>NZ_CM151369.1:0-4800000 GCF_056490265.1 Klebsiella sp. GFKo11
GTGTCACTTTCGCTTTGGCAGCAGTGTCTTGCCCGATTGCAGGATGAGTTACCAGCCACAGAATTCAGTATGTGGATACGCCCTTTGCAGGCGGAATTGAGCGATAACACGCTGGCACTGTATGCGCCAAACCGTTTTGTGCTCGATTGGGTAAGGGATAAATACCTTAATAATATCAATGGCCTCCTCAATGAGTTTTGCGGTGTTGATGCCCCACAGCTGCGTTTTGAAGTTGGCACTAAGCCTGCGGTTCAGCCGCACAGAAGCACAGTAAGCGTTGCGGCCACCGCGCCTGCGGCTCAGGTTCAGACGGCGCGCGTTGCGCCGACAATTGTGCGTCCGGGCTGGGACAACGTCCCGGCACCCGCAGAGCCGACTTATCGCTCCAACGTTAACATTAAGCACACGTTTGATAACTTCGTTGAAGGTAAATCTAACCAGCTGGCTCGCGCGGCGGCGCGCCAGGTTGCTGATAACCCTGGCGGAGCCTACAACCCACTATTCCTTTATGGCGGCACCGGTCTGGGTAAAACCCACCTTTTGCATGCGGTTGGTAACGGCATTGTAGCGCGCAAACCGAACGCGAAAGTGGTTTACATGCACTCCGAACGTTTTGTGCAGGACATGGTAAAAGCCCTGCAAAACAACGCCATTGAAGAGTTTAAACGTTACTACCGTTCCGTTGATGCCCTGCTGATCGATGATATCCAGTTCTTTGCGAATAAAGAGCGCTCGCAGGAGGAGTTTTTCCACACCTTCAATGCCCTGCTGGAAGGCAATCAGCAGATCATCCTGACGTCGGATCGCTATCCGAAAGAGATCAACGGGGTTGAGGATCGTCTGAAATCACGCTTCGGTTGGGGACTGACGGTAGCGATCGAGCCGCCAGAGCTGGAAACTCGCGTGGCGATCCTGATGAAAAAAGCCGATGAAAATGATATTCGCCTGCCGGGTGAAGTGGCGTTCTTTATCGCTAAGCGTCTGCGTTCCAACGTACGTGAGCTGGAAGGCGCACTGAATCGCGTTATCGCCAACGCCAACTTTACTGGCCGAGCGATCACTATCGATTTCGTGCGCGAAGCGCTGCGCGATCTGCTCGCGCTACAGGAAAAACTGGTCACCATCGACAACATTCAGAAGACGGTGGCGGAGTATTACAAGATTAAGGTAGCGGACCTGCTGTCTAAACGCCGCTCCCGTTCGGTGGCGCGTCCTCGTCAAATGGCGATGGCGCTGGCAAAAGAGCTGACCAACCACAGTCTGCCGGAAATCGGCGATGCGTTTGGCGGTCGTGACCATACCACTGTCCTGCACGCCTGCCGTAAAATTGAGCAACTGCGTGAAGAAAGCCACGACATCAAAGAAGATTTTTCCAATTTAATCAGAACATTATCCTCGTGACGCTATGAAATTTACCGTAGAACGTGAACATTTATTAAAACCGCTGCAACAGGTGAGCGGTCCGTTAGGTGGTCGTCCGACGCTGCCGATTCTCGGCAACCTGCTCCTGCAGGTTACCGATGGCGCGCTGTCGCTGACCGGTACCGATCTGGAAATGGAAATGGTCGCGCGCGTGGCGCTGATTCAACCGCACGAAGCGGGAGCAACGACCGTTCCAGCGCGTAAATTTTTTGATATCTGCCGCGGCCTGCCTGAAGGTGCGGAGATCGTGGTACAGCTGGAAGGCGACCGCATGCTGGTACGCTCCGGGCGCAGCCGTTTCTCGCTGTCGACCTTGCCCGCCGCAGATTTCCCGAACCTTGACGACTGGCAGAGTGAAGTCGAATTCACCCTGCCGCAGGCGACGATGAAGCGCCTGATCGAAGCCACTCAGTTTTCGATGGCTCACCAGGATGTTCGCTACTACTTAAACGGCATGCTGTTTGAAACCGAAGGTAGCGAACTGCGTACAGTAGCGACCGATGGCCACCGCCTGGCAGTTTGCTCTATGCCGCTGGAAGAATCGTTGCCGAACCATTCGGTGATCGTGCCGCGTAAAGGGGTGATTGAGCTGATGCGTATGCTCGACGGCGGCGAGACGCCGCTGCGCGTGCAGATTGGCAGCAACAACATCCGAGCCCACGTTGGTGACTTTATCTTCACATCGAAGCTTGTTGATGGCCGTTTCCCTGATTATCGCCGCGTATTGCCGAAAAATCCGGATAAACACCTGGATGCCGGCTGCGATATTCTCAAGCAGGCATTTGCCCGCGCGGCGATTCTCTCGAACGAGAAATTCCGCGGCGTGCGCCTGTACGTCAGTGAAAATCAGCTGAAAATCACCGCTAATAACCCGGAGCAGGAAGAAGCAGAAGAAATTCTGGATGTCACCTATGCCGGGACAGAGATGGAAATCGGTTTTAACGTTAGCTACGTGCTGGATGTGCTTAATGCGCTGAAGTGCGAGAACGTGCGTATTTTGCTGACCGATTCCGTATCGAGCGTGCAGATTGAGGATGCGGCTTCTCAATCCGCAGCCTATGTTGTTATGCCAATGCGGTTGTAGAAAATATCGGGCTATCTTGCTTGTTATTCTGGCTCCGGGCAGTGCTCGCAATCCTCACGTACTTTAGTACGCTCCGGTTGCTGCGCGCTGGCCGAAACCAGACTAACTGCGCCGATAACGCCCTGGCTATGAGCTGATATGTCGCTATCCCGACTTCTAATCAAAGACTTCCGCAATATTGAAAATGCGGATCTCGCTTTATCCCCCGGCTTTAACTTCCTGGTTGGCGCCAACGGCAGCGGTAAAACCAGCGTGCTGGAAGCTATTTATACGCTCGGTCACGGTCGGGCGTTTCGCAGTTTGCAGATTGGTCGCGTGATCCGTCACGAGCAGGAATCGTTTGTTCTGCACGGGCGCCTGCAAGGTGAAGAGCGCGAAATTTCTATCGGCCTGACCAAAGATAAGCAGGGCGACAGCAAGGTTCGTATCGACGGCACCGACGGCCATAAAGTGGCTGAGTTGGCGCATCTGATACCGATGCAGTTGATCACACCCGAGGGCTTTACTTTACTCAACGGCGGCCCCAAATACAGAAGAGCCTTCCTTGACTGGGGATGCTTTCACAACGAAGCCGGATTCTTTACCGCCTGGAGCAACCTGAAGCGCCTGGTGAAGCAGCGCAACGCCGCGCTGCGTCAGGTCAGCCGCTATGCCCAACTGCGACCATGGGATCTGGAATTGATCCCGCTGGCGGAACAAATCAGCCGCTGGCGTGCCGAATACAGCGCCGCTATCGTCGAAGATATGGCGGATACCTGTCGGCAGTTTTTACCGGAATTCGCTCTCACCTTTTCTTTCCAGCGCGGCTGGGAGAAAGAAACGGATTATGCCGAGGTGTTGGAGAGAAGTTTCGAGCGCGATCGCATGTTGACCTACACTGCCCACGGCCCGCACAAGGCGGATTTCCGCATTCGTGCCGACGGTGCGCCGGTGGAGGACACCTTATCGCGCGGGCAGCTTAAGCTGCTGATGTGCGCCCTACGACTGGCGCAAGGCGAGTTTCTGACCCGCGAGAGCGGTCGGCGCTGCCTTTACTTGATAGATGATTTTGCCTCGGAACTTGATGACGCGCGGCGCGGGCTGCTTGCCAGCCGTTTAAAAGCGACGCAGTCGCAGGTTTTCGTCAGCGCCATCAGCGCTGAACACGTTATAGACATGTCGGACGAAAATTCGAAGATGTTTACCGTGGAAAAGGGTAAAATAGCGGATTAACCTAAGATTAAATGAGCGAGAAACGTTGATGTCGAATTCTTATGACTCCTCCAGTATCAAAGTCCTGAAAGGGCTGGATGCGGTGCGTAAGCGCCCTGGTATGTATATCGGCGACACGGATGACGGCACCGGTCTGCACCACATGGTATTCGAGGTTGTGGATAACGCTATCGACGAAGCGCTCGCAGGTTACTGTAAAGACATCGTTGTCACCATCCACAGCGACAACTCCGTCTCCGTACAGGATGATGGCCGTGGTATTCCGACCGGGATCCACCCGGAAGAGGGCGTATCGGCGGCAGAAGTTATCATGACCGTGCTGCACGCAGGCGGCAAATTTGATGATAACTCCTATAAAGTTTCCGGCGGCCTGCACGGCGTAGGCGTTTCCGTGGTTAACGCCCTGTCGCAGAAACTGGAGCTGGTGATTCAGCGCGACAATAAAATTCACCGTCAGATTTACGCGCACGGCGTGCCGCAGGCCCCGCTGGCCGTAACCGGCGATACCGAAAAAACCGGTACTATGGTGCGTTTCTGGCCGAGCTATGAAACCTTCACCAACGTTATTGAATTTGAATATGAAATCCTGGCAAAACGCCTGCGTGAGCTGTCGTTCCTGAACTCCGGGGTTTCTATTCGCCTGCGCGATAAGCGCGATGGCAAAGAAGACCATTTCCACTACGAAGGCGGCATCAAGGCGTTTGTTGAGTATCTCAACAAAAACAAAACGCCGATCCACCCGAATATCTTCTATTTCTCCACCGAAAAAGACGGTATCGGCGTTGAAGTGGCGCTGCAATGGAACGATGGCTTCCAGGAAAACATCTACTGCTTTACCAACAACATTCCGCAGCGTGATGGCGGTACTCACCTTGCAGGCTTCCGTGCGGCGATGACCCGTACCCTGAACGCCTACATGGATAAAGAAGGCTACAGCAAAAAAGCGAAGGTCAGCGCCACCGGTGACGATGCCCGTGAAGGCCTGATTGCGGTTGTTTCGGTCAAGGTACCGGATCCGAAATTCTCCTCGCAGACCAAAGATAAGCTGGTTTCTTCCGAGGTGAAAACGGCAGTAGAACAGCAGATGAACGAACTGCTGAACGAATACCTTCTGGAAAATCCGTCTGATGCTAAAATCGTGGTCGGCAAAATTATCGATGCTGCGCGCGCGCGCGAAGCAGCTCGTCGCGCACGTGAAATGACTCGCCGTAAAGGCGCGCTGGATCTGGCTGGTCTGCCGGGCAAACTGGCGGATTGTCAGGAACGCGACCCGGCCCACTCTGAACTGTACCTGGTGGAAGGGGACTCAGCGGGCGGCTCTGCAAAACAGGGGCGTAACCGTAAGAACCAGGCGATCCTGCCGCTGAAAGGTAAAATCCTCAACGTTGAAAAAGCGCGCTTTGACAAAATGCTCGCCTCTCAGGAAGTGGCAACGCTGATTACCGCGCTGGGCTGCGGCATTGGTCGTGACGAGTACAACCCGGACAAACTGCGCTATCACAGCATTATTATCATGACCGATGCGGACGTCGATGGCTCGCACATCCGTACGCTGCTGCTGACCTTCTTCTATCGTCAGATGCCGGAAATCGTTGAGCGCGGCCACGTCTACATTGCGCAGCCACCGCTGTATAAAGTGAAGAAAGGCAAGCAGGAACAGTACATCAAAGATGATGAGGCGATGGATCAGTATCAGCTCACCATTGCTCTGGATGGCGCGACTCTGCATACCACTGAAGGTGCGCCGGCCCTGTCGGGCGAAGCGCTGGAAAAACTGGTGTCTGAGTACAACGCTACGCAGAAAATGATTGGCCGCATGGAGCGTCGCTTCCCGAAATCGCTGCTGAAAGAGCTTATCTATCAGCCAACGCTCGCAGAGGCCGATCTGGGCAACGAGCAGGCGGTAACTCGCTGGATTAACACCCTGGTGAGCGAGCTGAATGAGAAAGAGCAGCACGGTAGCCAGTGGAAATTCGATATTCGTGAGAACGCCGAGCTGCAGCAGTTTGAACCGATTGTTCGTGTGCGTACCCACGGCGTGGATACCGATTATCCGCTGGACCACGAGTTTGTGACCGGGCCGGAATATAATCGCATCTGCACCCTCGGCGAGAAGCTGCGTGGCCTGATCGAAGACGATGCATTCATCGAACGTGGTGAGCGCCGCCAGCCGGTTGCCAGCTTCGAACAGGCGCTGGAATGGCTGGTGAAAGAGTCCCGCCGTGGCCTTTCTATCCAGCGTTATAAAGGTCTGGGCGAGATGAACCCGGATCAGCTGTGGGAAACCACCATGGATCCGGACAGCCGCCGTATGCTGCGCGTGACCGTGAAGGATGCAATTGCCGCCGATCAGCTGTTTACTACTCTGATGGGCGACGCCGTTGAACCGCGCCGCGCCTTTATCGAAGAGAACGCCCTGAAAGCGGCGAACATCGATATCTAATCGTAGTTGCGTAAAATCAGCCCGGTAGTGTCTTGCGCAACCGGGCGTTTTTTTGTCCGCAAAAGAGGAATCCCTCCTCTCAATTCTATCCTCCTTTATCCCGATTTCTATTGCTGTTTTTTGAGCGGAATCGCGTTAGCATGAGTAAGGACTCATCTTACCCGGGGATTTCATGGCTATTAAACTGATTGCAATTGATATGGACGGCACGCTGCTGCTGCCAGACCATACCATTTCACCTGCGGTGAAAACCGCGATTGCCGCAGCCCGCGAACGCGGCGTCAATGTGGTGCTGACCACCGGTCGCCCTTATGCTGGCGTGCACAGTTATCTGAAAGAACTGCATATGGAGCAGCCGGGAGATTACTGCATCACCTATAACGGTGCCCTGGTACAGAAGGCGAGCGACGGCAGTACCGTTGCGCAAACCGCGCTGAGCTACGATGACTATCGCTATCTGGAACAGCTTTCCCGCGAAGTCGGTTCCCATTTCCATGCGCTCGATCGTAATACCCTGTACACCGCTAACCGCGATGTGAGCTATTACACGGTGCATGAATCCTACGTGGCGACGATCCCGCTGGTGTTCTGCGAAGCGGAAAATATGGATCCGAACATCCAGCTGTTGAAAGTGATGATGATCGACGAACCGGCGATTCTGGACCAGGCCATTGCCCGCATCCCGGCGGAAGTGAAAGAGAAATATACCGTGCTGAAAAGCGCGCCGTACTTCCTTGAAATTCTTGATAAACGCGTGACTAAAGGCACCGGTGTGAAATCGCTGGCCGATACGCTGGGCATCAAACCGGAAGAAGTGATGGCGATTGGCGATCAGGAAAATGACATTGCGATGATTGAATACGCTGGCGTCGGCGTGGCGATGGATAACGCCATTCCGGCGGTGAAGGAAGCGGCAAACTTTATCACCAAATCTAACCTGGAAGATGGTGTCGCGTATGCCATTGAAAAATACGTACTAAATTAAATCATCTCGCATATGAACAACCCGCGTCGATCGCGGGTTTTTTTATGCCCCCAGTTTACCACTCAAGAAAATCCTTACACTCAATTGTCGTTTTTGTGATCTAAATTGTAGTACAACATGATTGTGTTGTACTACATTAGGCTCGTAGCGAGAAAGAATGCTATTACGGTAGTACTACAAAGTTGCGGTGAAATGCGCCGATCGCGGTAAAGTAGGGAAGTACATACAGAGCACAAGGACTCTCCATGACTCTCAACAAAACCGATCGCATCGTCATTACGCTGGGCAAGCAGATTGTTAGCGGTAAATACGTTCCCGGCTCTGCGCTGCCAGCGGAAGCCGACCTGTGTGAGGAGTTTGAAACCTCGCGCAATATCATTCGCGAAGTCTTCCGCTCGTTGATGGCCAAGCGACTGATTGAAATGAAGCGTTATCGCGGCGCGTTTGTCGCCTCGCGTAACCAGTGGAATTATCTCGATACAGACGTCTTACAGTGGGTGCTGGAGAACGATTATGACCCACGGTTGATTGGTGCGATGAGCGAAGTGCGTAACCTGGTGGAACCGGCAATCGCCCGCTGGGCGGCAGAACGCGCGACATCGAGCGATCTGGCGCAAATCGAAGAGGCGCTCAACGACATGATCGCCAATAACCAGGACAGAGACGCGTTTAACGAAGCGGATATTCGCTATCACGAGGCGGTGCTGCAATCGGTACATAACCCGGTTTTGCAACAGCTCAGCGTTGCGATCAGCTCGCTACAGCGAGCCGTATTTGAAAGGACCTGGATGGGCGATGAGGCCAACATGCCGAAAACGCTCCAGGAACATAAGGCACTGTTTGACGCCATCCGGCATCAGGACAGCGAAGCGGCTGAGCAGGCGGCGCTCACCATGATTGCCAGCTCGACACGAAGGTTAAAGGAAATCACATGACATCTCGCTACATCGCAATTGACTGGGGATCGACCAATCTGCGCGCCTGGCTTTATCAGGGCGACCAGTGCCTGGAGAGCAGGCAATCAGAAGCAGGCGTCACGCGCCTGAACGGAAAATCTCCCGCAGCGGTGTTTAGCGAGATAACCCAAAACTGGCGCGACAGCGCTACCCCGGTAGTGATGGCGGGAATGGTTGGCAGCAACGTGGGCTGGAAGATTGCGCCCTACCTGCCGGTTCCCGTTCATTTCTCTGCTATTGGTCAACAGTTGACGTCCGTTAGCGACAACGTCTGGATTATTCCCGGGCTCTGCGTTTCTCGTGACGATAACCATAATGTGATGCGCGGCGAAGAGACTCAGCTCCTTGGCGCGCAGGCGATTGCCCCTTCTTCTGTCTATGTGATGCCCGGCACCCACTGCAAATGGGTGCAGGCTGACCGCCAACAAATCCATGATTTTCGTACGGTGATGACCGGCGAATTGCATCACCTGCTGTTGCGTTACTCGCTGGTGGGCGCGGGTCTGCCAGAGCAGGAATCCTCAATGGAAGCTTTCAGCGCCGGACTCGAACGTGGTCTTAATTCGCCAGCCGTACTGCCGCAGCTTTTTGAGGTTCGCGCTTCGCATGTGCTGGGCTCGCTGCCGCGCGAGCAGGTTAGCGAGTTTTTATCAGGCCTGTTGATTGGCGCGGAAGTTGCCACCCTGAGTGAACAGTTCTCCGGGCAGCAGTCCATCACGCTTGTTGCGGGGTCATCACTCACGTCGCGCTACTTTCAGGCTTTTCACGCTATCGGGCGTGAAGTCTGTGCGGTGGATGGCGATACGGCATTTCAGACAGGAATAAGGAGCATCGCTCATGCAGTGGCAAACTAATCTACCCCTTATCGCTATCTTGCGCGGCATTACGCCGGAAGATGCGCTGGCGCACGTGGGCGCCGTGATTGAGGCCGGGTTCGACGCAGTCGAAATCCCGCTTAACTCACCGCAGTGGGAAAAAAGCATTCCCGCCGTGGTGGATGCTTACGGCGATAAAGCGCTGATTGGCGCAGGCACCGTTCTTAAGGCTGAGCAGGTTGACCAGCTTGCCGAAATGGGCTGCAAGCTTATCGTCACGCCAAATATTCAGCCTGAGGTGATTCGCCGTGCGGTGAGCTACGGCATGACGGTTTGCCCTGGATGTGCGACGGCAACCGAGGCTTTCACAGCGCTGGCTGCCGGTGCTCAGGCGCTGAAAGTGTTCCCTTCCTCGGCGTTTGGCCCTGACTATATCAAGGCGCTGAAAGCCGTTTTACCGTCGGATGTTCCCGTTTTCGCCGTGGGCGGCGTCACGCCGGAAAATCTGGTCCAGTGGATAAAAGCGGGCTGTATTGGTGCCGGATTAGGCAGCGATCTCTATCGCGCCGGGCAGTCCGTAGAACGTACCGCACAGCAGGCGGCAGCATTTGTTAAAGCGTATCGAGAGGCAGTGCAATGAAAATAACCAAAATCACCACGTATCGTTTACCCCCTCGCTGGATGTTTTTGAAGATTGAAACCGACGAAGGCGTGGTCGGCTGGGGCGAACCCGTTATCGAAGGGCGTGCGCGAACCGTAGAAGCGGCAGTGCATGAACTTGGTGACTATCTGATAGGTCAGGACCCGGCGCGTATCAACGACCTGTGGCAGGTGATGTACCGCGCGGGCTTTTATCGCGGCGGCCCGATCCTAATGAGCGCCATCGCCGGTATCGACCAGGCTTTGTGGGATATTAAAGGCAAAGTGCTGAATGCGCCGGTCTGGCAGCTGATGGGCGGCCTGGTACGAGACAAAATCAAAGCCTACAGCTGGGTCGGCGGCGATCGTCCGGCAGAAGTGATTGATGGTATCAAGAAACTGCGCGGGATCGGTTTTGATACCTTTAAATTAAATGGCTGTGAAGAGCTGGGGCTTATCGATAACTCACGTGCGGTAGATGCGGCGGTGAACACCGTAGCGCAAATTCGCGAGGCTTTTGGCACTGAAATTGAATTCGGTCTCGATTTCCACGGTCGCGTTAGCGCGCCAATGGCAAAAGTATTAATTAAAGAACTGGAACAGTATCGCCCATTATTTATTGAAGAACCGGTTCTGGCGGAACAAGCGGAATATTACCCACGGCTGGCAGCACAAACCTCAATTCCTATTGCCGCAGGCGAACGCATGTTCTCGCGTTTTGAATTTAAACGCGTGCTGGAAGCGGGCGGTCTGGCCATTTTGCAGCCTGATCTGTCCCATGCCGGTGGTATCACCGAATGCTACAAAATCGCTGGTATGGCAGAGGCTTATGATGTGGCATTGGCACCGCACTGCCCGCTGGGGCCTATCGCGCTGGCCGCCTGCCTGCACATTGACTTTGTTTCCTATAACGCCGTATTCCAGGAGCAAAGCATGGGCATTCACTATAACAAAGGCGCGGAATTACTCGACTTTGTGAAGAATAAAGAAGATTTCAATATGGAAGGCGGCTTCTTTAAACCGCTAATGAAGCCGGGGCTTGGCGTAGAAATCGATGAAGCAAGGGTTATAGAGTTAAGTAAAAATGCGCCGGACTGGCGTAATCCGTTGTGGCGCCTGGAAGATGGTGTTGTTGCTGAGTGGTAATATTCTAATCAGTTTATTAGTTTCTCTATATCAAACTTTGCCTTCTGACGATAGTTTTTTATTCTTGAAGGCAAGGTGGTGAGGTAATAATACATGAGCATTGAACTCTATACATCTACATTAAAAAAACTTAACATCAAAATAATACCTTTTGTCATTATTTGTTATTTTGTCGCGAACTTAGATAAAACTAATATATCTATCGCGGCCTTACAAATGAATGCCGATTTAGGGTTGACAGCCAGTATGTATGGGCTTGGTGTGGGGATGTTCTATATCTCCTATATCATTTTTGAAATTCCCAGCAATATTATTATGACCCGAGTAGGTGCTCGTATCTGGATTGCGAGGATAATGATTACCTGGGGAGTTGTAAGCGCCGGGATGTCACTGGTACATACGCCAACGCAGCTCTACGTGATGCGCTTTCTATTGGGAATGGCTGAGGCTGGATTTACTCCAGGTATTATTTACTATATTTCCTGCTGGTTTCCTAAAAGTAATAGAGCTCGGGCTATGTCCTTTTTTTATATGGGGTCAGTTCTTGCATCGATAATTGGGTTGCCGGTCTCAGGATTTATTTTAAATATGCATGGTATTGCAGATATCGCGGGTTGGCGCTGGTTATTTGCGATTGAGGGGATACCGGCAATTATTCTTGGTATTATGGTTTTATGGCTGCTGCCATCGAGTCCTGAAAAGGCTCATTGGCTATCGGGTTCAGAAAAAGAATGGTTGGTATCACAGTTAGCTGAAGATAACCGAAGTGTCATGGTTAACAAAAACCACTCATGGCTAAGTGCATTGAAAAATAAAGTTGTCTTATTGTTAAGCTTAGTATGGTTTTTGCAGGCTTTCGGGTCTATCGGTATTACTTTGTTCTTACCTTTGATTATAAAAAGTATTGCCAGCGAGCAGAGTAATTTTGTTATTAGTTTACTAGCTGCTGTGCCATTCATTTTCGCATGTTTATTTATGTATCTTAATGGGCGTCATTCTGATCTGACGAAAGAACGATCATTACATATGGGATTGCCATTGATTTTGGCCGGGATATCTCTAGGGATTGCTATTTATTCAGGTAATCTGCTGGTCTCCTATATTCTTCTGGTACTTACGGTTGGATTTAACTTTGCCTTGACTCCAGTTTTTTGGGCTGTCACCACTGAAAAGCTTGCCGGTGTTGCTGCTGCTGCATCTATTGCTTTTATTAATACTATCGCAAATTTTGTTGGGTTGGGTCTGCCTCCAATTTTAGGCAAGATTAAAGATCTGACAAATAGCTATCACTACGGTCTGCTTATTGTTGCCATCGCTCTGATATTAGGAGGGATTGTCGGCATAGCTGTTTCCCGACCCGGTAAAAGCACGTCAATAAAGCAGTCAGTCCATTCTTCATTATAAGTGAATAAATAAGCATGAAATTGAAAATATTAAAACAAGCATCATTACCTGAACAACTGACAGCAGAACTAGAACGATTGTACGAAGTTTATGAATATGAGTCACTTACAGTCGACGAGTTAGATATTTTGGCGGAACAATTCACTATTATGATTACGAATGGTGAGGCTATCGTAACACGTCAACTTATTTCCAGCCTACCGTCTCTGGAACTGATCGCTGTTTTTGGCGTGGGTTACGATGGCGTAGATGTTCGTGCCGCAGCCGATCATCATGTTGCCGTCAGCCATACGCCAGGGGTATTAACTGATGATGTTGCTGATTTAGCCATGGGGTTGATGTTGGCGACGTCGCGGCAAATCGTTGCTGCACAGAAGTTTATTGAAGAAGGGGGCTGGCGTCAGGGTGGTTTTCCATGGACACACAAGGTTTCGGGTTCGCGAGTTGGGATTGTTGGAATGGGGAGAATTGGGCAGGCAATCGCGCGACGGTGCGAAGGGTTTGCGATGCAGGTTTCCTATAGCGACCGTAAAGCAATACCCGGGTTGGATTATACTTGGGTTGAGGATATTTCTATTCTGGCGTCACACAGCGACTTTTTGATGGTATGTACACCAGGTTGCGCAGAAAACCTGGCACTTATTGATGACCGGGTGCTAACAGCTCTGGGAGCGAGCGGTATTTTAATTAACATTTCTCGCGGTAGTGTAGTGGATGAACCTGCACTGGTTAAAGCCCTGGAAGTAGGAATCATTGCTGGAGCAGGGCTGGATGTTTTTAGTCACGAACCTGAAGTTCCGCAGGGACTGTTGCACCGTGCGAATGTTGTGGTGACTCCGCATATGGCAAGCGCGACCTGGAGTACCCGGGAGGCTATGTCTCGATTAGTCCTTGATAATGTGTCGGGTTGGGTAAGAGATAAGACTTTAGTTACTCCTGTTCCTGCGCTTGAACCATAGTCATCTTTTGGCAGATCAACTACTCTGAAGCGCTAATTAGGCTTCAGAGTTTATCCGTCTATGAAACAAGTCACCTTTGCTCCACGTAATCATCAGCTTACCAATACACGCACTTGGACGGCGGATAGCCAGTGGCTGGTTTTTGACGTCCGTCCGTCCGGGTCGTCGTTTACCGGCGAAACCATTGAACGCGTCAATATTGAAAGCGGCGATGTTGAAGTGATCTATCGTGCGACAAACAATGCGCACGTTGGCGTGGTGACCGTTCATCCTTCGGCAGACCAGTACGTTTTTATCCACGGCCCGGAAAACCCGGATGAGTACTGGCATTACGATTTCCACCATCGTCGCGGCGTGGTGACATATCGGGGGGAAACGCACAATCTTGATGCGATGGATATCACCGCCCCGTATACGCCAGGGGCGCTGCGCGGTGGCAGCCATGTGCATGTCTTCAGCCCAAACGGTGAATTTGTCAGCTTTACCTATAACGACCATGTGCTGCACGAGCGCGATCCATTACTCGATCTGCGCAACGTTGGCGTGGCGGTGCCCTATGGCCCGGTCACGCCGCGTGGGCAGCATCCGCGAGAATATGGCGGCAGCCACTGGTGCGTACTGGTCAGTCGGACAACGCCGACACCCACCCCGGGTAGCGACGACATCAACCGGGCCTACGAAGAGGGCTGGGTTGGCAGCCATGCGCTGGCGTTTATCGGCGATACGCAGTCGATGAATGGCGATAAAGTACCGGAGCTTTTTATTGTCGAGTTGCCGAAGACTGAAAAGGGTTGGAAACTGCCGGGCGATGCGCCTCTGGCAGGTACAGAAACAACGATGCCCACACCTCCGGCTGGCGTTGTTCAGCGTCGCTTAACGTTTACTCATGAACGTCGTTACCCTGGGCTTGCGAATACGCCGCGCCACTGGGTGCGGACCAACCCGCAGGCCACGGAGATTGCTTTTCTGATGCGTGATGATACCGGCGTCGTTCAGCTATGGCTTATTTCGCCACAAGGCGGCGAACCGCGGCAGCTAACCCACAATAGCGCAGATATTCAATCGGCGTTTAACTGGCATCCATCAGGAAAATGGCTGGGCTTCGTACTGGAGAGTCGAATCGCACTCTGCGATGCGCAGAGTGGGGAGATCACCTTTTTAACTGCCGGACACGAAAATCCGCCTTCAGCCGATGCGATCGTCTTTTCGCCAGACGGCAAACAGGTTGCCTGGATGGAAGAGGTGGACGGTTATCGCCAGCTTTGGATAACCGCAACGGCACGCTAAATTACGGGTTAGGCATTGGCGCTGGCGGGATCACGGAGTTGGTGGCCAGCGTCTCTTTCTCGCTCTTTTCCACGCGCGATTTGACCGAGCTATCGGTACGGAACATATCCCACGGCAGCAGCAGTGTGTCCATCACGGCGGTGAGCGGCATATCCAGAGCGACCAGAGATTTGACTCCCCAGTTAGTATCGTCATCACCCAGCGTTTGCGCGCTGGAGCGGGTCCCCGGGTAGGTTCCTTCTTTGCCGCCGGTATGTGACATGACGCTGGAGCACCCGCTTGAAATTATTATCCCGCTGAACAGGATTAGCTTTAACAGACCGCTTTTCATCATTCTTCCGTCATTGTTACGGGCGTTGATAGAACCTTCTATCGGTTATATCGAGCCATTCCATGGATGCATAGTGTTATTGCGCTGCACTGTGGCAGGCGTCGCACTTTGCCTTTTGTGCTGTGACTCCAGTCTAAGCAATAGACAACAAACTGCAAAAAAAATTGCCCTTTTCATCTTGAAAATAACGTTATTAAACCCATTTTAGGAATGTGTCCCGCTGAGAATACGCCGAATGGGTATTCTGGGTAATAACGGCCTGTCCATGATGGAAGGTCAGATAATTCTCGCTGATTTCAGGAGCTATTTATTATGCGTAATTTCGATCTCTCCCCGCTGTATCGTTCTGCTATTGGTTTCGACCGCCTTTTCAATCTGTTAGAAAATAATCAAAGCCAGAGTAATGGCGGCTACCCTCCGTACAACGTTGAGTTAGTAGACGAGAACAACTACCGCATCGCGATTGCGGTTGCGGGTTTTGCAGAGAGTGAACTGGAGATTACCACTCAGGACAACCTGTTGATTGTTAAAGGTTCCCATACGGCCGAGCAGAAAGAGCGTACCTATCTGTACCAGGGTATCGCCGAGCGTAACTTTGAGCGTAAATTCCAGCTCGCGGAAAATATTCATATCCGCGGTGCTAACCTGGTCAACGGTTTGCTGTATATCGACCTGGAGCGAGTTATTCCTGAAGCGAATAAACCGCGCCGCATCGAAATCAACTAATTACGTGGGTCGCGAATGCGGCCCGATATAAAACTAAAAATCTGCCTGCCGTCAGGAGGCAAATGTAAATCCACAGGATTTGCAGATATCAACTCGCTTCTTAGAAGGAGAAACATACTATGCGTAACTACGATTTATCCCCACTGCTGCGTCAATGGATCGGTTTTGACAAACTGGCCAATGCCCTGCAAACCGCCGGTGAAAGTCAGACCTTCCCACCCTATAACATCGAAAAAAGCGACGATAACCACTATCGCATAACTCTTGCGCTGGCCGGTTTCCGTCAGGAAGATTTGGATGTCCAGTTGGAAGGTACGCGCCTGACGGTAAAAGGTACGCCGCAGCAGCCGGAAAAAGAGACCAAATGGCTGCATCAGGGGTTGGTGAGCCAGGCATTTAGCCTGAGCTTTACGCTCGCCGAAAATATGGAAGTCTCCGGGGCAACCTTTACCAATGGCCTGCTGCATATCGATTTGACTCGTAACGAGCCGGAACAGATAGCTCCGCAGCGTATCGCCATCAGCGATCGTCCCGCCTTGAATAGCTAATTAAGTGAACACCTATAAAGCCCCGATTTTCGGGGCTTTTTTGTGCGCTGGTGCTCATAAAATGCCCTTGCTGCAACAGATGTTTCAGTTTAAAAAATAATCAGATTTTATAGGCTTACTGAAACAAAGGATATGTGATGAACGAACAGCAGCCATTTGAAGCGATTAAAAATAGAGATGAGGCGGGAAGAGAGTATTGGTCTGCCCGAAACCTTGGATCTTTACTGGACTATAGAGTGGAGAAATTTTCAAAAGGTTATTTCTAAAGCGATAATTTCATGTGAAGCGAGCGGTCAGCAATCCGGCGACCATTTTGTTGAGTCCAACAAAATGGTTGAATTGGGTTCCGGTGCTAGCAGGAATCTTGAAGATGTTCATCTATCCCGCTACGCCTGCTATCTGGTTGTGCAAAATGGCGATCCGTCAACAAACCCATTATGAAGTGGGGCAAAAGTGCGTCAGACGATTAAAGATCTTGGCGGCACGATGCCGGAAGCGCTGCCTTCTCCAGATAAAAGCATTCAGCAGCTGAAAATTGCGGTGAAAAGTAAAGACGCGCCGGAATAGCGAACCTGATGCCGTGATTATTGTGCGCCAGGCGGCATACAGTCTATTGAGCGCCAGTCATAATCCTCTTTGTTGATAATGTTATTCACAGGGAAGAGACGATGAGTGATATAGCATTGACCGTTAGCGTATTGGCGCTGGTTGCGGTAGTTGGATTGTGGATCGGCAATGTAAAAGTGCGCGGTGTCGGCTTTGGTATTGGAGGCGTGCTGTTTGGCGGAATCATCGTCGGCCACTTCGTGGACCAGGCGGGCATTACGCTCAGCAGCCCAATGCTGCACTTTATTCAGGAATTTGGCCTGATTCTCTTCGTGTATACCATCGGTATCCAGGTGGGACCGGGCTTCTTCGCCTCGCTGCGCGTCTCCGGCCTGCGGCTTAATCTCTTCGCGATTCTTATCGTGATCCTCGGCGGTCTGGTCACCGCAGTCCTGCATAAACTGTTCGATATCCCTCTTCCTGTGGTGCTTGGCATCTTCTCCGGGGCCGTTACTAACACGCCAGCACTGGGGGCCGGGCAGCAGATCCTGCGCGACCTTGGCGTGCCGTTTGATACCGTCGACCAGATGGGGATGAGCTATGCCATGGCCTATCCGTTCGGTATTTGCGGCATTCTGCTGACGATGTGGCTGGTTCGGCTGTTTTTCCGCATTAATGTCGAAAAAGAGGCCCAGCAGTTTGATGAGAACAGCGGCAACGGTCATTCTCATCTGCAAACCATCAACGTTCGCGTGGAAAACCCCAACCTGAATAATATGGCGATTCAGGATGTGCCAATGCTTAACAGCGATAAGCTGATTTGCTCGCGTCTCAAGCGTGAGGAGATGCTGATGGTGCCTGCGCCGAATACCCTGATTCAGCTTGGCGACCTGCTGCATCTGGTTGGGCGGCCAGAGGATTTACATAACGCTCAACTGGTGATTGGCAAAGAAGTCTCTACCTCACTTTCCACTCGCGGTACCGACCTGAAAGTTGAACGCGTGGTGGTCACCAACGAGAAGGTATTGGGTAAAAGAATTCGCGATCTGCACTTTAAACAGCGCTATGACGTGGTTATCTCACGCCTCAATCGTGCCGGGGTTGAGCTGGTCGCCAGCAGCCATGCCAGCCTGCAGTTCGGCGATATCCTGAATCTGGTGGGCCGCCCGGAAGCGATTGACGCGGTTGCCGCCGAGCTTGGCAACGCGCAGCAAAAACTCCAGCAGGTGCAGATGCTGCCGGTGTTTATCGGCATTGGTCTGGGCGTTCTACTGGGCTCTATACCGCTGTTTATTCCTGGATTCCCGGCGGCGCTGAAGCTGGGTCTGGCCGGCGGGCCGCTGATTATGGCGCTAATCCTCGGGCGTATCGGCAGTATCGGTAAGCTGTACTGGTTTATGCCGCCCAGCGCCAACCTCGCGCTGCGCGAGTTGGGTATTGTGCTGTTCCTGGCGGTAGTCGGGCTAAAATCCGGCGGCGACTTTGTGGCGACGCTGATTGAAGGCGACGGTATGAGCTGGATTGTCTACGGCATCTTTATCACCGGTATACCGCTACTGACAGTCGGGATTCTGGCGCGTATGTTTACGAAGATGAACTACCTGACCCTATGCGGCATGCTGGCCGGTTCAATGACCGACCCCCCGGCACTGGCTTTTGCCAACAACCTGCACGCCACCAGCGGCGCGGCGGCGCTCTCTTACGCCACCGTTTATCCGCTGGTCATGTTCCTACGTATCATCACTCCGCAGCTACTGGCGGTGCTGTTCTGGGGAATGGGTTAACGGATTTTCCGCGTGGACGCGCCGCAGATGGTAGTCCACCTGATACACGCTGGCGTTACGGAACATCACCGAGTAGTTAAGAAACTCGCCGCTGTCGCTGTAGGAAAGGGAGGTAATGCGCAGCAGCGGCGTTTGTTCTGGTACGTTCATCGACTGCGCCAGCTGCTTGTCCGCCAGCACTGGCGACAGCGTTTCATAGTTACCGCTGATGGTTATTCCGCACTCCTTCTCGATATAATCGAACTTCGACCCCTCCAGATGCACCAACGATAGATTACGAAACAACTTCACCGGCATATAGCTGTCTTCCAGCATTAGCGGCTTGCCATCGACATAGCGCACCCGGCGCGAGAAGTAGATACGTTCATCAATTTGTATCCGCAGCAGGCTGGCGATAGCCGGAGGCGCGGGCATCACCTCGAAAACCAGTACCCGGCTCATCACCTCTTTGCCATGCTTGCGTAGTACCTCGGCCAGCCCGGTCAGATTGGTGGTTTCATGATGTAAGTCTTTGCGGGCGACATAGGTACCGGAACCGTGCCGACGCACCACCAGTCCCCACGCGACTAACAGATCGATGGCTTTACGGATGGTCATGCGCGCGACGCCGAACTCTTCCGCCAGCTTTTTTTCGCCTGGAAGCGGGCTGCCGATATCGAAATCGGAGGAATTCAGCCGCAGACGCAATCTGTCGGCGATGGATTTGTAGATCACCAGTAGACCTCTATTCACTATGTTGAAAACGATGATGAATGGACGATTATCTATAAAAATTAAATGAATACATAAAGATAAAAACTATTCGTCATGGTGATTTCATAAGCCGAATTCATCATGTCTATTTTTTTATAAAAAAGTAGACAACATTGACGTAATTAAAACCATGAAAGCGATCACGAATCGCAACGGCGCCGCATGTTGCCGCTCGGGCAAATTTCTATCCTCGTTTCAGGCCAGTACAAATAGTTACCCTGAATAATTCACCGCTGTACGTGGAGTATGACGGGTATGAATAAGGCCACTCACCCTACGAGTTGTTACATGAGGATTTTCAAATGCTCAGTCAAATACAACGCTTTGGCGGCGCCATGTTTACCCCGGTTTTACTCTTTCCTTTCGCCGGGATCGTGGTGGGTATCGCCATTATGCTGCGTAACCCGATGTTCGTCGGCGAAGCGCTCACAGCACCCGATAGTTTATTTGCTCAGATCGTTCACATCATTGAAGAGGGCGGCTGGACCGTCTTTCGTAATATGCCGCTGATTTTCGCCGTCGGTCTGCCGATCGGCCTGGCGAAACAGGCTCAGGGCCGGGCCTGTCTGGCGGTACTGGTGAGTTTTCTCACCTGGAACTATTTTATCAACGCCATGGGGATGACCTGGGGCCATTTCTTCGGCGTCGACTTTTCCGTTGAACCGACCGCAGGCAGCGGCCTGACGATGATGGCCGGGATTAAAACGCTCGATACCAGCATTATCGGCGCGATCGTTATTTCCGGGCTGGTGACCGCCCTGCATAACCGCTATTTCGATAAACCGCTGCCGGTATTCCTCGGCATCTTTCAGGGCTCCTCGTTTGTGGTGATTGTCGCTTTCCTGGCGATGATCCCCTGCGCCTGGCTCACCCTGCTCGGCTGGCCAAAAGTGCAGATGGGCATTGAGTCGCTACAGGCCTTTTTACGCTCCGCCGGGGCGCTGGGCGTCTGGGTATACATCTTCCTCGAACGCATTCTGATCCCGACCGGTCTGCACCACTTCGTCTACGGCCCATTTATCTTCGGTCCTGCGGTGGTAGAAGGCGGCATTCAGGTCTACTGGGCGCAGCATTTACAGGAGTTCAGCCAAAGCACCGAAGCGCTGAAAACCCTGTTCCCGGAAGGCGGATTTGCGCTGCACGGTAACTCGAAGGTCTTTGGTTCGGTAGGCATTGCGCTGGCGCTTTACTTCACCGCCGCGCCGGAAAACCGCGTCAAGGTTGCCGGGTTGCTGATTCCTGCCACTTTGACCGCCATGCTGGTGGGGATAACCGAACCCCTGGAATTCACCTTCCTGTTCATCTCGCCGCTGCTGTTTGCCGTCCATGCGGTACTGGCGGCGACCATGGCGACGGTGATGTATATCTGCGGCGTGGTGGGCAACTTTGGCGGCGGCCTGCTTGACCAGTTCCTGCCGCAAAACTGGATCCCCATGTTCCACAACCACGCGTCGATGATGTTTATCCAGATAGGCGTTGGCGTGTGCTTCACCGCGCTCTATTTCGTCATTTTCCGTGCGCTGATTCTGCGCCTGAACCTGAAAACGCCGGGCCGTGAAGAGAGCGAAATCAAACTCTACAGCAAAGCCGATTACCAGGCCGCGCGCGGCAAAACCAGCGTCGCAGGGGCAACGGATACCAAACTGGGTCAGGCCGCAGGCTTCCTGCAGGCGCTGGGCGGGGCGGGCAATATCGAGAGTATTAATAACTGCGCCACCCGGCTGCGTATTGCGCTGGTCGACATGGCGAAAACGCAAAGTGATGACGTGTTTAAAGCGCTGGGCGCCCACGGCGTTGTGCGCCGCGGTAACGGGATTCAGGTCATCGTTGGCCTGCATGTTCCCCAGGTCCGCGACCAGCTTGAAACCCTAATGAAAGATTCTCTACAGACCGAACAAACCACCATGACGGAGGCAGTATCATGAAAAAATTCTCAGTTGTTATCGCAGGCGGCGGCAGTACCTTTACCCCGGGCATCGTACTGATGTTGTTAGCAAACCAGGATCGCTTCCCGCTACGGGCGCTGAAATTTTACGACAACGACGGCGCGCGTCAGGAGACCATCGCCGAGGCGTGCAAAGTAATTCTCAAAGAGCAGGCACCGGAGATTGAATTCAGCTACACCACCGACCCGCAGGCGGCCTTTACTGACGTTGATTTCGTAATGGCGCACATCCGCGTGGGCAAATATCCGATGCGTGAAAAAGACGAAAAAATCCCGCTGCGCCACGGCGTGTTGGGCCAGGAAACCTGCGGTCCAGGCGGTATTGCCTATGGTATGCGTTCTATCGGCGGCGTACTCGAGCTGGTGGATTATATGGAAAAATATTCACCGAATGCCTGGATGCTCAACTACTCCAACCCGGCGGCGATTGTGGCGGAAGCAACCCGCCGCCTGCGTCCGAACGCTAAAATTCTCAACATTTGCGATATGCCGATCGGCATTGAAGGGCGGATGGCGCAAATCGTCGGTCTCAAGGATCGCAAGCAGATGCGCGTGCGCTACTACGGCCTTAACCACTTTGGCTGGTGGACCTCGATTGAGGATCTGCAGGGTAACGATCTGATGCCGAAGCTGCGCGAACATGTGGCGAAATATGGCTATGTTCCGCCATCGAACGACCCGCACACCGAAGCGAGTTGGAACGATACCTTCGCCAAAGCGAAAGACGTGCAGGCGCTGGATCCGGATACGATGCCGAATACTTACCTCAAGTATTATCTGTTCCCGGACTATGTGGTGGCGCACTCTAATCCGGAACGCACCCGCGCGAACGAAGTGATGGATCATCGTGAGAAAAACGTCTTCAGCGCCTGTCGGGCGATTATTGAAGCGGGTAACTCTTCGGCAGGCGATCTGGAAATCGACGAACATGCTTCCTATATCGTCGATCTGGCGGCGGCTATTGCCTTTAATACCCAGGAACGCATGTTGCTGATTGTGCCGAACAACGGCGCGATTCATAACTTTGATGCCGATGCGATGGTGGAAATTCCGTGCCTGGTCGGCCACAACGGACCGGAGCCGTTAACGGTCGGTGATATTCCTCACTTCCAGAAAGGGATGATGAGCCAGCAGGTGGCGGTGGAAAAACTGGTGGTGGATGCCTGGGAACACCGCTCTTACCACAAGCTGTGGCAGGCCATTGCGCTGTCGAAAACCGTACCGAGCGCCTCCGTTGCTAAAGCGATTCTCGACGACCTGATTGCGGCCAACAAAGAGTACTGGCCAGAACTGCGCTAACCTTGTCGACCGGCATCCAATGGGTGCCGGTCTGCATGTTTCAGGACCGATGATGGCGCGTAGCCAAACTTATGCTTAAACGCTTTGCTGAAATGAAATGAGTCAAAGAAGTTAAGCATATCCGCCACCTGACCCACCGAATTCCCCTCTTGTCTTAATAGCGAAAGCGCCAGTTCCAGCCGGGCATCCAGGTAGTATTCCTTCGGCGTTTTACCGGTATAGCGTAAGAACAAACGGCGCAGCCATGCCTCGCTGCAGGGGATGGTGGCAGCCATATCCGCGACGCTCCAGCGCCGTTGCAGGCTGCCATGCAGTGCTGCTATCAGTTTTTCAACTTGTATCCGCTGAGGGTCTTTTTTACCTTCAGCATAAATAAGGCAAATCCACTGATATATTATTTTGGTAAGAAAGGCAACCGCCAGATTATTTTTCATTGAATCAGGAGATGTAATTAAACGTGAAACCTCCGCCAGTTCCTGATTATAATTTTCGCCATTATAAATAACGCTTTGTTGCCGAAGCGGAATATCCATAATGCTGGTTGGAGTAAATTCCATCCAATACTGTTCCCAGACTAAACCTTCGCAGTGATAGGACTGAATATCCGTTGGTTTTAAAAAAATAATACAGTTTCCGGTTAATGTGATTTTCTCGCCATCCTTTAGCAGAATTTTCCCACAGCCCTGAACGGTATAGACCGCTACCCATGAGTTGGCGATGAGGGGTTTTTTCTTATCGCGAGGCCAAATTACCCGATAATGTTCATCGGCGTAGGTATGCCATAGTGAGATCAAAGAAATTCCGCTTGAGATCACATTTTCGTTAATCAACAGGGGAATATTGTACGTAGTTTCGTTTTTTACATGCGAATTTTGCAAGTTTCCATTCATTTTATTTCCCCGTCGGAGAATTATGCCCACAACCTGAACATAACAGAAAAAATTCGTTCAGGGATATGACGTTTGTATTTTAAGAAATCTGACTGCCTGACCCGGTGAGCAATACCTCATGTTGGCTCTACAGCTGCCGGGACATAATGAAAAACAAGGGCTATGAGATGAATACGCTTCAAATTCTGAGCTTTGTGGGTTTTACGCTACTGGTGGCGGTAATCACCTGGTGGAAGTTGCGAAAGGCGGATACCGGTTCGCAACAGGGATATTTTCTGGCAGGACGTTCGTTAAAAGCGCCGGTGATTGCCGCATCGCTGATGCTAACCAATCTCTCGACGGAACAGCTGGTGGGATTGACCGGCCAGGCCTATCGTAGCGGGATGTCGGTGATGGCGTGGGAAGTGATCTCCGCGATTCCACTGATTTTTCTGGCGCTGATTTTTTTGCCGCGCTATTTACAACGCGGCATTGCGACCATTCCGGATTTTATTGAAGAACGCTATGACAAAACCACCCGTATCATTATCGACTGCTGCTTTTTGATTGCGACAGGGATCTGTTTTCTGCCCATCATCCTGTACTCTGGCGCACTTGCCTTTAACAGTATGTTCCATGTCACTGAAACATTTGGGATTTCGCAACACACCGCCATTTGGTTGATGGCTGTCGTGCTGGGGTTCTGCGGCATCCTATATGCCGTCGTCGGCGGAATGCGCGCGATTGCGATTGCCGATGTGATCAACGGTATTGGCCTGGTGATTGGTGGCTTGATGGTGCCGTTATTCGGCCTGATGGCAATGGGCAAAGGTAGCCTGAGTGAAGGCATTACGCGCTTAACCGAGGACCACAGCCAGATGCTGAACTCCATCGGCGGCAGTAACGACCCGGTACCGATTGGCGCGGCGCTGACCGGGCTCATCCTGGTGAATACCTTCTACTGGTGTACTAACCAGGGGATTGTTCAGCGTACCCTGGCATCAAAAAGCTTGTCGGAAGGGCAAAAAGGGGCGCTCTTGACGGCGGTGCTGAAGATGCTGGATCCGCTGATTCTGGTTCTGCCCGGGGTTATTGCCTTCCACCTCTTCCAGGATTTGCCGAGTGCGGATATGGCCTATCCGGCGCTGGTGAACAAAGTGATGCCGTTGCCGCTGATCGGCTTTTTTAGCGCGGTGTTATTCGGCGCGATTATCAGCGCGTTCTGCGGCTTTCTCAACAGCGCCTCGACGCTGTTTAGCCTGGGAATTTATCGCCGTTTGATTAATGAGCAAGCCAGCCCTGACAAACTGGTTAGTGTAGGTCGTCGCTTTGGTTTCATCGTGGCGGTGGTTTCCGTGCTGGTTGCGCCGTGGATTGCCTATGCGCCGCAGGGACTTTACAGCTGGATGAAACAGCTCAATGGCATATACAACGTCCCGCTGGTTACCATCGTCATTATGGGCTTCTTCTTCCCGCGCATTCCAGCGCTGGCAGCAAAGGTTGCGATGGGGCTCGGCATCGTCAGCTATATCACTATCAACTATCTGGTGAAGTTCGATTTCCACTTCCTCTACGTACTGGCCTGTACTTTCTGCATCAACGTAGTGGTGATGCTGATTATCGGCCTCATTAAGCCGCGCGCAACGCCGTTTAAATTCCATGATGCCTTTGCGGTAGATATGAAACCGTGGAAAAACGTGAAGATCGCCTCAATTGGTGTCCTTTTCGCAATGATTGGCGTCTATTCCGGTCTGGCGCAGTTTGGTGGTTACAACTCTCAGTGGTTGACGGTTCTTAGCTACGCCATCGCCGCCGCGGTCGTGATCTATTTGATCTACAGCAGCTGGCAAACAGGCCGCACAACCAATGTGAACGGTGTTTCTGACGTTAAGGAAAAATCATGAGTCGCCCCAATTTCCTGTTTATTATGACCGATACCCAGGCCACCAATATGGTGGGCTGTTACAGCGGTAAGCCGCTGAATACCAATAATATTGATAATCTGGCCGCTGAAGGTATCCGCTTCAATTCCGCCTACACCTGCTCGCCGGTATGCACCCCGGCGCGCGCCGGGCTGTTTACCGGGATTTACGCCAACCAGTCCGGCCCATGGACTAATAACGTCGCGCCGGGGAAAAACATCTCCACCATGGGACGTTACTTCAAAGATGCGGGCTACCACACTTGCTATATCGGCAAGTGGCATCTCGACGGCCACGACTATTTCGGCACCGGCGAGTGCCCTTCTGAGTGGGATGCTGACTACTGGTTTGATGGCGCGAATTACCTCGCGGAACTGACCGAGGAAGAGATCAGCCTGTGGCGCAACGGCCTGAACTCGGTTGAAGATTTACAGCGACACGGTATCGACGAAACCTTTACCTGGGCGCACCGCATCAGCAATCGGGCGGTAGACTTCCTGCATCAACCCACGCGCGCCGACGAGCCGTTCCTGATGGTGGTGTCCTATGACGAGCCGCACCATCCGTTTACCTGCCCGGTGGAGTATCTGGAGAAGTATCAGGACTTTTATTACGACCTCGGGCCGAAGGCTCATGACTCGCTGGCGAACAAACCCGAGCACCATCGGCTATGGTCCGAGGCTATGCCGTCCCCGCTGGGCGAAGACGGGCGCTATCACCATCCGCTCTATTTTGCCTGCAACGACTTTGTTGATGACCAGATTGGTCGGGTGATCGATGCCTTAACCCCGGAACAGCGGGAGAATACCTGGGTGATTTACACCTCCGATCACGGCGAGATGATGGGCGCGCATAAGCTCATCAGCAAAGGCGCGGCGATGTATGACGACATCACCCGTATCCCGCTGATAATGCGCCCGCCGCAGGGGGAATCCATGCAGATCGATACGCCGGTCAGCCATATCGACCTGCTGCCGACGATGATGGCGCTGGCGGGCATCGATAAGCCGGATATCCTGCCGGGGGAAAACATCCTGCAAGCCGAAACGCCGCGCGGTGTGATGGTGGAATTCAACCGTTATGAGATTGAGCATGACAGCTTTGGCGGTTTTATCCCGGTGCGCTGCTGGGTGACCGATGAGTACAAACTGGTGCTCAATCTGTTTACCAGTGATGAACTGTATGATCGGAAAAATGACCAGGATGAGCTACATAACCTGATCGATGTCCATGAATTCGCCGACGTTCGCTGCCGAATGCACGATGCGCTGCTGGATTATATGGATAAAATCCGCGACCCGTTCCGCACCTATCAGTGGAGCCTGCGCCCGTGGCGGCCTGAGGCCCAGCCGCGCTGGATGGGCGCTTTCCGCCCGCGTCCGCAGGACGGCTATTCCCCGGTAGTACGTGACTACGACACCGGCCTGCCGACCCAGGGCGTGAAGGTTGAGGAGAAAAAGCAGAAGTTCTGACGAACTGCACCACTGCCGACAATCAGCCTGATAGCCCGACCCTAACGGGTTATCAGGCCTGAACTTTCTCTGAAATGGGGCGATTATTAATGCCTTC
Organism: Klebsiella sp. GFKo11; assembly: GCF_056490265.1. Classification (NCBI taxonomy): domain Bacteria; kingdom Pseudomonadati; phylum Pseudomonadota; class Gammaproteobacteria; order Enterobacterales; family Enterobacteriaceae; genus Klebsiella; species Klebsiella sp. GFKo11. Next base: position 26,645 of record NZ_CM151369.1, read on the forward strand.
CGCTTTGCCTCTCAGGTAGAATCGCCGGTATTTTACGCACCCGGGTACCCATCAAGGAGTCATGATGAAAATATCCCGCCTTGGCGAAGCGCCGGACTACCGTTTCTCGCTGGCCAACGAACGTACCTTTCTGGCGTGGATCCGCACTTCGCTCGGTTTCCTCGCGGGGGGCGTTGGCCTGGACCAGCTGGCGCCGGATTTTGCCACGCCGCTGATTCGCGAAATCCTCGCTCTGCTGTTGTGCCTGTTTGCCGGTGGTCTGGCGATCTACGGCTATTTGCGCTGGCTGAGCAACGAAAAGGCGATGCGGCTTAAGCAGGACCTTCCCTACACCCGCACTTTGCTGCTGATCAGTATTCTGCTGACGATTGTTATCGTGGTGGTCATGGCGTTAGTGCTCTATGCCGGATAATCGCCGGGCGCGTCGCGAGAGCGACCCGGGCCTGCAGCCGGAGCGTACGTCGCTGGCCTGGTTCCGCACGCTTTTAGGCTATGGCGCGCTGCTGGCGCTGGCGATTAAACACCACTGGCATCAGGCGGGGCTACCGTTCTGGATCTCGCTGTGCATATTGCCGTTCGTCGCCATCATCCTCTGGCGTTATACCCGCAACCGCAATTTGATGGATGTTGAGCAAAGCGATTTTGTTCAGCGGCAGGCGGTTCGTGACAAATTTTTGATCGCATTCGCAGTACTTTCTCTGTCATTGCTGTTTGCTATAACGCACATACGACAGGTGATTTTGTTTATTAAGGATGTGATATGACAGGATGTCAGGCCGATTATGGTGACGATCAGCACTGCGGCAACTGCAAATCTCTGGTGAGCGATATTCCGGTGCAGGAAGTGGTTATCCACCGTCAGGAGTGTGAAAACCCCGAGCGTGTCTACCTTCAACTGAGCGCGAAGGGGGCCGTGGCTATCAAGTTTATTCCCCATCTGCAGCCCACCGATGCCCGGCTTTGGGGGGATTTTCTCTGCGCGGTGTTTGCTATTTGGGTCAAGGAAGACGCGAACCGCATTGTGGTGCCGCTGTTTGAGGCCACGCTACGTGCCTGGCGCGGTGAGGCGGTGCGTTATGCTAACAATCCACCGGGGCCGGCCTGCGCGGGCTGCCCCTGGCTAAGATTATGCGGCGGCGGCTGCCCGCAGTTGCGTCTGGAAGATGGCTCCAATGCGCTATGCGAGGGATACCGGCAGTTTTACAGCTGGAGCGCCCCCTATATGCGCGTCCTGCGTGATTTACTCAATCAGCACCGCTCGCCGGTTGAACTGATGCATCTGCTGCGCTAAAAAAATGGCGACGAAAGCACCTCTTCGTCGCCATTTTGTTTACCCGTCGACTGGCTTAACGCCCCTTCGCCAGATACTGCGCCATCTCCTCTTCCGGCACCATACCGCCGCCGGTCGCCCACACCAGATGGGTGGCGTTCTGCATCTGCTCAGCGGTGAAACCGTGCATCTGCTGATACGCCTGGCTGGCGCACACCCGCTGCGGCCCGGCCATTCCCGCCAGAGCGGACGGCTCCAGACGCAGGTTTTCTTCCTGCGCCAGCCAGCCCAGCATGTCGTACATGGTCTGGTCATCTAGAGAATAGAACCCATCCAGCAGGCGCTCCATCGCCCGGCCAACGAAGCCCGACGCGCGGCCTACGGCCAGACCGTCGGCGGCAGTCAGATTATCAATCCCCAGATCCTGAACCGAAATCTCATCATGCAGGCCGGTATAGACCCCCAGCAGCATACAAGGCGAGTGGGTCGGCTCGGCGAAGAAGCAGTGCACGTTGTCACCGAAAGCCAGCTTCAGGCCAAATGCCACTCCGCCGGGGCCGCCGCCAACGCCGCACGGCAGGTAAACAAATAGCGGATGATCGGCATCCACCACGCGTCCTGCGCGAGAAAACTGCGCTTTTAGCCGCTCACCGGCCACGGCGTAGCCGAGGAACAGGGTGCGCGAGTTCTCATCATCAATAAAGAAGCAGTTCGGGTCCGATTCGGCGGCTTTACGCCCCTGCTCGACCGCCACGCCGTAATCCTCTTCGTACTCCACCACGGTAACGCCGTGGCTGCGCAGTTTGGCTTTTTTCCACGCACGGGCGTCGGCGGACATATGTACCGTCACCTTAAAGCCGATACGCGCGCTCATAATGCCAATCGACATCCCGAGGTTGCCGGTGGATCCAACGGCGATGCTGTACTGGCTAAAGAACTGCCTGAATTCCGGGGTCAGCAGCTTGCGGTAGTCATCGGAAGTTTTTAACAAGCCTGCGTTGATAGCCAACTTCTCCGCATGGGTCAGCACCTCGTAAATGCCGCCGCGGGCCTTAATCGAGCCGGAAATCGGCAGGTGGCTGTCTTTTTTCAGCAACAGATCGCCGCTAATCGGCTGGCTGAAGGCTTTTTCCAGCCGGGCTTTCATTGCCGGGATAGCGACCAGTTCCGACTCGATAATACCGCCGGTGGCGGCGGTTTCCGGGAAGGCTTGCGCCAGATACGGCGCAAAGCGATCGAGCCTGGCGTGGGCGTCCTGAACGTCTTCAGTCGTTAAACCAACATAGGGTAAACCTTCCGCCAGCGATGTTGTTGACGGGTTAAACCAGGTGGTTTCTTTCAGGGCAATCAGCTCCTCCAGCAGAGGAAACTGTGCGATTAAAGTGGTCATGTCAGCGTTTTTCATATTACGTCCTTCGCGCTCAGATGATGAAAGAAAGCAGGAATGTACCGGCCAGTGCAAGTAACGAGGCGATAAAGGTCGCCGTTGTATAGTACTTGAACGTTTCGTTGAGGCTTGCGCCGCAGTACTGTTTAACCAGCCAGAACAGGGAATCCGTTACGATAGTGCAGCCAATCGCGCCTGAGCCGATGGCGATAGCAATGATTTCCGGGCTCACGCCGGGATAGAGCGGCAGCATTGGTGCGACGATAGCTGTTGCGCCCATCATCGCCACGGTAGCGGAACCGACAGCGGCGTGCAGAATCAGTGCCACCAGCCAGGCTAGCAGAATTGGGTGCATGTCGAGGTTTGACAAAATCACCGCCAGCGTATCGGCCAGGCCGCTGGTTTTCAGAATGGCGTTGAAGGCCCCGCCAGCGCCGATAATCAGCAGAATATTGGCAATCGAACCGAAGCAGTTTTCCGTATGCGTCAGCAGGGTGCTCATCCCCATATCCTGGCGAATGCCCAGCACGTAGTACGCCACGAAGACGGCGATAAACATCGCGGTGATTGGGTTACCGATAAACTCCAACAGCATGTACAGCGTGCCGCCTTTGGCCATATTCAGTTCGGCAACGGTTTTTACCAGCATCAGACCGATTGGCAGCAGCACCGTAAATAGTGTGGCGCCGAGCGACGGTAGCGTCTCTTCTTTGCGCACTTCCAGGTTGGAAAACTCAGCCGGAACCGATTTAAACGGCAGACGGTTGCCGAGCAGACGCAGGAACAAGGGGCCGCCGACCAGAGACGCCAGCAGGCCCACCAGCAGACCATAGACGATCACCGTGCCGATATCCGCGCCCAGCTTGTTGGCAACGAACAGCGCCGCCGGATGCGGAGGCACCACGCAGTGCACTGCCATCAGCGCCGTACACAGCGGGATTGCCAGCTTGAGTAGCGACGTGTTGGTCTTTTTGGCAATGGAAAACGCCAGTGGGATAAGCAGAACGACGCCCACTTCAACGAATAGCGTAATCCCGCAAATCAGGCCCACCAGCACCATAATCACATCCGCCGACAGCCAGCGGCAGCGCTGGAGCGTCAGGCCGATGCGTTCCGCCGCGCCGGAAACCTCCATCATCTTGCCGAGAATGGTTCCCAGCCCAATGACCGCCGCCAGGAAGCCCAGCGTGCCGCCAATCCCGCTCTCAATGGCGTTAACCATATCCAGCGGGCTCATCCCCATCATTGCGCCAACGAAAAAACTCGCCAGCAGCAGCGCCAGGAATGGGTGAAACTTCAGTTTGACGATAGTTATCACAATCAACACGATGCTGATAAGCAACGTGCTCACAACCCAGATCTGAGATTCCATACCCCACCTCGCCTGTGAATAATCTGTGGTTATTGAACAGAAAAACAGCATGCGCTGACAAACGATATAAACGACGCTTAAGGTGAATCAGATTGAATCAAAAAGGTGATTTGGCTCTAAAATAGTCTGTTTATTGTGTTATGAATCACTTTTATTCATCTTTAAAGTGCGGTCAGGGCGAAAATTTTCTTACAATCGACGCTGAAAAGCGAAGGAGCAAGAAATGGAAACGCTAAAAGATCTGGGTAACCGGCTGCTTAACGGCTGGCAGTTGTCGAAGCTCTATACCTTTGAAGTCGCTGCCCGGCATGAGTCGTTTGCGCTGGCGGCGGAAGAGCTATCGCTGACGCCGAGCGCGGTCAGTCACCGAATAAACCAGCTTGAAGAGGAGCTGGGGATCCAGCTGTTTGTGCGATCGCATCGCAAGGTGGAACTGACGCATGAAGGCAAGCGGGTGTTCTGGGCGCTGAAATCCTCGCTGGACAGCCTCAATCAGGAGATTCTGGATATAAAAAACCAGGAGCTGTCGGGCACGTTAACCGTCTATTCGCGCCCGTCCATCGCCCAGTGCTGGCTGGTTCCGGCGCTGGGTGATTTTACCCGTCGCTACCCGTCGATCTCGCTCACCGTGCTGACCGGCAACGATAACGTCAATATGCAGCGTGCGGGGATCGACCTGGCGATTTACTTTGATGATGCGCCCTCATCGCAGCTCAGCCATCATTTTCTGATGGATGAGTCCATCGTGCCGGTTTGTACGGCGGATTACGCACGCCAGCATCAGCTTCAGCAGAGTCCCGATAACCTTCGTCACTGTACGCTATTGCATGACCGTCAGGCCTGGAGCAACGATTCCGGTACCGATGAGTGGTTTAGCTGGGCGCAACAATTTGCGATTAATTTGCCGCAATCGTCGGGAATTGGCTTCGATCGTTCCGATTTAGCGGTGATTGCGGCGATGAACCACGTTGGTGTGGCAATGGGGCGTAAACGGCTTGTGCAAAAGCGCCTCGATAGCGGGGAGCTGATCGCGCCGTTCGGCGACATGATGCTGAAATGCCACCAGCACTATTATGTGACGACACTGCCGGGCCGTCAGTGGCCGAAAATCGACGCGTTTATCAATTGGTTGCAGAGTCAGGCGCAATTATGATGACCGGATTGTTTTGCTAGCCCTGGCAGGCGCTGACTGGGCTACGGGTTCACTGCCCCTGCGATCGGGTACCCGGACAGGTGCACAGCACCGCCTCCGGGAAAAGAGCAGGCTTATAATACCTTCAATAAATAATGGCGCTCCATACCCACATGCGGGAAATCCGGCAGCGACATCTGCAGCTGATAACCCAACTTCTGATAAAACGGCAGCGCCTGAAAGCTGAACGTATCCACCAGCACGTGGCTACAACCGCGCTCCCGCGCCTGGTTTTCCGCTGCTTGCATCAGTTCTCTGACTAACCCGCTACCGCGCGAAGCTTCACTGACCCACAGATACTCAATACACAGCCAGCTGCCTTTGCGTTTGGCTATCAACCCCCCACGCATCACGCCAGCATCATCGCGTGAATAAACCCCCAGCTCACCAAACTGCGCCGGGTCCAGAAAACGTAAATTGTATTCCCGCAGCCCTGTCAGCAGCTCCTCCTGGTCGGCGGGATTAATGCTATCTGTTATTATTAATGCCATTAATTATCTCCATTTTTTATTTTTCACAGACCATTCACCACTCTACTTTCACAAAATATTCTTATTTTCTCCATTATTTCCTGACTAAATTTCACCCACTAAATGTTGTGTAAAAAACCTTCCCATCATTCGGCATAGACGTATAATGGACAAAAATGAGAATGATCATTCTCAAAATCATAACGTATGGAGAAACCCATGAGTCATACCCTGTAGCAGGCATAACTGCTCGGGTCAGAGTCTGTAACCGCCGTCTGACACCGTACTCGCCGTTCGGGGGAACTCTCGGAAAAACCGTTTAATTCATAGCGGTAATAACCGAGTCATTTACTGCAAACAGGAATATTTATTTTCCATTTGTTATTTGTGCTTGCCCGGAGATGCATCATCGCCCGGCCCATCACCCCGCCAATAAATTTGCGGGGCGGACGTCGTTCATCCTGAGAAAATATAATGAAATACACCATCACACCCATCGCAGCAGCTGCATTATTTCTCCTTAGTGGATGCGATAACGCGCAAACTTCCGCCCCACAGCAGATGACCCCGGAAGTCGGTGTTGTCACCTTGCAAGGCCAGCCTCTTCCGGTGGTGAGCAGCCTTACGGGCCGCACTACCGCCTCGCTAAGCGCCGAGGTCCGCCCGCAGGTCGGCGGTATCGTACAAAAACGCCTGTTTACCGAGGGCGATATGGTCAAAGCTGGACAAGCGCTGTACCAAATCGACCCGTCCAGCTATCGGGCAACATTTAACGAAGCTGCCGCGTCGCTGAAACAGGCTCAGGCGCTGGTCACCGCCGACTGCCAAAAAGCCCAGCGCTACGCGGTGCTGGTGAAAGATAACGGTGTCTCCCGCCAGGACGCCGACGACGCGCTGTCGACCTGTAATCAGGATAAAGCCAGCGTTGAGTCGAAAAAGGCGGCGTTGGAGAGCGCGCGCATTAACCTGAACTGGACCACCGTCACCGCGCCGATTGCCGGGCGTATCGGTATCTCCTCCGTGACGCCGGGTGCGCTGGTTTCCGCCGATCAGGATACCGCGCTGGCGACGATCTGCGGGCTGGACACCATGTACGTCGATCTCACCCGATCCAGCGTCGATCTGCTGCGCTTGCGCAAGCAAAGTCTGGCGAGCAACAGCGATACCCTTAACGTCACGCTGACCCTTGAAGACGGCAGCACCTACAGCGAAAAAGGCCGCCTGGCGCTGACCGAAGTGGCGGTGGATGAATCTACCGGCTCGGTCACGCTGCGCGCGGTCTTCCCTAATCCGCAGCACGTGCTGCTGCCGGGAATGTTCGTTCGCGCCCGCGTCGACGAAGGCATTATGGATGATGCAATCCTTGCCCCGCAGCAGGGTATCACCCGCGATGCTAAAGGCGATGCGACCGCGCTGGTGGTCAACGCCAGCAGCAAAGTTGAGCAGCGTAGCGTGGAAACAGGCGACACCTACGGTGACAAATGGCTGATCGTCAACGGCCTGAAGCGCGGCGATAAGCTGATTGTTGAAGGCACCAGCAAAGTCGCGCCGGGCCAGCAGGTGAAAGCCGTCGACGTTAAAAACGACGGAGGCAACGCCTGATGTTCTCTCGTTTCTTTGTGCGACGCCCGGTTTTCGCCTGGGTTATCGCCATTCTGATTATGCTCGCCGGGATTCTGGCGATCCGCACCCTGCCGGTCGCCCAGTATCCTGACGTCGCACCGCCGGCGGTAAAAATCTCCGCCACCTATACCGGGGCCTCTGCGGAAACCCTGGAAAACAGCGTCACCCAGGTTATCGAACAGCAGCTTACCGGCCTGGATAACCTGCTCTACTTTACGTCTACCAGCAGCTCCGACGGCTCGGTCAGCATTACCGTGACCTTCGAGCAGGGCACCGACCCGGATACCGCGCAGGTTCAGGTACAGAATAAAGTGCAGCAGGCGGAATCACGCCTGCCGAGCGAAGTTCAACAATCCGGCGTGACGGTAGAAAAATCGCAGAGCAGCTTCCTGCTGATCCTCGCGGTGTATGACAAAAACAACAAAGCCACCAGCTCCGATATCTCCGACTGGCTGGTGAGCAACATGCAAGACCCACTGGCGCGTATTGAAGGCGTCGGTAGCCTGCAGGTGTTCGGCGCGGAGTACGCCATGCGCATCTGGATGGACCCGACCAAACTAGCCTCTTATTCGCTGATGCCTTCCGATGTGCAATCGGCGATTGAAGCGCAGAACGTGCAGGTTTCCGCCGGTAAAATCGGTGCGCTGCCCGCTTCTAACGCTCAGCAGCTGACCGCCACCGTGCGCGCCCAGTCGCGCCTGCAAACCGCCGCCCAGTTCAAAGAGATTATCGTTAAGAGTAAAACCGACGGCTCGGTGGTACGCCTGAGCGATGTCGCCCGCGTCGAAATGGGCAGCGAAGATTACACCGCCTCCGCCAACCTCAACGGTCACCCGGCCGCCGGGATCGCGGTGATGATGGCCCCCGGCGCCAACGCACTGAACACAGCGACGCTGGTGAAAAGTAAGATTGCCGAATTCCAGCGTCAGATGCCGCAGGGCTACGATATCGCCTACCCGAAAGACAGCACCGAGTTCATCAAAATCTCGGTTGAGGACGTGATTCAGACGCTTTTCGAGGCCATCATCCTCGTGGTCTGCGTGATGTATCTGTTCCTGCAAAACTTCCGCGCCACGCTGATCCCGGCGGTGGCGGTTCCGGTCGTGCTGCTGGGTACATTCGGCGTGCTAGCGCTGTTCGGCTACTCCATCAACACCCTGACGCTGTTTGCGATGGTGCTGGCGATAGGCTTGCTGGTGGATGATGCCATCGTGGTGGTGGAAAACGTCGAGCGTATTATGCGCGACGAAGGGCTGCCCGCCCGCGAAGCCACTGAAAAATCGATGGGTGAAATCTCCGGCGCACTGATCGCCATTGCGCTGGTGCTCTCGGCGGTATTCCTGCCGATGGCCTTCTTCGGCGGTTCCACCGGGGTTATTTACCGCCAGTTCTCGGTGACCATTATCTCGGCGATGATGCTCTCCGTGGTGGTCGCGCTAACCTTAACCCCGGCGCTGTGCGGCGCGCTGCTCAGCCATTCTAAACCTCACACCAAGGGCTTCTTCGGCGGCTTTAACCGCCTGTGGGGACGCACCGAGCAGGGCTATCAGCATCGTGTTGTCGGCGGCCTGCGCCGCTCGGCGATGATGATGGGCGCTTTTGTCCTGATTTGCGGCGGCATGGCGCTGGCGATGTGGAAACTGCCGGGCAGCTTCCTGCCGACCGAGGATCAGGGAGAAATCATGGTCCAGTACACGCTGCCTGCCGGGGCAACGGCGGTGCGCACCGCTGAGGTTCGCCGTCAGGTCACCGACTGGTTCCTCACCAAAGAGAAAGCCAATACCGACGTGATCTTTACCGTTGACGGCTTTAGCTTTAGCGGCAGCGGACAGAACGCCGGGATGGCCTTCGTGTCGCTGAAAAACTGGTCCGAACGTAAAGGCGAAGCCAATACCGCTCAGGCTATCGCCCTGCGCGCCACCAAAGAGCTGGGCAGCATTCGCGATGCCACCCTGTTCGCCATGACCCCGCCGTCGGTGGATGGTCTGGGGCAGAGCAACGGTTTCACCTTCGAGCTGATGGCCAGCGGCGGCACCGATCGCGATAGCCTGATGAAAATGCGCAGCCAACTGCTGGCGGCGGCCAATCAAAGTTCTGAACTGCAATCGGTGCGCGCCAACGATCTGCCGCAGATGCCGCAGCTGCAGGTGGATATCGATAACAACAAAGCCGTGTCGCTCGGGCTGTCTTTGAGCGATGTCACCGATACCCTCTCCAGCGCCTGGGGCGGTACCTACGTCAACGACTTTATCGATCGTGGTCGCGTGAAAAAGGTCTATATCCAGGGCGAAAGCGATGCCCGTGCTGTGCCGTCCGACCTCGGTAAATGGTTCGTGCGCGGCAGCGACGACAGCATGACGCCATTCTCCGCCTTCGCCACCACCCGTTGGCAATACGGCCCGGAAAGCCTGGTACGCTACAACGGCTCCGCCGCCTTTGAAATCCAGGGCGAGAACGCCAGCGGCTTTAGCTCCGGCGCGGCAATGGACAAGATGGAAGCCTTAGCCAATAACCTGCCCGCCGGTACCACCTGGGCATGGAGCGGCATGTCGCTGCAGGAAAAACTGGCTAGCGGCCAGGCGATGAGCCTTTACGCCATCTCAATTCTGGTGGTCTTCCTGTGCCTGGCAGCGCTGTATGAGAGCTGGTCGGTACCGTTCTCGGTCATCATGGTTATCCCGCTCGGGCTGCTCGGCGCGGCGCTGGCGGCATGGATGCGCGGTCTGAACAACGACGTTTACTTCCAGGTGGCGCTGCTGACCACCATCGGCCTGTCGTCGAAGAACGCCATTCTGATCGTCGAATTCGCAGAATCGGCAGTGGAAGAGGGGTATTCGCTATCACGAGCCGCGATGCGCGCCGCGCAGACCAGACTGCGACCCATTGTGATGACTTCGCTGGCGTTTATCGCCGGGGTTCTGCCGCTGGCGATCGCTACCGGAGCCGGGGCTAACAGCCGCGTGGCGATCGGTACCGGGATTATCGGCGGGACCCTGACGGCAACGCTGCTGGCGGTGTTCTTCGTGCCGCTGTTTTTTGTGCTGGTGAAACGCTTCTTCACCCGCCATCGCTCTTCTCAGGAGTAAGTTATGTTTCGTTTCACCTTGGTTTTTGTCGCGCTCCTGACGGCGGGCTGTGTTTCCCTCGACCCGAACTATGAGCGCCCGGCAGCCCCCATTCCGGCCACCCTGCCGGGCATCCACGGCGAGGCCACCGCGGTGGTCAGCGACTGGCAGCAGGTGGTGAATGACGCCCGCCTTAAAAAAGTGGTCAGCATCGCGCTGACCAGCAACCGCGATGTGCAGAAAGCGCTGGCCGATATCGAAGCCGCGCGCGCCCAGCTTGGCGAAACGCGCGCCGCGCTGTTTCCGACTCTCGACGCCGAGCTAAGCCACACCCGTAGCAAAACGGTCGCCAGCGGCCTCACGTCGTCATCGGAAGCCGACGGCGCGGTCTCCAGCTTCGAGCTGGATCTGTTTGGTAAGAATCAAAGCCTGACGCGCGCGGCGAGAGAAACCTGGCTTGCCAGCGAATTCACCGCCCAGAATACACGTCTGACGATGATTGCCGACCTGACCACCGCCTGGGTAACGCTTGCGGCGGATAACAGCAACCTGGCGCTGGCTCAGGACACCATGGCCAGCGCGGAGAACTCGCGCAAAATTGTCACTCGCCAGATGGAGGTCGGCACCGCCTCGGCAAGCGACCTGAGCGATGCCGAAAGCGTTTACCAGCAGGCGCGCGCCAGCGTCGCCAGCTACCGCACGCTGGTAGCGCAGGATAAAAACGCCCTCAATCTGCTGGCCGGGGAAACCGTGCCGGATAGCCTGCTGCCCGGCACCCTGGAAAGCCTCGGCGATCGCAGTATCACCCTGGTTCCGGCGGGCGTCTCTTCATCGGTCCTGCTGCGTCGTCCGGATATCCAGGAAGCAGAGCATAATCTGAAAAGCGCTAACGCTGATATTGGCGCGGCACGGGCCAACTTCTTCCCGTCTATCTCGCTGACCGCCAGCGCCGGGGTCGGCAGCGATTCGCTCTCTTCGCTGTTCAGTCACGGCATGCAGGTGTGGTCATTCGCGCCGTCCATCAGCCTGCCGCTGTTTACCGGCGGCAGTAATCTGGCGCAACTGCGTTATGCTGAAGCGGAGAAAAAGGGGCTCATTGCCACCTATGAGAAGACGATTCAGAGCGCCTTCAAGGATGTCGCCGACGCGCTGGCGCGGCGGGAAACGCTTAGTGAGCAGCTGGATGCGCAGAATAAATATGTCGCGGCGGAGCAGAAATCGTTGAATATTGCGATGAAGAGCTATCAGGCCGGGGTAGGGGATTATCTGTCGGTGCTAACCGCTCAGCGCACGCTGTGGTCGGCGCAGACTACGCTTATCTCCCTCCAGCAAACGGACCTGGAAAACCGCATTACTCTCTGGCAGTCGCTGGGAGGCGGCGCCAGCTAATGTTTTTTCCGGGCGGCAACGCCCGGCATTCTGACAAGGAGCCTGTTTGTATGTCCCGAATTTCTCTTTCCTGGGTAGTGGTTCTCGGTTTACTCAGCGCCATTGGGCCCCTGTGTACCGACTTCTATCTGCCCGCGCTGCCGGAAATCACCCAGCAGCTTAGCGCCACCGGCACGCAGACCCAGCTGTCGCTGACCGCAGCGCTGATTGGCCTCGGCCTCGGTCAGCTGTTTTTTGGCCCGCTGAGCGACCGCATTGGCCGTAAAAAGCCGCTGGCGTTCTCGCTGCTACTGTTTATCTTCTCCTCGGCAATGTGTGCGATAACCTACGACATTCACATGCTGATCGCCTGGCGATTTCTGCAAGGTTTCGCCGGAGCAGGTGGCTCGGTGCTGTCACGTTCCATCGCCCGCGACCGCTATCAGGGCACCCTGCTGACCCAGTTTTTCGCCCTGCTGATGACCGTTAACGGTATTGCGCCGGTACTTTCGCCGGTGCTCGGCGGCTGGATCATCACCGCCTTTGACTGGCGTATCCTGTTCTGGGCGATGGCGGCGATCGGCGTGGTATTACTGTTGCTCAGCCTGACTGTGCTGCACGAAACGCTGCCGGCAAAAAGCACCGCCTCGGTTACCCAGCCGCAGGACGATACCCCGGTGCTGAAAAACCGCCGCTTTATGCGCTACTGCCTGATTCAGGCCTTTATGATGGCCGGTTTGTTCTCGTATATCGGTTCATCCTCGTTCGTCATTCAGAGTGAATACGCCATGAGTGCGATGCAGTTCAGCCTGTTGTTCGGCCTTAACGGCATTGGGCTGATTATCGCGGCGCTGATCTTTTCCCGCCTGGCGCAGCGATTTAGCGCAGAAGGCCTGCTGCGTGGCGGCCAGCTGCTGGCGGTGACCTTTGCGGCAGTCACTCTGCTGTTTGCCTGGCTACAGCTGCCGACGTTGGCGCTGGTCGGCCTGTTCTTTACCGTCTCGATGATGAGCGGCATCAGCACCGTCGCCGGCGCGGAAGCGATGAATGCGATTAGCGCCCGCCAGTCCGGCACTGCATCGGCGCTGATGGGCACGCTGATGTTTGTGTTCGGCGGTATTGCCGCGCCGCTGTCTGGTTTAGGTGGTGAAACAATGCTGAAAATGAGCCTCGCGATGACCCTTTGCTATCTGGCCGCCCTGCTGATTGGTCTGAAAAAACCGCGCACTATTGAGTAAACTCTCCTGGCGGTAATAAAAAATTCCACTTTTATTACCGCCATATTTCCCGCTACGACTGAAATCTCTTATTATTCATTCAACATCAATCGTGATAGCCTTCACATGAAAGGAATAATTAATTCCTTATACTGCCTGCCACTGTGAATAATGAGGTTCCTATGACTATCGACCTGAGCAAACTGCTGACCGAGCGCCGCAACGCCAATAGCGCCAACATTGATACCCTCTCCACCGAAGAGATGCTGACGGTGATTAACCAGGAAGACCAGCAGGTGGCTCACGCTATCACCCCTTATCTGGCGCAGATTGCCCAGGTGGTGGATAAAGTCGCAGCGGCGCTACAGGCTGGCGGACGGCTGATTTATATCGGAGCGGGGACCTCCGGTCGTCTGGGGATCCTTGATGCCAGCGAATGTCCGCCGACCTTCGGCACTCGTCCAGAGCAGGTTGTCGGTATTATCGCTGGCGGCCATAAAGCGATTCTGAGCGCCGTGGAGAACGTCGAAGATAACAAAGCGCAAGGCGCGATGGACCTGCAGAACCTTAACTTTAGCAGCCGCGATGTACTGGTCGGCCTGGCCGCCAGCGGGCGCACCCCGTACGTGATTGGCGCGATGGAATATGCCCGCAGCCAGAGCGCTTTTGTCGCTATCGTTAGCTGCAACCCACATGGCGAAATGGCTCAACTGGCGGATGTTGCCATTACGCCGGTGGTCGGCCCGGAAGTTGTCACCGGTTCAAGCCGTCTGAAGGCCGGTACCGCGCAGAAGCTGGTACTGAATATGATTTCCACCGGGGCAATGATCCGCATCGGCAAGGTCTACAGCAATTTGATGGTGGACGTTGAAGCCACCAACGCCAAGCTGATTGAGCGCCAGGTTTCTATCGTCATGGAGGCCACCGAATGTGACCGTGCGACGGCGCAAAGCGCGCTGGATGCCTGCGGTCGCCACTGTAAAACGGCGATTGTGATGGTGCTGGCTGGTTTAAGCGCCACGCAAGCCCAGGCGCTGCTGGCCAAAAACGACGGCTATATCCGCAAGGCGCTGAGCCACTCCTGACCGCTGACCAACAGGTAATCTGCAATGGCAAAAATAAATAAAGAGATGATAGTGCGGATCCTCAATCACGTTGGCGGAGCCGGAAACATAGCGCAAGCGGGAAACTGTATGACCCGACTGCGCCTGACCCTGCGCGATGAGTCGCGGGCCGATAGCGCCGCCATCCGTCAAATTGAGGGCGTGATGGGTGTTATCGTTAGCGATGAGCAGTTCCAGGTGGTGCTTGGCCCTGGCAAGGCGCAAACCGCAGCGGAAATGATGAATGCGTTACTGGAAGAGGCTCCGGCGGACGCGCCGTCTCTGGCCGATGTGGCAGCAGAGAAAAAGCAAGCGCTGAAGAGTAAGCAAACCAGCGGTGTTCAGAAGTTTCTCGCCAAATTTGCCACCATTTTTACTCCGCTGATCCCCGGCTTTATTGCCGTTGGGTTGCTGCTGGGCTTTGCCACTCTGGCAGAACAGATGTTTGTGCTGGAAAACGCCCATCCGAACGCCACGGTGGTGGCGCTGATTGGCTACATGAAGGTGTTCAGCAAGGGAATGTTTACCTTCCTGAGCATCCTGATCGGCTATAACGCCCAGAAGGCGTTCGGCGGGTCCGGCGTTAACGGCGCGATTATCGCTGCGCTGTTTGTTCTCGGCTATAACCCCGAGGCCACCAGCGGATTCTATTCCGGGATCACCACCTTCTTCGGCCACGGTATCGATCCGCGTGGCAATATTATCGGCGTACTGATTGCCTCAATTATTGGCGCATGGGTGGAAAGACAAGTGCGCCGGGTGATGCCCGCAAACCTCGATATGATCCTCACCTCAGCCGTAACGCTGCTGATTATGGGCGCGGTAACCTTTATCGTGATTATGCCTATCGGCGGCTGGCTGTTTACCGGAATGTCGTGGTTGTTCCTGCACCTTAACGGCAACCCGTTCGGCTCTGCGGTGCTGGCCGGTTTGTTCCTGCTGGCGGTGATGTTCGGCGTGCATCAGGGCTTTGTGCCGGTCTATTTCGCCCTGGTGGATGCGCAAGGGTTTAACTCGCTGTTCCCGATTCTGGCGATGGCCGGAGCCGGGCAGGTGGGCGCAGCGCTGGCGCTGTTCTGGCGGGCGAAACACGGCTCTTTGCTGCGTACCCAGATTAAAGGGGCGATTATTCCCGGCTTCCTCGGTATTGGCGAACCGCTGATTTACGGTGTGACGCTGCCGCGCATGAAGCCGTTTATCACTGCATGCCTCGGCGGCGCCTGCGGCGGTTTCTTCCTCGGCCTGATTGCATGGCTGGGTCTGCCGGTTGGCCTCAATACCGTGTTCGGTCCTTCCGGTCTGGTGGCGCTGCCGCTGATGACCTCCGGCAGCGGAATTTACGCCGGAATGGCGGTATATGCTGCCGGGTTGGCGGTCTCTTATCTTTGTGGATTTGCCCTGACCTGGCTGTTCGGCAGTAAAAACGTTGATTTGAGCTAAGACGCACGTCTGATGTATAAAGCTTGAACATTTTTTAACCCGCCGAATGGCGGGTTAATTTATTTACGTGTAATCTACACGTGTATACTACACAGGAGATTCCTATGCCAACCGCAAAACGCAATAAACAGAACGTCAGCGTGACGCTGGACCCTGTCCTGGTCAAACAGGCCCGTGAGGTCGGCATTAATCTTTCTCTAACGTTGACTAACGCCCTAAAAAGCGAAATTCACAGCCTTGAATTAGCCCGCTGGCAAAAAGAAAATGCCCAGGCAATCGACTACCTCAATGATTTAACAGAGGAAAACGGACTTCTTTCTGACGAATACAGGACGTTCTGAATATGCAGTATTACGTTTATAAAAATACAGGTCGAATTGCTGCGTATCCTTACCTCCTTGATGTACAAAGTGACATTATCGGTAAGCGTAATACTCGGGTCGTGATCCCACTGTTTCCACTGATAAATTATAAAGGTCCGCGTGCCGATCGTTTAACACCGGTTGTCACCGTAGAAGGGGAAGAGTACGTCGTGATGACCCACGAACTCGCCAGTATCCCGCATCGTGTTCTGGGTGAAGAAGTCTGTAATCTGAATCACCAGCGTGAGGTCGTTAAAGCATCAATGGATTTTCTTTTCGACGGGATCTAACTCGCTTCAAGATTACGCGGCGCATAGCCAAACCTTGGGTTCTTTCGCCGCGATGGCAGCGAACCAGCATACCAAATACTCCAACTACCATTTCCTGCCCCGCCGCCCGGACGCGCTCATGTTATGATGCCGCTTTTGCGATATTTCACTTGAGGGAAAGATGGGCTCCAGCAAAAAAGGGATGCTGAACGTACTAATAGCCGCCGTGCTGTGGGGCAGTTCCGGCGTCTGTGCGCAATATATTATGCAGCAAAGTCAGATGTCATCGCCGTTTCTGACCATGACGCGCCTGCTGTTCGCGGGTCTGATTCTTCTGATGCTCTCGTTCGTTCATGGCGACAAAATATTTCGCGTTCTGCAAAACCGCAAAGATGCGATTAGCCTGCTGATCTTCTCGCTGTTCGGTGCGCTCACCGTGCAGTACACCTTCCTGATGACTATCGAGAAATCCAACGCCGCCACCGCGACGGTACTGCAGTTCCTGTCGCCGACGATTATCGTCGCCTGGTTTGCTATCGCCCGAAAAACACGCCCCAGTCCGCTGGTGCTGGCGGCTATCGGTACCTCGCTGGCGGGTACTTTCCTGCTGGTCACCCATGGCAACCCGACAACGCTGTCGATTTCCCCCGCCGCGTTATTCTGGGGTATCGCCTCGGCGTTTGCTGCCGCCTTCTACACCACTTATCCTTCAACGCTGATTGCCCGCTACGGCACGCTGCCGATCGTCGGCTGGAGCATGCTGCTCGGCGGCGCGATGTTGTTGCCGTTCTACGCCGGCCAGGACAACCATTTTGTGGTTAACGGCAGCCTGCTGCTGGCATTTTTCTATCTGGTGGTTATCGGCACGTCGCTGACCTTCAGCCTCTACCTGAACGGCGCGCAGAAGATTGGCGGCGCAAAGGCGGGTATTCTTAGCTGCGCGGAGCCGCTGAGCAGCGCCTTGCTCTCTTTGCTGCTGCTCGGCATTACGTTTACCCTCCCGGACTGGCTGGGCACTCTGTTGATTCTCTCTTCGGTGGTGCTGATCGCCATGGATTCGCGGCGTAGGGTTAAAACGGCCTGACGATTATCTGGCTGAGGATGCTGTGGCCTGAGTTTGCAGCATCTTCATATCGTCATCTGATAGCTGGCAAACAACCCTTACCAGCTCGCGCTCAAACCCCTGCTCCAGACATGAACGAGCAATACGTAACGCCTCTTCTCGTTTACCTTCCTGAAATCCTTCATAAAAATTCAGGTAAAATTCCAACAGATATCCCAGCAAATACTCTTGTTGTAACTCCTGTGGTATCTCTTCCAGCCGTAGCCTCTCTACAATCGTCATTAATTTTCCCCCATCTTGAGGGATGCGTCCTGGAATGCATTCAGATCGTCATCCGAGAGCCCGATAGTCATCCGTACCAGCTCGCGCTCAAACCCCTGCTCCAGAAATAAACAGGCAATACGTAACGCTTCTTCTTGTCTACCTTCTTGTTTACCTTCTAACTTGCCCTCCAACTTGCCCTCTTGTCTCCCTTCCTGCCGTAGTCTTTCCGCAATGGTCATCAGTGTCTCCTTATGTTGAGGAACGCGCCGTGCGGCCTCGTGAAGAAACTCATCAAAACGAGGCGCATCTCCACACTGCAGCATGTAATTAAACAGCGCTTTCATCTGGCTGTCATTAGCGCAACCTTTAACCAACAGCACCGCTAACTTTTCCACCAGGCCAAGTAAATCACGCTGGCGGATATGCTTTTGGATCAGTTCCAGCAGCGCTATGCGACGGTGCTGCATGATTTCGTCATCCGGCACCACGGTGATATCCACCAGCGGGAAAGCGGCGGCATAGAGCTGACGCGCGGCAATTGCATCGGCAAACTCATCCAGCCAGCACAGCGAGAAGGGGTAAGGGCTTTTAGCGCCGTGATAGAACAGCATCGGCACCACCAGCGGCAGCGTTTTGTGCCCGGCGTCCAGATGGCGCTGCATGGCGGCTAGCGCATAGCGCATCAGCCTGAACGCCATATGGGCATCCGGTGTGCTCTGATGTTCAATCACTACGTAGATATAGCCATCGCCATCGCTGGTTTTCAGCGACCACAGCACATCGGAATAGCTGGCGCGTAAATCGGCTTCAATAAAGCTACCGGACTCCAGCCTGAGCGTTTGCAGATCGCACAACTGGCGCAGCGAAGCGGGCAGGTGGATCTCGATAAAGTCCCTGGCGCAATCGGGATGAGATAAAAATTGTTTAAAAACCGCATCATGCGGTGTTGAGGTCGTCCCTTTTTTCATCATGGTTCGCCATCCTGGAAGCGTAATGCCGGGAATGTACCCGCTCGAATGACGGCGGGCACCCGGGATTTATCCGCTTTGCTTGCCGCTACGGAAGATAAATTTCACCTGTTGAAACGGCTTCATTTTTGCGGAAAGCCGCACGCAAAATGGCTCACTCAGGAATGCGTCTATAGTTAGAGGAACGCTTTAATAAAAATAAGGATATCCGTGATGAAAAGAATGAGTATTGCGCTGTCGTTGGCTATCTGCCTGGCGCTACCTGGTGTGGCAACAGCCGCACCGCTCTCCGGACTGAAGTTTGAGCAACAAAAGCAGCAGATAGTGAAGGATGTGAGGAAAAACTGCCCTGCCAGCAGCGGCATGGCGGATACGATATTTGCCAATCGCGTGCTGGAGTCACCAGAAAATAAAGTCGCCGTGCAAAGCGCAGCGCGAGCGTTGGATAAAAACAACGATGCCGCCTATCAGAAAGCGATCGGCGGCATTCAGTGCCCGACGCAGTAGCGCCCGCGGCGAAGCGTTGTAATTAGCGGTTTGGAATAATCAAATCCCCGCGCAGCGGGCTGCTGCCGAGCATTTGCGTTTTTTCGGTCAGCCAGCTGACGATTCGACTCGCCATTGCGTCCATTGAATATTCAATCGCCGGAATGGTCGGAATACCGGGTAGCTGTAACGAGCCCGCAAGGCTAAACACCATCACTTTTTCTGGCACCGCGCGATTGAATGCCTGGAGCTGCGGGACCACCAGCTGCGCCTGCTGCTCGTTTGCCACCAGCAATGCATTGAAATTCAGCGTGGTTGCGTTGTTTACCAACTCCTGCACCGCCACGGAAGGCGAATGGCTGTCGAGAAAGATCAGGTTGCGATTAAACGGCAGGAAACTCTTTTC
This sequence comes from Klebsiella sp. GFKo11, assembly GCF_056490265.1. Classification (NCBI taxonomy): domain Bacteria; kingdom Pseudomonadati; phylum Pseudomonadota; class Gammaproteobacteria; order Enterobacterales; family Enterobacteriaceae; genus Klebsiella; species Klebsiella sp. GFKo11. The sequence continues at coordinate 45,970 of NZ_CM151369.1, forward strand.
CAGAGCGTGCTTGTAGCCAAGCAGCACCTGATCGGCAAAACCGCTGCCCTGCGGATGGATCAGCGCAATCTGTCGCCGCCCCTGACTTATCAAATAGTTACAGGCTGTTTCCGCCGCAAAGGCGTGGTCAAAATGAATGCTGTTCACACCTTCGCTTTCCAGGCAGTCAATCAGCACCACGTCAGGCCGGTCGATATTTAGTGGAAACCGTGCGCCAATAATCAATACATCATCGCAAAGGCCGCAGGTCAGCTCTTCCAGTGAATGCATCACCCTGCCGCGGGAATTTGCGAAACGCAGCAGTAGATGTTTCTGGTGCTGGCTGAGCTGTTTTTCCAGGGCATAGAGGTAGCTGGTGGTTTGATTAATATTGTCCTGAGCGCAAATCACGCCAATGCAGCCGGTGGTTTGACTAAGCAAAGATTGCGCAATCATATTTGGCCGATAGTTAAGTTCTTCCGCCGCTTGTAACACCGCCTGTCGGCTGGCTTCCTTCACCCCGCGCGAACCACTCAACACCCGAGAGACTGTGGCTTTCGATACCCCAGCTAAGCGTGATACATCATTGATTGTAGACATCATTTTCCCCTGACAGGGCCAGTCCGATCCCTGTAAATCCCTGGACCTGAATCGCTTCAATAATAACCAGCTGCAGTATATCCGTTTCCGTTTTTATTTGGAAACCGATTCTCCGTTTCATGGAAAAACGTAGCAAAAACCACAGGAATATGTGAGCCAAATCTAATTAATCAGCCCTATAGCTGACAGATCTTGACGGTTATCACAGTTCTGTTTTTTATAAATGGAAACCGGTTTCCGTCTGATATCAAATCATCCACGCAATAACTTTTTACATTTTGAGGATGGTCGTCGATGTACAAGATTATGCTGTGCTGCTCTGCCGGGATGTCCACCAGTATGCTGGTCAGAAAGATGGTCGATGTCGCAAAGGAACGTAACCTGCCGGTGCAGATTGATGCTTATGGTGTTTCCGAATTTGACATGCAGTTTCCACAGTACCAGGTGGTGCTTCTTGGCCCCCAGGTGAAATACATGCTGAAAACTTTATCTGAGAAAGCCGCTTCCCTGAATATTCCGGTCCAGCCAATCAATACCATGGACTACGGGATGCAGCGGGGAGATAACGTCCTGGATTATGCTCTGTCGCTGATAGAAGCGGCGCATTAAGAGGTGTGCAAATGAGTTCTCTGTATCAGTCCATGATTGCCGTGATCGAGCAATCAATTACACCGCTGGCAGGACGCCTTGGGCAGCAGAAATACGTTATCGCCATTCGCGATGGCTTCACTGCCGCATTGCCGTTTATGATCATCGGCTCTTTCATGCTGGTATTTATCTTCCCTCCTTTTTCGCCAGATACTACCAACGGTTTCGCCCGCGGCTGGCTGGATTTCTCCCAACAGTATCGCGAACAGCTGATGCTGCCGTTTAACCTTAGCATGGGCGTGATGACGTTCTTTATCTCTGTCGGTATTGGCGCCAGCCTGGGACGCCAGTTCCAGCTCGACCCGGTGATGTCCGGTCTGCTGGCGTTTATGGCCTTTTTACTGGTTGCCGCGCCGTATGCGGATGGCAAAATCTCCACCCAGTACCTCTCCGGCCAGGGCATTTTTACCGCCTTGATCACCGCGATTTATTCCACCCGCGTTTACGCCTGGCTGAAGCAGAACAACATTACCATTCGTCTGCCGAAAGAGGTGCCGACCGGCGTTGCGCGCTCGTTTGAAATCCTTATCCCGGTGCTGGTGGTGATAGCGACGCTGCATCCGCTGAACCTGTTTATTGAAGCGCAGACCGGGATGATCCTGCCGCAGGCGATTATGCATCTGCTGGAGCCGCTGGTTTCCGCCTCTGACTCACTGCCGGCGATTCTGCTTTCCGTCCTGATGTGCCAGATTTTCTGGTTTGCCGGGATCCACGGTTCGCTGATTGTCACCGGGATTATGAACCCGTTCTGGATGGCCAACCTGTCGGCAAACCAGGCGGCGCTGGCGGCTGGTGCAGCTCTGCCCCACGTCTATCTGCAAGGTTTCTGGGACCACTACCTGCTAATCGGCGGTGTCGGTTCCACGCTCCCGCTGGCGTTCCTGCTGCTGCGTAGCCGCGTGGCGCACCTGCGTACCATTGGCAAAATGGGCGTCGTACCCAGCTTCTTTAATATCAACGAGCCGATTCTGTTCGGTGCGCCGATTATTATGAACCCGATGATGTTTATCCCGTTTGTCTTCGTGCCGATGATCAACGCCGTGCTGGCTTACGGCGCGACGCGTCTCGGCTGGCTGAGCCAGGTCGTTTCCCTGACCCCATGGACAACGCCAGCTCCCATTGGCGCATCGTGGGCTGCCAACTGGACCTTAAGCCCGGTGGTCATGTGCGTGATTTGTATGGTGATGTCGGCGGTTATCTATCTGCCATTCCTGCGCGCTTACGAACGCTCCTTAATGAAAACTGAAGTCGAAAAAGCAAAAAACGCGGCACCGGTTGCTGAAACCGTTAGCTAATAATTAAACGAATATATTTTTAAGATGACAGCGTAAATAATGCAGAAAAAGGACTTTCACCACATTATTTAAATAATAAAGTTAATGATCTCAGGACATAACATGATTGAATTAGAAGATGCGGTAATGGAAATTATCGTCAACGCGGGACAGTCACGCTCATTATGTTTTGAAGCGCTTCATTGTGCCCGTAACGGTAATATAGATGAAGCGCGGTTGCTCCTTAATGAGGCCGATGGTTATGCCCGCAGGGCGCACCAGATGCAGACCCAGCTTATCGAGCAGGACGAGGGGGAAGGGCGTCAGCCGATGACGCTGATTATGGTGCACGCCCAGGACCATCTGATGAATTCTCTACTGGCTCGCGAATTTTCAGAAGAGATTATTCATCTGTATCAACGTTAAATATACCCGTCATACTTCAAGTTGCATGTGCGTTGGCTACGTTCGCTCACCCCAGTCACTTACTTAAGTAAGCTCCCGGGGATTCACTTACTTGCCTCCTTCCTGCAACCCGAATTATTTAGGGTATAGTAAATAAGTTAATAAGATCACTGACAATCAACTTGCTCTGGATATTAACAAGAGCGGGATGGCTATTATCTGAATATATGAATTATTAAAAGCGAGATAATTATGAAAACTGTAAAAATGCTGCCATTAGCTATGGCGGTCGTCGCCGCGCTGTGCCCAATTTCCGTATTAGCACAAGATTTTACTCAGGAACAAATTGACGCCATTGTGGCTAAAGCCGTCGATAAAGCGCTGGCCGACCGTCAGGCTAAGATGGACGCCGCCGCCGCGAAAAAGGTGGATCTGGAGACCAACCCGCAAACCGCCGCACAGACACCGGATATGGCGGTTCCGTTCGGGCTGAAGTTTAGCGGCTACGCCCGCTACGGCGCGCAATTCCAGACCGGCGATCAGAAATTTGTTGGCGTGGATGGCTCCTATAACGGCGCGTCGGCAATCGGTCGTCTGGGTAACGAAGGCAACGGCGGCGAATTCCAGATAACTAAAGCCTTTAAGAGCAGCAAAGGCGCTATCTGGGATATCAACGTGATGTTCGACCACTGGAGCGATGAAGTTAACCTGAAAAAAGCCTACGTCGGCGTCACCAACGTGCTGGAGTCCAACCCTAACGCCTATATCTGGGCGGGTCGCGATTTCCATCAACGTCCGCAACAGGGGATCAACGACTACTTCTGGATGAACCACGACGGTCAGGGCGCCGGGGTGAAAAACTTCGATATCGGTGGCGTACAGTTTGACGTGGCGGCGGTCTCGCAGGTGGAGTCCTGTAGCCCGGAAGTGATGGCCGATGAGGCTAACCCATCGCGTATCACCTGTACTGGTGGCTCCGGCACTGGCGATGATGGTCACTATGCGCTGACCACCAAAACTCACAATATCAAAGCGGGCCCGATCGACGTTGAGGTCTACGCCAACTACGGCTTTGATTCAAAAGCGGTGGATAACGACGAGCAGCTCGATGCCTGGCAGGGCGGCCTGCTGTTAAGCCACACCAACAGCGATGACAGCGGCGTGAATAAGGTTATCCTGCGCTACTCCGATAACTCGGATAACAGCGTTTACAATAAAACGGACGGGTTGACCGCTATCTATGCCAGCTTCGAAGGCAACTATAAGTTTACCCAGCAGGCGCAGATCGAATATCTGCTGGCCTTCCACGACTATGACAACAGCAAGGATGACACCGACAACCGTAAAAACTACGGCGCGATTGTCCGTCCAATGTACTTCTGGAACGATGTGCATTCGACCTGGCTGGAAGCAGGCTATCAGCGCGTTGATTACGATCAGGGCGGAGACAACCATGGCTGGAAGCTGACGCTGTCGCAGAACATTGCGATCGGTATGGGGCCAGAGTTCCGCCCAATGCTGCGTTTCTACGTGACCGGCGGTCAGGTGGATAATAAGCGCACTGCGAAGGTCAACGGCACCAAAGACGATCAGCTGGATTCGCTGAACGTTGGCGGCATGTTTGAAGCGTGGTTCTAAGCGAGTGAAGCAGTCCCGGGTCATGGCATGAATGCCTGACCCGGCGACTTATTCCCGGAGGCGATGCTACGCATCTGTCCGGGCTACCAAACCGCTGACGGCTGTGAACTTGTAGCCCGGTCAGCGCAGCGCCACCGGGAAGCATGGCGCAGAGGATTTCAATACGAAGGCCGATCCCGGAGGCGGCGCTGACGCATCTGTCCGGGCTACCAAACCAGCAGACTGCTCGATCCCGTAGCCCGATCAAACAGCAGTGCTACGGGGGGATTTTCGCAGCGAAAAGATCAGAACGCGGTTTTTGAGAAGCCGGTCATCTCTTTGAGGCCCATTTCGCGACCCAGAGCGGTCATCGGATGGACAAGAACCAGCCCGCGCACGCTTTTTTTGAGTTTGCCAATATCGGCCTGCTCTTTTTTGGTGATGGCGCGACGGTGCGGCAGGCTCATCAGTTTCTGCGCTTCTTTGCTCAGTTTTTGACCCTGAACTTCGCGCAGGCGAACAAGCTCCGCCTCAATGGTGGTTTTTTCTTTTTCCAGCTCGGCGTACTTGTCTGCGGCTTCAACCAGCGACAGGTCGGCCTGCTGGTGACGGATGGCGTCGAGACGGTCGCTCAGACGCTTAATTTCACTTTTTTCGACTTCTTTCATGGTGGTTTAATCTATTAAGAAATGGGCGTTATCAGACTATAGTATGTGCTGTCGCTTCCGTTGTGGGTAGCTATTTATCAAAACGTCACGACTTTCCCCGCAATAACAATCGGCGTGAGTAATTATAATAATTTGAATATTATACGGATTTCCCACCAGAGTGGGTGAATGTTCATTTCTGTGAAGCCTGTCAGCCATTAAGCACGTTTTCCTCATCTAAATCCCTTCTTTTGGCTAATTCTTAACAAGATGATCCCCGAGCAGAGGAGAGCGTGATGGCGAAAATCGGCGACGGTGTACCGCGTATTATTGATATGGCCGTAGATTTTATGGCTTCAAGCCAGGCTTTTATGGAATATCTAAAAAAGTCCCCGCGTTTGCAGCATATACCGCAAGACATTCCGGCGGACAAAGAGGAGCTGTTTCTGCGTCGTCTGGAGTATTATCGGCAGCTTTATCAGCCGACGTGTGACCAGCAAGAGACCGAATCAGAGCGTTGATTTTTGAAAGGCTTTTTTTAAGCTGATTTTAGAAATCAGCTCGGTCAGAGACAGCATCATTGTTGAACGTACAACCTGCTGGTAGCGCAGTTTCTGCATTGCCAGCAGCTCCGCATCGCTATCGTCGAATAGCGGCATCGGCGGCAGCGCAGCGACGCAGTGCAGCTCGCCAAACGGCCCGAGAATCTCATCGTCGGTAAAGCTGTACTCATTACCATCGTGGTTCAACTCTTCGCGCAGGGCCATTAGCAGCTCGGCGTCTTCGTATTCGGCGCGACTGATCACCCCGAGGCCATAAATCAGCTTCAGGCGTACAGAAAGGTCACCCAGCGGCCCCTCGCCGTCTAGCAAGGGCTCCACTGCGTATTTCACCGCATAGTCGTCTTTACGGAACACCTGAAGCACCAGGATATTGACCGCTTCCGTCAGCAGTTCAACGGTAGCGATCAGGAAGCTTCTTACGGTTTTGCCAGCATTCAGACGCTCAAGCACACGGTTTTCAAATGCCTGTGTTTCTTCCATTATTGCCTGCATATCTGACAGGAGTAGTAATGGGCGCGGTTCGGACCGCGCCAGATCTTGCCTCATTTGGTGGCGTTATAGTCGTTAACAGCTTCCGCCACCACATCGCTTGCCGCGTCCAGACCTGAAATCTGCGCCAGCGCGGCCTGAGGGCCTTTTTCTGCAATCAGCGTCGCCAGCTCTTGCGCCTGCGGATCTTCTTCGCTGCGGAAGTGCATCGCCGCAGCGATCCCTTTCACCAGGTTCAGATGCGGCAGGCCGTATTCCAGCGTACCAAGTAGCGGCTTAATTAAACGATCGCCCGCACTCAGTTTGCGCAGCGGCTGACGGCCAACGCGCTCAACGTCATCTTTCAAATACGGGTTCTCGAAACGACCAATAATCTTCTGGATATAGGCTGCGTGTTTCTGTGCATCAAAGGCATAACGCTTGATCAGCACCGCGCCGCTCTCTTCCATGGCCCCTTTAACTACCGCGCGGATTTTCTCATCGAGAATCGCATCGCGAATCGTCTGGTGACCCGCCAGTTTTCCGAGGTAGGCGGTTATAGCATGTCCGGTGTTTAAGGTGAATAGCTTACGCTCGACAAATGCCATCAGGTTATCGGTTAATTCCATTCCTGGGATATTCGGCAGCTCGCCTTTAAACTGGGTCTTGTCGACAATCCACTCGCTAAAGGTTTCCACGGTCACTTCCAGCGGGTCGTGAGTGGCGGAAGCGGATGGCGGAACGATGCGGTCAACGGCGGAATCTACGAAGCCGACGTTGGCTTCAACCCAGGCTTTATCTTCTTCAGCCAGAGCGTTAAAAACGTGGCCTTTGAGCTGAGTCGTGCCGCGGACCATGTTTTCGCAGGCGATAATATTCAGCGGGGCTGTAATGCCCTGCGCTTTGCGTTTAGCCAGACCTTTAGCAATGGCCGGAGCAATGCGTTCCAGCACAACCGGACCGACGGCAGTAGTGACCAGGTCAACGCTGGCAATCAGCTCAACGACTTCATCACCGATGCTGCTGACGGCATCGACGCCGGAAACGGTATCAACCTGCTCATTTTCGCCGACCACGTGAACCTGATAGCTATGACGGGCATTCAGGGCATCAAGCACAACCTGATTTACATCCGCAAACGTCAGCTTTATCCCCGCGTCTGCCAGCAGTTTGCCGATAAAGCCACGTCCGATATTACCTGCGCCAAAATGTAATGCTTTCATAGTATTAACCTTCAATTAATGTTTTTACCTGAGAGGGCTGGGGTGAGGCTTTTCCCTCACCCTAACCCTCTCCCCATGCATGAGGAGAGAGTGGGCGTTTCCCGGAGGCGGCGCTTGACGCGCCTTGTCCGGGCTACAGGTTACGCTTTCAGCAGCGTCAGAACTTCTTCAACGCTGGTGGTTTTGGTCAGACGCTCAATCACTGACTCATCGTCCAGCGCGTTGGTCAGGCTGGTAATCACCTGAATGTGCTCGTTATTGCGAGCAGCGATACCGATGACCAGACGAGCGACCTCATCCTCTTCTTCACCAAAGCGCACGCCTTCCGGATACTGACAGAACACGATGCCGGTTTTCAGTACGCGATCTTTAGCTTCGATGGTGCCGTGCGGTACCGCGATGGACTCACCCAGGTAGGTCGAAGTCAGTTTTTCGCGGTCCAGCATCGCCTGGACATATTCCGGCTCAACGTAGCCGCCTTTCACCAATTGCTCACCGGCAAACACAATCGCTTCTTCCTTGGTGGCCGCTTTACGACCGAGGAAGATATTCTCTGCACCGAGTTTGAACAGGTTAGTATCAGCCGCATCAAAGCTGTCTTTTAGACTGTCCCGGACTTTCTCTTCGTTATCAGTATGGCGCTGCGCCGCAACCAGACGTTCGGTCAGGCTGGAGTACAGACCGCTGTCGAGGAAGTTGGTCAGAGAAATATGCTGCGCCTGCGGTACCTGACGCATCGCACGCTCGGTCAGGTCGCGGTGGGTGATGACCAGGTCAACATCCGGCGGCAGGTTGTTAATCGCACAGTTAGTGACGGAGATGTTGCTCAGACCGGCATCCTGTACTTTCTTACGCAGCACGCCTGCACCCATAGCACTGGAACCCATACCGGCGTCGCAAGCCACGATGATTTTACGCACGTGGCTCAGGTCGTTAGCGACATCGCCGGCGGCCAGCGGAGTGGCTGCGCCTTTGGACTGCGCTTTCATATCCTGCATGCGACGGGTCGCTGCATCGATATCGTCTTCTTCTTTAACCTTGCTGGTTTTCAGCAGAACGGCTGAAACTACGAAGGAAACGGCCATCGCAGCCACAATCGCGGCGATGTTAGCGAAGTAGGCACCTTTTGGCGTCATCGCCAGCACGGCCAGGATAGAACCCGGAGAGGCCGGAGAAACCAGACCGCCGTTAAGGATAGTTAGGGTGAATACGCCGGTCATACCGCCGAGGATAACGGCCAGAATCAGGCGCGGGTTCATCAGCACGTACGGGAAGTAGATTTCGTGAATACCGCCGAGGAAGTGGATGATTGCCGCACCGCCCGCAGACTGTTTAGCGCTACCGCGACCAAAGAACATGTATGCCAGCAGAACGCCCATACCCGGACCCGGGTTAGCTTCAATCAGGAAGAAGATCGATTTGCCAAGGTCATGCGACTGCTGAATACCCAGCGGCGAGAAGATACCGTGGTTGATGGCGTTGTTGAGGAACAGGATTTTCGCTGGTTCAACAAAGATGGACGCCAGCGGCAGCATGTCGTGGACAACCATGAAGTTAACGCCCGCCGCCAGAATTTTGGACAGGACTTCAACTGCAGGACCAATGCCGAGGAACGCCAGGATGGCGAGGATCATCCCGATGATGCCGGCAGAGAAGTTGTTCACCAGCATTTCGAAGCCGGATTTGATTTTGCCATCAACCCAGACGTCAAAACGTTTAATCGCCCAGCCGCCTAGCGGACCGGCAATCATTGCACCGAGGAACATCGGCATATCTGCACCGACGATCACGCCCATGGTGGTAATTGCGCCGACCACGCCGCCGCGCTCGCCGCCAATCAGCTTACCGCCGGTATAACCGATCAGCAGCGGCAGCAGATAGGTGATCATCGGACCAACCAGCTTCGCCAGCGTTTCGTTCGGTAACCATCCTGTCGGAATGAATAATGCGGTGATAATACCCCACGCGATAAACGCGCCGATATTTGGCATCACCATGTTGCTGAGGAAACGACCAAAGCTTTGCACTTTGATCTTGATATCGGATGACATAAAACACCCCTTCTTCTGTTTTTGCTATCGGCAGGCTGAAAGCCCGAGGCTCGTTGTTAATGTGGCGGCAGAGGTAGCCGGACCCTGTTTGATAGTGCGAAATCTGGCACTGAATCGTTAAGCTGTCCAGTCGCTGGACTTTTGTGTGATACAGATCACATGAATATAGGTGACTGGTAGGTGTATGTAGTGATCGTTGTCACAAAATGTATGTGTAAAAAAACAACAACTGGGCATTTTCGAGGCAATTAAGGGGTTTTGTGTGATGTGCATCGCATATTATCTTTGAGTGTTTGTTATTTATTTGTGATGTTAATCACAAAATATTTTGATCTGGATTTCTCCTGGTGTGATCTCCGGCAGGTTATGCCGCATTCAGCGCGAGAGCGTGTAACTGAGTAACTCGATCCGCTAAAGAACATTTTAGTCGCCAATGGCGAAAATGAAATCGGTGAATTATGCTCAATCTGTCGGCCGTTTTTTATCTGCCACAAAACAAATCCTATTAATAATTAGCGTAAATCCGAGGAAAGTATGTTTCTCAATTATTTTGCGCTCGGCGTTCTGATCTTCGTTTTTCTGGTGATTTTTTATGGAATCATCATTCTCCATGACATCCCTTATTTGATTGCGAAGAAACGCAACCACCCGCACTCGGATGCGATTCACGTTGCGGGCTGGGTGAGTCTGTTTACTTTGCACGTCATTTGGCCGTTCTTATGGATCTGGGCCACGCTTTATCAACCGGAACGCGGTTGGGGGATGCAGCACCGGCGGGATGGCGTGCCGCCTGAAGCGACAGAAGAAGAGGGTGAAATTAGCGAACTTCGCCAGCGCGTCAGCGCACTCGAACAGCGAATAACCGGTCTTCAACCGTCAGCCCAACCCCCTTCGGTGGAGAAATAACTCATGGATCTGCTGATTATTTTAACCTACGTGGCGATTGCCTGGTCGATATTTAAAATATTCAAGATCCCGGTAAATAAATGGACGGTTCCCACTGCGGCGCTGGGCGGGGTATTTATTGTTAGCGCGCTTATTTTATTAATGAACTACAACCATCCTTACACCTTTACCGCGCAAAAAGCGGTTATTTCTATTCCGATTACCCCGCAGGTGACCGGGGTGGTTAGCAGCGTCACGGATAAAGCAAATCAACGGGTTAAAAAGGGTGAAGTGCTATTTACCATCGACCCGGTACGCTATCAGGCGCGGGTCGACAGGCTCCAGGCCGACCTCGTCACCGCACTTCACGGCATCAACACGCTGAAAGCCCAGCTTTCTGAGGCCCAGGCAAACACCACGCGCGTCTCGGCGGAGCGCGATCGGCTCTATAAAGACTATCAGCGTTATCTGAAGGGCAGCCAGGCGCGGGTAAACCCGTTTTCGGAAAGTGATATCGATAACGCCCGGCAAAACTACCTGGCCCAGGATGCGATGGTGAAAGGATCGGTCGCGGAGCAGGCGCAAATCCAGAGTCAGCTCGACAGCATGGTTAACGGCGAGCAGTCGCAGGTGGTGAGCCTGCGCGCGCAGCTGGCGGAGGCGAAATATAACCTCGACCAGACCACCGTGCGTGCGCCTAGCGACGGCTATATCACCCAGGTTTTGATTCGCCCTGGAACCTATGCGGCCTCGCTGCCGCTGCGCCCGGTGATGGTGTTTATCCCACAGCAAAAACGGCTGATTGTGGCGCAGTTCCGGCAAAATTCGTTGCTCAGACTTGAGGCGGGCGACGATGCTGAAGCGGTGTTCAACGCGCTGCCGGGACAGGTCTTCCACGGCAAGCTGGTCAGTATTTTGCCGGTGGTGCCGGGGGGAACGTATCAGGCACAGGGCACGCTGCAAGCGTTGACGGTCACGCCGGGTACCGACGGCGTGCTGGCAACCATCGAACTCGATCCCAATGCCGCCGTGGACGCGCTACCTGACGGCATTTACGCCCAGGTGGCGGTTTATTCCGACCACTTCACCCACGTTTCGGTGATGCGCAAAGTGCTACTGCGGATGACCAGCTGGATGCGCTATCTCTATCTGGACCATTAAACCGAGATTGATGACAAACCTGTTTTAGATATTGTATTCGCATTTCTGCCGGATGGCGGCTAGCGCCTTATCCGGCCTACAAGTCGCGGGCTTAATGACATTTGCGTATCCCGTAGGCCCGGTAAGGCGCTAGCCGCCACCGGGCAATTCCAGACGAGCAATCTGCTAAAACCCCTTCCCGTTTTGACATCGCGTGCCTGGTCATCCCTGTATCGTATGGATGACCAGGCTTCGCGTTGCTTATGATTCCCTTCCGTCGCAGACGAAAATTTTTGGTGATGCCTGTCACTATTTCAGCGTCCTGCGTTGACAAATTGCGCAAATGATCGGAACAATAGTTTCATTAAATCACTATAAACATGAAACTAAAACTTCATTTGCCAATATCAGGGATTCGTATGAGCAGATTATTTGCTGGAGCACAGAATCTGGGTAAGTCGTTTATGCTGCCGATAGCCATTCTCCCCGCCGCGGGGTTGTTACTGGGCTTTGGCGGCGTGTTCACAAACCCGGTGACCCTATCAACCTACCCGTTTCTTAATGGCGAGGTTGTACAGGCGATTTTTACCGTTATGCGCCTATGCGGCAGCGTGGTGTTCGACAACCTGGCGCTGCTTTTTTCCGTCGGCATTGCCGTTGGGCTAGCGCGTAGCGACAAAGGCACTGCCGGGCTGGCGGCGGTACTCAGTTTTCTGGTGATGAACAAGGCCATCAGCGCGTTGTTGCTGCTGAACGGCACGCTGGCCAGCGAGAACCTGGCCGCCGCCGGGCAGGCAAGCGTACTGGGGATTACCACGCTGCAAACCGGCGTGCTGGGCGGGGTGATGTGCGGCCTGCTGACCTCCTGGGTACATAGTCGCTACGGTAAAACGCAGCTGCCTGACATGCTGGCGTTTTTTAGCGGTTCGCGCTTTGTGCCGATCATGACTTCTTTCTTCGCCATCTTTCTTGGCGTCGCGCTGTTCTGGGTGTGGCCACATGTGCAAGCCGGGATTTCGCATCTGGGGATCCTCGTTGAGAAGACCGGGTATGTCGGTACATTGATTTACGGCATGATCCTCAAGTGCCTCATCCCCCTCGGTTTGCACCATATTTTCTATATGCCGTTCTGGTTAACCAGCGTCGGCGGTGAAGCGATGGTCAACGGGCACATGGTTGAGGGAACGCAGAAAATCTTCTTTGCCCAGTTGGCCGACCCTTCCGTTACCCAGTACTACATCGGCGTGTCACGCTTTATGGCGGGACGCTTTGCCGACTTTATGTTTGGCCTGCCGGGCGCGGCGCTGGCTATCTATCACTGTGCGAAGCCGGAAAACAAAAAGAAAGTCGCCAGCCTGATGCTCTCTGCTGCCCTGACCGCATTCGTCACCGGGATCACCGAGCCGCTGGAGTTCGCCTTTATGTTCTGCGCGCCGCTGCTCTACGCGGTGCATATCGTCCTGACCGGCTTTGCGTTTATGTTCTCCCATATGCTGGAAATTACCGTTGGTCAGACGTTCTCCGGCGGACTGGTGGATTTCCTGCTCTTCGGCGTGCTGCAAGGCAATGCCAAAACTAACTGGATCTACATCTTCCCGCTGGGCGCGGTGATGTTCTGCACCTACTACTTCTCGTTCCGCTTCCTCATTCAATGGCGTCAGTTGAAAACGCCGGGCCGTGAAGATGAAAGCGAAGAGACGTCGACGGTCAGTGTTGAAAGCGACAATCGCGCCGCCGGTATCGTTGAGGCGCTGGGTGGTCGGGGCAACATCGTTGATGTGGACTGCTGCGCGACCCGCTTGCGGATCACCGTCAACGATGCGGAAAAGGTCAAGCTGGATGATTTCAAACAGTTCGGCAGTAAAGGCGCATTTATTCGCGGCCAGGGCGTACAGGTGGTTTATGGCCCACATGTGACGCTGATTAAAAACGAAGTCGAAGAATTTATCGGTTCATAAAGAGAGCAGTCTTATGAAAGCAGTTATGTTGATGTTTGACACCCTGACCCGCAATCACCTTGCGCCCTACGGCGGGGATGCGATAACGCCGAACTTCACGCGCCTGGCGCAGGAATCCGCGCAGTTTGACAACTTCTACGTCGGCAGCATGCCCTGTATGCCTGCGCGTCGCGAGCTGCATACCGGGCGCTACAACTTTCTGCACCGTAGCTGGGGGCCGCTGGAGCCGTTCGACTTCTCTGCGATGCAGGCCCTGCGCCAGCACGGTGTCCACACGCACATGGTGACCGACCATAAACACTACTGGCGCGACGGCGGCGCCACCTACCATACCCGCTACTCGACGTTCGAATTTATTCGCGGTCAGGAGGGAGACTGCTGGAAAGGCCAGGTGGAGAAGCCGCTGATCCAGTGGCAGGGCAATGAAGATGAAGAGACCCGCCGCCGCCGCGCAGGGCGCATGACCCAGGACTTAATCAACCGCACGGCGATGCCGACGCAAGAGGAGCACTTTACCCATCGCACCATCAGCGCCGGGATGGAGTTCCTTGAAACCAACCGGGACCAGGAAAACTGGTTCCTGCAAATTGAGTGTTTCGACCCGCATGAACCGTTCTTCGTCCCGGAAAAATACCTCGCGCAGTATGGCTGCAAACCGGGTGACTTTGACGGCTGGGTGCCTTACTACTGCGGCGCGCCGGGCGGTGAAGACGACGACAAGGTGCGCAAGTTCTACCAGGCGCTGATCACCATGTGCGACGACTATCTCGGTCAGGTGATGGATAAGCTCAAGGCGCTGGACCTGTGGGACGATACGCTGTTTATCGTCTGCACCGATCACGGCTTCCTGCTGGGCGAACATCAGTGGTGGGGCAAAAATATCATGCCGGTGTATAACGAAATCGCCAATACGCCGTTCTTTATTCGCGACCCGCGCTGCCAGGCTGAAGGCGTGCGGCGCCAGGCGCTGGCCCAGACCATTGATATCCCGGCGACGCTGCTGGAGTACTTTGACGTCCCGCGCCCGGCAACCATGACCGGGCAGCCGCTGCGCCCGGCGGTTGAGCGCGATGAAGCCATTCGCGACTACGCGTTGTTCGGCTATTTTGGCGGGCATATCAATATCACCGACGGCGATTACGTCTATATGCGCTGCCCGCGCGAGCAGGATAAAGCGCATTTGTACGAATACACGCTGATGCCAACGCGCATCGACAGCCCGTTTAAAATCGACGAGCTGAAAGATATTCGTATTCACCCCGGCTTTGATTTCACCCAGGGCGTGCAGGTGATGCAGATCCCTGCCACCTTCGGCTATCTCAACCCGTGGCGCTTTGGCGACAAGCTGTTCGATGTCAAAAACGATCCGCGGCAATTGCACCCCGTCACCGATAGCGCGCTATCTCAGCATTATGCCAGCGCGATAATCCCAGTGATGCGCCAGCATGATGCGCCGCCGGATCTGTATACGCGTTTCGACCTGGGATCTCTGTCGCCCGAACGCGACCAGCAGTTCGTTGTGTGCCAGCAGGAATCAACGGCGGGTTATACCTGCGGGCATCCGGGCGTCGCGGAAGCGCTGGCGTTCCTCATGCGCAACAGCGATTCACAGACGCTGGACCTTGCTGAGGATAAAGTGATTGATGAGGCTGATATCTTCACGCTGATTGACCGCCTGTTTACCGGCGACAAGCATCGGGCGATGGTCTATCAGACGCGGCTGCTGCTGCGCACGGCTTAGGAGAATCACATGGAGTGGCGTCTGGAAAATGCGCGTTTCCGTATGGTGGTGCAGGCTGTTGGCGCGGAGCTAAGCGAGCTGTGGGATAACCATCGCCAGCGCAGCTGGATATGGCAACCGCAGGCGGGAGTATGGAACAACTCGGCGACGCAGCTGTTTCCTGTTGTGGGGCAGCTCATCCACAATGGCTTATGGCAGGGCGAGCGTTTTTTTCCACTTACCGCGCACGGATTTCTGCGCCACCAGACGTTCACCTGCGTGTCGCAGGACGCCACTCATCTGATCCTTGAGGCCTCCGACACCGCTGAAACGCGCGAGGTCTGGCCGTTTGCGTGGCGCATACGCCTGACGTGGCGGCTAAATGACGATGGCATCAGCGTAGACTGGGCGGTGATTAACGAGGACAGCCAGCCCTGGGGCTACTCGCTGGGCTGGCATCCCGGCTTCGCGCTGCCGATTGCCCGCGAGCCGGGCTGGCAGGTGCGTTTCGATCGCGTCTGTGCGGGTCCCTTTGCGACGGTGCGGCGCACGCTGGCGATCCCCGACGACGCGCCGGACGTCTCGGCGTTTATCTTGTCGCCGGATAGCTTTGCCGGAGGCGCGGTCTATTTTGCGCTGGGAGAGGGTAATCGCTGGGCGGTCTGCTCCCCGGATGGCTGGGAACAAATCGCCTTTTCCGGCAGCCAGAAATGGCTGGCGCTATGGGGCGTTCCTGGTGCGGATCTGCTGTGCGTGGAGCCGCTCAACGGCACCACCGACGATCCCCATTTTGATGGGCAAATAATCCATAAGCGCGGCATTGAGTGGCTGGCGGCGGGGGAAACGCACCACCATCAGCTCTCACTAAGCTTCCCGGCAGACAGCGAACGGCAAGCGGGCTAAACTACCTGACTTAACGCGCGGTCAGGAGAGCCCACAGTGAGTGTGAATAAAAAAAACGTACGCGTCTACCTCGCCAATATTCTCAGTAACCTCGGGGAAACGGACGGCAAAATAGCGGGTTATATCCTGCAACAGCCGGCGCAGGTGGTGCAGCTACCGGTGAAAAAGCTGGCGCTGGAAATTGGCGTAAGCGAAGCCACCATCATCCGTTTTTGCAAGAAAATTGGTTACGCCGGGCTATTGAACCTGAAAGCGGATCTGAAGCGCGAGCTGCTGGACGATAGCGATTTATCGCTGCCTTCGTCGCCGGATATTTTCCTTGATGATTCGCGCAACGACGTGGCGCAAAAAATCGCGCTCACCATTGAAACCTCAACCCGGGAAACCATCGGCCTGCTGGAGATGAAAATCGTCAAACCGGTGGTCGAGCGCTTTTTAAGCGCGCGACGGGTGATGTTTGTCGGTTTTGGCGCATCGGGGCTGGCGGCGCTGGAAGCGCGGGATAAGATGAACCGCTTAGGG
Organism: Klebsiella sp. GFKo11; assembly: GCF_056490265.1. Lineage (NCBI taxonomy): Bacteria > Pseudomonadati > Pseudomonadota > Gammaproteobacteria > Enterobacterales > Enterobacteriaceae > Klebsiella > Klebsiella sp. GFKo11. Next base: position 62,573 of record NZ_CM151369.1, read on the forward strand.
ATTGATTCCGAAGCCTTTACCGATCGCTTCACCATGACCTTAAAGCTGGCAAACCTGAAGGCCGATGATCTGGTGGTGGCCTTTTCGCACTCCGGGGAAACGCCGGAGGTGGTTAACGCCTTCCGTCTTGCGCAAAAGAAGGGAGCCTGGACGCTGGCAATTACTCATAGCCCTCATTCTCCGCTCACTGAGCTGGCGAACACCTTCTGGCTGACCAGCGGCGAAGCGGGGCCGATGCAGGGTGATTCCATCTCAACGCGTATTGCTCAGCTGTTTATCATTGAATTCCTGTGCACCGAAATTACCCGCCACAACTTACGCGATAGCGGCGTTACCGGTTTGTCGATTAAAGAACTATTGATAAAAGAGCGTATTAAGCGCGAATCTTCAGAGTAAGCATATTGTTTAAAACCCGCAGGCAAAAATAATCCGGCGGGTAATCCTATGATTCTCCTTGTTTGTTATTTACTGACAGCGTATTAATCTTCTTGCTTAAATATTCCTTGCGTGAATAATTAATTAAAAAATATATTAATTAATTATTTGTTCATGGCGAATATATTGGCTTAATCAGTAAAGTTTTGTAAGTAAGATTAACTTATTGCAATTAATAATGAAAATGATTCTCACTTTTATTCACATTGTGAGGGATCGAGTATGTCCACATATGGACGTGAGAAATTATTAATTGGCGCAACCGTGCTGTTATGCGCGCCGGTATTTGCCGAAACGGATAATAAAATTGAGGATGCTGAGACGATTAAAGTTGTGGCATCGGTTAAAAGCACACCAAAAGAAACCAGCGTTTACGCGAATAAAATCGCCGCCCGTCAGCCGGAGCTAATCAAAGATATTCTGCGTGATATTCCTGGCGTTGACGTTGGGGGCACCAACGGATTCAATCAGCAAATCTATATGCGCGGCGTGAGTGATAAAGGCATTAACGTCACCATTGATGGTGCGCGCCAGATGGGCGACCTTTTTCACCATGGCGGTAATTTATTAATTGACCCGGCGTTATTAAAGCAGGTTGACGTTTCAGTGGGTGCGAACTCTGTGGTCAATGGTTCTGGAGCACTGGGCGGCGCGGTGAAATTCACCACTGTTGATGCATCTGATTTATTGCGGCCGGGCGAAAGCTTTGGCGCTCGGGTAAAAACCGGCTATGACACCAATAACGACGAATGGTCTAATTCGCTGACGCTATTTGGGCGGGTAGCGGATCGCGTTGACCTGCTGGGCTATATTAGCCGCAGCGATTACGACTACGGTGAGAGCGGCAACGGCACGCGTATCGGCGCAGATGGCAAAGATAAGAGCTATTTATTCAAGGCTGGCGTTGATCTTTTTGAAGGGCAGAAAATAAAGGCCTCGGCTGAGCGCGTAAAATCGGATGGCGAATATCCGTTCCGCGCAGAATTCTCTTATCGCCCGACGACCACCGCGAATTTCCAGGACTACACGGCACAAAACTTCATCCGCGAAACCCAAACCCTCGCTTATGAAGCGGTTGATGGTAGCGGCTGGATCGATCTGAAAGTCGCTGGCTATCACACCAAAAATGAACTCGATCGCAGCCAGCCGCATAAAAATATGGCCGCAGCGATTCGTTCCGGCGAAGCGAGCGCCAGCGTTAAAAAGCGTTGGAATAGTCTGGATAGCGGTTGGGTGAACAATGTGGAAACCTGGGGCGTTAACGTTGATAACCGCTCAGAATTCCAGACCGGCGCTTTTGGCCACACGCTACGCGTAGGCTACGAATGGTTCCAGACCAAAAACCACCGTGATGATTACCAGTATTCCAGCGGCCGAAAAACTGCCTCCTGGGACGGCGAAAAGGGGACCAGCAACTCCGGGTATCTGGAAAATGCCGTGCAGTTTGGCGGGCTGACGCTCACGCCGGGGATCCGCTACGATCATTACCAGGCCGATATGCTGGGCGATCAGGATCAGACGTTCACTGAGTTCTCCAAAGCCTTTGGCGCCGAGTATCGTTTTGAATCCGGTTTTGGCTTATTTGCTAACTATACGGAGCTGTTTCGTGCGCCGGATACCACGGAGTCAATCCGCGTGAATTCCAGCGAGTTTAACCAGAAAAACCAGCTCGATCCGGAAACGGGTGATAACAAAGAGGTCGGGATTTTCTTCGACCATCGCGGCCTCATTGCGCAAGACGACTCACTCAGTATTGTCGGCAAATATTTCCGCACGCATTACGACAATCTTATCGTCCAGACGGCGGTTCCCGGCGTTTCTGAACTCACGGAGCGTTTCAATGCCGGTAATGCGGTTGTCGATGGTTATGAAGCGTCGGTAAATTATGCGGTAAACGATATTATTACCCGTTTCAGCTATTCCCATATCAGCACCGATTATAAGTCACCATTGATGGTCAAAGGCGTCGCGAAATATGGCGATATTCTGGGGCGTGATACCGGTGATAAATATACCGTTGGTTTGACGTATCTGCTGCCGAAATATGATGTTGCTATGCACTGGAATTCGCTGTTCTACACACGTTATAAAGATGCGGAAACGAAAAAGCCCGGCTATGGCGTGAACGATCTGGCGGTTGAATGGGCGCCGACTTCCGGTACGCTGGATGGCCTGACCTTAAGCCTGGGGTTATACAATATCTTTGATAAAAACTATGTATCCCACACCTCGCGCAACAGCTATGGCGTACTGGGCGCGGACTACGAACCGGGGCGGAGCTTCCGCGCCAGCGTGGCTTATCAGTTCTAACCGTAAACAAGTCGGGGCTACAGGTTTCCAGCCGTCTGTGGACCCGTAGCCCGGACAAGGCGCGTCAAGCGCCGCCTCCGGGAAATGCGCCGGGGCTGATGCATTGGCGCCGCTTGGTCCCGGTGGCGCTGCGCTGACCGGGCTACAAGTTCACAACCGTCTGAGGGCCGGTAGCCCGGACAAGGCGCGTCAAGCGCCGCCTCCGGGAAATGCGCCGGGGCTGATGCATCGGCGCGGCTTGGTCCCGGTGGCGCTGCGCTGACCGGGCTACCTAGTTCACAACCGTCTGAGGGCCGGTAGCCCGGACAGGCGCGTCGAGCGCCGCCTCCGGGAAATGTCCCGAGGCTGATGCATTGGCGCTGTTTCGTCCCGGTGGCGCTGCGCTGACCGGGCTACCTAGTTCACAACCGTCTGCGGACCCGTAGCCCGGACAAGGCGCGTCAAGCGCCGCCTCCGGGAAATGCGCCGGGGCTCGCGGAATTTCCTTTTGCTTCGCGGTTTTTTACCGCAGCCTGCACCATACTTACCTTTTTGTTGGCGAAAGGAGCAGGCAATGAAACTGATCGGCAGCTATACAAGTCCCTTTGTGCGCAAAATTTCCGTCATTCTGCTGGAAAAAGATATTCCCTTCGAGTTCGTCAACGAATTCCCTTACAACGACGTCAATGGCGTAGCACAGTATAACCCGTTGGGGAAAGTGCCCGCGCTGGTCACCGACGATGGTGAATGCTGGTACGATTCGCAGATTATCGCGCAATACCTGGAGCAGCTCGGCGTCGCGCCGAATATGCTGCCAGCGGAGCCACAAGCCGCGTTGAAAATGCGTCAACTTGAGGCGCTGGCTGATGGCGTTATGGAAGCCGCACTGGCTCTGGTGCGAGAGAAAACGCGCCCGGCAGCGCAGCAGTCTGAAAGCGAACTGCTACGCCAACGGGAAAAGGTCGCGCGCGGTCTGGATGCGCTGGAAGGCTATGCGAGTGACGGGACTTTACGCTCGGATGAAGTCAACCTGGCGACCATTTCGGCGGCCTGCGCTATCGCTTACCTTAACTTTCGCCGCGTCGCGCCGGGCTGGTGCGCCACCCGCCCTAAGCTGGTCAGGCTGGTGGATTCGCTCTTTCAGCGCGCCAGCTTTGCGCGCACCGAACCGCCGAGGAGTTGACCCAGGCAGGTAACAGTTTCTGCCCGGAGGCGTTACAATCACCGCTTATTTGTTGACTCCCTCTCCCGTCGGGAGGGGGGAAAATAACTTACCGCCAGGCCCATTCATGACTACCGAGATTCGTGCGCTTTACACCCGGCTTCCGGCCATCGATCGCCTACTTCGCGAACCCGCATTTTCCACGCTGCTGACGCAATATGGTCACTCCCAGACGGTGACGCTGCTGCGCCAGATGCTGGAAGAAGCAAGAGAGCACATCCGCCAGAGCCAGGCGCTACCCGGCTGGAGCGATGACTGGTTGCAGGAAACCACGCGGCGATTAACGCAGACGCAGCAGAGCGCGCTGCGCCCGGTTTTCAATCTGACGGGTACCGTATTGCACACCAATCTGGGCCGCGCCATTCAAGCGGAGGCGGCGGTTGAGGCGGTTGCTCAGGCGATGCGTGCGCCGGTCACGCTGGAATACGATCTCGACGATGCCGGACGCGGTCACCGCGACCGGGCGCTGGCTGAGCTGCTTTGCCGGATAACCGGCGCGGAAGATGCCTGTATCGTCAACAACAACGCGGCTGCGGTGTTGCTGATGCTGGCGGCGACCGCTAGCGGCTGCGAGGTGGTGGTATCGCGCGGCGAGCTGGTGGAAATCGGCGGTGCGTTCCGCATTCCCGACGTGATGCGCCAGGCGGGCTGTATCCTGCATGAAGTGGGGACCACCAACCGCACCCATGCCAAAGATTATCGTCAGGCGGTCAATGAAAATACCGGCCTGTTAATGAAGGTGCACACCAGCAACTACAGCATCGAGGGCTTCACGAAAGCCGTCGATGAAACCGAGCTGGCCGAGATAGGCCGCGAGCTGAAAATCCCGGTGGTGGTTGACCTTGGCAGCGGATCGCTGGTCGATTTAAGTCACTACGGCCTGCCGAAAGAGCCGATGCCACAAGAGCTGATCGCCGCAGGCGTCAGCCTGGTGAGCTTCTCCGGCGATAAACTGCTGGGTGGCCCGCAGGCAGGGATTATTGTCGGCAAAAAGGCGCTGATTGCGCAATTGCAAAGCCATCCGCTGAAACGTGCTCTGCGGGCGGATAAAATGACCCTCGCGGCGCTGGAAGCCACGCTGCGCCTCTATCTACACCCGGAAAAACTGGCCGCCGAGCTGCCGACGTTGCGCCTGCTGACCCGCCCGGCGGATGAGATTCGCCAGCAGGGCGAGCGCGTACTGTCCGTACTGGCGGCGCATTATGCTGATTTTGACCTACGGGTTGAGCCGTGCCTGTCGCAAATTGGTAGCGGGTCGCTGCCGGTGGACCGTTTACCCAGCGCGGCGCTAACCTTTACCCCGCGCGATGGTCGCGGCAGCCAACTGGAGGCTCTGGCGGCCCGCTGGCGTCTGTTGCCCGTGCCGGTGATCGGTAGGGTTTATGACGGTCGCCTGTGGCTGGACCTGCGCTGTCTTGAGGAAGAAACCCGGTTTATGGAGATGTTATTGAGATGATTATTGCCACCGCCGGACACGTTGACCACGGCAAAACCACGCTGCTACAGGCGATTACCGGAATCAACGCCGACCGCCTGCCGGAAGAGAAAGCGCGCGGGATGACTATCGATCTGGGCTACGCCTATTGGCCGCAACCTGACGGACGGGTGCTGGGATTTATCGACGTTCCCGGCCACGAAAAGTTTTTGTCCAACATGCTGGCCGGCGTTGGCGGCATCGATCACGCGCTGCTGGTGGTGGCCTGCGACGATGGCGTGATGGCACAGACGCGCGAGCATCTGGCAATCCTCCAGCTTACGGGAAAGCCGACGCTAACCGTTGCGCTAACCAAAGCGGATCGCGTTGAGGCGGCGCGGGTAGAGGAAGTACGGGCGGAAATCGATGCAGTGCTGGCGGAATTTGGCTTTACCGATGCTACTTTGTTTGCCACAGCGGCCACGGAAAACCGGGGCATTGCCGAGCTGCGCGAGCATTTACTTCAGCTCAGTGCGCGGGCGCATCCGCAGCATCAGCGTTTTCGTCTGGCTCTCGACCGCGCGTTTACCGTCAAAGGTGCGGGGCTAGTGGTCACCGGGACAGCGCTTTCCGGCGAGGTTAACATCGGCGATACGCTGTGGTTGACCGGTGTAGATAAACCGATGCGCGTGCGCGGCCTGCACGCGCAGAATCAGCCGGTCGAACAAGCGTGGGCCGGTCAACGCATCGCTCTGAATATCGCTGGCGATGCGCAAAAAGAGGCGCTGAATCGCGGCGACTGGCTGCTCTCTGTGCAGCCGCCGGAAGCCTCTGAACGAGTGATTGTCGAACTTCAGTGCCACACGCCGCTGAGCCAGTGGCAGCCGCTGCATATCCATCATGCCGCCAGCCATATTACCGGGCGCGTGTCGCTGCTGGAGGGCGATTTGGCGGAGCTGGTGCTGGATACGCCGCTGCGTCTGGCGGATAACGACCGTCTGGTGCTGCGCGATATTTCCGCTCGCCTGACGCTAGCCGGTGCGCGAGTGGTGGCGCTGAATCCACCGCGCCGGGGCAAGCGTAAGCCGGAATATTTACAGTGGCTGCATGCGCTAGCAGCCGCGCAGGACGATGACGTTCAGGCGCTGGATATTCATCTGCAGCGCGATGCGGTTCGCCTTGATGATTTCGCCTGGGCGCGTCAGCTCAGCGACGAGGGCCTGAATGCGCTGATTAGCCGTCCTGACTATCTCCAGGCGGGGAACAGTCTGCTTAGCGCTCCGCTGGCGGCACGCTGGCAGCGGAAGCTGCTCGACGCCCTGGCGCGTTATCACGATCAGCATCGCGATGAGCCGGGTCCGGGCCGCGAACGTCTGCGGCGTATTGCGCTGCCGATGGAAGATGAAGCGCTGGTGCTGCTGCTGATTGAGCAGATGCGCGAAAGCGGTATTGTTCACAGCCATCACGGCTGGCTGCATCTGCCGGAGCATAAAGCGGGCTTTACCGACGAGCAGCAGGCCATCTGGCAGCGGGTCGCCGGGCTGTTTGCCGATGAGCCATGGTGGGTGCGCGATCTGGCGCGGGAAGCCAACGTCGAGGAGTCACTGATGCGCGCAGTATTACGCCAGGCAGCGCAGCAGGGGATGATTACTGCGATCGTTAAAGATCGCTACTACCGCAACGATCGGATTGTCGAATTCGCCAAAATGATCCGCGAACTGGATCTGGCAAAGGGTTCCACCTGTGCGGCAGATTTCCGCGATACGCTGAACGTCGGGCGCAAGCTGGCAATTCAGATCCTGGAATATTTCGACCGCATCGGCTTTACCCGCCGTCGCGGCAACGATCATATTCTGCGCGATAAGGCTTTGTTTCTTTAAGCATCTTCAGGTGAATCCCGGGTCACGGCGTAAACGCCTTACCCGGGCTACCAGATCGTAAACGGCTGTAACCTGTAGCCCGGTCGGCGCAGCGCCACCGAGAAATAGCGCTAACGCTGGCTCATCCGGCGAGCGATGCGCTCAAGCTTAATCATCAGCAGTAGCGTCACCCCCACCAGCACAATAGTCAGCGCCGAGCCGTCGGCGATATTGCCGCGGTCGGTCAGGCTGAAAATGGTGACCGGCAGCGTCGTCCATCCCGGCGGGTAGATCATCACCGTCGCGCCCAGCTCCCCCATCGATAGCGACAGGCTCAGCGCCAGCGCGGAGATCATCCACGGCGTCATCAGCGGCAGCGTAACGTAGCGCAGGCGATACCACGGCGATGCACCAAGACTGGAGGCGACGTTTTCGATATCGGCGGAAATCCGCGCCAGGCCGGTGGAAACGTTGCTGAAGGTAAAGGCGGAAATCAGCACGAAGTGCGCCGCCAGCACAATCCAGAAGGTGCCGTTCATCTGTAGAGGCCCCTGGCTGAAGGCCACCAGAATACCTAAACCCACGGATACCGATGGAATGGCGCTCGGCAAATAGAACATCAGCCCGAGGTATTTTTGCAGCTTCGTGCTGTACTGGTGCAGGGCCAGCGCTGCCCACATGCCGCACAGCAGGGCGAACAGGCTGGCGCAGAAACCGACCATCAGGCTGGAAAAGAGCGAATCCCACGCCGCGCCGCGAAACGCATTAACGAAGTGCCCGAGGGTAAAGCCGGACGGCAGCAGGCCGTTCCACTGCTGGCTCAGGCTGGACATTAAAATCACCGCCAGCGGCAGAAAAAAGAACCCGGCAAACAGCGTTACCGCCAACGCACCCGCTGCCGAACGGCCTTTACGCGACCAAATCAACATCGTTAGCTCCTTGCGCCGGTACGCGCGGCGGCCAGCCGGTAGAGCATAAACAGCCCCAGCGACAGCAGAATATTTATTAGCGCAATCATGCAGGCCACGCCGTAATCCGATTCGAGAATGGCTTTGCTGTAGACCATCATCGGCAGGGTATTGACCCCTTTCGCGCCGATAAACAGCACAATGCCGAATTCATTGGTGGTCAGCAGCAGGCACAGGCTGCCGCCTGCCATCAGCGCCGGGAGCGCCGCCGGGAATATCACCTGCGCGATGACCCGCAGCGGATGGGCGCCAAGAATGCTCGCCGCTTCGAGCTGGCTTTTATCAATCTGCCGCAGTCCGGCCATCAGCGGGCGCATCACCAGCGGAGTGAAAACGGTGATTTCCGCCAGAATCACCCCCTGAATCGAATAGAGAAAATCGACTGGCGGCAGTTCGAAAGCAAACAGCGACATCAGCGTACCGTTCAGCAAGCCCGCCGAGCCGTAGATAAAGGTGAATGCGAGAGTGATGAGGAAAGTCGGCAGGGCGATAAAGGTATCAATGACCCGGCCGATCAACTGGCTGCCGGGAAACGGAATAAATACCAGAATCAGCGCCAGCACGCTGCCGAGCAGCAGGCAGCCCAGCGTGGCAAAGACCGCGATTTGCAGCGTATTGAGCAATGCGTTAATAAAACGGCGGGATTCCACCACCTGCCAGAAAGTCCCGAGGCTCAGGTGACCGCTGGCATCGCGCAGCGCCTGCTCAGCAATCAGCAGCAGCGGATAGAAAAATAGCGTTGCCAGCACCAGCAGCGGTAGCAGTAGCCACAGAAAGGGCCGCAGATTCAGGGCCGGGCGCGAGAGGGTTAAGGTTTGCGACATCATTACACCTCAATCAGGACCGCATCGTTGGGTTCAAAATAGAGCGCCAGCTTGTCGCCCGCATGCGGCAGCGGGTTCACATGAGTCATCACAATGCGCACGGTTTCCCCCGCCACATCGCACAGCAGATGGGTCAGATCGCCCTGCCAGTGCACCGACGTCAGGGTGGCGTTAAGCCGGTTACTGGTGGCTGTTCGCGGTGCGAGGCTCATATGCTGCGGACGTATGCACAACAGCTTGTTGTTGCCGTGCTGGCCGCCGTGGCTGAAAGCGTTAATCAATCCGCCGCCGCAGCTAACGCTGACCAGCCCTGGCCCCACGGTATCTTTCAGCGCCGTCGCCCGTAGGATATTGGCGCGCCCGAGAAACTCAGCGGCAAAACGATTGGGTGGATAGTGGTAAAGCTGATGGGTTTCGCCGTGAGCAATTAGCGAACCGTCTTTCATGATGCCAATCTTGTCCGCCAGGGTCAGGGCTTCGGTCTGATCGTGGGTGACGTAGAGAATCGTCAGCTCCGGCAGTTCGCGGTGCAGGCGGGCGATTTCCTCCACCATGTTATGGCGGATTTGCGCATCCAGCGCGGAAAGCGGTTCATCGAGCAACAGTACTCGTGGGCGCACGGCGATAGCGCGGGCAATGGCGACGCGCTGCTGCTGGCCGCCTGAGAGCTGATGCGGATAGCGGCTGGCGTAATCCGCCATACCGACGATTTTCAGCGCTTCTTTGACCCGCTCGGCGATCAAGGCTTTCGGCTGTTTCTGCGCCCGCAGGCCAAAAGCAACGTTATCTTCCACCTTCATATGCGGGAAAAGGGCGTAGTTTTGCACCACCATCCCGAGGCCGCGTTTATACGGCGGCAGATGAGTGACGTCGGTGTCGCCAATCAAAATTCGACCACCCGCAGGCTGCACAAATCCGGCTATCGCCCGCAGCACCGTGGTTTCCCGGAGCCGGAGGGGCCAATCAGCGCCAGCACTTCACCCGGTTCAATGGTTAATGACAGCGGCTTTAGCACCACGTTGCCGTGATAAGAAACGCGCAGCGAGTCGAGAGTAATCCCGGTGGTTCCCGCCAATAATGGGGTGTGAGGGGCAGTCGTTTTCATCAACATCACGCTTACTCGCTGTCCGTCACTTGGTGCCAGCGGGCAATATCCGCCGACAGTGAAACCGCCACATCGTCCCAGTTCGGTTCCCAGCTTTTCACGCCGCTAATCGCCGCTTTTGCTGCTTTGAAGTTGGCATCTTCCGGCGCGATATCGCTACGCACCGGCAGCCCCCAGGAGAGCGCGCTGACGCTGGTCTGAGCCGGTTTATCGAGCAGGAAGTTAATCAACTTTTTGCCGTTTTCGCTGTTCGGACCGTTCTGTACCAGGCCGACGGTGTAGGGCAGCGCCAGCGCGCTGCGTTCGCCTTTGGCATCCGCCGGCCAGAAGATTTGTACGTTCGGGTTACGCGCCATCTGCGACAGGTTCATTTGCAGGTCGCCGTTAGCGATATACAGCTCGCCTTTATTGACCAGCGCGGTCAGCTTGCCGGTCGAAGCCGACGGGCCAACGTTGTTCGCCTGAAGTTTGCCGAGATAGTCGAAACCCGCGTCTTTGCTACCCAGGCTGTGGAATGCCTGCAGCATCACGGCGGTGCCGTCGCCCGCCTGGCCAGGCGTGGAGTATTGAAGCTTGTTTTTGAAGCGGCTATCGAGCAGATCTTGCCAGCTGGCCGGGGCGGCTTTCAGCAGCTTGCTGTTGTAGATAAAGGTCAGGTAGTTGTTAACCAGCGGCGAGTAGCGGTCGTGGACGCCGGGGATTTGTTCACTGCTCTGCGGCTTAAATTCGGCTAACAGCTGCTCTTTGGCAGCGCGCTGAATGAACGGCGGGACCGTCACCAGCACGTCAGCCTGCGGGTTGGTGCGCTCTTTCGCCAGACGCTCGACAATCGCCCCGGAGCCGCCTTCCACATACTGTACTTTAATGCCCGTCGCTTTGGTGAAGGCATCGAACTGATTTTTGTACCAGCTGTTGTCGCCATCGTGCAGGCCGTCAGCGGAATAGACGGTAACCACGCCATCAGCCCAAACCGGGGCGCTGGCGAGGGCGATAGCGGATAGCAGAGCGAGTCGGGAGAGTTTCATCGTGTCAGCCTTTTCGGGTGAGTGAATTGAATGGTCTATACCAGATTGGTTTTCACGCTACCGGGGGTTTATGACAAAACGATGAATGAAGTGTGTCGAAAGAGTTAAAAACAGCAGTGCGTTGCTTTTCCCGGAGGCGGCGCTGACGCACCTGTCCGGGCTACCAAACCAGCAGGCTGCTGTGAATCTGTAGCCCGATCAACGCAGCGCCACCGGGAAGCATGGTGCAGAGGATTTCAATGTGAAGGCCGATCCCGGAGGCGGCGCTTGACGCGCCTGTCCGGGCTACCAAACCAGCAGGCTGCTCGATCCCGTAGCCCGGTCAGCGCAGCGCCACCGGGAAGCATGATGCAGAGGATTTCAATGCGGAGGCCGATCCCGGAGGCGGCGCTTGACGCGCCTGTCCGGGCTACGCGATCGTAGACGGCGGTGAACCCGTAGCCCGGGTAAGGCGTAGCCGCGACCCGGGGAAAACCTACGAGCGGAGCCAATAAAATCAATGAGTATCGACTTCAATACGCAGGCTATCGTGACGCCAGTATTCGATGTCGTAATCGAGAATTCGACCGTGCTGATCGTAGTTGAGGCGGCGCAGCAGCAGCGCCGGACGCCCTTCCATCACTCCCAGTGCTTCGGCGGCCTGCGGCGGCATCGAGGTCGGCCAGAACGACAAATGCATACTGGTATATATCAGATCATAATGAGTCTGATAAATCTCGGTCAGGCTGCCGTTAAGGTCGTGGCGTAGCAGTTCCGGAACCCTGGCGGGCAGACAGTGGTTTTCGCAGTAGCAAATTGCCCGCCCGTCGGCGTGGCGCAGGCGGGTAAGCAGGTAAACCTGGTCGAACGGCTGCAATGCCAGCGGGGCCATGACATCCAGCGGTACCGCAGTTAAACGCCCATCCAGCAGCACCGTTTTCGGCTCCCGCCCCTGCTCCAGGCACAGCTTATGGAAGTTGGTATTCTGCGTCGGATCCAGCCACAGACGCTCCGGCGTCACGAACCAGCCACGGCGATCGGCGCGGTAGATAACGCCGCTGGCCTCCAGCTGCGCAAGGCTCTCGCGCACCGTGATGCGCGTGGTATTGAACAGTGCACACAGCTCGCGTTCGGACGGCAGTTTGTCGCCGCTCTTCAGCGCGCCGTTTTGAATACGCGCCTGAAGCTGCGCTTTGATCAGCAGGTACTGCGGGGTTTCGCCAGAGGGTGATTTCATGTTCGCTCGCGACCAAATTTGATGCGGCCATTATACATAATCAGATGAATTTTTTGTTGCAGCGCCACTTTTCCTTTGACCTTTGCAGGCTACGATCGTCATCATAAAAAACATCTGGTATAGACCAATGGTGATAAAAATGACTGCGAGCAATTACCTGCTGCTGACCCCCGGCCCGCTGACCACTTCCCGTACGGTGAAAGAGGCGATGCTGTCCGATAGTTGTACCTGGGACGACGACTACAATCTCGGCGTGGTCCAGTTCATCCGCCAGCAGCTGGTTGAGCTGGCGACGCCAGCCGACGGCTACACCTCGGTGCTGCTGCAAGGCAGCGGCAGCTACGCGGTCGAAGCGGTGCTCGGCAGCGCTATCGGCCCTCAGGACAAGGTGCTGATTATCAGCAACGGGGCCTACGGCGCACGGATGATCGAGATGGCGGAGCTGATGGGCATTGCTTATCACCCGTACGACTGTGGAGAAGTCTCTCGCCCGGACGTGGTGGCGATCGAGCAGATCCTGCAAACTGACCCGGCGATCGCTTATATCGCCATGGTACACAGCGAAACCACCACCGGGATGCTTAACCCCATCGAAGAAGTCGCGGTCCTCGCCCAGCGTTACGACAAACGCTATATCGTCGATGCGATGAGCAGCTTCGGTGGTATCCCGATGGATATTGCTAAACTGAATATCGATTACCTGATCAGCTCCGCCAACAAATGCATCCAGGGGGTGCCGGGATTTGCGTTCGTCATCGCCCGGGAAGCTGAACTGGCAACCTGCAAAGGCCGTTCGCGCTCGCTGTCGCTGGACCTTTACGCCCAGTGGCGCTGCATGGAGGATAATCACGGCAAGTGGCGTTTTACCTCGCCGACCCATACCGTGCTGGCCTTCGCCCAGGCGCTGAAGTAGCTGGCGGAAGAAGGCGGCGTGAGCGCGCGCCACCAGCGTTACAGCACGAATCAGCGGCGTCTGGTGGCGGGAATGCGCGAGTTAGGTTTCCAGCCGCTGCTCGATGACAGCCTGCATTCGCCGATTATTACCGCTTTTTACTCCCCGAGAGCCCCGCAGTATCGCTTTAAGGATTTCTATCAGCGGCTCAAAGAGCAGGGATTCGTTATCTATCCGGGCAAAGTATCGCAGAGCGACTGCTTCCGCATCGGCAACATCGGTGAAGTGTACGACGCCGACATTACCGCCCTGCTGGCGGCCATCAAAAACGCCATGTACTGGCAACATTAAGGAACCGCCATGAACCGTATTAACGCCGTGATTCTTGACTGGGCAGGCACTACCGTCGATTTTGGCTCCTTTGCGCCAACGCAGATTTTCGTTGAAGCCTTCCGCCAGGCTTTTGATGTGGAAATTACCCTTGAAGAAGCTCGGGTGCCAATGGGCCTCGGCAAATGGCAGCACATTGAAGCGTTGGGGAAACTGCCTTCTGTGGATACTCGTTGGCAGGCGAAGTTTGGTCGCGCGATGACCGCCGCCGATATCGATGCAATTTACGCCGCCTTTATGCCGCTGCAAATCGCCAAAGTCGTCGATTTTTCCGCGCCGATCGCCGGGGTTATCGACACGATTGCCGTGCTTCGGGCTGATGGCGTGAAGATTGGTTCCTGCTCCGGCTACCCGCGTCCGGTGATGGAAAAACTGGTTCCCGCAGCCGCCGCGCAGGGCTATGCGCCAGACTATTGGGTGGCGACTGATGACCTCGCCGCCGGAGGGCGTCCCGGTCCGTGGATGGCGTTACAGAACGTGATTGCTTTAGGGATCGATGCGGTTGCCCACTGCGTCAAGGTCGATGATTCCGCGCCGGGAATTACCGAGGGATTAAACGCCGGGATGTGGAGCGTGGGCCTGGCGGTTTCCGGCAACGAGTTCGGTGCCACCTGGGAGGAGTATCAGCAGATGACTGCCGAAGAGATCGCCACTCGCCGCGAGCATGCCGTCGGGAAGCTGTACGCTGCCGGAGCGCACTATGTGGTGGATACGCTGGCGGATTTGCCTGGCGTGATTGCCGCCATCAACGCCCGTCTGGCAAACGGCGAACGTCCGTAGACTTCACCATCTTTCCCCGGGCGGCATAAACGCGTCGCCCGGCGATATCTTGTCACCCTTGCGATAACTCCCCGCTGTTTTCATACCGAAATCCGGCTCTTTTTAGCAAATATGGCCATCCTGTAATGCCGATCACACTTTACTGCTGGCAACGGATTTGTTCAGGAAAGACAGCCGGATCATTAAGCTTTTTTCTCCACGCCCGGAATATATTAACGCTATTCCAGTCACCAGCATTGGCGAATAACGAAACCACGGAGAAAGCTAAATATGGCAGGTCTTTATTATGGTGTGGCCTATTACGATGAGTACATTCGTGAGGAGCGCCTGGAAAAAGATATCGAGATGATGGTTGCCGCTGGCATTAACGTTGTCAGAATTGCGGAATCCACCTGGAGCACGCTGGAGCCTGAAGAGAATAGGTTTAATTTCTACCATATCGATCGCGTGCTCGACGCCATGCACCGCGCGGGCATCTCCGTTATTATCGGCACGCCAACCTACGCCATCCCGGGCTGGCTGGCGCGCAAGCACCCGGATGCGCTGGTCACCACGCCAGGCGGTCATGAAAAATATGGCCGTCGGCAGATTATGGATATCGTTAACCCGCATTTTCTTCAGCATGCCGAAAAGGTTATTCGCGCTCTGCTTAATCATGTTCGCCATCATCCGGCTATTATTGGCTATCAGGTTGATAATGAAACAAAGCATTATGACAATATCGGCGAATATATAGAGACGGCGTTTAAGGCATCATTGAAAAAACAGTTCCCGGATATCCGCCAGATGAACGATGCCTTTGGGCTTGAGTACTGGAGCAATCGCATTGATTGCTGGGAAGATTTTCCCCCTGTCGCTAGCACCATCAACGCCAGCCTCGGCTGCGCTTTTGCCCGCTTTCGTCGGGAGAAGGTCGCTGAGTATCTGGCCTGGCAGGCCGATATCGTGCGGGAATACGCGCGGCCAGAGCAGTTTGTTACGCAAAACTTCGATTTTGAATGGCGCGGTTATTCGTTTGGGCTTCAGCCGCAGGTCGATCATTTCTCTGCCGCGCAGGCAATGAGCGTTGTCAGCGTTGACGTTTATCACCCAGGTCAGGATCATCTTAGCGGACGGGAAATAGCTTTCAGCGGCGATGTGGCGAGAAACCTGAAAAACGGGCGCAATTATTATGTTATGGAGACGCAGGCCCAGGGTTTTGCCAAATGGACGCCGTGGCCCGGTCAATTGCGCTTGCAGGCATTCAGCCATATCGCCAGCGGCGCCAGCATGGTTTCTTACTGGCACTGGCATTCCATCCACAACTCCTATGAAACCTACTGGAAAGGGCTTATCAGCCATGATTTCGCCCCGGGCCCTACTTACCAGGAGGCGATGACTATCGGTCAGGAGATGGCTCAGTTGTCCGGCGTTCTTAACGAACTGCGCGTGGAAAACGATGTGGCGATTCTGGTCAGCAATGATGCCATGGAAGCCATGAACTGGTTTAAACCCGATACGCCGCAGCCCGGGCTGAACAACCACGGTCATTACGTTTACAACGATATCCTGCGACGGTTCTGGGATGCGCTTTATGACAATAATGTCGCGGTGGATATCATCAACACCCTTGACCCGCAGAACAGTCAATACAAGGTCGTGGTTATCCCGGCGCTCTACTGTGCAACCGATGAACAGCTTGAGCGTATCAACCAGTTTGTTGAAAACGGCGGCAAAGTGCTGATTGGCTTTAAGTCCGGATTTTGTGATGAGAATGTCAGGGTGCGCGCTGAAACCCAGCCTGCAATACTGAATAAATGCTGCGGCGTCAGCTACAGCCAGTTCGTCATTCCGGAAAACGTGGGGCTTCGGGCCGAAGCAGAGACATTGATTTGCGCCCCTGATGAACGCCCGGAAATGTGGATGGAACTGCTGACGCCGAACACTGAAAAGACCGCCGTTCTGCTGCGTTATGACCACCCGGTCTGGGGAAAATATGCCGCTGCCACGCTGTCGAATTACGGCAAAGGGCAAGCGCTCTATGTTGGCTGTTTGCCCTCCAGCAAGGTGATATTTGACCTGTTTAGCGCGCTCTCATCAGATACGCCGCTGGCCTCCTCTACGCCAGAGTATCAGTGGCCGCTGGTTGTTCGCCGCGCCGTAAACAGCCAGGGCGAGGCGGTGCAATTTGTTTTCAATTATTGCGCCACGCCTGCAACAATCAGTACTGAGGCCGAAGTGACGGAACCACTGAGCGGGAAACGGTATCATCAGGGAGAACGCGTTGAGATTGATGCCTGGGGCATGCGGTTGTTTGTGAAATCACGGTAATTTTCGCGAGGTGGTGTATGTGTTTTACCTTTGATGCGTATCTGGTGGCTGGATTCACACCGGTTATCCGCAGCGGTCCTCTCGATACCCCGATAGACCGTCCGGACGGAATGGAAGGGTATATTATTAATATTACCGTGAGGGGAAAAGCGTGGGTAAAAACCAAAGAAGACACATACATTACCTGCGAAAAAAATGACTTACTCATTTTTCCACCCGGCGTACCGCATCATTATGGACGAGATGAAAGCAGCGATTGCTGGGATCACTTTTGGATTTACTTTATTCCCCGTCCTTATTGGCATAATTGGCTCACCTGGCAAGGTAGCGAGGGTGAACCAGGCAAACTTACGTTAAAAAGTGAGCACGATGGTGAATTAATGAAGACGCTGTTCAGCGAGGCGATTACCTTCTTTTCTGAAGGCGACGCGCTGTCAGAGGCGATATCAATGAACGTCCTTGAACGTATCATCCTGAATTGTTATCGACTACAGGAAGATACACAAAAGAAAACGCGCGATGCTAGGGTGGAAGAGATCTGTCTCTATCTGAACCGGCATATCACCGAGGATTTGAGCATCGCCGACCTCGCCGCGCAGGTCTGCTTGTCGCCGTCTCGTCTGTCTCATCTGTTCCGCGAAGAGGTGATGCTTCCAATTAGTAGAACATGTGTTTTTCAATAAACGTCCCGATGACTTTTTCGTGGATCTCTACTGAACGCGAGAAGCAGATTGTTTTACGAGCCAAGCGCTTAATGCGGGTGCGCAGCGTCAGGTTATTGCGCTCAATCCGTTGGGTGAATATTTTTCCGGTCAGATGCTTATCCTTCGGCACCTCCCGGCCATAGCTGCCCCAGTCGTCGCTGGTGATCATGCCGATGTTGAATGGCGTAAGCAGTGCCAGTAGTTCCCGGCAGGTTTCATCGGTACGGGGACCAAAAGTGTAGGCCAGTACACCCCCTGTTTTGGTGTTATACGCGTACCAGAGCCAGTGTTGCCGGGCTTTACTGCCAACGAAACTCCATTGCTCATCAAGTTCGCAGATAAGCGCCACATCAGCATGAGCAACGGGCGAAGACGTTATTCGCTTTGGCGTGAGTTTTTTAAAGTCCGGATGACGGTGTTAATGCCAATTTTCAGTGTTCTGGCGGTATCGCGAACCCCGGCGCCATTGAAGGCCATTTCAGTGATCAGCTCTTTAATGCCCGGCTTACGGGCCTCATAAGTGTAAGTGAGCTGAAAAACGCGGTGGCAGTCACGGCAGCGAAATCTGTCATGGCCTTTAGGGTTCTGACCATGGCGGTAGACCTGTGCAGACTGACAACGAGGACAATGAATGTTAACGCTGGCCATGAAAGAACCTCAAAAGCCCGCATTATACATCAGATTCAACTAATTAGAGGCATCACCCGCGAAGAGACCGGGCAGACCATTAATGAATGGAAAGAAGAACAGCGGATATATCGCGCTAAAAATATGCTGCAAAATACCGTGCTGTCTATCTCTGATATTGCACAATTAAGCGGATATAACGATGCCTTTTATTTCTCAAGAATTTTTCGTCGCCACTGCGGGGTCTCCCCTCGGCGATACAGAAATAATTATATTAAGCTTATTCCGGATAAAAGCAGCAACTCCAGTGGCACTTGAATTTTAATAAACACTACCTTTAAAAATAAAAGGTTTACTCTAATGAACACGAATAGCACCGATAAAACCATTAATTTGGGTGGGTGGTCTGCGTCAGTCAGTAATGAAAAACAGCCGAAACCTCCTGTACTTTTAGGTCTTGCCGTCGGAATCGGCGCGCTGCTGTGGCTGGCCCCGTTTATGGGACTCAATTCCGTTTTGAATCCGGCCAAGCTCAGTCGAATTATCGGCGGGGGGTCAGAGGTTAATAATTTTCTTGCTCTGCTGGGTACTCTCGGCGCGGTCACCTCAACGATTACCACCATTATTATCGGCGCGCTGTCTGACCTCACGCGCTCCCGCTGGGGCCGCCGGACGCCGTGGATTTTATCCGGTTCGGTTCTGACCGCCCTGGTGATGTTGGGTCTGGGAATGATTGAAACCAAAGAGCAGCTGTGGATTTTTATCCTTCTCTGGTGCTTATTACAGACCTTTATAAACTTTGTTGTTGCACCGCTGATTGCCGTCATTGCTGACCGCATTGCGCCAAAACACCGGGGGTTAATTTCCTCCATTTATGCGGCAGGTTTTATCATCGGTCAGTACGGCGGCCCGGTGGTCGGCGGGTTCTTTCTTAGCGATAGCCATCCAGAGCTGGTCAATACCGGTTATTACGTTCTGGCGGTGGCGATGCTGCTCTCCGGCCCGATTGCGGCAGTCATCATCAAAGAACCGTCCAGCCTCGGCATGCCGCGGCAAAAAATCGACCGCAGCAACTTTGCTCAGTACTTTATTTTTCCGGTACGCAATGCGCGCGACTTTTACCTGGCGCTGTTTGGCAAGATGCTGATTGCCATCACCATTACCGCTTTTAGCGTTTATCAGCTCTTTTTCCTGACCAGCGGAATGGGGCTCAATAGCGCCGATGCCGGGAAGTATATTTCCCTGGCGGGGGTCGCCACGATGATAACCGCGCTGATCTTTGCGCCTATTTCCGGCCCGATTTCTGACAAACTGCGCACTCGCAAAAAGCCGGTGTTTCTCGCCGCCGTGCTGATTGCCGCCGGGACGGTGATCCCGTTTATTTACGGGCAGCCCGCCGCGATGATCTGGTACGGAGTTATTGCGGGTATTGGTTCGGGGATTTTCTTTTCGGTCGATCAGGCACTGAATCTGGAGGTGCTGCCTAATCCCGAAAACTCGGCAAAAGACCTCGGCATCCTGAATTTTGCTAATACCGGTGCGCAAATTCTTGGGCCCGTATTAGGCGCGATTCTGTTTAGCGTGGTGGGTAACCAGTACCTGCCCATCCTGCCTATTCTGGCCGTTATCGCGCTGGCAGGTGGGGGACTGATTATGATGATAAAACAGGTAGATTGAACATTATCCCCCGGCGAGCACTGCGCCGTCGGGGGGCGAATATTTATGATGAAATCCGCACTTTCGTCGCCACCAGCAGGCCGGTGAGCAGCATCAAAGTACCGGAAATCACCAGCGGCGACAGCAGGCCGAGATGGTCCAGCGCCACGCCGCCGACCGCCGCGCCGCAGGTATTGGCTAACTGGATCACCGCCACCTGAATCGACCCGGCTTTCTCTGCCTGATCGGAAAGGGA
This sequence comes from Klebsiella sp. GFKo11, assembly GCF_056490265.1. NCBI lineage: Bacteria > Pseudomonadati > Pseudomonadota > Gammaproteobacteria > Enterobacterales > Enterobacteriaceae > Klebsiella > Klebsiella sp. GFKo11. The sequence goes on from NZ_CM151369.1 coordinate 82,545, forward strand.
GCGGGTGATCCACGTTGACCAGCCTACCGGCACCAGTGCGAAGGCAAAGCCCCAGATAACCGCCACCGTCGAGGCGACGATTTTACTTTCACCCCATAGCACCAGCACCGCAGCGCTGATAGCCAGCACCACTGGCGCAACTGCCAGCGCCGTTTTTACCGAGCGCTTGAGCAGCATGGAAGAGAGCGAGGTGCCAACAAAGCTGGCGATACCGAAGCTCAGCAGCACCAGCGTCAGGCCATCAACGTCAAAGCCCGCGAGGGTCATATATACCGGGCGAATATAGGTAAAGAAGGCGAACTGACCGGCGAAGGCCATAAAGATGGCGCACATCCCGGCCATCACACCGGGACGCTTCAGCAGGCCGAGCATATTTTGCTGCTGCGACGACGACTCGCCCGGCAGCGAAGGCAGCGCCTTCAGCACCCAAATTATACAGACCACGCCCATGACCGCCGCGGCGTTAAAAACGTTACGCCAGCCGATAATCCCGCCAAGGAAGCTGCCCAACGGCGCGGCGATCACTAATGCTATCGACACTGCACCAAAAATTACCGATAGCGCTTTGGGCACCACGCGCATCGGCACCAGCCGCATGGTCAACGACGCCGACATCGCCCAAAAGCCGCCCAGCGCCAGGCCAAGGCAGGCGCGTCCCACCAGCAGTAACGCAAAGCTGTTGGCAAAGGAGACCAGCAGACAGGAGACAGTCAGCAAGACTGAAAACAGAATCACTACATAGCGGCGGTCAGTGCTGCGAATAATCGAAGTGATAAACAGGCTGGCAAACATCGCCACGAACGCGGTGGTGGTGACCGATTGCCCGGCGACGCCTTCAGAAATACCCAAATCCTGCGCCATCGGCGTGAGCAGGCTCACCGGCAGGAATTCAACGGTAATCAGGCAGGCAACGCAGAAGGCCACCGCGAAGACCGCCGACCAGTTTGGCCGCGCTGTTGGGCTAGCGTGTGGCGTGGATGCATTCGAAGGAGTCATAAGTTACCTGCAGGGGTTGAATACGGAGAAGCCGCGCAGTGTAACATTTTAAATGTGACGAATTTAACGTTTTGACAACTTTTCAGGCTTTTCAAAGCGCTTGCGTGGCTGCTCGCATAATCAGAAAAACGTGTTTTTAGGTATTTAAGAAGAATAAGAGGAAGAAATATTATAGCACCTGGTGCTATATTTAAGGTTACAGGATGTCAGCCGATGCGTGTTTTCAAAACTAAATGGTTTACCAGGGAAGCCCGAACCCATGCGATTGATGATGATGAATTATGTACAGCGATTGAGGCAACCATTCAGGGAAAAGCAGATAACCTTGGTGGCGGGGTTTACAAAAAACGCCTCAATAAGAATCGCGATCGCGCAATTATCCTGGCAAAGGGGGCTGAGCATTGGTTTTACACGTTTTTATACGCCAAACAGGATATCGCCAATATCGATAATCGAGAGCTAGCGGCATTCCGTGAGTTAGCCAGGCATTATTCCCTTCTCAGCGAGGAGAAAATGGCCGCATTGGTTAAGCGAAAAGAATTGGTGGAGATTTGTCATGATTGCAAGAACTAAATTCAAAAGCCCAGCTTTTGAAGCTATCCATAGCGCCGCTGCGGGTTTGTACAGTGTTGATGCCATTCCACAGGAGACAATGCGCAGCTTCGATGAAACCTGTCTCAGCAACGTGAGCGATCTTCAACCTGATGAAATTAAGGCTCTGCGGGAGCATTTCAACGTCAGTCAGCCCGTTTTTGCGCGCTATCTGAACACCAGCGTTTCCACGATCCAAAAATGGGAAAGCGGGGCAAAACGCCCCGGTGGGCTGGCGCTGAAATTACTCAACATCGTGCAAAAACATGGGCTAGAGGTGCTGGCGTAATAGATTACTCCGGGCCACTATCGATTATTTAGCCTTATGCGCCGCCGTCGCCAGACCGCAAATCCACTCCTGATGGCCGTTTATCATCGGATTGGGTACGGTTCGCGCCAGCTCCTGCGCCGGTACGCCCTTCTGTGACTCCTGGGTCAAAATACGCACCCGGTTACCGGGTAAATCCTCAAACAGCCAGGCGTGGATCACGTCGAGGCGCGTAGTCTCATCGCCTTCCGCCCAGCCGTGCCAGGCCACGCGCGCTGCTTGTCCGGCGACCGGTGGAACGTACTCGGTGACCTGTGCTTCAATCGGGAAGCCGAAAGTGGAGAAACGAAAGCGGGCGTTGGCGCTCAGCTTCGGGCCGCTGCCGTCGTGAAAACGGATATCGGCGACGTTGCTGTAGTAGCCCGGCCACAGGGTAGTATCGTCAAGCTGTGCCCAGATTTGTGCCGCCGTCAGGCCGCTAACGATGATTTCGTTGGAAGCGAAGTTATCGGTGGTGCCCGGCAGGTAATCTTGCGGCCAGATGATGGCGCTTTGTTGCGATGGCTGTTGCATGGTGGACCTCGTCAGTGTGTGTTTTAACGAGGTCAACTATGCGCCGGAGAGTGATATAAATCGAATCACCATCTTTTATAAACATCATTACAGATAGTGATATCAGTGCAGCCAGTGGACGCCATCTTCCGGTAAAAACAGCGTGTTATAGCGTTCTTGTAGAGCATGCAGCTCGCTGATTTCCGGCTCCAGCTCGCGAAGGAAACCTTGCGCGAGGCGGATTTGCGCTTCGGTAATCGGTGCCGCAAGGCGGGCCTTTTGCATCAACCGATACCAGTAGTGCAGGTTCTGCTCGCTGCCATCAACGATCCCCACCTGCCAGATAAGCAGCACCTGAGCGGCATTTTGCAAATGCGCTTCATTAGGCCGCTCAAGGTAGCGCAGATACTCGTGACCGGCGGTTTTTCCCAGCTGATCGATCATCGACTCCAGCGGCACCGGCGTAATCCCTAATCGTTCGCTCAGACGGCGAATTGCACGGCGTGAATCAGAGGTAAGCACCCGAAATCCCACAACAAATACCACTATCAGCGTGGCCAGTCCTAACCAGATCATGCATCCTCTCACTTAATCGCAACCCCAGTATCATAATGGGAATTTGCCTGCTGTCGACTGCCGGACGTACCATAATGTGACTTATCGCGGCTGCGGATAGCTATCATGAAATCTGATATCAGAAACCTCGATCTTAACCTGCTGAAAACGCTGGACGCGCTGCTCGATGAACGCAGCGTCACCCGAGCGGCGACGCGGCTTTCGCTCACCCAACCGGCGGTGAGCGGTATGCTGACCCGGCTGCGCGAAGCCTTTAACGACCCGCTGTTTATTCGCGCCCCGCACGGGATGGTGCCGACCCTGCGCGCTCAGGCGCTGGCCTCACCGGTCAAACAGCTGCTGACCGATGCCGAAGCCCTGCTGCAGCCCGCCGTTTTCGAACCGCTCAATGCCGATTTCACCTGGACTATCGCCGCCACCGACTATGCGCTGAAAGCGGTGATCGTGCCGTTTATCGCGGCTCTGAAGCCGCTGGCTCCGGGCATCCGCGTGCGCATTATTCCGGAATCGCCTACCACGCTGTTCGCCCAGACTGAGCGCGGCGAAGTGGATATCGCGCTGCTGACTCCGCACTCTACGCCGCCGGATCTGCACAGCCGGGCGCTGTATCAGGAAGAGTACGTGTGCCTGATGCGCGCGGATCACCCGCAGGCTGCCGCGCCGCTGACCCTGGATTTATTCTGCGAGCTGGAACATGTGCTGGTCTCCTGGCAGGGCGATAGTTTTCGCGGCGTCACCGATGATGCGCTGGCGACGCTGGGTTGTTCCCGGCGAGTTGGGCTGTCGGTGAGCAGTTTTCTGGTCCTGCCGGAGGTGCTGGCGGTCAGCGATATGATAGCCGTGGTGCCGCGTCGGCTGGCGAAGATGGCATCAGGGATGAAAATCTCGCCGCCGCCGCTGCCTGTTCCAGGTTTTACCAAAAGCATGGCCTGGCACGAACGCAGCCATCGCGACCCGGCGCAGCAGTGGCTGCGGGAGCTGTTGCACCAGACGGCCCAGCAGGAAGCATAAAAAAGCCCGGCGCAAAGGCCGGGCAAAGTGACTCACACCCAATGACTCAGGCAGTCTGCAAAGTTTGTGTCTTTTTCTGGCGGCGGATTTTACGTTCTTCAAAGACCGCGACGATAGCCATCAGGCAGATACAAGCAATCGCCGCCGCATCCAGAGCGGCAAAGGTGCCCGCCCAGCCGGTGAGGCCGAAAATCGGCGTACCGTCGGCAATCATCCCGAGGCCCAGTTTGGCAAAGCTGTCGCCGATCAGATAGGCGAAGGTGCCTTTAATCCCATCGGCAGCGCCAATGGCTTTTTTCGGCACAAAGCCCACGGCGGCAACGCCGATCAGTAGCTGCGGGCCAAACACCAGGAAGCCAAGCGCAAACAGCGATGCCAGGTAGACGTACTGGTTGCTGGCGTGCTGATAAACGCCAAGCGTGGCGATAATCAGCGCCAGCGCGACGCAGGCCACCAGCGCGCGACGTCCGTTCGCCAGATCCGACAACCAACCCCACAGCAGCGTGCCGACCAGTGCGCCCACCTCAAACAGGGTAAAGCCCTGAATCGCCACTTCTTTAGAAAGCTTCAGCTCCTGGAAAGCGTAGACGGTAGACCACTGGTCAATACCGATGCGCACCACGTACAGGAAGATATTGGAGAAGCACAGTAGCCAGATGACTTTGTTCTTCAGCACGTACTCGACGAAGATCTGCCACTTGGTCATGGCGTTTTCTTCCGTCTCTTTATCTTCTTCGCTGATCTCTTCGCCAAACAGCTCTTCGGCGTTGCCGAGGCCGTAAGATTCCGGGGAGTCGCTACCGAAGCGCAGACCGATAAAGCCAACAATCAGCGCGATAATCGACGGGAAGATAAACATACCGATGACGTGACCGTCGAACAGATAGTTAGCGCCAAACAACGCCACGCCCGCCGCGCCCGCGCCGCCGAGGTTGTGGGAGATATTCCAGAAGCCGAGGAAGGTGCCGCGCTTACGCCGAGGCGTCCACTTGGTGATGGTCGAATAGCTGCACGAGCCGCCGGTACTCTGGAAGAAGCCGCTCAGGGCGTAGAAAGCAATCATCAGGAACAGGCTGGTCGACCCCGCGCCCATGCTGGCGCTGAAGCCAAGCATACAAATGGCGGAGAGGATCAGCATAAACGGCAGGAACTGCTTGGTGTTCTTGCCGTCGGCGTAGTAGGAGACCAGCGTTTTACCCACGCCGTAGGTGATGGAGAAGCCGAGGCCAATCATCCCCAACTGCGTCATGCTCAACCCGTAGGTGGAGATCATGTCGTTCTGCGCGATGTTAAAGTTCTTACGGATCAGGTACATGGTCAGGTAGCCGATGAAAACCACCAGGTACGACTGCATGAACGGTTTGAACCACATTTTGCGCCGCGCTTCGAGCGGCAGATCCAGGGTCGGCTTGCGCACCTGGTTTAGAAAGGCCAGCATTTGACACTCCCGAGCTAATTTTTATACCTGCGAATGGCAGGCATTGTAAAAATCAGCCAAGAGACACGCCTGAGACAGCGTCCAGGCGAAACCGGGAAAATTTCTTAGTTTTACGCCATTCGACTGAGAAAGGTGAAGTCGGTCACGCTTCGCGCGGTGCCTGGGCGTTTAAAAACGGCAGCAACAGCAGGGCAGAAATACCTGCCGCAATGGCAATCACCACAAAGAATCCGGTCCAGTGCCAGATCTCCATCACCTGCGCCAGCGGCCAGCCGGAGAGCGATGCCCCCAGATAGGCAAACAGACCAACAAAGCCGGTTGCCGCCCCCGCCGCCTCTTTGTGCGAGCACTCCGCTGCCGCCATGCCGATCAGCATCTGCGGGCCAAAAACGAAGAAGCCGGTAGTAAAGAAGCAGGCTGCCTGCATTACGTAACTGGCAAATGGCATCAGCCACAGACCGCCGACGGAGAGTAAAATTCCGGCGGCGAAAATCAGGTTCATCGGCCCGCGATTGCCGTTAAACAGCTTATCTGAGCCCCAGCCAGCCACCAGCGCGCCGATAAATCCCCCCAACTCGAACATGGTCACCGCTGAGTTGGCAGTCACCAGATCGACGCCGAGGGTCTCCGACATATACAGGTTGCCCCAGTCGTTAATCGCCGCCCGCACCACGTACACCAGCACGTAGCACAGGGAGAGCAGCCAGATATAGGGGTTCAGCAGCACGTATTTGGTGAGGATCTCCTTGCGGGTCAGCCCCGCGCCTTCCTGCTGCTGGGCAATCTCCAGCTCATCGTGCCGCCAGTCGCCCACCGCGGGTAGCCCTACTGCCTGCGGCCGATCGCGCAGCCGCCAGCAGAGGAACAGTCCGGCGAAGATCGCCAGCATCCCGGCAATCATCATCCCCGTTCGCCAGCCGTAGTGCAGCGCCGCCGCGCCAACCACCATCGGGATCAGCGCTCCGCCAACGTTATGCGCCGTATTCCACAGCGCCCACCAGCCGCCGCGTTCGGTGCGCGAATACCATGCCGTCAACAGGCGGGCGCAGACCGGCGATCCCCAGCCCTGAAAAAAGGCGTTCAGCGCCCACAGCAGCGCGAAGGCCCACAGTGAAGTGGAAAACCCAAACAGGATATTCACGGCGCCGGTGGCGACCAGGCCGATGCCCATAAAATAGCGAGCGTTAGAGCGGTCGCTGACGATACCGGAGAAAAATTTCGACAAGCCGTAGGTGATGTAAAACAGCGTTGCCAGCAGGCCGATGTCGCTGCGCGTCAGCACGTTGCTGGCGAGGATTTCCGGTACGGCGGCGTTAAAGCTTTTACGGGTGAAGTAAAACAGCGCGTAGCCCAGCCAGATGGTCAGCAAAATATGCCGACGCCAGTAGCGATAGCGCTCGTCCAGCGCCTGTTTATCGGCTATCGGTTGAGCGTCCGGCGGGGATTTTAAAAAGGCAAACATCATCATTCCTTAGGCGTAACGCAACGGCAGGCTAACGCAGACGCGGGTGCCGTGGGTGCAGGAGATGGTTAAGCTACCGCCCAGCGCCGTCACGCGCTCGCGCATGCCGGTAAGGCCGAAGCCCTGCTGGCCGGAGCCTGGGGGCAGGCCGCAGCCGTCATCCTCCAGAACCAGCATCAGTCGCTGCTCCTGCTGCCAGCCCTGTAACGTGACGGCGCTGGCGCAAGCATGCTTGACGATATTATTCAGCCCCTCCTGACAGACGCGGAACAGGGTGACGCGCTGGTTTTCACTCAGTAGCGATTCATCAATGCGCCACTCCAGGTGGCTGACCATACCGCGATCCTCCAGCTCCATTTCACGCATCAGCGAACGTACCGCCTGTTCAAGAGTGAGGTCATCCAGCTGACGAGGACGCAGGCGGCCCAGCAGGCGGCGCACCGAGTCGTAGACGCCGAGCGAAAGTTGCTCAATCAGCTGGCCGCTCTGCCGAACGCTGGCGTTGTTGGGAGCAAGACGCTGAACGATCCCTGCCTGGGTGCGAATCGCGGTGATGGTCTGGCCGATATCATCGTGCAGCTCGCGGGCCACCTCGCGGCGCACGCTCTCTTCGGTTTCCAGCAGGCGCTCTGCCAGACGCTGGTTGCGCACCAGCTCACTTTGCAGAGATTGATTCAACTCGCGTAGCCGCTGAATTCCGGCCCCCAATAGCAGCCCCATCAGGCTTTGCGCCAGCAGCGAAAGCAGTAAATCAACCGGATGATCGTGCCAGGTCTGGCTGGCAATCAGCGCGATGGCGTTCATCAATGTCGCAATCAGCGCGCCCTGCCAGCCGTAGTGCCAGGCGAGAGCGATGATCGGCAGTGCCAGGCAGAAGGGGGTAAAACGCGAGAGTTCGGCAGGCAGCCCGAGCTGTAACCAGAGGCTGATGGTAAACAGCAGCAGATACCAGATAAGGTGCCGCCCGCGCCAGTTCACCGGCTGCGAAACCAGCGATGGCCCCAGCGGCCGCCAGACTGTACTGGTGAGATAGTGCCAGATAACCAGGCAGGTCGGGGCCAGCGTCAGGCCGCCGGTCAGGGTCAGCAGCAGCGCATTCAGCCCCTCTTTGCCTTCCGCCAGCCACGGCAGCGATTGCAGCAGCGCGGCGGCGATAAGCGCTGCGCCCTGGCGCAACAAGGTCAGCCAGTCACGCTGGTGGCGATAGCGCGAGATCAGCGCCACCGGCAGCAGGGTCAGCAGGCTTCCGGTCATCAATATTATCGGGTGCGCCAGTTCCACTTCCTGCGCCAGCCAGAAGAGAAGCAGCCACTCCGCGCCCAGCAATACCGGCCAGTAGCCGCGCGGGCATTGCAGCATCAGGCCAAGACGCAGGCCGAAGGGAAATAGCAATACCGCAAGGTCGGGACGCTCCACCAGATGCAGGCTGATGCTCCACAGGCAGAACCAGGCGGCGGAGAAGATAAAGAAACAGCCGATTACCGAGAGCAGTTGGGAGAGAATCGCTTTCATTGCCAGCTATCGAACATCCGGCGCGCCAGCTCAACGTCGTTGCTGACGCCGAGTTTTTCCAGCAGATTAGCGCGATGGACGTGAACGGTTTTCGGCGACAGCCCCAGTTCAGCAGCAATCTCTTTTACCGCCATCCCCTGCGCCAGCTTTTCCGCCACTTCGCGTTCGCGTTTGGTGAGCGGGTCCCGACGCCCGGCCGCCAGCTTTATGGCGATATCCGGCGTCAGGTAGCAGCCGCCTGTCGCCACCGTGCGTACGGCGGCGATCAGTTCATCCGGACTGCATCGCTTGGAGAGAAAACCGCGCGCTCCGGAGTTCAGCGCCTGTTCCACCAGCGCCGGGCTGTCGTGGACCGACAGCATGACGACAGCCATCCCTTTCGGTAATTGGCTCAGCAGCTCAAGCCCGGAGATATCCGGCATCGAGATATCGCAGATGCAGACCTGCACCCCGCGACCGGGCAGCCCCGCCAGCGCCTCTCGACCGGAACCAAATTCGGCGACGACCTGAAAATCGGCTTCCAGCCCCAGCAGTTGGGCAAAGCCGGAGCGGACGATAAGGTGATCGTCGATAAGGGCGATAGTGGTCATGGCGTTTCCTGGCGGGTTAAAAAACGCGCTTACCTTAACGGCAAGCGCGTTGCTGTTCAAGTCTCGAACGATTATTCGAAGAACACCGCAATTTTGCTGAACATGGATGGGTCGGACTGGTTGCGCACTACTTTCTCAACGTCTTCCAGCTTTTCGATCTGGCTAATCATCTGCCCGAGGCGCTGATCGTCGTTGACCAGTAGCCAGATGCGGCTCTGATTGCTGTCCTGAATCGGCAGGCAAAGAATGCCTTCCACGTTGAAGGCGCGGCGGGCGAACAGGCCGCAAACGTGGGTCATCACGCCAGGATGGTTGCGCACGGTGAGCTGTAGAATAACGTTTTCATGAGTCGGTTGTTGCATGGCTTATTCCCCCACCATTTCAGTATTGGCCGCACCCGGCGGTACCATTGGATACACTTTTTCTTCGGCATCGATACGCACGTGGATCAGCGCCGGGCCTGGGCGGTCGATAATCGCCTGCAGCGCCGCCTGCGGGTCGGCTTCGTTATTTAAATCACAGGTTTGCAGGCCGAAACCGGCGGCGATCTGCATAAAGTTGATCATTCCCGGGTAGGTGGCGGCAAACACGCCCTGCTTATAGAACATGCTCTGCTGCTGATGCACCAGCCCCAGCGCTTCGTTATTCATCAGGATGATTTTCACATCCAGCTGATTTTCCGCCGCCGTCGCCATCTCCTGGATATTCATCATCAGGCTGCCATCGCCAGAGAAGCAGATAACCTTGCGCTGAGGATTCGCCAGCGCCGCGCCAACCGCCGCGGGCAGACCAAAGCCCATCGTACCCAACCCGCCGGAGGTCAGCCACTGGCGCGGACGGTTCAGCGGATAAGCCTGAGCGGTCCACATTTGATGCTGGCCCACATCAGTGGTCACGATCGCTTCATCGTCAACGCAGGCGGCCACGGCGTTAATCAAACCATAATGGCTGAGCGGGTCTTTCTCCTGCGGGATGTTGCAGGGGAATTCACGCTGCAAATCCGCCACCAGCTGCAGCCATTCGCTGCGCGGCTGCGCCTCGACTTGTGGGATCAACTGAGCCAGCACCTCGGCAACGTCGCCCTGGATCGCCACGTGCGGCTGCTTGATTTTACCCAGCTCTGAGCGGTCGATATCAACATGAATAATCTTCGCGTTCGGGCAGAACTGCTCGGTTTTACCAATCGCCCGGTCATCAAAACGCGCACCTAAAACAATCAGTAAATCAGCCTCTTGAAGAATAAAGTTGGTACTGCGCGCGCCGTGCATCCCCAGCATGCCCAGCGACAGCGGGTGCGCTTTCGGCAGCATCCCCAGCGCCATTAAGGTCAGGGTGGTCGGCAGGTTGGCTTTCTCCGCCAGCTGGCGAATCTGCTCAGGAGCGTTGATGACCCCGCCGCCCAGATAGAGTACCGGACGCTGTGCGGCGTTAATCATCGCCGCCGCTTCGCGCACGCTGGTGCTGTCGAACTCCGGGGCCGCCATGCGGGTTCCCGGTTCCGGCAGGACGTCCAGCTCAATGGTCGCCGACTGAACATCCTTAGGAATATCTATCCACACCGGCCCCGGTCGCCCGGACTGCGCGATGCGAAACGCGTCGCTCATCACCTGCGGCAGTTCAGCGATATTGCGCACCAGGTAGTTGTGCTTAGTGATGGGGATAGAAATACCGTAGGTGTCGACTTCCTGGAAGGCGTCGGTGCCGATCATCGAAGCCGGAACCTGGCCGGTAATGCAAACCAGCGGAATCGAATCCAGGCGGGCGTCGGCGATAGCGGTGATCAGGTTGGTGGCTCCCGGGCCGCTACAGGCCATACATACCGCCGGTTTACCCTCGGTACGCGCCATGCCCTGGGCGATAAACCCCGCACCCTGCTCGTGACGCGCCAGGATATGGCGAATCTGCGTGCTTTGGCTTAACGCATCGTAAATGGGAAGAATGGAGCCGCCCGGAATGCCGCTGACCGTAGTGATCCCCTGACGCTCCAGTAAATGAACGACTAACTGTGCGCCAGTGAAGCGCATTTTTTGTGATGTTGTGCCCGAACTTGCCATGCTCCAGTCCTTTTATTCTGGGCCGACTTTACGCGTCGTACTTCACGTTGCTGGTGCGTTGGCTGCGCTTGGTCACCCCAGTCACGTACCTATGTACGCTCCTGGGGATTCGCTCACTTGCCGCCTTCCTGCAACCCGAATTACTTAGCGTATCCGGGCGGGGCTCTTAAACGAAAAACCCCGCTCGGTTTGCGCCGGCGGGGTTTGGAATTCGTGTTGTTCCGGACCCTACGGCGCGTTGCCGACGACGACCACCACAGACACGACGACCACCGCGGCAGGCGCGGTTAGTAGTAGAGTCGAAGTCAGGATGGATGCGTTCATTAGGGACCTGTTGTCTTAAAAAAGTGAATGAATTTATACAAACACAGCTTTTGCCATTTCACAACGGATTTATTTTCAACCACGAGAAACTGCGTGAAGGATCACATTAATTTGCGGAGGGATAAAACAAAAAACCCCGCGCACGGCGAGGTCTTTTGAATGGTGTCTTTGCGGTTGGTAGCCGCGAATACACTGTATTACGTCAACGAAAAAAGTATACGCGATCGACGAAGACGGCGCAATTTCACGACGGTTTTTGCTGATCTAGAGTATGGATCGCACTCGCAGATTTGTCCAAAATATACTGTTCATTTATACAGTAATCATTCTATACTGATGGGGTACGCAGAGTGACATCTGGGGGCCGCACTTTTACCGGCGCAATGAAGTCCTGGCTGAAACGGGTGGTGCCGTCAGTGCCTTAACCCCAGAAGAGCACACTGTGTTACGTCAACAAATACCCTGAATAACTTGGGCTGTAGCCGACAGGCCGCGCCTGAAATATGACGGGTATACCCTGGCTGGCAACAGGCGGCGGAAAGGTACGCCAGCCGGTCGTGCTCCTGAACCAGAGGAGACGCGTATGGGCGGAGTGGATATCGTTGTTCTGATCCTGAAACTCATGGTTGCTGTGTTGCAACTGCTTGATGCAGTCCTGAAGCAGTTCCGCTGATTCAGGTTCAAGTCGCACCTGGGAGGGGCGGGAAACCGCCCCTCTACAGGCTAACCCGATGGAGAAAACCATGGCACCGCTGTTGATTGCCGCAGTAACCCCAGATGACCCGGGTTTTACGGCGTTGCGCGCCGAAAGCCTGGCGCAAAATCTGAATATGCTTCGCCGCCTGGCGGAGAACTGGCAGAGTGGGAAAAACCGCTTTGACGCACCTGGAGAAAAGCTGCTGGGGCCTTTGCGCATGGGCAGCTGGTCGGCGTTTGCGGACTGAATATCGACCCTTTTAGCCAGCAGATGCGGGCCGGACGCATCCGCCATTTATACATTGGTGAGAGCCACCGCCGGCAGGGGATCGGGCATCAGCTACTGGTCTCGGTTATTACCCACTCAGGCACCAGCTTTGATTTCCTCAACACCCATGCGTCGTCAACGGCCTGGTCGTTTTATGAAAATCTGGGATTTCGCCCGGTATACGATGAGCCTCAGGTCACGCATCGCCTGTTCTGCTCACTTTAGCCATCGCTGGCTGCCGGGGAATGTGCATGTTACAGTCCAGTGACGATTTATTCCCCATATCCGGGCCGTAATGACCATCACCCTATTCTGTATTTTGCTGTTCGCTGCTCTGCTTCACGCCAGCTGGAACGCTATCGTTAAAGCGAGCGGCGATAAGATGTATGCGGCAATCGGCATTAGCGGTTCAGCCGCATTAATCGCCCTGGTTTTACTCCCCTTTGCCCCACAACCCACACTCGCCAGCGTGCCGTTTCTTGCCGTCTCCTGTGCGTTACAGGTGGTATACACCGTCCTGGTGGCGAAAACCTACCAGATCTCGGATATGAGCCAGACCTATCCGCTGATGCGCGGTACCGCGCCGCTGCTGGTGGCGATAATCAGCGTTATTTTCCTTGGCGACCATCTCTCGCCGCTGGCGTGGCTGGGGATTGGCGTAATCTGCCTGGCGATTCTGGCGATGGCCTTTAACGGTCGATCCAGTTCAAGTACCGGCATCGTACTGGCGCTGATTAACGCTTGTTTTATTGCCGGTTACACGCTGGTGGACGGAACCGGGGTGCGGCTTTCAGAAACCGCGCTGGGCTATACGCTGTGGACTTTTTTTATGAACGGTTTTTGTCTGCTGAGCTGGGCGATGATCGCCCGGCGCCAGCAGGCCAGCCGCTATCTGCGCCAGAACTGGAAGAAAGGCATGATCGGTGGCGTCGGCACCATGGGCTCTTATGGTCTGGCGCTGTGGGCGATGACCCAGGCACCGCTGGCGGTCGTCGCCGCGCTACGTGAGACGTCGATTCTGTTCGGCGCAGTTATCGCTTTTATCCTGTTGAAAGAAAAGGTCGTTCCACTGCGCATTGTTGCAGCTTGCGGTATCGCCGCCGGGGCGATTCTGCTACGGCTGTCTTAATCTGGATATGGCAACATTAGTTGCCGATTTTTGTTTACAAAACCTGCCTGAAATACCCCGATAATCCCTCCGCTCAGGGTTGTTCTGTCATTTTTATGTGGTAGATTCCTCCATCGTTTTGCGGGTGTGTTAGTCACATATTCTTTATCTTCCATATTTCACAAAGTATTCATCGACATGAAACGGCATAAGAACTTCAATTTGTTGTTGATGCTGGTACTGCTGGTGGCCGTCGGCCAGATGGCGCAGACCATATATATCCCGGCGATTGCTGATATGGCGGTATCGCTCAACGTCCGTGAGGGCGCGGTGCAGAGCGTGATGGCCGCTTATCTGCTGACCTACGGCGTATCGCAGCTCTTCTACGGCCCGCTATCGGATCGCGTTGGTCGTCGCCCGGTGATCCTCGTGGGAATGTCTATTTTTATGCTGGCGACGCTGGTTGCCATCACTACCCATAGCCTGCCGGTGCTGATCGCCGCCAGCGCAATGCAGGGGATGGGCACCGGGGTCGGCGGCGTGATGGCGCGAACTCTGCCGCGCGATCTGTATGAAGGCGCACAGCTCAGGCACGCTAACAGTCTGTTGAATATGGGCATTCTGGTCAGTCCGCTGCTCGCGCCGCTGATCGGCGGCATTCTCGATACCCTGTGGAACTGGCGGGCCTGCTACGTCTTCCTGCTGGTGCTTTGTGCTGGCGTGACCTTCAGCATGGCGCGCTGGATGCCGGAAACCCGACCAACCGGCGCACCGCGTACCCGGCTTATCACCAATTACAAAACGCTGTTCGGCACCAGCGCGTTTAACTGCTATCTGCTGATGCTAATCGGCGGCCTGGCGGGTATTGCTGTGTTCGAAGCCTGTTCCGGCGTGCTGATGGGCGCGGTGCTGGGCTTGAGCAGCCTGTCGGTGAGCATTCTGTTTATTCTGCCAATTCCGGCGGCGTTCTTTGGTGCGTGGTTTGCCGGACGCCCGAATAAACGCTTCCCGACGTTGATGTGGCAATCGGTGATTTGCTGCCTGCTGGCGGGGGTGATGATGTGGATCCCGGGCTTGCTGGGCATAATGACCGTCTGGACCCTGCTGGCACCTGCCGCGCTGTTCTTTTTTGGCGCGGGGATGCTGTTCCCACTGGCGACCAGCGGCGCGATGGAGCCATTTCCGTTCCTCGCCGGAACCGCCGGGGCGCTGGTGGGCGGGCTGCAAAACATTGGCTCCGGCGTGCTGGCGTGGTTGTCGGCGATGATGCCGCAGACCGGTCAGGGCAGCCTGGGCCTGTTAATGATGCTGATGGGCTTGCTGATTCTGCTGTGCTGGCTGCCGCTGGCATCGCGGTTTAGCCGCCACCAGCAGCCGGTTTAAAGCTTCGCCGGTTCGCGACGCGGGCTACCGGCCCGCAGATGGCGGTGAACCTGTAGGGGGAATCAGCCGCCAATTCCGTGGCTAATCAGTGCCAGCGCGTGGCTGACAATCATCTGCTTGTTCACTGATTGCAACCGCACATCGGTATGGGTACGGGAAAACGGCACCAGTACCAGGCTTATTAAGGTGGTAAACAGCAGCTCCGGCGACAGCGCCGGGTTGAGTTTGCCCTCCTGCTGCCAGCGGCGCACCGTCGCCAGCATTTTGTGGTATTTCTCATCGCCAAAACGCGCGTGCATATGCTGACGCAGTACCGGCATCTCGCCGATGATCTCCTGCATCCACAGCGGTGCGAACCATGCATTTTTCTCCGCCATCGCCGCCAGGGTTTCAATAAGCAGGGTAAAAGCGGTCACCGGCTCATCGCTATGTTCTACAAAAATTAGGCCGATGTCGTTGCGCAGCGGCATAAAGCGCTCTTCAACCAGCTTTTCCACCAGCGCCTCCCGCGAACTGAAATAGTAGTGCAGCATCGCGGGCGTCACCCCCGCTTCTTTGGCGATGGCGTTCAGTGAAATTCGCGCGATCCCGTGGCGGGCAAACAGCGCCAGGGCAATATCCATCAACTGTTCGCGGTTGGCGGAGCCGGATTTCTGCCCGCGCGGGCGACCGGGGCGACGTGGGGCTTCATTGTCTTTTTGTGCTGACATCGTATGGCGATCCCTTGACCTGATTCATCATTTCCCTAAATATTAATTATGTATTTAATTAATTTCAAGCGAGTGATGCTATGACATCTGAAGTCGCGAGCCAACCGGCGGTACCCTCAATCCGCCTGCTCTTCAGCGCTCTACTGCTGGTCATGCTGCTATCAGCGCTGGACCAGACTATTGTCTCAACCGCGCTGCCGACCATCGTCGGCGAACTCGGCGGGCTGGATAAACTCTCGTGGGTAGTGACCGCCTATATCCTCAGTTCGACCATCGCGGTGCCGCTGTACGGCAAATTTGGCGACCTGTTCGGGCGGAAAATCGTCCTGCAGGTGGCGATCGTGCTGTTCCTTGCCGGTTCCGCCCTGTGCGGGCTGGCGCAGAACATGACCCAACTGGTGCTGATGCGCGCCCTGCAAGGGTTGGGCGGCGGTGGCCTGATGGTGATCAGCATGGCGGCAGTGGCCGATGTGATCCCGCCTGCTAATCGCGGTCGCTATCAGGGGTTATTCGGTGGTGTTTTTGGCCTGGCGACGGTGATTGGGCCGTTAATCGGCGGCTTCCTGGTGCAGCACGCCTCCTGGCGCTGGATTTTCTACATCAACCTGCCGCTGGGCCTGTTCGCGCTGCTGGTGATCGGCGCGGTTTTTCACAGCAGCAACAAGCGCAGCCAGCACCAGATCGACTGGCTGGGGGCAATTTACCTCAGCATGGCGCTGCTGTGCATCATCTTGTTTACCTCCGAGGGTGGCAGCGTTCGCGCGTGGAGCGACCCGCAGCTGTGGTGCATTCTGGCCTTTGGCGTGGTGGGGATTATCGGTTTTATTCATGAAGAACGACTGGCCGCAGAGCCGATTATTCCGCTCTCATTGTTCCGCAACCGCAGCTTTCTGCTTTGCAGCCTGATTGGCTTTGTTGTTGGGATGTCGTTGTTTGGTTCGGTGACCTTCCTGCCGCTCTATTTGCAGGTGGTAAAAGCGGCGACGCCGACCGAGGCGGGGCTACAGCTAATCCCGCTGATGGGTGGTCTGCTGCTGACCTCGATCATCAGCGGACGCGTTATCAGCCATACCGGTAAGTACCGGGTGTTTCCGATTATCGGCACCCTGCTGGGCGTGGTGGGAATGGTGCTGCTGACGCGCATAACCATCCACTCGCCGATGTGGCAGCTGTATCTTTTCACCAGCGTGCTGGGAGCGGGTCTGGGACTGGTGATGCAGGTGCTAATACTGGCAGTGCAGAACGCGATGCCTGCGCAAATGTACGGCGTGGCAACCTCCGGCGTGACGCTGTTCCGCTCGATTGGCGGCTCTATCGGCGTGGCGCTGTTTGGCGCGGTATTCACTCATGTATTGCAAAATAACCTGCAACACCTGCTGCCGGAAGGTGCGCAGCTGCCGCGGGCGCTGAATCCGGCGGCGGTACAGAATTTGCCTGCGGAGATTCGTCTGGATTACCTCGATTCCTTCGGGGCCGCTATCCACGCGGCGTTCCTGATGGCGGCCTGCATTATGGCGGTGGCGTTTGTGCTCTCCTGGCTACTGAAAGAAGCACCGCTGAAAACGACCGCCCGCTAGGCGGTGGCGGCAATACGCAGCAGCGCCCGACGCAGGGCGGGCGCGGCGAAATCGATAAATTTACGCAGCTTGAGCGGGGCCAGGTCCCGGGCGTTAGAGAGCAGATGCACCGGCGCGGGTTCCGGCTCCATCGTTTGAAAAATTAGCTTCAGTTCGCCGCACACCAGGCCATCGATAGCCTGGTAATGCAGCAGGCGCGCCACGCCAGCCCCCAGTCGGGCGGCATCGGCGGCGCTCTCCGGGGTGGTCACCGAAAGCATCGGAGCGAGCGCGACCAGCCGGTCTTGCGCTTCTGTGGTATTAAATCGCCAGCCGCTGTAGGGCATCGGCGACTCAATGTGAATCATCGGCAGCATGGTCAGATCGCGCGGGCGTTCTGGCGTGCCGTGTTTTTCCAGCAAGCCCGGATGCGCACAGGTGACGATGCGCATCTCACCAAGGCGGGTCGCCACCATCCCGCTATCCGGCAAGGCACCGATACGTACCGCTAAATCAACATGCTCGTCCACCAGGTTGGCGTTGCGATCGCTAAGCAGTAAACGGACGCGAATCTGCGGGTAACGGGCAAGAAATTCCGTGATTACCGGTAAAACGTGCAAACGACCAAACATGATAGGCGCGGAGATCGTCAGCTCGCCTTTTGGTTCCTGATATTCGCCCACCGCCTGGCGCTCGGCGTTCTCCACCTCTTCGAGGATCCGTCGCGCGGCGGCGACATAATCGGCTCCGGCGTCGGTCAGCGTTAGCTTGCGGGTCGTACGGATGAGCAGGCGCACGCCGAGCGCATTTTCCAGCTCGGCAATATTGCGGCTGACGGTGGTCAGCGGCGTATTTAGCGCCCGCGCCGCTGCCGACATACTGCCGAGTTCAGTCACTTTCACCAGCAGCGCCATGGCGCTGAGTCGGTCCATAATTATCCCGTTTTTCGGAAATATGATTGCCAGATCCCCACTATTATCTTTTTTGTCGACACAGTCCATGATGAGTCATGCCACATCGCCTTCGGAGAAATTATGTCAGTAGACTTTCTTGATATCGCCATGACCCCTAACGTGATGGATGTTCAGCATGAGATGGGCAGCGATGGGATGTGGCAGTCGCCGCATCGCCCGCGTAGAGGAGAGCGCTTCAGCGACAGCGAAGAGGGGATGATCGTCACCCGCGATAGCTTCTACCTGGCGACGATTTCGCAAACCGGCTGGCCCTATATTCAGCATCGCGGCGGCCCGGTGGGTTTCCTGCATCTGCTGGATGAGACCACTCTGGCGATGGCGGATTTCTCTGGAAATCGCCAGTACATCACCACCGGCAACCTGCGCGGTAGCGACCGGGCGTGTCTGTTTTTGATGGATTACCCGCGCCGTGCCAGGCTGAAAATCTACGCCACCGTAGAAGTCGTGGCGGCGGAGAGCGACCCGGAATTATTGGCGCGGGTCACGCCGGAGAACTATCGGGCCAGAATCGAGCGCATTTTTCGCTTTCATTTACAGGCTTTTGACTGGAACTGCCCTCAGCATATTACCCCGCGCTACACCGCCCAGCAGGTGGCGGAGTATAGCCAGACGCTGCAACAGCGTATTGACGATCTGGAGCGGGAAAACCAGCGCCTGCAACAGCTTATTCATACAGGAGAACAATGATGACCGAACAACGCCCACCGCTGCCGCCGTTTACCCGCGAGAGCGCCGCGCAAAAAGTGCGGGCCGCCGAAGATGGCTGGAACAGCCGTGATGCCGGAAAGGTCGCGCTGGCCTACACCGTCGATAGCGAATGGCGTAATCGCAGCGAGTTTGTGCACGGAAGGACGCAAATTATCGACTTTTTACAGCGAAAATGGCGTAAAGAGCAGGAATACCGTCTGATTAAGGAACTGTGGGCGTGGAGCGACAATCGTATTGCGGTGCGCTTCGCCTATGAGTGGCACGATGACAGCGGCAACTGGTTTCGCTCCTACGGCAATGAGAACTGGGAGTTTGATGAACGCGGCCTGATGCACACGCGCTACGCCTGCATCAACGACCTGCCGATTGCCGAGAGCGAGCGCCTGTTCCACTGGCCCCAGGGCCGTCGCCCGGACGATCACCCGGGATTGAGTGAACTGGGGCTGTAAGGTGCGTCCCCCGCTCTAGAGATCCCCGGAGGCGGCGCTGCGCACCTGTCCGGGCTACTCGATCGCAGCCGACGGTGAACCCGTAGCCCGGGCAGGCGCATCGCGCTGCCCCCGGGAGAAAGGGGGAAGATGATTTTATTTCCAGTTGCCGTTTTTGCGTTTAAAACCTCACCCCAAAGTCGTTATAGTTTCAGACGAAAAAATAATAACGATTCTCTATGGACTGACGGGGTAATAACAATGAAATTGCGTTTACGGACAGCCGCCGCCGTGGTGCTGGCGGGCCTGCTGCTGGTGGGCTGCGACCAGAAGGGCAGCGATGCCAAACACATTAAAGTTGGCGTGATTAACGGCGCGGAACAGGATGTAGCAGAAGTGGCGAAGAAAGTAGCCAAAGAGAAATATGGCCTCGACGTTGAGCTGGTGGGCTTTAGCGGCTCGCTGCTGCCCAACGAATCCACTAACGCCGGGGATCTGGACGCGAACGTCTTCCAGCACCGTCCGTTCCTCGCCCAGGATAACAAAGCCCACAACTATCGCCTGGTGGCGGTCGGCAATACCTTCGTCTTCCCGATGGCGGGCTATTCGCGCAAAGTTAAATCCGTCGCCGAGCTGAAAGACGGCGCGACCATCGCCATTCCTAACGACCCGACCAACCTGGGCCGTGCGCTGCTTCTGCTCCAGCAGGAGAAGCTGATTACGCTCAAGGCGGGCACCGGCCTGCTGCCGACGGCGGTCGATATCACCGACAACCCGCATAACCTGAAAATCATGGAGCTGGAAGGTGCGCAGCTACCGCGCGTGATTGACGACCCGCAAGTCGATGTGGCGATCATCAGCACGACTTACCTCCAACAGACCGGGTTAACGCCGGTGCGCGACGGCATCTTTATCGAAGACAAAAACTCACCGTATGTGAACATCATCGTGACCCGCGAAGACAACAAAGACGCGGAAAACGTGAAAGAGTTTATGCAGTCCTACCAGTCGCCGGAAGTGGCGAAGGCGGCAGAGACCATCTTCAACGGCGGTGCGGTTCCCGGCTGGTAATCATTCACACAAGGAGGAGTGGCGATGACCCGGCAACGCCAGGCAGATTTGCTGCTAATAGCCGCGACGGTTATCGCCGCCTGCGGATGGATTTTTTCCCGTGAAGCGATTGCCGGCATGCCGGTTTTCGCCTTCCTCGGCCTGCGCTTTTTCTTCGCCGCGCTGCTGTTGCTGCCGTTCTGTCGCGGGTTTCGCGTCGACAAGCAGCACTGGCCGCGCATTATTATCAGCGGCCTGTGGTTTGCGTTAAACCTGTGCCTGTGGATCTACTCGGTATCGACAACTCCGTCACTGGGCGAAGGGGCGTTTATTATGAGCCTGTCGATGCTGTTCGTGCCGCTTACCGCGTGGGCGATGATGAAGGCGCGTCCGGCGCGGGCCTACTGGGAGTGCCTGCCGATTGCCATTGTCGGCCTCGGTTTGCTCAGCCTGCATATGCCGATTGAGTTTCACCCCAGTCAGGGCTGGTTTCTGCTGACCGCGCTGGTGCAATCAATCTGGTTTTGCTACACCAGCAACTGCGCCCGCGAGGTGCCGCTGATCCCGCTAACTACCGTGCAGCTAGGCATCACCGGGATTGTCGGACTGGGGATTTCCGCCGCCGTCGAGACCTGGGATCAGCCGTTTACCCTGACGACCTTCGGCTGGCTGCTCGCCAGCATTGTCATCGCGACCAGCCTGCGCTTCGGCCTGCAAATGAAGGGGCAGAAGTACGCAGCGGTTGCCAGCGCGGCAATTATTATGGTGCTTGAGCCGCTGTTGACGGTGATTGCCGCCGCGCTGTGGTACGGCGAACAGCTGCCGTTGCAGAAGATTATCGGCGGCGTGCTGATCCTCGTCGCCCAGCTGTGGTTTCGCTGGCGGATGCTGAAACCGCTACGCTAAACCGGTCCGCCGCTGCGCCATCAGATGCAGCAGCGGCACCAGCGATAGCCCGTCCGGCATCTCGCCGCGGGCTATCAGCTGGCCAATCTCTTCGAGGGTAAACTAGCCGGTTTCCATCACCTCATCCTGATCTTCATCCATCCCCACCCAGGTTAAATCACTGGCAAGCCAGGTGATAAACAGCTGGTCACTGCTGCCATAGGAAGGGTTATAGCGGATGATTTCTTCGGCATTTTTCGCCTGCCAGCCGGTCTCTTCCCGTAGTTCACGCAGGGCCGCCTCGCGCGGATCTTCCCCTTCATCAACGCCGCCCGAAGGAACGGCCCACACCACCTGGTCTATTAGATAACGGTAGTGGCGGATTAGCAGCACTTTGTCATCCTGCATCGCCACAATCCCCACAGCGGGTCGCGGGTAGTGGATGGAGTAAAAATCCCGCCGATCGCCGGGGGCCATATCAATGCCGACCTTGCGCATGCTGAACCACGGGGTGTCCGCCATAACCTCGGCGTCGTGCATATCGGCGGCGGTTAACTTCTTCTTCATCGTAGCCACTCTTCCTGAAAATTGAGCGTTCAGCACACCATAGCCGGGAGCGGATGGCAACCACTGTAGATTGGCCCAATCCCATCGATCATTGCCCAAACGCCCATATTGCGCCAGGCTTGTGGCACGTACGATGTTCGCCAGATAACCGCGAAGAGGAATGAGCATCATGAAAATAACCCACATCCGTAATGCCACGCAGATTATTGAATATGCTGGTAAAAAATTTCTTATTGACCCCATGCTTTCTGACAAAGGTGCCTGGGCAGGCTTCGCCGGAACCGCGCGCAGCGAGCTGCGCAACCCGCTGGTGGCGCTACCTTTCTCTGTTGAAAAGATTGTTGATGTTGATGCCGTTATCGTCACCCACACCCATGAAGATCACTGGGACGAGGCGGCGATCGCCGCGATCCCCAAAACGCTGCCGATCTATATTCAGCATGAGGCCGATGCTCAGTTGCTGCGCGGACAAGGGTTCAGTGATATTCGTCTGCTCTCTGAGGACAGCGCGTTTGCCGATGTTGCCCTGGTGAAAACCACTTCTGGGCAGCACGGTAGCGACCGCACTTATGCGGTTGCGGCGATGGCCGAACGCCTGGGCGAAGCCTGCGGCGTGGTGCTGCGTCATCCACAGGAGAAAACCCTGTGGCTGGTGGGGGATACCATCTGGCGCGATGAAGTAGAAGCCGATATGGTCAGACTACAGCCGGACGTAGTGGTGCTGAATGCCGGATATGCTCACGTTATCGGTTTTGGGCCGATCATTATGGGCAAAGAAGATGTGCTGAAGGTGCATTTCACCCTGCCGGAAGCCAAAATTGTTGCAAGTCATATGGAAGCGGTAAACCACTGCCTGCTGAGCCGCGATGAGCTGCGTCAGTACGTGGTCGACAATCAGATTGCCGATGCGGTCAGCATCCCGCAGGATGGGGAAACGTTGGTCTTTTAATGCCGGAGCGGGCGATGAAACTCACGGAAGTGGCGATTGTGGCGGTGGACGGGTTTAGCCCATTCCACTACTCGGTGCCCTGTATGCTGTTTGGCGATACGGTCTCGGAAACCAAACGCTTTAACCTGCATATTTGCGCCGAACGACCGGGGCTATTGACCGCTCGCGACGGCTTTGCGCTGAACGCCAGCGGCGACTTTGCGACCCTTGAACAGGCAGATATTGTGGTGGTGCCTTACTGGGGTGCGGTGAACCAACGACCTGTGCAGTCGCTGCTCGACAGCCTTGTGCGAGCGCGTAATAACGGCGCTGAAATCGTCGGCCTGTGCCTCGGGGCATTTGTGCTGGGCTACGCCGGTCTGCTGGACGGCAAGCGGGCAGCGACCCACTGGGAGTTCGAGCAAGATTTTCAGCGCCTGTTTCCGCAGGTGCAACTGGATATCAATGCACTGTACGTCGATGACCAGCGTATTATTACCTCGGCGGGCACCGCGGCTGCGCTCGACTGCTGTCTGTATATCATCCGCCAGCGTTTCGGCAGCCTTGCCGCCAATCAGATTGCCCGGCGGATGATCGTCCCGCCGCACCGCGAGGGCGGGCAGGCGCAGTTTATTGCTCAGCCAGTGCCGAAAAACACCCGCGACGCGCGGATTAACGGCCTGCTTGAGTATCTCCAGCAGCATATCCGCGAGCCACATAATCTTGATTCGCTGGCGCAGGTGGCGGCAATGAGCCGCCGCACCCTGACCCGCCATTTCGCCAAAGCGACCGGTATGAGTATCGCCGACTGGCTTTCCGCCGAACGCCTGCGACGCAGCCAGCTTCTGTTGGAGGCCGGGGATTTACCTATCGAACAGGTGGCAGAGGAAGTGGGCTATCTCTCCGCCGTGACTTATCGCCAGCAGTTTAAATCGCGTTTTGGCGTCAGCCCGGCGGAGTGGCGGCGTACCTTTCGCCGTGGCGCTTAGCCCCCGAGAGTGGCGCTGTCGATCACGAAGCGGTATTTCACGTCGCCTTTGACCATTCTCTCCCAGGCTTCGTTGATCTGATCGCCGCGAATCAGCTCAATATCGGCGACGATACCGTGCTCGGCGCAAAAGTCGAGCATCTCCTGGGTTTCAGGAATGCCGCCGATCATCGACCCGGCAATCGACCGGCGACGGAAGATCAGGTTAAACACTTCCGGAGATGGATGCGGCGTGGCGGGCGCGCCCACCAGGGTTAGCGTACCGTCGCGTTTAAGCAGCGTGGTAAAGGCATCGAGATTGTGCGGTGCCGCCACGGTGTTGAGAATAAAGTCGAAGCTTTTCACATGCGCCGCCATCTCGTCCTCGTTGCGCGACACTACGACCTCATCTGCGCCCAGCTCTCGCGCCGCATCACGCTTGGATTCTGAGGTGGTGAATGCCACCACGTGGGCGCCCATGGCGTGGGCCAACTTGATCCCCATATGCCCCAGCCCGCCGATCCCGACAACGCCCACTTTTTTGCCCGGTCCGACTTTCCAGTGGCGCAGCGGCGAGTAGGTGGTGATACCCGCGCACAGCAGCGGCGCGACGGCGGCCAGTTGCTCTTTAGGATGGCGCACGCGCAGTACGTAGCGCTGATGGACGACGATTTGCTGGGAGTAACCCCCCAGGGTGTGGCCGGGGTCATCCTGCGTTGGGCCGTTGTAGGTGAGCACCATGTGGTCACAGTAGTTTTCCAGCCCGTCCTGGCACTCCTCGCACGCTTTACAGCTATCGACCATGCAGCCGACGCCCACCAGATCGCCAACGGCATAGCCGGAGACCCGGTTGCCCACGGCGGTCACCCGGCCAACGATTTCATGGCCCGGCACGCAGGGGTAGAGCGTTCCGGCCCATTCGGAGCGCGCCTGGTGTAAATCGGAGTGGCAGACGCCGCAATAATCAATGGCGATCTGCACATCATCCGGCCCCGTTTCACGGCGGGTGATGGCCATAGCGCCCAGCGGCTGGCTGGCGGAGTTCGTACCAATAGCGTTGATCTGCATAGCAAAACCTCTTCTGTGTAACGGAGTTGAATAAAACGGAGGGGGAGAACGTTTTTTGCGCGGTAGCGTTAAGCGTAGCCTGGTTGAAGCGGGATGGGAGGGGGAAAGCTCAAAGGGTTAAAGAGCTGCTGCGGTGAGAGGGTATTTCGTTAGTTATTAATATATATCCGTCATACTTCAAGTTGCATGTGCGTTGGCTTTCCTCGCTCGCCCCAGTCACTTACTTCAGTAAGCTCCTGGGGACTCACTGCGTCGCCGCCTTCCTGCCACTCGAATTATTTAGGGTATAGTACGGGCTGATTTTTAAACTTAATCAGATCTGCAATAAGTAACGAATCGTGTCTTTTGGTAAAGAGTTTCGTTACTGATAAAAAGAAATAATTATCATTATTCCAAGTGAGAAAATACGCAAGACCTGTTTTCCTGAAGGCTTGTGGACTTTTTTATTGCCCATAAATAGAAGTGGTGTAGCGCTTAATCAATATTTTAAAAAACGCTTTTACAGTATAACAAATTGTTGAGCCTGATTGATTTTTATTTATTGATTTGTGGTGTGAATGTATTGGTTTGTTATGTTGTTGTATATTCAAGCTTTTATAATTTGTTATGAATGATTGTTGTTTTCTCGCGGTTTTTTATCCTTCTTTTTACGCTTTGTTACTCCTTTCTGCGTTGAATCATTGGTAGTAAGAATAGAATCGGTCGCTTATTTCTAAGCTATATTTCTCCGCTTCCCTCAAAAACGATAAAGCCAGACTATTCAACGGGAGTGCCCATGCCCTTTTTGAGCATTATCATTACAGCGCATAATTGTGAGCTAACGCTTGCTGAGACGCTAGAAAGTGTGAAAAAGGCCATTGATTTTGAAAAGGATGTTGAAGTCATTGTGCTTAATGACAGCTCTTATGACAAGACGCAGCAGATTATTGAGCGTTATGCAGAGACGTTTTCTTCGGTTCAGATAAGAGAAGTTCAACTGAAAAATGTCGGTAGAGTCAGAAATATTGCGGTGCAGATGGCCCGTGGTGAATATATCACCATGGTTGATGGTGACGATCTGCTCAAGCCGCGAAGCTTGCGCGATGCGGTGGTATTTCTTAAACAGCATCGGCCCGATTTGCTGCTGACGCACCTGATTGAAACCCGCAACCTCAGCGCCATCAATAGCAACTGGGCGGGCTTTTCGCCGGTTAAGCTACCGCAGAATGAGGCCGTGCGTCGTTTTCTGATCCATAAAGACTTTCAGGCGCATTTAATCGGTCAGTTTATTCGCAAGGATATCTATCTTTGTGCGCCGATTCCATCAATGACCTGCTATGAAGACTTTGCCGTTTTTCCTGCTTTTCTGATGCATTCGCAGAATATCTGGTTCCAGAAAGAGGGGCATTATCACTACGTCAAACGGGCGAATAGCCTCTCCAGCGTGCTGGATAAAACAAAAATCCGCCATTTAATTAACTGTACAAAAAGAATGGAGAGAGTGTTTCCCTCTTCATTTCATTGGCTGGTATGTTGCCATTGGTTGGATATTTATCTGAAACATGCTCAGTTGTTAACTCATGAACAAATCAGCATTGTTGAAGAAAAAATAAAATCAACCTTATCTCCGGTTTTTTTTATGTCTCCTGACGTGAGATTAAGTTATAAGAAAAAGGCTATTCAGGCATTATGGAAAAGATAAACCGCAATATCTATACGCTAACGATAATACTGGCGGCGACATCGCTATTATTCCTGCTGCTGGACTCTACCCAGCAGCGAGTGTTTTTCTATCTGGCGATATATGCCAGTGTAATGGGACTATTTCTGGAGAGGAAAAACCTTGGCGAAATACGCCTGAAGGTCGCCTTTCTACCGCTGATCGTTGGGGCGATGGAGATGCTGTGGTTTCTCTTTTACGAGGTGAAGCACGGCCATATCAATCACTATAACGATCACTTTCTCGGTGGTAAAAAGCTGCTGCTTGGCAGCATCCTGGTACTGTATCTGGATAGCTTTAAACATCATCTTCACCGCAACGCCCTGAAGAAAATTTTCCTTATCGTTGTGGGTATTAGCCTGTTGCTGGCAACCGTATATGGCTTTATCCAGGAGTGGCAGGGTATTTCGCGGGTTGAGATGGCGATTAATCGGCCTACGGTTGCCGCCTATATCTATTCAACGCTGTCGCTGGCGTTTATCTATGCGTTATTTCAACTGCGCAAAAGACCGGCCTATATACTGGCTGTTGCGGTGATGCTTATCTCGTACCTGAACATTATCTTCACCGGTACGCGGGCGGCGATGGGGCTGTATCCAGTGCTGATCTTCCTGCTCACGCTGTTTAATTTCAAAAAGATTCAGCTCAAGCCGATGCTGGGCGTAGCGGTGGTCGTTCTCTGTATTGTGGGTATCAACTTCAACGCTCATATCAAACCGAAAATCACCCAGACGGTACATGAAATCTCGACTTACCAGACCGGTAATGACGATACGTCACTGGGCGCGCGCTTCTCAATGTGGACAGTAGGTATTTATAACGGCGTTCATAAACCGTTGGGGCAATCAATGGAGAGCCGCGAACGCTTGAGCGCCGATTATGTGCAGGATCATCCGGAGAATAAAACCGCGATGATGTACATTAACGTCCATCTGCATAACGAGATAATCGATACCTTCTCGCTACAGGGTGTGATTGGGCTGGCGCTGATTTTGGGGTTTTATATCGGCGGCGCGCTGCTTGCCGTGCGGCGTAATAATCTGCTGCTGCTTTTTATTATGCTGTCGATGTTCGTTTATGGCTTGACGGACGTATTGTTGATCAGCGCTGAATTTGTCGCTTTCTTTATTATCCTGGTGGCGTTCAGTACCGTTATCACAGAGGACAATACTGCTCCGGCCTGCGTGGGGCAGTCGGGGAAGCGTGTCTGAAGAGATGGGCTTGCGCAGAAAAACGGCTACTATCGCCGTATTCTGGTGAAATAACAATGTCACAAGGACGCGAGAAACCAAAGATGAATACGCTATTTCTGATTGGCCCCGGCGGGGTGGGAAAAAGCACTGTTGGGGCGCTGCTGGCACAGGCGCTGGGTTATCGGCTTATCGATCTTGATAGTCAGTTTTGCGAGCAGATTTTAAATATCCGCGAATATATTCAGCGTGATGGGTACGAAAGCTATGTGCGTGAGAACGCCGCACTATGCGCTCGCCTGTTAGCGGAGGATTCGGATGTAAAACGAGTAGTGGTGCTGTCTTCGGGATTTCTTGCTACTGACGTCTGCTCGGAGATTGTTGCCAGTAATCGGCAGCTTGTGCGACAGGCTGGGTATTCCATACTGCTGCTGCCTTCAGAAGATATCGATATCGCTACGCGCATTGTGGTTGAACGCCAGCTGGCGCGCGGTTTTGGCCTGGTCAGAGAAAAAGAAGAGGCGAAGTTCCGCCAGCGTTTTAAGGAGTATTGTGGATTAGCCGATTGCTGGGTGATTTCGTCTGAGGAGCCGAAGAGGGTCGCGGAGCGGGTGGGAGAGAAAGTGGTTGCGGATTGCTCAGGCCTACAGATAATCTCAGATCGCGTAGGCCGGGCAAGGCGCTAGCCGCCGCCCGGCAGAAATGCGAGCACAATAGTTTGTGAGGATCGGAATCCTCAGGGCTACTTCATCGAAATAGTCGGGTACAGCCGATGAACCAACGGACGGATTTTTCAGCCGCTCATCGTCCATCACAAAACCTTTGATCAGATATTCCTGGAGCGTCTGGGTGGCCCACTGACGGAACTGCGTGCCGCGAGGGGAACGAACGCGATAGCCAACGGCGAGTATTGCTTCGAGATTATAGTGCTCTATCTCCCTGGAAACCTGGCGCTTTCCTTCCTGGCGAACCATCCGGAATTTCCGGATGGTTGAGTTTTGAGCAAGCTCACCTTCAGAAAAAATGTTGATTAAATGCTCATTAATTGTCCGCACATCTTTAGCGTACAGATCAGCCATTGATGCTTGGGATAACCAGATTGTGTCCGACTCGAAGCGGCATTCAACTCGTACTTTCCCATCACCACTGGCAAATATAACGAACTCACCTGCTGGGGATGACGTTAAGTGTTCATTTGCCATATAGCCTCCGGGTTAACCTGCTTTGGCTCGCATAGTATGTCAGAAGAGCACAAATTTCATTAGACGGACGATTAACCTGGAGTCATTTGGGAGCTGCCATCCAGAAAGTGAAGATTTCCGGGCGTCAGACGAGTTGAAGCGTACTGTTAACGCTTTTAATGACCAATACAAAGAACTTTTAGGTGACCTCATGTCAATCATATCGCGCGAAAAAAACCAAAGGGCGGCGGTCAGTCTCCGCAGTTCAAAATGCGCATTGATCCGGCATTGAAGGAACAGTTGGATGCTGTGGCAGCGGAAGAAGGAGTGAGTCTTGCAAGCTGGCCTAAAGACCTGGCAAGAAGCGCGCTAAAAGCTAAAGGAATTGAACCGAAGGGCTGATTTTCTGGATAAGTTCACATGGTTAGAAATGCTGAACTGGCGGAAGATCACAGGAGTTGAACCTGCCCGGGACCGCTGGCGGCCCCAACTGGATTTGAAGTCCAGCCACCTCACCGGAGATGACGATCTTCCGCGCCTCGATTGCTACATGGAGGCGGGGCGCATTATAGCTACTTTCCTGCATTAACCACATACCCCAACGCACTTTTTTACTGTTAAAACTGGACTTTACAGAACCTTCTTAAACAAATCCTTGCAAAATCCGTGGCTTACACTTTTATACACTCTTTCAGGCTACCGAGATCACATAAAACAAGAAACGTAATTTGATTATGAGATATCGCAATTCATCTTACTGCGCAGATAGTTTACAAATTCTGTAACCGGTACCAACAAGCGGTATCGCTGAGAGATGAGTGTGTTGTTATGAAAAATCATATTTTGTCCGTCAAAGAGAAGATTGGCTACGGCATGGGCGATGCCGCCAGCCACATCATTTTTGATAACGTCATGTTGTATATGATGTTTTTTTATACCGATATTTTTGGTATTCCTGCCGGCTACGTCGGCACCATGTTCCTGCTGGCCCGCGCGCTGGATGCGATATCCGACCCGTGCATGGGATTGCTGGCCGACCGCACCCGCAGCCGCTGGGGGAAATTCCGCCCGTGGATACTGTTTGGCGCGATCCCGTTCGGCCTCGTCTGCGTGCTGGCCTACAGCACGCCGGACCTGAGTCATAACGGCAAGCTGATTTACGCCGCGGTTACCTACACCCTGCTGACCCTGCTCTATACCGTGGTCAATATTCCGTACTGCGCTCTGGGCGGCGTCATTACCGACAACCCGACGCAGCGCATCTCCCTGCAGTCCTGGCGCTTTGTGCTGGCGACGGCGGGCGGCATGCTCTCGACCGTCCTGATGATGCCGTTGGTGAACTTTATCGGCGGCGAAGACAAGGCGTTTGGCTTTCAGGGCGGCATCGCAGTGCTCTCGGTGATTGCTTTTCTGATGCTTGCCTTCTGCTTCTTCACCACCAAAGAACGCGTCGAAGCGCCGCCAAGCTCCACCTCAATGCGTGAAGACCTGCGCGATATCTGGCGCAACGATCAGTGGCGCGTGGTTGGCTTGCTGACCATTCTGAACATTCTCGCGGTCTGCGTTCGCGGCGGCGCGATGATGTATTACACCACCTGGATCATGGGGTCCGCTGCGCTGTTTACTGTGTTCCTGACCACCTACTGCGTCGGCAACCTGATCGGCTCGGCGCTGGCGAAGCCGCTCACCGACTGGAAATGCAAAGTCAGCGTCTTTTGGTGGACCAACGCCATCCTGGCAGTGCTGAGCGTGGCGATGTTCTTCGTACCGATGGACGCCGAAATCACCATGTTCGCCTTTATCTTCGTGATTGGCGTGCTGCACCAACTGGTGACGCCGATTCAGTGGGTGATGATGTCCGACACCGTTGACTACGGCGAATGGTGCAACGGCAAACGCCTGACCGGCATCAGCTTCGCGGGCACCCTGTTCGTGCTCAAGCTGGGCCTGGCGCTGGGCGGCGCGCTGATTGGCTGGATGCTGGCCGGTGGCGGTTACGACGCCGCAGCCAAAACCCAGAACAGCGCCACCATCACCATCATCATCTCATTGTTTACCCTCGCTCCGGCGGCTTGTTACCTGCTGAGCGCGGTTATCGCTAAACGCTACTACACCCTGAAAACGCCGTTCCTGAAAAAGATGATGGCGGAACTGGCTCAGGGCGCGCGTCGCAACGAACACGACTTCACTTCAGCGCCGACAGGCAAAGAATTGCAAAACTAAGAGGAAGCTATTGATGAAAATCAGTGATGGAAACTGGCTTATCCAACCAGGGCTCAATCTGATCCAACCCGTGCAGGTGTACGAGGTTGAGCAGCAGGGTAACGAAATGGTGGTCTATGTCGCGTCGCGCGAGGTCCGTGAGCGTGCCGCTCAACTGGATACCCCGCTGTTTACCGTGCGCTTCTTCTCCCCGCAGGAAGGGGTGATTGGCGTGCGCATGGAGCACTTCCAGGGTGCGCTGAACAACGGCCCGCACTATCCGCTGAACGTCCTGAAAGACGTGAAGGTAGAGATTCAGAACGGCGCTGAAGTTGCCGAGCTGAAGAGCGGTAACCTGACTGCCCGCGTGACCAAAGGTGACTTCTGGTCGCTGGATTTCCTGCGTGACGGCGTGCGTATCACCGGCAGCCAGCTGAAAAACGACGGCTATGTGCAGGATACGAACACTAATCGCAACTACATGTTCGAGCGCCTGGATCTTGGCGTCGGCGACACGGTTTACGGCCTCGGCGAGCGCTTTACCGCACTGGTGCGCAACGGTCAGACGGTCGATACCTGGAACGAAGATGGCGGTACCAGTACCGAACGGTCGTACAAAAATATCCCGTTCTATCTGACTAACCGCGGCTACGGCGTGCTGGTTAATCATCCTGAGCGCGTCTCTTTCGAAATCGGCTCCGAGAAAGTCTCTAAGGTGCAGTTCAGCGTCGAAGGCGAGCATCTGGAATACTTCGTGATCGACGGCCCGACCCCGAAAGAGGTGCTGAACCGCTATACCCAGTTCACCGGACGTCCGGCGCTGCCGCCAGCCTGGTCTTTCGGTCTGTGGCTGACCACCTCGTTCACCACCAACTACGACGAAGCGACGGTTAACAGCTTTATTGACGGTATGGCGGAGCGCGATCTGCCGCTGCACGTGTTCCACTTCGACTGCTTCTGGATGAAAGCCTTCCAGTGGTGCGATTTTGAGTGGGATCCGGTCACGTTCCCTGACCCGGAAGGCATGATTAAGCGTCTGAAAGATAAAGGTCTGAAAGTCTGCGTGTGGATCAACCCGTATATCGGCCAGCGTTCGCCGGTATTTAAAGAGCTGCACGAGAAAGGCTACCTGCTGAAACGTCCGGACGGTTCGCTGTGGCAGTGGGATAAATGGCAGCCGGGCCTGGCGATTTATGACTTCACTAATCCGGAAGCCTGCGAGTGGTATGCCAACAAGCTGAAAGGCCTGGTGGATATCGGTGTTGACTGCTTCAAGACCGACTTCGGCGAGCGCATTCCGACCGACGTGCAGTGGTTTGACGGCTCCGACCCGCAGAAAATGCACAACCACTACGCCTTCATCTATAACGAGCTGGTGTGGAACGTGCTGAAAGAGACCGTTGGCGAGAAAGAGGCGGTGCTGTTTGCTCGTTCCGCCTCGGTGGGCGCGCAACAGTTCCCGGTGCACTGGGGCGGCGACTGCTACGCCAACTATGAATCCATGGCGGAAAGCCTGCGCGGCGGCCTGTCGATCGGCATGTCCGGCTTTGGTTTCTGGAGCCACGATATCGGCGGCTTCGAAAACACCGCGCCTGCTCATGTCTACAAGCGCTGGTGCGCCTTCGGCCTGCTATCGAGCCACAGCCGTCTGCACGGCAGCAAATCCTATCGTGTGCCGTGGGCTTACGATGACGAGTCCTGCGACGTGGTACGTCACTTCACGCAGCTGAAATGCCGCATGATGCCGTATCTGTATCGTCAGGCGGCGCTGGCCAACGAGTTCGGTACGCCGATGCTGCGTTCAATGATGCTGGAGTTCCCGCACGACCCGGCCTGTGACTATCTGGATCGTCAGTACATGCTGGGTGATTCCGTGCTGGTCGCACCGGTGTTTAGCGAAGCGGGCGATGTGCAATTCTACCTGCCGGAAGGCCGCTGGACGCACTTGTGGCGTAACGACGAAGCGCAGGGTAGCCGCTGGCATAAGCAGAATCACGATGTGCTGAGCCTGCCAGTTTACGTGCGCGACAACACCCTGCTGGCGCTGGGCAACAACGACCAGAAGCCGGACTACGCGTGGAACGAAGGCACCGCTTTCCAGCTGTTCAACCTCGACGATGGCCGCGAAGCCGTCTGCCAGGTTCCGGCAGCGGACGGTTCGGTGGTCTTCACGCTGAAGGCGAAACGCCAGGGCAACACCATTACCGTTAGCGGTGAAGGCGATGCCAGCGGCTGGACGCTGTGTCTGCGCAATATCCCGCAGGTTGCGGGCGTGCAGGGTGGCGCTCAGGCGGGCAGCGAGCTGGGCGCAGTTGTCACCGCGCAGGGCAACGCGCTGACGATTACGCTGTAAGGTTTTTCTATCCCGAAGCACGGGTTCGCAGCCATCTGCGGACCCGTAGCCGTTTCAGTTTATCCTTCCCGGTGGCGCTGCGCTGACCGGGCTACGGGTTCACAGCCGTCTGCGGGCTGGTAGCCCGGACAGGCGCGTGAAGCGCCGCCTCCGGGGATGCACTAAAGCTAAAGGCGATTAAATATCCCCTGGTATATTCTTGCGGTAAATTGAGATCGCTATCACGTATATTTCTTTCTGAAATGTGATCTGAATTATAATTATTCCTTAATACCCCTCTTCGTTTTATTTCTGTCCGGATGTCCGGACACGATTTAGTATTGTTGTTTACTCCCTGTCTCCTTATATTTATCCTCAATGATTTATGTAGAGCTCGCGTCGTATCGCGATGTCTGCCTGGCATTAATCTGCTATGCAAAAAGGGTAAATAATGCAAATGATTACCTCACGACAGAACAGATTATTGAAATTTCTCCTGCCCCGGAGAGAATACGTTACGTTAATGAAAATCGCTGAATATTTAAATGTTTCAGAAAAAACGGTTCAGCGCGATTTACGTTTTTTACAGCAGTGGCTCTCTGAGTGGAAAATTATTATCGATAAGCGCTCAGGTACTGGCGTGATGTTAATCGCTGATAATGTCACCGACCTGCTGCAATTAGACCAATTACTCAGTAATGAGGGCGAAGATAGCGATGTGATGATGAATAACTCCCGGCGAGTGAAAATCGCCTCGCAGTTATTAAGCGAAACACCGCTGGAAACCTCAATTAATAAACTGTCGGAGCGCTATTTTATTAGCAGTGCCTCTATCGTTAATGATCTGAAAATTATCGAGTCATGGATCACCCCGCTAGGTTTAGCGTTGATCCGCAGCCAGAGCGGCACGCATATCGAAGGCAGTGAAACCCGCGTTCGCCAGGCGATGGCGTCGTTAATTAACGGCGTAATTAATCACAACGAACCCGGCTGTATTATCCATTCCCGCCTGGATTCAGGAAGCTATAAAGCGCTGGTCCATTATTTTGGCGAGGAAGACGTTTTATTTGTTCAGTCATTATTACAGGAAATGGAGCGCAGGCTGTGCTGGTCGTTAGGTGAACCGTATTATGTCAATATCTTCACCCATATCCTGATCATGATGTATCGCATTACTCGTGGGAATGCCTTACCGCGCCGGGAACAGGGAAATCAGCTCTTTGATGAGACTGTTTTCAGCGTGGCGCAGAATATGCTGCAAAAAATTGAAGCGCGGATCGTCCATTCGCTACCGGAAGATGAAGTCTGGTTTATTTATCAATACATCATCTCATCCGGCGTGGTGGTTGAAGAGCGTGATGATGTCAGTATGGCGCGTTACATGCACTCGAGCGACGAGGCCCGACTGGTGACCAGCCGTCTGATTAGCGCTTTTTCAGCCATGATTGACATCGATTTAACCACCGACAGCGCATTATACGATGGCCTGCTTATTCATATAAAACCGCTGATTAACCGCCTTAATTTTCGCATTTATATTCGCAACCCTCTGCTTGAGGATATTAAAGGTGAGCTAATGGATGTCTGGCCGCTGACTCAGCGCGCGGTGAATCAGGTCTTCAGCGGCTGGGGAGAATGCGCAGTTTCCGACGACGAGATTGGCTATTTAACCGTTCATTTCCAGGCCGCGATGGAAAGACAGGTCGCCAGCAAGCGCGTTCTGCTGGTCTGTTCGACGGGTATTGGCACCTCGCACCTGTTGAAAAGTCGGGTGCTAAGAGCATTCCCCGACTGGACTATTGTCGGCGTGGTATCGGCGGGGAACCTGCATACCCTTCAACCGCAGGATAATATTGAATTGGTTATTTCGACGATAAATCTGCCGGAAATCAATCTGCCGGTGGTTTATGTCAGCGCATTTTTTAATGATGCCGATATCCGGCGGGTTACGGAAAAAATTGTCACCGATAAATTACATCAAGCGGCAATCTCTGCTGTAGATAATGAAATTTTATATCCATGAGGTAAAGAATATGGACATAACCAGGATTTTAAACACCAAACGCGTTTTGTTAGATATGCAGGCCACGAATAAAGCGGAAGCCATCGAGGAATTAACCGATTTATTGCAAAAAGATGGTGCGATAAGCTGCCGTGAAACCTTTATTCAGGATGTCTGGCAACGTGAGTCAGAAGGCTCAACGGGGTTTGAAAATCATATCGCGATCCCTCATGGAAAATCGTCTGCTGTTATTAATACCACCCTCGCTATTGGCCGCACCCAGCAGGATATTGCCTGGGAAACGCTGGACGGTAGCCAGGTTCGCTGCATTATTTTATTCGCCGTGCGTCTGGAAGACCAAAACACCACCCATATTCGCCTGCTGTCCCAGGTCGCCGGGGCGCTGGCGGATGATGACATTATTGAACAATTGCTCGAAGAAACCAGTCCGCAGAGGATTATTGACTTGTTTAGTCAATATGCCGAATCGGATGCTTACTAACAATAACTATCGGAGTCCGAGATGAATATTGTCTGTGTTGCCGCCTGTACCGCGGGGATTGCTCATACTTATATTGCACGTGAGAAGCTCATTAAAGGCGCGAAAGCGCTGGGTCACAATGTCAAAGTTGAAACGCAGGGGACTATTGGTACCGAGAATGAACTTGCGGCGGAAGATATTGACGCCGCAGATGTCGTGATTCTTGCCATTGACGTGAAAATAAAAGGTGAGGAACGTTTTAAAAATAAACGGATTGTCAGAGTGAAAACCGAAGTGGTTATTAAGTCACCGATTCAGTTTATCGAAAAGGTCGAAAAATCCCTGGCTAATGCCTGATCCTTAATCTGGAGGGATCTACCATGAGTGAGAATAAAATTCCCGTCTCACAGGAAATTAAGAAGCATTTATTAACCGGTATTTCATGGATGATACCGCTGATTGTCGCCGCTGGGATCTGTATCGCGCTTGGGCAAGTGCTTGGCGGGACGAACGTTGGTGAGAAAACTGGCACCATTCCGTGGATGTTAAACCAAATTGGCGGCTGGGGCATGGGGCTGATTGTACCTTTGATCTGCGCTGCTATCGCCTACTCCATCGCTGACCGTCCTGGATTTGCGCCGGGTTTGATTGTCGGTTTTGTCTGCGGGCAAATTCACACCGGGTTTATTGGCGGTATGCTCGGCGGCTTCCTTGTCGGCTACACGGTGCTGGCGCTGAAGCACTATATCCGGCTGCCTAAGTCGATGCAGGGGCTGATGCCGATCATGGTGCTGCCGGTGTTAAGCACGGTGATCAGCGGTTTGCTGATGATGACCCTGATTGGCAAGCCGATCGCCTGGCTTCAGGAAGCATTAATCCACATGCTGGAGTCGATGCAGGGCGGCTCGCGCTTCCTGCTGGGAGCCATTCTTGGCGCCATGGCGACCTTTGACTTCGGCGGCCCGGTGAATAAAACCATGTCGCTGTTTGCCGATGGTCTGCTGGTTAGCGGCGTCTACGGCCCGGAAGCTGTGAAGTTTGTCGGTTCGATAATCCCGCCGTTCGGCATCACCCTCTCGTTCCTGCTGACCCGGCATAAATATACCCGCGCCGAACGTGAAGCTCTGAAGGCCGCCTTCCCGATGGGGATCTGCATGATCACCGAAGGGGTGATCCCGATTGCCGCCCGCGATCTACTGCGCGTCGTGGGATCCTGCGTGGTGGCGTCGGCGGTAGCCGGTGGGCTGATCATGACCTGGGGCGTCGAGAGCCCGGTGCCGCACGGTGGAATGTTTGTGGTGCCGCTATTCACCCATCCTCTGCTGTTCTGTCTCTCCCTTGGGATCGGCACGGTGATTTGCGGCGTAATGCTGTCTCTGTGGAAAAAGCCGGTGACCGAGCGTGATGAAGAGTTCGATGAGCTGAGCGACCAGAAAGTCAAAGACGAAGAGATCACCTTTACCCTCGAATAAAGGAGGCCCTATGTTTGCCGACATGAAAAGTATGGTGACCAAAGCCTGGCGCGAACGGTATGCCCTGCTGGCGATTAACTGCATGAACCTGGAAAGCGCCCGCGCGGCGGTGCGCGTAGCGGAAAAATATCGTGCGCCGATTATTCTCAACCTGTATCAGGGGCACCTGTCGCACTTTCCGGCCTCTAGCGCAGCGGCGGTAGTCAGGGTCCTGGCGGAAGAGGCGAGCGTTCCCGTCACGCTGAGCCTTGACCACGGTAAGGACCCGATCAAGATTCGCCAGGCATTTCGCGCCGGATTTAGCGGGCTGATGATTGATGCTTCAGCGTTCGCGCTGGAGGAGAACATCCGTCAAACCCGCGCGGTGACCGAGCTGGCCGCCAGCGTTGGGCTGTGCGTGGAAGGCGAGCTGGGACATCTGGCGGATGCGCCGCGCTACGACCAGGCCACCAATGCCGATTTAATGACCCAGCCGGAGGATGTGACTCCCTTTATCGAACAGACCGGGATCGACCTGCTGGCGGTCTCCGTGGGGACGGCGCACGGCATGTATGCCCCTGGCGTGAAGCCAGCGCTCGATTTCGACCGTCTGGCGCAGCTACAGCGGGTGTCGTCCGTCCCGCTGGCGCTACACGGCGGGAGCGGCACGCCGTTCGATCAACTGCAACGTTGCCCGGAGTTGGGCGTCGCGAAAATCAACGTTGGGGCGGCGGTGTTTGAAGCCGGAAAAGCGGCGCTGCTGCATACCCTGTGCCACGACAGCTCCATTGAGCTGGCCGACGCGCTATCGGTGATGGAGCAGGCCAGTGCTGACGCCATCGTCCCCTATTTACATGCATCCGGCTCAATCAATAAAGCCTGATTAAATTTCAGTAATGCCTTCTATGCCAGCGCATATCTGCCCTGGCAGGGCTTACTACACCCTGAAACTGGAGAATAACGATGTTAGTTTCAATGAAAGAATTACTTAAACCGACCCGTGAACATGGCTTTGCGATTGGCGCATTTAACGTGGCGGATAGCTGTTTTATTCGCGCTGTGGTGGAAGAGGCGGAAGCAACAAATACCCCAGCGATTATTTCTATCCATCCCAGCGAGCATGATTTTGTTGGCGACGCGTTTTTTAGCTACGTACGGGATATCACTATGCGCAGCCGCGTGCCGTTCACTCTGCATCTGGATCATGGCGCATCGGTCGAGCATGTCCTGCGCGCTATTCAGTGCGGCTTTACGTCGGTGATGATCGATGGCTCGTTGCTGCCTTACGAAGAAAACGTGGCTCTGACCACCGAAGTAGTGCGGTTGGCGCATGCGGTGGGTGTGTCGGTTGAAGGGGAGCTGGGGACTATCGGCCAGACCGGTACCTCCGTCGAAGGCGGTGTGTCGAAGGTCACGTATACCGACCCGGCCCAGGCGGAAGATTTCGTCGCCCGTACCGGCGTGGATACGCTGGCGGTGGCGATTGGTACCGCGCACGGCATCTACCCGAAAGGGATGCAGCCGGAACTGCAAATGAACATCCTGCGCGATATCGCCGGACGTCTGTCGATTCCGCTGGTGCTGCATGGCGGCTCGGCTAACCCGGATGCGGAAATTGCCGAGTCCGTGACCCTTGGCGTCGGCAAAATTAATATCTCCAGCGACATGAAATATGCCTATTTCCTGAAAGCACGCGAAATTCTGGCGAAAGAAACCTGGTGGGATCCGAACGTGATTTACCCGGAACCGATTAATGCTGCACGGGAAGTGATTCGCCACAAAATGAAGCTCTTTGGTTCAACCGGCAAGGCCAGCCTCTATTAATACCCCAACGAGGCGGGGTAACCCGCCTCGACATTCACATTCTGCGGCTGAAGCGGAGTCGACAATGAAACGTTCACAGATTAATTATGCGATTGATAAAGCCCATGCCATCGCCGAAACCTTTCGCATCTGCTTGCCCGAGTTCGCTGGGTTTACTGCCGATTTCTGGTCACAAAAGCGGGCGGAAGAGTGGCAGGAAGTGCGTGATTTACAGCTTGGCTGGGATATTACCGATTTTGGTAGCGGCTGTTTTAATGAAACCGGCCTGACGCTGCTGACCCTGCGCAACGGCGCGTTATCCGATACGCGCTACCCCAAACCGTATGCCGAGAAAATGTTGCAGATTCAGCAGGATCAACAAACGCCATGGCATTTTCACTATCACAAGATGGAAGATATTCTGAATCGCGGCGGTGGCCACCTCTGTATGCAGCTGGCATGGGCGACGGAGGATGAACAACTGGATGCTCAGCGCAGCGTGAGCGTCGCGGTTGATGGCTGTCAGCGCACGCTGAAACCGGGCGATACCCTGATGCTAAAACCCGGGCAGGGTGTCTGTTTGCCACCCATGCTCTATCACCGTTTTTGGGCCGAAAATGCGTCGGTGATGGGTTGGGAAATATCGATGGTCAACGATGATAAGCGCGATAACCGGTTTCTGGAAGCCAGCGGTCGCTTCCCAATCATTCAGGAAGATGAACCGATGAAATGGTTATTGTGCAGTGAGTATCCGCGCTGATAAGCCGTTCATGGTTGGCAGAGCTATGACCCTCTTCGCAAGAGGGTTTTTTTATTCCATTTTGTCGAAAAAAGTAACGTTCATTTCATTCTGGTGATTCATCCCACAGACACTATTACCGCCAGGTGATAGCGTAGTTTGCCGCTGAGAGGAGCCCGGAATGGATTTAGAAAATATCTTTCGTGACGTAAAGCTAAGCAAAACCGAGATGACCGTGCTGCGCTTTATTCAGAACGATCCTGAGCAATGCGTTCGCGAGGGGGTCCGCGCCGTTGCGGAGCACTGTTATAGCAATCCCTCTTCGCTGGTGCGGCTGGCGAAAAAGCTGAAATTCAGCGGCTGGCTGGAGCTGGTCTATTTTATTAAATTCAATATCACCATGCCTAAGCTCGATGTGACCAATGATATTGACTATATGAGCATTCAGCCGGTGGAGCGCATAACGCCGTTGCTGGAAAGCCTGCAACATCACCGCATTTTGATTCATGGCAGCGGCTTTTCGCAGCTGATCGCCCAGTATATTTATAATAAATTTTTGGTGACCGGGGTGAATGCCAGCCTGGCGCTGTGGCCGGATTACGAGATCCTCGAGCAGAAGAATGCCGCCAAATTTGATTCGATCTGGATTATTTCCAAATCCGGGCGCAGTAGTTCGGCGCTGAACTGGGTGAAGGCGCTGGAGGGGAAAGAGATTAATCTGGTCTGCTTTACCGGCGATTATCAAAGCCCGCTGGCGCAGGCAGCGGATACGGCGTTTATCATTCACGACCCGCAGAAGTTCGATGACGATATTTACTGGAGTAACCCGTTTTTCGGTTATTGCATACTCGGCTTTGAGCGGCTGCTGAAGATGTGGTTTATGCAAACGGGTATCCCCGGAGGCGGCGCTTGACGCGCCTGTCCGGGCTACCGGCCCGCAGACGGCTGTGAGCTTGTAGCCCGGATAAGGCGTTAGCCGCCATCCGGGGAATTTAGCCGGGCGTTTATTGCCAGTCGGCGAACTGCTTATCATCGAGATAGGCTTCAACCAACGTTTTCGCCAGTGAATAAGAGCCAACCAGCGGATGCGCCATCAGCGCCCGGACCGCCAGGGATTTATCCCGCTGCAAAATGGCCGCCACCGCCAGCCGCTCATACTCTTTCACGTTGTCGATCATGTTTTTCTGCGCCGTTGGCACATGTTTCGGCGTCACCGGCTTCAGGCCGTCTTTGCTCAGGTCGCAGCTGATCTCAATCACATCGTCCGCTCGCAGGAAATCCAGCGTGCCGTTGTTGGGCATCGATACCACGATGCGCTTGGTGGTAGTGCTGTTGACGGCTTCCAGAATATCCAGCGCCACGCCCGCATAGCCGCCGGTATCCGGCTCCTCGATAAACTGCTTTAAGGTCAACGGTTCGCGGGTGTGGAATTTCTCCTGCTGCGACTCGTTCTGCATGTAGCTGTTTTCTCTGCGTAAATAGTGCTTCATCCAGATGGTAAACGCCGCTTCCGGGTTGGCTTTTACGTCGATGGTTCGCAGCTCTTCGCGCATATCGTGATTGATGCGGGCAATCTGCTCGCCACGGGTTTCCTGCGCGTTCTGAATCGCTTTTAACGCCACTTCACGATAGTAGTAATAATAGAGATATTCATTAAGCAACTGCTTATCACACAGCTGGACCAGCTCCGGCGAAAAGTACTGCATCGCCGTTTTGCGGTATAAATCCGGGCTGGCGATCAGCCTCTCGGTGACATCTTCGCCGCGCACGGTGAAATGGGTAAACCAGGAGAAGTGGTTCAGCCCATAGCACTCGACGCCGAGGTCGTTCTCGTCGCAGCCGAGGATATCCGGCAGCTCACGGATAAGCTCCGATGGTGCATCGCAGATGCCGTACACCCGGCGCTTAAAGCCGGATTTGATAATCGCCTCGGTCACCAACCCCGACGGATTGGTGAAGTTAAATAAAATGGCGTCTTCAGCGGCGTGCTCTTCAATCAGGCGGCAGTAGTTAAGAATCGCCGGAATCGAGCGCATTGCCATAGCAAAGCCGCCTGCGCCAGTGGTCTCCTGGCCAAGGGTGTTATTTTCCAGCGCGATCCGCTCGTCGCGGATGCGGCTCTCATCGCCGCCTACGCGCAAGGTGGTTATCACATAGTGGCTGTTTTTCAGCGCTGATACCGGGTCGCTGGTAATGCTAAAGTGAATATCCGGGCGAATGGTATTAAACACATAGCGGGCGATTTCGCCAAATATGGCCAGGTTATCGGCAGAGCTGTCGAGAAATACCACTTCCTTTAAACCAATGCGGTGCGCGTTATATGCCAGAGACTTTGCCAGGAATGCAGAGCGAACGCCGCCCCCGCCTAATACGGTTAGTTTCATAAATAACTCCCAATTAATTTTCTGCTAGCCAGCTATCAACCCGGGAACGAACCTGTCCCACTTTGACGCCGTAAATAACCTGAACTTCATTACGATTTCGTACTACGCCATTTGCGCCGGTGCTTTTTAATATGGCATCGTCAACCAGTTCCATATTATGAACTGCGACGCGCAGGCGGGTGAAACAGTTGTCGACGGAAATAATATTTTCTTTACCACCTAAGCCATTGATAATTTCATTAGTCACCGTCTGCGGGCCGCCCATTTTTTTACGATAATCCGCTTTGCTATATAGCTTCACGTTTTCATCGTCTTCGCGACCCGGTGTTTTGAGATTTAGCTTAACCACCAGAGTGCGGAAGATAACGTAGTAGACGGCAAACTGACCGATACCGATAAGTACATAGCCTGGCCAGCGTGTTAAGGAAGCCGGTAGCGGCAGGTTGTAAATCAGGAATTCAATCAGCCCGGATGCGCCCCAGGGACGAACGGTAAAGATGTCGCAAATTGCCTGTGAGGCCGCGGTTAAGGTGGCGTGAATCACCCACAGCAGCGGTGAAACAAACAGGAAGGTAAACTCAATGGGCTCGGTGATACCGGTCAGCATCGAGGTAATAATGGCGGGCAGCAGGATTGCTTTGGCCATCATTTTTTTCTCCGGTTTCGCCGTGTGGTAGAACGCCAGCGACGCACCGGCGAGGCCGAAGATGGTGGTCATTCCCTGCTGCGAGAAGCGCAAAGCTTCGTTCATCACCGGAGTGAGATCCGGGTGG
Source organism: Klebsiella sp. GFKo11 (assembly GCF_056490265.1). Lineage (NCBI taxonomy): Bacteria > Pseudomonadati > Pseudomonadota > Gammaproteobacteria > Enterobacterales > Enterobacteriaceae > Klebsiella > Klebsiella sp. GFKo11. The sequence goes on from NZ_CM151369.1 coordinate 125,452, forward strand.
CGCATATAGGCGAGGAAAATGGCCTGAGTACCGGAAACTACCTGCCCGTCGACGCTCAGCGAACCGCCGATTTGCGTGAGCTGGAACGGCGACCAGACGAAGTGGTGCAGGCCGGTAGGAATAAGGAATTTTTCGAAGAAGCCATAGACGAAGACCCCCGCCACGCCGGCGTTTTTCATAAACCCGGTCAGCGCCGCGATACCGTGGGTCATAAACGGCCAGAACCAGGTAAAGGCGATAGCATAGAAGATGACGACCGGCGTCATCGCCACCAGCGTTAACTTCGCGCCACCGTACATGGAGAGTGCGCCGGGCAGTTCGATGGTCGATACTTTGTTATGTACCCAGGCGATGGTGCAGCCGAGGATAATCCCGAGAAAGATCCCCATATCGACCACCACAAAGCCCAGTAGCTGAGTTTGTCCGGTACCGTAATATTCGCCGTTAATTTTTTCTGCGAGGCCGTTGGTGTGCTCCAGCCACGAATGGTTGGCACCGAGAAACATGATAAAGCACATGACCGCAACCAGCGCCACTTCGGTTTTTTTATCTTTCGCCAGGCCGTAACTGATGCCAACGCAAAATAATAAACCGAGGTTTCCAAATAATGGCCAGAAGGTGTCACCAAGAAGCTGCCCGAGCTGGTGTAAAAAGCTGGTCTCCGAAATTAATGTCGGGTTGGTTAAGACAGAGCTGAGTGCCAGAATTAGGCCGATGACCGGCAAGAACAATACTGCGCCGATCATTGCCCTGGAGAATTTTTGCATATTCTCCATAATACGTTGGCGTATTACAGACATGGTTGTTCCTTTATTTTTGTAGGTTCAGGGACTTTAATTATTTTTTTGACTTCCAGTATTTTTGTTATAGCAAGTCCGCTATTTGAAAGGAACAGGTTGCGGGAAATAGGTACAAATAGCCGCAAAATGGCAACAGGTTTCATCTGCGGGAATATTACCCTCATCCCATCCCTCTCCCTGGAATCTGTCTCGAGTCCGGTGGAATAGAAGCTGCTGTAGGAAGGCTGGTTCAAGTTACAGGATATGGTTGAAGGATACAGACTGGCGAAGTCTGTTGATCAGAAGGTCCGATCAAGTGACAGCCCGAAGGGAGAGGGAGAAAGCCACACTCGCGCACGATACCGAAAGACCGCACCCAGCGGTCCCCTCACCCCTTTGGGGAGAGATACCGTCTTGCCGGTTATCCGGCAAGTGGTATTTCAGCGTTAAATTCATGCCCGGATTTCACCACACCATAAGCCAGCTGCAGTAATTTCCTCATTCCTGCACACACTCGCTCTTTCCCTGTCTTACCCCGGGCTGCAAGCCTTTCCATCAGGTTTTTCACCACCTTATTGCATCTTCCTGCCACTACCGCTGGCATATACAGTGCGCTACGCAGCTCTGCATGGCCCACTTTCGACAGCCTGCTTTTCCCTTTCCACATCCCTGACTCACAACGACGAGGATTCAAACCAGCATACGCCACCAGTGCCTTGCTGTTGCTGAACCGTCGCAGATTTCCTGCGAACGCCAGCAGGCTCACACTCAGCATGTCTCCTATTCCGGGGATACTTTTCAGTAGCTCCCGGTCCCGCTTCAGGTCCGGGTTATCATCGATATGCCGGTTGATTTTATTGAGGGTTTCTTCAATCAGCTCATCCAGCATCGTAACGTGTTCATTCAGGGAAGGAACGATGACTTCATCTGCCGCCTCAAGGCGGTTCACCTCCATCTGACGCATCTCTTCCAGGTTACGCAGGTGGCGTACCAGAGCCGTCAGTTGTCGTTCGCTCAGCGGCGCAGGATGCCAGGGGGCCGGCTGATACAGAGCGCAGTAGCGCGCTATCAGCGCCGCGTCGCTTTTGTCCGTTTTATTGCGGGTCAGTTCAGTGTTTGCGAACGCATGGATACGTGCCGGGTTTTCAAGGCTGACGCAGCAGCCATTATCGGCCAGCAGGGTGGCCAGTTCAGTGCTGTAGCAACCTGTTGCCTCCATGCAGACGTGACAGTGACCAAAACGCGCCAGCCAGTTCAGAAATTCGCGGCATCCGGCTGGGGTATTGGCGAATTTTTTGGTTTTGTACTTCTGGTTTGGCAGCTGGACAGCAACGTCGAATTTGAGTTTGGCGATATCAACGCCGACAGGGACAAGATTCATCATGGTACTCCGTAACCTTATGAATATTATCGCCGGACCATCCTTATATGTGGGTGCTCAGGGCACAGGATACCGTTCGGTCTTGAGGCGACAGGGAAACAGGTTACCGGGGCATAATCTCTCCCGCGGGCTCAGGGGCTCCAGGGCTGGGTGATGCTCACCGGTAACCTCCCGATGATCAGTCGGGGATCTTCTCCGCCGGAACGGAGAAGGTCAAGACATAAGGGTTAGGGTGAGGGGGCATACTCCGAGCCAATGTTTATCTCTTCCTCTCCAGCGCCTGAAACCGGTTTTATTTCTGTACAAATTTAAGGGAGATCACACTTCTCCGCATCCCACTTTGCATCTCGCCAATTGTTTCTATAAAAGAAACAACAACAGCAATGATATGACGCCTCGTACCTTTTAAAACCTTAAAACTATGAGAACACCTCTATGTCAGAACAACCGATAATAGGATCAACCGCCCGTTCGACCGGACGGGTACGCTTCTTTGTGCTAGGCCTGGTGTTTATTAATATTATTATCAACTACATGGACAGAACTAACCTCTCGGTAGCGGCGACGCAGATGTCCGGCGAGCTGCAGTTTACCCCGTTACAAATGGGGCTGATCTTCTCGGCATTTGGCTGGATCTACGCAGCCCTGCAAATCCCCGGCGGCTTTCTGATCGACCGCCTTGGCTCCCGCCTGGTGTACGGCGTTGGGCTGTTTATCTGGTCATTGATTACCGCGCTGCACGCCGTGGCGAACAGCTTTGGCGCTCTGGTTGGCCTGCGCCTTGGCGTTGGCGCTTTCGAAGCCCCGGTGATGCCGTCAAATAACCGAGTGATCTCCAGCTGGTTCCCGGAACAAGAGCGCGCCACGGCCATTGGTATTTACTCTTCCGCACAGTTTGTGGGTATGGCGCTGATGACGCCCATTCTGTTCCATGTTCAGGATCTGTTCGGCTGGCGCGGGCTGTTTCTGATTACCGGTGTGGTAGGGATGATCTGGGGCGTGCTGTGGTACTGCGTGTACCGCGATCCGCTGGATCATAAGACGGTATCGAAAGCCGAGTTGGATTATCTGCGCGAAGGCGGGGCGGTGCTGGAAAGCCGTGAAAACGCAGCCAAACGCCCGTTCAGCTGGCAGGATCTGGGGCTGATGTTCAAAAGTCGTAAGCTGATTGGCATCTATTTCGGCCAGTTCACCATCTCGGCCACCTTCTGGTTCTTCCTGACCTGGTTCCCGACCTATCTGGTGCAGTACCGCCACATGGACTTTATTAAGTCTGGCTATGTCGCCTCGGTCCCATATCTGGCCGCCTTCGTCGGCGTGCTGCTGGCCGGATTTGTCTCCGACCGCCTGATCCGCCGCGGCGTCTCCACCAGCTTTGCCCGTAAAGCGCCGGTGATCCTCGGCATGGCGCTGACCCTGTTCATCCTCGGCGCCAACTACACTGATAACCCGACGCTGATCATCCTGTTTATGTCCATCGCCTTCTTCGGCAACGGCCTGGCGACGATTACCTGGGTATTCGTGACCGCGCTGGCGCCACGTCATTTGATTGGTCTGGCAGGCGGGGTATTCAACTTTACCGGCGCGCTTTCCTCCATTGTGGTGCCGATCGCCATCGGTGCGCTGATCGACGGACACAGCTTCGCCCCAGCGCTCGGCTTCATCGCCGTACTGGCCTGCCTGGGGATCTGCTCTTATCTGTTCGTGGTCGGCAAGATTGACCTCGACGGCGACAAAGCTATGCCGTCAGCCGATCGCAAAGCGTAATGAGTTCGGCTAGCCGCTCGGCCGTCTGCTCTGGGGTGTAGCCATACATCCCGGCAAAAGCCAGCGCCGCCTTGTGCGAACCGAACTGAATCGGCTGAGAAATGGAGAGCTCGCCATCATCGTGCGGCCAGACCACGTGGCCCTGCTGACGCTGCTGCTGGAGATACGGCGCGATGCCCACCATCTCCTCGGCGCTGAAACGCTGGGATAGCGCTTCGTCGTCCTCGGCTGCCAATAGCGCAAGACCGATGACCGATTGGCTGGCCGACATCATATGAAAACCCGCCAGCGCCTGGCTGATATGGCTGCCGGGGCGAGAGTGGAAGATGTAGATAACCTGGTCCTCCCACAGGACGCCCATCGCCACCACGATATCTTTCGGGGCGTAGGCTTCCAGCAACGGGAGGGCCTTTGAGAACAGCGTTGAACCGCGAATCGCTTGGGCGGCCAGCGCGTGAATACCGGGACCGGGCAGATAGCGACGCTGTTCGTCCTGCGTGGTCAGACCGATTGCCGCCATGGTCATCAGCAACCGGTTGACGCGGGTGGGGTTAATGTCCATCAGGCGTGCCAGCTCGCGACAACCGATAGCCCGATCGCTGGAGACCAGATATTGCAGACAGCGAATACCGTCGATAAGGCTTTGATTAGGTTGAGACGACATAGCGAGATCCCATTTTTTAAAGACTGTTATTTTATCGCCAGAAAGGCAGGAATTACAATTTATGCAAATTTTCCAGCACACCCATGAACGTGATTTCCCCCACCAGACCCTGCGTACCGATCTATTCGTCGCTGGCGGTGGCCTGGCCGGGCTATGCGCCGCGCTCGCCGCTGCCCGAGACGGTTTGCAGGTCGTGCTGGCGCAGGATCGCCCGGTGCTTGGCGGCAACGCCTCCAGCGAAGTACGGCTGTGGGCCAACGGCGCCACCTCGCATATGGGCAACAACAACCGCTGGTCACGCGAAGGCGGCATTATGGGTGAAATCCTTGAGGAGAACCTGTGGCGCAACAAAGAAGGTAACCCGATGATGTTTGACCTGCTGCTGCTGGATCTGGCGCAGCGCGAGAAGAACCTCACCCTGCTGCTGAACACCGCCATCTACGCGGTCAAGCGTGAAGGTCAGCGCATTGCCGAAGCCACCGGCTTTAACGCGGTCAACGAAACCTTCTACCATATTCAAGCCACGCAGTTCTGCGACGCCACCGGCGACGGCGTGCTGGGGCATCTGGCGGGGGCTGAGTATCGCGTCGGCGCGGAAGATGCCGAAGAACTGGGCGAAAAAATGGCCCCCGGCGACAACTTCGGCCACAAGCTCGGCCACTCTATCTATTTCTACACCCGCAAAAGCAGCGGGCCGGTGAAGTTCGTGCCACCCTCTTTTGCCCTACAGGATATTGAAGCCATTCCGCGTTATAAGCGTCTGACCTCGACGCTAAACGGCTGCGATCTGTGGTGGCTGGAGTGGGGCGGTCGTCTCGACACCGTGCATGACAGCGAACAGATTAAATGGGAGCTGTGGAAAATCGTCTGGGGGGTGTGGAACTACATTAAAAACTCCGGCGAATTCCCGGAAGCCGAGAACCTGACCATCGAATGGGTTGGCTCCATCCCCGGTAAGCGCGAGAGCCGTCGTTTTATCGGCGACCATCTGCTGTGCCAGCAGGATATCATCGAGCAGCGTGATCACTACGATGCGGTTGGCTACGGCGGCTGGTCCATCGACCTGCATCCGGCGGACGGCGTCTACAGCAAGCATGACGGCTGTCGCCAGTTCCACAGTAAAGGCACCTATACCATTCCGTACCGCAGCCTCTACAGCCGCTCGCTGGATAATCTGTTTCTCACCGGCCGTCTGATTTCCGCCTCTCACGTGGCCTTCGGCAGCGCTCGCGTGATGTGTACCTGTGGGCTGCTTGGCGAAGTGGTTGGTCGTGCGGCGGTCCTGTGCCAACAGCATCAACTCAGCGCACCGCAACTGGCGGAAGCTCAGCATATCGGCAAGCTTCAGCAACATTTGCAGCAGACCGGCTGCTACATTCCGCGCCAGCGCCTGCTTGACCCCGCGCGCGGCGCGCGGGTTTCCGCCAGCAGTGAACTGGTGCTGAGCGCTCTGCCGGCCAGCGGCCGCTGGATGACGCTGGACGAACGGATGGCGCTGCTGCTGCCGGTGAAGGCCGGAGAAACGCTGCCAGCCCTGCGTTTTATCCTGCGCGCCGAGACCGCTCAGCCGGTAAAAGTCAGCCTGTTAAGCAGTCAGAAGACCGCGAACTACTGCGCCGACATCCTGCTCGACGAACAAACGCTGACGGTACAGGAAGCGGGTGAATACAGCGTGGAGTTTGGCTGGCAGAGTGACGCCGATCGCTACCTGTTTATCGCCTTCGAGCACAACAGCGAGGTTGAAATGGCGCTGAGTGATTTGGCGCTGCCGGGCATTATGACGGTATTTAACAGCCAGAACGCCCGCGTGGCGAAGCATCCACGCCAGGTGGTTGATGGCGACTTTGGCGTAGAGGCGTTTGATTTCTGGGTACCGCGCCGCCGTCCGCATCAGGTGATGCCTGCCGTGCGCTTTGCCACGCCGCTGCGCTGTTATGATGTGCAGAACCTGCTCAACGGTCGCCTGCGTCCAGAACAGCAGATTAACGGCTGGGCCCCGGCGCTGGACGATGCCGCGCCGCGACTGATCTGGGAGTGGGACGCGCCGCAAACCGTACAGTCGCTGACGCTGATGCTGGATAACGATGTTGATAATGCGATGGAAACTGTGCAAATGGGACACATGGAGTCGGTGACGCCGCACTGCGCCACCCACTACCGTCTGTGGGCGGACGATGTACTGATTGCTGAAGCGAACGACAATCATCACTCGCTGTGCCAACATACGCTGAAAGCGCCGCTGACGGTGTCAAAAATCACCCTTGAGCTGGTGAAATCGGCTGGCGCGGTGCCAGCGGTCTATTCGCTGAACGTGAAATAACGTGGGAGCACCGAAACCCCACTAAGCGGCCCCTCTCCCCGGCGGGAGAGGGTTAGGGTGAGGGGAAACTAGGGTGTGGAAATTGCCGGAGCAGCAGGAGCCTGGGCACTCGTGACTTCACCGTTGCGCATCACCTGCGCAACCTGCTGTTTCTCCATATTGATTGCGCTGAGTTGACCATTGACGGTTGGCTTTAGCGGCGCATCCGCGAGCACGCTGCCGGTGGCGGTCAGCTGCACGTTACCATCGCCGGAAACCGGCAGCGCTGGCCAGCCCCAGGCCTGCAAAATATTCAGCGGCACGCCGCGGCCGTTCAGGCTCAGGTTGACCAGGCGCTGCGGAAGCTGCGATACCGCAGCGGTGGCTTGCAGGATACCGCGCTCGGTAAAGGCGCTAAGCTCGTTAACGTTCACCGTCGAGGCGTTGGCGCTAAGCTTCAACGATGGGCGGCGAACGTCAATGCGGTTAAAGGTGGCGGCAGCGGCGTTCAGCGTTGCGCTGCCGTTCCATATACCCCAACTGCGGTCCTTCACCAGCTGTAGCTCGCCGCCGTAGCCGTCGAGCGCAGTGATCTGCCACGGGAATTCCGGTTCAACATCAATCACCAGGTTGCGGCTGGCGCTGAACTTTTTCAGCGTCAGGCTTTGTAGCCATTCCGGCAGTTGCTCCATCCACAGCTGTTTCCAGTTGGCCGGCAGCGTATATTCCAGACCGGCGAACGCGGCGTCATCCAGCACCAGAGCATGTCCGGCACGCAGCCAGTTGCCGGAAGTGCGCACCATCCCGCCTTCCCAGCGTGAGGTGAACTGACGCAGCGCGATACCCTGCGGCGAAAATCCGGCATTCAGGATAGGGTCGAGGAAGTGCAGCGAGCCGTAAATAAACTCGTTGGCATTCATTGACAGGGTGCCATCCTGGCTTTGCCAGTCGCCATGGCTGAGAGTGAGATTACGCAGGTTAAGATCGAGGCTGCTTACCGCCCAGTCAGGCCCTTGCAGGCTGGCATCGGTCATATCGAGACGGCCAACCTGTAGTGAAGGCAGCGTGGTGAGCGGCGTGAAAAAGTCGGCGAGCGATTTATCGCTTTGCAGGCGGATCTCGCTGAGGCGTAAATTATCGACCTGCCAGCCGCCGTTGGCGTTGCGTTTCGCCGTCCCGGTCATCGTGCCGCGGGCAACATCAGCACCGATGGTCGAGAGCGCTACTTCACCGTTATCGATACTCCCCTGAATCAGCACATTGCTGGCTTCGATGCCGTTCAGCGTCATCGACCCTGCGCTCATTTGAATCTGCGTTTTTTTACCGAGGACGTTGCCCGCTTCCGGTGCCCATGGGCTGACGCCGCCGGTGACGCGCTGAGCGCTGAGATCCCAGTCGCTTTCCGGACTGTTAAACGCCATGTTGCGCAACTGTAGGCGGTCGGCGGCGAACGGTAAGGCTGCTGATGAAGGCGAGAAGTTCAGGGTGCCATCGCTGAGGACAATCTCGTCGGCATGCAGTGGGTCGCTAAACTGGCGGCTGCTAAAGCCGATATCCACCGTTTTAGCCACCAGCGTCGCCGGTTTGCCGTCACGACCAAGGGTGACGTTTTGCAGTTGCAGGTGCATTGGCGAGGAGAAATTGTGGTCCATTTTGTTGAAAGAGACCTTCCAGCCGGTACCGTCGCTTAGCCAGGCGCTGGCCTGGCGTGCGCCCCACTGGGTTTGCAGCAGGAAATAAACCGCAATGATCACCACCAGCAGGGCAATCAACAGCCAGAGAATCAGCTTTCCGAGAAATTTCATGATCTTCGATCCTGAGCGAGGCACATAAGGCTGTTATGCCCGAATTATGCGCAATCCTCAAGACAGGAATTGTGTAATGAGATGATGTGAGGTGGATGATGTACATGCCCTGGCCAGCATCACGCGGCCAGGGCATCAGGCAGGATTAGTTTTTCTCTGGCGGGAAAACCAGGTTCAGCACGATTGCCGTGATACCACCGGCAGCGATACCGGAGGAGAGCAGGTTCTTCAGCCAGTCAGGGGCGAACTGCAGAATCAGCGGCTGCTGGGAAACGCCAAGGCCTACGGCCAACGACAGGGCGATAATCAGGATCGCGCGGCGGTTCAGCGGTTCGCGGGAGACGATGCGCACGCCGGAGGCGGCGATGGTGCCGAACATCACTAACGTTGCGCCGCCGAGTACTGGCTCAGGGATATGTTGCACGAAGCCGCTTACCGCCGGGAACAGGCCGAGCACGATCAGCATCAGCGCGACCACAAAGCCGACGTAGCGGCTGGCGACGCCGGTCAATTGAATCACGCCGTTGTTCTGCCCGAAACAGGAGTTCGGGAAGGTATTAAATACTGCCGAGACGAACGAGTTCAGGCCGTTAGCCAACACGCCGCCCTTCAGACGCTTCATATATAGCGGGCCTGAAACCGGCTGCTCGGAGACGTCGGAGGTGGCGGTGATATCGCCGATAGTTTCCAACGAGGTAATCATAAAGACCAGCATCAGCGGCAGCAGCAGATTCCAGTCGATGCCCAGACCGTAGTAAAGCGGCGTGGGCACCATAATCAGGCTGCTGTCGGTTGGCGCGGTATTGGTTGGCAGCATATCGAGGAACCAGGCTGCCAGATAACCCGCTGCCATGGCGATCACCAGCGAGGCGATGCGCAAATAGGGGTTGCGCTGGCGGTTAAGGATAATAATCAGCGCCAGCACGATACCCGCCAGCAGCAGGTTTTTTGGCGCACCGAAGGTGTTATCAGCCATGGCCGCGTAGCCGCCGCCGATAGAAGTAAGGCCAACCTGAATCAGCGACAGACCGATAATCATCACCACCACGCCGGAGACCAGCGGGGTAATGATGCGCCGCGCGAGGTGCAGTACGCGGGAGATGACCATTTCCGTGCAGCTGGCCAGCATCAGGGTACCGAACAGCGCAGCCATCATGGTTGGGACATCGGCGCCGCCGGTTTTCAGCGCGGTACCGCCCATAATCAGCGGCGCGACGAAGTTAAAGCTGGTGCCCTGGATTGAGAGCAGCCCTGAGCCAACCGGGCCCCAGGCTTTAATTTGAATAATGGATGCGACACCGGAGGCGAACAGAGACATGCTGATGATGTGTTGCGTATCCTGAGCCGGGAGGCCCAGAGCCTGGCAAATTAACAGCGCCGGGGTGATGACTGCGACAAACATCGCCAGCAGGTGCTGGAAAGCGGCGAACAGAGTTTGCGGTAGCGGTGGGCGGTCTTCAAGGCGGTAGATTAATTCGCTGACTTGCTTATGCGCAACCGGTTGCGCATTTTCTGACTCTGCGGTGTTAACGGACATCACAACAATCCCAAAGGTGGCAAAGCGGGGATTTTATCGGACTGTAGACCAAAAGCAAACGTTTGCCACTCTTTAGCGATAAATATTTATACAGGGAATAGGCTTAGAAAAATTATTAACATTTTGTATGCTTGATCGCATCAATATCCCTACAAAATATCTTTTTCTGTCATTTTTTCCGTACTTCTGCTTAAAATCCCCTCCCGATTACTCATGATGAGAAGCAATCGACACCGGGAATACCGTCGCGTGTGAATGGATCATGCGCCTATAAGGAGCTCTTTTTATGTTTCATCTCGATACCTTATCGACGCTCGTTGCCGCAACATTAGTGTTGCTACTGGGTAGAAAACTCGTTCAAACCGTCCCTTTCCTGAAGACATATACCATTCCTGAACCCGTTGCGGGTGGCCTGCTGGTGGCATTGGCCTTACTGGCGCTGAAGAAAAGCATGGATATCGAAATTGATTTCGATATGAGCCTGAAAGATCCGCTGATGCTGGCGTTCTTCGCCACCATCGGCCTGAACGCCAACCTCGCCAGCTTGCGGGCTGGCGGCAAAGTGGTGGGGACGTTCCTGATCGTTGTCGTGGGACTGCTGCTGCTGCAAAACGCACTCGGTATCGGCATGGCGAAGCTGCTGGGCCTTGACCCGCTGATGGGGCTGCTGGCGGGTTCCATTACCCTTTCCGGCGGTCACGGCACCGGCGCGGCGTGGAGTAAATTGTTTGTCGAGCGCTATGGTTTCGCCAACGCTACCGAAGTGGCGATGGCCTGCGCAACCTTTGGTCTGGTGCTGGGTGGCCTGATCGGCGGCCCGGTGGCGCGCTATTTGGTTAAGCACTCTTCCTCACCGGACGGCACGCCGGACGATCAGGTTGCACCGACCGCGTTTGAAAAGCCGGAAATGGGGCGCATGATTACCTCGCTGGTGCTGATTGAGAGTATCGCGTTAATTGCCATTTGTTTGACGGTAGGTAAGTTCGTTGCGCAATTGCTGGCGGGAACCGTATTCGAGCTGCCGACCTTTGTTTGCGTGCTATTTATCGGCGTGATCCTTAGCAACAGTTTGTCGGCGTTGGGGCTGTATCGCGTGTTTGATCGCGCGGTGTCTGTATTGGGTAACGTCAGCCTGTCGCTGTTCCTGGCTATGGCCCTGATGAGCCTGAAGCTGTGGGAGCTGGCGTCGCTGGCGCTGCCGATGATTGCCATTCTGGCGGTGCAGACGGTGGCAATGGCGCTGTATGCGGTGTTTGTGACCTATCGAATGATGGGGAAAAACTACGATGCCGCCGTTCTGGCCGCTGGTCACTGCGGCTTTGGCCTCGGCGCGACGCCGACGGCGATTGCCAATATGCAGGCAATTACCGACCGTTTTGGCCCATCGCACATGGCGTTTCTGGTGGTGCCGATGGTGGGTGCGTTCTTTATTGATATCGTTAACGCGCTGGTCATTAAGCTGTATCTGCTGTTGCCGATGTTTGGCTGATAAAAAACCCGGAGGCGGTGCTGCGCACCTGTCCGGGCTACAAGATCGTGCTGTTTGGGGTTTTGTAGCCCGGCTAAGGCGTTTACGCCGCAAGCCGGGAATACCTCCAGCTCTTACCCCTCGTCGTGCTCTTCCCACGCTAACGCGCGTTTTACCGCTTTCTTCCAGCCGCTGTAGCGAACGTTACGCTCGGTAGTTTCAATCCCCGGGCGGAATTCACGTTCGATAACCGCTTTCTCCTGCAACTCATCCAGATTCTGCCAGAAACCCACCGCCAGACCGGCCAGATAGGCAGCACCCAGTGCGGTGACTTCGCGCACTTCAGGGCGTTCTACGCGGGTGCCGAGAATGTCGGACTGGAACTGCATCAGGAAGTTGTTGGCCACCGCGCCGCCGTCGACGCGCAGAGCGTGCAGACGGATCCCTGAGTCAGCCTGCATCGCTTCCAGCACGTCGCGGGTCTGATAGGCGATAGATTCCAGGGTGGCGCGAATAATATGGTTAGAGTTCACGCCGCGGGTCAGGCCGAAGATTGCGCCGCGGGCGTACGGGTCCCAGTACGGTGCGCCGAGGCCGGTAAATGCCGGGACCACGTATACGCCGTTGGTATCTTTCACTTTAGTCGCGAAATATTCGGAATCGAACGCGTCGCTGATCAGCTTCATCTCATCGCGCAGCCACTGAATAGAGGCTCCCGCCATAAACACCGCACCTTCCAGCGCATAGTTCACTTCGCCGCGCGGGCCGCAGGCGATCGTCGTCAGCAGGCCGTTTTCAGATTTCACCGCTTTCTCGCCGGTGTTCATCAGCATGAAGCAGCCAGTGCCGTAGGTATTTTTCGCCATCCCTTCTTTAACGCACAGCTGACCGAACAGCGCCGCCTGCTGGTCGCCCGCGATACCGGCGATCGGAATACGCGTGCCGCCTTTACCGCCGATATTGGTCTGGCCGTATACTTCGGAAGACTTGCGTACTTCCGGCAGCATGGCGCGGGGGATATCCAGCGCGTCGAGCATTTTGTCGTCCCAGTCCAGCTCGTGGATGTTGAACAGCATGGTACGCGAGGCGTTGGTGTAGTCAGTGACGTGCACACGCCCCTGGGTCATTTTCCAGATAAGCCAGGTGTCCACGGTGCCGAACAGCAGCTCGCCGCGCTTAGCGCGTTCGCGTGAGCCTTCAACGTGGTCAAGGATCCATTTCACTTTGGTGCCGGAGAAGTACGGGTCAACCACCAGGCCAGTGGCCTTGCGAATGTACTCTTCCATACCGTCGCGCTTGAGCTGTTCGCAGATTTCAGCGGTACGCCGGCACTGCCAGACAATCGCGTTATAAATCGGTTTACCGGTTTCGCGCTCCCACACGATAGCGGTTTCACGTTGGTTGGTGATGCCGATTGCGGCGATTTCATCGGAGCTGATATCGGCTTTTGCCAGCACTTCTACCAACGTGGAGCTTTGGGTCGCCCAGATCTCCATCGGGTCGTGCTCAACCCAGCCGGGCTTCGGATAAATTTGTTCAAATTCTCGCTGAGAGACGCTGACGATATTGGCATCGTGATCCATTACAACGGCGCGGGAGCTGGTGGTGCCCTGGTCGAGCGCTACGATATATTTTTTGTCGGTCATAGTATGAGTCCCGTAGTCAGATTACAGCGAAGCGTTGTGTTGCGTTGTAGAGGAGGATGAGGCTTCTTTCTCTTCGACAACGCAGGTGTCGCAAGGCAGGTGGCGGCCAATCAGCTTGCGGTAGCAGAATGCGCCTAGCGCAGCACCGACGATTGGCGCACACAGCGGCACCAGGAAATAAGGAATATCTTTGCCACCCGTGAAGGCGACATCTCCCCAGCCAGCAAGCCAGGCGAAGGTTTTCGGTCCGAGATCGCGTGCCGGGTTCATGGCAAAGCCGGTCAGCGGGCCCATGGATGCGCCGATAACGGCGATCAGCAGACCAATCAGCAGCGGTGCCAGCGGGCCGCGCGGCACGCCGTTGCCATCATCGGTCAGCGCCAGAATGACGCCCATCAGGATAGCGGTAATCACCATCTCTACCGCGAAGGCCTGCACAAAATTGATATGCGGGTTCGGGTAAGTGGAGAAAATGCCAGCCAGCTCAAGACTTTCGACGCTACCGCGCACCATATTGTGGCTATGTTCGAAATCGAAGAAAAGATTGTAATAAAGCCCGTAAACTAAAGCCGCAGCGCAAAAGGCGCCAGCGAATTGCGCAATGATAAAAGGAACAACTTTACGTCCGTCGAAGCAGGCAAACAGCCACAGCGCGATGGTGACCGCTGGGTTAAGGTGCGCACCGGAAACCCCTGCGGTCAGGTAAATCGCCATAGCGACGCCCAGACCCCAGATGATGCTGATTTCCCATTGACCGAAGCTGGCTCCCGCGACCTTAAGTGCAGCGACGCACCCAACGCCGAAAAAGATCAACAACCCGGTACCGAGGAACTCTGCGATGCACTGGCCTTTTAGTGTTGATGTTTGGCTCATAATCGAATCCTGAAGCGTAGTGATGATTATTGTATGTGTGAAGGTCGCAGGCGACCACGCTGCCATGTAGGCATAGTGTTAATTTATCGTTAACGAACAAAAACGAGAAATATCGAAATTCAAATGTGTGTACTACGTCAAGAAAATGAGCGTTTTCGCGCCATAAACGCGTATTCGGTCATTTGCGGGTGCGTTTCACCACTCATTTTTTTAACCCATTGATTAACAATTACGAAAAAGTAACGGGAAAAAGCGGTGAACGAACCAGGTAAAGGCCGAAAAGTGTCGCAAACCGCAATCTACGCGGGTTGTCGCTGGACAGGGGCGGCGGGGCTTCATACAATCGACTACATCACCACGGTAGTGCGCTAATTTTCGTTAAGGCGTCAACGCGTATACGAAACGGACGGTTTCTATCAACGCCTTGCAAGTTCAGGAGAGGTATGACGATGTCATTAGAAGTGTTTGAGAAATTAGAATCTAAAGTCCAGCAGGCGATTGATACCATCACTCTGTTACAGATGGAAATCGAAGAGCTGAAAGAAAAGAACAACACGCTGGTGCAGGAAGTACAAAGCGCACAGCACGGTCGTGAAGAGCTGGAGCGTGAAAACGGTCAGCTGAAAGAACAACAGCAGGGCTGGCAGGATCGTCTGCAGGCGCTGCTGGGCCGCATGGAAGAAGTATAATGCTTCTCGCCCTCTCCCGTCCGGGAGGGGGCAAATTCTCCTCGTTATATATACTCACAAGTTATAGCCAATCTTTTTTTATTCTTTAATCATTGGTTCGCTTTCTGGCACGCTTAATTCATCACAACACGACATAAAGAGAGCGGTGCGATGAATAAGTGGGGCGTAGGGTTAACTCTGTTGCTGGCATCCGCCAGCGTTCTGGCAAAAGACATTCAACTATTAAATGTTTCTTATGATCCGACGCGCGAGCTGTACGAACAGTACAACAAAGCGTTTAGCGCGCACTGGAAGCAGGAAACCGGCGATAACGTGGTGATTCGTCAATCCCACGGCGGCTCCGGCAAGCAGGCGACCTCGGTGATCAACGGCCTTGAGGCCGATGTGGTAACCCTTGCGCTGGCTTATGACGTTGATGCGATTGCTGAACGTGGTCGGATCGACAAAAACTGGCTCAAACGCCTGCCGGATAACTCCGCGCCGTATACCTCTACCATCGTGTTCCTGGTGCGTAAGGGCAATCCGAAACAAATTCATGACTGGAACGACCTGATTAAACCGGGCGTATCGGTGATTACTCCGAATCCGAAAAGCTCCGGCGGCGCGCGCTGGAACTATCTGGCGGCCTGGGGTTACGCCCTGCACCAGAACAACGGCGACCAGGCTAAGGCTCAGGAGTTCGTGAAAGCGCTGTTTAAGAACGTCGAAGTGCTGGATTCCGGCGCACGTGGTTCGACCAATACCTTCGTAGAGCGTGGGATTGGCGACGTGCTGATTGCCTGGGAAAACGAAGCGCTGCTGGCAACGAACGAACTGGGCAAAGATAAATTTGAAATCGTGACCCCGAGCGAATCGATTCTGGCCGAGCCGACCGTTTCAGTCGTCGATAAAGTGGTCGATAAAAAAGGCACTCGCCAGGTGGCGGACGCTTATCTGAAGTATCTCTACTCGCCGGAAGGCCAGGAGATTGCGGCGAAGAACTTCTATCGCCCACGTGACCCGGATGTGGCGAAAAAATACGCCAATGAATTCCCGAAACTGAAACTGTTCACTATCGATGAAGAGTTTGGCGGCTGGACCAAAGCCCAGAAGGAACACTTCTCCAACGGCGGCACCTTCGACCAGATTAGCCAGCGTTAATTATCACTTCCATTCCCCGTTCGCGCAGCGCTTAGCGGGGCTACAGCTCTTGTAGCCCGGGTAAGGCGTAAGCCGCGACCCGGGGCAGAGTAGTCTGTTAGCCCGGACAGGCGCGTCAAGCGCCACCTCCGGGAAAAAGATCCCGTACCTCTTCCTGTTTTCATTTAGTCATTAAACTGCGCTACTCTTCCGGTTCCGGCTGAGACAGGAAAATATAATGCGAAGAGTACGATACCTTTTATTGGTACTGCTGGTGGTGGTTCTGGCGGCGGTGGCCGGAGGCTACTACTGGCTCCATTCCGGCAACCCTGACGCGTTGCGGAAAATTGTTCTGCAACAGTGCGTCCCCAACCAACAGCAGAATCAAAATCCCGCGCCCTGTGCGGAAGTCAACCTCAAGGGCGGCTATGTCCTGTTCAAAGACCGCAATGGCCCGCTGCAATATCTGCTGATGCCAACCTACCGTATCAACGGCACCGAAAGCCCGCTGCTGCTTGATCCACTGACGCCGAATTTCTTCTGGCAGGCCTGGCAGGGGCGTGAAATCATGAGCCAGCATCGTGGCTCTGCCGTATCGGATGATGCGGTCTCATTGACAATTAATTCGCGCAGCGGACGCACGCAAAATCATTTCCATATCCATATCTCCTGTTTACGGCCTGATGTTCGTACTCAACTGGACAAAGAGGCTTCCGTCATTAGTAGCCGCTGGTTGCCGCTGCCTGGTGGGTTAATGGGCCATGAATATCTGGCTCGCCGGGTTACTGAAACGGAGCTGGCGCAGCGCAGTCCTTTTCTGATGCTGGCGGAAGAAGTACCGGAAGCGCGTGAGCATATGGGCCGTTTTGCGCTGGCGATGGCGAAGCAGAGTGATGGCTCGCTGGTGCTGTTAGCAACCGAGCGTAACCTGCTGACCCTCAATCGCGCATCGGCGGAAGAGATTCAGGATCATAACTGCGCGATTTTGACGGATCGCTAGTTTTCTTCGCACTACTCTCCTTTCCATTATCTTGTTGATTCTTATCCCGGTTTGAAATCGGGGTAAGATCCTGTGCGTAAAATTATGTGAAACCGATCAAAAGATATAAAGGTATACCTTTATATCTTTTTAGGAGTCGTTACACTCTTCTCATAGCCACCACAGAGCGCTTGTCGGATGGCTTATTTATAAAAACGTTTTTATTTCATGTAGTGACATCATTAGTTGTTCACCAGATTTGCGCTGCTAAGCGTAAAGGAATATCAACATGAAACTTTCTATTGTGGAAAAAATCGGTTTTGGCGCAGGGGATATGGCAATAAACGTAGTAATTATTGCCATGCAGCTGCTGCTCGCCTATTTCTATACCGATATCTACGGCCTGAGCGCCGCTGATGTTGGCGTATTGTTTGTGGTTGTCCGAATGATTGATGCCATTATTGACCCGGCCATGGGTATCCTCACCGATAAGCTCAATACCCGCTGGGGGCGCTATCGCCCGTGGCTGCTGTGGTTTGCTATCCCCTTCGGCTTCGCCGTTTATTTGATGTTTATTACGCCTGATATGGCTTATATGGCCAAACTGGCATGGGCCTATGGCACCTATATTCTTATGACTCTGGTGTATACCGCTATCACCATCCCCTATATTTCGATGATTGGCGTGATTACCAGCGATCCCGTTGAACGGCTTAGCGCAAACGGCTATCGCTTTGTGATGACCAAAATTGCCGCTTTCCTGGTGACTATTGTGGTACCGATACTTGCCGTCTGGCTGGGGCAGGGTAATAAGGCTTTGGGCTATCAGTTTTCGATGGGATTAATGGGGGCAATGGGTGCGCTGCTGTTTATCTTCTGTTTTCTCACCACTCGCGAACGCAGCGAACCGGAAATTACGTCGTTATCAGTAGGAAAGCAGTTTAAGTATCTGTTACGTAACGATCAGTGGATTATTCTCGGCGTTGTTATTTTGCTGCTGATGTGCGGTTATGTTATTCGCGGTTCCGTCGCGGCTTATTACGCTAAGTATTATCTCAATGGTGGCGACAGCCTGATTTCACCGTTCCTGACCACCGGCGTTATCGCTTCCATTCTGGCGATGATTGCCACCACCTGGATAACCAAGTTCTGGGACAAAATTAAAATGTTCCGCTATACCCAGCTCGTCACTTTTGTTCTGAGCGCACTGATGTATTTCTGCGTCGGTCGTGAAAATCTCGTGCTGGCATTTACGTTCTATTTCCTCATTAATTTCTTCTGCGACATGCAAATGCCGGTGTTCTGGTCCTCTATCGCTGAAGCGGTGGATTACGGAGAAAAGAAAACGGGTTTGCGCGTTTCCGGCCTCGCGTTTGGCGGCATTCTTTTCTTCCAGAAATTTGGTATGGGGGTTGCGGGCGGCGTGCTGGGATTCCTGCTAAGCCATTTTGGTTATCAGGCTGATGTTGAACAGAGCGCTCGTTCGTTAACGGGTATTGCGCTGATGATGACGCTGATTCCAGCGCTGTTCCACCTTGCGGTTGGGCTGCTTATGAAAAAGTATCTGATTAACAATGAATATTATCGTGATATTCAGCTTTCTCTGGCGCAGAAACAGGCATAAGGAGGCGCGAATGAACGTTCTGAATAAGGTTTGGGTTATCGGTGATGCCTCCGTCGATCTGGTGCCGGAAAAACAGAATAGCTACCTGAAATGCCCCGGCGGCGCATCGGCGAACGTGGGAGTGTGCGTTGCCAGGCTGGGCGGAGAGTGTGGCTTTATCGGCTGTCTTGGCGATGACGATGCCGGGCGTTTTCTGCGTCAGGTTTTTCAGGATAACGGCGTGGATGTCTCTTTTCTACGCATGGATACGGCCCTGACCAGCGCGGTGCTAATCGTCAACCTGACGGCTGACGGGGAACGCAGCTTTACCTATCTGGTGCATCCAGGTGCCGATACCTACGTTTCGCCGCAGGATCTGCCGCCGTTCAGGCCGCACGAATGGTTTTACTTTAGCTCAATAGGCCTCACCGACAGCCCCGCCCGTGAGGCGTGCCTTGAGGGGGCGAGAAGAATGCGTGAAGCGGGGGGCTACGTACTGTTTGACGTCAATCTACGCAGCAAGATGTGGCGGGATACCGGTGAAATACCGCAACTGATCGCCCGGTCCGCCGCGCTGGCTTCTATCTGCAAAGTCTCGGCAGATGAACTTTGCCAACTGAGCGGCGCCAGCCATTGGCAGGATGCGCGTTATTACCTGCGCGATCTGGGCTGCGACACCACCATCATCTCATTAGGCGCTGATGGCGCGCTGTTGATTACCGCCGAGGGGGAGTTCCATTTTCCCGCACCACACGTTGAGGTCATCGACACCACCGGAGCGGGTGATGCTTTCGTCGGCGGCCTGCTGTTCACCCTTTCCCGCGCAAATTGCTGGGATCATGCCCTGCTGGCAGAAGCCATCAGCAATGCCAATGCCTGCGGCGCAATGGCGGTGACGGCAAAAGGGGCAATGACCGCACTGCCGTTTCCCGAGCAGCTCAATACTTTTCTTTCCAGCCATTCGCTGGCACAAGCCATGACCGTGAAATAAGGAGTCATCATGCACGTTGATCAAAACAAAATACTGGGATGCCTGGTTGGCGCCGCCGCCGCAGACGCGATGGGAGCAGCGACGGAAGTGCGCACCCAGCAGCAAATAAAAGACTATTTTGGCGGCTGGGTGACGACCTTTCAAAAACCGCCAGCCGATACTTTTGGCCGCTGCAATGAAGCGGGCATGTGCACGGATGATTTTATTCAGGCTAAGTACATTATGGACGCGCTGCTGCGCCATCAGCGTGAGGTCAGCGACGAAGCGATGCGCGAGGCCTTCCAGCAGTGGCTGGATTATCCTTACTACGCCAACTTTACGGGGCCCACGACGCGCGCGGCGATGAAAGCGATCTTTAACGACAATCGCGCCTCTTTGCAGGGAGAGCTGGAAGGCGAAAAACAGTCGGTACAGATCATTAATAAAGGTAACGCGGAAGCAACCAACGGCGCGGCCATGAAGATTTGGCCAGCGGCGGTGCTGCATCCTGGTAATATCGACGCGGCAATTCAATGTGCGTTGCAGATTTGTCGATTTACCCATAACAACGTGCTGGCGATGTCCGGCGCCGCGGCGATGGCGGCGGCAACCAGCGAGGCTTTAAGAGCGCAGACCGATGCAGACAGCATTATTGCCGCCGGTATCTACGGTGCGCAAAGAGGCTATCTGCTGGCGCAGGAACAAGGGGCGATGATGGTCGCCGGACCTTCCGTTGCCCGACGCATTGAGCTGGCCGTGGATATCGGTAAACGTCATCGCCATTGGGAAACGGCGATAGTGGACATTGCTGATATTATTGGCTCCGGGCTGCACGTCAGTGAAGCGGTACCCGCCGCCTTTGGCCTGTTCGCGTGTTGTCCGAATTCTGCCGTAGATGCTATTATCTCCGGCGTTAATATCGGCAATGATACTGATACCGTCGCCACCATGGTTGGGGCGATTTCCGGCGCATTCCATGGCGTGGAGGCTTTTCCCGCCGATTATTTAACGACCTTGGATCGTATGAATCATTTCGATTTGGCAGAACTGGCCAGGCAAATCGCAGGGTAGCGAATTCACCCTGCCGGGGACGGTAACACGTCCCCTGCTGGCGAAGACGTGAGGTGCGCAGTTTGCAGGTTGATAAAACGAGCTTTACTCCGCTTTATAAGCAACTATTTTTTATCATCTGTCAGCAGATCCAGAATGGGTCTTTGCCTTTAGGCAGCCAGCTGCCGACGCAAAAAGAGATTGCCAGGACTTATAACGTCTCGCTGATTGTGGTGAAACAGGCCTGGAGCGAGCTGATCAATGCGGGGATTATTTCGTCCCAGCGCGGGAGCGGTTCGGTAGTCTGCTCCGTGCCGGAAGGTGTGAGCTATGGCCATACGTTTCGCGGTATTACCAGCGATCTCCAGGACGCCAGCGTGGCGATTGAGAACCGTATTCTGGAAATCGCGCCGCGTCGCGCGCGCGAGGCTCAGGCTGATGGCCTGAGCCTGCCCGCACAGCATCATTATCTTTATATTTCGCGTGTTCGTTGCCTGAATAACCGTCCGTTCAACCATGAGAAGATTTATCTCGATCTCAGCTTCTTTCCTGGACTGGAACTGACGCCTCAGGCGCTGGAGCATACGTCGCTCTATTCGCTATTGAACGTGACCAGCGACTCGGCGATTGAAAAAGTTGAGGCGATTTTACCTTCCGCCGAACTGTGTGAAAAATTGCAAATTGCCGCGAATAAACCGCTGTTATCTGTCGCCAGACAGACATTTCAAGCCGGACACGATAGCCCGTTTGAATATTGCCGTTATTATGTGCTGTCTGAATACTTTGGCGAAATTCATTATCACTGATCTATCTGCTCCAATCCTGCGATAACCCCACTATATCTGGCATTTACCTGCTTTACTGTCCATCGTATTCTTGCTGAAAAAATCGTCAGGAGACAGGTATGTCGCTCTGGTTGTCCCATCCTCTGTTCCTTCCTTCCATAATCGTTGGCATCACGATTCTGCTCTGGGCGACTTCGTTACTGCCGGAGTTTATGACCGCGTTGCTGTTTTTTGCCGCCGCGATGATCGCCAAAATCGCGCCGCCGGAGGTTATCTTCGGTGGTTTTGCCTCGTCGGCCTTCTGGCTGGTGTTCAGCGGCTTCGTGCTGGGAATAGCCATTCGCAAAACCGGGCTGGCGGACAGGGCGGCCCGCTCGCTCTCGTCGCGGCTAACCGATTCCTGGCCGCTGATGGTCGGCAGCGTGGTGCTTCTCAGCTATGCCTTAGCCTTTGTTATGCCGTCCAATATGGGGCGCATTGCGCTGCTGATGCCGATTGTGGCGGCGATGGCAAAACGCGCGGGGATTGAGGATGGCACGCGCGGCTGGTATGGGCTGGCGCTGGCGGTTGGCTTCGGCACCTTCCAGCTGTCGGCGACCATTTTGCCTGCTAACGTTCCGAATCTGGTCATGAGCGGCGCGGCGGAAGGCTCATACGGTATCCACCTGAATTATCTACCCTATTTATTGCTGCACACGCCGGTGCTCGGTTGGCTAAAAGGGGCGGTACTGGTTGCGCTGATATGTTGGTTGTTTCCCGGAAAACCGCATCCGCCGCGCGACATGACGCCGCTGCCGCCGATGAGCCATGATGAGAAGCGCCTTGCATGGCTGTTAGCGGTGGTACTGACTCTGTGGGTGACGGAGAGCTGGCACGGCGTGGGGCCAGCCTGGACGGGCCTGGCGGCGGCGGTGATAACGCTTCTGCCGCGCGTTGGTTTTATCAACGGCGAAGAGTTTTCCAGCGGCGTAAATATTCGTACCTGTATTTACGTTGCCGGGATTCTGGGGCTGGCGATCACTGTCACCCAGACGGGTATCGGTAGCGTGATGGGAAATGCGCTGCTGCATATTATGCCGCTGGATAAAGAGAGTCCGTTTACCAGCTTTCTCGCATTGACCGGTATTACCAGCGCGCTGAACTTTATTATGACTGCCAACGGCGTACCAGCGCTGTATACCACCTTCGCGCAGAGTTTTTCCGACGCCACCGGCTTTCCGCTGCTGAGCGTGATTATGATTCAGGTGCTGGGGTATTCCACGCCGTTGCTGCCGTATCAGGCGTCACCGATTGTAGTGGCAATGGGGCTGGGGAAGGTACCAGCTCGAGCGGGGATGCTGCTGTGTATTGCGCTGGCGGCGGTGAGCTATTTAATTCTGCTACCGCTGGATTATTTGTGGTATCAAGCGTTGGGAAAACTGTAGCAGGATAAGAAAACCCGGAGGCGGCGCTTGACGCGCCTTGTCCGGGCTACCAGGCGATTAACCCCGGTTGCGAAGCGCCACCGGGGAGGTGCCTGTTAAAGCTATTACGCGTTTTTAGCCGCTTCTGCTGCTTTAACGATCACTGCGAAAGCGTCTGCTTTCAGAGATGCACCGCCAACCAGCGCGCCGTCGATGTCCGGCTGGGTGAACAGCTCAGCTGCGTTGCCTGCGTTAACGGAACCGCCGTACTGGATGATCACTTGTTCAGCGACTTTCGCATCAGCTTTCGCGATGTGGTCACGGATGAATTTGTGAACCGCCTGAGCCTGAGCAGGGGTTGCAGATTTGCCGGTACCGATCGCCCATACTGGTTCGTAAGCGATAACTACGCCTTCGAATGCGGCTGCGCCCTGAGTTTTCAGAACGGCGTCAATTTGACGTGCGCAAACTTCTTCGGTTTTGCCCGCTTCGTTTTCTGCTTCGGTTTCACCGATGCACAGAACCGGGATCAGACCCTGTTCTTTCAGTACCGCGAATTTTTTAGCGATCAGTTCGTCGGACTCTTTGTGGTAGGTACGACGTTCGGAGTGACCAATGATGATGTACTGGGCACCAATGTCTTTCAGCATTTCAGCGCTTGTTTCACCAGTGAATGCGCCGGACAGGTTCAGGTCAACATTCTGCGCGCCCAGGTGGATGTGGCTGCCCGCAGCGGCTTGTTTAGCCAGGTCGATGTACATTTCAGGCGGAGCAATTGCAACTGCACAGCCGGTAACGCCAGCCAGTTCTTTACGCAGGTTAGCAACCAGCTCGTTTACCATGTGGCGGCTGCCGTTCAGTTTCCAGTTACCCATCACTAAAGGATGTCGCATTTTAATTCTCCACGCTTCAAAGCGAATTAAGGAATATAGCCGCCCCCGAGGGCAGCATGGTCTGTGAAACAGTATAGAGATTCATCACTGGAAAGGCTTTGCTTTTTGTCATTTATTGTTGTCTTCCAGCGTATCAGATAGCGCCAGCTTAATCGGTTCAACAGCGAAGGTCAGCCCCTTTTCGCCGTTATCCGCCACCACATAGCGCACTGCGCCTTCGGTTTCCGTGAAGTAGCGTTTTCCTTTCCCGGCAGTCAGCAGTTTTTGCAACTTCAGCTGGCTTTGCGCCTGGCTAAGCGTCGGCACGAAAGCACGTATAACCGCGCTCATATACTCCTGCGCTTTGGCTTTCGCCGCTTTCTGCTGCGGCCCCTGGATCGGTAGCCAGGTGACCTGCATCGATTTAATTTTGAGCGTTCCGCGCTCAAGTGCGGTAGAGGCGTAAAGATTCTCGTTGATTTTGCTGGCTGCGCGAGTCAGGTTTACCCGATCGCGGTTGGAGGAGATTGCACGGAATTCATTAAGCGGTAGCTTTGGGTTATCGGTATTAAATTTTTCCCGAAACTCGCTGATCGAGATGTCAAAGACCGGCGCACCGGAGAGAACATAGGGAGCCGTAGCGGCGGAATCAGATTCAGCGGACAGCGCCTTTTGGCCGACAGATAGCGCTGTCAGCCCAATCAAACACAAGGTTGCCCACTTCTTCATGCCCGTCCTTCCTTTTTTTGCCTGCTGACGATTAAAACGGGAACCGCCACGCTTGTCAAAAAGTCACGCCTTCAGGGTAAACTACGCAGGTGATGATGATAAGGAATAAAATATGACCCTACAGCAGTGGCTGTTCTCAATTAAAGGGCGCATCGGGCGTCGTGATTTCTGGATTTGGATTGCCATCTGGATTATGACCATGAGCGCGCTGTTCACGCTGGCTGGCAGTAATCTTCTCAATTTGCAGACTGCGGCTTTTATCCTGGTTTGCCTGCTGTGGCCTACGGCGGCTGTCACGATTAAACGTTTACACGATCGTGGTAAATCAGGCTTGTGGGCGCTATTGATGATTCTGGCGTGGATGCTGCTGGCGGGAAACTGGTCGATGTTGCCCGGCGTCTGGCAGTGGGGCGTTGGGCGGTTTATACCAACGCTGATCATCGTCATGATGCTTATCGACCTGGGCGCGTTTGTCGGCACCCAGGGGGCAAATAAGTTTGGCAAAGAGACGCTGGACGTTCGCTGGAAAGCGGAGTCCTGATTACCAGTAGTGCTCGGCGGTCATATGGCCCGGTCGGCGACGCAGATGTTTGCTCATCTGCCGGGTTTCTTTGAGCAACTGCTGGGTATCGCGCACCATCTGCGGGTTACCGCACAGCATGACGTGGCTGCTTTCAGCGCTCATCGGCAGACCAACGGCCTCTTCCAGCGCGCCGGTTTCGATCAGGAACGGAATACGTCCCGTTAGCATGCCCGGTACGGTTTCCCGGCTGACGACCGACTGGATGCGCAGTTTGCCCGCATAGCGTTGTTCCAGCGCCTGCATCTGCGGCAGATAGCTGAGATCGGCGGCATAACGTGCGGCGTGGACCAGCACCAGATTTTTAAAACGATCCAGGTCTTTCCCTTCTTCCAGAATCGACAGATACGGGCCAATTGCCGTGCCAGTAGCTAACATCCACAGCGTGTCGCAATCAGGCACCTCTTCCAGCACGAAGAAACCAGCGGCCTCGCTGACAACCTGCACCTCATCACCCGGCTTCAGTGCGGCCAGGCGTGGGCTGAGTTTGCCCTCTGGCACCGTCACCAGATAGAACTCAAGATCGGGATTGCTGGGGGCGTTGACGTAGGAATAGGCCCGCTGCACGCGTTCGCCGTCAACATCAAGGCCCAGTTTGGCAAACTGCCCTGCGGTGAACGGATCAACCGGCGCGTGAACGGTGAGGCTAAACAGTGCATCAGTCCAGTTTTGTACTTTTACCACTTTTCCTGTAACCCAGTTTGCCATCGCGTCTCTCCTCTCAATCTCGTTAGTTTATCTTCACCGCGACGAGAGAAGATTTCCAGCCCAAAAAGGCTGGAAAGCTCTCCAGGATAAATACTTCTTAGATCTCTGTTCGCTGGATAGAACGGACAGTATATTATTTGGTCGCATAGAGCTGGAGGCTGCAAATGAAAAAAAAGGGATTATTGTTGTCACTTATTGCATTTTTCTCATCGGTACAGGCAATTGAAGCCGAGTTAACCTGGGATGACACGATTCCACTGGATGCCGAGGCATTGGCGGAGTCGGGGATTCGGGAGACTTATGAGCAATATATTTTACCGCATCTATGTCATTATGTTGTGCATCCGTTGGTGATAACAGAAAAGTTTGCACAAGAAAATATGGTTTATAGCGTCTTCGCTGGCGATAAAAACTATGACATCTTTGGCTCACAAATTAGTGAGCCTGACACTTGGGGGCGGGCAACCTGGGCTATTTTCTCAATTGTGAATCAACAGCTTGCTGATTCTGATATCCGTTTTTATGCGCTTGATAATGGTAATGGTCTTGCTGGCATGTTCCTTACACAGCAGGAGTATCAGCGATATGTCCGTGTACTTGAGAAAGAGAAAAAATACACGGACATACCTTACATTCCAACTGACGAACCACCCTGGTTCGGTCAACGGCATTAGTTTCTACAGGATGTGCAGCTGGATATCCGGGTCTTTGCGATCGAGATAATGAATCGACTGAATGCGGCGGATGGTGCGGGATTTTCCGCGGATCAGCAGCGTTTCGGTGGTCGCCATGTTGCCCTTGCGAGTGATGCCATCCAGCAGGTCGCCTTTGGTGATGCCTGTGGCGGAGAAAACGACGTTATCGCTGCGCGCCATCTCGTCCAGACGCAGCACTTTGCCTGCTTCGATGCCCATCGTCTGGCAGCGTTCCAGTTCGTTTTCGCCGATGCGGCGGTTCTCTTCGCTGTCGCCCTTAACGTGATGACGCGCCAACAGACGGCCGTTCATATCGCCATCCAGCGCGCGAATCACTGCCGCAGACACAACGCCTTCCGGCGCGCCGCCGATGCCGTACATGACGTCTACTTCGCTGTCCGGCATACAGGTCAGAATGGAGGCCGCGACGTCGCCGTCGGGGATGGCGAACACGCGCACGCCCAGCTTTTGCAGCTCAACAATAACGTCGTCGTGACGTGGCTTGGCTAAGATGGTGACCGTTAATTCATTCAGCGGTTTATTCAGCGCGCGGGCGACGTTATGCAGGTTCTCCGCCAGCGGTAGGTTCAGATCAATAGCGCCTTTCGCGCCCGGACCGACAATGAGCTTTTCCATATACATATCCGGAGCGTTCAGGAAGCAGCCCTTATCGCCTACCGCCATCACCGCCAGCGCGTTGGCCTGGCCCATGGCCGTCATGCGAGTGCCTTCGATGGGGTCTACGGCGATATCTACTGCGTCGCCTTTACCGGTACCGACGCGCTCGCCAATGTACAGCATCGGTGCTTCATCGATTTCGCCTTCGCCAATCACGATGGTGCCATCGATATTGATCAAGTTGAGCATAATGCGCATGGCGTTGACCGCAGCGCCGTCGGCGGTATTTTTATCACCGCGGCCTAACCACTTATAGCCTGCCAGGGCGGCAGCTTCGGTGACACGCGAAAATTCGATAGCCAGTTCTCGTTTCATGATTCACTCATCTGAATAAAATTGCGTGTATTTTAGCATAGGCAGCCGCAGCCCGGCTGATACACTCTTGTGCTGCGTATGCGCTAAATTATGGATGATGATGAAAAAAAGAAGACGACAGGCGGAGCCAACGGTACGCGAGAGATGTCGGGAGATATTTGGTAATGAGCCGCCGGTGCGGCACGTGTGGGAGCCTGAATTTGATTATGCGGATGCCGAGCTGCGGGCGATGGCTGCGACAGAATGGCAGCATATTACCGAACGACAATTAAGCTGCTATTACGTACTGAATCTTGTTCACCATGAACCCATGCAGCCGGAGCTGTTTCGTTATTTGTTCCCCCTGTGTCTTGCCGAATGGCATGAGACGATATTAACCAGGGGCTATGGCGATCATTTTGAAGCATCGTTTCTACAAGCGCTACGGCGGCCTTATCTGTGGCAGGTTATGATGGATGCCAGCCAACGTCGGCAGGTTCGCACGTTCCTGATTGACACGATGCTGGCGCGAATGGATAGCGAGCGTGGCTTCGATCCCGCCATGACATGGTTAACAACTTTTAACGATCTGGGGCGTGCGGAACCTGTTATTCGCGCCATCTGGTCCCGATGGTGGGCGCTGGACTCGGCTGGCAAAGCGGTTTGCGCGCTTCAGTACGCTGCGCAGCTGATTTATCCACTAGAGAATAACCCGCTGTGGCCTGAAAAATGGCGGCTTCTCAGGCACCCATTGGGCGATAGCGAACTATGGTCAGCAGAAAACCTGGCTTTTCTCCGCGGTGTATTAACCCCCGAGCTGTTACTGGCAGGTGTTCAGACGGCGGTTAAAAAGTTGCATGGCGAGCCGGAAGAGGGCATGGCGGCGCGTATCGCACAGGATGCGCTGGATGCGCGCGATATTATTGAGATTCAGATTGAGGATGTGCTGACAGACCTGGCGGGCGGGAAATGAGCTACGCGTTGGAATAGCGTTCGGTTTCCGGCATCCAGCGCTCGATAAGCGCAATGGCCTGCTGCGGGTAACGTTCATGAATATGGCGCGCGATGCGCTGAACTTCCGGGATCATGGCCTGATCGCGCATTAAATCCGCCACTTTGAATTCAGCGGTGCCGGTCTGGCGGGTGCCGAGCAGCTCGCCGGGACCGCGTATTTCGAGGTCTTTCTGGGCAATGACGAAACCGTCGTTGCTGTCGCGCAGTACCTGTAATCGTTTCTGAGCGGTTTTCGAGAGTGGCGATTTATAGAGCAGTACGCAATGGGAGGCTACCGCGCCGCGCCCGACGCGCCCCCTGAGCTGGTGTAACTGCGCCAGCCCCAAACGTTCCGGGTTTTCAATGATCATCAGGCTGGAATTGGGCACGTCCACTCCGACTTCGATAACCGTGGTGGCGACCAGCAGATGTAGCTCACCTTGCTTAAATGCGCTCATCACTGCCTGTTTATCGGCGGATTTCATGCGCCCGTGCACCAGGCCGATATTCAGCTCCGGCAGCGCGAGCTTCAGCTCTTCCCAGGTGGCTTCTGCGGCCTGGGCTTCTAATAAATCTGACTCTTCAATCAGTGTACAAACCCAGTAGGCCTGGCGGCCTTCGGTGGTACAAGCGTTACGCACGCGATCGATAATATCGCTGCGTCGGGTATCGGGAATGGCTACCGTGGTAACCGGTGTACGGCCAGGCGGTAGTTCGTCGATAACCGAGGTATCGAGATCGGCATAAGCGGTCATCGCCAGGGTACGCGGAATGGGGGTGGCTGTCATAATCAGTTGATGCGGATGGAAACCCTGCTGCTGGCCTTTCTCCCACAGCGCCAGGCGTTGGTGAACGCCAAAGCGGTGCTGTTCGTCGATAATCACCAGCGCGAGGCCGTTAAACTGCACCTGTTCCTG
This sequence comes from Klebsiella sp. GFKo11, assembly GCF_056490265.1. NCBI lineage: Bacteria > Pseudomonadati > Pseudomonadota > Gammaproteobacteria > Enterobacterales > Enterobacteriaceae > Klebsiella > Klebsiella sp. GFKo11. The sequence continues at coordinate 154,735 of NZ_CM151369.1, forward strand.
AAAGATAGCGTGGGTACCGACGATCATCTGCACCTGTCCGCTGGCGATAGCCTCTTGCTGCGCCAGACGCGCTTTGCCTTTTTGTTTCCCGGCCAGCCAGCCAACTTCAATGCCCAGCGGTTCGAACCAGTTGCGGAAGTTATTGGCGTGCTGTTCAGCCAGTAGTTCGGTGGGCGCCATCAGCGCGACCTGCTTACCGTGGGCGATCGCCCGCAACGCGGCAAGTGCGGCAACCAGGGTTTTACCAGAACCCACATCACCTTGCACCAGACGCATCATCGGCACGTCCAGCGCCATATCGCGCTCGATTTCCGCCGTCACGCGCGCCTGTGCGCCGGTAGGCGTAAAGGGCAGAGATGCCAGTAGTTTGTCTTTTAGCGTGTCGTTCGCGCTGAGTGCCAGAGCGTGATAACGCTGGGCTCCCGCCCGTAGCGCCAGCATGCTGAGATTATGCGCCAGCAGCTCTTCCAGAATTAAGCGCTGCTGTGCCGGGTGCTTGCCGTTTTCCAGCTCACTAAGCTGCAGTGACGGCGGCGGACGATGCAGCGTGCGCAGTGCTTCCGGCAGGCTCATCATCCCCTGCGCCAGCTCAGGTGGCAGCAGTTCGGTGATGGCGCAGGTCTCAAGCAGTTCGAGCGCCTGATCGGTCAGCTTGCGCAGCGTGGCCTGCTTGATGCCTTCAGTAGTGGGATAAACCGGGGTCAGCGTTTCCTGTAAATCAGGCGTGCTCATATCGCCCTGCACGCGGTATTCTGGATGGATCATCTCCGCGCCGTATTTGCCGCGTTTCGCCTCGCCGTAAGCCAGCACGCGACGCCCGGTTGTCAGGCTATTTTTCATCGCCGCGCTGAAGTTGAAAAAGCGCATGGTGAGGATACCGGAGCCGTCGCTAATCTGGCAGGTCATCATCCGGCGTCCGCCGAAAGTGATGTTGCAGTTGAGGACTTCACCTTCAACGGTCGCGTACACGCCGGGCAGCAGTTCGCCGATTTGGTACAGATGGGTGCGGTCTTCGTAGCGTAGCGGAAGATGCAGGAGGAGATCCTGCACCGTATGCAGGCCGATTTTCGATAGTCGGCTGCTCTGCGCCGCGCCAACGCCGGTTAGGGTATTGAGGGGAATGGCATCTAACAGGCGACCTTGCATATATTTTATCCTGCGGCCTGCATCGTGGACCACCATGTGGCATCGGCTTCGACTTCACCCTGTTCGTTGACGTGGGGATAGGGCAGGCCTTTGCGCTTTGCGACCCTTGCTAGCACCGGATATCCGCCTTCAAACAGCAGTCGCTGCTGGTCTTCTTCCGGCAGCATACTGTTTTCGCGTTGATACATGCCGGCATTTTGCCGCTGACGCTGAGCTTCATACAAAATCAGTGCGGAGGCGACTGAGACGTTCAGTGATTGCACCATGCCAATCATGGGAATGATGATGTCCTGATCCGCCAGGTCTAATGCTTCCTGAGTAATACCGGTTTTTTCCTGACCCATCAGAATACAGGTGGGGCGGGTATAGTCGATTTCACGAAAATCAACGGCTTTACTGGAGAGATGCGTTGCCAGGATTTGCATCCCCTGGTCTTTCAAATGCGTAACTGCATCGCCAATGGTGCTGTGCGTTCTAACCTGTACCCAGCTGTTGCTACCTGCCGCCGCAGAGGCCATGGTGCGCATGCGGCTGCCGGGCCAGATGGCGTGCACTTCATGTACGCCAACGGCGTCTGCGGTACGAATCACCGCAGAAACGTTATGAGGCTTGTGGACCTGCTCCATGCAGACCGTCAGGTCAGGTTGACGCCTGGCGAGCATCTCGCAGATACGCGCATAACGCTGTGCATTCATAAGACTAGTTTCGGTTACGGGTGACTTTAATCACATCCGGCATGACGCGAATTTTGCGCATGATATTCGCCAGATGCACGCGATCGCGCGCGGTGAGGCGGATAAAGGCGCTGTATACACGACCATCTTTTTCTTCCGTATTCAGACTTTGAATATTGGATGAAGCGGTGTTGATCGCCGCCGTCAGGTTAGCCAGCGCACCCTGGTGGTTAAACATATCCACCTTGATTTCGGTGATAAATTCCTGCGCGGTCTCTTTATCCCACTCGACCGCCATAAATTTCTCCGGCTCTTTTTGATAACCGCGAATGTTACGACAGGATTCATGGTGGATAACCAGGCCTTTGCCAGGGCTGACGTGCGCAATGATTGGGTCGCCGGGAATCGGACGACAGCACTTGGCGAACGTAATCAGCACGCCATCGGCGCCTTTAATCGGCAGATGGTTGTGGCCGGATGATGTCAGCTGCGCGGGTACCGAGGTGGTATCACCCTGTTGCAGGTTTTTGGCTACCACCACGCTCATGGCGTTACCGAGGCCGATTTCGGCCAGCAGATCGTCAAGCGTTGCCAGCTTCATGCGCTCAAGCTCACGCTGAATGCTTTCTGGTGGAATTTCAGCCAGTTTACGGCTACCGCCAAGGGCGTGGTTGAGCAGGCGACGTCCGAGACTTACGGAGTCGTCGCGCTTGAGGTTCTTCAGCAACTGGCGAATTTTGGCGCGCGCTTTTGAGCTGACGACAAAGTTCAGCCACGCGGCGTTTGGTCGTGCGCCCGGCGCGGTAATAATTTCCACCGTCTGGCCGCTGGAAAGCGACTGCGACAGCGGATACGGCTGGCGGTCGACGCGTGCGCCGACGCAGGCATGGCCGATATCAGTATGCACCGCGTAGGCGAAGTCCACCGGCGTCGCGCCAGCGGGCAGCTCGACGATGCGCCCTTCCGGGGTGAAAACGTAAATCTCATCCGGGAACAGATCGGATTTCACGCTCTCAATGAATTCAAATGAACTACCGGCGCTCTGCTGGAGCTCCAGCAGGCTCTGCATCCAGCGCTGGGCGCGGATTTGCGCGGTGGTACTGCTCTCGCCGCCGTGTTCTTTATAGGCCCAGTGCGCCGCAACCCCCATTTCCGCCATCTGGTCCATGTCTTCGGTACGAATTTGTACCTCAACCGGGACACCGTGCGGGCCGATCATCGAGGTGTGCAAAGATTGATAGCCGTTCGCCTTTGGAATGGCAATGTAGTCTTTGACGCGCCCAGGACGCGGCTTGTAAAGGCTGTGCATCTGGCCAAGCACGCGGTAGCAGGTGTCAGAATCATGGACGATCACGCGAAAGGCGTAGATATCCATAATCGAGTGAAAACGTTGCTCTTTGAGCACCATCTTGCAGTAGATGGAGTACAGGTGTTTTTCGCGACCGCTTACGCGACAGGGAATTCCCGCTTCCTGCAAACGCCCTTCGATTTCGGAGAGGATCTTTTGAATCATCTCTTTACGGTTGCCGCGCGCCGCTTTTACGACCTCTTTAATGACGCGGTAGCGGTTAGGATACAACGCTTCAAAGCCCAGCTCTTCAAGCTCAGTTTTGATGTGATGAATACCTAAACGGTGCGCCAGAGGGCTGTAGATTTCCAGCGTTTCGCGGGCGATGCGGCGACGTTTGTCCGGGCGTAATGAGCCCAGGGTACGCATGTTGTGGGTGCGGTCAGCAAGCTTGATGAGGATGACGCGGATGTCCTGCACCATCGCCATAATCATTTTGCGAAAGTTTTCGGCCTGAGCCTCTTTCTTATCGCGAAACTTAAGCTTATCAAGCTTCGACACCCCCTCTACCAGTTCAGCAACGCTTTTACCAAAAAGCTGCTCCATGTCCTGGTAGGTGGCGGGGGTATCTTCAATCACGTCGTGCAGCAGGGCGGCCATCAGCGTTTCATGGTCGAGTTTCATCTCGGCCAGAATACAGGCTACCGCAACCGGGTGCGTGATGTAGGGTTCACCGCTTGAACGTGTTTGGCCCTCGTGAGCGTCACGTGCAACGAGATAAGCCTGCCGAAGACGCTTAATTTGCTCTTCGGGCAGGTAGTTTTGAATCAGCTGATTCAGGCTTTCAAACAGATACAAGGGCGACCCGCTGTGTGATTAACGACGACCTTCAGCAATAGCGGTAACGGCTTGTAATTCAGCGGCTTCCTGCTCTTGCTGTTCCTGGCGCTCACGAACGTCGAGGATCTTGTTGTTGATCAGACCTTCTTCGATTTCGCGCAGTGCGATAACGGTAGTTTTATCGTTTTCTTCCGGTACCAGCGGATCCTTTCCGCCTGTCTGCATCTGACGAGCGCGACGCGCGGCGACCAGTACCAGGTCAAAACGGTTACCAATTTTCTCTACAGCGTCCTGAACAGTTACGCGTGCCATACTTAAAATGCTCCACAGGTGAAGAAATGACTGGGCATGATACTGAATGTGGGTTCAGTCTGCCAACAGTTTGGTGATTAAAGCGCCATGTCGCTGCTTTTGGCGGCTCATGCGCAGACGTTCGGCGCGAATAATGATTTTCAAATCGCTTAAGGCGGTATCAAAATCATCATTCACAATAAGGTAATCATATTCCGCGTAATGGCTCATTTCTGCAACTGCCTGCGCCATACGTTTCGCGATAACCTCTTCGCTGTCCTGACCACGGCCACGCAGGCGACGGTCAAGCTCATCTTTTGACGGCGGCAGAATAAAGATACTGCGCGCGCCAGGCATTCTTTTGCGGATTTGCTGCGCTCCCTGCCAGTCGATATCGAGGAAGACGTCGACGCCAGTCGCCAGTACCTGCTCGATAGTTTCGCGCGAGGTGCCGTAATAGTTGCCAAAGACTTCTGCATGTTCAAGAAAAGCATCTCTGCCAATCATCGTCCTGAATTCGTCGTGATTAACAAAGAAATAGTGTTCACCGTGCACTTCACCCGGGCGCGGAGCGCGTGTGGTATGCGAAACAGAAACCTGAGAGTCGTACAACGGTTGGGTTTTTAATAAAGCCTGAATCAGGCTGGATTTACCCGCGCCGCTAGGGGCGGAAACAATATAAAGCGTGCCTTGAGCCATGAGTGTCTTTTGTATGTGGTGGTCGAAATAAAGCTTACATACGAGCCTATTATACACGCCGCCGCTGCGTGACGCAGTCTCTGTCACACTTTTTGCGCTGTTTCTTTCATTTTGCTTGCTGTTTCCCTGATTTCTCTGGGCGTTGCAGAAATAACGTAGAAAACCTGGATGCCTGCTCGCAGGGTTAAAAATCCCTTATCGCTGACGAAAATAAACCTACGGCACAATGCGTGGTGAGAAAACAGGAGGGCATCTCCATGCATAAGGGAATTTGGGCGCTGGTGTTATGGATGTTGGTGGGATACGGGCAGGCAGCCTGTCCAACATGGTCACAGACCAGGGCTGAACAGGAAATTAAACGTCTCAGTCAGCAGATGAACGAGTGGAAAAACGCTTACTGGCATCAAGGTAAGAGCGTGGTCAGCGATGAGGTGTACGACCAGCTTGCGGCGCGACTGTCCTACTGGCAACGCTGCTTTGTCAGTGAAACCCCCGCTCACGATGAACTTTCGCCATTAAAGGGCGATACCCGGCATCCGGTTGCTCACACTGGCGTGCGTAAACTGGCGGATGAAGCCAGCGTTGCCCGCTGGATGCGTGGCAAAAACGACCTCTGGGTGCAGCCCAAAGTGGATGGCGTAGCGGTTACGCTGGTTTATCGGCAAGGGCGTTTGACGCAGGCAATCAGTCGGGGAAACGGGTTGGCGGGAGAGGACTGGACGGCCAGGGTATTACAGATCCCTTCCATACCTAAGGTTGTTGGCACTGAACTCGCTAACAGCGTGTTACAGGGCGAGCTGTTCCTGCATAACGCGGGGCATGTGCAAAAGCAGATGGGAGGTATGAACGCGCGGGCAAAAGTCGCGGGCATGATGATGCGACAGGACGTTGCGACCGAGCTTGATAAACTGGGAGTGTTTATCTGGGCATGGCCTGATGGCCCGGCAGATATGAATCAGCGCCATGCGTTGTTGCGCCAGAGCGGCTTTCTTCATAGCGCACTTTTTTCGCATTCTGTGGCTAATGCTCAGCAGGTTGGGCAGTGGCGTCAACGTTGGTTCACTTCACCGTTGCCTTTTGCTACTGATGGCGTTGTGGTGCGCCAGGGGCAAGAGTCAGCCGGGCGTTTCTGGGTGCCGGGGCAGGGTGATTGGGTGATTGCGTGGAAATATCCGCCCGCGTCACGGGTTATGGAGGTTCGCGGTATCAGCTTCAGCATCGGGCGCAGCGGTAAAATCGCCGTGGTCGCGCAGCTCACGCCGCAGCAGCTGGATGACAAGCGCGTGCAGCGGGTGAGCGTTGGCTCGGTATCCCGCTGGCAAAATCTGGACATCGGCATTGGCGATCAGCTACAAATCAGCCTCGCCGGTCAGGGTATACCGCGCATCGATTCGGTAGTCTGGCGTACCGCCCAGCGTAATAAACCCCAGCCTCCAGCGGCTCGTTTCAATTCATTAAGCTGTTTTTTCGCCACTCCTGAGTGCGCAGAGCAGTTTCTCTCACGGCTGGTCTGGCTATCATCCCGATCGATCCTTGATATTGACGGCGCTGGAGAGACATTGTGGCGCACTGTACACGATGCCCGACGCATGGCTCATCTCTTTTCATGGCTGGCGTTTACGCCAGAGCAACTGCAAACGATCCCGGGAATATCTGCACAGCGCGGGCAGCAGTTGTGGCACCAGTTTAATCTGGCGCGTGAGCAGCCCTTTTTGCGCTGGGTACAGGCTATGGGGATACCCATCCCAAAAACAGCGTTTTCAGAAATGGCGAAGGACGACTGGCAGCAGTTACGGGATCGAAACGAAGAGCAGTGGCGACGTTTACCAGGAATTGGGGCAGAAAGGGCGCGGCAGCTAGTGGCTTTTTTACATAACCCGGATGTTGCCGCGCTGGCGAAGTGGCTCAGCGGGCAACGAATTGCGGGGTTCTGAAAGAATCAATGTGCGCTATGGTTGTAATGAAAGACCGGGAGGCCCAGCTTCCAGCGCAGTGCCAGCATGCGGGCGGTAAAGCCGAACAGCAGGGTGGAAATAACCACCACATCGTGGCTGCTGACGTAGTGCTGTAGGGCAATATAAAGAACGGCGGCGGCGAACGAGACCCCAGCGTACAGCTCTTTCTGAAACACCAGTGGGATGCGCTTGCAGAACATATCGCGCAGTACGCCGCCGAAGACGCCGGTTATCACTGCGGCAATGGAGGCGATCACCGGGCCCTCGCCCATATCCAGCGCGATCTGAGCGCCGATGATTGAGAACACTACCAGGCCCAGAGCATCCAGTACCAAAAACAGGCGACGCAGATGCGGCATGACCGGTGCGGCGATGGTAGTCAGGACCGCGGCGACTGCGACAATAATGACGTATTCAGGATGTTGCACCCAGCCCAGTGGGTAGTGGCCGAGCAGAATATCGCGCACTGAACCGCCGCCCAGGGCCGTCGCGGTTGCGATGATAATAACGCCGAACGTATCCATACGGCGGCGCCCGGCAGCCAGCGCGCCGGTCATCGCTTCCGCCGTAATACCAATTAAATAAAGAATATGAAGCAGCATAGTTCCCCCACAATGATGGCGAAAGGTTAGCGATTTGTGCGGGAGATCACGATTGAGATTTTCTAAGGTGAATGAGTTTGGCCAGGGAAAAGTAATGCATATGTTGTTTTTATTACCTTTTAAATAGGGTTTGTTGGTGATTTTTAAAATTATATGGATTAGAAAAAATAATGATTAAGGCGTCATTCTGTATCTATATTGGATACGCTATGAATACCTAATATTTAACTCTCGACCTTTATGCTTTTATTTTCCTTATTCAAGGCCTGAGAAAATGACCACAGCCGCTGACAATAAAAATTATCTGACCCGCCTGATTGCCGTTGTTTTAACGGGAGTGCTGGCCGGTCTATCAGGTATGGTTCTGGCGATGATTTTACATGCGATTCAGCACCTGGCTTTTGGCTATAGCCTTGAACGGATCGTCGGATCGGAGTCATTTTTACAGGGTGTAACGGATTCGCCCTGGCCTCGTCGTATCACGGCAATAGTGGCAGGTGGTGCGATAGCAGGATTCGGCTGGTGGCTGCTTGCGCGCTATGGTCAGAAGCGGATTTCTATCGCGGCGGCTGTCGCTAAACCTTCTGTGCCAATGCCTACTGGGACGACGACTCTCCATGCACTGTTGCAGATAGTCACCGTTGCGCTGGGATCTCCCTTGGGACGCGAGGTTGCTCCGCGGGAAATGGGGGCGTTGGGGGCAGGTATAGTGGCGCGTAAAATGGGGCTTTATGAGGATGAAACCCGAACGCTGATTGCCTGTGGTGCCGGAGCAGGGCTGGCGGCAGTGTATAACGTCCCTCTGGCGGGCGCGTTGTTTAGCCTTGAAGTGATGCTGCTGTCGTTTAGCTGGGAAAAAGCGCTGGCGGCTATCATCACGTCGGCTATTGCTGCATGGACGGCAACGTTGGGGCTGGGTGATGAATCGCAATACCATTTTATCTCCGACGCACTTCCTCATTCATTTCTCTGGTGGGCGATTTTCGCGGGGCCCATTCTTGGTACCGGGGCCTGGCTTTTTCGCAAAGCAACCAGCACCGCTCGCTCGCACGTTCGAACAAACTGGCAGATGCCGGTTTTCTGCCTGCTGGCATTTTCCCTGCTTGCCGTCCTGAGCCTCTATTTTCCCCAGCTTCCGGGAAATGGCAAAGGGCCCATGCAGCTGACTCTCAGCGATGAGTTGGGTTTCCCTGGGGCGGCGATACTGTTGGTGTTAAAAATGGTCGTCATCCTGGCGGTGCTGCGCGGAGGCGCGGAGGGCGGGCTACTGACGCCGGGGCTGGCGGTCGGCGGTCTGAGCAGCCTGCTGCTATGCATGCTCTGGCAGCAGATATTTCCCGGAGGGGATTACAGCAGTTTTGCTCTTGTCGGCGCAGCGGCATTTCTTGCCGCATCTATGCAGATGCCGCTAACGGCGGTAGTACTGGTGATGGAGTTTACCCATATGGATCACAGCTATCTGGCTCCCATGCTGCTGTGTGCGGCGGGGGCATTTTTAACCTGTCGGGTGCTGGATAAAAAGTATTTCTTCTGAGATGTGCTGAAAATAAAAAAGGGCCGGAGTGTTGGCCCTTAATGTTGGTAGAACCCGATATTACTCGATGTTCTGGATCTGCTCGCGCATTTGCTCAATCAGTACTTTCAACTCGATTGCAGATTTCGTCACTTCGGCATTAATGGATTTAGACGCCAGCGTGTTTGATTCGCGGTTGAACTCCTGCATCATAAAGTCGAGACGGCGGCCGACCGCTTCTTTCTTCTTCAGGATGTTCCACGTCTCTTTGACGTGCGCTTCCAGGCGATCCAGCTCTTCGGCGACGTCAATGCGCTGTGCCATCAGAACCAGCTCTTGCTCGAGGCGATTGTTTTCCAACTGCACTTCCGCGTCTTCCAGCTTGGAGACCAGACGCTCACGCTGCCATTGCAAGATTTCCGGCATATGGGCGCGCACTTTGGTCACTTCGGCGGTCACGCCATCAAGCCGCTGTTCGATAAGCGCCTTCAGTGCCTGACCTTCGGTTTCGCGGGCGACGATAAAGTCATCCAGCGCACCATTCAGCGCGTTCAGGATTTCAGCGGCAATGGCGTCCAGATCCTGCTCATGAGCAGACATAACGCCAGGCCAGCGCAGGATGTCGACCGGGTTGATTTCGCCTTCGTCGCTCTGCATTTTTACCCAGTTAGCGGCGTTAACTAGCTGCTTTGCCAGTTTTTCGTTGAGAATCAACTCGCCCTGGGCGCTCGGATCCTGCTCAAAACGCAGGGTACATTCGACTTTACCGCGGGTCAGACGGGAGCGAATACGCTCGCGTACAACAGGCTCCAGGCTACGAAACTGCTCCGGCAGACGGAAATAGGTTTCCAGATATCGTTGGTTTACCGAGCGCAGTTCCCACGCGGCGCTACCCCATTCACCCTTGATTTCACGCCGGGCGTAGGCGGTCATACTGCGGATCATAGACGTTCCTGTTTTTAAAGGAGAGTGGGGGGGATTATAGCTTTCGAGTCCTTATCAGGATAGGAATAAGCACGCATTATCCGTATAATGCGCAGCCACATTCGTTTCAAGCCGGAGAGAACCTCATGCGTCCAGCAGATCGTAGCGCTAACCAAGTGCGCCCAGTAAGCTTTACCCGTAATTATACGAAACACGCAGAAGGCTCCGTGCTGGTCGAATTCGGTGACACCAAAGTATTGTGTACCGCCTCTATCGATGAAGGTGTTCCGCGCTTTCTGAAAGGCCAGGGCCAGGGTTGGATCACCGCAGAATATGGCATGCTGCCGCGCGCGACCCATACCCGTAACGCGCGTGAAGCTGCGAAAGGTAAGCAGGGCGGGCGTACAATGGAAATCCAGCGCCTGATCGCGCGTGCGCTGCGCGCTGCGGTTGACCTGAAAGCGCTGGGTGAATTCACTATTACGCTGGATTGCGATGTGCTGCAGGCCGACGGTGGAACCCGCACCGCCTCTATCACCGGAGCCTGCGTTGCGCTGGCCGATGCGCTGAACAAATTGGTTGCAGCCGGTAAGCTGAAAACCAACCCGATGAAAGGCATGGTGGCGGCAGTCTCCGTTGGTATCGTCAAAGGCGAAGCGCTTTGCGATCTGGAATATGTCGAAGATTCCGCGGCGGAAACCGATATGAACGTGGTGATGACCGAAGACGGTCGCATCATTGAGGTGCAGGGTACGGCGGAAGGTGAGCCGTTCACCCATGAAGAACTCCTCACCCTCCTGGCGTTGGCCCGAGGGGGTATCGAATCCATTGTGACGGCGCAGAAAGCGGCGTTAGAAAACTAGTTTTTAAGGCGACTGAGAAGTCGCCTTTTTTATATCTGTAGAAAAGTATGATGAGGAGCGAATCCATGAAGCCGTATCAGCGCCAGTTTATTGAGTTTGCGCTTAGCAAGCAGGTCCTTAAGTTTGGCGAATTTACGCTGAAATCCGGGCGTAAGAGCCCCTATTTCTTCAACGCCGGCCTGTTTAATACCGGGCGCGATCTGGCATTGTTAGGCCGTTTTTACGCCGAAGCGCTGGTGGATTCCGGGATTGATTTTGATCTGTTGTTTGGCCCTGCGTACAAAGGTATTCCAATCGCCACGACTACTGCTGTCGCGTTGGCGGAACACCATGACCGAGATCTGCCGTACTGCTTTAACCGTAAAGAGGCGAAGACTCACGGCGAAGGCGGCAACCTGGTGGGAAGCGCTCTACAGGGCCGCGTGATGCTGGTGGATGACGTCATCACCGCAGGTACTGCGATTCGTGAATCGATGGAAATTATTCAGGCCAACGGCGCGGAGTTAGCCGGTGTACTGATTTCTCTGGATCGCCAGGAGCGCGGACGCGGCGAAATCTCCGCGATTCAGGAAGTCGAGCGTGATTACGGCTGCAAAGTGATTTCTATTGTGACCCTGAAAGATCTGATCAGCTATCTGGAAGAGAAGCCGGAAATGGCTGAACATCTGGCGTCGGTTCGCGCCTATCGCGAAGCGTACGGAGTCTAAGAATCGACCCGGCAGGTCAATGCCTGCCGGGTAGGTTTCAAACCAGTTTGGCCCCTTGCGCATTGACGTAGAGCGAATAAATCGAGGTGCTGGAGGCCATAAACAGGCGATTGCGCTGTTCGCCGCCGAAGCACAGGTTAGCGCAGCGTTCCGGCAACTGAATGATGCCGATGTTTTTCCCCTGAGGGTTAAAGACGCGCACGCCATCAAGCTCCTCGCTGCCCGTCCCCCAACCACACCACAGATTACCGTCCATATCGCAGGCGATACCGTCGGCGGTGCCGTTACCGCAGTCAATATGTACTCTTTTATTTTTCAGCTCGTTATTGACCACATCCCACGCGAGAATTAACCGATTTGGCGTCGCGCGACTCTCCACGACGTATAGCGTTTTCTCATCGGCGGAAAAACAGAGGCCGTTCGGCCCTTTCACATCACCCAGCACGGCGCTCAGTTTGCGGCTTTCAGGATCAAGCCGATAAACGTTTTGCGGTAGCTGCGGCGTGGCTTTATGCCCTTCGTAGAATCCGCTGATGCCGAAAGGTGGGTCGGTAAACCAGATGCTGCCGTCTGACCTCACGACGATATCGTTTGGTGAGTTCAGCGGCTTGCCGTCAAAACTATCCGCCAGTACGGTAATGGTGCCATCGTATTCGGTGCGGGTAATGCGTCGGGTATCATGTTCGCAGCTAATCAGGCGCCCCTGCCGGTCGCGGGCATGGCCGTTAGCGTAGTTTGCCGGATGACGGAACACGCTGGTTTCACCAGTAGCTTCATCCCAGCGCATGATGGCGTTGTTGGGGATATCGCTCCAGAGCAACATGCGCGTATCGCCAAACCACACAGGCCCTTCCGCCCAGCGAAAACCGGTAGCAATCTGCTCGACTTTTGCGCTGGCAAGCATATAGCGGCGAAAGCTATCATCCACTGCCACAATGCGTGGATCGGGATAACGTGCAGATGGTGCCCAGGCCGCGAAACTTTTTTGGCTTACCAGTAATGATGCGGCTGCCAGACCTCCCAGTTTGAGCAATTCCCGCCGTGATGTCGCCATCAGCCTTCTCCTTATCCGATGAAAAGAAACAATTTACGGATGTTAGGAGAGAGTGCGGATTGAAAACATCTGGCAATTCAACGAATTGTCCTGGGCTTTATGACAGAAAAATCAAAAAGGAGATGCAGCCATTGTGGCTGCATATAAGGTGCGGATTACTGCAGCTGGGCGGCGACCAGCGGCCAACGGGCGTCAAAATCATCGGTCGGACGATATTTAAACTCACTGCGTACAAAGCGCGACAGCATCCCTTCACAGAATGCCAGCAGCTGACTAGCCAGCAGGGCTTCATCGACGGTGTAGCCTTCGCCCTCGCGCATTTTCTTTTCACGCAACACCTGGCGCAGCTGTACTTCAATGCGCTCAAACAGTTGATTGATTCGATCCTGCAATCTGTCCTGTTCAAACATCAGCGCATGGCCGGTCAGAATTCTCGTCAGCCCAGGATTCCGCTCGCCAAACCCAAGAATCAACAGTACGATCAGGCGCAGGCGCGCTGAAGTATCTTTTTCATCTTTTAAAATCAAATTGATGCGCGTAATCAGGCTGTCTTCGATAAACTCGATCAGGCTGTCAAACATGCGGGTTTTGCTGGGAAAATGTCGGTACAGAGCCGCTTCGGATACGCCAACGGACGCCGCCAGTTTCGCTGTGGTAATGCGCTGACTCCCATCGCTGGATTCAAGCATCAACGCCAGAGACTGAAGTATTTCTTCGCGACGATTCCTTTTCGCAGTTTGTTTTTCTGCCATGTTTTAAAATACCCCTGAAAAAAGCACTTGCCAGGCAGGCATCCGCAAAGCGACCGCAAGCTGCTGCTTGCGGCGATGTTATTGCATTATTACGCTTTGGAATGCAGGTTACACTTTATCCTTCGGGCAGCCCTGCTGTTGGCGGCATCCCGAGTGATTGGGTGTATCGCTGGGCTTATTTACGCCCGGAGTGACCGAAGCCACCTTCGCCACGATCGGTGGCGTCAAAATCTTCCACCAGGTTAAATTCCGCCTGTACGACAGGCACAAACACCATTTGAGCGATACGCTCGCCGGGTTCAATAGTGAAGCTCTGCTGGCCACGGTTCCAGACGGAAACCATCAGCTGGCCCTGATAGTCAGAATCAATCAGGCCCACCAGGTTGCCCAGAACAACGCCATGCTTATGACCCAGCCCGGAGCGCGGCAGAATCACCGCTGCCAGAGACGAGTCGGCAATGTGAATCGCCAGGCCAGTCGGCACAAGCGTGGTAGCGCCAGGCGCCAGCTCTACGGCGTCATCGAGACAGGCTCGCAGGTCAAGTCCGGCGGAGCCGGAGGTGGCATAAGTTGGCAGCGGAAACTGCTGACCAACACGCGGGTCCAGAATCTTAACGTCGATTTTTTTCATCATAACGGGTCACGATCTCGTCGAGTAATAATTGGCCCAGGAGTTCCTTGCGCTCAAGTGGTAAGCGCTTATCTCCCTCTTGCCAGAAAAGGTGTAATGCGTTGCTATCGCTGTTAAATCCCTGATTTGGCTGTGAAACATCATTAGCGCAAATCAGATCGAGATTTTTGCGGGCACGTTTTTGCCGTGCGTATTCTTCCACATTATTTGTTTCGGCGGCAAATCCAACGACGTAGGGGCGGTTGGCCTTAAGCGCCGCGACCCCAGCGACGATATCCGGATTTTTAACCATTTTCAGGGTTAATTCATCACCTTGTTTTTTGATTTTTTCTTCGGCGATGGCGACCGCACGGTAGTCAGCAACTGCCGCACAGCCAATAAAAATGTGCTGCTGAGAAGCGCTATTTTGCACGGCGGCTTCCATTTCCAGCGCTGTGGTGACATCAATTCTCTGCACAAACGGCGGCGTTGGCAGAGAAACCGGACCACTAACCAGCGTCACGTTCGCCCCGCGATGCGCGGCGGCGGCGGCAATCGCGAAACCCATCTTACCAGAACTGTGGTTGGTGATATAACGCACTGGATCCAGCGGCTCGCGGGTTGGGCCCGCGGTAATCATGATGTTGAGATGTTGCAAATCTTTGACAGGAGAGAAATGCTGCGCGGCCATATCAACAATAGTCAGCGGGTCCAGCATTCTCCCTGGGCCGATATCGCCACAGGCCTGGCTGCCGCTATCCGGGCCCCAAACCAGCAGACCGCGTGAGGAGATAACGTCAAGATTATGCTGGGTGGCGGCGGCGCGATACATCTGCTGATTCATTGCGGGCACGACGGCGACTGGCGACGGCGTGGCGAGGCAAATTGTGGAAACGAGGTCGTTAGCCATTCCTGCCGCAATACGTGCAATTAAATCGGCGGTAGCGGGGGCGAGAATCACCAGGTCTGCCCATTTTCCCAGCTCAATGTGGCCCATTGCCGCTTCTGCAGCCGGGTCGAGCAGGCTGTCGGAGACCGGATAACCGGATACCGCCTGCAGACTCAGTGGCGTAATGAAGGCTTTTGCGGCTTCCGTCATGGCGACGCGGACATCCGCTCCACGGTCACGCAGGCGGCGCACCAGTTCCGGCGTTTTATAGGCAGCAATACCGCCGCTCACGCCAAGAACGATCTTTTTACCAGCCAGACTCATCATGATTTTTTCCTGTTGCGGTACACCAGAATTCGCGCATCTTATCACAATCCGATCGGCATCGTGTGCCTGGCAGAGATCCACTTTGCGAGCCGCTACGCACGGATAAAATTTGCCGATCGGCAGCGCTGGAGGGCTGTGCCAGGATAGCGCGCACAGGAAAGGAGAAGCCGCCATGGATACACATGAACCTCTGATGCCGAGGGAAAAAATGCAGTGCTACGGTATCGAATCGTTGTCGGATATTGAGCTGCTGGCGCTGTTTTTACGTACCGGCACGCGCACGCAGGATGTCATAACGTTTTCCCAGGATTTACTGCAGCGCTTTGGCTCGCTATACGGTCTGCTATCGGCGGAAAAAGAGCAGTTTGATGAGGTTGAGGGGATTGGCCCGGCGACATATGCGCAGTTGAAGGGGATTGCTGAGCTGGCGCGGCGTTATTTTTGTATGCGGATAACTGAAGAACCCTCTCTGGTTACGCCGTCGATGACGCGGGAATTTCTGCAAAGCCAACTGGCTGACGAAGAACGTGAGATCTTTATGGTGATCTTTTTAGATAATCAGAACCGGGTATTGAAACATAGCCGACTTTTTTCTGGTACTCTTAGCCACGTTGAGGTGCATCCGCGAGAAATCGTACGCGAAGCCATCAAAGTGAACGCCGCCGCGGTGATCCTGGCTCATAATCATCCATCCGGTAGCCCTGAGCCGAGTAAGGCCGACAGGTTGATTACCGAAAGAGTGATAAAATGTTGCCGATTCATGGATATACGCGTGCTTGATCACCTTGTTATCGGCCGCGGAGCGTACGTATCTTTTGCTGAGCGCGGCTGGATTTAGCCCCGATCATGCGATCCATCGGGATCTTTGTCTGTTCGGGACTTGAGCACATCGCCGAGTCAGCGTATACTACGCCACCTTTGAGAATCTCGGGTTTGGCATTTGGGCCTGGCAATCGAGAGTTCAATAGAACTATGCGATGACCGGGCTGTAAAGCCTGACGAGGCGCCAATACCCCATACGAAGCTCGAGCTAATTTGATTTTTGGAGAATAGACATGTCCCGAGTCTGCCAAGTTACTGGCAAGCGTCCGGTGACCGGTAACAACCGTTCCCACGCACTGAACGCGACTAAACGCCGTTTCCTGCCTAACCTGCACTCTCACCGTTTCTGGGTTGAGAGCGAGAAGCGTTTTGTCACCCTGCGTGTATCTGCTAAAGGTATGCGTGTTATTGATAAGAAAGGCATTGATACAGTTCTGTCCGAACTGCGTGCCCGTGGCGAAAAGTACTAAGTACTTAGAGGAATTAAATCATGGCTAAAGGTATTCGTGAGAAAATCAAGCTGGTTTCTTCTGCTGGTACTGGTCACTTCTATACCACTACGAAGAACAAACGTACTAAACCGGAAAAACTGGAACTGAAAAAATTCGATCCAGTTGTCCGTCAGCACGTTTTATACAAAGAAGCTAAAATCAAATAATTTTAGCCTCCTTGTAAAGAAGAACCCCGCCCTGGCGGGGTTTTTTGTTTTCGTTTTACAGTCTTTCCCTTCTTCGAAATTTATCACTCAATTCTTCTTCTCGTCGTTAATCATTAACCATATGAATGAAGTGGTTTTTCTTGTCTTGCCGGGACGGGATGTTTATTCTGCCGGTACAGAAAACCACCGACAGGGATTGTTATGACGTCATTCATTCCAGATGTTTCATTTATTGATAACAGTGAACAGCGAACCCCTTTAATTCTAGTTCTCGATTGTTCCGGTAGCATGGAGGGCAAGCCAATTGCCCAGCTAAATCAGGGGCTCAAGCTGCTGGAAAGCGAACTTAAAAATGATGTTATCGCCGCGAAACGTGTTCGCCTGCTGGTGATTAAATACGGCGGTTACGATGAGTGCCAGCTGCATGGTGACTGGTGCGATGCGATGGACTTTACCGCCCCTGTTCTTGAAGCGAGTGGTCTGACGCCAACCGGGCAGGCCGTTAGCCTGGCTCTGGGCGAAATCGAGGCTGAAAAGCAGCGTCTGAAAGCGGCTGGTGTACCCTATACCCGGCCATGGCTGTTTTTGATGTCGGATGGCGCGCCAACGGATAACTGGCAGGTGGCGGCTCAGGAGTGCTGCGAGGCGCAGGCGGCAAACAAAGTTGCCGTATTCCCGATTAGCGTGGGTAGTGAGGCCTCTGAATCGATGGGCCACTTCAGCCGCAGCGGGATTAATGGCGTGAAGCAGCTGAAGGGTTTGCAGTTCCGCGAGCTGTTCCTTTGGCTAAGCGCCAGTATGCAGGTGGTCTCGCAGTCAACGCCGGGCGGAAAAGCACAGCTGCCACCGACGGACAGCTGGTCAGAAATTTCGGTCTGACGCGATGAACTGGCGCGTTTATGCTTCGTCGGTTATCGGCAGCAGCCACCGACAAAATAACCTTCCTTGTCAGGATGCCTTTTGCTATCGCAATTTGGGCGATCGACTTGTTGCTGTCGTTTGTGATGGCGCAGGCTCAGCCGCTTATAGCGAACAGGGGGCGGCTTTGGTCGCCCGTGAGCTGGTTGAGGGCCTGGCAAAATTTACCGCTGTGCCTGATGAAGAGCAAGTCGTGGCGCTGATAGCTGATGTCCGAGAGGCTGTACTGCTACAAGCCAAAGAGCAACAGCTTGTCGCGGGTGATTTTGCCTGTACCGTTCTGGCAGCATGGCTGGGCGAAACGCAGTCGCTGGTCCTGCATATCGGTGATGGCGTTGCGGCGCTCACTATCAACGATGAGCAGTACTTCTCTTTACCTGAAAACGGTGAATACGCCAACCAAACCTGGTTCCTCACCAGCCCTGACTGGCGTGAACATTTACGCATCAATCAGTTTGCTGGCAGAGCCATGCAGCTGGTGATGATGTCCGATGGTGTGCAGCCGTTTGCGCTAAACCGCAGCTGTGATGCGCTGTTTTCCCCCTTTATGGACCCTGTCGTAAGCTATTTGCAGCAGGTTTCAGAGGAGAAGGGGAGCGAAGCGATACGCGCCACGCTTGATGACCCGCGTACCTGGGCGATAACCGGTGATGACAAGACGCTGCTGGTAGCTCTGCGTAATGAAGCATAAAAAAATCCCTAGTTGTTATAACGAGCAGCGCCGCGCGGTACGTTTAGGGAAACTCATCAAGAGCGGTGGTGCCGGCAGCGTCTACTTCCTGGCCGACGACCCTTCCCGGGTTGCGAAAATTTACCATCCCAATACTGATGCCAGCTATTACCAGCGCAAGCTCCGCGCCATGCTTGCGCAGCGCCCGGAGATCCCCGCACCTGCCGACGGTGAGGCGATTGTCCAGCTGGCGTGGCCTGACTATTTGCTCTTCGACGAGCGCAAGCGCGTTATTGGCTTTGCTATGCCGGTTCTTGATACCCAGCGCACTATTGAGCTGGAGTATATTTTGCAGTCGCGGCAAGCGAAGGCGCAGAATCTGCCGGAGGGGATCGGCGCAAAAGTAAGTCTGGCCTGCAACCTCGCGACCCTGGTCTCGGCGCTGCATGCGCGACAGCACCGGGTTATCGACATGAAGCCGGTTAACCTGCGTTTCTATCGCGACAGCTTGTATATCGCGCTGCTGGACTGCGATGGTTTTAGCATTCAGGGCGAGGGCGAGCGTTTCCCTGCCGGGCAGTTCACGCCGGATTACCTGGCGCCGGAGTTCCAGCGCATCGGGCAGGTACCTGATGAGCGGGAAGAGGCGCAGGATCGTTTCTCGCTGGCGGTGATTATTTTTCAACTGCTCAACCATGGTATTCATCCCTATAGCGGCCGTTCGCAAACCGCGAAGGTGCCCGATGATTTACCCGGTCGCATCGCCGCCAACTGTTACGCCTACGGTATCAATGCAGCAAAGCATATCTCTCCGGTACCGGCCAGTACCCACCATCTGCTGCCTACAGAGTTGCGTAAGCTGTTCGATCGCGCTTTTAGCGGCTCACCTGCCCGACGCCCTTGCGCCGATGAATGGGCACAGGTATTGCGTCCTTATGCGCTACGCAGTACGCAAAAAATTGTTCTCTGTAGTAAGAAACATCAGCATTTCGCCGGGATGCCGTGCCTGGTCTGCGCACGTGAAAAACAGGTTGTAGAAGGCGTAAAGCAGGCGAAGCAGCATAAGCAAACGCAAACTGTTCGCCAGCGTCCTGCGCCCATCAAGCGCCAGCCTCGCGTTGCGCCGGCCGCTGCGGTACCTCGTCAGCCAACCGGGCCGGGGCCGTTAACGCTGCTATGGCGCAATATGCGCAGCAAAGTTCCTGCATTTGTTTGGCATGGCGCGCTGGCTGTGATTAGCACGCTGGTGATGGCCATATTAGCGCGTAATTTTACCCAACTGAGCGGTCCCTGGCATGCCTGGTACGATAACGCGGCGTTAATCCTGATTTTTGTCTGGATAGCCGTGATGGGGCTGCTGGCGATTCTTCGGAGTAAGCCGTAAATGATTACGCCGAAGTTAAAGCACCTGCTGGTCATCTTGTCTTTGATTGCGCTTTTTGTCGCGCCGAATATGGTGCTCTTTCTCTGGTCTGCCCCCTTTATGTTGGTGGATAAGCTTTCGCTTTTACCGGCGGTGCTGAATGCTCCCCAGCGTTTATTGCTCTACGGCCTGTGGCTGGGGGGCGCTCTCTACTTTTCCGCCCTGATGTGGGTGGCGATTACCCGGCTCAATAAAGGCTATCTGGCAGCCGCCGTGGCGCAGATTGTTTTTGTTATCGGTATCACGTTATTCAATGTACCTATCGGCGAGCAAAACCAGCGGCGCTGGCAGAGTATGAATCAGCTGGAATTACCCGCCTGGCAGGATTTTCTCTATGACCGTCATGCCCGTTTTATTCAGATAACCCTGCGCGGGGAGCCGTTTAATCAGCACAATATTATCGAGCAATTTCTCGCGCAGAAAAAACCGCTGGCGGAGCTGCCGCTGGGCTGGAATGAACAAGACGCAGCCGCTGCCGATGCGCTCTGGCAGCAGGCATTAGGCTATCGCGAGCAAGAAGTAAAAGCCCTCACGAAGATGGATGATTACCTGAGCTGGATGCCAGACCGGAGCGATCTGACGCTGGCAACGGCCATCCTGACGCTGACAACGGATGAGAATAAAGCGCAGGCGGAAAAGGCGTTTCGTCGGGCCATTGCCATTGCGCCAGAAAACCCTGACGCCTGGCTGGGCTGGGCATTAGCGCTGCTCCAGTCTCGTGATGATGAGCAGGTGCGAAATTCGCAGTTTCAGCCGCTCACGCAAAGCATTACTAGCGGATTATTGATGGCGGAGGGCCTGAAGGATAGCCCACGCCAGCCAGCCCTACAGCAGCGGTTAGAGGCATATATTGCTCAAATGCCGCCTGAAGATCGGCAAATCCTGCAAATTCTGCGGGCCAGAATGCAGACGCGCTCCTGTGATTCATCGCTGGCAGTGAATGAAAATGGGGAAGCCGAAAAGGTCCTACCCCTGGCGCGTTCAATCGTGTTTAAACAAGGCTCCGTGCGTAGCGCCAGCCCGATTAACGAGCGCTTTCCTGGGCACGTAAGCATTGAGGCCGAAAGATACGGGATTGCGAAAGAGTCGGTGTCTCCGATGTTCTATCCGATGGTAAATAAATTTATCAAGTCGGCGACAACGGTGCTTTCGGTGGATACTGGGGTAGGCGGCGATCTATTAAACGCGGTGGTCGAGTGCAGTAGCGGCGTTCCCGAGTTTGACAAAGCGGCGCTCTACTACGTGCAGCAGTGGCGTTTTGCTTCTAACCGGCATGGAGAGCGCTTGCTGATACCGGTGAACTTTATCAGCGATCGTCTGCCTCCTGAGGAGCACTATCGGGAGATGGAATCACGAGCGACGCGTATCGCCCGGCTGGCGGCCCGGCATAATAAAGCCGGGATGGAAACTGCCGCGCAAGAGATGACCGCTCAATTCACCCGGATGAAAGCGCTGTTTCCGCAGAAGAAACTCAGCGCGGAAGAGGCGCGAAATCTACAGCTCGTCTACTTCAAAAAGCGGGATAAAAGTCCCAAAGGCCGAATGGAAGGCTTTACTGAAATGACGGAAGCGATGGAAAAGCTGGTCGATACGCATCCGTACTATGCGCCGTTATTGAAGGATCTGGCGCTGAGAAAGAGCTTTGCTTCCTTTGAAGAGAACCGGGCAACGTGGGCGCAGCTGTTGGCGCTCGCCCCGGAGGATCCGCAGGTGTGGATGGCCTGGGGCAGCCTGTGGGCTGAGCGCGATCCTGAACTGTATATCGGCGCGATGATCTACTCCATGTTGCTACAACCGCTTGCTGAGGATACTGAGCAGAAAATAGCGAATATCAAAACCAAGCTGCTGATGCGGGTTGGCATGGGCGAGCGTAATGCGATTCTTTCGGCAAAAGTATACGCAGATTATGCCGATATCCTCGGGGAAAGAGCGAAAGGTGAAGATGCCGCAAAAGCCGGAAAAATTTTGCCTGCGAGCAAAAAACTGGACCGTCATGAAAAGGTCGTTCCCTTTGACCCGCCGGTGAGTATGACGGTTGATATCGACCAGAATGAGGTGTTAAACGCACCTTTCTTCAACGTTAAATGGAAGACGCCGCAGACGCAGGGTGATAAACGGGCCGAGCTTACCGTTGATATTGATAAAAGCGGCGCTCCGACGCTGGTGCTGGTAAGCAAAAGCAGCGAAGTGGAAGAGTATGATGCGCAGGCGGTGGATATGCTCTGGCGCTGGAAGTTTAAACCACAGTCCGACGGCAGACAGATAACCGTTGGTGTGAATTTTCAGCACTAACCGCGTCGTTGCCTTCTGAACGAGGTAAAATAGGAGCGCCTGCTGTTTTCATATGAGAAAAATATGCCTGAATTACCTGAAGTAGAAACCAGCCGCCGCGGTATTGAGCCGCATCTGGTTGGGGCGACCATCCTGCACGCCGTGGTGCGCAACGGACGCCTGCGCTGGCCGGTATCCGAAGAGATCTATCGTCTGAGCGACGTTCCGGTTCTCAGCGTACGCCGCCGTGCCAAATATCTGTTGCTGGAGCTGCCAGACGGCTGGATTATCATCCACCTGGGCATGTCGGGAAGCTTGCGCATTCTGAGCGAAGAACTCCCCGCAGAGAAACACGATCACGTTGATCTGATCATGAGCAACGGTAAGGTTCTGCGCTATACCGATCCGCGACGCTTTGGCGCCTGGCTGTGGGCCAAAGAGCTGGAGGGTCATCCGGTGTTAGCGCATCTTGGGCCGGAGCCGCTAAGCGATGATTTCAATGCTGACTATCTCCAGCAGAGGTGTGCGAAGAAGAAAACTGCGATTAAGCCCTGGCTGATGGATAACAAGCTGGTGGTCGGGGTCGGTAATATCTATGCCAGCGAATCGCTGTTCTCGGCGGGGATCCACCCCGACAGGCTCGCTTCATCGCTTTCACGCGAAGAGTGCGAGCAATTGGTAAAGGTGATAAAGCTGGTGCTGTTGCGCTCCATCGAGCAGGGCGGGACGACGCTAAAAGATTTCCTGCAAAGCGACGGTAAGCCGGGCTATTTTGCCCAGGAATTACAGGTTTATGGTCGTAAGGGTGAACCCTGCCGTATTTGCGGAACGCCAATTATCGGTAGCAAACATGCGCAGCGGGCGACGTTTTATTGCCGCCAGTGCCAGAAGTAAAGTGCGGTGGTTGCGTTGATCCCGGCTCGCGCTGCGCTTAGCCGGGCTACAGGTTTCCAGCCGTCTGCGGACTGGTAGCCCGGACAGGCGCGTCAAGCGCCGCCTCCGGGAAGAACGCCCTACAGCTTCTTCAGCAGCGCCTGATGCACGTTAGCAGGCAGAAAGTGGGAGACATCGCCCTGGTGGCGCGCTACTTCTTTCACCAGCGAAGAGGAGATAAACGACCACTCTTTGCACGGCATCAGAAACACGCTCTCCAGCGTCGGCATCAGGTGGCGGTTCATGTGCGCCAGCTGCATCTCATATTCAAAATCCGCCACCGCCCGCAGTCCGCGAATTAAAATATTCGCCTGCTGCGCGCGAGCGAAATTGGCCATTAAATCGCTAAAGCCAATTACTTCAACGTTGACCAGATGTGCGGTTGCCTGCTCTGCCAGCGCGATGCGCTCATCGAGGGTAAACATCGGCTTTTTGCTCGGGCTGGCGGCGATAGCCAGCAAGACTTTATCAAACATGCTGGCCGCACGGGTGACGATATCGATATGGCCGTTAGTGATAGGGTCGAAGGTGCCCGGATAGATCGCTTTTGTGCTCATAATTACACTTTCTCCGAGTAGCCGCGGCTTAGCGCCCACAGCTCGGTGTATTTATTAAACGTATATTGCGCGTTGACCACAGCCAGTAGCCAACCTTGTTTTCCATCCAGAACGCCGCCGCGTAGCAGCAGTGTTTTCACGAAGGCACCCAGCGTATGACCGAAGATACCGGTCAGCGAGGTCTTCTTACCCTTCTGGTGGCGCTCCTGGGCCCAGGCGGCGGCATAGGCCAGCTGCTTTTGCTGAAAGCCGGAAAAGTCACGGCAGGTCAGATGTAACAGGTCACCCGAGAGTTCGATAACCTGTGCGCCTTTGCTGTCGACAGACTCATGCACCAGATTATCGTTATAGCGGTAATGGTCGCGTTGGTACAGGCGCATTACGCGGTCCGGATACCAGCCGCTATGGCGCATAAAGCGACCGAGAAAATAGTTTCGCCGGGCGATGCTGTAGATAGCACCGCTTTTTGGCGCTGCCAGCACGCTGCGGATGGATTGCTCAAGCTCTGGGGTGATGCGCTCGTCGGTATCGATCATCAGCACGTAGTCGCCGGTGGCGTAGCTCTGGGCGCGCTGGCGCTGAATGCCATAACCCTGCCAGTCGCGATTGATATGAACCTGAGCGCCGAGGCTGCGGGCTAATTCGACGGTGTTATCACTGCTGCCAGAATCCAGCAAGATTACCTCATCGGCCCAGCTTACTGATGCCAGACAATCAGGCAGCAGATCCGCCGCATTTTTGGCGATCATTACGACCGAGAGTCGAGGCGACATTAGTGGCTCCGCTGCGGCAGATAAGGTTGCAGTAACTGTAGCAGACGGGAGAGTGCGCCCTGATTTTGATGCAGCACTTCCACCGCGTGGCGACCGTACCACAGACGATAATCTTCGTCGGTCAGCAGGTTAGACACCTGGGTCACCAGCGAGCTGGCATCGGTCACGGTAATCAGACCGTCGTCCTGCTGCAGCTTGGCGCAGATATCTTTGAAGTTGAAGGTGTGCGGGCCCATCAACACGGGAATCGCATGGGCGGCGGGCTCCAGCGGATTATGACCGCCGCGCTCCACCAGGCTGCCGCCAACGAACGCAAGGTCGGCGATTCCGTACAGCAGCATTAGCTCGCCCATCGTATCGCCAATCACCACCTGGGTACTGTTCGATGGGATTTCGCCAGTGCTGCGCAGGGTGTAGCTCATTCCTGCTTTCTGCACCATTTCGCGGGCATCGCTAAAACGTTCCGGATGGCGAGGGACGAGGATCAGCAGCAGATTGGGGAACGTCTCCAGCAGCTTTTTATGCGCCTGGAGAACAATTTGTTCTTCGCCGTCGTGGGTGCTGGTGGCAATCCAGACCTGACGATGCGGTGCCCACTGGCGGCGCAGGGTGATGGCGCGAGCAGCCAGTTCAGGCGTAACCGAGATATCAAACTTCAGGCTACCGGTAACCGCCAACTGATTGCGCTTCAGGCCCAGGGCGATAAAACGGTTCGCGTCTTCTTCATTTTGCGCGGCGATAAGCGTGATACGGCTCAGCAGCCGACGCATAAATTTGCCCAGCTTGGCGTAGCCCTTTGCCGAGCGCTCGGACAGGCGGGCGTTGGCAATGACCAGCGGAATTTTACGCTTATGCAGGGTCGCGACCATATTCGGCCACAGCTCGGTCTCCATCACAATAACCAGCTTGGGCTGGACGGTGTTGAAGAAGCGGTTCATGGCGCCGGGCAGATCGTAAGGCAGGTAGACGTGATGAACGTCTTTACCGAAGGCGGACATCGCTCGCTCGGAGCCGGTTGGCGTCATGGTAGTAACGGTGATCGGCAGATAGGGATAACGATGACGTAACGCGCGTACCAGCGGGATCGCCGCCAGGGTTTCGCCGACGGAAACGGAATGCAGCAGAATGCCGTCCGGTTCTACCTTGTTCTGACAGTAGCCATAACGTTCAGCCCAGCGTTTGCGGTAGGCAGGGGCCTTACGGCTACGTAAGAGAAGTCGTAGCCAAACCAGTGGCTGAATAAGGTAAAGCAGGGCGGTATAAAGCAATTCCAAGCGATTTATCCGTTTTCATGTTTTTGCGGGCAAATTCTAAGCATTTAACCCGCGTAAAGCTATCTCTTTGGCGGAATCTATGGGATTCAATATTAAGCCACATCGCGATAGCGCTTGATGCGCAGATAGCGGCGTCCAAGACGCCAGCGTAGACGGAACGTGCGGGCGTTTTTCCAGATAAGACTCCAGATCCCGCGGTCGAAGAATTCTTTAATTATAATATGCTTTTTTGATTCATCTTTCATGCTATCGAAAGTATGAATAATTCCCAGCCCCTCTTTGGCGATTTGCCAGCGGCAGGCGGAAATATCGCGAACCTTGTCCGGATAACGCTGATTGATGGCGTCCAGCATCTCCAGAATCTTCATGTAGTGGCGAGCTGAGCGCATCAGCGTATCGTCGTTGTCCGGCTTGTGCGATACCGATTCCGAGTGAATATAGTAGTCGTAGAACTGCTTGCTGGTGTACTGCACGCGTTCTGCTGTCAGCAACACTTCCGTGGTCCAGGGGATATCCTGATGGCGCAGGCCCGGCTCAAAGTGGAAGTTATGGCTCGCGATAAATTCGCGACGGTAGATATTCAGCCAGGTGACATGCAGGAATTTACGCGAATCCAGCGCCTGCTTTAACCACACGTGGCCGGGCAGTACGCCGGTAGACTGCAATTTATCCAGCGGGAATATAGGGTGGATATCTTTTTTCGTCTCGTAGACGTAGCGGCCGTTGCAAGTGGCGACGTCAAGGTGACCCTTTTCCGCCATCTCCAGAAGCGTGCTGTACATGCCTGGGTAAATCTTATCGTCGATATCCGGGAAGGTCAGGTACTTACCGGTGGCGACGGCGAGACCCGTGTTACGCGCCACCGAAACGCCCTGATTTTCCTGCTCCAGCACGATCACATTTTGCAGACGGTCCTTCCACTGGTCGATAACCGCCAGGCTGGCGTCCGTCGACCCGTCGTTCACCAGGATCAGTTCATAGCTTTCCAACTGCTGTTGCTCAAGGCACTCAAAGAATTGCACAAGGAATTTTTCGCCGTTATAGACGGCGGCCACGATGCTCAGTAAAGGCGTTTGACTCATAAATCATTCGATCCTGGTTGAATAACGGCGTCAGGCGCTACGCAGCTGACGGTACTGCTGACAAATTGTCGCCACGCTGAATTTTTCCAGCATTAGGGCGTCGATGGCAGGCGGGCTATGGTAAATGCTTTGCATCGTCTGGGCCAGCGCCGGGCTGTTCAAATCCGCCAGACCCCGAGCCAGTTCGCCGGTTAAAATTTCAGTGACACCGCCCGGACAGCGGGTGCTGGCAACCGGCGTGTTGAGCAGCAGCGCTTCTACCACCACGTTGCCAAAACCTTCGCTATCTGAGCTCAGGACCAGCATCCGCGCGCCTTTAATCCACGGCAGCGGGTTTTTCTGGAAGCCTTTAAACAGGACGCGATCGCCAACCTGTAGCTGCTGTGCCAGCTGGCGCAGGCGCTGTTCTTGCTCCGGTTTTCCTTGCCCCAGCAGCACCAGCGGCGCGTCGATGCCGCTTTGCGCATAGGCTTCAATCAGGCGGTCGTGGCGTTTACCCGGGTGGAAGCGACCTACGTGAATAATATAGTCGCCGTCGGGCCGTTCGCTGGGTTCTTCAGCTGCGGCGCGCAGGGCGGCGATATCAAACGGGTTATAAATCGTTTTCAGCTGGGCTGGACGAATGGCGAACTGTTCAACCAGATCCTTGCCGACCGCATCGGAAACGGTGACGACGTTGCGCCCCTGGTAAACGCGTTTGATCTTCTGCTGTTTCATCCAGCGGTCAAAACCGGTGCGATGGCCGAGATAGGAAGTGGAGAACACGCCGTGCAGGCAGAACCAGACGTTACGCCTGCTCAGCAGGCGGCTGCGGGAGACAATGCGATCAGTCTTATGCAGATTTGAGAGCACCAGATCGAAATGGCCCTGCTGTTCTGCTTTATCGATAGCCGCATCAAGCTGGCGCGCGCGCCGGGATAGCTCGGTGAGCTTGCGCCAGGGTTTGCGGCAGCGGTCAGCGATCACCTGATAATCCAACCCTTCCG
Organism: Klebsiella sp. GFKo11; assembly: GCF_056490265.1. NCBI lineage: Bacteria > Pseudomonadati > Pseudomonadota > Gammaproteobacteria > Enterobacterales > Enterobacteriaceae > Klebsiella > Klebsiella sp. GFKo11. The sequence goes on from NZ_CM151369.1 coordinate 182,236, forward strand.
GCAGCGGATAATCGCAGACGTCGCGCAGGGAAAAGAGTGATACCTGTTCGCCGTGGTTGAGAAAATGCTCCGCCAGCGTCAGCACCACTTTTTCCGCGCCGCCGCCGGGCAGGCCGTCAATAACAAACAGTATGCGCATCGTTATTTCACCAGATCCTGATAGAGGGAGAGCAGCTGCGCCGATAACCGTTCGCTGGTGCAGGTCATAATGCGCTCGCGGGCACGTTCGCCTTGCGCAGAACCTAAGGCGCGGGCGGGCAGAGCGATAACGGACTCCTGCAGGGCCGGGATATCCAGCGCGTCGCAAACGTAGCCGTTGCTGCCCTGCACGATAAACTCCGCGCCGCCGCAGCCGGTAGTGGTAATGACCGGCAGGCCGCAGGCCATCGCTTCAAGGATAACGTTAGGGAATGGATCGTACAGCGTTGGTAGCAGCAGACCGTCGGCCATCTGATAGAACGGCAGGGTTTCTGACTGCATGCCGAAGAAACGAACCCGATCTTCACAGTTCAGCGTTTTCGCCAGCTGCTGATAGCGACTCTGCTCTTTATCTTTGCCAACCACTAACAGATAGCGATCGGTCGGGGCGATGGCGCGAATCGCTGCATCCAGCCCTTTACGCTCAAAGCCGGAACCGACGTAGATCAGGCAGGTCGCCTGCAGCGGCAAATCCCATTTGGTGCGTAGCGCAACAAAGGCTTCTTCCGTAGGCGGTAGAAAACGCTGGTTATCGATGGCGTTATAGATAACGTGGATTTTTTCCGCCGGCAGACCGAAGTCTTCAATAATCTCTTGTTTAATCATCTCTGCATTGCAGATGACGCCGCGCAGGTGCGCGTCCTGATACATTTCGCGCTCGGCCTGCATCACATAGCGATGGTAGCGGTCAGCGAACAGCAGACGGCTTTTCCAGCCGGGCAGAATACGCGAACGTTGCTGAAGCCAACGGCGATGTACGCCGTCTCCGGCGCGATACAGGTCGCAACCGGGGATGCGCTCATGACTTTGCACCAGGTCGAAGGACTCGCGCTGCCACAGCTGGCGCGCAGCTTCGGCAAAACCGCGCTCGCGGCTGATGCGTCCCCACTTGCGCGGGTTGCAGATGTGAATGTTCCACTCGGGCTTCACCGGGCCCTGCCACTCGCGGGTGATGACGTTCAGTTCAAGATCGCTGTCGTCGAGGGCTTCCAGCGCGCGGGAGACAAAGCGCTCCGCGCCGCCGTCCGGGCGATACTTCTGGCGTACCAGAGCCAGCCTGAATTTACTCATGCCAGTACCTTTTTCGCCGCCGCGATAACCGCGTCGGTGGGGATTAAATCGAGATAGCGTTCGTCGGTGTTGGTATCAATGTCGTCAGGATCGGGAATGGGGCCAAAATCCCCCGCCCAGATCACCTCTCCTTGCGCCTGCCACGGACGCCAGAAGGTGAGCTTGGAGGGGCCGAACAGCGCGACCAGCGGCGTGTTCAGCGCGGCGGCCATATGCATCGGCACCGAGTCTACGCCGATAAACAGACGGGCATGGTCGATGACCGATGCCAGCTGGCGCAGGGTTAACTGCCCGGCGAGGGAGTGCAGACGGGCATTAGGGCTGCCTGCCATAATCGTCTCGACCATCTGTTTCTCTTTGGCGTCAGGGCCGGAGGTCAACACCACCGCGTAGCCCGCCTCAGAGAGGGTGTTAATCAGGGCGCTCATTCGCTCTTCGCGCCAGCATTTAAAGAACCAGCGGGAGGTTGGCTGAATAACAATATAGTTGTCCTGAAAACCTTCCGGTAGCAGTGCGCGACTGGTGGCCCAGTCCTGCTCGCTGTAGCCCATTTTTGCTGGGGCATCATCAACATTCAGCCCAAGCGGCGCCAGAATCGACAGATTCTGCTGCACCGTATGCAGCTGATTATGCAGCTCGGTTGAAGCGAGGGCGGTATGGCAGAAACGCCAGGCCGGATGACGGCGTTTCGGGAAGTCAAAGCCGATGCGGGTTGCCGCGCCGGTCAGTTTAGTGATGATCGCGCTGGGCCACTGATCGGCAAGATTGAGTACCATATCGTAGCGCTGCTGGCGGAGCGTGCGAATTAGCTGCCACTCCATCTTCAACTGGTGGCCAGTTCCCTGCTTTTTCCAGCGCCGATCAATACCATAAATGTGGTTGATATCGGCGTTCGCCGCGAGCATATCCCGGGTCTCTTCATAAAGCAGAACATCCACGTGCGCGGCGGGATATTGCTGTTTTAGAGCGTGAATAAGCGGGGTTATCAATAACATGTCGCCATGATGGCGAAGCTTGATAACCAGGATTCGCGCCGGGTTTACGCGGCTGGAAGTGCGGGTTTCAGGCGTCATACTCTGTTCTTCATCCAGGATAAGGGTTCCGATTCTAGGGGATCAGATAGATTGAGAGAAGCGTTGTCTTGCTCTACCATGACCCGATACGTATGGCCTGAGGACGTTTTCGTGCACAAACCCGCATTTCTCATCACGATTGATACAGAGGGCGATAACCTCTGGCAAAAACATGACAGCATCACCACCGAGAATGCGCGCTATTTACCGCGTTTTCAGCAGCTTTGCGAAAAGTATGGCTTCAAACCGGTTTATTTGACCAACTATGAAATGGCCATTGACCCCGTTTATATCGAGTTCGCCAAAGACGTCATTGCCCGGGGAACGGCGGAAATTGGTATGCATCTGCACGCCTGGAACAGCCCGCCGACCGACCCGCTTACCGATGACGATTGGCGGCATAAACCGTATCTGATTGAGTACAGCGATGCGGCGATGCGAGAAAAAGTCGACTATATGACTCGTCTGCTGGAAGACACCTTCCAGACCAAAATGGTTAGCCATCGCGCCGGGCGCTGGGCTTTTGATGAGCGCTATGCGCGTCTGCTGGTGGAGTACGGCTATCTGGTCGATTGCTCGGTCACCCCTCGGGTGAACTGGAAAACGGCCAAAGGCGCGCCGCAGGGCGACGGCGGCACCGATTATCGCAACTTCCCGCAGCACGCCTACTTCCTCGATGAGAACGATATTCGCCGTGAAGGCCAGTCGCCGCTGCTGGAAGTGCCGATGAGCATTCAGTACAAGCATTCTGCCTGGATGAATAGCCTGAAGCAGGGATACGATCGCTTGCGAGGCAAGGTGCGCTCACCGTCCGTTCACTGGCTGCGTCCGATGGGCGGCAACGTCGAAACGATGAAAAAAGTCGTGGAACAGACGTTGACTCAGGGTAATGACTACGTCGAATATATGCTCCACTCTTCTGAGTACATGCCTGGCGGCAGCCCAACGTTTAAAAATGAGCAGGATATCGAGCGCTTATACGCCGATCTGGAGGCTTTTTTCAGCTGGCTGGCACCGCAGGTGAAGGGAATGACGTTGGCGGAGTACTACCAACAGAAACACACACAGCGATAAAAGATCATAACCAGGTACCGTATGCGTATCGTCAAGCAGTTCACGCGGAAGAAAAATGCGTTCTTCCGCGAAATTAAGTTTAAGTTAATTAACTATCGTTACAGAAATAAAAGCGCACGCCAGCCCTTTAATCCTGCACAGGTTCAGCGCGTTTTATTATTACGCCTGGATGATAAGGTCGGTGACATGGTGGTTACAACCGGCTGTGCAAGGCTGCTGGCGGACCAGGGCTATCAGGTTTCCGTGCTCACGGGGCCAATCTGTAAACGCATGCTTGCGGGGGCAGATTTTCTGGAGCATGTCTATTTATATCAACCCCGCATGTCGCTAAATGAATTGCGCGCGTCAGGGTTTGACGCGGTTGTCGATTTTGATGATGTTAAAACCTATGAGCGTTTTAAATTACTCGCCGATTTACGCCTCGACTGTGTCATTGGTTTTAATAAAGAAGAATATAAACTTTACGATCATTCGATCTCTTTTTTCGATAGTAGCCGCCATATTTCTGCCCGCTATAAAGAAGTGGCCCGGTTATTTGGCGTAGCCAGTGAGCATTACCATTATCATCTTCCCGGCGACGCTGGTGAACATGAAAAAGTTAAATGCTTGTTCGCTCAGGAGCAGGATAGCGAGCTGCGTATCGCGATAAACCCGTTCACCGCCTCAACCGATAAAGATTTTTGTCGTCACCAGGTCACCGCTTTAATTGAGCGACTGCATGCGCTGCCTTACAAGGTGAGCGTGGTGATGGTGGGGCACAGCGAAAAAATTCGTCAGTTGAAACTGGATTCGGCGCTGTATTTGCCCGATAGCAATATTAATTCAGCGGTAGAGGTTATTCGTTGCTGCGATTTGGTCATTACGGCGGATACCGCCGTCGTGCATATCGCCAGGGCGTTCGACAAGCCGATGGTTGCGGTTTACAACAAGCGCAAACTAAAAGACACCGGCCTGCCGGGATATACCATCTGGGCCCCGGGCTATGACAAGGCTAAACAGGTTGTCTGCGAAGAGACAAATGTTGCTGATATGACGGTTGATGCCGTCTGGCCCGTCATCAAAGCGCAGGCGGATAGCCTTGTTGCCTCTCGCAAGCAGGTATAAAAAGGGCCCGCGTCAGGGCCCTGGAGACTGATGACAAACCTGTTGTAGATACAGTGCACGCATTTCTGTCAGGTGGCGGCTTACGCCTTACCTGACCTACAAAACCATCAATATCATCATGTTATATACTCCCCGTAGGCCCGGTAAGGCGCTAGCCGCCACCGGGCAATGACAGAAGAGCGCAGAGTGCCGCATTTAGTGTTTCGTCTTCAGGTGACTGCTCAGCGCAATGCCTAAGGGTAGCCAGAACAGCGGCCAGGTTTCCCGAGGGTTGCTGATGATAAACATTCCCTGCGAAGCCATAAAAATCAGCGCATAGATAAAAATCGCCAGCCCGTAGCGGCCATCTTCACGCTGTTTGCTCCACGCCCGCCACAATCCGCCTGCAATGACCGCCAGCAGCAGTCCCAGGCCAATAATGCCGCCCTTAAGCAACGAGCCAAGATAGACGCTGTGGGTAGTGGTGATGTGTTCGCCGCTGTAGTTGGTGAAATCAAGCTCGTAGTCAAAGCCGCGGCCCAGCCATGGCTGGCTGGCAACTTCTTCAACGGTATGATGCCAGATGCTGATGCGTAATCCGCTTTGGGTACCCAGCTCTTCAAAGCGTGCCAGCAGCAGGTCTCCCAGCGGCGTGAAGACGAAAAGTAGCCCCAAAACGATCGCCAGTGCGGCGATAATCAGCGCATTACGGCGGGTAAAGACATGCAGATGCAGGGTACAAACGAAAGCCACCGCCAGCGCGATAATTGGCCCCCGGCTTTGGGTCAGCACCATCATCACCAGCATGATGATCAGTGGTAAATACAGAAAATGGCTGCCTTTTTCTTTGAGCAGCATGCCGCAAATGAGAATGCCAATACCGCAATAGCCCGCGAGGTCGATAACGTTGGTCGGACCGGGGTTGCCAGGCGAAACGATGCGTTCCTTGAGGACGAGCGAAAAATCGATAACCATCGTCCAGAGAGAAAGCACCGTAATCCCGGCCACCACGCTCAGCAGCACCAGGTGTCGGGTACGCGGGTTGCCAAGCAGCGTTGTCAGCAGCAGCAGATAGAAAATCAAATAGGTACCGTGGGTCAGTGGGGAGTCGATGTGCTGCGGCGTCTGGCCCCAAATATTGCTCAGCGCATAGTAGATAAAGAACGTCGCCAGCAGGGCATAAGCCGGCCATAGCTGACGCAAGCTCTCCACTACTGCCTGACGGTTGTCTTTATTCAGTAGTGAAAGCAAAAACAGCAAAATAGATAAGTGAAGAAGATTGTTTGCTCGGGTTGATACGCAAAAAATAGCGCTAAAAAACAGAAACAAAGGAAATAAAACAGTGTAACCCTGTCTGGCGTAGTTACTGATTTTTAAAGTACTCATCAAAAGAAACCTTTTCGAAAATCGTTTCCGGAACCGCGCTTTGCAAAGAGAAGTTCACAACCCGGATATGGTTTTGTTGCAGCACGTTGGCAGCGTGCGAAAAGGACGGCATGACGAGGTCATCCACCTTATTTTCCAGCCAGGAAGGGAGTTTATCCTGCTCTGTTTCGTAGAACCGTGGTTGGCTGAAATTACTCATATCCAACCCACTGATCAGAATCGTTTTGAATCCCAACCACATCAGGATTTGTAGCGCCCAGTAGACCACGGTTCCGGCATCAAAAATCCCGTGACGGATATCGGTGCTAAAGCAAATATCCTGCCGCTGTGGGTGAAAGCGCAGAGCATCGATATGTCGCCAGGCTTGCTGTATCGCGCTTTTGGCGACTTTGGGCTGGTAGATTTTATAACAGGCGTCTTCAATTAATGCCAAACGACAGCGAAGCTCTGAGCCATGGCGGTCGAGGATTTTGGCAATACCGTGCATGGTGGTGAAGAGGATGAGATCGGGTTGGCTAATCACCGAACGAATAACGTCCGGTTTTTTGTCGTAAAACTCCATATCCACGATGGTATAGAGAGAAAATTTAATCTTATCAGAAAGATGCCAGGCACCATTTACCCCCATCACCGGAATGCGGTTCGGCAGCAGAGAAAAATCGATGCTTCGGGTCGAGGGACCAGTCGCCGTCAGCAGCACTTCACCCTGTGCGCTATCTTTTAGCTCGCTCAGGTTAACCAGCGAAACCGTTTTTCCCTTATATTCGAGTGTGCGAATTTCACCGCTCGCCGCGCGGGTGATGTGGGTAAACGGCCAGAGATTTTCGTTATGGCGAAAGGCTCGTCGATGCGTGTAGCGATAGATCTGCTTAAACAATGAACCCATTAAGCCAGTTCCTGAGATTTCAACAATTGCAGAACCCGGGGGGCGGCAATATCCCCCGTGCTGCTGCCGTTTTCCGGGCGCACGACGTACTGATTTTTACCGTAGCCGCCAATCAGCCCCGGATCGGTCGGGCCGTATAGCGTGAAATTTGGTTTATCGAGCGCGGCGGTTAAATGGCTCAGGCCGGTGTCGACGGAAACCACCCCGCGAGCGCCTGCCAGCACCTGGGCTACTTGCTCAAGGCTCATACGCGGCAACACGTCGACAAAATCATGTCCTTCCGCCAGGCGTTTGGCCCTCGCTTCTTCATGCGGTGCGCCCCACGGCAGCTTCACTCTCAGGCCGCTGTCGGCCAGCAGGGCGATAAGCGCCCGCCAGTTCTCTTCCGGCCAGTGTTTATCATCGCGAGTGGTGGCGTGCAGGAACACCAGATACGGTGCAGCAGAGACGTCATCCTGGCGCAAAAAATGGCAGGCGATGGCGTAGTCGCCCTGAGTTTTTGGCTTTGCGTAGCCGAGGCTTTTGGCGAACAACTCGCGGGTGCGCTCAACGGCGTGTTGCTGTTTAGCGATATGGTGGCGACGGTTATAGAACAGGCTCGCCAGCGGTTCGCGGGCGGTCTTCCAGTCCATGCCGTGCTTAACGCCACGGGCCAGGCGGGTTACCAGCGCAGCGCTTTTCAGCAGCCCCTGAGCGTCAATAATTGCGTCGTATTTTTCCGCCTGCACTGCTTCGCGAAATGCCTTGCGCTCGGCTTTTATTGGCGCGGAAAACCATGCTTTGCGCCAGCGACGAATCGCCACCGGGATCACCCGATCGACGTTTTCATGCCATGAAGGGACCTGCGCGAAGCCTTCCTCAACGACCCAGTCGAAACGAATACCGGGAAAGGCCTGCGCGGCGTCGGTCAGCGCGGGCAGCGTGTGCAGTACGTCGCCCATGGACGAGGTTTTTACGATCAATACCCGCATCCGCTACGCTTCCTCTGTTTCCAGTTTTTCCGTCAACAGCGCGTTTAGTTCTTCCAGTACGCGCTGTGGGGTAATGTCGATCAAGCTTTGGTGATAACCTTCGGCAGCATCGCCTTTGCGCACTTTGTGGTAGCCGCTAATCAGGCGGATAACGCGCGCTTTATGCGACAACGGCGGGGTGAAATCCGGGCTGCTCGGACCGTAAAGCGCGACCAGCGGACGGTCCAGCGCGGCGGCGACGTGCATCAGGCCGGAGTCGTTGCTGACCACCGCTTTACAGGCGGCGATCAGAATGACGGCCTGCTCAAGCTGGGTCTCCCCGGCCAGGTTGCGACACCATGCCTGCTGCTCTGTGCTCAGCGTGGCGATGATCTCTTTGCCCGCTTCGTTATCTTTAGCAGAACCGAACAGGGCGATTTGATAACCGTCGTCGATCAGCTGTTTTGCCAGCTCAGCGTAGTGGTAGTGTGGCCAGCGTTTGGCCGGGCCAAATTCCGCGCCGGGGCAGAAACCGATAATCGGGCGGTCAGAGGAGAGGTTGAACGCGTTACAAGTCTGCGATTTCTCACCTTCATTCACCTGCAACTGCGGCCACAGCAGCGGCTGCGGCAGGTCTTTCGCGCAGCGCATCACGCCTTTGTCGTAAGCCAGACCGACATAACGTTCAACCATCAGCGGCCAGGCTTCTTTATCCAGTTTGCGGGCATCGTTCAGCAGGCCGTAGCGCATCTCGCCAAGCCAGCCGGTACGAAGCGGGATACCCGCGAAGAACGGCACCAGGGCCGACTTAAACGAATTCGGTAGCACGTAAGCGCGATCGTAACGACGCTCGCGCAGGCTGTGCCCAAGCTTGCGGCGCTCGCCGATTTCCAGCGCTCCGTGACCAAGTGGCATCGGGATCGCTTCATTGACTTCTGGCATACGCGACAGCAGCGGACGGCACCACGCGGGTGCCATCACGTCGATGATTGCCTGGGGATAGCGCGCCCTGAGCGTACGATAGAGACTTTGCGACATCATCATGTCGCCCACCCATGACGGGCCGATCACCAGTATCTTCATTCATTTCATCCTTCAAGCTGTCTCTGCGTTGTCTGTCTTCGTTCACTTCAGTCACATAGTTATCCTATGTTCCTGAAGATTCACTCAGTTGCCGCCTTGATACTGCTCGAATGATTTTATGAATTCGCATGACTATCGCGGTTGAGCCAGGCCATATATTCCGTTACGCCTTCGGCCACGGTCTTAAACGGTTTGTCATAGCCCGCTGCGCGCAGGTTAGTCAGATCTGCCTGGGTAAACGCCTGGTAGCGACCTTTCAGTTTATCCGGGAACGGAATGTATTCGATGCTGCCTTTCTGATGATAAGCCAGCGTGGCGTCCGCTACCGCCTGGAAGGATTCCGCGCGGCCGGTGCCCAGGTTGAAGATGCCGGAGACGCCGTTTTCCCAGAACCACAGGTTTACCGCAGCGACATCGCCGACGTAGACGAAGTCGCGCTTAAAGCCGTCGCTGCCTTCGAACAGTTTCGGACTTTCGCCATTATTCAACTGAGTATTGAGATGGAACGCGACGCTGGCCATGCTGCCTTTGTGCCCTTCGCGTGGCCCGTAGACGTTGAAATAACGGAAGCCGACAACTTGCGAGTTCGCTTCCGGCAGGATCTGGCGCACGTATTCATCGAACAGAAACTTAGAATAGCCGTAGACGTTGAGCGGCTGCTCATATTCGCGGGACTCAATAAAGTCGCTGGTGCGGCCACCGTAGGTCGCCGCGGAAGAGGCGTACAGGAACGGGATTTCACGCTCCAGGCAGTAGTGCAGCAGCTCTTTAGAGTACTGATAGTTGTTATCCATCATGTACTTGCCGTCCCACTCGGTGGTGGAAGAACAGGCGCCTTCATGGAAGATTGCGTCGATATCGTCGAACTCTTCGCCTGCCATAATCTGGATCAGGAAGTCTTCTTTATCCATGTAATCGGCAATGTTCAAATCCACCAGGTTAATGAATTTGGTGCCGTCTTTCAGATTATCGACAACCAGAATATCGGTAATGCCTTGGTCATTCAGTGCTTTAACGATGTTGCTGCCGATAAAGCCTGCGCCGCCGGTAACGATGATCATAACTGTAACCTTTGAAGTAGGGTGCCCAGAGACAATCCGGACATGAATACTCATATCATATCACCACATCGGAAAGGCTTCAGCCATTCGCCGAAAAGGTGTAGAGGGTCTCGTGATTTATGCTGCAAATAATTCATTCAGGAATGCATCATCTCGTATCAGCGTATAGCTTTAGGTAATATGTGCCAAATTTTGCCGAATCTGGAGAGTTGCAATGCGTGGTGATTTCTACAAACAGTTAACCAATGACCTGGATACCGCGCGCGCGGAAGGGTTGTTTAAAGAAGAACGGATTATCACTTCGGCGCAGCAGGCGGATATCACCGTCGGCGGGAGCCAGGTGATTAACTTCTGCGCCAATAACTATCTGGGTCTCGCGAACCACCCGGAGCTGATTGCCGCCGCGAAAAGTGGAATGGACAGCCACGGCTTCGGCATGGCCTCCGTGCGCTTTATCTGCGGTACCCAGGACAGCCATAAAGCGCTTGAGAAGAAGCTGGCGGAATTCCTCGGGATGGAAGACGCGATTCTATACTCTTCCTGCTTTGACGCTAACGGCGGCCTGTTTGAAACCCTGCTCGGCGCAGAAGACGCGATTATCTCCGATGCCCTGAACCATGCGTCAATCATCGACGGCGTGCGCCTGTGCAAAGCGAAGCGCTTTCGCTACGCCAACAACGACATGCAGGAGCTGGAAGCTCGCCTGAAAGAGGCTCGCGAAGCGGGTGCTCGTCATGTGCTGATCGCCACCGACGGCGTATTCTCAATGGATGGCGTCATTGCCAACCTGAAAGGCGTTTGCGATCTGGCGGATAAATACGATGCGCTGGTCATGGTCGATGACTCTCACGCCGTTGGCTTTGTCGGTGAAAACGGTCGCGGCTCTCATGAGTACTGCGATGTGATGGGCCGGGTCGATATCATCACCGGTACCTTAGGCAAAGCGCTGGGCGGCGCGTCCGGCGGCTATACCGCAGCGCGTAAAGAGGTTGTTGAGTGGCTGCGCCAGCGTTCTCGTCCGTATCTGTTCTCCAACTCGCTGGCTCCGGCGATTGTTGCCGCTTCGATTAAAGTGCTGGAGATGGTGGAAGCGGGCAGCGAGCTGCGCGACCGTCTGTGGTCCAACGCGCGTCTGTTCCGTGAAAAAATGAGCGCCGCAGGCTTTACCCTGGCGGGCGCCGATCACGCCATTATCCCGGTGATGCTCGGTGAAGCCTCCGTGGCGCAGGCGTTCGCGCGCGAGCTGCAAAAAGAAGGTATTTACGTCACTGGATTCTTCTATCCGGTGGTACCAAAAGGCCAGGCGCGTATTCGCACCCAGATGTCTGCGGCGCATACCCCTGAACAAATTGAACGTGCGGTGGAAGCCTTTACCCGCATCGGTAAACAACTGGGCGTGATTGCCTAAGGGTGTGAGATGAAAGCGTTATCCAAACTGAAGGCGGAAGAAGGCATCTGGATGACCGACGTACCGGAACCGGAAGTCGGCCACAACGATTTGCTGATTAAAATCCGCAAGACCGCAATTTGCGGTACCGACGTGCATATCTACAACTGGGATGAGTGGTCGCAAAAAACCATTCCGGTCCCGATGGTTGTGGGCCATGAATACGTGGGTGAAGTCGTGGGTATCGGCCAGGAAGTTCGCGGCTTTAAGCTTGGCGACCGCGTTTCGGGCGAAGGGCATATTACCTGCGGTCATTGCCGTAACTGCCGTGCCGGGCGCACGCATTTGTGCCGCAACACGACGGGCGTCGGCGTAAACCGTCCGGGCTGCTTTGCTGAATATCTGGTGATCCCGGCGTTTAACGCGTTCAAGATCCCGGACAATATCTCTGACGATCTGGCGTCGATTTTCGACCCGTTTGGTAATGCCGTTCATACCGCGCTCTCTTTCGACCTCGTCGGTGAAGACGTGCTGGTCTCCGGCGCAGGCCCGATTGGCGTGATGGCGGCGGCAGTGGCGAAACACGTCGGTGCACGTAACGTGGTGATCACCGATGTGAACGAATACCGTCTGGAACTGGCGCGCAAAATGGGCGTCACCCGCGCGGTAAACGTGGCAAAAGAGAACCTTAACGATGTGATGGCCGAGCTGGGCATGACTGAAGGTTTTGATGTGGGCCTGGAGATGTCCGGCGCACCGCCGGCGTTTCGTACCATGCTGGATACCATGAACCACGGCGGGCGTATTGCCATGCTTGGCATCCCGCCGTCAGATATGTCTATCGACTGGACCAAGGTGATTTTCAAAGGGCTGTTTATCAAAGGGATTTACGGTCGTGAAATGTTTGAAACCTGGTACAAAATGGCTGCGCTTATTCAGTCTGGATTGGATCTCTCGCCGATCATCACACATCGCTTTGGCATTGATGACTTCCAGCAGGGCTTCGACGCCATGCGCTCCGGCCAGTCCGGTAAAGTGATTCTTAGCTGGGATTAATTCCACTTGAGTTGTATATAAAAAAAGCGCCTGTGGGCGCTTTTTTGAGAGTTACCCTGCACTTTTCTGATTCTTAACCCACTCCGCACTTTTTCTAAATCGCTTTCTTGCCTATTCGTTTATACAGTCAGTTTAATCGTCGTTTAACCACACAAACACTATGCTTAAACTTTCTGTATGCTTATTGACCTGTAATTCATCTCGCTTATTGCGGGAGGTTTTACCACCTTTGAGCAAGGTGGCCGATGAAGTGATCGTCATCGACTCAGGCAGCACGGACGCTACGCTGCAGATTTGCCAACAATTCGGTCTTACTGTTCACCACCATCCTTATACCGCTCACGGCGCACAGATGAATTACGCGACATCCCTGGCCACCCATGACTGGGTGCTGTGTATGGATAGCGATGAAATTCTTGATGATGATGTCGTGGCAGCTATTCTGGCGCTGAAAGCTGGCGATGAACCTGCACCTGACTGCGCATGGCGTCTGCCGCGCTACTGGTTCGTTTTGGGTGAAGAGGTGCGAACCATTTACCCGGTCTCATCGCCGGATTTTCCCGTGCGTTTATTTAATCGTACCGTTGCGCGCTTTAACGATAGACCGGTGGACGATCAGGTTGTCGGCTATAAGCACTCCAGCAAGCTGCCAGGCTTCGTGCGCCACGATACCTTCTACTCCCTGCATGAAGTGTTCAATAAGCTCAATAGCTATACTACGCGGCTGGTTAAATACCAGAGGGTCAGGCCATCGATTGGGCGCGGGGTGATCAGCGCAATTGGCGCTTTCTTTAAGTGGTATCTGTTCAGCGGGGCGTGGCGTAAGGGGAAAGTTGGCGTAGTCACCGGGCTGTACGCGACCTTCTACAGCTTTCTCAAATACTTCAAGGCCTGGTACGCCCATCAGGATGAGCAGGAACCCGTGGCGGAAAAGCGCCCGGATTCCCGGCAAATTTAGTTAGTGGGGTTATCCCATCCCTGCCACTTCAACTGGTAGTACTGCACCAGAGCACTCTGGCTGATGCTTTCGCTCAGAATGGTAAAGAAGCGACTGGCGTTGACCGGCTCTGGCGGACGCTTCGGTTTGCACAACTTCACGCCGCGGAACGGGTTGCGCGGCGGCTGTGCAGGCGGCGGCGCGATATTCGGCGTTGAGGTATCGACCTGCGGTTCGTTGAGCAGGCTGCTTGGGCGTACCAGAGTTATATCCGGCGGCAGGTTATACACCATCTGCTGCAGCACGCGCACCGTAGTTGGGTGCGGGTGGCCGATGGCGATAGCCGAACCGTTGCGCCGTGCCAGAGCGATTGCGCGGTTGAACTGATAGCGGATATCCGCTTCGTTCTGCGTATCGTCGAGGAACACCTTGCGCTTGATCACCTTCACGCCGGTGCCCTGCGCCGCGCGCATGGCCTGAGTGTTGCCGATGGTGACGCTATCGAGGAAGTAAAGATTGTAGCGCTCCAGCGCCTGCATCACCTTCTGCATACCGAACAGGCTGGAGGTCATGGCGCTGCCCATATGGTTATTCAGCCCCACGGCATACGGCACCTTGCCATAGGCTTCGCGGATTATGCGCTCGATCTCGCTGCTGTTCATATCCGGGCGGAGCGTGTCTTTTTCCAGCGGTTGCTTACTGAGTGGTGCCATCGGCAGGTGGATCAGGACCTCATGACCGAGGTTATGCGCCTTGGTCGCCATTTCGCGGGCATGAGGAGCATTAGGGAGTACAGCGACGGAGATGTTGGCAGGCAGCGCCAGCACCTGGTTTTCCGTATGCGGACGATAGCCAAAGTCATCGATAACAATGGAGAGTTTGCCGGCAAAAACCGGCGACGCCATAACCAGCGTAGTGGTTACCGCGAGTGCAATTGTGCGAAATTGAAGCAAAACTTATCTTCCCAACCACGGCTGTGGATTGACCGCCTGACCCTGGCGGCGAATTTCGAAATAGAGCGACGGACGGCCCTGACCGCCGCTGCTGCCTACGAGAGCAATCGGCTGGCCCGCCCGGACCTGAGTGCCGACGCTGACCAGCGCGCTTTGGTTATAGCCGTAAAGACTCATGTCGCCTTTGCCGTGTTCAACGACTACCACCAGGCCATAACCCTGCAGCCAATCGGCGAGAATAACCCGACCATCGGCAACGGCTTTGACCTCGGTACCTTCAGACGCAGCGATAACCATCCCTTTCCAACGTAGTTCACCTTGCAGCTGTTCGCCATAGCGATGGAGAATTGATCCGCGTACTGGCCAGAATGCCTGGCCTCGAGGTGCGCCAAGACCGCCGGTTCGGGAGATCAGCGAGCGTTCGCTCTCGGTGGGTTTGTAGGTGGTACCTTTGCGCGAGGCTTCCTGCTGGCGATCGCGAACGCTTTGCGCCTCGCGGGCTTCACGCTCCGCGCGCGCTTTAGCTGCCGCTTCCGCCTGGGCGATACGACCGCGCAGGCGCGATTCGTTAGCCCGTAATTCGCTTAACTGCTGCTGGCCTTTCTGAATAGAGGATTCAAGGCTGGCGAGGGTCTTTTTACGCTCGTTACGCGCCTGCTCCAGCTTGTTTTGCTGGGCGCGTTGTTCGTAAACCAGAGTTTGCTGCTGGCTTTGTTTCTCTTCCAGCATAGTTTTTTGCACCGCCACGTCTTCGCGGGTCTGCTTGAGCTGGGCGATGGTTTCCTGACGCGCCTGGTTCAGATAACCAAAATAGGCCTGGAGACGCTGATTACGCTGCCCCTCCTCACCGCTAAGGATCATCTGGATGCCGGTATGCGGCCCTTGACGAAATGCAGCATCAAGCTGTGCAGAGAGATTGCGTTCCTGCGATGCACGCTGACGTTCCAGCTTAGCGAGCGCGGCGTTCATTTCGTCGATCTGCTTATTCAGCTGGTTCAGGGTGTTCTGGGTTTCACGCAGTTGACGCGCGGCGGCGGAGATGGCTTCTTCCTGTGCTCTAAGCTGGTCGAGCAGGGAAGAGCGCTGCTGCTGCTGTTGTTTAATCGCCCGCTGTTTGGCGGCGATATCGGCCTGAATAGATTTCAGCTGGTCGCGGTCATCGGCATGGGCAGATGCGGCGCACAGCAATACGCCAGCGCTAAGCGCGCTGGCGTACAGGACGGACCGAACTGCCGTTGCGATCCATGTATTTGAATAAGTCGCCTTTCCCCTCATGGGGAAGGATTATTCCACGATGAACAGCGGCTTGCCAGTCATCTCTTGCGGGATTTCCATTCCCATCAGCGTCAGCATGGTTGGCGCGATGTCGGAAAGTTTACCGCCGTTAGCGACTTTCACGTTTTTATCGCCAACGTAAATCAGCGGAACAGGCAGGTTGGTGTGAGCGGTGTGCGCCTGGCCAGTGGCCGGGTCACGCATCTGCTCGGCGTTGCCGTGGTCTGCGGTGATCAGCAACTGACCGCCGACGGATTCAACGGCTTTGGTCACCTGATCGATGCAGTGATCCAGAGTTTCAACCGCTTTGACTGCCGCTTCCATCACTCCGGTGTGGCCAACCATATCGCCATTTGGGTAGTTACAGATGATGGTGTCGTACTGACCACCAGTGATAGCAGCAACCAGTTTTTCAGTCAGCTCAGCGGAGCTCATTTCCGGCTGCAGATCGTAGGTCGCGACTTTCGGCGAGTTGATCAGAATGCGCTCTTCGCCTTTGAACGGCTCTTCAACGCCGCCGTTAAAGAAGAAGGTCACGTGCGCATATTTCTCAGTTTCGGAGATACGCAGCTGGGTTTTGTCGTTTTTCGCCATCCACTCGCCGAAGGTGTTCGCCAGCGAGGCCGGTGGGTAAGCACAGGCAACTTTGATATCGGCGGCGTATTCGGTCAGCATCACGAAATCGAGGTTAACGATTTTCTTACGCGCAAAGCCGTCGAAATCGGCGTTGACGAAGGCACGGGTGATTTCACGAGCGCGGTCGGCGCGGAAGTTCATGAAAATCATCGCATCGCCGTCTTCCATTGCTGCATCGGCCTGGCCTTCAGCGCGGATAACGGTCGCTTTAACGAATTCGTCATTTTCATCACGCGCGTAAGCAGCCTGCAGGCCTGCAACGGCGGTATCAGCCTGGAACTCGCCCTTCGCCAGAGTCATCAGATCGTAAGCGTGTTCAACGCGATCCCAGCGGTTGTCGCGGTCCATGGCGTAGTAGCGGCCAATGATTGAGGCGATGCGGCCTTTGCCCAGAGCGGCAAATTTGTCTTCGAAACGTGCCAGCGTCTTTTCAGCACTGCGCGGCGGGGTATCACGACCGTCGAGGAAAGCGTGCAGGTAGATTTTTTCTGCACCGCGCTCAGCGGCCAGTTCAACCATCGCCAGGATGTGATCTTCGTGGCTGTGAACGCCGCCCGGAGACATCAGGCCCATGATATGCACAGCTTTGCCTGCGGCAACGGCTTTATCAACCGCTGCGGTCAGCACCGGGTTGGCGAAGAAGGTGCGTTCTTTAATTTCAACGTCCAGACGGGTCAGGTCCTGGTACACGATACGACCTGCGCCAAGGTTGACGTGGCCCACTTCGGAGTTGCCCATTTGACGATCCGGCAGACCCACTTCCAGGCCAGAGGCATCAATCAGGGTGTGCGGACGTTTCGCCCACAATGCATCCATAACGGGGGTTTTAGCGCTGTAAATAGCGTTATCCTGCTGGTCTTCGCGGTAGCCGTAGCCATCCAGAATCACCAGTACCATAGGTTTTTTAGAAACCGACATTGCGACAACCTCATGCTCAAAGACAGAAAATTTGCGTAATTTTACTACAGCTGAATCGATCAAATCACCGTAAAAGATCAAAGAAAGGGATCGGTCAGGCCGCATTGCTCCACAGGGAGCAGTTTTTTTTCGTGACGGACCGCAGAAAATACATTACATCGCGCTCACTGGCTGTATTTGCTGCAATGCACAGGTATACTCCTTCCCTGGTTTTTTTATCACTTAGTCGGGAGTTGTAACCCCCCATGCAAGAAATTATGCAATTCATCGGCCGTCACCCCGTCCTGAGCATCGCGTGGGTCGCGCTGCTGGTGGCGGTGCTGTTCACCACCTTTAAAGGGCTGATGTCGAAAGTTAAAGTCATTACCCGTGGTGAAGCGACGCGTCTGATCAACAAAGAAGACGCCGTGGTTGTCGACCTGCGTCAGCGTGACGATTTCCGTAAAGGCCATATTGCTGGCTCCATCAACCTGCTGACGAGCGATATCAAAGCAAATAACGTCGGTGAGTTGGAAAAGCACAAATCGCAACCCATTATAGTGGTAGACGGTTCCGGTATGCAGGCACAAGAACCCGCCAGCGCGCTGAACAAAGCCGGTTTTGAAAAGGTCTTCGTACTGAAAGAAGGCATCGCAGGCTGGAGCGGCGAGAACCTTCCGCTGGTACGCGGTAAATAATTTACCCGCGTCTTTATGACGCAGCGCGTTTCCCCCAAGGGAAGAATGATGCTGCGGCGTAAAACCCTCGGGGGTAAAAACAGGAGTGAAGTCATGGCCAATATTGATATCTATACCAAAGCGACCTGCCCGTTCTGCGTGCGTGCGAAAGCGCTGCTGAAGAGCAAAGGCGTGACGTTCAACGAGTTGCCAATCGATGGCAATGCTGCGAAGCGTGAAGAGATGATTCAGCGCAGCGGTCGGACGACGGTTCCGCAGATTTTTATTGATGCGCAGCACATTGGCGGCTGTGACGACTTGTACGCGCTTGATTCACGTGGTGGACTCGATCCCCTCTTGCGCTAATTTTTGCGCCCATCCCCATTGGACAGGCGTACTTAAGGACAACACGAAAGGGTTTTACTATGTCAGAACAAAACAGCACCGAAATGACTTTCCAGATCCAGCGTATCTACACCAAAGATATTTCTTTCGAAGCGCCAAACGCTCCGCAAGTTTTCCAGAAAGATTGGCAGCCGGAAGTTAAACTTGATCTGGATACGGCTTCCAGCCAGCTGGCTGAAGGCGTGTATGAAGTGGTGCTGCGTGTCACCGTAACCGCTTCCCTTGGCGAAGAAACTGCATTCCTGTGTGAAGTACAACAGGGCGGTATTTTCTCCATCGAAGGCATCGACGGTACCCAGATGGCGCATTGCCTCGGTGCATACTGCCCGAACATTCTGTTCCCGTATGCTCGCGAATGCATCACCAGCCTGGTTTCTCGCGGTACCTTCCCGCAACTGAACCTTGCGCCAGTGAACTTCGATGCGCTGTTTATGAACTATCTGCAGCAGCAGTCTGGCGAAGGTGCTGAACAACATCAGGATGCCTGATGAACGCGCTTAACGCTGCAATGACTGTGATCGGTGCCGGCTCTTACGGCACCGCTCTTGCCATCACCCTGGCAAGAAATGGCCACCATGTTGTCCTGTGGGGCCATGACCCGAAACATATTGCGACGCTGCAGCACGATCGCTGCAACGCTGCATTCCTCCCTGACGTCCCTTTCCCTGATACGCTGCATCTGGAAAGCGATCTGGCGATCGCGCTGGCTGCCAGCCGCGATATCCTGGTCGTTGTGCCGAGCCATGTTTTTGGCGAAGTGCTGCGGCAGATTAAACCGCTGATGCGCGCTGATGCACGCCTGGTTTGGGCGACAAAAGGCCTCGAAGCGGAAACCGGACGCCTGTTGCAGGACGTAGCGCGTGAAGCGCTGGGCGATGATATCCCGTTGGCGGTGATTTCCGGCCCGACTTTTGCCAAAGAGCTGGCCGCAGGCCTGCCGACAGCTATCTCGCTGGCGTCTACGGACCCGCAGTTTGCTGACGATCTGCAGAGTCTGTTGCACTGCGGCAAGAGCTTCCGCGTCTACATCAACCCGGATTTCATCGGCGTTCAGCTTGGCGGCGCGGTGAAAAACGTTATCGCCATCGGCGCCGGGATGTCTGACGGCATCGGCTTTGGCGCCAATGCCCGTACCGCGCTTATTACGCGCGGATTAGTTGAGATGTCTCGCCTCGGAGAAGCGCTTGGCGCCGATCCGGAAACCTTTATGGGAATGGCGGGCCTTGGCGATCTGGTGCTGACCTGTACCGATAACCAATCACGTAACCGCCGCTTCGGCATGATGCTCGGTCAGGGCATGGATGTGCAAGGCGCGCAGGATAAGATTGGTCAGGTGGTTGAAGGCTACCGCAATACCAAAGAAGTTCGCGTTCTGGCACAGCGTTTAGGCGTTGAAATGCCAATAACCGAGGAAATTTATCAGGTATTGTATTGCGGAAAAATTGCGCGCGAGGCAGCATTGACCTTATTAGGTCGTGCACGCAAGGACGAGCGTAGCAACTAACTGCGATGGAACCTGGATCACCTGAATGACCCGGCCAGCAAAGAACTGGCCGGTCATTATTATATCGCCTGGAGTCAGCAATGCCGTGTGAAGAACTGGATATCGTCTGGAATAATATTAAAGCCGAAGCCCGGGCTTTAGCTGACTGTGAGCCGATGCTCGCCAGTTTCTACCACGCTACGCTGCTCAAGCACGAAAACCTCGGCAGCGCCCTGAGCTATATGCTGGCGAACAAACTGGCTTCCCCGATTATGCCCGCCATCGCGATTCGTGAAGTGGTGGAAGAGGCGTACGCCGCCGACCCGGAAATGATTGCCTCCGCCGCCTGCGATATTCAGGCCGTGCGCACCCGCGACCCGGCGGTGGATAAATACTCGACGCCGCTGCTATACCTCAAAGGATTCCACGCGCTACAGGCTTATCGTATCGGCCACTGGCTGTGGAACCAGGGGCGTCGGGCGCTGGCGATTTTCCTGCAAAATCAAGTTTCCGTCTCGTTCCAGGTGGATATCCACCCGGCAGCGAAAATTGGCCGCGGGATCATGCTTGACCACGCCACCGGCATTGTCGTCGGTGAAACGGCGATCATTGAAGATGATGTGTCGATTCTGCAATCGGTGACCCTTGGCGGTACCGGTAAAACCAGCGGCGATCGTCACCCGAAAATTCGCGAGGGCGTGATGATTGGCGCCGGGGCGAAGATCCTTGGCAATATTGAAGTCGGGCGCGGGGCAAAAATTGGCGCAGGTTCCGTGGTGCTACAGCCGGTACCGCCGCATACCACTGCCGCTGGGGTTCCGGCCCGCATCGTAGGCAAGCCGGAGAGCGATAAGCCCGCGATGGATATGGATCAGCACTTTAATGGGATACACCATACTTTTGAGTATGGCGACGGGATTTGATTGATTACCCGGAGGCGATGCTGCGCATCTGTCCGGGCTACAATACTGAGCGCTGTCTGATCGCCCGGACAGGCTCTACGCACCGCCTCCGGGAGAAAGCTAGCTCAGCTGCGTAATACTGCGCCCGGATACCCCAGCTGGCGCCAGGCTTCATACACCACCACCGACACCGCGTTTGACAGGTTCATGCTGCGGCTGTCCGGCATCATCGGAATTCGGATTTTTTGCGCTGCGGGCAGGGCGCCAAGAATGCTGGCTGGCAGTCCGCGGGTCTCCGGGCCAAACATCAAAAAATCACCGTCCTGATAGCTCACCGCGCTGTGCGCTGGCGTACCTTTGGTGGTCAGGGCAAACAGACGCTGCGGCTTTGCGCTTTCCACAAATGCCGCATAATTAGCATGACGCTGAACGGCGGCGAACTCGTGGTAATCCAGCCCGGCGCGGCGTAGGCGCTTATCGTCCCAGGCAAAGCCCATCGGTTCGATGATGTGTAGATTGAAGCCAGTGTTAGCGCACAGGCGGATAATATTCCCGGTGTTCGGCGGGATTTCTGGTTCGAATAAGACGATGTTAAGCATGCTGCCCCCTTAATTGCGGGGGGCAGAATAGCAGATATTTGGCGAACCCTCACTCCGCTCTCTTTCTGAATGGGAGAGGGAGAAAACCTGCCTGCTCAGCGCAGAGGATTGCTTCCCTCGCCCCTTTGGGGAGAGGGCCAGGGTGAGGGGAGAAAGCCGCAGATTACGCCGCATTCCCCGCCTTGATAACGTCAAATGTCCGCAGCGCATCGGCGTTTTGCACCAGAGAGTCGCGGCTGATCTCACCGATAGTTTTCGCGCCGGTCAGGGTCATCGCCACCTTCATCTCTTTCTCAATCAGGTTCAGCAGATTTGCCACCCCTTGCTTACCGTGGGTCGCCAGCGCATACAGATAGGCACGTCCCAGCAGCACGCTATCCGCACCTAGTGCAATCATGCGCACGACATCGAGGCCGTTGCGAATACCGCTGTCGGCGAGAATGGTGATGTCGCCCTTCACCGCGTCAGCGATCGCGGGCAGGGCGCGGGCGGAGGAGAGCACGCCATCAAGCTGGCGGCCACCGTGGTTCGAGACCACAATCCCGTCGGCACCAAAGCGCACTGCGTCGCGCGCATCTTCTGGATCGAGGATCCCTTTGATCACCATCGGGCCGTCCCAGAATTCGCGGATCCACTCAAGGTCTTTCCAGGAAATCGACGGATCGAAGTTATTCGCCAGCCAGCCAATGTAATCTTCAAGGCCAGTTGGTTTGCCGAGGTAGGCGGAGATATTGCCTAAATCGTGCGGGCGGCCGTTTAAACCAACGTCCCACGCCCACTGCGGATGGGTCATCGCCTGCCAGTAGCGACGCATCGCCGCGTTCGGGCCGCTCATTCCGGAGTGCGCATCGCGATAGCGCGCGCCGGGTGTCGGCATATCGACGGTAAAGACTAGCGTTGAACAGCCCGCCGCTTTGGCGCGCTCCAGCGCGTTGCGCATAAAACCGCGATCGCGCAGGACGTAGAGCTGGAACCACATTGGGCGCTTGATGGTCGGGGCGACTTCCTCAATCGGGCAAACGGAAACGGTGGAGAGCGTAAAGGGAATCCCTTTCTCATCCGCCGCGCCCGCTGCCTGCACTTCACCGCGGCGTGCGTACATTCCGCACAGGCCGACAGGGGCCAGCGCCGTTGGCATTGAAAGCTTTTCGTTAAACAGCGTGGTTTCCAGACTCAGATCCGACATGTTCTTCAGTATCCGCTGGCGCAGGGCCACATCGGACAAGTCTTCAACGTTGCGGCGCAGGGTGTGCTCGGCGTAAGCGCCGCCGTCGATGTAGTGGAAAAGAAACGGTGGCAGGATACGCTGTGCGGCGGCGCGATAGTCGCTGGCGGCGGAAATAATCATCACAAGTTCTCCCTGGAATTGTCGTTATGGCCACCGGGCAGGCGGGTAATTCGCGCCTGGCGGGCCTGGTCTTCATCAAAACGTTTGATCGTGGCGTGGACAAAGCCCAAATGGGCCATCATCGCCTGTCTGGCACCTTCAGGATCGCCGGCGATAATTGCCTCCATCACCGCCTGGTGCTGTTCGGTCAGGCGAGCGAAGACCGGCGGGACGAGGTACATCCGTTGGCGGCTCTCCTTGACCGAGGATTGTAAGAGGTCGAAAAAGCCGCGCATGGTTTGCAGCAGCACCACGTTGTGCGAGGCTTCGGCAATCGCCAGATGGAAACGCACGTCGGCCTGCGAGGCCAGATCCGGGTCTTCACTCTGGGTCGCTTCAAAACAGAGGAGGATTTTCTCTTTCTCGGCCTCAGTCGCCCGCATCGCCGCATGCCAGGCAGTGCTGGCCTCGATGGCGTGGCGGGCTTCGAGGATATCGAAACTGTAATCGGGGTCGTCGGCGAGCAGCGTTTTCAGCGGCTGAACGATATTTTGCTCCGACCATGGTTCGTGCTGCCAGCGGACAAAAGTGCCGCCGCCGCGACGGCTGAGCAGCACCCCTTCATTCACCAGCATCGCCAGCGCTTCACGCAGTGAATTGCGCGAGACGCCAAGCTGAGCGGCGAGCTGGCGTTCGGCGGGCAATCGCATGCCCGCCTCCAGGTTTTGTTCTTCAATCAGCGCCCGCACGCGACGAACGACGTCATCGGCAAGGCGTTTTGGCATCACTATCACGGAATCATCCAGGTTAAGACATACGCCTGCAGTGTGGTGATCACGCCGACCATACAGGTGAAAATCAGGCTATGTTTCACGGTAAAGCGGAACAGGTCAGACTCTTTACCCACCAGGCCGACCGCCGCACAGGCGATGGCGATGGACTGCGGCGAAATCATTTTGCCGGTCACGCCGCCGGTGGTGTTCGCGGCGACCAGCAGGATATCAGAGACGCCAATCTGTTGAGCTGCAGTGGCCTGTAGCGCGGCAAACAGCGCGTTAGACGATGTATCCGAACCGGTCAGGAATACCCCCAGCCAGCCGAGGAACGGCGAGAAGAAAGTAAACGCGTGGCCAGTGTGCGCCAGCGCGAGGGCCAGAGTTGAGGATAGCCCGGAATAGTTGGAAATAAAGGCGAACGCCAGCACCATGCCGATGGAGTATATCGGCAGCGCCAGTTCCTTCAGCGTGCTGCCGAAGGTCGAGATCGCGTCTTTCGGCTTCATGCGCAGCCAGACGATGGAAAGTATAGCCGCGAACAGAATGGCGGTACCGGTGGCGGAGAGCCAGTCGAACTTATAGACCGCGGCATACGGCGTGGCTTCGCTGACCACTGGCGGCATACGGGCCACCATCTTGTCGAGGAACGGCACGGAAATATTAATGACAAAGTCGTACATTGCGCCGCCCGGAGCGAACAGCGCTTTGAACGGCGGCACGCTCCACAGGGTCACGGTGGCGGTCAGGAACAGGAACGGTGACCAGGCGCGGACAACCTGTCCCGGCGTGTAGCGAGTGCGCGCCAGAGTCATATCGACCTGCGACGCGCCCATATCGCCGAAGCGGAAGATGCGCACCGGCTGCCAGCGTTTGAGGAATAACGTCAGGCAGACCAGCGATACCAGAGAAGAGATGATATCCGGCAGTTCCGGGCCGAGGAAGTTGGAGCTGAGGTACTGAGCGATAGCAAAGGAGCCACCGGCGACCATAACCGCAGGCCAGGTCTCTTTAATCCCGCGCCAGCCGTCCATAATCGCCATGATCCAGAACAGCACGATGATGGTCAGGAACGGCAGCTGGCGGCCAACCATCTGGCCGATTTCAAAGCTGTCCAGCCCCGTAACCTGCCCGGCGACCAGAATCGGAATGCCCATCGCGCCAAACGCCACCGGCGCGGTGTTGACGATCAGGCACAGGCCAGCGGCATACAGCGGGTTAAAGCCAAGTCCTACCAGCAATGCAGCGGTAATGGCGACCGGTGCGCCAAAACCAGCGGCTCCCTCAAGAAACGCGCCGAAGGAGAAGCCGACGATGAGCATTTGCAGGCGCTGGTCCGGGGTAATAGACAAAATCGATGAACGGATAATGTCGAACTGCCCTGTTTTCACCGAGATTTTATAGACGAACACCGCGGCGATGATAATCCACGCGATGGGCCACAGGCCGTAGAAGAAACCGTAAATGACGGAAGCCAGCGCATGGTCAACCGGCATTTTGTAGAACAGCAGGGCGACGGATAGCGCAATCAGCACGGTCCAGGTGGCGGCGACGTACCCCTTCAGCTTGAGCTTAATCAGGGCAAAAAAGAAAAACAGAATTGGTAGCGATGCGATAAGACTCGATAGCCAGATATTACCGGCCGGATCGTAATTTTGTTGCCAGAGGTTCATGCAGGTCTCCATCGGGCCGCCATGATGTCATGCTGAGTCTTATGCTCTTTGCAAGGTCACATCATTTGTAAAATTGGCCCAGCCAAATTGCGATTGTAGGATTAACGACAACGAATGGTTAATCAAATGTTATTTGCGAGCAATATTAATGTGACTAAAAATGATGGATATGTGAACCGCTGAGGGATTTAGCAAATAACTGGTAGGACCAATCTGTTTGGAGAGAGGGGGCATTTGAAACATAGCCTGGCCCGGAGGCGGCGCTTGGCGCGCATTGGCCGGGCTACCCGTTTGCAGACGGCAGCCCGGTCAGCGTAGCGCTTATTCGTCCGCTTCTTTCACCCAGATGCGCATTTCGCCTTCGCCGCGGTTGGCCCAGCTAAACCACGGGATAAAGGTCAGGGTCTGTTGCTGACGGGTGGACGGGGCGCGGTCGTAATTCCACAGCGCCTGGTTTTCGGCATTTTCCGCCGTTTGCTTATACCCCGGAGCCTGGAGGAGCGTCTTGTGAGCAAAAATCCCTTTGCCTTCAAACGCGCTGAACTGCGCATCGCGCGGCAGCTGTAGGTTATGCAACTGCTCGCCGTTATCTGCCTGTTCCAGGCAATAAACCAGCGGGCCGCGCTGGACGGCGACCTGGCCTGCCTGATGGCGTACCAGCGGATTACCATAAATACGCCGCACCGGCATTGGCAGCGTTAACACCAGCGTGTCGCCTTCCTGCCAGCGATGGCTAATGTGCAGATAGCCTTTACGTACATCCTGCGCAACCGCCACGCCGTTAAGCGTCACCTGCGGCTTATCGCACCAGTCCGGCAGACGCAGTGCCAGGGTGTGATTGATCGGGGTGGATGAATCGATGGCAATTTTCACCTGCTCCTGCCACGGATAGTTGCCGCTGATGCGCAGACGCAGCGTCTCATCGCCAACCGGGATCTCGGCGCTGTTGCCGACATACAGGTTGATGTACAGCGCGTCGTCATGCGGCGTGTAGATGTAGTGGCCCAGCGAGGTCAGCACGCGGGCGATGTTCGGCGGGCAGCAGGCACAGCCGAACCAGCGCTGGCGAACGGGCTTCACGTGGTCGTAAATATGGTTGAATTTTAATGACTTTGGATGCACTTCCAGCGGGTTAACGTAGAAGAAGTGTTTGCCGTCCAGCGCCATTCCGCCCAGCACGGTGTTATACAGCGCGCGCTCCATCACGTCGGCGTACTGGCTGTCGGCTTCCATTTCCAGCATTCGGCGGGCAAACATCATCAGGCCGATGGAGGCGCAGCTTTCGGCGTATACCGTGTCGTTTGGCAGGTCGTAGTCGCTGCTGAAGGCCTCTCCGCTGCTCTGCGAACCGATGCCGCCGGTAATATACAGCTGGCGATGAGCCATATTGTTCCACAAACGCAGGCAGTCCTGGCGTTTGCCTTCGTCCTGGCTTAAGCGGGCGAGATGAGCGACGCCGGTCATCAGATAGACAAAGCGCACCGCGTGGCCGATGGCGACCGGCTGCTCGGAAATCGGCTGATGCGCCTGGCTGTAGGGTTTGTCTTTAACCATCCACGCCGGGCCGTAGGTGTTCCAGTAGGAGGTTTGGCCGCGTTTTTCATATTCGATATCGTAAAAATGCGGCTGGGTTCCGCGCTCCTCAACGAAGTAGTTCACCAGCGACATGTAGCGCGGCTCCTGGGTCACGTCGTACAGGCGCATTAACGCCAGCTCGATTTCTGGGTGGCCAGGGTAGCCGTGCAGCTGCTTCTCTCCGGGGCCAAATACGCTATCGATATGGTCAGCCAGGCGGCAGACTACCTCCAGCAGGCGGCGCTTGCCGGTGGCCTGGAAGAAGGCGACGCCCGCTTCAATCATATGCCCGGCGCAGTACAGTTCGTGGCATTCGGCGAGGTTGGTCCAGCGTTCCTCTGGTGCTTTAACCGTGAAGTAGGTATTCAGGTAGCCGTCTTCGCACTGGGCGGCGGCCACCAGTTCAATGACCTCATCTGCGGTCTTTTCCAGTTCGGTGTCCGGTTTCTGGCACAGCGACCAGGCTACGGCTTCCAGCCATTTCGCCACGTCGCTATCCTGAAAGACCATGCCGTAGAATTCGCCCGCCTGTTGTCCGGCGGCGATGCGGAAGTTTTCTATTGCATGGCTTGGATCCGCCTCCTCGATGCGGTCATTAAGCGCATCCCACTGGTAGGGGATGACGACATCGCGCACCAGTTGCTGGTACTGGCCGAGGAACGGGTCGTTAATTTTCAGTTTGTGCAGATTGACTTCCATAACAGACATGACGGACTCCTTAAGACTGAACGTGACGCGTGCGCAGGTCAGTGGCAATGCGCGCCATCATCGGATTATTGAGTTTGCAGGCGCGGATCGAGAAGGCCAGCAGCAGGTGGAACAGGGCGGGCAGCAGGGTTTCCATTGAGGAGATCCCGGCCAGCGACAGAGCGGTCTGATTGCCAGCCCCCGGCTGATAGGCCACGTAGATAAAAATCAGGCTGATAATACCGGCGCTGGAGGCCCATGCCAGCTTGATGAAGAACAGGTTAAAGGCGAAGTTCATGCCGGAAGAGCGCACGCCGGTTTTCCACTCACCGTAATCATCGGAGAAAGCCATCAGCGAGAAGTGCAGCGGCAGGGTGAAGCCAAGAATAATGCCGTTGCCGAGGATCACCATCAGCCACAGGGTCTGATATGCCGGTCCGGTCGGTAAAAACCACATCGCGACGGCCAGCGCGGCCAGCACCAGGTTGGTGTAGTAGTAGAGTTTGACGGTATCAAAGCGGCGCGACAGCAGGTTGATGATGACGGAACCGCCAATCGACGCGAAGGTCACCATGGTGAAAAATAGTGAGGTGTAGCCGGTGGACCCCTCAAGGACGTAGGTGATGAAGTACATGTAGCCGCCGCCGCGGATATTAAAGACGTTGATCAGCAGGAATGACATCACCAGCATTAGCAGCAACTGGTCGTTTTTACGCAGCCCGGCGATATGCTCGCGCAGGGTAAATTTACCCATCATGTCCAGCGAGACGCGTTCGCGAACCCAGAAGAAACAGCACAGGAACATCACCACCGCAATAGCGCACAGCACGCCGACGCCATACTGATAGCCTTGGGCGGTGTTGCCCTGGCCGAGCGCGGTAACCAGCCACGGTAGCCCAACGGAGACTAAAAAACCCGCCACGCCGCATAGAACGAAGCGCCAGGCCTGGCACGAGATCACCTCGCTGTGGCGCGTGGTCATGGTGTTGATCAACGCGCAGTACGGTACGTTAATCGCGGTGTAGCTCACTGACAGCAGCAGATAGGTACCAAATGCCCAGGCGATTTTTACCCCCATGCTGGCATCAGGGACGGTGAAGGTCAGGACGCCAATCACGCCGATAGGTACGGCGATCCACAGCTGCCAGGGGCGAAAGCGTCCCCATCGGCTTTGAGTACGGTCGGCCAGCACCCCCATGATCGGGTCGGAAATGGCGTCGAAAACGCGCAGGGCGAGGAACATGGTTCCGACCAGCGCGGGCGTCAGGCCGAAGACATCGGTATAGAAAAAAGTTAAAAAGTTCATGATAAGGCAGGTGATGACTGTCCCACCCGCATCGCCCAGCCCGTAGCCTATTTTTTCCCGGAGGGATAATTTGTCGTCCTGGGCACGCTGTGCCAAATCGCTTGTCGTAATCGGAGCCGAAGTCATAAATAACTCCCGGAGAGGATGTGCGGAAAAATTTCCCGCTAAAAGTTGCGGGCTTTTATTGTGTAATTTGCAAAGTACGTTATTTATTCTGCACTAAATATTAAGAGCAACAAGGGAAGGGAAAAGTATAAAAAGGTGACGATTCCGACTTGATGGTAAAAGTGTGATTTTGATCCGGCATAACGCTATTTTATCGTGAATAATCAATAACAATGAGCGGTTGTTTATGATGCTAAAAGCGGAAAATTGAATATCTATGCTTGAATTATCCATGTCTCTTCCGATTAAGGTGCAGAACGGCGGGCTGTTTATTTCCCGCGGCATTGGTAGTCATCCGGCACGCCAACTTCACTCCTGGGAAATAATATTTGTTGAAAAAGGGACATTAGCGATTCGCGAAGGGAGTGAAGTTTTTAGCGTCAATGCCGGGGAAAGTTTACTGCTCTGGCCGCAGCGTTTACATGTTGGCGTGGGGCAATTTCCGGCGGACCTAAAGTTTTATTGGCTGCATTTTGAAGTGAACTCTGGTGAAAGCGATTCTTTACCTGAACCATTGCTTTCTATCCCGCAGCACACGCGAGTCGGCGAACCGCAGTATATTATTTCGCTGTTCCGGCAATTCTTACGCGAACAGGAAAATATTCATCGCAGCGTGGCGCTGGAATTGATCCTGTTGTTGATTTTGCAGCAAATTTCGGCGGCGGCAAGTGAACAGCCCGCCGATAGCCCCGGCAATGCGCTGGCGTGGAGAGCGCAGCAAATTATTCATACGCAGTTTCATCTGCCCATTTCCGCCTCAACGCTGGCGCATGAACTGCACTGCAACGCCGATTATCTGGGGCGCGTTTATCGCCATGCTTTCCGACTGACGTTAACCGAAGCGCTGCATCGCCAGCGGGTAAGGGCGGCGGAAAAGCTGCTCATTAGCGATTCGCTATCGCTGACTGAAGTGGCGATGAAATGTGGATTTAACGACGTGGGCTACTTTCGCAAGATATTTCGCAAGCACACCAGCCTGACCCCGGCGGCGTGGAAGCGTCGTTACTGCAAAGAGCATATTAATTCGGCGTAGGGTTTAACTAGTGTGTGCCGGACCTGATGTATCGGCGTGGCTTCATCCCGGGGGCGGCGCTTGACGCGCCTTGCCCGGGCTACAGGTTCGTGAGTTTTGCGAGTTTGGTTGCCCGGGCTACAGGTTTGAGTGTTCTGCGGGTTTGGTAGCCCGGACAGATGCGCAGCATCGCCTCCGGGGAAAGTATCTGTATAAACAGACCCCCTTCAGCGCAGCGACCACCACTCCCGCAGGCAGGCCTTACCTTCCGGGCAGCTTTTGCAGCTTCCGGAAAGACAGCCATCAGCATCTTCGGTCACTTTTACTGCTTTACCCATCGCCTCCAGGCGGCCCAGCATGGCGTCGATCATCGGCTGCGGCGTACGCAGGCGGACGCTCAACTGCGCTGCTTCCATCCGCCCTTGCAGGGCCAGCATATCGCGAACCTCAATTAACGACGCCATCATCGCTCCTTAGTGGCAATCGCCAGCCGGACTCTGGCAGCAGGACGACGGCGTTTTGCGCGTCGCCAGCAGCGAGACGTCCACCCGGCTACGCGCTCTGCGCAGCAGGCCAAAGACCAGAATATTGAACAACACCACCGCCAGAATGCACACCAGACTATAGCGCGGATGCTGGCTGAAGCTGACGGTCTGGTAATACAGCGTAGAGAGTGAATAGGCGATATTCAGGCCCCACAGGATAGAGAAGGACATCCAACCGCGGCTCGACTCGCGGGCAATTGCCCCCATGACCGAAATGCAGGGAATATAGAGCAGAACGAAAATCAGGTAGCTGTACGCCGCAGCGGCGCTACCGAATTTGCTGCCCATTACGCCCATCGCGCCGGTTTCCATTTCGCCATCGCCTTTGCTGGCTTCAATGGGGTTCGCCAGTACGCTCAGGCTGAAGGTGTCTTTCAGGCTTTGCCAGGTCTCATCCACCGCGGCCAGCAGCTCGTCGCCAAGATGGAACTCCTGCGGATTAAACGCTTCATTCTGGATATCTTCAGCGGTGTAGAGCGTATTTAACGTACCAACCACCACCTCTTTCGCCATCGCGCCGGTAAACAGGCCGACGGTCGCCTGCCAGTTATCCTCATGCACGCCAATCGGCTTAAACACTGGGGTAATTACGCGACTGACCGATGCCAGCGCCGAATCATTGATGTTATCGACGATCTTTCCGCTCAGCGAGAAGCTGTTCAGCGCGCTGAGGAAAATACTGACGATGACGATCACTTTACCGGCACGCAGCACGAAGCCTTTCAGGCGCTGCCAGGTCTGGATAATCAGACTCTTAATATGCGGGACGTGGTACACCGGCAGCTCCATCACGAACGGCGAAGCTTCGCCGCGCATAATTGTGTGCTTGAGCATCAGGCCGGTGAGGATCGCCATGACGATACCTAACAGGTATAGCGAGAAGACCGCCAGCGCGCCGTTCTGGCCGAAAAAGGCGGCGGCAAAAACAGCAAAGATTGCCAGCCGTGCGCCGCAGGACATAAACGGCGCCATCATGATGGTCATCAGGCGCTCGCGCGGCGCATCAAGGGTACGCGCGCCCATCACCGACGGCACGTTACAGCCGAAACCAACAATCAGCGGCACGAAGGATTTCCCTGGCAGCCCCAGCGCCTGCATCAGTCGGTCCATCACAAACGCCGCTCGCGCCATGTAGCCGGAGTCTTCAAGGAAGGAGAGGAACAGGTACATCATGCCGATTTGCGGCACCAGCGGCAGCACGGTATTAATACCGCCGCCGATCCCCTGGGCGAGGAAAATGGTCAGCCAGTCCGGGAAATGCAGGGTATAGCCGATCCACTGAATGCCGTGGATAAAGAGAGCCACAGAACCGCCATCAAAGATTGGCTGCAGCGCACCGCCGATGTTGATCGCCAGTAAGAACATCAGGTACATGACGAACAGAAAGACCGGCAGCCCAAGGAAACGGTTGAGGATAATTTTATCCATCGCCGCAGTGAAACGACTTGGCTCGGCGGTCAACGTGTTGCTGACCGCATCACAAATGGCGGCAATGCTTTGGTAACGCGCATCGGCGATATGCAGCGCCGGGTCGTCCAGCTCTTCGCTCAGATGCGCCAGCGCACTGTCCAGCTTGTGGGCGGCGTCACCAGCATAAGCGCGGCTGTAAATATCTCCTTCCAGCATCTGCAAACCCAGCCAGCTACGCTGACGTGGCGGGATGTTCTGCGCCATCGCTTGCGCCAGCTTGTCCGCTTCGCGCAGCAGTGGCTGCGGGTAGTGCACCAGCTCAATGGATTGGTTTTCCTGATGACGGTCGATAGCCATTTTTAAGGCTTCGATACCGCGTCCACGGGTGGAAACCAGCGGAATAACCGGGCAACCGAGGCGCGCTGCCAGCGCATCGACATCAATACGGATCTTTTGTTTTTCCGCGATATCAAGCATGTTCAACGCGACTACGCAGGGAATCCCTAGTTCCAGCAGTTGCAAGGTCAGGTAAAGGTTACGTTCCAGATTGGATGCATCAACCACGTTAATCAGCATGTCGGCATCACCGCTGAGGATGTAGTGGCAGGCAATCTGCTCATCCAGCGAGGTTTGCGAAGAGATAGTGGTCAGGGAATAGGTGCCAGGAAGGTCCACCAGCGTGACCTGATGGTCGGTGGTGTTGAAACCGCCTTCTTTACGCTCAACGGTGACTCCGGCCCAGTTGCCCACACGCTGACGCGCGCCGGTGAGCTGGTTGAATAGCGTCGTCTTACCGGAGTTAGGGTTACCAATTAAACCAATGGTTAATTTTTTCATATTCATGCTCTTAGTGCCGGTCAGGCTTTATTGTGCAACCGCTTCCAGTTCAATTAACGCTAAATCCTTTTTGCGTAATACCAGACTCACGCGTCGGGTTTCAATGTGAATAGGATCGCCTAGCGGCGCCACGCGAACCACATTAAAAGAGGAGCCGGGCAGCATCCCGAGGGACAGAAGTTTCTGCCGATAAGCCGGGCTAATATCGCGGGAGAAACCAGTGATTTTCCACGCACTATCAGGTGTGAATTGCATAGGACCTACTTGTATATCGCTAACTGAAAGAGAGTTTTCCGTATGCGCCGGAGGTGCAGCGCCTGGGACCGTAGCCAACGAAGAATAATAAATACTCACTGAGAATAATGATAATGAGAATAGTTTTTATCATCAATACATATAATGCGATAGATTCTATGTTTAGCCGGAAAATTGAGCTTTTGTTGATATTGAGCAAAGTCGATTTTGTCATCGCCACTGAGATAATAATTATTCTTATTACTTAATGTTTAATTAAGGTTTCGTTAGTTAACAAAATGAAAATATTAATCTCAGAAGTTCAATTCGCGCTTATTAAGAAGTTATAAGAAAATACTAATGCTTGTTTGCGCAATATGGCGAATGGCGGAGGAGAAGCGGCCCCTCAGCAAGAGGGGCCGAAAAGGGGGTTAGCGTTTTTTACCCATTGCTGCGGCCAGCGCGTCCATCATCGCGCTGTTGCCCGCAGGCTGCGCGTCACGACCGCGTGGTGGCTTAGCTGCTTTTGCCGCCGGGCGATTGCCCTGAGGACGATCGTTATTTCCGCCGCCGCGGCGGGCATTGGTTTCGCCAGGCTGTTCGTCCAGGCGCATCGTCAGGGCGATACGTTTACGCTGCAGGTCAACTTCCATCACTTTGACCTTCACGATATCGCCCGCTTTGACCACGGTGTGCGGGTCTTCAACGAACTTATTCGACAGCGAAGAGATGTGCACCAGACCGTCCTGATGGACGCCAATATCAACAAACGCACCGAAGTTGGTGACGTTGGTGACCGCGCCTTCGAGGATCATCCCCGGCAGCAGGTCGTTCATCGTTTCGACGCCATCGGCGAACTGGGCGGTTTTAAACTCAGGACGCGGGTCGCGGCCCGGTTTTTCCAGCTCTTTGATGATGTCGGAAACCGTCGGCACACCGAATTTGTCATCGGTGAAATCAACCGCTCGCAGGTTGCGTAATTCGCTGCTGTTACCCATCAGATCTTGCAGCGCCTGCTGCGTCGCCGCCAGAATTCGCTCAACCACCGGATAAGCTTCCGGGTGCACGGTTGAGGCGTCCAGCGGGTTGTCGCCGTGGTTGATACGCAGGAAACCCGCGCACTGTTCAAACGCTTTTGGCCCCAGACGGCTGACTTTAAGCAGTTGCTGGCGGTTCTGGAACTGACCGTTTTCATCACGCCAGGCGACAACATTTTGCGCCATCATGCGGGTCAGACCGGCAACGCGGGTGAGCAGCGGTACCGATGCCGTGTTGAGGTCCACGCCAACGGCGTTCACGCAGTCTTCAACCACCGCGTCCAGCTTACGCGCCAGCTGCGACTGGCTGACATCATGCTGATACTGGCCAACCCCGATGGATTTCGGGTCGATTTTCACCAGTTCGGCCAGCGGATCCTGAAGACGGCGGGCGATAGAAACCGCGCCGCGCAGGGAAACGTCGAGGTCCGGGAACTCCAGCGCCGCCAGTTCTGAGGCGGAATAGACGGAAGCGCCCGCTTCGCTGACGATCACCTTCTGAGCGGTCACTTTCGGGAACTGTTGCTGCACGTCGAGGAAGAAGCGTTCGGTTTCACGCGAGGCGGTACCGTTACCGATCGCCACCAGCTCAACGTTGTGTTTTTCACACAACGCAGCTACCGCCACCGCCGCTTTGGCGGCCTGCCCGGTATGCGGATAGATCGTGTCGGTCGCCACCACTTTGCCGGTGCCGTCGACAACTGCCACCTTCACGCCGGTACGCAGGCCCGGATCGAGACCCATAGTAGCGCGTAGCCCGGCCGGGGCCGCCATCAGCAGGTCATGCAGGTTGCGGGCGAAAACGTTGATCGCTTCGTCTTCCGCACGTTCGCGCACGGTGCCCATCAGCTCGGTTTCGAGGTGCATCAGCACCTTGATACGCCATGTCCAGCTCACCACGCCTTTACGCCAGCTATCCGCAGGAGCGTTATTCAAGCGCAGGCCGAGGTGGTCGATAATAATTTGCTCGCCATGGCTCTCTTTCGGTGGCTCGTCAAACTGCGGATCGGCATTCAGAGAGAGTTGCAGCACACCTTCGTTGCGACCGCGGAACATGGCCAGAGCACGGTGCGACGGCACGGTAGAAATCGGTTCGTGGTGATCGAAGTAGTCGCGGAATTTCGCCCCTTCCTCTTCTTTGCCGCTGACGACGCTCGCCACCAGGTGGGCGTTCTTCCACAGATAATCACGCACTTTAGCCAGCAGCCCGGCGTCTTCAGCGAAACGTTCCATCAGGATATAGCGCGCGCCGTCGAGGGCGGCTTTGCTATCCGCTACGCCTTTATCGGCGTCGATATATTTGGCGGCTTCGGTTTCCGGGTCGTGGGACGGTTCGTTCCACAGCAGTTCAGCCAGCGGCTCCAGCCCGGCTTCAATGGCGATTTGCCCACGCGTGCGGCGTTTTTGTTTGTACGGCAGATAGAGGTCTTCGAGCTCGGTTTTACTCAACGTACCGTTGATGGCTTTTTCCAGCGCCTCGGTCAGTTTGCCTTGTTCGCCGATGGACTTGAGGATCGTCTGGCGGCGGTCTTCGAGTTCACGCAGATAACCCAGGCGGGTTTCCAGATTACGCAGCTGCGTGTCATCCAGACCGCCGGTGACTTCTTTACGATAGCGTGCGATAAACGGCACGGTGTTCCCTTCATCAAGCAGGCGAACGGCAGCTTCTACCTGTTCAGCCCTGGCCTGAAGTTCACCCGCAATAATGCGGCAGAGCGAATCATTCATCATGGGTTTAATTCATCTTTAGGATCAAAAATCAGGGGGATAGTTATACGGACTGACACGGCAAAATGCCAGCCACGACCAAATCCTCTCGGAATGTTCCAGGCTTATTTCACGTATTCAATCTCATTCACATACCAGGCGGCTTCTCCCGCAGGTGTGTTAACGATAGCCAGGTCGCCGACCTCTTTTTTCAGCAGCGCGCGCGCCATTGGCGAATCAATTGAGATGTAGTCGTTGCGCCCGAAGATTTCATCGTAGCCGACGATGCGAAAGCGCTTGGTATCGCCATCATCGTTTTCAATCTCCACCCACGCGCCGAAGAACACCTTGCCTTCCTGCTGCGGGGAGTAATCAACGATTTTCAGATGCTCAAGGCATTTGGTCAGGTAACGCACCCGGCGGTCGATTTCGCGCAGGCGTTTTTTGTTGTACTGGTAGTCGGCGTTCTCGCTGCGGTCGCCGAGGCTTGCCGCCCAGGTCACTTTTTTTGTGACTTCCGGGCGCTCTTCGCGCCACAGATAATCCATCTCTTTTTTAAGTTTTTCATACCCTTCACGGGTGATCAGCGGCGTTTTCATCGAGAGTCCTGGTTCCTGTTACACATCTTTGTGCGATGGTGCGCACAATTCGTCGCACGTAATAATACCGACAGGATAAATAATGTGTCTTATGCTTAAATGTATACTTAAGCTGCTGTTAAATATGCTTTGTAACAATTTAGCCTGGAATATATACCAGATTTCGCTGGTGAGCGACCCGGGCTTTTTTGAGAATACGCACTGACAAATGCAGTGAACCTTTGGGAGTATAAACAATGCAAGAGAATTATAAGATTCTGGTTGTCGATGACGACATGCGCCTGCGTGCGCTGCTCGAACGTTATCTGACCGAGCAGGGCTTCCAGGTTCGTAGCGTGGCGAACGCTGAACAGATGGATCGCCTGCTGACCCGCGAGTCCTTCCACCTGATGGTGCTGGATCTCATGCTGCCTGGCGAAGATGGCCTGTCCATTTGCCGTCGCCTGCGTAGCCAAAGCAATCCGATGCCGATCATTATGGTGACGGCAAAAGGGGAAGAAGTTGATCGTATCGTTGGCCTGGAAATCGGCGCTGACGACTACATTCCAAAACC
Source organism: Klebsiella sp. GFKo11 (assembly GCF_056490265.1). Lineage (NCBI taxonomy): Bacteria > Pseudomonadati > Pseudomonadota > Gammaproteobacteria > Enterobacterales > Enterobacteriaceae > Klebsiella > Klebsiella sp. GFKo11. The sequence goes on from NZ_CM151369.1 coordinate 218,748, forward strand.
GTTTAACCCACGTGAACTGCTGGCCCGTATCCGCGCCGTGCTGCGCCGCCAGGCCAACGAATTGCCGGGTGCGCCGTCACAAGAAGAAGCGGTTATCGCCTTCGGTAAGTTCAAACTGAACCTCGGCACTCGCGAGATGTTCCGTGAAGATGAGCCAATGCCGCTGACCAGCGGTGAATTCGCGGTGCTGAAAGCGCTGGTTAGCCACCCGCGCGAGCCGCTGTCCCGCGATAAGCTAATGAACCTCGCTCGTGGCCGTGAGTACTCAGCAATGGAGCGTTCCATCGACGTACAAATCTCCCGCCTGCGCCGCATGGTGGAAGAAGATCCAGCACATCCACGCTATATCCAGACCGTTTGGGGCCTGGGCTACGTCTTCGTACCGGACGGCGCTAAGGCATGAAACGCGTGCGCTTTTCGCCGCGAAGCTCATTTGCCCGCACTCTGCTACTGATTGTCACCTTGCTGTTCGTCAGCCTGGTGACGACCTATTTAGTGGTGCTGAATTTCGCGATCCTGCCGAGTCTTCAGCAGTTTAATAAGGTTCTGGCCTACGAAGTCCGTATGCTGATGACCGATAAGCTGCAACTGGAAGATGGCACCCAACTGGTGGTGCCGCCGGCGTTTCGTCGCGAGATTTACCGCGAGCTGGGCATTTCGCTTTATTCCAATGAAGCGGCGGAAGACGCAGGCCTGCGCTGGGCGCAGCATTACGAATTCTTAAGTCAGCAGATGGCGCATCAACTGGGCGGGCCGACCGAAGTGCGGGTTGAGGTGAATAAAAGCTCCCCTGTGGTCTGGCTGAAAACCTGGCTCTCGCCCAATATCTGGGTGCGCGTCCCGCTGACCGAAATCCATCAGGGCGACTTCTCGCCGCTATTCCGCTATACCCTGGCGATTATGCTGCTGGCGATTGGCGGCGCCTGGCTCTTTATTCGAATTCAGAACCGACCTCTTGTCGACCTGGAGCACGCAGCGCTTCAGGTCGGGCGAGGCATTATTCCTCCACCGTTGCGCGAATACGGCGCATCGGAAGTGCGTTCGGTAACCCGCGCCTTTAACCATATGGCGGCGGGCGTCAAACAGCTGGCGGATGACCGTACGCTGCTGATGGCCGGGGTGAGTCACGATCTGCGTACGCCGCTGACGCGCATCCGTCTGGCGACGGAGATGATGGGCGAAGAGGACGGTTACCTCGCCGAGTCGATTAATAAAGATATTGAAGAGTGCAACGCCATCATCGAGCAGTTTATCGACTACCTGCGCACTGGCCAGGAGATGCCGATGGAGCTGGCGGACCTTAACTCGGTGTTGGGTGAAGTGATTGCGGCTGAAAGCGGCTACGAGCGTGAAATCGCCACCGACCTGCAGGCTGGTGAAATTCCGCTGCGGATACATCCGCTGTCTATCAAGCGCGCGCTGGCCAATATGGTCGTGAACGCCGCCCGCTATGGTAACGGCTGGATTAAAGTCAGCAGCGGGAGCGAAGGTGGCCGGGCATGGTTTCAGGTTGAAGATGACGGTCCGGGCATTAAACCAGAGCAACGCGAGCATTTGTTCCAGCCGTTCGTTCGTGGTGACAGCGCCCGCACCATCAGCGGAACGGGCCTGGGGTTAGCTATCGTCCAGCGTATTGTCGATAACCATAACGGCAAGCTGGAGCTGGGCTCCAGCGAGCGCGGTGGGTTATTGATTCGTGCCTGGCTTCCGGTTCCGGTGAATCGCGCCCTGCCGCCAATAAAACCGACTAAAGAGAGTTAAGTCTGCAACAACCCGGCGTGCCCGGTTTTGTAGCCCGGGAAAGTCCACGCAATATTTCAGTAAGAGACATCCCCGGATTGCGGCTGACGCCTTATCCGGGCTACAAAACCGCACGAACCCGTAGCCCGGGCAAGGCGCGTTAAGCGCCGCCCCCGGGAAAATCCGCGCGAAATTTTAGTCATAGACATCCCCGGATTGCCGGGCGTTAGTTTTGCCCATAATAGGCATTCGCGCCGTGTTTACGCAGATAGTGTTTATCGAGCAGTTCAGACTGCATATCCGGCAACTGCGGGGCCAACTGACGCGAGAACAGCCCCATATAGGCGCACTCCTCAAGGACCACGGCGTTGTGCACGGCGTCAGCGGCATCTTTACCCCAGGCAAACGGACCGTGTGAATGAACTAACACCGCCGGGATTTGCGCCGGATCCAGACCGCGCTCTTCAAAGGTTTTAATAATCACCTCGCCGGTTTGATACTCATACTCACCGTTAATTTCCTCAACGGTCATCAGCCGGGTGCAGGGGATTGCGCCATAGAAATAGTCGGCGTGGGTGGTGCCCCAGGCGGGCAGATCGAGCCCGGCCTGCGACCAGATCGTCGCATGGCGGGAATGGGTATGTACGATCCCACCGATCTGCGGATAGCGGCGATAGAGCGCCAGATGGGTCGCGGTATCGGACGACGGTTTTTTGTTGCCTTCAACGACCTTACCGCTGGCGATCTCTACCACCACCATATCGGCGGCGGTCATCACCTCATATTCAACGCCGGAAGGCTTGATGACCATCAGCTTGCGCGTTTCATCGACCGCGCTGACGTTGCCCCAGGTAAAGGTGACCAGACTGTGCGCCGGAAGCGCCAGGTTTGCCGCCAGCACCTCGGCTTTCAGTTGCTCTAACATGTGAAACCTCCTTCCTGCATCCGTGATTCAATCCAGCGGCGGGCCTGGATAATTTCCAGCACCGGCTCGCTGGCTTTCTCAGTCCACATTTCAATCAAAAATGAACCACGATAGTTCAGCTCATGCAGCGTTTTAAAAATGCCGACAAAATCAACACATCCTTCGCCAAACGGCACGTCGCGGAACTGTCCGGGGCTATCGCCGGTCACTGGCAGCGTGTCTTTCAGATGGATTGCGGCGATACGGTCGATGCCCAGTTTCAGCTCGGCGGTTACATCGTTCCCCCAGGCGCTGAGGTTGCCGACGTCCGGATAGACCGTGAACCATGGTGACGACAGCATCTCGTCCCACTTTTTCCACTTGCTGATGGAATTCATAAAGGCGGTATCCATGATCTCCACCGCCAGCATCACTTGAGCCGCTGCGGCTTGTTCCACCGCCCAGGCCAGCCCTTCGGCGAAACGTTGCTGGGTGCCTTCGTCATGCTCTTCGTAATAGACGTCGTAACCTGCCAACTGGATGGTGCGGATACCGAGATCGCGCGCCAGGCGAATGGCTTTGGTCATGATCTCCCGCGCTCGTTCGCGAACCGCTTCATCGCGGCTGCCGAAAGGGAAGCGACGATGGGCGGACAGGCACATGGATGGGATGGCGACGCCGCTTTCCAGCATCGCGCTCACCAGCGATGCGCGCTGGGCCGGCGTCCACTCCAGACGAGACAAGCGTTCATCAGTTTCGTCCACCGACATCTCGACAAAATCAAAGCCGCAGCTTTTTGCCAGCACCAGCCGCTCCGGCCAACTGAGGTCTTTCGCCAGTGCTTTCTCGTAAATACCTAATGGATGATTACGCATGCTGTTCTCCCCAGATAGCGTCAATTTGGGCGTGGAATTCGGCGGCGACCTGCGCCGGATGGGCGACACCTGCCAGCGCGCGCCCGGCGATAAATGCCTTGACGTTAATGTCGCGAAACAGTGGCAGATCGGCGGGGGTAATGCCGCCGGTAATCGATAGTTCAAGGCCGATGTCGGACAATGCTTTCATGCGCGCCAGATCCGCTTCGCCCCACTGCTGTCCGCTGGCCTGCGCATCGCGTCCGCGGTGGTAAATCGCCTGGCGAACCCCGACGCGATACCAGTCTCGGGCGTCGTCCAGCGTCCAGTTGCCGAACAGTTCCATTTGAATTTCACCGCCGCAGTCCTGGGCGACGGCGTGGCCTTCCTCGATCGTGGCGAGCGGTGCGGCGCAGATGATAGTCATCCAGTTGGCGCCAGCGCCAAAAGCCTGCTGCGCCAGGGTTTCACCGGCATCGGCCACTTTCCAGTCGGCGACAATGATTTTTTCCGGGCACTGCGCTCTCAGGGCGTTCACCGCGCGAAGGCCTTCGGTTAAACAGAGAATGGTCCCGGCCTCAACGATATCGACATGATCCTGTAGCAGGGCGACATCGCGCTGGGCTGCTTCCAGATTGGTGTGGTCGAGCGCCAGCTGCAGTAATGGTCGGCTCATAATGCGTGCTCCTTAATACGGGCGTGATAGCCCTGTAGTGCGGTAATCAAATCCTGGTATTGGCGGTATTTACGCTGATAGAGGGCGTGCGCGGTCATGTCCGGCAGCAGCGTGCGCACCGGGTGCTGCAGGTCGCGTTGGGCATCGCTGAAATCGCGATATACGCCAGTGCCGACGCGGGCGGCGAGGGCCGCGCCAAAGCAGCCGGTCTCCTCCACCTGCGGCAGTTCGATGCGCAGGCCGCTGACGTCCGCCAGCATCTGCATCCAGACGTCGGAGTGCGCCGGGCCGCCGGTGACGCGCAGGGTGTGAACCTCGGTAAAGCGTTCACGCATGCGGTTGAGGTGGGTCATATGGCTGAACACCACGCCTTCATAAACCGCCTGCAGCAGATGAGCACGGGTGTGCAGCGCCTGCATGCCGTAAAAACCGCAGGTCATCTCCAACCCGGCGTTGCTGCCGTACAAAAACGGCAGAAAAAAGAGCTCACTGCTCGATTTTGGCAGGCTGGCAACGGCCTGATTAATTTCATCGAAAGAGATCTCCCCCCACTGGGCGGTGAACCACTCCAGGTTGCCGGAAGAGGTCGGGCTGGCTTCGTGAACGATGTACTGCCCGTCATTGACGTAGCGGCCATAGACATAAGGATGGGCCTCATGCTCGCGCAGGCCGTGAGCTATTCCGCTGGTGACGGCCCAGGTACCCATTACTGCATTGAGGGTGTATTCATCTTCAATACCGGCGCAGAGTGCGGTGGAAACCACGTCAAACAGGCCGCCGACGACGGGGGTGCCCGCCGCCAGACCAGTGATGGCGGCTGCCTGAGCGGTGATTTCCCCGCATATTTCTGCTGAGCCGACGATGGGTGGCAGTGCGCCGTTGATTTCGCTGATGCCCAGCCATTCGGTCAGGTGCGGGTCGTACTGACCCGTCGCCATGTTGTAGAGATTGGACTCGGAGATATTGCTCTCCTCGCAGCCCTTTACGCCAGTTAAGCACCAGCGCAGATAGTCATGCGTCATCATCACGCAGCCAATCTGTGCATAGCGCTGCGGCTCGTTGTCTTTAATCCAGCGTAAAAGGGAGACCGGATGTCCGGTCCAGAGGGTTTGTCGAGTCAGCGGATAGAGTTTTTGGGGAATCGCCTCTTTTTGCCAGCGCTGGACAATTTCCATAGCGCGACGATCGGAAGAGAGTATCGCTTTACCTAATGGCCGATCGCTTTTATCTAACAAAAATAGGCCTTTCCCCTGAGCTGAAATACCCAGGCCGCGGATTTGTGAACCGTTCACCCCCGTGTGCACCAGCAGTTTGTTGATGACCGAGCCGAATTGTTGCCACAGTTCGGTCATATCGCGTTCAACCCAGCCTGGCTGCGGGCTTAAAGCGTGCAGCGGCAGGCGTTGCACAGCTACTTCCCGGCCTGCGCCATCGTACAATCCGGCTTTTAGCCAACTCCCACCACAATCTAACCCCAGCCAGTAGTTGCTCATCTTTATTGCACCTCATCCACGGCTTTCAGGAGGTCAGCACCCTGCGGATTGTCTTTCAGGAACATATCGCGTACCTGAGTACCGAGTGCGTCACTAAAGGCTTTACGGTCGATGTCGGTCAGGACTTCAACCCCAGCTTCTTTCATTCCATCGATAATTTTTTGCTGATCTTCGGCGACCAGCTTGCGCTGGTAGTCACCCGCTTCTTTGGCAGAGCTCAGCAGCGCTTCCTGGATGGTTGGGCTCAGGGAGTCGAATTTAGATTTATTGATCACTACCAGTAGAGGTGAATAAGCGTGATGAGTGAGGGAGAGGTATTTCTGTACCTCATAGAATTTCGCTGACCACACCACGTTGATAGGATGTTCCTGGGCATCAATCGTACGGGTTTCGAGGCCGGTATAGACTTCGGCAAACGGCATCGGAATGGGATTAGCACCGAATATTCTAAATGCGGCAATATTCATTGGGCTGTTGTTAGTACGGATTTTTAAGCCTTTCAAATCGGCTGGTGTTTTCACTGGCAGACGAGAGTTGGTGACATCGCGCCAACCGTTTTCCCAGTAGGCCAGCACTTTTAATCCCTTGGGTTCGAGATCTTTTTTCAGCTCATCACCGACTTTGCCATCAAGCGTTTTGTGCGCGTGCGCGGTATCGCGGAACAGGAAAGGGACATCCAGCAGATTCATCACCGGAGCCAGGCCGGCAAAGTTATTTGAGCCGGACATTTCCATGTCGATCATGCCGCCACGCACGCCGCTGATCATCGCCTGCGCATTACCCAGCGTACTGTCTGGAAAGAGTTTTAAAACCAACTCGCCATTGGTTTTTTCTTTTAAGAGCTCATTGAATTTTTTCGCCGCAATATGCTGCGAGTCCGTTTGTGAGGTTTCATAACCAAAACGTAAGGATTGTGCTGCCTGAGATGACATCGTGAATGTAACCAGACCAGCCATTAATAACGTGTAGGTAACAGAACGTAGTTTCATTATATTTTCCTTTTTAGCTCATCCATTTGAGAGGTGTGGTAATCAGCTCTGGAATAAAAATAAATAGGCCCAGAAGCATGAACAAAACCATGACGTAAGGCGCAACGCCTTTTACAGCATCATCAAATTTGAGTTTTGCGACACCGCAGATAACGTTGAGGACGTTACCGACGGGAGGAGTAATAAGAGAAATTGAGCAGTTGATAATAAACATGATACCGAAATAGATAGGGTCTATTCCGGCTTCTCTGACTAACGGCATTAATACCGGCGTAAGAATTAACACGGTTGGGGTCAGGTCCATTACGGTACTTATCATCATAATAGCCAGCATAATGACGATAAATAACAGTCGCGGAGAATCCACTAATGGCTGTAGCAAATCAGAGACCATCATTGGAAGTTCTGCAATGGTAATAAGCCATGCGGAAACGGCGGCAGCGGCAACTAAAAACATAACAACAGAAGTGGTTTTAGCGGCACCAACCAGAACACGATAAAGCGTAGCGAAGGTCATTTCGCGGTATATAACGACAGCAACAAATAGGGCGTAGAAAGCTGCGACGGCACCCGCTTCCGTTGGGGTGAATAAGCCTGAACGGAAACCACCAATAATAATCACGGGTAAGAATAGCGCCCAAATCCCGGATTTTAATGACTGCCAAACTTCCCGCATGGAGGCTTTGGGCTGGCGGGGCAGATTGAGTCGGCTGGCCTGCCACCACCAGGTGAGCATTAACGTCACACCCATCATGATGCCCGGCGCTATTCCGGCCATAAATAGCTTGCTGATGGATAATCCGCTGGAAACGCCGAAGATAATTAACGGGATGGATGGTGGGATAATTGCGGCAATAATTCCGCCAGAACCGATAAGTCCCGCGGCGCGGTTTACAGGGTAGTTGGCCTGGCGCATCATGGGAATCAGTAGCGCAGCGACGGCGGCTGTATCCGCTACCGCAGAGCCGGAAAGGCTCGCCATGATCATTGCAGCTAATACGCCGACATAGCCCAGACCACCGGCTTTATGTCCAACCAGCTTCATCGGGAGATCGACAATGCGCTGCGACAAGCCGCCCGCGTTCATTATCTCGCCGGCCAGTATAAAGAAAGGAATCGCCAGCAGAGAGAAGCTGTCGGCTCCGTTGACCAACGTCTGGGCGAGGATTTGTACGTCAAAGATATCCATCCAGAACATCAGCGCCACGCCGCACATCAGCAGTGACCACGCAATCGGCACACCAATCGCAATTGAGCCTAACAAGCTGACAAGAAATATTACTACGGTCATTATCAGACTCCTTGCGGTGGCTGCTGGGTTGGGGAGGCGCGCGTTATCAGGCGATATAAATGACGAATCTCAAGCAGCGCGATAACCAGGCTGGTGGGAAGGGCTGCGGCATACATCAAACCAACCGGTAAACCCAGAATTGGAGAGAGGTCGCTCCAGTCCTGGAGCGTTTTTTTTGTGGACCCTACAGCAAGCGCAAGGCAGAGGAGTAGGACGAGCGAGTGGGTTAATATCGCCATGCGTCGCTGATTATTCGGCGAGAGCTTTTCGACCAGAAAGGAAACCTGCACATGGCTACCATCCATAAAGGCCACTATCGCACCAATAAAGGTCAGCCAGACGAACAGGAAACGAGATAACTCATCTACTGATAATATGCTGGTGTGAAAACCATAGCGTAAAATGATATTAATGAAAACAATGCAGGATAGCACTGCAATTATGATTGCGAGAATGGCTTCGAGTATTCTCTTCATTAGCGTTCCTTCAAACTATTTTTCTGTTAGTGAGAACGTGAATTAAAGCGGCAAGAGAGCAATACTAAGAGCGCTCTTGATATGCTTTTCCCATTAAAGAAATACCATCGCGTAATATCTCTATACGATGCTGGACATCAGCATTAGCATCTATTTCCAACAGCTTAATACCGGAAAAATGTAATGCAGATGGCGGTGCTATATTCAATAATTCTTTAATATGGTCGAGCGTCATGATGCTTTCCGGGCAGAAAGGGGCAAAGGGAGCGTGAAGATCTTGCCATTCACCGTAATCCCCTGTTTGCGTGGTACCGGAGAACATCAGCCCATGTAATTTACCTGCGCGTTGAGCGATTAACGCATGCTGTAGCGGCAACGATGTATTCCGGCCTTCAATCGCCGAACGCGCCCAGTTAATGCAGACGCTAATGTCATAGTCAGCGATGACTTCCAGCACGTTTTCTAATGGCAGGAATCCCTTACGGGGAGTGGTGCCGGTCATGGCATCGCAATGTTCCAGTACCAGATCGCAGGACCAATCCCAACCGGCAATCTCTTTCAGTGAGCGGGCAAAGGCATCGGTGGCCTGAGCCACGTTCGGATTACCTGCCAGCGGTGCGGCATGCAGCTCAAGGGCGATGAACTTCCCGGCGCTGTTGGCATTGAGTTTATTAATCTTCTGATACAGGTGGCGATAGTAATCGACGCAGGTTTTACGCTGGGTTTCATCGCTGGAGGCCAGGCCAAAGCCACCGTTTTCACCGCGACGGCGCATGGTTTCCATAATCGCAGTCACCACAATTTGCCACTCTGCTGGAGTGTGGCGTAATAACCACTCATCACCATAGGGGTGAAGATTTTCCAGGCACGGCTGTTCCAGACCGCGGATATGCGGCGTGTCAGCAAGCTGTCGCCAGAATTCCATCTCCAGCTTTTCATTTTGTTGGTGAAATGAGGGCGCACAGGGGTACGCACCGATTATAAAGCCGGTATGATTCATTTTCATTTACCGCTCCTGAATAGAAGTTGTATTAATTCAGCGCAGTTAGCGCTATTTTGACCACAACTTTCCTTATTGCCGTTGCTTCTTTTTTATTACAGCCGGGGCGATGTACATCTTGTGGAAAAAAGATGGCGTAGCTGCCTGGTATCATTTCAAAAAAAGATTCATGTTCACTGTCGTGATAGTAAATAATGTCGCGCTGTTCCAGAAGCGACTCGCTAATTTCGTTATTTCCGGTATCGATAGCCAGCCCGATTTTTTCTTCGCCCCACGCCATAAATTGAACATCCAGATACTGGCGATGGACTTCTGGCGATATTTCCGTATAGGGCCGGGTGGTGAGATCGAGTATTTGCGCGTAAATAGTCCTTCCTTCAATTTCAACCACTCCCGGCTCCAGCGTCTGAAAATCGGTGGTACGCAGGAAGTCGAGCGCTTTTTCAATCGCTGCCGGAAGCTGGCAGGGATTTGGCTGTGAAATATGACCAAAAATCATGATGTTTCTCCCTACAGAGCTTTGATCTTCGCCCATACGCTGTCATCAACGGTGATACCGTTGCGGCGATTCTCCTCTAACAAGCGAGTGAACTCATGGCCTGGGAGGCGGACTGCGACGTTTTCATCGGCGCGTTCGGCGGTGGTGATAAAGTCCATGATGCGTTGCAGCTTGGCGTCGCGGGTCGTGCCGTCAATTAACTTATCAACTTCGATAGCGATGAAAATCTGTGAGATGCCGTATTCATCGCTGTTATCTTCGGTAACCTCAGCAACCGATGCGCCATCGGAGAGCAGCGTCGCTATCATGTCCAGCACGATGGACATACCGGAGCCTTTCCAGTATCCCATCGGCAGAATGCGCCTGTTTTTTTCAATTACGCCAGGTTCTTTGGTTAAGTTGCCATCGTCATCAAAACCCCCATCAACCGGAAGTTTACGACCAGCGAGACGGTTAACTTCCAGCATGCCGTAGGAGAACATCGACATCGACATATCAACCATGGTGATTGGCGTCGACGGGATGGCAACGATCAGCGGGTTGGTACCGATGCGACACTCTTTCGCTCCCCACGGTGGCATCACCGCAATGGAGTTGGTCCAGCAAATGCCAATGTAGCCTTTTTCTGCCGCTTGCCAGCCATAGCTGCCGCCGCGCATCCAGTGGTTGGCGTTGCGTACTGCGACCAGCCCAATACCGTGGTCGGCAGCCAGTTCGATGGCTCTGTCCATCATCTTTTGGGCGGTGAGGTTACCGATAGAACGCTGGGCATCCCACTGTTCTATCGCGCCCAGCGTGGTGATGCGTTCTGGCTGCGCGTCAGGAATAATATCGCCGTTTTCCAGTTGCTGAATAAAACGCGGGAAGCGGTTTACGCCATGGGAATAGACGCCTGATTCGGTGGTGCGTGCGAACATCTCCGCGCAGGTGTCAGCGGTTTCGGCTGCCACGCCCCGGGCCGTCAGGACGCGGGCAAACTCATTCTTCAGGTCTGCAAAACTAAGTAACATACGTCATCTCCGTTGGGTTTTTGTTTGTTTCACATAGTAAAATGTGGTTCCAAAAATATTTATTCAGGGACAAAAAAATGCTGACAGATGTTATGTCGGCACGCATTTTGCTGATCTACTAGCGGGCGTTGGCTGTGTTGATAGCTACGCGATACAGCGATGTAGTCGCCGTAATGTACAGCTCACTATTGTCCTTTCCACCAAAGGTACAGTTTGAGACGCGCTCCGGAATGGCGATTTTTTCCAGCAGAGATCCTTGTGGTGAAAGGATCAGAACACCATCTTCACAGCTGCAGTAGATATTGCCCGTCCTGTCGACACAAAAACCGTCCGGAATACCTGGGGTAATCTGGGCGATAACGTGTGAAAACAGGGCGTAATCACCTGTCAGCCTATAAGCTCGTATCTCGCGGCGACCCTGCAGCGGGAAATCAATCACCGACATATCGGCGATATAAAGCCAGCGGTCATCAGGCGAAAAGGCTATCCCGTTTGGTCGCTGTGTGTCGCAAATGGCGATGGCAACCTTCTCGCTGGTTGGATCAAATCGGTACACATAACAACCAATGACCTGGCTTTCAGCGCGATACCCCTCTTCGTTGCTGGTAATGCCGTAGGGGGGATCGGTGAACCAAATCGAGCCATCCTGACGGATAGCGACATCGTTGGGGGAATTAAACCGACGCCCTTCGATTTTATCGACCAGCATCGAGCAGGTGCCATCGGCGTCAGTACGACTAATACCGCGGCGACCATGCTCACAGGTAATGATTCCTCCTCGCCCATCAAGCGCGTTCCCATTGGCAAAATGGGACTCGGCGCGAAACAGACTGACGCCATGTAGGTCATCCCAACTGAACATCCGGTTTCCTTTAACATCGCTGAAAACCAGACGCTGCTGTGCTGGAAGCCACACCGGTCCTTCAGCCCAGATGGCGGGAGAGCAGAGACGCTCCACGCTATCAGGGCAGTGGAGGTATAAGCCGTCATTTATTTCACGCCCCATATGGCTTTGTAATGCGTGCGGTAATCGTTGCCCGGGTCAAATTCGTTTTTCTGGCCACCGTCGGCATTTATATTCTCTTTGGTGACCAGATGTGCTGGAGTGATATAGCCTGACGGCTTCTCCCCGGCAAATGCACGGTTGAATTCATCCAGTAATTGCCAACCATGCAGTTTTAATGGCTCGGGTACGGTAGCAATCTGACTTCTGTCATCCCGCACGCGCTGGTAAGCGGTAACTGAGCCATCCCCGGCAGAGATGTTGAACGGTGGCGTGCCCTTGCTGCCTTTGTTGGTGCTTTGCAGTGCGGGGGCCATAAAGTCAAAATAGAGATCGTTTATTGCCAGTGAATACTGAAAATCATCGCCATATTTTTGTATCAGGCTATAGGTCATGCCGGGCATACGATTTGACGTATCGGCAAGCGGTGTATCAATAAACTCCACGACTTTACAGCCCTGGCACTGGTTGATGACCTCTTTCATGGCATTCGCTTTATCCAGCGCGATTTGGTAGAGAGAATCCGTGAAGATCAGCACTTTTGCCGTGCCGTTTGATTGCGCAACGGCATACAAAGCAGCCATGCGCGACACCTCGTTAGAGTCAGAGGTGACATTATAAAAAATGTTGTACGAAGGCACCGGACCGGGGGCCGGTACGGCGTGCCAGGCGGTAAGAATAATGCCTTCTCTTACGGCTTTCTTCAGCGGGATTTTTGCTACGTTAGGGTTCCATCCGCCGATGACGATGCCATCAGGTTTACGGGCAATGGCCTGATTTAATGCCGCCAACTGGTCTTTAACTGACCCCGCGCCATCCAGTACGTCCAGCGACCAGCCCGCTGCCCTGGCGGCCTCGGCTAAGCCCTCTTTCACGCCAAGTACGCCGCCATTTTTCATGTCCGAGGCGATAAAAATGATTTTTTTATTCGCCTGTAATTTCGGACCCTGCGTCGGCCCATCCCAATCTGTAACCGGGGAGGTCGCTTTAGCAATGACGGCTTTGGCCTGCTCAACGAAGGCGTCTTCAGCAAGACTTGCGCTGGAGGTGATTAACAGTCCCGTCGCCAGGAAGTAAGAAACTATTTTTTTGTTCATTTTCAGTTCCTTCAGTGTGTGATTTTTTCGCCAACTGTGGAGTTTGGGCCCGGTTGTGGTCGCTGGATTAATTTTTTGCTCTGAGCGCGGCGGCGCTGTGCGTAGCCTGCCAGCGTGATGGAGAAGAGTAGCGTTGCGCCGTTAAACAGCGGCTCGACCCAGAATGCGCCACCAAATTGCTGAATCCCGGCGATGCCAATCGCCAGCACGGCGATTCCGACAACAGTTCCCCAGACGTTAACGCGTCCGGGACGAATGGTTGTACTGCCAAGAAAAGCGCCGACCAAAGCAGGAAGCAGATAGTCCATCCCTACGCTGGCCTGTCCAACACCCTGTTCGGCGGCGATGATCACACCGGTGAACCCGGTAAGCGTGCTGGAAGTAATGAATGCCCCGATGGTGTAGCGGTTAACGGCAATTCCATTGAGCGCTGCTGCAACAGGGTTACCGCCTACGGCGTACATGCATCGCCCAATCGGGGTATGTTCCGTGACTATCCACAACACAATGGCAGCGAATAGCACATAAAACGCGACAATAGGGATACCAAACACATCTGTGTGATGAAGGGCAATAAACGCATCCGGAAGATCGCCGACGATTTGCCGTCCGCCGGAGTGCCAAAGCGCAATGGCGTAAAGCACCGTCCCGGATCCGAGCGTCGCGACAAAACTGTCGATATCCGCCAGAGCAACAAGGATGCCGTTCAGCAAGCCATAGAGTGCGGAAAGTATCAGTACGATGAGCACCGCCATCGGCCAGGAAAAACCGTATTCCACTTGCAGCGTGATCGCGAGGATATGCCAGAGCACGATACCGAAACCGACGTTCAGGTCTATTTTGCCCACAATCATGGGGATGGTGGCGGCAAGCGCGAGCAGGGCTATTTTGGATTTACTGTCGAGAATAGCCTGAAGCGTTAATAACGACGCGAAAGAGGGCGTTGTCAGAGAAAACAGAGCAATCAGTAAAATACAAATCACCGGTAGTCCGTAACGGGTTGAGAACTGACCCAGCCACGGTAAAAAACCGTGTTCTTGTAATGAGACGCGAGATTCAAGCGCCGTTGATTTCATTGATGTTTTAGCCATGATTCACACCCTGGTTAATGTGCTGTGCCGCTGCCGGAGGCAAGCTCCAGTAATTTTGCGAAGGTGACATCCTGATTAATGAGTTCACCGACAATTTTGCCGCGATTAAATACCAGTGCGCGGTTACAGATATGCGCCACCTCTTCCAGGTCGTTAGAGATAACCAGAATGGCGACGCCTTTTTCTAAGGCTGCATTAAGTAAATCGTAGATTTCAGCGCGGGCACCAACGTCAACCCCGGCAGAGGGATCTTCCAGAATAAGCAGTGGCGCATTTAATGACAGCCAGCGTGCCATAACGACCTTCTGCTGATTCCCGCCTGACAGGGCGCTAATCTCAATATTGATTTGTGCCGGGCGCACATCGAACTGAGCTATTTTTTCCCAACTTAGCGGCGCTTCTCGTTGTTCGTTATAGCGAGACCAGGCTGAATGCCCGTGTTTGCAGGGATTAAGAAACAAGTTTTCGCGCACCATCATGCCGGGGACCAGGCTTTCGCCAAGACGATCGCCCGCTACGAAGGAGACGCCTGCCGACATCGCTTCTCCTGGCGTTGATGCGCGGTATGGCGTATTGCAGAGTTCAATTACGCCATGGCTTGCGGTGCGGCAGGCAAAGAGTAAACGACCGATTTCTTCCTGGCCCGCGCCGCGTAATCCCGCCAGAGCGACCATTTCACCTGCGCGCAGGGAAAAGGATACCGGGCCGGTATCGCCGACGCAGACGTTTTCCAGTTTCAATAGCGTCGGGGCCGTGCTGTCAGGTAGGGGCAAACGCTGCTTATCACGTAACGCTTCGCCTACGATCAGTTCCACCAGGCTGCGTAATGTGTAATGGGCAATATCTCCACCGCCGGCATAGCAACCATCGCGCATGGCACAGACGCTGTCGGCCATCTCCATGACTTCATCCAGGCGGTGGGTGATGTAAATCATACCGACCTGCTTTTCCCGCAGTACGTTCATGACGCGAAAAAGGTGACGAACATCATCGGCAGGCAGTGACGCAGTGGGTTCATCGAGGACTAAGACGGAGGCTTCTACGGCAACCGCACGTGCAATTGCCAGCAGCGATTTCTCCGTGCGCGATAGATCGAATACGCGATCGTCAGGATCAAGATCGATGCCGATCCCTTCCAGCGCTGCTTTGGCCTGTTCACGCGTTTTTTGCCAGTCGATCAGGCCAAAGCGGCGTGGAAAGCCCATCACCATGGCCATGTTTTCAGCGACGGTCATCCACTCAACCAGCCCTAAGTCCTGGTGAATAAAGGCGATCGGCTGTTGATTGCCTTTTTTAATTGCGGCGGCAGAGTCGATAGGTGCGCCGTTAAATTTAATTTCGCCGCTGTCGCGTGAGTAGACTCCGGCCAGAATTTTGATAAGCGTTGATTTCCCCGCACCGTTTTCACCTAACAAGGCAACAACCTGGCCTGGGTAGATGTCCAGGCTGACATCATTAACGGCGACATTACCGCCAAAGCGTTTGACGATATGACGCATAGATAACAGGGGCGGTATGGCCGTTTTTTCCGTCATCATAATGAGCTCCCGGCACGTTTTTGGAGTGCTTATTGAACTTTAAATTTCAATATGCGAAATCTGATTTCAAATATAACGATAGGTTTTTCACAAAGCAATCTGTTCATTGATTTAAAAAATATTATAAAATCAAATGATTATAAATTATCTGTCGAGATCGTGAACTGAAACACACTTTGCGCTACCATCAGAGCGCGACGAAAAAGTGGAGCGGAAGCGATGGTCACAAAAGAGTGCGAAATGACGCAAGATAAAGAGAGGCCTGCGGGAAGTCAGAGTCTGTTCCGCGGTTTGATGCTGATTGAGATCCTTAGTAATTACCCGAACGGTTGCCCGCTGGCGCACCTGTCGGAGTTGGCAGGGTTGAACAAAAGTACTGTCCATCGTTTATTGCAGGGGCTGCAATCTTGCGGATACGTGACGCCGGCCCCGGCTGCGGGGAGCTATCGCCTGACAACGAAGTTTATTGCTGTCGGTCAGAAGGCCTTGTCATCGCTCAATATCATCCACGTCGCGGCACCACACCTTGAGGCGCTCAACCTGGCGACCGGTGAGACGGTGAACTTTTCCAGCCGTGAAGATGATCATGCGATTTTGATTTATAAGCTAGAACCGACGACCGGTATGCTGCGCACTCGCGCCTACATTGGTCAGCATATGCCGTTGTACTGCTCGGCGATGGGCAAGATCTACATGGCGTTTGGTCATCCTGATTATGTTGAGAGCTACTGGAATACTCATCAGGACATTATTCAGCCGTTGACCCGTAATACCATTACCGGCCTGCCTGCGATGCATGATGAACTGGCGCAGATCCGCGAGCGTAATATGGCAATGGACAGGGAAGAGAATGAGTTAGGCGTTTCCTGTCTGGCGGTGCCGGTTTTCGATATTCATCGAAGGGTGCCTTACGCTATCTCCATTTCTCTATCGACATCGCGCCTTAAGCAGGTGGGGGAAAAAAATTTACTCAAACCGCTGCGCGATACGGCAGAGGCTATTTCCCGTGAGCTGGGGTTTTCCGTGCGCGAAAATTAAGGCAAATGCCCAGATCGTTGCGGATATCTGATAAAAAAAGCCGCTGACTCCATTCAGGATCAAGGCGCGGGACCGGCTTTTTCTGGCAACCTGCATTTTTATCTCCAATGGAGCAAGGATGAACCGGTTTATTATCGCAGATGCGCAAAAATGCATTGGCTGCCGTACCTGTGAAGTAGCCTGCGTGGTGTCCCATCAGCAGGACCAGGACTGTTCTGGCGTCTCCGCCACGCACTTTGCGCCGCGGATCCGCGTGGTGAAAAATGACGATATCTCGACGGCAACGCTGTGCCGCCAGTGCGAGGATGCACCCTGCGCGAATGTTTGTCCTGAAGGCGCTATCCGCCGTGAAAACTCAGTCTGGCGTGTGGATCAGCGGCGCTGCATCGGATGCAAAAGCTGCATGATAGCGTGTCCCTACGGCGCAATGACCGTGATGCTGGTGGATGATGGCGTACAGGCGTTGAAGTGCGATTTGTGCAGTCATCGCGAAGAGGGCCCTGCCTGCGTGGCGGCGTGCCCGACTCAGGCGCTGCATTGCATGGAGCCGGTGGAGCTGGAAAGAATAAGCGCCGAGCGCCGCCGACGGACGGCGTTGGCGATGTAGCGTGCTCCCCGGAGGCGGTGCTGGCGCACCTGTCCGGGCTACCGAACCACAAACCGCACGGTCCCGCCCGGACTCGTAGCCCGGGCAAGGCGCATCAAGCGCCGCCCCCGGGGAATATCCCTCAATGTCGGGTCGCCTGACGCGTCATTACGCGTCCTGCTCGCCCCAGGCGCGTTCAACTTCTTCGGCAAGAATCTTCACGCCAACTTCAATTTTCTCCGGGTCCGGCACGTAGTTCATGCGCATGCATTGATGCGTGTGCGGCCAGGGTTTATCCAGTCCCGGGAAGAAGTAATCGCCCGGCACCATCAGGACGCCGCGTTTCTTCAGGCGCTGATACAGCAGCTCGGTAGAAATCGGCAGGTCCTTAAACCACAGCCAGAGGAAAATCGCCCCTTCCGGCTTGTGGATCAGGCAGCGTTCTTGCGGCAGATAGCGGCGAATAATGGCGATAGTTTCCTGTACGCGCTGGAAATAGAACGGTTTAATCACGGTTTCCGACAGGCGCAGCAGGTCGTTGCGTTTAATCATCTCGCACATCATGGCTGGCCCCATCCCGCCGGGGGCGAGGCTGATAATGCCGTTCATATTGCTGATGGCGGTGATGATTTTCTCGTTGGCGATGATAATCCCGCAGCGACTGCCCGGCAGGCCGAGCTTAGAGAGGCTCATGCACAGGACGATATTCGGATTCCACAGCGGCCTGGCGTCACTGAAAATAATCCCCGGGAACGGAACGCCGTAGGCATTATCAATAACCAGAGGGATGCCATGCTGATTGGCCAGCGCATCCAGCTTGATCAGCTCGTCGTCGGTAATAACGTTGCCGGTCGGGTTGGTGGGGCGAGAAACGCAGATCATCCCCGTCTCGTCCGTTACCTGCAAATGCTCGAAATCCACGTGATACTTAAACTGGCCTTCCGGCAGCAACTCAATGTTCGGACGTGTGGCAACAAACAGGTCTTCTTCGAGGCCGGAATCGGCATAGCCGATGTACTCAGGCGTCAACGGAAACAGCACCTTACGGGTAGTTCCATCCGCACGACGGCCTGCGAAGAGGTTAAACAAGTAGAAAAACGCGCTCTGACTGCCATTTGTCAGTGCAATATTCTGTGGCTCGATCTCCCAGCCCAGTTCATCACGTAGCATTTTCGCCAGCAGGACCAGCAGCTCGCTTTTACCCTGCGGGCCGTCATAATTACAAAGCGCATCAAGGGCTTTGCCGCTATTCAGCATGTCGGCTAGCAGGCTATGGAAGTAATCATTCATTTCCGGAATCTGTGCGGGATTACCGCCGCCCAGCATGATGGCACCCGGCGTGCGCAGGCCGTCATTAAGGTCTTCCATCAAGCGGGTGATGCCCGAATGACGGGTAAATTTGTCGCCAAAAAGTGAAAATGTCATCGCGATTAATCTGTCGGTATCCCTGGAAAGTGGGTAACCATAACGCCAGCGCAGACAGGGTGCAAATCGAGGGACTGGAAGGATATTTCGGTTTTGTGCTGCCAGAGAAGTGTTTTTTGGATATTTATCCTGAAAACGCTCCCCTGATAATCAGGGGAGCGTGCTGTTATGTGATTATTGCTGGCCCGCCCACACCACCATCACCTTATCGTCGCCGCTCTCGCGGATAAAAGCGTAGCCTTTTGGCATCGATAGCGTGGTTTGTTTGCCCATGCCAATCGCCGGATGGCGGGCGCGGAACTGGCCCAGTTTCTCCCAGTGGGTGACGCTGCGTGCGGCTTTACCGCTCACATCCTGCCAGTTCATATCCGAACGCGTGCCTTGCAATGGGTCTGACCCGGTTGGGCCAAACGGCCGTGAGGATTCATCACCGTAGAAGATTTGCACGGCGCCTGGCGCGAGCAGCAGCAGTTCCGCCGCCGTGCTGCCGCCTTCACGGAACAGGCTGGTGTCGTGCGAGGAGAGATAGCTTAATACGTTGAAGTCCTGAAGTTTCTCTGCCATTTGTTGCCAGGTCAGATCCATCGTGGACATGCAGCTTGCCGCTTTCGACGCCTGATCCTGATAATCGAAGTTCAGCATCGCGTCAAAACCGTGGCGATAGTAATCGCTCTGCATTACGCCGTGGCCCCACGCCTCGCCGGTCATCCAGAACGGCGCGTTATCCAGCGCTTTTTCCGGGTTCGCTTTCTTCCATTCTGCCAGCGCTTGCGTGGCCTGAGTTTTTAGCTGCTGCCAGGCGGCTTGTTCAACGTGTTTGGCGGTATCGACGCGGAAACCATCAATACCGTAATCACGTACCCATTGGCTCAGCCAGTGGGTCAGGTAATCACGCGGCGTGTAGCCAGGGATCTCTTTGGCCGCGGTATCCGGTTTATGGTGATAGAAGTTTGGCAGGCCGGAAGGCTCCGTGGATTCGGTTTTCAGGTCCGGCAGGAAAGCCAGCGACATGGTTAGATCGTCAAATCCGGGGTTGTCGTAGTCGCCGATATCGGTGCGGATCCATTTTTTACCCCACCATTTCTCCCATCCTGCTTTATCGCTGAAGTTGATGTAGTCGTTAAAGCTGTGCCAGCTTTGACCCGCGCGCGGCTTCCAGTCGGTCCAGCGCTCGCCTAAAGTCTTTTTCAGTTCGTCGCCCTGGATGTACAAAGAACCGAACTGGAACTCCTGCATATCGGCCAGAGTCGCGTAGCCGGTATGGTTCATCACCACGTCGAACAGAATGCGGATCCCACGCTTATGGGCCTCATCAATCAGGTGGCGCAGATCGTCTTCCGTCCCCATATTGGCATCGAGCTTCGTCCAGTCCTGGGTGTAATAACCGTGATAAGCGTAATGCGGAAAATCGCCCTTAGTGCCGCCGCCAACCCAGCCGTGGATTTGCTCCAGCGGCGAGCTGATCCACAGCGCGTTGACGCCGAGCTGCTGGAGATAATCAAGTTTACTGGTCAAGCCTTGCAGGTCACCGCCGTGGAAGGTGCCGATTTCTTGCATACCGTCTTTGTGGCGGCCATAGCTATTGTCATTGGCCGGGTTGCCGTTAACAAAGCGGTCGGTGAGGACGAAATAGACGGTGGCGTTGTGCCAGTTAAATGGTGCGGCAGCTTGAGTCTCTGCACGTTCAAGCAACAGCAGGCCATTGCTGTTAAACGCGGGCTGGAGGGTAATTTTACCGCCGCTGACGGTGGCGACATTGCCGCTATAGAAGTCGCGAACTTTACTGCCTTCGGCGAAGGATTTGCTGACGTCGATGGTCAACGGTTTGCCATCCCATTTCGGACACTGCTTCAGCTGCGGCGCGGCGGCGGCAGTCTGTTTCTCCTCCAGGGAAACCATCAGGGTTGGCGTGCCCGAACGGGTATCGACTTCCAGGGTATAGCGACCATCGCGGAATACGCGCCACTGCGGTGCTGGATCGCGACAGGGCTCCATGGAAAGCATCTGGTTGAGTTTGATGATGCCAGCGGGCTGCCAGCACTGTTGGTCAAAATTAATTCGCAGAGGGCGCGTACCCTTTGCTACCTCGTTTTGACTGATAAATCTGCCGGTGCCTTCTTCGGTAAAGGCGGGGAAATCTGCGGTGGTCCAGGCGGCGAAGGCCATCCCAGGCAACAGCAGCGACGCAAGCGCAGCGAGTTTCATTCCGGAGTCCTGTGTGCGGTGTTTTGTTCAGTTTGCGCGTTTGCTTATCCAATGAACTCATCCCGTCTCTGATTTTCCTGGGAGGATGAATAAGGGTGAGTGATCGCGCTCAAAAAATGAGCGCAAAATGAGATGGTTGTCGCATTTTTGAGCGGATGTAATGCCGCAGAAACCGATTTCAGATGACAGCTTTTCGGAATTGGACTATTTCTGTGGGTGCGTCATCTGGGTATTTTTGATACTATTCGCGATTCAACCATCGATTTTTTGCGAAAAACAAGGTGTTGGAATGATTAAATCCGACCAGGAGACCTAATGATATCGATTCCCATGCGACGATATGGGGCTGCGATACTCATGTTACTTACCTGTTTATTTTCAGGTAGTGTGCTGGCAACAACACACACAGCAACAACGAGTCATAAAGCCTCAGAAGTTAAGAAGAAAAGTACGGTTAAAGTAAGCAAGGTAAGCAGTAAACAAGAGTATTCTCGCAATAGTGTAAAGAGCAGTTCACTTCCTGATTTGCGAAAATACCCTTCCGGGACACCAAGGAAAAAAGCGTTTCTCCGGACGGTAATGCCTTATATTACGAAACAGAATCAGGTGATTACCGCCGATCGTAACTGGCTTGTAACCAAGCAGTACGATGCACGCTGGTCACCGAGCGAGCGTGCGCGCCTGAAAGAGATCGCTTCACGCTATAAAGTGAAATGGTCTGGCAATACTCGCCATATTCCATGGAATTCGCTGCTTGAGCGCGTCGACATTATTCCGAATAGCATGGTAGCAACCATGGCAGCTGCGGAAAGCGGCTGGGGAACGTCAAAGTTGGCGCGGGTGAACAACAATCTGTTTGGTATGAAGTGTGGCGGTGGAAACTGTCGCGGTGCGGTGAAGGGCTACTCCCAGTTTGATTCTGT
Organism: Klebsiella sp. GFKo11; assembly: GCF_056490265.1. Taxonomy (NCBI): domain Bacteria; kingdom Pseudomonadati; phylum Pseudomonadota; class Gammaproteobacteria; order Enterobacterales; family Enterobacteriaceae; genus Klebsiella; species Klebsiella sp. GFKo11. The sequence goes on from NZ_CM151369.1 coordinate 240,586, forward strand.
AGAGGAGTCCGTTCAGGCCTACGTGAGAAATCTGAATACGCATCCGGCCTATTCGTCGTTCCGTAAATCGCGTGCGCAAATGCGCCAGGCCGATCAGGAGCTGACCGCCAGCACGATGATTCACAAGCTGAAGGGCTATTCGACCAAAGGGTCGAGCTATAACAACTTTCTCTTCGCGATGTATCAGGATAACCAGCGGTTAATTGCCGCACACATGTAATTGCTCATACATGTCGTCTAATGCCCGGTGCGCAAGCCCGGGCATTTTTCTTTGCGTTCTACATCATCACTTCACTGTGCCGGTCGCGGTACTCCTTCGGCGTCACGTCGTACTCTTTCTTAAACACTGAATAGAAATATTGCAGCGATGGGTAGCCGCACATCTGCGAAATTTCGTTAATCGACAGCGTAGTCGATACCAGCAGGCTGCGCGCTTTTTCTAACTTTTCGCTGTGGATCATCGTATGAATCGTCTCGCCCACCTCCTCCTTGAAGCGCTTTTCAAGGTTCGAGCGGGAGATACCGACGGCATCCAGCACCTGCTCGACCTTAATCCCTTTACAGGCGTTGTTACGGATATAGTGCATTGCCTGAATAACTGACGGATCGGACAGCGAACGATAGTCGGTGGAACGACGCTCTATTACGCGCATCGGCGGAATCAATTGCCGCTGCAACGGTAAGTCTTCGTTTTCCAGCAGACGATGCAGCAGCTTCGCGGCCTGATAGCCCATCTGGCGGGTGCCCTGGGCGACGGATGACAGAGCGACGCGCGACAGGTAGCGGGTAAGCTCTTCGTTATCAATGCCAATCACGCACAGCTTTTCCGGGACCGGAATATGCAGCCGCTCGCAGGCCTGTAACACGTGGCGTGCGCGGGCATCGGTGACAGCGATAATTCCGGTTTGCGGCGGCAATGTTTGTAGCCAGTCGGCAAGCCGATTTTGCGCATGCTGCCAGTTTTCCGGCGCTGTCTCGAGACCCTGATACACCACGCCGCGATATTTTTCTCTGGCGACCAGCTGGCAAAACGCGTGCTCGCGCTCGGCGGCCCAGCCTTTGCAGCTGGAAGTGGGCAGACCGTAAAAGGCGAAGCGGTTGATGCCTTTTTCTTTCAGATGGAGAAACGCGCTTTCGACCAGCGCGGCGTTATCGGTAGCGATGTAGTGAACCGGCGGATAGCATTCCGGACGATGGAAAGAGCCACCGACGCCGACGATAGGAACATCGACGCCGATCAGCAGATTTTCAATTTCCGGGTCGTCGTAATCGGCAATGACGCCGTCGCCTAACCACTCCTTAATGTTTTCAATTCGCGCCCGGAAATCTTCCTCAATGAAGATGTCCCATTCCAATTGCGATGCTTGCAAATATTCGCCAACGCCTTCAACAACCTGGCGGTCGTAGGCTTTGTTGGCGTTGAATAACAGCGTAATACGGTGACGCTTTTCAAACATAGTGTTGTTCCTGGTCTCTTTCGCTGGTCGTACAATACCGACCAATGCCCGAATTATTTCAAGCTACTTGTGCCTAAGTTTGGCGGTAGCGCAAATAATTCGGGCATATTTATTTTTTATGCGATCAGCTTCGACGTTTAGTGGCTGAATCCATCCACACCGCCAGTAATAGAATGACGCCTTTGACGATGTACTGCCAGAAGGTGGCGACGTCCATCATGCTCATGCCGTTATCCAGCGCGGACATGATAAATGCCCCCATAACGGCCCCTGCGACGCTGCCAACGCCACCCGCAAGGCTGGTACCGCCGATCACGCAGGCGGCGATAGCATCCAGCTCGGCGATGTTACCGGCGGAAGGTGAACCTGCACCCAGTCGCGAGCTGAGGATCAGCCCGGCGATAGCTACCATCAGGCCATTAATGGCAAATACTGCCAGCTTGGTGCGTTCAACGCTAATACCGGATAAGCGCGCGGCTTCCAGGTTTCCGCCGATGGCGTAGATGCGCCGCCCAAAAGCGGTACGCGTGGCCATAAACATCCCAACCAACAGAAGGGCTGCAAGGATAAGTACCGGCGTCGGTACGCCGCGGTAGTCGTTTAGCAGCCAGATTGCACCCAAAACGATAACGGCGGTAATAGTCTGACGACCCACGGTTGCGGTTGATGCCGGCGTCGTCAGGCCTAATGCCTGGCGCCGCATCCGCCCACGCCATTGCCAGATAATAAACGCCGCCATTCCCACGACGCCAATAGCGAAGCCAATGCCATCAGGGAGATAGCTCTGGCCGATTTGCGACATTGCCGGGCTGGTGGGGGAGACGGTGGTGCCGTTGGTAATGCCGATCAGAATGCCGCGAAACGCCAGCATTCCGGCAAGGGTCACGATAAACGAGGGGACTTTGCGATAGGCGACCCACCAACCGTTCCAGGCCCCTAGTATCAGGCCCAGCGCCAGCGTGACAACAATCGTCAGCGGTAGGGGCCAGCCGAGCCAGACATCGAAAATCGCCGCCGCGCCTCCGAGCAGGCCCATCATTGAACCGACAGAGAGATCGATCTCGGCGGAAATAATCACAAACACCATCCCGACTGCGAGAATGCCGGTGATAGCGGTCTGGCGCAGCAGGTTGGAGATGTTGCGCGCGCTCAGATAAGCGCCTTCAGTGGTCCAGGTGAAAAACAGCATAATCGCCACGATGGCGGCGATCATCACGAAAACCTGGAGATTCATGCCTTTTAGCCCTGACAGTGCGGCAGGGGCTGGCGGGGTGAGTTTTATTTCAGACGACGTGTTCTTCGACATGGCGTTCGCTCCTCAGTGCGGCTTCCATCACCTGTTCCTGGGTCAGGTCCTGGTTGATCAAATTGGCTTTCAGCTTGCCTTCATGCATCACCAGCACCCGGTCGCTTAGCCCAAGCACTTCGGGAAGCTCAGATGAAATGACAATGACGGCGATCCCCTGCTGCACTAGCTGATTAATCAGCTTGTAGATTTCGTATTTAGCGCCGATGTCGATGCCGCGGGTGGGCTCATCGAGGATCAGAATGCGCGGATTCAGCAGCAGGCAGCGGGCGAGGATTGCCTTTTGCTGATTGCCGCCGCTCAGGCGACCAATCGCCAGTTCCGGTGATGAGGTTTTGATTTTCAGGCGCTGGATGGATTGCTGAATGCAGTGTTGCTCACCGGCATCGTCAAGGCTGCTCAGCGGGCCGGTAAATTGGCTCAGGGCAGCCAGCGTGATGTTCTTACCTACCGCCATAACTGGCACGATACCGTCTTTTTTCCTGTCCTCCGGCACCATGGCAATGCCCAGCGCGATAGCCTGCTGGCAGTTGTGAATCGCTACCTGCTGACCATCAATGAAAATTTTTCCCTGCCAGCGGCCCGGCCAGACGCCAAATAAGCATTGAACCGCTTCGGTACGACCCGCGCCGACCAGCCCGGCAATACCCAAAATTTCGCCGCGCCGCAGCGAGAAAGAGATGTCGTTGACCCGCTTGATGTGGCGATTCACCGGGTGCCAGGCGGTTAAGTTCTCAACCCGCAGAATTTCATCGCCGCAGCTGTGGGCTTCATTGGGATAAAGTGCCGTGAGCTCGCGGCCCACCATCATGGTGATGATGTCATCTTCATTCATGCCATCGGCGTTGCGAGTGCCGATATGCTGGCCGTCGCGGATTACGCAGATGGTGTTTGATATGGCTTTGACTTCATTGAGTTTATGGGAAATATAAATACAGGCGATACCGTGATTTTGCAGATCGCGAATAATAGTCAGCAGAATGGCTGTTTCTTGTTCAGTTAATGAGGCGGTGGGTTCATCGAGAATTAACAGCCGTACCTGTTTATTTAGCGCTTTGGCTATTTCGACCAGTTGCTGCTGACCGAGACCTAAATCTCCGACACGGGTATCGGGTGAAATAGATAAATTGACCTGAGCCAGCAGTTTCTCACAGCGTAAGGTCATGGTTTCATAATCCAGCAAGCCGTAGCGAGAGATCTCCGCGCCGAGAAAAATATTCTCCAGAACGGTCAGGTGTTTTACCAGCGCCAGCTCCTGGTGAATGATGGCGATCCCCTTACGCTCGGTATCGCGAATATGCCCGGGCTGTAATATTTCCCCGGAAAAAATAATTTCTCCTTCATAACTTCCGTGCGGATATATTCCGCAAAGTACCTTCATCAGCGTGGATTTTCCGGAGCCATTTTCTCCGCATAAGGAAACCACTTCCCCGGCGTTCAGCCGCAGGCTGACATTATCAATCGCCTTCACCACACCGAAGGTTTTGCTAATGTTTTTCATTTCGAGTAACCAGGACATAGATGCTCCGCATAAGCGATATCCGGCTGGACGAGGATAACGCCCCGGAAAGGGGCGTCAGCAATTACAGTTCGCTCTTTTTGTGAAAGCCGTCTTTAATCACCGTCTGATCAATATTGTCTTTATTGACTTCGATTGGTGTCAGCAGCCGCGACGGTACATCTTTCAGCCCGTTGTTGAGCGTGGCGTCTGCCTGGGGTTGTTTATCGTTGCCCAGTTCGACGGCGATCTCCGCCGCAGTGGTGGCAAGGGTGGTGATCGGTTTGTAGACGGTCATCGTCTGGGTGCCTGCGATAATGCGTTTTACGCCCGCGAGATCGGCGTCCTGGCCGGAAATTGCCACTTTACCCGCAAGACCCTGGGCGCTTAAGGCCTGAATAGCACCGCCGGCGGTAGCGTCGTTAGAGGCGACGACCGCATCAATTTTGTTATTGTTGGCGGTCAGGGCGTTCTCCATAATTTTCAGCGCATTTTCTGGTAGCCAGCCGTCGACCCACTGATCGCCAACGATTTTAATTTTGCCATCATTAATATAGGGCTTGAGGACTTTCATCTGTCCGGCGCGGAACAGCTTGGCGTTATTATCGACAGGGGAGCCGCCCATCAGAAAATAGTTTCCCTGAGGGACTTTATCGACCAGGCTTTGGGCCTGCATTTCACCCACTTTTTCATTATTAAAGGAAATATAAAAATCAATATCGGCATTATTGATCAGTCGGTCATAAGCAAGAACTTTAATGCCCTCCTGTTTTGCTTCTTTAATCACATTGCTGAGCACCTGGCCGTTGTACGGAATAATAACCAGAACGTCGACGCCGCGATTTATCATGTTTTCGATTTGCGACATTTGGGTTTCTTCGTTGCCATTTGCTGATTGTACAAATACTTTCGCACCTAATGATTCAGCTTTATTGACAAAAATATCACGATCTTTTTGCCAGCGCTCAAGGCGGAGGTCATCAATAGCCATGCCAATTTTAACTTCTTTAGCGATACCCGAAAAGCTAGTGAGGACCAGCGCGGCACAGAGCGTAAGGCAAAGGTTCTTTATCTTCATAATAATAACACCTTTTTTGTAAAGTGCAGGATAAGAAGGGTGATGAAAATAAACGGCCTGATACAAAGAAGATTTTTAACTCGGAAACGGGCGATGGCAATTATCTATGCTTATTTTACGGTTATGAAATTTTGTTTATTTGTGAATTTATGACCGTGATCGTACTTTAATAATCAATTATCATCGTATTTCATTGATCTCTCATCATGTAAGCAGCGAAATTAGGCGTTTTACGTATTATTTTTGCGACCTGGCGCACGTTTGTGAATTCTCTCAATTGCGGTGTGAAATAACGTAATTGAGGAAAGTAAAAGGAGAATTCTATATTGGATTATGACTTATTACTCGCCGCACCCCTGAATATGGAGTTCATTATGCAGACCTATTTCGATCAACTTGATCGCGTTCGTTATGAAGGCCCGAAATCCGCTAACCCATTGGCTTTCCGTCATTACAATCCGGATGAGCTGGTGCTGGGCAAACGCATGGAAGACCACCTGCGCTTTGCGGCCTGCTACTGGCACACCTTCTGCTGGAATGGTGCTGACATGTTCGGTGTGGGTTCCTTTAATCGTCCCTGGCAGCAGCCGGGCGAAGCGCTGGAAATGGCGAAGCGTAAAGCCGATGTCGCTTTTGAGTTTTTCCACAAGCTGAACGTGCCTTATTACTGCTTCCACGATATCGACGTCTCTCCGGAAGGCGCGTCCCTGAAAGAATATGCCAATAACTTCGCGCAGATGGTTGATGTGCTGGCAGAAAAACAGCAGCAGAGCGGCGTCAAGCTGCTGTGGGGCACGGCGAACTGCTTTACTAACCCACGTTACGGCGCAGGTGCGGCAACGAATCCGGATCCGGAAGTATTCAGCTGGGCGGCGACTCAGGTGGTTACTGCGATGGATGCGACCCATAAACTGGGCGGCGAAAACTACGTTCTGTGGGGCGGTCGTGAAGGCTATGAAACCTTACTGAATACCGACCTGCGCCAGGAACGCGAGCAGATTGGTCGCTTTATGCAACTGGTCGTTGAGCACAAACACAAAATTGGCTTCCAGGGCACGCTGCTGATCGAGCCAAAACCGCAGGAGCCAACAAAGCATCAGTACGATTACGACGCTTCTACCGTGTACGGTTTCCTCAAGCAGTTCGGTCTGGAAAAAGAGATCAAACTGAATATCGAAGCGAACCACGCGACGCTGGCAGGTCACACTTTCCATCACGAAATTGCTACCGCCATCGCTCTTGGCCTGTTTGGCTCCGTTGATGCTAACCGTGGTGATCCGCAACTGGGTTGGGACACCGACCAGTTCCCGAATAGCGTTGAAGAAAACGCGCTGGTGATGTACGAAATCCTTAAAGCGGGCGGCTTCACCACTGGCGGTCTGAACTTTGATGCTAAAGTGCGTCGTCAGAGCACCGATAAATACGACCTGTTCTACGGTCACATTGGCGCGATGGACACTATGGCGCTGGCCTTAAAAGTGGCAGCTCGTATGATTGAAGGCGGTGACCTGGATAAACGCGTTGCCAAACGTTATGCCGGTTGGAACGGTGAGCTGGGCCAGCAAATCCTTAAAGGGCAGATGAATCTGACTGAAATCGCTCAGTATGCGACTCAACATAACCTGGCTCCGCAGCATCAAAGCGGCCATCAGGAGCTGCTGGAAAACGTTGTTAATCGCTATCTGTTTGATAATTAATGATGATGCCCGGCTAGCCCGGGCATTGGCTATAGCAGATGCTCTATTCGCGCCACGCTCAGTCGTGGCGCGCTGGTAAGGAGAGACTGTATGTATATCGGGATTGATCTGGGTACCTCGGGTGTTAAGGCCATTTTGCTCAACGAGCAGGGCGAGGTCGTGGCTTCACATACCGAAAAGCTCGACGTATCGCGTCCGCACCCTCTATGGTCCGAACAAGATCCTGAACACTGGTGGCAGGTGACAGACAACGCAATGAAAGCGTTGGGCGCGCAACACTCTCTGCGCGAGGTCAAAGCCTTAGGCATTGCCGGGCAGATGCACGGCGCAACGCTGCTGGATAAACAACAGCGCGTTCTGCGCCCTGCGATTTTATGGAATGACGGCCGCTGTGGCGAAGAGTGCGCGCTGCTGGAAGATAAAGTCAGCCGTTCGCGGGAGATAACCGGCAATCTGATGATGCCTGGATTTACCGCGCCGAAGCTGCTGTGGGTTCAGCGCCACGAACCTGAAGTCTTCCGCCAGGTTGATAAAGTTTTACTACCAAAAGATTATTTACGTTTACGTATGACCGGCGAGTTTGCCAGCGATATGTCTGATGCTGCCGGTACGATGTGGATGGACGTGGCGCGACGCGACTGGAGCGATGAAATGCTCGCTGCCTGCGGGCTGAGCCGCGATAACATGCCCGCGCTGTTTGAAGGTTGTGAGGTGACGGGCTCGCTTCGTTCTTCCATCGCGCAGTCGTGGAATATGCCGGAAGCGCTGGTTGTGGCCGGTGGCGGCGATAACGCGGCGGGTGCGGTTGGCGTGGGCATGGCGGATGCCGGTCAGGCGATGCTGTCGCTGGGAACATCGGGCGTCTACTTTGCCGTCAGCGACGGTTTTCTTAGCAAACCGGAAAGCGCCGTTCACAGTTTCTGTCACGCGCTGCCCGGACGCTGGCATCTGATGTCGGTGATGCTGAGTGCGGCATCTTGCCTCGATTGGGCGGCGAAATTAACCGGTCTCGGTACGGTTCCAGCGCTGATTGCAGCGGCGGAATCGGCTAACGACGATGCCAATCCGGTCTGGTTCTTGCCCTACTTATCCGGAGAACGTACGCCGCATAACAATCCGCAGGCGAAAGGCGTCTTTTTCGGCCTGACCCATCAGCATGGCCCAGCGGAACTGGCGCGAGCGGTATTGGAGGGCGTTGGCTATGCCCTGGCAGATGGGATGGATGTTGTTCACGCCTGCGGCGTTAAGCCAGAGAGCGTAACGCTGATTGGCGGCGGTGCGCGCAGCGCGTACTGGCGGCAAATGCTCGCGGATATTAGCGGTCAACAGCTTGATTTTCGCACCGGCGGCGATGTCGGTCCGGCGCTTGGCGCGGCGAGACTAGCGCAGTTAGCACTACATAAAAATGTCGCATTCTCTGATCTGCTCCCGCAACTCCCGTTGGAACAGGCTCATCGTCCGGATGCCGAACGTTTTGCCCGTTATGCCCCTCGTCGGGAAACCTTCCGGCAGATTTATCAGCAGCTTTTACCGTTGATGTCCTGATAAATTCGCCCCAGTTGATGGGGCGAATCCATTCTTTGAATATGTCCTGATTTATTCATTCGCTGTGTGTATTTATATATTCCGAATTTGTCATTTCGAATGCGAAAAGTACCGATAATCACGTTTCATCAGTACATAATGAGGGCTGTTTTTTTGCCAGGGAGGCCCTATGAAAAATAATATTATTCCAAAGCTATTAATGGCTATTGGGGCGCTGGTTTATCTGGTGGGTATCTGGCGTACCTGCCCGTTATTTAGCGGTAAAGGTTATTTTCTCGGCGTTCTGGTGATGGGGCTATTCGCGATGTTAGCCCATCAGCGTACGATGCAAGAAGAACGTAAAAAAGATGATGGCTTTGCTTCGTTATGTCGCCTGGTACTCCTGCTATCAGTTGGTTTATTAATGGTCGGCGCCATGTTTGTGCCCGCCGGTTGGGATGAGAAGATCATCTACGTGGCGGCGTGGTTTGTGTGTTTATACGGCGCATCAACATTGCCCCGTAAAACAGTATCGAAACGCGTGGCGCAGCAAGACTCCGCAGAATAACCCTAGCTCACCAGGCGACGGCTATCGAACCGTTGAACCAGGGTTGAGAGCAGCAAGCTTCCCAGCAGCGCGGCGCTAAAAATCCACACGATATCCAGCAACGGCCAGCGCGTCAGTTCAAGCCCACTGGCGCGAAGCGCGTGGATGATCAGTGCGTGAAAGCCGTAAATCCCTAAGGAATGGCGGGCGATTGGCGCAATAAGCGGTATCTGGCGCGTATTGAGCGTATTTTTTGCCAGCGTCAGTAGGGTAATCGCGCAGATAAAAACTGCGGGTCCGCAGTATAAATACCAGGTATCGCCAAAGTCGCCGCGCCAGCGCAGCTCATACAGCGTGCCACGTGATATCACCCATACTGTTGCCAGAAAGAGCGTTGCGCACAGTGGCGTCAGCCATTTTCTATCGGTGTCCATCATCCCAATTGCCCGGCCCAGAATGCCGTACAGCACATAATAAAAGGCATCGCCACTGATATAGAGATTAACTGGCAGCCATTCGATTCCGCCTGCTTTCACCGCCACCATATTGGGATTTGCCATGATGCCAATAACCAGCATGAGTGCCAGCAGCATCTTACCGCTGACCTGTTTAACCTGGATTAACGGCGAGAGCAGATAAATCACGGTGATCGCGAAGAAAAACCACAGGTGATAGAAGACTGGCTTTTGCAGCACATTCTTTAGCGATAGTTCGACGTTGATATGGGTGAACAGGGTGATATAGAGCAGAGATAGCGCGCTGTAAAAGAGGATGCACAGGCCAATGCGCAGAAAATGCCGGGGCTGAGCACTACGCTCACCGAAAAATAAATAGCCTGAAATCATGAAAAATAGCGGTACGCTGACGCGGGATGCGGAGTTAAGGAAATTAGCAATGTCCCAATCCAGCAGGCTGATAGTATGCGGGTGAGTGATGTACCAGGTGGTGCTATGAATCATCACCACCATCAGGCAAGCAATACCGCGCAAATTGGTAATCCAGTTAATTTTTTCCTGCATCAGGGCCTCAATTGCGTCCTCTCAAAAAGGGTCTGACTTCGATTATTCGATGGTATCTCAGTGGAATAATCTGAGTTTATCGCCATAGACTTGTCGTGACATGGACCGATTTGCACAATGGCTGGGTCAATTTACGCAATCTGCACAATAACAATTTACTCACAAGGTGGTCGAGAAAAGTGGTGATGAAATATGTATTTTCTGGACTGCTGTTGCTTCTGCTGGCGGGCTGTAGCCAGATGCCATCTCAGCCAGAGCAAAAAGCGCAAAGAGCGCAGATAACGCCGCAAACGACTCTCAATATGGAGCAATTGTGCAAGGATAATGCGGCAATACGTTACAGTACAGGTATTCGGCAGGTCGATGTTAGCCATGTTGAACAGTTCCAGGGAAGCTATGAGCTTTCGGGTATGACCTCGCAGAATGAGCGCTTTATCTGTTCTTTTGATCCGGACGGGCAGTTTTTGCATCTTTCCATGCGCTAAATGCGGCTCTGGTGCCGCGTGATGGCGTTAATTTCCGCAATTTTCCTTAAACAACCCCGTTTCATACTGTATATCTCTCAGTCAGCGGGTATACTGATCCCTTCCTTTAAATCCACACGTATCCAGCACGAAATAATATGCAAAAGTTTGATACCAGGACCTTCCAGGGCTTGATCCTGACCTTACAGGATTACTGGGCTCGCCAGGGCTGCACCATTGTTCAACCATTGGACATGGAAGTTGGCGCCGGCACCTCTCACCCCATGACTTGCCTGCGCGCGCTGGGGCCAGAGCCGATGGCTACCGCCTATGTTCAGCCTTCTCGTCGTCCGACCGACGGCCGCTACGGTGAAAACCCGAACCGTTTACAGCACTACTATCAGTTCCAGGTGGTGATTAAACCTTCTCCGGATAACATTCAGGAGCTGTACCTCGGTTCTCTGAAAGAGCTGGGTATGGATCCAACTATTCACGATATTCGCTTCGTGGAAGACAACTGGGAAAACCCAACGCTGGGAGCCTGGGGTCTGGGCTGGGAAGTGTGGCTGAACGGCATGGAAGTGACGCAGTTTACCTACTTCCAGCAGGTCGGCGGTATGGAGTGTAAACCGGTTACCGGTGAGATCACCTACGGCCTGGAGCGCCTGGCGATGTACATTCAGGGCGTAGACAGCGTTTACGACCTGGTCTGGAGCGACGGCCCGCTGGGTAAAACCACCTACGGCGACGTGTTCCATCAGAACGAAGTCGAGCAATCGACTTACAACTTCGAATATGCAGACGTCGACTTCTTGTTCTCCTGCTTTGAGCAGTATGAGAAAGAAGCTCAGCTGCTGCTGGCGCTGGAAAACCCGCTGCCGCTGCCTGCCTACGAGCGTATTCTGAAAGCCGCCCATAGCTTTAACCTGCTGGACGCGCGTAAAGCCATCTCCGTCACCGAGCGTCAGCGCTATATTCTGCGCATCCGCACTCTGACCAAAGCAGTGGCTGAAGCTTACTATGCTTCCCGTGAAGCCCTTGGTTTCCCGATGTGCAACAAGAATAAATAAGAGGCGGCCATGTCTGAGAAAACTTTCCTGGTGGAAATCGGCACTGAAGAGTTGCCACCAAAAGCACTGCGCAGCCTGGCTGAATCCTTTGCTGCGAACGTGACTGCGGAGCTGGATAACGCTGGCCTCGAGCACGGTAAAGTTGAATGGTTTGCTGCTCCGCGTCGTCTGGCGCTGAAAGTGGCAAATCTGGCGGCGGCGCAAGCCGATCGCGAAGTCGAAAAACGCGGCCCGGCGATTGCCCAGGCGTTTGATGCCGAAGGTAAAGCAAGCAAAGCGGCTGAGGGTTGGGCGCGTGGCTGCGGTATCACCGTCGATCAGGCTGAGCGTTTGGCCACCGACAAAGGCGAATGGTTGCTGTATCGCGCACACGTGAAGGGCGAAAGCACCGAAGCGCTGCTGCCGAATATGATTGCCACCTCGCTGGCGAAGCTGCCAATCCCGAAGCTGATGCGCTGGGGCGCGTCAGACGTGCACTTTGTGCGTCCGGTTCACACCGTGACGCTGCTGCTGGGCGACAAAGTTATTCCGGCAACGATTCTGGGTATCCAGTCTGACCGTGTGATTCGTGGTCACCGCTTTATGGGCGAGCCTGAATTCACCATCGATAATGCCGACCAGTATCCTGAAATCCTGCGCCAGCGCGGCAAAGTCATTGCCGATTATGCCGAGCGTAAAGCGAAAATCAAAGCCGATGCTGAAGAAGCTGCGCGTAAAATTGGCGGTAATGCCGATCTGAGCGAAAGCCTGCTGGAAGAAGTGACTTCCCTGGTTGAATGGCCGGTTGTTCTGACCGCAAAATTCGAAGAGAAATTCCTCGCCGTACCGTCTGAAGCGCTGGTTCACACCATGAAAGGTGACCAGAAGTACTTCCCGGTTTACGCGAACGACGGCAAACTGCTGCCGAACTTTATCTTCGTCGCTAATATCGAATCGAAAGATCCGATTCAGATTATTTCCGGCAACGAGAAGGTTGTGCGCCCACGTCTGGCGGATGCCGAATTCTTCTTTAATACCGACCGTAAAAAACGCCTGGAAGACCATCTGCCGCGTCTGCAAACCGTGCTATTCCAGCAACAGCTGGGTACGTTGCGCGACAAGACTGACCGTATTCAGGCGCTGGCGGGCTGGATTGCCGAGCAGATTGGCGCTGACGTTAATCACGCCACCCGCGCGGGCCTGTTGTCCAAGTGCGACCTGATGACCAACATGGTCTTTGAGTTCACCGACACCCAGGGCGTGATGGGTATGCACTACGCGCGTCACGATGGCGAAGCGGAAGATGTGGCCGTCGCGCTGAACGAGCAGTATCAGCCGCGCTTTGCCGGTGATGACCTGCCGTCCAACCCGGTTGCCTGTGCGGTCGCGATTGCCGATAAGATGGACACCCTGGCGGGTATCTTTGGTATCGGTCAGCATCCGAAAGGCGATAAAGACCCGTTTGCGCTGCGTCGTGCCGCGCTGGGCGTGCTGCGCATCATCGTCGAGAAGAACCTGAATCTGGATCTGCAAACGCTGACCGAAGAAGCGGTACGTCTGTACGGTGACAAGCTGACTAATGCGAAAGTTGTCGATGAAGTTATCGATTTCATGCTCGGTCGTTTCCGTGCCTGGTATCAGGACGAAGGCTATACCGTTGATATCATTCAGGCGGTACTGGCGCGTCGTCCGACTCGTCCGGCAGACTTTGATGCGCGTATGAAGGCGGTCTCGCACTTCCGTACCCTCGAAGAGTCTGCTGCGCTGGCGGCAGCGAACAAGCGAGTCTCCAATATTCTGGCGAAATCAGACGTAACGCTGAACGATATCGTTCATGCTTCCGTGCTGAAGGACGCGGCAGAAATTAAGCTGGCAGGCCATTTAGTCGTGCTGCGCGATAAACTGCAACCGTACTTCGCCGAGGGCCGTTATCAGAAAGCTCTGATTGAGCTGGCCTCTCTGCGTGAACCGGTAGATGAATTCTTCGAGAACGTGATGGTTAACGCTGAAGATCAGAACGTGCGCGTAAACCGCCTGACGCTGCTGTCTAAGCTGCGCGATCTGTTCCTGCAGGTAGCGGATATTTCTCTGCTGCAGTAAGCGTATCGTTAATAATAAAAGACCTGCCTCTGGGCAGGTTTTTTTATGTCTGAAATATAAATAAGTGAACCGTTAATAATTCTCTAATTAATACTTTTGTTAATTTCATTCAGCAGTAGAGAATTTTTTAGGAATATATCAACGCCGTCTAGTTGGATATTTACGGTAGAATACTTGCGGGTGCTTGAGACTGTTTGTCTCAGGTATTCTGCAGGAGACAGATAGAGAAAAGCCCCACCTGATGGTAATCAAAGTGAGGCTCCCCTATGCATCAACACCATAAGAGTAGCCTCTTACCTGTTGAAAATCAACACTGGAGGCGAGGAATGCCGCAAAAGTATCTGTTGTTTGGCTTAATAGTGATTTGCTTCACTGTTTTATTATTTACCTGGATGGTTCGCGATTCACTGTGTGAATTACAACTCAGGCAGGGAAATATTGAGCTGGTGGCATTCTTAGCCTGTGAAATTAAACAGTAAGAGTGTCTGGTGGGGAGCTATCCCCACCATTCTTTTGGTGTTAAGCATTCTCAATACACCCTTTCATTTTTCATCAAATAAATGTTTTGCCTCCTGATATCAGGAGGCCTTTTTCCCCCTGTCTGTCTACCTGTTGAAAAAACAGGCTTGAAATCCCTGCCGCGATGTGGCTATCCTATGTCCCGACGAATCCCTCGTCTTACTGGAGAGCACGCAACAAATGAACAAACACGACTGATGAATTTCGCTCCTTGCTTGGCGCTATTTGCGGGCAGGGGAGGTATTAATTTCATTCAGGAGTGCTTATGGCTCATAGTGCCCAGTCCCCTTCTTTTATTTTGCATCAGGTCACCTGTCAGTTTGCGACAGGAGATACGCTTTTTGGTCCGCTGAATTTATCGCTCGAAGGCTCCCTCTGTGGCCTGGTTGGGCGCAATGGCGTCGGAAAAACCAGGCTTCTGCGTTTGCTGGCGGGGGGTGACTCACCGTCTGGCGGAAGTATCGAGCGTATTGCTTCAGTTAGCTACGTGGCGCAGCAGCATGCGATGACCCCAAATACTACGCTGGCTGAGTTATTAGGCTTTGAATCTGTTTTCGCTGCTCTGGCTCGCCTGAATCGAGGTGAAGGACGTGCTGACGACCTTGAACATCTTGATGGTTTTTGGGATCTTCCGGATCGCCTGCGTGCAGGATTCATGGATGCTGGTTTAGGTGAATTTTCCCCCGAACGTCCGGCCTCTTCGCTGAGCGGTGGTGAACGCGTGAAAGCGCTGTTATGCAGAGCATTTCTCAGTGGCGCGGACTATTTACTGCTTGATGAACCCACCAACCATCTGGACCGACAGGGCCGCGAGTGGCTGTATCAGCAGCTTGAACGCTGGCGTGGCGGGGCGCTGATTGCCAGCCATGACCGGGAGTTGCTGGCCAGAATGCCGCGCATCCTTGAGTTGACGCCCGCGGCTCTGCGCAGCTATGGCGGAAACTACGCGGATTATCAGCAGCAGCGCGAGCTGGAACAACAGGCGGCTCGCGCCGCGCTGGAGCATGCTGCTACTGAGCGAAGACGTACCCGCGCACGTTTGCAAAAAGAGCATGATGCCTGCCAGCGGCGTTCTGCGCAGACGTTACGAACTATCGACACGCTAAATATCGCCTCATTCGAACGGGTGGCTTACAAAGGGGCGGCGAAAGAGCGCCCCGGCACCCTTAAGCGCCAGCATCGTGAACAAAATAGCGCTCTCAACGATGCGGTAGTACAGGCGCGTGAACGGGTAGAGGAGGACAACCCGGTGATGTTTACTTTGCCCGGTAGCCAGGTCGCTGCGGGAAAACAGGTGCTGGAGCTGGAAGCGTTGCAGTTGGCGCATGCGCATATGCTACCGCTGAGCTGGCGGCTTGATGGGCCGATGCGGGTGGCGCTGCGCGGCCCCAATGGTTGCGGTAAGACGACGCTGCTTAAAACGCTGCTGGGGCTAGAACCTGCTCAGTCAGGAGTCAGTCGCTTATCCGTTCACGCAGCGTATTTAGATCAGCACCTGAGTCAGTTAGATTTGTCGCTATCGGTGATGATGCATCTGAATCTCGGCGATACGCCATTAGAAGAAGGTGCCCTACGCAGCCAATTGGCGCAATTACAGCTGGGGGCGGACAAAGTCCATCTACCATTATCGGCCCTAAGCGGAGGAGAGCGGCTGAAGGCGGCGCTGGCCTGCGTGCTCTGGCGGCGGGAAGCGACGCAATTACTGTTACTTGATGAACCCACGAATCATCTCGACCTGGCGTCCACTCAGGCGATTGAAAAAGCACTAGAACAGTTTCCCGGCGCGATACTGGTTGTGTCGCATGATGAAGCTTTTTTACAAGCGCTGAATCTGACCCACTTTCTTGAGTGGCGGGAAAGCGGCTGGTTTGCTGGCGCGTATTGAATAGTGATAGATGGGTTCTCAATTGAGCAAATTATTTTTTGAGAATCCATTTATATTAGTCTTATAGAAATGGTGGTTATTATTGCCTTTCATGTCGCATCCGGCATAAAAGGCCTATATGAATAACCTGATTTTGAAATTCATCGTTTTCTATCAGCGTGTTATCTCTCCCCGTAAAGGATATCGCTGTGCTTATGGCGCTCTGCATCATACGCAAGGATGCTCGGGGGCGGTCAAAGAGATTATCCAACAGAAAGGTGTGATTGGCGGCTGGGGAGAGATTCGTCAGCGTTTCAGTGACTGTCGGCTTGCGGCTGAAACTTTGCAAAAACAAAAGCCTAAAGACGATCCGAAACGTAAAAAGGAGCGTGATGATTGTGGCCTTTCGGG
Organism: Klebsiella sp. GFKo11; assembly: GCF_056490265.1. NCBI lineage: Bacteria > Pseudomonadati > Pseudomonadota > Gammaproteobacteria > Enterobacterales > Enterobacteriaceae > Klebsiella > Klebsiella sp. GFKo11. The sequence continues at coordinate 257,119 of NZ_CM151369.1, forward strand.
CTGTGATGGCCAGTGTTGCACTTATCTGCCGGACTCATTACCGAGAATCCCTCTGCCGGATTTGGAATGTCCTTGTGACTGCTCTTCCCTGCGTTTTAAAGGTTATCGCAGATAAAAAAAATCCCCGCCGTTTGGCAGGGACTTGAAATTTTGAGCTTTTTAAGCTTACAGGCTGTTTACGTTACCAGCTGCCGGGCCTTTAGCGCCGCTTTCGATGGTGAAGGAAACTTTCTGACCTTCGTCCAGAGATTTGTAGCCTTCGTTCTGGATAGCAGAGAAGTGTACGAACACGTCTTTAGAACCATCGTCAGGAGTGATGAAGCCGAAACCTTTGTCAGCGTTGAACCATTTTACGATACCAGTCATTTTACCGGACATAGCGAATTACCTTTAAAAAATAAATGAGCCTTTCGGCGTTACGGTCTGGACTACAGATTTGAAGCGATAAAGGGAAAGTTCACTACCGGGGTATCAACGATAACCTTTGAAGGACTGCTCTATTCGAATACTCTGTGGTCTTTAAATCAAACCTGCGAGCATTAACGCATTTTCGCGCCGTGATAGCAAACTTTTTTTTCACTGGCTTAAAAACGGTCCTTAACAGGACCGTCAGCCTGAACGAAGTATAGCCTAAATTGTTAGTCGATGATCTGTCTTGAAAGCTGTGGGTTCGCCTGAATAAGGCGCATTAATTTCATCTCGGTGGAAGAGGGTTTCAGGCGTCTCGATTCCCACTCTTGTACCATTGCTACGCTGACGCCCATGGCATTGGCGAAATCATCTATCTTGAGCCCGGTACCTTTGCGTAGCTGTTCAAATTCGCTGAATGCGGCGGACTTGCGCGTCAGGGTTGCCGCCTGTGCTTGATCTTTAAAAATAATCTGTTCCAGGTTGCTCATTAATTCAAATACAGGATCTTTATATTCCATTGAGAGCTCCTCTCTTTCATACAGCGGAGGTTGAAATTTGTAGAGCCTCTTAAGAATAGTCGCAAAAAAGATCTAAGAATGATCACGTAGGTGATTATTTGCCGACGCGGTTTCTTCTGATGGGTCATGGTCTGGGTAAGATGATGATTAATAATAGGGCCAGCCTGTTTAGAAAATTATTGTAAACAGTTAAGAAGAAAAGCAGAAAAGGCCAGCGCGTTCCCGCTGGCCTTATGGATTACGCCTTTTGCAGCTTATCGACTTCACCCTGTGGGGCCGTGGATTGTCGTTGGCTCAGTTTGTATTTCACCAATAATGCGATGGCGGACAAGAACGCCGGGATGGCCAATAGAGTAAAAATAGTCTCGAATGATAGCTGAGCTTCCATTAGGAATACGCCGCTAAATGCGCCAAGAATGCCGCCAAAGCGCCCAATGCCCAGCATCCAGGCAACGCCGGTCGCGCGTCCTTGTGTTGGATAGAATCCGGCAGCCAGCGCAGGCATCGATGATTGCGCGCCGTTCATAATACTGCCCGCGATAAACACCATCACACCCATCAACAGCAGACTGCTGGTTGAGAAACCGACCAGACAAACGAATACTCCGGTCAGCAGCCAACCTACGGCGACGACCTTGTTCGGGTTGATCTTATCCATCAATGCGCCGAGGATGAGCACGCCAATGCCGCCACCCAGCGGGAACAACGCGGTAATAATCGAGGCTTGGCTCATGGTTGCGCCGGTTTCGCGAATTAACAGCGGCAGCCAACTGGTCAGTAAATAGAAAATCAGCAGGCCCATGAAGTAGGTCAGGCAGAGCATTACGGTCCCCACGGCATAGCGTGGTGAGAAAATCACCCCAATGGCCGATTTCTCTTTTACCTGGCCCGCTTCGCGTAGTTCAAATTCAGCGTGTTCAGGAACGGGAGCGATGCGGCGCAAAATGGCAGCAATATGCTGTGCTGGCTGCTGTTTCACCACCATATACCGCGCTGATTCGGGTAAGAGAAAGATCAGCACTACCGCTAACAGCAGCGGCATCACGCCACCAAGCACCAGCACGCTTTGCCAGCCGTAGTGAGGGATCATCCAGGCGGAGAGGAAACCTCCCAGCGATGAGCCCATCGGAAAGCCGACAAACATCAGGTTAACCATCAGCGCCCGACGGCGCTCGGGGGCATATTCGCTCATCAGCGTCGCGGCGTTTGGCATGGCGGCGCCCAGTCCAAGTCCGGTCAGAAAACGCAGTAGCGTCAACTGATTGAGACTGGTGGCAAAGGCGGTCAGCAGGCTGAAACTACCGAAAACCACGATTGACATAATCAGCACTTTCTTACGCCCAACGCGGTCGGCTAGCGGTCCGGCTGTCAGCGCACCGACGGCAAGCCCCACTAACGCGGAGCTCATCACCGGGCCCAACGCTGACTTTTCGACCCCCCATTCCTGTACAAGGTCGGAGGCAATAAAGCCGATTATCGCGGTATCGAACCCGTCCATAGCGACGGTGATAAAACATAAGGCCAGAATCATCCACTGGTATTTCGTGAAGGGATGTTCATTGATAAAAGCCTGAATATCGATGGTTGTTTTCTTCATGCGGCATTCCTGGCAGGCAGAGCGGGGGACAGAGATAGATTATTATTATCTCCCTCGCGGGCGTTGATATTGTTTGTGCGATTATCGAACGAATTGTCGTTAATCGCTCATTTAATAAAATCATCGAACGGCATTTCAGGCAATGTAGGCTAGTCGGGAAGCGTGCGATTATCGTCCGCTTTGCTAATGTAAAAGCAAAGATACGCAATAAATTTAAATAAAATCAGCTTGTTAATTCGGTCCTGGCCTGGGCGAGGGATGGTGGTAATTGTGATGAACTTAACAGACGATATTATTGCGCGCTAAAACAGCGATAACCGGCATTTTAAGGCGGAAGATTGTCAGGAAAAGGTATCCTGCAAGGCCGACCTGGACTATCCTTGTCAGCGTCTGGCACGTGTGTGCCTGTTTGCGCTTTTTTTGGCTGAAAGGAGTAAAAAAATGGCGACAGGAAAGTCCTGCTCTCGCTGGTTTGCGGCTATTGCAGCCCTGTTAATGGTGGTTAGCCTGAGTGGATGTTTTGATAAAGAAGGCGATCAGCGCAAAGCGTTCATCGACTTCCTGCAAAATACGGCAATGCGTAGCGGCGAACGTCTGCCGACGCTGACCGCCGATCAGAAAAAACAGTTCGGGCCTTTCGTCTCCGATTATGCGGTGATTTATGGCTATTCACAGCAGGTGAGCCAGGCGATGGATGCCGGTCTGCGTCCGGTGGTTGATAGCGTAAATGCGATTCGTGTCCCGCAGGATTATATGACTCAGCGTGAACCGCTACGTCAGGCAAACGGCGCTTTAGGCGTATTAAGCCAACAGTTGGAAAACGCAAAAATGCAGGCGGACGCTGCACACGGTGCGCTGAAACAGGGTGACGATCTCAAGCCGGTCTTCGACCAGGTTTATAACAAAGTAGTGACCGCTCCGGCGAATGCGCTACAGCCGCTGATTCCGGCCGCGCAGGTATTTACCCAGCAGCTGGTGCAGGTGGGCGATTTTGTCGCTCAGCAGGAAGCGCAGGTGAGCTTCGTGGCGAACGGTATTCAGTTCCCGACTTCACAGCAGGCCAGTCAGTATAATACGCTGATTGGGCCGCTGGCCGCTCAGCACCAGGCCTTTAACCAGGCATGGACTGCGGCAGTTAACGCAACCCGTTAACGGTTCTGACAACCCGGGCACGGCTTGACCCTGGCCCGGGTTTTCTTTTCTCACTTCACCTGCGGATTCACGCAGTTCTTCTCGACTTTGCCGTTCAGGGCATCAATCAGATTATCCACTGCGCAGGCCGCCATGTTATAGCGAGTCTCATGCGTTGCTGAGCCAATATGCGGCACCGCGACGACGTTCGGCAGGCTTAACAGCGGGGAGTCTTTCGCCAGCGGCTCTTGTTCAAACACATCCAGCCCGGCGGCATAAATTTCACCTTCCTGTAGGGCGGTAATCAGCGCTTTCTCGTCAACCACCGGACCGCGTCCGGCGTTGATAAAGATGGCGGAAGATTTCATTTTGGCAAACTGCTCTTTACCAAACAGGTGATGGGTTTCTTCGGTCAACGGCAGGATCAGGCAGACAAAATCCGCTTCCTGTAACAGGGTGTCGAGATCGCAATAGCGGGCGTTAAAGCGCTCTTCCGCCTGTGGGTGCTGACGGCGAGCGTTATAGAGAATCGGCATGCCGAAGCCCGCATGCGCACGCTGGGCGAGCGCCATCCCGATACGACCCATGCCGACGATCCCAAGGGTTTTGTGATGCACATCGTTGCCAAACCAGTCCGGGCCGATGCTTTTGGTCCACTCTCCGGCCTTCACGCGATTAGCAACTTCAACCACCCGACGCGCGGTGCTTAACACCAGCGCCATTACGGTATCGGCGACGGTTTCGGTCAGCACGGTCGGGGTGTGCATCAACAGCACCTTATGGGCATTCAGCGCATCGACGTCGAAGTTGTCGTAGCCGACGGAGATGGTTGAGGTCGCACGAAGTTTGGGCATTTTCTCCAGTAACGCGGTATCGACTTTTTCGCTGGAACCCAGCAGACCTACCGCTTCAGCGAACGCCGAGGCGTGCTGCGAAACGGTCTCCGGACTCAGGTTTTTGACCTGAGTGACGGTAAAGTGTTGTTCCAGACGCTGTTGCAGGTCGTCGGGAAGCGTTTTGTAGAGAATAACTGACGGCTTCATGCGGATCTCCGTTGTGTTAAAGGTTCAGGCGTGACGTGCGCCAAGCGGAAGGGTTTGATTATTAGCAGGCTTAACAATCAAAGTAAGCCATACCGAGACGAAAAGCGCCACTCCCATAAAAATGTACGAGGCCGAAGGGCTGCCGGTGGTGCCGTTAAGATAGCCCACAAACCATGAACCGAAGAAGGAACCGAGTGCACCCATGCTGTTGATTAGCGCCATCGCGCCGCCAGCAACGTTGCGCGGCAGCATCTCAGGGATGATGGCGAAGAAAGGCCCGTAAGGGGCGTACATCGCCGCACCGGCAATAACCAGCAGAATATAAGACACCCAGAAATGATCGCTGCCAACGGCCCAGGACCCCATAAAAGCAAAGGCGGCAATCAGCAACAGCGGCCAGACGAACAGCTTACGGTTCTGCATTTTATCGGATGCCCATGAGACAACGATCATCGCGATAGTCGCTGCCAGGTAAGGAACGGATGAGAGCCAGCCAACCTCGACCATGCCCATATTTTCGCCGCCGCTGCGGATAATCGACGGCAGCCACAGAACGAAGCCGTAAACCCCGATGCTCCAGGCAAAGTACTGCATGCACAGCAGAACAACGTTGCGTGAGCGAAAGGCTTCTTTGTAGTTACGTACGGCTTTAATACCCTGCTGTTCGTGTTCCAGTTGTTCCTGCAGAGCAGCTTTCTCGCTTTCGGCCAGCCAGTTCACCTGGGATGGTTTATCCTTCACCAGCACCCACCAGCAGAAAGCCCAAAGGATCGCCGGGACACCTTCGATGATAAACATTTCACGCCAGCCTAAGGCCTGAATCAGATAGCCGGAAACCACCGACATCCACAGTACCGTGACCGGATTGCCGAGGATCAGGAAGGTATTGGCCCGCGAACGTTCGGATTTAGTAAACCAGTTGCTGATGTAAATCAGCATCGCCGGCATCACGGCCGCCTCCACGACGCCAAGAATAAAGCGGATCGCCGCCAGCGCGGGAATGTTGTGCACCATCCCGGTCAGCGAGGCGCAGCCGCCCCACAGAATCAGGCAGATAAAAATCAGTTTGCGCACGCTGCGGCGTTCCGCATAAATGGCGCCGGGGATCTGGAAGAAAAAGTAGCCAAGGAAGAACAGCGCCCCCAGCAGGGAGGAGACGCCCTTGGTAATGCCTAAGTCTTCAGTAATACCGGCCGCCGAAGCGAAGCTAAAGTTGGCGCGGTCGAGGTACGCCAGGCTATACGTGATAAACACGATAGGCATGATGTACCACCAGCGTTTTGTTGCGTTCGTCGAGCTTTTCATAGGCTTGCCTCTGTTAGTGAGGTGACACTCATCATCGATAAGGTGCGTTACGCCGCGCTGCATGTAGGGTACAGGACGGCTATGACATTGTGCTGAACCGGATTATTCGCCCAGCGCCTCGCGGGTGGGTAATCCTTCACTGTCCCCCTGGACCTGGATGGCCAGCGAACCAATTTTATTACCGCGTTGTACCGCCTGGCGCAGCGGCTGGCCCTCCAGCAGGGCGCTAATCACCCCGACGGCAAAACCATCGCCCGCGCCGACGGTATCGACGACGTTATCCACTTTTATCGCCGCCACGGCTCCTTGTTCGCCATCGGCGGTTTTATACCAGGCGCCATCAGAGCCGGTCTTAATCACTACCGTGCGTACGCCGCGGGTGAGATAGAAGTCCGCGATGGCTTCCGGCGTCTGCTGACCGGTCAGAATCATCCCCTCTTTTAAGCCGGGAAGAACCCAGTCGGCCTGAAAAGCAAGCTGGTTCAGTTTTTCCACCATCTCGGCTTCGCTTTTCCACAGCGTCGGACGCAGATTGGGGTCGAATGAGAGGGTTTTTCCCTGAGCCTTCATGGTACGGGCCGCGTGATCCAGCAGGGCGTACGAGCTTTCCGACAGCGCGGCGGCTACACCGCTTAAGTGCAGGTGACGAGCGCTGGCGAAATAGGCTTCGTTAAAATCATCCGGTGAAAGATGGCTGGCGGCGGAACCTTTGCGGAAATATTCCACAATGGGATCGGTTCCATTTTCAACTTTAGATTTCAGCTGAAAACCGGTAGCGTAGCGGCCATCTTTGCTCACGCCACGTGCATCGATCCCCTCTTTCGCCAGCGCGTTGAGGACGAAGCGACCAAAGCTATCCTCGCCGACGCGGCTCACCCAGCCGACGCTTAAGCCCAGGCGGGCCAGGCCGGTAGCGACGTTCAACTCTGCGCCCGCGACGCGTTTCATAAAGTGCTCTACTTCAGCCAGTTCGCCGGTTTCGGTAGCGACAAACATCGCCATGGCTTCGCCTATGGTGATGACATCTAACGTTTTTTGCATAACTTAATCCTCGCGTAACAGGTTGACGTAGCGGCGGGTCACGGCCGTCAGGTCATGGCCAGTCAGCGGAAATTCAATCCCGCGTGGAGCATCGGCGGGCAGATTGTCGAGCAGCGCCAGCCAGCGGTCGGACGCTTCGTCCGGCGGCACGGCACGAAAGTGCGAATGGTGCGGTTCCGCTGCCTTAACGTGGATATAGCTGACCGCGGGGGCCAGCTGGCGTGCGGCTTCTTCCGGCGAATCGCCGACCCACAGCCAGTTGCCCATATCAAAGGTGAGAGTGATCGGCAGCTGATTAACCCGGCAGGCGGCTTTGAAGCGCTGCATCGGCGCCAGCTGGCCGCAGTCGGTCTGATCGTTTTCCACCACCAGCGCCATTCCGCTCTCCTGCAGAATATCGCGCAGGGTTTCCAGATCATTGTGGTGACGAAAGTGGCCCAGCGAGAGCTTTAGCCACAGCGCGTTAAGGGTCTGCGCTTCCTGTAAAAAGCCAGAGAGATGCGGATTGAGCGAGCCGTCAGCGGCAAACAAGGCCTCTGGTGCGGAGTAACAGGCCAGCAGGCCGCGATGCTCAATGTCTGCGGCCAGTTCTGGCAGGTGGTTCAGTTCATCAGCGCTAAACAGTTCGCGGCGAATTTCCACGCCGTCCGCACCGGAACCGGCGATAAACGGTAGTACGGCGGACTGTCCACCCAGCGCCTTAACGTGGTCATTCCCGTACGCGGCGGTTACGACAATAATTTTTCTGGCCATCCCAACACTCCCGGCGATTATCTAATGCGTTGTTTATTACGCTAGATGGTATCGGTTCCAAAGCAAAGGTTAAGATGTTCAATTTATGATCGCCATCACGAAGGATCGTTAGCGGGAGGTAGAGCCTCTGACGATCAGCTCACCGGAAAACACCCGTTCACAGACCGGGTCATTGCTGCCCGCAATGCGGCGCACCACCTGCTCAACGGCGGCGAAGCCAATCTGCCAGGTTGGCTGCTTGAGGGTGGTAATCCCCACGCCCGCCAGCTCGGCCCACTCCAGCTCATCGAAGCCCAGCAGGCCGATATCGCTACCCCAAATCAGGCCAATACGCTTAAGAGAGCGCGCAACTTGCAGGGTCAGCGCGCCGTTGGCGGAAATCACCGCTTTGCGCATTCCGCGATGGTGGGAGTGGAAATGGCGTAGGACGTTATCCAGCATCGCACCGTCGTTGAGCGGGACTTCGGCATTTTCCGCGATGATGCCAGCATGGTGCTGGAGCGTGTTGCGAAAAGCGCTCAGGCGCTCGCGGCGAGTGTTTACCGAGCCGAGCGGTTCGCTGAGGAACAGTAAGGCTTCGAAGCCTTTTTCCACCAGATGTTCGGTGGCGGTGGTGGCGGCCTGGGTATTATCGAGACCGACGACATCACAGGCGAACTCAGGAATTTTGCGGTCGATAAGCACCATCGGCAGCGCCGACTGCTGTAGCCGGTTTAGACCGTCTTCACGCATCCCGACCGCATTGACCACAATCCCCTCCACCTGGTAGCTGCGCAGCAGGTCGAGATAGTGCAGCTCCTGGTCCAGCTCGTTATTGGTGTTACACACCAGCAGGGTAAAGCCTTTTTCGCGACAGGCGGCTTCTATGCCGCTGAGCACGTTGACGGAGTAGGGGTTGGTGATATCAGCGATGATCAGACCAATCAGCCGGGTGCGGCCATGCTTCAGGCCGCGGGCCATCAGACTAGGACGGTAATCGAGCTCGGCAATCGCTTTTTCAATTCGCCCTAACAGATCGTCGGAAAGCAGATGCTTTTCGCCGTTCAGATAGCGTGAAATGCTGGTTTTGCCGGTCTTTGCGGCTTTCGCCACATCGCTGATGGTTGCTCGCGCCGCTTTCGCCATGGTGGCTTCCTTTGCTGAAATCTGCACACACCTTAGCGCGAAAATCCGCTATATCAAGCATTTTGCCCGGCGAGTACCGGGCAAAGGGGAGTTACTGCAACGGGCTAAGGGTGATCTCGACGCGACGGTTCTGCGCCTTACCTTCTGCGGTGCTATTGCTGGCGACCGGATTAGCCGGACCCATGCCGGTGGTGCGGATGCGGTTTGCCGCCACGCCCTGGGTGATAAGCGAGCTGGCGACGCTGTCGGCACGCTGCTGGGAGAGACGCATATTCAGCTCCTGGCTGCCGGTGCTGTCGGTGTAGCCAACGACGTTGACGGCAGTTTTCTCGTACTCTTTCAGCACCATCGCCACCCCGGTCAGGGTATTAGCACCCGCTGGTTTCAGGTTGGCGCTGCTGCTATCAAAGGTCACATTGCTTGGCATATTCAGCACGATGTTGTCGCCATTTCGCGTCACGCTCACCCCGGTTCCCTGCATTTTTTCGCGCAGTTTCGCTTCCTGCACGTCCATGTAGTAGCCGATACCGCCACCGAGCGCAGCCCCTGCCGCCGCGCCGATCAGCGCGCCTTTGCCACGGTCATGTTTTGAGGAGGAGAGTGCGCCAATACCCGCGCCGACTAACGAACCGACACCTGCGCCGATGCCGGATTTACCCGCCTCGCGCTCGCCGGTGTAAGGGTTGGTGGTACAGCCTGAGATGACCAGTGTGCCGCTAACGATAGCCGCAATCATGAGTACGCGTTTTTTCATCTTATTTCCTTAATCTTTTTTATTCTTTGCCACAGCGACCGTGACGGTTGATTATGACGCCCGAAGACGGAGAAAATTCCGCAGAGAGCATCTCAATTTGTAAATAACATTGAACGGCCGAATAACAGACCGTCACCACACCTGCTATCGCTGACCAGGAGCCTGCTTTGCCAACCTCATCTGCCACCAAAACCATCCTCACCGCAGCCCACTGGGGGCCAATGCTGGTTGAAACGGATGGCGAAAACGTCCTCTCCTCGCGCGGGGCGCTCAATACGCCTTTCGCTAACTCGCTGCAAACCGCCGTGCGCGATCAGGTGCACAGCAAAACTCGCGTGCGTTATCCAATGGTACGTAAGGGATTTCTCGCCTCGCCGGAAAGCCCGCAGGGTGTGCGCGGTCAGGATGAGTTCGTGCGGGTGAGCTGGGAACATGCGCTGGATTTGATTCACGCTCAGCACCAACGTATTCGTGACAACTATGGCCCCGAGTCCATCTTTGCGGGTTCCTACGGCTGGCGTTCCAACGGCGTGCTGCACAAAGCGGCGACGTTGCTTCAGCGTTATATGAGCCTGGCGGGCGGCTATACCGGGCATCTGGGAGATTATTCCACCGGCGCGGCGCAGGCGATCATGCCGTATGTGGTAGGTGGCAATGAGGTTTATCAGCAGCAGACCAGCTGGCCGATGGTACTTGAGCATAGCGATGTGGTAGTGCTGTGGAGCGCCAACCCGCTGAATACGCTAAAAATTGCCTGGAATGCCTCCGATGAGCAGGGGATCCCATGGTTCGACCAATTGCGCCAGAGCGGGAAACGAGTGATCTGCATCGATCCGATGCGATCGGAAACGGCGGAGTTCTTTGGCGACGCGGCGGAGTGGATCGCCCCGCACATGGGCACCGACGTTGCGTTGATGCTAGGCATCGCCCATACGCTGGTGGAAAACGGCTGGCAGGATGATGCGTTTTTGGCCCGCTGTACCAGCGGCTACGACGTTTTTGCCCGCTATCTGAACGGTGAAAGCGACGAGACGCCAAAAACGGCAGAGTGGGCGGCGGCGATCTGCGGCGTTAGTGCGGATAAAATTCGCGAACTGGCAAAATTATTCCACGAAAATACGGCTATGCTGATGTCCGGCTGGGGGATGCAGCGTCAGCAGTTTGGTGAGCAGAAACACTGGATGCTGGTGACGTTGGCGGCGATGCTCGGGCAAATTGGCACCGAGGGCGGGGGCTTTGGCCTTTCCTACCATTTTGCCAATGGTGGCAACCCCACGCGCCGCGCTGCGGTGCTGGCTTCAATGCAGGGTAGCGTGGCGGGCGGCACCGATGCGGTAGAAAAAATTCCGGTCGCCCGCATCGTCGAGGCGCTGGAAAACCCCGGCGCGGCTTATCAGCACAACGGTATGGAGCGCAGCTTCCCGGATATTCGTTTTATCTGGTGGGCGGGCGGTGCCAACTTTACCCATCATCAGGATACCAATCGACTGATTCGCGCCTGGCAGAAGCCGGAGCTTATCGTGATTTCCGAATGCTTCTGGACCGCGGCGGCGCGCCATGCCGACATCGTGTTGCCCGCCACCACCTCCTTTGAACGCAACGATATGACCATGACTGGCGATTACAGCAACCAGCATCTGGTGCCGATGAAGCGGGTGGTCGCGCCGCGCGATGAAGCGCGCGATGATTTCGATGTGTTTGCCGACCTCAGCGAACGCTGGGAAGAGGGAGGTCGTGAGCGCTTTACCGAAGGTAAAAACGATGTGCAGTGGCTGGAAACTTTCTACCAGATTGCCGCCCAGCGCGGGGCTGGGCAGCAGGTGACGCTGCCGCCGTTCACGCAGTTCTGGCAGGCGAATCAGTTCATTGAGATGCCGGAAAGCCCGGAAAATGCGCGTTTCGCCCGCTTTGCCGCCTTTAGGGCCGATCCGCAGGCGAATCCGCTGAAGACCGCCAGTGGCAAAATTGAGATTCACTCCTCGACTATCGCCGGTTTTGCTTATCCGGATTGCCCGCCGCATCCCATGTGGCTGGAGCCGGATGAGTGGCACGGCAACGCGCAGGAAGGTCAGCTACAGGTGCTGTCAGCGCATCCGGCGCATCGCCTTCACAGCCAGCTCAATCATACCTCGCTGCGCGAGCAGTACGCGGTGGCGGGCCGTGAACCGCTAACGCTTCACCCGCAGGATGCGCAGGCGCGTAATATCGCTGATGGGGACGTAGTGCGGGTGTGGAATTCGCGCGGTCAGGTACTGGCCGGGGCGGTGGTGACCGACGGCATCCGTCCTGGCGTCATTTGCTTGCATGAGGGGGCATGGCCGGATCTCGACGCCCAGGCGGGCATCTGCAAAAACGGCGCGGTAAACGTGCTGACTAAAGATATTCCAACGTCGCGACTGGGCAACGGCTGCGCCGGAAATACGGCGCTGGCCTGGCTGGAAAAATATACCGGACCCGAGCTTACGCTGACGGCATTTGATCCGCCGACCAATGCATAATCCAGGTCGGATGCTGGGTTTCATCCTGCCATGCGCAGTCTTCAATGCGAAAGCCCTGTGCATGGTAGAAATTCACCGCCCGGACGTTTTTTTGGTATACCTCAAGGCTTAGCCAGTCGTAGTGCTTTTTGACTTCATTGATCAACGCGCTGCCGATGCCCTGCCTGGCGGCATCCGGCGCGACGAACAACGCGCCGATAAAGCGCGACTCCATCACGCTGATAAAGCCCTTTAGCACGCCGTCCTGCTCCCAACCCCAAGTGCAGGCGGCGGGAAGATACACATCCCGCACTATCGCGATGCTGTCATGCCAGTAGCTCTCGGCGATAAACGGATGCGCATAAATAGTGCTTTCCAGCCATAATTCGATTAGCGGGCCAGTATCGTTAGCGTCCCAGTTGCGGATCATCCTGACCTCCGGGGTGACAGAAGCAGCCGGTAACATGGTCGTTGACCAGGCCACAGGCCTGCATAAAGGAGTAGCAGATAGTCGAACCGACAAATTTAAAACCCCGCTTTTTCAGCGCTTTCGACAAAGCGTCAGAAGCTAGAGTGGTGGTCGGGATTTCCGCCAGCGTTGCCGCTGCGGTGATCTGAGGATGATTGTCGACGAACGACCAGACAAAATCTGCGAAAGGCTCGCCATTTTTTTCCATCGCCAGAAAAGCACGGGCGTTGCCGATGATGGCCTGAATTTTCCCGCGGTGGCGAATAATGCCGGCATCAAGAACCAGGAGTTCAATATCCGCCTCATCCATGGCCGCTACGCGAACCGGGTCGAACTGGTGAAAGGCACGGCGATAGTTTTCACGCTTTTTCAGCACCGTTATCCACGACAGCCCTGCCTGCTGACCCTCAAGGCAAATCATTTCAAACAGCCGTGCAGGGTTCTTTTCGGCAACGCCCCACTCGCTATCGTGGTACTGAATGTATAAAGGATCCTGACTTACCCATCCGCAACGTTCCATCTGTCTCTCCCTTTTGTCATAAAAGTTATCTGTTCACCTTGACGGCTGAAAGATAAAGATAATAGTTAATACAGGGTTATTATTGCCAACACAGGGATAAGACACCCCCATAAAAAAACACAGCAACCTTGCCGTTTCGGCTCTTTTTGGAGTCGCATTAATGATAATAAAGAAATGCAATGGCCTCCGGGGGTTTATCATCCCGGCGTGCGTATCCGTCTGGGCGTCGTGTGTTGCCGGAGCGAATGCCTGGCAACAGGAATATATCGCTATCGATACAAAAAGTAATACTCCGGAACGCTATACATGGGATAGCGATCACCAACCGCGCTACGAAGATATCCTTGCGGAGCGGATAAATGCGTCCGACGATCCTGCTGGCCTGGCGTTCAATCAGGCGGTATCGCCACCAGATAACGTACATGGCATGAGCGTTGGCTGGAACTTCGCCGTGGCAAACGGTATCACCTCCGGCCCGGTGGCCAGTTTACGTAGCGATCTGACGTCGCCACCCGATTCCCGTAATGCTACCGGAACTGGCTACGTGAATACGCTGGGCTGGCGGGTCGATTATCAGGAACTATGGGGGGTTCACCCGTGGGCGCAGGTGAGCTATAACCAGACGCTCTCAGCCGATCCTGTGGGCGCGAATCGCACGCAGGAAGGAGCTTGGCGAGATGTGACCTTCGGTGCGGATATGTCGCTCAACTCCCATCTTGCCGCCTGGGCGGCGCTGTCGCAGGCGGATAATTTGCCCACCGGGGCGAATTATCTCTATCTGATGGGGGTGAGCGCCAATTTTTAATTTATCCGCATCATGTATGATGCAATTATTTAACTTATCAATCACAGGAATGAAGCACCTTCCTGCGATAGCAGGTACTAACTTTTTGGAAATTATTTAAGGCGTGAATGTTTTTCAATGTCATTCATTCCGTCTTTAATGCATTTCATTCCGTGGTGACGGCAGCTCATGCCTTTTTCCCCCAGGTTTACCGGGGACTTCGTTATTGTGGCGGCAGTTAATTCTTCAGGACAACTGCTATGAACGCTGCAAACCGCCAATACACCCGCTGGCTTACGCTGCTCGGCACCATCATTACGCAATTCGCGCTGGGATCGGTTTATACATGGAGTTTGTTCAATAGTTCTCTTTCCGCCAAGCTAGATGAACCGGTGAGTCAGGTGGCGTTCTCATTTGGTCTGTTAAGCCTCGGCCTGGCGCTCTCCTCATCCGTTGCGGGCAAATTACAGGAACGTTTTGGCGTCAAACGCGTCACCATGGCTTCCGGCGTTCTGCTGGGCCTCGGTTTCTTCCTTACCGCTCACTCGAATAGCCTGATGATGCTGTGGCTGAGCGCGGGCCTGCTGGTGGGGCTGGCGGACGGCGCAGGTTATCTGCTGACGCTGTCGAACTGCGTCAAATGGTTTCCGGAACGTAAGGGGCTGATTTCGGCTTTCTCTATCGGTTCTTATGGCCTCGGCAGCCTCGGTTTTAAATTTATTGATACCCACCTGCTGGCGACGGTCGGTCTTGAGAAAACCTTTATCATCTGGGGCGCTATTGTGCTGGTGATGATTGTCTTTGGCGCGACGCTGATGACTGACGCACCAAACCATACCGCCACCGCAAGCAATGGTGTTGTTGAAAATGACTTCACTCTTGCCGAATCGATGCGTAAACCACAGTACTGGATGTTGGCGGTGATGTTCCTGACTGCCTGTATGAGCGGCCTGTATGTGATTGGCGTGGCGAAAGATATTGCTCAGGGGATGGTGCATCTTGATATCACGACGGCAGCAAATGCGGTCACCGTGATTTCCATTGCCAACCTTAGCGGTCGTCTGGTGCTGGGTATTCTGTCAGATAAAATCTCGCGTATCCGGGTGATTACCATCGGCCAGGTTGTATCGCTCATCGGTATGGCCGCGCTGCTGTTCGCACCGCTTAACGCTACCACTTTCTTCGCCGCCATTGCCTGTGTCGCTTTCAATTTCGGCGGGACGATTACCGTGTTCCCATCACTGATTAGCGAGTTCTTTGGCCTGAATAACCTGGCGAAAAACTACGGTGTGATTTATCTGGGCTTTGGTATTGGTAGTATTTGTGGTTCGCTGATTGCTTCCCTGTTCGGCGGTTTCTATGTGACCTTTTGCGTTATCTTCGCGCTGCTGATTCTTTCTCTGGCGCTTTCTACCACCATTCGCCAGCCGAAAAGCGAGGTTTACCGCGAGGCCCATGCCTGAAGTGGGGCCTCGTCGTATTCATGATTAATCACCTAAGCAAATAGTGCCTATCCAACCAAATGTTTTGTAAATGTTTGGTTGGATCACATTCCCTCCTGATACTTTTTCCTTCTGCTGTGGTCTACTTAGCGCGCTTTGTAGAGGTTTCTTATAACCAAGCTAAACGCACTTTATTAACCTGCTTACTTATATCGCTTAAGTCGGGCGGTTTTATCTCTTCGTTTTCCAGGTTTTTTGCATGAAATACATTAAAACGATGACGCAGCTGAAGCTCAGTATCTGGCTGGCGCTGTACATCGGCTGGTTTATGAACGCTGCCGTATTCTTCCGTCGCTTCGAAGGTTACGCTCAGGAATTTACCATCTGGAAAGGACTCTCAGGTGCAGTAGAATTGGTCGGTACCGCACTGGTCACCTTCTTCCTGCTGCGTATTTTGTCGCTATTTGGACGCCGTATCTGGCGCATCCTTGCAACCTTAGTCGTTATATTCTCTGCCGCCGCCAGTTATTACATGACCTTCCTGAACGTTGTGATTGGCTACGGGATCATTGCGTCGGTGATGACCACGGACATCGACTTGTCCAGAGAGGTCATCGGCTGGCATCTGATTCTCTGGCTGGTACTGATGAGCGCGCTGCCGCTGCTGCTTATCTGGAGTAACCGCTGCCGCTTCACGCTGTTACGGCAAATTCGCACGCCTGGTCAGCGGATGAAGAATATTACCATCGTGGTGCTGGCCGGTCTGATGGTCTGGGGACCCATTCGCCTGCTGGAAGTTCGTCAGAAGAACTTTGAACGTAGCTCAGAGGTTGATCTGCCAAGCTACGGCGGGGTGGTGGCCAACTCCTATCTGCCGTCTAACTGGCTTTCGGCGCTGGGGTTGTATGCCTGGGCGCAGGTCGATGAGTCTTCAGATAATAAATCCCTGATTAACCCGGCAAAGAAATTCACCTACGTTGCACCTGAAGGGCTGGATGATACCTATGTGGTGTTTATCATCGGCGAAACCACCCGCTGGGATCATATGGGCATTCTGGGTTATAACCGGAACACCACGCCGAAGCTGGCGCAGGAGAAAAACCTGGCCGCCTTCCGCGGCTACTCCTGCGATACCGCCACGAAGCTGTCGCTGCGCTGCATGTTTGTGCGTCAGGGCGGGGCGGATGATAATCCACAGCGGACGCTGAAAGAACAAAACGTGTTCGCGGTCCTGCATCAGCTCGGTTTTACCGGCGATCTGTATGCCATGCAGAGCGAGATGTGGTTCTACAGCAACACGATGGCTAACAACATTGCCTATCGCGAGCAGATTGGCGCCGAACCGCGTAACCGCGGCAAGAGCGTTGACGACATGCTGCTGGTGGATGAAATGAAGCGCGGGTTGCTGAAAAACCCCAACGGTAAACACCTGATTATTCTGCATACCAAAGGTTCGCACTTTAACTACACCCAGCGATATCCGCGCAGTTTTGCCCAATGGCAGCCGGAATGCGTGGGCGTTGATAACAAGTGTTCGAAGGCTGAGCTGATTAATTCGTACGATAACAGCGTGACCTATGTCGATCACTTTATCGTCAGCGTGCTGGACCAACTGCGGGATAAGAAAGCGATTGTTTTCTACGCGGCTGACCACGGTGAGTCCATCAACGAGCGTGAGCACCTGCACGGTACGCCGCGCAAGATGGCGCCGCCGGAGCAGTTCCGTGTGCCGATGCTGGTGTGGATGTCGGATAAGTATCTGGAATCGCCTGACCATGCGGCTTCTTTTGCGCGCCTGAAACAGCAGGCGGCGATGAAGGTACCGCGTCGTCACGTTGAGCTGTATGACACCATCATGGGTTGTCTTGGTTACACCTCACCGGATGGCGGGATAAACCAGTACAACAACTGGTGTCATGTTCCTGACGCAGCGGCGAAGAAAAAGGATTAACACAGTGGTGAGTTTCTCGCCGCTTGAGTGACTTTTTCATAATAAGGCATTGACGGGTTTGCATCTCAGCAGTAAGATGCGCCCCGCATTCGGTGATTGGCGCAGCCTGGTAGCGCACTTCGTTCGGGACGAAGGGGTCGGAGGTTCGAATCCTCTATCACCGACCAAATTCGAAAAGCCTGCTCAACGAGCAGGCTTTTTTGCATCTATAGCCCCGCTAAATTCCCGGCTCGCGCTGCGCCTGCCCGGGCTACGGGTTCACTGTCGTCTACGGGCCGGTAGCCCGTACAGGTGCGTAGCACCACCTCCGGGAAGATATCGATCGCACCAGACTGTAAGAAAACTCGCCCATCACCATTTCCTGCCGCCAATTCGCTATTTTGTGACATCTTCCATTGTATTTTTTTATATATACATCAATCTTTTTTCGCGAAGCTTATGGATAACTTCAGCATTTTCCGCTGTGCGTTTTAACGTTCGCGCTATTTATCGCTCACATATTGGTCACATCGCAAGAAATTTTTACCATTTCCCATAATTGCTTATCACTACATCTCGAAAAATATTAAGGGATTTATTCTGTCTATTAGCCGCTAGCATAAATTTCTCTGCTGGAAATAGGGCTGTGCACTTTTTTTAATCTTTGCCCGCCGATTCTCACCCCGGATGTAAAACCAGGTTGGCTGTATTGACGTTTACCCATTCTGTTGACAGATTGTAGGGCATGAGGGGCATTTCATGGAGAATCCGTACTGCAACTCAGTCGTTTTTGCGAAAGGAATCCCCATCTCTCTCAACGCTTTCGAGCACCACCGACCGGACCGGGTAAAACATAAATAAAGGTCTGGCGGATATATGCAATGCAAACAACATCACATTTGGAGCAGAATAATGAGTATTTCCTTGAAAAGGTCAGGGATGCTGAAGCTTGGTCTGAGCCTGGTTGCCATGACCGTCGCAGCAAGCGTACAAGCGAAGACCCTGGTTTATTGTTCAGAAGGCTCGCCGGAAGGCTTTAACCCGCAGCTCTTCACCTCTGGCACCACCTATGACGCCAGCTCAGTGCCGATTTATAACCGCCTGGTTGAATTCAAAACCGGTACCACGGAAGTTATTCCGGGCCTGGCCGAGAAATGGGAAGTCAGCGAAGACGGTAAAACTTATACCTTCCATCTGCGTAAAGACGTGAAGTGGCAGGATAATAAAGATTTTAAACCGACTCGCGCGCTGAACGCCGATGACGTTGTCTTCTCGTTCGACAGACAAAAAAATGTCAATAACCCGTACCATAAAGTGTCTGGCGGCAGCTATGAATACTTTGAAGGCATGGGCCTTTCCGACCTGATTAGCGAAGTGAAGAAAGTGGACGATAATACCGTCCAGTTCGTGCTGACTCGTCCGGAATCCCCGTTCCTCGCTGACCTCGCTATGGACTTCGCCTCTATTCTGTCAAAAGAGTATGCCGACAACATGCTGAAAGCCGGTACGCCGGAGAAAGTGGATCTGAACCCAATCGGTACCGGCCCATTCCAGCTGCTGCAATATCAAAAAGACTCCCGTATTCTCTATAAAGCCTTCCCGGGCTACTGGGGCACCAAACCGCAGATCGATCGTCTGGTCTTCTCCATCACCCCTGATGCTTCCGTGCGCTACGCAAAACTGCAGAAAAACGAGTGCCAGGTGATGCCGTACCCGAACCCGGCAGACATCGCGCGCATGAAGGAAGATAAAAACATTAATCTGCTGGAGCAGCCGGGTCTGAACGTCGGTTACCTCTCCTTCAACACCGAGAAGAAACCGCTGGATGAGGTGAAAGTTCGCCAGGCGCTGACCTACGCGGTGAACAAAGAAGCGATCATCAAAGCCGTTTATCAGGGCGCGGGCCAGTCTGCGAAGAACCTGATCCCGCCGACCATGTGGGGCTATAACGACGACGTTAAAGATTACACCTACGATCCAGAGAAAGCGAAAGCACTGCTGAAAGAGGCGGGCCTGGAGCAAGGCTTCAGCATTGACCTGTGGGCGATGCCGGTACAGCGTCCGTACAACCCGAACGCGCGCCGTATGGCTGAGATGATTCAGGCTGACTGGGCCAAAGTTGGCGTCAAAGCCAAAATTGTCACCTTCGAGTGGGGCGAATACCTGAAGCGCGCGAAAGCCGGCGAGCACCAGACCGTTATGATGGGCTGGACCGGTGATAATGGGGATCCGGATAACTTCTTCGCTACCCTGTTCAGCTGCGCTGCGGCGAAAGATGGTTCTAACTACTCTCGCTGGTGCTACAAGCCGTTTGAAGACCTGATTCAACCGGCTCGCGCTACTGACGACCACAACAAACGCATTGAGCTGTACAAGCAGGCTCAGGTGGTGATGCATGACCAGGCCCCGGCGCTGATCGTCGCTCACTCCACCGTTTATGAGCCAGTGCGCAAAGAAGTCAAAGGCTATGTGGTTGATCCATTAGGTAAACACCACTTCGATAACGTCTCTATCGAATAATAAGCAATACGTCCCCCTCTCCCTTGAGGGAGAGGGCCGGGGTGAGGGTGGAAAAGCTGCCCCCTCACTCTTACCCTCCCCCTAACGGGGAGAGGGTGTTTACTTTTGTGAGCAATACAGACGTCCTGTCACCAGGCGGGTCGTTACTAGAGAGAATCCGGGTTATGTTGCAGTTCATTCTCCGACGTTTGGGACTTGTCATCCCAACATTTATCGGTATTACCCTTCTCACTTTTGCCTTCGTCCATATGATCCCCGGTGACCCGGTGCTGATTATGGCGGGCGAACGTGGTATTTCCCCTGAACGTCACGCGCAGCTACTGGCCGAAATGGGCCTTGATAAGCCGATGTGGCAGCAGTACGCCCACTATGTTTGGGGCGTGATGCATGGCGATTTAGGCATCTCGCTGAAAAGCCGCATTCCCGTATGGGAAGAGTTTGTGCCGCGCTTTAAGGCCACCATGGAGCTGGGCGTCTGCGCGATGATTTTCGCCGTCGCCGTTGGGATCCCGGTTGGTGTGCTGGCTGCGGTCAAACGCGGTTCTATCTTCGACCACACCTCCGTAGGCCTCGCGCTGACCGGCTACTCCATGCCTATCTTCTGGTGGGGCATGATGCTGATTATGCTGGTCTCCGTGCATTGGAACCTGACGCCGGTCTCCGGGCGCGTCAGCGACACCGTGTTCCTCGACGATACCCTACCGTTAACCGGCTTTATGCTGATAGATACCGCGATTTGGGGCGAGCCGGGGGACTTTATCGATGCATTGATGCATATGATCCTGCCTGCCGTGGTGCTGGGCACCATCCCGCTGGCGGTGATTGTGCGTATGACCCGTTCATCAATGCTGGAAGTGCTGGGTGAGGATTATATCCGTACCGCGCGCGCCAAAGGGCTGACGCGTATGCGGGTGATCATCATTCATGCTCTGCGTAACGCCATGCTGCCGGTGGTGACGGTTATCGGTCTACAGGTAGGCACGCTGCTGGCGGGCGCAATCCTGACCGAAACCATCTTCTCCTGGCCGGGTCTTGGCCGCTGGCTGATTGACGCGCTCCAGCGCCGCGATTATCCGGTTGTGCAGGGCGGGGTGCTTCTGGTGGCGACGATGATTATCCTCGTCAACCTGCTGGTAGACCTGTTGTACGGCGTGGTGAACCCGCGTATTCGGCATAAGAAGTAAGGGGCCATCATGTCACAAGTTACTGAAAATAAAGTTGTCGCCGCACCGGTGCCAATGACCCCTTTGCAGGAGTTCTGGCACTATTTTAAACGCAACAAAGGCGCCGTTATTGGCCTGGTCTACGTGGCGGTGATGATTTTTATCGCCGTATTTGCCAACTTCATTGCGCCTTACAATCCAGCGGATCAGTTCCGCGATACGCTGCTGGCCCCCCCGGCCTGGATGGATGGCGGGAGCTTCTCCCACCTGCTCGGTACTGATGACGTTGGCCGCGATATCCTTTCACGCTTAATGTACGGTGCGCGTCTGTCGCTGCTGGTTGGCTGTCTGGTGGTGGTACTGTCGCTGATCCTTGGCGTGGTGCTCGGTCTGGTCGCAGGCTATTTCGGCGGCGTGCTTGACTCAATCATCATGCGCGTTGTCGATATCATGCTGGCGCTGCCGAGCCTGCTGCTCGCGCTGGTGCTGGTGGCCATTTTTGGCCCCTCGATCGTCAATGCGTCGATAGCGTTGACCTTTGTCGCCTTGCCGCACTACGTCCGTCTGACCCGCGCTGCGGTGCTGGTGGAAGTGAACCGCGACTACGTCACCGCATCTCGCGTGGCGGGGGCCGGTGCGATGCGCCAGATGTTCGTCAATATTCTTCCTAACTGTCTTGCGCCGCTGATTGTTCAGGCGTCGCTGGGCTTCTCTAACGCCATTCTCGATATGGCCGCTCTTGGCTTCCTTGGCATGGGTGCGCAGCCGCCGACACCGGAGTGGGGCACCATGCTCTCCGACGTGTTGCAGTTCGCGCAGAGCGCCTGGTGGGTCGTTACCTTCCCGGGTGTCGCGATCCTGCTGACGGTGCTGGCATTTAACCTGATGGGTGACGGTCTGCGTGACGCGCTCGATCCCAAACTGAAGCAGTAAGAGGTTCGAGATGGCGTTATTGAATATAGATAAATTATCGGTGCATTTCGGCGACGAAAAGGCACCGTTCCGCGCCGTAGACCGCGTGAGCTACAGCGTGAATCAGGGTGAAGTGGTTGGCATTGTCGGTGAGTCTGGTTCGGGTAAATCGGTCAGCTCGCTGGCGATTATGGGACTGATTGACTATCCCGGCCGCGTGATGGCTGAAAAGCTGGAGTTTAACGGTCGCGACCTGAAGCGCATTTCCGAAAAAGAGCGTCGCCAACTGGTGGGCGCGGAAGTGGCGATGATCTTCCAGGACCCAATGACCAGCCTCAACCCGTGCTACACCGTGGGTTACCAGATTATGGAAGCCATTAAGGTGCATCAGGGCGGCAATAAAAAGACGCGTATTCAGCGGGCAATTGACCTGCTGACGCTGGTGGGGATACCCGACCCGGCTTCGCGTCTCGACGTCTATCCGCATCAGCTTTCCGGTGGCATGAGCCAGCGCGTGATGATTGCGATGGCGATTGCTTGTCGGCCAAAGTTGCTAATTGCCGATGAGCCCACGACGGCGCTGGATGTAACTATCCAGGCGCAGATCATCGAGCTACTGCTTGAACTCCAGCAGAAAGAGAACATGGCGCTGATCCTGATCACTCACGATCTGGCGCTGGTAGCCGAAGCGGCGCACAAAATTATTGTGATGTACGCCGGTCAGGTAGTGGAAACCGGCGACGCGAAGGATATCTTCCGCGCGCCGCGTCATCCGTACACCCAGGCGCTGCTGCGTGCGCTGCCTGAGTTCGCTCAGGATAAGGCGCGTCTGGCCTCGCTGCCGGGGGTGGTTCCGGGGAAATATGACCGCCCGAACGGTTGTCTGCTCAACCCGCGCTGCCCCTATGCGACCGATAAATGCCGCAGTGAGGAGCCTGAACTGAACCTGCTTAATGACGGCCGTCAGTCGAAATGCCACTACCCACTTGATGATGCCGGGAGGCCTGGATTATGAGTACGCATGAGGCCACCACGCAACAGCCTCTGTTGCTGGCCACCGATCTGAAAAAATACTACCCGGTGAAGAAGGGGCTGTTCGCTCCGGAACGCCTGGTGAAAGCGCTGGATGGCGTTTCGTTTACCCTTGAACGCGGCAAAACGCTGGCGGTCGTGGGTGAATCCGGCTGCGGTAAGTCAACGCTCGGTCGCCTGTTGACGATGATTGAAATCCCCACCGGCGGCGAGCTTTACTACCAGGGGCAGGACCTGCTTAAGCATGACCCGCACGCACAAAAACTGCGTCGGCAGAAAATCCAGATTGTGTTCCAGAACCCGTACGGTTCGCTGAACCCGCGTAAAAAGGTGGGGCAGATTCTGGAGGAGCCGCTGCAGATTAACACCAGCTTAAGCAAAGAGCAGCGCCGTGAGAAAGCGCTGGCGATGATGGCCAAAGTGGGCCTGAAAACGGAACACTACGACCGCTATCCGCATATGTTCTCCGGCGGCCAGCGTCAGCGTATTGCCATTGCCCGCGGCCTGATGCTTGACCCGGACGTGGTGATCGCCGACGAACCGGTCTCCGCGCTGGACGTGTCAGTACGCGCGCAGGTGCTGAACCTGATGATGGATTTACAGCAGGAGCTGGGGCTTTCTTACGTCTTTATCTCCCACGACCTGTCGGTGGTGGAGCATATTGCTGACGAAGTGATGGTGATGTATTTAGGCCGCTGCGTAGAGAAAGGGTCGAAGGACCAAATCTTCAATAACCCGCAGCATCCGTATACTCAGGCGCTGCTGTCGGCAACGCCGCGCCTGAATCCGGACGATCGCCGCGAGCGTATCAAGCTGACCGGCGAGCTGCCAAGCCCGCTGAATCCGCCTCCGGGCTGCGCGTTTAACGCCCGCTGCCGTCGTCGCTTCGGCCCATGCACCCAGCTCCAGCCGCAGCTGAAGGACTACGGCGGCCAACTGGTGGCCTGCTTTGCCGTCGATCAGGATCAAAACGGCGAGAAGCCGCTGAGCTGACCGAATAAGGTGCAGACTCCCCCAGTGGAGGGCTACGGGTTCACAGCCGTCAGCGGTTTGGTAGCCCGGACAGATGCGTAGCATCGCCTCCGGGAAATGTGGCGGACCAGATGTCTGCGCGTGGCTTCATCCCGGGGGCGGCGCTCGACGCGCCTTGCCCGGGCTACAGGTCCGTGCGTTCTGCGAGTTTAGTAGCCCGGCTAAGGCGTTTACGCCGCAAGCCGGGAAGTTCCTGAGAGCGACTTAATGCACCACTTCATCGCCGTTATCAATCGGCGACCAGTCGACTTTTCCTTCTTCCCTAACCTGTCGCCAGGCCATAAAGGTCAGGAACAATGTTGCGACGCCATAGCCAAACGTCACCGTGGGCGAAGCGTTGAGCGCCATCTGATGACCGTGAATAAAGCCGAAGAACGATAACACCGTAGCCGCCGCGGCATAAAGCGCCGCCCAGTTAAAGCGCCGGTCGATAATGAACGCGGCAATCGCACCCATCATTAACCCCGCCAACACCGCACCGCCCCCGGTGGTTGCCATACCGTGATACAGCACGCCGTTGTTGGCCATCGTATTGACGACGTCCGCCGGGAGATTGACGGTATTCGCGCCGGCTGCCGCCAGTGCGCCATCGACCTGGGTTTTCGCCCATTCGGCGATATTCGGTACCAGCGCCAACACGATCGCTGGAGCGTGGCGTTTCGGCGAAACCTGGAACGCCTGAGCGCCAATGACCAGACCGATAAACAGCAGAATAGGTACGATCGCCACCAGTGGGATGATGGAGAGCAGCAGCGCGGTGAGGCCCAGGAAGCAGACGATTGCCATACAAACACCGGTTGCCAGCGAATAACCAATACGCCCGCCCATCGCTTTCCAGCCCGGATGACCGATATAAACCGCAGGTGGAAACGGCGAACCCAACAATGCGCCGACAATCGCACCCAGCCCGTCAGCCGCCAGTACCGCGCGCAGGTTGTAGCTGTCGCCCCCTACCGCCGCGGATTCGACGTTATTGAGGATTTCGGTAAAGTTGAAAATCCCTAACGGGATCGCCGTCACCAGCAGCGGCCAGACCAGGCTCATCGGGACGTTAAAGACATCAGTAGAAAGCGTGGGTAAATAGAGCGAGAAACGGCCCGCCGCCTCTTTGACTTCCGCCGGATTCATAATGTCGCTAAAGCCAAGCCAGGTCGCGCCCCAGCCCAGCAGGCAGCCCACCAGAACTACCGCCAGCCCACCCGGCAGACCGAACGGCAGCCGCACGTTACCGACCCAGTTGAGCAGGATAATGGCGAAGCAGACAATGCCAATCCAGGCGGTATCAAACATCTGATACGCCGGGCGCATGGCGATAAACGCAATCGCAATCCCCGCCAGCGTCCCGAGCATTGCGGCGCGCGGCGTATATTTACGAATCGCCGGGCCAACCAGCACGCCTGCCAGCACAATAAGGCCGACAATCATCGCCCAGATAAGCCCGAGCTTCCACGCCAGCATCCAGTCTTTATGGATAAGCAGCGTTGGCAGCATGACAACGAACACCACAATGAACATGTGCGGCACACTTGGCCCGTATGGCAGGGCGGTCACCGTGTCGCGACCCTCGCGTTTTGCCATCCGCCAGGCAAGCCAGGCGTAAAACAGATTACCCAGCGGCAGCGCGATACCTAACGCTGGTAGGATGCGGCCATAAACGGTGGTCGCCGGGATTTGCGCGACGTACAGCGCGAGGCCTGACAGGACCAGTACGTTCAGTAATACGTTGGTAAAGAGTCCGAAAAAAGCGTTGAGATCGCCCGTCACCCATAGCCGTGGACGAAATGTGAGTTTTCCTTGCTCCATAATCCTTCTCCTGAAGTTATTCAGTCATGTGGTGACCGGTGTATGCCCGCCAACCGCCGAGGTCGGTGATCTCCGGCTGGCCTTCAACCAGCCAGGATTCCGCCAGAACGCCCAACACTTCACTACCGTCGTCCAGTAACACTTTGCCGATACAGAGTCCGGCAGGTTCTTTTTGCAGAATATTCCCCAGTCCGGCAGGAGGAACCGCCCAGATTTCCAGCGCGATGTTTGCGCCGTTATCCGGTGAACGAATCATTCCGGGATGATCGTCGTTGATGCTCCAACAGCGGTAGCAGGGGGCCGTTTTATCCTCACGAACGAATTCGGCATTAACTGCCAGCATGTTGGGGTTTAGCTTCAGGCCACGCATTAGCGTGCCGTTAACTGCAAGCAGGATTTTGCTATCTGACATCGTTTTTATCCTTATTTATACCCGAATATGGGGCCGCCATTCGCTGTGCGCATGGCGGCGTAAAATTAACCGGTAAACCGGGTTCCACCGTTACCGTCAATAGCGCGAACGATGGTTTCCGGATTGGTAATCAGCCCAACCCCCGCAGGATTACATCGCAGGAAGGTCAGCATGGCTTCGACTTTGGGCGCCATGCTGCCTGCTCCGAACTGACCGCTTTGCAGCATGGCCTGCGCTTCAGCTAACGTTAAAGTGTCGAGCCAGCGCTGCTCCGGTGTACCAAAGTTGATGGCGACTTGCTCAACGCCGGTCGGAATCAGCAGCATGTCCGCCTGCAATTCGCAGGCCAGCAGCGCCGATGCGCGGTCTTTATCAATGACCGCCTGGGCGGCAATAAGCTTGCCAGACGTATCGCGCCAGACAGGAATACCGCCGCCGCCGCAGGCAATGACTAAGACATTTTGTTCAAGCAGGGCGCGAATAACCGGCGTTTCGATGACTTCTTTTGGTGCCGGTGATGCCACGACGCGTCGCCAGCCGCGGCCCGAATCTTCTGCGATATCCCAGCCCTGAGCCGCCGCCAGCGTCTCCGCCGTTTCCTGAGTCATATAGTCGCCGATAGGCTTATCAGGATGGCTGAAGGCGGTATCGTTTGGGTCTATTAACGTTTGCGTCACCAGCGCGACGGTGCGGATGCTATCAAGACCGCGTGCGGTCAACGCGTTATTCAGCGCGTTCTGGAACATAAAACCAATTGCGCCCTGGGTATCGCCGACCGCGTACTCCAGCGGCACCGCAGGAACGGCGTCTTTGGCGATTTCGCTACGGCGCAGGATAAAACCCACCTGCGGGCCATTACCGTGCGTCAACACCACGCGCCAGCCTGCGGCAATCAGATCAACCACATTTTCAGCGGTGGCTTTCACCGCGTCGTACTGCTGTTCCAGCGCATTTTCTCCGGGGTTGCGGATCAATGCATTACCGCCGACGGCGACGACGGCGACTTTAGTTTTTTTCATGGTCAGCTCCTTCTGCCAGCGCGCGAAGCGCGGCGGTAAAGCAGGCCAGCGGCGCGGTGGTGATCCCGGCACCGATCTGCCCTACGCCCGCGCGTTTATGCGCAATCCCGGTGTTGATGACCGGCAGAATATTGCGATCAACCACGTAGCGGGCATCGATACCGCAGCCGCTACCGGCAAAGTTCAGCGCGGGCAGCGTGAACGCCGGATGGGTGGCGAGGGTGATTTCCTGCATCGTCAGGCTATGACGGACGGCATCGGCTGGCGTGCCGCCGACGAATTTAACGATGGCCGGGGAGGCTGCCATGGCAAATCCGCCGATCCCGGCGGTCTCGGTAATTGCTGAGTCGCCTAAATCGGCTGCCGCATCGTCGATACCGTAGCCCGGGAAGAACAGGCCATCGACGGGGTTGGCCGGAGCCTGGAACCAACGGTCACCGGTACCGGAGAGGCGAATGCCGAAGTTAACGCCGTTGCGCGCCATTACCGTAACCAGCGAGCTGTGCGGGACATCACAGGCGGCATCCAGCATCGATTTACAGGCAGCCATCGAAAGATTAAGGAAGAAATGGTCGTTGGCGGCGATAAACTCCAGCGCTTCCGGGCCGTGTTGAATACGCGCCAGGAGCGGCGCCAGGCGTTTAAAGAATAGCCCGCTCGCTGCCGCGTTGCGGTTATGACACTCATCGCCCATATGCAGCGCCTGGGCAATCAGCGGCTTGAGCTCGATTTCGCCGCTGAGCGCCAGCGCCTGCTTCAATGCGGGAGCCAGCACGTTCCCCATCCAGGTCAGGCGGCTCAGCACATCCTCGTTATTGGCCCCGAAACGCAGAACTTTGCCGAGTCCCTCGTTGAAGTTACAAAACGCGCGATTGCCGTGAGTGCGGTTTTCTACAATCCACACCGGCATGGAAGGACTGATAATCCCTGCCATCGGCCCGGTAGCGTGGTGATGATGGCACGGTTCGAGATCGACCAGTCCCGTCGCC
Source organism: Klebsiella sp. GFKo11 (assembly GCF_056490265.1). Taxonomy (NCBI): domain Bacteria; kingdom Pseudomonadati; phylum Pseudomonadota; class Gammaproteobacteria; order Enterobacterales; family Enterobacteriaceae; genus Klebsiella; species Klebsiella sp. GFKo11. The sequence continues at coordinate 285,301 of NZ_CM151369.1, forward strand.
GCCATTTGCATTGCTTCTTCCGTGCTGCTGGCCCAGCCTTCAAAAACAATCGCGCCAGCAATCGCGCCCTGCATCGGGCCGCACATATCGCTCCAGGCGATCGGTGGCCCGGCATGAAGAATTTTGCGTACGCCGTTCAGGCCGGAGATTGCCTCGCGGGCCCTGGCGACATCGACCAGTATCGGCTGGGCATCCAGATAGCGCTGTAGCGCCTGTTCGTTAGCGGCTTTTATACGCTCGTCGGCCAGCAGGGTCGCCAGCGTCCAGCCCGCCTGTTCATCACCCTGCGCCACGGGTTGCCATTGCAGATGAAGCACTTCGCCACCGGCTTCGCGCAGATTATCAGCAAAACTTTCCAGTCCGAGATTGATAACCGAAAGCGGTTGTTGAAATAAGGTCGTCATAGTTTATTTCCGTTGTTGCGCGATAAATGCCGCCAGGCGAGCGGCCTCGATATTGCTGTCAGCCACCAGGACGCCAGCGCTTTGCAGCAGCGTTATCTGCTGCGCTCTGTCCTGTGGATCGGTATCCGTGCCGCAGACGTGAGCAAGCAAGACAATATGGCGCTGTTCAGCGGCTTCAATGCGCTGAATTTCTTCGATAATGGGTAGCAGGGCGCTGCACGGCTCGATGCTGGCGCCATAGCCCAGCACGATGTCGAACAGCAGGACGGCGGTGCGCGGGTCCAGCGCTTCCGACAGCAGGCGCGCGTTACGCAGCTCCGGGTCAATCATCGGATGCGGGCGTCCTTGGGTGAATTCATCATCGCCCATATCTACCAGGCTGTGGCCGTGACCATGATGTTTATCCTGCAGCGCCCGTGCGCCCGTTACCGGGGCATTGGATTCACAGGATAGTCCCGCCGCCTGGAGCGCGAGCTGGGCTTCGTAGCAGAAAGTCCCGCCCGCGAAAACGCCGCGAATGTCGGTTTGCTCCGCGGTCATTTCGCGAATCGATTGCACCGCTTGCTGCCGTAAAGCTTCAGGTAAGGAATGGCTGGCGGCGGCCGTTTCTCCCCGCAGCGTGGCGACCGCGATATCCGCGGCGTGCTGCAGACTGTGGGCTGGGATGATGCCATTCGTCAGCAGCGTCGCATCGCTTGTCCCGAGGAAATGGGCTACAACCGGTTTGCCACACTGACGGGCGGATTCCAGCACTTTTTCCATGATGGCGGGTGACGGGGGTTTGGAGATCAGCGCAATGAGCTGCGTTTCGGGATCGTCCGCCAGCATGGCGATCCCTTGCAGCATGCTCAGACCACCAATCTCTTCATGCAGATCGCGACCGCCGGTGCCGATGGCTTGTGAAACACCTTCACCGAGGTGGTGAATGCGGCAGCTCACTTCCTGTAAGCCGGTGCCGGAAGCGGCAACCAGACCAATTGCTCCGCGGCGGACTACGTTGGCAAATCCCAGCGGCATCCCGTTAATGATGGCGGTACCGCAGTCCGGCCCCATCACCAGCAGGTCACGCTCGCGGGCATACTGCTTAATCGCCGCTTCCTGACATTCCGGGACGTTATCGCTGAAGAGCATCACGTGCAGCCCGGCGCTCAGGGCTTTAAGCGCTTCGGCGGCGGCGTAGCTGCCGGGAACTGAAATCAGCGCCAGATTGGCCTGCGCGGACGCCCCCACACCTGCGGCGATGCTGGTGGCCGGGCGTCGGGTTGTACCTTCGGTGTTTTCCGTTGTGGCTGGAGGGCTCAGTAACTCACCCGCCAGCGCCAGCGCCTGTTTTGCCGTTTCGTCATCTGCCAGCAGGGCAATAAGCAGGTCGTTAGGTCGGGCCTCAAGCGTAATGGGCATTCCCGCATCGCGCATGCGTTCGATATTGGCCGCCGTCGCCATGGCGACAGAAGCTTGCTCAACGCCCTCTAAGGCATTGAGTTTTGCGGAAACCTGCATCAGTGAAACGGAGTCTTTATACAGGTTAGGGAAGCATTGGTAATGCAGAGTCATTTCCTGTCCTCGGGCAATAAGAGGCCACCGCCACAGATGTGGCGGAATGGGGTTATTACCAGTTGTCGAAAAATTAGTTTTGCAGCGCGCCGATAATACTGGCTGAATCGCTGACCCAGCCGACGATGGCGCCCTGGGCTTTCATCATGTCGAGCGCGGCGCGGTGGAATTCTGGAAAGTAAGAGGCGCAGCAGTCTTCCGGGATGACCAGCTCGTAGCCTCTGTCGTTGGCTTCTCTGGCCGTGGTTTGCACGCACACTTCCGTGGTCACGCCGCAGATGATCAGCGATTTAATGCCGCGAGTTTGCAGAATCAGCCCCAGGTCGGTGGCGTAAAATGCTCCCTTGCCGGGTTTATCGATAATCGGTTCACCGGGGAGTGGCGCGAGCTCCGGGATGATGTCGTGCCCTTGTTCGCCGCGAATTAAAATGCGCCCCATCGGGCCGGATTCGCCGATAAATGTTTTCCCGCCGCGTGTTTTTTTCGCCGGGGGACAGTCCGCCATATCCACGCGATGGCCTTCGCGGGTGTGAATAATAAATAACCCTGAGGCTCGGGCTTGTTCCAGTAGTTGACGGCATGGCGCGATAGTCCGGCGCAGATGCGAGACGTCATTACCCAGCACCTCGCCAAAACCGGCGGGTTCGACAAAGTCGCGCTGCATATCGATGATGACCAGCGCAGTGCTGGCAGGATCAAACGTGAAATCAAAAGGTTGAGCTTGAATAGTACGCATAAACGATCCCTTGTTAGCTATGACTACACTAGCAGTGTATGGACAGAACGCGATGGCTGCGCAGAAAGGTTTTCTGCTTATCCCTCAAAAAATATGAGGGATAAATCCATATCGGCAAGGCAAAATGGCTGGGGTCCTGATGCCGTGGGGATTACGGCGAACAGGGGATATCAGCCGGTCGGTCAAGGGGGCGAAAATGGATGTGCAAAAGTGTGACCCCCCTCGGGAAATAAGGTTAACGTATGGCTTTGAATGCACTAAAACATTGCGCCAGGCTGACTTCTGGACAAGCGGGGCGCGTGCACTCGGTCTTCACCCACGCCTGTAATCTGCTCATGCCGAATGGCGAACTCTGGGTTGTGCAAACCCGCGAAATGCCGCTGGCCCCCAACGGTATCATTGTCGACGTTGACGATTTGCGACTCCGTTTTATCGCCGGGATGAACGTGGCCTGTTTACCCCGCGGGGGCGATGTGTCGATGCTCGGTTCGAGTCCCGTCTCCACGCAGCTTATTTCTGCCGGGAACGCTGCGAATTTGCGGTGTTTTGCTAGTGCATTATCCGTTTTCCTCGCAGGACAACCGCGCATTGGCATTCGACTGGCCTTGCAAAAAGAGCCTGCGCTGGCTGATGTCTATCAACGCTTTATCCGCTGGTTGGCTAACGGCGAAGGCGATGTGGTTCCGCTGCTGCGTTTTCTGATTGGGCGCGGGGAGGGGCTAACGCCCTCTGGCGATGATTTCCTGGTGGGCGTATTGCTGGTTATGGAGAACTGGCAACATCCCCGGCTGGCCTCGCTGCGCCGGGCCATTCCCCCACTGTTGTCAGCGACCACGGATATCAGCCGGGAAATGCTGGGACATGCGTGTCAGGGGCGCTATAGCCAGCATTTGTTAGCGCTGATGGCGACGCCTGAGGTCAATTTTCCTGCGGTTGCCAGGTATGGTCATACGTCTGGTCTGGATATGCTGGCCGGAATGGCGGCGGCGGTCAGCGTTTTATCAACCCGATCAGCTGAGATCGGTTAAAAATCCTTCGATGACATCCGCCCGCTGCAACTGCGTCAGCCACCAGTGGCAGCAAGGGCGGGGCGGCTCGTTTTGCCAGGCCAGAAAAAGCGGCGTCGGCGGTTTACTGACGTCCACCGGCACGCTAACGAGTCTGCCGTCGTCAATGTAGCGCTGGCAAAAATGGCGGGGAAGAAAGCCAATGCCCAGACCGTGGAGATGCATCGTAATTTTGCTGTGGTAATCGGGAGCGAGCAGCGCTTTTTGACCGCGCAGTTGCCAGGCAACCTGTGGCTCGAGCTGCACGGAGGTATCCTGGATACAGATTGCCGGGTAGCGGCGCAGATCTTCTGCCTGTAGCGGGCGGTGAACCGCCGCCAGCGGATGGTCGGGCGCAATGGCGAACAGCCACTCAACGGCGGGCATTTCTGCACAAAGGACTTCACCGTGGCGTACCACCTGGTTAGGCGCGCCGATAGCGATGTCCGCACGCTTTTCCAGCAGCGCGTCCCAGACGCCATCATGCACATCAATACTCAACTGAATTTCCGTTTGCGGGAAGTGGTGTTCACTTTGTTTCAGCAGCGCGTAAAGAGGTTGCAGGCTGATAATGTTATTGAGCGAGAGGCTTAAGCTCGTCTCTGTACCGCTGGCAATGCGACGAGTGGTGTGCTGCAACTCTCCCAGCTCGCTCAGGATCAACTGCCCTTTTTTGATAAAGTAACGGCCCGCTTCCGTCAGGATTAGCTGTTTGCCCTGGCGCTCAAACAGTTTGGCGCCCAGCTCGTTTTCCAGCTTATGTACCGTATAGCTGAGAGCCGTGGGCACCTTGTGCAGCTCTTCGGCGGCAGCGCTAAAGTTGCCACAGCGCGCGATGGTGACGATGACGTTCAATGCCTGGACGCTTATCAACATACCCTCTTCCTACCGATATACCCGTCATCCTTCAAGCTGCCTCTTTGTTGGCTGCACTCAGAAACCCCAGTCACATAGTTATCTATGCTCCTGGGGATTTCTTCCCTTGCCGCCTCGATGCATCTCGAATGATTTTGTGTATAGACTGAAAAACCCCTTCACAATCGGGAACATAAAACGAACATTTATCGAATATAGAGGATCTTAAATCACTATGTCTATCAACTAAGCTAACTCTATGAATATATTTTATTTTACGCTGTTGAAGCCTTCAGGTGGTCTAAAAGAGGGTCAGCAATGATTTCTGATGCTGTTCTTTGTTGTTCGGTCAACTCATTATATTCCTGGTTTTCAGATAACATCCTGAGCTATTTATTTTAAGTCTGAGCTTTATTTATTATTTTCATTAATTCAGTTAAGTGATTTCTAAATGGATTAAAAAATATTAAAATGTATTCTCGTTAGTATTCTACAGGCGTGCATTACGCCAGGTTTTAAAATTTAAACAGTATAAAAAACTACTCTATGTGAATGACCCGGCGTGTTACGTGGGTTTTGACGGCGCTGCCGCCCAAAAAATGGGGCTATCATTTTGAAAAGAAACTGATAGGGTAGCCGCACTACCACTATGGAATTATACCAACCTGGCTTATTCAAAATTATTAAAGCTGTACTAAAGTAACCGTGTTGTGACAGGCATAACGCTGGTCAAATGTTCAAAAAACAACAAATTAAACTATGCTTTAGCGGCGTAGAATGACAATTAAAACAGATTAAATATGATGTATTTAAAATCATGAGGTTATCTATGAACCATTATGATGATTTGCAGCGCTTCAAGGAAAAGACGCGGACACACAGTCTAAAATTCAAGGACCTCTCATCAGAAGCTGCCGCCAGTGAAAAAGGGGATTGGGTTATTCTCAATCAACTTATTCCCGTAGCGGAAGAATCCTCTATCGCTATGGGCGGATCGGTTTCATTACCCGTGCCACAGCTGGTACCTGTTGATATGTTCCGCAGGGTCGAGGCCGCACCTCCGACACCACCGGTTGCTCCGGCGGTGATACTTGAACCTGTAGCGGTACAACCCATTGCCGCGACTGAAAAAACCGTACCGGTCGCCGTGGAGTTCATTGTGCCGGAAAACGTCGTGCCGCCGATCCCTGCTCCTCGGGTTGAGATTCCCCAACCCGCACCTGCCAGCGTCCCCGCACCTGCAATCAAACCTCGTCAGGCTATCGTGCCGACGGCGGAAAGCTACGCCCATCTCTTCGCGACGAAAACCGTGGAGCCGGAACCGATAGCGAAAGATAAAGACCAGCCCCTGAAATCACTCTTAGAAAGGATTGCGACATGCCGCTGATCTGCGTGTGTTCCCCGAAAGGCGGCGTAGGAAAAACGACCCTCGCGGCAAACCTGGCCTGGGCGCTGGCCCGCGCGGGCAGTAAAGTTCTGGCTCTCGATTTTGATGTGCAGAACGCCCTGCGCCTGCATTTTGGCGTGCCTCTTAGCGATGAGCGCGGCTTTGTCGCGAAAGCGCTGGAGCTGCATGACTGGAGCCAGTGCGTGCTCAGCGCCGGTAGCAATATTTTCGTCCTGCCCTATGGCGACGTGAGTGAAGCGCAGCGCCAGGCTTTTGATGAGCGCCTGGCCCATGACGAGCATTTTTTAACCCGCGGCCTGGCGGCATTACTCAATTACCCGGGGCTGATTACTATCGCCGACCTGCCGCCGGGACCCTCACCCGCGCTGACGGCGCTGACGGCGCTTGCCGACCTGCATCTGGTGCCGTTGCTGGCGGATACCGCCTCGATGTCGACCCTGTCGCAGGTCGAAAAGCAGCGTTTAACCGGGGGGGCGCTCAACCATAAGCACGGACACTATTTTGTGATTAACCAGAGCGATAATCGCCGTCAGGTGAGTCGCGATGTCACCGCGTTGATGGAAGAAAAACTGGGTGACCGCCTGCTGGGCGTCATTCATCGTGATGAAAGCGTGGTAGAGGCGAATGCTTCTCAGAAGTCGATTCTTGACTTTAGTTCATCCTCCGCAGCCGCCTTTGATATTGAAATCATTGCCAAAAAAATCTCTGCGCAGTTGGGTATCAACATTGGCGACGGCACGGTACACAGCCAGCCTCGCATGTCAGGGCATTAATTTAATTGCAGGGCCGCTGAATGAAAAAATCTCTTTTCTGGTTGCTGGTACTGGTGCTCTCGCCTATTGCCGTGCTGGTGGTGATCACGCCGATGGACAGCCAAAAGCAGTATATTTTTGGCTTGCTGAGCATCGGTATTCTCTTCGTCATGGGTTTTAGTAAAAACCGCAGCGTTTCGGTCATTATGGTCGTGACATCGCTGCTAATGTCGACCCGTTATATGTATTTCCGCCTGACGCAGACCTTGCATTTTAACTCCACAATCGAGGCGATTCTGGGGATGGGGCTGTTCCTGGCGGAAGTCTATATCTGGGTGATGCTGCTGCTGAACTACCTGCAAACGGTCTGGCCGCTGAAGCGCGAAATCGTCCCGCTGCCGGATGACATGAGCACCTGGCCGACGGTGGATATCTATATTCCGAGCTATAACGAACCGCTTGATGTGGTGCGTGATACCGTGCTGGCCGCGCAGTGCATTGATTATCCAAAAGATAAATTAAAAATCTATTTACTGGATGATGGTAAGCGCAACGAATTTGCGGTATTCGCCGCCGACGTCGGGGTGGGGTATATCACCCGTAACGATAACAAACACGCTAAGGCGGGTAATCTCAACCACGCGATGACCCTGACCAACGGCGAGCTGATCTGCGTCTTTGACTGTGACCACGTGGCGACCCGCGTCTTCTTACAGGCGACGGTCGGCGGGTTCCTCAATGATCCGATGCTGGCGCTGGTGCAGACCCCGCACTACTTCTATTCGCCGGACCCGTTCGAGCGCAACCTCTCCGTGGGCCGCAATATCCCTAACGAAGGGATGCTGTTCTATGGCCCAATCCAGCAGGGTAACGATAACTGGAACGCGACCTTCTTCTGCGGCTCCTGCGCCGTGATTCGTCGCGCCGCGCTGGAGCAGATTGGCGGCTTTGCGGTAGAAACCGTCACCGAAGACGCCCATACCGCGCTGAAGTTCCAGCGTCTGGGCTGGAAATCGGCGTTCCTTGATATTCCACTGGCGGCCGGTTTAGCCACTGAACGTCTGGTGGTGCACGTGATTCAGCGTACCCGCTGGGCGCGCGGGATGACGCAAATTTTCCGTCTCGATAACCCGTTACTGGGGCGTGGGCTGACGTTCCAGCAGCGTCTGTGCTACCTCAGCGCCATGCTTTACTATCAGTTTGCCCTGCCGCGCGTGGTGTTTGTCACCGCGCCGCTGGCTTACCTGCTGTTTAACCTGAATATTATCTACTCCTCGGCGAGCCTGATTGTCTCCTACGCGTTGCCGCATCTGTTCCTGGCGATCTACGTGGGATCGCGGATGAACGGCCGCTATCGCTACAGTTTCTGGGGCGAAATTTACGATATCGTGTTGGCATTCCACCTGGTGCTGCCGACGCTGGTGACGATGATTTTCCCCAAACGCGGAAAATTCAACGTGACCGATAAGGGCGGCCTGCTGGACGTTGGCTACTTCGACTTTACCGTCGTCAGGCCGCATCTGGTCGTTGCCTGCCTGCTGGGCCTGGGCGTGGTGGTCGGCATCGTCCGTGCTGTCGGCCACGACTATTTTGGTTCAGATCCTAACGTTATTGCGCTCAACGTTGGCTGGGGAATTTACAGCCTGATCTTCCTGCTGGCCGCCATTGCCGTGGCGCGCGAAACCCGACAGGTGCGCAAAACGATTCGTATCGATGTCGATATTCCGGTGCTTATTCACTACGCCAGCGGTATTGTCTCGCGTAGCCACACCGCCGACCTGTCGATGGGCGGCTGCCGCATTAGCGCGCCGGATAAGCGTCACCAGCAGGATGAGATTGAAGAGATTGAGCTGATTCTCCAGTCAGGCGCTATCTCGATTCCCGTCCGCCAGGTGACCGCTGACGATAGCTTTATTCGTCTGCAATTCGATGAAAACGTTCCGCTTTCACGCCGTCGCGAACTGGTGCGCGTGGTGCTGGCCCGCGCTGATGCGTGGATTAATCCGCCGCGCCCGCAGGACAACCCGTTCCGCTCTTTCGTCACCATTTTGCGTTGTGTGTTTGAACTGTTCTGGCTGACGTGGAAAACACGCCGCAGCCAGCGTCGCCAGCCGCCTGCTGAGAAGCCCGCGCAGGAGGATGGTCACTTATGAAACGTTTAACGACGCTTGCGCTGCTGGTTGGAATGTTCTCCGCACCCGGGCTACATAGTGAAGAAACACCTGCGGACTCGTTGCCGCAGCTCAATTTCCCGCTGCTTAACGCGGGGGTCGACAGCGCGCCGGTTGCTGAACCCGCGCCTGTGAATGAATCGGATTCGGCGGCCACAACGGAAAGCACCGCAGAGCCGGCTTCACTGCCCGCGATGCCGCCTCCGGTAACCCCCAGCGTACCTGATACGGTGCCATTAACCCCGATTGTGGGCGGGGACCTGAACCTGGTGCGGATGGGAATGCCGGACGGCATCATCCTCAGCGGCGGACAAAGCCAGGGCGGCGCTGATTTTACGCTGCCTTCCGATCAGGTGGTGACGCATGCCCAGCTGATGCTCGAGATTAAAGTCTCGCCGGAGATGGCCACCCGTAACGCTACGCTGCAATTAATGCTCAACGGTCAGCCGCTCGGTACCTTGCCGCTGGGAGCTGACGGGGAAGATATCTCACACTACCAGCTGGATATTCCGGCTGCGCTGATGGTATCGAGCAATAACCTGAGCTTTAAGATTAATGACGGCGACGCCATGCAGTGTCGGCTCGATATTCACGACACGTCGCGAGTGACGATTTTGCCCACCTCGCATTTTAGTTGGGAGAGTCAGCAGCTCAATATCAGCAATGATTTAAGCCACTTCCCGCGTCCGTTCTTCGACAGCATGCAGATGACCCCGGCGGATATTGCTATTGCTTACCCGGAAAAACCGACGGCGGACGTCTTCAGCGCAGCGGCGCTGGTGTCGTCATGGCTGGGTATTCAGGCTGATTATCGCGGTATTGCATTCGACGCACTGCGCGATCGCCTGCCGGAGAAGCACGGCATTATTATTGGTCATCCCGGCGAGCAGGTTGGCGGACTGACGCTGCCGCAAACCGATAAACCGTTGTTGCAGATCGTTGAGAACCCCGGTAACCCGGCCTATAAGCTGCTGCTGATCGTCGGCCAAAATGACGCCGCGCTGCGGATGGCGGCCTGGCGGCTGACTCGCGGCGATTTTGCCCCGCAGACCCCCAGCTTGAATGTGGATCCGCAGGCTATTCCGGTCGGCAAACCGTATGATGCGCCGCGCTGGATCCCAACCGATCGTCCGGTAAAAATCAGTGAATTGATCCGCCAGGATCAAAGCATGACCGTCAGCGGCGTGTGGCACGAGCCGCTGCGCGTGGCCTTCCGCGCCGCGCCGGACCTCTATCTGTGGGATGGCGAAACCATTCCTTTGCAGATTGGCTATCGTTTCCCGTCGGAAAACTGGATCAATGAGGATAAATCGCTGCTGAGCGTGACGCTCAACAACACCTTCCTTAACAACTTGCCGATGAACAAGCAGGGGCCGCTGGAGAAACTCTGGCGTCATCTGGGCGGCGATGCGCGTCAGGAGCGTTTTACCATCCCGTTAGCGCCGTATCTGATTTACGGTGATAACCAGCTTTCGCTCTATTTCAATCTGGTGCCGAAGGATAACGCGCCCTGTGCGGTGCTGATGAATAGCAATATTAAGAGCCGAATCACTGATGATTCATGGATTGATTTGAGCAGTACGCGACACTTTTCGCTGCTGCCCAATCTCTCCTATTTTGTCGGTGCCTCATTCCCGTTCTCACGGTTGGCGGACTACTCGCAAACCACTCTGCTGCTCCCGGAGAGGCCTTCGGAAACCCAGGTGGCGACAATGCTGAATCTGGCCGCCCGTTCGGGTAATTCGACCGGTAAAGCGCTGGCCAATAACCGCGTGGTGCTGGGTATTCCTGAAGGTGGTGCGAATTCGTCGTTGCTGCGCGATCGTGACGTACTGGCGGTGAGCTCACTGGACCAGAAAGCGTTTAACCAGCGTCTGCTGGCCGATTCCCCCTATAACCCGGTTGATAATCTGCTGAGCGTGCGCGAACCGGCATTGTGGCCAAAAATCCAGCGCAAGCTGAGCGGCGATTGGGCTTCAGATGGTGTGGATGCTGACCGCTACTTCTCTTCCAGCAGCGCCTGGCGCGGGTTCATCAGCTACCGCTCGCCGTGGAACCCGAAGCGGGTGGTGGTGGTGGCGATGGCCAGCAACGACGATCAGCTATCGAAGCTGGAAGACGACCTTAATTCACCGCGTATTAACGCCGGTATTCGCGGCGATACGGCAGTGATCACCAGCGATAACGGCGTGCGCAGCTTCCAGGTCAGCACGCCGTTCCCCAGCGGTCAGATGCCGTGGTACATGATGGCGGTGTGGTATGCCAACCAACACTCCGGGCTGCTGGCGGTGCTGGGGCTGATTGTTACGTCGATTCTGGGTCTGGCGCTGACCGCGATGTTTAAACGTCATGCCCGTAAGCGCCTGGGTTCGGGGGATAGCCAATGAAAAGAGTTAGCAAAATGAATAACAAGGCGGCCCGTCAATTTTCAACGCTGTGCCTGTCCGGCGCGCTGACGCTTGGCGCATTTGGCGAAGCGCAGGCGGCAGGCAACGATGCGGCGCTACAGGCGCTCTTCGCACAAGCCAACTACTGGCATGAAAAATCCCACGACGAGCTGGCGATGGAATCGCTGCAAAAAGTATTGTCGGTCGATGCCAACAACACTCAGGCGCTGTACCTGATGGCGCTGTGGGCGCAGCAGGGGGGAAATCTTCAGGCGGCGGCCCAGTGGCGAGCGCGGCTGGAGAAAGCGGCACCCAATAGCCCCGGATTGCAGGATTTAGACAGCGCTAAAAAAATGGCGCAGGTGCCGCAGGGGCAGCTCAATCTGGCCAGGCAGCAGGCGCGGAGCGGCAATGTTCCCGCCGCGCTGGCGACCTGGCGGAGCATGTTCAACGGCAACACGCCACCGTCGGGACTGGCGGCGGAATACTACATGACGATGGCCAGCGATAAGTCGCTCTATCCGCAGGCGCTGAGCGAACTGCGTCAGTACGTTGCACAGCATCCGCAGGAAAACGGGCCGCGCGTGGCGTTGGGCAAGGTGCTGACCTGGCGCGAAGACTCCCGCCGGGAAGGGATCTCCATGTTGGAGCCGATGGCCAGCGGCAGCAAAGAAGCCGATAGCGGTCTGCGTCAGGCGCTGCTGTGGATGGGGCCGCAGGCGGGTGATGAGCCGTTCTATGATACCTGGATGCAGCGCCACCCGCAGGATACTGAAGTACAAAACTATTTTCGCGAACGGCGCAGCGGTCAGGCGCGCGGGCAGGGCTATTCTGACCTCAACAGCGGCAATACCGCTGCGGCGAAGCAGCAGTTTGAACAGGTTCTGCAAACCAACCCGCAGGATGCAGACGCGCTGGCAGGGATGGGCTATATCGCCCAGCGCAGTGGTGATTTTCAGGCGGCTTCTCAGTATCTGAGCCGGGCGGCGGACCTCGGCGGCGATGCTTCGCAGACTCGACGTCAGCAGGCGACGGATGCGCTGTTTTACGGCCAGCTCGCCCAGGCGCAACAGGCTTACAAGCAGGGCAATATCAGCCAGGCGCTGGCGCTCTCCGCACCGCTCGCGCAGCAGGGTGGTACGCAAGGAACGGCGGCGAAGCTGTTTCGTGCTGACGTTTTGCGCCACAACAAAGACCTGCCGCAGGCCGAGCAAACGCTGCGTGCGTTGCTCAACGATCAGCCGCAAAACGGCCCGGCGCGGGAGAATCTCTACTACGTTCTGCGCGATCAGAATAAAACCGCAGAAGCGCAGACGGTGCTGCGCACGCTGCCGGAAAGCCTGCAGCAAAAACTACAGCCGAGAGTGGTCACCGGGATGCCGGGGGATTCGCTGCGCCGGCAGGCACAGGCACAGGCCAGCAGCGGCAACGTGGCGGGCGCAATCGCCACGTTGCGTCAGGGTGTCTCCCGCTATCCGGATGATGCGTGGATGCGTCTCGACCTGGCCCGGTTGCTGCAAAAATCGGGTAACGACGGTGAGGCAAACTCGATTATGGCCGCCGCTTATCGCCCCGGCGCCAGCAGTAATTCGCTGTACGCCGCAGCCCTTTTTGCCAGCGAGAATGGCGGCTGGCAGCAGGCACAAACGCTGCTGGCAAGAATTCCTCCCGCTAGCCAGACCAGCCAGATGCGCGATCTGCATCAGCGGGTGAACTACAACCTGCAGCTGGCAACGGCGCAAAGCTATCTGGCGCAGGGTAACACCGTTGCGGCCTCCAATACGCTTAGGGCGATGGCCGCAACGCCGCCAAAAGCCCCGGCGGATGTCGGCAAACTGGCGCGCCTGCTGGCTCAAAGCGGCGATGTCACCACCGCGGTATCGTTGGTGCGCAACAATATTAACGGTGGTATCTCGGGCAATGCCGGGGATTACGCCGACCAGGTCACGGTACTTAACCAGGCGGGCCTGACCAATGAAGCGCAGAGGCTGCTAACCAACCCGCAACTGCAGGCGAGCAGTACGCCGACGCAGCTGGCCAGCATTCGCAACGGTTACGTGATTAACGAAGCGGATCATCTGCGCGAGCAGGGCAACTACGCGGCGGCGTATGACAAGCTGATGGGCGCGATGCAAAGCGACCCGCAAAATACCGACCTGATGTTCGCTATGGCGCGTCTCTATCAGAGCGGCAAAATGAACAAAGAGGCCGGGGTGGTCTATGACTATCTGATGACCCGCGATACGCCGACCCAGGATGCGCGCAGCGGAGCGATTGATGTCGCGCTGTCGGCGGGTGACAACGATCGGGCCGAACAACTGGCGGGCGGACTGCGTCCGGATAACTCGCCTGACCGTTTGCTGCTGCTGGCGCGCGTCGCTGAATCGCAGGGGCATCACCAGCAGGCGATGACCTACCTGCGCAGCGCGCGCGGCAGGTTGTTGGGGCAACAGAGTAGCAATAGCGCGCAAACGCCCACCGTGGGCGGCGTGCTGGCGGCGGATAACCCGTTTATCGGCGTTTCTCGCACCCCCACGACAACGCGCAGCGCTTCCACCTACGGGCAATATATGCCATGGCAGGTTTCCCAGGTCTCGACGGGGGATGGCAGGACGCTGCCGGGGATCCAGCGTCCTGACCTGCCGGTTGAAACCGCGCAGACCCGCATGCTGCGCCAGGTGGATACCATGATGGAGACATTGCAGGAAAAAACCGGCACCTGGCTGCAGGGCGGCATGGAAGTTCGCGGCCGCGATGGCGAATCCGGCACCAGCAAGCTCACTGAAATGAAAACGCCGCTAACCTGGTCCTCCTCACCGTTTGGTGATTCGCGTTTCGACTTTACCGTCACGCCGATTACGCTGAATGCCGGTACGGCAACCGGCGACGCCTGGCGGCGCTACGGTGCAAACCCGCTTTCTAATGCGGTTTCGAATATGGTTTCTACCGCCACCAGCGAACAGGCGGCGATTGCGGCGATGACCGATACCGAGCGCACGACTTACTTTGCCAGCAATCCGGGGGCGGAGGCCTTAAGCGATCTGGGTACGCTGAATGCCTCAGATTTTAACGCCACAACCAGCAGCGGCATGGAGAATCTGGCGAAACTGGGGACCTATGACTCCGGGCAGGTTGCCAGCTATCTGTCTTCTTCAAACCTGAAACCTAACGTTGATCAGGCCAGCGGCTCGACGGATTCGCAGAAGGCGAACGGCGTGGAACTGGCGCTGGCGCTGAGCGGCGATCAATACCGCGTCGATATCGGCAGTACCCCGCTGGGTCAGGATCTTAATACTGTCGTGGGCGGCGTGAAGTGGTCGCCGAAGTTGACCAATTATCTGTCGCTAATTTTCACCGGCGAGCGTCGTTCACTGACCGATAGCCTGCTCTCTTACGTCGGCCTGAAGGATTCCTACTCTGGCAAAACCTGGGGTCAGGTGACCAAAAATGGCGGCACCCTGCAACTGAGCTATGACGATGGCGATGCGGGTTTTTACGTCGGCGGCGGAGGCTATAGCTACCTTGGTCAAAACGTCGCCAGCAACACCAGTATTAACGCTAACGCCGGGGTTTACCTGCGGCCTTATCACGATGAGTATCGTCAGTTGCAAACCGGGTTGAGTATGAGCTACATGGATTACTCGAAAAACCTGAGCTACTTCACCTATGGGCAAGGGGGCTACTTCAGTCCGCAGAACTACGTTAGCGTGTCGCTGCCGGTCAGCCTGACGGAAAAATATGATAACTGGACGATGAAGCTTGGCGGCTCGGTGGGCTACCAATCTTACAGCCAGGATAAGAGCGCTTATTTCCCGACTAACTCCGAATGGCAGCAGACGCTTGAGACCGCGGTGACCAATGGTTTTGCCAAAGAAGCCTACTATTCAGCGACGTCGAAGAGCGGGATCGGCTACACCCTACGCGCCGGAGCGGATTACAAAGTCAACAAACAGATGTCGCTCGGCGGCCAGATTGGCTATGACACCTTCGGCGATTATAACGAAAGCACCGCCGGCCTCTATATCCGCTACATGCTGGGAGACAACTGATCATGACGGAGAATAATAATGCGCTGGTGACGGCCTGGTTTCAGCAGCAGCAAACGCCTGCCGGATGGTTCGATCTGCTGCTGATTATGGTTGATGGCATGCTTAACAACGCTGGAGAACTGGAGAGCCAGCCCTTCCTGCGTCAGATGGGGGAGGCGTTGGCTGATGAGCATCCGTTGCCGGAATCGGAGACGGTCGGGCAACTGGAGGCCAATATCAATGCTCAACTGAGCCGTTTCCAGTGGGGGATTGTCACCGTTGACGTCAGCGACGATGGTCTGCGATTGCGCCATCAGGCGCTGCCGGTGAGCCGCGATGAAGCGCGTCGCGTCCGCTGGTGTAATGCATTTTGTGCCATACTCGAGGGGCTTTATTCCCGCTGGCTACAGGGGCAGGGCGGTGGTGCGCACGTTGTATTACAGCGCGAGCGGCTGTTTTCGGTCTCTGACGTTCAGTTTCTTTACTTCCATCCATAACGGGTGAATTTATGTCCTTGCGTGCTTTAGCTGCGGTCGTGGTGACGACGGTAATGATGCTTCCCCACGCGTGGGCCGATACGGCGTGGGAAAACTACAAATCGCGTTTTATGATGCCTGATGGGCGCATTGTTGATACTGGCAACGGCAATGTGTCGCACACTGAAGGGCAGGGTTTTGCTATGCTGCTGGCGGTAGCGAATAACGATCGCCCGGCGTTTGACGCGCTATGGCAATGGACCGATAAAACGCTACGTAACAAAGACAATGGGTTGTTTTACTGGCGCTATAATCCGGTGGCACCCAACCCGGTGGCGGATAAAAACAACGCCACCGATGGCGATACGATGATTGCCTGGGCGCTGCTGCGCGCGCAGCAGCAATGGCATGAAAGATCCTACGGCACGGCCTCTGATGCTATAACCGCTTCGCTACTCAAACATACGGTGGTCACCTTCGCCGGGCGTCAGGTGATGCTTCCTGGCGCGAAGGGATTTTATCTCAACGACCATCTCAATATTAATCCATCCTACTTTATCTTTCCGGCCTGGCAGGCCTTCGCCGCGCGTACGCATTTGACCGCCTGGCGAAAGCTGCAAACCGATGGCCAGGCGCTGCTGGGGAAAATGGCGTGGGGGAAATCGCAGCTTCCCAGCGACTGGGTCGCCTTAAGAGCTGACGGCAAGATGGAACCGGCAAAAGAGTGGCCGACGCGCATGAGCTACGATGCGATTCGCATCCCGCTGTATGTCTACTGGAATGACCCGCAAAGCAGCCTGCTGACGCCGTGGAAAACCTGGTTCCGGAGCTATCCGCGTCTGCAAACGCCGGCGTGGATCAACGTCAATACCAATGAAGTCGCGCCGTGGTTTATGACCGGCGGGCTGCTGGCGGTGCGCGATTTAACGCTTGGTGAAGAACAGGCCGAAACCCAGATTAGCGCTCAGGATGATTACTACTCCGCCAGCCTTAAGCTGCTGGTGTGGCTGGCTAATAAAGACCGCCAATAAACTGTGGAATGCGCCTCGCACGATGCGTAATAGTGAGGTGCGGGTACCAGGGCAGGGCAGTAGAATCGTCGGCAAGCCGGGGTTACCCGGTGAGGCGCAATGTTGCGGGGGCTTGAACCCCGGCGGCATAGATTGACTGGTTGCTGGAAAGAGAAAACCCCCGCACGTTGTTTGGTATAAACCTGGCAACGTTTCGGGGGCTACTCTCAACTCCAGACAAGTTGAGGATAGCCGCGAACGGTTGCCATTGCAACAAAGGCGGCTGTATGACGCTCGCTCAGTTAGGCCTGGTGCTCTGGGACGATCTGGCGGCTCCGGTGCTTGCTGGTATTCTTGTCAGCATCATCGTGGGCTGGATGGATAACCGGAAGTAACCGGCCTGTGGGTATCCGTCTGCCTTAATGGCAGCATGCGCCCGGACGGGGCCGCAGGGGTAAACTCTGCGGCCTTTTTCGTTTATTGCAGCAACCCAAAACGATACTGGAACGCGCCTCGCACGGTGCGTA
This sequence comes from Klebsiella sp. GFKo11, assembly GCF_056490265.1. Taxonomy (NCBI): domain Bacteria; kingdom Pseudomonadati; phylum Pseudomonadota; class Gammaproteobacteria; order Enterobacterales; family Enterobacteriaceae; genus Klebsiella; species Klebsiella sp. GFKo11. The sequence continues at coordinate 302,655 of NZ_CM151369.1, forward strand.
ATAGTGAGGTGCGGGTATCAGGGCAGGGTCGTAGAATCGTCGGCAAGCCGGGGTTACCCGGTGAGGCGCAATGTTGCGGGGGCTTGAACCCCGGCGGCATCAATAGATGGGTTGCTGGAAAGAGAAAACCCCCGCACGTTGTTTGGTAAAAACCTGGCAACGTATCGGGGGCTAACCTCGCATCTAGACAATTCGAGGATAGCCGCGAACGGTTGCCATTGCAACAAAGGCGGCTGTATGACGCTCGCTCAGTTAGGCCAGGTGCTCTGGGACGATCTGGCGGCTCCGGTGCTTGCTGGTATTCTTGTCAGCATCATCGTGGGCTGGATGGATAACCGGAAGTAACCGGCCTGTGGGTATCAGTCTGCCTTAATGGCAGCATGCGCCCGGACGGGGCCGCAGGGGGAAAAGCCTGCGGCCTTTTTCGCATTATTGCGGGTAAGGCACCCAACTGCCGCCGTTCAACTGAACGTAGGGCTTGCCCTGATACTGAATCACGATAGCGTTGGAGTTTTCCGAGACCGCTGCGCTCTGCGGCAGATTAGCAATATACTGCTGCCAGTTGATGTCGTTTTCGCCAAACATCTTGCCATCCAGCGCGCGAACCACTAGCTCCGAAACAGCCAGATAGCTACTTGGCTGATCTATTGTGATCGGCGCATCGGGATGCCGCGCCTTGATGCCGAAAAACTTCACCGCCGCCGGGACGTTGGTAATTGAGGGGCTTGGAATATCGCGCAGGCCTGAAACCTGCATTTTGTCGCCTTTCAATGCCGCGCCGTGTTCCGGCACGACGATGACCATCACCTTACGGCCCGATTTATCCAGCTCAGTGAAGAAACTGTCCAGTTCGTCGAAGAACTTCTGCGCACGGGCTTTATAGTCCGCAGTTTTGCTCTGGCCCGGGTAGTGGTTGCCATCGTGCAGCGGCAGCGTGTTGTAGAAGGTCGCAGTGCGCGGCGTGTTCAGTTTATCGAGCGTCTGTAGCCAGCGGTTCAGCGTTGCCTGGTCGTCATAAACTGGCGAACCGTCAAAGCCTTGCAAAATCACCGGCAGACCGGCTTGATCCATCAGCGGGCTCTGAATGCCGCCCAGAGAGCGCAGCTCTTTCAGGAAGTCTCCAAAGATACCGTTATGCCCAAGCATCAACTGCTGGGTAAAGCCCAGCTTCGCCAGGTTTTCAAACAGGTAGCATTCATTACCTGACGGCTGATACAGGTTAGCGTGAGAGAGTTGACCACAGCTGGCGCGCAGCAGGCGAGCCGCCGCCGGGCCGCTGTACGAGGTGGCTGAGTTAAAGTTTTTGAACAGCAGGTCGAAATGCTTCCACAGCGGGTGATCCATTAACCCGGCGGCTTCAATATCTGACCATGAGAGCGAGCAGATGTTGATAATTAAGACATCAAATGGCTGGGCATCGGCCGGTAGCGCATCAGGGAAAGGCGTTTTACGTTTCTGCTCGGAGGCATAAAAGGTATTAAGCCAGTTGGTGAGATTAGCCGACGTTGGTGGCTCCGTTTGCGACGGAATATCGTTATTCGCCGGGGCGGTATTGGTGGCGATAGCGGTACCGCCGCCGGTATTGGTTGCGGTATTTGCCGTCGCTGCCGTAGGTTGACCTGCTGGCCATAGGGTAAAAGAGGGCAGCAGCGGGCCAACAACCAGCCAGACCATGATCGCCGAGACAAAAACCGTCACCCGCAGCCATTGACTGATAAACAGCCACAAGACCAGCAGGACAAAGAACGCGCCGACCATATTCCAGTTGATAAAGCGGGTCACCAGATCCCAGATGTAGTCGGCGCTAAAGCCAGCAATCTGCGAACCTTGACTGAAGATGCTTTCCAGTCCGGGTAGCCAGGTATCATGCCAGAACAGCATAAAGCCCAGCGGGATCGCTATCCAGTGGCGCAGGCGGTGCAGCTTATACTGCGGAATTGGCACCAATAAGAAGGCGAGAAACACCAGGTTCAGCATCGGGTGAAAATTAAGGTATCCCGCCCACAGCAAAGCAAACTTCACCAGGAAGTAGAAGTTCCAGCCGGATAAGCCGCGCCAGTACCGCCAGAGCGGAAGCGATGCAGCGGTTGTTTTTGGATTGGTCATTTTGTTGATTTGCCTTGCCTGGATGCCGTTTCCCGGCGCAACACGCCAGCCGGTTTGACATAACGGGGTTTAAAGAACATCAGTCGTAACGTGGTACGAATACGCCGCTGGTAGTGGCGCGTCAGGTATCCCAGCGGGAAAAACAGCAGGGCGCACAGGACGACCAGCTGAATAATATCGGCAATAGACATCATAGATTTAGCTCCCCATCGATGGATAAACGATGTGGCTCAGGGTTTCGACGCCAGCTTCGTCCATCATGGGTCGCGTTGATGGTCTCATTCTTGCCCAGAGAAATAGGCAGGGGCGTGTTCCAGTTCTCCGGCATGATGCCGCGCATCAACATAATTTCAGCGGATATCTGCTTATCTTCAAACCAAATCATTCGGTTAGAGAAAATATCGCCGGTAGGCAAAGGGAAAATATGGTTTAACGCGGTATCGAGATCGTTTACACGGCAAAACGACAGAAACAGCACCAGACGATTGTTACCAATAGTCATGATGTCGCCCATGCGGTTGGGTTTACACAGCGTCAGCGCCTGCTCGACGCGCAGGCCCGGTGCTGGACGTAGCGCCACCATTACGCCTTTGCTATCGGCGGGCAGCATAGTGTTAGCCATAATATTGTGCACCGCTTCGCAGAAGGCATCCCACTTCTGGTAGCCGCGCAGTTTTAGCGGTTGACTCCAGGTGAGCAGGGTGGAGAAATCTTCGGGAATATGGCGGGTAAACTTCTGTTTCTGTACGCTTTCAATTAGCGTCAGGCAGCGCGAGAGCGGTGCGCCGCTGGGGATAACCATATTTGCGCCGCTGCTTAGCAAAAGTCGCTCATCGGTGGCGCGCAGGCTTGGGGTCTGCTCGCGAACGATCACTTTTAACGCGCTGCCGCGCTGGCGGCGCAGCGTGTGGATATAGCGTCCCAACTGCTCGATCTGCTCGTTTTGGGTAATGGAGAAGATAAGTGTTGCCGCCTGCGCCATTCGTCCGGCATTGAAAACAGCGTCGTTGGTATCGAATAGTGTCCAGTATTCGGAAAGTGCGGGCGCCCCTTCCAGTACGCGCAGGTTACTGAGGACGACTTTCTCGTCGCTGCGTGGCTGAACGACGGTTTCTTCATCCTGCGCCAGTCGCCAGCCATTCTCATCGTGCAAAACAGTGAGTTGCTGCTGGGCGCTTATTCCTTTTTCGCTTCCCCACCAGGCAATATCAAACAAGTGGCTGTCACCCTGGTAACGAATGCTTGCCAGACCGGCAAGAGAACGATACTCGCGTAATAAAGGGGAAAGCTGTTTATCGATATCATGCCCAGAATTAAGTACTAATAGGGAACAATGATGGTATTTAGCCCAGCGATACGTTTTTTCTACCCACTTGCATAATTCTTCGCTTTTCATATTCTGCCAGGCATTTTCTGCACATAGCAGAATAAACAAATAATTGCCAGGTTCGAGGGAGCAAACTAAATCGCGGTGCATCTCTTCCAGCCCTTTAATGTCGTTGGGCATGGTGAACAAGGCAATTTTTTCTGGCCCGCAATCGTTTTCTAACGAAATGATTTTATTTGGGTTATCTCCCATTACTATTGCTGCGAGCTGGCTCTCTTTACTTTGGGCGGCTAGCGTATGGTTGAGCAGGCTTACCGCATCAGGATAGCGGTCAACGTTAAGCCACCATACCCCACCAACAGGCATATGGCAGACTTCGTCCCATAATGATGAAATACCCAAAGAATATACGATATCCACGGCGTCCCTCGTGAGACCTGATTTACACTGGATCAGTTTACTAGCGAAAGCGTGAGAGTAAACCTAACATTGAAATTAAAGGATATCAGTTTTAGCATGTAAACCTAATTTAAGGATGAACCTATACTTTCTGGTTTAATTTAATGAATTTTGCCAACGGACAGAGAAATGTCAGAAAAAGATCTCGCTGTGCCCACCGATGCGACTTTGGGTTACACCTTTCAAAATGATTTTCTGGCATTAAGCCGGGCATTTTCCCTGCCTGATATTGATTACCACGACATTTCCCGACGCGAGCAGTTAACCGCGGCGCTGAAACGCTGGCCATTACTGGCTGAATTAGCTGAGAAAAAGTAAGGAAGCCGTTGATGGCTATTCTGGGATTACAAGGCGTGCGCGGTGGCACTGGCACCACATCGATTACCGCTGCGCTAGCCTGGGCGCTGCAATTACTCGGGGAAACCGTACTGGTGGTTGATGCCAGCCCGGACAATATGCTGCGCTTTTTTTTCAACGTCGATTTTAGCCACAAAGCGGGCTGGGCGCGTGCGATGATCGACGGCGATGACTGGCGCGATGCCGGACTTCGCTACACTTCGCATATCGATCTGCTGCCGTTTGGTCAGCTCGAACCGGGTGAACGCGAGAATATTGACCAGCTTCAGGCGATGCTTTCGCCGATGGCCGAAATGGTGCAAAAGCTCCATCAGCAGGGCGATCACCGCTGGCTGTTGATTGACCTGCCGGACGGCTATTCGCCGCTGACGCGCACCTTAATCAACGTATGCGACCGTACGCTGGTGGTGGTCCACCCGGACGGTAATAGCCATATTCGCCTGCATCAGCAGGCATTACCGACGAATAGCGATATTCTGATCAACGATCTGCGCGTCGGCAGTCAGCTGCAGGAAGATTTATATCAGCTGTGGCTGGAGAGCCAGCGCCGCATTTTGCCGGTGACGATTCATCGCGATGAGGCGATGGCTGAGTGTCTGGCGGCGAAGCAGCCGCTCGGCGAATATCGTCAGGATTCTCTGGCGGCGGAAGAGATACTCACGCTTGCCAACTGGTGCCTGCTGCACTATGTCGGCAAGGGGGCTGAATGATTCGCCTGAGTACCCTACTGCTGGCTCCACCGGTTGGCGAACGGCTGAGTGAGCGCTATCGTGATTATCGTCGGCACGGCGCGTCGTGGCTGGCGGCCGCGTTGGGCTGCTTGTGGGCGTCGTTGGCGTGGGCGTTTATGCCGCTGGAAACGCCGCGCTGGCAGGCGATTCGCGAGCGCCATGATGAATTTTTCCCGCATATCAATCCGCATCGCCCGCGCCCGCTGGACCCGATTCGCTACCTGCTGCAATCCTTATGGCTGCTGACGACCCGGGTGCCGGAGGCGGATAAAAAGGTCAACTGGCGTTCGCTGGTCGCCCTCGAAGGCGTGCAGGGACGCTATGCGCAATGGCTGGAAAAGCTGCCGGAGAAGGTTAATGCCCGCACTAGCCATTTAGATAAACACAAAGAGCTGGCGCACCTGAATCCGAAGCTAAGGCGGTTGATTCTCGGCACGGTGACGTTTTTCTCGCTGATCCTCGCGCTGCTCTGTATTACTCAGCCCTTTAATCCGCTGTCGCAGTTTATTTTCCTGCTGTTGCTGTGGGGCGTCGCGTTGCTGGTGCGCCGTATTCCAGGGCGCTTCTCAGCGCTGATGCTGATCGTGCTCTCGCTGACCGTTTCCTGTCGCTATATCTGGTGGCGCTACACCTCAACGCTTAACTGGGATGACCCGGTAAGCCTGGTATGCGGGATCATTCTGCTGTTTGCTGAAACTTACGCCTGGGTGGTGCTGGTGCTGGGCTATTTCCAGGTTGTCTGGCCGCTCAACCGCCAGCCGGTGCCGCTGCCGGAGGATATGGAACAGTGGCCGACGGTGGATATCTTCGTGCCGACCTATAACGAAGACCTCAACGTGGTGAAAAACACCATTTATGCCTCGCAGGGGATCGACTGGCCGAAGGACAAGCTCAATATCTGGATCCTCGACGACGGCGGGCGCGAAGAGTTCCGCCAGTTCGCCAAAGACGTCGGGGTGCACTACATCGCGCGTACCACTCATGAACACGCGAAGGCCGGGAATATCAATAATGCGCTGAAGTACGCCAAAGGCGAGTTTGTGTCGATTTTCGACTGCGACCACGTGCCGACACGCTCATTCCTGCAAATGACCATGGGCTGGTTCCTGAAAGAGAAAGAGCTGGCGATGATGCAGACGCCGCACCACTTCTTCTCCCCGGACCCGTTTGAACGCAACCTCGGGCGTTTTCGCAAAACGCCGAACGAAGGCACGCTGTTTTATGGCCTGGTGCAGGATGGGAACGACATGTGGGATGCCACCTTCTTCTGCGGCTCCTGCGCGGTAATCCGCCGCGGCCCGCTGGATGAAATTGGCGGTATCGCCGTGGAGACGGTGACGGAAGATGCCCATACCTCTCTGCGCCTGCATCGCCGCGGCCACACTTCCGCCTATATGCGTATTCCGCAGGCGGCCGGGCTGGCGACGGAGAGCCTGTCGGCGCATATTGGTCAGCGTATCCGCTGGGCGCGCGGGATGGTGCAGATTTTCCGTCTCGATAACCCGTTGTTTGGCAAAGGGCTGAAGCTGGCGCAGCGCGTCTGCTACGTCAACGCGATGCTGCACTTCCTCTCCGGTATTCCGCGCCTGATTTTCCTGACCGCGCCGCTGGCGTTTTTGCTGCTGCACGCCTATATCATTTACGCCCCCGCGCTGATGATCGCCCTGTTTGTGCTACCGCATATGATTCATGCCAGCCTGACCAACTCGAAGATTCAGGGTAAATACCGTCACTCTTTCTGGAGTGAAATCTACGAAACGGTGCTGGCCTGGTATATCGCGCCGCCGACGTTTGTCGCGCTGATAAACCCGCACAAGGGCAAATTCAACGTCACCGCGAAGGGCGGGCTGGTAGAAGACGAGTACGTCGACTGGGTGATTTCCCGTCCCTATATCTACCTTGTGCTGCTGAATCTGGTCGGCGTCGCCGTGGGTATCTGGCGCTTTATGTACGGCCCGGAAAACGAGGTCCTGACCGTCTGGGTGAGTATTATCTGGGTGTTCTATAACCTGATTATTCTTGGCGGCGCGGTGGCCGTGTCGGTCGAAAGCAAGCAGGTGCGGCGCTCGCATCGTGTAGAGATGTCGATGCCGGCAGCGATTGCTCGCGAAGATGGCCATCTGTTCTCCTGCACCGTTCATGACTACTCCGACGGTGGACTTGGCGTCAAAATTCACGGTGAGGCGCAGGTGCTGGAAGGCCAGCACGTCAAGCTGCTGCTCAAACGCGGGCAGCAGGAGTACAGCTTCCCGGTACGGGTTGCGCGCGTGAACGGGAGCGAAGTGGGTTTACAGCTGTTGCCGTTAAGCAATCGGCAACATATTGATTTTGTGCAGTGTACGTTTGCCCGCGTAGATACGTGGGCGCTTTGGCAGGATAGCTTCCCGGAAGATAAACCGATGGAAAGCCTGCTGGATATCCTGAAGCTGGGGTTCCGTGGATATCGTCACCTGGCGGAGTTCTCACCGCCGTCGGTGAAGGTTATTTTCCGCTCGCTCACCTTGCTAGTGGCCTGGGTTGTCTCGTTTGTTCCGCGCCGTCCTGAACGCGCGGCAGCGACACTCTCGGCGGAACCGGCAATGGCTCAACAATGATGATAATGCGATGAACAGAAAACTCTCTTTGATTTGTGCAGTAGCGGTGAGCATTGGCGGCTGGTCCCCCTTCGCTTCGTATGCGGAACCGACGGCAGCGGTAGCTGCGGCACCGGAAGCGGCACAGACGACTACTGTGCCCGGAATTGCCGGGGTGGTTGCTGATAGCCAGCCAACGGCGGCCCTTGCTGACCCGGCGGCCCCGGTGGTGATATTGGATAATGCTCCGACCCGCGACGTAAAGCTCACCTTCGCCAAAATCGCCCCGCCTCCGGGCAGTATGGTGCTGCGCGGTGCGCGTCCTGATGGCTCGGTAGAGTTCGGTATGCGCAGCGATGAAGTGGTGGCGAAAGCGCTGCTTAACCTCGACTACACGCCATCGCCGTCGCTGCTACCGATCCAGTCGCAGCTGAAGGTCTATCTTAACGATGAGCTGATGGGCGTTTTGCCGGTCACTAAAGAGCAACTGGGCAAAAAAGTCAGCGCGCAGATCCCGATAGATCCGCTGTATATCACCGACTTTAACCGCGTGCGCCTGGAGTTCGTTGGCCACTATCGTGATGTCTGTGAAAACCCGGCCAGCAGCACCCTGTGGCTGGACGTGGGCCGCGAAAGTTATCTGGATTTAACCTATCAGTCGCTGAACGTGCGCAACGATCTCTCGCATTTCCCGGTCCCATTCTACGATTCCCGCGATAATCGCCAGCTCACGCTGCCGATGGTCTTTGCTTCCGCGCCGGATGTTCAGCAGCAGCAGGCGGCGGCGATTATCGCCTCGTGGTTCGGCAGCAAAGCGGGTTGGCGCGGCCAGCAGTTCCCGGTTCACTTCAACGCGCTGCCGGATCGTAATGCCATTGTTTTTGCCACCAACGATAAGCGCCCGGACTTCCTGCGCGAGCACCCGCCGGTTAGCGCGCCGACTATCGAAATGATCGACCATCCGAGCAACCCTTACGTCAAGCTGCTGGTGGTATTCGGTCGTGATGATAAGGACCTGCTGCAGGCGGCGAAGGGGATTGCTCAGGGCAATATTCTGTTCCGCGGCAGCAGCGTGACGGTTGACGATGTGAAAGAGCTACAGGCACGGAAGCCTTACGATGCGCCAAATTGGGTGCGCACCGACCGGGCGGTGACCTTTGCTGAGCTGAAGACCTACGAACAGCAGCTGCAATCCAGCGGTCTGGTGCCGGATTCCATTAATGTCGCGCTGAACCTGCCGCCGGACCTGTATCTGCTGCGCGCCAACGGCATCGATATGAATCTGAACTATCGCTACACCATGCCGCCGATCAAAGACAGCTCGCGCATGGATATCAGCCTGAACGATCAGTTCTTACAGTCTTTCAGCCTCAACAGCTCGCAGGATGTGAATAAGCTGATTCTGCGCCTGCCGGTGCTGCAGGGGCTGCTGGACGGCAAAACGGAAGTCACGATCCCGGCGCTACGTCTCGGGGCTATGAACCAGCTGCGCTTTGATTTCCAGTATATGAACCCGATGCCCGGCGGCTCCATTGATAACTGTATTACCTTCCAGCCGGTACAGAACCACGTGGTGATTGGCGACGATTCGACTATCGACTTCTCGAAGTACTATCACTTTATGGCGATGCCGGATCTGCGCGTGTTTGCCAACGCGGGCTTCCCGTATAGCCGGATGGCGGATCTGTCCGACACCCTGGTGGTGGTACCAAAAGCGCCGACTGAGGGCCAGGTTGCCACGCTGCTGGAGACCACTGGCGGCATCGGTGCGCAAACCGGTCTGGCGTCAATTAACCTACGCATGACCGATGACGGTAGCCAGATTAAAGACAAAGATGCCGACCTGCTGTTGATTGGCTCCATTCCGCAGGCGCTGAAAGATGACAGCAAAATCAACCTGCTGGTTGAAGCGACCAAAAGCTGGGTGAAAATGCCAATGCGCCACTACGACCTGGCGAGCATTTACCCCGATCTTGAAGCCAGAACGCCGAATACCCGCACTGATATCACCTCGTCCGGGCCGATGGCGGCCATTATCGGCTTCCAGTCGCCTTACAACGATCAGCGCAGCGTCGTTGCGCTGCTGGCCGATAGCCCGCGCGGTAACGAACTGCTGACCGCGGCGCTGAACGACAGCGGCAAACGCGCGGCGATGTTTGGTTCCGTTTCAGTCATTCGTGAGTCGGGCGTGAACAGCCTGCGGGTGGGGGATGTGTATTATATCGGGCATCTGCCGTGGTTCGAACGCATTTGGTTTGCGCTCTCCAGCCATCCGGTGCTGCTGGCGATTCTGGCGGCGGTGAGCATCGTGCTGCTGGCGTGGGTACTGTGGCGCATGCTGCGTATTATCAGCCGTCGTCGCCTCGACCTTGATGATGAGTAATCGATGATGAATGCAGTACGCGGAGTGGTGTTATCGGTATTGATTCTGGCGGCGGCGCAGGTTAGCGCCGCCTGCCAGTGGCCGGCCTGGGAGCAGTTTAAAAAAGAGTACGTCAGCGCCGAAGGGCGGGTTATCGACCCCAGCGATTCACGAAAAATCACCACTTCGGAAGGGCAAAGCTACGCGTTGTTCTTTGCCCTGGCGGCCAATGACCGCGAGGGTTTTAGCAAGCTATTTGAGTGGACGCAAAACAACCTCGCGGAGGGTGACCTGCGCGCGCATCTGCCGGGCTGGTTGTGGGGTAAAAAGAGTGATGATGAGTGGACGGTTCTCGATAGCAACTCGGCGTCTGATTCCGATTTATGGATAGCCTGGTCGCTGCTGGAAGCTGGACGCCTGTGGAAAATGCCGCAATACACTGAAGTCGGTAAAGCGCTGCTGGCGCGGATTGCCGATGAAGAAATCGTGACGGTGCCGGGGCTCGGGCCGCTGGTGTTGCCGGGGAAAGTTGGCTTCGTCGATGACGGCGGCTGGCGCTTTAACCCCAGCTACCTGCCGCCGCAGCTGGCGACCTACTTTGCCACTTTTGGCGCTCCATGGCCGAAGGTACGCGAAGCGAATCTGCGCCTGCTGCTGGAGACCGCGCCAAAAGGTTTTTCGCCTGACTGGGTACGCTACGAAAAAGGCAAAGGCTGGCAGTTGAAAGCGGATAAACCCATTATCGGCAGCTATGACGCCATTCGCGTCTATTTGTGGGCCGGTATGCTTGACGACGGCGATAAGCAAAAAAAATCTCTGCTGGCGCGCTTTAAGCCGATGGAAACCCAGACTATCAGCCAGGGCGTGCCGCCGGAAAAAACCAATATCGCCAACGGTAAAACCACCGGCAATGGCCCGGTTGGCTTCTCCGCGTCGCTACTGCCATTTTTGCAAAATGACGACGCCCGGGCCATTCAGCGCCAGCGCGTCGCTGACGATTACCCCGGCGCGGATGCTTACTACAGCGCGGTCCTGACCCTTTTCGGTCAGGGATGGGATCAACACCGTTTTCGCTTCACCGCCGCTGGCGAATTACGACCTGACTGGAACCAGGAATGCACAAGTTCTCACTAAGCTTATTCACGCTCTCTTTAAGCGTCGCGCTGATGCCGCTGGCGCACGCCGCGAACACGCCCGCTCAGCAACATCTGCTGGAGCAGGTGCGCCTCGGCGAGGCCAGCAACCGTGAAGACCTGGTACGTCAGTCGTTGTATCGCCTGGAATTGATCGACCCAAATAACCCGGATGTGGTGGCCGCGCGAATGCGTTACCTGATCCGCCAGGGCGATACCGCCGGTGCGCAGAAACAGCTTGAGCGTCTGGCTAAATTGGCCCCGGACTCGACGGAGCTCAAAACCTCACGTAACGAGATGGATATCAGCACCGGCGATGGTCGCCAGGAGCTACAGCAGGCCCGTCTGCTTGGCGTTGCCGGGAAAGTTGATGAAGCGATTGCTGCTTACGAGAAGTTGTTCAATGGCGTACCGAGCGATGAAAACGCGGCGATTGAGTACTGGACGCTGGTGGCGCGTCTACCATCACGTCATAACGAGGGCGTCAATCAGCTAAAAAAACTTAACGCCAGCTCGCCGGGCAACGTCCAGCTGCAAACGGCGCTGGCGAAACAGATGTTTGGCGACAATAAGCCGGAAGAGGGATTCGCTTATCTTGAGCAGATGTCGCGCTCGGCGGCGGGCCGCGGTATTGCTGCCGATATGTGGTTTACTGAAGTCAAAAGCATGCCGGTAAGTCGGGCCAGCGTGCAGGCATTACAGCGGTTTCTGATGCAGTTCCCTACCGGCTCCGCCTCGGCCAATGCTCGGGTGCTGCTCGACCAACAGCAGACGCAGCTTAGAGATCCGACGTTCCGCGATCGTGCTGAAGGTCTGGCGGCGGTGAAAGCTGGAAAAGGTTCGGTGGCCGTCGCCGATTTGCAGCAAGCCGTAAGGGCGGATGCCAAAGACAGCGATGCGGTTGGCGCGTTAGGGCAGGCGTACTCCCAGCGCGGCGATCGGGCACGGGCGGTTGCTCAGTTGAGTAAAGCCATCAAAATGGACCCGGATAGCCCGAGCCGCGACAAATGGGACAGCCTGCTCAAGACCAACCGCTACTGGCTGCTGATCAAGCAGGGCGACAACGCGCTGAAAAGCGGCCAGTTGGCGCAGGCGCAAAATTATTACGCTCAGGCGCAGCGAGTAGACAATACCGACAGCTATGCGGTGCTGGGTTTGGGAGATGTGGCGGCGGCGCGTAAAGAAAACGCGGCGGCGGAGCGTTACTACCAGCGCGCGCTGCGCATGGACCGCGGCAATAGCCTGGCGGTGCGCGGCCTTGCCAATCTCTATCGCACCGAATCGCCGGAAAAAGCCAGCGCCTACATTGCCAGCCTGTCGCCGGGCCAGCGGCGCAGCATTGACGATATCGAGCGCAGCCTGACCAACGATCGGCTGGAGAAACAGGCCGAATTGCTGGAGAGCCAGGGCAACTGGGCGCAGGCAGCGGAAGTACAGCGCCGAAGGCTGGCGCTGGATCCGGATAGCGTATGGATAACTTACCGCTTATCGCGGGATCTGGTCAGCGCGGGCAGTCGTAGCGAAGCCGATGCGCTGATGCGTGCGATGGTCAACCGCAAGCCCGGCGATGCCGACCGGATTTATGCTTATGGCCTCTATTTATCCGGTAACGATCAGGATGAGATGGCGCTGGCACAGATTAATGCTCTGCCGCGTGGGCAGTGGACCGATAATATTCGCGAGCTGGATGCGCGTCTGCAAAGCGACAAGATCTTGCGTCAGGCAAACCAGCTGCGCGATGGCGGGCAGGAAGCGCAGGCCATTGCGCTGATCAAACAGCAGCCGACGTCGGTGCGCTACGAGCTAACCCTTGCGGACTGGGCGCAGCAGCGCGGCGACAGTCGGACGGCGATAGCGGAATATCAGCAGGTCCTCGGGCAAGAGCCGAGTAACGGCGATTCGCGTCTGGGCCTTGCGGAAGTCTATCTTGCCGATGGCGATAAAAATGCCGCCCGGGCCCAGGTGGCTCAACTCAAGGGCGAGGATGTTGGCTCCATCAATATGCAGCGACGCATTGCTCTCACGCAGGCGGGTCTCGGCGATAGCGTTCAGGCGCAGCAAACTTTCGCCCGTATTGTTCCGCAAGCGAAAGCCCAGCCGCCGTCGATGGAAAGCGCGCTGGTGCTGCGTGATGCCGCGCGCTTCCAGGCGCAAAACGGTGAGCCGCAGCAGGCGCTGGAGGGTTACAAAGATGCGATGGTGGCCTCCGGCGTGACCCGCGTGCGCCCGCAGGATAACGACACTTTCACGCGCCTGACGCGTAATGACAGCAGTGACGACTGGCTGAAGCGCGGGGTGCGTAGCGATGCTGCCGATCTATATCGTCAGCAGGATCTTAACGTTACCCTGGAACACGATTATTGGGGATCCAGCGGCACTGGCGGCTATTCCGATCTGAAAGCGCACACCACGATGCTGCACGTGGACGCGCCGCTGGCCGACGGACGGATGTTCTTGCGTACCGACCTCGTCAATATGGATGCCGGTAGTTTTTCTACGGATAGCGACGGCAGCTACTCGCCGAGCTGGGGTACCTGCGGCGAAATCGCCTGTACGGGCGGCAGCAAACACCAAAGCGACAGCGGTGCCAGCGTTGCGGTGGGTTGGAAGAACGACACCTGGAGCGGCGATATCGGCACCACGCCGATGGGCTTTAACGTCGTTGATGTGGTGGGTGGCCTGAGCTACAGCAGCGATGTTGGCCCGCTGGGCTACACCGTTAACGTTCATCGTCGACCCATTTCCAGCTCGTTGTTGGCTTTTGGCGGGCAGAAGGATAACGGCAACGATGGTCATACCGGCAAGACCTGGGGCGGAGTGCGCGCCGACGGCGGTGGGCTTAGCCTGAGCTACGATAAGGGCGAGGCCAACGGCGTGTGGTCGTCGCTGGGCGTTGATCAGCTGACGGGTAAAAACGTTGCTGACAACTGGCGCGTGCGCTGGATGACCGGCTACTACTACAAAGTTATTAATGAAGATAACCGCCGGGTGACCGTCGGCCTGAACAATATGCTCTGGCACTACGATAAGGACCTGAGCGGCTATACCCTCGGTCAGGGCGGTTATTACAGCCCGCAGGAGTATGTCTCCTTCGCCGTGCCGGTGACCTGGCGTCAGCGGACGGAAAACTGGTCCTGGGAGCTGGGCGGTTCCGTTTCCTGGTCCCATTCGCGGACCAAAACAGAAGCTCGCTATCCGCTGCTGAATTTGATTCCCTCGCAGTATCGCAACGCAGCCAGCCAGCTTACGGAAGAAGGCAGCAGCAGTTCAGGCGTAGGTTATACCGCCCGGGCGCTGGTTGAACGCCGGGTGACCAGCAACTGGTTTGTTGGGGCGGCGGTGGATATTCAGCAGGCGAAGGATTACACCCCAAGCCATGCGTTGCTTTATGTTCGCTACTCGGCTTCCGGCTGGCAGGGCGATATGGATATCCCGCCACAGCCGCTGGTCCCTTACGCCGACTGGTAGCAGATTAGCCTGAATTACGTGACAGGGCGTCACTCCACGACGCTCTTCGCGTATACTCGTCACACTTCGCCCGCCTTTGGCAATACCGATCGTTTTTTCCCGGTGGCGCTGCGGCTTCCCGGGCTACGGGTCCGTGCGGTCTGGGTTTGTAGCCCGGACAGGCGCGCCGCGGCGCCTCCGGGAATTGCCCTCGGTGACCGGGGCTACGGGTCCGTGCGGTTTGGGTTTTGTAGCCCGGACAGGCGTTTTGCGCCGCCTCCGGGAAGGCACCCCAGGACATCGCTGCACACCTTGCGGGCGCGAGCGAATGATTTGAGTATATAATCAGCCTGAAAACGACCGGCGTGGAGGGATCTGCGTCGGGCCAGCGTTCAGTATCAGTGGAGAACCCCGTTGCGCGTCAGCCGTTCACTTACAATTAAACAGATGGCGATGGTCGCGAGCGTGTCCATGGCGTTTGTATTGGTCTTCTGCTCTATTTTGCTGTTCCACTTTGTACAGCAGAGTCGTTTTACCACGGCCACGCAATTAGAAAGCATCGCGCGTTCCGTTCGCGAACCGCTGTCAGCGGCTATCCTCAAAGCCGATATTCCTGACGCGGAAGCCATTCTGAGCCGCATTCAGCCTGCAGGCATCGTCAGCCGGGCGGATGTGGTATTACCGAATCAATTCCAGGCGCTGCGGATGCGCTTTATCCCCGAGCGCCCGGTGCCGGTCATGATCACCCGCATGTTTGAGCTGCCGGTGCAGATTTCATTACCGATCTATTCCCTTGAACGACCGGCTAACCCGCAGCCGCTGGCCTATCTGGTGCTCCAGGCCGACTCGTATCGCATGTATAAGTTCGTGATGAGTACCCTGTCGACGTTAGTAACTGCTTACTTACTTCTGGTGCTGATTCTGACAGTGGCAATCACCTGGTGCATCAACCGCCTGATAGTACGGCCTCTGCGCAAAGTCGCCCGCGAGCTTAACGATGTTCCACTGCAGGAGCGTCTGGGCCACCAGCTCACGCTGCCACGCCTGCATCATGACGATGAGATCGGCATGCTGGTGCGCAGCTACAACCGTAACCAGCAGACCCTGCTGCGCCTGCACGATGAACTCTCTTTACAGTCGACCCGCTTTCCGGTCTCCGACCTGCCCAATAAAGCCTTTTTGATGGCGATGCTAGAGCAGACCGTTGCCCGCCCGCAGCCCTCGGCGCTGCTGGTTGTTGCCTGCGAAACCTTACAAGATACTGCTGGCGTGCTGAAAGAGACGCAGCGTGAAATGCTGCTGCTAACCCTGGTTGAAAAGCTGCGGGCGATCATTCCTGCGCAAATGGTGCTGGCCCAGGTCAGCGGTTATGACTTCGCAATTCTGGCCAGCGGCATTACCGAACCCTGGCAGGCGGTAACGTTAAGTAAGCAAGTACTTACTGTCGTAAATGAGCGTTTGCCGCTGCATGGTATTCAGCTTCGCCCCTGCGCCAGCATCGGTATTGCGATGTTTAATGGCGAGATCAACGCCGAACAGCTCTATCGCCGGGCGTTTTCCGCCGCGGTGACCGCGCGGCGTAAAGGGAAAAACCAGATTGAGTTCTTCGATCCAGAGCAAATGGAAAAAGCGCAGCGCCGATTAATGGAGGAGCACGATATTCTGACGGCGCTCGATAACCAGCAGTTTGCTACCTGGCTGCAACCGCAGGTGGATACCGCCAGCGGTGAGGTGTGCGGTGCGGAAGTGCTGCTGCGTCAGCGTCAGGCGGACGGCAGTTGGTCGCTGCCGGGGGATCTGATTGAGCGTATCGAAGCCTGTGGGCTGATGGTTCCGGTCGGCTACTGGGTAATGGAAGAGGCCTGTCGGCAGCTTGCCGCCTGGCAAAATCAGGGGATCATGCTGCCGCTGTCGGTTAACGTGTCGTTGCTACAGTTACTGCACCACGATCGTGGCGCCGAAATGCTGGCGCTGCTTTCGCGCTACCGTATCGCGCCGGGAACGCTGGTACTGGAAGTGACCGAGAGTCGCCGGATAGACGATCCGCAGGCGATAATCTCCCTGTTACGCCCACTGCGTGAAGCCGGCGTGCGGATTGCATTGGATGATTTTGGTATGGGCTACGCGGGCCTGCGGCAGCTGCAGCATATTAAATCGCTGCCGGTGGACATTCTGAAAATCGATAAAGTCTTTATCGATATGTTACCGGACGATATCAGCATGGTTCCGGCGATTATCCAGCTGGCGCGCGGTCTGAATTTGCGTATTGTCGCGGAAGGGGTCGAAAACCAGGCGCAGTATGCCTGGCTGCAGGAGGCGGGAGTAGAAGCGGTTCAAGGATATCTATTTGGCTGCGCCATGCCGCCAGACGCTTTTATGGCACGGTTTTTAAAGACCGATGCTGAGGATGCAAATTTGTAACGATATTGTTAGCTTGTACGAGTCAGCTCTAAAAAATTAACAATTCCATTGCAATTTAACTCCTCGTTATTTCTGAAATGTTTCTTGGGTGTTATTTTTAAGCCACAGACGCGATATCCACTCTTTGTCTGTGGTTTTTCCCAAAGGACACCTATGAAAATCTCTTTCTTTAAAAGCCTTTATGTTCAGGTTTTATCGGCCATCGCGATCGGTATTCTGCTGGGCCACTTCTACCCGGAACTGGGCGCGCAGATGAAACCCCTCGGCGATGCCTTCGTTAAACTGATTAAAATGATTATTGCGCCGGTTATCTTCTGTACAGTCGTGACAGGGATTGCCGGGATGGAAAGCATGAAGGCCGTCGGCCGCACCGGGGCGGTTGCGCTGCTCTATTTTGAAGTCGTGAGCACCATCGCGCTGATTATCGGCCTGATTATTGTCAACGTGGTACAACCCGGCGCGGGAATGAACGTGGACCCGGCGACCCTCGACGCGAAGGCCGTGGCGGTTTACGCCGAACAGGCGAAAGATCAGGGCATTGTGGCGTTTTTGCTCGATATTATCCCCGGCAGCGTGATCGGCGCTTTTGCCAGCGGCAACATTCTGCAGGTGCTGATGTTTGCGGTGCTGTTTGGTTTTGCGTTGCACCGACTGGGCAGCAAAGGCCAGCTGATTTTCAACGTTATCGAAAGCTTCTCACAGGTCATCTTCGGCATCATCAACATGATTATGCGCCTGGCGCCAATCGGTGCTTTCGGGGCAATGGCCTTTACCATCGGTAAATATGGCGTCGGGACGCTGGTGCAGCTTGGTCAGCTGATCGTCTGCTTCTACATCACCTGTATCCTGTTTGTGGTAGTGGTACTGGGGTCGATAGCCAAAGCCACCGGCTTCAGCATCTTTAAATTTATCCGCTATATCCGCGAAGAGCTGCTGATTGTGCTGGGAACCTCTTCATCTGAGTCAGCGCTGCCGCGCATGCTCGATAAGATGGAAAAACTCGGCTGCCGTAAGTCGGTGGTGGGGTTGGTTATTCCAACGGGTTACTCATTTAACCTCGATGGCACCTCCATCTATCTGACGATGGCGGCAGTGTTTATCGCACAGGCAACCAACAGCCACATGGATATTTTCCATCAGATAACCCTGCTGGTGGTGCTGCTGCTATCATCGAAAGGCGCGGCGGGCGTAACGGGCAGCGGATTTATCGTCCTCGCGGCGACCATTTCCGCCGTCGGCCATTTGCCAGTAGCCGGTCTGGCGTTAATCCTCGGTATCGACCGCTTTATGTCCGAGGCGCGTGCGCTGACTAACCTGGTGGGTA
Source organism: Klebsiella sp. GFKo11 (assembly GCF_056490265.1). Taxonomy (NCBI): domain Bacteria; kingdom Pseudomonadati; phylum Pseudomonadota; class Gammaproteobacteria; order Enterobacterales; family Enterobacteriaceae; genus Klebsiella; species Klebsiella sp. GFKo11. The sequence continues at coordinate 320,895 of NZ_CM151369.1, forward strand.
ACGGCGTGGCAACTATCGTGGTCGCTAAATGGGTAAAAGAGCTGGACTCCAAACAGCTGGATGATGTCCTGAATAACCGTACTCCAGCGAGCAAATCGCACGAATTATCCTCATAAATCCACCTGTTAGGCCCGTTGTCCCTTGCTGGACTCCGGGCTCCTGCGCATAATTAGGGGTCGCTGCCGCTTGCACGGTGGTGACCCTTATGATTTTTTAACGTCTACATGCGACATTTTCATCTCCGCGTGGTCTAAACGACGTACTTAACTCACCACATTTTTTCGGCGGCCCGCCTGTGGGCTGCTGTTGTAACCAGGATTGTTCATCAGGGGTTCACATGCAGGGCACAAAAATTCGACTCTTAACCGGTGGTTTGCTGATGATAGCGGCGGTCGGTTATGTGCAGGCAGAAGCGCTCCAGCCGGACCCGGCCTGGCAACAGGGGACACTTGCGAATGGGTTTCAGTGGCAGGTTTTAGCCACCCCGCAGCGTCCCAGCGATCGTATCGAAGTTCGCCTGTCCGTGAATATTGGCTCGCTGAGCGAAAGCACTCAGCAGAGCGGCTTTAGCCACTTTATCCCGCGTCTTGCACTGACGCAAAGCGGTAGCCTCCCGACCATGCAGGCGCGTTCTTTGTGGCAGCAGAGTATTGACCCTAAGCGTCCTCTGCCGCCCGCCATCGTTTCTTATGACTACAGTTTGTTTAATCTGAGTTTACCGAATAACCGCAATGATCTGCTGAAAGAAGCGCTGAGCTGGTTGGCGAGCGCTAGCGGTAAAATGTCGATCACCCCGGAAACGGTCAACCACGCGCTACAGGGCGAAGACATGGTGGTGACCTGGCCTGCGGATACCAAAGAAGGCTGGTGGCGCTATCGGCTGAAAGGCTCAACGATGTTGGGGCACGATCCAGCCGCACCGTTGAAACAACCGGTTGATATCGCTCAGCTCAAAGATTTCTATCAAAAATGGTATACCCCGGACGCCATGACCCTGATTGTGGTCGGCAATGTGGACAGCCGCAGCGTCGCGGAACAGATCAACAAAACCTTTGGCGGCCTGAAGGGCAAGCGCGAAACGCCAGTAGCGGTTCCGACGTTATCTCCGCTGCCGACAGCGCCGGTCAGCATCATGACCGATGCGGTGCGCCAGGATAAGCTGTCGCTGATGTGGGATACGCCGTGGCAGCCTATTCGTGAATCGGCAGCGCTCCAGCGTTATTGGCGCGATGATCTTGCGCGTGAAGCGCTGTTCTGGCACGTACAGCAGAATCTGAGCAAGAGTAATATCAAGGATATCGGCCTGGGCTTTGATTGTCGTGTGCTCTACCAACGTGCGCAGTGCGCAATCAATATCGAATCGCCGGGTGAGCGCCTGAACGCTAACTTGACGACCGTGGCGCGTGAGCTGGCGAAAGTGCGCGATAACGGCCTGCCGCAGGATGAGTTTGATGCTCTGATTGCGCAGAAAAACCTTGAGCTACAGAAGCTGTTCGCCACCTATGCGCGTACTGATACGTATATTCTGATTAGCCAGCGGATGCGTTCGTTGCAAAACCAGGTGGTGGATATTGCTCCCGAGCAGTATCAGAAGCTGCGCCAGGAGTTTCTTAACTCGCTGACGGTCGATATGCTCAATCAGTATCTGCGTCAGCAACTGTCGCAGGATATGGCGTTGGTATTGCAGCAGCCGCAGGGCGAGCCGGAGTACAACATGAAGGATTTGCAGGCGACGTGGGAAAAACTGATGATGCCTGCGCCAACGGCGGCGACCAGCAGCGCCAGCGATGTTGTGGAAGGGCGTAACGAAGTCACTGATATTCCGCCGGGGCAGTAAAGAAAAACCGGATAGCAATGCTATTCGGATTTGCTAATGGCAAATCTGTTTTGGGTATTGCGCCGGGTGTTTTCCCCCGGCGGCGATGCTGCGCATCTATCCGGGCTACCAGTCAGCAGACGGCCGTGAACCCGTAGCCCGGTCAGCGCAGCGCCACCGGGAAGCAGCAGCGCCGGTGTATCAGCCCCTGCACATTTCCCGGAGGCGGCACTGGCGCGCCTTGTCCGGGCTACCGGCCCGCAGAGCGCTGTGACAATAGCGCAGCGCGAGCCGGGAATCAGCGACGCTACAGTTACTGCGGCATCGCTTCGCGCGGGATAACCGCGCCGCGATACTGAATTACCGTGCTGGCGGTCAGGTGTCCGCGTTTCGCCGCAGACTCTGCATCGCCGCCGGTCAGGCGCACGGCCAAATAGCCCGCGCTGAATGAATCGCCAGCAGCGGTCGTATCAACCACTTTCTCTTTCGGCAGCTTCACGGCCGGGATTTCCAGCTGCGGTTGACCGACAATCGCTACCAGGCAAGAGTCAGCGCCGCGTTTAACCACCACTTCTTCAACGCCAGCGGCGTGAGTGCGGGCGATCACTTCTTCGACCGGCTTCTCTCCCCACAGCGCATCTTCGTCGTCGAGAGTCAGGAACGCGATATCAGTACAGGTTAGCATCTGCTGATAAACCTGCTGCGTCTCTTCTTTGCTGCTCCACAGGCGCGGGCGATAGTTATTATCAAAAATCACCTTGCCGCCGTTTGCGCGGCATTCGCGCAGCAGCGTTAGCAGCTTCTCGCGACTCGTCGGGCTAAGGATAGCCAGGCTGATACCGCTAAGGTAAAGGTAATCAAACGTTGCCAGCTCTTCGCAGATAGCCGCAGACTGCTCGCTCTCCAGCCAAAATTTCGCCGCCGCTTCATTGCGCCAGTAGTAAAAGGTGCGCTCGCCGGTGTCGTCGGTTTCGATGTAATACAGGCCCGGTAAACGGTCAGCCATGCGCTGTATCAGGTCCGTCTGGACATTTTCACCTTGCCAGGACTCCAACATCTGCTGGCTAAAAGTATCCGTCCCCAGCGCGGTGACGTAATGCACACCCAGCACGCTGGCGTCGGTCTGACGGGCAATATAGACGGAGGTATTTAAGGTATCGCCGCCAAAGCCACGGTTTACCGCCGCGCCTTTCTCTGACAGCTCAATCATGCATTCGCCAATGACGGCAATTTTCTTAGACATAGTGAGGACCTGAAATTAAATCAATATTAACCCTAGTGTGCGCTGGGCCGCTTTTATGGTCAATGATATTAAAACAACGTTCCATTATTTTTTTGACATAACGCGGATTATGTGACGAAAACCTCATTCGGCGGAGCACCTGGCGTTTCTCAACTATATTCAGGACTGACATGTTGCAAAAGGAGTGCAAAGGGGATGAGCAGAACCCGTAAAACCGTTGCGATTATCTCGGGAACGATAGTCTTACTGATCGTTGTGTTTTTTATTGTGCTGGCGACCTTTGACTGGAATCGCCTGAAGCCGACGATTAACCAGAAGGTTTCCGCTGAACTGAACCGACCGTTTGCCATTCGTGGCGATCTGGGCGTGGTCTGGGAGCGCCAGCCTGGCGAAAGCGGCTGGCGTAGCTGGGTCCCCTGGCCGCACGTTCACGCCGAAGATATCGTCCTCGGCAACCCGCCAGACATCCCGCAGGTGACGATGGTACATCTGCCGCGAGTGGAAGCGACCCTCGCGCCGTTGGCGTTGCTCAGTAAGACGGTCTATTTACCGTGGATCAAGCTGGAGCAGCCGGACGCGCGGTTGATTCGATTGTCGGAGAAAGCGAATAACTGGACATTTGATCTCGCCTCGAACGATGCGGCGAATAAAAACGCGCCGCCTTCCAGCTGGTCTTTCCTCCTCGACAATATTCTTTTCGATCGCGGCAAGATTGCTATTGACGATAAAGTGACCCGCGCCGACGTCACGATTATGGTCGACCCGCTGGGTAAACCGCTGGCATTTAGTGAGGTGACCGGTGAAAAGGGCAAGGGCGAGTCGCAAAAAGTCGGTGATTACGTCTTCGGCCTGCAGGCGAAAGGCAGCTATAACGGGCAGCCGCTCTCCGGGACGGGAAAAATCGGCGGCATGCTGGCGCTGCGCAGTGAAGGGACGCCGTTCCCGCTACAGGGTGATTTTCGTTCCGGCAATTCCCGGGTAGCGTTCACCGGTACGGTTAACGATCCGCTTAACCTCGGCGGGGTCGATCTGCGGCTGAAATTTTCCGGCGATTCGCTGGGCGATCTCTACGACCTGACCGGCGTTCTGCTGCCGGATACGCCCGCTTTCTCAACCGATGGGCATCTGCGGGCCACTTTCAAGGATAAGAGCGGTTCACGTTTTGCCTATCAGGATTTTAATGGCCGCATCGGCGAGAGTGATATTCACGGTTCGCTGACCTACACCACTGGTAAACCCCGGCCTAAGCTCGAAGGCGATCTGGAGTCCCGACAGCTAAGATTGGCGGATTTAGGCCCGCTGATCGGTGTCGATTCCGGGGGGAAAGGAAGTAAAACGGAACAACGTAAAGGCGAAGCCTCGCCGCAGCCCGCCGGGAAAGTGTTGCCATATGACCGTTTTGAAACCGACAAGTGGCAGGTAATGGATGCGGATGTGCGCTTTAAAGGGCGCAAGATTGAGCACGGCGGGACGCTGCCGATTAGCGATCTCTCTACCCACGTGATCCTTGAACGAGGCGACCTGCGCCTGCAACCGCTACGTCTTGGCCTCGCCAACGGGACTATCGCTGGCAGTATTCATCTGCAAGGAGATAAAAAGCCGCTACAGGGCACGGCGAATCTACAGGCGCGGCGTCTGAAGCTGAAAGCGCTGATGCCAAACGTGGAGATGATGCAGAAAACCCTCGGTGAGATGAATGGCGATATCCAGCTTCGTGGGACCGGTAATTCCGTCGCCGCGCTGCTGGGCAACAGTAACGGTAATTTGAAGCTGTTGATGAACGACGGACTGATTAGCCGCAACCTGATGGAAATTCTTGGCCTGAACGTCGGTAACTTTATTATTGGGCAGATCTTTGGCGATGACGAAGTGCGGGTGAACTGTGCGGCGGCGAATATCGATGTGACCAACGGCGTCGCCCGGCCACAGGTGTTTGCCTTTGATACAGAAAATGCGCTGATCAACGTGACCGGTACCGCCAGCTTTGCCTCGGAGCAGCTGGATCTGACTATCGATCCGGAGAGTAAGGGCTTTCGCATTATCACTCTGCGTTCGCCGCTGTATGTGCGCGGTAGCTTTAAATCACCGAATGCGGGTGTGAAGGCGGGACCGTTGATTGTGCGCGGTGCGGTGGCGGCAGCGTTGGCGACGTTGGTCACTCCGGCCGCAGCATTACTGGCGTTGATATCGCCTGCTGAGGGGGATGAGAATCAGTGTCGGGCGATTTTATCGCAGATGAAAAAATAAGGATGGGGATTCGCCCTCGGCTGCACAGAGCCGGGGGCGAAGTCAGTGCGTTACAGCGATTGATGGCGCGTTTCGTGAGTGAGCAGCAGCGCAATCATCGTCAGCGCCGCCATTGCGGCCAGGTAGAGCCCAACCGCAGGCAGGCCGTAGTTGCCCTGTAGCCAGGCGGCGATATACGGCGCCACGGAAGCCCCGAGGATCGACGAGACGTTATACGAGAACGATGCGCCGGTATAGCGAACTTCGGTCGGGAACAATTCCGGCAGCAGCGCGCCCATCGGACCGAAGGTCAGCCCCATCAGGCTCAGGCCAAGCAGCAGGAAGGCAAAGACCAGTACTGGATTGCCGGAACCAAGCAGCGGTTTAAAGGCAAACAGCGCGAAGAGGATGATCAGCGTGGTGATAACGACCATGCTTTTACGACGACCAAAGGCATCCGCCAGCAGGCCCGCAACCGGCACCATCACGCCAAAACCAATCACCGCCATCATTAGCATCCACAGCACTTCGTTGCGCGGCAGACCGAGGCCAATCGGCGCGGCGGCGGTGCTGAAGGTCATGGAGTAGACGGTCATGATGTAAAACAGCGTATAGGTCGCCAGCATGATGAATGTGCCGAGAACGGTCACGCGGACATGCTTTGTCAGCAGAGTGCCTAACGGGATTTTCACCTGTTTCTTGGCGGCGGCGACTTTAGCGAACACCGGCGACTCGTGCAGCGAAACGCGGACGTACAGGCCGATGATCACCAGCACAGCGGAGAAGATAAACGGCATACGCCAGCCCCATTCCATAAACTGCTGGTCGGTCAGCAGCCAGGAGAGCAGCAGGAAGGTCCCGTTAGCGAAGAAGAAGCCGATAGGCGCACCGAGTTGTGGGAAAGAGCCGTACAGCGCGCGTTTGCGCGGAGGAGCATTTTCCGTGGCCAACAGCGCCGCACCGCCCCACTCACCGCCAAGGCCGAGGCCCTGACCGAAGCGCGCCAGCGCCAGCAGTACCGGGGCCATAATGCCAATGGTTTCATAGCCCGGCAGCAGGCCGATAACCACGGTAGAGATCCCCATCGTGAGCAGTGAGGCCACCAGCGTTGCTTTACGACCTACGCGGTCGCCAAAGTGACCAAATACTGCGGAACCAATAGGACGGGCAATAAAGGCGATCGCGAAGGTCGCCAGTGACTGTAGCGTCGCGGCAGCGGGGTCGCCCTGCGGGAAGAAAATGTGCGGAAATACAATAACCGCCGCGGTGGCATAAATATAGAAGTCGAAGAACTCAATGGCGGTACCGATGAGCGAGGCGACGACGACTTTATTGCGTGAGTTAACCGGTACGGTTTCCTGCGCGTTGTCGAGTGTTGTGGCTGTGGCTTGCATAGATCTTTCTTATTTTTTGCGAACGAAAGGCCATATAGCCACAGCCTTGGGGACATTTCAATCTGTAACAAGGGAAGCGGTAGTCTAAAAAATAGGCAAAAAGTGAATAATTTCTGCACCAGAAGAATAAGTTCTATGAAATGCTTCACACAATTAAAATAATGGTTGATAAAACCAGGTTTAGGTTAAATAAAAGTTACATGTTGGATTTATCTGCTGAAATGATGGGTTGGGCTGAATTTTGCGACTTCATTCAGCCCAACGATTGCTCAATCGTGGGTTTTACCCGGCATTCGGCGGTCATCTTTATACTCGGCGGTGGCAATCCATGCGGCGCAGAAAAGCGTCAACCGGGCGAAGAAATAGAAGAAGGCCATTATCCCCAGCACCGAGCCAAACGCCGCGCCGGAAGGGGATTTCACCAGCGCTGGTAGCGTCCAGGTCATGATGATTTTGATTATCTCAAAGCCAATAGCCGCAATCAGGGTGCCGCGAATCAAGGCCTTGCGGCGGGGACGATGGCGCGGGAGCCGCCAAAATATCCAGAAAAATAATAGATAGTTGGCGAAAATGGATATCGCCAGGCCAATCAGCCGCCATGCTGGTTTCAGCCACTCAATGCTATCGAGATAGAGCGCCGAAATAATCATTTGCTGGGCCGAGCCTGCGACAGAGGTGATTGATAAGGTGATCACCAGCGCAACCAGCAGACCTATTAGCGAGATAAGATCGCGGAAGTATTTTACCCAAATCTTCTCCTGATCTTGTGGTGTTCGTTCCCAGACGTCGCGCGACTGGGCGCGAATCGCTTCGCGCAGGTTGCCCATCCAGTTAATCCCGGAGTAGAGCGCCACCAGCAGGCCGACGATACCGACGGTGGTACGCTGCTGCACGGCGGTGCTAATGGTATTTTTCAGCGTTGCCGCCAGCATCGGGTCGCTAACGTTGAGCAGGATTTTATCGAAAATATCCTGTAGCAGCGTGGGGTGCGAGGCCAGAACAAAACCGGCGGCGGCGAAAGAGACCATCAGAATGGGGATCATCGATAAAAACGAGAAGTAGGTGATTGCCGCGCCAAACTGATTGCCAAGCCGGTCGTTGAAGCGTTCAGCCGCGCGGATCAGATGGGCAATAATCGGGTTGCGCTGAACTTTTTCTGCTGTCCCGGTGACGCTTTTTAGCGCCTGATTGGCTTTTTTGGCGACGGTGGAGTCGTTGATCGCAGCGAGGGTGCTTTTGTTTTTTTCCGGCTGTTGGCCCGGATCCTGGGTCGGGCGTTGAGCGTCGTTTTCCGGCGTCATAAATTATTTCTTCCTTTCTTTACAGCGGTATTCATCAAAATTATATACATAAAATCGTGGATAAGGCGTTTGAGGGGGACATGAGCGTTGTGGATGAAGTGCGTTCATCTCGAATTTCCGATGGCATTTAGCTCGAATAGGTCCACGAAAAATTAATAACATTATGATATTGTTGGTTTTGTAGGCCGGGTAAGGCGACAGCCGCCACCCGGCGGAAATGTCAGTACAATCTCAAATACAGATTTTTCACCATTCTGATTAATCAACATAGCTTTTCATCAGCCCGCCCAGCCACTCCATAAATAGATGCACCCGGCGTGAAAGATTACGCCGGTGCGGGTAGAGCAATGAAACTGGCAGCGGTTCGGCGCGATAGTGGGGCAGAATTTCAATCAGCTCACCGGTGCGCAGCATCTCGCGAACGCCGGTACGTGGCACCTGAATAATCCCCAGTCCTGCCAGACACGACGCCTGATAGGTCTCGGTGCTGTTGACGGTGAGTACTCCGCCAGTTTTGACCCAACGAACCACACCGTCGCTGACCACTTCAAACCCCAGCGGGCGAACACCCAGATTGCTGGCGTAGTGGATCAGCGCATGATCGGCCAGATCGTCGAGCGATTGCGGGTAGCCGAATCGCGCCAGATACTGCGGGCTGGCGCAGTTGATTTGCGTTAATTTCCCCAGCGGACGTGCGATGAGACCGGAGTCTTTCAGCGTGCCGACGCGCACCACACAGTCAAATCCTTCACGAACCACATCGACCAGCCGATCGCTGCTGCTCAGTTCCAGTTCGATACCGGGGTACTGTTGCAAAAATCCCGGTAGTTGCGGAATGACCAGCCTTTTAGCCAGACTTACCGGCATATCTACCCGCAGGCGTCCGCTGATGCTGGAGGGGTCAAGCTGGAACATGCCGTCCAGTTCGTCGAGGTTGCTAAGCAGATCCCTTGCGCGTTCGTAATAGACCATACCGTCCTGAGTGAGCTGCACCCGGCGGGTTGTGCGGTGCAGCAGGCGAGTGCCAAGGTGGCTCTCCAGCGCCTGAATCTGACGCGATACGCTACCTTTAGGCAGGCCGAGGGTATCGGCGGCGCGAGAAAAACTCTCCAATTCCGCTACCCGAATAAACAACTGCATTGCGTGAATTTTATCCATCCCGGAAGCCTATTGTTGTTTATGTTGAAACAGTAAAACGTAATCTAGCGTATTTATTGTATTTATTGCATCTAATAAGCTCTTCAACCATACAAACACAATGGTGAAGGGGTTTTCTGATGACACAACGTATTGCTTTAGTGACCGGCGGCAGCCGCGGATTGGGAAAAAATGCCGCGCTGAAGCTGGCGGCGAAGGGAACCGATATTATTCTGACTTACCACAGCAACTCGCAGGCGGCGCTGGAAGTTGTCGCAGAAATTGAGCGAACAGGCGTGAAAGCAGCGACATTACCTTTAAACGTCGGTGATGTTAGCAGTTTTGAAAGCTTTGCTCAGAAGGTGGCTGAATTACTTCAGCAGCGCTGGCAGCGCGACACCTTCGACTATTTATTGAACAATGCCGGTATCGGTCTGAACGTTGCTTTTGCGCAGACCAGCGAAGCCCAGTTTGATGAGTTGATGAACATCCAGTTTAAGGGACCGTTCTTCCTCACCCAGCGCCTGCTGCCGTTATTGCAGGATGGGGGACGAATTCTCAATGTTTCCAGCGGGCTGGCGCGTTTTGCTCTGCCAGGCTATGCGGCTTATGCCTCAATGAAAGGGGCGATGGAAGTACTGACACGCTATCAGGCAAAAGAACTCGGAGCGAGGGGAATATCGGTCAATATCATCGCTCCAGGCGCGATTGAAACCGATTTTGGCGGCGGCGTGGTGCGGGATAACGCGCAGGTCAACCAGCATATCGCCGCGCAAACGGCGCTGGGAAGAGTCGGTTTGCCGGATGATATCGGCGATGCCATTGCCGCGTTGCTGAGTGACGATCTTCACTGGATGAACGCCCAGCGGGTGGAAGTCTCCGGCGGTATGTTTGTATAATCAGTCTGTCCCCCAGCATGCTGGGGGACGGCATTTAATGCGCTTTCTCATTCCGTAACATTCTTTCCGCGTTTTGCCATCGCCCGCGTTGCCGGGTTGGTTTAGAATCCATAAATTAATATTATTAACATATCCATTCGCCCACTTAATTAAGGATTTCCTTAATTCAAATGTAATAAATATTGTGAATGCGTAATGGTGACGATAAGGCATGTAACCATTCATTGTTTTGATATTTCATTAATCCCCTCCATCGGTAAAATGCCCCAGGCCAAACAGCGAGTTCTTATTTTATCTTGCTGATATTACCCTTCCCCCCTCATTTTATCGGGCGTTTTTTCGATGGAGATAAATCCATGCAGGTAATCATGTTTGACAGGCAGTCGATATTTATTCATGGAATGAAAATTGGCCTTCAGCAACACATTCCTGAAATTGATATTTTTGGTACCTGTCAGGCAGAGCAACTCTGGCAGAAGCTGACGGCGCATCCGGAAGCTCTGCTGATTCTGGATGGCGATATGCACAGTGAATTTTGCTGCTGGTTGTTACAGGAAAAACAGCTACGCTTTCCGCAAACTCAGGTACTGCTGATCGTTTCTGATGATAACAAGAGCTGGCTGCAGCGTGTGCTTTCCTACAATGTGCGCGCTATTGTTCAGCGCGAAGAGAGTCTGCAAACTTTTGCCCAGGCGATTAACAGCATCCTGCTTGGGCTGCTTTGTTTGCCAGGCGATTGGTTAATGACCGCAGAAACCCGGGATAATAAATTGGTTCATTTGAGCCATCGTCAGCGTGAGATTCTCCAGTTGCTGGCTGCGGGAGATTCGAATAAAGAGATTAGCCGGGCTTTAAATATTAGCGCCGGTACAGTAAAAGCTCATCTTGAGTCGTTGTATCGCCGACTGGATGTGAAAAATCGTACTCAGGCGGCGATGGTGTTTAATGGCGTCAGCGAAGCTTAATCCACAGTAACGGAAAATCTTTCACACTCTTCTTGCCGTTGCTGATGGCCGCTGCGGATATTTCTCCACACGGCCAGCGCTTGTGCAAATCGCTGCTGGTTGAGGTGAGTTAAAATAGTATTGAGTGCGGGAGACGCCGGGCCACAGCTAAAGGCTAATGAGACCAGCGCATCGTATTGTGATTGATTGAGCGGAATGTTGAGGTTCCGCTGGAGTTCCCGTTGGCATTGCAGAAGATCCACGATAAGTAAAGTATCCGCGACCTCCCGCGTAAAGTGACTGAAGGTTTCATAGTCATTGAGAACATGGCCGTAGCCAATCACGCGCAGGCCGTTCTCATCCCAATAGGGGTCGAGCGCTAATCCTTGAACTTGTTTAATAAAGTTCAGACCCTGCGGGCTTAGCGACGGTTTCGGTGGGGGCATTTTGGCTTCCTCTGTTTCTGGCCTGCAGTGTAGAGGAAAAGTTGACCACTCCCTATTCGCCAGATGGCCCAGGCTGGTTGTAATCGTGACGCAGCAGGCCAAATAGCCAGTCATTATGCCAACGACCGTTGAGCCAATAACATTCGCGCAGCTCGCCTTCCTGACGAAATCCAACCTTCTGTAGCAAGCTTTTTGACGCCTGATTGCCCGCGGTGACGGTTGCGGTGAGCCGCCTGATGCCGCCTGCGGAGAAGGCGTAATCGCACAGCGCGCGCAGGGATTCATAGCCGTAACCTTTGCCCTGCGCCTGAGGAGCAAACAGAAAACCAGCTTCTGCGCAATCAGGAGCGTGATGATGATATCCGGTAAGGCCAAGGGGCGCGTGGGTCTGTCGATCGCGTACCACCAGGCACAGCCAGTGGGCAGCGCCGGGCGACCATACAGGCAGGCGTGAGTCAAAAGCCTCGCGAATTTCAGCTACCGGGCGATCGTCGGCGACGTAAAGCATCACCTGGGGGTCTTGCTGCAAAGAGAGAAAAAACGGCCAGTCATCGAGCTGCAGCGGTGAGCAGCGCAGGCGTGGTGTAAGGAGTTCAGGCATGATTTGGCTTCCGGCGAAAGTCGATGTCAAGAACATAGCAGGACATCGACTCCGGGAATAGTGACCGGCTACGAAGGTTCGCCGTACAGACCGATTAACCGCCGCACCACGCCGTTGGTCCAGCCGAAGCCATCCTGGAGCGGATATTCCCCGCCGCCGCCCTCATGCGGCGTGGCGCTGGCAATATGGTACTTTTCAATCAGCTTATGGTGCCGTTTGTAGTAATGGTTCACCGTTTGCAGCCAGCTTTGGGCAATCTCATCACCCAGCGGGTCCTGACCGTACATTTTAAAACCCTGCACCGCCATCCACTGAAGCGGCGCCCAGCCGTTGGGCTTATCCCACTGCTCGCCGCTTTCATACTCGGTCGCCATAATGCCGCCGGGAGTCAGCAGGCGTGCGCGTACCGCATCGGCGAGCTGGTCAGCTTGTTCATGGGTCGCCATGCCGACGTACAGCGCAACGATGCTGGCGGCGGAGAAGAGCGCCAACTGCTCGCGACGCCAGTCGTAATCGCGAAAGCAGCCGCTCTCGTCGTCCCACAGATATCGAGTCACTGCCGCCCGGCGGTCGCTGGCCTTCTGGCGAAAAGCGGCTTCCGTCTCGCGATCGCCCTTCAGGCCAGAAAGATTGGCGATGGTGTTTTCCAGCTTGAACAGCAAGGCGTTCAAATCAATGGGAATAAACTGAGTGGTGCGGATGCTCGCTAGCCGGGTAACATCGCGCAGCCAGCGGCTGGAGTAATCCCAGCCGGATTCCGCCCCGGCGCGCAGGTCGCGGTAAACCTCGTTCGGCGGTCGGCCGGAGCGTTTCGCCGTTTCCACATCTTCGCGCCAGGATTCGTCGCGCGGCGTATCGCGATCGTCCCAATAGCGGTTCAACAGCGAGCCGTCCGGCATGCGCACCACATGGCGATAGGCCTGGTTAGGTATCAGCGATTCCGCGCCGTCCATCCAGAAACGGTACTCCATTTGCAGATGGTCAAGATAACGTTTTGCGCCGCGCACGCCATCCTCCTCGAACAGTTCGACCATCAGCGCGAAGACCGGCGGCTGCGAGCGGCTGAGATAGTAGGTGCGGTTGCCGTTAGGGATATGGCCATACATTTCAATCATCCACGCGAAGTTGTCGGCCATGCATTTGAGCAGATCTTCCCGGCCGCTTTCCGCCAGCCCCAACATGGTGAAGTAGGAGTCCCAGTAATAGGTTTCGCTAAAACGCCCGCCGGGCACGATATAGGACTGCGGCAGCGCCAGCAGCGATGACCAGGGAATGTGATCCTGCGGTTCACGGGTGAGGATCGGCCACAGATTATCGATATGCTCTTTAAGCGATCGCTTGGGATCGGAAACATAATCCTCGGCGCGGTCGTCCGGCAGCCAGAAGTGTTCTTCAACGAACTGGCGTAAATCAAAGTCGGGCGTGCGTCTCACGCGACGATAGTGGATCAAAATATCCAGCGGATCCTGCTTCGGCGCGCAGTCGGGGAAGGTTTTACTATCGACGAAAATACGTGACTTCTGCACGTGGGCGAACAGTTCCAGGTAGCGGTCAGCAGGGGTCAGGGCATCCGAGGCGGGCAGCCCTTCGATGATCTCCGGTTCAGGTTCGGCGTCGAACATTTCATCCAGTTTTAACTCATACGGATCGGCTTCGTAGCACAGATCGTTTTCGATCCTCAACTCGTCGTCATCAACGTTGCGTAATTTCTGGCTGAACATAGTTATGCGGGCCTCAGGATTGCGTCTGTAGAGGATGCCGGGCGCGCCCGACCTGTCTATTAAGCGTAGACATTCGCAGCGGGATGCGGGAGGTAAAGTGTGTTCTGGATCACATTAAAGGGGTAAAAATCAGAACATTCAATTTTATAACAATTTGAATTATATGCTTAATTTTATCTATCGGGATAATTCGCTTTTGATTGCTACGAGTTGTAAACGGGAGCCTGGTCAGGCCCCCGGTAAATTCAGAGGTAAAGTTCCGCTTTGCCGATGGAAGAAAACAGCCGCATTTTGTGTTCTACCACTGCACGAGCCGACGCCATCGGTTTGAGATACAGCGCGTTTGGTTCATGGCTGCTGGACTTGAGTTCCTCTTTCAGAGCGACAAAGAAGGCTTTTTTCATATCGCTGGAAATATTAATTTTACCGATGCCGTACTGGATGGATTCGGCAACTTCACTGTCTTTATTGCCAGAACCGCCGTGCAAAACAAGGGGAATATTGATGCGCTGGTGAATTTCCTGGAGGCGCTCAATATCGAGTTTAGGCTGCATACCTGCCGGGTACAGGCCGTGAGAGGTCCCGATTGCCACCGCTAGCGTATCGACGCCTGTTTCGTTGACGAAGCGTTCCGCCTGCGCCGGGTCGGTAAACAAAATCTCGCTATGCCCGCCTTCTGAACTTCCCTGAGCGACGCCAATAGTGCCAAGTTCTGCCTCAACCGAAACGTTAACCGTGTGAGCGACTTCGACGACGCGGCGGGTGATCGCGATATTTTCCTCCAGCGACATTGCAGAAGCATCGATCATCACGGAGGTATAGCCAGTGCGAATTGCACGCATAATATGCTCAAAGGTTTGACCGTGGTCCTGGTGAATAACAACCGGCACGGAGGCGTTGACCGCCAGCTCACGTAAGTAACCAATAAAGGCGTCGCCCACAAATTCATGCTCTTCGGGATGAACCTCCATAATTACCGGCGAGCGCTGCGCTTCGGCAACCTCAATAACCAGGCGCGCGAATTCCGCCGAGGCAATATTAAACGCTCCCACACCAAATTTATTGGCCTGAGCAACGTGCAGTAGATCTTTCATATTAATCAGCATGGCTTAACTCTCCTGAATAGTTTGCAGGGCGTCTTTTTTGATAAAGCGAAGGATGACGGCGGTCAGCAGTGCGCCCGCAGCAATCGCAAATAGATAGCCCAGTACGTTGGTAATGACATTAGGGATAAACATCACAAAGACGCCGCCGTGGGGAGCGTGGGAAGCGCAGCCTAGCGCCATCGAAAGCGCCCCGGCGAGCCCTGAACCGGCAACAATGGCTGGGATCACTCTGAGCGGATCGGATACTGCGTAAGGGATAGCGCCTTCGGTAATAAACGACAGCCCCAGTACATAGGTAATTTTGCCGGTTTCTCTTTCCTGGTCGGTGAATTTGCGTTTGAACAATGTGGTTGCGAGTGCGATGCCTAAAGGTGGCACCATACCTGCGGCCATACAGGCAGCAATAGGTTCGTAAATGCCGGTAGACATCAGGCCGATAGCAAACATACAGACGGTTTTATTCAGTGGGCCGCCCATATCAAAGGCCACCATCATGCCCATCATTAACCCCATGATTGCGGCATTGGTATTGCCCATATTGGCCAAAAAGGCGGTGAGGGCTTCAAGCAGCAGCTTAATCGGCTCTCCAATAACCAGAATCATCAGCGCGCCGGTAATAAATACGCTGAGCAGGGGAACAATCAGAATCGGTTTTAGGCCAGCAATCGCTTTGGGGAGGTTGATATATTTTACGATTGCAAACGTGACGTACCCGGCCATAAAACCGGCCAGCAGCGCACCTAAAAAGCCTGAGCCAGTATGTATTGCCAGCATCCCTCCGACGGCCCCGGAAACAATTCCGGCGTTACCGCTGATGGATTTGCTGATACCGAGAGATAATATCGGCAGCATTAGCGCAAAAGCGGCGCCGCCGCCAATATCGGAAAGCATTTTGGCGAGAGGGCTAAAGTGGGGGTCGCCTGGCGTTGCGGCGGTAATACCAAAAGAAAAACTGAGCGCAATTAAGATGCCTCCGGCAACGACGAAGGGAATCATCAGGTTTACGCCGGTAATGAGATGGACATAGACCTGAGAAAGTAGCTTATTGCGCTCCCCAGCAGGAGGGGAATCAGCAGTCGGCGACTGGCTTGCATTTTGCTGCAATTCAGCAGTCAACTTGCCGGAAATAATATCCTGTAATAATCCTGCGGCATCTTTCGCTGCGCGCGTCACTGATACCCGAATCACTTTCTTCCCGGTAAAACGGGAGAGGTCAATCACTTTATCTGCGGCAATGAGAACGATATCTGCTTTTTTTATATCTTCCTGCGTAAATATATATTCACTTTCTACCGCTCCCTGTGTTTCAACAAGAATATTAATGCCAATCTTTTTTGCATTTTTCTTTAAGTTGGCTTCTGCAAGGTACGTGTGAGCGACGCCCGTTGGACAGGCGGTAATGGCTATGATGTTCACGTTTCTCTCCTGGGAAAGTTATTATTCTTCGGTGTTGTTAATAATCAAGCTGTATAGTTCCTCCTGGGTATTAGCGTTAAGTAATTTTTCAACGATATCATCATCGCCCAGAGCGATTGACATTTTAGCGAGCACCTTGATATGCCCGGCACCGCTATCAATATCTTTGACGGCAAACAGGATAACCAGCTTGATGTCAGTGCTATCCATCGCCTCCCAATCAATGGGGGTTTTAAGTTTGGCAACGGCAATGCGCGTTTCATTGACCCAGGATGATTTCCCATGCGGGATGGCGATGTGATTTTCGAAGCCCGTCGCGCCAAGTTCCTCACGCGCCAGGACATCCTGAATAAAACCCTGTTTATTACTAATGGCTCCTTCTGAACATAATTGATCCGTCATCTTTTCGATAACATCTAATTTATTTTTCGCCACCAGATCGACCATGACGCATGATTTACTGAGTAAATCGGAAATAATGATTTTTTCTAACATCTTACTTCTCCCTAATGTTTGGATTCAGGTTTTCCCCTAAATATTCAGTAACGCGGGTAATATCTTTCATAGAAAATAAAGCAGAAACGTAGGCCACAGGAATGTTGACATTGTCAAGACGAATTGTGGAGATGATAAGATCGCAGGCCTTATGCATCAGCACTTCTTTTAATTTGGCTCCGGGTACAATATCGATGATTTCCCAGTCGGGAAATGCCCGTTTTATTCGGCTATAAAGAAGTTGTGACGTACCGATTCCGCTAGAGCAAACCAGAATGATTTTCTTACTGACTTTTATTCTTTCAATCGCCGCCTGGATATATACCGTTAGGTAAGCAATCTCATCATCTGATGGTGCAGACATATTTAAATGTGAATTGAGTTTTTCGACCGCTATTTTCACACACGAAAACACCGAGTTTAGCTCTTGCCTGATCTCTTCCAGCAACGGATTGTGTATAATGATACTGTAGGACAGTCGATTCAACATCGGTTTAATATGAGAAGTTAACGCGTTTTTCAGCACGCTATCGTATGATAAATCAATAGATAACAACGTTGAGACGTCTTTAATTAACGTTGTGGCATAGCTGGTAGCATCATGATTATTTGACTGCGACTCTCCTGACGCGTTGGATAACGAGTGAATCCCGGAAGAGATAATGTATTGATAAATATAGCTGGCTTCAATAGGCGGGAAGGTTGTGCTGTATTCATTTTCCAGCCATTGAATTGATTTTTCTGCAATCTGCCACTCTTTATTATCGGCACGAATAAAATCATCGCTGGTATCATTACTAAAATATTTACTTTCCGAGCGTCGAATCGTCACCAGGAGGTGAGAGAATAAATTGGTGTAATATGGCTCGCTAATAGAGCAGTGTAGCTCCTCTTCTATTATCGATATGAGGTTCATACAGTTAGCAACATTAGTTTTACCAAATTCTTTGATAAGTTGAACCCGGGAAAATCGATCGATTCTGCTATCGGTCATTTGATAGTTGTTCAAAACGCTGTAGGTAATTATATCTTTGAGCGCCATTCGGATATTAAAATCGCTCCCTTCGATATACGTTCCGGTATGGTTTTTGATCATCTTCAGGCTAAACGATATAACCCAGGCTTCAATCTTTTTTAAATCAACGACAATCGATGAACGGCTAATAAAATATTTCTCGGCCAACGCGTTGATCGATAGTGGTTCCGGCGAATGAGTGAGTAAATCAGTAGTAATACCGATTAATCTTTTGCTCCTCAATATCTCACGTATCGAACGATCGCCAGGATGATGGGGCAGGGATAATGCTTTCCCGACAACCAGTTTGAGACCGAAACCGGGTTTGCTATCGATGCGATTTTCCTTGCCGTGGTAAAATTCATTGATTACCTCGATATCTCTGCGCAAAGTGCTGACCGATACATTTAAGAGTTCGGCGGCGCGTGTCGCCGGTAACCATTCATTTTCCAGCGCTAATAAATTGATCAGATCAATTTGTCGTTTATCCAGCACGTTCATTTTCAACCTCTTTGTAGAGATATGGGTGCTTCTATGAGAGTAGTTATAATGGTGCGGGGTAAATAATAAAATACTAAACAATGAGTGCAATATTACCACTAAGATGAACAGCACCGTGGAATGGTGAGGGGGATCACTAAATCCAGCATGGCAGATAATTAAGGCGCAAAATTAAGATATTTGCATTGAGGGTATTATGATTTTTGGCAGCCGCGATGGGTATTTACTGGTTTATACCCTAAATAATTCGAGTTGCAGGAAGGCGGCGACGCAGGGAGTCCCCGGGAGCTTACTGAAGTAAGTGACCGGGGTGAGCGAGGAAAGCCAACGCATATGCAACTTAAAGTATAACGGGTATATCTCTGGTTCTTGACAACATGAAGTGCCACGAGTAACAAAGTGGTCAAATTGACGATAATTTTGTGGATGATGAGTTATGCAACAGGGAAAGTATACGTTAGATACATTGCAGCAGAGCATACGGATGGGTAAACGTTTCAAGTATCTCTATTTTTGGGGTCATCGACCTTCTCCCAGCGGCGTTGTAACCTCCTCCTGCTTTAGTCAGTGGTGGTCATCACCGTTTGAGGTGGACGGCGTGACCTATGCTAGTGCCGAACATTGGATGATGGCGGGTAAGGCCAGGTTATTTAGCGACGAGGCTATATTGCCCCGCATTCTGAATGCTAAATCTGCCAGCAGAAGCGAAGAAGTTCGGCAGGCAGGTCTCCGGTTTTAATCAGCAAATATGGGAAGCGCACTGTTTTGACCTGGTGTGCGAAGGCAACCTCCACAAATTTAGTCAGCACCCGCAACTGGGCGCATTTCTTGTCGGCACCCGTACGCGTGTGCTGGTTGAGGCCAGCCCTGTTGACCGCATCTGGGGTATCGGCTTAGCGCAGGATGACGAGCGTGCAGCTAACCCGCTGAGATGGAATGGAAAAAATTTGCTCGGTTTTGCGCTGATGGTGGTAAGGGACACGATTGGAGGTGCCAATTAATGATAATAGTATCACCGTTGGTGAATGGTGCCGATCCTGCTTCGATAGACTTCACCAGGTAACGTGCCGTTGTCTTGAGGTTATTCCACGCCAGCAATTGCGGGAAAGGTGAGATTCTCATGCAGGTCCAGGGCTGAGGAATCCCCGGAAAATCATTCTGTCTTACTGGAAATATTAACGCGTTGTTATGTCATTAAAAATGTCAGCGGAACGGCTCCCTCTCCCCTTCGGGGAAAGGGAGAAAACGATCCTCAACTTTTTATTCCCACGCGGCTTCCAGCATCTCCAGTAGCTGCTCGCTGGTCAGCATCACCGGGTTAGCCTTCATCGATGATGAGCTGCTGGCGGCGAGCGCCGCAGGCTCCAGGGCGTCGCGCGGTACGCCGAGATCGTGCAGATTGCCCAGACCCGCGTGCTGGCTCCACTCTCGCAGGCTCTCCCAGGCGTTGCTCGGATCAACATCCAGCCCGGCGGCCAGCCACTGGCGCACGTCAGCAAAGCGTTGCTTGATTTTCTCATTGCTAATCTGCGCTTCATTCAGCGCCAGGCCGAAGGGGAGCAGGCTGCCGCAGAGCGCGCCGTGGGCGGCGTTGCTTAGGCCGCCCAGTGGACCAGCCAGGCCGTGGATCACGCCGAGTCCGGCATTCGCCAGCGCCAGCCCACCGCACAGGCTAACCCATGCCATCTCGTCGCGGCTGTCCGGGCACTCTTTTTCCATCAGCGTTCTGAGCGCTTTAATTCCGCGCGGGATCGCCTCCCGGCATAGCGCATCGGTAAAGGGATTGGCGCGGGTGCAGAGCCACGGCTCGATCACCTGGGTGATGGCATCGAGTCCGGAAGCTAACGTCACTGCTCGCGGCGCGTTGTCGGTGAGCGACGGGTCAACAATCGTCAGGTCCGGCAGCATACGATCGTCGCGCAGGCTCACTTTACGCTGCTGTTCGGGGACGTTAATCACCGCATTTTTCGTCACCTCCGCTCCTGTGCCAGCGGTTGTTGGGATGGCGGCAAACGGTAGCGGGTTAGCCTCTAATACGCGCCCGGTACCGACCACTTCCAGATACTCGAGAGCCGCTCCCTGAGCCGGAACCAGCGCCGCAATCGCTTTGCCTGCGTCAATCACTGCGCCGCCACCGAGACTGACCACCGCCCCGATGCCCTTTTCCCGCGCCAGGCGAACGCCCTGTTCAATATCCTGTAAGCAAGGTTCATGGGCGATAGATAGAGTGGTGACTTCAAGCTGATGCGCGCGCAGTTCCGCCAGCAAAAACTCAGCGCGTTGCAGGCTGGCGCCGTGAACCAGCAGTATCTGCGCGGAATGCCCGGCGAGCCAGGGGGCTGCGCTACGAGCAAGGCCGCGTCCAAAGCGGATATTGCCCGGTGTTAAAACGTTAAAAGGGGTCAACATGTCGGGTACCTGTTCTGGAGAAAAATCCTGCAATCCACTATACACATTATCAAGCTGTACACGTGTTGCTGTTGGAGTATTGTGAATCAACCATCTCTTTTGATTGCGGAATTGCTGACAATGATAAAAATACTGGGCAAGCGCTCATCAATTAACGTGCGTAAAGTGCTGTGGACCTGTGAAGAAGCAGGGCTGGATTATCAGCAGGAAGATTATGGCAGTGGGTTCCGGTCAATCGAGACGCCTGAGTTTCGTGCCCTTAACCCGAATGGGCTGGTGCCGGTGCTGCTGGATGACGATTTTGTGTTGTGGGAGTCGAACAGTATTTGCCGCTACCTGGCGCGTAAAGCGGGGCGGGAAGACCTGCTCCCCAGCGCACCGCAGGCTGCCGCTGAGGTTGAGCACTGGATGGACTGGCAGGCGACGGAGTTTAACAGTGCCTGGCGCTACGCTTTTATGGGGCTGGTGCGCAAGGATCCACGCTTTCAGGACCCGGCGGCGATCAAAGAGAGTATTGCCGCCTGGACCCGCTGCGTGCAGATCGTTAATGCGCAGCTTCAGCAAACCGGAGCATGGGTCACCGGTAGCCAGTTTACCCTCGCGGATATTGTCCTTGGTCTGTCGGTGCATCGCTGGAAAATGACGCCGTTCGCC
The DNA here is from genome assembly GCF_056490265.1 of Klebsiella sp. GFKo11. NCBI lineage: Bacteria > Pseudomonadati > Pseudomonadota > Gammaproteobacteria > Enterobacterales > Enterobacteriaceae > Klebsiella > Klebsiella sp. GFKo11. The sequence continues at coordinate 342,219 of NZ_CM151369.1, forward strand.
CATCCGGGAATGGCGGAAGTCGAGCGCTGGTATATGGCGCTGAACCAGCGTTCGGCTTTTCAACGTCACGGGAATAATGGCGTGGCGTAAAAGTTATCTTTGCCCTTATGGGAGCCTAATTATTTATTAATACTATTGATAAATATTGATTTTCTAGTTTAAAGCGATAGTCATTTACCACCCGCTAGCTATAGCGTAAGCAAATTCCAGACTCTCCCCTGGCCGTGTTGAGGCAGCGTTAGGATCTCAATGCGGCCCGATCTCACCGTAATGCTTCAAATCAGCAAGCCACTCGTTATAATTTATCTATATGATAAATAAGTAATTTATTTTAAATTCAAAATTTAGAGGATCTTTTATGTGATGTATCACACAAAAAAAAACCGGCGCTATTGAAGCAAATTCGCGCTAGGTATAGCTTTAAGTCACTTGAACATGGTTGTACATAGACAACCATAGCCATCAGTAGATATGTTGCACACGAATCCCCTCATGAGGGTCAGAGGTTTTTATGTCAATTGCATCCAGTATTGATAACGATTTTATCCTGCTTAACCACCCAAGGTGTGAGCGCGAAGATCTGTTTCGTGAGATTAACAACCTTTTAGTCAATAAAAGCTTTGTAGAGGAGACGTATCTCCAGGCCCTTATTAACAGGGAAGAGAATAATCCGACGGCTATGCAGCTTGAGAGAATAGGTGTCGCGATCCCACACGTGGATGTTGAACATATCAAAGAAGAAAAGCTCGTGGTTGTCTCATGCCCTGAAGGTATTGAGTTTAAGCAAGCTGAAGATCCTGATGAAGTTATGACAGTACATGTCATCTTCTTCCTCTTATTGAAAGAAAAAGATGCACATATCGATTTTTTGATGAAGCTTATCGGTTTATTCAGACAAACTGAAAAAATGGATACGTTTTTAACAACACAATCACCTGAAGAAGTGAAGAAACTCCTCACCGCAGCTCTTAATTAAAAAAGCATATTAGTCAAATAAATGTACCCGGAGATTATGATGAACAAGAAAATTATTTTTGCATGTACTAGTGGTATTGCTACCTCGGCTGTTGCAACTGAGAAAGTGGTTCAGTATTGCAAAAGCAAAGGGATTAATGTTGAACCTATTCAATCAAATATCGGCACTATCGGTAAACAGGATGGTATGGCTGATTTAATTATTGTCACTTCTGCTGTTAAAACAGAACTTAAAACTCCAGTTCTAAATGGACTTCCGCTTCTGACTGGTTTTGGTGAAGAGGAATTATTGGAAAAAATCGTTGCCATCCTTAAACAATAAAGGTGAGCGTGATGGATAAAGTATTTTCCGCAGTCCAGTTTATGCTGGGACTGGGGCCGACAATCATGCTGCCGATAATTATTTTTATTATGGCAATGTGCTTGCAGACGGGTTTTAGCCGGGCATTGCGCTCAGCTTTAACCATCGGTATGGGGTTCATCGGTATCTTTCTGGTCTTTGGCCTGTTGGTTGATACTCTCGGACCGGCGGCAAAGGAAATGGTCAATCATACCGGCATTGATTTACCGGTTGTCGACCTGGGCTGGACGCCGCTCGCTGCCATTGCCTGGGCTTCACAGGTTGCACCGTTTGTTGTACCAATGACCATTGGTATTAACGTCCTGATGTTAACGCTGAACTGGACGAAGACGGTTGATATTGATGTCTGGAACTTCTGGCATTTTTCGATGGTCGGCGCCATGGTTTACGGAGTTACCGGAAACTTTTTCTTTGGTTTACTTATTGCTGGCGTTACTGCTGCTATCACCTTTGTTATGGCAGACTGGTGCGCTCCGATGATTCAGAAGTATTTCAATCTTCCGGGGATTTCGTTACCCACCTTATCCGCAGTTATTTTCTTCCCGATAGGTGTTCTGGGGAATATGGTGCTCGATAAGATCCCTGGGCTTAATAAGCTGAATGCGGATCCGGACCAGATTCAGAAACGGTTTGGTGTCTTTGGCGAACCAATGATGTTGGGGGTTATCCTCGGGGCTGGTATTGGTCTTCTGGCGGAATATGATCTTAAGGGCGTATTGAACCTTGCCATGAGCCTGGGGGCGGTAATGTTGATTATGCCGCGTATGGTTAAGCTGCTGATGGAGGGGTTGCTGCCGCTGTCAGATGCTGTTCGTAGCTTCTTACGTAAGCGTTATCCCGATCGTCACGACCTGTATATCGGTCTGGATATTGCGGTGGCAGTGGGACATCCATCCGTACTTTCAACAGCCTTACTGTTGATTCCGGTTGGTATCCTTCTGGCGGTGGTTCTCCCGGGTAACAGACTGCTGCCATTGGGTGACCTGGCTAACATTTGGGTTCCCATTTCGATGGTGGTACTGGCTTGTCGCGGGAATATCGTTAGGGCATTTATTATCGGGATCCCATGCCTGGCCGTTAACTTGTATGTGGCTTCGGCGGCAGCGCCAATTTTGACTAAAATTGCTAAGGATATGAATTTCCCAATTAAAACGGATGGCGAGATCTCTAGTTTGCTAGATGGTGGAAACCCATACCGTTTTTGGGCAGTAAAAATCTTTGATGGTAATGGAATTGCATTGGCCCTTATCCCTGTCATATTCCTGCTTTGCCTGTGGCTGTATCGTGTGACCAAGAAACAGCTTAAGGCAGAAGAGGCGGCAGAAAATAATGAAACCTCTGCAAGTAATATCCCAGTAGTAAAATAATCCAGTCTATTCTGAAGCAGAGCTATTCTGCTTCAGAATAAAAACAAACGATGACCCTTGCAAATATAAGGGGAGAGTGATGTATACGATCGGAATCGATATTGGTACGACGAATTGTAAGGTGTGTTTGTTTCAGGTTCCATCTCTTTATTTAGTGAATCAATATAGTTTCAGGACACCTAAGATTATTGATGGCGATAATACGGATTTTGATGTTCGCCTGATATGGAATGGCGTTGTTCACGGCCTTAAAACGATAACTAAAAATTTGCATGCTGGACAAAATGTAAGTGCTGTTGCGGTAGCCAGCGTCGGCGAAGCAGGAGTGCTTCTCGATGAAAATGACAATATTATTGGCCCTTCTTTAATCTGGTATGATACTCGACCAAAACAGCAGCTTGAAAATATTATATCTGCGCTGGATATAGAAAATATTTATGAGATAACGGGGATTCCGGCGCATTCAAATTACAGCATCAATAAGATAAAATGGCTTCAAGATAATATTAAAAATGCCAAAGATGGTCGCAAATGGCTTTGTCTTGCTGAGTATATTGCATTTATGTTGTCAGGAGAGAAACGTTCTGAATACTCTTTAGCCTCACGGACAATGGCGCTGAATATCGCGCAGATGTCATGGGATGTGAAGATGCTGGAGATTGCTGAGCTCACCCCATCACTCTTTAGTCCTTTGGTGTATGCGGGAGCGTCCATTGGTAACGTCACGGCTGAGGTTTCTGCCCTTACGGGGCTATCAACAGATACACAGGTCGCTATTGCCGGGCACGATCATATGTGTGGTTCCGTAGCGGTAGGGTTGAATGACGAAAATCAGATCCTGAATTCTACGGGGACTACGGAAGGTTTACTGGTGGTTACCGAAGCCGTCAACAATAGTGAGCGTTTCTTCCGTGCCCGGGTTTCAAATGGAGTTCATGTGTTGCCGGGACTGCATTCTCTGTATGCCTCATTGCCTTCTGCAGGATATGCCATTGAATGGTTCAGAAATTTGTTTGAGCTTGATATGCCCGCTTTCCTGAGAATGGTTGATACGCTCAGCAATGAGAAGGATTTAGTTGCTGCCGGGAAGATGGATGGCATTTTTATTCCCCATCTTCGCGGAAGCGGGCCGCCTGATCGCAATACCTGGTCTCGAGCGCTGATCTATGGCCTGGACGATAAGTCGCGGCCTGAAGATGTTCTGCGCTTTGTTTTCCAGGGATTGTGCTTTGAACTTAAGAATTTGCTCGATTTGTATGAAACCCTGACTGGGCGTCATTATCCGGTCGTTAATGTTATCGGTGCTGCTTGCAAAAACCCGTACTGGCTGCAGCTTAAAGCCAACATTCTGAATCGTGAAATTGTCGCCTGCAATGTTGATGAAGCTGTAAGTAAAGGAGCTGCGATGTTAGCGGCTAAAGCCGTTGGCATCGATATTGATAGCCGTTCCGTTACCGCAGCGGAGCAGTTGACGCGTTATCTGCCAGAGAGTGATGCGGTAGCGCATTATCAGCAAATTTTTTCTCAGGTGTATAAACCGCTTTATGAATCCAAGATGCGTACTGAGCATCTTTGTTATGGAGTTAACTAATGAAAGCCAGCGTTTATTACAGCAAAAATGATATTCGTTATGAAGATATCGATGTGCCAGAAATCGGTGATGGCGATATGCTCATAAAAATGCACTCTTGCGGCCTGTGCGGGACCGATATTCATAAGGCACAGCATCAGACTGTCACTGGCCCGATTATCCTCGGTCATGAAGTATCAGGTGAAGTTGTGAAGGTGGGGAAAGAGGTCACCCGCTACCGCGTTGGCGAGCGAGTTGTCACAGCAATACACGTTCCCTGCTTTAACTGTCACTACTGTGACAGAGGGTTTTTTACGCTGTGCGATCAGTTCAAAAAAACCAACCTTGAACCCGGTGGCTTTAGCGAATTTATCCGTATTCCGCGCCTGCATGTTGAGCATCTAACGCATCGAATTATTGACAGCCTTGACTGGGATCGTGCAGCGATGATTGAACCAGTGGCTTGCTGTCTGCATGGGCTGAAATCAGCCAATATCCATGCTAAAGATACCGTTCTGGTGCTGGGGTCCGGCACAATTGGCCTGGTGAGTGCTCAGCTTGCCGCATTGAAAGGCGCATCGACCGTCATCGTATCCGATCTCTCTCGCTTCAAGCGTGAACTTGCGTTAAAGGTCGGCGTGACTCATGCGATTGACCCTGCTAATGAAAATCTTGAAATGCGGGTGGCGGAAATTACTCAGGGTAAAGGGCCTGATGTGGTGATCATTGCCGCAGGCGTCTCGTCGCTGGTTTCGCAGGCGGTGAATGTCGTTCGTCGCGGCGGCAGAGTTGTGGTGTTCTCCCCGTTTGACAAGAACCCGGTGGTGGAAATTGACGCAGGTCGTTTGTTCCGGGATGAGATATCTCTTGTGGGCACCTACTCGCTTACGCCATACGAAATGAAAGAAGCAATTGAAATTGTTGAGAAAGATAAAATTAACACTAAAGATATGATTACTCATACCTGGCCGCTTTCTCGTATTGGTGAAGCCATTGAGTTTGCAGCAAACCCTGAAAATGATGTGCTAAAAGTTATCATTAAAGCAGATAAATAATGGCATCAGGGCCCCGCAGTTTGAAGGTACTGGGGGGCTCTTTTGCAGAACATAACGATATGTTGCCAAAAGATTAGAGGGTTGGGCTGAAACTGTGAAGTTGATCATATAGTTAGATTTTTAAAAAACTCTGTATTATCGTAACTTGTTCATACTTGTATACAGATGATCTACACAGGAGAAGCACAACATGAGCAGCGTACTTAAGGATTCAGAAATTCCATTGTATATGCAGGTTTCGGAATGGATCCGTGAAAATATTTATAAAGGAGAGTTAGGTAAAGGTGACAGGATCCCTTCTGAAAACCAGATAATGGACATTCTGCATGTTAGTCGGGGAACGGTAAAAAAAGCAGTAACAATGTTGGTGAATGAAGGGTTACTGGTTCAGGTTCAGGGTAAAGGGACTTTTGTTAAAAAAGAGAATATTTCTTATGCCCTTGGAGAAGGATTACTCTCATTTGCTGAATCACTCGAAAGCCAGCATTTGTCTTTTACCACAGAGGTGATTGATTCGTACATTGAGAAGGCATCTAAAAGCGTGGCTGAGAAGCTAAGAATTGAACCTGGTGCTCCTATACTTTATCTCAAGCGTGTACGAAGTGTGGAAGGTGAAAGAGTGATGTTGATTGAAAACAGAATCAATATTGCCCTTTGCCCTGGAATCACTGAGATTGATTTTAATAAACAAAATCTGTTTCCAACGGTAGAGCAACTCTCCGGCCAAAAGATAGTGTATTCAGAGAGTCGTTACGCGGCAAAAATTGTTGGTAGTGAACGTGGCCATTATCTAGAGGTTAATGAGGATGCGCCAGTTCTACATTTAGAGCAGCTTGTATTTCTTGAAAACAAAATGCCATTTGATTTAGGAAACGTCTGGTTAAAATCAGATAAATATTATTTAGGTACTATTCTGCAACGAAGATAGAGGATAATGCTATGCCATTAGTTAACGGTAAAATCTTACTGGACCGTATCCGTGAGAAACGAGTGCTTGCCGGTGCATTTAATACGACTAACCTGGAAACGACGATCTCAATTCTTAATGCAATTGAGCGTTCGGGGTTACCCAATTTTATTCAGATTGCACCGACGAATGCGCAATTGTCAGGTTATGACTATATTTATGAAATAGTTAAACGCCATGCTGATAAGATGGATGTGCCGGTTAGCCTCCATCTTGATCATGGGAAAACCTTTGATGATGTCAAACAAGCCGTACGAGCAGGGTTTACTTCTGTGATGATTGATGGCGCAGCATTTTCCTTCGAAGAGAATATTGCATTTACCGCTGAGGCCGTGGATTTCTGCAAATCATATGGTGTACCAGTAGAGGCGGAGTTGGGTGCTATTCTGGGTAAAGAGGATGACCATGTCAGCGAAGCCGACTGCAAAACTGAACCAGAAAAAGTTCGTACATTCGTTGAGCAAACCGGCTGCGATATGCTGGCTATTTCTATCGGCAACGTGCATGGTCTTGATGATATTCCACGTATTGATATTCCATTACTACAGAAAATTGCCGAAGTTTCACCGGTACCATTAGTTATTCATGGTGGTTCAGGTATTGATGCTGAAATTCTGCGCAGCTTTGTTAACTATAATGTTGCCAAAGTCAATATAGCCAGCGATCTACGTAAGGCTTTTATCACTTCGGTGGGTAAAGCTTATGAACATAACAATAATGAAGCAAACCTGGCTCGGGTTATGGCATCGGCAAAACAGGCTGTTGAAGATGATGTGTATTCGAAGATTCTTATGATGAATAAAGGCCATCATTTTTTACGTAAAGCCTCCTGAAAATAATTATAGCTGGAAGAATCATGATTAGACAAAGCGTCAAAGTAGTGAACAGTACCGGGTTGCACGCCAGGCCTGCCGCATCTCTAGCCAAAATTGTGAAGAAATATACTTCATCACTAACTTTGGTTAATAATGGAAAAGAGATCCAGATCAAAGGAATGATGAGTATTCTTGGTGCTGGAGTGAAAGGTAACACCATGGTTGACCTTATCTGTAATGGTGAGGATGAGCATGAGTTAATGAGCGAATTAAAAACAGCATTTGCTGCTGGTTTTGGTGAAAAAGACTAGTTCTATTAAGGTAAGTCTATTTTCACTTTTTGGGTGAGAACTATTTTTCATATAATAGAGTAACAACTGCGTTGTTTACTCTTTGGTATTCTATTATCGTTTCTCACCCGAATTTTATATATTTTAATGCCGGTTCATTTTAGTTGCCAGGGAGTGATTATATGAAAACCTTAAATCTTTATTCGATACAAGATGTAAGATATGAGGAGGTGGAAAAACCATCCTTAGTCAACGATCATGATGTTTTAATCAAGGTCGCGGTGGCTGGTATCTGTGGCTCGGATATTTCTCGTTTTGGCAAGCTGGGGTCATATAATCCGGGGTTAACCTGGGGGCATGAATTCTCTGGTGTTGTAGAGCAAGTGGGAGCCGCAGTGACAGGACTGAAAAATGGCGATCGGGTTACAGCATGTAACTGCTTCCCCTGCTTTGAATGTTGCTATTGCCAGCAGGGACATTATGCACGATGTACCGACCTAAAAGTACTCGGCGGCCATAAAAACGGCGCTTTTGCGGAGTATATTCTTGTTCCTGCGCGCAATGTTCTGAAGCTACCTGATTCAATGGATTTTGCGACAGCAAGCTTTATAGAACCTTCCAGCGTAGTGGTACATGGGTTACGGCAGGTTGATATTAAAGCAGGCAGTCGGGTGGCCATAGTTGGCTGCGGAACGATCGGTCTTTTGGCTGTGCAATGGGCAAAGGTATGTGGGGCAGGGGAGGTTTATGCTTTTGATACTGATGAACAGAAACTTGATATTGCCAAACGTACGGGAGCCAGCCATATATTTTCCGTTCTCGATGAAGGATATCTTACCCGTTTTCAGACGCTGACCGAAAACCTTGGTGTGGACATTGTTATAGAGTCTTCAGGAAATGCAGGAGGTATTGCCAGCGCTTTGCTTCTTGCGGCAAAAGGTGGTTCCGTTGTCCTGTTAGGAATACCTTATGGCGATGTCAGCTTCCCGAGGCTTAACTTTGAGAAAATTGTGCGCAATGAGTTAAAGGTGCTTGGGTCGTGGAATTCAATATCAGCGCCATTTCCAGGGCAAGAATGGAAAACATCAATACAGTATCTGAGTTCCGGAGCCATTGATATTAAGCAATTAATCAGTAGGCGAGTGGCTCTTAAGGATGTTCCTGCCGTTTTTCCAGGACTATACAATCGGCAGAACTTTTTTGTGAAAGTATTGATCGATATCGGTAGTTGTACAGGAAAAGAACGAGAAAGCTGAATTCTACTGGCTGGAATTATTAAAGAAAAACCCCGTGCTAACACGGGGTTCCGAGAATTAGCGCATCGTCACAAATTCTTCCGATGCCGTCGGGTGAATCGCCACGGTATTATCGAAGTCTTTCTTAGTCGCGCCCATTTTCAGCGCCACCGCGAAGCCTTGCAGCATTTCGTCCATACCAAAACCGATGCCGTGAATGCCGACAATCTTCTCTTCCGGGCCGACGCAGACCAGCTTCATGCGGCACGGCTGGCGGTGCGAGGTCACCGCGGTGTACATGGCGGTGAAAGAGGATTTATACACCTTCACTGCGTCATCACCGTACTGCTCGCGCGCCTGCGGTTCGGTTAAGCCGACGGTGCCGATAGGCGGATGGCTGAAGACCACGGTCGGGATGTTGCTGTAGTCCAGATGCTCGTCCGGTTTGTTGTTAAACAGACGCTCTGAGAGACGACGACCGGCGGCAACCGCAACTGGGGTCAGCTCAACGGCACCGGTATTATCGCCAACGGCGTAAATACCAGAAACGTTGGTATTCTGGAATTTATCGACGACGATATAGCCTTTATCGTTGGTTTTCACACCTGTAACGGCGAGATTGAAGTTATCGTTTGCCGGTTCGCGACCAATCGCCCAAATCAGGCAGTCGACGGTCTGGCTGCGGCCATCTTCCAGCTCCAGGGTCAGGCTGCCATCGGCATTCTTGACCACCGCTTTCGGAATGGAGTTGGTGTGCAGCTGCGGGCCTTCGGCGTTCATCACTTCGACCAGCGTCTCGACGATTAGCGGATCAAAGCTGCGCAGCGGCGCGTGTTTACGCACAAACAGGTGAGTTTCCGCACCCAGGCCATTAATCACGCCCGCCAGCTCAACGGCAATATAGCCTGCGCCAACGACCGCAACACGTTTCGGCAGCGCTGGCAGTTCGAAGAAGCCATCGGAATCGATGCCGTACTCGACGCCCGGAATATTCGGATGGCTCGGACGACCGCCGGTGGCGATCAGGATATGATCGGCGGTGATGGTTTCGCCATTCACTTCCACGGTTTTCGCATCGACAAAGCGCGCGAAGCCCTTAATCACATCGACTTTGTTTTTACCCAGCACGTTATCGTAAGAGGTGTGGATACGGTCGATATAGGCGCTACGGCTGGCGATCAGTTTGTCCCAGTCGAAATTATTGATGGTGGCATCAAAGCCGTAATCCGGGCCATACAGATGGATTGCTTCGCGGATCTGCGCCGCATGCCACATGACTTTCTTCGGCACGCAGCCGACGTTTACGCAGGTGCCGCCCAGATCTTTGGCTTCAATCAGCGCGCACTTCTGTCCATACATTGCCGCACGGTTGATGGAGGCGATGCCGCCGCTGCCGCCGCCGATAGTGATGTAGTCATAATGTTTGGTCATGGCTCTGGTCCTTATTATTGAATGGCCGCGATTGTAGCGCGAGGCGTAAAAGGTTCCACCGATGGTTGCGATTACTCTGGCACGATCCAACTGACCGTTGCGTGGCCGATACCGTTCGGTACCAGCTTCTTATGCAGCCACGGCAGCACGTTGTTCATCTGCTGCTCCAGCTTCCACGGTGGGTTGATGACGATCATCCCGGAGGCGGTCATGCCGCGCTGATCGCTGTCCGGGCGTACCGCCAACTCAATTTGCAGAATTTTGCGAATGCCGGTGGCTTCTAACTCTTTGATCATGCGCTTAATCTGTGCTCGCAGCACCACCGGATACCACAGCGCGTAGGTACCGGTCGCAAAGCGCTTGTAGCCTTCATGAATACCGGTCACTACCGCCTGGTAGTCGCTTTTGATTTCGTAAGGCGGGTCGATAAGCACCAGCCCACGACGAGAAACGGGCGGCAGCTTAGACTTAAGTTGCTGGTAGCCATCGGCTTTTTCCACGCGGGCGCGATCATCTTTCTGGAACTCGGAGCGCAGCAGCGGGAAATCGCTCGGGTGCAGCTCGGTCATCTGCAGGCTGTCATGCTCGCGCAGCAGCTGACGGGCAATCAGTGGGGAGCCCGGGTAGTAGCGCAATTGACCGCTGCGGTTGAAATGCTGGACGACGGAGATATACGGCTCCAGCTCGGCGGGCAGGTCATCCTGCTGCCAGATGCGGGCGATACCTTCAAGATATTCACCAGTACGCTCGGCGTGCTCGCCGCTCAGCTGATAGCGGCCTGCACCGGCGTGAGTGTCCAGATAGAGAAACGGCTTTTCTTTCTCTTTGAGCGATTCAATGATCAGACTCTGAACGGTGTGTTTAAGGACGTCGGCGTGGTTGCCTGCGTGAAAGCTGTGGCGATAACTGAGCATGGATGCGGTGATTCCGGGAAGTAAACAAGATAACCGATAGTTTACCGCAGATCCGCCTGGATTACCGCTTCCGGCACTGTGCTGTTTCAATTCCTGCTAAAGCGTTGCAAAACATAACCGTGTCATAAAAACGTAAAACAGGGGGGCTAGCGTCGCATACCGGCAAGGTAATTGTTTGTATAAAGGGAAAATAATGAAACTGCAAATCACACTTCTGACATCGGCGCTCATTCTGGCGCTGCCGGTTATGGCGCAAGATGTCCCTTTGAATCAGGCGGCGGCGATGGCTAACGGCGTGACGCCTGCGGCTGCGAGTCCGGCATTCGATGCCCTGGAGAGCCAAAGCCTGGCGCAGCTACGTAATGCGCTGAAGGGCGATGCATCAACCCTCACACGTGACCAGCTGGAGCACGCCAAACAGACTAAAACTCAGGCGGATAAAGCGTGGCTAAAGGCCAGCGATTATGACTTTCAGGCTAAAGCCAACCAGCAGGCCGGTATCGAGCTGCTCTCGGCGTTTAGCACGTTGCCGGAGGCGGTCATACAGCAAAACCTCGAAACCGTCACCGCGATTAACCGCGATGCTGTGCAGACCTCTCGTCATCAGGCGCTGGCAGACGCGGAAGGCATCAGCTATCTCTATTTCCTTAGCGATGCGATGGGACCGCGTCTGGGGAAAGCGTTTCTGACCGCCTACGATAAAGGCGAACTCGGTAAGGCAGCTGCGCTGATTAAAGCTTCCGAAGTGAGTACCGGAGCGGCAAAAAAGCATTTTAATAACCCGCGCCCGTTCCTGATTCAGGGGAATACGATTCATCTGGTACCGGACGATGTGGTGGTGAAGGATAACAAACCGTATACCGCAGACGGTGGCTCATTCCCGAGCGGACACACCAATACCGGCTATACCGATGCGCTGCTGATGGCGGAGATGATCCCCGAGCGCTTTGATGCGCTGGTAACCCGCGGCGCTCGCTATGGTTACTCGCGCATCGTGCTGGGCGTGCATTATCCGCTGGACGTGATGGGCTCGCGGATGGTGGCGCAGCGCAACGTCGCTCACTATCTGAATGATGCGAAGTATCGCGCGTTGTTCAATGAAGCTCGCGACCAACTGCGTACGGCGCTGGAGAAAGAGTGCGGTACGACGCTAGCGGAATGCGCGAAGGTGCCTGCGAAGGACGATCCCTATCGCGACCCGGCAATGCGTGATTTTTATCGCTTCACCATGACCTACAGCCTGCCGCAGCAGAAGGGTGAAAAACAGAGTCTGACGGTGCCGGAAGGGGCGGAAGTGCTGCTGGAAGCGGCATTGCCGAACCTGTCTGCTGCGCAGCGTCGGACGCTGATGGTCAAAACGGCTCTGCCCGCAGGATACCCGCTGTCGGGTGAGACCGGTGACCAGCAGTTCTGGCAGCGGTTGAACCTGCCTGCTGCGTATCAGATGGCGACCAAAGTTCATCAATAATCACGGGAAACCGCTCGCACCGTCGCGATACCGAAAGCGGGTCCTGAGACCCGCTTACTGGCTTACTTGTAGACGTCCGCGTTCGCGTGAACCGTTTTCTCGTTCTTCTCGCCTGCAATCACCACAAAATAGGTGCCGCCCATCTCATCCGCTTTTTTCGACAGATCTTGTCTTGCATCCATCGGAGAGGTTGTTTTTGACGTCGTAATCGTACCAATTTTGGTCAGATTCAGTTTAGCCAACTCATCTTTTTGAATTTCCTTGGCAGCGAACGCGCCGAAGGACAGTGAACCAATCACCAGAGATGCAACAATTCCTGTAACAAGTTTCATAGCCTCTACTCTCCATTAGGTTGTTGTTTTTAGGTCGCGAAGGCGACATGAAATAGTCAACCGCCGCAACAACCTAAGTATTGTCGGGCCCTGCGTTTTTACCATGTCCTGCTAAAAATATTTACTGACCTGGGCTTTTAGCGCTATCAGAGGTGCGCAAAATTCCTGTGGATGAGAGATAAACGGCGCGTGGGCGGCTTTATCGAAGATGATGGATTGGCTCTGTGGCCACAGTGCGTCGAGCACCGGCACGATTTTTCGCGGCACCAGACCATCCAGCCGACCGTATAGACGTAAAAACGGCATCGTTAGCGCCGTCAGCGGCTGGCGTAAATCGGCAGTTTTGAGGATCTCCAGCCCGCCGTTTAGCACCTCCGACGTAGGCATCGGCAGCGACAGCACCGTCTTCTTCAGCGCTCTGGCATCCTGGCGGGCGCTCTCGGTTCCCATGGTTTGCAGCGCCAGAAAGCGCTCGACGGTGCGCTGAAAATCTTCACTCAGTTGCTGTTGAAAACCGCTCAGCACCTCGGGTTTGATTCCCGGCCAGCTATCGTGGGCGCTAAAACAAGGAGAAGAGGCGATGGTGACCAGCGCCTGCACGCGGTCGGGGTGAGTTAACGCAACCTGACTTGCCACCAGCCCGCCGAGGCTCCAGCCCAGCCAGATAGCGCGCTCTGGCGCTTTGGCTAGTACCTGCTGCGCCATCTCCTGGAGCGATAGTGCAGCAAAGCCGCCGCTGCGGCCATAGCCCGGAAGGTCGACGAGGTGCAGCGTGAAATGCGAGGCCAGTTCCGGCGTGATGCAATCCCACACTTGCGCATTCAGCCCCCATCCGTGCAGCAGCACAAGATGACAATTTCCTTCGCCCGTGGTTTGCCACCAGATCTCTTTCATCGGTTACTGTTCTCTTTCCATCAATATAAGGGGAAATATGCTAACAGCACACAGCTTATGCTGGCTATGCCAAATGCCGCTGGCCATCGCCCGCTGGGGGATCTGCTCGCGATGCGCTGCATCGTTGATGGCGTCTGAGCCGCTCTGTCCTCAGTGTGGGCTACCTGCTCAGGCAGGCCTGCTGCCGTGCGGGCGCTGCCTGCAAAAACCACCGGCGTGGCAGCGGCTGGTTGCGGTGAATGATTATCGGCCGCCGCTGAGCGGGATGATTCACCAGCTGAAATTCAACAAACGACCAGAGCTGGCTCCGGCGCTGGCGCGTCTTCTGCTGTTGCGTATTCATCAGAGCAGGGGGCTTCCCAAACCCGATCGAATTATCAGCGTGCCGCTCTGGCAGCGTCGCCAGTGGAAGCGGGGTTTTAATCAGAGCGATCTGCTGTGCCGCCCGCTGGCGCGCTGGATGGGCTGTGCCTGGCGTAGCGATGCGCTCACCCGCCAGCGTCGTACCGCCACCCAGCATCAGCTCAGCGCCAGATTGCGCAAACAGAACCTGAAAAACGCCTTTCAGCTTGAATTGTCGGTGCGGGGTCACCATATCGCCATTGTGGATGATGTCGTCACAACCGGAAGCACCGTCGCCGAGATATCCCGCCTGCTTTTGCGAAACGGCGCCGCGACGGTTCAGGTATGGTGTATATGCCGTACCTTGTAGACCCCTGCTGATGGGCGTATTATAACCAAGTAAAATAGTCAACTATTAGGCCAACGCTATGATCCGTATTTCCGATGCTGCACAAGCGCACTTTGCCAAACTGCTGGTAAATCAGGAAGAAGGGACACAAATTCGCGTATTTGTGATCAATCCCGGTACCCCAAACGCTGAGTGCGGCGTTTCCTACTGCCCACCGGATGCGGTGGAAGACACCGATACTGCGCTGAAGTTTGAGCAACTGACCGCTTATGTCGATGAACTTAGCGCGCCGTACCTGGAAGACGCTGAAATCGATTTTGTTACCGACCAGCTCGGTTCTCAGCTAACGCTGAAAGCGCCAAACGCCAAGATGCGCAAGGTTTCTGATGATGCCCCGCTGATGGAGCGCGTCGAATACCTGCTGCAATCGCAGATTAACCCGCAGCTGGCCGGTCACGGCGGGCGCGTCACGCTGATGGAAATCACCGACGATGGCCTGGCGATCCTGCAATTCGGCGGCGGCTGCAATGGCTGTTCGATGGTCGATGTAACCCTGAAAGAAGGGATCGAGAAGCAGATGCTGAACGAATTCCCGGAACTGAAAGGCGTACGCGATCTAACCGAACACCAGCGCGGCGAGCACTCCTACTATTAATTCCCCCGCCCGGCAGTATTTGCGCTGTCGGGCTACTCTTCTCAGTTACCGCACAACATTCCCCGCTAAGCAACCCGGCAAAAACCCGGGAAAGAGTATGACTTAAGTCTCATATTTGAAATTTTCACTGCTTAGGTGATTCTCAAACTTACCATGTTACCCGTATCATTCGTTTCAGGCGCCACAGATTAAAAAATAGCCAGCTATCCTTTCTCTGGGTAAGGATAAAGCTAGCATTTACGGCGTCGGACATTTTTTGTTCCGGTCGGAACGGATGAAGTCAATGTTGAAACTATGACGTTACCCATAACAAATTAAGGCCAGGTAAATCATGCCATTAGTCATCGTTGCTATCGGGGTTGCCCTGTTATTGTTGCTGATGATCCGTTTCAAAATGAACGGTTTTATCGCTCTGGTTCTGGTGGCGCTTGCCGTCGGGCTCATGCAGGGTATGCCTCTGGATAAAGTTATCGTTTCCATCAAGAACGGCGTTGGGGGAACCCTCGGCAGCCTCGCGCTGATCATGGGCTTCGGCGCTATGCTCGGTAAAATGCTGGCGGACTGCGGCGGTGCGCAGCGTATCGCCACCACGCTAATTGACAAATTTGGTAAACAACACATCCAATGGGCAGTCGTGCTGACCGGTTTTACCGTCGGCTTCGCGCTGTTCTATGAAGTGGGTTTCGTGTTGATGCTGCCGCTGGTCTTTACCATCGCTGCGTCTGCCCGCATCCCGCTGCTATACGTCGGTGTACCGATGGCGGCCGCGCTCTCCGTTACCCACGGCTTCCTGCCTCCGCACCCGGGTCCGACGGCGATTGCCACCATTTTCCATGCCGATATGGGTAAAACTCTGCTGTTTGGTACCATTCTGGCGATCCCGACAGTGATTCTGGCCGGTCCGGTTTACGCACGCTTCCTGAAAGGCATCGATAAACCGATTCCTGAAGGCCTGCATAACCCGAAAACGTTCACTGAAGAAGAGATGCCGGGTTTTGGCGTCAGCGTCTGGACTTCTCTGGTGCCGGTTATTCTGATGGCGATGCGTGCGGTAGCCGAGATGGTGCTGCCGAAAGGTCATGCTTTCCTGCCGGTTGCTGAGTTCTTTGGCGACCCGGTGATGGCAACGCTGATTGCGGTGCTGATCGCGCTGTTCACCTTTGGCCTCAACCGTGGTCGTTCGATGGACCAGATTAACGAAACCCTGACCTCTTCTATCAAAATCATTGCCATGATGCTGCTGATCATCGGTGGCGGTGGCGCCTTCAAACAGGTGCTGGTCGATAGCGGGATGGACAAATACATCGCCTCTATCATGCATGAATCCAATATGTCTCCGCTGTTTATGGCCTGGTCGATTGCTGCGGTACTGCGTATTGCGCTGGGTTCGGCGACCGTTGCCGCTATTACCGCAGGCGGTATTGCCGCACCGTTGATCGCGACTACCGGCGTGAGTCCTGAACTGATGGTTATCGCCGTTGGTTCCGGTAGCGTTATCTTCTCTCACGTCAACGATCCGGGCTTCTGGCTGTTTAAAGAGTACTTCAACCTGACTATTGGCGAGACCATCAGGTCGTGGTCGGTGCTGGAAACCATTATCTCCGTGTGCGGTCTGATTGGCTGCTTGCTGTTGGGGATGGTGGTGTAAGCAGAGCGTGAGTATAAAACGGGCCGGGTAGCAGCGATGCTGACCCGGCTTTTTTATACGCAATAGCCACAACGGCCAGGCTTATCGCAGTAATACCCGGTTCTGCGCAGCGCCTGACATTGAAATTCACCCAACTATCCCCCATTCTAGATCTCATGCTAAAGCGCCGGACGCGCGCTTCATTTACCCTCTTCAACAGGACTGCGCATATGACCAATCCATTACTGACGCCTTTTTTATTGCCCCCTTTCTCTGCTATCCAACCTGAACATGTCGTCCCCGCGGTCACCAAAGCGCTGGATGATTGCCGGGCGGCGGTAGAGAGCGCGGTGGCGCAAGGGGCGCCGTACACCTGGGAAAATCTTTGCCAGCCGCTGGCGGAAGTGGACGACGTGCTGGGGCGCATTTTTTCCCCGGTCAGCCACCTGAACTCGGTTAAAAACAGCCCGGAACTGCGCGAAGCATACGAACAAACCCTGCCGCTGCTCTCCGAGTACAGCACCTGGGTTGGGCAACATGAAGGTCTGTACAAAGCGTACCGCGATCTGCGTGATGGCGATCATTACGCCACCCTGAACACCGCGCAGAAAAAAGCGGTCGATAATGCGCTGCGTGATTTTGAACTTTCTGGTATTGGCCTGGAGAAAGAGCAGCAGAAACGCTATGGCGAAATCGCCGCGCGCCTGTCCGAGCTGGGCAACCAGTACAGCAACAACGTGCTCGACGCCACTATGGGTTGGACGAAGCTGGTGACCGATGAAGCCGAACTTTCCGGTATGCCGGAAAGCGCACTGGCCGCAGCCAAAGCGCAGGCTGAAGCCAAGGAGCAGGAAGGGTATCTGCTGACTCTGGATATCCCGAGCTATCTGCCGGTAATGACTTACTGCGACAATCAAGCGCTGCGTGAAGAGCTGTATCGCGCTTACTCCACCCGCGCTTCTGACCAGGGGCCAAACGCCGGGAAGTGGGACAACAGCCCAGTGATGGCGGAAATCCTTGCCCTGCGCCACGAGCTGGCGCAGCTACTGGGCTTCGACAGCTATGCCGACAAGTCTCTGGCTACCAAAATGGCCGAGAACCCACAGCAGGTGCTCGACTTCCTGACCGACCTGGCCAAACGCGCCCGTCCCCAGGGTGAGAAAGAGCTTGCCCAGCTGCGAGCCTTCGCCAAAGCCGAATTTGGCGTTGATGAACTGCAGCCGTGGGACATCGCATACTACAGCGAAAAGCAGAAACAGCATCTGTACAGCATCAGCGACGAGCAGCTGCGTCCGTACTTCCCTGAAAACAAAGCCGTTAACGGCCTGTTCGAAGTCGTTAAACGTATTTATGGTATTACCGCCAAAGAACGTACCGATGTTGACGTCTGGCATCCGGAAGTGCGTTTCTTCGAGCTGTATGACGAAAACAATGAACTGCGCGGCAGCTTCTACCTCGATCTCTACGCTCGTGAACACAAGCGCGGCGGGGCGTGGATGGATGATTGCGTCGGCCAGATGCGCAAGCTCGATGGTTCGCTGCAAAAACCGGTTGCCTATCTGACCTGTAACTTTAACCGTCCGGTGAACGGCAAACCGGCGCTGTTCACTCATGATGAAGTGATCACCCTGTTCCACGAGTTTGGTCATGGCCTGCACCATATGCTGACCCGTATTGATACCGCCGGGGTTTCCGGCATCAGCGGGGTGCCGTGGGATGCGGTCGAACTGCCGAGCCAGTTTATGGAAAACTGGTGCTGGGAGCCGGACGCGCTGGCGTTTATCTCCGGTCACTATGAAACCGGCGAGCCGTTGCCAAAAGAACTGCTGGAGAAAATGCTGGCGGCGAAAAACTACCAGGCGGCGATGTTTATCCTGCGCCAGCTGGAGTTCGGCCTGTTCGACTTCCGCCTGCATGCGGAGTTCCAGCCAGAGCAGGGGGCTAAAATCCTCGAAACTCTGGCGGAAATTAAAAAGCAGGTTGCGCTGATTCCAGGACCGTCATGGGGCCGCTTCCCGCATGCTTTCAGCCATATTTTTGCTGGTGGCTACGCAGCAGGTTACTACAGCTACCTGTGGGCCGACGTGCTGGCGGCGGACGCCTTCTCGCGCTTCGAAGAAGAGGGGATTTTCAACCGCGAAACCGGTCAGTCGTTCCTCGACAACATCCTGACTCGCGGCGGTTCTGAAGAGCCGATGACGCTGTTCAAACGCTTCCGCGGCCGCGAGCCGCAGCTGGATGCGATGCTTGAGCATTACGGTATTAAGAGTTAATCCTGTTGTGAAAATCTGTTTAATTGATGAAACGGGCGCCGGAGACGGCGCCTTATCTGTTCTTGCCGCCCGCTGGGGGCTGGATCACGATGAAGATAACATGATGGCGCTGGTGATGACGCCAGAGCATCTGGAACTGCGCAAACGCGATGAGCCGAAGCTTGGCGGCATTTTTGTCGATTTTGTTGGTGGGGCGATGGCCCATCGACGCAAGTTCGGCGGCGGTCGCGGCGAGGCGGTAGCGAAAGCGGTTGGTATTAAGGGCGATTACCTGCCGGATGTGGTCGATGCGACGGCGGGGCTGGGGCGCGATGCTTTTGTGCTGGCTTCGGTCGGTTGTCGCGTGCGGATGCTGGAACGTAACCCGGTGGTTGCCGCGCTGCTCGACGATGGCCTGGCGCGCGGCTATGCCGATGTGGAAATTGGCCCGTGGTTGCAGGAGCGTTTGCAGCTGATTCACGCCTCCAGCCTGACGGCGCTCACTGATATTACGCCGCGTCCGCAGGTGGTCTATCTCGACCCGATGTTTCCGCATAAGCAGAAAAGTGCGCTGGTGAAGAAAGAGATGCGGGTGTTTCAGTCGCTGGTGGGGCCGGATCTGGATGCGGATGGTTTGCTGGAACCGGCACGTCAGTTGGCAACCAAACGCGTGGTGGTGAAACGCCCGGACTATGCGCCGCCGCTGGCGGATGTGGCGACGCCGAACGCGGTGGCCACCAAAGGCCACCGGTTTGATATTTACGCCGGAACGGCGATTGAGCAGTAAGGATAAATTTTACAATCCGGGGATGCTGCTGACTCAAATATCGTGCGCGTTTTCCCCGGGGGCGGCGCTTGACGCGCCTTGCCCGGGCTACGGATTCGTGCGGTCTGGTAGCCCGGATAAGGTGTCAGCCGCAATCCGGGGATGCTGCTGACTCAAATATTGTACGCGTTTTCCCGGGGGCGGCGCTTGACGCGCCTTGCCCGGGCTACGGATTCGTGCGGTTTGTAGCCCGGACAGGTGCGTAGCACCGCCTCCGGGAATGTCTTCTTTTCTGCTAGCTCTGCCCTTCGTTAATCACCTGATATAGCGGGATCATCGCCGCGCCGCGTGAAGCGCTTAGCGCCCCCATCGATGAGGCCGCTAGCATGACTTTCGGACGGTTAGGGTCGAGCTTTGTTTGCAGGCGATGATTTAGCTCCTGCACCAGCCGACTAATAATCGGTTTAGGCAGCGCACCGCCCAGCACAATCAGCTGTGGATCAACCCACTGCACGCAGCCGAAAACAGTTTGTTCTACCTGGCCGCAGCAGCGGGCAAACCAACCCTCCAGCAGCGGATGCTGACCGGCGATAAGCTCCGGTAACTGCGCTTCTTCTAGCCCCTCGTGCTCTAGCGTAGCGACCAGATCTTTATAGGACGGGCGCGGCGTACCGGACGGGAACGCCATCCCTACCTCGCCCGCATTAAAGAAGCCGCCGCGCAGCAGCTTATGCCCGGAAATCACCCCAGCGCCGATACCGTAGCCGAGGTCGATAAACGTCAGATCGCTATAGTCGTTCCATTCGCCACTGTACAGCTCGCCTACCGCCGAGGCGTTGGCGTTGTTCTCTACCCATGTCGGCCACGGCAGGTTGTCGGCAAACGCCTGCTGGAGATCGACCTCACGCCAGCTCTCCAGCCACGCCACGCTATGGCGCTTGCGTCCGTCAGCTTTCAGAAAACCCGGCACCGCGTAGCCGATCCCGAAAATTCGCGCGTGCTGAAGCTGGCGCTTTTTCAGCGTCTGCTCGACCAGCGTTTTAATTTGTGCGAGCGTTGAGGCCAACGGCTGGTTTTCCTGATGCGCCTCGGAAATTGAGAGCAACTGGCGACCGCTGAGATCGACCACCGTCATATCGATAAAACCCGGACTGAACGACAATCCGATGGCGCAGCCGCCGCCGGGATTAAGCCGCAGCGGTAGCGACGGCTGGCCCCGCTGCCCGGTATTACGCTCACCTTCGACCACCAGACCGGAAAATATCAGCTCCCGGCACTGCTGGGTAATCGCGCCCGCCGTCAGGTTTGACAAACGCGCCAGCTCCGCGCGAGTAACCGGTGCATGGCGGCGGATAAGCTCCAGCAGCAGGCGCTGCGAACCACGCAGCTCAAGGCGTTCAGAGTGGGCGTTCATGGTGTCCTTAATTTTTTATCTAATCCCAGCGCAGTCCGGCCTCTTCAATCAGCCCCTGCAAATACGGAATATCATCGTGGCTGAGCATATCAATCAGCCCCGCCTGCATCCAGCCGATAATCACCGGACGGCTGTCGCAGCCGAATTTATAGTCGTACTGCTCCAGCGGCGTCATGCCGTTTTTCATTTCATGCAGATACATCCGTACGCCCAGCCCCGCCTTTTTGTAAGCCCGCAGATCGTCAACGTGGGCAAATTCGTACTCAAAACAGACACAGCTGGCATGGGACTGCTGCACTGCCGCCAACTGGTCATTGTAACGCTCCAGCGTCACTACCTGTAACGCCAGCTCCGGGATTTGCGCCTTCACTCGATTTATCAGTACATGATTGAAACCCAGCAGCTGGATATGGCCAATTGTTTCCGGCATGGCGCGCAGCAGCTGTACCAGCACCGCGACGAACTCATCATGACGGCGGCGTTGTTTCACTTCAACTATCAGCCCCATATGGTTCTCCATCGCCCAGCGCAGCACGTCCGCCAGCAGTGGGATGCGAGTCCCGCTAAACGCAGGGTGATATTTCACGCCAAAGTCGCTCTCCAGCAGCTGAGGATAAGTCAGCTGTTCGACAAATCCCTGCCCGGTAGAAACCCGGTCGATGCGGTGGTCATGGGTCACGACCAACTGATTATCTGCCGTCAGGTGGATGTCTATTTCGATGCAGTGTGTACCCGCCTGGCGGGCGGCTTCAAAGGCCGGAAAGGTGTTCTCCGGCGCACAGCTGGAATACCCGCGATGACTGTTGGCCAGCACAATACCTTCTGCCGCGCGGTGAAAAGTAAACGCCATCTTCTTTTCCTCTCGAATGTAAGATGGTTATTAACTTTACTACTTAAATTTAAATGTGAAAGATGTTTTTATCTTCTCATGTTCAATATGTTGTTTTGTATGTATTTA
Source organism: Klebsiella sp. GFKo11 (assembly GCF_056490265.1). NCBI lineage: Bacteria > Pseudomonadati > Pseudomonadota > Gammaproteobacteria > Enterobacterales > Enterobacteriaceae > Klebsiella > Klebsiella sp. GFKo11. Next base: position 364,256 of record NZ_CM151369.1, read on the forward strand.
ATTTGATATTCAGATCATTTTTCAGCTTTGAAGATCTGCGTCACATAAATTTAATGTTTAGTATGTAAATTTAATAATCATCTTTTTAATCGACGGAAAACAGACTCATGTCAAAACTGGTTCTGGAACAGGTAACCAAAACGTTTGGTGATTTTTACGCCGCCAGAGAGATTTCGTTCTGCGCGGAAGAGGGGGAGTTTGTCACCCTGCTCGGGCCGAGCGGTTGCGGCAAAACCACCCTGCTCAAAATGATCGGCGGTTTTCACCAGCCGGACAGCGGGCGCATTCTGATTGGCGATAAAACGGTTAATGCCCTGCCGCCGGAAAAGCGCAACACCGCCATGTGCTTCCAGTCCTATGCGCTGTTTCCGCACCTCAACGTGGCGCACAACATCTGCTTCGGCCTGAAGCAGAAAAAGGTCGCCATCGGTGAACAGCAGGCCCGGCTGGCGGAGGCCCTAAAGCAGGTCGGGCTGGAAAGCCAGCGGCTAAAAATGCCCGCCCAGCTCTCCGGTGGTCAGCAGCAGCGCGTGGCGCTGGCCCGGGCGATGATCACCCGTCCGGACGTGATCCTGTTCGATGAACCGCTCTCCAACCTTGACGCCAAGCTGCGTGAAAGCGTGCGTTTTGAAATCAAAGAGTTGCAGCGGCAGTACCGGCTCACCTCGATCTACGTCACCCACGACCAGGCGGAAGCGCTGGCGATGTCGGACAAAATCGTGGTGCTGAACGCCGGCAACGTCGAGCAGATCGGCAAGCCGGAAGAGATCTACTACCGTCCGGCAAACCGTTTTGTGGCGGACTTTATCGGTGCCGCTAATATCGATACTGCGCAGGTCACGTCCGCAGAGCAGCCGGGTTACTACCGTGTACGCTGCGGCCTGGGCGAATTTTACGTGTTCTCAGACCAGCCGCCGCGCGCAGAGCATTGCTATATCTGCTGGCGGCCTGAAGACGCGCAGTACGTCACCCAGCCGCAGGCGGGCGGCAATCACTTCACCCTGACGCTCGATAAAATGGCCTTTATGGGCAACCTTACCGAAGCTTGGGGACACAACGACAGCGGGCTGTCAGTCCGTTTGCAGTTAATCAAAAAGCCGCCCATCGCCTCCGGCGAGCGCGCCTGCTTCCGTCTGGCGGAAAACGCCATTCATTTTCTGGAGCCGGTATCATGAAAAACTGGCGCAACGATGCGATCGCCTGGCTGCTGATGCTCAGCGGGCTGGGCACGATCCTGCTACTGATGGGATCGACTTTTTACGTGGTGATTGTCCAGAGCCTGGGCTGGTTTAACCTCGAAGGCGACAGCCATTTCTCGCTGGAGTACTGGCGCAATATGTTGCAGGACGAGGTGCTGCGCAGCGCTCTATTTTACTCGGTGAAGGTGTCGCTGTTGGGCGCGTTCGGCTCGGTGATTTTCGCGTATCCGCTGGCGCTGTGGCTGCGTAAACCAATGGCGGGTAAAGAGGGCATTATTGCGGTACTGCGCGCGCCGATGTTTATCCCCGGCCTGGTGGCGGCGTTCCTGTTCGTCAACATCGTCGCTTACCACGGCATCATCAACGAACTGCTGCTGGCGCTGGGGATTATCAGCGAGCCGCTGCGCATGCAGAACGACGATTTCGGCTGGGGCGTGGTGATCCTGCAAATCTGGAAGAATTTGCCCTTCGCCCTGATCCTCGTCGGCGGCGCGGTCAACGCTATTCGCAACGATGTGCTGGACGCCGCCAGCAATCTCGGCGCCAGCCGCTGGCGCAGTTTTACCGGCGTGGTGGTGCCGCTGACGCTGCCCGCCGTGCAGGTGACGCTGATTCTGGTGTTTATCGGCGCACTGGGCGACTTCGCCTTCTTCTCGGTGGCCGGGCCGCGCAATACCTACTCGCTGGCGCGCCTGATGCAGGCCACCGCCATGGAGTACGGCGAGTGGAATAACGCGGCGGTGATTGCGGTGATCATTATGCTCACGGCGGCCATCTGCACGCTGCTCATCGCCACCCTGATTACCCCGTTCGCCACCCGCAAAGGAGAGATCAAATGAGCCACACTACCAACGGTCGCCGGGTGGTGACGATTTCGCTGATCTTCTTCGTGGTCGCCAACCTGGTCTGGCTGGGCATGCCGTTCGGCATGGCGATCCTCTGGTCGCTGGTTGACCCGGCCCATCCGTGGAGCTACCCGGATATCTTCCCGCCCGTATTATCGTTCAGCCGCTGGCTGCTGGTATGGGAAAAGACCTCGCTTTCGGAGGCGCTGTTTAACAGCTACACCATCGCACCAGCGGTGGCGGTCGTTAGCCTGCTGCTATCGCTGCCCACCGCCTACGCCTTCGGGCGCATGACCTTTCGCGGCAAGGCGGTGGCGGAGATGCTGACGCTGATCCCGCTGGTGATGCCGGGGATGCTGATCGGCATATTCTTCAGCGCCATGCTTATCAATCTCAATATCGACAATGCCTTTATCAGCATTGTAATCGGCCATACGGTGCTGACGCTGCCCTATTCGATCCGCATTATGTCGGCAGGCTTTAAGGCGGTGCCGCAGGACCTGATCGACGCCAGCCGCGACTTAGGCTCCGGCGCGTGGGGCACGTTCTGCAATGCTTATCTGCCACTGCTCAAGCCAAGCTTTCTGGCCGCGCTGATTTTTTGTCTGGTGCGAAGTCTGGAGGAGTTCAGCATCTCATACGTGCTGGGCGCGCCGGATTTTATCACCGTCCCAACCATTCTTTATTCCTTCCTCGGTTACTCCTTTGTGCGCCCGGACGCGGCGGTGGTCTCGATGATTCTGGTGATCCCCAACGTCATCCTGATGGTCATCATCGAGAAGCTGCTGAAGGGGAACTATCTGTCGCAATCCACGGGGAAAGCCTGACCTTTAACAGGAGATATGTGATGAAAAAAGCAGTAATGATTCTGGCGGGCGGCCTGCTGTGCAGCTCGCTGGCGCTGGCGGCGGATAACAGCGACCTGATTGCCCAGGCGAAAAAAGAGGGCAGCGTGACCTTTAACGTCTGGTACCTGCAGCCGCAGTGGCGCAGCTTTGTGAAGGATTTTGAGCAGCAGTACGGCGTTAAGGTGCGCATTCCGGAAGGGAGCATCGACGGCAATATGAACAAGCTGCTGGCGGAAGCGGGCAAAGAGAAGGGCAAAATCGACGTCATCGCCCTGTCCGTGGCGCAGCTCCCGGTGACAACGGGGGCGAAAGCGCTGGCGAAGGTGGACGATCTGCCAGGCTATGGCGACGCCATTCACCAGATTCAGAACGTCGATACTCAGGGTTATGCCGTGGCGTTTTGGGGGAATCAGACCGGGCTGGTCTACGATCCGCAGCAGATGGGCGACCGGGCGTTACCGCAGACTATGGAAGACCTTCAGCGTTTTATCGATGCCAATCCAAAGCGCTTTGGCTATAACGACCCGAATAACGGCGGTGCGGGAGAAGCCTTTATTCAGCGTGTCGTTACGACTCAAAGCGGTGAGTTTGACAGTGAGTCGGCTACCGTTGATGCCGCAGTGGTAAAAAACTGGCTGAAGGGCTGGCAGTGGTTTGCCGTCAATAACGACAAAATCACCCGTACCGCTTCCGGTGCTGACAGCCTGACGCGCCTGAACGACGGCGAACTGATGCTGACACCTGCCTGGGAAGACCATCTGGCCGGGCTGCAAAAAACGGGAGCGATTACCTCACGGCTGAAATTTTATGTACCGGAATTTGGTATGCCCGGCGGCGGTAATGTCGCGGCTATTGCCGCCAACAGTCAACATCCGGCGGCATCGCGGCTATTCCTTAACTGGCTGATTCAGGCTGAGACGCAAAAAGCGCTCAGTAAGGCTTTCGGCTCCACACCGATGAACAAACAGGTCAGTCCGGACGTGAAACGCCCCGACACCGAGGTGCAATTTTACGGTAAGGCCTACAGTATGCAGATGAAGAAAGAGTTCGTACGCCAGGTGATGATGCAGTGAAGAATTCCCCTGCCGCTTTGGCAGGGGACGATCATTTATACAAACGGAGCCAACGGGTCGGCTATCTCGAACGCTACCGCTTTATCGGCTTTTGGCGGATAAATCAGCTCGCTGACGATCGACATCTTGAGCTTTTTCGCTTCGGCGCGCGTTAACTTCACCTGCTGATCCCAGCCTTCAGTGTACACAGCGCCCCATGCGCCCAGATCCAGACAGGTGACGTACATCTCCTGACGATACGGCAGCGGTTCAACGTTCAGCAGGCTTGCTGCCACATTGTTACCGGCAAATTTCCCCAGCAGGATGGCGTGCTGACAGGTCATCAGCGCGTGATTGCCCTTATCATCGGTGGCGGCGTAAGCCACATCGCCGGTGGCATAAATGTCTTCATGACCGACCACCTGAAGATTTGCATTTACATGCAGACGGCCCTGACGGTCGCGCGGCGCATCAATCTGTGCGGTCAGACCGTTAGCCTGAACGCCAACGGTCCATATGACCGTCTGTGACGCAATTGTCTGACCATCTTTCAGCGTCACGCCAGAGGCATCCACGCTCTCAACTTCGGAATTGACCATCCATTCTACGTTCAGCTCAGTGGAGGCCTCAGCAATCACATCGCGTAATTCCTGGCTCCAGCGAGCACCCGGCTGCGCACCACGTTCAACTACGACAACTCTGGTCTTAGCATCAGCGCCGAGGATGTCACGCAGACGACCCGGTAACTCCAGCGCCATCTCAATGCCGGTGAAGCCGCCGCCGCAGACGACAACAGTATTACGCGCCTTGCTCTCTGGCTGCTTAGCCAGGTCTTGCAGATGCTGTTCCAGCACGGCAGCGCTCTCAAGCTGATCGAGGTCGAAGGCATGCTCTGCGGCACCGGCGACCATACTGCGATTCACCTGGCTGCCGCTGGCCAGCACCAGACGGTCATAGCGATGCAGGCGCGTTTCACCGTGGGTATCTTTCCAGCTCACCTCTTTGGAGTCCGGAAGGATTTTCTCAACCGTGCCGCGCAGGAAGGTAACACCAGTGACGTCGAACAGCGGTTGCAGTGGCGCAACCAGCGTCTGAACGGCGCTTTCATAAAAACGTGGGCGCACACGCAGTTCAGGCTGTGGTGCAATCACCGTAATATCAATGTCCTGCTGGTTTTTATCCGCCAGACGTGCGGCGCTCAGCGCTGCCCACATACCGGCAAAGCCAGCCCCGATGATCAAAATTTGTTTACGCATCACTGTTGTTCTCGCTGTTCACTACGATTTATTTACTCGGATTATATTGATCGTAGTTAGTCAGTGCAATGTCATTTGAGATATCGGGAGCGGTTTTCGTCGTGATTTTTATTTATATAATTGATAATTATTAATTTAAATTTTATGTCTGTCCTGTCTTTTGCAATCTCTCTGGAATCGGGAGAGCGGAAAAGCTACAATAAACTCAGATTAATTTTGGCTGAGATAAGAGCATGGCATTCTACAGTTCTGGGGTTGAGTACGGCATCCATAGCCTGATGTGTATGGTGGACAGCAAAGGCGATGCCCGCGATATGAGCGTGCGTGAGATTGCCGACCTGCAAAGTGTGCCCTACGATTACCTGGCCAAAATCTTCACCCGTCTGTCAAAGGCTGGATTGGTGCGCAGCATCGAGGGTAAAGGCGGCGGTTTTCAGTTGGCGAAACCAGCTGAACACATTACGGTTCTCGACGTGGCAAACGCCATTGACGGTGACAAACGGATTTTTGAATGCCGTGAGATTCGCCAGCGTCTGGCGGTATTCGAAGAGCAGCCGCCGGAATGGGCCTGCGAAGGGATTTGCGGCGTGCGCTCGGTCATGGACATGGCGCAGCAGCGAATGGAAGAGGCTTTAGGCCAGCACACCATTCTCGATCTGGCGCGCAAAATGTACCGCAAAGCGCCGGATACCTTTGTGGTTGAAGTGCAGGACTGGATTGCTGCGCGAAAAGCGTAGTCGCAGGAAGCGCCCGACAGCGCAAGGCTAATCGGGCTTGTGAAATCCAGGCCGGATAAGGCGTTAGCCGCCGTCCGGCAATGATCATTACTGTTCGGTACTGGGTGTATTAATCATCCGATTCAGCCACGGCACCATCATTGCCATGACCACCGTTACCGCCAGCGTCACCAGACCGATTTTGCTGAAGACGTTGGTGTAGATAGGCAGCGTTTGTAGCGGGTCGGTAATATTGTCCGGCACGGCGGTGAAGGTGGCGACGTAGCCGCCCATCAGGAATGCGGCGGCCTGCGTCAGAAACCACATCCCGAGAATGAAGCCCATCAAATGCTGCGGTACCAGCGCAGCGACCATCGCCAGCCCCAGGGCGCTAATCAACAATTCTCCCAGGCTCTGGAACAGATAGACCAGCACGATAAACCACGGTGAAGTCAGCCCCTGAGCGTCGGCAAACCACATTCCTGCGGCGGCGGCTGTCAGAAAGCCGAGCGAGCAGAGAAACATGCCGAGCGTAAATTTCATCGGCATGGTCAGGTCTTTGCCTTTGTTACCCAAACGCGTGTAGATAGCGGCCAGAAGCGGGCTGGCAACCACCACCCAGAACGGGTTTAGCGCCTGGAAGCTGACTGGGTTAATGGCGAAACCGAGTATTTCATGATGGACGTTATTGATCGCAAAGAAGTTCAGAGAGGTCGGCATCTGCGCGTACAGAATGTAGAACAGTACGGCTTCCAGCATCAGGATAAACGCGACGAACATTTTGTTGCGCCCGGTTTTATCCAGCTTGAAGGCCTCGCGGAAGAAGAAAATCGTCACCACCAGGGAGAGGAAAATCAGCACCAGGTTAGCGATTTTAACGTTGTGCATCAGCCAGGCGCAGAGGTAAATCATGACCACCGTGCCCACCAGTACCAATAGCAGATTACGCAAATTCAGCGGCTTGTGGTCCGGCTCGGAACCAATGTCTTTCACCATTCCACGACAGGCGAAGTAAACCAGCAGAGCGACGATCAGCCCCGCACCGCACAGGTTGTAGGTCACCGCGTAGCCGTACTTCTCAGCAATGACCGGTGCCAGCGATAGCGACAGCAGCGAGCCAATGTTAATCGACATATAAAACAGCGTGAACGCGCCATCCAGGCGGGCATCTTTCGGCGGGTAGCACTTAGACAGCAGGCTTGCCGGGTTGGCCTTAAACAACCCGTTCCCCACCGCAATGGTCCCCAGTGCGATAAAAATCAGGTTGGGTTTTAGCAGCGACAGCCCGGTCATAAAGTAGCCAATCGCCAGCACGACCGCACCCAGAACCAGCGTGCGTTTGGTACCGAGCAGATGGTCGCCGACATAGCCGCCAATGGAAATCAGGCCATACACCAGGGCTGCGAACGCGCCGAAGGTAATAAACGCCTGTTCCTGGGAGAATCCGAGCTGTTTAACAAAGAAAACGGCCAGGATACCCTGAACGCCGTAATAGCCAAATCGCTCCCATAGCTCCACAAAGAAGATCATAAAGAATGGGCGAGGCTGTTGCAGTAAGCCTGTCGGTGCGGGTGAGTTCATCTTTCTTCGCCTTTTTATCCTGTCCGGAAAAGTATGAACGCGTATGCCAAAACGCGCTGAAAAAGTCTTATGGTGCGTAATGATGTGATTATTTTGTAAATTGATGGATTATTATATGGGTATAAAACGGTTAGATTGGTTGATCAATCTAACATTGTGCTAATTTTTTGGATTTATATTCTTTTGGTGGGTTGGCGAGTGGAGTGCGGCAGGAAGAAACAAAAACGCCCGCATATGCGGGCGTCGGTCAGCAGGGAAAACGGTTATTCGTCTTCTTCGTCGCGTAGCGGAACAATCAGCATATCGACGTGAACGGTATTGATCAGCTGGCGAGCGGAGGACATCAGCTTGCTCCAGAAGTCCTGATGATGACCGCAAACCACCAGGTCCATATCATATTTTTTAATCGCATCAACCAGCACCTGGCCGAGGTCGCCGCTGCCGCTCAGAGTCTCAGTAATCGGGTAACCTGCGTTGGTGGACAGTTCGCTTAACGCGTGGTGTGTCTCTTCGGAAATGCGTTTCTGCATGTCGCCCAGATTGACATCAATAAGCCCGGTGTAGAGATCGGAGTAATTCACATCCACGTGGATCAGGGAAACTTTTGCATTGTAGGGACGGGCCATAGAAACGGCTTTTTCTACCAGTACTTTGCTTTCCGGGGACAGGTCTACTGCAATGAGAATGTGTTTGTAAGCCATGGTGTTACTCCTTCCATAAGTTGTCGATGACCGTTGGACCTGACAGCCAGCGCTGCCGCTTCGCCCGCGTCCTGCGTACCACATGCGCGGGGGTTAGTCCTTAAGGACTTAATTGTAGAAGATATTTCTACCTTATAGCGCCCCTCGCGCTTCGTCAATCTACCTTGTTCAGCAAATAGTTAAACAAATATATCCGATTTATGCATTGATAACGGTTAACGTTGTGGTAAAAAAATTAACGGATCTCCTACACTATTTAATGAGCCGATCGAATAAATAAACGTGATCGGAATCGCACTCTTTTACTGTACAGTCAATTTGATATTGGGGAGCGGTAGTCCCGGAGAGATTCTCCGAGGGCGGGTCGCCGGGGAGGAGGTATGATCAGCACGATTGCGCTGTTTTGGGCCCTGTGTATCGTTTGTGTGGTGAATATGGCACGCTATTTTTCGTCACTGCGTGCATTACTGGTTGTGCTACGTGGTTGTGACCCTTTGCTCTATCAATATGTCGACGGCGGTGGTTTTTTCACATCGCATGGGCAGCCCAGCAAGCAGATGCGTCTGGTTTGGTATATTTATGCCCAGCGCTATCACGATCATCACGATGATGAGTTTATCCGTCGCTGCGAGCGGGTTCGGCGGCAGTTTATACTCACTAGCGCGCTATGCGGCCTGGTCGTTGTGAGTATGATTGCTTTGCTTATCTGGCATTAGTCCGGCTAAAACCAAAAAAAAACGGGCCAGTTTCCTGACCCGTTAGTATTTTTTGCGCGTGCTATCCGCTTAGATAATCTTCAGCGAGAGCCAGTACAGCGCGCCTGACAACAGAATCGCTGCGGGCAGGGTGAGTACCCAGGCCATCAGGATACTGGTGACGGTTTTCTTCTGCAGGCCGCCGCCATCAACGAGCATGGTCCCCGCAACGGAGGAGGAGAGCACGTGAGTGGTGGAAACCGGCATACCGGTGTAGCTCGCCAGACCAATCGATACGGCTGCGGTCATCTGGGCTGACATACCTTGTGCGTAGGTCATTCCTTTCTTACCAATTTTCTCGCCGATAGTGGTCGCCACGCGACGCCAGCCGATCATCGTACCGATACCCAACGCCAGAGCAACCGCCATGATAATCCAGATTGGCGCGTACTCGATGGTGCTAAGCATATCGGTTTTCAGTTTCTTCAGCAGACGCTTATCTTCGGCATTCACTTCCGGCAGCTTCGCCACTTTATCAGTGGTGTCGGAGATGCAGAGCATCACGCGACGCAACTGGCTACGCTGTTCAACGGAGAGTGTGTCGTAGCTTTCGGTACCGGTCAGCATCGTCTTCATGCGGTCAAGCGCGTTGATGGTGTTAGCCGGGTGGCAGTGGAATTCGCCGTTTGCTGCCGCACCGGCGTCCGGAGACGGGATAAGCTGCTCTGCGCCGGTCACTTTCTTCAACAGCTCAGGGCGCTGCTGGAAGAAGGTTTCCACGTTGTTGACCGCATCGCGGGTACGGGTGATTTCGTAGCCGGAAGCGTTCATGTTGACCACGAAGCCTGCCGGAGCGACGCCGATCAGAACCAGCATCACCAGACCAATGCCTTTCTGTCCATCGTTCGCACCGTGCGAGAAAGCCACGCCAATGGCTGACAGAATCAGCGCAATACGCGTCCAGAATGGCGGTTTTTTCTTACCGTCTTTCTTTTCACGTTCAGCAGGTGTCAGGTGGATACGAGCGCGTTTTTTGGTATTGCTCCAGTAACGACGCAGGATGAAAATTAAACCACCCGCAACCACCAGGCCAACGATTGGCGAGATGATGAGCGAGCCGAAAATACCCATGACTTTCGGGATATTCAGCGCGTCCACGACCGAGGTGCCGGTCATCAGCGCATTGGTTAAACCAATACCGATGATAGCGCCGATCAGCGTGTGTGAGCTGGAGGCCGGAAGGCCGAAATACCAGGTTCCGAGGTTCCAGATTATCGCCGCCAGCAGCATGGAGAAGACCATGGCGAGGCCATGTGCTGAACCCATGTTAAGCAGCAGGTCGGTCGGTAACATATGCACGATGGCATAGGCAACGCTAAGACCGCCCAACAGAACGCCGAAGAAGTTAAAAAGGGCCGCCATCGCCACAGCAAGCTGCGACCGCATTGCGCGTGTGTAAATCACAGTTGCAACAGCGTTTGCGGTATCATGAAAACCATTGATCGCTTCGTAAAACAGCACGAAAGCAAGAGCAAGCAATAATAATAGCCCGGTATGTAAATCCAGACCGGCAAATAAATGTAGCATAGGACGTTACGCCATTTTGAGGACATGAACGCGGCGCATTATCAGTGACTTTCGCGGCGCGGGCAAAGTGAAATATAGACTTTTTTTGATTTTCTTCCTGTTTAAGTTTTACCTTGTTGGGAGTATTCCTATATCTTTCAACGATGTACATAAGTGCAGTTTTTTTCCTGCTGGTGCGACCAGAGTGAAAAATTTACAATTCCCGACAATCGGGATATGAGGAATGTTGTGTGGAAAGGTTTGATGCCATCGTAATTGGCGCCGGAGCGGCGGGAATGTTTTGTGCAGCGCAGGCAGGGCAGGCGGGCTGCCGCGTGCTTTTGCTCGATAATGGCAAAAAGCCTGGCCGCAAGATACTGATGTCCGGCGGCGGGCGCTGCAACTTTACTAACATGTATATTGAACCCGCGGCATATCTCAGCCAAAACCCGCATTTTTGCAAATCTGCGCTGGCGCGCTACAGCCAGTGGGACTTTATCGACCTGGTTAGCAAACACAACATCGCCTGGCATGAGAAGACGCTGGGTCAGCTTTTTTGCGATGATTCAGCCGAGCAAATCGTTAACCTGCTGCTGGCTGAGTGTGAAAAGGGCGGCGTGCAAATTCGTCTGCGTACGGAAATTCTCAGCGTCGAACGTGATGACGAAGGTTACATGCTGCAGCTTAACGGCGACACGGTGGCGGCGAGAAAACTGGTGGTTGCTTCGGGTGGCCTGTCTATGCCCGGCCTGGGCGCTTCGCCGTTTGGTTACAAACTTGCCGAGCAGTTTGGCCTGAAGGTGCTGCCGACTCGCGCCGGACTGGTACCGTTCACCCTGCATAAGCCGCTGCTTGAACAGTTACAGGTACTGTCCGGGGTTTCGGTACCGTCAACCATTACCGCCGAAAACGGTACGGTCTTTCGCGAAAATCTGCTCTTTACCCACCGTGGGCTGTCCGGCCCGGCGGTGCTGCAAATTTCCAGCTACTGGCAGCCGGGAGAATTCGTCAGTATCAATCTGCTGCCGGATTGCCATCTTGATGAGTTCCTCGACGAGCAACGTGTGGCGCATCCCAATCAGAGCCTGAAAAATACGCTGGCGATGCAGTTGCCGAAGCGGCTGGTTGAGTGCTTGCAGCAATTAGGGCAGCTTCCGGACGTCACCCTGAAACAGCTTAATGTTCGCGATCAGCAGACCCTGGTTGAGACGCTGACCGGGTGGCGCGTTCAGCCGAACGGTACCGAAGGCTATCGTACGGCGGAGGTGACCCTCGGCGGCGTGGATACCAACGAACTCTCCTCACGCACCATGGAAGCCCGCAAGGTACCGGGGCTCTATTTTATCGGCGAAGTGATGGACGTGACCGGTTGGCTGGGCGGATATAACTTCCAGTGGGCCTGGGCGTCAGCCTGGGCGTGCGCGCAGGCGCTGGTTGAAGAGTAAGGGATGAGCCCGGCAGCTTTCACTACCGGGCGAAATAATCAATTCAGCCCAAGAAAATACTGGGCGATTTTGAAGTAGATAATCAGTCCGGTGCCGTCGATAAGGGTGGCGATAAACGGTGCTGAAACCACCGCTGGATCGATGCCGAGGCGCTTGAGCGTCAGCGGGATCACCGACGACACCACCGCGCTCCACAGGGTAATGCATACCAGCGTCAGGCTGACAATTAGCGTGATTTCCATGCCGATGCCCATCATCCACGCGCGCAGGCAGCCCGCCAGACCGAGAGTGATAGCTATCAGCAACGAGGTGGAGACCTCTTTACGGATTACGCGCCCCATATCCCGCAGCCGCACTTCCCCAAGCGCCATGGAGCGCACCAGGGTGGAGGTGATCTGCGTCCCGCTGTTGCCACCGGTACCAATCAGTAGCGGAATGAAAAAGGCCAGCGCAATCGCTGACTCCAGCGCTTCTTCAAAATGCTGCAATACGCTGCTGGTGTAGGCTTCGGCGACGAACAGCAGCAGTAGCCAAACCGAACGCTTTTTCCAGAGCGCCCACGGGCTGGTTTCCAGATACGGCTTTTCCAGCGGCAGCGTTGCTCCCTGACGCTGGGCATCTTCAGTCACATCGTCTTCCAGCAGATGGGCAATCTCTTTTTCCATCAGGCAGCCAACCAGCTCGCCCTTTTCGACTACCGGTACCAGGTCGAGACCACGCTCGGCCAGTTCGGCGACCACCTGCGGGCGCTCGTCGTCAGGCCTGACACGAAACAGACAGCTATCCATTAAATAACGAATGGATTGAGCGGTATCGCTCTCCTGGAGCAGCTTTTTAATCGACAAGCTACCGCGCAGTTTTTTTCCGGCGACAACAAACACCTGGCCTGGGATCTCATCGCCGGCAAGCTGAGAAACGAATAGCTCTCGCGCTTCATGAACGCTGAGATGCTCCGGCAGAGTAATGAAATCGGTACGCATGTACTGGGCGATCGCGTCGCCGTCAAAAGCAGAGATAGCCTGATGCGCGGCGCACAGTTGAATTGAAGACATGGTGTAATTCCCTATAAAAAATCACTCATAGGGGCGAACAAGACAGGATGAGCACAGGCAGATCCCTACGTCCTGGTTTTAGCACTGCACAACGTATCTGTCCGGCATGAATGCCGTCAGAAGTTACCTTGGCAACACCTTGATTCGATGGAAGCCTGTATTTCCCTGAGTGGTCTCTCTCGATACCAGCAGGGCGGTAACTTATATTTATGCAGGAGCCTCGCCATAACGAGATCGTTAAATGAGGCGTAATTATTAGCGAAGGTGGATAATTCACCAAGCGTATAATTCATATGGTTTATTAATTGTTGAGAAAGCCCGACTGCTTTTTAGCGGATCATGGCTGACCGTCAAAGCGATGTATCGCCTGACGCAGGAAATCCACTACGCGCCGGGCTTCGGGCCGTAGTGCCGTTTGCCGCAGGCTCGCCACTCCGACGTCCATCCACGTCATACAATCGTCGACCGTGCGTCGCATCACGCGCAGTCCCTCAAGCGACCAGGGACGCCAAACGAGGTCCGAAAGGATCGTGACGCCCTTACCCTGTGAAACAAAAGTGCGGATAGCCTCGAAGGAGTTGGTACGGTAGCGAATATCCGGCTGCCCGCCGCGCTGCCGCCAGACGTCAAGGATCACGGTGGGGTAATCATCGGTCTCAAGCAGCAAAAACGGGACCTTTGCGATATCAGCCAGCCGCAGTTCCGGCTGGCTGAGTAAAGGGTGACCGATTGGCGCCCACAGACGACGCAGGGAGCGCAGGAAAGTATCGATCGTCAGATCATCATCGTGGCGAATGTTTGACGTCAACACCAGGCAAAAGTCGACCTCTTGCTGATGTAAGGATGTTATCAGCGCCTGAGATGAACCTTCCTGAAAATGGATCTCCAGCAGCGGGAAACGGCGCTCCAGTTCGCTATAAATGCCGGGTAGCAGATAGGCCGAGAGCGTTTCAGCGATGCCTACCCGCACGCTGCCGGTGGTCATTTCCGGCTGATTGTGCAGGTCGTTAATCGCGGCTTCGCTATCAGAGAGGATTTTGCGCGCATGGCTCAGAAAGCGTTCCCCGTCGACGGTCAGCTCAATACCCTTCGGATGGCGAACAAAGAGCTGCGTGTTCATAATCGTTTCCAGATTACGCATCGCGACCGTCATCGATGACTGAGAGATATGGCAACGCCCGGCGGCTTTTGAGATTTGTAGCGTCTCGGCCAGCGCGACGTAGAATTCCAGCTGTCTTAGGGTGAACTTCATAGTTTCAAACTATACGCCTGAATGAAAACTTTATATTAGCACTGGCTTATTCGTGAGCAGTACCCTGAATGGCATAGGTTTAAGGTAAATCAAGGAGTTTGTATGCCTTATCTTCTGCTCGCGCTGGCGGCCTGCTTCTGGGGTGGTAATTATGTGATTGGTCACCTGCTGGTATCGCAGGTTGACCCTATTGTGCTATCAGCACTGCGCTGGTGGGCCACAGCTATCCTGCTGATGATGCTCTACTTTCGCCAGGTTAAACAGCAGTGGCCAGCGATAAAACAGGCGAAAGGGATTGTTTTCTTTCTGGCACTGTGCGGCCAGGTTTTATTTCCCCTGACGCTCTATGTCGGTCTGCAATATACCTCATCATTGAATGCGGCAATTTATTTATCGACGACCCCGGCGATGGTGCTACTGATTAATCGCTTTATATTCCACGAGCGTATTTCGACGGGAAATGTCGCGGGCGTAATATTAAGTTCCTGCGGTGTTATCTGGCTTATTTTGCAGGGAAACGTCACGGACTGGTCAACTTTGCGCAACCTGAATCGGGGCGATCTCTGGACTATGGGCTCGGCGATGAGCTGGGCGGCCTACTGCGCTTTTTTGCGCCTGAAGCCAAAAGAGGTGGCCGGTAATGGCTTTGTCGCCGTCAGCGCCTCGGTGGGGGCGATTATGCTGCTGCCGGTTTTGATGGCGAATACGCTACAGGCGGCCGATCTGGATTTAGCACCTTACCTGTCGCTGAATTTCCTTCTCGGACTGGCTTATCTGGTGATTTTCCCTTCCTGGCTCTCTTACCTTTTGTGGAATAAAGGCATTGCGGCGATTGGCGCCACGCGTGGGGAGGTGTTCTCGCACCTCATTCCGCTCAGCGGCGGCCTGTTCAGCATTCTCTTTCTGCACGCGCCGCTCTATACGTACCACCTGATCAGCGCGCTGGCGATTATCTGCGGTATTACCCTGTGCTCGCGTTCGCGCCGGGTTAGTGAGTCCCACGCTTTATGAGTGGGAGAGATCGTCCTCCGTCGGCAAACACTGCAAATGACCGTGGCGCACGCCGCGTTGGGCGATGACATCATCGGCAAAATGCTGAACATCGCCCATATCGCCTTTCAGCACGGCAATCTCCAGGCAGTCGTCGTGGTTGATGTGTACGTGCAGGGTGGCGACGGAGAGATCGTGATGTTGATGCTGGGTGGAGACTAAACGGCTGGCTAAATCTCGCTTCTCGTGTTCATAAACATACGAGAGCACCGCGAATCCCTGGGTACCGTGCTCCTGGGTGGTTTCCTGAGCCAGCGCGCCGCGCAGAATATCGCGGATCGCTTCGGAACGGTTGTTGTATCCACGGCGCTGGCTCAGACTATCCAGCGTTTCGAGTAAATCGTCATCAAGGGTGATAGTGACACGTTGCATCTGTTAGACCTTATTACGGCGTACGGGAAAGGCGGGAAGTACCGCATTTTGTAACACGCGACCGGCGTTGGAGGAAAAGGTTAATCTGTCGCCCACGGTCTGCGTCTCGACGATTTGCCCCTCGTCCATCACCATCACCCGCTGGCAAAAGCGCTCCACCAGACGTAAATCGTGGGTGATAAACAGGCAGGCGGTGCCGAACTGCTGTTGTAGTTTTTTGAGCAGACGAATGATGCCCGCCTGAAGTACCAGATCGAGATTCGACACTGCTTCATCCAGAATAAGCAGCTTAGGTTCTACCGCTAACGCCCGAGCCAGGCAGACGCGCTGGAGCTGCCCGCCGCTCAGCTGCGTTGGCCGTTTGTCGAGCACGCTATCGTCGAGGTCCACCGCATTGAGCATTTCTCTTGCCCGGGCCAGTTGTTCCTGTTTCGTTAATGACAGCAGATGGCGCATCGGTTCACGCAAAATCTCACGCACCGTTTTACGCGGATTCACCGCGCTGATGGAATCCTGAAACACCATCTGAATATCCCGGCGAAATGCTTTTTGTTTGCTGCGATTGAGGTGGGCGAGCGTCTCGCCGCGCCAGCTGACGCTGCCCTCGGTGGGTGATTCCAGCCCAACCAGCAGGCGTGCCAGCGTGCTTTTTCCGCAGCCGCTGCGTCCCAGCAGGGCGACGGTTTCGCCGTTTTTCAGCGCTAAAGAAACCTCTTTTAGCACCGGTAAGTTTGCGTATTGGTGCGAGAGCGTAGAGACGCTAAGTAATGTCATAAGGTCAGCTCCAGCCCATACAGGGCGAGATGTGCGGCAACCAGATTGCGGGTGATGGGGTGCTGTGGCGCGTTGAAGATGGTTTCGACATCCCCCTGTTCCACGATCTTGCCGTTATCCATCACCGCTACGTCGTCCGCCAGCCGCGCGACGACGCCCATATCGTGAGTGACCAGCAGCATTCCGGGTGCACGGCTGCGCATTATGCTCTCCAGCAGATCGAGAATGCGCGCCTGGGCGACGACGTCCAGATCGGTGGTCGGTTCATCGGCGATAATAAACGGCGCATCGCACAGCAGCGCCATCGCAATCATCATCCGTTGGAGCATGCCGCCGCTCATCTCAAAGGGATAAAGCTTCAGCACGCGTTCTGCCTGCTCCAGCCCCACGGCCTCTAACGCACTGATAAGCGTAGCGTCATCTGATGGTTTGCCTAATGCCCGGCAGGTTTCCCGCGCGTGAGCCGCCATAGTATGCAGCGGATTAAAGGCGCTGCGCGGGTTTTGCATAATGGTGGCGATTTTCACACCACGCAGTTCGCTGGAGGCGACCGGTTTGCCATCCGTGAGGATAACTCCTGCCGTTTGCCGCACGCCGGAAGGGAGAATATCCAGCGCCGCCGCGCAGGTGAGGGATTTTCCGCTGCCGCTGCCGCCGACCAGCGCCAGCACGCGTCCGCGTTTGAGCGCCAAAGAAACGCCGTGTACCAGTGGTTGTTCAGCCAGTAACGTAATGTTTTGCAGTTCAATCTGTTGCGGCATCAGTGGGCATGCTCCGTTTCCAGATGGGGGTCGAGATGATCGCGCAGCGCGTCACCCACCATATTAAAGGCCATCACGGTGATAAACAGCGCCAGCCCCGGCCAGAACATTTGCAGCGGCTGCGTCCAGATGTACTGACGCGCGTCGTTAATCATCACGCCCCACTCCGCCGTCGGCGCGGTCACACCGAGGCCGAGGAACGACATTCCGGCGACGTGCAGCATCATGTGGCCGATATCCAGCGTCGCCAGCACCAGCAGCGAGGGGATCACCGCGCCCGCCAGATGGTCGATAAACACGCGCACGTGGCTCGCGCCGGAAAGCCGCGAGGCGAGGACAAACTCGCGCTGGCGCAGGGAGATTGTCAGACTGCGCACCATCCGCGCGTACCATGCCCAGTGCGACAGGGCGATGGCGATAATCACGTTGGTTAGCCCCGTACCTAACACACCTACCATAAAGAAGGAGAGGATCGAGGTCGGGAAGGTCATAAACATATCCGCGACGCGCATGGCGGCCTGATCGATGCGGCCGCCAATCAGCCCCGCGCTGCCGCCGACGATCAATCCCAGCGCCAGAACTAACAGCAAACAGGCCATCACCGAACCAAGCGATACGCGAGTGGCCGCCAGCAGGCGTGAGAAAATATCGCGTCCCAGATGGTCGGTGCCCAGCCAGTGCTGATTATCGGGAGCAAGCAAACGTGACGGTAAATCAATAGCCTGCGGGTCGTACGGTAACCACCACTGGCTGGTGAGCGCAATCACCGCCAGCAGGGCAATCATGATTAAAGAGAGGCGTACGGGCCAGCGCGATGAGAGGAAAAAGTTCACGAGTGCGCTCCTTCATGGCGGCGAATGCGCGGATCCAGCGCGGCGTTCAGCAGGTCAACAATCAGGTTACAGACCACAAAGACGGTGACCATCATCAGCGTAAAACACTGAATGACCGGGTAGTCGCGGTTAAATATCGCCGACACGGCATAGCGTCCCACGCCGGGCCAGGCAAAGATATTCTCGATGATCATGGTGCCACCAATCAGCTCGCCGATATGCATGCCGACGGCGGTGATCATCGGCAGCGAGGCGTTACGCAGGATATGGCGACGCTCGATTTGCTTGTCGTTGAGACCGCGCAGCCGCGCCCAGGTCACGTGACGCTGCCCGGCGACCTCCAGCATGCTGGCACGTAGCAAACGGGCGTTAATCGCCAGCGACATAAAGGCAATCGACACCGCTGGCAGAATGAGATGCTGCCAGCCGCCGTAGCCCAGCGCGGGCAACCATTGCAGATATACCGAGAAGAGCATCACCAGCAGAAAGGCGAGCCAGAAGTTGGGCATTGAGACGCCGAGGAAAGCGATAACCCGCACAACAAAATCCGGCAGACGGTCACGATGACGCGCCGCCCAGATGCCGAGCGGTACCGAGGTGAGTAGGATCAGTATCAGCGCTGCGCCCGCCAGCTCCAGCGTGGCAGGAAGGAAGGTCAGCATATCATCCAGTACCGGACGTTGAGTCGCGAACGAGATGCCAAAATCCAGGTGCAGCGCCTTCCACAGCCAGGAGCCGTACTGCACGATAAGCGGCTGATCCAGACCCAGCATCACCCGCGTGGAAGCGACCATCTCCGGCGTCGGCGGCAGGTTCGACAGGCGCAAATAGTCGAGCGCCGGGTCGCCGGTCCCCAGGCGCAGCATTAAAAAGATAATCACCGAGGCGGCGAAAATCATCGGGATCAGCAGCGCCATGCGCCGCAACGCGTAACGCAGCATCAGGGTTTCACCGGTTTAATCTGTTCAAACGGAATTTCAGACGCAATCGGCGCGTAGGGAATCGCGCCCAGCTCCGGTCTGGCGACCACCATCATTGAGACATAGCTGATGGGCAGGTAGACCGCGTCGTCGTGCAGACGGGTCAGAATGTCGCGATATAGCGCCTGGCGCTGGGTTTCGTCGCTGGTTTCCAGCACTTCGCCAATCTCTTTATCAATGATCGGTTTATCGACTAAACCCTGCTGTGCCTGAAAATCAGCATGAGACGGGACGCGCATCGAACTCATAAAGGCGTGGGGGTCGTACGGCGCGCCCCAGGTACGGTTGAAAATCATGCCGAAGCGACCGTCGCGCTGGCGGGCATAAATACTGCTCTCTTCCTCGCCGACCAGCGCTACGTCGACGCCAATCTGGTGCATATCGGCCTGGATAATTTCGGCCATCGACTTGCTTAGCGCGTCGGTGCCAATAAACGATAACTCAATGCGCAGCGGCTGACCGTTTTTCTCACGGATCGCTTTGCCTGCGGGCATTATCCAGCCCGCTTTTTCCAGCAATGCTTTTGCCTGCTGCGGGTCGTAATGGCGTGGTTTCAAGCCAATATTCGCGTAGGGGACGGTGGGAGAAAACAGCGTATCGGCTACCTGCTGGGTGCCGTATAGGGCGTTATCGACAAGCGATTTTTTATTTACCGCGTAGTTCAGCGCTTCGCGTACTGCCAGCTCGTTAGTCGGTGCCTTTGCGGAGTTGAGCGCCAGCATCACCGTTTCAATCGGCTGCGAAAGCTGGGTTCGATACGCCGGGTTGTGGCTAAAGCGCGCGAAGGTATCCAGCGGCAGCAGCCCTTCGTTGCCGTACAACAGGTCAATATCACCGGTCTCAAACGCCACCGCGCGGGTGGTCGGGTCCGGGATCACCTTGACGGTAATCTTTTGAATCTGCGGTTTTTCGCCCCAGTAGCGGTCGTTACGTACCAGCACATCGTACTGATTGAGCTTTGACTCTTTTAGCATCCACGGGCCGGTGCCGATCGGCGCTTTAATGCCGTGCAGGGTCTCGTTATCTTTAAACTGCGACGGGGCGATAAAGCGGAAAGGGCGCGGCAGCGCCAGCTCCTGCAGAAATGGGTAATAAGCGCTTTTCAGGGTAATTTGCAGCTCGTTTTTGCTGAGCGCCTTGACGTCGACTATCTGATTGACCAACTCCAGCCAGGCATGGCGTTGACGGTTATCAAGTACCGCGCGAAAGTTCTCTGCCGCAGCAACGGCGTCAAAGGCTTCGCCGTTTGAGAATTGCACATCGTCGCGCAGGGCGAAGGTCCAGATTTTACCGTCCGCCGAATGTGTCCAGCTTTTTGCCAGCCACGGGGTAACCGAACCGTCTGCCTGATACTTCACCAGCGGTTCATACACCATGCTCTGGGCGAACATCTGGTTGGGCGTATAGAGGTGCGGGTTGAGCGGGCCGACGTTAACCGGCCAGGCGGTGGTGATTTCGTTGGGGGCGGCATTGGCCAGCAAAGGTGCGCAGGCGATTAGCGCCAGCAGGGCGGAGCGGATGATAGACAAGGCTTTAGTCTCAGCGACAGGAAAGTATGACGATTTTAAGGATTCATCATACTTTCAGCGTAAGCTGGATCAATATTTGGCCTGAAAGTATAAGAAAACAGTATATATATTTTGACGGTATGAAATGGAGAACAAGCCTGCCGCAGCTCCGGCACATCTCCCGGAGGCGGCGCTTGACGCGCCTGTCCGGGCTACCGGCCCGCAGACGGCTGTGAACCCGTAGCCCGGTCAGCGCAGCGCCACCGGGACGAAGCAGCGCCGGTGTATCAGGTTCGGCACATCCCCCGGAGGCGGCGCTTGACGCGCCTGTCCGGGCTACCGGCCCGCAGACGGTTGTGAACCCGTAGGCCCGGTAAGGCGTCAGCCGCCACCGTGCGCTTTATGTTCTGAACAGATCGAGCAGCGTGGCGACCTGCTCATCAATCGGCGTTAAATCACGCTTAACGATCAGGTGCAGCGGCGTTGCTCGCCGTGCGCCGTGGCCCAGCGGCAGCGCTTTCAGCACCCCCTGTTTGAGCTGTGAACGAATGCGCTCTTCCGGCAGCCAGCCGAAACCAACCTGATATAACACCGCATCAATGGCGGCATCAATAGTAGAGAACGTCCACGCATCGCGGACGGATTGCGGGTCGTTGCTGCGGTCAGCGATGCGCACCAGCGGCCAGGGCGCCAGCGCATTATCATCCAGCGGCCCCTCGAATGCCGAAAGCGGGTGATCGCGATGGGCGACGGCGACAAAATCGATATTCATCAGCCACTCGCCGCGCCCGGTAATATCCTGACGGCGGGTGAGCACCATCACGTCGGCTTCGCTGCGCGCCGGGTGTTCCTCCTCAACATTTTCCAGTACTTCGGTCAGCCTGACCTGGGTTTGCGGATAGCGTTGTTGAAACTGGCGCAGAATGGCAAACAGCCGCTCGCGGGGGAAAATGCTATCGACCAGCAGATCCAGCCGGGTGCGTGCGCCGTCGCGAAGGGTGGCGGCATGGGTTTCAACATAAGAAAAGGCCTGCAACAGCGGCTTGACCTGGCCGAGCAGCAGCTTGCCCGCCGGGGTGAGTACTGCGCGGCGGCCAGAAGGCGTGAGCAGCGTAACCCCCAGCCGCTCCTGCAACAGCGCAAGGTTATAGCTCACCGAAGACTGGCTGCGGTGGGTCTCTTCCGCCGCCTTCGCAAAGCTACCCAGCTCAACAACTTTTTCCAGTAGCGCCCATTGCTCGAGGGTGGTCTTGTGCATGGCTAATCTAAAAAGTGGATGTATTTAATCCAAACATAGCGTTATTTATCCATTTTTTAAAGCAGTATGCTTGTTCTCAACAAATAGAGGAGAACAGATTATGAGCACTTTCGACAAACATGACCTGAGCGGTTTTATCGGCAAACATCTGGTTTATACCTACGATAACGGCTGGAACTACGAGATTTACGTTAAAAACGCCACCACCCTGGATTACCGAATCCATAGCGGGATCGTGGCTAATCGTTGGGTGAAAGATCAGCAGGCTTACATCGTTCGCGTGGGTGAAAGCATCTATAAAATTTCCTGGACCGAGCCGACCGGTACCGACGTGAGCCTGATTGTTAACCTTGGCGATAAACTATTCCACGGCACCATCTTTTTCCCGCGCTGGGTGATCAACAATCCGGAAAAAACCGTCTGCTTCCAGAACGATCATATCCCGCTGATGGTCTCTTACCGTGAAGCTGGTCCAGCCTATCCGACAGAAGTGATTGATGAGTTTGCCACTATTACGTTTGTTCGTGATTGCGGTGCGGATAACGACGAAGTGATTAATTGCCCGGCGAGCGAATTACCTGATAACTTTCCTGCTAACTTGTAATACGGTAGAAATAATTTTGTGATTCTACTGGTTTTTTTATATTTCGCAGACCATGTTTAAAGGTAGTTTATTGGAACCTGGTTTAATGTTCGTTTACTTTTCGCTAGTGCGTTCCTGCTGTCCCCCCCCCTCTGGCAGGAGCGCTAAACCTCATTAAGTCCCGAAAAAACACTCTATCTCAATGATTTTTAACAAAATCGTAATGTATATCTAATTAATATTAATTTCTTAATATTATCCTAAGCAAACCTGTCTAAATTTAATAGCATCTAAATATCCTGTAATGAAATGCGCCATCAAACTGATTTCGCTTTCATTTTCATTTTGTTTAAGTCAGCAGGTGCAGGATATTTCTTATCGACCCCGTTCCTCGTCGGGTCATTTACAGAACAGGAAAATGATGAGCGATTTTTTGCCGTTTTCGCGCCCGTCGATGGGCGACGCAGAGCTGGCTGCGCTGCGTGAAGTTTTGCAATCGGGCTGGATCACCACCGGGCCGAAAAATCAGGCGCTGGAAGAGGCGTTCTGTACGTTAACTGGCAACCGCCACGCTATCGCGGTCAGTTCGGCGACCGGCGGGATGCACGTCACGCTCATGGCGATGGGAATCGGTGCGGGCGATGAAGTGATCACCCCTTCCCAAACCTGGGTCTCCACACTGAACATGATCTGCCTGCTTGGCGCGACCCCGGTGATGATCGATGTCGATCCCGATAATCTGATGGTTACCCCTGAAGCGGTGGAAGCGGCGATCACTCCGCGTACTAAAGCGATCGTTCCCGTGCACTATGCGGGCGCGCCGGTGGATATCGACGCTATTCGCGCTATTGGCGAGCGGCACGGAATTGCGGTGATTGAAGACGCTGCCCACGCGGCAGGGACGTACTACAAAGGCCGCCATGTCGGCTGGCGCGGTACCGCCATCTTCTCGTTCCATGCGATCAAAAATATGACCTGCGCCGAAGGCGGGTTGGTGGTGACCGACGATGACGAGCTGGCGACGCGCATTCGCAGCCTGAAGTTCCACGGTCTCGGCGTTGATGCCTACGACCGCCAGACTCTGGGCCGCGCTCCGCAGGCGGAGGTGATCTCGCCGGGCTTTAAATACAATCTGGCGGATATCAACGCTGCGCTGGCTCTGGTGCAGCTGGATAAACTGGCCCACGCCAATCTGCGGCGCGCCAAAATTGCCCAACGCTACTTGAGCGAACTGGCGGATACCCCATTCAAGCCGTTGGCGATACCTGATTGGGAACATCAGCACGCCTGGCACCTGTTTATTATCCGCGTTGACGAGGCCACCTGCGGTATCAGCCGCGATGCTCTGATGGAAAAACTGAAAGCCATGGGCATCGGCACCGGACTGCACTTTCGCGCGGCGCATACGCAAAAGTATTACCGCGAGCGTTTCCCTGAAGTTTCATTACCGCATACGGAATGGAACAGCGCGCGCATTTGTTCCATCCCGCTATTTCCAGATATGACCGATGACGATGTCACTCGGGTGATTTCCGCACTACACCAGCTTTCAGGACGTTGATATGTTTAGCTATCCTCCCGTGAAAAAGGTCTCGGTGGTTATCCCGGTTTATAACGAACAGGAGAGCCTGCCGGAGCTTATCCGCCGTACCGACACCGCCTGCGCGACGCTCGGACGCCAATATGAAATTCTGCTGGTCGACGATGGCAGCAGCGATGACTCGGCGCGGATGTTAACCGAAGCCGCCGAGGCCGAAGGCAGCCACGTGGTGGCGGTGCTGTTGAACCGTAACTATGGCCAGCACTCGGCGATTATGGCGGGCTTTAGCCATGTGACCGGTGACCTGATTATTACCCTCGATGCCGACCTGCAAAATCCGCCGGAAGAGATCCCCCGACTTGTAGAGAAAGCCGACGAGGGCTACGACGTGGTCGGTACCGTTCGCCAGAACCGCCAGGATACCTTTTTCCGTAAAAGCGCCTCGAAGATGATCAACCGTCTTATCCAGCGCACTACCGGTAAAGCGATGGGCGATTATGGCTGCATGCTGCGCGCCTATCGCCGCCACATTATCGACGCGATGCTCAACTGCCATGAGCGCAGTACGTTTATCCCGATCCTGGCGAATACCTTCGCCCGTCGAGCGGTTGAAATCCCGGTAATGCACGCCGAGCGTGAATTTGGTGATTCCAAATACAGCTTTATGCGCCTGATTAACCTGATGTACGACCTGGTCACCTGCCTGACCACCACGCCGCTGCGCCTGCTGAGCCTGTTCGGCAGCGTTATCGCCCTGCTGGGCTTTGGTTTCGCCATCCTGCTGGTGGCGTTGCGCCTGGTGTTTGGCCCACAGTGGGCGGCAGAAGGGGTGTTTATGCTGTTCGCCGTGCTGTTTATGTTTATCGGTGCTCAGTTCGTCGGCATGGGCCTGCTTGGGGAGTATATCGGCCGCATCTATAACGATGTCCGCGCTCGTCCCCGCTACTTTATTCAACGTGTTGTTCGCCAGCCGGAAACGGCATCTCAAGAGGAAGATCGTTCATGAAAGCTGTAGTCTTCGCTTATCACGATATGGGTTGTGCAGGTATTCAGTCTCTGCTGGATGCCGGTTATGACATCGCCGCTATTTTTACCCATCCGGACAACCCTGGCGAAAACCATTTCTTTGGCTCCGTGGCGCGTATTGCCGCAGAGCAAGGCATTCCGGTGTGGGCGCCAGAAGACGTGAACCATCCGCTGTGGATCGAACGTATCCGTGAGATAAAACCGGACGTGCTGTTCTCGTTCTATTACCGCAACCTGCTGTGCGATGACATTCTGAATCTCGCGCCGCAGGGGGCTTTCAACCTGCACGGTTCACTTCTGCCGAAATACCGTGGCCGAGCGCCGCTGAACTGGGTGCTGGTGAATGGTGAAAGCGAAACCGGCGTGACGCTGCACCGGATGGTTAACCGCGCGGACGCCGGGAATATCGTGGCGCAGAAAAGCGTGGCTATCGGCGCAGATGACGCGGCGCTGGTTCTGCATCGTAAACTTTGCGCTGCGGCATCCGAACTGCTGGGCCAGGCGCTGCCGGCTATCCGCGACGGTAAAACCGAAGAGCGTGCACAAGATGAAAGCCAGGCGACCTACGTGGGTCGCCGCACGCCGGAAGATGGTCGCCTCGATTGGGAGCAATCCGCTCAGACGCTGCATAACCTGGTGCGCGCGGTCTCCGATCCGTGGCCGGGCGCGTTCGGCTACGCCGGGGCAAATAAGTTTATCGTCTGGAAATCTCGCGTGCGTCAGGATCTGAACGCTGCGAAACCGGGTACGGTGATTTCCACTGCGCCGCTGGTTGTTGCCTGTCAGGAAGGGGCGCTGGAAATCGTCACCGGGCAGACCGAACGCGGCGTTTATATGCAGGGTACGCAACTGGCGCAGGCGCTGGGCCTGGTTGCTGGCGCGGTGCTGAGCAGCAAGCCGGTCGTGGCGATTAAGCGCCGCACCCGCGTGCTGATCCTCGGGGTGAACGGCTTTATCGGCAACCACCTGACCGAGCGCCTGTTGCAGGACGACAACTACGAAATTTACGGCCTGGATATTGGCTCTGACGCTATCAGCCGTTTCCTCGATAATCCGCGTTTCCACTTTGTGGAAGGCGATATCAGCATTCACTCCGAGTGGATCGAGTACCACATTAAGAAGTGCGACGTCGTGCTGCCGCTGGTGGCGATTGCGACCCCAATTGAGTACACCCGCAATCCGCTGCGCGTATTTGAATTGGATTTTGAAGAGAACCTGAAGATCATCCGCGACTGCGTGAAATACGATAAGCGCATTATCTTCCCGTCGACGTCCGAAGTGTACGGTATGTGCACCGACAATAACTTCGATGAAGATAGTTCGAACCTGGTGGTCGGGCCGATCAACAAACAGCGCTGGATTTACTCGGTTTCTAAGCAGCTGCTGGACCGCGTGATCTGGGCCTATGGCGATAAGAACAACCTCAAGTTTACCCTGTTCCGCCCGTTCAACTGGATGGGGCCGCGTCTTGATAACCTCAACGCCGCGCGTATCGGTAGCTCCCGTGCCATCACTCAGTTGATCCTTAACCTGGTCGAAGGTTCGCCAATCAAGTTGATTGAGGGTGGTAAACAGAAGCGTTGCTTCACCGATATCAGCGACGGTATCGAAGCGCTGTTCCGCATTATCGAGAACAAAGATGGCCGTTGCGATGGGCAGATTATCAACATCGGTAATCCGGATAACGAAGCGAGCATCAAAGAGCTGGCGGAAATGCTGCTGGCCTGCTTTGAGCGCCACCCGCTGCGCGACCGCTTCCCGCCGTTTGCCGGCTTCCGCGAAGTCGAAAGTAGCGATTACTACGGTAAAGGCTACCAGGACGTTGAGCACCGTAAGCCGAGCATTCGCAACGCGAAGCGCTGCCTGAACTGGGTGCCGACGGTGGAGATGGAAGAGACGGTGGAACACACTCTGGACTTCTTCCTGCGCACGGTTGAACTGGTGGACGACAACAAATCATGAGACAGGTCGGCTTACGCATAGATGTCGATACCTTTCGCGGGACAAGGGACGGGGTCCCGCGGCTGCTGGCTCTGCTGGGGCAGCGCGGGATTCAGGCAAGCTTCTTTTTTAGCGTCGGGCCGGACAATATGGGGCGTCATTTATGGCGCCTGGTAAAACCGAAGTTTCTGTGGAAGATGCTGCGTTCAAAGGCCGCTTCGCTGTACGGCTGGGATATCCTGCTAGCCGGTACCGCCTGGCCGGGGCGCAGAATTGGTGCGGGTAATGAAGAGGTTATCCGCGCCGCCGCGCAGGAGCATGAAGTGGGCCTGCACGCCTGGGATCACTATAGCTGGCAGGCGTGGAGCGGCGTCTGGCCACAGGAGCGGCTGGCGCTGGAAGTTGAACGCGGGCTGCTGGAGCTGGAGCGGATTATCGGTCGTCCGGTGGCCTGCTCCGCCGTTGCGGGCTGGCGGGCCGATCAGCGGGTCATCAAGGCCAAAGAGGCTTTTGACTTCCTCTACAACAGCGATTGTCGGGGAACGGGTCCCTTCCTACCGGTGCTGGGCAACGGCGCGCCGGGAACCGTGCAAATCCCGGTGACGTTACCGACCTGGGATGAAGTGGTCGGCAGCGCAGTGGATATTGCGGGCTTCAACCGCTATCTGCTGGATTGTATCCATCGCGATACGGGTACTCCGGTCTATACCATCCATGCTGAAGTCGAGGGGATTGCCTTTGCTCAACAGTTTGATGAACTGCTGACCATGGCCGCTCAGGAAGAGATTCAGTTTTGCCCGCTAAGCCAGTTGCTGCCCGCCGATTTTAGCGTGCTGCCGCGAGGCAAAGTGGTTCGTGGAGAGCTGGCTGGCCGGGAAGGCTGGCTTGGACGTGAACAATTACTCAATTCGGGTGTTTGATGAAAAGCATTCGCTACGGTGCGGCTCTGGTCGCTCTTTTTGCCCTCTACTATTTACTGCCGCTCAACTTCCGCCTGCTTTGGCAGCCGGATGAAACCCGCTATGCGGAAATCAGCCGTGAGATGCTGGCGACCGGCGACTGGGTGGTGCCGCATTTCCTCGGCCTGCGCTATTTTGAAAAACCCATCGCCGGATACTGGATTAACAGCATTGGCCAGTGGCTATTCGGTCACAATAATTTTGGCGTCCGCTTCGGGGTCGTGTTCTCTATTACCGTCACCGCCCTGCTGGTGGCCTGGCTGGCGTGGCAGATATTTCGCGATAAACGCCTGGCGATCCTGTCGCCGGTTATCTTCCTGACCGCGCTGCTGGTCTACAGTATTGGCACCTATGCGGTACTGGACCCGATGATTACCATGTGGATGGCGCTGGCGATGTGCAGCTTCTGGGGCGCGGCACAGGCCAAAAACCACAGTGGCAAAATCGTTGGTTATGTCTTACTGGGCGTGGCCTGTGGAATGGGGGTGATGACCAAAGGTTTCCTCGCGCTGGCGGTGCCGGTGGTCGGGGTATTGCCGTGGGTGATTGCGCGTAAGCGCTGGCGCGAAGTGCTGACCTACGGCTGGCTGGCGGTGGGCGTCTGCGTGCTGGTAGTGCTGCCGTGGGGGCTTGCCATCGCCAAACGTGAACCGGACTTCTGGCGCTACTTCTTCTGGGTGGAACATATCCAGCGTTTTGCTGAAAAAGATGCCCAGCATAAAGCGCCGTTCTGGTACTACATTCCGTTCCTGATTGCCGGGAGCCTGCCGTGGCTGGCGCTGCTGCCGGGAGCGCTCAAGCGCGGTTGGACCGAGCGCGATGAATCACGCGGGGCGCTGTATCTGCTGGGATGGGTGGCGATGCCGTTCCTGTTCTTCAGCATTGCCAAAGGTAAGTTGCCAACCTATATCTTGCCGTGTTTCGCTCCGTTGTCGATTCTGATGGCGCGCTACGCGCTGGATGCGGCGAAGTCCGGGGCGAAAGCGCTGAAAATTAACGGCATGATCAACTTAGGCTTCGGTCTCATTGGCCTGGTCGCCGTGCTGGTCGTTTCGCCTTGGGGGTTTATGCATCAGCCGGTGTGGAACCATATTGAGCTGTATAAGTGCCTGTTGGCGGCGCTGATTTTTGGTTGCTGGGCGCTGATGGGCTGGATGGCGATGAAGGACAATGGCCGCCGCTGGACCTTAGCCGCCATCTGCCCGCTGGGGCTGGCGCTGCTGGTGGGTTTTGCTATCCCGGACCGGGTTATCGACAGCAAGCAGCCGCAGTTCCTGGTGGATATTGTCAGCGAGTCGCTGACGCCGAGCCGCTACGTTTTGACCAATAACGTCGGTATTGCTGGCGGGTTGTCATGGGAGCTAAAGCGCAGCGATATTATATTGTTCGACAAGCAGGGCGAGCTGAAGTACGGCCTGTCCTGGCCGGATGCCCAGAGCCAGTTTGTGGATAAAGAACAATTTGCCGATTGGCTGGCTGCGCACCGCCAGCAGGGGCCGATTTCACTGGTTCTGCTGATGGACAAAGGAGAGAGTATGGCCGACTTACCGCTACCCAAACCTGATAACTCCTATGAGCTAGGCCGGGTGGTGTTTATCCAGTACCTGCCGCAATGAGCGTCTGGATCTGTCTGATTTTCGCCAGCCTGCTGAGCTGCGTCGGACAGCTGTGCCAGAAACAGGCGACCCGCCCGTCTAAATCCGGACGGCGCGGGCACCATATCCTTGGCTGGTTGGGATTAGCATTGCTCTCCCTGGGCTGCAGCATGCTATTGTGGCTTAGCGTACTGCAGTCTATCCCGGTCAGCATTGCCTATCCGATGCTGAGCCTGAACTTTGTCTGGGTGACCCTTGCTGCGTGGGGGATCTGGCGCGAGCCGGTGGCGCGCCGCCACTGGGTTGGCGTAGGGCTGATCGTCGTCGGGATCGTTATTCTGGGGAGCCGCATCTGATGGGCTTAATCTGGGCGTTATTTAGCGTGGGTTTAGTCAGCGCCGCACAGCTGCTGCTGCGCAGCGCGATGGTCGAACTGCCGCCGCTGACGGATTTATTCACCTTTCTTAATCATCTGCTGCATCTGCGGGCGGGGACCTTCGGCCTGGCGTTTGGCCTTTTCGGCTATCTGCTGTCGATGGTCTGCTGGTACTTCGCTCTGCACCAATTACCGCTGGCGAAGGCTTACGCGCTGCTCAGTCTGAGCTACATTCTGGTGTGGGCCGCCGCCATCTGGCTCCCCGGCTGGTATGAGCCTTTCCACTGGCAATCGTTATTGGGCGTGCTGCTGATTGTCGCCGGGGTACTGACTATCTTCTGGCCAGTGAAGCGCCGGGGCTGATGCATCGGCGCGGCTTCGTCCCGGTGGCGCTGCGGCTTCCCGGGCTACGGGTTCACTGCCGTCTGCGGGCCGGTAGCCCGGACAGGCGCGTCAAGCGCCGCCTCCGGGAAATGTGCCGGGCCTGATGGTTCGGCGCAGCTACTTCCCGGCTCGCGCTACGCTTAGCCGGGCTACAAGTGCGTGCAGTTTGGTAGCCCGGACAAGGCGCGTCAAGCGCCGCCTCCGGGAAATGGGCCGGCGCTATTCCCAAAAGCTATCTCTCAGGGCCAGCGCTTGATCACCAGCGAGGTGTTGATGCCGCCAAAAGCGAAATTGTTGCTTTGCAGGAACTCGCAATCAATCTTGCGGGCTTCACCCATGATGTAATCCAGTGCGCCGCAGTTAGCATCCGGACGGTTTAAATTGAGCGTCGGGGCAAACCAGCCTTCGCGCATCATTTGCAAACTCATCCAGGCTTCCAGCGCCCCGCAGGCACCCAGCGTATGACCAAAATAACTTTTCAGTGACGAGATCGGCACGTTGTCGCCATAAATCGCCGCCGTTGCCAGACTTTCTGCAATATCGCCGCGGTCGGTAGCCGTGCCATGAGCCGAAATATAGCCGATATCCCGCGCGTTTAAGCCCGCCATTTTCAGCGACTGCTCCATGCAAATCTGCATCGTCTCGCGCTGTGGCTGGGTGATATGCGCCGCATCGCAGTTGGTAGCAAAACCGATAATCTCGCCGTAAATCGTCGCGCCGCGCGCTTTGGCGTGCTCAAGCTCTTCCAGAATCAACGTGCCTGCGCCTTCGCCTATTACCAGCCCGTCGCGATGTTCATCGAACGGCGAGGGCGTGGTTTTCGGTTCGTCGTTACGCTGGCTGGTGGCGAACAACGTATCAAACACCGCCGCTTCCGATGGACACAGCTCTTCCGCGCCGCCGGCGACCATCACCGTTTGGTAGCCATGATGAATCGCTTCCCATGCGTAGCCAATCGCCTGACTGCCAGAGGTGCAGGCGCTGGAGGTGGGGATCACTCGCCCACGCAGGCCGAAGAATAACCCGGTGTTGACGGCGGTGGTGTGCGGCATCATCTGCACGTAAGTGGTGCCGGTAATATTATTGGTGTGCTTTTCGGTCAACATGGTAGCGAATTCGCTCACCGGACCGGTGCTGCCGGTTGACGAGCCGTAGGCGATGCCGGTTTCACCGTTGGTCAGCACCGCATCGCCAATTAGCCCGGCCTGCTCCAGCGCCAGTTCGGTCGCGCGGGTGGACATCAGCGACACGCGACCCATAGAGCGAATACGCTTGCGGGTATAGTGCTCCGGTGGGGTGAAATCATCGACCGGCGCGCCCAGCAGCGTGTGCAGCCCGTCATAAACCTGCCACTCCGGCATTTTGCGCACTGCGTTTTCATACGCCTGCAGCCGGGCGGAAACGGCTTGCCAGCTTTCGCCAAAGGCGGTAACGCCGCCCATCCCTGTGATCACGACGCGACGTGTCATAACATCCCTCCATTGATAGAAATCACCTGACGGGTGACGTAACCCGCGATATCTGACATTAAATAGCTGGCAAGCCCGGCCACTTCATCGGCCTGGCCCATCCGTTTCATCGGGATCATCGACATGGCTTCTTTCAGCGCGGCCTCTTCCATTTCGATCATCCCGGTATCAATCAGCCCCGGCGCGATGCAGTTGACGGTAATTTTGCGTTTTGCCAGCTCAATCGCCAGCGCTTTGGTGGCTCCGATGATACCCGCCTTGGCGGCGCTGTAGTTGACCTGTCCGCGATTGCCCATCACGCCGGAAACCGAAGACAGCGTGATGATGCGCCCACCCTGACGAGCGCTAATCATCGGCATCATGCACGGCTGGATAACGTTATAGAAGCTGTCGAGGTTGGTGTGGATCACCGCATCCCAGTCGTTATCGCTGAGCGCCGGGAAGGCGGCATCGCGGGTAATGCCGGCGTTGCTGACGATGCCGTACCAGGCACCGTGCGCGTCGTTATCTTGCTCCAGCACTTCTCGACACTGCTCGCGGTTGGCGACGTCAAAGGCCAGCAGACGCCCAGAGCCTCCAGCAGCGAGGATTGCATCCAACGTCTCCTGGGCACCTTGTGCATCGCGATGATAGTGGACGCCGACCACAAAGCCGTCCGTCGCCAGCTGGCGGGCGATGGCGCGACCAATGCCCTTGCTGGCGCCGGTAACCAAAACTGAACGACTCATGCGGACGCTCCTTGTTGAAATAGGGTGTTAAGTTCTTCCGCTGTCGGCTGGAAGGTGTTGACGCGACCGCTTGCCAGCATCTCTTCACCGGCCTGAATGGCGCATTCAAAGCTGCCAAAACGTGCATCTTGCATCAGTAGCGTGACGTTAATATCCAGCGTCAGGCCACCTGGTAATATTCCCGCCGCACAGACTAATTCACGCGCCCCGAGCACCATGCCCAGCGAGATACTGGCCTGACCCGCCTGATGACGGTGCCAGCCGGACCAGACGCCAACGGTCTGCGCCATCAGCTCCAGGGCGAACCAGCCGGGCAGATTGCCTGCTGTATCAAGAAACGGGGCCAGCACGCCATTGGGCGATACCGTGACGCGGCAGGTAGCGGAGTCGTCCGTCACGCTAACCACTTCTTCAAGCAGCAGCATCGGCGCATCGTGAGGCAGATAGTCTCCGGGCGCTAAATAGTGGCTCATGGCATTCTCCCGAGCAGGATACTGGCGTTATTGCCGCCAAAGGCAAACGAGTTTGACAGGATGACCGGGCGCGGTAGCGGTTGCTGGCGCTCGATAATCCCGCAGGCAGGCAGCGTTTCATCGCGCGGCGACTGGCGGAAATCCTGCGGCGGCAGCGGCAGGTCGCGCTGCAAAATCAGCATACTGATGGCGGCTTCGGTAATACCTGCCGCGCCCAGCGTGTGTCCGGTCAGGTGCTTGGTAGAACTGCACGGAACGCGCTCGCCAAACAGCCCGTTTACCACGTTGGACTCAATTTTGTCATTCAGCGGCGTGGCGGTGCCGTGCAGATTGATATAGCCCACCTGCTCCGGCGTTAGCCCTGCGTCGTTCAGCGCCTGACGAATGGCGCGAATCGCCCCTTCGCCCTGCGGATGCGGAGCCGAAATATGGTACGCGTCGCTGGATTCGCCGACGCCCAGCAGCGCAATCGGCTGCGGTTCGCGGGTCAGCAGCATCAGCGCCGCGCCTTCACCGATAGTAATCCCGCAGCGGTCGCGACCAAATGGCTGGCATAACGTTGGCGAGAGTGATTCCAGGCTGTGGAAACCGTTGATGGGCATCCGGCTGAGCGTGTCCGCCCCGCCGACAATCGCCACGTCCGCTAGCCCTGATTCAATCAGGCGGCGTCCGCTCATGATCGCGCGGGCGCTTGAGGAGCAGGCGGTAGAGAGCGTAAACGCCGGGCCGTCTAATGCCAGCCAGTGGCTGAGAAAGCGCGACGGGTCGCCCAGCTCCTGCTGCGGGTATTGCCAGGCGCTGCTCGCTTTGCCGTTGAGCGTGAGATCAACATGCACGTCGCCTTCGTCCAGCCCGGAGGTGCTGGTGCCGAGCACCACGGCAACGCGGTCGCGACCAAACTGCGCAATGGCGTCATCTACCTGCGGCTGGATTTGCGCGAGCGCAGCCAGCAGCAGCTGATTATTGCGCGAACGGTGGGCGCTAAACTCATCGGGAATCGTAGGCAGTTCACCGTCGACGCCGGCTAAAACTGCGTGCGGATGGCCCTGAAGCCAGCCGGTGCGCGGGCGCATACCGGGAGCCACGCCGCGCGTCAGATTGGCGGCGATTTCATCGGCGTTGTTGCCCAGCGCGTTAATCATGCCAACCGCAGAAATGTAGATCATCTCAGTCACCCAGGTATTGAATGGTGATGTGGTATTTAAACACGTGCTGTTCGATGCTGATGGGCTCGCTCTTGCCTTTGCGGTTCAGGTAGGTGATTTCGGTGACCAGCTTGCCGCGGGCGTTGCGTAGCTCGCGCTTGTCGCCGATATCGGTGAGCGTCCAGCCCTTCGACAGCTGTGGCTGCCAGGCGCTAATCGGCCAGTGGCTGAGCATCACGTCGGCCAGCACCTGGCTAGCTGGCGGCAGCTGCGGCACCACGATTGATTGTTCGGCATGCAGCCCTTTTTCATCGTAAGTGACGAGGAACAGGCGAATACCGACAGAGGAGAGTCCTGCCAGGGTGAGTTTTTTATCATCGGCGTTAAGCATCACCAGCAGCGACTGGGTTTTGCCGTTAAAACTGCCGGTGAGGAGCTGCTGGGAACTGACCGCCGGAGAGATCCCCGGCGCGGGTAGCGTCACGCGTGCGCCCGGCTCCAGCCACGCCTGTGGTCGGCCTTCTTGTTCGGGCTGTGAGTGGCTGCAACCGGCCAGCATCAGCGTGGCGACCAGCGCAGCGGCGCGCCAGAATGTCTGTTTAATCATCTTCTTTTTTTCTCTTTTTCCCTGGCATCGCCAGCGGTGACAGCAGGAAGGCGGTGAAAATGCCGCTTACCAGCACAATGCCAAAGCTACTGATAGCTTGGGTGGCGCTAAAAACCAGCATCCCCAGCGTGAGCAGGGTGGTTAGCATGGCCAACGTAATCGCTAAAAATGAGGTTAACGGCGTGCCGCGCGGATTGCTGAAAAACAGCGTGTAGTTAATGCCGATGCCGAGTACCAGCACCAGCGCCAGCAGCGAGAACAGATTGACTGCATGGCCGCTGAGCGCCAGCACCGCCAGACCGCAGCCCAGCGATAATACCGATGGCACGAGACTGATTAGCCCTTTGCGCCAGCCAAGCCGCACCATCGCGCCGCAGGCAATCACTGCCAGCGCCACCAATAGCAGGCCGGTCAGAATATGGCGATACAGCGCGAACAGTTCGTCAAAGCTGCTTTTACGATCCACCCACGCGACGCCGGAGTATTTCGTGCTGAGGGTGCTTAATGCAGCACTGTTTTTTATCCCTTCAACCGGTACCAGCACGCCGCTTTCGCCATCGGCCAGCGTTATCCACAGCAGCCGCCAGCCTTCGCTGGCCGGGCTGGTAAGCCAGGCATCGACCGTTACCGGCATAGCGTTAAGATCGGGATTTACCGTCGCTAGCCCGGCGTTGTTCAGGGCTTTGATGACGGCTGGCGCTGCGTTTTTCAGCAGGCTGAGATCCTGCTGCTGTCGGGCGAGTGAATTCAGCGCAATAGTGCGATAGCCGCCAAGCCATCCCTCTTTTTTCGCCTGCTCCAGCGCGGGGGTAAACAGTTCCAGCCGCTCCAGCGTTTGCTGTGCAGACTTGCCGTACACCACAAACCACTTCTGATCGACGCTCTGCCCGGTCAGCGCGGTAATCGCTTTTTCCTGTGCCAAAATATCCTGCGGCAGCGCCTGAAGCTGCGAGATATCATCGTCCACGCGCAGCGTCGCTATTCCCGCCAGTGAGAAGAGAGCCAGCGCCACCGGCAGGCCGACGGAAAGCTTTTTATTGCGTCGCCAGGCCGCAAGCCAGCGTAGCATCAGCACCATCGCCGGAACCGGGCGCACCGGCAGCCCACGACACAGCCACGGATGCCAGAAAATCACCGTCAGGCAGGAAGCGCTCAGGCCCACCGCCGCGAATACCGCCATCTGACGAATGCCGGGGAAGGGGGCGAGCATCATAATCAGATACGCCGCCACGGTGGTCAGCAGCGCCAGCAGCAGGGCATTGCGCACTTTGCTGAGGCTTTGCCACGGTGAGGTTTCTGCACCGTGCACCATCCGCTCGGTCAGATAGTAGAGCGTGTAGTCGGCGGAGATCCCGATGATGCTCATGCTCATCACCAGCGTCATCAGGTGCAGCTCGCCAAAAATCAGCAACGTGACGACGGTGCCCGCCAGCGCGCCAATGCCGATCGAAATCAGGCACAGCAGCAGCGGGCGCAGGGAACGGAACACCGCCACAATCAGCAAAATTACCCCAAACAGGGTGGCAACGCCGAGGGTCGAAACATCTCGCTTCGCCTGCTGGCTGGCGTAATCGCTGTAGAACATGGTCCCGCGAGACAACAGCTGCGCCTGCGGATATTGCGCCTTGAGCTCACCTTCCAGCGTATTGAGCGTGGTGACTAGCTGGTGCGTCTGCTGCATATCAAACGACGAACCGGCCAGCTCACCGTGCAGCAGGTACCAGTAGTTGCCCTGTTCATCCTGGGCCACCAGCCAGCCGTCCATCAGCCGCAGGCGCTGGCCGTTTTTGGCCATTGCCAACTGCGAGCCGCGCATCAGCATCAGCGGGTCGTTTTGCAGCTCTTTGCCGCTCACGCCGGAGAAGGCTGAGTAGAACTGGGAAAGAATCCACTGCGCCTGCGCCTCGCCGCCGTTTTGCAGGCGTGCGCGGGTGTCGCTATCGATCAGGCCGTTGCGGTGCTGCCAGAAGAAGGTGCCCCAGGCCTGCTGGCTGTCGGCGTCCATCGGGCCTTTGACCTCAGTCAGCGCCTGCGACTTCTGTAATAGCGATAACCAGCTGCGGGCAACCTGCGGGTCGGCTTTTTTCCCGGGGCTTACCAGCCAGACCAACTGCTGGTCAAGGCGTTGCATAAAGCCGTCGTTGAGGCTCGGTGGGATCGCGCCGAGCGCCTGTTTTGGCAGCATCGCCAGGACGCTGCTGTTAAGCCGTGCCTGAGGCAACAGCGTCAGCAACACGCCCAGCAGGATCAGGCAGGCGATTCCCCAGAACAGCGCGGGGCGTTTACTGGGCGGCAAAGCGTTGGCGTTCGTCATCGGTTAGCTGTGCGGGCGTCAGTTGGTGTTGGGAAAGGGCGATATCGGTGCGATCGCCCTGCTTATCGTTCAGTTGAATGCTCTCCAGATAGATTTTTCCGGCTAAATCGATGGTCGCGAAAATCTTATCCAGCGGCGTGGTGATCGGCGTCAGGCGCAGCGTCCAGCGGCCTTCGCCTTTGTCAGAAAACTCCACGCGGAAATTCTCTTCCAGCACTTTACGATCCGCCTGGAACAGCGCGCGCAGCAGATGGTTGAACTGGAACATTTGTGGGTTGTTCTCGGCGGTGATGGTTTGCGGCGGCTGGCCGTTGATCACCTGTACCATCCGTTTGTCATCGAGCAGCAGCTGCATCGGGAACGGGGCGGTTTGATCCCACAGTAAACCCTGTTCGCGAGCGATCAGCATTTTGCCCTGGGATCGCAGCGGCTGCGGCAGATCCTTGATGGTGCGGGTTTGATCGAAGTGAGCGCGAACCACCGGCTGTTCGGTAAAGCGCTGTTGCAGATCATCAAGCGTCAGGGCGCTGACGAAAGGGCTGATGAGCAGCGCCAGCAGTGGTAAGTATCTCATGGTGTGACCCCCATACGTTCGAACAGGATAGCCGGGCTGACGAAGCACAGTTCGCGGCTTTTTTCTTCCACCGCCACCTGGATGGTGTAGCCGGTAGTGGCACGCTTGCCGGTTTCGGCATCGAAAATTTCGTAACCAATGCGCAGACGGTTTTCGAACTCCTCAAGGCGGGCGCGTACGCGAATGCGCTGCTCAAAGGTCAGAGGGTTGCGGTACTTGACGCGGGTATCGACCACCGGCCACAGATAGCCCGATTCTTTCATCTGCCGATAGCCATAATCGAACTGATTCAGCAGCGCCTCGCGGGCAATTTCGAAATAGCGGAAATAGTTTCCGTGCCACGCCACGCCCATCATATCGACGTCGTGGAACGGAATGGTCAGCTCGACTTCAGCCGTAAAGCGGGGATCGTTAAGCACCCTTACTCCTTGTCTTTGGTATCCGGCAGCTGCCAGAAATCGAAAAAGTTAAACCAGTCGAGCGGCGACTGTAGCGCGTAGTGTTCCAGACGTTCGGCGTAGCGATCGATGGCTTGCTGTAATGCGTTTTGCCGGTCGGCGCGCGGCAACAGTAGCGGGTCGGCGAAAGGCTCGCAGTGAATACGCAGTTTCCCCTGTTGGCGCAGGGCGAAAATCAGATCCACCGGGCAGCGTAAAATAGAGGCGAGAATAAAAGGTCCCTGCGGGAAGGGGGCCGCTTGCCCCATAAAGTGGCTCCAGCAGACGCGCCATTCGCCGCCGCGTTGCGGGTTGACCGCAATGCGATCGCCGACGATGGCAATCCACTCGCCGCGATCCATCTTCTCTTTAAGCAGGATCGCGGTATCCGGGCCAATATCGGTTACCGGCAGCAGATTCAGCCCGGCCTGCGGGGCCATTTCTTGCATAATTTGCTTAAAGCGCTGGGCATTGTCGCTAAACACCAGCGCGTTGATGGTTTTGCTGCCCTGTAATTGCGCCAGCGCGCGACAGGCTTCAACATCGCCCAGATGCGAGGCCAGCAGCAGCTTGCCGCGTGGAGAGCTAACGTTGAGCGTCTCTTCAGCTCCTGGAGCAAAGACCACATCGCGGCCTAACCGCAGTTCGCCACGCCAGCTGGCAATTTTATCGAGCATCGCATCGCCAAAACGCAGGAAGTGCTGATAGCTGGTGAGCGATGGCGGCAGCGGCATCTGGCGAGCGGTTAGCTGTTCACGCACGCGAGCAATCCAGCGTTGGGAGGCTTTGCGGGCGGTGGTTGCCGTCAGCCAGTAAACGCCGACCACCGGGTAGAGCAGCAGGGAGAATGCTTTGCGCCCGAGTAATCGCCACACCAGTAGCATCAGGCGCATCCCCCATAATCCCTTTACTTCCTGCTGGCGCGCCCAGTGTGGCGATGCGCGGCGAAAAAGCAGCGACGGGATGCGCGGCAACATGCCAAAAAACAGGCGCGTGTGCATCCGTGAAATGCGCAGGTTGTCTTTGAGGGCATCGAAATGCGATAGCCCGTCCAGCGGATAGGTGACGCGGGTGGGGACAAAATAGCTGGTGTTACCTTGCCAGTAGAGGCGCACCATTACTTCGGTATCAAAATCCATTCGCTTGCCGAGCGTCACGCGCTGCGCCAGCTGTAGCGTCGGTGCTACCGGATAAACCCGAAAGCCGCACATGCTGTCTTTGAGCTGGAGCGAGAGCGTTTCAATCCACACCCAGACGTGAGTCACCCAGCGTCCGTACAGGCGCGAGCGGGGTATGGAATCGTCATAAATGGGTTGCCCGGAAATCAACGCTGTTGGATGGAGCTCTGCCAGCGCAAGCAGTTCAGGAATATCTTCAATGGCATGCTGGCCGTCGGCATCAACCTGCACCGCATGGCTGAATCCGGCCTCTGCCGCTGCCTGCATGCCGCAGATCGTCGCCGCACCTTTGCCTGAGTTAATCGGCAGGCGAATTAAGGTCAGATTTTTATCTTCTGCCGCCAGACGGGCCAGTTCATCCCGCGTGGCGTCGTCGCTGCCGTCGTCCACCACAATGCAGGGCAGGCCAAACGACTGAAGCCGCGCCAGCACGCTTGCCATCATTGCGCCGTGGTTGTAGCAGGGGATCAGTACGCAGGGCTGGAAGGCTATCGGCATAACCGGATTTTCCCGCTGCTGGTGGTGTGGCGCGCATCGCCATCATGGCGCTGATAGCTGAAGCTCAGCATCTGCCGCTCTTCTTGCCAGTTCAGGGTCAGCGTGACGGTGGTTTCCGGCAGCAGCGGGGCCTGAAATTTCACGTTCTGAATGCTGTGAAAACGCCAGCCGGGGGCGAGCAGCGTGGTGGCGTAATGCATTACCCAGTCCATCTGCGTGACGCCGGGCAGCAGCGGCTGCACGGCAAAATGTCCACGAAACCAGAACAGAGAAGGGTCGAGATGCAAAATGATTTCAACCTGATGAGGTTGTGCCTGATGGCGCTCAATTTCATGGGGTTTCATGAAATAACTCCTGTAATTGCGCATAGACACGCTTGTTCATACTGTTAACAGGGATTTCGTCAACCACCCGCCAGTAACGAGGAATAGCAACCGGCTCAAGCAATGCGCGCAGCGCTTTACGCCATGCTAATTCCTGGCTTTTACTCCAGCGTTCGCGGGCGTTGTCGTCCAGCACCAGCAATGCGCCAACGCCCTGACGGCTGCCGCGAGTCACTGGCAATACCGCCGCTTCAAGGATGCCATCCAGCGCCAGCAGGCGCTGCTCCACTTCGCCAAGTGAAATACGTTTCTCTTCAATTTTAACTATCCGGCCCCGACGCCCCGTCAGGCGAAACTGGCCGCTTTCTTCAAAATGCAGGGCATCGTCGAGTAACAGGCCGTTATCATCAGCAATCAGCGGAGAAAACACGCGAAATACGTCATTTTCAGCATGAAATCTGACGCCGGGAAAGGGCAACCATGCCGCGTCGTCTTGCTGGCGATGGCGCCAGGCGATAACGCCGGTTTCGGTACTGCCATAAATTTCGTCCGGCCAGACTTGCAGCCAACCGGCGGCCTGTGCGGCATCTTGCCAGGGCAGCATGCCGCCTGCGGACAAAATCAGTTCGACCGGTGGAGGCGTCAGCTGGTTGTCGAGGCGTTTGAGAAACGCCGGGCTGCTGATAAACGCATAGCGATGTTCATGGCTCAGGGCGGCCAGCTGTTCGGCGTACCAGGTCATGGCGGCATGCAGCGGCAGACCCAGCGTCATCGGCAGGAAGATACGAAACGTCAGGCCGTACAGATGCTGAGGGACCACCGAGGCCACGACCCGACAGCCTGCAAGACGGTCGGCAAAACGTGAGACGAGCAGTGCTGCTTCGCGGTCAAGGCGACTAATGGGCTTGATGACCCGCTTCGGCTGGCCGGTAGAGCCTGAAGTAAAGAGTTCAACGAAGGCGTTCTCGCGGATCGCTGGTAAAGAGATTTCGTGCGTTGCGGTTGCCATGGCAGAGTTGACAATCAGCTGCGCTCCCTGCCAGTCTAGCGGCTTATCGCTCAATACGCCGTCAAACAGCGCGCGCTGTTCGTTTAATAACGACACGCGGCAGTGACCGGGGATCACCGGCGTTTTTCCCGCATGCAGCGTCGCCAGCAGCGCCACGATAAACAGATAGCTGTTCTCAAAGCATAGCGCCCAGCGTTCAGCTTCCTGCTGATGCAGGTGCGTTATCAACTGGTCAACATCATGGCGTAGATGGCCGAGTGTCCAGGTGCAGTCTTCCTGCCATGCAATGGGCATCTCGGCTGGACGTTGGGCGCTGAGCCACTCTGAGAGTGGGAGGGGCTGCTTCATTGGATATCTCGTTTAATCACCCGGCGGCGGACTAACCACTCGCCCGCCATCAGCGTTCCCATCAACAGATAGGAGAGCATCCCGTTCCAGGCCGTCCACAGGGACATATCACCGCGTAGCGCGGTAAACAGCGCAATGCCGCCGTTGATGATGAAAAAGGCGCACCAGATTTGCGTCACGCGGCGGGTATAGCGCACGCCAGTATCCGCAAGAGCGGGCTCGCGCAGCCGCGCCAGACGTTCGACGATGGGCATGGATGACCATAGCGAACCGCCAAACACCGCCAGCATGACGGCGTTGACCACCACCGGGTAGAACAGCAGCAGCTGGTGCGTTTTAAGCAGATAGCTGGCAATGCACAGCGTCATGCCCGCTATCGCTACCACCTGGGTGACGATACGCAGCGGTCCCGCCTGTCGCCGGGTCTGACGAAAGCGTAAAAAAAGCAGCAGCGCCATCAGAGGCAGCAGCCAGTGCAGGCTGTTATGCGCCAGCCCAAACCAAATCAAAAATGGCCAGGCCAGAAGCAGTAAGCCCGTCAGCAGTGGGACCACCGGTAGCGAGCGAACGCCTGACATGACGAATCAGGCTTCTTTGAGCAGGCGTTCTACCGCGTCGACAACATCCTGCACGGTACGCACGGCTTTGAACTCTTCCGGCTTGATTTTCTTACCGGTTTTCTTTTGCAGATGCACGATCATATCAACAGCATCAATGCTGTCCAGCTCCAGATCGTCGTACAGGCGCGCCTCGGGCTTAATATCCTGTGGGTCGATTTCAAACAGCTTAACCAACAGCGTGGAGACTTCTTCGTAAATGGCTTTTTGATCGGTCATAACGGACTCTCCTCAGGCACGTTGCGCGTGAATGAAAGATGCCAGCGTGGCGACGGAAAAGAAGTGCTGGCGCATCTCTTCGCTCTCAGCCGACAGCACCACGCCATACTGGTTTTTCACTGCCAGACCGAGCTCCAGAGCATCGATTGAGTCCAGACCCAGACCATCGCCAAACAGCGCTGCTTCAGTGTCGATATCGTCAGCGGACAGCTCGTCCAGATTCAATGTGTTGATAATCAAATTTTTAATTTCAAGATAGAGCGCTTGCATCATTAATTCCTGTGCCAGGCGTAGTACCTGATTGTAATTGAAGCAAAAGATGCCGGTTCAACTGCCTTGCCGCCAGCGCCGGTTCTTGTAGATTTGCGTCGTAAAATTGGTCGATTTGCACCCGCTCGCCAACCGTAATGGTAAAGCGCGGTTTGGTTTGCGGTGCGTCATACCACTTGCTCTGTTTGCCCAGCATGTGCTCGCTGCAGCGGATAACCACCACGCGTAAATCGCTGCTACAGCGCACCGCGATATTAGCCGCGCCGCGTTGTAGCGTCATTTTTTCGCCGGGCAGCGTGCGCGTTCCCTCGGGAAAAATCAAAATAGTATCGCCTTGCTTTAAACGCTGACGACTGGCGGGCAGCAGGGCATCGGCTTGATCGTTAACCAGATAATCCGCGGCACGAATTACGCCGCTGAGGAAGGGATTTTTCAGCAGCGCACTTTTCACCAGACAGTCGGTTTCGGGCATGACGGACGCCAGCATGACGTAATCGATAAGGCTAGGGTGGTTGGCGACGACCAGGCAGCCGTGCTCCTGGCGTAAAATATCACCCCCTTCAATGCGGTAATCGAGTACGCCGACGGATTTTACTACGGTTAAAAAGAGTCGAAAACTTGCCGAAATACTGCGCCGCGCGAGGCGACGGCGGCGGGCCTTGTTGCGGACCGTCACCAGTAGCAGATTGAACCAGACAAGAGAGAGCAGCAGCCCGCCAATCCCGAACAGCGCGAAACAAAGGCCGGTCATCGCCGCTCGCCAGAGACGGTTTAGCTGTGACAAGACGCCGTTCATGCGCGGCTCCATAGCCACTGAACGCGCTCGCCGGGGAGCGTAAAGGCGTCGGCGTGTTGTAAATAGTGGCGTAAAAACAGCAGGCTTTGCGGCAGGGCGGTCTCTTCGCTGGGCACGCTTTGGCGCTGAGTTTGACACTGCCATTCGCTGCCTGCTTCAATCACCCATGCCGTCGCATAGGGCCAGGTTGGCATATCAGATGGCAGCTGTGGGTGATAAAACTCGGGCAGGAAGCCATCGAAATCGACCATTAGTACGCGCTGATAGCCCGCCTGTAACAGCCCCATCACTTCATATAAGCCCTGCTGGAAGGTATCTCGTCCGGCAGAAAGCGATGATGAGACTATCGGTTTTTTTGCCGCAATCGTCAGGTTACCCACGGCGGAGTTATGCACCGATAAGGCGAAATCGGTTGGCGAGAGCGCCTGCTCTGTTGCCAGAGCGTGGAGGATTCGGTAATTGCGCTCCAGCTCGCCGTGGCGGCTGGTGTACAGCAGCGCGTCGATATGATGACGGCGCAGCATCGCCAGCCCGCATTCTACGGCCAGCTTACTACCGGAACTGAGTCGGCGAGCGGTCATCATCGGCAGCTCGCTAAGCTTGGCCGGGGAGGCCGCTGGATCGATGGCGTGCAAATGCCGTGACCACTGAAGCCACTGTTCGCTGCCATTGACCCCAGGAGCCATGGCTTGCCAATCAACTATGTTTAATGAAAATGTCATCCA
The DNA here is from genome assembly GCF_056490265.1 of Klebsiella sp. GFKo11. Taxonomy (NCBI): domain Bacteria; kingdom Pseudomonadati; phylum Pseudomonadota; class Gammaproteobacteria; order Enterobacterales; family Enterobacteriaceae; genus Klebsiella; species Klebsiella sp. GFKo11. The sequence continues at coordinate 408,134 of NZ_CM151369.1, forward strand.
CTCGCGTCCGCGATCGATCAATGATTCTGCTGGCGTTAATTTGAACGCCAAAACAGCGCTTAGCGCTGCTTTATTATTTTATTTTCTGGCATATCAATAAGGTATGCCCGACGCCTAAATTATCGTGGCGTTGTTCTATCTCGAATCCTGCCATTTCAAGATAGCGGTAAAACTTCTCTACGCTGTAGAAACGGCTATTCCCGTTGGCCATACAGGTAAAATAGAGCGAAGACGCATTCAGGCTAAATGAGGCCGCTTCAAATTTCTGCGCGTCCCAGAACAGTTCCAGAATGCATAACCTTGCGCCTGGTTTCATCACGCGCGCCACATTACTGAGCATGGTGACAATTTGTTCTGGCGAAAAGCAGTCAAGAAATTGGCTCATCCACCAGATATCAGCCTCTCCCGGCAGGCACTCGTCGCTCAGCATATCCACGGCATGAAAATCAATGCGATGAGACAGACCCGCATTTTCTATATTTTCGCGAGCCAGCGCAATTTGTTGTGGCAAGTCTAATAACGTTACCGCGATATTTTCATCATACTGGCAGCAGCGCAGCGCCCATTTTCCGGTATTTCCGCCTACATCGTACAGGGTTGCAGGCTGACTGGCGAATACATACGGCAGCGCAGCGTTGAAAGCGCCGTCAGAATAGTAATGATCAAATGCGAACCAGCTTTTACGCGCCGCCTGTGGGAGCTGCGATAATGCGGGATAAATGGTTGGCCAGTCGCCAAAAACTTTTAACCCAGAAGGCTTTCCTTCCTGCAACGCATTTTCTAAAAAGAACAATCCCTGATAGCAAACGTCCTGAGTGAAATCCATATTTACTCGGGTCATTGCATCATGAAGTAAGAAATGTCCTACTTTAGCGAGATAATATTGCCCCTCTTTATGGGTAAGGATGCGTCCGCTTAATCCCATATCCAGCAATACGCTGACGGCATATTCATTGACGTCGCAATCCGTGCAAATAGCTTCAAGCGTTGCGCCGAGTTTTCCTTGCTTATCGAGATAATCCAGGATGCCTGAATTGCGTAGGCATAATGCGGTTTGAAAGAGCATGGGGGCGAAAGCAATACGTTGCGCTTCCGTAATGGCATCCAGTGCGCTGAGAGAGTCCTTTTTGTACACGTTCGGCACAACCTTTTACAGTGTCAGTAGAGGGAGCGGGCCATTACTGGCCCGCATGTACTTCAGGGACAGAATTACAGAGCCGAATCTGCGGCCAGGTTAATCTGAATGTCTTTATCGAGGTTGTGTACCCAGCGATTATAGTTTCTATGAATTTTCCCGCCGGAAGCCATCAGGTTGAGGCTGCTATCGTAGTTGATGGAATAGCGGGTGGCAGAGTAGGTGATTTTTATTTCGGCAACATGGTCACGTGATTGCTGGCGGGCCTTGATGACCCCAGGACCTGCTTCTGACATAATCCATTCGCGTTGTGCGCCCGCTTTGATAATTGCTTTTTTGACCTGGGCTTCGGTATGACCTGCGCTTACAGTGGTCTGGATTTGCTCAATAGGCGCGGTACGTGCGCAGCCAGCCAAAGCACCGATAACCGCAATCGCGGCAGCCCAGCGAATAACCTTCTTCATGAATACTCCCTATCAATCTATTGGTCGAAAAATATTTTATACACCACTTGAATATATCGATATATGGATACAATAAAGTCATCTGTATTATTCTGTTTGATTGATGCATTTATCTGTTTTTAACGAGTGTATCAGCCAAATATTCTAATGTTATTAGATTATTAGTGCCGCATTAACACCAGTTGTAAATATAAATGCAAGGGAAAAAGTATAAATAAATTAACGTTTTCTATCAATAAATATAATCATTGAGGGATGATTTACTACTTTTTCTGGTGGCGTTTTGGGGATGGGTAGCAGGCGAATTATTAAGGGTGTCTGGTGTTTTAATATGGGGCTCTCAATGGACGCTGTTGGAGTTATCGTATTTCAATACAAAATACGATAACCCGTTGCTGCTGTAAAAAGTGGCTAGCCGGGCAGCCGGCTTTTGGGGCGTCCCGGTCCGAGCAAGAGGGCTAATTTGCTGCCGCCTTTAGTGGTCTCCATCCATATTTTGCATACGCTGGTTAACGGCACCGAAAGTAGCATACCCACCGGGCCAAGCAGCCACCCCCAAATCAGTAATGAGAGGAAAACCACCAGTGTAGACATCCCAAGACGGTGCCCCATCATGCGCGGTTCCAGAATATTGCCGATGATCATATGAACAACTAAAAAGAGTGCGCCAACCAGCAGGCATTCATAAAAACCGTTAAACAGCAGCGCCTGAATCATTGGCGGAACGGCGGAAATCACCGAACCAATATTGGGCACATAGTTCAACAGAAAAGCCAGGACTCCCCACATCAATGCAAACTGAATTCCCATTAACAGCAGCCCTAACCAGACGATAACCCCGGTCCACAGACTGAGCAGCGTTTTCAGCGCCAGATAATGTGAGACCCCTTTCAACGCCCGATGGAGACCGGCGATATGAATTTGCGGATTATTAAGCGCAAAGCGCAGCTTGTAGGGGACATGGCGAACTTCAAACAGCATGAAGACAACGGTCATAACCAGCAGGATGACGCTGGCCATAGCGCCCGACAGCCCGGTCATTAGCGCCGTCGTCAGGGTGACCAGCTTATCGGAATCGATGCGCTGTAGCATACGCTCCGGGGACATATGGGTATGCCAGAATGGCAGCATCTCCTGCAGGTGCATGACTTTTGCCGTCAGCTCCTTGTTGTACTTAGGCAGCATCGCGACGAATTCGTTAACCGAAGCGGCAAGCACGCCAATAAGCGCAGTGAGAACAATCAGCATTACTGCTACCACGAGAGTGATGGCTACGGGGCGCCGGACGCCGCGACGGATAAACCAGGTCACCAGGGGATTGAGGACAATGGCGAAGAAAAGCGCCAACAATAGCTGTACGATGATATCTGCCGCCGCATGAATACCCGCGAGGATAATGACCAGTGATGCCAGCTTAAGCAGGATATGCATGCCCGTTTTATCGGGCTGAGGGGTTGTCATTAACGGTTCCTTTCTTATGATTTTCATTAAGTGTAGCGGTTGGTTTGCTGCCGATATTCCTAATCTGGCTGCTGATTTAAAGCGTGCAGCATGGTAAAAATGAAACACTGTTGTAAAAATTTGGTGGACCCGATGCCTGAAGCCGCTGCCGAACCGGCACTCAATGGACTGCGTCTCAATCTGCGGATTGTCTCGGTGGTTATCTTTAACTTTGCCAGCTACATGACGATTGGGCTGCCGCTGGCGGTGTTGCCGGGTTATGTTCATGACGTGATGGGGTTCAGCGCGTTCTGGGCGGGTCTGGTTATTAGCCTCCAGTATTTCGCCACGCTGCTGAGCCGCCCTCATGCCGGGCGCTACGCCGACCTGCTTGGGCCGAAAAAAATCGTCGTTTTTGGCCTGTGCGGCTGCTTTCTGAGCGGGCTGTGCTATCTGCTGGCGGCGTTTAGCGGCGGCTGGCCGATGGTGAGCTTGCTCCTGCTGTGCCTTGGGCGCGTTATTCTTGGTATCGGACAAAGCTTTGCAGGCACAGGTTCGACGCTATGGGGCGTCGGTGTTGTCGGTTCGCTGCATATCGGCAGAGTGATTTCGTGGAACGGTATCGTGACCTACGGCGCAATGGCGATGGGCGCACCGCTCGGCGTGCTTTGTTATTCCCTAATCGGCCTGCACGGTCTGGCGTTCACCATTATGGCGGTGGCGCTGGTGGCGGTACTGTGCGCACTGCCGCGTGCAGCGGTGAAAGCGGGTAAGGGCAAAGCGATGTCGTTTCGCGCGGTGCTGGGACGGGTCTGGCTCTACGGGATGGCCCTGGCCCTGGCTTCGGCCGGTTTTGGCGTTATCGCCACCTTTATCACCCTGTTTTATGACGCCAAAGGTTGGGATGGCGCGGCCTTCGCGTTAACGCTGTTTAGCTGTGCGTTTGTCGGCACCCGCCTGCTGTTTCCCAATGGGATTAATCGTCTTGGCGGGCTGAACGTGGCGATGATCTGCTTTGTGGTTGAGATTATTGGGCTGCTGCTGGTGGGACTGGCGGAGACGACGCTGATGGCGAAAATCGGTACTTTCCTGGCCGGGGCAGGTTTCTCATTGGTGTTCCCGGCGCTTGGCGTGGTGGCAGTGAAGGCCGTGCCGCAGCAGAATCAGGGATCGGCGCTGGCAACCTATACGGTGTTTATGGATCTCTCATTGGGGATCACCGGTCCGCTTGCCGGATTATTGATGGCGTGGGCGGGGATTTCTTCGATTTATCTGGCGGCGGCGGGGCTGGTGGCGGTAGCGTTGCTGTTGGGGTGGCGGTTAAAAAAACGGCCCCCGGTCGGTGAACCGGAGGCCGTAGCGTCAGGCCAGTAGTTACTGAATGACGAGAGTGTTGATGATGTTTTCTGCTTCAGTCTGCGCTTGCTGCTGGTTATCCGCCGGTAGCGTGACCTGCAGGGTCAGCAGTTTGTCGTCAACTTTTCCGAGGAGCACAGAAGACCATGCGGTCTGGCCCTTCGCGGAGATAATGCTGTCGAGCTGCTGCAGCGTGTGACCCTTAATCTCAACGGATTTATTGGTTACGACCTGCAGCTGCGGATCGCGACTGCGCTGCTGCTCTTCCAGACGCTGCGCCATCACGGCCAAATCTTCATTGGTGCTGTCGCCAACAATCACAATCACCGCTTTCTGGCCGGTGGCATCAGAGTAGACGTGCATATTGTTGGCCTGGGTGCCCAGCTTGCCGCTCTGATCGGTCATACCTGCCGGTAGAGAGAAGCTCAGTTTGCCATCCAGCAGACTAATAGGTTGCCCGCTGGCGTTACTTTCCGCTGCAGCCCCGGCAGTCGGCGTTTTTGTGTCGCTGTTATCACAGGCCGCAAGCCCCATAACCAGCAGGCCAATACCGACATATTTAACCAAATTGCGCATTGACATCTTCCTTTCGATAAACGGCCATTAACGGCTCATCCGCGTATCTTATCACATCACTCTGTGAGTACTCTTAACCTGGCTGCAATGCCGATAAATCGGATTTATCTGCCAGCTTTTTCATTAGCATATTCAACAGCATGCCGTACATCGGCAGGAAGAAAACGATGCTAATCAGCACTTTGAAGCAATAATCGACGATGGCGATTTCTCCCCAGTGCGCCGCCATAAACGGGTCCGGGCTGCGCCAGAAGGCGATAAAGAAGAAGGCCAGGGTATCGCTGACGTTACCGAAGAGGGTCGATGCGGTCGGCGCCAGCCACCAGCGACGGTTTTGACGCAGGCGGTTAAAGACGTGGACATCGAGGATTTGCCCCAGCGCGTAGGCCATAAAGCTGGCGGCGGCGATACGAGCGACAAACAGGTTAAAGCTGGTTAAGGCGGCAAAACCCTGCCATTCACCCATATAGAACAGCGCAGAAACCCCGTAGGAGATCACCAGCGCCGGGATCATGACCGCGAGGATAATGCGTCGCGCCAGCGGAGCGCCGAAAATCCGCACCGTAAGATCGGTGGCAAGGAAAATAAACGGAAAGCTGAACGCGCCCCAGGTGGTATGAAAACCAAAGATGGAGATCGGTAGCTGCACCAGATAGTTACTGGAAGTGATGACCAGCAGATGGAAAAGCGATAGCCAGATCAGCGCTTTTTTACGCTGTACGGTAGTAAACGGACTCATATTGTGACCTTTTTAGTGGTTGGGGTGAGGGAACCCAATAAAAACGGCTGCATGATACTGCGTTGGGTGCGTAATGCAATGGTTGTTTTTCGCGCAAACGTTAACCTGGCTTGCGTACTGATGAACTGGGGGTAAACTAGGGGCGTTTTGTTGATATGAGATGAAAATGAGCGAACTTTTCTCCAGCCCTGACCATACTCTTGATGCGCAGGGGCTTCGTTGCCCGGAACCGGTGATGATGGTGCGTAAGACCGTGCGTACGATGCCGGTGGGCGAGACGCTGCTGATTGTCGCCGACGATCCGGCAACCACCCGCGATATCCCCGGTTTTTGCCGCTTTATGGAACACGAGCTGCTGGCGCAGGAAACCGAGGCGCTGCCGTACCGTTATCTGATTCGTAAAAGCCACTGATCTGCTTCTGGTTTCCCCGGAGGCGGTGCTTCGCACCTGTCCGGGCTACAAAAACCAGCCTGTAGCCCGGGCAAGGCGCTCTGCGCCGCCCCCGGGGTGGATACTACTTCTTACGCAACAACCGCAACGCGTTGGCGGTGACCAGCACCGTCGCTCCGGTATCCGCCAACACCGCCAGCCACAGGCCGGTCAGGCCGAGCAGGGTGGTGACGAGGAAGATCCCCTTAAGACCCAGCGCGATGGCGATGTTCTGCCGAATATTGGCGTGGGTGGCGCGGGCCAGCGAAATCATCTGCGCCAGCCCGGTTAAGCGGTTATGGGTTAACGCTGCGTCGGCGGTCTCCAGGGCGACGTCGGTGCCGCTACCCATAGCGATACCTATAGTCGCGGCTTTCATTGCCGGGGCATCGTTGATACCGTCGCCGACCATTGCCAGCGGCGCGTCCGCGTTGAGCGCCATGACCGCCTGCACTTTATCCGCAGGCAGCAGCCCGGCGCGAAATTCCAGCCCCAGCTCGCTGGCGATAGCCGCCGCCGCGCGCGGGTTATCACCGGTAAGGATCACCCCCTGAACGCCCAGTTGATGTAGCTCATCGACCGCCTGGCGGGCATCGTCGCGCAACGTATCGCGCAGCGCCAGAATCCCCAGCAGTACCTCATCGCGCATCACCAGCACCACCGTTTGTCCGGCGCTTTCCAGTTGCTGAATACGTTCCTCATACTGCGGGTCGCTATTTTTGCTGGCGGCGCAAATTAGCACCCGACGGCCTTCTACTTCCGCCTCAATGCCGGAACCGGCCAGCGCGCGCTGGGCGTGGGCTAGCGGAATGGCGAGCTGGCGCTGTTCTGCTTCCCACACCACGGCTTGGGCTAATGGGTGGCTGGAGCCTTGTTCCACGGCGGCGGCCAGCGCCAGCAGATCGTTTTCAACGATTTCGGCGGTTGCGATAACGGCGGTGACCCGTGGCTGGCCGATGGTCAGGGTACCGGTTTTATCAAACGCGACCTGGCGCACGCGTCCTAATTGCTCCAGCGCCGCGCCGCCCTTAATCAGCGCGCCGCGACGTGCCGCTACCGCCAGCCCGGAGGTAATCGCTGCCGGGGTGGAAATCACCAGCGCGCACGGGCAGCCAATCAGCAGCAACGTTAAGCCTTTGTAGATCCACGGCATCCATTCACTCGCAAACAGCAGCGGTGGCATGATGGCGACCAGCAGAGCGACGACCATTATCGCTGGGGTATAGATGCGGCTAAAGCGATCGATAAAACGCTCAATTGGCGCCCGGCGCTCTTCCGCTTCTTCAATCAGCTTCAGGATGCGATCGATAGCGCTGTCGCCCGGCTCTGAGATAACCGTTAACTGGACCAGACGATCGACGCTGGTTGCGCCTGCCGCCACCCGTTCACCGGCATTACGTTCTACCGGTACGGACTCACCGGTTAAGGCACTCTCATCAAAGCTGGCGAAAGGAGACAGCAACTGACCATCAGCAGGCAGGCGGCCCCCGGCGGCGACTTCAATCACGTCGCCAGGGCGCAGGTCGCGCTGGGCAACCGTTTCGCGTACGCCGTCGCGAATGCGAATTGCGGTGTCGGGTTTCAGCGCCATCAATGCGCTAACCCCCTGACGCGCGCGGCTGGCGGCCCAGCCCTCAAGGCGTTCGCCAATTAAGAACAGCAGCAGCACCATCGCTGCTTCGGCGGTCGCACCGATAAACAGCGCGCCGATAGCGGCAACGCTCATCAGGGTTTCAATGGCGAACCAACTCCCGCTTTTAATCAGGCGAAGCGCCTGACGGGCGACGGGCCACAGGCCGACGAGGGTGGTGGCGATGAACGCTAGTTCGCCAAAGGGATGGTTGAACTGCTCTAGCCCCCAGCTCAGGGCCATCATCACGACCAGCGTGATAAGCGCCAGATTCTCGCGCAGCCACGAGGTTTTTTCCTCTTGCTGTGGCGCGTTTTCATCACGCAGTTTGTAGCCTGCGGCGCGCACCGCGCTTTCGACCTGCGGGCGAATATCGGCATCAGCGTTGACCAGCAGTTTTTCAGTAGCGAACAGCACCTGAACCTGGCTGACGCCTGGCACCTGGCGAACCGCAGTTTCCACCTTGCGGGCGCAGGCCGCGCAGTCCATTCCCTCGACCAACCAGCTATAGCGCGCGCCATTCAGCGCTTCATTTTCGACGATGGTTTCATTGGTACAAGCGTGGTCCGTGCAGCAGCTTTCAGGCGCCTGGGCAGTGGGCGCGAATTTTAATGAAGAGAATTGTGGGACTTTTTTATCCTGCGATTCTGGAGTCGACATAGTACCCTCCGGGTAATGATAATTTTCTCATTACCCGAATGATACACTCTGGAGTCGACTCCAGAGTCAAGCGCTTAATTACAAATAAAGCGCGCGGACGATCAGGAAGTGCCCGGCGAAGTAAAATGCGGAGGAGATGGCGTTATCGGCACGGAAACGACGGCGATAATGGCTGATAAGCCAGACGGCGTTACCCAGCAACAGGAATGCCGCGCCAACGAAACCGGACAGCGCGGTATCGGTCGGGCGGGCGAACCACAGCTCACCGGCCAGCCAGACCATCACCAGCGTCATGCCGATAAAGGTAAACACCGGCATTCGCATCTCTTCTAGTCGGGTCCAGATAATCGCCAGCAGCAGAGCGCCAAGGATCAGCAATATTAGCGGCAGCGGCCAGAAGAACGACAGCGTTAGCTGGCTGGCAAACCAAATGGTGTAGAGCAGATGCGAGAGAAAGAACGCTCCCACGGCGTACATCACCCGCTGGCGAGGCAGCAACGTGAGCGCATCGCCAACCAGCGAGGCGCAAAGACCGGCCAGCACCAGATAGCTGATGGCGTTGAACATCGGCGCTTGCCAGGCCAGTAACAGAAGCAGGATCAACGTGACGGGCTTAAACACCCAACGACGCCAGGCGGGTCCACGATAAGATGCATCGACGTAAAGCCATGCGGAGAAACAGACAGCAATAAATGACCAAAGCATAGTAAGTCCCTGTATCTGTTATCATTAAGTAAGTGATTGTACTTACGGTACTGAATCTCAGTGTAGTGGTTTGCTGAGGAAGATGACAATGTAATACTCTTAATCCTGATAATTCCTGGGGGCAAGGTGAATGAGTAAAGTTCCGCTTTTTTTTATGGTTGCCGTTGCCGTCATTGTGGTCGCCGCATCGTATCGTTATGTGCAGCAGCGTCGGGAAAAGATGGAGAACGATGCCGCGCCGCTGTTACAAAAGCGGGTGGTGGTGAGCAATAAGCGGGAGAAGGTGCTTAACGATCGTCGCTCACGCCAGCAGACGGTGACGCCTGCCGGCAGCGAGATGCGTTATGAGGCCAGCTTCAGGCCGGAAGCTGGCGGACTGGAAGTGGTTTTTCGTTTGCAGGCACCGCAGTATCATGCGCTGAGCGTCGGCGATAAGGGGATGCTGAGCTACAAAGGTTCGCGGTTTGTGAGTTTTGCGCCGGATCCCTGAGCGCTTTTGCCCGACACTATTTCTTCTTCAGAGTCGCCTTGAGCTTTTTTTGCCAGGCGACCAGTTCGAACACGCCGAAGACGAAAATCCGAACCTGCTCGAAGCGCCCCAGCGGCGGCATCTCTTTCGTCTGCGTCGCCTTCAGCAGCGTCAACTGCAGGCCGTGCATCAGGATCATAAAGATCAGCGCCACGTTAACGAAGATATTCAGCGGCTTTGGGAACGGTTGAAACAGATTCAGCAATAAAAACGCCCACACGCACAGCATCAGCAAGCGGCCAAAATTAATCAGCATGGTTTTCTCCCTGGACCTCATGTTGGTAAAGGCGGTAGGCGACCTGTCCGGCCACTTTCTCTCGATACAGATGCCAGCTTGCAGGCACCGGCGGTAAGCCGTTTTCGACTTCACTCTCAATGTAGATTAGCGCTTCATCGTTAAGCCAGCCGTTGCTTTCCAGCAATTTCAGCGTCTCTTCGAGTAGCCCTTTACGGAAAGGGGGATCGACAAACACGATATCGTGCGGCGTACCTGTCTGAGCAAGAAACGCTAAGGTATTGGTATTGACGACTTTACCGTTGCTGGCCTTCAGCGTGGCCAGATTCTTTTGCAACTGTTGGGCGACGCCGCGCTCCATTTCCAGCAGCGTGGCGTTCGCCGCGTAGCGGGATAGAGCTTCAAGGCCCAGCGCGCCGCTACCGGCGAAGCAGTCGAGGCATTTTGCGTCGACGATGGTGGGTGATAGCCAGTTAAAAAGCGTTTCGCGAACCCGGTCGGTTGTCGGGCGCAGACCCGGGCTCTCCGGCACCGGTAATTTGCGGCCTCGCCATTGCCCGCCGATAATGCGGATCTGGCCGCTGCCTGCGTGGTTTGGTTTCTTCATTTTTTTGCTCAAGTCTCAACTTCCGGGCTGCTATTCTAACGATCGATAGCGGTTGACGAAACCTTAATCCGGGGGCGGTGATGCGAGTTAAGTTAAGTGGTAGACTATCCGACTAATTTCATCATTTTTTCAGCTTCCGCGACAGATATGCCGAAGCTGTGCCATGAATAAACAGCGAGGAGTGTAGTCGCAAATGGCGAAAGACAAGAAACGTGGCTTCTTTTCCTGGCTGGGCTTTGGACAAAAAGAGCAGGAGCAGGGAACAGAAACAGAACAAAAAGTAGAAGCTCAGCAAGAGGTTGAAGAGCAATCTCCGGCGACTGAATCGCCAGTGGAAACGGTTGTTGCGCCTGAAACGGTTGTTGCGCCTGAAACGATTGAAGCGCCTGCTGCGGAAAAAGAAGATGCGGAAGCCTTCGCTGCCGATATCGTTGAGGTAACCGAGCAGGTTGTGGAAAACGAGCAGCCGCAGGCGGTCGTTGAAGCCCCGGTTGCTGAAGAAAATATCGTCCCACCGGTCGCTTATCAGCCTGAAGCTGCGGTTGAGGAGATTGTGGAACAGTCGGTGCCTGAAGAAGCCGTTGCCGAGCCACTGATTGAAGAAGTCATCGCCGAGCCGGTTGTTGCTGAAGCCGTGGCTGAAAATATACCGGAAGAGGTGATTGCCGAACCGGAAGTCGTGGTCGTTGAAGAGCTGATGGTTGAAGAACCGATAGAAGACGACGCGGAGCCGGAAATTTCTGACGAAGAGCTCGAATCGCAGGCTCTGGCTGCAGCGGATGCGGCAGAAAATGCCATTGAAGTGGTGCCGGATGAAACCGTCGTCACGCAGCTTGAGCAAGAAAAACCGACCAAAGAAGGCTTCTTCGCTCGCCTCAAACGTAGCCTGGTAAAAACCAAACAGAACCTCGGTTCCGGATTTATCAGCTTGTTCCGCGGCAAGAAAATCGACGATGATCTGTTTGAAGAGCTGGAAGAGCAGCTGCTGATTGCCGATGTTGGCGTGGAGACCACCCGTAAGATCATCGCTAATCTTACCGAAGGCGCCAGCCGTAAACAGCTTCGCGACGCGGAAGCGCTATACGGCCTGCTGAAAGAAGAGATGGGCGATATTCTTGCTAAAGTGGACGAGCCGCTAAACGTTGAAGGCAAAACGCCATTTGTTATTCTGATGGTCGGCGTCAATGGCGTCGGTAAAACCACCACCATCGGCAAGCTGGCGCGTCAGTTCGAGCAGCAGGGTAAATCGGTGATGCTGGCGGCAGGGGATACCTTCCGTGCGGCAGCCGTTGAGCAGCTCCAGGTTTGGGGTCAGCGTAACAATATTCCAGTGATTGCACAGCACACTGGTGCGGACTCAGCATCGGTTATTTTCGATGCCATCCAGGCGGCGAAGGCGCGTAATGTTGACGTCCTGATTGCCGATACCGCAGGCCGCCTGCAGAATAAATCGCACCTGATGGAAGAACTGAAGAAGATTGTCCGCGTCATGAAAAAACTGGATGTCGATGCGCCGCATGAAGTCATGCTGACGATTGACGCCAGCACCGGGCAGAACGCGATTAGCCAGGCCAAACTGTTCCATGAAGCGGTTGGACTGACCGGTATCACCTTGACTAAGCTGGATGGTACCGCCAAAGGCGGGGTTATCTTCTCGGTTGCTGACCAGTTCAGTATTCCAATTCGCTATATCGGTGTTGGCGAACGTATTGAAGATCTGCGTCCGTTTAATGCGGGCGACTTTATTGAGGCACTTTTTGCCCGAGAGGATTAAGAATGATTCGCTTTGAACAAGTCAGCAAAGCCTATCTCGGTGGGAGACAAGCGCTGCAGGGGGTCAATTTCCACCTGCAGTCAGGCGAGATGGCGTTTCTGACCGGCCATTCCGGCGCGGGGAAAAGTACCCTGCTGAAGCTTATCTGCGGTATTGAACGGCCCAGCGCCGGGAAAATCTTATTTGGCGGCCACGATATTAGCCGTCTCAAAAGCCGTGAGGTGCCGTTTTTGCGCCGCCAAATCGGTATGATTTTCCAGGATCACCACCTGCTGATGGACAGGACCGTATTTGATAACGTGGCGATTCCGCTGATCATTGCGGGTGCCAGCGGCGATGACATTCGTCGTCGCGTATCGGCGGCGCTGGATAAAGTGGGCCTGCTGGACAAAGCGAAAAACCTTCCCATTCAGCTTTCGGGTGGTGAGCAGCAGCGTGTGGGTATTGCCCGCGCGGTGGTGAACAAGCCTGCGGTGCTGTTGGCGGATGAACCGACGGGTAACCTCGACGAAGCGCTGTCGGAAGGGATTTTACGTCTGTTTGAAGAGTTTAACCGCGTTGGGGTGACGGTTCTGATGGCAACGCATGCCCTGGGGCTTATCTCCAGCCGTCCGTACCGCGTCCTGTCCCTCAGCGACGGGCATATGCATGGAGGCCGTATCGGTGAATAAACGCGAGGCAATGAACCACATTCGCCGGTTCGGTAATCGATTCGATCGTTTTCGCAACACGACGGGCGCAGGCGGTAGCGGCGGGCGCAATTCGTCAAAACGGCCAAAAGCGGCACCGAATCCGGCTTCCCGTAAGAGTAACGTGTTTAATGAACAGGTGCGCTACGCCTGGAACGGCGCGCTTCAGGATCTGAAAAGCACGCCGCTGGCGACTTTCCTGACGGTAATGGTGATCGCCATTTCACTGACGCTACCGAGCGTGTGCTACATGGTGTACAAAAACGTCAGCACCGCCGCGACGCAGTATTATCCGACGCCGCAAATCACCGTCTATCTGGAAAAAACGCTGGATGACGATGCCGCCGCCCGGGTCGTTGGTCAGCTACAGGCCGAGCAGGGCGTAGAAAAGGTAAACTACCTGTCGCGCGATGAAGCCCTTGGCGAGTTCCGCAACTGGTCAGGTTTTGGCGGCGCGCTGGATATGCTGGAAGAAAACCCGCTGCCGGCGGTCGCGATTGTGGTGCCGAAGATTGATTTCCAGAGCGTTGAGGCGCTGAACACGCTGCGTGACCGGGTGAGTCATGTTCAGGGCGTTGATGAAGTGCGTATGGATGACAGCTGGTTTGCGCGGCTCTCGTCGTTGACCGGGCTGGTTGGGCGCGTTTCGGCGATGATCGGTGTGCTGATGATTGCGGCGGTATTCCTGGTTATCGGCAACAGTGTGCGTTTAAGCATCTTTGCCCGTCGCGATACTATCAACGTGCAGAAACTTATTGGCGCGACCGATGGCTTTATTCTGCGTCCGTTCCTGTATGGCGGCGCGCTGTTAGGTTTCTCCGGCGCATTTTTGTCGCTGATTCTGTCAGAAATTATGGTGATGCGCCTGTCGTCGGCGGTCACCGAAGTGGCGAAAGTGTTCGGTACTCAGTTCGAGCTCAGTGGTTTAGGCTTCGATGAATGCCTGTTGATGCTGCTGGTTTGTTCGATGATTGGTTGGGTTGCGGCCTGGCTGGCAACCGTTCAACATTTACGTCACTTTACTCCCGAGTAATAAAAATCTGGTATAATCTTTCCCTGCACTGAATGTCTCTCTGCAGGGAAAGAGTCCCTGTCGGCTCTTCCCTTTAGTTCATCTCCATGTCACATTTTGTGCGTAATCTATTCACATCATTGCATGGAACTTGTGGATAAAATCACTGTCTGATACTAATGTGAGTGATATTCTCGTTGCTCATCAATGCTGGCATGTTTGTTGCTCCGTTGTGAGGACAGAATGATGTCAGAAGATATCGATTGAGAGGATTTGAATGACCAAAGATATGCAAACTTTAGCCTTAGCCCCCGTTGGTAACCTGGAATCGTACATCCGGGCTGCGAACACTTGGCCGATGTTATCGGCTGATGAAGAGCGGGAGCTTGCTGAAAAGCTGCATTACCAGGGCGATCTGGAAGCAGCGAAAAAGCTGATCCTGTCTCACCTGCGCTTTGTTGTTCATATTGCTCGTAATTACTCGGGCTATGGCCTGCCGCAGGCGGATTTGATTCAGGAAGGTAATATCGGCCTGATGAAAGCCGTGCGCCGTTTTAACCCGGAAGTGGGCGTGCGCCTGGTTTCCTTCGCCGTGCACTGGATCAAAGCGGAAATTCACGAATACGTGCTGCGTAACTGGCGTATCGTGAAGGTCGCAACCACTAAAGCGCAGCGTAAGCTGTTCTTTAACCTGCGTAAAACTAAGCAGCGTCTGGGCTGGTTCAACCAGGATGAAGTGGAAATGGTTGCCCGTGAGCTGGGCGTGTCGAGCAAAGACGTGCGTGAGATGGAGTCACGTATGGCAGCGCAGGACATGACCTTCGATATGTCGTCGGATGATGAGTCCGATAGCCAGCCGATGGCACCGGTGCTCTATCTGCAGGATAAAACGTCTAACTTTGCCGACGGCATTGAAGACGACAACTGGGAAGAGCAGGCGGCGAATAAGCTGACCGACGCGATGCAGGGCCTCGACGAGCGTAGCCAGGATATTATCCGCGCCCGCTGGCTGGACGAAGATAACAAGTCCACGCTGCAGGAACTGGCAGATCGTTACGGCGTTTCGGCTGAACGTGTACGTCAGCTTGAAAAGAACGCCATGAAAAAACTGCGCGCTGCTATTGAAGCCTGATTCAAGCTCTCCAGGAAATAAGCCGGATAAACGTTATCCGGCTTTTGTTTTTATATAGATTCCCCTTTTCTGAAAATCCTGCATCAACTTTAGTTGTTCGTTTCCCTGCGTTCTCATTTTGCTAGCATGCCTGTACCTCAAATTACCAGGGACAGGATTTTTCATGGCACATGAACTTATTGAAAAATGGCGCTTACTCACCTCGGCGGCGACGGAAGAAGAGAAAGACAGACTACTTTTTGAATTCTGGCAGGCCATGGATGTGGCCGAGTTTTGGGTGGAAGTTGAAGAATTAGGTGGCGATCAGATTGGTCTTGTTAAATCAGATCTGGAATCAGCTGAGACGTCGGTGATTCTTACGTATATTGGCGAAGATAAGGGGGAAAGACCTTCAAAGTTACAGGATGTCTCTGTGCCCTTTCGGGAAGCTACGGGGCATGCTTTATTGAAGCTAGCTTCTGATTGTGAAGTCGGGCTGGTCCTGATTGATGACAATGGGGAGCATATTTACCTTGAGTGGGTTACTGTCCGGGCGTTTGCCGGTATTTCTCAAGTGGTTACTAAAAAGAAGCAACATAGTTCAACAAACACAGGCGTCATCATCGGTATATCTATCTTTTTTTTATGCGCAATCCTCTCTTTTATTTTTATATTTTAATGGCCTGGATTTAGCGTTTTTAACGCCTGCGGACAGTACATCCGTAAGCACTCCAGCAAAATATTGAACGCCGGTTCCATCTGCGCTTCAGGCTGAGAGGCAAAACCCATCAATAACCCTTTCTTACGTTGTGCCGTCAGGTAGTAGCGAGATAGCGGGCGCACGAGAATATTGTGCTTGTTCGCGTCCTGAGCAATCGCCACGTCATCCGCCTCATCCGGCAAGTTCAGTATCAGATGCAGTCCGGCATTATCGCTAAAATCCGATAGTGCGTGCGGGCCGCAATATTGCTGAATCAGCTCGGTCAAAAAGATGCGGCGGCGGCTGTACAGCAGGCGCATACGGCGAATATGCGCCGAGTAATGACCGGCGTTGATAAACTCCGCCAGCGCCAGCTGGATCAGCGAGTGACCACCGCGATACAGTTCGGCATGGGCGTTTTTGAGTTCAGCCGTCAGCGGTCGGGGAAGCACCACATAGCCTAGCCGCAGTCCCGGATAGAGCGTCTTACTGAACGTGCCGACGTAGACCACCGGCGCTTCGGGGGCCAGGCCCTGAAGAGCCGGTATCGGCTGACCGGAAAAGCGAAACTCACTATCGTAGTCATCCTCTACAATCCAGCTTCCGTGCTGATGGGCTAGCGCCAGTAGCCGTTGTCGGCGCTCGAGGCTCATTACCGCGCCCAGCGGATACTGATGGGATGGCGTGACGAAGATAAGCCCTGGGGCTTCGGCGATGGTGTCGGGCGGACACAGGCCATTGGCATCAACGGTAATCGGTTCTGCTCGTACTTCATTCATCGCCAGCACGTGGCGAATACCCCAATAAGACGGTTCTTCGACCCAGGCAAGATCCCCGTTGTCGCACAGCATACGGGTGACCAGGTCGATGGCCTGGTGGATCCCTTCAGTAATAAGAATCTGATCTGCCTGACACTGCACGCCGCGCGCTACTCTTAAGTAGTCCACCAGCGCATGTTGCAGTTCGGGCGTGCCGCCATTGCAGCTATAGCTAAGTTGTTCCGGTTTCGGGCGGCGGCTGATGCGCGCCTGAATTTTACTGAATAACGGGTGGGGGAAGGCGTTGACGTCCGGAACGCCAGGGATAAAAGCTCCCCACTGACGAGGGCTGGCGCTAACGTGACTCAGTAGATGCTGACCGCGTCGGGAGATATACGCTGTTGTCGCAGGCATGGCGCTGTTTTCATTGCCGCTGCTTGCGGAAGGGAACATATCAGGCAGCGTTTTTGCCACAAACGTCCCGCTACCGCGGCGGGAAACGATATATCCCTCCGCAAGTAGTTGTTCGTAAACCGTTAAAATTGTGTTGCGTGACATTCGTAATTCCCCGGCCAGATCTCGTGAGGGGGGCAGGCGGCTATGGGGCGGCAGAGAACCGTCCAGAATTGAGCGGCGAATCGCCTTATAAAGACGTTTATGCAGGAGTGGGTCTGCTTCTTCCTGCAATCTGACCAGTACCAGGTCTGCGACGAGCGAGCGCAATTGGATCCCTCAGATAATCTGAATTGGTACTCGATTGTAGAGCCAAATCCTGTGTAAATAAACGACATAGTTTCGAATTTGTTGCGATAGCGTGACACACATGACAGGAGATTCTCGGGTGAAAAGTTCAGAACTGAATCAGCGTCGCCAGCAGGCGACTCCGCGTGGCGTAGGGGTAATGTGCAGCTACTTTGTTGAGAAAGCAGAGAACGCTACGTTGTGGGATCTTGAAGGCAATGAGGTGATTGATTTTGCCGCCGGTATTGCGGTGCTGAACACCGGTCATCGCCATCCAAAAGTAGTTGCCGCAGTTGAACAGCAACTACAGGCATTTACCCATACCGCTTATCAGATTGTCCCATATGAGAGCTATGTCACCCTGGCTGAACGCATTAACGACCTGGCGCCGATTGATGGCCCGGCGAAAACCGCGTTCTTTACCACCGGTGCGGAAGCTGTTGAAAACGCGGTGAAGATTGCTCGCGCTTATACCCGACGCCCGGGGTTAATCACCTTTGGCGGCGGTTTCCACGGCCGTACCTTTATGACCATGGCGCTGACCGGCAAAGTGGCCCCCTATAAGATTGGCTTTGGCCCGTTCCCGGGATCGGTTTATCACGCCGTCTACCCAAATGCCGCTCACGGTATTACTACCGCCGACGCGATGAAAAGCCTTGAGCGCATTTTCAAAGCCGATATTGCAGCAGACCAGGTCGCGGCGATTGTGCTGGAGCCGATTCAGGGCGAAGGCGGCTTTAATGTTGCACCGTCTGACTTCATGCAGGCATTGCGCACGCTGTGCGATACCCACGGTATTCTGTTGATAGCCGATGAGGTGCAAACCGGCTTTGCGCGTACCGGCAAGCTGTTTGCGATGCAGCACTATGATGTGAAGCCTGACCTGATGACGATGGCCAAAAGCCTCGCCGGTGGCTTCCCGCTTTCCGGCGTGGTGGGTCGTGCCGAAGTGATGGATGCTCCGGCACCTGGCGGCCTCGGTGGCACCTACGCCGGGAACCCGCTGGCGGTGGCGGCGGCGCACGCGGTACTTGATGTCATTGAAGAAGAGCAGCTGTGTCAGCGTGCTGAACAGCTGGGTAGTCATCTGAAAGAGGTGCTAAATCAGGCGCGTCAGAACTGCCCGGCCATTGCTGACGTTCGCGGTCAGGGGTCAATGGTAGCGGTAGAATTTAACGATCCGCAAACCGGCGAGCCATCGGCGGAAATCACTCGTCAGATCCTGCAAAAAGCCCAGGAAAACGGTCTGCTGCTGTTGAGCTGCGGTGTTTACGGTAACGTTATTCGCTTCCTCTATCCGTTGACCATTCCGGATGCGCAGTTTACTAAGGCGCTGGATATTTTGGCCCGCATACTGAAGAACTAATCCTACACTCTGCGGCGGTTGATGCTGCCGCAGACTCATTATCCCTACGCGTTATATACATCCCGTCTATCGTTTAGCCCGTGACGTTTTCTTTTGGCGTAGATTTTTATTTGTCACTTATCTGTTACATAACCCGCAATTTTATCGTTTCCAATTATCCTGAATGACGGTATGTTTAGCATAGTGTGCTGCAAAAGCGCAGGCAGCAGACCCTAATCTAACTATCATATGCTTTTCTTATGTGTCTAATTAGAATAATGCGCTAATAAACAACATCACAACAAATGCAAAAAACCATAATAATGGGGAGCCTCAGGATGAATATGAAGGGTAAAGCGTTACTGGCAGGATGTATTGCCTTGATAATGAGCAGTGCGGCAATGGCTGAAGACATTAAAGTTGCCGTTGTTGGCGCGATGTCTGGCCCGGTAGCGCAGTATGGCGACCAGGAATTTACTGGGGCAGAGCAGGCAATTGCGGATATCAATGCCAAAGGCGGCATCAAAGGCAATAAGCTGCAAATGGTAAAATACGACGACGCCTGTGACCCGAAACAGGCAGTTGCCGTGGCCAACAAAGTGATCAACGACGGCATTAAATACGTTATCGGTCACCTGTGCTCCTCTTCCACTCAGCCGGCGTCTGATATCTATGAAGATGAAGGCGTGCTGATGATCACTCCAGCGGCAACCGCACCGGAACTGACTGCTCGCGGCTATCACTTGATTCTGCGTACCACTGGCCTCGATTCTGACCAGGGTCCGACCGCCGCAAAATATATTCTGGACCAGGTGAAGCCGCAGCGTATCGCGATTGTTCATGATAAGCAGCAGTATGGTGAAGGCCTGGCGCGTGCGGTGCAGGATAACCTGAAGAAAGGCGGCGCTAACGTGGTGTTCTTTGACGGTATCACCGCTGGGGAGAAAGATTTCTCCACCCTGGTTGCGCGTCTGAAGAAAGAAAATATCGACTTTGTCTATTACGGCGGCTATCACCCGGAGATGGGGCAGATCCTGCGTCAGTCCCGCGCCGCTGGCCTGAAAACCCAGTTTATGGGTCCAGAAGGGGTAGCGAACGTTTCGCTGTCTAACATCGCTGGCGCTTCGGCGGAAGGCATGCTGGTCACCAAGCCGAAGAACTACGACCAGGTTCCGGCGAACAAACCGATCGTAGACGCGATCAAAGCTAAAAAACAGGATCCGAGCGGCGCGTTCGTGTGGACCACCTATGCCGCGCTGCAATCGCTGGAAGCGGGCCTGAATCAGTCTGAAGATCCGGCTGAAATCGCTAAGTATCTGAAGGGGGCGACGGTCGAAACCGTTATGGGGCCGCTTTCCTGGAACGAGAAGGGCGATCTGAAAGGCTTCGAGTTCGGCGTGTTTACCTGGCATGCTAACGGTACCGCGACCGACGCCAAATAAATTTAACCTGCGCCTTTCGCGCCGCAGATACGTTGGCCGTGTCCCTCAACCCCGGTCGCTTACTGATGTAAGCGACCGGGGATTTCGGTTCTTGCCGCCTTTCTGCAACGCGAAATTCTTGGTTAAATCAGTGGCTCCTTGCGTCTTCGTATAGGTGAGGGCAAAGGTAGAAGCAAAAAGGCAACGCAAGTTGCCTTTTTTAGTGTTTGGTCGCGCCTGTCCGGGCTACTTTCAGCGTTTTTCCCAACCGCCCGTCTGCGTGCTAAATCCCAGCGTATGCATAAACGCCGCCATCACGCTGCGGTCTTCCACGCCAGCATCCTCTACCTGCCAGCGGCTGATTTCCGGGTTATCCCGCAAGACTTCCTCGACTAAATATTGCCCGACGCCGCGACGGCGGGTCACTTCACGCACGCACAGCGCACTCAACTTACCCTCGGCGCCGTTGCGCGTTACGCGAACCGCACCCAGCAGGCGCTCGTTAAAACGGGCGGCATAAATACGCTGGCGATCATCTAAGGTTAATGCTGCCAGATCCTGCGACGGCCAGATTTTCGCTAAGTCGATGCGGTCCTGATCGCTGAAGTGTTGTAAACGAATAATGGTCAGTTTCATGCGCGGTGAGTCCAGTCAAAACGGATGCGTCAGTGTATCCAAATTCACTGTCAGGCGGAGCGCTGTTTTTTGCGCATTCATCAGGTGATTCGTTTTCCTGGATGGAGCAGGGTAGCGCAATTCATCATGGATCGAAAAATAAGCAGAATTTTAACCTAATATGTAGCGTTTTATTCCGCCTTATGTATCGTTATTTTATGCTGTTTACTGGACTTTTTTTGTTTATCTTCCCGCAAATACAGAATATTATCTTTGCTTAATCGCCTGAAAAATAGAGATTTTAATCTGGATTTAGGCAAAAAACTGCGCTAAACCATTAAAGATAATGGTAAAAGTAGCGTTGTTTAATAAAAGCACAGAATGCTTTTTAACCATAAAAATACAAAATATTTACATCACATCACGAATGGGGTTCTGCAGCATGAAAAGGAACGCGAAAACAATTATCGCGGGATTCGTCGCACTGGCGATGTCCCATGCGGTAATGGCCAAGGATATTAAAGTCGCTGTTGTCGGTGCGATGTCTGGCCCGGTAGCCCAGTGGGGCGATATGGAGTTCAACGGCGCACGCCAGGCAATTAAAGACATTAATGCCCAGGGCGGCATTAAGGGCGATAAGCTGGTTGGCGTGGAATATGACGACGCCTGTGACCCGAAACAGGCCGTTGCGGTTGCCAACAAAATCATTAACGACGGCATCCAGTATGTTATCGGTCACCTCTGCTCTTCCTCAACTCAGCCCGCATCAGATATCTATGAAGACGAGGGTGTTCTGATGATCTCTCCGGGGGCGACGAACCCGGAACTGACTCAGCGCGGCTACCAGTACATTATGCGTACCGCGGGTCTGGACTCTTCTCAGGGGCCGACCGCTGCTAAATACATCATGGAAACCGTCAAACCGCAGCGTATTGCTATTATTCATGACAAGCAGCAATACGGTGAAGGCCTGGCGCGTTCTGTCCAGGATAGCCTGAAAAAAGGCGGTGCGAACATTGTCTTCTTTGACGGTATTACCGCCGGTGAAAAAGACTTCTCCGCGCTGCTGGCGCGCCTGAAGAAAGACAATATCGACTTTGTTTACTACGGCGGCTACTACCCGGAAATGGGCCAGATGCTGCGCCAGGCACGATCCGTCGGCCTGAAAACCGTGTTTATGGGGCCGGAAGGTGTGGGTAACGCATCACTGTCGAATATTGCAGGCGACGCGGCGGAAGGCATGCTGGTCACGATGCCAAAACGCTATGACCAGGATCCGGCGAACAGCGCTATCGTTGACGCGCTCAAAGCTGAGAAGAAAGATCCAAGCGGTCCGTATGTCTGGATCACCTACGCCGCCGTGCAGTCTCTGGCGCAGGCGATGGAGAGAGCCAGCAGCCAGGAGCCGCTGGATTTAATCAAAGATCTGAAAGCTCACGGTGCGAAAACCGTGATTGGGCCGCTGAATTGGGACGAAAAAGGCGATTTGAAGGGATTTGAGTTTGGTGTCTTCCAGTGGCATGCGGACGGGTCATCCACCCTCGCGAAATAAGCCATAAGACAAGTTATCCCACCGCCCGCGCGTCGGGCGGTAGAAAAAGGTTACCTTATGTCCGAGCAGTTTCTCTATTTTCTGCAGCAGATGTTTAACGGCGTCACGCTGGGCAGTACCTACGCGCTGATCGCCATCGGCTATACCATGGTGTACGGCATTATCGGCATGATTAACTTCGCCCACGGCGAGGTTTACATGATTGGCAGCTATGTCTCCTTCATGATTATTGCCGCTCTGATGATGATGGGCATTGATACCAGTTGGCTGTTGGTCGCCGCTGGATTCGTCGGGGCTATCGTCATCGCCAGCGCCTACGGCTGGAGTATTGAACGCGTGGCCTACCGGCCCGTGCGCAGCTCCAAGCGCCTGATTGCGCTGATCTCCGCCATCGGGATGTCCATTTTCCTGCAAAACTACGTCAGCCTGACGGAAGGTTCGCGCGATGTCGCGCTGCCGAGTCTGTTTAACGGCCAGTGGACGGTAGGCAGCAGCGAAAACTTCTCTGCTACCATCACCACCATGCAGGCCGTTATCTGGGTCGTAACCTTTATCGCCATGCTGGCGCTGACGGTGTTTATCCGCTATTCCCGCATGGGCCGTGCCTGTCGCGCCTGTGCTGAAGACCTCAAAATGGCCAGCCTGCTGGGGATTAACACCGACCGCGTGATCGCGCTGACCTTTGTGATCGGCGCTGCAATGGCGGCGGTCGCGGGTGTGTTGCTCGGTCAGTTCTACGGTGTTATCAACCCCTATATCGGCTTTATGGCCGGGATGAAAGCCTTTACCGCTGCGGTTCTGGGTGGCATCGGCAGTATTCCAGGAGCGATGATTGGCGGTCTGATTTTGGGTATCGCTGAAGCGCTTTCCTCTGCCTATCTCAGCACGGAATATAAAGATGTCGTCTCCTTTGCCTTGCTGATTGTGGTGCTGCTGGTGATGCCGACCGGCATTCTGGGCCGCCCGGAGGTAGAGAAAGTATGAAACCGATGCATTTTGCGATGGCGCTGTTGTCTGCGGTGATGTTCTTTATTCTGGCTGGCGTTTTTATGGGCGTGCAGCTGGAGCTGGACGGCACCAAGCTGGTGGTGGATACCGCCGCGGATATCCGCTGGCAGTGGATTTTTATCGGCACCGCGGTCGTCTTCCTCTTCCAGCTACTGCGTCCTGTTTTTCAGAAAACCATGAAAAACGTCTCCGGGCCGAAGTTTATTCTGCCGGCTATCGATGGTTCGACGGTTAAGCAGAAACTGTTCCTGATTGCGCTGCTGGTTATCGCCGTGGCGTGGCCGTTTATGGTGTCGCGCGGGACGGTGGATATCGCTACCCTGACGATGATTTATATCATCCTCGGCCTGGGTCTTAACGTGGTGGTCGGGCTTTCTGGCCTGCTGGTTCTGGGCTATGGCGGTTTCTACGCTATCGGCGCTTACACCTTCGCGCTGCTGAATCACTATTACGGTCTGGGATTCTGGACCTGCCTGCCGCTGGCGGGGCTGGTTTCAGCGGCTGCGGGTTTCCTGCTTGGCTTCCCGGTACTGCGCCTGCGCGGCGACTATCTGGCGATTGTGACCCTCGGTTTCGGCGAAATCGTGCGTATCCTGCTGCTCAATAATACCGAGATAACCGGTGGCCCGAACGGTATCAGCCAGATCCCAAAACCAACCCTCTTTGGCCTTGAGTTTAGCCGCAGCGCTCGCGAAGGCGGCTGGGACACTTTCAGCAACTTCTTTGGTATGAAATACGACCCTAGCGACCGGGTGATTTTCCTCTATCTGGTTGCCCTGCTGCTGGTGGTCTTCTCGCTGTTTGTTATCAACCGCCTGCTGCGTATGCCGCTGGGCCGCGCATGGGAAGCGCTGCGTGAAGATGAAATCGCCTGTCGTTCGTTGGGCCTCAACCCGACGCGCATCAAGCTGACCGCCTTTACCATCAGCGCCGCGTTTGCCGGTTTTGCCGGAACCCTGTTCGCCGCGCGTCAGGGCTTCGTCAGCCCGGAATCCTTTACCTTCGCCGAATCTGCCTTTGTGCTGGCGATTGTGGTGCTGGGCGGGATGGGTTCGCAGTTTGCGGTGATCCTGGCGGCAGTTCTGTTGGTGGTATCGCGCGAGCTGATGCGTGATTTCAATGAATACAGCATGTTGATGCTGGGTGCGTTAATGGTACTGATGATGATCTGGCGTCCGCAGGGCCTTCTGCCGATGACCCGTCCGCAGCTGAAGCTGAAAAACGGTCAAGCGAAAGGAGAGCAGGCATGAGTCAGCCATTATTGTCCGTAAACGGTCTGATGATGCGTTTTGGCGGCCTGTTGGCGGTCAACAACGTGTCGCTGGAGCTGCGCGAGCGGGAAATTGTGTCGCTTATCGGCCCTAACGGTGCCGGCAAAACGACGGTATTTAACTGCCTGACCGGTTTCTATAAACCGACCGGCGGTAGCATTATGCTACGCGACCAGCATCTCGAAGGGTTGCCGGGCCAGCAGATTGCCCGTATGGGCGTGGTGCGTACTTTCCAGCACGTGCGCCTGTTCCGCGAAATGACGGTGATTGAAAACCTGCTGGTGGCGCAACATCAGCAGCTGAAAACCGGCGTCTTCTCTGGTCTGCTGAAAACGCCATCTTTCCGTCGTGCGCAGAGCGAAGCGCTCGATCGCGCCGCCACCTGGCTTGAGCGTATCGGCCTGCTTGAGCACGCTAACCGTCAGGCCAGCAACCTGGCCTATGGCGACCAGCGTCGTCTGGAGATCGCCCGCTGTATGGTGACCCAGCCGGAAATCCTGATGCTCGACGAACCGGCGGCAGGGTTGAACCCGAAAGAAACCAAAGAGCTGGACGAACTGATCGTCGAGCTGCGCAACCATCACAACACCACTATCCTGCTGATTGAGCACGATATGAAGCTGGTGATGGGCATTTCTGACCGTATTTACGTGGTAAACCAGGGCACGCCGCTGGCCAACGGTACGCCGGAAGAGATCCGCAATAACCCGGACGTGATCCGCGCCTATTTAGGTGAAGCATAATGGTGGTGACGGATAAGATGGAAAAAGTGATGTTATCTTTTGACAACGTCAGCGCGCACTACGGCAAGATTCAGGCGCTGCATAACGTCAGTCTGCACATCAACCAGGGGGAGATTGTCACCCTGATTGGCGCGAACGGCGCGGGGAAAACCACGCTGCTGGGTACGCTGTGCGGCGATCCGCGCGCTTCCAGCGGGCGCGTTGTTTTCGACGGTAAAGATATTACCGACTGGCAAACGGCGAAGATCATGCGTGAAGCGGTGGCGATTGTGCCGGAAGGGCGTCGCGTCTTCTCGCGCATGACGGTAGAAGAGAACCTGGCGATGGGCGGCTTTTTTGCCGAGCGTGACCAGTTTCAGACCCGCATCAAGTGGGTCTACGAGCTGTTTCCGCGCCTGCATGAACGTCGGGTTCAGCGAGCGGGCACTATGTCCGGCGGCGAACAGCAGATGCTGGCGATTGGCCGTGCGTTGATGAGCCAGCCGCGTCTGCTGCTGCTCGATGAGCCCTCGCTGGGACTTGCGCCGATTATCATTCAGCAAATCTTCGACACCATCGAACAGCTGCGCGAACAAGGGATGACAATATTTCTTGTCGAGCAGAATGCTAATCAGGCGCTGAAGCTGGCCGACCGCGGCTACGTGCTGGAAAACGGCCACGTGGTGTTGGAAGATACCGGCGATGCGCTGCTGGCTAACGAAGCGGTGCGCAGCGCCTATCTGGGCGGGTAATGAAGTAAAAACGCCCGGCAGATGCCGGGCGTTTGAGTCTGATGACAAACCAGGTTTAAAGATTGTGCTCGCGTTTCTGCCGGGCGGCGGCTGACGCCTTGCCCGGCCTACAAAACCCACAATATCAACAAATTGTGCATTTTTCGTAGGCCCGGTAAGGCGCTAGCCACCACCGGGCAATTCCACAAGAACTAACCCTGTCAGCAAGCTGCCGGGCGTTTTGCTCGATTCCTACAGCTCCAGCGATCGTTTCCACATCATAAAATCATACTGTTCAAGCGCATCCGCTTTTGTCTGCCAGGTCCCGCTGGCGGTGGCGATAATTTTCTCAAACAGGCCGTCGGCAATTTCCGCCAGCGGGGTACCTTCGATAATTGGCCCGCAGTCGTAATCGATAATATCCGGCATCTTTTTCGCCAGCGTAGAGTTGGTCGAGACTTTGAGAACCGGAACGATAGGGTTACCCGTCGGCGTACCGAGCCCGGTTGAGAAGATAACGACGTTGCATCCCGCTGCAACCAGTCCCGTCACCGCATCGACATCATTGCCCGGCGTGCAGACCAGTGAAAGGCCGCTCTCGCCCATCGGTTCGGCGTAATCGCATACTGCGCTCACCGGCGCTCTGCCGCCTTTTTTCGCCGCACCGGCGGATTTGATGGCGTCAGTAATCAGTCCATCGGCAATATTTCCCGGGCTGGGATTATCGGCAATGGTGGTGCCAAAGAAGTTAGCCACATGCTCATAGTTTTTCATCAGCGACAGAAACTTCTCTTTCAGCTCGCGATTCATGCAGCGTTGTACGATATCCCCCTCCGCGCCGCACAGCTCCGGGAACTCCGCCAGCCCGGATGCGCCGCCAAGGGCGACAAGACGGTCTGATACTTCGCCCATGGCCGGGTTCGCGCTGATCCCTGAGAATCCGTCGGAAGCGCCACATTTCACGCCGATTTTGAGGTGGGAGAGCGGGACGTCCTGACGCTCAGCGACGGGCGCTTCGCGGATTGCGTTGTACGTTTCGGTCAATGCATCCTGCATCATTTTTTCTTCGCTACTCCAGTCCTGCTGTCTGAAGTAGATTACCGGCTTGCTGAACTGTGGGTTACGCTTCGCGAGTGCGGCCTTGAAATCAACAATTCGCGCTTTTTCACAACCCAGCGCGAAGACCGTTACGCCGAGAACGTTAGGGTGATCGGAATAAGCGGCAAGGACGTCGCACATTGTCATGCTGTCTGATGTCGCGCCGCCGCAGCCGGAGTTGACGGTGATACAGCGGATACCGTCAAGATGCGGGAAGGGCAGATGCCGGTTATCGTTTAAAGCACTGGCCGATGTTACCTGTCGGGCGAAATTTTTCAGGCCGTAATTGGCATAGCCGAGGGCGTCGTTTAGCGCATCGGTGACGCGCTGAACGTTGCGGTTTTCACAGAAAACCAGCGGAATGACCAGCCAGTAGTTTGCCGTGGCGACCCGGCCATCTTCACGGACGATCCCGCGGAAGGTCCGCTGCTGCCAGGCGGAGACATCGGGCTGCTGGCGCAACGTCGTCAAGCGAAACCGGGGCCGCATAATGTTTGATATTGTCGGTGGTGATGGCTTCGCCGCGGGTGATGGGCTGTGTCGCTTTGCCAACCGGAACGCCATATAGCGAAACGATATCGCCGGGCTGGATATCCTAGGTGGCGAACTTGTGTTTGGCTTTGACATTGCTTTGTAAAACGTACTCTTCATCGTTCCAGTTAACCCGCTGGTCTTTGCGTAAGTCTTGCAGCGCAACGATCAAGTTGTCAGTAGGGTCAATTTTTAAGATGGTCTGCATTTTATTTATCCTTTTTTATGAGTGCATCAGGATTTTAGTGGTGGGTGACCGCGACGCCGTTTGTCGCTTTTCTGCCCGCGAGTGCGGCAATCAGCAGTGCGCAGCAGACGGTGATAAGCGACAGGGCAACCAGTCCCGCCGAATCGTTGCCGAAGAAGGCATCGACCTCAACGCGAATGAGCGGAGCCAGAAAGCTACAAAATGCGCCCATCGTGGTACAGAAGCCGATACTGGCCGCCAGCGCTGAACCTGACACAATCTGCGCCGGGAAGGTCCAGAAAATAGGCTGTACGGAGAGGAAGCCGATCGCCGAGAGCGAGAGGGCGGCAATGGCCAGCACCGGGCCTGACCAGGCCGAAACAAACAGACCCAGCGCCGCTGCCAGCATGCACAGTACCGAAATCAGGATCCGCCGGTTCGGCATTTTGTCTGCCAGACGCGGGATGTAATAAACGCCGACGGCAGAGCAGGCCCACGGAATGGCGGCAACTAACGACTCTTTAAAGCCGAGCGTGGATCCCATTAATGAGGCAACTTGTGAAGGCAGGAAGAACATCAGTCCGTAAACGCTGATCTGGATGGTGCCGTAGATCAGCGCCAGGTGCCAGACTTTAAGGCTTTTCAGCGCGGTACTGACGCTGCTGGTTTCGGTTTGTCGCTGCTCCTGTTGAAGCTGTTCAATTAGCGCTTTTTTCTCCTCTTCGCTCAGGAAGCGAGCTTTGTCCGGCGTATCGTCGAGCCAGAACCAGGCAAAGATCCCCATGATGACCGCTGGGATCCCTTCGATAAAGAACATCCAGAACCAGCCGGGCTTGCCGAGAAAACCGTGCATTTCCAGTAGTGCGCCGGAGAGAGGCGAGCCGAGGGTCAACGCCAGCGGGACGCCGAGGACGAAAATGCCGACGACGGATGCGCGAACCTTATTGGGGAAATAGATAGAAGCCAGCAGCAGAATGCCGGGGTAAAAACCCGCTTCGCCTAATCCCAATAAGAAGCGCAGGACAATAAACTGGGTTTCCGTCTGTACCAGCCCGGTGAGAGCAGACAATATGCCCCACAGGATGGTGGTGATGCTTAACCATTTTTGCGCGCCAATCTTATTGAGGATCAGGTTGGCTGGAATACCAAACAACGCATAGGCGGCGAAAAATATCCCTGCGCCCAGGGCAAAGGCGGAGTTAGAGAGCCCAATATCCACCTGCATCGCCTCTTTGGCGAATCCCACGTTGACCCTGTCGATAAAGGCGATGAAGTATAAAATAAACATCAGTGGCACCAGGCGCTTCCATGATTTAGTAATCGCGGAATTCAATACCGGGTTGTCGTAAGCTGTGATCGTTTTCATAATACCTCCGCGTTGAGGTCAGGCATTAATGGCAATACCAGCCCGGGAAAGTATGCGCTGAATACTTTCGGTCTGGCCGGTTGAGAGCGTGCTAAAAGGTGGTGTGCAGCGATCGGACTGAATAATTCCGCGTAGCTGTAACGCTTTTTTAAATGTGGGAATGAACGGATCGTTAACCGCGTAAATATCCATTAAATCATCCACTTTTTGCTGGAATAGCGAAATCTGGTCCAGATTGTTATCGTTAAATGCCTGCATCCAGTCGCGGAAGATCTCCGGGCAAATATTGGATAACCCGCCGATACATCCATCTCCTCCTGACAAGATATTGTGCGCAAAGTTATTGTCATAACCGGCATAGACTTCAAAATATGGCAGTTCAGATTTTACCTGGCGAATGACCTGCGCTGTATGATTGGTGTCCGGAATTGTGTCCTTAAGACCGATAATATTGGGGAATTCTCTGGCGAGGCGTAAACAGACTTCGGGCGAGACGGAATAACCGGTACGTTCCGGGAAGTTATAGATGAAGATTTTGGCGGCAGTACGGCGAGCTATCTGGCTATAAAATGTATAAATTCCCTCATCAGTCAGGCGGAAGTACCAGGGGCTGATAATCATAACTCCATCAAGCCCGCATTCGTCGGCGTAGTTTGCCAGCTCTACGCACTCGTCAATATCCATGCGGCTGGTGCCCGCATAGGCCTTTATACCTTCGCGTGGGAATTCTGCCGCCATTTGAATTATCTGACGGGAGGTTTTCATATCCAGGGAGAAAAACTCACCGGTACTGCCCATGACGACAAATCCCGAGACGCTTTTTTTAATGAAATCGTACAGACGGAAATTCCCTTCAGGATCCAGCCTGCCATGTTCATCAAAAACCGTTATTGCTGGTGTGATGTAACGACTTTGCATATTTTTCCTCTTGTTTGTTCGTATATACAAACTGTGTTTGTATTTGCGACTTGACATAAGAAAACACGCTATGAATGCGAAGTCAAATGGCGAAAAAGACGTCTGGATAATTGATTAAGTCAATGAATAGATGGGGGAATAAGCAGAAAGAACAGGTGCCGCAGCGAATGATTAAATATCGGTATTGTGTGGGGAGTCACAATTCCTGCGGCATTGCATTGTGAATGAATTAGTAATTTTTGATATCGGGCAGCTTGTTCAGCACGCTTTCAATCCTGTCTTTCGCGTCTTTTAACGAACGAATGACCTGCTGGGTTTTTTCATCAGTGGCGCGAAAGGAAGGTAATGAGACGCTAATTGCTGCCAGAATGATGCCTTTCTGCTGCAGGGGGACGGCGAAGCAGATGGTATCGTCGTTGATTTCCCGATCGTCCATGGCATAACCGTTATCTGCGACCTGCACTAACTGCTGACGAAGCTGAGTCATATCCATCACGCTGCGAGCGGTGACGGAAGGGAGACCTTGCGGATAGAGCTCCAGAATCTCTTCGTCGCGATGCTTATGCAGCAGTGCTTTTCCCAACGCAGAGCAAATTGCCGGAAGACGCGTTCCTACCTTAGAGACCAGCTGTACGGTTTGCTCGCCCTGCACTTTATCAACGTAAAGCACCCAGGCGTCATCCAGAATTCCGAGCTGGCAAACCTCATTGCACTCATTGACCACCGTGTGCATTTCACTGTTGATCATTTTAAGCCAAAACTCTTTTTCAACCGTTGAGCTGGCCAGTACCGCGCATGAGATCCCCAGGGTGTAAATACCGTTGCGATCGTCGTGACTGATATATTTTCGGTATTGTAATGATTTGAGGATGGGAAAAATCGTTCCTTTCGAAATGTCCGTTTTGAGCGATAGCTCAGAAAGCGTCATCCCATCCGCGTTGGCTAATGTTTCCAGAATGAGTAAAACGCGCTCGGTAGGTTTATGAAGCGTCTTCATATTTTTCCTTGTGACGGTTCGCCGGAGAGTGCTTTTTAACGAACCTTATTTAACTACAGATTCCCTTTTATCTGTAGCCTGGCCTGCCTCTCTTTTTCGCTTTGCCATTTCCCTGCCACTTTTTTTTCACCGTTTCATCATGTTTTCGCCAATTTATTGTAATATTTTTGTAATGCAATAGTTATTTTTCTGTCATTCGAGCATGTCATGTTACCCCCGCGAGCATAAAACGCGTGAAATCGCGCATCCGGAACAACAAGAGAGATAACCGATGAAATCGTTACGACATACAGCTTTAGGACTGGCGCTCAGCCTGGCGTTTGCCGGACAAGCCCTGGCGGTAACCACTATTCCGTTCTGGCATTCGATGGAAGGGGAGTTAGGGAAAGAAGTTGATTCACTGGCGCAACGTTTCAACGCGGCCAATCCTGATTACAAAATTGTTCCGGTTTACAAAGGCAACTATGAGCAGAGCCTGAGCGCGGGTATCGCTGCGTTCCGTACCGGCAACGCCCCGGCGCTTTTGCAGGTCTATGAAGTGGGGACCGCGACGATGATGGCTTCCAAAGCCATTAAACCGGTTTACCAGGTATTCAGCGATGCGGGCATCAAGTTTGATGAGACGCAGTTCGTGCCGACCGTTTCCGGTTATTACACCGACTCCAAAACCGGCCATCTGCTCTCCCAGCCGTTTAACAGCTCCACTCCGGTGCTGTACTACAACAAAGACGCCTTCAAAAAAGCGGGTTTAGACCCGGAACAGCCACCGAAAACCTGGCAGGATCTGGCAGCCTATACCGCCAAGCTGAAAGCGGCGGGTATGAAGTGCGGCTACGCCAGCGGCTGGCAGGGCTGGATTCAGATTGAAAACTTCAGCGCCTGGCATGGTCTGCCGGTCGCCACCAAAAACAACGGCTTTGATGGTACCGATGCGGTGCTGGAGTTCAACAAGCCGGAGCAGGTGAAACATATCGCCCTGCTCGAAGAGATGAACAAGAAGGGCGACTTTAGTTACTTCGGGCGTAAAGACGAGTCCACCGAGAAGTTCTATAACGGCGACTGCGCGATTACTACCGCCTCTTCCGGCTCCCTGGCGGATATCCGTCAGTACGCCAAATTCAACTACGGCGTTGGCATGATGCCGTACGATGCCGACGTGAAGGGCGCGCCGCAGAACGCCATTATCGGCGGGGCCAGCCTGTGGGTGATGCAAGGTAAAGATAAAGAAACTTATACTGGCGTCGCTAAATTCCTCGATTTCCTCGCTAAACCAGAAAATGCTGCCGAATGGCATCAGAAAACCGGCTATCTGCCAATTACCACTGCCGCTTACAACCTGACCCGTGAGCAGGGCTTCTATGATAAGAACCCGGGTGCTGATATCGCTACGCGCCAGATGCTGAACAAGCCGCCGTTGCCGTTTACCAAGGGCCTGCGCCTGGGCAATATGCCGCAGATCCGCACCATCGTGGATGAGGAACTGGAAAGCGTATGGACCGGTAAGAAAACGCCGCAACAGGCGCTGGACTCCGCCGTTGAACGCGGTAATCAGCTGCTTCGCCGTTTCGAGCAGTCGACGAAGTCTTAATTTTATAGCCTGACCCCCTCACCCTAGCCCTCTCCCCATAGGGGAGAGGGGACCGTTCGATGCTCTATGCGAGAGAGTGCTCCGGGCTGTCTTTCCTCCCTCGCCCCTTTGGGGAGAGGGCCGGGGTGAGGGGAAACCAACGCAGAGTTTAACTATGTCCTCATCCCGTCCGGTGTTTAAATCCCGCTGGCTGCCCTACGCATTAGTTGCGCCACAGTTGGTCATCACCGTTATCTTCTTTATCTGGCCTGCGGGCGAAGCGCTGTGGTATTCGCTACAGAGCGTCGATCCTTTTGGGCTCTCCAGCCAGTTTGTTGGTCTGGATAACTTCCTGATGCTATTCCACGACCCGTACTATCTTGATTCGTTCTGGACCACGATCAAGTTCAGCACGATGGTCACCTTCAGCGGCCTGTTGATCTCGCTATTTTTTGCCGCGCTGGTGGATTACGTGGTGCGCGGCAGCCGTTTCTACCAAACGCTAATGCTGCTGCCTTATGCCGTTGCGCCTGCGGTGGCCGCCGTGCTGTGGATCTTCCTGTTCAACCCCGGGCGCGGGCTAATTACCCATTTTCTCGGCGAGCTTGGTTACGACTGGAACCACGCGCAGAACAGCGGACAGGCGATGTTCCTCGTGGTTTTCGCCTCGGTATGGAAGCAGATTAGTTACAACTTTCTATTCTTCTTCGCCGCGCTGCAATCTATCCCGCGTTCGCTGGTGGAAGCCGCCGCGATTGATGGCGCCGGGCCAGTTCGCCGCTTCTTCAAGCTGGCGCTGCCGCTGATCGCCCCGGTGAGTTTCTTCCTGCTGGTGGTGAACCTGGTGTACGCCTTTTTTGATACTTTCCCGGTTATCGATGCCGCAACCGGCGGCGGGCCGGTACAGGCAACGACAACGCTGATTTATAAAATCTACCGTGAGGGTTTTGCCGGGCTCGACCTTTCGGCTTCCGCCGCCCAGTCGGTAGTGCTGATGTTCCTCGTCATTATTCTGACGGTGGTGCAGTTCCGCTACGTTGAAAGTAAGGTGCGCTACCAATGATTGAGAACCGTCGCGGGCTGACGATTTTCAGCCACACCATGTTGATTTTAGGCATCGCGGTAATCCTGTTCCCGCTGTATGTCGCCTTTGTTGCGGCGACGCTGGATAGCAAAGCGGTCTTTGAAACGCCGATGACCTTGATCCCCGGCAGGCACCTGCTCGACAACATGAAAACCATCTGGGTGAACGGCGTCGGGGCCAACAGCGCGCCGTTCTGGCTGATGATGCTCAACAGCTTCATTATGGCCTTCGGCATCACGGTGGGCAAAATCGCGGTATCAATGCTCTCCGCTTTCGCCATCGTCTGGTTCCGCTTTCCGCTGCGTAACCTGTTCTTCTGGATGATTTTCATCACTCTGATGCTGCCGGTTGAAGTGCGTATTTTCCCGACCGTGGAAGTCATCGCCAACCTGAAAATGCTCGATAGCTACGCCGGGCTAACGCTGCCGTTGATGGCTTCGGCCACCGCCACCTTCCTGTTCCGCCAGTTCTTTATGACGTTACCGGACGAGCTGATTGAGGCCGCGCGTATCGACGGCGCGTCACCGATGCGCTTCTTTCGCGATATCGTGCTGCCGTTGTCGAAAACCAATCTGGCGGCGCTGTTCGTTATCACCTTTATCTACGGCTGGAACCAGTACCTGTGGCCGCTGCTGATTATTCAGGATGTGAATCTTGGCACCGCCGTCGCCGGCATTAAAGGCATGATTGCCACCGGCGAAGGCACTACGCAGTGGAACCAGGTGATGGCGGCGATGCTGCTCACGCTGATTCCCCCGGTTGTCATCGTTTTAGCCATGCAGCGCGCGTTTGTGCGTGGCCTGGTCGATAGTGAGAAATAAAATGGCTGGTTTAAAACTACAGGCAGTAACGAAAAGCTGGGATGGCAAAACCCAGGTCATTCAACCGTTAACGCTGGACGTGGCGGACGGAGAATTTATCGTGATGGTCGGCCCATCGGGCTGCGGGAAATCAACGTTGCTTAGGATGGTGGCGGGGCTTGAGAGAGTGACCAGCGGCGATATCTGGATTGACCGCAAGCGCGTTACTGAAATGGAGCCGAAAGATCGCGGTATCGCGATGGTGTTCCAGAACTACGCCCTCTACCCGCATATGAGTGTGGAAGAGAACATGGCCTGGGGCTTGAAGATTCGCGGCATGGGCAAGGGATTAATTGCCGAGCGCGTGCAGGAAGCGGCAAGAATTCTGGAGCTGGACGGTTTGCTAAAGCGCCGTCCACGCGAGCTTTCCGGCGGCCAGCGCCAGCGCGTGGCGATGGGGCGAGCCATCGTTCGTGACCCGGCGGTATTCCTGTTTGATGAGCCGCTCTCCAACCTCGATGCCAAGCTGCGCGTACAGATGCGCCTTGAGCTGCAACAGCTGCATCGCCGTCTGAAAACCACTTCGCTGTACGTCACTCACGATCAGGTCGAAGCGATGACCCTCGCTCAGCGGGTGATGGTGATGAATAAGGGGATTGCCGAACAGATAGGCACGCCGATTGAAGTGTACGAAAAACCGGCCAGCCTCTTTGTGGCGAGCTTTATCGGTAGCCCGGCAATGAACCTACTGAAAGGGCGGGTCAGCGATGACGGTAGCCGCTTTGAGCTTGAGGACGGAATGCTTTTGCCAATGAACAGCGAGCATCGCCGCTACGCCGGGCGTAAGATGACGCTCGGTATCCGCCCGGAACATTTTGCATTAAGCTCGCAGGCGGAAGGTGGCGTACCGCTGGTGATGGATACGCTGGAAATTTTAGGTGCCGATAACCTCGCCCACGGGCGCTGGGGCGAACAGAAGCTGGTGGTCAGGCTGTCGCATCTGCAGCGTCCACGGGCGGGCTGCACTCTGTGGCTACATCTGCCGCCGGGGGATCTGCATCTTTTTGATAGTGAAACAGGACAACGCGCATGAGTCACTGGCCTTATCCTCATATCGTCGCCCACCGGGGCGGCGGTAAACTGGCTCCGGAAAATACCCTCGCGGCTATCGATACCGGCGCTCGCTACGGTCATACGATGATTGAGTTTGACGCTAAGTTATCGAAAGATGGGCTGATTTTTTTACTCCACGATGACAACCTCGAACGGACCAGTAACGGCTGGGGCGTGGCGGGCGAACTGGCATGGCAGGATCTGCTGAAAGTGGACGCCGGAAGCTGGTATAGCGGTGAGTTCAAAGGTGAACCGTTGCCGCTGCTGATTGAAGTGGCCGAGCGCTGCCGTCAGCACGGCATGATGGCGAATATCGAAATTAAGCCTACTACTGGCACCGGCCCGTTGACCGGTAAAATGGTGGCGCTGGCGGCCCGTGAATTCTGGCAGGGAATGACTCCGCCGCTGCTTTCGTCGTTTGAAATCGATGCTCTGGAAGCGGCACAAGAAGCTGCGCCTGAACTGCCGCGCGGGCTGCTGCTGGATGAATGGCGGGATGACTGGCGCGAACTGACCACGCGTCTGGGCTGCGTCTCAATCCATCTTAATCATAAACTGCTGGATGAAGCGCGCGTGGCGAGCCTGAAAGATGCGGGCCTGCACATCCTCGTGTATACCGTAAACAAACCCCAGCGCGCCGCCGAGCTGCTGCGTTGGGGCGTGGATTGCATCTGCACCGATGCGATTGACGTTATCGGTCCCAACTTCCCGGCGTAATCTGTGACAGGCGGCCCTTATGGGGTCGTCTGCCGCTGCAACATCCCACCGTTATTGTTCGGCAGAGGCTGCTGACGATTCAAGTTGTTATTCTGCTGTACCCGCTGCTGATTGTTATTCAACTGCGTCTGTAAATGCTGCTGCTGCGTGCGCGACTGGTTCTGAATATCCTGTTTCAGCTTGTTTTGCTGCTGCATCTGCTGGTTCTGCATCTGGTTTTGCATCCGCTGCTGGCTGGGCACCACGTACCCCGGCTGGTTGGGATTGTTATCGACGTTGAGCGGTTGTGCTAAAGCGCTCAAAGGCAGCAGCGCCGCCAGAAATAAAAGTGCTTTCATTATTCTCTCCTCCACGTGAGTGGCATGAGTTAAGTTTACCCCCTTTCCGGCATAACAATGATTTTTTAAGACTTATCATCCAGGATTATGTGTAAATAAAAACATATTCAGGAGTATGACAATGATAAAAACAACGCGCTGGCGTCAGGTGGTCATCGCTGCTTTGCTGGCGGGCGGCAGTTTTACCGTCGCGGCAAATCCCGCTCCGCCTCCGGTATCTTATGGTGTCGAGGAAGATGTTTTTCACCCGGTTCGCGCACAGCAGGGGATGGTGGCCTCGGTGGATGCGCTGGCAACCAACGTCGGCGTGGATATTCTGCGTCAGGGCGGCAATGCGGTGGATGCCGCCGTGGCGGTGGGTTACGCGCTGGCGGTGACGCACCCACAGGCCGGTAATATTGGCGGTGGCGGCTTTATGATGCTGCGTACCAAAGACGGTAATACGACGGCGATCGATTTTCGTGAGATGGCCCCCGAGCAGGCCACCCGCGATATGTTTCTCGACGATCAGGGTAACCCGGACAGCAAAAAATCGCTGACATCGCATCTGGCCTCCGGCACGCCGGGCACGGTTGCGGGTTTCTCCCTCGCGCTGGAAAAATACGGCACGATGCCGCTGAACAAGGTTATTCATCCGGCGATTAAGCTGGCGGAAGAGGGCTTCATCGTCAACGATGCGCTGGCCGATGACCTGAAAACCTACGGTAGCGAAGTGATCCCCGAGCACGCCAACAGCCGGGCCATCTTCTGGAAAAACGGCGAGCCGCTGAAAAAGGGCGATAAACTGGTGCAAAAACAGCTGGGCAAAAGCCTGGAACTGATTGCCGAGCTGGGGCCAGATGCCTTCTATAAAGGCGTGATTGCCGACCAGATTGCCGGAGAAATGAAGAATAACGGCGGGCTTATCACCAAAGCGGATCTGGCAAATTACAAAGCGGTCGAGCGCACGCCAATTAGCGGCGAATATCGCGGCTACCAGGTCTTCTCAATGCCGCCGCCTTCATCCGGGGGCATTCACATCGTACAGATCCTCAATATCCTGGAAAATTTCGATATGCATAAGTACGGCTTCGGCAGCGCCGACGCCATGCAGGTAATGGCGGAAGCGGAAAAACATGCCTATGCCGACCGATCGGAATACCTTGGTGACCCGGACTTCGTCAAAGTGCCGTGGCAGGCGCTAACCAGCAAAGCGTACGCCAAATCGATTGCCGAACAGATCGACGTGAATAAAGCGAAACCGTCGAGCCAGATTCGCCCCGGCAAGCTGGCGCCGTATGAAAGCAATCAAACCACCCATTTCTCGGTGGTGGATAAAGACGGTAACGCCGTTGCGGTCACCTATACGCTGAATACGACCTTTGGTACCGGTATCGTGGCGGGGAACTCAGGCATTTTGTTGAATAATCAGATGGATGACTTCTCTGCGAAACCCGGCGTGCCGAACGTTTACGGGCTGGTGGGCGGCGATGCCAACGCCGTCGAGCCGAAAAAGCGTCCGCTGTCGTCGATGTCGCCGACCATCGTGGTGAAAGATGGCAAAACCTGGCTGGTGACCGGCAGCCCCGGCGGCAGCCGTATTATCACCACCGTGCTGCAAATGGTGGTGAATACCATCGATTTCGGTATGAACGTCGCAGAAGCTACCAATGCTCCGCGCTTCCATCATCAATGGTTGCCGGATGAGCTGCGGGTGGAGAAGGGGTTTAGCCCGGATACGCTGAAGCTGCTGGAGGGAAAAGGACAGAAAGTGGCGTTGAAGGAGGCGATGGGCAGCACCCAAAGTATTATGGTCGGCCCGGATGGCACGCTGTATGGCGCATCCGATCCGCGTTCGCCAGATGATTTAACGGCAGGGTATTAGTTTCACCCTCACCCGGACTGTACACCTTGGAAGGGAGTGGGGGACAGCGGGGCCTGTGTGCGATCTTAGCTATGGTGCTCTGTGGGAGAGGCAGGGCTGTATGCGATCTAAACTACAGCTCGAAACGGTCCCCTCTCCTTTTAGGGAGAGGGTTAGGGTGAGGGTCACCCCTTCAGCCGCGCCATAAAGTACGCATCCACATACTCGCCGTTGCGCAGGGCATATCTCTTGCCGGTCCCTTCCACAATAAAGCCAAATTTGCGGTAAAGCGCCATCGCGGATGGGTTGTCCGTAAATACGGTTAACTCGATGCGTTCGACGCGTAGCCAGTTATCACACAGATTAATCATTTCACGCATCAGCGCGCTGCCTACGCCGCGACCGTGTGCCTGCGACGCAACGCTAACGCCGAAGGTCGCCACGTGGCTGCGACGAGGATTAGGCTCGACGCTCAGCCTGAGGTGGCCGACAACCTGTTCATCGATGGTGGCGACCAGATGACGGCTACCGGGTTTCGGTAGCAGGCGCTCCTGCCACATTTCCATAGAAGGATGAGGTAGCTGTAACGTGTCGTGATAGACCTCCGGATGCGAAGTCAGCTGGCGTAAAGGTTCAGCATCGCGTGGCTCGGCATGGCGTATCACTATGTCACTCATTCTTCATTTCCTTAGTTGGCTAAAAGTCCCTTTAAACATCACTGACTTTAAAAAATGCGTCAACGACTATTTTTTGCAAAAAGGAGTAGACAAGTGCGAATGAGAATGATTATTATTGTCCTGCATTCAGGAAGACCCTTGCGGAAAGCCTGAAAGCACGACATTGCTCACATTGCTTCCAGTATTACTTTAGCCAGCCGGGTGCTGGCTTTTTTTTGCTCTTTTTTCAGCCAACTCCCGGAAGAGGGCTACTGTGCAACCTCTGCGCTTTGTATCTCAGCCTTATCTTTGATTTCCGCAGTGGTATCAGTGATAAACCCCACGACGTTGCTCTTTTCTGTGAGTGGCGGCAGTACTTCTGCCTGGCCTGAAAAAACGCTGCCTTTTTTGATAGCCAGCGTGCGGTAGGCTAACGTGCCGGTGATTTTGCCGTTCTTGTCGATTTCAATGGTGTCGCTGTTGCACTGGCCGATGACGCCGCCGTCAATAATCAGCTCTCGACAGAGGATATTCCCCTCGACCAGGCCGCCGGTCATAATCTTTATTTGGCTGTCTTTAGCGTCGATATTGCCATTTACGGTACCGTAAATATCAACATCTCCTTCCGCAATGATATTTCCTTCAAAGCGGATGCCGCTGGCGATAATCGTGGCGGCAGGCTTTTTTATCACGGTTTGCGGGGGTGTAGTGACGGGGGCTGGCGTACTCACTGCTGGTGGCGTAGCTTCGGTAGTTTTATTCTTTTTAAACATATGGTTAACCCGATGATATTGAAAATGAAAAACGAAGGATGACAGAGAGAAAGAACCTGATAGTAAGGCTATGTACGTAGACTCAAAGCACCAGGCCATCAGGCCAAGCAGCCAGAAGAGAAGGGCGCTGTTTAAGGCGATATACTTGCTTTCCATGCGAATGAGATGGCTACTCCTTTAGTCATCGTATTTGGGAAAGGGTGAGCGCGAAGTGGCGTCATGCCCGCGAACGTTCTGGATAAAAAATGTTCTTTTCCCGAGAATTCCTCTTATCCGTAATTTAATCAGTGGGGTCAATGAATTTGATCGATAAATTTAACATTTAAGAATTTGCTACGCTAAATAGAGGGTTAAGTTCGCTACCAGCTTGCGCTATGGTTAATAGCAGAGACCTTAACTAAGGACAGCGTTATGACTTTGCACTGCGCATTTATTGGATTTGGCAAAAGCACCACCCGCTACCATCTTCCCTATGTACTGCACCGTAAAGACCGCTGGCATGTGGCGCATATCTTCCGCCGCAGCGCAAAGCCGGAGGAGCAGTCGCCGCAGTATTCACATATCCATTTCACCAGCGACCTTGATGAGATACTTAATGACCCGCAGGTCAAGTTGGTGATTGTCTGTACCCATGCTGACAGCCACTTTGAGTATGCGAAACGGGCGCTGGAGGCGGGCAAAAACGTGCTGGTCGAAAAGCCTTTCACCCCAACTCTGGAAGAGGCGAAGGCGCTATTTTCGCTGGCGAAAAGCAAAGGGCTGACGGTCACGCCTTACCAGAATCGCCGCTTTGACTCCTGCTTCCTGACCACCAAAAAGGTTATCGAGAGTGGAAAACTCGGTGAAATTGTCGAGATTGAAAGCCACTTCGACAACTATCGCCCGGTGGATGGGGGGAAACCCGGACTGCCGCAGGACGGCGCGTTCTACGGCCTGGGCGTCCATACCATGGACCAAATTATCTCTCTGTTTGGCCGTCCGGATCACGTGTCGTATGACATTCGTAGCGTGCGCAACCAGGCCAATCCGGACGATACTTTTGAGGCCCAGTTGTTCTACGGCAACCTGAAGGCGGTCGTCAAAACCAGCCATCTGGTGAAATTGCCCTATCCAAAATTCATCGTTCACGGCCACAAAGGTTCGTTTATCAAATACGGAATTGACCAGCAGGAGACCAGCCTCAAGGCCAACATTATGCCGGGCGAGCCGGGATTCGGCGCGGACGACACGCTCGGCCTGCTGGAGTACGTCAATGAGGCGGGTGAAACCGTGCGGGAAGAGATTCCGGTTGAAACCGGCGACTATGGCCGCGTCTATGATTCGCTGTATGACACAATCGTTAGCGGCCAGCCGAATTTCGTCAAGGAATCTGAAGCTCTCACCAATATGGAGATCCTTGAACGCGGCTTTGAACAGCCATCACCCTCAACCATAACCCTCGCCAGATAAGCCACGATGGCTCCTCTGTACTCGTTCATATTTTTTGAACAGAGGAGTCAATTTTCACCCTCTATGATCGTTTGGGGATTGGGTCCACACTTAATCCATCGAAAACATACGGGGGTGCAACATGATCTTTTTACGCAAAGCTAACGAACGCGGCCACGCTAACCACGGCTGGCTGGATTCCTGGCATACTTTCTCTTTTGCTAACTATTACGACCCGAACTTTATGGGCTTCTCGGCGCTGCGGGTTATCAATGATGACGTGATTGATGCAGGCCAGGGTTTCGGTACCCATCCGCATAAAGACATGGAAATCCTGACCTATGTGCTGGAAGGCGCGGTTGAACACCAGGACAGCATGGGTAACAAAGAGCAGGTTCCGGCGGGTGAGTTCCAGATTATGAGCGCAGGCACCGGGATCCGTCACTCTGAGTACAACCCGAGCGACACCGATAAACTGCACCTGTATCAGATCTGGATCATGCCGGAAAAAAATGGCATCACCCCGCGTTACGAGCAACGTCGCTTTGACGCCGCGCAGGGCAAACAACTGGTGTTGTCACCGGATGCACGTGATGGCTCGCTGAAAGTGTTTCAGGATATGGAGTTGTACCGTTGGGCGCTGCTGAAAGATGAGCAGTCAGTGCATCAGATTGCCGCCGAACGTCGCGTGTGGATTCAGGTAGTGAAAGGCGAAGTGACCATTAATGGGACCAAAGCGACCACCAGCGATGGTCTGGCGATTTGGGATGAGCAGGCGATTTCCGTACACGCCGATAGCGATAGTGAGATACTGCTGTTCGATCTGCCGCCGGTATGATTCATTTCTAAAGAAGTCTAAATAAATTGCGCACCCTTCCCAAACATCCGGGAAGGTTGCGCTTTGTCCGTGATAAACTGAGAAAATGTTTCCCATTTATCACAGTCAGGACGATGAAAAAGAAAAGACCCGTACTTCAGGATGTAGCCGATCTTGTCGGCGTGACCAAAATGACGGTCAGTCGCTATCTACGTAACCCGGAACAGGTT
The DNA here is from genome assembly GCF_056490265.1 of Klebsiella sp. GFKo11. Taxonomy (NCBI): domain Bacteria; kingdom Pseudomonadati; phylum Pseudomonadota; class Gammaproteobacteria; order Enterobacterales; family Enterobacteriaceae; genus Klebsiella; species Klebsiella sp. GFKo11. The sequence continues at coordinate 450,553 of NZ_CM151369.1, forward strand.
TCCGAGGCGCTGCGTGGCAAGATAGCCGTTGCTCTCGATGAACTGGGTTATATTCCAAATCGCGCCCCTGACATCCTCTCTAATGCCACCAGTCGCGCCATTGGCGTGCTGCTGCCCTCGTTAACCAACCAGGTCTTTTCGGAAGTGTTGCGTGGTATTGAAAGCGTTACTGACGCTTTTGGTTATCAGACCATGCTAGCGCACTACGGCTATAAGCCGGAAATGGAAGAAAAACGCCTGGAATCGATGCTCTCCTGGAACATCGATGGCCTGATCCTCACCGAACGTAGCCATACGCCGCGCACGCTGAAAATGATTGAAGTGGCCGGGATCCCGGTTGTCGAACTGATGGACAGCCAGTCGCCGTGCCTCGATATTGCCGTCGGCTTTGATAACTTCGAAGCGGCCCGGCAGATGACCGCGGCGATCATCAATCACGGCCACCGCCACGTTGCCTATCTTGGCGCACGTCTCGACGAACGTACTATCATCAAACAGAAGGGGTATGAGCAGGCGATGCTTGATGCCGGGATGATGCCCTACAGCGTGATGGTCGAACAGTCTTCCTCTTTTTCATCGGGAATTGAGCTGATGCGCCAGGCGCGTCGCGAATATCCGCAGCTCGACGGTATCTTCTGCACTAACGACGACCTGGCGGTTGGCGCGGCGTTCGAGTGCCAGCGCCTGGGGCTGAAAATCCCTGATGATATGGCGATTGCCGGTTTCCACGGTCATGATATCGGCCAGGTGATGGAGCCGCGTCTGGCCAGCGTTCTCACGCCGCGTGAGCGTATGGGGCGTATTGGCGCTGAACGTCTGCTGGCACGCATTCGCGGTGAAGTAGTGACGCCTAAGATGTTAGATTTAGGTTTCACATTGTCACCGGGTGGATCTATTTAAACTGACAAATTTGAAGTAGATCACACATATTCACATCTGGCACGAATGGTTATTGCTTCTCCACAAGTCCGGCATGACAATGTTACCGATAACAGTTACCCGTAACAATTAATCTGTACGCGAGCATTTCATGCCTTTTAAAGCAGCCAGGCTGCGCGTATGTGTCCAGTGGGAGGAAGCTTTGAGCACGACTAACCATGATCACCACATCTATGTCCTGATGGGCGTTTCCGGCAGTGGTAAATCCGCCGTCGCCAGCGAAGTGGCGCATCAACTGCATGCCGCGTTTCTCGACGGCGACTTTCTGCATCCGCGCAGCAACATCAACAAGATGGCTTCGGGCGAACCGTTAAACGATGACGACCGCACCCCGTGGCTGCAGGCATTGAACGATGCCGCATTCGCCATGCAGCGTACCAACAAAGTGTCGCTGATTGTCTGTTCTGCGCTGAAAAAGAGCTACCGCGACATCCTGCGCAAAGGTAACCCGAACCTCTCCTTTATCTACCTGAAAGGCGATTTCGAGGTAATTGAAAAACGCCTGAAGGCGCGCAAAGGCCACTTCTTTAAAACCCAGATGCTGGTGACGCAGTTTGAAACGCTGCAAGAACCGGGCACAGAAGAAAGCGATGTTTTAATCGTCGATATCGACCAGTCATTGGAAGGCGTGGTCGCCAGCACCATTGAGGTGATCAACAAAGGCAGTAACTAGTGAGTACATTAACGCTTGTTTTAACAGCAGTCGGCTCCGTTTTGCTGCTGCTGTTTTTAGTCATGAAGGCGCGTATGCATGCCTTCGTGGCTTTGATGGTGGTTTCTATTGGAGCAGGTCTTTTTTCCAGAATGCCGTTGGATAAAATCGCGGCGACGATGGAAAAAGGCATGGGCGGCACGCTGGGCTTTCTGGCAATCGTCGTCGCGTTAGGGGCAATGTTCGGTAAAATCCTGCATGAAACCGGCGCGGTCGACCAGATTGCCGTCAAGATGCTGAAATCTTTCGGTCACAGCCGCGCTCATTATGCGATTGGCCTGGCCGGGCTTATCTGCGCGTTGCCGCTGTTTTTTGAAGTCGCGATTGTTCTGTTGATTAGCGTGGCCTTCTCGATGGCGCGCCATACCGGTACCAACCTTGTGAAGCTGGTGATCCCGCTGTTTGCCGGGGTGGCTGCTGCTGCGGCATTTCTTCTGCCGGGGCCTGCGCCGATGCTGCTGGCTTCGCAGATGCACGCCGACTTTGGCTGGATGATCCTGATTGGCCTGTGCGCGGCAATTCCGGGGATGATCATTGCCGGGCCGCTGTGGGGCAATTTTATTAGCCGCTACGTTGAGCTGCACATCCCTGATGATATTAGCGAGCCGCACCTTGGTGAAGGCAAAATGCCGTCATTCGGCTTCAGCCTGTCGTTAATTCTGCTGCCGTTAGTGCTGGTTGGCCTGAAAACTATCGCCGCGCGCTTTGTACCGGAAGGTTCTACCGCCTACGAATGGTTTGAGTTTATCGGCCATCCGTTTACTGCGATTCTGGTTGCCTGCCTGGTGGCTATCTATGGCCTGGCGGTACGTCAGGGGATGGCGAAAGACCGGGTGATGGAGATTTGCGGCCATGCGCTCCAGCCTGCGGGCATTATCTTGTTGGTGATCGGCGCGGGCGGCGTGTTCAAACAGGTACTGGTTGACTCGGGCGTGGGTCCGGCGCTGGGCGAAGCGCTGACCGGCATGGGTCTGCCGATTGCGATCACCTGCTTCGTGCTGGCTGCGGCGGTGCGTATTATTCAGGGTTCCGCGACCGTCGCCTGCCTGACGGCTGTTGGCCTGGTGATGCCGGTTATCGAACAGTTGCACTACAGCGGCGCGCAGATGGCAGCGCTCTCTATCTGTATCGCCGGTGGCTCTATTGTGGTCAGCCACGTGAACGACGCGGGCTTCTGGCTGTTCGGTAAGTTTACCGGCGCGACCGAAGCGCAAACGCTGAAGACCTGGACGATGATGGAAACCATCCTCGGCACCGTCGGCGCGATTGTTGGTATGATTGCGTTCACGTTGTTGAGTTAAATGTAAGAAATAATGCCCGGCTGAGCAAAGCGACGCCGGGTGAGATTTCCCCACCCAACTTTTTTACTCGAAATCCTTCGTTTTACCCCCACTTAAATCCCCACGATGAGAAATACGACGAACGTCACAGATATCATCAACCCGCGCCAGCACTGGGTTTGTCGGGTTTTGTCAGGAAGATTAAAGCTACTGAATTTCCGCTCTGATCCATAATCCGGATCAATAAAATAGCGCGAGAAAATATTCCCTTCGCAATACAAATACCCTGATAATCATTACAGTTTTCCGGGATGCCAATGATGGTAGCCACGATGCAGAATTAGTTGCGTTACTGATTGCCAGGCAATCATTGATTAATTTCACTTGCGACTTTAGCTGCATTTTGTAATGTGAGGGATTAACCAGTAGGAAACTGGCTTGGCACAAACAGCACACACCTCGCAGGAATACGTTATGAAAAATGTTGGTTTTATCGGCTGGCGCGGAATGGTCGGCTCTGTCCTGATGCAACGCATGGTTGAAGAGCGCGATTTTGACGCCATTCGCCCTGTTTTTTTCTCCACCTCCCAGTTGGGGCAGCCTGCTCCATCTTTTGGTGGCAGTACCGGTGGCACGCTTCAGGATGCGTTTGACCTGGAAGCACTGAAGGCGCTGGACATTATTGTCACGTGTCAGGGCGGCGATTACACCAACGAGATTTACCCGAAGCTGCGTGAAAGCGGCTGGCAGGGGTACTGGATTGACGCGGCCTCTTCGCTGCGCATGAAAGATGACGCGATTATCATTCTTGACCCGGTGAACCAGGACGTTATCACCGCTGGCTTGAACAACGGTGTGAAGACCTTTGTTGGTGGTAACTGTACCGTCAGCCTGATGCTGATGTCCCTTGGCGGCCTGTTTGCTCAGGATCTGGTTGAGTGGGTCAGCGTGGCGACTTACCAGGCGGCTTCCGGCGGCGGCGCGCGGCATATGCGCGAGCTGCTGACTCAGATGGGGCAGTTGCATAGCCATGTCGCGACAGAGCTGGCGAACCCGGCTTCCGCCATTTTGGATATTGAACGCAAAGTGACGTCGTTGACCCGCAGCGGCGAGCTGGCGGTGGACAACTTTGGCGTACCGCTGGCAGGCAGCCTGATCCCTTGGATCGACAAACAGCTGGATAACGGTCAGAGCCGCGAAGAGTGGAAAGGCCAGGCGGAGACCAACAAAATCCTCGCGACCGCTTCGGCGATTCCGGTAGACGGCCTGTGCGTTCGCGTTGGCGCGCTGCGTTGTCACAGCCAGGCGTTCACCATCAAGCTGAAAAAAGATGTTTCAATCCCGACCGTTGAGGAACTGCTGGCTGCGCACAATCCGTGGGCCAAAGTGGTACCGAACGATCGTGACATTACCATGCGTGAGCTGACCCCAGCTGCCGTGACCGGCACCTTGACCACCCCGGTGGGTCGCTTACGTAAACTGAACATGGGGCCTGAGTATCTGTCGGCCTTCACCGTCGGTGACCAGCTCTTGTGGGGCGCAGCTGAACCGCTACGCCGCATGCTGCGACAGCTGGCATAAAAAAACAGGATGAGCAAAAAGGGGTGATAGAACACCCCTTTTTTTTGCGTAATACAAGGAGTAAACGCGGATGTTTGATTTTTCCCAACGGAGGTAACGCAGCCTTGGCTATGCTTTAAGTAAGGGGCAATGATGTCTCCTTACCTGAAGGTGGGACGGAGCAGGAGGATGCACATTGTGCTGCGCCGTTCAGGTCAAAAAAAGTCGCCGGATGCAGGAAAAGGCGGCACTTACAACAGGATGAAACCATGTCTAATCGTATTGATAGGGACGTGATTAATGCGCTTATTGCTGGCCATTTTGCGGATCCTTTTTCCGTACTTGGTATGCATTGCACCGAAGCCGGGCTGGAAGTTCGCGCATTATTACCTGACGCCACCGATGTGTGGGTCATTGAACCGAAAACCGGACGCAAAGTTGGCAAGCTTGAATGCCTTGACTCGCGCGGTTTCTTTAGTGGCGTTCTGCCGCGACGTAAAAACCCTTTTCGCTATCAGTTGGCCGTGACCTGGCATGACCAGCAAAACCTGATCGACGACCCCTACCGTTTCGGCCCTCTGTTGCAGGACCTGGACGTATGGCTGCTGTCGGAAGGCACGCATCTGCGCCCCTATGAAACGCTGGGTGCGCACGCCGATACCATGGACGGCGTCATTGGGACGCGTTTTTCAGTTTGGGCACCGAACGCTCGCCGGGTCTCCGTCGTCGGCCAGTTTAACTACTGGGACGGCCGCCGCCACCCGATGCGTCTGCGCAAAGAGTCCGGCATCTGGGAGCTGTTCGTTCCCGGAGCCGTGAACGGCCAACTGTATAAATTCGAGCTTATTGATGCCCACGGCAAGCTACGGGTGAAGTCTGACCCTTACGCTTTTGAAGCGCAGATGCGCCCGGACAGCGCTTCGCTTATCTGCGGGCTTCCGGAGAAAGTTGAGCAGCCGCAGGTGCGTAAACAGGCTAACGGGTTTGATGCGCCAATATCTATCTATGAAGTCCATCTCGGCTCCTGGCGTCGCCATACCGATAACAATTTCTGGCTGAGCTATCGTGAGTTGGCCGATCAGCTAGTGCCGTATGCCAAATGGATGGGCTTTACCCATCTGGAGCTGCTGCCGGTTAATGAACATCCGTTTGACGGTAGCTGGGGCTATCAGCCAACCGGGCTATATGCGCCAACCCGCCGTTTCGGCACCCGAGAAGATTTCCGCTACTTTATCAACGCCGCACATGCTGCTGGCCTTAACGTCATCCTTGACTGGGTGCCGGGTCATTTCCCATCGGATGATTTTGCCCTTGCGTCGTTTGACGGCACCTCGTTGTATGAACATAGCGATCCGCGCGAAGGCTATCATCAGGACTGGAACACGCTGATTTACAACTACGGTCGCCGCGAGGTCAGCAATTTCCTGGTTGGCAATGCGCTGTACTGGATTGAGCGCTTTGGCATTGATGCGCTGAGGGTCGATGCGGTGGCATCGATGATTTATCGCGACTACAGCCGCAAAGAGGGCGAGTGGGTGCCGAACGAATTCGGCGGCCGGGAAAACCTCGAAGCCATTGAGTTCCTGCGTAACACCAACCGGGTCCTGGGCGAACAAACGCCGGGCGCGGTGACGATGGCGGAAGAGTCGACCGATTTTGCTGGCGTATCTCGCCCTTCATCTGATGGTGGTCTGGGTTTTTGGTTTAAGTGGAACCTTGGCTGGATGCACGACACCCTTGATTACATGAAGTTAGATCCGGTGCATCGTCGCCATCATCACGACAAGATGACTTTCGGCATGCTCTATAACTATACCGAGAACTTTGTGTTGCCGCTCTCCCACGACGAAGTGGTGCACGGTAAAAAATCGATTCTTGACCGTATGCCGGGTGACGCCTGGCAGAAGTTCGCCAACCTGCGTGCCTACTACGGCTGGCTGTTTGCCTTCCCGGGTAAAAAGCTGCTGTTTATGGGCAATGAGTTTGCACAAGGACGCGAGTGGAATCACGACGGGAGCCTCGACTGGCACCTGCTGGAAGGCGGTGATAACTGGCACCACGGCGTTCAGCGCCTCGTGCGCGACCTGAACCATACCTATCGTCACCATAAAGCATTGCACGAGCTGGATTTTGACTCTTACGGCTTCGAATGGCTGGTGGTCGACGATCATGAGCGCTCGGTATTTATTTTTGTCCGTCGTGACAAGGCTGGTAATGAAATCATCGTGGCCAGCAACTTTACCCCGGTGCCGCGTCATGAATACCGTTTTGGTATCAACCAGCCGGGGAAATGGCGTGAAGAGTTGAATACCGACTCCATGCATTACCACGGCAGCAATACAGGTAACTGTGGGGTTGTTGAAAGCGAAGCGATTGCCAGCCACGGTCGTGAATACTCTCTCTCGATCACGCTGCCGCCGCTGGCGACGGTGTGGCTGGTGCGGGAGGCACAATGATCGTGCTCACGGCAGGAAAGCCCGCGCCGTTGGGGTCTTGCTACGACGGTAAGGGAGTGAACTTCGCCCTCTTTTCCGCCCATGCGGAGCGGGTGGAACTCTGTGTGTTCGATGAGCAGGGCAACGAACGGCGTGTCGACCTGCCCACACGCAGTGGTGATATCTGGCACGGTTGGCTCGCTGATGTCGGGCCGGGATTGCGCTACGGCTACCGCGTCCACGGTCCGTGGGATCCGGCGCAGGGGCACCGCTTTAACCCGGCGAAACTGCTGCTCGATCCCTGCTGCCATCAGGTTGACGGTGCGCTGCCTGATGATGAGCGTCTTCATGGCGGCGATTGCGACCCCGATAACCGCGATAGCGCGGTAATAGCGCCGAAATCGCGAGTGGTGGATCTGCATTACGACTGGCGCGGTGATAAGCCGCCGCGCACGCCGTGGGGTCAGACGGTCCTTTATGAAGCCCACGTCAAAGGGCTGACGTACCTGCATCCTGAACTACCCGAGGCGATTCGCGGCACTTACAAGGCTTTGGGTCACCCGGTGATGATCGACTACTTCCGCACACTGGGTATTACTGCACTAGAGTTAATGCCGGTGGCGCAGTTCGCCAGCGAGCCGCGTCTCCAGCGGATGGGGTTAAGCAACTACTGGGGCTATAACCCATTGGCGATTTTCGCCCTTGATACGCGCTATGCCAGCGAGCCGGAACGGGCGCTCAATGAGTTTCGCGATGCGGTAAAAGCGCTGCACGCCGCGGGCATTGAAGTGATCCTCGACGTGGTGCTGAACCATAGCGCTGAAATAGATCTTGAAGGGCCGACCTTCTCCCTGCGCGGAATCGACAACCGTAGCTATTATTGGATCAGAGAAGACGGTGATTATCACAACTGGACCGGCTGCGGGAACACCATCAACCTCAGCCATCCGGGCGTGGTTGAGTATGCCCGTCAGTGTCTGCGTTTTTGGGTGGATGAGTGTCACGTTGATGGTTTTCGTTTTGACCTGGCGTCAGTCATGGGCCGCATGCCGGAGTTTCGTCAGGATGCACCGTTGTTTGAGGCTATCCGTAACGACCCGCGTCTGGCGGAAGTGAAGCTGATCGCTGAACCCTGGGATATTGGCCCCGGCGGCTATCAGGTCGGTAATTTTCCGCCGCTGTTTGCTGAATGGAACGACCATTTCCGCGATACCGCGCGTCGTTTCTGGTTACAACAAAATGTCTCGTTGGGCGATTTCGCTCAGCGGTTTGCTGCCTCCAGCGATGTTTTTCAGCGCAATGGACGGCAGCCTGCGGCAGCGGTCAATCTGGTCACCGCGCACGATGGTTTTACCCTTCGCGACTGCGTTTGTTTCAATCAGAAACATAATGAGGCAAACGGCGAAGAGAATCGCGATGGGACTAACAATAACTACAGCAACAATCATGGTATAGAGGGATTAGAAGGGAATCTTGCTGTGATTGAACGGCGCCGTGCCAGCGTCCACGCCCTCCTGGCGACGCTGCTGCTGGCGCAAGGAACGCCTATGCTGCTGGCGGGTGACGAACAGGGTCACAGCCAGCATGGCAACAACAATGCTTATTGTCAGGACAATGCGTTGACCTGGCTGGACTGGAACCATACGAACCGCGGGCTGACCGCGTTCACCGCCGCGCTGATTCATCTGCGCCGACGTATTGCGGCATTAACCGCTAATCGTTGGTGGCAGGAGGGTGACGGCAGTGTTCGTTGGTTAAACCAGAATGCGCAGCCGCTGTCTGCCAATGAATGGCAGCATGGTGCACCGCGTATGCAGATCATATTGTCCGATCGCTGGTTGATAACGCTCAATGCTACCCCTGAGGTGGCGGAGATGGTTTTACCTGCGGGGGAATGGCGCGCCATTCCACCTTTCGCCGGAGAGGATAATCCGGTCATTATGGCTGTCTGGCATGGGCCCGCGCACGGAGTGTGCGTATTTCAAAGGTCGTAAACCTCGAGGCTTCCGGTTGGTCTCGAAGCGGCGGCGCGGCGAGAAGGGCAGGCAAGCTGGGGAGTAAAAAAGGAGTTAATTATGGTTGGGGTAGAAAAGAACGATCCGTTGATGCTGGCACGTCAGTTGCCGATCAAATCTGTTGCGCTGATCCTTGCCGGGGGACGTGGTACCCGTCTGAAGGATTTAACCAATAAACGTGCGAAACCTGCTGTCCATTTCGGCGGTAAGTTCCGTATTATCGATTTTGCGTTATCTAACTGTATTAACTCAGGTATTCGCCGCATCGGCGTCATCACCCAGTATCAATCACATACTCTGGTGCAGCATATCCAGCGCGGCTGGTCGTTCTTCAATGAAGAGATGAACGAATTTGTCGACCTGCTGCCCGCTCAGCAAAGGATGCAGGGCGAAAACTGGTATCGTGGCACGGCGGATGCGGTGACGCAGAACCTCGACATCATCCGCCGCTATAAGGCGGAGTATGTGGTGATCCTTGCGGGCGACCATATTTACAAGCAAGACTACTCACGCATGCTGATCGACCATGTCGAAAAAGGGGCGCGTTGCACTGTGGCCTGTATGCCAGTGCCCATTGAAGAAGCACCGGCGTTTGGCGTGATGGCGGTTGACGAAAGCGAGAAGATTATCGAGTTCGTCGAAAAACCGGCTAACCCACCGGCGATGCCGGGGGATGCGAGCAAATCGTTGGCGAGTATGGGTATCTATATCTTTGATGCGGATTACCTTTATGAGCTGCTGGAAGAAGATGATGGCGATGAGAACTCCAGTCACGACTTTGGTAAAGACATCATTCCAAAGATAACCAAAGCTGGCATGGCTTATGCACATCCTTTCCCGCTCTCCTGCGTGCAGTCAGACCCGCAGTCTGAGCCGTACTGGCGCGATGTCGGTACCCTTGAAGCGTACTGGAAGGCCAACCTCGACTTGGCGTCGGTGACGCCGGAACTGGATATGTACGATCAGAACTGGCCGATTCGCACCCATATGGAACCTTTGCCGCCAGCAAAATTCGTCCAGGACCGCTCAGGCAGTCATGGAATGACGCTGAACTCATTGGTATCCGGCGGCTGCATTATCTCCGGCTCCGTGGTCGTTCAGTCGGTGCTGTTCCCGCGCGTGCGGGTGAATTCATTCTGTAACATTGATTCGGCAGTCTTGTTGCCAGAGGTTTGGGTTGGCCGTTCGTGCCGCCTGCGTCGCTGCATTATTGACCGCGCCTGCGTGATCCCGGAAGGTATGGTTGTCGGTGAAAATGCGGAAGAGGATGCACGTCGTTTCTACCGCTCGGAAGAAGGTATCGTGCTGGTCACCCGCGACATGCTGCGGAAATTGGGGTACCCACAGGAGCGCTAATGCAGGTATTACATGTATGTTCGGAGATGTTCCCGCTGTTAAAAACCGGTGGACTGGCGGATGTGATCGGCGCGCTGCCTGCGGCGCAAATTGCACAGGGCATCGATACCCGCGTGCTGCTGCCCGCGTTCCCTGATATCCGCCGCGGTATTACCGATGCGCAGGTAGTGACTCGCCGGGAGACCTTTGCCGGTCCTGTTACCCTGCTGTTCGGACATTTTGACGGCGTGGGCATCTATTTGATTGATGCTCCACATCTCTACGATCGCCCAGGGAGCCCTTACCACGATACCCATCAGCATGCTTATACCGATAACGTGCTGCGCTTTGCGCTGCTGGGCTGGGTGGGCAGCGAGATGGCCTGCGGCCTGGACCCATTCTGGCGTCCTGATGTCGTCCATGCCCACGACTGGCATGCGGGCCTGACGCCTGCATACCTGGCGGCGCGCGGCCATCCGGCTAAATCGGTCTTTACGGTACATAACCTGGCCTACCAGGGCATGTTCTACTCATGGCATATGAATGACATTGAGCTGCCGTGGTCGTTCTATAACGTTCATGGTCTGGAATTTAACGGTCAGATCTCCTTCCTGAAAGCCGGTCTTTATTATGCCGACCACATTACGGCGGTTAGCCCGACCTATGCTCGCGAAATTACCGAGCCGCAGTTTGCCTACGGAATGGAAGGTTTGCTGCGCCAGCGTCAGCATGAGGGTCGTCTGTCAGGGATCCTCAATGGTGTTGACGATAAAATCTGGAATCCGCAAAACGATCTGCTGCTGGCCACACGCTATGACCGCGATCGTCTGGAAGAGAAGGCCGAGAATAAGCGTCAGCTGCAAATCGCCATGGGGCTGAAGGTGGATGACAAAGCGCCGCTGTTTGCTGTTGTCAGCCGACTGACCAGCCAGAAAGGGCTGGACCTGGTGCTGGAAGCGCTGCCGGGCCTGCTTGAGCAGGGAGGCCAACTGGCGCTGCTGGGGGCCGGAGATCCGGTGCTGCAAGAGGGATTCCTTGCCGCCGCCGCTGAGCATCCTGGCAAAGTTGGCGTGCAGATTGGTTACCATGAAGCCTTCTCGCACCGCATTATGGGCGGCGCGGATGTGATTCTGGTGCCGAGCCGCTTTGAGCCGTGCGGTCTAACTCAGCTGTATGGCCTTAAGTACGGCACGCTGCCGCTGGTTCGGCGCACGGGCGGTCTGGCGGATACCGTTTCCGACTGCTCGCTGGAAAACCTTGCTGACGGTCTCGCCACCGGGTTTGTTTTTGAAGATAGTAACGCCGTGTCGTTACTGAGGGCTATTCGACGCACATTCGTTCTGTGGTCGCGCCCGTCGCTCTGGCGCTACGTTCAGCGTCAGGCGATGAATATGGATTTTAGCTGGCAGGTTGCCGCAAATTCTTACCGCGAACTTTATCAGCGCTTGCTGTAACCAGGAGCCAACGCTATGAATGTACCTTTTAGCTACTCATCACCCACGCTGAGCGTTGAGGCGTTAAAACACTCTATTGCTTATAAACTGATGTTTATCATCGGCAAAGATCCGGCTATCGCTAACAAGCATGAATGGCTCAACGCCACGCTGTTCGCCGTTCGCGATCGCATGGTGGAGCGCTGGCTGCGCTCAAACCGCGCCCAGCTTTCGCAGGAGGTTCGTCAGGTCTATTACCTGTCGATGGAGTTTTTGATTGGCCGAACCTTGTCTAATGCGCTGCTGTCGTTGGGGATCTATGACGACGTCAACAACGCGCTGGAAGAGATGGGGCTGAACCTTGAAGAGCTGATTGACGAAGAAAACGACCCCGGCTTAGGCAACGGTGGTCTGGGTCGCCTGGCGGCCTGCTTCCTCGATTCTCTGGCGGCGCTGGGTTTACCGGGCCGCGGTTATGGTATTCGCTACGACTACGGCATGTTTAAGCAGAACATCGTCGATGGACGACAGAAAGAGTCCCCGGATTACTGGCTGGAATATGGTAACCCGTGGGAGTTTGAGCGCCATAATACTCGCTATAAAGTCCGTTTTGGCGGACGTATTCAGCAGGAAGGTAAAAACTCGCGCTGGGTGGAAACCGAAGAGATCCTCGCCGAAGCCTATGACCAGATTATCCCTGGCTTTGATACCGACGCCACTAACACGCTGCGTTTGTGGAGCGCCCAGGCCAGTAGCGAAATTAACCTCGGGAAATTCAACCAGGGTGACTACTTCGCGGCGGTAGAGGATAAAAACCACTCTGAAAACGTCTCCCGCGTGCTCTATCCGGATGATTCCACCTATTCCGGGCGCGAGCTGCGCTTGCGTCAAGAATATTTCCTCGTTTCGGCGACGGTGCAGGATATCCTCAGCCGTCACTATCAGCTGCATAAAACCTACGCCAATCTGGCGGATAAAATCGCCATTCACCTCAATGACACCCACCCGGTGCTGTCGATTCCTGAGCTGATGCGCCTGCTGATTGACGAGCATAAGTTCAGCTGGGATGAGGCGTTTGAGGTGACCTGCCAGGTCTTCTCTTACACCAACCATACCCTGATGAGCGAAGCGCTGGAGACCTGGCCTGTTGAGATGCTGGGTAAAATCCTGCCGCGTCATTTGCAGATTATTTTCGAGATTAATGACTACTTCCTGAAGACCTTGCAGGAACAGTATCCCAGCGATACCGCGCTGTTGGGCCGCACATCGATTATCGATGAGTCTAATGGTCGTCGCGTGCGCATGGCCTGGCTGGCGGTGGTTGTCAGCCATAAGGTTAACGGCGTGTCTGAGCTGCACTCCCGGTTGATGGTGGAGTCGCTGTTCGCTGAATTTGCGAAAATTTTCCCGATGCGCTTTACCAACGTTACCAACGGCGTGACGCCTCGCCGCTGGCTGGCGGTGGCCAACCCGCCGTTGTCGAAAGTGCTTGATGAGAATATCGGTCGTACCTGGCGTACCGACCTGAGCCAGCTTAAGGAGCTGGAGCAGCACATTGACTATCCGACGGTGAATAAAGCGGTACGGCAGGCCAAGCTTGAGAACAAGCAGCGGCTGGCGAACTACATCGGCCAGCAGCTTAACGTGGTGGTGAACCCGAAAGCGCTGTTTGACGTGCAGATCAAGCGTATTCACGAGTACAAACGCCAGCTGATGAACGTGCTGCATGTGATTGCTCGCTACAATCGCATTAAGGCCGATCCTGATGCCGAGTGGGTGCCGCGAGTGAATATCTTCGCCGGGAAAGCGGCTTCCGCTTACTACATGGCCAAGCATATTATTCATTTGATCAACGACGTGGCGGCGGTGGTGAATAACGATCCACAGATTGGCGATAAGCTGAAAGTGGTGTTTATTCCTAACTACAGCGTGAGCCTGGCGCAGTTGATCATTCCGGCGGCGGATCTCTCTGAGCAGATTTCGCTGGCGGGAACTGAAGCCTCCGGGACCAGCAATATGAAGTTCGCGCTCAACGGCGCGTTAACTATCGGTACGCTGGATGGCGCTAACGTTGAGATGCTGGAGCACGTCGGCGAAGACAATATCTTTATCTTCGGTAATACCGCGGAAGAAGTTGAAGCGCTGCGAGCCAGTGGCTACAAACCGCGCGAATACTACGAGCAGGATGAAGAGTTGCATCAGACGCTGACGCAAATCGGCACCGGTCTGTTCAGTCCGTCGGAGCCGGGCCGCTATCGCGACCTGCTGGATTCGCTGATTAACTTTGGCGACCACTATCAGGTGCTGGCAGATTACCGCAGCTATGTGGATTGTCAGGATAAGGTGGACGAACTGTATCGTCATCCGGAAGAGTGGGCCAATAAAGCGATGCTCAATATTGCCAATATGGGCTATTTCTCCTCCGACCGTACGATTAAAGAGTACGCCGATCATATCTGGCATATCGACCCGGTCAGGCTGTAGTGGGTTAAACCTTGAGAACGGGGCCAAATGATGGCCCCGTTTTTTTATGCCGTTATTTCAGATAAGTGCAGGGGAGGGAGAAGAGGACAGACGGCTTATACTCCGGCCATAGCAGGGATTTGCGGATGGAAAAATGAAAAACGCAAAATGGCTTTTGTTGTCGATAGTAATGGCATTTATTGGCGTTCCGATATTAACGCATGTGGTTGCTTTCGTGGTTGGGACGTTTGGGGCATTGGTTGCCATTGTTGAGGATAGCATTAACGTCCCCACCCGCGTCTCGGATGTTACAACGCTGCTGATGTTTATGCTGGGCGGCGGCGCAATGTTTGCCAGCGGTCGCCTGTGGGCGCATGAGAATATAACGGAAGAAAGGGCTGAATGGCGTGATTGCCTGCTGCTCTTACCCGCGCTGCTGGCGCTTCTAACCTGGATCATTCTACTGCAGTGGGCAGGGCTGAGTTTTCGCAATATTGGGGCTATCTGGCAGACCATAACGCTGCTGCCCTGGCTTGGTGTTAACGTCATCTCTATTCTGAGCGGCTGGTATTGGGGCATTGTCGTTATTCCGGTCGGAACACAGCTTTGCTTTATGCTGGGATATAGCGGATCGCGCCTGAACTTGAGCACCGGTAATGCCGGCTGTTGTCGGCGTATTATGCTGGTCATTATTGCGTTGTTGAGCAGCTATGCGGCTTATCAGGCATGGCAATATAGCGAAAAATACCCTTCGAATGATTCCACGCGTACCATCAGCGAACGTATTAATTCCGGTGATTTTGAACCTGCCGAAAATAGCAAGCTCACTGCTTTGCAGGGGGAGCCTGAATTAAAATTAATGCATAACTGGCCGCGAATGGACGGGGCGACGGCAGCGTTGCCGCTGTACGCGTCAGCGTTTTATGGCCTGAGCGTATTACCTGCTGATGCCCGGTCATGGGAGTATCTGCAAAACTCACGTACGCCTGAAGCCTGGAATAATCTTATCGCGGGCAAAACCGATATTATTTTCGTCGCTCAACCTTCCGCAGGACAAAAACAACGGGCGGAAGCATCCGGTGTAAAACTGATTTATACCGCCTTCGCTCGTGAGGCTTTTGTGTTTATTACCAACAACGAAAATCCCGTTCAGTCGCTTACCGAAGGGCAAATCCGCGATATTTTTAGCGGGCAAATTACTCGCTGGAGCGATGTCGGCGGGGAGAATAAGATTATCCAGCCCTGGCAGCGCCCGGAGGATTCCGGTAGCCAGACGATAATGTTAGCCAAGGTGATGCAGGGTATGCCGATGGCGCGGCCAACCGAGACGGAAGTCGCAACCTCAATGAACGGCGTAATTAATCAGGTCGCCGAATATCAAAATACGCGTGGGGCGATTGGCTACACCTTCCGCTATTACGCAACCCAGATGAATGACAACAAATATATTCAGCTACTTGCAATCAATGGCATCGCACCCTCAGTAGAAAATATTCATAACGGGACCTATCCCTACGTTGCGGATGTTTATATGGTCACTCGTGAAAACCCGACGACGGAAACGCAAAAACTGGTGAATTGGTTTGTCAGCCCGCAGGGGCAGCGGTTGGTGCAGGATGTGGGCTATGTGCCGCTGTATCCGGTGGCAGAATAATGGAAGAGGTTAAATTATATATACAGCTGGCGGGCGTTGATCCTGCCAGCGGCGCTGATATTCGAATTGCGCGATGTGGGTCCACCGTCTGGCATAAAGATATCGTAGCGGAGCTGATTAATCAGGTTCTCGATGAAAGTGAGAAATTTATCGGGATGCAGGGGCTGGAAGGACTGCGCGCATACGATGTTATGTTGGGAATTGGCTTAATATCCAGCGGTATCTGGCCGGGGTTTTCTCTGGATCCCGATACGATTAACCGCATTAGCGACTGCGGAGCGGCGCTGGACTTTGATCCTTATATTGAAAATGAGCCAATGCATACCTGTGAGCGTGAAACTCACGATGATTTCACGATAGCGTTCTCCGCGCTGGGTTTTCATCGCCAGCGAAGCGTTATCGCAATTCGTGCGCTTAGAGAATACGCCAACGTGGCAGATGTTTTCATCGTATTATCGAACAGAGCTATCATCTTTTTCGCCGCTACCGAGTACCTGCTCATTTTAACATCTGCTGCCATTACTGTTTCAGCGCACAACGCAGCTTCCGTTTTTTCTCTCTACTACGCTTTGGCCCGATGCCGTATGCGGTTCTCGTAGGTCAGGTAAGGCGTTAGCCGCCACCTGACAAGAATGCGGCACGATAGGCGACGAACCAGAACCGGTTCGTCACCCCGCATCGGCTTTACGACGCCAGCGACAGCTCAGACTTTCCCACGTGCTGCACCAGCCATTCGCTGATGCGGTCCTGCTGTTCGGCGTTCAACCACATTCCCTGCTTGGTTCGCCGCCATATCGCATCGTCCAGGGTTCGTACCCATTCATGTTCGACCAGGTATTTTAGTTCTGCTTCGTAAAACTCGTGACCAAAATCTTCGCCGAGATCGGCCAGTGACGTGGCTTCACCGAGGATCCACTCGCTATTGCTGCCGTAGGTTCGGGTGTAGTGGCGTGCCAATGACTCGCTGATAAATGAGAAGCGACGGCGCAGCTTTGCCGCATAATCATCACGGTCGCTACCGATATCGCCGCCGGGCAGAATGGCGGTTTTGGTCCATGCCGGGCCGATGCCTTTGTAGTAAGGCGTTAGTTTTTCCAGCGCGTGTTCGGCAAGCTTACGATAGGTGGTGAGCTTGCCGCCAAACACTGACAGCAGCGGAGCCTGCCCGTTCTCATCATGAATATCGAGAGTGTAATCGCGGGTGATCGCCTGCGGTGAGTCGGATTCGTCATCGCACAGCGGACGCACGCCGGAGTAAGTCCAGACGATATCATCGCGAGAGAGCGTCTTTTTAAAATGCGCGTTATAGACGTTCAGCAGGTAGTTGATCTCTTTGTCATCGATCGCCACGGCTTTCGGATCGCCGTTGTACTCAACGTCGGTGGTACCGATTATTGAGAATTCGTCCATCCACGGGATCACAAACACAATGCGTTTATCTTCGTTTTGCAGAATGTAGGCCTGCTTCTGGGTATGCACGCGCGGCACGACAATATGGCTACCCTTAATCAGGCGGATGCCATAGGGCGATGGTAGATGCATACCGTCGTCAAAGAATTGTTTGACCCACGGGCCGGTGGCATTCACCAGACCGCGCGCCTGCCAACTGAACTTCTCGCCGCTATCAATATCTTCCGCTTCGACAATCCACAAACCGTTCTCGCGCTTTGCGGAAATAGCGCGGGTACGCGTACGCACTTCCCCACCTTTACGCACGACCATTTGGGCATTGGCCAGCACCAGACGCGCATCATCAACCCAGCAGTCGGAATATTCGAAACCGCGCACGATTTCAGGTTTAAGTACCGATTCCGAGCCAAAACGCAATCCAGTTGAGCTGGGTAAACTGGTGCGCTTGCCCAGATGATCGTACATAAACAGACCGATGCGGATCATCCAGGCCGGGCGCAGGTGCGGGCGATGCGGTAAACGAAAGCGCATCGGAAAGGCGATGTGCGGAGCCATTTTTAACAACACTTCACGCTCGGCCAGCGCTTCGCTCACCAGGCGGAATTCGTAGTGTTCAAGGTAGCGCAGCCCGCCGTGAATCAGTTTTGAGCTGGCGCTGGACGTGGCGCAGGCCAGGTCGTTTGCCTCCAGCATCAGCACGGATAAACCACGCCCTGCGGCGTCTGCCGCGATACCGGCACCGTTGATGCCTCCTCCTATCACAATCAGATCTTTGGTTTCCACGCTCGCTACCTCTTACACTTTCGTTTAAGTTCACAAATGTTCGATATCGCTCAATATAGCAAACAATCGCGTCATTGGTAACATCAAAAAAACATTTCAGAGTGATGTGTGTAACATATTGGCGTTTATTTACCGCCTGGCTGTACACTAGACGGTAAAATCGCGAGCGCTTATCAGCCGCCTGCCTATATAGAGAAGAGAGCATATGGATCACTTTGAATGTATTAACGTAGAAGAAGCCCACCAGAAAATGCATCAGCAGACGGCGGTGCTGGTGGATATTCGCGACCCGCAGAGCTACGCGATGGGGCATACGCCGGGCTCTTTTCATCTGACCAACGATACGCTGGGTGCGTTTATGCGCGATAACGACTTTGAGACGGCCGTTATGGTGATGTGTTATCACGGCAATAGCAGTAAAGGCGCCGCGCAGTATCTGCTCCAGCAGGGCTACGACAAGGTGTACAGCGTGGATGGCGGATTTGATGCCTGGCATCGGCATTTTCCGGCGGAAGTAGCGCATGGCGCGCTTTAGGCGTTAGCGCAGGTTATGGCTATAATATCCCCCTTTGTGTGGAATAAGCGATCCGCTGCATGTTAATGATTACCTCTTTTGCCAACCCTCGCGTGGCCCAGGCGTTTGTCGACTATATGGCGACGCAGGGGATTATTCTGACTATCCAGCAGCATACGCAGAGCGATGTCTGGCTTGCTGATGAGAGCCAGGCCGGGCGGGTTCATGCCGAGCTGGCCCGCTTTCTGGAAAATCCTGCCGATCCGCGCTATCTGGCTGCCAGCTGGCAGTCGGGGCACACCAATAGCGGCCTGCACTATCAGCGTTTCCCCTTTTTAGCGACGCTTCGCCACAACGCCGGGCCGTTTACATGGGGGATTTTATTCGCCTGTATTGCAGTGTTTGTGCTGCAAACAGTTCTTGGCGATCAGCCGGTTATGCTACTGCTGGCCTGGCCCTACGATCCTTCGCTGAAATTTGAGGTCTGGCGTTACTTTACTCACGCTTTCATGCACTTCTCGCTGATGCACATTCTGTTCAACCTGCTATGGTGGTGGTACCTCGGCGGAGCGGTGGAGAAGCGCATCGGCAGCGGAAAGCTGGTGGTGATTACCGTGATCAGCGCCCTGCTGAGCGGCTTTGTTCAACATCAGTTTAGCGGTCCGTGGTTTGGTGGCTTATCGGGTGTGGTCTATGCGCTGATGGGCTATGTCTGGCTACGCGGCGAACGCGACCCGCAAAGCGGCATTTTTTTGCAGCGCGGCTTGATACTCTTCTCTTTAGTATGGTTAATTGCTGGCTGGTTTGACGTTTTCGGCATGTCGATCGCGAACGGTGCCCACGTGGCTGGTCTGGCGACCGGGCTGGCGATGGCGTTTGTTGATACGCAGAATGTGCGAAAGCGAACGTAGAGACTCCCAGGGATATTTCATGAAACAAACACAACGTCATGACGCGATTATCGAGCTGGTAAAAAAACAAGGATACGTCAGTACTGAAGAGCTGGTTGAGCAGTTTGCCGTCAGCCCGCAGACCATTCGTCGCGATCTGAATGATTTAGCCGAACAAAAAATGATCTTGCGCCACCACGGCGGCGCGGCGCTGCCTTCCAGTTCGGTGAACGCTTCCTGGCACGACAGGAAGTCGACCCAAACCCAGGAGAAAGAGCGTATTGCCCGCAAGGTGGCGAGTGAAATCCCTGACGGCGCGACGCTGTTTATCGATATCGGCACCACGCCTGAAGCGGTGGCCCATGCGTTGTTGAACCATAACGACCTGCGCATCGTCACCAATAACCTCAACGTCGCTAATACGCTGATGGTGAAAGAGGATTTCCGCATTATTCTGGCGGGCGGCGAACTGCGCAGCCGCGATGGCGGTATTATCGGCGAAGCGACCCTGGACTTTATCTCCCAGTTCCGCCTTGATTTCGGCATTCTCGGCATCAGCGGCATTGACAGCGATGGCTCGCTGCTCGAGTTTGACTACCACGAAGTGCGCACCAAACGGGCGATTATTGAAAACTCGCGCCACGTGATGCTGGTTGTTGACCACTCTAAATTTGGCCGTAACGCGATGGTCAATATGGGCAGCATCAGCATGGTCGATGCAGTCTACACCGACGTGATGCCGCCAGCTGGCGTGCTGAAAGTGATAACCGACAACAACCTTCAACTGGAGCTGTGCTGATTCTTCAGCGTTTCCCAGGTCAGGCCAAAGCGCGCGAGATATTTTCGCAGCCGGTCTGCATCGTTGATGGTGGCTTTACCGAGGCGTGAGACGTTAAAGAGTTGGCGTCCGGCATCGGAAATGGTTTTTGCCTGCTGACATACGACAATGACGTTTTGCAGATGCAGTCGGTCGAACAGGTCCAGATTTTCCGCCTCCGCCCCTAATAGCGCATCGAGCACTGAGGGGCGGTTATCATTCCAGCTATAGCGCAGGCGCTCAATCTCATCTTCTACCGTGTTTACCGTGATGCGACCGTTGTCCGCCAGGGTTGCCATACGGGTGACGCTGGCGGAAAGCTCACGGAAGTTGCCGCTCCACGCCGCCTGTGGTGAGGTGGCGAAGGCCAGCCAGGCGCGACGTGCTTCGGTGTTGAAGCGCACGCTATCGCCAGTCAGCGTGGCATGACGCTCAATTTCATAATCGAGGTTCGGCTCGATATCTTCCTGCCGCTGGCGCAGACCCGGCAGTTCAAACGTCCACAGATTGATACGCGCATACAGATCCTCGCGGAATTTACCCTGGGCAACCAATTGGCGTAAATCGCGCACGGTACCGGCGATAAGCTGGAAATCACTGCTCACCTGCTGGTCGCTACCGAAGGGATAAAAGCGTTTTTCTTCAATAGCTTTGAGCAGCATCGCTTGTTCATCTGCCCCCAGTTCGCCAATCTCATCGAGAAAAAGCATCCCACCGTTGGCGCTGCGTAGCAGACCGGCACGCTCTTCCCGCGCGCCGGTAAACGCCCCTTTGACATGACCAAACAGCGTCGACATTGCGGTGTCGCCGCGCAGAGTCGCGCAGTTCACCTCAACAAACGCGCCGCTAAACTGATGGCGTGCCAGCTTTAATTCATAGATGCGGCGGGCCAAAAATGATTTGCCCGCGCCGGTCGGGCCGTTAAGCAACATGGGTGAACGGGAGCGGATGGCGACGCGCTCAATATGCTCGATCATGCGGTTGAAATGCGGATTGCGGGTCTCGATACCGGATTTCAGGAAGTTAAGCGTCTCTTCGCGCTCCTGGGCAAAGCGGCTGGCGATATTGTTGTAACGACTGAGATCGAGGTCGATGATCGTCACTTCGCCCGTGCTATGCGGCTTATCTTTCTTACGCGGTGGTGAGGTCTGGGCTAACCGCGCCGGGAGATAGCGTGCTTCGGCCAGTAAAAACCAGCAGATCTGGGCGACGTGGGTGCCGGTAGTGATGTGAATCAGATAGTCTTCATCTTCAGGATGGAACCTGTGGCTGCGGGCGAAATCATGCAGGCAGGCGTAAACCTCTTCGAAGTCCCATGGATTGCGGATGGCTATCTCGACGCCAATGACTTCCGTTTCCGGTGATACGCTGGCGATATCCTGTTTTAAGGTTTCAAACAGCCCCCGCGAACGCGCGTCATACAGCAGCTCCAGGCGATGGACGACTAACGTTTCCTGCTGGCACAGGCTTAAGGTTGGTCGCCATTTTTCCCAGCGTTGGCTGCCGCGGCCAACATAATCCAATACCGTACCGACAAAACCAAAAGCGACTGTTTTGCGCATCTTAGATTTCCTTATAAAAGACGATATTTAATTATCGTCTTTTGGCTTATGCCGCGCAGCGGTTTTTTCGTTAAAACGAAGAGGGAAGTAATTAATTCATAAAAATCAATAAAATATAATCATTTTTAAAATCTGGCACGGTGGTTGCAATAGTCATGGCATGGAGAATAACGGAAATGGGAAAACAGATGGCTAATCCACTTTTGTTCCGTTCACTGTTACGGGACGCGCCGCTGGCAAATGCGCAAAACCACGAACGTGCAGCGGCTTTTGCCTTCACCCCGCGCCATAAGCTGGCGCAGATGGTGATGACCGGCTGCATGAACGAGACCTTTTATGCCAGCGCTCAGGCACAGCTCAGTGATGTTCTGGAGATAGCGAAAGACCTGGACGATCTGTTTCTTGCGAAGCTGGCGATTTATGGCCGCGAGCGGGGAATGATGAAAGATATGCCCGCGTTGTTGACCGCACTTTTGGCGGCGCGAGGTTCGGCGCTGCTGCCGGTGGTGTTTGCGCGAGTAATTAACAATGGTCGGATGCTGCGTAACTTCGTGCAGATATTGCGCAGCGGCGTCACCGGTCGGCGCTCGCTGGGCACGCGGCCGAAGAAGCTGGTTCAGCGTTGGCTACAGGAGGCCAGCGAAGAGCGCTTATTGCAGGCTTCGGTAGGCAACTCGCCATCGCTGGCGGATATCGTGAAGATGGTGCACCCGCGTCCACAGGCTTCGTGGCACGACGCTTTCTTTGCCTGGCTAATTGGCAAGCCGTGCGACAAAGCGCAGTTGCCGGAGAAAACGCAGGCGCTGCTGGCGTTTCGCGAAGGTCGTGAAGGCGCGGCCTTACCGGATGTACCGTTTTTACTACTGACTCACTCGCCGCTAAGTACTGAACAGTGGGCACTGCTGGCCCAGCGGATGAGCTGGCAAACGCTGCGTATAAATTTGAATACCCTGGCGCGTCACGGCGTGTTTGAGGATGCAACGCTTGCCGCCAGCGTGGCGAAACGGCTGGCGGACAGGGCGCAGGTGCGTCAGTCCTGGGTCTATCCTTACCAGCTGCTGTCGGCGTGGAGCAATCTGCAAAGCAGCGTGCCGCAGGTTATCGGCGAGGCCTTAGAGCAGGCAATGGAATACGCGCTGGAAAACGTGCCACAGTTTCGCGGCAACGTGGTGGTTTGCCCGGACGTGTCCGGGTCGATGCGTTCACCGGTAACTGGCCATCGCCAGGGGGCAACCAGCAAAATTCGCTGCGTGGACGTCGCCGGGCTGATTGCCGCCGCCGTACTGCGTAACCACCCGCAGGCCCGCGTGCTGCCATTTGAATGCGATGTGGTGAACGTCGCGCTTGATGCTAAGCAGTCGGTGATGCACAACGCGCAAAAGCTGGCGGCGGTGGGCGGTGGCGGCACCAACTGCTCCGCGCCGCTGCGCACGCTGCTGGCCGAACGGGCGCGGGTGGATCTGGTGATTATGGTGTCGGATAACGAATCCTGGATGGATAAGTCGCGCCACGGCTCGACGGCCACCATGGAGTGCTGGGTTGAACTGAAAAAACGTAACCCGCTGGCGCGTCTGGTGTGCATCGACCTGCTGCCTTACGGCACCACCCAGGCAATGGAACGGGGCGATATTTTAAACGTCGGCGGTTTTAGCGACGAGGTATTTACGGTGATTGATAACTTTGTTAACGGTCGCTACGGCAGCGAGCACTGGCTGGAAGAGATCGAGTCTGTGGTGCTGTAAAGAGTATTCAGCGCGGCGCACAGTTTTTGCGCAACGCTGAAGGCACGAATGCCTGTGGATCTACATATGTTGCGGGTTCGAGTCCCGTCAGAGCCTGGCTCTGTAGCTCAATGGTAGAGCGGTGTATTCACATTAACTTGTCGCCATTTTTAATGAATTTCGGCGAATGCCGGCGAATCTACATGGGACGGTAAGGTTGCAGGTGCAAATCCTGCCGGAGCAAGCCTCTGTAGCTCAATCAGATAGAGCATACTGATAACGATCCGCCATAAAACTTGTCGCCACCCTATTAATAAAATGAGAAAAGACAATGAATTACGAATTAATGACTACCCAGAATGCACCGGTAAAAATGTGGACTAAAGGCGTGCCGGTAGAAGACGATGCTCGTCAGCAGTTGATCAATACGGCAAAAATGCCGTTTATTTTCAAACATATTGCCGTGATGCCGGATGTGCACTTGGGTAAAGGATCGACCATCGGTAGCGTGATCCCGACCAAAGGGGCGATTATCCCGGCCGCGGTGGGCGTGGATATCGGTTGTGGAATGAACGCGCTGCGTACTAGCTTAACGGCGGCGGATCTCCCCGATCTTCCGGTGCTGCGTCAGGCAATTGAAACCGCCGTGCCGCACGGTCGTTCCAATACGCGTAGCCGTCGTGACGTTGGCGCATGGGAAAACCCTCCGGTCAACGTGGATGAGAAATGGGCGCAGCTGGAGGCGGGATATCAGTGGTTAACGCAAAAATATCCGCGTTTTTTGAACACCAATAACCATAAGCATCTGGGAACGTTGGGAACCGGTAACCACTTTATTGAAATTTGCCTGGATGAGGCCGATCAGGTGTGGATTATGCTGCACTCCGGTTCACGTGGAATAGGTAATGCCATCGGTACGTATTTTATCGGCCTGGCGCAGCAGGAGATGCAGGATCAACTGGAAACTCTGCCGTCCCGCGATCTGGCGTATTTTGATGAAGGTACTGAATACTTTGACGATTATCTGCGAGCGGTGAGCTGGGCGCAGATGTTCGCCAGCCTGAACCGTGATGCGATGATGGAAAATACGCTGGCAGCGCTACAGAAATGCGTGGATAAACCCATTACGCTCAACATGGAGGCGATTAACTGCCACCATAACTATGTGCAACAAGAGCAGCACTTTGGTGAAGAGATCTTCGTGACCCGTAAAGGCGCGGTATCCGCGCAGAAGGGGCAGTTTGGGATCATTCCGGGTTCCATGGGGGCGAAAAGCTTTATTGTGCGCGGCCTGGGTAACGAAGAGTCGTTCTGCTCGTGCAGCCACGGCGCCGGACGGGTGATGAGCCGAACCAAAGCGAAAAAACTGTTTAGCGTCGACGATCAGATTCGCGCCACCGCGCATGTAGAATGTCGTAAGGATGCGGATGTCATAGACGAGATTCCGATGGCCTATAAGGACATTGATGCGGTGATGGCCGCGCAATCCGATCTGGTGGAAATTGTGCATACGCTGCGTCAGGTGGTGTGCGTTAAGGGATAACAAAATGGAAAGGACTATCGTGCTGGACGGCGCGCAGGGAGAAGGCGGCGGGCAGATTTTGCGCTCGGCGCTGAGTCTGTCGATGATAACCGGCCAGCCGTTTGAGATTACTGGCATTCGCGCCGGGCGGGCTAAGCCGGGTCTTCTGCGCCAGCATTTAACGGCGGTGTTGGCGGCGAAGGAAATCTGTGGTGCCGAGGTCAGCGGCGATGAACTGGGCTCGCAGCGGTTACGCTTTGCTCCGGGACGGGTTCGCGGTGGGGAGTATAAATTTGCCATCGGTAGCGCAGGTAGCTGCATGCTGGTGCTGCAAACCGTGCTTCCAGCGCTGTGGTTTGCCGACGCTGGCGCACGTATTGAGGTGCATGGCGGAACTCACAATCAGGCCGCTCCCAGTGCGGATTTTATTTGCCGCGTCTGGGAACCACTGCTGGTGAAGATGGGGATAAACCAGCGCACCACCCTGATAAAACATGGCTTTTATCCGGCAGGCGGCGGTGCGGTAACCACCGACGTTGAGCCGGTTAAGGCGTTGAGCGGGTTGCAACTGATATCGCGGGGTGAAACGGTGAGTATTCACGCCGAAGCCCTGCTGGCGGCAGTTCCTTACCACGTTGGCGAGCGCGAATTGATGGCGCTGGAAGCCTGGTTTCCGCTGACGGATAAGAAAGTTCGGGTGCTGGAAGGTGGTGCCGGACCGGGAAATACGCTGTCGCTGACCGTTGAGAGCGTGCATCTGACGGAGCTGTTTATCGCCTTTGGCACCAAAGGCGTGAGCGCGGAAAAGGTCGCGCACCAGCTGGCATCGGAGGCAAAACGCTATCTCGCAAGCCCGGCGGCGGTGGGGGAATATCTGGCTGACCAGCTGATTTTACCGCTAGCGCTGGCGGGAGAAGGCGCGTTTACCGTGGCGAAAACGTCAGCGCATCTGCTGACGAATATCGCGGTGGTCGAACGGTTTTTACCGGTGAGGTTTAGCTGTGAACCGCTTGACGGCGGCTATCTTATTCAGGTACGGGGTTAAACCCCATACCCCATCATTTTGAGCAATCGCTGGGCATGCTGTACGGCATCCTGTCGGTGCGCCACGCCAAGCTTCTGATACAAGTTACGAATGTGGGTTTTTATGGTGGTCGCCGCGACGTCCAGCTCACCGGCTATCTGCTCGTTGCTGTAGCCGGAGTAGATTAGCCCCAGCACCTGCCATTCACGCTGGGTCAGCGGGCTGGTGCGGATCAGTTCCGGGACTTCCGGATGGTTCAGCAAGCGTTCAACGAAACCTTCGTCAAAGTGGGCGAATTTGTGGCGATGATGCTGGTTAATATCACGTAAAATGCGCTGAGCACGATGCTGTTCCAGCTCCGGCAGCGTGTTGAGCTGAATCAGCTGGCGTAGCTGCTGTGCCATCGCTTCGCCTTCAATCACAAAGTGGTTAATGAACCCGGTGCGGTTGGCGAGGGTGAGCGCTTCCAGTAGGGCTTTCTGCGCTTCGCTTTTACGCCCTGCTTGCCAGTAGAGCTGGTTGAGCAGCAGCAGGTTGCGGTTCAAATCGCTCATCAGACGCAACGAACGGGCATTCTCATTTAACTCTTCAAGTACCATTTCGGCGGAATCGAAATCACCGAGCAGGATCTGCGCGCGGGCGATGTTCCGCCACTGGCTCTGTAGGAAGTGGTTATTGGCGAACTCCGGTTTTGGCGTCTGGCGTAGCCAGTTTGCCGCAGCGGCTTTGTCGCCAATCATCTGCCAGTAAATCACCCGGACTTTGTCGGCATTGGATACCCAGTCACTATGGTAATGACCGTTGCCAAGCAGGTTTTCCAGACGATTCAAATGACTACGCGCGTTATCCAGGTCACCGCGCGCCAGCGAGCACTGCACCATTAGCGTCAGACACTGTAGCTGCTGCTGCGGTTGATAAGTTGAAAGCACCGCCATGCCGTTACGCGCGGAGGTTTCCGCTTCATCCAGCCGCGCCCACGCCCACAGCAGTTGGGAACGAATGCGCAGCAGGAATTCATGCATCGGCAACTGTTCGAGGTGCTGTTCGCGGATGAGCTGGAAGGCTTTTTCCTGAATTTCCCAGGCAGCCTGCAGAAACCCCTGAGCAAAGAGAATTTCGCTTTGTTGGATCATGCTCCATAACGCGTAATGCCAGACGTCATGGCGGCGGGCCATCTGTTCGGTTTGCTGCATCACTGCCAGAGATTTACTCAACTGGCCTTTGCAGTGCAACACTTCACCATGTACCGAGGTGGCAACGATGCGGCTGTAGTAGCTGGCTAGCGGCAGTTCGTCGAGGGCCACCATTGCCAGGCGCTCGGCTTCTTCCTGGTCGCCGGCGTTAATCGCCACCTGGGCGCGCAGAGCGTTGAAGTCGCCGTGCATAGCGGTATCCATTTCCGCATCCATCTCCTGCTCGGCGCGGGCCAGCAGGGTATTCACTTCGCTATAGCGGTGCTGGCTCTGCATCAGCCAGGCCTGTAAGAGAATCAAACGCGGATTTTCCAGCAGGTTTGACCACGGCAGCGCCGCCAGAGACTGCTCCAGCAAACCCAGCTCGCTGTGGTTAAACATGCCCCACGCGTGATTAAGCAGAATATCGCGCAGCATTTTTGCATCACCCGCCGCCAGGGCATGGTGAATGGCTTCGCTCGGGAAGCCTTGCGCCATCCAGCTTTCGGCGGCAGCACGATGAATTTCCGGCAGTTCAACCGCCAGTTCCCACTGGCAGCGCTGACGCAGGAAGTTGCCGAACAGCGGGTGGTAGCGGAACCACTCGCCGGAATCGTCCATCCGCTGCAGGAATAGCCCCTGACGCTCAATCTCTTCCAGTTGCATCTGACCGTTCTCTTCGCCGGTCACGCGGACGATCAGCGCATCGTTCATTGAACGCAGCAGCGAGCTTTTCAGCAGGAAGTTACGCGTTCGCGGATCGACATTATCCAGCACTTCATCGACCAGATAGTCGGAAAGATGGCTGGCGTTGATACCGGCAAGACGGCGAGCGGAATGATGAGCGGAGGTATTGTTCTGACGGGCGGAGAGGGCGATGAGCTGGAGCGCGGTGGCCCAACCGGCGACATCGTCGCACAGCCTTTTACTGTCGTCGGCCTCGATTGGCGAGCTGAGACGACAGTCGAAAAATTGTTTGGCTTCCTGATGAGTGAAGGCCAACTGCTGGCTACCAATTTCAAGCAACTGATCGCGTACGCGCAGGTTGGCAATACCGAGCTGCGGCAGGTTACGCGACAGCACCACCAGGGTCATATTTTCCGGTTGATGACGAAGGAAGAAGCGCATCGCATCATGAATAACCGGATTGCTGATCAGATGGTAATCATCGATCACCAGGAATAATGGGCGCTGCCAGTCGGCAAGCTCGATAAAGAGCTGCGCGAAGAGGGAGGGCAGGCTGGCGTACTGGCGTTTTTGCACCATGGTTTCGCTGGCCGCACAGTGGCCGCCAGTGGCCTGCTGAATGGCGGCGATCAGATAGCTGGCAAAACGCTCCTGTTGGTTATCGCCTTCATCCAGCGAAAACCAGCCAAGGTCATTTTTCCCCGCCGCCCATTGAGAAACGAGCGTGGTCTTACCGTATCCAGCCGGGCTGGTTACCAACGCGAGACGATAATTGTTCGCGCCGGAAAGTTTCGCCAGTAATCGCTCACGAACCACGGTGTGTTCAAGGCGGACCGGACGACTTAATTTAGACGGAATCAACATAGTTCTACATTTCGCTGTGCAAGGGAGGAATTGCGAATTTTTTTGCGCTTCGTAATTAATATCTAATAAGGTCGACCATAATGAATTTTATTGCAAGTTATGTCCGAGTTTTATGCTCTTGAATTTGCTCTATGTCACAAATTTTGACATAGAGTGAAATTCACATAAATGGGTGACAGCGTGCGCGGTTACTGGGTTTGCGGGATTTTTAGGCACAATAAGCTAATCTTTTTTTACAATACTAGTAGTTGTTTGTTTTTATTAAATTATTCTCAGTGAATTCTTATAAGTCACCCTTTTGAGTTATTTCTGTATTAAAGTCCGCTTATTCCCACGATATTTACTTTTATTTCTCAATATTTACAAAGCGGCATTTTGCTTACTTTTCTCATCTTGGCTTGTAACACATTTTCATGCGGCAGGTAGCGGGAGAATTGTTGTTCCGATGTGGCGAATTTTCCAGCATAATTTCGCCAGTAAGCTAACGTAATAGTGCCCAAGATCACACTTTTCGCTCATCCCTGCTACTCCTCCCCGGCTAATCCCTGGCGGGATGAGGACGTGACTCCGGGAGGTCGGCACACTAACGCTAACTGTTTTAGTAAAGGACCCGGATTTCTTATGTCACAGACTACTTTTAACAAAGCTCAGTTTCAGGCTGCACTGACGCGTCAGTGGCAGCATTTTGGATTACAGTCCGCTTGTGAGATGACTCAGCGCCAATGGTGGCGTGCCGTGAGCGGCGCGCTAGCCGAGCTGTTGTCGGCTCAACCAGTCGTGAAACCAGCCGAAGGGCAGCGCCATGTAAACTACATCTCCATGGAGTTTCTGATTGGTCGTCTGACCGGCAATAATTTGCTCAACCTTGGCTGGTATCAAGGGGTAAGTGATGAGCTTCAGACGCATGACGTCAACCTGACCGACCTGCTGGAAGAGGAAATCGATCCAGGTTTAGGTAATGGTGGGTTAGGCCGTCTGGCGGCATGTTTCCTCGATTCTATGGCGACCGTCGGCCAGTCGGCGACCGGTTACGGCCTGAACTATCAATACGGCCTGTTCCGTCAATCTTTTGCTGATGGTCAGCAGATGGAAGCGCCGGATGATTGGGGACGTAGCAGCTACCCGTGGTTCCGCCACAATGAAGCGCTGGATGTGCAGGTTGGACTCGGCGGTAAAGTCACCAAAGGCGGCGAATGGGTACCGGCATTCGTGATTACTGGAGAAGCCTGGGATCTGCCGGTGCTGGGCTATCGCAACAACGTCGCGCAACCGCTGCGTCTGTGGCAGGCCAAACACGCGCATCCGTTTAACCTGACCAAATTCAATGACGGCGATTTCCTGCGTGCTGAGCAGCAGGGTATCGACGCGGAAAAACTGACGAAAGTCCTCTATCCGAACGATAATCATCAGGCGGGTAAAAAACTGCGTCTGATGCAGCAGTACTTCCAGTGCGCCTGTTCGGTTGCCGATATCCTGCGTCGCCATCATCTGGCGGGTCGTAAGCTGGCGGAGCTGGCGGATTACGAAGTCATCCAGTTGAACGATACTCACCCGACGATTGCGATCCCGGAACTGTTGCGCGTGCTGATCGACGAGCATCAGCTGAGCTGGGACGACGCCTGGGCGATTACCAGTAAAACCTTCGCCTATACCAACCACACCCTGATGCCGGAAGCGCTGGAGTGCTGGGATGAGAAGCTGGTGAAAGCGCTGTTGCCGCGTCATATGCAGATCATCAAAGAAATTAACGACCGCTTTAAAAAGCTGGTGGATAAAACCTGGCCGGGCGACAAACAGGTTTGGGCGAAGCTGGCGGTAGTGCATGACAAACAGGTTCGTATGGCGAACATGTGCGTGGTGAGCGGCTTTGCGGTTAACGGCGTTGCTGCGCTGCACTCCGACCTGGTGGTGAAAGACCTGTTCCCGGAATATCACCAGTTGTGGCCGAATAAATTCCACAACGTCACCAACGGTATTACTCCGCGCCGCTGGATCAAACAGTGCAACCCGGCTCTGGCCGCGCTGCTGGATAAGACGCTGAAGAAAGAGTGGGCCAACGACCTCGACCAGCTGATTAACCTCGAAAAATACGCTGACGATGCGAAGTTCCGTCAGACGTACCGCGACATTAAGCTGGCCAACAAGGTTCGCCTGGCGGAGTTTGTGAAGCTGCGTACCGGGATTGAGATTAACCCGCAGGCGATTTTCGATATTCAGATCAAACGTTTGCACGAGTACAAACGTCAGCACCTCAACCTGCTGAATATCCTCGCGCAGTACAAAGAAATTCGTGAAAATCCGCAGGCAGACCGCGTACCGCGCGTGTTCCTGTTCGGCGCGAAGGCGGCGCCAGGCTATTATCTGGCGAAGAATATTATCTGGGCGATCAACAAAGTTGCTGAAGCGATCAATAACGATCCGCTGGTTGGCGATAAGCTGAAGGTCGTGTTCCTGCCGGATTACTGCGTGTCGGCGGCGGAAATGCTGATTCCGGCGGCGGATATCTCCGAGCAGATTTCTACGGCGGGCAAAGAAGCCTCCGGTACCGGCAATATGAAACTGGCGCTGAACGGTGCGCTGACCGTCGGAACTCTGGACGGCGCGAACGTTGAAATCGCTGAGCAGGTAGGGGAAGAAAACATCTTTATCTTCGGTCATACCGTGGAAGAAGTGAAAGCCCTGAAGGCCAAAGGTTACGATCCGCTGAAATGGCGTAAGAAAGACAAGCTGCTGGATGCGGTGCTCAAGGAGCTGGAAAGCGGCAAATATAGCGATGGCGATAAGCATGCTTTCGACCAGATGCTGCATAGCCTGCTGAAAGGGGGTGACCCGTACCTGGTGCTGGCAGATTTCGAAGCCTACGTGGCGGCGCAGAAGCAGGTTGATGAGCTGTATCGCGACCAGGAGGCCTGGACTCGGGCGACGATTCTGAATACTGCGCGCTGCGGCATGTTCAGCTCTGACCGCTCCATTCGCGATTATCAGCAACGTATCTGGCAGGCAAAACGCTAAGGACAGGCCTATGGAGACTAAACGCCTTGATAACGCTGCCCTGGCGGCGGGAATCAGCCCAAGCTATATCAACGCCCATGGTAAGCCGCAGTCGATCGCGGCAACCACCAAGCAGCGCCTGCTTGATGCGATGCATCGGACAACAATCGCCACGAAGGTGGCGGTTAACCCGCTTCCTGTGGTGCAGGTGTTTACCCACGGCAAAAAGATGTCTTTGCCGGTGGCTGGTCAGGGTGAGTTCCACTGGATCCTCACCACTGAAGATGGCAAACAGTATCAAGGCCAGGTGCGCGGCGGTGAAACGCTGCCGCTGCCAGCAAGGCTGCCGGAAGGGTATCACACGCTGACGCTGACTCAGGACGGCGATCGCTGGCACTGCCGGGCTATCGTCGCGCCCGTGCGCTGCTACGAGCCGCAGGCGCTGAAGGATGGCAAGAAGCTGTGGGGTACCTGCGTGCAGCTTTATACGCTGCGCTCGGAGAAAAACTGGGGAATTGGTGATTTCGGCGATTTACGCGTTATGCTGCCGGAAATCGCCCGTCGCGGCGGTTCGTTTATCGGCCTCAACCCGATTCACGCGCTCTATCCGGCTAACCCGGAGAGCGCCAGCCCGTACAGCCCCTCTTCACGCCGCTGGCTCAATGTTATCTATATTGATGTTAATGCAGTAGAGGATTTCCGTCAGAGCAAAGAGGCGCAGAAATGGTGGCAATCACCGGCTACGCAGCGGGCGTTACTGGCTGCGCGTGAGACCGATGACGTCGACTATAGCGCCGTGACCGCGTTGAAAATCACCGCGCTGCGCGTGGCGTGGAAAGGTTTCTCCGCGCGCAATGATGAAGCAACAGCTGAGTTTCGCCAGTTTGTGACGCGCGAGGGTGAAAGTCTGTACTGGCAGGCGGCGTTTGACGCGCTGCACGCCTGGCAGGTTAAGCAGGATCCGATGCGCTGGGGCTGGCCGGCCTGGCCTAAGGCTTATCAGGACACCAATAGCCCGGAAGTTAAGACGTTCTGTACCGAGCATGCCGATGAGGTGAATTTTTACCTGTGGCTGCAGTGGCTCGCCTATACCCAATTTGCCGCCTGTTGGCACACCAGCCAAAACGACGCCATGCCGATTGGGCTGTATCGCGACCTGGCGGTGGGCGTTGCGGAAGGCGGGGCGGAAACCTGGTGCGACCGTGAGCTGTACTGCCTGAAAGCCTCCGTCGGCGCGCCGCCGGATATTCTTGGCCCGCTGGGGCAGAATTGGGGCCTGCCGCCGATGGATCCGCATATCATCGTGGCGCGCGCCTATGAGCCGTTTATCGAACTGCTGCGCGCTAATATGCAAAACTGCGGTGCGCTGCGCATCGATCATGTCATGTCGGTGCTGCGTCTGTGGTGGATCCCTTACGGTGAAACCGCCGATCACGGCGCTTACGTGCAGTATCCAGTGGATGACCTGTTGTCGATTCTGGCGCTGGAGAGTAAGCGTCATCGCTGTATGGTGATCGGTGAAGATCTGGGTACCGTGCCGGTTGAGATCGTCGGTAAGCTGCGCAAAAGCGGTGTTTACTCCTATAAAGTGCTCTATTTCGAAAATGACCACGAGAAGACTTTCCGTGCGCCGAAGGCGTATCCGGAGCAATCAATGGCTGTGGCTACGACGCATGACCTGCCAACGTTGCGCGGCTACTGGGAAAGCGGCGACCTGACGCTGGGTAAATCGCTGGGCCTGTATCCGGATGAGGTGGTGCTGCGCGGGCTGTATCAGGATCGCGAGCTGGCGAAGCAGGGGCTGCTGGATGCGCTGCACCGCTATGGTTGCCTGCCAAAACGCACCGGGCATAAAGCATCGCTGATGGCGATGACGTCGACCCTCAATCGCGGGATGCAGCGTTATATTGCCGACAGCAACAGCGCGCTGTTGGGCCTGCAGCCGGAGGATTGGCTGGAGATGGCCGAGCCGGTCAATATTCCGGGCACCAGTACGGAGTATCCAAACTGGCGGCGCAAGCTTTCCACCACGCTGGAGGCAATGTTTGCCGATGAGCAGGTGAATAAGCTGATCAAGGACCTGGATAAGCGGCGGAAGTTGGCGAGTAAGAAGAAGCCTGCCTGATACCTGTTTGAAGCGCATTAAAAAGCCGGGAAGTGATTCCCGGCTTTTCTGTTACTGATGAACCACTTTAGCGTTTCGGCCCTGCGGCAACCAGCGCTGCGCCTGCTGGCGTATCGGTATACTTCTCAAAGTTCTCAACGAACAACTTCGCTAACTGCTCGGCCTTCTCCTGCCACTGCTCTGGCGAACCGTAGGTATTGCGTGGGTCAAGGATATGGGTATCCACGCCCGGCAATTCGGTTGGGATTTGCAGCTCAAACATCGGCAGAGTGAAGGTTTCCGCGTCGTCCAGCGAACCGTCGAGGATGGCATCGATAATGGCGCGGGTATCTTTAATCGAGATACGTTTGCCGGTGCCGTTCCAGCCGGTGTTGACCAGATAGGCCTGCGCGCCAGAAGCCTGCATGCGCTTGACCAGCACTTCTGCGTATTGCGTCGGGTGTAGCGACAGGAAAGCTGCGCCGAAGCAGGCGGAGAAGGTTGGCGTCGGCTCGGTGACGCCGCGCTCGGTACCGGCCAGTTTGGCGGTGAAGCCAGACAGGAAATGGTACTGAGTCTGGTCGGCGGTCAGACGAGAAACCGGCGGCAGCACGCCAAACGCGTCGGCGGTCAGGAAGATAACCTTGGTAGCATGACCCGCTTTGGAGATCGGCTTAACGATGTTCTCGATATGGTTAATCGGATAAGAGACGCGGGTGTTTTCGGTCTTCGAACCGTCGTTAAAATCGATCGTGCCGTCGGCCAGCACTACGACGTTCTCCAGCAGCGCATCGCGGCGAATTGCATGGTAGATATCCGGTTCAGCGGCTTCGGAAAGCTTAATCGTTTTCGCGTAGCAGCCGCCTTCGAAGTTAAATACCCCATCGTCATCCCAGCCGTGTTCGTCATCGCCAATCAGACGACGTTTTGGGTCGGTGGAAAGGGTTGTTTTGCCGGTGCCGGAAAGGCCGAAGAAGATGGCGACATCCTCTTTTTCCCCAACGTTGGCGGAGCAGTGCATGGAAGCGATGCCCTGTAACGGCAGCAGGTAGTTCATGATGGAGAACATCCCTTTTTTCATTTCGCCACCGTACCAGGTCCCGCCAATCAGCTGAATGCGTTCGGTCAGATTGAAGGCGACGAAGTTTTCGGAGTTGAGTCCCTGCTCTTTCCACTGCGGGTTAGTGCATTTTGCACCGTTCATCACGATGAAATCTGGCTTGAAGGTCGCCAGTTCCTCATCGCTTGGGCGAATAAACATATTCTTCACGAAATGCGCCTGCCAGGCGACCTCGGTAATAAAGCGGACGCTCAGGCGAGTGTCAGCATTTGCGCCGCAGAAAGCGTCAACGATAAACAGACGCTTGTTGGAGAGCTGGCGGGTAACCAGTCCCTTCAAGTGCTGCCACGTTTCCTCAGAGAGCGGTTTGTTGTCGTTTTTGCCTTTGCCTTTGTCAGACCACCACACGGTATCGCGGGTGGTATCGTCACGAACGATATACTTATCTTTTGGAGAACGGCCGGTGAAAATACCGGTATCGACGGCGATAGCACCAAGATTGGTTAATACGCCTCGTTCATAACCTTCCAGATTGGGGGCTAGCTCTTCTTGATACAAAGTATCGTAGCTGGGGTTATGAACGATATCCTGGACGTCATTGATACCATAAGCCTTGAGATCCTGCGGGGTTAAACCATTATTAACGCGCATGTCACTGCTCCTTAGCCAATATGTACTGCTTTAAATTGTAGGGGTTATTACGGGGTATAGACCGCGACCAGGCTCATAGATTTACGTATCTCGACAAACGGCATACTTACGAAAAACGTTGTGACTCCTGTCACGAAGCGTGGGGGATTATCTCAGGAAATAGGGCTTTGGTGGGGGTAGATGTTTCTTAATGGTTAAAAAGTAATTAAAAAAACTATTGAAATGTGAATGTAATCGCTTACCTGAAATAAAATTACGTAATACTTTCAGGAGGAATCGATTCATCTCGCAGATAAAAAAACTTGACGCCAGGAGCGGCGGAGGAAAAACCTCAACCAAACTCTTGGCGAGATGAACGATTAGTGGATCTGCGGGTCGGCCGGTGAGGCGTTATTGCGGATCTCGGCAATATCCATCGCATTGAAGACATAATGGCTACCGCAATAATCGCAGTGCATGTCGATTTCTCCTTCATCGGCCAGAATACTGTCGATCTCTTCATCTGGCAGCGTTCTCAGCGCACCCGCGCAGCGTTCGTAGGAGCAGGTGCATTTGAACTCTACGCTCTGCGGCTCGTAAACGGTCACTTCTTCTTCGTGGTACAGACGCCACAGCACATCGTTCGCAGGCAGGGTAAACAACTCTTCAGCTTTGATGGTTTCGGTCAGCGTACTGAGATGTTCGAAGTCTGCGGCCTGTGCGTCTTGTGCCGGAAGAACCTGCAGCAGCATACCGCCCGCCATCGGCTTACCTTCATGCTCGCCGCTGCGAATGATAAGCCGGGTTGGCAACTGCTCGGAACGCTGGAAGTAATCTTCCAGGCAAGCCGCCAGCGTATCGCCTTCCAGACCGACTACGCCCTGATAGCGCTCGCCTTCATCTGGAGAGATAGTAATGACCAGATATCCGTTACCCACCATCGTCTTCAGGTCGGCCCCTTCCGGGATCTCGCCCTGCATGCGAGCCACGCCGCGCATCTGCTGTTGGTTGTTGCCGTTAATCACTGCCAGCGATAGTGGACCATCGCCCTGCAGCTGAACGGTAATATCACCGGCAAACTTCAGCGTTGCGGTCAGCAGGCTGGTCGCAACCAACAGTTCTGCCAGCACGGTTTTAACCGGCTGCGGGTAGCTATGGTTTGTCAGAATCTGTTCTAAAGTTTCTGAAACTGTTACCAGCTCACCGCGTACGGCATAGTTTTCAAACAGATAGCGATGTAATTGATCGTGTTGAGTCATAATAATCTCTCTTGCTGGCCACAGTTATTCACTATCGCCGTGTTTAAATCTCATCAGGTCGCGGCGTTCTTTCTTATCCGGACGTCGGTCGGGATGCGGCATGGTTAGCGCGTTCATTTTTCGCGCCAGCGCCATTTTCTCGCGTTTCTCGATGCTCGCAGCCGTCTCTTCATAGAGTGCGACGGCTTCGCTGGCAGGTCTGCGCTGTTCGGTAATGCCTTTTACCACGATGATACGTTCGTCATTGCCCTGGCGTAGCGTCAGGGAGGCGTTCAGCTCGACAACTTTTCCCGGTTTACTGCGCTGTCCGTTGTAGTGCACCTTGCCGCCTTCAATCATCTCGCGCGCCAGAGCGCGGGTTTTATAAATGCGGGCTGCCCAAAGCCATTTGTCCAGCCTGACGGCTTCGACGGGTTTTTCTTTCATGGCCTCTCCTGCGGGGTCAGTGAGGGAATCAGATGTCGGTAGTCATTTAGCCCTGGATGGCGAGCGTAGCTTTTTTCAGCCAGCCCGGAATCGGGGTTGGTTATGCCCAGGCAATAACGAATGCCAAACTCTTCGGCCGCATCCAGAATCGCCTCGTTGTCGTCAACAAAGAGCGTTTTGCGCGCGTTGAAGCCGGTTTCCTCAGCAACGGCACGCCACAACCGCTGATCTTCTTTCGGATAACCAAATGTGTGGGTGGAAAGTAATAAATCAAGGTGCGCATCCAGCCCGGTGTGCTTCAGCTTTACCGCCAGATTATGTGGATGGGCGTTAGTCAGCAAAATACGGCGTTTGCCGCTGGCTTTAAGCGCATCAAGGAACGGAACGGTATCATCACGCAGTGCGGCTCGTGGCCCCTGCTCGCTGGTCATAGCACAAATATCCAAACCCAGGCGCTCGCTCCAGTAGTCCAGGCAGTACCAGTTTAGCGTATGTTGCACAGCGTGATATTCCTGGTACATCGCCTCTCTGGCTTCCTGCAGGTTGAGGCCTTGCGTCGCCCCCCAGGTTTCCGGGACCAGTTTTTGCCAGAAATAGTTGTCGAAGGCGAGGTCGAGAAGCGTGCCGTCCATATCCAGCAGAACGGTATCAACCTCCTGCCAGGCGATATCAAAGTGCATGGTAAGTCTCCAACGAGGGGGGAATTGCGCGACAGGGTATCACACCGCGTCGCGCTGAGAATTAATCTTGCGGGTCTGGAGAGGAAAGTAGAACCGGATTCAGGCAGCTCTCGTAATACTTCTGGATCTCTTCCTGACGCTGACGGTGACGCTGGTAGCGACGAATTGCCAGGATACCGTGATACCCCATACAGCCCAGCATCGCCAGCAGCAGTAAAGTTGTTCCCAGGTAACGCCACAGACCGGTGCGGTCGGGAATACGGTGCAGGTTGATATGCTGCGTGCCGTTGGCATCGGTATAGAGATTGGTGACGATCCCCTCCGCATGGAACGGCGTGTGCATCAGCATTCCCGCCAGTCGCTGCAGTTCGTTCCACTGTTGGTGAGCGGGGTAATCGTATAGTCCGGTCGTTGGCCACGGTTGATTCACCAGGTCGCTGCCTTCATCGCTGGCAATTAAAAAACCACCAGGGGCCGGACTGTTTAGCGCCTGGGCCGCACGTGACGTTTCACGGCTGACAAACGGCGCGGTGGAGGTGGTGACCAGATTCTCCAGCGATTCTGCGCTTACCGGGCGTAGCAGCACGTTGACGCCATCCAGCTTGCCCGTATTGGCGCGTTTGGTCAGCGTTTCCCAGTTGCGCGTGTTGCCGAGGTTAACCAGCGCATTTTTCAGGCGAACGCAGTCGTCTTTCGCTGAACACAGGTCACTTGTTTTTATGACGATATCGCCAAAGTCGTCGAGCAGTACCATCCCGGATTTCTGAATAGCGGAACGCAGCGCCGGGCTAACGCGAGATTCATCATTCGACTCGGGATGGAGCTGGCGTTGAACGGTTTGCATCAGTGCGCTGGCCTTACTGACGATGTCGGATTCCGGCAGCGGCAGGGGAGGCGCATCATTCCAGATGATTTGCGAACAGTCGAAGGGCATAAACGGCGAGTTCTCTTTTGCCGTCCAGCTTCCTGGCGTGTGGATATTACACATGCCGGTTCCTTTCAGGCGCAGCGTATCGCCGATGCGAACCTGCGACTTATCCAGTTGGGCAACCGTTGTGGCTTCGATAGTTTGCGCACCTTTCAGCCACGACAGGGTGAACTTAAAGGGCATATTCAGCGGCACGCTTACCCACAGCATCACTACCACCAGCAGCGCTCCTGCGGCAATAATCGCGCTGCGTAGCCAGTACTGAAGCGGGAAGTTTTTAACTTCATCATGCAGCGACAGGAAACGCCCCTGGCGAACGACGTGACGGCTGAGGTAGATGTCTACATCCGTTTGCTGGCCGAGATCTTGCGTAATCCACGGTTGCCAGTGGCGCGGATAGATTAGGTCGATAATACCGAGGGAGATATTGTTGATATGTTCCTGGTTATTTTCGCCAAATAATCCCCAGCGCTTGGGCATACCGCGCAGGCAGTGAATTTCTCGTAGTGATGTTTTGCGTGGTGGGGCGTAGATACCCCAGACGCCGGCGAGTAGCAGCAGAAAACCACAGCCCAATAGCCACGGGGAAAACACGTCGGGGCTTATCAGACTGCAATAAAACAACAGAAAAGCAGAAACGATCAGAACGGCTTCACGAAGGCCGTCGGGGCGGCTGAGCGCATGTTCTTCCGATGTTTCCGGACGAATGCTTAGCAGTTCAATCTGCTCGCTCTCTTCCCCACGAATCGATGCCTGGGTTGCGGAGGTGCGTTCGAGAGCAAACCCGAGAGATTCTTGCGGATAGTCGCTCAGCGTTTGGCCATTAAGGGCAATGACCAGCGGCAGGCTATCGGTTGGAATTAATTCAACGCTGTTTTCATCATTGATATGTTGTTCCCAGAACGGAGGAAGATGAATTTCCACTGAATCAAGGAAGTAGCGCCATTTATTCAGGTCGTCAGTGTTGATGCCATAGCGAGTAATTGCGCGAGTAACGGTAAAAACGGTGTCACTCTGTTCGTTCAATGCGATATTTACCGGTGCAATACTGGCGCCTGAGGCTGGCAATTGCTGATTGCGGCTGAGGCCTTCGAGGTATTTTTCTACGGCGCTGCGCTCTTCATCAGAAAGCTTGCGCGTCGCGGCATCGCTGAAGGCATGCAACAGAGGAAGACGGCGGCGTCTGGCATGCGATCGATACCACCAGCCTATAAGCAACGCGCAGATTAGCAGAGCTGTCAAAAAAATCAGAAAGGTGCCCATGCCCATCCCATCATAGTTATTCTTTTCTTACTGGTATCGTTGGTTGCCATTCACACTTAAGTAAACCAGCTGTACGCAATCGGCATCTGTCATGTAAAAACGGGAAAAATCATTGTGTAGCACAGCAGCATACAACCTTATCAAAAACGTTAAAATCCAGGAATCGGTAAATTCTCAAATACTATTCAACCTATTGACTTTTTGGTCTTTGTATCAATTACATCTAAAACTATAAAGTTGCAACTATGTAAATTAGTGGCGAATTGAATTGCCGAAACCGTGCTGCGTGTCGCACAATGACCTCT
This sequence comes from Klebsiella sp. GFKo11, assembly GCF_056490265.1. Taxonomy (NCBI): domain Bacteria; kingdom Pseudomonadati; phylum Pseudomonadota; class Gammaproteobacteria; order Enterobacterales; family Enterobacteriaceae; genus Klebsiella; species Klebsiella sp. GFKo11. The sequence goes on from NZ_CM151369.1 coordinate 490,991, forward strand.
GTAATCACAGCATAGACCGATGACAATGAGCAAATCATTACAAAAACCCACCATTCTCAGTGTTGAAACGGTAGCGCGTTCGCGACTTTTTAACGTTGAAAGCGTGGACCTTGAGTTCAGCAACGGCGTTCGCCGGGTGTATGAACGGATGCGGCCCTCTACCCGTGAAGCCGTGATGATTGTGCCGATTGTCGATGACCATATTATATTGATTCGCGAGTACGCTGTTGGGACCGAGTCCTATGAATTAGGCTTTTCGAAAGGCCTGATTGACCCGGGTGAAAGCGTGCTCGAGGCTGCCAACCGTGAGCTGAAAGAAGAGGTTGGTTTTGGCGCGCAAAAGCTGACGTTTTTGAAAAAGTTGAGCATGGCCCCATCTTATTTCTCCAGCAAGATGAATATTCTGGTGGCTGAAGACCTTTATCCGGAATCACTCCCGGGCGATGAGCCAGAGCCGCTACCGCAGGTTCGCTGGCCGCTATCGCAGCTAATGGCGCTGCTTGATGAAGAGGACTTTCATGAAGCTCGTAACGTTAGTGCGCTGTTCCTGTTGCGCGAATGGTTGCAGGAGCAGGGCCGACTGTAGCCAGTCGCGGAATAAAGTATTAAGCAAAGAAAAAGCGCCCGCAGGCGCTTTTTTTGTCAGAACAGTTCGTGGGTTTCGCCGCCGCCATCGGTGATGGTGGTGCCGACTTCATGAACCGCCTGCTGGGTGGGCTGGGTGCCTTCGATAAAGTACTCAGCGCGGCTGTTACCTCCGCTGGCCAACTGGCCGGTACTGCGGTCGATATTCACCGTGATGATACCCGGCGGCGGCGTTAACGGCTCCTCCGGTACGCCTTCCAGAACCCTTTTCATAAAATCATCCCAGGCCGGCTGGGCGCTTTTGGCTCCACCCTCGTAGCCAGAAATCTGATCTTTGATTGCGCCTGAGGCGGTTGTACGACCCAGATCGCGGCGGTGGTCATCAAAGCCAATCCATACCGACGTCACCACGCCAGGGCCATAGCCGGAGAACCACGCATCTTTCGAGCTGTTGGTAGTCCCTGTCTTACCGCCGATATCGTGACGTTGCAGGTCGCGACCCGCACGCCAGCCGGTACCCATCCAGCCGGGTTCGCCGAAAACATTGGTGTTAAGGGCGCTCTTAATCAGGAAGGCCAGCGGCGTATTGATCACGTGCGGCGCATACTCGGGAGCGCCACTCTGCGCGACCAGTGACTGGTTGGCCTGCTCAAGCTGTGGCTGCGGCGGAACGCTGGCGTTTTGCGGTTCCTGAGAGGTGACAACGTCCTCGACGTCTTTATTTTCCAGCACGTCTGATTTTGGCGTATCACCGTAAATCACTGGCGAATTGCACTGCGGGCAGGCAATTTTCGGTCGTTCTTCGAAAATGACGCCGCCCTGATCGTTCTCAATTTTGCTGATGAAATACGGGCTAACCAGGAAACCTCCGTTCGCCATCACCGAATAACCGCGAGCGACCTGTAACGGTGTGAAGGACGCTGAACCCAGCGCCAGTGATTCGGTTCGCACGATGTTCTGTGCCGGGAAGCCGAAGCGTTGGAGGTACTCTGCGGCGTAGTCCACGCCCATGGCACGCATGGCGCGAACCATGACGACGTTCTTCGATTGACCCAGCCCCTGGCGTAAACGGATAGGACCAGCATATTGCGGAGGTGAGTTTTTCGGCCGCCAGTCAGAGCCAGAACCAGCATCCCAACGGGAAATAGGCACATCGTTAAGCATGCTCGCCAGCGTTAAGCCTTTATCCATCGCTGCGGTATAGAGGAACGGCTTAATGTTAGAACCGACCTGGCGTAAGGCCTGAGTCGCACGGTTGAACTTACTTTGGTTGAAATCAAAACCACCGACCAGCGCAATAATCGCGCCGTTTTGCGGGTTGATGGATACCAGCGCCGAGTTCACATCCGGTACCTGAGACAGCCACCAGTCGCTGCCGACCTGGCGGACCCAAATTTGTTGCCCGGTTTGCAGGACATCGGTCACTTTGCGCGGTGTAGCGCCTTGCTGAGTATCAGAAACAAACCGACGCGCCCAGCGAACCCCTGACATATTCAGCGATACCGACGTTCCGTTGCTCAACAGAGCAACGGCCTCCTGCGGATTTGCCGAAGTGATTACCGCCGGGGAGAGAGGGCCAGAGCCCGGTATCTTTTTCAGCGCAGCAATGATTTTCTGGTTATCCCACGGCGTTTCACCCACTTTCCACAATACGCTGGCCGGGCCGCGATAGCCGTGGCGCATATCGTAATCCAGCACGTTGTTACGTACCGCCTGCTGGGCAGACTGCTGGTTTTTCCGGGTGATGGTGGTGTAGACACGATAACCATCTTCATAAGCCAGTTCGCCGTAGCGATTGACCATTTCCTGACGCACCATTTCGCTGAGGTATGGAGCTGAGAAGGCGATTTCCGGCGCATGATAGCGTGCGTCGATAGCCTGGCTGCGCGCCTGATCGTACTGCGACTGTGTGATGTAGCCTTCACTCAGCATACGCGACAGAACGACGTTACGGCGGGCGGTGGCGCGGTCCATGGAGTAGAGCGGGTTAAAGGTTGAAGGAGCTTTCGGCAAGCCCGCAATCACCGCCATCTCGCTCAGCGTGAGCTGATCGACGGATTTACCAAAATAAACCTGCGCGGCTGCGCCGACGCCATAGGCGCGGTAGCCGAGATAGATTTTATTCAGGTACAGCTCAAGAATTTCGTCTTTATTGAGCAACTGTTCGATGCGGATTGCGAGAAAGACCTCTTTGACCTTACGTATCAGCGTCTTTTCTGGACTCAGGAAGAAGTTACGCGCCAACTGCTGAGTGATGGTGCTGGCGCCCTGTGAGGCGTGACCGGAGAACATGGCGACGCTGGCGGCGCGGAAAATACCGACCGGATCAACGCCATGATGCTCATAAAATCGGCTGTCTTCAGTGGCGATAAACGCTTTTATCAGCTCAGGTGGTATTTGCTGCAAGGTGACAGGGATACGGCGTTTCTCGCCATATTGCGCAATCAGCTCGCCATCCGCACTGTAAACCTGCATCGGGATTTGCAGACGCACATCCTTCAGGGGCGCGACGTCAGGAAGCTGCGGCTCTATATATTTATAGAGACCAAAAATCGAGCCTGCTCCCAGCAGTACGCAACAGACTGCAAGGATGAAAAGATACTTTACGAACTTCACCGGAGATTTCTCATTTAGTTTTATTTGGGCAGTTTATAAACAAACGCGCAGTAGTATAAAGGCAAGCCTGGTGCATTGATATAGCGAACCATATTGGCGGATAAGGAGATCGTAGGCATGGCTTTTAGAAACTGGCGCATAGGAATGCATATCCAGCAGGACCGTATTGCCATCGTAGCGCTGTTGTTTGAACGCTCCCGCTGGGCGCTGCGGCGCTGGTGGAATATTCCCCTGACGCCCGGCACCGTGCGTCAGGGACTGGTTGTCGACGTTGAGGCGCTGGCCCGACAGCTGCAAAGCTGGCGGCGCGAGCTGCCAATGCAGCATCAGGTTTGTATTGCGCTCCCGGCGGCGCGCACGTTGCAAAAGCGTTTGCCGCGTCCTCAGGTCTCGTTAAGAGAAAGCGAACAGGCAACGTGGATAAGCAGCGCGATGGCGCAGCAGTTGGAAATGCCAGCTTCCTCATTATGTGTTGATTATTCGGCTACCGGAACGGGTGATGGCTGGCAGGTAACGGCAGCGCAGCGCTTAGACGTTGACGCGCTGCGTCGCCTTGCGGAGCGACTCAAGTTAAGAGTCGCCGGAATTGTTCCGGATGCCAGCGTACTCAGCGCCTTTTTTCCCTGGCTACCGGCTGAAACTCATGGGCTGGCGTGGCGAGATGAATCGACCTGGCTGTGGGCAACCGCAGATAACTGGGGATGGAATTTATGCAGCGAAACCCCTTCTTTTCCCCGACTGGTTTCACAGGTTAACGCCGGTGAGTTTCGCCTCTGTACTTCCGAATCGTTCGACGGGCAAAGCTTTGATGCCTGGAGCGTAATACATCGTCTGCAGCCTCCGCTTCCGCCCTGTGGCGATAGATTTACGGTTGCGCTGGGCCTTGCGTTGGGTGCGCGTTAACGATGAGCCAGATTGTTAACTTTCTTCCCTGGCGTGAAACCCGTCGACGGCAGCGTCTGCGTTCGGGAGGGTTGCTACTCGTCGGGTTCCTGCTTGTTCTGCTTATGGCGTGGTTCGCATCACGAATGAACAGCCGGGTCAGTCACTCGCTTGAGGCGGAGAGAGCGAGTGCCGAAAGCCAGCTTTATAACGCGTTCCAGCAGCGTGAGCGTGTTATGCGTCAACGGTTACAGCAGTACGAACGGCTCCGTCAGCGCCAGCAGCGCCGAGAGATAACCGCAGCATGGCAGCCAAGATTGCTGGAGGTCGCTGCCCGCTTACCGGAGCAGGCCTGGCTCACCCGTCTGGAATATCGACAAAATGCGCTCACGCTTGGCGGGCTGACGTTAAACCTGAAAGCATTAACAACCCTGGAGAAAGCGCTGGAAGGTCTTAGCGGCTTTCATCCGGCCAAAGCGGGTGAAACCCACCGAGATAGCGAAGGGCGCTGGTTGTTTAGCTTTTCTATGGCGGGAGAGCGCACAGATGCGGGTGAACATTGAGCGCTGGCTAACGGACGGCAAAATTCTTTTCGTGCTGTCCATCGTTTTAGCTCTCATCGTAGGGGCTTTTATGTGGCCACAAACCTCGCCGCCAAAAATACACTCGGGCGGCTCGCTGCGAATACAAGAACAATGGCGAAAACTGTTGCCGCTACAGGCTTCGCTAAACAGTACCAGAACGGACGAAGCGAAAACCGAAACCTTTACGCCGCTTGATCTGCCAGTCGTCGGAGCGGTACTTGTATCCTGGCGGCCAGTTGGGCGGGGCGGTGAGATGCGGCTGGAGGTTAACTGGCAATCGGTACCCGCGCTGTTTTCCTGGCTGGCACGCTGTGGGATGCAGGCTACGGCATTTTCACTGCACCCGGAAAAGCAGGCGCTGCAGCTGACCCTGCAACTGGAGGCGGAAGATGCAGAGTAAGTGGTGGAGTTTACTTTTGCTGCCGCTCCCGCTGATGGCTGGAGGACGCGATCCATTCCAGCCTGCGGTTGATGGTTGTCGAACGGCACAACTGAGCCAATGGCGCTACGGCGGAGCTATCAGCGATCCGCAATTGCATATTGGAATTTTGCAGGACAGCGCCGGGAAGTGGCGTCGAGTAAGAGCGGATGAAACGTTGCCGACAAACTGGCGAATCACGCTCCTGACGGCGCAGAGAATTGAAATAACTACGGGACCAGGATGTGAACCCGCCCAGTGGGCCTGGCAGCGAGAAGGAATAAAAAATGATGCGATGGATAAGCCTGCTGTTTCTGCTGTTGCCACTGATGGCAACGGCGGCAAAAAAAGATCAACCCGTGTCGCTGGTCGTCGATGACGCACCGGTAGCTCAAGTATTACAAACTCTGGCTGAACTTAAACAGAAAAACCTGGTAGTGGCACCGGACGTCAGCGGTACGGTATCGCTACATCTAAAAAATGTCCCCTGGCAACAAGCGCTGCGCTCCGTAATCGATAGTGCCGGGCTGACGTTAACCCAACAAGGTACGGTGCTGTATGTTCACACCCTTGCCTGGCAAAATGCGCGGCAGGTGCAGCTTGAGGCGGAAAGAGATAAACGTTTGCAGAATCTCCCTCTACAGGAGCACAGTGTGGCCTTGCGTTATGCTGATGCGGGGGATCTCGCTAAAGCCGGAGAGAAATTGCTGAGCGCTCGCGGACATCTCACCGTCGATACACGAACCAATCGTCTGCTAATTCGTGATGATGTCCAGCATATCCCTGTTTTGAAAGCATGGGCGCTGGAGATGGACTTGCCTGTCGGTCAGGTAGAGCTGGCGGCGCATATTGTCTCAATGAGCGAAACCAGCCTGCGCGAGCTGGGGGTGAAGTGGAGCCTGGCCGAAGCCAGCGGTCCGCCAGGATCGGGTAAATTCACCACCTTAAGCAGCAACCTGGCGGTCGGCGATGCCAGTACGCGGGTGGGATTTAATATCGGGCGTATTAACGGGCGGCTATTAGAACTGGAGCTTTCCGCTCTTGAGAAAAAGCAGCTGGTACAAATTATCGCCAGTCCACGACTGCTGGCTTCACATATGCAGCCTGCCAGCATCAAACAGGGAAGTGAGATTCCGTATCAGGTCTCTAGTGGTGAAAGCGGTGCAACTTCCGTTGAGTTTAAAGAGGCGGTATTGGGGATGGAGGTTACGCCGACGGTGCTACAGCAAAATCGGGTGCGTCTAAAACTCAGAATTAGCGAAAACACGCCGGGACAAATTCTTAAACAGGAAAATGGCGAAGCGCTGGCTATCGATAAACAGGAAATTGAAACGCAGGTCGAAGTGAAAAGTGGTGAGACCCTGGCCTTGGGAGGAATTTTTTCGCAAAAAAATAAATCTTCTCGCGATGGTATTCCCCTACTTAGCGACATCCCATGGCTTGGGCAATTATTTCGCCGTGACGGCAAAGATAACGAACGACGTGAACTGGTTGTCTTCATTACTCCACGTATACTAGCAGTGAATTAAGCGGGTTTTTCATGCTAAACACGTTTCAGGTGTTTGACGTGAGGACGGATTTAGCATACAAGGGGTACCGATTTGAGAGTCGGGTACGACATCAATCCTCCCTTATATTGTCCGGTGATTTATTCTGTTGCCAAACCAGCCGGAGTATTGAGATAATTTTCAGTCTGACTCTCGCTCTATTGCATATGAGGTTTCAGTTCATGTCCTGCTGCGTTGGATCTTTGCGAAGCGGGTTTATCATTAACGAATAGTCTTAGTAGTACCGAAAAAATGGCAGAGAAACGCAATATCTTTCTGGTTGGGCCTATGGGTGCCGGCAAAAGCACTATTGGGCGCCAGTTAGCCCAGCAGCTCAACATGGAATTTTACGATTCTGATCAAGAAATTGAGAAACGCACTGGCGCTGATGTGGGTTGGGTCTTTGATGTAGAAGGCGAAGACGGCTTCCGCGATCGTGAAGAAAAAATCATCAATGAGTTGACGGAAAAACAGGGAATTGTGCTGGCGACTGGCGGCGGCTCTGTAAAATCCCGTGAAACGCGTAACCGTCTCTCCGCCCGCGGCGTGGTGGTCTACCTGGAAACAACTATCGAAAAGCAGCTTGCCCGTACACAGCGCGATAAAAAGCGTCCTTTATTACAAGTTGATGCGCCGCCTCGCGAAGTTCTTGAAGCGTTGGCAGATGAACGCAATCCGCTGTATGAAGAGATTGCTGATGTCACTATCCGCACCGACGATCAAAGCGCAAAAGTGGTAGCAAACCAGATTATTCATATGCTGGAAAGCAACTGATTCTGGCTTAATAAAGTGCGTCAGAGTAAAAGCAACTGAGGTGGACGTCGCGTTATGGAGAGGCTTACTGTAACCCTCGGGGAACGTAGTTACCCGATTACCATCGCGGCTGGTTTGTTTAACGATCCAGCTTCCTTCCAGCCACTGCAATCAGGCGACCAGGTTATGCTGGTCACCAATGAAACACTGGCGCCGCTTTATCTGGATACCGTTCGTTCCGTACTGGAGCAAGCGGGAGTAAAAGTCGACAGCGTGATTCTTCCCGACGGCGAGCAGTATAAAAGCCTGGCGGTGATGGATACTGTTTTTACCGCTCTGTTGCAAAAACCACACGGCCGCGACACGACGTTAGTGGCGCTCGGCGGTGGGGTGATCGGTGATTTAACTGGATTTGCCGCGGCCAGCTATCAGCGTGGCGTGCGATTTATCCAGGTCCCTACTACGCTGTTGTCGCAGGTTGATTCCTCCGTTGGCGGCAAAACGGCTGTAAACCATCCTCTCGGTAAAAATATGATTGGCGCCTTCTGGCAGCCAGTTTCTGTCGTTGTCGATCTCAACTGTCTCAAGACACTACCGACGCGCGAACTGTCCTCCGGTCTGGCTGAAGTCATAAAGTACGGCATTATCCTCGATGGCGAATTCTTCGATTGGCTGGAAAACAACATCGATGCGCTGATGGCGCTGGATGAAAAAGCGATGGCGTACTGTATCCGTCGTTGTTGTGAGCTGAAAGCTGAAGTCGTCGCGGCCGACGAGCGCGAAACCGGGTTACGTGCTTTACTCAATCTTGGACATACTTTTGGTCATGCGATCGAAGCTGAAATGGGCTACGGTAACTGGCTGCATGGTGAAGCTGTGGCTGCCGGTATGGTGATGGCGGCGCATGTGTCGGAGCGTTTAGGGCAGTTCAGCGCACAGGATACGCAGCGAGTTATTCGTTTGTTACAGCGTGCTGGTTTACCGGTGCATGGGCCGCTGGAGATGGCGGCAGACGCCTATTTGCCTCACATGATGCGTGATAAAAAGGTACTGGCTGGCGAGATGCGGCTGGTGCTACCGCTCGCAATAGGGAAAAGCGAGATACGTGGCGGAGTGCCGCATGATGTTGTTCTTGGCGCAATTGCTGATACCCAGCAGGCGCAACAATAAGAAGGTCTGGCCGCGTTCGCGCGGCGTTATCATTTCAGGTGACATGCAATAGTCGTGAGCATAAGCCTTTTAGTGGGGTGTTAAATGGATGAATTAAAACCAGAAGACGATATGAAAGCCGATCGCAACGATCGTCGTGCTGGTCGTTCCCGTCAGTCTTCTGAGCGTGATGCCGATCCGCAAATCAATTTTGATGATGTCGATCTTGATGATGCTGACGATGGTCGCCCGACGCGCGGCAGCAAAGCACGCCGTGAGCGCGATGAAGAACAATATGAAGAACAATATGAAGAGGACGTAGAGTCTGACGAAGACGATGCCGAAGAGCGTCAGGTTGAACGTCGTCCGCGTAAACGTAAGAAGGCGCCGGCCAAACCTGCTTCCCGTCAGTACATCATGATGGGTGTAGGGATCCTCGTCCTTCTCCTGCTGATAGTTGGCGTCGGATCTGCGCTGAAATCACCTTCCTCTTCATCTGGTGAGCAAACGGCTTCAGGTGAGAAAAGCGTTAGCTTATCCGACGATCAGGATAATAATGCCCAGCCGACAGCTCAGGATTCATCAGCGACGAATAATTCACAGCCGCAGGATGTCTCCTTGCCACCAATTGCCTCTAACCCGACTCAGGGCCAGGCTACTGCTGAGCCGCAGGGACAGCAGCGTGTTGAAGTTCAGGGTGATCTGAACAATGCGCTGACTCAGCAGCAGGGCCAGATTGATAGTGCCGTGGCGAATTCCACTCTGCCAACTGAACCTGCTACCGTTGCTCCACTTCGTAATGGTGCTGCTCCGCGCCAGGCGACAACGGAACGTCAGATGGCGGCGACACCGACACCGCGTCCAGCTGAGCGTAAGCATACGGTTATCGAACCAAAACCGCAGGCCACCGCGAAAACGACTGCCGAGCCTAAGCCGACTCCGGTCCAGCCGAAGCGTGTAGAAAGCGTTGCGACTACGGCTCCGGCGAAAGCGACACCAGCTCAGCCGACGAAACCTGTTGCAACTGCACAGACTAAACCGGCGCAGCCAACGGCTACCACTACCACGCCTGCCGCGACTGCTACGGCAACCGCCGCTCCGGCAGCGACTGCTGCTGCGAGTAAAAGCGCTGGTGATGTTGGCTCTATGAAGTCCGCGCCATCTGGGCACTACACGTTGCAGCTCAGCAGCTCTTCTAACTACAACAACCTCAACAGTTGGGCGAAGAAAGAGAAGTTGGAAAAATATGTTGTCTATGAGACTACGCGTAACGGTCAACCCTGGTATGTTCTGGTGAGCGGTATTTATGCTTCGAAAGATGAAGCTAAACGCGCTGTTGCGACTCTGCCGGCAGATGTACAGGCGAAAAACCCGTGGGCAAAACCGCTGCATCAGGTTCAGTCTGACCTGAAATAATGCTGCTGTGTAGTCTGAAGCGCTGGATGCTGTCGGAGCTTTCTCCACAGCCGGAGAATGTGTAATTAGTTAGGCAGCATGAAAAAGAATCGCGCTTTTCTGAAATGGGCAGGGGGGAAATACCCCCTGCTCGATGATATTAAAAAGCATTTGCCGCAGGGCGATTGCTTGATTGAGCCCTTTGTGGGCGCCGGGTCGGTATTTCTTAATACCGACTTTTCTCGTTATATCCTTGCTGATATCAATAGTGATTTGATTAGTCTGTATAACATAGTCAAACTGCAAACCGATGAGTACGTTACGGCGGCGCGTGAGATGTTCACGCCGGAAAATAACGCCGCAGAACGTTACTACCAGTTCCGTGATGAGTTCAACCAAAGCCAGGAACCGCTGCGTCGCGCGGTGCTGTTCCTTTATCTGAACCGTCATGGCTACAATGGTCTGTGTCGTTACAATCTGCGCGGTGAGTTTAACGTGCCGTTTGGCCGCTATAAAAAGCCCTACTTTCCAGAGGCCGAGTTGCACCACTTCGCTGAGAAAGCGCAGCATGCAGAGTTTCATTGTGAATCTTATGAAGACTGTATGAAGCGAGCTGATAACAGCTCTGTTGTTTATTGCGATCCGCCCTATGCGCCGCTGTCGTCAACGGCGAATTTTACGGCCTATCATACGAATAGCTTTAGCCAGGAACAGCAGGAGTTGCTGGCAAAAAAGGCGGAATCGCTGGTGAAAAAGCGTATTCCTGTGCTTATCTCAAACCATCGCACGCCGCTCACTCAGGAGTGGTATAAAAATGCCGCTGAGATGCATATTGTGAAGGTTCGACGCAGCATCAGCAGTAACGGTGGTACACGTAAGAAGGTGGACGAGCTTCTGGCTCTGTACCGTCCGCCCAAGACAAAATAAATTTCAAGGAGATGCGGATGAAGCAGTATTTGATTGCCCCTTCGATTCTGTCGGCTGATTTTGCCCGTTTGGGTGAAGATACCGCCAACGTGTTGGCCGCAGGTGCAGATGTTGTGCACTTTGACGTAATGGACAACCACTATGTGCCGAATCTGACCATCGGTCCAATGGTACTGAAATCGCTGCGAAATTACGGTATCACCGCGCCGATTGATGTGCATTTGATGGTCAAGCCTGTTGACCGCATCATCCCTGATTTTGCTGCTGCGGGCGCTAGCATCATTACTTTCCACCCGGAAGCTTCTGAGCACGTCGATCGTACTTTACAACTCATCAAAGAGAATGGTTGTAAAGCCGGACTGGTGTTTAACCCTGCCACGTCCCTGAGCTATCTCGATTACGTAATGGATAAACTGGACGTCATTCTGCTGATGTCGGTGAACCCAGGCTTTGGTGGCCAGTCTTTTATTCCGCATACCCTTGATAAACTGCGTGAAGTTCGTCGTCGTATTGATGAATCTGGCCACGACATTCGTCTGGAAGTTGATGGCGGCGTGAAAGTGACCAATATTGCCGAGATCGCCGCAGCCGGTGCGGATATGTTTGTTGCCGGGTCGGCGATTTTCGATCAGCCGGACTATAAAAAAGTGGTTGATCAAATGCGCAGCGAATTAGCGAAGGTTAGCCATGGATAAGTTGCAAACCATTCGCGGTGTGGCGTTTGACCTTGACGGCACGCTGGTGGACAGCGCGCCGGGTCTGACTGCTGCCGTCGATAACGCACTTTACGCCCTGGAGCTGCCGATGGCCGGGGAAGCACGTGTCATCACCTGGATTGGCAACGGCGCTGATGTTCTGATGGAGCGCGCTCTGACCTGGGCTCGCCAGGAACGCGCAACGCTGCGCGCCTCGCAGGGTAAACCTTCTGTTGATCATGACGATATCCCCCAGGCTGAGCAGTTGACGGTTTTGCGTAAGTTGTTCGATCGCTACTATGCAGAAGTGGCCGAAGAGGGGAGCTTTTTGTTCCCGGCGGTTGCCGATACGCTCGGTGCGCTGCACGCAAAGGGCCTGCCGTTAGCGCTGGTAACCAACAAGCCAACGCCGTTTGTCGCGCCTATTCTGGACGCGCTGGACATCGGCAAATATTTTACCGTCGTGATTGGCGGTGATGATGTAAAAAACAAGAAACCACACCCGGATCCGCTGCTTCTGGTCGCGGAAAAACTGGGGCTGGCGCCTGCTGAGCTGCTGTTCGTTGGTGACTCACGCAATGATATCCAGGCTGCGAAAGCCGCAGGCTGCTACTCAATCGGTCTGACATATGGCTACAACTATGGCGAGTCAATTTCGCTGAGTGAGCCGGATTATATCTTTGACCAATTTAATGAACTCTTGCCCGCTTTCGGGCTACCGTACAGTGAAACTCAGGAATAGAAAATGACTAAGCCCATCGTTTTTAGTGGCGCACAGCCCTCAGGTGAATTGACCATTGGCAACTACATGGGTGCGCTGCGTCAATGGGTAAACATGCAGGACGATTACCACTGCATTTACTGCATCGTTGACCAGCACGCGATTACCGTCCGTCAGGATCCACAACAGCTGCGTAAGGCGACGCTGGATACGCTCGCGCTATACCTGGCCTGTGGTATCGACCCGAAGAAAAGCACCATTTTTGTTCAGTCCCACGTGCCGGAGCATGCGCAACTTGGCTGGGCGCTGAACTGCTACACCTATTTCGGCGAACTGAGCCGTATGACTCAGTTCAAAGACAAGTCATCACGCTACGCCGAAAACATTAACGCCGGCCTGTTTGACTACCCGGTGCTGATGGCTGCCGACATCCTGCTGTATCAGACCAATCAGGTTCCGGTCGGTGAAGACCAGAAACAGCACCTGGAGCTGAGCCGCGATATTGCCCAGCGCTTCAACGCTATTTATGGCGATGTGTTTAAAGTCCCTGAGCCGTTTATTCCGAAATCTGGCGCGCGCGTGATGTCGCTGCTGGAACCGACCAAAAAGATGTCCAAGTCAGACGATAACCGTAACAACGTGATCGGCCTGCTGGAAGACCCGAAATCGGTAGTGAAGAAGATCAAACGTGCGGTGACGGATTCCGATGAGCCACCCGTTGTGCGCTACGACATCCAGGACAAAGCGGGTGTTTCCAACCTGTTGGATATCCTCTCTGGCGTAACGGGTCAGAGCATCCCTGAGCTGGAGCAGCACTTTGAAGGCAAAATGTACGGCCACCTGAAAGGCGAAGTCGCCGATGCAGTATCCGGCATGCTGACCGAACTGCAGGAGCGCTATAACCGTTTCCGCGGCGATGAAGCTTTCCTGAATCAGGTGATGAAAGAGGGCGCGGAGAAAGCCAGCGCTCGCGCTTCTGTTACCCTGAAGGCGGTCTACGAAGCGATTGGTTTCGTCGCTAAGCCTTAATCTATCTGATGGTTGTCGTCATATCCAAAGCCGGGTGCAATGCATCCGGCTTTTTAATTTGTGATAGCTGTCGTGATTTGATTATTTGCTCCTTGTTAATTATCTTCAGTTTAGTGAAGATATAAATATTCAATTTAGTGAAGATTATAGATGCGTCGGACATTCATTAAAAAAGAGGGCATGGCACTAACGACTCTGGCTCGTTATTTGCTGGGCGAGCAGTGCGGTAATCGTCTGAAAACGATTGATGAGTTAGCGGGTGAATGCGGCTCTTCCGTTGGGCTGACTCAGGCGGCGCTAAAAACGCTGGAGTCTTCCGGGGCCATTCGTATTGAACGCCGCGGGCGCAACGGCAGTTACCTGGTTGAGATGGATAATAAGGCCCTATTGGCGCATATCGATATCACTAACGTCGTTTGCGCAATGCCTCTGCCCTATACGCGATTGTATGAGGGGCTGGCGAGCGGACTGAAAGCACAGTTTGAAGGAATTCCTTTTTACTATGCGCATATGCGCGGCGCGGACATTCGCGTGGAGTGCTTACTTAACGGTGTTTACGACATGGCGGTGGTTTCGCGCCTGGCGGCAGAAAGTTATTTAGCGCAGAGCGGGCTGCGGATGGTAATGGCTCTTGGACCGCACACCTATGTCGGTGAGCACCAGCTGATTTGCCGGAAAGGCGAAATCGATTCGGTGCGGCGAGTGGGGCTTGATAACCGCTCGGCGGACCAGAAAATTATGACCGAAATTTATTTTGCCAATAGCGACGTAGAGCGCGTCGATCTCTCTTATCACGAGAGTCTAAGTCGCATCGTCAAAGGCGAAATTGACGCCGTTATCTGGAACGTCACCGCTGGCGCGGAGCTGGCCATGTTAGGGCTGGAAGCCCTGCCGTTAAGTGACGATCCGCGTTTTTTGCAGGCGACTGAGGCGGTAGTGTTGGCCAGGGCAGATGATTACCCGATTCAACATTTGCTACGTGCAGTCGTTGATAAACAGGCGCTATTAGCTCATCAACAACGGGTGGTGAGCGGAGAGCAAGAGCCAAGCTATTAACATTAAGGCAGTGACTATGGAAAACAGGCTCAACTTGCTGTGTGAGGCAGGGATTATCGACCAGGATATTTGTCGCGGAATGATGCAGGTCGTCCGCCAACTGGACGAGCAGTGGCATCTTCCCGTCTTTAGCGAGCAGGGGGAAATCGCAATAACTCATATGGCAAATGCGCTGATGCGCAGCCGCCGCGGTGAGATTATTGAGCCGCTGGATGAGGAGTTTATGGCAGAGATAACCAGTTCGGCTTATTGGGATGAGATTCATCAATTGCATCAGGTGATGATGCAGGAATTTGACGTCACTCTTCATGCTAATGAAAAAGGTTATTTGCTGGCTAACTGGTATGGGTTGTGGGGAGCGGCGCAGCAGGCCGTGTGAAGAATATTGGGAATTGGCGCTATGCGACTTAAATATTCAAAAAAATGAATATTTAAAAAAGGAATAAAAGCAGAGGCAAGTAAATGTTTATTAAAGCATTACAACGGCAGAACCCGACGCTGATTGCGACGGCGCTCCGCTTCTGGCAGCAAGGGCGTATCGCCCCGGATAGCTGGGTTATTGATGTCGATCAGGTGCTGGAAAATGGCAAGCAGCTGCTGAAGACCGCGCAGCAATATGGAATCAGCCTGTACTTGATGACCAAGCAGATTGGTCGAAATCCGTGGCTGGCAGAAAAGCTGTTGGCGCTGGGATATCAGGGCATTGTTGTTGTGGATTACAAAGAGAGTCGGGTGATGCGCCGCGCCGGCTTGCCCGTTTCCCATCAGGGCCATCTGGTGCAAATTCCTTCCGCGCAGGTAGCGGGTGCGGTAGAGCAGGGTACTGAAGTCATTACCCTGTTCTCTCTGGAGAAAGCGCGGGAAGTTTCGGCGGCGGCGGTAGCAAGCGGTCGGATGCAGGCAGTCATGCTTAAGGTCTATGGCGAGAGCGATTTCCTCTATCCGGGACAGGAGAGTGGATTCGCGTTGGCTGAGCTGGACAGCGTAGTGGCGCATCTTCGCAGCCTGCCAGGCATTGAACTGACCGGGCTCACCCACTTCCCTTGCCTGCTGTGGGATGACGAACAGGAAAAAATTCTGCCAACGCCGAATTTGCGCTCTCTGCTCGCCGCGAGAGACAAGCTCGAAAGTCTCGGCGTGACGGTTCAGCAACTGAATGCGCCTTCGGCAACCAGCTGCAGCTCTCTGCCGCTACTGGCGGAGTTTGGCGTCACCCACGCTGAGCCGGGG
Source organism: Klebsiella sp. GFKo11 (assembly GCF_056490265.1). Taxonomy (NCBI): domain Bacteria; kingdom Pseudomonadati; phylum Pseudomonadota; class Gammaproteobacteria; order Enterobacterales; family Enterobacteriaceae; genus Klebsiella; species Klebsiella sp. GFKo11. The sequence continues at coordinate 506,578 of NZ_CM151369.1, forward strand.
CATGCGCTGACCGGTACCATCCCCGCCAACCAGCAGGGAGATCAACCGGAGCGTGTTGCCATGCTGTGGCTGAGTGAAATTTCCCACCATTTTGCCGGGCAAAGCTATTGCTACGGCGGCGGCTATTATCGGCGTGGTCATGCTAAGCATGCGCTGGTATTCGCTCCGGCCAGCGAAAACGCCCAACTGGCGCAGCTTAACGCGGTAGATGACAGCAGCATTGATTACTACCTACCGCTGGAAGGTGAGTTCCCGATCGGCAGCGCGGCAATCTTCTGTTTCCGCACGCAGATTTTCGTTACCCGTAGCGACGTGGTGCTGGTTGCGGGTATTCAAAGCGGTAACCCTGAAATCGTTGCCCGCTACGACAGCCTTGGCAACGTACTGGAGGACTAATGGCGCGATTTGTGGTGTTGGTGATAGACAGCTTTGGCGTCGGTGCGATGGCCGATGTTCCCGACGTGAGGCCGCAGGATATCGGTGCAAATACCTGCGGACATATCTTGCAGCGTTTTCCCGCGCTGCGCCTGCCGACGCTAGAAAAACTGGGCCTGATAAACGCCCTCGGTTTTGCTCCAGGTGTGATGCAGCCTTCTGAAGATGTCGTATGGGGAACCGCAGAACTTGAGCATGAGGGTGGCGATACCTTTATGGGACATCAGGAGATTTTAGGGACTAAACCCCGGACTCCGCTGCGGATGCCGTTTAATGATGTCATTGATAAAGTTGAAGCCGCGCTGCTTGCCGCCGGACATCAAACAGAGCGCCACGGCAAAGGTCCGTTTTGGCTATTGGTGGACGGTACGGTGGCGGTTGGCGATAACCTCGAAGCCGATCTGGGGCAGGTTTACAACATTACCGGCAATCTGAGTGAAAAAAGCTTTGCTGAGGTGAAGGCCATCGGCCGGACGGTACGTGAACAGGTCTCAGTGGGACGCGTTATCGCCTTTGGCGGTCAGCTCACCAGTACGCAGAACATCTTTGATGCCGTGGAAGAAAAAGAGGGCGGCTATATCGGCATCAACGCGCCGCGCTCGGGAGCCTATAAGCAGGGATTTCAGGTTGTACATATGGGCTACGGCGTCGATGAACAGGTGCAGGTTCCTGCCCAGCTGTTTGCGGTTGACGTACCGACAGTACTCGTTGGCAAGGTCGCTGATATCGTTAGCAATCCCCATGGCATCAGTTGGGAAAATCTGGTCGATAGCCAGCAGATTATGGAGATCACCCGGGCGGAGTTTAACCGCCGGGAGACGGCATTTATCTGCACTAACATCCAGGAAACTGATCTGGCGGGTCATGCTGAAGATGTGGAGCGCTATGTCGACAGACTGGAACTGGTCGATGAGCAGCTAGCCCTGCTGATGGCGGATATGCGCCCGGATGATTGCCTGGTGGTGATGGCCGACCACGGTAACGATCCGACGATAGGCCATAGCAAACATACGCGTGAGAAGGTGCCTCTGCTGGTGTGGTCACCAGGACAATCCTCCGCGCAGCTCGGGACCCGACGCACCTTGTCGGATGTCGGGGCCACCGTTTGCGACTTTTTCGGTGCACATGCCCCGGAGAATGGACACTCTTTCCTTTCGCTTTTACTGCCCGCAAGGAATACACAATGATGATTGATAGCTCTGGTTATACCTATGCACATGAGCATTTGCACATCGATTTGTCCGGCTTTAAAGGCAACATCGATTGCCGCCTGGATCAATACGAACTGATTCGTAACGAGATGCGCGATTTAATGCACCTCGGCGTGCGCAATATTGTTGAGATGACCAACCGCTACATGGGGCGCAACCCGTCCTTTATGTTGGATCTGATGCGCGATACCGGCATCAACGTGATTGCCTGCACCGGCTATTATCAGCACGCTTTCTTTCCTGAGCACGTTGCTACCCGTTCTGCACAGGAACTGGCGCAGGAGATGATCGATGAGATCGAAATCGGTATTGACGGTACGCCGCTCAAAGCCGGGATTATTGCCGAAATCGGCTCCAGTGAAGGGGTCATTACCGATCTGGAAGCCAAAGTGTTTAGCGCCGCGGCGCTGGCGCATAACGCGACCGGACGGCCTATCTCAACGCACACTTCGTTTAGCACCATGGGGCTGGAGCAGCTTGCACTGCTAAAACAGCACTGTGTCGATCTCTCCCGCGTGGTCATTGGCCATTGCGACCTGAAAGATAACCTCGATGATATTTTGCGCATGATCGATCTCGGCGCTTACGTTCAGTTCGACACAATTGGCAAAAACAATTATTACCCCGACGCAAAACGCATCGCTATGCTGCTCGCCCTGCGTGAAAGGGGCTGTCTGGATCACGTCATGCTGTCGATGGATATCACCCGCCGTTCTCACTTAAAGGCCAATGGCGGCAACGGTTACGACTATCTGTTGACTACCTTTGTCCCTCAGCTTTACCAGGCCGGTTTCAGCCAGGCCGATGTGGATCTGATGTTACGTACTAACCCTACTCAATTTTTCCTGTAAGGACATAGAGATGAAAAAGATTGGTGTTGCTGGCTTACAGCGCGAGCTGATTAAAAAAACGATTGAAAATACGGCGCCGGGGTGTTTCGAGGTGTTCATCTACAACGACATGGAAGCGGCTATGAAGGTGAAAAACGGCCAGCTGGATTACTACATTGGCGCGTGTAACACCGGTGCTGGCGCGGCGCTTTCCATTGCGATCGCCATTATCGGGTTCAACAAAAGTTGCACCATTGCTAAGCCGGGTATTAAGGCGAAAGAGGATCAGATTGCAAAAATGGTGGCGGAAGGAAGAGTCGCGTTTGGCCTTTCTGTTGAGCACATTGAACATGCGATCCCATTACTGATCAACCATTTAAAATAAAAAGGCACTGTTATGGCGCTTTATATTCAACTCATTGTGGTGGCTTGTCTGACGGGGATGACGTCGTTACTGGCGCACCGGTCAGCTGCGGTTTTTCATGATGGTATTCGCCCGATCCTCCCGCAGTTGATTGAAGGCAACATGCATCGTCGGGAAGCGGGCAGTATCGCATTTGGTTTAAGTATTGGCTTTGTCGCCTCAGTCGGGATTTCGTTCACGTTGAAAACCGGGCTGCTGAATGCCTGGCTGCTGTTTTTGCCTACCGATATCCTCGGTGTACTGGCAGCGAATAGTCTTTTGGCTTTCGGCCTGGGGGCGGTTTGGGGGATTCTGATCCTTACCTGCCTGCTGCCGGTTAACCATCTGCTGACGGCGCTACCGGTCGATGTATTGGGATCGTTGGGCGAATTGAGTTCGCCGGTAGTATCCGCTTTTGCACTGTTCCCATTGGTGGCCATTTTCTACCAGTTCGGTTGGAAAAGCAGCCTGCTAGCGGCGGTTGTTGTACTGATTACACGCGTACTGGTCGTCCGCTACTTCCCGCATCTCAACCCTGAGTCGATTGAGATTTTCGTTGGTATGGTGATGCTGTTGGGGATTGCGATTACCCAGGATCTGCGCAATCGCGGTAGCGAGGATCATGACGCCAGCGGGATGTCGGTGTTTGAAGAGCGCACGTCGCGGATTATCAAAAACCTGCCGTATATTGCTATTGTGGGCGCGTTGATTGCGGCGGTAGCCAGCATGAAAATTTTTGCCGGTAGCGAGGTGTCCATCTTTACTCTGGAAAAAGCGTATTCGGCAGGCGTGACGCCGGAGCAGTCGCAAACGCTGATTCATCAGGCGGCTTTGGCGGAGTTTATGCGTGGTCTGGGCTTCGTGCCGATGATCGCCACCACCGCGCTGGCTACCGGGGTGTATGCGGTTGCCGGTTTTACCTTCGTTTATGCGGTGGGTTATCTGGCGCCGAATCCATGGATTGCCGCGCTGCTGGGCGCTCTGGTGATTTCGGCGGAAGTGCTGCTGCTGCGCTCAATCGGTAAGTGGTTGGGACGCTATCCATCAGTGCGCAATGCGTCAGATAACATCCGTAATGCGATGAACATGCTGATGGAGATGGCGCTGCTGGTTGGCTCTATTTTTGCCTCCATCAAAATGGCTGGGTATACCGGTTTCTCAATTACCGCTGCGATCTACTTCCTCAATGAGTCGTTGGGACGTCCGGTTCAAAAAATGGCCGCGCCGGTTGTGGCAGTCATGATTACCGGTATCGTGCTGAATATTCTGTTCTGGCTCGGATTATTTATTCCGGCATAACAAGGAGCGTGGGTCATGAGAACCTTTCCGCTGAAAAGTCTGTCGCTGGTTGAAGCCCAACATAAGCAGTTCGCGCTAGTGGATGCTATCTGTCGCCATTTTCCTGGGGCTGATTTCCTGCGCGGCGGTGACTTTGGTCTGGCGTCGGGGCTGAATCAGCCCCGCGTCACGCAGCGCGTCGAAGCAGTGCTGGCTGATGCGTTCCATGCCGAGGCCGCCGTGTTGGTGCAGGGGGCCGGGACCGGGGCGATTCGTGCGGCGATAGCGGCATTAGTGAAGCCCAGCGGTACGCTGTTAATCCACGATGCGCCGGTCTATCCGACGACCTCGGTGATTATTGAGCAGATGGGACTAAAGCCAATTCGCGCGGACTTTAACGATCTGGCGGCGCTCTCAGAGACGGTGGCTCAGCATCGACCCGATGCGGCGCTGGTGCAGCATACGCGCCAGCGCCCTGAAGATAGCTATCAGTTAGCAGAGGTGCTCTCTGTGCTTAATGAGCAGCATGTTCCGACGCTGACCGACGATAACTACGCGGTGATGAAGGTGGCGAATATCGGCTGCGAATACGGTGCGACGCTGGCGACATTTTCCTGCTTTAAGCTGTTTGGTCCGGAAGGCGTTGGTGCGGTGGTGGGTCGTGCTGACGCCGTTGCCCGCATCCGCGCCAGCATGTATTCCGGCGGCAGCCAGATTCAGGGGGCGCAGGCGCTGGAAGTACTGCGAGGGCTGGTGTTCGCTCCAGTGATGCACGCGGTGCAGGCGGGGGTGACGGAGCGGCTTCTGCTGCAGTTGAATCACGGCGTGGTGCCGCAGGTTAAACAGGCAATTATCGCCAACGCGCAGTCCCGGGTTCTGCTGGTTGAGTTTCATCAGCCGATTGCGGAGCAGGTACTGGCTAATGCGCAGCGGCTTGGGGCGTTGCCATATCCGGTTGGCGCCGAGTCAAAATATGAAATACCGCCGTTGTTCTATCGCTTATCCGGAACCTTCCGTGAGGCAAATCCGGGTATTGAACGCTATGCGATTCGTATTAACCCTAATCGTAGCGGTGAGGAAACGGTGTTGAGAATATTGCAGGAAAGCTGTGAGGTAGAATAGTGATGTGTGGTATCACTAATACATAATTATTAATTTCTTAAGTATGTACGTAGATAAATAAAGGCCGGATATTCCGGCCTTAGCTTTTTTATTTTTGGTCCGCTGCGGGGCCGCAGCCACCAATAATCTTAGAAATAGAAATTGCAGGGTGAAGGAGGTAATCGTAAGAGCATGTTTTATTTTTGTTTTCAATGTGGCCGGTACATGCAGTCAGCGACGTGAGAACCGCGGCTAACGCTGCGAATTTGATCATATTCTTCATGAGATAATCCCTGTTGTATTATATGTAATATATTCGACTTTCCATTGCTAATAAGAAATGCTTTTGAGTCATTTCTTATTTGGGATTTAATATGATTTGATTTTAGGTGTCAATTTTTCAGGGCTTAAATTAACTTAATGAGTGTTTAATTATTATAGAATATATTGACTGCGGAAATTGTAGTGCAGAGAAATAAGGCCCAATAATGATGGTTATATTGGGCCAGGAAGATTAGTGATTTGAGAACCAGTTTAACTTATCGCGCAGACCGACCACGCGACCCACAATGATCAGTGCCGGGCTGGCCATCTGCTGAGCCAGCAAATCCAACTGCTCTAACGTGCCGGTAACGACCTTCTGGGTTACCGCCGTGCCGTTCTCAACGATAGCCGCAGGCATATCCGCCGCCATGCCATGAGCAATCAGTTTTTCCCTGATCGCCGGTGCCTGATTCAGACCCATATAGAACACCAGAGTTTGCTTTTCTACCGCCAGATTTTCCCAGTCCAGTTCGCCGCCGGTCTTAAGGTGACCGGTGACCAGACGCACGCCTTGGGCAAAATCGCGATGGGTCAGGGGGATACCAGAATAGGCGGAACAGCCGGAGGCTGCGGTGATACCCGGGACGACTGAGAAAGGAATACCGGCGCTGCACAAGGTTTCCAGTTCTTCACCGCCGCGGCCAAAGATAAACGGGTCGCCGCCTTTCAGGCGCACGACGCGTTTTCCGCCCTGGGCTTCGCGCAATAGAATCTGATTAATCTCTTCCTGCGGCACGCAATGGTAGCCTGAGCGTTTGCCGACGAAGACCCGATCGGCATCGCGGCGCACCAGGTTCATAATATCGTCGGAAACCAGTCGATCATAAACCACCACATCGGCCTGCTGGATTTGCTGCAACCCTTTGAGGGTTAGCAGCCCCGCATCGCCAGGGCCCGCGCCAACCAGCACCACTTCACCGCGATGATCCAGCGGCTCGGTCAGGAGCTGTTCCGTGGTATCTGCAACTGCCTGACGATCTTCATTCGCCAGAGATTGTGCCAGCCTGTCGCTAACAAACAGCTTCTCCCAGAAACGGCGACGCTCGCTCACGGTCGCAAACTGTTTCTTCACACGTGAACGCAATTGCCCGGCGTACTGAGCCAACTGACCTAAATGGAGCGGCAGAACTGACTCCAGCTTTTCACGCAGCAGGCGCGCCAACACCGGTGAGGTACCGCCTGAAGAGACGGCAACCATCAATGGTGAGCGGTCGATAATCGACGGCATGATAAAGCTGGCCTGCTGAGGGGCGTCGACCACGTTGCAAAATATTCGCCTTGCTTCTGATGACTCACTGACCTGCTGATTCACCTTTTCGTTGTCGGTAGCAGCAATCGCCAGCCAACAGTTATCCAGCAGAGCAGGGTTAAACTCGCCTTTTACCAGGGTGAGCATGTTCGAATCGGCCCACACCTGGAACTGGGGCACAAAATCCAGCGCGTTGACCGTTAATTTGGCTCCCGCGTCGAGTAACAGGCGAGCTTTACGTTCGGCAACATCGCCGCCGCCGACTAACAAACAGTCGCGATCGCGTAATTGGCAAAATATAGGCAAATGGTCCACGACATTACCTCTTAATTATTGGCAGCAGCCTCTGATTGTTTAATTTTTTCCGGAGCTGGGCGCTCCGATTTCGGCGTAGCATACCAATAACCCAATCCCATAAATACGACACCGGACAAAGTATTGCCGAGTGTTACCCATAACAGATTGTGACCAATTCCCGCAAGGGTGTAGGCATCGCTGTGATGACCGAACCAGGAGAGGGCAAACAGCGTCATGTTGGCAACGGAGTGCTCATAGCCGGAAGCGATAAACGCCAGCAGGCACCACCAGATAGCGATAAATTTTGCTGAGCCTTCAGTACGGATCGCCATCCAGATTGCCAGACATACCAGCCAGTTACACAGCGCGCCTTTGAAAAACAGCGCCATCGCAGATTGGCTGGTTTTAGCCAGCGCGACGGTGTGAACGAGGCTGGTATCGACCGGCAGCAGACTGCCGCTACCCCAGCTATACAGCAGCGCCACGAAAATAGAACCGAGCAGGTTGCCCATCCAGGTTTGCGGCAAAATGGCCCACATCTGCTCCTGGCTGATGGTGCCCGCTTTCACGCCCAGCGTCAGGAACATGGTGTGGCCGGTAAACAATTCAGAACCGGCGATAATCACCAGGGTTAAGGCGATACCAAAAGTGGCGCCCATCACCAGAGGACGAACGGATGGGTCGAGCAGATTGCCGAGGGTGAAAATAAGGATGATGCCCAAGCCGACATAAGCGCCTGCCATCATGGAGCTGACCCAGAAACTGAATGGATTATTGGCCGAGAGGCGTGCAATGCGCGCAGCGTTAGCCGCGCACTTGTTTATTGTGTCCGTAAACATATGATTGATTACCCTTGAGATATAAAAATAAAAAAGAAATTCAAAAAAAGGGAGGCGTTGCGCCTCCCGTTAATCTATCAACCGCGTAGCTGCACGACGCCGTCTTTTACTCGGGCTTCATAGTGCGCCACCGAATGGCTTTCATCTTCCAGACACAGGCCATCACGCAGGCGGAAACGCTGCTTTTTCAGCGGGCTGGCAACCCACAGCTCGCCCTGATGCTCGGCAATCAGTCCACGGGACAGGACGCTGGACTCAAAGAACGGGTCGATGTTGCTGATCGCAAAAACCTGGTCGCCGTGATAAGGGCGGAAAATTGCCACTTGTTTATCACCTAACAGCGCGCAGACGCCGGTTTCCGGCACGATGTCATCGAGTTTGCAGATATTTTTCCACTGGCTCATGCGTTTTCCTCCACCAGAGTTACCGGGATGCGTTCGTACGGCGTAGCCGGGCGATGCTGTTCACGTTCAGGAACCACCTGGACGTTCGGATCGCGCTTGTCGCTGTTGATGAAGTGCTTGAAGCGAACCTGGGCAGCTGGTGTGTTAACGGTTTCCGTCCACTCGCATATCACCGCTTCGCGCAGGCGGGCCATCTCTTCTTCCAGATGCTCGTTCAGACCCAGCTTGTCGTCGATGATGACCGATTTCAGGTATTCAATGCCGCCTTCCATGTTATCTAACCACGGCGCGGTACGGGTCAGTTTATCGGCCGTACGGATGTAGAACATCATGAAGCGGTCGAGGTATTTCATCAGCGTTTCACGGTCCAGATCCGCCGCCAGCAGATCGGCATGGCGCGGTTTCATCCCGCCATTACCGCAGACGTACAGGTTCCAGCCTTTTTCTGTCGCGATGATGCCGACGTCTTTACCCTGGGCTTCCGCACATTCACGGGTACATCCGGAAACGCCAAACTTCATTTTGTGCGGGGTGCGGATGCCTTTATAGAGGTTTTCCAGCTCGACGCCGAAGCCGACGCTATCGCCCACGCCGTAGCGGCACCAGGTGCTGCCTACGCAGGTTTTCGCCATACGCAGCGCTTTGGCATACGCGTGACCCGTTTCGAAGCCTGCGTCGATCAGTTGACGCCAGATTTCCGGTAGATCGTCTTTTTGCGCACCGAACAGGCCAATACGTTGAGAACCGGTGATCTTGGTGTACAGATTAAATTCACGGGCGATACGACCGACGGCCACCAGGCCTTCTGGCGTGATTTCGCCACCGGCAGAGCGAGGGATAACAGAGTAGGTACCGTCTTTCTGGATGTTCGCCAGGAAGTTGTCGTTGGTATCCTGCAGCGGGGTATGCTGCGGTTTGAGAATATATTCGTTCCAGCAGGAGGCCAGCAGGGAGCCAACGGTTGGCTTACACACTTCGCAGCCGTAGCCTTTGCCGTGTTTCGCCAACAGTTCTTCAAAGGTTTTGATGCCTTCCACGCGGATGAGGTGGAACAGTTCCTGGCGAGAGTACGCGAAGTGCTCACACAGGTTGTTGTTCACTTCGATGCCTTGTTTCGCCAGCTCGGCGTTGAGCACCTGGGTTACCAGCGGAATACAACCGCCGCAGCCGGTACCCGCTTTGGTTTCCGCTTTCAGCGCCGCCACGGTGTGGCAGCCTTTATTGATGGCGGAGATCAGCATGCCTTTAGTGACGTCGAAGCAGGAGCAGATCTGCGCGCTGTCCGGCAGTTTATCCACGCCGATGGACGGCTTACCGCTGCCCGCGTGGGCTGGCAGGATCAGTGAGTCCGGGTTTTCCGGCAGTTCAATCGCGTTGAGAACCAACTGCAGCAGGTTGCCGTAATCGCTGGTGTCGCCCACCAGTACCGCACCGAGCAGCGTTTTGTTATCCGGGCTGACGATCAGACGTTTGTAGACTTCTTTGCTTTCATCAAGATAAACGTAGCTACGTGCGCCCGGCGTACGACCATGGGCATCGCCGATACCGCCAACGTCAACGCCCAGCAGCTTCAGCTTGGCGCTAAGGTCCGCACCTTCAAAGGCGTTTTCCGTTTCGAGGATATGATCAGCGGTCACCTGTGCCATTTTATAGCCAGGAGCAACCAGACCATAAACGCGATTGTTCCAGCTGGCACATTCGCCGATGGCGTAGATATCCGGATCGGACGTCTGGCAACGGTCGTTAATTACGATACCGCCGCGCTGGGCGACTTCCAGACCGCATTGGGTGGCTAGCTTGTCGCGCGGGCGAATACCGGTTGAGAAAACGATAAAATCGACTTCCAGTTCGCTACCGTCAGCAAAACGCATGGTTTTACGCGCTTCGGTGCCTTCCTGGACGATCTCTTTGGTGTTTTTGCTGGTGTGCACGCGCACGCCCATGCTTTCAATTTTGCGACGTAACTGCTCGCCGCCCATCTGATCGAGCTGTTCAGCCATCAGCATAGGAGCGAATTCAATCACGTGGGTTTCAACGCCGAGGTTTTTCAGCGCGCCCGCAGCTTCCAGACCTAACAGGCCGCCGCCGACTACCGCGCCGCGTTTGCTGCGACGGGCACAGGACTCAATGGCGTTGAGATCTTCAATAGTGCGATAGACAAAACAGTCCTGGGTTTCGGAACCTTTAATCGGTGGGATCCACGGATAGGAGCCGGTCGCCATGATCAGCTTGTCATAAAATACGGTACGACCCGCGCTGGAGTGGATAACCTTCTCCTGGCGATTGATGGTGATAGCGCGTTCGCCAATCAGCACCTTAACGCCGTGCTTCTCGTAAAAACCTTCTCGTACCAAAGAGAGCTCTTCAGCGGTATGGTGAGAGAAGTAGGAGGAGAGGTGTACGCGGTCGTAGGCGATACGGGGTTCTTCACAGAAGACGGTAATATCAAAATTGGCAGCGTCGGATTTATCAAGAAGATCCTCAATAAAGCGATGGCCGACCATACCATTACCAATAATAGCGAGTCTGACTTTGCTCATATTTGCCTCGATTTCTTTTATATTACCGCCTACCTTAACGATTCAGCCAAGACACTTATTGATGCAAATCAATTACACCTTTACCTACTACTTAAGTGGTATATTTTTGATTTGTCAGCATTTTTATAAGTCTTGGAAAACACTAACTTTTCCTTTTTGCTTTTTTTGTGTACAAAATCAGCAGAAGAAACCGGCATAAGGCTGAGTGAATTTTTAGCAATGTTTAACGAGGGTCATCGGTATGACAGCAGCGTCGCTTTGGTTGATTGAGAACGTTCGCCTGCCCGATCGCGAAGGTCTTTGGCAGATAGCGATAGACAAGGGGCGCTTCGGGGATATAACCCCCATGGGCGAGGCGCGCAATGAGAGTTATGAGGTGCTGAATGCGCGCGGCGGATTGGCTATTCCCCCTTTTATTGAACCGCATATCCACCTCGATACCACCCAAACAGCCGGAGAGCCTAACTGGAATCAGTCCGGGACTCTGTTTGAAGGTATTGAGCGCTGGGCAGAGCGTAAGGCTTTACTGAGCCATGAAGATGTTAAAGCTCGCGCATGGAAGACGCTGAAATGGCAAATTGCTAACGGCATCCAGTTTGTGCGTACCCACGTCGACGTTTCCGACCCCACGCTCACCGCACTCAAAGCGATGCTGGAGGTGAAAAAGGATGTTGCGCCGTGGATTGAGCTGCAAATAGTCGCCTTTCCTCAGGAGGGGATTTTATCCTACCCCAACGGTGAGGCTCTGTTGGAGGAGGCACTGTGTCTGGGGGCTGACGTGGTGGGCGCGATCCCGCATTTTGAGTTCACCCGTGAATACGGCGTGGAATCTCTACATATCGCATTTCGCCTGGCGAAGCAGTATCAGCGGCCTCTGGATATCCATTGTGATGAAATCGATGATGAGCAGTCACGATTTATTGAAACCGTGGCTGCTCTGGCGCTGAAAGAGGGAATTGGGCCACGCGTCACCGCCAGCCATACCACCGCCATGCACTCCTATAATGGCGCTTACACCTCGCGGCTATTTCGCCTGCTGAAACTTTCCGGCATTAACTTCGTGGCTAATCCGCTGGTTAATATCCACCTCCAGGGACGTTTTGATGACTATCCGAAGCGCCGTGGTATTACCCGCGTGAAGGAACTGATGGCGGCGGGAATTAACGTCTGCTTTGGTCATGATGATGTCTTTGACCCGTGGTATCCGCTGGGTACCGGCAACATGTTGCAGGTGCTGCATATGGGGCTGCACGTTTGCCAGATGATGGGTTATCAACAGATTAACGACGGGCTGAAACTGGTGACGGAAAACAGCGCACGGACGTTTGGCCTGAGCGATTACGGCATTGTGCCCGGAAATCCGGCGAATCTGGTGATTCTGCCTGCGGAGAATGGTTTTGAAGCCGTGCGCTGCCAGGTGCCAGTACGTTGGTCAATTCGTCAGGGGAGAGTCATCGCCACGACGCAATTAGCGCAGACCTGGGTGCAGACGGACAAGGGCGGGGAAGAGCTATTCTTTACCAAAAACAACCCCTTTGCCGGAACAAAGGGGTCTGAGGATTAGTGAGATTACGCTGCTGCGTTGTTCTGGCGGTGGCGGGAAACAAAGCCGAGGATCACGCACATCACAAATACCACGGCATAGAGGCCGTTAGCGGTATGCAGCGCTGCCAGCGGACCGCTGGCGGCGACGATTGGGCCGGTAACCACAAAGGTCAACATGGTGCCGACGGTACCGCAGGTGAGAATGAAGTTCACCAGCTTTGGCGATGATACTCTGGTCTGCTGCGAGCCCAGCGTAATAATAGAGGTGTAGATTGCGCTTGAGAAGAAGCCGAGGGTCAGGATAAACCACGGCATATGCTCCGGTGAACCGTTAATAAACAGATACATCAGGACCGTCGCCGCGCCTGCCAGCACGGTCAGAATACGTTGCAGGTCAAAGAAGCGCAGGATAAAGCTGAATGACCACATGCCAATCATGTACGACATCCAGAAATCACTCACCAGCTTACCCCCATCACCCAGGCTCATGCCCAGACTTTTGGCGTATTCCGGCACCCAGGAGATAAAGCCCAACTGGCCGAGGATGTAACAGAGTGCGGCAATGGAGAGAAACAGCACGCCGATACCCCATTTCTCTTTTGCTACCGGCTGGCTGTCCAGCGGCGCTTTTTTACCTAGTACCGGGAATTCACAGCCGAAAGTCAGTACGAAAATAGCCACATAAACCAGACCGATGCAGGCATAGACCCAGTACCACTCGATGCTTCGTGCCAGCAGGTATGCGGCAAGCATCGGGAAAATCATTCCCGCCATGCTGAAGAAGGAGTCGGTGAACAGCAGGCGCGCGCCGCGCTGACGACCTTCATACATATGGGTGATCAGGAAGGTACCAATCGACATGGTGATCCCGCTGACCAGCCCAAGTACGAACATTGAGGCAGAGAACAGCGCCAGGCTATGGCTAAACATCAAACCTGCGACGGCGAGTACCATCAAGATAAAGCCAAAGCGCAGTTGGGTTTTCAGCGGAACGATTTCCATCAGCCAGGCATTCAGGAAGATAGAAATCAGGATACCGGCGTTGAGGAAGGTAAAGGTGTTGCTCATACTGGAAACGGGCAGATGGAAATAATCTGCGATGTTTCCCATCACCATCCCGGTGACGATCACCAACGCGCCGGTCAGGGCGTAGGAGAAGAAGCTGATCCATGTGAGCTTGATACGGTTGCTGTTAGTCATGACTGGCCTGTGAATAGAAATGTATAGCGCGTTGACTCTGCGCCGGGCGGACAGATTTTATTCGTTTGCGTGATGTAATTAAATGTTTATTCTGAAATGTAGATCTTTTTGCACGAATAAATGTGACTGGAATCACATTTAATTATTTGATGGATTAATGATTGCGTCGTAACAAGTGTTTCAGCTAAGTAAAATTAGGTAAAAGGCTGGCCCAGGATGCAAAGGCTCTTTAGAATCAAGGCACTCGCTTTTTATTCTGCTCCGTTAAGGAATTTCCATGCTCAAATCAACTCTCGTGGCGGTGGCTGCCGTTTTCGCCTTTTCAGCATTTTCCCCGGCCATGGCGGCGAAGGGCGACCCTCATGTGTTGTTGACCACCTCTGCGGGCAATATTGAGCTTGAGCTGAATAGCCAGAAGGCACCCATTTCGGTAGATAACTTCCTAAAGTACGTCAACAGTGGTTTCTATAACAACACCACCTTTCACCGTGTGATCCCGGGCTTTATGGTGCAGGGCGGCGGCTTTAACGAGCAGATGCAGCAAAAGCAACCTAACCCGCCGATTAAAAACGAAGCGGACAACGGCCTGCGTAATACCCGTGGAACCATCTCCATGGCGCGTACTGCCGATCAGGACAGCGCGACCAGCCAGTTCTTTATCAACATTGCAGATAACGCTTTCCTCGACCACGGCCAGCGTGATTTTGGCTATGCGGTCTTCGGCAAGGTCGTGAAAGGAATGGACATCGCGGATAAGATTTCTCAGGTACAGACCCATAACGTTGGGCCTTATCAAAATGTTCCGTCTAAACCGATTGTTATTCTGTCGGCGAAAGTGCTGCCGTAAAATATGTCTCCCGCGCGGGCACCAAGCCCGCGCTGCTTTCTCCCGCCAGATAACGCCAGATAAAGTGATAAGCGAAACCCGAGAATCTGCGTAGAATACCCCGGTTTGTAACTTCCGGAGCCGCCATGATCCTGCTTATCGACAACTACGATTCTTTCACCTGGAATTTGTATCAGTACTTCTGCGAGCTGGGAGCCGAAGTCCTTGTCAGGCGTAATGATGAGTTGACGCTGGAGGAGATTATCACGCTGGCGCCGGAGAAAATCGTTATTTCGCCGGGCCCCTGTACCCCTGATGAATCAGGGATTTCGCTGGCGGTGATTCGCCACTTTTCCGGCAAGACTCCGCTCCTGGGCGTCTGCCTTGGTCATCAGGCTATCGCGCAGGTTTTCGGCGCGACCATCGTGCGGGCTGCCAAAGTGATGCATGGTAAAACGTCTCCTGTCATTCACAATGGGCAAGGGGTATTTGCCGGGTTGAATAATCCACTCATTGTTACTCGCTATCACTCCTTATTGATCGATCCCCTAACGCTAGGAGAATGCTTTGAGATCACCGCCCGCAGCGAAGAGGGCGAAATCATGGGGATTCGCCATCGCGAGTTTGATCTCGAAGGCGTGCAGTTTCACCCGGAGAGTATTCTTAGCGAGCAGGGGCATCAACTGCTGGCAAACTTCCTCAATCGTTGATTTGTAGTTGCCATTGATTGATTTTTTATGCATATTTTGTGATTAGATTATCATAATCATTGCTGCATAACGAAGAAGGATGGGCATGACATGGCAACTGAACAACCGGCAATCACCCGCGCCACATTCGATGAGGTCATTTTGCCGATTTATGCACCGGCAGAATTTATTCCGGTGAAGGGCAAGGGCAGCCGCGTATGGGATCAGCAGGGCAAAGAGTACGTTGATTTCGCAGGCGGTATTGCCGTGACCGCGCTCGGTCATTGCCATCCGGCGCTGGTGGCGGCACTGCATGAGCAGGGCGAAACTCTGTGGCATACCAGTAACGTGTTTACCAACGAACCGGCCCTGCGCCTGGGACGTAAGCTGGTCGATGCGACTTTTGCCGATCGCGTGGTGTTTATGAATTCCGGGACGGAAGCTAACGAAACCGCGTTCAAGCTGGCGCGTCATTACACCGTGACTCGCCATAGCCCGTATAAAACCAAAATCATCGCCTTCCACAATGCGTTCCATGGTCGTTCGCTGTTCACCGTCTCCGTAGGCGGTCAGCCGAAATACTCCGATGGCTTTGGCCCGAAACCGGCTGATATCGTTCACGTGCCGTTTAACGATTTACACGCGGTAAAAGCCGTCATGGACGATCATACCTGCGCGGTAGTGGTAGAACCGATTCAGGGCGAGGGGGGCGTGACTGCGGCGACGCCTGAATTCCTGCAAGGGTTGCGTGAACTGTGCGATCAGCACCAGGCACTGTTAGTGTTTGATGAAGTGCAGTGCGGTATGGGGCGTACGGGCTCGCTGTTCGCTTATATGCACTACGGCGTGACGCCGGATATTCTGACCAGCGCTAAGGCGCTTGGCGGTGGCTTCCCGATTAGCGCGATGCTAACCACTCATGAAATCGCCAGTGCTTTCCATGCCGGATCTCATGGTTCAACCTACGGCGGGAATCCGCTGGCCTGCGCAGTGGGCGGGGCGGCGTTCGATCTGATTAACACGCCAGAAGTATTGGATGGTGTGAGTGCGAAGCGTGAGCTGTTTGTTAAACATCTCCAGCAGATTGACGCGCAGTTCGATTTGTTTAGCGATATCCGCGGAATGGGGTTGCTAATCGGTGCTGAGCTTAAGCCGCAGCATCAGGGCCGGGCGCGCGACTTCCTTTATGCTGCCGCAGACGCTGGCGTGATGGTGCTTAACGCCGGGCCTGACGTCATGCGCTTTGTGCCGTCGCTGGTGATTGACGATAGCGATATTGCCGAAGGAATGGCGCGCTTTGCCCAGGCAGTTGAGCGTGTGCTTAGCGCTTAGTGGTGCGTAGCCAGATGCCATGATGCGGACGCTGACGCCATGCTACCGACGAAATGGTGTGCATGGTGTTCAGGTGACCCAGAATGCGCTGCAGATGCTGTTCCATGGTACTGAGCGGGCCGCGAGGGACTTCCGCATCCTGGGCCTCCATAATATTCACATCTCCAGCGCTCCCCGGTCCATCTGAATCCAGCCGTTGCTGACAGCGCTGTAGCGCAATCTCACAGGACTCCAGATAACGCTGAGCTAGATCCGGCGTCAGCATATTGTGCTCGCGCGCCAGGGTGGTCATCGCATTGATGTGCTCAACAATGAACTGGCTATGGGTTACCCACAGCTTCATATCTTCCAGATAGTGCGAATTAAAGCCCGGTTCCTGCATCGCCTGATTGAGTGAGTTAAACAGCGCATTGTGCGCCTGATTAACGCGCATTCGCTGATAGGCCAGCGCCGGAGCCTGATGATCGTCGCTAAGAATGAGCCGGATCGCTTCCTGATCGGCTTCCAGCGCGTCGTGGGCATTTTTGCGTAGCAGACCGCTTTGCCACTGCGGCCATAGCCAAACCATCCCACCAAAAGCGATCAGACAGCCAATAAGCGTGTCGATTAATCTGGCGATGATAAACTGCTCACCGTTTAGCGTGAGTAATTGCAGGGTATAAACCGCCGTGACGGTAAAACCAACCATTGCCCAGCCGTAGTTCTTACGAATAATCAGGTAGCTTAGCAGCGTGATGAAGAGCATGGCGGTCAGCGTATAGCCTTCAGGCACGTGGAAGTGTAGCGTCAGTCCGGCGATCACCAGTCCGGCAATCGTTCCAGCCGCCCGGTGAACAATGCGCACCCGCGTCGCGCCGTAGCCGTTTTGCGTCACGAACAGCACAGTCATCAGGATCCAGTAGGGTTTCGGCAGATGCAGTGCGCTGCCCATCAGGCTGGCGGCGCTCAGCATTACGCTGATGCGCGCGGCGTTGCGTAACGCCGGAGATTTAAACGACAGGTAGCTTTTTAGCGCTGGCAGCAGGGGTAAACGTCGAGTTTTATCCGCCATCAAGTTGCGCGTGTACAGAGGACGCTGGGTACGCAAAACCCGGGCGATACGGCTGAAGTGCCAGGCGCAGAACTGGCCGACCGGGTTATCCGGATGTTGCCAGGCAATTTTTTCCAGCGCGCCGATCTGTTTATCCATCTGAAAGCGCTGTGGGTAACGATGGTAGAGAAGATCGTCCGCCAACTCACGCAGGCGGGCGGCAACGGTTTGCGCATTCCAGCGAATCACTGCTTCTGCGTGACTGCGTTCCACCAGTTTCTGCACTTCTTCCGGCTGATGCAGGCTAACGGAGATATGTTCCTGTAAATCCAACCCCACCTGAAAAGCGCGCAACAGACGTTTGTGGTCGTTGCGTTGATTGGCCGCCAGCATATGCATCTGCTGGTAACACTGGGTAATCAGATCAACCACTTTCTGCTGGCGGTTAAGTAGCGGCGGCAGCGAGGTGGCCGGGTCCGTATGCTGGGTCAGCAGGCTGTATTTGGCCTCGCAATAGTTAGCCAGTTCGCGGTAGAGCAGGCTCAGTGACTCGCGCAGCGGTTGTTCGCGCCATAGCCAAAACCAGAACCAGTTAAAGACGCCATACCATAAGGTGCCGAGCGCGTAGATTAGCAGTGGCTCCCACACCGGCATGTTACCCGCAAGGCTGAGGGTAAAAATGGCGGCAATAAGTGAAGCAGGCAGTAGTCGCGCGTGCAGTGAACTGATTTCGGCAGTCACCCCAAGGATTAGCGCCAGACCAGTGAGAATCAGTGGTAGAGGGATCTCGCGTTGCAGCAGGAGCTGGACAATCAGGCTACAGCCAGCAAACAGGCAGCCGCCAATAATCAGGCGTTTAAAGAAGCGCTTATGTGGTGTGTCCAGACCGGCAATGTTGCAACAGGCTGGTACCAGGGAAAACAGTAAGCCCTGCTGTAAATGTCCGAGAAGAAGTCCGATTGCGACCGGCAGACACAACACCAGCGTTTGCCGCAGTGCGTAGTTGACTTCCGGGTGGTAAATCAGCCTGCGCCACATGAGGGGGAAACAAAAACGGCGTATTGCATAGCAATACGCCGTTTTGCCGACTTAACGGGTACCGTAGACGACGATAGTTTTACCGTGCGCGGAGATCAGGTTTTGATCTTCCAGCATTTTCAGGATACGGCCAACGGTTTCGCGGGAGCATCCAACGATCTGACCGATTTCCTGACGGGTAATTTTAATTTGCATACCGTCCGGGTGGGTCATCGCATCAGGCTGTTTTGCCAGGTTCAGCAACGTCTGGGCGATACGACCCGTCACGTCGAGGAAGGCGAGGTTACCGACTTTCTCTGACGTAACCTGCAGGCGACGTGCCATTTGCGAAGAGAGACGCATCAGGATGTCCGGGTTAACCTGGATCAACTGACGGAATTTTTTGTAGGAGATTTCGGCCACTTCACATGCGGTTTTCGCACGTACCCATGCACTACGTTCCTGACCTTCTTCAAACAGGCCTAATTCACCGATGAAATCGCCCTGGTTGAGGTAAGAGAGGATCATCTCTTTACCTTCTTCATCCTTGATGAGTACAGCCACGGAGCCTTTAACGATGTAGTACAACGTTTCTGCTTTCTCACCCTGGTGGATCAGCGTGCTCTTTGAGGGGTACTTATGAATGTGGCAATGAGACAAGAACCATTCAAGGGTAGGGTCTGTTTGCGGTTTGCCAAGCACCATGCGCGGTTATCCTCTGTTATAAGCTATCTCCAGATGCCGACACTACACGGCATCCGGGCATGCAATCGTATTAAATCCCTATACCTGGGAATCTGGCTGAAAATTTCCTGCAGCCTGTAATGTGAACTCCTCAGCATACATGCAGTGCATCAATGTATTACTGTAGCATCCCGATTGTTTTAGCATAGCTTTCGCCGCGTGTCTCCTGGTGTCTCGCTTCAGCATGACCTAGGTCGCCTTCCGTTGCGAGAATTGTTATGTGCGCGTAATCTGTCAGGAAAATTACAGCCCTGGAGTTAAATTTATGCAAGCGCGAGTGAAATGGGTTGAAGGGTTAACCTTCATTGGTGAGTCGGCTTCTGGTCACCAGATTCTGATGGACGGTAATTCCGGGGATAAAGCGCCTAGCCCGATGGAAATGGTGTTGATGGCGGCGGGCGGATGTAGCGCAATTGACGTGGTTTCTATCCTGCAGAAGGGACGCCATAACGTCACTAACTGCGAAGTTAAGCTGACTTCTGAGCGTCGCGAGGAAGCACCGCGTCTGTTTACCCATATCAATCTGCATTTTATCGTGACCGGTAAAGAGCTGAAAGATGCTGCCGTTTCTCGCGCAGTTGACCTATCGGCGGAAAAATATTGCTCGGTGGCGCTGATGCTGGAGAAAGCGGTAAACATAACTCACTCTTATGAAGTGATCGAGGGATAAGCCGAACGGCGCGAACTCGTCGCCCCGGCATGCGCTGCGCTACCGGGGTTTTTTGTTAATTGATTTTCCTGCCTTCCATTAGCCGCTCGACCAATGGCGCCATGATGAGCTCCATGGCCAGCCCCATTTTCCCTCCCGGCACCACTAGCGTGTTCATATGCGAGATAAACGAGCCCTGAAGCATCGCCAGTAGCCAGGGGAAATCGATATTCTGTAAGTTGCGGAAATGGATAACGACAAAGCTTTCATCAAGCGATGGGATTGCTTTGGCTGCAAATGGATTGGACGTATCCACCGTAGGTACGCGCTGGAAGTTGAGGTGAGTGCGTGAAAACTGCGGGGTGATGAAGTTGATGTAATCTTCCATCGAGCGAACGACGGAATCCATCACCGCTTCACGAGAGTGGCCGCGTTCGCTGGTATCGCGGATAAGCTTCTGGATCCACTCCAGGTTAACGATCGGCACAACCCCAACCAACAGATCAACATGGTCAGCGACGTTGTGCTGGGGCGTGACAACTCCGCCGTGCAGGCCTTCATAAAACAGCACGTCAGTGGGTTCAGGCAGCGACTGCCAGGGAGTGAAGGTGCCAGGAACCTGATTCCACGGCACGGCTTCATCATAGGTGTGTAAATACTTGCGTGACTGACCTGTACCGTTCAGCCCGTATTCTCTGAAAGTCTGCTCCAGCAGGCCGAAATCGTTAGCCTCGGGACCGAAGTAGCTGATGTGTTTGCCCTGATCTCGCGCTTTGCGGATCGCCATGTCCATTTCCGGGCGGGTGTAGCGGTGAAAGCTATCGCCTTCCACTTCGGCGGCGTGGAGATTTAGCTGGGCGAAGATTTTGCGAAAGGCAAGGCTGGTGGTCGTGGTTCCCGCGCCGCTAGAGCCCGTGACGGCAATCACCGGATGTTTGGCAGACATAACAACTCCCAGGGTAAACGATAGTGTGATGCCGCCTTAGCCGTGAAACTGCTTGCGGGGCATAATATTGACCGTCTCGTGCAGCTCTGACCACACCAGCGCGGCTTCTCCGCTTTTCAGCTGTTGTTTGACATCGGCGACTTTATCCGCCAGCGAACGTTCATGCTCACCATAATCGGTGCCTTCGCGTAATACAAAACTTTCAATCAGGTTATCCAGCGTTTCGGGATCGAGATCCTGCCAGGGAATAATCATATTTGCCCTCCTAACCAGCGAGTTAGCCAATCCGGGATTCGCTGTTCTAACCACATTTCCGGCTTGCGCAGCGTACCACCGACAAAACCAACATGGCCGCCATGCTCTGTAAGTTGATACTCGACATTTGCCGGTAGCTGTTCTTGCGGCGGGATGGAGTGGTGATCCATAAAAGGATCGTCCTTCGCATGAATAATCAGCGTTGGTTTAGTGATGTCGCTTAAGCGCGGCATCGCACTACACTGGCGATAGTAGTCTAGCGCATCGGCAAAACCGTGGATCCTGGCGGTGATGCTATCGTCAAATTCGCGGATGCGGCGCATACCTTTTAGCTGGCGTAAATCAACCGGCAAAGAGCCCGGATAAGCTTTCAGCTTACGCGCGGCATTCGCCTTCAGCAGATTGAGCAGATAACGCTGATAAACGCGGGAAAACCCCTTATCCATATGAGAACTACAGGCTTCCAGCATAAACGGCGCTGAGACGATAACGGCAGCATCGACAGGAATATCGTCACCTTCTTTCGCCAACAGGCAGCCCAGCATATTGCCCCCAAGCGAGTAACCCACCGCTGCAGTTGGCACGTCGCCGTATTCGCGCTGAAGCCAACGTAAAAACCAGGAGCCGTCTTCCGTTTCGCCAGAATGATAGATGCGGTTATTTCGGTTGGGTTCGCCGCTACAGCCGCGAAAATGCATCACCACGCCCAGCCAGCCGCGCTGCATGGCCGCGTGGACGAGTCCGTGAGCATAAGGGCTGTGCAGGCTGCCCTCAAGACCATGAAACACCACCAATCGCGGTTTATGACGAGCCTGAGATGGTTCTTCGCTCCACGCCAGATCGACAAAGTCGCCATCCGGTAATTCAAGACGCTGCCAGTGTGGAGTGAAACGTAGCTTGCGACGGATTAGCCGCGGCAACATGGTTTGCAAATGACGATTGCCAACGCCGCGCATCGGGTGAAACTGCTGCGAGTCGTCTTCGGGGGGCGTCATTTCTGTGGGAGTGATATCAACCATAGCACCAGAGCAATTAATAATCTTTATACATACTATACCGCGCATGAAGTGCGCAGGTTAGCCAATATGTGGTCTTGTGGCTAATCGGTAAGCAGATTGCGTGAGAAAAGATGAATATCCACTCCAGGCTTACGCCGCCACAGGCGGGCCTTTCTTGTGCCTGTCGCCATGCTCTCACCTGTCTCTTCAAACATCCCTGACGCTTCAAAACGGCGAATCAGGCTTTTACGCTGTATGGATTGACCGAGGATTATCTCCGTCGCTTCCTGTAGCTGGCCATGGGTGAAGGTCTCCGGCAAGCAGTAAACGGGCAGTAAAGAATACATGGTCTTTTGCCTTAAGCGATGCAGGGCGGCGGCGATGATTTTCTGGTGATCAAACGCCAGGGAATAGTCGGCAAGCCTGGCAATTGGCACCCAACGGGCATCGTTGACGCTGGCGATATGCGGTTCGCAGTCTGCCCAGGCAATTAGTGCAAACCAGGTGACGGTCAGGCTCCAGCCGCGCGGGTCGCGATCGGGCCCGGAAAAAGTGTCCAGCTGTTCCAACCATGAAGGGGAAACCCCGGTTTTCTCAGTGAGCTTACGCATCGCGGTGGTGCGGGTGGAGTCATCGCGCGCCATATCAATAAAGCCGCCGGGCAATCCCCAATACCCTTTCTGCGGGTGGTTTGCCCGCTCTACCAGCAGGACGCACAGCGCTTGTTGATGAAGCGTGAATAACACGCTATCCACCGTCACCAGAGGGGAGGGAAAGCGGCTGGCATCATATTGATTCAAATAGTCGGCTTCGGTGTTCATAGGCTACTCGCGATGATTTGGAACGCCCATCAGTGTACCAGCCCGACACTGAGCAGCAAGGCTGCGTTTTTTATTATTATTTATCAGTAGATTACCTTTTCAGGGAAATAATACATTTTTATGCTTGCTTAATATGTGTCTTAAGGACATTATTAATTGTGTCGAAGGGACATAATTGTGAGGGGAGAGTGATGAGTATGAAATTGACGTTAACCCTGGATAACCAGACTTACACTATCGCCAACGGTGTTTTTCCTGATGGCGCTGTCTGGCTGAAGGTGACTAATCCGTTGCCATCCTCTGCCCGCCTGATGTGCATTCGCGCTGCTGCGATGCGGGATATGAACGACTTTATGTTGCTTGCGCAACTGGTGGACGCGGTCCGTCACCAGACCGATGTTCTGGTCAGCCACCTCGAACTACCCTGGCTACCGTGGGCGCGCCAGGACCGACATATGGTTGCTGGTGACAGTTTTGCGCTGAGAGTCTTTGCTACTCAACTCAACACGCTGAAGTTCGATAAGGTGAAAGTGCTTGATCCTCACAGCGACGCTGCGGCGGCGGCAATAGATAACTTTGTGGCGATTCCACAGGAGAGGTGCCTGTTGCTGAGTACGACTCTATGCCATCGGTTTCAGCAAAAGGCGCTAATGCTGGTGGCGCCAGATGCGGGGGCGCTGAAAAAAATTGATGCCGTAGCCAGAGCAACAGGCGTCTCGGAGTACGCCATTCTGAGCAAAAAACGTGATGTGGCAAGCGGCAACCTGACAGGCTTTGCGCTGGTTGCGGGTGATGTCAGGGGCAGGGATCTGCTGATTGTTGACGATTTATGCGACGCCGGCGGCACCTTTATCGGTTCGGCGCAGGTGTTGCGCGATGCTGGTGCCCGCAGCGTCAGCTTGTATGTGACACACGGCATTTTTTCAAAAGGCGTTGAACATCTGCTGAACAACGGCGTTGATGCCATCTATACCACCACTTCTTTGGCTGCTCCGACGCTGGCACATCCGCAGCTTGAACTTATCGACATTGACGCGATCTACTGCGCTTAAGGGAGAAATCATCATGAAAATTAACCCTATTCTGGCTATTGATGGCTACAAAGTTTCTCACCGTGCGCAATATCCCCAGGGTACGACGCGGGTCTATTCCAACTTCACTCCGCGTAGCGATCGTTTTTTCCAGTCTCCGTTGGCAGATGGCAAGCTAGTGTTTTTCGGTCTGCAGGGCTTTTTGCAGTGGTTCCTTGTCGATCAGTTCAACGAGGCATTTTTTGCTCGTCCGGAAGATGAAGTGGTGAACGAATATAAGCAGGTCATGGATGGTTATCTTGGTCGCGATGCGGTCCCGGTGGATCATATTCGCGACCTACATCGTCTGGGCTATCTGCCGCTGCACATTAAATCGCTGGATGAAGGCACAAAAGTGCCGATGAAGGTGCCGGTATTGACCATCATTAATACGAAAGAAGAATTTTTCTGGCTGGTGAATTACCTGGAAACGGTGCTTTCGGCAGAGCTTTGGAAGGCATCCACCAATGCCACTATTGCCCATCACTATCGCAAAATTTGCGAACGCTGGGCGGAAAAGACCTGTAGCGATCTGACCCATCTCGATTTTCAGTGTCACGATTTTTCATTTCGCGGTATGGCCGGATTGCAGGATGCCGCCCAGGCGGGGTGTGGGCATTTGTTAAGCTTCAAGGGGACCGATAGCATTCCGGCACTGCTCTATGCTCGCGATTACTATACCGAAAGTGAAGACTATTTTATCGGCGCCAGCATCCCGGCGACTGAGCATAGTGTGATGTGTATGGGGGAGCGTGAGCATGAGATAGAAACCTTCCGTCGTCTGATTGCCGATATTTATCCGCAGGGATTTGTTTCTATCGTCTCCGATACCTGGGACTACTGGCAGGTACTGAGTGAATTTACCCGCGAACTGAAGGGGATCATTATGCAGCGCCAGGGACGGGTTGTATTCCGCCCGGATAGCGGTGATCCGGTTGAGATCCTGTGCGGTACTGCTGCTAGCGATGATGTACGTACTGAACGAAGTGTCGAAGAGAAAGGCTCTGTCGAGGTGCTGTGGGAGATTTTTGGCGGCACAATAAATGATAAAGGCTACAAGGTATTGGATCCCCATGTGGGCCTGATTTACGGTGATTCCATTACCCTCGCCAGAGCTGATGAGATCATGCGTCGTCTGGAAGCGAAGGGTTTCGCCAGTTCTAATGTGGTGTTCGGCGTGGGCTCCTTTACCTACCAGTACAATACGCGCGATACCTTTGGTTTTGCGATGAAAGCAACCTGGGGGGAAGTCAGTGGCGAAGGGCGAATGATTTTCAAAGAGCCAAAAACGGATAATGGCCTGAAACGTTCGGCCCGCGGTCTTTTACGGGTTGAGCGCGATGCTCTGGGAGAGCTGCAGCTGTATGATGAACAAACTCTGGAGCAGGAGCTGCAGGGAGAGCTAAAAACTCGCTTCCTCGATGGCAAAGTGTTCCGCCGCGAACATCTTGAACAGATACGCGCCCGGTTGGCAGCGCAGCGTTAAGGGCTAATACCTGTTCCGGCAATCCTGATTCTGATTTTCAGATGGCGTAGGCTATCGTCGGGGTGGTAGTGGTAAAGTTGTTGCGGCGCTTGAGGCTTTCGGCCTCTTGCTACAAATGGCATCTGGCAGAAAGAAGAAAGCCCCGCAAGTTAACTCTAAATTAACCTACGAGGCCATCCTGATGCCAGACAACATCAGACTAGCCTCTTACCTGTCGAAAGGCAAGGAGAAGGAAGCCATGAAAATGCCGCGAAATTCGCTGATATGGTGTGTATTAATCGTTTGTATAACGCTTTTAGCGTTTACCTGGCTCACTCGACAAACCTTGTGTGAACTGCGATATCACACGCTGGAAACGGAATTCGCTGCGACTCTGGCTTACGAATCTGGTAAGTAGCTGGCAAGGCGGGGAAACCCGCCTTGACTGGGTGTCTCACATCACTCCGGCGCCTTTAGAGGCTGCTTGAAATCGCGAGCAGCCTCTACTCTACTGCAGCATCTGTTCCAGTTGTTCTTGTGCGTCCAGCCAGGCCATTTCACACTCTTCAAGCCCGGACTTTGCATTGGCTTGTTGCTGTAAACACTCAGTAAGCTCTGCTTTACGGCTCTGGTCGTATAAGCCGCTATCGCCCAGCTTCTCTTCCGCCTGCGTTAGACTGGCGTTCAGTTTCTCCATCTCTTTTTCCAGGCGAGCAATCTCTTTACGCAGCGGTTGGGTTTGCGTGCGCAGCTCGGCTTCCCGGCGTTTTTGATCTTTACGCGCTTGAGCGCTGTTGGCGCTCTCTTTTGATTCTTCTGACGCCTGGCTTTCCTGCTTTTGCGAGTCGCTTAGCCATTGCTGATAATCTTCCAGATCGCCGTCAAAAGGCTCGACTTTACTGTCGTGCACCAGATAGAGGTCGTCAGTGGTGGAGCGAATCAGATGGCGGTCATGCGAGACCACCACCAGTGCGCCTTCAAAATCAATCAGCGCTTCGGTTAAGGCCTGGCGCATATCGAGATCGAGGTGGTTAGTCGGTTCATCAAGCAGCAGCAGGTTTGGCCGCTGCCAGACGATTAACGCCAGCACCAGGCGCGCCTTTTCACCGCCGGAGAAGCGCTGGGTCTCTTCATTGACCTTGTCGCTTTGAAAACCAAAGCCGCCGAGATAGTCGCGCAGCTTCTGTTCCAGCACCTGCGGAGCCAGACGGGCCAGATGCTGCAGCGGGGATTCGTCAGCGCGCAGGAACTCAAGCTGATGCTGAGCGAAGTAGCCAAGTTTGATTCCCTTCGCCAGGCCAATCTCACCGCGTAGCGGCTGTAACTCACCGGCCAGCAGTTTTATCAGCGTCGATTTACCGGCACCGTTGCGCCCCAGCAGACCGATGCGTGAACCCGGAACCAGGTTCAGCTTGATCGAGTCGAGAATCACTCGCTCGCCATAACCGGCGCTGACCTTTTCCATCTTCAGTAGCGGGTTCGGCAGGCTTTCCGGTGCGCGGAAGCTAAAATGGAACGGATTATCGACGTGGGCCGGTGCGATAAGCTCCATGCGCTCAAGCATCTTGATACGGCTCTGCGCCTGCTTAGCTTTGGTAGCCTGCGCACGGAAGCGATCGATATAGCTTTGCAAGTGAGCGACGCGCAATTGCTGGCTTTCGTATGTTGCCTGTTGCTGTGCCAAGCGGGTGGCGCGCTGTATCTCAAATGAGCTGTAGTTGCCCGTATACTCGAACATCGACTGCTGCTCGATATGAATAATCTTGTCGATGATGGGGTCAAGGAAATCGCGATCGTGAGAGATCAAAATCAGGGTGCCGGCATAGCCTTTGAGCCACTTTTCCAGCCAGATGACCGCATCGAGGTCAAGGTGGTTGGTCGGTTCATCAAGTAGCAGCAGGTCAGAGCGACAAATTAGCGCCTGTGCCAGATTAAGGCGCATACGCCAGCCGCCGGAAAAGTCACTTACCGGCTGCTCCAACTGCTCATTACTGAAACCCAGACCATGCAACAGACTGGCCGCGCGCGAACGTATGGTCCAGGCGTCGACAGCGTCGAGTTTACCGTGCACCGTCGCGATGGCGTGACCGTCATTACGTTCATTGGCCAGGTTTAAATCGGCCTCAAGCTGGCGAAATTCGCGGTCGCCATCAATGACATAATCAATGGCTGGTTGCGGTAACGCCGGGGTTTCCTGGTTAACCCACGCCAGCTGCCAGTTGCCAGGAAAAGTCATAGTGCCACCATCGGCGCTAATCTCGTTTTTCAAAAGCGAAAGCAGGGTGGATTTACCGCAGCCGTTTTTGCCCACCAGACCGACTTTTTGCCCAGGGTTGATGGTGGCGGTTGCGTTATCCAGCAGGACGCGTACGCCGCGACGAATTTGTAACGAGGAGAAAACAATCATAAGGCGCCGTATGTTCTGATTATGTTAATTTGTCATTATGATAATGTAGTGTGGAGCGAATCGCTCAACCGGGCCGCAATGGTAGCCCAAAATGAAGACGATACACAAAGTCATTCTGGTTGCGTCGGGACGCAGCCGCTGCACAGGCCGCCAGAAGACGCTCGGGAGGGGAAAGATGTCTCAGACAGCGAAGGTTTTGCTGCTGTATGCCCACCCAGAATCTCAGGATTCCGTGGCCAACCGGGTTTTGCTTGAACCGGCCTTACAGTTGTCGAATGTCACCGTGCACGATCTCTACGCGCACTATCCAGATTTTTTTATCGATATTGCCTGGGAGCAGGAGTTACTGCGTCAGTATGAGGTGATCGTTTTCCAGCATCCGCTATATACCTGGAGTTGCCCGGCACTGCTGAAAGAGTGGCTGGACAGGGTATTGAGCCGCGGCTTTGCCAGCGGAGCCGGGGGAAACCAACTGGCGGGAAAGTACTGGCGGAGTGTGATTACCACTGGTGAGCTGGAGAGCGCCTATCGGCGGGATGCCCATCGCTATCCGATGAACGACATCCTGCGTCCTTTTGAACTGACCGCTGGCATGTGCAGAATGCACTGGATGAGCCCCATTATCGTCTACTGGGCGCGGCGGCAATCCCCCAACGACTTGAAAAGCCACGCGCGCGCCTATCGCGACTGGTTGGCTAACCCTATAACGGCAGGAGGTTCAAATGGCGGGAGCTGATCTGCTGTTGGCGGGGGTGTTGTTTCTGTTTGCCGCCGTGGTTGCGGTACCCTTGGCGGCGAGGCTGGGGATTGGTGCCGTGCTGGGGTATCTGTTGGCCGGTATTGCCATTGGCCCGTGGGGATTGGGTTTCATTAGCGATGTCGATGAAATTCTTCATTTCTCAGAGTTAGGCGTTGTTTTCCTGATGTTTATCATCGGGCTAGAGCTGAATCCGGCCAAGCTCTGGCGGTTAAGAAGCTCAATTTTTGGCGTAGGTGCCGCGCAGGTCGCCCTGAGTGCGCTCATTCTTGGCGGTTTGCTCATGCTTAGCGACTTCTCATGGCAGGCTGCAGTGGTTGGCGGAATTGGGTTGGCAATGTCTTCAACCGCCATGGCGCTACAGCTCATGCGTGAGAAAGGGATGAGCCGCAGCGAATCCGGACAGTTAGGTTTCTCCGTATTGCTGTTCCAGGATCTGGCAGTTATCCCTGCTCTTGCGCTGGTTCCTCTACTTGCTGGCTCGGGCGATGATCATTTTGATTGGGCTACTGTGGGGATAAAGGTCCTGGCCTTCGGTGGGATGCTGGTCGGTGGGCGCTACCTACTGCGACCGGTTTTCCGTTTTATCGCTGGTTCCGGTGTGCGAGAGGTTTTTACCGCTGCGACCCTGCTGTTGGTACTCGGATCGGCGCTATTTATGGATGCGCTCGGCTTATCGATGGCTCTGGGGACGTTTATAGCGGGCGTACTGCTGGCAGAGAGCGAGTATCGTCATGAACTAGAAATCGCCATTGAGCCGTTTAAAGGGCTGCTGCTCGGATTGTTCTTTATTTCCGTTGGTATGGCGCTGAATCTCGGAGTGCTGTACACCCATCTGCTATGGGTTATCGCCAGCGTCGCAATACTGGTCGCGGTGAAAGGAGGAGTCCTGTATCTGCTGGCGCGAGTTTACGGCTTACGTAGCTCGGAGCGCATGCAGTTTGCAGGCGTTCTAAGCCAAGGGGGAGAGTTCGCCTTTGTGTTGTTTTCGATGCCCGCTTCGCTTCGTCTGTTTCAAAACGATCAGATGGCGCTGCTGTTGGTCACGGTGACATTGTCGATGATGACCACGCCGCTGCTTATGACGCTAATCGATAAAGTGCTTTCGCGGCGGTTTAATCAGCCTGAAGAAGAGGATGAGGCTCCGTGGGTTGAGGATGATAAACCACAGGTCATTATCGTCGGCTTTGGGCGTTTCGGGCAGGTGATTGGCCGCCTGCTGATGGCGAATAAAATGCGCATTACGGTGCTGGAGCGCGATATCAGTGCGGTAAACCTGATGCGTAAATACGGCTATAAAGTCTACTTTGGCGACGCGACGCAGCTCGAACTGCTGCGTGCCGCGGGGGCTGAGGACGCACAATCGATAGTGATCACCTGTAACGAGCCAGAGGATACGATGAGGCTTGTGGAGATGTGCCAGCAGCATTTTCCGCATCTGAATATTCTGGCGCGAGCTCGGGGACGCGTTGAGGCGCATGAGCTTTTGCAGGCTGGAGTGGCGCAATTTTCGCGCGAGACGTTCTCCAGTGCGCTGGAGTTGGGACGTAAAGCGCTTATCTCTATAGGTATGCATCCACACCAGGCACAGCGTGCGCAACTGCACTTTCGTCGTCTCGATATGCGAATGCTGCGTGAGTTAATGCCGGTGCATACTGATACCCTGCAGATATCCCGCGTGCGTGAAGCCAGGCGCGAGCTGGAAGAGATCTTTCAGCGAGAGATGCAAAAAGAGAGCAGGCAGTTAGACGGCTGGGATGAGTTTGAATAAAAGGTAAATAATATGGCGGTGCGTAAACGTTTTATTGCCGGTGCGAAATGTCCGGCGTGCCAGGCTCTGGATTCGCTGGCAATGTGGCGTGAAAATAATGTCGATATTGTTGAATGCGTTAAGTGCGGCCACCAGATGCGTGAGGCTGATAAGGAAGTTCGCGATCATGTTCGCAAAGAGGAGCAAGTGATAGGCATTTTTCATCCGGACTAGCGTTATCTATCGGCTTTTTTTAAGCTAGAGGGTACACGGCTGCAGAATTCCGCTACAATCTGCGCCACTATTCTTCCCTTGCTCAGGAGATATCATGAAAGTAGCAAAAGACCTGGTGGTCAGCCTGGCCTATCAGGTACGTACAGAAGACGGTGTGTTGGTTGATGAGTCTCCGGCAAGCGCGCCGCTGGACTACCTGCATGGTCACGGCTCCCTGATTTCCGGCCTGGAAAATGCGCTGGATGGTCACGTAGTGGGCGACAAGTTTGATGTAGAAGTCGGCGCTAACGACGCATACGGACAGTACGATGAAAACCTGGTTCAGCGCGTTCCTAAAGACGTTTTCATGGGTGTTGATGAACTGCAGGTAGGCATGCGCTTCCTGGCAGAAACCGACCAGGGCCCGGTACCGGTTGAAATCACTGAAGTGGGTGATGAGCACGTTGTTGTTGACGGTAACCACATGTTGGCTGGCCAGAATCTGAAGTTCAATGTTGAAGTTATCGCGATTCGCGAAGCAACGGCTGAAGAGCTGGAGCACGGTCATGTCCACGGCGCGAATGGACACGATCATGACCATGACCACGATCATGACGGTTGCTGCGGTGGCCACGGTCACGGCCATGACCACGAACATGGTAAAGGTGGTTGCGGCGGTAATGGCGGTTGCGGTTGCCACTAATTCCATCGCATTAGCGTTCTGGAATAAAAAAAGCGGGGAAACCCGCTTTTTTTACGCCATTAGTAATGGGGCGGAGGCGTCTCTTCTGCCTGTGAGGCGATATGTGATGGTTGAGTTGCTTTTAGCTTTTCTACCATTAAGCGTAAATGTTCACGCATCCTGGCCATTTCGATCTCGTGAGCGGTGACGGTCTTGTTGAGGTCTTCAATAGTGATTTCCTGGAACGCTAACCTGCTCTCCAGTTCCGCAAGGCGAGTCTCTAAAGTGCTATCGTGCATGAGTAACCTCTTCTGTCCTATTCTGCGGTCGGATTCTACTGAAGTTTCAGCATCCGCGCAGCATCGTTGCGTGTGGCAGGAAACTAATTCATACAAAAATAGTCCTAAATGAGGCGATATTCAGGAACGTCTGTATGTAGATTTGCTCTACAACGTTCTATAGTACGTTTTTTGCTTTTTACGATAACCCTGGGGTGAGATGCCCCGGCCCTGGAGAAATGGATGAAATCACTGTTTAAAGTAACGCTGCTGGCGACCACAATGGCCGTCGCCATGAATGCACCGCTGACCTTTGCTGCTGATACCGCAGCGAAAGCAGCACCTGCAACGGAAAGCAAATCGGCATTCAAAAATGACGATCAGAAATCTGCTTATGCGCTGGGTGCATCACTGGGACGTTACATGGAAAACTCCCTGAAAGAACAAGAAAAACTGGGTATCAAGCTGGATAAAGACCAGCTGATCGCCGGCGTTCAGGACGCTTTTGCCAATAAGAGCAAACTGTCCGATCAGGAGATCGAACAGACTCTGCAGACATTTGAAACTCGTGTAAAAACTGCTGCTCAGCAGAAAATGGAAAAAGATGCATCTGAAAACGATGCAAAAGGTAAAGCTTACCGCGACACCTTTGCTAAAGAGAAAGGTGTGAAAACCTCTAAATCCGGCCTGCTGTATAAAGTTGAGAAAGCCGGTACTGGCGATGCGCCTAAAGATAGCGATACTGTCGTCGTAAACTACAAAGGTACGCTGATCGATGGTAAAGAGTTTGATAACTCCTACACCCGTGGCGAGCCGCTATCCTTCCGCCTGGACGGCGTTATCCCTGGCTGGACAGAAGGTCTGAAAAATATTAAGAAAGGCGGGAAAATTCAACTGGTTATCCCACCGGACCTGGCTTACGGAAAAACTGGCGTTCCGGGAATTCCTGCGAACTCCACGCTGGTCTTTGATGTAGAGCTGCTGGATATCAAACCGGCACCAAAGGCTGATGCCAAGCCTGAAGCTGCCGCAGAAGCACCGGCCGCTGACGCCAAGAAGTAATCTGGTTTAAGCCGCCGCCTTTACAGGCGGCGGTTTTTTTATTGAGGGCAAATATAATTAAAACTGGCAAGAACCTCAGACGCTGTATTACTTTAGATAGATTAATAATGATGATGAGCCTGCCCTGACAATAACGACAGGCTCCTGAAAAGGAGTGCTTTTTTTCATGTCCAGGTCGCTTTTAACCAACGAGACCAGCGAGCTTGATTTGCTGGATCAACGTCCTTTTGACCAGACCGACTTTGATATCCTCAAATCCTATGAAGCGGTGGTGGACGGGTTAGCGATGCTCATCGGTTCCCACTGTGAAATCGTACTGCATTCGTTGCAGGACTTAAAATGTTCCGCTATCCGTATCGCCAACGGTGAACATACTGGCCGTCAAATCGGCTCGCCAATCACTGACCTTGCGCTGCGTATGCTGCACGATATGACCGGGGCCGATAGCAGCGTTTCCAAATGCTATTTTACTCGCGCCAAAAGCGGCGTGCTGATGAAGTCGGTCACGATTGCAATTCGCAACCGTGAACATAGGGTCATTGGCCTACTGTGCATCAACATGAACCTCGATGTGCCGTTCTCGCAAATAATGAGCACCTTCATTCCGCCTGAAACGACGGAAGTGAATTCGCAGGTCAACTTTGCCTCATCGGTAGACGATCTGGTTGCGCAGACGCTTGAGTTCACTATCGAAGAGGTGAATGCCGATCGTAACGTTTCTAACAATGCCAAAAACCGCCAGATAGTCCTTAATCTTTATGAAAAAGGCATCTTTGACATCAAAGATGCCATCAACCAGGTTGCCGATAGGTTGAATATCTCTAAACACACGGTGTATCTCTACATTCGTCAGTTTAAAAGCGGAGATTTCCAGGGGCTGGAGAAGTAATGCGCTTTGCGATTACGGTGACGGGACCTGCTTACGGTACGCAGTTGGCCAGCAGCGCATTGCAATTTGCCCATGCTGTTTTGCAGGAAGGCCATGAACTGGTCAGCATCTTTTTCTATCGCGAAGGTGTTTATAACGCAAACCAGCTATCAGCACCGGCTAGCGATGAGTTTGATCTGGTTCGTGCATGGCAATCGTTACATGACGATCACGCTGTTTCCTTGCATATCTGCGTGGCCGCGGCTTTGCGTCGAGGAGTTGTGGATCAACAGGAAGCACAACAGCTGGGATTACCAGCCTGTAATTTACAGCCTGGATTTACGCTGAGCGGATTAGGTGCGCTGGCGGAAGCCGCGTTAACCTGCGACCGGATGGTACAGTTCTGATGAAGCGCGTAGCTTTTGTTTTTTCCTCTACTCCTCACGGCTCAGCATCCGGCAGAGAAGGGTTGGATGCACTGCTTGCAACATCCGCTCTGACGGAGGAAATCGGTGTATTCTTCATCGGAGATGGCGTGTTCCAGTTACTTCCAGGGCAGCGGCCCGCAGCGGTGCTGGCACGCGACTATATCTCTACCTTCAAACTTTTATCGCTCTACGATATTGAGCAATGCTGGGTCTGTGCGGCTTCTGCACGTGAACGCGGCCTGAATTCTTCGACGCCATGGATCGTAGATGCCGAGTGGCTGGAGCCAGAGGCTTTACGAACCCAGCTTGACGATTTTAACGTGATACTGCGTTTTTGAGGTTCGCATGCTCCACACATTAAGCACATCTCCCTGGCATGCTGATACTGCGACAATGCTTCGTTTGATAAAAGAAGGAGACGACCTCCTGCTGATGTCTGATGGCGTCGTCGCAGCAGTTGCCGGGAGTCGTTTCCTTGAAATTCTGCAATCTGCCCCCATAACCATTCATGTTCTGCAAGAAGATATCGAAGCCCGTGGGCTGGGTGGTCAAATTGCGGACAGTGTCGTCAGGCTTAGCTATACTGATTTCGTCAGACTTACAGTCAAACACCCTGGGCAATTAGCCTGGTAATGGCGGGATCGTTGTATATTTCTTGACACCTTTTCAGCACCGCCCTAGAATTCTGCGTCCTCATATTATATGAGGCGATTTATTACATGTTTACGAAGCAAAAGCTAAAACCAGGAGCTATTTAATGGCAACAATTAACCAGCTGGTACGCAAACCACGCGCACGCAAAGTTGCAAAGAGCAACGTGCCTGCGCTGGAAGCCTGCCCGCAGAAACGTGGCGTATGTACTCGTGTATATACTACCACTCCTAAAAAACCGAACTCCGCACTGCGTAAAGTATGTCGTGTTCGTTTGACTAACGGTTTTGAAGTTTCTTCATATATCGGTGGTGAAGGCCACAACCTGCAGGAGCACTCCGTGATCCTGATCCGTGGCGGTCGTGTAAAAGACCTTCCGGGTGTTCGTTACCATACCGTTCGTGGTGCGCTTGACTGCTCCGGCGTTAAAGACCGTAAGCAAGCACGCTCCAAGTATGGCGTGAAACGTCCTAAGGCTTAATGGTTCTCCGTTAAGTAAGGCCAAACGTTTTATATTAATGTCAAACTAAACTCTTTGAGTTTTGGACAATCCTGAATTAACAACGGAGTATTTCCATGCCACGTCGTCGCGTCATTGGTCAGCGTAAAATCCTGCCGGATCCTAAGTTCGGATCAGAACTGCTGGCTAAATTTGTCAATATCCTGATGGTAGATGGTAAAAAATCTACTGCAGAAGCAATCGTATACAGCGCGCTGGAGACCCTGGCTCAGCGCTCTGGTAAAAATGAACTGGAAGCTTTCGAAGTCGCTCTCGACAACGTGCGCCCGACTGTAGAAGTTAAGTCTCGCCGCGTTGGTGGTTCTACTTATCAGGTACCAGTTGAAGTCCGTCCGGTTCGTCGTAATGCCCTGGCAATGCGTTGGATCGTTGAAGCTGCTCGTAAACGTGGTGATAAATCCATGGCTCTGCGTCTGGCGAACGAACTCTCTGATGCTGCAGACAACAAAGGTACTGCAGTTAAGAAACGTGAAGACGTTCACCGCATGGCAGAAGCCAACAAGGCGTTCGCACACTACCGTTGGTAATCCCTTCGGAGTCATAGTCACCAGGCGGGCGCTTCAAGTAAGCCGCCCGTTTTGGATAACTTAACTGAACGCCTAAAGAAATAAACGAGGAATCAAATGGCTCGTACAACACCCATCGCACGCTACCGTAACATTGGTATCAGTGCGCACATCGACGCCGGTAAAACTACTACTACCGAACGTATTCTGTTCTACACCGGTGTAAACCATAAGATCGGTGAAGTTCATGACGGCGCTGCCACCATGGACTGGATGGAACAGGAACAGGAACGTGGTATCACTATCACTTCCGCAGCGACTACTGCATTTTGGTCTGGTATGGCTAAGCAGTATGAGCCGCATCGCGTAAACATCATCGACACCCCGGGGCACGTTGACTTCACAATCGAAGTAGAACGTTCCATGCGTGTTCTTGATGGTGCGGTAATGGTTTACTGCGCAGTTGGTGGTGTTCAGCCGCAGTCTGAAACCGTATGGCGTCAGGCAAACAAATATAAAGTTCCACGCATTGCGTTCGTTAACAAAATGGACCGTATGGGTGCGAACTTCCTGAAAGTTGTTGGTCAGATCAAATCCCGCCTGGGCGCGACTCCGGTTCCGCTGCAGCTGGCAATTGGTGCTGAAGAGCATTTCACTGGTGTTGTTGACCTGGTGAAAATGAAAGCCATCAACTGGAGCGAAGAAGACGCGGGTGTAACCTTCACTTACGAAGATATTCCAGCTGACATGCAGGACCTGGCCGAAGAATGGCACCAGAACCTGATCGAGTCCGCTGCTGAAGCTTCTGAAGAGCTGATGGAGAAATACCTGGGTGGTGAAGAACTGACTGAAGAAGAGATCAAAGTAGCTCTGCGTCAGCGCGTTCTGAACAACGAAATCATCCTGGTAACCTGTGGTTCTGCGTTCAAGAACAAAGGTGTTCAGGCGATGCTGGATGCGGTAATTGATTACCTGCCATCCCCGGTTGATGTACCTGCGATCAACGGTATGTTGGACGACGGTAAAGATACTCCTGCTGAACGTCACGCTAGCGATGATGAGCCGTTTGCTGCTCTGGCATTTAAAATCGCGACCGACCCGTTTGTAGGTAACCTGACCTTCTTCCGCGTGTATTCCGGTGTGGTTAACTCTGGTGATACCATCCTGAACTCCGTGAAAGCAGCACGTGAGCGTTTTGGTCGTATCGTTCAGATGCACGCTAACAAGCGTGAAGAGATCAAAGAAGTTCGCGCGGGCGACATCGCTGCAGCTATCGGTCTGAAAGACGTAACTACGGGTGACACTCTGTGTGATCCAAACGCGCCGATCATTCTGGAGCGTATGGAATTCCCTGAGCCGGTAATCTCTATCGCGGTTGAACCAAAAACCAAAGCTGACCAGGAAAAAATGGGTCTGGCTCTGGGCCGTCTGGCTAAAGAAGACCCGTCTTTCCGCGTATGGACTGACGAAGAATCTAACCAGACTATCATCGCCGGTATGGGTGAGCTGCACCTCGACATCATCGTTGACCGTATGAAGCGTGAATTCAACGTTGAAGCGAACGTTGGTAAACCTCAGGTTGCTTACCGTGAAGCGATTCGCGCGAAAGTTACTGATATCGAAGGTAAACACGCTAAGCAGTCTGGTGGTCGCGGTCAGTATGGTCACGTCATTATTGACATGTATCCGCTGGAGCCGGGCTCTAACCCGAAAGGTTACGAGTTCATCAACGACATCAAAGGTGGTGTAATTCCTGGTGAATACATCCCGGCCGTTGATAAAGGCATCCAGGAGCAGCTGAAAGCTGGTCCTCTGGCTGGTTACCCGGTAGTTGACCTGGGCGTGCGTCTGCACTTCGGTTCTTACCACGACGTTGACTCCTCCGAACTGGCGTTTAAACTGGCCGCTTCTATTGCCTTTAAAGATGGCTTTAAGAAAGCGAAACCAGTTCTGCTTGAGCCGATCATGAAGGTTGAAGTAGAAACTCCGGAAGAGAATACTGGTGATGTTATCGGTGACCTTAGCCGTCGTCGCGGTATGCTGCGCGGTCAGGAATCCAACGTGACTGGCGTTGTGATTCACGCTGAAGTTCCGCTGTCTGAAATGTTTGGATATGCAACTCAGCTGCGTTCTCTGACCAAAGGTCGTGCTTCTTACTCTATGGAGTTCCTGAAGTATGATGATGCGCCGAATAACGTTGCTCAGGCCGTAATCGAAGCCCGTGGTAAATAAGCCGCAGGGTTAAAACCAAAGTCCCGTGCTCTCTCCTGAAGGGGAGAGCACTATAGTAAGGAATATAGCCGTGTCTAAAGAAAAATTTGAACGTACAAAACCGCACGTCAACGTCGGTACTATCGGCCACGTTGACCATGGTAAAACTACTCTGACCGCTGCAATCACTACCGTACTGGCTAAAACCTACGGCGGTGCTGCTCGCGCATTCGACCAGATCGATAACGCGCCGGAAGAAAAAGCTCGTGGTATCACCATCAACACTTCTCACGTTGAATATGACACCCCGACTCGCCACTACGCACACGTAGACTGCCCGGGCCACGCCGACTATGTTAAAAACATGATCACCGGTGCTGCGCAGATGGATGGCGCGATCCTGGTTGTTGCTGCGACTGACGGCCCGATGCCGCAGACTCGTGAGCACATCCTGCTGGGTCGTCAGGTAGGCGTTCCGTACATCATCGTGTTCCTGAACAAATGCGACATGGTTGATGACGAAGAGCTGCTGGAACTGGTCGAAATGGAAGTTCGTGAACTTCTGTCTCAGTACGATTTCCCGGGCGACGACACTCCGATCGTTCGTGGTTCTGCTCTGAAAGCGCTGGAAGGCGAAGCAGAGTGGGAAGCGAAAATCATCGAACTGGCTGGCTTCCTGGATTCTTACATCCCGGAACCAGAGCGTGCGATTGACAAGCCGTTCCTGCTGCCTATCGAAGACGTATTCTCCATCTCCGGTCGTGGTACCGTTGTTACCGGCCGTGTAGAGCGTGGTATTGTTAAAGTTGGCGAAGAAGTTGAAATCGTTGGTATCAAAGAGACTGCGAAGTCTACCTGTACCGGCGTTGAAATGTTCCGCAAACTGCTGGACGAAGGCCGTGCTGGTGAGAACGTAGGTGTTCTGCTGCGTGGTATCAAACGTGAAGAAATCGAACGTGGTCAGGTACTGGCTAAGCCGGGTTCAATCAAGCCGCACACCAAATTCGAATCTGAAGTTTATATTCTGTCCAAAGATGAAGGCGGTCGTCATACTCCGTTCTTCAAAGGCTATCGTCCGCAGTTCTACTTCCGTACAACTGACGTGACTGGCACCATCGAACTGCCGGAAGGCGTAGAGATGGTTATGCCGGGCGACAACATCAAAATGGTTGTTACCCTGATCCACCCAATCGCAATGGACGACGGTCTGCGTTTCGCAATCCGTGAAGGCGGCCGTACCGTTGGCGCGGGCGTTGTTGCTAAAGTTCTGGGCTAATTATTAGTTCTGAATTAGAAAAGGGCGCTTAGGCGCCCTTTTTGCTGTCGACTATTTGAGTTAACGAGGGAGATTGTTTACAGAAATTAGTGCAGGCGTATATTTAATAAACAGGCTATTGTAATCATAACTATTCTCATTTACACTTTGCATATAAGTTGAACGGGAGTCTGTATGTACGTTTGTCTGTGTAATGGTGTAAACGATAAAAAAATTCGTCAGGCTGTGCGTCAATTCCACCCCCAGTCTTTTCAACAACTAAGAAAATTTATTCCCGTTGGAAATCAATGCGGTAAGTGCATTCGCGCAGCTCGAGAAATTATGGAAGATGAATTAACTCGCATGCCAGAATATCAAGAGATTGCCTGAAGCCCTCCTGCTTTTTTTGACATCTCTATAGGTCGAACTACGCTTCAATAAGTGGAAGCGGAGGGACTATATAATGAAAGGTGATGTCAAAATCATAACTTATCTCAATAAATTATTGGGAAATGAGCTTGTCGCAATTAATCAATACTTTCTCCACGCGAGAATGTTTAAGAACTGGGGCCTGATGCGCCTCAACGATGTCGAATACCACGAATCCATTGATGAAATGAAACATGCCGATAAGTATATCGAGCGTATTTTGTTTCTCGAAGGAATCCCTAACCTACAAGATCTTGGCAAACTGCGCATCGGCGAGGATGTCGAGGAGATGCTGCAATCTGATTTACGGTTGGAACTGGAAGGGGCTAAAGATTTGCGAGAAGCTATTGCCTATGCCGATAGTGTCTATGACTACGTCAGCCGCGATATGCTAATTGAGATCCTTACAGACGAAGAAAGCCACATTGATTGGTTGGAAACTGAGCTCGACTTAATCGGTAAAATTGGCCTACAGAATTATCTTCAGTCACAAATTAAGGTGGCGGACTAATAAGCGTCTGCCATCCACACCAAAGACCCGCTGCTGCCAGAAAAGGGCCAAAAGGCAGCGGGTTGTATAATACCTGCCTTTTTCTTCCCGCTATGATCTTCATCCCAAGTGTGACACATGCGAGTATGGTTGCAATAAGCACTAGTTTAGGTAATACGCTCCATCCATGCCAGGCCCCAAGAGCGGCCAGAAATTTAACGTCACCGTAACCGATGCCTTCATATCCGCGCAGTCCTCTGTATAACCAGTAGATAGTAGCAAAGGACACATAGCCAGCGATCGCCCCCCATACTGCGCTTGAAAGAGTACTTTCTGATAAATATAGATGATAAAGCAAACCAACCCAGAGTAGGGGGCAGGTAAATCGATCTGGAAGCAGACCACTTCGGTAGTCGCACCAACAGAGCATGAGCGATAACCCACAGTACAAAATAATAAATATTGAGGAAGTGATGAACATGGATAGTTCCTGTGATATGGCTGTAGTAGTGAGGGTGCTGAGAAGTCGTTCATGTAGCAAAGGCCAATAATGTGCAATGGAAGTAGTCATCAGATGTATTTGCCTGCATTTCACAGCGTTGCTGAACATGATGATCCCTGCTCTCAGAAGCCAGTGATGAATTACTAGACAATGCTTGCGTTGCGGCTGAATTTGCGTATAATGCGCGGGCCTGTCAAAGTTGACGGCCGGTTCGATATGAACCCTGATAGCGAAACTGGCTATCAAACAATGTTCCCAATTGGGGAACTATGTAAGAACGGTTACACTCTCCCATCAATCGTAATGGGTATGAGGAGTAACCATTTCGTCTATAAAATAATTGGAGCTCTGGTCTCATGCAGAACCAAAGAATCCGTATCCGCCTTAAAGCGTTTGATCATCGTCTGATCGATCAATCAACCGCGGAAATCGTCGAGACTGCTAAGCGCACTGGTGCGCAAGTCCGTGGTCCGATCCCGCTGCCGACCCGCAAAGAACGTTTCACCGTTCTGATCTCTCCGCACGTCAACAAAGACGCGCGCGATCAGTACGAGATTCGTACTCACAAGCGTCTGGTTGACATCGTTGAGCCAACTGAAAAAACCGTTGATGCTCTGATGCGTCTGGATCTGGCTGCCGGTGTAGACGTGCAGATCAGCCTGGGTTAATCAGGTCATCGAGCGATTGAGAGGTTGATACAATGATTGGTTTAGTCGGTAAAAAAGTGGGCATGACCCGCATCTTCACTGAAGATGGCGTATCTATCCCAGTAACCGTTATCGAAGTTGAAGCAAACCGCGTTACTCAGATCAAAGATCTGGCTAACGATGGCTATCGCGCTGTTCAGGTTACCACTGGTGCTAAAAAAGCTAACCGTGTAACCAAGCCGGAAGCTGGTCACTTTGCTAAAGCTGGCGTAGAAGCTGGCCGCGGCCTGTGGGAGTTCCGTCTGGCAGATGGTGAAGAATACACCGTTGGTCAGAACATTAGCGTTGAACTGTTTGCTGACGTTAAAAAAGTTGACGTAACCGGTACCTCTAAAGGTAAAGGTTTCGCTGGTACCGTTAAGCGCTGGAACTTCCGTACCCAGGATGCTACCCACGGTAACTCCTTGTCTCACCGCGTTCCGGGTTCTATCGGTCAGAACCAGACTCCGGGCAAAGTGTTCAAAGGCAAGAAAATGGCAGGTCAGCTGGGCAACGAACGCGTCACTGTTCAGAGCCTGGACGTAGTACGTGTTGACGCTGAGCGCAACCTGCTGCTGGTTAAAGGTGGAGTTCCGGGTGCAACCGGCTGCGACCTGATCGTTAAACCAGCTGTGAAGGCGTAAGGGGATAGCAATGGAATTAGTATTGAAAGACGCGCAGAGCGCGCTGACTGTTTCCGAAACTACCTTCGGTCGTGATTTCAACGAAGCGCTGGTTCACCAGGTTGTTGTTGCTTATGCAGCTGGTGCTCGTCAGGGTACTCGTGCTCAGAAGACTCGTGCTGAAGTAACTGGTTCAGGCAAAAAGCCGTGGCGCCAGAAAGGTACCGGCCGTGCGCGTTCAGGTTCTATCAAGAGCCCGATCTGGCGTTCAGGTGGCGTAACCTTCGCTGCACGTCCGCAGGACCACAGTCAAAAAGTTAACAAAAAGATGTACCGCGGCGCGCTGAAAAGCATTCTGTCCGAACTGGTACGTCAGGATCGTCTGATCGTTGTCGAGACGTTCTCTGTAGAAGCGCCTAAAACTAAGCTGCTGGCACAGAAACTGAAAGACATGGCTCTGGAAGATGTGCTGATCATCACCGGTGAGCTGGACGAAAACCTGTTCCTGGCTGCGCGCAACCTGCACAAGGTTGACGTACGCGATGCAACTGGTATTGACCCGGTTAGCCTGATCGCCTTCGACAAAGTCGTAATGACTGCTGATGCTGTTAAGCAAGTTGAGGAGATGCTGGCATGATTCGTGAAGAACGTTTACTGAAGGTGCTGCGTGCACCGCACGTTTCTGAAAAAGCGTCTGCTGCGATGGAAAAAACCAATACCATCGTTCTCAAAGTTGCTAAAGACGCGACTAAAGCAGAAATCAAAGCTGCTGTGCAGAAACTGTTTGAAGTCGAAGTCGAAGTCGTTAACACCCTGGTAGTTAAAGGGAAAGTTAAACGTCACGGACAGCGTATCGGTCGTCGTAGCGACTGGAAAAAAGCTTACGTCACCCTGAAGGAAGGCCAGAATCTGGACTTCGTTGGCGGCGCTGAGTAAGTCGGAGGAGTAATACAATGGCAGTTGTTAAATGTAAACCGACATCTCCGGGTCGTCGCCACGTCGTTAAAGTGGTCAACCCAGAGCTGCACAAGGGCAAACCTTTTGCTCCGCTGGTTGAAAAAAACAGCAAATCCGGTGGTCGTAACAACAATGGCCGCATCACCACTCGTCATATTGGTGGTGGTCACAAGCAGGCTTACCGTATTGTTGACTTCAAACGCAACAAAGACGGTATCCCGGCAGTTGTTGAACGTCTTGAGTACGATCCGAACCGTTCCGCGAACATCGCGCTGGTTCTGTACAAAGACGGTGAACGCCGTTACATCCTGGCCCCTAAAGGCCTGAAAGCTGGCGACCAGATTCAGTCTGGCGTTGATGCTGCAATCAAAGCAGGTAACACCCTGCCGATGCGCAATATCCCGGTTGGTTCTACCGTTCATAACGTAGAAATGAAACCAGGTAAAGGCGGTCAGCTGGCACGTTCCGCTGGTACTTACGTTCAGATCGTTGCTCGCGATGGTGCTTATGTCACCCTGCGTCTGCGTTCTGGTGAAATGCGTAAAGTCGAAGCAGACTGCCGCGCTACTCTGGGCGAAGTTGGCAATGCTGAGCATATGCTGCGCGTTCTGGGTAAAGCAGGTGCTGCACGCTGGCGTGGTGTTCGTCCTACCGTTCGCGGTACTGCGATGAACCCAGTCGACCACCCACATGGTGGTGGTGAAGGTCGTAACTTTGGTAAGCACCCGGTAACTCCGTGGGGCGTTCAGACCAAAGGTAAGAAGACCCGCAGCAACAAGCGTACTGATAAATTCATCGTACGTCGCCGTAGCAAATAATTTTAGAGGATAAGCCATGCCACGTTCTCTCAAGAAAGGTCCTTTTATTGACCTGCACTTGCTGAAGAAGGTAGAGAAAGCGGTGGAAAGCGGAGACAAGAAGCCCCTGCGCACTTGGTCCCGTCGTTCAACGATCTTTCCTAACATGATCGGTTTGACCATCGCTGTCCATAATGGTCGTCAGCACGTTCCAGTTTTTGTTTCCGACGAAATGGTTGGTCACAAACTGGGTGAATTCGCACCGACTCGTACTTATCGCGGCCATGCTGCTGATAAAAAAGCGAAGAAAAAATAAGGTAGGAGGAAGAGATGGAAACTTTAGCTCAACATCGCCATGCTCGTTCTTCTGCTCAGAAGGTTCGCCTTGTTGCTGACCTGATTCGCGGTAAGAAAGTGTCGCAGGCCCTGGATATTCTGACCTACACCAATAAGAAAGCGGCTGTACTGGTCAAGAAGGTACTGGAATCTGCCATTGCTAACGCTGAACACAACGATGGCGCTGACATTGACGATCTGAAAGTTACGAAA
This sequence comes from Klebsiella sp. GFKo11, assembly GCF_056490265.1. Taxonomy (NCBI): domain Bacteria; kingdom Pseudomonadati; phylum Pseudomonadota; class Gammaproteobacteria; order Enterobacterales; family Enterobacteriaceae; genus Klebsiella; species Klebsiella sp. GFKo11. The sequence goes on from NZ_CM151369.1 coordinate 550,697, forward strand.
ATTTTCGTAGACGAAGGCCCGAGCATGAAGCGCATTATGCCGCGTGCTAAAGGTCGTGCAGATCGCATCCTGAAGCGCACCAGCCACATTACTGTGGTTGTGTCCGATCGCTGAGACTCTGGAGACTAGCAATGGGTCAGAAAGTACATCCTAATGGTATTCGCCTGGGTATTGTCAAACCATGGAACTCTACCTGGTTCGCGAACACCAAAGAATTCGCTGACAACCTGGACAGCGATTTTAAAGTACGTCAGTTCTTAACTAAAGAACTGGCTAAAGCGTCCGTATCTCGCATCGTTATCGAGCGTCCGGCTAAGAGCATTCGTGTAACTATTCACACTGCTCGCCCGGGTATCGTTATCGGTAAGAAAGGCGAAGACGTAGAAAAACTGCGCAAGGTCGTAGCGGATATCGCTGGCGTTCCTGCACAGATCAATATTGCCGAAGTTCGTAAGCCTGAACTGGACGCTAAATTGGTTGCTGACAGCATCACTTCTCAGCTGGAACGTCGCGTTATGTTCCGTCGTGCTATGAAGCGTGCTGTACAGAACGCAATGCGTCTTGGCGCTAAAGGTATTAAAGTTGAAGTTAGCGGCCGTCTGGGCGGCGCGGAAATCGCACGTACCGAATGGTACCGCGAAGGTCGCGTACCGCTGCACACTCTGCGTGCTGACATCGACTACAACACCTCTGAAGCGCACACCACTTACGGTGTAATCGGCGTTAAGGTATGGATCTTCAAAGGTGAGATCCTGGGTGGTATGGCTGCTGTTGAACAACCGGAACCGGCTGCTCAACCTAAAAAGCAGCAGCGTAAAGGCCGTAAATAAGGAGCGTCGCTGATGTTACAACCAAAGCGTACAAAATTCCGTAAAGTGCACAAAGGCCGCAACCGTGGTCTGGCGCAGGGTACGGATGTTAGCTTCGGCACTTTCGGTCTGAAAGCTGTTGGCCGTGGTCGTCTGACTGCACGTCAGATCGAAGCAGCACGTCGTGCTATGACCCGTGCAGTTAAGCGTCAAGGTAAGATCTGGATCCGTGTATTCCCGGACAAACCGATCACTGAGAAGCCGCTGGAAGTTCGTATGGGTAAAGGTAAAGGTAACGTGGAGTACTGGGTTGCCTTGATTCAGCCGGGCAAAGTCCTGTATGAAATGGACGGAGTACCGGAAGAGCTGGCCCGTGAAGCATTCGGCCTGGCAGCAGCGAAACTGCCGATCAAAACCACCTTTGTAACTAAGACGGTGATGTAATGAAAGCAAAAGAGCTGCGTGAAAAAAGCGTTGAAGAGCTGAACGCTGAGCTGCTGAACCTACTGCGTGAGCAGTTCAACCTGCGTATGCAGGCTGCAAGTGGCCAGCTGCAACAGACTCATCTGCTGAAGCAAGTGCGTCGTGATGTTGCACGTGTTAAGACTTTACTGACTCAGAAGGCGGGTGCGTAATGACCGATAAAATCCGTACTCTGCAAGGTCGTGTGGTTAGTGACAAAATGGAGAAATCCATTGTTGTTGCTATCGAACGTATGGTGAAACACCCGGTATACGGTAAATTCATCAAGCGTACGACCAAACTGCACGTACATGACGAGAACAACGAATGCGGTATCGGCGACAAAGTTGAAATCGCTGAGTGCCGTCCGCTGTCCAAGACTAAGTCCTGGACGCTGGTTCGCGTTGTAGAGAAAGCGGTTCTGTAATACAGTACGCATTCTCAACGAATAAACGGCTCAGCAATGAGCCGTTTATTTTTTCTACCCATATTTGATCTGCGGTGTTATAATGCCGCGCCCTCGATATGGGGCTTTTTAACGACCCTCTTTTGGGTCTCAGTAGTAGTTGACATTAGCGGAGCACTAAAATGATCCAAGAACAGACTATGCTGAACGTCGCCGACAACTCCGGTGCACGTCGCGTAATGTGTATCAAGGTTCTGGGTGGCTCGCACCGTCGCTACGCAGGCGTAGGCGACATCATCAAGATCACCATCAAGGAAGCGATTCCGCGTGGTAAGGTCAAGAAAGGTGATGTGCTGAAGGCGGTAGTGGTGCGCACCAAGAAGGGTGTTCGTCGCCCGGACGGTTCTGTCATTCGCTTCGATGGTAATGCATGCGTTATTTTAAACAATAACAGCGAGCAACCTATCGGTACGCGTATTTTTGGGCCGGTAACTCGTGAGCTTCGTAACGAGAAGTTCATGAAAATTATCTCTCTGGCACCAGAAGTACTCTAAGGAGCGAATCATGGCAGCGAAAATCCGTCGTGATGACGAAGTTATCGTGTTAACCGGTAAAGATAAAGGTAAACGCGGTAAAGTAAAAAATGTCCTGTCTTCCGGCAAGGTCATTGTTGAAGGTATCAACCTGGTTAAGAAACATCAGAAGCCGGTTCCGGCCCTGAACCAACCAGGCGGCATTGTAGAGAAAGAAGCAGCTATTCAGATCTCTAACCTTGCTATCTTCAACGCGGCAACCGGCAAGGCTGACCGTGTAGGCTTTAGATTTGAAGAGGGCAAAAAAGTCCGTTTCTTTAAATCTAATAGCGAAACTATCAAGTAATTTGGAGTAGTACGATGGCGAAACTGCATGATTACTACAAAGACGAAGTAGTCGCTAAACTCATGACTGAGTTTAACTACAATTCTGTCATGCAAGTCCCTCGGGTCGAGAAGATCACCCTGAACATGGGTGTTGGTGAAGCGATCGCTGACAAGAAACTGCTGGATAACGCAGCAGCTGATCTGACAGCAATCTCCGGTCAAAAGCCGTTAATCACCAAAGCACGCAAATCAGTTGCAGGCTTCAAAATCCGTCAGGGCTATCCGATCGGCTGTAAAGTAACTCTGCGTGGCGAGCGCATGTGGGAGTTCTTTGAGCGCCTGATCACTATTGCTGTACCGCGTATCCGTGACTTCCGTGGCTTGTCCGCTAAGTCTTTCGACGGTCGTGGTAACTACAGCATGGGTGTCCGTGAGCAGATCATCTTCCCAGAAATCGACTACGATAAAGTCGACCGCGTTCGTGGTTTGGATATTACCATTACCACTACTGCGAAATCTGATGAAGAAGGCCGCGCTCTGCTGGCTGCCTTTGACTTCCCGTTCCGCAAGTAAGGTAGGGTTACTTAATGGCTAAGCAATCAATGAAAGCACGCGAAGTAAAGCGCGTGGCTTTAGCTGATAAATTCTTCGCTAAACGCGCTGAACTGAAAGCTATCATCTCTGATGTGAACGCAACCGACGAAGATCGTTGGAATGCGGTTCTCAAGCTGCAGACTCTGCCGCGTGATTCCAGCCCGTCTCGTCAGCGTAATCGCTGCCGTCAAACAGGTCGTCCGCATGGTTTCCTGCGGAAGTTCGGGTTGAGCCGTATTAAGGTCCGTGAAGCCGCCATGCGCGGTGAAATCCCGGGTCTGAAAAAGGCTAGCTGGTAATTGTCACCAATTGAATCACGGGAGTAAAGACAGATGAGCATGCAAGATCCGATCGCGGATATGCTGACCCGTATCCGTAACGGTCAGGCCGCGAATAAAGCTGCGGTCACCATGCCTTCCTCCAAGCTGAAAGTGGCAATTGCCAACGTGCTGAAGGAAGAAGGCTTTATTGAAGATTTTAAAGTTGAAGGCGACATCAAGCCGGAACTGGAACTGACTCTTAAGTATTTCCAGGGTAAAGCTGTTGTAGAAAGCATTCAGCGTGTCAGCCGCCCAGGTCTGCGCATCTATAAACGTAAAGATGAGCTGCCGAAAGTTATGGCGGGTCTGGGTATCGCGGTTATTTCTACCTCTAAAGGTGTTATGACTGATCGTGCAGCGCGCCAGGCTGGTCTTGGTGGCGAAATTATCTGCTACGTAGCCTAATCGGAGGAAAAAATGTCTCGTGTTGCTAAAGCACCGGTCGTTGTTCCTGCCGGCGTTGATGTAAAAATCAACGGTCAGGTTATTACGATCAAAGGTAAGAATGGCGAGCTGACTCGTACTATCAACGATGCTGTTGAAGTTAAACATGCAGATAATGCACTGACCTTCGGTCCGCGTGATGGTTACGCTGACGGATGGGCTCAGGCGGGTACCGCGCGTGCCCTGCTTAACTCAGTAGTTATCGGTGTTACCGAAGGCTTCACTAAAAAGCTTCAGCTGGTTGGTGTAGGTTATCGTGCAGCGGTCAAAGGGGATGTAGTAAACCTGGCTTTAGGTTTTTCTCATCCTGTTGAGCATAAGCTGCCGGCCGGTATCACTGCAGAATGTCCGACTCAAACTGAAATCGTGCTGAAAGGCGCTGATAAGCAGGTGATCGGCCAGGTTGCAGCAGATCTGCGCGCCTACCGTCGTCCTGAGCCTTATAAAGGCAAGGGTGTTCGTTACGCCGACGAAGTCGTGCGTACCAAAGAGGCTAAGAAGAAGTAAGGTAACACTATGGATAAGAAATCTGCTCGTATCCGTCGTGCGACCCGCGCACGCCGCAAGCTCCAGGAGCTGGGTGCAACTCGCCTGGTGGTACATCGTACCCCGCGTCATATTTACGCACAGGTAATTGCACCGAATGGTTCTGAAGTTCTGGTAGCTGCTTCTACTGTAGAAAAAGCTATCGCTGAACAATTGAAGTACACCGGTAACAAAGACGCGGCCGCAGCTGTGGGTAAAGCTGTTGCTGAACGCGCTCTGGAAAAAGGCATCAAAGATGTTTCCTTTGACCGTTCCGGGTTCCAATATCATGGTCGTGTCCAGGCACTGGCAGATGCTGCCCGTGAAGCTGGCCTTCAGTTCTAAGGTAGAGGTGTAAGATGGCTCACATCGAAAAACAAGCTGGCGAACTGCAGGAAAAGCTGATCGCGGTTAACCGCGTATCTAAAACCGTTAAAGGTGGTCGTATTTTCTCCTTCACAGCTCTGACTGTAGTTGGTGACGGTAACGGTCGCGTAGGTTTTGGTTACGGTAAAGCGCGTGAAGTTCCAGCAGCGATCCAGAAAGCGATGGAAAAAGCCCGTCGCAATATGATTAATGTCGCGCTGAACCACGGCACCCTGCAACACCCGGTTAAAGGTGTTCACACGGGTTCTCGTGTATTCATGCAGCCAGCTTCCGAAGGTACCGGTATTATCGCCGGTGGTGCAATGCGCGCCGTTCTGGAAGTTGCTGGAGTTCATAACGTTCTGGCTAAAGCATATGGTTCTACTAACCCGATCAACGTGGTTCGTGCAACTATTGATGGCCTGGAAAATATGAATTCTCCAGAAATGGTCGCTGCCAAGCGTGGTAAATCCGTTGAAGAAATTCTGGGGAAATAAACCATGGCAAAGACTATTAAAATTACTCAAACCCGCAGTGCAATCGGTCGTCTGCCGAAACACAAGGCAACGCTGCTTGGCCTGGGTCTGCGTCGTATTGGTCACACCGTAGAGCGCGAGGATACTCCTGCTGTTCGTGGTATGGTCAACGCGGTTTCCTTCATGGTTAAAGTTGAGGAGTAAGAGATGCGTTTAAATACTCTGTCTCCGGCCGAAGGCTCCAAAAAGGCGGGTAAACGCCTGGGTCGTGGTATCGGTTCTGGCCTCGGTAAAACCGGTGGTCGTGGTCACAAAGGTCAGAACTCTCGTTCTGGCGGTGGCGTACGTCGCGGTTTCGAAGGTGGTCAGATGCCTCTGTACCGTCGTCTGCCGAAATTTGGCTTCACTTCTCGTAAAGCAATGATCACTGCAGAAGTTCGTCTGTCTGATCTGGCTCATGTAGAAGGCGATGTAGTCGACCTGAACACGCTGAAAGCGGCTAACATTATCGGTATCCAGATTGAGTTCGCGAAAGTGATCCTGTCTGGTGAGGTATCTCGTCCGGTAACTGTTCGTGGCCTGCGCGTGACTAAAGGTGCTCGTGCTGCTATCGAAGCTGCTGGCGGTAAAATTGAGGAATAAGTAGCAGATGGCTAAGCAACCGGGATTAGATTTTCAAAGTGCCAAAGGTGGGATTGGCGAGCTGAAACGCAGACTTTTGTTTGTAATCGGTGCGTTGATTGTGTTCCGTGTTGGCTCTTTTATTCCGATCCCTGGTATTGATGCCACTGTACTTGCCAAACTGCTTGAGCAACAGCGAGGCACCATCATTGAAATGTTCAACATGTTCTCTGGTGGTGCTCTCAGCCGTGCTTCTATCTTTGCCCTGGGTATCATGCCGTATATTTCGGCATCGATCATCGTCCAGCTGTTAACGGTTGTTTATCAGCCGTTGGCGGAACTTAAGAAAGAAGGGGAGTCTGGTCGTCGTAAGATCAGCCAGTACACCCGCTACGGAACTCTGGTGCTGGCGATATTCCAGTCGATTGGTATTGCTACTGGTCTACCGAATATGCCTGGTATGCAGGGCCTGGTCATTAATCCAGGTTTTGCGTTCTATTTCACCGCTGTTGTAAGTCTGGTTTCAGGAACGATGTTCCTGATGTGGCTAGGCGAACAGATTACTGAGCGTGGTATCGGTAACGGTATTTCGATCATTATCTTCGCTGGTATTGTTGCGGGACTCCCGCCGGCCATCGCCCATACTATCGAGCAAGCGCGTCAAGGCGACCTGCACTTCCTCCTGTTGCTGTTGGTTGCAGTATTAGTATTTGCAGTGACCTTCTTTGTTGTCTTTGTAGAACGTGGTCAACGCCGTATTGTGGTTAACTACGCGAAACGTCAACAGGGTCGTCGTGTCTATGCTGCACAGAGCACACATTTACCGCTGAAAGTGAATATGGCAGGGGTAATCCCGGCAATCTTCGCTTCCAGTATTATTCTGTTCCCGGCTACCATCACGTCATGGTTCGGGGGCGGGACTGGTTGGAACTGGCTGACAACAATTTCGCTGTATTTGCAGCCTGGGCAACCGCTTTATGTGTTACTCTATGCGTCTGCAATCATATTCTTCTGTTTCTTCTACACGGCGTTGGTTTTCAACCCGCGTGAAACAGCAGATAACCTGAAGAAGTCCGGTGCATTTGTACCAGGAATTCGTCCGGGAGAGCAAACGGCGAAGTATATCGATAAAGTAATGACCCGCCTGACTTTGGTTGGTGCGCTCTACATTACCTTTATCTGCCTGATCCCGGAGTTCATGCGTGATGCAATGAAAGTACCGTTCTACTTCGGTGGGACCTCACTGCTTATCGTTGTCGTTGTGATTATGGACTTTATGGCTCAAGTGCAAACTCTGATGATGTCAAGTCAGTATGAGTCTGCATTGAAGAAGGCGAACCTGAAAGGCTACGGCCGCTAACAGGGCGCCCGAGAAGTTACGGAGAGTAAAAATGAAAGTTCGTGCTTCCGTCAAGAAATTATGCCGTAACTGCAAAATCGTTAAGCGTGATGGCGTCATCCGCGTGATTTGCAGTGCCGAGCCGAAGCATAAACAGCGCCAAGGCTGATTTATTCGCATATTTTTCTTGCAAAGTTGGGTTGAGCTGGCTAGATTAGCCAGCCAATCTTTTGTATGTCTGTACGTTTCCATTTGAGTATCCTGAAAACGGGCTTTTCAGCATGGTGCGTACATATTAAATAGTAGGAGTGCATAGTGGCCCGTATAGCAGGCATTAACATTCCTGATCACAAACATACCGTCATTGCATTAACTGCAATTTTCGGTATCGGCAAGACCCGCTCTAAAGCCATCTGTGCTGACACGGGTATCGCTGAAAATGTTAAGATCAGTGAGCTGTCTGAAGAACAAATTGAATCCCTGCGTGAAGCAGTAGGTAAATTTGTCGTTGAAGGTGATCTGCGCCGTGAAATCACCCTGAGCATCAAGCGTCTTATGGACCTTGGTTGCTATCGTGGTTTACGCCATCGTCGTGGTCTTCCGGTTCGCGGTCAGCGTACTAAGACCAACGCACGTACCCGCAAGGGTCCGCGTAAACCGATCAAGAAATAGTCGGGGTGATTGAATAATGGCAAAGGCACCAGTTCGTGCACGTAAGCGTGTAAGAAAACAAGTCTCTGATGGCGTGGCTCATGTCCATGCTTCTTTTAACAACACCATCGTTACCATTACTGATCGTCAGGGTAACGCGCTGGGTTGGGCAACAGCCGGTGGTTCCGGTTTCCGTGGTTCTCGCAAATCCACTCCGTTTGCAGCTCAGGTTGCAGCAGAGCGTTGCGCTGAAGCCGTAAAAGAATACGGCATCAAGAATCTGGAAGTTATGGTTAAAGGTCCGGGTCCAGGTCGCGAATCTACTATTCGTGCACTGAACGCCGCTGGTTTTCGCATCACGAACATTACTGATGTGACTCCGATCCCTCATAACGGTTGTCGTCCGCCGAAAAAACGTCGCGTATAACGCGTTCGTTTCTAGGATTGTTGGAGAAAGAAAATGGCAAGATATTTGGGTCCTAAGCTCAAGCTGAGCCGTCGTGAGGGCACTGACTTATTCCTTAAGTCTGGCGTTCGCGCGATCGATACCAAGTGTAAAATTGAACAAGCTCCTGGCCAGCATGGTGCGCGTAAACCGCGTCTGTCTGACTATGGTGTGCAGTTGCGTGAAAAGCAAAAAGTTCGCCGTATGTACGGTGTGCTGGAGCGTCAGTTCCGTAACTATTATAAAGAAGCAGCACGTCTGAAAGGCAACACTGGTGAAAACCTGTTGACTCTGCTGGAAGGTCGTCTGGACAACGTTGTATACCGTATGGGCTTCGGCGCGACTCGTGCTGAATCACGTCAGCTGGTTAGCCACAAAGCTATCATGGTAAACGGTCGTGTTGTTAACATCGCTTCTTATCAGGTTAAAGCGAATGACGTTGTCAGCATTCGTGAGAAAGCGAAAAAGCAATCTCGCGTGAAAGCCGCTCTGGAGCTGGCTGAGCAGCGTGAAAAGCCAACCTGGCTGGAAGTTGATGCTGGCAAGATGGAAGGTACGTTCAAGCGTCAGCCAGAACGTTCTGATCTGTCTGCGGACATTAACGAACACCTGATCGTCGAGCTTTACTCCAAGTAAAGCTTAGTACCAAAGAGAGGACACAATGCAGGGTTCTGTGACAGAGTTTCTAAAACCGCGCCTGGTCGATATCGAGCAAGTGAGTTCGACGCACGCCAAGGTGACCCTTGAGCCTTTAGAGCGTGGCTTTGGCCATACTCTGGGTAACGCACTGCGCCGTATTCTGCTCTCATCGATGCCGGGTTGCGCGGTGACCGAGGTTGAGATTGATGGTGTACTTCATGAGTACAGCACCAAAGAAGGCGTTCAGGAAGATATCCTTGAAATCCTGCTCAACCTGAAAGGGCTGGCGGTGAGAGTTCAGGGTAAAGATGAAGTCATCCTTACTTTGAATAAATCTGGCATTGGCCCTGTGACCGCAGCCGACATTACCCATGACGGTGATGTCGAAATCGTCAAGCCGCAACATGTGATCTGCCACCTGACCGATGAGAACGCTGCTATTAGCATGCGTATCAAAGTTCAGCGCGGTCGCGGTTATGTGCCGGCTTCTGCCCGAATTCATTCGGAAGAAGATGAGCGCCCAATCGGCCGTCTGTTGGTCGACGCATGCTACAGCCCAGTAGAGCGTATTGCCTACAATGTTGAAGCAGCGCGTGTAGAACAGCGTACCGACCTGGACAAGCTGGTCATCGAAATGGAAACCAACGGTACAATCGATCCTGAAGAGGCGATTCGTCGTGCGGCAACCATCCTGGCAGAACAACTGGAAGCTTTTGTTGACTTACGTGATGTACGTCAGCCGGAAGTGAAAGAAGAGAAACCAGAATTCGATCCGATCCTGCTGCGCCCTGTTGACGATCTCGAATTGACTGTCCGCTCTGCTAACTGCCTCAAGGCAGAAGCTATCCACTATATCGGTGATCTGGTACAGCGTACCGAGGTTGAGTTGCTGAAAACGCCGAACCTGGGTAAAAAATCTCTTACTGAGATTAAAGACGTGCTGGCTTCACGTGGTTTGTCTCTGGGCATGCGCCTGGAAAACTGGCCACCGGCAAGCATTGCTGACGAGTAACCGGATCACAGGTTAAGGTTTTACTGAGAAGGATAAGGTCATGCGCCATCGTAAGAGTGGTCGTCAACTGAACCGCAACAGCAGCCATCGCCAGGCTATGTTCCGTAACATGGCTGGTTCGCTGGTTCGTCATGAGATCATCAAGACGACCCTGCCGAAAGCGAAAGAACTGCGTCGCGTAGTTGAGCCGCTGATTACTCTTGCCAAGACTGATAGCGTAGCTAATCGTCGTCTGGCATTCGCCCGCACTCGTGATAACGAGATCGTGGCAAAACTGTTTAACGAGCTGGGCCCGCGTTTCGCGAGCCGCGCCGGTGGTTACACTCGCATTCTGAAGTGTGGCTTCCGTGCAGGCGACAACGCGCCGATGGCATACATCGAGCTGGTTGATCGCTCTGAATCGAAAGCAGAAGCTGCTGCAGAGTAATCTGTGGTAACGTAAAAAAACCCGCCCAGGCGGGTTTTTTTATATCCTCTATCATCCCGCTTCACTACAATATCTGTACTATTTTTGTTCATCTCCGGAGCCGTATCATGTGGTTACTGGATCAGTGGGCAGAGCGCCATATCCTCGATGCTCAAAACAAAGGTGAATTCGATAATCTTCCAGGTTGCGGAGAACCGCTTATGTTGGATGATGATTCACATGTTCCACCAGAGCTACGCGCCAGTTATCGGTTGCTTAAAAATGCAGGCTGTTTACCTCCCGAGCTGGAACATCGAAAAGAAGCAATCATGCTTGTTGACTTACTCAGGAACGTTCAGGAAAACGAGCCGTGCTATGTGGAGTGGAGTCGTCGTCTTGCCCTGGTTGAACTAAAACTACGGCAAGCAGGTCTTAATACTGACTTTTTGCGTGGCGATTATGTAGATAAGTTAGTGCATAAGATTAATGAGGAGCAATAATGTATCGCATCGGTGAACTGGCAAAATTGGCAGACGTTACTCCCGATACCATTCGCTATTATGAAAAGCAGCAGATGATGGAGCATAACGTACGTACTGAAGGAGGATTTCGTCTCTATTCTGACAACGATCTGCAGAGACTCCGTTTTATTCGTTACGCCAGACAATTGGGTTTCACATTGGAATCGATTCGTGAACTTCTTTCGATCCGAATAGATCCGGAGCATCATACTTGCCAGGAGTCGAAAGGTATCGTTAAGGCTCGTTTAAGGGAAGTTGAATCTCGGATCAAAGAGCTACAAACTATGCGTCGGTCATTGCAGCGGCTTAATGACGCATGCTGTGGGACCGCACACAGTAGTATTTATTGTTCGATCCTTGAGGCGCTTGAGCAAGGAGCCAGTAGCCAAAACGCAGAGCGTTGATTTCTACATCGCGCAGATCTACACTTGCATCGATTTTTTACTAATCAGGAGAGTTTATGAGCCACTATCAACATACTAAAGGGAAAATAAAAGATAACGCCATTGAGGCGCTACTTCATGACCCCTTGTTCAGGCAGCGAGTTGAGAAGAATAAGAAAGGAAAAGGAAGTTACCAGCGTAAAGATAAACATATGGGACGTAATGAGCGGGAGGCCAGTGGCAAGAAAGTGGAGCACTTTTTTACCACTGGCCTTTTGCTTTTAATATTCTAATTAAGAACGGTTGTTTTGTTCTTTTAGCAAGTCACGAATTTCACTAAGCAAGACTTCTTCTTTGCTTGGGGCCGGCGGCGCAGCTGGGGTCTCTTCTTTTTTACGGTTTAGTCTATTTATCAGTTTGATTGCCATAAAAATGGCAAATGCAACGATGACAAAATCAAAAACGTTTTGGATGAATACACCATAGTGCATGACGACTGCGGGGATATCCCCCTGTGCATCACGAAGCGTAACCGCAAACTGTTTAAAATCGATCCCGCCAATAAGCAAACCTAGTGGTGGCATGATTATATCGGCGACTAGTGACGATACAATCTTACCGAATGCGGCACCAATGATGACACCGACAGCCAGGTCAACAACATTCCCGCGCATCGCGAATTCGCGAAATTCTTTTAAAAAACTCATTTTATTCTCCTTGGGCCAACCAACACTGATAAGTTTAACAAATGTATTCCTATTTTCCATTGCCAGGGAATAATTGCATAGAAATATTATCCATTGATAAATAAGGGATAAAGGAAAGGCGCCAGCATGACGCCTGAAAACTACAGGAAGAAGGGACTTGGTTGGAAGAGTCTCTCAACATCGGAGATAAATTTTTTGTCAGTCAGGAACATAATGACATGATCGCCTTGCTCAATACGCAGATTGTTATTAGCTATCATGACATCATTACCGCGTACAACGGCGCCAATGATGGTTCCTGGGGGAAGTTTAATCTCATCGATCGCTCGGCCGACTACCCGTGAAGTGCTTTCATCACCATGAGCCACAGCCTCAATGGCTTCCGCAACTCCGCGTCGTAGTGAAGAAACGCCGACAATATCCGCCTTACGAACGTGGCTAAGTAGTGCAGATATTGTTGCCTGCTGTGGTGAGATCGCAATGTCGATCACGCTACCCTGAACAAGATCAACATAGGCACGACGTTGGATAAGTACCATGACTTTTTTGGCCCCCATACGTTTAGCTAACATCGCAGACATAATATTGGCTTCATCATCATTGGTGACTGCAATGAAGAGATCAACTTGATCAATATGCTCCTCAGCCAGTAATTCCTGATCTGAGGCATCTCCGTAAAAGACGATGGTATTTTGCAGTTTCTCTGCGAGTTCCGCTGCGCGCTGCTGGTTGCGCTCAATAAGTTTGACGCTGTAATCTTTCTCCAGCCGATGAGCAAGCCCAGCTCCGATGTTTCCTCCGCCGACCAGCATAATGCGCTTGTAGGGTTTCTCCAGGCGCTGAAGTTCGCTCATTACTGCGCGGATATGCTGAGATGCGGCGATGAAAAACACTTCGTCACCAGCTTCAACGATTGTTGACCCTTGCGGCCTGATTGGTCGATCGTGGCGGAAAATAGCTGCTACGCGCGTATCAATATGTGGCATATGTTCGCGCATAGTTGAAAGTGCATTACCGACCAGAGGACCGCCATAATAGGCCTTAACCACAGCCAGGCTGACTTTCCCTTCAGCAAAATTAACAACCTGTAGGGCGCCAGGATACTCAATTAAGCGATATATATTATTAATTACCAGTTGTTCTGGTGCAATCAGGTGGTCAATAGGGACAGCTTCTGAGTGAAAGAGCTTATCAGCATCGCGTACATAATCTGGAGAACGGATACGGGCAATACGATTTGGAGTATTAAATAGCGAATAGGCGACCTGGCAGGCTACCATGTTGGTTTCATCTGAGTTGGTGACTGCAACCAGCATGTCTGCATCGTCTGCACCAGCTTCACGTAGTACGCGTGGGTGCGAGCCATGCCCCTGCACTACACGCAGATCGAATTTATCCTGCAAGCTGCGAAGACGGTCGCCATTAGTATCAACTAGTGTAATATCGTTGTTCTCTCCAACTAGATTTTCCGCCAGAGTTCCGCCTACCTGTCCAGCGCCAAGAATAATAATCTTCATCAGCAGTGACCTGTTATTTCCGGTTTTTAATCAGCTTAGCGTAAAAGAATCCATCACCTTCTTCTGACCCAGGGAGATTTTGCAATCCTGGTTTCTCAAGAGTTCCCGTTGTGCTCAACTCTGCATCTGATGTGCGAGTAAGGAAAGCTGCAATTTGCTCACAGTTCTCTTCTGGTAAAATTGAGCAGGTGGCGTAAACCAGTGTTCCGCCGGGCTTTAGATGGGGCCAAATGGCATCAAGAATTTTGGCCTGCAGCTGTGCCAACTCGGCAATGTCACTATCGCGCCGCAACCATTTGATATCCGGATGGCGACGAATAACCCCTGTTGCGGAGCAAGGTGCGTCAAGCAGGATGCGATCGAATATTTCATCACCACACCATTGCTCTGGAGAACATCCATCACCCTGTTTAACCTGCGCCTTGAGGCCAAGGCGTTTAAGATTGTCATAGACGCGGGAAAGCCGCTGTTCATCAATATCAACGGCTATTACGCTAGCCTGTGGTGCCACTTCCAGTATATGGGTTGTTTTGCCGCCAGGTGCCGCGCAGAGGTCGAGAATCCTTTCTCCGTTCTCGGGGGTCAAATAATGCATACAACCTTGCGCTGAAGCATCCTGGACTGTAACCCAACCTTCATCAAAACCCGGTAAGGAATGAACAGGGGCTGGAGATGCCAGACGAACAGCATCCGGGTAGCCTGAATGTGCAAAGCCTTGTAACCCTGCTTCTTTCAGTAACTCGAGCCATTCATCGCGAGAGTGATGGGTGCGGTTAACGCGTAACCACATTGGCGGGCGTTGATTATTGGCATCTGCAATCTCCTGCCACTGCTGTGGCCAGGCCTGTTGAATGCGTTTAAGTAGCCATTTGGGGTGGAGGAAGCGATTTTCGGTTTGTGCAAATTCAGCCAGCAGTTCTTCCTGTTGGCGTTGAAACTGACGCAACACTCCGTTAATAAGCCCCTTCAACTGGGGACGTTTAACGGCGACTGCACCTTCCACCGTTTCTGCCAGTGCGGCATGAGCAGGAATGCGGGTGTACAGCAACTGATATAAACCCACCATGATTAAAAAATGAATAGTGCGTTGCTTGCCCTTCATCGGGCGATCCATCAGTTTATTGATTAACCATTCAAGCTGATTCAGCGTGCGCAGAACGCCAAAACACAGCTCTTGCAGTAGGGCTTTATCTTTTTCACTGACTTTCTGCTGTAACGGAGGCAAAACGTTACTTAACGATTGCCCTTGTTCAACGACTTGCTCAATTGCCTGGGCAGCCAGGCTGCGTAAGTTAAGATTTTTTTTCATAAGAGTAAAAATAAAAATGCCCGGCGAAACCGGGCTTTAGAAGAGAGAACCGTCAGGCGAGACGATGACCGGGGATAAACCACTCCCGACGAGAATTCAGCAAGTCCTGCGCACTCATTGCTTTTTTACCCGCTGGCTGAAGCGACTCCAGATTCAGGATACCGTCGCCAGTTGCCACCTGGATACCCAATTTGCTGACTGCCACGATAGTGCCGGGTTCAGCACTGCTTGTATCGGTGCTAACAGATGCACGCCAGACTTTTACTGGTTGTTCATCAATTTCTAGCCAGCTTATTGGCCATGGATTGAACGCCCGAATGCAACGTTCAAGCTGCACGGCAGAAAGTGACCAGTCAATACGTGCTTCTTCTTTGCTTAGCTTCTCGGCATAGTTGACTAGCGTTTCGTCTTGTACTTCAGGTTTTGCTGTACCACTGACCAGTTGAGCCAGAGTTTCCAGTAATCCTTGTGGTCCAAGAACCGCCAATTTATCGTACAAGCTACCGCTGGTGTCTTCTCCAGTAATTGGGCAAGACAGTTTATACAACATATCACCAGTATCGAGCCCTACGTCCATTTGCATAATGGTCACGCCTGTCTCGGTATCACCAGCCCATAATGCACGCTGGATTGGCGCCGCACCGCGCCAACGTGGCAACAAAGAACCGTGAACGTTGAGGCAACCCAGACGTGGCATGTCCAGAACCGGCTTGGGGAGGATTAATCCATAAGCAACTACAACCATCACATCGGCGTTCAGCGAGGCAACCAGCTGCTGATTTTCCTGCGGGCGCAGTGAAGAGGGTTGAAATACCGGCAGGCCATTTGCTTCAGCCAGTATTTTGACAGGACTCGGCATGAGTTTTTTGCCACGACCTGCAGGCCTGTCTGGCTGAGTGAATACACCGACGATCTCATACTCAGATGACAACAGTGCGTCAAGATGACGCGCTGCAAAATCGGGCGTACCCGCAAAAATTATACGTAATGATTGTGACACGTTAGTCCTTGTCTTCAGGCTCGTGCGTTCAGGCGATCCAGTTTTTCAACTTTCTGGCGGATACGCTGTTGCTTAAGCGGGGACAGATAATCAATAAATAGTTTGCCTACTAGATGATCCATTTCATGTTGGATACAAATAGCCAGTAAACCATCGGCTGACAGTTCAAACGGCTTACCTTCACGATCCAGTGCCCGAATCCTTACTTTTTCGGCACGTGGTACCAACGCACGCTGCTCAGGAATGGAAAGGCAGCCTTCCTCAATCCCAGTTTCACCGTCTTTTTCCAGCAATTCTGGATTAATTAACACCAGACGCTCTTCTCGGTTCTCTGACACATCAATAACAATAATACGCTGATGGATGTCCACCTGCGTAGCGGCCAGACCAATGCCTTCCTCAGCGTACATTGTCTCGAACATATCATCGACGATACGCTGAATTTCCGCATTCACTTCTTTGACCGGCTCAGCGACTTTGCGAAGGCGCTCGTCCGGAATATGTAACACTTGCAAAACTGCCATAAAGATCCAGAGTTGTATTCAGGAGTTGATAAGATTATTAGCTCTATTCTAGACAAAACCCCCCGCAATTGACAGTCTCGCTGTCCAATCGCAAAGATTGCTAAAGCCGCTTATGGCAGAGGGGGATAGGGATGACGCCTACAGAAATTTGGTTACGCCTGATGAAAGTGAGCAGCCTGTATGGCGACGAAATGGTGATGGTTGCTCATCAGTTATGTTCAATCCCAACAATAGATCATGAGAGTTTGAATGCCTGCGGTTTGAATAAGGTGCAATCGAAACATTTTCTTGGAATTAATCAACGTGAGATTGATACAACACTGCAATGGCTGGAACGACCAAATTGTTATCTACTCACTGCTGACGATCCTCTCTATCCTCCCCAGCTACGAGCAATTGTGGACTATCCTGGCGCACTTTTAGCTTGTGGTGATCCGATATTACTGAGCAGCCGACAGTTAGCCGTAGTGGGCAGTCGCGCGCATTCATGGTATGGCGCTCGTTGGGGGAAAATGTTTTGTGAGGTTTTAGTTCGCTATGGCATTACGATCACTAGCGGATTGGCTTTAGGTATTGATGGTATAGCTCATCGTGGTGCACTGGAGGGGCAAGGAAAAACCGTTGCCGTTTTAGGGAATGGTTTAAGAGAGATTTATCCTCGCCGCCATCAAGCATTAGCAGAACAGATAACTAGCAGTGGAGGCGTTGTACTCTCCGAATTTCCTCTTTTTACTCCCCCATTACCGGGCAACTTTCCCCGTCGTAACCGGATTATCAGTGGATTAAGTGTTGGCGTATTGGTTATCGAGGCAGCATTAAAAAGTGGCTCATTAGTGACTGTTCGCTGTGCTCTGGAACAGGGAAGGGAAGTCTTCGCATTACCCGGACCTATTGGTAGTCCTGGTTCCGAAGGTCCACATTGGCTTATCAAGCAAGGAGCCATTCCAGTTACCGCACCGGAAGATATAGTTGAATATTGGCAGCATGAGCTGCTATGGGTCTTCGATGAGCCTGATAACGTAAATAATTGCGACAATCAGCCACCTGTAGCATTGCCATTTCCAGAGCTCCTGGCTAACGTAGGAGATGAGGTAACACCTGTTGACGTTGTCGCTGAACGTGCCGGCCAATCTGTGCCAGTGACCGTAGCTCAGCTACTTGAACTGGAGTTAGCAGGCTGGATCGCAGCTGTACCCGGCGGCTATGTCCGATTAAGGAGGGCAAGCCATGTTCGACGTACTCATGTATTTGTTTGAGACTTACATCCATAACGAAGCAGAAATGCGAGTGGACCAGGATAAACTGACTCGGGATCTTACCGATGCTGGTTTTGAACGGGAGGACATCTATAACGCGCTGATGTGGCTCGAGAAACTGGCTGACTATCAAGAGGGCCTTGTTGCGCCCATGCAGCTTGCTTCTGACCCACTCTCCTTACGAGTATATACCGATGAGGAGTGTCAGCGTTTGGATGCGAGCTGCCGAGGATTCTTATTATTCCTTGAGCAAATTCAGGTGTTGAACCTCGAAACGCGGGAAATGGTGATAGAACGCGTACTGGCGCTGGATACGGCAGAGTTCGATTTGGAGGATCTGAAGTGGGTCATCCTGATGGTGCTGTTTAATATTCCGGGCTGCGAAAACGCCTATCAGCAAATGGAAGAATTACTCTTCGAAGTAAATGAAGGTATGCTGCATTAATCTTTTCGCAGCGACACTAGAGTTGTTATGACCAAATCAGCACTGTTTTCGGTGCGTAAAAACGAGCCTTGCCCCCAGTGTGGGGCTGAACTTGTAATACGTTCTGGGAAACATGGGCCTTTTCTCGGCTGTTCACATTATCCGGACTGTGATTATGTCCGTTCCCTGAAGAATCAGGCGGACGGGCATATTGTCAAAGTTCTGGAGGGTCAGGTGTGTCCGTCTTGCGGCGCCATATTGGTACTGCGGCAAGGACGTTTTGGTATGTTTATTGGTTGTAGCAACTATCCAGAATGTGAGCATACTGAACTCATTGATAAACCTGATGAGACTGCAATAGCCTGCCCGCAGTGTAGTCAGGGACATCTGGTCCAACGTCGTTCACGTTTCGGAAAAAACTTTTATTCCTGCGATCGCTACCCTGATTGTCAGTTCGTCATTAATTTTAAGCCAGTGGCGGGTGAGTGCCCAGAGTGTCATTACCCTCTACTAATCGAAAAGAAAACGGTGCAGGGCGTAAAGCGTTTTTGTGCCAGCAAACAATGTGGAAAGCCGACACCGGCGGAATAATCAGTGAATAATAACCTGCTCTCAGAAACCATCGCACATGCAGTTTCGGTCCTGAACAATGAACTTGTCATCGCCTATCCTACGGAAGCTGTTTTTGGCGTCGGCTGTGATCCCGATAGCGAAAAAGCTGTCATGCATTTGTTGGCGCTTAAACAGCGACCGGTTGATAAAGGACTGATTCTAATCGCCGCTAACTTTGAACAGCTCAAACCTTATATTGATGATTCACAACTTAGCGATGAGCGGCGTGCTGCTATTTTTTCCTGCTGGCCTGGGCCGGTGACCTTTGTATTCCCTGCTCTCAATTCTACACCCCGTTGGTTGACCGGCCGTTTCGATTCTCTGGCAGTGCGAGTAACGGATCACCCGCAGGTAGTTGAGTTATGTGAGGCTTACGGTAAACCATTGGTTTCTACTAGCGCCAATTTATCTGGTGAGCCACCTTGCCGTACGACTGCTGAGGTTTATGCGCAGTTTGGCGCTAGCTTCCCGGTAGTTGATGGGGTAACCGGTGGGCGTCAGAATCCTTCTGAAATACGTGATGCCTTGACGGGCGAACTCTTCCGCCAAGGATAACTTATGGAAACCTACGCAGTATTTGGACACCCGATTGCTCATAGCAAGTCACCATCTATTCATCAGCTCTTTGCGAAGCAGCTGCAGATTACGCATCCATATGGGCGAGTCCTGGCTCCCCTTGATGATTTCGTAAATACTCTTAACGCTTTTTTTGGTGATGGTGGCAAGGGAGCTAACGTCACCGTTCCTTTCAAAGAAGAGGCTTTCGCGCGAGCAGATGAGTTAACCGAACGCGCGGCACTGGCCGGTGCTGTTAATACCTTTAAACGGCTGGAGGATGGCCGGTTGCTGGGGGACAACACCGATGGCGTGGGGCTACTGAGTGATTTAGAACGACTCGATTTCATTAAACCTGGTTTTCGGGTTCTGCTTATTGGTGCAGGTGGTGCTTCACGTGGCGTATTGCTGCCTCTTTTATCGCTGGATTGCGCTGTCACTATTGTGAATCGTACATTTTCGCGTGCGCATGAACTGGCAACGCTGTTTGCTCATACTGGCAGCGTCCGTGCTCTGGATATAGAAGCATTAAATGGTCAGGTGTTTGATCTCATCATTAATGCCACATCTAGCGGTATTGAAGGAGAAGTCCCTGCTATCCCCGTTTCGCTAATCAACACTTATGTCTATTGCTATGACATGTTTTATCAGAAAGGTTGCACGCCATTTTTACGTTGGTGTCAGCAACATGGTACTAAAAGATGTGCAGATGGGCTGGGAATGCTGGTGGCACAGGCCGCACACTCAGTACTATTGTGGCACGGTGTTCTGCCGGAAATTGCCCCTGTAATTCTGGCTTTGCATGAGGAATTGAACACGTGAACCAGGCTATTCAATTTCCCGACAGGGAAGTATGGGATGACGAGCGTCAGTGTATCGCTTTTCCAGCATTAGTTAACGGTATGCAACTGATCTGTGCCATAAAGCTAACAACGCTTCAGCAACGTTTTGGTGACGAAGATCCCGAACTGTGCCTGGCCGCATTTCGTGAGCATCGTTGGGATCTGGAAGAGGAAGCCCACGAATTAATCTGCGACCAGCAAGAAGACGCTCAAGGATGGGTCTGGTTTTCCTGAGCCAGATAATCATTTTTCCATTTCACATAGTTGTTTGCTGAATACCTTAGCCCCACAATTTCCGCCTCCGTGAGGGGGCGTATTTGTTTAACCGGGTTGCCAAAATAAAGGTAGCCGCTTTCCAGACGTTTGTTTTGTGGAACCAGACTACCGGCACCAATCATGACGTCATCCTCCACAATGACACCATCCAGTACAATCGACCCCATACCAACCAGCACGCGGTTAGCTATAGTGCAGCCGTGCAGCATAACTTTATGACCAACGGTCACATCATCGCCAATAATCAGTGGATTGCCATGTGGATTATATGAAGACTTATGAGTGACATGTAAGACGCTGCCGTCCTGAATGTTGGTGCGCGCGCCTATTTCCACATAATTCACATCACCGCGAATTGTGACCATTGGCCAAATACTGACATCATCATCAATTCTGACATCGCCGATCACCACGCTACTGGTGTCGATCATCACGTTTTGACCTATTTTCGGGGATAAATCTTTATAACGACGTAGATTCACAGGCATGCTTACCTCAATAAACCAGGGGATGAAGAGACTTTGGTAGCTTTTGGGACCATCTGCAACCCTTTGGCGTGGTAAAAATTAGGCGAATTGAGTATAAACCCTGCGAAAAGGGTGAAAAAACATCATTTGGAAAAAAAGATCTAAAAAAGGCTTGTGCAAAAAGATGGGATCCCTATAATGCGCTCCCACTGACACGGCAGATGTGAATCACTTCACACAAACAGCCGGGTCGGTTGAAGAGAAAACCTGAAAATAAGAGGTTGACTCTGAAAGAGGAAAGCGTAATATACGCCACCTCGCAACGGTGAGCGAAAGCCGCGTTGCACTGCTCTTTAACAATTTATCAGACAATCTGTGTGGGCACTCAAAGTGACATGGATTCTTAACGTCGCAAGACGAAAAATGAATACCAAGTCTCTGAGTGAACATACGTAATTCATTACGAAGTTTAATTCACGAGCATCAAACTTAAATTGAAGAGTTTGATCATGGCTCAGATTGAACGCTGGCGGCAGGCCTAACACATGCAAGTCGAGCGGTAGCACAGAGAGCTTGCTCTCGGGTGACGAGCGGCGGACGGGTGAGTAATGTCTGGGAAGCTGCCTGATGGAGGGGGATAACTACTGGAAACGGTAGCTAATACCGCATAACGTCGCAAGACCAAAGTGGGGGACCTTCGGGCCTCATGCCATCAGATGTGCCCAGATGGGATTAGCTTGTTGGTGAGGTAACGGCTCACCAAGGCGACGATCCCTAGCTGGTCTGAGAGGATGACCAGCCACACTGGAACTGAGACACGGTCCAGACTCCTACGGGAGGCAGCAGTGGGGAATATTGCACAATGGGCGCAAGCCTGATGCAGCCATGCCGCGTGTATGAAGAAGGCCTTCGGGTTGTAAAGTACTTTCAGCGAGGAGGAAGGCATTGTGGTTAATAACCGCAGTGATTGACGTTACTCGCAGAAGAAGCACCGGCTAACTCCGTGCCAGCAGCCGCGGTAATACGGAGGGTGCAAGCGTTAATCGGAATTACTGGGCGTAAAGCGCACGCAGGCGGTCTGTCAAGTCGGATGTGAAATCCCCGGGCTCAACCTGGGAACTGCATTCGAAACTGGCAGGCTAGAGTCTTGTAGAGGGGGGTAGAATTCCAGGTGTAGCGGTGAAATGCGTAGAGATCTGGAGGAATACCGGTGGCGAAGGCGGCCCCCTGGACAAAGACTGACGCTCAGGTGCGAAAGCGTGGGGAGCAAACAGGATTAGATACCCTGGTAGTCCACGCTGTAAACGATGTCGACTTGGAGGTTGTTCCCTTGAGGAGTGGCTTCCGGAGCTAACGCGTTAAGTCGACCGCCTGGGGAGTACGGCCGCAAGGTTAAAACTCAAATGAATTGACGGGGGCCCGCACAAGCGGTGGAGCATGTGGTTTAATTCGATGCAACGCGAAGAACCTTACCTACTCTTGACATCCAGAGAACTTAGCAGAGATGCTTTGGTGCCTTCGGGAACTCTGAGACAGGTGCTGCATGGCTGTCGTCAGCTCGTGTTGTGAAATGTTGGGTTAAGTCCCGCAACGAGCGCAACCCTTATCCTTTGTTGCCAGCGGTCCGGCCGGGAACTCAAAGGAGACTGCCAGTGATAAACTGGAGGAAGGTGGGGATGACGTCAAGTCATCATGGCCCTTACGAGTAGGGCTACACACGTGCTACAATGGCATATACAAAGAGAAGCGACCTCGCGAGAGCAAGCGGACCTCATAAAGTATGTCGTAGTCCGGATCGGAGTCTGCAACTCGACTCCGTGAAGTCGGAATCGCTAGTAATCGTGGATCAGAATGCCACGGTGAATACGTTCCCGGGCCTTGTACACACCGCCCGTCACACCATGGGAGTGGGTTGCAAAAGAAGTAGGTAGCTTAACCTTCGGGAGGGCGCTTACCACTTTGTGATTCATGACTGGGGTGAAGTCGTAACAAGGTAACCGTAGGGGAACCTGCGGTTGGATCACCTCCTTACCTTAAAGAACCTGCCTTTGTAGTGCTCACACAGATTGTCTGATGAAAAATTAGCAGTAAAAAATCTCTGCAGGCTTGTAGCTCAGGTGGTTAGAGCGCACCCCTGATAAGGGTGAGGTCGGTGGTTCAAGTCCACTCAGGCCTACCAAATTTGCCCTGATACTGTGTTGTGAAACGACTCGCATACGTCAGTATGCTTCGTCATTCCACGCCTTGTCTCAGGACAAATTATCGGTACAGAGATAAGTTTTTACGATGGGGTTATAGCTCAGCTGGGAGAGCGCCTGCCTTGCACGCAGGAGGTCTGCGGTTCGATCCCGCATAGCTCCACCATCCTTTTACTGCAAAAAACAAGAAAACTTCAGAGTGTACCTGAAAAGGTGCACTGCGAAGTTTTGCTCTTTAAAAATCTGGATCAAGCTGAAAATTGAAACGACACGCTGCGTCTGTTCTCCGTAAATAAGAACAGCATGACGGTGTGTTCGAGTCTCTCAAATTTTTGCAGCACGAAGTGTTTTACGAAACATCTTCGGGTTGTGAGGTTAAGCGACTAAGCGTACACGGTGGATGCCCTGGCAGTCAGAGGCGATGAAGGACGTGCTAATCTGCGATAAGCGTCGGTAAGGTGATATGAACCGTTATAACCGACGATTTCCGAATGGGGAAACCCAGTGTGATCCGTCACACTATCGTTAAGTGAATACATAGCTTAACGAAGCGAACCGGGGGAACTGAAACATCTAAGTACCCCGAGGAAAAGAAATCAACCGAGATTCCCCCAGTAGCGGCGAGCGAACGGGGAGGAGCCCAGAGTCTGAATCAGTTTGTGTGTTAGTGGAAGCGTCTGGAAAGTCGCAGGGTACAGGGTGATACTCCCGTACACAAAAACGCACAGGCTGTGAACTCGAAGAGTAGGGCGGGACACGTGGTATCCTGTCTGAATATGGGGGGACCATCCTCCAAGGCTAAATACTCCTGACTGACCGATAGTGAACCAGTACCGTGAGGGAAAGGCGAAAAGAACCCCGGCGAGGGGAGTGAAACAGAACCTGAAACCGTGTACGTACAAGCAGTAGGAGCCCACTTGTTGGGTGACTGCGTACCTTTTGTATAATGGGTCAGCGACTTATATTCTGTAGCAAGGTTAACCGTATAGGGGAGCCGCAGGGAAACCGAGTCTTAACTGGGCGTTAAGTTGCAGGGTATAGACCCGAAACCCGGTGATCTAGCCATGGGCAGGTTGAAGGTTGGGTAACACTAACTGGAGGACCGAACCGACTAATGTTGAAAAATTAGCGGATGACTTGTGGCTGGGGGTGAAAGGCCAATCAAACCGGGAGATAGCTGGTTCTCCCCGAAAGCTATTTAGGTAGCGCCTCGTGAACTCATCTTCGGGGGTAGAGCACTGTTTCGGCTAGGGGGTCATCCCGACTTACCAACCCGATGCAAACTACGAATACCGAAGAATGTTATCACGGGAGACACACGGCGGGTGCTAACGTCCGTCGTGAAGAGGGAAACAACCCAGACCGCCAGCTAAGGTCCCAAAGTCATGGTTAAGTGGGAAACGATGTGGGAAGGCACAGACAGCCAGGATGTTGGCTTAGAAGCAGCCATCATTTAAAGAAAGCGTAATAGCTCACTGGTCGAGTCGGCCTGCGCGGAAGATGTAACGGGGCTAAACCATGCACCGAAGCTGCGGCAGCGACGCTTATGCGTTGTTGGGTAGGGGAGCGTTCTGTAAGCCGTTGAAGGTGGCCTGTGAGGGTTGCTGGAGGTATCAGAAGTGCGAATGCTGACATAAGTAACGATAAAGCGGGTGAAAAGCCCGCTCGCCGGAAGACCAAGGGTTCCTGTCCAACGTTAATCGGGGCAGGGTGAGTCGACCCCTAAGGCGAGGCCGAAAGGCGTAGTCGATGGGAAACAGGTTAATATTCCTGTACTCGGTGTTACTGCGAAGGGGGGACGGAGAAGGCTATGTTAGCCGGGCGACGGTTGTCCCGGTTTAAGCATGTAGGCGGATGTTCCAGGTAAATCCGGAACGTCATTCAACGCTGAGGTGTGATGACGAGGCACTACGGTGCTGAAGTAACAAATGCCCTGCTTCCAGGAAAAGCCTCTAAGCATCAGGTAACATCAAATCGTACCCCAAACCGACACAGGTGGTCAGGTAGAGAATACCAAGGCGCTTGAGAGAACTCGGGTGAAGGAACTAGGCAAAATGGTGCCGTAACTTCGGGAGAAGGCACGCTGATGGTAGGTGAAGTGACTTGCTCACGGAGCTGAAATCAGTCGAAGATACCAGCTGGCTGCAACTGTTTATTAAAAACACAGCACTGTGCAAACACGAAAGTGGACGTATACGGTGTGACGCCTGCCCGGTGCCGGAAGGTTAATTGATGGGGTTATCCGTAAGGAGAAGCTCTTGATCGAAGCCCCGGTAAACGGCGGCCGTAACTATAACGGTCCTAAGGTAGCGAAATTCCTTGTCGGGTAAGTTCCGACCTGCACGAATGGCGTAATGATGGCCAGGCTGTCTCCACCCGAGACTCAGTGAAATTGAACTCGCTGTGAAGATGCAGTGTACCCGCGGCAAGACGGAAAGACCCCGTGAACCTTTACTATAGCTTGACACTGAACACTGGTCCTTGATGTGTAGGATAGGTGGGAGGCTTTGAAGTGTGGACGCCAGTCTGCATGGAGCCATCCTTGAAATACCACCCTTTAATGGCTGGTGTTCTAACGTGGACCCGTAATCCGGGTTGCGGACAGTGTCTGGTGGGTAGTTTGACTGGGGCGGTCTCCTCCTAAAGAGTAACGGAGGAGCACGAAGGTTAGCTAATCCTGGTCGGACATCAGGAGGTTAGTGCAATGGCATAAGCTAGCTTGACTGCGAGCGTGACGGCGCGAGCAGGTGCGAAAGCAGGTCATAGTGATCCGGTGGTTCTGAATGGAAGGGCCATCGCTCAACGGATAAAAGGTACTCCGGGGATAACAGGCTGATACCGCCCAAGAGTTCATATCGACGGCGGTGTTTGGCACCTCGATGTCGGCTCATCACATCCTGGGGCTGAAGTAGGTCCCAAGGGTATGGCTGTTCGCCATTTAAAGTGGTACGCGAGCTGGGTTTAGAACGTCGTGAGACAGTTCGGTCCCTATCTGCCGTGGGCGCTGGAGAATTGAGGGGGGCTGCTCCTAGTACGAGAGGACCGGAGTGGACGCATCACTGGTGTTCGGGTTGTCATGCCAATGGCATTGCCCGGTAGCTAAATGCGGAAGAGATAAGTGCTGAAAGCATCTAAGCACGAAACTTGCCCCGAGATGAGTTCTCCCTGACTCCTTGAGAGTCCTGAAGGAACGTTGAAGACGACGACGTTGATAGGCCGGGTGTGTAAGCGTAGCGATACGTTGAGCTAACCGGTACTAATGAACCGTGAGGCTTAACCTTACAACGCCGAAGATGTTTTGGCGGAATTGAGAGAATTTCAGCTTGATACAGATAAACAGAATTTGCCTGGCGGCGATAGCGCGGTGGTCCCACCTGACCCCATGCCGAACTCAGAAGTGAAACGCCGTAGCGCCGATGGTAGTGTGGGGTCTCCCCATGTGAGAGTAGGGAACTGCCAGGCATCAAATTTAGTGTGCTGATATGGCTCAGTTGGTAGAGCGCACCCTTGGTAAGGGTGAGGTCCCCAGTTCGACTCTGGGTATCAGCACCAGTTTTTAGGTTAAAGTTCGGCGATTTGAAAAGAATTTGCCTGGCAACGATAGCGCGGTGGTCCCACCTGACCCCATGCCGAACTCAGAAGTGAAACGCCGTAGCGCCGATGGTAGTGTGGGGTCTCCCCATGTGAGAGTAGGGCATTGCCAGGCACCAAATAAGTGAAAAGCCCATCCGTCAGGATGGGCTTTTTGCGTTTCTAATCGCATGAAAATATTAATTCGCGCTGTGTACTCAATTCAGCTTCGGTTTATGTCGTTAGTGGCCAGCGCTATTCAAATCACAGAGAACAGAGCATTGTGCAGTAACTTAAGTATATTGGGTGTATCTTGCCGAAAAACGGTACCGGGATTAGCTCCGGTACCAGTGCATAGCGGGGATTGTAAGTGATTAGCGAGTTAGTGCGACAATGCCAAGCGTCAAGCCTGCAATTGCAGCCGCGCCTCCGGCAATAGCGCCCGCGGTTTCCCAGTTGTCCTGAGTCGTTCCTTTCATACAGGTATTAGTGTGTACTAATCTGCCTTCGGAGTCATAGACAGGTACGCACGGAGAATCATGTGCACAACCAGCGAGAAGCGTTGTCAGCAATGCGACTAAAACGAATTTTTTCATGATATTACCTCTAAATAATCCGTTTCGCTGTAATGGGAACCCATACATTACGGAATAGCCTATTTTATCATCGGTAATACTGAGGATGGGTAGGGTAAATAATCTCAATTTATGAGCAACGTAAATATCGTGAAGAAACTTACGCGATTATGTCGTCATAATATGGCACGTTGAATAACGTGCGATCTTTTAAAGAATAATAAACACGTTGATTTTTATCGGGATGATCAAAAACTTCAGGCATAAAAAAGGCGCCAGAATGGCGCCTTTGGAAAGAGAGACTTACTCGATATGCTTAGTAAAGCGGCGTCTTACGACAACAAAGAATACCGGTACGAAGAAGATAGCCAGCAACGTTGCTGTCAACATTCCTCCCATAACTCCCGTACCCACGGCGTTTTGTGCCCCGCTGCCTGCCCCATGGCTAATAACCAAGGGCAGTACACCAAGAATAAAGGCCAATGAGGTCATTAAGATAGGGCGTAAACGCATACGAGATGCTTCGAGCGTTGCTTCAATGATTCCCTTCCCTTCTTTATCCATAAGGTCTTTCGCAAATTCGACAATAAGAATAGCGTTTTTGGCAGAGAGACCGATCGTCGTTAATAAACCTACCTGAAAATAAACGTCATTATTAAGCCCACGTAATGAGGCTGCTAATAATGCCCCGACAACTCCTAACGGGACGACTAACATCACTGAGAATGGAATAGACCAGCTTTCATAGAGTGCGGCAAGGCACAGGAAAACCACTATTAGCGAAATTGCATATAAAGCAGGCGCCTGATTACCGGATAAGCGTTCCTGATAAGACATTCCTGTCCAGTCGAAGCCAATACCAGTAGGCAGTTTGTTGGCTAGTTGTTCCATCAAAATCATTGCATCCCCGGTACTTTTGCCCGGAGCGGCTTCACCCAGAATTTCCATCGAAGGTAAGCCGTTATAACGCTCCAGGCGCGGAGAACCATAAACCCAGTGTGAGGTTACAAAAGCTGAGAATGGTACCATTTCGCCATTAGCACTACGGACGTACATACTGTTGATGTCGCTCGGCAACATACGGAAATGGGCGTCAGCCTGAACATAGACTTTTTTAACTCTACCATGGTCAATAAAATCATTAACGTAATAGCCACCTAGTGCTGCGGAAATGGTTTCATTGATATCAGATAGTGAAATACCCAGTGCCTGGGCTTTCTCCTGATCAACATCGAGCTTAAATTGCGGAGTATCTTCAAGCCCATTTGGTCGTACGCGCACTAACTGATCCGGATGTTCTCTTACCATACCAAGCAACTGATTTCGTGCTTGAGTCAACGCGCTATGACCAAGGTTACCCTGGTCGATAAGCTCAAAGTCGAAGCCTGTCGCGGTGCCCAACTCAATAATTGCGGGGAGATTGAATGGGAAAACCATGGCGTCTTTAATCTGGCTGAAAGCGGCCGTGGCTCGCTTGATAATTGCTTCAACCCCATTCTCCGAACCACTGCGCTCCTCCCATGGCTTCAGACTGACAAATGCCATACCGGAGTTTTGTCCCTGGCCGCTAAAGCTAAAACCGTTAACGGTAAAGACGCTTTCAACATTCGCCTTCTCTTTATGCAGATAGTAGTCGGTAACGGTATCGAGGACCTTCTGTGTACGTTCTTGCGTCGCGCCGGATGGAAGTTGAATCATGGTCATAAATACCCCCTGATCCTCATCCGGTAAAAAGGAGGTTGGCAGACGCATAAACAGTACAGCCATGCCAATGACAATCAGCAGATAGATGATGAGATAGCGCCCGGTACAGCGTAGTATCCCGCTGACGCTGTTGGTGTAGTGGTTGACACTACGGTCAAATTTCGCATTAAACCAGCCAAAAAAACCTTTCTTCTCATGATGATCGGCGGAGGCGGGTTTCAATAAAGTGGCGCAAAGTGCAGGTGTCAGAATCAGTGCAACCAACACGGATAGCGCCATCGCTGAGACGATAGTGATGGAGAATTGGCGATAAATCGCGCCCGTAGAACCGCCAAAGAAGGCCATGGGAACAAAAACTGCCGATAGCACCATGGCTATACCAACTAGTGCCCCCTGAATTTGTGACATTGATTTTTCTGTCGCTTCTTTTGGGGATAGCCTCTCTTCTACCATCACGCGCTCGACGTTTTCCACCACCACGATGGCATCATCGACCAGCAATCCTATTGCCAGCACCATACCGAACATCGTTAGCGTGTTGATGGAATAGCCAAAGGTAGCCAGCACG
Source organism: Klebsiella sp. GFKo11 (assembly GCF_056490265.1). Lineage (NCBI taxonomy): Bacteria > Pseudomonadati > Pseudomonadota > Gammaproteobacteria > Enterobacterales > Enterobacteriaceae > Klebsiella > Klebsiella sp. GFKo11. The sequence continues at coordinate 580,080 of NZ_CM151369.1, forward strand.
GCGAATGTGCCAAGCAAGACGACAGGAACCGCAATGGTGGGGATCAATGTGGCACGGATGTTCTGGAGGAACAGATACATCACCAGGAAGACGAGAATAATCGCTTCAAACAGCGTCTTCACCACCTCATGAATAGAGATCTTCACGAACGGTGTGGTGTCGTAAGGGTAAACGACTTTCATGCCCTGCGGAAAGTAGGGTTGTAGTTCGGCAAGCTTTGCTTTAATCGCAGCAGCGGTGTCGAGGGCATTGGCGCCGGTAGCAAGCTTAATCCCCAGCCCGGATGCTGGTTTACCGTTAATTTTGGCGACGACGTTATAGTTTTCACCGCCCAGCTCAATGCGAGCCACGTCTTTCAGATGAACCACTGAGCCGTCAGCGTTCACCCGTAGCGTCACCTTGCCAAACTCTGCAGGGTCTTTCAGTCGTGTTTGAGCAATGATTGACGCGTTTAATTGTTGGCCTTTAATAGCGGGCGTTCCGCCAAGTTGGCCTGCTGCAATCTGATCGTTCTGTACCTGCAACTGGTTAATCACATCAACAGGCGTCAGGTTGTACTTATTCAGCAGGTTGCCATCCAGCCAAACACGCATCGCATATTGGGCCCCGAAGAGCTGTACGTCGCCAACGCCGTTAAGTCGGCTAATAGTATCTTTGACGTTTGATGCAACGTAGTCAGAAATATCATCCTGAGTAGTGCTGGTGTTATCGGAGATGAATCCAGCAACCAGCAGGAAACTGCTGCTTGATTTCTCAACGCTAATCCCCTGTTGCTGCACTTCCTGAGGTAGCAGCGGTGTGGCGAGCTGGAGCTTATTTTGTACCTGGACTTGCGCAATATCCGGATCTGTACCCGATGTGAAGGTCAAGGTGATGGTGACGCCGCCTGCGGAATCACTGGTTGAGGACATGTACATCAGGTTATCGATACCATTCATGTTCTGTTCGATAACCTGAGTCACAGTATCCTGCACGGTCTGCGCATCCGCACCTGGGTAGGTCGCAGAGATGGCAACAGCTGGCGGGGCGATCGTCGGGTATTGTGCGATAGGCAGTTGCATAATTGCGAGACCGCCAGCAATCATCATAATGATGGCCAGCACCCAGGCGAATACCGGTCGATGGATAAAAAACTTAGACATAGTTATTCGTACCTTATTGCGCGACGGATGTCGCGGTATCCACTTCGGCCTTCACTGTGACGCCGGGACGAACTTTCTGCAGACCGCGGACAATAACTTTTTCACCAGATTTAAGACCGCTGGTAATTAACCACTTATCGCCAATCGCCTGTGAGGTCGCAACCTGGCGGCTTTCAACCTGGTTTTTGTCATTAACGATCATCACGCTGGCATCACCACGTGGTGTGCGGGTAACTCCCTGCTGAGGAACCAGGATGGCATTCGGAGCTACACCTTCATCAATGCGGGCGCGGACGAACATCCCCGGCAGCAGCGAATGTTGTGGATTCGGAAAGATTGCTCGCAGCGTAATTGAGCCAGTGCTTTCATCCACTGTGACGTCGGAGAATTGCAGAGTGCCTTTTAGTGCGTAAGGTTGACCGTTTTCCATAATCAGCTGCACGCTTTTGGTATCGCTGCCGTGCTGCAGGCTTTCCTGTTTCAGACGCATGAAATCATTACTGGATTCGGTGACATCGACATAAATCGGATCGAGTTGCTGTACCGTTGCCATTGCATCTGCCTGCCCATTGGTCACGAGGGCGCCTTCAGTAACGCTGGATTTACCGATGCGGCCGCCGATTGGCGATGTCACTTTGGTGTAAGCCAGATTAATGCGCGCACTTTCGACGGCGGCTTTTGCGGCAATAACATCGGCATCAGCCTGGCGTGCGGTCGCTACAGCCTGATCGTATTCCTGCTGGCTGATGTATTGTGTTCCGAGAAGAGGTGCGTAGCGTTTCACTGTCAGATGAGCGATAGCCGCTGCTGCTTCGGCTTTGGCTTCATCACCTTTTGCGCTGTTATAAGCGGCTTGATAAGTCGCCGGGTCGATTTGATAGAGAGACTGCCCGGCATTGACATCGCTACCTTCGACAAAATTACGCTGTAGAATAATCCCGCTAACCTGCGGGCGTACTTCCGCAACGCGGTATGCCGATGTTCGACCCGGAAGTTCCGTGGTCACTGACAGCGGCGCGCTGCTTACAATATGGACTGAAACCTGAGGTATCTGCGCATGCGGTTGTTGATCACCTGAATTATCGCAACCGCTAAGCAAGATGGTAGAGATGATTAGGCTGGATAAAAGTGTAACCCGGGCGTGACTCGTCATTGCTGTTCCTTATAGATTGCGGGCCGAGTTTGGCAACCAATCTGTGAAAGAAATAATGGATAAAAAAGCGGTTTGTTATCCTACAAATAAAAAACGAGGTATGTAAGGAATAGTTATTTTTTATCCATCAGCAAGGCACGCAAAAGCAAAGCGCTAGTCATTTTAATTTAAGAATGACCTTAAATTAAAATTTGCTTACATTGATATTCACTCAGTGAATAATGTGCTTATTAATTATTTGAGTTATGTATTTATTATTTTCTTTTTGAGATTTTGCTTATCTGCGTTTTTGCTAAACAATATTGATTATCTGATGCTAGATTTATATGCATCCTGGTATTTTTCTATTATAGATATGGCGTTAAATGGAGCATCGTATGCCAAGAAGAACAAAAGAAGATGCGTTAAAGACGCGACAGCTCCTGATTGAGTCTGCCATTCAGCAATTCGCTCTGCGTGGGGTCACCAACACCACGCTAACTGACATCGCTGATGCCGCTGGCGTGACGAGGGGAGCGGTGTATTGGCACTTCTCCAGTAAAGCAGAACTGTTTAATGAGATGTGGCAACAACAGCAACCGTTACGAGATCTGCTTCAGCATCAAATTCCGACAGACAGTCAGGATCCGTTAGGCAATTTACGGGCGAAATTTATTACAGGTTTGCAATATATTGCCGATAATCCTAGACAGCGCGCGTTGATGCAGATTCTGTATCATAAATGCGAATTTTCCAGCGATATGATGTCAGAGGCGGAGATTCGTAAAAGAATTGGTTTTAGTTATCCTATTATTCGTGGGGTTTTACAACGCTGTCTTAGTAATAGATTATTACCGGCTGAAACAAACGTTGAAATTTCATTAATAGTATTACACAGCGTATTTACTGGTATTATCAAAAACTGGTTAATGGAGCCGGAACAATTCGATCTTTATCAACAGGCACCCGCTTTAGTGGATAATATTATGTCGGCTCTTTGCGGTGTAAATAGTCACGCAAATGGGCTGCGGATGGTTGTAAATTGATAAACCAGAGGAAATAAAAAAGGCGCTTCCCCATGCCGAAGAGCGCCTTTTTAATCATACAGTTAACTGACTAGTATCAGTTCATGCCGTATTTTTTCAGTTTCTTACGCAGAGTACCACGGTTGATACCCATCATCAGGGCAGCACGCGTCTGGTTACCACGGGTGTATTGCATCACCATGTCCAACAGGGGCTGTTCTACTTCAGCCAGTACCAGCTCATACAGGTCACTCACATCCTGACCGTTCAGTTGAGCAAAATAGTTCTTCAGTGCCTGTTTAACCGAGTCACGCAGGGGTTTTTGAGTTACCTGATCCTGAGAGTTAACGGTAGAAACGGTCAGTACGTCAGAATTTACGCGTTGTTCGAACATAGTTCTGTCAGCTCTTTATTTCTATTACGCAAAATTTTCGAAGTATGCCTCCAACGCCGCCAGCTGTTCGCTGGAATCTTCTATGGCGTTGAATGTGCGCCGAAACTGGTCATTTGGAGCGTGCTCCTGGAGATACCAGGATACGTGTTTACGCGCGATTCGGTACCCTTTTGCCTGACCGTAAAAGTCATGCAGTTCCCGAACGTGCGCACAAAGCAAGCGCTTAACCTCTGCCAAAGGCAGCGGGGGCAGCAGCTCTCCAGTGTCCAGATAGTGCTGGATTTCCCGAAAGATCCAGGGTCTTCCCTGAGCCGCGCGGCCTATCATAAGGGCATCAGCCCCCGTATAGTCGAGCACAGCTCTGGCTTTAAGCGGGTCAGTAATGTCACCATTCGCGATAATCGGAATGGAAACTTTCTGCTTAACTGCCCGAATACTGTCGTACTCAGCATCTCCGTTAAACAAACAGGCGCGTGTGCGTCCGTGAATAGTCAGAGCCTGAATGCCACATTCTTCAGCCAGTTGGGCAATCTCTACACAGTTACGGTGTTCCGGTTCCCAACCGGTGCGAATCTTGAGAGTCACGGGAACGTCCACTGCCTTGACGACCGTCGTCAGGATTGACTTAACCTGATCGGGGTACTGCAAGAGGGCTGAACCTGCAAACTTACGATTCACCTTTTTAGCCGGGCACCCCATATTGATATCAATAATTTGGGCACCGCTTTCCACGTTAATTCGGGCGGCTGCAGCCATTTCTTCCGGCACGCTACCGGCGATTTGCACGGTACGAATACCGGGCTCATCAACATGTACCATCCGTAAACGAGATTTGTCACTTTCCCAAACCTGAGGGTTAGAAGACATCATCTCGGATACGGTCAATCCTGCTCCCATCTCGTAGCACAGCGTCCTGAATGGTCTGTCAGTAATGCCAGCCATTGGCGCTGCGATCAGGCGATTTCTGAGCTGGTATTGTCCGATACGCATGAGTTAAGAAATGACCATATGTGACTGCAAGGCGGCGTATATTACGCATTTTTTGCATGAGATGAAAGGCCAAACTTTAACCAATCCACTGAGATGGATCAAAGAATCGCTGTACAATTAAGCGACTATGAATAATTAACTATATAAATCATTGGATTAAGAGTTTGCGTTGAATTTATCTACACATATAATTTTGCGTAACTTCTCGTTTTTTCTTCATCAGGTCACGGACTGACAAGATAATCTGCTGAATAAATCAGCAAATTATCCCAACTTAATGTGACTATGCTCTCATTTTCAGAACATGATCGTGAAGCGTATCTTAAGATTACTCGACGACTACGCGACCATTTAGCGGCTGTGTCGGGCGATTGTTATCGTGATGCATGGTATGGCTGAATTTTTCTAACTGTGCGGCAGAAAGTGTCAGGGGGTGTTTGAGGACAATCCAGGTGACGCCTTCGGAACAAGGCGGTGTGGTCAGAGAACCGCTGAAGCGCCAGTATGTCTTGTCTGCAGGAAGAAGCGCGTTGAGGTCCATCTGCGTGGTGATTTTGGTATCCTGCCCGGAATTCTCCGGCATGGCCGCCCACAGCTTATCCAGTTCTGCATTTGCTGTACCCTTATCAAACATCGCGGCCACAACGGTAACGGCACCCCTGGCGTCCTTATGAACCAGGTGCATCTCCATCGCATAGTGCTTGCCGTGGATGGTATTTTCGCTCGGAGCGTGGAAATGGAACTGCTGAAGCGTAAATGGGGTTCCGTCAATCGTGATGGTATCCGCAGTGGTGGTCTTTAACCCCGCCTGAATCGTATGGCCATTGTTGATCAGTGTGACCGGGCCATCGGTATAGTGGACATCCAGCGGCGAGAGATGTGCTGTGAGCGTTGTATCGATGTTGATAGGGGATTGATTCATGCCAGTCTGACAGGTTTTATTCTCCTCGCTGAGCGTACCCCAGTGCTCAGGAGAGCCTTCGCCTTCGTAACTCCAGTGGGAAGCAAAAACCGTAACGGGCATGATGCTTAATGCCAGGAGTATCGCCTTGCCTAACGTTGTTTTCATATCATTCTTCCAATGAATAAAATGGCTATTTTTATCTCGTAACTACAGCGAGTTACATTGCGATTTTATCCCAGAAGGGCAGAGAGCTTTGCACAGAAAACGCGGAAAAATGTGGCCTGCTGAGAGGCCACAGAGAAGATTATTTTTTACAACCGGTGATCCGGCACCACTCTTCTTTCTCCACCACTGGGTCGAGGTCAAAGAGCTCAGCGTAGGCTTCACAAACGCTCTCAGCCTGGCTGGCAAGGATACCGGAAAGGCCCAGCAGACCGCCTGTAACTGGCAGCACGCTGATAAGAGGAGCTAACTCGCGTAAAGGGCCGGCCAGAATGTTTGCGACCACTACATCGGCTTTCATGGCGTCTGGCTGATCTTTCGGCAGATAGAGTTCAAGTCGCTCAGAAACCCCATTACGCTCGGCGTTATCGCGGCTGGCCTGAATAGCCTGCGGGTCAATATCAATACCGATGGCTTTCGCTGCGCCCAGTTTTAATGCAGCGATGGCCAGAATGCCGGAGCCGCAGCCAAAATCGATAATCGTTTTGCCTTCGAGATCGAGTCCATCCAGCCACTGTAGACACATTGCAGTTGTAGGATGCGTACCAGTACCAAACGCCAGGCCCGGGTCGAGCATTACGTTGACGGCATTCTTATCCGGCACATCGCGCCAGCTAGGGCAGATCCACAGACGCTTACCGAAGCACATGGGATGAAAGTTATCCATCCATTCGCGTTCCCAGTCTTTGTCTTCAAGCTGTTCGATTTTATGTACGAAACCGGTACCCAGAAGCGGATGCTGTTCCAGAAGTGCAACCACTTCTTTCATGTCCGTTTCTGCGTCAAACAGACCAATAACATCGGTATCGCCCCACAGGCGGGTTTCACCGGGCAAAGGTTCAAACACCGGCGTGTCGTGAGTGTCCTGGAAAGTGATAGAAACGGAGCCCGCTTCCATCAGGGCATCACTCAGTTCTTCCGCGTTTGCACCGGTAGTGTTCAGTTTCAGTTGGATCCATGGCATGGCAGAACTCTTTATTTATCAGTAGTCAATATGGCGGCTTGCGGGGCGGAGGAACCAAAACGGTTTCCGACCAGGAAAGCCAACAAACTTAGCAGTAACGAGGGTACGATCGGGTGGAACCCCAGATACTGAACATTAAAAGTAGCGAGTATGGCATACAGTACGCCGCCGACGATCATAGCGCTCAATGCGCCTTTGGCGTTCGCACGTTCCCAGTACAGACCCAGCACCAGTGGCCATAAGAACACTGCCTCAAGCCCACCGAATGCCAGCAGGTTGAGCCAGATGATCATCTCAGGCGGACGCCAGGCGGCGAGCATCATCAGGATCCCTAGTACCAGCGTAGTGATCGTTGAGATCTGCTTTAGCTTCTGCTCGTTATGTCTTTTTGCCGGTTGTGCGCTGAGCCAAAGATCTTTAATGATCGTAGCCGATGCCTGCAATAAATGGGCGTTAACGTTCGACATGATTGCGGCCATTGGTGCGGCCAGAAACAGACCTGCGGCCCACGGCGGCAGGACTTGTACCATCAGAGTCGGGATCACTTGATCCGGGACGGTCAGGTCAGGCAGCACTGCTCTTCCCAGCGCGCCGGCCAGATGCATACCAAACATTAGGATCGCGACAACAATGGTACCGATAATGATCCCGCGGTGGACGGCTTTACTATCCTTATAGGAAATACAGCGCACGGCGGTATGCGGCAGGCCGATAACGCCGAAGCATACCAGCACCCAAAAGGACATCATAAAGGCAGGGGTGAGAATATCATCCGCACCGTGTGGCGATACCAGCTTCGGGTCGATGTGCTGTAGCGTATCTACAGCATTATGTAAACCGCCAGCCGTGTGGACGACGCCAACCAGCAGCACGATTGTGCCGATCAGCATTACCATACCCTGCATGGTGTCATTGAGGACGCTGGCGCGAAAGCCGCCGAAGGCTGTATACAACGCAATGGTAATACCAAAGATCAGCAGTCCATTTTCATACTTAATTCCGGCGGCTGTCTCCAGCAGTCGGGCACCGCCGATAAACTGCACGGCAATCGCCCCGACGAAAGCGACCAGCAGGCTCACGCTGGCTATCCATACGACCGCGCGACTTTGGTATCGCGCCTGTAGCATATCGTTCAGGGTGATCGCGTTGTAACGCCGCGCCAGGATAGCGAATTTCTTGCCGAGAATCCCGAGCGAGAGCCAGATTGTCGGAACCTGAATCATGGCCAGCAGCACCCAGCCAAGCCCGTATTTATAGGCGGCTCCCGGTCCACCAATAAATGAACTGGCACTGATATAGGTGGTCGTCAGCGTCATCGCGAGGACGAAACCACCCATTGAACGGCTCCCGAGAAAATACTCGCTGAGAAAATTGCCGCTACTGCGTTTGCGCATCGCGTAAAACGACAGCCCAAATACCAAACACAGGTAGGCAAGCAGGACGACGATGATTTCAAACTGCATCGTTATCCTCCAGAGAGATGTCGCGGAAAATGAAACGCACCATTCCCCAACACAGTAGGATAAACAGCAGAGGTACCAGCAGACAGGCCATTTCGAACCAATGCGGCAGGCCGGTTATACCAATACCCACGCCTGGCAGATAGGCGCCAGCCAGCCAGGCAGCAAGATAGAGGAGGGTCAGCCACAGCGCCCAGCGCGCTTCTTTATGGGCCTGAACAAACCGTTTGTCCATGGAAGGTGTCTTCCTTATGGTATGGATGCATGAAACGGGCAATTCTACGGCAACAGGCTGGATGGGGAAAATAATCTGACAGGAAAAATTTACCGTTAGCGTTGGCTGCGCAGAAAATCCTCTATTTCGCCAAGAGATGATATCCCTTCCATTGGACCCTGCTGCATGACGGCGAGCGCACCGCTGGCGTTGGCATAGTCCAGAGCAGTTTCGGGAGGGACTCCGGCAAGAAATAATGTGACGAAGGTTGCGCCAAAACAATCGCCAGCACCGGTAGGGTCAACGTTGTTCACGCTATATCCCGGAAGGTGCAAAGTTTGCAGTTTCCCGTTTTCGAGTCGATTGTAGCTCGCCCCGTTTTGCGCGCGTTTGACCACCACATGCTTTACCCCGGCGGATAATAAATCACTAATGATCTGCTCTTCTTTAAGGTTTTTATGCCGGGAAAAAAAGGGAAGTTCGCTTTCACTGGGTAAGAAAATGTCTGTATATTCAATTAAATAATCAAAAGCTTGTTCCATTTCAGGAATATTAAGCATCTCTTTACGGATGTTGGGGTCAAAAGAGACAGTACCGCCTGACGCTTTAATCGCCATCATCGCTTTACGCGTGGCATCGATCATACGGAACGAAAATAACGATGAGCCCATGATGTGGATATGACCGCACTGTCGCAGCAACTCTCTATCAATATGCTTATCTGTAAATAGACCGCAGGCGCTGTCGGGAATATTAAAAATAAAATCACGTTCCTGGGGACTATGGTAGCTAACAAATGCAGTACCTGTAACGGCGTTATTCATAGTGTGAATGCCGTCAACAATGACGCCCTCGTGACGTAGCCGTTCAATATTCAGCCGACCAAAATCATCGTTACCCACGCAGCCGAAAATAATCGCACGGTGTTGTAATTTGGCGACTTGCGCGGCGAAAATAGCGGGAGCCCCGCTGGGAAATGGGCCAATAAATTCGCCGGGGCGGGTGAATTTTTGCTGTGGATTTCGGGATAAAAACTCCACCAGAAGTTCGCCTAATGTACAGATAGTTAGCGCCACAAATGCCCTCTCATTACTGATTTTTTTCGTGATTAGACCAGGTTAAACATTCATTATTTGTATATAAAGTAACAAAATCCGCATCATGTAATTGTTGCTGATATTGCTTGCTAATACTGTCGCAGACGATCACATTTTCCACCTGATTGAGATGACCAATTGGAGCCGTTGCTGCACCTGTTACCGTGGCTAGCAAAATAGTTTTACTGTGAGAGTTATCGAAGCAGTGTTGGCTGGCTGTTACCAGCTCGGGTATCACGATTCCCAGCGCACCGTCGGCGTCAACGCTATCTATTTCGAGAATGCTGTGGGTAATGGCGTGATGTAAAAAAATCTGCTCCAGAGATTTTCCCACCAAAATTCCTTCAGGGCGTAGCATTTCGCTGCCAGCAAGAATGATTTCCCCATCAATGAACTGATTTGCCAGCATCGCGCTTTCAGGATCGTTAGTAATCAGTCGAATTTTTTTCAGCCCGTTAAGCAATGGGATAACCCTACGGCAGAGAGGGCCATGGCCGAGAAACAGCGTATCGCGATCGCGTATCAACCGCATACTGTGGCGTGCGATCTCCATTTGCAATGCTTGGGATGGTTTGGCTGTTTGTGACGAAACTTCAGCTTCTGTCGGGAGCTGGTGTGTTGAGATTGCGCCGCCGAAAGAACGTTTCAAATAGCCCTGCTGCTCCAGATAACTCAGATCGCCGCGAATGGTTACACCAGAGACTCCAAGCTGAGTCGAAAGATCGTCAACTTTAATTTCGCCCTGAGCACTAACGATTTCTGCGATTTTTAGCCTGCGTTTCAGCAGATTAGATGATTTTCTGGGCACGATAACACTCGTAATTGGCCTGCAATAGTTAACACTATAGCGTTATGCCTTTTTCTTTGAAAGTTACCCTTATCGTAACCATGAAACTTGAAGACAGTTGAAAGCACCTGTTTAGTACGGTGTATAATTAAATAACTTATTGAGTTAAAAGGTTTTTAACGATCTCCTGCGCTGGAATGGAATAACTTTCATTTGGAAAATAACCTTGATGTTTAAATTACATTTTGTAAGTTATTTTTCACCATTAGAGCTACTTCACACTTTTCTCCCCTGGTGATGTGCTAGTTTTCTTTCAAAATGAAAATTAAGAAATAGTTAATCTTCGTTTTGTAAGATTTAGGCGCAATAACAGGAGCTGAGATGTACATTATTTCGAGTAAGAATCTGTTGAAGAAGGCCCAACTGCAGGGGTATGCCGTTCCGGCGTTTAACATCCACAATCTTGAAACGCTACAAGTCGTTGTCGAAACTGCGGCAGAGTTTCGTTCACCGGTTATGCTGGCAGGAACGCCGGGGACATATCAATACGGTGGTGTGGGGAATCTGGTATCGCTGGCTGCGTCGCTGGCGAAAGAATATGACATTCCGTTAGTCCTGCACCTCGATCATCACGAAAATACTGACGATATTTTCAGTAAAGTGCGAGCCGGTATCCGCTCAGTGATGATTGATGGTTCGCATCTAACTTTTGAAAAGAATATTGCGTTGGTGAAAGAAGTAACGTCTTTTTGCCACGCTTATGACGTCAGCATTGAAGCAGAGTTGGGGCGACTTGGGGGACAAGAGGATGATCTGATTGTTGATGCAAAAGATTCTGCTTATACCTCACCTGAAGCCGCGGCGGAATTTGTCCAGCGCACGCAGATCGATTCACTGGCTGTGGCGATTGGTACGGCGCATGGTCTTTACGTCCATGAGCCCCATCTGGATTTTGATCGCCTGGCGCAAATTCGCAATAAGGTGGAAGTACCTTTGGTTCTGCATGGTGCGTCCGGGTTAGCAGAACAAGATATACAAAAATGTATTCAACTTGGCATCTGTAAAGTTAACGTCGCCACAGAATTAAAAATAGCCTTTGCTGATGCATTAAAAAGTCATTTTCATAATAACCCAGCGGCTAACGATCCACGACATTATATGCAGCCGGCAAAGGCCGCCATGAAACAAGTTGTTACCCGAATTATTGGCGTGTGTGGTAGTGCAGGTAAACTCTAATATAAAGCAACCCTACAAATAACAATGAGGATTATTTATGAAAAACTTCAAATTTCCTGGCCTGGCGATGCTAATTGGTCTGGCTATTTTTTCTCAAAGCACTTTTGCTAAAGAGTATAAAATTGGCGCATCATTACTGACGCAACAACACCCATTTTATATTGATCTTGCCAATGCAATGAAAGATGAAGCGAAGAAAGATAATGTTGATTTAAGTATCTCTATCGCCAATCAGGACTTAAATAAACAACTTTCAGATGTTGAAGATTTTATTACCAAAAAAGTAGATGCCATTATTATTTCACCAGTGGATTCAAAAGGTGTTCAGGCGGCCATTATCAAAGCAGATAAGGCTGGCATTCCTGTTATCACCGTTGATGTTGCAGCTGAAGGTGTACCAGTTGTGGCACATGTCGCGACCGATAACTACGCCGGTGGGGTAGAAGCTGGTAAATTAATGGGTACGCTGTTGGATGGTAAAGGCACCGTGGCAATTATTAGCTACCCGGCATTACAGTCTGTTGTCGATCGTGTAGAAGGGTTTAAAAAAGGGTTGGCGGCGACTCCTAATATTAAAATTGTCGCAGAACAGCCTGGGATCACTCGTGCCGAAGCATTAACCGCCGCGCAGAATATCATGCAGGCGAACCGGAATCTTAATGGGTTGTTTGGTTTTGGCGATGATGCTGCGCTGGCAGCTGTTATCGCGGCAAAATCTGCCCATAATGAGAACATTAAGATTATTGGTTTCGATGGAATGAAAGAAGCACGTGATGCGGTTGACAGTGAGAAAACGTTTGCAGCAGTAATTCGGCAGTATCCGGACCAAATGGGCGCAAAAGCAATTGATGCTGCGGTTGATCATCTGAATGGCAAACCAGTGGATAAACTAATTCCTGTTCAGCCTGGGGTGTATACGGGTAAATAGTATTTAATAAACTATTCTACAGTAAATATTATCTACGTGACCGTCAGGTTGCACTCTATTTTTCAGCCTGATGGTCATTTTTAACTCTAATAAATTTCTATTGTAAGCTTTATTTTTATAAAGCCAGAAGGGTTACCGATAAATCCTTTTGTTAATGCTTTGGTCTTACTAATTAGATTAACGTAGTAATGATTATTTTACTGTGGAGTTGAGGTGGTTATGACGGATGTAATTCTGGGAATTTCTCACGTGGCTAAAATGTTCGGCCACGTTCAGGCACTCAAGGATATCACGCTTTCAATTCGTAAAGGGCGAGTTCATACTTTATTAGGGGAGAATGGAGCCGGAAAATCGACGTTGATGAAGATTCTTGCCGGGGTCTATCCTCCGACAAAAGGGACGATTACACTACATGGTAAGCTGATCGCTATAAATAATCCACAGCATTCACGAAAGCTTGGTATTGCAATTATTTTTCAGGAGCTAAGCCTGAGTAATAATATGACGGTTGCAGAAAATATTTATGCCAATAATGAACCGATGCGGTTGGGTATTATTGACGACAGGAAAATGCTTGCTGATTGTCAGCGCTTGTTGATGGAGTTGGGGATCCCACTGGATGCTCATGGCCTGGTTGGTGATATGTCGATGGCGCAACGCCAGCTGGTGGAGATTGCTAAGGCGTTAAGTTATCCCGCGGATGTCGTCATCATGGATGAACCAACATCATCCTTGAGCGATAACGAAGCTGAAATCTTATTTAATATTATTGCCAGGCTAACGCAGCGCGGTAGTGCAGTTATTTATATCTCTCATCGCATGGACGAAATTATGCGTATCTCTGACGATATTTCAGTGATTCGCGACGGTGAATATATTGCGACACATGAGAAGAAAAATATCCAGATTCAGCAGCTCATTGCGCAGATGGTTGGACGGGAGATGAAAAATATTTGGCCTCCACGTATTGGCGAGAAACCCGAGGCTAGCGTAACTCCGAGACTGGAAGTCAGAGCGCTGACTCATTCAACTCTTTTTCATCAGATCAATTTTGCCGTTAGGCCAGGTGAAGTACTGGGCTTCTTCGGACTTGTGGGGGCCGGCCGCTCTGATGTCATGAAGGCGATATTTGGGATTGTTGCCTGGCAGGGTGAGATCCTGATTGATGGCGAAAAGGTTGAAATCCGTTCTCCGAAACAGGCAATTGAACATGGCATTGCATTTGTGACTGAAAACCGTAAGGAGGAGGGGTTAGTTCTGATGCACGATGTGAACATGAATACGCATCATGTAGCTTTTCAATATAACGCGTCACGCCTGGGGTTGATTAACCACCAACAAGAAGAGCTGAAAACCCTCAAATCTGTAGAGCTAATGAATACGAAAATTAGCTCGATTCATCAACCAGTGAGCGCATTAAGCGGTGGTAACCAACAAAAAATTGTATTGTCAAAGTGGCTGGAAAAAACGCCGCGTATTCTATTGCTTGATGAGCCTACTCGTGGCGTAGACGTTGGGGCGAAATTTGAAATTTATAATGTTATTCGTCAACTGGCTGCTGCTGGTACGGCGATTATTCTGGTTTCATCAGAATTACCGGAAGTGATGGCGCTGAGCGACCGCCTGGTCGTTATGCGTAACAAAGCCATCGCTGACATCTATCCATGTGAAAACCTGACACAGACGCAGGTGATGACCGCTGCAACAGGAGTACAGTAAATGACGGAGAAAATAATCTCTATGCCCAGTGAACGGAGTCTTTCAGCCAGGAATAATTTTAAGAAAATATTTAAACAGTATGGTGGGATTCTGAGTGGAATGATTATCTTAATCATTTTCTTCAGTTTCCTGAATGATAGTTTCTTTACTGGGAATAATATCTCTAATATTATTCTTCAGGTATCGATTATCGCAATTACTGCCTATGGGATGACCTATGTCCTGCTTCTTGGTGATATCGATTTATCTGTGGGTTCAACCATAGCACTGATTGGCACCTTTGCAGCTCTCGGTGCATCCTGGGGCATACCTTTTATTTTATTAATTCCACTTTCTATTATTGCAGCGCTGATTTTGGGTATGATTAATGGTGGTCTGACGGCGATTGCCGGAATTCCTTCCTTCATCGTTACAGTTGCTACAATGGGGATTTTTAGGGGCATTGCCTATATCGTCACTGATGGTATGCCAATTATGATTAAAAGCAATGCATTCCTGGCATTAGGCAATGGTGAGTTTTTATATATCCCGATCCCTATCTGGATTTTATTAGTTCTGTTGTTAATTAATCATTTTATTCTGACAAAAACCACATTTGGTCGAAAAATATACATCACCGGTGGTAATAAAGAGGCTGCCGTATATTCTGGCATCAACGTTGTTCGTCTCAAAATAAAAGTCTTTATGATTACCGCTGTGCTAGCGGGCATTAGCGGTATGATTCTGGCTTCACGTCTTTATTCAGGACAACCGAATGCAGCGTTAAGCTATGAACTGGATGCTATTGCGGCAGCAGTTCTTGGCGGCACGAGTCTCAATGGTGGTTATGGCACTGTTGTCGGTACCATGATCGGCGCATTAACCATTGGTGTGATTAATAATGGGATGAATTTAATGAATGTCCCCTATTTTTATCAGATGGTAGTCAAGGGACTGGTTATTCTTATTGCGGTTTATGTCGATGTTAGAAATAAAAGAAAACGCGGCTAAATATTTCAAGGGATTAATTGTATGAGTAAAGTATTCACAATTGGAGAAATTCTGGTTGAAATTATGGCGAACCAGAAAGGTCAGCGATTCGATCAATCCGGTATCTGGAATGGTCCTTATCCTAGCGGAGCGCCAGCCATTTTTATCGACCAGGTTACCCGCTTTGGTGTATCGTGCGGAATTATTAGTTGCGTGGGCAAAGATGGTTTTGGCGATATCAATATCAATCGCCTGGCGGCTGATGGGGTCGATATCCGGGGAATCTCAGTGTTACCGCTGGAGACCACCGGTAGTGCTTTTGTCACTTACCATGAATCTGGTGAGCGCGATTTTATTTTCAATATTAAAAATGCTGCCTGTGGAAAATTATCAGCCAGCCATGTCGATGAAACTCTACTGAAAGATTGCACGCATTTCCATATTATGGGGTCGTCACTGTTTTCGTTTCATATGGTTAATGCTGTAAAGAAAGCGGTGATGTTAGTTAAGCAGAATGGTGGGGTTATTTCTTTTGATCCTAATATTCGTAAAGAGATGCTTGATATTCCGGAAATGCGTGATGCCCTGCATTTTGTGTTGGAGCTAACGGATATTTATATGCCGAGTGAAGGTGAAGTTTTGCTGCTGTCATCGCATTTGACTCCAGAGCGTGCCATTGCGGGTTTCCTTGACGATGGCGTAAAGGAGGTCATTGTAAAACGTGGGAGTAAGGGGGCGAGCTTCTGGTCTGCAACGGAACAATTTCATGTCGATAGTTATCCGGTGCAGGAAATCGATCCTACTGGCGCGGGTGACTGTTTTGGCGGTGCGTATATCGCCTGCCGTCAATTGGGTTATGACGCGCGACAGGCACTGCAATACGCTAATGCTTGCGGGGCGCTGGCTGTGACCCGCAGGGGGCCGATGGAGGGAACCTCGATGTTGGCGGAGATTACTGCTTTTATCGAACGCCACCAAGTGCTAGTACAGGAAAATAGCTGATGAAACATATCAACGATGTTCGCCCGTGGATTGGCCATATCTCCCAGGTTGCGGGCATAAAACACTATGAATTACGCAGCGGTAAAGCGAAGGGAACGGAGGCATTTGATGTCCGTTCTGGCGCGGGGCTAGATTTTACGGTACTAAAAGATCGGGCACTGGATATCGCATGGGCCAGCTACAAGGGGGTATCACTCTCTTTTATTACTGCTAATGGGGTAGTCGCACCGGCTTTTTTTGATGCTCAGGGCAATGGTTTTTTACGCAGTTTTTGCGCCGGGTTATTAACGACCTGCGGGCTGAGCTATATCGGTACGCCCTGTGAAGATGAGGGTGAAACGTTAGGTTTACATGGCCGAATTGCTGCTACACCAGCGGAAGAGGTGGGCTATCGCACGGAACAAAGCGATGACGGTACAGAATTTATAATCACCGGTAAGGTCCGCGAAACACGACTGTTTGGTGAAAATCTGACGCTGGAAAGAACGATTCGCTGTACTTACGGCAGCAATACGCTGTTTATTGAAGATAAGGTGACGAATAACGGTTTTACCGCGCAGCCGCTGCAAATTCTTTATCACTTTAACTACGGCTGGCCACTGCTCTCGCCGGAAGGGGAGATTATTCTGTCGGCTAAAAGCGTAACGCCGCGAACTCCACGTGCTGCAGAAGGTCTGGCGGAGCATCTGACGATTACCGCCCCGGAGCCGGGTTTTGCCGAACAGGTTTATTACCTGACGCTGAACAGTGATAGTGATGGAATGAGTAAAGTTGCGCTAATTAATCATCAACTGGGCTGGGGAGTGTATGAAAAGTTCGATACCAGGGCGCTGCCGAACTTTATTCAGTGGAAAAATTTGGGTGCCGGTGAGTATGTTATGGGGCTGGAAGTGAGTAATAGTTTTCCCGATGGGCGTGATACGGAACGAGCGTCGGGTCGTTTGCCGTTTATCCAACCTGGTGAAACAAAACGGTATTGCTTTGAACTGGGAATTGTTGAAGGCGAAGAAAATCTTGCTGCACTAAGAGAAGAAATTGCAGGATATCGTTAAACGCTGGGCGTAAATAAGGGAGGTTTTGGCCTCCCTTATTGATTACGACATCAGAAGTGAAAACGCCCCGCCGTGAGTTCGCGACAGGGAGAATTATTACTTCTCCTGCAATCCGAGTTTTTTCTCCAGATAGTGGATATTGGTGCCACCATTCTGGAAATGCTCGTCGTTCATGATACGAATCTGCAGATCAACGTTGGTTTTGATGCCATCGATAATCAGTTCCTGCAACGCATTCTTCATACGCGCAATCGCCACATCACGGTTTTCGCCGTAGCAGATAAGCTTACCGATCATTGAGTCATAGTACGGAGGCACGGTGTAACCTGCGTAGATATGAGACTCCCAACGTACGCCAAAACCGCCCGGCGCGTGGAAGCGAGTAATTTTACCCGGACTCGGCAGGAAGGTGTTCGGGTCTTCGGCGTTGATACGGCATTCCACCGCATGGCCTTTAACCACGACTTCATCCTGCTTGATGGACAGCGGCTGACCAGCTGCAATACGCAACTGCTCTTTGATCAGGTCAACGCCGGTGATCATTTCAGTTACCGGGTGTTCAACCTGAATACGGGTGTTCATTTCGATGAAATAGAACTCGCCGTTTTCAAACAGGAACTCGAAAGTACCCGCCCCGCGATAGCCGATATCCACGCATGCTTTGGAGCAGCGCTCGCCGATATAGCGACGCAGTTCCGGGGTAATGCCCGGTGCTGGCGCTTCTTCGACCACTTTCTGGTGACGACGCTGCATAGAGCAGTCGCGTTCCGCCAGATAGATAGCGTTGCCCTGGCCGTCAGCCAGAACCTGGATCTCAATATGACGAGGATTCTCCAGGTATTTCTCCATATAAACCATGTCGTTGCTGAAAGCAGCTTTCGCTTCAGCTTTAGTCATGGAGATGGACTGCGCCAGTTCGGCATCACCGCGAACAACGCGCATACCGCGACCGCCGCCGCCGCCGGATGCTTTGATAATCACCGGGTAGCCAATGCGTTTCGCATGAGCACGGTTAGCATCCATATCGTCGCCCAGAGGGCCGTCGGAACCGGGAACAGTCGGCACGCCCGCTTTCTTCATCGCGGTAATTGCAGACACTTTGTCGCCCATCAGGCGGATGGTGTCAGCTTTCGGGCCGATAAAGATAAAGCCAGAGCGTTCTACCTGTTCGGCGAAATTCGCGTTTTCTGAGAGAAAACCATAACCCGGATGAATAGCCACCGCGCCAGTGATTTCAGCGGCGCTGATGATTGCCGGGATATTCAGATAGCTTTTTACGGACGGAGCCGGGCCGATACAGACCGTCTCATCCGCCAACAATACGTGTTTTAAATCGCGATCCGCCGTTGAGTGCACAGCAACGGTCTTGATGCCCAGTTCTTTACAGGCACGCAGGATACGCAATGCAATCTCGCCGCGGTTGGCGATAACAATTTTATCCAGCATGTTCGCCTCGTTATTCGATGACGACCAGTGGCTCGTCAAATTCTACCGGTTGACCACTTTCGACCAGAATGGCTTTCACCACGCCGGATTTATCGGCTTCGATCTGGTTCATCATTTTCATGGCTTCAACGATGCACAGGGTATCGCCCGCGTTAACTTTCTGACCGATTTCGATGAATGCTTTCGCATCCGGGCTCGGGGTGCGGTAGAAAGTACCAACCATTGGGGAACGTACGATGTGACCACTGATTTCCGCTGCTGCAGGGGCTTCCATTGCTGGAGTTGCCGCAGGCGCGACAGCGTTAGACAAAGCTGGCTGCTGCATCATCGGTGCAGCGTAAGCCTGTTGCATCACCGGGAAACCTACGTTTGGCGCGGCACGACTGATGCGTACAGACTCTTCGCCTTCAGAAATTTCCAGTTCGGAGATGCCTGATTCTTCAACCAGCTCGATCAGTTTTTTAATCTTACGAATATCCATGAGTGGGTTCCGTACTCTTTGTTTAGTGTGATTGTGACAGGCGTGTTAGCGCCGTCTGTAAAGCATATGAATTACTGCTGATATCAAGACGCCGCGCTTCGTTTGAAGCCGACAGGTAAGCCCCGACTGCTTAGAAGCAAAATGCGGAACTTATCAACCATCTTGCGGCCATCTTCTGCCATTCTCGGGTAAAAAACAAAATATACCTTCGATACGCAATTGTCACCTTTTCAGGGCTATAAAAGCCCGTCAGGAAAACCAAAGTCGCACATTATAACGATTTCGTAGCATTTGGCAGCTAAATACTGGTCTTATCAGGGAAGATTATCAACCGCTATCGTGTAAAGAGTCGCGGCTGATAAAAGAACTGCGGGAAACTGCACATATCCGGAGATTAGCGCCACCACTGGCGGAACTTCTTGTAACGCCACGCTAAAAGCAGGATCGCCAGTAGCGTATAAATCATTGGCTGTGGGGATAAAATCTTCACCGACCACAGATAGTGGATGGGGGCGAGGATCGCAGCTAAATAGACGAAGTTATGTAATGTTTGCCAGCGGCGGCCCAGTTTTCGCTGCATCGCTTGGGTAGACGTCGCCGCAAGGGCCAGCAGGATCAACCAACTCATTAAGCCCAACGTCAGGTAAGGCCTGGTGAGCACTTCCGTGCCCAATAGCGCCAGATTGTTAATGCCGAGTTCGAGTAGCGTGTAGCTGGTCAAATGCAGCGTGGCCCAGGCAAAGCACCATAAACCTAATAAGCGTCGGGTGCGTATCAATAAAGGCTGCTTAGCGTAGCGCGCCAGCGGAGAGACAAGCAAGGTCGCCAGCAGGAATTTAAGAGCCATCCTACCGGTAAAGTGCTGAATATCTTTTGCCGGATCGGCGCTGAAATACCCCTGATTTCCTGCCCAGAAAAGCCATATCAAGGGTAAAAAACCGGCCAGATGGAGCATCACTTTCAGCCAGGTTATCTGTTTTACATTCAGGCGCACTAGTAGTTCTCCCGCAAATTCAGGCCCCGGTACAGCGATGCAACTTCATCAGCATAGCCGTTGAACAACAGCGTTGGCTGACGTTTGACATCGAGGACGCCGCCCGCGCCGATGAATCTCTCGGTAGCCTGTGACCAGCGGGGGTGATCGACGTGCGGATTGACGTTGGCGTAGAAACCATATTCATCAGGACCGGCCAGGTTCCAGGTCGTGGGTGGGCGCTCGCGAGTCAGTTCGATACTGACGATGGACTTGATCCCTTTAAAGCCGTATTTCCAGGGAACGGTTAACCGAACCGGCGCGCCGTTCTGCGGCGGCAGCGCTTTGCCATATACGCCAACGCTGAGCAGAGTCAGAGGATGCATCGCCTCATCAAGCCGCAGCCCCTCAACGTATGGGTATGCCAGCCCGCCGCCGATAAAGCGATCTTTCTGGCCTGGCATTTGCTCAGGGGCGTAAAGGGTTTTAAATGCCACGTAGCGGGCGTTGCTGGTGGGTTCGACCAGCGAGAGTAATTTATGTAACGGGAATCCGACCCACGGAACCACCATCGACCAGGCTTCGACGCAGCGCATCCGGTAAATACGCTCCTCCAGCGGGAATCGCCTGGTCAGGTCATCATGATCGAGCGTCAGCGGTTTCGCCACTTCGCCACCGATCGTCAGCGTCCACGGATCGGTGCGCAGGCTGCCAGCATTGGCCGCAGGGTCAGCTTTATCGAGCCCGAACTCATAGAAGTTGTTATAGCCGGAAACTTTATCTTCCGGCGTCAGCGTCAGATTGTTTTGCCACTGTGCTGGTTTATCGAAAGTCAGTGCTTTACCTGCAGGCGCCGGTGGGCGGTCGTTGCCTTTAAACCAATCCAGCAGATCCGCTTGCGCGGTGGGAGAGAGGGAAAGGGCGGTCGCGCTGATGCCTAACATTTTCAGGACCTGGCGACGTTGCAGCATAAAAACGGATTCTGCCGTCACGTCGGCTTCCGTCAGTTTTTTCAGTTTCATGGCATCCTCCGTCATGCATTTTTCTAAGCATGACGGAGGCGGAGACTTATCGCGAATATGTCACGAAAAATTGCAGATTAGGCGATCTTCACCAGCGTGCGGCCCTGAATCTGGTTAGCCATAATCTTATCGGCAAACTCAGGGGCTTCGGCGAGGGTAATTTCAGTTGCGCTTTGCGCATAGAATGACTCCGGCAGATCGTGAACCAGTCGCTGCCAGGCTTGAGCACGGCGAGCGGGCGGAGTCATGACGGAGTCCACGCCCTGCAGGCGGACGTTGCGCAGAATAAACGGCATCACGGTTGTCGGCAGGGCGAATCCCCCGGCCAGACCACAGGCTGCTACGCATCCGCCGTAGTTCATTTGCGCCAGCACTTTCGCCAGCACTTTATCGCCGACGGTATCTACGGCACCAGCCCACAGCTGTTTTTCCAACGGGCGGGTTTCGGCGAACTCATCGCGGCTAAGGATGCGCTGTGCACCAAGGCTTTTCAGATATTCATGGGTACTTTCGCGACCGGACACCGCCACTACCTGATATCCCAGGTGATGCAGCAGAGCCACCGCGGTACTGCCGACGCCGCCGCTGGCACCCGTCACCACGATTTCACCATCTTCAGGACGAATACCGGCATCTTCCAGTGCCATCACGCACAGCATGGCGGTGAAACCTGCGGTGCCAATGGCCATTGCTTTACGGCCATCCAGACCTTGAGGCATTGCCACCAGCCAGTCGCCTTTTACGCGAGCTCGCTCTGCCAGCCCGCCCCAGTGGTTTTCACCGACACCCCACCCGGTTAACAGCACTTGCTGGCCTGCGTGGAAGCGCGGATCTTCGCTGCTGTGCACAGAGCCTGCGAAATCGATGCCAGGAATCATCGGAAAGTTACGGATGATTTTTCCTTTACCGGTGATGGCCAATGCATCTTTATAGTTTAGGCTCGACCATTGGATATCCACTGTCACATCGCCCTGCGGCAACTGGCTGGCGTCAATGGTTTGCACCGAAGAGATTGTTTTGCCATCCTGCTGTTCTAAGATTAAAGCCTGCATGCGCCGATCCTCATAGGTTGGATGATTGGAAAATTTTTTCTGCAGACTATACTCGCTAACGGCATTATGACACCGATGTAACGCAATAAATTGCCAGATGCGCCAGCTTTGGTAGTATGCGTCGCTCTTTAGCAAGTTAGTGCTTACTTTAGCCTAAGTGCCAGTACAGGAGCCCGAATGTTTGTCGGGTAGTCATTCACATGCGGAGTTAACACAGGGATGCGATTAACGACGAAATTCTCAGCGTTTGTCACGCTACTGACTAGCCTGACTATCTTTGTCACGCTTATTGGTTCTTCGCTGAGTTTTTATAATGGTATTCAGCTAAAAATGTCCAACCGGGTCCAGGCCGTGGCGACGATGCTGGATAACCGCCTGGTTTCTATGTCCTTTGACCAGCTCGAACCGCAGATGGAGGAGCTGATGACGCCGGCCGAAGTGGTGAGTGTCGATTTTCAGCTCAATGGCAAATCGGTCTACCGCCATTCACGTACCGATAATTATCGCCCGTTAGGCAGCAGCAACCAGTTCCGCAATATCACGGTGCCATCGCTTAAGCACCCTGGTATGGTTATCCATCTGGTTTATCTGGATCCGATGGCTAATTATTTCCGTTCTCTACATGTCACCGCGCCGCTCTCTATCGCCATTGGCTTTATGGTTTTGATCATCTTTTTCTCCGTGCGCTGGATCCGCCGTCAACTGGCTGGACAGGAGTTACTGGAGCTGCGAGCCGCACGCATTCTTAATGGTGAGCGTGGGCCGCAGGTTCGTGGATCGGTACATGAATGGCCGGCTAACATCAGTAGCGCGCTGGATATGCTGCTGTCAGAACTTCAGTTTGCCAGCGATCAGCGAAGCCGTATGGATACGCTGATTCGCTCTTACGTCGCGCAGGACTCAAAAACTGGGCTGAGTAACCGTCTGTTCTTTGATAATCAGCTGACGACGCTGCTCGAAGACCAGGAAAAAGTCGGGTCATATGGCATCGTGATGATGATCCGCTTGCCTGATTTCGATCTACTGCGCGATAACTGGGGGCGTGGGGCGACCGAAGAGCATTACTTTACGCTCATCAATATGCTCTCTACTTTTATCATGCGCTACCCCGGAGCGCTGTTGGCGCGCTATCACCGGAGTGATTTTGCCGTTTTGCTCCCACATCGCACGTTAAAAGAGGCGGACAGCATCGCTGGGTTGTTATTGAAAGCCATGGATGCCTTGCCGCCGACGCGAATTCTCGATCGCGACGATATGATGCATATTGGTATCTGCGCTTTCCGCAGCGGGCAAACGGCCGCTCAGGTCATGGAACACGCGGAAGCGGCAACACGCAATGCGGTACTGCAAGGCAGTAATAGTTGGGCAGTCTATGATGATTCTTTGCCGGAGAAAGGCCGTGGTAACGTCCGCTGGCGAACGCTGATTGAGCAAATGCTTAGCCGAGGCGGACCGCGACTCTACCAGAAACCCGCCGTAACTCGCGATGGTCGCGTCCATCACCGGGAACTGATGTGCCGTCTTTATGACGGTAAAGAAGAAGTGATTGCGGCGGAATATATGCCGATGGTGTTGCAATTCGGTCTGGCAGAAGAGTATGACCGCCTGCAGATTACCCGAATATTGCCATTTTTAGGTTTCTGGCCGGAAGAAAACCTCGCTTTACAGATTACGGTTGAGTCGTTAATTCGCCCGCGATTCCAGCGTTGGCTACGCGATACTTTGATGCAATGCGAAAAATCGCAGCGTCGACGTATTATTTTTGAACTTGCAGAGGCAGATGTTTGTCAATATATCGCCCGTCTGCAGCCGGTTATGCGGCTAATTAATGCTTTAGGTATTCGGGTGGCCGTTGTTCAGGCGGGTCTGACGCTGGTTGGAACCAGTTGGATCAAGCAGCTTGACGTCGAAGTTATTAAGCTGCATTCGGGATTATCGCGAAATATAGAAAAACGCAGTGAGAATCAGCTGCTGGTTCAGAGCCTGGTTGAAGCCTGTAAGGGAATGCCGGTTCAGGTTTTCGCGACGGGCGTGCTCAGCCGTAGCGAGTGGCAGGTGCTGTCTCAATGCGGTGTCACCGGTGGTCAGGGGGAATTTTTTGCCGCCTCACAGCCACTTGACACAAATGTGAAAAAATATTCGCAAAGATACTCTGTTTGATCTGCCGTTTAGCGTGATTTCACGTAGAATAACGCGCGCTATAGTGAAGGGGGTGTGCTTGTCTACCTGCCGGATTATCGCAATGTAAATGCCAGTTCATGACCTTTGACAGGTTACAGATTCAAGCGCGGAGCGCTGCTGAAGATTTCAGCATCAGACGGACTCAGTCAAATTTGTAACAAAGGAAACGAACTGCACTAATTTTCACCGCAGCAGATGATTTTTTCGCCTTGTCGCTGCTGCGCGTGGTTGGTAAAGTAAGCGGATTTTGTTTTCCGCCCCAGCTTTCAGGATTATCCCTTAGTATGTTAAAAAAATTTCGTGGCATGTTTTCCAATGACCTGTCCATTGACCTGGGTACCGCGAATACCCTTATCTATGTAAAAGGACAAGGCATCGTATTGAATGAGCCTTCCGTCGTGGCCATTCGTCAGGATCGTGCCGGATCGCCGAAAAGCGTCGCCGCTGTTGGTCATGAAGCGAAGCAGATGCTTGGGCGTACACCGGGCAATATCGCCGCTATTCGCCCGATGAAAGACGGCGTTATCGCCGACTTTTTCGTCACCGAAAAAATGCTTCAACACTTTATTAAACAGGTGCACAGCAATAGCTTTATGCGTCCGAGCCCGCGCGTACTGGTCTGCGTGCCGGTTGGCGCGACCCAGGTTGAACGTCGTGCTATTCGTGAATCCGCGCAGGGCGCAGGCGCCCGTGAAGTCTTCCTGATTGAAGAGCCGATGGCGGCTGCGATCGGTGCTGGCTTACCGGTTTCTGAAGCAACCGGTTCTATGGTTGTGGATATCGGCGGCGGTACCACTGAAGTGGCGGTTATCTCCCTGAATGGCGTAGTTTACTCCTCCTCCGTACGTATCGGCGGTGACCGTTTTGATGAAGCCGTGATTAATTATGTGCGTCGTAACTATGGCTCCCTGATCGGTGAAGCCACCGCAGAACGTATTAAGCATGAAATCGGCTCTGCTTACCCGGGTGATGAAGTGCGCGAGATTGAAGTTCGCGGGCGTAACCTGGCAGAAGGCGTGCCACGCGGCTTTACCCTGAATTCTAACGAAATCCTCGAAGCGTTACAGGAGCCGTTGACCGGCATCGTTAGCGCGGTGATGGTTGCGTTGGAACAGTGCCCACCGGAGCTGGCTTCCGATATCTCCGAACGCGGTATGGTTCTGACCGGCGGTGGCGCTTTGCTGCGCAACCTCGACCGTCTGTTAATGGAAGAGACAGGAATTCCTGTCGTAGTTGCAGAAGATCCACTGACCTGCGTCGCTCGTGGCGGCGGTAAGGCACTGGAAATGATCGATATGCACGGCGGCGACTTGTTCAGCGAAGAGTAGTCAGCCTGAGATCCGGGCGGCTGGCATACGGCTGCCCCGGTCTTAACTGACACGAGAATACGCATAGCCTATGAAGCCAATTTTTAGCCGTGGCCCGTCGCTACAGATTCGCCTTATTCTGGCGGTTTTGGTGGCGCTTGGCGTGATAATCGCCGACAGCCGCCTGGGTACGTTCAGTCAAATCCGAACGTACATGGATACTGCCGTCAGCCCTTTCTACTTTGTCTCTAATGGTCCCCGGGAACTACTCGACAGCGTATCGCAAACGCTGGCAACCCGTGACCAGCTCGAACTGGAAAACCGCGCGCTGCGCCAGGAACTGTTGCTGAAAAACAGCGACTTACTGATGCTGGGTCAGTACAAACAGGAGAACGCGCGTCTGCGCGAGCTGCTGGGCTCTCCGTTGCGCCAGGACGAGCAAAAAATGGTGACTCAGGTCATCTCAACGGTTAACGATCCATACAGCGATCAGGTTGTTATCGATAAAGGCAGCGTTAACGGCGTTTATGAAGGTCAGCCGGTTATTAGCGATAAAGGCGTCGTTGGTCAGGTCGTCGCCGTGGCGAAGATGACCAGCCGCGTACTGCTGATTTGCGACGCGACGCATGCGCTACCGATTCAGGTGCTGCGTAACGACATTCGCGTGATTGCTGCGGGTAATGGCTGTACTGACGATCTTCAACTGGAGCATCTGCCAGCCAATACCGACATTCGTGTGGGCGACGTCCTGGTGACTTCAGGTCTCGGTGGTCGTTTCCCTGAAGGATATCCAGTTGGTGTGGTCTCGTCCGTGAAGTTGGATACGCAGCGCGCGTATACGGTAATTCAGGCGCGCCCGACCGCAGGCCTTCAGCGTTTGCGTTATCTGCTGTTGTTGTGGGGAGCCGATCGCAACGGCGCTAACCCGATGACGCCGGAAGAAGTTCATCGCGTCGCGAATGAACGACTAACTCAGATGATGCCGCAGGTTCTGCCTGCACCGGATGCTATGGGGCCGCAAATGCCTGCTCCGGCAACCGGCATAACGCAGCCTCCGGCTCAGCAACCTCTGCCTGCAGGGGGGCAATAGTGGCAAGCTATCGTAGCCAGGGACGCTGGGTTATCTGGCTCTCGTTTCTCATTGCGCTATTGCTGCAGATTATGCCCTGGCCGGCGGACATCAGCGTCTACCGGCCAAATTGGGTACTCCTTATCCTGCTGTACTGGATCCTCGCGTTACCCCATCGGGTGAATGTCGGCACGGGTTTTGTGATGGGGGCGATCCTCGATCTCATCAGCGGTTCTACGCTTGGCGTTCGCGCACTATCATTAAGTATCGTGGCTTATCTGGTGGCGCTGAAATATCAGTTGTTCCGCAATCTGGCGCTCTGGCAGCAGGCGCTGGTGGTGGTGATGTTATCCCTCGCCGTGGATATCATTGTTTTCTGGGCAGAGTTTTTAGTGATCAACGTCTCTTTCCGTCCGGAAGTGTTCTGGAGTAGTGTAGTAAACGGCGTGCTCTGGCCATGGATCTTCCTGCTGATGCGTAAAGTACGCCAGCAATTTGCAGTGCAATAAGGTTGATATGACGACTCTGTATCTGGCTTCAGGTTCTCCGCGTCGGCAGGAACTGCTGACCCAGCTTGGCCTCTCTTTTGAGCGACTGGTTCCTGGTATTGAGGAACAACGTCGTGCGCAGGAGAGTGCGCAGCAGTACGTCTCGCGCCTGGCGCGGGAAAAAGCGCAGGCCGGTGTGGCGTTGGCGCCGCGGGATCTGCCTGTTTTGGGGGCGGATACCATCGTCATTCTTAACGGTGAAGTGTTGGAAAAACCGCGTGATGCCGGACACGCTGCAGAAATGCTGCGTATGCTTTCCGGGAAAACTCATCAGGTCATGACGGCCGTGGCGTTGGCCGATAAGCAGCAGACGCTGGATTGCCTGGTGATAACAGAGGTGACCTTCCGCCTGCTTTCCGGGCAGGATATTGCCGACTATGTGGCCAGTGGCGAACCTTTAGACAAAGCAGGTGCATACGGTATTCAAGGGCTGGGTGGCTGTTTCGTCAGGAAGATAAATGGCAGCTATCACGCCGTAGTCGGCTTACCGCTGGTGGAAACGTATGAGTTGCTCAGTAACTTTAACTCACTGCGTGAAGAAAAGGGATAAAGATGACAGCTGAATTATTAGTTAACGTAACGCCATCCGAAACGCGTGTCGCGTATATTGATGGCGGTATTCTTCAAGAAATACATATTGAGCGTGAAGCGCGCCGTGGGATAGTAGGCAATATCTACAAAGGCCGTGTCAGCCGTGTGCTGCCGGGAATGCAGGCGGCTTTTGTAGATATTGGTCTGGATAAGGCCGCATTTCTGCACGCTTCCGATATTATGCCGCATACCGAATGTGTGGCAGGTGAAGAACAAAAGCAGTTTACCGTCCGCGACATCTCCGAACTGGTGCGTCAGGGGCAGGATCTGATGGTGCAGGTGGTGAAAGATCCCCTCGGTACGAAAGGCGCTCGCCTGACAACCGACATCACCATTCCTTCCCGTTATCTGGTCTTTATGCCGGGCGCTTCGCACGTTGGTGTTTCGCAACGTATTGAAAGCGAAGCTGAACGTGAACGGCTGAAAAAAGTAGTGGCCGATTACTGCGATGAGCAGGGCGGATTTATCATCCGTACGGCGGCGGAAGGCGTTCACGAACAAGAGATGGCGGCCGATGCTGCCTATCTCAAGCGCGTCTGGACGAAAGTCATGGAGCGTAAAAAGCGCCAGCAAACGCG
This sequence comes from Klebsiella sp. GFKo11, assembly GCF_056490265.1. Taxonomy (NCBI): domain Bacteria; kingdom Pseudomonadati; phylum Pseudomonadota; class Gammaproteobacteria; order Enterobacterales; family Enterobacteriaceae; genus Klebsiella; species Klebsiella sp. GFKo11. The sequence continues at coordinate 608,565 of NZ_CM151369.1, forward strand.
CTACCAGATGTACGGTGAACTGGCTCTGGCTCAACGTGTGCTGCGCGATTTTGCCGATGCACAGCTCGATCGCATTCGCGTCGACTCCCGTTTGACTTACGAATCGCTGCTCGAGTTTACTGCTGAATATATTCCGGAGATGACTAACAAGCTGGAGCACTATAGTGGCCGCCAGCCGATCTTCGATCTCTTTGATGTCGAAAATGAGATTCAGCGTGCGCTCGAACGTAAAGTAGAGCTGAAATCCGGCGGTTATCTGATTATCGATCAGACCGAAGCGATGACCACCGTTGATATCAATACCGGTGCATTCGTTGGCCATCGCAATCTCGATGATACTATCTTTAACACCAACATTGAGGCGACGCAGGCCATTGCCCGTCAGCTGCGGCTGCGTAATCTCGGCGGGATTATCATCATTGATTTCATAGATATGAACAATGAGGATCACCGCCGCCGGGTGCTGCATTCGCTTGAGCAGGCGCTGAGCAAAGATCGGGTAAAAACCAGTATCAACGGTTTCTCTCAGCTTGGGCTGGTAGAGATGACCCGCAAACGCACCCGCGAAAGCGTGGAGCACGTGCTGTGCAATGAGTGCCCGACCTGTCATGGCCGCGGCACGGTGAAAACCGTGGAAACGGTGTGCTATGAAATTATGCGTGAGATCGTACGCGTGCATCATGCCTACGATTCAGACCGTTTCCTGGTCTATGCTTCTCCTGCGGTAGCGGAAACGTTGAAAGGGGAAGAATCCCATGCGCTGGCGGAAGTCGAAATCTTTGTCGGTAAACAAGTCAAAGTGCAAATTGAGCCGCTCTATAATCAAGAGCAGTTTGATGTGGTCATGATGTAATCATCTACTTGCCTCTATTTTTAGGAGAGGCAGACGGATGAAGTGTAAAAGGCTGACAAGGAGAGATGCGTGAGGCGACTGCCCGGGATATTACTGCTCACCGCGGCAACATTGATTGTCGTCGTCGCACTGCTGGTGAGCGGTCTGCGCCTCGTGTTGCCGCAGTTGGACACCTGGCGTCCCCAGGTGCTGGCGAAAATTTCCGCTATCGCTGGCGTACCGGTCGATGCCTCGCAAATTACCGCCAGTTGGCAAACTTTTGGCCCTACGCTTGATGTTCGCGATATTAAGACCGGCCTGAATGATGGCGGTGAACTTTCCATTAAACGCGTCACTCTGGCGCTGGACGTGTGGCAAAGCCTGCTGCATATGCGCTGGCAGTTTCGCGATCTCACTTTCTGGCAGTTACAGGTTCATACTAACACCCCTATTCAAACCAATGACGGTGGTGAGGGGCTGAAAACCGACCGTATTAGCGATCTTTTCCTCCGCCAGTTCGATCACTTTATCCTCCGCGATAGCCATCTGAGCTTCCTGACCATTTCCGGCCAGCGGGCCGAGTTGGCAATCCCGCAGCTTACCTGGCTAAACGGCAAAAACCGCCATCGTGCAGAAGGACAGCTTAGCCTCAGCAGCCTGACCGGCCAGCATGGGGTGATGCAGGTGCGAATGGATCTGCGCGACGAAGATGGTCTGCTTAATAAGGGGCGCGTCTGGCTTCAGGCCGATGATATCGACGTTAAACCATGGCTTGGGCGCTGGATGCAGGACAATATTGCCTTGCAGAGCGCACGGTTTAGTCTTGAAGGCTGGATGACCATCGATAAAGGCGATGTTGCCAGTGGCGATGTCTGGCTGAAGAAAGGCGGGGCCAGCTGGCAAGGTGATAAAGATAAGCATCATCTTTCGGTCGATAACCTGACGGCGCATATCTATCGCGACAATCAAAGCTGGGGTTTTCGAATCCCGGATACGCGCATCTCTATTGATGATAAACCCTGGCCGCGCGGCGCGCTGGCTATGGCGTGGATCCCGGCTCAGGATGTCGGTGGGAACAACAGCAAACGTAGCGATGAACTGCGCATTCGCGCCAGCAATCTTAACCTTAACGGTTTGACCGGGCTGCAGCCGATGGCCGACAAGCTGGCTCCTTCGCTGGGCGAAATCTGGCGAACTACCCAGCCAAGCGGCAAAATCAATCTTCTGGCGCTGGATATTCCTTTGCAAGCGGCGGAAAAGACCCGCTTCCAGGCTGACTGGAGCGATATGTCATGGAAGCAGTGGAAGCTGTTGCCGGGCGCTGAACACTTTTCAGGAAACGTTTCCGGAAGCGTGGAGAACGGTGCCCTACACGTCAGCATGACACAGGCGAAAATGCCGTATGAGACGGTCTTTCGCGCGCCGCTGGAAATTGCCAAAGGCGATGCGACCCTGAGCTGGGTGAAGAATGATAAAGGCTTTATGCTCGATGGTCGCGATATTGATGTGCAGGCTACCGGTGTTCGCGCTCGCGGTGGATTCCGCTATCTGCAACCGCAGGGCGATGAACCCTGGCTGGGGATTCTGGCCGGTATCAGTACCAATGACGGCGGTCAGGCATGGCGCTACTTCCCGGAAAATCTCATGGGCAAAGCGCTGGTAGATTACCTCAGTGGGGCGATTAAAGGCGGTCAGGCCACCGATGCCACGCTGGCCTACGGCGGTAATCCCCACCTGTTCCCGTATAAGCATAACGAAGGCCAGTTCCAGGTCTCGGTGCCGCTTAAGAACGCCACCTTTGCTTTCCAGCCTGATTGGCCAGCACTAACCGGGCTGAATATCGACCTCAACTTTATCAATGACGGTTTATGGATGAAGGCCGATAAGGTGATGCTGGGTAAAGTCACTGCCAGCAACCTGGATGCGGTTATCCCCGACTATTCGCGAGAAAAGCTGTTGATTGATGCCGACGTTAACGGGCCGGGTAAAGAGGTGGGGCCTTACTTTAATGAGACCCCATTGAAAAAAACGTTGGGTGCGGCGCTGGATGAGCTTCAACTGGACGGGAATGTGAGCGCTCGCTTACATCTTGGTATCCCGCTGGACGGCGAGATAACCACCGCGAAAGGCGATGTTCAGTTGAAGAACAACAGCCTGTTCATCAAGCCTATCGACACCACATTGCAGAACCTGACCGGCAAATTCAGCTTTGTAAACGGTGATCTGAAAAGCGAGCCGATGAGCGCCAACTGGTTTAATCAGCCGCTGAATATTGATTTTTCGACCACTGAGGGTGAAAAGGCGTTCCTGGTGGACGTCGGGATGAAAGCCAACTGGCAGCCATCGCGTACCGGCTTATTACCTAAGGCGATTGATAGCGCTCTAAGCGGCAGCGTGCCCTGGGACGGTAAAGTGGCGATTGAGCTGCCGTATCACGGCAGTGCGAACTATAAAGTTGATATCAACGGCGATCTGAAGAATGTAAGCAGTCACTTACCTGCGCCAGTCGATAAGCAAGCTGGTGCATCTTTACCTGTAAAGATCAAGGTTGATGGCGGGTTAAGCAGCTTCAATCTAACCGGTTCTATTGGCGCAAAAAATCATATTAACAGCCGCTGGTTGTTGGGGAATAAGTTAACCCTGGACCGCGCTATTTTGACCTCTGACAGTAAAGCGGTGTCACCGTTGCCTGAGCAATCTGGTGTAGAACTGAACATGCCGCCGATGGACGGTGCGCAGTGGCTGGCGCTGTTCCAGGGGGGAGCGGCAAACGATGTCAGCAGTAATATGGTCTTCCCGGAGCGGGTCACGCTGCGTACGCCAGCGTTAACGATGGCGGGCCAGAGCTGGAATAACGTCAGCCTTGTTTCACAGCCCGATGCCGGCGGCACCAAAGTTGAAGCTCAGGGGCGTGAAATTAATGCAACGCTGACGATGCGTAAGAATGCCCCGTGGCTGGCGGCGATTCGTTATCTCTACTACAACCCAACGTCAGCGAAGAGCGGCGAGACGGCTAAAACCAGCGGCCCCCTGTCTGATACCAAAATTGATTTCCACGGCTGGCCGGATCTTCAGCTTCGCTGCGCAGAGTGCTGGCTATGGGGGCAAAAATATGGCCGTATCGAGGGTGATTTCAATATTAGCGGCGATACTCTGACGTTGGCGAACGGACTGGTGGATACCGGTTTTGGTCGCCTGACTACGGATGGCGTGTGGGTTAGTGCCCCGAGTGGCGTACGGACCTCGCTAAAAGGTAAGCTGCACGGTAATAAAACCGATGATTTCGTGAATTTCTTTGGCGTATCAACTCCGGTAAAAGGCTCTGCATTCGATATCGATTATGACCTGCACTGGCGCGCGCCGCCGTGGCAGCCGGACGTTGCCTCGCTTAACGGAATCTTAAAAAGCCATCTTGGAAAAGGTGAGTTTACCGACCTGAGTACCGGCCATGCCGGTCAGCTTCTGCGTCTGCTGAGTGTTGATGCGCTGCTGCGTAAGTTACGTTTCGACTTTAGCGATACGTTTAGCGAAGGTTTCTACTTTGATTCGATTCATAGCACGGCGTGGATTAAAGACGGCGTGATGAATACCGATGATACGCTGGTCGATGGTCTGGAAGCGGATATCGCAATGAAAGGCTCTGTCGATCTCGTGCGCCGCCAGCTGGACCTGCAGGCCGTGGTCGCGCCGGAAATTTCCGCCACCGTAGGCGTTGCGGCGGCCTTTGCCGTTAACCCGATTATCGGTGCCGCGGTCTTTGCCGCCAGCAAGGTGCTGGGGCCGTTGTGGAACAAGGTCTCGATTTTGCGCTATCGCATCACCGGTCCTATCGATCAGCCGCAAATTAATGAAGTCCTGCGCCAGGCGCGGAGCGACAAAAAGCAATGATTTGACGATTGTGCATAATTATCGCACTCTCAATAGATAGCGTTCTATACCCGTTATATTTCAAGCCGCAGATGCGTTGGCTACGCTCGTTCACCCCTGTCACATAGTTATCTATGCTCCTGGGGATTCTCTTGCTTGCCGCCTTCCTGCAACTTGAACTATTTAGGGTATCTATTTCCGCCTGATACGCGGCAACAAACGAGTAGCATAACGATGAGTCTGAACCTGGTAAGTGAACAATTACTGTCGGCAAATGGCCTGAATCATCAGGATCTGTTTGCCATTCTTGGCCAACTGGCCGAGCGCCGTCTGGATTACGGCGATCTCTATTTTCAGTCGAGCTATCACGAGTCCTGGGTTCTGGAAGACCGCATCATTAAAGATGGTTCGTACAATATTGACCAGGGTGTCGGCGTGCGTGCGGTGAGCGGCGAAAAAACGGGCTTTGCCTATGCCGACCAAATTAGTCGACTGGCGCTGGAACAGAGTGCGCAGGCGGCCCGTACCATCGTGCGTGACCACGGTGATGGCAAAGTCCATACTCTTGGCGCAGTAGAATACAGCTCCCTCTATACCAGTATCGATCCGCTGCAGAGCATGAGCCGTGAAGAGAAGCTGGACATTCTGCGTCGGGTGGACAAAACCGCCCGTGCCGCCGACAAGCGGGTGCAGGAAGTTTCCGCCAGTCTGACCGGTGTCTACGAATTAATTTTGGTCGCCGCGACGGATGGCACGCTGGCGGCTGATGTGCGTCCGTTGGTTCGCCTTTCCGTCAGCGTGCTGGTGGAGGAAGAGGGTAAACGCGAGCGTGGTGCCAGCGGTGGCGGCGGTCGCTTCGGCTATGACTATTTCCTTGCCTCTCAGGATGGTGAAGTGCGCGCCGATGCCTGGGCGAGAGAGGCCGTGCGTATGGCGCTGGTGAATCTGACGGCCGTTGCCGCACCTGCCGGGATGCTGCCAGTGGTACTGGGCGCGGGCTGGCCTGGCGTACTGCTGCATGAAGCGGTGGGTCACGGTCTGGAAGGTGACTTTAACCGTCGCGGGACCTCAGTCTTCAGCGGCCATATGGGCGAACTGGTGGCTTCAGAACTGTGTACCGTCGTTGATGACGGTACGATTGCCGATCGTCGTGGTTCCGTCGCTATCGACGATGAAGGCACGCCGGGCCAGTATAACGTGCTGATCGAAAACGGCATTCTGAAAGGCTATATGCAGGACAAGCTCAATGCTCGCCTGATGGGCGTGGCGCCAACCGGCAACGGTCGCCGCGAATCCTACGCGCATCTGCCGATGCCGCGCATGACCAACACCTACATGTTGGCGGGGAAATCCACGCCGCAGGAGATTATCGAATCGGTTGATTACGGTATCTTCGCACCGAATTTCGGCGGTGGTCAGGTAGATATTACTTCCGGGAAATTTGTCTTCTCTACTTCTGAAGCCTACCTGATCGAAAAAGGGAAAGTGACGAAAGCAGTGAAGGGGGCGACGCTTATTGGCTCCGGGATTGAAGCGATGCAGCAGATTTCGATGGTTGGCAATGATCTGAAGCTGGACAGCGGCGTCGGCGTCTGCGGCAAAGAGGGCCAGAGCGTGCCGGTTGGTGTCGGCCAGCCAACCCTCAAAGTGGATAAACTCACCGTTGGCGGTACTGCCTGATACTTCTCCAATGCGCTTTCGCATCCTGCGAAAGCGCAAATCAACTTAGCGGGTGATTCCGCGCCCGTGCATACCCTGGTAAATTTTTGCCACCTCAACGAAATATTCCGTCAGAGAGTTAATACACACCTGCACCTTCAGAGGGAGTTTGTCCTTCTCGGTATAGAGCGCATAAACCGGGCGCGGATCGGACTGGTAGCTCGGCAGCAGGATCTCCAGTTCGCCACGATTGATCTCCTCGATCACCCACATCAGCGGAACGTAAGCGACGCCGACTCCCGCCGTAAGCCAGCGCACCAGCGTCATCGGATCGTTAGTCACAAAGCGTCCCTGCGGGATCAGCTTGGTTGAGATCCCTTCCGGGGCGATGATTTCAAACTCGTTATCCGGGCGAACGCTGTACTCAAGCCAGGAGTGGCCGGCAAGGTCTGCGGGTTTGTCCGGACATCCTGCCTGATGGAGATAGCTTTTCGCGGCGCAGAGCACCATCGGCATCGACCCCAGGCGACGGGAAAAGAGGCCGGAATCCTGCAAGGCGCCTACGCGAATCACCAGGTCCAGGCCGTCAGCAATGAGATCAGGGGCGGGGATGCCGGTCACCAGGTTTATCGACAACCCGGGATACTCTTTGAGCATTTCGGCGGTAATGCGAGCCAGGACATTCTGTGCCATAGTTGAAGAACAGCCGATGCGCAGCGTACCAATAGGCGTGTTGTTAAAAGCGTATAGCTGCTCATGGACATCCTGGGCTTCGAATAGCATTCGCCGGCAGCCCTGGTAGTAGATTTTCCCTGCTTCTGTTAAACCAAGGCTGCGAGTGCTGCGGTTGAGCAGCTTAACCTGCAGCTCATCTTCCAGTTTGGCTACAGTCTGACTGATGGAAGAAACGCTCATCTGGAGCTGGCGAGCCGCGGCGGTAAATGAACCTAGTTCCACCACTCTGGCGAAAACGGACATACGTTTTAGTCGTTCCATTATTCACTCTGGCTTAAAAGTGATTTAGATCACACAATATAGATAAGGCTGCAATGATTACGCTAATATACTGTTAGCTACATAATAAATTCATCACAGCTTGCCACCTGTACGCTTCTTATCAAGGTCATCATGAGTCTGTTTCCTGTCATTGTGATTTTCGGCTTGTCGTTTCCGCCGATCTTCTTTGAATTGCTATTGTCTCTAGCCATCTTCTGGCTGGTGCACCGCCTGCTGGTTCCAACCGGCATTTATGATTTTGTCTGGCACCCGGCGCTGTTTAATACCGCGCTATATTGCTGCCTGTTTTATCTGATATCGCGTTTGTTCGTTTGAGGTCGATGTGAAAACACTAACAAGAAATATCCTCCGTACCGCAATCACTGTGATACTGGTTATCCTCGCATTTATCGCGATTTTTCGCGCATGGGTGTATTACACCGCCTCGCCCTGGACGCGCGATGCGCGATTTAGTGCGGATATCGTGGCCATCGCCCCGGATGTCTCAGGGCTGATTTCGCAGGTGGATATTAAGGATAACCAACTGGTTAAGAAAGACCAGGTTTTGTTCGTTATTGACCAACCTCGTTACCAGAAAGCATTAGCCGAAGCTGAAGCCGATGTCTCCTATTACCAGACTTTGGCGCAGGAGAAGCGCGTTGAGGCTGGCCGTCGTAACCGCCTTGGCGTGCAGGCGATGTCTCGCGAAGAGATAGACCAGGCGAATAACGTCCTGCAAACCGTTGAGCATCAGCTGGCGAAAGCGACGGCGAACCGCGACCTGGCGAAGCTCGATCTGGATCGCACGGTGATCCGCGCCCCGGCAGACGGCTGGGTGACTAACCTGAACGTCTATAGCGGTGAGTTTATTACCCGGGGCTCTACCGCGGTGGCCCTGGTGAAACAGAACTCTTTCTATGTCATGGCTTATCTTGAAGAGACCAAACTTGAGGGTGTGCGTCCAGGCTATCGTGCTGAAATTACCCCTCTGGGAAGCGGGCACACGATTAAAGGTACCGTGGACAGTATTGCTGCCGGGGTGACTAACGCCAGCAGCAGCAGCGATGCAAAAGGGATGGCCTCTATCGATTCCAATCTTGAATGGGTACGCCTGGCGCAACGTGTGCCGGTACGTATTCATCTTGATCAGCAACAGGGGAACCTCTGGCCTGCGGGAACCACCGCGACGGTTGTCATTACAGGCAAAGAAGATCGCGATACTAGCCAGGCAAACTTCTTCCAGAAACTGGCTATGCGCCTGCGCGAGTTCGGTTAATCGCCATGGGGATCTTTAGCATTGAACTCCGGCACCTCCGCTTTGCCGTGAAATTAGCATCTGCGGTAGTGCTGGCGCTATTCGTCGGTTTTCATTTCCAACTGGAAACGCCGCGTTGGGCGGTGCTCACTGCGGCTATTGTCGCCGCTGGTCCGGCTTTTGCTGCCGGGGGAGAACCCTATTCTGGTGCGATTCGCTATCGCGGGATGCTGCGTATTGTTGGCACCTTTATTGGTTGTATCGCCGCGCTGGCGATCATCATTGTGATGATCCGCGCTCCGTTGCTGATGATGTTAGTCTGCTGCCTATGGGCGGGCTTTTGTACCTGGATCTCATCACTGGTGCGTGTCGAGAACTCCTATGCCTGGGGACTGGCGGGCTATACCGCACTTATCATCATCATTACCATTCACGCAGAGCCGATGCTGGCACCGCAGTTTGCCGTCGAACGATGCAGTGAGATTGTTGTTGGTATCGTCAGCGCTATCGTAGCCGACCTGCTGTTTTCACCGCGTTCGATTAAAAAAGAGATCGATCTTGAGCTGGATAATCTGCTGATTGATCAATATCGCCTGATGCAGCTTTGCGTGGCGCATGGCGATAAAGAAGAAGTCGATAAAGCCTGGAGCGCGATGGTACGCCGTACTAACGCGCTGGAAGGTATGCGCGGGAACCTGATTATGGAGTCCTCGCGCTGGGCAAAAGTGAATCAGCGCCTGAAGGCGATCAATACTCTTTCTCTGACCCTGATTACCCAGGCCTGCGAAACCTACCTGATTCAGAATACGCGCCCTGAAATGGTCACCGATGACTATCGTGAACTGTTTGCTGAACCAGTTGAAACCGTGCAGGACGTTCACCGGCAACTAAAACGGATGCGCCGCTTTCTGACCTGGAAGGGGGAGCATAATACCCCGGTGACGATTTACAGTTGGGTGGGAGCCGCGACGCGCTATCTGTTATTGAAGCGCGGAGTGGTCAGCAATACCAAAATCAGCCGCATTGAAAATGAAGTTCTTCAGGGCGAAGTGGTGGTTAAGGCTGAATCTGCCGAGCGCCATCATGCGATGGTTAACTTCTGGCGTACATCTATCTCCTGTATTCTCGGGACGCTGTTCTGGCTGTGGACTGGCTGGACTTCAGGTAGTGGGGCGATGGTCATGATTGCGGTGGTCACCGCGCTGGCGATGCGTTTGCCTAATCCCCGGATGGTGGCTATCGATTTCCTCTACGGCACGTTGGCAGCTTTACCGCTGGGTGCGCTGTTTTTCCTCGTGATTATGCCCGCGACGCAGCAAAGCATGCTGCTGTTGTGTATTAGCCTTGCCGTGATGGCGTTCTTTATCGGCATTGAGGTGCAAAAGCGGCGACTGGGCTCGCTGGGGGCGCTGGCCAGTACAATCAATATTCTGGTGCTCGATAACCCGATGAAGTTTGAGTTTAGCCAGTTCCTTGATAGCGCTTTAGGGCAGATCGTGGGGTGTTTCCTCGCGCTGATGGTGATCTTGCTGGTCCGCGATAATTCACAGGCACGTACCGGACGCGTGCTATTAAACCAGTTTGTATCGGCAGCGGTTTCGTCGCTGACGACCAATACGGCGCGACGCAAGGAGAACCATCTGCCGGCGCTGTATCGCCAACTTTTTTTACTGCTGAATAAGTTCCCTGGTGATATCGCGCGTTTTCGTCTGGCGCTGACCTTGATTATTGCCCATCAACGTCTGCGTGATGCACCTGTACCGATAAATGACGACCTGTCTGCGTTTCATCGGCAGCTACGGCGTACAGCCGATCGTGTTATTTCTGCCGGTAGCGATGATAAACGTCGATATTATTTCGCCAGACTGTTAGATGAACTCAATATCTATCAGGAAAAGCTACAGCACTGGGAAGCATCACCGCAGGTGACGGAACCCGTGCGCAGACTGGTGGAGATGCTGCATAAATACCAGCATGTACTGATCAATAGCTAAACGCCACCCGGCGATAAGCTGCGTAGATGCTTTAGCATTTGATGAAGCGGAAGAAGGGCTGGAAGGGAACTCGCGTTTTAACGCACGACAGAGACAAAAAAAAGCCCCCAACAGGCGGGGGCAAGTCGTCAGATGAGACGACGAGGGTTTATTTGTACAGCTCAGCCGTAGCATGCCAGCTGTCACCAGTACGAGCTTCAATAATACGGTAGCTGCTGGCGCCTTCTTTCTCGGCTTTAGCCGCCAGCTCCTGACGCATATCCATTGGGGCGCTACCTACTTGAGAAACGGAAACGGTACCCATAGATTGCAGATTTTGTGCCTGCTCAGCGTTAACTTGATTGACGGCAGCGTTCGCGCCAAAAGAGAGTACGGAAGCCAGGCCCAGGGATGCGATGATAATTGCGCTTTTCATAATCTTTACTCCAATCATATTGTTTGCAGCGGCGGGAGGTTTCAATGCACTCAGGCCGCTGAGGGATATTCTGTATTTCAGCTAATGACCGACAATTGTTAAATCTTATTTATAAAGTTCTGCAGTTGCATGCCAGTGGTCACCAGTACGCGCTTCAATGATGCGATAGGAGGAAGCGCCTTCTTCTTGAGCTTTCTTATTCAGCATTTCGTGCATATCCATCGGGGAAGCACTTACCGCGCCGACGGAAATGGTGCCGATTGCCTGACGGCCTTGAGCTTGCTCGCTGTTAATAGAATCAGCGGCAAAAGCGCCGAAAGACAGAACGGAAAGCATGCTCAATGCGGCTACAGCGGTTTTGATTTTCATGATGTTGACCTCGTCGAATCTTTTTATTGGGGGTCTTTGTTTCGTGACCCTCATCACAAAATCAAGTATACACTAATCACTGAAAATATTAATACCGTGCTAATTGTTGTTCTTGTAAATAATTACAAAGAAATGTCTTCTTTATAACGTATAAGAATTAGAAATGTCAGTCTTTGGTCATGGCTAACTTTTATAGTTAATAAAATCATATGGATATGATGATTTGATCTTTTGTGCGCTTCAGGGGGATTCATTAGGTAAAGGAATGTATAGAAGTGGAAAAACACACTAAATGTTAAATAAATGCTGATTTTTTGAGAGGGAACCCTCTGGAGTTAACCAGAGGGAAGAAGCTTAGAGTTCTTGTTCAAACAGGACGAGAATGGCGTCATGCAAATCTTTAACGCTAAAACCTCTGGCTGGGGTGGTAAAAATAGTATCGTCACCTGCAATGCTGCCAAGAATACCTTCAGCCTTGCCTAAAGAGTCCAGCAGTCTGGCAATCAGCTGTGCTGCGCCAGGGCTGGTATGGATGACAACAACCGAATCGTTATAGTCGATATCCAGCACCAGATTTTTCAGCGGGCTGGAGGTTGTCGGGACGCCAAGCTCGGCAGGCAGGCAGTACACCATCTCCATTTTGGCGTTACGCGTACGCACTGCGCCAAATTTCGTGAGCATACGCGAGACTTTCGATTGATTGATATTATCGAAGCCCTCCTCTTGTAGCGCCTGTACGATTTCACCTTGAGAGCTGAATTTTTCTTCTTTAAGCAGCGCCTTAAACGCTTTAACCAGTTCTTCTTGTTTCGCCGAACTTCGCATAAGTCACCCAATTATGGTGGTAAAAACAACATCATTATGCATAACCATGCATTTTTATGCAAATAATCCGCAGGGGAGAAGCGTAAATAATGTTATGAAGGGGGCATATTTTAGCAAATAACCCTAATAAGGAACATGCCTGTGTCACGGCACGCAAATTGCTACAAAAGTAAATGAAATGTTATTAAATGATGTTGTTCTGCCCAATGCGCTGGGTGTATTGTAACCAACAGTCGATCCGGTACTACGCTTTGCTGGATGGTCAGTCTCAGGGAGGAAAATGCGAAGCTGTTGCATCGCTGCGCACGACCACGCATTCTTCAGCCATAATTATTGTAATTGTTCATCTTGTGAATTAAGGTCCAGGCGACGGAGTAACGAAAGACTATTTTAACCATAATAAGGAGTTTAGGATGAAAGTTGCAGTCCTCGGCGCCGCTGGTGGAATTGGCCAGGCGCTTGCCCTACTACTTAAGACCCAACTGCCTTCAGGTTCAGAACTCTCGTTGTACGACATTGCTCCGGTAACCCCGGGCGTGGCGGTTGATCTTAGCCATATCCCTACCGATGTAAAAATCAAAGGTTTTTCCGGTGAAGACGCAACCCCGGCACTGGAAGGTGCTGATGTGGTGCTGATATCCGCAGGTGTCGCGCGTAAGCCCGGCATGGATCGCTCCGATTTATTTAACGTTAACGCCGGGATTGTGAAAAATCTGGTGCAACAGATCGCCAAAACCTGCCCGCAAGCCTGCGTTGGGATTATTACCAACCCGGTGAATACGACGGTGGCGATTGCGGCCGAGGTGCTGAAAAAAGCTGGCGTTTACGATAAGAACAAGCTGTTTGGCGTCACGACGCTGGATATTATCCGTTCAAATACGTTTGTCGCTGAGCTGAAAGACAAATCTTCATCAGACGTTGAAGTGCCGGTTATTGGCGGCCACTCTGGCGTGACCATTCTTCCTTTATTATCACAAATTCCTGGCGTGAGCTTTAGCGAACAGGAAGTGGCTGATTTGACTAAGCGCATTCAAAATGCCGGGACCGAAGTTGTTGAAGCAAAAGCCGGTGGTGGTTCAGCGACGCTGTCGATGGGCCAGGCAGCAGCACGATTCGGCCTCTCTTTGGTTCGCGCAATGCAAGGTGAGAAAGGGGTTGTCGAATGCGCTTATGTTGAAGGCGATGGTCAATATGCCCGCTTCTTCTCACAGCCGCTGCTGTTGGGTAAAAATGGTGTAGAAGAGCGCCAGTCGATTGGCAAACTCAGCGCGTTCGAGCAACAGGCTCTGGAAGGGATGCTGGATACGCTGAAGAAAGATATCGCCCTCGGTGAGGATTTTGTGAATAAATAACATTTCACGAAAAGATACGCCGGAACCTCTGTTCCGGCTTTTTTGTCTATAGAAAACAATGCTCCCCATTCGGGGAGCCTGTTAATTGGTCGCTGGATATTCCTGTACGGCGATATGCAGGGTGATTTTCTTATCGTCACGCATAATCACCACCGGAATTTCCGAACCCGGGCGAATCTCTGCCACCTGATCCATCGTTTCCAGAGCTGACACTGCAGGTTTATCGTTAACCGAAATAATCACGTCGTTGGCGCGGATCCCGGCCTGGGCGGCTGGGCCTTCCGGCGCAACATCATTCACCACGATCCCCTGAAGCTGATCGATACCGCCTCCGCCCTGAGCATGTAAAGGCGCAATTTCGCGACCGCTGATGCCAATGTAGCCGCGAATGACGCGACCATCGCGAATTAGCTTATCCATGATCTTAGTTGCCAATTGGAAAGGAATAGCAAAACCGATCCCTTCAGGCGTTTCGCCATCGTTACTTTTATCAAATGACAGGGTGTTGATACCCATAAGTTCGCCCAGGGAGTTCACCAGAGCGCCACCGGAGTTACCGTGGTTGATTGAGGCATCGGTTTGCAGGAAGTTCTGGCGTCCGGTCGGGTTCAGGCCGATACGACCGGTGGCGCTGATAATCCCCTGGGTAATGGTTTGCCCGAGGTTATAAGGGTTACCAATCGCCAGCACCACGTCACCGATATGCGGCACGCGTTTTGGGTTAATCGGGATGACCGGCAGGCCGCTACTGGCGTTGATTTTTAATACCGCCAGATCGGTGAGGGTATCTGAGCCAACCAGCAGCGCTTCAAAAACCCGACCATCCTGCAACGCGACGATTATCTGATCCGCATCGTTGATAACGTGTTTATTCGTCAGAATGTAGCCACGTTGATCCATTATCACGCCGGAGCCGAGAGTCAGCTGATTTTGGCTGGTGTTGTTAAGGGCGCGGTTATACACGTTCACCACTGCAGGCGCGGCGCGGCGCACAGCAGGATTATAGCTGGCGGGGGATTCATCCGCGCTATCGTATTGCGTGGTCGGCGAAAGCTGCCATTGGCGCAGCGAAGGCATAATGGCCAGCAGCAGACCCCCGACGATCAGGCCGATGAGTATCGAACGTAAAAGCTTTCCAGACATGATGCCGATATCGTTGATGGATGGACAGGCGCAGCATAACACGACTTGTCCGGACATCGCACTGCGCGCGATGTCCGGAAAGAGGCTTAGCGCAGTAGCAGATAGATACTTTCGTTGCCGCGAATGACGTTCAGCGCAATAACCGCCGGTTTGCTTTCCAGAACTTTCCGCAGTTCAGCGATGGAGTGTACTCGCTCGCGGTTGAGGCCGATAATAATGTCGTCTTTATGCAGACCCGCTTGCGCGGCAGGGCTTCCTTTATCCACGTTATCAATGGTGACGCCTTTGGTCCCATCTTTCATCTGCCCATCGCTTAACGACGCTCCCTGCAAGGCAGGAATGATAAGTTCAGCGCTGGCGGTAGAAGAGGTGCTCTTATCCAGCGTGACCTCGACTTCGACGGGCTTACCATCGCGCAGTAACCCTAGCTTCACTTTGGTCCCCGGTTCGGTGGTGGCAATACGCGAACGGAGTTCGGCAAAGCTGTTAAGCGATTTGCCATTCAAGCTAACGATAACGTCGCCAGATTTGACCCCAGCTTTGGCGGACCCCGAGTTCGGTAGAACCTCACTGACGAAGGCACCGCGTTGAACATCAAGATTCATCGCTTTGGCGATATCCGCGCTCATTTCCATGCCTTTAATACCCAGCAGGCCGCGTTTGATTTCGCCAAATTGAATAAGCTGCTGAGCGAGGGTTTGTGCCATATTGCTGGGGATGGCGAAACCAATACCGACGCTGCCGCCGCCTGGTGCCAGAATAGCGGTATTAATACCAATCAACTCGCCGTTCAGGTTCAGCAGCGCGCCGCCGGAGTTGCCGCGGTTGATGGACGCATCGGTCTGGATAAAGTTTTCCAGCCCTTCCAGGTTCAGGCCGCTGCGGCCCAGAGCTGAAATAATCCCGGAAGTGGCAGTCTGCCCGAGGCCGAAGGGGTTACCGACGGCGACGGCGAAATCACCCACCCGAAGTTTATCGGAATCGGCGATAGCGATTTGCGTCAGATTGCTGGGCTTTTGTAATTGCAGCAGGGCGATGTCGCTTTGCTCATCGCTACCGATCAGTTTGGCATCGAACTCACGACCATCGTTGAGCTGGACGCTAATTTTCTGCGCCTGGTTGATGACGTGATTATTGGTCAACACATAGCCTTTCGCTGCATCGATGATGACGCCAGAACCCAGACCTTCAAACGGCTGCGCCTGCTCTTGTGGGGCATTGTCGCCAAAATACTTCTTCAGCTCTTCCGGCATATTCTGTGCCGGAGAAGCCGTACCCTCAACCTGTACGCTCACCACCGCTGGCAACACTTTTTCCAGCATCGGGGCAAGGCTTGGCAATGCGCCCTGGCCCGGTACCTGTGTTGGTAATGACGCTGCAGCCGGAGGTAAGGCGGACAACGACAACCCAATGCTTAACGCTAACGCACTCAACAGCAAAGTCTGTTTCTTCATTAGATGCTGGCTCTCGTAATCTGAGGTGTATGGGAAACGTCCCGAATGGCCTGATGTTATTGAATTTTCGACCAGGTAACAATGTGGTCAATGTTTAAATTGTAGCCGGGATGAGAGATAGAGACGGGCGCTGAGGGGGCGCCCGGACAATATTTTTACTGCCGCTGGAGGATTAGTCGCGCTTCGCGCCACCGCGCAGCAGGCCGGATGCGCCTTCAGAGTAGTCGCGCGGCATCTGGACCGGAGCCTGATCGTTACCGGCTTCCGACTCTTCCAGACGATTACGGAACGGATTGGCGTCCGCCATGCTCGCTGGCAGCAGGTTGCTGGAGCTTTTCGCCATATGCTGATACAGCTGGCGGTAGTCATGTGCCATGTTATCGAGTAGCTCAGCGCTGTGAGCAAAATGGCTTACCAGCTCTTCACGGTACTCTTCCAGCTCTGCTTTATTCTTTTCCAGTTCGAATTGCAGCGCCTGTTGTTGGCGTAATTTGCGGTTGCCAAAACGCATTGCCACGGCACCAATGATAATACCGACGACTAGCCCAATTAGCGCATATTCCCAGGTCATGAACATCTCCCGTTGTTTTGTGGTTCCGTAGGGTGGCTGTTAGGCTCTCCGCCTGCGCCCGATAGTGCCACTATAACCGCTAATCCCACAGAAGTGGAATCCTGGCGTATCATCGCGTAGTGTAGAACGGCCTTTTTTTCGTCAATCGTGAGCTACAGCATTACGGTTTTCAAGGAATAACAATAAGATCATGCAAAGCCTGTCGCCAACATCGCGTTACCTTTCCGCTCTCAAAGAGGGCAGTCATCAGCCCGACGACGTTCAGCAAGAGGCGGTTAGCCGCCTTGATACCATTTACCATGAATTGCAGAATAAGCCGTCTGTCGCGCCGCAAAACAATGGCGGTCTGCGGGCAAAATTCGGCAAGCTGTTGGGCAAGCGCGAGCCGGTTGCCGAAACGGTGGCTGTGCGCGGCCTCTATATGTGGGGGGGCGTAGGAAGGGGGAAAACCTGGTTGATGGATATGTTCTATCAAAGCCTGCCAGGTGAACGTAAACAACGTCTGCATTTTCATCGCTTTATGCTGCGTGTTCATGAAGAATTAACCCATCTGCAAGGGCACAGCGACCCGCTGGAGATCGTTGCCGACCGTTTTAAAGCCGAAACTGACGTGCTCTGTTTCGATGAGTTTTTTGTTTCTGATATTACCGATGCGATGCTGCTGGGCGGCTTGATGAAAGCGCTGTTCGCTCGCGGCATTACCCTGGTAGCCACGTCGAACATCCCTCCTGACGAGCTGTACCGTAACGGCCTCCAGCGCGCCCGTTTCCTGCCCGCTATTGACGCTATTAAACAGCATTGTGATGTAATGAACGTTGATGCTGGTATTGATTACCGTTTGCGTACGCTGACCCAGGCGCACCTGTGGCTGTCGCCGCTCAATACCGAGACTCAGCAACAAATGGATAAGCTTTGGCAGGCTCTGGCGGGCGCGAAACGCGAGCAGACGCCAACGCTGGAGATAAACCATCGTCCGTTGTCGACATTAGGGGTAGAAAATCAGACCCTGGCGGCTTCGTTTACGACGCTGTGCGTGGATGCGCGCAGCCAGCATGATTATATTGCGCTCTCGCGACTGTTTCATACCGTGATGCTGTTTGATGTGCCGGTGATGACGTCGCTGATGGAAAGCGAGGCGCGGCGGTTTATCGCGTTGGTGGATGAGTTCTATGAACGTCACGTTAAACTGGTGGTCAGCGCAGCGGTGCCCCTGTATGACATTTATCAGGGCGAACGGTTGAAATTCGAGTTTCAACGCTGTCTATCCCGCCTGCAGGAGATGCAGAGCGAGGAGTATTTGAAGCGAGAGCATTTACCGGGGTAAAACCGGGTACAAATCACATAAAGGGGTCGATCTTTGACCCCGACTTCTCTATAATCTTGCGACCCCACGTTACGAGAAGGTTTTTTTCCCAAAACTTTCTATGTGCCGGCATAGGCTATTCGAAGGGGTAGGTTTGCTGGACAATGTCGTGTGAACCTCAACTGACAAAACGTTTGGGTGTTCACCAACGTGTAACTTATTATTTGGGTAAGCTTTTAATGAAAACTTTTACAGCTAAACCAGAAACCGTAAAACGCGACTGGTATGTTGTTGACGCGACCGGTAAAACTCTGGGCCGTCTGGCTTCCGAACTGGCTCTGCGCCTGCGCGGCAAGCATAAAGCGGAATACACTCCGCACGTAGATACCGGTGATTACATCATCGTTCTGAACGCAGAAAAAGTTGCTGTAACCGGCAACAAGCGTGAAGACAAAATGTATTATCACCACACCGGTCACATCGGTGGTATCAAAGAAGCGACCTTTGAAGAGATGATTGCCCGCCGTCCTGAGCGCGTGATTGAAATCGCGGTTAAAGGCATGCTGCCAAAAGGCCCGCTGGGTCGTGCTATGTACCGTAAACTGAAAGTTTACGCGGGTAACGAGCACAACCACGCGGCACAGCAACCGCAAGTTCTTGACATCTAATCGGGATTATAGGCAATGGCTGAAAATCAATACTACGGCACTGGTCGCCGCAAAAGTTCCGCAGCTCGCGTTTTCATCAAACCGGGCAACGGCAAAATCGTTATCAATCAGCGTTCTCTGGAACAGTACTTCGGTCGTGAAACTGCCCGCATGGTAGTTCGTCAGCCGCTGGAACTGGTCGACATGATTGGTAAACTGGATCTGTACATCACCGTTAAAGGTGGTGGTATTTCCGGTCAAGCTGGCGCTATCCGTCACGGTATCACCCGTGCACTGATGGAATATGATGAGTCACTGCGTGGCGAACTGCGTAAAGCTGGTTTCGTTACTCGTGATGCTCGTGAGGTTGAACGTAAGAAAGTCGGTCTGCGTAAAGCACGCCGTCGTCCGCAGTTCTCCAAGCGTTAATTGTTTTCTGCTCACGCAGAACAATTTGCGAAAAAACCCGCTCCGGCGGGTTTTTTTATGGATAAATCTGTCATTATCCATACGGATCTGCCCTGTTCTTGCCACTTTTTCAGCATTTCCAGAATACCCTCACCACAACGCCTTCAAAATCTGGTAAACTATCATCCAATTTTCTGCCCAAATGCAGGTGATTGTTCATTTTTTGTTTAGATGATAAATGGAAATGATGTCACGCGAATGGGGTTTTTACATCTGGCTGACCATGCGTGGTCGGCAGCAGTACAATAATTCTGAATATACCTGGAGGTTTTCATGGCTGTCGCTGCCAACAAACGTTCGGTAATGACGCTGTTTTCTGGTCCTACTGACATCTATAGCCATCAGGTCCGCATTGTGCTGGCCGAGAAAGGTGTTAGTTTTGAGATAGAACACGTGGAGAAGGATAACCCACCTCAGGATCTGATTGACCTCAACCCGAATCAAAGCGTACCAACGCTTGTGGATCGTGAGCTCACTCTGTGGGAATCTCGCATCATTATGGAATACCTGGATGAGCGTTTCCCGCATCCGCCGTTAATGCCGGTATATCCGGTAGCTCGTGGGGAAAGCCGTCTGTACATGCAACGTATCGAAAAAGACTGGTATTCGCTGATGAATACCATCCAGACCGGTACTGCTGCGCAGGCTGATAATGCACGTAAGCAACTGCGTGAAGAATTGCAGGCGATTGCGCCAGTCTTCACCCAGAAGCCGTACTTCCTGAGCGATGAGTTCAGCCTGGTCGATTGCTATCTGGCACCGCTGCTATGGCGTTTGCCTGTTCTCGGTGTGGAACTGACCGGAACTGGCGCGAAAGAGCTCAAGGGCTATATGACTCGCGTATTTGAACGTGATTCCTTCCTCGCTTCTTTAACTGAAGCCGAGCGTGAAATGCGCCTGGGTCGAGGCTAATCAATGGATGTATCACAGCTGACGCCGCGTCGCCCGTATCTGTTACGGGCGTTCTATGAGTGGCTGCTGGATAACCAGCTGACTCCGCATCTGGTCGTCGATGTGACGCTGCCGGGCGTACTTGTTCCAATGGAGTATGCTCGCGACGGACAAATCGTTCTTAACATTGCCCCGCGTGCTGTAGGTAATCTGGAACTGGCTAACGACGAAGTGCGTTTCAACGCGCGTTTCGGCGGTGTGCCGCGCAATGTCTCTGTACCGATGGCTGCAGTGCTGGCTGTGTACGCACGTGAAAATGGTGCGGGCACCATGTTTGAACCTGAAGCGGCCTACGATGAAGACGTCACCAGCCTGAATGATGACGAAGAATTGCCAGGCAACGACAGCGAAACGGTCATGTCGGTGATTGATGGCGATAAGCCAGATAATCATGATGACGATCCCGATGATACGCCAACTCCGCCACGCGGTGGGCGCCCTGCGCTACGCGTCGTGAAGTAATCTCTATCAGGCCCTTTGGGGCCTGTTTTCTGATCTCTGCAAAATTCTTGTGTTAAGATGGAACAGCCGTCACGTGC
The DNA here is from genome assembly GCF_056490265.1 of Klebsiella sp. GFKo11. Taxonomy (NCBI): domain Bacteria; kingdom Pseudomonadati; phylum Pseudomonadota; class Gammaproteobacteria; order Enterobacterales; family Enterobacteriaceae; genus Klebsiella; species Klebsiella sp. GFKo11. The sequence goes on from NZ_CM151369.1 coordinate 629,205, forward strand.
TGTCACAAATCACACAATGGTCCCTATGAGCGCATTTGATTCACAAGCCGAAGATAACCCATCCTCCATTGGCAACAGTCTAGGCCGCCGTCCTCTGGCGCGCAAAAAACTGTCTGAAATGGTGGAAGAAGAGCTGGAGCAGATGATCCGCCGTCGGGAATTTACCGAAGGTGAACAACTGCCGTCAGAGCGTGAATTGATGGCGTTTTTTAACGTCGGGCGTCCTTCGGTTCGCGAAGCGCTGGCGGCGCTGAAGCGCAAGGGACTGGTGCAGATTAGCAACGGCGAGCGGGCCCGCGTGTCCCGACCTTCAGCGGACACCATCATTGGCGAGCTTTCCGGCATGGCGAAAGACTTTTTGTCTCACCCCGGCGGTATCGCGCATTTTGAACAGCTACGCCTTTTTTTTGAATCCAGCCTGGTTCGCTATGCGGCAGAACATGCCAGTGACGAGCAGATCGAAAAGCTGATGCAGGCGCTGAAGATCAACAGCCAGTCGCTTGATGACAATGCGCTGTTTATCCGATCTGACGTCGAGTTTCACCGCGTGCTGGCGGAAATCCCGGGTAATCCGATCTTTATGGCTATTCACGTGGCATTGCTGGATTGGCTAATCGCCGCCCGGCCTACGGTGCCAGAACGTGAGTTGCATGAACATAATAGCGTGAGCTATCAACAACACATTGTTATTGTTGATGCTATTCGCCGCCGCGATCCTGATGAAGCCGATCGCGCCCTCCAAACCCACCTCAATAGCGTCTCCGCCACCTGGCACGCCCTTGGCCAGAAAACACAGACACGTAAGTAACCCTCTCGATCCTCGGGATCGTTTAGTGAAGTAGATCGCATTATAAGCGTTATCTATTACGCTGCTGCTTAATCGATCTGGTATAACAGGTATAAAGGTACATAGTTAATCACTCTAATATCACTATGAGGTTTATATGGCGGTCAATATACGTGGAGTCATGGCGGCACTGCTTACGCCGTTCGATGGTCAGCAAAAACTGGATAAAGAGAGTCTGCGTCGGCTGGTTCGTTTCAATCTGAGCCAGGGGATCGACGGGCTTTACGTGGGAGGCTCCACTGGTGAGGCCTTTGTGCAGAGCGGCGCTGAGCGGCAGGAAGTACTGGAGATTGTGGCGGAAGAGGCGAAGGGAAAAATGACGCTGATCGCCCATGTCGGCTGCGTGAGTACTCTTGAAAGCCAACAATTGGCACAGGCCGCGGCAAGCTATGGATACGATGCCGTTTCTGCGGTGACGCCATTCTATTATCCGTTTAGCTTTGAAGAACATTGCGCGCATTATCAGGCCATTATTGAGTCGGCTGATGGATTGCCGATGGTGGTGTACAACATCCCGGCCCTAAGCGGCGTTAAGCTGACGCTCGATCAGATCAATACTCTGGTGACCTTGCCGGGCGTCGGCGCGCTGAAGCAAACCTCCGGCGATCTTTACCAGATGGAGCAAATCCGTCGGGCTCATCCGGACCTGGTGTTGTACAACGGCTATGACGAGATCTTCGCTTCTGGCCTGCTGGCAGGTGCCGATGGTGGAATTGGCAGCACCTACAACATCATGGGGTGGCGTTATCAGGGGATCGTTCAGGCGCTGAAAGCAGGTGATGTTGCCAAAGCGCAACACTTGCAGTGCGAATGTAACAAGGTTATCGATCTTCTGATTAAAACCGGCGTATTCCGTGGCCTGAAAACCGTGCTGCACTATATGGATGTTGTCGCTGAGCCGCTGTGCCGTAAACCGTTCGCTCCGGTTGACGAACAATTCCTGCCGGAGCTGAAAGCGCTGGCTCAGCAGTTGTTGGCAGAGAAGGCGTAACCACAAGTTGCCGGGGGGTTACGCTTGCCCGGCCTACATATTTCGACCGTAGGCCGGTAAGGCGAAGCCGCCACCCGGCACAACAACAAAAAATTATCGGGAGAGTAAAATGAGTACTTCTACCCAGAATATCCCGTGGTATCGCCATCTTAGTCGCCCTCAGTGGCGGGCTTTTTCAGCCGCATGGTTGGGATATTTGCTTGATGGTTTTGATTTTGTCTTGATTGCCCTGGTACTTACCGAGGTCCAGGGGGATTTTGGTTTGACAACGGTTCAGGCGGCCAGCTTGATCTCAGCCGCTTTTATCTCTCGCTGGTTTGGCGGCCTGATGCTCGGCGCAATGGGAGACCGCTATGGTCGACGCCTGGCGATGGTCACCAGCATTATTCTTTTTTCACTTGGTACCCTGGCTTGCGGTTTTGCGCCAGGTTACACCACCATGTTTATCGCCCGTCTGGTTATCGGCATGGGAATGGCAGGTGAGTATGGCTCAAGCGCGACCTATGTTATTGAAAGCTGGCCAAAGCATTTACGCAACAAAGCCAGCGGTTTTCTGATCTCCGGATTCTCCGTCGGGGCCGTTATTGCCGCGCAGGTTTACAGCCTGGTGGTGCCCGTCTGGGGTTGGCGCGCACTGTTCTTCATTGGCATTGTGCCGATCGTCTTCGCTCTCTGGTTACGCAAAAATATTCCGGAAGCCGAGGACTGGAAAGAGAAGCATGAGGGCAAAGAACCAGTGCAGACGATGGTCGATCTGCTTTATCGCGGTAAGCATCGGGTTATTAATATCCTGATGACCGTTGTCGCAGCGACCGCACTGTGGTTTTGCTTTGCAGGCGATTTGCAAAATGCCGGTATCGTGCTGTTACTGGGCGTGATGTGCGCAGTAATTTTTATCAGCTTTATGGTCCAGAGCAGCGGCAAACGTTGGCCTACTGGCGTGATGCTGATGGTCGTCGTGCTTTTCGCTTTCCTTTATTCGTGGCCTATCCAGGCGCTGCTGCCCACTTATCTGAAAACAGAGCTGGCTTATGACCACACCACGGTAGCGAAAATTCTGTTTTTTAGCGGCTTTGGCGCGGCGGTCGGCTGCTGCGTGGGTGGTTTTCTCGGCGACTGGCTGGGAACCCGTAAGGCCTACGTTTGTAGCCTGCTGGCTTCGCAGCTGTTGATTATTCCGGTCTTTGCTATCGGCGGCACAAACATATGGGTCCTTGGCCTGTTACTGTTTTTCCAGCAGATGTTAGGACAGGGGATCTCGGGGATCTTACCGAAACTGATCGGCGGCTACTTCGATACCGATCAACGCGCGGCGGGGCTTGGTTTTACCTACAACGTGGGGGCGCTGGGCGGTGCGATTGCGCCGGTTCTTGGTGCCTTAATTGCCCAGCGTCTGGATCTGGGTACCGCACTGGGATCGCTCTCTTTCGGTCTGACGTTCGTGGTGATCCTGTTGATTGGTCTGGATATGCCATCCCGCGTACAGCGTTGGATCCGCCCGGAAGCTGTACGGACCCATGATGCGATTGATGGAAAACCGTTCAGCGGCGCGGTGCCGTTGGGTAGCAGTAAAAGCGGATTAATTAAAACCAGATAACAAGCGCCCGGCAGCGGTGCCGGGCGAAAACATTCATCAGGGAGCTATTATGTCTTTGCTGGAAGAATTGGATTTACGCATCAGCACTAACGGCGGGCTTATTGTTTCCTGCCAGCCGGTGCCCGGCAGCCCTTTGGACAACCCTTCGATCGTTGCTGCGATGGCGCTGGCGGCGGAGCAGGCGGGCGCAGTAGCGTTGCGCATTGAAGGAGTTGAGAATCTGCGCACCACCCGAGCGCTGGTTATGGTGCCGATTATTGGCATTATTAAACGCGATCTGGATGATTCGCTGGTGCGGATCACGCCTTATCTGGAAGATATCGATGCGCTGGCGCAGGCCGGGGCCGATATCATCGCCATTGATGGAACTGACCGTGAACGCCCGGTTCCGGTAGCAGCGCTGCTGGCGCGCATTCATCAGCACAAGCTATTGGCGATGACCGATTGTTCCTCTCTGGAGGATGGCCTGGCCTGTCAGGCGCTTGGCGCGGAGATTATTGGTACCACGCTTTCAGGTTATACCACGTCGCACACGCCAGATGAGCCCGACCTGGCGCTGGTGAAAGCGCTGACGAAGGCGGGTTGTCGGGTGAATGCGGAAGGTCGCTATAACACCCCCGCTCAGGCGGCAGAAGCTATGCGTCACGGGGCGTGGGCGGTAACCGTCGGTTCAGCGATTACCCGGCTAGAGCATATTTGCCAGTGGTATAACTCGGCGTTAAAAGAGGCGAAGCCATGACCACGCTGGCGATAGATATTGGCGGTACCAAGCTTGCCGCCGCGTTGGTCGATAAGGATCTTACTATTCGTGAACGGCGGGAAATCCCGACCCCGGCGAGCCAGCGGCCTGCCGGGCTTGCCTTAGCGTTAGAAGAGCTGATTGCTCCGCTGTTGGCACAAGCCGAGCGATTTGCGGTTGCTTCTACCGGCATTATTCAGGACGGTATTTTAACCGCACTCAACCCAGCTAACCTTGGCGGTCTGGCGCATTTTCGCTTAATCGATTGTTTGTCTGAACTCAGCGGACTGCCTGGTATCGCCCTGAACGATGCCCAGGCCGCGGCGTGGGCAGAATATCGTGCGTTAACGGAGAACGTGAGCGATATGGTTTTTATGACGGTTTCGACGGGCGTTGGCGGCGGCATGGTCACTAACGGCAGGCTGCTGACCGGAAGCGGGGGATTAGCCGGACATTGCGGACATACGCTGGCTGACCCAAATGGGCCGCGCTGCGGCTGTGGTCGAGTGGGTTGCGTGGAAGCCATTGCCGCCGGGAGAGCGATTGCCGATGCGGCTGGCGGTGAACTCGCCGGGCTGGATGCGAAATCTATTTTTGCTCTCGCGGAACAACATCATCTGCAGGCGCGTTCACTGGTTCAGCGCTCGGCGCAAACGCTGGCGCGGTTGATTGCCGATCTTAAAGCAGTGACCGACTATCAGTGCGTGGTGGTTGGCGGCAGCATCGGCCTGGCGAATGGATATTTGCCGCTGGTGCGTGAATATCTGGCGCAGGAACCAGCGGTTTATCACGTTCCGCTACGCGAAGCACGCTATCGGCATGATGCCGGGCTACTGGGTGCGGCGCTGTGGGGCTGGGAGAGAAATCATGATTTTCGGTGATATCAATAATCCGTCGCAGGCTGGAATATCGGCCATGTTGCAGCAAGCAATAACCCTCGCGCAGGCGCACGACTTGCAAAGTATTGCTCCCGGAAGCTACGAGCTGCAGGGGGACGATATCTTTATGAATGTGATGCAATTTGCGTCAGGTTTACCTGAAGAGAAGAAGGCCGAACTGCATGTGCAGTTTATCGATATCCAGATTTTACTGGCGGGCGAGGAGCGTATTTTTTATGGCGTGGCCGGCTGTGCGCGGCAGTGCGAGGAGATACACGTTGATGAGGATTATCAACTGTGCGGTGAAATGGCGAGCGAGCAGTCCGTCACCCTGAGGCCCGGCATGTTCGCGGTCTTTATGCCGGGGGAGCCGCATAAGCCAGGCTGCGTGGTAACAGAGCCAGCCGATATTAAAAAAGTGGTGATTAAAGTGCGTGCCGATTTGTCCGGCGCATAAAAATCCTGCCGGAGCACTGTCTCCGGCAGAGTAAGGCCAATCAGTTTTTTTCTCGTGAGGTTACGATGCCGTGCTGCGCCGCCCACAGGTTCACATCTTCTTTGCGGATCGCGAATTAACGATTGGCAATAGCCGACTGCACGGTTGATGTCGGTACCACCGCCAAGCTGTACGCCAAACAACAGATCCACCGGATCGTTGAGCTGTTCGGTCATATCGACCACGGCAGTATCGAAGACGACCAGATGCGTTTTCACCGCCGGAAGAGAGGCCATCATCGCGCCGAAAATACTGGAATAGACTACCGATGCCACCACCGCATCAATCACCCTGCGAATCAGCGCTTTTGGGCTTCCAGCATTGTTTGCGTGCGGGCGAGTTCGTCCGCCAGTAATTTTTCATCAGGTAGCTGCATTTTGTACTCGCTTGCCAGGACCGTGTTTGGCAAACCGCTAAGGGCATAGTGTGCTTCACCAGCGCCTTTCTCTGCACACAGAATTAATCCTACGGGTGGGTTTTCTCCCGGCATCGTCCAGTGCTCTTTGGCGTAGTTCAGGTACATGTTCATTTGCCCGGCGTCGGCGTAGCTAAATTTGCCGACCTTCAGGTCAACGACGAGCAGGCAGCGCAAGCGGCGATGGAAGAACAGCAGGTCGATGCGAAACCAGCTATCGTCAATACGTAATCGACGCTGGCGGCCCACAAAGGCAAAGTCATCGCCGAGTTCCAGCATAAAGTCCATCAGGTGGTTTATCAGCGCTACTTCAAAATCGGATTCAGAATACTCGTCTTTCAGATCGAGGAATTCAAGAATGAAGGGGTCGCGTATAGCTTGCTCCGGCGTAACTTCGGCCATGGCGGGCGTAGCCTGCTGCAACATAGCGGATTTGTCATGTGACAGCAGCGTCCGTTCGTAAAACTGAGTGGCAATTTGCCTGTCGAGCTGCCGCACTGACCAGCCATTACGTAACGTCTCTTTTTCATAAAAAGTGCGGGCTTCGGCGTTTTTAACGGTGAGTAGACGGACGTAAGCAGACCAGGGGAGTGGGAAAATATCCGCAAGATTCTTACGTGTGATGAATTCCGCAGACACTGTCTGCGGAATTTCAATATGTTGAAAACATAGATAAAAAGTACGAATTTGCCACAGGTTTCTTGTGGAAAACCCACGTTTATAACGCTGGCTCAAGTCTATGGACAGCCGTTCAATAAGTTGAGTGCCGTAAGCCGCCCGCGCTTCACCGCCTTGTTCGAATTCGACAATACGTCGGCCAATCTCCCAGTAGGTCGCTGTCATCAGGGCATTGATGCTGCGGATTGTCTCCGTGCGGGCAGTGTCTAACAGATTAATAATTTCGTCATGGATTTGCTGATAATCATCAGCGTTTGGCGTTGAGGTTAGCGTCATGGATTCATCCCTGTCGTGATAGTTGCAAGCTGAAAATATGTCGCTATCAATACGCTCAGGGGCTTATACGGTCAATACTGATTCGGCTACTTGCATTCAGTTACAACAGGATTTGCGAGCGGCTTTCAGAGAATAAAATATGCGGAATTGAGGTGAGCAATGTTGGCTCCCCATTTATCAGCGCGAAGCTGTATCTGGGGAGCCAGAACGGTTTTACACTTCCAGGTAGTTGAGGATCCCGTCAGCCGCCTTACGGCCTTCGGCAATCGCCGTCACGACCAGGTCGGAACCGCGAACGATATCACCGCCGGCGAAGATTTTCGGGTTGCTGGTCTGGAAGGCGTTGTCGCTGCCTTCTGGCGCAATAACACGGCCCTGCGAATCCAACTCGACGCTGTGCTTTGCCAACCACTCCATGCTGTGCGGACGGAAACCAAACGCCATGACTACGGCATCGGCAGGTACCACATGCTCGGAACCGGCGACGATTTCCGCGCGGCGGCGGCCTTTCGCATCCGGCTGACCCATTTCGGTACGCGCCATTTTCACGCCGCAAACCTTACCGTTAGCATTCACTTCCACGCCCAGTGGCTGGACGTTGAACTGGAATTCCACGCCTTCTTCACGCGCGTTTTTAACTTCGCGCCTGGAGCCCGGCATGTTCTCTTCATCACGGCGATAAGCACAAATGACATGGGACGCGTTCTGACGGATGGAGGTACGCACGCAGTCCATCGCGGTATCACCACCGCCAAGAACGACAACTCGCTTGCCTTCCATGCTGACATACGGTTCATCAGCCGTTTCGCCGAAGCCCATGATCTGCTTAGTGTTGGCGATCAGGAACGGCAGCGCGTCGAATACACCGGAGGCGTCTTCATTTTCCAGCCCACCGCGCATCGACTGATAGGTGCCGACGCCGAGGAATACCGCATCGTAATCTTTCAGTAGATCATCCAGCTGAATATCGCGGCCCACTTCAACGTTGAGTTTGAACTCAATGCCCATGCCGGTGAAGATTTCACGGCGGCGGGTCATGACCTCTTTTTCCAGCTTGAAGGCCGGAATCCCGAAGGTCAGCAGACCGCCGATTTCCGGGTGGCGGTCAAAGACCACCGCCTTGACGCCGTTACGAGTTAACACGTCTGCGCAGGCAAGGCCCGCCGGACCTGCGCCGATAATGGCGACAGTTTTACCCGTCTGCTTGACGCCGGTCAGGTCAGGACGCCAGCCCATTTCGAATGCTTTATCGTTGATATAGCGCTCGATATTGCCGATGGTCACCGCACCGAACTCGTCGTTCAGGGTACAGGAACCTTCGCACAGACGATCCTGCGGGCAAACGCGCCCGCAGACTTCCGGCAGGGTATTGGTTTGATGCGACAGTTCTGCCGCTTCAAAAATACGCCCTTCGTTAGCCAGCTTCAGCCAGTTCGGGATGTAGTTGTGCACCGGGCACTTCCACTCGCAGTACGGGTTGCCGCAGGACAGGCAGCGGTCTGCTTGTGCTTTGGCCTGGCCTTCGGAAAACGGCTCGTAGATCTCGATAAACTCTATCTTGCGGATCTTCAGCGGTTTCTTTGGCGGATCAACGCGCTGGAGGTCGATAAATTGATACACGTTCTGACTCATCTTAACCCCTTACTGCGCCTGCACCCGCAGCTCAGCTGCGGAACGACTACGGTGACCCAACAGTGCTTTAACATCGCTGGACTTCGGTTTAACCAGCGCAAACTTCGCTGAGAAGGCTGGCCAGTTGGCCAGAATTTCTTCGCCGCGCTGCGAACCGGTAAGATGCACGTGCTCGGTAATCAAACCGCGCAGATGCTCTTCATGGATAGCCAGAGAGTCAACATCCAGCACTTCCACCAGCTCCGGGTTCACGCGTTTGCGGAAGTCGCCGTCTTCATCCAGAACGTAACCGAAACCACCGGTCATCCCCGCGCCGAAGTTGACGCCGGTTTTACCCAGCACGCAAACAATCCCACCGGTCATATATTCACAGCCGTTGTCGCCGATACCTTCAACCACGGTGATCGCGCCAGAGTTACGCACTGCGAAGCGTTCGCCCGCACGGCCCGCAGCATACAGACGACCACCGGTCGCGCCATACAGGCAGGTGTTACCGATGATGCTGGCTTCGTGGCTACGGAAGGCTGAGCCGACCGGAGGACGAATCGCCAGCAGGCCGCCAGCCATACCTTTACCGACATAGTCGTTGGCATCGCCTGTCAGATGCAGCTCAACGCCACCTGCGTTCCACACGCCGAAGCTTTGGCCCGCAGTACCGCTGAAGTGAGCGGTAATAGGATCGGCTGCCAGACCCTGGTCGCCGTGGGTCTGGGCGATATAACCTGACAGCGATGCCCCAACGGAGCGGTCGGTGTTGCGGATATCGAACCAGAACGTTTTACTCTGCTTGCTGTCAACGAACGGTTTTGCCTGCTGGAGCAGCTGCGCATTGAGCACGCCATTGTCAAACGGCGGGTTGTTCTCAGTGCAGTACAGCGCTTTGCCTGGATGCGGCTCTGCGGTCTCCAGCAGCTTGCCCAGATCCAGTTTCTGCTGCTTGGCAGTAAAACCATCCAGCTCTTTCAGCAGGTCGGTACGGCCAATCAGATCCACCAGACGTTTTACACCCAGCGAAGCCATCAGCTCGCGGGTTTCGCGGGCGATAAATTCAAAGTAGTTGGTCACTTTGAACGGCAGGCCGTGGTAGTGGTTCTTACGCAGTTTTTCATCCTGAGTTGCTACGCCGGTTGCGCAGTTGTTCAGGTGGCAAATACGCAGATATTTACAGCCCAGCGCCACCATCGGACCGGTACCGAAGCCGAAGCTCTCCGCGCCCAGAATCGCGGCTTTAATGATGTCGACGCCGGTTTTTAAACCGCCATCCACCTGCAGACGGATCTTGTGACGCAGACCGTTAGCCACCAGCGCTTGCTGGGTTTCCACCAGGCCCAGTTCCCACGGACAGCCTGCATATTTCACCGACGAGAGCGGGCTTGCGCCGGTGCCGCCGTCGTAACCTGCGATGGTAATCAGGTCTGCATAGGCTTTCGCTACGCCGGTGGCGATGGTGCCGACGCCCGGTTCGGAAACCAGCTTCACGGAGATCATCGCTTTTGGGTTGACCTGTTTCAGGTCGAAAATCAGCTGCGCCAGATCCTCGATAGAGTAGATATCGTGGTGCGGCGGCGGGGAGATCAGCGTCACGCCCGGTACTGAATAGCGCAGTTTGGCGATATACGGGGTGACTTTATCACCCGGTAGCTGACCGCCTTCGCCGGGCTTCGCACCCTGAGCGACTTTAATCTGGATAACGTCGGCATTGACCAGGTAGGCCGGAGTCACGCCGAAGCGACCAGAGGCGACCTGCTTAATGCGCGACACCTTATTGGTGCCGTAGCGCGCCGGGTCTTCGCCGCCTTCGCCGGAGTTCGAGTTGCCGCCGATGCTGTTCATCGCTTCCGCCAGCGCTTCGTGCGCTTCAGGGCTCAGCGCGCCGATGGACATTGCTGCCGTATCGAAGCGTTTAAACAGTCCGTTTGCCGGTTCAACGTCGTCCAGGCTGACGGTAGTGCCGTCCGGGGTAATGGCCAGCAGATCGCGCAGCGTTGCCGCCGGGCGTTCGTTAACCAGTTTTGCGTACTGCTGGTAATCGCTGTATTCGCCGCTTTGTACCGCTTGTTGCAGGGTACGCACCACGTCCGGGTTGTAGGCGTGATATTCGCCGCCGTGGACGTATTTCAGCAGACCGCCCTGATCCAGTGGCTTACGCGCCAGCCAGGCACGTTTTGACAGGTTCAGTAGATCCTGCTGGAAGTCGTCGAAACCGGCGCCGCCGATACGGCTGACAACGCCCAGGAAGCACAGGTCAGACACTTCGCGATGCAGGCCCACTGCTTCGAACAGTTTCGAGCAGCGATAGGACGCGATTGTTGAAATCCCCATCTTCGACATGATCTTATACAGACCTTTATTGATGCCGTTACGGTAGTTCAACATCACCGCGCGGTACTCTTTGTCGATGGCTTTGTTATCTACCAGCTTCGCCAGAGTTTCATAGGCGAGGTACGGATAGATGGCCGTCGCGCCGAAGCCCAGTAGAACCGCAAAGTGGTGCGGGTCGCGGGCGCTGGCGGTTTCGACAATAATGTTGGCATCGCAGCGCAGGCTCTTATCGACCAGACGGGTCTGGATCGCGCCTACCGCCATCGGAGCGGGTACCGGCAGACGGTTTTTAGCGATGTTGCGGTCAGAGAGCACCAACAGGACGGTTCCGTCACGCACCATTTGTTCGGCTGTATCGCACAGCGCCTTCACCGTCTCAGCCAGCGTGGTTTCGGTGGCATCAAACGTGATATCCAGGACGTCGGCGCGATAGTGCTCCTCTTCCATGGTGGTCAGCTGTTTAAAATCGGAGTACAGCAGAATTGGCGACTTAAAGCTCAGACGGTGCGCCTGGCCTTCCGCTTCGCAGAAGACGTTCATTTCGCGGCCGATGCTGGTGGCCAGCGACATTACGTGGGCTTCACGCAGCGGATCGATCGGCGGGTTAGTCACCTGCGCGAACTGCTGGCGGAAGTAATCGTAAATGATACGCGGTTGGCTGGAGAGCACGGCGAATGGGGTATCATCACCCATTGAACCGACCGCTTCCTGGCCGTTTTCGCCCAGCACGCGCAGGACGGAATCCAGCTCTTCAGCGCTGTAGTTAAACTGTTTCTGATAGCTGGCGAGCGTGTCGTCATCAAACTGACGGCTGCCAACATCTTCATCAGGCAGGTCTTCAAACGGGACCAGACGGCGGACGTTTTTCTCCATCCACTCTTTATATGGATGACGGCTTTTTAGATCGTTATCGGTTTCCGCTGAATGCAGAATACGCCCCTCACGGGTATCGATAACCATCAGCTCGCCTGGGCCAACGCGGCCTTTTTCGACCACTTCATCCGGCTGGTAATCCCAGATGCCGACTTCAGAGGCGCAGGTGATCAGCTTATCTTTGGTGATAACGTAGCGCGCCGGGCGCAGGCCGTTACGGTCGAGGTTACAGGCCGCATAGCGACCGTCGGACATCACGATACCTGCCGGGCCATCCCACGGCTCCATGTGCATGGAGTTAAAGTCGAAGAATGAACGCAGGTCGGGATCCATATCCGGGTTGTTCTGCCAGGCTGGCGGCACCAGCAGGCGCATGGCACGGATAATGTCCATCCCGCCCGCCAGCAGCAGTTCCAGCATATTATCCATCGAACTGGAGTCAGAGCCGGTTTCATTGACGAATGGCGCAGCATCGTGGAGATCCGGGATCAACGGCGTCTGGAACTTATAGGTACGGGCGCGGGCCCACTGGCGGTTACCGGTGATGGTATTAATTTCGCCGTTGTGCGCCAGATAGCGGAACGGCTGCGCCAGCGGCCAGCGCGGCACGGTGTTGGTGGAAAAGCGCTGGTGGAACAGGCAGATGGCTGATTCCAGACGCAGGTCCGCGAGGTCCAGGTAGAAGCGCGGCAAATCCGCCGGCATACACAGACCTTTATAAATGTTCACCAGATTAGACAGGCTGCAAACGTAGAAATCTTTATCTTCTTGCAAGCGCTTTTCGATACGGCGACGGGCGATGAATAAACGGCGCTCCATATCACGCGGACGCCAGCCAGCCGGGGCGTTAACAAAGATTTGTTCAATACGGGGCAGCGAGGAGAGTGCGATTTCACCGAGAACGCCTTCGTTGGTTGGCACTTCGCGCCAGCCGACAATAGACAAGGTTTCGCGTTGAAGTTCTTCTTCGACGATGCGGCGTGCCGCTTTGGCCAGTTCAGGATCTTTATTAAGGAATAACATCCCAACGGCGTAATTTTTGGCTAAACGCCAGCCGCGCTCTTCCGCAACGATTCGGAAGAAACGATCGGGTTTTTGTAGCAGCAAGCCACAACCGTCGCCGGTTTTTCCATCGGCGAGGATCGCGCCGCGGTGCTGCATTCGGGCCAGTGCGTGTATAGCGGTTCGCACTACCTTGTGGCTAGGTTCGCCTTCTATGTGGGCGATCAGGCCGAAACCACAGTTATCCCTCTCAAGGGATTTATCGTACAACATATCAGTGAACCTCCCCAGGCTCTACGGGACACCCTCCGAACCGTTGCGCACGGGCACAGAAAGAGCATGGCGACGGGGTTTGCACCTCGCATTCGCCCTCTTTAAATCCTTTTCGCATCGGTACACAAGTTTGAGGACTTGCTGTTAAGAGGGAATCTCAATTACTGCATAAATATGATGAGCAGAGCGCTCATCCAGAAAGCTTCCAGCGGATTCCCAACTTATCGGGAATCCGCACATACGTCAAATGGCAATCTTATTTATACAAAAATGTGCTATGCAACACTTAATTTTATGATTTTTAAGAGAATAATGACATTTCGAATGCTGCTGAAACGTAACCGACGGCATAATTGAGTGTGATCTGTCTCACTATATCGATGGCACAAGATTATCGGTCTGTGCTGAATAGTTTTTTTATCTCAGACTATTTGACTGCTTTTTATGTGAATTGCGGAAAGTAATACTGTTTTATGTCCTGACAAAGATAATGGCAAAACCAGAGTCTATGTATAAGGAAAACTCATCACTATGAATGTGAATTAAATTGCGGTTATCTTGAGTGTTTATGCAATGAGGTAAGCGGCCGCGTTGACGATTGATCCAGGTCATCGCCGTCGGTAGCTAAAAATGGCAGGCTTGGCCCTTTTCTTAAGGCCGGTCTATCAGATTATGCAGTTACAAAAATTAGTCAATATGTTTGGTGGGGATCTTGCGCGTCGTTATGGCGAAAAGGTTCATAAACTGACGCTGCATGGTGGATTTAGCTGTCCAAATCGCGATGGCACGATTGGTCGTGGCGGCTGCACATTTTGTAATGTGGCATCTTTCGCTGATGAACAACAGCAGTATATTTCGATTGCCGAACAGCTGGCGTATCAGGCGCAGCGGGTTAATCGCGCTCAGCGCTATCTGGCTTATTTTCAGGCCTACACCAGCACTTTTGCTGAAGTTCAGGTACTGCGCTCCATGTATCAGCAAGCGGTGAGCCAGGCCAATATGGTTGGGCTGTGCGTCGGCACTCGCCCGGACTGTGTGCCTGAAGCAGTATTGGATTTACTTAGCGAATATCGGGAGTTGGGTTATGAAGTATGGCTGGAGCTTGGGCTGCAAACCGCACATGATAAAACGCTGCATCGGATAAATCGCGGTCACGATTTTGCCTGCTATCAGCACACGACCCGACTGGCGCGTGAACGTGGTCTGAAAGTATGTTCACATCTGATTGTCGGGCTACCGGGAGAGGGGCAGCATCATTGCCTGCAAACCCTGGATCGGGTGGTTGAAACCGGCGTTGATGGTATTAAGTTGCATCCACTTCATATTGTGAAGGGCAGCATCATGGCAAAAGCGTGGGAAGCCGGAAGGTTGAACGGTATTGAACTGGACGACTATACGGTCACTGCAGGAGAGATGATTCGCCATACCCCACCTGAGATTATTTATCACCGTATTTCTGCCAGTGCCCGTCGTCCGACGCTGCTGGCACCGCTGTGGTGTGAGAACCGCTGGACCGGGATGGTTGAGCTGGATAAATACCTTAATCAGCACGGTGTCCAGGGCTCAGCCATCGGTCCTGGCTGGGTATCTCCGGTAACCACGAAATAATGAAAAACGTCACGAGTCTCTTTCACGACAGCCTGCAAAAAGTAATGTGATCTTTGTCACTATCGTCAATATATCTCTGGTTATGAAAACTGGTATGGTAGTAGGCTATTGCTTATTGATAACATTGACTCAGGTGGTTTCGTATGCAGATGACAATGCGTTGGTTTGGTCCAGATGAAGATAAGGTCTCTCTGGAATATATTCGCCAGGTTCCGGGTGTAGAAGGTGTTGTAGGCGCACTTTATGATGTCGCCGTTGGTGAGGTCTGGCCAGTTGATAAAATTGAGGATCTGGTGAAGCAAGCCCATGCCGCTGGGCTTACAATGGAAGTCATTGAAAGCGTCAACATTCATGATGATATTAAGATCGGTTTACCTTCCCGCGATCGTTATATCGCCAATTATCAGCAAACTATCCGCAATCTTGCTCAGTTTGGCGTTAAGGTCATTTGCTACAACTTCATGCCGGTTTTTGACTGGATGAAGACGGACATGAACTATGTTCTGCCGGATGGCTCCCTGACGATGGCTTTTGAGAAGAAAGACATTGATAAGAGTCTTGAAGAGGTGGTGAAAGAGGTTCTGGAAAATTCGAATGGTTTTGCGCTGCCGGGCTGGGAACCAGAGCGGCTGGCAAAAGTTCAGGACCTGTTTGCTCAATATAAAGATGTTGATGACACAGTACTGCGCGAAAACCTGGTCTATTTCCTGAATGCAGTGATCCCTATTTGTGAAGAGGTGGGGGTGAAAATGGCTATTCATCCGGACGATCCGCCGTACTCAATTTTTGGTCTACCGCGAGTGGTGAAAAATCGTGACGATCTGGACTGGATTTGTCGGGCGGTGGATTCAGAGGCGAATGGCATCACGCTCTGTACCGGCTCTATCGCGGAAGACCCGGCTAATGATGTCTACTCGATTCTGGCCGAGTTTACCCGCCGTAAGCGAATCCATTTTGCCCATGTGCGTAATATAAACCTCATCAAAGACAAAGACTTTTATGAGTGCGCTCACCCATCAGAATTTGGCTCTTTAGATATGTACAAAGTGATGCAGGCGCTCTATGACAATGGTTTTAGCGGCTATATCCGTCCGGATCATGGGCGCTTTATTTGGGGAGAAACAGGGCGTCCAGGCTACGGGTTGTACGATCGCGCGCTGGGAGTAACCTACCTCAAAGGGCTATGGGAAGCACTCAGTAAGCGCTAACGACCAGTCCTGTTTCCAATCTATATTCCGGCTGACTGTAATCCAGGGTCAGCCGCGTAACACAATCCTTCCCGCATTTTTTGCACAACTTACAGCGTCTTGCTCAGAATTGAGTATTATTGTGCGAAGTTGTCGCGAAGGAATCTCCTATGAAGCAAATCCGTATGCTGGCGCAGTATTATGTTGACCTGATGATGAAGTTGGGTCTGGTGCGCTTTTCCATGCTGCTGGCCCTTGCGCTGGTGGTACTGGCGATTGTGGTGCAAATGGCCGTGACCATGGTGCTGCACGGCCAGGTAGAAAGTATTGATGTTATCCGCTCCATCTTCTTTGGCCTGCTGATTACCCCGTGGGCGGTCTATTTCCTCTCGGTCGTTGTTGAGCAACTGGAAGAGTCCCGGCAGCGTCTCTCGCGGCTAGTGGAGAAGCTGGAGGAGATGCGCGAGCGCGATCTCAAGTTGAATGTGCAGCTTAAGGACAACATCGCCCAGCTTAATCAGGAAATCGGCGAACGTGAAAAAGCTGAAGCAGAACGTGAAACGACGCTTGAGCAACTGAAAATTGAGATGAAGGAACGTGAAGAGGCGCAAATTCAGCTTGAGCAGCAATCCTCCTTCCTGCGCTCCTTCCTTGATGCGTCTCCGGATTTAGTTTTCTATCGTAATGAAGATAAAGAGTTTTCTGGCTGCAACCGGGCGATGGAACTGCTGACCGGTAAAAGTGAAAAGCAGCTTATTCATCTGAAGCCACAGGATGTTTATGGCGCAGAAGTGGCGGAGAAAGTGCTGGAAACGGATGAGAAAGTTTTCCGGCATAACGTATCGCTGACCTATGAGCAGTGGCTGGATTATCCGGATGGGCGCAAGGCCTGCTTTGAAATCCGCAAGGTACCTTATTATGACCGCGTAGGTAAGCGACGTGGCTTGATGGGCTTCGGTCGCGATATTACCGAGCGTAAGCGCTATCAGGACGCGCTGGAGAGGGCCAGCCGTGATAAGACCACCTTTATCTCTACTATTAGCCACGAGCTGCGTACGCCGCTTAATGGCATCGTGGGGCTTAGCAGGATCCTGCTGGATACCGATCTAACCGGAGAGCAGGAAAAATACCTGAAAACTATCCATGTCTCAGCCGTGACGCTGGGTAATATCTTCAACGATATTATTGAGATGGACAAAATGGAGCGGCGTAAAATTCAGCTGGATAATCAGCCGGTTGATTTCACTGGCTTCCTTGCTGATCTGGAAAACCTCTCTGGCCTGCAGGCGCAGCAGAAAGGTCTGCACTTTGTGCTGGAACCCGCCCTTCCGCTGCCGCATCAAGTGATAACCGACGGTACGCGGCTACGCCAGATTCTGTGGAACCTCATTAGTAACGCGGTGAAATTTACTCCGCAGGGCGGGAATGTGAACGTCCGCGTGTGTTATGACGAAGGCGATATTCTGCATTTTGAAGTAGAAGATTCCGGTATTGGTATTCCTGAAGCGGAACAGGACAAAATCTTTGCCATGTATTATCAGGTTAAAGATAGCCAGGGAGGCAAACCCGCGACCGGCACCGGTATTGGCCTTGCGGTATCGCGTCGTCTGGCGCGCAACATGGGCGGTGATATCTGCGTTTCCAGCCTGCCGGGCAAAGGGGCGACCTTTACGCTCACCGTACATGCACCTGCTATTGCTGAAGAAGTCGAAGACACTTTGGCAGAAGATGAAATGCCATTACCGGCGCTGAACGTGTTGTTGGTGGAAGATATTGAACTGAATGTGATCGTCGCGCGCTCGGTGCTGGAGAAACTAGGCAATAGCGTGGATGTGGCGATGACCGGTAAGGCCGCGCTGGAGATGTTTGTGCCCGGCGAATACGACCTGGTTCTGCTCGATATTCAGCTGCCGGATATGACGGGACTGGATATCTCTCGCCAGCTGAAACAACGCTTTGCTGCTGATGAACTCCCGCCGCTGGTGGCGCTCACCGCTAATGTACTGAAGAACAAAAACGAGTATCTGGACGCCGGGATGGACGATGTCCTGAGTAAACCGTTATCGGTCCCGGCGCTAACCGCAATTATCAAAAAATTCTGGGATTCACCGGAAGAGGAAGAGAACGATATGCCATCTGTAGATGTCAATAAATCGGCTTCTGTACTGGATGTTCCGATGCTTGAGCAGTATATCGAACTGGTGGGACCGAAGCTTATCAATGACGGTCTGGCAGTTTTCGAGAGAATGATGCCGGGCTATCTGGCGGTTCTGGAATCGAATCTAACCGCGCGTGACCAGAAAGGCATTGTCGACGAAGGGCATAAAATTAAGGGGGCGGCTGGCTCAATTGGTTTGCGTCACATTCAGCAGCTTGGACAACAGATTCAGTCACCAGATTTGCCGGCATGGTCAGATAACGTTGCAGAATGGGTTGAAGAGATGAAATCCGAGTGGCAAAGCGACGTTGCGGTACTGAAAGCGTGGGTAGCGGCGGCTGATAAAAAATGACCCCGGATAAACCGGGGTGCGCGAATACTGCGCCAACACCAGGGAACTGGTTGTTGTGCCAGAATCATTTGAGTGATTTTTTTACACGGCGCAACCTGAGGATTTGGCTTGCTCGCTGATTAAGATAGCAAAGCTTAAATAATTTGTTACGTGAATCGGTAAAATATGTGAAGCATAGCGAGTAAATCAAAATTTTTGACTGGTTCCATAAACTTGTACTAAGGGGCTGATGTGATGAAGAAAATTGGTGTGGTGCTAAGCGGTTGCGGTGTTTATGACGGCAGCGAAATTCATGAAGCGGTTATTACCTTGCTGGCGATTGCTCGCAGCGGCGCCCAGGCCATCTGTTTTGCACCTGATAAAGTACAAACTGATGTAATCAATCATTTGACCGGGGAAGCGCAGGCTGAAAGCCGTAATGTGCTCGTTGAGGCCGCACGTATTGTGCGCGGGGAAATTCGTCCCCTGGCAGATGCCCGAGCGGATGAGCTGGATGCGCTGATTGTGCCCGGCGGATTTGGCGCGGCGAAAAACCTCAGTAGCTTTGCTTCCCAGGGCAGTGAATGTACGGTGGATAGCGATCTGAAAGAACTGGCTCTGGCCATGCATCTGGCGGGTAAACCGTTGGGTTTTATCTGTATCGCTCCGGCGTTGCTACCTAAAATTTTCTCATTTCCGCTACGCGTGACTATCGGCACCGATCTGGATACCGCAGATGCATTAGAGGAGATGGGCGCTGAACACGTGCCTTGCCCGGTCGATGACATAGTGGTTGATGAAGACCACAAAGTGGTGACGACTCCGGCATATATGCTGGCGCAGAATATTGCTGAAGCGGCGAGCGGAATTGAAAAACTGGTCGCTCGCGTGCTGGTTCTGACTGCATGAAGTCTCGTTTTTCCCCGCTGCGAATGATCAAACGTCTTTTGCTGCGGTTGTTGTTGGCATGTTTGGTGGTATGGGGCGGTGGCATTGTGCTGTTTAGCATCGTGCCGGTTCCTTTTTCGGCCGTGATGCTGGAACGACAAGTCAGTGCCTGGGCCTCTGGGAATTTTCATTACGTCGCCCATTCTGATTGGGTGGGGATGGATGAGATATCTCCCTGGATGGGGCTTGCGGTTATTGCTGCTGAAGATCAGAAATTCCCTGAGCACTGGGGTTTTGATGTTTCCGCCATTGAGAAGGCGTTGGCACATAATGAGCGCAACGAGAGCCGCATTCGCGGTGCCTCAACGCTATCACAGCAGACAGCAAAGAATCTGTTCTTGTGGGATGGTCGCAGCTGGCTGAGAAAAGGGCTGGAGGCTGGGCTGACCGTTGGTATCGAGACCGTCTGGAGCAAAAAACGCATCCTCACGGTTTATTTGAATATTGCTGAGTTTGGTGAAGGGACGTTTGGTGTGGAAGCCGCATCACAGCGCTATTTTCATAAACCGGCCAGTAAGTTGACCGCTTCTGAAGCGGCACTGTTAGCTGCGGTCTTGCCTAACCCGATTCGCTTTCGCGCAGACGCACCGTCAGGATACGTCCGTAGTCGGCAAGCGTGGATTTTACGCCAGATGCGTCAGTTGGGTGGGGAAGGGTTTATGCAGAAAAATAAGCTACATTGATGTTTATAGTGGCTAAATTTATAACTCCGGTAAGCATCACGCGACGCAACCGGGGGTCGTGCTAGTCTTCATCAAAACCGGCGTTGAACAGCGCGATAACCGCTGCCAGCGCTTCAACTTCCTGCGGGCCATTCGCTTCAATCTCAATCTGACGTCCTTTGGCTGAGTCAAGCATCAGCAGGGCAATTACGCTATTGGCCTCTGCCTCAGTACCTTCATCATTGCGCAGCAGGACTTCAGCATCATAGTTCTGCATTAACTCAAACAACTTCATTGCCGGGCGGGCATGCATGCCCAGCTTATTGGTGATCTCAACGGTTTGCTTAACGGTCATGATTTACGTTTTTCCAGCGTCCGATGACGAGACTGCACGTTCTTACCGCGCGAGCGGAAGTAGTCAGCCAGCTGTTCGGCGATGTAGACCGAACGGTGTTTACCGCCAGTACAACCAATGGCCACCGTCAGATAGCTGCGATTATTGGTTTCCAGCATGGGTAACCATAGTTCAAGATAGCTACGAGTCTGGTAGATAAAATTGTGAACTTCCGTGTGTCGGTCGAGGAAGGCGGCGACAGGTTTGTCCAGACCTGTCATCGGGCGCAGTTTCGGATCCCAGTGCGGATTAGGCAGGAAGCGCACATCGAAAACGTAGTCGGCATCGATAGGGATACCATGCTTGAAGCCGAAAGATTCGAAGACCATCGTCAGCTCACGTTCGCGTTTGCCTAGCAAACGGGTACGCAGCATTTCTGCCAGCTCATGCACCGACATCTCGGAAGTATCGACGATCAGATCGGCGCGAGAACGCAGTGGTTCCAGCAGGTCGCTCTCTTCATCAATAGCGCTTTCGAGCGACAGATTTTTGCTCGACAGCGGATGTAAGCGGCGCGTATCGCTGTAGCGGCGAATTAAGGTGTTGCGATCGGCGTCAAGAAACAGCAACTGAGGCGAAAATTCTGCGGGCAGATTTTTCATTGCCTGCTCAAAGATTTCCGGTGACTCAGGCATGTTACGTACGTCAATGCTGACGGCAGCTGAGATATTTCTATCTGCAAGCGAGCGTGCCAGTTCGGGTAACAAAACCACCGGTAGGTTGTCCACACAGTAGAAACCCATATCTTCCAGCGCTCGCAGGGCGACGGATTTCCCCGATCCTGAACGGCCGCTGACGATCATCAGTACCATGTACCGTTTCTCCTCAGTACGATAAAGAGTAAGGTGCGACTCCCGTTATGCCCCATCGTTGCTTCCTGCTTCGGTGATAATTTCATACAACTCTTCGTTGCTTTGGGCGGCGCGTAGTCGGCGACAGGTTGCTTTATCCGCCAGACGTTTTGCGACCAGTGAAAGCGTATGCAGATGAGTTTTGGTCTGATCGGCGGGAACGAGAAGCGCAAACAGGAGATCGACAGGTTGATTATCGATCGCATCAAAAGCGATCGGGGTTTCCAGTTGGACAAAAACGCCAACGGCCCGCAGCGTATCCTCTTCGAGTTTTCCGTGTGGGATCGCGATACCGTTACCGATCCCGGTGCTGCCCATTTTCTCGCGAGTGAGGATCGCTTCGAACACCACCTGAGGCGGCAAGCCTAGCTGTTTTGCTGCCAGCTCGCTGATGATTTCCAGGGCACGTTTCTTGCTCTGGCAGTGAACCTGGCTACGGGTACATTCCTGGTTAAGGACATTGCTCAGTTGTAGAGCCGAATCGTTATTTATCATAATTTCACCTGAGCTCGCCCTGACCAACCGCCTGCTGGCGGTTGGCGTAGGTTATGCCCGGACAATTAGCGTTGTTTCAGTTTATCTTTATGTTTTGTTAGCTGTCTTGCCAGCTTATCAATAAGACCATCGATAGCGGCATACATATCCTGCCCTTCCGCACTGGCATGGATTTCACCACCGTTGACATGCAGGTTGGCATCCGCAATTTGCGTTACCTTCTCTACCTTTAACACAATGTAGACCTGATTGATCCTATCGAAAAACTGCTCCAGCTTGCTAAATTTCGTATTAACAAAATCGCGCAGAGCAGGGGTTATTTCTACGTTGTGTCCTGTAATGTTGAGCTGCATAGTGTCTTCCTTATCGGTTGGGTCAAACCAGTTGTTTACGCTGATTCGACGGCGGAATGGATAAAGACTCTCGATACTTAGCGACGGTGCGGCGCGCCACCATAATACCCTGATCGGATAACATGGTGGTGAGCTTACTGTCGCTCAACGGCTTCGCGGGGTTCTCCGCGGCGATTAACTTCTTCACCAGCGCGCGAATGGCCGTCGACGATGCTTCGCCGCCGCCTTCTGTGCTTACATGGCTGGAGAAGAAATACTTCAGCTCAAAAATACCGCGTGGACTATGCAGGTATTTTTGGGTAGTAACACGTGAAATGGTCGATTCATGCATTTCGACGGCCTGAGCAATATCAGCCAGTACCATCGGCTTCATATGCTCTTCACCTTTCTCGAAAAAGGCCTGCTGCTGCTCAACAATGCAGCGACTGACGCGCAGTAGCGTATCGTTACGGCTCTCCAGGCTTTTGATCAGCCAGCGAGCCTCTTGCAGATTGCTGCGGATAAACTGGCCGTCGGCATCATTGCGTGTGCTGTTACCCATGGCAGCATAGTGCTGATTGATCTTCAGGCGCGGTAGGCTATCTGAATTGAGTTCAACGACCCAGTGGTCATTCACCTTACGCACCAGCACGTCAGGAATGACATATTCTGGTTCGCCAGTTTGAATGGATTGACCAGGGCGCGGATCCAGGGATTGGATCAGGCTTACCGCTTCCTTTAATACTTCTTCTTTGAGGCGGGTTACGCGCATGAGAGAGCGGAAATCATGATTCGCTAGTAGATCAAGGTGATCGCTGATGATCTGACGTGCTTCATCAATCCAGGGTGTTTCTCTGGCAAACTGCGAAAGTTGAACCAGTAGGCAGTCGCGCAGATCTTTTGCCGCTACGCCGACGGGGTCGAAACGCTGAATGCGCTTGAGGACGGCTTCAACTTCTTCAAGTCCGATTTCATCATCGCCAATGCTCTCAACGATGTCTTCGACAGAAATAGTGAGATAGCCGGTATCATCAACGGCATCGACAATGGAGGTCGCGATGGCGCGATCGGTATCAGTGAACGGTGTAAGTTCAACCTGCCACATCAGGTAATCTTGCAGGCTTTGAGTGGTCTCACCCTGGTAGACGGGCAGTTCGTCATCCTGATAATCGACGCCGTTACCTGATGGCGTTCCTGCTGTATAAATCTCATCCCAGCTGGCATCAAGCGGCAGTTCTTCAGGCATGTCTTTTTGCTCAAGGGCATCGACGGTATCCAGAGATTCGCGATCCTCGGCCTCTTTGGTTTCTACCTCATCGTGAAGATCGGTTTGCTCCAGCAACGGGTTGCTATCCAGCGCCTGCTGGAGTTCTTGCTGGAGTTCTAACGTGGACAACTGCAGTAAACGAATCGCCTGCTGCAGTTGTGGCGTCATGGCAAGCTGTTGGCTTAGCCTTAATTGCAAACCTTGCTTCATATTCAGGGCCAATATCTCCGACTAAAACGTCTGTAACCTCTACCCTATCAGAGTCTGAAGTCTTCCCCAAGATACACGCGCTTAACCTGCTCGTCTTCAAGGATTTGTTGAGGTGTACCGTGAGCTATCAGATGGCCCTGGCTGACGATATAGGCACGTTCACAAACGGCGAGCGTTTCCCTAACGTTATGGTCGGTAATCAGCACGCCCAGGCCGCTATCGCGCAGATGCTCAATGATACGTTTGATATCGATGACGGAAATAGGGTCGACGCCAGCAAAAGGTTCATCCAGCAGGATAAATTTCGGGTTAGCGGCCAGCGCACGGGCGATTTCGACGCGGCGACGTTCACCACCGGAGAGCGCCTGGCCGAGGTTATCGCGCAGGTGCTCAATGTGAAACTCTTCCATCAACTCTTTCGCGCGATCTTCACGCTGCTCGTTGCTTAAGTCGTCCCGGATCTGCAATACCGCCATCAGGTTATCGTACACGCTCAGGCGACGGAATATGGAGGCTTCCTGCGGCAGATAGCCTATACCGCGACGCGCGCGAGCATGTAGTGGCAGCAGGCTGATATCTTCATCGTCAATAATGATGTTGCCAGCGTCGCGCGGAACGATACCGACGACCATATAGAAGGTAGTGGTTTTACCCGCACCGTTCGGGCCGAGCAGGCCAACAATCTCACCTGAATTCACGGTCAGACTGACATCTTCCACCACGCGGCGGCCTTTGTAAGCTTTGGCGAGATTCTTTGCAGTTAATGTTGCCATAACGAATTACTTACCCTTCTTTGACTGGTCGGTGCCTTTGTCCTGCAGCTGCGAAGGAACCAGAACCGTGGTCACTCGCCCACCTTTATTGCTGAACGCCTGCATTTTTTGCTCTTTTACCAGATAGGTGATTTTGTCACCCTGGATATTGCTATCGATCTGTTCCAGATGCGCATTGCCGGTCAGCACGACAAAGTCATTTTGCAGTTCATAATGCATTTTTGACGCCCGGCCTTTAACCGGCTTGCCGTTGTCCTGCATCTGGAAGAAGGTCGCTGGGTTACCATAACCATCAATAACCTCTTTGCCTTTCTCTCCGCCCGGGCGAGTTACGACAACCTTGTCGGCGTTGATTTTGATGGTTCCCTGGGTAACAACGACATTACCAGTAAACGTGACGACATTACCCTGCATATCCAGCGACTGCTGATCGGATTCAATATGAATTGGCTGATCGGTGTCACCGGTTTTTGCCAGTGCCGGCAGGCTGGCGGCCAGTAAGGCGCTGGCGAGCGCAATCTTAAGGCTGAGTTTGTTTGTTCTGAATTTCATATGAGGTTCTAACCTTTTCAATCAGCTCGGCATTTTTGCTGCGCAGGTTCCCGCGCATTTTCAGGCCGCTGGAATTAAATGTTGTTCCGTACAACGTCACCATGTCATCGGAGGTAACATCCTGCGTCACCAGGTTTATCTGGGCGTTATCCGTCGTAATTTTGCGCAGTTGAGAATCCGCCGTCAGCGCATTCACTTCAACGTGCCCGTAAAGATACAGCATGCGGTCATTCGTCAACTTGGCTTTATCCGCTTTGATAGACCAGGTTGGTACTTTGTTAGTATCGAAGGTGGTCATTACCGGTTTTGCGAACCACGACAGTTGCTGTTCGGAAAAATACTCCACGTGTTCAGCGATCAGCCGGTAATTAAGCGCCCCTTCCGGACTATAAACGACGGTATCGGTATGCTCACTGGTATACGTTGGCTCATCAGGATTGACCGCTTGCTGGGTGGTCTCGTCCGTACTCGCCAGATTCAGGCCGATCAGGATCAGCGCGACCAGCGACAGTAAAATGATAACCCAACGTCTGGTTTTACTCATATAGATTGCCCTTTGGCCTCATCCAACTTGCCCTGCGCCAATAGTAGCAAATCGCAAACTTCCCGTACCGCCCCGCGACCGCCATTAATGCGAGTGACGTAATCTGCGCGCGGGATCAGCAACGGGTGCGCATCTGCCACCGCTACGCTTAAACCAACCTCAGCCATCACCGGCCAATCGATCAGATCGTCACCGATATAGGCCACTTCATCAGCGCGAACGGCCAGTTTGTTCAGTAATTCATGAAATGCCAGCAGTTTATTAGACTGCCCCTGGTACAGATGCGTGATGCCAAGAGTTTGGCAACGGTCTTCTACCAGTTTAGCTTTTCGTCCGGTAATTATCGCCACTTCAATATCTGAAGTCAGGGCGCAACGGATCCCGTAGCCATCACGTACGTTAAACGCTTTTAGCTCTTCGCCGTGGTTGCCCATGAAGATAAGCCCATCGGACAGGACGCCATCGACATCGAGGATCAGTAAACGGATCTTCGCTGCGCGATCAATAAAGCCCTGACTTACCGGCCCATAACAGGTCGCGATCAGGGCATCAGCATTATTCATTATTTTTTCCTTACTTACACTACGCCCGCGCGCAAGAGATCGTGCATATGTACCACACCTACCAGACGGTCGCCATCAGCAACCAACACGCAGGTGATATGACGGGATTGCATCAGGTTCAGCGCATCGACGGCCAGGATACCGGGGCGAATACGGATGCCACCTCGGGTCATCACCTCGGCAATACTGGCATTGCGCATATCGACGCCGGTATCAAATACCCGACGCAGATCGCCATCGGTGAAGATACCGATGATATTCATTTCATCATCACAGATAGCGGTCATGCCTAAATTTTTGCGCGTGATTTCCAGCAGCGCATCGCGCAGCGTGGCCTGAAGACCTACGTGCGGGATTTCATCGCCGGTATGCATGATGTCATTGACCCGCAGCAGCAGCTTACGTCCCAGCGCACCGCCAGGGTGTGACAGGGCAAAATCTTCAGCGGTAAAACCGCGTGCTTCCAGCAGCGCGACGGCAAGCGCGTCGCCCATCACCAGCGCGGCAGTGGTGCTTGAAGTTGGCGCCAACCCTAATGGGCAAGCCTCTTTTGGCACCTTCACGCACAGATGAATGTCCGCCGCGCGCGCCATGCTGCTTTCCGGGCGGCTGGTGATACAAATAAGCGAAACCTGCTGACGTTTAAGAACGGGGATAAGCGCGAGGATTTCGTTTGACTCACCCGAATTTGAGAGTGCGATAACCACATCACGTGGGGTGACCATACCTAAATCGCCATGTGCGGCTTCGCCCGGATGAACAAAAAATGATGAAGTTCCGGTGCTGGCAAAGGTAGCTGCCATTTTTCGCCCGATATGACCAGATTTGCCCATCCCCATTACGACAACTTTGCCGTTGCAGTGAAAAATGCTCTCACAGGCGCGGGTGAAATCTTCATTAATATATTGATCAAGCTGGGCCAGACCTTCACGTTCAATTTCCAGAACCTCACGGCCTGCCCGTTGAAAGTCAAAATCCGCTGGCAAATCTATTTGCGACATAATGTTATCCCGAATCATTCAACGAAGAGCGGCGCTGTCCAGAACAGCATCGCCAACCAAAGCATAAATCCGCCCACCAGCAGTAGGCCTGCTAGCCGACCAGGCTGCTGTTTACGCCGCCAGCACAGTAGGGCAAAGATCAGGCTGACCAGCAGCATGACGCCATAGTCGCGGGTAAACGCCTCGGCAGCGAAGGTGCCTGGCGCAATCAGCGCGGGAAGCCCGAGAACCAGCACGATATTAAGAATATTAGCGCCAATGATATTGCCGATGGCGATATCGTTTTCACCTTTTCGCGCGCCGGCAATAGCGGTTGCCAGCTCTGGCAAACTGGTAGCGATAGCAATCACCGTTAAGCCGACGGTCAGTTCGCTGATGGCGAAAAAGTTCGCTAGCACCGTAGCGTTATCGACCACCATACGCGTAGCCATCGGCATCACAATCATCGCGACACCCAACCACAGTAGGGCGACGGGAAGCGAACCTTCGCGCGGTAGCTCCGCGAGCTGCTCTCGGGTCAGGCTGTCGTTACCCTGACGCTCAGCGAGACGGGCTATTTTAATCGTGAACACTAGCCACAGTATTGCCAGCGCCAGCAAAAAAAGGCCATCCATACGCGTCAGCTGACCGTCATATAGCACAAAGCCCGCCAGTAAACTGACCAGCAACATTAGCGGTAATTCGCGGCGCAGGATATCAGAATGCACGGTAAATGGCTGAAATAGCGCGGTGAGACCAAGGATCAGTAAAATATTGGTGATGTTGGATCCCAGTGCCGTACCGATTGCCAGATCGGTTTGACCATGCAGAGAAGCGGCGGCGGATACGATGATCTCCGGCAGGCTGGTACCGATGCTGACGACCGTCATACCGATAATGAGCGGCGGGATCCCCAGCATGCGACAGAGTATTGAAGCGGCGTAAACCAGACGATCGGCGCTGTAGACAACCAGCAATAAACCAATAATTAACAGAGCCGTCGCTAAGAGCATCTAAAGTCCTTTCTTCAGGTATAATCGTCGCCTTGCTGGCCGTCCGTAGGCAGCGTAACGAATTCTTAATTTTGACTTTATGTGTGCCAAAAGTAAAACAAATGCCAGCTTTCGCTAACCTGGGCAGGTAAGATTCTGTAAAAATGTTGGGTTCGTGGTGAAAGAAAGCGCCATGCTTAGCTCAATGGGTGTCTAGTAAGGATGATTTTATGAGCCAAACTTTGGCGAATTTAGTTGAAGTTCGCGGTATTCGCTTCTCAAGAAGCGACCGAGTGATTTTCGACGACATCTCGCTGTCGGTGCCTCGCGGTAAGATCACTGCGATCATGGGACCATCAGGGATCGGCAAAACTACCCTGTTACGCCTGATCGGCGGCCAGATCCCACCAGACAAGGGCGAGATCCTGTTTGATGGTGAAAACGTGCCGCAGATGTCTCGTTCGCGCCTGTATACCGTGCGCAAGCGAATGAGCATGCTGTTTCAGTCCGGCGCGCTGTTCACAGATATGAACGTGTTTGATAACGTGGCTTATCCGCTGCGCGAACATACCCGCCTGCCGGAAGCGCTCCTGCACACCACGGTGATGATGAAGCTGGAAGCTGTCGGGCTGCGTGGTGCCGCGAAGCTGATGCCTTCCGAGCTCTCCGGTGGGATGGCGCGCCGCGCCGCTTTGGCGAGGGCCATTGCGCTGGAACCTGATTTAATCATGTTCGATGAGCCTTTTGTCGGGCAGGATCCCATTACCATGGGAGTGCTGGTGAAGCTGATTTCTGAACTCAACAGTACCCTGGGTGTCACTTGTATCGTAGTTTCGCATGATGTGCCGGAAGTGCTCAGCATTGCGGACTTTGCGTATATTGTAGCGGACAAAAAAGTTGTGGCGCATGGGAGCGCGCAGTCGCTGCGTGAAAATGCCGATCCTCGTGTTCGTCAGTTCATTGATGGTATTGCCGACGGCCCTGTGCCGTTCCGCTATCCCGCGGGCGACTATCACCATGATTTATTAGGCAAAGGGAGTTAAGCGACTCATGCTGTTAAATGCGCTGGCCGCGCTCGGGCATCGAGGTATTAAAAGTATCGCGACGTTTGGGCGTGCTGGATTAATGCTCTTCAACGCCGTAGTGGGCAAGCCCGAGTTTCGTAAGCATGCGCCGCTGCTGATGCGTCAGCTATACAACGTCGGCGTGCTGTCGATGCTGATCATCATCGTCTCGGGGCTGTTTATTGGTATGGTTCTGGGACTGCAGGGGTATCTGGTCTTAACCACCTATAGCGCCGAAACCAGTCTGGGCATGCTGGTGGCGCTGTCCCTGCTGCGTGAACTGGGGCCGGTTGTCGCCGCGCTGTTGTTCGCCGGGCGTGCCGGTTCGGCGCTGACTGCTGAAATCGGCCTGATGCGTGCGACCGAGCAGCTCTCCAGTATGGAGATGATGGCGGTTGATCCGCTTCGCCGCGTGATTTCTCCGCGTTTCTGGGCCGGGGTGATTTCACTGCCGTTGTTGACGATCATTTTCGTGGCAGTTGGCGTCTGGGGGGGATCGCTGGTCGGCGTTAGCTGGAAGGGTATCGACGGTGGATTCTTCTGGACCGCGATGCAAAATGCCGTCGACTGGCGGATGGACCTGGTTAACTGCCTGATTAAGAGTCTGGTTTTCGCCATTACGGTAACATGGATCGCGTTATTTAACGGTTATGACGCTATCCCCACTTCCGCCGGGATTAGCCGGGCGACAACGCGTACCGTGGTACATGCGTCGCTGGCGGTTCTGGGGCTGGATTTTGTGCTGACTGCGCTGATGTTTGGGAATTGAGTTCATGCAAACGAGAAAAAATGAAATCTGGGTAGGGGTGTTCTTACTGGTCGCGCTGCTGGCCGCGCTGTTTGTCTGCCTGAAGGCGGCAAACGTGACCTCTTTGCGTACCGAACCGACCTATCGACTCTACGCCACCTTTGACAATATTGGAGGTCTGAAAGCGCGGTCCCCGGTACGTATTGGTGGTGTTGTCGTAGGGCGCGTGGCGGATATCACGCTCGACCCGAAAACCTATCTGCCGCGTGTGGCTCTCGATATCGATGAGCGTTACAACCACATTCCGGATACCAGCTCGCTGGCAATCAGAACTTCCGGCCTGCTGGGTGAACAGTATCTGGCGATGAACATTGGTTTTGAAGACCCTGAGCTGGGAACTTCTATCCTTAAAGATGGTGGCACCATTCAGGACACCAAGTCTGCAATGGTACTGGAGGATCTAATAGGTCAGTTCCTTTACAGCAGTAAAGGCAGCGACAATAAGAATTCTGGCGATGAACCAGCTGCGGAAGAAAGTCATACTGACGCTACGCAGCCAGCCGGCACGACGCATTAATTTCAGGAGATAAGATATGTTTAAACGCTTACTAATGGTCGCCATGCTGGTGATTGCCCCCTTGACTGCCGCGACCGCTGCGGATCAATCTAATCCGTACAAGCTGATGGATGAAGCGGCGCAGAAAACCTTCGATCGCCTGAAGAATGAGCAGCCGAAGATCCAGGCTAACCCGAACTACCTGCGCGATATCGTCGATCAGGAACTGCTGCCGTATGTTCAGGTAAAATACGCTGGGGCGCTGGTGCTGGGCCGTTATTACAAAGAGGCTACTCCTGCTCAGCGCGATGCTTATTTCGCCGCTTTCCGTGAATATCTGAAACAGGCTTACGGCCAGGCGCTGGCAATGTATCACGGGCAGACTTACCAAATTGCGCCAGAACAACCTCTTGGCGAAGCAACTATTATTCCAATCCGCGTGACTATCCTCGATCCGAATGGCCGTCCGCCGGTTCGTCTGGATTTCCAGTGGCGTAAAAATACCCAAACAGGTCACTGGCAGGCTTACGATATGATTGCGGAAGGGGTGAGCATGATCACCACCAAGCAAAACGAGTGGAGTGACCTGTTGCGCACTAAAGGTATTGATGGTCTGACGGCGCAGCTGAAGACAAGCTCCGCACAGCCGATTACCCTGGAACAGAAAAAATAATGACCGGGCAGCTGAGCTGGACTCGCGATGGTGAGACGCTGGTGCTGCACGGGGAGCTGGACCAGGATCTGCTGGTCCCGCTCTGGGAAGCTCGCACGCAGGCGACGGATGGCGTGTCGGTAATTGATCTGAATGAGGTGACCCGCGTGGACACAGCTGGTCTGGCGCTATTGGTGCATTTCATTGCTCTGATTCGTCGTCAGGGCCGGGCAGCGCGGTTAATGGGTAAGAGTGAAAACGTGCAAACCCTGATCGGGCTTTACAACCTCCCGGACGACATGATCCCATAATTTTTCAGTGTCTTACTGCTAAAGCTATTCTGAAAGCCCCATCAAACTTTTCGATGGGGCTTTTTGCTTGTTTAAGACCGCGCCACTTTCCTCTAAGATGTTGGGCTGTTTTCACTATCAGATAAAACTAGCCCATGGAAAATCATGAAATTCAGACCGTGCTGATGAACGCACTCTCCCTTCAGGAAGTCCACGTCTCTGGCGATGGCAGCCACTTTCAGGTTATTGCTGTGGGTGAGATGTTCGACGGCATGAGCCGGGTCAAGAAGCAACAGGCTATCTACGCCCCGTTAATGGAATTTATTGCCGACAACCGCATCCATGCTCTGTCGATTAAAGCGTTTACCCCGCAGGAGTGGGCGCGTGACCGCAAACTAAATGGCTTATAAGCTGTGGGGATGTTCCCCACAGCGTATGTGAATTCTTAACAGAGAACAGAATCAATGGATAAATTCCGTGTTCAGGGGCCGACTCGTCTTCAGGGCGAAGTCACGATTTCCGGTGCGAAAAACGCCGCCCTGCCAATCCTCTTTGCCGCGCTGTTAGCCGACGAGCCGATTGAGATCCAAAACGTACCGAAGCTGAAAGACATCGATACCACCATGAAACTGCTGAGCCAGTTGGGCGCGAACGTTAAGCGTAATGGTTCTGTATGGATCGATGCTGGCCCGGTTGACGTCTTCTGTGCTCCGTACGATTTGGTTAAAACCATGCGCGCCTCTATTTGGGCGCTGGGGCCGCTGGTGGCTCGTTTTGGTCAGGGCCAGGTTTCACTCCCAGGCGGCTGCGCCATTGGCGCTCGTCCGGTTGATTTGCATATCACCGGTCTTGAACAACTGGGCGCGGAAATCAAACTGGAAGAAGGCTATGTTAAAGCATCGGTCAATGGGCGTTTAAAGGGCGCGCATATTGTGATGGATAAGGTCAGCGTTGGTGCGACCGTGACCATCATGAGTGCTGCGACGCTGGCGGAAGGCACTACTGTTATCGAAAACGCCGCGCGCGAGCCGGAAATTGTCGATACCGCGAACTTCCTGAATACGCTGGGTGCGAAGATCAAAGGTCAGGGTACCGATCGTATCACCATCGAAGGCGTTGCGCGTTTGGGCGGCGGCGTATACCGTGTTCTACCAGACCGTATCGAAACGGGTACTTTCCTGGTGGCTGCCGCCATTTCTGGCGGTAAGATCCTGTGCCGTAATGCCCAGCCTGATACCCTGGATGCTGTTCTGGCGAAGCTGCGTGATGCCGGGGCAGATATTGAAACCGGTGAGGACTGGATTAGTCTGGATATGCATGGTCATCGTCCGAAGGCCGTTAACGTTCGTACTGCTCCGCATCCGGGCTTCCCGACGGATATGCAGGCTCAGTTCACGTTGCTGAACCTGGTCGCAGAAGGGACAGGTGTGATCACTGAAACCATCTTTGAAAACCGCTTTATGCACATACCGGAACTGATCCGTATGGGCGCTCATGCGGAAATCGAGAGCAATACGGCGATTTGTCACGGTGTAGAGCAGCTTTCTGGTGCTCAGGTGATGGCGACCGATTTACGTGCGTCAGCAAGTCTGGTGCTGGCGGGCTGTATTGCGGAGGGTACGACGATTGTCGATCGTATCTACCACATTGACCGTGGGTACGAACGTATTGAAGATAAACTGCAGGCGTTGGGCGCAAATATAGAACGCGTCAAAGGCGAATAAACCTGTAGCGGCAGCAGCCCTCTGACGCTTGTCCGGGGGCTGTTGTCTGTATGACCTCGCTTTACTTGTTATTCTTCCTTTGACGCATCATCTGCGTCCTGTCGATAAACTGATGGGTATTGGGATCGTGATAGCGCGATGGCCAAATGATCCATGGCGTTGTTTCCAGCGCATTCGCAATTATTAGCTCACCTTTGGGCCAGGGGCGGGTTAACGCATTGGCAAGCGTGGAGGAACTCAAACCATTACGCCGCGATTCAGCCGCCAGCGACGTCCCTTTTTTGCGTAATCCGGCAATGATATCCGCCGGATGCCAGTCAATGAACTTATCCATAAATTCTCCTGGTAATAAAGATCCGATCGTCCTTAACGAGCGACGAAATGACTATACCTTGAGTTCCAGTATTGTTCTAACAAGTTCTTTTAATGGGATGAAATATTAGGAATATATCAAGTTGTGGGAGACGTTATTGAATCTTATTGGAACTTTCCCGCGTAGTGCGCGGGAAAGTGAGGGGGGATTAATGGTCGCGTTGTACCGCAATATGGGCGAGACCAATTAGCGCTTCGCGCCACTGGGAGTCAGGAAGGACCTGAAGTGCGGCAATTGCTTTATCCGCCTCTTCCTCTGCACGTTTTTGGGTCCATTCAAGCGAACCGCAGGCCGCCATGGTTTCCAGTACGGCTTCCAGCAGGTGGCGGCCGTTACCTTGCTCAATCGCGCCGCGAATCATAGCGGATTGCTCTACTGTGCCATGACGCATTGCGTGCAGCAGCGGAAGGGTGGGTTTGCCTTCGTTGAGATCATCCCCGACGTTTTTGCCAAGACGCTCGCCATCGGAACTGTAGTCGAGTAAATCATCGATTAGCTGGAAAGCAGTACCCAGATAGCGTCCGTAATCCTGCAACGCTTTCTCTTGTTCTGCAGTACAGTCGGCCAGAACCCCGGAACACTGGGCAGCGGCTTCAAACAGGCGGGCGGTCTTGCTGTAAATAACCCGCATATAGTTTTCTTCAGTGATGTCGGGATCGTTGACGTTCATTAATTGCAGAACTTCGCCTTCTGCAATGACGTTAACGGCTTCTGACATCACTTCCAAAACCTTCAATGAACCAAGAGCGGTCATCATCTGAAAGGCGCGTGTATAGATGAAATCACCCACCAGTACGCTTGCTGCGTTGCCAAAAGCGGCGTTTGCTGTGGCTTTTCCTCGGCGCATGTCTGACTCATCGACGACGTCATCATGCAGGAGGGTGGCGGTATGGATAAATTCGATCAGAGCGGCGATGGTGACGTGCGCGTTACCCTGGTAACCGACGGCCCGTGCGGCCAGCACGGCGATCATCGGACGAATACGTTTGCCGCCTCCACTGACGATGTAATAGCCTAACTGATTGATAAGCTGAACATCAGAGTCGAGTTGCTTAAGGATTGTCGCATTGACGCCCGCCATATCCTGCGCGGTTAACTCATTGATTTTTTCTAAATTCATCGCAAAAGCCGGGCCAAATGTCCTGTTACCGCGTATCCGAATGGGATCACAGAAGGATTAAGATAGAATTAAAAGAATATGTGATTGTACTGAAAAATTGGCGTAGATAAACGTTGTAGTGAAAGTTGTGTTTTTTTTCTGCGTTGATCGCTGATCGCTCTTGTCAAAGGCTCGCGTTTTGCGTAATATTCGCGCCCTATTGTGAATATTTATAGCGCACTCTGAATCATACGAAGAGGTGCGCGGAAGCGGAGTTCTATATGTACGCGGTTTTCCAAAGTGGTGGTAAACAACACCGAGTAAGCGAAGGTCAAACCATTCGCCTGGAAAAGCTGGACATCGCAACTGGCGAAGCTGTTGAGTTCGCTGAAGTGCTGATGATCGCAAACGGTGAAGAAATTAAGATCGGCGTTCCTTTCGTTGAGGGCGGCGTAATCAAAGCTGAAGTTGTTGCTCATGGTCGTGGCGAGAAAGTTAAAATCGTTAAGTTTCGTCGTCGTAAACACTACCGTAAGCAGCAGGGCCATCGTCAGTGGTTCACTGATGTGAAAATTACTGGCATCAGCGCCTAAGACCTGAGGAGAGATTTAAATGGCACATAAAAAGGCTGGCGGCTCAACTCGTAACGGTCGCGATTCAGAAGCTAAACGCCTTGGCGTTAAGCGTTTCGGTGGCGAATCCGTTCTGGCGGGTAGCATCATCGTTCGTCAACGTGGTACCAAATTCCACGCTGGCACTAACGTAGGTTGCGGTCGTGACCACACTCTGTTTGCTAAAGCAGACGGCAAAGTGAAATTTGAAGTTAAAGGCCCGAACAACCGTAAATACATCAGCATCGTTGCTGAGTAAGTTTTTCGTGGTCCGGTAACGGATTAAAGCCCCGCAACGTGTTGCGGGGCTTTTTACATTGAAAACCCGGAAAATTTTCTGCAGGGAAAACGGGCATGAAGCAGCAGGCCGGCATCGGCATTCTTTTAGCGCTCACCACTGCAATGTGCTGGGGTGCTTTGCCGATCGCTATGAAGCAGGTTCTTGAAGTGATGGAGCCGCCGACGGTGGTCTTTTATCGCTTTTTGATGGCAAGTTTTGGTCTTGGGACCATCCTGGTCATCAAAGGGAAGCTACCTCCGCTGCGCATCTTTCGCAAGCCGCGCTGGTTAATACTACTGGCCATTGCGACAGGTGGTTTGTTCGGTAACTTCATTCTGTTTAGTTCTTCCCTGCAATATCTCAGCCCCACCGCTTCCCAGGTGATTGGTCAGTTGTCCCCTGTCGGTATGATGGTTGCCAGCGTGTTTATCCTCAAAGAGAGAATGCGCGGTACTCAGATTGTGGGGGCGATGATGCTGGTTAGCGGTCTGGTGATGTTCTTCAACACCAGCCTGATTGAGATTTTTACCCGCCTGACTGATTACACGTGGGGGGTAATTTTCGGTGTTGGGGCCGCGACGGTATGGGTGAGTTATGGCGTCGCGCAAAAGGTGTTATTACGCCGTCTGGCATCACAGCAGATCCTGTTTTTGCTGTACACTTTATGTACGATAGCGCTTCTGCCGTTGGCGACGCCATCGCAGGTACTGGCATTAAGCGACTGGCAACTGGCCTGCCTGGTTTTTTGCGGGTTGAATACTCTGGTGGGCTACGGTGCGCTGGCGGAAGCTATGGCGCGCTGGCAGGCGGCGCAAGTGAGCGCGTTGATTACCTTAACGCCGCTGTTTACGCTGCTATTTTCAGATTTATTATCACTGGCCTGGCCAGACGTTTTCGCCAGACCGCTGTTGAACCTGATGGGTTATCTCGGTGCGTTTGTCGTGGTTGCGGGCGCGATGTATTCCGCCGTCGGCCATCGTCTTTGGGGGCGGTGGCGAAAGCGAGGAGCGGTTGTGCCGCTGCCCCGCTCAGGCGAATGATTTACGGAGAGTAAAATGAAGTTTGTTGATGAAGCAACGATCCTGGTCGTAGCAGGTGATGGCGGCAATGGTTGCGTTAGCTTCCGCCGCGAAAAATATATCCCGAGAGGCGGCCCGGACGGTGGTGATGGTGGTGATGGTGGTGATGTCTGGCTTGAAGCGGATGAGAACCTGAATACCTTGATCGACTACCGTTTTGAGAAGTCCTTCCGCGCTGAGCGTGGACAGAATGGTCAGAGTCGCGACTGTACCGGTAAGCGCGGTAAAGATGTGACGGTGAAGGTGCCGGTAGGGACCCGTGTGATTGACCAGGGGACCGGTGAGACGATGGGCGATATGACCAAGCACGGTCAGCGCCTGATGGTCGCAAAAGGCGGCTGGCACGGTCTGGGTAACACCCGCTTCAAATCGTCCGTCAACCGTACTCCGCGTCAGAAAACCATGGGTACACCAGGCGATAAACGCGATCTGCAACTGGAGCTGATGCTGCTGGCGGACGTAGGGATGCTGGGGATGCCGAATGCAGGTAAATCCACCTTTATTCGTGCAGTCTCAGCAGCGAAGCCCAAAGTCGCTGATTATCCGTTTACTACGCTGGTACCGAGCCTCGGTGTTGTGCGTATGGACAATGAGAAGAGCTTCGTTGTTGCGGATATCCCTGGACTGATTGAAGGCGCTGCAGAGGGGGCCGGTCTTGGTATTCGCTTCCTGAAGCACCTTGAACGCTGCCGTGTACTCTTGCACCTCATTGATATCGAACCGATTGACGGCTCCGATCCGGTTGAGAACGCGCGGATCATTATCGGTGAGCTGGAGAAATACAGCGAGAAACTGGCTTCTAAACCGCGCTGGCTGGTCTTTAACAAGATCGACCTGATGGATAAAGCCGAGGCGGAAGCCAAAGCGAAAACCATCGCTGAAGCGCTGGGCTGGGAAGACAAGTTCTATCTGATTTCTGCCGCCAGCCAGCAGGGGGTGAAGGACCTGTGCTGGGACGTGATGACCTTTATCATCGAAAATCCAATCGTTCACGCTGAAGAAGCGAAGTCGGCGGAAAAAGTCGAGTTTATGTGGGACGACTACCATCGTCAGCAGCTTGAAGAAGCGGAAGTCGAAGTGGAAGATGACGAAGACTGGGATGATGATTGGGACGAAGACGACGAAGAAGGCGTCGAATTCATCTACAAACGTTAATTCTGAGCAATCTAAAAGGGCCGCATGTGATGCGGCCCTTTGTCTTAGTTATTCTGATACAAATCCTTGTACAACCGACTTTCGAAACGCACGAGTGGAATACGTCGATTGCGTTGATCGGCTGGTGGCACAGCATATCCTGATAAATATTGCACAAATGCGATCTTCTGCCCGCTGGCCGTGGTGATGAAACCAGCCAGATTGTAAACTCCTTGCAGAGAGCCCGTTTTGGCGGAAACTTTGCCATCAACGCCAGCCTGATGTAGACCCGCGCGATATTGCAGAGAGCCATCGTGCCCTGCCAGAGGCAGCATTGAAATAAAGTTGAGTTCAGTATCGTGCTGAGCAATGTACTGTAGCACCTGCATCATTGTCGCGGGTGCGATGAGGTTATGGCGCGACAGACCTGAGCCATCCGCAATAATGGTATTCCCGAGATCGACACTGGCCTGCTGGCGCAGGATTTGCCGTACTGCATCGGAACCCGCTCGCCAGGTACCCGGTACGCCGAAACGAGCGTGTCCAATGGTACGAAATACGGTATCGGCAATCATATTGTCTGATTTTTTCAGCATGATCCGCAGCAGGTCGTGCAGCGGTGCAGATTGGGTTGTTGCGAGCACGGTACCGGGGTCGTTAGCCAATGTCTGGCGCAGCAGTGTACCGCTCCAGGTAATACCGGCATCAGTCAGTTCAGACTTCAGAATCGCACCGGCATAGCCAGCACCATCCTGGATGGCGAAGGCCAATGGCAAAGGTTCGCTGCGCTGTGGTAGACATCCGGTTAGGGTATATCGATTTAGATCGCCTGGGACCACGTCTAGCTCGCAGTATTGCGCCTCAGAAGAGCCTCGCGCCAGGGTGCGCACTTGACTGAACATCGTCACCGGGTAGTAGGATGCCACACGGATAAACGCCAGATCTCCCGGCTTTTGCGCGCTGTAGAGTGAAATGGAGAAGCAGTTGCGATCGACAATAGCCGCCGCTGGGGGCGCGCTAAAGCATTGTGTCATATCATTCCACGGCCAGCCTGGCGCTTTGTCATGACTGGCAAACACAGAAGTATCGATAAGCACATTGCCTTCAATACGCTGGACACCCGCTTTTTTCAACGTGGCGACCATATTACGTATATCCTGGCGTTTGAGCGTTGGATCGCCGCCGAAACGCGCAATAAGATCGCCCTTTAGTACGCCACCTTCAAGATTGCCTTTAGTTTCCAGCGTCGTAGTGAAGCGGAAATTCGGACCCAGTTGCAGCAGCGCGGCCAGAGCGGTTATCACTTTCTGGGTACTGGCTGGGAGCGCCATTTGTTGGCTGTGAAAGTCTATCTCCGGCGTCGGGGAGCCTACCTTTTGCGCCATAAAGGCAAGGTTAGCACCCGCAGGAAGCTGGTTGATGTACTCGTCAATGTTCGCCGCTTGAGCGCTAATCGCTATGCCGGCAGTCAATCCGATGATAAATCTGGAAAATCGCATAATCTCGCGCTAACAACCTGAAACCGAGCCGTCATACTACGGTGCAACACCCTGTAAAGTAAACGATGACCCATAGTGAACTTCAGGGTAAAATACATATCAAATTGAAAATTGCTGCTGGCCTGGGGATTGCTTTCCGGGTCGGTTTTCTTTTTGCTCCTGTCTTGCTTAAGGCTTGACCGGTTGCGGAGCGGTGATGTCCGTTCCATGAA
Organism: Klebsiella sp. GFKo11; assembly: GCF_056490265.1. Lineage (NCBI taxonomy): Bacteria > Pseudomonadati > Pseudomonadota > Gammaproteobacteria > Enterobacterales > Enterobacteriaceae > Klebsiella > Klebsiella sp. GFKo11. The sequence continues at coordinate 668,392 of NZ_CM151369.1, forward strand.
AGAATGATAAAGAGGTATAACAAATGCAAGCTATTCCGATGACCTTACGTGGCGCTGAAAAATTGCGCGAAGAACTGGATTTTCTGAAGTCCGTGCGTCGCCCTGAAATTATTGCTGCTATCGCTGATGCCCGTGAACACGGCGATCTGAAAGAGAATGCTGAGTATCATGCAGCTCGTGAACAGCAGGGTTTTTGTGAAGGTCGCATTAAGGATATCGAAGCGAAACTGTCGAATGCGCAGGTTATCGATATCACCAAAATGTCAAACAATGGCCGGGTGATTTTTGCTTCAACAGTCAGTGTTTTGAATCTTGATACTGATGAAGAGCAGACTTACCGTATCGTTGGCGACGATGAAGCTGATTTTAAGCAAAATCTGATTTCTGTAAACTCGCCGATTGCACGTGGCCTGATCGGTAAAGAACAGGATGATGTTGTCGTAATCCGTACACCAGGCGGTGAAGTCGAATTCGAAATTATTAAGGTTGAGTACCTTTAATCCGAATTTACGGCTACGATGTTGATGGATTGTAAAGAAAGGAAAAAGGCCGCATAGCGGCCTTTTATCAACGTCCGGAGCATGGCATTTTGCTCGTCTACCCGCAGAAAACCCTCGATTTACACAAAGTTGTGTCGATAACCAGGATATTCTTAGCGTGGCAGCGAGATTTTACGCTCTTTAGTCGGGCGATACAGGACCAGCGTTTTACCGATGACCTGTACGTTACAGGCGCCGGTTTCGCGCACGATGGCTTCCACGATCAAGGTTTTAGTGTCGCGATCTTCCGAGGCGATCTTCACCTTGATAAGTTCATGGTGCTCTAACGCTTGTTCAATCTCGGCCAGTACCCCTTCGGTCAAACCATTGTTGCCAAGCATAACTACCGGCTTGAGCGGATGTGCCAGACCTTTCAGGTGCTGTTTTTGTTTAGTACTCAGATTCATCGTATTTTTTTGCTTACGTTGGGATTGAAAACGGTTCATTCTACCGCCATCTCCCATATATCGCCAAACTACCGTGCCGATTTTTACGTCGCAAAGTATGATGAACCCGAAATGGGAATGTTAAATGACAGGTAAAAAGCGTTCTGCCAGCTCAAGTCGTTGGCTCCAGGAACACTTTAGCGATAAATATGTTCAACAGGCACAGAAAAAGGGGTTACGTTCCCGTGCCTGGTTTAAACTTGATGAAATACAGCAAAGTGACAAAATTTTTAAACCGGGGATGACGATTGTTGACCTCGGCGCTGCACCCGGTGGCTGGTCGCAATATGCGGTTACGCAGATCGGTAACAGCGGCCGCATCATTGCTTGCGATCTTTTACCTATGGATCCAATCGTTGGTGTGGACTTCCTTCAGGGTGACTTTCGTGATGAATTAGTCCTGAAAGCGTTACTTGAGCGCGTAGGTGACAGTAAAGTACAAGTGGTCATGTCCGATATGGCACCAAATATGTGTGGAACACCGGCGGTGGATATTCCCCGGGCCATGTATCTGGTGGAATTGGCGCTTGGAATGGCTCGTGATGTATTAGCGCCAGGTGGTAGTTTTGTAGTGAAGGTGTTCCAGGGCGAAGGCTTCGATGAGTATCTAAGAGAGATTCGCTCCCTGTTTACGAAGGTCAAAGTTCGTAAGCCGGACTCTTCTCGCGCCCGTTCGCGTGAAGTGTACATTGTAGCGACCGGGCGTAAACCATAACCGGTAGATTTCAAACGAAAGTTTGAAAGAAACTGGATATAGAGTATCCTGACGCTGTTTTTAACACAGTTGTAATAAGAGGTTAATCCCTTGAGTGACATGGCGAAAAACCTAATACTCTGGCTGGTCATTGCCGTTGTGCTGATGTCAGTATTCCAGAGCTTTGGGCCCAGCGAGTCGAATGGCCGAAAGGTAGATTATTCAACCTTCCTGCAAGAGGTCAATCAGGACCAGGTTCGCGAAGCGCGTATCAACGGACGTGAGATTAACGTTACCAAGAAAGATAGTAACCGTTACACGACTTACATTCCGGTTAACGATCCGAAGCTGCTCGATAACCTGTTGACGAAAAACGTCAAAGTGGTTGGCGAACCGCCAGAAGAGCCAAGCCTGCTGGCTTCTATCTTCATTTCCTGGTTCCCAATGCTGTTGTTGATTGGTGTCTGGATCTTCTTCATGCGTCAGATGCAGGGCGGCGGTGGCAAAGGTGCCATGTCGTTCGGTAAGAGCAAAGCGCGCATGTTGACGGAGGATCAGATCAAAACCACTTTTGCCGACGTTGCGGGTTGTGACGAAGCAAAAGAGGAAGTGGCTGAACTGGTTGAATACCTGCGTGAGCCAAGCCGTTTCCAGAAACTGGGCGGTAAAATCCCGAAAGGCGTCCTGATGGTTGGTCCTCCGGGTACGGGTAAAACGCTGTTGGCGAAAGCGATCGCTGGCGAAGCTAAAGTACCGTTCTTTACTATTTCGGGCTCTGACTTTGTTGAAATGTTTGTGGGTGTCGGTGCATCACGTGTGCGTGACATGTTCGAACAGGCTAAGAAAGCGGCTCCATGCATTATCTTTATCGATGAAATCGATGCCGTTGGTCGCCAGCGTGGTGCAGGTCTTGGCGGCGGTCATGATGAACGTGAGCAGACTCTGAACCAAATGCTGGTTGAGATGGATGGCTTCGAAGGTAATGAAGGCATCATCGTGATTGCTGCGACTAACCGTCCTGACGTACTTGACCCGGCTCTGCTGCGTCCAGGCCGTTTTGACCGTCAGGTTGTGGTGGGTCTGCCGGATGTCCGTGGCCGTGAACAGATTCTTAAAGTTCACATGCGTCGCGTACCGCTGTCTCCGGATATTGATGCGGCAATCATTGCCCGCGGAACACCTGGTTTCTCCGGTGCTGACCTGGCAAACCTGGTGAACGAAGCGGCGTTGTTCGCTGCGCGTGGCAACAAGCGTGTTGTTTCGATGGTTGAGTTCGAGAAAGCGAAAGACAAAATCATGATGGGCGCGGAACGTCGCTCCATGGTGATGACCGAAGCGCAGAAGGAATCCACTGCTTATCACGAAGCTGGCCACGCGATTATTGGTCGTCTGGTTCCGGAACACGATCCGGTGCATAAAGTGACGATTATTCCGCGCGGACGTGCGTTGGGTGTGACCTTCTTCCTGCCTGAAGGCGACGCAATAAGCGCCAGCCGTCAGAAACTGGAAAGTCAGATCTCAACTCTGTACGGTGGTCGTCTTGCAGAAGAGATTATCTACGGCGTAGAACATGTTTCTACCGGGGCTTCAAACGATATCAAAGTTGCGACTAATCTGGCACGTAACATGGTGACCCAGTGGGGCTTCTCTGAAAAACTCGGTCCGTTGTTGTATGCGGAAGAAGAGGGTGAAGTGTTCCTCGGTCGCAGCGTCGCGAAAGCGAAACATATGTCTGATGAAACCGCGCGTATTATCGATCAAGAAGTGAAATTACTGATTGAGCGTAACTACGATCGTGCACGCCATTTGCTGAACGACAATCTGGATATTTTGCATTCGATGAAAGATGCGCTCATGAAATATGAGACCATCGATGCACCGCAGATTGATGATCTGATGGCTCGCCGCGATGTTCGCCCGCCAGCTGGCTGGGAAGAACCGGGTTCATCTAATAATTCTGGCAATAATGGCACCCCGAGTGCGCCGCGTCCGGTCGATGAACCGCGTACGCCAAACCCGGGCAACACCATGTCAGAACAGCTAGGCGACAAATAAGTTAGCCGCTATTGATCTGCTGTACTTTTCTAAAACCCCTGGGCATCCGCTCCGGGGTTTTTCTTTTTCAACCTCTCTCTGATTCAGGGATTTTGTGATGAAACTCGTAGCCCAGGGTTCGACCCTCAATCTCTCTCATCCACATGTGATGGGGATTCTCAACGTTACACCGGACTCGTTCTCTGACGGCGGAACCCACAATACGTTGGTGGAAGCGGTTAAGCATGCCAATCTGATGATCAATGCAGGGGCAACTATCATTGATATCGGCGGAGAATCGACACGTCCGGGGGCTGCGGATGTTAGCGTTGAGGAGGAGCTGGCACGAGTGATTCCGGCGGTGGAAGCGATTGCTCAGCGCTTTGAGGTGTGGATTTCCGTTGATACCTCGAAGCCGGAGGTCATTCGCGAGTCAGCGCGGGTCGGCGCGCATATCATCAATGATATTCGTTCGCTTACGGAGCCAGGTGCGCTGGAAGCGGCAGCCGAAACCGGGTTGCCAGTATGTCTCATGCACATGCAGGGACAGCCGAAAACAATGCAGGAAGCGCCAAAGTATGCCGATGTCTTTGCTGATGTTGAGCGCTTTTTTGTCGAACATATTGTGCGTTGCGAGCAGGCTGGTATCTCAAAAGAGAAATTGCTGCTCGACCCGGGATTCGGTTTCGGTAAAAATCTTTCTCATAATTATGAGCTGCTTGCCCGGCTTGGGGAATTCCATCATTTCGGTCTCCCGCTACTGGTAGGTATGTCGCGTAAGTCAATGGTAGGTCAGTTACTTAATGTTGGGCCGACAGAGCGCCTGAATGGTAGCCTGGCTTGCGCAGTCATTGCAGCAATGCAGGGCGCGCAGATTATCCGCGTCCATGATGTCAAAGAAACGGTAGAAGCGCTGCGCGTGGTGGAAGCTACCCTGGCCGCTAAGGAAAATAAACGTTATGAGTAACCGTAAATATTTTGGGACTGATGGTATTCGTGGCCGCGTAGGCGACGCGCCGATTACGCCGGAATTTGTATTGAAGCTAGGCTGGGCGGCAGGAAAAGTGCTGGCACGCCATGGATCGCGTAAAATTATTATAGGTAAAGATACTCGTATTTCTGGCTATATGCTGGAGTCTGCGCTGGAGGCCGGTTTGGCTGCCGCGGGGCTATCTGCTTCCTTTACCGGGCCGATGCCAACTCCGGCAATCGCCTATCTGACGCGTACGTTCCGTGCCGAAGCCGGGATTGTGATTTCCGCCTCGCATAATCCGTTCTATGACAATGGTATTAAATTTTTCTCCATCGAGGGCACTAAGTTACCGGATGAAGTTGAAGAAGCCATTGAAGCCGAGATGGAGAAGGAGCTCACCTGCGTAGATTCTGCAGAACTGGGTAAAGCCAGCCGTATTGTTGATGCCGCAGGTCGCTATATTGAATTTTGTAAGGGAACCTTCCCGAACGAGCTGAGCCTGAATGCTCTGAAAGTTGTGGTCGATTGTGCTCATGGGGCAACTTACCATATTGCCCCAAGCGTTTTCCGTGAGCTGGGTGCTCAGGTTATTACAATGGGCTGTGAGCCTGATGGCCTCAATATCAATGAAGAAGTTGGGGCGACAGATGTTCGTGCTCTACAGGCCCGCGTATTGGCAGAAAAAGCTGACTTGGGTATTGCTTATGATGGTGATGGCGACCGCGTCATTATGGTTGACCATGAAGGCAACAAAGTTGATGGTGACCAGATTCTCTACATCATTGCCCGTGAAGGGTTACGTCAGGGGCAGCTACGAGGCGGTGCCGTTGGGACACTCATGAGCAACATGGGTCTGGAGCTGGCGCTCAAACAGCTAGGTATTCCTTTTGTTCGTGCAAAAGTAGGGGACCGCTATGTACTGGAGAAACTTCAGGAGAAAGGCTGGCGTATCGGTGCGGAGAACTCTGGTCACGTGATTCTGTTGGATAAGACCACGACGGGGGATGGTATCGTCGCCAGCCTGCAGGTTGTTGCGGCAATGGCGCGTAACCACATGAGCCTGCATGACTTATGCAGTGGTATGAAAATGTTCCCGCAAATTCTGGTCAATGTCCGCTTTACTGAAGGCAGCGGCAATCCACTGGAACATGAACATGTGAAAGCGGTAACGGCAGAAGTGGAAACCGCGCTGGGTAACCGGGGGCGTGTGTTACTGCGTAAATCAGGAACTGAGCCGCTGATTCGTGTGATGGTAGAAGGTGAACATCAAGAGCAGGTACATGAGTTTGCTCATCGTATCGCTGATGCAGTTAAGAGCGTTTGATATATCTGGCTAAGTGATTAAAAAGGCGGCGCTTGTCGCCTTATAATCGACAAATAAACGTTTTTTGCTGTTTTTTTCCGCACTTGATACAATGCGCTGAAATTGCCCTTGCGAAGGTCATTCGCTTTGGTTAGTATTCACACCCGCTTCAGTGGGAAACATCAAAACGTCCCGCTTTATTGGTCGAAGCACTTGGTATGCGGCGAATCCGCAAGGAACAGGTTGATTATGTACGAAGCTCTTTTAGTTGTTTTCCTTATTGTGGCGATTGGCCTGGTTGGTCTGATTATGCTGCAGCAAGGTAAAGGCGCTGATATGGGAGCCTCCTTCGGAGCAGGCGCTTCCGGCACGTTGTTTGGTTCTAGTGGTTCAGGCAACTTCATGACCCGCATGACAGGCATTCTTGCTGCGCTGTTCTTCATCATCAGTCTGGCGCTGGGTAACATCAACAGCAACAAGACCAATAAAGGAAGTGAGTGGGATAATTTGAGTGCTCCAAAAACTGAGCAAACTCAGCCGACAGCTCCGGCCCAGCCGAGCAGTGATATCCCGCACTAATAAATAGTATCCGTACCGAGGTGGTGGAATTGGTAGACACGCTACCTTGAGGTGGTAGTGCCCTAACGGGCTTGTGGGTTCGAGTCCCATCCTCGGTACCAATATTTCGAAGAAAAGACGCTGAAAAGCGTCTTTTTTTCGCCTGAAAAAGAGTAATGGATGCATGCCAGGTCATACTCTCCGCTCAATTATCATTAGCCGTATGTTTAGATTTCGTGCATAAAAAAGGCCGCAGGTGCGGCCTTCTGTACTTTATCAGTTTGATTACTTGCTCTTGTTTTCCAGATTTTCCACCTGCGGTAAACCAGTGGCGGAAGATGCGGTCAGCAAACCAGACTGCGCATAACCAAACAGCTTCTCACGGGTATCGGTAATATCCAGATTACGCATCGTCAACTGACCGATACGGTCTTCGGCAGAGAACATCGAATCACCTTTTTCCATGGTCAGTCGCTCTGCTTTGTAGGTCAGGTTGTCAGAGACGGTGTTAAGGATGGAATAGTCGTTACCGCGACGTAGCTCAAGAGTAACTTCGCCAGTAATTTGGCTTGCTACCCAGCGCTGCAACGCATCACGCAGCATCAATGCCTGGGAATCGAACCAGCGACCTTGATACAACAGACGGCCCAACTGGCGACCGTGTGCGTGATATTGCTCAATAGTATCTTCGTTATGGATACCGGTCAGCAGACGCTCGTACGCAATATGCAGCAGCGCCATTCCGGGTGCTTCATAAATTCCGCGGCTCTTCGCTTCGATAATACGGTTTTCAATCTGGTCGCTCATACCCAAACCGTGACGACCGCCGATACGGTTAGCTTCCATCACCAGCTCAACGTCATCACTGAAGGTCTGTCCGTTCAGCGCCACTGGATGACCCTGTTCAAAACGAATGATGACTTCTTCTGCTGGGATCTTCACGCTCTCATCCCAGAACTTAACACCCATGATTGGATTAACAATTTTGACGCTGGAGTTCAGAAACTCAAGGTCCTTGGCTTCGTGCGTCGCGCCCAGCATATTGGAGTCAGTGGAGTAGGCTTTTTCAACGGACATTTTGTAATCGAAGCCACAGGAAATCATAAACTCGGACATTTCCAGGCGGCCGCCTAACTCATCGATAAAGTCGCTATCCAGCCATGGTTTGTAAATTTGCAGCTCGGCGTTGGTTAGCAGGCCATAACGATAGAAGCGTTCGATATCGTTGCCTTTATAGGTGCTACCGTCGCCCCAGATGTTTACTCCATCTTCTTTCATCGCGGCAACCAGCATGGTACCAGTGACTGCGCGACCCAAAGGCGTCGTGTTAAAGTAGGTCAATCCACCGGTGGTGTTATGAAATGCACCACACTGAATGGCGGCGATACCTTCAGCGACCAGTTGCTTACGGCAGTCGATCAGACGAGCGCCTTCTGCACCATATTCTTTAGCACGACGAGGAATGGCATCATAATCGTCTTCGTCTGGCTGGCCGAGGTTGGCGGTATATGCATAAGGGACTGCGCCTTTTTTGCGCATCCAAAGCAGTGCGGCACTGGTATCCAGTCCACCAGAGAAAGCGATACCAATACGTTGACCAACCGGGAGATGCTTGAGAATCGTCGTCATAAAATAAAACCCTGCTAGATAGACTGTGGTGAGTTCGACTCAACAATCTTAATTGCATGTTTATGCATTAATTGTGAGTTTTCATTTAATCATCTTTTGCTGGAGACAGGAAGGGGCTGATTGTCTTTTTACTAAAAAACCCCTGAAATACCAGTACAAACGAAAACCGGGTAATGTGAAATTCATGTTGACAAAATATATGATGTATCAATACAATTCACCACGATTTTATGTCCCGTCCTCGGTACCAAATCCCAGCAGTATTTGCGTCTTTTACTCAAAGCGAGTAAAATATGCCACGTTTCAGGCGCGGGGTGGAGCAGCCTGGTAGCTCGTCGGGCTCATAACCCGAAGGTCGTCGGTTCAAATCCGGCCCCCGCAACCACTTTCCCATTAAGTACTTTTTCAAATATACTGTGAGGACCGGGTCCTTCGTAGCCGAATTTGAAAGAATTCTTCTGGAAAGTGTTCCAGATCGCAGTTGCGATCTCAGGGTTCAGTTATCTAAAGCCCCGATTTATCGGGGTTTTTTGTTATCTGACTTCAGAATAACTGGGCTATACGCCCTTTTTTTATGTCTTGGGGGTGGGTTTGTCCACATTAGAGCAAAAATTAACAGAGATGCTCACTGCGCCAGTTGAAGCGCTTGGCTTTGAGCTGGTTGGCATCGAATTTATTCGCAGTCGCACATCCACACTGCGCATCTATATTGATAGTGAAAATGGCATCAATGTTGATGATTGTGCTGATGTGAGCCACCAGGTCAGTGCTGTCATGGATGTCGAAGACCCGATCACCGTCGCTTATAACCTGGAGGTTTCTTCCCCAGGTCTTGAGCGTCCAATGTTTACCGCCGAACACTATGAGCGTTTCTCCGGTGAAGAGGTTTTGCTGGTTCTGCGCATGGCGGTACAAAACCGACGCAAATGGCAGGGCATTATCAAAGCGGTAGACGGTGAGATGATCACGGTAACCGTCGAAGGCAAAGATGAAGTGTTCGCGCTGAGTAACATCCAGAAGGCGAACCTGGTTCCCCACTTTTAACAGTCTGGATTGAGGTGAAAGGCCCCGATGAACAAAGAAATTTTGGCTGTTGTTGAAGCCGTTTCCAACGAAAAGGCGCTGCCACGTGAGAAGATTTTCGAAGCGTTGGAAAGTGCGCTAGCAACGGCTACCAAGAAAAAATACGAGCAAGAGATCGATGTTCGCGTAGAAATCGACCGTAAAAGCGGTGATTTCGATACCTACCGTCGCTGGTTGGTCGTCGAAGAAGTGACAATGCCGACTCGTGAGATCACGCTGGAAGCTGCACGTTACGAAGACGAAAGCATGAATCCTGGCGACTACGTCGAAGATCAGATCGAATCCGTCACTTTTGACCGTATCACTACACAGACAGCGAAGCAGGTTATCGTACAAAAAGTGCGTGAAGCCGAGCGTGCAATGGTCGTCGATCAGTTCCGTGAGCACGAAGGTGAAATTATCACCGGCGTAGTAAAAAAGGTGAATCGCGACAATATTACGCTGGATCTGGGCAGTAATGCTGAAGCTGTGATCCTGCGTGAAGATATGCTGCCGCGTGAAAACTTCCGTCCAGGCGATCGTATCCGTGGTGTACTGTATGCAGTACGCCCAGAAGCACGCGGCGCTCAGCTGTTTGTCACCCGTTCTAAACCAGAAATGCTGATCGAATTGTTCCGCATTGAGGTTCCAGAAATTGGTGAAGAAGTTCTCGAAATTAAAGCCGCCGCTCGCGACCCTGGCTCTCGTGCTAAAATCGCAGTGAAAACCAACGACAAGCGTATTGACCCGGTCGGTGCTTGTGTAGGTATGCGCGGTGCGCGCGTTCAGGCAGTTTCAACTGAGCTGGGTGGTGAACGTATCGATATCGTTCTTTGGGACGATAATCCGGCGCAGTTCGTGATTAATGCGATGGCACCGGCTGACGTTGCGTCTATCGTGGTGGATGAAGACAAACACACCATGGATATCGCAGTAGAAGCAGGCAATCTGGCGCAAGCGATTGGTCGTAATGGTCAAAACGTGCGTCTTGCTTCGCAACTGAGTGGTTGGGAACTCAACGTTATGACCGTTGACGACCTACAGGCTAAGCATCAGGCTGAAGCCCATGCAGCAATTGATACCTTCACTAAATATCTTGATATTGATGAAGATTTCGCCACACTGCTGGTTGAAGAAGGTTTCGCCACTCTGGAAGAACTGGCCTACGTGCCAATGAAAGAACTGCTAGAAATTGACGGTCTGGATGAATCCACCGTTGAAGCACTTCGTGAGCGTGCGAAAAATGCGCTGACCACGCTGGCGCTGGCTAAGGAAGAAAGCCTGGGAGACAGCAAACCTGCAGATGATTTATTGAATCTGGAAGGTTTGGATCGTTCTCTGGCATTTACCCTGGCTGCCCGTGGTGTTTGTACGCTGGAAGATCTCGCCGAGCAGGGCATTGATGATCTGGCTGATATCGAAGGCTTAACTGACGAAAAAGCCGGAGAGCTCATCATGGCCGCACGTAATATTTGTTGGTTCGGCGACGAAGCGTAATAAACTGTAGCAGGAAGGAACAGCATGACAGATGTGACCATTAAAGCGCTGGCCTCAGAAATTCAGACCTCTGTGGATCGCCTGATACAGCAATTTGCTGATGCAGGGATCCGCAAATCGGTTGATGATTCTGTGACCGCGCAAGAGAAGCAAACCTTGTTGACGCACCTGAACCGTGAACACGGCTCGGCGCCCGACAAGCTGACGCTGCAGCGCAAAACGCGCAGCACGTTAAATATTCCAGGTACCGGTGGAAAGAGTAAATCGGTACAAATCGAAGTCCGCAAGAAACGCACCTTTGTGAAACGCGATCCGCAAGAGGCTGAACGCCTTGCCGCGGAAGAGCAGGCGCAGCGTGAAGCGGAAGAGCAAGCCCGTCGTGAGGCAGAAGAATCGGCCAAACGCGAGGCGCAATTAAAAGCTGAACGTGAGGCCGCAGAACAAGCTAAACGTGAACTCGCTGAGAAAGCGAAACGTGAAGCCGCGGAAAAAGACAAAGTGAGCAATCAACAAACCGACGATATGACCAAAACCGCCCAGGCTGAGAAGTCCCGCCGCGAGAACGAAGCTGCGGAGCTGAAGCGCAAATCGGAAGAAGAAGCACGCCGCAAACTTGAAGAAGAAGCGCGCCGTGTAGCGGAAGAAGCACGCCGTATGGCTCAAGAAAATGAAAAGAACTGGACTGAAACTCCAGAAACCCCTGAAGAAACTACCGACTATCACGTAACGACTTCTCAGCATGCGCGTCAGGCTGAAGATGATAACGATCGTGAAGTAGAAGGTGGTCGTGGTCGTACCCGTAGTACTAAGGCTGCGCGTCCGGCGAAGAAAGGTAATAAACACGCTGAGTCTAAAGCCGATCGTGAAGAAGCCCGTGCTGCTGTTCGCGGTGGCAAAGGCGGCAAGCATCGTAAAGGTTCTGCTCTGCAACAAGGTTTCCAGAAGCCAGCTCAGGCAGTTAACCGTGATGTTGTGATTGGCGAAACCATCACCGTTGGCGATCTGGCGAACAAAATGGCAGTCAAAGGCTCTCAGGTCATCAAAGCAATGATGAAATTGGGCGCAATGGCTACCATCAACCAGGTCATCGACCAGGAAACCGCACAGCTGGTTGCCGAAGAGATGGGCCACAAAGTGACCCTGCGTCGTGAGAATGAGCTGGAAGAAGCGGTAATGAGCGACCGTGATACTGGCGCTGCGGCTGAACCGCGGGCACCGGTTGTGACCATCATGGGTCACGTCGACCACGGTAAAACTTCTCTGCTCGACTATATTCGTTCAACTAAAGTCGCATCCGGCGAAGCGGGTGGTATTACCCAGCATATCGGTGCTTATCACGTTGAAACTGATAACGGTATGATCACCTTCCTGGATACCCCGGGTCACGCCGCATTTACTTCCATGCGTGCTCGTGGTGCGCAGGCGACAGATATTGTTGTTCTGGTTGTTGCTGCCGATGATGGCGTTATGCCGCAGACTATTGAAGCTATCCAGCACGCGAAAGCGGCGCAGGTTCCTTTAGTCGTTGCGGTAAACAAAATCGACAAACCAGAAGCCGATATGGATCGCGTTAAGAACGAACTGTCCCAGTACGGTGTTATGCCGGAAGAGTGGGGCGGCGAAGCGCAGTTCATCCCTGTATCTGCAAAAGCGGGTACCGGCATTGACGATTTGCTGAATGCTATCCTGCTGCAGGCTGAAGTTCTGGAACTGAAAGCGGTTCGCAATGGTATGGCGAGCGGTGCGGTTATCGAATCCTTCCTTGATAAAGGTCGTGGCCCGGTTGCTACCGTTCTGGTTCGTGAAGGCACGCTGCATAAGGGCGATATCGTTCTGTGTGGCTTCGAGTATGGTCGCGTTCGTGCAATGCGTAACGAACTGGGTCAGGAAGTACTGGAAGCGGGTCCGTCCATTCCGGTTGAAATCCTCGGTCTGTCCGGTGTTCCGGCTGCCGGCGATGAAGTGACCGTTGTTCGTGACGAGAAAAAAGCGCGTGAAGTTGCGTTGTATCGTCAGGGTAAATTCCGCGAAGTTAAGCTGGCGCGTCAGCAGAAGTCTAAACTCGAGAACATGTTTGCTAACATGACCGAAGGCGAAGTTCACGAAGTGAACGTCGTACTGAAAGCGGACGTTCAGGGTTCTGTGGAAGCGATCTCCGATTCTTTACTGAAACTGTCTACCGACGAAGTGAAAGTGAAGATTATCGGTTCCGGCGTAGGTGGTATCACCGAAACCGACGCAACCCTGGCGGCTGCATCCAACGCTATTCTGGTTGGCTTTAACGTACGTGCCGATGCATCTGCTCGTAAAGTTATCGACGCGGAAAGTCTGGATCTGCGCTACTACTCCGTCATCTATCATCTGATCGACGAAGTGAAAGCGGCAATGAGCGGCATGCTGTCTCCGGAACTGAAACAGCAGATTATTGGTCTTGCTGAAGTGCGTGATGTGTTCAAATCACCGAAATTCGGTGCCATCGCGGGCTGTATGGTTACCGAAGGGACGATTAAACGTCATAACCCAATCCGCGTACTGCGTGACAACGTGGTTATCTATGAAGGCGAGCTGGAATCCCTGCGTCGCTTCAAAGATGACGTTAACGAAGTCCGTAACGGCATGGAATGTGGTATCGGTGTTAAGAACTACAACGATGTTCGCGTTGGCGATATGATCGAAGTGTTCGAAATTATCGAGATTCAACGTACCATCGATTAATCGTTTAGTAGGCCGGGGAAGCGCAGCGCCACCCGGTTATACAAAATTAAAGGGGGCCGCGTGGCCCCCTTATTTGTCTGGAGAATTTATTATGGCGAAAGAATTTGGTCGCCCGCAGCGCGTAGCTCAGGAGATGCAAAAAGAGATTGCTATCATCCTGCAGCGCGAAATTAAAGACCCGCGCCTGGGCATGATGACGACCGTTTCCGGCGTGGAAATGTCTCGCGATCTGGCCTATGCCAAAGTGTTTGTTACCTTTCTGAACGACCAGGATGAAGCCGCTGTAAAAGCGGGTATCAAAGCGTTGCAGGAAGCATCCGGTTTTATCCGCTCGCTGCTGGGGAAAGCAATGCGCCTGCGTATCGTTCCTGAGCTGACGTTCTTCTACGACAACTCATTAGTCGAAGGGATGCGCATGTCGAATCTGGTAACCAGCGTGGTGAAGCATGATGATGAACGTCGTGTGAACCCGGACGACAGCAAGGAGGACTAATGAGTCGTCCTCGTCGTCGCGGTCGTGATGTGCACGGCGTATTGTTGCTGGATAAACCGCAAGGTGCGTCCAGTAACGACGTGCTACAGAAAGTAAAACGTATTTATAACGCCAACCGGGCCGGGCACACTGGCGCACTGGATCCGCTTGCGACCGGTATGCTGCCGATTTGCCTTGGGGAAGCGACCAAGTTTTCCCAGTATCTGCTGGATTCTGATAAGCGCTACCGTGTGATTGCTAAGCTTGGTCAGCGTACTGATACTTCTGATGCTGATGGGCAGGTCGTGGAAGAACGTGCGATGACCTTTAGCGCGGAACAGCTTGCTGCGACACTCGACAGTTTCCGTGGGGAAACCCAGCAGGTGCCGTCGATGTATTCGGCGCTGAAATACCAGGGGAAAAAACTGTACGAATATGCCCGTCAGGGGATTGAAGTACCGCGTGAATCACGACCAATTACAGTCTATGAGCTACTGTTCATCCGTCATGAAGGTGATGAACTTGAACTGGAAATTCACTGTTCTAAAGGTACCTACATTCGCACAATTATCGATGATCTAGGTGAGAAACTCGGTTGCGGTGCGCATGTGATTTTCCTGCGTCGTCTAGCGGTCAGTAAATACCCGGTTGAGCGGATGGTGACACTGGAGCAGCTGCAGGCTCTGGTTGAGCAGGCTAATACGCAAGATATTCCAGCAGCGCAGCTTTTGGACCCGTTACTGATGCCAATGGACAGTCCCGCTTCGGATTATCCGCTGGTTAATATTCCGGAAACTTCGGCAGTATACTTTAAAAACGGTAACCCCGTTCGTACCTCGGGCGCGGGGCTGCACGGATTAGTTCGCGTAACCGAAGGTGAAGAAGAAAAGTTTCTTGGCATGGGTGAGATTGACGACGAAGGCCGTGTGGCTCCCCGTCGGCTGGTGGTTGAATACCCTGCCTGAGTGCTTTTCTTGCGATAAAAGGCTGCTGCGAGTAGAATATCGCCGCTTAATGCCCGCCAAAGTGTTTTAACATTTTCGGGTGTTATATCAGGGGTTGCTGAATTAGAGATCGGCACCCTTTCTTTCTTTTAATTTTGGAGTTTGAAAATGTCTCTAAGCGTTGAAGCTAAAGCAAAAATCGTTTCTGAGTTTGGTCGTGGCGAAAACGACAGCGGTTCTACTGAAGTTCAGGTTGCCCTGCTGACTGCACAGATCAACCACCTGCAAGGTCACTTTGCAGAGCACAAAAAAGATCACCACAGCCGTCGTGGTCTGCTGCGTATGGTTTCTCAGCGTCGTAAACTGCTCGACTACCTGAAACGTAAAGATGTTGCACGTTACTCTTCGCTGATCGAGCGTCTGGGTCTGCGTCGCTAATTCTGCGAGTTTCAGAAAAGGGGCCTCACGGCCCCTTTTTTCGACCGGGCGGCAGCAATTCACTGGAAACTCATGTATTGTTGCTATTAATGATCTTCGTGCAGAGGTTCGCGCGGCTAATGAGAGGCTTCATCCGCAGGGGCGGGTAAAGGTTGTCATTAGTCGCGAGGATGCAGGGGATCGGGTCATTAGATATCGTATCGTGGATACGATGTCATCGATATATAAAAAGGATAGAACTTTGCTTAATCCGATCGTTCGTAAATTCCAGTACGGCCAACATACCGTAACGCTGGAAACTGGCATGATGGCGCGTCAGGCAACTGCCGCCGTAATGGTAAGCATGGATGACACTGCGGTATTTGTTACCGTTGTTGGTCAGAAAAAAGCTAAACCAGGCCAGGACTTCTTTCCGCTGACCGTTAACTATCAGGAGCGTACCTACGCTGCTGGTCGTATTCCGGGTAGCTTCTTCCGTCGTGAAGGCCGTCCGAGTGAAGGCGAAACACTGATCGCGCGTCTGATTGACCGCCCGGTTCGTCCGCTGTTCCCGGAAGGCTTCGTTAACGAAGTCCAGGTTATTGCAACTGTCGTTTCCGTTAACCCGCAGGTTAATCCGGATATCGTGGCAATGATTGGTGCATCCGCTGCCCTGTCCCTGTCCGGCATTCCGTTCAACGGCCCTATCGGCGCTGCACGTGTTGGTTATCTCAATGACCAGTACGTACTGAACCCGACTCAGGACGAGCTGAAGGAAAGCAAGCTGAACCTGGTTGTTGCCGGTACAGAAGGCGCTGTGCTGATGGTTGAATCCGAAGCAGAACTGCTGAGTGAAGACCAGATGCTGGGTGCTGTTGTGTTTGGTCACGATCAGCAGCAGGTTGTTATCCAGGCGATCAACGACCTGGTAAAAGAAGCCGGTAAACCACGTTGGGATTGGCAGCCTGAAGCCGTAAACGAAGCGCTGAATGCGCGCGTTGCTGCGCTGGCTGAAGCACGCCTGAGCGATGCTTACCGCATCACTGACAAACAAGAGCGTTATGCTCAGGTTGACGTGATCAAATCTGAAACTATCGCTACTCTGGTTGCGGAAGATGAAACCCTGGACGCTAACGAACTGGGTGAAATCCTGCACGCTATCGAGAAAAACGTTGTTCGTAGCCGCGTACTGGCAGGCGAGCCGCGTATCGATGGTCGCGAAAAAGACATGATCCGCGGTCTGGACGTTCGTACTGGCGTACTGCCACGTACTCACGGTTCTGCACTGTTCACCCGTGGCGAAACTCAGGCGCTGGTTACCGCGACCCTGGGCACCACCCGTGATGCACAGAACCTCGACGAGCTGATGGGCGAGCGCACTGACAACTTCCTGTTCCACTACAACTTTCCTCCGTACTGCGTAGGCGAGACTGGCATGGTTGGTTCTCCGAAGCGTCGTGAAATCGGTCATGGTCGTCTGGCGAAACGCGGCGTGCTGGCAGTGATGCCGGATCTGGACAAATTCCCGTACACCGTACGTGTTGTGTCTGAAATCACCGAATCCAATGGTTCTTCTTCCATGGCTTCCGTGTGTGGTGCTTCTCTGGCGCTGATGGACGCAGGTGTGCCGATTAAAGCCGCCGTTGCGGGTATCGCAATGGGTCTGGTGAAAGAAGGCGAGAACTTTGTTGTTCTGTCTGACATCCTTGGCGATGAAGATCACCTGGGCGATATGGACTTCAAAGTGGCGGGTACCCGCGATGGTATCTCTGCGCTGCAGATGGATATCAAAATTGAAGGTATCACCAAAGAGATCATGCAGGTTGCTCTGAACCAGGCTAAAGGTGCGCGTCTGCACATCCTGGGCGTGATGGAACAGGCGATCAACGCGCCGCGCGGCGACATCTCTCAGTTCGCTCCGCGTATCCATACCATTAAGATCAGCCCGGACAAGATCAAAGACGTTATCGGTAAAGGCGGTTCTGTTATTCGTGCTCTGACCGAAGAAACCGGCACTACTATCGAAATCGAAGATGACGGTACTGTGAAGATCGCAGCGACCGACGGTGAGAAAGCGAAGTATGCTATCCGTCGTATCGAAGAGATCACTGCTGAGATCGAAGTTGGCCGTATCTACAATGGTAAAGTGACTCGTATCGTTGACTTTGGCGCGTTTGTTGCCATTGGCGGCGGTAAAGAGGGTCTGGTTCATATTTCTCAAATCGCCGATAAGCGCGTTGAGAAAGTGACTGACTACCTGCAGATGGGTCAGGAAGTACCGGTTAAAGTTCTGGAAGTTGACCGCCAGGGCCGTGTCCGTCTGAGCATTAAAGAAGCAACTGAACAAACTCAGCCTGCGAACGCGCCGGAAGCTCCGGCCGCTGAACAGGGCGAGTAAGGTTGCCGTTTGCCCTCCGCATTGCGGAGGGCGTATTACGGGCAGGACGCCTTGTTTGCAGCCGGGGAACTGGACGTTCATCCAATCGTTGTCTTCGGGAGTGGGAAATGAAGCCTTTTTTGCGCTGGTGTTTCGTGGCGACAGCTCTCACGCTGGCAGGATGCAGCAATTCTGCTTGGCGTAAGGACGCAGTCCTCGCGGTGCCATTGCAACCGACTTTGCAGCAAGAAGTGATTCTGGCGCGCATGGAACAAATTCTTGCCAGTCGGGCTTTAACCGATGACGAACGCGCACAGCTTTTATATGAGCGCGGAGTGTTGTATGATAGTCTCGGTCTGAGGGCATTAGCGCGAAATGATTTTTCACAAGCGCTGGCAATCCGACCAGATATGCCTGAAGTATTCAATTACTTAGGCATTTATTTAACGCAGGCAGGCAATTTTGACGCTGCCTATGAAGCGTTTGATTCTGTACTTGAGCTTGATCCAACTTACAACTACGCGCACTTAAATCGCGGCATCGCTCTGTATTACGGTGGTCGTGCTAAGTTAGCGCAAGATGATCTGCTGGCGTTTTATCAAGACGATCCCAATGATCCTTTCCGAAGCCTGTGGCTTTATCTCGCTGAGCGTAAGCTCGATGAGAAGCAGGCGCTTGAAACGCTGAGACAGCGCTTAGACAAGTCGGACAAAGAACAATGGGGATGGAACATTGTCGGGTTCTACCTTGGCGACATTAGCGAAAAAGAGCTAATGGACCGTCTGAAGGCAGACGCAACGGATAACACCTCGCTCGCTGAGCATCTCAGTGAAACCAACTTCTATTTAGGTAAGTACTACCTAAGTCTGGGGGACAAGGACAGCGCTACGGCACTGTTCAAACTGGCGGTCGCAAACAACGTTCATAACTACGTTGAGCACCGATACGCATTGTTGGAATTATCGCTCTTGGGCCAGGAGCAAGATGACCTGGCAGAATCGGACCAGCAATAGCTGACGAACACATCAGCCCAATTTTTTTATTGCCATCACCTTAACGGGTGAGGGCGTTGTTGTTCGTTAATACACCTACTTTGAGCCGGTTCACACTTTTCAATGAAAATTACCGTAAATTTTCACGATGAGTTATGTAGACTGGCCGCCATTAATTTTGAGGCACACGTACTACATGGCTGAATTCGAAACCACTTTTGCAGATCTGGGCCTGAAGGCTCCCATCCTTGAAGCGCTTAACGATCTGGGTTACGAAAAACCATCTCCGATCCAGGCTGAGTGCATTCCGCATCTTCTGGGCGGCCGTGACGTTCTGGGTATGGCCCAGACGGGTAGCGGTAAAACCGCAGCGTTTTCTTTACCGCTGCTGAACAACCTTGATCCTGAGCTGAAAGCGCCACAGATTCTGGTGCTGGCACCGACCCGCGAACTGGCGGTACAGGTAGCCGAAGCAATGACGGATTTTTCTAAACATATGCGCGGCGTAAACGTGGTTGCCCTATACGGCGGCCAGCGTTATGACGTGCAGCTACGCGCACTGCGTCAGGGGCCACAAATCGTTGTCGGTACCCCGGGTCGTCTGCTGGATCACCTGAAACGCGGTACGCTGGATCTCTCTAAACTGAGCGGTCTGGTACTGGATGAAGCTGACGAAATGCTGCGCATGGGCTTTATCGAAGACGTAGAAACTATTATGGCGCAGATCCCGGAAGGTCATCAGACCGCTCTGTTCTCCGCCACCATGCCGGAAGCGATTCGTCGTATTACCCGCCGCTTTATGAAAGAGCCGCAGGAAGTTCGCATCCAGTCCAGCGTCACTACTCGCCCGGACATCAGCCAGAGCTACTGGACTGCTTACGGTATGCGTAAAAACGAAGCGCTGGTGCGTTTCCTGGAAGCGGAAGATTTTGATGCGGCGATTATTTTCGTGCGTACCAAAAACGCGACCCTGGAAGTGGCCGAAGCGCTGGAGCGTAGCGGTTATAACAGCGCAGCGCTGAACGGTGACATGAACCAGTCCCTGCGCGAGCAGACTCTGGAACGTCTGAAAGATGGCCGTCTGGATATTCTGATTGCAACCGACGTGGCAGCACGTGGTCTGGACGTTGAGCGTATCAGCCTGGTTGTTAACTACGATATCCCTATGGATTCAGAATCTTACGTTCACCGTATTGGTCGTACCGGCCGTGCGGGTCGTGCGGGTCGCGCTCTGCTGTTCGTTGAGAACCGCGAGCGTCGTCTGCTGCGTAACATTGAACGCACTATGAAGCTGACTATTCCAGAAGTAGAGCTGCCGAACGCAGAACTGCTGGGCAAACGTCGTCTGGAAAAATTCGCCGCGAAAGTTCAGCAGCAGCTGGAAAGCAGCGATTTGGATCAGTACCGCGCGCTGCTGGCAAATATTCAGCCGTCAGCTGAAGGCGAAGAGCTGGATGTTGAAACTCTGGCCGCAGCATTGCTGAAAATGGCTCAGGGTGAGCGTCCGCTGATCCTGCCGCCGGATGCGCCGATGCGTCCTAAGCGCGAGTTCCGCGATCGTGACGATCGTTTCGAACGTCGCGGCGACCGCAATGACCGTGGTCCGCGTGGCGATCGTCCTGAGCGTAGTGGCGAAGATCGTCCGAAGCGTGAGCGTCGTGAAGTTGGCGATATGGAACTGTACCGCATTGAAGTTGGCCGCGATGATGGTGTTGAAGTTCGTCATATCGTTGGTGCTATTGCCAATGAAGGCGACATCAGCAGCCGTTATATCGGTAACATCAAGCTGTTCGGTACCCACTCGACTATCGAGCTGCCGAAAGGTATGCCGGGCGAAGTATTACAGCACTTTACTCGTACTCGCATCCTGAACAAGCCGATGAACATGCAGCTGCTGGGTGATGCTCAGCCGCGTCCAGACCGTGGCGGTGAACGCCGTGGTGGTGGTGAGCGTCGTGAAGGTGGCCGTAGCTTCGGTGGCGGCGGTGAACGTCGTGAAGGCCGTGGTTTCAGCGGCGAGCGTCGTGAAGGTGGTCGTGGTGATGGTCGTCGTTTCAGCGGCGAGCGTCGTGACGGTGGTAACCGTGCGCCGCGCCGCGATGATGCTGGTGCTGCTCCGCGTCGTGATGACTCCGCAGGCCGTCGTCGTTTCGGTGGCGATGCGTAATTAGCGTTATCCGCTAACGTAAAGTAAATGATACAGCCCCGATCTTTATGATTGGGGCTTTTTTTATTTCTTTTGTACTCGTGTACTGGTACAGTGCGTCACATTAATAATGAGATAAAGTATTTTCGACTGGAGATTTCGGCAAATGGCGACACTTACCACTACGGCAACCCGACCGTCCTTGTTTGGCGGCGTGGTGATTATCGGCGGGACAATTATTGGCGCGGGTATGTTCTCGCTGCCGGTGGTCATGTCCGGTGCGTGGTTTTTCTGGTCGCTGGCAGCACTGGTTTTTACCTGGTTTTGCATGCTGCATTCCGGGTTGATGATCCTTGAAGCGAACCTGAATTATCGGATTGGTTCCAGCTTCGATACCATCACGAAAGATCTGCTTGGTAAGGGTTGGAACCTGATTAATGGCGTGTCGATAGCCTTTGTTCTTTATATTCTGACCTACGCCTATATCTCTGCCAGCGGCTCGATCCTGCATCATACTTTTGCGGAAATGTCGTTGAACGTTCCGGCTCGAGCCGCAGGCTTTGGTTTTGCGCTGCTGGTTGCGTTTATCGTCTGGTTGAGTACTAAAGCGGTGAGTCGAATGACGGCCATTGTGCTGGGTGCGAAGGTCATCACCTTCTTTCTGACCTTCGGTAGCCTGCTGGGACACGTTCAGCCGACAACATTGTTTAACGTCGCCGAACAAAATGCGTCGTATATGCCGTACTTGCTGATGACGCTGCCTTTCTGCCTGGCATCTTTTGGCTATCACGGCAACGTGCCGAGCCTGATGAAGTATTACGGCAAGGATCCACGCACTATCGTTAAGTGCCTGGTTTACGGTACGCTGCTGGCGCTGGGTCTGTATGTGGTTTGGCTGTTGGTGACAATGGGTAATATCCCGCGTCCAGAGTTTGTTGGCATTGCACAGAAGGGCGGTAATATTGATGTGCTGGTTCAGGCACTGAGTGGCGTACTGAACAGTCGTAGTCTGGATTTGCTGCTGGTCGTGTTCTCAAACTTTGCCGTTGCCAGCTCATTTCTCGGCGTGACCCTCGGCCTGTTCGACTATCTGGCAGATCTGTTCGGTTTCGACGATTCCGCGCTGGGTCGTTTTAAAACCGCGATTCTGACCTTTGTTCCGCCGATGATTGGTGGCCTGCTGTGGCCGAATGGTTTCCTGTATGCCATCGGATATGCGGGTCTGGCAGCCACAATCTGGGCGGCAATTGTACCGGCGCTGTTAGCTCGCGCATCGCGTAAACGTTTTGGTAGCCCGTTGTTTCGCGTTTGGGGTGGAAAGCCGATGATTGCGCTGGTTTTACTGTTCGGTCTGGGTAACGTCATCGTGCATTTCCTGTCGAGTTTTAATGTATTACCGACTTATCAATAATTGAATTTATAGCCGAGCCAGATTTAACGATCTGGCTCAAAAAATATTCTCTTAATTTCTCTTACTATAAATATTGTCTTGAATAAGGGAATATTTATATGCTGAATAATGATATTACTCTGCGGAAACTCGAGATCTTCCTTAGCTATATGGAATCGATGAATATATCGAAAACAGCAGAGCTGATGAACATTTCATCCGTTAGCGTCCATCGTGCTCTTCATTCACTGGAGGATAATTTACGCTGCCCTTTGTTTACCCATAATGGTCGGAATCTTCATCCTTTGCCTGGTGCATGGGTTATGCAAAAACAGGCTCGGGAAGTGATTAATTCAATGGAGCGATGTATTTATCTTACTCGCGAAGCCTCTGGATATCACACTCAGGTTCTACGATTGGGATTACTATATTCACTTGTATTAAAGACTGCGCCACAAATTGTCCAGGGGCTAAAAAAACGCTCTCCGGATCTTACGATTGAATTCATCATGAACTCTAATAAGAAATTACTAGAAGCCCTTAACGAAGGGAAGATTGATGCAGTCCTGATTTCGACGCCCGATGATTACAACGTTCAGCTATTCGAAACATGGACAATATTCGCTGATTCAATTTTCCTTGCGGTACCGGTTACGGATGCTGACAGTTTATCTACGCCTGTTGATTTACGGCATCTGCAAAATAAAAAATTTATTGCCTTAAGCGAAGGTTTTGCCACCTGGCGAGGTTTTCAGGAAGCGTTTCAGATTGCCGGATTTACCCCTGATATTACCGTTCGGGTTCATGATGTATTTTCATTGATGAGTATGGTTAATGCCGGAGTGGGTTATACCTTGATCCCCGGGCGAATGAGCGGATTGTTCAGAAGCGGAATTCGCCTGCTGCCGTTGCAGGAACCCTATCGGATGGAGCAGGAAATCTCGCTGGTCTTCCCTCGTAGCCAGGAAAATCACCCTGGCTTGCTGTCTTTGTTAGCAGAGTGCCGCATGTATGCAAGGCAGCTTATGATGGAGAAAAACGACACAGAGAAAACCCCATGAGCTCCTGGCTTAGCCGTTGATATACCACCGTTTCGCCATAAATAGAGACGGCAAGCCATCGCAGATTACTCACCAAGGCGATTTTGATTCTGATACGATCGCCATTAATGTTGTTGGATAAGGCGTGGCTAAGCGCCTGATGGCTGGCCTGGCATAGTGTAAAGATGGCGGTCTCCTGCCGGGTAATAATCTGGTGCTTAAAGGCGCAGCCAATGACGCAGCGCTGTAGCTTAGCTTTTATCTCATCTGATGCTCCCGCCATAAAAGCAAAACCGACCTTATGTTCAGGCTTATCGGTCGTCAGTTTCTGGCGAAAATTCTCTTCATCTTCTTGCGTGCAAAGTGAGGCCAGAAGCGCAATTTGTCCAGGCTTCATACGCTGGAATGAATACATAGATATCCCTTGTGCCTGCCGCGATGGCAGCAGGCGTGTGTTATTAAAAGAAGGGGGTTAAAGAGAGATAGAGAGCTGATGGCGCCAGCAGACATCCGAGCCCGGTATAAAACGTCGCCGTCATCGCGCCATAGGGAACCAGTTTGGGGTCGGTCGCGGCCAGACCTGCGGCAACGCCGCTGGTGGAACCCATTAATCCGCCGTAAACAATGGCGGCGGCTGGTGAATTTAAACCTGCGGCTTTCGCTACCAGCGGCGTTAAGATCATGACGGCAATGGATTTAATGACACCAGCGGCGATGCTAAGTGCAATAACATCAGAGCTCGCGCCGAGCGCTGCGCCAGTCACTGGGCCAACGATAAAGGTCACGGCTCCGGCACCGATGGTCGCCATACTGATCGCATCCGTATAGCCAAAAGCCCATGCGACAATTGCGCCAAGGTAAAAAGAGAGCACGGTTGAGATAACCAATGCCAGCGCGCCTGCAATCCCGGCTTTTTTCAGCTCTTCAAGCTTTACGCCGAAGGCGGTAGAGATGATGGCGAAATCGCGGAACATGCCGCCACCCATCAGTGCAATACCGCTGAAGAGGCTGATGTCGGCAATGCCCTTTTTACCGCCGGTCAGTTCCCCGCCAAGCCACGCCAACAGTAGCCCGGCGACGATCGCGATAGCCGAACTATGAATCTTGCCGCGAAGCAGGTGCGTAGAGATCCAGCTTGCGGCCCAGCACACAATCCCCACCACGACAAAGGCGGTAATCAAGCCGTTGCTGGTGAAGTTACCGGTAAGAATCTTTGTAATCTGCTCCATTATTTGCATTCCTCACTAACGGCGGAACTTCCCTGAACGCCACGACCGCCGATTTTGCTTAACGGTTTAATCAGCAGGAAGCCAATGAAAACGGCACCCAGGCCTGCAATGAGCGCAACCGGACCGCCTTTGAGCGCGGCAATAACGTTCTGGTTTGCGGACATGGCGACAACTATCGGGATATACATTGCATTCCAGAAACCGACTCCTTGTTCAGCCGGTTTAGATAGTAATCCTTTTTCCGCCAGCTTCTGCGAAGCGACTACCAGAAATAACATGGCAAAGCCAATACCGCCGATATTGGCCGAAATACCCAGCAGCAGGCCCAGAAGATCGCCGATGATTAATCCGGCGAACATGCACAATCCCATTAACATCAATCCGTAAATAATCATGATGTTTCTCTTTGTCTATCCATACTAAAAGCGAATAACACAAAGCGGTTTGATGATACCCGCATTGGGGAAATGATAAGAAAATAAACCAGCGGCTTTTAGCATAGCGATTTTTATTTGCAGACATTCATAAGAACACAATTTTTCTCAGTCACTATGATCTATCATATCAGCAAGCGAAGCGCTTACTGATATGACATTAACATAGAAATAATCTCACAATAGAATGTCGCATTGTTTTTTAATTAAATGCGTACTAACTCACTTTACTCTGCAACGATTTCAAATAATACCATGCCTGAGTTGATGCGGTCTCCCGCATTAACCGCGAGCGTTTTTAATATTCCGCTCTCTGGTGAAGCAACAGGCATCTTCATTTTCATCGCTTCCAGCACAATAACCACCTGGCCTTTTTCGATTTTATCCCCTGCTGCCGCTTTCACTTCATCAACCACGCCCGGGACTTTTGATTTAACTTCTGACATATTAATTTCCTTTGATATATTTAACGGAAAGATGTTCTCATTGCTGCCGCGATCTGTTGTCGCGATATTAATTGAACATCATTCTCACCTTTAGCCAGCAGAGTTGAGCTTCCACTGAACCATTCTTTGATATTGATGGCGTATCCATCGGATAAACACATCTCGCCATCGATACGTAACTGAAATTGCCGTTCTATATTGCATACGCTGGCCCAGCATTCGTTAAGGCCCATCAACGAGCTGGGAACAAGACGAATATCCAGATCGGAATGAGCATCAGTCCATTGCCATGGGGTAACGATTTCCAGTGCCACCGACCCCCATACCCCGAGCTGAATTTCCGGCCAGCGCCACCCCTGAGCTAAAGCATTAAATGCACGTATCGCATCAGTGCGTCTGGCGACCGAGAGCGAGGCCGTTTGCTCTGGCGTTGAGGTACGCGTTATTGCCGATGACGCCACCTCCGTAGCCAGACGTAAACGCCGCTCTTGCCAGCGCAGAGGGAAACAAAAGCCCAGTGGAGTCAGCCCTTCATGCCGTTCGCCACGACGCACAATCCCCGGCAGCGACCCGCTCAACAGACATTCCCGAACTTGTCGCCGAATCTCGGCTGGAAGCTTGCTGAATGTACTCTCGAGCCGTGCCGCAATAGCATCCAGCGCCGAAGGTTCCAGCCAGCACAGGGTATGCCGTTGCAGGGGCATCATCGTGCTTTACACCACGCCGGATCGTTTTTCGCCTGCTGCTGCAAATCCCGTTGTGCCTGTAGCAGAGCGTCGAACTGGGCCGTTGCCTGCGGGCCGATAATATCGACAGGCGCGACTCCTGCAGTACATTCGCCGGGGATCATTTTTGGCCAGAGCCGGATATGCGTTGCACCAGCTTCGGTTTTCAACTGCGTCGAGACGTGACAAATTCGCCCCTTGATGCGCAAGATCGTCCGCGCTGTGCGTTCAACTATCTCCCGACTTTGCGCAGTGGTTGCCATCACCACCATGTCGTACTCCGGCGTGGTGCGCTGGCGTTTCCAGGTCTGGATTTTCCCCTGCGGATTGCAAAGATGCCCGCTTACAGCGAGGGGAAAACTGTCGCCAGTTGGCAAACCGCCCACCACGACCTCCCGCCAGTCGCCACCCTGCGGAGCGTGGACCAGCGAAATATCCTCGCGTAGCGGGACGCCATCAAGCACCAGCCAGCCGAACTCCTGACAGCCATAAATATCGTGCAGCGCATAGCCCAGCGAAGCCGCCAGCGGAACCAGCTCTTCATCCAACGGCGTTCCCGCCGTTATCAGCGTCAGCTTTTTCGGCAACCTGTCCGCCAGATCCATCTTCAGCGCCTGCTCCAGGGTAGCGCGTAAAAATGAGGACTCTCCCACCACCACGTCCGGCGACTGCTGGCACAGGGCGATAAGCAGCGCATCCCGGCAGGAGCGGGATAAAAACGACCAGTGAAGGCCGTTCTCGTCCAGCGCCTGGCGAGTAAACACGTTGACCAGCGGCGGATAGGTCACCAGCATATTTTGCCCTGGGGCTATGCCGCATATCGCCAGCGCCCGTTTTCCGGCGGCGGCGCGCAGCGTTAGCTCGCTGTGCGTGACGCCGACGATATTCTGAAACGCGCTGCTGCCGGTAGTGAAGGTGACCAGCGCCAGGTTGAGCGGCGTATGGATCTCTTCAATAACGTGCGCCGCTGTCGGGCCGGCAATGCCTTTGTCGTTCAGCGTCCGGCGCGGCATCTCTTCAAATGAAGGAATACCGGGCTGCGCCTGGACCAGCCATTCGAGCGTGGCGATGGGATCGTTCATATTACTTTTCCCCCTATATCAGTCGGGCAGATAACGCGCCGCCACTTGCTGATATTCATCGTGCATCTGCGCCAGAATGACGCCACGCATTTTTCTGCCGCCACGCTCTTCGCCGGAGAGCCCGCGGCCCTGCGGGCCGGTGGCCTGAATACCCACGTCCTGTTTTTGCCGGCGCACATCGCCAATATGCCGAACAATTGCCTCTCTCATCGCCGGGATGGTTTTGATTAACTCCTCCACGCCGCCCAGTTGCCAGAAGAACTCAGGACCTGCCGCAAAGACCGGGTTGCTGCGGGAGAGTTCGCTCAGGCGTTCCACATCCTGACGCGTAATACGGGCGATGCTGCTTAGTGGCATAACGTGAATCATGGTGCCGAATTCTGAGGTCAGGCTGAGGATATGGTCGGCCTGCAGGCCGTGGCACAGAAACGCGCCGCTAATGGCGCGGCCAATTACCATAGCGATAATCGGATGCCCGGCATGACGCGCTTCGGCCAGCGCCAGCTGATACGCGCCGGTCGCTTTATTCATGCCGATAATCTCTTCCAGTTTGCCTGGCCCGTTCCCCGGAGTATCGACAATCAGCACCAGCGGGCGTTTTTCGCCAGCAGGTTTGTCTTTATCCATCGCCAGCGTGCGGTAGACCGCCAGCGCCATTTTGTAGCCCTCTTCCAGACCGATGATCCCCGCGTAAACGACCGGGAAGCGCGGATTGAAGGTCATGGCGTCGTTGGCGATCACCGTGCAGATTTCACCGTTGATGCGTGCGCTGCCGACAACGGCACCGGGGCCGTAGTCGTCGCAGGGCAGGTTGAGTTCCGCCAGCGCGTTTTCGGCAAAGCTGCCTTCATCGACAACCAGGTCGATGGCCACACGCCCCTGACCGAGTAAATTTTCCATCATGCTTCCTCCACGGACAGGCGTTGGACATTGCTCAGGAAGGTCTCCAGGCTCATATCAACCAGTGATTGCGGGGCAGGATTTCCCGCCGCCGCCCAGACGTCGCGTGCGTCGGTCGGCGCAAGCTCGCTGATTTTCTGCGTCAGTGCCATCTGTGCGCGGACTTTTACCTCGCTGCCAATTCGGCGCATTGCTTCAATATCGGGCCAGGATAAATCGGCAATTTGCGCAGCCTGCTGGTGGAAGGCATCCAGCGAGTCGGCAATCAGGTAATTGCAGTCGCCGACGATGTATTTGTGCTTGCCGCCGGTAGTGCGGAACACCAGTGCACGGTCAGAAGCGTCGAACTCGCTGCGGCCCATCTCCTGCTCGATAACTTCCGGCCCGGTCAGCCCGAGGCGGCCTGATTCGCTCATGACGATCAGGTCCGTCGCGGCGGCGACAAAGCCCATACCGCCGAAGCAGCCGATTTTGCTGCCGATCAGCGCCACTACCGGTACGCGACCGCGCAGGGTTTGCAGCATATCCATACACTCGGCATGAGCGAGCAAACCGGCGTTGGCTTCATGCAGGCGCACGCCGCCAGTTTCAAAGGAGATAAGCACAATTGGACGACGTGCCAGGTCGCGGGTCTGCGCTGCCAGTTCGTCGGCCAGCATCAGTGCGCCGACCATCTTCGCGCCGCCCACTTCGCCGACGGAGCCGCCGATAAAGCGTCCTTCTTGCGAGATAACGATGGCCGGATGCTGGCCGAGCAGGCCAATGCCGGTAACCACGCCGTCATCGAACTCCACGGCTTCGCCCAGCACCGGCAGATGCGGGCTGACCTGCTTTGCCGCCGGGCCGATAAGCTCGGTAAATGTGCCTTTATCCACCAGCCCTTCGGCGCGAACGCGAGCGCTGGCTTCCAGAAAACGCAGGTCACTCATAATGGTTTTCTCCCGGCATGGCCTGTTGTAATGCTTGTTGAATTCGTAACGCCACGACCGCAGGCGTCGCGTTGTTATCGTTGATGCTGACCTGCATATCGCCCAACGGACCGTTATCGAGAAAACGGGTGAGGACGATTTCCCAGATAGCGTCGAACCCGGTGACCGGCGTACAAATGCTGATGTCGATTCCGCCTGCCAGGGCTTTGGGTTCCAGCAAAACTTCCAGATCGCCGGAGCCCACGATGCCGCAGTGCACGGTTTGCGGCAGGGACGGACGGTCGCTTTTGCCGCTGAAATGCTGTGATATTTGATGTAGAGCCATTTGCTATTCCCTTACCAGTTACGGAATCGAGCAGGAGGGTTGTACAGACCGCCGGACCACTCGACCAAATCACGAATACTCTTCGCCGCCAGCATCTGGCGGTTGGCGCGGCGTCTGTCGATGCCTAAATCTTCCGGCGTTTGCACAATACCGGCGTCGCGTAGCGCTTGCGTTTGCACCGGATCGGCGGCAAGGCCGATATCGGTGTATCCCGCTACGGCGCGAATTGCCGCCATCCGCTGTTCCAACCCTTCGCAGCGATGCAGGTGGGCTAGCCCCTCTTCGGTGAGCACGTGGGTGACGTCATCGGCGTAAACCATCACCGGCGGTAGGGCGAGACCGGCTTTTTCCGCCAGTTCCCAGGCGTCCAGTTTGTCGACGAAAGCAGGCTGGCGCTTCTCGCGGAAGGTCTCCTGCATCTGCACTACAAGGCGCTTGCCGCGCGGCATATCGCCAATCAACTGCTGCTGGGTGGCCTTGAACTCTTCGCCGCACTTAAGCCAGGATTGGGTGACGTGGCGGCGGCCTTTGGCATCGCAGCCCATATTCGGCGCGCCGCCAAAACCGGAAACGCGGCTGGCGGTGGCGGTGCTGCTGTTGCCGTACTTGTCGATTTGCAGGGTGCCGCCGATAAACATATCCAGCGCGTAGTGTCCGGCGGCCTGGGCGAAGGCGCGGTTAGAGCGCAGGGTGCCGTCCTGACCGATGTAAAACACGTCCGGGCGCTCAGCGACGTATTTTTCCATTCCCAGCTCGCCGCCGAAGCAGTGTACCGACTGGATCCATCCGCTTTCGATCGCCGGGATCAGCGTCGGATGCGGGTTCAGTACCATGTGAGTACAGACTTTGCCTTTTAGCCCCAACTCTTCGCCGTAGGTCGGCAGCAGCAGTTCAATAGCGGAGGTGAAGAAGCCGATGCCGTGGTTAATACGCTCAACGCCGTATTCGGCATAGATACCCTTAAGCGCCATCATCGCCATCAGTACGTGGGTATCGGTGATCAGCGCTGGATCGCGGGTGAATAGCGGCTCGACGTAGAATGGACGCGGCGCTTCGATAACCGCATTCACCCAGTCGCCGGGAATATCGACGCGCGGCACTTTATCGACGATCTTATTCACCTGGGCGATAACGATCCCCTGGCGGAAGTGAGTCGCTTCGGCGATCACTGGCGTATCTTCGGTGTTGAAGCCGGTGTAGAGGTTGCCGTCTTTGTCCGCTTCAAACGCCGTGATCAGCGAAACTCGCGGCGTGAGATCGACAAAATAGCGGCTGAACAGTTCCAGATAGGTATGGATCGCCCCGAGCTTGATTTTGCCCTGCTGGATAAGCTGCGCCAGACGCCCATCCTGCGGTCCGGCATAGGCGAAATCGAGCTTTTCAGCGATGCCTTTCTCGAACAGATCGAGGTGTGAACTGAGCGGCACCGACGACTGCACCATATGTAGCCCGGAGATCTTTTCCACATCTACTTTACACAGACACTCGGCGAGAAAATCCGCCTGCTTCTGGTTGTTGCCCTCAATATTCACGCGATCAAAACTTCGGATAACCGCTTCCAGCGCGGCGACGGTATCACCGGAATCGATAATCTTCCCATCACGGAAATACGGAGCCAGAAGGTTCAGGCGCTGCACCGTATCATCCTTAAGTTGATGCCAGTTGTGCTCTTTAAGCATGTTTTTAACTCCCTTATTTCAGAAGGAATAGCGTGGAGATAAAGACCCCGGTGGCGATGGCCGACACAATCAGGCCACTGACGCCCGCGCCCATTGCCAGCGGCAGAATGACGGCGTAAGGGTTTTCATGGCTGACTTCTTTCTGTGCGATTTTGGCGGTGGTCGGCAGGCACGAAACCCCCGCGATACCGATAGCCGGGTTGTAGCGTCCTTTCGAGATAAGCCAGATAAACCAGCCGCCAAGCAGGGCGCTAATTGCTGAGATAGCCAGCGCGCCGATACCGAGGATCAGGATGATGCCGACTTTCGGGTCAAGAATGGTTTGCGCTTCGCACAGCGTGCCGAGCAGCAGGCCAAGGAACAGCGTTGCGGTGTAGGTCAGGGTGGATTCAAGCAGCTTCTGGAACGGTTCGATCTCGGCTTCTTTAATAGCGATCCCAAGGAAGAACGAAAGGATCAGCGGGGCGGCGACCGGCAACAGCAGGCACAGTAGCAGGCAGGCGCAAACGGTGAAGATGAACTTCGCCTTTTTCGACACCGTCGGATACTCAATATCCACTTCCATCCCGAGGTACTTTTTCGGCACCAGCAGGCGCACCAGATACGGGTAACCGGCATAGGTCAGGCTCAGATATAAGTAGGCGATGATGGCGATAGGAACAAACAGATTCGGTGCCAGAATCAGCGAGGCGAAGAGCACCATCGGGCCGTC
This sequence comes from Klebsiella sp. GFKo11, assembly GCF_056490265.1. NCBI lineage: Bacteria > Pseudomonadati > Pseudomonadota > Gammaproteobacteria > Enterobacterales > Enterobacteriaceae > Klebsiella > Klebsiella sp. GFKo11. Next base: position 700,081 of record NZ_CM151369.1, read on the forward strand.
GGCACCGCCGATGGTCGCAATAGAGGCCGCTTCATTGGCGGGGAGGCCAAAGACTTCAATGCCCAGCAGCAGTGCGGCAAAGGTACCCGCTTCGGCGAACAGCGCCACAACGATACTGGCCCAGGGGCGGAGCAGAATAAAACTGATGTCGCTCATTGCGCCGATGCCGAAGAAAACGATGCAGGCAATCAGGCCGTTGCTGAAGGTTAAGTTGTACACCGGCTGCAGGAAGTTAATCTGCATCAGGTTCACTAAATCGGTTGGGTCGCTGATCATCGGGTCGAGAATTAAGGTCCCGGTTTGCCCGTCAGCGAGAAACAGTACCCCGGCGTTGACGGCAATCATGCCTAAGCCCATTGGCACCATAATCAGCGGTTCAAGCTTACGACGAAAACCCATCCATGCCAGGGCAAAGCCCAGAATGATAAGTAATATTCGCGCGATCGCTATTTTGGGGTCTTCAATAAAAAAGGTGCCGATGCCCGAAAAGAGCTTAACAAAGATATCCATAAAATATATTCCTGATAACGCAAAATAGGGGCGTGTTAGTCGTCGGTGATATTCAGCTTATTCATTACTCTATTAACACCTACAATTATTCCGACAACGGCAAACGAAATAACAATCGTCATGCCATAAGTTAATAACGTATATAAATAGATACTCATATTTCTTCCTTTGTAGGATCCTCATGCGATTGATGACAAAGAAAATACATGGCCAGGCTCAGTGCTAATAAGTCTGCTGACCCGCCTGGGCTGACCCATTTGTCCAGGCACCATGCATTAAATTCGTTAAGCTCATGTTCGATACCGGGATGGCTCATTCCTCCCTGGTTCACCAGACGCTGCGCACGTTGTTTCATTTCATCCAGGGCGTGATGGCCCGCGCGCGAAATCACCGTCGTATCATCGCAGCGCGCCATCAGCGCGAGTAGCGTATGGATCAGCGCTTCACGCCAGCTAAACCCCAGAGAGAGTGCCTGATGTAGAGCAGGAAGCCCGATATGGCAGACCAGCGGAAAGCCCTGTTCCGCCTCGCCGCGCACGCCGGTCACACCAAATTCCAGGTATAGTTTCTCGCCGTGGGTTTGTGCTGAACGATGGGCGAGCGCGGCGAAATCATTGCGGCAGAGATCGAGGCACAGACCGGCGACGCACTGGCTTAATGACTCGCGAGTAAGCGGTTGGTTCTGGCCTTTTAGCCAACCAGCGGCGGCGGCCAGAATAGCCCCGGCAAAGAGAATGCCGCGCTGGGTATTTACCTGTCGGGTAGATTGCAGCAGCGTGGCTTCGTATTGAATTCCGATAAGACGTACCTTGGGAAATAGATCAGCCAGCGAGCCCTGATGATATTCTCCGGCCTGCGCGCAAGCTTGAAAACAGGGGGCAATGGCCGAGGTGCTGGTAATAAACAGCCAGATATCCATATCGTTATGCGCACCTTGAGAATGCGGCGTCACCAGGCCCGGTTTCGGCCAGGCGCAGACCTCCATTAACAGTGCTTTTAATAAGCACTCACCGATCCTTATTGCATTGACGGTTGGTTGGCTCATGGCGTTTCTCTTTCTGCGCGTTCATTTATGGGAAATAAAGCAAGAGAGAAAGTAACATTGCTATTTTTAGAGAACAATTACGCTCGGGGTAACGTAATTACGCTCAACGTAACCAGAAGAGGGAAATGGAGTGATAAGAATGAGGGCGGTCACAATTTGTCATTTGCGACAAGAGAAAATGCAGCCCGCTTCACGCTTTCGGTGGCGTTACATTTTATTATGTGTGAGTGAATTTGTTACTTATGTTTAATGTTTATGATAATTAAATAAGAGTGAAACGTTATCGTGGGTTATTTAATATCGGGCGATGTTTGTATCTGAAACCATCCTGTAGGGAGTGTGCCGGACCGGATACAGCGGCGTTGTGTGTTCGGATTTGCGGGGCCTGTAGCCCGGACAGATGCGCAGCATCGCCTCCGGGAAACAGCGCGCAACGGAACTTCCGCTTTTCTTCCCTGGTGGTGTCTGAATTTCACGGGGCGCGGATTGATGTGTAGATTTCTGGATGTTATACAACGCGGTCCGGATACGACATACAGGGATGTGTAGTGAATAATGAAGAAGATTATTTTTATTATTGCTGTTGCGATTGTCATTACGTTGCTTGCCTGGCGCAAGTCGCCCGAGAGGAGTGAAACGGCAATCTTCCTGCCGCAGGAGACGACAAGTTCAGCATCAACGGTCAAAAAAACGATTCATCCCGGCGATCGCCTGTTTGTGCGTATTCTGAAGGCGGAAGATAAACTGGAAATGTGGTTCAGTAGGGATGGGCAACCCTATGAACTCTATAAGACCTGGATCATCTGCGCATGGTCCGGCGGGCTGGGGCCGAAAAAGGCCGAAGGAGATGGCAAAAGCCCGGAGGGGTTTTACGCCACGACCAAAGCGCTGCTGAACCCTAACAGTCGTTATCACTTGTCCTTTAACATTGGTTACCCTAACGCTTATGACCGGGCTAACGGGTTTACCGGCAGTTTTATTATGGTTCACGGAAACTGCGTTTCGGCGGGTTGCTACGCGATGACCGATGCCGGAATTGAAGAGATCTATAGCCTGGCGGCGCAGGCGTTGAACAGCGGGCAGAAAACTATTCCGGTTTATATTTTTCCGTTCGCCATGACGGAGCAGAATATGCAGCGTGCTGCGGACTGGCCGGAAGCGACGTTTTGGCGTTCGTTAAAACCGGTGTACGATTATTTTGAGAAATATCGCCAGATACCTGAAATCCGGGTGGTGAATCGGCGTTATACCATCTCTGCACTGTAACGTTCAGGCGGGGCAAAAGTATGCCGCCGCCTTCCGAATAGCCTTACCCGAGAAGCTCTTCTTTCACCTGCATCGCCAAATCAAATGAATGCAGGCGTGCCTGATTATCGAAGATTTGGCCGTTGACCATGATTTCATCGGCCTGAGTTTCTCGCAGGATGGACTCCAGCCCGTGGCGGATTTTCGCCTTATCACCCACCAGCGACATGCTCAGCGCCTGCTGGACGCCATATTGTTCAGAGGCAGACCACAGCTGATGCATATTTTGCACCGGAGGTGGCAGCTGTCCGGCTTCGCCGCGGCGTAGTTTAACAAACGCCTGTTGCATCGAGGTGAACAGGAATTCCGCATCTCTGTCGCTGTCGGCAGCAATAATGTTAATGCACACCATGGCGTACGGCTTCTCTAACCGTTCCGACGGTTTGAAATGAGAGCGATAGAGATGCAGGGCCTGGAAGAGCATATCCGGCGCGAAGTGCGAGGCGAAGGCGAACGGCAGGCCAAGCTGGGCTGCTAACTGAGCGCTGTACAGGCTGGAACCAAGCAGCCAGACCGGGATCTTCTCGCCATAACCGGGAACCGGGCGCACGTGCGGATTCGGATCGCGAGCGTCAAACCAATCCACCAGCTCCGCGACATCGCGCGGGAAGTTATCAACATCACCGCTCATATGGCGACGCAGCGCGCGCATGGTGGGCTGATCGCTGCCCGGCGCGCGGCCAAGACCAAGATCGATACGTCCGGGATAGAGCGTGTTGAGCGTGCCGAACTGCTCAGCAATCACCAGTGGCGAATGGTTGGGCAGCATTACCCCACCGGAGCCTAAATGTAGGGTGGTGGTATTAGCGGCAAGATAGCCAATCAGTACCGAGGTCGCGGCGCTGGCGATACCAACCATATTATGGTGCTCTGCCAGCCAGTAGCGGTGATAGCCGCGTTTTTCAGCCAGCTGCGCCAGGTCTAATGAATGGGAAAAGGCTTCCTTGGCGGAAGAACCTTGCGGGATCGGCGCCAGATCGAGCACCGAGAACGGAATAGATTTGTCAGTCATAAAGGCTCACTTTGCAACAGCATCGTCATCAGATTGAAGGTCTTCTTCCAGCCTGGCGCATCCGGGATGCACCGGCCAGAAAAGCTGCGACTTTAATAGTGCATTAAAAAGCAGCGATAGCCATTAACAAAGTGAGCGGTATATCAGCTCTGTAATTCCAGCCCGGCGAGGCGTCGCCAGTAACCGTTGCAGTCGCTGTTCGCCGTCAGCGGCAGCGGCGCTGCGCCATTTTCATTGGCGCGGAAGGCGTCCAGCATCGCGAAGGTTTCGTTGCCCAGCGGCGACAGGCGAACCATATCCACCAGCCCGTTCATGGTGCTCAGCTCATTCCCGAGGTTGTAGACGTAGCCGCTCATGGTCTGAATGCCGTTGAGCACGAACACCTGCTGGTTCTCCTGCGAGAGCACGTCGCGCCCATTGGGGTATTTGATACAGCAGGTTTCGCATTCGTCTTTTGGCCGGTCTTCCGAGCGGGCGGTAAAGCAGCGGGCGGAGTAGGCCAGCGGCAGATGGCCGTAGCTCAGGACCTCAACCTCGAACTGGTTGCGAATGCCCAGCTCGTCGCACTGGGTCAGCAGATTCGCCAGCCAGTCGCGGGAAAGCTCAACCGGCATGCACCAGCGCACCATCCCTTGCTTGAGCAGTAGACGCAGGGTGACGGCGTTATAGCAGTTGAGCGCATGGCCGGCGACGAACGGCAGCTTACGCTCTGCGCACAGGTTGACGACGCCAAGGTCGCTGGCTTCAATCAGAAATTCGCCGTTATCGACATAGCGCTTCAGTTCGCCCAGTTCAGAGGAGGCCTGGACCAGCGCGAGGGTGGAAAGCACCACCTGTTTGCCGCTGCTCGCCAGCGTTTTCGCCATCTCGATCCAGTCGCCGACCTTGGTGGCACGGCGTTTGCTGCATACCGCTTCGCCGAGATAAATCGTATCCGCGCTGGAGCCTGCCGCCTGCTGGTAAAAATCTTCCAGCGTCTCTTTTGACCAGTAGTAGAGCACTGGCCCTAATGAATATTTCATTGCTGTTCTCACTGCCATTTACGGTGATAAGCGCCAAGGGTGGTTTGCGTCCCTTCGGACATGGAACCGAGGGTTTCCATCCACGCTGATTGCGGCACGAAGTTCTGCGGATCGGCTTTGCAGCGGTCGATCGCTTGACGCCAGACTTTTGCCACCTGGGTGACGTACGCCGGGCTGCGCTGGCGGCCTTCGATTTTCACTGAGGCGATATTTGCTGCCATTAGTTCCGGCAGCAGCTCGAGGGTATTCAGGCTGGTGGGCTCTTCCAGTGCGTGATAGCGCTCGCCGTCGACCAGATAACGGCCTTTACACAGCGTCGGATAACCGGCATTTTCACCATCCTGATAGCGGTCTATCAGCACTTCGTTAAGACGTGATTCCAGCCCTTGCGGTGTTTGCTGCCAGCGAACGAAACGCGCGGGTGAGCAGGCGCCGACGGTATTTGGTGATTCACCGGTCAGGTATGAGGAGAGATAGCAGCGGCCTTCCGCCATGATGCACAGGCTACCGAAAGCGAAAACCTCCAGCGGTACCGGCGTGGCGCGCGCCAGTTGTTTGACCTGATGAATCGACAGGACGCGCGGCAGCACCACGCGGGCAACGTCAAAATTGCGATGATAAAACTTCACTGCCTCTTCGTTGGTGGCCGAGGCCTGAACGGAGACGTGTCGCTCAATATGCGGATAGCGCTCGGCGGCGTACTCCAGCATTGCGATATCGGCGAGGATTAGCGCGTCGGCCCCGAGTTGGGCTGCCATGTCGACTGCACGCTGCCAGCGGGCATAGCCATCAGGATGAGCAAAGGTGTTGATGGCAATATGCAGCTTACGGCGATGCTGATGCACAAAGCTGACGGCTTCCTGCAGTTTCTTTTCGGTGAAATTAAGGCCGGCAAAGTGGCGAGCGTTGGTGTCATCTTTCAGCCCGATATAGACGGCATCGGCGCCGTTTTCGATGGCCGCCTTAAGCGCCGGAAGGTTACCGGCTGGGCAGAGCAGCTCCATAATTTTTCCTGAAAAACGCGGCCCGTCAGGGACGCTGGATGGTTAATGAGCAGGGATTTTAGTTAACCTTCTGGTGACAATTTTTGATTTGAGGCAGTTAAAAGCGTATTGGCGGAATCAATACCAGGTACCCGACATTGTGATTTTGTTGATTTACGCCGCTATGTCGTTTATTTGATATGGCACAATAGAGGAACTATTGCATTCATGGAGTAAAGCTTGTGTTGGATAAACTGCGTTCCAAACTGGTTCACTTTGGCCCGTCAATGATGAGCGTGCCGGTTAAGCTGGCGCCTTTTGCCCTCAAGCGCCAGGTGCTGGAACAAGTATTAAGCTGGCAGTTTCGTCAGGCGCTGGCGGATGGGGAACTGGATTTTCTCGAGGGGCGCTGGTTAAGTATTAATGTGCGTGATATCGGCCTGCTGTGGTATACCTCGGTTGTTGACGGCCGTCTGGTGGTGAGTCCTACGGCTGAAGCTGACGTCAGCTTCAGCGCCGATGCCAGCGATCTGCTGATGATTGCTGCGCGTAAGCAGGATCCGGATACGCTGTTCTTCCAGCGTCGGCTGGTTATCGAAGGCGATACCGAGCTGGGGCTGTATGTAAAAAACCTGATGGATGCCATTGAGCTGGAGCAGATGCCAAAAGCGCTGCGCGTGATGCTGCTACAGCTGGCGGATTTTGTTGAAGCTGGCCTGAAAGGCCCGCGGAAACCTGAACAGACATCGGTAGGTGAGGCATGCTGATTCGAGTAGAGATTGGGATTGATGCACCGGGAATCGACGCGTTATTGCGTCGCACCTTCGGCAGCGATGCGGAAGCCGATCTGGTGCACAGTCTGCGTGAAGATGGCCTGATCACGCTGGGCGTGGTGGCGACGGATGACGAAGGTCAGGTCGTGGGCTATGTGGCCTTTAGCCCGGTCGCCGTTGAAGGCGAAGAGCTACAGTGGGTTGGTCTTGCACCGTTGGCGGTGGATGAAAGCTACCGTGGTCAGGGCATTGGGCGTCAGCTGGTTTACGAAGGGCTGGATTCACTCAATGAGTTTGGCTATGCCGCCGTGGTAACGCTTGGCGACCCGGCGCTGTATGGTCGCCTGGGCTTTGAAGCCGCCGCTAATTTTGACCTGCGCTGCCGCTGGCCGGATACCGCCGAGGCTTTCCAGGTCCATCGCCTGGCCGATGACGCGCTGGAAGGCGTGCACGGACTGGTTGAGTATAGCGATCACTTTAACCGCTTCTGAGACCCTCCAGCAGAGTCTCAAACGAACCATCTCCAGCAACGAGGCGTTCTTTCTGGCGCTTCGTTAGCTGCTTGATTCGATACTCCAGCCGCAGTGCTAGTGAGTGTTCACCAACTTCCTGACTAAAAGCCAGCTGAAGCTCTCCTTTTCCCCGCAACGCTTTCGCTCCCTTGCCATCCTGGTGCTGGCAAAAGCGGCGCGAAACATCGGTGGTAATTCCGGTATAGAGCCGATTATCGGCAGTACGAATCAGATAGAGAAACCAGCACACGGTACCAAGGTCGCTATGTTAAGGTGTGAGCACCATAACATACTGGAGAGTAAAGATGGATACGCTCGCCGCTATCAGCCGCTGGCTGGGCAAGCAGCATGTCGTGACCTGGTGCGTCACCCGCGATGACGAGCTGTGGTGCGCCAATGCCTTTTACGTTTATGACCCGGAAACGGTCGCTTTTTATCTGCTCAGCGATGAAAAGACGCGCCATGGTCAAATGACCGGAGTGCGTGCCAAAGTGGCCGGGACGGTCAATGGTCAGCCGAAAACCGTCGCGCTGATCCGCGGCGTGCAGTTTAAAGGTGAAATCCGCCTGCTGGCAGGTGAAGAAGCCGTGGCGATGCGCAAGCGCTACGTCAGCCGCTTCCCGGTAGCTCGCATGCTATCGGCCCCGGTGTGGGAGATTCGTCCCGATGAGCTTAAGTTTACCGATAACACGCTCGGCTTCGGTAAGAAGTTATACTGGCTGCGTGATTCTCCAGCTCAGTAACCTCCGCTTTGGCGTGCAGATCCCTCCGTTTACGACATACTTTCGCTAAGCCGTCCGCTGTTGAATGACGGGTTAGCTGAAGGAGCAATAATGACTCAGGTACTGATAACCGGGGCTACCGGCCTGGTTGGTGGGCACTTACTTCGAATGTTGGTTCAGGAGCCGCGAATCGCCGCGATAACTGCGCCAACCCGTCGTCCGCTAGCTGATGCACAAGGAATTCTCAATCCGCACGATCCGCAATTAAGTGACGCGCTGGCGCAGGTTGTCGATCCGGTGGATATCGTTTTTTGCTGCCTGGGAACGACGCTGCGGGAGGCGGGCAGTAAAGAGGCATTTATTCATGCTGATTATACGCTGGTGGTCGATACTGCGCTGACCGGGCTTCGTCTGGGCGCGAAGCATATGTTGGTGGTTAGCGCGATGGGGGCCGATCCGCATTCAATGTTTTTCTACAATCGCGTCAAGGGCGAGATGGAACAGGCTCTGCGTGCCCAGGTATGGCCGCGGCTAACCTTTGCCCGTCCCTCCATGCTGCTTGGGGATCGTCAGAAGAAGCGGGGCAATGAAGTGGTGTTGGCTCCGCTTTTTCGCCTGCTGCCGGGCAACTGGAAGTCAATCGATGCCCGTGACGTCGCGCGAGCAATGCTCGCTGAAGCCCTTAATCCCTCAGCAGAAGGCGTCACCATTCTGCCATCAGCAAAACTGCGTGAAATCGCTGCCCGCGAGGCGTAGTATTCAGCGCTTCAATTTATAAGCTCACTCTTTGCTGGGGAATGCTATGGCTGGTCAGTCTTCATCTCAGGCGGCATCATCGTTTCAATGGTGGAAACCCGCACTCTTTTTTCTCGTTGTTATCATCGGCCTGTGGTTCGTCAAATGGCAGCCCTATTACGGTAAAGCATTTACTGCGGCCGAGACGCACAGCATCGGCAAATCTATTCTTGCCAATAGCGATGCCAACCCCTTACATGCGGCCTGGAACTACGCGCTAGTTTATTTCCTTGCAGTATGGAAAGCGGCGGTATTAGGTGTTCTGCTGGGGTCATTAATTCAGGTGCTGATTCCCCGCGACTGGCTGCTACGCACGCTAGGACAATCACGTTTTCGCGGTACGTTGCTTGGGGCGGTCTTTTCGCTGCCTGGTATGATGTGCACCTGCTGCGCCGCGCCGGTGGCGGCGGGAATGCGTAAACAGCAGGTTTCTATGGGCGGCGCGCTGGCATTCTGGATGGGTAACCCGTTGCTCAATCCCGCGACCCTGGTGTTTATGGGCTTTGTGCTGGGCTGGCAGTTTGCATTGATTCGGTTAGTCGCCGGGTTGGCGACCGTGCTGGTGGTGGCAACGCTGGTGCAGAAATGGGTAAAAGAGGCGGCGACGCAGCCCTCTAAGGTACCTGAGTTGCCGATGGAAACGACGCAGGATGGTTTCTTCAGCCGCTGGCTGCGTGCACTGTGGACGCTGTTCTGGAATACGATCCCGGTCTATATCCTGGCGGTGCTGGTGCTGGGAGCCGCACGGGTGTGGCTATTCCCGCATGCCGATGGCGTCGTTGATAATACGCTGTTCTGGGTGATAGCGATGGCGATTGCGGGCTGCCTGTTTGTTATCCCGACGGCGGCGGAGATCCCTATCGTTCAGACCATGATGCTGGCGGGAATGGGCGTCGCGCCCGCGCTGGCGCTGCTCATCACACTGCCTGCGGTTAGCGTGCCGTCATTGATTATGCTGCGTAAAGCGTTTCCGGCGAAGGCGCTGTGGTTGACCGGTGGATTGGTGGCGCTATGCGGCGCGGTGGTCGGCGGGCTGGCATTAATCTGATGGTTTTCCCGGAGGCGGCGCGGGCTACGTGACAGTAGACGATGATGAACTAGTAGCCCCGGTAAGGCGTCAGCCGCACCGGGGAGATAATCAGAAGCCGCATTGGATGTGGCATCCCGGAGGCGGTGCGTAGCGCCAGCCGGGATGCATTAGGGCTTATTTGATATAGGTAAAGGCGGTTGTCACGCGAGATACGCCGCTCACCCGGCTGGCGATATCCGCCGCCGCGCGTCCTTCACGATCGGTCACCAGACCCATCAGGAACACTTCACCGTTTTCGGTCGTCACTTTCACGTTGGATGATTTCACCTGGTCGGTTGTCAGAAGCTGGGAGCGGACCTTGGTGGTAATCCAGGTATCCGAAGAGGCGGTACCTAAGCCGATCGGCTGGCCCGAACGCACTTCGTTAAACACTTCCGTTGTCCCTTCAACACCCATAGCAATTTGCTTGGCGCGGGCAGAGAGGTCGGCGACCGGAGTTTGCCCGGTTAACAGAACTTTCCCCTGGTACGCGGTAACGTTAATACGAGCTTGTTTTTTGATTTGTTCATCTTTCGACAAGGCGCTGTTGACGCGCAGCTCAAGCGTACTGTCATCAACCTGAGTCCCCACTGAACGCGGGTCCGTCGCGGCTTTTGTGCCAACGGCTGCCGTTCCGACTACCGCTGCAGCAACGCATCCCTGAAGCAGTAGCGCAGAAAGCAGAATGGCGAGGGGCGAGAGAGCCTTCATGTGTTCTCCTTAATCGTCCTGATGTGGAAAAAGCGTGTTATCAATCAAATCACACAAACAATTGACGGTGAGCATGTGCATTTCCTGAATTCGCGCGCTGCGATGCGAGGGAATTCGGATTTCGACATCCTGCTGACCCAGCAGGCCGGCCAGTTCACCGCCGTCATAACCGGTAAACGCCACGATAGTCATATCGCGGGTGACCGCCGCTTCCACGGCTTTCACGATATCCCGGCTGTTGCCGCGCGTAGAAATCGCCAGCAGTACGTCGCCAGCGTGTCCCAACGCGCGCACCTGCTTGGCGTAAATTTCGTCGTGCAGGCGATCGTTGGCAATCGCGGTTAAGACCACATTATCGGCATTTAGTGCAATGGCAGGTAAACCAGGGCGCTCGGTTTCAAAACGATTAATCATGCTGGCAGCAAAATGCTGTGCGTTGGCGGCGGAAGTACCATTACCACAACAGAGGATTTTGTTGCCGTTCAACAGCGACTGGACGAGCGTCATAGCCGCACGGGAGATGGCGTCCGGGAGTGCTTCCGCTGCTGCAATTTGGGTTTGAATGCTTTCGGTGAAGCAGGCTTTAATTCTATCGAGCACGGGATCCCTTAATTCATATACGCTATTCGCCAAAGGCGTTTTTTAGCCATTGGATGTCGTTTCCGGTGAAGGCTACCACATCGAAACGGCAATCCACAGTCTCAAAACTCCCATTATGTCGGGAGAGCCACAGACGCGCGGCTTTGAGCAGTTTTTGTTGCTTTTGCGGCGTGACGCTGGCGGCGGCATCGCCGTAGTTTGCGCTGCGACGATACCGCACTTCCACAAACACGGTGACGCTGCCGTCGCGCATGATGAGGTCAATCTCGCCGCCGCGTTCATGAACGTTAGCGGCGATAAAACGCAGACCCTGGTTCTCCAGCCAGCGGCGAGCCTGGATTTCCCAGGCATCGCCGGTCTGCTTACTTAGTTGGCTGCGACGATTTGTCCACCCTGGTACTTGAGCCATGACAGTTTCCTGTTGATCACGCAATCCTGCGTGGCCGTGAGATCGCCGGTGTTGCCATTCAATTCAAAGCCGGAAACCTGACGCATTTGTGAGAAATGGTTGGCCAGCGACCAGGCGTCGGCACCCATGGCATACAGGCGCGCCAGCGAGTAGTCGTTGCGAACGGCGGCTAACGCTTGTTGTTGCAGCGCCGGGTTGCTGCCTGCCAGCATCGGGATCTCGCTATATTGTAAGCCTTCCATCTCCAGACGGAAATCAGGACCTGAAGTGCCCTGAGAGCTGCGGGAGCTGGCATACAGCGTCACGCCGCTTTGGCTGCCGTTACGCAGGGCAATCATGGGTTTGATATAGCCAATCTGTTCCGGCGTTGCCAGGATATACGCGGCGTCGACGCTGCCGCCACTGCTGACAGGCACGTCGCTCGGGCTACCCAGGGCGCTATCCTGCGCTGATGGCAGGGTTGATACCGGAGAGCCGCTCAACGAGATACCGCTGTTGACGCTGCCGCGCAGTTCGGCGGTTGAACCTAAACGCTGTTGCAGTACCGTACCGCCGCCCAGCTTCAGCCACTCGTTGGCAAAGGCGCTAACCACCCGATCGCCTAATGCGCCGCGCGGCACCAGAAGCAGCGGAGTCTGCTTGCCCTGATCGTGAATGTGGTGCGCCGCATCGCGGGCTTCATCTTCCGGGGAGAGCGCGAAATAGCAGATATTAGCCCGGCTTTCGACTTTCTCCGGCTGGTTCAGCGCCAGCACGTTCAGTGAAGTATTGCTCTTAATAACATCTTCGACGTTCTCTTTCAGCAGCGGACCAACAACGATAGTTGCGCCGTCCTGCTGCACCTGGGCCAGCAGTTGACTCATCGGCTGGGTGGTGGTGTCGTAAATTTTCAGCTCGGCGGAAGGGTTCGCCGGAGTGGCTGCCACTGTCTGAGTTTGCGGAGCTGTCGTTGCCGGTTGGCTGGTGGTTTCTGCGGTCGCGTCGGTAGTCTGAGGCGTCGAGGACTGGACCGCCGCCGGTGCGGTGACCGGAGCCGCAGTTTGTACCTGGTCGGCTGCCGGGGCCTGTACCGGGGTTTGTGCATTATTGGAGGTGGTGAGATCGGTCACTTCCGCCTGTGACGGACTGACTACTGCGCTATCAGCAACGTTTGCCGCCTGAGCGACCTGAGCAGGCACCGCGCTTCCGGTAACGGCTGGTGCGCCGTTTTTCGCCGCTTCAAAACCCTGCTGGATTGTGCGGCCAAATATCGCCGCCTGACCGTTTAGCGGCAGCAGCAGGGCGATTTTATTGGTCGATGCGGCCTGGTAATTTTGCATATTACCTAACTGCGTGGGCAGCATTTTTGCGCCAGGATTTTGCGGATAGCGGGTCTGCCAGTCTTTAACGCCCGCTTTCAGCATTGTCGGGTCGCTGCGGTTATCAAACCACATGCGCTGCAGATCCAGCCAGCCCTGTAAAACGTTCTCATCGGCGTTAATGACCAGCGCGTTGGCTTGATCCTGGGTCATCGCGGTGAGCGCTGCCCAGGTCGCGTCGATATTCTTCTGCTTTTGCGCAGCCAGGCTCAGCAGCGGCTGTTGGGCAATCAGGGCCCGCAGCAGGTTCAGAGAGGGCTGCCCCTGGCTGGCGTCGATTTGCGCCTGCCAGTAGCGCGGCAGTTGATTTTGCTCAAGGCCTGCTGGGTTGAGTTTGCTCAGCAGCGCCTGCGCGCCCTGGAAATCGTTCTGCGCCAGCTTTACTTCAACCGCCAGCAGCGATTGTTCGCGGCTTTGCGTACTGTTGAGGTTAGACGGTAGCTGATTGAACAGGTCGATGGCCTGCGGTTTCTTACCTTCCTTCAGCAGTGCACGAATGGCGAGTAATTGCCAGTTGGTCTTGCTATCATTCGCGCTTTGCTGCATTTGTTGCAGGTAGTAACTGGAGTCTGCTTGTGCCGTACCCTGCAAATACGCCGTGCTTTGGTCCGGAGTATGGGTGCCGCAGCCAGCAAAGATCAGAGCGGCCAGCAGTACGGGCAGACAACGCACGGGTTTAGAACGAAGAAATGTTGACGGTACCATATGTATCCAGTGATATTTTTTTGGCTCAATGCTCAATATTAAATCGGCAATACGGACGAGACAATGAAACAACACGAATCAGCGGATAATTCTCAGGGACAGCTCTATATTGTACCCACTCCGATAGGAAATCTGTCTGATATCACGCAACGCGCACTGGAAGTGTTGCAAGCCGTTGATTTAGTTGCAGCGGAGGACACTCGCCATACCGGTTTGCTGTTGCAGCATTTCGCGATTAACGCCCGTTTATTTGCGCTTCACGACCATAATGAGCAGCAAAAGGCTGAAACACTTCTGGCGAAATTAAAACAAGGGCAAAACATCGCGCTGGTTTCGGACGCCGGAACGCCATTGATCAACGATCCTGGCTACCATCTGGTGCGCGTTTGCCGTGAAGCCAATATCCGCGTGGTGCCGCTGCCCGGCCCCTGCGCGGCGATCGCGGCGCTGAGTGCTGCCGGGCTGCCTTCGGATCGTTTCTGCTATGAAGGTTTTCTGCCCGCTAAGTCAAAAGGGCGTCGCGATACGCTCAAGGCGCTGGAAGAAGAGCCGCGCACGATTATCTTTTATGAGTCCACTCACCGCTTGCTGGAAAGTCTGGAAGATATCTGCACCGTGTTGGGCGAATCCCGCTACGTGGTGCTGGCGCGCGAGCTGACCAAAACCTGGGAATCGATCCACGGCGCGCCAATCGGCGAGCTGCTGGCGTGGGTGAAAGAGGACGAGAACCGCCGTAAAGGCGAGATGGTGCTGATCGTTGAAGGCTTTAAAGCGCAGGAAGAGGCGCTGCCAGCGGTCGCGCTGCGTACGCTGGCCCTGCTGCAGGCCGAGCTGCCGCTGAAAAAAGCCGCCGCTCTGGCCGCAGAAATTCACGGTGTGAAGAAAAACGCGCTGTATAAGTATGCCCTGGAGCAGCAGGGGTAATATCAGCGACCAGCCGCCTTTTCCTGGCGGGGGCCGGGAAAGGCGGGTTTAGCTACCTTACCGTCGCGGTGAGCGTCACAGAGGCACTAAATGGTCCCGGTTGTAGGACCCCGCCGACCAGGTTAATTGGCCATGCCCTCATTTGAACAGCGCCTGAGGCCGATTTGCCTAACATGAGAGTACCGCCATCAACAGGTTGCATACTGTGTCCCAACTCATCCATCTGGATACCAACGTCTGCGACATTATCTGATTCCCGGCGGCGGGCAGCGACCACGTACTGACTGACGACATCATCACCCTGAGTAATCAGACTGAGCATGTCATCTTTTCCAAACAATGACGTATCTCCGCAATCGTAGGTAATATCAAACTCCACTGGGGTATATCCATCCGGCATTTGGCCTTTGGTAGTGAACTTTGAGGCGCTGATTTGCCCAAGGTCGACCCGAATCACATCGCCTTCGTTGATTTTACAGCTTTGCGGAACGGTAATGCTGCCCTGGAGATACAGACTGGCGACATCTTCGGTTAAACCTCTGGGGTAGGAGGTAGTACTGCTCCAGGCTGCCTTAAGCGTTGCGATATGAGTACTCGGAATCTCCATCCGACCTAAAAAAGCCTTAGAGACGCGAAACGTAATGCTAACGTTACTACCAACGGAGAATGCATCTGCGCGAACATCATCAGGGTCCGCGCTGCACACGCTATTGTTAGTGGAAGCACCAAAAAGACCAGTTCCCTTAACGACTGATGTCAGGTCTGTTGGTACCGGGAGCTCCGGTACGCCGGGGACATCGGTGATAACCGTTTTAATATCCAGGTTATCATTTAATTGTTGGTATCCGCTATAGCTGCTCACAGCTAGCGGGGTGGTTGTGGAATAAAAGAGGTTAACCTTGGTAGCAGCAGGGCAGTTACAAGCTATCTTATAGCTGTCGCCTGATGTGGTGCCGGAGGTCAGATCGATAAACGCTCCCTCCACATTTTGCTCTTTCGTCCAGTCATTGGAGAAGCTAGTGGTAAAACTGCCGGGGCTACCTTCGGCTTCGCAGCCGCCCGTCGCCGCACGTGCTGGCATGGTGGCAAAAAGAGCGAGGGCGATGCCGCCGGTGATAATATAAATCGAATTTTTCATGGTTTTATTCCTTAGCGGCATGGTGTCGTGGCGCGAATAACGGAGGCCGCGCGCTGGCTGTTAGCGGGCAGGCTAAACGTAAACCGGCACTGCTGGTTTTCTTCATTGCCCCAGCGAACGCTCCATGTCTGCGGTTGTTCGTTCACGCCGGTGAGATAGAGCACGCCGCCTTCATCAACAATGCTTTGCTGCTGTTGGCTTTCGCTACTGGCCATCGCGCCAAACGGTAGCGGTTTGCCGTTCCTGTCGGTTAACGCCAGCAGGACTCGTTGACCTACCCTGGCGCTAAATTGTGCGGTAACGGCGGCTCCCTGATTCGGGACCACCAGCTTCATGGTCTGGGTAACGTCAACATCGTCCGGCATCATGGTGGTATCCAGATAGATACGGTTCTCCTGGTAAGAAGTCAGGTACGGGATCACGGCATAACCGAAGTAGTCGGTAGCGATCCCTGGATAGTTTTTGACGCGAATGCCTGAAGCTCCATCCGCATCAATAAGCGCAAAGGCATTACCCAACGGCTGCGACAGGGTGACGCCATGACTGTGAGCCACAATGCCGCCGGACAGGCCATAGCTCATCTGGCGGTTATCGGAGCTGTAATCGTAACCGGCGTTGAACGTGCCGTAGGCGGAACGATAGCTGCCGTAAAGGCTGCTGCCGTTGTTGTCGTTATTCTCGCTCTGACGCTGTTTCAGGGTGTAGCTCAGACGACGATCCTCAAGTAAAGAACCGTTGATCCCCACCTCATGCTGGGTCGATTGATCCTTCTGGCTGGTGATGCGCCAGTTGGCGGTTGCGTGCGGCAGCCAGCGGTCCAGCGGCACGCTGAGGCTGATGGACAGCGAACGGTCGCTATCGCGATCTGCGTAATCAGTAAACTGGCCGCTGACGTTATAACTGACTCCCCACAGATTGCCGTTGAGGCCAATGGACAGGTTTTTGTCTTTTTGCCCTTTATCCCAGTACTCCTGCTGTGAACCGGAAGCGTAAAAGCTGACGCCGGTAAACAGGTTCTGGTTAATGCTGAACTGGATTTCGCTACTCTGGCGATCGCCGGCGTCAATATCCTGCTGGTTAGCATCTGAAAAGGTGAAGTAGCCGCTGCTGGTATAGCGGTAATAGCCCAGCGTTAAATTGGTGCCGGTCTCGGGGATATCTTTAATGTACTGGGTGCGCCAGCTATAGCCGGAATCGCTGTCGCCATCATCAAAGCGGGTATCCGCCCGCCCGATATCCATCGACAGAGCGCCCAATTCTCCCAGCGTTCCGCCGATTCCCACCGTCAGCGCCTGGTAATCCTCAGACCCCGTTACGCCGCCGTATAGTGTAAAAGTGTTGCTCAGGCCGTAAATCGCCGTCGTTTCAATAAACTCCGGCTCTTTGCTGTCCTCAGAGCTTGCCGCCCGAAAGCGCCCGGCGGTGACGCTATATTTGAGATGCCCCGGGCGCTGCATCATCGGCAGTGAGGAAAATGGCTGCACAAAGTGGCGCGTGGTGCCGTCGGCCTCTTCAATCGTAACGTCTAAATCGCCGCTAAATGATGAAGGATAGAGATCGTTAATCTCAAATGCGCCTGCGGGTACGGTGCTCTGGTAAATGGTGTAGCCGTTCTGGCGCACCGTGACGATAGCGCTGGAGTTGGCGATCCCGCGGATCGTTGGCGCAAAGCCGCGCTGGCTATTGGGCAGCATGTTGTCATCGGAATAGAGTCGCGCGCCGGTAAACTGGTAGCTGGAAAACACGCTGCCGTCGGTCGCGCTTTCGCCCATCACCAGCTGTGACTTCAGGCTTTTGATATCCCGCTGCATCCAGGTGTTGATGCTATCCCACTGCGAAGTATCGCTATTGTGCGTCCAGGTGGAGTAGTTACGCAGTCGCCATGGACCAAGGTTAGCGCCGTTTTGCATATTGAGATACTGGCGTTTGTTACGATCGCCACCGTCATAGCGGCTGTCTGAACCGGTAAAGTTATAGTTAGTGAACAGCACCGGCACCCCATTATCCCAGCGGGAAGGGTCAACATAGCCCCTGGCATCGCGGTAAAGCATAATTTGCGGCACGCTCATATTCAGCTTGCCGTGGTTGATATCCAGCTCGCTGCTGCTGTTTGGCACCGTTTGCGCGAGGTCCTTGACGATTGCGGTATCGTCCTGGTTAGCCAGCGTTGGAATTTCATCGACTTTAAAGCCCAGCTCACGCAGTTGTCCGACGGTAAACTGGGGGACAAGCTGATGGTTTTCTCCGGCGACAAAAGGGATTTTGCGCTGTGCTAGTTTCTTATTATTAATAACTATATCAACAATATACTCTCCGGGAAGCTGGGCGTTGTCCTGAGAGAAGGTCGATAGATCTACCGCCTGCTGGCCGCTTTTGCTGGTTTCCAGCAGCGAAGGGTCAAAATAAAAGTCATCCGCCTGTGCGGAATAACATACCAGGCTGCTGCCAGCAAGCATCATCGGCAAAGCGCACTTGACCCTGTAAGAAAGGCGCTTAAGCGCCAGAAAATCTTTTTTCCCTGTCGTGTTGCTCTGCATTCCCTGATTGCCCGTATCCGTTATTTATTGTTATTTACGTCATGCCAGCGTAAGTATTATTGCAATACCCGAGTTTCCTTTTCCGTGGTACCGCCGTAATCATTGATTGCGGCCCACTGAATAGAGTTACCTGATGCGGCAGGTAGCGGAATTTTTTTGTGCTCGCCTGGGGCGATATAGTCAACTTTATCGGTCAAATCTGTTTTACCCAACGCAATACCAGCAAAAACAACGTAATAGGCTGATGGATTATAGACATCTAATGCATTATTCGTACGCTTATACTCTATAGATTTCCATGCATCCTGTGCGTTACCTTTCAGATGTGCCGGGCGATAAAAAAGTTTAATTCTGGTTTTAAATACCAACGTTAAAGCATTGGTTTTACCTGCTTCACTTTTAGATTGTGCTGGAATTGCCCGCACGTTAACGTAAAACAGCGATTCTTTATCTTCCGGTAAATTACCGTCGGTTTTAATAATGCGCAGTGAGGAGTCATCTCCGGCATTCAGGCGAAACAGCGGCGGGGTCATAATAAATGGCCCGCGAACAGTCCCTTGCGGATTATCAATCCACGATTGCAATAAGTAGGGCATTTTACTGCTGTGGTTGGCAACGGGTAGGGCCGCCTCTTTTTTACTGGCGTTGTAAATCACGCGCGTGGTTTGCAGAACGATCCCTCCGGCCAGGCTTTGGCTGGCCCATCCTCCAAGTAACAATGCCAATGCTGCCAGGGTTTTTACTTTCATTCTGCTGCTCCGATAAAAAGGTTTTACCCACCGACAGGTGGGTAAAAGTACAACGAGAGAATTAACGATAATCGATGGTAACGTCGACGGAAGCGTTAGCTTCCCCGGCGGTAATCGCCGATGCTTCTGCGGTAGAGACGTAGTAAGCCTGAAGGTTCACATCTGTTGTTTCGCCTGTAATGTCAAAATAAACAGGAGTGTCATTCAGTTTATTCAGCGCTAACTGGGTACCGTCCGAAGCGCGGTCGATGCGAATACCGACACCGGTTGCTGGCGTGCCTGAGCCCGTCACTGCAACCAGATCGTTATCAGTTCCGGTAGTACCGCTGCTACGTGTTTCCAGCCATAGCTGGAAGGATGCGCTGGTGGTACCGTCAACGTGTTTCCAGGCTTCTGTCGGACAGTTGGTCAAAGGAATGGTGAACTGTGTTGTCGGTGACTTGTCTCCTACGTTTTTAAACTGAGTATTAGAATAATGGCCCAACTCAACGTTCACCGTATCGCCGTTAGCGAATTCACAGGTATTCGTTGTTATTTCACCAGTGAATTCAATGGTACCATCGCTTGCCCAGGCGCTTCCTGCCGATATTGCCAGTAAACCAACTGCAACAGATTTTGCAATTATGTTCATTTTTAACCTCATCCATGTATTATTTTTGCTGATCGTTTTTATGGTGATTTAATTTCACATAAATCACCATGAATAAGATTATATGTGGGTTTTGTTTTTTTTATGAGGAAAAAAAGCTTTTTTAGGATTGTGTTTATAGTTGTTTTGTGTAAAGTTAATTATTCTTAATTTACATTTAAATAAATTATATTTTAAATTTCGTGATGAATTGATTAGTGCCTAATTTTTCTATGAAAAATATTTTTATAAATCGAATTATAATTATATAATATAATCAAGTGACAAAAAGGCAGATGTTTTAATATCTGCCTCTTTTCTTATACGATTTGTAATTCAATTGGAATGTTTTTTAACTCAGAGAGATATTCACTGCTAATACCATCATCGGTAATGACACAGTTGATTTTATCCATCGGCAGGACCTGATTAAACCCGCGACGGTTAAATTTGCTGGCATCCAGCACGGCAACCACCTTATGGGCAGCCGCAGCCATAACGCCGCTGATGGAGTAACCTTCATTAAAGGTGGTGATGCCGTTGGTGGTGTCGATACCGTCGGCACCGACAAACATCAGGTCGGCGCTGATACCCTGTAGCGAGCGTTCGGCGATAGTCCCATGCATGGAGTGGGTTTTATGGCGAACGGTGCCGCCGCAAACCACCAGGGTAATATCTTTATTTTCCGATAACGTAAAGGCCGCAGGCAGACTGTTAGTAATCACCGTGATATTGGTCATACGTACCAGTTCCTCGGCAATCAGCAGGGTGGTGCTGCCGCTATCAAGGATCACCGTCATCCCTTCGCTAATCATCGTCGCTGCGGCCTGGGCAATCCGTTTTTTAGGGTCACTGGCCAGCTGATAGCGGTCCTCAAGTACAACTTCCTGGCTATCCCCTTCGGTCAAATTGCTGCCTGGCCTGGCTGCGCCGCCGTGAAAGCGGGTGAGTAAACCCTTCTCTTCCAGCAAGCGTAGATCGGCCCGGATGGTGACTTCGGAGATGCCAAAGAGATTCGAAAGGTCCAGTACCAATACGCTACCCTGCGCATTGACCATTTCGACGATTTTATTCCTTCGCTCAAATGAGTTCATATTAATTTGCCTGATAATTAACTGATCTTAGTGTAATCGAAGGGTAACGAAAGTTGAACGATAATTTTCGAAAGGTTGTGTGAGCCAGCTCTGATTGCTGGCTCAGGCGGTCAGGAGAGTTTAAGCAGGATTTTTCCCTGCATTGGCGCGCCGTTGAGCGCCTGGACTTCGCGGGCAAAGCTCTCTGCATCGCCGATGTGGGCGATAAGCGGGGCAAGCTGAATACGTTTTTCCGTCAGCAGGCGCACTGCCGTTTGCCACTCTTCCCCTGGCCACGGGCCGGAGTAGTTCATCCAACTGCCGACGATAGTTAGCTCTTTACGTAAAATCTGACCAAAGGTGGCGGAAGGCAAGGTCAAATCATGGTGCAGCGTGCCGACCAGCGCCAGCTGCGCGCGCGGCCCGGCGACGTCAATGCCCAGCGCCACGGTTTGTGGCGTACCGGCGGTTTCAAGCACCAACTGATCGAACTGAATCTCTTCCAGCGCCGCCTGAATCTCTTTACCGCTCATCTCTCTGCTGTTGAAGACGCGGGTTGCGCCGAGCGTTTTTGCCAGCTCCAGCTTCTGCGGGTTGATATCAATTGCCGTAATGCTTTTGGCGCCCAGTTCGCGGGCGCACTGCAGCGCTAGCAGACCGATGGTGCCTGCGCCAATAATAATGACGTTTTTCCCTTCGCAGCCCTGTGCCAGATGGAAGGCGTGCAGGCCAACGGTGATTGGCTCGATAAACGCGCCGTCGTCAATCGGCATCTGATCCGGCAGGCGGAACAGGTTGGCGCGTTTGACTACTACGTATTGCGCATTCCCGCCTTCGCTACGCGAACCAACGAACTGGTACTGTTTGCACAGCGAGAAATATTCGCGCTGGCACTGCGGGCAGTTAAAGCAGGGGAGCAGGGGCACGCAGGCCACCGCATCGCCCGGCTGCAGATCGGTCACTGCGGCGCCGTAAGATTCAACATAGCCGCTGAACTCGTGGCCCAGCGTGATGGGGTAGTAGTGTGCGCCTTTGGCGAAAATGCGCGGAATATCAGAACCGCACAACCCGGAGCTGACGACTTTTACCAGGACATCGTTTTCCGTTTGCAGAGTCGGTATTGGGCGTTCTTCAACGCACACTGTCCCCTCAGCATGGATTACCACTGATTGCATAAAAAATTCTCCAGAAATGTCCGGGGGAGCGAATGCTCCCCCCTGAGATTAAGAAACGGTTGGGCTTTGTTGGGCTGTGGCAGCTTTCTCTGCGGCTGCAAAATTGCGCGCTCGACGCCACGTCAGCAGCACGCCGGCAACATAGATGACGCCGATAACCGCAAAACCGACCACGTTTTGCCAGGTGAAGAGCTGGATGAGCAGCCAGGTAATCGGCGAACCGCCCTGGTCCATGGAGGCCACCAGACCACCCGCTTTCAGAGCCCCGGCGTTAGCCGCCAGCTGGGTATGCAGGCCGATGGTCTGCGTCGCTATCCATAGCGTGATCCCCATCAGGATGATTCCGGAAATTAGCGTACGGAACAGGTTCCCCTGATGCACCGCAACCGCCATTGCCACGAAGAAACCGATGGTTGCGAGGTCACCGAACGGCAGGACCTGGTTGCCCGGCACCACGACCGCGATAAGAATACTCAGCGGGATAAAGATCAGGCTGGCAGAGACGACCGAGGTATGGCCAAGCAGCAGCGCCGGGTCGAGACCAATCAGGAAGTCCTGGCCACCGAATTTTGCCTGCAGACGTTTACGCGCCTGTTTGGCAATCGGGTTCAGGCCGTCCATGATCGGTTTGATAACGCGCGGCATCAGCAGCATCACAGCACCGGTTTTCACCGCCAGCTGCAGAATACCTTTCAGGTCGTAGCCTGCCAGTGCGCCAATGACCAGCCCCATCACAAAGCCGACGGTGACCGGCTCGCCGAACGGGCCGAAGCGTTTCTGGATATCGTCAGCGCTGAAGTGAATACGATTCAAGCCGGGAATTTTTTCAATAATCGTATCGACCAGCACCGCTATCGGCCCTAAATATGCTGAGCTGCCGTGCGGAATAGCGATACCGTCGAGGCCGAAAAAGTCGCGGGTATCCTTGGCAAACCAATCACCGAGTTTGTAGACGAAAGCCGCGTGTACTACGACGCCGAAAATACCAATCCAGTAGGAACCGGTAGCGATATGCAGCATCGCGCCGGTAAAGGTCATGTGCCAGATATTCCAGATATCGACGTTCACGACGCGGGTCATTCGGGTAACCAGCATGATGATATTGACCGCAATGGCGATGGGAATAGCGACCAGTGCGATTTGTGACGCCCAGGTCATCGGTGCTGAACCTGGCCATCCAACGTCAATCACGTGCAGGTTAATCTGGAACTGTTCGGCCATTGCTTTTGCTGCCGGGCCGATAGAATCGAGCATCAGACCGATGACCAGGCCAATGCCGACGAACCCAATCCCGATATGCAGGCCTGATTTAAAGCAATCCCCGAGCTTCATCCCCAGTAGTTTGGAGAAGATAATGATCACAATCGGCAGCATCACCGTCGGACCAAGATCGAGAATATAACGCATAATTTCGCTAAACATGGACGTTACTCCGCAAGGATGTTCAGGATTTTTTGCTGCAGTTCTTCAATGCCAACGCCGGAAATGAAAGGCATGCCGTGAACAACCGGAATGTCGCCGAAAGTTCTGTCGACCCGGGCGGTAGTGCAAATCAGGTGCGCACCGTCCATATAGGTTTCGATTTCGTTGACGCGACACTGCACCAGGTCCAGCTCAATGTTGTGGTCTGCGCACAGGTCTTTGATCTCTTCTGCGGCCATGGTAGAGGTGGCGACAGCGCCGCCACAGGCTACGATTACTTTACGTTTCATAGGGTACCCCTTTTATTATCAGTCTTTTATAAAGCCTGAGCGCTAGGCTCTGACTCAAGGATAGAGTGCCGAAACAGCTCGGGCAGCTGCTCTTCTGAGGCAGCCAGTAATGCTTCAAGCGTGGTCGGGTTCTGTAGCTCACTAAATAACCGGCGCAGCAGTTTTAGCTGTGCAGTCGGATTTTCAACAATCAGCGCGATGATTAACGAAACGTTAATTTCGCCGTCGTCATCAGCGCGCTGAAAAGGGACCGGATTATCCGGGCGAATCAGATAGATAGCTGGAGACTTCGCATGCACCGCCTCACAGTGAGGGATCGCGACCGCATGCTGCTCCAGCGCAATGCCGGTTGGGAAAGTCGCTTCTCGTTCGAGCAGCGCCAGCGGATAGCTGTCATGCACGACGCCGCGTGCCAGCATCTCTTCGCCAATGTGCTCCAGCGCCTGCTGGCTGGTGCTAAAATGAATGCCGGTACGAACAAATAGTTGACTCATAAATCCTCTTTACTTCAGGCGATTTCAGATGAACAGCCGTAACGGTAAGCACGCAGCACATCCTGA
This sequence comes from Klebsiella sp. GFKo11, assembly GCF_056490265.1. Lineage (NCBI taxonomy): Bacteria > Pseudomonadati > Pseudomonadota > Gammaproteobacteria > Enterobacterales > Enterobacteriaceae > Klebsiella > Klebsiella sp. GFKo11. Next base: position 724,108 of record NZ_CM151369.1, read on the forward strand.
ATTTTGTCGAGGATGAGGTCGTGCGGTACGGCGGCGAGTTCGTTTAACGACAGTCGTTCAAACTGCACAGGCATATATTGGCTGATAAGGCCCAGCGGCAGTTTGGTTTCAGTCAGGTTTGCAATTAACTTTTCGACGCTCTGGCGAATACGTGGGTGCGGCCAGTAGTAGCGAATGCGGTCGGACAGGCTGAAGTGAATATCCACCATTGCCTGGCTCCAGGTCGGACGATAGTACTTCTTCCAGTATCCCGGTTCGTTAAGCATCACTTCATCAATGACTTCCATCACGTGGCTGCGGGATTCCGGAGCAACAAGCTCATTTTCCATTTGCGCGAGGGCGAAAATAGCTTCGCGCAGAGCGAAGGTCAGCGCTGGGCCAACTTTCAGGATGGCGTAGTGGTCACGGACCAGCGCACGATAAGCCTGGCGGGACTGGTAGTCGGTTGAGTGCGCTTCGTAAACCATCGGCGTGCCTTCAATCCATGCGGACAGCGCTTTAGCGGCTTCCGGCTGATAATGGATAATTTGCGTATGGTCGAACTCAACGCCAGGCTGCACCACGATAGCAATGACGCGCTCCAGCGCAGCATCCAGCCCCAGCTTGCGGAAGGCGGCTTCGTGAGTTTCCAGCGTTGCCGCCGCATCCTGCGCACGGGTCACATGGACGCTGCCGATGGTACTGGCTTCGCCGCCCGGTACCGGGACTTCAGTGCCAATCACGTAGGTCAGGTGTCGCTTCAGCTCATCGCTTGCTGTCTCTTCTGCGGCCTGGCACAGGCGGGCGGCGCGTTCAGCGACGACGGCCGGGTCCAGAGGCACTGGATCGTCAGCGCAGGACATCGAGGCATCGAGATGGATTTTGCTGAAGCCCGCGGCGACGTAGGCTTTAATCAGGTCGACAGATTTTTCCATCGCTTCGACGGCAGGCTCGCCCTGCCAACAGTTCGGGCCAAGGTGGTCGCCGCCGAGGATGATGCGTTCTGATGGAAAACCAACGTCCTGGGCGATTTTATTCACGAAATCGCGGAAGTCCGCAGGCTGCATCCCGGTGTAGCCGCCAAACTGGTTCACCTGGTTGGATGTCGCTTCGATAAGGACCTTATTGTTGGTATGCAGATCGAAACGCAATGCCGCTTCGATAACCAACGGATGCGCGGAACAAACTGAACAGATGCCGATGTGTTCGCCAGCTTTGTGGCGGGAAATAATATCTTTCATTTCAATCCTCCGTTTTCTTTCGAATATATTCGTTATGTTTTGTTTTGCTCGCAAATCACTTTGTTTTGATTTGTGATCCACCTCGAAAAAAAGAAAGATAAAACGTAATATTTCGAAAGTTACAGATAAAAAAACGCTCTGGCGATGACGGCAGAGCGTTTTTAATTCATTGAAATTTAACTAAATATACGGGATAGCCAGCTCCGTTTGGGCTTTTCTGCAGGCTGAACGACCTGCTGCGGCTGGGCGGCAATTTCGCCTAATCCGGCATTAAAGGCCGCGCCGATAGCATCCAGCGCCTGATGGGCATCTTCCCCGCTGGCCATAAAGTGCAGACGATGCCCCTGTTTTGCGCCGAGAGAAACCACGCGCATCAGGTTTTTGGCATCGACAATAGCGGATCGCGTATCGACATTTTCCACCCGAATTTGCGACTGCCACTGTTTCACAGCCTTCACCAGCACTGCGCTTGGCCGCGCATGCAAGCCGTGGGGGTTGCGTAAGGTAAACGTCGCCTCTTCGTCGAACACCGGGGGGGCTTCAATTTCTTCCCCTTCGGCAGGCAAAATATTACCGGCCAGAATCTCCAGCACCGCCTGCGGGCTTTCGGCGCGCGATAGCGCTTCAGGCACGCGATCGTCGCTCAGGGCATGGGTGAGTTGGCGCAGAATATCGAGGTGCTCGTTATCCTGAGCTGCGATACCCACAATCAGATAAGCCGTTTGTTCTTCACCCCAGTCCACCCCCTGCGGGCAGGCCAGCACTTTCACTCCGGTTTGTAGCACGGCGTCACGACTCTGCGGTGTGCCGTGGGGAATGGCGATACCGTTGCCGAGGTAGGTGCTGATTTGCCCTTCGCGCTCGCGCATGCCGTTCAGATAAGCGGGCGTGGTATGACCGGCCTCGGTTAAGCTCCCAACGACGCGTTGCAGCGCTTCATCTTTCGTTTTGACCTCGCGGTCGAAATGGATATCTGCGCAAGTCAGTTGCATAAAAAGCTCCTTATTTAATGGCACCGGCAAGCGCCGTCGCTTCCTGGGTGCGTTTCTGCCAAAGCCTCCAGCATCCCAGCATGACCGCGCCGCAGGCGGAACCGGCGAGAATACACAGTACCCACATCAGGGGTTTACTCACCAGCGGCAGGATCAGGAAGCCGCCGTGCGGAGCAGGGACCTGAATATGCAAGCTATAGCTGAGAACTGCAGAGATAGATGAGGCGATCATCATCATCGGGATGACACGCAAAGGGTCTTTGGCGGCGAAGGGAATAGCGCCTTCGGTAATGTGGGTGCAGCCGAGGATATAGTTGACCATCCCGGCGGCGCGCTCTTCTTCGCTGAAGCCTTTCGGGAAGAAGGTTGTCGCCAGAGCGATAACTAGCGGCGGCGTGATACAGGCGGCGGAAACCCCGGCCATAAAGAAGTAGTTGCCCTGTCCAAGCAGCAGCGTCCCGGTGACGTAGGCCGCTTTATTTACCGGACCGCCAAAGTCGAAGGAGCACATCGCGCCGACCACAATACCCAGCAGAATCGGGTTTGCTTCCTGTAATGAGCTTAGCCAGTTCATCATCGCGTTATTGATAGCGGCGACAGGTTGCCCCAGCAGCACCATCATCACGCCAATCACCAGCACGCCGACCAGCGGCATAATAAAGATCGACTTCAGCCCCTCATACTGGCGCGGCAGGCCGTTGAGCATATTGCGGATGAGCAGCATAAAGTAACCGGCGGCGAAACCAGCGATGATCCCGCCGAGAAAGCCTGCGCCGGTCGCGTTGGCCAGCAGTCCGCCGACGAAGCCAGCCACCATCCCGGGACGTCCGGAAATAGACCAGGCGATATACGCGGTGAAAATTGGCACCATGATCGAGAAGGCCTGCTGGCCTACTTTCATCAGCGTGGCGGCGATAACGTTGTATTGCGGTGAATTCGGGTCTGCGGAGTAGATGCCCCACAGGAAGGAGATAGCAATCAGGATCCCCCCGGCGACAACAAACGGCAGCATGTTAGAAACGCCGCTCATCAGGTGCTTATATACCTGGCGACCGAATGATTCCTGCTCGTATTTCTCCGTTGATTCTTGTGTGGAGGAAATACCCTGACGACGCGTCGCCTGGCCGCTGATAACTTTGTTAATTAAATCGGCCGGATGATGAATGGCTTCTTTAACCGGAACTTCAATTACTGGTAGCCCATTAAATCTCTCGGCATTAACATCTTTATCAGCAGCAATAATAACACCATAAATATCTTTTAGATCTTCTGGCGTAATGACATTTTCAACGCCGGAAGCGCCGTTTGTTTCTACTTTAATTTCGACATTTAATTTCTTTGCTGCAGTTTTTAAGGCTTCTTCAGCCATAAAAGTATGCGCAATACCGGTAGGGCAGCCGGTAACTGCAATAATTTTTTTCATAATCGGACCTTTATAATTGGACGACTTGAATCTGCTGTAATAATTCTTCTGTGCGTTGTAATTTTCCTAATCCGGCGGAACCAGCAACGTCAGCGCCGGTGGCGCTGGCTAATGCCAGGGCGTGAGTGACGTCTTCTTCGTTAAGCCATTTACTGAGAAAAGCGCCTAGTGCGGCATCACCGGCACAGGCGGAGCTGACCAGGTCTATTTTGGGTGCGGAGCAGAACCACACGCTTTCACCATCAGAAAAGTAGAGACCCTCGGCGCCCATCGTTAACAGCACGTTGCGAGCGCCGAGCTGGTGCAGCGTATGCATTGCCTCAAGCACCTGCTGGTGGTTACTGACATCGAGACTGAATATTTCCCGCAGCTCGTCATCGTTAGGTTTGATCAGCAACGGCCGTAATTCCAGCAACTGGCGCAGGACCGGATGGCTGATATCGAGAATAATTTCGCAGCCTTTCTGCTGGCATAATTCAATAATCTCGCCATAAAACCGGCTTTCAATTCCTGGAGGCAGGCTGCCGCTAATGACTAAATAATCCCCAGCACAAACGCATTCCAGGTGATGAATAACCTGCTGCTTACAATCATCATCAATTTTTGCCCCAGGATTCACCAGCTTATATTCATCGGTGCCATCATTAATGAAAATATTAATTCTGGTTGGCTCAGAGACCCATGCTGGCGTGACTTTAATTTTCTGCTGACGTAACTCTTCCACAATATAACGGCCAGTGAAACCGCCGAAAATGCCCATAACGTGAGTGGGTTGCTGATAGTGATTTAATATCAGCGAGACGTTAACTCCCTTACCGTTTGGGCAATATTCTGTATGCCGGGTTCGGTTCACCGCCGAAGGCTTCAGCGGATCGCAAAAGATATTCATATCGATCGCAGTGTTGAGTGTCAGGGTATGGATCACGACATTGCTCCTTCGATCCGGAAATTACAGTTGCCCTTCACAGCCGCAAACGTGAATAACTTTGCGTACCACATCTTTCATCGCAGCTTTTGCAGGTTTCATGTAATGGCGCGGATCGTTAGCGTCTGGATTTTCATCGAAGTACTGTTTCAGAGCGTCGGAGAAGGCGATTTTCAACTCGGTGGCGACGTTAACTTTGCATACGCCCAGAGAAATTGCCCGGCGGATGTCACTATCCGGAAGACCTGATGCGCCATGCAGTACCAGCGGCACGTCAACGCGATCGCGAATGGCGGCGAGACGGTCAAAATCAAGCTTCGGTTCCGCGGCATACATGCCGTGCGCCGTACCAATGGCCACAGCCAGCGAGTCGATGCCGGTGCGAGTGACAAATTCGCGAGCCTGCTCCGGGTTGGTATACAGCGCATCTTTTGCATCGACGACCAGATCGTCTTCCACACCGCCAAGACGACCCAGTTCGGCTTCAACGCTGGCATCATAACGATGACTCAGTTCAACCACGCTCTTGACTAATGCGACGTTTTTTTCAAAAGGAGAGTGTGAACCGTCAATCATGACCGAACGGATACCGGCCTGTACCTTACGCGTGATATCGGTCAGATCTTCATGGTGATCGAGGTGTACCGCTAGCGGGAGATCCCAAATCTTAGCCAGATCGCGAGCGATCGCCACCACGTTACCGGTTCCTGCATAGCTGTAAGTTCCCGGGGTACCTGCAAGGATCAGCGGAGAGCGCAGTTCGGCAGCAGTTTCTACTACGACCTGCATCGTTTCCAGATTGTGGATATTAAAGGCAGGAACGGCGTAACCGAGACGCTGGGCTTTCAACAGCATATTTTTACTAGAGATAATGTACATTCGTACTCCTAATTTTTAAATCGTAAGTTTATATTGATATTGCTCCTTCATTTTGAAAGTAATGTAACGATCGTCTTCCACTCATGTTGTGATCCATCGCACACAAACGCTATTTTGTTTTAAAAATGAAAGTTAATCATTGTTGTGTGTTTTCTTTTTTAAAGGTATTTTATGAACTAAACCTAACGTTAATCGTATGAATCTATTGTTTTTAGTGGATTTTATGCTTTTTTTCAGTGGCATGAAGTTTGACAATGTGGCGGGGAAATTTAAAAATGAAAGTTATTCTGGGAGATAATAAGAAGGCGCAATACCGTGGCAAAACCGTCAACCAGCCTGCTAAAAAGGCGCTTGGACATCGCGGAGATCGTACGCAAAAACGGGGAGATTAAAGTCGATGATTTGGCTGAAATGCTGGCCGTTTCCGGAGTGACGATTCGCAATGACCTGAATTACCTGGAGCAGCAGGGCTATCTTAAGCGCTCTTTTGGTGGTGCAATTTACACCGCCCAGTCGGGGGCCCCGGTGGCATTGGTTCGGGAGTCTTCGGTTGCGATAGACAAAGCGCTGGAAACCGAAATGGCTCGCCAGGTTGCAGCGCAAATAGAGAATAGTGAAACGTTATTTTTGGGACAGGGCTCGATTTTGCGTAAAGTGATCCCTTTCCTTGCTGGTTACGATGAGCTTTGTCTGCTACTTAACGATTTGTCGCATGTCCCGCTAGCTCAAGAATTCCTTAATGGTGAAACCGTATTACTCGGCGGTGTACTGGGGAATAACGGAAAAATTGTTGAGGGTGATTTGGCGCTTAACGTTCTGGGACATTATCGCCCTTCGCGAGCGCTTATCGCTGTTGATCAGATTGCCGAGGATGGCATCTTGAGCGTCAGGCAAGAGGCCAGCGCCCGACTGTTGAATGAGGCGATTACCCAAAGTGATCGAGTGATTGCAGTAATCGCTAATCGCCCAGTATACGGCGACAAGCGGTATGAGATTGGTCATTTGCAGCAGATGAGTTGCGTGGTGACGCCGCAGGTTGTTGCTGCGGAATATCATGCCCGTCTACTCGCCGCAGGGCTGACTAACAGCTATACCAATAATGAGTGCCTGACATGGCTCAACCCTGCTTTGCAAAAAGCAAAGTAAAGGAGCGATGATGAATGTGACCATTTGCACCATCGGCGAACTACTGGTGGAGTTTCTGGCAAAAGAAGAGAACCAGGGCTTTTCTCGCCCGGGAGAGTTTTGGGGGCCATATCCCAGCGGTGCACCGGCAATTTTTGCCGATCAGGTGGCAAAGTTGGGGTTTGGTTCGGTGCTTTTTAGCTGCGTCGGCAATGATGCGTTTGGGGAAATGAATATCGCGCGACTGGATGCCGATGGCGTTAATGTCAACGGTATCGCCATACTGCAAAAAGCGACTACTGGCAGTGCTTTTGTAAGCTATCGGAGTCAGGCACAGCGCGATTTTATTTTTAATATGCCGAACAGTGCCTGCGGTCTGTTGACTGCCGATCATATTGACGAAAGCCTGCTTAATCAGTGCAATCATTTTCACATTATGGGCTCCTCGCTGTTTTCGTTTCGCATGATCGATGCGATGCGTAAGGCGATTGAAAATATCAAAGCGCGCAACGGCACGGTTTCGTTCGATCCGAATATTCGTAAAGAGATGCTCAATATTCCTGAAATGTCGCAGGCCTTTGAATATATTCTCGATTACACGGATATTTTCCTGCCAAGCGATGGTGAGTTGAATTACTTTGGCCTTAATCCGGGGCGTGATGAGCAAGTACTGGTTGATAAGTTGCTCAAACGCGGTGTTAAGCATGTTGTCATTAAACGTGGGCCTCGGGGAGCCAGCTATTTCAGTGCTCAGGAAACGCATCATGTTACCGGTTTTAATGTGCCAGTTGTGGATCCTACGGGAGCGGGTGACTGTTTCGGTGCAACCTTTGTCAGTCTGTTTCTGTCAGGCGCATCGCCGCAGGAAGCGTTGAGATGGGCTAATGCCAGCGGTTCTCTGGCGATTACCCAGCGTGGGCCGATGGAAGGGACTTCGACGAAGGCGCAGATAGAGGCGTTTCTTAACGAACAGAGATGAGAATGAGTTATCCCGCTCGAGGCAATAACGAGCGGGATAAATGATGTTAACGGATCACGTCACCGGCGCTGGGTTAAACACCGCCAGCTGATTATGTAATCCCCACTGATCCGAGAAGGTTTTCTTGCGGCCGCTGGCGACATCAAGAATAAACTCGAACAGCTTCAGCCCCACCTCTTCGATGGTCTCTTCACCGGTCGCAATCGTTCCGGCGTTGATATCCATTAAGTCAAACCAACGATTCGCCAGTTCGGTACGCGTTGCCATCTTAATGACCGGCACCGCTACCAGGCCATACGGCGTCCCGCGACCGGTGGTAAACACCTGCACGGTGATCCCAGAGGCCACCTGCTGGGTACCGCAGACAAAATCACTGGCTGGCGTTGCGGCGTAAATCAGGCCGCGTTTGGTTGGACGCTGTCCCGGGGAAAGTACTTCGGCAATCGCGCTCTTACCGGATTTAGCGATAGAACCGAGCGCCTTTTCCACCACGTTTGCCAGGCCGCCTTTCTTGTTGCCTGGGGAAGGGTTGGCGCTGCGGTCGGTTTTGCCCATATCGAGATAGTTATCGTACCAGGCCATCTCTTCCAGCAGACGTTTACCCACTTCTTCGTTGATGGCGCGTGGCGTCAGCAGATGGATTGCATCGCGCACTTCGGTCACTTCGGAGAACATCACGGTTGCGCCGCAGCGCACCAGCAGGTCGGACGCATAGCCCACTGCCGGGTTGGCGGTCACGCCAGAAAACGCATCGCTGCCGCCGCACTGCATACCGACCACCAGCTCGGAGGCCGGGCAGGTTTCACGTTGGCGCTGGTTCAGTTTCTCCAGATGACGCTCGGCAACTTGCAGAATATCGTCGACCATCGATTTAAAACCGACGTGCTTTTCGTCTTGCAGGCTAACGATACTGGCGCTATCCACCGGGATGCTTTTCACATCATCGGTACCTTCCAGCAGACGCTCTGGCTGAAGTTTTTCACAGCCGAGGCCAATTACCATCACTTCGCCGCCGAAATTCGGGTTAAGCGCAAGGTTGTGAATGGTACGGATAGGCACGACCGCCGCCGGGGCGTTAATCGCCACGCCGCAGCCGTAAAGGTGATTCAGGCCGACTACGCCATCAACGTTGGGATATTTCGGCAGCAGATCGCGTTCGATAATTTTAACCACGTAATCTACAACACCCGCCACGCAGTGCACGCTGGTGCTAATGCCGAGCAGGTTTTTGCTCCCCACGCTACCGTCTGCGTTGCGATACCCTTCGAAGGTGTAGCCTTCCAGCGGCGGCAGCGGCTCGGGAACTTTGGTCGCCAGCGGCAGGGTGTTGAGCGGTGGCGCTTCCGGCAGCTCGACCAGCGATTCATCAATCCAGCTACCCTGCGCGATATCACGTACCGCGTAGCCAATCACTTCGCCATAGCGGATGATTTCACCGTGTGCGGGAATATCGACCAACGCGACCTTATGGCCTTGCGGGATATGTTCAACGAGCGTGAGTCCATCAGGGAAACGCGTTCCGGCCGTTAAACCTCGATCGTTAACAATAATCGCCACATTATCCGTTTCGTGTACTTTTATATAAAACGCCGTCGGCGATTCTTGTCTAATTTCAATGTCAGCCATTGTCCAGTATTCTCCAGCAAGGTGCGAATAATAAAATAAAACGGTTATTCAATTTCTGATGCTCAGATTTGTGGAATTAAGAATGTCAGGTGTTTAGATTTAAAAATGTGATCTAAATCACTCATTTTTGCGTGAGGGAGTCAGGTATAGAAGGAAATCACTGGAACTGTGCATTAGCGCCCACTGATTGTTGCATTTGCACAATTATAATGGTTTTTGTTATCTCTTTGTGGGGTTTATGCACAGTGATCAAATACCGTGAGCTGATTATACTGAGTCATGCTTGCAATGCGTCGGATAAGTAAATCGACAGTGTCTAAGATCGATTTATAAATAACTAAAATCACACCAGTAATAAATGATGGAAGGTGTGTCGTACCTGAGGAATATAAAATGAGTGTGGATGCTGCAATAGAGCAGAAAAAGGGTATGCCAACCCGATATTTAATTCTGTTGATAATATTTATTGTTACTGCCATTAACTATGCAGACCGTGCGACGCTATCTATTGCCGGTACCGAAGTGGCGAAAGAGTTGCACCTGAGTGCAATCTCAATGGGTTATATTTTCTCCGCTTTCGGTTGGGCCTATTTGCTGATGCAAATTCCTGGCGGCTGGCTGCTGGACAAATTTGGCTCGAAGAAGGTCTACACCTACAGCCTGTTCTTCTGGTCGCTGTTTACCTTCCTGCAAGGCTTTGTGGATGTATTCCCGCTAGCCTGGGCTGGTGTCTCAATGTTTATCATGCGTTTTATGCTGGGCTTCTCGGAAGCACCTTCTTTCCCGGCAAACGCCCGTATCGTTGCGGCCTGGTTCCCGACCAAAGAGCGCGGTACCGCATCCGCTATCTTTAACTCCGCGCAATATTTTTCTCTGGCGCTGTTCTCTCCGTTGCTGGGCTGGCTGACTTTTGCCTGGGGCTGGGAACATGTGTTTACCGTCATGGGTGTGATTGGTTTTGTCCTGACCGGTCTGTGGGTTAAGTTCGTTCACAACCCAACCGACCATCCGCGGATGACGAAAGAAGAACTGAAATTTATTGCGGATAACGGTGCCGTGGTCGATATGGACCATAAAAAGCCGGGTGACTCTGCTGCAAAAGGTCCAAAACTGGATTACATCAAGCAGTTGCTCAGCAGCCGAATGATGCTAGGTATCTTTTTTGGTCAGTACTTCTTAAACACTATTACCTGGTTCTTCCTCACCTGGTTCCCTATTTACCTGGTGCAAGATAAGGGGATGTCGATTCTGAAAGTGGGGATGGTGGCTTCCATTCCGGCACTGTGCGGTTTTGCCGGTGGCGTGCTGGGTGGGCTGTTCTCTGACTACTTGATTCGCCGCGGTTGCACGCTGACCTTTGCACGTAAGCTACCTATTGTTCTGGGTATGCTGCTGGCATCGACGATTATTCTGTGTAACTACACCGATAGCACGGTGCTGGTGGTGGCGCTGATGGCGCTGGCATTCTTCGGTAAAGGTTTTGGTGCTCTGGGTTGGCCGGTTATCTCCGACGTGGCACCGAAAGAAATTGTTGGGCTGTGCGGCGGGTTGTTTAACGTCTTCGGTAACGTAGCCTCTATCGTCACCCCGCTGGTGATCGGCTATATCGTAAGTGAGCTGCACTCCTTTAATGGCGCACTGATTTTTGTAGGCTGTTCCGCGCTGATGATGATGATTTGCTACCTGTTCGTGGTCGGTGACATCAAACGTCTGGAACTGCAGAAATAATTAACGGTTAAGTGACAAGGTATAAGCGATGAATAACGATATCTTCCCGAACAAATTTAAGGCGGCCCTGGCGGCGCATCAAGTTCAGATCGGCTGCTGGTCCGCGCTCGCAAGCCCTATCAGCACTGAAGTTTTAGGTTTGGCTGGCTTTGACTGGCTGGTGCTGGACGGCGAACATGCGCCGAACGATATCTCAACCTTTATCCCACAGCTGATGGCGCTGAAAGGCAGCACTAGTGCGCCAGTTGTGCGCGTACCGACCAATGAGCCGGTGGTTATTAAGCGCCTGTTGGACATTGGTTTCTATAACTTCCTGATTCCGTTTGTAGAGACGGAAGAAGAAGCAGTCAATGCCGTAGCTTCTACGCGTTATCCGCCAGAAGGCATTCGCGGCGTCTCCGTATCACACCGCGCCAATATGTTTGGCACCGTGCCGGATTACTTCGCGCAGTCGAACAAAAACATCACCATCCTGGTGCAGATCGAAAGTCAGCAAGGCGTGGATAACGTCGATGCGATCGCTGCAACCCCAGGCGTCGACGGTATTTTTGTCGGCCCAAGCGATTTGGCCGCCGCGTTAGGCCATCTGGGCAATGCTTCCCACCCGGAAGTACAAAAAGCTATCCAGCACATCTTTGCGGTCGCGAAAAAGCACGGTAAGCCAAGCGGCATTCTGGCGCCGGTTGAAGCGGATGCGCGTCGTTATCTGGAATGGGGAGCAACCTTTGTCGCCGTCGGCAGCGACCTGGGCGTATTCCGTTCGGGCACGCAGAAATTAGCTGATTCCTTTAAGAAATAACCACCACCGAAACTAGAGAGATAAAGACATGACAATGAAAGTTGGTTTTATTGGCCTTGGTATCATGGGTAAACCAATGAGTAAAAACCTCCTCAAGGCAGGTTACTCGTTGGTGGTTGCTGACCGTAACCCGGATGCGATTGCAGAAGTGATTGCCGCAGGCGCGGAAACCGCCACGTCGGCGAAAGCCATTGCTGAACAGTGTGATGTGATCATCACCATGCTGCCGAACTCTCCGCATGTGAAAGAGGTGGCGTTGGGCGAAGGCGGCATCATTGAAGGCGCGAAGCCGGGTACCGTTCTGATCGATATGAGCTCCATCGCGCCTCTGGCAAGCCGCGAAATCAGCGAAGCGCTGAAAGCGAAAGGCGTGGATATGCTGGATGCGCCGGTCAGCGGCGGTGAACCGAAGGCCATCGACGGCACCCTGTCGGTGATGGTTGGCGGCGATAAAGCGATTTTCGACAAATATTACGATCTGCTGAAAGCGATGGCCGGCTCCGTAGTACATACCGGTGATATCGGCGCAGGTAACGTAACCAAACTGGCTAACCAGGTCATTGTGGCGCTGAACATTGCCGCTATGTCTGAAGCGCTGACTCTGGCGACCAAAGCGGGCGTGAACCCGGATCTGGTGTATCAGGCCATCCGCGGTGGACTGGCCGGTAGCACCGTGCTGGATGCGAAAGCGCCAATGGTGATGGACCGTAACTTCAAGCCGGGCTTCCGTATCGATCTGCATATCAAAGATCTGGCGAACGCGCTGGATACCTCTCACGGCGTCGGCGCACAGCTGCCGCTGACCGCTGCGGTGATGGAGATGATGCAGGCGCTGCGTGCCGACGGTCTGGGTACCGCCGACCATAGCGCTATCGCATGCTACTACGAAAAACTGGCGAAAGTGGAAGTCACTCGCTAACAAGAAGGGCGCGGATGCGCGCCCTGTAATTCTTGCCTTGCGCGGCACTGTCAGGCTACATAACTATGAAAATCGTAATCGCCCCAGACTCTTATAAAGAAAGCCTCTCGGCCACTGAGGTGGCACAGGCTATAGAAAAAGGTTTTCGGGAAATTTTCCCCGATGCGCTCTACGTGAAGGTTCCTCTCGCCGATGGTGGAGAAGGTACCGTTGAGGCGATGATTGCCGCGACGCAGGGAACCGAGATGAGTGCCTGTGTGACGGGGCCGCTGGGTGTTCCGGTTGATGCCTGCTGGGGACTTTCCGGCGATGGCAAAACCGCGTTTATCGAAATGGCGGCGGCCAGTGGGCTAGGGCTGGTACCTCCCGCCCAGCGCAATCCGTTATTAACTACGTCGCGTGGTACCGGTGAGCTGATTTTGCAGGCGCTGGAAAGCGGGGCGAAAAATATCATTATTGGTATCGGCGGCAGCGCCACCAATGATGGTGGCGCGGGGATGGTACAGGCGCTGGGCGCACGTCTTTGCGACGCAAATGGCGTGGAGATCGGCAACGGTGGCGGTAGCCTGTGTAGCCTGAATTCGATTGATATCTCTGGTCTTGATGCGCGATTGCGCGATTGTGTTATCCGCGTTGCTTGCGACGTGACCAACCCGCTGATCGGCGATACTGGCGCTTCACGGATTTTTGGCCCGCAAAAGGGGGCCACCGAAGCCATGATCCGCACGCTGGATAGCAATCTTGAGCATTACGCCGATATTATTCTGGCCGACCTGCATGTTGATGTTAAGCAGGTTGCTGGTGCGGGAGCGGCAGGCGGCATGGGCGCAGCGTTGATGGCGTTTCTCAATGCTGAATTGCGCAGCGGAATCGAAATTGTAACCCAGGCGCTGAATCTGGAAGAGCATATCCTCGATTGCTCGCTGGTGGTAACCGGTGAAGGTCGGCTGGATAGTCAAAGCATTAACGGTAAAGTGCCAGTGGGCGTGGCTAGCGTGGCGAAAAAGTATCATAAGCCGGTGATCGGTATTGCCGGTAGCTTGACCCGCGACGTGGGTGTGGTTCATCAGTATGGTATTGATGCGGTGTTTAGCGTACTGACCAGCGTGACCACTCTGGAAGAGGCGTTTCGCGGCGCAGCAGACAATATTTATCATGCGTCGCGGAATATTGCGGCGACATTGCAGGTCGGGATGGCGACGGAAGGATGACAACCGGCGGTAAACCCTCTATACTTCGCGCCGAAGCTGACCAGACAGTCGCCGCTTCGTCGTCGTCCTCTTCGGGGGAGACGGGCGGAGGGGAGGAAAGTCCGGGCTCCATAGGGCAGGGTGCCAGGTAACGCCTGGGAGGCGCAAGCCTACGACCAGTGCAACAGAGAGCAAACCGCCGATGGCCCACGCAAGTGGGATCAGGTAAGGGTGAAAGGGTGCGGTAAGAGCGCACCGCGCGGCTGGTAACAGTTCGTGGCACGGTAAACTCCACCCGGAGCAAGGCCAAATAGGGGTTCACAAGGTACGGCCCGTACTGAACCCGGGTAGGCTGCTTGAGCCAGTGAGCGATTGCTGGCCTAGATGAATGACTGTCCACGACAGAACCCGGCTTAACGGTCAGCTTCACTCTTTTATGCAAAAAACCCGCTTCGGCGGGTTTTTTGCTTTCTGGCGCTGCTGGAATTGTCCGATGGTTTTGTAGGTCAGGTAAGGCGCCAGCCGCCACCTGACAAGAATGCGGGCACAATGCGCAAGGCAGGCTTGTCATTAACACCACCCCTTTCTCATAAGGTCAGGTATTTTATATTCGCTCAATTAATTATTTAATTTAATGTATTTCTATTAATTATATTTCCTGATCTTTAACTACATCTATACGTACTATTTCTTACATTTCCACATCTGCTTCTGAAAAATAATAAGCCGCCCTTTCTGGCAATTACCCTTCAGGATAAAGCAATGAAATTAATGACCCGTATCGTGTTCACCGCTGTTCTGGCTAGCGGATTCTCTATAGCGGCTCAGGCTGCTGATGTTAAGGCTGCCCCAGCCCCAGCACAGGATCCGATTGTTCAACATTTAAAGCTGACCAACGATCAGGTAACGAAAATTAAGAGTCTGCATCAGCAATTGGAAAAAAATGTTCAGCAGATTTCCCAGAAAGATATTAAAGACGGCGTACTGTTTGATGTGATCGATTCCGGCAAATGGAATGAAAAAGCGGTTAAAGATCAGTTGGCGGCATTTAGCAAAGTAGAACAGCAGGTTCGCTACTATCGTGTGAAATACTATTTTGGTGTGAACCAGGTATTAACGCCAGAGCAGCGCAAGCAGGTGCAAAAAGATTTAGCCCAGGAACTGAGCGAGTAAATCAATCGGCCCCGTTCTGGGGCCGATGTTTTTACGTCAGGCGAGGCTCTCTTCGTCTTGAATCCGTATCTCCGCTTCCGCGACGATAGCTTCCAGTTCACTTAACATCTCTTCATAGCCAAAACTGACTGCGACCATAACTTCCGGTTGCGGCTGTTGCACTAATATCGCTGCTTTTTTTGCTTTCTTCTTGCTCACAGGCAAACTCCCTTACTGCCGTTGTTACACAGGTAAATCTATCAGCAAAGCGCGTAACGGCGTATCGGCGACGAGGGTAATGTTAGCTTCGTCACGAATAAACGCGCCGTCACCGCAGGTCAGGGCCTGTTTTTCTTCTTCTTGCACAAGAGCATGCACCGTCCCGTGAATCGACTGCAGATAGGCGCGTGGGCCGTGAAGCTGGACGCTGAGCTGCTCGCCTTTTGCCAGTTCGATATGGTGAATCCATACCTGCTGGCGCAACTGGAGACTATTTTGGCTTCCGTCCGGCGAGGCCAGCAGCTGTTGCGGCCCGGCGGCGATCGCTATTTTCTGGACTAGTGGATTTTCATGCTGCGGACAAGCATCCAGCCACAGCTGCATTCGCGTCAACGAACCCTCTTTACTCAGGTTGTGCTCGCTATAGCTGACGCCGGGTTGAGTCGAAATCAGCAGTGCCTCTCCCGCTTTCGCCTGGATATGGTTGCCGTCACTGTCGCGGTACTCCGCTTCCCCTTCCAGTATCAGGTTCAGAATATCGACCTTCGGGTAGGTACGCGGCTGGAACGAGGCTCCGGGCGCCAGCACTTCCTGGTTGAGCACGCGCAGAGACGCGTAGCCTAGCAGTTTCGGGTCGAAGTAGTGGCCAAAGGAAAAGGTGTAGCGGGCCTGCAGCCAGCCGAAGTCAGCTTGACCGCATTGTTTGGCTGTTCGGGTAGTAATCATTTTCTTGACCTCTCTTTACACTAAATCAATGGTAAAGGTATGGACGCTGTATTGTTAGCCAGATATTCTGCCCGGTATGTTCAAATTTCCTGAATGAGAGAATGATGGCCAAAGAGAGAGCACTAACGCTGGAAGCGTTGCGCGTTATGGATGCGATTGACCGACGCGGAAGCTTTGCCGCTGCGGCTGATGAACTCGGTCGTGTTCCTTCGGCGCTGAGCTATACCATGCAAAAGCTGGAGGAGGAGCTTGATGTCGTGCTGTTTGACCGCTCAGGACATCGAACAAAATTCACCAACGTTGGGCGAATGCTGCTGGAGCGTGGACGGGTTCTGCTGGAAGCTGCGGATAAGTTGACGACCGATGCTGAAGCCCTGTCGCGCGGTTGGGAAACGCATCTGACTCTTGTCACCGAAGCGCTGGTGCCAACCACCAATTTATTCCCACTGATTGAAAAGCTGGCGACCAAATCTAATACTCAGCTGTCGATCATTACTGAAGTGCTGGCCGGTGCGTGGGAGCGCCTCGAGCAGGGTCGGGCGGATATTGTCGTTGCGCCGGATATGCATTTTCGCTCATCGTCAGAAATTAATTCCCGCAAGCTTTACTCGGTGACAAGCGTCTACGTTGCCGCGCCGGATCATCCGATTCATCAAGAGCCTGAGCCGCTTTCTGAAGTTACGCGCGTGAAGTATCGCGGCGTAGCGGTGGCCGATACCGCTCGCGAACGCCCGGTATTGACGGTGCAGCTGCTCGACAAACAGCCGCGATTAACCGTCAGTACGATTGAAGATAAACGTCAGGCGCTATTGGCAGGACTGGGCGTGGCGACAATGCCTTATCCGCTCGTTGAGCAGGATATTGCCGAAGGTCGTTTACGGGTGGTCAGCCCGGAATACAGTAATGAGGTTGATATCATTATGGCCTGGCGCCGCGATAGCATGGGTGAAGCGAAGTCATGGTGTCTGCGCGAGATCCCGAAGCTGTTTATGAATAGATAGAGCAACGTGCGCCCCTTTTTGGCAAGGGGCGCATTGTTTAGTATGAGGTTGGTTTTGGGTCCGGCCCGAAGCGGTTATTGCCGGGAGTACCGTTCTGGCAATTAAAGATAATGATCACCAGCCAGCCGATAACAGGAATCAGCAGTAATAACAGCCACCATGCTGAACGGTCGGTGTCGTGCAAACGACGAAACTGCACCGCCCACCACGGTAAAAATACCAGTATGGCATAGATAGTTGTCAGGATGCCTTCTCCTCCCGCGCGCTGCCAACCGAGCATCTTATCAATGATGCTGAGTACGCCAGTCAGGATGATGTTGACCAGAATAAACATCCAGTACTCTTTGCGCCGGGCACGGCCGCCAAATCCAAAATAGTTTTGTAATACTTTAAGATACCAATCCATTTCTACGCCTCAATTAACCGTCAATCACTTGTTTTTAAAGCGATCGAAATAAGAATAGACGCGAATGAAATGTTGGTAAATATTTGCCGAGTGAATTATTGGGCGCTGTAAATAGCGCCCAATATCTTAGCGGAAGCGAAGATCGCGGCCGTGCGGCTCGCTGAGATCCTGCTGTGGACCAATGGAGATAATCCCGGTTGGGTTGATCGTTTTATGGCTACGGTAGTAGTGGTTGCGAATATGGGCAAAATCTACCGTTTCGGCAATGCCTGGCATCTGGTAGATATCGCGCAGGAAGCCATAAAGATTGAGATAATCGCTGATGCGGTGTTTATCGCATTTAAAATGGGTCACATACACCGGGTCGAAGCGAACCAGTGTAGTCCACAGGCGAATATCTGCCTCGGTTAACTGGTTACCCGTC
Source organism: Klebsiella sp. GFKo11 (assembly GCF_056490265.1). Lineage (NCBI taxonomy): Bacteria > Pseudomonadati > Pseudomonadota > Gammaproteobacteria > Enterobacterales > Enterobacteriaceae > Klebsiella > Klebsiella sp. GFKo11. Next base: position 741,841 of record NZ_CM151369.1, read on the forward strand.
AGGAAGCGGTGCTGTCCCAGGATTTGCTCAAGGCGCTCCAGCGAGGTAAATACCGCATCGACCGCTTCGTCGTAGGCTTGCTGGCTGGTGGCGAATCCGGCTTTATAAACGCCGTTGTTAACGTTGTCGTAGATCCAGCCGTTCAGCTCATCAATTTGTTCACGCAGCTCAGGTGGATAGTAATCTCCGGCACGAGCACCGAGCCCATCGAAAGCGGAGTTGAACATGCGGATGATTTCAGCCGACTCGTTACTGACGATGGTGTGCTGTTTTTTATCCCACAACACCGGCACCGTAACGCGCCCGCTGTATTGCGGATCGGCATGCAGGTAAAGCTGATAAAGAAATTCGTGCTGATAGAGGGTATCGCCAGTGGCCGCCGGAAAGCTATCGTCGAACGTCCAGCCGTTCTCGAACATTAAAGGGTTGACCACTGAGACGGAAATAAACGGCTCTAACCCTTTCAGCTTGCGCAGAATTAAGGTGCGATGTGCCCATGGACAGGCAAGAGAAACGTACAGATGATAGCGGTCTTTTTCTGCCGGAAACCCGGGTTCACCACCCGGTCCTGGTGCGCCGTCGGCGGTTAGCCAGTTGCGAAAGGCAGAAACAGAGCGCTTGAACCGCCCTCCGGTGGATTGGGTGTCATACCAGGTATCGTGCCAGACGCCGTCAATTAATTGTCCCATCATTTCCTCCCTCAGATAGCAAAAGCGAGGAGATGTCCCCTCGCTTTTTTTAATCAGTATAGTGCGCTTACCACTTTTTATTCAGCACGCGGTCGATACTGAATGCGCCCGGACCGGTGATACCCAGCAGCAGGAAACCGCCAGCGATGGTCAGGTTTTTCATGAACATCAGCGAGTTCACGCCTTCAGCAAAGTTGCTGTGGAACAGGAACGCGGTCAGTACGGTGAAGCCTGCGGTGAACAGCGCGGTAGTGCGGGTCAGGAAACCGAACAGGATTGCCAGACCGCCGCCAAATTCAAGCAGAATAACCAGCGGCAGCATAAACCCAGGGACGCCCATGGCTTCCATATATTGTTGGGTACCCGCATAACCAGTGATTTTTCCCCAACCTGCGGTGATAAACAGAATTGGCATCAGAATGCGCGCTACCAGTACACCAACATCTTCTAATTTTTTCATTTCTTACTCCATAAAACCCAAAGGGCGGCGATTTTGTTTTTTGGTGCAATCCTGCGTATGGCGCGGGGTTGCTGTCGATGGAGTGAATATTAGCGAGGCTGTGACGTAATTGTTAGCAAGGAAAACTGTAGATCTACTTCAAAGATTCTGAGTAACCATTGATAAAGCGAATGAATAGAAGGGCCGACTGAGCGGTCCGGATAATGGTGTTCGGTGGGGGACGTTAAATAAGAAGAGGCACAGATGTGCCTCAGCGTGTTGATTGCTGACGCAGCAGGCTACGTGCCATGCGCCAGGTGCTCCAGAGACCAAAACTGCGTTTCGTCCAACGGAGTAAAAAGCGCGGGTGGCGGACAGACCACACAGCGATGAGTCCACTGCCGACCATCGCCCATGAACGCAAGTTAAGTAGGGTATGCCAGCCGCGATCTATTGGCGCGGTTGCTTCCAGCCAGTCGCGACGGCTGGCGTTGAGATCCAGCCGTTGCTGTTGGATTAGACGCAGCAGACGTGCTTTTTGCCGTTCACGTTCCTGTTGGTCGCGGCTCATGGCTTATCGTCCTCCAGCAAGGACCTGTCGTTAGCCAGTTCCTGACGCGTAAGGCGCAGAAACGTCGAACGTCGGGCCTTACTAAGCGTCCAGATACCGCCAATAAGCGCCGCCAGCAGCAGGGTTACGGTGGTGGCTATCATCACGTTCAGGCGATATTGCGCATCGACGGCCCAGATAATGAGGACCAACAGGCTCATCAACCCGAATGCAGCAAATAGCAACGTCAGCCCTAGCATCAGAAACAGCTGAAAGAGATTCGCTTTCTCCTCTTCCAGCTCCACGACCACCAGGCGCAGGCGCGTTTCCACCATTTCGACCAGCAGGGTAACTATCCGCTGACCAATGCCGAAAACGCTTTGCCCCGGCCCCTGCGTGTGTTGAGAGTTTGCCATAATCAGCGACGCGTCAGCAGAACACCCAGCACCAATCCGACAGCTGCGCCAATTCCGACGCCAGTCCACGGATTTTCGCGGACGTATTCATCGGCGCGAGCAGCGGTTTCGCGCGTTTGCTTCACAATGGCGTCGCTGGTTTCTCCCAAACGAACGCGGCTCTCTTTCAGCGCGCTTTCGGCTTTGCTACGCAGCTTACCAATCTCTTCTTTCGATTTATCCGTGGAGGAGTTCAGCACTTCTTCCAGGGTATCAGCCAGCGTTTTCAGTTCCGCACGCAGGTCTTCTGCAACGTTATCTTTAGCCATGTTTATCTCCTGTTAAAGTGGTCCATATTGGTCTTACTTAACCGATTAATACTCGCGAGATTGCAGCGTTTTCAGCTCTTGCTGCGCTTCATCAAGTTTATGCTGGCGTTTGCTGATTTTGTCAGCATCGCCTTTCTGTTCGGCTTCGCGCAGATCGTTCTGCCGTTCGGTTATCTCTGCTTGCTGTTTGGCGATTTTTTGCTGGTGTTCAGCTTTGAGCTTACTGTCGCTGCAGTTTGCTCTGACTTCACTAAGCGCACGATTCAAACCATCAATACGGTTCTGATTGTGATGTTTTTCTGCGTAGCTAATCTCCCGCTGGATGTCCTGCTCTTTTTCCTGACAAGGGGAGATGGCAAAGGCGCTGGTGCTAAGTGAAGTCAGTACCAGGATCAAAGCGATGCGGTGTTTCATGGATGCTACCTTCCATTGTGTGAGGGCATATCTAACGACTATACCCGATCCAGTTGATTAACGTGGGTCTGGTCACCCCCGCGAACTTAATCATAGTAAGTAAAACGGAGAATCACCAAACCGGGTGAAAATATTCGGAATTTTCGTTGTTTATCCGAATCTATGCGGGGTATCGCGCAGGCGTGAAATCCAGGCCGTCGGCGAATTATCATCGTCCAGCAAGGCAATAATATAGCCATGCGGCAGAGCGCGGCCCAGCACTTCTTTGGCCGCGATGCCCTGGGCGTTGGAGTCAAACTTGATTAACAGGCCATCATTTTGCGGCGTAATGCTTTTAAAACGGATGCCGTTGGCGTCGAGATGATGCCAGACGGAAAAACCATCCGGCATGCTGATTCCCTGACTGACCGGGCGGATTGCCAGCGTGGATTCCTGCTGTTGCACGGTCAGCCAGAGCCAGAACAGACCGCACAGGAGTAACGAGCCGCCCAGCACCCAGCTTATGTGACGCAGTGAAGGACGTTTAATCACCATCATCAGCTCCGGCTTCTGTGTTTTTTCTTCCACAGGACAACCAGCGAGCCAATCAAACCAAACACCAGCAGCGCGACGGGCAGCAGCATCAGGCAGGACATCAGCTGATCTTCATACTTCAGGAATACCGGCGTTTTCCCCAGCAGATATCCCAGCGAGGTGAGAATCAAAACCCATAGCAGGCCGCTCATCCAGTTAAAGAACTGGAAGCGTGCGCTGCTCAGGCCAGATAGCCCGGCAATGGTTGGCAGCAGCGTGCGGACGAAGGCGATAAAACGGCCTATCAGCAGCGCAGAAAGTCCGTGTTTATGGAACAGATGATGCGCGCGCTGGTGGTAGTGTGAGGGTAGGTGCGAAAGCCAGTTTTGTACGATTCGCGTATTGCCCAACCAGCGACCCTGAATGTAGCTTAGCCAGCAGCCGAGACTTGCCGCAGCGGTGAGAAGCAACAGCGTTTCCGGAAAGCCCATTGCGCCTTTAGCGATAAGCACGCCGACCAGCACGAGCAGGCTGTCGCCCGGTAAAAAGGCGGCAGGTAGCAAACCGTTCTCAAGGAACAAAATCATAAATAAGACGAAATACAGCATGCCAATCATGGACGGATTAGCGAGAGTTTCGTAATCCTGAGCCCACAAGGCATTCAATAATTGGGTTAATAGTTCCATTCACGATTCCTGGTACATCGGTTAACGGCACGTCTGAACGCGGTGTATGCATGGCGACATGGCTTTTTATTGGATTATGGTCGCTGCTGCGCTCTGAACGGATCCCTGTTTAAAAGTGAAGTAAGCAAAAGCTAACTCTCAGAACGACAAAATGCATCTAATTGTAACAAACCAGCTGACTTTACGTCATAGAAATTGCTGTTTGTTGCATATTGATTTTGCTGATTGCGAAGGAGGGAGGCGAGAGTATTTACACAGGCTGACACTATATATGTTTTGCTTACCCTGTGGGGTTTGCGGGCAGCGGCGCAATGGCTGCCCGGGAAGAAGATAATGGCCTATTTTACGCCGTTGGTGGCGGTATCGAGATGAACGACCGGATTATCAGCAAACAGATAGCGGTCCGCATTGAATTCGAAGTCATCGCTGGTTTCGTTAAACAGCATGAGCTTGGTGTTTTCCAGATGCTGCCACATGGCCAGTTTTGCCGCGTGTGGATCCTTGCGGATAAGCGCTTTGAGGATTTGGTCATGATCGTCGCACCAGTTATCGACGGTGCGCAGGTCGATGTGGTCGTGCAGCTTTTTCCAGTACGGGTTATGCACACGCTGGGTCCACATCTTTTCAACGATAGCGGCTAAGGCGGTGTTTTGCGTCGCCAGAGCCACCTGAACGTGAAACTGAAGATCCCACTCGGAGTCGCGGAAGCATTTTTCTTTACGCGCTTTCTCCTGGATTTCCATCAGTTTCATGATGTCTTGCTTGGTCACCTGAGTGGCAGCGAACTCGGCGATATTACTTTCAATGAGCTGACGGGCTTGCAGCAGCTCAAACGGACCGTAGCTGGCGAACTCCAGCGACTCATCAGGAATTTGCTGATGCTTCGGTTGGTTGGAGATAACGTGGATGCCGGAACCTTTGCGTACTTCAACGTAGCCTTCCACTTCCAGCATAATAATGGCTTCGCGAACCACGGTGCGGCTAACGCTTTTTTCATCAGCAATAAACCGCTCTGCGGGCAGTTTATCGCCCACAAGGTAGACACCTTGTTCAATACGCGTCTTCAACTCGGCGGCAAGCTGCTGATACAAACGACGCGGTTCAGTGATTTCCATATTCGCTCCCGGGAGATGGCGACAATATTGGATTTGTTATACCACTTTTACGCGCTTCTCACCACCAGAAGAGACGAAAAAGCCGCCTTTATACCGGCGGCTTTCATGTCCTAATTAACCTGGATGACTCTAGCTTTGCGTTGCCGGTTTACTGGTGTTTAACGGTGTGGGATCGTCATCGGCTGATTTATTTTTCAAGACCGTCCAGATAACCACGGCTCCCAGCAGATCGAATATCGCCAGCACGGCGAACAGCGGGCTGAAGCCGATAGTATCGGCCAGTGCACCGACGACCAGGGCAAACATAGTACTGGCCAGCCATGCGGCCATACCGGTCAGGCCGTTTGCTGTTGCCACTTCGTTACGACCAAATACGTCGGAAGAGAGCGTGATCAGCGCACCGGACAGCGCCTGGTGAGCAAAGCCACCAACGCACAGCAGCGCGATAGCCACGAATGGGCTGGTGAACAGACCGATCATCCCTGGGCCAATCATCAGCAGCGCACCCATGGTGACCACCATTTTACGCGAAACGATCAGGTTAACGCCAAACCAGCGCTGGAACAGCGGCGGCAGGTAACCCCCAATGATGCACCCGAGGTCAGCAAACAGCATCGGCATCCACGCAAACATGGCGATCTCTTTCAGGTTAAAGCCGTAAACTTTAAACATGAACAGCGGGATCCACGCGTTGAAGGTCCCCCATGCAGGTTCTGCAAGGAAGCGCGGCAGGGCGATACCCCAGAACTGACGGTTGCGCAGAATCTGCCACGGGGACATTTTCTTGCCGTTATTGGTCTGATGCTGAGACTCCTGGCCACCAATAATATATTCGCGTTCTTCTTCGGTTAATTTTTTCTGATCACGCGGGTGTTTGTAGAAAACCAGCCAGGCCATTGCCCAGGCAAAGCTCAGGACGCCGGAGATAATAAACGCCATCTGCCAGCTGTGCATTACGATAGCCCATACCACCAGCGGCGGCGCGATCATTGCACCGATAGAAGAGCCAACGTTGAAGTAGCCGACGGCGATTGAACGCTCTTTTGCCGGGAACCATTCAGAGCTGGCCTTCAGACCAGCGGGGATCATCGCGGCTTCAGCGGCACCTACTGCGCCACGCGCCAGCGCCAGGCCGCCCCAGCTTCCCGCCAGCGCCGTGGAGCCGCAGAAGACTGCCCAGGCAACAGCAAAGAAGGCATAGCCGATTTTGGTACCCAAAACGTCCAGCACGTAGCCGGCAACCGGCTGCATGACGGTATAAGCAGCAGAATAGGCCGCGATGATATAGGAATACTGTTGGGTGGAGATGTGTAACTCTTCCATCAGAGTTGGCGCAGCTGCCGCCACAGTGTTACGCGTCAGGTACCCGAGCACGGTGCCTAACGTCACCAGCGCGATCATGTACCAACGTAACCCTTTAATTTTACGCATGTAAACCTCATCGTTTGTTATATATCCGCAGCGGGTGCGGCTATCTTCCAGCCCTGTAACTGCGGCAAAGAAGGTGAAACGGAGGGTTCAGGAGAGGAAACCTCGTATGGCCCGAACCTTGCCATTAACTGTTGTGTCTAATTCGGTGTCCATACCGGTAAATCCGACGTGATAATTCGTCGGTAATGCATTCCGTCGGTTTATATGTTTCGACGGCAGCAAGATAACTTGTCATACAACTTCAAAAGGTGAGTGACATCACAAAAGTGGGAAAGTTTGTGTGGGCATTTATTTCTGTGAGAGGGGCCAGAGCTGGCGCGCCCTGGCGGGCTGTTTACTCCTTTGATGGTAATTTATTTATTGACGTTTATTGATCTAACTCACGAAAAATACTTCGGCCTGTAGAAATTGGTGTGATAACTTTGTCAGCATTATAGTCAATCATCTGATGGGCTCCCCTGGGGCTGAAGAGGACACGAAAATGACACCGTTTATGACCGAAGATTTTCTGCTTGATACCGAGTTTTCCCGCCGCCTGTACCATGATTACGCTAAAGATCAGCCGATTTTCGACTATCACTGCCATTTACCGCCGCAGCAGATCGCCGAAAATTATCGCTTCAAAAATCTGTATGACATCTGGCTGAAAGGCGATCACTACAAATGGCGTGCGATGCGTACCAACGGCGTTGCCGAGCGCCTGTGTACTGGGGATGCTTCCGATCGCGAGAAATTTGACGCCTGGGCGGCCACCGTACCGCATACCATTGGCAACCCGTTATACCACTGGACCCATCTTGAACTACGCCGTCCTTTTGGTATTACAGGTAAGGTTCTTTCCCCAGCTACTGCGGGTGAAATCTGGGATCAGTGCAACGACCTGCTGGCTCAGGATAGTTTCTCCGCTCGCGGCATCATGCAGCAGATGAACGTGAAAATGGTCGGCACCACCGACGACCCAATCGATTCGCTGGAACATCATGCCTCTGTCGCTAAAGACAGTACCTTCTCCGTGAAAGTGCTGCCGAGCTGGCGCCCGGATAAAGCGTTCAACATCGAACAGGCGACCTTCAACGATTACATGGCGAAGCTGGGCGAAGTGTCCGATACCGACATTCGTCGCTTTGCCGACCTGCAGTCCGCGCTGACGAAACGCCTGGATCACTTCGCCGCCCACGGTTGTAAGGTTTCTGACCACGCGCTGGATGTGGTGCTGTTCGCCGAAGCTAACGAAAGCGAACTGGATAGCATCCTGGCGCGTCGTCTGGCAGGTGAAGCTCTCAGCGAGCATGAAGTCGCGCAGTTCAAAACTGCCGTGTTGGTGTTCCTCGGCGCTGAATATGCTCGTCGCGGCTGGGTGCAGCAGTATCACATTGGCGCGCTGCGTAACAACAACCAGCGTCAGTTCAAACTGTTAGGGCCGGACGTTGGTTTCGACTCCATCAATGACCGTCCGATGGCGGAAGAGTTGTCCAAACTGCTCAGCAAACAGAACGAAGAAAACCTGCTGCCGAAAACCATCCTCTACTGCCTGAACCCGCGTGACAACGAAGTGCTGGGCACCATGACAGGCAACTTCCAGGGGGAAGGCATGCCGGGCAAGATGCAGTTCGGTTCCGGCTGGTGGTTCAACGATCAGAAAGACGGCATGGAACGTCAGATGACCCAGCTGGCGCAGCTTGGCCTGCTGAGCCGCTTTGTCGGTATGCTGACCGATAGCCGCAGCTTCCTCTCCTACACCCGTCACGAATACTTCCGTCGCATCCTGTGCCAGATGATTGGCCGTTGGGTTGAGGCTGGCGAAGCGCCGGCGGATATTCAGCTGCTGGGTGAGATGGTGAAAAACATTTGCTTTAACAATGCGCGTGACTACTTCGCCATTGAACTGAACTAAGACCAGAGGTCGGTTGATATGCAATACATTAAAATCCATTCGCAAGATAACGTCGCGGTAGCGTTGGCGGATATGGCGGCAGGCACGGTGGTCACCATTGACGGCGATACGGTCACGTTGGCTCAGGATGTTGCGCGCGGGCATAAGTTTACGCTGCGTAGCATTGCGAAGGGAGACAACGTCGTTAAGTACGGTCTGCCGATAGGACATGCGCTGGCGGATATTGCGCCGGGGGAACATATCCACTCCCACAATACGCGCACTAACTTAAGCGATCTCGACGCGTATAGCTATCAACCGGAACTTATCGAGCCCGTCGCGCAGCCTGCGGATCGCGATATCCAGATTTATCGTCGCGCCAACGGCGATGTTGGCGTGCGTAACGAGCTGTGGATCCTGCCGACCGTTGGCTGCGTCAACGCCATGGCCCGTCAGATGCAGAATCGTTTTCTCAAAGAGACAAATGATGCTGAAGGTATCGACGGCGTTCATCTCTTCAGCCACACCTACGGCTGTTCGCAACTCGGCGACGATCACATTAACACCCGTACCATGCTGCAAAATATGGTGCGTCACCCAAATGCGGGCGCGGTGCTGGTAGTTGGTCTGGGTTGCGAAAACAACCAGGTGGATGCGTTCCGCGAAACCTTAGGTGAGTTCGATCCTGAACGTGTTCACTTTATGATTTGCCAACACCAGGATGACGAAGTGGAAGCGGGGATCGAGCATCTCCATCAGCTTTACGACGTGATGCGTAACGACAAGCGTGAGCCGGGTAAACTGAGCGAGCTGAAGTTTGGTCTCGAATGCGGCGGTTCCGATGGTCTGTCCGGCATCACCGCGAACCCAATGCTGGGCCGTTTCTCGGATTACCTGATTGCCAATGGCGGCACCACCGTGCTGACCGAAGTACCGGAAATGTTCGGTGCCGAACAACTGCTGATGAGCCACTGTCGCGACGAAGAGACCTTCGGCAAGCTGGTGACGATGGTTAACGACTTTAAACAGTACTTTATCGCCCATGATCAGCCGATTTACGAGAACCCATCACCGGGCAACAAAGCGGGCGGCATCACTACGCTGGAAGATAAATCTTTGGGCTGTACGCAAAAAGCGGGCTCCAGCCAGGTGGTTGACGTGCTGCGCTACGGCGAACGCTTGAAAGTTCACGGCCTTAATCTGCTGAGCGCGCCGGGCAACGATGCGGTAGCGACCAGCGCGCTGGCCGGGGCGGGCTGCCATATGGTGCTGTTCAGTACCGGTCGCGGCACGCCATACGGCGGTTTCGTTCCGACGGTGAAAATTGCCACTAACAGTGAACTGGCGGCGAAGAAAAAACACTGGATCGACTTCGATGCCGGTCAGCTGATTCACGGTAAAGCGATGCCGCAGCTGCTGGATGAGTTCGTGGATACCATTGTGGACTTTGCTAACGGTAAGCAGACCTGTAACGAACGCAATGATTTCCGCGAACTGGCGATATTCAAAAGCGGTGTCACTCTCTAATGACTCGTTATCTTTCACGCCGTGATTGCGGTGTGAAATCTTTTGAGTAATAAAAGGGCGGTATTCCGGAAGCGGCGTTTCAGAGTATGATGCGCCGTTTTGTTTTATAAGGACTTCCCATGACCACGTATTGGCTTGCCCAGGGCGTTGGTGTCATCGCCTTTCTGATCGGTATTACGACCTTTTTCAACCGGGATGAGCGCCGCTTTAAGCTGCAGCTTGCCGTCTATAGCGCCACCATTGGCGTACATTTCTTTTTGATGGGCGCGTATCCGGCGGGCATGAGCGCCGAGCTCAATACCGTCCGAACCCTTATCTCTATGCGCACCCGTAAGCTGTGGGTGATGACCGTGTTTATTGTGCTCACTCTGGTATTGGGGCTGGCAAAGCTGCAACACGCGATGGAGCTGCTGCCGATTGTTGGCACGCTCGCCAGCACCTGGGCGCTCTTTCGCTGTACCGGCTTAACCGTTCGCTGCGTGATGTGGTGTGCGACCGCTTGCTGGGTTATCCATAACTTCTGGCTGGGCTCGATTGGCGGCACGCTGATTGAAGGCAGTTTTCTGGTCATGAACGGTCTGAACATCGTTCGCTTCCGGCGGATGCAAAAACGCGGTATTGACCCGTTTAGAGTGGAAAAGGTAGTGCAGGAAGAGAGCCCCTCCGCGCGTTAGCGGAGGGGAAGGGGATTAACTACGCAGAGCGTTTTTCGCTATCTGCTCGTCTTCGGCGATACAGGCAGCGGCGGTAAACAGAACGTCGGTTGAGGAGTTCAGCGCAGTTTCGCAAGAGTCCTGCAACACGCCGATGATAAAGCCGACGGCCACGACCTGCATGGCGACATCGTTCGGGATACCGAACATATTACAGGCCAGCGGAATTAACAGCAGCGAACCACCCGCCACGCCGGATGCGCCGCAAGCGCACAGTGAGGCCACAACGCTAAGCAGCAGCGCAGTCGGCAGATCGACCGGCACGCCCAGCGTATGCACTGCGGCGAGGGTTAATACGGTGATGGTAATCGCCGCCCCGGCCATATTGATGGTCGCGCCCAGTGGAATAGAAACCGAGTAGGTATCGCGGTCCAGATTCAGCTTTTCACTCAGCGCCATATTCACTGGAATATTCGCAGCGGAGCTACGGGTGAAGAAGGCGTAAACGCCGCTCTCGCGCAAGCAGAGCAGAACCAACGGATACGGGTTACGGCGAATTTTCCAGAATACCAGAATCGGGTTAATCACCAGCGCTACCAGCAGCATACAGCCTACCAGTACCAGCAGCAGTTGAGCGTAGCCCCACAGGGTTTCAAAACCGGTGGTTGCCAGCGTTGAGGCCACCAGACCGAAGATACCCAGCGGTGCGAAACGAATCACTACCTTCACGATAAAAGTTACCGCGTGGGACATGTCGTTAATCAGATTTTTGGTGGTCTCGTTACCGTGGCGCAGCGCAAATCCCAGACCGACAGCCCATACCAGAATCCCGATATAGTTAGCGTTCAGCAGAGCGTCAATCGGGTTAGAAACCATGCTCATCAGCAGCCCGCGCAGAACTTCAACGATACCTGACGGCGGAGTGATACTGTCTGCCGCTGCGTTCAGATGCAGCGTTGAAGGAAAGACAAAGCTAAACAGCACCGCGGTTAACGCGGCGGCAAAGGTTCCCAGCAGGTAGAGGAACAGAATCGGGCGGATACTGGTTTTTTGCCCCTGTTGATGGTTGGCGATGGAGGCCATCACCAGCATCAGTACCAGCACCGGCGCGACGGCTTTTAGCGCGCCGACGAACAGTGTGCCAAGGAGCCCTACTGCCTCTGCTGCAGGCTTTGAAACCGTCGCCAGCAGTACGCCGAGCACCAGTCCGATTAAAATTTGTTTGACCAGACTGCCCTGAGCCAGTCGCCGTAGCAGAGTCGATCGGGGTGATTGAGTTGCCATGATTCATTCCTTCCTGTGATGTTGCTGTCCGTCCCGGCTACGCATTATTTGTAACGTTTATATCCGGATGTAAATAAATGTTTGCCTGGTTGAGTATACGGAAAGAACGCTATTGGGGAAGGGTAAAATTCTGTCTCTGGCTCTGAGAATTCATTTTTTAACTATATATTAAAGATTTTGTGACATGAGTAAGAATAATACGCGGCGAAAGTTGCAGACCGGGTGAAAGAGGTCTTCACCCGGTTTTTGATGGCTTATTGCAGCTGTTTTTTCTTATCGTGCTGCTTATTGACCCAGGCATTGATGATCAGCGTCAATACCAGAATGCCACCCACCACGCCAAGCGAGATACCGATTGGAATGTGGAAGAAATCGACAATCAGCATCTTGATACCGATAAACACCAGGATCACCGACAGGCCATATTTCAGCATCGAGAAGCGCTCTGCGACGCCCGCCAACAGGAAGTACATCGCACGCAGGCCGAGAATCGCGAACAGGTTTGAGGTCAGCACGATAAACGGATCGGTGGTGACGGCGAAGATGGCCGGAATACTGTCAACGGCAAATATAACGTCGCTCAGCTCGACCAGGATCAGCACCAGCAGCAGCGGCGTAGCGTATAGCACGCCGTTTTTGCGCAGAAAGAAATGTTCGCCGTCAATCTTATCGGTCATGCGCAGATGACTGCGTATCCAGCGCACCAGCGGCTTATCGCCGATACCGGAATCATCCTCTTTCGCCAGCGCCATTTTCACACCAGTAAACAGCAGGAATGCGCCGAAGACGTACAACAGCCACTCGAACTGGGAGATCAGCCAGCTACCGGCAAAGATCATGATCGTACGCAGCACGATCGCGCCAAGTACGCCATAGACCAACACCCGACGCTGAAGCGCAGGCGGAACGGCGAAGTAGCTAAACAGCATCAGCCAGACGAAAACGTTATCCACGGCCAGCGCTTTTTCGATCAGATAACCGGTTAGGAACGCCAGCGCTTGCGGGTCGGCCACGGCGCGACCTTCGGTCTGCACCAGATACCACCAGAAAGCGGCGTTAAACAGAAGTGAGAGGGTAACCCAGAGGATTGACCAGCCAGCGGCTTGCTTCATGGTCATGCTATGTGCACCACGCCGTCCTTGCAGCAATAGGTCGATAGCCAACATGATGACCACGACCACTGCGAATCCGCCCCATAACAACGGTGTGCCGACAGTATTCATTACGATATTCCTTACATAAAAACAAAACGGCTGACGTCGGAAGACGGCAGCCGCTGCGCTTTTATGCATAGACCTCGCCTTCCGGCAAGGTCTCACTTACAACAAGAATCGAATCTTGTTGCCCGGCGACCGGATGCGGTTTTTCACGCATCGTAATGACGATCGGCCGGCAAGGAAGTTACTCCCCTTTGCGCGTAACAAAGTATTACAAGTTATAAATGGCGTCAATGGAGTCCGACGGACCATTTACACTCCTTTACGCCACGGGTTGGGAATCCGCCGGGAAGACCACGCCGGTCTGGCGACGAATCTCGCTCAGCAGCTTCGCCGTGATGCGGCTCACTTCCAGACCCGGATGAGCAACCTCGTTGGCTTCCACCAGGCGAGCGAACTCTTCCGCTTCATACAGCATAGTATTGATGTGCTGTGGCTGCGTCAGATCCTGGGGCTTGCCGCCGCGCGGTATAAAACAGACTTTCTGGCATTCCGAAATTTTCTCGATAACCAGCGCGCCTGCTTCACCCTGAATTTCGCTCGGGATTGCGGAATCGCTCACTTTGGAGTGATGCAGAGTGACATCAAAATCACCGTAGCTTAAAACTACCGTGCCCTGGCCATCAACGCCGCTGTCCAGCAGGCTGGCGCTGGCGTGCACCGCGCGCGGCTCGCCCCACAGCGCGACCGCTGAGGCCAGACAGTAAAAGCCGATATCCATAATCGAGCCGTTAGAGAAGGCCGGGTTAAAGGTATTGGGGTTCTCGCCGTCGAGATAACGCTGATAGCGAGAAGAGTACTGGCAGTAGTTAATAAAGGCTTTGCGCAGCTTGCCGATCTTGTCGAACGACTGCTTCAGCAGCAAGAAGTTTGGCAGGCTGGCGGTTTTGAACGCTTCGAACAGCACCACGTTATTTTCCCGCGCGACCTTAATAGCGGCTTCCACTTCTTGCAGATTCGAGGCCAACGGTTTTTCGCAAATCACATGCTTTTTATGGCTCAGAAACAGGCGGGTTTGCGGAAAATGCAGCGAGTTAGGGCTGGCGATATAAACCGCGTCCACATCAGCGCATTGCGCCAGTTCTTCCAGTGAGGTGAAGAGGTGTTCGACGGGATAATCGCTGGCGAAGGCCTGGGCTTGTTCAAGGCTACGGGAGTAGATGGCGGTAAGCTTATATTTGCCGGTTTCATGGGCGGCATCGACAAACTGCTTGGTTATCCAGTTTGTGCCAACAACTGCGAAACGTATCATAAACGTTGACGAACTCCGTAAAAAGGGACCTTTCGTCACTCTAACACGCCATCATGACAAAACCAGTGCGCTATGGCGCAGAAGCAGGAAGAGTCGTGTATTGTCTAATGTACATACAAGTCGTACAATTGAATTGTACGCTTCAAACCAGGAGGAAATCATGCGTTCTTATAGTACATCGGAGGCCAGACAGAACATTGCGGCCGTCATGGATGCCGCCGCCAGTGGAGAGCCAGTTGAAATTACGCGGCGTGATGGAACATCTAACGTTTTGATCAGTAAGGCAGAATATGAGGCGTTTATGAATGCCAAATTAGATGCTGAATTTGATTTTATTATGCAGCGACATGGTCGCACGGTTAAAGCGTTGACCGATCGATGAAGTGGGTGAGCGCAAGCGAAGTCATTGCCTTTCATGATCGGATTTTACTCCATCTACCTGGTGTTAAAGGCATGCCCGATCCTGGCCGGGCAGAAGCCATTATTTATCGCGTGCAGAACCGTTTTCACTATGAAGGGGTGAGAGACGTTTTTGCACTGGCTGCGACTTATTGGGTAGCCATAGCGCGTGGGCATATTTTTAATGATGGCAATAAGAGGACCGCATTTTTTATCACCATGGCATTCCTTGCCCGCAATGGATATCTTATTGCTGATGAGGGTACCCGCCTGGAAGAGCTGACGGTCCAGGCGGCGACAGGGGAATCTACGGTTGATGTGCTGGCCAATGCGCTACGACAGTTATCGCTCTAACGAAAGCTGCGTCAGCCACAGGCGGGTATCAAACTCCAGCTGATGGTACCGCGGCTCCATATGGCAGCACAGCTGATAGAACGCTTTGTTGTGGTCTTTTTCCTTCAGGTGCGCCAGTTCGTGTACCACGATCATCCGTAGAAAATCCTCCGGCGCATCGCGAAAAACGGTGGCGACGCGAATTTCGGCCTTCGCCTTCAGCTTGCCGCCCTGTACGCGTGAGATAGCGGTATGCAGGCCGAGCGCGTTGTTCAGTACGTGGATTTTGTTGTCGTACATCACCTTATTAATAGGGGCCGCGCCGCGCAGATAGCGAGACTTCAGATCCTGGGTGTATTGGTACAGCGCTTTATCGTTGTTGATATCATGGCCCTGCGGATAGCGCTTTTTCAGCACCTCGCCGAGGCGATTCTGTTCGATTAAGGTGGTGACCTGCGCCAGCAGGGATTCAGGGTAACCCTGGAGATAAGTTAATGTGCTCATGGGGCCTGTTTGCGTAATTAAGCGACAACTGGCGCGAATTCTAGCACCCCGCGCGGGCAGGATGCCAGAAGGTCCGGTTTACTCAATTATCGCGTCTTCAACCGCCCGATAGCCGAAGAAATCAAACAGCGCCTCTTTGCGATGCAGCATGCTATCCACACAGGCCAGGCCGACAAATGCGCCGGTAAACTCGCCGTAACGGCTATATTCATCGGAAAAACGCGATGTGTCGTAGATCGCGCCGATTTTTTGATATTTTTCGCCATCGACAGACCATGAGCACTGGATCTCCCGGCCGTTAATGGCCATCGCCAGATAGATTTCTCCTTCCGCGAGGCGAATTTTCTGCGGGTCGTCATGACGTTCGCCGTTATCCATATAAATAATGGCCAGTTGTGCAGAGCCAGAGGCTTGATCCCAGGTTTTATGCAGGAACAGATAGTTCATGTTGTCGTAATAGAGCACCAGACCCGCGCTGTGCTGATAAATCTCGGGGCTGAAATCCATTTTCGTGATGATGTTTGCGTATACCGAGGTGAGTTTTTTCGCCAGCAGGCTGACCTTATTCAGCGAGCTCAGCGACTCCTGCCCGCGCACGGCAAGGTAGCCCGCTTTACGGCTCAGGCTGGTAAAACGCTGGAAGCGAATCCTCGGGGCATAAAACGCGTTATCCAGCGTTTGCCCATCAAAATTATCAATATCAGCTTTGGCCGGAAATGGGTGTGCAGGCAGATTGGATTCTTCCACCTGGTGCTCGGCGAGATTCCCCCCGGATGCCATTCTCAGCCAGCCTTCGTCGGTCCATTCCATCTTTTGAATCGCCGTTTCCCGACCTAGCGGGCAGCGTAATTCCTGGCGGAACGGGCGACTGCACAGATGGGTTAACCAGACTTCGCCCGTGGGGGTTTCGACATAGCTGCCGTGCCCGGCCTTTTGCAGATAGGTTTCCGGATTGAAGTAGTGCGGCTTCAAATGCCCTGAGTCTTTACGCTCGTTAAAATTCTGCGGCCAGGAGGTGACGATTGGGTTCATCGGATCGCCTTCATAGGGGCCGGTGACTTCCGTTGCGCGGGCCATGGTGACCGCATGCCCGTATCCGGTACCGCCTTCGGCAACCATCAGGTAGTAATAGTCGCCGCGCCGGGTCAGATGGGGTGCTTCAATACAGCCGCGGTTGGTACCGCCATGCCAGATTCGCTGCGGGTAGCCGATGATACTTTGTGTTTGTGGCGAGTACTCCACCAGGCAAATGGCCCCCGGTTTTTCGTAGCCTTCACGGGTTTCCCACTCCAGAGAGACGATCCATTTTTTACCGTCGTTGTCGTGAAGGATTGAGGCATCGAACCCGGCGGAGTGGAGATATATTGGCTCGCTCCACGGGCCGGTTATTTCACTGGCGGTGATAAGATAATTATCCACGTCGAAATAGCGTGAGCTCATGGAGTTCATCACGCCATAAATAACGTAAAACAGTTGCTCTTCTTCGCACCAGGTCAGACTTGGTGCCCAAATTCCTTTGGCTGAGGGCAGTTTTTTTAAATCTGGGTTGTTATCGTCGGTAAGAACGTGAGTGAGTAATTGCCAATGTTTAAGATCCCTGGAGTGATAAACCGGTAAGCCGGGAAACCATTCAAATGATGATACCGCCACATAATAATCATCGCCGCGCCGACATATACTGGGGTCAGGATTAAAACCTTTAAAAACAGGATTCTGAATCATCGTATTTACCCTTGATGCAAAAAATATAACGATGATTGTAAATAGTCGATCGGTCGGGGGATATATAGACTGTTTTTATTTATATAATAAACGTCCACTCACCCCGTGATATCGCTCACAAAAAGCGATTTATTTATCTGCGCGGCTCCCTACCGCATCGGTGCTTCTGACCTTGTGGCGAAAGGCCAGCGGAGTATCGTTCATCATCTCTTTGAACTTTAGGCAAAAGTAGGCGCTGTCGGTGAAACCGGCGCTTTGCGAGATGTCGCTGATCTTCAGGTCGGTATTGGTCAGGAGATTGATGGCAATATTGAGTTTGCGCAGCAGCATGAATTTTTTGAAGCTGATTCCAAAGGCCGATTTAAAGGTCTTTGAAAACCAGGATTTTGACCACTGGCAGCGGCGAGCGGCCTCTTCGGTGGTCATCTCAAAATTCTCGCTGGCATCGATGGACTGTAGCAGTTCGATAAGTTCGCTGAGGTAGCGATGGCTGGTGCGTTCGGTAATCTGGACCGAGTCTTTCAGGCTATTAAACGCGTGGAGCAGTACGCTTTGCATAAGCGATCGGAATAGCGAATCGGAGAAGTCGCTGAACTCCCCGCACCAGCTTAGCAGCAGCTCCAGGCGTTCGGCCTCTTCACCAGAAAGATACACCACCGCGCCGCAGTGGGCGGCGGGCAATGACAGGTCGTATCCCTCCAGCCACTCTTTCTCAAATTGCATAAGATAGCGCTTGTGGCTGGCGGCGGGCGGGAGCGTCATTTCATGGATCAGTAAGGCGGGAACGAATACCAGGGTATTGTTTTTAATGGTGAATTTTTCGTCACCGATCGAATAACTTCCCCCTGATTCCCGGAACCACATCAGCTCATCCATCATATGATAATGAGGGACTACGTTTATCCCATTGAAATCATTTATGTTATCTACACGCAGCGTAAACAGCTCGCCGGTGCCCACGGGGATCTTTTCGAAAACGGGAGATTCATCACTCATCGAGTACACTCTTCTTATATTTCACAGGATGATTTATACATAATCAGCAGGCCCTTCGCAATAACGTACAGAGGACAAATCTTAACGTTCTTTTAGGCGGAGACGCGATGAATACTGCCCGTATAAGTATCAAAGAAAAATTTAGTTATGGGTTAGGCGATACCGGCTGTAATTTAGTCTGGCAGACGGTAATGCTGTTTATGGCCTGGTTTTATACCGACGTATTCGGTTTAAGCCCAGCACATATGGGGACTATGTTTCTCGCGGTAAGGGTATTAGATGCAGTGACTGATGTATTAATGGGCGCTGTCGCGGACCGTACCCGTACTAAATATGGGCAGTTCCGGCCCTATATTTTGTGGTTCGCTATTCCCTTTGGCGTACTTTGCTGCTTAACGTTTTATACGCCAGATTTTGGCTATACCGGTAAGCTTATTTATGCTTATGTTTCTTATACCTTATTATCTTTAGTCTATACGGCCATTAACGTACCGTATTGCGCGATGATCAATAATATCTCTAACGATTCCAGAGAGCGCGTCTCTCTCCAGTCCTGGCGCTTTGCGCTCAGTACCCTCGGCGGCCTGATTGTCTCGCTCACAGCGCTGCCGCTGGTGGCTTTTCTTGGCCAGGGGAACGTGCAGAACGGCTATTTTTACACCATGATTGTGATGGGATGCCTGAGCATCATTCTGTTCTTTATCTGTTTTGGCCTGACCAAAGAGCGCTTTTCCACGGATATTGCGGTGAACAACCAAAGCAGCATTCTTGATGACCTGAAAACGCTGCTCGCCAATAAAGACTGGCGCATTCTGTTCGCGCTCAACGTCGTCAACCTGATTGCGGTGCTGTTCAAAGGCGGAACGACGCTGTACTACGTTAACAATATTATGGGGCGAGCGGATTTGGGCAGCCTGCTGCTGACCACCACCCTGGCGTCCGGCGTGCTGGGAGCGATGCTCTCACCGTTTATCTTTAAAAATATTGATAAGGTCAAAGGGTTTAAAATCTCGATGGCCCTGGAGGCGGTGCTGCTGATTGGGATGTACTTTGTCCCGGCGGGCAACGTGGCCGCTATCTTTGCGCTGGTGATTATCATCAACATTATTCAGCTTGCCGCCACGCCGCTACAGTGGAGCATGTTGTCCGATATTATTGATGCGGAAGAAAAACGCAGCGGTAAAAAGCTCAGCGGCATCGTTTTTTCAACTAATCTTTTTGCTATTAAGCTGGGTATCGCCATCGGCGGCGCGCTGGTGGGCTATATGCTGGCATGGGGTGACTACGTCGGCGGCGCGGCGCAGCAAACCGAGTCTGCGCTAGAGATGATCAAGCTGCTGTTCACCGTCTTCCCTGGCGTTCTGGTCGCGCTGCTGATCGTTATCATGGGCAAATACAGTCTGAATGATAAGCGCCTGTCTCGCCTGTCGCAGGATGACCTCCCGGCGTAATACGCAATCGCCCGCGAGGAGGAGATAATCGGCGTATCTCTATTCAACTGGGCGAAGTTTGCGTATAAACTCGCGGGTTTTAGTATTCCGGAGGCACAGAGGCGATGAGCCAGGTAGAGTTAAACGGTGAGTTATTCACATTAGAGCGGTTCCCACCAAATGCTGAAGAGGAAGCGCTTCAGGCATGGGAAGCAGCGGATGAATATCTGCTGCAACAGGTGAATGACGTCGACGGCCTGACGCTCATTTTCAATGATAGCTTCGGCGCGCTGGGCTGTGCGCTGGCGGAACGCAACCCGGTGAGCATTAACGACTCCTACGTTGCTGAGCTGGCGACCCGCTATAACCTGCGGATGAACGGCATCGATGAAGAGAGCGTGCGCTTTCAGGATTCCCTGAGCGAGCTGCCCGCAGCACCGGCGCTGGTATTAATTAAGGTGCCGAAACAGCTGGCGCTGTTAGAGCAGCAGCTGCGTGCGCTGCGTGATGTGGTGACGCCGGAAACCCGCATCATCGCCGCCGCGAAAGCGCGCGATGTGCATAACTCCACCCTGGCGCTGTTCGAAAAGATCCTCGGAACCACCACCACTTCGCTGGCATGGAAAAAGGCGCGGTTGATTTTTTGTACCTTTACCGCCCCCGAAGTCACCGACGCGCCGCAGACCTATAGCTGGCAGCTGGACGGTACTCCGTGGACGATTCACAACCATGCCAACGTGTTTGCCCGCAGCGGCCTGGATGTCGGCGCGCGTTTCTTCCTCGACTATCTGCCGGAAGGCATCGAAGGTGAAATTGCCGACCTCGGTTGCGGCAACGGTGTGATTGGTCTCCAGGCGCTGGCCTTAAACCCTAATGCCCGGGTGATGTTTACTGATGAATCGTACATGGCGGTAGCCTCCAGTCAGCTGAACGTCGAAACCAACATGCCGGACGATATTGAGCGCTGCGAGTTTGTGGTCAATAACGCCCTGACTGATATTGAACCGGACCGCTTTGATGCCATTCTCTGTAACCCGCCGTTCCATCAGTTGCATGCGATCACCGACCATATTGCGTGGCAGATGTTCAACGACGCCCGCCGCAGCCTGAAGTACGGCGGCGAACTGTACGTGGTCGGCAACCGCCACCTCGATTATTTCCGCAAGCTGAAGCGCGCGTTCGGCAACTGCACCACTATCGCCACGAATAATAAATTTGTGATTTTAAAAGCAGTGAAATTGCGTAAGCAGCGTTAAAGGATAATAATCCACTGAGTTGACGGGCAGGCCGGGAATGGCCTGCCCATTTGTATTAACTGAGTGGAGATTATTAACGTGAATCATCAGGATGATGAATATACTAAGCCCAATATTATTCCGCGGAAAATTCGCCTTGCCAGAAATCCTGCTATTTTTATCTGCCTGATACAAT
Organism: Klebsiella sp. GFKo11; assembly: GCF_056490265.1. NCBI lineage: Bacteria > Pseudomonadati > Pseudomonadota > Gammaproteobacteria > Enterobacterales > Enterobacteriaceae > Klebsiella > Klebsiella sp. GFKo11. Next base: position 763,023 of record NZ_CM151369.1, read on the forward strand.
GCGCTGTATATATATTCATTACGGGGGCTGGTTGGTTCGGTTTTGGTGAAGATAACGCCTTGTGGGTTAATCTTTTTTTTATTATTTTATGGGGAGCGTTGGCATTCGGGATTTATAAATACAGCCACGCCTGCGCGGTTACCGCACTGCTGTTATACGTTATCGAAAAACTTTCTGTTGAACTGATTCCACCAGGGCAGAGTTTTAGTTTTATCTGGCTTATTGCCACTTTTTTGTGGTTGCTGTGCCTTTCTAGCGGAATTATCGCCTGCTGGAAACAGCATAAATATAAGAAGAAAAATAGAGATGATAGTGAGCGTGTTTATAAGCAAACAATAATACTTGTCGTGATTGTGTTAGCACTGTTCCATTCTGCTTACTTTGGTATGAAAGAGGCGCAGAAGCACACCAGAAATATTCTCTGGCAGGCGTTCTATCAATCGGTGATGGAAGATAAGAGTAAGATCCCGCTGCCGATGAAAATTAATAATAACATCACTATTACCGATATCTATTTTGAACAGCGTACCCTGATTGTTGAGCATCAGGTGAGCCATGAAAAGTTAGCTGATTTATCGATAGCCAATTTCTACGCGCATGCCAGAAAACTCTACTCCCGCTACTGTGCCAATGATGTTGCAACCTCGCTTGATTTAACGATGATAGTCCGCTTTGCGCAAGGATACGAGACGCGTGACCTGACGTTTACGCCGAAAGACTGTCAATTTAAAAAGGGATAAGAATCGATGAGTGAAGCCATCGTTGCCAAAAATATCAATATCGCCGTTCGTATCGGTCTGGGACTATGCCTACTGAGCTGTGCGACCATAATTGTGGTTATGGTTATTTTTCCATCCGGTTTAAGTGGTGCGATTCGCGCCATCACTTTTTTCCTGCTCTGGCTAGGGCTGGGTATTGGCATTTATAAAAAAAGCCGGATTTGCGCCGTTATGGCGATAGTTTGCTATATGTTCGATCAGCTGTTTATAGTTTCTGGCCAGGGCTATACGCGTTTTAACGTATTATGGGTTGTTGTTATCTCTGGCTTCACTTTCGCACTAGTGGCATGTGGGCAATACCATCAAATGGTAAAAGAAGGGACCGTCGTCAGTAAAAAATTACGCAGGCCCGCATTGATAACATCAGTTCTGATGCTGGTTATTTTCTTTGGCGCGGGTTTGCCGCTGGCGAATAAAATCCACAATCACAAGGCCCAGAAACAATGGGCACAATACGTACAGATAACCACTGAGGAAATTAAAACGCTTAAACTTCCTCAGCAGGTGGAGACAAACGTTTTGTTAACTCAGGTGGGTTTTGAGGATAAAACGCTGGTCTTTACCTACGATGCACAAGATTTAAAAAATATCGGCTCGCAGGGGTGGGACAAAAAAACGCGTGAGGATTTTGCCCGTTTTTGTCGCCGCGCCGTTCCCCAGTCTCTGAGATTACGGGTGCTGTACCGCCTCTCGCAGGGGGATGACAAACGCGAGTTTGAATACGGCGCTCGCGATTGTCAGAGTATGAATTTTTAAATCGACAGCGCCAGCCGGGTGCCCTGGGCGATTGCCCGCCGGGCATCCAGCTCCATCGCCACATCGCAGCCGCCAATCAGATGCAGCGTTTTTCCCGCAGCCTGTAGCGGGTCAACTAACTCACGGCGAGGATCCTGACCGGCGCAGATGATGACCTGATCGACGTTGAGGACCTGCAATTCGCCGCCGATCGTCACATGTAAGCCTTGATCATCAATTCGTTGATAGCTGACGCCGGGGATCATTTTAACGCCGCGGGCCAGCAGGGTAGTGCGGTGGATCCAGCCGGTGGTTTTCCCTAAGCCGTCGCCGGGTTTGCTGGTTTTACGCTGGAGCATCACTATCTGGCGTGGGCTTTTCGCCAATTGAATCCCCTCCGCGCGCAGCCCTCCAGCGGTCTGCAGGCTGGTATCAATCCCCCATTCGAGGCAAAACTCGCCGATATTCTGGCTGGTCGCAGTACCGGACTGGCTGAGATACATGGCGGTATCAAAACCGATCCCGCCGCAGCCGATAATTGCTACTTTCTCGCCAACCGGCGCTTTGTCACGCAGGACGTCGAGATAACTCAGCACCTTGGGATGATCGATGCCCGCGATATCCGGCATCCGCGGGGCGATCCCGGTGGCGAGGATAATTTCATCAAACGCCAGCAGATCGTCTGCCGTGACCTGGGTCTCCAGACGCAGAACGACGCCGGTCAGATCCAGCATTCGCTGGTAATAGCGTAGGGTTTCGTAGAACTCCTCTTTGCCGGGGATCTGTTTGGCGATATTAAACTGGCCGCCAATCTCTTTGTGTCCGTCAAATAGCGTCACCTGATGACCGCGCGAGGCGGCGTTTACGGCAAACGCCAGCCCGGCAGGGCCTGCGCCAACCACCGCCAGTCGCTTCGATGTGGCCGCCGGGACAATTGGCATCTGGGTTTCATGGCAGGCGCGCGGGTTCACCAGACATGAGGTGACTTTTCCGGCGAAGATCTGATCCAGGCAGGCCTGATTACAGCCGATGCAGGTATTGATCTCATCCGCGCGCCCGCTCTGCGCTTTGGAGAGAAATTCGCTATCGGCGAGGAAAGGGCGAGCCATCGACACCATGTCGGCATCTTCACGGGCAAGGATTGCCTCCGCTACTTCAGGGTCATTAATTCGGTTGGTGGTGACCAGCGGGATCGACACCGCGCCCTTCAGCTTGCGGGTGACCCAGCTAAACGCGCCGCGCGGCACCGGGGTGGCAATGGTCGGAATACGCGCTTCGTGCCAGCCGATACCGGTATTGATAATGGTTGCCCCGGCGGCCTCAATGGCTTTTGCCAGCTCGGTGACTTCTGCCAGGGTACTGCCGCCGCTCACCAGGTCGAGCATCGACAGGCGGTAGATGATAATAAAATCGCTGCCCGCGCGTTCGCGAACGGCTTTGACGACCTCTACAGCAAAACGCATACGTTGGGCATAATCGCCGCCCCATTGGTCGTCGCGCAGGTTGGTGCGCGCGGCGAGAAACTCGTTAATCAGATAACCCTCCGAGCCCATCACCTCGACACCATCGTACCCGGCTTCCCGCGCCAGCTGGGCGCAGCGGGCGAAATCATCGATCAGCTGTAAGATCTCATCGTGACTCAGTTCATGCGGCGTGAAGGGGTTGATCGGCGCCTGAAGCGCGGAAGGGGCAACCAGTTTAGGTTGGTAGCTATAGCGCCCGGTATGCAGAATTTGCAGGGCGATTTTACCGCCCTCCTGATGTACCGCGTCGGTAATATGGCGATGGTGGGCCAGATGGCTGGCGTCGTTAAGCACCGCGCCGCCCGCCATGGTAACGCCGGAAGGCGCGGGGGCAATGCCGCCAGTGACAATCAGCGCTACCCCGTGGCGAGCGCGCTCGGCGTAAAAGGCCGCCAGCCGCTGTGCGCCGTCCGGGAGCTCTTCCAGGCCGGTATGCATCGAGCCCATCAACACGCGGTTTTTGAGCGTTGTGAACCCCAGCTCAAGCGGGGCGAAAAGCGACGGGTAGCGGCTCATAATGGCTTCCAATGTAAAATTATTGTTATGTGGTCGGATGAGTTACTAATTTAGCCGTCGCGGGCAAAAAGGGAAAAGGGGAGTGCGACGATTGTGATGGGATTCAAAGAACGGCGCAGGAAGACTCCCCTCACCCCGACCCTCTCCCGATGGGAGAGGGAGAAAGGCGGAACTGTGCCTCTTCTGAGGGGAGAGGGAGAAGGGCGGGATTGTGCCTCTTCTGAGGGGAGAGGGAGAAGGACGGGATTGTGCCTCTTCTGAGGTGAGAAGGAGAAAGGCGGAATTGTGCGACGAATAAAAAAGCGGTGCCGAACGGTCCCCTCTCCCCTGCGGGGAGAGGGTTAGGGTGAGGGGGCAACAGGCGCACGCCGCACCAGCCCCGGCGCCTGCCACATCGACGTCGTCAACCCGCTATCCACCAGACCGAGCTGCTCGGCGTACACCGACTGCCATTTGGCCATCATCTCCTGATACAGCTCGCGATGCGCCGGGTTTGGCGTGAATACCCGATGCCAGCTCACCAGCTTTTCTCCCGCCGCAGCCATATCGCTGTACAACCCGGCACCGGCCCCGGCGGCAATCGCGCAGCCCAGTGCGGTCGCTTCACGAACCTCGGGCACCCGCACCGGCAGCCCGGTCACGTCGCTAAGTATCTGGCTCCACAGCGCCCCTTTTGAACCGCCGCCAGCGAACACCAGGCTGTCAAACTTCACGCCGGAAAACTGCGAAATCTGCGCCAGATTGCAGGCGGAAACAATCGCCGCGTTCTCTTCCAGCGCCCGGAATAGCGTCGCTTTATTACATTTTTCCGGGTCGATGGAGAGGTTAATAAACGACGGCGCGGCGTGGTACCACTGCTTAAAATGCATCGCATCGGAGAAAATGGGCATCACCCCGTGGGAGCCCGCTGGAACGCGGCTGGCCATCTCTTCCAGCAACGAATAAGCATCCACCCCGAGCCGTTCGGCAACCAGCTTCTCTTCCGCACAGAAGGCATCGCGGAACCAGCGCATGGTCAGTCCGGTAAAGAAGCTGATGGATTCCGCCTGCGCCATACCGGGTATGACGTGCGGGTTAACACGGATATTCATCTCCGGGTCGGTGCGTACTTCCGGCAGATTGACCACCTGCTGCCAGAAGGTTCCGCCGAGCACCGCAGTTTGCCCGGCGCGCACCACCCCCAGCCCGAGACAGCCGAGCTGGACGTCGCCGCCGCCCATCACCACTGGCGTACCTGCACGCAAACCGCTTTGTTGGGCCGCCGCATCGGTCACCGCGCCGAGCATGGTACCGGTCTCTTTCACCGGCGAGAGAATATCGGCCCGCAACCCGGCCATATCCAGCAGTGCCGGACGCCAGTCACGGCTGAACAGATCGAGCATACCGGTGGTCCCGGCATTTGAAGGATCGACCGCCAGCTCACCGGAGAGCTTCGCCGCCAGCCAGTCGCTGATCATGGTGATGGTTGCCGCTTTGCGGTAGATATCCGGGCGATGATGGGCTAACCATAGCAGGCGCGGCATGGCGCTGAGCGCCAGAGTCTGCCCGGAAACGCCGTATACCTCGGATTCGAAACGATAGTCGTGGATCTCTTTGAGCTCCGCCACCTCGCGGCTGGCGCGAGCGTCAACGTTGGCGCAGGCCCAGATGGCCTCGCCGTTACGGTCATAAAGCACGATGCCTTCGCGCATTGAACAGCAGGCCACGGACTGAATATCCGCCGGGGAGAGATGAGCGGCGGCCAGCGCATGGCGGATGCACTGGCAGGCCAGCTGCCAGTTGAGGGTAAGATCGAACTCCATCGAGCCGGGAACGTTGTCGATGCTCAGGTGTTTCCATTCGGCCTGGCCGACCGCAATCTGGCGACCGTTGAGATCGAAAATCACCGCCCGAATGCTGCCGGTTCCGGCATCTAACGCTAACAGGTAACTCATGACTTGCGCCTCGCTAGTGTTGCGCGGCGCAGGGCCGTTATGAGGCCAGCGTGAGCACCGCGCGTGCTGTTGTCTCTTCCGTTACCAGGCCATTAATCCGCTTGCCGATCAGGGCCGCGTAAATCGCCTGCGCTTTTTCTGCGCCCCCGGCAACGCCGACGATAGTCGGCAGTTGCGCCAGTTCATTGAGGGTCACGCCGAGCAGTTCCCGATGGATCTCCAGCCCTTCGACCGGCTTGCCGTCGGCCTGCAGGAAATAACCTAAAATGTCGCCCACCGCGCCTTTACGGGCGTACATCAGCTGTTCGCCTTCGCTGATATAGCCGGAACGCAGGATGGTCGCGTCGCGGCGCTGATCGATCGCGCCAATGCCGACCACTGCCACATCTGCCGCCGTGGCCGCGAGGATCACGTCGCGGACGCTGGATTCCCGGCGCAGGATCTCCGCCACATCGGCTGATGACACCCTGAGCGGAGCGGGGATCATGCTGATGCTACAGGCCGCATCCAGCTGGCCGATGCCGGTCATATAGGGGCCGACGCCGCCGGAAAGCGTCACCAGCCGTACCTGCTGCGAGCCGATAAACCCGCTCAGATGCTGTAGGCAGCTCATGGTCGCTTCGCCAAAGCCCACTGCCAGCAGCTGTCCAGGCTCGAGCACGCCCATTAACGATTGCGCCGCGCCAATCCCCAGCCGGGTGTTCATCGGCGGGGTATTCAGCGCGGGCAGTACGCGGGCGATTTTCAGGCCGAAGCGCTGCTGGAGTTCGGTCTCCAGCGCCAGACAGCCTTCATAGCGCGAGTTAATTTGTACGCGGATCACCCCGGACTGGCGGCCTTTCTCCAGCAGGCGGGAGATCTTTAACCGCGGCAGTCCTAAACGCTCGCCGATGTCGTTCTGCGTTAAGCCATCGTGGTAGTAACACCAGGCCACCCGCGCCACCAGTTCTTCCTCGGCTAACGCCAGCCCGGCGTAGCGGCTCTCTTCCGTAATGCGTTTTTCGCTCATAAAGTGAACTCTTATAAAAATTTAGATCATATGTTCGTTATTGCGTGGTCGGAAAATGTGAGCCGACTGGCAAAACCGATCTTTCGTTGTTCTCTGGTTTTATCCAAACGATCTAAAGCATAAAACTGTGATCTTTGCACGGTTGTAAATATAGTTCACCGTCTACGCTTTTGAACATTATTAAATTAAAAAATCTTTTGTTCAAATCGGGGCGTGATAATGAAGCCACTGCTCGAAGCTCGCCAAATCTGCAAACAGTTCTCCGGCATTACTGTACTCAAGCGCATTGATTTCACGGTGTTTTCCGGCCAGGTTCACGCGCTGATGGGCGGTAACGGAGCGGGGAAATCGACGCTGATGAAGATTATCGCCGGGGTGGAAACGCCCGACAGCGGTGAGTTAATCCTCGGCGGACGCACTTTTGCGCGCCTCAACCCTGCGCAGGCCCATCAGCAGGGCGTGTATCTGGTGCCGCAGGAACCGATGCTCTTTCCCAACCTGACGGTGCGGGAAAACATTCTCTTTCGTCTGCCGAAGCGGGCTGATAACGAGGCTCGCTTGCAGGAGAAGCTCCAGCAGCTCAACTGCCAGCTTCAGCTTGATGCGGCGGCCAGCACTCTGGAAGTTGCCGATCAACAGATGGTGGAGATCCTGCGTGGGTTAATGCGCGATGCGCAGATCCTGATCCTCGATGAACCGACTGCCTCATTAACGCCGGGGGAAACCGAGCGGCTGTTTCGCCAGATCCGCGCTTTGCAGGATCTCGGCGTTGGGATCGTGTTTATCTCGCACAAACTCCCCGAGATCCGCCAGGTCGCCAGCCACGTATCGGTTATGCGCGATGGTGCGGTGGTGCTGAGTGGGGAAACCGCGCAATACGGCGACAACCAGCTGATCGGCGCGATGACGCCCGTTGGGCGCGACCATACGCTGAGCGACACGCAAAAGCTGTGGCTGGCGCTGCCGGGCAATCGCCGCACTCAGGCGCAGGATTTTCCGGTGCTGCGGGTCGAGGATCTGACCGGGGAAGGTTTTATCGATCTCAACCTTGAGATCCACGCCGGGGAGATCGTCGGCCTCGCCGGATTAGTCGGATCCGGACGCACCGAATTTGCCGAAACGCTGTATGGCCTGCGTCCGGTACGCGCCGGTCGGGTGTGGCTGGAAAACCGTGATATCAGCCGTGACAGCACCCGCAACCGGCTGGCCAGCGGGCTGGTTTATCTGCCGGAAGACCGTCAGGTCTCCGGGCTGTTTCTTGATGCGCCGGTGCGCTGGAACACGGTGATGTTTAACCAACCGTCGCTGTGGCAGCAGAACAAGCGCGAAGCAGCGGTGGTTGAGCGCTATCACCGGGCGCTGGGGATCAAAATGACCGATGGCGATCGTCCGGTGCGCACGCTCTCCGGCGGCAACCAGCAGAAGGTGCTGCTGGCGCGCTGCCTGGAGGCCAACCCATTGCTGCTGATCGTCGATGAGCCAACGCGCGGGGTGGACGTTTCCGCCCGCGCCGACATCTATCAATTGCTGAAAAGCGTGGCCGCCCAGAACGTGGCGGTGCTGATGATCTCCAGCGATCTTGATGAGTTTGTTGGTCTGGCGGATCGGGTGCTGGTGATGCATCAGGGCAGGCAGAGCGGCGAGCTTTCGCAGCAGGCGGTCACCGTCGACCGGATGATGACCCTGGCCTTCGGAGGACAGCCATGAAAACGTTACTCAAGAATCGCGAACTGAGCGCTTTTCTCGCCATCGTGGTGCTGTTTGCCGGGCTGGTGGCGCTCAACCCGGCCTATTTCAGCTTGCAAACCCTGGCAATGATCTTCGCCAGCTCGCTAATCCACTACACCGGCATTAGCCCGCTGGTGATTACGCTTGGCACTCTGTACCTCTACGGCGGCGGCGCGCTGCTGCTCTCCGGCATGGCGGGAGCGACCGGCTACGAAGGCATCGGCGGATTCCCGGATAGCTTTACCGCCTTCGCCAACCTGACGCTGTTCGGCCTGCCGATCCCGCTGGTGCTGTTTGCGGTGATTACTTTTTTCTTCTGGCTGCTGGCCCATCGCGGGCGCTTTGGCCGCCATCTCTTTCTGCTCGGACAAAATCCGCGCGCCGCGCGCTATGCGGCGCTGTCCGTAAACGGCATGCCGTACGTGCTGTATGGCCTGGTCGGCGTGGCCTCGGCGATTGCCGCGCTGGTGATGGTTTCCTACTTCGGCTCGGCGCGCTCGGATTTAGGCCGCGACCTGCTGATGCCCGCGCTAACCGCTGCGGTGCTCGGGGGAGCCAATATCTACGGCGGTTCCGGCTCTATTATCGGCACCGCGCTGGCGGCGCTGCTGGTGGGTTATTTACAACAAGGTTTGCAAATGGTCGGCATCCCCAACCAGGTGTCGAGCGCGCTGTCAGGGGCGCTGTTGGTTGTGGTGGTGATGGGGCGCTCGCTGAGCCTGCACCGTGAATGGGTGCGGATGACCTGGCGGCGTCTTTTCTCGCGTAAAACAATCGGAGCATAACAATGAAATTAAAACTGATGGTGCTGGCAGTGGCGTTAAGCGTGGCAACCGCTCAGGCGGCAGACCGCATCGCCTTTATTCCTAAGCTGGTTGGCGTCGGCTTCTTTACCAGCGGCGGCAACGGTGCGAAAGAGGCGGGCAAAGCGCTTGGCGTGGACGTTACCTACGACGGCCCGACCGAACCGAGCGTTTCTGGCCAGGTGCAGCTGATCAACAACTTCGTCAACCAGGGCTATAACGCGATCATCGTCTCCGCCGTATCGCCGGACGGCCTGTGCCCGGCGCTGAAGCGGGCGATGCAACGCGGAGTCAAGGTTCTGACCTGGGACTCCGACACTAAACCGGAGTGCCGCAGCATCTACATCAACCAGGGCACGCCGCAGCAGCTCGGCGGCCTGCTGGTGGAGATGGCGGAAAAACAGGTGACGAAACCCACCGCCAAAGTGGCGTTTTTCTACTCCAGCCCAACGGTCACCGACCAGAACCAGTGGGTAAAAGAGGCGAAAGCCAAAATCGAAAAAGAGCATCCGCAGTGGGAAGTGGTGACCACCCAGTTTGGCTATAACGATGCCACGAAATCACTGCAAACCGCCGAGGGGATCTTAAAAGCGTATCCGGATCTCGACGCCATTATCGCCCCGGATGCCAACGCGCTCCCGGCGGCGGCCCAGGCGGCGGAGAACCTTAAGCGCCAGGGCGTGGCGATCGTCGGTTTTAGTACTCCGAATGTGATGCGCCCCTATGTGGAACGCGGCACGGTCAAAGCTTTTGGCCTGTGGGACGTGGTGCAGCAGGGCAAGATCGCGGTTAACGTCGCCGATCGTCTGCTGAAAAAGGGCGATCTTAACGTTGGCGACAGCGTTGATGTGAAAGATCTCGGCACTCTGAAAGTCGAGCCAAACAGCGTGCAGGGCTACCAGTATGAAGCGAAAGGCAACGGCATCGTGCTGCTGCCGGAGCGGGTGGTGTTCACCAAAGAGAATATCAATAACTACGATTTCTGATGGAGGATGAGATGGCTGATTTAGACGATATCAAAGAGGGAAAAAACTTCGGCTTAGACCGTCCGCAGCAGAACACGCTCTATACGCTGAAGGGCTGCGGTTCGCTGGAGTGGGGGATGCAGTCGCGGCTGGCGCGCATTTTTAATCCGCACAGCAACCGCACGGTGATGCTGGCGTTCGATCACGGTTATTTTCAGGGGCCGACCACCGGGCTGGAGCGTATCGACCTCTCTATCGCGCCGCTGTTTGAAGAAACCGACGTGCTGATGTGTACCCGCGGCGTGCTGCGCAGTCAGGTGCCTGCGGCGACGAATAAGCCGGTGGTGCTGCGCGCCTCAGGCGGTAACTCGATTTTGAGCGAACTCTCTAACGAATGCGTGGCGGTGGCGATGGAAGACGCGCTGCGCCTCAACGTCTGCGCGGTGGCGGCGCAGGTCTATATCGGCAGCGAGCACGAGCATCAGTCGATCAATAACATCATCAAGTTGGTGGATGCCGGGAACCGCTACGGGATGCCGGTGCTGGCGGTAACGGGCGTGGGTAAAGAGATGACCCGCGACGCCCGATACTTCTCGCTGGCCAGCCGTATTGCCGCCGAGATGGGCGCGCAGTTTGTGAAAACCTATTTTGTTGAGGAAGGCTTTGAAAAAGTAACCGCCAGCTGCCCGGTGCCCATTGTGATCGCCGGGGGCAAAAAGCTGCCGGAGCTGGAAGCGCTGGAGATGTGCTGGCGGGCGATAGATCAGGGCGCATCCGGCGTGGATATGGGGCGCAATATCTTCCAGTCCAGCGCGCCGCGCGCGATGCTCAAAGCAGTGAAAAAAGTGGTGCACGAGAATCTGAGCGCCCGCGAGGCGTATCAGTTCTGGCAGGAGGAAAAACAGGGAGAGCTGAAATGAACGTGACGCTGGTGGAAATTAATATCAAACCGGAACGGGTCGACGAGTTCCTTGAGGTGTTTCGCGCTAACCACGAGGGAGCGTTGCTGGAGCCGGGCAATCTGCGCTTTGACGTATTGCAGGACCCGGAGGTGAAGACGCGCTTTTTTATCTATGAAGCCTATAAAGACGACGAAGCGGTGCTGGCGCACAAGAAAACTCCACACTATCTGGCCTGCGTGGCGAAGCTGGAGGAGATGATGTCGCAGCCGCGGCAGAAACGCAGCTTTATCGGCCTGCTGCCGGCGGTGTGATGGCTGGGAAATGTCCCCTCACCCCGACCCTTATGTCTTGACCTTCTCCGTTCCGGCGGAGAAGATCCCCGACTGATCATCGGGAGGTTACCGGTGAGCATCACCCAGCCCTGGAGCCCCTGAGCCCGCGGGAGAGATTATGCCCCGGTAACCTGTTTCCCTGTCGCCTCAAGACCGAACGGTATCCTGTGCCCTGAGCACCCACATATAAGGATGGTCCGGCGATAATATTCATAAGGTTACGGAGTACCATGATGAATCTTGTCCCTGTCGGCGTTGATATCGCCAAACTCAAATTCGACGTTGCTGTCCAGCTGCCAAACCAGAAGTACAAAACCAAAAAATTCGCCAATACCCCAGCCGGATGCCGCGAATTTCTGAACTGGCTGGCGCGTTTTGGTCACTGTCACGTCTGCATGGAGGCAACAGGTTGCTACAGCACTGAACTGGCCACCCTGCTGGCCGATAATGGCTGCTGCGTCAGCCTTGAAAACCCGGCACGTATCCATGCGTTCGCAAACACTGAACTGACCCGCAATAAAACGGACAAAAGCGACGCGGCGCTGATAGCGCGCTACTGCGCTCTGTATCAGCCGGCCCCCTGGCATCCTGCGCCGCTGAGCGAACGACAACTGACGGCTCTGGTACGCCACCTGCGTAACCTGGAAGAGATGCGTCAGATGGAGGTGAACCGCCTTGAGGCGGCAGATGAAGTCATCGTTCCTTCCCTGAATGAACACGTTACGATGCTGGATGAGCTGATTGAAGAAACCCTCAATAAAATCAACCGGCATATCGATGATAACCCGGACCTGAAGCGGGACCGGGAGCTACTGAAAAGTATCCCCGGAATAGGAGACATGCTGAGTGTGAGCCTGCTGGCGTTCGCAGGAAATCTGCGACGGTTCAGCAACAGCAAGGCACTGGTGGCGTATGCTGGTTTGAATCCTCGTCGTTGTGAGTCAGGGATGTGGAAAGGGAAAAGCAGGCTGTCGAAAGTGGGCCATGCAGAGCTGCGTAGCGCACTGTATATGCCAGCGGTAGTGGCAGGAAGATGCAATAAGGTGGTGAAAAACCTGATGGAAAGGCTTGCAGCCCGGGGTAAGACAGGGAAAGAGCGAGTGTGTGCAGGAATGAGGAAATTACTGCAGCTGGCTTATGGTGTGGTGAAATCCGGGCATGAATTTAACGCTGAAATACCACTTGCCGGATAACCGGCAAGACGGTATCTCTCCCCACAGGGGAGAGGGAGAAAAACGGAGTCGTCGGTTGAATAGGGTGCGGGGAGAGAGGGTAAAGCAGAGCAGTGGATAAAAAGCGGCGCCGAACGGTTCCCTCTCCCCTGAGGGGAGAGGGTTAGGGTGAGGGGAAAACGCTACGGCTGGCGGAAAAACTCGTTATACAACATATACAAATGCGCAGCGCTCCAGGAGAAGTTCGGTGCTCCCTGCTGCGCGCCGGTCAGCGGATTGTAGTTCTCCTGAATCGGGCCGTCGGAGGTTAACCCTTCGGCGTGCCTGAAGAAGGCGTCCGCCAGCTTCAGCGCCTCTTCGCGATGGCCGTAGCGTTCCATCCCTTTCAGGCCAAACCAGAACTGATCCACCCACACGCGACCGCGCCAGTAAATATCCGCGCCAAACGCCGGATTGGTTAATGCGGCGGTGCCCAGCGGTACGAAGGTGTTGAACTCTTTATTATCCAGCATCACCGAAATCACCTCGTCGGCATGCGCCTGAGTCGCCGCGCCGTTAAACAGCGGCGACCAGCCCTCCGGGCCTTTGCCACGCTCGACGATCGGCTTACCGGCGCAGCCGTTCGCCAGCGGCTGCTCCTCAATACGAATGTCGTAATAGAATTTTGTCTGCGGGTCGAACATACAGGTGTTGATGTAGTCGGCGAGCTTTTTCGCCAGCGCCTGATAGCGTTTCGCCTCTTCCGGCTTGCCGAGGAGGGTCGCCATCTCAGCCAGGTAGTGGTTATCGCTGTACATATAGCTGGCCTGATCGACCGACTCCTGCAACAGCGAATAGCCGAGCAGATTGCCGCTCTGATCCCGGTTTTCGGCGAATTTCACCGTCCAGTCGCTGCGTTTCCCGCCGTTGGCGATGTATTTATCCAACTGCTCTTTGTCGATAAAGCCGAACACCGCCGCGTCATCGCGCCCGGACTCCCAGGAGGCGGCCACCTGCGCCGGGATCTCCAGGCTGTCGTAATCGCCCTTCGCCGTCACTTGCTCGTAGGTTTTGAGGCCAGAGAGCATCTCTTCTTTATCGCCCTTTTTCACGGTAAACAGCATCTCGCCGCTGGCAGTATTATGCGCTTTATCGCGGGTCGCACCGTACTCCGGCACGCCGTTGCCGTTGTGGTCGCGGTTGCGCAGCCACCAGTCATGATAGGCCACCAGCTTTGGATACATCTCCTCCAGCCAGGCTTTATCTTTGGTGACGTTATAGACCTCCATCACCGACCAGGCGGCCAGGCTCGGCTTGGTATTGCGTTCGTTCCAGTTGCTGCCGTCGCCGCCGCGCTCCGGGCTCAGGTTCCAGGCGATCAGATCCGGAACGAACCCGGCATCCTGTGGGCGCACCTTGTCATTGGCGGCGATCTGCCAGGAGAAGACGGCGCGAATATTCTCTTTGGCGATCTCCGGGTTGAAGTGGGCCATAGCGTAGGCCTGTTTCCAGGTATCCCACGGCCAGGTCTGGTTACCGGAGAACCAGCGTCCGGTCACCGACGGCGTGACGGTATTGTGCTGCACCGCACCGCCGGGGGCGCGCCAGTTGCCGTTCAGGGTTTCGATGGCTTTCACCGCCACCCGGGTTTGTTCTGCGGTGGCGTCAGGGTTGGTCAGCCCCTTTTGCAGATAGCCGTTCCAGCGCTGTTCGGAGGCGCTCAGGTAGTGGGCCGGGCGCGCCAGAATATCGCGGATTTGCGCCTTCTCAAGACGCACCTGTTCGGCGGTCAGCAGGTGCGAGTAGGTGGTGTAGATTGTCGTGGAGCCATTTATCTGCGTGCTGCTGGTGAAACGATGCCCGTCGATTTTGGTTACCGTCGGCAGGGAGCGATGTACCTGATACTGCGATTCGCCGGAGGTCATTAAATCGGAGGCGGAACGGACTTTGCCAAAGCTCACCGTCAGACCATCGTGAGTGGCGCTCAGGCTGCGCTGATAATCCGGGAAGGCTTCATCAATGGTTTTACCCGCCAGCGGTTTACCCTCTTTCGCGGCCAGTTTCTCCAGCAGTTCGCCGTCCCAGACTAGCTTAAGCGGCGTGTTGCTGGTTATTTTAGTTTCCAGCAAAGAGGTGTGCGCGCTGGCGAAGCGCAGCGTCATTTCAACCTGCACGCCGGGGGCTGAGAGCTTTTGTACCAGCGCGCCGGGCAGGCTCCAGGCCTGCATCGTGAAGGCGACCTTTTTATCGTTCTGGTACACCGTCAGGCGATCGAAATTGGTCGCCATAAAGTTGATGTACTCCTCGGTCAGTAGCGCAGGTCCTGGAAAGCCGCCCATAGTGGCAGGGCCGTCCGGCAGCAGGTGTCCATGCCATGCGCCAAGATCGAAAAACGGGTTGAAGCGCTGGTGGTCATCGTAATCAAAATCCTGCATCGACTGTGGCGCGCCGGTACGGTTGATGACGTTTTTAAACTCATCAGCGGTCAGCGCATGGGCGGAAAAACTGAGCAGCAGCGCGCAGGCCAGCGGCGTGAGAGTGGTGATTATTTTCATGGTATGTCTGTCCCTTGTTACCAATAGAAATATTGCATCAGGAAAACCTGGTCGCTCGGATCGCCAGAGGCGTTTTTCATGTAGAACCGGCTGTCTGCGGCGGTAGCAAAACGCCCGCCGCCGTATTCATACCAGATACCGAACTGCATAAATGAGGTGGTTTCCTCAGCGGCATTGTCCGGGCGATGTTTGGCGTAGCTGTAGGCGGTGGAGAGATAAACGCCCTTGAGCGCCTCATACATGGCGCTGGCCATAAAGCCGGTTTCGGTCCCGGGGACGTTCCGCCCTTTGGCACGACCGGTGTGGTGCCAGGCGCGAGCGGCGAGATTGGGGGAGAGAATACCGGTTAAAAATAGTTGTCCGGTGCCGTCGGTCACTTCCAGACCATTCATCCAGGTGACATCTTTGGCGATATCGTACTGAATGTAGCCGTTGACCATCGCCGGATAGGTATATTTATCGTCGTAACGGTCGTATTTGCCGAAATGCAGCCAGGCTTTGCCTTCATCGTGGTGCCCGGCGGGCGTGGCGGTCACGCTATAGCGAAAGTCGCCCGCCAGGTTTTGTACCTTGAGCGCGTACATAATGTCGCGCGTGTTGGGGATCACGTAGCCGAGGTCGGGGGTGAAGTCGCCCCACCATTGCAGGTCATCGAGCGATGAGTCCTGGCGCAGGCTGAGCATGATCTCGGTACTGTT
Organism: Klebsiella sp. GFKo11; assembly: GCF_056490265.1. Classification (NCBI taxonomy): domain Bacteria; kingdom Pseudomonadati; phylum Pseudomonadota; class Gammaproteobacteria; order Enterobacterales; family Enterobacteriaceae; genus Klebsiella; species Klebsiella sp. GFKo11. The sequence goes on from NZ_CM151369.1 coordinate 778,653, forward strand.
ATCGGTTTTATATCCACCATAGAAGCGGTTAATACCGCCTTCAAATCCGCCCCAGCTATGGTCCGGTACCCAGGCGTTCCCCTGGTTATCGGCCTGCACCGTCCAGCCTTCGCCATAAATTAAGCCGAACCAGTTGCCGTGCTTTATTTCCAGGCCGCCTTCAATATAGGTGCCATCGCTATATTTGTGTTTATCCTCGCCTTCTAAATCCATATATCCGCCGACGCCCAGCTCGCCGTAAAACCGATATGACGTGGTGCTGATGTCTGGCGTCTTCATATCATCATGTTCTGCCGGATGAGCAACGTCAGCAGCCATTGTCGGGGCGCAAAAAACCAGGGCGGCAAGCGCCCCGTAAAAGTGGTTATTATTTTTCATAGAGTTATTAAGAAGTAGTGTAGTTAATACCCTAAATAATTCGAGTTGTAGGAAGGCAGCAAGAGAGCGAATCCCCAAGAGCGTACATAAGTACGTGACTGGGGTGAGCGAGCGCAGCTAACGCACCTACAACTTGAAGTATGACGGGTATATTATTTTAAGAAGCATCAGAGGCCGGTGCCGCTTCAATTCTTTTTTCTTCCTGAGTTAATCCCTTCACGTATTTGCTGTATTTCCACCATGCAAATCCGAGGAAGATAACGATCCCGCCGACGTTATAGAAAATAATCGTCAGAATATTGCCGCCGGTTGGGAACGTTGAAGCAACGAAGCCGATGGCGAAAATAACAATCAACATGGAAACCACCACGATGCCGGTGGTGCGCGAGCCCATCTTGAAATCGCGCGGCAAATGGTCGAGCTTGCGGCGCAGGTTAAGGTAGGCCAGCATAATAAACAGCGGCGGCAGCATCGAGGCGGCAGCGGTCATGTTGATGATGGTGTTCATTAAATCCTGCACCGTATTGGAGCCCATCATCGGGATAATCATCAGCGGAATAACAATCAGGAACTGAATCCACGCCGCGCGCGCCGGTACGCCATTCTGATTGAGCTCGACGGTCTTTTTGCCAAATATCCCGGCCGGGATTTCGGAGAAAAAGATTTTTACCGGCGTCGCGGTCCACATTAATAATGAACCGAACATCGCAGTGAAGGAGACCAGGCCGACAAAACGGTTAACCAGCAGTTCCGGTAGGCCAAAATATACCGCCATGCCATGGAATACCTGTACCGAGCCGCCGGTGAATTTCAGCTCTTTGCTGCTGATAAACACGTTAATCAGCACCGAGGAAATCGAGTACAGCACGCCAATCACTATTCCCGCCATAATGATGACTTTAACGAATGACTTTGATCCGCCTTTGACGTCGTTAACATACACCGCGACGGATTCCGCGCCGCCAGCCGCCATAAAAATCCAGGTGGTGATGCCAAGAAACGCCCAGTTGAAGTTGGGGATCATCGCATCCACGGTAATAGGATCCGCAGGTTGAATACCGCCCACCAGCGCGCTGCCTGAGAGCAGGATGTAGGAGAGGGTCAGGAGCAGCATCAATGATGACGTGACCGAGGTAATCGGCCCCAGCATTTTTGCGCCGTTGGTGGAAACCCAGGTGGATAAAGCGAACAGCGCCATGCTCAGCACCGTGGTGGCGACAGGAGTCAGAATGTACTCGTAGCCGAGAAAGGCGTAAGAGGCGTAAGCAATTACGCGCGGCAGCAGCGAGGTGAAAAAGAACAGGTTCACAAACCAGTAGGTGTAGGCGGTAATAAACGCCCAGCGCCCGCCCAGAGAGCTTTTGACCCATGCGTAAACGCCCGCCTCGGAGTTTTTATTCAGCGAAACGAATTCGGCAATAATCAGGCAGAAAGGGATGAAGTAGAACAGGGTGGCGAGGAAAAACATCGGTGCCGACGCCAGCCCCAGCTCAATATTGTTATTGATAACGTTGTTAAAACTGAAGACGGCGGCGAAGGTCAGCGACAGCAGACCGAACTTGCCGATGGTATTACGTTTGGTATCAGACATAACACATCTCCACACATTATCCCTCAGAGAGTGGCCGAAGGGGATTGTGTTGTTTGTAGGGTAGAGGCAGTTAAGTATTATGGTTAATTTTAGTAAAAATTTTAGTAAATAAAAGCGGTAAAACTGAATTGCTTTAACTCGATCACGAAAATGGTTGGCGGGACGTCATCTCAACAGGTAAAAAAAATCCCGCCTGCTGATAGGGTGCAGGCGGGAAGTCGGGTGCCTATTTCGCCGGATTTACTGCGCCTTTCAGCGCCGTCTGTTGGCTTTTCTGCTGTTTTTTCTCAAAGCGGGTTATCCACCACCACGCGAGACCGGAGAAGACTGCGGTCATAAAGACGTTAATGAAGAAGGCGTTTACCAGGTCGACGCCCGGCGGGAAGGCGGAGGCGGTCATGCTGACCAGGAAAATCACCATCAGCATCGACACCACGCCCATCCCGACCTTTCTTGACCCCATGCGGAAGTCGCGCGGCGTGTCGTCGTGTTTCCAGCGGAAAACAAAGTAGGCAGCCATAATGAACAGCGGCGGCAGCATGGCGGTCCCCGCGGTCAGGTTGATGGCGGTATTCATCATCTGCTGGACGCTGGCGGAGCCGAAGCCGTTGACGATAAGCATCAGCAGGACGAAGACAAACTGCCACCAGGCGGCGCGTACCGGCACGCCGTGAGCGTTCAGCTCGGTGGTTTTTTTGCCATAGATGCCCGCAGGAATTTCAGAGAAGTGAATTTTTACCGGTGCGGCGGTCCACATCATCATGCTGCCGAAGATGGCGATAAACAGAATGATGCCGACGAAGCGGCCCATCAGCGCTTCAGAAATATGGAAGTAAGCGCCAAGGCCGGTGAAGATTTCCACCATCCCCGCCGCGTAGGTCAGATCTTCGCGCGCCACAAAGACGTTTACCAGCAGTGAACCCAGCGCATACATACCGCCAATCAGCACTCCGGCGGTGATGATCACTTTAATAAACGATTTCTGCCCGCCTTTGGTGTCGTTCAGGTAGGCGGCAACGGTTTCAGCACCGCCCGCGGCCTGGAAAATCCAGCACATGATGCCCAGCGTTGCCCAGTTAATGGTAGGGGCCATGGCGTGCAGCGTAATCGGCTGCGCTGGCACGTGACCCGAACCCAGTGCGGTGAAGGCGCCGACGACGTAAATCGCAAACAGCGCGAAGACGCCATATGCCACGCATTCGGAAATTTTCCCCAGCCACGTCGCGCCTTTGGTGGAGATATGGGTCGCCATGGCGAACAGGACGATGGAGATCAGTGAAGTGACCATCGGCGAGAAGGGAATGGCGTAACCCATAATCGCGTACGACGCGTAGGCCACCACGTTCGGCAGCAGCGACAGGAAAAAGAACAGGTTCACAAACCAGTACAGGAACGAACCCAGATAGGCCGCGCGGGTGCCTAAAGGCTGTTTCAGCCAGGCGTACATGCCTGACTCGGAATTTTTATTCGCTGAGACGAACTCGGCGATGATAAACACAAACGGGATAAAGTAAACCACCGTAGCGAACAAGAAGATAGGAGCGGAACTCAGTCCTAACTCTATGTTGTTATTAACGATATTACGCACGTTAAACACGGCGGTAAACGCCATCGACAGCAAGGCGAATTTACCTATTTTGGCACGTATTGATTCGGACATAAGTCCTCCGAAAATTTAGCTGGCCCGGATTTGGGGCTGGAACCGGGACGGCCAGCGGGCGCACCCGCTGGCCTCTTGTTGCTTAACGCAGGCTTACTTATTCAGGAAGTAGCCATCTTCAATCGTTACTTTGAGCACCACTTTTTTGACCGGTGAATCGCAGATAAAACGGTAAGCTTCGTCGGTATCGCAAATCACCATTTGTCCTTCATGGACCTGGACGGTTTCACCAAGGCCTTTCAGATATTCGCGGTCGGTTTCATCACGGTAGCAGGCGACGGTCTGGAGCTGCTCTTTGGCGGCAAACTCTATTTTTTGCTGACCTTGCAGATAATAGTGCACTTCAAAATAGCGGCGATTACCGACAAAAAGCGCATCGGTGGTGCTATTGCTTTCCACACGATAGGAGAGCGAATCGCCGATGGAGTGAGCGACGCCGGGCCGAATATTGTCGATGTTATTGATGGCTTCCACGCAGCGTTGCCATTTACGTCCGCTGTGATAGACCTGCTTAAACTGTTCTAAATTATCGAGAATTCTCATTTTTCAGCCTCGCTGTGTGAATCGGAGGAAAAGAAACCGGCGTCAAAGCTATGATTCGCCAGCCTCTGCGAGGAAGCGCATCCGCCTTCCAGCGGCAGCAACGTGAAGCCGTAGTTGAACGGTTTGAGCCAGACGCGCCAGCTATCCAGCACCTCGCTGCCCCAGGAGTTAGAGCCCAGTCCGAGCAGTTGGGCATCGATATTCAGGGTGATGTCATCGCTGCGGCGCAGTTCGTTGCAGTGCTGCGCGGCATGCAAATTCTCAGCCGTATAGTGCCAGGCGCTGACGTTGAGCGGGTTACGCGGCACCACCATCAGGCCGCTGCCGTGGCGGTCGGTAAAAGAGGCCCAGCGCACATGCTGGCGGTTGCCGTTATTCTGCGGGAACGGGTAGTTCACGAACATGTCGTCGACGGTGGTGCGCCAGACGTCAATGATGTTGCTTTGCTGGCTGTCGGCGTAGTTTTCGCCCGGCCCGCGACCATAATAATTGACCTGCTCAAACTGACCGTTAATGCCGAGCATAAAGCCGATGCACGGTACGATATGCGGGTAATCACCGTAGCGTTCGCCTTCAAGCTCAACGTTGATATGGCCCTGCGGAGTGACCTGCCAGCGATAGGTACAGCGCATGCCGAAATCGAAAACCGGCGGGGCGATGATGCTGCGGGTGGTGATAATCACCGTTTCACCGCGCTGCTCGGCGCTGAATTCACGCAGATGCTCCTGCATAATTTGCAGATGATTTGGCTGCCACAGCCCTTCGTATTCCTGCTTATGGTTATCAATCATCGGCTTGAAGAAGTTAATCTTCGGCTCGCGGGTCACCTGGTCGATGCCGTTCACCTGCCATTCGCTGAGCTTGCCGCTAACTTTTGAGAACACCACGCGGAAGTTGTGCCCGGTGATGCTGTAGCTCAGGCGTTCATCGGCAATGTGTAGCGGGGTGGCGCTGGCGTTGATGAGCGGTGTTTTGGCTGCGGTCTGCTCTTTAAGCTGGAACTGGTAGACGGCGATTGGGTGGTTGGCTTCGCTGTACGGCGTACGGGAATCTTTGGTCACCATGATGTTGACGAAGGTTTCGCGCTCGTCGAGCGCCGGCAGGTCGATTTTGATATCGCGACTGCTGTTTGCCGCAAGCCCCGGAACCTTAAGCTGCTGGGTTGCCAGCGTTGATCCTTCGGCACGCACTTCAACGCGCAGAGTGTAGTCATCCAGCGTGGAGAACCAGAGCTTATTATCGACGCGCAGCTCGCCCCGGGTGATGTCGGTCGCCTGGAATTTTACCGGTGCGATAACCTGTTTGTACTCTCTGAGCCCTGGCCCTGGGGTCTGATCGGAGAAAATCAGCCCGTCGAGACAGAAGTTATAGTTATTAGGATAGTCGCCGTAGTCGCCGCCGAATTTGTACCACACCGCGCCGTTGTCATCGGTGGCCTGGATACCGTGATCGCACCACTCCCACACGTAGTGGCCCTGAATGCTGTCGTGCTGATAGAACACGTTCTGATATTCGCTCAGCCCGCCGGGGCCGTTGCCCATCGCATGGGCGTATTCGCAGATAATGCGTGGTTTTTCATGCGGATGCTCACCAAATTCGTTCATCAGCGGTACGCGGGTATACATGGTGGAGATGATATCCACCACTTCGGCGTCGCGATCCTCTTCGTAATGCACCAGACGCGTATCATCCAGCGCTTTGGTGGCGTGGTACATCGCGCGGATGTTGCAGCCATAGCCGGACTCGTTGCCCAGCGACCAGATGATGATGGACGGATGGTTTTTCTGCGCGTGAACGTGGCGCACGATACGCTCGACGTAAACGTGCTCCCATGCCGGGTCGTCGGTGATGGCGCTCAGGTTGCCGACGTTGGCGAAACCGTGGGATTCGACATCGGTTTCCGCCATCACGAACAGGCCGTAAATGTCGCACATCTCATAGAAGCGCGGGTCGTTCGGGTAGTGGGCGGTACGCACCGAGTTAATATTGTGCTGCTTCATCAGCAGCAGATCTTTCTCCACGCGGTCCATTCCCACGGCGCGGCCTTTAAGATGGTCGTTATCGTGGCGGTTAACACCGTGCAGCATCACGTAGCGGTTGTTGATATAGAACAGGCCATCGCGCACTTTGATATCGCGAAAACCAACGCGTTGCGGGATGACTTCGATAATCTCCCCGGCGGCGTTTTTCAACGTCATCACCAGGTGATAGAGGTACGGGTTTTCTGCTGACCACTGCTGCGGCGCTTTCACATCGATAGCAAAATCGACGTTCAGCTGTTGGTTGACGGTCAGGCGCTGGGTTGCGCCTTCATACAGCGCTTTTTCACCGTCGAACAGCGCATATTCCAGCGCGACTTCACCCGTCTGGGCGGCGAGATTTTCCAGTACCAGCTGGCAGGAGAGGGTAGCGTCAATATAGTCGTCGTTAAAGTCGGTATGCAGGGTGAAATCCTGCACATGCAGCGGATTTTTCCCTACAAGATAGACGTCGCGGAAAATACCCGCCGACCACCACATATCCTGGTCTTCGATATAAGTGGAGTCGGCCCACTGCATCACCCGCACGCACAGCAGGTTGTCGCCGGTTGTCACCGCGTGACTGATATCGAACTCTGCCGTCAGGCGGCTGCCTTTACTAAAACCAATGTACTGACCGTTAACGTAGACTTCGAAATAGGTTTCGACGCCATCAAATTTAATAATGGTCTGCTGATCCTGCCAGCCGTCGCTGAGGGTAAAGATACGCTGATAGGCGCCGGTCGGGTTATCGGTCGGAACGTACGGTACGTCAATCGGGAAGGGAAAACCTTCATCGGTATATTGCAGCTGGCCGTGGCCTTCCATCTGCCACATTCCCGGCACGGTAATCGGCCCCCAGTCGCTAATATATTGCGAGGTGAACGCTTCCGGTACCAGTAGCGGGTTGGTGAAGAAGCGGAAGTTCCATTGTCCGCTGAGGGACAAAAAGCGGCTGCTGGCTTCACGGGCGAAGGTACGCGCCTGGGCCTGCGAATCGTAAGAGAAGAAATAGGCCCGCGGCGGCAGCCTGTTTTCATGAGTGAGTTGAAGATTTTCCCAGCGATTCATATCGCCTCCCTGAACGGACTAAATGGATATGGTTTATTTTAGTAAAACTTTTACTAAATAAAACCACCGGAGGTGATTTACTTTAACTCGATCACAAAATGAGCGTCGTCTGGCAGGGGGGAATAGAAAAATCCCCGGGTCGCGGCGTAAACGCCTTACCCGGGCTACCGTGTTGCAGACGGTGGTGAACCCGTAGCCCGGGCAAGGCGCGTGAAGCGCCGCCCCCGGGAGCCGAGCGCAGAGGATTTAGCGTCAGAAACGGGATTAACGGGTGGTGCCGCGTAGCTTAAGCACGCTGGGAACGAATACGTTTAGCGGTAGCGCACGACCGTCGCGGGCTTTTTCAACCAACAGGTTAACGCCCTGGCTACCCATCATTTCAGAGTGAATGCGCACCGTGGAGAGCGGCGGGAAGGTAAAGCGCGCGGTGGGGATATCGTTAACGCTGATAAGCGAAATATCTTGCGGAATAGACAGTCCACGCTCATGAATAGCGCGTAATACGCCGATGGCGATGGAGTCCGAGGCGACGAACAGCGCGGCGGGGAAATCCGCTTTCGCCAGCATCATTTTCGCCAGTTCATAGCCGGAGGAGCTGGAAAAGCCGCCGCGCCAGATATCATCTTCCGACACTACGCCCTTCAGGCGACCGTACTCGACGAATGCCACTTCGCGGATATCAGCCTTGCCGGGCTCATCCTGACCGCCAATAAACCCAATGCGCGACGCGCCCTGAGCGATAAAAAAGTCGATCACCTCTTTGGCAATACGCACCAGATCGATATCCACGGCATCATAGCTGCTGCCTGGCTCATGGAAATCGATAAAGCAGATATTGTCAGTTAACGCGGTGGCGGCGTCACGAATAGCGCGTGAAGGCTGGCCGACAATCAATACACCGGTCACTTTTTTTAGCTCGGGCAGAGCGTTATTGAAGTAGCAGTTAGTCAGCTCAATACCAAGCTTTTCGCATTGTGTTTCAATCCCATGGCGAATTGCCAGATAGTAAGGATCGTTAATTTCCAGATCCTGCTGATAGCTGTAGATCGCCAGGATATGGTGGTGCCCCACGGTATGAGTCTGAGTCTTACGCGAACTGGTACTTTTATATTCCAGCTTCTCCGCAATCTCCAGGATGCGGTGCTTGGTCTCTTCTTTTACGTTCAGGGTGGGGTCGTCGTTTAATACCCGTGAAACCGTCGCCAGCGAGACGCCCGCTTCGGTCGCGATATCTTTTAGTGTAGCCATTTTTTCCCTTATCTGACGTTGCCCCATCGACGCAAACCATTGTAAAGCAAGCGCGGGCTCCTGCATCTCTTTTCAGTAAATTTCCGCCGTATTATTCATCATCAGCACAGCGTTTTCTCTGATGTAAATCGTGATAGATCTAACACTCCTGTCAATATTATGCGGAAGCGTTGACGATATTTGTTATCTTTTACTAAAATTTTACTTGGGAGGTAAAAGATGGAAACGGTGGTTTATGATGATTTTGCCAAACTGGAAATGCGTACTGGCAAGATAGTGGCAGTCCAACGCCATGCGAATGCCGACAAGCTGTACATTGCCCAGATTGATGTCGGTGAGCGCACGTTGCAGACGGTGACCAGCCTGGTGCCGTACTACAGCGAAGAAGAGCTGCTGGGGAAAACTGTGGTGGTGCTGTGTAATCTGGCGAAAGCGAAAATGCGTGGGGAAACATCGGAGTGCATGCTGCTGTGCGCGGAAACTGATGATGGCAGCGAAAGCGTGTTGCTCACACCTGAGAGGCTGATGCCTGCTGGCGTGCGGGTGGTATAGCAATCTTTCTGGGATTGCCCGGCGGCGTTTCGCTTGCACGGGCCAACGACGGCCTCGAGCATTGTAGGCCGGGTAAGGCGTTAGCCGCCACCCGGCAAAAACGCCAGCACAATAGCGAAATCAGATTTGTCATCAGCCTTCCCCTCTCCCTGAACGGGAGAGGGGAAGTCGCTACGCCTCTTCCACCGAAACCCGCAGCGCTGCCAGCGCCAGACGGGCCGCTTTCAGCACCTGCTCACACTGTTCCAGCGTCAGCGTCAGCGGCGGCTCGATGCGAATCGTCCTCGCGTTATTTAGCGTTCCGGCCACCAGCACCCGCTGGCGGAACATCTCGCTGGCAAAGTCATAACCGATTTCGTTATCAACAAACTCAATTGCCATCAGCATGCCTTTACCACGTACTTCATTCACCAGATCCGGATACTCGCGGGCCAGTTGACGGAAGCCGTCCAGCAGGATGTCGCCTTTCTGCTCCGCCTGCGCGGGCAGGTTTTGCGTCAGCAGCACGTTGATGGTCGCCAGAGCCGCCGCGCAGGCCAGCGGATTACCGCCAAAGGTGGTGGTGTGCAGGAACGGATTGTCGAACAGCACCGAGAACACCTCTTCGGTGGCGATCGTTGCGCCAATTGGCATCACGCCGCCGCCCAGCGCTTTGGCAAGGCACAGAATATCTGGCTGGACGTTTTCATGCTCGCAGGCAAACATCTTGCCGGTGCGGCCCATCCCGGTCTGCACTTCATCGAGGATCAGCAGTGCGCCAAACTCGTCGCACAGCTTGCGAACCGCAGGCAGATAGCCCGGCGGCGGCAGAATGACCCCGCCTTCGCCCTGAATTGGCTCAAGGATCACCGCCGCAACGTCATCGCCGGTTTTCTTACACTCGCTAAGCAGCGTACGCATGGCGTTAATATCGCCAAACGGCACATGGCGAAACCCTGGCAACAGCGGCATAAACGGCTTACGGAAGGTGGATTTAGCAGTGGCCGAGAGCGCGCCCAGTGATTTACCGTGAAACGCGCCGCTGGTGGCGACGAAGGTAAACTTGCCCCGCGGAGACTGGTAAGCTTTCGCTAGCTTTAGCGCCGCTTCGACTGATTCGGTACCGCTATTGCTAAAGAAGCTGTATTTCAGTTTGCCGGGCGTTAAGGCCGCCAGCGTTTTTGCCAGCATGGCCCGCAGCGGGTCCAGCAGTTCCTGGCTATGAAGAGGTTGTTTAGCGAGCTGATTCTCGACGGCGGAAACGACAACTGGATTACGGTGCCCTACATTAAAAATCCCAAACCCACCCAGGCAGTCAATAAACTCCTGTCCCTGAGTGTCGACAAGCGTATTCAACCCTCCCGCTTGCCACTCTACGGCCCCGTAATCCCCGCCAGCAGTGACTGATTTTCGATACGCTAAAAACCCTGGATTCACATGCTCTTTAAAGTATTCCCTGACCTCCTGATTAAGTGATTTCATCTCCTCATGATCGAGCGTTCGCTTTTCAATGAGATTCAGTGCGTGTGCGCTGCAGGCCAGAGCCGATGCGCTGGAAGGTAACCTGTTCAAAATGAGCTCCTGGACGGGGCGTATCACATGATACTGAATTAAGTATTGCAGGGATTACGCCACTTCGGCTCGGGCCAGGAAAATCGGGATAAACGCAACGTGAAATCGTGATTGTGCAAAATTTAATCTCACGGCGATATTATTGGCATGTTTTACTCCTGAAGGCGCAAAACGATGCAGGAAAGGGCTTCCGCCGCATGCTTTGCGGCGGTGCAGGCTGCCCTGCGGTGGGGCAGAAGGTTAGTCGAGCTGGGAAATCTCCATTGCCGCGCGGTCAATCACGCCGATAATTTGCTTCAATTGCGCTTCAGTAATTTCCTGCTGATTGACTCTTAAATCCAGTACCGCTTTGAAGTTTTCCAGCGCGCGCTTCATCTGCGGGTTTTTACGCAGTTCACAGCCCACCATGCGGGCCTGTAGCCTGGCCTGGATATGCTCCAGATGTTCCTGGTTTTCAGCATGCAGCTGGCTGCCCTCGGCGGTAATAGCGATTTTTTTGCGCCCGTTCTCGTCTGCAACGCTGATCAAACCCTGGTCCTGGAGGAGGTCGAGCGTCGGGTAGATAACGCCGGGACTCGGGCTGTAGTTACCCTGGGTCAGGGTTTCAATCTCTTTGATTAGCTCGTAACCGTGGCTGGCGTTGCGGGTGAGGATATCCAGAATAACCAGACGCAGCTCGCCGTGACCAAAGAAGCGCTGACGGCGCCCGCCGCCTCCGCCTCTGCGGCCATGTTCGGCATGTTCGCTATGTTCACCGTGGCGTCCACGTGGCCCACGTCCTTCTTCGTGATGATGTCTCATGTTTTGTTCCTGTGTTGTTTTGATATATCTAATTTATATCTAAAAAATATTTTATGGCAACCATAGAATTGATTTATTTTTTATAATATTGATATTTAAGGGTTTGTTTTGATTTTTTGACTTTTGTGGCGTTTTGTTATGCTTATATCAAAAAATGCTTGCATTCTTTTTTAATGGCAATCATTATCATTTGCAAGATTTTTAGATATATCTATTTACTGTTCACGAAGGCGACTGAAAATGACAACGACAAATCAACCTAAATATCCGCAACGCGTGCGTAACGAGCTGCGTTTTCGTGAGTTAACCGTGCTGCGCATCGAGCGTATCGGTCGCGCTTTCCAGCGCATCGTGCTGGGTGGAGAGGCGCTGAATGGCTTTGTTTCCCAGGGGTTTGACGACCATACCAAGCTCTTTTTCCCCGAAGCGGGATCTGCGTTCACCCCGCCAGAGGTGACGGATGAAGGCATTAACTGGGGTGAGGGCGTGCGCCCGGCGACCCGCGACTATACGCCGTTGTACGATGCTGAACGTCATGAGCTGGCGTACGACTTCTTTATTCACGATGGCGGTATCGCCAGCAGCTGGGCGCTGGCGGCGAAAGTCGGCGATAAGCTGGTGATCGGCGGTCCGCGTGGTTCGCTGGTGGTGCCGGAGGATTACGCCTGGCAATTGTACGTCACCGATGAGTCCGGAATGCCCGCGCTGCGCCGCCGTCTGTTAGGGTTACAGCTGCTCCCGACGCGCCCGCAGGTGACGGCGATTGTGACCATTGGCGATGAGTCTTACAAAGATTATCTGGCGGATCTCAACGGCTTTAATATTGAGTGGGTGGTGGGGCATAACTCATCTGCCGTGGCTGAGCGCCTGGCGCAGGTGGTGGTTCCGGCGGAAGACTATTTTATCTGGGTGACCGGGGAAGGGGCGGTGGTGAAATCGCTGCTGGCGCGCTTTGAAGGTGAAGAGATTGACCCGCAGCTGGTGCGTTCTCAGGCCTATTGGCACAGTAAGTAAGCGCGGAGAAAACCCGGGTTGCGGCTGACGCCTTACCCGGGCTACGAAAGAGAATTGCGCGGTGGTTTTCCCGGAGGCGATGCTGCGCATCTGTCCGGGCTACCGTCTCGCAGACGCCGGTGAACCTGTAGCCCGGGCAGGCGCTTTGCGCCGCCCCCGGGAGAAGAATGCAGAGAGGCAGAATTTCCCGGAGGCGATGCTGCGCATCTGTCCGGGCTACCGGCCCGCAGTCGGCTGTGAACCTGTAGCCCTGCTAAGCGCAGCGCGAGCAGGGGAGATGTCCGGGAAATTAACGCTGCGCCAGCGCTTTAAATACCATTGCCACTGCGTGGGCGCCGGGGTCCATATTGCCGCGCAGGCTATCGCTGTTCAGATACGACGCGCGCCCGGCGTTGGCTTTGCTGGCGTGAAGGGTACGATCTGCGCCCGCCTGCGCCGCCGTGAAAGCAGCTTGCAGATTTACCGGTTCCACCAGCAGCGCTGCCAATGCCGGTTGCAGGGCGTCGATCATGGTACGGTCGCCTTCATCCGCGCCGCCGTAAAATTTCATCTGCGCCAGACCGGCGTTCAGCGCTTCGGCGACGTTCGCTCCCTGCTCCAGCTTCTGCCCGGCGGCGGTGAAGAAAATCGACATCAGCACGCCGCTGGAGCCACCCATCACGACGGTCAGGCGCTCGCCAATTAAGGCAAATAGCGTGGCGAGGTTATCCAGTGGCAGCTGCTGGCGCTGTAATAAATCGGCGATGTCGCGCGCCCCGGCAGCGAAAGTGGAGCCGGTATCGCCGTCGCCGACTTTGGCATCTAGCGCGTTGAGGTCTGCTTCCAGATCGGACAGCGTGCTGGTCACCTGCTCAACATAGCCCGCCACCACGCTATTCTGTGAAGGCTCAAACTCTACGCGAGTGCTGCGCAGCGATGACGGCATCACGTTGATTTCACGCGGCTGCACCGGCGTCTGCCAGCCTGCGGTTTCTACCGCAGAAAGCAGCGCTTTCTCGATGCTTTCCTCTAGCACGATGGCGGTGAGGGAGAAGCCTTTCATATCCAGCGCGGTCACCAGCGAGGCCGGGCCAATCAGCCAGTCGATACGCTGGCGCAGCGGAGTATTCGCCAGCTCACGGGTCAGAATCGCCATTTCGGCAATCGACACGCCGCCGAGGTTGTTGATCATCACCGCCAGGCGGCCGGTTTCCGGCAGGGCGGCGGTGAGTTTCTCAACCATCAGGCCTACGATTTCCGCGCTGTTCTGGGTAGCGATAACCGAAGCGCCCGGTTCGCCGTGGATCCCCATCCCCAGTTCGGCCTGGTCGGGATGATGGCGCGGTGTCGATTCCGCATCCTGCGGCAGATGGCAGCTGGAGAGCGCCAGGCCAAGGCTGACGGTATGGTTGGCGGCATACTGCGCCTCACGCAGCACGGTTGCCAGATTATGACCGCGTTCGGCAAAGTAGCCCGCCACTTTATGCACCAGGATCGTCCCGGCGATGCCGCGCGGATGTTTGTTATCCGGCAGCGAAATATCATCACCGACGATCAGCATTTCAACGTTATAGCCCAGGCGACGCGCTTTCTCCGCCGCAAGGCCGAAGTTCAGGCGATCGCCGGTATAGTTCTTCACGATCAGCAGGCAGCCCGCTTCGCCGGTCACCGCCTGAATGGCGGTCAGTACCGCATCGACGCTCGGCGAAGCAAATAGATCGCCGCAGACGGCGGCGGTCAGCATCCCTTTACCGACAAACCCCGCGTGCGCCGGTTCGTGACCGGAACCGCCGCCGGAGATCACCGCCACGTTATTTTTGTCGAGATCGCGGCGCACCACCACGCGAATGGCGGGATCGCTCTCCAGCCGGGCCAGATTGTTCCACGGGCTGGCGATAATGGTCCCTTCAATCACTTCGTTGACGAGGTTGGCGCGCTGATTAAAAAAGAATTGAGACATAACGGATCCTGGATATTGAGCAAAAAGCCGGAGGACTGGCCCCCGGCAGCGAAAAGGTGGGTGGCAAGCTACCCGCGAATAATGCGTTTGCCGGGAATATCGAGCGTGACGGTATCGCCGTTTTGCAACGTGTTCAGCGCTTCACCCTGCTGGCAAAGCATGGCGATGCCGGCCTGACGGGCGATAATCGCGCCATGAGAAAGTTCGCTGCCCGCCTGGAGGCAGATGCCCTTGACCTGCCGGGCGTCGAGTTGCAGCACGGTAGAGGGGAAGATATCGTCGGCAACGAGAATTGTTGGCCCGCTAAATTGTGGCAACGGCTCACTGCGGTCTTGAAGGTGGCGCAGCGTTCGATGCAAAATATCTTCAATATCAATATAGCGCGCTTGCAGGTAGGCATCGTCGAGATAGCGATACTGCTGGCTTAAATCGACCAGCACCTGATACCACGACCACTCAGCGCAACACTGTTCATCGCGCACGATATCGCAGGCGGCTTCGAATAAATCAGGGTCGTCGAGCAGGGTATGATGCCCGGAGAAGATTGCCGCGATATCGGCGCAATACTTCTCTTCCGCCTGCGTGGTCAACGCGCTAAGGTCTTCCAGCGTCTGGTCGATGGCTCGTTTCAGGCGTAGTTGCTGCTGGCCAGTATCGCCGCAATTTTCCCGCTCTACCGCAGCATGCGGCTGCGGATACCGCGCTACGCGGCCCTGTACGCTAGCGGCGGTAGTGGGTTGAACCGCAGGCGATGCGCCCGTTTGCTCGCCGAAGTTGTCTGCCGCCAGAGCCTGAAATGCCGCCAGCGCGGCGTCGGCGTCCGGGCCTCGGGCCAGTAGCCGTAAGGTATCGTTGCAGCGAACCTGGAGCAGGGCGATTTGGTTGAGGCTATCCGGGGTCGCGCATTTCCCCTCTTTTTCCAGCACCAGCTCGGCATTGAACCCGGTTAGCGCGGCGACCAGCTTTGATGCCGGGCGAACGTGCAGGCCGTTGTGGTTTTTAATGACCACCGAAACGGAGCGCGCATCGGTCAGCGCGGCGACGGTGGAAGAGGATTGCGGTTGCGATGGTAATCCCAGCTGTACGCGCTTTGCCTCCAGCGCATTCATGGCGTCTTCGATCACCTTATCGATATTGGCTCCGGCAGCGGCGCTGACCGTCGCCGCCAGGGTGCCTTCGACCAGCGGTGCGGCACACAGCCGAACCTTCGCGGCAATCGCCGGATCGAGCAGATCCAGTGCGGTTTCGGCGCTGAGCAGGGCGCTGCCGATATCCATCATCACCAGCACATGATCGGTGTCGGCAACGGATTCAATCGCTTCCATGACCTTAATTGGATCGGTGCCGATCGGGCTTGTAGGATCGTCAATCCCGGCGGCGATCGCCAGCTTACAGCCGTCGTTCATTAACATCTGCCGGGCCAGTTCTCCGACACCTTCGCCCAACTGGGCGCTATGAGAAACAATAACCAGGTTTACCATCGCGTTTTCCTTACTCTTTTGCTGCCGCTGCCAGCATCTGAACCATAAACATCACCGAGGTTGCCCCCGGATCCTGATGTCCAATGCTGCGCTCGCCGAGGTAGCTGGCGCGGCCTTTGCGGGCCTGCATGGTGATCGTGGCGTGGACGGCGGCTTGTGCCTGTTCGCAGGCGGCATCCAGCGCGCTTTGTATCGACAGGTGCTGCTCGCTCGACTGGCGCAATGATTCCGCTACCGGCAGCCAGACGTCGCACATGGTTTTATCCCCCGGCTCCGCTTTGCCGCGATTGACCACGCCGTCCGCACCTTCGCGGATCGTTTGATAAAGCTCATCCAGGGTCAGGCTTTGATGGGCCTGGGTCACCTGGGCGGCGCGAATAAAGAAGGTGCCGAATAGCGGGCCGCTGGCTCCGCCGACGTTGGAGAGCAGCGTCATGCCGGTGTTCTTCAGAATGAAGCCAATGTCTTTATCGGCAATGGACGGCAGCTTTTCTACCACCTTGCTAAAACCACGATGCATATTCAGGCCGTGGTCGGCGTCGCCAATTTCTCTGTCCAGACCGGTTAAAAAATCACTCTCTTTGGTGAAGATTTCGCCGCAGCGATAGAGCCAGTCTACGATTTGCGTTCTGCTTAATGACATGTCGTGCTCCTTATTTTCCCCAGTTTAGCGCCGGGGTGTGAACCGGGGCGTCCCATAATGCCAGCGTCTCATCATCGGCTTTGAGCAGGGTGATGGAAAAGCCCACCATATCCAGAGAGGTACAGTAGCTGCCGATAAGATTGCGTTCGATAACGATGCCGGTTTCCTCGCAGCGCTGCGCCAGGCGGCTGTAGACGCCGTACAGTTCTGATAGCGGCGTCGCGCCGAGGTTGTTGACCAGGGCGATGACGCGATCGCCTTTTTGCAGTGCTTTTTTCGCCTGCGGTACATCCTGCCATGCGCCTTTGACGTTATCCCACTGGCGCAGCGTGCGGCTGTAGGTGCCGTTCTCCAGTAGGGTTTCGAACATTTCATCGACGGTGCGATCGAGGGAAGTGAAGCGGCGGCGATCGATGCCCGGTTCGCCGTGAATACCCACGCCGAACTCCATTTCGTCATCCTGTAATTCGAATGAGGGCTGCCCGGCGGCCGGGACGGTACAGGCGCCGAGCGCGATACCGATAGAGTGACCGAGGTTGTTGAGACTACGTCCCAGTTCGGCGCAGTCTTGCAAAGAGTCGCCGCGTTCAGCCGCCGCGCCAACCAGCTTCTCAATCAGCACGGTATTGGCAACCCCGCGACGCCCGGCGGTGTACAGGCTGTCTTTTACCGCCACGTCGTCATCGATCACGACGGTGGTAACCTTCACACCGCTTTCATGCAGTAGTTCGGTGGCGGTTTCGAAGTTAAGAATGTCGCCAGTATAGTTTTTGATAATCAGCAGTACGCCTTCGCCGCCGTCGATGTTCATGGCGCATTCGAACATTTTATCCGGCGTAGGGGAGGTAAAAATCTCACCCGGGCAGGCACCGGAGAGCATCCCCTTGCCGATATAGCCGCAATGCATCGGCTCATGACCGCTGCCGCCGCCGGAGAGCAGCGCCACTTTTCCCGCGACCGGGGCATCGGCACGGGTCACGTAGACCGGGTCCTGGTGAAGCGTGAGTTCAGGGTGCGCTTTCGCCAGGCCAGCTAATTGTTCACTCAGTACATCTTCGACACGGTTAATCAGTTTTTTCATTGCTTATTCTCCGTCGGAGGTTGCCGATGCGGCCTCTCTGCTGACGGAGGCGGTCATCGTGTAGGGGTACCGCCTGACGATATGCGATATCCGGCGATGTATTGATTCTGGCTGAGTTAGCGGAAAAAAAAATCGTCATAAAACGGGTTTCATTACGGAACGCGATTGTTATTTTATGTTCCTTAATGAAACATTTTTAATCAGGGAAATGGAAAAATGCGACGCAAAGCTATTTTTCTACCTCGCTTTACATACCCGGAAGGCGCTGGCAAAGAAATAGTTTTTGCTGCTAATGCTGCCTGCACTGGTGGAAAACACGACCAGTCATTCGGTTTCAGACCTGTTTTTATGCCAAACGAGCGGATCGGGATCGCAATCCCAGCGTTTGATGTGAATTTACGTTCCAATATGAAACGATAATTTTTGTTATCCGTTTCATATCGGGACAAAAATGCGAAACATTTTTTTGCCCGCCGCTCGCCCTACAGTGATGACATCGCTCAGGTAGCGCTTTCGCTCCCGCTCTTAATAAGAGGCTGGAAGAAGAAATGCCGGGGCTCATCATGTAAAACATGCACTTATTTGAGGGTGAACGGAATGCTAAAAGTTATTCAATCTCCAGCCAAATATCTCCAGGGTCCAGATGCCTCCACTCTGTTTGGTCAGTACGCTAAAAACCTGGCGGACAGCTTTTTCGTGATTGCCGATGACTTCGTGATGAAGCTGGCGGGAGATAAAGTGTTGAATGGCCTGAACAGCCACAATATCAGCTGCCATGCTGAGCGCTTTAACGGTGAGTGCAGCCATGTTGAAATCAATCGCCTGATTGCCATTCTGAAACAGCACGGCTGTCGCGGCGTAGTGGGTATTGGCGGCGGGAAAACGCTCGATACGGCAAAAGCGATTGGTTATTACCAGAAGCTGCCGGTGGTGGTGATCCCTACGATTGCTTCTACCGATGCGCCAACCAGCGCGCTGTCGGTTATCTACACCGAAGCCGGTGAGTTTGAAGAGTACCTGATTTACCCGAAAAACCCGGATATGGTGGTGATGGATACGGCAATTATCGCTAAAGCGCCGGTACGTCTGCTGGTGGCCGGGATGGGTGATGCGCTTTCAACCTGGTTTGAAGCGAAGGCCTGCTATGACTCCAGAGCCACCAGTATGGCGGGCGGTCAGTCTACGGCGGCGGCCTTGAGTCTGGCGCGCCTGTGCTATGATACGCTGCTGGCGGAAGGGGAAAAAGCTCGTCTCGCCGCTCAGGCCGGGGTCGTCACCGATGCGCTGGAGCGCATTGTTGAAGCGAATACCTACCTCAGCGGTATCGGCTTTGAAAGCAGCGGTCTGGCCGCGGCGCACGCCATCCACAACGGTTTCACTATCCTCGAAGAGTGCCATCATTTGTACCACGGCGAAAAAGTTGCTTTTGGCACCCTGGCGCAGCTGGTGCTGCAAAACAGCCCAATGGAAGAGATCGAAACCGTGCTGAACTTCTGCCAGAAAGTTGGCCTGCCGGTGACTTTGGCGCAGATGGGCGTGAAAGAGGGTATCGACGAGAAAATTCAGGCGGTAGCGAAAGCGACCTGCGCTGAAGGCGAAACCATCCACAATATGCCGTTCCCGGTCAGCGCCCAGAGCGTGCATGCGGCGATTCTGACCGCTGACCTGCTTGGGCAGCAGTGGCTGGCGCGTTAATTTAGCGTCGGCCTGCCCGGCCTGGCTAAAATATCCCTTCGGCGGTTTCCGTCGAAGGGTTTGTCGTTTTTAACACAGCGGAAATGGATATGACGGCGCAGACTCAACGCTTTCCTTCGGTGATAACTCAGTCATGGCATCGTTGCAGCAAGTTTATGCAGCGGGAAACCTGGCAGGCGCCGCATCAGGCGCAGGGACTGACCTTTGAATCGATTTGCCGGCGCAAGACCGCGCTGCTGACGATTGGTCAGGCGGCGCTGGAAGATGCCTGGGAGTTTATGGATAGCCGTCCCTGCGCGTTATTTATTCTCGATGAGTCCGCCTGTATTCTCAGCCGCTGCGGCGATCCGCAGACTATCGCCCAACTGGCGGAACTGGGGTTTCTCGACGGCAGCTACTGTGCAGAAAGCATTATCGGCAGCTGCGCGCTCTCGCTGGCCTCAATGCTCGGACAGCCGGTGAAAACCTCTGGCGATCAGCATTTTAAGCAGGTTCTGCATGGTTGGTCGTTCAGCTCCACGCCGGTGTTTGATAACCACGGACGCCTGTTTGGCTCCATTTCGCTGTGTTGCCAGATTGAAGAGCAGGCCACGTCGGATTTGTCCCTGACCCTCGCCATCGCGCGGGAAGTCGGTAACTCTCTGCTCACCGATAGCCTGCTGGCCGAGTCGAACCGCCATCTTAACCAGATGTATGGTCTGCTGGAGAGCATGGATGATGGGGTGATGGCCTGGAACGAGCAGGGCGTTTTGCAGTTTCTTAACGTGCAGGCCGCAACGCTGTTGCACCTCGATGCGCAGGCCAGCCAGGGGAAAAATATCAATGACTTGGTGACGCTTCCGGCTCTGCTGCGTCGGGCAATTAAGCACGCGCGCGGGCTGAATCACGTTGAAGTTACCTTTGAGAGTCAGCATCAGTTTATTGATGCGGTAATCACCCTCAAACCGATTGTTGAAGAGCAGGGCAACAGCTTTATTTTGCTGCTGCATCCGGTTGAGCAGATGCGCCAGCTGATGACCAGCCAGCTTGGCAAAGTGAGCCATACCTTTGAACAGATGTCGGCGGACGATCCGGAAACACGACGGCTGATTCACTTTGGCCGCCAGGCGGCGCGCGGCGCTTTTCCGGTACTGCTGTGTGGTGAAGAAGGTGTGGGTAAAGAACTGCTCAGCCAGGCGATTCATAATGAGAGCGAGCGGGGCGGTGGACCGTATATCGCGGTCAACTGCCAGCTGTATGCCGACAGCGTATTGGGTCAGGATTTTATGGGGAGCGCGCCGACGGACGATGAAAACGGGCGTCTTAGCCGTCTTGAGCTGGCCAACGGCGGGACACTGTTTCTGGAAAAAATCGAGTATCTGGCACCGGAGCTGCAATCCGCGCTGTTGCAGGTTATCAAGCAGGGTGTGTTAACCCGCCTGGATGCCCGTCGGCTGATCCCGGTGGACGTTAAAGTCATTGCCACCACCACCGTTGACCTTGCCAATCTGGTAGAGCAAAACCGCTTTAGCCGCCAGCTTTACTACGCGCTGCATTCGTTTGAGATTGTCATTCCGCCGCTGCGGGCAAGGCGCAACAGTATTCCATCGTTAGTGCATAATCGCCTGAAGAGCCTGGAAAAACGGTTTTCATCGCGTCTGAAGGTGGATGACGATGCTCTGGCGCAGTTGGTAGCCTACTCCTGGCCGGGCAATGATTTTGAACTGAACAGCATTATCGAGAACATTGCTATCAGCAGCGAAAACGGCCATATCCGCCTGAGCAATCTGCCGGAGTATCTGTTTGCCGAGCGCCACGGCACCGATGTCAGTTCGTCGCTACTACCCGCTAGCCTGACCTTTAGCGCTATCGAGAAAGAGGCGATTATCCATGCCGCTCGCGTAACCAGCGGACGGGTGCAGGAGATGTCGCAGCTACTGAATATTGGCCGCACCACGCTATGGCGCAAGATGAAACAGTACGATATTGATGCCAGCCAGTTTAAGCGCAGGCGCGTTGAGTAGTTTGTCGCGTATCAATCGCGCATAAAATCACCACGCAAGCGTTTGACTGAGGTCTGAATCAAATAAAGGCAACGTTCCCTTTGATATCCCGGCTGACTTGGGGTCATATTAGAAAGGTGTCTTTTACGCGGTTAATTTTAAGGATAAGAGCATGCCAACAGTCATTGATAAAGCATTAGATTTCATTGGTGGTATGAACACATCGGCATCAGTGCCGCATTCAATGGATGAAAGTACGGCGAAGGGAATTTTAAAGTATTTGAATGAGTTGGGGACTCCGGCGAGCGCAGCTGACGTGATGGCGCGCGGCGAGAAGGAGGGGTGGAATCCCGAGTTTACGAATAAAGTGGCCGGATGGGCGGAAAAAATCGCATCTGGTAACCGTATCGTTATCAAAAATCCTGAGTACTTCTCTTCTTATATGCGCGAGCAGCTCCAGGAACTAGTGTGAGCTAGCCGGTCAAAAAATTCTAACCCGACGCTTTCACCCTTGAGGTGAAGGCGTTAATCAGCGTTGCCATTTTTTCCATTCGCGATCCAATCTCTCCTGAATACTGGCGCATACCGGGCGACGACATCCTGGATGTTACCCATAAAAAAAGGACTCGCGATTTCTCGCAAGTCCTTGATATTTGGTGGCCCCTGCTGGACTTGAACCAGCGACCAAGCGATTATGAGTCGCCTGCTCTAACCACTGAGCTAAGGGGCCGTGGCGAGGGATTATAAAGTAACTGATGCCCGCAATCCAGCCTAAAACGCACGGCTGCTGTTTTTATAAACAATGCATTTTCAATCCTTTATAATTAGCTTTTAGTTATTGAGCTGGGGAAAACATGATTAACGATATTTTGGCGCCGGACCTACGGGTGGTCTTTTGCGGTATCAATCCCGGGAAGTCTTCTGCCCATACCGGTTTCCACTTTGCTCATCCAGGCAATCGCTTCTGGAAGGTGATTCACCAGGCCGGGTTTACTGACCGCCTTCTGAAGCCTGAGGAGGAGCTACAGCTGCTGGATACCCGCTGCGGGATCACCATGTTAGTTGAGCGCCCGACGGTGCAGGCCAGTGAGGTTGAACTGCTGGAGCTGCGCAGCGGTGGGCGAGAGCTGGTCAGAAAGATGGAAGAGTATCAGCCGCGCGCGCTGGCGATTCTCGGCAAACAGGCCTTTGAGAAAGCGTTTCAGGCCCGCGGCGCACGCTGGGGCAAGCAGCAGGTGACTATCGGCGCGACGGAGGTATGGGTGTTGCCAAATCCCAGCGGCCTCAACCGCGCGACGCTGGATAAACTGGTCGAAGCTTACCGGGAGCTTGATGATGCGCTGGCGACGCGAGGGCTTTAATGTACTTCCGGTAGTGATTCCAGATGAGTTTCGGATTCGCGTTTATCGGGGGCGATGTGAGGAAGGGGTCAATTATCAGAATATGCAGAGATAACTACGATGCATATCAGTAGGCCGGGCAAAATTTTCTGTATCATTTACTCGCTCCTTTTTTCTATCATCAGTAGTAAAGATTCAAAAGCAAAGTTCAGAAAAGCCACCCGGTCTTTCTCAAGGTGATG
Organism: Klebsiella sp. GFKo11; assembly: GCF_056490265.1. Taxonomy (NCBI): domain Bacteria; kingdom Pseudomonadati; phylum Pseudomonadota; class Gammaproteobacteria; order Enterobacterales; family Enterobacteriaceae; genus Klebsiella; species Klebsiella sp. GFKo11. The sequence continues at coordinate 801,483 of NZ_CM151369.1, forward strand.
AACAAGATACTCTTCTTTACTGGATGATTTCTCCACCAGTCCGGTAAGACAAAGCCAGAACAGCATGATCACATCCGTGATGGGGGCGTTTAACGTAAGTTCTTTTCGTTCAACTGCTCTGGATATTTGTGCGGCGATAATCTGATTTATCTCTTCCCCGATCAGATAAATATCCATCAGAACTTTTCTATCGTCGGTTTCTTTTACGGAACAGCCAATTTTTCCTGTCATGCCCTGGAAATAGATAATACCGTCATCATGGATATCAATTAGCGCCTGACAAAACTCATGATAAAATTCTCGGAATGGATTTTGTCGGCTAGCTATGAGTTTTATTTGTTGGTGAAAACACACCATGCCATCGAGAATAAGATGATCCAGAATGTCTTGCTTACTCTCGAAATAGGTATAAAGCGTTGTCTTACTAAACCCTGCGCCCTCTGCAATTTCGTCCATCCTTGTGCTTTCTACTCCACGGCTCAGAAAGAGCGTGTTCGCCGCCGCTAAAATAGCCATGCGATTAAAATCAGCCAGCTGAATCTTACGATGATCTCTCATTACTTTTCCCTGTAATATTTTTCTGTACTGAGCATTAAATGCTATATATGTACTGATAGTACAAAAGAAAAACTTTGAGTCCAGTTGTTTGCTTTTACTGGAAGAGTAATAGGAATATGACTCATATATATATTGAAATATTTATTTATTGTATTTTTATATTTTTCGGGGGAATGATTTTGATTAAGTAATAAAAAAGCCAGTCATTTGACTGGCTTTTTGACGAACGTGGCGATAATTAATCGTCGAGGAAGCTACGCAGTACTTCAGAGCGGCTTGGATGACGCAGTTTACGCAGCGCCTTCGCTTCGATCTGACGGATACGTTCGCGGGTAACATCAAACTGTTTGCCCACTTCTTCCAGCGTGTGGTCGGTATTCATATCAATACCAAAACGCATACGCAGGACTTTCGCTTCACGGGCGGTGAGGCCTGCCAGAACATCGTGAGTGGCGGCACGCAGGCTCTCAGTGGTAGCAGAATCCAGCGGCAGCTCGAGGGTGTTATCCTCGATGAAATCGCCCAGATGCGAATCTTCATCGTCGCCAATCGGCGTTTCCATGGAGATAGGCTCTTTGGCAATTTTGAGCACTTTACGAATTTTATCTTCCGGCATCAGCATGCGCTCGGCCAGCTCTTCTGGCGTCGGCTCGCGACCCATCTCTTGCAGCATCTGGCGTGAAATACGGTTGAGTTTGTTGATAGTCTCAATCATATGCACCGGAATACGGATGGTGCGCGCCTGATCCGCGATAGAACGGGTAATTGCCTGACGGATCCACCAGGTTGCGTAGGTGGAGAACTTGTAACCGCGACGGTATTCAAACTTATCTACCGCTTTCATCAGGCCGATGTTGCCTTCCTGAATCAAGTCGAGGAACTGCAGACCACGGTTGGTGTATTTCTTGGCGATAGAGATAACCAGACGCAAGTTCGCTTCAACCATCTCTTTCTTCGCACGGCGGGCTTTCGCTTCACCGATAGACATACGACGGTTGATGTCTTTGACCTGCTCAATGGTCAGGCCAGTTTCTTGTTCGATCTGCTGCAGTTTCATCAGGCTACGCTGAACGTCGTCTTTAACGTCAAGCAGCTTCTCTGACCACGGTTTGTTCATGGCGATGGCCGCGTTGAACCAGGTTTCGCTGGTTTCGTTGCCAGTGAACAGAGTGATGAAGTTTTTCTTCGGCATTTTGCACTGTTCAACGCACAGTTTCATGATGATGCGTTCTTGTGTACGAACGCGGTCCATCATGCTACGCATGCTGCCGACCAGGTAATCAAATTGCTTCGGTACCAGACGGAACTGCTTGAAGACTTCTGACAGTTTGAGAATTTCTTCCTGCGCTGCGGCGTGGCTACGACCTTTCGCTTTGATGGTATCGCGGGTCAGTTCGTACTGTGTACGTAGCTCACCGAATTTCGCGCGTGCCAACTCGGGGTCGATGCTGTTGTCGTCATCGCTGCTGTCGTCGTCTTCTTCCTCATCTTCGTCTTCGTCGTCATCCCTTTCTTCTTGAGAGAGTTCAGAACCGACGTGCGTCGCCGTTGGCGCCATCTCTTCTTCGGCGTTCGGATCGACGAATCCGGTGATGAGATCGGACAGACGCGCTTCTTCTGCTTCAACGCGATCGTACTGTTCCAGCAGATAGGTAATTGCTTCCGGGTATTCAGCAACGGAGCACTGAACCTGGTTAATCCCATCTTCGATACGTTTGGCGATGTCGATTTCGCCTTCACGCGTCAGCAGTTCGACGGTACCCATCTCGCGCATGTACATGCGCACCGGGTCAGTTGTACGGCCGATTTCAGATTCCACGCTGGAGAGAACCTGTGCAGCAGCCTCTTCCGCATCTTCGTCGGTATTGTTGCTATTTTCAGCAAGCAGCAGATCATCGGCATCCGGTGCTTCTTCCATCACCTGAATGCCCATATCGTTGATCATTTGGATGATGTCTTCGATCTGGTCGGAGTCGACGATATCTTCCGGCAGATGGTCATTGACCTCGGCATAGGTCAGATAGCCTTGCTCCTTACCACGTTGGACAAGAAGCTTCAGCTGTGACTGCGGGTTTTGCTCCATAAGACGGTATCCACACTTAATTCGTTTGATTGGTGTAAGCAGACGAGCTGCCAACATTTAAAGCGAGGGCGTACTTATATTATTGCCGCTGCGCCTCGAGCGGCTGTCGGGGTCTTCCCGAACGGTATTCGGCAGTTAAGCCGTTAAATTCATTTTTTTGCCAGTTCCTGACTGATAGTCCAGAGTTCCCGGCGTTCCTCACTGCTTAAACCGTGCGTGCGATCGCGAGCTATCAGCTCTTCCTGTCGAAGCTCAAGCAGTGAATCAAACATATGGTTGAGCGAGTCGGTGAAGGTTTTTTCAGCGATATCTTTATCTGCTATATCGTCCCACATCGACAGTTTTTCAAGGGTCACGGCTTCATTTTTGCCGCGATACTGCTCTAAAAGTTGCCCGGTGGTCAGTCCTGGCTGAGATAAACACGTTTTGACCAGTTCGTTAAATAAACCAAGTCCGGGCATTTTACTTGGGTCCAGCCCTTCTAAAGGCGGTACTCGCGGGGCCAGATCCGGGTTTTGCACCAGCAATCCTATAAGTATACGCATGGTCGTGCGTTTTAGCTGCGGAGCAGGGCGTTGCGGGCCATTTTCGGACTGTTTTGGCATTAAACGTTCAAGCTGCGCATCATCTAAAATCCCCAGCTTGTTACCTAACTCCTGGCGCAGATAAATGCGCAGCGTTTCACCCGGCACCTGGGTTATCAGCGGCAGCGCTAAAGTGCTTAGCTGTGCGCGCCCGTCCGGAGTGCTCAAGTCTACCTGCGGCAGCAGGCTGTTGAACAAAAACGTGGAGAGCGGCTGAGCCTGCTCCATCCGCGCTTCAAATGCGGCTTTTCCCTCTTTACGCACTAGCGTATCCGGGTCTTCGCCATCCGGCAGAAACATGAAACGCAGCTGGCGTCCGTCGGTCATATACGGCAGCGCCGTTTCCAGCGCTCGCCAGGCGGCATCGCGGCCTGCCCGGTCGCCGTCGTAACAGCAAACGACCTGATTGGTAACCCTGAACAACAGCTGAATATGGTCAGCGGTCGTCGACGTACCTAACGACGCGACAGCGTAGTTAATATCGAACTGCGCCAGCGCAACCACGTCCATATAACCTTCGACCACCAGCAGACGCGGCGGTTCAGCGTTATCCTGCTGCGCTTCATAAAGGCCGTACAGCTGGCGGCCTTTATGGAAAATATCGGTTTCCGGGGAGTTCAGGTACTTCGGCAAGGCATCGCCTAGCACGCGACCACCAAAACCAATCACCCGGCCTCGCTTATCGCGGATGGGGAACATCACCCGTTCGCGGAAGCGGTCGTAGCTGCGTCCCTTATCGTTGGTGACCAGCATGCCTGCATCAATGAGCGACTGGCGATTTTCTTGATTGCCGCCAAAACGTTTTAAAACGTTGTCCCAACCGGGAGGGGCATAACCAATCGCAAAGCGCGTAATCACCTCGCTGCTTAAACCACGTTGTGCCAGATACTGGCGCGCGGGGTCAGCGGCGGGTTGCATCAGAGACTGTTGATAAAACGTGTTCAGACCATCCATCAACTGATAAAGATTCTGCCGCTGATGGCGCTCAATTTGGCTGGGTCCATTACCTGCTTCATACGGCACTTCGAGATTGTGCATGGCGGCAAGCTCTTCGACCGTTTCCACGAACTCGAGCTTGTCGTAGTTCATCAGGAAGTCGACAGCGTTGCCGTGCGCACCGCAGCCAAAGCAGTGATAAAACTGTTTTTCACCGTTGACGGTGAAAGAGGGGGTTTTTTCGTTATGGAACGGACAGCACGCGTGATAATTCTTGCCCTGCTTTTTCAGCTTTACCCGTGCATCGATCAGATCGACGATATCGGTACGCGCCAGCAGGTCATTAATAAAAACGCGAGGAATTCGTCCAGCCATAAGCCCCTGTTTTTTTGATGACTATAAACGAAAATAAGCCGCGCATTCCTTTCGGAAGCACGGCCTTACAACTACAACTCGGTCTGAATTGAGAGCTGAGCCCTCAATAGATTAGTACAGACGAGTGCGGCGTGCGTTTTCGCGAGCCAGTTTCTTCGCGTGACGTTTCACAGCAGAAGCTTTAGCGCGTTTACGTTCGGTAGTCGGTTTTTCATAGAACTCACGACGACGAACTTCCGCCAGAACACCTGCTTTTTCGCATGAACGTTTGAAGCGACGCAGTGCTACGTCGAACGGCTCGTTTTCACGTACTTTAATTACCGGCATGTAACTCTCACCTTTAATAAATTCGGTTTGCCGCTGGCATCAACGCCAGCTTATTTCAAAATGGTGCGGAATTTTACTGCAATTGCTGCTGCTTTGTAAAGCACCGATGCGATTTTGAAAGGGACTTTTATAAGGACAGGGAGTATACACGAAGTGAACGCCAGGGGTGAGGAAAGTTTTACATCAACCAGCATTGGTCCTACACTGCGCGGTATTGAAATGAGGTAAAACAAGTCATGCGTGTACTGGGTATTGAAACATCCTGCGATGAAACCGGCATCGCCATTTACGACGACGAAAAAGGTCTGCTAGCCAATCAACTGTATAGTCAGGTGAAATTACACGCTGATTACGGTGGCGTTGTGCCCGAACTGGCTTCCCGCGATCACGTGCGTAAAACCGTGCCGCTGATCCAGGCGGCGCTAAAAGAAGCGAGTCTGACGGCAAAAGATATTGATGCCGTCGCGTATACCGCAGGCCCGGGTCTGGTTGGCGCACTGCTGGTAGGCGCAACCGTCGGACGTTCGCTGGCGTTTGCATGGAACGTCCCAGCGATCCCGGTGCATCATATGGAAGGGCATCTGCTGGCGCCGATGCTGGAAGACAATCCGCCGCAATATCCGTTTGTTGCGCTGCTGGTCTCCGGCGGCCACACACAGCTGATTAGCGTTACCGGCATCGGTCAATATGAACTGCTGGGCGAGTCGATTGACGATGCGGCGGGTGAAGCTTTCGATAAGACCGCTAAACTGCTGGGGCTTGATTATCCTGGCGGCCCGATGCTGTCGAAGATGGCCTCGCAGGGTACCGAAGGACGTTTTGTCTTTCCTCGCCCCATGACCGACCGTCCGGGGCTGGATTTTAGCTTCTCTGGCCTGAAAACCTTTGCCGCGAACACCATTCGCAGCAACGACAATGATGATCAAACCCGCGCTGACATTGCCCGTGCTTTTGAAGATGCAGTGGTGGATACATTGATGATCAAATGCCGTCGTGCGTTGGATCAAACCGGTTTTAAGCGTCTGGTGATGGCGGGGGGCGTCAGCGCTAACCGTACGCTGCGCGCGAAGCTGGCGGAGATGATGAAAAAACGCGGGGGGGAAGTGTTCTATGCTCGCCCTGAGTTCTGCACCGATAACGGTGCGATGATTGCCTACGCGGGCATGGTTCGCCTGCACTCCGGCGCGAAAGCCGAGCTCGGCGTGACCGTTCGCCCTCGCTGGCCGCTGGCGGAGTTACCGGCAGCGTAATTTTGCCGGGCCTACGGTTTTGTAGGCCCGGCAAACGAAGTGCCAGCGGGCAATAAACTACACCCGCAACATCCCTTTCTCTTCCAGAAAAGCAATGATCTTCGCCAGGCCGTCACCAGCTTTTAAATTGGTAAACGTCCACGGACGCTCGCCGCGCATGCGCATGGTATCGCGCTCCATCACTTCCAGAGACGCGCCCACATAAGGTGCGAGATCGGTTTTATTGATCACCAGAAAGTCAGATTTGGTGATCCCCGGCCCGCCTTTGCGCGGGATCTTCTCTCCTTCCGCCACGTCGATCACGTAGAGGGTAAGGTCCGCTAGCTCCGGGCTGAAGGTGGCGCTCAGGTTATCGCCGCCACTTTCCACGAAGATAAGATCGAGGTTGCCGAATTTTTCGCTCAGGGCTTCCACTGCGGCGAGGTTCATCGATGCATCTTCACGAATAGCAGTGTGCGGGCAGCCGCCGGTTTCAACGCCGACAATCCGCTCGGGCTCCAGGGCTCCGGCTTCGGTGAGGATCCGTTGATCCTCTTTGGTATAGATGTCGTTGGTCACCACCGCTAACTGATAAGTGTCGCGCATCGCTTTGCAAAGCGCTTCCAGCAGCGCGGTTTTACCGGAGCCGACCGGGCCGCCGACGCCGACGCGCAGCGGTTGCTTAATCGTGTTCATACCTTCTCCTAAGAACGGAATAGTCGGGAATATTGGGTTTCATGCCGGGCGGAGGCGATGGCGGCAAGCGGCGTGGCCGAGCCGATAGCGCTGTCTGGCGCGGCCAGGGCACTGTCCATATCCGCCGCGTAGCGGTCGCATAGGCGCAGAATCAGCTGCTGGGCGGCTTGTTGGCCAAAAGGCACTAACTTGACGCCTGCCATCACCGCGCTCTCAATCCAGCTGTAGCCGAGGCTAAGAGCCAGGTCGGGGATGGCGATTTGCCAGCGCACGCCGAGCCATGCCATGCCGGTAAGTTGGCTTTGTTGACACAGTTTGCGCCATTCGGGCGGGCAGTCCGGTTGCCAGTCGGCGAGCAGGCGGGTGAAGGCCGCACCGCGATTGCGCTCTTCATCACGCAGCTCACGAGTTTCCCGGCAGGCGAGCAGATAAGCCGTCAAGCGCTGCGCTACGGTCAGATCGCTCGCTTCGCAGGCATGATAAAGCCGGGCGAACAGCGGCAGGTCGACGGTAAAAAAGCTCTGTTCCATCTGCCGCAGCTGCCAGCGCTCAAAGGCGGCACTATCCGGCACCCAGCCTGCTTCCACCGCCCACTCCAGCCCTTGAGACCAGCTATAGCCGCCGACCGGCAGACTGCTGCTGGCAAGCTGCATTAGCCGCAGACGTTTTTCCGGCGTCGGCATGTTAGTGGCTGTGCCCATGATCGTGGTGATGGCCGTGCGACTCGCTGGCGTAAGCTCCGGCTTCCGGTTCAAACGGCAGGTGAGCGAAATCAACGGCCAGACCAAACTGGCGCAGCATATCGTCCAGCACGTGATCATGATGGTAGCGTAGCTCGCCGGGCATGATTTGCAGCGGCACATGGCGGTTTCCTAGGTGATAGCAGGCTTTTGCCAGCACAAAGGGGTCATCACAACGCACCACTGAAACGGCTTCATCGGCGGCGATCACCTTGATAAATTCGCTGCCGTTTTCGTTGCTAAGAATATCGCCGCCGCGCAGCAGCAGGCCGCGCGGCAACAGCAGGCCCGCCTGGCGGCCATCATTAAGCGTGACTTTAATGCGGCTTTTCACCCGCACATCAATCGGCAGCGTGACGCTGGCAGTGGCCTGTGCCGGAGCGTCCACGCGTTGGGTCAAATAAAGCATTTTCACTCCTTAAAACAGGAAATAACGTTGCGCCATTGGTAGTACGTCCGCCGGTTCGCTGGTGATCAGTTCGCCGTCGATACGCACCTCGTAGGTTTGCGAATCAACGGTAATATTGGGCAGCAGTCCGTTGTGGCGCATATCGGTTTTTTGTACTGTGCGGCAGCCTTTCGCTACTGCCGTCATGCTGTGCAGGTTCAGCTTTTCAGCGACGCCGTTTTCCGCCGCCGCCTGCGACAGGAAGGTCAAGCGGCAGTGGTGACGAGCGCTACCCAGCGCGCCGAACATTGGGCGATAGTGCACCGGCTGTGGCGTTGGGATGGAAGCGTTGATATCGCCCATCGGCGCGATGGCGATCATGCCGCCTTTGACCACTGTCGCCGGTTTCACGCCGAAGAACGCCGGGGACCACAGCACCAGATCTGCCAGTTTGCCCGCTTCAATCGAACCAACTTCATGGGCGATGCCGTGGGTCAGCGCCGGGTTAATGGTGTACTTGGCGATATAGCGCTTCACGCGGTAGTTATCGTTATCCCCGTTCTCTTCCGCTAACGGGCCGCGCTGGACTTTCATGCGGTGCGCCACCTGCCAGGTACGCAAAATCACTTCACCGACGCGGCCCATGGCCTGCGAATCGGACGAGGTGAGGGAGAACGCGCCTAGGTCGTGCAGGACGTCTTCTGCGGCGATGGTTTCCCGACGAATACGCGATTCGGCAAACGCCACGTCCTCGGCGATATCCGGGTCGAGGTGATGGCAAACCATCAGCATGTCCAGATGCTCGTCAATGGTGTTGACGGTATAGGGCAGCGTTGGATTGGTCGATGACGGCAGAATATTGGGGTGTGCGCAGGCGGTAATAATATCCGGCGCATGGCCGCCGCCCGCGCCTTCGGTATGGAAAGTATGGATAGTGCGCCCGCCAATAGCCGCCAGGGTATCTTCCACGAAGCCGGATTCATTGAGAGTGTCGCTGTGCAACGCGACCTGAACATCCATCTCGTCGGCTACGGTCAGCGCGCAGTTGATTGCCGCCGGCGTCGCGCCCCAGTCTTCGTGAATTTTCAGGCCAATAACCCCCGCTGTAACCTGCTCACGCAGCGCATCCGGATTCGAGCCGTTGCCTTTGCCCAGCAGGCCGATATTGACCGGCAGACTGTCTGCCGCCTGCAGCATTCGCGAGATGTACCACGGCCCCGGCGTACAGGTTGTGGCGTTAGTTCCCGCCGCCGGACCGGTACCGCCGCCGATCATCGTGGTGACGCCGGAGACCAGCGCCTCTTCCGCCTGCTGCGGGCAGATCCAGTGAATATGGGTGTCGACGCCGCCTGCGGTGACGATCTTACCTTCCGCAGCAATAATTTCCGTCGCCGCGCCGATAGGGATCGTGACGTTGGGTTGAATGTCCGGATTCCCTGCTTTTCCGATCGCGAAGATCCGCCCGTCTTTGACGCCGATATCGGCTTTGATGATCCCCCAGTGATCGATAATCAGAGCGTTGGTCAGCACCAGATCCACGCATTCGGCGGCAAGCATCTGCCCCTGGCCCATACCGTCGCGGATCACTTTGCCACCGCCAAATTTGACCTCTTCGCCGTAGGTAGTGAGATCGTCTTCAACCTCGATCCACAGCTCGGTGTCCGCCAGGCGCACTTTGTCGCCGATGGTGGGGCCGAACATATCGGCCCAGGCCTGACGCGAAATCTCACTCATCGCTAGCCTCCAGATTGCCCATGACCTCGCCGCGAAAACCATACACCGCGCGGGTTCCGGCAAGCGCCACCAGCTCCACCTCGCGTTTTTGCCCCGGTTCGAAGCGCACCGCGGTTCCGGCGGCGATATTCAGACGATAACCGGTGGCCTGTTGACGATCGAACTTCAGCGCTGGGTTAACTTCGGCGAAGTGGTAATGCGATCCCACCTGAATCGGTCGGTCGCCATGATTCTCAACGGTAATGCGGCAGGTCGCGCGGCCAACGTTAATGGCTATCTGACCGGGCTTTACCTGATACTCTCCTGGGATCATCGTGGCTGCCTCAGATTATCGGGTTATGGACGGTGACCAGCTTCGAGCCGTCCGGAAAAGTGGCCTCAACCTGGATGTCGGGGATCATTTCCGGCACGCCTTCCATGACCTGATCGCGGCTCAGGACGTGACGTCCGTCTTCCATTAGCGCCGCGACGCTTTGACCATCGCGCGCGCCTTCCATAATAAAGGCGCTGATTAGGGCCACGGATTCGGGGTAGTTGAGCTTCAGACCGCGGGCCAGACGACGCTCTGCCACCAGCGCGGCGGTAAACAGCAACAGCTTGTCTTTTTCTCTGGGTGTTAGTTCCATAGCATTCTCTTAGGTCAGCCAGATTCGGGGAAGTAGCGGAGATTTACCGGTCAGATGCGGGCGCATAAATTGCCAGATATCGCGCATTGCCCGCTGGCAAAGCAGATTATCGTCACTTAAAAAGCGGACTGTCATCAGGCCATCGATAAGCGTGGCTCCGGCGTAATTAGCCAGTGGAATAAGCTTTTCACGCACGCCGTCCAGCAGCGTTTCGCTCGCCGGGTAGAACAGCAGAGTTCCGACCCACGGCTGCTCAGCGACGCTTGCCAGCTGTCCGTCGGCCAGACTCAGGCGCTCAATCAATTGCGGGGAGCCGTCGATCCACACTTCCAGCCGATTGGTTATCGCGCCGTGGCTAAAGGCTTCGCCAATCACCGGGCGGCCAAGACACAGTAGGTCCCAGGCCAGCAGCGTGCTGGAGGCGGTGAGGTGAAACGCGGTATGCAAAGAGGCGTTAGCGCCGGGAAAGAAGATCGCGTCCTGCGGCAGCCATTCGAGTGTTGCGTTTTCGGCCAGCGCCAGGGTTTGCTCAAGCCGTGCCTGAGCGCCGCTGCTGCGATAGAACTTACTGGCGCCGGGCATGGTGATCAACGTATGGCAACCAGGCTCAATGGTGACGCTAATGGTCAGTTCATCGCCGCCGACGATGCCGCCGGGGGGATGGAGTAAATAGAGGTGGCAGGTCTCTTCTTCAGGATAAAAAGGGCGCTGAACGGTAAGGGGACCGACATGACGACGAGAGGCGAGCGTTGTTTTCCCGCCAAGAAATTGAAACTGCAGGTCCAGCGTGGCCTGCCAGCCTTTTTTGGTCTGTGGTAACACGGTGCCGTGCAATGTCGCGCCCCTGCAAAATCAAGATAAAACAGCAGGGATGAGTATTGATCGGGGGCTAAGCATCACGGTCATATGAAAAGCTTATGCCCGTCATACTTCGAGCCGCCACCCGACAAGAATACAGCACCATATCTAAATCAAGTTTGTTATCAGCCTCATAACCGCCATACTTCGAGCTGTGGTCTCGTTGGCTACGTGATGCAAAGGTTACTTCTGCTCTGGCGTTTTCTTCTTCTTTTTTAACCGCGTCCAGATGCGGGTCTCCTGGCGACGCCACAGGCGCTGAATGTTGTCATGATGGCGTAGCAGGATCAGGCACGAAAGCATCGACACCGGGAAGGTGTATTGCGGTTTAAACCACCATACGTAGAACGGCGCGATAAGCGCGCTGACGATGGCGCCGAGAGAAGAGTAGCCGCTGAGCAGAATGGTGAGCAGCCAGGTCCCCGCCATCACGCCGGTGAGATCCCAGCCGATAGGGGCAATAGCACCAAAAGCAGTAGCCACGCCTTTGCCGCCGCGAAAATTAAAGAATACCGGCCAGATGTGACCCACGCAGGCGGCAATCGCTACCAGGCCAAGCCAGAACGGGGTCAGGCCCAATGCCCACGCGCCCCAGACGGGCAGCATGCCTTTCAGCACGTCAAAAATAAGCACCGCTACGGCTGCTCTCTTGCCGCCTATTCGCAGGACGTTGGTCGCCCCGGGATTGCCGGAGCCGTTATCGCGAGGATCGGGCAGGCCAGCGAGGCGGCACACCAGAATGGCGCTGGAGATTGAGCCGCAGAGGTAGGCGAGGATAACCAGTCCAGGCGCGATTGCACTCATCAGCTGTTCCATTTTGAAAGTGTCGGTTTATCCCCGTCACCTTTCGCGCAGTCGGCGCGTCGGTTTGCCTGGACGCATAGTGGCGCTATGTTCCCGAAGGCTCGCTGCGTCGCTGCTTTCCCGCAACGCAAATTATTTAGGGGATGTCTTTGCATCTGTGGATAATACGCATAATTCGCCGGAAGTGGTATCCGGTTTAGCCAAAAAGCAGGCAGGTCGTGATGGATATTGTATTTATAGAGCAACTTTCGGTAATCACCACTATTGGTGTTTATGACTGGGAACAAACCATCGAACAGAAGCTGGTGTTCGATATCGAAATGGCGTGGGATAACCGCAAAGCGGCGGCCAGTGATGATGTCAGCGATTGTCTCAGCTATGCTGACATCAGCGAGCTGGTGATTAATCACGTTGAGGGCGCGAGTTTTGCGCTTGTCGAACGCGTGGCGGAAGAAATTGCCGACCTGCTGCTGGAAAAGTTCCAATCTCCATGGGTACGTATTAAAGTCAGCAAGCCTGGCGCAGTGGCCCGGGCAACGAACGTTGGTGTCATTATTGAGCGTGGCCTTAATCTGAAACAAAACTTTTCAGGTCATACTTGTTAAACAAATTGCGTTTATACCGGTCATAGTTCCTGGTTTTTTTCATTTTACTTTTTAAAGGGTTTAATTGGATGAGCGATATACACTCGCTGCTGGTGGCGGCAATATTGGGTGTGGTTGAGGGTTTGACAGAATTTTTACCTGTTTCCAGTACGGGTCATATGATTATTGTCGGTCATCTTCTTGGTTTTGAAGGCGATACCGCAAATACTTTTGAGGTGGTGATTCAGCTAGGTTCTATTCTTGCGGTTGTTGTGATGTTCTGGCGTCGTCTGTTTGGTCTTATCGGTATTCATTTTGGCAGACCTCCAGAGCATGAAGGCCAGGGCAGTGGTCGTTTATCGCTTATTCATATTCTTCTTGGGATGATCCCGGCGGTGGTGCTGGGGCTGATTTTCCATGATTCCATTAAGTCTCTTTTCAATCCGGTTAACGTGATGTATGCGCTGATTGTTGGCGGTGTGCTGCTGATCGCGGCGGAAGTGCTGAAACCAAAACAGCCGCGCGCAGTAGGCATTGACGATATGACCTATCGTCAGGCGTTCGTGATCGGTTGCTTCCAGTGTCTGGCTCTGTGGCCGGGTTTCTCGCGTTCCGGGGCGACCATTTCTGGCGGGATGCTGATGGGCGTAAGCCGCTATGCGGCTTCTGAGTTCTCGTTCCTGCTGGCGGTGCCGATGATGATGGGCGCAACCGTGCTGGATATGTACAAGAGCATCGGTTTTCTGAGCGTTAGCGATATTCCGATGTTTGCCGTTGGCTTCATCACCGCGTTTATCGTCGCGCTGATTGCGATTAAAACCTTCCTGCAGCTGATTAAACGTATCTCGTTTATTCCGTTCGCTATCTACCGTTTTGTCGTTGCGGCAGCGGTCTACGTGGTCTTCTTCTGATAAGACCTGGCCCTCAGTCTTGCGGCTGAGGGCAACGTTTTTCTTTCCATTGTGCTACGGCTTTAATCCGCCGACGCGTCAGCTCTTCGCGAATCTCAATCCCCTGAAAACCTTCAGCCACTACCTGTTTCGTCGACACCGATTTGGCCACTTCCCAGGCTTCAAGCAGCAGGCGACCCTGAGGGTAATCGCAAGCCTCAAAACCGGCGCGCCCGCGCACGTCGGCTTCGCTGGTTAAGGCAATTTGCCTGACTCGATGCGGTTTGCGCCAGGCGTCAATGTTATCGAACAGTTTGACCAGCGTTTTAGGCTGTAGCATTGGCAGGGTATGAATCAGATCGTGAAATTCGGCGACCAGTTTTGCCAGATCGCGGATTTCATTGGGTACCCGCAGGCGAACGCAAAGCTGTTCGACCAGCTTAACGCCAGCCGGGCCGTGACCATGATGGCGTGGCCAGAGCTCTTTCGGCGTCAGCCCTTTCCCGAGATCGTGACACAGGGTGGCGAAACGCACGTCCACTTCAGGAGAGAGCATTGCCGCCATCGTGATGGTCATCAGGGTATGCAGACCCGTGTCGATTTCCGGATGCCATTTAGCAGGTGCTGGTACGCCGTAGAGGGCGTCGACTTCCGGGAACAACACCTTGAGCGCACGACAGTCGCGTAAGGTCTGAAAGAAAACCTGGGGATTACGGGTGGTGAGGGCGCTCTCCGTCTCTTTCCACACCCGCTCGGGCGTGAGGTGCGCAAGTTCACCGGCATCGGCCATCGTGCGCATCAGCGCCATAGTTTCATCAGCGATGCGAAAGCCCAGATGCGCATAGCGCGCGGCAAAACGCGCCACCCGCAGAACTCGCAGCGGATCTTCGCTAAAGGCGGGCGAGACGTGACGCAGCAGGCGCAGACGCAAATCATCCTGGCCGCCGTAGGGATCGATAATCAGACCGTCAGCATCCTGGGCCAGTGCATTAATTGTTAGATCGCGGCGCTGCAGGTCTTGCTCGAGGGTGACGTCAGCGGCGGCATAGCAGGTAAAGCCGGTGTAACCGGAACCGGATTTCCGCTCGGTACGCGCCAGGGCATACTCTTCACGGCTTTGCGGATGAAGGAACACGGGAAAATCGCGGCCTACCTGCTGGTAGCCCGCGTCGAGTAATTGCTGAGGCGTAGCGCCAACTACGACCCAATCTCTGTCTTTGACCGGTAGCCTTAATAACGCATCCCGAACCGCACCACCGACCAGATAAACCTTCACGCCTTACTCTCCCGTATTCGTTTTCTCACGATGATACGTAAGTCTGGCAGAGAAGACGAATTAGTTCATCCAGCGGTCTTTGCGTTTGCGGCTCGGCACCAGGTGTGGCAATACCAGACCGAGGAGCAGGCCGACGCCGAGCACGCCGCCGCCATACATAAACCACTGCATGATAATGGTGCGCTGTTTGTCATCTAATTGCAGATTGGCGGCGCTCACCTTCTTCTGCGCGACAACCAGCTCGTTTTTCAGCTTTTGGTTCTCTTCTTTCAGGCCGTTGATAACGGCATCGCTACCGGCGACTTTCTTTTGCATGTCCGCCGTACGCTGGTTCCAGGTGGTATCGATGTTGTTCAGCTTATCGGTCAGGGTTTTGACCTGGTTTTCCAGGTCCGGCACGCGGATGCGGATACTGGGCTCATTGCTCAGCTCTTTCAGTGGGATCCAGGCGGTACGACCGCTGCTGTCGCGCACTTGTGCATAACTGGTGCTGTCATTAGTTTGCAGCACCGCGACTTCTTCCCCGGCGTTGATGGTGCCTACGAGACGATAGTTATCGCCCGGACCGCTGCGAACCCAGGTATTCAGTTCATCAGAAACGTAACGCTTTTCTTCCGCGTGAACCGCCGTGGCGGCGCTAAGCGCCAGCAAAGTAAATGTAATAAGGCGTAATTTTGGCATCAGGTCATCGTTTGGTCATAAAAAGTTGAACGATAGTAGTGGCATCACCGTAGTGACGCAAAGTTTTCCGCCACAATCGGAATCATCCAACAGGTGGCCCGGCAAAATGCGCATTGCATGGCGATTCGCCGCAAAATACTATTTACTGACAAGAAATATCGTCGTTAGTTCGCCGCATTTTCCCGGCACAGCACATAAGCGGAAGAATTCAGTCATGGCTCAAGAAATCGAATTAAAGTTTATCGTCGCCCACAATGGTGTAGACGTACTGCGTCAGCACCTTAGCGCGTTAGAAGCTAAACACACGCCCGCAGCTCAACTGCTGAATATTTACTACGAAACGGCGGACAATTGGCTGCGTCGCCACGATATGGGGTTGCGCATTCGCGGTGACCAGGGGCGTTATGAAATGACGCTGAAAATCGCCGGTCGCGTGGTGGGCGGGCTACATCAGCGCCCGGAGTACAATATTGCGCTGGAAAAACCAGAACTGGCGCTGGAGAGGCTTCCTGCCGAAGTCTGGCCACAGGGCGAGCTGCCGGTCGAGCTTGCGCAGAACGTACAGCCGCTTTTTAGTACCGATTTCGAACGTGAAAGATGGGTAGTGAAAGAAGGCGGTAGCGAGATTGAAATTGCCCTCGATCGGGGGGAAGTCAAAGCTGGTGAGCATCAGGAGCCTATCTGCGAACTGGAACTGGAGCTGTTGTCTGGCGATCCGCAGGATATTCTGACCCTTGCCCATCGCCTGCTGGATATCGGCGTGCTGCGTCAGGGAAGTCTGAGCAAAGCGGCTCGCGGCTATCATCTGGCGCAGGGCAATGAAGAGCGTCCGCTAACCGCATTATCTGTTTTGCGTGTGACGCCGAAGGCCAGCGTGGAGCAGGCGCTGGAGGCGGCGCTGGAAAACGCGCTGGCGCACTGGCTCTATCATGATGAAGTCCTCAATCGTGGCAATTCAAAAGCGAAAGTCGAGATTTTGCAGGCGATTGCCCGCGTTCGGCATACGCTGGTGTTGTTTGGCGGTATTGTCCCTCGTAAGGCAACGACCCAACTTCGTGAGCGCTTGAACGAAGCTGAAGCTGCGTTGTTGGAGGAAAAGAACGCCCAGGCGGCGCTGTTTAATGTTGCCTGCGTAGGCGCTAAGCTGGCGCTTACCGAGTGGCTGGTGAATCGCGGCTGGCGTCCCTTTATGAACGCAGCCGGTGAACAGAAAATCAGCGGCTCTTTCAAACGCTTTGCTGATATTCAGCTCTCCCGCGCGGCGGCTGAGCTGAAAAACTCGATTGCGCAGCCGTCAGCCGATGAGTATGTCGGTCAGCTTCCGCGCCTGGCACGCGAAATCGACAGCGTTCAGCTTCTGGCTGGTGCGTATGCAGATGTTGCCGCGCCGTGGTTGGAAAGCTGGCAAGAAATCCACCGGGCGATTGAGCATAACGACAGCAGCGTCCTCGAATATTTCCGTCGCCAGGCGCTGGCAGCAGAGCCGTTCTGGCTGCATAGTGGAAAACGATAATTTCAGGCCAGGGAGCCCCTAAGATGCCGCTTTCTTCGCAATTACAGCAGCACTGGCAGACGGTCATAGACCGGCTACCGGCGGATTTTCCAGTATCCACATTAAGTGAGCAGGCGCAGTCGGTGATGGCATTCAGCGATTTCGTCGAGCACAGTCTGGTCGCCCAACCGCAATGGCTGGCGGAACTTGAAAGCTCGCCGCCTGAGGCGCAGGAGTGGCGTCATTACGCCGACTGGCTACAGACGCGTCTTGCAGAGGTGAATGATGAAGCCACGTTGATGCGCGAACTGCGCCAGTTTCGCCGCTGGATAATGGTGCGTATCGCCTGGGCCCAGTCGTTATCGCTGGTCAGCGAAGAGAGCAGTTTGCAGCAGCTAAGCGTGCTGGCGGAAACGCTGATTGTCGCCGCTCGCGACTGGCTTTACGTTGCCTGTTGCCGCGAATGGGGGACTCCGTGCAATGCAGAAGGTTCGCCGCAGCCGCTGTTGATTTTGGGGATGGGTAAACTTGGCGGCGGCGAGCTTAACTTCTCCTCCGACATCGACCTGATTTTTGCCTGGCCGGAGCACGGCTCCACGCAAGGTGGGCGTCGGGAGTTGGATAACGCGCAGTTTTTTACCCGTCTTGGACAACGTTTAATCAAGGTCCTGGATCAGCCCACTCAGGATGGTTTCGTTTATCGCGTCGACATGCGCCTGCGCCCGTTTGGCGATAGCGGTCCGCTGGTGTTGAGCTTCGCCGCGCTAGAGGATTATTACCAGGAGCAGGGGCGCGACTGGGAGCGATACGCGATGGTGAAAGCGCGGATTATGGGGGATAACGATGGCATTTATGCCAGCGAACTGCGCGCCATGCTGCGACCGTTCGTCTTCCGTCGCTACATCGATTTCAGCGTCATTCAGTCCCTGCGCAACATGAAAGGGATGATTGCCCGT
Source organism: Klebsiella sp. GFKo11 (assembly GCF_056490265.1). Taxonomy (NCBI): domain Bacteria; kingdom Pseudomonadati; phylum Pseudomonadota; class Gammaproteobacteria; order Enterobacterales; family Enterobacteriaceae; genus Klebsiella; species Klebsiella sp. GFKo11. The sequence continues at coordinate 819,300 of NZ_CM151369.1, forward strand.
GAAGTGCGCCGCCGGGGGCTGAAGGACAATATCAAGCTCGGCGCGGGCGGCATCCGTGAGATTGAATTTATCGTCCAGGTCTTCCAGTTGATTCGCGGCGGGCGCGAGCCGATGCTGCAACAGCGTGCTTTGTTGCCGACGCTGGCCGCTATCGAAGAGCTTCATTTGTTACCTGAAGGTGATGCGCCAGGGCTGCGAGAGGCCTATCTGTTTTTACGTCGCCTGGAAAACTTGCTGCAAAGCATCAACGACGAGCAGACGCAAACCCTGCCGCAGGATGAGCTTAATCGCGCCAGACTAGCGTGGGGGATGGGTGCTGCAGATTGGGATACGCTTAGCGTGCGGCTGGCGGAGCAGATGGCCAACGTGCGGCGCGTCTTTAATGAATTGATCGGTGATGATGAAGCACAATCGCCAGATGAACAGCTCGCAGAGTACTGGCGCGAACTGTGGCAGGACGCGCTGGAAGAGGACGATACCAGCCCGGCGCTGGCGCATCTTGCGGATAACGATCGCCGCAGCGTGCTGGCGCTGATCGCCGATTTCCGTAAAGAGCTGGACCGACGCACGATTGGCCCGCGCGGTCGTCAGGTGCTTGATCAGCTCATGCCGCATCTGCTGAGCGAAATTTGTTCACGTGCGGATGCTCCGGTGCCTTTGGCGCGCATTACGCCGCTACTGACCGGGATCGTCACTCGTACCACTTATCTTGAGCTGCTGAGCGAATTCCCCGGCGCGTTGAAGCACCTGATTAGCCTGTGCGCCGCTTCGCCGATGGTCGCCAGCCAGCTGGCGCGGCACCCGTTGCTGCTGGATGAGCTGCTGGATCCAAATACTCTCTATCAGCCGACGGCCACCGACGCCTACCGCGATGAGCTGCGCCAGTATCTGCTGCGCGTGCCGGAAGAGGATGAAGAGCAGCAACTGGAAGCGTTACGCCAGTTTAAGCAAGCTCAGTTGTTACACATTGCCGCTGCCGACATCGCCGGGACGCTGCCGGTGATGAAAGTGAGCGATCACTTAACCTGGCTGGCTGAGGCGATGATCGATGCGGTAGTCCAGCAGGCGTGGCTGCAAATGGTCGCCCGCTATGGTCAGCCAACGCATCTGCACGATCGTCAGGGGCGCGGCTTTGCGGTGGTTGGCTACGGCAAGCTGGGGGGCTGGGAACTGGGCTACAGTTCTGACCTCGATCTGGTGTTCCTGCATGACTGCCCGATGGAAGTGATGACCGACGGCGAGCGCGAAATTGATGGTCGCCAATTTTATCTGCGCCTGGCGCAGCGCATTATGCATCTTTTCAGCACCCGAACGCCTTCGGGCATTCTGTACGAAGTGGACGCTCGCTTACGTCCTTCAGGCGCGGCGGGTATGCTGGTTACCACCACCGATTCCTTTGCTGATTATCAGCAAAACGAAGCTTGGACCTGGGAACATCAGGCGTTGGTTCGCGCTCGCGTTGTCTATGGCGACCCTGAGCTACAGGCGCGTTTTGACGTGATTCGTCGGGATATTCTTACCACTGCGCGCGAAGGCGAAAAACTGCAAAGTGAAGTGCGGGAAATGCGTGAAAAAATGCGCGCTCACCTCGGCAATAAGCACCATGATCGCTTTGATATTAAAGCTGATGCTGGCGGGATCACGGATATTGAATTTATTACCCAGTATCTGGTCCTACGCTATGCCAGTGATAAGCCGAAACTCACGCGTTGGTCTGATAACGTGCGCATTCTGGAACTGCTGGCGCAGAACGATATTATGGACGATGCAGAGGCGAGGGCATTGACCCATGCCTACACCACGTTACGCGATGCGTTGCATCACCTGGCCCTGCAGGAGCTGCCGGGGAACGTGGCGCCTGACGCGTTTAGTCAGGAACGTGAACAGGTCAGCGCCAGCTGGCAGAAGTGGTTGATGGCTTAACTAAAAAAACGGGTGTGCTATTATCGCGCGCAAAGTTTGCGTCTCGCAGGAGAAAGTAATGAAAGTAACGCTGCCAGAGTTTGAACGTGCAGAAGTGTTGGTGGTTGGCGATGTGATGCTGGACCGCTACTGGTATGGCCCTACTAGCCGAATTTCGCCGGAAGCGCCGGTGCCGGTGGTGAAAGTAGAAAATATCGAAGAACGTCCTGGCGGTGCGGCAAACGTAGCGATGAACATTGCGTCGCTCGGTGCGACTTCTCGCCTGGTTGGCTTGACCGGGATTGACGATGCTGCCCGTGCGTTGAGCAAGGCGCTGGCCGACGTCAATGTGAAGTGCGACTTTGTATCCCTGCCGACGCATCCAACAATCACCAAGCTACGCGTGCTTTCGCGCAACCAGCAGCTAATTCGTCTTGATTTCGAAGAAGGTTTCTCTGGCGTCGATCCGCAGCCGATGCACGAGCGTATTCAGCAGGCGCTGAGCTCTATTGGTGCGCTGGTGCTGTCTGACTACGCCAAAGGCGCGCTGACCAGCGTGCAGACCATGATTAAGCTCGCTCGTGACGCGGGCGTTCCGGTGTTGATCGACCCGAAAGGCACTGATTTTGAACGCTATCGTGGTGCTACGCTGCTGACGCCGAACCTCTCCGAGTTTGAAGCGGTAGCGGGGAAATGTCAGAACGAAGCGGAAATCGTTGAGCGTGGGATGAAAATTATCACTGATTTCGAGCTGTCTGCGCTGCTGGTCACTCGCTCCGAGCAGGGTATGACGCTGCTGCAACCGGGCCGACCAGCTCTGCATATGCCGACTCAGGCGCAGGAGGTTTATGACGTTACCGGCGCGGGCGATACGGTGATTGGCGTGCTGGCCGCGACGCTGGCTTCCGGTAATTCGCTGGAAGAGGCCTGCTACTTCGCCAACGCGGCGGCAGGCGTGGTGGTGGGCAAACTCGGTACCTCTACCGTTTCGCCTATCGAGCTGGAAAATGCGGTTCGCGGGCGTTCAGAAACGGGCTTTGGCGTGATGAACGAAGAAGAGCTGAAGCTGGCAGTGGCTGCGGCGCGTAAACGCGGCGAGAAAGTCGTGATGACCAACGGCGTGTTCGACATTCTGCACGCGGGCCACGTCTCCTATCTGGCGAATGCGCGCAAGCTGGGCGACCGCCTGATTGTTGCTGTTAACAGCGACGCATCGACCAAACGCCTGAAAGGCGAGTCTCGCCCGGTGAACCCGCTGGATCAACGAATGATCGTACTGGGTGCGCTGGAAGCTGTCGACTGGGTGGTCTCTTTTGAAGAAGATACGCCACAGCGGCTGATTGCAGGCATTCTGCCGGACCTGTTGGTGAAGGGCGGCGACTACAAGCCGGAGCAGATTGCCGGTAGCGAAGAGGTGTGGGCAAACGGCGGCGAGGTGCTGGTGCTCAACTTTGAAGATGGCTGTTCGACAACCAATATCATTAAGAAGATCCAGAAAGATAGCGATAAATCATGAATGTTGAAGGCGCATTGAGGATTTCGCTTTGGTGCGCTCCTCGCTGTTGACGCTGCTGTTTTTTCGACCTACAGTAAAGGAATAAGGGTGAGAGGGGATTTCTCCCCCCTCTGATTGACTGTTAGTAAGCGTGGAAACTTATCAGTAACAGCACAATCAGTATGATGACCAGTTTCATCATAACCCTTTCCTTATTAAAGCCTCTTCTTCGGGAGGGGCTTTCCCGTTTCAGCCCCTTGCTGACACAGCGATTGTTAGCGAGCGTCCTTACTGGCGCAAGGGCTTCCCCTCTCCGATTTTTTATTACTGGATCGTCCACGCAAAAACAGTGTTCCTGGCGCTGAAAAGTCATGTTTGGGATAAAAAAATCCCCGGCTTTTGGGGCCAGGGATGAGGTGTTTAGCGATTTTGCTGGGAAGCGATTATGCTTCTTTTCCTACTGATTCCTCACCTGGCTCGATCGCTGTTGGTGAATTTAGTGGCGTGGTCAGAGCATTAAGCGAACCACCGGAGAGGCCAATTTCATTTAACAGCGAATCAATCAGCGGTGCCTGGGTACGATAGGAAAGGGCCGCGGACAACGCCTGCTCCGCCAGATTGCTGCCGCCTGCGCTGACGGTGGCGTTTTCCGCGCCGCCAGCGCCGCCGCCCCGGTTAAGGCCGTCAACCTGAATAATCTTGATGCCTTCAATGGACTTCATCGGCTCAACGGATTTCTCGATAACCGCCGGTAGCGATTGCAGCAGCGCCAGTTTGAATTTCAGACTGGTCTGCTGATCGGAAAGTACGTTGATAGCATCGTTGAGTGCGCGCTGGGCTTCCGCTTCCGCGAGGCCCTTTTTCTTTGTGGCTTCTGCCAGTTCCACGATTGCCGCTGCCTGAAGCTCAGCGGCTTCTTTTTCTGCTTTTGCCCGAACCGTCAGCTCGACCGCCTGGGTTTCTGCATCCTGAGAGGCGGCGATTAACGCAACCTGTTTAGCACGATCGGCTTCCGCCGTTTGGCGCGTGGTTTCAACGTTTTGCTGTGCGCGGACGGATTCGGCCAGCGCGTCGTTTGCACGAGCTTCTGCCTGAGACTGCTGTTCGGATTTTGCGGCGATGGCGATAGATTTTGTCTGATTCGCAATTTCCGTCGCCTGCTGTTGCTCGATCTCTTTAATGCGAATTTCCCGTTCCGCTTCGACCTTTTTAGTCCGCACAATCTGCTCGCGTTCGATTTCGCTTTCCTGAATCTGTCGTTCAGCCTGGATGCGTGTTTGTTCCGCTTCGCGATGGCGTTCCGCTTCAAAAGCGGCGATTTTCGCGTTTTGCTCGGCGGTGCGGGTTTTCACCTGCTGCTCCTGCTCAAGCGTCATAAAGGCTTCTTGCTGTGCGATTTCGAGCTTGCGCGACAGGGCATCGCGGTTTTTTTCCCGCACGGCAACTTCAACGTCCTGCTCGACTTCATTACGCTCGCGACGACGACGCTCCGTCTCCTGGGTGAGCTTAGTCAGACCTTCGGCGTCAAAGGCGTTGTTGGGGTTGAAGTGCTCTTTCGAAGTCTGGTTGAAGTTGGTCAACGAGACGCTTTCCAGCTCCAGGCCGTTTTTGGATAAGTCTTCAGCAACGGTATTTTGTACGCCCTGCACGAAGTTTTCACGCGTATCCTGCAGCTCATGCATGGTCATCTGCGCCGCGGTGGCGCGCAGGGCATCCACGAACTTATCCTCGACCAGCATGCGTAAATCTTCCGGCGACAATGTGCGTTGACCGAGGGTTTGCGCTGCGGTGGCAATACCTTCAATAGACGGTTTGACCCTGACGAAGAAGGCCACAACGACGTCGACGCGCATACGATCTTTGGTGATCAGGCTGTCGGCGGTAGAGCGGCTAACTTCAAGCTTCAGGGTATTCATGTTGATCGGAATGATTTCGTGGAAAATGGGCATGGAGATAGCACCGCCGCTCATAACCACTTTTTGTCCGCCAAGACCTGTACGGACAAAAGCCTGTTCTGCGGAAGCCCGGCGATAGAGCCTGGCGAAAATAATACCGATAACCAATAGAACAATGACGACGACGCCCGCCGTAAACATCCATGAGGGGAATAAGCCAGTAATGCCATCCATTATGTAACCTCCTTATTTATGAGAAACAAAACTATAAAACGTGTGGCCAGGGATTTAGCTCAGCTAAATAACGTGTTGAGGTAAGTCTGAGGATAATTAGAACCCGATCCCCTCTTTTAAACTCTTTACCCTCTTCCGGCTCAAGTAATAAATAATGTGTTTGACCGAATTTATCCGTGAACTTTCCTTCGCACGGACGGCCTGACTCGGCAAAATGACCGGTAATAAGGGCCATGCTGCCAATAAAATCGTCTTCGGTAATCGCAGTGGTTTCATCCAGCGGCAACCATGGCGCAATGGCTTTTCCCGTGTAGTGTACCGCGATGCCAGAGACCACCAGGCAGACCGGCGCTAACAGGAAGTTGTTTAACGGCGATGACATAAGGCTCACCCAGGCATGCTGAATGATGATACCGAGAAAACCAAAATAGCCTCCCAGCAGACAGAGTACGATAAGTGCAGGGATTCGCCCGATATTCAGATAATGAAGAACCTGGCCGATGTTACCGGAAGTTAAAGAGTCAAAATGATTTAAATGCGCGTCAATAATGCCGGAAAGCAGATGTCCGAAAATAAGCGCAATAACTTCCAGAAGACCAATAAGGAGTACGAATGATAGGGCAAAAAGATAAGGGTTGTTGTATTCGGAAAATAGATGCATGAATCTCCTTATTCGTGAAAGATCTTATAAAGATTTTACCCGGATACTGGTGGTTAGTTTAACAATAATACGCGCAATAGAATAGGTAATATCGCTATTCCTTTTGTTTTTTAATGCGCTCAGACGGAGCTTAAACGGTGCAGTATCCAGGGGGACCTGGAGACAAAGGGGAGAGAGGTTCAGCGATGTGAGATCACACTTTAAAACCTAATGATGAGAATTATGATTCAGCGCAATAAATAGCCACTTTGAGCGCATTTTTCGCCCAAAAAAGGTTAAGGTAAGGGTAAATACTGAAGTGAGTAAAAAGCATATGACCAATCAGAATACCAACGGCTGAAGGAGTATGCGGATGAATAGTAAAGACATGTATTTGATGAAGAATTTTGATTTTCTGGCTCAGAGTTTCGCCAGAATGTACGCACAAGGTCAGCCCGTCGATCTTCAGGCCATTGTCGGTAACATGGATGAAGCGCATCGCGAATGGTTTTGCCAACGATATGAGTTTTACCGCCAGCAGGTGAGTAAGGCCATGAGCCCAGAAGCGGAGCTGGAGCACTGAGACTACAACGGGCCGAAAAGGCCCGTTGCTTGTTTTACGGCTTCTCTTCTGCGTCCGGAGTCACCGAGACGCTCACCGAACGGCTTTCCAGTTCGCTCAGGCGTTGTTCCAGCAAAGCTAGTTTTTCACGTGTACGCAGCAGTACCTGCGTCTGCACATCAAACTCTTCGCGGCTTACCAGATCCAGACGAGTTAACTGCGACTGGAGCACCTGACGAATTTTTTTCTCCACATCTTCTCCAAGGTCACGAAGGCCTTTCGGCATTGACTCATGGACCTGACGGGCGATCTGTTCAATTTTTTTCGGGTCAATCATGGTGGTTTCCTGATCTGGTCGGTTTGCCGCTCATTGTAGTGCGATCGTCGGTACCGATAAACCATAAATGTTTGAAGCTTATGCATTGCCGACGATAGTCAATAGCGTTATAGTTGCTGTGCTTATTCTCAGGGCGGGGCGAAATTCCCCACCGGCGGTAAATCAACCATAGCGTTGAAAGCCCGCGAGCGCTTTCTGCGAAAGCAGAAAGGTCAGCAGATCCGGTGTGATTCCGGGGCCGACGGTTAGAGTCCGGATGGGAGAGAGTAACGGCTCAGTCGGGTTTCGATCCGCTTGCGTTGACTTTTGCCGCTAAACCGGCGCTCCTAAGACTGCCCTGATTCTGGTAACCATAATTTTAATGAGGTTTTTTTACCATGAATCAGACGCTCCTTTCTTCTTTTGGTACCGCTTTTGAACGCGTGGAACACGCTTTAAATGCACTGCGCGAAGGCCGCGGTGTGATGGTGCTTGACGATGAAGACCGTGAAAACGAAGGCGATATGATTTTCGCCGCTGAAACCATGACCGTTGAGCAGATGGCGCTGACCATTCGTCACGGCAGTGGCATTGTCTGCCTGTGCCTGACTGAAGATCGTCGCAAACAGCTCGATCTGCCAATGATGGTTGAAAACAACACCAGCGCTTACGGCACCGGTTTTACCGTGACCATTGAAGCTGCTGAAGGCGTCACCACCGGCGTTTCTGCCGCTGATCGTGTGACTACCGTGCGTGCGGCGATTGCCGATGGCGCAAAACCGTCAGACCTGAACCGTCCTGGTCACGTCTTCCCGCTGCGTGCGCAGCCGGGTGGCGTACTGACTCGCGGCGGTCATACCGAAGCGACTATCGACCTGGTGACTCTGGCGGGTTTCAAACCAGCTGGCGTACTGTGCGAACTGACTAACGACGATGGCTCCATGGCCCGTACGCCGCAGTGCATCGAGTTTGCTCAGCAGCATAATATGGCCGTAGTGACTATCGAAGATTTATCAGCTTATCGTCGTGAACACGAGCGTAAAGCTGGCTGATCGCTGACGTTACGCCAAAATAACAAAGCCGGGTTATCCCGGCTTTGTCGTTTCTAGTTGTAGTTAATTTTAAACAACACGACGGATTCGAAATGCCCGGTTTTAACATTTTCACCGGAGACTTTAGATAGCTCGGCCTGATAATCCTGTTTAACCGTGAGCAACGAGCCGGTGAAGTCAGCGTATTCAGCATACTGGTTAAAGGTGTAGAGGCTGTTTTCTGTCGGGTTGCGAATTTTCAGCTGTAGTCCATTACCTATCAGCAGCGCGGTATCATCATTGGCCAACATTTCTGTGGTATAGAACGATGAGGCAACCTTAAAGCCATCGGTACAGGTGCCGTCCTGGCTTTTGGTGGTGGTGATTGAAAATGACTGCGTCATTGGGCCGCGAGCGATTTCATAAGGGTTGAATGAGCCGAAGTCGATAATCTGATTTGCCGGTTCAATATTGAAGTTCACGTTACAGTCAAGAACGCGGATGTTCTCCAGGCCCGTGACGTGGTATTTGAGGTTTTGGGCGTCAGGACTCTGGTTCCAACCATCTGCACCATCAAATTGAACAAGCGTGAAATCACCCAACGTGCTTTGATAATCATGCGGCGGCATGGATTTGATTTTTACATACAGCCGCATACGGGCAATGAACGTCCGTGAGTAGTGCGTATCTTCAGCATTTTTAGAACAGAGGCGATCCTCCCAGTTGGAGGCAATAATTTGTGCTGGCGTAAATTTCTGATAGTAGATGTTATCAATACAAGTATTGGTATCAATGCCAACAGCGCCCTGGGTTGCATCATAGTCCACCCCCGAGTAGGTCACGCCTAGCTGGTAATAAGGATCATCAGCAGATGAATAGGGGTTAACCCATGCGTAGACATTCTCGCTGGTTTTGCCATTAGCATCGCTTTTATCAGCGTTATCACAATAAACCGGAACTTTAATATCACTGCTTTCCCAGATTTTATCGCCAGGTTTAGCGTTATCAGGGATCGCAAACTCATCTAAAGCTTCAAATTTTTCGGTAGGACCGCCCGAAGTGCCAAGATAACAGTGGACTGCCCAGGCCGCCTGAAACGGGCAGGCCAGGGACAGCAGTAATAATAACGAACGCAGTAGGCGGATCATTTTTTCGCCTCTGGCACCGTGGCGGTACAGGCGCCGTGACAGTTCAGCAGCAGCATCCGTAAGGCGCCATAGTCATCCATATATCCCAGGTAAAAACTTTGACCACTAACGTTCAAATTAGCTGAGCCAAACGGCGCAAGCATGGTGGTTTTGAATCCCGGGAAAATGCCTTTAAGATCTTTACCTAAATAAGCCAGCGTAATGTAGTAAGGTGTTGGGTTTTTAACCTCCAGGTTCTTACCTGTCAGGCTGAATTTCATATTGTGTTCGCTTTTATCACCTGGTTTTTTCTTCAGCGCGGCCGGACGCCAGAACATTTTGATTCGGGATTGCATGGCGACCTGCACGATTGCGTGATTATCCGCTGCATCAGGAGTCGGAGGAATTTCGCGCACGTTGTAGTAAAACAGAGATTCACGATCTTTCGGTAGCGTACTGCCGCTGCCCTGTTTGACGATGCGAACCTGAGTAATGGCTCCCGGTTCGAGGCGCTGCATTGGGGGGAGCGCGGCAAAAAACGTATCGCTCTTATTCCCTTTTTCATCTTCAATCCACGAGTAGGCGAGGTAGGGAAGGTCTTTGCTTGCGTTCTCCAGTTTCAGGCTGGCCGCTTTGCTGCCGCCATTAAAAATGACCCGCGTGCGGTCGGGGGCAATTGCTGCCTGAGTAGTGAGAGATACGCTTAACAGCAGCCATAATAATCCTTTCATTCGCGTCATTTTCTTCATCCTTAATTAATGACAAGGCAGCATCAGTCGCTGCGGTAAATTTGCGAGGGAGTCCGGCAAGCTAATGCGACAGCGGTTGGCTCCCCATTGAACGTTGAACTCCTGCCCACCGTTAACGCCGCTTAGCCAGGCGTGTCCTTCTTCACTGACCATGCCTATTTCGGTTTTCCCATCATCGTCCTGAATAACGGAACCCAGTGGCGGATATTTGCCATCTGCGGTGCGGATCAGTACGTTGACATCTTGCCCGGCACGAGATGCTAACGTTTTGTAGCCGATAGCGCCCTCAGTCCAGGTTTCTCGCAGCGTATTTTCAGCAACGGTAACGCCATCAGGTAACGAATCGAGGTTCACAGCGATGGTGGTCGGCTGATAGCTGGAGATCATCGGTACGACGGCATAACCAAATATGTTCGTTTTGTTTGCATCCCCTTGTACCGGAATGTCGGCAATACCATCGGTACTGACCATCAGGCGCGGCTCGTTACTGACGCTGTGGCGATGGAATGCGGCACCGTGACGAGTCGCAGTGAAAGAGCCGTTCCAGCTGGCGCTGGCAGAGGTATAGTCGCTGGCGACGTAGCTACCAGAAAGCTGGAGATCGCCAACGGAGGACTGGTGCTGATAGTTGGTGCGGAACTGTGCGCCGTTATCCGGCCTCTCGCTGGCGGCTCCAGCGGATACTCCCCAGGTATTACGCGGGTCGGATGAGTCGTACCAGGATACGGTATGCGAAGTATTATCGCTGTTGCGCATATCGTAGTTTAAGCGCTGGCTATAGCCAAAAGGTATGGAGACTGAGACATAGACCTGGTTGTCGTTATCGCTCTCTTCGTAATGCGTGGTGCTAAACGTGGTGGTCAGCGAAATATTTTTCCAGTCGCCGATATCCATATTGAAGCCCGCGGTGACGCTGCCTGAGGTAGATGAATCGCCATCCCACCACATCTGGCGCAGGGCGCTGACATATAAATTCATATTGAGCGGTTCGATCGGCTGGCTGACTGAGAGGCTAATGGTCTGTTTTTCGTCCTGAGTGTCACTATCGTGATACTGATGGTCGATAAAATTGGCGTAGCTATGAAATGTCTTCTCAGAAAAGCGGTAAGCTGCCAGCGATACCTGGCTATCAGTGGTATCAAAACGTTTACTGTAGTTCAGGCGATAGCTGGAGCCTTGATCCTCTTGCCCGTTGTCAAAGCGGCTGGCTGCGTGGGTGATATCAAATGAGAGCGCCCCAAGCCATAGCATATTTTGCCCAATGCCCACTGCAGCCGAGCGATAGTCGTTCCCTGCCGCCAGCACGCCGCCATAAAGCGAGGTATTCGATAGTGCGCCCCATGACGCCTCGCTGCTGATAAACGTATCGTTAACCACCCCGTGTGAGAGATCCGGGCGCATACGTCCTGAGGTGATCTTATAGCGAACCTGGCCTTTACGGGTCAGAAAGGGGGTTGACGCGGCCGAAACCTGGAATGTGTTCACTCGACCATCTTCTTCGGTGACTTCAACATCCAGCGTTCCCTGAACGGACTGGTTAAGGTCGGTAATAATGAACGGTCCCGGGGCGACTTTGGCTTGATAAATGATCCTGCCCGAGTGTTTTACCGTGACGGTGGCGTTAGTTTGCGCCACGCCGCTGATTTGCGGAGCGTAACCGCGTAGTTCCCAGGGAAGCATACGATCGTCGCTGATAAGCGAGACTCCGGTGTAGGAAAATCCATCAAAAATGTTAGAGCTGAGGTCGGTCTCCCCAAGCGTTAGCTTGGCGCCGATCGAGCTTAGGGGGCGAAATAAGTAGGTTCGCGAAATGTTACGTGAGTTTTCGGTCGACGTTTCACTGCTCGTCTGGCTGAGCTGGTAATCGCTGCGCAAACGCCATGCGCCCAGGTTGAATCCGCTGGTGCCGTAGGCGTTGATATTTTCTGTATGACCACCATCCTCAGGCCGCCAGGTGCTGGCAAAAAGGTTGTAGTCCAACAGGAAACCCGCCACGCCGTCGTTCCATGTTGATGGTGGCATCCAGCCGTTGGCTTTCCACGCGACCCATGCTTGAGGAATCGCAATATTGAGCTGCTGTTTCGCTAAATCGAGCGTAAAAGTAATCTCAGGGTGAGCGTGAAAGTTCACGCAGCCGTTCTCTACTGGCAGCGAATGATAAAACTCATCTTTAAGGCCTAGGATTTCAGCGAGGTCTACGGGAATACAGGGTTCAACAAGTTCTCCTCGTTTTGCCCAGCTAATCAAGCGGCCAGACGATATTTGGGTTTTATTGATGGCAATTGAGACAAAATAATCACCGGGTAATACAGATGGCTTATTTTTAAGCAGAGACACGTCAACGCTATTACGCATGGATTTATCCAGTACGTTAAGGTTAAATTCTGTTGCGCTGGCAGAGTAGGCTAATAACAAGCCACAGCCAGATGCTGCGAGTTTACAGATATTCACGGCATCCCTACCCGGTTATCTGAAAAACAAGGGTGACCAGATTGGTCACCCGTAGAGATTACTTATAGGACAGCACGTAGGTTGCGTTTGCGTTGACTGCGCCCGGTGTGGCTGGATTTGCACCACTGCCGTCAACCAGTTCCATATAGGCCTGGAATGGGAGGGTTTGTTCCGAAGAGGCTTCGACCAGCGTGACTTCTTTCGCGGTACCCAGCGTAATGTTTTGTCCGTCTCCATCAAGCAGGCGCACGCCTACGCCCGTTGCGCCATCGGCCATGGTGTTTGACAGCAGGTCAGCGCCTTCAGTGGTGACGGCTGAACTGGTGAAGGTGACATCAACCTTGGTGATACTATCTCCGCTGCCATTGTCAGAATTCGGCAGGTCGCAATCAACCAGGTGGATGCTGGAATCGACAGCATCAGAGTGACCGCGTGAGTTGATGTAGCTGGCTGGTACTTCGCCCAGATCAACTTGTTTATCAACATCTTCAGCTTTGATAGCACAAGGTGCGCTGATGACATCACCAGTAAAGGTAATTTTACCCGAACCACCATCAACGTCAGCGAAAGCAGATGTTGAAGTTAATGCTGCCACGACAATAGCTAAAAATGCTTTTTTTCCCATAAACATATAAGTTTCCTTTCTTATTTGGGAGAGGAGGTTTTATCTTCGCGGAGTTTTTTCCGGAATCAAAATTATATGTTCGTGGTAACAATGGCAGTAATTAGAATATCTAAAATACAACAGAAAATAAATTTAGTTGTGCTGGTGGTTCTTATGAAAAACAAGCAGTTGAGGTTTTTTGGGGAAGTGTTGGTTAGTGTGAGCTAATGATAAGGTATTATATTTATAATATTAATTATAGTGAAAATAAGAATAAATTCATATCGATAGAATTATAATGTATTGTTGAGCATCGCTTTGTGATATAAATACGCCTGTAAATTGTACAGGCGTATTTTAAGGTTATATATTGACTAGTGATAGTTTAGCTTAATGACAACATCTTTGCTAAATGGACCTGACCTGCCCCCAGGATTAGATACAACCGTCAGTTAGTAAGGTCGGTTTGTTTACCTTCACATTTTCCATTTCGCCACCGTGCTGCAAACTCTGATGGCGTCTGATAATTCAGTGCTGAATGTGGACGACACTCGTTATAATCCTGCCGCCAGTCATTAATGATTTTCCTTGCGTGAACGATATCGCTGAACCAGTGCTCATTCAGGCATTCATCGCGAAATCGTCCGTTAAAGCTCTCAATAAATCCGTTCTGCGTTGGCTTGCCCGGCTGGATTAAGCGCAACTCAACACCATGCTCAAAGGCCCATTGATCCAGTGCACGGCAAGTGAACTCCGGCCCCTGGTCAGTTCTTATCGTCGCCGGATAGCCTCGAAACAGTGCAATGCTGTCCAGAATACGCGAGACCTGAACGCCTGAAATCCCAAAGGCAACAGTGACCGTCAGGCATTCCTTTGTGAAATCATCGACGCAGGTAAGACACTTGATCCTGCGACCGGTGGAAAGTGCGTCCATGACGAAATCCATCGACCAGGTCAGATTGGGCGCCGCCGGACGGAGCAGCGGCAGACGTTCTGTTGCCAGCCCTTTACGACGTCTTCTGCGTTTTACGCCCAGGCCACTGAGGTGATAAAGCCGGTACACGCGCTTATGATTAACATGAAGCCCTTCACGGCGCAGCAACTGCCAAATACGACGGTAGCCAAAACGCCTGCGCTCCAGTGCCAGCTCAGTGATGCGCCCTGATAAATGCGCATCAGCAGCCGGACGGTGAGCCTCATAGCGGCAGGTCGACAGGGATAAACCTGTAAGCCTGCAGGCACGACGTTGCGACAGACCGGTCGCATCACACATCAGCATCACGGCTTCCCGCTTCTGGTCTGTCGTCAGTACTTTCGCCCAAGAGCCACCTGAAGCGCCTCTTTATCCAGCATGGCTTCGGCAAGCAGCTTCTTGAGTCTGGCGTTCTCTTCCTCAAGCGACTTCAGGCGCTTAACTTCAGGCACCTCCATACCGCCATACTTCTTACGCCAGGTGTAAAACGTGGCATCGGAAATGGCATGCTTGCGGCAGAGTTCACGGGCGGGTACCCCAGCTTCGGCTTCGCGGAGAATACTGATGATCTGTTCGTCGGAAAAACGCTTCTTCATGGGGATGTCCTCATGTGGCTTATGAAGACATTACTAACATCGGGGTGTACTAATCAACGGGGAGCAGGTCAGTACAGGCGTATTTTAAGGTTATATATTGACTAGTGATAGTTTAGCTTAATGACAACATCTTTGCTAAATGGACCATCAACCAATTTTTTATTAGGATTGGCAGTCAACTCTGCAATATAGTCATGGGTGGCCGTCGACGGATCGTCGGGAATGTAGGTTATAAAATTCATATACTGGTTAAACAAGACATCCGTATTGAGGTCTTTGTCGAAGACGCTTAATAACAAACCGTTTCCTAAATCCAGATGCGTATCGTCATAAGGCGCATCGCTGGTGTAGAAACTGGTAGTCACATCAAACTGCTCCGTACACCCCGCCGTTTGATCCCTGACGGTAGAAATGCTAAACGTTTGCTGGGTACCTGTGCGGTTAGCCAGGTCGATATTGGTGATGGTTTTAAAGTCCACAACCTGAGTGTCAGGTTGAACCTTAATTGATGACACACAGGTTAGGTAGTGGATATTGTTTAATCCGTCAACAGATATGCGTAAATTTTTGGCCGTTGGCATAACGTTTGCCCCACCTTCGCCATCAAACTGCAGCACGTTAACTTTTCCGAAATTATAAGTATCCCCTGTGCTAGGCGGGATCGCTTTTACTTTCATATACACGCGGAAACGAGAAGTAAATGTCGCATTTTTCTGAAGAGTACTGCCGTTACAAACCGGATCGTAATACTTCATTGGAATATAGTAAACGTCACCCTTATCTAAACAATATCCTAGATTAATGCCCTCATTGGTTCCTTCATAATCAACACCATTATAGGTTACACCAAAAGTAAAATAGGGATTGTTCAACACATCGGAACTGTTAAATGCTGAGAGCTTAATCCAGGCGTACAGATCTTCTGTTGGGTTTGATTTACTCCAACCGCTTGCGTTATCACAGTAGACGGTCATAGTAATATCCGAGCTTTCCCATACCTTCTGGTTAAGTGTGATATCGCTTGGGATGGTAAATGAGGGGAGCTCGATCGCGGGTGGTTGAGTCTGGCCCCCTTTGCTATTCTGATAGCAGTCAACCGCCCAGGAGGGCAACGAAAACAGGCAGGTTAATAATGCCATAAACCCTAATAGTCTTTTCATTATTAGCCCTTTTTCACCGGTTCAGATTGACATACCGTCTGCACTGAGTTGCAGCTAATTTTAAACATATTCAGGCCACCGTAGTCGCCAATAAAGCCAATCTGGAAATTTGCGGGCAAGTTTTTAATTTCTTGCGATGCTTGGCCAAAGGGGTCGGCCATCATGCTTGCCGTTTTTGGCAACAGCGTTTTGCCATTGGTGCCAATATAGCCAACGGTAACAAAATAGGGGGATTTGTTTTTTAACACTAATCCGCTGCCGGTGCGGCTAATGTCGAATTTTCCGATCAGGTTCGACTGCCCATCTTTAACTTCTACGGCCTTAGGTCGCCAGAAAACTTTAATACGGCTCTGCATAGCGATTTGCATGACGTTTTTCTGTTCTGAACGCGGCGGGATTTCACGAATATTGTAGTAAAACAGCGATTCTCTATCTGCCGGAAGCTCTGCCAGCGTTGGCTGAGGCATCAGACGGACCTGAACCTGCTCACCGGCTTCCAGACGCACCATCGGTGGAACGGCGGTTATATAGTTGCGGGATTTTTTATTATCTTTGTCCTCAATCCATGATTGAGCAAGGAAGGGGGCCGTTGTGCTTTGGTTGGTCAAGCGCACGGAAACGCTTTTATCCGACTGGTTAAAAATGATGCGGGTTCTGTCGGGCGACACCGCAGCATTGACCACAAAGCTGGTGCCCAGCAGGCATAATAATCCTTTCGCAAGTGTATTAATTTTCATTATCTTCATCCTGAATTAATGTGCGGGTTTACACGGTAAAATAACGGCCTGACCATCGGTGTTACTGTGGTTAGGCGGTGTAATATCACACACTTTGTCGTTCCATTTTAGCGTCAGCATGCTATTTTCCTGGACGCCGCTCAGGTACACAAAGCCGTCATCCGCAACTAAACCCATGTCACGACCGGTTGCTTTATCCGTGACGGTCACGCCCAGCGGTGGGAAGTGTCCATTTTCCAGGCGGATGACGCCGATAATCTGATAGCCTTTGGTGGCGCTGAGCGGCATATAACCAATGGCCCCTTCGGTCAGCGTGGTGCGGATAACCGAGTTGGTCACATCCACGCCATCAGGCAGGTTATTGTTGTTCACCATCACCGTGGCAGTTGTGTAGTTACCCACTGAAGGAACCACGGAAATGCCGAACATATTGGTCATGCTACGGTTATTGTTCACTTCAACGCCGGATATGCCATCCGCATCAACCATCACGCGAGAGCTGTTGCCCGCGTTATAGTCATGAAGCGCTGCGCCGTGACGAGTCGCAGTAAATGAGCCGTTCCAGCCAGCGCTGAACGAGCGGTAATTGCTGGGCTGCACGGTGCCGTTCACGTTCAGGCGGCCATACGGTGAATAGTGCTGGTAGTAGCCACGCATGGCCGCTTCACCATCACCAAACTGTTTGTCAGTGCCGGAAACGGACAGATTCCACGGGTTGTTGCGGTCAGAACCATCGTACCAGGTCGCCGTTTGTGTCGCCGAGTCATCGCCATAGCGCTGCATGCTGTACATAATATTGCGGTTATTTTCCAGCGGCAGGGTGATTGAGAAATAATACTGATTCTCTTCTTCGTCATCCCAGCTCACGCGGCTCATCGCCAGAGAGGCGGAAATATTTTTAAAGTCACCAATATCAAAGTTACGGCTGATGGAGAATGAATAGTTGGTGTTTGTTTCATTGTTCCAGTAGGTATTACGCGTGATGCTCATATACGTATTGAGCTCCAGTGGTGCGACGTACTGGTTAAAGGAGAGGACATAGCTCTCTTTTTCATTGGAGTCGGAGTCGTCACCGTTACGTGAGTTAATATATTCATTCATCGTCACGTACTCTTTGTCCGAGAAACGATATCCAGCGAAGGTTATCTGGCTACCGGTTTCCTCAAAACGCTTGGCGTAGTTGGCACGATAGCTGAACCCGCGCTGCTTGCCCTCATTATCATCACGTAAATTGGCTTCTGCCCGGGTGACGTCGAAGGAGAGCGAACCAAAGCTGTTGAGGTTAAAGCCGACCCCTCCGGTTGCCGCCTGATAATCATCGGCGGTGACAATAGCGCCGCCGTACAAGGACACATCATTCAACCAGCCCCATGAGGCTTCACCGGTCCAGAAAAGCGGGTTGTTCACATCGTTGTGAGTCGTTGATGTGGGTTTGCCCATCGAACTTTTATAACGTACCTGTCCTTTACGCGTCAGATAAGGGATAGAGGCGGAGCCCACCTGAAACGTACTCTTACGCCCATCTTCCTCTTCGATAGTGACATCCAGCTGTCCCTGCAGGGTGGTGCCCAGATCGGTGATGGTGAATGGCCCAGGTGAGACGGTTGTTTGATAGAGCATACGACCGTTCTGCATAACG
Source organism: Klebsiella sp. GFKo11 (assembly GCF_056490265.1). Classification (NCBI taxonomy): domain Bacteria; kingdom Pseudomonadati; phylum Pseudomonadota; class Gammaproteobacteria; order Enterobacterales; family Enterobacteriaceae; genus Klebsiella; species Klebsiella sp. GFKo11. Next base: position 837,411 of record NZ_CM151369.1, read on the forward strand.
GTCACTTTGGCGTTAGTCTGAGCTATACCTGTTATCTGCGGAGCATAGCCGCGCAAATCTGGCGGCAGCATCTGTTCGTCACTCTCCAGCGAAGCGCCGGTAAAGTGGAACGTATCATAGAGATCTGAACTCAGATCGTACTGACCCATGGTGAATTTTGATGCCAGAGACGGAATCGGCCGAAACAGATAAGTGCGCGGCAGGCTGCTGTTGGTGCCGATGGATTTACGTTCAACAAATGACTGATCGTATTGGTAATCGCTGCGCAAGCGCCAGGCGCCAAGGTTGAAACCCAGGGTACCATATGAGTTGAAGCTCTGATTGCTGTCGCCGTGGTCCGGTGTGTACTGGCTGGCATAAAGGTTATAGTCCAGCATAAGGCCTGCAATACCATCGTCCCAATATTCCGGCGGCGTCCAGTTTTTAGCCTGATATTTCATCCATGCCTGGGGTACGGTTAACGTCAGTACCATGTTCGCTTTATCCAGACGAATAATCAGCTCTGGCTTGTGGCTAAGATCGAGGCAACCTTGTTGATCCAATGTTTGCAAAGGTTCAATAAACGAATTGGCAAAGCCAAATTCTGTCAGGCGGTCTTTAGTCAAACAGAGCTGAGAACCGCTTTCGTTATCGGCTTTTACCCACTCCATGTTATAGGCTTTGGGCAGCGTATTTTTGTTAATTTTCACGCGTACCAAATAGCTGCCAACTGGAATGTATCCTTTTTTTTCAAACTGTGAGAGGTCGATATTCTGCCGGTCCTCGGCATCGATCATATCGGTATTGAATTCAATAGCATAAAGCGGGGCGGATAGGGATGCGGTAACACATGCTGAATAGAGGGTGTGCTTTATTAAAAGGGATAGTTTTTTTGGCGTTAAAGCGGAATGAATGATAGTACGCATAAAATCCGTTTCTTTTAATAAAGGAGACCAGGAAAGCCGGTGAATCCCCACCGGCTTGCATCAATAAAAATTTATCGATGAGAGGCTATTACTGGTAATTCAGAACGTAGTTTGCCTGAGCGTAAACGTCACCCTCGGTAGCATTTTTACCCAAAGATTCCATACGTGCGTGGAAGTCCAGATTCTGAGTTGGGTTATCATCGGAGAAACTTACAGTTACTGGATCACCTAGAGTAACAGTGTTGTAACCCGCGTCCAGGATGCGCACGCCAACGTCAGTTGCGCCGCCGTAGTTATTTTCTTTGGTGTTAGACATCAGGCTAGTGTCATTAGTATCTACGTTAGCAGAAGTGAAGGTCACATTGACTTTATCAATAGTGGTTTTTACACCCTCAGTATCAGTGCTGGTCAGAACGCAGTCCTGCAGTTTAATAGTGAAGTCCGCAGACTGAGAATACTGGCCACCGTTCAGTACGGTATCAGCAACCTGACCCAGATCTACGTCAATCTGAGAGCTTTCCGGTGTAACAGAGCAAGGTGCAGTAATTACAGTACCGGAGAAAGTGACAATGCCGTGGCCCTGATCGTCAGCGCTTGCATTAAAAGCAGTAGCAGAAAAAAGAGCGGTAGTGACAACAGCAAGCAGCGTTTTTTTAAACATGGAATATAATCCTTTATAAAGAACTCATTTAGAACAGATATAAATAATTTTTCTGGAGTTAAATATTAGAGTTTCATGAACCAATATTAACTCACGATGCAGAAATTACCATGTAACCATCTGTTACACTTGTTCTTTATAGTTAATTTTAATTTAAGGTGTGCTTAAAAAATGCTCTAAAACGTATGTATTTTAAGATTTTTCTCGATTTTATAGTGAATTTTTGTGTGAATTATCAAAAATCAATCCATTTTATGAATTCAAAGAGGTTTTTTTGACAGTAGGAACTATCCTGGATTAATATTCAAAAAGGTAAGCGGAAATATTATTAAATAATATATATAATTAAGTTCAATTCACTTAAGGTAAAATAGGATACTGTTTTTTTATTTATCATTCACAATGAATTCATATGGTGAATTGACAAGCGAAATATAATGCCCCAGATATTTGGAGCATTAATTTAGCCAATCCCCATTGTTTGCAGTATAACCAGACTTAATCCCATCACTGACATTCCGCACAATACCCCATAACTGGGGTTGCTCTGAGGATCTATCTCTTTTGCCAGCGGCATGAGTTCATCAACCGAGAGCGCAATCATTATTCCGGCGACAGCGGCCATAATTGCCCCCATGACTACCGGAGATACCAGACTGCCGAGGATAAGCCAGGCCAGCAGGCCACCGAGGATTTCCGCCATACCGGAAATTCCAGCCCAGAACACGGCTTTACTTCTGGAACCGGTGGCGGCGTATACCGGACCGGCGACCGCCAGCCCTTCAGGAATATTGTGTAGCGCGACGGCTAATGCGACCCCCATACCTAACTCAAGGTTATTGCTGGCCGTCACGAAGGTGGCGATGCCCTCCGGAAAGTTATGCAGGCTGATGCCTAACGTCAGAAGCATTGCCGTACGCCGCAGATCACGCGGGCGCGAGATACCAGGAATCATCAGGTCCTGCGGGTGGGCGTGCGGTAGCAGGCGGTCAAGAGCAAAGTAGCCCAGCAGGCCGGTAATAAACATACCGTAGCCAAGCAATGGTGACATGCCTTCGGTTCTCAGCGCGGCAGGCAACATCTCCATCAGTGAGATCAACAGCATAATCCCGGCAGCGAACCCTAAGGAAAATCCCAATAAGCGATTGGATGGCTTCTGCCCAATAACGCCGAAAATGGCACCGATAAAGGTGGCACTACCTGCTAACAGGGTCAATATAACTGGTGATGACATTATTCATCTCCTTATGATAATGATTATCATTAATAATATCTGTATTAATTGCCGATCGCGAGAGGAAGAATTAACTCTTTACCGCCTCTTACATTCAAATTTTCTGACGATCATCATCATGCTTATCAGAGTTTATCCTGCAGCAAAAGCGCGTAATGTGAATACATCAAATTCATCTGAATTAAGGATATCATCATGTCCCGTACCCGTATGCCCGCGCTGTTTTTAGGCCATGGTAGCCCGATGAACGTGCTGGAAGATAACATCTATACTCGCGCCTGGCGCCATCTGGGCGAAACGCTACCGCGGCCAAAAGCAATTGTGGTGATCTCTGCCCACTGGTTTACGCGCGGTACGGGAGTGACTGCGATGGAAGCGCCGAAGACCATTCATGATTTTGGCGGTTTCCCCCAAGCGCTATACGATACGCACTACCCGGCACCGGGTTCTCCTCACCTGGCACAGCGCCTGGTTGAGTTACTGGCGCCAGTACCGGTGACGCTGGATAAAGAGGCCTGGGGGTTCGACCACGGTTCGTGGGGCGTGCTGATTAAGATGTATCCCGATGCTGATATTCCGATGGTGCAGTTGAGCATTGATAGCACTAAACCTGCGGCCTGGCATCTTGAAATGGGGCGCAAGCTGGCACAACTTCGTGATGAGGGCATTATGCTGATAGCAAGTGGTAACGTGGTGCATAACCTGCGTACCGCGCGTTGGCATGGTGAAAGCACGCCATATCCTTGGGCTGAGTCGTTTAATGATTACGTGAAAGCGAACCTGAACTGGAAAGGACCGATTGCGGAACATCCGTTGGTGAACTATCTGGCGCATGAAGGCGGATCGCTATCCAACCCGACCGCAGACCACTTCCTGCCTCTGCTTTATGTCCTGGGGGCATGGGATGGTGAAGAACCCATTACTATTCCTGTCGAAGGGATCGAGATGGGGTCGCTCAGCATGCTGTCAGTGGTGATTGGTGCTTAAAGAAGTGATAACCCCGACAGAGTCATGCTGTCGGGGTGAGGTGTTACTCAGTGAAAACGTGCGGATAGAAACGCGACAGATCCTGGGTAATCAATGCCCGGTCTTCGCGAATACCGATCCCCGCGGGTTGATCGTTAATCAGCCAGCTACCGATGAGCGTGTAGCTATCGCCAAACTTTGGCAGCGTGTAGAACTCCTGCACGATGGTGCCTTCTTCACCGTACGGACCTTCTACTGCTTCTACTACTTTGCCGTTTTCTACGATAGAGACGTTAGCCCCTTCGCGGGAGAAGATCGGCTTAATGACGTACTTCTCCATCTCCGGGTGAGCATCTTCGCTGAAGTAAGCCGCCAGCAGATTGGGATGATTCGGGAACATCTCCCACAGCAACGGCAGCAATGCTTTGTTGGAAATGATGCTCTTCCATGCAGGTTCCAGCCAGCGAACGCCAGCATCTTCCAGTTTGGTAGAGAACACTTCGCGCAGCATATACTCCCACGGGTAGAGTTTGAACAGGTTGCCTATTACCTGGTCCTGTTGGTCGGTAAACTGACCTTTTTCGCCCAAACCAATTTCTTCGATATAGAGGAATTCGGTCGCTACACCCGCTTCTGCGGCACAGTCCTGTAGATACTGCACGGTGCCGCGATCTTCAATGGTATCGCGACAACAGGCCATATGCAGATACTGGAAACCGAACTGTTCACGCAGCTCGCTGAATCGCTCGATAAGCTTCTCCTGCAGACTGTTGAACTGGTCGCTGCCTGGTGGCAGCAAGCCTGCATTCTGCTGGTCTTCCATCCAGATCCACTGGAAGAAAGCGGCTTCGTAAAGAGACGTTGGCGTATCGGCGTTATTCTCCAGCAGCTTCGGTTCACCCACACCGTCCCAGGCCAGATCGAGACGCGAGTACAGAGAAGGCTGATTGGTTTTCCACGACTGGCGCACGAATCCCCAGGTATGTTTGGGGATGCGAAATTTGGTCATGAGGTCATCGCTGGCGATGACCTTCTCCACCGCCTGCAAGCACATCTGATGTAGCTCAGCGGTAACGTCTTCGAGCTTGTCAACCTGCGCCAGCGTCAGTTTGTAATAGGCCTCTTCGCTCCAGTACGGCTCACCGTACATGGTGTGAAAGTTAAAGCCATATTCTGTCGCCTTTTCACGCCAGTCCGGGCGCTCGGTAATGCTGATTCTTTCCATGTTGCTTAGCCGCCCATTGAGCGCGAAGAAGAAGAGCTTGCTGAGCTGCGCTGCATTGTTGATTGCTTAGCGACTGAGTCGCCGAAGCCGCCGCGCGTCACGGTGTTGGTGGTTGCCGGTTTCGGTGCCATCGCAGTTTTGGGTACGTTCATGGTACGGCCCGGCTGTGCTGCGCCGTAGCTCTTACCGCCTGCATCGGTATATTTACCGTAGGCTGGGCTGGCCGGGTTTTTCGAGCTAAATAGAGGCTGCTGTGCGCCCATTCCGCCGCCCATCATTCGGCCCATCATGTAACCTGCCATCAGCGGCATCCAGAAGCTGCCGCTGCTTTGCGCCTGCGCCTGGTTTTCCGGAGCCATTCCCGCCTGAGCTGGCGTCTGCTGGCACTGGCCTTCGCCGAATTCGGCTACGCAATCTTCACGAGTTGCGTATTTTGGTGCGGTACGTTCAGCTTCCTTGACCGCATTCGTGTAAGCGGTGGTGCACTCGGCTGCTTTGCTCGGGTTGGCGGCAGAGCAGTCGTCGGCGTTCTGATACAGAGAAACCGTCTCATCGCTTTGTTCACAACCGGCGAGCATAAATACGGCCGTAACGGCAAGGGCGACCGGCGTTAAATGGCGTGCGCTCCAGCTTTTGCGGAAGGAGGCGTGATTAATATTTTTTGTCCGTTTCATGTTTGTCTTCCTGGACCCAGTGGTATGCGTTTTGTTAACGCTCAGGATAGAGGATGAGTGGTGGAAAATGAAGCGAAGAGGGGCGGAAAGCAGGAGATCTTTACGTTGCCTTACGTTTAACGCTTCGCTTACCCGGCTGGATAAGCGAAGCGCGTACTACGCAAGACCGATTACTGGCGGAACGGATTGCTGCCGCTGGTACTGGTGGTGCGCGCTGAGGCAGGTTTTGCTGCTGCGGTATTGCTATAGCCGTCAGCGCTGGCATCCTGCTGCGGGTTTTCCGGCGCGACGCTATCCGGTGAAGTAGGAATAGCTTTGCCGAGCGTATTGTTGAGCGCAACCAGGTCCTGCTCGTTCAGCGTACCGAGTGCAGATTTGATGTTCAGTTCGTTAATCAGATAGTTATAACGCGCGCTGGAGAGCTGTTGTTTGGCGTTGTACAGCGTAGTGGTCGCATCCAACACATCAACGATGGTACGGGTACCAACCGAATAACCGGCTTCCATCGCATCCAATGAGCTCTGAGCGGAAACCACGGCCTGTTTGTAAGCGTTGATGCTACTGATCGATGCATTCACGTTGTTAAACGAGGAACGAACGGTCTGCACGACGCTACGGTGGGCACTTTCCAGCTGTTCGCTGGCACCAACGAAGTTGTATTGTGCTTGTTTAACCTGGGAGTTCACCATCCCGCCCTGATACAGCGGCAGATTGAAGCTCAGGCCGATTTTGTTCTGCCCAGCATCGTTGTCGTTGTATTGATTGCTATTGTGGGTTTTTGAACCGCTATAAGAGGTATCAGAAACGCCCGTAGAAGCAGACAAGCTCAGCGTTGGCATATGGCCATCCTGCGCCTGGCGAATTTGTTCACGTGCCAGATCCTGACTCAGGCGAGCCTGCAGCAGCGACAGGTTGCGGTTTTCCGCCTCCTTCAGTAGCGCGTTGACCGCCGACGGCTTGTTGGTTTTAAAGCCATCGACGTTCAGCGAGGCCAGTTCCGGATAGTAGTTACCGGTGACCTGGCGCAGCTCTTCCACCGCGTTATCGAGGTCGTTACGCGCGGTGACTTCATTCGCCAACACTGAGTCATACTGTGAACGGGCGTTTTGTACGTCGGTGATGGCAACCAGACCCACGTTAAAACGCTGAGTAGTCTGATCCAATTGGCGGTAGATGGCCTGTTTCTGCGCTTCGGTATAGGAGAGCGTATCGATAGCGGCCAGCACTTTAAAATAGGCCGTTGCGGTGTTCAGGATCAGCGTTTGCTGGTCCGTCTGATAGGTGACATCCTGAATACCGGCTGATTTTTCCTGCAACGTTAGTGCGCGCCATTTCGACATATCAAACAGCGTTTGGGTTAACTGTAGTGACCCGCTGGTGACGTTGGAGTTAATGCCGTTACTGTCGCGGTAACCATTAGTATAGGTGTAATCCGCACCCAGACCGAGCTGTGGTAGTAATGGGCTACGCGCTTCGTTGATCTTTTCGAATGCGGCATCACGATCGGCTGCTGATTTACGCAGATCAGGGTTACTGATACGCGCCTGCTGATAAACCTGCATCAGGTTTTCTGCCTGGCTCATGGCACTGAAGCCAGTCAGGCCCAGGCCGATAAGGATGGGAAAGAGTTTCTTCATTTGCATTCCTTGTTGTGAAGCATTTAGCGCTAAGCAAATTCTAAAAATAATCGCTGATTGTATAGAGTCTGTTACCGTAAAAAGTTGGCGTTATGTGCCATGGGGCGGTAATTTGCACCAATCTAACATACGGGCCATAAAACGGTAGCCACATGCCCTATAAATTCATAACTTCATATTCTACAGGATATCGAAATGCGTGACGTCAATCAGCAGGGGATTACCTTCTCTAAAAACGATGTAGAAATTATTGCACGCGAAACGCTTTATCGCGGTTTTTTTTCGCTCGATTTATACCGTTTTCGCCATCGCTTGTTTAATGGTGGCATGAGCGGTGAAGTGACCCGCGAAATTTTTGAGCGCGGGCACGCCGCAGTCTTGCTACCCTTTGACCCGGTGCGTGATGAAGTCGTGCTTGTCGAGCAGATCCGCATTGCCGCGTATGATACTAGCGAGAGCCCGTGGTTGCTCGAGATGGTCGCCGGTATGATAGAAGAAGGAGAGTCTGCTGAAGATGTCGCCCGCCGTGAAGCGGTTGAAGAGGCGGGGCTTGATGTTGGACGAGTAAAACCGGTCCTGAGCTATCTGGCGAGCCCCGGCGGCACCAGCGAAAGGCTATCCATCCTGGTCGGTGAAGTGGATGCGACGACGGCAAAAGGCATTCATGGACTGGTCGACAAAAATGAGGATATTCGGGTACATGTGGTGAGCCGGGAGCAGGCTTACCAGTGGGTGGAAGAGGGGAAGATCGACAACGCGGCCTCTGTCATCGCGCTGCAATGGCTGCAATTGCATTATCACAATTTACGAAATGAGTGGACAAAATGAAGCGTTATACACCTGACTTCCCTGAAATGATGCGCCTGTGTGAAACCAATTTTGCTCAGTTGCGCCGCTTGCTGCCTCGAACGGATGCGGTGGGTGAGATGGCGAGTTATCAGGTGGGCAATGCGCAATACCGATTAACGATCGTCGAGTCGACCCGCTACACTACATTAGTGGCGATTGAGCAGATGGCGCCGTCGGTGAGCTACTGGAGCCTGCCGTCAATGACGGTACGACTCTATCACGACGCGATGGTCGCTGAAGTGTGTTCAAGCCAGCAGATCTTTCGCTTCAAAGCGCGGTATGATTATCCTAATAAAAAGTTGCATCAACGCGACGAAAAGCATCAAATTAATCAGTTTCTGGCCGACTGGCTGCGTTACTGTTTAGCACATGGAGCGATGGCGATTCCGGTTTGTTAGCGTCGTGAAACCTAAGGACACCATTTGGAAAGCCTGTTAAACCTACCTTTGGCTGGTGAGGCCAGAGTCAGGATCTTACAAATTACTGATACTCACCTGTTTGCTGAAAAACACGAAACGCTGTTAGGCATCAATACCTGGGAAAGCTACCAGGCTGTGCTGGATGCCATCCACGCCTCACAGCGTGAATGCGACCTGATTGTTGCAACGGGCGATCTGGCGCAAGATCACTCTTCCGCGGCTTATCAGCATTTTGCTGAAGGCATCGCGAGTTTTGCTGCACCCTGCGTCTGGCTGCCGGGTAATCATGACTTTCAGCCAGCGATGTATAGCACGCTACAGGAATCCGGAATCTCCCCGGCTAAACGCGTATTACTGGGCGACCATTGGCAAATATTGCTGATGGACAGCCAGGTTTTCGGTGTCCCGCATGGTGAGCTGAGTGATTTTCAACTGGAGTGGCTTGAGCACAAGTTAGCCGAGGTGCCTGAGCGGTACACTTTACTACTGTTACACCACCATCCTGTGCCGTCGGGTTGTGGCTGGCTGGATCAACATAGTCTACGTAATGCCGGGGCGCTTGACTGCGCGTTGGCCGCTTTTCCTCGTGTTAAGCATCTACTGTGCGGTCATATTCATCAGGAACTGGATCTTGACTGGAACGGGCGGCGAATGATGGCAACGCCATCGACCTGTGTGCAGTTTAAGCCGCATAGCGCTAACTTCATGCTGGATATCGTCTCTCCAGGCTGGCGCTGGCTGGAATTACATCCTGACGGCACGTTGACCACTGAAGTTTGTCGCCTTGAGGGCGTTAAATTTCACCCGGATATCGCTTCAGAAGGATACTGATGTCTACGCTTCTCTATTTGCACGGTTTTAATAGTTCACCGCGGTCGGCAAAAGCGACGGCGTTGAAGAATTGGCTGATGCAGACTTATCCTGATATCTCCATGGTGATACCGGAATTGCCCGTTTACCCCGCACAGGCTGCGGAGCATCTGGAAGCTCTGGTGCTGGAACATGGGGGAGAGCCGCTGGGCGTTGTCGGATCATCTTTGGGTGGATATTACGCAACCTGGCTATCGCAGTGTTTTATGCTGCCAGCGGTGGTGGTTAACCCTGCGATACGACCGTTTGAGCTACTGAACAATTTCCTCGGCCCCAATGAGAATCCGTACACAGGGCAGCAATATGTGCTAGAGTCTCGCCATATTTACGATCTTAAAGTCATGCAAATCGACCCGCTGGAAGCACCGGATTTAATCTGGTTACTACAGCAAACGGGTGATGAAGTGCTTGATTACCGCCAGGCCGTTGATTATTTCGCCTCCTGCCGTCAAACGGTGGAGGAGGGCGGTAATCACGCATTTGTTGGCTTTGAAGATCATTTCACTCAGATTATCGATTTTCTGGGCCTGCGTTAAGCGGTTCAGAGCGACCTACGAATACACACCATGACGCAATCTTCTTATAACGCTGATGCCATTGAGGTACTCACCGGGCTAGAGCCGGTTCGCCGCCGCCCTGGGATGTACACCGACACGACACGCCCTAACCATATGGGTCAGGAAGTTATTGATAACAGTGTGGATGAAGCACTGGCTGGTCACGCGAAACGCGTGGAGGTCATTCTTCATGCCGATCAATCGCTAGAGGTTATCGATGACGGACGCGGAATGCCGGTGGATATCCACCCTGAAGAAGGGGTTCCGGCTGTTGAGCTGATTCTTTGCCGTCTGCACGCGGGCGGTAAATTTTCTAATAAGAATTACCAGTTCTCCGGTGGTTTACACGGGGTCGGTATTTCGGTCGTCAACGCCTTGTCGAAACGCGTTGAGGTTAACGTGCGCCGTGACGGCCAAATCTACAGCATCGCCTTTGAAAACGGCGATAAAGTGGAAGACTTACACGTTTCCGGCACCGTCGGCAAACGCAACACCGGGACCAGCGTGCACTTCTGGCCGGACGAAAGCTTTTTTGATAGCCCGCGTTTTTCCGTCTCGCGTCTATCACATTTGTTAAAGGCCAAAGCGGTTTTGTGTCCCGGGGTCGAGATTGTCTTTCGTGACAAGGTCAATGATAGCGAGCAGCGTTGGTGCTATGCCGACGGCCTGACTGACTATCTTTGTGAAGCCGTGAACGGCCTGCCGTTGCTGCCGGAAAAACCGTTCGTCGGCAATTTCTCTGGCGATACTGAAGCGGTAGACTGGGCGCTGTTGTGGCTGCCGGAAGGCGGTGAGCTGCTAACCGAAAGCTACGTCAACCTGATCCCGACCATGCAGGGCGGAACCCACGTTAACGGCCTGCGTCAGGGGCTGCTGGACGCGATGCGCGAGTTTTGCGAATACCGTAATATTCTGCCGCGCGGCGTGAAGCTGTCGGCGGAAGATATCTGGGAGCGCTGCGCTTACGTCCTCTCCGTGAAGATGCAGGACCCGCAGTTTGCCGGGCAGACCAAAGAGCGTCTTTCTTCGCGTCAGTGTGCGGCGTTTGTTTCTGGGGTGGTTAAAGATGCTTTCAGCCTGTGGCTAAACCAGAACGTACAGTCGGCGGAGCTGCTGGCGGAGATGGCTATCTCCAGTGCCCAGCGTCGTCTTCGTGCGGCGAAAAAAGTCGTACGTAAAAAGCTGACCAGCGGCCCGGCGCTACCCGGCAAGCTGGCGGACTGCACCGCGCAGGATCTGAATCGAACGGAACTTTTCCTTGTGGAAGGTGACTCCGCAGGCGGTTCCGCCAAGCAGGCGCGCGATCGCGAATATCAGGCGATCATGCCACTGAAAGGTAAAATCCTGAATACCTGGGAAGTCTCTTCTGATGAAGTTCTGGCGTCTCAGGAAGTGCATGATATTTCGGTCGCCATCGGTATCGATCCGGACAGCGACGACTTAAGCCAACTGCGCTACGGCAAGATTTGTATTCTGGCGGATGCGGACTCCGATGGTTTACACATCGCGACGCTGCTTTGCGCGCTGTTTGTCAGGCACTTCCGCACGCTGGTGAAACACGGTCACGTCTACGTGGCGCTGCCGCCTCTATACCGTATCGACCTGGGTAAAGAGGTTTACTACGCGCTGACGGAAGAAGAGAAAGCGGGCGTGCTGGAGCAACTTAAGCGCAAGAAAGGTAAACCGAACGTACAGCGCTTTAAAGGGCTGGGCGAGATGAACCCGTTACAGCTGCGCGAGACCACGCTGGATCCCAACACCCGTCGCCTGGTGCAGTTGATTGTCAGCGATGAGGACGAGCAGCAGACTACCGCTATGATGGATATGCTGTTGGCCAAGAAGCGTTCAGAGGATCGGCGTAACTGGTTGCAGGAAAAAGGCGATCTGGCCGAGTTGGATGGGTAATAAATAGTAAAATGGCCGGTATAACCGGCCGATTTTTTGATGGCTTAAATGCCTGATTCCAGAATACGAATATTCATTTCCAGAACGTCGCCTTTAACGGCTTCGCCGTAGGCTTTCATGTGCGGAGTTTGTAGGTGCGCTTCAAGATGTGCGACGCTTTCCCACTGCTCAACCATCACGATGGAATCCGGTGATGTGGTTTGAAAACTGACGCCTGCGGCATGATCCACCAGCGGCACATAGCCGTGGCAGCCTTCTTCCTGCAGAACAACCGGGGTAATCTTCGCAAACTGATCCAGTACCGCCTGACGATGGTGTTGGCCCGGACGAGTGCGAATTTCAGCGATTACTGTCAACATGGTTAACTCAACTCCTTCTGTGTGTATTCTCATCATACTTCGGGTCGCCGATTTTTTGACTGCTCAGCAAGCCGAATGACTTAGAACGTAAGCGTCTAGTTAACCAAAAATTTCTGCCAGATGCTTGCGATATTCTGCGGTATAACGCGGAACATCAGGCATTTTGATCACATCGTTGGCGATGAAGGTCGGCAGGGCGCTCATCCCAAGGAACTGGTTGGCTTTGTGGAACGGCAGATAAACGCCGTCGACGCCAACGCCCTGGAAGAACTGATCTTCATCGGTGAAAGCGTCCATTGGCGCGTTCCAGGTCAGGGATAACATGTACTTTTTGCCCTGAATCAGGCCGCCGGAACCGTATTTCTTGCTGGCATCGGAGCGGGTACGACCATCGCTGGCGTACAGGGCGCCATGGCCTTCGGTAAACACGTCGTCGATGTACTTTTTCACCGTCCACGGCGCGCCCATCCACCAGCCAGGCATCTGCCAGATAACCACATCGGCCCAGAGAAAATTCTGCACTTCTTCTTTAATATCGTATTCGCTCTCGGCGCGAACGATCTTAACATCATGCCCGGCGTCGCGCAGAAAACCATCCGCGACCTCGGTCAGGGTGTCATTCAGTTGGCCGTTAGAGTGGGCGAATTTTTTCGCGCCGTTGATAATAAGAATGTTGCTCATTTTTTATCCTCAAGATTGCAATTTTGTCGCTGATTTTACCCCGCAGGGTGGAGCGGTAAAATGAGCAAAATGTGCAAAGTCTTTTGCTTTTTTAGCAATAATACCGCTACCAGCTAACGCGTGCCTCGAAGCCGCCGCCTCGGGCGTTAGCAAAACTGGCCGTCATGCCGTGCAGCGCGGCGATGCGTTGGACAATAGACAACCCCAGACCGCTACCGGGTTGGTCCTGACCGGGAGGGCGATAAAAGCGCTCGCCAATACGCGCCAGCGCTTCGGCGCTGATACCGGGGCCGTTGTCGCGCACGCAAAATTCACGTGCATTCAGCGTGATATCGACCTGGCTGCCAGCGGGGCTATAGCGCACGGCGTTATCCAGAAGATTACGCACCAGCAGGCTCAGTAACAGCGGCTGGCCGGTTCGCATGATGTTGGTGGCGTTCAGATGCAGACGCAACTCAATACCGGCCTGCTGCGCGCTGTGGTACATCTCCATAACCGCCGATTGAAGCAGTTCATCAATAGCGATCGTCTGGACATCATCAAGCTGCGCCAGCGAATCCAGGCGTGATAAGGTCAGGAGCTGATCGACCAGCCGGGTTGCGCGGTCAATACCCTGATGAAGCTGCGTCAGCGCTTTATCCATGCCCTGAGCATCGTTCATAGAGAGCTGAGCGACTTCGGTCTGAACCTTCAGTGCCGCCAGCGGGCTGCGCAGTTCGTGGGCGGCATCGGAGGTGAAGCGCCGCTCACGAGTCATGGTGTCATGCGTGCGGATAAAGAGCTGATTCAGCGCGTCGACCAGTGGGCGAACTTCACTGGGAACATGATCGGTATTGAGCGTTTCGGCGGAGTCCGGCGCGCGGGCACGTAGGGTGTTGGCCAATTTTTTTAGCGGGGCCAGCTCGCGGCTCAGTAGCACAATTAGCAGCAGGAACATCAGCGGTAGCGCAACCAGCCAGGGCGTAAGCTGAGAGGTAACGATATCCAGCGCCATCTCACGGCGATAATCCCACTCCTGGCCGACGACGATGCGATGGCGACCGTCGCGGGTGGTGAGCCACAGGAAGCGCCACTCATCGTCATCGTTACGTAAATAGCCGTCGCTGAATCCCTCACGATTCATGCCCCAGGGGATATCCTGGCCGTTTTCACCATCGTTGAGCACCATCTTGCCGTCGGTAGTAAAGATAGCGAAAGCCAGCGCATCGTCGTCGAGATGCCCATGCTTGACCTTCTTCTTCGCCCGCACCTGCGGAGCGAGAGTATGAAGTTCGTCGAAATTCATCGCGCTAAGACGGCGGGCGAACAGGAGTTGCTGGGTATCGAACAGCTTATCCAGCTTATCGGTGGTTTGTTGCCAGGCGATAAAACTGGCAATTCCCCATGCGGCGCTGGTCAGCAGTAGAAAAAGGAGCGTCAGACGGACGCGCAAACTCAATCGGCCCAGTCGTTTCATACATCACCCAGGGTATAGCCGATACCGTGGACGGTGCGGATAAATTCGCTGCCGAGCTTGCGGCGTAGATGATGAACGTGCACTTCTATCGCATTGCTGGAGACGTCGTCATCCCAGTTATAGAGTTTTTCCTCGATAAGTTTGCGCGGTAGGACGCGCCCGGTGTTACGCATTAACAGTTCCAGTAAAGCGAACTCTTTCGGCTTGAGCGGTAGATTTTCGCCATTCAGCGTGGTGGTGAGTCGGGTTGGGTCGAGGACGACGTTGCCATGTCGCAGTTCGCTGCTGCTTTGGCCGTGGGCGCGGCGTATCAGCGCTTCGAGACGCGCAGCGACTTCAATTAACGCAAAAGGTTTGCAAAGATAGTCATCGGCACCGAGCCGTAAGCCTTCGACCCGCTGGCTGAGCGCGTCGCGGGCGGTGAGGATCAGTACCGGTTCATGGCGGCCTTTGTCGCGCCATTCGCGCAGGATATCCAGGCCGTCGATGCCGGGAAGCGTCAGGTCCAGAATAATGGCGTCATAAGGGGCGTTGTACAGCGCGGCTTTCCCCTCTTCACCGCGGGTAAACCAGTCAATGCTGAAGCCCATTTTTGTCAGCCCGACTTTAATGCCGTCGCCAATCAGTTTGTCGTCTTCCACCACTAAAATGCGCATTAGCCTGCTCCTGTGGCCCACTGAGATGAAAGCAGTAAAGCGCGTTGTCACGCGCGCTGTACAGCAATAAAATTTCTTTTTTCCGCTTAAGAAGTTGTTAAGTTTTGCCTTGTGTAATAGTGACGGTATAAACACAAAGGGAGAAAACATGATGAAAAAGTTCGCCGCAATGACCGCTATTATCGCCTTAGTTTCTATGCCAGTCCTGGCTGCTGAACAGGGAGGCTTTTCCGGCCCAGGCTCCACGCAAACCAGCCAGACGACCACGCAAAACGGCGGGTTTATCGGCCCGAACGGTAGCGTAACGACGGTAGCTAATGCCAAATCTCTGCGTGATGACACCTGGGTGACCCTGCGCGGTAAAATCGTCGAGCGTATTTCCGACGACCTGTATAAATTTCAGGACAGCTCCGGCACCGTCAACGTGGATATCGACCATAAACGCTGGAATGGCGTGACCGTGACTCCGCAGGATACGGTAGAGATTCAGGGTGAAGTCGATAAAGACTGGAACTCGGTAGAAATCGACGTGAAGCAGATTCGTAAAGTCACGCCGTAAGGCCCGTTCCCTGAGCCAATCGTATCAGATGGCTCAGGGCCATAATCAGGCATGAGAGAAGGGCAGAATAATTTGTGCCACAGTGAGCATTATCGCATTCGATGTGTATGAGCATCGCAGGGGTAAGCGTATTGTGTTTGCGCTAATTATTGGTCTGGTAAGGAATACCATGAAATCTCATGCATTATTATGGCTGGTCAGCCTGGTAGGCGTTTCTCCTCTGTACGCCGCAGACGTTCCCGCCAATACATCTCTCGCCGCAAAGCAGGTTTTTCGTTACAACAATCATAGCGATCCCGGCACGCTTGACCCGCAAAAAGTTGAAGAGAATACAGCAGCGCAGATTGTGATCGATCTGTTCGAGGGGCTGGTGTGGATGGATAGCGATGGCCGCGTCCAGCCCGGGCAGGCGCAAAGCTGGCAAGTGTCTGATGACGGTAAACGCTATGTGTTTCACCTACGCAAAGATCTCAAATGGTCCGATGGGCAGCCGTTGACCGCTGGCGATTTTGTCGCCGGGTGGCAGCGCGCCGTGGCACCGCAAACCGCCAGCCCTTTTGCCGGATATTTAGCACAAGCGCATATTGAAAATGCGACGCAAATCATGGCAGGTAAAGCTGATGTCAGTGCGTTAGGCGTTCGGGCGATTGACGACACCACGCTGGAGGTGACCCTCACGCAGCCGGTGCCCTGGTTTACGACGATGCTGGCCTGGCCGACGCTATTTCCCGTTCCACAACACGTGATTAAAAAATATGGTGATGCCTGGAGTAAGCCAGAGCACATGGTTTATAACGGCGCGTTTGTGCTGGATAAATGGGTAGTAAATGAAAAAATTGTGGCCCGTAAAAATCCGCATTATTGGGATGCGCAGCATACCGTATTGCAGCAGGTAGATTATCTGGCCCTGGATAACGCCGTCACCGGCTACAACCGTTATCGCGCTGGAGAAGTCGATTTAACCTGGGCTCCCGCCCAGCAGATCCCGGCCATTCAGAAGGAGCGGCCCGGCGAGCTGCAAATCATTCCACGGCTCAATAGCGAGTACTACAACTTCAATACTCGCAAAGCGCCGTTTGACGATGTACGCGTGCGTCGGGCGCTCTATCTGACGGTCGATCGTGCGCTAATTGCGCAAAAAGTCCTGGGATTACGCACGCCAGCAACCACCTTAACGCCACCACAGGTCGATGGGTTTAATGCGCCGGTTCTGGCAGAGCTGCAGCAGCCGATGAACGAACGAGCCGTAACGGCCCAGGCGCTGCTCAAGCAAGCGGGTTATGACGCTGCGCACCCGCTGCGTTTTGAGCTGTTTTATAACAAATACGATTTACACGAAAAAACCGCCATTGCGCTCTCTTCAGAATGGAAAAAGTGGCTGGGCGTGGATGTGAAGCTGCGTTCGATGGAGTGGAAAACCTACCTCGATGCCCGCCGCGCAGGAGACTTTATGCTGTCGCGCCAGTCGTGGGATGCGACCTGGAATGAAGCGTCGACGTTTCTCAATACCTTAACCAGCACCAGCGAGGACAACGTCGGATGCTGGCAGAATGCGCAGTACGACGCGCTACTGGAGCAGGCGGCGAAGACTGCTGATGCACAAAAACGCAATGCGCTTTATCAGCAAGCGGAAATGATCATCAACCAGCAGGCACCGTTGATCCCTATCTACTATCAGCCGATGATTAAACTGCTAAAACCATATGTTGGTGGTTTCCCATTACATAATCCGCAGGATTACGTTTACAGCAAAGAGCTGTACATCAAAGCGTACTGATTTTACCGCCGTCAGCTGTTTTTCGGCGGCGGTAAACTATCGAACTCTTGTGACTCGACGCGCCAGATAAGGTACTATCTGCGGCAATATTGCCCCTTAGATGGTTGGCTTTTAGTTGAGGAATTACGATTAATGAGCGATATGGCAGAGCGCCTTGCGCTACATGAATTTACGGAAAACGCCTACCTGAACTATTCCATGTACGTCATCATGGACAGGGCGCTGCCGTTTATTGGCGATGGCCTGAAGCCGGTCCAGCGTCGCATCGTCTATGCGATGTCTGAACTGGGGCTGAACGCTAGCGCGAAGTTCAAAAAGTCCGCCCGTACCGTCGGCGACGTGTTGGGTAAATATCACCCGCACGGCGATAGCGCATGCTATGAAGCGATGGTGCTGATGGCTCAGCCGTTCTCTTACCGCTACCCGCTGGTAGACGGTCAAGGGAACTGGGGCGCGCCGGACGATCCGAAATCCTTCGCCGCGATGCGTTATACCGAATCCCGTTTGTCGAAGTATGCTGAGCTGCTGCTGAGCGAACTGGGGCAGGGCACCGTCGACTGGGTTCCAAACTTCGACGGCACCATGCAGGAGCCGAAAATGCTGCCTGCGCGTCTGCCAAACATTCTACTGAACGGCACTACCGGCATTGCCGTCGGGATGGCGACGGATATTCCGCCGCATAACCTGCGCGAAGTGGCCAGGGCGGCGATCACCCTGATTGAAAAACCACAGACCTCGCTGGATGAGCTGCTGGATATCGTGCAGGGGCCGGATTACCCGACCGAAGCGGAAATCATTACTCCGCGTGCCGAGATCCGCAAAATCTACCAGAACGGTCGTGGCTCCGTGCGCATGCGTGCGGTGTGGACCAAAGAGGACGGCGCGGTGGTGATTAACGCCCTGCCGCACCAGGTCTCTGGCGCAAAAGTGCTGGAGCAAATCGCCGCCCAGATGCGTAATAAGAAGCTGCCGATGGTCGATGACCTGCGCGACGAATCGGATCACGAAAACCCGACCCGTCTGGTGATCGTCCCGCGCTCCAACCGCGTTGATATGGAGCAGGTGATGAACCACCTGTTCGCGACGACCGATCTGGAAAAGAGCTATCGTATCAACCTGAATATGATAGGTCTGGATAACCGCCCGGCGGTGAAAAACCTGCTGGAAATCCTCTCTGAATGGCTGACCTTCCGTCGCGATACCGTACGTCGTCGTCTGAGCTACCGTCTGGAGAAAGTCCTCAAGCGCCTGCATATCCTTGAAGGTTTGCTGGTAGCGTTCCTGAATATCGATGAAGTTATCGAAATTATCCGCCACGAAGATGAACCGAAGCCGGCCCTGATGTCGCGTTTCGGCATTAGCGAAACCCAGGCGGAAGCGATTCTGGAGTTAAAACTGCGCCATCTCGCCAGGCTGGAAGAGATGAAGATTCGCGGTGAGCAGAACGAGCTGGAAAAAGAACGCGACCACTTGCAGTCTATTCTGGCCTCTGAACGTAAGATGAATAACCTGCTGAAGAAAGAGCTGCAGGCTGATGCCGACGCCTTTGGTGACGAGCGTCGCTCGCCGCTGCGCGAGCGTGAAGAAGCGAAGGCGATGAGCGAGCACGACATGCTGCCGTCAGAGCCTGTGACTATCGTGCTGTCGCAGAGCGGTTGGGTGCGTAGCGCCAAAGGTCATGATATCGACGCGCCGGGGCTGAACTATAAAGCCGGTGATAGCTTCAAATCGGCCGTGAAAGGCAAAAGTAATCAACCAGTGGTGTTTATTGATACTACCGGGCGTAGCTATGCGGTTGACCCGATCACCTTGCCGTCCGCCCGTGGTCAGGGCGAGCCGCTCACCGGCAAGCTGACGCTGCCGCCGGGCGCGACGGTTGAACATATGCTGATGGAGTCCGACGAGCAGAAGCTGCTGATGGCTTCCGATGCAGGCTACGGCTTCATTTGTACCTTTAATGACCTGGTTGCTCGCAACCGCGCCGGTAAGACGTTGATTAGCCTTCCGGATAACGCGCACGTGATGCCGCCGCTGGTTATTGAGGATGAATCCGATATGCTGCTGGCCATCACTGCTGCCGGGCGTATGCTGATGTTCCCGGTCAGCGATTTGCCGCAGTTGTCGAAAGGTAAAGGTAACAAGATTATCAATATTCCGTCGGCAGAAGCGGCTTCCGGTCAGGATAGCCTGGCGCATCTGTTTGTTCTGCCGCCGCAAAGTACGCTGACTATTCATGTCGGTAAGCGGAAAATTAAACTGCGTCCGGAAGAACTGCAGAAAGTTACCGGCGAGCGCGGTCGTCGCGGTTCTCTGATGCGCGGACTGCAGAAAATTGACCGGGTGGACATCGATTCACCGCGTCGCCCTTCAACAGGCGACAGTGAAGAGTAGAGTAAAGTGAGCCTTCCTCGCGGTTAAGTGAGGAAGGCGAATATTTGCCGCAAAATCGTTGTTTATTCAGGCATTGCGATTAACAATATCCACAAAATCATTCAAGATGCTCAATGCGCTTTGCCATGATTTCCGGTGCCTGCAATCTGCGAAACAGCGAGTCATACACAAAATCATTCAGGATGCATCGAGGCGGCAAGTGAGGAAATCCCTGGAGCATAGACAGCTATGTGACTGGGGTTTCTGAGCGTAGCCAACAAAGAGGCAGTTTGAAGGATGATGTGTATAATTCTAAGCGGTTTGGGTTTTAGAGGTAGCTATGCTATTTATTTTTCGACTAATTATCGTTGTCATCTATTGTCTTCTGGTCTCCATATTCGGCTGTATTTACTGTCTGTTCAGTCCGCGTAATCCTAAACATGTTGCGACCTTCGGCCATCTGTTTGGCAAGCTATCGCCGGTGTTCGGCCTGAAGGTAGAGCTGCGCAAGCCTGCGGATGCGGAAAGCTACGGCAAGGCCATCTATATCGCTAACCACCAGAACAATTATGATATGGTGACGGCATCGAAAATCGTGCAGCCGCCGACGGTAACCGTGGGTAAAAAGAGCCTGGCGTGGATCCCGTTTTTCGGTCAGCTCTACTGGTTGACGGGGAATCTGCTGATTGACCGTAACAACCGGGCAAAAGCGCACGGCACCATTGCGGAAGTCGTGAACGCGTTTAAAGAACGTAACGTCTCTTTCTGGATGTTCCCGGAAGGCACGCGCAGCCGTGGCCGTGGCCTGCTGCCTTTTAAAACCGGTGCCTTTCATGCGGCGATTGCCGCTGGCGTGCCGATTATTCCAGTGTGCGTGTCCAATACATCGAATAAGATTAACCTCAATCGCCTGAACAATGGTCTGGTGATTGTAGAAATGCTGCCGCCGGTTGATACCAGCCAGTATGGGAAAGATGGCGTTCGCGCGCTGGCGACGCACTGTCGCGAGCTGATGGCCGCCAAAATTGCCGAGCTGGACAAAGAAGTTGCTGAGCGCGAAGCAGCAGGAAAGAAATAACACAGGAAACGCCGCAAATAGCAGGCGTATTGCTGGCGGGAAACGAATTCCCTTATTGATTAGTCAGTATCTCACGGAGTTAATATGTCACTCAGTCGGCGTCAGTTTATTAAGGCTTCAGGCGTTGCGCTGTGCGCAGGCGCTGCGCCACTGAAGGCACAGGCCGCTGGCCAGCAGCCTGCGTTGCCGATCCCTCCGCTGCTGGAGTCCCGGCGCGGTCAGCCGCTGTTTTTGACTCTCCAACGTGCGCACTGGTCGTTCACACCCGGCACCCGTGCGTCGGTATGGGGCATCAACGGTCGCTATATGGGGCCGACCATTCGCGTCTGGAATGGCGACGACGTGAAGCTGATTTACAGCAACCGGTTAACGGAAAACGTCGCGATGACGATCCGTGGCCTGCAGGTTCCTGGGCCGCTAATCGGTGGCGCGGCGCGCATGATGTCAGCCAACGCTGACTGGGCTCCGGTGCTGCCAATTCGTCAAAGCGCGGCGACGTTGTGGTATCAAGCCAACACACCAAATCATATGGCGAAACAGGTCTACAACGGCCTCGCCGGGATGTGGCTGGTGGAAGATGACGTCAGTAAAAACCTGCCGATCCCTAATCACTATGGCGTTGATGATTTCCCGGTGATTATCCAGGACAAGCGTCTGGATAACTTTGGTACGCCGGAATACAGCGAACCCGGCAGCGGCGGCTTTGTCGGCGATACGCTGTTGGTAAACGGCGTGCAAGGTCCATTCGTTGAGGTATCGCGCGGCTGGGTACGACTGCGCTTGCTGAATGCTTCCAACTCTCGCCGTTATCAGCTACAGATGAGCGACGGCCGTTTGCTGCACGTTATCTCTGGCGATCAGGGGCTGCTCCCCGCACCGGTTTCGCTCAAGCAGCTGTCGCTGGCTCCCGGCGAGCGGCGAGAAATTCTGGTCGATATGACCAACGGCGATGAAGTGTCGATTACCTGTGGTGAAGCGGCAAGCATCGTCGATCGTATTCGCGGCTTCTTCGAGCCGTCGAGTATCCTGATTTCTACACTTATCCTGACCCTGCGCCCGACAGGTCTGCTGCCGCTGGTGACCGATAGTTTGCCGGTGCGTTTGCTACCGACGGAAATCCTGACCGGTGCGCCGATTCGCAGCCGGGACATTAGCCTGGGCGACGATCCGGGCATTAACGGCCAGCTGTGGGATCCGCAGCGTATCGACATTACTGCTCAGCAGGGAACCTGGGAGCGCTGGACGGTGCGTGCCGACCGACCGCAATCCTTCCATATTGAAGGGGTGATGTTCCAGGTGCGTAACGTCAACGGCTCCGCGCCTTTCCCGGAAGACCGTGGCTGGAAAGATACCGTCTGGGTCGATGGACAAGTGGAGCTGCTGGTGTACTACGCCCAGCCTTCCTGGCCGCATTTCCCGTTCCAGTACTTAAGCCAGACGCTGGAGCTTGCTGACCGTGGCTCAATTGGCCAGATGCTGGTGAATCCAGCACCGTAATTTACATTGTCCCGGCAGGATCCCTGCTGGGACCAGAAAAACCTCCTTCATTTCTCCCATCGTTCCGGCTTATAATCGCCGCCCTTTTGATTATTTTTTTATCATTTTCCCCGGAAGCAATATGAGCGCAATATCCCTGATCCAACCGGATCGTGACCTTTTCTCCTGGCCGCAGTACTGGGCCGCCTGCTTTGGCCCTGCGCCGTTTCTGCCGATGTCGCGAGAAGAGATGGACCAACTTGGCTGGGATAGCTGCGACATCATCCTCGTGACCGGCGATGCTTATGTCGATCACCCGAGCTTCGGGATGGCGATTTGTGGCCGTATGCTGGAAGCACAGGGTTTCCGCGTGGGGATTATTTCCCAGCCGGAGTGGAACAATAAAGATGACTTTATGCGTCTGGGCAAACCGAACCTGTTCTTTGGCGTAACCGCTGGCAACATGGACTCGATGATTAACCGTTATACCGCAGACCGCAAGCTGCGTCATGACGATGCCTACACGGCGGGTAACGTGGCGGGCAAACGCCCGGACCGCGCCACGCTGGTCTACACCCAGCGCTGCAAAGAGGCTTGGAAAGATGTGCCGGTGATCCTTGGCGGCATCGAAGCCAGCCTGCGCCGTACCGCGCATTACGATTACTGGTCTGATACCGTGCGCCGCTCGGTGCTGGTCGATTCTAAAGCCGACATGCTGATGTTCGGCAACGGCGAACGTCCGCTGGTGGAAGTGGCGCACCGTCTGGCTGCTGGTGAGCCTATCGGACATATCCGCGACGTGCGTAATACCGCCATCATGGTGAAAGAAGCGCTGCCGGGCTGGAGCGGGGTGGATTCCACCCGTCTGGATACGCCGGGCAAAATCGACCCGATCCCGCATCCGTATGGTGAAGACCTGCCGTGCGCGGATAACAAAACCGTTGCGCCGCCGAAGCAAGAAGCCAAACGCGTCACCGTACAGCCGCCGCGTCCTAAGCCGTGGGAAAAAACCTACGTGCTGCTCCCGTCCTTTGAGAAAGTCAAAGGCGACAAAATTCTCTATGCCCACGCCTCGCGTATTCTGCACCATGAAACCAACCCTGGCTGCGCCCGCGCGCTGATGCAAAAACACGGTGAGCGCTACATTTGGGTTAACCCACCGGCTATTCCGCTGTCTACCGAAGAGATGGATAGCGTGTTTGCGCTGCCGTACAAACGTATTCCGCACCCGGCCTACGGCGATGCGCGCATCCCGGCCTACGAGATGATCCGCTTCTCGATTAACATTATGCGCGGCTGCTTTGGCGGCTGTTCATTCTGCTCCATTACCGAGCACGAAGGGCGCATTATTCAGAGCCGTTCTGAAGATTCGATCATTAATGAAATCGAAGCTATTCGCGACACGGTTCCCGGTTTTACCGGTATTATCTCCGATCTTGGCGGCCCGACGGCCAACATGTATATGCTGCGCTGTAAGTCACCGCGCGCGGAGCAGACCTGTCGCCGCCTGTCCTGTGTGTATCCGGATATCTGTCCGCATATGGATACCAACCATGAGCCGACGATCAATCTCTATCGCCGCGCTCGTGACCTTAAGGGGATCAAAAAGATCCTGATCGCTTCCGGCGTGCGTTACGACATCGCCGTGGAAGACCCGCGTTATATCAAAGAGCTGGCGACCCACCACGTTGGCGGCTATCTGAAGATTGCTCCGGAACACACTGAAGAAGGGCCGCTGTCGAAGATGATGAAGCCGGGTATGGGTAGCTACGACCGCTTTAAAGAGCTGTTTGATACCTATTCGAAGCAGGCCGGCAAAGAGCAGTATCTGATTCCGTACTTTATCTCTGCGCACCCTGGTACGCGTGATGAGGATATGGTGAACCTGGCGCTGTGGCTGAAGCAGCATCGTTTCCGTCTGGATCAGGTGCAGAACTTCTATCCGTCGCCGTTGGCAAACTCCACCACCATGTATTACACCGGCAAGAACCCGCTGGGCAAGATTGGCTATAAGAGTGAAGACGTGGTGGTACCGAAGGGTGACAAACAGCGTCGTCTGCATAAGGCCCTGCTGCGCTACCACGATCCGGCTAACTGGCCGCTGATCCGCCAGGCGCTGGAAACCATGGGTAAAAAGCACCTGATTGGCAGTCGTCGTGATTGTCTGGTTCCGGCACCGACGCTGGATGAAATGCGTGAAGCGCGCCGCCAGAACCGCAACACCCGTTCGGCGCTGACCAAGCATACGCCAATTGTGCATCAGCGTTCGAATGGCGGGGCGACAGCGAAGAAACCAGCCAAACGCGGTAAGGTCGTCAGTCGTTAATTCTGTATTATGCCCGGTATGATTTGCTTACCGGGCCTGATGGTCCTGGAGTACGGACGGCTTTGCTAAACAGCAAAGCCAATTCTGTGTTTACGCTTTTCTGATTCTGGCCGCCAGCGCCGCCAGCTTCTCATCGTCCGCTCGTTCATGATCATGTGAAGAGAGATAGCCTTCATACTGGTCAAAAAACTTCGCCAGGCGGGATTCGATCGGCTGCCAGTGGGCCATATCGCCGGTGCCGTGCATCGGGCTGAGCTTACTGTGGACATGATCCACGCCGAAGCCTTCAAAAAACATTCCGCTACGGCTCACGTCATCGAAGGTCTTATCCAGAAGCTTTGCCACTTTCTGGGTTGCCAGTACTAAATCGGCCAGTGCCTGCGGCGGCATATCAAAAGCGTAGCTGGGGTAATGCTTCTTCGGGATCACGACCGTAAAACCGTCGGTATTAGGGAAAATAGAGAGAAAGGCGAGGTGGTGTTCATCTTCCCACACCTTATGGCACGGGGCCTTACCTTCGACAATTTGGCAGAAAATACAGCTCATGGTTGGACTCCTGGTTTATTGAGGTGCTGTCAGCCATCATTGTTTATTCCGGCGAATAGCCTCTCGCATCCGCTGAAGTAAACTGCCGTGTTCTGACGAAATAAAATCATCAATAACCCATTGGTCGTGGTAAAGGTGGAGAAGAAAGTCCTGCACTTTTCCTGGACCTTTGGTGAACGACAAATGGGCGCGTATTCGGGCGGTGTCGCCTTTGTTTTCTATCGCCGTGATGCTGTCGATTTTTTTGAATTGAGTGATTTCACAATCACATATTGGCTCGGCTTCAAGCAAAGCGAGATAGTCATCATCGGCAAAAGAGAAACGGGTCAGTTGATATTCCGTTACGGTTTGCCTGAATTCTGCCGAAACTACGCCGGTCCACGACCATGTTGATTCTCCCATGCGGGAAAGCAGTTCATGGATAAATTCCTGGGGCTGTTTTTTTTGTAGCGATTTTAGTACGGCAAGGGTTTTTAGATTATTACCCTCCAGCCCCTGATAGAGGCTACCGGATTCGTTAATTACATCGTCAATCAGCCAGCGCTTGTTTTCTGCTATCAGTTTTAGCGTCAGCGTGACTATCTCTTCGCTTTCCTGAAATGGGCGAAAGCGCACGACAGCATCGGCGTGGGTCGCATCCAACTGGCCAATGGTGACATCTTCCAGCACCAGGTTTTCGTAATCCTGACAGTCGCAGACAGGATCGGCATTCAACCAGCCGCTGTCGCCGGGAAGAGTAAAACGATTATCCAGGGCGAGAGCCTGTTTCATCCGCGCAGAGATAATCGATTTGTCGCTTAAATCGTCGAAAATGATGGGATTAGAGCCGTTGCTGTAGCGTTGATAAATTTGCCTGACGGTCTCTTCCGGTGTCTCTTCAGCGAATGCCTCAGGACTGCATAAACACCACAGTACACTGAACAATAGCCATTTGGGGTGGAATTTCACGTTAATGTTCCTGAGGTAAAAGGCTATCAGAGAGGTTAACAATGGCGCTGGCGATGGGGAATGAATAATTTCTGAAAAGCCCGGAAGAAACCGGGCTTGAGGGAAGGATTAACCGCCGAACTGATCCGGGTCAGGACCCAGACGTTTGTTCTGATCCAGTTTGGTGATTTCACTCAATTCATCTTTGTCGAGACGGAAGTCCCAGACGTTAAAGTTCTCGGCGATGCGCGATGGTGTCACGGATTTCGGGATCACCACCAGACCGCTGTCCAGATGCCAGCGAATAACGATTTGTGCCGGTGTCTTACCGTATTTATCCGCCAGTTGATGGATGATTTTCTGATTGAATACGCCTTCGCCCCCCTGGGCCAGTGGGCTCCAGGACTCGGTCTGGATTTTATGCGTGGCGTTCCAGGCGTGAAGCTGGCGCTGTTGCAACAAAGGGTGAAGTTCAATCTGGTTAATTACCGGGGCGACGCCAGTTTCATCAATTAGCTTTTGTAGATGATGAATCTGGAAATTACAGACGCCGATGCTTTTCGCCAGTCCTTGCTGCTGAAGCTCAATTAAGCTTTTCCAGGCGTCCACGTAATGGTTGGTTGCCGGAACCGGCCAGTGAATTAAATATAAATCGACGTAGTCGAGCTGGAGTTTTTTAAGACTTTCCTGGAGCGCTTCATGGGGCTGTTTTTGATCGTTATTCCATAACTTTGTGGTGACAAACAGCTCATCACGGGCGACGCCTGCGCTGCTCAGCGCATTACCGACGCCAGTTTCATTCTGGTACACGGCGGCGGTGTCAAACGAGCGATAACCGACTTCCAGCGCCTTGTGAATGGCGGAGACGACTTCCTCGTTGCCTGCTTTCCACACGCCGAGCCCCAGCTGGGGCATCAGGTTGCCGTCGTGTAGTTTTATAACGGTTGGATGTGTCATGCCTTCCTCCTGTTAATGAACTCGGCGGAATAAATTCCGCCGAGGGGTAGCATTAAGTCTGGACGAAATAGCTAAAAACGGTAGTTAAACTCCTCTCCTTTGCGTGAGTTTACGCGTCAGAGAGGATGTTTATTAGCGTGCGGCCTCGTAAATACGGCGGCTGACGTCCAGAGTAATATCCTGGTTTTCACCCAGTTGAGTCATACCGTGCTCTTCGAGTTTCGCCAGCAGCGCCGGGATAGAACTGCCATCCAGACCGTAGGCAGAAAGGCGAGTCGGAACGCCCATTTGTTCGAAGAAATCACGCGTCGCAGCAATAGCGGCATCGATACGCTGGTCTTCTGAACCTTCGGTGATGTTCCAGACGCGCGAGGCGTACTGCAGCAGTTTGGCGCGTTTAGCGTCGCGTTTTTCATTCCACAGGGCGGGCAGGACGATAGCCAGCGTCTGTGCATGATCAAGCCCGTGCATTGCGGTCAGTTCATGGCCCAGCATATGGGTTGCCCAGTCCTGCGGCACACCTGCGCCAATCAGGCCGTTCAGCGCCTGGGTTGCGGCCCACATAATATTGGCGCGAACGTCGTAGTTTTCCGGCTCTTTCAGTGCTTTCGGGCCATCTTCCACCAGCGTCAGCAGAATGCCTTCGGCGAAACGGTCCTGAATTTTGCCATCAACCGGGTAAGTTACGTACTGCTCAACGGTATGGACAAATGCGTCAACCACGCCGTTAGCAACCTGGCGCGGCGGCAGAGTGTAGGTGTAAACCGGGTCAAGGATGGCGAATACCGGCTGAACGTGAGAAGACATAAACGCGCGTTTGTCACCAGTGGTTTTACGTGAAATCACCGCGCCTTTATTGGATTCGGAACCGGTCGCTGGCAGCGTCAGCACAGAGCCCATCGGGATGGCGCTGGCAACTTTGCTACCGTAGGTTTCGAGGATTTCCCACGGATCGATGCTGGTATCATAGTGCGCCGCCGCGGCGATGAATTTGGTACCGTCGAGAACGGAACCGCCGCCGACCGCCAGCAGGAAAGTAATCTTTTCATCACGCGCGATTTTCACCGCGTTCATCAGCGTTTCGTAGGATGGGTTTGGCTCGATGCCGCCAAATTCCAGGACGTCAATGCCGCTTAGCGCGCTCAGAACCTGATCAAGCACGCCGGTTTTCTTCACGCTACCGCCGCCGTAGGTGACAAGCACGCGTGCATCCGCCGGGATTTGATCGCGCAGGTTTTCAATCGCGCCTTTACCGAACAGAATGCGGGTTGGGGTATGTAGGTCGAAATTATTCATGGCTGGTGCCCTCAAATAGATAAATCCGCCAACAGAGACAATACCTCTGCCAGATGACGAACATTGTGGTCCTGTCGCCCGTTTCCCTCAATGCACATTCCTGCCGTTGTCTTGCCCATTTCTCTTAAGGGCTGGAGAAATCCCCAAAAAGCACTCACAATGCTGAGGTAAAAAAACGTTCGGAGAAGCACGATAAATGAAGCGCGCCGAGATATGCCAGCTATTAACAAATAAAGTTAATCAGCTGAAAGATAAAGAAGAAATACTCACTAGTCTGCTGCCGGATATTCGCCTGTTGTATGGCACGCAGCCGGGTACCCGTACGCCGGTCATGTACCAGCCGGGGATCGTTTTTCTCTTTTCCGGGCATAAAATTGGCTACATCAACGAGCGGACCTTTCGCTATGACACCAATGAATATCTGCTGCTGACGGTGCCGCTGCCGTTCGAGTGCGAAACCTTCGCCACTCCGGAAGTGCCGCTGGCGGGGATTAGGCTAAATGTCGATATTCTTCAGTTGCAAGAACTGCTGATGGATATTGGTGAAGATGAGCAGTTTCAGCCGTCAATGGCATCAAGCGGGATCAACTCGGCGGTGCTGTCCGAAGAGATTCTGTGCGCGGCGGAACGCCTGCTGGATGTGATGGAGCGTCCACTGGACGCGCGTATTCTTGGTAAGCAGATTGTCCGCGAAATCCTCTATCACGTCTTGATCGGGCCGTGCGGCGGGGCGCTGCTGGCGCTGGTGAGTCGACAGACCCATTTCAGCCTGATTAGCCGCGTGTTGAAGCATATTGAAAGTCAGTACACCGAGAACCTGAGCGTTGATCAGCTGGCGGCGGAAGCCAATATGAGCGTCTCAGCGTTCCACCATAACTTTAAATCGGTCACCAGCACCTCCCCGCTGCAATACCTGAAAACCTATCGTCTGCACAAAGCGCGCATGCTAATGATCCACGACGGCATGAAGGCCAGCGCGGCGGCGATGCGGGTAGGATATGAAAGCGCGTCGCAGTTTAGCCGTGAGTTTAAGCGTTACTTCGGTATTACGCCGGGGGAAGATGCGGCGCGAATCAGGACGATTCAGGGGATGTAATGAGGGGCTACAGGGCGGCAAAAAGGCCGCCCTGAATTGGGCATCAGGCGCTGCAGTATTTCTTTTTGATAACCACGATAACCGTTCCGAGCAGACCGGCAATCAGCAGCACAATAGGCAGGATCATCAGGCAGGTCATCACCTGATCTTCATGACGCTTAACGAAAGGAATCATGCTCAGCGCGTAGCCCAGACCGGTAACCACGCCAACCCACAGCAGCGCGCTCAGCCAGTTAAAGAACTGGAAGCGGCGGCTTGGTAGCCCGGAAATCCCCGCCATGGTGGGCAGCAGAGTCCGTACGAATGCCAGGAAACGACCAGCCAGCAGCGCCAGCAGACCGTGTTTATCAAACATGCAGGTTGCCCGCTGATGATATTTATCCGGCAGATGCCCGAGCCAGCGTTTAACCGTTACGGTATTACCCAGCCAGCGACCCTGAATATAGCTCAGCCAGCAGCCCAGGCTGGCTGCCGTTGTCAAAATGGCAAGAGTCGGCACAAAGCCCATCACGCCTTTGGCAATCAGCGCCCCGGCGAGCAGCAGCAGGCTATCGCCCGGTAAAAAAGAGGCGGGTAGCAGGCCGTTTTCTAAAAATAGGGTTGCGAACATGACCAGATATACAACGCCCACAACGTGGGGGTTTGCCAATGCGGCAAAATCATGTTGCCACAGCGCGGCGACAATTTCTTGAATGACAACCATGGACTTTCCTAAGTGGTACCGTATTTTTTGACTAGTGTACTCCTGAAGAGGCCCGAGCACCTTGATCCCGGGCGCAACTCAAGCGGCCGCTTCTCTTAAAAACGTCCGCTAATGTTGCCACTCACTGTCACTCTACACGATACGCGCAAAGCCCGCCGCTAAATCATCCAGCAGATCGGTAACATTTTCTAACCCGATGTGAACGCGAATCAGTGTGCCGCTGAAATCGACTTCAGCATCCGGGCGGATCGCGGCGATTTGCTCCGGCTGGTTGGCTAAAATCAGTGATTCAAACCCGCCCCAGGAGTAGGCCATGCTGAACAAGCTGAAGTGATCCAGATAGGCGGAAAGCTCGGCGTCGGTCAGGCGTTTATTGAGCACAAAAGAGAACAGGCCGCTGCTGCCGGTGAAGTCGCGTTTCCAGAACTCATGCCCTTTGCTGCCGGGCAACGCCGGGTGATTGACGTGCGCCACCTGCGGGTGCTGCGCCAGCCACTCGGCGATGTGCAGGCTGCTTTCATGGTGCTGACGCAGGCGTACACCTAAAGTGCGCAGGCCGCGGCTGGTCATATAGGCGGTATCGGCGTCCAGCATTTGCCCCATCAGGTAGGCATTTTCGCGCAGTTGCGCCCAACAGCGCTCATTGGATACCGCAGTGCCGACCATCCCGTCGGAATGGCCAATCAGGTATTTGGTTCCGGCCTGAATGGAAATATCGATGCCGAAATCCAGCGCTTTAAACAGTATGCCCGCCGCCCAGGTGTTGTCGATCATGATGATGGCTTCGGGGGAGACGCTGCGAACCGCCGCAACGATTGCCGGAACATCATGAACTTCCATGGTGATGGAGCCGGGGGATTCCAGAAATACCACTCGGGTGTTGGGCTGCACCAGGCGAGCGATATCGCTACCGATTAATGGGTCAAACCAACTGGTGCTTACGCCAAGTTTGGCGAGGATTTTAGTGCAAAAATCTTGGGTCGGTTCGTAGGCTGTATTGGTCATCAGAACATGGTCGCCCTGCTCGACAAAGGCCAGGATGCTATTGGCGACCGCCGCTGCGCCGCAGGGGAAAAGGGCGCAGCCTGCACCTCCCTCCAGCTCGCACATCGCTTCTTGCAGGGAAAAGTGGGTCAGGGTGCCGCGACGACCGTAAAACAGCTCGCCTTTGGCCCTGTTACGGGTGGCCTGTTTTTTGGCTTCGACGGTTTCGAAAACCAGCGATGACGCGCGCTGAATCACGCTGTTTACCGAGCCCTGAGTATACTTTTGACGGCGGCCAGCGTGGACCAGCGCAGTATCAAGATGTTTATCAGTCATGTTCAGATAACCTGTTTTTATACGTCTGGACGTCTAAACTAACATGAATACTTATTTGTGTACCGGGCATCGACGGATACAGGTAAAAATTTTCCTAAAGCCGGAGCCAGCAACTTTTTTACTGCGTAAGCGCAAGGAAAATAAACGTGATTTGCTGCACAGTGTAAATACTAATGAGAACCACTATCAATTCGATGTCGTTTTGATATTATTGTGCGCAGATTTTGTGATTTACGTCCTGGAGATACAGTGTGGGTAATAATTTGATGCAGGCGGATCTCTCCGTTTGGGGTATGTATCATCATGCCGATATTGTCGTTAAGGTAGTGATGATTGGCCTGATTCTGGCGTCGGTCGTCACATGGGCTATCTTTTTCGGCAAAGGCGCAGAGACCCTGGCCAGCAAACGCCGCCTCAAGCGCGAACAGCAGCAGGTTGCTGAAGCACGCTCTCTCGACCAGGCCAACGATATCGCTAGCGCTTTCCATGCGAAAAGCCTGACTTCGCAACTGCTCAATGAAGCGCAGAACGAGCTGGAGCTTTCCGCAGGCGTGGAAGATAACGAAGGCATTAAAGAACGTACCGGTTTCCGCCTTGAGCGTCGCGTGGCGCAGGTCGGTCGCTATATGGGGCGTGGTAATGGCTATCTGGCGACTATCGGTGCAATCTCCCCGTTCGTCGGCCTGTTTGGTACCGTCTGGGGCATCATGAACAGCTTTATCGGTATTGCCCAGACGCAAACCACTAACCTGGCGGTTGTTGCTCCAGGCATCGCGGAAGCGCTGCTGGCGACGGCGATAGGCCTCTTCGCCGCGATCCCGGCTGTTGTCATCTACAACATCTTCGCCCGTATGATTGCCAGCTACAAAGCTTCTCTTGGCGATGTTGCGGCTCAAGTATTGTTGCTGCAAAGCCGTGACCTCGACCTGAGCGCCAGCGGCGTTAAGTCGGTCCGTACCGCACAGAAATTACGCGTAGGTTGATGCTTTATGGCAATGCATTTTAACGAAAACCTCGATGATAACGGCGAAATGCATGACATCAACGTGACGCCGTTTATCGACGTCATGCTGGTGCTGCTGATCATCTTTATGGTGGCGGCTCCGCTCGCTACCGTAGACGTGAAGGTGAATCTCCCGGCGTCTTCCAGCCAGCCGCAGCCGCGTCCTGAAAAGCCTATTTATCTGTCGGTGAAAGCGGATAAAACCATGTTCCTCGGTAATGACCCGATCACTGAAGAGAGCATGATTACGTCGCTGGATGTTCTGACTGAAGGCAAGAAAGACACGACGGTCTTCTTCCGCGCGGATAAAACCGTGGATTACGAGACGATGATGAAAGTTATGGATACTTTGCATCAGGCGGGCTATCTGAAGATTGGTCTGGTGGGCGAAGAAACCGTAAAAGCAAAATAACCCCCTCTCCAGTGCATCTCCCCCAGGCTGGCCTCATGCCAGCCTTTTTTACGCCCATCTGATAGTTGTTCTGTTGGTAAGCTGTTGCTATAACGTTGCTCTGTTGCGATATAATACCGTTCGTTTTTGATAACTTACGGGATCTTATGGAACGCTTTCTGGAAAACGCTATGTATGCCTCGCGCTGGCTGCTGGCACCGGTTTATTTTGGCCTTTCGCTTGGGCTGATTGCGCTGACGATCAAATTTTTTCAGGAGATCTTCCACATACTGCCGCATATTTTCAGCGTCAGTGAGTCGGATATGATTCTGACCCTGCTGTCGTTGGTGGATATGACCCTGGTGGGCGGTCTGCTGGTGATGGTCATGTTCTCCGGCTATGAAAATTTTGTCTCGCAACTGGATATCAACGAGGGCAAAGAAAAGCTCAGTTGGCTGGGTAAAATGGACGCTACCTCACTGAAAAATAAGGTTGCTGCCTCCATTGTGGCGATCTCTTCCATTCACCTGCTGCGGGTGTTTATGGATGCAAAAAACGTCCCCGATAATAAGCTAATGTGGTACGTCATTATCCACCTGACGTTCGTGCTGTCGGCCTTTGTAATGGGCTATCTCGATCGTCTGACGAAAGTTAAACACTGAAACTGATGGCATACCTGTTTTAGTCATTGTGCTTGTATTTCTGCCGGGTGGCGGCTTGCGCCTTACCCGGCCTACAAATCTAGTGTCCCTGTAGGCCCGCTCACTGGGCTCTTTTCTCCTGTTTCTACTCTTCTCCGCTGGCGCATACCCGAGCTTCTGCTTTGCTTAAAGGGCGCTTAATAACGGAGGAAGGATGATGACGCGACTGACGGCCAAAGATTTCCCACAGCAGTTGCTGGAGTACTATGACTACTATGCTCACGGCAAAATCAGCAAACGCGAGTTTCTGCAGATGGCGGGAAAATATGCCGTCGGCGGGATGACCGCTTTAGCGTTGTTTAATCTGCTGAAGCCTAACTATGCTCTGGCGGAGCAGGTGGCGTTTACCGACCCGGATATCCGTCCGGAATATATTCACTATCCCTCGCCCGATGGCCATGGCGAAGTACGGGCGTACATGGTGACGCCGACGAAAATCACTGACAAAGCGCCTGCCGTGGTGGTGGTGCATGAGAACCGAGGTCTGAATCCCTACATTGAAGACGTTACCCGACGGGTGGCGAAAGCGGGCTATATTGCGCTGGCGCCGGATGGTCTGAGCTCCGTCGGCGGCTATCCCGGCAATGATGATGAAGGACGGGAGTTACAGCAGAAGGTCGATCCGGTGAAGCTGATGAACGATTTTCTTGCAGCGGTTGCGTTTATGGAGAAGCATCCTCAGGCAACGGGAAAGATTGGGATTACCGGTTTTTGCTACGGCGGCGGCGTCAGCAATGCGGCAGCGGTGGCGATCCCCGAGCTGGCCTGTGCGGTACCGTTTTACGGTCGTCAGCCGCCGCTGAACGAAGTCGACAAAATTAAGGCCCCGCTGCTGCTGCACTATGCCGGACTGGATAGTGGCATCAATGAAGGCTGGCCCGCCTATGAAAAAGCGCTAAAGGAACACAATAAGGTCTATGAGGCTTATATTTATCAGGGCGTTAACCACGGTTTTCATAATGACTCCACGCCGCGCTACGATCGGGCTGCCGCCGAGCTGGCCTGGCAGCGCACGCTGGCATGGTTCGAGAAGTATCTGCGCTAGCGAAATTGGCTGAAATAGCACTACCACTCGCTCAAAAAATCGCTATATAATTTTTTATATAACGATTGGGGGGAGTTCGATGGAAAACCATTTTGGTAAAGGCCTAATGGCGGGGCTACAGGCGTCCCATGCTGACACCGCCACGCATGCGGCAAATTTTTGCTCCGACTATAAACGTGGGTTCGTGCTCGGCTATTCACACCGCATGTTTGAAAAAACCGGCGACCGCCAGCTTAGCGCCTGGGAAGCGGGGATTCTCACCCGTCGCTATGGACTGGACAGGGATATGGTGATGGACTTCTTCAAAGAGGGAAGTTCGTGCACGTCAATGCGCTATTTTATGGCGGGATATCGGCTGGAAAGCTAAAAACCGGAGGCTGAAGCCTCCGGTGGGTAAGTGCATTAGGCCTGGCGCTTATCTTCGGTTTGCGTCTCGAAATCGCTGGCGGCATGGCGCTCGTGGAGCTGCTCATTGAGCGGGCCGAAGGTACGGTTAACCATGCGTCCACGCTGCACGGCCGGACGGTCTCCGACCTCCTGCGCCCAGCGCAGCACGTTTTTATAGCTGCCTGCATCAAGGAATTCGGCGGCGTTGTAAACATTCCCCAACACCACGTTACCGTACCACGGCCAGATAGCCATATCGGCAATGGTGTACTCTTCTCCTGCCACAAAACGACCGCGGGCAAGCTGCTTATCCAGCACGTCAAGCTGGCGCTTGGCTTCCATCGTAAAGCGATCGATCGCGTATTCGATTTTCACCGGGGCATAGTTGAAGAAGTGGCCAAAGCCGCCGCCGAGGAACGGAGCCGCACCCTGCAGCCAGAACAGCCAGTTAAGGGTTTCGGTGCGGCCTGCCGGATCTTTTGGCAGGAAGAAACCGAACTTCTCCGCTAGATAGAGCAGGATGCTGCCGGATTCAAAAACGCGCGTCGGCGGCGTGGTGGAGTGGTCGCTGAGCGCGGGGATTTTCGAGTTCGGGTTAACCTCGACAAAGCCGCTAGAGAACTGATCGCCTTCGCCGATGCGAATCAGCCAGGCGTCATACTCCGCGCCGCTAACGCCCAGCGCCAGCAGCTCTTCCAGCATAATGGTCACCTTCTGACCGTTGGGCGTCCCCAGCGAATAGAGCTGAAGCGGGTGTTCACCCACCGGCAGCTCCTGGTCATGGGTTGCGCCGGAGACGGGACGGTTGATATTGGCGAATGCGCCGCCGTTGTTTTGCTTCCATTCCCACACTTTTGGTGGTTGGTAGTTATTCTCTGACATGCTGGCCTGCCTTTTTCATGAGGTGTTGAAATAGTGTAGTTGGCGCTATAGCGCCGGAGCCGTACTAAGCCAGAATTCGCGCGGCCCACACGCTGATATCATCGCCGCTGCCGAGATCCGCCTGCACCAGGCCGTTAACCATAAAGGTCGGCGACACGTGAATGCCGTTCTGGCGGGCATATTTGCTATGCCATTTGATCTCGCTTTGCAGCTCAGGACGGGCAAAGGCCGCAGCCAGCGAGACGTGGCTATAGCGTTCGATTCGCTCAATAATCTGCTGCGGCGTGACGTTCATGTTTGGCCCGCTACAGTGGTCGGTAAACTCGAATTCCTCACGGTGGTCAGCGACGGCTTTCAGCACCTTGTGCGCCTGCTCGCGACCGTGCGGCAGAGTGGATGCGGCGAGAATGCAGCGCACGATGACGCCGGAGAACAGATGCCACGGCTGAGACTGAAGACGAATTTTGATGGTGACGTTATCCGCGCCAACTTCATCCAGCAGGTCATCAAGTTTATTGAAGGCGCGCACCGAGTAAGGGCAGGTCGGTTCGAGGAACACCTCAAAGGTGCGTGGGCCATGCCCCCAGACCAGCGGTTGGGCAGTCAGATGCGAAGGTGTGCTCATTGTCGACTCCTGATTGTTTTTTTATCTCAAATAACGATATCACTTTTGCCTGGCGGCGCAGGCTTATTTTCCTTAAGGGCACGATTAGCGAATCGAATGAGTGGTATCATCATTTCACCTCTGTCTGGTAAGTGCCTGCGGCAGGATAAGAAGAGGGAGTTTTGTTTCGCCAACTGCCCGGGCTGCATTAATTTGAGGTCAGGCTAAATGAGCAAAGGTTCGACAAACAGTGACGCCCCGTTTGGTACACTTTTAGGCTACGCGCCGGGCGGCGTAGCGATTTATTCTTCGAATTACAGTAGCTTAAATCCGCAAGATTATCCGGATGACGCCACGTTCCGCAGTTATATCGGTAATGAGTATATGGGGCACAAATGGCAGTGCGTAGAGTTTGCGCGCCGCTTTCTGTTCCTCACCTACGGCTTTGTGTTTACCGACGTCGGCATGGCCTACGAAATCTTCTCTCTACGTTTTCTGCGCGAAGTGGTCAACGACAATATTCTGCCGTTGCAGGCTTTTGCTAACGGCTCCCGCCGTCCGCCGATTGCCGGTTCTCTACTGATTTGGCAGAAGGGCGGCGAGTTTAAACACACCGGACACGTGGCGGTAATTACTCAACTGGTCGGGAATAAAGTGCGGATCGCCGAGCAGAACGTGATTCACGCGCCGCTGCCGCAGGGCCAGCAGTGGACCCGCGAGCTGACGCTGGAAGTGAAAAACGGCATCTACACGATTAAAGACACCTTTGCCGATACCGAAATCCTTGGCTGGATGATCCAAACCGCTGATACCGAGCACAGCCTGCCGCAGCCGGTTCTGCCGGGTGACGCGATGGCTATCAAAGGCGCGCGGTTGCCGAATAAAGGCCAGTTCCGCGGCAACTGGCTCAACGAGAAAGATTCGCTGCAAAAAGCCTACGTTGAAGCCAACGGCCACGTTATCAATAAAGACCCTTACCAGTATTTCACCATTAGCGAAAGCGCCGAGCAGGAGCTTATCAAGGCGACCAACGAGCTGCATTTGATGTACCTGCACGCCACCGATAAGGTGATGAAGGATGACAGCCTGCTGGCGCTGTTCGATATTCCGAAAATCCTCTGGCCGCGCCTGCGCCTCTCGTGGCAACGCCGTCGGCATCATATGATTACCGGTCGTATGGATTTCTGTATGGATGAGCGCGGACTGAAGGTTTATGAGTACAACGCCGACTCCGCATCTTGCCATACCGAAGGTGGCCTGATCCTCGAACAGTGGCTGAAACAGGGTTACTACGGTACCGGACACAACCCGGCGGAAAACCTGCTGGATGAGCTGGCCGGGGCGTGGAAGCACAGCCGTGCGCGCCCTTTCGTGCATATCATGCAGGACAAGGATCTGGAGGAGAACTATCACGCGCAGTTTATCCAGCGTTCGCTGACTCAGGCCGGTTTCGACAGCAAAATCCTGTACGGCCTTGATGAGCTTCGCTGGGATGCCGCCGGGCAGCTTATTGACGCCGACGGTCGGCTGGTCAACTGCGTCTGGAAAACCTGGGCATGGGAAACCGCCATTGAGCAGGTGCGTGAAGTCAGCGCCGACGAGTATGCCGCCGTGCCGATTCGCACCGGGCATCCCAATAATGAAGTGCGTCTGATTGACGTTCTGCTGCGTCCTGAAGTCTTAGTGTTTGAACCGCTGTGGACGGTCATCCCTGGCAACAAGGCGATTCTGCCGGTGCTGTGGTCGCTGTTCCCGAATCATCGTTACCTGCTGGATACCGATTTTGTGGTCAACGAGCAGCTAGCGGAAACTGGCTATGCGGTTAAGCCAATTTCAGGCCGCTGTGGTAACAACATTGACCTGATTGGCCCACAGGACGAAGTGCTGGATAAAACCAGCGGTCAGTTTTTCGACCGCAAGAATATTTACCAACAGCTGTGGTGCCTGCCGAAGGTGGATGGAAAATACATCCAGGTTTGCACCTTTACGGTCGGCGGTAACTATGGCGGTACCTGCCTGCGCGGTGATGATTCGCTGGTGGTGAAAAAAGAGAGCGATATTGAGCCGTTAATCGTGCTAAAAGACAAAGATAACCGTTAAGTTTAGCCCCGGATTGCGGCGATTCTCGCCACCTGCGGCATTTGTAGCCCGGGCAAGGCACATCGCGCCGCTCCCGGGTAAGTCCGCAGGGGCAGCAGAATTCCCGGAGGCGATGCCGCGCATCTGTTCGGGCTACCAGGGTATGAACACTAAGCCCTCGGTAAACGTAGCGCGGCCAGGGAATTATCGGTAAAAAATAGATAAAACATCACAACAACAAGACAGAAAAGGAAAATAGTATGCACGATCGGCGACTCGCCGCCCGCGCGGGTGAGCTTAAGCCCTCCGCCGTCCGCGAACTCCTCAAGCACAGTAAACTGCCCGGCGTTATCTCTCTGGGCGGCGGCATTCCGGCCCCGGAGCTTTTTGATACCGAAGGCCTGAACCTGGCGGTGCAGCAGGTGATGAGCGGGCGCTTTAACGATGCGTTCCAGTACGGTTTGACCGAAGGTTATCCGCCATTGCGTCAGGCGGTGAGCGAACTGTGCCATGCGCGCGGCGTTGCCTGTCCGGCAAGCCATGTCTATATCACCTCCGGCTCACAACAGTCGCTGGATATGATCGCCCGCACGCTGCTCGATCCAGGCGATGCTGTCGTCGTTGAGCGCCCGACCTATCTGGCAGCGCTACAGGTCTTCCAGTTGGCGCAGGCCAATATTCTCAGCGTCGATACCGACGATGACGGCATGCTGGTTGAACAACTTGCTGACCTGCTGGAAACCACCCGCGTCAAAGCCGTTTACCTGGTGCCGACCTTCGGAAACCCCGGCGGGAAAACCCTGAGCGAAGCGCGCCGCCGCCGTGTGGTTGAACTGGCGAAGCAGCATGATTTCGTGATTATCGAAGACGATCCGTATGGTGAAATCAGCTTCACAGATGAAGTGTATCGTCCTCTGTATCAGTACGCGGTTGAGCTAGGCTGCGAAGATCAGGTGGTGTACACCTCCACGTTCTCCAAGATCCTCGCACCGGGAATGCGCATTGGCTGGATCGTGATGCCGGACTGGCTGGCGCAGCAGACGGTGATCGTCAAGCAAGCGGCGGATCTGCACACCAATATGCTGTCGCAGGTGATCACCACGGAATACCTGGGTATGAATCGTCTGGAAAATCAGATAGCCCTGATCCGCGAAGATTACCGCAAGAAGTGCGTGGCGCTGGCCGATGCGCTGGAATCCCGCCTTGGTGAGCATCTTGAGTTCAGCCGACCAAAAGGCGGTATGTTCCTGTGGGCCCGCTTCCGCTATCCGTTCGATACCATGGAATGGATGAAGAAAACGCTGGAAAACGGCGTGGTCTACGTGCCTGGTGAAGCGTTCTATAACGACAACCCGGATACCCGCACGCTGCGTCTGTCCTACTCTACGGTATCGGCAGACGGCCTGATGACCGCCGTTGAGCGTCTGGCTAAGTCACTGTAATCACCCAGCTTCGCGCCGCCTGGCGGCGCGGAGTTTCCTGCCTGATATTCCTCTTTTAAAGAACCGAGAGTAACTCAATGAATCGCGAAACATTACCCATAGTGTTGGTTCCTGGGTTTATGCTGGATGAAACCCTGTGGGATGATTTTGTGGCTGCTTTTCCACAGGAGCGAACTTTTATTCGCGCCGGACTTAATCACGGCGACAACATCAGTGCGATAGCGCGATACATCGTTGATGATCTACCCCCGCGTTTTATCCTCATTGGATTTTCGCTGGGTGGCTATGTCGCCCGCGCGATCGTCGAACAGTATCCGCAGGCGGTAGCCGGTCTGGTGCTGATAGCTACCTCGTTGCGTGAAGACAGCGCTGAACAGCAAAAAATAAAACAGGCAGCCATTGCAGCTGTGTCGGCATCATCGTCGTTTAATGGAATCAGTCCTTCGGCGATAGCTGGAACCCTGCATCCGCAGCGGGCAGGAGATAAAACGCTGGTAGCAAAAATCAGGGCGATGGGTGCGAGACTTGGTGCGGAAGCTTTTCGCCATCAGGCCAGCCTGGTTCGCGACCATCTCACCACGCAGCCCATTACCTGTCCAACGCTGGTCATTTCTGCCGCTCAGGATCCCTCTCGTTCGTTGGATGAATTACAGGAATTACAGGCGAGTATTACAGGCGCGGAGCTTCAGATAATCGATGATTGTGGTCATATGCTGCCGCTGGAACAGCCTGCACAACTGGCGAAAGCGGTCAGTGAGTGGATCGAAAAGTGGGATTAACGATACTGTATTGAATCGCCCGCAACAGATGGCTGCGGGCAAGAGAAACTCAGAGGAGGGCGCTCTGGCGGCTTATCGCCAGCCCTGGTTGTTAATCCTGCTCAGCAATGCGATCGTCAAGCCAAATAAGCATCAATGAGGAGAGAAAAGCGACAGCAATGGTACTAATAACTAACAGCATAAGAAGAGCCTCAGGGGTTTTATTATTTTTGTGCTTTTACCGATGAGTGATTATTTCTGTCCGTGATGGTGACTTTAGTATCTTGTTGGGAGGTGGCGAGGGTGAAAAAATCATCAGCGTCAATGTCGAAATTTAGAACGATTTCCTTATATTTCCCACAGTTAATTAACTCTTTTGCTTCTTTCATACTACAGGCTGTAATTGTCGGCATCAGTTTCATCTCGTTTAAAAACTGAGAAGCAAAATAAGAGCTTGTTGATACCAGATCAACTACTTTTTATGGTAATGGCAATCATAAGTTGGATTGATGATTGCGGCTGCCGATAGCCAATTGAAACATAATTTCTGTTTTACCTTTCCTGCCAGCGTTTCATTTTGCGGACGGCGTTCCAGCATGAGCCAATCTTCGGCGTCAAAAATTGACCCCTTTACAATTTTGGTGATGCTTCCAATTAGTAGAACATGTGTTTTTCAATAAACGTCCCGATGACTTTTTCGTGGATCTCTACTGAACGCGAGAAGCAGATTGTTTTACGAGCCAAGCGCTTAATGCGGGTGCGCAGCGTCAGGTTATTGCGCTCAATCCGTTGGGTGAATATTTTTCCGGTCAGATGCTTATCCTTCGGCACCTCCCGGCCATAGCTGCCCCAGTCGTCGCTGGTGATCATGCCGATGTTGAATGGCGTAAGCAGTGCCAGTAGTTCCCGGCAGGTTTCATCGGTACGGGGACCAAAAGTGTAGGCCAGTA
This sequence comes from Klebsiella sp. GFKo11, assembly GCF_056490265.1. Classification (NCBI taxonomy): domain Bacteria; kingdom Pseudomonadati; phylum Pseudomonadota; class Gammaproteobacteria; order Enterobacterales; family Enterobacteriaceae; genus Klebsiella; species Klebsiella sp. GFKo11. Next base: position 879,138 of record NZ_CM151369.1, read on the forward strand.
CACCCCCTGTTTTGGTGTTATACGCGTACCAGAGCCAGTGTTGCCGGGCTTTACTGCCAACGAAACTCCATTGCTCATCAAGTTCGCAGATAAGCGCCACATCAGCATGAGCAACGGGCGAAGACGTTATTCGCTTTGGCGTGAGTTTTTTAAAGTCCGGATGACGGTGTTAATGCCAATTTTCAGTGTTCTGGCGGTATCGCGAACCCCGGCGCCATTGAAGGCCATTTCAGTGATCAGCTCTTTAATGCCCGGCTTACGGGCCTCATAAGTGTAAGTGAGCTGAAAAACGCGGTGGCAGTCACGGCAGCGAAATCTGTCATGGCCTTTAGGGTTCTGACCATGGCGGTAGACCTGTGCAGACTGACAACGAGGACAATGAATGTTAACGCTGGCCATGAAAGAACCTCAAAAGCCCGCATTATACATCAGATTCAACTAATTAGAGGCATCACCACAATTTTGTGGGGAATAGCAAGCCGCCAGCGATGACGGCCTGCTGTGGTTTTTTAAAAGGTGTAGGCCACGCTTAAATTGCCGCTATAGCCGTGGCTGTCGCCGCCGCTGGCGATTTCCGCCTGGCCGCCCAGGTTCAAGCTCAGCGCACCGCGCGTCATGCTAATGTTGGCACCTGCATTGAACATATCGCGGCTATTGAAGGCTGAGTCTTGTACGACCTCATATTGATAAACTTGTCCACGAGTGCGCACCGAGGGGCCGCTGAAGCTATGTTCATAGCCGACATTCACCGCCGGGGAAATCGTCCAGTTACCGCTGTTTTGCGGATTAAAGGCGAAATTAATATTGGCAACGCCGCTGGCATTATTTTCGCTAACGCGATCGACATCGAGCGCCAGTTCGCTGCCGTTCTCATGGAAGGCATCCATGCGCAGATGGGTTAATCGGGTGCCGACAGAATACTCGACGCTGGCGAAATCGAGCGGGCTCACGTAGCCGAGGCGTAGCGTACCGCCGAACAGTTGTCCGTGGGTATCGCCAGTGGCGGTACCCAGTCCGCCGCCCATCTTGCGGGTGCTGCTGTAGTCAATCCAACCGGCGTTAAGATCGGCTGCGGCAAAGAGACCGTGATTAAGATCCTCGAATGCATAGCGGCCACCGAAACCTAACAGCGTGGTATTAGCATCCGCGTCGGCGTTGGCGCTGCCCAGTGAACCCCAGCTATATCCCAGCGTGCCGTAGCCGCTAAACTGTGAGTTCACCCTCTGGGTATAACCCAGCAGCGTACCGGTGGTGTGCTCATTGCTGCTGGCGGCGCGGGCGGAACCGTCGGTACCCAGATAACCGTTAAGCCCGGTTAACCACAATTTTCCTTCGCCATCGCGCAACTGGCGGCTGTCGATATTCGGTGCCAGCGCACGATCCAGACGTGTGCCGCTACGCAGCAGATAACTCGCGGCATCCGCATGAATTTGTCCGCCGACCTGAGACTCCACCCCGCCAAGCGTTCCGGCATCAATAGCCGATTGCAGATAGTTGTTATAAGCGGTGTAACGGCCGGAAAGCCCACTGTTTTGTAGCGCGTTAAGCAGCGCCGCGCCCTGTGCTGCATTCCCCCGTAGCCCGCTCTGCCCCAGAAGCTGGCCATAATGGACCATTTTTCCGCGCAGCACGTAGAGAGTCTCCTGCGATAGCCCCAGCCCTTGCTTCAGATAGTTATCGACGGAGCCGTACTCGCGGGTGATCTCATCCAGTCCGGCCTGCAGATAGCTGGCATCGACGCCAAGCAGCGGTTCGTAAATCTCCGCCATAGCTGGCGGCATCATCGCCAGGGTCGCCTCAATACGCTGACGAGTGTAATCGTTGGTGGCGAGGTAGTTTTCCATAATGGTTGCCTTGTCGACGCCGGCAATACTCAGCAGCATGGCGGCGGTCCAGCCGGTTCGGTCTTTGCCTGCGGTGCAGTGGAACAGGGCGGCACCGTCGGCGCTGGCCAGATCGTTAAACAGAGTGCTGAACTGCGCGCGCATCCCGGCATCGCTGACGAAGGAGACGTTGGTCTGCTGCATCATCGCTTTGGCTTCAGCGGCGCTGCTAAAAGTTATCGAGGTAATGTTACTGCCTGAAGCGGCGTTGCCGATGATATCAATATTGGTATAGGTTGCCCCGTCGGGCATCACGTCCGGGCTGCTGGCGATTTCGCTGGCGGTACGTAAATCATAAACATCGCTGATGCCAAGCGTGCTGAGCGTTGCCTGGTCTGCGGTGGATAACGCCAGGGCATTAGAGCGATAAAATACCCCGGTGCGCATGGTGCCATCATGGCTGGTGGTATAAATCGAGGTAGTGCCAGCAATATCACGAAAATTATCCATGCTAGCGAGCGTGGGCGTATTTATTGGCGCAGCGTATAGCGCACCAGAGACGGCAATGGTGACCAGAGAGACTGTAACAGGAATATAGCGAATCAAAATAAGCCTCGATATTTATGGATTGTAATGTGTTGTTTATTAAGGCTTGAGAATATAGGGTGGGATTGTGACAGAATTATTTCCAGATGGATTTTTTGTGAAATAAACAAGGTGAAATTAGATTAGGTTTATTTATGGAATATATTGTTTCTCTCACGTTAAGTCATATTAATCATTCGCCATATTAATCTTTAACATCCCGCTCGCGGCAGCAGGATGTTATTTTATTTTTTGATCCGGCAGTCATTTTGCTCAGTTCAGTAGCCGACCTTATAGATTCGTCCGTTCTGAATGCCTTCCACGCTGCGGCGGTAGGCCTGGGCCACGCTGGCGGCGGGGACGCTCTCAAAACCGGGGAAGAAACCATCGTAGGCTGCCGCCGATTCGGTCAATACGGTGGGGCTAATCAGGTTAATACGCATACCGCGCGGCAGTTCGCAGGCGGCGGCGCGAACGAACCCTTCCAGCCCGGCGTTCACGGTGGTGGCATTGACTCCCTGCGCGATGGGCTCATGGGCAACTATCCCGCTAATCAGCGTAATAGAACCGCCGTCGTTAAGATAATGCTGCCCGGTCAGAGCCAGACGAACCTGCCCCAATAGCTTATCCTGCAAGCCCTGGTTGAAATCGTTATCGGTCATGGTTTCCAGAGGACCAAAGAACAGGTTGCCGGTGGCGGAAACAATTGCGTCTATCCGGCCAATGTTTTCAAACAAACCCTGCACGCTCTCTTGCGAGGTGATATCAACCTGATAGTCGCCCTGAGTGCGGCCGACGCGAATAACTTCATGGCGCTGACTTAATTCTTGCGCAACGGCGCGGCCAACGGTACCGCTGGCACCAATAATGATGATTTTCATAGCAGACTCCTTAGAACCTATCTCATTAGGCTATTTTATTTGCTGGTTTGGCCCTGGGGAGTGCTCAAAATCCTCACGTACTACGTGTACGCTCCGGTTTTTCCGCGCTGTCCGTGTCCAAACCATCGGCAACAATTACGCCTACTGGGATAGGCTCTTTAATGTGGTGAGCCTCTATTCTTTAATAAAACAGATATCGGATAAACTGGCGAAAAGTTCGATGATTACTAACCAGGAGTTTGTAATATGGATAAGCTGCGGGCGATGGAGGTCTTTATTACGGTGGTGGAGTGCGGAAGCTTTACTGAAGCCGCATCGCGCCTTGAGATGTCGGCGGTCATGGTGGGTAAATACATCGCGCTGACTGAGCGCCAGCTAAATACCCGTCTGCTGGAGCGCAACACTCGTCGTCAGAGCCTGACCGATGCCGGGCGGGTCTATTTTGAAGAGGCGAAACGCGTCCTTGAGCAGGTTTCGATTGCCGAAAGCTCGGTGGAGCGACTACGGGTAGCGCCAGCGGGCACGCTGCGGGTGAGCGCGCCGACGTCGTTTGGTGCCTGTGTCATTGCCCCACTGACCGCGACTTTTCTGCAAGCCTGGCCCGATGTGCGGGTCGAGCTGGATCTGACTAATCGAATGGTCGATCTGGTGGATGAAGGTATTGATCTGGCGATCCGCATCGGTGAGATCCATAACGACGATCTGGTGGCAAAATATCTCGCGCCTTACCGGATGACGATTTGCGCCGCGCCCGACTATTTAGCCCGCCACGGTACGCTGAATACGCCTGCCGATCTGGCCGATCATCTCTGTTTATCGCATACGGTGTGGACCGCGCGCAACGAGTGGAAATTACCGGGAGCTGAGGAGGGGATCCGCTGGAAGCGTGACGCAATTCTGCGCTGCAATGATGGTTATGCCCTGCGAATGGCGGCGATTGCCGGAGCCGGGTTGCTGCTCCAGCCGGAGGTGCTGCTGGCCGACGCGCTGGAGTGCAGCAAGCTGGTTCGTGTGCTGGAGGATTATACGCCGCAGCCAAGACCGGTTCATTTACTCTGGCGGCAAGATTTGCGCCCACTGCCGAAGCTAACGCGTTTTGTTGAGCACCTTCTGCAGGGGCAGCAGTAGAACAGCGGCCCGCCTTTGCGGCGGGCAATCTGTTTAATCGCGTAGCGCATGACGCCAGTCGGCGATCAGATCCTGTGGATCTTCAATCCCTACCGACAGACGAATCAACTGCGGAGTAATGCCGTTAGCTAAACGCTGCTCCAGCGGAATAGATGCGTGGGTCATGCTAAACGGCTGGCTCACCAGGCTTTCCACGCCGCCGAGGCTCTCCGCGAGGGTAAACAGCTTCAGCTTGCGGATGATCCGTTCGGCATAGCCGTCGTCGCCTTTGACCACCACGGAGATCATCCCGCCGGGGAGCGCCATCTGCTTGCGCGCCAGCTGATGATGCGGATGCGAGGCCAGCCACGGGAACCACACCTTTTCGACCTGCGGCTGCTGCTCCAGCCACTCGGCGAGCAATAATGCATTGCTACTGTGGCGCTCCATACGCAGGGCCAGGGTACGAATACCCCGCAGCGTCAGGAAACTGCTGAACGGATCAAGCACGCCGCCCACCGCGTTTTGCAGATAGCCCAGCTTTTCCGCTAGCGTTGGGTTATCTCCGACGACTGCCAGTCCGGCAACCACATCAGAGTGGCCGTTAAGATATTTGGTCGCCGAGTGCACCACGATATCGAAGCCCAGTTCCAGCGGACGATGGATAACCGGTGAAGCAAAGGTGTTGTCGGTGACGCTGATAATATTGTGCCGCCGCGCAATGGCGGCAATAGCGCGGAGGTCAGCCAGCTTAAGCAGCGGGTTCGTCGGCGTTTCGACCCAAATCATCCGCGTGTCGGGCTGAATGGCCGCTTCAATGGCCGCCAGATCGTCCGGCTTCACCCAGCTCACCCGCAGACCGGCGCTGCGGCGGCGAACGTTTTCTATCAGCCGATACGTGCCGCCGTAGACATCGTCGACGGCGACCAGGTGGCTGTCTTTATCGAGCAGTTCAAGTACGGTAGAGATTGCCGCCAGTCCGGACGCAAAAGCGTAGCCGCGCGTACCGCTTTCCAGGTCAGCAATGGCCGTCTCCAGCGCGTGGCGGGTCGGGTTACCGCTGCGCGAATATTCGTAACCGGTATGCTGGCCCGGCGCGGGCTGGGCAAAGGTGGAGGTGGCGTAGATGGGCGGCATCACCGCGCCGTGTTCGTCGGTAAAGGAGCCGCTATGTACGCTCAGGGTATGCAAATTGGTCATTGTTAAATCCTTAATGTTCGAGTCGGTTACGCCAGGTGGTCAGTACATCACTACGCGTAATGAGACCAAGAAAACGATCGTTGTCGGCGATAACGGCCACCAGGCCGCGATCGAAAATGGCTTTCAGCGCGCTTTCTGGTGCATGTTTATCCAGGGTTTCCACGTTGCGGGTCATCGCTTCCCTGACCGGCAAGGAAAAGCGCTGGCTGTCGCCCTGAACGTGGCTAATCAGATCCCATTCGTCGACGATGCCGACTACGCGGCCGTTTTCCAGCACCGGCAACTGCGAGATATCGTAAAGGCGCATACGGGCGAGGATCGCGGCCAGCGTGTCGTCCGGCTCGGCGGTGACGGTAGCCCCTTCGTCATGGCGCAGGGCGATAAAGTCACTGAGATCGCCGCGCGAAGGGCGGCTTAAAAAGCCCTGCTGGCGCATCCAGTCATCGTTAAACATTTTTGATAGATATTTGTTGCCGCTGTCGCAGGCGAAGGTCACCACACGTTTGGCGGAGGTCTGTGCCCGGCAGAAGCGCAGGGCGGCATTAAGCAGAGTGCCGGTGGAAGAACCCGCCAGAATGCCTTCAACCTGCAACAGCTCGCGGGCGGTGGCGAACGCCTCGCTATCGCTGACGCGGTAAGCATTTTTGACTTCTTCAAGATGGGCCAGCGGCGGAATAAAGTCTTCGCCGATCCCCTCAACCAGCCAGGCTCCCGTTTCTCCGTAGCGCCCGGTTTCGACCTGGTCTGCCAGAATGGAACCCGCCGGATCCGCCAGGATAAATTCCGTTTTAGGCGAATGCTCAGCAAACCAGGCCTGTAGCCCACCGAGAGTCCCGCCGGAGCCGACGCCAACGACGATAGAGTCAATATTGCCCTCCAGTTGCTGAAAGATTTCCGGGGCGGTGGTAGTGGTATGGGCCAGCGGATTGGCCTCGTTATTAAACTGGTCGATATAAAAAGCCCCTGGCGTTTCGTCGGCAAGGCGGCGGGCGTAGTCCTGATAGTAGGCTGGATGGCCTTTGTTGACGTCCGAGCGGGTAAGCAATACTTGTGCCCCCAGCGCACGCAGGTGGAATATTTTCTCGCGGCTCATTTTGTCCGGCACGACCAGAATCAGGCGGTAATTTTTCTGCGCCGCAATCAGCGCCAGACCCAGGCCGGTATTCCCGGCGGTGGCTTCAATAATCGTGCCGCCGGGTTTTAATTTCCCCAGTCGTTCGGCTTCATTAATCATCGACAGCGCCACGCGGTCTTTTATCGAACCGCCGGGGTTTTGATTTTCCAGTTTTAAAAACAGGCTACAGGGGCCACTATCCAATTTATGCAGCTGGAGCAGGGGAGTGTGGCCAATAAGGTCGCTAACGGAATGAAAAACTGACATGACATTTTACCCATTCGTACCAAGATGATTTGAATGGTAGGGCTGAAAAATTGGCATTTTAAAGAACTTTTGTCTGCGTCTAAGCGCAAAAAGGAATATAAGATGCTATTTAGACGTCCGGAGGGAAAGGTTGTTAGCCGCCTGGGTGTGTCGATTTCCAGAACAGGGCCTTTTTGGCGTATTTTTCACCAAATTATGGTTTTTTACCCGCTGCTTTATGTTTGTTTCAGGAAAGGATTGCCAAAAATAATCGATGGTAGTCTGAGCAGAATCCTTAGACGTTGGTGTAAATATCAAACCCGAATATATTGGATTGATATCTGTCGACAGCAATTCAGGTAAGAAAAATTGCACAGTAAAGTATGCTCACTTGCTTCAATAAATAGCCTGTATCAGGAAACTATATTCCAGAAATATTATCCCGGAAAAGCGACGTAGGAGAAAGTAGCCTGGAACGATTCAGTTAACAAAATAAGAACATAATTCATACCCGAAGGATATATACATGTAATGATTCAATAGTAACCAGTTACAAGGAAGCTAATATGAATAAAAACGACATGAGTCCTTTACCCACCAATACCCATGAGTGGTTTTTTAACCGTAACAGCATCATCATCTTGCTCGATATTATTCTGTTTATCGTTCTCTACAACACGCTACCCTATGAGCCGAAAGTGGTCATGGGGCTGAGTATGCTCGCTTTTATCGCCGTGTTATGGCTGACAGAAGCGCTACACGTTACCGTTACGGCGGTGATAGTTCCAGTCATGGCAGTGTTGCTTGGGGTATTCAATACTCAGGCAGCGCTAAATAGTTTTGCAAACTCAACGATATTCCTTTTCCTCGGTGGCTTTGCTCTGGCTGCAGCGATGCATGTGCAGGGGCTGGATAAAGTCATTGCCGATAAGGTATTAGCTATGGCGCGGGGTAAAATGAGCCTCGCTGTCTTTATGCTGTTTGGCGTGACGGCCTTACTGTCAATGTGGATCAGTAATACCGCGACGGCGGCAATGATGATGCCGTTAGTATTGGGTATATTGAGCAAAGTAAATGGCAAAAGCAGCCATTCGACCTATGTGTTTGTGCTCCTCGGTATTGCATACAGCGCAAGTATTGGGGGGATGGCGACCATCGTCGGCAGTCCGCCAAACGCGATAGCTGCAGCGGAGGTTGGACTCTCCTTCTTTGATTGGATGAAGTTCGGTTTCCCGGCAATGATCATATTACTTCCTGTCGCTATTGCGATTCTTTACCTCGTGTTCAGGCCCGAACTTAAGGGAACCTTCGAAACGAATACTGAACAGGTCGATTGGGATAAAGGCAAAATAGTCACATTGGCTATTTTTGGGCTTACGGTATTCTTTTGGATATTCAGTGGGCCAATTAACGATCTGCTGGGCGGTTTTAAATCTTTTGATACCATCGTTGCTTTAAGCGCCATAATATTAGTGAATTTCGCAAGGGTGGTTCACTGGAAGGATATAGAAAAAACAGCTGATTGGGGCGTGCTGTTATTATTCGGCGGTGGTATCTGCTTAAGTAATGTGTTGAAAGAGACGGGTACCAGCCTGTTTCTGGCAAACCAGATTAGCGGGATGGTTGCTCATATGGGGATATTTATCATCGTCCTGGTGATTGCAACATTCGTGGTATTTTTAACAGAGTTTGCCAGTAATACGGCCAGCGCCGCTTTGCTCATTCCTGTGTTTGCCTCAGTTGCCGAAGCTTTCGGTATGTCTCCTGTCATTCTGTCGGTATTGATTGCCATTGCGGCCTCATGCGCTTTTATGTTGCCCGTAGCGACACCACCAAACGCTATCGTTTTTGCGACCGGCCATATCAAACAGCAGGAGATGATGCGCGCCGGTCTGTTTTTGAATATCGCTTGTATTATCGTTCTGACTGGATTTAGCATGTTATTTTGGGTGTAATTTAAAGCCAGCACAGCGGTTATTGTTGACCGCTGTGTTTTTAATCTCATCTCTGACGTTCGGGAAGTTAATGTTGTTATGGGGAAAACTCAGGGAGGGAAAATCTTAAAAACGAATTTTATTATGCCAATAAATATGGAGCCGGTTTAATACCAGCTCCATGTTTAAGCTTATTTGCTAGCTTCTCCGCAACCACCGATGATTTTTGAAATCGATACGGCTGGATGTAATAAATAATCATAGTCACAGTTTTTTTCTTTGTTATAAACACTGCCGGTACAACCTGAAACAGCAGAGATAACGAAAACAACAGCGATGATTTTTAATGAATTAAACATAATAGCTCCTTGGTGAAAATTAAATAGGGTTAACCCTGGGTGTAAATGGCGGCATGGATGCCGCTAACTGAAAAAAAATTATTCAAGTAAAGGTGATGTTTCAGACCATATTTAATGGTTTATTGCTACTGTCAATCAGCCTATGGCAGCGTCAATCACCAGTCTCGATAAATGAACTACAAGAGTGATATCAGTAAATGTCAGTTGCCGATAAATGAAATACTATAACCATCATCCGTGAAGTAAAAGATCCCTATGCGCCAATTGTTGTATCGATGCCTAATGTGTTTTAAATAATATCTTCACATGAAATGAAAGATCAAATTACTGCTTGGCTAAGAGAAAGATATGATTTTTTATTTTTAGATTGGTTTTTTTATCTTTAAATTATTTTAATTTGGATTAAAATTCTGTTTTTTGTGTTTTGAATCCATCCAGTTATCAAAAATCCCTCATAAAAATCATGAAGCTTAAAATTTTATTTTTTACTTATATTCAGGATGGAAAGTCTGATTATGTTACGGGTGGCTTTTTTTGATGTTATAGAGTACGAAACGAAAAAACCTTTAGAAATTCGATTTCTCTTTGACCCGAAAAACCACGAAGACCCAGCGGCGATACATCGTCGACTATCTCCCTAACTGGGGCGATACCAGCACGCTATCACTGAGTCTCAGCGGCAAATGGCTCAAAGAAGCCGGGTTTGATGCCGGGCGCGGCGTAACTGTCAGCATTATGGACAGGCTCAATGGGGCTGATGACTTCTTATTAACAGGCAATGACACAATTTTAGTTACAGTCTTGTCTCATCAGCTCCGGAGACTGAACGATGGCTGGCTTAACCATGCTGGTTAAGCCGTTCTCTTTTCTTTAATGCGTGTTTATTGATTGAATAAGCCCAGACCGGGCTTCCCTCAACTCATCTTTTGCCTCTTGTAGCTTCCTTTCTTTTTTTCTGATCTTATCCGGTTTGCCGGATGCTTGAGCACGACGAAGTTCTGCCATTCTCTCACTGACTTTTTCTTCTTTCTCCGCTACTTTTTCCTGCCATCCGGAAGTGATTTTATTATCTGTACAGTAGAGTCGAGTTTTTTTTAGCGCTCTCTCCAGTCCCTCGACTCTATGTATATTTCCGTACGTTCTGGCATATTCTAGCTGTTTTGGGATTCGGTACTCTTTTTCTGCGCAGCCATGTAGAGTATTAGATGCAGTGGCTATGCCTGAAAACATAGCGTTGAGTAAGAAAAAACAGGCTAATGGTTTTATTATATACTTCACGATAAATCCTTCATCGATAGGGTAAAAATAATATCTGATTTGTAAATATATAACTTAAAATGATGTCATGAGTGTGAAAGATATTCAACGTCCATGTGATTAAGAATGTTCCTAAATGGTTTTTTTATGTTATTTATTTTTTTTAGGTGTGATTTTTTTTATAATATCCGGCTTTTCAGCTTTATAAGTGTGCAGTTAGATAATCTCTGTTTATACCTGTAATACTTCAAGCTGCATCTTTGTTGGCTGCTTGCGCTTACCCCGGTTACGTACTGTTTGTACGTTCCCAGGGATGCACTTAGTTGCCATCGCGATGCAATCAGAATTATTTAGGGTATATGTCGCCCGTATCTTGCAAGTGCATGCTTTATTTTCATCTATATTGAACTTAATGGTTTGTATTGATTAGTATCATATAAATTAAAATATGAAAGTTGAGCGATTTATAATGACTTATTCTTGATACGGGGCAGTAAGGGGATTTTTGTTAGTGATAAAACGGATTGTACCCGTTTTATCGCTCTTTACGAACTGATTACAGATTGCTGGCAGCATATTATTCTGGTCTGTGAATCCTGGCTTCGGTCTCTAATATAATGGCATCTATTTCAGCCATAAGTCGTTCGTGAGCCACATCTGGGGGACATCCCCCGAAAGCAAAAATGGGGGTCTTTAAAATAGTGGTACCCAGACTCGGACTACTGCCGGAGGCGTTGAACAGCGCGTTTACCGTGCTGGCCCCGAAGGGGTAAGCCGCTGTGTGGCAAATAATCGAATGTAGTTAGATGAAGAGTCTGTTTTTCCAAAAGCAAAAACCCAGCCATAGGCTGGGTTCTTTAAATAGTGGTGCCCGGACTCGGAATCGAACCAAGGACACGGGGATTTTCAATCCCCTGCTCTACCGACTGAGCTATCCGGGCAACGGGGCGCATTAAACCTGATTCGCCGCACCTCGTCAACGAAATTTATCTGTTTCGCAGCAGACTGAACAATCTATCACCACATTGAATTAAAAGCACGCATCTTCAGGCGAAAAACGTCACCCAGGCTACGGAAATCGGCATTGCCAGCACCAGTGCGGGCAACATGTTCACCACGGCGAACATTTTAATTCCGCAGATACGTAGACCGGTCGCGACCAGCAGCATTCCTCCTACGGCGCTGAAATCCGCCATCATCATCGGTGTGGTCAGCGGCATAATCAGCGATGCGCCAGCCACCAGGGCGAGCTGAATTGCCAGCATCGGCACGCAAATGGCCGAAACGGCCAGCCCCAGGGTGCAGGCAAAAATGGTGGCAGTAAAGAAGTCGAGAAACGCTTTGGCGATAAGAATGCTGTTGTCGCCGGTCATCCCTTCGCGCATTGCGCCGAAAATCCCGGTTCCGCTGGCGCAGAACAGCACGATAATCGCGACGTAGCTTTGAATATAGGACTCGTGCGCTGAGGCCTTTTTCTGTCCTTTTTTTGGGGAGAGTAGCTGCTGGAGCTTACTGACCAGCATATTGATACCCTTTTCCATATTGCACACTTCGCCGAGCAGCGCGCCCACCAGCGTTGAAAGCACCATCACCGGCAGGTTGGCGCATTTGATTACCAGCAAAATGCCGATGCCCAAAGATGCGAGACCAAAAATAGAGGTCATCGATGTACGGATCCGTTCCGGTAATCGCTGACTTAAGAGTGAGCCAAGCACGCCGCCCAAAAGGACCGCGCTGGCGTTAATAAATGGCCCTGTAACCAAAGCAAAACTCCTGTTAATTATCCCTAATGACTGCATTATTATGACGTGAAACTGGCTAAAAGGCTTGTGTATCCGTGAGGTGACTGCATACGTATTTCATCTTGCGCACCCTATATAAAGGTGACATGATTGCGCGAATTTTCTCCTCTTCAGACATGAGGCTGCCGGGATGACAACATTGCCACGACATCACCGTTGCGTACAGATGCGCAGACAGCCTCGTCTTGCTACCCTTACTCTGCACCCTCTACCCACCATGCGGTGAGCGTAACGTATGCTCACTGCAGGACAACAGTAAGAGCGGACGCGGTCTGCTTTTACTGATGTCTGGCGGTCGGAGCTGGGATCCAGTCAGACCCTGACAGTTCGTTGGTCAGAGCGTACATGCCCTGGCTGAAGCCTTTTACTCTCCGGAAACGGGTATTCGCGCTCATGAAATCAATGCACATTGTCGCCAGCCACGAGCTGGTATCCCGCCTGTCAACCCACCGTCGCGTGGTGACCCTCGACAGTACTGATTTTACCGATGTGGCGGCAGTCGTCATTACCGCAGCGGACAGCCGCAGCGGCATCCTTTCGTTGTTGAAACGCACGGGCTTTAACCTGCCGGTCTTTCTTTTCAGTGAAGTTGACCATGAAAAACCGCAAGGCGTGATGGCGATTGTTAGCGGTAAAGAGCAGGAGTGGCTGGAGCTGGAAGCCGCCGCCTGCGGTTATGAAGAAAACCTGCTGCCGCCGTTCTTCGATACCTTGACCCAGTACGTGGAGATGGATAACAGCACCTTTGCCTGTCCCGGCCATCAACACGGTGCGTTCTTTAAGAAGCATCCGGCAGGACGGCAGTTTTTCGACTTCTTTGGCGAGAACGTCTTTCGCGCCGACATGTGCAACGCCGACGTTAAGCTCGGCGATCTGCTGATTCATGAAGGTTCGGCCAAACACGCGCAGAAGTTCGCCGCGAAGGTCTTTAACGCTGATAAAACCTATTTTGTCCTTAACGGCACCTCGGCGGCGAATAAGGTGGTGACCAATGCGCTGCTGACCCGTGGCGATCTGGTGTTGTTCGACCGTAACAACCATAAATCAAACCATCACGGCGCGCTGATTCAGGCGGGGGCGACGCCGGTTTATCTTGAGGCATCGCGCAATCCGTTTGGTTTTATTGGCGGGATTGATGAGCACTGCTTTGATGATGGTTACCTGCGCGAGCTTATCCGCGAAGTGGCTCCGCATAAGGCGGATGCCGCGCGTCCGTTCCGTCTGGCGATTATCCAGTTGGGCACCTACGACGGCACCATCTACAACGCTCGTCAGGTGGTGGATAAAATCGGCCATCTGTGCGACTACATCCTGTTTGACTCCGCATGGGTCGGCTACGAACAGTTTATCGACATGATGGCCGACACCTCGCCGCTGCTGCTGGATCTTAACGAAAACGATCCGGGCATTTTTGTCACCCAGTCGGTGCATAAACAGCAGGCCGGGTTCTCGCAAACCTCGCAGATCCACAAAAAAGACAACCATATTCGCGGCCAGGCCCGTTTTTGCCCGCATAAACGATTGAACAACGCCTTTATGCTGCATGCTTCAACCAGCCCGTTTTACCCGCTTTTCGCGGCGCTGGATATCAACGCCAAAATCCACGAAGGGGAGAGCGGACGCCGCCTGTGGGCCGAATGCGTGGCGCTGGGCATCGACGCGCGCAAGGCGATTATCGCCAACTGCAAAATGATCCAGCCGTTTATTCCGCCGGTGGTGGCAGGGCGTCCGTGGCAGGATTATCCAACTGAAGCCATCGCCAGCGAGCGCCGTTTCTTCAGCTTTGAGCCGGGAGCGCGCTGGCACGGCTTTGAAGGCTACGCCAGCGATCAGTATTTCGTTGACCCCTGCAAGCTGCTGCTGACCACGCCAGGCATTGATGCTGAAAGCGGCGAATATACCGATTTCGGCATTCCGGCAACTATCCTGGCGCATTATCTGCGTGAGAACGGTATTGTGCCCGAGAAGTGCGACCTGAACTCAATTCTGTTCCTGCTGACGCCCGCCGAAAGCGCGGAGAAGCTGGCGCAGCTGGTGGCGATGCTGGCGCAATTTGAACAGCATATCGAATCCGATACGCCGTTGGCCGACGTGCTGCCGACCATCTTTAACAAGTACCCGGTGCGCTATCGGGATTATACCCTCCGTGAGCTGTGTCAGGAGATGCATGACCTGTACGTTAGCTTTGACGTGAAGGATCTGCAAAAAGAGATGTTCCGCAAGCGGAGCTTCCCGCGCGTGGTGATGAACCCGCAGGATGCCAACCGCGAGTTTATCCGCGGTAACGTTGAACTGGTGCGCTTAAGCGAAGCCGAAGGGCGGGTGGCCGCGGAAGGTGCGCTGCCGTATCCACCGGGCGTGCTGTGCGTGGTGCCTGGCGAAATCTGGGGCGGCGCGGTGTTGCGTTATTTCCTGGCGCTGGAAGAGGGCGTCAATATGCTGCCTGGCTTCTCACCGGAGCTGCAGGGGGTTTATAGCGAAACGGACCCTGATGGTATTAAGCGGTTGTACGGATATGTGCTGAACGCATAAACCGGGACCAGGCATTGTGCGCGTATTTTTGCCGGATGGCGGCTGGCGCCTTATCCGGCCTACAAATTCTGTAGGCCCGGTAAGGCGCCAGCCGTCACCGGGCAATGACTATCAGGCGTTCTGCTGTGCGGCAGCAGGCTGTCTGACGTGTTTGTACTTAAACAGCGCAACGAACGCGAAGGCCAGCACCAGCGAGTAGCCAGCGAAAATTAGCCATACGCTCTGCCAGTCGGTAATCCCTTCGATGGTGAAGTGCTCCACCACTTTGCCGCTCACCATCCCGCCAAGAATGCAGCCAAAACCGTTGGTCATCATCAGGAACATCCCCTGAGCGCTGGCGCGGATTTCCGGGCGAACCTCTTTTTCCACAAATACCGAACCAGAGATGTTGAAGAAGTCGAAGGCGCAACCGTAAACGATCATCGACAGTACCAGCAGCACGGTGCCGAACGGGGTCGGGTCGCCGTAGGCGAACAGGCCGAAGCGCAGCATCCACGCCACGATACTGATAAGCATCACGTTCTTGATGCCATAGCGGCTGAGGAAGAACGGAATAGTCAGGATAAACAGAGTTTCCGAGATCTGTGAAATCGACATCATTACCGAGGCGTGCTGCACGATAAAGCTGCTGGCGAACAGCGGATCCTTATCAAAGCTATGCAGGAAGGTATTGCCGAACATATTGGTAATTTGCAGCTCGGCACCCAGCATCATTGAGAAAATGAAGAAGATTGCCATACGCTTGTTTTTAAACAGCGCGAAGGCATCGAGGCCCAGCATTGAGGTCCAGCTCTGATTCTTCTGCTGATTAGCCACCGGAATATGCGGCAGGGTGAAGGTGAACAGCACCAGCACGACGGAGAGCGCCGCGCCGATATACAGCTGCATATGGCTCAGTTCGAAGCCAGAGAAGCTAACGCCCCACATCGCAAAGATAAAACCGATGGTGCCCCAGATACGAATCGGCGGGAAATCGGTCACGATATCCATGTCCGCAGACTGCAGGCGGTAGTACGAAATGGTGTTAATCAGGCCCAACGTCGGCATATAGGCCAGTGAGTTGAGCAGGATGACCAGGAACATTTCGCCCGGCGTGGTGACCTGAGCGGCAAGCCACAGCGTCAGCGCGCCGACCAGATGGCAAATGGCATAAACCCATTTGGCGCTGATCCATTTATCGGCAACGATACCGAGCAGCGTCGGCATAAACACCGCCGCAATACCGAGCGAACTATAAACCGCGCCAATGGCCGCACCGTCGAACTTGAGGGTGACGAACATATATGAGCCGAGCGTGGTCAGCCAGCTTCCCCAGAGACAGAACTGCAGGAACGACAGTATTTTGAGCTGCAGCTTAAGATTCATGTGTTGATCCTCACGGATATAGAATTTTTATGTGTTTTAAATAACATTTATGGCGTTATTTTGGTTGGATTCTATCATTTATGCGATGGATGCTTTTGTTAACTGCCGCAGAAAATCGCAAAAGAGTTGCGCAGCAATATTGGGTATAGCAGAAGAGAAACGCCCTTGAAGAAACAAGGGCGTTGGTGAGGATTACTTGCGGCGGTAGCCTTTTTGCGCGGTGTTAACTTTGTACAGATAACGGCGCGACTCGGCGGATGGATGACGACTGGTGATGGTCTGATAGACATCGCCCGGCGTCATGTTGTTGATGATATTTGCAGCCTGAATTTTATCGCTGGAGAACACCCGCAGGACGCTGCCCGCACCACCGTTATAGGCGGTAATCACCGCATAGCGACGTGATGTTGGGTTCTGGATGCCCGACAGATAGACGTTGTTCAGCATCGCCAGGTAGGCGGTGCCGGTATCGATATTATTCGCCGGTTCGAACAGATAGCTACGGCTTGGCAGGCCAGATTTCCCCTGCGAACGAAATACGTCTTTCCCGGCGCTGTGCTGCACCACCTGCATCAGCCCCAGGGCGTCGGCGTGGCTGACCGCATAGGGGTTGAAGGAGGACTCGGTTTGCATAATCGCCAGAATCAGCGACTCATCAACGCCATACTTGCGTGATGCCTGGCGCACCATGCCAATGTATTTATGCGCGCGCTTGTCGAGGTGGTTCGGCACAAGGTTAATGGTGATGCTGTAGATCATCCGCGGGCCGTTGCTGCGGCTTTTCATGCGCGTTTGCAGCAGGTAGTCGGCGAAGCGCGCGGCGCGCCACTCCCAGCGAATAGATTCACCGGTATTATCGACGACCTGGCCGTACAGGAACGGCTCTTTCGAAATCTGGATGTCATCGACGTCGGAATAGAGATCGATGGAGTTAGGGTCGTCGCCCATCAGCAGGGTTTTAATAATAGCCTGGCGCAAGCGCCCGGCAGGGTCGGTCCCGGCAATAGTCTCGACAGTAATCGTACCTTCATCAAAGTTGATGTGGCTGCGGGTCTGATACTGATCGGTATATTTAACGTAGTCTTTCGGCCCGGCGAGCAGGACTTCGTTATAACCCCAAATGTTCTCTATATTATGGGCGAACTGGCCCATCAGAATGTCAAAGCCGTTAGTGTCCTTCACCCACGCCTCGTTATACTCGGCGCCTTTTTTGGTAGAGCTGGAACACGAAACGAGCAAAGGCGCAATCAGCGCTAGCGCTAAGTATTTTTTCATCATTCCGGGAGTGCGTGTTGTGTTTGTTGTGGTAAAGGGCCCGTCAGGCCCTTACTGTTTTTCTGGCGGCGTATAGCCTTCGATATGGACGTCTTTGCCTTCAAACAGGAACTGGACCATCTCCTGCTCCAGCAGTTTGCGGTGCTCTGGGTTCATCATGCTGAGTTTTTTCTCGTTGATTAGCATCGTCTGTTTATGCTGCCACTGGGCCCAGGCGTCTTTGGAAATTTCGTTATAGATACGTTTGCCCAGCTCGCCAGGATACAGCTGGAAATCCTGGCCATCTGCTTCACGCTGCAGGAAAGTACAAAAAATCGTTCTGCTCATTCTTAATCCTCTTTAATCGCCTGAAAGTTAAACCGGTGCTCCGGCCTTCAGCTGTTGCAACAAGCGCTCCACGGGGGCCGCCAGGCCAACGGACGGCGGCTGCGCTAAGTTATACCAGAGTGCGCCGCCTTCATCCATGCATGCGCCGGATGAGTGCACTGTAAGCCACATCGGCACAATATCCAGATGGAAATGGCTGAAAGTGTGGCGGAACGCGGTTAATTGCGTCAGATTATCTGCCTTAATCTGGCGCTGCGCCAGCCACTCACGTAGCGCAGTTTCATTCTCAAACTGTGGGAAGCAGAACAATCCTCCCCACAGACCCACCGGCGGACGCTGGGAAAGAAACACCTCGTCGCCATGCTGCATCAGCAGGAAGTAGCCGGTTCGCTCGGGGATCGTCTGCTTCGGTTTTTTGCCCGGATATTGAGTCCATGAATGATTGGCGTAAGCCACGCAGCCGTTATTCAACGGACAAAGCTCGCATTTTGGCTTTGAGCGCGTACACACTATCGCCCCGAGGTCCATCATCGCCTGATTGAAACGCTCCACACCTTTTGCTGGCGTGACGTCCTCGCTGATATCCCACAGGCGTTTCTCAACCTCTTTTTTCCCCGGCCAACCGCTGACAGCATAGCAGCGCGCGAGTACGCGTTTTACGTTGCCGTCGAGAATCGGATAATGCTGACTGAGAGAAAGGGACAAAATCGCCCCCGCCGTGGAGCGACCCACGCCCGGCAGTGCGGTAACCTCATCAAAGGTTTGCGGGAATTTGCCGCCATGCAGGGAGGCGACCTGCTGCGCTGCTTTATGTAAATTGCGCGCGCGGGCGTAATAACCCAGTCCGGTCCACAGGTGCAGCACTTCATCAAGAGGGGCGTTCGCCAGGTCGGTAACCGTTGGGAAGCGCGCCATAAAACGTTCAAAATAGGGGATGACCGTCGCCACTTGCGTTTGTTGCAACATCACTTCGGAGAGCCATACTTTGTAGGGCGTCTTAGCGATTTGCCAGGGCAGGGTTTTACGTCCGTATTTGTCGTACCAGTCCAGTACCTGGGCTGAAAATTGCGCGGCGAGAAAAGTCAAAGCGACGGCTCCGGGATAGTTATTATAAGGTGGCAGATTGCAGCACAAGGGCGAGAGGCTGTAAACCCTTGCATCCGCCGGGTAACTTTGGATAATGCCCGTTTTCCGAACACTCTCACAAGCAGACTTAACTTTTATGAAAAACGACGTCATATCTCCGGAATTCGATGAAAACGGTCGCCCGCTGCGCCGTATTCGTAGCTTCGTCCGTCGTCAGGGCCGCCTGACTAAAGGGCAGCAGCACGCGCTGGATAATATTTGGCCGGTGATGGGCGTTGAGTTCAACGATGCGCCGCTTGATTTCGCCGCGCTGTTTGGCCGTGAAGCACCGGTCACGCTGGAGATCGGTTTTGGTATGGGCGCTTCGCTGGTGGCGATGGCGAAAGAGAAACCGGAGCAGAATTTCCTCGGCATTGAAGTGCACTCTCCCGGCGTCGGCGCTTGCCTGGCTTCTGCTGAAGAAGAGGGGGTGCAAAATCTGCGCGTGATGTGTCACGATGCGGTCGAAGTGCTGCACACCATGATCCCGGATAACTCCCTTAATATGGTGCAGCTATTTTTCCCTGACCCATGGCATAAAGCACGGCATAATAAACGCCGTATCGTTCAGGCCCCTTTTGCCGAGCTAGTGAAAAGCAAGCTGAAGCTGGGCGGCGTCTTCCATATGGCGACCGACTGGGAGCAATATGCGGAGCATATGCTGGAAGTAATGTCTTCCCTTGAAGGGTATCGCAACCGCTCTGAGAGCAACGACTATGTACCGCGCCCGGAATCGCGCCCGGTAACCAAATTTGAACAGCGTGGTCATCGTCTTGGCCACGGCGTATGGGACTTAATGTTCGAGAGGGTGAAATAATGGCAACGAATCGTAGCCGTCGTCTGCGTAAAAAAATGCATATCGACGAATTTCAGGAAGTCGGTTTTTCCGTCGCGTGGCGTTTTGCGGAAGGAACCAGCGAAGAGCAGATTGACCAGACCGTCAACGATCTGATTAATGAAGTGATTGAGCCGAATAAGCTGGCGTTTGACGGCAGTGGTTATCTCTCCTGGGAAGGCCTGATCTGCTTGCAGGAAATCGGCAAATGCACCGAGGAGCACCAGGCCATCGTGCGTAAATGGCTGGAAGAGCGTGGGCTTACCGATGTGCGCACCAGCGAACTTTTTGATATCTGGTGGGACTAAGTTTGACAAGGGTCGGCAACTGCCGGCCCGTTTTGTCTTAAGGGAGTTAAATGATGCGCAAAACGCTGTTAGCAGTGGCGCTTTCCGTCACCGCTTTGTCTGCACATGCAGATTACCAGTGTAGCGTCACGCCGCGTGACGATGTCATCCTCAGCCCGCAGCAGGTGCAGGTGAAGGGCGAAAACGGCGATCTGGTGATTCAGCCCGATGGCAGCCTGACTTACAACGGAAAAGCGTATTCCCTGAGCGCCGCACAGCGCGAGCAGGCCCAGGATTACCAGGCCGGTCTGCGCAGCAGCCTGCCATGGATTGATGAAGGCGCACGTACGCGGGTAGAAAAAGGCCGCGCCGCGCTGGATAAAATTATTACTGAACAGGTGGGTGCCAGCAGCAGCATGCATAGCCGCCTGACTAAGCTTGATGCACAACTGAAAACGCAGATGGCCCGCATTATCGAGCATCGCAGCGATGGGTTGACGTTCCATTATAAAGCCATCGATCAGGTGCGCGCCGACGGCCAGCAGTTGGTAAACCAGGCGATGGGCGGCATCCTGCAGGACAGCATCAATGAGATGGGGGCGAAAGCGGTCCTCAAAGGTGGCGGTAACCCGCTGGAAGGGATCCTCGGCAGCCTCGGTGGCCTGCAAACGGCCATTCAGAATGAATGGAAAAATCAGGAAGCAGACTTCCAGAAGTTTGGTAAAGATGTCTGTAGCCGCGTGGTTTCCCTTGAGGATAGCCGCAAAGCGTTGGTGGGTTCGTTAAAATAAGTTTTATACCCGTCATACTTCAAGTTGCTTGTGCGTTGGCCACGCTCGTTCACCCCAGTCACTTACTCCTGTAAGCTCCTGGGGATTAATGAGAGGCTCCTGCCTCTCACCGGAGGCCAGCCTTCGGCTGGTCAAATTCGTTCCCGACGAATTTGTCTCTCGCTTGCCGCCTTCCTGCAACTCGAATTATTTAGGGTATATTCCGCTACCTGCGCCCGCAGGTAGCAAAATCAGATTCTGTTTATCCTTCCTG
The DNA here is from genome assembly GCF_056490265.1 of Klebsiella sp. GFKo11. Classification (NCBI taxonomy): domain Bacteria; kingdom Pseudomonadati; phylum Pseudomonadota; class Gammaproteobacteria; order Enterobacterales; family Enterobacteriaceae; genus Klebsiella; species Klebsiella sp. GFKo11. The sequence continues at coordinate 900,236 of NZ_CM151369.1, forward strand.
CTGTCGGCAACTCCTTATGATGCATCCTGTGCCCATAAAAAAGGAATTTGCTGATGAAACATGCCTGGAAAACGATCGCCCTCTTGCTTATTGCTTCCCCTTTTCACGTGCTGGCCGATGCTAATACGCCAACGGATGAGGTGGTTAAACAACAGTTTGCCAAACAATCAGGTGGAATCATGCGCCTGACAAGCGTGACTCTGAAGCAGCTTGACGCTGTGGGCAATCAGGCGACGTATATGCTGGAAGGGGATATGGCCGCCACGGACGATCTCTATATTCGGGTTGGCATTGCCGGGGATTACTTTTTTTATGAAAGAGCCTGGGCCAAAGGGCGTCCGGTAAAGTTTTCCGCCATGATGACCGCCGTAGGAACGAAAGATTCCGGTTGGAAAACCGAATTCTTCTCGATGCAGATGGCGGCGAAAAATGGCGGAAGGCCATTCCGGGAGACAGAAGATCTGAGCAAATCGTTGATCGTCAATGACAGCAGCTTTATGGCGCAATTTGCAAAAATTGACGCCAGCTTCGCCGCAAGCAAAGTCACGATGCAGAAATTGCAAAAGCAACAAGACGCGCTGAAAACCGAGATGACGGCGTTAGATGAGCGAATTAACCATTCCTGGGGAACGGATGCCAATGGCAAGCCGCTTGACCGCAGCGCCGTACAGCAGGCGATGCTGGAAAAAATGTACGTGGTCGACCGGCAGAACGATCCGCTTAAGTTCGAGAATAACTACTACAAAACCGTATATGAGCCCGCGCTTGCAGCCTGTCAGAAAAAAGCGGTTTGCGACGCTGCACCACTGCGCGCCGAGCGCGATGCTGTGCTCAATGAGCAGAAGGCGAGTTATTATCGCCAGCACAAAGAGATGAGTGAAAATATTAAAACCGAGATGGCTGCGCGGGACAAAAAGGTTGAGCCTTTGCAGAAGAAAAAAGGAGAACTCAACGTTCAGTCAATGGACCTGAGGACTCGCTACCGGGAACTGGAGCGCGACTATAAATTCTGGCAAGAGGGGCTTGAGAGAATGCGTCGTGAAGGGGTTATCAATTAGCAAAGTAAAAGCCCCCTTCAGAAGCCGCCGATATTTAAAGCCGATTTGTCATCAGGGAGGCGAACCTCCCTTTAACAGTATGTTACATCAGCCCCAGCATCTGCGGAACAAACAGCGAGATCTGCGGGATATAGACAATCATCATCAGTGCGATCAGCAGTGCGGCATAGAACGGCAGCAGCGGTTTGATTAGCTGCTGAATCTTAACGCCGGAGATGGAGCAACCGACGAACAGCGCGCTGCCCACAGGCGGCGTCAACAGCCCGATACACAGGTTGGCGACCATCATGATACCGAAGTGCACCGGATCCATACCCAAGTCCTCGGCGATCGGCAGGAAGATAGGGGTGAAGATCAGCACCGCAGGGGTCATATCCATAAAGATCCCGACGATCAGCAGCACGATATTAATCAGCAGCAGAATCACTACCGGGTTCTCGGAAATCCCCATCAGCGTATCGCTAATCATGTAAGGAATATCGGCGTTGGTCATCGCCCACGACATGCCAACAGAGAAGCCAATCAACAACAGCACGATAGAGGTCATCACCACCGATTCAAGAATTAGCTTCGGCAGCTCCCGCCATTTCACTTCGCGATAAATCAGCACTGAGAGAATAAAGGTGTAGACCACGGCAATAGCAGAGGCTTCGGTGGCGGTGAAGATGCCGCCGAGGATCCCGCCCATGACGATGATGACCAGCAGCAGGCTGGGCAGCGCGTCGAAAAAGGCTTTTGCCGCCTGAGCGCAGGTCGGACGTTCAGAAACCGGGTAGCCGCGTCGTTTAGCGATGATGGCGCAGACTATCATGATGGATAGGCCCATCAGGATACCCGGCAGATAGCCGGCCATAAACAGTGATGCTACCGAGACGCCGCCTGCGGTTAAAGAAAAGACAATCAGCACGTTTGATGGCGGAATTAACAGGCCCGTGATACAGGAGGAGACGTTAACCGCCGTGGAGAACGCCGGATCGTAGCCTTTCTGCGTCTGGATAGGGTGTAAGGTTCCGCCTACCGCCGCGGCAGCGGCGACCGCGGAACCAGAAATGGAACCGAACATCATGTTCGCCAGCACGTTAACGTGGCCCATCGAGCCCGGTACCCGGCCGACCATGACCTGCGCCAGGTTTATTAAGCGTATGGCAATCCCGCCGCTGTTCATCAGCGTACCGGCAAAAATAAAGAACGGAATAGCCAACAGGGCGAAGTTATCCAGGCCGTTCGCCAGGCGCTGAGAAACGGTAATCACTGCGATATCCCAGGGGAACATCAGCAGCATCGAACCCACGGTAGCGATACCAATGGAAAAAGAGATCGGTACGCCAATAAAAACCAGAATAAAGAAAGAGCCGAATAGCGTCAGTGCAATATAGCCTTCCATTAGTTTGCTCCTGCTTCAGAGTGCTTCATATTTTTCAAACCGTTGCTGATAAAGCACAGCGCGTAAAACATCATAATGACGCCGGTAAGCGGCAGGATGAGGTACACATAACCCATTGGGATCTGCATCGCTGCGGAAACCTGAGCGGTCGACAGCGTTTTTTCAATCAGCTTCACGCCGCCGGTAACAATGACTGAGCCAGCAAAAATAAAGATCAGCAGGTTAATGATGACGCTGAGAAGCGCCTGTTTGTTTGGTTTCAGCGTCATTGCGAGTAAATCGATAGCCAGATGACGTTGAGCGCCGACCGTGTAAGCCGCACCCAACAGGCCAACCCAGATCATTAAAAAGCGCGCCAGTTCGTCGGTCAGAGTACTTGGCTGGTTTAACACGTAGCGGCTGAACACCTGCCAGACGACGCAGACAACCAGCGCCACCATTACGGCGACGGAGAATGCGGCGATCACGCGATCCACCGCCAGTTTTATGCGGTTAAGTATCATCATTAATTTCCTGGTAAAAACGGGCCAGAAGCTGGCCCGCTAAAGATTTATTCAGCAGCGGCTTCGAATTTGGCCAGCAGAGCGGCCTGTTTAGGATCTTTTTTGAAGTCATCAAACAGCGGCTGTACGGCGGCGCGGAACGGTGCTTTATCGACTTTAACGATTTCGCCACCCATGGCTTTGGCCTGGGCGCGGGTGTCGGCGTCGATCTTCTCCCACAGCTTCTGCTGATAAATTTCGGACGCTTTAGCGGCCTTGATCAGGATTTGCTGCTGTTCCGGCGTGAGCTTGTCCCAGGTTTTGCTGGAGATAACGAGGAAGTCCGGGATTGAAGCATGTTCATCTTCAGAGAAAACCTTAGCGATTTCGATATGACGGGTCTGTACCCAGGAAGGAACGTTATTCTCCGCGCCGTCCACGACGCCCTGCTGCATGGCGGTATAAACCTCGCCAAAGGAAATCGGTGTTGGCGAACCACCCATTAATTCAATCATTTTAAGCGTGGTCGGGCTGGCCTGGACGCGGATCTTTAGCCCTTTTAAATCTTCCGGCTTAGTGATGGGTTTCTTGGCATAAAAGCTGCGGGTACCGGCAACATAAGCAGAAAGCGCAAAGAATCCTTTATCTTTAGTGGACTCCATTATTTCTTTACCCACTTCACCAAAGACGACTTTATTGAAGTGATTCTGATCGTTAAATAAGAACGGCAAATTATATATCGCGTAGACGTTATCGAATGACTCCAAATCGCTGGCGGAGCCTTTAGTCATATCGAGGGCACCGTTTTGTAATAACTCCATGGTTTCACGTGCGCTGCCCATCTGGCTGCTGGGGTAAATACGAATCTTCATATTACCGCCGGAAAGTTGGTTAACCTCTTTCGACATCTCCTCAAATGCCTGATGAACAACGTGGCTGCGCTCGAGGTTATGTGCCAGTTTTAACGTAACTTTTTCAGCTGCGCTAGCGCCTGAAGAGAGCAGGGCAAGCAGTGATACACACACCAGAGAACGAGAAAAAGAGAATTTTTTCATGAGTCGGCTCCATGCACTTGGGTTAATTGGTCAATATCTAGAGAGTGATTCCGTATTTCTGTATGACATATTATCCTGGTTGTCCGACATCTTTAAGCCGTCTGACTCACATTTTTTCTCAGTGACATAATGAAATGAGGGATTTTGTGCGCTGGGTTATGTTTATTTTTAATAAATGAAGATGAGTTTATTTTTATTTTGAATGTGGTCAATGGATTGCTCGGAAATAACCTTGCAAACATTTCGGTAAAAGCGAATTATGAATTATCCCGTTATCTTTTAATAACGGGATATGAATTGAGATGTTTATTCGCTAAGGAATAACTCGAGAAGGGAATTTAAAAACAGCTTACCGTGCTCGGTAATTTGCCAGTTATGCTCATCTTCCGTCAGATAACCCTGGGCAATCGCCGCCTCGATTTGCGGGCGGATCGAGCGTTCCTCAAGGCCTGTGTAGCGGCTGAATTCATCACGTGGCGCCGCTTCCAGCAGGCGGAAACGGTTCATAAAGAACTCGAACGGTTTATCGGCGGTTTCCACATCATGCTGACGTTCGAGGTAGCGGCCTTCCATATAGCCGCGCGGATGGCGGGTTTTCGCCGTTCGCAGAATGCGCCCATCCGGGAACGTCACTTTGCCGTGCGCACCGCAGCCAACGCCAATGTAGTCGCCAAAACGCCAGTAGTTCAGGTTATGCTGACACTGATAGCCAGGTTTAGCGTAGGCGGAGGTTTCATATTGCTGATAGCCCGCAGCGCTAAGTAAACGGTGCCCCTGCTCGTAAATATCCCACAGCGCGTCATCATCCGGCAGCACCGGAGGACGTGAACCGAATAGGGTGTTAGGTTCGATGGTCAACTGATACCACGAGAGATGCGGCGGGTTGAGCGCAATCGCCTGACGTAGATCGTCCAGCGCCTCTTCCAGAGATTGATCCGGCAGGCCGTGCATTAAATCGAGATTAAAACTGCGCAGCCCCAGTCCGCTTGCCAGGTTCGCCGCGCGCTTCGCCTCTTGTGGGCCATGAATGCGTCCAAGGCGCTGGAGCTTCTGTTCGCTAAAGCTCTGCACGCCGATGGAGATGCGGTTGATACCCGCACGCTGATACTCGACGAAACGATCCGCTTCCACGGTGCCAGGGTTGGCTTCCATGGTAATCTCTGCATCTGCCGCCAGCGGCAGACACTTGCGCACGCCATCGAGCAGAGTTTGCATCGCCGGGCCTGAAAGCAGACTCGGCGTACCGCCACCGATGAAAATAGTCCCAATCTCACGTCCCTGTGCATAGGGGGCGTCGGCCCGCAAATCGTTCAGCAGATGTTGAACGTAGTCGTCGTGCGGTACCTCCCCCTTCAGCGCATGCGAGTTAAAATCGCAGTACGGGCATTTTTGCACGCACCATGGAATGTGAATATAGAGGCTCAGGGGTGGCAAATTAGCCATTACGTAAGGCTTCCAGTAATAGTTTCAGCGCGCGTCCACGGTGGGAGATAGCACTTTTTTCTTCGCGAGTCAGCTCTGCTGCTGTTTTTCCCTCTGTCGGAACAAAGAAAATCGGGTCGTAGCCAAAACCGCCGTTACCTGCGGCTTCGCGGGCGATCACGCCTGGCCAGCTGCCGTGGCAAACCAGCGGTGTCGGATCTTCTGCATGGCGCAGATAAACCAGTACGCAGTGGAATTGCGCCTGACGTTTATCGTCCGGAACGTCCTTCAGGGTTTCGAGCAGTTTTTCCAGATTGCGCTGGTCGGTAGCGCCTTCGCCGGAATAGCGGGCGGAATAGATACCCGGTGCGCCGCCTAACGCATCGACTGCCAGGCCGGAGTCATCGGCAATGGCCGGTAGCCCAGTGACCTGCGCGGCATGACGCGCTTTTAGAATCGCGTTTTCAATAAACGTCAGGCCGGTTTCCTCGGCTGAATCCACACCCAGTTCGGTTTGAGCGACGATATCGAGGCCAAAATCAGCCAGCAGCGAGGCCAGCTCGCGCACTTTACCTGGGTTGCCGGTGGCGAGAACAACTTTTTGCATAATGAGTCCTGTTTATTCTGTCAGCGCAGCGACCCCGGTCGGGATTTGCTGCGGATGAATGATTTTTACCTGCTTGTGGCGGCCAAGTTCGCCTTTTTCGATAAGCACCTGGCTTTTCGCTACGCGGAACTGTTTGGCGAGGAACTTAACCAGATGGGCGTTGGCCTGACCATCAACGGGCGGGGCGGTAATGGCGACTTTAAGTTCGTCGCCATGTAAACCAACGATGCTGTCGCGGCTGGCCTTGGGCTGAATATACAGCCGCAAGACTAACCCGTCAGCGCAGGCTTCGACGGCACTCATAGCGCCATCCACAGCCCCGGAAGCAGAACGTTGCCTGTTGCCTGTAAGAGCTCGGCAATGCCCATATTGATAACGTACAACAGCAGCACCAGCACCATCGGCGAGAAATCAATCCCGCCCATTGATGGCAGCATTTTGCGAATCGGACGCAGCAGCGGGTCAGCCAGCTGCATCAGGACGTATTCCACCGGGCTACGGCCCTGGCTAACCCAGCTCATAATCGCCATCAACAGCAGAACCCAGAAAATCAATGAGCCCATGGTTTTGATGAGGATCAGGAGCGCGGAGATCCAGATAATTGGCTGGAAAGTGACGACCATAAACAGGACGATGGCTTTCACAACGCAAAGAATAAAGGCGACCAACAGGGAGGCGCTATCGAGCGGCCCCATTGCCGGAATAATGCGGCGCAGTGGCCCAACGACAGGCTGCGTCGCTTTCACGATGAACTGTGAAAACGGGTTATAAAAGTCGCAGCGCGCACACTGCATCCAGACGCGTAATAACACGACCATTGTGTAGAGCTCAATGACCGTTGAGAGCAGGAAAGTCAACGTCTTCATGGCGTTCCTCAGATTCCTTATTTTTTGCTGTAGTCGCGCGCGCCGAAAATTGCGGTTCCGATGCGCACCATAGTGCTTCCCGCCGCGATGGCGGCTTCCATATCATCCGTCATTCCCAGCGACAACGTATCGACCGTAGGATAGCGTGTTTTTAATCGCGCAAATGCTACCGCCATTTGTTGGGCGACGGCAAACTGCCTTACATATTCTGACTCTGGCGCGGGAATCGCCATCAAGCCGCGTAGCTGTAGGTTAGGCAGCTCGGCGATGTCTGCCGCCAGCGCGTCCAGGGCTTCAAGCGGAATACCTGATTTGCTGTGCTCATCGCTGATATTGATTTGAATCAGTACGTTGAGCGGCGGTAAATGGGCTGGTCGTTGCTCGCTAAGGCGGGCGGCGATTTTGAGCCGATCGACGGTATGGCACCAGTCAAAATGCTCGGCCACCAGGCGGCTTTTGTTGGACTGCAGCGGACCAATAAAGTGCCACTGTAGACCGGTTGCGCCCACTTCCTGGAAGTGGCGAATTTTTTCCACCCCTTCCTGAACGTAGTTTTCGCCAAAAGCAACCTGGCCTGCAGCCACCGCTTCTTCGATAGCGCTCGCAGGTTTCGTTTTACTCACTGCAAGCAACGTAACTTCTTCTGGAGCACGGCCGCAGCGTGCGGCAGCGGCTGAGATTTTGTCCCGGACCTGTGCCAGGTTATGCGCAATATCGTTCATATTCCGAGGATGAGTTATGGAGCTGGAAGAAATAGTGGCCCTTAGTGTAAAGCATAATGTCTCCGATCTACACCTGTGCAATGCGTCAGCGCCGCGTTGGCGTCGCCAGGGAAAGCTGGAACCTGCGCCTTTTACCTCGCCGGATATCGGTAAAATTCTCAATGACTGGCTCAACGAAGAGCAGTTAGCGCAGTGGCAGGCCTGTGGGCAGGTGGATTTTGCCCTTGCGCCGGCAGGCGGTCCGCGCCTTCGTGCCAGCGCGTTTGCCCATACTCGTGGCCTGTCGCTGGCATTACGCCTGCTGGCAGAGACTTGTCCTTTGCTGGAGGAACTGGGTACTCCTGCCGCCTTACCGGAACTGCTCAATGAAGAGAGTGGACTTATTCTGGTCACGGGGGCGACCGGAAGCGGTAAATCAACCACCCTGGCGGCGATGGTTGGTTATCTTAACCAGCGTCTCGATGGTCATATTCTGACGCTGTAAGACCCGGTTGAGTTTATCCATCACAGCGAGCGTTGCCTGATTCAACAGCGGGAAGTTGGCCGCCACTGTCCCTCCTTTGCATCGGCATTGCGCGTCGCGCTGCGTCAGGACCCTGACGTCATTTTGTTAGGGGAACTGCGTGATAGTGAAACGATCCGCCTTGCATTAACCGCGGCGGAGACCGGACATCTGGTGATGGCGACGTTGCATACGCGTGGCGCGGCGCAGGCGGTTGAGAGGCTGGTGGATGTTTTTCCGGCGCAGGAGAAAGAGCAGGTCCGCAGTCAGCTGGCAGGGAGTTTGTGCGCTGTACTGGCACAAAAATTGTTTCCGGATACTGCTGGTGGAAGAGTTGCGCTATACGAGCTTTTGGTTAATACCCCAGCGGTGGCGAATTTGATCCGAGAGGGAAAAACGCATCAGCTGCCCGGCGTGATGCAAACCGGGCAGCAATCGGGCATGCAAACATTTACGCAAAGCTTTCAGCAACGTACGGCGGCGGGTCGTTTATAGCTGTATTTTTTATATTCAGACATCTTACCAATGGCTTGTTATGACAATGTTTTATTAATGTTCGGTATCATAATTTTATATTACAAATAAGTACGTGAAATTAAGCCGAATAATGTACGCTATGAAAAACGAATTGACATAAACTTCCCATAACCAGGAAAAAAGTTTGATAATCTTTTGACTCTCTTAAGGCATTCGATTTATGCTGTTTGCAGGGATAGGAAAATTCCCATGGAATATTGTTTCAATGTGTAAATATGGTTTGGATTTATAAATACACTCGCGATCGTATTCTTTTTAATTCATTTAACCGCTATGAAGGCGGGCATCAACTAAGGAGAGTTTTAAGTGATTAATTTTTCTGAGGATTTCATTCGTTCTCGCCAGGTTACTTTTATTACTCACCCATCGATTCAAAGCAAAGCATTTGCAACGTATCTGGCTGATGCGTTATCTGTTTCTGTCATTTTGCAAAATATTAATAAGCCCCTTGTACAACGTCTTTTGAAAGATTCTGTAATATTATTTGATATTGCTGTTTCAAATAAAAAGTTGAACAGCGTATGGCGTGACATTATTCGCTTACAAGCAGACAATCCTCGTCTGCTGATTATCAATAGCGCACAAAAGTATGAACTCTACGAAATGGCACAGTGGCCTGCGCTTTATGGTGTCTTTCGCCATGACGATGATGAATCGCGCTTAATTGAGGGCGTTAAAGCCGTATTGAACGGTGAACAGACGGCTGAATTGAGCGTGATGCACCCGGCGATGTATGCTGCGGATCATGCATCGGCACCTGCGGAAAGTTCTCCGTTGACTGAACGCGAATGTGAAATTCTTAATGAACTGCGCTGTGGTGCGACCAATATGGATATAGCTCGCGCGCTATTTATCAGCGAAAATACGGTCCGCACTCACCTGTATAACGTGTTTCGTAAGCTGAGCGTGAAGAATCGTACCCAGGCGGTAAGCTGGGCGAACGAACATCTGCGTCACTAACGGGTTGAGTCAGGGAAGTGGCGCCAGCTACAGGCTATGGCGCCATTTGTCAGGCTTAGAAGCCTTGTTCGAAATAGCTTTCCAGAATAATAACCGCTGAAGCGGAATCGATGCTGCCTTTATTTAGCGCGCGAAATCCGCCGTGTTCAAATAATCCGGCTCTGGCTTCAACGGTGCTTAGACGTTCGTCATGCAACGTTATTTGCACCCCAAAGCGGCCATGTATTTTATTGGCGAAGTTGCGTGCACGTGCGGTAAGAGGCTGTTCAGTACCGTCCATATTAAGCGGCAGACCGACAATAACGGCCTCAGGTTGCCACTCTTTCAGTAATTTTTCGATAATGTTCCAGTCCGGCTTGCCGTCCTGTGCTTTAAGTGCGGGAAGAGGGCGAGCAGTCCCGGTGATGCGCTGCCCGACTGCGACGCCAATACTTTTGGTGCCAAAATCAAAACCCAGTAAGGTTCCGCTCATTATGCATGTCCCGCTTCGGCTGGCATTGTCACGATATCGATACCAATCAGCTTCGCTGCATCGCGCCAGCGGTCAGCTATCGGCGTTTTAAACAAAATATTCTGATCGGCCGGAGCGGTTAACCAGGCGTTATCCAGTATCTCTTGTTCCAGTTGGCCTTTCTCCCAGGAAGCATATCCCAGCGCGACCAGCACGTTACCTGGCTGCTTGTCCGTACCCAGTGTTTCCAGCACGTCGCGGGAGGTGGTTATCACCGTATTATCAGAGATACGGATGCTGGATGAGAAATCGGACGGTGGTGAATGCAGAATAAAGCCCCGGTCTTCAGCCAGAGGCCCACCGAGCATAACCGGTTTATCCAGACGGATATCAGGGTTACGCGGATCGGGCGCGATTTTTAACTTCTCCAGGATCCCTTCAACCAGCAGATTTTCCATCGGTTTATTGATAATAATGCCCATGGCACCGTCATCGTTATACTCGCAGATATAGACTACGGAGCGACGGAAAATCGGGTCCTGGAGAGCAGGCATGGCAATTAGAAAGTGATGCTGTAAATTCATTGTCAGAGGTTCTGTTCCTGGTTCAAAAAAGCAGCACCCAGTATGCGGGTAACGTGCAAGGCTGTCGATTCAACTTTATCTTTCAGGTTACAGGGGCGTTGAATCAACTTGAGTGGTCTTTCAGGCTACAGGCGCGGGCCCGTAGCCTGAAGCAGCGCTTATTTATTGATGCGCTTCTCGATGGCGTCCATCAGCATGCCGGTAATGGAAATCGGGAATGCGGCTTCGATTTCACGTACGCAGGTCGGGCTGGTGACGTTAATTTCCGTCAGGCGATCGCCAATGATATCCAGACCCACAAAAATTAACCCTTTAGCTTTTAGCGTTGGGCCGACGCGGCGGGCGATAGCCCAGTCGCTTTCAGTCAGCGGGCGCGCTTCACCGCGACCACCTGCTGCAAGGTTACCACGAGTTTCGCCACCCTGCGGTATACGGGCCAGGCAGTAAGGAACGGGTTCGCCATCAACCACCAGCACGCGCTTATCGCCATCTTTAATGGCTGGCAGATAGTTCTGCGCCATGCAGTAACGGCTGCCGAGTTCGGTTAATGTCTCGGTGATCACGCCAAGGTTAGGGTCGCCTTCTTTAACGCGGAAAATCGATGCGCCACCCATGCCGTCCAGCGGCTTGAGGATGATATCGCCATGTTTTTCCCAGAAGGCTTTTAACTGAGCTTTATTACGGGTGACCAGCGTTTCCGGGGTTAATTCGGAGAACCAGGCGGTAAATAGCTTCTCGTTACAGTCGCGCAGGCTTTGCGGCTTGTTGACGATAAGCGTTCCTTTTTCTTCAGCACGCTCAAGAATATAGGTCGCGTAGATAAACTCAGTATCGAACGGCGGATCCTTACGCATCAGAATTACGTCGAGATCCGCGAGCGGCAGATCCTGCTCGCTGTTGAATTCATACCATTTATCGTAGTTTTGCTCGACGCTCAGCGTGCGCGTACGGGCGCGGGCTTCACCGTTGATTAAGTACAGATCGTTCATCTCCATATAATGGAGTTCATAGCCGCGACGCTGCGCTTCCAGCAACATGGCGAAGCTGGTGTCTTTCTTGATGTTGATGGTTGCGATGGGGTCCATCACGATGCCGAGCTTAATCATTATTCTTCTCCGTTAACGCCTCAACCTAAGTCGCCAAAACGCACCTGCAGGGCGGTGATGGCAGTGAGCGCAGTTGTCTCTGTACGCAGAACGCGCGGTCCCAACAGGATATCAGTAAACTGGTAGCGAGCGGTCATCGCTATTTCTTCCACCGACAGGCCGCCTTCGGGGCCAATCAGCAGGCGAATACGCTCGACCGGCAACGGCAGCGTGTTAATGCTGGCGCTGGCCCGGGGATGCAGATTGAGCTTCAGGCCCTCGTCCTGTTCCGCGCACCAGGCTTCAAGCTGCATTGCCGGACGGATCTCCGGCACCATGTTGCGACCGCTCTGCTCGCAGGCGGCAATGGCGATTTTTTGCCACTGCTGGATCTTCTTCTGCAAACGTTCGGCATCCAGTTTAACGCCACAGCGCTCGGAAAACAGTGGCGTTATGAGGCTTACACCAAGTTCGATCGATTTCTGGATGGTGAATTCCATTTTTTCGCCACGGGACATTACCTGACCCAAATGGATATGCAGTGGGGATTCGCGGTCATCGATTTTGCTGCTCTGCACTTCAACCAGAACATTTTTCTTACCGGCCTCGACAATTACCGCTTCGAAGACCTGATTGCTACCGTCAAAAAGCTCAATTGCCTGACCTTTACCCATGCGTAAAACGCGGCCGACATGGTTGGCCGCGTCGTCGGAGAGGGCAATCTGGGTGCCCGTGGTGATGGGGTCCGGGTGATGGATGCGAGGAGTGCGCATGCTTGATATTCCGTTCTGTGCGCAGATATCCTCTTCCCTCGTAAAGAAGAGAAGAGTGACGCTGCAAATTAACAATTGCCGCTAGTGTAGGTTAGCTCTTTTGCGCCTGGCAAGCCTGCAGGACGTAAGGATTATGGTTGCCCTGAACTTTCGCGATTCGCGCGTCGCGCTGACACTCCCAGGTTGTCACCGGGTACTGCTTGTCCCAGGCGGTAAATAGCTGAGTTTGCTGGCGAGAAAGGTTTAGTTGATAGCGGTCGCGCATATAGAAGTAGGTGCGGGCGATAGAACCGCGGGCACGAGCCGGTGGCTCGGCGACTTTGTCTTTGAAATCGACCTTCATGTCGCACTGACCATATTGGCCTTCGCCGCCGTTCCACTGGCTGTACATAAAGTTGGCGCGATCGCCATTGACCTCACCGACCGCTGGCTGCAGGTTATGCATGTCGCTTTCCATCTTGCGATATTCCGGGTCTTTGGCACAGTTTTTCCGTCCGCCATCCTGCCAGCATTGACGCTGGTGACCGAACTGCCAGGCCGGAACCACATGCTCCCACTCAACCCGGCTGGCGCGGTTTTCATTTTTACGCACTTTATAGCCACAAGATTCCAGGTCGATAACGCCTTTTTTCCCCTGCCAGTTGATTTTACAACCGCAGTAAAAATCGCCTGGGACATCGGCGTTGACTTTCACGCCTGCAGCCTTGGCTTGAGAAAAACTGTTGATTCCTTCGGCCGCAAGCGGGCCACACGCCGTCACGCTGAGAAACGCGACAGTAAAAATATGAATGCGGGACATCGTGAACTCCGTGTCAAAACGAGCCCGCAACGTAACGAATGCGATTGCCGGATGCAATCAGCCAGATCAGAAAACTTCCAATTATTTCCGGAGATTACTTTTCCGCTACCAGAACGTCGCCGCAGCGAACGCAGCGATAAGTGGCTTCCCCGCGCACCACGCGATTGTGACGGCGGACGGTTAACTGGTGCTGCTGACACTGGCAGCGGTAGGAGAAGGTGTTTTTGCGCACCGAGTCGAGTTCAAAACGATGGGTGCGCAGGGCCGGAACGCCGAGTACGTTTTCCATCATCCATTTCCACTCTCTGCCGTGCGGTGCGACGCGACCAAAGTGCTTCCACACCAGCAGATGAGCCAGCTCATGCGGTACGACCTCGTCGATAAATGCTTGTTGGTTTTCCAGCAGCAGCACCGGGTTGAGGCGGATTTCGTTTTTTTCCAGCCAGGCGGTGCCGGCGGAAGTGCCACGTTGCTGATAGACCAGTATCGGTTCAGGGTAATGTTGTCCCAGTTTGGCGTTAGCTTTGGCCAGATTCTCGCGCAGGCTGCGCATGACGGCCTGTTGAAGGGCAATGGGAATTCGGGGTGTTTTCATAGCGCCAGAGGATAGTGCGGCAGAGAGGGGAGAGCAAGAAGAAGCTTCCTCCCGGGCGGGAGGAAGCCTGTCGGGTTAATCGCGAGCGCCGATTTCGCGCAGTTTACGACCTTTCATCAGGTTACGTTCGATGTGTTCCAGCGAGACGTTTTTCGTTTCCGGAATCAACCACAGCGTCAGGAAGATGAACAGCACGTTCAGACCACCATAGACCCAGAAGGTGTTGGCGCTGCCCAGCGAGTTCAACATGGTCAGGAAGGTGGCTCCGACGATCATATTGGCAATCCAGTTGGTTGCCGTTGAGCAGGTGATACCAAAATCACGTCCTTTCAGCGGCTGGATTTCTGAACACAGTACCCAAATCAGCGGACCGGCGCTCATCGCAAAGCCGACGATAAACATCAGTAGCATCAGCACGGCAAAGTACTGCGCGGTGGCTGAATGGATGCCAATATGCATCATGCTGCCCAGTACACCCATACCGACGGCCATCACGATAAAGCCAAGGATCAGCGTGGGTTTACGACCCCAGCGGTCAACCAGACCGATGGCAATAAAGGTTGCCAGAACGTTGGTCAGACCGACGATGACTGTCCCCCACATTTGTTCAGTGGTATTGGCATAGCCTGCCAGTTCAAAAATCTTCGGTGCGTAGTACATGATGACGTTCATGCCGGTGAACTGCTGCATCACCTGCAGTAGAACGCCAAGGAACACCGCGCGACGGAAATTGCTGTTTTCTTTAAATAGCGACCAGCCGGACTGTTTTACCTTCAGGCTTTCGCGGATTTCATCCAGCTCGCGTTTCGCTTCTGCGCTGGTATCGCGCAGGCGCAGCAGAACGCGCTCTGCATCAACAAAGCGGCGCTTAGCGGCAAACCAGCGCGGGCTGTCCGGCAGGAAGATAACGCCAATCAACAGCAGGATCGCCGGGATGATAATAACGCCGAGCATCCAGCGCCACGCGCCACTATAGCTAAACGCCGTATCGGAAAGATAAGCGCCGAGAATACCAATGGTGATCATCAACTGATACATCGAAATCATGCTGCCGCGAATTTTTTCCGGGGCGATTTCCGACAAATAAAGCGGGGCAGTATAGGAGGCGACGCCTACGGCCAGACCGAGCAGCACGCGGGAAATCAGCAGCACTTCAACGTTCGGAGCAGCAGCAGAGCACAGCGAACCGGCAACGAACAGGATGGCGCCAATCATCAGACTTTTTTTGCGTCCGAGTTTGAAAGAGAGCCAGCCGCTGCCGACTGCGCCAACGGCGGCGCCGAACATCATGGAGCTCACCACCCATTCCTGGGTATGAGCGCTTATCTGAAACTCGTTGGCAATAAAGGGTAAGGCACCCGCAATAACACCGATATCAAGGCCGAACAGCAGGCCAGCCAGTGCGGCGAGGAAGCAGACAAAGAACGTCATCGTCTTGTTCGAGCGCCCTTGTTTTTTGTTGTCAGGCATAACGCCCTCCAGTTGAGTTATTGATTCTATCGATGGTTAGGGTAGGGAAGTACGTAGTAAAAAAATGTGATATCAATCACGACTGTGTAATCGGTTACATTAAAGTAAAGAAACGTAATTGAATTAAAGTTATTTAAATCAATACATTAATTGATTTTAGCTTAAGAAATTAAAAGTACTAATCAGAGGAAACTGAAATATTGTGTAACACTGTGATGTTTTAGTGCATTAAGAGCGTGAGTTAATTAATGATTTGCTCTGCGCCTAATGTAATCGCTTTCATTTTTTGCGGTAGGGGTCGATACGTGTCTGCGGGAAATCGCTAACGGGGAGTATTAGAAACGAAAAGGCCAGCGCGAGGCTGGCCTTAAAAGCAGAAGGGCATGGTTTACTTGAGGCCAGCGGCTTCGCGCAGTTGAGCGGCTTTGTCGGTTTTTTCCCAAGGGAAATGTTCGCGGCCAAAGTGTCCGTATGCTGCGGTTTCTTTGTAGATCGGGTGCAGCAGATCCAGCATCTGAATCAGTCCGTACGGACGCAGATCGAAGAACTCGCGAACCAGCAGAGTCAGTTGTTCAGAAGCGATTTTCTCAGTGCCGAAGGTTTCAACCATGATGGAAGTCGGCTCTGCCACGCCGATAGCGTAGGAAACCTGAATTTCGCAACGATCAGCCAGACCCGCCGCCACGATGTTTTTCGCAACATAGCGTGCAGCGTAGGCTGCAGAACGGTCCACTTTTGATGGATCTTTACCGGAGAATGCGCCGCCGCCGTGACGAGCCATGCCGCCGTAGGTATCAACGATGATTTTACGCCCGGTCAGGCCACAGTCGCCCATCGGGCCGCCGATGACAAAACGACCTGTTGGGTTGATAAAGAATTTTGTTGCGCTGCTCAGCCATTCGGTCGGCAGGACCGGCTTGATGATCTCTTCCATCACCGCTTCTTGCAGTGATTTCTGGTCAATATTTTCCGCATGCTGAGTTGACAGAACCACGGCATCGATGCCGACGATTTTGCCATCGTCATACTGGAAGGTGACCTGGCTTTTCGCATCCGGGCGCAGCCACGGCAGGGTGCCATTTTTACGCACTTCGGCCTGACGCTGCACCAGGCGGTGAGCATAGGTGATCGGCGCTGGCATCAGCACGTCGGTTTCGTTAGTCGCGTAGCCAAACATCAGGCCCTGGTCGCCCGCGCCTTGTTCCAGCGGATCGGAACGGTCAACACCCTGGTTGATGTCCGGAGACTGTTTGCCGATAGCGCTCAGTACCGCGCAGGAGTTGGCATCAAAGCCCATATCGGAATGCACGTAGCCAATTTCACGGACCGTGTTACGGGTGATCTCTTCGATATCAACCCATGCGCTGGTGGTGATTTCACCGCCAACCAGAACCATGCCGGTCTTGACGTAGGTTTCACATGCTACGCGTGCTTTCGGATCTTGCTCGAGGATCGCGTCCAGTACGGCGTCTGAGATTTGGTCAGCAATTTTGTCTGGATGCCCTTCTGATACGGACTCGGACGTAAAGAGGTGTTTTGCCATGTTTTATTTCACCTGTGGACGATTCGGGTAGCTCATACTGTTGTGTAGAGAGGCTTTGACGGATGACCCTACCAAAGCTTGCAGGTAGTGACACGAGCAGTCTGAGTGTTAATCAGTATAGATGGATTAACTTCTGGATGGCTATTTTAGGGCAGTTGTTGACCCCATTTCCAGCCTTTTTTGATATTCGTCGCATTTATGGGAAAACAGTGGTGGCAATTTTTCCTGACAAACCCCGGCAACGCGCATATTTTTATTTTGCTTTTTACCCCGCTTCTCGGTATAAAACGCCGCGCGCGGCTCATTAAAAAGCGCACGAGCACTCTTCTCGTGACGCCACTTCCAGCCGGGTTAAGCAGTCTGTGTTTACAGAGTCCCGCAGCAGCGTTTGCGCTGGCTGTTCGGAATGTCTAGCTTTGGCTTGTCGCTGGCCCATGTCGGGGCAGTGTGGAGGTGATCCTTAATAATGAACCCACGTTTTTTGCCTGATTCGCCGCGTCGTTCCGTCGCGCGTCACTATCCCGCAAGCTGCATCTCTCTCATGCAAACCAGCCGATGCTCTACCCATCTCGGCGCTTCTCAGGATTCCAGGGCCGGTAGGCTATTGGAAAACTGAACAAGGGCGCTCTTGCTATCGCAAGGGTTTTCTCGTGGTTTCTCCGAACTGTCATACTCCGTTCGGGTACGTGTTTTACGATGATATGAATAAGAAACCGGTCGCGCAGTCGCGAGACCAGCACTATCTGCTGGGATTTAGGACTGTTCATGGGTTGTTATCGCTTCTTCGGATTGCGATAGTAGTCAACTGTTTTACACTTGTTACTAAATTTGAGGTTCGCTATGTCTGACGACATGTCTTTGTTTTCGCCTTCGTCAGCAGGCGAACACGGTGTACTACGTTCCATGCAGGAGGTTGCGATGAGCTCCCAGGAAGCCAGCAAGATGCTACGTACTTATAATATTGCCTGGTGGGGTAATAACTACTACGACGTTAACGAACTGGGCCATATCAGCGTCTGCCCGGATCCCGATGTCCCGGAAGCGCGCGTTGACCTCGCCGAGCTGGTGAAAGCGCGTGAAGCACAGGGCCAGCGCCTGCCTGCGCTGTTCTGCTTTCCGCAGATTCTGCAGCACCGCCTGCGTTCGATTAACGCCGCATTTAAACGCGCGCGTGAATCCTATGGCTATAACGGTGACTACTTCCTGGTTTATCCGATCAAGGTTAACCAGCATCGCCGGGTTATTGAGTCGCTGATCCACTCCGGTGAGCCACTGGGTCTGGAAGCGGGCTCAAAAGCGGAACTGATGGCGGTCCTGGCGCACGCGGGCATGACCCGTAGCGTGATTGTGTGTAACGGTTATAAAGACCGTGAATATATCCGCCTGGCGCTGGTGGGTGAAAAGATGGGTCACAAGGTCTATCTGGTCATCGAAAAAATGTCGGAAATCGCTATCGTGCTGGAAGAAGCCGAGCGTCTGAACGTGGTGCCGCGCCTTGGCGTGCGTGCGCGTCTGGCATCGCAGGGTTCCGGTAAATGGCAGTCATCCGGCGGCGAAAAATCGAAATTTGGCCTTGCGGCAACGCAGGTTCTGCAACTGGTTGAGATCCTGCGTACGGCAGGGCATCTGGACAGCCTGCAACTGTTGCACTTCCATCTCGGTTCGCAGATGGCCAATATTCGTGATATTGCCACCGGCGTGCGTGAGTCGTCGCGCTTCTACGTTGAGCTGCATAAGCTGGGTGTCAACATTCAGTGCTTCGACGTTGGCGGCGGTCTGGGCGTGGACTATGAAGGTACCCGTTCGCAGTCCGATTGTTCGGTGAACTACGGCCTGAACGAGTATGCCAACAACATAATCTGGGCGATTGGCGATGCCTGTGAAGAGAACGGCCTGCCGCATCCGACGGTGATTACCGAGTCGGGTCGTGCGGTGACTGCGCATCATACCGTGCTGGTCTCTAACATTATCGGCGTTGAGCGTAACGAATACACCGAAGCGACTCCGCCTGCACAAGACGCTGCGCGTCCACTGCAAAGTATGTGGGAAACCTGGCTGGAAATGCACGAGACCGGCAACCGCCGCTCGCTGCGCGAATGGCTGCATGATAGCCAGATGGACCTGCATGATATCCACATTGGCTACTCCTCCGGCACCTTTAATCTTCAGGAGCGCGCCTGGGCCGAGCAGCTGTATCTGAATATGTGTCATGAAGTGCAGAAGCAGCTCGACCCGAGCAACCGTGCGCATCGTCCGATTATTGACGAGCTGCAGGAGCGGATGGCGGATAAAATCTACGTCAACTTCTCACTGTTCCAGTCGATGCCGGATGCCTGGGGTATCGATCAGCTGTTCCCGGTGATGCCGCTGGAAGGGCTGAATATGGTGCCGGAACGCCGTGCGGTGCTGCTTGATATCACCTGTGACTCCGATGGCGCAATTGACCATTATGTCGATGGTGATGGTATCGCAACCACGATGCCAATGCCGGAGTACGATCCGGATAACCCACCGATGCTGGGTTTCTTTATGGTCGGTGCCTATCAGGAAATTCTCGGCAATATGCACAACCTGTTCGGTGATACGGAAGCCGTCGACGTGTTTGTGTTCCCTGACGGTAGCGTGGAAGTTGAGCTGTCCGATGAAGGGGATACTGTGGCGGACATGCTGCAATACGTGCAGCTAGACCCGAGCACGTTGCTGACTCAGTTCCGCGATCAGGTGAAAAACTCAGGCCTCGACGAAGCGCTGCAGCAGCAGTTCCTTGAAGAGTTCGAAGCGGGATTATATGGATATACTTATCTCGAAGATGAGTAATTAAGAGTATTCCGCTTGATGACCGATTTATTGTTATAAATCGGTCATCTCATTCTGAAAAGAATCTTAATCGTTAATTATCCTCTTTTTTTATTTTTAAATATCCCTACTATTGCTGGGTAATTTATTCATGACAGCAAAGGATGTGGATATGAAGGGATTTAAAATTAAGAGTTTACTGGTCAGCATGTTTTTGCTTTTAGGCGGGTGCGCTGGACAGATGCAGTCCAACCAATCCATGCATTCCGAAGTGGGCACCACGTGGGGGGGAGACGTAAATTCAACGGTGACGGGCGTCTCAGCTGAGCGGGCAGAGCGTGAGCCCAGTGAAATCATTCTGATAAATTACTCTGCTAAATACCAGCCGGGGTACGATCGTGTTTATAGCATTCGTATCAGTAATCTTGAATATGCTGTTCGTGATGCAAATTTTAATTCTATTCCAATCACTCGTCGTTATGACTCCTACACTGGGCAGTGGCAATATATTATCCCGGCGACCGTGGGGATGAACTATCAGCTGTACGTGCGTAATTTCAGTCGTGATACGAATTATGAGATTGTCGCGACGGTTGATGGCCTGGATGTGCTGAGCGGTAAACCTGGCTCTCTGAATAATAGCGGTTATATTGTTAATGCTGGTGATTCACTGGCGATTAAAGGGTTCAGAAAAGATAAGCATACTGAGGCAGCGTTCCAGTTCTCCGATGCCTCTGATTCCTATGCGGCTAACTCCGCGCAGGGTGATGTGCGTAATACCGGGGTTATTGGTTTTGCGGCATTTGCGCTACAGAGTAAATCAACCTCGGCGCTGCCCCCGTGCTCGGCTCAGGCTTTCCCGGCAGACAGCAACGGTTATGCACCACCGCCGTGCCGTAAATAAACGCTTTGCTTGAAGCTGGGTAGTTTTAAGGCGATAATTACGCCCAATACATGATATGCAAATCAAACCCTTTCTCGTCGGGCCTAACGACGCGGAAGGGTTTTTTTATATCTTTTTCAAATTACCAAGACGGCAAAAAAGAGGTCATACCCATGAGCACCTTAGGTCATCAATACGATAACTCCCTGGTATCCAACGCATTTGGTTTTCTGCGTCTGCCGCTGAACTTCCAGCCGTACGACAGCGATGCTGACTGGGTGATTACCGGCGTCCCGTTTGATATGGCGACTTCCGGGCGCGCGGGCGGCCGTCACGGTCCGGCGGCGATCCGTCAGGTGTCGACTAACCTCGCGTGGGAGCACAACCGCTTCCCGTGGAACTTTGATATGCGTGAGCGTCTCAACGTGGTTGACTGTGGCGATCTGGTTTATGCCTTCGGCGATGCGCGTGAGATGAGCGAAAAGCTGCAGGCCCACGCGGAAAGATTGCTGGCTGCGGGTAAACGCATGCTCTCCTTCGGCGGTGACCATTTCGTGACGTTGCCGCTGCTGCGCGCGCACGCTAAGCACTTCGGCAAAATGGCGCTGGTGCACTTCGATGCTCACACCGATACCTATGCAAACGGCTGCGAATTCGACCACGGCACCATGTTTTATACTGCGCCGAACGAAGGTCTGATCGACCCGAATCATTCGGTGCAGATCGGCATTCGTACCGAGTTTGATAAAGATAACGGCTTCACGGTGCTGGATGCGGGTCAGGTTAATGATCGGACCGCTGACGATGTGATTGCCCAGGTTAAGCAGATCGTCGGCGATATGCCGGTCTATCTGACCTTTGATATCGACTGCCTGGATCCGGCATTCGCACCGGGTACCGGTACGCCAGTGATCGGTGGCCTGACTTCAGATCGCGCGATCAAACTGGTGCGCGGCCTGAAGGACCTGAATATTGTCGGCATGGACGTGGTGGAAGTGGCTCCGGCTTACGATCAGTCCGAAATCACTGCGCTGGCGGCGGCGACTCTGGCGCTGGAGATGCTGTATATCCAGGCGGCGAAGAAAGGCGAATAATCACAGGAATCGCCCGGCGGCGCTGCGCTTGCACGGGCCTACAGATAATCGCGGATCTTGTAGGCTGGGTAAGGCGTTAGCCGCCACCCGGCATGAATCCGGGCGCAATGTCTAAAACGGGTTTGTCATCACCAGGTATGCCGGATAGCGCTAATGCTATCCGGCTTGCATGATGAGCTTTGCCAAAAATATCTGATATGGCTTGCTGATGGGGCGGCGGTTACTTAATGCCGTCCGCAGCCATTCGATCGCGAATATGCTGAGCACGCGCTTCTGATGCCGGGTGATCGTCAAACATTGAGCTTTGGCGACCGGCTTCCAGCTTGGCTAATTTTTCGAAGCTGGTGGCCAGGCCCGCTGGGTTAATCCCGCGTTTACGCAGCAGATCGTAAGAGTAGTCGTCTGCTTCAGATTCCTGGCGCTGGGAGAATTGTGAATTCACCAGTTTTTCACCCAGATCGCCCAGTTGCGACTGCGAGAGACTGCCGACAATGCCGCCAGCTGAGGCCGCCGCTGCGCGCACCGCGTTGGTACCCAGCGCGACCTGCATCCCTTTCTTCACATGACCGAGCGCCACGTGACCCGTTTCATGGCCGATGACTGCTTCAACTTCATTATCATTCATCAAATCCATTAGCCCGCTATAGACGCGAATACAGCCGTTGGCCATGGCAAATGCGTTGACGTCTTTGGTTTGGTACACCTTGTAGTTCACCGGCTGGCCGTTAATGTTGTCGCCCAGCGCGGCGGCGATTTTGCTGAGGCGCTTACTGTATTCACTGCTGGCAGGCGCGATGGTGGCTTTGGCGTCCATCTCCTGACAGGCTTTGTCGCTTAAGGTTTTAACCTGCTCGTCGCTGAGGGAGTAAGCCTGCCAGGCTTCTGCGCCAGAGCCGAGCAGGGCGTTAGAGTCCATGTTCTGGCACCCGGTAAGCGTTGCTGCGATCCCAAGGGCAAGAATAGCTGAACGAATTTTCATTTTTTATCTTCCACAATCTTATGGTTATTTATCCGAAAAAACGGCGATAGCAGGCCTGCCGTATCCTATACAAATTATAAATACTATCTCAGTATGCGGGCGAGAGGATTACGGTGCAGCATAACGTGTTCCAGAGATTTCTTAAGCGGCAAAAGGATGCTCCATGTACATGTTTTGCCGCTTAGGTTACATTGTTCACACTTTTTTCCGGCGTAGCCCAAAACGCGCTGTCGTCAAGTCGTTGCGGGCATGGCCTTCATTATCCGATCTGGAGTCAAAATGTCCTCACGTAAAGAGCTTGCCAACGCTATTCGTGCGCTGAGCATGGACGCAGTACAGAAAGCCAAATCCGGTCACCCGGGTGCCCCGATGGGTATGGCTGACATTGCTGAAGTCCTGTGGCGTGATTTCCTGAACCATAACCCGCAGAACCCATTATGGGCTGACCGCGACCGCTTTGTGCTGTCCAACGGTCACGGCTCTATGCTGATCTATAGCCTGCTGCACCTCACCGGTTATGATCTGCCGATTGAAGAGCTGAAAAACTTCCGCCAACTGCACTCTAAAACGCCGGGTCACCCGGAAGTGGGTTACACCGCGGGTGTTGAAACCACTACCGGTCCGCTGGGTCAGGGGATTGCCAATGCGGTGGGTATGGCGATTGCGGAGAAAACGCTGGCGGCGCAGTTTAACCGTCCGGGCCACGACATTGTTGACCACTTCACTTACGCCTTCATGGGCGACGGCTGCATGATGGAAGGTATCTCTCACGAGGTATGCTCCCTGGCCGGTACCCTGAAACTGGGCAAGCTGGTGGCGTTCTACGACGATAACGGCATCTCCATCGACGGTCACGTTGAAGGCTGGTTCACCGACGACACCGCGAAGCGTTTTGAAGCCTATGGCTGGCACGTTGTTCGTGGTGTGGACGGTCACGATGCTGACTCGATTAAACGTGCAGTGGAAGAAGCGCGTGCAGTTACCGACAAACCGTCTCTGCTGATGTGCAAAACCATCATCGGTTTTGGTTCCCCGAACAAACAGGGCACTCACGACTCCCACGGCGCGCCGCTGGGCGACGCGGAAATCGCGCTGACCCGCGAAGCTTTGGGCTGGAAACACCCGGCCTTTGAAATCCCGTCTGATATCTATGCTCAATGGGATGCGAAAGAAGCCGGTCAGGCGAAAGAAGCCTCCTGGAACGAGAAGTTCGCGGCCTACGCCAAAGCCTTCCCGCAGGAAGCGGCAGAATTCACCCGTCGTATGAAAGGCGATATGCCGTCTGACTTCGATGCGAAAGCGAATGAGTTCATCGCTAAGCTGCAGGCGAATCCGGCGAAAATCGCCAGCCGTAAAGCATCCCAGAATGCGATCGAAGCTTTCGGTCCGTTGCTGCCTGAATTCCTCGGCGGCTCCGCTGACCTGGCACCGTCTAACCTGACCATCTGGTCCGGCTCTAAAGCCATCAACGAAGACACCGCCGGTAACTACATCCACTACGGTGTGCGCGAATTCGGCATGACCGCGATTGCCAACGGTATCTCGCTGCACGGCGGTTTCCTGCCGTACACCTCCACCTTCCTGATGTTCGTCGAATACGCCCGTAACGCGGTGCGTATGGCGGCTCTCATGAAGCAGCGTCAGGTGATGGTCTATACCCACGACTCCATCGGTCTGGGCGAAGATGGCCCGACTCACCAGCCGGTTGAGCAGGTTGCTTCCCTGCGCGTGACCCCGAACATGTCCACATGGCGTCCGTGTGACCAGGTTGAATCCGCTATCGCGTGGAAATACGGCGTTGAGCGTCAGGACGGCCCGACCGCGCTGATCCTCTCCCGTCAGAACCTGGCGCAGCAGGATCGTACCGAAGAGCAGCTGGCGAACGTCGCCCGCGGCGGTTACGTGCTGAAAGATTGCGCTGGCCAGCCAGAGCTGATTTTCATCGCCACCGGTTCAGAAGTTGAGCTGGCGGTAGCTGCTTACGAAAAACTGACTGCCGAAGGCGTGAAGGCGCGCGTGGTTTCCATGCCGTCCACTGACGCATTCGACAAGCAGGATGCGGCTTACCGTGAAGCGGTGCTGCCGAAAGCAGTCTCTGCTCGCGTAGCAGTTGAAGCGGGTATCGCTGACTACTGGTTCAAATACGTGGGCCTGAACGGCGCTATCGTCGGCATGACTACCTTCGGCGAATCTGCTCCGGCTGAGCTGCTGTTTGAAGAGTTTGGCTTCACCGTTGACAACGTAGTCGCCAAAGCGAAAGCGCTGCTGTAATCATTTTTATGATAATAAACGGGTCGCTCAGGCGGCCCGTTTCTTTTGATTGAGACAGTGCTAGCTTTTTTTGTTAGTTGTCATCAAGTCATTAATAGTGACATGCTTCACAAAACGTTAATTTAGTGATTTTTCATATTTGCAATTTAAATCACAAACATAGAGTTGATTTTATTTTTTTAATTATCAACTTGTTGTTTTTGTTCATTTCGTAAAAACCTTCAGCCAGTTCGCATCTCTTTTGTCGCTTATTGATTTCACTGTGCCTCCCGAGTATTTTGTTTTTAACGATAAGCTGTACCCTAGAAATAAAATAAAAGGATGACCTATGCGACTGATTGATTATTTTCCAGAAGCATCAATATCGATAAAGAATTCAGCATCAAGCTGGCAAGAAGCGGTTGATTTTTCAATGTCAGCTTTATTGTCTAATCATTATGTTAGCCCGCAATATGTTCAGGCAATTAAAGACTCTACGTTAACTAACGGGCCTTATTATATTCTGGCTCCCGAAGTGGCAATGCCCCATGCGCGTCCTGAATACGGCGCGTTAAAAACAGGGATGTCATTAACGCTATTGCGAAACCATGTCAGCTTTGGTGAGGACAATGAGCCGATTAAATTATTAATTGGGCTGTCTGCTGCCGATTCAGATTCGCATATTGGTGCGATTCAGGCATTAAGTGAATTATTGTGTGAAGAGGAAAACCTGGCTGCATTGTTGGCGGCTAAATCTGAGAAACAATTAGCGGATATTATCTCCCGCGCATAATCTACTCCCTCCTTTCAGGATATTAATATGGAAAACAAGTCTGCTCGTGCAAAGGTCCAGGCTTTTGGTGGGTTTTTGACTGCCATGGTCATCCCCAATATCGGCGCATTTATTGCCTGGGGGTTTATTACCGCATTATTTATTCCTACTGGCTGGATGCCCAATGAGCATTTTGCCAAAATTGTCGGTCCGATGATCACCTATTTATTACCGGTAATGATTGGCTCAACCGGTGGTCACCTGGTTGGCGGCAAGCGCGGAGCGGTAATGGGCGGCATTGGTTCCATTGGCGTGATTGTTGGCGCTGATATTCCTATGTTCCTTGGTTCCATGATCATGGGCCCGCTCGGTGGCCTGGTGATTAAGCATATTGACCGCCTGCTGGAAAAACGTATTCCTGCCGGTTTCGAAATGGTCATAAATAACTTCTCTCTCGGTATCGCTGGCATGATCTTGTGCCTGCTGGGATTTGAGGTTATCGGCCCGGCAGTTCTTGTCGCCAACAATTTTGTGAAGGAATGCATTGAAGCACTGGTACATGCAGGATATCTGCCGCTGTTATCGGTTATCAACGAACCCGCAAAAATCCTCTTTCTGAACAATGCTATCGATCAGGGTGTCTATTATCCGCTGGGTATGCAACAGGCTGCTGAGACCGGAAAATCGATCTTCTTTATGGTGGCCTCTAACCCCGGCCCAGGGCTGGGCCTGCTGCTCGGGTTTGCCATCTTTGGTAAAGGCATGAGTAAGAAGTCCGTTCCGGGCGCCATGATTATCCATTTCCTTGGCGGTATCCATGAGCTCTATTTCCCTTATGTGTTGATGAAGCCGCTAACTCTGATTGCCATGATCGGCGGTGGAATGACCGGTACCTGGGTCTTTAATTTATTAGGTGGCGGCCTGGTTGCCGGACCGAGTCCTGGCTCAATCTTCGCCTACCTGGCATTAACACCGAAAGGGTCGTTTATCGCCACCATCGCGGGCGTAACGGCGGGAGCTCTGGTGACCTTTATCATGACTTCTTTTATTCTGAAGATGGATAAAAGCATCGAAGTCGAAAAAGAAGATACATTTAGCGAATCTGCTAAAGCGGTAAAAGCGATGAAACGCGAAGGTTCTTTTTCTTACAAGCAAGTTAAACGCGTCGCTTTCGTTTGCGATGCGGGTATGGGCTCCAGCGCGATGGGCGCAACAACTTTCCGTAAACGTCTGGAAAAAGCAGGGCTGGCTATTACCGTCACCCACTATGCCATCGAAAATGTACCGGATGATGCGGATATTATCGTCACTCATGCCAGCCTGGAAGGCCGTGTTAAACGCGTCAGTGATAAACCTTTAATCCTGATTAAAAACTATATCGGCGATCCGCACCTGGACGAGTTGTTTAAAAACCTCAGCGCCTGATTGCTCATTAATTTACGGAGTTAATATGAAAACCAAAGTTGCCGCTATTTATGGCAAGCAGGATGTCCGTATTCGTGAATTCGAACTTCCGCAAATTACCGATAATGAACTGTTGGTGAGCGTAATCTCCGATAGCGTGTGCTTATCTACCTGGAAGGCCGCCGCTTTAGGTAGCGAACATAAGCGCGTTCCCGATGATTTAGAAAATCATCCGGTTATTACCGGTCATGAATGTGCAGGAATTATTGTCGAAGTG
Organism: Klebsiella sp. GFKo11; assembly: GCF_056490265.1. Lineage (NCBI taxonomy): Bacteria > Pseudomonadati > Pseudomonadota > Gammaproteobacteria > Enterobacterales > Enterobacteriaceae > Klebsiella > Klebsiella sp. GFKo11. Next base: position 927,586 of record NZ_CM151369.1, read on the forward strand.
GGTAAAAATCTCACTGGCAAATATAAAAAAGGACAGCGATTTGTTTTGCAACCGGCAATGGGACTACCCAGCGGATATTCAGCAGGTTATAGCTATGAATACTTCGGCGGTAACGCAACCTATATGATTATCCCTGAGGTGGCTATTAATCTGGGATGCGTACTGCCATATCACGGTTCTTATTTTGCCGCCGCGTCGCTGGCTGAACCTATGTGTTGCATTATTGGCGCATATAACGCCAATTTCCATACCACGCCTTATGTCTATGAGCATCGGATGGGAATTAAGCCTGGCGGCAATCTGGCGCTGCTGGCATGTGCCGGGCCGATGGGCATTGGCGCGATAGATTATGCTATCAACGGCAACATTGCCCCGGCGCGGGTGGTAGTGGTTGATATTGATGAAAAGCGCCTGGCGCAGGCGCAAAAACTCCTGCCGGTAGAACTGGCTGCCAGTAAAGGAATTGAGCTGGTTTACGTCAATACGCGGGATGTTGCGGATCCGGTACAGGCGCTGCGGGCGCTGACGAATGACGAAGGATTTGACGATGTCTTCGTCTATGCTGCCGTTCCCGCTATCGTGGAAATGGCGGACGATCTGCTGGCAGAAGATGGATGCCTGAACTTCTTTGCCGGTCCTACGGATAAAAACTTTAAAGTCCCGTTTAACTTCTACAACGTGCATTACAACAGCACCCATGTCGTAGGGACCTCCGGCGGCTCAACGGATGACATGCTTGAAGCGATCGCCCTGAGCGCAACTGGACAACTACAGCCTTCATTTATGGTGACGCATATTGGCGGCCTGGATGCGGTGCCGGACACGGTGCTTAATCTGCCCAACATACCTGGCGGCAAAAAGCTGATTTATAACGGCGTGACGATGCCGCTAACGGCGATTACTGATTTTGCTGAGAAAGGTAAAACCGACCCGCTGTTTAAGCAGCTGGCGAAACTGGTAGAAGAGACGCACGGGATCTGGAATGAGCAGGCCGAGAAGTATCTTCTGGCGCACTTTGGCGTTGATATTGGCGAGGTAACGGAATGATGTCACTGGCGTGGCCGCTGCTACGCACTACGGAACAGGCAGCGCTTGCTGCCTGGCCCGAAACGGGGTGCGGGGATAAAAACAAAATTGATGGCCTGGCGGTAAGCGCAATGCGGCAGGCGCTCAATGAGCTTAATTTTCAGGGGCGGATCGTCATCGGAGAGGGGGAAATCGACCATGCTCCCATGTTGTGGATTGGCGAGCAGGTTGGACGTGGCGAGGGGTTGGCTACTGATATTGCCGTCGATCCAATAGAAGGAACCCGAATGGTTGCGATGGGGCAAAGTAATGCGCTGGCGGTCATGGCTTTTGCGCCAGCGGGTTCGCTGCTGCATGCTCCTGATATGTATATGAAAAAGATGGTTGTGGACCGCCGGGCGAAAGGGGCGATTAATCTGCGGCATTCGTTAAGCGAGAACTTATATAGCGTGGCAAAGGCGCTGGACAAGCCTCTGACGGCGTTGCGCATGGTCACGCTGGATAAACCGCGATTACGGCCCGCTATTGATGAGGCAAGAAGCCTTGGGGTGAAAGTTTTTGCTTTGCCGGATGGTGATGTCGCCGCCAGCGTGCAGACCTGCATGGCGGACAATGCTTACGATGTGATGTTCACCATTGGCGGCGCGCCGGAAGGGGTGATATCTGCATGCGCGGTGACCGCTCTGGGTGGGGATATGCAGGCGGAACTTATCGACTTTTGTGAGGCGAAAGGCGACTCGCCTGAGCACCAGCAGATAGCGCTGAAAGAGCGCAGCCGTTGCGATGAGATGGGCGTTAAGGTCAACCATGTGTACCGGCTTGATGATATCGTGAGCCACCGCGATGTTCTGTTCGCTGCAACCGGCGTCACGGGTGGAGATCTGCTGCGTGGAATTCAACGCAGCGCGGGCGGAATTCGCACACAAACAATCCTAATCAGTGGCATAGACCAAACGTGTAATATAGTAGACTCTCTGCATTCCTGGTGATTTATCGAGAAACGAATGACGACGCTAACAGAAGATGACGTGCTGGAGCAATTGGACGCTCAGCAAGATTTACTCTCCTTTATGGCGACTGCAAATACCCTCTTGTTGCAGGCCATCAAGCGTTTTCTGCCCTCGTTGTTCGTTAATAATGATGAAGAGATCGTGGAATATGCAGTGAAGCCGTTACTCGCGCAAAGCGGCCCGCTTGACGATATTGATGTGGCGTTACGACTGATATATGCGCTGGGGAAAATGGACAAATGGCTCTATGCCGATATCACCCACTTTTCGCAGTTTTATCAGTATCTGACTGAACAATGCGATCTTCCCGGATTTGCGGACGAGTTGACCTGGGATTTTATTTGTAATGTAAATAGCATTACGAATAACACCGCATTATATGGCGCGTTGAAATCAATGAAGTTTGCTGATTTCTCTGCGTGGTCAGAAATTCGCTTCATTAATATGGTGAAAACCGCGCTGGCGTTGGCGATAACGACGATATTAAAGGAATTAACGCCGTGAATATAACGCTGAGTATTAATGGGCTGAATGTTGATGCCCGGTACAGTGATGACGAAATTGAGAACGTCCATAAACCTTTACTGCACCGTTTTACCCGATTACATGCTTTAACGCCGAACCGGCGGACCATTATTTTCCTCAGTGCGCCGCCAGGGACAGGGAAATCGACGCTCACGACGTTTTGGGAGTTTTTAGCGCGTCAGGACTCGCATTTGACACCCATCCAGACGCTACCGATGGACGGTTTTCATCGCTATAACACCTGGCTTGAAGAGCATGGGTTACGTAGCTCGAAAGGTGCACCGGAAACGTTCGATGTGACCAAGCTGGCGAAAAATCTTCGCCAGATTCGCGAGGGTGAGGGCGACTGGCCGCAATACGATCGGCAAAAACACGACCCGGTTGAAGCTGCCATTAATGTAAATGCCCCCGTTGTTATCGTTGAGGGCAACTGGCTGCTGCTGGATGATGAGCAGTGGCGTGTACTCGCGGAGTTTTGCGATTTTTCACTGTTTATTAAAGCGCCAGCCAACGCTTTGCGGGATAGGCTGGTTGGACGCAAGCTGGCCGGAGGCCTGTCGCAAGCTGAAGCCGAGGCGTTTTACGAGCGTACCGATGGTCCGAACGTTCGCCGTGTGCTCGAAAACAGCCGGGCTGCAAACCTGACGTTAGAGATGACGGCTGACGGTGCATATAAGATTGCCTGCCCTTGACTCAGGCGAGTGTTGCAAAAAGGGCCGCGATAACGGCCCTGTTTGTATTTAGTTGAGATAAAGGGAACAGTGCCGCCAGGAATCATGGTCTCCGGCAATTTACCATCCCAACGCTCCGCTGTGGTCAGAGCAACAAGACAAAAAGTCCGCTCGCATCGTCTTTGCTATTCGTTACTCGCGTTGCAACTATTCCTTTTAAAATGTGACGTAAGTCAGATAAATGGCTTCTTCAACTGGACAGTCATTCCTTTTATTCCTTGTTTCGCTTATTCTAGCTGAAGCGTTTCAGTCGTCTAAATGTTCGACAATTAATCAATCAGTCGCAGTTTGCGACAGGTAAGGTTTCCCTTAGAGCGTAGCTGCATTACTCTGTCAGCCACCTCATTTCATGGACAGCCTTGCAGGAGACCTATGACCATACGCATTGCGATTAATGGCTTCGGTCGCATCGGGCGTAACGTGGTTCGTGCTTTGTATGAATCCGGGCGTCGTGCGGAAATCACCGTGGTGGCAATCAATGAACTGGCGGATGCTGCCGGCATCGCTCATTTGTTGAAATATGACACCAGCCATGGGCGCTTTGCCTGGGATGTACGCCAGGAGAGAGAGCAGCTGTTTGTCGGCGATGATGCTATTCGCCTGCTGCATGAATCTTCCCTTGAGGCGTTGCCCTGGCGTGAGCTGGCGGTGGATGTGGTGCTTGATTGTACGGGCGTTTACGGCAGCCGTGAACATGGCGAAGCCCATCTTCAGGCTGGCGCGAAGAAAGTGCTCTTTTCACATCCTGGCGGCAACGATCTCGACGCGACGGTTGTTTTTGGCGTCAATCATGATGAACTGCGAGCCGAGCACCGTATCGTCTCCAACGCCTCCTGCACGACCAACTGCATTATTCCGGTCATTAAACTGTTAGATGATGCCTACGGCATAGAGTCAGGAACGGTAACGACGATCCACTCATCAATGAACGATCAGCAGGTCATTGATTCCTGGCATCCGGATTTGCGTCGTACTCGAGCAGCCAGTCAGTCGATTATCCCGGTTGATACTAAGCTTGCTGCGGGGATTACGCGTTTTTTCCCTCAGTTTAACGATCGTTTCGAAGCGATTGCGGTGCGTGTGCCGACCATTAATGTGACGGCTATCGACCTCAGCGTGACGGTGAAGAAACCAGTAAAAGCAAGTGAAGTCAACCAGTTGCTGCAAAAAGCAGCACAGGGTACATTTCATGGTATAGTTGACTATACGGAATTACCGTTAGTCTCGATAGATTTCAACCACGATCCGCATAGCGCCATTGTTGATGGTACGCAAACGCGGGTAAGCGGCGCGCATTTGATCAAAACGCTGGTCTGGTGCGATAACGAATGGGGCTTTGCTAACCGGATGCTCGACACCACGTTAGCGATGGCCGCACAAGGTTTCAGGTAAGGCGCGTAAGCGCTTGCAAAACTTTATCAAGAATCAACGAGAGGATTCACCATGTCTGTAATTAAGATGACCGATCTGGATCTTGCTGGTAAACGCGTTTTTATCCGTGCGGATCTGAACGTACCAGTTAAAGAAGGGAAAGTAACCAGCGATGCGCGTATCCGTGCCTCTCTGCCGACCATCGAACTGGCCCTGAAACAGGGTGCGAAAGTGATGGTAACTTCCCACCTGGGTCGTCCTACCGAAGGCGAGTACAACGAAGAATTCTCTCTGCTGCCGGTTGTTAACTACCTGAAAGACAAACTGTCTAACCCGGTACGTCTGGTTAAAGATTACCTGGACGGCGTTGAAGTGGCCGCTGGTGAACTGGTTGTTCTGGAAAACGTTCGCTTCAACAAAGGCGAAAAGAAAGACGACGAAGCGCTGTCTAAAAAATACGCTGCGCTGTGTGACGTATTCGTAATGGATGCATTCGGTACCGCTCACCGTGCACAAGCTTCTACTCACGGCATCGGTAAATTTGCTGACGTGGCTTGCGCAGGTCCGCTGCTGGCTGAAGAGCTGGATGCATTGGGCAAAGCGCTGAAAGAACCAGCTCGCCCGATGGTCGCTATCGTTGGTGGTTCTAAAGTTTCCACTAAACTGACCGTTCTGGATTCCCTGTCAAAAATCGCTGACCAGTTGATCGTGGGTGGCGGTATCGCTAACACCTTCGTTGCCGCTCAAGGCCACAATGTCGGTAAATCCCTGTACGAAGCAGACCTGGTTGACGAAGCTAAGCGCCTGCTGACAACCTGCGACATCCCGGTCCCGACTGATGTGCGCGTGGCAACCGAGTTCTCAGAAACCGCAGCCGCAACCCTGAAATCTGTTAACGACATCAAAGATGACGAACAGATTCTGGACCTGGGCGACGCTTCTGCACAGCAGCTGGCTGAAATCCTGAAAAATGCCAAAACTATTCTGTGGAATGGTCCGGTTGGCGTGTTTGAATTCCCGAACTTCCGCAAAGGTACTGAAATCGTTGCGAACGCTATCGCTGATAGCGAAGCCTTCTCCATCGCAGGCGGCGGCGATACCCTGGCAGCAATCGACCTGTTTGGCATTGCTGACAAAATCTCCTACATCTCCACTGGCGGCGGCGCATTCCTCGAATTCGTGGAAGGCAAAGTCCTGCCAGCAGTAGCTATGCTCGAAGAGCGCGCTAAGAAGTAATTCAGTTCAGGCGGGGTGACCCGCCTGTTTTTCAGCGCGCTTAAACGCTCGCGAACCTTCTTCAACGGTCGAAGATACAGATACAGGACTACGTAACATGTCTAAAATTTTTGATTTCGTAAAACCGGGCGTCATCACTGGCGACGACGTTCAGAAAGTGTTCCAGGTAGCTAAAGAAAACAACTTTGCTCTGCCAGCAGTAAACTGCGTGGGTACTGATTCCATCAACGCCGTTCTGGAAGCTGCTGCAAAAGTTCGTTCTCCGGTTATCGTTCAGTTCTCTAACGGCGGCGCAGCGTTCATCGCGGGCAAAGGCGTGAAAACTGACGTTCCTCAGGGCGCAGCAATCCTGGGTGCTATCTCTGGTGCGCATCACGTACATCAGATGGCAGAGCACTACGGTGTTCCAGTTATCCTGCACACTGACCACTGCGCTAAGAAACTGCTGCCGTGGATCGACGGTCTGCTGGACGCGGGTGAAAAACACTTCGCAGCTACAGGCAAACCGCTGTTCTCTTCTCACATGATTGACCTGTCTGAAGAAACTCTGCACGAAAACATTGAGATCTGTTCTAAATACCTGGCTCGTATGGCCAAAATGGACATGACTCTGGAAATCGAACTGGGTTGCACCGGTGGCGAAGAAGACGGTGTGGATAACAGCCACATGGACGCTTCTGCACTGTACACCCAGCCGGAAGACGTTGATTACGCTTACACCGAGCTGAGCAAAATCAGCCCGCGTTTCACCATCGCGGCTTCCTTCGGTAACGTACACGGCGTTTATAAGCCGGGTAACGTGGTACTGACCCCGACTATCCTGCGCGATTCTCAGGACTATGTTTCTAAGAAACATAACCTGCCGCACAACAGCCTGAACTTCGTCTTCCACGGCGGTTCCGGTTCTTCTGCTCAGGAAATCAAAGACTCCGTAAGCTACGGCGTAGTGAAAATGAACATCGATACCGACACCCAATGGGCGACCTGGGAAGGTATTCTGGGCTACTACAAAACGAACGAAGCTTACCTGCAGGGCCAGTTGGGTAACCCGAAAGGCGAAGACCAGCCGAACAAAAAATACTACGATCCGCGCGCATGGCTGCGTGCTGCTCAGGTGACCATGGTGGCACGTCTGGAGCAGGCATTTAAAGAACTGAACGCGATCGACGTTCTGTAAGAAAACGCTGTTTCTTACTCTGAAGCCCGCAGAAATGCGGGCTTTTTTATTATCTGAACGACATGAAATGTTGCTAAATAAATGTGATCAGTTTGGCAAAACGTACACTTTTTGTTTACCCTTAACCTACCTGTTATTTCAGGTTTGGTTTTTTATTTCCCGTCCGGGTATCCATAAGGAATGTTAAATGGAAGATTTGAACGTTGTCGATAGCATAAATAACGCCAGTTCGTGGCTGGTGCGCAATCAGGAATTACTGCTGAGCTATGCCGTCAACATCGTAGCGGCTATCGCGATTATCATTGTTGGTATGATCGTGGCGCGGATTGTGTCCAATACGGTGAATCGCCTGATGCGGGCGCGACATATTGACGCCACCGTTGCCGATTTTCTTTCTGCGCTGGTACGTTACGCCGTTATTGCCTTTACGCTGATTGCTGCTTTGGGTCGCGTCGGCGTGCAAACTGCCTCAGTCATCGCAGTTCTCGGTGCTGCCGGTTTGGCCGTCGGCCTGGCGCTACAAGGCTCTCTGTCTAACCTTGCTGCTGGTGTTCTGCTGGTCGTATTCCGCCCATTCCGTGCGGGTGAATACGTTGACCTTGGCGGTATCGCGGGTACCGTGCTGAACGTGCAGATTTTCTCCACAACACTTCGTAGCGCGGATGGCAAGATTGTGGTGGTTCCGAACGGTAAAATCATTGCCGGGAATATCATTAACTTCTCCCGCGAGCCAGTACGTCGCAACGAGTTTATTATTGGCGTGGCTTACGATGCCGATATCGATAAAGTGAAGCAACTGATTACGGCTATCATTGAATCAGATGAGCGTATCCTTAAAGATCGCGAAATGACCGTGCGCCTGAATGAACTGGGTGCTTCATCGGTAAACTATGTGATTCGTGTATGGAGTAAAAGCAGCGATCTGCAAAACGTGTATTGGGATGTTCTGGAGCGTATTAAGCGTGACTTCGACGCTAACGGTATCAGCTTTCCGTATCCGCAGATGGATGTGAATTTGAAGCAGGTAAAAGACCCGGCGGAGTAATTTTCACGCCAGGTTTAGCGATTAAGGCTCGCCGTCCCTGATGGTGAGCCTTTTTAGTTTGTAGAGTAAAATCCTGGAAAATCCCTGATCATTAGCCTTTCTAATTAATGATTAATAATATCAATTTCCGCTAATAATGATATCGCGCTATAGTCAGCCGCATTAACGACTTCAGCGGAAAAATTCAACATGTTATCTTATTACTTTCAGGGGCTTTCCCTGGGGGCGGCAATGATTTTGCCTCTCGGACCCCAAAATGCGTTTGTGATGAATCAGGGCATTCGCCGCCAGTACCATCTGATGATTGCGCTGCTATGCGCTATCAGCGATCTGCTGCTAATCTGCGCCGGTATATTTGGTGGTAGCGCGCTGTTGATGCAGTCTCCGTGGCTGTTAGCGTTGGTAACCTGGGGCGGCGTGGCCTTTTTATTGTGGTACGGTTTCGGTGCGTTGAAAACGGCTTTTAGCAGCAATCTGGAACTGGCCAGTGCGGAAGTCATGAAGCAGGGACGCTGGAAAATCATCGTCACAATGCTGGCGGTGACCTGGCTCAACCCGCACGTTTATCTTGATACTTTCGTGGTGCTCGGCAGCCTGGGCGGACAGTTAGCGATGGAGCCAAAGCGCTGGTTCGCGTTAGGCACTATCAGTGCTTCATTCTTATGGTTTTTTGGTCTGGCTCTGCTGGCTGCCTGGCTGGCCCCGCGTCTGCGCACGGCAAAGGCACAGCGCATTATTAACGTGCTGGTTGGCCTGGTGATGTGGGTGATTGCGCTACAGCTGGCGAAAGACGGCCTGGCGCATGTGCGGATGCTGCTTAACTAAGCCTTGTCCGATGGACTTTCCGCGCGTACGCGCTAAGCTTGCAGGCATGCGTCTGTGTATGGACGACCAATGTAAGATGGAGAAACGACAGTGAAGTTAAAAGTCATGGCCCTGGCGGCGGCACTCGGATTTAGCGTAATGGCAGCTCAGGCAAATGAATTGCCAAATGGCCCACATATTGTCACTTCAGGCACCGCCAGCGTTGCTGCGGTTCCCGATATCGCAACCCTGGCGATTGAAGTCAACGTTTCCGCGAAAGACGCGGCATCGGCAAAGAAACAGGCCGATGAGCGCGTGGCTCAGTATCTTTCCTTCCTGGAAAAGAGCGGCATTGGAAAAAAAGATATTAACTCGGCCAACCTGCGCACCCAGCCTGATTATGATTATCAGAATGGCAAAAGCATTCTCAAGGGCTACCGCGCAGTGCGTACCGTTGAGGTCACGCTGCGTCAGTTAGATAAGCTAAACGGCCTGTTGGATGGGGCGTTAAAAGCCGGTCTGAATGAAATTCGCTCCGTGTCGTTGGGCGTTGCGCAGCCGGATGCTTACAAAGACAAAGCGCGTAAAGCGGCGATTGATGATGCCATTCATCAGGCGCAAGAGCTGGCGACAGGCTTCCACGGTAAACTGGGGCCAGTCTATAGCGTGCGTTATCATGTCTCTAACTATCAGCCAAGCCCGATGGTGCGGATGATGAAGGCCGATGCAGCACCGGTTTCTGCCCAGGAAACCTATGAGCAGGCGACGATTCAGTTTGATGACCAGGTTGATGTGGTGTTTGAACTGCAACCGACCCAGCCTACGCCAGCACCCGCTGCGCCAGCGAAACCCGCTGAAGAGCCAAAAGCGGCACAGTAATTCCGTTACCCGGCATTCGTGCCGGGTTTTTTCTGTGACTATCTGTAAAAATGGGAGCACGACAAAAGTCTTTCCCCTGATGAAGTGAGGATATATCCCTGTCCCTTGATGAGGTAAACATGGATATCTTTATTTCAAAAAAAATGCGCAATTTTATTCTGTTGGCGCAGACCAATAACATCGCCAGAGCGGCGGAAAAAATACATATGACCGCTTCCCCCTTTGGCAAAAGCATCGCCGCGCTGGAGGATCAAATTGGCTATACGCTGTTTACCCGCAAAGATAACAGCATCAGCCTGAATAAGGCAGGGCAGGAGCTTTATCAGAAGCTGTTTCCGATTTATCAGCGCTTATCGGCAATTGATAACGAAATCCATCACTCGACGCACCGTTCGCGCAATATTGTCATCGGTATCGACAACACGTATCCCACCATTATTTTTGATCAGTTGATAAGCCTCGGCGACAAATACGATGGCATCACCGCGCAGGCGGTGGAGTTCAGCGAAAATGGGGTGATTGATAATCTGTTTGACCATCAGCTCGATTTTATTATCTCGCCACAGCACGTTTCCGCTCGCGTTCAGGAGCTAGAAAATCTGACCATCACCGAGCTTGCACCTTTGCGGCTAGGGTTTCTTGTTTCCCGTCGTTACGAAGATAAGCCACCGCAAGAGCTTTTGCGTGAGCTACCCTGGTTGCAAATGCGCTTCCAGAACCGGGCGAATTTTGAGGCGATGCTGGATGCTTATATGCGCCCATGCGGAATTAATCCCACGGTCATCTATCGGCCTTACAGCTTTATGGCCAAGATCAGCGCCGTGGAGCGCGGACAGTTTCTGACGGTGATCCCGCATTTTGCCTGGCGTCTGGTGAACCCGGCGAAGCTGAAGTACTTCGACGCGCCCGGTAGCCCAATGTATATGCAGGAGTATCTCTACTCGCTGAAAAACCATCGCTATACCGCCACGATGCTTCAGCACATTACTGAAGATCGTGACGGCACGGCGAATTAACCGAGCATCGAGCCGTACTCGATTAAGTTACGGTGCAGATCGAACGCGTGACGGAGGTCGTGATGGATATGCCCGCCGGGCGCATTTTCCAGATAGCGATGCAGATAGTTTCGATAGAGTGGATGCGCGCAATTTTCGATAATCGTGTGCGCCCGCTGTAGCGGCGATAGCCCGCGCAGATCGGCGATCCCTTGCTCGGTGATGATGACTTTCACACTGTGCTCGCTGTGATCGACATGGCTGCACATCGGCACAATCGTCGAGATCTTCCCGTCTCTGGCAATTGACGGTGCCATGAAAATGGAGAGATACGCGTTGCGCTCGAAATCGCCGCTGCCGCCGATGCCGTTCATCAGATTCACCCCGGCCACGTGGGTGGAGTTGGCGTGGCCGTAGATATCAAACTCCAGCCCAACGTTCAGCGCGATAACCCCCAAACGGCGGATGATCTCCGGATTATTGGAGATCTCCTGCGGGCGCAGTACGATGCGGCTGGAGAAGAAGTCCATATTGTCGTAAATCTTACGTAGCGAATCGGCGGAGACCGTCAGGCTTGAGGCGCTGGCCCCGGTGATTTTTCCGCTTTCCAGCAGATGTACCACCGACTCCTGCAAAACCTCTGAATACATCGTAAACGGCGGAATATCCGGGTTTTCGCCAAGCCGCGCCATCACCGCGTTGTTGATATTGCCAACCCCGCTTTGTAGCGGCAGAAACTCAGGCGGGATCCGTCCCTGCGCCATCTCATTGAGCAAAAATGTCACTACATTATCGGCGATTTGCTGGCAGAAAGGGTTGTTCTTCTCTAGTGCGTTACCTGCATCGGGCAACTCGGTCTCCACCACCGCAACAATCTTTTTCGGATCGATCTGTACGTACTGGCTGCCTACGCGATCCATGGTGTGAAAAATAGAGACGCTATTGCGACGCGGCGGCGCGCCGGGGATCACGATATCAGCCAACTCAGCAACTCGCGGGCTGTGGTAGTGATTTAGCTCAATGATCACTTTTTTCGCCCGCAGCAGCCAGGTTGGCGCGTTGCCGATCCCGCTGGAGAGCCAGACTCGCCCATCCGGCGCAATGGCTGAAGCCTCGATCACCGCAACGTCAATATCGCCAAAGAAGCCGTAGTTGACCATCTGCGCCACTTCGCTCAGGTGCAGGTCGACAAATTTCACTCTCCCCTGATTGATTTTTTGCCGCAGGCCGGAGGCGGTCTGATACGGAGCGCGCCACGAGACGGCGTCGGCTTCTGATAGGGCATCATCCGCCGCTGCACTAATTGACGCCCCGGTTAGCAAACGAATCTGAAAAGGCTGTTGCGCCTGATGCAGTTCGCTGGCGCGGCGGGCAATGGCAGCAGGCAGGGCCTTGGGCGAACCGGCGGGCGTGAACCCGCTGAACGCAACCATCTGGTCGTGCTGGATAATCTCCGCCGCTTCATCGGCGCTCATCCGTTTCATTTTGCTCTCCTTAATGGCCGACAAAATTAGGTTTACGTTTTTCCATAAACGCGCTCATGCCTTCCTGATAATCCTCACTGTCGTAAACGGCGCGGCGCATCCCCTGAATACGCTCAAACTCATCGGAATTCATGGTGTGCGCTTCGCCAAGCACGCGCAGCTCTTCCTTTATTACCGCAATGGCCAGCGGCGCTTTTTCCGAGATGTGGTGCGCCATCTGGAGGGTGAAATCTTCCAGGTCTTCAACCTCCACGACGTGGTTGAGAATGCCGACCGCCAGTGCGCGCTGGGCGGTAATCGGCAGGGCGGTGAAAATCAGCTCTTTAACGATATGGAAACCTGCGTCGCGGGTAAGGTTGTGGATGCCGACCAGGTTGTACGGTACGCCGAGGTTGACCGGGGTCATTGAGAAGGTTGAGGTGCTGGCAGAAATAATCAGATCGGAACTCATGATCATCTCAAACGCACCGCCCCAGACGCTGCCTTCAACCATTGAGATCACCGGCTTCGGGTATTTTTGGATCATGCGGGTGATTTGGCGTAGCGGATCGTCATACGAAAGCGGATCGCGCCGCCCGGCGGGCAACTCATGGATATCATGACCTGCGGAGAATACCTTTGCTCCGCTCGGGGCACGTAAAATAACGCAGCGAATTTCCGGCTTGTTGAGATCGCTTAGCGCCTGCATCAGATCGTCGATAAACACCTTGCTCAGGGCATTGAGCTTGCGCGTGTAGTTGAACTCAATGACCGCAACTTTCTGGATGATTTCAACATTAACATATTGATAAGACATAAATATCCTTGAATTAAAAGTAATGATTCTGGAGAAATTCTCTGATCTGCCGCAGTCCGGTGCGCGGCGAGAGGCTGTTATTTTTGACTGCCTGTAGCGTCTGCTGGAAGTAGTGCTCGAAGTCGGTACGGGCAAAGAGCTGGTGCAGCGCTTCCGTTTCCGTCTGCTTTTGCAGCCACTCCACCGCCTGCTGTTGACGCAGTTTTTCCAGACTTCCGCTGGCGGTCAGTGCCGTTCTGAAGTCGAGGATGGCGAGCCAGATTTCTTCTATACCGCGTTTTTCCAGCGCGCTACAGCTCAGAACGCGCGGCTGCCACTCAGCGTATTTGCGGCGCAATATATGTAGCGCGGATTCGTACATATGGCGGGCGATGGCGACGCTGGCGCGGTTATCACCGTCGTCTTTGTTAATGACCACCAGATCCGCCATCTCCATGATCCCTTTTTTGATGCCCTGGAGGTCGTCGCCGCCACCGGCGATTTGCAGCGAGATTAAGCAGTCCACCAGGCGGGCGACCTCCGTCTCTGACTGCCCGACGCCGACGGTTTCGACGATCACCACGTCGTAACCCGCCGCTTCGCACAACAGCATTAGTTCTCGAGCGCGCTGGCTTGTGCCGCCAAGGTGCCCGCTTGAGGGAACCGGCCGAATAAACGCGCTGTCTGAGCGCGATAGCTCGACCATTCGGGTTTTATCGCCGAGAATGCTGCCGCCGCTAACCGGACTGCTGGGGTCAACGGCAATTACCGCCACCTTTAACCCCTCACGGATTAGCAACATGCCAAAGGTTTCCAGAAAGGTGCTTTTTCCGGCTCCCGGCGTACCGGTGATGCCCAAACGCAGGGCGTTACCGGTGAACGGCATAATGGCGTCCAGCAATTGCGTACTCAGCGCCTGATGACGGGGATGATGGCTCTCTACCAGCGTCATGGCCTGGGCGAGCGTAGCGCGCTCCCCAAGCCGCAGCCGACGGATGGCATCAGCAAGGGTGGATTCGTTAATCATGATGCTGGCTAATCCGCGCCAATACGTCGCGCACGCTCTCCAGCATCGGCGTGCCGGGGCCGTAAATGGCCGCTACGCCATGCTCATGCAGGAAGGCGTAATCCTGCGGCGGGATCACGCCGCCGGCGATGACGCAAATGTCATCACGACCCCATTTTTTCAATGCCGTAACCAGTTCAGGAATCAACGTTTTGTGGCCCGCCGCCAGCGACGACGCGCCAACCACGTGCACGTCGTTTTCCACCGCCAGACGGGCGATCTCTTCGGGCGTGGAGAACATCGGGCTGAGATCGACATCGAAGCCGAGATCGGAATAGGCGCTGGCTATCACTTTGGCCCCGCGATCGTGGCCGTCCTGGCCCATCTTGGCGATCAGAATTCGCGGACGGCGGCCGTTCTCTGCCAGGAACTGGTCCGTTTGCGCAACAATGGCGTCAAACTCGCCGGCGGATTTGTCGGACTGATGGTAGCTTTGCGCAATGACTCCGGTGACGCACTGGCTGGGCACCAGATAACGGTCAAATGCGGCTTCCAGCGCGTCGGAAATCTCACCGAGCGTGGCGCGAACGCGGGCGGCGTTAACGGCGGCGGCGAGCAGGTTTTCATTATGCTGGGCGGCGTGGGTGAGGGCGCTCAGCGCGGATTTTACTGCCGTATCGTCACGGGTGGCGCGAATACGTTCCAGCGAGGCGATTTGCTCGTTGCGCACTTTAACGTTGTCGATTTCCAGTACCGCCGTTTCGTCCTCTTTCTCCAGCTTGTACTTGTTGACGCCGACGATAACGCGCTTGCCCTGGTCGATCAGCGACTGCTCGCGGGCGGACGCTTCTTCGATCATCCGCTTCGGCAGGCCCGCTTCGATGGCCTTTGCCATTCCGCCTGCTTCGTCGATCTTTTCGATGATGGCCCGCGCCTGCTTGACGATGTGATCGGTCAGCGACTCCACGTAGTAAGAACCGGCCAGCGGATCGACGGTGCGGCAGATCTCCGACTCCTCCTGAATGATGATCTGCGTATTGCGTGCGATGCGGGCGGAAAAGTCGGTGGGCAAACCGAGCGCCTCGTCGAAGGCGTTGGTGTGCAGCGACTGAGTGCCGCCGAGCGTAGCGCCGAGCGCTTCGATGGTGGTGCGGATCACGTTGTTGTACGGATCCTGCTCGGTCAGGCTCCAGCCGGAGGTCTGGCAGTGGGTGCGCAGCGCCAGCGACTTTGGATTGGTCGCGCCAAAACCGCTGACCGCCTCGCTCCACAGATAGCGTGCGGCGCGCAGCATGGCGACGTTCATAAACAGATCCATGCCGATGCCGAAGAAGAACGACAGGCGCGGGGCGAAATCGTCGATTTTCAGCCCGGCGGAGAGTGCGGCCCTGATGTACTCGATGCCGTCGGCGAGGGTGAACGCCACCTGCTGCACGCAGTTAGCGCCCGCTTCGCCCATGTGATAGCCGCTGATGCTGATGGTGTTAAAGCGCGGCATGTTGTCTGAACACCAGGCGATAATGTCGGCGATAATGCGCATCGACGGCTTCGGCGGGTAAATATAGGTGTTGCGGCACAGGTACTCTTTCAGAATATCGTTCTGGATCGTCCCGGTAAGCAGTTCCGGCGCCACGCCCTGCTCCTGCGCCGCCACGATGTAAAACGCCAGCACCGGCAACACCGCGCCGTTCATGGTCATCGATACGGACATCTTATCCAGCGGGATCTGGTCGAACAGCACCTTCATGTCTTCGACGGTATCGATGGCGACGCCCGCTTTACCAACGTCGCCCGCCACACGCGGGTTATCGGAGTCGTAACCGCGATGGGTGGCGAGATCGAAAGCGACGGAAAGCCCTTTTTGCCCGGCGGCGAGGTTGCGGCGGTAAAAGGCGTTGGACTCTTTGGCGGTGGAGAAACCGGCGTACTGACGGATGGTCCACGGCTGGGCGGTATACATGGTGGCACGCGGGCCGCGAACGTAAGGTGCCTGGCCGGGAAGCGTGCCAGTGACCTCCAGATTATCGAGGTCGGCTTCGGTATACAGTGGTTTGATGGCAATCCCTTCTGCCGTCTGTTTTACCAAAGACTCAACGGTTTTTTCCCGCCGACTCAGTTCCTTATTGGCGAGTGTCCGCCACTCCTGCAAGTCTGACATTTTGTGCTCCGTATTCCACAATTAAAATAAGGTATTGCGAATACGGTGAGCTTTTTAACGATCCTTGTCGCCAGCAAAAAATAGCCATCAATGCGTCGTTTTTTGCCGCATGGAATATTTTATTTTGTGATGTATTTCAAAGACGTGATGTAGGGATGGTGGGTCATGCAGGCCGGATGGATCCGGCCTGCTGGCGAGGCTTAATCTTGTCTTAACACTTTGTGGCCGTAAGCGATCAGCGCATCGGTGACCCGGCGCATCATGCGGCTTTCTGGCGCAAAACGGTGCCAGTAGAGCATCCGGCGCTGGAACAGGCCAGGGGTGAGGTTAATAAGCTCGCCGCTGTTCAGCTCTTTCTCAATCTGCAAGTGCGGGATCATACAGCAGGTTGTCCCCTGACGGGCCAGTTGCACAAAGGCCTCAGAGGAATTAACGATATGGCAGGGTACGCTACCCGGTGGTAAGTCGAAGTTCTGTTGCAAAAAGGCCTGATGCATATCATCAAGATGATCGAATGCGACTACCGGGGCTTTGAGCAGCGCCGAGCGGGTCACGCCGTTAGGGAAATAGCGTTGTGCAAATTCTTTGGAGGCGACGAACAGGTAGTCCAGAGCCCCGAGCTGATCGACCAGACAGCTTGGCAGCGCCTGCGGCTGGATACTGACCGCACCAACCACTTCGCCACGGCGCAGGCGTTCCTGAGTCCGGGTTTCATCTTCGACCTGCAGGTTCAGACGAATAGGCGAGTCGGAAAGTACGCTGGAAAGCGCGGGCAGCAGCCAGGTCGCCAGGCTGTCGGCGTTGACCGCCAATGACAGCAGCAGCGGCGTGGCACCGGTCTGCTCATCGCCCAACCACTCTTCTTCCAGCAGCTCAACCTGGCGCAGCAGGGCCAATAGCTTTTGCCCTTGTTCGGTCGGACGCGGCGGGACGGTACGCACCAGCAGCGGCTGCCCAAACATATTTTCCAGCTGTTTGATACGCTGAGAGACGGCGGACTGTGTAATACAAAGCTTCTGCGCGGCGCGCTCAAACCCTCGTTCCCTGATTACCGCGTCCAGCGCTTGTAGTGTTCTGTAGTCCGGTCGTTTCATTGATCTGGCGTACCCCTAGTACTTTTCGTTAACTTGCACTATGACATAAATTTGTTTTTGATGAAGACGAAAAATGATCTACTCAGTTGTGTGATCCCCGTCGCAGGGACAATGGCACCCTTGATGTTCTATAATGCGCCACAGGAATTCACATCTCGGACCATAATCATGACGCAAGATGAACTGAAAAAAGCGGTAGGCTGGGCGGCATTGCAGTATGTACAACCTGGCACCATTGTTGGAGTCGGCACTGGCTCCACGGCGGCGCATTTTATTGATGCGCTGGGCACCATGAAAGGGCAGATTGAAGGCGCGGTTTCCAGCTCTGATGCTTCGACTGAAAAACTGAAAGGCCTCGGCATCCATGTGTTTGATCTCAACGAAGTGGATAGTCTTGGCGTTTACGTTGACGGTGCTGATGAAATCAACGGCCATATGCAGATGATCAAAGGCGGTGGCGCAGCGCTGACGCGTGAGAAGATTATCGCCTCGGTCGCGGATAAGTTTATTTGTATCGCTGATGCGTCTAAACAGGTCGATATTTTGGGCAAATTCCCGCTGCCGGTTGAAGTGATTCCGATGGCGCGTAGTGCCGTCGCGCGTGAACTGGTTAAGCTTGGTGGTCGTCCGGAATATCGTCAGGGCGTGGTGACCGATAACGGCAACGTGATCCTCGATGTATTTGGCCTGGAGATTCTGGATGCTATCGCGCTGGAAAATGCGATTAACGGCATTCCTGGCGTCGTTACCGTTGGTTTGTTCGCCAATCGTGGCGCTGACGTGGCGTTGATCGGAACCGCCGATGGTGTAAAAACTATCACTAAATAGTCTGATCAGGGGGAGTGAATGGCTCCCTCGTAAATATTTTTTTGTCAGGACGATTTTGGTGACTTCTGTCACATTTATGCGGCTGGTGTCATTAACAATCTACCTTTCTTTTACTTTCTGGTGTTTTGTCCTGTCATTTCCCTCTGTGTGATATTTCTTCAGGTCGTCGACGCAAACGTTCATATTGCCGCAATAGTTTTTTTTGATATGTTGCTGAGAAGAACTTTCGTTCCGCACGACATCAGATAAGACAAAAACAGGACGGGGAAATGGCTAAGGTATCACTGGAAAAAGACAAGATTAAATTTCTACTGGTTGAAGGTGTGCATCAAAAAGCGGTGGATAACCTCCGCGCTGCAGGCTACACCAACATCGAATTTCACAAAGGCGCGCTGGACAGCGAAGAGCTGAAAGCGTCGATCCGTGATGCCCATTTCATCGGCCTGCGTTCCCGTACTCACCTGACTGAAGAGATCTTCGCGGCGGCGGAAAAGCTGGTTGCGGTCGGTTGTTTCTGTATCGGTACCAATCAGGTTGATTTAAATGCGGCGGCAAAACGCGGTATTCCGGTGTTTAACGCGCCGTTCTCAAATACCCGCTCTGTTGCTGAACTGGTGATCGGCGAACTGCTGCTGATGCTGCGTGGCGTACCGGCGGCAAACGCCAAAGCGCACCGTGGTGTCTGGAACAAGTTGGCTGTCGGCAGCTTTGAAGCGCGCGGCAAAAAACTGGGTATTATCGGCTATGGTCATATCGGTACCCAGCTGGGTATTCTGGCAGAATCGCTGGGAATGCACGTTTATTTCTATGATATTGAAAGCAAACTGCCATTAGGTAATGCCACTCAGGTTCAGCATCTCTCTGATCTGTTGAATATGAGCGATGTGGTGAGCCTGCACGTGCCGGAAAACGCCTCCACCAAGAACATGATTGGCGCAGAAGAACTGGCGCTGATGAAACCGGGCGCACTGCTGATTAACGCCTCTCGCGGTACCGTGGTTGATATCCCGGCGCTGTGCGATGTGCTGGCAAGCAAACACCTGGCGGGCGCAGCGATTGACGTATTCCCGACTGAACCGGCGACCAACACCGACCCGTTCAATTCGCCGCTGTGCGAATTCGACAACGTGATCCTGACTCCGCACATTGGCGGATCAACCCAGGAAGCACAGGAAAATATCGGCCTGGAAGTGGCTGGCAAGCTGGCGAAGTACTCCGATAACGGTTCAACGCTTTCTGCGGTTAACTTCCCGGAAGTGTCGCTGCCGCTGCACGGCGGTCGCCGTCTGCTGCACATCCATGAAAACCGTCCGGGCGTACTGACTGCTCTCAACCAGATTTTTGCCGCTCAGAGCATTAACATCGCGGCCCAGTATCTGCAAACCACCCCGCAGATGGGCTATGTGGTTATTGATATTGAAGCGGAAGAAGATGTCGCGCAGCAGGCGCTGCAGGCAATGAAAGCTATTCCAGGTACGATTCGCGCACGTCTGTTGTTCTAATCATTTTTGTCAGCGGGCAGGTTTTGACCTGCCCCTTTTCCTTTCCGAACTCCTCATTTCTGAAATTTCCCGCGCTCCTACAAACTCTTTGCGAGGCTTGCCGTAAACGGCGATTAAAGCCGATAGATGTCGTTGTGCCTGAAAGAAAGGGAATTACGATAAGGGCGCAGCATGAGGCTGAAACGGGAAAGCCCCTACCGAAGCAGGGGCTCTAAAAGGAAAGGGACGATGATGAGACTATTCATCATGTTGCTTATCTTGTTAATCATTGCCTGGCCGGTATATTAACAGAGAGGAAGCAGGAGGGAGGTTCGCCTCCCTCACCCTTTACCCGAGAATTTAGGTTAAAAAAAAAGCAATGTCAATGGGGCCGACGCTCTACCAGAGCCAGGTTTTTGCTGGCGTAACCACTGCGGGCAGCGGGATATCCCACTGCTCCGTTGGTAACGCTTCGACCTGCTGGCAGTCGTGGGCGTAGCCGACCGGCTGTAGATGATACTGCCGCCAGTTTTGCAGCGTCCGGTCATAAAATCCACCGCCCATACCCAGTCGCTGTCCGACGGCATCAAACGCCACCAGCGGCGTAATCAGCACATCCAGTTGGCTAAGGGGGAGGACGTCGCGCACATCAAGCTTTGGCTCGCGGATTTTCAAGCAATTCACTACCAGGTTGCTGCTCGGATGGTAGTGCAGAAACAGAAGATTACCCGGGCTGAAAGGGTGGAGCACCGGAAGATAAACCCGTTTACCCGCCCGCCACAGCTGATCAATCAGCGGTTGTGTATCCAGTTCTCCATCAAATGAGAGAAACACTGCCACGGTATGCGCCAGTAAAACCGGTGGATAGGCCATCATTCGGTCAGCGGCCTGAAGCGCAAACTGCGTTTGCTGCTCTGGCGTTAATGCACGTCGGCGCAGGCGAGTCTGCTGGCGAATTTGTTGTCGGCTTAGTGGGATATCTGAAATTTGAGTCATACCGGGCTGCCTGAAAAGCGTTACGAGAGCAAAGGAGACGAACGAAGCAAGTGTAATACACCAGGCGGCAAAAGCCGAAAATGAAACTGGGGGGATGGAACGATAAAGAAGGGAATCTCCGAGATGCCGCCGCAGGCTGTAACCCTTGAACCCTTGGTTCAAGGTGAATGTGTCGTCACAGTCTTAAGGCTTCTCGGACGAACCGAGCATGCTCACCAACCGTGGAGCGCCACATTCTTGTGGTATGAAATATCGGCTCAGGGGACTGGCCCGCTTGCAAACATCTCAGAGAAATTTTGTTCTTGCGATTACTCTAACACAGTTAAATGCAAAGTGTTATTCAAACTTCTGCCCGGGTCTTTCACTTATGCGACCTTGCTCAAGCAACGCTTGTTCGATGGTCTGCTGAAGCATCCGAATACGCTGTTCCATGCTGGCGGCGTAGTCGCGGGTTTTCGCTTTTTCCTGAGCCAATTCGTAGCTGATGTTCAACGCGGCGATGAAAACCAGCTGCTCAGTATTTGTGACTCTAGTGCGTTCTTTTAAATCTTGCAACCGCTGATTCAGGTCGTCAGCTGCCTGGTTTAAGGCATCCCTTTGTTCAGGCGGGCAATTCACTCGTAGTGAACGGCCAAAAATTTGGAGATCTACGGGTTGTGCAGACATGCCACCTTCCTGCTGATTGACTGCGCTGCCTTCACGCCCTGCCCGGGTCTGCGAAGGGGCGACACTATAGCTACCCTGGAATGAAGATACAAGCCCCATTCTGGTTCACCAGGGTCCAAAGTGGTAGCATATCATGAATTCCTCCCAACGATGACGAATGCGCATGTCTATACAGAACGAAATGCCTGGTTACAACGACGTAGACCAGTTACTGAACCAACAAGGGGTGGGATTAACCCCTGCCGAAATGCACGGTTTGATCAGCGGGGTCCTGTGCGGTGGCAATAAAGACAGCAGTTGGCAGCCGTTGGTACATGACTTGACCAACGAAGGTCTTGCTTTTGGTCATGAGCTGGCACAGGCGCTGCGTAACATGCATTCCGCCACCAGCGATGCGCTGGAAGATGACGGCTTTCTGTTCCAGCTCTATTTGCCGGATGGAGACGCGGTGAGCGTTTTCGATCGCGCCGATGCGCTGGCGGGTTGGGTGAACCATTTTCTGCTCGGGTTGGGCGTGACGCAGCCTAAGTTAGATAAGGTCAAAGATGAAACCGGCGAAGCCATCGACGATCTGCGCAACATTGCCCAGTTAGGCTACGACGAGGATGAAGACCAGGAAGAGCTGGAAATGTCCCTCGAAGAGATTATCGAGTACGTACGCGTTGCCGCGCTGCTATGCCACGATACCTTCTCTACGCAAAAGCCTACTGCGCCGGAAGTTCAAAAGCCGACATTACACTAATCATTGATTAAATCGTTCAGGGGGCGTCATGACTCAGCAGGAATTTCTCTCTCGTCGCCAGGCTCTGCTGGCACAGATGCAGCCAGGCAGCGCAGCGCTAATTTTCGCAGCACCGGAAGCGGTACGCAGCGCAGATTCGGAATATCCCTACCGGCAAAGCAGCGACTTTTGGTACTTCACCGGCTTTAACGAGCCAGAAGCGCTCCTTATCTTGATTAAAAGCGACGAAACGCATAATCACAGCGTACTGTTTAACCGCGTCCGCGATCTGACGGCGGAAATTTGGTTTGGTCGTCGTCTTGGTCAGGACGCTGCGCCGGAAAAACTCGGCGTCGATCGCGCCCTGGCATTTAGTGAAATCAATCAGCAACTATTCCAGATACTTAACGGCCTTGATGCTATTTATTTTGCACAGGGTGAATACGCTTACGCAGACGAAATCGTGTTTAACGCGCTGGAAAAACTGCGCAAAGGCGTGCGTCAGAATCTGCAAGCGCCGAACTCGGTGATTGACTGGCGGCCGATGGTGCATGAAATGCGCCTGTTTAAGTCGGCGGAAGAGCTTGAGGTGATGCGGCGAGCTGGTGAAATTTCCGCGCTGGCCCACACCCGCGCCATGGAAAAATGTCGCCCGGGCATGTTTGAGTATCACCTTGAAGGCGAAATCCTTCACGAATTCAACCGCCACGGTGCACGCTTCCCTTCCTACAACACCATCGTTGGTGGCGGCGAAAATGGCTGCATCCTGCACTACACTGAAAACGAATGTGAACTGCGCGACGGCGATCTGGTATTGATCGATGCAGGCTGTGAATATCGCGGCTACGCGGGCGACATCACCCGAACTTTCCCGGTTAACGGCAAGTTCAGCCCGGCGCAGCGCGAGATTTACGATATCGTCCTCGAATCGCTGGAAACCTCGCTGAAGCTCTATCGTCCCGGCACCTCAATTCACGAGGTTAATCAGCAGGTCGTGCGGATTATGATTACTGGCCTGGCGCGTTTGGGGATCCTCAAAGGGGATATCGACGAGCTGATTGCCAACAACGCCCATCGTCCTTTCTTTATGCATGGTCTGAGCCACTGGCTTGGCCTCGACGTGCATGATGTCGGCAACTATGACGTAGACCGTTCGCGCATCCTCGAACCGGGTATGGTGCTGACCATCGAACCGGGACTCTATATTGCGATGGATGCCGATGTTCCGGCTCAGTATCGCGGTATCGGCATTCGTATCGAAGATGACATTGTTATCACCGAAGACGGCAATGAAAATCTCACCGCAGGCGTAGTGAAAAAAGCCGATGATATTGAGGCGCTGATGGCGGCGGCGCGCGAGCTATGAGCGTGCTGATCGTTGGCGGCGGAATGACCGGCGCGACGCTGGCGTTAGCCATTTCTCGCTTCACCAGCGGCACGTTGCCGGTGCATCTGGTGGAAGCGACAGCGCCGGAATCCGCGCAGCATTCGGGCTTTGATGCCCGCGCTATCGCCCTGGCCGCCGGCACCTGCCAACAGCTGGCTCGGGTGGGTATCTGGCAAGAGATTGCCGACTGCGCTACGCCTATTCAGCGTGTCCACGTCAGCGATCGCGGTCATGCGGGCTTTGTGACGCTCGATGCTCAGGAGTATGGTCTGGCGGCATTAGGCCAGGTGGTTGAGCTGCACGATGTGGGCCAGCGCTTGTTTGCGCAACTGCGCAAAGCGCCGGGCATTACGTTGCACTGCCCGGCAAAAGTTGAAGACGTCAGCCGCTGCGAGGAGGGCGTAAGCCTGACCCTGGACAGCGGCGAGGTTCTCCACGGTAAACTGCTGGTGGCGGCCGACGGCTCTCGCTCCACTCTGGGGGCTCGTTGTGGCATTAGCTGGCAGCAGCAACCCTATGAACAGTTGGCAATTATTGCCAACGTTAGCACCGCCCTGCCTCACAACGGCCGCGCCTTCGAACGCTTTACCCAACACGGCCCGCTGGCGATGCTGCCGATGTCGCAGGGGCGCTGCTCGCTGGTGTGGTGTCATCCGCAGTCGCGGCAAGAAGAGGTACTGAGCTGGTCTGACGAACGTTTTTGCCATGAGCTTCAGCAAGCGTTTGGCTGGCGACTCGGTCAAATTACCCATGCCGGAAAGCGCAGCGTTTATCCGCTATCGCTGACTTCGGCCACCCGCACGGTTGCGCATCGTCTGGCGCTGGTCGGCAATGCGGCACAAACGTTACATCCTATTGCCGGACAGGGTTTTAATCTCGGTCTGCGCGATGTGATGAGCCTGGCGGAAATGCTGGCGCAGGCGCAGGCCGCTGGTCAGGACTCGGGTGATTATTCACTTCTGAGTCGCTATCAGGCGCGGCGTGCCGATGATAAAGCTGCCACCATTGGTGTGACTGACGGGCTGGTGCATCTGTTCGCCAATCGCTGGGCGCCGCTGGTCGCGGGGCGCAATCTGGGCCTGATGGCGATGGAATTATTTACCCCGGCGCGAGATGCGCTGGCGCAGCGTACCCTCGGTTGGGTCCCCCGTTAAGGAGTTAAACGTGCAAAGTGTTGATGTCGCCATTGTTGGCGGTGGGATGGTGGGCCTGGCGGTTGCCTGCGGTTTGCAGGGGAGTGGGCTGCGCGTGGCGGTGCTGGAACAGGCAACTCCTCAGCCGCTGGATATGGATGCGCCGCCGGCGTTGCGGGTATCGGCGATTAACGCCGCCAGCGAGAAGCTGCTGAGCAAACTGGATGTCTGGCAGGATATTGTCGCCCAGCGCGCCAGCCGCTACCACGGTATGGAAGTGTGGGACAAAGACAGTTTTGGTCGCATCAGCTTTGATGACCAGAGCATGGGATTCAGCCACCTCGGGCATATTATCGAAAACGCTGTGGTGCACCATGCCCTGTGGCAGAAAGCTCAGCGCTGTTCCGATGTCACCCTGCTGGCCCCGGCTCAACTGCAGCAGGTCGCATGGGGCGAGAACGAGGCTTTTCTGAGCCTGCAGGACGGCAGCATGTTAACCGCCCGGCTGGTGGTTGGCGCTGACGGTGCCAATTCATGGTTGCGCAACAAAGCCGATATTCCTCTGACTTACTGGGATTATCATCATCATGCGCTGGTTGCCACTATTCGTACCGCAGAGCCGCACGAAGCGATTGCGCGTCAGGCGTTTCACGGCGAAGGAATTCTGGCGTTCTTGCCGCTCAGCGATCCGCATCTCTGCTCTATTGTCTGGTCGCTATCTCCTGAAGACGCGAAGCGGATGCAGCAGGCGGACAAAGCCGCTTTCAACCAGGCGCTGAATATTGCTTTCGATAACCGCCTTGGCCTGTGCTCGGTGGAAAGCGAACGCCAGGTTTTCCCGCTGACGGGCCGCTATGCGCGTCAGTTCGCCGCCCATCGTCTGGCGCTGGTTGGCGATGCTGCTCACACCATTCATCCGTTAGCGGGGCAGGGTGTCAATCTTGGCTTTATGGATGCCGCCGAGCTGATTGACGAGCTCAAACGCCTGCATGCGCAGGGAAAAGATATTGGTCAGCATTTGTATCTGCGTCGCTATGAGCGCAGCCGCAAGCATAGCGCCGCAGTGATGCTGGCAGGAATGCAGGGTTTTCGCGAGATGTTCTCCGGCAGCAATCCGGCGAAGAAGCTGCTGCGCGATATCGGCCTTAAGCTGGCGGACACGCTGCCCGGTGTGAAGCCGCAGCTTATCCGTCAGGCAATGGGGCTAAACGACCTTCCTGCCTGGTTACGTTAAGCCCATCACACTTCTCTCTCCCGGCCATCGCGCCGGGTCTCCCCACTCATTTGAAATAATCTAATCTCACCTCTTTTTTCGCATTAGTTTTATTAATGTTACCTTTTTTTTGTTATAGAAATTAGGTACGTAATTTCGCATAAAATATCATTACCATCTGCCTGTAAGGTTCATGACATTGTTTTTATGTGGCATCTATCGCTTTAATTCAGTTGATAACTCTGTAGGCTCATCGACGGATTTTAGTCATAAGCTAATGTGATGTCCTGATTGAGCTTATGGTTTACTCCCGGTATCGGTGGTAAGTTCTGGCCAAAGAGAACGTTTGCGTCGACGTCCGTCAGCGATGTCGACGGCGGATTTCGTGGCGCAAAATCGCCAAAAATAGTGGCTGGTTCCGTTTTATTCGATGAGGAAAAGATGGCTCAACAGACTCCGTTGTTTGAACAACACACGCTATGCGGCGCGCGCATGGTGGATTTCCATGGCTGGATGATGCCGCTGCATTACGGATCCCAGATTGATGAGCATCACGCGGTGCGCGGCGATGCCGGAATGTTCGATGTGTCGCACATGACCATCGTTGATTTCCACGGCAGCCGAATCCGTGAATTCCTGCGTTATTTGCTGGCTAACGACGTGAGTAAGCTCACCACGCCGGGCAAAGCGCTCTACAGTGGGATGCTAACCGCTTCTGGCGGCGTCATCGATGACTTGATTGTCTATTTCCTTTCTGAAGATTATTTCCGCCTCGTTGTTAACTCCGCCACCCGTGAAAAAGACCTTGCCTGGATAACTCAGCAATCTGAATCTTATGGCCTTGAAATGACCGTGCGTGACGATCTTTCACTGATTGCCGTACAGGGTCCGAAAGCGAAAGAAAAAGCAGCGACGCTGTTTACCGATGAGCAGCGCCAGGCGGTTGCAGGCATGAAGCCGTTCTTTGGCGTGCAGACGGGCGACCTGTTTATCGCCACCACCGGCTATACCGGCGAGGCGGGTTATGAAATCGCGCTGCCGAACGAGCAGGCAGTGGATTTCTGGCGCGGTCTTCTGGATGCAGGCGTTAAGCCATGCGGCCTGGGCGCACGCGACACGCTGCGTCTGGAAGCGGGGATGAACCTGTACGGCCAGGAGATGGACGAAGGCGTTTCTCCGCTGGCGGCGAACATGGGCTGGACCATTGCATGGGAGCCCGCAGAGCGTAATTTTATCGGCCGCGAAGCGCTGGAGTTACAGCGTGAAAAAGGCACTGAGCAGCTTGTTGGCCTGGTGATGACCGAGAAAGGCGTCCTGCGCGGTGGCTTGCCGGTGCGCTTTAGCGATGCCGAGGGTAATCAGAAAGAAGGCATTATCACCAGCGGCACCTTCTCCCCAACGCTGGGCTACAGTATTGCGCTGGCACGCGTACCGGAAGGCATCGGCGAAACCGCCGTGGTGCAGATTCGTAACCGTGAAATGCCGGTAAAAGTGACTAAACCTGTTTTTGTACGCAACGGCAAAGCCGTGGTGTGATTTCCCCTTTTGGAGATGAATTGATGAGCAACGTACCAGCAGAACTGAAATACAGCAAAGAACACGAATGGCTGCGTAAAGAAGCTGACGGCACCTATACCGTCGGGATCACCGAACACGCACAGGAGCTGCTTGGCGATATGGTCTTCGTTGACCTTCCGGAAGTGGGCGCCATCGTCGAAGCAGGTGCTGACTGCGCGGTTGCCGAGTCTGTGAAAGCGGCTTCCGATATCTATGCACCTATTAGCGGTGAAATCGTTGCCGTTAACGAAGAGCTGAATGACTCTCCTGAGCTAGTGAACAGCGAGCCGTACACCGACGGCTGGATCTTCAAAATCAAAGCCAGCGACGAAGCTCAGGTTGCCGCTCTGCTGGATGCCACTGCGTACGAAGCGCTGTTAGAAGACGAATAAATACGCTTCATTCTTCACGTTGCAGGTGTGTTGGCTGCGCTCACTCACCCCAGTCACGTACTTATGTACGCTCCTGGGGATTCACTGACTTGCCGCCTGCCTGCAACGCGAATTATTTTGCGTATTCAGATAAGTAGAGACACCTACGATTCACCGCACGTTTCAGGAACCATCGCTCATGACCCAGACTTTAGGCCAGCTTGAAAACCGTGACGCCTTTATTGAACGTCACATCGGCCCGGATGCCCAGCAACAGCAGGAGATGCTGAAAACCGTTGGCGCCGACTCGCTTAACGCCCTGATTGGCCAGATTGTGCCGCAGGATATCCAGCTGGCGACGCCGCCGCAGGTGGGCGAAGCAACGACTGAATTCGCCGCGCTGGCGGAGCTGAAGGCGATTGCCGGTCGTAACAAGCGCTTCAAGTCGTACATTGGCATGGGCTACAGCGCCGTGCAGCTGCCGCCGGTTATTCAGCGCAACATGCTGGAAAATCCGGGCTGGTATACCGCCTATACGCCTTATCAGCCGGAAGTCTCTCAGGGGCGTCTGGAGTCACTGCTGAACTTCCAGCAGGTGACGCTCGACCTGACCGGTCTGGATATCGCTTCGGCCTCGTTGCTGGACGAAGCTACCGCCGCGGCAGAAGCGATGGCGATGGCTAAACGCGTCAGCAAACTGAAAAACGCCAACCGTTTCTTCGTTGCCGCCGATGTTCATCCGCAAACGCTGGACGTGGTGCGTACTCGTGCGGAAACCTTTGGCTTTGACGTGATTGTCGATGATGCTGATAAAGTCCTCGACCACCAGGATGTCTTCGGCGTACTGCTGCAACAGGTCGGCACTACGGGTGAAGTGCATGATTACAGCAAGCTGATCGCGGAACTGAAAGCGCGCAAAGTGATTGTCAGCGTCGCCGCCGATTTTATGACGCTGGTTCTGCTGACCGCTCCGGGCAAGCAGGGCGCGGACATTGTCTTCGGCTCCGCTCAGCGCTTCGGCGTACCGATGGGCTACGGCGGCCCGCACGCGGCCTTCTTTGCCGCAAAAGATGAATTCAAACGCTCCATGCCGGGCCGTATTATCGGCGTATCGAAAGATGCGGCGGGCAATATTGCGTTGCGCATGGCGATGCAGACTCGTGAGCAGCATATTCGCCGCGAGAAAGCGAACTCCAATATCTGTACTTCCCAGGTGCTACTGGCTAACATCGCCAGCCTGTACGCCGTATTCCACGGCCCGGTAGGCCTGAAGCGTATTGCCAGCCGTATTCATCGCCTGACCGATATTCTGGCCGATGGTCTGCAGAAAAAAGGCCTCAAGCTGCGTCACGCGCATTACTTCGATACCCTGTGCGTGGAAGTTGCTGATAAAGCTGCGGTACTGGCGCGGGCGCAAGCGCTGCAGATCAACCTGCGCAGCGATATTCACAACGCCGTCGGCATCACGCTGGATGAAGCCACCACCCGCGAAGATGTGCAGAACCTGTTCCGTGCCATCGTTGGCGATGATCATGGTCTGGATATCGACACCCTGGATAAAGACGTGGCGCTTGATAGCCGCTCGATCCCGGCCAGCATGCTGCGTGACGATGCGATCCTGACCCATCCGGTATTTAATCGCTATCACAGCGAAACCGAAATGATGCGCTATATGCACTCGCTGGAACGCAAGGATCTGGCGCTGAATCAGGCGATGATCCCGCTGGGCTCCTGCACCATGAAGCTCAACGCCGCCGCTGAAATGATCCCGATCACCTGGCCGG
This sequence comes from Klebsiella sp. GFKo11, assembly GCF_056490265.1. Classification (NCBI taxonomy): domain Bacteria; kingdom Pseudomonadati; phylum Pseudomonadota; class Gammaproteobacteria; order Enterobacterales; family Enterobacteriaceae; genus Klebsiella; species Klebsiella sp. GFKo11. The sequence continues at coordinate 957,039 of NZ_CM151369.1, forward strand.
AATTTGCCGAGCTGCACCCGTTCTGCCCGATCGATCAGGCGGAAGGTTATCATCAAATGATCGCCCAGCTTGCCGACTGGCTGGTGACCTTGACCGGTTACGACAGCGTCTGTATGCAGCCGAACTCTGGCGCACAGGGCGAGTACGCGGGCCTGCTGGCGATCCGTCATTACCATGAGAGCCGTCACGAAGGGCATCGCGATATCTGCCTGATCCCGGCCTCTGCCCACGGCACCAACCCGGCTTCCGCGCAGATGGCGGGGATGCAGGTGGTCGTGGTGGCCTGTGATAAAAATGGCAACATCGATCTGGCAGATCTGCGGGCAAAAGCGGAGCAGCACGCTGACAACCTCTCCTGCATTATGGTCACCTATCCGTCCACCCACGGCGTCTACGAAGAGACGATCCGCGAAGTGTGTGAAATCGTGCATCAGTTCGGCGGCCAGGTTTACCTCGACGGTGCGAACATGAACGCGCAGGTCGGCATTACCTCTCCAGGCTTTATCGGCGCAGACGTATCGCATCTCAATCTGCATAAAACCTTCTGCATTCCGCACGGCGGCGGCGGCCCGGGTATGGGACCGATTGGCGTGAAATCACATCTGGCGCCGTTTGTTCCGGGCCATAGCGTGGTGCAAATCGAAGGTATGCTGACCCGTCAGGGCGCAGTTTCCGCCGCCCCGTTCGGCAGCGCCTCGATTCTGCCGATCAGCTGGATGTATATCCGCATGATGGGCTCAGAAGGGCTGAAACAGGCGAGCCAGATGGCGATTTTGAATGCCAACTACATCGCCACCCGCCTGAAAGACGCGTTCCCGGTGCTGTATACCGGACGCGACGGTCGCGTGGCGCACGAATGCATTCTTGATATTCGTCCGCTGAAAGAAGAGACCGGCATCAGTGAACTGGACATCGCTAAGCGCCTGATTGACTTTGGTTTCCACGCGCCGACGATGTCCTTCCCGGTAGCGGGTACGCTGATGGTTGAGCCGACCGAATCGGAAGGCAAAGCCGAGCTGGACCGTTTTATCGATGCGATGCTGGCGATTCGCGGCGAGATTGACCGTGTGAAAGCCGGTGAGTGGCCGCTGGAAGACAACCCGCTGGTTAACGCTCCGCATACCCAGGGCGAACTGGTGAGCGAGTGGAACCACCCGTACACCCGCGAGCTGGCGGTATTCCCGGCAGGGCTGAACAACAAATACTGGCCGACCGTGAAGCGTCTGGACGATGTTTACGGCGACCGTAACCTGTTCTGCTCTTGCGTCCCGATGAGCGAATACCAGTAATCTGCTGATTAGACTATCTTTTAAAGGCGCTGCGGCGCCTTTATTTTTTGGGGGAATGGCATGACGATAGCATTAGTGACCGGCGGCAGCCGCGGAATAGGTAAAGCGACGGCGCTGCTGTTGGCGCAGGAAGGTTATACCGTGGTGGTGAATTATCACCAGAACAGTGAAGCTGCGACCGGCGTGGTGAACGAAATTATCGCCTGCGGCGGAAAGGCCGTTGCGCTGCAAGCGGACGTCAGTGATGAAAGGCAGGTGGTGGCGATGTTTGAGGCTATCGATCGCCTTGGCGAACCGCTCTCGGCGCTGGTCAATAACGCTGGCATTTTGTTTACCCAAGGGACGATTGAAAGCCTTTGCGCCGAGCGGATTAACCGGGTGCTGGCGACCAACGTCACTGGCTATTTTCTTTGCTGCCGGGAAGCGGTAAAGCGGATGTCACACAAGCACGGCGGTAAGGGTGGGGCGATTGTTAACGTTTCATCAGCGGCCTCGCGCCTGGGCGCGCCGGGGGAATATGTGGACTATGCCGCGTCAAAAGGCGCGGTAGATACCCTGACCACTGGCCTGTCGCTAGAGGTTGCGGCGCAGGGAATTCGGGTCAACGGGGTTCGTCCTGGCCTAATTTATACTGAAATGCACGCCAGCGGCGGTGAACCGGGGCGCGTGGATCGCGTGAAGTCGATGTTGCCGATGCAGCGCGGCGGTCAGCCGGAAGAGGTCGCCCAGGCCATCGTCTGGCTGCTGAGCGACAAAGCGTCCTACGTGACCGGCAGCTTTCTGGAGCTGGCGGGCGGGAAGTAATCCGTAAATCTTTCCCGGAGGCGGCGCTGCGCACCTGTCCGGGCTACCAGATCTTCAGACTGCATTAAACCTGCCCCCGGGTCGCGGCTAACGCCTTACCCGGGCTACAAAATCAATACCGCAGCGATCCGTAGCGAGGGAGATGCGCTACGACGCCATCCACAGCCGCAGGCGCATCCCCCAACCGCTGGTCCAGCCGCTGGTGACCGACTTCACCTCGCCGCGCGAAATCACGACCAGAGTTGGCGTCACCTGCACATCCCACTGCCGTGAGAGCTGACCGCTGGCGTCGTTGATCGTCGGTAACGCCATCTTTTTATGCGCCAGCCATTTCTCCAGGGCGGCGTTATCGCCGGAGCGCAGCGCCACGGTTATAACGTTACCGCCATCGTCAGCCAACGCGGCCACCGATGGCGTGGTGTAACGACATACGCCGCACCATGTGGCCCAGACGTACAGCAGCAGCGGACGTTCGTGGCTCATCGCCGCCAGATCGACCGTCCGGCCATCAAGGGTTTGCAGCGGCGTGCTGGTGAAATTTTGCGGCAATGCGGGTTTACGCACGTAATCCACCGCCAGGCTTATCGCCACCCCAATCAATAGCAAGACGATCCCCTCGCGCAGCCAGCGCGTTAATTTACTGCGCATCCGCTTTCGCCAGCTGTTCTTTCACCAGCCCCTCCAGATCTGCTTCGGGGATTGCGCCCGCTACCATCTCGTCGCCGATAATGGTGGCCGGCGTGCCCTGAATATTCAGCACCTGCGACAAAATCAGGTTCATCTTTAGCGATTCCATGATTTTCTCATCGATCTTCACCCCGTCAGTGGCGGTCTTCTGCTGCGCGGCGTGAATGCTGGCATCATCGTGATAGCCCTTTTTCGCCATCAGCCGCTGATGCAGCGCCCAAAACTTACCTGGCTGCTGCTGCCAGGTTGAGAGCGCGGCTTTGGCGGCGTTGACCGAACTTTGCCCCTTAAACGGCAGTAGCTTCACAATCAGTAAAACGTCAGGATTATCATGGACGATTTTCTCCAGCATTGGGTCGAACTGCTTGCAGTAAGGGCAGTTGTAATCCGTGAATGAGACGATGGTCAGTTTCGGCTCTTTGGCTCCCATACGCGGGCTTAAGGGATCGTTAAACAGCAGCCTGGCGAGCTGGTCATCGGTGGAAGATTCCGGCGCGGCCATGCTAAATGTTGCTATGCACAGCAGCAGTAATGCGGTGATGATTCTCATGATTATTTTCCTTTCGCAGCGGATAGGGTGGCGAGAAGCTCTTCTCGATTTAATAGCGCAGGCAGCGTCTGGCCCTGCGGTAACGCCGGTCCATAAATCTGATTGAACGGTACGGCGGCGCTGCCGCGAGCGGTCAGAAACTGGCTAATGGTGTCCGACGGTCGACTCCAGTCGCCGCGCAGCGCCACCACATCCGGGGCTGAGAGCGCCTCCTGTACCTCATCACGAAGCAATACGTTGTATTTATTGGCTTTACAGGTCACGCACCAGTCGGCGGTTACATCGACAAACACTCGCTGATGATTGGCCAGTGCGTCGGCAATCGCCTGTTCACTGAGCGGTTGCCAGTTGACGCGATCGTGGCGCGAACCCTGGCTTTCCGGTGGTGAAATCAAAGCCACCGCGACCGCAATCACCAGGGCCAGCGCTGCGGCCTGTAGCGCCGTACGCCAGCGGTAGCGCCAGGCCGTCGCCAGCAGCAGAACGAGAGTCAGAATCACCAACAGTGCGAGCACCGGCAGGCGACCTATGTGCACCGTCAGCAGACTTACCAGCCACAGCGACGAGGCGAGCATCATCAGCCCGAGAATGACCCGAACGCGGTTCATCCAGCGGCCTGGGCGAGGAAGATGTCGGGCGAAACCGGGCCAGGCGACAATCAGCAACCACGGCAGGCTCATTCCCAGACCCATCGCGAAGAAGATCCCCCACAGCAGCGGCAGTGGCGCAACGAGCGCCACCGATACGGCAGTGCCGAGAAACGGCGCGGTACACGGTGTGGCGAGAAGCGTGGCGAATGCCCCTTGCCAGAAGTGGCCCAATAAACCGCTTCCGCCGCGGGTGGCCAGAAACGTGCTGGTGTTAGAGGAGAGGCGAAACTCAAACAGCCCCATCAGGCTGGCGCTGAAAAGCACCATCACCAGCGCCATCGCACCGATAAACCACGGATTCTGGAACTGAATGCCCCAGCCCAGCGCCTGATTGCCCAGCCTTAACAGGGTCATCATCAGCGCCAGAGCGAGGAAAGAGGCGATAATCCCGCCAACGGATGCCAGGAACTGACGTCTTATTACCCCGCGCTGCTGGTTAGCGCTTTGCACCAGCGTGCCCAGCTTCATGGCCAGTACCGGCAGCACGCAGGGCATCACGTTGAGGATCAGGCCCCCGGCCAGCGCCATCAGCAGCACCCACCACAGAGACAGCTCCGGTGCGGCAGTCCCCTGAACAATGGCAACCCGGCTCTCCTCGGCCTGACCGCCCTCGGTAAGCACCAGCGACAAAGTCTTACCGCTGAGGTTTGGCGCAGCATCGCCCCAGCTATCGGTGACCGGCAGCGTGGCGATAAGCGTATTCCCCTTGATGGCGAAGGCGGGCTTGCCGAAATCCACGTCATCCATACTGTCGATAAATAGCGAGGGCTGCTGCCAGCCCGCTTCGCGAACGGCGGTGACCGTTAACTTACCGCTGATATAGCTGGCGCTACGCTGCGAGGTCAGGCCGTCCGTCAGCGGTAGAGTGCCCATCGCCCGCGTGAAGTCGTAGCGAAAATCGCTTCCTGCGGGGGAGGTCATATCCAGCGAGAAGGGATAGTCGGTGAGAATACAGACGTTGCTACAGGTTGATAGCGTCAGCACGCCGTGCAGGGTTTCCGGCAGTGGGCCGCGAATCTCCAGTGGGAAGCTGACGTTGCCGTGATAGCCCTGAGTAGAAATCCCGGCGACGTCAAAGCGCTGCGGCGTTGGCCAGTACCAACTGACATCAAGCGGTTTTGACCAGGTTATTGCCGGAGCAATTCCCCCTTCACCCGGTGAGCGCCAGTAGGTTTTCCAGCCCTTTTCCAGAGCGACGTCCAGCAGCAAGCGCGTTTCGCCGCTGCTCTCATTTTGCGCGCGCAGCCTGACGCTGGCGTGTTGATTATCGGCGGCGCGTAACCAGCCGCTGTCGGCGGCCTGGCTGACGGGCAGCCATAGCCAAAGCAGGCAGACCAGCAGTCGCCTGAATACCATAAACATAAATTTTCTCCGTAAATGAATGATTAACCTGAACCGTCAGGCCAGTGCTCATTCACGGAAAACGCATAATCGGAGATGCACCCGTAACCGGGGAGGAGAAATTTCGCGGGGAGGCCAGAGGCGCTCAATACGCGCAGGGTTTGCCGCCAGTACCGCCAGCAGCAGGGTGATGGCAAATAGCGCGCCTTCGAATAGTATCGGCGGAACGGCCATCAGCGATTTGGCGCTCAGCTCGCAGGGCGTCACAGGCTCATCGCTATTACTCTGACCCTGCTGTACCAATTGAGTGGCGGCAGTCGCATTTATGACAAGCGCATACATCCCGGCCATACGCTGCGCGGTGCATATCAGCACCACCAGACAGGCAAGGGCTACAAGAAGGATGGCTTTGCGTTGTCGCTTGATCATGATCGCCTCAATTATTCACGTGGCCTATCTTATCGGGCGAAAGCGTTTTGGCAATGTTAATGCTGTAAAGAAGTGTCTGTACCCGTCGTACTTCAAGTTGCAGGTGTGTTGACTGCGTTCGTTCACCCGAATCACTTACCAAAGTAAGCTCATCGGGATTCACTCTCTTGCCGCCTTCCTGCAACTCGAATTACTTAGGGTATATATCGAGGGGTTTTTTGCCCCCTCCCGGCCGGGAGAGGGCGAAAGCATTACAGTTTTTCACCGTTGCTGGCGATAACCTCTTTGTACCAGTTGAAACTTTTCTTACGCGAGCGCGACATATCGCCGGTGCCGTCGTCGTGTTTATTGACGTAGATAAAGCCGTAACGTTTGCTGTACTGGCCGGTGGTGAAGGAGACGCAGTCGATGCAGCCCCATGGGGTGTAGCCCATCAGCTCAACGCCGTCGTAAGTGACCGCTTTGAGCATCTCTTCGACGTGTGCGCGCAGGTAGTCGATACGGTAGTCGTCGTTGATGCTGCCGTCTTCTTCGACTTTGTCATAAGCGCCAAAACCGTTTTCCACAATGAACAGCGGTTTCTGATAGCGTTCATACAGCTCGCACAGGGCATAGCGCAGGCCAACCGGGTCGATTTGCCAGCCCCAGTCGGAGGCTTTGACGTGCGGGTTCGGTACGCTGCCTTCAAAGCCAGAAATCGCGTCGCCGGTGCCGCCTTCCGCTTTCACCGCGTTGGTCATGTAGTAGCTGAATCCGAGGTAAGCACAGGTCCCTTCACGCAGGATCTGCGCATCGCCGTCTTCCATTTTGATGTTAAAGCCGCGACGTTCCCACTCGTTTAAGACGTAGCTCGGGTAGCTGCCGCGCAGTTGAACATCGGTAAAGACATAGCGCTCGCGCATTGATTCCTGAGCGAACATGATGTCTTCCGGCTTACAGGAGAACGGATAGAGGGGAACCATCGCCAGCATGCAGCCAACCTGCATATCCGGGTTGATTTGACGCGCTGCTTTTACCGCCAGCGCGCTGGCCACGAACTGGTGGTGTAGCACCTGGTACATGGTCTCTTCCGGGTTTTCATGATCGGTATAGACCACGCCCGAGCAGCAGTAGCCAAACAGCGGTGCGCGCCAGTTGCGCTGGTTGTTGATCTCGTTAAAGGTCATCCAGTATTTCACTTTGTGCTTATAGCGCTCGAAGACCACTTCGGCGAAGCGCGCAAAGAAATCGACCACTTTACGGTTGGTCCAGCCACCATATTGCTGAACCAGATGCAGCGGCATCTCAAAGTGGGAGAGGGTGATAACCGGCTCGATGTTGTACTTCAACAGTTCATCGAACATGTCATCGTAAAACTTCAGGCCTTCTTCATTCGGCTGGGTTTCGTCGCCTAACGGGAAGATGCGGGTCCAGGCGATAGAGGTACGGAAACACTTAAAGCCCATCTCGGCAAACAGCTTGATGTCTTCTTTATAGTGGCCGTGGAAGTCGATGGCTTCGTGGTTCGGGTAGTATTTACCCGGCTCAACCTGCTGGGTTATCTCGCGTGGTACGCCGTGCGCGCCACCGGTCAGCACATCACAGATGCTTGGGCCTTTGCCGCCTTTATTCCAGCCGCCTTCAACCTGGTGCGCAGCTACCGCGCCACCCCATAAAAAGTCTTTCGGTAAAGGTATTTTTTTCATCTTTGCTGATCTCGTCATAATTACTTGTTGGTTTCGAGTCTAGCAAAGGGGATATAAATGTCACGATATAACAATTTGCCAGTTGTGGAATTTGTTACATCGAAAAAACAGGGTGTTATTTTCAGGCGAGTTTACGCGCTAATTTACGCCCGAGGCTTTCAAGAATATAAATAACCGGGATCTGCGTCGTAATATCGTAGACGCCGCCGATGCGCGTTTGCGGGACGTGCCACGAGAGATTAAAGTCCGCAAGCTTTGCCAGTCGCGAGTGTTCGTGGCTGGTGATGGACATCACTTTGCAGCGGTGCAGGCTGAACTGGCTGGCGAAACGCAGGATCTCTTCGGTTTCGCCGGAGACCGACAGCACGATCGCCAGCGCATTGCGCGCCATATCATTGGTGACCGGGAAATAAGGGTCATCGATATGATTGCTGAATTTCCCAACGTTAGAAAAGAAGCGGGCACCATATTTCGCCAGTGCGCCGGAAGTCCCCGCGCCAACGAAAATAATACGCTCAGAAGAGAGAATAATATCGACGGCCTGTTCCAGTAAGCCATCAAATTCATCGTTATTGACGCTTTTGAAAAAGCTCATTATTTCACTGGCACCGATATTTGCCTGTTGAGGCTCATTCTGCTCCAGATATAATTTAAAGCGTACGCGAAACTCTGAGTAGCCTTCGCACTGCAGCTTACGGCAGAAGCGCAGGACGGTTGTCGTAGAGACTCCGACGGCTTCCGCCAGCTCGCGGATGGTCATATACATCACTTTGTCACGATTCTTAATAACGTAGTGATAGACCATCATCTCAAGATTGTTGAGACTGGCGATAGCAGCGTGGGAGAAGATACTCACAGTGGCAAACTCACAATTCATAATGACCAGGACGGAATTATATCATGCAGCAGAATGACATTACCTTTTTTCAGCGCTTTCAGGACGACATCCTTGCCGGGCGTAAAACCATTACTATCCGCAATGCAGCCGAATCGCACTTTAAAGTGGGCGATATCCTGCGCGTTGGACGTTACGAAGATAACGGCTATTTTTGCACCATCCGCGTAGTGGCGACCTCAACGGTAACCCTGGAGACGCTGACCGATCTCCATGCGCAGCAGGAGAATATGACGCTGACGCAACTACGAGACGTGATTGCGGAGATCTATCCGGGTGAACAGCAGTTTTATGTCATTGAATTCGAAACGCTTTAATAAAATAGTGAACGACTGTTAGTTGAAATTTAACTGTAACACTATGATTTTATAGTGTTCATAAATATTCATCTTTTTATTTTAGCTAACAGGTGTTCACTGGAATCATTCTCAGTTAACCTAAGTGAGCACAAAAAGCGTACTTGTTTTCGGAGTCAAATATGGTTCGCAAACCATTAATCACTCAGGGATATTCTCTGGCAGAGGAAATTGCCAACAGCATCAGCCACGGGATCGGGCTGGTGTTTGGTATCGTCGGTCTGGTGTTGTTGTTGGTGCAGGCGGTAGATAGCAACGCTGGCGCAACGGCTATCACCAGCTACAGCCTGTACGGCGGCAGCATGATTTTGCTGTTCCTCGCTTCCACTCTCTATCACGCGATTCCGCATCAGCGGGCTAAGCTGTGGCTGAAAAAATTCGACCACTGCGCCATCTATCTGCTGATTGCCGGGACCTATACGCCGTTCCTGCTGGTGGGGCTAAATTCACCGCTATCGCGCGGGCTGATGATTGTTATCTGGAGTCTGGCGCTGCTGGGGATCCTGTTCAAGCTGACCATCGCGCATCGCTTTAAGATCCTCTCACTGGTGACCTACCTGACGATGGGCTGGCTGTCGCTTATCGTGGTTTATCAACTGGCGATTAAGCTGGCGGTGGGCGGCGTCACGCTGCTGGCGGTCGGCGGAGTGGTCTATTCGCTGGGGGTGATTTTCTACGTTTGCAAGCGCATTCCGTACAATCATGCAATCTGGCATGGGTTTGTGCTCGGCGGTAGCGTGTGCCACTTCCTGGCGATTTATCTGTACGTCGGACAGGTTTAAATTTCGCGAAATCTCCCGGCTGTGGTTTTGTCGCCCGGACAGGCGCGCCAGCGCCGCCTCCGGGAATCTCCACTGTCCCCAATCCCCAGCGGCCATCTTCCCGGTGGCGCTGTGCTGACTGGGCTACAAGTTCACAGCCGCCTGTTGTCCGGTAACCCGGACAGGCGCGTCAGCGCCGCCTCCGGGACATTCTCCGTTGGTGATGGCTTGCTTGCCAGGGCTACGGCTTGGTGTTTTTTATTTAGACCACGGCTTTCACGATATCCATTAATCTGCGGATATCTTCTGGTCGTGTATTGCCGGTTTGCGGGTCGATTATCGAGCTGTAAACATGAGGCATCACGCGAGGTACACCTGCTTCCAGACAGCTTTGCAAAATAATGCCAAAGTTATCGAGATCGATTCCGCCGGTTGGTTCTATCAGCGTCATCCCGTTGCGCGCAGCGGTGGTCGCCAGCACATACAGTTCCGGTAGCGATTTCTCTCCGCCCATTGGGAAAAACTTCGCCGCATGCGCCCCTGAATCCTGCATCATACGTACCGCCGCATCGCAGGAAACGCGGGCGGGCGTGCCCTGACTACTGCTGACTCCTGTTGAAATCAGCACCTCGCCCGGCGTTCCCGTCGGGCTGACCAGCGCGTTAATGTGCGTCTGTTCGCCGCCCGTCGCCGCCAGCGCCCCTGCCGCGAAACCGCAGCCGGTAAAGGTCTGGTTGACGTGCGCCGGATGAACCGCTGACGCAATCATCGCTGCCTTGTAATACTGTGCCGGATCCCCGGCCCCCAGCCCTACCGAAATGGACGGTACCTCCGCCATCCAGCGTTTGACCTCCTGAACGCCGTCTTCCACTGAGGCAAACTGCGCGGAGAGCACGCCGATTACCGCATGGCCCTCTGCGGCATCATAGATTTCCCTGGCATTGGCAATATCTTTCGCCAGCACGTTGATCGCCACTCGTTGGCGATAAAAATTAATCTGCTGCATGGTCTGCAATCTCCTTGAGTCGCGCCACGATTAACGCCATTTCCCCTTCTGCGACCGTCCGCGGATCGAGGCTAAATACGCCCTGATGAAGGTTATAGCGTCGGGCATAAATGGCGATATCGCCGCCGCGCAGTTGCGCTTCCACTTCACAGGCGTCAATGCCTAACGCCTGCGCATTCACCCGGATACGAATACGCCAGATGGCGCGCCCTGCTTCATCCTGCTCAATATCGGCGCTCAGCCCGCGAATCGCGGAAATTGCCTCCGCCACTGGCTTCAGTTGTTCGGCAGTCACTACCGCCTGCTCCTGATGATAATTTTCCAGCGCGTACACCAGCCCAACCATATTCTCCTTACCGATTTTCATCGCCCTGGCGATGCCGTGGTGCTGTGCTTTACAGGCAGCGATCCACGGTTTCTTACCGGTGATAAACCCGGAGGTGGGCGCGTTAAAGGCTTTTGCCCCGCTGTAGACAACCATATCCGCTCCGCTCGCCACCCAGGCGTGCAAATCCTCCTCGGCGGCGGCATCAACAATCAGCGGCAGGTTGCAAACCTGTGCGACCTGCACAAAGTCTTCAATGCTCAACATCCCTTTCTGCACGCAGTGGTGTGATTTCACATACAGCAGCGCGGCGGTGTTGTCAGTAATCGCGCTCTCCAGTTGCCAGCGGGCCGCCAGGTTGCTCGAACCCACCTCTACCACACGCCCGCCGCCGAGGCGAATGGCGCTGGTAATCGGCGCACCGTAGTCGACGTTATGCCCGCGCAGCATCACTACTTCGTTGGCCATACCGGAGCTGTCCGGCATCAGCGTGACCCTGGCCTGGTCACCACGAGTAATGGCGGCGGCGACGGCAATGGCGATGCCCGCCGAAGCGCAGGAAGTGACGTAACTGTCCTCAGCGCCGGTAAAGCGGGAAACCAGCTCGCCAGTACGGTCCACCAGTCTGTCGATTTCCACAAAGGCTGAAGCCGCCCGAGCCGTGGCCTGCATCACCTGTGGCGCGACGCTGGAGACGCCCAGAATCGTCATCTTGCCGCAGGCGTTAATAACTTGCTTTAGCCCCAGCTGTTGATAGATGTTCTGCGTCATGGCTTACAGTACTCCCAACAGCGAACAGACCACGCTCAGCGCGACAATCGACAGCAAAATAGTGGTGTAACGCGGCCCTTTCTTCAGCAGATAGAAGTAGACCGCGAATACCGCCGCTAGCGGCAGCAGGCCCGGTGCGATGGAGTCGAGGATCTGCTGGACGACCACCTCAGAACCTTTCAGGGCGCTGATTTTTAACGGCGTGGTAATTTTGACGTAGCTCGCCGAAAGCGCGCCCATCATGATCAAACCCAGCACGTTCGCGCCGTAGATCAGTTCTTTGATTCGCCCCCCTTGCAGCAGGCCGATTATTGAGTCGCGCCCCAGCGTGTAGCCTTTGTGCACCATGCCGTAGCTAATCGCCAGCGTAATCGCCGGGTAGAGAATTAAGGGCACAATACCGCCCATTGCGCTGCCGTTGGCGGCGAACGGAATAAAAATAGCAATCAGCAGCGGCATCACGGCGGCCCAGATAATGGAGTCGCCCATCCCGGCCAGCGGCCCCATCAGGCCGGTTTTAATCCCGGTGATTGAAGCGTCGCTAATCGGCTCGCCGCGGGTTTTTTGCTCCTCCATCGCAATGGAGATCCCCTGAATCACCGCACCAAAGGTCTGCTCTGAGTTGAAGAAGTTCAGATGGCGTTTTAGCGCCTCTACCTGCTCCTCTTTTTGCGGGTAAAGCTTTTTGATGATCGGCGTCATCGAGGCGCAGAAAATCAGGCTTTGCAAACGCTCATAGGAGCTGGAAACTTCCGCACCCAACCAGTAGATAAACCAGGCTTTAGTGATATCGGCTTTGGTCAGCGTGCCGCTTACTCGTGCGCGTTCGACCAGTTCATTCTGCATTACGTCGCTGCTCATCATGCTGCTCCTTCATTTTTCGCCAGGCCTTTAATCAGGAAGGCCACGCAGGTGCCGAAGATGGCCATCGCCATGATGTCTACCTTCAGATAGAGCACCGCGAAGAATCCACCAATGAACCACGGCAGCAGGCTCTTTTTACCGATCACCATAATGGTGATGGCGAAACCCAGAGCCGGGAGGATCCCGCCCATGATTTCAAAGGAGTGGGTCAGCCAGTGCGGCATCAGCTTGAGGAAACTTTCCACAACGTTCTGGCCGAAATAGTTGGCGGCAAATACCACCGGGAAGCGCAGTACCAGCCCAAGCAGTGCCGGGTAGAGGAAGGCGCAGCGCATAATGCCCGCCATATTCGCCGTTTCCGCATGTTTATCCGCCATATGCACCCAGGCGGCGTTCAGCGTACGACGCAACTGGTCGAGGAACACGCCGATCACGCCAAACGGAATCGCCAGCGCTATCGCCAGGTTCGGATCCATCCCGGCCTTCACGGCAATGGGAATAGCAATACAGGCGGCCAGCGCCGGGTCCGACGGTACGTTACCGCCCGGCGTCGAAGTTACGCCGAGATAAACGAGCTGCATGCCCGCACCAATAATCATTGCCGTTTGCATATTGCCGAGCAGCAAGCCGACGAAGACGGCGATAACCACCGGCTGAAGCAGCATGGCGGAGAAGGTGTAGCCAAGGCGTAATCGGGCAAACCAGTAATACAATCCCATCAGGCTTGCAAAGACTAAAGTATCCATAATATTTTCCTATACACTTCATCCTTCAGGCTGCCTCTTTGTTGTCTACCTTCGCTCACCCCCAGTCACTTACTTTAGTAAGCTCCAGGGGATTCACTCAGTTGCCGCCTCGATGCATCCAGAATGATTTTGTGTATGTTAAATGGTTAGAATTTTTTCAGGATATCGTCCAGAGACTGCGGCTTATCTTCCGGAATGGTCTGGAATACTGCCTTAATCCCGCGACTTTTCAGGTCGTTAAGAATGCCAACGTCTTTTTCATCCAGCGTGATGTTCTGGAAAACGACTTTGCGGTTCGGCCCGCCGCCTAAACCACCCACCTGAATGGCGGAGACATCAAACCCCAGCTGTACAGCTTCCTGAATCGCCGCCAGAGAAGGGAACAGCACCAGCACGTTGCCATCGCCAAGCTGATTTTCTTTCCACGATGCCGCAAAGCTCTGATTGCTGTAGCAATCCACTTTAATGTTTGGCGGCGCGGCCATCAGATAGATGTTTTTCATAAACGGATCGGCGTCCAGCTCATCACTGACTACCGCAATTCGGTTGGCCTGAGATTGTCCGACCCACTTTGTCACCACCTGTCCATGAATCAGGCGGCTGTCGATGCGACATAACACGATGTTAGCCATAATATTTTTCCCTTATTGTGGTTGTTGTAATTGACGAACGTGGGCGACAACGTCCAGACAGCTGCTGCGTGCGGCTTCCACCAGCTCGGCCACGCAGGCAGAAAGCGGCCCCTCTTCACGCCTGTCCAGCGCCTCCAGCAACAGCGAGGCATTTAGCCCGGAAACCACCGCCACCGGATAATCTGCACTCAGTCGCGCCGCCACGTTTGAGGTGGTACCGCCAACAAAATCGGTCAGAATGAGTGAGCCTTCCGGCATGGTTTTCACAACGGCTTCGACACGCTGGTAAAATTCGCCCAGCGTATCGACGGGCATCAGCGCAATTTCCGTCACGCCTTTGATTTCGCCCGTCACCATGCACAGGCTGTTGCAAAGCTGTTGCCCCCAGCCGCCATGCGTCAGCAGCAGGATTTGGGACAAGGGTTCAGTGGTAGTCAAAATGGCCTCCTGGCTCTATTACGTTTACACACGTAGTAAGAGCAAAGGCTGTGCCAGAATTTGTGTCACGTGGGGGAGAAGAGAGGGCTGGCGAGGCGCAGAGCCACGCCAGATAAGGGGTTAGCGATACAACAGTTCGTAGATATAAAAATATTCCGCGTCGGATAAACGGATGGCATAAGCCTCTTCGATCGGCAGGAAGGCGGATTTAATGACACTAAACGCCCGGGCATCCAGATCGGGCTTGTTCTCCAGCGACATCTGTAACGGTTTGCGGTTAATCACGATACGCTCGACCATACAGCAGCAGTGGATCAGGAAGCGCAGTGTCACCTGGCGGCTCGGTTTCAGCGAAAGCGAGGTGGTCAGATGGTTGAGCACGCCTTCCATCTCTTTGAGAATGCGCTGAGGATTGAGCACCGAAATATGGTTGATGATGCTTTCCATGGTTAGCGCGCTGATAAAACGCATCGCGCTGCGCTCCATCTCCAGGCGGCGTTCGCTGCTTGAGAGATCCGGTGTCAGCAGGCTTAGCACCAGCTCCGGCCCCTGTTCGGAGAACAATTCTTCCAGCGAGATAAACGGAATATCCGGCAGACCGGGCTGGAAGGTGCCGACAATTCCCGCCAGCCGTTCGCTGGGGTTAATCGCCTGCTGGACCCGCTCCAGACTGCGCACCTCGTTGTAGTCGAGGATCACCATCCGCGTGTCCTCTGACATCAGTTCGCCAAAGCTTTCCTCCAGCACCTTTTTGATTTTCTCCGCCGTGCCCATGCCGGTAATGCAGGAGATTACCAGTACTTTACCGCCGTTCTCCTGCTGCGGCGTGCAGAGCTGGCAGGGGATATCTTTACTCTGCATTAACGCCGCCAACTGTGGTAACTCGCTGGTTTCATAACTTAAATCCAGCCCTAACTCCAGCAGGCAGGTCAGCGTGATATTGGGCATCAGCAGTACGTCAATCTGAAATAACTTGCTGATCGTACTGCCAAAATGAATCAGTGAGCCGATATCTACCATCAATATTAGCCGCTGCCAGCGTCGGGCCTGGATCATCTGGATTAACGTTTCGAGGGTGTCATGCACCGACTGCTCAAACGGCATGTCGATGGCGCTAAACAGCTCGCGCTCCAGCACCCGGTTCACGTACTGCGCCTGGCTGGTGGCCGTCGTCGAACCATGGGCAATCAAAATCACCCCGCAGTCCGGGCTGGCGTCGATGCGCTGGCGGTAATGTCGACACTCCTTCAGGAACAGGCATAGCCAGACCACTTCCGTCGCCGGGCACTGGATATGCAGTAGCTCGTTGATTTTTCGACACAGCAGCGTGGCATTGTCGTATTCATCTTTACAGCGGTCGAGGATCAGGCTGGAGGAGTACAGCTGCGGGATAAGACCACGCTGCACGTAGCCAATCAGTGCCAGAAAGTGCTTACGCAGCGGATTCACCAGGTTTTCTGGCAGCGTAAAGCCCAGTACCTGCTCCACGCAGCCAATCAGCAGCGTCACGCGCTCCTCAATCTGATCGCCATAGCGCGGCGGATGGGCAATATTGTCGCGACTGTAGAGACCATATTCAAAAATTGAACTGAGCTTGTTTTTCAGGATTGCCAGCGTTTCAGCGGGCGGAACGTTGCTGTTGCGCAGATTGACATATTCGCGAGTCAGGAAGCTGTAAAAGAGATCGCTCTCTTCAATCTCCGCTCCCGTCGCCAGCGAGGTTTTCAACGCCGGTAGCGTGCGCGCATCAACACTTAGCCGCTCTTTACCGTCAAATAGCGTATCGACCAGCAGACGCTGCTCCGGCGTGGCGTTAAACGGCATCTCCGCCAGCCGTTTATCCAACTGTAGCGTATCGCTATGCTCCGTCATCCCTGATGCCCACGCCTGGGCACACAGGAACTGAATATCACTTTTGAGCTGGCCAATATTGCCTTCCAGCGGTTTATTTAACAGCCAGAGCAGCAGCGTTTTGTCGATGCTTATTGTGCGCTCGATTTTACGGCTCTCACGCTGTAAGAAACCGACAATCAATTCAACCTGCTCTTCCACCGAGCGCTGGCGAATACCGGGCAGATCGATGCAGACCTGAATACGCCGCTGGAAGGTGCGCAACAGCGCCGAGCTGACCGGTTCAGTCGTTGCACAAATCAGGCGTACCGAAATTGAGCGCGCAGTGGCGCTTGAGCCGAGCGGGCGATACTGGCCTTTGTCGAGAATGGAGAATAGCTTTTCCTGCCCTTCATACGGCAGACGGTGGACCTCATCAAGCAGTAGATAGCCACCATCGGCCTGTTCAACCAAACCGGGTTTATTCTCGTTTGCTCCGGTAAATGCGCCCTGACGGTGACCAAACAGGTGCGAGGAGAGCAGTTCCGGGTTATGGGCATATTCTGCACAGTTAAAGTAGACCAGCGGCGGCGCAGTTCCCGTTGCATGTTCGCAGGCAAAGCGATGCATCAGTTCGGCAAAGAAGGTTTTGCCAACGCCGGAAGGGCCGGTCAACAGCACATGCAACCCGTGGGGATAAAGTACCGCAGCGCGGCCTTTTTCCACCGCGTCACGCAGACTACGGTCATAACCAATCAGGCCGCTAAAAGGGTCATCAGTCGAGTGGTTTTCCTGATGGGGGAGCAGATCGGCAACCGTGCGCACTTCACGCTCGGACTCCTCCAGCGTGCGTCCCAGCAGCGTTTCCACCGCTTGACGGTGCAGGAAGAACACCGGACGGCCACGGCTCTTAATGACCAAACCGTCGCTCCACAACTGATTGAGATCTTTACTCACTGAGTTACGCGCCAGCCCAAGGTTAAAGCCGATGGCTTCTGCCGTAAACGCCGTCTCCTGCGCTAAATCTGCAAGACTCAAGCCGCTCGTCAGCCGCGCCAGCTCTCCCTGTATTACCTCAATCCGTCTCATTCTCTTTACCGCTTAAGAAATAAATGATTGTTCAGAACATACACTATTCTGCTATGCAAGAAAGTGGCCTGGGGCCAGAGATGGTGCATTAGCTCAAAGACGGATATGACCGTTGAGAGATGACGGGATGCGGTATCGTTTTCGGGAGATTCCCCGGCGGAGCTACTATATGGCCGGCTACAAGTTCACAGCCGTCTGCTGTCCGGTAGCCCGGACAGGTGCATTGCGCCGCCTCCTGGGAGACGGCTTAATTGAGGCTTAACCTTCTTCCAGCGAATACGGCAGCGGTTCGATGCTCAGGCTACCGGCATCATCGCGCACACGGAATACGCTGTCCGGCTCCATATCGTTATTCATCACCACCTGCACCAGCAGGCGACCATCGTCTAACTGCACGGCGGCTAAAACGGTGCCGGTACGACGCCAGTTATCACCCATTTTCAGCTCAAGGTCCTCCCCGGCTTCCGGCACGCGGCTGGCTTTCCCCGCCAGGGACCACAGAGCACGCTTGTTGGCACCGCGGAATTTTGCGCGGGCAACCATTTCCTGACCGGTGTAGCAGCCTTTCTTAAAGCTGATGCCGCCCAATGCCTGAAGGTTAGTCGCTTGCGGAATAAACTGTGCGCTGTTGGCGCTGTCGATAACCGGCTGTCCGGCTTCAATATTCAGCGCCAGCCACTGCTGGCTGTTGTTAAGCTGCGCTTCACCGCGCAGGGCCTCGGTGACGCGGGTGGCGGTTGCCTCATCGGTCACCAGCAGGAAACGCTCGGCCGGATGCTCAAACCACAGCAGGCTGGTGGATCCTTCACTGACAACCTGCTTGTCGGCATTCGGCAGTTCGCTAAACAGCGGTGCCAGCGCGGCACGGGCCTGGAAACCGGCGACGCCCAGCAGCACCAGTTCATCATTGGCGGCGATCGTCACTTTAGAGAACACCGCGTATTTTTTCAGTTCAGTCAATTGCGCGTCGCGCAGGCTGCGGCGTTCAATCCACGCAAACCCCTCGTTACGGCGGAAAACGCGCAGGTTGCTCCACATCTTGCCTTTAGCATCGCAATGCGCGGCAAGCAGGTGCTGCTCGTTGGTTAGTTGACTGATATCAGCGGTAATCTGCCCTTGCAGATATTTTTCGCCATCCGCACCGGTAATCGTCGCCAGCGCCCAGTCATCCAGCGTCATCAGCGTTAACGGCAGACGCGCGCAAGAGGAAGGCTGACGCGGAGGAAAAGGTGTAAAAGCCATAGTCATATCCCGAATAGCTTAACGCAGAGTGTGTGACTAATGGTAAAAGAGCTAGAGTGCAATGCAAGCGCTTTCGGCAAGCCATTTGTGCCCTCAATGGTGGGAAGCTATACCGCAGGAAATAATGAAAGACCTGATAATTTTAGGGTTTTCATGGAGGCGCGCTCGCGAATCTTGATATTCCTGTGAAGTCAGTGGCGAAAACGGGTTAAACTAAGAAATATTTATAAGTAGGAAGTAAAACATGGATATTAACAATAAAGCTCGTATCCACTGGGCGTGTCGCCGGGGGATGCGTGAACTCGATATCTCCATCATGCCGTTTTTTGAGTACGAGTACGATACGCTCAGCGATGGCGACAAGCTGTTGTTCATCCGCCTGCTGGAAAACGACGATCCGGACCTGTTCAACTGGTTAATGAACCATGGTGAACCGGCTGATGCGGAACTGCAACGGATGGTAAAATTAATTCAGATACGGAATCTGGAACGTGGTCCTGTGGCAATCTGATTTACGCATCTCATGGCGAGCGCAGTGGTTCTCGCTGTTGCTGCACGGCGTTGTGGCGGCACTCGTGCTGCTGATGCCCTGGCCGCTCAGCTACACCCCGTTATGGCTGATACTGCTATCGCTGGTGGTGTTTGACTGCGTGCGCAGCCAGAGGCGGATTCACGCCCGTCAGGGCGAAATAAAACTGCTGATGGACTCCCGACTGCGCTGGCAAAAAGCGGAGTGGGAAATCGTCGGTACCCCATGGGTGATCAATAGCGGAATGCTGCTGCGTCTGCGGGATATAAAAAACCACCGTACCCAGCATCTGTGGGTCGCAGCAGATAGTATGGACGCGGGAGAGTGGCGCGACCTGCGCCGACTGGTGTTACAGAAATCGGCGCAAGATTAAGTCAAGCCTCAGGCGAACTGCTCAGCCATTTCGCCGAGGATTTGCTCGCACCAACTCTGGATGCGTTCATCGCTCAGGTCGTACTGGTTAGTTTCATCCAGCGCCAGCCCAACAAACAGCTGCCCGTCGGCGATAACCGGTTTCGGACTGGTAAACTCATAGCCTTCAGTTGGCCAATAGCCGATGAACTTCACGCCTTTGGTTGCCAGCTTGTCGTGCAGCATACCCAGTGCATCAAGGAACCATTCGCCGTAGCCTAACTGGTCGCCCATACCGTATAGCGCGACGATCTTATCTTGCAGATCCAGCGTATCGAGCTGTTGCCAGACGGCCTCCCAATCTTCCTGGATTTCACCGAAATCCCAGGTTGGAATGCCGAGGATCAGCACGTCATATTGCGTCATCAGGGCAGGGGAATCATCTTTCAGGTTGTGCAGCGTCACCAGTTCAGGGCCGATGATATCGCGGATTTTTTCCGCCGCCATTTCGGTGTAGCAGGTGCTGGAACCGTAAAAAAGACCTATGTTCATCGCAAAAATGTCTCAATTCTTGTTGTGACTTTGTGCTTAGTCTACCAGAAAGGCTGCGCCAGCCTGCAACTCGAATTATTTAGGGTATAATGACGCCGTTTTGATAAGCAAAGAGGCCGATGTGAAACAGGATCTCGCACAAATCGAGCAGTTTCTCGATGCTTTATGGCTGGAGCGTAATCTGGCGGAGAACACGCTAAGCGCCTACCGCCGGGATCTGACGATGGTGGTCGAATGGCTGCATCATCGCGAGCTGTCGCTTGCCAGCGTTAGCGGCGAGGATCTCCAGTCGCTGTTGGCGGAGCGCCAGACCGGGGGCTATAAAGCCACTAGTACTGCACGCTTGCTGAGCGCCGTACGTCGTTTCTTTCAGCATCTTTATCGGGAAAAAATCCGCCCGGATGATCCAAGCGCGCTGCTGGCATCGCCAAAGCTGCCGCAGAGGCTGCCGAAGGATCTGAGCGAAGCCCAGGTTGAACGTCTGCTGCAGGCACCGCTGGTGGAGCAACCGCTGGAGCTGCGCGATAAAGCGATGCTGGAAGTACTGTACGCGACGGGTCTGCGCGTCTCAGAACTGGTGGGTCTGACCATGAGCGACATCAGCCTGCGCCAGGGCGTTGTGCGCGTGATTGGTAAAGGCAATAAAGAACGACTGGTACCGTTAGGCGAAGAGGCGGTACTGTGGGTTGAGAATTACCTTGAGTACGGGCGTCCCTGGTTGCTGAACGGCGTGGCGTCCGATGTGCTTTTTCCCAGCCAGCGCGCGCAGCAGATGACGCGCCAGACGTTCTGGCATCGGATTAAACACTATTCCGTACTGGCGGGGATTGACAGCGCAAAGCTCTCCCCGCACGTGTTACGCCATGCATTCGCCACGCATTTACTTAACCATGGCGCGGACTTACGCGTGGTGCAGATGCTGTTAGGACACAGCGATCTCTCCACGACGCAGATCTACACCCACGTGGCGACCGAGCGTCTGCGACAACTTCATCAACAGCATCACCCGCGTGCGTGAGCGCTGAATAAAAAGGATTGAGTATGAAAAAAGGTTTACTGATGTTCACCCTGCTGGCGACCACCTTATCCGGTGCAGCACATGCCGATAGCGCGGCGATTAAGCAGCTGCTGGCAAAGCTGGGTGTGCAGAGCACGGACGTGCAACCTTCTCCGGTCAAGGGCATCAGCACCGTGTTGACGGATAGCGGCGTTCTGTACGTCACCGATGATGGTAAGCACATCATCCAGGGGCCGATGTACGATGTCAGCGGCGCGCAGCCGGTGAACGTTACCAACACGTTGCTGGCCGGTAAGCTCAACGCGCTGGAAAAAGAGATGATTGTCTACAAAGCGCCGCAGGAAAAACACGTCATCACCGTCTTCACCGACATTACCTGCGGCTATTGTCACAAGCTGCACGAGCAGATGAGCGACTACAACGCGCTGGGTATCACCGTGCGCTACCTGGCCTTCCCGCGCCAGGGACTGCAAAGCGAAGCCGAGCAGAATATGAAGGCTATCTGGTGCGCCAAAGATCCTAACAAAGCGCTGGATAACGCCATGAGCGGCAAAGCCGTAGAGGCTGCCAGCTGCGATGTTGATATCGCTAAACACTACACGCTTGGCGTGCAGCTTGGTGTTAACGGCACCCCTGCGATGGTGCTGAGCGACGGGACCCTTATGCCGGGCTATCGCGATCCTAAAGACCTGAAAGCGCTCCTCGATGAGCATCAAAAACAGACAAGCGGTAACTGATTCGCGTGAAACAACAGATACAACTACGCCGCCGAGAGGCGGCTGACGACGTCGACTTACCTCCAGACCTTCCTCCGCTCCTGCAACGGCTGTACGCCAGCCGGGGCGTGCGCAGTGCGCAGGAGCTGGAACGCGGCGTGAAAGGCATGCTGCCGTGGGCGCAACTGACCGGCGTCGAAAAAGCGGTAGAAATGCTCTACGGCGCATTTAAGCAACAACTGCACATCGTGGTAGTTGGCGATTTTGACGCCGATGGCGCCACCAGTACGGCGTTGAGCGTGCTCGCCTTGCGCGCGCTGGGTTACGGCAACGTTTCCTATCTGGTGCCTAACCGCTTTGAAGACGGTTACGGCCTGAGCCCGGAAGTGGTCGATCAGGCTCATGCCCGCGGCGCGCAGATGATTATGACCGTTGATAACGGTATCTCATCACATGCTGGCGTCGATCATGCCCATGCTCTGGGCATTCCGGTGCTGGTGACCGATCACCACCTGCCTGGCGACACGCTGCCAGCAGCGGAAGCAATCATTAACCCAAACCTGCGTGACTGTGAGTTCCCATCGAAATCGCTGGCCGGGGTTGGCGTGGCTTTTTATCTGATGCTGGCGCTGCGCACTTTCCTGCGTGATAAAGGCTGGTTTGAGGAACGCGGCATCGCGCCGCCGAATCTGGCTGACTTACTCGACCTGGTGGCGCTTGGCACCGTGGCGGATGTGGTGCCGCTGGATGCCAACAACCGTATTTTGACCTGGCAGGGGTTGAGCCGCATTCGGGCGGGTAAATGCCGTCCGGGTATTAAGGCGCTGCTGGAAATCTCTAATCGCGACCCGCAAAAGCTGGCGGCCAGCGATCTCGGTTTTGCTCTCGGTCCACGCCTTAATGCGGCCGGACGGCTGGATGATATGTCCGTCGGCGTCGCATTGCTGCTGTGCGAGAGTACCGGCGAAGCGCGGGTGCTGGCGAATGAACTGGATGCGCTAAACCAGACGCGCAAAGAGATTGAACAGGGGATGCAGGCGGAAGCGCTGACCTTATGTGAAAAGCTGGAGCGCAGCAGCGAGACGCTGCCCGGCGGGCTGGCGATGTACCACCCGCAGTGGCACCAGGGCGTGGTCGGCATCCTGGCTTCACGTATTAAAGAGCGTTTTCACCGCCCGGTCATCGCTTTTGCGCCCACCGGAGACGGACTGCTAAAAGGCTCCGGTCGGTCGATTCAGGGGCTGCATATGCGCGATGCGCTGGAGCGCCTGGATACGCTCTATCCTGGCATGATTTTGAAGTTCGGCGGTCACGCCATGGCGGCAGGACTGTCGCTGGAAGAGGCGCGCTTTGATGAGTTTCAGCAGCGCTTTGGCGAACTGGTGACCGAGTGGCTCGACCCCGCGCTATTGCAAGGGGAAGTGGTTTCCGACGGCCCGTTAGCAGCGGCTGAAATGAGCATGGAAGTCGCTCAAATGCTGCGCGATGCAGGCCCCTGGGGGCAAATGTTCCCCGAACCGCTGTTTGATGGTCGTTTTCGCATTTTGCAGCAGCGCCTGGTCGGCGAACGTCACCTGAAAGTGATGGTTGAACCGGTTGGCGGCGGCCCGCTGCTGGATGGTATCGCGTTTAATGTCGATACTTCCATTTGGCCAGATAACGGCGTGCGCGAAGTCCAGCTTGCCTACAAGCTTGATATCAATGAGTTCCGCGGCAACCGCAGCCTGCAGCTGATCATTGACCACCTCTGGCCAAATTGACAACAGTATATTAATGGGAGCGCGAATCCGGTAGAATTCCGCTCTTATCACCGCATTTTGACGAATCCATTAAAAGAAACCGACCATGTTTGAAATAAATCCGGTAAATAACCGCATTCAGGACCTCACGGAGCGCTCGAACGTTCTTAGGGGGTATCTTTGACTACGATGCTAAGAAAGAGCGTCTCGAAGAAGTAAACGCCGAGCTGGAACAGCCGGACGTGTGGAACGAGCCAGAGCGCGCACAGGCGCTGGGCAAAGAACGTTCCTCGCTGGAAGCCATCGTGGATACGCTGGATCAGATGTCCCAGGGGCTGGAAGACGTTTCCGGTCTGCTGGAGCTGGCCGTTGAAGCCGACGACGAAGAGACCTTCAACGAAGCCGTTGCTGAACTCGACGTGCTGGAAGAGAAACTCGCGCAGTTGGAATTCCGCCGTATGTTCTCCGGTGAATACGACAGCGCCGATTGCTATCTGGATATCCAGGCCGGTTCCGGCGGTACGGAAGCGCAGGACTGGGCCAGCATGCTGACGCGTATGTATCTGCGCTGGGCCGAAGCGCGCGGCTTTAAAACCGAGATTATCGAAGAGTCTGAAGGCGAAGTGGCGGGTATTAAGTCCGTCACTATCAAGATTATCGGCGATTACGCCTACGGCTGGTTGCGTACCGAAACCGGCGTTCATCGCCTGGTGCGTAAGAGCCCGTTCGATTCCGGCGGCCGTCGCCACACCTCTTTCAGCTCTGCGTTCGTTTACCCGGAAGTGGATGACGATATTGATATCGAAATCAACCCGGCGGATCTGCGTATCGACGTTTACCGCGCATCCGGTGCGGGCGGTCAGCACGTTAACCGTACGGAATCTGCGGTGCGTATCACCCATATTCCAACCAATACGGTCACCCAATGCCAGAACGACCGTTCACAGCACAAGAACAAAGACCAGGCCATGAAGCAGATGAAAGCCAAGCTTTATGAACTGGAAATGCAGAAGAAAAATGCCGAGAAGCAGGCGATGGAAGATACCAAATCCGACATCGGCTGGGGCAGCCAGATCCGTTCTTACGTGCTGGACGATTCCCGCATTAAAGATCTGCGCACCGGGGTGGAAACCCGCAACACTCAGGCAGTGCTGGACGGCAGCCTGGATCAATTTATCGAAGCAAGTTTGAAAGCAGGGTTATGAGGAACCAACATGTCTGAACAACAAGCACAGGGCGCTGACGCGGCAATTGACCTTAATAATGAACTGAAAGCCCGTCGTGAGAAGCTGGCCGCACTGCGTGAGCAGGGTATCCCGTTCCCGAATGATTTCCGTCGTGACCACACCTCTGATCAACTGCACGCTGACTTCGATGCGAAAGAAAACGAAGAGCTGGAAGCGCTGAACGTTGAAGTCGCCGTTGCTGGCCGCATGATGACCCGTCGTATCATGGGTAAAGCCTCTTTCGTTACGCTGCAGGACGTTGGCGGCCGCATTCAGCTGTACGTTGCGCGTGACGATCTGGCGGAAGGCGTCTACAACGAGCAGTTCAAGAAATGGGACCTCGGGGACATCATCGCTGCACGCGGTAAGCTGTTCAAAACCAAAACCGGTGAACTCTCTATCCATTGCACCGAGTTGCGTTTGCTGACCAAAGCCCTGCGCCCGCTGCCGGACAAATTCCACGGCCTGCAGGATCAGGAAGCGCGCTATCGTCAGCGCTACCTGGACCTGATCTCCAACGATGAATCCCGCAACACTTTTAAAATTCGTTCGCAAATCCTGGCTGGCATCCGTCAGTTCATGGTTGGCCGCAACTTTATGGAAGTGGAAACCCCGATGATGCAGGTGATCCCAGGCGGCGCATCTGCCCGTCCGTTTGTCACTCATCACAATGCCCTGGATATGGACATGTACCTGCGTATCGCGCCGGAACTGTACCTGAAGCGTCTGGTGGTCGGCGGCTTCGAGCGCGTATTCGAAATCAACCGTAACTTCCGCAACGAAGGTATCTCCGTTCGTCATAACCCAGAGTTCACCATGATGGAACTCTATATGGCTTATGCGGACTATAAAGATCTGATCGAGCTGACCGAATCCCTGTTCCGCACCCTGGCGCAGAATATCCTCGGCAACACTGCGGTGCCTTATGGCGATCAGACCTTCGATTTCGGCAAGCCGTTTGAAAAACTGACCATGCGTGAAGCTATCAAGAAATATCGTCCGGAAACCGAGATGGCGGACCTGGATAACTTCGACTCTGCGAAAGCCATTGCTGAATCTATCGGCGTTCACGTTGAGAAGAGCTGGGGCCTGGGCCGTATCGTGACCGAGATCTTCGAAGAAGTAGCGGAAGCGCACCTGATTCAGCCGACTTTCATTACTGAATACCCGGCAGAAGTCTCTCCGCTGGCGCGTCGTAACGACGAGAACCCGGAAATCACCGACCGCTTTGAATTCTTTATCGGCGGGCGTGAAATCGGTAACGGCTTCAGCGAACTGAACGACGCAGAAGACCAGGCGCAGCGTTTCCTGGATCAGGTTAACGCGAAAGCTGCCGGTGACGACGAAGCGATGTTCTACGACGAAGACTACGTAACCGCGCTGGAGCACGGCCTGCCGCCGACTGCGGGTCTGGGTATCGGTATTGACCGTATGGTCATGCTGTTCACTAACAGCCATACCATCCGCGACGTGATCCTGTTCCCAGCGATGCGTCCGGTAAAATAAGCATTACCGTAATAAACGAAACCCCAGCGGAGCTGGGGTTTTTTTATGCCTGACGGCTATAGTTTATCAATGCGTTACGCGCATTATCATCCGCAGCCTGCATCACCATCCACGGGCTGAAAGCCCACGGCGTGGCGCGGATCCCGCTGAAAACATCTTCAAGATTGCACCACTGGAAATCCATCACTTCATCAGGATTTATCTGTAGCGGGCTGGCTCTTCGGGCGGCATACACCGGGCAGACTTCATTTTCGACAATACCGTTTGGCGCCACGGCCCGATAGCGAAATTCAGGATAAACAGGCGTTATGCTGTGGATATCGACGCCCAGCTCAAAGCGGCAGCGGCGCGCAACGGCCTGCTCAAACGTTTCGCCCGTTTGCGGGTGCCCGCAAACCGAGTTAGTCCACACGCCGGGCCAGGCTTTTTTAGCCAGCGAACGTCGGGTGACCAGCAACTGACTATGTTCATTAAACAACCAGCAGGAAAACGCGAGGTGCAGCGGGGTGTCGAGGGTGTGAGCGGTATACTTCTCCAACATACCTGAAGGCTTATCTTGCTCATCCAGCAAGATGACATGTTCCTGTCGCATAGTGTCCACCAAGAATCTTAAGCACTCGCTATTATAAGCCTTAATGCGACGGAATAATTAACACTTCGGACTATTTAACCGATAGGGGGAAGCAGTCCCGTAACAGAAACGGAACTGCTTGAAGTGAGGTGCTTAAAAAAGCAGCAGAAAGTGAAACCGGCTTTCAATGCCTAACGCAATACCATCAGAAACGGCAGGGATCGCCATCAGCATCAGTAAGAAAAGGCTAATCATACAGCGCAGTAAGATATTCATATCACTCCTCCCGCTGGCTCTTTTTTAGCTTTCGCAGCAGCAACCACATGCGTACCGTACGGACTTTTCCACCCGAGGATGCCGTTTCTTGCGCCAGTTCCGTATGGTGGCGATAACCATTAAAGAAGAGGTTAAGCACCACGGCGCTAACGGTGGCCAGCATAATACCGCTATGCAGCAGCGGCTGGAGTACGGCAGGTAGTTTAGAAAAGAAATCGTGTGACAATGTTGGTGTCATGCCCACGCCGAGGCTGATCGCCACAATATAGAGGTTGTAGCGATTGGTGGTGTAGTTACAGCGCGACAGAATGCGAATCCCCGTCGCCAGCACCATGCCAAACATCACCAGACCGGCTCCGCCCAGTACAAACTGCGGGATCGATGCCACCAGCACCGCCATTTTGGGCACCATACCAAACAGAATCAAAATCACCCCTGAGGCAATACATACCCAACGGCTGTATACCCGGGTCACGCTGACCAGTCCGACGTTTTGTGAAAATGACGTATGGGGAAAGCTATTAAATAAGCCGCCAATCAGCGAGCCCACGCCATCAACGCGCAGCCCGCGGATAATATCCTGCGAAGACAGTTTGCGACCGACAATCTCCCCGAGGGCGAGGAACATGCCCATCGATTCGATAAAGACGATGATTAACACCGCCGTCATGGTCAGAATCGATACCGGATCAAACACCGGCATACCGAAGGCCATTGGCGTGACGATGGCAAACCACGAGGCGTCCTGCAGACCGGAGAGGTTAACCTCATTCATCATCCACGACAGCGCAAAGCCGAAAATAATGCCTAACAATACGGCGACGTTGGACAGAAAACCTTTGGCAAAGCGGGTGATTAATAAGATAAAAACGAGCACGGCAAATGAAATACCCAAATAAACCGGATCGCCGTACTGCGGATTCCCTTTTCCCCCTGCGGCCCAGTCGATGCCGACCTGGATAATGCTCAGGCCGATAGAGGTAATCACCACACCGGTAACCAGCGGAGGAAACAGCGGGATTAAGCGCCCGATAAGCGGTGCCAGTAAGGTGGTGATGATGCCTGCGGCAATGGTTGCGCCAAAAATCCCCAGCAGGCCAATATCCGGATTCATCCCGATGGCGATCATCGGCGTTACGGCGGCAAACGTCACCGACATAATTACCGGCAGACGAATGCCCATAAAGCGACCGATCCCAATGCATTGCAGCAGCGTCACCACGCCGCAGCAAAACAGATCGGAGCTAATCAGCAGCGCGACGGCCTCTTTATTCAGCCCGAGCCGGTCGCCGATCATCAGCGGCACTGCCACTGCGCCCGCATACATCACCAGTACATGCTGTAGCCCGAGGACGACCAGCTTTCCCGGCGATAAAATGCGGTCAACCTCGTCGATGGTGCCGCCGGGTTCGGCGGGAGGTGGAAGTTGAGAATCTATGGCGCTCATGCGTATTTCTCCTTGAACCCGGCACGCGCCAAAATCGGTTACCGGGCAGTAAAATGGCGAACCTTTCGACCCATCACATCTGGCGCTTAAATCGCCCACCCTCCGGCATAGAATGCCACCAGGGCGAGGGTGATAATCACGGTGCCGATATTCAGCTTTTGCCACTCGCGAGCGAAGACGCGCCCGACAACCAGGGTGACAAAACCCAGCATAATGCCGGTGACGATATTGCAGGTCAGGACGATAAATACCGCGCAGACCAGCCCGGACATCGCATCAATAAAGTCATCAAAATCGAGCTTTGAGACGTTACTTAGCATCAATAACCCCACGTACATCAGCGCGGGCGCGGTGGCGTAGCCGGGGATCAAATACGACAGCGGCGATAAAAACAGAATTAACAGGAACAGGAGGCCGACGATGGTCGCCGTCAGACCGGTTTTCCCTCCAGCTGCGGTTCCTGCGGCGGATTCAATATAGACCGCGGCAGGGGCGGCACCGACCAGGCCGGAGAATACGGAGCTAATGGAGTCGCTGGTCAGCGCTTTGCCGCCGTTGATAATCTGGTTGTCTTTATCCAGCAGGTTTGCCTGCCCGGCCACGGCGCGGATAGTGCCGGTGGCGTCGAATACGGCGGTCATCACCAGAGCCAGAACGCTGGGAAGTACGGTTGGCTGTAGCGCCCCCATGATATCGAGACTAAAAATCAGTGACTTACCATCTTCACCGCTCAGGCTGGGCATCGCGACCAGGCCGTGATACTGAACGGCGGGATCGAAAATCAGGCCGATAATTGAAATGGCAATAATGACCAATAGGATCCCGCCGGGGACGCGATTTTTTTCCAGACCAAAAATTACCGCCAGACCCAACAGGCTCATGATCACCGGAAAGGAAGTAAACGATCCGAGCGCCACCGGCAGCCCTTCCAGTGGGTTTTTTATCACCATGCCGACACCGTTTGCTGCAATGAGCAGCAGAAACAGCCCAATACCGATGCCGGTACCGTGAGCGATACCCATCGGCAGGTTACGCAAGATCCAGGTGCGCACCCCGGTGACCGAAATGGCGGTGAAAATTACCCCCATCAGAAAAACCGCGCCCAATGCGACGGGAATGCTGATGTGCTGCCCCAGCACCAGGCTAAAGGCGGTAAA
This sequence comes from Klebsiella sp. GFKo11, assembly GCF_056490265.1. Classification (NCBI taxonomy): domain Bacteria; kingdom Pseudomonadati; phylum Pseudomonadota; class Gammaproteobacteria; order Enterobacterales; family Enterobacteriaceae; genus Klebsiella; species Klebsiella sp. GFKo11. The sequence continues at coordinate 986,517 of NZ_CM151369.1, forward strand.
GGCGGTCAGGGAAATGGCGCAGCCGATGGCCATTGGCAGGTTTGCCCACAGCCCCATCAGCAATGAACCGAAGCCTGCGACCAGGCAGGTGGCGACAAACACGGCAGCGGGCGGGAAACCCGCTTTTCCCAACATGCCGGGCACCACGATGACCGAATAGACCATCGCCAGAAAGGTGGTGAGTCCCGCCAGCACTTCCTGGCGAACCGTACTGCCGCGAGCCGAAATTTTGAACCAGGTATCCAGCGCACCGCGGGGCTGCGATGCATCCGGGGTAGGCAGAGTATCTCCAGACATAGTCATGTCCTCAGCAGAATAGAAGGGTTTCGTCAGGTGCGCTCATACACCAGGCGGCCATCAATATAGGTACGATAAATAGAACGATCGTCGCCCAGCGTCATCATCACGAACAGCTTGTCGACCAGGGACACCGAGTTGTCGTAGCGTAGCTGCTGCAACGGCGTCGCCGTCGGCTCCAGCACCACAAAGTCGGCCTCTTTGCCCGGAGTGAAATTACCAATCAGGTGGTCAAGCCCCAGCGCTTTCGCGCCGCCGAGAGTCGCCAGGTAGAACGCCTCATAGGCCGAGAGCCGATACCCCTGTAACTGCACCACTTTGTAGGCTTCGTTTAGCGTTTGCAGCATGTTGAAGGTGGTGCCTGCGCCGATGTCGGTGCCCAGCCCAACCTTGATTTTCTTCCGCCAGGCTTTTTGCAAATTGAACAGCCCGCTGCCGAGGTACAGGTTCGAGGTGGGGCAAAAAGCGATGCTGGAGTCGGTTTCGCTCAGGCGATCCCACTCTTTCTCTTCCAGATGTACGCAGTGGGCGAAAACGCAGTTTTTACCGGTCAAACCATACTGGTGATAGACGTCAAGGTAGCCATCATGATCGGGATAGAGCTCTTTAACCCAAGCAATTTCATCTTTGTTTTCACACAGATGTGTATGTACCCAAGTGTCGGGATACTCCTGGCGCAGACGTTGCGCCATCGCCAGCTGTTGCGGCGTTGAGGTTGGGGCGAAGCGCGGGGTGATGGCATACAGCAGGCGACCATTTTTGTGCCAGCGTTCAATCAGCGCTTTGCTTTGCTGGTAGCTGCTTTCGGCATCATCCAGCAGATACTCCGGCGCGTTGCGATCCATCATCACTTTGCCGGCAATCATGCGCATGTTGATATGGCTGGCGGCTTCAAACAGGGCGTCTACTGATTGCGGATGCACGGTGCCGAAGACCAGCGCGGTGGTGGTGCCGTTACGCAGTAGCTGCTTGAGGAAAAAAGAGGACATCTCGCGCGCGTATTCCAGGTCCTGATAGCGCCGTTCGGTGGGGAAGGTGTGCTTATTCAGCCACTCCAACAGCTGCTCGCCATAGGCGCCAACCATCTCGCTCTGCGGGTAGTGAATATGGGTATCGACAAATCCCGGAATCACCAGCTTGCCGCGATAATCGCGGACCCGGATGGCCTCAGGAACCCGATGTTTTCCCTTTTCCCATTCGCCAAACCATTCGACTTTGCCCTCGCGAATCAACAGCAATCCATCCTCGATAAACCGCAGCGCCGATTCGAGCTCCTCGGGATGTTCGATGGTGCGCGTGATATCAATAAAGCTACCACGCACGGCTTTTAGCGTGTGTTCTCCTGACATGTGAACTCCTTACAGTTAATCCGCTTCTTCCAATGAATCGGCTGCGGGCAAGACGTCCTCTTGCCGATAGCCGCCCGGAAGAATGATATTCAACAGGATTGCGGTCAGTCCGCCTGCGCAGATGGGGTTTTCCACCAGCACATAAATTGAGGCGGGTAAGATTTTGAAAATTTCCGGATCGTAAGAGACGCCAAGCCCCAGCCCGAGAGAGGTGGCGACGATCAGCGTTTCACGGCGCTTCAGGCCATTGGAAATAATGATGCGGATCCCGGCGATAGCGATCATCGAGAACATCAGCGTCATCGCACCGCCCAGTACCGCCGAGGGGATGGTGGTGAAGAAGCCGCCAATGGTCGGGAACAGGCCGAGGATCACCAGCATGACGGCGATGGTGCGCCCGATATAGCGCGAGGCGACGCCGGTCATCTGGATAACCCCGTTGTTTTGCGCGAAGGTGGTGAGCGGCAGGGAGCCAAGCGCGGAGGCGATGACCGAGACCAGCCCGTCCGCCAGCACGCCGCCTTTCAGGCGCGACTGGTACTCATCACCCTGGATGGGGCGTCTCGACACCATCGCCGTAGCGGTGATATCGCCAACCGCTTCCAGCACGCTCAGCAGGTAAATGGTGCCGACGACCAGAAAGTGATGCAGGCTGAAATGAAAACCGTATTTAAAGGGGATTGGGATAGTCACCAGCGGCAGGTTTTTCATGCCGCTGAAATCGACCATTCCCAGGCACAGCGACACCACGTAGCCCACGCCCAGGCCGATGGCGATCCCCCCCATGCGCAGTAGCGGGCTACGGCAGCAGTTGAAGCCAATCACCACCATCAGGACCAGTAAACCCACACCGAGATTTTCGTAATTACCGTAGGTGCCGCTGCTCTTTGCCGCGAAGCCGCCGCCGAAATCAATAATGCCGACTTTAATCAGGCTCAGGCCAATCATCAGCACCACAATACCGCTGACGGTAGGTGTAATGACCCGGCGCAGATAGGGGAGGATAAAAGAGGAGCCGACCACCAGAAACGCGCCGACAAACGACACGCCGAGCAGCGAGGACATAATCAGCTCTTCATGAAAACCGTCACTTTTCATCCCGCTGCCAAGCGCGATCATCACGGTGACAAACGAGAAGTTCACCGACTGTATCGACAGTAATCCGGAGCCGACGATGCCGTAGCGGTTCACCTGTAGCCAGGTGCCGATCCCGGAGGCGATCATCGCCATCGAAACCAGATAGGCGGTGGTTTCCGCAGAGAGTTGTAGCGTTGCCCCTACGATCAGAGCGGGGGTGACCATGGGAACGAAAATGGCCAACAGATGGGTAATCGCTCCCACAATCGTCTGGTGAAAAGGGGGGCGATCCTCCAGTTCATAAATCAGATCGGAACCTGTGCGGTTTATATCAGACATCCCTTTACTCCCTCTATTTGGGTATAAGCAAATTTGATCATCTGAATCAGTGAAATTAAATTCTGCGAATTTTGGGCGCAGGAGGCCCTGAGAAAGGCGGTTCTCAATCCACAGACGGCATTTAATATTGAATGAATCACTTAAGTCGTCTGCGATCCCGTAGCCCGGGCAAGGCGCTTTGCGCCGCCCCCGGGAGGAAGACCGCAGAATCTTCCCGGAGGCGATGCTGCGCATCTGTCCGGGCTACGAGCTTTCAGTCGTCCGCGATCCCGTAGCCCGGATAAGGCGTTAGCCGCAATCCGGGAATGTTCATGGTTACAGTTTTCCTAACGCGCTCAGTATTTTCTCCGGTGTGAAATGCCATTCGCGTAGCCAGACGCCGCAGGCATCGTGAATGGCGGTGGCAATCGCCGGAGCCGCGCCGTTGACGCCGATTTCGGAGATTGATTTCGCGCCAAACGGGCCGACCTTGTCATCGCTTGGCACCAGCACCGCGCGGAAATCATGCGGAATATCGCCGATTTTCGGCGCGCCATAGCTGCGCAGATCGCGGGTAAGCGGATGGCCCTGCGCGTCGTAAAGAATCTCCTCCGTCAGGCTATGACCAATGGCGCGCATCGACGCCCCGTAAATTTGCCCCAGCGCCAGTTCCGGGTTAACCGGCGTGCCGCAGTCCAGCAGCGCATAGAACTTGTCGAGGCGGATTTCACCAGTACGGGTATTCACCGCCACTTCGGCGAAGTTGGCTCCATACGGGAAGGCGAAATCGGCGGTGATATAGCTGGCGGTGGCAACTAACGTACCGAAGCCGGTGCCGGTCTCGGCCTTGTGGGCGATATCGGCATAGCTCACTTCCCCCTGCTTACCGCGCACCACGCCAGGGGCTACCAGCTCAACGTCGCTTAGCGATTCCCCGAGCATCTCTGCGCCGTGGAAGCGTATTTTTTCCCGCAGATTTTCTGCCGCCTTACGCGCCGCATTACCAGAGAAGCAGGTGCCGGACGAGGCGTAAGCGCCTTTATCGAACAACGCATGATCGGTGTCGCCGGAAATGACATGCACCTCCTGCGGCGGGCAATGCAGCACTTCTGCCGCCAGCTTGGTGACCACCGTATCCAGTCCGGTACCGATATCCGCGCCGCCGGAGTGGACGATAAAGGTGCCATCGGATTCGAGCTTGATCATGCAGTTGGCCTGGTCGATGTCCGGGATCCCCGACTTCTGCATAATGATCGCCACACCGCGACCAGTCCGCCAGTCGCCCGCGTGCGGTTTCGGTGACGACCATTGGATCATCTCGCGGCCCTGACGCAGGATCTCCTCCAGCGCACAGCTGGCAGCGGTTGGCACCGACGTTGGCGCTTTACCTTCGCCAATCGCGCCAAGGATCTTCAGCTCCTGCCCTTCATGCACGCGGTTGCGCTCGATAATCTCCAGTTGATCGATCTGCAACTGCTCCGCCAGTTCCGCTAGCGCCATGGTGATGGCGAAGTTGCCCTTCGGCGCGCCATAGCCCTGATATGCGCCGGTTGGGCAGATATTGCTGTAGTAGGTGGTCACTTTGAAATCGACGTTATCGCAGGGATACAGCGGCAGCGACAGCGCCGGTCCGTTGGATGGCACGGTCAGCGAATGGTTGCCGTAGGGGCCGGTGTTGGCGCGGAAATCCATCTTCACCGCCGTCAGGCGACCATCTTTCTTCGCCCCCAGCTTCACCGTCACCTTGGCGACGTGGCGAGAGGTATTGGCGATAAACTCCTCTTCACGGGTATAGCGGAAATAGACCGGGCGTCCGGTGACGCAGGTGGCCCAGGCGCAGACCTCTTCCAACAGGATGTCCTGCTTGGAGCCGAAACCGCCGCCCACGCGCTCTTTAATCACGTGAACCTTGTGCTGCTTCATGCCGACCAGACGCGCCACCTGGCGGCGAAGGTGCCACGGAACCTGGGTCGAGGCGTGAATAACCAGACGATCGCCATCCATGCGGGTAAAACAAAGATGCGGTTCCGTCGGGCACTGCTGAGCCTGAGTGGAGGAGTAGGTGCGCTCGATAACCACATCGGCTTCAGCGAAACCTTTCTCCATATCGCCAATATGGCCGTGAATGCTGGCGGCGATATTCTTGCGCGGGCGCGAGCCAATGGGGAAATTGATAATCATATGTTCGCCGCGCTGGGTGGCGTGGCTGTTATCTTCTTCCAGCGTATCCGGCGCGCCAGCGACGTACACCACCGGTTCATCGTGAACCACCGGCGCGTCATCGGCCATCGCCTCATCAATCGACATCACCGGCTTAAGCACTTCATATTTGACGTCGATAAGCTTCAGCGCGGCCAATGCAATATCTTCACTTTCAGCGACAACCGCCGCGACGCGATCGCCGACGTGGCGCAGCTTCTTACCGAACATCCGCCGGTCGAGCGGTGATGGCTCCGGTGCGCTCTGCCCGCCGGGGGTGTAATAGATATCAGGGCAGTTAAGATGGGTGATCACGTGAACTACGCCGGGCAGCGCCTCGGCCTTGCTAACGTCGAGATGGGTGATCAGCGCATGGGGATGCGGGCTGCGCAGCATTTTAATAATGCAGGCGTCCGGCGTGACGCGGTCCTCCACGTAGCAGGGCTTGGCCTGCACCATGGTTGCCGCATCGGTTTTTGGATATAGCTTGCCGACGACCGCCAGATCGTCGCGGAAGGTCGGGGCGCTATCGATAGCGATCTGCGGGTCGCCTTTACGCGCCACCGCCAGTTCGATCACTTGATAATATTGCTGCCAGCCCGCGTCACGGCTAAATAATCCGGAGAGCGCGTCATCGATCTCATCGCGCGTCGGGGCGGCGATGCGATCCAGCAGATCGCTGATAATCAGCGCGGCGGCGGGATCGTTATAGCCCGATTGCACCACGCCGACATCGACCATCGCCTGCTGCACCAGACTGAGCTGATTCCATTTGCCCAGCGATTCGCTGGTGCGGATCTCCGCCTGTTCCAACTGAGCGGCGATAAGCAGGGAGGCGTTAACGATGCGGCCGTTAAACAGAATCGCGTCGGATCCCGCGAAGCCGAACCCATCGTCGCTGTTGCGCACCGAGTGCATCCCGAGGCCGAAAAGCAGCGCCTGTACGTTAGTGCCGGGATTGACCTTCATCTCGCGCGCAGCGCCGTTCAAGGTAAAGTGAATCATCATACGACCTCCTCGCCCATCTGCTGGCAGTCGGCATACAGGTCTGCGACAACCACGCCGGTGATATAGCGTTTATAGGCCACGCTGCCCCGAACATCCTGCTGAGGGAAAATTGCGGCGGCGACGGCCTGCTCCAGCGCGCTGCCTTCCAGTTGCTGCGACTCCACGTCCCGCAGGCGCAGGGGGCCATCGGCCACGCCGTCCAGCGCGATATGTACGCCGCCGTGCTCTGAGATGGCAACCGCCGCGGTGACGACGGTTAACCCCGCCTGTGAGCGGCTGATTTTGCGCGTGGCGCAGGGGCGGAAGGGGTCTTTAATGACAATTTCCGTGATCAGCCGCGCGCCGGGATCGGCGAGGTAGCTCTCCAGCGACAGGCACTTGCCGTCGCCAAATACCAGATGCGCGTCCAGCGCCAGCAGAACGGGCAGCAGCACCGACTCTTCCTGGCGGGCGGCGATTTCGCCGCCGAGGGTTGACTGGTTGCGCAGGTGGCGGGAGTAGACGAAGCCCAGCGCATCGTGTAGTGCGCTGGGAATGAAGTGCGCATCACGCAGGGTTTGCAGACGCGTCATCGCGCCAACGCGCAGCGCGCCGTTATCCCAATCCACCCATTCCAGCTCAAGGTCCTGTAACGAAATGGCGATTCGCTTATCCGGTCGCGTCGGGGTGGCATTGATCTTACTGCCCCCGGCAAACCAGACGGCATCATCCTGGTAGCGCGATTTGAGCTCCAGCGCCTGCTCTACAGAGTCTGGTTTGAAAAATTGCTCGATCATAATCTTTCCTCATCAATCCCCCTTTCAGCACGAAAGAGGGCGTGGGCTATGCCAGCGAGTCCATACGCCGCCACATATCTGCGGCGACTTTTCGGGCCTGGGCGTAAATCGAATCGCAATCAAAGGTGAACTGCCGGTCTTCGTAGACCATCACGCCGTTGACCATCACGCTATGAACGCTGGCGGAACCGAGGCCAAAGGCGATATGTCCGGCAATATTGTCTGCCAGCAGCGGCGTCGGCGCGGCATAATCGCAAATGGTCAGGTCGGCTTTATAACCAGCCTCTAACTGCCCAAAGCGGGCGCTAAAGTTGCGGCTCAGCAGTTCGTTACCGCTGGCCAGCGCGCGGGCGAAGCTGTCCGGCCACAGCGGGCCACCAGCATCGCGATGCTTAAAGAAGGCAAACTTCATCTCTTCCAGCATGTCGGAGCCGATACCGTCGGTACCCAGTGCCAGGTTGCGGATATCGGTGAGGTGATAGTTGTAGCCCACATGGTTGTTCATGTTGGAACGGGCGTTGTGCACCAGAAAAGCATTCTGTTCGTTGAGTAGGGCGATATCGTCTGTCGACAAATACAGCCCGTGCGCCACCAGCGTTTTGCTGTTGATAAGGTCGTATTCCGCCAGCCTGACCAGCAGGTCTTTGCCATAAAGATGGTGGCTGTGGGAGACATCATAGAGGTCTTCCGCCGCGTGGATATGCAGCCCGCGCCCGGTAACCTTGAGGGCCTCGCTGAGCATGGATAGCCCGGCATCCGGCACGGTAAAGGGGGCATGAGCGCCGATATGCGCTTCCACCAGATAGGGCTCCGTACCCGTCGCCCGCGCATGGTCTATCTGGCGGGCGAAGCGGATATTTTCCTCTACGCCTGCCTGCAATTCATCGACTCCACCGTTGCGGTCGGTGGTTTCAAAGCAGGTCATCCCGCGCAGGCCAATCTTCAAAAAGGCATTGCGCAGCGTAGAGAGCGAGCCATCGATATACGCCGGAGAAGCGTGATGGTCGATGACCGCAGAGCATCCGCTCTTAATGGCTTCCATTGAGCAAATTAGCCCGCTGTAGTAGAGCGACTCTTCGTCCAGCGCGCGGTCCAGCCGCCACCACAGATTTTTCAGCGTCGAAATAAAATCCGGGCTGGGGGCGATGTTGGCCATAATGCCGCGCGACAATCCGGAGTAGAAATGGTTGTGCGCGCACACCAGTCCGGGCATCACGATACGCCCGTGCATCTCCTTCCAGTCCGCCTGTGGATAGCGGCGGGTCAGCGCATCGCCAACCTCAACAATAACGTCATTTTCGATAGCGATATCAACGCCTTCCAGCACTTTTGCCGGATAAAGTTGTACGGCGGTCACATTCTTTAGAATTAACATCGTTATACCTCCACCCGACCCAGCAGATAGTGATGCTGCTGATGGACATGGCTGATGATGCGACACATCTCATCCAGCCCCGGAGGGATGCTGGCGAACTGGCCGTCGTTGTCGATATTCAGTACCCAGCTTTGGCTATCGAGACGCACGCGCACGCGGTCATCTTCCACCAGGAAGCCGGGGTTGCTGCTGGAGTCAAAATCCTGTGCCAGGCTGAAGACGGTGATTTTGTCTTTGTAGGGTTTGCCCAGCCACGGGCAGAACTGGGCGCAGTTGCCGCATTCGTTGCAGTAAGCATCCAGATGCAACGTCTGGAAGCGATTCTGGAAGCCAGGGACCGCAATAGAGATGTTGGCGCGGTTCGGACAGACGTCCACGCACTTGCTGCACACATAGTTGCATTCAAGGCAGCGTTCGGCTTCCTGAGCGACGAAGGCATCGCGGTCGTCTTTGTTGACTATCGCGACCGCTATTTCCCCCTTGCGCTGGTAGATTTCAGCCGGGCTGACGTTGTTCCAGCGTTTATCTGCGTGGTGGGAGCGGATATTTTCCCGATAGAGGATGGTATCGCTTGCCCGACGGGCTGAGCCGATAGCGGCGACGATGGAAGAGGGGCCGCGCTGAACATCGCCAATCATAAAGACGTTGGCAAGGCGGGTTTCGCCGCTGGCATTGACCTCCGGCCAGCCTTTTTCATCCAGCGGAATACCCATGGCGCTCAGGGCGTCGGTATCCTGCTGTTCGCCGATGGCGGTAATCAGGCTGTCGGCATGCAGCGTCACGGTTTCATCGGTTTCGACCGGGCGGCGGCGGCCTTTGGCGTCCGGTTCACCCAGCGACATCACCCGCAGGGTCAGCGTGCCGTCGGCATCAAAGCGCTGCGGATTATTGAGGAAGCGGAACTCAACGCCGTCGTGCAGCGCCTCTTCGTACTCTTCACGCCAGGCGGGCATTTCCTGAAGCGAACGGCGATATACAATGGTGGCTTTCTCCACGCCGGGTACGCGTAACGCCGCGCGGGCGCAGTCCATCGCGGTATTCCCCGCACCAACCACCACCACGTGTTTACCCAGATTGAGCGTGGAACCCAGATTATATTCCCGCAGGAAAGGCAGTGATTTCCAGACGTGCGGGTTATCGCCGTGCAGCGTGACGCCGCTGTTTTTATCGGTACCGGTAGCGACCAGCACATACTGATAGCCCTGATTTTTTAGCTGTTCGACCGTCAGATGCGCATCGCAGCCGTACTCAAATTTCACGCCGTGGTCGGCGACAAAATCGATATCGTGCTGGATGAGCTCCGCCGGAATACGGAACTGCGGAATGATGTTTTTGACGACGCCGCCGGCGTTGGCTTCCCGCTCAAACACGGTAACCGGATGCCCCGCGCGCGCCAGAAAATAGCCTGCGGCAAGCCCCGCCGGGCCTGCGCCAATGACCGCAACCGGATGGCGTGAGCCGGATCCCGCCGGTTTATGCCAGCGATGTTTGTACTCGTCCCAGCCTTTTTCTACGGCAATTTTCTTCAGTTCGCGGATGTTCAGCGCGCTGTCGTAGTCCAGGCGCGTACAGTTGTACTGGCACTGATGATCGCAGATATGCCCGGTAATAGCGGGCAGGGCGTTGCGCTGATAGATCAGTTCCAGCGCGTCGGCGTAGCGCTGTTCGCCCATCAGGCGAATGTATTCCGGAATATCCTGTTTGATCGCGCAGGCCGTAATACAAGGCGCGACGTAGCAGTCGGTCAACGGCAGGTCTTCAGCAACCTCGATGCGCTCTTCCGGCTTCCAGTGTTTCTGCGTGTAGGCCATGGTGACGGCGTCTTCTGCCAGCCGGTTTAGCCGCTCGACGTCGACGTGGGTCATGCCCCACGCATCCGATGATTCCAGTTCGCGCATGCAGGCGCTCAGGCGCAGGTAGCCGCCGGGCTTGAGCAGATCGGTCGCCATCGTAATAGGGCGGATACCGGTGTCGAAAATGTCGCGAATGGTCAGCTGGCTGGCGCCGCCGGAATAAGAAATGGGTAATTTGCCGTCAAAAGCGCGGGACAGCACCGCCGCCACGTTGATGGCGAGCGGGAACAGTGCGCGGCCAGACATATACATCTCATCGCCGGGAAGCGCGCCTTTATTATTGATGGTGCCAAGGGTGTTGGTCAGCTTCACGCCGAAACCGAGCGATTTCTGTTTTGCCAGCGCCATCAGGCGTTGCAGCATTTCCAGCGCCTGGGCCAGTTTGAGATCGTGCTCGAACGACTCTTCTTTCAGGCCGATATACGCAAAGCCGCAGCTATCCAGAATCTCGCGAACGCGCGCATAGCCCAGCAGCGTCGGGTTCAGCTTCACGAAGGTGTTTAGCGCTTTTTCTTCCAGCATGTACTGGCAGATAGCTTCGATTTCGTGCGGCGGGCAGCCGTGCATGGTGGAGAGCGTGACGCCGTGAACCAGGGTGGCAGGAATGCGCGCGGGCAGCGCGCGCAGGTTTTCCCGCTGCCCGCTCAGGCCGTGGCGTTCAAGGAAGGCGTCGTCGTGCAGCCAGCGGCTAAGCGTGTCGCGATATTGCGCAAATTTCGGCTGCGTGGAGGCGTCTGTCATTGAGTCAATAAATTGCTGCATCGGCGGCTGCTTGATGCCGTCCAGGTTGTAGCCGACGCTCATATTGAAGATAAACGACTTTTCCGCGCCCGAGGGCTGGAAAACCTGCTCTAACAGATGCAGAACGAACCACGCTTTCAGGTACTCATCCCACGCTTTTTGCAGGGTAAATTCGGTGGACCATTCGGTATTGAAGCACTCATCTTCGGCATCGATACAGGGTTTTTCCAGCTCCAGCCGGTCAAGAATTTGTACCGTTTTCAGCTCGATAAAGCGGCCGCCGGTGAGCCAGGAGGTGACAATATTTTGCGCCAGCTGGGTGTGTGGGCCAGCAGCGGGGCCAACGGGGGTAGCGCAGGTTTCGCCAAAGACGCTGACCGATTTATCTTTGGCAGGTGAGTAAAATTGTTGCTCGGGAATACCAAAGATGGAGCGCTGCTGTTGGTATTCATCAAATATGCGCGTCAAGAGTTCCTCGAACGGAACGGGACGCATAATATCCCCCATAACCCTCTCCTTTATCATTAATTAGCCGGTACAAATAAACCGGTGGTATGGGAGAGATAGAGCAACATTCGCACCACTCTTGCTGGCGAGCGGCATAAATATAATTTTTTGTGAAGCGCTTCTAAAGTTATGTCTGCTTTGTGAAAGATCTCACATTGCGTAAATGAGAATTAAAATCAGTCCTGGTTGTTGATGAAGTCAGCGTTTCTCGAAAGTATCTTATTTTCTCAAAAAGGGTGAGTTTGTATCATTATGATAAGTGCGAAAGACGCCTGGTTTGATTATTTGAACGCAATCGTTTAACTCGGCAGATAAGCTATTTTATTGACGATGATGCAGGTTAATAAAATCCTCTGGCGTATCGATATCTAAAGTGATTTCGCGATTGTTTATTTCTACTCTATTATGCGCGCCCGCCAGCAATGCCTGACGCATATTTTTATGTGGCCGGGAGATAGCTTGCTGCAGGCACTCTCTGGTGAGCAAAATAGGGTGTCCAGGGACGCCGTGATAGTAAGGTATGAGCGCACCAGAGTTACGTAAAGACCACATTTTATTGAATATTTCAACGGTGAGGCAGGGCATGTCACCGTGGGTGATGAAGCAGTATTCGCTCTCAACGGCGGCGGCGGCAGCCTTCACGGAAGAGTATAAACCGTCAGCATAATCTGAGTTGTGGATAATAATAATATTACGCATATTGGCATAACGTTGATGCAGTTCATTGCCACGATACCCCGTGACTAAAATAATCCGGCTGCAAAATTGCAGGGCGTTTTTGATACTTGCATCAAGAATTGTCCCTCCTTGCCAGGGTAACATCATTTTCCATTCTCCCATCCGTGATGAAAGCCCTGCGGCGGTAATAATACAGTCGATAGCTGGCATTGCGCGTCCATTATTTAAGGTGATTGATGGTTACCAAGGAAAATATAAAGGATAACGCCGAATTGTTCTTTGACTTAGGTGCGCAGAGTCGTCCCTCGGTTATTTCAGTCGTGGGGGCCGGAGGCAAAACCAGCACCATTTTCTGGCTGGCCCAGTTATTCCATGCCAGCGGACGGCGCGTCGTGGTGACGACGACGACTCAAATGTTCCTGCCTGATGCTGCTTATCCGGTGATCTTTTGTCGGGAGGCTGCCGCTCTGCCTTCCCACTATCTCGAGCTGCCCATTTTAACCTGTTTTCACTCCTGGAAAGCGCAGGAGGGCAAAGCGCGAGGTTTTTCGGCGAGCGCCATTGATGCGCTGGCAGCGCGAGAGGAATGCGACGTTATTTTAGTGGAAGCTGACGGCGCTCACGGATTGCCGCTAAAAGCGCCGGATGAGCATGAACCTTGCATACCTGAAAGCAGTTGCTGCGTGATTGCTGTAACGGGCGGGCATATGTTGGGGGAGAAAACGGGAGCGGAAAATGTCCATCGCTGGCCGCTGTTTGCTGATATCACTGGCCTGGCAGCGGATGAGCTGCTGACGTTCGGGCACCTTCTCCGGCTCATTCGCCATCCGCAGGGCGCGTTTAAAAATGTACCGCCGGGCAGCCGACGGATCTGGTTCCTCAACCAGTTTTCTCAATCTGAGAATCGCCTGGCTGAAGACGAACTGAACTCGCTCTTGCGCAATGGGGATATGGATGCCATCTGGCTGGGCGCGATACTGGAACGCCCGCCGATTATGCGCAGATTTGTGAGATAGCGACGCCGGGAGACCGGATCTACCGAACGGATATCCATTGAGGTTTTTATGAATATTTTCACAGAAGCTGCAAGACTCGAAGAACAAAACAGTCCATTTGCGCTGGCGCAAATTGTGGATAGCCGTGGCTCAACGCCGCGACATTCAGCAGAAATGCTTGTCCATCAGGATGGAACCATCGTCGGCACCATTGGCGGCGGCATGGTGGAGCGTAAGGTGATCGACGAGGCGCTACAGGCATTAGAGGAGCGAAAGCCGCGCCTGTTTCATGGACGAATGGCGCGTAACGGCACCGATGCCGTGGGTTCAGATTGCGGCGGCGCGATGACGGTATTTATTAGCGTCCACGGTCTGCGGCCCCGGCTGGTGTTGATTGGCGCGGGGCATGTGAATCGGGCTATTGCCCAGAGCGCGGCGCTATTGGGTTTTGATATCGCCGTGGCGGATATCCATCGTGAAAGCTTAAATCCGGCCTCTTTTCCTCCCTCGGTGCAGCTACTCTGTGCCGACTCGTTTGCCGCGGCGGTGGATGCGCTGGAGATCCGCCCCGATAACTTTGTGCTGATCGCTACCAATAATCAGGATCGCGAGGCGCTGGATAAGCTGGTGGAACGCCCGGTGGCATGGCTGGGGTTGCTGGCGAGCCGCCGCAAGGTTCAGCTTTTTATGCGCCAGTTGCGGGAGAAGGGGGTTGATGAAGAGCATCTCGCGCGCCTGCATGCGCCGGTGGGCTATAACATTGGTGCCGAAACGCCGCAGGAGATTGCGGTGAGCGTGCTGGCTGAAATCTTACAGGTTAAAAACAATGCTCCCGGCGGCTTGATGATGCGAGCGGCGCACCCGTCCGGACACCAGCGCGTGGTGGTTCGCGGCGCGGGGGATATCGCCAGCGGCGTGGCGCTGCGTCTGTTTCATGCCGGATTCAAAGTGTTCATGCTGGAGGTTGAGAAACCGACGGTTATCCGCCGCAGCGTGGCTTTTGCCCAGGCCGCGTTTGACGGCGAAATGGTGGTCGAAGGCGTAACCGCCCGGCTGGCGAGCACGACGGCAGAGGCGATTGCGCTGGCTGAACGCGGTATTATCCCGATATTGGTCGACCCTTTCTGTTCATCGCTTGAGGCGCTGAAGCCCGTCTGCGTGGTCGATGCGATTCTGGCGAAACAGAATCTGGGCACTCATATTGAAATGGCGCCGGTGACTATCGCGCTGGGGCCAGGGTTCCGCGCGGGTGAGGATTGCCGTGCGGTGATTGAGACCAATCGCGGTCACTGGCTGGGGCAGGTGATTTACTCGGGCTGCGCGCAGGAAAATACCGGCGTTCCCGGCAATATTATGGGCCACACCGCGCGTCGGGTGATCCGCGCGCCCACCGCAGGCATCATGCGTGCCAACGTGAAGCTAGGCGATTTGGTAGAAGAGGGTGATGTCGTGGCCTGGATTGGTGAAAGCGAAATTAAGGCGCCGCTATCGGGCATGGTACGCGGCTTGTTAAGCGATGGTCTGGCGGTGGTCGGCGGCTTTAAGATTGGCGATATCGACCCGCGCGGCGAGACCGCTGATTTTACCAGCGTTTCTGATAAAGCGAGGGCGATTGGCGGCGGCGTGCTGGAAGCGCTGATGATGCTGATGCATCAGGGCGTGAAATCGACTAACGAGGTGCTGGAAGTCGCATAGCGTGGGCTCCTCACCCTCAGACGACTGTGAACCTGTAGCCCGGCTAAGCGTAGCGTGAGCCGGGAAGCAGATGCGCCGAACCATCAGGTCCGGCACATTTCCCGGAGGCGGCGCCAGAAGCGCCTTGTCCGGGCTACCGGCCCGCAGACGGTTGTGAACCCGTAGCCCGGACAGATGCGTAGCATCGCCTCCGGGGAAAATACCAGCCCTCCCGACTAAGCGGCCAACACCTTATCCGGCTACTGGCAAATCACGGTGCCGGTTTTACCTTCGATTCCTTCTTTCGCTTTGCTCAACACGGTAATCAGAGATTCGCGCCCTGGGCGGGAACGGGCGAACGAGGCGGCGGCTTCGACTTTCGGCAACATGGAACCTTTGGCGAAATGCCCTTCGTTGATAAAGCGCTCCGCATCGCTTAATGACAAGCGATCCAGCCACTGTTCGTTAGGTTTACCGAAGTTGATAGCCACTTTTTCCACCGCCGTCAGGATGATCAGCATATCCGCATCGATCATTTCGGCGAGCCGGGCGCTGGCCCAGTCCTTATCGATCACCGCGCTGGCGCCGCGCAGATGGTTGCCTTCGCGGATCACCGGAATGCCGCCGCCGCCAACGGTAATCACTACCTGCCCGGCATCCAGCAGAGTTTTGACCGTCTCTTTCTCAATGATGTCTACCGGTTTAGGCGACGCGACGACGCGACGATAGCCGCGACCAGCATCTTCTTTCAGCGTATAGCCCTGTTTCTCCAGCTGTTCTGCCTCCTGCTGAGTGAAGAATGAACCGATAGGTTTGGTCGGATTAAGGAACGCGGGATCTAGGGCATCAACTTCCACCTGGGTCACCAGCGTCACTACCGGCTTATGCATCCCGCGCGACAGCAGCTCTTCGCGCAGCGCGTTTTGCAGATCGTAACCGATATAGCCCTGGCTCAACGCCACGCATACCGACATCGGCAGCATCGGCGTGTGGGCTTCGGTTTTCGCCGCCGCCTCAAAGGCCAGGTTGATCATCCCGACTTGCGGCCCGTTGCCGTGGGTGACCACTACCTGATGGCCCTGGGCGATTAAATCGACGATCGCCTGAGAGGTCATTTTGACGGCCTGCATCTGCCCGGCCAGATCCTCTCCCAGCGCATTCCCGCCGAGGGCGAGAACAATTTTCTTACTCATTTTTCCTCACTTATTCAGTATGCCAGGGATGGCTAAACGGTTTGCGTCTCAGGAAGCGGCCCCGGCCCGCTCTGGCGTTAAATTCCCCTTTGCAAAAGAGGGTTTCACCGCGCGAAAGGGTTCTGACGATCGCCCCGGTACAGCGAAAGCCCTCCCATGGGGAGTAGTCGGCGTTGTCATGCAGTTCGGCGTGACGAATTTCCGTCGTTTGATTCGGGTCGATAATCACCACATCGCCATCGGAACCCGGGGCCAGCCGACCTTTCTGCGGCCACAGGCCGAACAGCCTGGACGGCATGGCGCTGGTCATATCGACAAAGCGTTCTGGCGTGATGCGCCCGCTCATCACGGCGCTGGAAAAGAGCAGCAGCAGGCGGTTTTCCACGCCGGGCAGACCGTTCGGGCAGCGGTTGAAATCGCCGCCAGAGAGCTGCTGGCGCTGGGCTATCGAAAAGTTGCAGTGGTCGGTGGCGACCACGTCGATTGCGCCGTCGCTGATGCCGCACCAGAGTTTGTCCTGCTCGCGGACGTTGCGCAGAGGCGGACTGAGAATAAAATTCAGCCCGTCAGGTGCGTCATAACGGCGCTCATCCAGCAATAGATATTGCGGGCAGGTCTCTACCCACACCGGCTGGTGGTTAGCTCTTGCCAGGCGTAAATAATCCAGCCCCAGACCGTTGGAGAGATGGACGATATACAGCGGCGCATTCCCGGCGAGCTGCGCCAGATTGATCATCCGGGCAATGGCCTCGGCCTCGCACTCCAGCGGGCGGCTCAGGGCGTGATAGCGCGGCGCGGTCAGCCCGGCGGCAAGAAACTCGGCGCGCTTGCAGGCAATGGCGGCATCATTCTCCGGATGGACCGTCGTCAGCGCGCCGGAGATGTGCAGGCGGCGCAGCGCTTGCAGCACATCATCGTCGTTGAGCTTGTACTGATAGGTCAGGTAGAGCTTAAAGCTGCTGATCCCCTCTTCAACCATCATCGGAATTTCATCAAGAATGGCGTGATTGATATGCTGGATGACCCCGTGGAAGCTGTAATCGACCACCGCCTTATGCGCGGCGTAACCGTGGTAAACCTCCAGTTGATGGCGTAATCGGCAGCCTGTCGGGCCAAACCCCATATGGTCGATAATGGTTGTTGTACCGCCACACGCCGCCGCGCGGGTACCGGTAAAAAAATCATCACAGCTACGGGCAATGCCGACGTCAATGTTGAAATGGGTGTGCACGTCCACGCCGCCGGGCATGACGTAGCAGCCGGCCGCATCGACGATCTCGCAAGGTAGCTGTGGCGTAATATTGTCGCCGAGCTGACGAACAATACCGTTTTCTATCAGCAAATCCTGTTTTGCCTGTCCGTCAGCGTTAACGACGATTCCGTTTTTAATCAGTACGCGCATAGCAGACTCCAGAAATCCCCCGGTAAGCCGGGGGATGCAGAGGGATGATTATTTTGTTGCCAGCCAGCTCAACGGGATGGCGGCGTACATGGCGGCGCAGGTGACCAGATGCGATTTCCAGGTTTTCTCGTTTGGCGCATGGGCTTCCGGCTCTTTACCCGGACCAAAGCCGATCACTGGAATGCCGTGACGTCCCATAATCGAGACGCCGTTGGTGGAGAAGGTCCACTTATCGACCACCGGCGCTTTGCCGAACAGCCCTTCATAAGCATTGACCAGCGCTTTGACGGTGAAGTGATCCTCTTCGACTTTCCAGGTCGGGAAGTAGCATTCGGTCGGATAAACTAATCCGGTCCAGGATGGGCGGTCATAGTTGTACATCGACACCACCGCATTGGCTTTTTGCACGGCGGGCAGGGCGCGGATTTCGTCCAGCGCGCCTTCCCAGGTTTCGCCCCAGGTCAGACGGCGGTCGATAGAGACGGCGCAGCTATCCGCCACCGCGCAGCGGCTCGGCGAGGTGAAGAAGATCTCGGAAACCGTCAACGTGCCCTTGCCGAGGAATTCGTCGTAAGCCAGATGCTGCGACAAATCCTGCAATTCATTGAGAATCGGCCCCATCTTGAAGATCGCGTTATCGCCGCGCTCTGGTGCAGAGCCGTGACAGCTGACGCCCTGTACATCAACACGGATTTCCATACGCCCGCGCTGTCCGCGATACACCTGACAGTCGGTCGGCTCGGTGCTGACGACAAATTCCGGGCGAATGCCGGACTGTTCGATAATGTACTGCCAGCACAGGCCGTCGCAGTCCTCTTCCTGCACGGTACCGGTCACCAGCAGGGTGTACTCATCTTCCAGGCCGAGGTCTTTGATGATCTTCCCGGCATACACCATCGATGCCATGCCGCCTTCCTGATCGGAAGTGCCGCGTCCGCCGATCAGCTCATCGGTTTCCATGCCTTCATACGGATCAAATTCCCAGTTCTTAATATTGCCGATCCCCACGGTATCGATATGGGCGTCCATCGCCACCAGCCGCGGGCCATGACCGATATAACCGAGAATGTTGCCCATCGGGTCGATCTCGACTTTATCGAAGCCGACTTTTTCCATCTCCTGTTTGATGCGGTGAACCACGCGTTTTTCATCACAGCTCTCGCTGGGGATGGCGACCATATCGCGCAGGAAGCGCGTCATGTCGGCTTGGTAGTCGTGTGCTTTTTCCAGAATCAGTTTAAAGGGAATGTGCTTAGCCATTATTGTTCTCCAGTTTTCACTCCCGTATCTCCTTGGGAGCCTGTTCTCATTAGGGGATTACGGGGTGACCGGATGTTTGCCTTCCCAGACCACTTCGCGATAGTGCTTCACGTCGGTGTCGCCTTCGGTGCTGATAACCAGCACGATGGCGTCTTTATCCAGTGCCAGTTTTTCCATCAGGGCCTGACGCTGCGGGTGATGGTGTACTGCCGCCAGAACGCCCAGGCCTACGGCACCGGACTCGCCGGAGATCACTCGCGGATCGTCGCCGTATGGGTTACCCAGCACGCGCATGCCCAGCGCAGCGACGCTGTCCTGGCAGGAGATAAACTGCGTGGCGCAGTTGCGCAGAATTTCCCAGCCGAGCGGGTTAGGTTCGCCACAGGCCAGACCGGCCATGATGGTTGCCATATCGCCGCCAACGTTGACGATGTCGCCCTTGACGCCCGAGCGATAAATGCAGTCGGCCTTATCCGGCTCAACGATAATGCTGCGCAGGTTTTGCGGGCCATAAACATCCACCAGGTAGCCCAGCACGCCGCCCGCCATCGCGCCGACCCCCGCCTGCAACAGTACGTGAGTTGGCGTGACGCCCATTTCGCGCATCTGCTCTACGGCTTCATCGGCAAGCGTCGCGTAGCCCTGCATAATCCAGGTCGGAATTTTGGTGTAACCTTCCCAGGCGGTATCCTGCACCACCTCCCAGCCGTTTTGCTGCGCGTGTTGCATGGTCAGACGAACGGTGTCGTCATAGTTCATATCGGTAACGATGCATTCAGCGCCGAGATTGAGAATGGCGTCGACGCGCTCCTGAGCGGAGCTTTTCGGCATATAAATCACCGCATGTTGCCCGAGCTGCTGCGCGGCCCAGGCGATGCCGCGACCGTGGTTGCCATCGGTGGTGGTGGCAAAGGTCATCTTTTCGCCGATGGCGTTTTTGAGCTGCGCGAACGAGAGCGTCTCGATATCAAGGTGATATTTCTCGCACAGCAGGCGGGCGATGGCATAGGCACCGCCGAGCATTTTGAAGGCGTTCAGCCCAAAGCGTTTTGATTCATCTTTGACGAGAATTTTTTTCACGCCAAACAGGCTGGCCAGGCTGTCCAGCGCGCAGAGCGGCGTTGGGCGATAGCCCGCAATTTGCTGATGGAACTGGCGCGCCACTTTGGCCTGTTTTTGCGAAAAGAGGGGCGACGTTTCACCGTTATAAAAATGGTTGTCGGCAATATCGATCTTCAGTGTGAAAACGGACATATCCTATCCTTATTGGCCTCCGGAAGGGAAAGCCGACCGGCGGGTCGGCTCGGGGGTTATTTCATGCGCTGTTGCGCTTCTTTCAACAGTTGTTCCAGCAGGACGCCGGGCTTCGGATATTTGCGGGCGAGGATCATCGCGGCGATGATGTAAGGCTTCCAGCTGGCCTCTTTATAAGTGGCGATGCGGTATTTTTCGAACACACCTTCGGTAACTTCGCCTTCTTTACAGGAGACGCCGCTGATATCCGCTGGCAGGCAGTGCATATACAGCGCTTCGCCGTCGCGGGTTAGCTCCATCATCTCTTCGGTGCAGTGCCAGTCTTTATGCTTCGCGTTCTGCTCCAGACACTGTCTTTCCAGCTCTTTCAGCGCCGCGTGGTCGTTAGCGCGCAGTAATTCGGTACGCTCTTCCATCACTTTGTAAGGGGCCCATGACTTCGGATAGACGATGTCGGCGTCCTTAAAGGCCTCTTCCATGCTGGTCACCTGGCGGAAGCTGCCGCCGGAGGCGTTGGCGTTGCTTTTTGCCACTTCGATAACATCAGGAATCAGGTCATAGCCTTCCGGATGCGCCAGCGTGACGTCCATACCGAAGCGGGTCATCAGGCCGATAATCCCCTGCGGCACGGAGAGCGGTTTACCGTAGCTCGGGGAATACGCCCAGGTCATGGCGATTTTTTTGCCTTTGAGGTTTTCCAGCGAGCCAAAGTGCTCGCGTAGCCAGGCCAGATCTGCCATCGCCTGCGTCGGGTGGTCGATATCACATTGCAGGTTAACTAACGCCGGACGCTGCGGCAGCACGCCCTGCTTGTAACCGTCGTCAAGCGCTGCGCCGACTTCACGCATATAGGCGTTGCCCGCGCCGAGATACATGTCGTCGCGAATACCGATCGCATCGGCGCAAAACGAGATCATGTTGGCCGTTTCGCGGACGGTTTCGCCGTGGGCGATTTGCGATTTGCCTTCATCGAGATCCTGCTGGGCGAGGCCGAGCAGGTTGAGGGCCGAGGCATAAGAGAAGCGGGTACGGGTGGAGTTATCGCGGAAAACAGAAATCCCTAATCCACTGTTGAAGACTTTGGTCGCGATATTTTCAGCGCGTAGCATCTTCAGCGCGGCGGCGACGTCGAGGACTTGCTTTAGTTCATCCGGCGTTTGCTCCCACGTTAATAAAAAATCCTTCTCGTGAAGGTGCGAGGTCAGCGAATTGATATCCTTTATCAGCTCATTAACAGTTTTCATTATAAGGTCCCGGTAGTGGAATGACGGCAAGGTGGCTTAACGGCTGTGACTGCGCGATATCACAGCGATACCATCAACTAACAATAAGTGTGCCAAGATTAATTCAAGGCGGCGTTAGTCCTATTTTAGGGCGGTTATTTGTGGCTGCGATCACAAATTAACAATGTTATTGGCGGGAATTAATCGACGTAAACGTTTGGCTTTTTAAATATCATTTTTCATCTTTATAAAGAAAATGGGAATAATATTAAGGGACGGGGGGTAAATCGTCATATTGATAAATAAGCTGGGGTAATTCTCATATTGATATAGAAATGTGACACCTCTTGCATAATTATCATGACAAAATGATAAACAACCCGCTTTTTATCAAAGCCGTTTTTTTCTGAGTTAGTATCATATCCTCTTGCAGTCATCGATATCCTCAACGATCTACCGCTTAAGTGATGCCGGAAGGTAAGTCTATGGTCCTCGCAACAACGCAATCCGTTTTGATGCAGATTCAACCGACTATTCAGCGCTTTGCCAGAATGCTGGCCAGCGTTTTGCAACTTGAGGTAGAGATTGTCGACGAACACCTGTGCCGCGTGGCGGGTACCGGTGCCTACGGCAAGTTTCTGGGGCGTCCGCTAAGCAGCAATTCAAGGCTATTGCGCTTTGTTCTGGAAACCCAGCAGGAAAAGGTGGTCACCCATTCTCGCCACGATCCGCTCTGTGAAGGATGTGACAGTAAAGACAACTGCCGTGAGAAAGCCTTTTTGGGCACGCCGGTTATTTTACAAGACCGCTGCGTGGGGGTGATAAGTTTGATTGCCGTTACCCATGAACAGCAGGAGCATATTAACGATAATCTGCGCGAGTTCTCCGATTACGTTCGCCATATATCGACCATTTTTGTTTCGAAACTTCTGCAAGATCAGGGAGGCAATGACAGCATCAGTAAAATATTCGCGACGATGATCGAGAATATGGATCAAGGGGTGCTGGTTATTGATGAAGATAATCGAGTGCAGTTTGCTAATCAAACGGCACTAAAAATACTCGGGGTGATGCAAAACACCATGACGGGTAAATCCGTGCGCTTCAGACCGCTCACCTTTGAAAGTAATTTTACGCACGGGCATATGCAACATATTGTTTCGTGGGATGATAAAAGCGAACTCATTATTGGTCAGCTGCATAATGTTCAGGGGCGGCAATTATTCCTGATGGCCTTTCATCAGTCGCATACCAGTACCGTCGTGGCGTTAGCCGATAATGAACCGCATATTGAGCAACTGGTCGGTGAGTGTCGGGTGATGCGCCAGCTTAAGCAGTTGATTGGTCGTATTGCCCCGAGCCCTTCCAGCGTGATGATTGTCGGCGAAAGCGGTACCGGGAAAGAGGTGGTCGCCCGGGCAATTCATAAGCTCAGCGATCGCAAAAATAAACCTTTTATCGCTATCAACTGCGCCGCTATTCCGGAGCAGTTGCTGGAAAGCGAACTGTTTGGCTATGTGAAAGGCGCATTTACCGGGGCGTCCGCCAACGGTAAAACCGGTCTGATTCAGGCAGCCAATAGCGGGACGCTATTTCTTGATGAGATTGGCGATATGCCGTTGGTGCTCCAGGCGAAGCTGCTGCGGGCTATTGAGGCGCGGGAAATTCTGCCTCTCGGTGCCAGCAGTCCGGTGCAGGTGGATATCCGCATAATCTCCGCCACCAATCAGAACCTCGGGCTGTTTATTGCCGAGGGTAAATTCCGCGAAGATCTTTTCTACAGGCTTAACGTCATCCCGTTAACCCTGCCGCCACTGCGTGAACGTCAGGATGATATCGAGTTGCTGGTGCACTACTTTCTGCATCTGCATACCCGTCGGCTTGGCCTGGTTTACCCCGGCATCGCCCCGGATGTGGTGACGTTGCTGAAGTATCATCGCTGGCCGGGCAATCTGCGGGAATTGAGCAACCTGATGGAGTATCTGGTTAACGTTGTCCCCTCGGGAGAGGTGATTGATAGCACGCTGCTGCCGCCGAATCTGCTCAATAACGGCAAAGCGCCCGAGCGTGATATCGCGCCCGCTGAGGTGCTGCACGTGCTGGCCGACGACGCCGGAGGCACCGCGCTTGAGGAGATGGAGAAACAGATGATCCGCGAAGCGCTGTCCCGGCATCACAATAAAAAACAGGCGGCGGACGAGCTGGGCATCGGTATTGCCACGCTCTATCGCAAGATTAAGAAATATGAATTGCTGAACGTCTGAACGGCACATTTCCCGGAGTCGATGCTGCGCATCTGTCGGGGCTACCAAACTCGCAGAGCGCACGGACCCGTAGCCTGGGCAAGGCGCGTTGAGCGCCGCCCCCGGGATGAAGCCACGCAGAGGCATCAGATCTGACACATTTCCCGGAGTCGATGCTGCGCATCTGTCCGGGCTACCAAACCCGCAGAGCGCGCGGACCCGTAGCCCGGGCAAGGCGCGTCGAGCGCCGCCCCCGGGATGAAGCCACGCAGAGGCATCAGATCTGGCACATTTCCCGGAGGCGATGCTGCGCATCTGTCCGGGCTACCAAACCCGCAGAGCGCACGAACCTGTATTTCCCGGAGGCGATATCCGACGCGCGTTATTCCTGCTTCTCGCAGGCCTGTACGGCCTGGAGGATCATCTGATAGCCGGTGCAGCGGCACAGGTTTCCCGCCAGCCCCCGGCGGATCTCCAGCACGGTTAGCGGTTGACTGCGCGGCTTGGCGAGCATGGCGGTGGTCGCCATAATCAATCCCGGCGTGCAGAACCCGCACTGAACGGCACCCGATTCTGCATAGGCTTTTTGCACCGGTGACAGCTGCCCGGCCTGCTGCTCTCCCTCCAGCGTGCGAACCTCCTTGCCTGCGGCCCAGACGGCGAGATACAGGCAGCTGTCTATCGCCGTTCCATCAATCAAAACGGTGCACGCGCCGCACTCCCCGACGCAGCAGCCGTGTTTCACGCTCAATAACCCCTGTTCGCGCAACAGCTCGGAGAGCGGCATACCCGGCGAGACGCTTAGCTGAAAGGCCATTCCGTTGATTCGACATTCGATGGTGATTCTGTCGCTGTGATTCATTGCCATTCTCCCCCCGCCGCGATCGCGGCTTCGCTGACCACTTTTTTTGTCATCGTCTGGATAAGGTGCAGACGAAATGCTTTGCTGGCGCGCCAGGAGGAGCGCGGGGTGACGTCCTGCAATACCGCTTCGCCGAGTGTCTCAAGGGTTTGCCGGGTTAACGGGGCGTTTTGCGCGCTCTGTTCAGCGTGTTGGCAGCGGATGGGCGTGGGGGCAGCGACTCCGAATGCCAGCCGCAGCTCGCGAATGCGCCCTCCCTCCAGACAACAGCGCGCGGCACAGCCGATGGTGGAAATATCCATGGCATCGCGCATGGCATATTTATAGTGTGCGCTGCCGGTAAACGCGGCGGGCTGGGCAGGAAAGTGAAACGCCACCACCAGCTCGTCGTGCTCAAGGGATACCTTGCCGGGGCCGGTGTGGAAGCCGTTGATCGGCGTAAAGCGCACGCCTTTCGACGAATGGATCTCCAGCGAGGCCTCGTAAATCAGCGTCGGGGTGGCAGAGTCGGCGCTGGTCGCTCCGTTGCAAATGTTGCCGCCGTAGGTGGCGACGTTACGAATTTGCGGTCCGGCGATTGAAGCGGAAGCCGCACTGAGAGCGGGAAGATGGCGCTGGACTAAGGGATTGTCGATAAGCTCGCTAAAGGTGGTGGCGGAGCCGATGCGAATCCCGCCGTGCTCAGTGAGGGTAATGCCGCGCAGCTCCACTAAGGCGTTGATGTCCACAATATGGCGATAACGAGCGTTGTGATGGTGAAGCTGAATTAAAACGTCAGTGCCGCCCGCGAGCAGTTTCGCCTGCGGATTGTTTGCCAGCAGCGCGATGGCCCCGGCGATATCCGGGGCGCGATGGTAGGTCGCGATATCAAACATAGTCTTATCCTTTAATCAAACCCGCTTCGTGAAACGCCTCGAACAGCCGTTTTGGCGTCAGCGGCAGCGTATCGACAGCGACGCCCGTCGCCATTTTGACCGCGTTACGAATGGCGGCGGCAATGGGAATAATCGGCGGCTCGCCGAGCGATTTATGCCCGTAGGCGGATTGCGGCTCCAGCGTTTCAACGAACGCGCTCTCCAGTTCCGGGAGATCGAGCATGGTCGGCATTTTGTAATCCAGCAGGTTGGGATTACGCACCACGCCGCTGTCGGCATCGATAATCATCTCTTCAAACAGCGACCAGCCGATGCCCATCCCCATTCCGCCGTGCACCTGGCCTTCCGCCAGCTGTGGATTCAAAATATGACCAGAGTCGTGGACGTTAAGGATCCGGTTAATCGTGACTTTACACAGGGCAAGATCGACGCTCAGGTCAACAAACGTGCAGCCGAAGGCTGGGGGATTGGTGGTGGTTTTCACCGAGCTTTCCGCCGACAGCTGACCGCCGCGTTCCGGATGATAAAACGCGTCCATGGCCAGGTCTTTCAGCGACAGCAGTGGGCGTGTGGGACGATCGATAAGGACGATATTGCCGCCGATAAGCGTCAGGCTCATGGCCGACTGATGCAGCATGACAGCAGCGTGCGTGAGGATTTTTTCTTTCAATTCCAGCGCCGCTTTGCGCAGCGCGGGCGC
The DNA here is from genome assembly GCF_056490265.1 of Klebsiella sp. GFKo11. Taxonomy (NCBI): domain Bacteria; kingdom Pseudomonadati; phylum Pseudomonadota; class Gammaproteobacteria; order Enterobacterales; family Enterobacteriaceae; genus Klebsiella; species Klebsiella sp. GFKo11. The sequence goes on from NZ_CM151369.1 coordinate 1,012,376, forward strand.
GGTGGTATAGCTTTGCCGCGAAGCAAACGCGCCGGGATCGAACGGGGTGACATCGGTATCCTGGGTTGAAATCACGTGGACATTGCTCACCGGGACGCCGACGGTTTCCGCCACCATCTGCGCAAATACGGTATCGGCCCCCTGACCAATTTCCGTCGCGCCGCTCTGGACGTTGATCGTCCCGTCCTGATTCATCAGCAGGCGAACCCCGGCGATCTCAACGCCGACCGGCCAGGTGTTGGAGGTATAGCTAAAGCAGGCGACGCCGACGCCGCGACGGATATCGCCCTGCTGATTCTGATATTCAGCGCGGCGTTTATCCCATTCAAACAGCTCGCGGCCTTTTTGCAGGCACTCCGGCAGCCCGGCGCTGTAGATAATTTTGCCGGTGAGCGGGTTGGCGTCCCCTTCGCGGGCGACGTTGAGTAAGCGGACATCTATCGGGTCCAGCCCCAACGCGGTAGCGGCATCATCGATCATTGCTTCCACCGCAAAGACGACCTGCGGCGCGCCGTATCCGCGCATCGCGCCCGCCGAGGGCAGGTTGGTATAGCAGGTGGTGGAGCGGTACCCGTAGGCGCTGCGTGGATAGAGATACGCCACTTTGTTGCCGCCCGCCGAGGCGATGGAGTGGCCGTGCGAAGCATACGCCCCAGTGTTAGACAGCACGTCGAGACTGTAGCCTTTTAAGATGCCGTCGCGATTGATGCCCATCCGTCCGTCGATGGTAAACGCATGTCGCGTGCGGGAGGCGAGAAAGCACTCTTCGCGGCTGAGCGAGACCTTCACCGGAATGCCGCCGAGCTTGCTGGTCAGGAAGGCCGCCATAGGCTCTTCTAACACATCCTGTTTATTGCCAAAACCACCGCCGACATAGGGCTTAATAACCCGCACGCAGGACCACGGAATGCCGAGCGCCTGACCGACGACTCGGCGCACGATGTGGGGGATCTGGGTGCTGGTGACGATGGAGATGCGGGAATCCTCTTCCATCCAGGCAAATGAGGTGACGGTCTCCATATGGCAATGTTGGATGACCGGCGTTTGATAGTGCCCCTGAATCTGCAGGTCTGCGGTTTCAATCGCCCCGGCAACGTCTCCGGCGGCCATTTCACTCTGTTTGAGCAGATTGCCGCCGGGATGGATTTCGACGGCTCCTTCAGCCAGCGCGGCCTCCGGGGTGGTTATCACCGGCAATGGCTGCCAGTCGACCTTAACCAGCAGCGCCGCTTTCTCGGCGGTCAGTTCGTCCCTGGCCACCACAATCGCCACTGCGTCACCGTGATGACGGACGTGACGGGTCAGCAGATAGCGGTCGGCGGCGTCGCGTTTACTCGCCTCCAGCGTCCAGGCGTGGCCTGCGGTGGCAAATGCAATATCCGGTACATCTTCCCAGGTAAATACCGCCAGCACGCCGGGCACATTTTTGGCATCGTCGCAATTGATGCTGTTGGCAAAGCCATGCGCGATGGGGCTGCGAACATATTTGGCATAACACATGCCTGCCATCACGTAATCATCGGTGTATCTGGCCCGCCCGGTCACCTTGGCAATGGCATCCACGCGCATACATGACTCACCGGTAACGGTCGCTTCTCGCGATTCCATAGTCGTCCCCCTGAAATGAAGATTTGGCTCGCAAGCCAATACCTAAAACAGGCAAGAATTACGCCAGAAGCGGAAATTACGGTGGGTAAGTCAAGGAACTGTGATGACGTTAAAAGTTGTGGCCGGTATGGGGAGGGGAGGGAGAAAAAAAGCCGCGCGCCGCGTATCATTATGAGCTTAATCAAATCATTATGATACGCGACGATAGATTCTATCAGGCAACCAGCGTCGCCCATAAATGGGAGAATGGCATCACCAGAACCAGTCCGGGCAGCATATTGGCGACCGGGAACAGCTTGATGTTACAGATACGCAATCCTGTCGCTACCATCAGCAGCCCGCCTGCGCAGGAGAAATCCGCCATCATTTCAGGCGAGATCATCGGCAGGATAACCACCGCCAGCATCGCTAACGCCACCTGAATAATGACCTGCGGGATAGCGATAGTCATCACCGCGTAACCCAGCAGCGTGGCGAAGATCCCGGCGGTGAACAGATCGAGAATCGTTTTGATGTACAAGATTGACGGGTCGCCGCTCATCCCTTCAGTCATCGCCCCGAAAATGCCGGTGCCGCTGGCGCAAAACAGTACCAGGATAGCGACAAATTTCTCAGTGAACTCTTCGTGGCTCAGGCCCTGCACCGGGGGAAGCACTTTATTGATAAAGCCACGCGTTGAGCCTGCCGCTTTACCGATGCCCTTTTCCAGATGCAGCAGTTCACCGAGAATTGCGCCGATCACCATCGCCAGCACCACGGCGGGCATATATTTCACTTTCAAAACCAACGTAATGCCAAGACCGACGGAGCACAGGCCGAAGGTCATCGGCAGCGCCGTTTTTACGCGATCGGGGAGCTTACCGCCCGCCGCTGCGCCAATAAGTCCGCCAATAATCACGGCGGTTCCATTTACATATGGGCCGATTAACATTGAACAATTTCCGGTTAATTAAAACTTAGCTCGCCCTCGCCCCAGCGAGGGATGTTGTTGACCTCAAGGTCAAACAGGTCGAGCGCGCGATTCAAGCTATGAGTAATGATGTCGTCTGCCGTTTGCGGGCGTTGATAAAGCGCCGGAACCGGTGGGAACAAAATCCCGCCCATTTCCGTCACCGCCAGCATATTGCGAATATGACCGAGGTTGAGCGGCGTTTCGCGGGCCAGCAGCACCAGACGGCGGCGCTCTTTTAGCACCACGTCTGCCGCCCGGGTGAGCAGGTTGTCGGTCAGACAGTAGGCAATGGCACCCAAAGAGCGCATTGAGCAAGGGGCGACCAGCATCCCCAGCGTTTTGAATGAACCGCTGGAGATAGAAGCCCCCAGATTGCCAATGGGATGCACCACGTCAGCCAGCGCCATCACCTCGTCCAACTGATAATCCGTCTCCAGTGCGCAGGTTTTCTCCGCGCCTTTTGAGACCACCAGATGGACTTCAACGGGAAGTGGGCGAAGTAACTCCAGCGCCTTCACACCGTACTGAAATCCTGATGCTCCGCTGATACCAATGATGATGCGTGCCGTCATGGGGGTCTCCTTTATTCGAAATCCGGCAGGAAGCGCTTCACGTCCACGTCTTTAAATTTGGAACGCTGGAAGTTGTGCTTCAGGTGGAACGGTACCGTACAGTCGAAAATGGTTTTGCAGGACATCCCCTGTTGCAGGATGCTCGGGCTGTACTCCGGCACCTGGGACGGGTCGAGCGGGTGGCAGCGCACGCCGGGGATGGTAATGGTGTCGACATCGCCCTGATAGCGGGTTTGCATCGCCCACAGTACGTCGTCGCTATCGAAAATATCCACGTCTTCATCTACCAGAATTACGTGCTTCAGTTCCGGGAAGGCGGAGAAGGCCAGCAGGGCCGCCTGGCGCTGACGCCCTTCATCGGCTGGGGAGAATTTTTTAAATTGCAGCACTGCCAGTAGTTTGCCGCCGCCAGCGGAGTGGGCGAAAACGTTCAGCAGTTTGCCCGGCATCGCGCGTTCCACCATATCCAGAATGCTGGCTTCCGTCGGAATACCTGCCATATTCACATGTTCTTCGCCCGGCCCGACGGTGGTGCGCCAGATAGGGTTGATGCGATGGGTGACCGCTTTCACTTTAATCACCGGGATAGCCTCTTTGGCTTCACCGGTATAGCCCGGGAATTCCGGCATTGCGCGGCCGGTATTGGTGTTCTGATCTTCACGTACGCGCACGTTTGGCAGCAGTTCGCCTTCAATGACGATCTCGGCGTGAGCGATGGCTTTTTCATTGATGGTTTTACACTGCACCATTTCAACCGCTTTGCCGCGCAGCGCGCCCGCAATGCTCAGTTCGTTGAAGCCCAGCGGCGTGGTCGGCGGCTCGAAGCAGGCGGCAATCTCAATGGCCGGATCGACACCGATGCTGATCGAAATCGGCAACGGTTGGCCAGCGGCCTCTGCCTTCATGCGGAAGGCGTCGATATGGCGGCCCGGCGTCAGCCACATGGAGAGTTCGTCGCGGCTCTGTACGCACAGGCGGTGGATGGTGATGTCGGATTCGTGGGTTTCCGGGTCGGAGGCGTAGCACAGGCCCATGGTGATATACGGTCCGGCGTCCTCTTCGGTGTTAGTTGGAGCAGGCAGCAGTTTGCGCAGATCGAAATCGGCATCGCTTGCCAGATGTACCACTTCCTGACATACCGCTGGACCTTGAGCCATCACCGGCGCTATTGCGTTTTCTACCGAATCTTTAAGCAGATGCCCCAGCTTTGCTGATTCGCACTGGAGAAAATGGCTGACGCGCTGGCGGGAGCCGTTGAGGCCAATCGCCACGCTGATATCGTGAAATCCTTTGATTTTGTTAAACACCATCACCGGGCCGTTTTTGCGAGTCGGACGCTGGCAGGTGCCGCCTGCGCCAACGTAGCGATAAACCCCGGAGAGCTCCGCGTGCGGGTCAACTTCAGTATCGGTTTCGACGTATTCGCCGGGAAGGGTTTTCAGGAGTTCGAGCGCTGAGCGTAAATCATGTACTGTTTTGTTATCAGTATTTGCCATGGGATGTTCCTTCAGAAAAGCAGTTTTGCTACCGGCACAATATTTTTCATCGCCCTTTTAAACAAATACCGTTTAGCGGAGGCTCAGTAGATCAAAAAAGTTTATTTTAAGAATGTGTTAACGGATGATTAATCAATATGAGGTGAAGCGGCGCTGGCTTTTTATTTAGCTGCGTAAGTGTGATACTGATAAGAAGATAAATCATGGGTGGCAATGATGGATTTAAAGCGCTTACGTTACTTTTGCCGGGTGGTGGAGCACGGTTCCGTCAGCCAGGCGGCGAAATCACTGAACATGGCTCAGCCGCCGCTCAGCAAGCGGATTCAGGAGCTGGAAGAGGAGCTTCAGGTATCGCTTTTTGTTCGTCGTGGTAACCGCATTGAACCGACTGAAGCCGGCTTTTTTCTTTATCGCAAAGGCTGCGAAATATTACGTCAGGTAGAAGATGCCGCCCGTGAAACAACAGATATCGCACAGAAAAACAGAACTGAATTGCGAATTGGCTTAACGCATCTTTATCAGAATTATTTTAAACCGCTCTTAATGGAGCTATATCGGCGTAACCCTGAAACATCGATAAATATCTCCGTTACCGACTCCAGCCATCTTGAGACATTATTAACAGAAGGCGCAATCGACCTGGCGTTAATACAGCGGCCCTATCGAAGCGAAGGCTTTGATTATGTCTCTTTTGACCCGATCAAGCTGATGGCGGTGATTAATAAAAAATGTCTGTCTGGGCCGCCGTCAAATCCGTACAGTTACACTTCACTGGCGGTGCTGCCGCTGGTGTTGCTGCATCGGGCAAAGGATTCAGGGACTTACGAGATGCTGATGGATCTGTTTCGTAAGTCCGGGGTAAATGCGAAGGTGATTATGCATATTACCCAGCCGGGGGTGATCCTCGACTGGCTCGAATCTGGCCTTGAGGCTGCGACGCTGCTGCCGTCTTCCGAAGTTGATGCTGACAAACTTAGCCAGTGCTACGTGGTGGAGGTATTCCCTTCGCCGCAAATATTCTATCCGTCGCTGGTGAAATTGCCATCCATGTCTTATCTGCCCGCGCTAATGGATATTATCGCCCAGGGATATCCATTTAATACTTCTGGATGAAGGGTTGAGATTGGGGATCGTCCTACGGGCTGGTATGATAATCGCCCCTGGTTTCGAGGTGAGAGTTCGTGTTGAGCGCAGGACGCCTGATGAGAAAACGTTTTTTTATCACCATAATGTTGGTGAGCAGCCTGATCGTCGCAGGGTGCTCCAGTTCATCTGATTCCGGTTCCACGTATACCGTGAAGCGCGGCGATACGCTGTACGCCATTTCGCGCACTACCGGTACCAGCGTCAGGGATCTGGCCCGACTCAACAATATTTCACCGCCCTATACCATTGAAGTAGGACAGAAGCTGAAGCTGAACAGCAGTTCAGGAACCACTGCGAAATCGGGAGCATCCAGCAAAAAATCAGCCAGCCGCACCGCTGCCGTGACGCCATCCTCGGCGGTACCGCAATCATCCTGGCCTCCGGTCGGACAACTCTGCTGGCGCTGGCCAACCAGCGGTAAAGTTGTGTTACCGTATTCATTAAGCGATGGCGGTAATAAAGGTATTGATATCGCCGGGAAGCGCGGCCAGCCGGTTTATGCGTCCGGTGCGGGCAAAGTGGTGTATGTGGGCAACCAACTGCGCGGCTACGGTAACCTGATTATGATTAAACATAATGAGGACTACATCAGCGCCTATGCGCACAACGATAAGCTGATGGTGAATAACGGTCAGAGCGTGAAGATTGGCCAGCAGATCGCCACTATGGGCAGTACGGATGCTGATTCCGTACGCCTGCATTTCCAGATTCGCTATCGCGCGACGGCCATCGACCCGCTGCGCTATTTGCCGCCGCAGGGCAGTAAGCCTAAGTGCTAAAAGGTTATTTTATCGGCAGTTAGCGTAGTTTGGGCTTGTCAGCGAGTGCGTAAGGTCTATAATGGCCCTCGCACTTCTTTGCGGGCGTAGTTCAATGGTAGAACGAGAGCTTCCCAAGCTCTATACGAGGGTTCGATTCCCTTCGCCCGCTCCAAACTCAACTCCCCTGAAGTCTACCAAACTCAATTTCTCCTTGATAAATCAGCAGTTATAGCATTCTATTAGTCTATTGAACTCAATAGTACTCCCCCTGGGTCAAGCTCAATGTGGGGGTATGGGTGGGGGTATAATTGTACCCCCTGCTGAGAGGTACCCCCAATGAAGCTGACTGCTCGTCAGGTTGAAACTGCAAAACCTAAAGATAAGCCCTACAAACTGGCTGATGGTGGTGGTCTTTACCTGCTGGTTAATCCCAACGGTAAAAGATACTGGCGTCTCAAATACCGTTCCCTAGGTAAAGAGAAGCTGCTCGCTATTGGCGTTTACCCCGATGTTTCTTTAGCTGAAGCCAGAAATAAGCGTGAGGATGCAAAAAGGACATTAGCGGCTGGCAACGATCCTTCTCTTGAACGGAAAATTGAGAAACTTAGTCGTCAACAAGACGCTGAAAATTCGTTTGAGGCTATCACTCGCGAGTGGTATCAGCGTCGCTATGATCGCTGGTCTGTCTCCTATCGTGAAGAGATGATGAGAACCTTTGAGAAGGATGTATTTCCTTATATCGGCCACCGACCAATCAAAGATATCAAACCGATGGAGTTGCTTGCTGTTCTTTCAAAGATAGAAGCTCGAGGAGCAACTGAGAAGGTCCGTAAGGTTCGCCAGCGTTGTGGAGAGGTCTGGAAGTATGCCGTTGTGACTGGCAGGGCCGAGTACAATCCAGCACCTGATCTAGCCAGCGCCGTAACTCCTCATGAGAAAGAGCACTATGCTTTTTTAACCCAGGATGAATTGCCAGAGTTTCTTCGGACTCTGAACACCTATGCCGGTAGTGTGCTTGTTAAGATTGCGATGCAATTACTTATTCTGACAGGAGTAAGGCCTGGGGAGTTGAGGCAAGCGGAGTGGCAGGAATTTGATTTTGAGCGGAAGGTTTGGAACGTGCCAGCAGAGCGAATGAAAATGCGCCGACCTCATCTGGTTCCGTTATCAAGCCAGGCAATTGACCTGCTTAATCAGCTTAAACCCATGACTGGAGCAGGAACGTTGCTGTTCCCAGGACGTAATGATCCTAAGAAACCGATGAGTGATATGGCATTAACTGTGTTGGTAAGGCGTATCGGCTATGCCGGGCGCGTTACAGGGCATGGATTCCGCCACACGATGAGTACTATTTTGCATGAGCAGGGATTCAACTCGGCCTGGATTGAGATACAACTGGCTCATGTCGATAAGAACTCGATCCGTGGAACGTATAATCATGCTCAATATTTGGAAGGTCGGCGGGAGATGATGCAGTGGTATGCGGATTACATTGGTAGTATTGGATTATCTGGATTCATAATTGCTTCTTTCAATACAACTGGTTAAGCGGAAAGAAAGGATCACAATCTTAAGTTTGGTACCTCCAAAATGGAGGTACTGACAGTGATTTTTTTTGATATTAGCTCGCGTTAAGCTTTTGGAGAGATCATCTTCTTTGTATAACACTTTAATTCACTAGATTTTAGTGTGTTAGCCGTAATTATTGATCGTTAGCAAAAAAATCCTTCTAAATAACACATGTGTTTTTTCGAATGTGAATATTGATTTTGCTCCTTTTGGGAGTATCCTAACTTCAATAGAACAGGAGGCCAGATGTCACTAACATCCTTAAAACTCTTCAAAAACCTCTCCGATGAAACCCGCTTGGGTATCGTGTTGCTGTTGAGAGAGATGGGAGAGCTGTGCGTGTGCGATCTCTGTACGGCGCTGGAACAGTCACAGCCCAAAATCTCTCGCCATCTTGCAATGCTTCGGGAAAGTGGTTTATTGCTGGATCGCAAACAGGGCAAGTGGGTTCACTACCGCTTATCCCCGCATATTCCTTCCTGGGCTGCTCAGGTGATTGAGCAGGCCTGGTTAAGCCAACAGGACGACGTACAGGCCATCGCCCGTAAGCTGGCATCGGCAAACTGCTCTGGTAGCGGTAAGGCTGTTTGTATCTAAAAAATTTGCCTTAACATATATGATTTTTCGAATGCGAGGTGTTTGGAATGAAAACGTTAACGGTGTTTGACCCGGCAATGTGCTGCAGTACCGGCGTATGTGGCTCAGATGTCGATCAGGTTCTGGTTGATTTCTCTGCAGATGTGCAGTGGCTGAAAGGACGTGGCGTACAGGTTGAACGTTACAATCTGGCACAGCAGCCTATGAGCTTTGTTCAGAACGAGAAAGCGAAAGCATTCCTAGAAGCATCTGGGGCAGAAGGTCTTCCGCTACTGCTGTTGGATGGCGAAACGGTGATGGCAGGGCGATACCCAAAACGTGCTGAGATAGCTCGCTGGTTTGGTATACCGCTAGAGAGGGTAGGGTTAGCTCCCACCAGCAGCTGTGGTGGTAATACTTCCTGTTGCTGATATGTCAGGAGGACATATGAAATTCTTACAGAACATCCCGCCTTATCTGTTTTTTACCGGTAAGGGAGGCGTAGGAAAAACGTCTATTTCCTGTGCGACGGCTATCCGTCTTGCTGAACAGGGTAAGCGGGTTTTGCTAGTCAGTACCGATCCTGCCTCGAATATCGGCCAGGTATTTGACCAGGCTATCGGTAACACCATTCGCCCTGTGACAGCAGTTCCTGGGCTTTCTGCTCTGGAGATTGACCCGCAGGAAGCCGCCCAACAATACCGCTCCAGAATCGTTGATCCTATCAAAGGTCTTCTGCCTAATGACGTTGTTAACAGTATCAGCGAACAGCTTTCAGGAGCCTGTACCACTGAGATTGCGGCGTTCGATGAGTTTACTGGCTTACTGACCGACGCTTCTCTGCTGACCCGCTTTGATCACATCATTTTTGATACAGCGCCGACGGGCCACACGATTCGCCTTCTCCAACTTCCCGGTGCCTGGAGTAGCTTCATTGAAAGCAATCCAGATGGTGCTTCCTGTCTTGGCCCAATGGCCGGGCTGGAAAAGCAGCGTGAGCAGTATGCTCATGCAGTAGAGGTGTTATCCGATCCTGATCGTACCCGACTGGTTCTGGTTGCACGACTGCAAAAATCTACGCTGCAGGAAGTTGCCCGCACCCATGAAGAACTGGCTGCAATTGGCCTGAAAAACCAGTACCTGGTGATTAATGGTGTGCTGCCTAAAGTCGAAGCTGAATATGACGCCCTGGCCGCTGCGATATGGCAACGTGAGCAGGAGGCGCTGGCAAATCTTCCTGCCGGTTTATCCGGGCTACCGACAGATACCTTATTACTCCAACCCGTCAATATGGTTGGCGTGTCTGCATTGAAGGGACTGCTTGATACCCGCTCTGAGGCATTACCGCTCCCGGTAACGAACATCCAGTACACGCCTGAAAACTTATCGCTCTCTGGCCTGGTCGAGGATATCGCTCGCAGTGAGCACGGCCTGATTATGCTGATGGGCAAAGGTGGCGTAGGTAAAACCACGATGGCTGCTGCTATCGCCGTCAGGCTGACGGATATGGGATTTGACGTGCATCTCACGACCTCTGATCCTGCTGCGCACCTGAGTACAACGCTGAATGGCAGCCTCAAAAACCTGCAGGTCAGCCGCATCAACCCACGCGATGAAACCGAACGTTATCGCCAGCATGTCCTGGAGACGAAGGGGAGAGATCTGGACGAAGCACGAAAACGGCTACTGGAAGAGGATTTACGTTCTCCCTGTACTGAAGAAATTGCCGTGTTTCAGGCCTTTTCCCGGGTGATTCGTGAAGCGGGTAAACGGTTTGTTATTATGGATACCGCCCCTACGGGACACACGCTGTTGCTGCTGGATGCGACCGGGGCTTACCACCGAGAGATTGGCAAAAAAATGGGGAGCAAAGGTCATTTTACTACCCCAATGATGCAGCTTCAGGATCCGGATAGAACCAAAGTCCTGCTTGTTACGCTTCCTGAAACCACACCTGTACTGGAAGCGGCAAACCTGCAGGCTGACCTTGAAAGAGCGGGGATTCATCCGTGGGGCTGGATTATCAATAACAGCCTTTCCATTGCGGATACGCGTTCTCCGTTGCTTTGCCAGCGCGCTCATCAAGAACTGCCTCAGATTGAGGCTGTTAAGAATCAGCACGCTGACCGTATAGCGCTTGTTCCGGTGCTGGCGTCAGAGCCCGCCGGTATTGAAAAGCTCAGAGAGTTGATGAGTTAATTTTTTGGCATATACAGGGCGGCAAAGTCGCCCTGTCGGGAGGTTTTATGTTACTGGCAGGCGCTATTTTTGTCCTGACCATTGTTTTGGTTATCTGGCAACCGAAGGGATTAGGGATCGGCTGGAGTGCAATGCTGGGCGCGGGACTGGCTCTGATATCTGGCGTTGTGCATGTGGGGGATATTCCGGTGGTGTGGAATATCGTCTGGAACGCGACGGCGACCTTTATTGCCGTAATTATTATCAGCCTGCTGCTCGATGAATCCGGTTTTTTCGAATGGGCAGCGCTGCACGTTTCCCGCTGGGGTAACGGTCGTGGACGTTTGCTCTTTACGTATATCGTTCTGCTCGGTGCGGCGGTGGCGGCACTGTTTGCCAACGATGGTGCGGCACTGATTCTGACGCCGATAGTCATCGCCATGCTGCTGGCATTAGGGTTCAGCAAAGGCACCACGCTGGCATTCGTCATGGCTGCCGGTTTTATTGCCGATACGGCCAGCCTGCCGCTTATCGTGTCGAACCTGGTGAATATCGTCTCGGCGGACTTCTTTGGTCTGGGCTTCACCGAATATGCGTCGGTAATGGTGCCGGTGGATATTGCAGCCATTGCTGCCACTCTTGTTATGCTGCATCTTTTCTTCCGCAAAGATATTCCGCCGACTTACGACCTGGCTCTCCTGAAAGCACCGGCAAAGGCGATTAAAGATCTGGCAACCTTCAGAACCGGCTGGATAGTTTTAATTCTTCTGCTGGTTGGGTTCTTTGTCCTTGAGCCGCTGGGTATTCCCGTTAGCGCGATTGCGGCTGTTGGCGCTGTGATCCTGTTTGCAGTAGCTAAACGAGGTCATGCCATTAACACCGGTAAAGTGCTGCGTGGGGCACCTTGGCAGATCGTTATTTTCTCGCTGGGGATGTATCTGGTGGTCTACGGTCTGCGCAACGCCGGGCTAACCGAATACCTTTCTGGTGTGCTGAATGTACTGGCGGATAAAGGACTCTGGGCCGCGACGCTGGGTACTGGTTTCCTGACGGCTTTCCTGTCTTCCATCATGAACAACATGCCTACCGTGCTGGTTGGCGCTCTCTCTATCGATGGAAGCGCCGCAACTGGCGTTATTAAAGAGGCGATGATCTACGCCAACGTGATTGGCTGCGATCTGGGGCCGAAAATTACACCTATTGGTAGCCTGGCAACGCTGCTCTGGCTACATGTACTTTCACAGAAGAACATGACCATCACATGGGGATATTATTTCCGTACCGGGATCGTCATGACTCTGCCTGTGCTGTTTGTAACGCTGGCAGCGCTGGCGCTACGTCTCTCTTTCACTTTGTAATGAGATACTGATATGAGCAACATCACCATATATCACAACCCGGCCTGCGGTACGTCGCGTAACACGCTTGAGATGATCCGCAACAGTGGTAATGAGCCGACCGTTATTCATTACCTTGAAAATCCACCGTCTCGCGATGAACTGGTCAAACTTATTGCGGATATGGGGATTACAGTACGGGCGCTGCTGCGTAAAAATGTCGAGCCTTATGAAGAACTGGGACTTGCCGAAGATAAATTTACTGACGACCAGCTAATCGACTTTATGCTGCAGCATCCGATCCTGATTAATCGCCCGATAGTGATGACACCGCTGGGAACGCGTCTGTGCCGGCCTTCCGAAGAGGTACTGGATATTCTTCCGGAAAGTCAGAAAGGAGCGTTTACCAAAGAGGATGGTGAGAAGGTCATTGACGAAACGGGGAAGCGTGTTAAGTAATTTTCCCACTTCAAAATTTCGGACGCCTGTTAACGCTATGTGGGTGCCTGCCTTTCGCTCATAGCAGGCCTCGCAATACTTCAGGAGGTCTGCTTTGTGCCAGGTATAGTCATTCACACCCTGAGAGTTACACTTTTAAGTGATTCAGGGTATGCGCTTACTGGTTACGAATATTGTGCCAGAATCATGTGGTTTGATGATTGCCGCTTTGCTTTCGAGCCAGTAAGTGCTCCACGTTCGCTAACGAATACTCAGGGCATGCAGAAAAACTGCTGACTATATTTCTTTCGAAGAGCGTGGAATGCATACCAATCCTCGATTTAAAGGAGCTGGTGATGACTGCGATTAATCAGTTTGCTGCTCATGTTGGTCTGGACTGGGCGGATAAAAAACACGATGTCTGCGTTCAGTTTAAAAACGGCGAGCGCATATTCCAGGTGGTTGAACACACTCCGGAAGCACTTGATATCTGGCTCAACGAGTTGCACCAAAAGGTGAAAGGCAGGATCGCTATCGCCCTTGAGCTGAAGAAAGGCCCGGTGGTGTATGCTCTCCAGAAGTACCCATTTGTCACTGTTTTTCCTGTGCACGCGTTGTCACTGGCCCGCTATCGGCAGACCTTCTGGCCAAGCGGTGCTAAGGATGATCCACAGGATGCTGAGTTAGCATTAGAGCTAATGCTACGCTATCCCCAAAAAATAAAAGCCATAGAACCCGACAATGGCAATATCCGATTACTTCAACAGTTAGTTGAGCAGCGTCGACTGCTGGTTGAGGACAAACGCCGCTTTGTGAATCGACTCATCAATACGCTAAAACAGTATTATCCTCAGCCCCTGGAGTGGTTCTCACATCGGGGTAGCTTACTGTTGTGTGAGCTGATTATCCGGTGGCCCAGTCTGCAACAACTGAAACGAGCCAGGCGCGACACGATTCGCAACTTTCTGAATGCCAAAGGTGGCCGCGCAATGGCCCTTACCGAGCAACGTGTTGCGAATATTGATAACGCGATCCCATTGACGACAGACCTGAGTGTTATAGAGGCTAATGCTTTGATGGCAACAGCACTGGCGACACAAATTAAAGTCGTGAGTGAAATCATCAAAACCTATGACGAACGAATCGAAACGCTGTTTGACACATTGCCAGATGCTGGGCTGTTCAAATCACTTCCGGGCATGGGGCCGTGTATGGGCCCACGTATGCTTGCTGCACTTGGTGATAACCGTGATCGGTTTAACAGCGCTGAAGAAATTCAAAACTATGCAGGTATTGCACCGGTGACCGAACGAAGTGGCCAGAAATCATGGGTTCACTGGCGATGGCAATGTGCCAAGTTCGTCAGGCAGACCTTTGTTGAATGGGCTGCCAAGACGGTTAATTCATCATACTGGGCCAAACTTTATTACCAGAGACAGCGAGAAAAAGGGAAATCGCATCAATCAGCAATCCGGGCTCTGGCGTTTAAATGGATAAGGATCATTTACCGCTGCTGGAAGACCAGAACCCGCTACGACGAAGCTAAATATTTGCTGACACTGGAAGCGCGAAAGTCGCCCTTACTGAAGCCATAAAAAGCTTGTCGAATGTCTCAGGGCGTGAAGCAGACGTATGTCCATACACACAGGGCTGCAAAGCGTTACACAGGGGCAACAATACAGGTAAGGGTTAACGCACAAATTACCAAGTGAATTTTCTTTGCCGGGCAATAATAAATGTCATAATTTATCTAGCACACTAGATTATCAACCAACATATATTACATATGGCCACTAACAAAGAACGACGTGAGATCGGTACTGAACTGTCATTCGCACTTTACGGTGCCGCGGGCAGGATGAACCGTATGCACAAGCCCTTTCTCGACCCACTTGGGCTGACCTTTCCGCAGTATCTGGTCATGCTTGAGCTGTTTGCCGGCACGCCCCGGTCGGTGGGAGAGCTGGGCAGTAGACTTGGAATGGATACTGGCACAATCACTCCTCTGCTGAAGCGGCTTGAAGCCTCGGGAAAGGTATTCCGTCAGCGTGATCCGGGCGACGAACGCAGGGTTCTGGTGACGCTTACCGAAAGCGGAGAAGCGCTGCGCGAAGAACTCTGGGCTGTGACAGACAAAATCCGCTCGGCCTGCCGACTCAGTAAGGATGAGCTTGCTCAGCTACGCGACACGCTTAACGATTTTGCCCACCCGGCGACAGAATAAACCATCAGTTATCAGTACAACGAGGAATAAAGAGATGAACATTAGCATTATCGGTGCAGGAAATATTGGTGCCACCCTGGCCACAAAGCTTTCAGCAGCAGGTTACACGGTAAAACTGGCTAACTCCAAAGGCCCAGAAACCATTGCTGATATCGCACGTAAGGCCGGCGCGACCGCTGTTACGAGTGAAGATGCCCTCAGGGACGCTGAACTTGTTATTCTTGCCATCCCGTTCACCGCACACAACAGCCTTGCCGGACTACTGAGCTCGCTGCCTGATACCGTGCCGGTTATCGATACATCCAACTATTATCCGTTCCGCGATGGGTCTATTGCAGAGGTTGAAAACGGGATGCCTGAAAGTGTCTGGGCCAGCGCGCGCCTCGGCCATCCCGTCATCAAGGCGTGGAATGCCCTGCTGGCTAAGACACTCTCTGATAAGGGTCTTCCGGAAAATGCCCCGGACCGGATAGCGATCCCTGTTGCAGGCGATGACGAAAGAGCCAAACGGGTTGCCATGGTACTGGTCAGCGAAACAGGGTTTGATGCTGTTGATGCTGGTTCCCTGAGTGAATCATGGCGTCAGCAGCCTGGTTCGCCTGCCTACTGCACTGAACTCAGCGTTGCGGAACTGAAGCTTGCCCTGACGGCTGCAGATAAAAAACAGGCTCAATTAAATCGCGACGCCCTCATGCAGGAGTTTATGTCTGCCAGTGCCCCCCTGAGCCATGAACATATTGTGGCCCGTAACCGGGCGGTCACGTCAAAGCAGGGCTGATTAAAAACGCAGCGTGAGCGCAGCCGTCTCATTAATGGCAGGTACGCCCATTTAATGGCTGGGCAGAGGTCATCTCAGGTATGCAATGACTCAGGAGAAAAATATGACTTATCCTTCCCCACTCAAAATAGGCATTCTCGGCACGGGCCATATAGGAAAAACGCTGACCCGCAGGCTCTCTGCAGCCGGACATCAGGTAAAAGTAGCTAACTCACGTGGCCCGGAGACAATCGCTCCCGAAACGCTGGCAACAGGCGCAACACCTGTAAAGGCGGTAGACGCGGTCAGCGATGTTGATGTGATTATTCTTTCCATGCCGCTCAGTCGCCTGCCTCAGATTGCCCCGGTAATCCGGCACCTTCCTGACAGCGTTATTGTGGCAGACACCTCAAACTACTATCCCCACCGGGACGGGAAAATTGATGAAATCGAAGCTGGCCAGCCAGAAAGCCTCTGGGTGTCTGATCTGCTGGGCCGGGGTGTGATAAAGGCCTGGAATGCGATTGGTTCCGGATCGTTTGCCTCCAAAGACAGGCAGCCCGGGGCCCCCGACCGGATCGCCATACCGGTAGCCGGGGATAATGAGGCAGATCGTAAATTGATAATGCAACTGGTCTCTGATACCGGCTTTGATGGATATGACGCCGGCACGCTGGCCCTGTCCTGGCGACAGCAGCCGGGCGCACCCGTTTACTGCACAGACCTGCACCATGACGAGATGTCGGCTGCGCTGGCATCAGCACAGGCCTCACGTTTACCAGTGAGAAGGGACCTTTCTGTTGCAGTGATCCAGGAGCGCGTCGGTGACAGCAAGACCAATCCTGATGCTGATTTTGGCGTCCGGTTATCGCGCATAATCTTTATGTGAATATATTATGAATAATTGCAAATCGCTTTGATAATCAGACTTCAAAAAACCTGTCTGGCTTCATGTTAAAGCATTCCGGGCAGGTTAGTTAAGCCCGGTATTCAACCTGCGAACCTTTGCGTTCCAAATGACTGCTTTTCGCTCACAGCGGACCTTCAGCTCAGTCAGCTTGTACGCTTCGAGCCAGAAGTAAAAGTTCTAACTTCCATGCCTCGGCTATGGTGATCTGTACGTAACGGGACAAAAGAGAGACAGCTAGCTATAGAACCTTGGTCGATTAAGATTCATAACAATACTGAGAAATCAGACGAAGAAACCACTGGGATCACAACGCTATTTAGCAGATCGCCGATAAGATTTTGATGACTGCCAGGCATGTTTCATTTTCTCAATAAACTCCAGCTTCTCTTCAGGCTGGACGTTCCACACATCTATAGCCGCAATAATCATGTCATAACGCATAGACGTATTATAAGGGCGAAGATAGCCCGCTATTCGTCCTTTTCCTTTCAGATAGTCCCAGAGATATACTAACTGAGTTTCATCATCACGCGACATCCAATCAAAATCTGTCAGAAAAAAATTGTATTGCTCAAGCCAGCGCTCATGCAGTTTTTTGAAATAAGAGATCTTATCTCCAAGTGAGCATGGAGCTTCATCAATGTACCTCATTATACCGTTGATCAGTTCACGCTCAGTTACCGGAGTGGGGTTGTACAGATAGGTACTTGCTCCCGCGTTCAGATAAAATCGGGAGAAAACACGTTTCGATTTTTTCGAAGCAGTAGCCTGTGGATTAGTTATCAGATCCCAATCAATATCGTCCAAATCAATATTCAAATTAGAGAAATCAAGATTTGTGAAGTTATTATCGTCCATTAAAAGAGAATTAAAACCAGCTGAACAATCGAAGCCATTCCCCAGCCCACCAAGTGTCAACCCTACAGGTAATACTGGATATTCAAAAATATAATGGTGAGCAAACCACGATGCTCTTGGTGTACCTTTGAAACAATCAAAATAATCTTTATCAATTAGTAGCAGCTCAGCCCATTCTTTAAGCGTTTTCCGGCCAACTTTGATCCTGTCCTGATCGCCTAGGAAATGTCGTTCAAGGATCTGAGAGATCAAATGTCGAAACTGATCCGGCGTATCATAAGTACTGCACAGTAACGAGTGATCTGTATTGAAAAAGCTATCCAACATTTTTAGGTACATTATCTCGCAGCGGATCATATCGTAATGCAACATCGCCTTTCCCTCTGTTTCTGACTCCCAAAAACAGATTAGCATGAGTACCTTTTTGGTTGGTGGAGTCGGGTCACAGACCTGAAGGATGACTGATTTTTAACTGATATATTACTGATTTTATTGTGATAATACTCTGACGTTTTACTGCGTTATGCCTGTGATTTTTACTCTAGGATCCTCCTCTGTTCACCTCATTAGAATCGTTCACCAGCAGATATGAACATTTGGGTTTTTAGTATAATTAAGGGGCACTCCCTGTTTCTATACCACCCTGTTCATAGCTCCTTCCCCCCAACAAACAATCCTGCCTGTATTCCCCCAGACACACCATTACCTGTATCTGCCGTATCCCTGCTTCTCTTAAAAATTACATCTCATCCCAATCCTTTGTACTCCACCTGACAAAGGATAAATCAATGCACACACCTTACCCTTTTAATTCCAGATACACAATGAACTGGTTTCTACTGTCTCTGATCAATGACCACCTGAATCAGCTACTGAACCGGTACTCCCGAATACAGGCACTCAGACTCGATCTGTTCTATCAGAAAGGTACAGAGCGCTATAAACGTCATTCATGGAATGAAACCGAGCGAGAGGTGCGCATGCTGGTTGAACGCACCCTGCAGCACACAAATCTGTCAGGGTATTTCTGGGTGCTGGAGAGTTCTGCAGACCACGGATGCCATGCCCATATCGTGTTCTATCTCGACAGGCACCTTAACCAGGCTACCTACCCAATAGCAGAGCGAGCAGGAACAATATGGCGGGAAATAACGCAACGAGAAGGCTATTACAACCGCTGCGAATACAAACCTACTTATGACGTCAGTATTGATAAGCCGGTGAACTACGGTGATACCGAAGCCATCGATAACCTGCGCTACATCATCAGCTACCTTGCCAAAGAAGAGCAAAAGTACGGTCACTATCACTACGGAGCCAGTGAGGTACCGCCGCCCAGCGGACTGGGGCGTCCTCGCACGCTGTAACTCACGTTCTGCACTTTTTTACGTATCAATCCATTGATGTGGAAGGGCTGGTGGTAACGAGCAATCACCCACCAGCTCAGGATAATCCCATAATGGAAGACAGCATCATGACAGAACAAATTTCTTTGCTTGATGACCAACTGGTGGATATGCGCTTCATCACGAAGCTAACGGGGCTGACAGATAAGTGGTTCTACAAGCTTATAAAAGATGGCCAATTCCCAAAGCCCATTAAACTAGGTCGCAGTTCCCGCTGGAAGAAAAGTGAAGTCGAATTATGGTTACAGCAACGCATTGCCGATTCACGTGGCCACTGATATAGCCTACTCTTTCTGAGCTACTCCTTTCCCAATATCCCCATCGTTTAAAGTAGAGTTCAGTCCTAAAATAATTCACGCGATATTATTTATAATAACATAATCGCGACGGCTCTCAGTTCAGAATCTGAAAAGCAGGAGCCCACCTTATCCCTGGCCTATCCATTACTATGTTAAAGATCTGTCATACCGACATATATTACCTCGGGGTGAGCTTCTTATTTTTTAACAATGTGCCAGAACTATCCTGCGCTGAGCGAACAGTGTTGATACTCAATGTAATACTCTGATTCTGACTCGAGCAAAATTTCAGGAGGTGATGTACTCTTCCATCACCCTCTGCAATTCATCCGGTACGTCTAATCAATTAATTAGAGCTGCGCAAGTATCGCCTCTACGCTCGCTTTTGCATCACCAAACAGCATGGTGGTGTTTTCTTTAAAGAACAGGGGGTTCTGTACGCCTGCGTAGCCAGTATTCATCGAACGTTTGAACACCACCACCTGCTGTGCTTTCCACACTTCCAGTACCGGCATGCCTGCGATGGGGCTTCCGGGATCTTCCTGTGCAGCAGGGTTAACGGTGTCATTGGCGCCGATGACCAGCACCACGTCGGTAGCACTGAAGTCGTCATTAATCTCTTCCATCTCCAGCACTATATCGTAGGAGACTTTTGCTTCCGCCAGCAGCACGTTCATATGTCCCGGTAAACGCCCGGCTACTGGATGGATACCGAATCGTACCTTTACGCCTAGCGCAATCAGCCGACTGGTCAATTCCTGTACAGGATATTGCGCCTGGGCTACTGCCAGCCCGTAGCCGGGGGTAATAATGACTGAACGGGCGTTTTTCAGCGCTTCCGCTACCTCCGCAGCGCTGCATTCACGATGTTCGCCCTGTGGGGCACTACCGTCAGATGCCGCACCCTCGCTGCCAAAGCCGCCGGCGATGACGCTGATAAACGCGCGATTCATGGCCTTACACATAATGTAAGAAAGGATGGCCCCTGAAGAGCCAACCAGCGCACCGGTCACGATTAGCAGGTCGTTACTGAGCATAAAACCTGCCGCCGCCGCTGCCCAGCCGGAATAGGAGTTGAGCATTGAGACAACCACCGGCATATCTGCGCCGCCGATTGAAGCAACAAGATGCCAGCCAAACGCCAGTGCAATTAGCGTCATAACACTTAATGCCAGACTCTGCCACAGCAGGTTATTGCTGCACACGAATACGATCATTAAGGTAAAAGAGACCAGCAGAGCCGCGAGATTCATACCGTGTCGGCCTGGCAACATTAGCGGTTTTGACGCAAAGATCCCGCGCAGCTTACCGAACGCCACTACCGAACCGGTAAAGGTTATGGCTCCAATGAAGATCCCCAAAAAGACCTCCACAAGATGGATAACCTTCATGGCCGTGTCATCGAGCGGCGCGTGGTCAAGGTAGCTATTAATACCCACCAGCACAGCCGCGAGGCCGACAAAGCTGTGCAGAATCGCCACCAGCTCCGGCATTTCGGTCATTTCCACCCGCTGCGCGAGAAAGATACCGATGCCACCACCTGCCATCATCGCTACCAGGATCCATGCAAGATTGGCTGCCTGGGGACCGAGGATAGTCGCCGCCAGCGCAATTGCCATCCCGGCGATGCCGAAAACGATCCCTGCTCGCGACGTCTCATGCTTCGATAAGCCTGCAAGGCTAAAAATAAACAACAGCGCGGCAATAATGTAAGCCGCAGTAACAAGACCTCCAGACATAACAACTCCTTAGTTTCTGCGGAACATTTTCAGCATGCGACGGGTAACGTAAAAACCGCCGAAGATATTAATGCTGGCGATAAAAACGGCGATAAAAGCCAGTACGGAGATCCAGCCTCCAAGGCCGATTTGCAGGACCGCGCCGACGATAATGATCCCCGATACCGCATTGGTGACCGACATCAACGGCGTATGCAGGGAGTGATTGACGTTCCACACCACGTAATAGCCCACCACGCACGAGAGGGCAAAGACGGTAAAATGGGCAAGGAAGTCCGCCGGTGCGCGATGCGCAAGCCAGCCAAATAGTGCAATAACCAGCGCCAGAAAAAGGTATGGACGCCACGGTGAAGCGGGTGCGTTTTTTACCGTCTCGGTTGGTACGGTCTTAGGCTGCTGCGGCTGGGCCGAAACCTGAATTGGCGGCGCAGGCCAGGTGATTTCCCCCTCCCGAACCACAGTTACGCCGCGGATAACGACATCATTAAAATCGATGACGATATTGCCGTCTTTTTCTTTACACAAAAGCTTCAGCAGATTGACCAAATTGGTGCCGTAAAGCTGGGATGACTGGGCCGCCAGCCGTGCTGGCAGGTCGGTATAGCCGATGATCTTTACGCCATCATCGCTGGTGATACATTTGCCCTGTACCGTCAGCTCACAGTTGCCGCCGGTCTGAGCGGCAAGGTCGACGATAACGCTGCCGGGTTTCATGCTGGCGACCATCTCGCGGGTGATAAGCCGCGGCGCAGGTTTCCCGGGAATGAGTGCGGTAGTGATAATAATATCGACCTCTCTGGCCTGAGCGGCGAACAGGGCCATTTCTGCCTCAATAAACTCGGCAGACATCTGACGGGCATAACCATCCCCGCTGCCGCTCTGTTCTTCAAAATTAAGTTCCAGAAACTCCGCGCCCATGCTTTGGATCTGTTCTTTGACTTCCGGGCGGGTATCGAAGGCGCGTACAATGGCGCCGAGGCTGCTGGCGGCGCCAATTGCCGACAGCCCGGCAACGCCTGCGCCAATGACCAGCACTTTCGCCGGTGGAACTTTACCGGCAGCAGTGATCTGTCCAGTAAAGAAACGACCAAACTGGTGAGCAGCTTCCACTACTGCCCTGTATCCGGCAATATTAGCCATTGAGCTTAAGGCGTCCAGCGACTGGGCACGAGAAATGCGCGGTACGGCATCCATTGCCATCACCGTCACCCCGCGGGCGGCGAGTTTCGCCATTAGCTCGGGGTTCTGTGCAGGCCAGATGAAACTGATTAACGTGCAGCCTGGGCGCAAAAGAGGAATTTCATCCGCAAGAGGCGCATTAACTTTCAGGATAATATCGCTCTGCCAGACCTCATCCTGCGAACACAGCGTTGCACCTGCGGTCTGCCATGCATCATCAGTAATATTTGCCGCTGCACCCGCGCCGCGGGCGATGGAGATCGTAAAGCCCAGCTTCAGCATCTGTTCAACGGTAGCGGGTGTGGCGGCGACCCGCGTCTCACCCGCCAGCTGTTCCCGGGGAATCGAAATATTCATATAAGGGTTCTCGTTCAGATATCGATCGAAAGCGATCGCCTGCACATAAAGAGAGGCGATCGACATTCTGTAAGAAGCTGCGTAATCAGGCGCTAACTAGCTGCTGTCGTATCAGGCCAAGCATGGCGCGGGTCTCATCCGGCGTGGCGATGGTTTTATCCACTTCCGCCGCCAGCCGCTTAACGCGCTCAACGAACCAGGTATTGGATTGCGCCAGTTCACCTTTGCGATAGAGAATGTTGTCTTCCATGCCAACCCGAACGTTACCCCCCAGCGCCAGCGCGGCGAGGACAATCGGCAGGTGACCGCGACCAATGCCCAACGCCGACCAGGTGAAATTATCTCCTAAATGCTGTTTGCAGGTATCGAGCAAGAACATCAGGTTACGCACTTCCGCCGTCATTCCTCCCGGTGCACCGAGGACAAACTGAAAGTGTGGATTCCCCTCGATCAGCCCTTTCTTCATGTAGTACAGGACGTTGTAAATCATCCCGGCATCGAAGATTTCAAACTCCGGCTTCACCTGGCACTCGTTCATGCTGACAGCGAGTTTCTCCAGAAAGCGCGGGCTATTTTCGAATATTGTTGAGTGGGCCCAGTTCATAGTTCCGGCATCGAAAGAGCCCATTTCGGGCCGCAATAACTGGAATGGCTTCATGCGAATTTCGTCGCTCAGTCCAAGTCCGCCGGAGGTCGTCAGATTAATGACGATATCGCAACGCGCGCGTACCAGGCGCACGGTCTCGGCGAATTGATCGAAATCCATCGAAGCCTGACTTTCCTCATCACGCACATGAATGTGAGCAATGGAGGCTCCGGCCTCGCAGCAGCGGACGATTTCATCGGCCTGCTCCTGCGGTGTGAGCGGAATATACGGGGTGTCGCTCTTCTGTGGCCAGGCCCCGGTGCAGGCGACGGTCAGAATAACGCGGTTTTCTACAGACATAATTA
The DNA here is from genome assembly GCF_056490265.1 of Klebsiella sp. GFKo11. NCBI lineage: Bacteria > Pseudomonadati > Pseudomonadota > Gammaproteobacteria > Enterobacterales > Enterobacteriaceae > Klebsiella > Klebsiella sp. GFKo11. The sequence goes on from NZ_CM151369.1 coordinate 1,035,689, forward strand.
ACTCCTTGATCCTTATTCTTTTTCAACCACCATGGCCAGTCCCATCCCGCCGCCGATACAGAGCGTAGCGAGACCATAACGAGCGTGGCGGCGCTGCATTTCATGAACCAGCGAGACCAGAATGCGTGCGCCGGAAGCGCCGATAGGGTGACCGAGGGCAATTGCGCCGCCGTTGACGTTGGTTTTCTGCGGATCCAGCCCCAGCCCTTTCATCACGCTCAGGCACTGGGAGGCGAAGGCTTCGTTGGCCTCAATGACGTCGAGGTCATCCACCTGTAAGCCCGCGCGGGATAAGGCCCGACGGGTTGCGGGTACCGGCCCGTAGCCCATGATATTGGGATCGACGCCGCCGCTGCCCCAGGCGCGGATCGTCGCCAGCGGCTGAAGCTGGAGGGCGGCGGCTTTTTCACGGCTCATCAGGACCAGCGCGGCGGCGCCGTCGTTAATGCCGGAAGCGTTGCCTGCGGTCACCACGCCGTCTGGCCGAAACGCCGGGCGTAGCCGGGCGAGGGTTTCTCGCGTGGTTCCGTGGCGGGGGAATTCATCGGCTTTGACGTAACGCTCTTCTTTGCGCGTGACGATTTTGATCGGCACGATTTCGTTGTCGAAACGACCGTTTTTCTGCGCCCATTCAGTGCGTTGCTGGCTTTCCGCCGCATAGGCGTCCAGCTCTTCCCGGGTGAGCTGGTATTTTTGCGCCAGGTTTTCGGCGGTGATCCCCATATGCTCACCGGAAAAGGCATCGGTCAGACCGTCGCTAATCAGGCTGTCAATCAGCGCACTGTCGCCCATGCGCTGTCCCCAGCGGGCCGCGGCGGATAAGTACATGGCGTTGCTCATACTTTCCGTCCCACCAGCCACCACGATTTCCGCATCGCCCAGCGCGATGGCCTGTGCGCCTAGAATGGTCGCCTTGAGCCCGGAACCGCATACTTTGCTGACGTTAAAGGCGCTTTTTTCTACCGGGATCCCGGCGGCGATAGCGACCTGACGAGCGACGTTCTGACCTAGCCCTGCCCCCAGTACGTTGCCCATAATCACTTCGTCAACATCGTCCGGTTTGATAGCGGCGCGAGCGATAGCGGCGGTGATTGCATGCTCGCCCAGTTGGATAGCCGAGAGATCCTTTAGCGCGCCGCCAAAGCAGCCGATGGGCGTACGGGCGGCGCTGACAATGACAACATCTTTTGTACTCATGTGGTTGCTCCTCCGATGCAGAGCGGCATTGATATTTAATAATGTAAAAATATCGCTATAAGATTATTTTGGCGTAAAAGTGTGATGCGCCCGGAATGAATGAAAATATTATTTCGGGCACAGATTACCTTTCGCTAAATAGCAAACTAGTCAGCTACGTTACTTATAAAAATAATTCAGGAGGAATTTAATTAAATGCAGCCTCCGTAGCTATAGGTTCTTTCCGGGACATTATTCATATCATCTTCATCAATTTCCGCCACGCAGCGCACCATCGAGCCATCGCCTAAATACCAGCGCAGTGGGAAACAGAAGAAACGGAAGCGCTTGCCGGAAACTTTATCCAGATTGCCGCCGAGGTTTTCAACGCCGACAATACCGTGGCCGAGCATCTGCTTATGGCAGGGTTCCCAGGTGCCCCAGCAGCCAATAGCCTCCAGATCGCCGAACTTTTCATCATAGGCGGCTTGGCCGTGGAGTTTGATATACAGCTCTTTATCAAATTCTGCATAGGCTTCTTCACCGAACTGTTCAGTATATTCTTCGGTAAGCGGGCGTCCGGATGCGCCAAGTAAATTCATACGCGTGGCGCCGTTATTCCCCATCGCAGTATGTAGCGGGTGATCTAATGCCTGCATATCCATCGCGACGCATTTAACTTTATTTTTAACAAACCATTTTCCGGCTTCCACGCCAGTACCGCAGGAGTAGTGATAATACTCTTTTGAGTCATCAAATTTACGATGCATACCGGTATTCAGGCATACCACCATTCCGGCTAACTCTTCCGGTTTGATATTTGCACGGAGACAGGCATCTTCCAGATGATGTGGCTGAATTAATTCCCAGCGCCCGACGTTAATTTCCAGGCATACCGCCTCACCAGTATAAGCATCGACCGGCATTTCATGCGTATAGCGCGCTCTTTTACCGTCGAATTCTATTTCCATCACATGACGCGGGGCATCGCAGTGGGTACCGGTGTGCATGGTGCAGGAAATACGCTGGGTTAACACGCCGCCTTTTGCCATAGTATGCGCACTGTCGATCAGCGGCTTATCGAAGTAAGGCCAGCGCGGAGTGTCGGCGCTAAATGGATGCGTTAAATCGACAAAAACTTTCTTACCCATAGTGTTACTCCTCAGGTTGCTGAGTGACGCGCTGCAGATAGCTCAGCAGTCGCTCACGGCTTTCGTTAATTGATGCGTCGTCCCAGGTCTGAAATCCGCCACCGGATTTGAAGCCCAGCTTGCCTTCGCTCACCAGTCGGCGTAGCAGAGGCGAGGGAGTTGTCGCGTTATTCAGATGCGGAAAAATATATTCATGAATCGCCAGAGTCAGGTCCGTCCCTACCATATCGGCGTTTTCCAGAGGGCCGAGGGCCGGCAGTCGGATACCAAAGCCATATCGGATGCCTTCGTCTACGGTGCGCGCGTCGGCGATGCCCTGCTCCACAAGGTAAATCGCTTCGCGCCATAGGGCGTGCTGTAGCCGGTTTACCAGGAACCCCGGCACATCTTTATTAACCCGTACCGGGCGTTTTCCTGCCCAGGCGAGGATGTCAAATGTGCGTTCGAATAGCGCATCGTCGGTCCAGCGTGTGCGAATGACCTCCACCAGCGGGATCAGAAAGGCCGGATTCCAGAAATGGGTGCCCAGTACGCGCTGTTTGTGGGTCACATCGCGGGCGATCTCGCTGATGCTGATGACCGACGTATTGGAGGCGAGAATCGTTTCCGGTGGACAAAGTGAGTCCAGCTCGCAAAACAGCCGCTGCTTAAGCGCCAGCTGTTCAGGCACGCATTCGAAGACGATTTGCGCCCCCTTAACGCTCTCCGCCAGGCGGTCGCAAAAAACGACGCGGCTAATAACCTCTTCGATGGTGGCGTCTTCCGCCTGCATCCGCTGCAGGTTGCTGCGGATGGTGTCCGGCGCGGTCCAGGCGCCAGCGTCGATATCATAAATCGTCACCTCCACACCGCGGGCGGCAAAGATCTGCGCGATACCGCTGCCCATCAGGCCGCCGCCGAGCACGGTGACCCGTGTGAGTGGATTGTTCATAGCCATCTCCTTAACCCGCGGTGCAGCCGCCGTCGATGTAAATAACCTGGCCGGTGATAAAGTTAGCGGCTGGGGAGCAGAGGTAAACGACGCTACCAACCATATCTTCCACTACGGCAGCCCGACCCATCGGAATGCGATCGAGGAAGATCTTTTTCAGCTTTTCGTCTTCCAGTACTTCCTGGGTCAGCGGCGTCCAGAAGATAGTCGGCGCGACGGCGTTAACGTTGATATTGTATTTCGCCCACTCGGTAGCCAGCTGTTTGGTTAATAAGTTGATGGCCCCTTTCGATGTACCGTAAGCCGCGTAGCCGCCGGGATGACCGGCAAAGGCGCGCACCGATGAGGTATTGACGATTTTCCCGAAGCCCTGGCGGATAAACAGCTCGCCAAACACTTTGCAGGGAATGAAGGTGCCGGTAATGTTGATATCCATCACTTTGCGGAAATCATTAATGTCGAACTCTTCAGCGGGGTGACGAATGGCGATGCCGGCAATATTGATCAGAAAGTCAACTTTCCCCCAGGCCGCGACCACTTTATCCGCCAGGTTTTTAACCGCCACTTCGTCGGTCATGTCACCAGCGATAGCAAGGGCCTCGCCGCCCGCTTCCTGCACCTGCTGAACGGTTTTTTCCAGGGTGGCAATGGTACGGCCGGTTACCGCGACTTTAACGCCGTAATTCGCCAGGCCACGGGCTACACCTTCACCGAGCGCGCCCGCACCGCCGGTGATAACCGCAACTTTGCCTTCAAGGTTGAACAGCGCTTTGACTTTTTTATCCCATGTTGTGTCCATAATGATCCCTTACTGGTTACGTATTGCTGGCGATGACCAGCATACTGGTCGGATAATTGGTGTGGTTAACCACTTCTCGCCCCTCAAACGGCGCGAGGAAAACGGCTTCCCCTTTGCTGACAACACGCGTTTCCTCTCTGGTACGAATGGTGATAGCGCCGTCCAGTACCACGTAGAGTTTTTCCGTCGGCGAATCGTCATAAGCCCACTCGGCGCCGCCTCCGGGTAAAAAATGCGACAGTCCGCACCAGAACTGTTGTGCGTTGCATAACGCGCCGTCGCAAAGCTTCAGCGCCACCATGGCGTGATGCAGTGGTGGGTTGTAAGGGCTAGCTTCACTAATCGGTATCACTTTCATTGATGGTGTCCTTTTTAGGAAAACTGGATTAATGTTTCAGAGATGCGTAGCGGTGCGGCGGTTTGCGCAACCACTTCCTCCACGCTGGTATCCGCGGCGATTTCGCGCAACATCAGGCCGTTATTGACTTCAATGACCGCTTTTTCCGTCACGATCAGATTGACCTGGCCGACTGCTGTCAGCGGAAGCTGGCAGCGGGGCAAAATTTTAGACTGGCCTCTTTTATCGCAGTGCTCCATGGCGATAATCACCCGTCGGGCGCCGTTCACGAGGTCCATCGCCCCGCCCATTCCGGGCACCATCTTGCCGGGGATGATCCAGTTGGCGAGATTGCCCTCCTGATCCACTTCCAGCGCCCCCAGCACGGTAACGTCAACGTGGCCGCCGCGGATGATGGCGAATGACAGGGCGCTATCGAAAAACGCCGCGCCGGGTACAGCGGTGACCGGTTGACCGCCGGCGTTAGTTAAATCGGCGTCGATACTGTCGCTATCCGGCGTGGGGCCGAGCCCCACCAGGCCATTTTCAGACTGGAAGATGACGCCAAGATCGTCGGCGACGTAGTTGGCGACCTGCGTCGGCAGGCCAATCCCCAGATTCACCAGGTCCCCTTTGTGAAGCTCTTTTGCAACCCGGCGCGCAATGCGTTCTCTCATGGCGTTTTTATCCATGGTGATCTTCCCCCTTAACCAGGTAGTCGATAAAAATGCCGGGCGTGTTGTAACGGTCGGCGGCGGCGCAATCCATTGGTACGATGGATTCGCACTCGGCGATGACCAGGCGCGCGGCAGTAGCCATCACTGGGTTAAAGTTTTTGGTGGTTTTATTGAACATCGCATTACCGGCGGTATCGGCAATGGAGCAGTGAATCAGAGCGATATCTGCCTGCAGGGGGTGTTCCAGCAACCAGGGCTGACCGTCAATAATGATCTGCTGTTTGCCATCCTCCACGACCGTGCCAAGCCCGGTGCGGGTGAGTACACCGCCTAGTCCGGCGCCTCCAGCGCGGATACGCTCAACCAGCGTTCCCTGGGGAACCAGTTCCGCTTCAAGCTCACCACAGGACATCTGGCGTCCGGTTTCCGGGTTCAGGCCAATATGGGAGGAAATAATCTTGTGTACCTGTTTATTGACTACCAATTTGCCGATCCCTCGATCGATAAAACCAGTGTCATTAGCGATAATTGTTAAATTACCCACGCCTTTTTCCACCAGCGCATCGATAATTTTTTCTGGCGTTCCTACCGCCATAAATCCGCCAATCATAATGGTCATTCCTTCTTCCACCATGGCGGCAACGCGTTGCGGCGAAATAATCTCTTTTTCCAGCATGGCATGACTTCCTGAATAAGTGACGTTAATACTCGTGAACCGGCGGTTTACGAAGACGTTATTCCCTGGTGCGGAACTGTAAAATATTTACACGGTGACAACAGAATCTGTTTTGCCTTTGCATTTATCGTTAATCATGAAAATTAACAGGGCCGCAATAATATCCAGGGCGATAAAAGAGATATAAGCTCCATCATAATCACCGGTATATTTCAGACTGACGGCAACAACTGCAAAACAGCTAACCCGGAATAAACAGGCAATAGTTGAAACCAGACGGTTAGCGGCGGAAAAGTCGTAGCGGCCATACACTGTCCCAACCATCGATGTACATAGCTCTTTGATACCAGCGATACTGGCGCCAACCATTAATAGTGTGAAGTAGGTGAAGTAGTCGTTACCGCGTACCAGCAGACAAGCGTGGGTCACAGCAAAGAAAAAGGCGTAAGCGATACTGGCTTTTCGGGTGCCAACTTTCACATCTACCCAACCCCAGAAGTAGCTGAAAATAGCGCAAATCAGCGCGGCGGAGGTGAACATCCAGACGGCGGTTTCTTTATCATAGCCAACAGAAATCAGTCGCGGGATCAACTGGCTGACGACGCCAATATCCACCAGCCACAGCAGGCCGAAGCCGACGGAAATCAGCCACATTTCGCGGTCGCGGAACAGTACGCGGTAGGTAAAGGGGCTCTGATAGTCGGTCTGGGCCGCAAGGTTTGCCGCCTGCTGTTCACGAGAAATCGGTTCATTGTCCGGGTACAAACCCATTTCTTCCGGGGTATTGCGGATCCAGAATATGGAGATGATGCCAAGGGTGATTAACGTCCCGCCGACGACGGCATAAGCGCCGGGTACGCCGAAGCGGTCAAAGAGGAAAAACATAATGGGGATCAGCGTCGCGGTACAGAACGACATTCCCATGGTCGCCCAGCCGAGCGCGAGGCCTTTTTTCCTTGGAAACCAGCTATTCAGTAAAGTGGCGGGGACGTTGAAACAGCAGCCAGTAGCCAGCAGATTCATCAGCGCCAGGCCAATAGCGTATTCGGCGTAAGAGGTGACGCGGCCAAACCAGATCATCGTCAATCCCAGCGCCAGCAGGCCAAGAATAGCGACGATTTTTGCCCCTTTGCGCTTGATCATTTCAGCGATCACCAGCGCGCCGATAACGCCAATCCATCCGGCGGGCGTTGAGAAAGAGAGAAGCGTGGCGAAGTCCCAGCCGTGGAGATCGACAAAGCTTTGGACGATAACGTTCAGGCCGTCAGCGGTCCAGGCGGCGAAGTTGTAGTACATCAACATACTGAAGCCGACCATGCTCCAGCCCCAGCCGCCGAAATTACTCCGGGTGCTGGAATGATTAGCCGTTTTATCGGCAATGTTATTGGTATTTTGCATAATTCTCACCCAGTTAATAAATTTAATTACCCCCTTATCAACCGATTTATGTAATAAGGGGCGATGCTTCATAAAACATCTGCGACGGGTAATGTAATTATTGTGAAAACAAACTAACTGAAATAAGATTAACAATACGACTATAGAGATTGAAGACTAAAAATAAAAAGTGTGTTTGCAAATATGAAAAGGTTCACCGGCGTATTTTTAATGATTCGCCGCCCGTATTTGCTCAAAGGTAACAGTGTGTTGCTCAATCAAAAAATGTTTAAAAGAGGATACGCATTCGGTTATCTGACTACGGGCTGGATAATAGAGGTTTAACAACCATTGTGATGTTTTCATCTCTTTAAACAAGCAGGTCAGTTTGCCATTGCGAATATCTCGCTGCACAACATATTCCGGCAGGTAGGCTATTCCGGCCCCTGAAAGCACCGATTTTCGTAACAGGGTGCTGTCACACACCTCAAGAGATTTGGGAATTTTGAAAAAGTGACGTTCGTTATTGATCTCATAGGCCCAGTCGTTGCTGCCGGTCAGCGAGCTGGCGAACAGGCAGCGATGGTGCACCAGCTCGGATGGGTGCTGTGGCATGCCGTTCATCAGCAAATACTGCGGTGAGGCAACGGTCACGAAAGGTTCAGCGATCAGATTACGTTTCACCAGAGGGAGTTCCTGGTCCTGCTGGTGGCTTAAGGCATTGACGGCGCCGATGATGATATCGTGATCTTTCCAGCTCTGAATGCCGAAGGCGGAGACATGGACGGCGATATTTACCTGACGGTTTCCGGCCAGATAGTTGGCGACGATGGGCATCAGATATTGTTCGGCATACACCGGTGTACAGCAGATGCGAATCGTTCCCCGACGCTGGGTGGAAAAATGAGTCAGCTCATTTTTTAGCTGGCCGACCTTCTCGCCGATCAGACAGAAATTCCGATATAAATAATCACCGGCATCGGTCAGCGGCATGGCTTTGTTGTTGCGCCGATAAAGAGGACAGCCGATCTCTTTTTCCAGGTCAGACAGCCATCGTGAGCCAGAAGAAATGGATATTCCCATACGCTCTGCCGCAGATGAAATGGAACCAGTAGTGACCAGGTTTACGAAGAACATCATTCTGGTCATGATATGCGGATCGGAAAGAGCGACATCCTGCGACAAGGTGGGGGGTGACTCATCATAACGATAATCTTCACAGTACATGGTCGGTGTCTCGCTTCAGATTTGCCTGGATTTATCCTGGCAGGTAACCTGATAAGCAAATGGAAAGAATTAACATTTGCCGCGCGCCGTAGTTCACAATTCACATAATCTCACGGCTGGCGACCTGCCTCAGTCCATCAAGATCGAGCACTTCGATATTGCCGTAGTTGAGCGCCACCATCTGGCGGTCAGCGAAATGCCTGAGCGTTTTGGCAACAAAAGGACGAGAGAGGCGCAGGCATTCGGCCATAAACTGCATCGTAAAGGGAATGTGACGCTCGCGACGCGGTCCCTTTTGGCCTTCTTCACAATCCACCAGAAAAGCCGCCACGCAGGCTTCCCTTGAGGCCACTTTATGGGTGTACAGCACCCGATCCAGATCGTTAAGCCTCTCGGTGAGTGAATCTATTACTTGCATTTTGAATTCATCAAATTGAGCTAGCAACTGCGTCGCGCTGGCCCGGGGGAGAATAAGTAATTCGACATCGGTCATGGCGATGAAGTTGCGATCTAAGGGGGTGTGCTTCCAGACAAAGTTAAACAAGATCATACGTCCTACAGGCACGTGGGTGAGCAGCGTCTGGTTGCCGTTTGCATGATGAACATTAGCAAAGAGATGACCTTTCAGCGTCCAGGCAATTGCCTCTACTTCGGCTCCCTGATGAAAGACAATACTGCCGGCTTTTTCGCTGCGAACGCGCGACTGACGCAGTAAAGCCTGCTGGAGTGCCTGTGGAAATGCGTTCCAGCCGGGAATCATCATGATGGCTTCTTCGGCGAACATAAACGCTCCTGTCCGTGAGGGGGAGGCGTTATTGTCAGCAAACAGGATGTAGTTTTTAAGCCGGGAATGCACAAGATGTGATAACTATCAAAGAGAACCGTCAGGAGCAGAAAACGTGGTCTCTTCCTGCTCCTGACAACCTGACGTATTACGCCCGGATAATAAAGGGGGAGATATTGCATGACTAAAGCGGCATCGAAACCCCGATATGGAAAAAGGTCATTCCGGCATCATTTTCGCTGTGCAAATTAAACAATAGTCGGCCGGTAACGGTGACACCGCTGACGCTATAGCTCATCATCGGACCAGCTTTGATATGTTCGACGCGTTTGCCGGCAGAATAAATACCCTCTACCCCCTGTACCGTTCTACCGTTAATCTTGTCGTCAGTCACCTGCTTAGTCCAGTTACCGATAAGCCCGGCGGTGAGGCTATTGTTGATACGATGGGTGGCAGTAACATCCAGATACCAGGTGCTACCAGAGCGGTAGTCGGTTTCGTTATTTTTCGTATTGAAGTCAAAAATATTATTAAGCGTAATCCCCCAATCGTCGGTCAGATAGCTGATGGCGATATTGGGTTCAAACGACCAATATTCCCATGAGACGTTATCCCCGGAGGTCTCTTTACGCCCGGTTGCCGCATTGCGGGTATAGGCCGTTTTGCCATCCGGTAAATAGACGGCTAACCCGGCGCCAACGTGGAAATTGTTGTGTAAATCCCAGGAAAGAGCGAGGGGGGTAATACTGGTCCCCAGCAGGCCGCTGGTATGGTCGGTGGTGTGCTGGCCGGTATTTTTTACCTGAATAAACTTATAGGGCTGTACGACCATCGCCGCATAGCGGGCACCGAGAAATTCCCAGCCGGGAACCCAGGTGGCGGCCATCACCAGCCCGACGTTTGAGAGCTTATTTTTCCCTCCGGCGATTTTCGCCGTGTCGCCGCTACCGTTTCGCACGACGCCGGTTTCATAGGTGGATGTCATTGACATATACAGCCCATCGGGCGGAAATGCGCCAGTATGGGTACCGGTGGTCGCACCGGGCTGTAACGGCGTCAGCCCTTCGGCGGCAAAAAGCTGGCAAGAAAAAGCAAGAGAAGAGGTAAAGGCTAAGGTAAGAGATAGCGTTCTGATTTTCATTTTAATCGTCCATTTTATGACCAGTGCTGGAACGATTAAAATCAAAAAAGGTACTATCCGGAATAGCATAAATAAGAACATCTTTTCGGAATATGCAAACGTAGTCAGAAATGTTAATTCGAGCTACTTTTAAATGGCTGTACTAGAAAATCTAACGTGAAACTCGAATGGTCGGCGACCATTTTCACTTGCGATACAGTGCCGATTAATCACGCTACTTAAACCCGGGAATACCCTGACCGGGGTGTGATTCCATTGTGGCTCACCAGAAAGAATTATCTCTCCAGTTCTCATGAGCGCCTGTCAATTAGCAAGACTGGATAGTCCCGTCTTGTTTATTATTTGAGTGCGTATTATTTGAATGGCATTATTTAAATAAACGCTAAACAACCATTTACTTAGTATGGATATACTAATTTTATTCGTTAACCTGTTCTGGCTAACAAACGAACAGCTCCCCAGCAGGAAACTGTCAACTCGGAAGGAAAACGTTTAGCCGCTTGTGGCTTGTTCTTACCGCCTTAACCGTTACGTTAGCTCCAGAGCAACTAACCTTGCTCATAAGTGCCTTGCTTGTGGAATGATTCTTTTTTCATTGTGTAGCAGCCTGTGCAGGCGGCTCTTTTTCAGGAGGCAGCATGCCACTCAATAAAATGAAGCGTCATGCCATACTCCACACGCTCTCTATACCTGAACGTAAACTACGCCCCTTAAAATGGCTTGCTCTTATCTCATCCCTGCTCGTTATATTACAACTGGCAATTGAGAGCCTGGTCATAAGCGAATAACGGAATAGCAATTCCTGTACAAAGACCAAATCTGGAATGATTTTCTGATATCTGTCGGGTTCAGAGCACAAAACTTAATGTATTTTTTTTCCAACAACACAATCATTACGTAGAGTTGTGCCTCTGTTGAGTTTCATAGGTAAAGACCTGACTGACAGAATCTGAATAAGGAAATGAACCATGGATAACTATACGCTGCATCGTGGCAGACTTATCGACCATATCCAGCTCGTGGTAAACGACTTTGCCGCAAGCAAAGCGTTTTACACAGCTGTTCTGGCGGAACTTAAGATCCCCTTGGTTATCACCGATGACGATTATATCTGGGCTGACGAACTGGTCATTTCGTCCGTAAAAAGTTCGGAGTCTGGAGGGGTGTCTACAGGACGGCACCATCTGGCCTTTCAGGCCGCAGACCGTGAATCGGTGAACGCGTTTTACCACGCAGCACTAAATCATGGCGGACGTGATAACGGCGCACCTGCCGAACGAACCTATCATCCCGGATACTATGCCGCTTTTGTTCTGGATCCGGACGGTAACAACATCGAAGCTGTTTACCATGGTGAGGGCGATCGCAGTGCCCGCTCTGTAGAAATCAGCTTCACTGTCTGAGAAAACAGGGAGCATATTTTCCCCTGTAGCTCCCGGTAACCGCAATGGAGAGCTTTATCTATGACCGTTATTCCGGTATCAGCCCTTGAATTGTAGTGGTTTACTGAATTTGGCCACCTGAACAGAGGTGATATGCTCATCTCAGAACAATACAGGTGTCCCAATGAAAAAAAGAAATTTCAGCGCAGAGTTTAAACGCGAATCCGCTCAACTGGTCCTTGATCAGAACTACACCGTTGCAGCTGCGGCCAGTGCTATGGACGTGGGGCTTTCTACCATGACGCGATGGGTAAAGCAGTTACGGGAGGAACGACAGGGCAAAATACCTAAAGCCTCTCCTTTAACCCCGGAACAGATTGAAATACGTGAGCTAAAGAAAAAGCTACAACGCATTGAAATGGAAAACGACATATTAAAAAAGGCTACCGCGCTCTTGATGTCAGACTCCCTGAACAGTTCTCGTTAATCGAGAAACTCAGAGCGCAGTATCCTGTGGTCACACTCTGCCACGTGTTCGGGGTTCATCGCAGCAGCTACAAATACTGGGTAAAAAGCCCCGAAAAGCCAGACGGCAAGCGGGCTGTATTACGTAGTCAGGTTCTGGAGCTGCATAACATTAGCCATGGCTCTGCTGGCGCGAGAAGTATCGCCATCATGGCAACCCTGAGAGGCTTCAGAATGGGACGCTGGCTTGCCGGCAGGCTCATGAAAGAACTGGGACTGGTGAGTTGTCAGCAACCCACCGGTATAAACGTGGTGGCCATGAACACATCGCTATCCCGAATCACCTTGAGCGACAGTTCGCAGTGACAGAGCCTAATCAGGTATGGTGCGGCGATGTGACGTATATCTGGACAGGCAGGCGCTGGGCTTACCTTGCCGTCGTTCTCGATTTGTTCGCCAGGAAACCGGTAGGCTGGGCAATGTCATTCTCACCGGACAGCAAGCTAACCATGAAAGCGCTGGAAATGGCGTGGGAAACCCGAGGCAAACCAGCGGGAGTGATGTTCCATAGTGACCAGGGTAGCCACTACACAAGCAGGCCGTTCCGGCAGTTATTGTGGCGTTACCGGATCAGGCAAAGTATGAGCCGACGCGGAAACTGCTGGGATAACAGCTCGATGGAACGCTTCTTCAGAAGTCTGAAAAACGAGTGGGTGCCAGTGACAGGCTATATAAACTTTAGCCAAGCAGCTCATGCGATCACAAACTATATCGTCGGGTATTACAGCTCGCTAAGGCCGCATGACTATAACGGTGGGTTACCTCCAAACGAGTCGGAAAACCGATACTGGAAAAACTCTAAAGCCGTGGCCAGTTTTAGTTGACCACTACAAAGACATCATCGATGAGATAACAAAATGGATTGATTCAAATTTAAACAAACCGCTGAAGATAGAGGATGTTGCTGCGCGGGCAGGATACTCCAAGTGGCATCTTCAGCGGATTTTTTTGCAGGTAAAGGAAGTTAGCCTTGGGAAGTACATAAGAGATACGAAACTTAGACTTGCAGCAAAAGATCTTATCGGGACTAATGAGGCCGTAATGGTTATTGCCTTAAAATATGGATTCGATTCTCAACAGACTTTTACTCGGGTTTTCTCTAAAAAATATAAATTACCACCATTAAGATATAGAAATACCGAAAAGAGAAAAAAATATTAACAGTTTAAAGTTATCAACCTTACGTAACATAACCAAAATAATAATTTATTCCAGCATCAAAAGTTGACGGTCATTTGGTCTAGAAGCGTCTTGTTCGGAACAAAGCTCTGCCTAGTTTTTAACATACAATGTCTAGACCATGACCTTCAGCCATTACACATCAGCCAAAATATCGACCAGAACCAGATGGATATCTCAACCATATATCCATCGTGGAAAACCATTAACATTTAGATATCTTATTTACCCTTGCAGTCGATTCATGGCACTGAGCGGAAAAGCTAACAGAGCTAAAGGTCCGCTGTGAGCGAAAAACGGACCTTCAAATGCGAACCGGTTCAATTGATTAACCTTGGCTGTCAGTCAAGCCATCGTTAACATGAATCCGATCGAAAATTCCTTATCGCATTTTTACAAATACGCAGTGGCAAGAAAGATAGATTCTGGCTCATGACAAGTAGAGTTGTTCATTTGTATAAAGAGACTTCGCCTTCAGGACGCGTTTTAAACCTGCGATGCATCCACAGGTATTGCTCAGGGGCACGGAGAATTTCACGCTCGATGACCTTGTTCATATAAGCCGCTGCGGCGACCTTGTCTTCCCCTGGATAGCCTGCCAACGGATTGCTGATATACATGTGATAACCTTTTTTATCGCTACGTCTAATCATGCTAAGTGTGATCAAGTGTGCACCAGCGAGTTTTGACAGAGCATACGTTCCGTTCGTCGTGGCTGCTTTTTTTACCGAGAAAAAAGGTGCAAAAACGCTTCCCTTAGACCCATAATCCTGGTCTGGTGCAAACCAAACGGCTTCACCTGCTTTTAGCGCATGAACAAAACCAGATAAATTACGTCGATTAATCATAGCTTTATTTGAACGCATACGCCCTTTTGTCTGTACCCATTCCATTAATGGATCATTGTGTGGGCGATACGTTGCCATCATAGGATGGCATAACCCCATTACTCTTCCACACAACTCAAGGGACATAAAATGAATCCCGACAACCATTACTCCTCTTGTCGCACCGGTCAGGTTTTCAAGCCCTTCGACATCAAACCATTTTTTGACTCTCGCATCGCTCCAGAACCAGGCCATTCCTGTTTCCATCAGTCCCAGCCCGAGAGAAACAAAGTTTTTATTGACCATCTGGCTCCGGGCAAACGGTGTCATCTCGGGAAAGCACAGTTCGATATTTCTAATCGCAATCCGTTCCCGGCGTTTCAGAAAGGGTCTGGATATTTTTCCAAGGCCAGAGCCCAGAATATGTAAAACCGGGTAAGGAAGTTGAACGAGAAGCCACAGCAGACCCAAACCAGACCAGGTAAGCCAGTGGCGAGGATGAAGTAAATTATGAGTAAAAGTCTGTGCCATAAATTTCCTTAATGCTAATGAAGGTTATAACGCAAAAGGAAAACAATGAGGCAATTCGTCTTTAGCGATACATTTTGTTTTAGATAATTTAAATTCATCTAAATTCAGGAAAAAATATTTTTCAATGACTGGTGAATAATTTAAAGAGCCAAGGGTGAATTGTAAGCCAGCAAATTTATTCTGTTATAAATCCATGGTTTTATCATTGATACTCAAGGAATTGTCTTCTTGATTCATCATCATCAAGGTACTCAAAAGAAAGAAGCCGAATTTTGGTAAGTTTATAAAACCACTCACAATCGTTTCGTTGAATAATTTCGCCTGGTTTGAAACATATCCCGGATGCCACCCGAATAATCGCATATTTACCATTACTAAACCTGACCCGGTGAATACAGAAAGGTTGGCCAGGCTGTCCGTGACAGCTGTTCGACATGATATGCCCTTCAATAAAAACAGATTTTTTAGATTTCATTATCATACCCTCGACAACAGCAGTACAGGAGGAATGTTGTCATTTTCCGACATCACTGACGTTAAGTGATCAGCCGCCGATACACCAGCATTCTGAAGGTCTGAACAACAGTCCGCAGGCAGGGCACTCAAGAACCGCATCTTTTCTTAGTTTACCTGCTTTCTGATCGGCTCTGTGTGCACATACCGGGCAGGCAACATGAACCGGTCTTTCTTTAAAATACCTGAGCCCATTTGTATAAGACATAAATAATTCTCTGAGGAATACAGTAATTATTATACGCTTTAATATAAAAATAACTGGCATAAGTTATGTTAAGTTGTGTCTGAATCAGGATATCAGATATTGAAAATTGAACGTCTTATTTATGATACACTACCCTTCCGTGAGAAATTTAAGATGAAATCAGAAGACACCCTTGACTGGTATCCGGCACAACTACCGCCTGTGAAAATTATTCTTGGCGAAGCCGTGCTGGCTGTGGGTAAACAGGGCCGACCGATTAATACCCGCACCTTGCTGGAATACCTTCAGGTCATGCAGGACAAACAAAAAAGGCGGGATGACAAAATCGCCATGCAGACTGCGATTGATGTTCTCAGGGATAATCAGCGCATTAACGGCAGACGTTAATGCACCTCCGGGATCAGTGTCAGTTCTGAATGATCTCAACCGTATGGTTTTGTCCATCATCCTTCAGCGGTATTCTGTCATCAGGGAGGAGAACACCATCCAGCGTCACGCAATATTCTGCATCGCCGCGTGAAACACTAATCTGATAATGGCTTTCACCATATTGATATGCCATAGAAAAAGACGACCACTCATCCGGTAACCTGGCATGAACACTAAAGTCAGTGCCGGAACGTTTTATCCCCAGTAATTCCTCGGTAAGTAAACGCCAGGCCCAGCCTGCGGAACCGGTATACCAGCTCCACCCTGCACGTCCGGTATGGGGAGCGACGCTGTAGACATCAGCACTCATGACATAAGGCTCAGCTTTATAAATCCCGACAGAGTCCGCATTCAGGGTATGATTTATAGGGTTGAGCATTGACCAGAGTTGCCAGGCTCGTCCGGCATTCCCCATTCGGGCAAAGGCCATCACTGCCCAGATGGCGCCATGCGTATACTGCCCTCCGTTTTCCCGCACGCCGGGCAGGTACCCCTGTATGTAGCCCGGATTTGGACCGTGTCCGTCGAAAGGAGGCGTTAACAGTTTGATCAGCCCTCCTTCGTTATCCACAAGGTGCTTATCCAGCGCCTGCATGGCCTTTGCGCACCGTCCCGGGCTCGCGGCGCCGGACAATACAGACCAGCTCTGCGCAATCGCATCAATCCGGCAGTCCTGTGAGGTTTTCGATCCCAGGGGAGTACCATCGTCAAAATACCCGCGCCGGTACCATTCCCCATCCCAGGCGTGGGCTTCGAGATTACTTTGCAGGCGCAGAGCCTGTGAACGGCACATCGCGGCGACGCTTTCATCCAGCCTGCGCTCCGCCAGCGCTGCAAACCGCTGCAAAATGTCGTACAGGAAGAAGCCCAGCCAGACGCTTTCACCTTTGCCTTCGATACCCACCCGGTTCATCCCGTCATTCCAGTCACCAGCCCCCATCAGCGGCAGGCCATGCTCCCCGAAGCGAAGTCCATAGTGAATAGCTTTGACGCAGTGTAACCAGAGTGTCTCTTCGGTGCCGCTGATGACCGGCGTGTCATAGACAGACTCTTCACCAGGCTGAAGCGAGCGTCCCTCCAGATAAGGAATGCGTATTTCCAGTGCATCCATATCCCCCGTCGTTTCAACATAGTGGCAAACAGCAAGCGGCAGCCAAAGATAGTCATCGGAACAGCGGGTACGCACACCGTTGCCGTGTGGCGGGTGCCACCAGTGCTGCACATCCCCCTCGATAAACTGCCGTGATGCACAGAGTATTATCTGTTCACGCATCCGGTCCGGAGCAGCGTGGCTCAGAGCCAGCGTATCCTGCAGCTGATCGCGAAAACCAAATGCACCGCCAGACTGATAGTAGCCACTCCGGGCCATAAGACGGCAGGCGACCGTCTGATACAACAGCCAGCCATTAACCAGTAAATTTACGGACGTGTCGGGGGTGTTAACTACGATTTTATCGAGAACATTGTGCCAGTGATTATGAATCCGGTTCAGCTCCTGGAGGACCGTATCCTCGTTCATGTAGCGGGCCAGCGTCTCCTGAGCACAAACATCATTCTCCTCTGCGCCGAGGATAAAAATAAACGTCCTCTGGTCCCCGTCAATTAATGTAACCGCCGATTGCACCGCTCCGCAGGGATCCAGACCGGCCCCCGTCTTACCAGAAAGCTTTTGCAGTTTCATAGCCGAAGGGGCGTGAAGGGAACCATTACGGCCAATAAACTCCCGGCGGTCCCCTGTCAGAGAACAGTCATTACCGCTGACGGCAAAAAATGTAGTTCGGCCGCCACCATTATCACCATAAAAGTTATTCGCAAGTATCCCGCAGCCGCCGGGCGTTCTGGCCACATGTGTCACAATGTGAGGGGCTGAGCGCGTTAGTGTTTCTCCGAGCGTCCACTCTACATAGCCTGTGACGGAAAGTTGACGTGTCCGTCCCGAAGAGTTACTGAGCGTCAGGAGCACCAGTTTAACCGGATCTTCTTCAGCAACCAGGACCGTCAACTCGCTGTCTATACCACTCTCACGATGGGCAAAAACGCTGTAGCCAAAACCATGGCGGGTCAGGTAATCACCGTGTCCGCGAACAGGTAAAGCCGTCGGCGACCAGCACTCCCCGCTCTCTTCATCGCGCAGGTAAAATGCCTCGCCGCTGCGATCGCTCACCGGATCGTTCTCCCACGGCGTCAACCGGTATTCATGGGCATTCTCATACCAGGTATAGGCCTGCCCTGCCTCTGAGATCACACTGCCAAAACGAGAATTTGCCAGTATGTTCGACCAGGGAGCCGGTGTAAGCGCATTTTCCCGAAGGACGATCTGATACTCCCGCCCATCCTGAGAAAATCCACCGTACCCATTGAAATGGCATAACTGACTGGTATCAGGGCTCCAGTCCGTATGTTGATTACGCTCGCGCACAGCACGCGGAATGAATGCCCTTGCCGGCGATTTCAGGGTATGAATACGCTGGTTAAGCTGCTCATTAATCCCCCCTGCGCGGTCATCAAGATAAAGACAGGCCACGCTCATCAAAAGCAACTTATCCTCAGCGGAGAGATGCTCACCGTTGCGGACAAAAAGCCCGCCCTTTTTATCCAGCAGACTGGCTTCAGACCCGGCATAAATTAACTCCATAATCTGATTTTGTAATCCCTGCTGGTAGCCGCCGGGGCTGTTATTCAGGATAACTAAATCAACATCCAGCCCTTTCTGTCTCCAGTAACGGTGTGCCTGAATCAGTGTGGTCACTGAGGTGATACTTTCCTCGCTGGTTATACTCAGCAGCACTATCGGCAGATCCCCTGAAATTGCCCAGCCCCACAGTCCGGACTGGCCACGCCGGTTGCGGCCGATCGCCTGGCCTTCGGCGCGCAGCTCCTGGACAGGGTAAAGCACAGCGCTGGCGAGACTATTGAACAACGTGGCATCATCTTCACTGGCGTTCATCTGGCGCAATACCACCAGACTGTGAGACCAGGCCAGTTCAAAGACGCGATCGGCGATAGGGTAATCGCGATATTTCTCCAGCAACGCCAGGCTCTGCTGACGGGTCTCGCTGATGCCATAAATGATATCAATCGTAACCGGCTGCCCCGGCTGCAGAATAATGGCGTTGCGAATTGCCAGTATCGGATCCAGCACCGAGCCCGACGTGTTGCCTAGCATCCCTCCCGTCTCTATTGCCTGTGCATTCGCAGGGTTTCTGCCACGTCCAATAAACCTTGCCCTGTCCGTTTCAAACGACACGTTATGTCGGTTATCGCCGTGCACCACCATCATGTGAAACAGGCAAGGGCCCGGTTCATCCGGTGAGCGCGGGCGCCGGTGGCAAAGAATAGCGTCACGCTCAGGAGCCAGCTCAGTCTGAATAAACAAATTGCTGAATGCCGGGTGTGCCAGATCGCTGGCATCAGGTGCCAGTACCACTTCAGCATAGGTTGTCAGCTCCAGAGAGCGAGGCTTGCGACCACGATGAATCAGTGTGAGCCGTCGCAATTCAACATCATCCTCCGGAGAGATCACCACCTGAGTTTTGACGCTGAGTCCCCCTAAGCTGCGTCTGAATTCTGCCCCCGCATCGGTGAACAACACTTCCTCGTCTTGTCCGCTGGTGTAGCCTGTTGGTTGCCAGGTATTGCTCCACACATCTCCCGTCTGGGTATCGCGGATGTAGCAGAATGCTCCCCAGTTATCACGGGTGGTATCACTGCGCCAGCGCGTTAGTGCAATATCATTCCAGCGACTGTAACCGCCGCCGCCCGCGGTCAACATCAGATGATAATGGCCGTTGGACAGGAGTTGAATATCCGGGGCGGGGGTATCCACGCTATAGAAAATACGGGGTTCATAGCGAACGGGTTTGACCATGCCCTCATGAGATTCAAAATGACGGCGCGGACTGTACAGATCGACCGCATCCGGCACGCGCTCCTGTAACAGCAGACTCGCTGACCGGAATACCGTACTGGACATAAAGCGTTCAGTCATGGGGGCATCAAGCAGCACATGAGCCAGCGCCTGAAATGCCATACCCTGGTGATGCGCCATCCAGGACTGTACCACCGCATAGAGCTGACCGGTTGCAAGACGTGAGGGGGTATAGTCCAGCGCTTCATAAAAACCGTATTCTCCGCATGCACCATTTTTTTGCAGCCTGAACAGATTCTCACAAGCTTTCTGCGGGGAAACCATCAGCGCCAGCAGCGTGGCGTAAGGAGCGACAACCATGTCATCGGCAAGTCCCCTGCGTAGACCGAGCCCCGGTACGCCAAATGCCTGATACTGATAATTATGCTGAACATCAAAAGCATGATAGCCAGACTCTGAAACACCCCATGGTACCCCGCGTTCTTTCCCCCAGTGAATCTGGCGCATAACCGCCGACTGACTCATTTCATCGAGCAGGCTGCCGGGCCAGGTGGGCATCACCAGATTCGGCATCAGATATTCAAACATGGATCCGCTCCATGACATCAGGGCAGTTTCATTATCAATCGTGGTAAACAATCGACCCAGCGCGTACCAGCTTTTAAGAGGCAGCTGATTAGTCGCAATGGCAAGAAAACTGGTCAGGCGGATTTCAGACGGCAGGAGATCGTAGTGGCTCTTGTCAGGCATATTGGTGTCACAGTTATAACCGACGCTGAGCAGACTGGTTGCTTCACTGTACAGAAAGGCGAAATCCATCCGGGCATGCTCATCCAGCCGCTGTTCCAGCTCGGTGATAATATTGAGTCGCATTCGGGCCTGCTCCGCCACTGACGCCGGAGGCGTTCCTGTACCGGTTAATGTCGGACGGGCAAGCTCGCTCAGCGTCGGCAGCGTCTGTTCATTCCAGGATGCAGGCAACCAGCCAAGCAACAGAGACCACTCATGGCAAAGCTGAACCAGTTGATGCTCCAGATGTCCAGCCCAGCGCATCTGAAGAGGAGATCCCTGATGACATGCGCTGGTCAGATGGTTGCACTGGGTGCGCATGCTTTTCAGTTCGCTGAAAAGCGCCTGCGGAGAGAGCGACACCGCGTTCAGGCAATGCTTGCGCAGCAGTCTCAGGCTGTCAGGTGGGTTCTTACCCCACTGTTTTTCCAGAATATCCAGCGTATCGTTCAGTCCTGCCAGTATCTGTTGGTTGCTTAAAACAGGCTGATGACGCATGGCGGACAGGCCTGCACGCAGGGTCAATAAATGCCCGGCCATATTGCCGCTGTCGACGCTGGAGATATAGCGTGGACTGAGGGGGACCAGCGTACGGGTGTCATACCAGTTGTAGAGATGGCCCCGGTAGTGCTCCATTTTATCCATCGTGTCGAGCGTGAGCGACACGCGCCGGAGCACCTCTCCGCCAGGCAGGTAGCCAAAGTCCCATGCCGTCAGGTTAGCCATAAGTGAAAGACCAATATTGGTAGGAGAAGTTCGGTGTGCCACCGTCGGTTGTGGTATTTCCTGATAATTATCAGGCGGAAGCCAGTTCTCTTTTGCTGTGGCAAATGTTTCAAAAAAAGCCCAGATTTCACGGCTTGTCTGGCGTAACAGCTGTTTTTGTTCCTGATTAGGCGAAAAAACCTTTCGCACGGGCTGGCGACTCAGCCAGCTCATCAGCAGCGGTGCCACACACCATACCAAACCGATCGGTAACGCAATCCCCAGCAGCTGTGGGGCAAATTGTCCGGTCAGTATTGTCAGCGCCACGCCACCGGCAGCGTTCAGCCACATCGCCTGATAAAAACGTGCAACAGTGGGTCTGGCCTGACTGCTGTCCTGGCTGTGGCTGACCCACTGGCTGAGGTGACGCCTGCTTATCCCCAGTCGCCATAGCGTCACGGCGATCGCTTTCAGCGAATATCCGGCTTCGTGCGGCAGTATCGCAAAATTAAGGCTGATACCTGACAGACGCTTTAGCGCGCCCGCCCCCACCAGTAACAGATGCGACTTCACGCGGCGACGCAGAGGTTTATGCAGAAGGTCGTGGCTAATGCAGAGGATGGCTGGCAACAACCATATCAGCAACAGTATGCCCAGCCAGTAAACCGGATTGGGTACCCAAAGCAGAGTGAAGAACAGCAATATCAGTAAGGAGGGGGCGACCAGACTGCGACGTAGATTATCGAGTAATTTCCAGTAAGAAAGCGCGGTCAGCGGATTCCTGACCCGGGTTCCATCGGCTTTTCTGACGCGTGGTTTTAGCCAGTTAAGCAGTTGCCAGTCACCCCGGATCCAGCGTGAACGTCGTGCAACATCCGACAGATAATTATTAGGGTACTGTTCGTACAGTAACACCTCGCTCAGCAGACCCGAACGTGCATAGCATCCTTCAAGCAGATCGTGGCTGAGTACCAGATTTTCCGGGCAGATGTTCGTAGTGGCCTGCATAAAAATATCAACATCGTAAATCCCTTTGCCCACAAACGAGCCTTCCCCAAAGAGATCCTGATAGATATCCGAAGACATCATCGAATAAGGGTTATTGCCCGGTACGCTGCTGCGCAGGGCTGCGTAACGCCCCTGACCGTTGCGTGGTATCTCCTCCGCAAGACCGGGCTGTAAAATACCGAATCCTTTGACAACCCTCTGGCGTACCGGATCATACACAGGCGTATTCAGCGGATGCGCCATCGTCGCGACGAGTTTGTGTGCCGTATCGCGCGGGAGCACCGTATCGCTGTCCAGGGTAATGACGTATTTTATGTGGCCCGGTAAAAGATGGGCAGGCATGTCTGCAACGCTGACGAATTGCGTTCCGGGATGGCGCAACCAGCTGTTCAGTAACGCCAGTTTTCCCCGCTTGCGTTCATAGCCCATCCACGCTCCTTCCGAGGGGTTCCATTCAGGCTGACGATGTAACAGATAAAAACGTGGTCGGCCGGAGGGGTAGCGGCGATTAAGCGCCTGCGTATCGGCGATAGCCTTTCTGAGCAGCGCGTGACTTTCCGGCGAGGGTTCATTTTCAGAATCAGCGAAGTCTGTGAGCAGCGCGAACCTGAGATTTTCGTTTTCATTCCCCAACCAGCAAACTTCAAGACTGGTGAGGAGCTGACTGAAACTTTCGTGGCTGGTCAACATGCAGGGAATGACTAACATGGTGGCACTGTCAGCGGGAATACCGGCTGAAAAATCCATCCCCGGCAAGGGTCGAGGAACGCGAAAACGGGTGGTTGCATCACTGAGCAAATCGCTCATTAACTGAGTTAAAGCGATAATCAGAGGTAATATCATCGCGATCAATAGCCAGTCTGCGCCCTGCATGGCGGTTTCGTGCAATATTGCTGCGGTCGCTGCGGTTGTCAGCAACGCCAGGCTTCCAAGCCATGACAGCAGGGTTATTCTGTTGAAACTGTGCCGCAAGCGTATGAGCCCTGAAGTGTCTGCCAGGAGATGAATATCCAGCGCCTGTCGACCTTCGCCCGCAAGATAATAACCAACATGATGTTCCGGTGTATCGGGCGCTTTTTCCTCTGAAAACGCCAGCGCCTTCTCAGCAACCTCAGGCTCGCTGAGACCGCTGTCTCTGGCCAGAACCTCAACTACGTGCCGGTAATGATCCCGGGTATTAAAGTGCATCCGGGGATAGATGCCGGCAGGATCATTGCGTAATGCCTGTTCGACAACGCTTATCGTTTCGGCGAAATCAGCCCAGTCCGTTTCACTCAATAAACGCAGGCCCGCGATGCTGTTACTGACGGACAGCTGGCTGGCGGCAAGCTGCTGATTGAAACTATGTATGAGAACGTCAGTGGTGATCCCCTGTTCCCGAAGGCACTGATCAACCCAGGTCAGAGGTAACGGCAGCGCGTTGCCATGCCCCTGCAGGCGCCGCACCAGCTCTGCGACAAACGCACTGGTTAACGGAGGTCGGGAGCGCGCCATATCGGCAACCACCATGATTAAATCACCAGGCGCACTCTCTGCGCATTCGACAATCCTTGTTATCCACGTATCGGCAAGGTTTCTGTCCTGCTGCGCTTTTATCACTTCCATACTGATACGACGAAGATTTTCAATCAGCGCCAGGCGCAGCATTCCCGGTAACGCCCAGACTTCACCCAGCGTCAGCGGTGTCACCTGTTGATAGGCAGTGAGATAGCTGGTCAGGCTGGCGGCATCCCAGCGGCCATCGCCGTGAGCAATGGCCTCTGATGCAATATGATAAATTCGTGGACAATTCAGCGGCGATACCAGCGACGGGAGACCTTTTCCAAAACTTTTCGGCAGATGCTGGCGGACAGTGCGGATTTGTTCCTCAATCAGATAATAATTGTCCAGCAGCCATTCACCGGCGGGCATGATACTGGTCTTTTTACCCGCGTTAAGCTCATAGCAGTTTTGGGTAATGACGGCCTCATTGTCGCCAAGCCGTTTCAGAAGATGATAAGGATGCTTATCCGGTGATACTTTATGAGTCCGCGCCAGCTTCTGGCCGTAGCGTTCCATCTGTACGGTCGAAAAGAGTTCTGACCGCAGCGAGCTTTCACCGGCAGGATCGTTCGCCGAAAACGTTATGTTTTCGGCAGCATTCATCAGAATACGGGAGCGGTTAAACCACGCTCTGGGGTTCATTTTCATAGCATTGCTCTGATGCGACGTTAGCGCGCAGGAGCAGTTGCGAAATCAGTTCAGAAACGTTCTCTCAGGATGGGCGTCAGGCATCAGGGATTTAACAGCTGCCGGAATCTAACATAAGTATAGGACATGAGCTCTGTTCTGCGGTTTTGGTCGAGCTAGCGTCGGGAAATAAACAGAGCCTTACATCCGGGGCAAAGCATGGTCTGATTGCGCCGGATTTTTGACAACGGTTGTGCTGATTTTAAGCCACAAACAGGACAGGCAGCAGTGGCAGTAGACGCACTGCTGAAGAATTTCATTGCGTAATTGATAACAGACATAACCATTAACCTTTCAATGAATGAGCTTCACCGTACCACATGTGGTCAATTTTTAATCTATTTATTTTGACACAATAAAAATCAGGAAAGATAAATGTTCGCAGCCACAGGCCCCCTGAGACCGTTTATCCGGCAAAACTCTATGCGCCTTCCAGGGATGAGTAATTCTGATTCGCGGGAGTTAACGGCTGAAATGTGAAGCAGAACGTCTTTTCGTCCATCAGATGGGATGATGAGGCCTTTACCACTAAGAATATCAAAGCTTTTGACAATTCCTGTCATTTTACGGGACAAGTCAATTCCTTATTGAAAACACGCAAAGACTATACATTGAAAATGGCATTCAGCCACTTTTATTTTCCCTGCAGGACCTCTGGACGGCTAAAAGATAATTTGCTTATATCGATTCCCTGTGCCTTAATGAATCCCATCAGTTCGATGTACTAATGAAAGTTAGAAATTTTCCGGGCAGTTCTCATTACCAGGCGCTATCGTTGATATCCCCTCTTTTTGAGTCCATACGTTTACTATCAATACAATGATGTATAACAGGAGTCAGTATGACCTCTAGAATTACAGGCCTGGTAAAATGGTTTAACGAAGACAAAGGTTTTGGCTTCATCTCTCCTCTTGATGGCAGCAAAGATATCGTTGTCCATTTTTCTGCGCTTAATGGCGACAACTTTAAAACTTTATTTGAAGGACAGAAAGTTGAATTCGCCATTCAGATCGGAGACAAAGGTCCTGCTGCTGCATACGTAATACTTTGCGATAAATAAATCAATGTGGATCTGCGATAACGATGAAGAATTATCCCTGAGTAGACAGACCCATAACTTAAATCAGTGAAAAATCGTTTATTCTTAATATCTAATCAGCATATTTTTCACAATTATGAGTGCACTGACCGATGTAATGAAGTGCAGGACTACTGCATAAAAATTTTAAAAGCACAAACTAACTGCTTGTTAAATAAGAAGTGCGTAATGAGCGAGGCTATCTCCGAAAGCACCACGTAATGGCTTTGACCTTAATAGCATCTGCCAGTTAACACCCACGAGAGAACAGGGTAATAGAATATGATTAAAGTCCTTGTTTTCTTTAATGCTGAATCCTGTAAAGTCACGACCGTTCTGGAAGGTATATCCTCTGTCAGGCAGGAATATCCAAACGGTGAAGAAACACATCTTCGGATTATGTCTGCAGGTTTTCCTTCCTTAACTGGCGATCATGGTATTGTTTACGTGGCTACTGACAGGGAGTTAACGTCACAGGAGATACTTGATGCGGCCAGGAAATATTTATAGCATTTTTGTCATGCTCTCTGCTCCACGTTTAATTGCATGCTTACCCTATTTATCAGAATCGAACAAAAAATGAGTTAAAAATATTTATGGCCTGCTAACAGCAGGCTTTTTTTACATTATACTTTTTTAGAAACACCTCTGTAAAGAGAGAGTAATTCGCTACCCTCTGACAAAATGCAGGTGTCTCTCCCCTGCGTGCCATCTTGCCATTTGTGAAAAACCTTGCTAAGTGGCGGCGCTAATTCACTATATGTCTCTCCTGATTTAAAGCTCATCAGGTATGACTGAAGCAATAAGTTATGAGGGTATAAAAAGGCTCTCCGGATGGCTCCTGGCATCATAGTTTTAAGTACCTTTAAAAATGCAGGGGCATTTCGTAGGAGTTAGAATTTAGTTCTTGCACATTCTTCTTAGTTTTGTCTTGCGATAAGAGATTTATATAAGTAGTCTAAACCTCGTTAATAACAATATGTACCAATCGGATTAAAATGCTCAGTAAGAAAAATCGGGTTGATGAGCAACCGTCGACATTGGTATTTGCTGAACAACGAAAAAACTTTAAAAGGTCTCTTTATGTCAGATGCTCTTACACAGTTAAACAATATCCGTACCTTACGTTCTCAGACTCGTGAAATGTCATTAGATGTACTGGAAGATGTTCTGGAAAAGTTTAAAATTATTCTTATAGAACGACGAGAAGAAGAGACATTACGTCTTGCAAATGAAAGTCAGCGCCGCGATAAACTGGAAACACTTCGTCAGATGATGCTTGATGAGGGTATCGACCCCTCCGAACTTTTAGCTGCTATTGGCTCTCCGGGTAAGGCTAAAAGGACGCGCTCCCCCCGCCCCGCGAAGTATCGATATACTGACGAAACTGGAGAGTCAAAAACATGGTCAGGTCAGGGGCGAATGCCGAAGCGGATCTCAAATCTGATTGCTGAAGGTGGGGAATTAAGAGATTTTGAAATCAGCTAAAAAGAGCCGGGTATAACCCGGCTCTTTTTTGTATAGGCCGCAAGTTGCCTTAGAGAATAGTCGAGAAACATTTAGTTCCGTCGATGTAGCCGAGGAGCTGTTTAAAATCACAGTGCTGCTTAAGGGACAAACCGGTTATCTTGCAGATCGTTACAGCGAGCAAAAAGAGAACCATCAGGAGCTTTCATCCCGTGTCAATCAGGGCAAAATATAACTTCTGTTCTTCGTTAATCCATACTGCATGAGCTTAACAACGTCCGCTTCACGCCCTGAGACATTCGACAAGCTTTTTATGGCTTCAGTAAGGGCGACTTTCGCGCTTCCAGTGTCAGCAAATATTTAGCTTCGTCGTAGCGGGTTCTGGTCTTCCAGCAGCGGTAAATGATCCTTATCCATTTAAACGCCAGAGCCCGGATTGCTGATTGATGCGATTTCCCTTTTTCTCGCTGTCTCTGGTAATAAAGTTTGGCCCAGTATGATGAATTAACCGTCTTGGCAGCCCATTCAACAAAGGTCTGCCTGACGAACTTGGCACATTGCCATCGCCAGTGAACCCATGATTTCTGGCCACTTCGTTCGGTCACCGGTGCAATACCTGCATAGTTTTGAATTTCTTCAGCGCTGTTAAACCGATCACGGTTAAACGAAGACAAAAGTCCGCCATTGCCAAATTTACTGAACCGGCAATTTAACCCCGCCGCACCAAACCGCGTCTGGTGCGGCGACATCAGTTTTATTCGCCTGCAGGACAAATGGTGTTATCTCGCGCTCGTTGTTGATTTATATTCACGGCGGATTATCGGTTCAGCCCTCTCATTAACCGCTGATGCTGAGTTGGTGTGTAGGGCTTTGCGTAATGCACTGGAAACACGACCGCGTGATGGCCGCCTGCTGTTTCATTCAGATCAAGGTGTTCAGTATAAAAGCAATAAATACAGAAAGTTACTCTGGCGTTATGGGGTAATGCAAAGTATGAGTCGCAGAGGGAATTGCCTGGATAATTCGCCGATGGAAAGAGTCTTTCGCAGCCTTAAAAGTGAATGGCTTCCGAAAGGTGGTTATGGTGATTTTAGCCATTCGGTACGCGATATAAACCAGTGGATTAATGGTTATTACAACGTTTATCGACCTCACACGAACAACGATGGTTTACCGCCTTGCTTACATGAAGAAAAGTGGAAACAGGTTATCCCGGTGTCCTGATTTTGTGATCCACTACAGCCTGAAAATGCCTGAGATTAGGGATCAACATTGAATGCGCCAGCGCCAGGGGCACATCAAGTCTCAGGCGACCTCGCGGTGGAAGAGTCGGTGAAAAACTGGCCATCATGTCATTAACTTCGGCCAGAACATGCCTGGCATGATGATAGAACTCATCCCCTTCAGCAGTAACACTCAGCTTTCTGGTTGTGCGGTGAATGAGTTTTACACCCAGATCATGCTCTATCTGCTGTATCGCTTTGCTCACGGTGGGGCGATGGATCTGCAGTACATCTGCAGCCTTTGTGAAGCTCCCCTGCTCAACAACCTGTATGAAAATATTTAGGTATTCAATCATGTTGGTATGCACGCGATCACCTGTTTTGTAGGCTGTTTAAAACTGGCATTGTAAAGTAAACCATCCCATCGACATTATTTCTTTTCTTTCAGATAAGGGCTTCCAGGCTGCCACAATGTTCGCTTCTGGCTGTGAGTTCAATGGGGCGATGCAACGCTATCCTTAATCAAGGAGGGATTGCCATGAAACGAAGAACGCGTATTAACTACACGCCAGATCAGAAAGCGATTATCTGGGACAGATATAAGCAAGGTGATTCCCTGCAAGATATCGCCAGAATGTTCGACAGATATCATTCTTCTATTATGCCCACTATCCACCAGACTGGTGGATATCACCCCCTTGTCCGTAAGCGACATCCGTTAGCTCTTTCACTCGATGAAAGAGAGGAAATATCCAGAGCGCTGGTAGAAAAAATCACCCCAGAGCGTTTTAACCAATGTGTTGCATCCATCGGTTAAACTCACAGCGAAAAGTGGACGTTATACTTGAAAACTCATGACGATCGGTATTTCGCTATTCCTGGCGCAACAGTACTTTGCCAATCAGATAAGTTGCTGCTTGTCCGCTGATTAAAACGCGATCGCCCTCTAGCTGACAGCGTAAATCCCCGCCACGCTCCGCTCCCTGATGCGCCAGCATTTGTGTTTTCTTCAATTTTTCAGACCAATAAGGAATGAGCATACTATGCGTTGAACCTGTAACAGGGTCTTCTGCTACAGCATCCCCAGGGCAGAAAAAACGGCTGACAAAATCATATTCCCCTTCGCCCGCAGCGGTAATACACACCATTTTTCCCAGGGGGAGCATTGCATTGATATTCGGGCGTACAGCTTCTACCTGCTGTTGATTCTCCATCACGACCATGTAGTCGCGTGCCATACGCACTTCTTTGCACTCTGTGATGCCAAGCGCTTCCAGCAATAAGGCGGGTGGTATGACTGGCTCAGTTTCCCAGGAGGGAAAATCAAGCGTCATCCATTCACCGCTGCGTGTCACCATTAATGGGCCGACAAATCGAGTAGCAAAATGGATTGTTGTGCCTGAGTAGTCAAGATGTTCAAATATGACGTGTGCAGCAGCAAGCGTGGCATGCCCGCATAAGTTAATTTCCCCCAGAGTGGTAAACCAACGCAACTCAAAGCCATTATCATTTGCGACAAAAAATGCTGTTTCAGACTGGTTATGTTGCTGCGACATTTTAATAATGTCTCATCAGGCAACCATTCGGTAAGTGGACATACCGCAGCCGCATTGCCATCAAACGTGGTGGTGGTAAAGGCATCAATCATGTAAAAATCAATTTGTTGCATAGCGGTAACCTTTATTCGCTCTGGGGGACCCGCACTCTACCATGCCATTATGTAATCCGAATTTTTATTTACCCGACCCGCCTGCATGATAAGAGTCGTGACTAACTCAAAACAGTTGCGGCGCCACAGTCATCTCGGCGGCGTCAGTCCGGAGGCCTTTGAACAGCCCTCATCGTGAGGACAGAATTTGTCTGATGTCGTGGGGTCAGTCCATTGATCAGCCCATACAGTGAAGAAAGGGTATGTCTACTGAGGTGAGGTTAGTGCATTCCCGAAGTATGTTAATGTCCGCTGCTGACACCAAGCGGATATTGTACAATCCAATACTGCACAAGATCCTTTACGTGTTAATCTAAAATCCCAAATTATTTCAGACAGATATTATCTCAGTGAACCCCCGCCCTCCTGACTGGATCGCGGGGTTTTTAATTTTTCACGCTGAGACTACTGTATGAATAAACCTGATGGCCTTCATGCCCTTGAACAACCGCTCGCGTCGCTTCCGTACATGCTTCGCCAGCTTATTCTTGAACGTATCCAGAACCTGACCCACTACGAGCCGGTGATTGGCATCATGGGCAAAAGTGGTGCAGGTAAATCCTCTCTCTGCAACGAACTTTTCCGGGGCGAGGTGTCCCCGGTGAGTGACGTGAACGCCTGTACTCGCGACGTACTGCGTTTCCGGTTGCGCAGCGGTCGTCACAGTCTGGTGATTGTTGATTTACCGGGGGTAGGTGAAAACGGGCGACGGGATCATGAATACCGGGCCCTGTACCGTCGTATGCTGCCGGAGCTGGACCTGGTGCTGTGGGTCATTAAGGCCGATGATCGGGCACTGATCGTGGACGAGCAGTTCTGGCACGAAGTGATGCAATCTTACAGGCAAAAGGTGCTGTTTGTGATTAACCAGGCCGACAAAATCGAACCCTGTCATGAATGGGATACCCTCACCAGCAAACCTTCGCCGCACCAACAGGGAAATCTTAAAGCGAAGCAGGCTGCGATTATGGCGATGTTCAAACCGCATCATCCGGTCTGTGTGGTGTCCGCCAGCACTGGATGGGGCATTGAGGAGATGGTGGCAGCCATGATGCGCTGTCTGCCTGACCGCGCCACCAGCCCGGTAGTGACACAACTGCACGGGAGACTCTGCACAGAGCCGGTAAAGTCGCAGGCCCGTGACAGTTTCGGTGAAGCTGTGTGCCGGGTTTTCGATTCCGCAGAATCATCTTCGTTCCTGTCTGCATCGCTGAAAACGGTGATTCGTAGCGTGCGTGATGCGGTGGTATCGGTCGCACGGGCCGTCTGGGACTGGATATTCTTCTGATATCGAAATTTTCTCTGCGAATGATGAACTGGTTGTTAATGATTTGTTGATTGTGGACACGTCCTTTCCATTGCGTTTTATCATCAACTAAATCAGGCGAAGCATCATTATCTGTCAGACGAGCGCTCACAAGGCCGGGCTGCTCATAAAAAATAGTTCCGATGTTGTCCATACCCTGTCCACCCCTTCCTTTAAAGTAATCATTATTAATTCAGAGAGTTAACTTCTCAGGAGAAATCTTTCATGACGCTTCAGGAGCGGCGACATGACCGGCTTGCCGTCAGGTTGTCGTTGATTATCAGCCGCCTGGTGTCCGGTGAAACTCTGTTCATTCGCAAACTGGCAACTGAATTCGGGGTGTCAGAGCGCACGCTGCGTCGTGACTTTCGGGAACGTCTGATGTATCTCGACCTGGATTACTACCAGGGACAATGCGGTCTGCGTTCAGATATTCACAGTACGCGGCAGGAAATAGATATTCTGACCTTTGCTCACCGCACGGGGCTGGCCGGGGTTTTCCCGGGCTTTGACCGGCGACTGGTCAGCAGCCTGCTGGACTGTGATGATCGACCCTGTCTGGTATGGCATCAGGACAGACCTCATCCCCCGGCAGGAAAACTCTGCTTCTACAGGCTGGTCAGAGCTATTTCGGGATGTCAGCGCATCACCATTCTGACTGAAGGGGATCGTCATGAGGCCGTTGCACCTTACCGGCTAATCGCTCTGGACGGTTACTGGTATCTGGTCGCTGAACATAACAGGCAATTACGTGTCTTCCGGCTGGATGAGATTCATCTGGTAAGGCCATCCCGGGAAACATTTATTCGCAGTGAGCTTCTCTATCAGCTGTCGGAAGATAAACATTTTATCTCTGCCTTACCTCATTTCCGTTTTATTCAGCAGTCGCTGAATTCATTTTCTCCATCAGAAAGTCGGGGGCAATCCGGACACACTGATAAGAGATAGTCTCCATAATTAAATGTAAGGTTAATCTAATGAAAAAATTGAAATTGTTTTCTTTACTGCCAGTCATGTTGTTCCCCCTGCTTATCGCAGGTAATTCTCACGCAGCACGTCCTTATAGCGGGTTCCTGCCTGCGGCAGTGAATAATAAGAGTGGGAATATATTCTGGTGTGATGCCCACCGACAGGTCAGAAAACTGTGCACAGCGACGGAAGTGGATTCAATGGGATGGTTTATTGTTGTTCGCTCGAAACCTTCCAGAGATTGTCCGGGTGGCATATGGGGGTGGATCACTCCCAGTAAAGACGATGTGGCAACAGGCTATACCATTACGCCTGGTAAAGAATTCAATCTCACCATGAAGGATATGTGCAGTCCGGATATGAAAGTAACGTTCCGCACGAATAAAAAGGACCCTCGTTATGACGATCTCGTCGGGATTTATGCCGGAAAAGAAGCGTTTCGCTACAAACAAATAAAATAATCCAACTGTTTTTTCATTACTTTATTGTTTTGAACAACAAAAGCTTTATTACATGATTTGAGGACAACATTATGCGACTGCCTTACGTAATATTTACATTTGCTATGCTGGCTTCTGTATCAACAGCACACGCTATTCCCAATATGTGGACGAGTGGTTTTGGGATGGGCGTGACCGAATATATCATTACCAGCCCGGAGAAGGTGGTGTTTAATCTGAACTGTACTGGCAATCCGGATGCGCAGAATATTCTGCAACACGGTGTTGATCTCACCCTGCCTGATGGAACATCAGTAAGTTCTCATGACGACGGGACGGAAATAACGGTCGTCATGGATAACAGTCAGTATCCGTTACCTTCTTCCCTCGGCTGGCGAAACGGTGACAATGCCTGGGTGTCATTTATTGACGCGCTGGGTCAGTCGTCTAATTTCGATGTTTACGTCAACAATAACAAAGTCGGCTCCTTTAGTCCGGGTCTGAAGAATACGCAAAAAGAGCTGTCTGACCTCAGTGAATGTCGGACCACACACTACAGCGATTAATTATTCACATTTCAGACCTCTCCAGCCCACTACGCACCAACAACCAGATAGCAACAGGCCATGTTCCTTCGGGAACATGGCTTTTTTGTTTTTATTTCATTATCAGATAAGGAGTTAGCCATGCGATTAGCCAGCCGCTTTGGCCGTATAAATCAGATACGCCGTGACCGACCTCTGACCCACGAAGAGCTGATGAGTCATGTGCCCAGCGTGTTCGGGAGTGACAAGCATGAATCACGCTCGGACCGTTATACCTACATCCCGACCATCACCATCCTCGAAAGTCTGCAGCGCGAGGGGTTTGAGCCGTTCTTTGCCTGCCAGACGAAGGTTCGCGACCAGAGCAAGCGGGAGCATACCAAACACATGCTGCGCCTGCGTCGTGCCGGACAACTTACCGAACATCAGGTACCGGAAATCATTCTGCTTAACAGCCACGACGGCTCATCAAGCTACCAGATGCTGCCGGGACTGTTTCGTGGCGTCTGTACCAACGGCCTGGTCTGCGGTCAGTCATTCGGCGAAGTGCGGGTACCGCATAAAGGTAATGTCGTCGAGAAGGTGATTGAAGGGGCTTACGAAGTGCTCGGGGTCTTTGACCGGGTGGAGGAGAAACGCGGTGCAATGCAGTCGCTGGCGTTACCAGCCCCGGCCCGTCACGCGCTGGCAAATGCGGCACTGAAGTATCGATTTGGTGAGGAGCACCAGCCGGTCACGGTATCGCAGTTGCTGACCCCACGTCGCGGGGAGGACTACAGCGATGACCTGTGGACCGTCTACCAGCGCGTGCAGGAGAACCTGATGAAAGGTGGTCTGTCAGGGCGAACCGCACAGGGGAAAAGCAGCCGCACCCGTGCTGTTACCGGTATTGATGGCGATGTGAAGCTCAATCGTGCTCTTTGGGTGATGGCAGAAAACATGCTCGATTTTTTCGGGCGTTAAACAACGGTTCCGGCATAAGGAGATAGTTTAATGAATACACAAAATCATCAGGTTGCGGAGCATACCGCAATTACTGCCTCAGTGGTCCCGGACGAGTTACGTATCGGCTTCTGGCCGCAGCACTTTGGCTCCATCCCACAATGGATAACCCTTGAACCTCGCATTTTCGCCTGGATGGATCGGCTGTGTGCCGATTACCAAGGTGGTATCTGGCGCTTTTCGACGCTCAGCAATGGCGGCGCTTTTATGGCTCCCGAGTCGGAGCAAGATGAAAAGTGGAGATTGTTCAACAGTATGAACGGTAACAGCGCGGAACTTACTGGCGAAGCAGCAGGGATAGTCGCCTGCCTGATGGCTTACAGCCACCATGCCTGTCGTACCGAGTGTGACGCGATGACTGAGCACTATTATCGTTTACGCGACTACGCGCTGAACCATCCGGAATGCAGCGCCATTATGTATCTCATTGACTGAGGAATGCCTGACATGAATACCGCATTATCCCCGGTGTCATCGCAGCCTGAACTCTTTCCACTGGCGATTATGGCCCAGCATGGTTGTTTGATCCCCGCGACCTCCGGATTAACCCCCTATGCCCAACGCACCATTCGTCGTGCCATCAACCTGCTGGATAAATATTTGCGCCAGCCCGGTATATCCTTTACCTCTAGTACTGCTGCCCGTGACTGGCTTCGGTTACAGCTGGCAGGACAAGAACGGGAAGTGTTTATGGTGCTCTATCTCGATAACCAGCACCGTTTACTGGAGAGTGAAACGCTATTTGCCGGTTCGATTAACCATGTCCGGGTCCATCCCCGTGAGGTAGTGAAGTCAGCGCTTCGCTTCAATGCTGCAGCTGTCGTACTGGCGCATAACCATCCATCCGGTGATCCGGAGCCCAGTCAGTGTGACCGCAACATTACGGGCAGGCTTAAAGAAGCGCTGGCACTGGTTGATGTGAACACGCTCGATCATCTAGTCATCGGTTCAGAGGGCATAGTGTCGTTTGCAGAGCGAGGCTGGATATGAAAATCATCAGCAAACGCCAGGCAATGACCCTGTACCGGCAACATCCTGGCTCCCGACTGTTTCGCTTCAGTACGGGCAAATATAAATGGTCAGGCAGTATCTGCCATTATGCTGGCCGCGAGATGGAGGACATACGCGGCGTTCTGGCCGTGTTTGCTGAACGTCGTCAGGACCGCAATGGTCCCTATGTCATTCTTCGAAGCGTCACTCTCAATTAATCCTTCACTTTAATCAGGAACAATAATGAACTATCACTCAGAATCCGGTGCCATACCGGAGAATCCCCCCTGCCAGCATTGGGGGCTAAAGAGTACGATCACACCCTGTTTTGGAGCTCGGCTGGTGCAAGAAGGAGACCGCCTGCATTTTCTTGCTGATCGGGCCGGATTTAACGGTGCTTTCTGCGACGATGACGCGCTATACCTGGATCAGGCCTTTCCGTTGATTCTCAAACAACTGGAGCTGACACTCACCAGCGGAGAACTCTCCCCCCGCCATCAGCACTGTGTCACCCTCTATCACAACGGACTCACCTGCGAAGCCGATACGCTTGGTAGTTGTGGCTACGTATACATCGCCATTTATCCCACTCAACGTTAATTACTTTCACGAGAGAAAAAATGAAATTTCTACCTACAACAAATATGCGGGCGGCGAAGCCATGCCTGTCGCCCGTGACTATCTGGCAAATGCTACTTAGTCGTCTGCTGGAACAGCATTATGGCCTGACACTAAACGATACACCTTTCTGTGATGAAACCGTCATACAGGAACATATCGATGCCGGTATCACTCTCGCTAATGCCATTAACTTTCTAGTGGAAAAGTACGAACTGGTTCGTATCGATCGCAGAGGGTTTAGCTGGCAAGAACAAACGCCATATCTCACGATTATTGATATCATGAGGGCCCGTCGCGATCTGGGTTTAATGAATCGTAATTAGTCTGATGCTAACGGTATCGCTGCTTTCGAGTATGCCTGCCATTTGCTATCATCTCGCTTCCTGCTGATTTATCGACAAAGGTAATTACTTGAATTCAAAGCCTCTGTGCTTTGGGGGTATCTTTGGGGGTATAAGTTAAGATATAACTTGAAAATTCTATATTTTTCAAGTTATTGAGCAGCTTGTTCTAATCCCTTCGCCCGCTCCATCTATTTTATCTTATAAATCCATCGGTTACACTCAAATCTTATACCCATACGCACGAGATCCGATTTCGTAAATCTTCTACAAAAAACCTCGTGTTCACGATAGCGGCTGCTAGCATCCAGGCGTATTTTTATCTACACGTTCATTGTGTAATTCGCTAGTCTGGTTAGTACAGAAATTGCACTTACCTTTACTTTGATACATTCCACTACAAATCTGCGCATGGCTAAGAAGTCAGCCATATCGACAACACTCTGCCCATTTATCAGGACGAGATAATCATGACGCGACAAAACGTTCAGGAACTGCTCAACAAACTGGAAACACCGCAGGACGATGACGCCCTGCGCTGGGTGGCGGAGCAGAATAGCCGCACCGTCGCAAAATTCGCCCAGGGTGAGCGTTTTCACCGTACGCAGAAGGCCGTTTTGCAATCGCTGGACGATCAATCGAATATTCCCTGGGTTAGCCACTATCGCGAAACGGTTTATAACTTTTGGCAGGATGAACAGCATCCGCGCGGTATCTGGCGGCGAACGACGGAAGCATCCTGGTTAGCGGATAACCCTGAATGGGAAACGGTGTTGGACATCGACCGGCTAAATGAAGAAGAGAGTGCAAGCTGGAACTATCACGGTACCGATATCCTCTACCCGGATTACACGCGGGCGCTAATCTATCTGTCGAGCGGTGGTGATGCATGTGAAATCCGCGAGTTTGATCTGGTTAACAAGACTTTTATTGCCGACGGGTTTTATCTTCCCGAAAGCAAAAGCTCCGCTCGCTGGCTTGATGAAAATACGCTTCTTTTAGCGCTTGATGCGGGGGGCGATACGCTGACCCAATCGGGCTATCCTCGCTGCGTTAGCCGCTGGCGACGCGGCACACCTGCGCAGGATGCCGCGCTCATTTATGCCGGAACTGAGTCGGATATGCGCGTATATGCCTGGCACGATCCGACCCCAGGTTTTGAGAAAACGCTGGTGCAGCGCGCTGAGGATTTTTATCGCCGCCGCACCTGGCTGTTGACCGCGCAAAATGAGCTGGAACCCATTGCTATTCCTGAAGATGCATCATGCGGTTTTCTGCAAAACTGGCTTCTGGTGATGCTGACCTCGGCCTGGGAGATTGCCGACAAAACCTATCCCGCAGGCTCGTTGATTGCGACCGATTTTACGGCTTTTCAGCAGGGCCAGCGCGACTTTACCGTTTTGTTCACGCCGGATGCCCACACTACGCTGCAAGGCTACGATACGACGCGTGACTACCTGATACTCAATCTGACTCAGGATGTGGTCGAAAAAGTGACATTTTGCCTCCCTGAACACGGTCAGTGGCGCAACGTTAACACGCTGGAATTGCCCGATTTCACCTGTATTTCAGCATATGGCATTGATATAGAGAGCAACCGCTATCGAGTCGTTAGCTATGGATTCTTGCAATCCTGCCGCCTGAGCCTTGGCGATCTGGACAGCGGGAATCTTATCGCCGTGAAACAGGACCCGTCCTGTTTTGATGCCTCGGGTATCGAGGTGACTCAGCATTTTGCTATTTCGCTGGACGGTACGCGCATCCCGTATTTCCAGGTTTCCGCTAAAGGACTGGCATTAACCGGTGACAACCCGACTTTGCTTTATGGTTACGGCGGTTTCGAGGTTTCTCTGTCTCCATACTATTTGGGCGCGATGGGGGAAACCTGGCTGCAAAAGGGAGGCGTTTTCGTCGTCGCGAATATTCGCGGCGGAGGAGAATACGGACCACTGTGGCATCAGGCGGCGCTGAAGCAGCATCGTCACCGTGCCTATGAAGACTTCGCGGCGGTAGCGAAAGACCTGATCGCGCGCAGTGTAACCTGCCCGAAACGGCTTGCGGCGCAAGGAGGGAGTAACGGCGGCTTACTGATCGGCAATATGCTAACGGATTACCCGGAGCTTTTTGGCGCGCTGGTTTGCCAGGTGCCGCTTCTGGATATGCGTAACTATCATCGCTGGTTGGCAGGGGCATCCTGGATAGCGGAATACGGCGACCCGGAGAACGCAGAAGAGTGGCAATGGCTGCAAAACTACTCGCCTTTCGACAAGGTTCGCGCAGATAAGCACTATCCGCCGACGCTGTTTACTACCGGCACGCAAGACGACCGTGTCAGCCCAGCCCATGCGCGCAAAATGGTGGCGCACATGCAGCAGCAGGGCCACGATAATGTCTGGCTGTATGAAGAAACTGAAGCCGGTCACGGCAGTTCGCCGGAAAATAGCCAACGGGCATTTCAGCGGGCCATGAAAGAAGAGTTTCTGTGGCAGATGCTGACTGAGCAACTATCGTGAAAATGGCTGCGGTTGTCGGTGCAGGGCTGTCAGAGTTAGGGAGAAAATTCCCCGACTTTTAAGTCGGGGTTAGATATTTTGCGTATTGCACCTATGGTGAAATTTTTATCTCTGCTTAAACCATTACTATTCTTGTTGATATGAAATATAACCTTCAGCTTGATATATTATGCTGTAATCTATCGCGTAACCTGTGGATATGATTCATTAATTTATCTCCCATAAGGCGGCAGGAATCTACAGAACCCGCATCAGTTCAAGTATGATTGTTCTCCCCGGACGGGCGGCACCTGCTATTTCGCAGGCCATAACCTGGACGGTTTATCAATGACGATAATTATTTGGGCGATGAATTTGATTCGGTGCCTGACGGAAATAACGATCCCGACCATCTTTCAGACCGCTGAATTATTGTAGGGGCATCACAGGGAGCATTAACATGAAAGGTACTTATCTCGCTATTGCGCTCGGTTTATTTTCTTGTTCGGCGCTGGCCGCTGAACGGGTGATTCATTTTGGTACCAGCGCAACCTATCCGCCGTTTGAATTTGTCGATGGTAATAACCAGGTGGCTGGTTTTGATATCGATATTGCCAAAGCGGTATGTAAGGAACTCCAGGCGACCTGCAACTTCACCAATCAGAGTTTTGATAGCCTGATCCCGGCGCTGCGTTTTAAGAAAATGGATGCGGTGATCGCCGGTATGGATATCACACCGCTGCGTGAAAAGCAGGTTGATTTCTCGACGCCGTACTTCAACGAACTGTCGGCGGTTGCGGTGGTGCGCAAAGATACCTTCCATACCTTTGCCGATTTGAAAGGTAAAAAGCTTGGCCTGGAGAACGGGACTTCGCATCAGCGCTACCTCCAGGATCGCCATGGCGAGATTGAATCTCAAGCCTATGATAGCTATATGAACGCGCTAATCGACCTGCGAAACGGACGTCTGGACGGGGTGTTTGGCGACGTGGCGGCGATGAAAAACTGGCTGAAGGAGAACCCGGACTTCGTCATTATGGATGAGCACGCCACCGATCCTGAATATTATGGTAAAGGCCTGGGCATTGCGCTGCGTAAAGGGAACCCGCTGCTGGCGGAGATAAACCAGGCGCTGGAGAAGGTGATGGCTTCTCCTGAATATAGCGAAATTAAAGATCGCTGGATTAAATAATCGTCCATGACAACGCGTCAGTCTTACCTGCTGGCGCGTCATAAAAACCCGTTAAAGCCGCATACGAATGCCGTCGGTTCGGCGATTTAACCCTCGAGTTGTGCAAGTTCGGTGCTGGATTATCTACGCCCCCTGATGGCGATCCATTCACAACTTTAATTGTTAGTTTTATCGGCCTTTCCCGACATTGTGCTCATCAGACACGTATTTCTTAGGGTTATTGATTAGGTGTTGCTTACTCATGTACGACCCGGTAATCATAAGAATAAATATTATTAATCATTTGTTTTTTAATGATTAAATGATTTTTTTTGTGTGTTTTATCATGTCAATCACATTTCCCCTTTCGCCAACTTTAAATCCAGAAAAGTAGACGTTTGTCGAATTTTCATCTAAAAAGTTGGGGTAAGGGACTAGACAGGACCATTTTTAGGTTATCAAATGGTTAAATATCATCACATTAAATGTGAATAATTGACCTTGTGTATAAAAGGTCAACACGCTTCCCGTGGTTTTAAATCGCTGCGGGTATCTTTTGGGAGAAGTTATGCATTCCTCTGTGAATAAAAATGAAAGTCGGACCTTTTTTGGTCATCCATATCCGCTTGGTTCGCTGTTTTTCACCGAAATGTGGGAGCGATTTTCGTTCTACGGCATTCGTCCATTACTGATCCTGTTTATGGCGGCCACCGTTTATGACGGCGGCATGGGGCTGGCGCGTGAGAACGCCTCGGCGATCGTGGGTATCTTTGCCGGTGCGATGTATCTTGCCGCGCTGCCGGGCGGCTGGCTGGCGGATAACTGGCTTGGTCAACAAAAGG
The DNA here is from genome assembly GCF_056490265.1 of Klebsiella sp. GFKo11. Taxonomy (NCBI): domain Bacteria; kingdom Pseudomonadati; phylum Pseudomonadota; class Gammaproteobacteria; order Enterobacterales; family Enterobacteriaceae; genus Klebsiella; species Klebsiella sp. GFKo11. Next base: position 1,076,353 of record NZ_CM151369.1, read on the forward strand.
CGGTCTGGTACGGTTCGATTCTGATTGCCCTGGGCCATCTGTCCATTGCGCTGTCGGCGGTGATGGGCGACACGCTGTTCTTTATCGGCCTGATGTTTATTGTACTCGGTTCCGGCCTGTTCAAAACCTGTATTTCGGTGATGGTAGGGACGCTCTACAAGAAGGGCGATGCGCGCCGCGACGGTGGATTTTCGCTGTTCTATATGGGCATCAATATGGGGTCGTTCATTGCGCCGCTAATCTCCGGTTGGCTGATTAAGTCTCACGGCTGGCACTGGGGCTTTGGGATCGGCGGTATCGGGATGCTGGTTGCGCTGGTTATCTTCCGCGTCTTTGCCGTCCCGGCGATGAAACGCTACGACAGCGAAGTCGGCCTCGACTCAACCTGGAATAGCCCGGTGGTGAAAAGAAACGGCGTGGGCGGATGGCTGCTGGCGCTGACGGTCGGCGTGGCGATTGTCATTACGCTGATTGCCCAGGGCGTTATTGTGATTAACCCTGTCGCGGTTGCCAGCATGCTGGTCTACGTCATTGCCGCCTCGGTGGTGCTGTACTTCATCTATCTGTTTGCCTTCGCTGGCTTAAGCCGCAAAGAGCGCGCTCGCTTGCTGGTCTGCTTTATCCTGTTGGTTTCGGCGGCCTTCTTCTGGTCGGCGTTCGAGCAGAAGCCAACCTCATTCAACCTGTTCGCTAACGACTATACCAACCGTATGATCGGTTCTTTTGAGATCCCGGCGGTATGGTTCCAGTCGATCAATGCTCTGTTCATCATTCTGTTGGCACCGGTATTTAGCTGGGCGTGGCCTGCGCTGGCGCGCAAAAACGTGCGTCTGAGCAGCATCACCAAGTTTGTTATCGGCATTCTGTGCGCCGCCGCGGGCTTTGGCCTGATGATGCTGGCGGCACAAAACGTGCTGAGCAACGAAGGGGCTGGCGTCTCGCCGATGTGGCTGGTCGGCAGTATCCTGATGCTGACGCTGGGCGAGCTGTGCCTGAGCCCGATTGGTCTGGCGACCATGACGCTGCTGGCACCAGAAAGAATGCGTGGTCAGATGATGGGGCTGTGGTTCTGCGCCAGCGCGCTGGGGAACCTGGCGGCAGGCCTGATTGGCGGTCATGTGAAGGCCGACCAGCTGGATATGCTGCCTGACCTGTTCGCCCGCTGTTCCATTGCGCTGCTGATCTGTGCCGCGGTGTTGTGTGTGCTGATTGTGCCGGTTCGCCGGATGCTGGAAAACACCCAGAGCAAGAAGCCGCAGGAACCGACGGCTAACGCGTAATACCTCTGAAACCCGGCGCGTGCTGTGCCGGGTTTTAGACTGATGATAGTGTGCTCACAGGTCTGCCGGGCGGCGGCTAGCGCCTGGCCCGGCCTACAAAAGCCACAGCATCAGCACGTGACGAATTTTTCGTAGATCCGTGCTGCGCCGGTTTTACTTTTTAACGGTAAACAATACCGCCATCGATCAGGATCGATTGACCGGTAACATAGTCGGAATCCGGGCCTGCCAGATACGAAACCAGGCTTGCCACATCGTCCGGCGTTTCAGCACGACCCAACGCAATGCCTTCCACATACTTTTTATAGGTTTCGCCAACCGGTGCGCCGGTTATCTCTGCGAAGCGTTTATCGATTTCAGTCCACATACCGGTACCCACAATCCCCGGGCAGTAGGCGTTAACCGTAATGCCGCGGCTGGCGTACTCTTTTGCGGCCGCCTGGGTCAGGGCGCGCACGGCAAATTTGGTCGCGGAATAGATCCCCAGCAGCGCGAAGCCATCATGCCCGGCGATAGAGCAGGCGTTGATGATTTTCCCTTTTTGCTGACGGTCGATGAATTTTTTCGCCGCCGCCTGAATGCCCCACAAGGTGCCCTGAACGTTGATACGCATAATTCGATCAACCTCTTCAGGGGTCACGTCGGCCAGCGCCTGAACCTGCGCGATCCCGGCGTTGTTGACGATAATATCAAAGCCGCCCAACGCCTTTTCCGCCGCGTCAATGGCGGCATAAACCTGATCGCGGTCGGCGATATTGGCGACGAAGGTGGCTGCTTTGCGGCCCAGCGCCTCGACTTCGGCGGCGACGGCGGCAATCCCTTCAGGATTCACGTCCACCAACATCAGCGACGCGCCATCTTTGGCCAGACGCAACGCAATACCGCGGCCAATACCCTGACCCGCGCCGGTTACCAGCGCAACTTTATTTTCGATAGCCATATTCTGTACTCACCTTGTACTGATTAATAAACCTGGGATCTCTGCGACTGACGTCATATCAACGTAGTGAATTGAATTACTCTATCTGGCACGATAAGCATGGCCTACCCCCCTGATGGGGGGGATAATGACCAACGGACTGGATTAAGAGGTAATCGCGGTATGGCTTTTTTATCCTCACAGGATGATTCACTGGCGGCCTTTGTTGAGCAGGAACCTTTCCGCTTCACGCGCGCGCTGCCGCTAATCGCCACCCGCTTTACGCCGCCCCGCTCGCCGGAAACGCTATTGGCCCGGGAGCGCCTGCTCCAGCGCCTTGATGACGCGACATCCCGCCGTTTGACGCTGGTTTGCGCCCCCGCCGGATTTGGCAAAACGACCCTGCTGGCGCAGTGGTATCGGCATCGCCATCGACAAGGTGATGCGCTGGCCTGGCTGAGCCTTGATGAGGATGACAGCGCGCCGCTGCTGTTTATGCGCTATTTGCAGGAGGCGCTACGACCGCTGTGGCAAGGCTGGAGCTCGCCTTTTCTACATGCTCTGGAAGGGGAGCTTCCAGCCGATATCACTCTGTTCCTTGCCGAACTCGTCAATCAGCTCAATCAGTGCCCGCACCCGCTTTATCTTATTCTCGACGACTATCAGTGCATTACCGACCCGGCGATTCAGCGGGGAATGAGCTGGCTGCTAAACCATGCGCCGTCTTCTTTGCATCTGATTATCGGCAGCCGTCACCAGCCGCCTTTAGCGCTAAGCCGCCTGCAAATGCAGGACCAGCTACTGGAGGTGTATGACCCGGAACTGCGCTTTAATCCCAGCGAAGCCAGCGCCTATTTCGCTGCATCGTCAGCGCTTAATGCGCAGGATATTCCCCGGCTGATTGCGCTGACGGAAGGTTGGGTGGCGGGGATGAAAATGGCCGCGCTATCCCATGATGCCGCCGGTTCTTCATCTGCGGCGATGGGGCTTAGCGCCAGCTCGCGGTCAATCTCCCGCTATCTCGAAGAGGTTATCTTTGCGCCGCTTCCAACTGAGGTATTTGATTTTCTTCTGCACACTTCGCTGCTTAACCGCTTGCACCCGGCGTTATGCGATGCGGTTAGCGGCAATGATAACGCCAGGGAGATGCTGGCGTGGATTGGGCAGCACAACCTGTTTCTGTCGGCGCTGGATGAGGGCGGCCTCTGGTTTCGCTATCATCCGCTGATGCGCGACGCCTTACTGCACCGCCTGCAGCACAGTAGCGAGATTGATATTCGCCAGTTGCACGACCGCGCCAGCGGCTGGTTTGCCTCACAACAGCTTTGGGCTGAGGCGATTCGCCACGCGCTGGCTGCTGGTAAATCGGCGACGAAGGATGCCGAGGCCGGGGCGCAGTCGCTGGCGGAAGAGGGGGATATTGATACCCTCGTGCGCTGGATCCGCTATCTACCCGACAACCTTGATCCGTCGCGCATTGAACTTCAGCTCAATCTGGCCTGGGCGCTAGCGCACCGTTTCCGCTTTAGTGATGCCCGCCAACTGCTCGATGCCATTGAGATGCAGGCGGCTGCCAGGCCTGATGTTCTGGCCCACAGTTCACGGGTAAAGTTGCAGGTTGTGCGGGCGATTTGCGAAGCCTTTGCTGACAACATTTCGCGCAGCATTGCCATTGTCGAGCCGCTGCTGTGTGAGGTGCCGTGCGGCGATGTTTGGGTCGATGGCCTGGTGTGCAACATCCTCAGCTACTGCCACCTCGCGGATTCACGGCCACAGCAGGCGCTGGATGTTCAGCAGCGAGTGGCGGGGGCGAGCGTCGCCAACCGTAACCTTTTTGTTGAAGTCTACCGGGCGTTCGTAATGGCGCAGGGGTATCTGCGCCAGGGGAATCTCGCCGAGGCGGAGCTGCAGGCCACGCGTGCGCTGCGTTATGCGCAACAGCATACCGGTGCTAACTCCAGCAGCGGGGCGACTCTGGCCCCCATACTGGCGGAGATTGCCTGGGAAAAAGGCGACATTGAGCAGGTCCAGAGCCTGCTCGCCCCACGCCTGGAGATGATTGATAACTTTTGCCCGCCGGACGGCCTTAGCCGCTGCTACATCGTGCTGGCCCGTCAGGCTCGTGCAGCAGGCGAGCGGGAAAAGGCGGAGTCGTTATTACTTCATGCCGAGGGGCTGGCCGCCCAGCGCGGCTGGCTGCGGGCGCAGGCTCCGCTGCTGGCGGAACGGCTCGCCATGTCGCTCCTCACGGGTGACAGATCAACTGCCGAAGCGCTGCTGTGCCGCCTGCAGGGGCTTAATCAGGCGCAACAGCAGGATGCGCTTGGCGGATATATCGCGTTAAGCCAGTGTCGTTTACTTTATGCTTCTGGCGATCCGCTGGCCGCCGCACGGCAGCTGGATAAACTGGCAAGCGTCCGGGAACACAACGGCGAGTGGCTGTTTGCCGTGCGTTTACGGCTGATGCAGGCGCTCGCCCTTTGGCGCGCGGGGGATCTGGAGCAGGCTGTGGTTGTTTGCCGCCCGGCCCTTTCGCGCGCATTGCACCAGGGACTGTTGCGCAGCCTGCTGGAGGGCGGGGCGGAGATGGCTTCGCTACTGAGTGAGATACTTAAACGTGGTGGGCCGGACGACAACCTGGCCGCTGATATCCCATCTCTGTTATCGCATTTCGCGACCGCCGGGATTGCCACGGATGCGAATCGCCCGCAGCCGCCCGCGTTGCGTCTTACCGAACGGGAGCAGCAAACGCTGCGTTTGATCGCCGAGGGGTATTCCAATAAAGGCGTTGCGCGCGAGCTGGGCATTTCGGCGGAAACCGTCAAATGGCATCTCAAGCAGCTTTACGAGAAGCTACAGGTGAAGGGACGTATTCAGGCGGTAAATCAGGCGCGAGAGTGGCGTTTGTTAAATTAACGCGACCTTATCCCCCATAGCCAGCGTTAGCGTCCGGGACTATGCTTACAACCATACCAATAAAAACAGCTGAGGCAATGTCATGGATAAGGAACTACTGGAAGCGGGCTATCGTGCCTATACCGGGGAGCAGATTGATGTCTACTTCAATACCGCTCTCTGCCAGCACTCGGGAAACTGCGTGCGCGGTAGCGCAAAGCTCTTCAACCTGAAACGTAAACCGTGGATCGTTCCCGATGAGGTGGATGTCACCACGGTCATGAAGGTTATCGATACCTGCCCAAGCGGCGCATTGAAGTATCGCCACAAATAAGCGAGGAAATGATGGAAATACTGGAAGGCCACAACAAGTTTTACGTCAATGACGCCGAAGGGAATCAGGTGGCGGAAATCGTTTTTGTACCGACAGGCGAGCATCTCAGTATTATTGAACACACTGACGTGGACCCCAGCCTGAAAGGTCAGGGCGTGGGGAAAAAGCTGGTGGCGAAAGTGGTCGAAAAAATGCGTGGCGAGCAGCGGAAAATTATTCCGTTGTGCCCGTTTGCTAAACATGAATTTGATAATACCCGCGAGTACGACGATATTCGCGCCTGAAATCAGATTGCTGACAAAGAGCACCTGTCTGGAATTGCCCGGTGGCGGCTAGCGCCTTACCGGGCCTACGAAAAATGTATAATTTATTGATATTGTGGATTTTGTAGGCCGGGCAAGGCGTCAGCCGCCGCCCGGCAGAAACGCGAGCACAATCTTTAAACCTGGTTTGTCATCCGTCTCAAATAAATGCGCCAGTACGCTGGCGCATTTATTTTTAAACTCTGATAGCCGGCTTACCCGGTGATTAGGGTAAGCGCACGGTCAGACAAGCGCTGGTGAATAAGATCGCCGACGTTTTCTCGCTCCACCGGCGCAGAGATGAAGTATCCCTGAAACCGATCGATCCCCAGCGCTTTCAATTTATTGAATTTATCCAGACTGTCCACCCCTTCAGCAATACAGCGGCTGCCGGTCAGCTGACAATAGTAGATCAGGCTTTTTATCAGCGCGAGCGCGTGTAGATCTCCCTGCATATCATTCACAATACTCATATCCAGCTTATATGCGCTGAATTTGACGGAGCGCACCGGAAACATGACGCTGCTTTGTGAAAAGCAGTCATCCAGCATAATGGTGAAGCCCTGCTTGCGTAATCGGGCGATGTTTTCAGCCACTTTGCTCTGGCGATTGATGTCGATGGTTTCAGCAAATTCCAGTACCAGCCGACAAGATACGTGTGGCTGATGCAGTTGCTGACGCGCCGTTTCCAGCATACTGACCAGATTTTCATGGCTGGCGATGGCGGCGGGGATATTGACCGAGAAATAAAACTCACCCGGATGCTGATTGATATTCTGCACGGCCTCCCGGAGTACAAAGGCCGTCAAAACCAGCCACGCGTACTCTGAGCGCAACTGCGGTAAAAAATCGCCCGGAAGAATAACGTGACCGTTTTGCCGCCAGCGAGAGAGGAGCTCCAGACCTTTAAGCTGCATCCGACCATCAGTAATGGGCTGGAAAACCGGGAAAATTTGCCGACAGTGGACAGCATGGACAAATTCTCGCTCAAAAGCGGAAAGCGCAGCGTTAGGTTGTATTTTCTGTCTCTTTGTCTGGTTGCCGGGGAAACGGGTTGCCAACTGAGGATGATGCTCGACGATTTTTTTCAGTCCTGCGGTTCGCTGGGTATAAAGCGTTTTGTGGCTAATACCGCGGTGTTTTGCCTGGGCGTTAACACTGTCTCCGCTAAGTAAACCGAGAATAGCATTCAGCTCCTGTCTGGTGAGTCCGCCAGCTTTTCTTCCGCCGATCCGCATCTCTTCGTCCGCCAGCTGTTTAAGCGAAGGATATCTTTCCAGAGTATAGTCCTGGAGTAGCGTGGTCAGACTCGGGACGGGCAGGTCGGAGGCGGCGGCACTCACTTCAGAAAGCAGATGGTGGTCGATAACCTGATGCAGCAGGGTATGCCACAGCCAGCTGGCCGGGCTACGGCTGAGGATCAGCATCGGTAGCGGCGTGGCCGCCAGCTCCAGCATCGAGGCGACTTGCTGCAGAGTGATAAGCAGCCTGGCCGGAGCTTCGGGCAGAAATACCACGATGCGGCGAATATCAGCTCCGGCAGGTAATGTCGTCGCGTCCAGCGGCAGCACCACGGGCCGCATCCCACAGGCCGTCATGACTTTTACCAGCCCGTCGGCCACCAACGAGCAGGGCGAGAGGATATAATCTATCCCCACCCTGCCGTGCGCGACAGGCGCGCTACTGGTAAACAAAGGTCACCCCGATAATTGACTGGACGTTCCCCGCGGTGACCTGCCCGCTGGTGCGTGCATAGGTCGCGGTGAGGCCCAAATTAACCGCAGAAGTGCCAACGGTTCCCATTGCGACGGTACTGTTTGATCGCATGATAGAGCCATTACGCAATAGCTGAACGCCAATCCCCTGAGCCGGAGAGGCTGAGGACGTATTGGTGAAAACGGTGTTGGCGGTATCAGCCGTGGTGCCAGAGAGGTAAAACCCGATATTTTGATTTTGCCCACATCGTACCGTGAGTGGGATTGCGGTAGAACCGGGATAGGTAGGTAGCGTTACCGTAACGTTGCGGGCGGAAACATCACACCCGCCCGTAGGGATGATCACGCTATTGTTAGCATAAATGTGCCAGGTAAATTTTGAAGTACGAACATTACCGCCGCCGTTGATATCGGAACCGACCTGATACATGACCAGCGTTGCGATATGCGAACCTGCGCTTATTGCCAGCCCGGAGGCGGTCGATATTGGAGTCAGGTAGAGCTGCGTATTCCAGTTAGTGTAGTTACCGGAAGTAAAGTTGTGGCTGGCGGTTGGGGAGTTTAGCGGGAAATTGTAGCTGACTCCGTAGTACTTTAAAGAACCGGTGAAATTTGTCAGCAGGCCGCTATAGGCCGAGCCTTGTAGCATGCTCACCATATCGTTACGCTTGTTTGGCGAATCATTCTTGCAAAAAATAGAATTAGATAAATCGACGACCAGGTTTTGCCCCGCCCCAAGACTTGGCTGTAAATTGACATAAACATTGGATACTTTTCCTCCGGTATCGCTGTTCAATACCGTGCCGGTGGAGTCGTAGCAGGTATAGGCCCTGACGCTGGTCGAGAATCCAGATAAAAAGATCAAAACCCACAGCGCCTTGATGAAGGTCAGGCGACATTGACTGGGGGGGGTAATCTGCTGATTCATGATATCTTCTGCCTCAAAGCCAGGTGTAGGTGACGCTAATCACCGCCTGGATTGTTCCTTGTGTTGGCCCGCCATTGACCGTCAGCGCTCTGACGCGTAATGGAAAACTGGCCGACTGCGTTGCATCGTTGACGGTCATCGTTTTGGTTGAACCGTTGTTAAATCGGCTTCCGTTGGTGTCCTGTAATTCCAGTTGAAGGTTTCCCGCCGTTCCCTGATTTTTGTAATAGCCCGTGCTGTCAGTCGTTCCGCTGAAGGTGGCGGTGACTCGTGACGTGCCAATCGGGCAGTTGCTGAGATCGAGCGTGACGTTATGCCAGCCCGATGCCGCTCCGGGTGAAAGCATATTGAAGGTGTATAAATCACCCAGATCGACGGTAGCCTTTGGTGTGGATATGGTGCAGGGCCTGGCCACCACTTTGCCGTTAACGGTAATGGTCACATCGGCGGCATGGGAGGTGCTGGCGAAGGCCAGTAAACCGGCCAGCAGCCAGCGTGCATGAGTCCATTTCATATCAGCCTCCGGTTACTGAAATTCAAGAGTGAACGTCGCGGTAGCACTAACGTGTCCTGCGCTTATCGGAACGCGTGCGGTCATCAATCGGGCATAAAAGCTCAGCGTATTGGTTTGACCGGGCTTCAGCGTTGTCCATGTAATATTTGACGAGGGGGAGTTGAGAACCAGAGGTACCCGGCTGCCGCTGAGGATCTGCACGCCGATGCCGGAAGCCGCCGATACTCCGCTATCGAGCTTAAGCAAACTGGTGTTGTCGCTGTCCGCTACGCCGGTAAAACCGACTTTGACCGCGGTAACGGAACCGCCGCAGGGCGACAGCACGATGCGAAAAGGCACCAGCGGCGTGGTCGTGCCGATGGCATTAAACTGCTTTGCGGCGTTATTCATCAGGTCGACGGTAAAATCCTTTGATTCCCCCGCAACGGCGCAGGTGTTATCTCGCACATATCCACTAATCGTGATGGTGCTATCGGCAGCAGGCGTGCTGAGGGAGACCAGAGAGAGTATGGTGCCCAGCAGATACAGGTTTTTTCTCATCATCATGGCTTCCTTAGCGGCATACTGCCGACAGCTGGCTTAGCGCCTGGTTCTGGCTTTCCGGCGGCAGACGATAGTCGGCTTCGCAACTGGCATCCGACCCTTCTCCCCACTTCGCACGCACCTTGCCCGTCAGCGGCATCCCGCTCAGATAGACCAGGCCATCATCGGCAACGATGCTGCTATTCTGGCTGCCCACAGAGGCGGCCATTGCGCCAAAGGGAACCGGTTTACCGTTGTGAGTCAGCTTCATCAGTAGCTTCATACCGACGCTGGCTTTAAATTCGGCACGCGCTATCGCTCCGTGGGTCGGCACAATACTGACCACGGCATCATCAAGGTCGACATTGTTGGCGAGCGTATTGGTATTCAGCGCCACCCGATTTTCCCGGTATTCGGTGGCGTAGGGCAGCACGGCGTAGCCGCGCCAGTCGGTACGAACACCGGTCTGGTTTTCCACCTTCACCCCGTCTGCTCCAGGTGCTTTGATCAGCACCACGGTATCGTTCATTGGCTGGCTGAGGGTGACGCCATCGGCGTGGGCCAGTACACCGCCGCTCAGGCCGTAGTAAAGCTGCTTAATGCCGTCGCTACGGCTGTAGCCGACGTTGGCGTTACCATAGCCGCCGCGGTAGTTCAGCGCCGCGTAGCCGGTACTGCCGCTGTTACCTTCCCCGCCGCCCGCGTAGCCGGTTTGTACGCTGTAGCTCAGGTTGTTGTCCTCCAGCAACGTGCCGTACAGGCCTGCGAGGCTGGTGGTTCGACCATTCAGATCGTTAGACATGCTGTAGCTGGCGTTACCATTTTTCCAGGCCGAGGTACTGTCGGAGCGCATCCAGTGGCTGAACGGGATACTAAAATTGAGCGCCAGCATCTGGTCACGGCCCTGCTGCCAGGCGTTTTTGGTCAGGCTGTAGCTCAGCGTCCAGTTGATATCATCAATGGCGGCGTTCAGTCCGGCCTGTAGCTGTTGGTCGGCGCTGCTGGTTCCCCAGTAGGTCTGATGACTGCCGCTGAGGTAGAGGGTGGCGGTGCGTCCTAACTGCTGGGTAACGCTGAGCTGCACCTTGCCGCGCTTGTTATAAGCGAGGTTGTAGTAGTCGGTGAACTTCGGCTTTACTTCAATCACGCCATCCTGAGTGTCGACGTTGTAGCCGCTCATTCGGTTATAGGTGGTGTCAGCTAAGCTGAAATAGCCGCGCGTAGAGTAGCGGTAACCCACCAGTTGAATATTTGTTCCGGTATCCGTCAGCGACTTGTTATAGAGGAAACGCACCGACTGTCCCTGATGCTTGCTGTCATCGGGCAGGGTCGCGTTGGCCTGAGTCACATCCAGCGACAAGGCACCTAACTGCCCCAGGTTTTTCCCCACGCCGAGATTAAAGGCGCGGTAGCGATCTGCCAGCTGGGTACCGCCGTACAGCGTCCAGCCGGCCGGTAAACCGTGCAAAAGAGTGCTCTGGAAAAACTTCGGTTTGTCCTGCTGATCGTTGCCGCTGCGAAACTCCCCAGCGGTGGCGGCATAGCGGGTATGGCCCTCGCGCTGGAGCACAGGGACGGATGAGTAGGGAACGGTAAAAACCTGGCTGCTGCCGTCAGCCTCTTTGATGGTCACCTGCAGATCGCCGCCGTTGCCTGCGGAGTAGAGGTCGTTAATGGTGAACGGGCCGGGCGGCACCGTGCTCTGGTAGATCTCATAGCCGTTCTGCTTCACCGAAACCTGCGCCGTGCCGCGGGCAATACCGTGGATCACCGGAGCAAATCCCTTCTGGCTGTCCGGCAGCATATTGTCGTCGGAGGCTAACTGTGCCCCACGGAAGTTAATGCCATCGAAGACATCGCCGTTGGTGTAGCTGTCGCCAAGCGTCAGGCGTGAGCGTAGTGGGGTGATGTCGCGCTCAAGCCAGGTATTGACGTGCTGCCACTTGTTTTCATTGGTTGAAGAACTGCCGCTGCTGCTGTAGCTCCAGGTGGTGTTGTCACGCAGACGCCACGCACCGAGGTTCAGCCCGCTTTGCAGATTCAGATAGGCGTAGTGACTACTGCCGCCGATGTCGTTGTGGACGTTGTTACCGGTGAAGTTGTAGTTCAGCAGCCCGGCGTTAATGCCGTGATCCCAGAGTTCAGGCGGAATATAGCCACGGGCGCGATTGCCCATGAACGCCTGGGGAATGGTCAGATAGAGCCGCTGTAAGCCAACATCAAAGCGGGTGGTGGCATCTTTGATAATCTCGGTTATCGGCACGCAGGCATCGGACGCCAGGGTGTTGATCCCCTCAACGGATGAGGTGTTCACGCCCATTCCTGAAAGCTGCCCGCGGGTCAGGCAGGGGAGCAGCGCATGGTCGCTCTTTCCTGCATTAAAAGTGACATCGCGAGTGGCCATAAAACCATCGTTAAGATAAATATCGACGCGATAGGTTCCCGGAGGCACCTCCTGGCCGCTGGCAAATCCTGATAAGTCTGCCACGGCGGCAGGGTCGTCCGCTAAAAAACGCGGATTAAAATAGAGCTCTGCCTGCACTGAAAAGATCGGTGAGGAGAGTAAAAGGGCCAGCGTGACTGGGGCGAAAGCGCGCACATTTATCGGCCCATGGCTGTTTATACGCCCGGAGCCCAGGTAGTCGAGTCCATATTTCAGATGTGACATAGTCCCTCCGGTCCAAAGTCGCCCGGCTGTCAGTTCTTATTTTTATTTCCGGGAGAATGCGTTCTCCCGTCAGTTATTGCATTGCGCCTTTCGTTTTCGGGGTCAGTGCGCCGTAGTCGTTAATGGTCCGGTACGTAATCTCGCTACCTGCATCGGAAGGCAGTTTGACGCTGGTTTCTCCCATTGGCGGAACCAGGGCATTCTCCAGTATCCGGGTTCCGGCATTGAGTTCGGTGACCGTCAGGTAATATGGGGTGGGGTTGATCAGCGTGAGCGAGCCTGCGCCGCGGCGAAACTTCAGCTTTTCCGGCGCCTGATCCGGCGGTAGCGCCAGTTTTGCCGGGCGATAGTAAAGCTTGATGCGGCTGATAATCGCCAGCTGCAGGGTGTTATCGCTAAGTTTCGACTTGTCCATCGACGGAATGGCTTTGACGTTCATCCAGAACAGGGTTTCCCGGTCCTGCGGCAGCTGGTTGTTGGTGGCATCAATGATGCGCAGGGTGTTCTCTTTTTTTCCCTGCATGGCAAACAGTGGCGGGGTGATAACAAAACGCCCGTCTTTTGCACCATCGGTATTTTCCACCCATGATTGAATCAACCATGTGCTCTTTTCGTCGTTATTGGTGACCGCCAGCTGAACCTGCTTCTGCCCGGAAGGGTAAATAACGCGGGTCGCGCCCAGCGCCACGCCTGCCTGGGCCTGAGCGGTAAATCCGATAGCGGCTATCATCAGCACTCCTGCCAGTAAACCGCGCGTCATCGCCAGTGTTTTTCTCACGCTTATTCCTTTTATACTCACCGTCGTTTCCTGTTTTGGTACGTCTGCTGGTTAATTACTGGTAGGTCAGGGAGAACCAGGCCTGAGCGTTAGCCGCTCCCCCGGTAACCTGATGCCCTGTTGCCCGATATTTCGCCACAAAGTGCAATGTAGTTGGCCCGGTATACAATCTTGTCCAGGCTGCGGGAGGACTGTTCAGTGGGATCAGATGGTCTTCTTTATCAAACAGAGCAACGCCAATACCGGTAGCGATCCCCGGGCCCTCGCCGACCGAGAGTACGTCCGGGTTTTTACCATCGGCGACGCCGTGAAACGTCACGCCAACGCGTTGGCTGACGGCGGTGCTGCACTCCTGCAGATGAATATCGAAAGGGATCGGATTGGTATCTTCCCCGGCCGAATGAAACCGATTACTGCTGATCTGTCCCATGTTGACTGTCATCTGCTGGTCACCCGCTTCAACACGGCAGGACTCGGCAATGATGACGCCCTGAAAACGCATATTTCCCCCGGGCAAAGTGACGTTCCACTGATTGCCGGCCATCGCCAGCGGGGGGAGCAAAAAAATCAACAGACCTGACTTCATCCTTTGCATCGTTATCACCCGAGTTCCGTTATGGATAACGGGCCTTCCTGGCCCGACATGCTTCCCTGCTTGATGAATGAATTACTGGTATTGCACTTTGAAGGTCGCGTCAGCGTTAGCGGTACCGGCAGTGGCTGCGGCGGTCGCGTAGTAGCGAGCCTGGAACGGGATGATATTGGTGCCATCGTTCAGAGTGGACGCCGCGCCGAAGGTCGCGCCATCCAGCGCCAGCGGAGTACCTGTACGATCAAGGATCTGTACGCCAACGTTAGTCGCGCTACCCGCCGCTGAGCTTTGCAGCGCCAGTACGGTGGTGTTGGTACTGTCAATTGCGGTACCTGTGAACGCGACGGATGCTTTGGTGGCCACGGTAGTATCACAATCGTTCAACTGGATATTGAAGCCGACAGCCGTACTGGTGCTGCCTGGAGTGGCGAGTTTTGCCGAACGAACCTGGCCCATTGGAACGGTCTGATCGATTGAACCTGCGTCAATTGCGCATGCTGCGTTGACGACTTCCCCTTTAAAATGCACCGTGCCGCCATTTACCGTGGTATCGGCCAGAGCCGCTGCGGAGCTCAGAGACAGAGCTGACAGTACAACGATTGCCAGTGTTTTGATTTTCATGTTGTTTTCCTTTGTACAATATCGGGATTACGAACCGATCTGGCCGTCATCATGACCTCCAGGTATTCCATGATTCAGTCGGGATTTTCGACTGCGGTTCTGCATGTTTTTCACCCAAAATATGAGACATTTGGGGCCATTTTGACTCGTTAGAATAATTAACTGAATAATCTGGTTTTGTTGTTTTTATTTGGAGTTTTAATCTTAATTATTGTTTGTTGTTAATGTAATCTATTGATGATGTTGGGGGGATGAGCCACGGAAGGCTATCTGGAACAACGTGGTGTGGAGCCTATGCGGTGAAAAGAAGGGGATTATTTGAAAATAACGAAAATAAAAAATGCCTAATAATCAATGTGATATTGCTATCTTTGCCGTATGGGATGCATTCTATGGTTGCAAAAGGTTACTGAATATTTTTATGATGCACACAGTTTGGCCCCAATTGACCTGTTCACTCTGTTATTTTTTCTTATTTATCAATTCTTTACTCTGTATCCTTTGATTTTGTAAATTCACTTCCATGAGATTGTTTCGTTCCCATAATCCCGCGAATCGAGCAGCGTTGCTGGCGGTATATCGCACGGTATGGCGAATGTTTCTATGACCAAGATAGTCCTGAATAAGACGGGTATCCGCTCCTCTTTCCGCCAGCTCGTAACCACAGGCATGACGTAGCATGTGCGGGTGAGTGTGCGTTGCCGTGCCTGCATCGACGCCAGCAGTGCGGATAATGCGGTAGGCCTGCTGACGGGAAAGCGGAGTACCACGTCGCGATATAAACAACGCATCGGTTTTTTTTGCACCTTTCCAGGCGGTGCGTACCTGGCTCCAGCGTTTGATTGCCTCACATTCATCCACCATCAAGGGGTGTATCGTTGAAAATCCATTTTTCAGGCGACGGATATTAATGCGACCTTCAGCAAGATCGAGATCGCGATAGTGAAGATCGAGTAATTCGCTAATACGCATACCATGACGGAAAGCGAGCAGGATAAGGCAATAATCTCTCTCTCCTGTCTGCCCATGCCGGGCGGCCAGCATCATTGCCTGCACTTCTCTACCGGTAAGAAAACGACGTCGGTTCACAATAAATGACTCCTGATATGATCTTGATAAATAACACGACCCTGCTCAAAAACAGGGGGAGCTCACAAATAATCCGCAATGTTAATAGCGTATTATATGAAGGGGATTAATCACGGTTAAATGATGACATTATAGTCGTGCCTGACAAGTATATTGATGCGTGATAAATCTTATTCTTACGGATTTTATTCGTTACTACAACATAACCTGGTTGTCTCTTTAGCAGGTATATAAAGTTAAAAGGGAAAAATCACTGCTGGTGATATTTTAATCTGATGAAAAATAGTGCATTTATATCCATGGTAACGGATGGATATGATAATAAGACAGCAGATGTTTGAAATATGAACTTGCAGGAACAATAATCATAATCAAAGCATGGTTAATATTTCTTAATGTTTGGAGAAGGATATCTACTATTTTGACGCCGTCCATGGCATCGTGCATTACGGTAAAACAGGGCTCCGCTGTCTGTCTTTCGTTTCGTCCCAGATGCCATAAAAACGACCAGCGTTACTGGCCGTATACCATACGGTATGGCGGATGTTACGGTGACCGAGGTAGTCCTGTATGAGGCGGGTATCAATGCCCATATTGGCTAAGGCGAATCCGCATGAGTGGCGGAGCATATGCGGATGAATCTCAAGCGATAGCCCTGCACAATCGCCTGATGTGGAAATGATCTGATAAAACTGTTGGCGAGAAAGGGGATTACCTTTTCGCGATAAAAATAACCACTCGCTGTCGGATTGAGGGTAGGATTTGCGGATATCCAGCCAGTTTTTTAACGCGCGGATTTCTTTATTCAGCAAAGGATGAGTTGTGGAAAATCCATTTTTAAGACGGTGTATATAGATACATTTAGATCCCAGATCGATATCGGAAATTTGCAGACGGCATATTTCACTAGCTCGTAATCCGTGAATGAAACACAATAATGTCAGGCAATAGTTACGCGTAGCGTGAGGTCCACTATTCGCTGCTTTGAGCAATGACTCAATTTCATTGTGAGTCAGGAAGTTCCTTTTTCTTAAAATTACATTATTTTTCATTATGTTCCCTTTAGCATGCAAACGTATAGTACATTTTATTTAGCATCGTCGGGTAAATGATGAAGCTCGGCTGCATTTAAATTAATTATCTTTGATGCTGGTTCTAATAATAGTTTTAAGATGTCATTTTTATTAGTTGTGGGGTGTTTATTTTTATATTTATGATGAGTTTTAGTTTTTTCGATGGAAATAGTGTCCTGCTCATTCTTTTCTCCTTGGCTATGTTTTCAGAGATACATAAATCATAAGGTTGTTAACCATACTGCAAAAACCTTGTTATGAATAGCAGTAATAAGAAAGTGAATATTTCTGATGGTCGCCAGGAATAATTTGAATACGACTAAGATGAGTCTTTCTTGTCGATAAGATGCTTATTGCGGAGGAACGATTAAAATTGATAAGTGCACCAGAGCATAGAGCCTGATTATTTTAAATGCGGGAATCATTTTGTAAAAACAGTCCGGTGCTGGTTTCTACATGCTGTGGCGTGAGAGCTCGCTCACGCCTTATATCGAACGCTATTTCAACTGTTCATAGAACAGCAGGGCGGCTATTGCCACCATAATCATGCCGGAAGCAATACTGACTTTTTGCGCCATCTGGGGCCGGGTCGCCAATAGCGTTTTTGCGCCGTAGCCGACCAGTAAATAGACCAACGTGCAGGTCACCAGATGAATGCCGCCAAGGGTCGACATTTGCTGCGCTACCGACCAGCTTCCTTTAGGATCGGTAAACTGCGGCAGCAGGGTCAGAAACAGGAGGAAAACCTTTGGGTTCAGCCCGCTGATGCAGAGCCCCTTAACTGCCCAGCGATTCCAGGTGCCCATTGTCTGTTCTTCGGCATTTGGCGTTGGCGGGTGGCGCAGAATAGCGATGCCCAGCCACATCAGGTAGCCCGCGCCCAGCAGGGTAATCGTCGATAGCGCCAGCGGATGGCTGGCAATCAAGACCCCGATACCCGCAACCACGACAAGCGTCGCCAACAGGTGACCGGACATGAGCCCGGCGACCGCCGGTATCACGCGACGTCCGTTAATCCCCGCGCTGATAGCATAGGCCCAATCGGCACCGGGGGTGATGATCAGTAGAAAAGAGACCAGCCAGAAACTGGCGATAAAGCTCATCTCCATGGACAGCCCACCTCTGTGCGGTAATGGCGATTTCCCATTGTCGTTTCCCTCATTAATTGTGGCTATTTGAGGGAAAGAATATCGGCTTTATTGCGCAATGAGCTTTCAATGTTATGCTCTTAAACGTTCTTTTAAGAGAGAATCTTCCAAATGGATAGTATCGATCGAAAAATTCTTGCTGAACTTCAGGCCGACGGGCGACTGTCGATAACTGAGCTTGCCGAACGAGTGAATTTAAGCCTCTCCCCTTGCCATCGACGGCTGCGCGCGCTGGAACAAGAAGGGGTGATCACCGGCTATCGGGTGAATCTTGATCCCGCCAAAATGGGTTTCAATTTTTTGGCGATTGTCTTCGCGACGTTAAAAGAGGGCGATAAGAAAGCAGTGAGCGCTTTCGAAGAGGCGGTGGAAGAGATCCCGCAAATCGTATTGGCTCAGCGCCTGTTCGGTGACCCGGATTATCTGATGCACGTGGTCACACGCGATCTCCCGGCGTTCCAGAAACTTTATGATGACAAGCTTTCCGCGATGCCCGGCGTGCAGCACTTACGCTCGACGCTGGTGATGAAGACGGTCGTGCAGGATCGCCCGTTTCCGCTGGGTAATGGTTAATCAGGCCGTTAGCCCGAATAGATGCTGTAGTCCGGCTAAGTGCAGCGCGAGCCGGGAGAAAAGCGGAAGTTGCGTTGGCATAGCTTTCCCGGGGGCGGCGCTCGACGCGCCTTGCCCGGGCTACGGGGTCACCGTCGTCTGCGAGACGGTAGCCCGGACAGATGCGTAGCATCGCCTCCGGGAAAATTACGGGCAGGTTCTATCAACTCTTTTCCAACAGGCGCATAAAAACCTTTAGCGCCTCATCCAGGTGCTGGCGCTGCGCAGTTGAGAGCCCGGCCAACAGCTGATGCTCATTCTCCACGTGGCTTTCCACCGCTTTATCGATCAACGTTCTCCCTTCGGGCGTAAGCGCGACCAGCAGACTGCGCGCATCCTCCGGGTTTGGCTGGCGGCTGATAAAACCCCGTTTTTCCAGCGCCTTAAGGCGGTGCGTCATGGTGCCGGAAGTGATCATCAACGTTGAAAACAGTTGCGTTGGCGACAGCACAAACGGCTCTCCTGCTCGCCGCAGGGTCGCGAGCATATCAAACTCCCAACGCACCAGGTCGTGACGAATAAAGGCCGCTTCAATACGTGGCTCCAGCAGCATCGCGCAGCGTTTCAGCCGGCCGATTGGCCCCATTGGGCTGCAATCGAGATCGGGGCGTTCCCGTTGCCACTGTTCAAGAATGCGATCCACGGCGTCGGTCTGTGGTGATTTGTCCATTAATGCCCACCTGTCTTGATATCAAGATAATTATCGATACATACTTACGCCACAATTTACCTTGATGTGAAGATAAAATCATGGCCTTTGTTTCGCGTAACCTCGTTGTTGATTTGCTGCTGACCGCGCTGGCCCCCGCCATCTGGGGCAGCACTTATATTGTGACCTCGCAGTTTCTACCGCCGGACAGGCCGTTTATCGCCGCGCTGCTGCGGGTTCTGCCTGCCGGGATCGCTCTGCTTCTCTGGAGCCGCCGCTTTCCGCTGCTCAGCGAATGGTGGAAGCTGATCATCACCGGGATCCTCAACATCGGTGCGTTCCAGGCCTTGCTATTTATAGCCGCTTATCGTTTACCCGGTGGGCTGGCGGCGGTGATTGGCGCTATTCAGCCGCTACTGGTGATGCTATTGGCCTGGTGCGTCGATCGCCAACGATCGCCCTGGGTGGCGGTGTTGTCGGCCTGCGCCGGGATCGTGGGGATGGCGATGTTGCTGCTGTCACCGCAAACGGCGCTCGATCCGCTGGGGATCGCGGCTGCGTTCCTCGGGGCGATCAGTATGGCGCTGGGGACCTGGCTGTCGCGGCGCTGGGCGATCTCTTTGCCCGTTATTGCGCTGACCGGCTGGCAGCTGCTGATCGGCGGCATTGTTCTGGCACCGATTGCGTTGCTGGTCGATCCGCCGCTGCATCAGGTGACGCTGACTCAGGCTGCGGGTTATTTGTGGCTGTGTCTTGCCGGGGCAATGCTGGCGTATGGCCTGTGGTTTCGCGGAATCGGTCGTCTTTCTCCGGTGGCGGTATCGGCGATGAGTTTGTTGAGTCCGGTAACGGCGGTGATATTGGGCTGGATTTTCCTCGGACAGAAAATAGAGGGAATGGCGCTGGTGGGGTTGGTGATTGTGTTGTTAAGCGTGTTGTCGATTCAAAGGGCGTTATCGAATAAGAGAACGGTTGTTGGTCGGTAACCTCCCCGGAGGCGGCGCGTCGCGCCTGTCCGGGCTACCGTCCTGCAGACGGCTGGGCACTTGTAGCCCGGTCAGCGCAGCGCCACCGGGAGCTTTTCCAGATCGACAAAAACAAAAAAGCCCCATCAGGGGCTCGACATTGCTCTGTGCTTATTATGTGGCGGGAGCCAGACTTAGCCGCCTTCAGGCGACCTGTCCGGCAGCTCCCTCTGCAACCATTTGGTTATTTAGACAGCTCAGCGGTCATATGAACCTGGTTACCAGTATAAGCTTCGGTAATGTGGTAGGACGCGCCCTGGTCTTTAGCGATGGTCGCGATTTTAGCTTCTGCGTTATCCAGCGTATCTGAAGTCACGCTAACCGGCTGAGCGAAGCTAGCGAAAGAGACCAGAGACAGCATACCGGCAGCGGCAAGTAATTTTACGTTTTTCATGGTGTTTATCCTTTTAACTTTTATGGTGGAAAGCGTTGTTGCTTTCGATGGATGTATAATAAGTCTGCTAACTATAACGCGCGTTGCAAAAAGTGCGATTTAGATCACACTTTCATGACCGTAAGATGACGGTGTAATGCGCTATTTGGTTTTTATTTTCAATAAAAACAATGTGATAAATAATTTTTATGCGGTTTTTTCAGTGAGTGAAAATTTGCGTTAACGGCGAGGGTTTTCTCGATTTAGGTTATTGATTATTGTTTTTGTGAATGTATTGGCCGTTTTTTGCGCGCAACAGGGAGCCATACTTCGCCCGCCGACGAAGCATTAACCTCTGGTGCAAGCTACAGTGGCGTTCACACTGATCAAGCGAGGATGACACCATGATTGCAGTACTCTTTGAAGCCGAAGTCACGCCTGCAAAGCAGGAACGCTACTTAGCGCTGGCGGCTGAACTGAAGCCTCTGCTTTGCACCATCGACGGCTTCATCGCTATTGAACGTTTTCAAAGCCTGACGAAGACGGGGAAAATTCTGTCGCTCTCCTGGTGGCGGGATGAAGAAGCGGTGCTGGCCTGGAAACGCAACCTTTGCCATCAGGCGGCGCAGAAAGAGGGGCGGGAGAATATCTTCTCGGGCTATCAGATTCGGGTGGCTCAGGTGCTGCGCGAGTACCGCTCAGAGAATCCCGATCTTCTATAATAAAGTTGCGGTTTACCGTTGGGGAAACCAGATGAGGCGATATGTTAAAACCGGTTGAGGTAATTGAAGACGATGAGTCGCTCGCTATTGCCATGGCGGCACTGGCCTCGGCGATGGCGGATGCTTCGCGGCTGAAAATGCTCTGTGCCTTGATGGATGGTCGGGCGTGGACGGCGACCGAACTCTCCAGCGTTGCTGACATTTCCCCCTCAACCGCCAGCGCCCATCTTAGCCGTCTGGTCAGTAGCCGCTTGTTGGTATGCCTTGCTCAGGGTCGCCACCGCTACTATCGCCTCGCCGGGAGCGATGTCGCCGGACTGCTGGAGAATATGATGACTATGGCTGGCAAGCAGGCCGTGATGTTGTCCACCCGCACGCCGGTCAGTTTACGTGTCGCACGCACCTGTTACGATCATCTGGCCGGGGAGGTGGCGGTATCGCTGTATGATTTTCTCCTGCGCGAAGGTTGGATAACGCCTGATGGAACGGCCTTGACGTCCATTGGGGAGGCGCACTTTGCACGCCTGGGGATTGTGGTGACGTTGGGATCGCGGCGCAAAGCATGCTGCGGCTGCCTGGACTGGAGCGAACGGCGCTTTCACCTCGGCGGTGCGGCTGGGGCGGCGCTGTTACTGCATGGTCAGCAAAAAGGATGGTTTACCACCACGGCAGGATTTCGCGAAGTGACGATAACACCAGAAGGATGGCGTGCCTTGCACCTGCATTTTCAACTGGTGGGAAGACCGTAGCGGCAGATTTATTCAGATTGTTCTCTATGTAGATAAATAGCCTTTTATGACAAGATAAATAGCTATTTTGTTAATTCCATATCGCTTTCTCCCCTTCAATGTAAATAACAATGACTTTGTTTTTTACTATCAATTTTCGTTCATTAATAGTTGCAATCTATCTGTTACATTGATTAACACCTCATGAACAAATGTATATTTATCAGCGAAAAATAGCATTCTTTGACGCCGACAGCATCGACGAATTCTTTTATAGAATCCGTTTCTGACGCCTTAAATATTGCGGCTTCCGGTCAGTCGAAGTTTCTATTAACAGTTGCACAAGTGAGCATCGCATATCGCTTCTGACTTTTGTGCGAATTAACTGTTTGCTCATTGATACTTAATTCACTCTGACAAGGAAATGGCAATGAAAAAGGTTCTTCTCTCTGCTGCAATGGCGACTGCGTTTTTTGGTATGGCTGCGGCAAATGCTGCTGATACCAATGTAGGCGGCGGTCAGGTTAATTTCTTCGGTAAAGTTACCGACGTCTCTTGTACTGTTTCCGTAAACGGCCAGGGCAGCGATGCTAACGTTTATCTGTCTCCGGTGACTTTAACGGAAGTTAAAGCAGCTGCCGCAGATACCTACCTGAAACCAAAATCGTTCACTATCGACGTTTCTGACTGCCAGGCTGCTGATAAAACTGCACTGGATGACGTGAGCAAACTGGGTGTGAACTGGACTGGTGGTAACCTGCTGGCTGGCGCAACCGCCAAACAACAGGGCTACCTGGCGAACACCGAAGCGGCTGGCGCGCAGGATATCCAGCTGGTTCTGTCTACCGACAACGCCACCGCACTGACCAACAAAATCATCCCGGGCAGCGGTGATCAACAACCGAAAGCTGTTGGCGATGCTGCTGCCGTAGCGGATGGCGCACGTTTCACTTACTACGTTGGTTACGCCACCAGTACTCCGGATACCGTCACTACCGGCGTGGTTAACAGCTATGCGACTTACGAAATTACCTACCAGTAATATCGACTGAAAAATAAGACCGCCTCGCGCCGGGGCGGTATATACCCGTCATACTTCAAATTGCATATGCGTTGGCTACTTTCGCTCACCCCAGTCACTTACTGGAGTAAGCTCCCGGGGATTCACTCTCTTGCCGCCTTTCTGCAATTCGAATTACTTAGGGTATACAACAAATTATAAAGCGGCCACTGCTGCCGCTTATTTTTTATTCTGAGGTCAGCATGAAGCGTATTGCCCTTTTTTTCTGTTTCATTTTTAGTTTTGCGGCCCATGCCAATAATATTATTGTTAACGGCACCCGCTTTATTTATCCAGGAAATGAAAAAGAAATAACGGTGCAGCTCTCCAACACCGCCGACCGTCCGGCGCTGGCGCAAGCCTGGCTGGATAACGGTAATGCCGACGCGACGCCGGATACTATTACGACGCCATTTATTATCACCCCACCTATTTCCCGCGTTGACGCGAAAAGCGGCCAGACCCTGCGTATTAAGCTCGGCAGCAACGCGGGACTCGCTAAAGATAAAGAAACGCTGTGGTGGCTAAACCTTCTGGAAATACCGCCGGTCGAGGCGAGCCAGAAAAATGAAGGGCAAAATATTCTGCAACTGGCGATTCGTTCGCGCTTTAAATTTATTTATCGTCCCAACGGATTAGGCAACCGCGACGCGGCAGCAGAGAAATTAGTTCTTTCCGCAAATGGCAACAATTTATCCGTCAGTAATCCGACGCCTTTTTATGTCACCGTAAGCCGTATTTCCCGTGACGGCGGCAAAGCGCTAAACAGCAAAACGGTGATGTTTGCCCCGCAGTCTAGCCAGACCATCGCTCTCTCTTCCGCGGTGAACAGAGGCGAGACCCTGACCGTTAACAACATTAATGACTATGGCGCAGATGTCGCAGTGAAAGTTGCCGTCAAATAAGGGAAACGATCATGAAGCAGAGGTCAATCTGCCCGGGAAGATTAAGCACGGCCATTGCGGTTGCGCTGTGCTGCTTTCCGCCATTTTCCAGCGGAGAGGAAAACCCGGGAACGGTCTATCAGTTTAACGATGGTTTTATCGTCGGCAGCCGCGAAAAGGTCGATCTGTCGCGCTTCTCGACCAGCGCCATCTCCGAGGGCGTCTATTCACTGGACGTGTACACCAACGGCGAGTGGAAAGGTCGCTACGACCTGAAAGTCACCGCAGGTAAAGACGGCAAAATGGGCGTCTGTTACACCAAAGCGATGCTGATGCAATACGGTATCTCGCCGGAGAAGTTCAACCCGCAACTGAGCGAAAAAGAGGGCTTCTGCGGCCGTCTGCAAGAGTGGCGTAACGAAGAAAACGTCAAAGATAGCCTGATTCAGTCCTCCCTGAGACTGGATATTTCCGTACCACAAATTTACGAAGATCAGCGCCTTAAAAACTTTGTCAGCCCGGAGTTCTGGGATAAAGGCGTTGCGGCACTGAATTTAGGCTGGATGGCCAACGCCTGGAACAGCCACAGCTCATCGGCAAACAGCTCGGATAACAACAGCGCGTATCTTGGCGTCAACGCGGGTTTTTCCTGGGATGGGTGGCTGCTTAAGCACATCGGTAACCTGAACTGGCAGCAGCAGCAGGGGAAAGCACACTGGAACAGCAACCAGACCTACCTGCAAAGGCCGATTCCACAGATTAACTCGATTGTCAGCGGCGGGCAGATTTTCACCAACGGCGAGTTCTTCGACACCATCGGCCTGCGTGGGGTAAACCTGGCGACCGATGACAATATGTTCCCGGACGGCATGCGTTCCTACGCGCCAGAAATCCGCGGCGTGGCGCAAAGTAACGCCCTGGTGACGGTACGCCAGGGCAGCAATATTATCTATCAGACCACCGTGCCGCCGGGGCCGTTTACTCTGCAGGATGTTTATCCCTCTGGTTACGGTAGCGACCTGGAAGTTTCGGTTAAAGAGGCCGATGGTTCGGTCGAGGTGTTTAGCGTACCTTACGCTTCGGTGGCGCAATTGCTGCGTCCCGGGATGACCCGCTATGCGCTCTCCGCCGGTAAGGTCGATGATAGTTCGCTGCGCAATAAACCGATGCTCTACCAGGGAACCTGGCAGCACGGTTTAAATAACCTGTTTACCGGCTATACCGGCGTGACCGGCTTTGATGACTATCAGGCGTTCCTGCTGGGTACCGGGATGAACACCGGCATCGGCGCGCTGTCATTCGACGTTACTCATTCACGCCTGAAGAGCGACACCCTCGACGAGCAGGGGCAAAGCTATCGCGCCACTTTTAACCGCATGTTTACCGAAACCCAGACCAGCATCGTGCTGGCGGCTTATCGCTACTCCACCAAAGGCTATTACAACCTGAACGACGCGCTGTATGCGGTCGATCAGGAAAAGAACCGTAACAGCAACTACACCGTGTGGCGGCAGAAAAACGGTATGACCTTCACGGTTAACCAGAACCTGCCGGACGGCTGGGGCGGTTTTTATCTGAGCGGCCGGGTGGCAGATTACTGGAACCGTTCCGGAACCGAGAAGCAGTACCAGTTTAGTTACAACAACATGTACGGCCGTCTCTCGTGGTCGGTCAGCGCGCAGCGCGTCTATACCCCGGATAGCTCCGGTCATCGCCGCGACGATCGCGTTTCGCTCAACTTTAGCTATCCGTTATGGTTTGGTGAAAATCGCACCGCCAACCTGACGTCAAATACCTCGTTTAATAATTCGCGCTTCGCCAGCTCGCAGATTGGCGTCAACGGTTCGCTGGATAGCGAAAACAACCTCAACTACGGCGTGTCGACAACCACGGCGACCGGCGGTCAGCACGATGTGGCGCTGAACGGCAGCTATCGTACCCCGTGGACCACGTTGAACGGCAGCTATAGCCAGGGCGAGGGTTATCGCCAGAGCGGTCTGGGCGCTAGCGGGACGCTGATTGCTCACCAGCATGGCGTGGTGTTCTCGCCGGAAAGCGGCACCACCATGGCGCTGATCGAAGCGAAGGATGCCGCAGGCGCGATGTTGCCGGGTTCGCCGGGGACCCGCATTGACAGCAACGGCTACGCCATTCTGCCGTATCTGCGACCTTACCGGATTAACTCCGTTGAAATTGACCCGAAAGGCAGCAACGACGATGTCGCCTTTGACCGTACCGTGGCGCAGGTGGTGCCGTGGGAAGGCAGCGTGGTCAAGGTCTCTTTCGATACCACGGTGCAAAACAACATTACGTTGCAGGTGCGTCAGGCGAATGGTCAGCCTCTACCGTTCGGCGCCACGATATTTGACGCTACCGGGAAGGAAATCGGCGTGGTAGGACAGGGCAGCATGATGTTTATCAGCGACGCCAGCGCACCGAAGGCCACGGTTAAGTGGAGCGGCGGACAATGTTCGGTGGATTTGAGTCAGGAAAAAACAAAGGAAACGCTATGTCGCTAAGTAAAAAACTGACGCTTTTTATTGGCTTAATGGCGCTGGGGACGACATCGGCATGGGCATCCTGTTCGCGCCTTTCGCAGCCGACGGTGAGCCTGGATATGGTCGTCGGGCGAGTCGTTGTTCCACCGGATTTACCGGTGGGGTCAGTTATCGTTTCCCGCGACTGGACGATGTCGGCGCCGGGTGGGGCAAGCTATAGCTGTACCACCGGCAATAACCGCTTTGTGGCAAAAATCGTTGCGACCGGGGCGACCGATCTGGGGAATAAAATCTATTCCACCAACGTGCCGGGCATTGGCCTGCGTTTTAGCCGCGGCGGCGCGACGGTGAATATTATCTACCCTGATGTCTTCTCCAACTACGCCAGCAGGACCACCAGTTATTCACTGGAAGGCTCTCGCTTTACCCTTGAAGTGATTAAAACCGCCGCCGTCACCGGCAGCGGTACTCTGGCGGCGGGTAAATATACCTCTTACGACTGGGAGAGCGGCAACAACCCAATCCTGGAAACGCGCCTCAGCGCCAACGCCATCACCGTGGTTTCGCCCTCGTGTACCATTCTGAGCGGCAAAAACATGAACGTTGATGTCGGCACCATCAAGCGCAGCGATCTCAACGGCGTGGGCACTACCGCCGGGGGCAAAGATTTTAATATTGAGCTGCAGTGCAGCGGTGGCTTAAGCGAGTCGGGATACGCCAATATCCAGACTTCGTTCTCCGGCTCCCTGGCGACCGGTACGAGCTTAACCCGTGGGGCGCTGCTGAATGAAAAAGCCGGTACATCGCTTGCGAAAGGGATTGGGATTCAGGTCCTGAAGGATGGCGCGCCGCTGGAATTCAATAAGAAATACAGTACCGGGTCGCTGCGCACGCAGGAGACACGCTATATCACCCTGCCTCTCCATGCGCGGTTCTATCAATATGGGCCGACCACCAGTACCGGTGAGGTGGAGTCGCACATGATCTTTAACCTGACGTACGATTAATTCGGGAGGCGGGAATGAGTGATTCAGCACAGTATAAAAATAGCAAAAGACTCATCCAACTGACTCTGATGGGCGGGGCGCTTGTGGCCTCTTCGGCGTGGGGATTTGAGACGAATTATGAACAAGGGCGGGTAGATTTTGCCGGTCGGGTGACCGATATCTCCTGTAGCGTGGCGCTCAACGGCGGCAACAATGCGGGCAGCGGTAGCGTCTGGCTGGCGCCGGTAAGCCTTGCGGAAGTGCACGATCGCGGCGCGGGGGCATTTATGAAGCCGCAGCCCTTCACCCTGGAGTTATCGAACTGCCAGTTACGCCATGATGGCGGCGCGGCAGATGAAAATGAAATCCGCATGGTGAACGTGCGCTGGATTGACGGATTTATGGTCAATTCCGTCAGCAATGAAAATGCCGGTTATCTGGCTAATACGCGGGCGGATGGGGCCAGTCATATTTTTCTGGCGCTGGCGACCAACGATAATAATACGCTGGATAAGAGCAATAAAATTGTCCCGGCCGATCCACAGCAAAACCGGGTGCCGCTGGTGGAGAAAGCAGTCAATGGCGGCGTGTTTACGTATTATATCGGCTACGTGACGCCCGCACCCGAAAAAGCGACCAGTGGTTTGCTAACCAGTTGGGCGACCTGGGAGCTGGTTTATAATTAATTCTGCAAGTAAAAGTCGGACTGGTTTTCTCCCTCTCCCTGTGGGAGAGGGCCGGGGTGAGGGAAATACGTCTGTGCATTTTTTATAGCGTAATATCTTCTTTAACCAGTTGCTCAATGCTGACCTCTTTCCAGTAATGTCCCTGAATAGCAAACCATTCCATCCCTTGTAGCCACTTTTTATGAGCCTCAGTTTCGACACCTTCAATAATGACATTATGGTGATTACGCGAAAGAAAGGTCACCAGCGCATCCATTAAAGGCCGACCAGAATCTTTTTGCATTAAATGCCAGAAAAAGTTTTTATCAATTTTGACATAATCAAAATGATAACCGCGGATAGCGTTAATGCCGGCATAGCCAGAGCCGAAGTCATCAAGCCATAGCGAGGTGCTTTGTGGATCGCTCCAGGAGGCGAGGGCATTATTCAACAGTTTGTTGGAGTTTTCCGTGACTTCGAAATGAACGCAGCCGAGTTGTTCGACAATTTCTTTAATCTCCGGTCTTAGTAAAACGTTGAGAATATGATCATCGACATTAATTGTGGCTGAAATACCATTTTTGAGAAACCACTGCTTATGTTTTTCGATTAGTGCCAGTTGCTCCATAAATATGCTTTCTCGTAATCCCGAATTGGCATAGCGAAAGAAATTTTCAGGAGAAATAGGGATATGATCAAAACGGCTCAGACACTCAACGGCGACAAGTACGCCTTGTGGGGAGAACATTTTCTGAAAGACATAACGAACTGCTATATCGCTACGTGATAAATTATGGTCGGAAAACAGAGTTGCGTTCATTATCTCTCGTTAGAAATCAGGTCAGAGGTAAAGAGAGGATCAGATTATTATAGGTGACCTTTCTACCGATGGGAATGATTATTAAAGGCTGATTGCCAATGAATTATCGGATTTTGATTGGTCACCTGCATATTTTGTTCTCAACAATGATACATGTTGACTATTCTGGCATGCATTATCCGTGAGCTATTCATTCCGAGTTTTTTCATAATGTGAACCTTATGGCTATGCACCGTTTTATGGTCAATATTGAGAAGTACGGCGATTCTTTTATTGTTGTTGCAGGCAATAATTAACTCCAGAACCTGAAGTTCCCTGGCTGTCAGCTTTCGCTGAGTGCATAAACCCTGGCTGTCGCTGGCAGTTACAGGACGATTGATGATGGCTGAGAAATCCGATAAAGATGATTTTTCCGTCAAAATCAATAAGTTTTCCAGGTCAATAAGCTCACGACATAAGCTGGCGAGTTCGTTTTTTACAATCAGAACCCGCATTGCGCAGTGTGCAAGGTGCACGCGTAGCGTGTTGAGTAATGCGACCGTCGTGGCCACAGAGATATCCTTATGGATGAGGTTAACAATAACAGTACCCCCCAGAGGGAGATGGGCACCCGTAACAATATCCTGGAGGCTTAGGGGGGTGACATATTTCTCATTATCAACCAGGTAATCCTGGATTGATCGCCCGATAATATTGTCATCGGTGTAAAGTAATATACTTTCCAATGTCTTTAGACTCTCTTTTTTCTCTTGGCTTCCATAATCAAGTCGAGCAGCATTTTCTCTATTCTCTTCTTGTTATCAAGATGGCGAAATGTAAATTGGCAAGAAATCTGGTAGTAGCTTTCCCGCTCCTCGTTATCATCTAAAGTCACCATAACGACATTCTTTATAACCAAATCTACGGTAATCTCACCATATTCGGCGAGTGCCAGAATGGCGTTCTTGAGAACGGCATTGTGGCTGAGGAATTTCAGATTGGGGTTTTTAGTCATTAATGCGCAACCGCCGTCTGAAATGTCTTTGATCTCGAAAAGATAGTTTTCGCCATTCTTATGTCGGCCATGGCAGAAAAACTCATGTTCGTGGCGAAGACGGAACCGGGGATCGCGGCGGCGTTGCACCACCTGGATACATTCGGGTAAGGTAAATGCGACCTTATTGCATTTTCCCTCGCTATACGCATAATTTTTCTTTAACACCGCGCTGAATTCGATTTTTCCTGAATCACTATGCAAAATAAATTTAACTTTATGCCCTGGAGGGATTTTGCTGGTGGTTGAGATATGGAATTCGGCAAAATCCACGCGCGTTAGCTGAGTAATAGTACTTTTGTTATTAACAAATACTTCTATCTCTGCTTGCTTTCGGAGTTCTTCCCTGAAAATAGCAATAATTTCATACTTACTGGTCTTTATCGTTCCCTCTATCATGTGAAATCCTTGTGAAAGTTATTGTGTCTGGTTGATTTTTTTATATGGCAATACAAACATTCTGATTGTGTTAATCAGATGTTTTTATGAGCATTTGATGTTATTAGCTATCTTTATCGCTAAATTGATTTGTATAAACTTTGAATGAGATGTTGTTTTTCCTGTAATCAAGAGTTCGAAAAATTTGATGAGACAAAAACGACAGAAGCCTCCAATAAGGAGGCTTGTCAAAAAAGTATGAAACTATGCTGTATATAGGGTTATCCGTCAGAGAATAACGCTAATTTGTAGGATGTATAGTGCCTGTGGCTTTAAGGTAATTCCAGGCAAATATTAAGGAGCAGGCATCGGCAAATTTTCATTTGCCGATGCCTGAAAATCAGGATTGCGGTTGGAGGTTATCCAGAGTGGCCAGGGCATCGGCCGGCAGGATTAATTCAGCAGCGGCAAGGTTTTCCCGCAGATGTTGTAGCGAAGAGGTACCGGGGATGAGCAGGATATTCGGTGAGCGTTGTAGCAGCCAGGCCAGTGCAACCTGCATTGGCGTGGCGTCCAGAGCGGCGGCGACGTCATTAAGCTCTTGCGCCTGCAGCGGCGTGAAACCGCCGAGCGGGAAGAACGGCACCCAGGCGATATTCTGCGCTGCAAGCGCATCGATAAGCGGGTCATCCTGACGATTTGCGACATTATATTGGTTCTGCACGCAGACGATGGGCGTGAGTTTTTGGGCATCCGCCACCTGTTTGGCGGTGACGTTACTTAGCCCGATATGGCGAATTAACCCGCGCTCTTTAAGCTCCAGCAGCGTGGTTAATGGCCCTTCCAGCGAACCTTCAACCGGGCCATGAGCGCTGAGCATACTGCGCAGATTCACCACCTCCAGAACGTCAAGGCCCAGATTGCGCAGGTTATCTTCCACCGCCTGGGTCAGTTCTGCGGGGGACATCGCAGGCAACCAATTGCCTTTTTCATCACGGCGAGCGCTGACTTTGGTGACGATGCATAGCTCGTCAGAATAGGGATGTAGCGCTTTGCGAATCAGTTGATTAGTGACATGCGGGCCGTAAAAATCGGAGGTATCGATGTGATTAACCCCCGAGGCGACGGCTTCTTGCAGCACGCGGATAGCCGTCTCAGGATCTTTTGGCGGACCAAAGACGCCCGGTCCTGCAAGCTGCATTGCCCCGTATCCCAGGCGATAAACCTGACGATCGCCTAAGGTGCCGGTTCCGGATAATTTTACGCTGGACATAGAAACTCCCCCTGATGGTGTGCAGGCTCTAAGTGTATGCCCGTCAGGAGGATTGGGGAGATAAGAATATTGGCAGAAAGTGCGGCGAAAGAGAGCCTTCGCCGCACGGAGGATCAACTGAAGAACATCACCGAAACGCACAGCAAACCGATGACCAGGGTAATAAAGTTACCCACTGAGCGGTAAGGCTTTAGCGCTGGAATAAGATAGGTCGACAGGGTCGGCATGATAAACAGAATCATCGCAATGAGCGGACCGCTGATGGCATAAATCATCGAGATAGCGTTGGGATTGATAAAGCAGACGACAAAGGTCAGCGTCGAAACCAGCAGGATCGACATCGCCCGATTAAACGCGCGGCTTTTACGAATGCCAATCTGGCCGAGCGACGTCTTGACGATTTCACTGGCCCCTTCAATCACCCCAAAATAAGTGCCGAGGAACGACTTCGACATTGCCACTACCGCCACGATAATCCCGGTGACCGCCAGCCATGCCGGGGAGCCCGGCATCATCGATAACGCGGAGAGAATGGTTACCCCTTCGTTACGAGCGGTTTCAATATAGGTTGTCGGTATCGACAGCAGGCAGCTAAAAACGAAAAACAGTACGCTGGCGCAGATGAGGGTGTAGGCCACCTTCATGATTTTTTTGCATTTACCCATGGCCTGCTCGCCATATTTCTCCTGCTGGTCGATAGCAAAAGTCGAAATAATTGGCGTATGGCTAAAAGCGAAAACCATCACGGGAATGGAGATCCAGATTTGGTGGAACGTGTGCGAGGTCAGTTGCATTTGACTGGTCAGATACTCCGGCTGCCAGCTGCCAATCAGATAGATGGAGAGGAACAGGAAGCAGGCGATCAGCGGGAACACTAAAAAACCCATCACTTTGATAGTGATATGGCGGCCCATCAAAAAGATCAGATTGAGCACCAGCACCACGCTCAGGCTGAGCAGCGCGCGCACGCCTGGCGTAATGGGCACATGCCTGGCTAACTGCTCGGCCAGCGAGTTAGTGATGGCGACGGCATAGATCAGGATGACCACGAAAAAGGCGAGGAAATAGAGCCCGGTAATCAGGTTACCGATCTTTTTTCCGTAATAGTGATTAACGGCCCCGGTAATGCCAGCGCCTGGCGCGATTTTGGCGGAGAGAATGAACTGGCTCAGAGCTTTATGCGGCCAGTAAGTTAGCGGCCAGGCGACCAGTGCGGTGATGAACAGAACGATAGCGCCAGCGGATCCCAGTTGGATCGGCAAGAATAACGTGCCAGCGCCTACAGCAGTGCCATATAAGGCAAAACTCCAAAGAGTTTCTTCTTTAGACCAAATTTTAGACATTATGCGACTTTATCAACCAGAAAACGAACAAAAAGGAGTGCAATTTATCACATTTATGATTCGTCTGCGGCGATAGTTTCTGGTGGATAAATGAAGCGGCGGATCGTCGGTTAAGGTACCGGCGATCCGCCAAAAGGTTAGCTACGGGCGATAATGCGTTGCTGGCGATGCTTGAAGACGCGCTCGCGCAGCGTATCCCAGGCCCAGTTAAACGCCATGGTGTAGGGCAGGAAGAACAGCATAAAGCCGATTTCCAGCATAAATGCCTGCAACAGCGAGACGCCGAGCACCAGCGCGACGAGGGTTACACCGATGATGATAAAACCCGACTCAAAGCCGATAGCGTGTAGTGCACGGACGCGCAGGTTACGCACCACGCGCGACACCGGCCACAGGCGGTCGAAAATGGCGTTATAGATGATGTTCCAGATCATCGCGACGGTCGCCAGCAGAATACTCAGTCCGCCCATCTCAACGACCGAACGCTGCATCAGCCATGCGGCAGTAGGGGCGAGAATCAGGGTCGCGAGACCTTCAAAGCTGATCGCGTGGATGACGCGTTCCGTCAGCGTTTTACGCTGTACGTTATGTTGTTGCATGGCTTGTTACCTCTGGCCTTAATAAGAATTTACCCGGCATTTTATGGAAAAATATGATAAACAAAAGATAGTATCCATCGATAAAGTAGATAGTTCATGCGCTATTCTCCCGAAGCCTTAACCGCTTTTGTCGAAACCGTCGCCTGCGGTTCGTTTTCTGCTGCGGCGCGGCGGCTGCGGAAAAGTCAGTCCACCATCAGTACGGCGATTGCCAACCTGGAAGCCGATCTTGGCGTGACGCTCTTCGATCGCAGCTCCCGGCAACCGACGCTCACGCCGCAGGGTGAACAGGTACTGAGCTATGTCAAAGCCATTCTGGCGGCCAGCGACAGGCTGGATGAGCTGGCGATTTCGCTCTCCGGTAAAACGGAGGCACGGCTGACTTTTGTGCTTTCCGATACGCTGCATCCCGATGTGCTTGAAGATCTGCTGGCGCAGTTTGACCGCCGTTTTCCACATACCGAATTTGAGTGCCTGATTGGTGAAGATGAGGATGTTGTCGACCTGCTGCAAAAAGAGCGGGCGCAGGTGGGACTGATTGAGGCCAGGGATAGCTATCCGACGGAGATCGGCAGTATCCGCCTGCCGATGCGAACCGAAATGGCTATTTATGTCGCTCCCGATCACGCGCTGGCGGCCCGGGGCAGAGTGAGCTGGGATGAACTGCATAGCTGGCGGGAGCTGCGCTTAAGTACCTATCTGGAAAGTACTCCGGAACCGGCGCGGGGGCAGGTCTGGTCGGCCCCGAACTATCTGCTGCTGTTCAGCATGGCGGCGCAGGGGCTGGGATGGTGCATTTTGCCCTGTGCGCTGGTGGAGGAGTTTGCCGGCAGCGGCACCCTGGTGACGCTGGACGTTGCCGGCTGGCCGCGAGCGATTTCTATTGATTTACTGTGGAACAAGAAAGCGCCGCCGGGAGAAGCGGGAAGCTGGCTGCGTCAGCATCTGCAGGGGCACGGGAGCGAATAGAAAGCCTCCTTCGTAATTGCCCGGTGGCGGATTGACGTATTGTCGGTCGGGTAGGAAGCTGGGCTGGGTTTTCGTAGGTCAGGTAAGGCGCTAGCCGCCACCTGACAGAAAAGCGGGCACGATGCGTAAAACAGGTTTGTCAGCGACCCCTGGCGCTAAAATCGCCCATGATCTTTGTGATTCTCCTCACTTTTTTTAAACAATTACGAAATTTTTTGATAACAATTCACTACTATGATGCTGTTTCTTTGCGCAGGGGCGGAGCAGAGGTAGAGGATGAAAGATGTCGTAATCGTCGGCGCGTTGCGAACGCCAATAGGCTGTTTTCAGGGCACATTATCGCGCCACTCGGCGGTGGAACTGGGCAGCGTGGTGGTGAAAGCGTTAGTCGAGCGCAGCGGTGTCGATCCCCAAAGTATTGATGAGGTGATCCTCGGTCAGGTCCTGACTGCGGGCACCGGGCAAAACCCGGCGCGTCAGTCGGCTATTCGCGGTGGGCTGCCGAATACCGTTTCTGCTATTACCATCAATGACGTCTGCGGCTCCGGACTGAAGGCGTTGCACCTCGCAACTCAGGCGATTCAGTGCGGTGAAGCGGATGTGGTGATTGCTGGCGGCCAGGAGAATATGAGCCGCGCCCCGCACGTATTGACCGACAGCCGGACCGGCGCGCAGTTAGGCAATAGCCAGCTTATTGACAGCTTGGTCCACGACGGCCTGTGGGATGCGTTTAACGATTATCATATGGGCGTCACGGCAGAGAATCTGGCGCGAGAGTACGGCATCAGCCGTGAGTTGCAGGATGCATGGGCGCTCAGCTCCCAGCATAAAGCGCGGCGGGCGATTGATTCTGGCCGCTTTCGTGATGAAATTGTGCCGATAGCGACCGAGCTCAACGGCACCCCGCGGCTGGTGGATACCGATGAACAGCCACGGGTTGATGCCAGCGCCGAAGGGCTGGCCAGCCTGCTCCCGACCTTCGATCGACTGGGATCGGTCACCGCAGGCAATGCGTCGAGTATTAATGATGGCGCGGCGGCGGTGATGATGATGAGCGAAGCCAAAGCCGAGGAGCTTGGGCTGCCGATTCTGGCGCGGATCCGCGCCTTTGCCAGCGT
The DNA here is from genome assembly GCF_056490265.1 of Klebsiella sp. GFKo11. Taxonomy (NCBI): domain Bacteria; kingdom Pseudomonadati; phylum Pseudomonadota; class Gammaproteobacteria; order Enterobacterales; family Enterobacteriaceae; genus Klebsiella; species Klebsiella sp. GFKo11. The sequence goes on from NZ_CM151369.1 coordinate 1,111,466, forward strand.
CGGCGTCGATCCGGCGCTGATGGGGATAGCTCCGGTACATGCGACCCGCCGCTGTCTGGAGCGTGCGGGCTGGAGGCTCGATGAGGTCGATCTTATCGAAGCCAATGAAGCTTTTGCCGCCCAGGCCATTTCGGTAGGTAGGGTGCTGGAGTGGGATGAACGACGGGTAAATGTGAACGGCGGCGCGATTGCTCTCGGCCACCCGATTGGCGCATCTGGTTGTCGCATCCTGGTTTCCCTGGTACACGAGATGATTAAACGCGATGCCCGCAAAGGGCTTGCCACGCTGTGTATTGGCGGCGGTCAGGGCGTAGCGTTGGCAGTTGAACGCTAATATACCCGTCATACTTCAAGTTGCTTATGTGTTGGCTACGTGCGCTCACCCCAGTCACATAGTTATCTATGCTCCTGGGGACTTACGCCCTTGCCGCCTTTAGGCAACTCGAATTATTTAGGGTATAAGCCCATTCTGATGTGATTTTTCTAAGCCTCCCTGCGGAGGCTTTTTTGTTTTTATTATCGAGCACTTTTCCCCGCAAATTCCCTCGTAACCCTCTATTTTGTTGAGCTCGGTCACGTCTTGCTGTGCCATCTTTTTTGAAACAAATAATTACGATCTCGATCACTAAAACATTATTACTTAAAAAATAAAATGCAGTTTCATAAAAAAGAAACGATATTTTAAATTATAAGGGGTACCTCATGTTTGCAAAATCTCTGGCCCTTGCTGCACTCTGTGGCATGTCTTTCGCGGCTTCAGCTGTCACCGTCGATTTACGTCATGAATTTATCGATGGGGGGAAGTCGGACAAGAGCAACGCTGACCGCGTTTCCGTCTCCCATCGTTTCGCTAATGGTTTTGGCTTCTCCGTCGAGGCGAAGTGGAAATCAGGTGGTGATAGCGCCAGCCAGCCTTATTCTGATGTCATTGGTAATGGTCATGAAGAGACTATTAGCTGGCAGTGGAAGGCGGATAAAAACTTCTCAGTAACGCCCGGGTTTGCGATTGAAAGTAACGATAGCCGCTCAATCTATAAACCGAACCTGCGCGTACAGTACAGCTTCGATAACGGCTTCTACGTTGCTGCCCGCTACCGTTATGACTACACCCGTTATCCGGCGAATGCAGGTAAAGACGATGATAAGGTAAACCGTGGCGATGCATGGGCCGGTTACGTCCTGGGCGACTGGCGCGCTGAGCTGAACTACGTTTATGCGCGCAGTACGGAAGGTGTGAAACGTAACGACAATAAACCGTACTCTCAGGAATACAACCTCAAGGTTGCCTATAAGCTGGATAAAAACTGGGCGCCGTACGGCGAACTCGGCAACGTCGGCGTCAACGACCGCAGCGACCGCCAGACCCGTTTCCGCGTCGGTGTTGCCTACTCGTTCTAAATTAAAAAAACCTCCTCATCGTTTTCCCCGGAGCAGTCAGCCGGGGTTTTCTGTTTGTATTAACCTATCTTCCCGGAGGCGGTACTGCGCATCTGTCCGGGCTACCCCATTGGCACATAATGTAGCCCGGACAGGCGCATTGCGCCGCCTCCGGGAAGACCGCGTCTGGAAGGACCCGGGGAAAACTCCGGACATAAAAAAGCCCTCCAAAAGGAGGGCAAGGCCAGTTACAGAAACACTAACTCAAACTAAACAGTGGCTAATTCTATGCTTTCAGCATCTCAGGCTGCGACGGTAGCTTCGCGATATAAACAGCAGGCTTGCCGTCTTTATCGGAACTAAACAGAATTGCGCTATCGTCCGGCGTAAAGGATGGATGCGGATGAGTAACCTGGCGGCTATTCGCCACCGTTGCCCAGGAGGTGTCGTGGCGTGCGACGCGGAAATATGCCTGCTTCGCGACATCAAACGCGTACAGATAGGGGTCGTTATCGATAGTGTAGCCGCTGGTATCTTTCACATCGACCGGCGTACCGGAACCATCGCCCACCAGCATCGTGCCATCGAAGTTACTCATCAGATGCGAACATGCTGGCATCTGCATCACCGCTTCATTGACGCCGGTATCCGGGTTGAAGCTATAAATTGTCCGGCCCTGCTGGCCCTTCAGATAAGAAACATACATCAGCGAAGAACCGTTCGGTACCCAGAATTCATGAGTGCAGCTTTCACCTTGTGCATGCTCTTTGACTTTGCGCACGTTGCTGCCGTCTTCATTAACCATCCACATCCGCGCATCGACCAGGTCGTGCGGGCCTTCGTGGCAGAAGGCGACCGTGTTGTCATCGAAAGGACGATAAATCGGGTGACCCAGCCATTTTTTCTCTTCGTGAATCACGCTACTTTCGCCGGTTTGCAGGTCGACGCGCAGCAGGCGGCAATGGGGGCCTTTATGGAAGAAGTCGTGGAAAATCTGCCAGTCGTTGAGCGGCGTCCAGTCGCTTTTGGCAATCTCGATCCCAACCAGTTTGGTGCAATCGCTGTTTGCCACCCAGGTACCGTAGCCAACCCAATCATCGGCGACGCGATAAACTTCGCGCTCTTGCAGCGTGGTGAGATTGACTTCCAGCAGCGTGCGGTCGTTCTTCACATAATAGAGGGATTTATCATCCGGAGAGAGGAAACCACCAAAGGTGTTATCACCTGCGCCTTCCGTTAACTGTACCGCCTCGGCTTTCGCCAGATTCAACAGATAGTAGTTCCAGTGGCCATCGAACTCACCAGCAAACAGCAAATGGCTGCCATCATTGAAAAAACACTTCTGATAGAAATAGTTACGATGACAGGTTACTTCCGGTGGGGTTAAGCGGGTGATTTCTGCGCCGGTGTCCGGATCGCGGCTGACTTCATAATTCAATTTAACCCGCATGCCTTTAGCCATGATGTACTCCTTTTCCTTCCTGAGATGTCGCCAGCCTGCGTGAGCTGGTCAGTGGAAGTTGATTTAAAAGATAGGTGTCAATTTATCAAAACATCGTTTCATTATTTGTGATGGTGGACGCAATTCGCAACAACTTCCCGCGGTGGATCGCACTTTTTTGTCGCCTGTCCAGCAGATGCCGGGATCACCTTTGTTTTATGGTCGTTTTTTTATGATCTACCGTCATTTTTCAAAGGTGTTGTAACTTATTGTATTTTATTGATTTAAATTGATTTTGTTTTGCCGGTGGCGCAACGCTTCGTGATCTGTTTTGCATTTTCATGATTTACTTATCTTAAAATTGAAACAACGTTTTAATAATAATTGAAAATGACTTTAGCCAGGGCTAAGATGTGCTCACTGTAAAACGGAACTCTGTTTTATTTTTATGAGTAAATCCCTATAGAGTTCTTAAAACCATAAGGGTCTGTGCAAGCAGCAGGCTGGACCAATAGAACCTTGCCTGTGCCTACAGGCTCTGAAAGATTAAGGAACAAAGTATGATTCTCGATGCATTCTCCCTACAGGGCAAAGTGGCTGTTGTCAGCGGTTGTGATACAGGTCTGGGCCAGGGCATGGCGGTTGGCCTGGCGGAAGCCGGCTGCGATATCGTGGGTATCAATATTGTTGAACCGACGGAAACCATTGAACGCGTTACCGCGCTGGGCCGTCGTTTTCTTAGCCTGACCGCAGACCTGCGCCAGATTGACGGCATCCCGCAGCTGCTGGAGCGTGCGGTAGCTGAGTTTGGTCATATCGATATTCTGGTGAACAACGCCGGTCTGATTCGTCGTGAAGACGCTATCGAGTTTAGCGAGAAAAACTGGGACGACGTGATGAACCTGAACATTAAGAGCGTGTTCTTTATGTCTCAGGCGGCGGCGAAGCACTTTATCGCTCAGGGTAACGGCGGCAAGATCATTAATATCGCGTCCATGCTCTCTTTCCAGGGCGGGATCCGCGTGCCGTCTTACACCGCGTCCAAAAGTGCGGTAATGGGCGTGACCCGTCTGCTGGCCAACGAGTGGGCGAAGCACGGTATTAACGTGAATGCGCTTGCGCCGGGCTATATGGCGACCAACAATACCCAGCAGCTGCGTGCTGATGAACAGCGCAGCAGCGAAATCCTTGACCGCATCCCGGCAGGACGTTGGGGACTGCCGAGCGACCTGATGGGTCCGGTGGTATTCCTGGCTTCCAGCGCGTCTGATTACATCAATGGCTACACCGTGGCGGTTGATGGCGGCTGGCTGGCGCGCTAATTTTCGCCGCTTTATCAAAGAGTATGGACGATCCCCTCTCCCCTGTGGGGAGAGGGTTAGGGTGAGGGGAGAATGTGCAAAAAGCCCTCACCCCGGCCCTTATGTCTTGACCTTCTCCGTTCCGGCGGAGAAGATCCCCGACTGATCATCGGGAGGTTACCGGTGAGCATCACCCAGCCCTGGAGCCCCTGAGCCCGCGGGAGAGATTATGCCCCGGTAACCTGTTTCCCTGTCGCCTCAAGACCGAACGGTATCCTGTGCCCTGAGCACCCACATATAAGGATGGTCCGGCGATAATATTCATAAGGTTACGGAGTACCATGATGAATCTTGTCCCTGTCGGCGTTGATATCGCCAAACTCAAATTCGACGTTGCTGTCCAGCTGCCAAACCAGAAGTACAAAACCAAAAAATTCGCCAATACCCCAGCCGGATGCCGCGAATTTCTGAACTGGCTGGCGCGTTTTGGTCACTGTCACGTCTGCATGGAGGCAACAGGTTGCTACAGCACTGAACTGGCCACCCTGCTGGCCGATAATGGCTGCTGCGTCAGCCTTGAAAACCCGGCACGTATCCATGCGTTCGCAAACACTGAACTGACCCGCAATAAAACGGACAAAAGCGACGCGGCGCTGATAGCGCGCTACTGCGCTCTGTATCAGCCGGCCCCCTGGCATCCTGTGCCGCTGAGCGAACGACAACTGACGGCTCTGGTACGCCACCTGCGTAACCTGGAAGAGATGCGTCAGATGGAGGTGAACCGCCTTGAGGCGGCAGATGAAGTCATCGTTCCTTCCCTGAATGAACACGTTACGATGCTGGATGAGCTGATTGAAGAAACCCTCAATAAAATCAACCGGCATATCGATGATAACCCGGACCTGAAGCGGGACCGGGAGCTACTGAAAAGTATCCCCGGAATAGGAGACATGCTGAGTGTGAGCCTGCTGGCGTTCGCAGGAAATCTGCGACGGTTCAGCAACAGCAAGGCACTGGTGGCGTATGCTGGTTTGAATCCTCGTCGTTGTGAGTCAGGGATGTGGAAAGGGAAAAGCAGGCTGTCGAAAGTGGGCCATGCAGAGCTGCGTAGCGCACTGTATATGCCAGCGGTAGTGGCAGGAAGATGCAATAAGGTGGTGAAAAACCTGATGGAAAGGCTTGCAGCCCGGGGTAAGACAGGGAAAGAGCGAGTGTGTGCAGGAATGAGGAAATTACTGCAGCTGGCTTATGGTGTGGTGAAATCCGGGCATGAATTTAACGCTGAAATACCACTTGCCGGATAACCGGCAAGACAGTATCTCTCCCGAAGGGAGAGGGAGAAAAACGAACCCTCTTCACTTTCAAGCGCATCTGTCAGCAATCTCACCCTGCTTCGGCAGGGTTTTTTTATGTATTAACAATAATTGTCCATATCATGAAATTAGAATAGTCCATATTGTTTATTTGTTTTTTAGCTGAACATCTATGTGTAATGGGGTTTTTCGATAATGAGATGATTATTTTATGTTCTTTTGAAAGTTGAATGTCCATCACAAAACGGCTACTGGTAGCTTATTAATCCATATCTTTGGCTCGTCCTGCCTGACACCTTAGTCCGCCGATATCGTATTTTCATCACATGTCTTACTCCGTCTGGCAGGAAAAAATGGCTTCAATTAATAACGACTCTACGTTAATGCCGCGTACGCAGCGCGATACCCGGCGCATGAATCAGTTTGTTTCGATTGCCGCCGCAGTGGCGGGATTGTTGTTTGGCCTCGACATCGGGGTGATTGCCGGGGCGCTGCCCTTTATTACCGATCATTTTGTCTTATCCAGCCGCATGCAGGAGTGGGTGGTGAGCAGCATGATGCTGGGTGCCGCGATCGGCGCGTTATTTAACGGCTGGCTCTCGTTCCGTCTCGGGCGTAAATACAGTCTGATGGTTGGCGCCGTGCTGTTTGTCGCAGGCTCTATTGGCTCTGCTTTTGCGACCAGCGTCGAAATGCTGTTGGCGGCGAGGGTCATTCTCGGCGTTGCCGTAGGTATCGCCTCCTATACCGCACCGCTGTATCTGTCTGAAATGGCCAGCGAAAACGTGCGCGGCAAGATGATCAGTATGTACCAGCTGATGGTAACGCTGGGGATCGTGATGGCATTTCTCTCTGACACCGCGTTTAGCTACAGCGGTAACTGGCGGGCGATGCTTGGGGTGCTGGCCTTACCGGCGGTTGTGCTGATCATTCTGGTCGTCTTCTTGCCCAACAGCCCGCGCTGGCTGGCGGAAAAAGGGCGTCACGTCGAGGCGGAAGAGGTGCTGCGGATGCTGCGCGATACCTCGGAAAAAGCCCGCGATGAGCTGAACGAAATTCGTGAAAGCCTGAAGCTAAAACAGGGCGGTTGGGCGTTGTTTAAAATCAACCGCAACGTGCGCCGCGCGGTATTTCTCGGCATGTTGTTGCAGGCCATGCAACAGTTTACCGGTATGAATATCATCATGTACTACGCGCCGCGTATCTTCAAAATGGCCGGTTTCACCACCACCGAGCAGCAGATGGTGGCGACGCTGGTGGTTGGCCTGACCTTTATGTTCGCCACCTTTATCGCGGTCTTCACCGTCGATAAGGCCGGACGTAAACCGGCGCTGAAAATCGGTTTTAGCGTTATGGCTGTCGGCACGTTGGTGCTGGGCTACTGCCTGATGCAGTTTGATAACGGCACTGCCTCCAGCGGCCTTTCCTGGCTGTCGGTCGGCATGACCATGATGTGCATCGCGGGCTATGCGATGAGCGCCGCGCCGGTAGTGTGGATTTTGTGTTCGGAAATTCAGCCGCTGAAATGCCGCGACTTCGGTATCACCTGTTCAACCACGACCAACTGGGTGTCGAACATGATTATCGGCGCGACATTCCTGACCTTGCTTGATTCAATCGGCGCGGCGGGAACCTTCTGGCTTTACACTGCGCTGAACATCGCTTTTATCGGTGTGACTTTCTGGCTGATTCCGGAAACCAAAAACGTCACCCTGGAGCATATCGAACGTAAGCTGATGTCCGGCGAGAAGCTGCGCAACATCGGCAATTAATTACAGCGACTCGCGCGGCAGCCACGGGCTGGCAACCCGTACCGTTTCCCGATGGCTGTCGCCGTTAATGATATGCAGGGCGCTCAGGCGCCCGATGTCATAATGCGGGAGCTGTACCGTCGACAGCGGCGGTAAGAACAGATCGCCGATCCCCACCATATTATCGTAACCCACGACTGCTACATCCTGCGGAATGTGCAACCCCTGCGCCAACAGCGTCTGATAAACCATAAATGCGATACGGTCGTTGCCGCAAATCACCGAGTCGAACTGCGGCTTTTGCTGCTGAATATGCGCTAACACGACAGCGGGAATATCGCGATAGTGTTCATCGCCGTAGGCCATATAGCAGTGATCGAGCGCGTCCGGGTCAACCCCCGCTTCCCGGCAGGCGCGTTCCAGCCCCTGACGGCGGCGGACGGTTGCGAGATGGTTAGCCGGTAGATGCAGACACAGCGGACGACGGTAGCCCGCAGCCAGCAAGGCCTGCACCGCCGTGTATTGCCCTTGTTCATCATCCGGAATATAGCTGGCGACCGGATCGTGCAGGCTTTCGCAGTTCGCCAGCACGCAGGGGAGAGTCAACAGCTTGGCCGGAAGCGGCACCTGTCGCAGCCCCATAGTGGTGTAAATGATCCCGTCCGGACGGTGAGAGAGCAGCAGATCGACAATGGTTTCCGGGCTATCGTCGGAGAACATATTAACCACAAAGCTGTTCCAGCCGTGGGCACGCGCAGTTTCCTCGATAGAAAGCGTAATCTCCACCGAGAACGGCGTAGTCACGGTATCCAGCGCCAGTACCCCGATGGTGTTTGGCGTAGCGTGAGCGCCGCGGATTTTTTTCGCTGACAGATCGGGGACATAGTTGGTCTGTTCGATAGCCGCCTGGACTCGGGCCAGGGTCTCTGGTTTCAACCTTTCCGGGCTATTCAGCGCGCGGGAAACCGTCATCAGCGACACATTCGCCAGCTTTGCCACATCTTTCAGGGATGCCATATTGAGTGCTCCACCCTCTCCGTCGCAACGGGGTTTAACTAAGTTACTGATGTAAAAGGATCATACGATATTCTATCGTACACGTAGCGCGTGCGTAGGCGAGGAATATTTGATCGCGATCGCACTCTTATTATGTTAACGTTAACTTTTGTGATTAACATCATGAATCTCAGCAAAACGACATGAGTTTCGCTTTTTGTTAACGTTACCATATCAGCATTACTCCAACATGAGAATGTCATGATGAAAGCGCATCGCTCCCAAAGCTACCCGTTACTCAGTGCGTTACTGTTCTTCTTTTTTGTCACCTGGTCCTCTTCAGGCTCTCTGCTCTCTATCTGGTTGCATCAGGAAGTGGGTCTGAAACCGGGAGACACCGGTTTTATTTACGCGGTGCTCTCCGTCTCTGCGCTGTTTGCGCAGGTTTGCTACGGCTTTATTCAGGACAAGCTCGGCCTGCGTAAGAATCTGCTCTGGTACATCACCGTTCTGCTGATCCTCTCAGGCCCGGCCTATATGCTTTTTGGCTACCTGCTGAAAATTAACGTGTTACTCGGCAGTATTTTTGGCGGGATTTATATCGGCCTGACCTTTAACGGCGGCATCGGCGTGCTGGAATCTTATACCGAACGTGTAGCGCGCCAGAGCCAGTTTGAATTCGGCAAGGCGCGGATGTGGGGTTCGCTGGGCTGGGCGGTGGCGACGTTCTTTGCCGGTTTACTGTTCAACATCAACCCGCATTTAAACTTTGCGGTAGCCAGTTGCTCCGGCCTGGTGTTCTTTATTTTACTGGCGCGGCTGCGGGTTTTCTCTGCATCACAGGCGATGGATGAAGCGGTGGCTGGCGGTAAAGTGACGCTGGAGGATGCGCTGCGCCTGCTGACCCTGCCGCGTTTCTGGGCGCTGGTATTCTTTGTGATCGGCACCTGCATCTACGGCGTTTACGACCAGCAGTTTCCGGTCTACTTCTCCTCACAGTTCCCGACGCTGCAGGAAGGGAACGCGATGTATGGCTATCTGAATTCGTTCCAGGTCTTTCTTGAAGCTGCGGGCATGTTCTGCGCCCCGTGGTTGGTTAACCGCATTGGCGCGAAAAACGGCCTGATCTTCGCCGGAATGGTGATGGCGATGCGCATGGTAGCCTCCGGGCTGGTTGAAGGGCCGCTGCTTATCTCCATTACCAAGCTTCTGCACGCGGTCGAGCTGCCGATACTGCTGGTTTCTATCTTTAAATACAACAGCTTAAACTTCGATAAACGCCTCTCTTCCACGCTGTATCTGGTGGGCTTCGCCTGCACCAGCTCGGTTATCGCCACGATACTGTCGCCGCTGGCGGGCTATAGCTACGAGAAATACGGCTTTGCCCAGTCCTATCTGATTATGGGACTGCTGGTGTTCTGCACCACCTTTATCTCCATCTTCTTGTTGCGTTCCACGAAGTCCTCTTCGGACCCGCTGGTCTCGCAGCCCACCGCTATCTGAATCAAAAGAGTGAAGACTATGACGTACACAATTGCCAACGCTGAACAGGAATTACAGGCTAAACGCGAGGCGCTGAACTTGCGCTGGTATCCGCGCTACCACCTGGCCGCCCGCGCGGGCTGGATCAACGACCCGAATGGTCTGGTGTGGTTCGACGGCTGGTATCACGCTTTTTATCAGCATCACCCGTACTCGACCCAGTGGGGGCCGATGCACTGGGGGCATGCGCGCAGTAAAGATCTGGTTCACTGGGAGCATCTGCCGGTGGCGCTGGCCCCGGAAGGCCCGGAGGATAAAGACGGCTGTTTCTCCGGATCGGCGGTCGTTGATGGCGATACGCTGGCGCTGATTTATACCGGGCATAAATTCCACGGTGACGCCAGCGATGAGGCTAATCTCTATCAGGTACAGTGTCTGGCGACCAGCCGCGACGGTATTCACTTTGAGCGCCAGGGGATCGTGGTCGATACCCCGCCGGGCATGCACCATTTCCGCGACCCGAAAGTGTGGCGGGAAGGGGAGTGCTGGTACATGATCGTCGGCGCTCGCGATGGCGACACAGGGCAGGTGCGGCTGTATCGTTCTGCCGATCTGCGCCAGTGGCACGACGCGGGCGTTCTCGACGAGGCAGAGAAAGAGATGGGTTATATGTGGGAGTGCCCGGACTTTTTCACTCTCAATGGTAAACACATATTGATGTTTTCCCCGCAGGGGATTGCGGCAAAAGGCTATCAGAACCGTAACCTTTTCCAGAGCGGCTATCTGCTCGGCGACTGGCGGCCGGGGCAGGCGTTTGTTCGCGAGGGGGAATTTGCTGAGATGGATCATGGGCACGATTTTTATGCCCCGCAGAGCTTTCTCACCCCCGATGGCCGCCGTATCGTGATTGGCTGGCTGGATATGTGGGAATCGCCGCAGCCGGAGCAGCAGGATGGCTGGTCGGGTATGCTTTCGCTACCGCGCGAGCTGAGCCTGAGCGCGGATAACCGTCTGCAAATGCGCCCGGCTAAAGAGGTCGAGAGCATGCGCGGGGCCTGGTTCCCGTGGCCGGTCACAACGCTGAAAAACCAGCAGACGATGATGGTGGAAAACTGTGAAGCCATGGAGGTCATCCTGAACTGGGATTGCGCCAGCAGCAGCGCTGAGCAGTATGGCCTGAGCTTCGGCGATGGTCTGCGTATTTACGTGGACGCGCAGATGCAGCGCCTGGTGCTGGAGCGTCATTATCCGCAGTATGGTCTGTGCGGGGTACGTAGCGTGCCGTTGACCGCAGGGGCAGAGCTGAAGTTAAGGATATTCTTCGATAGCTCTTCCGTCGAAGTGTTTGTTAATGATGGTGAGGCTTGTCTCAGCAGCCGTATATATCAGGATGCAGACAATCGCGAATTGGCTTTATTTGCCTGGAGCGGTTTGGCGTTTTTAACTGAAGCGGGAGCCTGGCAACTCGAATAATCATTATTTCATTATCGTTAATAACCCGTCTTCGACGATGGGCGGGTTATTATTGTCGTGTTTTACCTATATACCCGTCATACTTCAAGTTGCATGTGTGTTGGCTGCGTTCGTTCACCCGAATCACTTACCAGAGTAAGCTCATCGGGATTCACTCTCTTGCCGCCTTCCTGCAACTCGAATTATTTAGGGTATAAATAAAAACTTAATTTAATAAAAGGGTTTGCCGATGAATAAAATCTGGGTCGGGTGTTTTCTGACGTCTTTATTTACCCCTCTGGCTAATGCGCAGGAGCCATTAACACTCGAAGAACGGCTGGCGCAAATGGAGCAACGGCTGAAAGCGACGGAACAGCGGGCATCCAGCGCGGAGGCGGAGATCCGAGCGCTAAAACGTCAGGAGACGCAAACGGCGGTGGCCAGTACCGCACCCGCTAAGCCCACTTTGCAGCTTAATGATTATGGTGAATTAAAATTCTATGGCGACGTTGAATTTAATATGGACGGCGCCAGCCGCACCGGTAGTTTAACGTCGGTGAAAACCAGCGCTAATAAAAACTGGGCACCGGGAGATAAAGAACGTTGGGATATTAACGGACGTATTCTTCTGGGCTTTGATGGATTACGCAAAGGCGCTAACGGGAGATATGCTGGATTCAGCGTCCAGCCGCTGGCGGATATGAATGGTAAAATGAATCTTGATGACGCGGCATTTTTCTTTGGTCAGGAGAGTGACTGGAAAATAAAAATTGGTCGCTTCGAAGCTTACGATATGTTCCCGCTGAATCAGGATACCTTTATTGAATATTCCGGCAATACGGCGAACGATCTGTATAGCGATGGTTATGGCTATATTTACATGATGAAAGAGGGGCGCGGGCGTAGCAGCAGCGGCGGTAACTTCCTGCTGAGTAAAAACCTTGATAATTGGTACTTTGAGGTTAATACGCTGGTGGAAGACGGTAGCTCTCTGTTTGTCGACCAGAATTATCATGGCAACGCGCTGGATAACCGCAAAAACGTGGTTTATGTGCGCCCGGTGGCGGCGTGGCAGTCGGGTGCGTGGTCGGTAGCTGCGGCGATGGAGAGTAACCTCGTCAATAACGCCTACGGTTATCAGAATCAAAACGGTCGCTGGGTCGATCAGTCCAGCCGCACCGGCTACGGCATGACGCTGAGCTGGAATACGCTGAAAACCGATGCCGAGGATGGGGCGGTGGTAAATCTGAGCACCGCGTATCTGGATGCGGCGGATGAAAAGGATTTCAGCGCCGGTATCAATGCGTTATGGCACCGCGTGGAGCTGGGCTATATCTATGCGCATAATAAAATCGACAGGTTTAATATGTCCGGTGTCAGCGCGGAATGTGACGGCGATTGCGCGATCCTGACGCCGGGGCGCTACGACATCCATACTATTCACACCTCATGGCTGCTGCCGGATATTATGGATATGCCGAACTTTAATATTTACCTCGGAGCCTATGCGTCGTGGCTGGATTCGTCGGCGGCGAAAAGCGGCAATACCGATGAACGTTACGGTGCTCGGGTGCGGTTTAAGTATTTCTTCTGACCGGTTTTCCCGGGTTGCGGCGTAAACGCCTTACCCGGGCTACCCCATCGCAAGCTTGCGGCGGACCCGTAGCCCGGGCAAGGCGCTTTGCGCCGCCCCCGGGATCAGGATGCTGAGTGGCTGAATGTCCCGGAGGCGATGCTGCGCATCTGTCCGGGCTACCCGTTTTTAGCCGTCTGCGGTCCCGTAGCCCGGGCAAGGCGCTTTGCGCCGCCCCCGGGATCAGGATGCTGAGTGGCTGAATGTCCCGGAGGCGATGCTGCGCATCAGTCTGGGCTACCCGTTTTTAGCCGTCTGCGGTCCCGTAGCCCGGGCAAGGCGCTTTGCGCCGCCCCCGGGATCAGAATGCAGAGTAGCTGAATGTCCCGGAGGCGATGCTGCGCATCTGTCCGGGCTACCCGTTTTTAGCCGTCTGCGGTCCCGTAGCCCGGGCAAGGCGCTTTGCGCCGCCCCGGGATCAGAATGCAGAGTAGCTGAATGTCCCGGAGGCGATGCTGCGCATCTGTCCGGGCTACCCGTTTTTAGCCGTCTGCGGTCCCGTAGCCCGGGCAAGGCGCTTTGCGCCGCCCCGGGATCAGAATGCAGAGTAGCTGAATGTCCCGGAGGCGATGCTGCGCATCTGTCCGGGCTACCCGTTTTTAGCCGTCTGCGGTCCCGTAGCCCGGGCAAGGCGCTTTGCGCCGCCCCGGGATCAGAATGCAGAGTAGCTGAATGTCCCGGAGGCGATGCTGCGCATCTGTCCGGGCTACCCGTTTTTAGCCGTCTGCGGTCCCGTAGCCCGGGCAAGGCGCTTTGCGCCGCCCCGGGATCAGAATGCAGAGTAGCTGAATGTCCCGGAGGCGATGCTGCGCATCAGTCCGGGCTACCGGCCCACAGCCGGGGACGTTGCCGAGCGACTACACCTCAGCCAGATACAGCGCGGGCATGCCTTCTTTATCGGAAGTAAACAGCACCCAGCGGTTATCTGGTGAAAATGACGGATGCGGATGCGTTGCCTGACGCTCGCCTTCGATGACTTTCCAGGTCGAATCATGACGGCAAATCGCTTTTTGCTCACCGCTACGAATATCAAATACCCAGATAAACGGATCGTTAAGCTGAATATCATCGGTGCTGTGCGGCGCGCCGTCGCCGGTCACCAGAGAACCATCATGATTGCTCATCAGATGTGAACAAGGGGGGATCGCCATCAGTTGTTGGTTTTCCAGCGTTACCGGATCGGCACGATACAGATAACGATGCGGATCGTTTTCCTGATGCGCGACGTAGTAAAGCGCGGAACCATCCGGCACCCAGAACTCATGGGTAAAACTCTCTCCCGGTTGGTGTTGGCGAACTTTACGCATATTGCTGCCGTCAGCGTCGATAAGCCACATTCTGGCATCGATCGCATCGCGCGGGCCTTCGTGGCAGAAGGCGATGGTGTTGTCATCAAACGGACGATAAATCGGATGGCCGAGCCAGCGTTTTTCCTGCAATACCACTCGCTGTTCACCGCTGCGCAGATCGATATTAATCAGACGACATTCCGGTTCGGTAAAGTAAAAGTCGCGGAACTTGCTCCAGTCGGTCAGCGGCTGCCAGTCGCTTTTTTTGATTTCAATTCCCACCAGCTGGCTGCAATCGCTATTAGCAACCCAGGTGCCGTAAGCGACCCACTCGTCGTCCACCTGATAAACAACCTGTTCTTCCAGCGTCGCCAAATCCACGCGGCGCAGCTGTTGGTTGTTTTTGACATACCACAGCGCCTGGTCATCCGCAGAAAGAAAACCGCCGAAGGTATTATCGCCCGGCCCGTCGGTAATCTGAGTGGCCTGCTGGGCGGCGATATCGAGTAAATAGTAGTTCCAGTGGCCTTCAAACGCGCCGCCGAAAATCAGCTTGCTACCGTCCCGGGTAAAGCATTTTTGATAGAAGTAATTGCGGTGACAGATAACATGCGATGGCGTCATCCGGATCACCTGGTGACCGGTTTCGCTGTCCTGCGTGGTCCGAAAGTTCAGCGGGATGATTTTGCCTTTCATGATTGACTCCTTGCTAAAAAAATACCCCGCAGCCAGGGCTGCGGGGTAGGTACGGATAACGAGCCGTTAGCGCATCGCGCGGCGCAGGATACGGTCAGACTGACGCTGGAAATCCGCAGCCGTTTCTTCGACCGTTTTCTGTCCGTAATCGATGTACTGCAGAGAGGTGCCGAACTGGGCAACGATCTGCGGGTCATCGAAGTATGGCGACACGGAAAGCTTAGTTGGCAGGGACTGGGCCAGTCTCAGGCCAGATACCGCCGGATCGTCGGCTTTAATGGTGCCGTCTTCGGTCAGGTATTGCACCGCCACTTTGCTCAGCGGTACGCCGCGCTCCAGGCCCAGGGTATCAACCCCTTCCTTGCTGTTCAGCAGGAAGTTAATGACTTTCGCCGCTGCTTCCGGGTTTTTGGTCGATTTACCGATGGAGAGCATCTGTGCTGGTTTAAAGAACAGACCCGCGTCGGTAGCGCCCGGCAGCATTGGATAGTTACCCAGATCCAGCTTCGCTGGCGGCTTCAGGTTGTCGGAGTATTTGTTGATGGTGGAGTTCCACATATAGGTCCCCGCCCACTCGCCCTGAATCCACGGCTTCATTTCATACATATTGCTCTTGCCGAACGAGGCGTAGTACTTGGTGTCCGGCATCACGTGGCTGTCGATAAGCTTTTTATACATCTGGAAGAATTCAACCCACTGCTCTTTGCTGTAGGAGAACTTCTTGGTTTTTTCGTCGATAGCCGGCTGGTTATATTTCTGAATCATATATGAATTCAGCAACGCCAGGGTGTCCTGATGCTCCAGCACCACCGGGTAATACTGTTTACCCAGCTTGCTTTCGAAGGTTTTGCCCGCCGCCATCAGTTCGTCCCAGGTTTTCGGGTACTCGACGCCAGCTTTTTTCCAGGTCTCATCGTTGAAGTAGAACACGCGGGCGGTGACGGAAATGGGAATACCGTTAAGCTTGCCGTCCACCGTGGTGGTTTGCAGCTCTTTGGCATCGAACTGGCTCAGGTCGATAACGTCCTTCATCTTATTCAGATCGTAGAAGCCTTCGCCGTTTTTCGAGAAGATCGGCAGCCAGTTCCAGTTGGTCTGCATCACGTCAGGCTCGGTGCCGCCCGCGATCTGCGTGGTCAGGCGCGAAAGGTGACCGTCCCAGCCGGTATATTCCGCTTTGACGTTGATGTCTGGATTCTGTTTGTGGAACTCCTCCAGCGCCTTCAGGGTGACCTGATGGCGGCCGTTGCCGCCCCACCATGACATACGCAGGTCGACATCCTTCGCCATTGACGGTAACGCGGTAAGGCCCAGAGTTGCGGAGATTACGGCGCTTAAAAGCACTTTTTTCATTTTAATACTCCAGTGTTCACAGAGAGATGTTCTGTTCGGTTTTAGCGTCAAAGATATGGCACTTATTCATATCAAACTTAAAGTACACCTTACGATGAAGTCCTTTGGTGATCATGGGCTTAGCTTCATCAGAAGGAATTCGTGCAGTCAGTTCATACTCGCCAACTTTCAGGTAAATGAAGAATTCATGTCCCATGTTTTCGGCGCGAACCATTTCACCAATACAACCGCCTTCAGCGAACGGCTCATCGGAGAGCGAGACAAAATCAGGGCGAATACCATAGAACATATCCTGACCGGCGTAGCTGGCGACTTTCTCTTTTAGCGCGGCGCTTAACGGCATGGTCTGATTGCCAATAGTCAGGGATAGCTGGCCATTATCTTCTGTCAGTTTGCTGGCGCGGATGTTCATTTCCGGCGAGCCGATAAAGCCGGCCACAAACATGTTCTTCGGTTTGTGGTAGAGGTTGTCCGGGGTATCCA
Source organism: Klebsiella sp. GFKo11 (assembly GCF_056490265.1). Classification (NCBI taxonomy): domain Bacteria; kingdom Pseudomonadati; phylum Pseudomonadota; class Gammaproteobacteria; order Enterobacterales; family Enterobacteriaceae; genus Klebsiella; species Klebsiella sp. GFKo11. Next base: position 1,128,033 of record NZ_CM151369.1, read on the forward strand.
CCTGCATGATATGACCCAGCTTCATTACGCAAATGCGGTCGCCCATGGTCATCGCTTCGGTCTGATCGTGGGTCACGTAAACCGTGGTCGCCGGTTTACCGGATGCCTTCAACTGCTTATGCAGGTCAGAGATACGAATACGCATCGAAGCACGCAGCTTGGCATCCAGGTTAGATAACGGTTCATCAAACAGGAACACGTCTGGCTTTTTCACAATCGCACGGCCTACGGCCACACGCTGAGCCTGACCACCGGAGAGCTGGCGCGGTAGTCTGTCCAGCAAATCGTCCAGCTCGAGGATTTTTGCCGCTTCGTTAACCTGGGCTTCGATCTGCGCTTTTGGCAGCTTGCTTAACTTCAGGCCAAAGGCCAGGTTTTCACGCACGGTCATGTGTGGGTAGAGCGCATAGTTCTGGAACACCATCGCAATCCCGCGCTCTTTTGGCGCGAGGTTGTTAACGATTTTTTCACCGATGCGTACTTCGCCGCCGCTGATGGTTTCCAGGCCAGCCAGCATGCGCAGGGTGGTTGACTTGGCGCAGCCGGATGGTCCGACGATCACCATGAATTCACCTTCAGCGATTTTCAGGTCGATAGCATGTACCGCTTTGAAGCCGTTGGAGTAGACCTTTTCCAGTTTGTTGAAAATAACTTCAGCCATGATATTTCCCTCTTAACCTTTAATTCCGCTGCTGGTAACGCCTTGAACAAAGTAGCGTTGTGCCAGGAAGAACACGATGATGGACGGCAGAATGGAGATGCTCGCCATTGCCAGAATTTCGTTCCACGGAGCGCCTTCCGTGACGTCGATGGACATTTTCAGCGCCAGTGCGATTGGATACTTGTCGACGCTGTAGACGTAAATCAGCGGGCCGATAAAGTCGTTCATTGACCACATGAACTGGAACAGCGCCACTGAGATAATCGCCGGTTTCAGAATCGGTACCACCACGTACCACAGCACCTGGAAGGAGTTGCAGCCGTCAATTTGCGCTGCTTCCTCCATGTCGCGCGGAACGCCGCGCAGGAACTGAATCAGCATGAACACGAAGAACCCTTGGGTGGCGAAAGCCAGCGGCAGGTACAGCGGCAGATAGCTGTTCAGCATGCCCATTTCACGGAACATCAGGTACTGAGGAATCAACAGCACGGTGCTTGGCAGCAGCATGGTGGTGATAAGCGTCGCGAACCAGAACTTCTTCCACGGGATCTCGAAGCGGGCAAAGCCGTACGCCACGATGGTGGAGGAGATAATGGTCAACAGTACTTTCGGGATCACATACTTGAAGGTGTTCAGCATGTAGTGGCCGAAGTTGTACTCGGTGCCGGTTTTCCAACCGTTGATAAAACCATCCCAGGTCGCGTGGGCTGGCCACAGACTCAGGGTGGTGAAGATCTCGTGGTTCGGTTTGAACGACGCCGAGAACATCCATACCAGCGGGTAGAGCATCAGCAGGCCAACGAACAGCAGGATCACATAGCGGATACTGGCGTTGATTTTCTCACGACGCAGAGTCCGTGCGACTTCACGTTCGGCAATGTCCCTTGCTTGCGAGATTTGTTGGATATCAGCCATTTTTGCCTCCCTTATCGGCGGAGTAGAACACCCAATATTTCGAAGACTTAAACGCAATGGCGGCAAAGACCGCGACGACCAGGAACAGCACCCATGCCAGCGCCGCGCCGTAACCCATATCGAAGTACTTAAATGCGGTGTCGTAGATGTAGAGCGAGAACAGATAGGTGGAGTAGGTTGGGCCGCCGCCGGTTATGACGTACGGGCCGGTAAACTCCTGGAACGCCTGAGTGGTCTGCATGATGAAGTTGAAGAAAATCACCGGTGTGATCAGCGGCACCGTGACCTTCATAAACATCTGCCATTTTGAAGCGCCATCGATCATTGCCGCTTCATATTGAGATTGTGGAACGTTCTGCAAGGCGGCAAGGAAGATAACCATCGCTGAACCGAACTGCCAGACGCGCAGCAGGGTGACGGACATCAGCGCCAGCGAAGGCTCGCCGAGCCAGTTAACCGGGTCGAAGCCGAGCACGCCGATAAAGCTGTTCAGCAGGCCATCGATGGCAAACAGTGCGCGCCACAGAACGGCAATGGCGACTGAGCTGCCGAGAATCGAAGGAATGTAGTAGGCGGTACGGAAAAAACCGATGCCGCGCAGTTTAAAGTTGAGGACGAAAGCAATCCCCAGCGCGAAAGCCAGTTTTAACGGGATGGTTAAAAAGACATACGCAAACGTCACGCCCATGGATTTCCAGAAGAGGCTATCTTCGGTCAGCATGTAGCGATAGTTTTCGATGCCGTTAAACACCGGTGGACTCATCAAATCGTACTCAGTGAAACTGAGGAAGAAAGATGAAACAAAGGGAAAGGCGGTGAAGATTATCAACCCTATGATATAGGGCGATATCCATGCCAATCCCAGCATTCTGTTTTCATTCATACATACCTACCTGGCTTACGAGTTTGTAATACGGATTCGGGTTTAGTGCCTTTCCCGCGAGGAGTGTCGCCGGAAAGTTAATGCGTTCCTGGTATGTCAGCGATGAGTCATCCCTTGTTAGCTTTGAGTTTCTGAGCTCTTTTCACTCTAAAGTCCCTACAGAGCATGTGTTTTTTGATTTTGCCTTACCTGGTGTCCTGATTTTGTAAAACACCGTTTTAAATTTATTTTATTGCGATTTATTACAGAGTCATTCAGTTCATCTCGGAAATGTGATCAAAGTCGAAACGATGTTTCAAAAAATGCGAGTGCGCGCATTTTGCAGAGGTGGCGGGGAATTGAGAAGGGGGGTGAAAATGAGAGCTGAGGCTGGTCTGGCGGGGTTAATTGCTTTGCTAATGATTGTTATTGAACATACTTTATGACAATTATTTTTGGCGGAAAAGTTCAGAAAATGGTGGGCATGCGAGGCATGCCCTGGTGAGGGGAAACTATTTTTGCAGAAAATCCTGGCGGACGGGGGTAAACGTATCGAGCAGCGTCCCCGGCTTCAGGCAGACACAGCCGTGCATGATTTCCGGTTTCTTGTAGAGCGTATCGCCCGCGCTAACCACGTGCTTTTCATCACCAATGGTGAATTCAAACTCACCGGAGAGCACATAGGTGAGCTGCTCGTGAGGGTGGTTATGCATTGGCCCGATGGCGCCCGCTTCGAAGTTCACCTCGACCGCCATCATCTTGCCATCATGCGCAAGAATGCGGCGGGTGACGCCATTGCCCAGATCTTCAAGGGTGGTCTCTTTATGAAAAATAAACATCCGCTGATCCTGTAGTTAAATGAAACGTTGTTTTATTTAATTTATCCTACAAAAAACCAAAAGGAAACGATCGTCAGGAGAAGGTGGAAAGTTGATCACAAGTTTGGTTCACTGAAGGACTTCACATAAGGAGCGAATGATGAAAACGATTGGCCTGTTGGGTGGGATGAGCTGGGAATCGACGATTCCCTACTATCGCCTGATTAACGAAGGTATCAAAGCGCGCCTGGGCGGTCTGCACTCCGCCAGCCTGCTGCTGCACAGCGTGGATTTTCATGAAATCGAGGCCTGCCAGTCCTCGGGCGATTGGGATCGTGCGGGCGAGATCCTGGCACAAGCGGCTTTCGGGCTACAGCAAGCGGGGGCCGAAGGCATCGTGCTGTGTACTAACACCATGCATAAGGTTGCCGAAGCCATTGAAACGCGCTGCGACGTGCCGTTCCTGCATATTGCCGATGCCACCGGGCGAGCGATTACCGCCAAAGGCCAGAGCCGCGTCGCCCTGCTTGGAACGCGCTATACCATGGAGCAGGATTTTTATCGCGGCCGCCTACAGCAGCAGTTCGCCATCGACACGCTGATTCCTGAAGCTGAAGACCGTGAACGTATCAACCAGATCATCTTTGATGAACTGTGCCTGGGAACCTTTAGCGCAGAATCACGTGACTACTATCTGCAGGTCATTGATGCCCTGGCTGAGCAGGGAGCTGAAGGCGTGATTTTCGGTTGTACCGAAATCGGTCTGCTGGTACCCGCAGAAAGCAGTCCGCTGCCAGTGTTTGATACCGCGGCGATTCATGCGGCGGATGCGGTTGAGTTTATGCTTTCGTAAGCACCGCTTCGAGCGGGGTCAGGATGCGCGGCAGGCTATTTTGCAGATGCAGAGCGAAAGCATCGACCAGCGCAGAACCGGGGCGGTGCAGTGGGCGAACCAGGCTGACGGTAAACGGCACTTCAATACTAAAGCGGCGCACCACTACCCCGTTTCCTGCGTAATCAAGCGCAGTTAACGGGTTGACGACGGATATACCGACCCCCGCGCGTACCATTGCGCAAATTGAGGCCGCGCTGTGCGTTTCGACGACCATTCGCCGTTTGACTTGATGATCGAGGAATAAAGCATCCAGTAATTGACGGTAGCTATCCGTTCGCGACAGGCTGATATAGTTTTCGCCGTGAAAATCCGCAGGCGTCAGCTCTTGTTTAGCGGCAAGCGGGTGGCCTTGCGGCAGTACGCACACTTCATTTAGCGTTAGTAGCGGCGTGCGCTCGGTTCCGGCGGGGGTATGCAGGGTTTCGGTCAGACCAAGATCGTGACGCTGAGCCGAAAGCCACTCTTCCAGCAGCGGCGACTCCTGGGGGACGATTTGCAGACTGACGTCCGGATAGCGCGCCAGAAAAGGTTGTAGCAACAGGGGTAAAAACGACTGGGAAAAAACCGGTAAACATACTACCGACAGCTCGCCCTGGCGGAATTCGCGCAGGCTTTCCGCCGCGCTGACGATTCTGTCGAGGCCATACCACGAGCGCTGCACTTCTTCAAACAGGCGTAGCCCCTGAACCGTTGGCTGCAGGCGACCGCGGGCGCGGGCAAACAGCTTCAGGCCCAATACCTTTTCAAAGCGCGCCAGCTCGCGGCTGACGGTCGGCTGCGAGGTATGCAGCATCCGCGCGGCTTCCGTCAGATTGCCGGTGGTCATTACCGCATGGAAAATTTCAATATGGCGCAGGTTTACGGCGGGCATGGGGGTTCCTCAAGTGACGTGAACTATATCATTTTTGCATAGACTGGCAATAAAACGATATTTTTTATTCCTTACAGGCTGTGGCGTAATCGTAAAAAAACACAAACAACGCACACACAGCACCGGAGTTCCTTATGCCACGCTCGCTTTACGCTACTGATACCGATCTGACCGCAGAGAACCTGCTGCGGTTGCCTGCCGAATTCGGCTGCCCTGTCTGGGTCTACGACGCGCAGATTATTCGCCGTCAGATTGCCCAACTGAGTAAGTTCGACGTCGTGCGTTTTGCGCAGAAGGCCTGTTCAAATATTCATATTCTGCGCCTGATGCGCGAACTGGGCGTTAAAGTGGATTCGGTGTCGCTGGGCGAGATCGAGCGCGCGCTGGCGGCGGGATATGATCCGCACCAGCATCCGGAAGATATCGTTTTTACCGCTGACCTGATTGACGATGCAACGCTGGCGCGGGTGAAAGAGTTGCAGATCCCGGTCAACGCCGGGTCTATCGACATGCTAAGCCAACTGGGTGAAGTCTCTCCGGGCCACCGCGTCTGGCTGCGCGTGAATCCAGGCTTCGGCCACGGTCACAGTCAAAAAACCAATACCGGCGGCGAAAACAGTAAACACGGGATCTGGTACAGCCATTTACCGGCGGCGCTGGAAGTGATGCGCCGCTACCAGCTACAGCTGGTGGGTATTCATATGCATATCGGTTCCGGCGTCGATTACGGCCACCTGGAACAGGTATGCGGCGCGATGGTGCGTCAGGTTATCGAGTTCGGCCAGGATCTGCAGGCGATCTCTGCCGGCGGTGGATTGTCGATCCCCTACCATGAAGATGAAGAGGCGATCGATACCGATCACTACTTCGGATTGTGGAATGCGGCGCGCGAGCAGGTGGCGAAGCATTTGGGTCATCCGGTGAAACTGGAAATCGAGCCGGGTCGCTTCCTGGTGGCGGAATCCGGGGTGCTGGTTTCTCAGGTTCGCAGCGTGAAAGAGATGGGCAGTCGCCACTTCGTGCTAATTGACGCCGGTTTCAACGATCTGATGCGTCCGTCAATGTACGGCAGCTATCACCACATCACCGCTCTGGCTGCTGATGGCCGCGACCTTAGCGCTGCTGGGGAGATTAAAACCGTGGTTGCCGGGCCGCTATGCGAATCGGGCGACGTCTTTACCCAGCAGGAAGGGGGAAAGGTAGAAACGCGGTTGCTGCCAGCGGTAGTACCGGGCGATTACCTGGTGCTGCACGACACCGGCGCTTACGGCGCATCGATGTCTTCTAACTACAATAGCCGTCCGCTGTTACCTGAAGTGCTGTTCGACAACGGCAAAGCGAGGCTGATCCGTCGTCGTCAGACGATTGAAGAGCTGTTGGCGCTTGAGCTGCTGTGAGTTGATGTGAAGGCGTTTTGCCCATAGTGCCCGCGTTTCTGTCGGGTGGCGGCTGACGCCTTACCCGACGGGGATTGTGAATTTTGTAGGCCCGGTAAGGCGTTAGCCGCCACCGGGCAATTGCAACTTCAGCTAATTACTTGTAATACGGCCCGGTCGTCACCGATTCGCGCAGCACCAGCGTACCGGTAAACGGTGGGATCGTCTCAATCGGCTGATCGTTCGCCAGCTTGATCGCCTGATCGATAGCGGTGGTTATCATGTTATCGATCGGCAGATAGACCGTGGACAGCCCCGGTTCCAGCCATTTTGCGCTCGGCGCGTCATCGAAACCGAACAGCGAAATATCCTGCGGGATCCGCAGCCCCGCCTGATACAGCGCCTTCGAAGCGCCCAGCGCCATATCATCGTTACAGGAAAACAGCGCGCTAAACGGCGTCTTCTCTTCTAACAGTTCACGGCACAGCTCATAACCGCGGGTCATGGTGGAATCGCCGTACTTCACTTTGGCCGGATCCCACTCGATACCGTGTTTTTTCAGCGCATTACGATAACCTTCCAGACGGGCTTTACCCGTCGGCGTGTGCATCGGCACGGTAATACAGGCGATATCGCGATGACCCTGGGTAATCAGGTACTCAACGGCCTGAAACGCCGCGTCCTGTTGTTCGAAGAACACGCAGATCTCTCGCGCCTGGCTGACGTCGCGGTTAATGACCACCAGCGGCATGTCGATGGACTCAATCAGCGACATGATTTTCTTTTCGCTCATATGGCGGGTGTAGAGCACGATGGCGTCGCACTGACGATCGGCCAGCATCTGCACCGCTTCTTCTTCACGCTCCGGCGCATCGTGGCCGTCGGTGACGATCAGCTGTTTGCCCCAGGCCTCCGTTTGTCGGGATGCCTGCTGTAGCAAGCGTCCGAAATAGAAGCCATCGAAGGTGGAGACCACCAGACCGATGCTGTTGCTCGTGCGGTTCGCCAGCGAGCGGGCGAGAAAGTTAGGCCGATAGCCCAGCTCTTCCATCGCTTTAAAAACCTGTTGGCGGGTGCTCTCTTTCACCTGACCTGTGCCGTTCAACACGCGGGAAACCGTCGCTTTAGAGACGCCTGCGCGAATTGAGACATCCAGCATTGTTGCCATTGTTACGATTCCTGATATCACGTGGTAACGCGCAGTTTATCACAGACATTCAGGGGGATATGGCCTCAAGGCAGCGTAAAAAACTATCGCGATCACGCTTTTACAGGAATTGATCGTCTGAAAAAATCAAATGGCAAATGCGGTATGCCAATTTTGCGTTATTTGGAATACCAGTAGAGAGGTTGCGAGCTTAGTCACAGAACTTTTTCTCACCAGTGATTATTTTTGGTATGCCAATAGGTGTTTGGCTGTACACCTGGTGCGCTAAAAGCCCTTAAACCTGAGGTATCCTCTATGGCATTGCAGGACAAATTGATCGACTCTCTGGGGAGTTTCGCCACGAAATTCAACAGCTATCGCTACATCATGGCAATAAAGTCCGCCTTTATTACCCTGATGCCAGTGATCATTGTCGGTGCCTTTTCGGTGCTGATCTCCAACATGGTGCTGGATCCTAAAAACGGACTGGCCAGTTTTCAGTCGCTCTCTTTTCTGGCGGCGCTAAAACCGATCACCAGCGCGATTAACTACGCGACGCTTAACTTTCTCAACATCGGCGCGGTCTTTCTTATCGGTATCGAGCTCGGGCGGATTAACGGCATCAAGAGCCTGTTTCCTGGGCTGCTGGCGGTAATCTGTTTTATCTGCGTCACGCCGACCACCGTTGAAATGATGGTCGACGGGCAAATGCATGAAGTGAAAGATGTGCTGCTGCGCCAGTTCTCCGATACCCGCAGCCTGTTCCTCGGCATGTTTATCGCCATTCTGTCGGTGGAGATCTACTGCTGGCTGGAAGGGCGTAAGGGGCTGAAGATCAAGATGCCGGATACCGTACCGCCCAACGTATCGGCGTCGTTTTCCGCTCTGATCCCATCAATTATCACCACTACGCTGATTGCCACCTTTGGCTTTATTTTTCATCAGACCACCGGCATGTATCTCTATGACGCGGTTTATCAAGTGGTGCAGCAGCCGCTGGAGCGGGTGGTACAAAGCCTGCCGGGGATCCTGTTGCTGATGTTCGTTGCGCAGCTGTTCTGGGTTATCGGCATCCACGGTAACCAGATGATCAAACCGATCCGCGAGCCGCTGCTGCTGGGGGCGATCACCGTCAATATGAGCGCCTTTGAGCAGGGCAAAGAGGTGCCGAATATCATTACCATGCCGTTCTGGGATGTTTATATGAGCATCGGCGGTTCAGGGCTGACGATTGGCCTGCTGATTGCGGTGATGATCGGCACGAAACGCAAAGAGATGAAGGAGATCGCCAAACTGTCGATTGGTCCAGGACTGTTCAATATCAACGAGCCGGTGATTTTCGGTATGCCGATTATGCTCAACCCGATCCTCGCGATCCCCTTTATTATCACTCCGCTGGTGACCGGTAGCACCGGCTACTTTGCGACTGCCGCCGGTTTTGCTGGTAAAGCGGTGGTGATGGTGCCGTGGACCACGCCGCCGCTGATTAATGCCTGGCTCTCTACGGCGGGCTCGATGGGCGCGGTGGTCACGCAGCTTATCTGCATCGTAACCGCGGTGCTTATCTACCTGCCGTTCGTCAAAATTGCCTCCCGCCGTGCGGACACCGCTCAGCGCCAGGCGGAAAACGCGCAGGTCAGCCAAAACGCATGAGGACACTATGAGTACAGTAAGGATGGCGATCCCCCACGACTTTATCCTCGGCGCTGCCGCTTCGGCGTGGCAAACCGAGGGCTGGAGCGGCAAGCAAGAGGGCCAGGATTCCTGGCCGGATCTCTGGTACAAGAACGACCGCCACGTCTGGCATAACGGCTATGGTCCGGCGGTGGCGACCGATTTTATCAACCGCTTTCGCGAAGATGTACAGTTGATGAAGCTGGCGGGTCTGACTCATTACCGGACCTCAATCAACTGGTCGCGTTTTCTCACCGACTATGAAAACGTCACTGTCGATGAAGCGTATGCGACGTATTACGACCAGCTTTTCGATGAGCAGCTGGCGAACGGCATTGAGCCGATGATCTGCCTTGAGCACTATGAACTCCCGGGCTATCTGCTGGAGCAGTACGGCGGCTGGGCATCGAAAAAAGTGGTGGAGCTGTTTGTGCAGTACGTAGAGAAGGTTTTTGCCCGTTATCACCACAAGGTGACGCGCTGGTTTACCTTCAATGAGCCGATTGTGGTGCAAACCCGGGTTTACCTGGACGCGCTGCGCTGGCCCTACGAACAGAACACCGGTACCTGGATGCAGTGGAATCACCACAAAGTGCTGGCGACGGCGAAAGTGGTCAGGCTATTTCGCGAGAAGGGCTATCGCGGCACGGTAGGTTGTATTCTCAATCCGGAGGTCACTTATCCGCGTTCCAGAGCGCCCCATGACGTGCGCGCCGCCGAAATCTACGATCTGTTTTATAACCGGGTATTCCTCGATCCGCTGGTTCACGGCGAATACCCGCAGGAGCTGTTTACCCTGCTCGAACAGCATGATGTTGCCTGGGATTATTGCGCGGAAGAATTAGCGGTTATCCGTGAAAACACCGTCGATGAGTTGGGGATTAATCTCTACTACCCACATCGCGTTAAGGCGCCGTCGCGCGCCTGGCACCCGCAAACGCCGTTCCATCCGGCTTATTATTATGAGCCCTTTGAACTTCCGGGGCGGAAGATGAACAACTCCCGCGGTTGGGAAATCTATCCGCAAATCGTTTTTGATATGGCGATGCGCATCAAACAGGATTATCGCAATATCCCGTGGTTTGTGGCGGAAAGCGGTATGGGCGTGGAAAACGAAGGGCAGTTTCGTAACAGCGAAGGCACCATCGCTGACGACTACCGCATTCGATTTATCAGCGAGCATCTGTGGCAAACCCTGCGCGCGCGCGAAGCGGGGGCCAACTGTCACGGCTATATGCTGTGGGCGTTTACTGACAACGTTTCGCCGATGAACGCCTTTAAGAATCGCTACGGTCTGATTGAAATCGATCTGCAAAATAACCGGGCGCGACGACCGAAGGCTTCCGCCAGCTGGTTCCGTCAGTTGCGTGACAGTCGTGAGTTAACGCTGGATATTGACGATGAGTGGCGCTAGCCGGGCTTAAATTTTGCTAAGATAGCGCCGATATTGACTCGCAGGCTCAAAACGCACAGGTGATATTGTGGAGAAGGCTATCATTCCGCCGGAAAAGAAACCCTACCAGGAAATTGGTGATGATTTACGCGCACAGATTGCGCAGGGGCGCTATCCCATCGGGTCGCGCCTGCCGCCGGAACGCAATATTGCCGAAACCTATGGTGTGAGCCGGACGATCGTGCGTGAAGCGCTGCTGATGCTGGAGCTGCAGGGGACTGTCGATATTCGCCAGGGCTCTGGGGTGTACGTTATGCGCATCCCGCATGAGGACGATAGCGAGGAAGAACAGATGCTGAGCAGCGACGTAGGGCCGTTTGAAATCCTGCAGGCCCGCCAGCTGCTGGAGAGCAATATCGCCGCTTTTGCCGCCAAAATGGCCACCCGCGCCGATATCGATAACCTGAAAAGGATTATTGAACAGGAGCAGCGGGCTATCGCCGCCAATGATACCACCCAGGATAACGCCCGACTGTTTCACCTGGTGCTGGCCGGGGCGACGCAAAATCAGATGCTGCTGGCGACGGTTGAGCGCATCTGGCTGCAAATGGACAGCAGCCCGCTGTGGCAGCAGTTCAACGTGCATATCGCCAGCCGCGCTTATCGCCTGAAGTGGCTCGGCGACCGGCAAACGCTCCTCGCCGCCCTGCGCCGTCGCGACGTGATGGGGGCCTGGCAGGCGATGTGGCAGCATCTCGAAAATGTGAAAAATAGCCTGCTGGAGCTTTCTGATGAAGACGCGCCGGACTTTGACGGCTATCTGTTTGAGTCGGTGCCGATTTTTCAGGGAAAGCTGGTGTGATTATTCAGCCTCTTTACGCCGGGGCGCAGCACGCCGCACAGGTGACGGAGTGGCTGTGGCAGGCGTTTGGCGGCGATACGCTGCCGCAGGCATTTTTCGCCAGTATTGTTGAACACAGCCAGATGCCCGACGCGCTGCCTATCACTTTTATTGCTGTCGAAGATGGGAAACTGCTGGCAACCGTCGGGTTATGGCGCTGCGACTTGATCAGCCGTCAGGACCTGTATCCGTGGATGGCGGCGCTGTACGTTGCGCCAGAGGCGCGGGGGAAGGGGTTGGCAGGAAAACTACAGCAGTACGTTATCGAATATGCCCGGACGCAGGGTTATTGCGAGCTGTTTCTCTACTCCGCTTGTCGCGATTTTTATGAGCGTTTTGGCTGGCAATACATCGGCGAGGGCCTGGATTATCCGGCCACCGCCGTCAGTTTATACCGCTACGATTTGTCGCCATCAAGCGGCGCGATCACCGAATGACGGCGGACCAGCGTCGGGCTGAAAAGGTGGGTAATTTCCGGTGCTGGACGATGTTCCGCCAGCGCTAGCGCCAGTTCGGCAGCCTGAGTCGCCATGGTCACTATCGGGTAGCGCACGGTGGTCAGACGCGGGCGCACGTAGCGCGAAATCAGCACATCATCAAAGCCAATCAGCGAAATCTCACGCGGTACATCAATACCGTTATCGTTTAACACACCCATCGCACCAGCGGCCATTGAGTCGTTATAGCAGGCCACGGCGCTAAAGTTTCTCCCGCGGCCCATCAGCTCGGTCATCGCCTGCTCGCCGCCGCTCTCGTCGGGTTCAGCGAACGTCACCAGCCGGTCGTTGCACGGCAGACCGCTCTCTTTTAAGGCATCGTAATACCCTTGCAGACGATCTTCGGCATCAGAAATGGCGTGGTTGGAACACAGGTAGCCAATGCGAGTGTGCCCTTGTTGAATCAGATGGCGGGTCGCCAGCCATGCGCCGTAGCGGTCGTCCAACGCCACGCAGCGCTGCTCGAAGCCGGGTAAAATACGGTTGATTAATACCATGCCGGGAATTTGTTTCATCAGCGAGGCCAGTTCGTCATCAGGGATGATTTTGGCGTGAACGACCAGCGCGGCACAGCGATGGCGAATCAGTTGTTCAATCGCCTGGCGCTCTTTATGGACGCTGTGATAGCCGTTACCGATCAGCAAAAAATTGCCGGTATTGTAGGCCACCTGTTCGACGGCCTTGACCATCGCGCCGAAGAAGGGGTCGGAAACATCACCCACCACCAGGCCGACGGTTTCCGTTGACTGCTGCGCCAGCGCGCGGGCATTGGCGTTTGGATGATAATTTAACGTTTCCATTGCCGCGCCTACCGACTGGCGAGAGGCTTCGCTGGCTTTTGGTGAGTTGTTGATAACGCGGGAGACGGTAGCGACAGAAACTCCTGCGAGTCGGGCTACATCCTTTATAGTCGCCATACCAGGCCTTTTAGGGTAAACGCTTACATATCGGTTATGTTACGGGAAAGTGCGGCAGATTCAAGGCTCGGTACTATTGGGTTAGCGCAATTGTGATGCAGATTAGCCTTGCTGGTGAAAAAGTTACCCACAGGCATTCTGACGAATGATACAGGAAGGGATAATTCACACCTTTGCTTACACTTTGCGATTAGCTGTTGCGAATGTTCGCTGGTTTACCCATTCAGGGCATTGATATTCTGGTTATCCCAGAGGTATTGATAGGTGGAGTCGACTTCAGGTTGACTACTCTAATTACACCAGCCTGCGCAGATGCGCAGGTTTTTTTTTGCCCGCCGTTAGCCATTGTTACAGTTACCGAAAATAGCAATAACTGGTTGCACTTAGGCTCATTCCCTTGCGTTTTATGACTGGTATCGGCGGGTGAAAAAACGAGACAATCAGGATCCCAGAGGTATTGATAGGTGAGTTTTTTAAGTACGCTTTTCGTACTGATTATCTTGCACCGACCTGCGCAGATGCGCAGGTTTTTTTTACCCTGAATTCCGTTACCTGTACTGCATTTCCCATGCCTTCTCGTGTAACCTGCTTTGACTGATTAACCGGTCAAACGGAGTTGTTATGCTTTTAGGATTTTTTAGACTGCTATTCAAAGGATTGTACCGGGTAAAGCTAACCGGTGACACGCAGGCGCTGTACCAGCAAAAGGTACTGATTACGCCAAACCACGTCTCATTTCTTGATGGCGTACTGCTGGCTCTCTTCTTGCCAGTGCGCCCCGTCTTTGCGGTGTACTCCTCGATTACCGATCGCTGGTTTATGCGTGCGCTAAGGCCAATTATTGATTTCGTCCCGCTGGACCCGACCAAACCGATGTCAATCAAGCATCTGGTGCGCCTGATTGAACAGGGGCGTCCGGTGGTGATTTTCCCGGAAGGGCGGATCTCGGTGAGCGGCTCGTTGATGAAAATTTATGACGGCGCAGCCTTTGTGGCGGCGAAGTCGCAGGCGACGATTGTGCCGCTGCGAATCGAAGGTGCTGAACTCACGCCCTTTAGTCGCCTGAAGGGGTTGGTTAAGCGCCGCCTGTTCCCGCGTATTCAACTGCATGTGCTGCCGCCGACGCATCTGGTGATGCCGGATGCGCCGCGCGCCCGCGACCGGCGTAAAATCGCCGGTGAAATGCTGCATCAAATCATGATGGAAGCGCGGATGGCGGTGCGCCCGCGCGAAACGCTGTATGAGGCGCTGCTGGCGGCTCAGGACCGTTACGGTGCGCGCAAAAACTGCGTGGAAGATATTAATTTTCAGCCTGACACCTACCGTAAGTTGCTGACCAAAACGCTGTTTGTGGCGCGTATTCTGGAAAAATACAGCGCGCAGGGCGAAAAAATCGGCCTGATGTTACCGAATGCCGGGATTAGCGCGGCGGTGATCTTTGGCGCTGTCGCCCGTGGGCGCATTCCGGCGATGATGAACTACACCGCCGGGATAAAAGGCCTGAGCAGTGCGATTACCGCTGCGGAAATCAAAACCATCTTTACTTCCCGTACCTTCCTCGACAAAGGCAAACTCTGGCATCTGCCGGAGCAACTGACTCAGGTGCGCTGGGTATTCCTCGAAGATTTAAAAGGTGACGTCACCGCTGCCGATAAACTGTGGATTTTCAGTCGTTTGCTGATGCCGAAGCTGGCGCAGGTTAAGCAGCAGCCGGAAGACGCGGCGATGGTCCTGTTTACCTCTGGCTCGGAAGGTCACCCGAAAGGTGTGGTGCATAGCCACAAGAGCCTGCTGGCCAACGTTGAGCAGATTAAAACCATCGCTGACTTCACCGCCAACGACCGCTTTATGTCGGCATTGCCGCTGTTCCACTCATTTGGTCTGACGGTAGGCTTGCTGACGCCGTTGTTTACCGGCGCAGAAGTCTTTCTCTATCCCAGCCCGCTGCATTATCGCGTGGTGCCGGAGCTGGTGTACGACCGCAACTGTACGGTGCTGTTCGGTACCTCGACATTCCTCGCCAACTACGCCCGCTTTGCCAATCCGTATGATTTTTATCGCCTGCGTTACGTTGTCGCGGGGGCAGAGAAGCTGCAGGAAAGCACGAAGCAGATCTGGCAGGACAAGTTCGGCCTGCGCATTCTTGAAGGCTACGGTGTCACAGAATGCGCGCCGGTCGTATCGATTAACGTGCCAATGGCGGCGAAAGTGGGCACCGTTGGCCGCATTCTGCCAGGCATGGACGCCCGTCTGCTGGCGATGCCTGGTATTGAAGAGGGGGGCCGTTTACAGCTCAAAGGCCCGAATATCATGAAAGGCTATCTGCGGGTAGAAAACCCTGGCGTGCTGGAAGCACCGACGGCGGAAAATCAGCACGGCGAAGTGGAAACCGGCTGGTATGACACCGGGGATATCGTCGGCTTTGATGAGCAAGGCTATGTGCGAATTCAGGGCCGTGCCAAGCGCTTTGCCAAAATCGCCGGTGAGATGGTGTCGCTGGAGATGGTCGAGCAGCTGGCGCTGGCGATTTCACCGGACAAAATGCACGGCACGGCGATTAAACAAGATGCCAGCAAGGGCGAGGCGTTGGTGCTGTTTACCACCGATAATGAACTGAATCGTGAAAAACTGCTGCGCTATGCCCGTGAACACGGCGTGCCGGAGCTGGCGGTACCGCGCGACATTCGCTGGCTTAAGCAGCTCCCGTTATTGGGCAGCGGCAAGCCGGACTTTGTCACCCTCAAAGGTATGGTAGAACAGACGGAACATTCCCATGAGTGAGTCAGTACACACTAACAATTCGCTGTACTCGAAAGGGATGGTGGCGGTTATCTGCGCCCAGTTTCTCTCGGCATTTGGCGATAACGCGCTGCTGTTCGCTACCCTGGCGCTGATGAAGCAGCTGTTCTACCCGGAGTGGAGTCAGCCGGTATTGCAGATGCTGTTTGTGGGCGCTTACATTCTTTTTGCGCCATTTGTCGGGCAGTTTGCCGATAGCTTCGCTAAAGGGCGGGTGATGATGGTCGCTAACGGGCTGAAGCTTATCGGCGCAGGCTGCATCTGCTTCGGCGTGAACCCGTTTATTGGCTACACGTTAGTGGGCATTGGCGCAGCCGCCTATTCTCCAGCCAAATACGGTATCCTCGGCGAGCTGACGACCGGTGATAAGTTAGTGAAAGCTAATGGCTTGATGGAGTCTTCAACCATTGCGGCGATACTGCTTGGCTCAATGGCCGGTGGTGTTCTGGCGGACTGGCATGTTGTTGCGGCGCTCAGCGTCTGCGCGGTGGTGTATGCCGGAGCGGTGGTGGCCAACCTGTGGATCCCGAAGCTGCCCGCGGCGCGTCCAGGGCAGTCATGGCGCTTTAAGCCGATGACTCACAGTTTCTTTAGCGCCTGCACCACGCTATGGCGCAACAGCGAAACCCGCTTTTCGCTGGTGGGTACCAGCTTATTTTGGGGCGCGGGCGTTACGCTGCGCTTCCTGCTGGTGCTGTGGGTGCCGGTGGCGCTGGGGATCACCAGCAACGCGATGCCGACTTATCTCAATGCGATGGTGGCAGTAGGGATTGTGCTGGGTGCCGGTGCGGCGGCGAAGCTGGTGACGCTGGAAACGGTGTCCCGCTGTCTGCCTGCCGGTTTCTTAATTGGCGTTGTCGTGGTCTTCTTTGCCATTCAACACGCCTTGTTACCGGCGTTTGGCTTGCTGTTGCTGCTCGGCGCGTTCGGCGGTTTCTTTATCGTACCGTTGAATGCGCTGCTCCAGGAGCGCGGGAAGCATACGGTTGGCGCAGGTAACGCGATCGCGGTGCAGAACCTCGGCGAAAACGTGGCGATGCTGCTGATGCTGGGCCTCTATTCCCTGGCGGTGAGCATCGGTATTCCGGTTGTCGGCGTAGGGATTGGCTTCGGCGTGGTGTTTGCCCTGGCTATCGCCGCCCTGTGGATTTGGGGCCGGCGTAAATAATCTCCCGGAGGCGGCGCGTTGCGCCTGTCTGGGCTACAAAACCGCACGAACGTGTAGCCCGGACAGATGCGTAGCATCGCCTCCGGGAAAAAAAACTGCGCGGTTCTGGAATTTTGTAGCCCGGGTAAGGCGTTTACGCCGCGACCCGGGGCTTTCCTGTCTTACGGTGCCGGGTAGGTATAAACCTGATGCACCGCTTCAATCTCCGCTAAAACCTCTGCGCTGAGCTCCAGATGGAGGCTCTCGACGTTAGTCTTAAGCTGCTCCATGGTCGTCGCCCCAAGCAGAGTGCTGGCGACAAACGGTTGGCGACGCACGAAGGCCAGCGCCATCTGAGCCGGGTCAATATTGTGACGCTTAGCGATATCGACATAGGCTGCCACCGCTTTCTGCGTCTGCTCTCCGCTATAGCGCGTAAAGCGGCTGAACAGCGTATTGCGCGCTCCGGCCGGTTTCGCGCCATTAAGGTATTTCCCGGTCAGCGTACCGAACGCCAGACAGGAATAAGCCAGCAGCTCGACACCTTCATATTGACTCACTTCCGCCAGGCCCACTTCATAGCTGCGGTTCACCAGACTGTACGGATTCTGGATGGTTACAATGCGCGGCAGGTCGTGTTTGTCAGCCAGGTGCAGATAACGCATCACGCCAAACGCCGTTTCGTTAGAAACGCCGATATAGCGAATCTTCCCGGCGCGCTGGAACTCAGCGAGCGCCTCCAGCGTATCCAATAGAGTGACGACCGGAGCGGAGTCGGTCCAGGTATAGCCCAGCTTGCCAAAACAGTTGGTTGGGCGCTGTGGCCAGTGGACCTGGTAGAGGTCGAGGTAATCGGTTTGCAGGCGCTTCAGGCTGTCGTGTAGCGCCTCGCGGATGTTTTTACGATCCAGCTTATGGTCAGGACGAATGCTGCTGTCGTTGTTGCGAGAAGGGCCGCTAACTTTAGAGGCGATAACCAACTTCTCGCGATTGCCGCGCTTAGCCAGCCAGTTACCGACGTAGGTTTCCGTCAGGCCCTGGGTTTCCGGACGAGGCGGGACGGGATACATTTCAGCGACATCAATCAGATTGATACCCTGACTGACGGCGTAATCGAGCTGCTCGTGTGCGTCGGCCTCGCTATTCTGCTCACCAAACGTCATTGTGCCCAGCCCCAGCGTGCTGATTTCAAGAGAACTGTGTGGGATACGGTGATACTGCATAGCCAGCTTCCTTTTTTATCTACAAGGTCAGGCGTTCCCCGACAAAGGAATATAAAAATGGCAGAGGGGGAGAAAAAGAGGAAGTAAAAAGATCAAAAAAGCCGGGCTTGCGAAACGTAGCCTGATTTATCCCTGTGGATGCATCAGATTTTCCCGACTCTTTTTTGAAAACTGAAGGATGTTGAAGAGGCAGCGCAGCCACGCGATGAATGACAAGCTGCTGGTCAACTAAATACCTTAACGTTTAATAATCTGGGAAACGTCATCACGATTGATCTGCATTTTGTTACCTTGCTGATCTTCGTAACTGATTAGACCGGTATCATCATCTACTGCGGGTTTACCATCAGTCAGAATCATACGACCATCTTTGGTCGCCATCACGTAATCGCTGCTGCAACCGGAAACCGAGAACGCTAGTCCTACGGCGGAAATCAATACTGCCCATTTTTTCATTGTTGTTACCTCTATTATTTATGGCCGCACCTCGTACCAGTATATTAATAGCCTGATTTGTGAGACATAAAAAGCAGTTAAGTCTTAAAAAAGGATTGCAGCCCGTTTCAGGGCTGCATTTTAGCGGGTTACAGCGGTTTTTTTTTATTTCGCAGCAGGTTGAGGCTTTCAACCGCAATGGAAAAGAACATCGCGAAATAGATGTAACCTTTCGGCACGTGCACGTCGAAACTTTCGAGCATCAGCGTGAAGCCGACGAGAATCAAAAACGACAGCGCCAGCATTTTGACTGAAGGGTGGCGGTCAACAAAATCGCCTATCGAACGAGCGGCAAACATCATCACCAGCACCGAGATAATGACCGCAGCCATCATAATAAACAGATGATCCGACAGCCCAACGGCGGTGATCACCGAATCGAGGCTGAAAATAATATCCAGCAGCATAATCTGCACAATCGCGCCCATAAATGAATGGACGTTGGTTTTCAGCCCTTCCTCTTCCCCTTCGATCGATTCGTGAATCTCTTTACTTGCCTTCCAGATAAGGAACAGCCCGCCGAGCAGCAGAATCAGATCGCGAAAAGAGACCTCCTGGCTGAACACAGTAAACAATGGATTGGTGAGCTTGACGACCCATGCGATTGACGCCAACAGCGCCAGACGCATGATCATCGCCCCCATTAACCCGATGCGGCGGGCATGAGCCCGTTGCGCGGTGGGGAGTTTTGCGACAACCAGAGAGAGGAAAATAATATTATCGATCCCAAGCACTATCTCCAGCAGCGTCAGCGTACCAAGCGCCAGCCAGGCGTTAGGATCGGTTACCCATGCAAATAACATCGTTCAAAGTCCTGCAAAATAGAAAGATGCAATTATATGCAACCATTGCGGCAGAACAAAAAATTAATCATCTTCTGGTCGTTATTTAGAGGAGAGAAGGAAATGGCGGGCCAGCAGGGCGGCGGTGAAATTTTTCTTTAGATAAAACCCGCGCGGTAGAGTAAGGATGGGCTCGCCGTGAGTACCGATGGCTTCGGTTAGCGCTTTACTGTTCGCGGCTTTTGGACGCAACTGCAGTACTTCGCCATGGCGAGCGGTGATACGCTCAACCTGCCCCAGAACGATCAGGTCCATTAACTCTTCCCAGTCCATGCGCAGCTGGCGATCTTCCTCTTCGCTCGGGCTCCACAGCAGCGGCGCTCCGACGCGGCGCTCGGCAAGTGGGATCGTGCGCGCGCCTTCAACGGGTACCCACAATACGCGCTTAAGCTTATGGCGCACGTGGCTACTCTCCCAAGTGACGCCGCTATTGCCGGTAAGCGGTGCAACGCAGACGAAGGTGGTCTCCAGCGGACGGCCCTGAAAGTCGACCGGTATCGTTTTAAGCTCAACGCCCAGCGCGGCAAAATCCTGCTCGGGTTTACTGCCCGCGCTGGCTCCTAGCCAAATCTCCAGCAGAATGCCGATCCACCCTTTATCACGTTTTAAATCGCGTGGGATCGGAATGCCCGCCAGTGCGGCCAATTCACCTAACGAATAACCTGCTAACTGCTGCGCCTGGGCCAGCAGTTGCTCCTGGCTTTGCGGTGGTGATGGGAGCGGCGCAATGGTTGGCATAACATGAAACCTCTGTCTAAAAAATGAGCGGTAATTTCATCCGTTGTGGATAGAGTTTACCTTTTCTGGGGTAAGTATGACAATGTGATGATTCGTATGACTTTTTTTTCTATTTTTTACCGCTTTAAAAATTGTTAAAACGAGTTTTCCAGAACTGGTCACTGGCAATGAACAGGATCTTACACCATGTTATCCACAGAAAACTGGGATAACTGGGGAAAAGCCCCACTACTGTTTCCATTTACAGCCTTGACGTGCGGGTAAAATCGAGTTTTTAGACGAAATATGCTCAGTTGGCTTGCTTAAGCTGTGGATAAAACCAACATTGCTCGATCTTTCATCAGTTCCAGGATCTCATATGTGATGATCATCACGTTATGCTATGGTTTATGAAAGTTTTTCATTATAACTTAATGAAAAACATGTCATTATTTATTTGTGTTATCACTACGCCGTTCGGATTACTCCGGGTTTTCCCTGGTTAATTCCATACTTCTTCACAACTCTATCCACAGAAAAAGTGAATAAAATCGCCCGATGATGGCTGTCGCTGTTTATAACTCGGGGTATTACTGTGAGTTATTCAAATGTTATTCGATCTCATCGTGCTAACAGAGTGGTTTACCGTTTCCAGCGAGTGTGAAACAATCATTCACATTGAAGCTTATTTTGAGGTAGTCCGGTGATTGATGACGATGGCTACCGCCCAAATGTCGGCATTGTAATCTGTAATCGCCAGGGCCAGGTCATGTGGGCCAGGCGCTATGGTCAGCACTCGTGGCAGTTCCCGCAAGGGGGCATTAATCCAGGAGAATCAGCAGAGCAAGCGATGTATCGGGAATTGTTCGAAGAAGTTGGGTTAAGCCGCAAAGATGTGCGGATCCTGGCTTCAACCCGTAACTGGTTGCGTTACAAATTACCTAAGCGTTTGGTGCGTTGGGACACAAAGCCGGTATGTATCGGCCAGAAACAAAAGTGGTTTCTCCTGCAATTGATCGGCAGTGATGCGGATGTCAATATGCAAACCAGCAGTACACCTGAGTTTGATGGCTGGCGATGGGTAAGTTACTGGTACCCGGTACGCCAAGTGGTGTCGTTTAAGCGCGACGTTTACCGCCGGGTGATGAAAGAGTTTGCCAGCGTCACTATGGCGCTAGCGGAGAGCGCGCCTAAGCCGCAAAGCGCGCCTGCATATCGACGTAAAAGAGGTTAAGCCACGCACATTATGCTCACTCGGTTGCGAGAAATAGTCGAGAAGGTCGCGAGTGCGCCGCGTTTAAACGAGGCGCTGGATATCCTGGTAACCGATATCTGCGCCGCGATGGAGACGGAAGTCTGTTCGGTTTATCTGGCTGACAACGACCGACGCTGCTATTACCTGATGGCGACTCGCGGGTTGAAAAAGCCCCGCGGGCGCATTGTTGCGCTCGCTTTTGATGAAGGCCTGGTCGGTCTGGTTGGCCGACTGGCGGAACCCATTAACCTTGCCGACGCGCAAAAGCACCCCAGCTTTAAATATATTCCTGCGGTAAAAGAGGGCCGTTTTCGCGCCTTCCTTGGTGTACCGATCATCCAGCGGCGTCAACTGCTGGGGGTACTGGTAGTACAGCAGCGCGAGCTGCGTCAGTTCGATGAAAGCGAAGAGTCTTTTCTTGTCACTCTGGCCACGCAAATCGCCGGCATTCTCTCTCAATCTCAACTGACCGCGTTGTTCGGTCAATATCGTCAGACCCGCATCCGCGCGCTGCCCGCTTCATCGGGCGTCGCGATTGCCGAAGGCTGGATGGACGTCAGCCTGCCGTTGATGGAGCAGGTCTACGAAGCCTCGACGCTCGATACGGCTTCCGAGCGCGAACGGCTGACCGGCGCGCTGGAAGAGGCAGCTAACGAATTTCGTCGCTACAGCAAGCGCTACTCTGCCGGGGCGCAGAAAGAGACAGCGGCAATCTTTGACCTCTATTCACACCTGCTTTCCGATGCGCGCCTGCGCCGTGAGCTGTTCGCCGAAGTCGATCAAGGCGCGGTGGCTGAGTGGGCAGTGAAGAAGATTATCGAGAAGTTTGCCGAACAGTTTGCCGCGCTCAGCGATGGTTATCTGAAAGAGCGCGCGGGCGATCTGCGTACGCTAGGCCAGCGGCTGCTTTTTCACCTTGATGACAGCATTCAAGGTCCGAATACCTGGCCAGAGCGCATTGTGCTGGTGGCCGATGAGCTGTCGGCGGCGACTCTGGCGGAAGTTCCCCAGGAGCGTTTAGCGGGCGTGGTCGTTCGCGACGGCGCGGCGAACTCACATGCTGCGATTATGGTCCGTGCGCTGGGCATTCCGACGGTGATGGGGGCGGATATTCAGCCTTCGCTGCTGCACGGACATACCCTGATCGTCGACGGCTATCGCGGCGAGCTGCTGGTTGACCCAGAGCCGGTGCTGCTGCAAGAGTATCAGCGCCTGATCAGCGAAGAAAACGAGCTCAGTCGCCTGGCTGAAGACGATCTCGAGCGCGCATCCGAACTGAAAAGCGGTGAGCGGGTAAAAGTGATGCTCAACGCGGGCCTGAGCCCTGAGCACGAAGAAAAACTTGGCAATTTTGTCGACGGCATTGGTCTGTATCGCACCGAAATTCCCTTTATGTTGCAAAGCGGCTTCCCCTCTGAAGAGGAGCAGGTTGCGCAGTATCAGGGTATGTTGCAGATGTTCAACGAGAAATCGGTAACCCTGCGCACGCTGGATATCGGGGCGGATAAACAGCTGCCATATATGCCGATTAGCGAAGAAAATCCGTGCCTTGGCTGGCGTGGCATTCGGATCACGCTCGATCAGCCGGAGATCTTTTTGGTTCAGGTGCGCGCGATGCTGCGTGCCAACGCGGCGACCGGCAATCTCAGCATTTTGCTACCGATGGTCACCAGCCTGGATGAAGTGGATGAGGCCCGCCGTCTTATCGATCGCGCCAGCCGTGAAGTGGAAGAGATGATCGGTTATGCCATTCCACGTCCGCGTCTTGGCGTGATGCTGGAAGTTCCCTCGATGGTCTTTATGCTGCCGCAACTGGCCAGCCGCGTCGATTTTATCTCCGTTGGCACTAATGACCTGACGCAGTATCTTCTCGCCGTGGATCGTAACAATACCCGAGTCGCCAGTATGTACGATAGCCTGCACCCGGCGGTACTGCGGGCGCTGGCGATGATTGCCCGTGATGCCGAGCGTTTTGGTATCGACCTGCGTCTTTGCGGGGAAATGGCGGGTGATCCGATGTGCGTGACGATCCTGATTGGTCTTGGTTATCGCCATCTGTCGATGAACGGTCGTTCGGTGGCAAGGGTGAAATACCTGCTGCGCCGCATTGATATCAACGAGGCTCAGGAGCTTTCTCACCGCAGTCTGGAAGCGCAAATGACTGCGGAAGTTCGCCACCAGGTTGCCGCCTTTATGGAGAGACGCGGTCTCGGCGGCCTGATTCGCGGTGGCCGCTAGCTACAGGTTCGAGCGGCCTGAGGGTTTGTAGCCTGGACAGGTGCGCAGCACCGCCTCCGGGAAATGCCTCGACGCTCATTCGCATTCGTATACATATCTTTTACATGTCCGGCGCGGATCGTCCTTAACGCTTATGCTATCATTCGCAGCCTTTGGAGCGCCCGTTTTTGACGGGCGCGAACGATAACCGCTGTCCACTTTCGGCGGAATAACAAGTGTTTATGGTGACAGATGAATAGTGGCTACCTGCATTTTCCGGAGTTTGATCCGGTAATATTTTCCATTGGACCGCTCGCCCTCCACTGGTACGGCATGATGTACCTGGTCGGGTTTATTTTTGCGATGTGGTTGGCCACCCGTCGGGCCAATCGTCCGGGCAGCGGTTGGACGAAAAACGAAGTTGAAAACCTGCTGTATGCCGGGTTCCTCGGGGTCTTCCTCGGTGGTCGTATTGGCTATGTATTTTTCTATAACCTGCCGGTATTCCTCGACGATCCGCTCTATCTGTTCCGCGTCTGGGACGGCGGGATGTCCTTCCATGGCGGCCTCATCGGCGTGATTCTGGTGATGATCATCTTTGCCAAACGCACGAAGCGCACTTTCTTCCAGGTCTCTGATTTTATTGCGCCGCTGATTCCATTTGGCCTGGGTGCCGGGCGTCTGGGCAACTTTATCAACGGTGAACTGTGGGGACGCGTCGATCCGAGCTTTCACTATTCGATGATTTTCCCCGGCTCCCGTGCAGAAGATCTGGCGCTGCTGCCGTCGCATCCTGAGTGGCAATCGCTGTTCGACACTTACGGCGCGCTGCCGCGTCACGCTTCGCAGCTCTATGAAATGGCGTTGGAAGGCGTGGTGTTGTTCCTGATCCTGAACCTATTTATCCGCAAACCGCGCCCAACCGGTTCGGTCTCTGGCCTGTTCCTGATTGGCTACGGCCTGTTCCGCATCATCGTGGAATTCTTCCGCCAGCCCGACGCGCAGTTCACTGGCGGCTGGGTACAGTACATCAGCATGGGGCAGATTCTTTCCATCCCAATGGTGCTTGCGGGTATCATAATGATGGTCTGGGCGTACCGTTGTCGTCCGCAGCAACAAAACTCTTGAGGAACCATGAAACAGTATCTTGATTTGATGCAGAAAGTGCTCGCTGAGGGCACGCAAAAAAATGACCGCACCGGAACTGGCACCGTCTCTATCTTCGGCCATCAGATGCGTTTTAACCTGCAGGAAGGATTCCCGTTGGTGACGACCAAGCGCTGTCATTTACGCTCCATCATCCATGAACTGCTGTGGTTCCTGCAAGGTGACACTAACGTTGCGTATTTGCGCGAAAACAACGTCACCATCTGGGACGAGTGGGCGGATGAGAATGGCGATCTGGGACCAGTCTACGGCAAACAATGGCGTTCATGGCCTGCGCCGGATGGACGTCATATCGACCAGATCAGCACCGTGATGGAACAGCTGAAAAACGACCCGGATTCGCGCCGCATCATCGTCTCGGCATGGAACGTCGGCGAGTTGAACAAAATGGCGCTGGCACCGTGCCACGCGTTTTTCCAGTTCTATGTGGCGGACGGCAAGCTCTCTTGCCAACTGTATCAGCGCTCTTGCGACGTGTTCCTTGGCCTGCCGTTCAATATCGCCAGCTACGCGCTGCTGGTGCATATGGTCGCACAGCAATGCGACCTCGAAGTAGGCGATTTTGTCTGGACTGGCGGCGACACTCACCTGTACAGCAACCATATGGAGCAGACGCATCTGCAGCTGAGCCGCGAACCGCGCGCGCTGCCGAAGCTGGTCATCAAACGCAAACCGGCGTCGATTTTCGACTACCGTTTTGAAGACTTCGAAATTGAAGGCTATGACCCGCATCCGGGGATTAAAGCGCCTGTGGCGATTTGATCTGGAAGTGACGACGAAAAACCGCTGATACTTGAAGTGAACCCCGAAAGTTGGATATCCAGCAAGTAGGGGTTTGTTGTTTATGGGACACAAAAACTATTCAGTCAGATTCAAGCAATCTGTTGCCCTTTATTTCCTCTCTGGAAAGGATGATACCGGAGGGACATCAAAGCTATTTGGCGCTGGCAACGGCACCGCTCCCCAAAGCTGACTACCCTTTTTTCTCTGCGTCAGTCGGCTGGAAAGACCACACCACGCTGTGAGAGGCCGCTGAGGTGTACCATTCGTTAATGGTGGCGTTTGCCTCGTTGGTCTGTGCGGTCGCGGCAAATTTCTCTTTTGGCTGATGTGTTTTTTTCCGAATACGGATACGGGAAGGTGTCGCGGTATTTATTTGCGCGTTAAAGGTACGAATGTGTGAGTCGAATAAAACAGACTCCAACTGATGCAGACGATCCAGACCGCGTAAAATACCAATAAGCGTACTGAGAGTTACGGACTCGCCTAATTCAACGCGTTTGATGGTTGCAGTGCCGACCTGTGCGCGCTCGGCCAGCTCAATCTGTGACAGCCCAAGCTGTATACGCGTTTCTTTAATTCTGCGGCACAATTCAGAAATAATTTCACTGTCGGGCATCGTACTGAAACGCATTTCAATTCCTCTACTGCGTAATAAATCCTGACAGATTATTTAGCATATTAAATTATAAATAAAGCAGATAATTTCTCTTTTGCGATAGTCACAACATTGTTTTTTCGTTAGCGCCTTTAAATAGTTGGATGTTGTTATATTCTTCAGTTATTTAAGGTACTTCTGCGGCGACGGTTACTGTCCATTGCCCTCGTGGCGATGTTGATGCTGTTTACCGGACTGGCAGAGGCTCAAATTAGGATATTTCCTCAGAAACCTGGCTCGATAACGGCTCATCGGGACGCCGTTGTGGTGTCGCCCGGTGTGGAAACCTGCCACGATTGCTCAGTCTGGCAGCCATCAGCAATCTGACATATTTAAATTGGAGATAATGTTTTTTGATTCTCATGAATTGTATGACAAATATCGTTTGTTATCTCTGGAATTAAAATATATAAATATATGGCTAATTGAAGTGGGTGTCGAAATAATAACGTATTAAAAATGATACTTTAAAAAATATTAAATTTTTGGTGCTATTTTTGATGCGTTAAAAGTCCTCTCTATAAATCAGGTTATGTGATCGCGGTTAGTGAATCAGCTTAGTTGTATTTAATAAAATAGCCAAATAAACACAGCACATTTATTACCTGAATCAGAGTCAAATAAATCTGACACTACTCTATATTACTGAGGCCATACTATGGAAACCGTTCAAAATACCCTCGTTGCTCGCGAGAGCAGCGGCTGGAGAAAAAGTGATACCGTCTGGATGCTGGGTCTGTACGGTACTGCGATTGGCGCAGGGGTACTTTTCCTGCCGATTAACGCCGGGGTAGGGGGCTTAGTGCCGCTGATCATCATGGCCATTATCGCATTCCCTATGACGTTTTTTGCCCACCGTGGTTTAACCCGTTTTGTTCTCTCGGGAAAAAATCCGGGTGAAGATATTACCGAAGTGGTTGAAGAGCATTTCGGCACTGGTGCGGGTAAGCTTATTACGCTGCTCTACTTCTTCGCTATTTATCCTATTCTGCTGGTCTATAGCGTCGCAATTACCAACACGGTTGATAGCTTTATTACTCACCAGCTTGGCCTGGCGTCTCCGCCGCGCGCTATTTTGTCGCTGATTTTGATTATCGGCATGATGGGCATTGTCCGCTTTGGCGAAAAAATGATTGTTAAGGCCATGAGCGTGCTGGTGTTTCCGTTCGTGTTTGCGTTGATGCTGCTGGCGCTGTATTTGATCCCGCAATGGAATGGTGCGGTACTGGATACCCTGTCGCTGAGCAGCGCTTCCGCAACGGGTAATGGTCTGTGGATGACCCTGTGGCTGGCTATCCCGGTAATGGTTTTCTCCTTCAACCATTCGCCGATCATCTCCTCTTTTGCGGTGGCAAAACGTGAAGAATACGGTCAGGACGCTGAGCGTAAGTGTTCCCGTATCCTGGGCTTTGCCCACATCATGATGGTGCTGACCGTTATGTTCTTCGTGTTCAGCTGTGTGCTGAGCCTCTCTCCGGAAAACCTGGCGGAAGCGAAAGCACAGAACATCTCCATCCTCTCTTACCTGGCGAACCATTTTAATGCGCCGGTGATTGCCTGGATGGCACCTGTCATCGCGATGATTGCGATTACCAAATCCTTCCTCGGCCACTACCTCGGTGCGCGTGAAGGTTTCAATGGCATGGTGATTAAGTCCCTGCGCGGTAAAGGGAAAACAATAGAAATCAACAAACTGAACAAGATCACTGCGCTGTTCATGTTGGTGACCACCTGGATTGTAGCGACACTGAACCCGAGTATCCTGGGCATGATTGAAACGCTGGGCGGCCCGGTTATCGCGATGATTCTGTTCCTGATGCCGATGTATGCCATCAATAAAGTGCCGGCCATGCGCAAATACAGCGGTCACATCAGCAACGTGTTTGTGGTTGTGATGGGGTTGATTGCCATCTCCGCCATCTTCTTCTCACTGTTCAGCTAAGTTTTCAGCGCCGCCTGTCGCAGGCGGCACATCCGTTTTGCTTTGTAACCGCATGGGTGCCACATGATTAGCGTTTTCGATATTTTCAAAATCAGCATCGGGCCGTCCAGCTCACATACTGTTGGGCCGATGAAAGCAGGAAAACATTTTGTTGATACCCTGCAGGAAAAAGGCCTGCTGCATAAAGTGACTCGTCTGGTGGTGGATGTGTATGGCTCTCTGTCATTAACGGGTAAAGGCCACCATACCGATATTGCAATTATTCTTGGGCTGTCCGGGTATTTACCGGATACCGTTGATATCGACGCCATTCCCGGCATTATTTGCGATGTAAACACCATGTATCGTCTGTTTATTGAAGAAGGCCAGAGAGAAATTCAGTTCCCGGTGGCAGAATGCATGCGTTTTCACAATGAGTTTCTGCCGCTGCATGAAAATGGCATGAGTATTACCGCGTTTTGCGACGGAAAAATCGTCCATTTTCAGACTTACTATTCCATTGGTGGCGGTTTTATCGTCACGGAGGAAAACTTTGGCAAGAATCAGGACGCGGAGGTCGATATTCCGTTCCCGTTCTATTCTGCCCGCAACCTGCTGGCACACTGCCAGGACAACTGCCTGTCAATTTCTGCGGTGATGATGAAAAACGAGATCGCCCGCCACGGCAGGGATAGCGTTGAGCAAAATATGGCGAAAATCTGGGAGACCATGAGAAACGCTATTAACCGGGGTATGAACACGGAAGGCATTTTGCCTGGACCACTAAAAGTGCCACGTCGTGCTTCTGCGCTGCACCGCGTGCTGGCACCGCAGAGCCAGTCGATTACACCACTGAGTGCGATGGATTGGGTCAATATGTTCGCGATGGCGGTAGGGGAAGAGAACGCGGCGGGCGGGCGAGTCGTTACCGCACCGACCAACGGTGCCTGCGGCATTATCCCGGCGGTACTGGCCTATTACGATCGCTTTATCAAGGCGGTGACGCCGGAAATCTATATGCGCTACTATCTGACCGCGGGTGCGATTGGCATTCTGTACAAGATGAATGCGTCTATTTCCGGGGCAGAGGTTGGTTGCCAGGGGGAAGTGGGGGTGGCCTGCTCGATGGCGTCTGCCGGACTGGCAGAGCTGCTGGGCGGCAGTCCGGATAAGGTATGCATTGCCGCGGAAATCGGCATGGAACATAACCTCGGTCTGACCTGCGATCCGGTGGCCGGACAGGTTCAGGTACCGTGCATTGAGCGTAACGCGATTGCGGCAGTGAAGGCCATTAACTCGGCCAGCATGGCTATGTATCGTACCAGCGATCCAAAAGTCTCACTGGATAAAGTCATCGAAACGATGTTTGAGACAGGCAAAGATATGAATGCCAAATATCGTGAAACAGCACGAGGCGGTCTGGCGATTAAAGTCGCGGTGTGCGAATCCTGAGACCTGGAAAACCGCCTGCAGAATGGAGTTCACTTCATTCTGCAGGCGGTTTTTTTATGCGCCAACCCAGCTAAACGACGGCTATAAACCGTGATCAGAACCCGCTTTTTGCGAGCTGGTTTCCCGCAACTTTGCAACCCATTGCAACGCTTTAAATACTCTCCGACGCGCGACGCAAACCCTCACTTTGCCGTTCGTATCAGTCATCAATGATACGCATACTCGGCCCATGAACAGAGAACATGGCTATACCCTGATTGAAACCCTGATAACGATGATGCTGGTTGTCATTCTTAGCGCCAGTGGGCTATACGGATGGCAGAGCTGGCGACAGCAGCAGCGCCTGTGGCAAACCGCTTGCCAGGTCCGGGACTATCTTGTGCTGTTGCGCGACGACGCCAACTGGCACAACCGCGACCGGATATTAAACGTCGGGCAAAGCGTGGAGGGTTGGTGCCTGAGTGCCACCGGCGCGGCGGCCAACTGTAGCGTAAAGAGCGCTTTCACGTTGCAACCGCTGTGGCCGGACGTTTCGCTCAGTGCGATCACACCAGGTTTTGGGTTTTACGGCCTGCGCAATACCGCCTGGGCCGGGCATATAAGGCTGCAAAGCGCAGCGGGCGGCTGGAATATCATTGTTTCCAACTGGGGGAGAATCCGCCTGTGTCGCGGCGAGGAGACGACATCATGTCAGTAATTCATCGTGGCTTTTCTCTCCCCGAAACGCTGATAGCGATGGCAATTAGCTCCGTTTTATTACTCGGAAGCGCCCGCTTTTTGCCCTCTTTGCAGCGAGCGGTTCTGAACCAGACCCAGCAGCAGTCTCTGGAAAATGAACTCTGGCAGCGTCTCTATACCGTGGCGAAGCATCTGCAACGCGCAGGTTATTGCCGTGGTCTCTGTAGCGGGGAAGCGCTACACATTACAGGCAGCGGCGATTGTGTGCTCCTGCGCTGGGATGGCAACAGTGACGGGATCTGGAATGCCTCTCCGTCGTCGGAATCTGATACAACAGGCTTTCGGCTACGCGACGGCGCGCTGGAAACCTTACGGGGGGCGAGTGACTGTAGCGGCAAAGGATGGGAGAGAATGACCAACCCGGCGGCGATTAAAGTCACCACGTTTCAGATTACCCGGCAGGGCAGGACGGATTATCCCCCTGAGCTATCAATAACGCTGGCGGCGCAATCCGTTGCTGACTCGCGAATTCACGCGCAGGCGGAATACAGCGTAACGGGATATAACCTGTGAATCGCCAGCGCGGTCTCTCTTCGCTGCTGATGGTGCTCCTGCTGTTAGCGCTTGGTAGTCTGCTGCTTCAGGGGTTAAACCAGCAGCAGCGTTCTTTGTTGGCGCAAACGGCCAGCGAAACGCAGGCGCTTCGCGATACTGCTGGTGCGCATTCCGCACTACAGTGGGGAAAGGGGCTCTCCTGGCCGTTGCAGGATGCAGTGAACTGCCAGCAGAATGGCGAATTTGGTTGGCGCGCTTGCATGCGCATTTTCAGCGACGCATCGGTATTGCTGATAGGCGGTAGCGGCACCATGCTGTTGTGGCAGTCTGGCGTGGTAGAGCAAAACCAGCTGCGCTTTTCACCCCACGGCTGGAGCGATTTTTGCCCATTGAAGGAGGCCAACTTATGCCAGATGCCCTAAGGCGACAAAAGGGATTTAGCCTGCCGGAAACTCTACTGGCTTTAGTGCTCCTGATCATGACCGTTACCGCGCTGGCGGGATATCAACGTGGGCTGGCTAATGGTTTTATGCAGCTCAATCAGTATCGTCAGCTGTGGCGTGA
Organism: Klebsiella sp. GFKo11; assembly: GCF_056490265.1. Classification (NCBI taxonomy): domain Bacteria; kingdom Pseudomonadati; phylum Pseudomonadota; class Gammaproteobacteria; order Enterobacterales; family Enterobacteriaceae; genus Klebsiella; species Klebsiella sp. GFKo11. The sequence goes on from NZ_CM151369.1 coordinate 1,159,430, forward strand.
CGCATGGCGATTCGGGCAGCTTAGCCCTGACGAGATTCCGGCAAACCGACAGGTATCCCGTGTGCAGACATCGGTGCAAAGATGTGTCAGCATCACGGTAACGATCACGATGCCCACCGCAAGGCGGGCGCAGATGACCCGGCTGCATTGCCCGGTCAGTCAGTAGCCAGGAGCGAATATGTTAAGGGTGTACCACTCAAACCGTCTGGATGTGCTTGAAGCGTTGATGGAGTTTATCGTCGAGCGCCAGCGGCTGGATGACCCCTTCATTCCTGAAATGGTGCTGGTGCAGAGTACCGGGATGGCGCAATGGCTACAGATGACGCTGGCGAAGCGATTCGGGATCGCGGCCAATATTGAATTCCCTCTGCCAGCCAGTTTTATCTGGGACATGTTCGTACGGGTGCTGAAAGATATCCCCGGGGAAAGCGCGTTCAGCAAACAGAGCATGAGCTGGAAGCTGATGACCTTGCTGCCTCAGCGTCTTGACGATGAAGCCTTCACGCTGCTGCGCCACTATCTGAGCGACGACAGTGACAAGCGCAAACTGTTTCAACTGGCGACAAGGGTAGCGGATCTCTATGACCAGTATCTGGTTTATCGCCCTGAATGGCTAATACGCTGGGAGGCTGACGGGCGCGTGGACGGCCTTGGCGAGGCACAGGATTGGCAAGCGCCGTTATGGAAAGCGCTGGTGGAGTACACTGCGGAACTGGGTCAGCCGCTGTGGCATCGCGCCAACTTGTATCAACGCTTTATCAGCGCGCTTGAATCCGCTGAAGAGCCTCCTGCCGGGCTGCCGTCGCGGGTATTTATTTGTGGGATTTCGGCGCTGCCGCCGGTGTACCTGCAGGCGCTACAGGCGCTGGGTAAGCATGTTGATGTTTACGTCCTCTTCACTAACCCTTGCCGCTACTACTGGGGTGACATCAAAGATCCAGCATTTTTGGCCAGACTGATGTCCCGCCAGCGTCGCCATCATCGTGAAACGACCCGAGAGCTGCCGCTGTTCCGTGATACTGAACAGGCACCCGGATTATTTAATGATTCCGGGGAGCAGGATGTCGGCAACCCAATGCTGGCCTCCTGGGGCAAGCTGGGGCGTGACTATATTTACTTACTGGCGGGTCTGGAACGCTATGAAGAGCTGGATGCTTTTGTTGATATCGTACCTGACAACCTGCTGCATAATCTTCAGGCTGACATCCTCGATCTGCGCAATGCCGCGGTGGCCGGGCGTAGCGCCGAGGAGTTCGCCAACAGCCGCAGCAAGCGCCCTTTAGCGCTGGACGATCGCAGCCTGATGATTCATGTCTGCCATAGCCCGCAGCGCGAGGTCGAGGTGCTGCACGACAGGCTGCTGGCGATGCTCGAAGAGAACCCCGAACTGACGCCGCGCGATATTATCGTCATGGTCGCGGATATCGATAGCTACAGTCCCTATATCCAGGCCGTCTTCGGCAGTGCCAGCGGCGAACGCTGGCTACCATGGGCGATTTCCGACCGTCGCGCCCGTGAATCGCATCCTGCGCTACAGGCATTTATTACCCTCCTTTCGCTGCCCGATAGCCGTTTTGCCAGCGAAGACGTGCTGGCGCTGCTGGACGTTCCGGTGCTGGCGGCGCGGTTTAATATTGACGAAGAGGGGCTACGCTACCTACGCCAGTGGGTTAACGAATCCGGTGTGCGCTGGGGGATGGATGACGACAACGTTCGTGAGCTGGATCTCCCGGCAACCGGCCAGCACACCTGGCGCTTTGGCCTGACGCGGATGCTGTTGGGCTACGCAATGGACAGCAGCGAGGGGGAGTGGCGCTCGGTTCTGCCATACGATGAGTCGAGCGGGCTTATCGCCGAACTGGTGGGTAACCTGGCATCCTTGCTAATGCAGCTTAATTTCTGGCGGCGCGGGCTGGCTCAGGAGCGCCCTCTGGCGGAGTGGCTGCCGGTATGCCGTGACCTGCTGAACGACTTTTTCCTGCCAGATAGCGAAACAGAGGCGGCTCTGGCGCTTATTGAACAACAGTGGCAGGCGGTGATTGATGGCGGCGTTGAGGCCCTGTACGGCGAAGCGGTGCCGCTATCTTTGCTTCGTGATGAACTCTCCCAGCGCCTCGATCAGCAGCGCATCAGCCAGCGCTTCCTTGCCGGGCCGGTGAACATCTGTACCCTGATGCCCATGCGCTCGATTCCTTTTAAAGTAGTCTGCCTGCTGGGAATGAACGACGGCGTTTATCCGCGTACTCTGGCACCGCTGGGCTTTGACTTAATGAGCCAGAAACCGCAGCGTGGCGACCGTAGCCGTCGTGATGATGACCGTTATCTGTTCCTCGAAGCGCTGATGTCGGCTGAGCAGAAGCTGTATATCAGCTATATTGGTCGCTCTATTCAGGATAATAGCGAGCGCTATCCTTCCGTTCTGGTCCAGGAGCTGGCGGACTATATCGGTCAAAGCCACTGTCTGGCGGGCGATGAGTCGCTGGATTGCGACGCCAGCGAGCGTCGTGTCAAAGAGCACATCACTCATCTGCATACGCGCATGCCTTTTGATGCTGCCAACTTTCAAGACAACGAAGATCAAAGCTATGCCCGGGAATGGCTGGCAGCCGCCAGCCAGCAGGGGGAGGCGCACGGCGATTTTATCCAGCCGCTACCCGCCCCGGAAATTGACCACCTCCCTTTCGAACAGTTGCTGCGTTTCTGGCAGCATCCAGTTCGTGCCTTCTTCCAGCAGCGGCTGCGGGTTAATTTCCGCTCGGAAGAGAGCGAAATCCCCGACGATGAACCTTTCACCCTTGAAGGGCTGAGCCGCTATCAGCTGAACCAGCAACTGCTGAATACGCTGATTGAGCAGCAGGACGCCTCGGTGATGTATCGCCGTTTCCGTGCCGCCGGAGAGTTACCCTATGGCGCTTTCGGCGAACTGGCTTGGGAGACTCAGCGTCAGGAGATGCAAAACCTGGCGGAGCGGGTCATTGCCAGCCGCAAACCGGGGCAGAGTCTGGAAATCGATCTGCAATGTAACGGAGTCAACATTACTGGGTGGTTGCAGCAGGTACAATCCGACGGTTTGCTGCGCTGGCGGCCATCGCTGCTGAGCGTGGCGCAGGGAATGCAACTTTGGCTGGAGCATCTTGTCTATTGTGCAAGTGGCGGTATCGGCGAAAGTCGACTGTTTGTGCGCAAAGACGGGGAGTGGCATTTCCCTCCGCTGGCGCAAGAGCAGGCTCAAGGATACCTGAATGAACTGGTTGACGGTTATCTGCAAGGGATGTCTAAACCGCTACTGCTGCTGCCAGAAAGCGGAGGTGCATGGCTAAAAGTCTGTTACGACGCCGAAAAGGATGTCATGTTAATGGATGAAGAGACGCAGCAGAAAGCGCGCAGTAAATTTCTTCAGGCCTATGAAGGGAACATGGTGGTCAGCGGTGAGGGTACCGATGTTTGGTATCAGCGCCTGTGGCGCACTCTGGAGCCGGAATACTATGAAGAGATTATCGCGCAAACGCAGCGCTATTTGCTGCCGGTATTTCGTTTCCATCAGTCCGAATAAAATTTTAATAGTATAAAAATTGCGCAATACATGGCTGTTCATTTATGATGCGCAACGAATCACGGACTGATGTTTTATTAAGGCTGCATACCGTGCAGCGCCAGGTTTGTTAATGATGAGGTCCGTGAATGCCCCGCAGTTTATGGTTCAAGGTTATTGTAGTTCTGGCCGCCCTTTGGGCACCGTTAAGTCAGGCAGACACCGGATGGCAACCGATTCAGGAAACCATTCGTAAAAGCGAAAAAGATACCCGTCAATATCAGGCGATTCGCCTGGATAATGGCATGGTGGTTCTGCTGGTTTCCGATCCGCAGGCGGTGAAATCGCTGTCGGCGCTGGTCGTCCCTGTGGGTTCACTACAGGATCCCGTGGAGCATCAGGGACTGGCTCACTTCCTGGAGCATATGACGCTGATGGGCTCGCAGAAATATCCGCAGCCTGACAGCCTTGCCGAGTTCCTCAAAATGCACGGCGGCAGCCATAACGCCAGTACCGCGCCGTATCGCACCGCGTTCTATCTTGAAGTGGAAAACGATGCGCTGGACGGCGCTGTTGATCGTCTGGCTGACGCCATTTCCGCGCCGCTGCTGGATAAAAAATATGCCGACCGCGAGCGTAATGCAGTTAACGCCGAGCTAACGATGGCGCGAACCCGTGACGGGATGCGGATGGCGCAGGTTAGCGCTGAAACCATCAACCCGGCGCACCCGGGCTCGCATTTTTCCGGCGGTAACCTCGAAACGCTGAGCGACAAGCCCGGCAAGCCGGTACTCGATGCGCTGCATACCTTCCGCGATAGCTGGTATTCCGCCAACCTGATGAAAGCGGTGATCTACAGCAACAAACCTCTGCCGGAGCTGGCGAGCATCGCCGCGGCTACCTATGGTCGCGTGCCGAACCATAATATCAGCAAGCCGGAAATTACCGTGCCGGTGGTGACCGATGCGCAAAAGGGCATCATCATTCACTATGTCCCGGCGATGCCGCGTAAAGTGCTGCGCGTTGAGTTCCGCATCGATAACAATAGCGACCAGTTCCGCAGTAAAACCGACGAGCTGGTGACCTATATGATCGGCAACCGTAGCCCGGGCACGCTTTCTGACTGGCTGCAAAAGCAAGGACTGGTTGAAGGTATCCGTGCCGATTCCGACCCGGTGGTTAACGGCAACAGCGGGGTGCTGGCTATTTCCGCAACCCTGACGGATAAAGGCCTGGCGCATCGTGATGAAGTCACAGCGGCCATTTTCAGCTACCTCAATCTGCTGCGTAGCCAGGGAATTGATAAACGCTATTTTGATGAACTGTCCCATGTGCTGGCGCTCGATTTCCGCTACCCATCAATTAATCGCGATATGGATTACGTCGAATGGCTGGCTGACACCATGATCCGCGTGCCGGTTGAGCATACTCTGGACGTCGTCAACATTGCCGACCGTTACGACCCGCAGGCGATTAAAGACCGTCTGGCGATGATGACGCCGCAAAACGCCCGCATCTGGTATATCAGTCCGAAGGAACCGCATAACAAGACGGCCTACTTCGTTAACGCGCCTTATCAGGTGGATAAAATCAGCGCGCAGACCTTTGCCGACTGGCAGCAGAAATCCAGCGCCATTGACCTTAAGCTACCGGTGCTGAACCCCTATATTCCTGATGATTTCACCTTAATCAAAAGCGACAAGGCTTATCCGCATCCACAGCTGATCGTTGATGAGCCGACGCTACGTGTGATTTACGCGCCGAGCCAGTACTTCGCCAGTGAACCGAAGGCGGATATTTCGCTGGTCCTGCGTAACCCGCAGGGCATGGACAGCGCCCGTCGTCAGGTGATGTTTGCCCTTAATGATTATCTGGCGGGTATCGCGCTTGACCAGCTTAGCAACCAGGCGGCGGTCGGCGGCATCAGCTTCTCCACCGGTGCTAATAATGGGCTGATGGTTAACGCCAACGGCTACACGCAGCATCTTCCGGAACTCTTTAACGCGCTGCTGGATGGTTACTTCAGCTATACGCCGACCGAAGAACAACTGGAGCAGGCTAAATCCTGGTACGCCCAGATGATGGACTCGGCGGATAAAGGCAAAGCCTACGATCAGGCGATCATGCCGGTTCAGATGGTTTCACAGGTGCCGTATTTCCAGCGCGAAGATCGCCGGGCGCTGCTGCCCTCGATTACGCTTAAAGAGGTGCTGGAGTACCGTGATAATCTCAAAGCCAAAGGGCGTCCGGAGCTGTTGGTAATTGGTAATCTCACTGCCGATCAATCAACCGCTATGGCGCGGCAGATTCAAAAACAGCTGGGGGCAGACGGCAACGAATGGTGTCGTAATAAAGACGTGCTGATAAACAGCAAACAGCTGGCTATTTTTGAAAAAGCGGGCAACAGCACGGACTCCGCGCTGGCCGCCGTCTTCGCGCCGCCGAACGTCGATGAATACACCAGTTCTGCTGCGAGTTCTCTTCTCGGGCAAATCGTGCAGCCGTGGTTTTACAACCAACTGCGCACGGAAGAACAATTGGGCTATGCGGTTTTTGCCTTCTCAATGAACGTTGGCCGCCAGTGGGGAATGGGCTTCCTGCTGCAAAGTAACGACAAGCAGCCTGAATTCCTGTGGCAGCGTTTCCAGGCCTTCTTCCCGACGGCGGAAGCCAAATTGCGGGCGATGAAGCCGGAAGAGTTTGCGCAGATCCAGCAGGCGGTTATCAGCCAGATGCAGCAGGCACCGCAGACCCTGGGCGATGAGGCATCAAAGCTGAGCAAAGATTTCGATCGCGGTAATATGCGTTTTGATTCACGTGATAAAGTAGTGGCTCAGATTAAACTGCTGACGCCGCAAAAACTTGCTGACTTCTTCCATCAGACGGTAGTGGATCCGCAAGGCATGGCGATACTTTCCCAGGTTTCCGGGAGCCAGAACGGCAAGACGGAATACGCACATCCGCAGGATGGCAAAGTCTGGGAAAACGTCAGCGCATTGCAGAAATCCTTACCCCTGATGCGAGAGAATGAATGACCGAAACCGCCGAGTCTCTTGACCCCCTGCGCTTGCCCCTGACGGGCGAGCGCCTGATAGAAGCCTCTGCGGGCACCGGAAAAACCTTTACCATTGCCGCGCTCTATTTGCGGCTGCTGCTGGGGCTGGGCGGTGAATCCGCCTTTCCCCGGCAGGTCAGCGTTGAAGAACTGCTGGTGGTGACCTTTACCGAAGCGGCGACCGAAGAGCTGCGCGGGCGTATTCGTAGCAACATCCACGAGTTGCGCATCGCCTGCCTGCGTGACAGTACCGATAACCCTCTCTACGCCGGACTGCTGGCGGAAATACCTGACAAAAACCTCGCCGCGCAAACGCTGCTGCTGGCGGAACGCCAAATGGACGAAGCGGCGGTATTTACCATTCACGGCTTCTGTCAGCGGATGTTGAGCCTCAACGCTTTTGAATCCGGCATGCTGTTTGAACAGCAGCTTATTGAAGATGAATCCCGCCTGCGCTATCAGGCCTGCGCCGACTTCTGGCGTCGCCACTGCTATCCGCTGCCGCGCGATATCGCCGCAGTTATTCACGACGCGTGGAAAGGCCCCCGTGACCTGCTGAAATCAATCGATCGCTGGCTGCAGGGCGAAGCGCCGCAGCTAAAATCTCCACCACCTGCCGAAGAAACGCTGGCCGAACGCCATCAGCAAATTATCGGGCGTATTAATGCGCTTAAGCAGCAGTGGCTGGAACAGGCAGGCGAAATTGAGGCGGTGCTGGAAAATTCAGGCCTCGACCGGCGCAAGTTCAACCGCGGAAATCAGGGAAAGTGGCTGGAGAAAGTGAATGCCTGGGCACAGGAAGAGACCCTGGGCTATCAGCTTCCGGACGCGCTGGAAAAGTTCTCTCAGGCTTTCTTGCTTGAACGCACCAAAGCGGGCGGTGAATCGCCGGTACATCCGCTGTTTAGCGCGGTAGAGAAGCTGTTGGCTTCACCGTTAACGTTGACCGATCTGGTTATCGCCAGGGCTTTGGTCGAAATCCGTGAAGCAGTGGCCCGGGAGAAACGTCGCCGCGGCGAGCTAGGCTTTGACGATATGCTCAGTCGCCTTGATGATGCTCTTCGTAGTGATAGCGGCGAAGCGTTGGCCTGCGCGATTCGTCAGCGTTTTCCGGTAGCGATGATCGATGAATTCCAGGATACCGACCCGCAGCAGTATCGTATTTTTCGTCGTATCTGGCGACAGCAGACAGACACCGCGCTGCTGTTGATTGGCGACCCGAAGCAGGCGATTTATGCCTTCCGCGGCGCGGACATTTTTACCTACATGAGAGCGCGTGGCGATGTGAGCGCCCACTATACGCTGGATACTAACTGGCGCTCCGCGCCGGGAATGGTTGAAAGCGTCAATCGCCTGTTTAGCCTCAGCGATAACCCCTTTATGTTTCGCGAAATCCCGTTCCTGCCGGTCAAATCGGCGGATAAAAACCAGGGGCTGCGCTTTACTGTTGATGATGCCGTGATCCCCGCAATGAACGTCTGGCTGATGCCGGGCGAGGCCGTTGGCTCGGGGGATTATCAAACATTTATGGCGCAGATTTGCGCCGGGCAAATTCGCGACTGGCTCAGCGCGGGTCAGCAGGGCAAAGCGCTGCTATGGCGTGGTGAAAAATCCTCTCCGGTTCAGGCCTCGGATATCACGGTGCTGGTGCGTAACCGCCAGGAGGCCTCGCTGATCCGCGACGCCCTCCAGCTGTTGTCGATACCTTCCGTCTACCTTTCCAACCGCGATAGCGTGTTTGAAACGCCGGAAGCGCAGGAGCTGCTATGGTTGCTGCAGGCGGTGCTGGCGCCCGAACGCGAGAATACCCTGCGCAGCGCGCTGGCGACCTCAATGTTCGGCCTGAACGCTCGGGATATCGAAAACCTCAATCAGGATGAACGGGCGTGGGATGAACTGGTTGAGGAGTTTAGCGGCTACCGGCAAATCTGGCGTCAGCGTGGGGTCATGCCGATGCTACGCGCGCTGATGACCGCGCGACGTATCGCCGAAAATCTGCTCGCTACAAACGGTGGCGAACGACGCCTGACCGATATTCTGCATATCAGCGAGCTACTTCAGGAAGCGGCCAACCAGCTTGAAAGTGAACATGCGCTGGTACGCTGGCTGGCGCAGTATATCGCCGAGCCGGATAGCAATGCCTCCAGCCAGCAGATGCGCCTGGAAAGCGACAAGCACCTGGTGCAGATTGTCACCATTCACAAATCAAAAGGTCTGGAATATCCGCTGGTCTGGTTGCCGTTTATCGCGCGTTTTCGTAAACAAGATCAGGCGTTTTATCACGACAGAAGTTCCTTTGCGGCGGTCCTCGACCTCGGGCAGGATGACGGCAGTATGGAGCTGGCGGAGGCCGAGCGTCTGGCTGAAGATTTGCGCCTGCTGTACGTGGCGCTGACCCGTGCGGTCTGGCACTGTAGCCTTGGCGTTGCGCCGCTCAGTACCCGCCGTAGCGATAAACCTGGTACCAGCGATTTTCACCACAGTGCGTTGGGCCGCCTGCTCCAGGGCGGGGAGGCGATGGATGCCGCAGGGCTAACGGCTCGTTTACAGACTTTCTGCTGCGATGATATTGCTCTGCAACGTCCTGTGCTTACGGATCCGACACCCTGGCAGGCTCCGCAGACGGAACTGCCGCCGCTTTGCGCGCGTATGCTTGAGCGCACGGTGGTCGACGACTGGCGAGTCACCAGCTATTCCGGTTTACAGCAGCACGGTCACAGCGCGGCGCAGGATCTTCTGCCGCGCCTGGATGTCGATGCCGCAGGCGTTGGCGAAGTAATGGAAGAGCCGCAGCTCACGCCGCACCAGTTCCCGCGCGGCGCATCTCCGGGGACGTTTCTGCATAGCCTGTTTGAAGATATTGATTTCACCCAGCCGGTGCCCGCCGACTGGATGGCAGAGAAACTACAGCTGAGCGGGTTCGAGGAGAAATGGACGCCAGTGCTGACCGAATGGCTCGACGGCGTGCTGCGCACCCGCTTGCCGGGGGCGGAGATCGCCCTGAATCAGCTTAGCGAAACCGATAAACAGGTAGAGATGGCCTTTTATCTACCCATCGAACAGCCTCTGGATCCGCTGCGTCTGGACGCGCTAATCCGTCAGTACGATCCGCTCTCCGTTGATACCCCAACCCTCGATTTCCGTCAGGTACGCGGCATGTTGAAAGGCTTTATCGACCTGGTATTTCGCCATAATGACCGCTATTACCTGCTGGATTACAAATCGAACTGGCTGGGGCAAGATCGCGAGGCCTATACCCAGGACGCCATGATGCAGGCAATGCGCACGCATCGTTATGATTTGCAATATCAGCTCTACAGCCTGGCGCTGCACCGTTATTTACGCCATCGTATTGCGGACTACGACTATGAACACCATTTTGGCGGCGTGATTTATCTCTTTTTACGCGGTATGGACGGACAGGACGGCGGTCAGGGGATCTTTACCACCCGCCCGGCGCTGCCGTTGATTGACGGCCTTGATGCGCTGTTTGCCGGGGAAACGCAGGAGGTGGCGCTATGACTATGGACAAACTGTTGCTGGAGGCCGCTGAGCAGCGCCTGCTGCGCCCGCTGGATGTCCAGTTTGCGCTGATGGTGGCGCAAGAAGCGCATCCGGCGGTGAAACTGGCCGCCGCGATCCTGAGCCGCGATGCGGGTGAAGGGCACGTCTGCTTGCCGATCTCTCGTCTCGAAGATGATGAGCTGTTGAGCGGAAAAGCGGCGGGCCTGCGCGAGCAAATCCTTGAGCTGACAGGCACCCCGGACGACTGGTCAACGCTGCTGCTTGGCTCTGAGGCGGTCAGCCGCGGCGAGCGGCCGACGCCCATCATTCTCTGCGGCGAACGGCTTTATCTCAACCGTATGTGGCGCAATGAACTGACCGTCGCGCGCTTTTTCAACGAAGCCAATCAGGTACTGGATGTTGATGAAGCCCGGTTGGCTTCAACGCTGGATGCGTTGTTTCCGCCAGGGGATGATATTGACTGGCAAAAAGTGGCCGCAGCGGTTGCTCTGACCCGACGGATTTCGGTGATCTCCGGCGGCCCCGGTACCGGAAAAACCACCACCGTCGCCAAACTGTTGGCGGCGCTGATTCAGACGTACGCCAGCCCGCGCTGTCGCATACGCCTGGCGGCGCCAACCGGCAAAGCCGCGGCGCGCCTGACCGAATCCCTTGGCGCTGCGCTGCGCCGTCTGCCGTTAACGGACGAGCAAAAGGCACTGGTGCCGACCGAAGCCAGCACCCTCCATCGCCTGCTCGGCGCTCAGCCGGGGAGCCAGCGGCTGCGCTATCACGCCGGAAACCCGTTGCATCTTGACGTGCTGGTGGTCGATGAAGCCTCAATGATCGACCTGCCGATGATGTCGCGTCTGATTGACGCTCTGCCTGAACATGGACGGGTCATTTTCCTTGGCGACCGCGATCAGCTGGCCTCGGTAGAAGCCGGGGCGGTACTCGGTGATATTTGTGCCTGGGTTAATGCGGGATATACCCCCGAACGCGCGGCCCAGTTGGGGCGATTAACGGGTCAGCCGGTGCCTGCGGGCGAGAGCGAAGCGGCGGGGGCGCTGCGTGACAGCCTGTGCCTGCTGCAAAAAAGCTACCGTTTTGGTCGCCATTCCGGCATTGGAAATCTGGCTTATGCGGTGAACAGCGGCGAACGTAGCGCAGTACGCGCGACGCTGCGCCAACCATTCGACGACATCACTCTGCATCCGCTGAGTACCACCGAAGAGTACGAGGCGATGCTCATCCAGGCGCAGGCGGGCTACGGTCGTTTCCTGCAGTTGCTGCGCGAACGAGCCGAACCCGAAGAGATGATTGCCGCATTCGGTGAGTTCCAGTTGCTGTGCGCGCTGCGCGATGGTCCCTACGGCGTTAGCGGCGTGAATGAACAGCTGGAGCAGATGCTAAACCGCAAGCGGGCAATTACCCTGCCGCGCCATTCACGCTGGTATGAAGGGCGTCCGGTGATGATCTCCCGCAACGATAGCGCGCTGGGGCTGTTTAATGGCGATATCGGCATTGCGCTGGAAAGAGGTGACGGCCTGCGCGTCTGGTTCCCGATGCCCGATGGCAGCATCAAGTCGGTACAACCGAGCCGCTTGCCGGAGCACGATACCGCCTGGGCGATGACGGTGCACAAATCGCAGGGCTCGGAGTTCGATCATGCGGCGCTGATCCTGCCTTCCCGCAGCGTGCCGCTGTTGACGCGTGAACTAGTTTACACCGCCATTACTCGCGCCAAACAGCAGCTATCAATTTATGCCGATGAACAAGTGCTGACTCAGGCGGTTGTCGCACGTACCGAACGTCGCAGCGGGCTGACGGAGATCTTTGCGGGGCAGGGGCATCTCTGAATCTGCCGGGCGCTAATAAGGGGCGACTAAAGGCATTATCCACAGCAGCGATATGGAGTTCATGGCGAAGAAATACTTCGCCGAACCCTTTGCAAGCGGTGGGGTCGAGACGTTGGCCACCACGAGGACAATGGCGGAAATCACCAGGTTAATAACGGAGAGGATCATAAAGATAAAGAAAATAAACAGCCCGGCACCGTAAGCGCTTCCTGACGAGCCTCCGCTCCCCATCATCATCAGCAGAATGAGCAGCCAGGGGTAGAGCGAAATAACGGTGACGATTATTTTTATATTTTTCACAAATCCGTTTTCTGAGTTATTCACCATTAATCTATATTCCTTAATTTGAATTCATAGACAGGATAAACCATAGCTATGTCGTTACCCCTGTGAAACAAGAAGTGAAAGTAACAATACCCAGACGGCAGAAATGGAGTTGATAGCAAAGAAACGCCCTGCGGAGTTTTTTGCTGCTGAGGGGGTAACTATATGAGTAAAGACAATAAAAATGATTGAAATAATCAGATTAATGACAGACAGCGCGAAGGCATAAATAGCTATCCCGGCACCTGCTCTCAGTAACCAGCTTGCTTTACTTGCGCCATTCAGGCTTGCAATTAATAGCAGCAGCCAGGGATATAAAGAGAGCACGATAACAATAATGCTGATATTGCGGGTAAACCAGTTGCCAGAATTATCCATAAATAGCCTGCTTTCCTTTGTAGTCAGGCTAAATTATACATTTAGATTAACGCTGTGTAATTATTTATCAGATATGCCGGAAGCAAGGCTTGGCGCATCGTATTGCCGCCGGGAATATTCCCGGCGGTGGAGCTATAAATCTGGTGCGGAGGCTGTTTTACACCGTGAACCGGGGAAGGACATTAACTCAAGTCCGCCATCAGCACTTTTGAACGGCGCTGATAGTTGTACATCTCTTTCTTGCTCTCCGGCAGCAGGTCGACGTCTACTGGGGTAAAGCCGCGCTCCTGGAACCAGTGAATGCTTCGGGTCGTCAGCACGAACAGCTTACTCAGGCCCATTTGCCTCGCCTGAGCGGCAATGCGCTCGAGCAGAACTTCTCCGCGCGATGAGCTACGGTAATCCGGATGCACCGCCACGCAGGCCATTTCACCGATTTTCTCTTCCGGGAACGGATAGAGCGCGGCGCAGGCAATCGTGGTGTTATCACGCTGAATAATGGTGAATTTATCGATTTCCATCTCCAGCTGTTCGCGCGAACGCCGCACCAGGATGCCCTGTTGCTCCAGTGGGCTAATCAGTTCAAGGATCCCGCCGATATCATTGATGGTGGCGCGACGGATCTGTTCGGCGCTCTCCATCACAATCTGGGTACCGATACCGTCGCGTGAGAACAGTTCCTGCAACAGCGTGCCGTCTTCCTGATAGCTGATCAGGTGACAGCGACGCACGCCGCTACGGCAGGCTTTTACTGCCCCGCGCAGGAAGCGCACCGTGCCGGAATTATAATCTTCGTCTGCTTCCAGCTCCTCAACCCGCGCCTGAGCTTCGTTGGGGAACAGTTCGGGAACGATATCACCATTCTGGTCGTAGACCCCTTGCGACGAGCAGAAGCCGATCATTTTTTCGGCTTTCAGCTTAATCGCCAGCTGAGTGGCAATCTCTTCGGAAGTGAGGTTAAAGCTTTCGCCAGTGACCGACACCGCAACCGGGCCCATCAACACAATCGCGCCGTTATCCAACTGGCGGTGAATGGCTTCTTCATCAATGCGCCGAATGCGTCCGCTGTGGCAATAATCCACGCCGTCATCTACCCCTAACGGCTGCGCGATCAGGAAGTTGCCGCTGACCACGTTGATATGGGCACCCTGCAACGGCGTGTTGTTCAGGCTCATCGACAGGCGAGCGGTAATTTCCAGCTGCAGCATGCCCGCCGCTTGCTTAACCAGCTCAAGCGTTTTGGCGTCAGTCACTCGGGTCTGTTTGTGATAAACCGGCTCGTGACGATGTTCTGCCAGGTTGGCGTCAATCTGCGGGCGTGCACCATAAACCACCACCAGGCGAATACCCAGGCTGTGAAGAAGGCCAATGTCGTTGACTATACTAGAAAAATTATCATGCTCGATGGCTTCTCCGCCCAGCATGATGACAAACGTTTTACCCCGATGGGCATTAATATAGGGGACAGAATGGCGGAATCCCTCTACCAGTTCGGTGCGACGTTCCTTCACCATGACACAACCTCAATGCATGATTATTCGTAATTAGTGTATTTTTATTCTGTTTTGCCGGTAAACGCAAGCGCCAATTTGTTGCTGAGCTGAGAAAGCAGTGTGAGCTAAATCAGGGTGTCAAAGATTGTTTACCCTTTTATAGATGACAGGTTATACGCCTTTCGTTAAAGTTTCTGGTCAATCTGTTTGTTTTAAATACCAATGATTTCTTACTGCTTGGGAGTGGCATGTCGGGATACAAGTCAGAATTAAGCCGCCGCCGTTTTTTACAAGGGGCGGGCGCCATGTGGTTAATGAGTGTGAGTCCGGTTGGGTTGGCTGCCGCGGCGCAGGTTGTTGCCGTGCGAGTCTGGCCATCATCGACCTACACCCGCGTCACCGTGGAGTCCAATCATATTCTGAAGTATCGGCAGTTTGCGCTCAGTAATCCTGAACGACTGGTCGTGGATCTGGAAGGCGTTAACCTCAACTCGGTGTTAAAAGGAATGGGCGGGCAGATTCGCGGCGACGATCCTTATATTCAGTCCGCTCGCGTGGGTCAGTACGATCCGCAAACCGTGCGTATGGTCTTTGAGCTGAAACAGAACGTGAAACCTCAGCTCTTTGCGCTGGCCCCGGTTGCAGGTTTTAAAGAGCGTCTGGTGATGGATCTCTACCCCTCCAATGCCACCGATGTGCAGGATCCGCTGCTGGCGCTGCTTGAGGATTACAATAAAGGCGATCTTCAGCGTCAGGTTCCCCCTGCGGAAAGCGGGCCGAAACCGGGTAAAGCCGGGCGCGATCGGCCGATCGTGATTATGCTCGACCCCGGCCACGGTGGTGAAGATTCTGGCGCGGTGGGGAAATATCGCACTCGCGAAAAAGACGTGGTGCTACAAATTGCCCGACGGCTGCGCGCGCTGATCGAGAAAGAGGGCAATATGAAGGTCTATATGACCCGCAACGAGGATGTCTTTATCCCGCTGAAGGTGCGCGTTGCCAAGGCGCAGAAGCAGCGTGCCGACCTGTTTGTCTCTATTCACGCCGATGCATTTACCAGCCGGCAGCCCAGCGGCTCTTCGGTCTTTGCGCTGTCGACCAAGGGGGCCACCAGTACCGCGGCGAAGTTTCTGGCCCAGACCCAGAACGCCTCGGATCTGATTGGCGGCGTAAGCAAAAGCGGCGATCGCTACGTCGATCACACCATGTTCGACATGGTGCAGTCGCTGACCATCGCCGATAGCCTGAAGTTTGGCAAGGCGGTGTTGGAAAAGATGGGCAATATTAATAACCTGCACAAGAATCGCGTTGAGCAGGCGGGCTTCGCGGTGCTGAAAGCGCCGGATATTCCATCGATTCTGGTGGAAACCGCGTTTATCAGTAACGTCGAAGAAGAGCGTAAATTGAAAACGGCGAAATTCCAGCAGCAGGTTGCAGAGTCGATTCTGGCAGGGATTAAAGCCTACTTCGCTGACGGCGCGACGCTGGCAAGGCGAGGGTAACGCAACGGGAATGTAAATGGCTCTATTGAAGAGCGCGCACGGCGGAAATATCCGCGAGGCCGCCGCGCTATTGGGAATCTCTGCGGAACAACTGCTGGATTTTAGCGCCAATATTAATCCACTGGGGATGCCGGAAAGTGTAAAGCGCGCCATCATCGATAATATGGCCTGCGCTGAACGCTATCCGGACGTTGAGTATCAGCAACTGCACCTCGCGCTGGCGGAACATCACCAGGTTCCCGCTTCGTGGATCCTCGCTGGAAATGGCGAAACGGAAGCGATCTTCACCCTCGTTCAGGGTTTGAAGCCGCGTCAGGCGATGATCGTCACGCCGGGTTTTGCCGAGTATCGCCGGGCGCTGCAATCGGTCGACTGCGCGGTGCGGGAGTTTCTTCTGCATGAAGAGGATGGTTGGCAGCTGACTGGCGCTATCCTTGATGCCCTGACGCCGGATCTGGACTGCTTATTCCTCTGTACACCAAATAATCCGACCGGACTGCTACCCGAACGTCGTCTGCTCGAATTAATTGCGCAGCGTTGTCAATCGTTGGGAATCGCGCTGATTCTTGATGAAGCGTTTATCGATTTTATTCCCGATGAGCGGGGATTTATTCCGCTTTTGCGCGATAATCCACACGTATGGGTATTGCGTTCGCTCACCAAGTTTTATGCCATCCCCGGCCTGCGCCTGGGGTATCTGGTCAATGGTGATGAACGGGCGGTGGCGCGAATGCGCGAGCGACAGATGCCGTGGTCAATTAACGCCTTTGCTGCGCTGGCGGGTGAAATCATTCTTCAGGATAGCGACTATCAGCAGAAAACCTGGCTGTGGCTGGAGGAAGAGGGGCAGCGTTTTTACCATCAACTGCGCCACATTCCCGGCCTGACGGTTTATCCTGGCCGGGCTAACTATTTGTTTTTGCGTTGCGACGTGCCGGACCTTGACCTGCAATATGCCATGCTGCAACAGCATATCCTGATCCGCAGTTGTACCAATTATCCGGGACTGGACGGGCGCTACTTCCGCGTCGCGATCCGCAGCCAGCAGGAAAACACCCAGTTGCTAACGGCTTTCAGGCAGGTATTTACCGGGTAGATGTTCCTGGCGTCTGCGGGCTACGAGTTTACAGTCGTCTGCGGGCCGGTAGCCCGGACAAGGCGCGTCGAGCGCCGCCTCCGGGAAATATGATTGCCGGCGCTAGCGCAATTCGACGCCGCCCTGCACCATGCGCAGCAGGTGCTGCTCGGGCCAGTATTCGCTGAGCCGTGTTTCCACCAGCCGCCGCTGCAAATACTCAATATCGTGACGTTCACGGTCGAGCATCAGGCCAACAACGCTACCGCTGTGCGCCACGTTCAGGCCGTATAAATCACACTCCTCTACCAGCTCCAGCAGCGTATCAAACCCCGGTTTAGGCAGCAGGTGCTGGCTGGCGATGGCGCTGAGCGTTGCCGCTTCTCCCATGCAACGGGGGTCATCCGTCTGACAGGCCTGCTGGATTTTCTCCCAAGCCAGTTGCAGGGCGGCAGAATGAGCGTGCAGCTTTTCAAGTCTGGGAAGGCGGTGATAATCAGTGGTCAGCAGCGTGGCGGGGCTTTCAAGTACCAGCAGATCAAGCTGAGGCTGAGAATGGCAGGCTATTTGCGTTTCGGCGGTGTTGTGATCGAACAACGTGAGTTGGCGAAACAGGGTGCTGTCGGTCGGTTCCAGAGAAACGCACAGTTGGGCGAGGGTGGTTTCATCCAGCGGGTGGCCGAGATGATGCGCGGTAGCTACCGCCGTTGCGGCGATATCCGCAGTGCTGCTGGCCATGCCTTTGGCGACCGGAATGGTGGAGCAAATGTCGATACGAATCTCTTTGCTGAGGTCAGCTGGATAGCGCCAGTAGTTCAGTAGCCTGTCGACCATTGCCCGTGAAAGCGGACGCTCATCCGTGCGAGGTGAACCGTAGTCCACCTCGACGGTGCTGTACCAGTCAACGGGGCAGGAGACCAGCTTCTCGCTGCCGAGGATCCAGCCCTGGATGAGTTCGCCACAGGAGGCGGGGCATTGCGCAACAGCCACGTTTTTCTACCCTTTGCTCAGATTGCCAGGGCGCATAGTGTCATGCCGATCCCGCTATTTCCATGATTCACCGCAACTTGCCGGGCGGCGAACTCAGGCTGAAACGGTTAACGTCTGCGCTTCGGGAAGCGCGAGACGCATAACGTCGCGGGCAATCATCAACTCTTCATTAGTATTAATGACTGCCACTTTGACGACCGCGTTTTCGCTCTGAATAAAGGTGGCGTTATGCTGGTTTTTCTCTTCATCGACCGACAGCCCGAGAAAATTCAGGTTGTGGCAGATAGCACTTCTGGCGCGGGCCGAGTTTTCGCCGATGCCGCCGGTAAAGATCAGTGCGTCCAGGCCGCCCATCTGCATGATATAGCTGCCGATGGTGGCGCGAATGCGCTCGGCAAACAGCGTCAGCGCCAGGGCTGCTCGCTGATTGCCGCCATCCGCTGCCTGTTCGACATCGCGATAATCGTGCGAGACGCCGGAGACGCCAAGCAGGCCCGATTCATTGTTTAACAACAGGTTGAGCTGCTCCGGCGTTTTGCCCTCATGCAGCGCCAGCCACGGTAAAATCGACGGGTCGATATCGCCGCTGCGGGTGCCCATCATCACGCCGGACTGCGGCGTAAAGCCCATCGAAGTGTTCACGGAACGCCCGCCTTTGATGGCGCAAACGCTGCTACCGTTACCAAGATGGCAGCACACTACGCGCAGCGCACTCAGCGGCACGCCCAGCTTTTCTGCCAGCGTCGCGCTGACGTACTTATGGCTGGTGCCGTGGAATCCATAGCGACGAATGCCCAACTCGCTGTAGTAGCGCCAGGGCAGCGGATAAATAAACGCGCGCTCGTCCAGCGTCTGGTGAAAAGCGGTATCAAATACCGCGACCGACGGCGTATCAGGCAGCAGTTGGCGGAACACTTTGATCCCCAACGCATTAACCGGGTTATGCAGCGGGGCCAGTTCAGCCAGACGCTCAATTTCCGCTAAGGTTTCATCGGTGACCGGTGTCGAATCTTTAAAACGTTCCCCGCCGTGCGCCACGCGGTGACCGACGCCGTCGATATCCTGCAGGCTCTGAATAATCTGGTAGCCAAGAAGCTTTTCCAGCAGCAGGGTGACAGCCTCGCGATGATCGGCGATCGGCGCCGACTCCTGCCATTTTTGCGCAGGGGTTTTTATCGTTACCTGAGCGTTGGCCATGCCGATACGTTCAATCAGTCCCTGACAGAGCGTCTCGCCCTGCGGCATTTCCAGCAGCTGGAATTTTAATGATGAGCTGCCGGCGTTAATGGCCATTATTTTGTAAGACATAAAGGTTCCTTCGAATTCAGAAAATCCAGCACGGCGTCGAGACCCGAGTTATTCAACGCGCTGGTAATAAAAATCTGCTCTGCGCCAGCCTGCGTAAGCCACTCCGCAACCAGCGAAATACGCTGCGGGTCGGCCAGATCGGCCTTGGTGACCAGGCCAATCGTCGGTCGGTTCATCGGTGCGGTAAAACCCGGAGAAAAGGGCGACCACTGGGCGTCGGCATTCAGCACCAGCGCGATGACGTCGGCCTCGCAGGCGCTGGTCAGTAGGGCGCTATATAGGCAGCGGTTCTCCAGATATTCGCCCGGCGTGTCGATGGCCATCGGCGACCATTCAATGGCCTGAGTTTTCTTATAATGGAGCGCTTCGCCGCGCAGGCTTTGGGTCAGCGAAGTTTTTCCGCACTGGCTGGGGCCGATAAACATCAAACGCTTCATTGGCTTACGTCCGGGTGATCGAACAGGTGGTGAACTGCATCATTTCGCCCAGCGTGCGCGTCACCTGCTTGAGGGCATATTCGACGGCGGAAACATCGCCGGTCAACACCACAGCGCCGGTAAAGCGATCGAGAAAACCAATCTCCACCGCGCCGGATTTGGTGGCGATATCGCAGGCGATAATCGACGCTTCGCTTGGCGTGATGGTAAGGATGCCAATGGCGGAAACCGCATCCGGCAGGCCCAGTTTCTTGAAGAGATCTTTGCCTGGATTGGCAATCAGGTGCGCGAGGGTGACCTGTTTCCCCGGCACGTATTCCTGAATCATGCGATCCGTTGTCGGTTGTCTTTCCATTATCCCTCCACCATCTGTCGCCACATGGCTTCATGCGGGCGCGGGATCACCGAACGGTAAACCAGCAGCCCTTTTTCGCCCGCGCTTTCGCTGGCAACCGTCACGGCGTTATTGACGTCAGAAACGTCGCCCGCCACCACCATGTAGCACTTACCGCCGATGCCGAAGGCCATATGCACTCTTACCAGGGTGACGTTTGAGGCTTTCACCGCCCGGTCCGCGGCGCTGATGCAGGCCGCTACGCTCCAGGTTTCGACGATGCCGACCGCCTGGCGTTTTTCGACGCTGTTCAGGCCGCTGATAGCCGGGAGAATGCTGGGATGGATGTTCGCCAGCACCATGCTGTCGACGAGCATCTCGCCCGCCAGCGACGTGCCGGTTTCAATGGCCTGCTGGAGCGCGCCGATATCGCCGCCCAGCATCAGTAAAAACTTACCTGGGCAGATGGTCTTGCTGACCAGTAGATCGACGTTGGCGCTTTTCAGCATGGCATCACCAAGTTCCATGCCTTTGGCGATGCTGGTGAGTTCTAAAATTCCTATAGCCTGAGACATGGTTAACCTCTTACAACCGTGATGGCCTGTTCGCTGATGGCCGATACAACGCCGTCGATGCTGGCGTGAATCGGCGCGCCTAATGCACCTGCCGGAACGTCGGCAATGCACTGTCCGCGCGTGACGCGTTCCCCTTGCGCGACATTCGGCACTGCGCTGGCACCAATATGCTGGCGCAGCTGCAAGGTCACTTTTTCCACTGACGGCTCGTCAGCGCAGAGTGGTGCTTCCTGATACCAGAGGCTGAGCCCGAGTTTGGCGATCAGCCTCTTCACCGGCACCAGGCGATATTTCGCCATCTCATCGGCCGGATACAGCGGCCCTTCATAGCGCTGGTTTTGCGCCCGCAGCTCGCGTTTCAGCATCCGGTTGATGCGCATCGGCGAGATCCCCACCGGGCAGGCCACGCTTTCACAAACGTTGCATTCCGAGCAGGTGAGGGCGCTCAGCAGCAGCTGCGGCGTGGCGGCCTGGTGAAAGTTCACTGCCCGAACCAGCAGGTGCGGGGAGAGTTCGTGGCCAATCAGATGCCGCGGGCAGAGATCGGTGCACAGACGGCACTGCTCGCAGACGGTACGCGCGACGGAAAGCACCGTGCGCTCGTCCTGCATTCGCCGCTGGATAAGCGGATGGCTTTTCGGTAGCACCAGCAGACCACCGGTGGTTTTGGTCACCGGGTTATCCAGCGAGGTAATCAGGCCGCCCATCATCGGGCCGCCGTTAATAAAACCGGGGTCGTCAACCGTTGCGCCGCCCGCCAGCGCCAGAACTTCGCGCAGCGACATGCCGATGGGGACGGTAACGGTCAACGGTCTGGCGACTGCGCCGTTCACGGTCAACGTGCGACGAGTGACCGGAAACTGCTGCTCGACCGCCCGGGCAACGTTAAGGACGGTTTGCACATTATTGACGACTACGCCGACGCTGGCTGGTAGCGCCGCCGGAGCGACCCGGCGGCCGGTTGCCATCCAGATGGTCAGCACCTCATCACCCGCCGGATAAACATCCGGCAGGATATGCAGACGGATACCGGCAGGCAGCAGCGGGGTTAATGCTTCAATAGCCCGGTGATACTTCTCTTTAAGGGCAATGACCCCTTCGCGAGCGCCGGTTGCCGTCATCGCATATTGCACGCCGCGTACCAGACGCGCGGCCTGCTGCCACATCAGCTGCTGGTCAACTTTGAGCATCGGTTCACACTCGGCGGCGTTCACCAGGAAAATTTCCACCTGCGCCTGCAGCTTTACGTGAGCGGGAAAGCCTGCACCACCTGCGCCGACGACGCCCGCTGCGCGAACGCGCTCGCGAATTTCATCAGCGCTATGAGACATTTCAACGGCGTTGACGGCGGTACTCATAGCAGTTCCTCCAGCAGTTCCCGAATGGCTTCGGCATTAGCCGGACGCGGGTTGGTGCGTAGGGTGACGTCAGCCAGCGCAGCCTGCACCATCGCTGGAATGCGCGTGGAAAAGTTGGATTTTCCTTCTTTAAGCGCAGCGGCCAGTGAGGGAAGGGCGCAGCGTTGCTTAAGCAGTTCAATTTGCTGAATCAGCGCATTGATTGCCGCGATATCATTAGCTTCTGCCGGGCAAAAACCACAGGTCTTCGCCATCCGCGCGTAGCGTTTGGCGGCGCGCGGGTCACCCGCGTTAAAGCGGATCACTGTCGTGAGCAGCAGCGCATTGGCCAGCCCGTGCGGCAGATGAAACTGTCCGCCGAGCTGGTGAGCTATCGCGTGATTAAGCCCCAAACCCGCCTGACTGAACGCCATCCCCGCCAGCGTTGAAGCATTGTGCATTTTCCCGCGCGTCGCTACGCAGTCACCTTTTTCCACCGCCGTGGGCAGATACTGGAACACCAGTTTGGCGGCTTTTTCCGCCAGCGCGTCGGTAAAGTCGCTGGCGTGCGGTGACACCCAGGCCTCCAGGGCGTGGGTCAGCACGTCCATACCGGTGTTGGCGGTAATCTGCGGCGGAACGCTGACCACCAGCTCCGGGTCGAGGATCGCCATATCCGGATACAGCGCATTGTTGAACAGCGGGTACTTGATACCTTTATCAGGATCGCTGATCACGCAGGCGCTGGTGACTTCCGAACCGGTGCCGCTGGTGGTCGGGATCGCCACGCAGGTTTCGATGTTGATCCCGCTCTGCTGGCTAAACCAGACGATGGCCTTCGCCGCGTCCATTGCCGAGCCGCCGCCAAAACCGATCACCACCTGCGGTTGCAGAGCCTGCATTTGCGCAATGCCCTGCACCACGGTGTGGATGGTGGGGTCCGGCGTTATCTCGCTAAAGACGCTGATGCGGTTATCTGCGGGCAGCGCGTTGCGCAGGGTATCCAGCAGCGGCGAGCGCGCCAGAAACCCATCGCAGATTATCCAGATGTGCTTGTTGGTAAAGCGCTTAAGCACCGCCAGACTGCCCTGGCCGCTGTACAACCGCGTTTGTAGTGAGAAAGTATTCATCGCGACCTCGGTTAGCGGATGGAGAAGCCGTTGGTCAGCACGCAGCGCCGTGAGCGAGCAAAGGTTCGCGCCGACGTGGTCCCTTCACCGGTTGGCGTGGCGATAGTGAAGGTGGTAAACCCTTCACCGCCGACGCCAATCCCGGCATAGGATGGGCCATTTTTAACGAATATTGAGGTTTGCAGGGTGCGCGCTGCGAGGTTCAGGCGCGACACGTTCTGCGAGTGCATGATCGCGGTGTGATGCAGCCCCTCTTCAACCTTCAGCGCCAGCGTCAGCGCGCTATCGAAATCGCTGACTTTCACCACCGGCAGCATCGGCATCAGCTGTTCGCTGGTCACCCACGAATCGTCGGCGTTGACGATGGCAATCAGCAGACGAGGCGCTTTGGCAGGAACGGCGATCCCGGCGGCTTCCAGCATGGCTGATGGGCTCTTGCCGACCAGTTTTTTATTGGCATGGCCTTCTGGCAGACAGGCGGCGCGGAGTTTGTCGGTATCGGCAGGACTTAGCAGCAGCGCACCGAAGGTTTGCATTTGCTGTACCAGTCGGTCGGCGACGCTCTCCACTACGATCAGGCTCTTCTCGGCAATACAGGGCAGGTTGTAATCGAACGAAGCGCCGTTGATGATATCTTCCGCTGCCTTCACCAGATCGGCCGTTTCATCGACGATACAAGGCGGGTTGCCCGCACCTGCGCCAATCACCTTCTTACCGCTCTTCATACCCATCGCCACAATGCCCGGTCCGCCGGTAATCGCCAGTACCGCAATGCGCGGGTGGGCCATCATCTGCTGGGTGGCTTCGAAAGTTGGCTCTGCGACGGTAACCACCAGGTTGCGGATGCCGCAGCAGCGGAAAGCAATCTCTTCAATCAGGCTGATAAGCTTGAGAGAGACCTTTTTCGCTCCCGGATGCGGGCTAAAGTAGACGCTGTTGCCCGCCGCCAGCATGCTGATGCTGTTGTTGATGATGGTTTCCGTCGGGTTGGTACTTGGGGCGACCGAACCGATGACGCCAAACGGTGAGTATTCAAATAACACCATGCCGCCATCGCCGGTTAGCGCGGTGGTGGTGAGGTCTTCTACGCCCGGCGTGTTGTCCAGAGCGGCCTTGTTTTTCAGAAATTTATCTTCTTTATTGCCCATGCCCGTTTCATTGGCGCTCTCTTCCGCCAGCGAGGCGAGAAGCGGTGTCAGCTCCTGACGCATTGCGCTGATGATGGCGCTGCGCGTTTTCAGCGGGCACTGCTGGTAACGTAAGAACGCCTGGTGCGCGGCATCGATTGCCTCGCTGACGGACTGGAAGATCCCTTTGCCCTGAGGCTGGCTCGGCGTTTGCTCCGGGGTCAGTTGCTCGCTGAGAATGGTGCGAATGAGGGTTTCGAGTTCAGAAGTATTCATTGATGAGTTCCCACGTTAATGGCCGCAATAGCAGCCAGTGCTATATCCATGTCCTGCTCAACGCTGCCGCCGCTGATGCCCAGACCCCCAATCAACAGACCGTCACGCCACAGAGCGTAACCGCCGCCAAAGGTAACGACTTTTCCCTGTAAATGACTTTCCAGGCCATAAAGCGCGGCGCCCGGCTGAACGACATCGCTCAGTTCATGGGTTGCCGTTTTCATAGCGACTGCGGTCCAGGCTTTTTTCGGTGCCAGTTCGCTGCTGACCAGCAGGGCGTCCGGCATCCGCCAGGTGACGGTTTCCGTACCATGCGCGTCAACAATGCTGACCACCACCGGCACCTGTAGCTGCTGGGCGCGCTCTACGGCGGAGCGAGTCAACTGGTGGAGGTCGTGAAACGAGAGAGCCATAGGCGTCGTCTCCTTGAGGCGTGGGGGCTGGCTGGCGGCCAGATAGCGTTTGCTGATTTCACGGATGATATCGTTCTGGTGCGCATCGCTATCTTCGGCGCGAGCCAGGGCGTACAGGCAGTCTGATAAGCGGTTGATGTAACGCATCAGCACCTGGCGCACGTTGATTTCTGCGGCCAGCTCAACCAGGCGGCGTTCGGCCCGGCGAGCCAGCGTACGGGCAAAATGTAGGCGGCTCGCGGCTTCGCAGCGACCGGGTAAAATAAAACTGTGCAGCGGCTCGACGCGGGCCATCGCCCGATCGATAGCGGCTTCCAGAGCCGAAATCTCTTCGCTGCTGATGTAGCGCTGTTTGGGTGACGGCTGCTCGCTGTCGCTGGCCAATTCGGCGCTAAACCAGAAAATTTGCTGCTGGATGGCCTCGAGTAAGATGCGATGGCTTTCATCCGCAGCGGCGCAGGCGCACAGGCTCAGCGCGGCGTTCAGCTCATCCAGCGTGCCGTAGGCTTCGACGCGCGGGTGGGTTTTGCTCACCCGCTGGCCGGTAAATAACGATGTGGTGCCGGCGTCACCTGTTCGGGTATAAATCGCCATAATCGCCCCTTAACGCGAAAGCGTATCTACAATGCCGACAACGGCGAGGTCAATGGCCTCATTGGGCCCGGAAAAGACATGTCTGGCGCTGGAGCCGCCGCTAAGCAGCACCAGTTCGCCGACGCCTGCGCCGACGGAGTCAACGGCAACTTCATCGCCTGACGTTGGTGATGCGGGAAGTTCGCCATCGGCGCTGACCCGACGTACCAGCAGCAGCTTTTTCCCTACCAGGGAGGGCGATTTTTGCGTGGAGACAACCGCGCCCGTGACTCGTGCCAGATGCATGATTTACTCCTGCTTAATTAATTGAATATTCCGCGCGCTTGCCGCTTCATGCGCCAGTGCGGTCACGATGCATTTGCGATGGAGAACCAAGCGTCCTTTGCCCTGGCTTGCGACATCGCGATAGCTCAGCAGCGAACCGGCGTGCAGAGTCAGCGCCAGCCCGTGCTCGTCGGTGAACATCACCGGTAGACGAGCCAGTTTTTTTACCGGGATAACCGGCAGTAGCTGGCTATGCACGCAGAGCTGTACGCGGATGCCGAAAGCCAGGGCGTCGTGAATTTTCCCGGCGACGGGGTCGTCGGTTTCCGCTTCAGCAAGCTGGCCCAGCAGCGGCAGGTCGATGAGCAGAATGCGCAACGACGCGTGCTGACAGAACAGGCTTCGGCTGTCCGCTTCACGCAACTGCGCAACGCTCAGCGTCGCCGTGCTGTGGGCGCGACGCTGCAGCCGGGAGACAATCTCCTCAACAATGCGCTGCAGAATTTCGCCGTTCATCGTGGGGCCACCAGCCGGGCAAAGGCCTGCGGGTTATCGGCACCAGCAGCGTTGGCTTCATCGGTATCGATATGCATTTCGAGGCGCATGTCCGGTGAAACGCGAATCGCCACGTTGTTGAAAATCAGCCCGCGCTCGTCGCCTTCGATTGCCACGGAGACCTTATCACCGTGGGAGACCCGCAGGATCAGGGCATCCAGCGGCGACATATGAATATGCCGCTGGGCGACAATAACCCCAGAAGATAATTCCAGTTCGGCAAAGGGGCTGACCAGACGGATGCCCGGCGTCCCTTTCAGGTTGCCGGACATTCTCAGCGGTGCTGCCACTCCCAGCGTCCTTGCGTCGGTGCGCGATATTTCCACCTGGCTTGTTGAGCGCAGTGGACCAAGCAGGCGTACGTTTTTGAGCTGCCCTTTTGGCCCCACCAGGGTGACAGTTTGTTCCGCAGCATATTGCCCCGGCTGCAGCAGCGCTTTTTTCTCGCTGATGGGATGGCCGGGAAAAAGCTGCGCGTAATCCTGCGCAGACAGATGGATATGACGATTCGAGACGCCCAGCGGAATCGGGCGCTCGCGCATCTCATCAAGAACTTTGCTGACCGTTGATTCCAGAAGCTGTTTATCCATTACGCTTCACCTCGCTTGCCTGAATGAAGGCAAAGAGAACGAGGATCGCCTTTCTGGCGCTGGCATTTCGGGTCCAGGCACAGGTTGCAGCTGACCAGTCCGGCTTCCTGTGGTACTTCATCTGCTGGCTCTTCAGAAACGACATCGGCCATGATTGGCTCTTCAGGTTCAGGTGCCATGACGGAGGGCGGGGGAGTTTCTGCGGGCATTATCCCTTCTCCGGGCCTGGCGATGACCTTGTGGGCCACCAGGCCATTTCGCTGTTCGGCAAAATGTGCGCCGGTGGTGATCGCCGCCTGCACGGAGGCGACATCACCGGTCACTTTAATAACCGTCCAGCCTGAACCATTGGTCTTTTCGAGGGCGACCAGCGTGATAGAAGCGGATTTCGCCATGATATCGGCGCAGCTGATAGCCAGTGCCAGACCACAAACTTCAAGTAATCCAAGAGATTGCTTCACGCGGTGCTCCTTATTCGCCATCGATCAAGCTTTCGGTAAAATGGCCTCAACGTCGCTGTGCGGACGCGGGATAACGTGGCAGGATTTCACTTCACCCACTACGCTTGCCGCCGCGCTGCCTGCGTCTACGGCCGCTTTAACCGCGCCAACATCGCCGCGAACCATCACGGTAATCAGACCAGAGCCAATTTTTTCGTAGCCCACCAGCTGCACGTTGGCGGATTTCACCATCGCATCGGCGGCTTCAATGGCGCCGACCAGCCCTTTTGTTTCAACCAGTCCCAGTGCGTTATTCATACTGCCGTTCTCCTGTGTTTAAGCATGGAGATCCCGAAAAGGGATCCCTTTGACGAGCCGTGCCGCGTTGTTACCTGTATTGCGTTGGGCTTGACTGTCCTGATGATGCATCAGCGTAAAAAGCGGCGCGGATGCGGGTAAATTTTTGTAGTGCACGACCAGCGTGCGCCGATCGCAGGCAATGCCGACCAGCAGCGGCGAACTGCGCGCCGCCTGCCAGGCGCTGTCTACGACTTCTCCAACTGGGTGATGTTGAATCAGGAAAGGGATGCCTTCCTCTTCGATACCCAGCAACACTTCGCCCCAGAGGCTGGCGCAGTCGTCGATAGCGGTAATGACAATTGCCGGAGTGGTGTGGTTACTGTCCATGAGCAAACTCCTTATACCAGGAGAGAATCAGGCCAGTTGCCACCGCGTTTCTTGGGCCTTCGCTGCCGCGAATATTTCCTCGCCCGGCAACAAGGCGGTAGTGCGCCAGCGCATCGGTGACCAGCTGCGGAACTTCGAAATCCAGCGACGAGCCGCCGACCAGCACCACGAACGGAATATCGCGAATGTTGCCGGTCGGGCTGACCTGACGCAGCGCGCGCAGGGCGTTGGTGACGAAGACGCGTTCTTTAGCGCTGCGGCGAATGGCGCGCACCTTCTCCAGCGCTAAATCGCCGGGAAGCGGCACCAGTCCATCGGGTTTCACCACGCAGACGCGGGCGAATACGGCGGGAGGCAGCGGCGTCGGAAAGAACTGGACGCTGCCGTCCTCGTGGCGTAAATGGAACAGGCTTTCGACCTTGGCCAGCGGGTATTTCTTGATCTCTTCCGCCAGATAGCGGTCTTCCAGCCCCAGCTCGCGGGCAATGATCATCGTGACCATATCGCCTGCGCCGGCGAGGTGGGTGGCGATAATTTCGCCTTTGGGGTTGATAATCGACGCATCTGTAGAACCTGCGCCGAGATCGAGGATCGCCAGCGGTCGAGTAGTGCCCGGTGTGGTCAATGCGCCTAAAATGGCGGCTTCAGCCTCAGCGCCGCCGATTTGCACGTCGATATTGAGCTTTTGCTCGATTTCACGGGCAATCATCGCCATTTGCAGACGGTCTGATTTCACCATCGAAGCGATGCCGACGGCCTGCTCCAGCGAGAACTCCCCGGCAAGACCACCGGTGACGCTGACGGGTACAGAAGTATCAACGGCCAGCAGATCCTGAATAAAAATCTCGCTGCTGGGCTTGTTGGTCAGTTCGGCCATGGTCTGGCGCACGTGTTCCAGCATGCCGCCGATGTTGGTCCCGGCCTCGCCGGTCACGTTATCGAGTTTGTTGCAACCATCGACCGCTTTCATGATGGCTTCGGCACCGGCGGCAACATCGACGCGCACGGTACGTCCTTGAGCCAGCAGTTCCAGATTACCGGCCGGTATGGCGCGCGCTTTGACGTCGCCAGAGGGCGTTTTGACCACCACCGCAGAGCGGTTGCCGATCAGCGCACGCGCCATCGGCACGATATTTTTCGTCTCATCGGCGGTGAGGTTAAATACGGTGGCGATGCCGTAAGGGTTGGAGAGGGTTTCGATAACCTTCCCCGGAACGGCGACTTCAATCGCCGCCAGCATCCCCAGCGGAATGCGGTCGATGTACAGAACTTCATCAACAATCGGCAGCGGTTTTTCCAGCCGATTGCTGACCAGTACGCCATCATCGCGCTGCAAAATGACGCCGGTAATCTGGTATCCGGCGCGCATAGAGGCGTTGATGACGTTGGCGATGTCGGCAAAATCGAATGCCGATGACACCACCAGAATATAGGACGAGTCCGCCGGGCGGGTTAACAGCTCCTCCGGCGTAATCGTGATACCCACACCAAGGCCTACTCCGCCCGGCGTTTTCGGGTTATGGCCGATCATTGTCGATTCGGTGATGATGGTTTCGGTAATCGTCTCCATCGCCACATCGCCAATGACCGGCGTGGCTTCGTTAATGCGAATGAGCGAAATATCGCTGACATTGATCCCCGCGCGTTTAGCAACGAGGGAAAGTGCTTCCTGAATCCCGAACACGTTACGTAACGTGCCTTTGATTCCGGTGGTTTCCGCCAGCGCACTGTGCGTAATCGTCAGTGCGTCTGCCCCATCAAGCGTCGCCAGCGCGATTTCCGTTGATGAGTTGCCGATGTCAATGCCAGCTATATATCGCATACGCAATCCTTAATCGTCGCCTTTGAGTTTTTTACGCTCGACGTACAGCACTGCCGCTTCACGAACAAAAGCTGCGCAAATTTTTGCCTGATAGCGGCTTTCGAGATCGTCAGCCATTGCTATCAGCTCTTCTTTGGTGGAACGATACGGACGAAGAGCGTTGTAGATTTCAAGAATGCGATCGTCCGGTACTGCGGTCAGTTCGGCGGCGCGTTCAAAGTTCATCGCCAGCCTGTCGCGACCCGCATCTTTGGCGATAGACGCCTGTAAACGCAGGGTTTCCGGGGTAATACGCATATCCTGAGCGGTGACTTTATTGCTCAGCACGTTTTCCAGCGTGAAGTCATCCAGCGTTTTGTTGGTGGCGGTTTTCACCCACTCCGGATGTTTGTTCGCCAGCGGATAATCGCTAACTTTTGCGCTACGGGTCGCGTCACTAGCGGCAGGAGCCGCCGCTGGCGCATCGCCCTGCAGGCTGTTCATGCGGCTCAATACGTCCCGAACCATCGATTCAATTGCGTCGGTATTCATGGAGTTATCCTTTATCAAAGCGCCACGCGCAGTTCCTGCGGGTTTTTGCCCGTCACGACGTATTTGGTCTCTTTAATGTGCAAAATGGCCGACTTCGCTTGGTATTTCGGGCGTGCCATCTGGTCATTAAGCGTAGGAACCGGCTGCGGTGATTCGCGCTTCGCATAGCGGGCGGCGTTTTTACCAATCTGCCGATAGGTTTCCAGCGTCAGCAGCGGTGCCTGCGGGAACAGCTCCAGGTTGGAGAGCGGCGGCAGTCCCTGTTGATGGATAACCGTGGTGCCTTTCGACTGGATGCCGATGGAGATACCCGAGCCGCTCAGACGATTGCCTTCAACGGCGACAAACGCCACGTCGGAGGATTTAAAGCAGCGAATCACGCGCGCTTTGACGCCTTCTTCTTCGATACCGGCAATGACTTCGCGCAAAATGCTCTTATGCGGTAAGCCGACGATATTGACGGTCTGCGCCAGGCCAAATGCCGGGCCGACGGCGATAATCACTTCGTCCTGCTGAGTGCCCTGGCGAGCTTCGCCCACTTCGGTCAGAAAGCCGTCGCCCGCAGGCGCAGCGGTCTGTGGTGCAGTGGATGCCGCAGGCGCATTAAACGAGACGGGTTTATCGCTGCCCTTCATATCGCGGAGCACGTCTTCAATTATCTGGCGCAGCAATTTTTCATTAATTTCCATTTCTCACCCCTTAATCAATCTCGTTGGGATCAAGAGCGCCAGGGATGTTTTTAATCTCTTCCCAGCGTTCTCCCTGCAGGCGATAACCCGTTGCCGGACCGGCATAGTCATTGACGTCATTAACCGCAGAGAGCACCTGTCCGTCGCCGACGATAATGGCGGAGGTGTGCAAATAGTCCCCGGTCAGCTTGGCTTTCTGGATGTTGAGCATGTCTTGCGCAACATCGGTAAACCCGCCCTGAGCCAGCGCTTTCACCACTTCCAGGCCGTTACGGTTTTTGCTGATGATTTCCTGTGCGAACTTGATATCTTCAACGATGTTACGTTCCGGCATATCTTTCGAACCGTGGGCGTAGGTCGCGGCTTCGACTTCTTCGTCGGTAATTGGCGGCAGACCCATTCCGGCAAACACGGCCTGCAGGGCGCGAGCAGCTTTGTTACGAATAGCGATAACGTCTTCTTCGCGAACCGGACGCAGACCGCCGTCCACTTTCAGGTCGCGCTGGATAACGTTGTAGTCGTCAAAGTCTTCCGCATCTTCGTTGGAGCCGGCGAACATGTTGTCGTAGTTCGGCACCGCGGAATAACCGGAGGAGATAAAGTCGGTACCCGGCAGGAACTGCATCAGCAGGCGTGCGGTACGACGCATATCGGAGTGGGTGAAGGTCTGGTCATTACTGGAGGCGCATTCCAGATCCAGCGATGAGCAAATCAGGTTTTCCGCCAGCACCGCACGAATGCCTGATGGCACGGCAGACGGCACGCCGATACAGCTTACGGAGCCATTTTGCAGACCCTGAACGCCAGCGGCTTTGGTGATATAGATGCAGCGCGCTTCCAGATAAAGCATCGATTTACCTTCGGCGTAGCCCATCTGTACTTCAGAGCCAGAACCGGAGGTGAAGCGCATTTTCAGGCCGCGAGAGGCGTAGGACGAGGCCAGGAAGCCCTTCGACCACGGAGTATCGTCACCGTCGGTAAACACCGGTTCAGTACCGTATACGGAAATAGTTTCCGCATAGCAGGTGTGGCCTAACATACCGAGCTTCAGCTCGGTGGCTTCTTCCAGGGAGCACTGAGTCAGCACGCCCGGACGACCTACCTGCGAACCTACCAGCAGCGCGATGGCGTTGAACGGGGCATAACGCGCTACCGCAACCGTCGTCTCTTGCTCGTCAAACCCGCGCCATGCGCCTTCGGCGGCGTCGGCGGCAATTTGCACCGGATTATCTTTGACGTTGGTGACGTGCGCCTGTTGAGAAGGGGTGCGGCGTGCGCGCATTTTCTGCATCGACATCATCATCTCGACGACGTTCATATGCGAAACCACTTCGACAATTTTCGCCGGGGTCATGGCGGTGGTCAGGGGGACGATGTCGCTGCGTTTTACATTAGGATCGCACAGCATGTTCGCCAGCTTGACCGAATCCATCGCCATGACTTCTTCTGCACGATTCAGGTTAATACCGTAGCGGGCAATAAAGTGGTCGATCAGGTCGAATTCGCTAACCGGTTTCCCGTCCAGCTCGGTCACCGCGCCGTTTACGATTTTAATCGACGGTTTCGGGTCGTTCGGGCTTTCCATCGCGATAAAGCCTTCTTCGATCCACTCTTTAACGAAGCCGTCCTGATTCACAGGGCGTTTCGCGAGTGCTTCAAATCTTTTCGATCTCATGAATCAGCCTCGTGGGGTTTAGATGTAGGACGGGCGATCGTTTTTCGGTTCAGAACCGAGGGTCGCAAGGACGGTTTTGCCAATTTCACGGGCGGAGGTGACCGCCTGACGGACTGCGCCGGAGTCGCCAGAAATCACCAAAATAGCTTCGTTACTGAAGCTAGTGCCGTGCGCCGGAGAGCTGTAAGCGACCACTTCAACGTTGGCTGATTTCAGAGCGGTATCGGCCATTAACACACCGACGGAAGCCGGAGCGCCGACGATGATGCCGCAGGCACGACCAATTGGCGCACCGAACGCTTTTTCAAGGGCGTAGCTGGCGCGGGCGGTGTATTGCAGCTCGATATGCCCGGCTTCGTTGCCGTAAACATCGCCGAAGGTGCGATCGAGCTCTTTCAGCGCGACTTCGATACCGCGCTTGACGTCAGAAACGTCGTTGCCGCCTAAAATAATCAGCGAACCGTGACCTGCTCCGCCTTTGGTATCGCGGGGAAGTTCGATGCTGACCACTTCGGTGTTAGTGGCTTTCACCGCTTCGTCCGCCGCCATAATGTGCGGACCTGCGCCGGTACGT
The DNA here is from genome assembly GCF_056490265.1 of Klebsiella sp. GFKo11. Classification (NCBI taxonomy): domain Bacteria; kingdom Pseudomonadati; phylum Pseudomonadota; class Gammaproteobacteria; order Enterobacterales; family Enterobacteriaceae; genus Klebsiella; species Klebsiella sp. GFKo11. The sequence goes on from NZ_CM151369.1 coordinate 1,192,500, forward strand.
GCGCCAAGAATGCCGATGGAGCGATAGCGCTTTTCAAGCTTCATCGCGTCCAGCAGGGCGGTATCAACGTTAGCGATAACCAGACCCAGGGTGTCGCCAATGGCGGTCCCGACAAATTCCGTTAAACTGCAGCTTTTTTCTGCCATAGCCGTCTCTCGTATAGGGTGGGGGTGAGTAGGGGTGGCCTGCTGTTCCGGCGTTGCCACTCGGGCAATCACCTGCGCCATGATCTGTTCAACCAGCTCATTGCTGCTCATTGGCTAATTCCCTTCGGTAAGATTTTTTCTACATCGGAGTGAGGACGTGGGATGACGTGTACGGCTTTCACTTCACCTACGTTGCGTGCGGCGGCGGAACCTGCATCGGTTGCCGCTTTAACCGCACCGACATCACCGCGGACGATGACGGTTACCAGCCCGGAGCCAATCTTTTCATAGCCCACTAACATCACATTGGCCGATTTAACCATTGCATCAGCGGCCTCTATGGCTGCGGTTAAGCCTTTGGTTTCTACCATTCCTAGTGCTTCTTGTTGCATAAAGACCTCGCATGGAGTGTTCCGATAGTTGGGACTATAAGAAGATGCGAGGAAAAAGAATGGCTGACTTGAATTTGATGATAAAAAAATAGTGAGCTATCAATAATATAAAATTGCCATTTAATAATTTAATTTATTGATTTTTATGGTTTTGTTTATTTATTGTGATGTGATTATTTTGTTTTGTGTATTCCATATTTACAAATTTGTTTATGACGATTTTAATTTTATCTGCTATGCGAAAAAAACGATTTGTGATGCTTGTTGGAAAACAGCGAGTTGGTTATAGCAATATTTTTGCATGCCTGGTGGGGTGATTAATTGCGAAAGCCGCGTGTGTGCTATGCCGCCAGCAATTATTTAATGGCAATAATTTGTTATCCATACCCGAATTTTCCGGGGTGGCCGTCAGCAGGTTGCCAACAATTTGCAGACAGGAATTCATATAGTGGTGCCCGCTGTACTCTACTGCCAGCAGGATGTTGGCTGGTCAGGACACGAACTCTGCTAAGAAGGTGTCACAATGAATGATTCGCTAAAAGCGCAATGTACCGCCGAGTTTTTGGGCACCGGGCTGTTTTTGTTTTTCGGCATCGGTTGCCTGAGCGCGGTGAAGGTGGCGGGAGCAAGCCTCGGGTTGTGGGAGATTTGCATCATATGGGGATTGGGGATCTCTCTCGCTGTCTATCTGACCTCAGGAATATCTGGTGGCCATCTCAATCCTGCTGTTACCGTCGCGTTGTGGTTATTTGCTTGTTTTCCGGGACGAAAAGTTTTTCCTTACATCATTGCACAGGTCGCAGGCGCCTTTGGCGGAGCTGTGCTGGCCTACGTGCTTTACAGCACAATGTTTACCGAGTTTGAAGCCACACACCATATCGTGCGCGGTAGCGTAGAGAGCCTGCAGCTGGCAAGCATCTTTAGTACCTATCCGGCGGCATCGCTGAGCATCTGGCATGCGGCGCTGGTCGAAGTGGTGATTACCTCCATGCTGATGGGGATGATTATGGCACTGACTGACGACGGTAACGGTGTGCCAAAAGGGCCGCTGGCTCCGCTGCTGATTGGTTTACTGGTCGCGGTTATTGGCGCATCCACCGGGCCGCTTACCGGGTTTGCGATGAATCCGGCGCGTGATTTTGGACCGAAGCTGTTTACGTGGATGGCGGGCTGGGGTGATATCGCGATGACTGGCGGACGGGATATTCCGTACTTTATTGTGCCGATTGTTGCACCGTTAATCGGGGCCTGTCTGGGGGCGGCTATCTATCGTTATCTGATTGGTAATAACTTACCCTGTAATACCTGTAAATTAGAGGATTGATGTATCCGCTGAAATAACTAAAAATTTTCATGAACCGGTATCACGAAGTCGCCCAAAATGTCTCCCACGGATGGGAGACTTTTGCTATCGTACTATTCTTTTATCGTTGCAGGTGAATGATGATGAAAGGACGTAAATATTAATAAAATGTTTTATTTATAACAAAAAATTAACTGAGAGGTTTTATCATGATTTCTGCGAGTACACTGAACTCGGAACTCATCAATAAAATCGCACAGGATTTTGCACAGGCCACCAGTCTGGCCGTTGTGGTAGTCAATATTCACGGTGATGAAATTTCTGAGCTGTTTAATTTCACTCCTTTCTGCCAGCTTATGCGTCAACACCCCCAGCACAGCACCCGCTGTCGGATGAGCGACCGCTGCGGTGGCCTGGAAGCTTCAAAAACCGATCAGCTCTGTATCTACCGCTGCCACGCCGGGTTAACCGATTTTTCCATCCCTTTAGTTATTGCCGGGCACCTGGTGGGCTTTGTGCTATGCGGGCAGGTGCGCTTAAGTAATGATGTTGAACTGGTCGACATTTTGAACGTCGATGACCGCTGGCAGACCGATCCTGAGCTGGTCAAAGCGTTCCGCGACGTACCGGAGATGGACTACTCGCGCGTCATTGCTTCCGCCGATTTACTCAAGCTAATAGTAGAAAATTGTCTTAAAAAACAGCTCAATTTTGTCGTGATTAAAGACAATCCGCAGCAGCCTGAACCCGCGCGCGCCAGCCGGGCCGTTAGCCCCCATGACAGTAAAATGAAGAAGGCGTTGCGCTATATCGATGCCCATTTGTCTGATGAGCTTCGCCTGGAAGACGTTGCCGCCCATGTTTATCTCAGCCCGTACTACTTCAGTAAGCTGTTCAAAAAATATCAGGGAATTGGCTTTAACGCGTGGGTTAACCATCAGCGTATGGTGAGCGCCAAAGAGCTGCTGTGTCACAGCGACTGGAGTATTGCCAGCATTGCGCGGAATTTAGGATTTTCTCAAACCAGCTATTTTTGCAAAGTTTTTCGCCAGGCCTATCAGGTGACTCCGCAGGCTTATCGCCAACAAATTAATGCCAGATCACAAACTGAACCATTTTAAATGACAATATTTTGTTATTGCCGATTTTTGATATGCCCCCGTATCTGCCTCATTATAAAATGAAAAACTCTCATCCAGAGCAATAAATTGTCATAGCGCAACAAATTAATAATGAGAGAGCGCTAAGCTGCACCAGTTTTTATTTATTTGATGGGATAGAGTGTTATCAGAAATTGCTTTCAGGTCGCCGCAGGCGTAATGAAAAGATTTTGCAATTAGATATTAGAGACGACGGAAGCCATCCAGCCTCCGTAAGATGTTCCAGAAATTATTCGAGTGAGGACTCATCCCGCTCGAGAAAACCGACAGGTGCCAGGGAAGGGGGTGTAAATCCCCCGCAGCCCCCGCTGCTGTGATGCTGACGAACCCATATTTGACCACTGATCGCGAGATTGGGAAGGATGGGAGAGGACGACGCTAAGCCAGAAGACCTGCCTGTCGGTGACTACCAACAACTTCGGTGGGAAGTGGGTTGCTCAGATGCGTACAGTCGAAAGACTGGGTTTACGCGCACCTCTACAGCCCTACCACCCTGAACAGGATCAGGGTATGGCAGCCAGGCAGCATGCATTTATTCTCGCAGGGACCGGCAGCGGTTGTGGCAAAACCACCGTTACGCTCGGTCTGCTCAGCCTGCTGAAACAGCGCGGCATGCGGGTTCAGCCCTGTAAAGTCGGCCCGGATTATCTCGATACCGGCTGGCATACCGCCGTCAGCGGCGTTGCTTCCCGTAACCTCGACAGCTTCATGCTCCCGGAACCGGTTCTCAATGCGCTGTTTTGTGAACAGATGCAGCAGGCAGACATCGCGGTTATTGAAGGCGTCATGGGTCTTTATGACGGCTACGGCACCGACCCGAATTATTGCAGCACCGCCGCGATGGCCAAACAGCTCGGCTGCCCGGTGATTTTACTGGTCGATGGCAAAGCGGTATCTACCTCCATTGCCGCTACGGTGATGGGATTTCAGCACTTCGATCCCAGTCTGAATATCGCTGGCGTTATCGTCAATCGCGTTAACAGCGAATCCCACTATCAGCTACTGAAAAGCGCGATTGAACGCTACTGCGCGCTGCCGGTTCTCGGCTACGTGCCGCGAGTGGAAGGCGTGGCCTTGCCCGAACGCCATCTGGGGCTGGTGACCGCCCGCGAATCGCTGGTCAACCAGCAGCCGTGGCGTGATTTTGCCCACACGCTGGCGCAAACTCTGGATATTGAACAACTTCTTACCCTCAGTCAGCTTACTGCTTTACCCACCGGGGAGTGGCCTGCGCTACCGTCGCCTGATGCCGGAGCAGGTTTGACTCTGGCGCTGGCAGACGACGAAGCCTTCAACTTTTACTACCCGGATAACCTCACCCTGCTTGAACGTTGCGGAGTGAATGTTGTGCGCTTCAGCCCGCTGCATGATAGCGAACTCCCGCCGTGCCAGATGATCTGGCTTGGCGGTGGTTATCCGGAAATTCATGCCACCGCGCTGGCGGCCAATACCGCCATGCTGGCGCAGTTGCGGGATGCGCATCGGCGCGGGGTGGCTATCTACGCCGAATGCGGCGGGCTGATGTATCTCGGCAGCACCCTTGAAGACGCCGGCGGTGAAGTTTACCCGATGGCCAATCTTATTCCCGGCCACAGCAAGATGGGCAAACGGCTCACCCGCTTTGGCTACTGCGAAGCGAGGGCGATGCGGCAAACGCTGCTGGCAGCACCCGGCGAAACCCTACGCGGGCACGAGTTTCACTACTCAGATTTCATCCCGGAAAACCCGGCGGTGCTGGCCTGCCGTAAAGTGCGCGACGGCCTGACGCTTCAGCAGTGGTCGGGGGGCTGGCAGGTAGGCAACACTTTTGCCAGCTACCTGCATCTGCATTTTGCCCAGCGTCCGGCGATGCTCAACCACTGGCTGGCTGCCGCAAGGAGCGCCCAATGACGCTGCTGGCCTGGGGCGTGGCCTGGATCCTCGATTTTATCATTGGCGACCCGCAGAGCTGGCCGCATCCGGTGCGCTGGATAGGCAACCTGATCGCCGCCGTTCAGCGCAGCGTGCGCCGCTACTGCCACAGCGACTTTGCTTTACGCATCGGCGGCGGGGTGATGTGGGTCATCGTGGTCGGCCTCACGTGGGGTATCTCCTGGGGCGTGCTGACGCTGACGCAGATGATTCATCCGTGGCTTGGCTGGGTGGTTGAGGTGTGGATGATCTTCACCGTACTGGCCGGGCGCTGTCTGGCGCAGTCGGCAAGGGACGTTGAGCGTCCGCTACGCGCGGGCGATCTGGCGGAAAGCCGCGTCAAGCTGTCGTGGATTGTCGGGCGCGACACCTCGCAACTTGAGCCGCAGCAGATTAACCGTGCGGTGGTGGAAACGGTGGCGGAAAACGCCGTTGACGGCATTATCGCGCCGCTCTTCTTTCTGCTGCTGGGCGGTGCGCCGCTGGCGATGGCCTATAAAGCGGTCAACACCCTCGACTCGATGGTTGGCTACAAACATGAAAAATACCGCGCCATCGGTATGGTCAGCGCCCGCCTTGATGATGTTGCCAACTTTATTCCTGCTCGCCTGAGCTGGCTGCTTATCAGCCTGGCCGCTTTCCTCTGCCGTGAAGCGGGCGACCGCGCGCTGCGTATTGGCTGGCGCGATCGCTACAACCACAGCAGCCCGAACTGCGCCTGGTCAGAAGCGGCGGTTGCCGGGGCGCTCGGCATTCAGCTTGGCGGCCCCAATGATTACTTTGGTCAGCGCGTGGAGAAGCCGTGGATTGGCGACGCGACGCGCGACATTGCCGTAGACGATATTTCCCGAACTATTCGACTGATGTGGGTAGCCTCGACCCTGGCACTGGCGCTGTTTATGGCGACGCGGTACTGGCTGGTTGGCGTGGCCTGAGGACAAATAAATGCACTATATCCAGCAACCACAGGCGATTGAGGCGAAAAGCTTCGACATTATTGGCGACATTATTGCAGAAACTCGCCCGGACTACCGCTTTGCCAGCCCGCTGCATGAAGCCATTATCAAACGGGTGATCCACACCACCGCCGATTTTGACTGGCTGGATATTCTGTGGTTTTCACCCGATGTTCTTGAGCGCCTCAGCGCAGCCCTGAGCCAGCCCTGCACCCTGTATACCGATACCACCATGGCGCTCTCCGGGATTAATAAAACCCTGCTGGCTAAATCCGGTGGCGAGTGTCGCTGCTATATCAGCGATCCGCGCGTGGTGGCGGAGGCGAAAGCGCAGGGGATGACCCGCTCGATGGCGGCGGTTGACATCGCGGTGGCCGAAGAGGGCGAGAAGGTGTTTGTGTTTGGCAATGCGCCAACCGCGCTGTTTCGTCTGCTTGAGCATGATGTCGCGGTGAACGGCGTGATTGGCGTGCCGGTTGGTTTCGTCGGCGCGGCGGAATCGAAAGAGGCCCTGACGCAAAGCAACCTGCCAGCCATTGCAGCCCTGGGTCGCAAAGGCGGTAGCAACGTCGCCGCGGCTATCGTCAACGCCATTCTGTATCACCAGCAGGGGGCGCGATGAGCGAGCAATCCTTTGATGACCCGGTGTGGCACAACGGCAAGGCATTGCGTAAAGGCTATACCACCGGCTCCTGCGCGACGGCGGCGGCAAAAGTCGCGGCGCTGATGGTGATGCGCCAGCATCTGATTCATCAGGTCTCGATTATTACCCCGTCCGGCGTGACGCTGTGTCTTAACGTCGAGTCGCCGCACGTCGAAGGACAGCAGGCGATTGCCGCGATTCGTAAAGACGGCGGCGACGATGTTGATGCCACCCACGGGATGATGATTTTTGCTCGTGTGACCCTTGATGACTCCGGCGACATCACTCTGCGCGGCGGTGAAGGCGTCGGCACCGTGACGCGCAAAGGGATTGGCCTGCCCATCGGCAGTCCGGCAATTAACCGTACTCCGCGCCACACCATTGAGTCAGCGGTGCGCGAAGCGATTGGCCCATCGCGCGGGGCGGCGGTAGAAATTTTCGCACCGGAAGGCGAAGAGCGGGCGCAGAAAACCTACAACTCACGGCTCGGTATTTTAGGCGGCATCTCGATTATCGGTACCACCGGGATCGTCACGCCGATGTCGGAGGAGAGCTGGAAGCGTTCGCTGTCGCTGGAGCTGGAGATCAAACGCGCGGCGGGGTTGGATCGCGTGGTGCTGGTGCCGGGCAACCACGGAGAGCGCTTTGTTCGCGAGCAGATGGGGATTGATTCTCAGGTGGTGGTCACCATGAGCAACTTTGTCGGCTACATGATTGAAGAGGCCGTGCGCCTTGGTTTCCGCCAGATTGTGCTGATCGGCCATCCCGGCAAGCTGATTAAAATTGCCGCCGGTATTTTCCACACCCACAGCCATATTGCCGATGCGCGCATGGAAACGCTCGTCGCGCACCTGGCGCTGCTCGGCGCGCCGCTGGAGCTGCTGCGGCTGGTCAGCGAATGCGATACCACCGAAGCGGCGATGGAACATATTGACGCGTACGGTTTTCAGCATATCTACGACCATCTTGCCGAGCGCATCTGCCTGCGGGTGATGCAGATGCTGCGCTTTACCAAAACGCCGCCCACCTGCGACGCCATCATGTTCTCCTTTGATAACAAGGTTCTCGGCAGCAATCGCCCGGTCGAAGAGATCGCTCGGGAGATGTCATGTTAACGGTTGTCGGCATGGGGCCGTCGGGTCTGCATCTGATGACGCCCGCGGCGCGTGAGGCGGTGGCGACGGCAGACGCTTTGGTCGGCGGCAAGCGGCATCTATTGCAGTTCCCTGAATTTCACGGCGAGCAGTTTGCGCTGGGCGCCAATATTGCCGAGCTGCTGGAATGGCTCGAAGAGCGTGAAGCGCAGCAAGTGGTGGTGCTGGCCTCCGGCGACCCGCTGTTTTACGGCATCGGCACGCGGCTGATTGCCCATTTTGGCATCGAACGCGTGCGTATTATCCCCGGTATCAGCGCGGTGCAATACCTGTGCGCCCGCGCCGGAATCGATATGAACGATATCTGGCTGACCAGCAGCCACGGGCGAGAGGTCTCTTTCGACGAGCTGGCTCGCCACAGCAAAGTGGCGATGGTGACCGACGGGCGCTGCGGGCCGCGTGAAATCGCCGCCCAACTGGTAGCGCGGGGAAAAGGGTATCGCTGGATGGTGATTGGCGAAAATCTGGCGATGGAAAATGAGCGCATTCACTGGCTGCCGGTTAGTGAGGTCGACGCTGAATATGAAATTAACGCGGTGGTGATCCTCGATGAAAGATGAGCTTTTTCTGCGCGGCGAGAAAGTGCCGATGACCAAAGAAGCGGTTCGCGCGCTGGCGCTGGCCAAACTTGAACTGCACCGGGCAAGCCACCTGATTGATATCGGCGCCGGTACCGGCAGCGTGTCGATTGAGGCGGCGTTGCAATATCCCTCGCTACAGGTGACGGCGGTCGAACGCAATCCCGCAGCCCTGCAGCTGCTTGATGAAAATCGCCAGCACTTCGCCTGCGGCAACATTGAGATCCTGCCCGGCGAAGCGCCGATGGTGATTACCGAACGGGCCGATGCCATTTTTATGGGCGGCAGCGGCGGCCATCTTGGGGAACTGATTGACTGGTCCTGGCAGCAGCTCTATCCCGGCGGTCGTCTGGTGATGACCTTTATTCTGCAAGAGAACCTGAACGCCGCCCTCGACTACCTGCAACAACGGGGGATCGAACAGGTCGATTGCCTCCAGCTTAACGTTTCGTCGCTGACCCGGCTTGGCAGCGGCCACTATTTCAAACCGAATAATCCCGTTTTTGTTATCGCCTGTCAGAAGGAAGAAAACCATGGCTGAGACATTTGACCCCCGTAGTGTGTGGTTCGTTGGCGCAGGGCCGGGCGACCGTGAGCTGATTACCCTCAAGGGTTACCGCTTGTTGCAGCAGGCCCAGGTGGTGATCTACGCCGGTTCGCTGATAAATACCGAATTACTGGAGTATTGCCCCGCAGGGGCAGAGCGCCACGACAGCGCCGAACTGCATCTGGAACAGATCCTCGACCTGATGGAAGCAGGCGTAAAAGCCGGGAAAACGGTGGTGCGTTTACAGACCGGGGACGTCTCGCTGTACGGTTCGGTACGCGAGCAGGGTGAAGAGCTGACTAAACGCGGTATCGACTGGCAGGTGGTGCCGGGCGTCAGCGCGTTTTTGGGCGCGGCAGCGGAGCTGGGCGTTGAGTACACCGTGCCGGAAGTCTCTCAGAGCCTGATTATTACCCGTCTTGAAGGACGCACGCCGGTGCCAGAGCGCGAACAGCTTGAAGCGTTTGCCAGCCACCAGACCTCGATGGCGATTTATCTCTCGGTACAGCGTATTCACCGGGTGGCGGAGCGCCTGATTGAAGGTGGCTACCCGGCGACGACGCCAGTGGCGGTCATCTACAAGGCGACCTGGCCGGAAAGCCAGACCGTGCGCGGTACGTTGGCCGATATCGGCGATAAGGTCCGCGATGCAGGGATCCGTAAAACGGCGCTCATTCTGGTCGGGAATTTCCTTGGGGACGAGTATCACTACTCAAAACTCTACGCGGCGGACTTTAGCCATGAATACCGTAAAGCCTGAATCTATCGCTCTTTTCTGCCTGACCCCAGGCGGTGTCTTGCTGGCGAAAAGGTTGGCGGCAATGCTGCCGTTAACCTGCTTTACCAGCGAGAAGCTGCTGGAGGAGGGGTTTCTACCCTTTGAAAACGGCTTCGCCAACGCCGCGCGCGAGGCCTTCAGCAGCTACTCGGCGCTGATTTTCATCGGCGCGACCGGTATCGCGGTGCGCGTGCTGGCGCCGCTGGTTAATGACAAGTTCAGCGATCCAGCGGTGGTGGTGATCGATGAACGCGGGCAGCACGTCATCAGCCTGCTCTCAGGTCACGCGGGCGGGGCTAATGCTCTGAGCCGCTATCTGGCGGGAATGCTGGGTGCAGACCCGGTGATCACCACCGCCACCGACGTTAACGATATGGCGGCCCTCGATACCCTGGCATTCCAGCTTAACGCGCGGATGACCGACTTCCGCGCGGCGGTGAAAATCATTAACCAGATGCTAGTCAGCCATCAGCGCGTCGGCCTGTGGTGGGATGAAGAGCTGGATGAAGATGTCAATCACTGCGACCGGCGTGGGTTTATTACCGTTTCTGACCTGAATCAGCTTCCTGAACTGGATGCGCTTATTTGCATCTCTCTGCGCAACGAGCTGCCGGAGATCGCCGTGCCGCACTGGAAGCTGGTGCCGCAGCGCGTCGTTGCGGGCATCGGCTGTCGTCGCGATACGCCGTTCCCGCTGTTAGCGGCGCTGCTGGCACGTCAACTTGAAGCGCAGCGGCTCGATCCTCTGGCGCTGAAAGCCATCGGCAGCGTCACGCTGAAGAAACACGAGCAGGGGCTTATCCAACTGGCCTCCTGCTGTCGCGTGCCGTTTGAAACCTTTACCGCTGACGCGCTGCGTGAGCATGAACACCACTTCCCTGCGTCCTCGTTTGTTCGCCAAACGGTGGGGGTTGGGAGCGTATCGGGTCCAGCGGCGTGGCTGCTGAGCCATGGGCAACTGTTGGGCGAAACCCTGCGTGAACAGGGCGTCACTATTACTTTGGGAGTTTCACACTGATGTTAAGCGTAATCGGGATTGGCCCTGGCTCACAGTCAATGATGACTATGGAAGCGATTGAGGCGTTACAGGCGGCGGAAATCGTCGTGGGTTATAAAACCTACACCCACTTGGTGAAAGCCTTTACCGGCGATAAGCAGGTGATTAAAACCGGGATGTGCAAAGAGATTGAACGCTGCCAGGCGGCGATTGAGCTGGCGCAGGCCGGGCATAACGTGGCGCTGATTAGCAGCGGCGACGCCGGTATTTACGGCATGGCGGGACTGGTGCTGGAGCTGGTGAGCAAACAGAAGCTCGACGTAGAAGTCCGCCTTATTCCAGGGATGACCGCCAGCATCGCCGCCGCCTCGCTACTGGGCGCGCCGCTGATGCACGACTTCTGTCATATCAGCCTCAGCGACTTGCTGACGCCGTGGCCGGTGATTGAAAAACGCATCGTTGCCGCAGGCGAAGCCGATTTTGTTATCTGTTTTTACAACCCACGCAGCCGCGGTCGCGAAGGGCATCTGGCCCGAGCCTTCGAACTACTCTCTGCCAGCAAAAGCGCACAAACGCCGGTGGGCATCGTGAAGTCCGCCGGACGTAAGAAACAGGAAAAATGGCTGACCACCCTGGGGGAGATGGATTTTGAACCGGTCGATATGACCAGCCTGGTGATCGTAGGCAATAAAGCGACCTATATACAGGATGGCCTGATGATCACTCCGCGAGGCTATGTGCTGTGAGCTACGGCGAGGTGCTGGTCATGGGCGGAACCAGCGACGCGCGGGCGCTATGCCAACAGCTGGACGCGGCGCAGGTCAAATACACCCTGTCGGTGGCAACGCCGACCGGCCAGCAGCTGGCGGGCGATATTCAGGGACAGGTTCGCTGCGGGCGACTTGAGCTGGAGGAGATGATTGCCTGGCTAAAGGCCAACCGTACCCGCTGGGTGATTGATGCGTCGCATCCCTACGCCGAAGTGGTGAGCCGCAACATCATCCGCGCCTGTGAAACCGCTGGCGTGTTGCTCAGCCGCTATCAGCGCCCGGAACAGCTTAGCGACCTGACGCATCCACAGCTTTATACCGTGCAGAGCATCGAAGAAGCCTGCGATGTGGCACGGCGCTTTGGTCAGCGCGTGCTGCTCACCACGGGAAGCAAAGATCTGGCGCGCTGGCGGGCAGGATTAGGTGAAAAAACGCTACTGGCTCGCGTACTGCCCGTTCCCGATGTTATCGCGCAGTGCGCTGAGCTTGGCTTTGGCGTCGGCGAGATCTTCGCGCTATGCGGGCCGTTCAGCGCCGAGTTTAACGCCGCTTTTTACCGCCAGTGCCGCGCCGATGTGGTGATCACCAAGGCCTCCGGTGCGGAAGGCGGTTATCAGGAAAAAGTACAACCCTGTCTCGATGCTGGTATCCCCTGCATCGTGATTACACGCCCGGCACCGCTGGTGACGGGTGAAGAGTTACTGGAAAGTCAGGCTGCCTTTGCCCAACGCTTAGCGCGCTGGCTGGCCGCTGCTTAAGGAGTCAGAAATGAAAAAAGCGCTTCTGGTGATCAGTTTTGGCACCAGCTATCCCGACACCTGTGAAAAGAACATTGTCGCCTGCGAGCGTGAGCTGGCGGCCAGCTGTCCTGACCGCGACACGTTTCGCGCCTTTACCTCCGGGATGATTATTCGCAAGCTCAAGCAGCGTGATGGTATCGAGATTGATACACCGTTGCAGGCTTTGCAGAAGCTCGCCGAACAGGGCTATCAGGATGTGGCGATTCAGTCGCTGCACATCATTAACGGCGATGAATACGAAAAGATCGTTCGCGAAGTGCAAAGCATGCGCCCGCTATTCGCCCGCTTGACGCTGGGCGCGCCGCTGCTGAGCAGCCATGACGATTATGTTCAACTGATGCACGCACTGCGTCAGCAGATGCCGCCGCTTGCTGAGAAAGAAACGGTGGTCTTTATGGGGCACGGTGCCAGTCATCACGCCTTCGCCGCCTACGCCTGTCTGGACCATATGATGACCGCCCAGCGCTTTCCGGCGCGGGTTGGGGCAGTCGAAAGTTATCCAGAAGTCGACATTCTTATCGACAGCCTGCGCCAGCAGGAGGTTACCGGCGTTCACCTGATGCCGTTGATGCTGGTGGCGGGCGATCATGCCATCAACGATATGGCCTCCGATGAAGAGGACTCCTGGAAAACGTTGTTCAACGCCGCGGGTATTCCGGCGACGCCGTGGCTTAGCGGGCTGGGCGAAAATCCGGCGGTGCGTGCGATGTTCGTCGCCCATCTACAACAGGCGCTGAATCTGGCAATGGAGGAAGCAGCATGAGCGGCAAACTGTATGCCCTGAGCACCGGACCGGGCGCATCCGACCTGATTACCGTTCGTGCGGCGCGCATTCTTGGCAAACTGGATATTCTCTACGCCCCCGCTGGACGTAAAGGCGGCGACAGCCTGGCGCTCTCCATCGTGCGCGAATATATCGGCGAACAGACCGAAGTACGCTGCTGCCATTTTCCGATGAGCGCCGACAGTGCGGAAAAAGAGGCGGTCTGGGACGAAGTTGCCGCCGCGCTGGTGCATGAAGTAGAGGCGGGTAAACAGGTCGGGTTTATTACCCTCGGCGACGCCATGCTGTTCAGCACCTGGGTGTTCTTACTCCAGCGTATCGGCTGTGCGGACTGGCTGGAAATTGTTCCTGGCGTCACCTCTTTCGCCGCCATCGCCGCGCGTTCGAAAACGCCGCTGGCCATGGAGCAACAGTCGCTGGCGGTGGTCTCATGCACCGCGCCGGAAGAAGAAATTGAACAGGCACTACGCCAGCATGAAAGCCTGGTGCTGATGAAGGTCTACGGCCGCTTTGCGCGTATCAAAGCCCTGCTGGCCAAAAACGGCCTGCTCGATGCCGCGCTGATGATGTCCGAGGCCACGCTGCCCGGCGAACAGTGCTGGCGTCATCTGAATGATGTCAGCGACGAACAGCCGCTGCCCTATTTTTCGACCATCCTGGTGAATAAACAGTGGGAGTATGCAGAATGAAACTTGAACAACAGCTAAAACAGCTGTCTTTCAGCGGGTTAGCTGCGGCGCTATTGCTGATAGTGGTTCCCGAAAAGGCCTTCGCGATGCACATCATGGAGGGATTTTTACCCCCGATGTGGGCCCTGGCATGGTGGCTGCTGTTTCTGCCTTGCCTGTGGTACGGGCTGGTGCGCCTGCGCCGTATTGTGCAGGAAGATAACAATCAGAAGGTACTGCTGGCGCTGTGCGGAGCGTTTATTTTTGTGCTCTCGGCGCTGAAAATTCCTTCCGTTACCGGCAGCTGTTCGCACCCGACCGGCGTCGGCCTGGCGGTCATCCTGTTCGGGCCGGGCGTAGTGGCGATCCTTGGCGCTATCGTGCTGCTGTTCCAGGCGCTGCTGCTGGCGCATGGCGGGCTGACAACGCTCGGCGCTAACGGCATGTCGATGGCGGTGATTGGGCCGGTGGTCGGCTATATGGTGTGGAAAATGGCCTGCCGCGCGGGGATTCGCCGCGACGTCGGGGTATTTCTCTGCGCGATGCTGGCGGATCTGGTGACCTACTTTGTCACCTCCGTGCAGCTTGGCGTGGCCTTCCCGGATCCGACGGCGGGCGCAACCGGCTCGATCGTCAAATTCATGGGGATCTTCTGCCTGACGCAGATCCCGATCGCCATCGCTGAAGGGTTGTTAACCGTCATGATCTACGACCAGTTGACCAAACGTCAGCTGATCACCGCACAGACCGCACAGGGGCATTAACATGAAAAAGATGCTGATATTGTTAGCGATGGTGGTGGCGCTGGTGATCCTGCCGTTCTTTATTAATCACGGCGGGGAATATGGCGGTTCGGACGGCGAGGCGGAGAGCCAGATTCAGGTGGTTGCACCGCACTATGAGCCATGGTTCCAGCCGCTGTACGAACCGGCGAGCGGGGAGATTGAAAGTCTGCTGTTTACCCTCCAGGGCTCTCTTGGCGCGGCGGTGATTTTCTATATTTTGGGCTACAGCAAAGGCAGACAACGCCGTGATGACCGGGTTTGACCGACTAAGCTATCAAAGCCGCTGGTTTCACGTCGCGCCAGAGCGCAAGTTTCTGTTCTGGCTGCTGCTGATGGTGCTGGCCTTTACCCTGCCCCCGTTGGGGCAGGGGATTGAAATGGTGCTGATTGCCGCCTTGACCTGCTGGCTGCTGCGGGTTTCGCTGTGGCGCTGGTGCCGCTGGATGGCGCTACCGTTCGGCTTCCTGCTGATAGGCGTGCTGACCATTCTGTTTAGCATCAGTCGCGATCCGCACGCTCTGCTGGTGAGCGTTCCGCTGGGAAGCTACTGGCTGGGCATCACGTCAGCGGGGCTGAACACCGCTAATGAGACCTTCTGGCGCAGCCTGGCGGCGCTGGCGTCCACCTTCTGGCTAGTGCTGAACCTGCCGTTCCCGCAGCTGATTTTGCTGCTTAAGCGCGGTCGGGTACCGCGACTGTTGACCGAGCAAATCCTGCTGACCTGGCGCTTTATTTTTATTCTCTTAGACGAAGCGCTGGCGATTCACCGTGCGCAAACTTTGCGTTTTGGCTACCGTAGCGTGCCGAAAGGCTATCGTTCGCTGGCGATGCTGGTGGGGTTGCTGTTTACCCGCGTGATGATCCGCTACCAACAAATGAGCACCACGCTGGATATCAAACTGTACCAGGGTGATTTTCACCTCTAAGGATAAGTATGCTTGCCACGACCGATCTCTGGTTTCGCTATCAGGATGAGCCGGTGCTGAAGGGGCTGACGCTGGATTTTTCTCACCACTCCGTGACCGGGTTGGTGGGGGCAAACGGCTGCGGAAAATCCACGCTTTTTATGAACCTGAGCGGCCTGCTGCGCCCGCAAAAAGGGGCGGTGTTGTGGCAAGGGAAGCCGCTGGATTACGGCAAGCGCGGCCTGCTGGCGCTGCGTCAACAGGTGGCGACCGTA
The DNA here is from genome assembly GCF_056490265.1 of Klebsiella sp. GFKo11. Classification (NCBI taxonomy): domain Bacteria; kingdom Pseudomonadati; phylum Pseudomonadota; class Gammaproteobacteria; order Enterobacterales; family Enterobacteriaceae; genus Klebsiella; species Klebsiella sp. GFKo11. The sequence continues at coordinate 1,208,052 of NZ_CM151369.1, forward strand.
TTTCAGGATCCGGATCAGCAGATCTTTTATACCGATATCGACAGCGATATCGCCTTTAGCCTGCGCAACCTGGGCGTCGCGGAAGATGAAATCGCCCGCCGGGTGGACGATGCGCTGACCCTGGTTGATGCGCAGTCTTTTCGCCAGCAGCCGATTCAGTGCCTGAGCCATGGGCAGAAAAAACGCGTGGCGATTGCCGGAGCGCTGGTGCTGCAGGCACGCTATTTACTGCTTGATGAACCCACGGCGGGCCTCGATCCCTCCGGGCGCGCGCAGATGATCGACATCATTAAGCGCATTGTCGATCAAGGCAACCACGTGGTGATCTCCAGCCACGATATCGATCTGATTTATGAAGTCAGCGATGCGGTTTACGTTTTGCGCCGTGGCGAAGTGCTGGCGCACGGTGAACCCGGCGAGGTATTTTCCCGCAGCGAGTTAATGACGCAAGCTGGACTCACCCAACCGTGGCTGGTGAAGCTGCATGCGCAGCTGGGGCTGCCGTTGTGCAAAACCGAAGACGAGTTTTTTGAGCGGATGCGAAATCATGCAATGAAGGAGGCGTCATGACGCTGGCAATTATGTTACAGGGCACCGCTTCTGACGTCGGTAAAAGCGTGCTGGTGGCGGGGCTGTGCCGTATTTTTTATCAGGACGGGCAGCGTACCGCGCCGTTTAAATCGCAGAATATGGCGCTCAATTCCGGTATCACGCCGGATGGCAAAGAGATGGGGCGCGCACAGATTTTCCAGGCTGAAGCGGCGGGCATTGCCCCGGATGTGCGTATGAACCCGGTGCTGCTCAAGCCGACCAGCGACCGCAAAGCCCAGGTGGTGCTGATGGGCAAGGTGGCGACCGATATGGACGCGGTGAGCTATCACGAATACAAGCCGCGACTGCGCGAGCAGATCCTTTCGGTCTATAACAGCCTGGCAGCCGAGCATGATGTGCTGGTGCTGGAAGGGGCGGGCAGCCCGGCGGAGATCAATCTGCGCGACCGCGACATCGTCAATATGGGCATGGCCGAAATGGCGCAGTGCCCGGTGATCCTCGTGGCGGATATCGACCGTGGTGGCGTCTTCGCCTCCATTTACGGCACCCTCACACTGCTGCACGACCACGAACGTGCGCGGGTCAAAGGGGTGATCATTAACAAATTTCGCGGCGACGTGACGCTGCTTTACTCGGGTATCGAGCAGATAGAAGCGCTGACCAACGTCCCGGTGCTCGGCGTGATGCCGTGGCTGGATGTTGATCTCGAAGACGAAGACGGCGTGGCGCTGCAAAAAGGCAAATACCTGCGCACCGACAAGCGTGACATTGAGATTGCCGTGGTCCAGGTACCGCATATTTCCAACTTTACCGACTTCAACGCGCTGGCGGCGCAGCCGGACGTTCGCGTGCGCTATGTTCGCCAGCCGCAGGAGCTGGCGGGGGTTGATATGGTGATCCTGCCGGGCAGCAAAAATACGCTCGGCGATCTGGCCTGGCTGCGCGAAAGCGGGATGGCGCACGCGGTGCTGCAGGCCCGGCGTCAGGGCGTGCCGGTGCTGGGGATTTGCGGCGGCTACCAGATGCTCGGCGAAACCATTATTGATGAGGTGGAATCGGGACTTGGCACCCAGCCCGGGCTAGGGTTGCTCAATACCGTGACCCACTTCGCACAGCGCAAAACCACCACTCAGGTCACGGCGACACTGGCTCCAGCGCTGCCGGAGTGGCTGGCGGCAACGGCAGGGCTTGCCGTACGCGGCTATGAAATTCATATGGGCGAGACCGAGCTGCACGACGGCTGCCGTTCACTGATGCAATTACATAAAAACGGGCTGAGCGTGGCGGACGGCGCGGTGAGCGACGATGGTCTGGCGTTTGGTACCTATCTTCACGGCTTGTTTGATAGCGATGAATTCACCCGCGCGCTGGTCAACGGCCTGCGCCAGCGTAAAGGTCTGGCGGCGCTCGATAGTGACTTCCAGTATGCGCAGTACAAATCCCAGCAGTTCGATCTACTGGCCGACGCGATGCGCCAGAATATTGATATCGAAAAAATCTACGCCATCATGCGCCAGCATCAGGAGCCCGTATGCTGACTTTAGTCACCGGCGGGGCGCGCAGCGGTAAAAGTCGTCACGCTGAAGCGCTGATCGCCCACTCGCCGCAGGTGCTGTACATCGCCACTTCACAGATTTTTGATGATGAGATGGCGGCGCGGATCCAGCACCACCGCGACGGCAGGCCCGCGCACTGGCGCACGGCTGAGCGCTGGCAGCAGCTTGATGAGCTGATAACGCCGGATAACCATCCCGAAGAAGCGATCTTGTTGGAATGTATTACCACCATGGTCACCAATTTGCTGTTTGCGCTGGGCGGCGACAGTTCGCCGGACGGCTGGGATTACGCGGCGATGGAGCGGGCTATTGACGCCGAAATCGCGGTGCTGATTACCGCCTGTCAGCGCTGCCCGGCTCACGTGGTGCTGGTAACCAACGAGGTGGGGATGGGGATCGTGCCGGAAAACCGTCTGGCTCGCCATTTCCGCGATATCGCCGGGCGGGTGAATCAGCGCCTTGCGGCGGCGGCGGATGAGGTCTGGCTGGTGGTGTCGGGCATTGGCGTAAAAATCAAATAAATCAGGCGCTCCGTACCGGGAGTTATTCTTCCTGCTGGCTCTGCCATGAGCCAGCCAACATGACGAGAACCTCTATGCAAAGCTTAACCTCTCTACTGGGCGCGATCCCTGCGCTTGATGAAAATGCGATGGCGCGCGCGCAACTCCATATTGATGGCCTGCTTAAGCCGCCGGGAAGCCTCGGACGCCTTGAAGACCTGGCCGTACAGCTCGCGGGAATGCCCGGTCTTGAAGGTGTGCCGCAGGTGAAAAAGAAGGCGCTGCTGGTGATGTGCGCCGACCACGGCGTTTGGGATGAAGGGGTGGCGATTTCGCCCAAAGTGGTGACCGCGATTCAGGCGGCGAATATGACGCTGGGCAAGACCGGCGTTTGCGTGCTGGCGGCGCAGGCAGGGGCGGAAATGCATGTGATTGACGTCGGGATTGATGCCGAGCTGATTCCTGGCGTTATCAATATGCGCGTGGCGCGTGGTTGCGGAAATATCGCCGTCGGCCCGGCAATGAGCCGTGGTCAGGCCGAAGAGCTGCTGTTGGAGGTGATTCGCTATACCCGTGGGCTGGCGGAAGATGGCGTCACGCTGTTTGGCGTTGGTGAGTTGGGGATGGCGAATACTACTCCGGCGGCGGCGATTGTCAGCGTTCTGACCGGTAGCGATGCGCAAGAGGTGGTGGGGATTGGCGCGAATTTACCGCTGACCAAAGTCGGTAACAAAGTGGAAGTGGTGCGTCGAGCCATCGCCGTTAACCAGCCTGACGCGAATGATGGCCTGGACGTTCTGGCGAAAGTGGGCGGTTTTGATTTATTGGGGATGGCGGGCGTGATGCTGGGCGCGGCTTCCTGTGGGTTGCCGGTACTACTCGATGGCTTCCTGTCTTACGCGGCGGCGCTGGCGGCGTGCCGAATTGCGCCGGAAGTGAAACCCTATCTGATACCGTCGCACTATTCGGCAGAGAAGGGCGCACGCACGGCGCTGATGCATCTGGAGCTGGATCCGTATCTCAATATGGGTATGCGCCTGGGAGAAGGCAGCGGCGCGGCGCTGGCCATGCCAATTGTCGAAGCGGCCTGTGCGATGTACCACGATATGGGCATGCTGGCGGCAAGCAATATTGTTTTGCCAAAAGGCTGAGGAGATTTGCGGGGACGGTGCTAAGCCGTTCCCGTGAAAGGTCTGGGATTTGCGGAACGCAGAAACAAAAAAACACCCTTGAGGGTGTTTATGATGTTGGTTGCGGGGGCCGGATTTGAACCGACGACCTTCGGGTTATGAGCCCGACGAGCTACCAGGCTGCTCCACCCCGCGTCCGTCTTTACTCTTCATCGAGTAAACTTGCATCAGATTTTAATTGGTTGCGGGGGCCGGATTTGAACCGACGACCTTCGGGTTATGAGCCCGACGAGCTACCAGGCTGCTCCACCCCGCGTCCGTCATTACTCTTCCATCGAGTAACGTTACTTCTCTGATTTTAATTGGTTGCGGGGGCCAGATTTGAACTGACGACCTTCGGGTTATGAGCCCGACGAGCTACCAGGCTGCTCCACCCCGCGTCCGTGGAAGCGCACTATACTCTGCTAACGTTTTGATGCAACCCTTTTTCATAGAAATCGTCAATTTTGTAAGAATTGATGCATATGGAAGCATTGTTAGTCTGTTTTTTGCGCAAAACTGTCTTTGCCGTGCCTAAGCGCATTTCATTAGCCCTGGGGGTTTGTTATCTTCATCACGCACCCGGGCTTAGTTGCATAAAGAAGAGATACCATGAAAGGACGTTGGGCAAAATACGCAGTAACAGGGGCAATGCTGGCAATGCTGGCCGCCTGTTCCTCAAAACCGACCGATCGCGGTCAGCAGTATAATGAAGACAAACTCACCCAGCCGTTTTCATTGGTTAACCAACCTGATGCGGTCGGCTCACCGATTAACGCTGGTGACTTCTCCGAGCAGGTGAGCAAAATCCGTAGCGCCTCGCCGCGCCTCTATAATAGTCAGAGTAACGTCTACAACGCGTTGCAGGATTGGCTGCGCTCCGGCGGTGATACCCGCACGCTGAGCCAGTTTGGTATCGATGCCTGGCAGATGCAGGGGACGGACAACTACGGTAACGTCCAGTTTACTGGCTACTACACGCCGGTGGTGCAGGCGCGCCATACTCGCCAGGGCGAGTTCCAGTATCCGATTTACCGTATGCCGCCCAAGCGCGGTAAGCTACCGTCCCGCGCCAGCATTTACGCGGGCGCTCTGAGCGACAACTACATCCTGGCCTACAGCAACTCGCTGATGGACAACTTTATAATGGACGTGCAGGGCAGCGGCTATATTGATTTTGGCGACGGCTCGCCGCTGAACTTCTTTAGCTATGCCGGGAAAAACGGCTGGTCCTATTACAGCATCGGTAAGGTGCTTATCGATCGCGGCGAAGTGAAGCGTGAAGATATGTCGATGCAGGCGATCCGCGAATGGGGTGAAAAGCACAGCGAGGCGGAAGTTCGTGAACTGCTGGAGCAGAACCCGTCGTTCGTCTTCTTTAAGCCTCAGTCTTTCGCACCGGTGAAAGGCGCCAGCGCGGTGCCGTTGATTGGTCGTGCATCGGTGGCCTCCGACCGTTCGATTATTCCTGCGGGAACCACGCTGCTGGCGGAAGTGCCGCTACTGGATAATAACGGTAAGTTTAACGGCCAGTACGAGCTGCGCTTAATGGTTGCTCTGGACGTTGGCGGTGCGATTAAGGGTCAGCACTTTGATATTTACCAGGGCATTGGCGCAGATGCCGGGCATCGTGCCGGTTGGTATAACCACTATGGTCGCGTATGGGTGCTGAAAAACGCGCCGGGCGTTGGCAACGTCTTTAGCGGTTAACGCGCACCTGGCCGATATTTTGTAGCCCGGGTAAGGCGCTTGCGCCGCGACCCGGGAATTCCCACTAATTCTGAGGTTTTATGTCTGTTGTAATCAGCGATGCCTGGCGTCAGCGTTTTGGCGGTACGGCACGTTTATATGGTGAAAAAGCGCTGCAGTGTTTTGCCGATGCGCATGTCTGCGTGGTCGGCATCGGCGGTGTGGGTTCCTGGGCGGCGGAAGCGCTGGCGAGAACCGGGATTGGCGCGATTACCCTTATCGATATGGATGATGTCTGCATGACTAATACCAATCGCCAGGTTCACGCTCTGGGCGGTAACGTCGGGCTGGCGAAAGCGGAAGTGATGGCGGAACGCATTCGCCTGATCAACCCCGAGTGTCGGGTGACGGTGGTGGACGATTTTGTCACCCCGGAAAACGTCGCGGAGTATCTCGGCGTCGGCTTTAGCTACGTGATTGACGCCATCGACAGCGTGCGCCCGAAAGCGGCGTTGATCGCTTACTGCCGCCGCAATAAGGTGCCGCTGGTGACTACCGGTGGCGCGGGAGGGCAAATCGACCCGACGCAAATTCAGGTCGCTGATCTGGCGAAAACCATCCAGGACCCGCTTGCAGCCAAGCTGCGCGAGCGGCTAAAAAGCCAGTTTGGAGTGGTGAAGAACAGTAAAGGTAAGCTGGGCATTGATTGCGTTTTTTCTACCGAAGCGCTGGTGTATCCGCAGGCAGACGGCAGCGTGTGCGCAATGAAAAGCACCGCCGAGGGCCCAAAACGGATGGATTGCGCATCCGGATTTGGCGCGGCGACGATGGTGACCGCGACCTTTGGTTTTGTCGCCGTGTCCCATGCATTGAAGAAAATGCTGGCGAAGATGGCGCGTGAAGCGGCAGCTACTGCCGGGTAATTCCCCGGAGGCGGTGCTGCGCACCTGTCCGGGCTACAAAACCGCACCACCCCGGGGAAAGCGCGCACGATATTTCAGGCAGAGACATCCCTGGATTGCGGCTGACGCCTTATCCGGGCTACCAGAGCGCGGAGATTCGTGGCTTGCATACCTGTCCGGGCTACAAAACCGCACGAACCCGTAGCCCGGGCAAGGCGCGTCAAGCGCCGCCCCCGGGGTGAGCTTAAACCTCGCGGGCGGCGGTGAGAACCGCTTCGCTCAGCGCATTCAGCCCCTGGCTGCGCGAGGCGCTGAGCTGACCGCGTAGTCCCAGCTCATCAAACAGCGTCAGCGGGTCCCGTGCCAGCAGTTCCCCGGCGTTTTTCCCCTCAATGGCGGTTAATAACACCGCCAGCATGCCGCGCACAATGCGGCCTTCGCTATCGCCGTAGAAATGCAGTTTGCCCTCGGCATCAATGAAATAGCCCAGCCAGACGCGGTTTTCACACCCGGCAATCTCTTTGGCACGGGCTTTCAGGTCGTCCGGCAGCGCCGGAAGTTGCTTACCGAGTAAAATCAGCTGGCGGTATTTATCCTCCCACTGGGTGAGTGGAGTGAAGGTCTGGCGCAAGGCCTCTTCAGTAATGTGGGTACCAAAAGGGTGAGAAGTCGTCATCAATCCACCAGTATTTGCAGGGCGCGGTCAACGGCGTGCACCAGCGCATAAACATCGTCTTGCGTATTATAAGGCGCGAACGAGGCTCGCAGGGTACCGCTGACGCCAAGCGCCGCCAGCAGCGGCTGAGCACAGTGTTGACCGGCCCGCAGTGCGATGCCGGACTCCGCCAGTAGCGTGACCATGTCGCTATGGTGCACGCCGTCAAAATCAAACGCCAGCAGGCTGGAGTCCTGGCAGCGGAAGGAACGGAAGCCCGGACGCTTCGCCAGCTCCTCTTCCGCCAGCGTAGCCAGGCTGCGGCTCCAGTTTTCCGCCTGGGCAATATCGGTTTCTTCCAGCCACTCCAGCGCCGCGCTCAGGCCAATTACTCCGGCGATATTTGGCGTTCCTGCTTCGAAGCGGTAAGGCGCAGGCTGGGTTTTGAAGCCGTCGAAGGTGACTTCAGTAATCATTTTCCCGCCGCCGAGCCAGGGCGACATCTCGGCCAGCAGTTCGCTTTTGCCATACAGCGCGCCGATGCCGGTTGGTCCGTAAAGCTTATGACCCGAGAAGGCATAAAAGTCGATATCCAGCGCCTGCACGTCCGCCGGGAAATGCACCGCGCCCTGCGCGCCATCCACCATCACTACCATATTGGCAGCGTGGGCCAGACCAATCGCCAACGCCAGATCCGGACAGCCGCCGGTGACGTTGGACATCTGGCCGATAGCCAGCACCCGGCTGCGCGGCGTAATTAGGGAGCTCAGTTGAGCCACATCCGGCAGGCGATTGGCCGCAAGCGGAAGCTTCACCACCCGGGCTCCGGTCTGCTCTGCGACCATCAGCCACGGAACCAGATTGGCGTGATGCTCAGCTTCGCTGACGATAATTTCATCGCCCGGCTTCAGGCGCGGACGGACGTAGCTCTGCGCCACCATGTTGATGGACTCAGTGGTGCCGCGCGTCCAGACAATATCCTTGCCGGAAGGGGCGTTAAGCAGCGCTGCCACGCGTTCGCGCGCGTCTTCATAGCGTTCGGTTAAGCGTTGAGCAGCGGCGAACTGGCTGCGATGGACGTTACCCGCGCTGAGCCGATAAAACTGGTCGCTGGCCTCGATTACCGCCAGCGGCTTAAGCGCCGTTGCTGCGCTATCAAGATAGACGCCAGCATCGGCCAGCGCCGGAAACTGGGCGCGAAATTGGACGGGGTTGAATGCGTTCATGAGCTCCTCATTTTGATTCGGCGATCGTCGCGCAAATCGGCTGGCGATACAAGGTTTCTGCTAACGAGTGGAATTTTCTGAATGTGACTTCGGTGGTGTAAAAGATGGTTATGCTAAATAGTGTTGGGTTTGCGTTTTAACCTGGTGATGAATGAATCATAAACAGTATAAATAGTCGTAAGGAGAGAAAGATGAAAATGAATAAGACTGCCGCCATTATTTCTGCCTGTGTGCTGACCTTCAGTCTGAGCGCCTGTTCTTCCAACTACGTGATGCACACTAATGACGGGCGCACCATTGTGACGGACGGGAAACCGCAAACGGACAATGATACCGGGATGATTTCCTACAAAGATGCCTGGGGCAATAAGCAGCAGATTAATCGCTCAGATGTAAAACAGTTGGGCGAACTGGATAAGTGATTGACATTTAGCAGGCAAAAAAAAGCACCGCGCATTGCGGTGCTACATTAAATCACTATGGACAGACAGGGTAAATGTACAGGAAGTGAAAAAGGGGTAGCTTAGCTACCATGGTCCGCACACACAGACCAATTGCAAACACAACAACACAACATCACAACCGTAAGCCAAAAGCTTGTTGGAACACGCATTCCAAAAAAAGCTCTTCGTTCCGGCTCAGGAAGTGCCGCCACTATAGGTATTTGCTGGTAGAACCTCAACGGACAAATTATAATGGCTCAGATAAAAAAAACTAATAGGTTAACTGTTGTTTCCTGTTTGTTAAATTGCCTTAACATCTAAGCCAGAATAACTATGTCAAAGCGTTTGCCACCTCTGAATGCATTACGTGTTTTTGATGCAGCCGCACGTCATCTTAGCTTCACTCGCGCCGCCGATGAGCTTTTTGTGACCCAGGCCGCAGTCAGCCACCAAATCAAGTCCCTGGAGGATTTCCTCGGCCTCAAGCTGTTCCGTCGACGCAATCGTTCTCTTCTTTTGACGGAAGAGGGACAGAGCTATTTTCAGGATATTAAAGATATTTTTTCCCAGCTCACCGAGGCGACCCGCAAGCTTCAGGCACGAAGTGCAAAAGGGGCGTTGACCGTCAGTATGCTGCCCAGTTTTGCCATACAGTGGCTGGTGCCGAGACTCACAAGCTTTAACTCAGCTTATCCGGGAATCGATGTCAGAATCCAGGCGGTAGACCGTCAGGAAGACAAGCTGGCGGATGATGTCGACGTGGCGATTTTTTATGGCCGCGGCAATTGGCCGGGGCTGCGCGTTGAAAAATTATACGCCGAATATCTGCTCCCGGTTTGCTCGCCATTGTTGCTTACCGGTGACAAAGCGTTGAAAACACCTGCCGATCTGGCGCAACATACGCTGTTACACGATGCTTCCCGTCGCGACTGGCAAACTTATACCCGCCAGTTGGGTCTAAACCATATTAATGTGCAACAGGGACCGATTTTTAGCCACAGCGCAATGGTGCTGCAGGCCGCAATCCATGGACAAGGTGTCGCTCTGGCCAACAACGTGATGGCGCAGTCCGAGATTGAGGCAGGCCGTTTGGTCTGCCCGTTTAATGATGTTCTGGTCAGCAAGAATGCGTTTTATCTCGTTTGTCATGACAGTCAGGCTGAACTGGGTAAAATAGCTGCCTTCCGCCAGTGGATTCTGGCAAAAGCGGCTAATGAACAAGAAAAATTTCGCTTTCGTTACGAACAATAAATCATTGTAGGGTAATCACATGACCAGCCGTTTTATGCTGATATTCGCCGCGATAAGCGGTTTTATCTTTGTGGCTCTGGGCGCTTTTGGTGCGCATGTTTTAAGTAAAACGATGGGCGTTGTGGAAATGGGCTGGATCCATACCGGCCTGCAATATCAGGCTTTCCACACGCTGGCAATTTTTGGTCTGGCGGTGGCGATGCAGCGCCGTATCAGCATCTGGTTTTACTGGAGCAGCGTGTTTATGGCGCTCGGTACCGTTCTTTTTAGCGGCAGCCTGTACTGTCTGGCGCTATCGCATTTACGCCTGTGGGCGTTCGTTACGCCGGTGGGAGGCGTCTGCTTCCTTGCCGGTTGGGTATTAATGTTAATTGGTGCAATTCGTCTGAAACGTAAGGGCGTTGTTCATGAATAAAGTTGTCCTCTATTGTCGCCCTGGGTTTGAGAAAGAGTGCGCAGCAGAAATTACCGATAAGGCTGGCCGCCTTGAGGTATTTGGTTTTGCCCGAGTCAAAGACGACTCCGGCTATGTGATTTTTGAGTGCTATCAGGCTGAAGACGGCGAAAAGCTGGTGCGTGAACTGCCGTTCAGTTCGCTGGTGTTTGCTCGTCAGATGTTTGTTGTCAGCGAGCTGCTGCGCGACCTGCCGCCGGAAGACAGGATCACTCCGATTGTCGGGATGCTGCAGGGCGTGGTCGAAAAAGGCGGCGATCTGCGCGTTGAGGTCGCTGATACCAACGAAAGCAAAGAGCTGATGAAGTTCTGCCGTAAGTTTACGGTACCGCTGCGTGCGGCGCTGCGCGAGGCGGGGGTGTTGACCAACTATGAAACGCCAAAACGTCCGGTGGTGCATGTGTTCTTTATCGCCCCCGGCTGCTGCTATACCGGCTATTCGTTGTCCAATAACAACTCGCCGTTCTATATGGGTATTCCGCGCCTTAAATTTCCGTCGGACGCGCCGAGCCGTTCAACCCTCAAGCTGGAAGAGGCGTTTCATACCTTTATTCCGGCAGATGAGTGGGATGAGCGTCTGGCGAACGGTATGTACGCGGTAGATCTCGGGGCTTGTCCCGGCGGCTGGACCTATCAGCTGGTGCAGCGCAACATGTGGGTCTCCTCGGTGGATAATGGCCCGATGGCGCAAAGCCTGATGGATACCGGGCAGGTGACCTGGCTGCGTGAAGATGGCTTCAAATATCGTCCGACGCGCAACAACATCTCATGGATGGTGTGCGATATGGTGGAAAAACCGGCGAAAGTGTCGGCGCTTATGGCGCAGTGGCTGGTGAACGGCTGGTGTCGTGAAACTATCTTTAACCTTAAACTGCCGATGAAAAAACGCTATGAAGAGCTATCGCGCAACCTGGCTTATATTCAGGAGCAACTGGACGAGCACGGTATTAACGCGCAAATCCAGGCGCGCCAGCTGTATCACGATCGCGAAGAAGTGACCGTTCACGTGCGCCGCCTGTGGGCTGCCGTCGGTGGTCGTCGCGACGAACGCTAGTTTTGTCGATTTTTGCAGGCCGGGTAAGGCGTTAAGCTATTATCCGGCGCTGCAAATAGCCGTTATGACTGCGATACATCAGAAACAATATGCGTCACATCATTCAGATGGCCGATCCGCGCCTCCCCCGAACGATTAAATTTGCTCTTATCAATCAACAGTAACGATTGCGAAGCCCGCTTCAGCAGCAGCGATTTAAAATCGGCATTGACCGTATTCGAGTCCCAAAGCGCGCCGTCGCTGTCGATGCCTTCACACGAAAAAATAAACAGGTCGATTTCCAGCGATTTGAGCTGCGAGATAAGCGACGAGCTGACGTAACAGCCATATTTGCGCTGGAGCGTACCGCCGGAGCAGGTGAGCTGAATATTTTCGCGCTTGCTCAACTCCTGGCAAATCGGCTGGCTATTGGTAAACACATGAAGGTCGATATCCGGCAGCTGGCGGGCCAGATACCAGCAGGTTGAGCTGGCATCAAGGGCGATAACCATCCCTTCTTCTATCCACGCAAGGGCTTCACGCGCGATATCTGCCTTGTGGGCGTAATGACTTTTAAGACGGATGTGAAAAGGGTCGCCGCTATCCTGGTTTTCCCGATGAATCACTTTTGCCCGACCGTGGTTGCGCAGCACTTTCCCCTGGGACTGGAGTTCGCTGAGGTCGCGACGAATGGTTTCCCGGCTGACGTTAAGCTGTAGCGATAAGGCTTCGGTGGTCAGGCTGGTATGGTTCATGAGCAGGTCTAGAATCGCTTGCTGTCGTGCCGCTTTCATTTTTCTCACCCTGGCGTTCGATGAGCGCCCGCATTGGACGGGCGCTGCGGCATGAGATTACGGCGTTACCCCTTTTTTTAAAAGAATATTCCCGTACTTGGCACGCTCACCTGTGATAACGATCGCAAAGGCTTTTTGCGCCCGCTCGTAGAAGGCAAAGCGGTCGATGCGGGTGATATCCGGGCAGGGTGCAGAGCCTGAAAGCGCATCGCGATAGCGCGTTTCAACCTGCGGGTCGAGCGTATCGCCTTCTACCGCAGCCATCATCACCAGCGGCGGGGCGTAGCTGTCGAGTTCAAATAACGGAATAATGGCTTTCAACAGATCGCTAACTAACAGCCCGTCGGCGCGAATCACCTGCGGCCCCATGCTGTGCGCCGGGAAGTGGGCATCGGAAAAAATGATCTCATCCCCATGCCCCATTTCCGCCAGCACTTTCAGCAGTTCTGGAGAGATTAACGGTGAAATAGTCTTTAGCATCTCAAATTCCCTCAATCAGTTCGGGTTCGGTTTGCGGATAAAAATAACGGTATTGGTAGCTCACCTGCGCTCTGGCATGTTCCGGGCTGGTAAATTCACCGACGCCGTACCAGCCGAACATTGCCGCTCCGGCCACGGTGGTTTCGGCATCATCCAGCACCTTAATCGGAATATCGAGCACATTGGCTTTGATCTGATTCCACAGCGCGTTACGGCTGCCGCCGCCGACCAGCAGCAGTTCGGTCGCTTTAAAGTGGCCAATTTTTTGTAGCGTTTGCAGGTTGCGCGCAAGCTGTTCCGTTAACCCTTCCAGCGCAGCGCGATAGAAATGACCGCGAGTGGTGTTGAGCGTCACGCCCTGCCACCCCGCGTTTTGGCAGGCGAGCAGGTCGCATTGCATCTTCACGCCTTCAGCTCCCTCAGGAATAACCCGCGCCTCTTCAATCAGCGTCTGCCACGGCGTTTCCGACGTCCACAGCAGCTTGCGCACCCATTCGAGCACGCCGGAAGCCAGCCATTGCATGCCCGGATTATAGAGATCTACCTGGCTATCCAGCTCGCAGGTGGAACCTGCGTAGTGGCTAAGCAGCGGTGTGTTGACCTGGGCGCTGCGCACCATCAGAATTTCCCAGGTGCCGGATGAGAGTACCGGTTCATCCTGCTCTGCGCCCGCGCCAAACAGCGCAAACTGCGTGTCGTGTCCGGCGGAGATAACCGGAATACCGGCGGGTAAGTCCAGTAAGTTCGCGGCATCAGATTGCAACATGCCTATTTTCTCGCCCGCTTCGACCAGGCGGGGAAAGAGGCGGCGCGGCAGACCGGTGGCTTGTAAGATTTCCGTGCTGAAATCCCGCTGGTGGATGTCCAGCATCTGGCTGGTGCCCGCCATCGTGATATCGGTGGTGAATTCCCCAGTCAGCCGGTGGTTGATGAGCGAGGAAATAAACAGCCAGGCGTGGGCCTGCTCCAGCAACTGCGGGTGGTTCTCTTTCAGCCATATCAGCTTATACAAGGTGTTGAAGCTAAACGCGCCGACGCCGGTGATTTGCTGGAGCTGCTGCGGGGGCATAAAACGGCTGATACTTTCCATAACGGCCGCGGTGCGCGGGCATTTCCAGCTGATCACCGGATAGAGCAGCTCGCCGTGTTCATCAACCAGCGCGCCATCGACGCCGAAGGTGGTGACCGTGATGCCGCGAACCCGACAGGAGGACAGCTCGCTGCGAATCTGCCGACAGCACTGTGCGAAGCGTTGCACAATGGCCTCCAGCGACCACTGGTGCCAGGCGCTGTTCTCCACGGCAATATCGCTGGCGTTTGCGGTGGCGGCACGGGCAATAATTTTTCCTTGTCGGTCAACGGCAATCGCCCGCACGTTGGTGGCGCCGCAGTCGAGGACCAGGATGACGTCTTTTTTCATATATAACTCCATAAACGTCGCCGGATGGCGCTGCGCTTATCCGGCCTACGGTTCACGCGCCCGTAGGCCCGGTAAGCTTGCGCCACCGGGCAAAGCCGCATTAACGTTTATACAGCGGGCCATAGTTCTGGCAGGCGCGGTAATCCTGGCCTTCTGTGTCCATGCCGTGCGCAGACCAGGTGGAAGGGCGATAAATTTTCGCCTCTTCGACGTTATGCATGCACACCGGAATACGCAGCATAGACGCCAGGGTGATAAAGTCGGCGCCGACGTGGCCGATGGTCAGCACGCCGTGGTTAGCGCCCCAGTTCGCCATCACTGAATAGACGTCGGAGAACGGGCCTTTACCGGTCAGGCGCGGTGCAAACCACGTGGTAGGCCAGGTGGAGTTGGTGCGGGCATCAAGCTGGTCGTGCATCTCTTTCGGCAGCTCAACGCTCCAGCCTTCGGCGATTTGCAGTACCGGACCAATGCCTTTGATGATATTCACGCGGGTCATAGTGAACGGCACGCCGCCTTCGGTCAGGAAGCGGGAAGAGAAGCCGCCGCCGCGGAAATATTCATGAATCGCCGGGCACCACTCGGTGGCTGCCAGGCAGGCATCGGCCTCCTGTTGGCTGATTTCCCAGTGTGGTTTCATGGTCGGTTTGCCGTTGTCATCTCGCTGTTTACAAGATCCATCCAGCGCCGCCGAGCCGGAGTTGATCAGGTGGATGATGCCGTGCTCAGCCAGCCCAGTCAGCGGTTTTCCGGTGACGCGTTCTACCGCTTCCGGCGACCAGTAGGTGCGGACGTCGGCAAACACTTGAGCGGTACCGGTTAGCTGATGTCCCATCAGCATTGCCACGCCGTTGAGGCTGTCGTTCTCGGTGGCGACGACAAACGGCTCACGTACGCCGTTCCAGTCGAATGAACTATTGAGCAGCGCTTCGGCGGTATCGCCGTTGGGGTATTGAGCGGTCCAGTGACGCTGGCCCTGGAAGCCGGCGGCGATGGCGTTATAGCCCAGAGACTCTTCCACCAGCCCTTTTTCCGCCAGCTTCTTGTTGCCCTGCATCATGTCGCGGATGCACATCGCCATCAGCAGGCTCTCTTTGAGCACCGCGCGGCTCTGCTCTTCATTACGCTTGTACTGCTGCGCGTTCTGGTCTTCGCCATAGCGGAAGTTTTTATCCGCCCACGCCAGCGCCATTTCCAACTCGGCTTCGTCATAGATTTTCTGATCGATACGGCGGCGCAGTTCGGTCATATCCACCGCTTGCACCTTCATGCCGAGCCAGGATTCGAAGAAGTTGTGATCGACAATGGAACCGGCGATCCCCATCGACACGCCGCCGACGGAAAGGTAGCTTTTGCCTTTCATGCTGGCGACCGCTAAACCGGCGCGGGCAAAGCGCAGCAGTTTTTCTTCGACATCTGCCGGAATGGAGGTGTCATCGGCATCCTGCACGTCATGGCCGTAAATGGAGAATGCCGGAATGCCTTTCTGGCTGTGCGCCGCCAGCGCTGCCGCAAGATACACCGCGCCAGGGCGCTCGGTGCCGTTAAAGCCCCAGATGGCTTTTGGGCGCAGCGGGTCCATGTCGATCGTCTCGCTGCCGTAGCACCAGCACGGAGTGACGGTAATGGTGACACCGACGTTGTGGCTGCTGAATTTCTCTTCACAGGCGGCGGATTCGGCCATTCCCGCGATACAGCTATCGGCGATCACGCATTCAATTTGTGCGCCGCAGGCGTGGCGGAGTTTCTCGGTGATAAGCGCGGCGGTGGCTTTCGCCATATTCATGGTTTGCTCTTCCAGCGACTCGCGCACTCCCATGCGACGTCCATCAATCACCGGGCGAATACCAATTTTCGGTAAGCTGATTTTTTTCATTACAGATTCCTCACGTTATTCGGATAAATGTTTAGTTAGCTGCCGTTTGTGAACGGAAACGGGCAAAGATGAAGATGATGGCAAAGCAAAGTGCCGGAATGAGCTCTGCGGTCGTAATACTGCCTGCGGCGTCGCTGACAAAACCCATGACCGGGGTAACGATGCCGCCGCCAATGATGGTCATGACGATGAAAGAGGAGCCGTATTTGGTGTCCTGTCCCAGATTTTTGATACCCAGCGAGAAGATGGTCGGATACTGAATCGACATAAATGCGCTGCACAGCGTCAGGGCCAACAGGCCGATTTGGCCGCCCGTGAAGGCTGAAATCAGGCACAGGATCATGGCAAGCAGGGCGTAGGCTGCCAGGACTTTATGCGGCGCGAAGCGGCTGACAAGCCAGGTACCGGTGAAGCGACCGATAAAGAAGCACACCATGGTGCCGGTCAGATAGTTGGCGGCAAAGCCTGGGGTCATGCCGGGGATCTCTTCGATAGCGTAGCGAATCAGATAGCTCCAGCAGGCGGTTTGCGCGCCGACGTAGCAGAACTGCGCCAGTACCGCCCAGCGCCAGTGGCGAATGTGCACCAGGCGGGAAAACGATGCTGAAAATGAACTCTGTCCGACATCACTATGATCATCACTTTGCAGGGCTGGGAATTTGGTCAACATAATCAGCAGAGCGACCAGTAAGACGACCGCGACGATGATCATATAAGGGGTTTGTACCGATAACACCAGGCTGTGCTTATAGGCGCTGAGCTGTTCGGGCGCCATTTTATCGAGCACTTCCTGAGATTGATGCGGCACGTTAGACAAAATAAGATTTTGCCCAAAGACGACGGCGATAATGGCACCAAAAGAGTTAAAAGTTTGCGCCAGATTAAGTCGGAAGTGTCCACCACTTTCTGGCCCTAAAACGGTAACAAAAGGATTCGCCGCCGTTTCCAGACAACCTAAGCCTGCGGCGATAATAAATAACCCAATCAGGAATAAGGTGTAGTTCATCACTTCGGCGGCTGGCCAGAATAATGCTGCGCCTAAAGCATATAAGAATAATCCGGTAATAATTCCTGCTTTGTAACTTAATTTCTTCATCAAGATCCCTGCAGGGATAGGAATGACGAAGTAGCCAAAATAAAAAGCGGATTGGATTAGTCCGGCCTGAAAATTAGTTAGCGTAAAAGCTTGTTGAAATTGGGGTAATAAGATGTCATTCAGGTTATTGGCGACTGCCCAAAGGAAAAATAGCGAGCACAGTAAGGCGAAGGGAATAATGTAGCGCTTGCTTTGCCCTGTATCTACCGCACGAAAACTCTGCGTTTGTATTGTTGTGTTTCCCATAGCATCCTCATTGGTTCAGAAGCGTGTTCAGCAGCATTAAAGTGTGGTTGGTTATACCCACCAGACCGCAAAAATCAGGGGAGTTCCGGTGACGGTGTAAACAGTGAAATAAACATCACGGAATGAACTCATGAATGCATTTTCAAATAAAAAACGTCTTTTAATATGATGGTGGTCACACTTAGCATCTATTGAGTGATTTTATGTGATTATCATCACTTTAATAATCAGGAAAACATGACCGTTTGAGAATGTTAATTCTAAAACCCACAAAGAGAATGACCGATTAAATTTATAATGTGGAAAACGGGCAGTTGTTACAATTATCGCTAAAATGCCCGTTTTTTAATGTATCAGTAATAACGGGCATTTTTGAGAAATTTAAAATGAGTTATCTGTTTTTTTTAGCTTTAAATAAGTGAGGGGTATCACAGAACGTGGTGATGTAAATTCCTTTCTCATTATTCAGGATGATGATGGTGAACAATTATTCGCATTATTCAACAGCGCCAGGGCGTCATGCCAGGTGAGTCGTCTGTTGTCGTATTGAGCATCATAAAGAGAGGTAAGAAATGGAACGAAATAGACTGGCCCGGCAGATTATTGATACCTGCCTGGAAATGACCCGCCTGGGATTAAACCAGGGAACCGCAGGTAATGTGAGCGTGCGTTATCAAGGGGGAATGCTCATAACGCCTACGGGCATCGCTTATGAAAAACTGACCGAAGCGCACATTGTTTATATTGATGCCGACGGTCAGCATGAACAGGGCAAACTGCCGTCCAGCGAGTGGCGTTTTCATATGGCGGCTTATCAGACGCGTTCTGACGCTAACGCGGTGGTGCATAACCATGCGGTTCACTGCACGGCGGTTTCGATCCTCAACCGTCCTATTCCGGCTATTCACTACATGATTGCGGCGGCGGGCGGTAATTCTATCCCCTGCGCGCCATACGCCACTTTTGGGACCCGCGAGCTGTCTGAATATGTGGCCGTAGCCCTTAAAAACCGTAAAGCGACGTTGTTGCAGCACCATGGCCTGATCGCCTGCGAAGCGAATCTGGAAAAAGCACTGTGGCTGGCGCATGAGGTGGAAGTGCTGGCGCAGCTCTACCTCAGCACGCTGGCTATTGTCGATCCGGTTCCGGTGCTTGATGACGAGGCGATCGCTATCGTGCTGGAAAAATTCAAAACCTACGGATTACGTATCGAAGAATAAAGCTGTAAGAGAACGTGTTCTCCCCGGGGGCGGCTGGCGGCGTATCGCCTTATCCAGCCTGTGTTTGATGCCGCTTTGTGGGCAGGATGCAACAGGTTTACCGCCGTCTGCGGGATGGTAGCCCGGACAGATGCGCAGCATCGCCTCCGGGAAATTCTGCCCCTCTGCACTCTGCTCCCGGGGGCGGCGCAAAGCGCCTGCCCGGGCTACGGGGTAGCCGCCGTCTGTGGGCAGGATGCGCCATCCGGGCAACGGGTTTACCATCGTCTGCGGGCCGGATAGCGCTACCGTGCCAGACGCAGCTGTTGCAGGTTGCCATCCAGCTGCAAATCGGTTTGCAGGCGTGCAATCTCACGGCAGGTAAACGCCATCTCTTTATGTTCTTCCAGCTTCTTACGCCACTTATCCGGCACTTCCGCCAGTCGCGCGTAGATCCCTTCAAGATCCTGATAATCGGTTAACAGTTGGGCGGCGCTTTTCGGCCCAATCCCCGCCACGCCGGGAACCTTTGAGCTGCTGATGCCCGCCAGCCCCCAGTAATCAGGCAGTTGCTCGGGCGTGACGCCGAACTCTTTGGCGATAAACGGCGCATCCAGCCAGCGTTTCTGGAAATAATCGCGAATGCGGATAGTTGGCGACAGCAGCTGGCAGTAGCCTTTATCGGTGGAAACAATGGTGGCCTGATGCCCGGCCTGCGCCACTTTCACCGCCAGAGTGGCGGCAAGGTCGTCGGCCTCGCTGCCGGAGATCGCCCAGCAGCGGAACCCACGCTGCTCGAACGCCGCTCGCAGTGCTGGCATCTCCGCTTCGAGGGTTTCCGGCATCGGTGCGCGTCCGGCTTTATAGTCCGGCAGGCGCTGATGTCGCCAGCCGTGAGCGCGGTCTTCATCATCAAACACCGCCACGACGTGAGTCGGCTGGCTATGGACAACCAGTTGTTCAAGCGCGTGCAGGCAGGTATCGGCGCAGGGCGACCCCTGCACCGCGTGGATGCGGCGAATGAGATTAAGTGCGTCGACGATGAGTAGATGAACGGCCACGGATGTCCCCATAGATAGGCTCCTGTTCTTAATGCCTTTTAGGGTAACATCGCTGCGCGGATGAGGCTATTGGCACCAGGAGAATCAGGAAGATGACTCGCAGTTTCGACCTAATCGACGTGCATCAGCAGGCTGGGTTCGCTATTAGTGGCGTCGCCGTACCAGACCGCTTCGCGCACCGAAATCGGTTTGTTGATAAGCCCCAAGGCGTAAAAACGATCGGCGATACTTTGCTGGGCGCGAATCACGTTGAGTTCCATCGGGCGTGTACGATGGCTGCGGCGGCCTAATGCTCGGGTCAGCGAAGCGGCGTTAATCCCCAGCTCCGCAGAGAGCAGGTTTGCAGCTTCATCACGGTGCTGGTCGATAAACTGCCCGGTCTGCGTTAATTCGGCTACCAGGCGCTGCATAATATCGTTATTGCGGATGGCGTAGTCGCGGCGCGAGAGGTAGAAATGGTGGTTGTTGACGCGCCCCTCGCCGCTGGTGACGACCCGTAATTCACCGCTATATTCCGCATCGCTGAGTAGCGGATCCCACATCATCCACGCATCAACTGTTAGATAATCGCTGGCGGTTAGCGGGTATTTCGGTGGAATGTAGACCACTTTGACGTCATTCAACTCTAGCCCGGCCTCTTCCAGAATATGCAGCAGCAGCCAGTGAACGTTAGAGCCTTTATTCAGCGCGATGCGCTTGCCGCGCAGGTCGGCAATGGTGTGGATATCGCTGTGCTGCGGGACGACCATCGCCACGCTTTGCGGTGCGGGCGGCTCCCAGGCGACGTAGACCAGATCGCTGTTGTTGGCCTGAGCGAAGACCGGAGGCGCTTCGCCAGTGGTACCGAAATCTATCTCATCGCAGGCCAGCGCGTGCAGCAACTGTGGCCCGGCGGGGAACTCGCTCCACAGCACGCTGACGCCGTGGCTGGCAAAGGCTTTCTCCAGACTTTGCCGCGCTTTCAGGATACCGAGGTTGCCGAAACGCTGAAAACCGATGCGCAGTTCCCGGTCATGACTGTCACTATTTATTACCGCCGGACGATAAGTCGGCTCCAGCCTGCGGCGGCCTTTAATCATGCCAAAATTCGCCAGCTGCGTGCGCAGCGTGTGGCGACTAATGCCCAGCAACGCCGCGGCCTGGCTTTGGTTATCGTCGCAGTGGGCCATCGCGCCGCGAATCAACGCCCCGGTGACCCGCTCCCACAGCGGCTCGCCCGGGAGGGAGAGCTGGTGGTGAATAAAGTCGTCCAGTTCATTATCGCTGGCTGCCGGTAGCGCACTGCTTAGGGTCGTCAACCGTAGCTGGGCAGGGCTAATGACCTCTTCTTTACTGAGTAGCACCGCGTTATGCAGGGTGTTCTCCAGCTCGCGGATATTGCCCGGCCAGGGGTAATCCATCAGCCTTGCAAGGGTTTCCGGGGCCAGACGGCAAACCGGGCGACCCAGACGATGGGCGTAGAGCGAGAGGAAATGGTCCGCCAGCACGGGAATATCCTGACGGCGCTGGCGCAATGGTGGCAGCGGCACGATGGCGATATTCAACCGGTAGTAGAGGTCTTCGCGGAAACGACGTTCGCGGATGGCCTGCATCAGATCAACGTGGGTGGCGGCGATCACCCGCACATCGACCTTGATCGCTTTGCGTGAGCCGACGCGGGTGATTTCGCGCTCCTGCAGGACGCGCAGCAGCTTGACCTGTAGCGACAGGCTCAGCTCGCCGATTTCATCGAGCAGCAGCGTGCCGCCTTGCGCTGCCTCGAACCAGCCAGGATGGCTTTGTATCGCGCCGGTAAAGGCCCCTTTTTCATGACCAAACAGCTCCGCTTCCGCCAGGCTTTCGCTGAGCGCGCCGCAGTTGACCGCCAGAAACGGCCGGTGACGGCGCGGGCTGTGGTGATGCAGGTAGCGGGCGACAACCTCTTTACCGGTGCCGGTTTCGCCGACGATCAGCACCGTCGCTTCGGTAGGGGCCAGTTTATCCAGCAGACTCTGAAACGCTTTTGACGCCGGGTCGATTAGCACGGGCGTAGCGGATGGGAATTCAGGGTTCAGCATGGCGGATCTCCGGTAGTTGATGCCCTGAACTTATCCTGTGCCGACGGCGGAAACCAGAGGGTAAACTCGCCGGACTGTTGCAAAAACGACAATCTGGCCGCATTGGTTGGCGTATTTGCAACAGCAAGGTGAAATTTAATCTCTGCCAACGCACTGAATTTGTTTGGTTAATTTTTTATTTACCATTGGCATGATTATCGCTAACACTCATATAACTAAATTAAAACAACACTTCGATAAATATCGAATATGGTTATATAGGAAAGAGATAATGACGCAAAAAGCCGACGAGAAAATCAATGTGTTCTGGTTCCTGCCTACCCACGGTGATGGCCGCTACCTGGGCACCGCAGAGGGGGGACGCCCGGTTGATTTGCCTTACCTGCAGCAGGTGGCGCTGGCGGCCGATAGCCTTGGCTACTACGGCGTGCTGATCCCCACCGGGAAAAGCTGTGAAGATTCTTGGCTGGTGGCCTCGGCGCTGGCGCCGCTGACCCGCCGTCTGCGCTACCTGGTCGCCGTCCGTCCAGGCCTGCAACCGCCGACGCTGGCGGCGAGAATGGCGGCGACGCTCGATCGCCTGTCTGGCGGTCGGCTGCTGATTAACGTCGTCACCGGCGGTGACCCAGTGGAGAACAAAGGCGACGGTATATTCCTCAGCCACGGCGAACGCTATCAGGTAACCCGCGAATTTCTCGACGTCTACTCCCGTCTGCTGAAAGGCGAAAAGGTGGACTATCACGGCGAGCATATTCATGTTGAAGGCGCGGAAGTGCTGTTTCCTCCGGTGCAGGAAAATGGCCCGCCGCTCTATTTTGGCGGTTCTTCTGAAGATGCCATCGATGTTGCCGCTGGCCAAATCGATACTTACCTGACCTGGGGTGAGCCGCCCGCGCTGGTGGCCGAAAAGCTGGCCGTAGTGCGCGAACGTGCCGCCGCTCGTGGACGCACGTTGCAATACGGTATTCGTCTGCATGTGATTGTTCGTGAAACCGAAGAGGAAGCGTGGGCTGCTGCCGATCGCCTGATTTCTCATCTTGATGACGAGACTATCGCTCAGGCGCAGAAAATTTTTGCCCGCATGGACTCCACCGGACAGTCGCGGATGAGCGCACTGCACAAAGGGTCGCGCGACAATCTGCGCATTGCGCCAAACTTGTGGGCGGGCGTAGGGCTGGTACGAGGCGGGGCAGGGACGGCGCTGGTTGGCAACCCACAGCAGGTGGCGGAGCGCATTCGTGAATATCAGGCGCTCGGCATCACCAACTTTATCTTCTCCGGCTATCCGCATCTGGAAGAGGCGCATCGCTTCGCAGACCTGGTGATGCCGCTACTGCCGCTGGCAGGCCATGATCATCCGAAAGCGCGTAGCGTGAATACCGGCCCGTTCGGTGAAACTATCGGCGGCGACAAGCGTCCGGTAAAACAGGTTAGTGCAAGCTGAAGGGGGGCCGATGTATGCAAACTGAACCCCATGTGGTGATTGTCGGCGGCGGATTTAGCGGCGCGGCGGTGGCGATTCATCTCCTGCGACTGGCCCCGGTTGGCGTGCGGGTGACGCTACTGGAACCGCGCGAGATCCCCGGCGCGGGCGTGGCCTATTCCACGACGGAGCCGAGCCATCGGATCAACGTTCCTGCCGCGCGGATGCAGCTGGCGGGGGAAGAGGACGGTGCATTTGATAGCTGGTACCGCCACCAGCCTGCTTTTGCTGACGATCCGCAGGCCCTGCTTGCCGACGGCGCGGTTTATCCGCAGCGCGGGCAGTTTGGCCGTTATGTGGCCGAGCGTTTTGCCGGGGCGGTGCGGGCCAGCGGAGGACGGCTGGTACATCTGCGCGAACAGGCGCTGAGCTTTAATGATGGCGAGGTGGTCACCGACGGAGGTCGTCGGTTATCAGCCGATCTGCTGGTACTGGCGATAAGCCATCCGCCGCCTTCTTTACCGTTGCTGGCTAAACCGTTTGAGAAACATCCGGCGTTAATCGCTAACCCCTGGCGAGCGGGCGCTCTGGAAAATATTGCACCAGAGACGAGCGTGGCGGTTATGGGGACTGGCCTGACGATGGCGGATACCATCGCCACCCTAACGCGCCTGGGTCATCGGGGGCCGATTACCGCGTTTTCACGCCGTGGGCTGCTTTCCCGCAGCAACCTGAGTGGCGGCGGCGAGCCCTGGTCAGGCGAATACGGCGAGGGCTCTCTGCGCCAGCGGCTACGGCTGATCCGCAATGATATCGACTGCGCAGTGGAGCAGGGATTGGCCTGGCAGGTGGTACTGGACGCGGTGCGCAACCAGGGGCAACGCATTTGGCGGGGACTGAGGGTTGCCGATCGTCAGCGCTTTCTGCGCCATTTGCGCAGCTACTGGGATGTTCACCGCTACCGTATCGCCCCGCAGGTGGCTGAGGTGCTTGAACAGCGCCAGCGTGATGGCAACCTGAGCGTACAGGCCGCGAGATTGACGGCGCTGGAAGCCGACGCGCAAAAGCTGACGCTAACCCTGTCGCCCCGGCGCGGTGAACCGCAACGAGTGACCGTTGATCATTTAATTTTAACCACCGGCCCGGCGCACGGCGCGTTGACCGACAGCCAGCCGCTGCTGCGCCAACTGAGCCAGCGCGGGCTGATTTGTGCCGATGCCCTTGGGCTGGGGCTGGATGTTGATGAGCACTCCCGCGCCGTTGATCGGGAGGGCCGTACCGTGCCCAACTTGCTGATCTCCGGGCCTGCCGCGCGGGGTTCTTTGGTGAACTGATGGGACTGCCGCAGGTGGCTGACCATGCCGCCGACGTCGCCGCCGAAGCTCTGCTAACTCTGGGCATCAAACAATCCACCCGATGTCCGGCGTTCTGAACGTCTTTTATCCCTGATTCCCTTAATGATTATGCGTGCGTCCCGTTGCCGGGGCGCACCGTGGAGAAGTGCTATGTCATCACAACGTGAAATCCGCCTGAACGCTTTTGATATGAACTGCGTCGGCCATCAGTCGCCGGGGCTATGGGCCCATCCGCGCGACCGCTCCTGGCAGTATAAAGACCTTGAGTATTGGGTCGATCTGGCGCGGTTGTTGGAGCGCGGTAAGTTTGATGGCCTGTTTATTGCCGATGTGCTCGGCGTTTACGATGTGCTGAACGGCAATGGCGATGCGGCGCTTCGCCAGGCGGCACAGGTGCCGGTTAACGATCCGCTGGCCCTGATTACGCCGATGGCGCTAGTGACGGAGCATCTGGGATTCGGCCTGACCGCTTCGCTCTCCTTTGAACATCCGTATCCGTTTGCCCGTCGTCTGTCGACTCTCGACCATCTGACCAAAGGGCGGGTCGGCTGGAATATTGTGACTTCATACCTTGAGAGCGGTGCGCGCAATATTGGCCAGAAAGCGCAGACCGACCACGACGCCCGCTACGACTATGCCGATGAGTATCTGGAGGTGGTCTATAAGCTGCTGGAGGGCAGTTGGGAAGACGGTGCGGTGCTGCGCGATAGGGAGCGTAAGATCTTCAGCGATCCACGAAAAATTCACCCGATTAACCACCAGGGTCATTTCTTTTCGGTACCGGGGATCCATCTTTGCGAGCCGTCTCCGCAGCGCACGCCAGTGCTCTATCAGGCGGGCGCTTCCAGCCGCGGTAAGCAGTTTGCCGCCGGGCATGCGGAGTGCGTGTTCGTTGGCGCGCCGTCGAAGGTGCTGCTGAAAAAGACGGTGGCGGATATTCGCCGTCGTGCCGAAGAGGCCGGACGCGATCCGCGCAGCATCCTGATCTTCAATATGCAGACGGTCATCGTCGGTGAGACCGACAGCGAAGCGCAGGCGAAATGGCAGGAGTATAAACCGTACGTCAGCTACGAAGGGGCGCTGGCGCTGCTCTCGGGCTGGACCGGAATAGACCTCGGTCAGTATCAGCCAGATCAGGTTCTGGAGTATCTGCATACCAATGCGATTCAGTCAATGGTGGAGGCGTTTTCTACCGCTGACCCGAATAGCCAGTGGACGGTGCAGAAGCTGGCGGATTGGGCCGGGATCGGCGGCTTCGGCCCGCTAGTGGTGGGGAGCCCACAGACGGTTGCCGATGAATTGCAGTCCTGGGTGGAGGAGACCGATGTCGATGGCTTCAACCTCGCCTATGCGGTGACGCACGAAACCTTCCGCGACGTGGTCGACCTGCTGATCCCTGAACTGCAAAAGCGCGGTGTGTTCAAGCAGGAGTATCGCGAAGGAACCCTGCGTGAAAAGCTGTTTGGCGCAGGTCCACGGCTCACAGCGCCGCATCCGGGGGCCAGCTATCGCCACGGCGCACCGGTCGCGGTCGGGAGCGAAGAGAAGGTGGGTTGAGTTTTACCAGGCCAGTACAGATGGTGCAGTTGGTTCCCCTCACCCTAACCCTCTCCCCAAAGGGGCGGGGGACTGGCTCGTGCGGTTTGTGGGGCCGGAGCGCTTTCCCGGAGGTGGCGCTTGACGCGCCTGTCCGGGCTACCGATCCGTGCAGTCTGCGGTTTCGTAGCCCGGGTAAGGCGCTTGCGCCGCCACCCGGGGATGGGAGGCTAAGTTACTGTTTATCCAGCGACCAGGTAGCGCTGCGCACATCGACTTTCACCGGCAGCAGGCCGATGCGGGTGAAGGTATCCGCCAGCGCCTGCTGTTCGTTGTAGACCGCTGGCGTCATGCGCTCGGCACCGTAGGGCAGGCGGGCCAGCGTCTTCAGCCAGATGGCCTTATCCAGCCCGGTTGAGGTGGAAAGGATCCCGGCGGCATCATCCTGATGGCTATTGGCCCATTCGCTGAGTTTATCCAGTTCATCAACCACTTGCTTCGCAGTATCCGGATAAGTATCGGCAAATTTACGGCTTGCCAGATAGAAGGTGTAGTGCGGCACCAGCCCTTCGGCGTTGCGTATCTGTCGGGCTTTAGCATTGGTTTCCACTTCCGCCAGGAACGGATCCCAGATAACCCACGCGTCAATGGCGCCACGCTGGAAGGCGGCGCGGGCGTCGGCAGGCGGTAGGTAGACCGGGGTGATATCTTTATAGCTCAGTCCGGCTTTTTCTAGTGCGGCCACCAGCAGGTAGTTCACGTCGGAGCCTTTGTTTAACCCCACGCGCTTGCCTTTAAGATCGGCGACAGTCTTAATCGCTGAGTTTTCCGCCACCACAATGGCTTCTGTTTTCGGGTTCGCCGGTGAATGGGCCAGATAGACCAGATCTGCCTGTGCGGCCTGGGCGAAGGCCGGTGGCGCATCACCGGTCGCGGCGAGGTCGATGCTGCCGACGTTCAGCCCTTCCAGCATTTGTGGCCCAGCCGGGAACTCTATCCAGCGCACGGCGATCCCCTGCTTTTTAAAGTTCTCATCAAGAGTGCCGCGGTATTTCAGCAGGGCGAAGATATTGGCTTTCTGGTAGCCGATATTGACGGTTTCCGGCGTTTTCGCCAGCGTGGAAGTGGATAAGCCAGCAAGCAGTAGCAGCAGGGCCGGGCGAGATAGTTTGAGCATGATTCGTTCTCCTTAAGCGGTTTTGCGTAAGGTAACAAATCGTCTTTATAACCAATAAATAACTAAATTTTCATTTATATAACGTAAATGAAGGAGAGAGGCCCGGTATGCTGCAGCATACCGGGCGTGAGCGTTAATCGCAGGCGACAATCTTCATCGCCAGGCCGCCGCGAGAGGTTTCGCGGTATTTGGCATTCATATCTTTGCCGGTTTCGTACATGGTTTCGATGACTTTATCGAGGCACACGCGCGGCTCGCTGGTGCGGCGCAGGGCCATACGCGCGGCGTTGACGGCTTTAACCGCAGCGATAGCGTTACGCTCGATGCACGGCACCTGCACCTGCCCGGCCACCGGGTCGCAGGTCAGGCCGAGGTTGTGTTCCATGCCGATTTCTGCGGCGATGCACACCTGACCGGGGCTGCCGCCCAGCAGTTCGGTCAGACCGGCCGCAGCCATTGAGCAGGCCACGCCGACTTCACCCTGGCAGCCTACTTCAGCGCCGGAGATCGATGCGTTCATTTTATACAGTGAGCCAATGGCGCTGGTAACCAGTAGATAGCGCGCCAGCGAGTTGGCATTCACTTTGCGGATAAACTTGTCGTAGTAGGCCAGCACCGCAGGCACGATGCCGCAGGCACCGTTGGTCGGCGCGGTCACCACGCGGCCACCGGCGGCGTTCTCTTCGTTGACCGCCAGGGCGAACATGTTGATCCAGTCCACCACCGCCATTGGGTCGCTATTGGTGTTGTCCTGACTTACCAGCATCCGGCGCAGCGCGGCGGCACGACGCGGTACGCGCAGCTTGCCCGGCAGGACGCCTTCGGTGGTGATTCCGCGTTCAATCCCGCCGCTCATCACTTCCCAGACCGCAGTGAAGTGCTGTTCCAGCTCTTCTTTACTGTGCAGCGCCAGCTCGTTTTGCATCATCAGTCCAGAAAGCGACAGCCCGCTTTCCTGGCAATGGCGCTGTAAATCGGCGGCGTTTTTGTAGGGATAAGGGACGGCGACCGACGCGTCGTTGGTCAGGCCGAAATGGTCTTCGTCGACGATAAAGCCGCCGCCGATAGAGTAGTAAGTCTGGCTGTAGAGAACCTGGTCGCCGCCCAGGGCGGTAATCCGCATGCCGTTCTCATGCAGCGACAGGTTGTCGGCATGGAAATTCATGCATTGATCGACCGGAAACGCGACTTCCTGCTGGCCGTTTGCCAGCATCAGACGGCCATGGGTGTTGACGTCCTGGATAAAGCCAGGGATAGCGTCGATGTCGACGGTATCCGGCAGGTTGCCCGCCAGGCCCATAATAATCGCGATGTCGGTGTGGTGGCCTTTACCGGTCAGGGAAAGGGATCCGTAGACGTCGACGATGACTTTGGTTACCTCGGGAAGTAGCCCGCGCTCAATAAGATCGTCCGTGAATTGTTTGCCCGCTTTCATCGGTCCAACGGTGTGGGAGCTGGAAGGGCCAATGCCGATTTTAAAAATATCGAATACGCTGATCATGATGCATCCAGTGCTGTCTGCGCCGCCGTTAGGCGGCGCGAGGGGATATTAGCTAAACAGAGAGTAGAAAATCGCGGAGATAGCAATCAGGCCCATCAGCACCACGAAGACGTTGCTGATGTGGCCGCTGTATTTGCGCATTGCCGGGACTTTCTGGATGGCGTACATCGGCATCAGGAACAGAATCATCGCAATAATCGGGCCGCCAAGGGTTTCGATCATCCCGAGGATGCTCGGGTTCAGGGTCGCCACAATCCAGGTGGTGACCAGCATGAACAGAGCAGTGATCTTGTTCAGTTTGGTGATTTCGATGGATTTTCCTTTACCGCGCAGGGATTTAATCACCATGCCGTTAAAGCCTTCACGAGCGCCCAGATAGTGGCCGAGGAAGGATTTGGTGATAGCAATCATCGCAATGATCGGGGCCATCCAGGCGATAACCGGCGCGTTAAAGTGGTTTGCCAGGTAAGAGAGGATGGAGATGTTCTGGTCTTTCGCTGCCGCCAGGTCTGCCGGAGAGAGGCTCAGTACGCAGCTGAAGACGAAGAACATCACGGTCAGCACCATCATGATGTGCGCGCGCGCCAGAATGCTTGAACATTTTTTCTCTGCGCCCTGGCCGTACTCTTCGCGTTTTGCCACGGCGAAGGAGGAGATGATCGGCGAGTGGTTAAAGGAGAACACCATCACCGGAATCGCCAGCCACAGAGTCATCCACAGGCCGTTGCCGGTAGAGGCTGCACTACTCAAGGACAAGGTTTCCAGCGCAGAGCCGTTCCACTGAGGGATCAGGTACAGAGCCAGAATCATCAGCGCCACAACGAACGGGAACACCAGCACGCTCATCGCTTTGACGATCATATGTTCGCCGAAGCGCACAATGGTCATCATACCGACAATCAGAATCAGGGAAAGAATGGCGCGCGGCGGCGGCGTTATGTGCAGCTGGTGCAGCATAAAGCTCTCGACGGTATTGGTGATCGCCACGCTATACACCAGCAGAATCGGGTAGATAGCGAAGAAGTAGAGCAGGGTAATCAGCTTGCCTGCACCGACGCCGAAATGCTCTTCGACCACTTCGGTGATGTCTTCACCCGGATTTTTACCGGACAGCACAAAACGAGTCATACCGCGGTGGGCGAAGAAGGTCATCGGAAAGGCCAGAATCGCCATGATGATCAGCGGGATCAAACCGCCTACGCCCGCGTTGATCGGCAGGAAAAGTACGCCCGCGCCGATAGCCGTGCCGTACAGGCCCAGCATCCACATGGTGTCCGTTTTACGCCAACCGCTACGGGTAGCATCCGAAACGATGGTGCTGGTTTGAGTGGTTTCCATCTGTATCTCCTGGAGGAAGCAACAAAATCTAATGAAGAAAAACGACTGAATAATATGAAATTCGTTTGTTTACGGTTTTTTAGGCATTTTCTCCGTAACAATTGGTGCGGGAAGATACATTTATATGGTGAATTCATCAGTGATCGCGATCCCAAATGCAATAATCCACTTTTAATGTGCGTATTTTTAGTTCAACAGCCTGTTTGTGGTTGTCAGCTAGTTATTTGTGGCGCGGAGGCTATCATTTTCAGCATATGAGATAATAGTAGGCTTGCGTAATAACGAGGTTTTTACTGTGGAAACACGATGTTCTCGACGTTTTTGCGTTAAAAAGTATTTTTTATAGTGATATTTATTGCTTTTTTTGGAAACGCAAACGATTGGCTATGCAAAAATGTTTTAAAAGATTCATAAAGAAATAGAATTTATTGGAAAGCATGCGGACTGATTAATGGACGAGGGAACAGGGCTTTTGTGCAGAGTGAGGCTTTACCGGTTTGTGAGGAAGGGTAGCCCGGATACCTTCGGGAAACTCAGCCCCTCTGCGCTCTGCTCCCGGGGGCGGCGCGATGCGCCTGCCCGGGCTACAGGTGCTACGGGTCTACCGGCGTCTGCGGACTGGTAGCCCGGACAGATGCGCAGCATCGCCTCCGGGAAATGTGCCGGACCTGAGATTTCACCGCGGCTTCTTCCCGGCTCGCGCTGCGCTTAGCCGGACTACAGGTTTACAGCTATCTACTGGAAGGTAGCCCGGACAAGGCGTTAGCCGCTGTCCGGGGTAAAAGAACTCAGGAGCAGATTTCGTAGCAGGGGATGTAGGCGGTACCGCCAGGCAGTTTCATACGATGCTGAGCAACAAAGCCCTGCAGCAGGTCATCCATGCGGCGCATCATCGCCTGATCGCCATGAATTTTATACGGACCGAACTTCTCAATAGCCTGGATGCCCACTTCTTTTACGTTACCGGCGACGATACCGGAGAAGGCTCGACGGAGATCGGCGGCCAGCACTTCCACCGGCTGATCCGGGTAGAGCTTGAGATTGGCCATGTTTTCATGCGTCGGTTCGAACGGCATTTGCAGATCCGGGGCGATGCGGATAGACCAGTTGAAGCTGTAGGCATCGCCGGTTTCGCGGCGATTCTCTTTCACCATTGGCATCGCTTTTTTCATCTGCCGCGCCACTTCTGCGGCGTCGTCAATGATAATGCGATAGTGACGGCGCGCGGATTCGCCCAGCGTATGCACGATAAACTCATCCAGCACGCGGAAATAATCGGCGCTCTCTTTTGGTCCAGTAAGGATCAACGGTAGCACCTGCGACTTGTTCGACGGATGCATCAAAATGCCGAGCAGATAGAGCAGCTCTTCCGCCGTACCCACGCCGCCCGGGAAGATGATGATGCCGTGGGCGATACGCACGAAGGCTTCCAGACGTTTTTCGATATCCGGCATGATGATTAATTCGTTCACCAACGGGTTCGGCGGCTCGGCGGCGATAATAGACGGCTCGGTCATGCCGATAAAGCGGCTGTCTCTGTAACGTTGCTGTGCGTGGCCGACGGCGGCGCCTTTCATTGGCGCTTCCATCGCGCCCGGCCCGCAGCCGGTGCAGATGTTCAGCTCGCGCAGACCCAGCTGTGTGCCGACGCGGCGGGCGTACAGATACTCATTTTCGTTAATCGAGTGGCCGCCCCAGCAGACAATCATATTTGGCGCTTCGCCGACGTGCAGGGCACGGGCGTTACGCAGAATAGAAAAGACCAGGTTGGTGATATGCACCGAGCTTTCCAGATCAAGATTTGGGAAGCGCACGGTGTTGTGGATTTGGCCGTAGACGAACAGGATATCGCGCAGTACGGCAAACAGGTTGGCCTGCAGGGAACGAATAATACGTCCGTCAACGAAAGCGTCTTCCGGCGGGTTGATCAGTTCCAGCTTCACGCCGCGTTCGCGACGCAGCACGTTAATATCGAAGTTTTCAAAACGAGACAGGAGCTCTTTGCTGTTATCGGTCAGGCTCCCCGAGTTGAGCACAGCAAGCGAGCAGTTGCGAAAGAGTTGATACAGGTCACTGCTGGCGGTGCGTTTAAGCATATCCACTTCCAGCTGCGACAGCATATCCATTGAACCAAGCGGGCTAACATGTGTAATCAAGTGAACTCCTTACAGGACGATTATCGTCTTCCTGTGATTACAATAGCCCTGCTGACGGCGTTTTCACAACCTTGCGCGCGCGTTAACGCACGCAAATTGTGAAAATGTTTACTATTGACGGGCGAGGCGAGCGATGGCCGGGACAAATTTGCTATTGCTGCGCCACGGGTTGATATCCAGACCACCACGTCGCGTGTAGCGAGCATAAACGGAAAGGGATTCCGGCTGGCAGAAACGCTGAATATCGTTGAAAATACGCTCAACGCACTGCTCGTGGAACTCGTTGTGGTGGCGGAATGATACCAGGTAGCGCAGAAGCTTTTCGCGATCGATTTTCGCCCCGCGATACTGAATCTGCACCGAGCCCCAATCCGGCTGGTGAGTAATCAGGCAGTTGGACTTCAGCAGATGGCTAACCAGCGTCTCTTCGACCACTTTGCCGGAAGCCGCGCCCTGTAGATAGTCGGCGTTAAACTGGTAGTTGTCGATTTCAATATCCTGACTGTCGATGCAGGTGCCGTGCAGATGCGCCACCGGCTGGCCTTCGAGTTCATCAAGGCGATACAGCGACACCTTTACTTCGCCCTGTGCGCAGGCGCTAAGATCGCGCGCCAGCGTCGCCTGAACCTCCTGCCAGTCGGCGAAGCGGGTCTGGTTAAAGCTGTTGAGATAAAGCTTAAAACTCTTTGATTCCACCAGATTCACGGTGGTGTCGTTCAGCTCAACGTGGCCCACGGCGACCTGCGGCAGACCTTTGGCGTTCAGCCAGGAGAGTTCATACAGCGTCCAGATATCGGCACCGTGAAACGGCAGGTTATCGGCGTGCAGATCCAGTGGATCGCGGTTCAGGCTGCGCGGGACGCCCTGAAGCAGGCTGGCGTCGTAGGTATCGCGGTAATCAGTTGATTTACCGAGCGTCAGGCCAGCCAGCGCCTGATGATTATCGTAAGAAGACATGTTTCACCATAGTTAAAGCGGTTACACTATATGCCAAGTGTATCCTGTCTAACGTGAAGAGAGAAACCGGTGGACCATCAAACCGCAGAAGCGCTGCAAGCATTTACTCAACGTTATTGCGATGCGTGGCAGCAGCAATATTCCAGCCTGCCGCGTAGCGAGGAGCTTTACGGCATCCCGTCGCCGTGCATTAGCGCGACGGATGATGATGGCGTTTTCTGGCAGCCGCAGCCGTTTTCTTTAGAGCCTAACATTAGCGCAGTTGAACGGGCGCTGGATATTATGGTACAACAGCCGCTTCATGCTTATTATACCACTCAGTTTGCGGGTGATATGACGGCGCGCTTTGCCGATGAGGCCATGACGCTGCTGCAAACCTGGAGCCCGGATGACTTACAGCGGGTGCAGGAGAATTTAATTGGTCATCTGCTGGTGCAAAAGCGTTTGAAGCTGTCGCCCACATTGTTTATCGCCACGCTGGACAGCGAACTGGATGTGATTTCGGTTTGTAATATGAGCGGTGAAGTGATCAAAGAAACGCTCGGAACCCGTAAACGGACCACCCTTTCTCCCTCGCTTGCGAGTTTCCTTAATTCCCTTAAGCCTAGTCTGTAATCCAAACTACCCAAAACTTTGTGAGAGATCTCTTACAAGACCTGTAAGAGATCGTCATCATTTAAGCCGATCCGTTACCACCCTTGTTTTGATAAAAGCAATATTATTCAAGTGATTATAGATTTTTTGATTCTTGCTAATAGCGATAAATCTTAAGATATTGTCTCAAGAAGGGTTGTAAGACGAGGCGGAATCAGGGATTCTATACACATCGACAGGGAGTCGAGAGATGAAGTGAACATCAGGATGATGACACTTCTACAGGACCCGCCGGGATGGCGTAGCAAGGACAGGCTTCAGGATGAAGCACAGGATAACGCAGGATAGCGTAAAGGGACACCTCCAGGATGGAGAACGAGAGCCGGTCGGGATGTTCGGTGGATCAGGAAGATCAGGATAGACTTACGGATGAGTTATTTCACATCGGGGTGGTGTGAAAGCAGGATGCAACAGTTTACGGATGAACATGGTCAGGAGACCTCAGGAAAAGTTTTCAAGGACGAGCAGGGAGCACCAATGTAGCTGGATTGCTGCAAAACGAACCGGGAGCACTGTTTATACAGTGCTCCCTTTTTTTATTTCTCTTCTGAATTTGCTATTCTGCGCCGGTTTACAACTCACTGAGGTTCCCCATGACTCTTCACCATCGCGTGCGTGAGCGCCTGCTCGCCATTGAAGCGCTGCTGCGCGAAACGGAACACTGGCAGGAAAATGCGCCAGAGAGCCGTGCGTTCGCCAGCGATCAACCATTCTGCCTTGATACCATGGAACCGCTGGAGTGGTTGCAGTGGGTATTAATCCCGCGTATGCATCAGCTTCTGGAAAGCGAGATGCCGCTACCGCAGAATTTCGCCGTCGCCCCCTATTATGAGATGGCTCTGGATAATGCCCATCCGGTACGTGAGCAGGTGCTGGCGGAACTGGTCCTGCTGGATACGCTATTTGCGGGCGGTGAGGTCTGATGCTGGAGATCGTCTATCAGGACCAGTGGCTGGTGGCGGTGAACAAACCTTCAGGCTGGCTGGTACATCGTAGCTGGCTGGATCGCGATGAAAAAGTGGTGGTGATGCAAACCGTGCGCGATCAGATAGGCCAGCACGTGTTTACCGCACACCGCCTCGACCGACCCACCTCCGGCGTGCTGCTGATGGGGCTATCGAGCGAAGCGGGAAGATTGTTGTCGCAGCAATTCGAGCAGCATCAAATGCAGAAACGCTATCATGCGATAGTTCGCGGCTGGCTGAGTGAAGAAGCGGTGCTTGATTACCCGCTGGTCGAGGAACTGGATAAAATTGCCGACAAATTCGCCCGCGAAAATAAAGACCCGCAGCCAGCGGTGACGCATTATCGTGGCCTGGCGACGGTAGAAATGCCGGTGGCAACCGGGCGCTATCCCACGACTCGCTATAGTCTGGTGGAGCTTGAACCGAAAACCGGGCGTAAACACCAGTTACGCCGCCACCTCTCCCATCTTCGCCATCCGATTATTGGCGATAGTAAACATGGCGATCTGCGGCAAAATCGCAGCGCGGCGGAGCATTTTGGCTGCGAACGGCTGATGCTGCACGCCAGCCAGCTATCGTTAACGCATCCCTTTACCGGCGAGCCGCTGGTGATTCGCGCTGGTCTGGACGACGTCTGGATGCGCGCGCTGTCGCAGTTTGGCTGGCGCGGCCTTCTCCCGCTAAATGAAAGGGTTGAGTTTGCCGACGACAGCAGTCAGGATGAGAGAGTTGAGGATAATCCAGGGAGATAGTCATGGCGGAAGTCGGAATTTTTGTCGGCACGATGTATGGAAATTCGCTCCTGGTCGCTGAAGAGGCGCAGGCCATTCTGAGCGGACTGGGGCATCAAGCAAAAGTGTTTGAAGATCCAGAGGTCAAAGACTGGGAATCATATACCGGGAAATACGCGCTGGTTGTAACATCGACCACTGGACAGGGTGATTTACCGGATAATATTGTGCAATTGTACGAAGGCATCAAAGACATGTATCAGCCGCATTTGCGCTATGGAATTATCGCGTTGGGCGATAGCACCTACGCCAACTTTTGCGGCGGCGGTATGAAGTTTGATGCGTTATTACAGGAGCAGGGCGGTAAGCGAATTGGCGAGATGCTAATGATTGACGCCAGTGAAGATCCTGAGCCCGAAAGCGTCTCTAACCCTTGGGTAGAGCAGTGGGCGACGCTGCTGGATTGAAAAGTTTCGCCCTCTCCCTACGCAGAGGGCGTCCCTTTTTACTTATTTTCAATGCCAGTGCCGGATTAACGGCCAAAAAGATCGTAACAATTCTCTGCCGTTCCGGCTTCGGGCATTTGCCTTAAAACCTCTACCATACCAGGGTCTTTACCGGGCTATTTCACGGGGTCAAGAGAGTTGATTCACACTCCTGTCTTTTGTGCCGCTATTTCCCCTTCAGAACAGGCTTTGCTTTTCATTTCCGTGAACTATCCCCCATCCCGTTAGGCATAAGCCACAAATCAGATTTACTACTGCGATGAAAGCTGTGTATTTGCACGGTGAGCCCGTCACCCCCTCTTTTTATACTTTTCCTGCCAGTTACAAATGCAGTGCCAGATATAACGACAATTATGAAAAAACACTAACACGTCATTCTGAGTACCCTACAGGTTGTGCTGTTCAGAATGAACGTAGCTAACGCTATGATTCAGGAGTGCAACAATGAGTTCATTAAGTCAGGCGGCGAGCGGCGCTGAAAAGCGCACCAATGCTCGCTACTGGATAGTGGTGATGCTGTTTATCGTCACATCCTTCAACTACGGTGACCGCGCCACCTTATCTATTGCCGGTTCGGAGATGGCCAAAGATATTGGCCTTGATGCTGTCGGTATGGGGTACGTTTTCTCTGCGTTCTCATGGGCTTATGTTATCGGCCAGATCCCCGGCGGCTGGTTGCTCGACCGTTTTGGGTCAAAACGCGTCTACTTCTGGTCCATCTTTATTTGGTCCATGTTTACCCTGCTGCAAGGCTTCGTCGATATCTTTAGCGGCTTTGGCATTATCATCGCGCTGTTTACGTTGCGATTCCTTGTCGGTTTAGCTGAAGCACCTTCCTTCCCCGGCAACAGTCGCATAGTCGCGGCGTGGTTCCCGGCACAGGAGAGGGGCACGGCGGTATCGATTTTTAACTCTGCTCAGTACTTTGCCACCGTTATCTTTGCGCCAATCATGGGTTGGCTGACTCACGAAGTGGGCTGGTCGCACGTGTTCTTCTTTATGGGTGGCCTCGGGATCATTATCAGCTTTGTCTGGCTGAAGGTGATTCATGAACCGAACCAGCATCCAGGCGTAAACCAAAAAGAGCTGGATTACATCGCTGCAGGCGGCGCGCTGATCAACATGGATCAGGCTGCAGCCAAAGCCAAAGTACCGTTTAGCGTGAAGTGGGGACAAATCAAACAACTGCTGGGTTCACGCATGATGATTGGCGTGTATATCGGCCAGTACTGTATTAACGCTCTGACCTACTTCTTTATCACCTGGTTCCCGGTCTACCTGGTGCAGGCGCGCGGGATGTCGATTTTGAAAGCGGGTTTTGTCGCTTCGGTGCCGGCTATCTGTGGCTTCGTCGGCGGCGTGCTTGGCGGAATTATTTCCGACTGGCTGATGCGTCGTACCGGCTCGCTGAATATTGCGCGTAAAACGCCAATCGTCATGGGGATGCTGTTGTCGATGGTGATGGTGTTCTGTAACTACGTCAACGTGGAGTGGATGATCATCGGTTTTATGGCACTGGCCTTCTTTGGTAAAGGCATTGGTGCGCTGGGCTGGGCAGTCATGGCGGATACCGCGCCGAAAGAGATCAGCGGCCTCAGCGGCGGTCTGTTCAATATGTTCGGTAACATTTCCGGTATCGTCACGCCGATTGCCATCGGCTACATCGTTGGCACCACCGGTTCGTTCAACGGCGCGCTGATCTACGTCGGTGTCCATGCGCTGGTTGCGGTGCTGAGCTATCTGGTGCTGGTGGGCGATATTAAGCGTATCGAACTGAAACCTGTCGCAGGACAATCATCATGACAACACAATCGAGCCCCGTTATCACCGACATGAAGGTTATCCCGGTGGCCGGGCATGACAGCATGTTGCTCAACATCGGCGGCGCGCATAACGCGTACTTTACCCGCAATATCGTGGTACTTACCGATAATTCCGGGAATACCGGCGTCGGTGAAGCGCCGGGCGGTGAAGTGATTTATCAGACGCTAGTTGATGCTATCCCGATGGTATTAGGCCAGGAAGTCGCCCGCCTGAATAAGGTGGTACAGCAGGTGCATAAAGGTAATCAGGCCGCTGACTTTGATACCTTTGGCAAAGGTGCCTGGACCTTTGAGCTTCGGGTGAACGCGGTAGCCGCTTTGGAAGCGGCGCTGCTCGACCTGCTGGGCAAAGCGCTCAACGTGCCAGTTTGCGAACTGCTAGGGCCGGGCAAGCAGCGCGATGCGGTCACCGTGCTGGGCTATCTGTTCTACGTAGGCGATCGCACGAAGACTGATTTGCCTTATCTGGAGACGACGCCGGGCAACCATGACTGGTATCACCTGCGCCATCAGCAAGCGATGAACAGCGAGGCGGTAGTGCGTCTGGCGGAAGCCTCGCAGGATCGCTATGGCTTTAAAGACTTCAAACTCAAGGGCGGCGTGCTGCCTGGCGAGCAGGAAATTGAAACCGCCCGAGCGCTGAAAAAACGCTTCCCGGACGCGCGTATTACGGTTGACCCCAACGGAGCCTGGCTGCTGGATGAGGCTATCGCGCTGTGTAAAGGGCTAAACGATGTGCTGACCTACGCCGAAGATCCTTGCGGTGCCGAACAAGGTTTCTCTGGTCGCGAAGTGATGGCGGAGTTCCGCCGTGCGACCGGTTTGCCCGTGGCGACCAACATGATTGCCACTAACTGGCGCGAAATGGGTCATGCGGTGATGCTTAACTCGGTGGATATTCCGTTGGCCGATCCGCACTTCTGGACGCTTTCCGGCGCAGTGCGCGTGGCGCAGTTGTGCGATGACTGGGGCCTGACCTGGGGCTGCCACTCGAACAACCACTTTGATATTTCGCTGGCGATGTTTACCCATGTTGGTGCAGCAGCGCCCGGTAAGCCTACGGCTATTGATACCCACTGGATCTGGCAGGAGGGCGATTGCCGCCTGACCAAAAATCCGCTGGAGATTAAGAACGGGAAAATTGCTGTTCCGGATGCGCCTGGACTGGGCGTGGAGCTGGACTGGGATCAGATTAACAAGGCTCATGAAGCCTACAAGAGACTGCCCGGAGGCGCGCGTAATGACGCGGGCCCGATGCAGTATCTGATCCCTGGATGGACTTTTGACCGTAAACGCCCTGTTTTCGGCCGTCACTGATTACGCAATAAGGATTGAATTATGAGCACTCAATTTACGACTCCAGTTGTTACCGCGATGCAGGTGATCCCCGTTGCGGGCCACGACAGTATGCTGATGAACCTGAGCGGCGCACATGCCCCGTTCTTCACGCGTAATATTGTGATTATCAAAGATAACTCCGGGCACACCGGCGTCGGCGAAATTCCCGGGGGCGAGAAAATTCGCCAGACCCTGGAAGATGCGATTCCGCTGGTAGTGGGTAAAACGCTTGGTGAATATAAAAATGTGCTGAACGCGGTACGTAACCAGTTTGCCGATCGCGATGCCGGTGGGCGCGGTTTGCAGACCTTCGATCTGCGTACCACTATTCATGTGGTCACTGGCATTGAAGCCGCAATGCTTGACCTGCTCGGCCAGCATCTGGGCGTAAACGTCGCGTCTCTGTTGGGCGATGGTCAGCAGCGTAGCGAAGTCGAAATGCTCGGTTATCTGTTCTTCGTCGGCAACCGCAAAGCGACGCCGCTACCGTATCAGAGCCAGCCGGATGAGAAATGTGACTGGTATCGCCTGCGTCATGATGAAGCGATGACCCCGGATTCGGTGGTGCGCCTGGCGGAAGCGGCATATGAGAAATATGGTTTCAACGACTTTAAACTGAAAGGCGGTGTGTTGGCTGGGGAAGAAGAGGCGGAATCCATTGTTGCGCTGGCGAAACGCTTCCCACAGGCGCGTGTGACGCTGGATCCAAACGGCGCGTGGTCGCTCAATGAAGCGATCAAAATTGGTAGGTACCTGAAAGGCTCTCTGGCTTACGCAGAAGATCCGTGTGGTGCAGAGCAGGGCTTCTCCGGGCGTGAAGTGATGGCGGAATTCCGTCGTGCTACCGGTCTGCCGACCGCGACCAATATGATCGCCACCGACTGGCGTCAGATGGGGCATACGCTGTCGCTGCAATCGGTTGATATCCCGCTGGCGGACCCGCACTTCTGGACCATGCAGGGCTCAGTTCGCGTGGCGCAGATGTGCCATGAGTTCGGCCTGACCTGGGGCTCGCACTCTAACAACCACTTTGACATTTCTCTGGCGATGTTCACCCATGTCGCGGCTGCGGCACCGGGTAAGATCACCGCCATCGATACCCACTGGATTTGGCAGGAAGGCAACCAACGCCTGACCAAAGAGCCGTTTGAAATCAAAGGCGGCATGGTGCAGGTACCGGCGAAACCGGGTCTGGGCGTAGAGCTCGATATGGATCAGGTGATGAAAGCCCACGAGCTGTATCAGAAACACGGTCTGGGCGCGCGCGATGACGCCATGGGGATGCAGTATCTGATCCCAAACTGGACGTTTGACAACAAGCGTCCGTGCATGGTGCGCTAAGAAAACGCCGGTTCCTGCGGGGACCGGCTTATTTCGCGTTACCGGGTAAATGCTCATTTTAAGGACAGCTTATGAAGATAGTGATCGCACCGGATTCATACAAGGAGAGCCTGAGTGCGCTGGATGTTGCAACCGCGATAGAGCAGGGTTTTCGGGAAATTTATCCGGACGCGGAGTATGTCAAACTGCCGGTTGCGGACGGTGGTGAAGGAACCGTCGAAGCGATGGTTGCAGCGACTCAGGGGTATCAGGTTGAGGTCACCGTCACCGGGCCGCTTGGTGAACCTGTCGCGGCTTTTTACGGACTTTCAGGCGACAAGCAGTGCGCTTTTATCGAAATGGCGGCGGCGAGCGGTCTGGAGAGCGTGCCGTCGGCGCGACGTAACCCCCTGCTGACTACGTCATGGGGGACGGGAGAGCTTATTCGTCATGCGCTGGACGCAGGCGTGAAGCAGATTATTATCGGCATCGGCGGCAGCGCCACTAACGATGGCGGAGCCGGAATGGTACAGGCGCTGGGGGCGAAGCTTCTGACCCACGACAACCAGCAGATTGCGCTCGGCGGCGGTGCGCTGGATAGCCTGGCGCGTATTGACATCAGCGAGCTTGATGAACGTCTGGCTAAATGCCGTATTGATGTCGCCTGCGATGTGACTAATCCGCTGACTGGCCCGCAAGGGGCAACGGCGGTATTTGGTCCGCAGAAAGGGGCGACGGCGGAAATGATTGTCAGTCTGGATAAGGCGCTGGCCCATTTTGCCGGGATTATTCACCGCGATTTAGATCTCGACGTGCTGAACCTTGAAGGTGGCGGCGCGGCGGGCGGTATGGGCGCAGGCTTGTACGCCTTTTGCGGTGCGAAACTGCGACCAGGAATTGAGATTGTCACCGATGCGTTGCATCTTGCCGATATCGTAGCGGATGCGGACCTGGTGATTACCGGTGAAGGGCGTATCGACAGCCAGACGATTCACGGTAAAGTGCCGGTTGGCGTGGCGAGGGTGGCTAAACGTTACAATCTTCCGGTGATTGGCATTGCCGGCAGCCTGACGGCGGACGTTGGTGTGGTGCACGATCATGGTCTGGATGCGGTATTCAGCGTGATTTA
This sequence comes from Klebsiella sp. GFKo11, assembly GCF_056490265.1. Classification (NCBI taxonomy): domain Bacteria; kingdom Pseudomonadati; phylum Pseudomonadota; class Gammaproteobacteria; order Enterobacterales; family Enterobacteriaceae; genus Klebsiella; species Klebsiella sp. GFKo11. The sequence goes on from NZ_CM151369.1 coordinate 1,249,620, forward strand.
TTCCATTTGCACGCTTGATGAGGCACTTGAAAATGCCGCCGAAAACGTGCGCATGACGGCGAGAAACGTCGCCGCGGTGCTGAAAATGGGGCAAGTGATATAAGTTTTCCCCGGTCGTGCAGCGCAGACCGGGGATGACGTTTTAAAGGCCCATCAGCTTGCACGCTTCGCGTGCGACGTTATCCATTTCATCCAGCAGTTCAAGAAACTCCGGCTCCAGCTCTTCGGCGACGGTACCTGAGCGTAGCTGAGTCTCGATGGTCTGACACAATTTCTTCAAACGAGGAACGCCGCTGTAGCTACAGCTGCCGTGGAGTTTATGAATCAAATCCAGCAACCCTTCCGGCTGCTCGCCGACCAGTTGCTCTTCCACTCTATTACGAACTTCCGGCATAAAGGCGATCAGCATTTGCAGCATTTCCTGCGCCAGATCTGGCTTCATTGCCGCCTGGCGTAGCGCTAACTGCCAGTTCAGAGTGACGTTATGATCGATCGGCAGTTCGACAGGCTCTTTTACCGCGAGCGGTGCAACATGCTTGCCCGGCTGATAGCGCAGCAGCAGGCTATAGAGCTTGTCTTCTTCAATCGGTTTCGCCAGATAATCATTCATTCCTGCGCTCAGGAGCTTTTCGCGCTGGCCTTCCAGCGCGTGCGCGGTCACGGCAATGACCGGAGTTTGCTGTTGATGAGGAAGCTGGCGAATCAGTTCGCAGGCGCGAATACCGTCCATTTCTGGCATCTGAATATCCATCAGAATCAGATCCTGCTGCTTTTCTTTAGCCTCTTCGACGGCATGCTGGCCGCTGTCGCAAAGGATGACGTGCTGAACCAGGTCTTCCAGTAGCGCACCGATGAGCTTCAGGTTTGCCGGGTTATCATCGACCGCCATCACCGTCATCGGCAGTTTTTTACTGTCTGAATACACCGGTAACATAGCGGGTTGAGCCTGACAGGTGGCCGTCAGCGCGGGGAGCAAGCGCGTTGAGGTTAGCGGCTTGAGTAGGCAGGCCGTAATGCCATCTTGTTTCAGCGCTTCGGCGCTGACCTGGGCGTGGCACGGCAGCGCCAGCAGCAGGTGATCCGCAAGTTTGCAGGCCCTTGCAAGTTTATCTCGATGTAGTCCCAGGTCACGCACCGACACTGGGGTTCCGACCAACAGGATATCGTAATGTGCATCAGGCAGGGCGGACATGGTTGGGCTATAGACCACCTCTAACGGCGTTGTTGCCAGCAGTTCCATGGTGCACTGCGACGCCGTGGCGTTAGCTTCAATATAGGCCAGCTTTTTGCCTGTCAGACAGTCGGTTGACACGCTATCGGGGACGGCGTTGGGGTTAAGATCGAGGCTGATATGGAACCAGAACGTTGAGCCGCGATTCGGCTGGCTGTGGAATGAAATATCGCCGCCCATCTCCTTCACCAGGCGCTGGGTGATGACAAGTCCCAACCCGGTGCCGCCGTGGCGGCGTGAAATACTGGCGTCGGCCTGACGGAAAGCCTGGAACAAGCGCGATTGATCGCGCTCAGGAATACCAATACCGGTATCGTGAATTTGTACCTCAATCTGCACTCTGGAGTTGCTGATTGCGCGCTGTTCCACCAGGACGTCGATATTGCCGTGCTCGGTGAATTTAATGGCGTTACCCATCAGATTAGTCACAATTTGCTGCAGGCGCAGCGGGTCGCCAATCACGTTATCCGGAACATCATTTTTGATGTTCAGCGTCAGCTCCAGGCCTTTATCATGCGCCGAATGGGCCAATAATGTGACCACTTCATCCAACGAGTTGCGCAGCAGGAATGGGATACTTTCCAGAATCAGTTTGCCCGCTTCGAGCTTAGAGAAGTCCAGAACATCGTTGATGATCGCCAGCAGATTGTTGGCTGAACGCTCAATAGTGGTCAGGTGATCGCGCTGAGTGGTATTTAAGTTGGTTTTCAGCGTCAGGCGCGTGAAGCCGATGACGCCGTTGAGCGGGGTGCGCAGCTCGTGGGACATATTGGCCAAAAACTCGGATTTAATTCGCGCGGCTTCTTGAGCACGCTTTTTCGCCAGGTCCAGTTCGACGTTCTGAATCTCCATCTGCTCAAGCGTTTCACGTAGGTCGGACGTGGCCTGATCGACGTTATGCTGCATCTCTTCATGATAGGCCGCCAGCGACATGGCCATCGAGTTAATGCCATTTTTGAGCATATCCAGTTCGCCGAGCATAAAGCCCTCGACGCGGCTATCAAGCTGACCGCGGCGAATGCGGTCGACGGTGTTCACCATATTGCGAATCGGGCCGGTGACATCGCGCATCAGACGCCAGCCGAAAATTAACGCAATACCGATACAGAACAGCATCATCACGCTGGAGATGAAAATCTCTTTGTACTGCTGCAATCGCACCGATTTGAGATCCAGCTCAAGGGCCACGTAGCCCAGCATGTTGTCCGGCATTTTGGCGTCAGTTCCCGGTGATTCATCTGGTGAATAGCTTTCCGAGACGATCGGGGTGCGCAAAATCATCAAGTCACCATTGCGAATCACGCTTAAGCGCCGAGGGAAAGGAGCCCCTTTGGGAAGCTGAAGTTCGCCGGGATCAAGCTGAAAGTTGGAGGTGACAAACAGCTTGTTATGCGAGTCGTAGATAGAAATTGCGCGCACGATATCGGAATGGCGGCGGTGCAAAACGCTAATAAGCTGCCTGATTGACTCGCGGTTTTGCAGATTCATGCCATATTCACTGGAAACCGCCAGCGGCTCAATAATACTGGCTCCAGCATCTTCCAACTGGCGCTGAAGGTCGTTATAGCGGTGTGCGACGAAGAAAATACTGAGCAGCAAACCGATCAGAACGGTGGGCGCCAGAATTAGAATCATCATGCGAGCACGAAGGCTGTAGTTGGTCATGCGGTTCCATTATGGGAGAATATATAAATTATCCTTCAGGCTGCTTTCATGTCGGCTGCACTTGCTTGCCGCCGACGCATCTCTGAACGATCTCGTTATATTTAATTGAGACAAATCTCTACGATGGCGCAATTCTACTCTGCAAAACGGCGTGTGACGACGCGCCAGATCATAACCGTTACAGTCAATGACCTTGACCCTTTTGGTCAAGGCGTTGCGCGTCATCAGGGTAAAGCGCTGTTTGTCAGCGGCTTATTACCGCAAGAGCAGGCGGAAGTTGTCCTGGTCGAAGATAAAAAACAGTATGCCCGCGCACAGGTTAAACGCCGTCTTAGCGACAGCCCGCAACGACAAACACCGGGCTGCCCGCATTTTGGCGTCTGCGGAGGATGCCAGCAACAGCACGCCAGCATCGACCTGCAGCAACAGAGAAAACGCGCTGCACTTGCCAGGCTAATGAAACGCGATGTCGATGACATTATAGCCGCTTCACCCTGGGGCTACCGTCGCCGGGCGCGGCTGAGCTTGAATTATCAGCCAAAGACCCAACAATTACAGATAGGCTTCCGGAAGGCTAATTCTAACGAAATTGTCGATGTGGTGCAGTGCCCTGTTTTGGTGCCCGCTCTTGGTGCGTTATTGCCTGCCGTCCGTGAGTGTTTGTCGGGGCTGAAGGCGGCTCGTCAGCTTGGTCATGTCGAACTGGTGCTGGCGGATAACGGCCCGCTGATGGTATTGCGCCACACCGCCGCCCTTTCTGCGGCAGATAAAGAAAAACTGGAACGCTTTTCGCAATCTCACGGTCTTTCCCTGTATCTGGCACCGCAAAGCGAGATACTGGAGCATATTAGCGGGGAATCTCCCTGGTACACATCTGACGGTCTACGCTTAGTGTTCAGTCCGCGCGATTTCATCCAGGTGAACGACGGTGTGAACCAGTTAATGGTGCGCACGGCGCTGGAGTGGCTGGATCTTCAGCCAGAGGACCGGGTGCTGGACCTGTTTTGCGGAATGGGCAACTTTACTCTGCCGCTGGCGAAACGCGCGGCGCAGGTCGTCGGCGTTGAGGGGGTTCCCGCGCTGGTGGAAAAGGGCCGTGAAAACGCAGCGCTTAACGGGTTGCACAACGTGACGTTCTTTCATGAAAACCTGGAAGAGGATGTCACCCGCCAGGACTGGGCGAAACACGGTTTTGATAAAATTTTGCTCGACCCGGCGCGAGCCGGTGCTGCGGGCGTAATGTTACATATTATAAAGTTAGCCCCGCGCCGGGTGGTGTATGTTTCTTGTAACCCGGCGACGCTGGCGCGCGATAGCGACGTTTTATTACAGGCGGGATATACCATTCAACGCCTGGCGATGCTGGATATGTTCCCCCATACCGGGCATCTGGAATCAATGGTGTTGTTTGAGCATAAAGATTAGTTGAGGCTTGCCGACTTCGGCAGGCCGGTCCCTTAAGGAGAGGACAATGGTTGCGGTAAGAAGTGCACATCTAAATAAAGCTGGTGAATTTGACCCGAAGAAATGGATCGCGAGTCTGGGAATTTCCAGCCAGCAGTCGTGTGAACGCTTAGCCGAAACCTGGGATTACTGTCGAGAGAAAACGCAGGGACACCCGCAGGCAGATCTGCTGTTGTGGCGCGGCGTGGAGATGGTGGAGATTCTCTCCATGCTCAGCATGGATATCGACACGCTGCGGGCTGCGTTGCTTTTCCCGCTGGCGGACGGCAACGTCGTCAGCGAAGAAGTCATGCAGGAGAGCGTAGGTAAATCCGTCGTTACCCTCATTCACGGCGTGCGGGATATGGCCGCCATACGCCAGCTTAAAGCCACCCATACCGACTCGGTCTCTTCTGAACAGGTGGACAACATTCGCCGCATGCTACTGGCGATGGTCGATGATTTCCGCTGCGTGGTTATCAAACTTGCCGAGCGGATTGCCCATCTGCGTGAAGTGAAAGATGCGCCGGAAGATGAGCGCGTGCTGGCGGCGAAAGAGTGTACCAATATCTACGCGCCGCTGGCTAACCGCCTGGGGATCGGTCAGCTCAAGTGGGAGCTGGAAGATTACTGCTTCCGCTATCTGCATCCGGCGGAATACAAACGCATTGCTAAGTTGCTGCATGAACGGCGTATCGATCGTGAACATTACATCGACGAGTTTGTGGGCCATTTACGCTCGGAAATGAAAACCGAGGGCGTCAAAGCCGAAGTGTACGGGCGACCAAAACATATCTATAGCATCTGGCGCAAAATGCAGAAAAAGCATCTCGCGTTTGACGAGCTGTTTGATGTGCGTGCGGTGCGCATTGTCGCCGAGCGTTTGCAGGATTGTTATGCCGCGCTGGGCATTGTACATACTCACTACCGTCATCTGCCGGATGAGTTTGACGACTATGTTGCCAATCCGAAGCCCAATGGCTATCAGTCGATTCACACTGTGGTGCTGGGTCCCGGCGGCAAAACGATAGAAATTCAAATTCGTACTAAACAGATGCATGAAGATGCTGAGCTGGGCGTGGCTGCGCACTGGAAGTATAAAGAGGGCGCCAGCGCGGGGGCCAGCGGCGCGCGCGGTTACGAAGATCGCATTGCCTGGCTGCGTAAGCTGATCGCCTGGCAAGAAGAGATGGCGGATTCCGGCGAAATGCTGGATGAGGTTCGCAGCCAGGTCTTTGATGACCGGGTTTACGTCTTTACGCCAAAGGGCGACGTTGTGGATTTACCTGCTGGCTCAACGCCGCTTGATTTTGCCTACCATATTCACAGCGATGTCGGACACCGCTGCATTGGGGCGAAAATCAGCGGGCGCATCGTACCTTTTACCTATCAGCTGCAAATGGGTGACCAGATTGAAATCATCACCCAGAAACAGCCGAACCCGAGCCGCGACTGGCTGAACCCGAACCTTGGCTACGTCACGACCAGCCGTGGGCGTTCCAAAATTCATGCCTGGTTCCGCAAGCAGGATCGCGATAAGAATATTCTTGCCGGGCGGCAGATCCTCGACGACGAGCTCGAACATCTGGGTATCAGCCTGAAGGATGCGGAAAAACATCTGTTGCCGCGCTACAACTTTAACGAGCAGGACGAACTGCTGGCAGCGATTGGCGGCGGTGATATTCGTCTTAACCAAATGGTCAACTTCCTGCAAGCGCAGTTCAATAAACCGAGCGCCGAGGAGCAGGATGCCGCCGCGCTGAAACAGCTGCAGCAGAAAACCTATACGCCACAGAATAACCGCAGCAAAGATAACGGCCGGGTGGTGGTTGAGGGCGTTGGTAACCTGATGCACCATATTGCGCGCTGCTGTCAGCCGATTCCTGGCGATGAGATTGTCGGTTTTATTACTCAGGGACGTGGGATCTCGGTGCATCGTGCGGATTGTGATCAGCTTGCGGAATTACAATCACATGCCCCGGAGCGCATTGTGGACGCGGTGTGGGGCGAAAGCTACTCGGCGGGCTACTCGTTGGTCGTGCGTGTTCAGGCTAACGATCGTAGCGGCCTGCTGCGCGATATCACCACCATTCTTGCCAACGAGAAGGTCAACGTGCTGGGCGTTGCCAGCCGCAGTGATACCAAACAGCAGCTTGCCACAATCGATATGACCATTGAGATCTACAACCTGCAGGTGCTGGGCCGTGTGCTTGGCCGGTTGAATCAGGTACCGGATGTGATTGACGCCCGTCGTCTTCACGGCGGGTAAATTCCCCTTCCTGTAGCCGTAAACCGCTGCGTTGGATTCCAACGCAGCGGTTTTTTTTTGCCTTGCCGACGGTAACGATATGTTCACTGCAATAAATAATCTACTTTTTACATTCAGGTATTTTTGTATTTATTCTTAATTTCGATCATTTGCCTATAAATATATTCATGTTGAATGTTTGTGGTCGAATTAAAATCATTATTGATCTATCGGGTGAATGTATTTCAATTGAAAGATCTACTGATGCTATGTTAATTATTTTAAATTGAGTTAAATCAATAAAACCATTTTATTACATTGTGGCAACGTTTTTGTTGATGTATTTTCATTTTCACGAAATGACTAACACCAGTACACAATTAGAATTATTTAATAAAGGAATATCTTATGAAAAAGTCAATGATTGCAGCCGTCGTCCTGTCTTCACTGTTTACTGCGCAATATGCTTTAGCTGCTGATACTGAAGAAGGAACATTACAAATTAACGGCGTTGTTTTGCCGACAACCTGTAAATTTGTTGATGGGAATTCTCAGGCAACAATTACTATGGCCCCTGTAGGTAAAGCACAGTTTGCGGGATTAACGGCCGGGCAGTCCTATGTCGGGTATTCAAATGATGCGAACCAGGAATTAAAGCTGAAGTGTGAAGGCGATAAAGTTCCTCATATTTCATTTGTCACTACCGGATTTGATGATACCCACCCAACAATTACTGCGGCAACCGGCGGGGCAAGCGGTGTTGGTTATACGTTGAAGCTGAATGGTAATTCGGTTAATCCAAGAGAGGGTGTAAAATTAACGGCTAATACAGCCGGGGAATATGATCTTAACTTCTCCGCACAATATGCAATTACTACCGCGCCGGGTAATATACAGGCCGGTAACGTGAATTCTACCGTTGTTATGCAGGTTAACACCGACTAAAGAATTTAGCCGACGGCCAGGCCGTCGGCTCATTTCCCCCGCAGGAATCTCACCATGAAACGTCTAATCGCATTATTACTGGCAAGTATGATTATGCCTGCCTGGGGCGGCATTATTATTTACGGCACACGGGTGATTTATCCCGCACAGAAAAAGGATATTACGGTTCAGATACTAAATGATGATTCACGCAGTTCGCTGGTACAGGCATGGATTGATGATGGCGATGTCAGCATTCCGCCTGAAAAAATCAAGGTTCCATTTATGCTCACGCCTCCGGTTGTCCGCGTAGCTGGGGGGGCCGGACAACAGCTGAAAATTAAGAGTCTGGCTAATCATCTGGCGACCGATCGTGAAAGCCTGTTCTATCTTAACGTCCTTGATATACCGCCGAACTCTGCGGAAGGTGAGGGTAAAAATCGTATTAAATTTGCGATGCAAAATCGGATTAAATTAATTTATCGGCCGCAGGGTATTAGCGGGGTAGACAAAAAATCTTTTTCACGACTTAAGCTAAATTCGACCGCTGGCGGCATAAAGGTAAAAAATGAATCAGCCAACTGGATAGTTATTCCCACAATCGAAGGTAGCGGAAAGATAAACAATCAAACCTTATTATTGGCACCGCGCTCAGAGCAATTAGTCGCCGTGAAAATATTCGTCAGCCGCTATACCGTAACGTTGATTGATGACCATGGGAATTATTTAAGTGAGAAGGTTGACGTAAGAAAATAGCTCAAGGACTGATTATGCCAAAGATAAATATCCTCGCTATGGCTATTCTTTTCGCGCTTGCTGCCGGGCCAGCGTATGCTGAAAAAGAAAGCTTTGATACCCATTTTATGGTTGGTGGGTTTAATGGTGAAAAGGTTGATGAATACTGGTTTGATGAAACTAAACCTTTGCCTGGCGATTATGAACTGGATGTTTATTTAAACGATCAGTTTCGTGGGCGCTATGAGCTTCATTCATATTAAAGAGAATGTTGATGCAACCTGTTTGTCCCTGGCGCAAATAGAGGCGATGGGAATTATTACTAAAAATATTTCGGCTGCAAAAAAACAGGATTGTCTGCCATTAACGATAGCGGTACAGGGTGGTTCAGTACATTATGATATTGGCCAATTTAATCTTTTTCTGAGCGTGCCGCAGATCTATGTCCGGGAATATGAAGCAGGCTATATGCCGCCGGAAAGTTGGGATCGAGGCGTTAACGCATTGTTTACATCTTATTATGCCAGCCAGTACTACAGCGATTATAAAAACGGCGGTTACAGTAAAAATAGTTATCTCAACTTTAATAGCGGGCTGAATCTATTGGGCTGGCAGCTAAGGGCGACGACCAGTTTTACCCAGGCTAACGATGGTGCAGGGCAGTGGCATAGCAATACAGTCTATCTGGAGCGCGGTATCGCGGAAGTTCTTGGCACATTTCGCGCGGGAGATATGTATACCTCTTCCGATATGTTTGATTCTTTACGTTTTCGCGGCGTGCGCTGGTTTCGTGATATGCAAATGTTGCCGGATTCACAGCAAAATTTTACGCCAGTGGTGCGCGGTATTGCGCAGAGTAACGCCCTAGTCACCATCGAGCAAAATGGGTTTGTCGTTTATCAAAAAGAGGTGCCTCCCGGTCCTTTTGCGATTCAGGATCTGCATCTGTCCGGCGGCGGAGCCGATCTCGACGTCACGGTAAAAGAAGCGGATGGCTCGACCAGTCATTATTTGGTCCCCTATTCTTCGGTGCCGAATATGTTGCAGCCAGGGGTCACGAAGTACGATTTCGTCGCTGGCCGCAGTCATGTCGAAGGTGCCAGCAATCAAGCCGATTTTTTACAGGCTAGCTATCAGTATGGTCTGAATAACGTTCTGACCTTATATGGCGGGGTGATGGCGGCGGATCGTTATCATTCTGAAGTTATTGGCACCGGCTGGAATACGCCGATTGGCGCAGTGTCATTTGACGCCACCTTTTCCCATAGCAAACAGGATAATGGTGATGTCTTTGATGGGCAGAGCTATCAAATCGCCTGGAATAAATATATGCAGGCTACTGGCACCCATTTTGCACTGGCGGCCTGGCGCTACTCTTCGCGTGGGTTTCGTACCTTTAATGATTATATCTGGGCGAATAACAAGCAGGAATACCAGCGGGATATCAATGATGTCTACGATATTGGTGATTATTACGCTGAGGATTTTGGCCGTAAAAACAGTTTCTCAGTCAATGTGAGTCAAACGCTGCCGGATACCTGGGGATCTTTGGCGCTGAGCGGCTTGTGGCGCGATTACTGGCAACGCAGCGGCACTGGAAAAGACTATCAGTTTAGCTACAGCAATAGCTGGCGGCAAATAAGCTATACCCTTTCGGCCAGCCGTACGCAGAATGATGATGGCAATCATGACAATCGCCTCAACCTGTTTTTCTCTATCCCTTTCAACTGGGGAGACGGAATTACCACGCCACGTCGACATTTATCGCTAACTAACTCAACGACCTTTGAAGATAAATATCAATCGAATAACACCAGTCTTAGCGGGATTGTCGGCAACCGGGATCAGTTCAGCTATGGTGTTAATTTTAGCCAGCAACAACAGGGACATGAAACTGCTGTTGGCGGCAATCTGGGCTGGCGCACGCCATTTACCACCCTGAACGGCAGCCTCAGTCAGTCGAATAAATATAACCAGACCAGCGCCAGTATGCAGGGGGGAATCGTTGCCTGGTCCGGCGGGATTGAACTGAGCAATCAGCTTTCCGATACCTTTGCCATTGTACGTGCTCCGGGGTTAAAAGGCGCAGCGGTGCAGGGCCATCGTTATCTGACGACCGATAACCAGGGCAAAGCGATTTACAGCGGCTTAACGCCTTACCGGGAAAACTCGCTGACCCTTGATCTTTCGCATACTGATAGCGATGTGTCGCTATTAGGCAATCGGCGGTCGCTGGCACCGTATCGTGGGGCGGTTGTGCTGACGGAATTTGAAACCGATAGCCGTAAGCCGTGGTATTTGCGCGCCGAGCAGGCTAACGGCGATCCGTTGCCTTTTGGTCACGAAGTGATGAATGAGGCCGGGGAGTATATTGGCCTGGTGGGGCAGGGAAGCCTTTTATTTATGCGTGCGAACGAAATTCCACCGCAGATTCGCGTTGAGCTGGATAAGGCGCTGCAGCAGTTTTGCACCATCGCTCTTGAGAAGCATCTGGAAGATGGACGTGTTTACGTCTGCCGATAAGAGGATAGGGACATGATCAGAGTTTTAAATATATTTGGCGGCGTGCTGCTTCTCTTTTCAGGAATGTCTTTTGCAACCTGCAACTCGCCTGCTTCGCAAACTAGCCATTTCACGATCAACGTGGATGGCTCAACGACGCAATCGGCGATTCAGGTCAATTTTTCCGGGCTGTCATGTACCAACAATACCACCGTCAACTACCCCAGTTTTAGCGATGTGGTCATTGGTTTTAATGGTGGTGAGGATAAATTTAAACTGAAATTCGCCTGGCAAAGCGGTAACAGCGGTTCGCTGCAATCAAGCAATAACAGCATTAACATCGGCTTTACCGTGTCGGCGACTCGAGATACCGGAACCGCGACCTATACCAATAGCGGCAATACAGTGACGATTCCAGGCGCGGTGCTGGCCTCAACGGCTTCGAACAGCGATTATAATAGTGCCTGGACCGCTTTTATCTTGTGTATATTTAACCCCTCGCAATGGGGAACGTGCCGGGAAAGGTTCAGTCAGGCTCTGTATAAAGCAGGCGGCGCGTTTTCTTCCGATTTGGTGGTGACCTACAACCGTATCGCTACGACCTGTAAACCAGAAAACCTACAGCTGGATCTCACGGCGATTCCTGTTGGCAAAGTTCGCACTTACGGCGTGGTCAGTGAGGGCAGCGCTGCGGGTAATATCACCCTGAACTGTAACGCCAGCCAGACCAATCAGAAAGCGAACCGCACGGCGACGGTGTATCTGAAAAGCAGCACTTTACTGGACAGCGATCCTTCGATACTGCAGGCCAACGCGAATAACGGTGTTGGGTTTATCCTTGAAAACGGCTCCGGGCAGCGCATTGTTCTCGCTCGTGCTGGCGATGCCATCAATGAAGCGGTCACTAAGCTGGCTATTATCCCGAAGAGTACAACCACCACGCTTTCGGCAACGCTGCAAATCCCTGTCCGGGCTAAGTACTTTGTCTACGACCCAAATAAGAGTCGCTCGGGGACGTTATCCGCCACGGCGACGATTGTTGTGGAGCATCAATGACGTCGCTATGTTGTCGTTGGTATAGCAGGTAAAAAAAGCGCGGGTGCAATTTGACCCGTGTTTTTTTATCATTGTGCGCAGACATCGCTACCTTAATATTGCGCACTGGCGGGATGCCCGTGTACGGGACGTTCATTGATGAACCTGAGCTTCAGTTTTTTCGTGCTTTATCTCCTCTCCTCCCTCACGCTGATCGCCGTGCAAATCTGGCTATTTTTTGTTGTTTATTCACCTGCCTGGTCGTTGGTTTCTCATCTGATTTGTCGTGCTGGAAATGCCTTCGCAGTATTTTTTCAGTTTTTCGTGGCAGTCTCTGGAGAGTTTCCTTTTGGCATCCTCGTGTCGCAAACCCGCTACATTGATGACGTGGTACGCATGCTGGCGCTGATGTTTGTACTGTTACATGGCATAGTTTATGTTTTCGTAATACACGGCGGCTTGCCGAAACCCAGACGCGAATGGCGCGACTGATAATGTAAAGAGTTCAGAATGATGAATACGATAGTTAACAATGAGATGACCCGGCTGCTTGGCATAATGCAGCGCCTGCGCGACCCGGAAAGCGGCTGCCCGTGGGACAAAGAGCAGACTTTTGCCACCATCGCCCCCTATACCCTCGAAGAAACCTATGAAGTACTTGATGCTATTGCCCGGGAAGATTTCGACGATCTGCGCGGCGAGCTGGGCGATCTGCTATTCCAGGTCGTGTTCTATGCTCAGATGGCACAGGAAGAGGGGCGTTTTGATTTTAATGATGTTTGCGCCGCCATCAGCGACAAGCTGGAGCGCCGTCACCCGCATATTTTCGGCGATGCTTCAGCGGGTAACAGCAGCGAAGTACTGGCGCGTTGGGAACAAATTAAAAGCGCAGAGAGAGCCGAAAAGTCCCAGCACTCTGCACTGGACGATATTCCGCATAGCCTGCCCGCGCTGATGCGCGCGCATAAAATCCAGCGACGCTGCTCGGCAGTAGGTTTTGACTGGACTTCGCTTGGCCCGGTTTTGGACAAAGTGCACGAAGAGATTGATGAAGTCATGCACGAGGCGCAGCAGGCGGTGATTGATGAAGCTAAACTGGAGGAGGAAGTCGGCGACCTGCTGTTCGCGACGGTCAACTTATCCCGCCATTTAGGGGTGAAAGCCGAAGTTGCGCTGCAAAAAGCGAACCTCAAATTTGAGCGCCGTTTCCGTGAAGTTGAGCGGATTGTCGCCGCGCGGGGCCTGGAAATGACCGGTGTTGACCTCGATACCATGGAAGATGTGTGGCAAGAGGTAAAACGCCAGGAAACTGATCTCTAAAGGGTTTTCGTGATCAAGCGCTATTTGTGTGATTTTTTAAATAACAAGCGCTTGATTTACGTCAAAAACATTTCGCCGAAAGCGGCTATTTTCTCACTCCCTGCGTTGTGTGGGCCTGATGAAAAGGAGGGATAATGAAAGTTTGTGGCGTTAGTCATGATCGGGTATACTGCTTTCCCGTCTTGGTTATTCCATCGTCTTTTAAACCTAACTTCTCAGGTTCAGCATGACAACGAACTATATTTTTGTGACCGGCGGGGTCGTATCCTCTCTGGGTAAAGGCATTGCCGCAGCTTCCCTGGCAGCCATTCTTGAAGCCCGTGGGCTTAACGTGACCATGATGAAACTGGATCCGTACATCAACGTCGATCCAGGCACCATGAGCCCAATCCAACACGGGGAAGTGTTCGTTACTGAAGACGGCGCTGAAACCGATCTGGACCTTGGCCACTATGAGCGTTTCATTCGCACCAAAATGAGCCGCCGTAACAACTTCACTACGGGTCGTATCTACTCCGACGTTCTGCGTAAAGAGCGCCGTGGCGATTATCTGGGCGCAACCGTACAGGTTATTCCGCATATCACCAACGCTATTAAAGAGCGCGTGCTGGCGGGCGGCGAAGGCCATGATGTGGTGCTGGTTGAAATTGGTGGTACCGTCGGCGATATCGAGTCGCTGCCGTTCCTCGAAGCGATTCGCCAGCTGGCGGTGGATATCGGTCGTGAAAACGCACTGTTTATGCATTTGACTCTGGTGCCGTACCTGGCCGCTGCGGGTGAAGTCAAAACCAAGCCGACCCAGCACTCCGTTAAAGAACTGCTCTCCATCGGTATTCAGCCTGATATTCTGGTCTGCCGTTCCGATCGCGCTATTCCGGCGAACGAACGTGCCAAAATTGCATTGTTCTGCAATGTGCCAGAAAAAGCCGTTATTTCGATGAAAGACGTCGATTCTATTTATAAAATTCCAGGCCTGTTGAAATCTCAGGGGCTGGACGATTATATTTGTAAACGATTCAGCTTAAGCTGTCCGGAAGCGAACCTGGCCGAATGGGAACAGGTTATTTACGAAGAAGCCAATCCGGCAGGTGAAGTCACCATTGGTATGGTCGGCAAGTACATTGAACTGCCGGATGCCTACAAGTCGGTGATTGAAGCGCTCAAGCACGGTGGTCTGAAAAACCGCGTTACCGTCAACATCAAGCTGATCGATTCGCAAGATGTAGAAACGCGCGGCGTCGAAATTCTGAAAAATTTAGATGCTATCCTGATTCCTGGTGGCTTCGGCTATCGCGGGGTTGAAGGTAAGATTGCCACTGCGCGCTATGCACGTGAAAACAATATTCCATATCTGGGAATTTGCCTGGGTATGCAGGTTGCGCTGATTGAGTTCGCGCGCAACGTAGCGGGGATGGAAAACGCCAACTCCACGGAATTTGTGCCAGACTGTAAGTACCCGGTTGTGGCCCTTATTACCGAATGGCGTGATGAAGAAGGTAATGTCGAAGTCCGTTCTGATAAGAGCGACCTCGGCGGCACGATGCGCCTTGGAGCGCAGCAGTGCCAACTGGGTGACGATAGTCTGGTGCGCCAGCTGTACGGCGAACCAACCATTACCGAACGCCATCGCCACCGCTATGAAGTCAACAACATGCTGTTGAAACCGATTGAAAATGCGGGCCTGCGTATTGCGGGACGTTCCGGGGATGATCAGTTGGTCGAGATCATCGAGGTGCCGAATCATCCGTGGTTTGTTGCCTGTCAGTTCCATCCGGAGTTTACTTCGACGCCGCGTGATGGTCACCCGCTGTTTGCTGGCTTTGTGAAAGCCGCAGCCGAGTACCAGAAGCGTCAGGCGAAGTAAAAGAGTTAGAACGGCAATGCACCCATCCGGGTGCATTGTTTGTCTGGAGTTTTAGTTTAACTTGTACTGAGGAAAACCTAATGTCCAAAATCGTTAAAGTCATCGGTCGTGAAATCATCGACTCCCGTGGTAACCCGACTGTTGAAGCTGAAGTACACCTGGAAGGTGGTTTCGTCGGTATGGCAGCTGCTCCGTCAGGTGCTTCTACTGGTTCCCGCGAAGCGCTGGAACTGCGTGATGGCGACAAATCCCGTTTCATGGGTAAAGGCGTACTGAAAGCTGTTGGCGCGGTTAACGGCCCGATCGCTCAGGCAATCCTTGGCAAAGACGCCAAAGATCAGGCTGGCATCGACAAAATCATGATCGACCTGGACGGTACTGAAAACAAATCTAACTTCGGTGCGAACGCAATCCTGGCCGTATCTCTGGCTAACGCCAAAGCCGCTGCTGCTTCTAAAGGTCAGCCGCTGTATGAGCACATCGCTGAACTGAACGGCACCCCGGGCAAATACTCCATGCCGGTTCCGATGATGAACATCATCAACGGTGGCGAGCACGCAGACAACAACGTCGACATCCAGGAATTTATGATTCAGCCAGTTGGCGCTAAATCCCTGAAAGAAGCCGTACGTATGGGTTCTGAAGTGTTCCACAACCTGGCTAAAGTTCTGAAAGCTAAAGGTATGAACACTGCAGTTGGTGACGAAGGCGGCTACGCGCCGAACCTGGGTTCCAACGCTGAAGCACTGGCTGTTATCGCTGAAGCTGTTAAAGCTGCTGGCTACGAGCTGGGCACCGACATCACCCTGGCGATGGACTGTGCAGCTTCCGAATTCTACAAAGACGGTAAATACGTTCTGGCTGGCGAAGGCAACAAAGCGTTCACCTCTGAAGAATTCACTCACTTCCTGGAAGACCTGACCAAACAGTATCCGATCGTGTCTATCGAAGACGGTCTGGACGAATCTGATTGGGATGGTTTCGCATACCAGACTAAAGTACTGGGCGACAAAATCCAGCTGGTTGGTGACGATCTGTTCGTAACCAACACCAAGATCCTGAAAGAAGGTATCGACAAAGGCATCGTTAACTCCATCCTGATCAAATTCAACCAGATCGGTTCTCTGACCGAAACTCTGGCTGCGATCAAAATGGCGAAAGACGCTGGCTACACTGCCGTTATCTCTCACCGTTCAGGCGAAACTGAAGACGCTACCATTGCTGACCTGGCTGTTGGTACCGCTGCAGGCCAGATCAAAACCGGTTCTATGAGCCGTTCTGACCGCGTTGCTAAATACAACCAGCTGATTCGTATCGAAGAAGCTCTGGGCGAAAAAGCACCGTACAATGGTCGTAAAGAGATCAAAGGCCAGGCATAAGCCTGTCTTTATCTGATATGAAAATGCCAGCCTTCAGGCTGGCATTTTTTTGCCTTTACAAAAGCAGCTACTTAAAATCTACCGCCATTTGCTGCGGAATAGAAAGCCCGCGCGTGGTCTGCACGCAGCGGTCGATATAATCGGTAAAGCGCGGCGGTTTTGGCATCCCCATACTCAGCAGCTTGTCGTTACTGAATCGCACGTTAAGCGTGGCGAACGCGCCGTACAAACGCATAGCTTTTAGCATCAGACGCTCGTTGCAGGGGCCAAAGATATCCTTCAGCTCGCGGCGCATTTTAACCAGCGTCTCATAGCTGACCTGGGCGTATTTATTGCCAACCGGAGCCTGTTCCAACGCCGATGCCATAGCGCTGTCGATATCCGCAAATCTCACGCTATTTTCTTCACCTGCCGAAATGTGCACTATCTCTCCGCGAGCAAGCGGGCTGTTGAGCAGCATCAGCAGCGCATCGGCGCAGTAATCGACGGGGATAACGTCAATGCGGTCTTCCATCGAACACATAAATTTTTGTAGCATCAGACCCATGCTGAATACCCAGAAGATGCTGCTGGAAGGCTGACAGCCGTGATGAGTGTGACCAACCACAATCGAGGGGCGGGCAATAACCAGTGGCAGCGTTGGGCACTCCTGTTGCATCAGGCGTTCTATGGTTGATTTAGAGTGGGTGTACTCGACCAGATGCTCGGCGCGTTCACGGAACTCTGCGTTTTCCGACACCAGTGAATCCTGTTCAGGTGAACACGACATTGCCGTGCCTACATGCAGGAAGCGCTGAAGGCTGATGACATGCGCCATTCTCCGGACAAACTTAAGCGTTCCCTCGACATTCACTTTCCAGATGAGCGGGTTGTTGCCAAAGGAGGCGACGGCGGCGCAGTTGATAACGTGAGTGACCTGATCCAGGCGAGGGTCGGTAAGAAATACTTCCGGATCCGCCAAATCACCCAGCAGAATGCTCCGTGAATTCAGTGCTGCCAGCTTCTCTTCTGCAATATTGAATTTACGCAGGTTTTCCTTTACCCGTTCAAGTGCGGCTGCATCATCATTGGCGCGAACAAGCAGTAGCAGATTAAATCTATTTTCCTGATTAAGAATATTTTCTAAAACTGCCCCGCCCAGAAATCCGGTCACGCCTGTGATTAACAATGTATTCATGAGTTCAATCTCGTCATGGTTGGTTTACGGATTCTAGGTGCAGGGGATTAAACGGAAGGTAAATGAAAAATTAGATGTTTTTCAGTGTGTTAAGCTTATCTTAAGCTTGCGTGATTCAGTGGATCAAGTTGGACTTCGGGTAATGACAATAAATTCATAATTTCATGTATCAATTTGTATAATAGTGATATGTAAGCTTTTTTATTTTTGAGGTATTTATTTCTATTTCTGTTTTTTTTAATATTTTGTTACATCAAAAATAAAACTATATTAAATTTGTTGTCAGTAATAACTATTACTCAGCTAATTAGGCTCTGGATTAACCATGCAATGTATTTAACATGTTTCTACTGCCTTTCCTTAAATGTATGAGTAATGTATGACAACGTTTCTTCTGGAAGGCGCATACCGATATCGTGGAAATCCTCCCTGGTGGTTCGGCGTATTTTTCGTATCTTTTGTTGTTATCCGATGATATGCAGAAATTTCAACTTTGGTACAGAAAGTACACTATTTTGGTAAGCTTCACGAGAATATGAGTGTCTGATTTTTTATCATTTAAAATAATGTGGTTAGATGCTATTCAATAATGCATGTTTGTAATGATTACGTTGGTAGAGTGTTGTCTTGTAAAAATAGTATTATAAAAAAGGGTATATATTTAGGTGTTCCCCGCGCCAGCGGGGTGTCATATTTAGTGGGGTAGCAGCATACCCGGGTATTAAAAGGACTGTTTCATCAGGTCGCGTAGTACCACGATATTCATTACCACCATTCCCACAATAATCATTATCCTGATGAATTTTCTACCGTTTGTAACATATGAGACAAAGTCGTCGAGAGATACATTGCGAAAGCTCATACGTTTTCGCTGCCAGACCTTATAATCCCATCGGAGATCCTTTCTCTCGGGAGTGGGGTTGATTAAGCTATAAATACAAAAGTAAATAAGTACATCAAAAGCGATAAGCGATATCAGCATCGCCAGAACAGGCGTTCCCCAATGATTCGCGCCCATATCCTTGATCAGATAAATACTGGCAGCAAAATAGAGTGCACCGAAAATAAACTTACATAGCCTGGGGTGCTGGGCTAAAAAATGATTAATATGCATTTGTTGCTCCTGAATAAGACATGACTACCAGCGCCCGGATGCACCGCCTCCCCCTGAAGAGCCGCCGCCACCGCGAAAACTACCGCCGGACGATGAGCCTCCGCCCCCTCCGGATTTAAAGCCACCGCCGAGAACAATGACGACAATCGCCAGGACTGCGATGATAAATTCTACGAACCGACTCGCGGCATTTGCTAACCATTCGGTATCCAGGTAGAGGGCAAGGATAATTAATGCGACTACGATGAACAGCACGACGCCCGCTATTTTTTTTCTGCTTTTGGACTTTTCAATTAAATCGGAAGTGGGTGACGATGCATGAGATTTTTTTCCTGCCCTGGAGGGGTTCTTCTTTTTTTTGCCCTTCACGACATCGCTTATTGACGCGATTATTATGCGGCCGTTAACGAAAATATTACGTAGACACGATAACAATGGCATAAATATCAACAGGCTGAAACTAATGTTCCCAATCTGTCGCATGATAGCGTCTTCTCGAAGAACGAAGGACCACATACACATTGTGACCAGTGAAATCGCGGCAATAATCGTTTTGCTACAGCCGAATCGGTACAAGGCGACGATGATAACCATCATCAGCAGCGTGAAGGTGAAGCAGGGGAGGGTCAGCTTCGGCTTAGCGAGCAAATGATCTGCTAATGCTTCAAAGATGTCGCCCCCGATCTCAGTCTGGCGAGTGGGCATTTGTTCTGCCGCCGCCAACGTACTGGTGAGATCGGAAATTGGCGGCGTTTGGTCAGCAAACGCAGGCAATCCGCACAGCGCCAGCAATAAAAGAAGAATACGCATTATGATTCCCTTGCGTGGAGTAATGTTACCAGCGCCCGGACGCGCCACCGCCGCCTGAAGACCCGCCGCCGCCGCGAAAATTATCACGCGATGAGCGGCGAGTACGAACGCCGCTACGGCCTGAAGATCTACCGTTCTTTTGTTCTTTCGCGGTGTTTGATGCCCGGACTATTTTCCTGAAAGCTTTTCCGGCGGCAGTCGGCGTTAGCATAAGAATCAAAAACACAATAAACGGCGTGGCGAAGCCAAGCAGGGCGAACAGTTTTCCCCAGCCAGCGGCATGGCCTGAAATGGGCAGCGCAAATGCCAGGACTATGGCTGTTAGACAAATCAGTCCCAGGGTTTTGAGGCCACTTTTTATGGCGATGCTCAGCAATACCACGGTCCAAATGAGCAGCGCCCAGCCCCCATTGAACGGCATGGGCTTGTTCGCAGGGACGATCGAAACTGCGTTTGCTGGCTGCTGTTCACCGTTGGCGAGGCGTTCCCCAATAGCGGCAACCCCTTGCTGCAGTCCCACCATCAGGTCGCCGTTTTTAAACGCTGGAATAATCTTCTGACGGATGATTTGCCCAGCCTGCGCATCGGTCAGGGTACCTTCCAACCCGTATCCCACTTCGATACGGACCGTATGATCCTGCCAGGCGACCAGCAGTAAAATGCCATCATCGCGCTTTTGGTCGCCCAGTTTCCAGGCGTCAAAAACCCGCGTGGTATATTGCTCAATGGTCTCTTCGCCGCTAGTCGGGACCACCAGAATGGCCACCTGGCCGGGTATCGCGCGAACCTCTTGTGTCAGAACGTTGGTCTGCGCTTCGCTGAGCGTGTGGGTTAAATCCGTCACCTGATAGCGCAATTCCGGAACAGGAACAGCGAGTGATTGAAAGCTAAAGAAAATCAATAAAAATACGATGACGCGCACGGCTTAACCTCCTGTTAATGCTGGCTGAAATCAACAGTCGGCGCTTTGCTGATGGTCGCAACGTCATCCGGCAGATAATTCTTCTTCGGCTGGTAATCAATAACCTTCGCCGTCATGACGGCAGGGAATTGGCGGATGGTGACGTTATATTTTTCAATCGCTTTAATATAACGACCGCGGGCGACAACAATGCGGTTTTCGCTGCCTTCCAGTTGAGTCATCAGATCCTTATATAACTCTTGTGCTTTTAATTCAGGATAACGTTCGCTGATAATGGTTAATTGCCCAAGCGAGCGGGTTAATTGTCTTTGTGCCTGCTGCCAGTCAGCTAATTTTTGCGCATCATCGGGTGCCTGCTGTAGTTTGCCGCTGGCAAGATTAGCCTGAGCACGAGCCAGCGTCACCGCTTCCAGTACCTCACTTTCATGGCTGGCGTAACCCTTAACGCTGGCAACAAGGTTGGGGATAAGGTCTGCGCGGCGCTGGTACTGGTTAAGAACCTCCGACCAGGCTGAGTTGGTTTGTTCATCGTAGGCCTGGATGTCGTTATAGCCGCAGCCGGATAAATTCACTATAAATATAAAAATAATAAATATTCTGAGCATGTCATATCCTTTTGAATTATTGCTCCCTCAGCATATATTAAGCATGATTGGTTATGATTTTATCTAATTATTTTCTGAATTTTAGCCAGTAATTATTTAAATGAAACACTCTGTAAAGCATTTTATTGTGTCCGAGGGAAAGCAAAGCAGTTTTGCCTGATTATGCACGATCTGCGATAATGCGCGCTCACAACCCCAGACAGAGATGATTATGCAGTACCCGATTAACGAGATGTTCCAGACCTTGCAAGGCGAGGGTTACTTCACCGGCGTTCCCGCCATTTTTATTCGTCTACAGGGATGCCCGGTAGGCTGCGCCTGGTGCGATACCAAACATACCTGGGATAAGCTTGCCGATCGGGAAGTGTCGCTGTTCAGCATTCTGGCAAAAACCAAAGAGAGCGATAAGTGGGGTCCGGCAAGCGGCGAGGATCTGCTGGCGATCATCGGGCGTCAGGGTTGGACTGCCCGCCACGTGGTGATTACGGGCGGTGAGCCCTGCATTCATGATTTAACGCCATTAACCTTGCTGCTGGAGCAAAACGGGTTTAGCTGTCAGATAGAAACCAGCGGCACGCACGAGGTGCGCTGTACGCCCCATACCTGGGTGACGGTATCGCCAAAGGTGAATATGCGCGGCGGCTATGATGTGCTGTCTCAGGCGCTACAGCGAGCGGATGAAATTAAACATCCGGTTGGACGCGTACGCGATATCGAAGCGCTGGATGAACTGCTGGAAACGCTGGCTGACGACAAACCACGGATTATTGCGCTGCAACCCATCAGCCAAAAGGACGATGCGACCCGCCTGTGCATCGAAACCTGTATCGCCCGCAACTGGCGTCTCTCCATGCAGACGCATAAGTATTTGAATATTGCTTAGATATTTCGCCGGGTAGATATCATCCGCCCGGCGTACTCATTACGCGTTCGACCAGCTTTGAATCGCGTCGACGTTATCCAGATTGCCATGGGTAACTTCGTATGATTTTTTCAAAATCACATCGGTGTGTTGAGTTAAATCCCTGAAGATCCCCTTATTCAATGCCTCGTACCGGCTGGCATTGTTCTCAATCGGCATAAACACATCTTTTACCCGGACCATGTTTTCAATCGCCTTCTCATAAGAGGGATATAAGCCCAGTGCAACCGCCGTGTTGATTGCCGCCCCCAGGCTCGCGCAGCCGTTAATGGCGTTGCGTCTGGCCGGCAGGTTGAACACATCGGCAAAGATTTGCATAAACAGGTCGCTGTTCGAACCACCGCCGGTAATGATGATATGTTTGGCGAAGTGGTTCATTTCATTGCACATATTGTCGTAGTTATTTTTCAACGTCAGAGCAACGCTCTCCAGAATAGAGCGGTAAATCCACGCGTAATCCATGCTGGAGTCAAAGCCGATCATGATGCCGCGTTTGTAGGGCTCCCAGGGATTGGTCAGCCAGTCCAGCACGGTCATCAGACCGTTGCAGCCCGGAGGCACGACGGAGGCTTTTTTATTGAGCAAGTCTTCCGGCGACAGACCCTGCGCCTGAGCATCCTGGATTAAGGACTCACCCAGCATGTCCCGTAGCCAGCTAACCGTCCACATCCCCTTGCGAATGCCATATCCTTCGTACAGCAGGGTTTCAGGAATGGAAGACATGATTGGCCAATAGGCGACGGGGTCTTTCGGCAACGCTTTGCCGTTCATCATTAGGGCGATATAGGTACCCAATGAGATCACCGCCGTTTCGTCATCCAGTAACCCTGCACCGAGCGCTTCAACCGGTTTGTCGCTGGTAGTGCAGATAACCGGCAGCCCAGCCGGGAAGCCGGTGGAGAGAGCAGCCTGCTCGGTAAGATGGCCTAAGATGGTGCCCGGCATCTGCACATCGAACAGCATCTTGCGCGGAATATTAAACTTCTTCACCACCTCGTCGTCGTCGCTCCACGCCCAGGTTTTATAATCCACCGGCCATTGACCAAAGTAGTTAGCGATGTTGTCTTTGAACTCGCCGGTTAAGCGGTGCGACAAATAGCCTGAAAACGAAGTAACCCAGGCAACATTGGGATTGGTATGCTCATAGGGCCGGGTGACGCGGGCGTCCTGCCAGCTAATAAGCGGCTCGGCGGGCGTACCGTCGGCTTTCAGTAACGCGCGGCAGCAGCGGATGGAGCCCAGTCCAATGCCGACAATATCTTCTCTATGTCCGGCGAATTGACTCATCAAGTCCTTTCCGGCGAAACATAAAGAGGTCCATAAATCGTCGTCAGGGTGCTCAGCCGTATCGGCATCCGGGGTGTGCATCGGCTGCAACAAGCCTTTTCCCTCGCAGACCACGTTTCCCTGCAGATCGTACATCACGACCTTGGTACTCTGGCTTCCGCCATCAATTCCAATGATGTATTTCTTTGACATTATTATTCTCCTTTAAATTTTCACCATCACTCGCCAGTAGCGTTAGCGGCCAGCGATGTTTCGTTTTCTGGTGTGACATCGGCGCTACGTATTTTTCTGAACAACAGGAAGGTAAAGAGGATCACCATGCATAGTGCGACTAAGCCCATCAACCACATATTGCGGTAGGCTTCTGTCGGGGGCAGGGTGTCCTGCCAGTGGCCGATAATCGGATAGACAAAAACATCGGGCAGGAAGCCAATGACCGAGCAGATACCGACGGTGGTTCCCATGATGTAATTTGGCGTTCTCGCTTCGCCAGGGCAGGCCCAATAGAGCCCGCGTGAGGCATAGCAGGTGAAGCCCAGCAGCAGAATCAGGCCGATACCCATGGCAACGGATTGTGGGTTTGAGTTGGTTGCCAACAGCGCGATCAGCGCTACGACTCCAACAATTGACAGTAATTGAATGACCCGGGTCGGCGATTTTACTTTGCTATAAGTCGTGATAATGCCGCCCAGCGGGCCGCAGAAGGCGCGGAAGATCTTGTTGATCACAATTCCCATATAGCTCGCGGCCACCAGCGACATACCGTACATTTCCGTCAGATAGTTGGTGGAGTAGCTGAGAATGGCGTAGATAGTAAAGACGCCAAAAATCACCATGCTGCAGTACCAGGTGGTGCTAATACGCAGAACGGCGAGAATATCGCTGAGCTGGAACGCTTTTTTCTCTTCTTTTTCCGCATTGCTGTGCTGAGGAGCGTCACTAACGAAGAACCAGCACAATATTCCCAACAGGATATAGACCACGCTGTAGATGATGATGACCGTCTTCAGGCTGTTGCTGTCATCAGGCTCGAAGCGGGAAAATGCCCACATGGTAAATACCGCCAGCGACATCACGCCGACGCCGCGCAGCCCCTCCATCCAGCCCATGATTTTCCCCTGCTCGCTATGATCGCCAAGCAGAGAGGCCGCTTTAATTGACACTGACCACAGCATCAGAATAGTGGTTATAGCAAAGGCGACCTGAATACAAAGCATGACCCACAGCGGCGGATAAGTCGCCATTAATAAACCCAGTAGTCCGGTAACAATCATCGCTGAAGTAATCATTTTGCGATGGGAGAATTTATCGGCAATAACCCCGCTGGGCGCGTAAAGAATAATGGCGGCAATACCGAATGTGCTCATTATTAAGCCGATCTCGGTATTGCTAAATCCCATAAACTTAGCCATTGGAATTTGATAGATATAGCGTAAATAGGCAAGGTCGAAACTGACGCCACCGCTGAAACTAATAATGGCAAGCGTTATCCAACGGCGATATGAGGTTTGTTGCATATCGTAATCTCATTTTGTATAGACGAAAAAAAGAGAAAAGTAAACCCGCCTTGTTCAGGTGGATTACTTTTCTCAGGTCTCTAGTAATTGTGACTAGAAATAGCATGTCAGCGTGACATTTAGTGTGAGAATAATCACGATTCGTAGTTTTACGCTC
Source organism: Klebsiella sp. GFKo11 (assembly GCF_056490265.1). Classification (NCBI taxonomy): domain Bacteria; kingdom Pseudomonadati; phylum Pseudomonadota; class Gammaproteobacteria; order Enterobacterales; family Enterobacteriaceae; genus Klebsiella; species Klebsiella sp. GFKo11. Next base: position 1,274,477 of record NZ_CM151369.1, read on the forward strand.
GATTGTGAAGTGAAAGATTCATCTGTGATTACGATCACATTAGATGCTTAAGCGTTGTGTTAAAAATTTACCCCAGTTACCAGAGATAATGAGAAAGGTGACTTCCCTCTTGCGGGGGAAGTTGCCTTTCTTTTTTTTTGCCTAAAGGAATTTGGAGCTTAACTATGTCGATCGAATCTCTTAATGCATTCTCAATGGATTTCTTCTCACTGAAAGGTAAAACGGCGATTGTCACTGGCGGCAATAGCGGGCTGGGTCAGGCCTTTGCCATGGCGCTGGCGAAAGCCGGAGCAAATCTGTTTATCCCAAGCTTTGTGAAGGATAACGGTGAAACAAAAGAAATGATTGAAAAACAGGGTGTTGAGGTTGAATTCATGCAAGTGGATATCACCGCTAAAGGTGCCCCGCAGCAGATCATCGCCGCCTGTTGCGAGCGCTTTGGCACGGTAGATATCCTGGTCAACAACGCCGGGATTTGTAAGCTGAACAAGGTTCTGGACTTCGGTCGTGCGGATTGGGATCCGATGATTGACGTTAACCTGACGGCGCCATTTGAGCTGAGCTATGAAGCGGCAAAAATTATGATTCCGCAAAACAGCGGAAAAATAATCAATATTTGTTCTTTATTCTCTTACCTTGGCGGACAGTGGTCTCCGGCTTATTCAGCAACTAAACATGCGCTTGCCGGTTTCACAAAAGCATATTGTGATGAATTAGGGCAGTATAATATTCAGGTTAATGGTATCGCTCCGGGTTATTACGCTACCGATATTACTCTGGCTACCCGTAGCAATCCTGAAACTAATCAACGGGTGCTCGATCATATCCCGGCAAATCGCTGGGGTGATACTCAGGACTTAATGGGGGCTGCCGTATTTTTAGCCAGTCAGGCATCAAATTATGTTAACGGTCATCTGTTGGTCGTCGATGGTGGTTATCTGGTGCGTTAATTTGTAACCGGTGGTTTCTGTTTCCATTTATTATATTACACAAAATCATTCAAGATGCATCGAGGCGGCAAGGGAATTAAATCCCCAGGAGCATAGATGACTATGTGACTGGGGTTTATGAGCGCAGCCAACAAAGAGGCAGTTTGAAGGATGACGTGTATATTCCGAATTAATTATCAGGAAGGAATTACTATGTCTCTATCCCGTGAAGCGATTGTTGACCAATTAAAAGAAATTGTTGGCTCCGATCGCGTTATTACTGATGAAACCGTTTTAAAGCGAAATAGTATTGACCGTTTTCGTAAATATGCGGACATCCATGGCGTTTTTACACTGCCGCTGCCTGCCGCAGTGGTTAAGTTAGGCTCGACCGAACAGGTTTCCAACGTGCTGGCGTTTATGAACCAGCATAAAATCAACGGCGTTCCGCGTACCGGTGCATCCGCGACCGAAGGCGGCCTGGAAACCGTGGTGGAAAATTCCGTGGTGCTGGACGGCGCTGGAATGAACCAAATCCTCAATATTGATATTGAGAATATGCAGGCGACCGCGCAGTGTGGCGTACCGCTCGAAATTCTGGAAAACGCGCTGCGGGCTAAAGGCTATACCACCGGACACTCACCGCAGTCTAAACCGCTGGCACAGATGGGCGGCCTGGTGGCAACCCGCAGTATCGGCCAGTTTTCCACGCTGTACGGGGCGATTGAAGATATGGTGGTCGGGCTGGAAGCCGTGCTGCCGGACGGCACCGTCACCCGCATCAAAAACGTCCCGCGCCGCGCTGCCGGCCCGGACATTCGCCACATCATTATCGGCAACGAAGGTGCGCTGTGCTATATCACTGAAGTCACAGTGAAAATCTTCAAGTTTACCCCGGAAAATAACCTGTTCTATGGCTATATCCTGGATGACATGAAGGTTGGGTTCAATATCCTGCGCGAAGTGATGGTGGATGGGTATCGCCCGTCAATTGCTCGCCTTTACGATGCAGAAGATGGCACCCAACACTTTACCCATTTTGCCGACGGCAAATGCGTTCTGATCTTTATGGCGGAAGGCAACCCGCTGATGGCGAAAGCGACCGGTGAAGGGATTGCGGAAGTGGTTGCGCGCTATCCACAGTGCCAGCGCGTGGACAGCAAGCTGATCGAAGCCTGGTTTAATCACCTGAACTGGGGCCCGGAAAAAGTGGCTGCTGAACGTGTGCAGATCCTCAAAACCGGTAATATGGGCTTCACTACCGAGGTTTCCGGCTGCTGGAGCTGCATCCATGAAATCTATGAAAGCGTGATCAACCGCATCCGCACCGAATTTCCTCACGCGGACGATATCACCATGCTGGGCGGCCACTCTTCACATAGCTACATGAACGGCACCAACATGTACTTCGTCTACGACTACAACGTGGTGGACTGCAAGCCGGAAGAGGAAATCGATAAGTACCACAACCCGCTGAACAAGATTATCTGCGAAGAGACGATTCGTCTCGGCGGTTCGATGGTGCATCACCACGGGATTGGTAAACATCGCGTTCACTGGAGCAAGCTGGAACACGGTAGCGCCTGGCCGCTGCTGGAAGGGCTGAAGAAGCAGTTTGATCCAAACGGTATCATGAATACCGGAACGATTTATCCGATTGAAAAATAAGAGTGACACGGCTTCTCAACCGGGAAGCCGTTTTTATCGGACCATGAAGGGATAGAAATGAACACTTCACCGGTGCGAATGGACGATTTACCGCTTAACGGTTTTCACTGCCGCATTGCCGCGCTGACCTTCGGCGCACATCTGGTTGACGGCTATGTCCTCGGCGTTATCGGTTACGCCATTATTCAACTGACCCCTGCTATGCATCTGACGCCTTTTATGGCCGGGATGATTGGCGGGGCGGCGCTGCTTGGGCTTTTTATCGGCAGCCTGGTTCTGGGATGGGTTTCGGATCATATTGGCCGCCAGAAAATTTTCAACTTCAGCTTTGTGCTGATTACCGTCGCTTCATTTCTGCAATTTTTTGCTACCACGCCCGAACAGCTGATTGGTTTGCGAGTCCTGATAGGGATCGGCCTCGGCGGAGATTACTCCGTGGGCCACACGTTGCTGGCCGAGTTCTCGCCGCGCAAACACCGAGGGATTCTGCTCGGTTCGTTTAGCGTGGTATGGACCGTCGGTTACGTCCTGGCAAGCCTTGCCGGGCATCATTTTATTAGTGAAAACCCGGATGCATGGCGCTGGCTGCTGGCATCGTCAGCCCTGCCTGCGCTGCTCATCACACTGTTGCGCTGGGGAACGCCGGAATCCCCACGCTGGTTGATGCGTCAGGGGCGATTCGCTGAAGCCCATGCCGTGGTGCAGCGCTGTTTTGGTATGCACGTACAACTGGGCGATGAGGTAACGAAAGAGACGAATAAACATATCCTAACCCTGTTCTCATCCCGCTACTGGCGGCGCACGGCTTTTAATAGCATCTTTTTTGTCTGTCTGGTGATCCCATGGTTCGTTATCTACACCTGGCTTCCCACCATTGCTGAAACCATCGGCCTTGAAGATGCATTGACCGCCAGCCTGATGCTAAATGCGCTGCTGATCGTTGGCGCGCTGCTGGGCCTGGTATTGACCCATCTGCTGGCCCATCGCCATTTCCTGCTCGGCAGCTTTCTGCTGCTTGCGGCGACATTAATCGTGATGGCCTGCTTACCTCAAGGTAGCCACTGGACGTTGCTGCTTTTTGTCTTATTCAGCACCACGATTTCGGCGGTGAGTAACCTGGTAGGGATTTTACCCGCAGAAAGTTTTCCGACGGATATTCGCTCGCTGGGCGTTGGATTCGCCACCGCTATGAGCCGACTTGGCGCCGCAATCAGCACCGGCCTGCTGCCCTGGACCCTGGCGCAATGGGGGATGACGGTGACGCTGCTGCTATTGGCCGGGGTATTGCTGGTTGGCTTCGTGGTGACCTGGCTGTGGGCGCCGGAAACCAAGGCGCTGCCGCTGGTGGCGGCCGGAAGCGGCGACCAAAGACAAGGAGGTAAAAATGAACATTCTATTGGCGTTTAAGCCGGAACCTGATGCCAGCATGCTGGCTGAAAAGGACTGGCAGACCGCCGGGCGGGATACCTGCGGCCCTGATATCTCGCTATTGCGTTGCACTATCGGTGCCGATGAACAGGCCGCGGCTGCGCTGTTGTTGGCCCAGCGCAATGCAGGCTGCGAGATGAACCTGACCGCCTTAAGCATTGGCGATGAACGCGCGCTGCACTGGCTGCGCTACTTCGCAGCGCTGGGATTTGATCAGCGGGTGCTGCTGGAGGTGGCTGCGGATTTACGCTTTGCGCCATCGTTTATTGCCGGGCAAATTGCCGACTGGCAGCGCAGCCACGGTGCTGAGCTGATCGTCACCGGCTGTCAGAGCAGCGAAGGGCAGAATGGCCAGACGCCGTTTCTGCTGGCGGAAATGCTGGACTGGCCCTGTTTCACCCAGGTTGAGCGCTTTACCCTTGAGCCGCCTTTTGTCGTCATCGAGCAGCGAACAACCCACGGTATCCGCCGTTGCAAGGTGCGGCTACCGGTGGTCATTGCCGTCAGGCAGTGCGGTGAGGTAGCGCTTGCGGTGCCCGGTATGCGCCAACGTCTGGCGGCGGCAAAGGCGGATATCGTGCGTCAGGCGGTCACCGCTGAGGTGATGCCCGCCGTTCAGTGCTTGCGTCTGACTCGCCCGGAACCGCGGCGCAGCGCGGTTATTGTCGACGGGGCAACGGCGCAGGAGAAAGCCAGGATGCTATGGGAGAGTTATCTACGTCAGAGGATACAGCCATGAAGATAGCGATGGTGATGACAACCGGTGACCGCGCCGCGATGGGACACTGGCTGGCGACAAATGAGCCTGGTCAGGCGGAGGTGGAACGCTGGATTATTGATGCCGAACCGGAAGTTGCTGAGCAGCTTCTTGATGCGCTGGTCGTCCAGTGGCGGCAGACGCCGGTCGATATGTTGATATTTCCAGCCGGGATTTTGGGCGATGAGCTGGCAACAAGGCTGGCCTGGCGTTTACAAGGCGGCAGCGTATGTCAGGTGCTGTCAGTCAATGCGCAAGAGGGTAGAGTGACCAAATCTCATTGGGGCAATGCATTGACGGCTACCCTGGGGTTTAGCGCCCGACCGCTGTGCCTGTCTCTGGCGCGGCAAGCCGGCGGTAGCGTGACTGGTGATTTTCCCGCCGATCTGACGACACGCCATATTGCGCCGACGGTTTTACCCAACTGGTTAATCAGTGTTGAAAGCGTGGAGCGCTCGGGAGATCATCCCTTGCAGGAGGCGAATCAGGTGCTGGTTGTCGGGCAGGGCGGTGAGGTCGTTGATGCCGAAAAAATAGCGGCTATCGCGCAACGTCTGGGGGCGGAAGCGGGATACAGCCGTGCGCGGGTGATGAACGGCGGCTATGATGCCGATCGCCTGATTGGCATCTCAGGCCATCTTCTGGCTCCGGATGTTTGCATTGTGGTGGGCGCATCGGGCGCGGCGGCGCTGATGGCAGGCGTTCGGGATAGCCGGTTTATTGTGGCGATCAATCATGATGCCAGCGCGCCGGTATTCTCTCAGGCGGATGTTGGTATTGTTGACGATTGGCTACCGGTGCTTGAGGAACTGGTCGCCTGCGTAGAAGCATAGTGGCCGGATGGCGGCTAGCGCCTTATCCGGCCTACAGATCGTGCGCTTTGTGGGAGAGTGGTTTTGTAGGCCGGGCGAGGCGTCAGCCGCCGCCCGGCAAAGACGCGAGCACAATATCTAAAACAGGTCCGGTAGCCCGGGTATGGCGTTTACGCCGCGACCCGGGAACAAAGCCGATAAATTAATTAAGCTGTTTTGCTAATTTCCAGACGTTGGTATTGGTGGTTGAAAGAGCCGCGACGCCCGCTTTCATCGCATTGCGCGCATCTTCCTCATCGCAAACCAATCCCCCGGCGATCAGCGGCTGGCGAATTTTCTCCGTTACCCATCCCAGAACTTTCGGCATACAGCCAGGCAGGATTTCAATGCAATCCGGATTAGACTGCGCCACCTGCTTATCAATATTGTGAAAGGAAATAGAGTCGACGATAAACAGACGATGAATGCAGAAGAAGCCTTCCGCTCTGGCCGCTTTGAGCATCGGCGCTTTGGTGCTGATGATGCCGTCCGCCTCGGTAACCAACTTCAAAAACTGAATCACCACCTCTTTATTAGACGCGCCCTCCAGCAGGTCGACATGAATAAACGCATATTTACCGGCGTTTTTGATCTTCTTGACGATGTTGCTGATGGTGCAGATATTGCCGTACAGCACGGAGATAAACTGGCATTCGGAATCGATGGCTAATTGCAGGCTGGCGTTATCTTTGACGGCCGCAATGACCGGATTTTGTCGGAGCAGGTGTAGCAGGGGCATGGTGTGTCCTTTGTATTTTATTCGTCATACTTCAAGCTGCTGGTACGGTTTTCTCCCTCTCCCCGAAGGGGAGAGGGAACCGTTCTGCTGGCGTTTTTTATTACATAACAATGTATTAGCCTTTCAGCTTTATTACCCAAAACGGAATGTAATACCAAAACCAGAGTCAGGATAGCGCCATTCTTTCAGCGTTGCCTCATCGCATAACAACCGGCAGGTGCCGCATTCCAGACAGCCGCGATAGTCGACCCGCAGCTCACCTTCCGCCGTGCGTGAGAAAAGCCCGGCGGGGCAGGATTGAATCAGCAACTCGGCGATTTCCGGAGTCGGTGAAGCGGATGGAACAATATGCGGGCTGTCGGCGGGACGCCAGACGTTGCGGGCTACAGACATCGTAAACTCCTGACAAGATCGCCTGCCAGATGGCGCAGGCCGTGACGGCGAAGCTGACGCCAGACTATCTGGCGCAGCGGCGGAACCGGGCTCGCGCCCTGCAGCCAAAGTTCGCGGGAAATGTCTTCCATTAACGCAGGCCACTGGCGATACCAGCCGGGGCGTTGCAGCAGTGCGGGCACATGCTGATAGCGCTGAAGAATCTCCCACAGCAGGCTGCGTTCAACGTCCTGGTGATATTGTGCAAACAGGTTTTGCGGCGCGATTTGCTGACAGGCTCGAATCAACGTTTGCGCTGCCGCCTGAGCACCGATGAGCGCCATATCCATCCCGCGCACGGTAAAGCCGGTATTGATACAGGTGCGTAGCGCATCGCCAACCAGTAGCCAGCCGTCTCCGCCGTACTGCACGGGCATGCTATGCAGACCGCCTTCGGGCACCAGATGCGCACCATACTCCAGCGTTTCACTCCCTCGTAGCAAAGGGCGCAGGGCCGGATGTGATTTGAGATTCTCCAGCAGTTCAGAGGCCGGAACCGCGCCTTTTCCCAGCGAGGAGAGCGGGCAAACAATGCCGAATGAGAGGGTATCCTGATTGGTATAAAGAAACGCGCCGCCGGGCAAATCCCCGCAGACGCCGCCGGTGAAGAGCATCGCCGCCCCCTCGTTACCTTCCAGGCGAAAGCGATCTTCCAGCGTTTTTTGCTCCAGCGCCAGCACCGCTTTAATCCCTAACGCCATTGACGATGGGGAAGGGCGAGGCACTAAATCATGCCGCTCCGCCAGCTCACTGTTAGCCCCTTCAGCCAGTACGACGTAGCGGGCGTGCAGGGTTTCATTATCGCAAATGACGCCGCAGACCCGACCATTTTCGCGATACAGCGCCTCGACCGTCGCCCCAGTAATACACTGGACGCCTTCATCTTCGGCCTGGCCGACAAACCACGGATCGAAGCGGGCGCGCAGGAGACTCCAGGAGTCGCCGTTGGGTTGCAGGCTGGAATATGTCGTTGCGCCGTTTGCGGTCATCAGGGCCAGACTTTCCTGGGTGATGCGGCGTTCAAGCGGAGCGGATTGCTGAAAATGAGGAAGGAGTTCGGCAAGCGCATGGCAATACAGCCGCCCGCCGGAAAGATTTTTACTGCCGGGAAGTTCGCCGCGTTCAAGCAACAGAACGGAAAGTCCTGCCCGCGCACAGCGTAAAGCACAAGCGGTGCCAGCTATCCCTGCACCAATGATAATAATATCAAAATCGTCAGCCATATTGCGCCCCAGATATCCAGAGCGCATAAGCTAACATGACGTTATTTAAGGAATATTGACCGCCGACACAAACGCTTTAATCACTCGCCGCGATAGACGCAGCCCGCCGTGCAGGTCTCTTTAATCATCACCGCGCTCAGTAGCGGAATCAGAGGTTTCATCTGATCCCAGATCCATTTTGCCAGCACTTCGCTGGTGGGATTTTCTAGCCCCGGAATATCGTTCAGATAATAGTGATCAAGCCTGTCGTAAGTCGGCTTAAACGCGGCCTTCAGCTCGGCAAAATCCATTATCCACCCGGTATGGGGATCGACTTCACCGGTAATCTCCAGGCGCACCATAAAAGAGTGACCGTGCAGGCGACCGCACTTATGCCCTTGCGGTACATGCGGCAGGTGGTGAGCGGCTTCGAAGGTGAAATCTTTAAACAGCGTGGTGGACATCTTTTATTCTCAATATGGCAAAAAAACCGCCGTAGGGTACCGGAAAGCACCTTTTTTCGCATTAACTAAAACGGCCCTGAGCAGAAAATGGACACATTCATCTGGTTTATTGGAATTAAATTATTATATATCATGGGGTTATTTAATCGATTTTGTTGTTAATAACTATAACTAAAACAGGTTAGTCCATTTGGTTATTTGTTATTTCCATCCCTTCTTTAATTGTTACTATCTGCACCGTTACCCTTCTATTCTCTTCTGTTTTATCGCGCTGACAGGCTGCGACTAACAGCTTTGCTTACTGGAACATAACGACGCATGACGACACAGGCCCCACCTTCTAATTTGCTACCGCTTAACCCGGAGCAAATGGCGCGCCTTCAGGCGGCCACGACTGACTTCACGCCAACCCAGCTGGCCTGGGTTTCCGGCTATTTCTGGGGCGTGCTGAACCAGCAGCCCGGCGCGGCGGTTGTCGCTCCAGCCCAGGCAGCTGAAGTCCCTTCCATTACCCTTATTTCGGCATCGCAAACCGGCAACGCCCGCCGCGTCGCTGAAGCGCTGCGTGACGATTTGCAGGCCGCGCAACTGAACGTGAAGCTGGTTAACGCAGGCGACTATAAATTCAAACAAATTGCCTCCGAGAAACTGCTGGTTGTCGTGACGTCAACGCAAGGCGAAGGTGAGCCGCCGGAAGAAGCCGTCGCGCTGCATAAGTTCCTGTTTTCGAAAAAAGCGCCGAAGCTGACCGATACTGCGTTTGCCGTATTTGGCCTTGGCGATACCTCCTATGAATTCTTCTGCCAGTCCGGCAAAGATTTTGATAACAAACTGGCCGAACTGGGCGGTGAACGCCTGCTCGACCGGGTTGACTCTGATGTGGAATACCAGGGTGCCGCCGCTGAATGGCGCGCCCGCGTGGTTGAGGCGCTGAAAGCCCGCGCGCCTGCTGCCGCGCCGTCCCAACTGGTGACCAGCGGGGCGGTGAATGAGATTCACACCAGCCCGTATACCAAAGAAGCGCCGCTGACCGCGACGCTCGCCGCGAATCAAAAAATCACCGGTCGTGATTCAGAAAAAGATGTGCGCCATATTGAAATTGACCTCGGCGACTCTGGCCTGCGCTATCAGCCGGGCGATGCGCTGGGCGTCTGGTACCAGAACGATCCTGCTCTGGTCAAAGAACTGGTGGAGCTGCTGTGGCTGCAGGGCACGGAACCGGTGACGGTTGACGGTAAAACCCTGCCGCTTGCTGAAGCGCTGGAGTGGCACTTCGAGCTGACGGTTAACACCGGCAATATCGTTGAGAACTACGCCACCTTAACCCGCAGCGAATCTCTGCTGCCGATGGTGGGCGATAAGGCACAGCTCCAGCATTACGCCGCGACCACGCCGATCGTCGACATGGTGCGTTTCTCTCCGGCGCAACTGGATGCTCAGGTAGTGATTGACCTGCTGCGCCCGCTGACGCCGCGCCTGTACTCTATCGCCTCTTCGCAGGCGGAAACCGAAAACGAAGTGCATGTTACCGTCGGCGTTGTCCGCTATGACATCGAAGGCCGCGCCCGCACCGGCGGCGCTTCCAGCTTCCTTGCCGACCGCGTCGAAGAAGATGGCGAAGTTCGCGTCTTTATCGAGCATAACGATAACTTCCGTCTGCCTGCTAACCCAGAGACGCCAGTTATCATGATTGGCCCGGGTACCGGCATCGCGCCGTTCCGCGCCTTTATGCAGCAGCGCGCGGCAGAAGGCGCAGAAGGCAAGAACTGGCTGTTCTTCGGCAACCCGCACTTTACCGAAGATTTCCTCTACCAGGTGGAGTGGCAGAGCTACGTCAAAGAGGGCGTACTGAGCCGCATCGATCTGGCCTGGTCTCGCGACCAAAAAGAAAAAGTATACGTACAAGACAAACTGCGCGAACAGGGCGCAGAGCTGTGGCGCTGGATTAACGACGGTGCCCATATTTATGTCTGCGGCGATGCCAATCGTATGGCAAAAGACGTTGAGCAGACGTTGCTGGAAGTGATTGCCGAATTTGGCGCGATGGACGCCGAAGCGGCGGACGAATTTTTAAGTGAGCTGCGCGTTGAGCGCCGTTATCAGCGAGATGTCTACTAATGAGCGAAAAACATCCAGGCCCGCTGGTGGTCGAAGGTAAACTGGTCGATGCCGAGCGCATGAAGATCGAAAGTAACTACCTGCGCGGCACCATTGCGGAAGATCTGAACGACGGTCTGACCGGCGGTTTTAAAGGCGATAACTTCCTGCTGATCCGCTTTCACGGCATGTATCAGCAGGATGATCGCGATATTCGCGCCGAGCGTGCGGCACAGAAGCTGGAACCGCGCCATGCGATGCTGCTGCGCTGCCGCCTGCCGGGCGGGGTGATCACCACTAAACAGTGGCAGGCGATCGATAAATTCGCTGCCGATAACACCATTTACGGCAGCATCCGTCTGACCAACCGTCAGACCTTCCAGTTTCACGGTATTCTGAAGAAGAACGTCAAGCCGGTGCACCAGATGCTGCATTCGGTCGGGCTGGATGCGCTGGCGACCGCCAACGATATGAACCGTAACGTGCTGTGTACCTCTAACCCGAACGAGTCTCAGCTTCATGCTGAAGCCTATGAATGGGCGAAGAAGATCTCCGAGCACCTGCTGCCGCGTACTCGCGCTTATGCAGAGATCTGGTTGGATCAGAAGAAGGTCGCCACCACCGATGAAGAGCCGATCCTCGGTCAGACCTATCTGCCGCGTAAGTTCAAAACGACCGTGGTGATCCCGCCGCAGAACGATATCGATCTGCACGCTAACGATATGAACTTCGTAGCGATTGCCGAAAACGGCAAGCTGGTGGGCTTTAATCTGCTGGTTGGCGGCGGTTTATCCATCGAGCACGGCAACAAGAAAACCTACGCCCGCACGGCGAGCGAATTCGGCTATCTGCCGATTGAGCACACTCTGGCGGTGGCGGAAGCGGTGGTGACCACCCAGCGCGATTGGGGTAACCGTACCGACCGTAAAAATGCCAAAACCAAATATACTCTTGAGCGCGTCGGCGTTGAGACCTTCAAGGCGGAAGTGGAGCGCCGGGCGGGGATCAAGTTTGAGCCGATTCGCCCTTACGAGTTTACCGGCCGCGGCGATCGCATCGGTTGGGTAAAAGGTATCGACAATAACTGGCACCTGACGCTGTTTATTGAAAACGGTCGTATCCTTGATTACCCGGGGCGTCCGTTGAAAACCGGCCTGTTGAAGATTGCGAAGATCCATAAAGGTGAATTCCGTATTACGGCCAACCAGAACCTGATCATTGCCGGTGTTCCTGACGATCAGAAGGCGAAGATCGAGAAGCTGGCCCGCGATCACGGTCTGATGAATGCCGTCACGCCGCAGCGTGAAAACTCCATGGCCTGCGTGTCGTTTCCGACCTGTCCGCTGGCGATGGCCGAAGCCGAACGCTTCCTGCCATCGTTCACCGATAAAGTTGAGGGAGTGATGAGCAAGCATGGCGTCGCTGATGAGCATATCGTCACCCGCGTGACCGGCTGCCCGAACGGCTGCGGCCGCGCGATGCTGGCGGAGGTGGGTCTGGTGGGTAAAGCGCCGGGCCGCTACAACCTGCACCTTGGCGGCAACCGCAGCGGGACGCGTATTCCGCGCATGTATCGGGAAAATATTACCGAGTCGGAAATTCTCGACTCACTTGACGAACTGGTAGGGCGCTGGGCGAAAGAGCGCGAAGCGGGTGAAGGCTTCGGCGACTTTACGGTGCGTGCGGGCATCATTCGCCCGGTGCTCGACCCAGCCCGGGATTTCTGGGAATAACACCGTCACCCCTCACCCTAACCCTCTCCCCGTGGGGGAGAGGGGATAGTTCGGTGCCGTCTTTTCTCTCCCCGTTCCTACGGGGCTAGTAGGCCACCGGAGCTGTCTTTTCTCCCTCGCCCCTTTGGGGAGAGGGCCAGGGTGAGGGGAACAAACAAATGAGGTCTTTATGTCCGTACTCGATCTAAACGTGCTTAACGAATTACCGAAGGTCGATCGCGTTTTGCAACTGGCGGAAACCAACAGCCAGCTGGAAAAGCTGAGCGCGGAAGAGCGTGTTGCGTGGGCGCTGGAAAACCTGCCGGGCGAATACGTGCTCTCTTCGAGCTTTGGTATTCAGGCGGCGGTAAGCCTGCATCTGGTCAATCAGGTTCGCCCGGATATTCCGGTCATTCTGACCGACACTGGCTACCTGTTCCCGGAAACCTACCAGTTTATCGACGAGTTAACGGACAAACTCAATCTGAACCTGAAGGTCTACCGGGCAAAGGAGAGCGCCGCCTGGCAGGAAGCGCGCTACGGCAAGCTGTGGGAGCAGGGCGTTGAAGGCATTGAGAAATACAATGACATCAACAAGGTTGAGCCGATGAACCGGGCGTTGGAAGAGCTGAACGCGCAAACCTGGTTTGCGGGCCTGCGCCGCGAGCAGTCCGGTAGCCGCGCACATTTACCTGTGCTGGCAATCCAACGCGGCGTATTTAAGATTCTGCCGATCATCGACTGGGACAACCGCACCGTCTATCAGTATCTGCAAAAACACGGCCTGAAATACCACCCGCTGTGGGATCAGGGTTATTTGTCGGTGGGAGATACCCATACCACCCGCAAATGGGAACCGGGAATGGCGGAAGAAGAAACGCGGTTCTTTGGGTTGAAAAGAGAGTGCGGGTTGCACGAAGGTTGAAAGATTAATATGAATCCCGGCGCTGCCGGGATTTTTTTACGTAAATGATTAATGAGTTATTCGGTGCCTTTCTAAATTTTTTCGTTATTGTTGAGTGCGGTAAACTCCGGCTTCGGGCAATTCTGACCAAAATTTTCTGCCCACGGGAACGGTGCGCCGTTTTTCACGTAGCGCTTGTACAGACGTCGTGCTGATTGGGGGTCCTGAGCCCATATCCAGCCTGTCGCATTGCACAGTACGGCGGCATAGGCCTGTGATTTGCGCGGCAATAAATCGGCGGCTTTCTCTGCAAGCTTCACCGCCTGCCAGCGATAGTGCATAAAATGATTATCCTGTTTGGGCTGCGAGAGCTGAACGCGATAGCGCTCACCAGCGCTAATCCACGATTTGGTCGCCGGATTTTCTTCCGGGCCCCAGTCGTAATATGGCCAGGAATACCCGCCGTCGAAGAGTGCAAAATCCGGGGCCATCTCATAGCCAGTCAGCCACATTCCTTGATTGCGTAGAACTAGCGCGGCCTGCCACCAGGCCTGCGCTGTCGCTATTTTTTGCCCTTTTTTTGGCACGGTATTAATAAATGAGAGAGCCCTTTCTCGATCCTCGGGAATGGCAAAATAAGTCAGCGCTTTTTGATACTGACCTTCACGCATCAGACGGCGGGCGAGCAGGGCGCGCAGCCTGACGTCAGCGCTATAGCGCGCGGTATTTTCAGGCTGATTGAGTAAAGGAGGATTCGGCGCGGGGACATATTTATCCACAAACGCGATAAGCTCCTTTACCGTCAGCACCTGTTCGGCAATCTGCGCTAAGTCCGGCCAGTAGCTGTCTTTGGCTTTGTACATTAAGCGCATCGCCTCCAGATAGTCGTTGCGGTTTAACGCCAGGATCGCCTGCTCGGCATTGATACGACAGGACGCAATAACAAACTCATCGCCAACAATCTCACTATTATCAGGCTGGGGACCCCATACTTCGTTTACCGGAAACGATGCGGCGGCTTTTGCATACCATGCGGTCGCGGCTTTTACATCTCCCTCTCGCAGCGCCATTTTGGCTTGCACCCATGCGGTTAGCCCATTTTCTTTAGCATTTTTCAGCAGCAGGGTCACCAGAGGATACTGACCATTGCGGTAGGCAAGGGCGATCAGACGATCGCTGCCGGGCATGTCGTAATTTATTTTCTGCGCCAGCTTCGCTATCACCTCATTATGGTAATTTTTGATCTCTTTCTCGTTATTGGGTCTGGGTTCTGGCTCGAACAAGGAATTGGAAGATCGCGTGAAAAAACTCACAATAAGCAGTTGCTGAATAACCGGATCGTCAATGCCCGGTTGCAGGAAGTTCTCGTTTTCCGGATGGCTCAGAATATCGGCGGTATAGCGTAAGGAGAGGCTGCCGGTGGGCGAACCCTGAGCCGCTTGCTGGGCGTAGAGGTGGGCCGCGGCAAGCGGTTCGCTCTGCCAGTGTTTGATGCGTCCCTGCTGACCGAGGCTTGCCAGCGAGAGCAGCTCCGGGTCTTCTTGTCCATTGCGCACAGCGTCGATAATTTGCTGATAAAGCTCGAAAGCTTCACGCAGCTCCTGCTCGCTACCGTGAGAATTATCTTTGCTGGAAAGCGGATATCCGCTCTCAGAGCGAGGCGCAGGATAGTCACCCATTAAATCCCGGGCCAGCGAGTAGCGCGCTTTTAGCCCCCATTCACCCTGCTGATCTACAGGAAGCGCTATCACCTGGCGAAAGTAGTCGCGCGCCCGATTATCGTAAGTGGCAAAGGCTACCGCCCCGAGCACATACAGACGTGCTGCTGTCGGCAGGCTGACCGCCAACTTTTCTGCCGCGTCTACTGAGCCACTGGCGCGGATCTCTTTGATTAAAACGTCCTGCGCGGAAGGCGGTGCGGGTTTATCGCCAGACGTATCACGCCATTGCGGCAGACGCGGATCGGCAGGCACCAGGCGGCTACTCTCTAAATCAAAGCTCCCCTCCGGGAGATAAAGCAGATTGGCGTTACGGTTTTGTAGTAAATAGTTGGGGAAGTACGGCCCACAGGCATGGCTATTGATGGCGGCCAGCGCGGTGGTCAGGAGCACGGCCAGAGGTAATTTACGGGTTAACATGAAACTCTCCTTGTGGTGGCGATGGGCATCTTGCCCAGCCGATGGCCCGCGTCTGCCCGGCGCGCAGCAGTGCCGGGGAGGTCAGGTAAAATGTCTGCTCGTCAAAGCGGTAGCTGCCCACACCGTCTGCGGCGAGGCAATCTTCAGTCTGCAACGTAATGCTTGCCGGGAGCTGCGCATCAATGTCGCCCGCATTTTTTATCGCCAGTTCGTAGAGCGTGGAGTCTGCGCTGGCGCTCGTTTGGTCAGGAACCGCCAGCCACTGCCAGCGGGAGCTTAATGGCCGGTGGTGGATAACCGCTTCCAGGGTGGAAAGCGACCAGGCGCGGCTGTCGCTCTCCAGCGGCAGGCGGAACCAGGCGATGCCCGCAAAGTTTTTGGGCGGATGCTGTTCGAGTTCGCGGGTAAAGGCGTCGATTTGCGGCGGCGATACGCTAAGTTCTTGTTTCTCGCCCGCGATGCCCAGCGGCGACTCGCTTTCTACCCGAGCGGGCTGTCCGGGCGTGGAAACCAGCGCGGAACCATAGGCCGGGAGCGCCAGGTAATACGGATGTGGGGAGATCAGTGCATATTGCCCGCTCCAGCGCAGCGCTTGCACTGGGTCAAACAAACCCTGCTGTGGCGACAGCACGCTGTGCAGTTGCAGCACGGAACTGTCGACCGTTGCCAGTAGTGCAGGAAGTTGTGGTGAAGAGAGCCAGGTCGGCAGCGCGGTCAGGCTGAGCGCCATCTCTGGAGGCAGCGCCTGGCGTAATGCAGCAAGTAGACGCTGGTATTCGACGAGGCGCGAGGTGGGCGCATCGTAATCTATTTCTATCGCGGTGAGGTTCACGCTAGCGCTGCGCCAGCGGGTGATGATGCTTTGAATCTGCGGCAAAATCGCCGCCGCATCCAGCTGCGTCAGGCTACCGTCGAGGCGAACCACCAGCCACACCGGGCGGCCATCCTGCTGTAATAATGGTGTGTCGACCCGGGCAATGCGTGCACCTTCCTGGGGATGGATTTGCAGCCCCAGTACGCGCAAAGTGGAAAAAAGATCGTGGCTTTGGCGCAACGCCGTTTCATGCCCGACGTTCCAGACCCGCTGCCAGATATAGACCTGGCTGTCGGCAACAGAATGCCCGCTGACAGCCAGTAAAAGAAACAACAGCATGAAAAAACGAGCGTGCATCATGGCGACAATCCTTGTGGCCTGGCTTTAATAACAGCCTATTTTGATTGAAGTTTCTTCTCCGCCTTCGCCAGCTCTTTAACCAGCGGCAGCATAATCTTCATCACATCGCGACTGCGCTGCGCAATCCGGCCCGGCAGGGCTTTATCAATATATTGCTGGTTATCCAGTTGCACGTTGTGCCAACTGGTGCCGTCGGGGAACGAACGGGATTTCGCGCGCTGCTGGTAGCCATCTTTGCGCCCAAGAGACCAGTTGGTGGCTTCCACGGATAGCACCGGGATCCCCGCCTCATCAAACACGCTGGCATCATTACAGCAGCCGGTTCCCTGCGGATAGTCCGGATTCTTACCGGGATTGCTGGATGCGGTAATCCCTTTGCTACGGGCGATGGTCAATGCCCGGTCGCGGGTTAGTTTACGTACCGAGGCTGGCGTGCTGCGACCGCTATTAAAATAGAGTTTGTCGCCGACGACCAGGTTATCAAGATTAATCACCAGCAGAGTATTTTTCTTTTCGGCTTCGCTCATGCGTTTGAGCATATTCTGCGCCCCGAGACGACCTTCTTCTTCGCCGCTGGTCGCAACGAAGCGGATCCCATAACGGGTAGGGACGTTCTTTAACTGCTCGGCAAGTTCCAGCATGATGCCCAGCCCCAGCGCGTTATCATCGATACCCTGCAACGTCAGGCCGCCAAGGTTATTTTCGACGTCGGCATCGGTCTGCGGTGCGTAGGTATCAAGGTGCGCCATGATAATAATCTGTTGGCGATCTTTACCTTCATGCGCGGCAATAACCGTGCTGCCGGTAACGTTTTGCCAGTTTTTGCGCTGATCGTTGTTGGTGTAAATGTACCGGGTGTTAAAGCTGCGAATATCGCTTTTATAGCCCATTTGTGTGAACTGCTGGCGCAGATAATCTGCCGACAGCATTTCGGCGGGCGAGCCGGTCATTCTTCCGGGAAAAACGGTAGCGATGTGACGAGCCTGCGCATTGGCGGTGTCGCCCAGGGCGCTCAATGCCGGGGCGGCGGAGAAGACAAAACCTGCGCCCAACGCCAGAGGAAGCAGGCGACGGCACAATGCGGAAAACATAGGGGGTCCTTACACGATCAAAACAATTTTACCCGCGTAGTATGAAACTGTGACCGAGGTTAAACAATTTCAATCGCTCTTAAATCCCGGAAAAACCGCGTGTTAAGCACTTTTTGATATTTGCTTTTCCAGGGCGTTATTCCTTTGAGTAACAACTCATTCCATTTCGTAATTTCATTTGCTCTAACCCGCACCCTATAGTCGCTCTATGACTGATTGTAAGAGAGTTGTTGCGCTGTGGACTACTTGCCGATATTTGCCGAATTGAAAGACAGACCCGTACTGGTTATCGGCGGTGGCGAGATTGCCGCACGCAAGATTACTTTCCTGCTGCGCGCCGCAGCGAAGGTGCAGATTGTCGCCGAAGCGCTGATACCGGAACTTGCCGGGAAGGTTGAGCACCAGGAAATCCAGTGGCGGGCAAGCGTATTTACAGAGCAGCAGCTTGATGATGTTTTCCTGGTGATTGCCGCAACCGAAGACGACGAGCTGAACCAGCGCGTTTTTGCTGCGGCGAACGCACGCTATCGGCTGGTCAACGTGGTGGATAATCAGGCGCTGTGCTCGTTTGTATTCCCATCAATCGTCGACCGCTCTCCGCTGATGGTGGCTATCTCTTCGAGCGGGAAAGCGCCGGTGCTGTCGCGCATTTTGCGCGAAAAAATTGAGGCGCTGCTGCCGACTAACCTGGGGCGGATGGCGGAAGCGGCAAGCTACTGGCGTCACCATATCAAAACTCACCTTAAAACCACCGCCGAACGCCGCCGTTTTTGGGAACGCGTGTTTACCGGCCGTTTTGCCAGCCTGATGCTGGCAGGCAACAAAGCCGAAGCGGAAAAGGCGCTGGAAGAAGAACTTAAACAGCCGGAAAAGCGCACTGGAGAAATTATTCTTGTTGGGGCAGGGCCGGGCGATGCCGGACTGTTAACCCTGCGTGGTTTGCAGGCGATTCAGCAGGCTGATGTGGTGTTTTACGACAACCTGGTTACTCCGGAAGTGCGCGAGCTGGTGCGACGCGATGCGGAGCTAATTTGCGTTGGCAAAAGCGCTGCTGGCAATTCTGTGCTCCAGCCGGAAATTAACCGCATGCTGGTGGACGCGGCAAAAGAGGGCAAAACGGTGATTCGCCTGAAGGGCGGCGACCCGTTTATTTTTGGCCGCGGCGGCGAAGAGCTGCAGGCCGCGACCGAAGCTGGCATTCCGTTTCAGGTCGTCCCAGGCGTGACGGCGGCGGTGGGCGCAACGGCCTATGCCGGTATCCCGCTGACTCATCGGGATTATGCCCAGAGCGTGGCCTTCGTCACCGGACACTTCAACGCGGAAAACTCTCCGCTCGACTGGGCGCGGTTAGCGCAAAGCGGTCAGACTCTGGCGATTTATATGGGCAGCCTGAAGGCGGCGGAAATTAGCGCTCAGTTGATCGCCCATGGTCGCGACCACGACACTCCGGTAGCGGTCATCTCTCGCGGGACTCGCGCCGATCAGCAAGTGAAGACCGGCACATTACAACAACTCGAAAACCTGGCGAAAGACGCCCCGATGCCCGCGCTGCTGGTGGTGGGTGAAGTGGTGCAATTACATCAACAGCTCGCCTGGTTTCAACACACAACGACAGCAGAGGGGTTTAACTCTTCTGTGGTAAATCTGGCTTAAGGAACGGTTATGGACCAAAAACGACTCACTCACCTGCGGCAACTGGAGGCGGAAAGCATCCATATCATTCGTGAGGTGGCCGCCGAATTCTCTAACCCGGTGATGATGTACTCCATCGGCAAAGACTCCAGCGTGATGCTGCATCTGGCGCGTAAAGCGTTTTATCCCGGCACTCTGCCGTTCCCGCTGCTGCACGTCGATACCGGCTGGAAATTCCGTGAGATGTACGAATTCCGCGATCGTACGGCTAAAGCCTACGGCTGTGAGCTGCTGGTACATAAAAACCCGGAAGGGGTAGCAATGGGCATTAGCCCATTCGTGCACGGCAGCGCTAAGCACACCGACATTATGAAAACCGAAGGTCTTAAGCAGGCGCTGAACAAATACGGCTTTGATGCCGCATTCGGC
Source organism: Klebsiella sp. GFKo11 (assembly GCF_056490265.1). Lineage (NCBI taxonomy): Bacteria > Pseudomonadati > Pseudomonadota > Gammaproteobacteria > Enterobacterales > Enterobacteriaceae > Klebsiella > Klebsiella sp. GFKo11. The sequence continues at coordinate 1,294,124 of NZ_CM151369.1, forward strand.
GGCGCGCGTCGTGATGAAGAGAAATCCCGCGCTAAAGAGCGTATCTACTCTTTCCGCGATCGTTTCCACCGCTGGGACCCGAAAAACCAGCGTCCGGAGCTGTGGCATAACTATAACGGCCAGATTAACAAAGGCGAAAGCATCCGCGTGTTCCCGCTCTCCAACTGGACCGAGCTGGATATCTGGCAGTACATCTATCTGGAAAATATTGAAATCGTTCCGCTGTACCTGGCGGCAGAGCGTCCGGTGCTGGAACGTGACGGCATGCTGATGATGATCGACGACGATCGTATTAATTTACAGCCCGGCGAGATGATCAAAAAACAGATGGTGCGCTTTCGTACCCTCGGCTGCTGGCCGCTGACCGGCGCGGTGGAATCCAACGCGCAAACGCTGCCGGAGATCATCGAAGAGATGCTGGTCTCCACCACCAGCGAACGACAAGGGCGCGTGATTGACCGCGACCAGTCAGGCTCCATGGAGCTGAAGAAACGTCAGGGTTATTTCTAAGGAGCCGCCATGAATACCACTATTGCACAACAAATTGCCGATGAAGGCGGAGTCGAAGCCTACCTGCATGCCCAGCAGCACAAAAGCCTGCTGCGTTTTCTGACCTGCGGCAGCGTCGATGACGGTAAAAGTACGCTGATTGGCCGGCTGCTGCACGATACCCGACAAATTTACGAAGATCAGCTCTCTTCGCTGCACAATGACAGCAAACGTCACGGTACTCAGGGCGAGAAGCTCGATCTGGCGTTGCTGGTAGATGGCTTACAAGCCGAGCGCGAGCAGGGCATTACTATTGACGTGGCCTACCGCTATTTCTCCACCGAGAAGCGCAAATTTATTATCGCCGACACCCCGGGGCATGAGCAGTACACCCGTAATATGGCGACCGGCGCATCGACTTGCGACCTGGCGATCTTGCTGATCGATGCGCGTAAAGGCGTGCTGGATCAGACCCGTCGCCACAGTTTTATCTCTACGCTGCTGGGGATCAAGCACCTGGTGGTGGCGGTGAACAAAATGGATCTCGTCGATTTTAGCGAAGAGACCTTTAACCGCATTCGCGAAGAGTATCTGACTTTCGCCGAACAGCTGCCGGGCAATCTGGATATTCGCTTTGTGCCGCTGTCAGCCCTGGATGGGGATAATGTTGCCAACCAGAGCGACAAAATGCGCTGGTACAGCGGCCCGACGCTGCTGGAGGTGCTGGAAACCGTTGAAATTCAGCGTGCGGTCGAAAATCAGCCGCTGCGCTTCCCGGTACAGTATGTTAACCGTCCGAACCTCGATTTCCGCGGCTTTTCTGGTACCGTGGCGTCCGGCACCGTGACGCTCGGTCAGCGCCTGAAGGTGCTGCCGTCGGGCGTGGAATCCAGCGTCGCGCGTATCGTCACCTTTGACGGTGACCTGCCGCAAGCGGGTGCCGGGGAAGCGATCACGATTGTGCTGAAAGACGAAATCGATATTAGTCGTGGCGATCTGCTGGTTGATGCAGCGGTCTCTCTGCCTGCGGTGCAGAGTGCCAGCATCGACGTGGTTTGGATGGCGGAACAAGCGTTGACCCCAGGCCAGAGCTACGACATTAAAATCGCCGGTAAGAAAACCCGCGCGCGTATCGATGGCGTTCGCTATCAGGTGGATATCAATAACCTGACCCAGCGAGAAGTGGAATCGCTGCCGCTGAACGGTATTGGCCTGGTGGATTTGACCTTTGACGAACCGCTGGTGCTGGATAAATACCAGGATAACCCGGTGACCGGAGGGCTTATCTTTATCGACCGTCTGACTAACGTCACCGTTGGCGCGGGCATGGTACGCGAACCGAACGAGCAGGCGCAAACGGGCGCTTCGCAGTACAGCGCGTTTGAGCTTGAGCTGAACCAGCTTGTTCGCAAGCACTTCCCGCACTGGGACGCTCGCAACCTGCTGGGAGGCAAATAATGGCCCAGCATGACGAAAACGTCGTCTGGCATGCGCATCCGGTGACCCAGGAGCAGCGCGAGCAGCATCACGGCCATCGCGGCGTGGTGCTGTGGTTCACCGGGCTTTCGGGCTCGGGGAAATCCACCGTTGCCGGTGCGCTGGAAGAGGCGCTGCATCAGCTTGGTGTGAGCACTTATTTGCTGGATGGTGATAACGTGCGTCATGGCCTGTGTAGCGACCTTGGATTCAGCGATGATGACCGCAAAGAAAACATTCGTCGCGTGGGTGAAGTGGCGAAGCTGATGGTCGATGCCGGGCTGGTTGTATTGACGGCATTTATATCTCCGCATCGTGCGGAGCGGCAAATGGTGCGCGAGCGGCTAGGCGAAGGGCGCTTTATCGAGGTTTTTGTCGATACACCGCTGGCTATCTGCGAGGCGCGGGACCCGAAAGGCTTATACAAGAAGGCGCGGGCGGGGGAATTGCGTAATTTTACCGGGATTGATTCAGTATATGAATCCCCGGAGAGAGCGGAAATCCATCTCGACGGTGAACAATTGGTAACAAATTTGGTGCACCAACTATTAGACCTGCTCCGACAGAGCGATATTATCAGATCCTGAAACGGCGACGGCATCGATGGGTGCCGGTCGCCCGGTCAACAGGATTCGATATGCGTAATACCCAGAACATTACTATTTTTCGTTCAGAACCGCCCCCCGTGGCTAATGACGAGACCACCTGGTCTCTGTCAGGTGCTGCCGTGGGCTTTATTTCATGGCTGCTGGCGCTGGGTATTCCCTTCCTTATCTATGGCGGTAACACGCTATTTTTCCTCCTCTATACCTGGCCCTTCTTCCTGGCAATCATGCCGGTTGCCGTGGTGGTCGGGATCGCGCTGCATTCCCTATTGGACGGTAAACTTCGCTACAGCGTTGGTGCGACGATTTTGACCGTCGGACTGATGTTCGGTCTGCTGTTCCTCTGGCTGCTGGGATAGTCCTTTTTACGAATGAATCTAGCCTGGGTATCAACGGTAAAAATGTGGTACAGTCCCCGCGTTACGCGGCGTCGTCCGCGCGCCAGAGTAGAGTACTCGGGCGAGTTATGGGATGATGATGCCGTTTTTCAGGGGGCAGGATGGGTAAATTAACGCTGCTATTATTGGCTTTGCTGGTCTGGCTGCAGTACTCGCTTTGGTTCGGCAAAAATGGTCTGCATGACTATAGCCGGGTTAATGACGATGTCTCCGCTCAGCAGGAAACCAATGCCAAATTAAAAGCACGCAACGATCAGCTGTTCGCCGAAATTGACGACCTCAATGGCGGCCAGGAAGCTATCGAAGAACGTGCGCGCAATGAGCTCAGTATGACCCGCCCGGGCGAAACGTTTTATCGTCTGGTGCCGGATGCGTCAAAACGCAACCAGGCGGCGGGACAACAGCAGAATAATCGATAGACAGGCCCAGGATTACGACATGGCAGCCACTTTTCCGGGCGTTTGCGCCGTGGTGCCGGCAGCCGGTTTTGGCCGCCGCATGCAAACGGAATGCCCGAAACAATATCTCTCAATCGGTAACAAAACGATTCTCGAACACGCGGTTGCTGCGCTGTTGGCGAACCCGCGCGTGCAGCGGGTGGTCATCGCCGTCAGCCCTGGCGATGTGCGTTTTAGCCAACTTCCGTTAGCGAATCACCCACAAATTACCGTCGTTGATGGCGGCACCGAGCGCGCGGACTCCGTCCTCGCGGGCCTGAAGGCGCTGGATGAGGCCGATTGGGTGCTGGTGCACGATGCCGCGCGCCCCTGTCTGCATCAGGACGACCTCAGCCGCCTGCTTCAGCTGTGTGAAACCAGCCGAGTGGGTGGCATTCTGGCCGCTCCGGTTCGCGATACCATGAAGCGCGCGGAGCCGGGCAAAGTCGCTATCGCCCATACCGTCGAGCGCAACGATTTATGGCATGCGCTGACGCCGCAATTTTTCCCTCGTGAGCTGCTTGTTGATTGCCTGACGCGCGCGCTCAATGAAGGGGCGACCATTACTGATGAAGCCTCGGCGCTGGAGTACTGCGGCTTCCATCCTGAACTGGTTGCCGGACGAGCTGATAATATTAAAGTGACGCGCCCGGAAGACCTGGCGCTGGCCGAATTTTACCTTACCCGTTCCCGACACCAGGAGAAGGCTTAATGCGAATTGGACATGGTTTTGACGTACACGCTTTTGGCGGTGAAGGCCCAATCATTATCGGTGGCGTGCGCGTGCCTTATGAAAAAGGGCTGCTGGCACATTCCGATGGCGATGTGGCGCTGCATGCGCTGACCGACGCGCTACTGGGCGCGGCTGCGCTAGGCGATATTGGCAAGCTCTTCCCGGACACTGACCCGGCTTTTAAAGGAGCCGATAGCCGCGAGCTGCTGCGCGAAGCGTGGCGGCGGATTCAGGCGAAGGGCTATAGCCTTGGCAACGTCGACGTCACCATCATCGCCCAGGCACCGAAAATGCTGCCGCATATCCCGCAGATGCGCGTCTTTATCGCAGAAGATCTGGGTTGCCATATGGACGATGTTAACGTCAAAGCCACGACGACCGAAAAGCTGGGCTTTACCGGGCGCGGCGAAGGCATCGCTTGTGAAGCGGTGGCGCTATTGCGTAAGGCTGACAAATGATTGCGTTTGACGAACTCACTTATCTGCATGGAAAACCGCTGGCTCAGGGGCTGCTAAAAGCGAACCCGGAAGACTTTGTGGTGGTTGAGGATCTCGGCTTTGAGCCTGACGGTGAAGGCGAGCACGTGTTGGTGCGGATTCTGAAAAATGGCTGCAATACGCGTTTTGTTGCTGAAGCTCTGGCAAAATTCCTTAAAATTCATGCGCGTGAAGTGAGCTTTGCCGGACAGAAGGACAAACACGCGGTCACCGAGCAGTGGCTGTGTGCCCGAGTGCCGGGTAAAGAGATGCCTGACCTGAGCAAATTTCAGCTCGAAGGCTGCCAGGTTCTCGAATACGCGCGCCACAAGCGCAAGCTGCGTCTGGGGGCACTGAAAGGCAACCAGTTCACTCTGGTGCTGCGTGAAGTTAGCGCCCGTGATGATGTCGAAAAGCGCCTGCAGGCGATTGCTGATCAGGGCGTTCCGAACTATTTTGGCGCTCAGCGCTTTGGTATCGGCGGTAGCAATTTGCAAGGCGCCCTGCGCTGGGCAGAGAGCGGTGCGCCGGTGCGCGATCGCAATAAACGCAGTTTTTGGTTGTCGGCGGCCCGCAGTGCATTGTTTAATCAACAGGTTGGTATTAGATTAAAAAAACCGGAATTTAATCAGGTTGTTGATGGCGATGCGCTACAATTAGCGGGGCGCGGAAGCTGGTTCGTTGCGACCTCTGAAGAATTCGCGGAACTCCAGGTACGGGTTGATAACCGTGAACTGATGATCACTGCTGCGCTTGTGGGTAGCGGCGATTGGGGAAGCCAACGGGATGCGCTGGCCGCCGAGCAGGCGGCAGTAGCCGAAGAGACGCAGTTACAGGCGCTTCTGGTGCGTGAAAAAGTGGAAGCGGCTCGCCGGGCGATGCTGCTCTACCCGCAGCAGATGAGCTGGAACTGGTGGGATGACGTCACCGTGGAACTGCGTTTCTGGCTGCCAGCAGGCAGCTTCGCTACCAGCGTGGTAAGGGAGCTTATCAATACAACGGGTGATTATGCGAATATTGCTGAGTAACGATGACGGGATTCATGCGCCAGGGATTCAGACCCTGGCGAAGGCCTTACGGGAATTCGCTGAGGTTCAGATAGTTGCACCCGATCGTAACCGCAGCGGAGCATCGAACTCCCTGACGCTGGAATCCTCACTACGCACCTTCACTTTCGATAATGGCGATATCGCCGTGCAAATGGGCACGCCGACGGACTGCGTTTATCTCGGCGTTAACGCCCTGATGCGCCCGCGTCCGGATATCGTCGTTTCCGGTATTAACGCCGGGCCTAACCTCGGCGACGACGTTATTTACTCCGGTACCGTAGCCGCTGCAATGGAAGGCCGCCATCTGGGCTTTCCGGCGCTGGCCGTGTCGCTAAACGGCTATCAGCATTATGACACCGCCGCCGCGGTCACCTGCTCTATTCTGCGTGCATTAAGCCGCGAGCCGTTGCGCACCGGGCGCATTCTCAATATCAACGTACCGGATCTGCCTCTTGAGCAGATTAAAGGTATCCGCGTGACCCGCTGCGGCAGTCGTCATCCTTCCGATCAGGTGATTCCGCAGAAAGATCCGCGCGGCAATACGTTGTACTGGATTGGTCCGCCAGGCGAAAAGTACGATGCCGGGCCGGATACCGACTTTGCGGCCGTGGATGATGGCTACGTTTCCGTCACTCCGCTGCATGTCGATTTAACCGCCCATAGCGCACATGAAGTTGTTAGCGGCTGGTTGGAACGCGTCGGGGTTGATACGCAATGGTAAGTAAACGTGTTGAAAGTCTTCTCAATCAGCTTCGCACTCAGGGCATTGTCGACGAGCGCGTACTGGACGCTATCGCTCAGGTGCCGCGAGAAAAGTTTGTTGATGAAGCCTTTGAACATAAAGCGTGGGAAAACACGGCATTGCCGATTGGTCAGGGGCAAACTATCTCGCAACCCTATATGGTAGCGCGGATGACCGAGCTTCTGACGCTAACGCCGGACTCAAGGGTGCTGGAGATTGGCACTGGTTCAGGCTATCAAACTGCAATACTGGCGCATTTGGTGCACCATGTCTGCTCGGTTGAGCGGATTAAGAGTTTACAGTGGCATGCGCGCCGCCGCCTGAAACAACTTGATTTACACAATGTTTCAACCCGTCACGGCGATGGGTGGCAGGGTTGGCACGCGCGTGCGCCGTTCGACGCGATTATCGTTACCGCCGCGCCGCCGGAAATTCCGGCCGCACTGCTGGCGCAACTGGATGATGGCGGCGTGCTGGTATTGCCAGTGGGCGAAGAGCATCAGTTCCTGAAGCGGATCCGTCGACGCGGCAACGAGTTTGTGATTGATACTGTCGAAGCCGTGCGCTTTGTTCCTCTTGTCAAAGGGGAGTTGGCCTGAACCCGGATTATTCCAGGTTTTTTTGCTTAAGTTTAGGCATAGGGTGGACGCATTTTTCGTGTCCTGGCCGGGCGCTGCCCGGTGAGCAAGATATTGGCAGTTAACATATTCCTGGGGGATAAATGAGCGCGGGAAGCCCAAAATTTACCTTAAGTCGCATTGCGGCTTTATCACTGGTGTCACTCTGGCTGGCAGGCTGTAGCAGCTCCAATAATGCGCCAGCGCCGGTCAGTTCGGCTGGCGGTGCTTCATCTTCCAGTACCAATTCCGGAATGCTGATCACGCCGCCGTCAAATACCGGCACTTCCACCGTTCCACAGGCGCGCCCGGTACAAACTCAACCGGTACAGACGCAGCCTACCCAGATTCAGCCGATGGCCCAGCAGCCGGTACAAACGGTTGATGGCAAGATTGTCTACAACCGCAAATATGGCGATATTCCTAAAGGTAGCTACACCGGAGGCAGTACTTATACGGTTAAACGCGGCGATACGCTGTTCTATATTGCATGGGTCACCGGGAACGACTTCCGCGACCTGGCTCAGCGTAATAATATCCCGGCACCGTACGGTTTGAACGTCGGTCAGACGCTTCAGGTCGGCAACGCGTCAGGCCAGCCGATCACCGGCGATAACGCTGTTGCCCAGGCTAGCGCGCAGGCCAGCAGCGGTGGGATGCTGACCGCAAATTCTGCACAAAAATCGACCGCGGTGGTTGCGTCACAACCAACTATTACGTATTCTGAATCTTCAGGTGAACAGAGTGCTAATAAGATGTTGCCGAATAACAAGCCTGCGACGACGACTACAATCGTCGCGCCAGTTACGGCTCCAGCTGTCAGCACAACCCAATCGACTGCAAGCAGTACGTCAACCAGTTCGCCGATCTCTTCATGGCGCTGGCCGACTGATGGCAAAGTTATCGAGAACTTTAGTGGCTCCGAAGGAGGCAACAAAGGTATCGATATTGCAGGCAGTAAAGGACAGGCTATTGTCGCGACCGCAGATGGGCGCGTCGTCTATGCCGGTAACGCACTGCGCGGTTACGGTAATCTTATTATCATCAAACACAACGATGATTACCTGAGCGCCTACGCTCATAACGATACGATGCTGGTAAAAGAGCAACAAGATATCAAAGCGGGGCAGAAAATCGCTACCATGGGTAGCACAGGTACAAGTTCGACACGTTTGCATTTTGAAATTCGTTACAAGGGGAAATCCGTCAACCCGCTGCAGTATTTACCGCAGCGATAATTTGGCGAAGTACGCATAAGCGTAGCATCAGTGAAAAGGCGTCAGGGCGGGAGATATAAAGATTACCGTCCGGGCGTCGTTTGAATGATGTTTAGCGAAGGTGCTTTGCTCAGGGATCACGGGTAGGAGCCATCTTTATGAGTCAGAATACGCTGAAAGTTCATGATTTAAATGAAGACGCGGAATTTGATGAGAACGGAGTCGAGGTTTTTGACGAGAAAGCCTTAGTTGAAGAGGAACCCAGTGATAGCGATCTGGCTGAAGAAGAGCTTCTTTCGCAGGGAGCAACCCAACGGGTGCTTGATGCGACGCAACTCTACCTTGGTGAGATTGGTTATTCCCCACTGCTGACCGCCGAAGAAGAGGTTTATTTTGCTCGTCGCGCGCTGCGTGGTGACGTTGCGTCACGCCGCCGGATGATTGAAAGTAACCTGCGTCTGGTCGTCAAGATAGCCCGTCGTTACGGCAATCGTGGTCTGGCTCTGCTGGATCTGATTGAAGAAGGTAACCTGGGGCTGATTCGCGCAGTTGAGAAGTTTGATCCGGAACGTGGGTTCCGTTTTTCGACTTATGCGACCTGGTGGATTCGTCAAACGATTGAACGGGCGATAATGAACCAAACCCGTACCATTCGCTTGCCTATCCATATTGTTAAAGAGCTGAACGTCTATCTGCGTACCGCACGCGAGTTGTCCCATAAGCTGGACCACGAGCCAAGCGCGGAAGAGATTGCCGAACAGCTGGATAAGCCGGTTGATGACGTGAGCAGGATGCTGCGTCTGAACGAGCGCATTACCTCGGTGGATACGCCGCTGGGTGGTGACTCGGAGAAAGCGCTGCTGGATATCCTGGCCGATGAAAAAGACAACGGCCCGGAAGACACCACGCAGGACGATGACATGAAACAATCCATCGTCAAATGGCTGTTCGAATTGAACGCCAAGCAGCGTGAAGTGCTGGCTCGTCGCTTTGGTCTGCTGGGTTATGAAGCCGCAACGCTTGAGGATGTGGGCCGTGAAATTGGTCTGACCCGCGAACGCGTGCGTCAAATCCAGGTTGAAGGTCTGCGCCGTCTGCGGGAAATTCTGCAAGGTCAGGGGCTGAACATCGAAGCGCTATTCCGCGAGTAAGATACCTTTCCTAAAAAAGGCTCAATCAGATGATTGAGCCTTTTTCTTTTTAGCGGCCCGCTATCCCTGAGCCGTTTCGTGCAGACGCAGCCAGATGACCTTCTTCTCTTGCAGGTGGAAGATAACCGTCGACCAGCGCACAGTCTCCTCTTTACCCGGAAGATATTGGGTTTCGCGATACTCAACCGCTGCGCCATCGTGCCATTCGGCGAGCAGAGCGGCACTATCAACGACAATCTTTAAACCCGGTCGTCTGGCGCGAGCACTCTTGAAAAAGGCGCTAACTTCCTGACGGCTCATCCGAATTCCGCTTGTTGGGATCATCGTAAAATCGGCGCTAAAACGGAGCATTAACGTCTCTATGCTCCCTTCGCCCTGACTTAGCCAGTTTTCGATGACTACGTGCGCGTCGAGTACTTCCTGGATATAGCGATTCATTGGTTCTCCATTTTGCTCTGTAGGTGCATGACTATCGCCCGGTTATTAAACCTCAGGCAGCTCAGTAGCGGTACGAGGGTAACCATGGCGGCGGTGATAAATACGGCGCGCCAGGCCAGCGCCGTTGGGTAGTAACGCAGAAGGGCGCTAAGCAACGCAGCCAGTACTGCTGAGCCAATCAGAAAGCTAAGCTGGCGATTGATATTCCACAGCGCGCTGGCGTCCGGCATATCAGGATTCGCCACGTTAAGAAACGCGCTGCTCTGCGCCGAACTGCTGCACAGGCTGCCGCCTGCGCCCATTAAGGTAAATGCCAGTATTAGCGTACTGCCGGCGGTATGTGGATCCACGCCGACCAATATGAAGATCCCTGCGGCCTGTAGCAGGCAGCCCGTAGCAATTAACGGGCGTGGACCAAGACGATTAAAATAACGACCGGTTACCGAGATAGCCGCAAACGAGGCCAGCGACCACGGCAGCATCAGAGAGCCGATGGCGGAAGGTGGCAATCCGGTGACGTTTTGCAAATAAAACATCCCGACGACGTTAATGCCAATAAACGTCCCCGGTACACAGAGATACACCAGCATCGAAAAACGCAGCAGCGGATCGCGCAATAAAGGGAGATGCAGGAAACGACGCGTTCGCGGGGTGTTGTTCTCATCCTTCAGCCACAGTGCGGCCAGGCCAAGCGTGATGAATGCGAGCGGCAGGCTGACAAAGAAAACCCACCGCCAGCTAAGTGATTGGACTAATACTCCGCCCAGGGCCGGAGAACATGCCGGAGCCAACAAGCCGACCATCATCACCGCGGCGGAGAGTTTAGCCCGCTCGTGAGACTTAAACTGCTGCCATGTCAGCGCCTGACCTATTGGAATTAACAGCCCGCCGCCCATCCCTTGCAACGCGCGCCACAAAATGAGGCTTGTCAGAGAATCAGCCAGTCCTGAGGCCAGCGCTCCGACGCTGAACAGGCCCAGTGAAAGCAAAAAGATGCACCGGGCACCAAATCGCTGGCTGAGCCAGGCGCTGAAAGGCAGTACCAGGGTGAGTCCGGCGATATAGCCATTGCTCACCCACGCCAGTTCGCCCAGCGATGCGTGCAGCGCCTGACTCATCGCTGGAAAGGCGACGCTGGCGATAAACATATTGATTAAGTCGAGAAAGAAGCCAAGCAGAAAAACGGTTGCGACCTTGCTGCGATACGTCATTTTAAATCCCCCTGAAGGCCGCTACTCTAAACCTCGTCGGTGGGGCGGATAAACGCGACGTTCGGGGATATACTGTCTAAAATTTTTTGACAATAAGTGATGGCATGCTGAATTTACAGCGAATGAGCATGTTTGTGGCGGTGGTGGATAGCGGCAGCTTTACCGCTGCGGCAGCGGCGCTTGGGCAAACCAAAGCGGTGATCAGCTTTAACGTCCGACAGCTGGAGAGCGAACTTGGCGTCACGCTGTTGTTGCGATCCACGCGCAGGCTTACGCTGACTGAGGCCGGTTCGCTGTTCTATCATCGCGGCGTTGCGTTACTGAAAACGGCTGAAAACCTGCAAGATGAGGTGCGGGCCAGCCACTCGGGGTTGAGCGGCGAACTGCGGATGACCACGACGCCAGAATATGGTGCGCAGGTGATTATTCCTGCGCTGGCGGAGTTCAGTGCGCGGCACCCGGCGCTGCGCGTGCGCCACGTTTCCTCTTCGCATCACGCGGATTTAATCTCCGGGCGTTTTGATGTGGCGATTCGCCTCGGAACGCTGGCGGATTCACGTTATCGGGCGGCGTTGATATCCCGCTTTGCCATTATCCTGGTAGCTGCCCCGTCATGGCTGGCTGAGCATCCTTTGAAAACCCTTGAGGCGCTGGCTCAGGCGGATTGGATTATTCATGAGCGCCTGTCCGCACCGCTACGCTGGCAGCTCACTGGGCCGCGCAATGAGAGCATCGCTTTTGACATTAAAAAGGTACCGCGTCTGTCGGCAGACAGCGCCAGTGCGCTGATGGCATTTGCGCTGGCGGGTAGCGGTGTTGCATTGTTACCCGAGTGGCTGGTGGCGACTGCGCTAAGAGAGCAAAAACTGGTTCAGGTGGTGCCGGAATTTACTTTTCCGCATCAGGGTGTGTTCGCGGTCTACCCGGATGCGCAGCATGTACCCACTAAGGTCCGGGCGTTTATTGATTTTTTACGCGAACGCCAGGGTTAATCTTTTTGTTCTTGCGCGATCAGCTTATGGATAATATGTGAAAACTGCTGGCGCTCTTCGTCGCTCAGACGACCCAAAAACTCTTCATCAACAGCGTTTCCCAGCGGCATGGAGTTTGCCAACAACGCCTGGCCTTCCTCGGTTAAATAGACAAAACGGCGGCGTTTGTCGGCTGGATCGTGCTCACGACGCACCAGTCCCCGGCTCTCCATGCGGCTCAGCATTTCCGCCAGCGTCGCTTTGGTGCTGACCGCTGCCTCCGTTAGCGTCACCTGTTCAATGCCCGGATGCTCCGCAATCGAGCGCATCACCGCATACTGTGGTTTGGTGAGATCCGGCAGTTCGTGCTGCCAGCGGGCGGTGTGCCGTTGAAAAAGCTGGCGCAATAGATGGAACGCCTCGTTTCTTAACTCCATGACAACTCCGTAATAAAACAGTCGGCTCTATGATAGCCGTTCGCAGCGCTTTTGCGCATTTTTCCTGTTTTGATTAAAAATGCGGACGTATATAAACAACCTTGCGTAGATGGCCTTGCAAGCGTAGGGTTAATAAAAATGTTCGTATACGAACAATATATGAGGTGATGATGAAGTTAATTGTTGGGATGACAGGGGCGACGGGCGCTCCGCTGGGCGTGGCGCTGCTTAAGGCGCTTCGTGAGATGCCGGAAGTGGAAACCCATTTGGTGATGTCGAAATGGGCCAAAACCACGATAGAACTGGAGACGCCGTACAGTGCGCGCGAAGTGTCTGAACTGGCTGATTTCTCGCATAGCCCTGCCGACCAGGCCGCCATCATCTCATCTGGTTCATTTCGTACTGACGGCATGATTGTCATCCCTTGCAGTATGAAGACGCTGGCCGGTATTCGTGCCGGATATGCCGAAGGGTTAGTTGGTCGAGCGGCTGACGTGGTGCTGAAAGAGGGCCGCAAGCTGGTGCTGGTCGCGCGCGAAATGCCGCTGAGCACCATCCATCTGGAAAACATGTTGGCTCTGTCCCGCATGGGCGTTGCGATGGTGCCGCCCATGCCCGCTTATTACAACCACCCTGAAACCATTGAAGACGTCACTGACCACGTTGTCGCGCGGGTGCTGGATCAGTTTGGTCTGGATTATCACAAAGCACGTCGCTGGAACGGGTTACGGACGGAAGAGAATTTTTCACAGGAGAATGAATAATGGCTTTTGATGATTTGCGCAGCTTCTTGCAGGCGCTGGACGACCAGGGGCAACTGCTGAAAATTAGCGAAGAAGTTAACGCGGAGCCGGATCTGGCTGCCGCCGCTAACGCCACCGGACGTATTGGCGATGGTGCACCGGCGCTGTGGTTCGACAATATTCGCGGTTTTATCGATGCCCGTGTGACGATGAATACTATCGGTTCGTGGCAGAACCACGCTATTTCGATGGGTTTGCCGCCGAACACGCCGGTGAGAAAACAGATTGATGAGTTTATTCGTCGCTGGGATAAATTCCCGGTAACGCCGGAGCGTCGGGCAAACCCAGCGTGGGCAGAAAATACCGTCGACGGTGAAGACATTAATCTGTTTGATATTCTGCCGCTGTTTCGTCTGAACGATGGCGATGGCGGTTTTTATCTCGACAAAGCCTGCGTGGTTTCTCGCGATCCGCTGGACCCGGACAATTTTGGCAAGCAGAACGTTGGTATCTATCGCATGGAAGTGAAGGGCAAGCGTAAGCTGGGCCTGCAACCTATCCCCATGCATGACATCGCACTGCATCTGCACAAAGCCGAAGAGCGCGGCGAAGACCTGCCGATCGCTATCACCCTCGGTAATGACCCGGTTATCACCCTGATGGGCGCCACGCCGCTGAAGTACGATCAGTCGGAATATGAGATGGCGGGCGCGCTGCGCGAAAGTCCGTACCCGATTGCCACCGCACCGCTGACCGGATTTGACGTGCCGTGGGGCTCGGAAGTGATTCTTGAGGGCGTTATTGAGAGCCGCAAGCGCGAGATCGAAGGGCCGTTTGGTGAATTCACCGGCCACTACTCCGGTGGGCGCAATATGACGGTGGTACGGATTGATAAAGTCTCTTATCGCACCAAACCGATTTTTGAATCTCTCTATCTCGGTATGCCGTGGACAGAAATCGACTACCTGATGGGCCCGGCGACCTGCGTGCCGCTGTACCAGCAGTTGAAAGCGGAATTCCCGGAAGTGCAGGCCGTCAACGCCATGTACACTCACGGCCTGCTGGCGATTATCTCCACTAAAAAACGCTACGGCGGATTTGCCCGTGCGGTTGGCCTGCGGGCGATGACCACGCCACACGGTCTGGGCTATGTGAAGATGGTGATTATGGTTGATGAGGACGTTGATCCGTTCAACCTGCCACAGGTGATGTGGGCGCTGTCTTCGAAAGTGAACCCGGCGGGGGATTTGGTCCAGTTGCCGAATATGTCCGTGCTGGAACTTGACCCAGGCTCAAGCCCGGCGGGGATCACTGACAAATTGGTTATCGACGCGACTACGCCGGTTGCGCCGGATCTTCGTGGTCACTACAGCCAGCCGGTACAGGACCTCCCTGAAACCAAAGCCTGGGTTGAAAAACTGACCGCCATGCTGGCCAACCGTTAATAAGGAGATAAAGATGATTTGTCCACGTTGCGTCGATGAACATATTGAAGTGCTGGCGAAGTCGCCGGTAAAAGATGTCTGGACGGTATTTCAGTGCCAACACTGTTTCTACACCTGGCGTGATACCGAGCCGCTACGCCGCACCAGCCGCGAGCACTATCCGGAAGCGTTTCGCATGACGCAGAAGGATATTGATGAATCGCCAATGGTGCCGAGTATTCCGCCGCTGCTGGCGGAAGATAAGCGCTAAAAGAAACGGGCCCGCTAAGTCGGGCCCGTTTTATATTTGATTTATAAATTAAAGCTGGGACTAATAGATATAAATTCTTGCGAGCATTATCGCAACCTGCAATAAAAAGATGGAATTCAACTTACTCAAGGTAATTTTCGTCATCAGCGGGTATAGAATAAACGCGGGTGCTTGAGGCTATCTGGCTTTGAGCATTTTTGAGGTTCCAGATAGACGAAAGCCCCAGGAGATATTTCTATCAACTGAGGCTAACGGATGAACATCGACAATTCAGATGTTAGTCTCTTCTTTGCAGGGAGGCAAGACATGCTGACAAAATATGCCCTTGTGGCAATCATTGTGCTGTGTATCACAGCGCTGGGATTTACGCTGATGGTACGTAACTCGCTATGCGAGCTAAGTATCAAAGAGCGTAGTATGGAGTTTAAAGCTGTTCTCGCTTACGAATCGAAGAAGTAGCATCAACGCGGGGGCGACCCCGCGTACTGGTTGTCAGGTTTCATTCTCATGCACCCCATTCTTTCAGCCGCTCTATTTCTCCAGCGCTTTTTTTGCTTGCTGATGACCATTATTGGCGGCGAGCTGATACCAATATGCGGCCTGTTTTTTATCTACCGGAACGCCATCTCCTTCGTCGTATATTTCTCCGACAATATATTGTGACTCGGAATCATTTTGTTCGGCGGCTTTGCGAAACCAGGATAAGGCCTGCGCTTTGCTTTTTGTTACGCCGTTACCATCGTTGTACATTACGCCTAAATTAAACAGGGCGTTAACATCGTTCTGTTTTGCCGCCTTCATAAACCACTCCCAGGCTAAAGCATAATTTTGCGGAACGTATTGACCGAAGTAATAGAGCTGGCCGAGGGCGAACTGCGCGGAAGCAGAGTTTTGCGCCGCCGATTTTTTATACCAATAGATAGCTCGCTCAATATCAGGGGCGATACCGATGCCTCTTTCATAACTGCGGCCTAAATTTTGCTGACCTGCTGCATCTCCCTGCGCCGCAGATTTTTTATACCAACTGACCGCCTGTTGTACGTCTTGCTTGACGCCATCTCCGGTCATATACAAGACGCCAAGATTGCTTTGCGCGGTGGAGTTGTCGTTGTTTGCCGCTTTCAGATACCAGAGAGCGGCCTCCCGGGTATTTTTCGCTACGCTATAGCCCAGATGATACATATTGCCTAACCAGAGCTGGGCTGGAGCGTAGTTTTGCCCGGCGGCCAGCCGCATCCATTTTTCCCCTGTTTGCGGGTCATAAATATTTCCCGCTTTCTTTTCCAGATAATATGCGCCGAGATTATATTGGGACTTTGGATTATCGCGAATCGCGGAAATTTCCAAAAATATGCCTGGCGTGTTTATACCTTTATCAACGGAGGGGGATTTAATTAAGTTAACGAAATAATTTAACGTGGCTTTATCATGACGAGTGGTTTCTGCTGGTTGGAGTATATACATAACTAATGTCGCAATGCATATTAATAATATATATAAATATTTCTTTTTCATTGTCAGGATGTTGTTCACCATATCAATATATATGGCGTTAATCGTTTTTGTTTATGGAGGTTGTCATTATACGGGCAACCGAAGCTACCCGTATAGACGACTACATCAACTACACCAGATTTTTCAGCCGATAAATCCACTCCAGCGCCTGACGTGGGGTCAGTGAGTCCGGGTCGAGATTTTCCAGCGCCTCAACCGCAGGCGACGTTTCTTCCGGAGCGGAAAGCAGCGACATCTGCGTACCATCTACTTGAGTGGCGGCGGTGCTCGGGGCAATGCTTTCCAGCTCGCGCAGTTTCTGTCGCGCGCGCTTAATCACCTCTTTCGGCACTCCAGCCAGCGCTGCGACGGCCAGACCGTAGCTCTTGCTGGCCGCACCATCCTGTACGCTGTGCATAAAGGCGATGGTATCGCCGTGCTCCAGTGCATCAAGGTGGACGTTGGCGACGCCTTCCATTTTTTCCGGCAGTTGGGTCAGCTCGAAGTAGTGGGTAGCGAATAGGGTCAACGCTTTAATTTTATTCGCCAGATTTTCCGCACAGGCCCACGCCAGCGACAGGCCATCGTAGGTTGAAGTACCGCGGCCAATTTCATCCATCAGCACCAGGCTGTGCTCGGTGGCGTTATGCAAAATATTGGCGGTTTCGGTCATTTCTACCATAAAGGTCGAGCGACCGCTGGCAAGGTCATCCGCCGCGCCAACGCGGGTGAAGATACGGTCGATAGGGCCAATTTCGACCTTTTGTGCCGGGACGTAGCTGCCAATATAGGCCAGCAGCGCAATCAGCGCAGTCTGGCGCATATAGGTACTTTTACCGCCCATGTTCGGACCGGTGATAATTAACATTCGGCGCTGTGGCGTCAGGTTTAGCGGGTTAGCGATAAACGGCTCTTTCAGCACTTGTTCAACCACCGGGTGGCGGCCTTCACTGATACGAATACCCGGTTTATCGCTAAAGGTTGGGCGACAGTAGTTGAGGGTTTCCGCGCGCTCGGCAAGGTTAACCAGCACATCAAGCTCCGCCAGCGCGCTGGCGCTCTGTTGCAGGTCGCCAAGATGCGGCAGCAGCATATCGAATAATTGATCGTACAGCTGTTTTTCCAGTGCCAGGGCTTTCCCTTTCGACGTCAGTACCTTGTCTTCATACTCCTTCAGCTCAGGAATAATATAGCGCTCGGCGTTCTTGAGGGTTTGACGACGGACGTAGTGAATCGGCGCATGCTGGCTCTGACCGCGACTAATCTGGATGTAATAGCCGTGAATGGCGTTGTAGCCTACTTTCAGCGTATCCAGCCCCAGGCGCTCGCGTTCGCGGATCTCCAGCTTGTCGAGGTAGTCCGTCGCGCCATCAGCCAGCGCCCGCCACTCGTCGAGTTCTTCATGGTAGCCGGGAGCGATAACGCCGCCGTCGCGAACCAGCACCGGCGGCGCATCGATAATCGCCCGCTCCAGCAGTTCGCGCAGTTCGGTAAACTCGCCCATCTTCTCACGTAGCTGTTGCACCGGTGCGCAGTCAACATCGGCCAGCATAGCGCGCAGTTCCGGCAGTTGTTGGAACGCGTGGCGCATACGTGCTAAGTCGCGCGGACGGGCGGTGCGCAGGGCCAGACGCGCCAGAATACGTTCGAGATCGCCAACCTGGCGCAGTATCGGCTGCAGTTCAGTGTAACGTTCCTGCAGCGCGCCGATGGTCTGTTGGCGTTCTACCAGCACATCGGTATCACGCGCTGGCATATGCAGCCAGCGCTTAAGCATACGGCTGCCCATTGGGGTGACGGTGCAGTCGAGCACCGCGGCTAGCGTGTTATCAATGCCGCCAGCCAGGTTCTGGGTGATCTCCAGATTACGGCGAGTGGCGGCATCCATAATGATGCTGTCCTGCTGGCGCTCCATGGTGATGGAGCGGATATGCGGCAGCGAGGTACGTTGGGTATCTTTGACATATTGCAGCAAACAGCCAGCAGCACACAGTCCGCGTGGCGCATTTTCTACACCAAAGCCGATGAGATCGCGGGTGCCGAATTGCATATTGAGCTGCTGGCGCGCAGTGTCGATTTCAAACTCCCACAGCGGGCGGCGGCGTAGTCCGCGGCGGCCTTCGATCAGTGAGGATTCGGCGAAGTCTTCAGCGTACAGCAGTTCGGCGGGATTGGTGCGCTGAAGTTCTGCCGCCATGGTTTCCCGGTCAGCCGGTTCGCTCAGGCGAAAACGCCCGGAGCTGATATCCAGCGTGGCATAGCCAAAGCCTTTGCTGTCCTGCCAGATGGCGGCCAGCAGGTTATCCTGACGCTCCTGCAATAGCGCTTCATCGCTGATGGTGCCGGGCGTAACAATGCGCACCACTTTACGCTCGACCGGCCCTTTGGTGGTGGCCGGGTCGCCAATCTGTTCGCAAATGGCGACCGATTCACCCTGATTAACCAGCTTGGCGAGATAGTTTTCCACCGCGTGGTGCGGGATCCCGGCCATCGGGATCGGCTCGCCCGCCGACGCTCCGCGTTTGGTCAGCGAGATATCAAGCAGTTGTGATGCGCGTTTAGCATCATCATAGAACAGCTCGTAAAAGTCCCCCATCCGGTAAAACAGCAGGATCTCCGGGTGCTGGGCTTTCAGCTTGAGATACTGCTGCATCATAGGGGTATGGGCGTCAAGATTCTCTAGTGTACTCATCAGTTTATGATGTCCATTTTCTTAAGTTTTAATGAGTTAGCGGAGTTTATTGTTCTCATTACGTCGCACTCCGCCTCATTGGTTCCTGTGAAACTCTGCATTTCTTTTCATCTGCACATAGGCAGCATGATAACGGAGTCTGAATGTCAGGAAAACAAGAAGGAAGAGGTGGGGCCAGAGTGGGTGGCATGGTGAAGTTAAAGATGAGGAATAGCGTGCTTATGGCAGCGTAGCGGCGAGCTTTGTTCGATGTCTGCTATCTGTCTCAGAAACGCCATGAAACATATTGTTTCTTCAATATGTTTTGCGATTTTCTATCATGACATGGATTGGATTTATTTTAATGTTAATTAAATGTAATATAATTTACAATTATTCAACGATGGCTTTTTATAGTTTTTAATCTATTAATAACCTTTCGTAATTTGTTTTTAGGATGTATCTCAATGCTCTGCGAGTTAATTTCCTGGGCTAACAATGTTCGCGAGGTTAAATGTTTTTTTAATTACCTGTTCAATGTATTACTTTTTACATGGAAAATGATTTGATAATATTTTTGTCGACCAGGGGATCTGGCTGTAATTAAATCTTATTGTGGCGGTTTAATTATTAAAACGGATTTTTCGGTAATGCGGAGGGCAGCAGGTCGTTGGGCAAATATAATACCACGACTTTATCGCTCTTTACTTTTTAGGATAAAAATTTATAACGCAGGAATTTTCTATGAAACTGAATAAAGTTGCTATGGCTGTGGCATTAACTGCTGCTCTCGGTTCTATGTCTGCTCTGGCTGATACAACTAACGGTCAGATTGAACTTCAGGGTGAGCTGGTCAACACCGCTTGCGGTTTAGCCCCGTCGTCCAGCCCGGTAACCGTTGATTTTGGTCAGGTTCCTGTTTCCCTGCTGCAAGGCGGTGGTCAGGCAACTGAAACCAAAAACATCGAACTGCAGTACTGCGATACCACCATTGCCAGCAGTGCCGTTGTTTCCTACACTCCGACTTCGGTTAACCCGAACGATCCTACTCTGGCAGCATTCACTTCTGGTTCCGCATCTGGTGCGGGTATCGGCCTGAAAGACAGTGCTAGCCAGACTGTTACCTGGGGCGCGCAGACTACTCCGGTAACTCTGGTTGATGGAACTAACACCATTCCTTTCGTGGCCTTCCTGAAAGCAGAAGCAGCAGCAACCGGTTCTACAACTACCGTGACCGCTGGTGCATTCCAGTCAACGATCAATTTCACTATCGATTATCAATAATCGATTTTGAGTTATCGTTCGCGGGGAGATTTCTCCCCGCGATATTTGGCTATATACCAGATAATATGGAATTCTGAGTATGGTAAAGGATACAGAGAAAAAGAGACTGGTAGGGTTATTCGTATCTGTATTGCTCTTTTCCGGACATGCTTTGAGTACTAATTTTACCCCAGGAAAGTTAGAGCTTTCTGGCGAGCTGGTTGCCGCCGCATGTGATATTGATCCTGACTCGCGAGAGCTATGGGTGGATTTTGGTAATATATCCGCTCGCGATATTAATATGGATCAAGAGGGAAAGCTTACCCGGCCTTTTCTGGTGCGCTTAATCGGCTGCGAGTCTTTCGGCAGTGATAATCAGCCAAGTCCAGGCGCTTTTGCCACGATTACCTTTACAGGAAACGCCTCTTCGCAAGATTCTACGGTATTAATACCTGATGGCGAAGGGAAAGGGTTTGGTATACAGATTCGCGATCGCTATGGAGAGGTTTTAACCTTTGGGGAACCCTCTTCGGGATATCTTTTGAGTGATGAGAATAATACGCTGAAATTCACCGCTTCACTGGTTCCGGTTCAGCAACATATTAAGGCAGGGGATTTCTACGCCGTCACTCGTTTCTTTATGGATTATAACTAGAAACAAGCCAGTTATTCTTGTTTTAGCTTGTTTGTCGCGCACGATATTTTACTGAATGATTCGGGATGAATAGTCATGTCAGCAGAACAAAAAATAAAAATAAACGTAATCCTCTCTCAGATACTTTTCTTCTGCTGCACCTCTATAGCTTGCGCTTCCTCGGATGTAGAATTCAATACCGACGTACTGGATGCCGCCGACCGCGGCAATATTGATTTAACCCGTTTTGCTACCGATAACTATGTTCCGCCAGGCGAATATCTCTTAGACATTAAAATTAATGGCCAGGCAGTGGGGCAGCAAAAAGTTCGTTATCTGGCCTCCAAAGACGAGAAACATACCCAGGCCTGTATTAACGGCGAAATTCTCTCAAGATTAGCGTTGAAAGAGGAAGCGCAACAGAAGGTTGCACAGCCGTTTGCGGATTGCTATGACCTGCTGAGTCTTCCCGGCGCCACGCTGAGTAACTATGCCGGGGTGCTGGACATCACCGTCCCGCAGGCATGGATGAAATACAATGATCCAAACTGGGTGCCACCAGAGCGTTGGGACCAGGGAATTGGTGGGTTTCTACTCGACTACAGCCTGACCGGGCAATATACCCGCCAGCTTGATATGCACGAAGATTACAGCACCTTAAGCGGCTATGGTCAGACTGGGGTCAACCTCGGTGGCTGGCGTTTGCGTGGTGAATACCAGACCAGCTATTACAGCTCGACGCACCAGTTCGATTTCGACATGAATCAGGTCTACGCCTATCGTCCGCTGCCAATGCTGGCGGCAAAATTGACGGCAGGGGAGATCTACCTCGATTCTCAGGTCTTCGACACCGTACGTTTTACCGGGCTTAATCTCGCCAGCGATGAGCGCCAATTGCCGCCGAACTTGCAAGGTTATGCGCCAGAAATTCGCGGTCTGGCCAAGACTAACGCCAAAGTGACGGTGAAGCAGAGCGGGCGCATTATTTATGAAACCACGGTCCCTGCCGGGCCATTTAATATCCAGGACTTACGTAGTTCTGTGCGCGGTACGCTGGATGTACAGGTGGAAGAGCAGGATGGTTCAATCTCCACTTTCCAGGTCAACACCGCCAATATTCCTTATCTCACGCGTCCGGGCTATGTGCGCTACAACGTGGCGATCGGTGCGCCATCCCGCTACAGCCATAAAATTCAGGGACCGGGATTCGCTTCTGGCGACTTCTCCTGGGGGATAAGCAACGCCTGGTCGCTATATGGTGGGCTGCAAAGCGCGGGGGCTGAATATACTGCGGTTTCCGCTGGTATTGGTCGTGATTTAAGCGTTCTTGGCGCGCTCTCGCTGGATGCCACAGAATCTTATAGTCAGCAGTCGAATAAGAAACGACTTAAAGGCACCTCATTTAAGCTGAGCTATGCGAAAACCTTCGACGAATATAACAGTTCAATTACCTTCGCCGGATATCGCTTTTCTCAGGAAGATTTCCGCTCTTTCTCGCAATATCTCAACGAGCGTTATGAGGGATATGACAGCCTTGGGCGCGAAAAAGAAGTTTATACCATTACCGGGAATAAAACGTTCTGGGCCGATGAGCCGGGCAAGGCGACCACCGTATTCCTGACCTATACCCACCAGAATTACTGGAATCGCAGCAGTCAGGATCGCTACGGCATCTCTTTAGGGCGCTCGTTTAACGTCGGTAATATTCGCGGGATCACCACCAATATTTCAGCATATCGTTCTGATTATGAAGGACGTAAAGACGACTCGATCGCTATTTCGCTTTCTGTTCCGGTTGGCGATAGCAAATGGAGTGGTCTGGACGTGCAGACCAATAACGGCAAAACCAGCCCGATGCTCTCATATACCGATAGCAGCGACTACAACAACCTGTGGCGACTGCGTGCAGGGGCGAGCCAGAGCGGTTATGCCAACGTCGACGGCTATTATCAGCGCCGCTCGCAGTATGCCGAAATCAACAGCAACGCCAGCTATCAGCAGGATCACTATATCTCTCTGAGCAGCACTCTGCGCGGCGGCTTTACCGCCACCCGACATGGCGCGGCGATCCACAACAGCGGCGCGACGCTCAACACCGCTCGCGTGATGGTGAATACCAACGGCATCGGCGACGTCCCGCTAAATGACGGGAAATCAAGAACTAACAATTTCGGCATCGCCGTGATTCCGGACATCGTGAGCTACAACAGCTTTGATACCCGGGTTGATGTCGATGCGATGTCGGAATCGATTGAACCGGCAAAAGCCATCAGCACCGCCACGCTCACCGAAGGCGCTATCGGCTATCAGACCTTCGGCATGGCGAAGGGCGAGAAGATGATGGGCATTATTCGCCTGGCTGACGGTACCTATCCTCCGTTTGGCGCCGAGGTTATTAACGGCGATGGCGTTAGCGTGTCGATGATTATGGAAGGCGGACAGGGATGGCTGGCGGGGGTGAACCCACAAGAGGCGCTAAGCGTGATGTGGAGCGGGAAAAAGCAGTGTCAGATAACCATTCCGCCATCTATAGAGCGTCGTTCGACAGCCGCGCTATTGCCGTGTAAATGACAGTGACAGTAATAAAAGGCCAAAAATGAGCATGACAAGTAACAAACTCTGCTGGATGGGCGCCCTGATGCTGACAGCGGTAAGCAGTACCGCTCAGGCGGGCGTTTCACTGGATCGCACTCGCTTGATTATCACCGGTAAAGATAGCTCGGCAAGCGCGAATTTGACCAACACCAGCCCGGATATTCCGTTTCTGGCGCAGTCCTGGGTCGAGGACAGCAAAGGCAATAAAATCACCTCTCCGCTGGTGGTGCTGCCGCCTTTGCAGCGAATTAACGGCGGGCAAAAAGGCGTCGCGCGCGTGACCAAGACTGATGGCATCAATCAGCTGCCGCAGGATCGTGAAAGCCTGTTTTATTTAAGCGTGCGTGAAATTCCGCCTAAGCCGGATAAAGCGAATGTCCTGCAATTAGCGATGCAGTCGCGGATTAAATTATTTTTCCGCCCAACCGCCATTATCCCAAAAAGCAAAAGCGAGATTTGGCAGGATCAGGTCGTCTTTCAAAAAAGCGGCAATAAAATGAGCGCGCAAAACCCGACGCCTTATTACATCACCATTATTAGCCTGTCGCGGACGAAGGGTGAAAAAATAACGAAATTTCCGGGAATTATGATTGCACCGAAATCCAGTCTGGAGTTCAGCGTAACAGATGGCGGAATTAGTGATTTTTCCATGATGTACGTGAATGACTATGGCGGCCATCCGGAACTGAAATATCGCTGTGCGGGAAATACCTGTAAAGCTCTGCCGCCGTCGCAGCAAGGGTAATTGAGAGGAACCTGATGATGAAAACGCGTTTATCGCTATTCGCACTGTTTGTATTCGGTCTCAGCATGCCAGCGCTGGCCGACGCTGATATTCCGCTACAGCCGCAGCACTATAACCAGGATCATCAGGGGGAAGATGGCGGTAACGTGATATTTCAGGGCTCCGTTTACGCCTCGCCGTGCGTCCTTGCCCCGCAGAGCCGTCTGCAAATCATCGAACTGGGTGAAATTAGCGCCCGCCGTTTTCATCAGGCGGGCGATCGTAGCCAACCGGTACTGGTTCGCGTTGAACTGCGAGATTGCCTGAAAGGGGCGTCACAGGCGCGAGACAGCATTGCATCAAGGACTACGGGAAATAGCAAGCACCTCTATACCACTGGCGAGCAGGCGGTGCAGATGACGTTTATCGGCGAGTCGGACGAGAATAATCGTCAACTGTTACGCCTGACTGGCAGCACCTCCGGAGCCGGTATTCGTCTGCTGGATATCAAAGAGCGCGCGCTGGATATCAATCAAACCCAGCCGCCGTTTATTGTGAAAACCGGCGACAGCAGCCTGACGTTTATTGCGGTACTGGAGTCTACCGGCCGAAACGTGACCGCCGGTAATTTTAGCGGACTGCTGCGTTTAAAAATGGAGTATCTGTAATGGCTGCTATGGTTATCTGGCGTAAAACCCGCGTCGCTATTTTGCTATGCGGTGGCCTGCTGTCCTGGGAAACCGCAGCGGCAGTTGAAGGGGAAATTACGCCGGTTGGCGGACCTAAAATGTATAATATTGACGTCGCCAACCAGGATATTACCAACAACAGTATCGGGGCGACCATTCCTTATACTTTTGCATTAGGCGGCCAATACTCTGGTGTAGCCAGCTGTACTATCACCATGGAAAATCAGGCCATCTATTATTCTGCTACTGCCTCGTTACTTCAGCAGGGTAGTTCGGCAGGGTATTTAAAACTCAATGACTATATGGATGTGAAAATTGAAATTTACATTCGCGGTCAGCGCATGGCCTATCTTCCGGTCCCTTTTAATAATGAGTCAAACGAGGCTTTTCAGAACAAATGCGTACCACCAACCACTCAGTTTAATAACTTTGAGTCCGGCGCTCAGGGGAGGGTGACGTTCATGATCACCAAGCCGATTGTTAACGGCGTAAACCTGTTGGGTACCGAAATAGCTAAACTTTACGGTCGCCTGGGCAATTACAGCGCCGGGATGGGGACCACGCCAATGTCTATTGTCTCTATTAACTCTGGAGTTATTACCGTTCCGGACAAATGTATCGTCAACTCCGGCTCGCCGATCACTGTTGATTTTAACACTATCCCCAGCTCTGGATCACTGCTTAACGGCAACAACTACAGCCAGTCTGTGCCGATTCAGGTGAAGTGTGAAGGGGGAAGTTTTGCGACCGGTAACTTGAATATACGCCTGGGAATTCAGCAGGCTAATACCGCCAGTTTCAATAGCGATTATTTAGGTACCACCGGGGCCGTCGACCGCTCCAACCTTGGCATTATCTTGAAGGATTCCGGCGGCAATTTAGTGGCCGCGAATAAGTTTTATGACGTCCCGGGTTTTAATAATAACCAGGGAACCTGGAATCTGACCGCCGCACCGATTGCCAATGCCGGGACCAACGTACTTGAAGGGGATTTCCAGGCATCGGCCACCGTGGTCGCTGAGTTTCAGTAAGGGGACAGCATGCGTCAATTAATCGCATCAATGATACTCATATGTTCGCTACCGGTAGTCACCCCGGCGTATGCCATCGGGGAGCTGATCGGCGGCGATTTAAACTTCAAAGGAACCGTTGTTGCCCAGGACTGCAGTATCGTCCCTTCGTCAAAAAACATCGCCGTGGATTTTGGCCAGATTTCAACCCGCTCGCTGTATGCCGAAGGGAAATCGCAGCCCAAAGCGTTTGTTATTGAGCTAAAGGATTGCAGTACCGATGTCTTTAATTCCGTCACTGTGACCTTTAGCGGGACGGAAAATGCCAATATGAGCGATCGCCTGGCGATTACGCCGGTAGCGCCCAATTCCGCCAGCGGGATTGGTATTGGCTTTGAAGAGAGTAACGGTACGGCTATTTCACTGAATACGCCGACGACCGCGGTTGCCATTTCCGATGTCACCATGCAGTTAAATTTTAAAGCTTTTGTGGAAGGGGAACCGGATGCCTTGAGTAACGAAACCTTGCAAACCGGTGCCTTTCAGGCCACGGCAAATTACACCCTAAACTACCAGTAGAACCGATCAAGGATGATTAAAAATGAGCCGCCATTTCTTTCTCTACGATAAAAATATTTTTTTCTCTGAAGGTGTGCGTTCCGCAGTTGCCGATCTTACTGCCCGCGAGCCGGACTGCTCTTTCTCAAAGATCAAACATTTTTCGCAGCTGATTAGCACGCTGCGTTCACCAAAAAAGAGAAATGAGCTGCATTGGATCCTCTGTGATGTCGACAGCTTACCGGATGAACGCTTTAATGCGTTGTATACCATTAAAGAACATTATTGCCGGGAAAATCAGCAACTGGTTATTTTGTTAGATAGCAATAATCTCGCTCTTTTTTTTGCACTGCATTCGCTTCTCCCGGAAGCCAGTTGGTTATTAAAGAATGAATCACTGAGCAACTTTTCTAGCTTTATCGAAGATTCTCAGGCATTAGTAGCAAAAAAAATATTCTTTAGCCGTTCGTTGATTAACTACACACGGCAAAAATGGTTGGCAAGAGATTTTAATAACAGCATCTCCAGTGATGACTGGTGGTTAATGGAAGAAATATTCAAAGGAAAGTCGCTTTCGCAAATTTCCTCTGAGCAACAAATTGATGTTCGTCGCTTAAGCCGCAGTAAACGAGGGCTGATGAAAAAATTAAATGCCAAAAATAACGTTGAGCTTTTTAATATTTTCAAGTGTATCGTCGCCACCCCTTGCATATAGCAGCGTGCAACGTATGACATCGACAAAATTACTGGCAGGTATCTAAGCCAGTAGGTAAGTGTAAGAAAATACATTTCAATATAAATAGTTAAGGAACTAACAAATGCAAAAATTAAGCATGATTGAAGCAGCGGGTATTATTGGCGGGACCTGTAAGGAAACTTGCACCAGCTCTTACGAAACTGTGGTTGTTGGCGGTGTTTCTTCTTGTAAAGAAGTAACCACCTGCACAGATAAGCATGGCAACTCAACCGTTAGCATGAAAGATGCTGCTGATGGTATGTGCGTAGTACCGAACCGCATTCGCCAGTAATTTCTGCAGTGGTATATGGAGGGGAAACCCTCCATATATTTTTACGCCTTTTTCGCGAGCCTGGTATCGAAATGAAAATAAAACCTATTACCGCTGTTGGCTACACGTTTCTGGTGGCGTTAATTTCGTCGCTGATAACTGTTCTGTGTTATCACATCTTTGTATTTAATACTTTTTCATTAGATAGCAGTAAGCCTTCGGCGCTACGGAAAATTGATGAGGCAATTGTTGCCAGTAGCCCAATAAAACATGAGAGCAGTATTATTGAAGTGCTGTCCTATGGCTGCCACTACTGCGCGTCGAATGAGGAAGATATCGAAAAATTTGCCGCCACCTTACCGGTAGATAGCACCTTCGAAGTTATCCATATCACCGCTGAAAGAAATGGTCTGGCGGTTTATGCACCGGTTTTTGCGACGCTTGAAGTGATGGGCCTTGAGCGTCAGACGCGCGACTCGGCATTTAACGCGGTAATGGTTCGCGGTATTAATTTAGCTGATGATGAAGCGCTGAATGCCTGGCTGAAAAAGAACGATATTGATGTGGCGAAATATCATCAGGTACGCCAAAGCAAAGCCGTTGCCGAACGGCTGGAATATATGGCGAAAATCACCGAGCTCTATGACATTAACGCGACGCCGTTGTTTATTGTTAATAAAAAATACGTCGTGGCGAAGGATCGTCAATTTCCTGAATTTGCCGACTATATGCGCCAGCTGTTAGCTCAGGACAAGGAGTAAGCGTGACGCGCTTTCTGATCGTCTGGGGCGTCTTCAGCGTAAGAAAATGGTCCGCGCAGCTTGCCTGGCGACACCGTCCTTTTACCGGCTACGGGCAAAAGACGGTGCGGGCAGTGATGCGTTATACCCCTATGTCACTGCTGTTGCTAACCGTTCGCGCGCTGTGCACGCTGCGGTTGTTGGGCAGACAATATTGCGGGCGTACCGCCGTGGCGACGCAGAACTATCGCTGCCTGACTGGTGGCGATGGACGAGTTGACGCCGCGTGGATCGCCATGCGCCGCCAGCTGCTGGAGATGGGCGCGACCTGGGGTCAGCACCCGGCAACGTTGCGCCAGATGCTGGCGTGCACGCAAGAGCTTGATGCGGTGGTTGCGCCACTGGTGGCGCAAAAGACGCCGGTGGTCCTCGCGCCGCTGCACTGCGTTTCCGATATTTTAGCCGCGATGGTCGGGGCCGGCGTGACGCCGGGCAAAGCCAGCGTGGTGGTCTCATCCAGCGCGGAAAGCTACACCGTCGCCAGTCGCGCAATGGGCGGCGTCGCGCTCTCTTACTGCTCCATCCACCAGGATAATACGTCGCTGGCCAGCGAGCTGATGGCGCTAATGACTAACGTCTCTGAAGGGCGGGAAAATATGATTATTTTCCCCGATATTCCAGCCGATTACACCGTTCAGACCCATGAAGCGCAGTCCGGGAAAATAAGCTGTCGGCTATTTGGCCGTCCGGCAAAACTACACAACGGCGTACAGCGGTTTTCGCGCATCGTGTCGGCGCAGGTGGTTTTTTATCACCTCTATTATCAGCAAGGGATAAAAATAAAAATCTATTCCCCGCTGTCGCCAAAAGAGATCGCGGCAACGTTGCCGACGATTATTGAAAACACCCTGCGTGATTATCCGCAGGATTGGCTTTTGTGGCACAGCCATTCGCTCTATTTTATTAATCACTGATGCATCAATATGAAAAATATTATCCCTGATATGGTTTTTCAGGAAGAGACCAATGAGTGCGGCCTCTCCTGTATTGCGATGCTGGCGCAAACCCAGAATATTCAGTGCTCTCTTCCGGCATTGCGGGAGATTTTCCCGGCGTCCGATCATGGGACATCGTTGAGCGATTTATCCGTCATCCTGCAACAGGTTGGCATTGCCACTGCTCCAGTGCTCTTCGATCACGACGAGCTACATGGGCTGCCGTTCCCCTCCATTTTGCACTACGGTGCCAGTCACTATGTCCTGCTGGCGTGGCGCAAGGGGGACTACGTCTGCGTGATGAACCCGGCAATTGGTCAGCAGTGGTTGCCGTTCTCAGCGTTAAAAAAAGAGATCAGCGGCTATGCGCTGATCCTTGAAGAATCCCCCTCATCAGGAGTCATCCCCAACCCTGTTATCGCCGAAGCGCAGCAGGAGATGCCGCGGGCTATGAGCCTGAAGGAGACGGCGGCGGTTCCGGGCATTTACAAGCTGATGCTATTAACATTCCTGGTGGCGTTAACGCTGTTTTTAATGCCGACGATGGTCAGCCGCGCGATTAATCAGGCGTTCTCAGATGCGCAGAATACGGATTTTCCATATCTGTGGTTCATCCTCGCCTTTGTGGTCTCCACGCTGTTAGCGCTGGGCGTCCGGGTGATTAGCGAGCGTTTCATCCGCCGCTTTGTGTTGCTTAATAGCGATATTGGTTTTTCGCGATTACTGAATAATCCCCTGCGCTTTTTTGAAAAACGCGCGCCGGGGGATGTTTTCAGCCGCTTTATTGCCTGGCAGAGCGGCATGCTGCAAAAAATTGAGCTGGATAACGGCCTGCGCTCGGACTGGATTATTTGCGTTATCGCCATCGGCATCATGTTCTGGATCTCCCCGGTGCTGGCGCTGATTTCCGCCGTGGGCATTGTGGTGATGGGGTTAATTAGCGTCTGGGCGATATTTCGCGACCGCTGGTATACGCAGCAGCTTCAGCTCAAGAGCGCGGTGCTAAATGACTTTTTTATGGAGACCCTTCAGGGGGTATTAACCATTAAAACCGCCGGGCTGGAAACCCAGCGCAAAGCGCAGTTTGCCCGCCTGTCGCATGACCTTTTTACCTGCCTGCAACGGCAGAAAGTGTATCAGCAGGTGAAAGAAGGGCTGTATCAACTGACCGGCAGCCTCGAAATGGTGGTTTTTATGCTGGTAGTGCTGCCGCTGGTACATGCAAAACAGATCTCCCTGGGCGACTTCTTTGCCTACAGCTTTTTGCGGCAAATTTTTACCTCCTACGTCACGCGGATGTTCTATGCCGTTATCCGTAAATCGCAACTGCATGTCATTGATACCCGCGCGCAGGGATTGTTTACGAAGCATGAGCTTGCTTCTCCCCTGATTTCCCCGCTCAGCGGAACAGCGGTTCCGCGACTGGCGTTCGAGCGGGTGAGTTTTCATTACAACCCGCAAAGGCCAGTATTAAACGCGGTGGATCTCGTACTTGAGCCTGGCGATCAGATAGCCATTGTCGGCGATTCCGGAGCCGGAAAGAGCACCTTGCTGCGGCTGATGACCGGACTTTTTTCCGCGCAGGATGGGCGAATTTTGCTGAACAATGCTGAAGCGAGTGCTCAACAACTGACCTCGCAGGTGTGGTTGCAAAGTCAGGAAGACATCCTGTTTAACGCCTCGGTGCTGCAAAACATCACCCTGTTTGACCCGTGGTACAGCGACAGCGACCGTGGGCGAGTGGAAGCGCTGATCGATAAAATGGCGCTGGGGTCGGTGGTACAGGCGCTGCCTGGGGGAATGGAAGCGCTAATTCGCGAAAGCCACTCCGCGCTCTCTTTAGGCCAGCGCCAGCGGCTGATGCTGGCGAGGGCGCTCTACAGTACCCGGCCGATTTTACTGTTCGATGAGCCAACCGCCAATCTTGATGATGAAACCGCAGAGACGGTGATCGCCGCGCTGTGTCAGCACTGTCGTGAACAGGGCAAGACGCTGATTGTCGTGACCCACAGTGAGCTGATTGTGAACCACTTTGCGCGAGTATATCGCCTGAACGAAGGCGAGCTGCGCGATATCGGGCAGGGAGCGCCGGACTCATGATGCGAGGATTATTACGCCAACGCAAAACGTGGTTGTTTGCGCTGATCGCGATCGTGGCCATCATCGTCGCCGTTTTTTATCAGCGCGCGCTGCCGACACAGGCCGAATCGCTCTATACCGTCGCCCTGGAGCGTGGAGATATTGAAAAAGTGGTGCTGGCGAGCGGCATCATCAAACCAGCCGTCCAGGTGAGCGTTGGCGCTCAGGTCAGCGGGCAGTTGCGCAAGCTGTTTGTTCGTCAAGGGGAGCGGGTGCAAAAAGGGCAACTGCTGGCCGAAATCGACCCGACTTTACAGCTTTCAGACTTACGTAACGCCACCGCGCAGCTGGCCAGCGCCAGAGCGCAGAAGTTAGCCTCTGAAGCGACGCTGGTGCAGTACCGCAAAGCGCTGACCCGCGAGCAGGCCATGAATCGCGATGGCTCTGGTGTGAACAGCGACCTTGAACAGGCGCAGGCGCAATATGCCGCGCAGGTTCAGCAGATTGCGGTCAATGAGGCGCAGATTGTGCAAGCGGAAATGAGCGTGCAGACCGCCAACGCCAACCTCGGCTATACGCGCATTCTCGCCCCTATGGACGGCGAAGTGCTGGGCATTGTCACCCGTGAAGGGCAAACCATCGTCTCTTCACAAATTGCGCCGACTATTCTGGTGCTTGCCGACCTCGATAAAATGCAGGTGCAAACGCGCATTTCCGAAGCCGATATCCAGAAAATCCATCCCGGACAGCCGCTGTGGTTTTACGTGATTGCCGACCCGCAGACGCGTTATGAGGGGGAGCTTGGCTATGTCCAGCCCGCGCCGCAGGAGGCTCTGGAAGAGCAAAACTCAGGGGCTTCCGCCAGCAATCAGCAAAGCACAGCCATTTACTACAACGGCACCTTTGAGGTGGATAATCGCCAGCAACTGCTGAAAACCTCGATGACCGCGCAGGTGTTTATCCGCATTGCGCAGGCCAAAGACGCGCTGCGGGTTCCAGTTGCTGCGCTGGGGCGCTCGCTGGGCAATGAACGCTATCGGGTGGTGGTGCAGAAGGCGAACGGCAGCGAGGAGCGCACCGTTCGTATCGGCATTAACGACCGCCAGTACGCACAGGTCCTTGAAGGCTTGCAGCCCGGCGAGCGGGTGGTGATCCCGCAGGACGCGGGGTCAATCTGATGGCGAAGCCGTTAATCCAGCTTAATAACGTCACTCGCTCTTTTATCGCCGGAACGCAGACGATTCCGGTGCTGAAATCGGTGTCCCTGACCATTATGCCCGGCGAAATGGTGGCGATAATGGGTGCTTCCGGCTCGGGTAAATCGACGCTGATGAACATTATCGGCTGCCTGGACAAACCCAGCAGCGGCGAGGTTTATATCAACGGCATTGCTACCCATCAGGCTGATAGCGCGGCGCTTGCCGAACTGCGTAGCCGCTGGCTTGGGTTTATTTTTCAGCGCTATCACCTGATGCCTTATTTAACGGCGGAAGAGAATATCGCCATCCCCGACTTATATACCGCGATGCCTGCAATTGAACGTCAGGCGCGAATCGCGCTGCTGGCGGGAAAGCTGGGCATTGATACGCGCTTAGAGCATAAACCCGCGCAACTCTCCGGCGGGCAGCAGCAGCGGGTCAGCGTATGCCGGGCGCTGATCAACGGCGCGCAGATTATTCTTGCTGATGAACCCACCGGGGCGCTGGATAGCGCCAGCGGCAGGGCGCTGATGGATGTTCTGCACCAGTTGAACGCTGATGGCCACACGGTGATTATCGTGACCCATGACCGCGAGGTGGCGCAGCAAGCGCAGCGGATCGTCGAGATCAGCGATGGGCAGATTGTTGCCGATCGCACGAATTGTGCTCAGGACAAA
The DNA here is from genome assembly GCF_056490265.1 of Klebsiella sp. GFKo11. Taxonomy (NCBI): domain Bacteria; kingdom Pseudomonadati; phylum Pseudomonadota; class Gammaproteobacteria; order Enterobacterales; family Enterobacteriaceae; genus Klebsiella; species Klebsiella sp. GFKo11. Next base: position 1,327,344 of record NZ_CM151369.1, read on the forward strand.
CGTGATATTCAGCGGCTGCCGACGGTACAGGATAACGGTCGGGCTTCGCTGTCGCGCAGCGTAGGCGAGTCGGTACGAATGGCATGGCGTGCGCTGCTGGGCCATCGGATGCGCGCCTTTCTGTCGATGCTGGGGATTATCATCGGTATCTCATCGGTGGTTTCTTCGATGGCGGTAGGCGAAGGCGCCCGGCAGACCATCATGAACGAGATTGGTAAACTGGGTAATACCACGCTCGAAATTCGCCCCGGTACCGGTTGGGGTAGCAAGCGCCCGGATATGGAGCGCGCGCTGTCGCTGGAGGATATCACCAGCCTTAGCAAGCAGCCCTGGGTGCTGGGGGTGTCGCCGATTGTCTCCAGTATGACCACCGCAGTGCGCCAGGGCCTGGATTCCTCGATGATCCTCTCCGGCGTTTCCGCCGACTATTTCTCGTTGCAGGGGATTCGCTTTATTCAGGGCAACGGCTTTACCCTGCGCGACGTCAACGACCGGGAGCCGGTACTGGTGCTGGATGAAACCAGTAAAGAGACGTTGTTTCCCGGTAATGAAGATCCGCTGGATAAAATCGTGCAAATCGCCGGTGCGCCGTGGCGGGTGATCGGCGTTGCCAGCAAGCCGGGGCCGAAAGTGGTCAGCGGGTTTATGTCGGCGTGGATCCCCTATACCTCGCTATTACAGCGGATTTCCGGCGATAAGCCGCTGGAGGCGCTAACGCTGCGCTTTCAGGAGACGCTGTCGCCGAGAGAGGCCGCGCAGCGTGCGGAAAGGCATCTTATTCGCGAGCACGGCAAAAAAGATTTCTTTGTCCAGACCGATGAACAGCTCGCCAAAGCGCTGCAAAAAACCTCCGATTCAATGTCGCTGCTGATCACCGCGATTGCCGCTATTTCACTACTGGTCGGCGGCGTTGGGGTGATGAATATCATGCTGGTTTCCGTTACCGAGCGAACCCATGAGATCGGTATCCGACTCTCGGTCGGCGCGCGTCCCTCCGACATCATGCATCAGTTTTTGATTGAGGCGGTGATGATCTGCGCGCTCGGCGGGCTGACGGGGGTCATTGGCTCCTGGGCCGCCGGGAACCTGTTTGCTCTGCTGACGCAGGAGTTCTCGATGGTCTTTACGTGGCTCCCGGTGGCGATGGCCTGCGGCTTTTCCGCTCTGATTGGCCTGACGTTCGGCTATTTCCCGGCGCGGCGAGCGGCGCGACTCAACCCGACGGAGGCGTTGGCCCGCGAATGAAATTAGGTACTTTTTTACCGCTGATCCTGCTGCTCACGGGCTGCGGTAACCTGACCCGCAGCGATTATCAGCGGCCGCTGTTGTCGGTGCCGGAAAACTGGCAGCGAACAGAAGAGCAGAATATCGCCCCTTCGCAGGTGGGAAGCGGCCGCTGGTGGGATCGCTTCGGCGACGAGCGTTTGTCGCGCGTGATAGGTCAGGTGCTGGAAAGCAATAACGATCTGGCTGCTGCGGCATTAACTCTCAAGCAGGCACGCATTTCTGCCGGGCTAACCCAGACCAATATCAGTCCCGACGCGACGCTCAACGGCTCCGGCAGCAATTCGAAGCCGTTAAACAGCGGGCGTTCGCAGGAGAGCTACAGCACCTCGTTGTCGCTGAGCTATGAACTGGATCTCTGGGGCAAGCTGGCGCGTATTCGCGAACAAAGTGAGTGGGAAGCGGTTGCCAGCGAGCAGGATTATCACGCGACGATCCTGTCGACGATTGATACCACCGCGCAGCTCTACTGGAACATCGCCCTACTAAATCAGCAAATGGCTTATCAAGAGGTGAGTTTTGATATTGCCAGGCAGACGCTAGCGCAGATTGAGTCATGGCAGCGGGCGGGGAAAGTTGGACTACTTGATGTTTTACAGGCCCGGCAGACGGTTATCAGCCGCCAGAATCAGCTGCTCGCCCTGAAGCAGCAGCGAGCGATTTCGCGCAACGCGCTGGCGCTGCTGCTCAACCGCCCACCGTCGCAGCATACCGATGAGGCCCATGCACTGGATGTTCGCCAGCACGTCGCCATTGCCAACGCTACGCCGCTGGCCGCGCTCGCCAGCCGTCCGGATCTTCAGGCCGCGGAATCACGCCTGCGTGCGGCGCTGGCGGGCTCAGATGCCGCGCGGCTGAGCTTCTATCCCACGCTTTCGTTGCAGGGAACGCTTAGCGCCGGAAGCCAGATTTTTCATCAATGGTTTAACGATCCGCTCCGGACCGTCGGCGGCAGCGTGAGTGCGCCCTTTATCCAGTGGAATACGGTGCAGCTCACCGTGGAACAGGCCAGCGTAAAGGTGCAGCAGGAGGCGGTGAACTTCCGCCGCACGGCCTATACCGCGCTGTCGGAAGTGGACAACGCCATGGAGAAGCGGCTAAACGCCGACGAGCAGCGCGATCGCTTGCTGCAATCTCTGCAACTGGGCCAGCAGCGCCTGACGCTCACCGGAAGCCGCTATCGTGCAGGCGCGGTGGATTATCAGACCCTGCTGAACGCCCAGGATGCGCTGCTTGATGTGCAGAACAGTCTTGCGCAAAACCAGTACGACTATCTTTATGCCACTTTGCAGCTCTGGCTGGCGCAGGGTGGCAGTAACCCGCAACAGAGGACATCCCAAAATGAGTCACAGTAAACCCCCTTATCGCGTGGTAATTACCGGCTATGGCGCGGTGACTCCCCTTGGCGACAGCGCCGCCGAAAGCTGGCAGGCGATCATGGATTATCGACACGGCTACCGCTATGTCGATCTCTCGGCTAACGGTATCCACACCCATTTTATTGGCCAGGTGGAGAATGAACCCAGCCTTAAGGGCGTTCCTGCCGCTATCCGTCGGCGTCTGCCGCGCCATGCGCGCCTGGCGCTGGCCGCCGCGCGTGAAGCCATGGCGATGGCCTTTGCCGGTGAATCGCCTGCCGCGTTCTACGATCCGCTGATGTGCGGTGCGATTATTGGCACCGGCTGGGCGGGGCTGGATGAGAGTTACCTGGCGGTGCCGGAGTTTGAGAAAAAAGGCGTCTCTTCACCTTTTAGCTGCTTCTTTTCGATGCCGAACGTGACTACCGCAGCCTGTAGCCAGCTGTGGAATTTACGTGGATATCAAAATACCCCTGTTGCCGCCTGCGCTACTGGCACTATTGCTATCGGCGAGGCCTATGATGCGATTCGCTTTGGCCGCGCCAGTATGATGCTTGCCGGCGCCGGGGAGGCGTTAAATAGCGTCTGCGCTATCTGGAATATCGATGTGCTCGGGGCGCTGAGCCGGGAAACGGAATCGCCGGAGCGGGCCAGCTGCCCGTTCAGCCAGCAGCGCAGCGGGTTTGTGCTTTCGGAAGGGGGCGCGGTGCTGTGCCTGGAAGAGCGCGAGCATGCCATCGCACGTGGGGCGACGATCCTCGCGGAAGTCACCGGTTATGCCAATTTCTCCGACGCGGTGGACTTTACCTCCCCGGCGGAGGATTGCGTGGCCCGCGAGCAGACTATCCGCTGGGCGCTGCGCAGCGCAGGTCTTCAGCCCGCCGATCTCGACTATATCAATGCCCACGGCACCTCCACGCCGCTTAATGATATTAACGAAACGCAGTCGCTGAAAAAGGCGCTGGGTGACGAGGCGTATCGAATCCCGGTTTCCAGCACCAAAGCCTACTCCGGGCATCTGATCGCGGCGGCGGGAAGCTTCGAGACCATTGTCTGCCTGCAGGCGATGGCGGCCGGGATTATGCCCGCCACGGCGCATTTAACCCAACCCGACCCGCTGTGCGATCTCGACTATATCGTCGAAGGGCATCGTCAGGGAGAGATTCGCCGGGCGTTGAATCTGAGCTTTGGTTTTGGCGGCGCGAACGCCGCGCTGGTGCTGGAGAAACACGCGTGACGCGGCTGCGCTATACCCTTGCCGATGCTCATCAGTGGGCAGCATTTTCTGGCGATGACAACCCCATTCACTTCGATCTTTCGGCTGCGCGTGCGATGGGGGGGAGCCAGTTGAGCGTCCACGGGATGCGCGCGCTGCTGGATGTTAAACGTGATGTTCAGTCGCGGCTGGTGTATCCGTCATCCCGCGCTGAAGGTTATCTGAAATGTCAGGTACGCCTGCGCAGGCCGCTGTGGTGCGAAGCCGACTGGCTGTTAACGCCGGGACCGGCAAAAAGCCGCGTGTTATCCGCCGCGTCGGTCATGCATCCACAGAGTGATGAAGTCTGCCTGTCATGCCAGATGAGCCTGGCGACTGAAGCTGAATCGCTAGTGGGGAAACAGCCCAGCGAACTTGATTCTAAGACGCTGCTTGCTTTGCAATCCTACTTCAACAGCGCCTGGCCCGACCTGGCGCAGTGGCAATTTCTTGATGCACTGCTCTTTCGTCAGCTGATTAGCGATAAAGCGCTGCTGAATCAGGAGAACATTGCGGCCCTGCTCGACCAGGGGGAAACCTCGTTACAGCAAATTTTTACCCGCTATCCGGTATTGCAAACTCATCAGGAGGTGATTTTCGATGCCCGATTTGCGGATAAAGGAGCACCGATCTGGCCTGAATCCCTGTCGCTCTGGCTGCTACCTTCGCTGGTGGTCGGACAGGTTGAACAGGGTGCGCTGGTGCGTATCGCGGCAGCGGCACAGCTCAATGACCAGATTATGACCAATGTGATTACGCTGAAAGTTGGCCCAATTAATAATTGATAATTAAGGATAATTTTATGATTCAGTATGATGATGTTCTGCAAAAAGTCTGTGAAATGATCTGTGATGCCAAAGACCTGGAGCCCGATGAGGTCGATGAGAATACGCCCCTTGTGCAGCTGAAATTAGATAGCCTCGACTACGTCGAGCTGATGGTACTGGCAAAACGTGAATTCAACATCACGCTGGAGGCGGACTGGTTTATTCACAATCCGGGGATCACTCTCGGCGAGCTGTGCCAGCACATCAGCAAAGAGTCAGGTAACTGATATGGCGCAGAAATGGATACTGGTTACCGGCGGTAGTCGCGGCATCGGTCGGGCGCTGGTGATGGGCCTGGCGCAAAGCTGGAATGTGGTGTTTACCGGTCGCAACGAAGCGGCGATCAACGACATCCAGGCGCAGGCGAGCGGAGACGATTCATCCCATTGGGTGCGAGGTTACGCCTGCGATGGCAACGACGAAGCGCGGGTTGAACAGCTTGCGCAGTCGCTGCTGGCTGAGTGGGGGGCACCGGAGGCGATTATCCACAATGCCGGGATGGCCCGTGATGGCCTGCATATTCATCAGAATGCGGCAATCTGGCGCGAGGTGCTGGAGACCAACGTTATCGCAATGATGAACTGGAACCGGGTTCTGCTGCCGGCGATGCTGATGCAACGATGTGGTTCTATCGTGATGATGTCTTCAGTCAGTGCGCTCAAGGGCAACGTCGGTCAGACGGCCTATGCTGCCAGCAAAGCGGCGATGGGCGGTATGGCGCGTTCACTGGCGCTGGAGGTCGGGCGTTTTGGTATCCGGGTGAACTGCCTGGCGCCGGGCTTGATTCGTACTGAAATGCTTGAAGAGATCCCGGCACAAAAATTAAAAGAGATGCGCCAGTCGATACCGCTGCGCAGATTGGGTGAAACGGATGATGTTCTTCAGGCGGTGGCGTTTTTAATCGGTGAGGGGAGTCAATATATCACCGGGCAGACCCTGGTGCTGGACGGCGGACTGAGTGCCTGAATATGATCGGGCCGGACCGTCGGCTGGCCTGATCTTAAGTGCGGGGCGTGAGTTGTTCGATACGCGTCACTAGCTCTTTTATCTCTGTTGCGGTCACGCGATAAATTTGAATAATCTGCGAAGAGTTTTGTGCGACCAGAGATACAACCAACTGATGTATTTCATCCCCCTGGTTATGTTTAATTAAGCGAGCCAGCGATTTCTCTTCTGCCCGTGAGTTGGTTAGCGCATGGACCACCTGACGACTAACTGCGATAAGTGCCGCATACGGATTGGGGCTATCTTGCAGGATACCCCACTCAGCAATATCATCAATTTCTTCAATTGGATCGCGTGAATGCAGCGCTTTATCTGGTGAAGCCGAACCCTCATGCGGCGGGCTATGATCAAGACACGCAATATTATGCAATAACCCACCAATCTCAACTTTTAGGCTTTGCATCGCGCTCATGTCCATTTTTGTCGCCAGATAACCGGCAATATGTCCGACAGCAGAGGAGTGCCATGGTGTCTGCTGGCTGAACTGATCGATAATAAACGAGAGCAATTCGGCAATATCACGTAGGTTGTGTAAAGAAATAGTATCGTTATGAATTCTTGGGATTTCTTGAATGTAATCCCGATAGTCAGAGGAGGCCATCACCGACCAAAAGTGTTCATTGCTGGAGAGGGTTCTGAAGGCCTGAATGTACTCTTCTTTATAGAGAATATTTGCCCCGGCAGTCACGATTTCGAGGAGTTTCTTGCCTAAGAAGGGCACATGACTGGTGCGGTGCTGGCAATAAAGGACATCCAGTCGATCGGCAAAGAATAGCAGATGGCTTTCTTCGGGGACCAGCTCCCCTTCGATGTAATGCCCCAGGCCTTTTCGCCAATGGGTGTGGTGATAGCGAACAATCCTGTTCAATGGGCGAAATAGAGGAATTCTGCTGAGTAATTCGCTGCCAATAAGTGCGTGGTTGTTATGTTCATCATCAATGTAACTAAGCGGTTCAAGACGCGATTTTTCATTCAATCCGCCGATATCATGGATGAGGGCCGCAAGAACGGTTTTACGACGCTGAGCCGAAGAGAAATGAACTAAATTAGCCAGGTGCGATACGATAAAAGCAGTTCTGACATGATGCAGATTCAGCTTAGGATTAATCATATCAATGGTATTTGCGATGCTGGCTAATGTAGGAAGTAAATGTATCTTCATGATATCGTTATAATATGCAATTTATGAGACAAATCTCGGTCGATTATTATTTGCGCTCGCAGCCATATTGCGGGAACGTTTGGTTGCCGAATAAAATAGTATCATCATTGACTCGATTTATATAGATGATTCTATCATTAGTTTGGCCGCCAAAGAGAGTCTGTTGTGCAATGTTTTCCGGTGTATTATCGGCGCTGTGACGAATTATCCTGGCATCAGCAATATAAAAAAGAGAGCTGCTGGCAGAATGTTTTTTTAATGTGTAGGTGATGCTGCGTGAGATGATATATTTATCCCCATCACTGGTGAGTAATCCTTCAACGCTGATTGAAAACCGACCGTTTGAATATTCTACAGATAGCAAGCCTTGTGAGCGTAGAATACTCTCATTGGTGTTCTCCGTCAGATCGTATTGTGACTCACAGGAAAAAGGCGGATGACTGTTGAGGCGAATATAAAAAATTAATGATGCTATCAGTGCTGGTATACAGATCGAAAATATTAAGACATATTTACGCATTTTTTATTTCCTTATAGTAGTAACTATGGCATTTTTGGTACTTAAGATCGCATTCCAGTATGAATATATCCATATAAATGCCTAAGTCCTGTTCTTCGCTCATCTGCCGATTGAAAAAGTATATTTTCTTTGGCGTAGAACAATCGAGCCCGGAGGGGAGCAGTTTTTGATTCCTGAGTATTTCTGTTGCAGGTATGCTGCCTGTGCCGTAAATGGTACATTTATCTTGAGTGAGGAGAATGCCAGGTGATTGTTTTTTATGGACAAAAAAGTAAGAGAGGAGCATGAGGCCGGCAGCAATCAGGATAAATAAAATGATCGCTTTGCGATGTTGCCCAATCGTCATAGGCTTAGGGGTTTCAGGGGAAAGAGTCGGGAGAGAGAAAGATGTGTGATAATCACTATCGGTGGTAATAATAATTTCATTAGAAATCTTAAAGCCGATTCGCGGCACCGTAATAATCACATTTTTCTCAATGCCAAGGTCAGACAAGCTATGACGCAGTGTGGATATATATTGATTCAGATTACTATTAGAAGGTCTGGCACCATATTTTTCAAATACCGTCTGAAAAATATCAACACGCGAGATAATATCTCCCCGATATTGCAGCAGACAGCTAAGAAGGCGAGTGGATGTGGCTGATAGTTCAATACAATCGCCAGTCAACAAGTTGACCAGAGAGGCCTCCTCAGTGTCAAAAGTAATAAATCCCTCTATATCGAACCGCATTTTTATCTCCACACGGAATTAAAAATTCACTCTTTATATCAGGAGTTTTATCATAAAAAAAAGTGAATTTCAGATAAATGTACTGTTTAAATTGAAATTTAAAGCTAATGTTGCCGTTTTAGTGTGGTCAATCCATACTGCTAGTTCATTGAATGACAGAAGGAACTGACTCATGAAGATTGTAACTTCATCCCGTATCCCTGATTTACATCATGGTTCTGGCGCTGCTGTTGAAAGCTTAAGGTCATTGATGACCGCCATGGGTATCAATAAATTCTCTGGAGTGAACGTTCCAGAGCAGGAGTATATTCTTTTTGTATTAAAAGAACATGAGCCTGAGGGGCTACTTACTCGTGAATTAGCTGACAGATGTGAAATGTCAATATATAAAGTCAGACATTTGTTGCTGCCTTTGGAGAAGTATGGTCAGGTGAACAGAATAAAAATCAAAAAACATCATAAGTGGTATATTTATAATAAACATATTGATTGAGAGTCATACTAACAAGAGGCCTGTAAATTTGCAATAAACACAGGCCTTTTAGATGCCTTTTTCAATCTTTTAATGTTTTTTTAGAATTAATATCTCGCAAATAATGGAGAATATTCTTAACGAAGTGATATACCACTTCTTAAATAGAGCGTTTTGTATTTCATATGTTGATAAGTATTTATCACTAATGTTGGGTAATTCTCATTCGTTAATTTTATCCGGCAAGCGGTGGCAGGCGAGCGCTCGATCGTTTTGTTGATGAAATGATGCTTTTGTTTCTAAGTTGTTGCTTTTGTGGCGTGGCAATCTGATTCAATCAACGTCGAGGGGGAATTTGGCTAAGAAGTCGCATAAGAAAAAGAATGCAATATTATCTAAGGCCATTGTTATTCCGTACCTACTTCAGTTCACTGACGCTATCATGTTCGCTTTAGCACTCCCTGCCTGGAGTTCTCCATAAAAGAGAAAATAGTGTGATCCAGTTCAATAATATCTTATGTGAGATAAATATTTCCCGATTGCTTATATTGGATACCGTTGCGTATGAGCATGCGTAAAGCACGGTGATGACTGGTGTCCAGTATACTGGACTAAATTCCCATATTATGGGAGGTACGTTAGTTAACTGAGCCAGAGTGCAGGGCAATTGAGGTGTTATTTGATATGAAATAATAAAAAGTCCGTATCAGTCACGTTACTGTGGGGCCAAATATTATGGTTATCAAACACTCAGCTTGAAGGGAGCACAAAATGGCTTACAGAATGATTTTAAACGAAACCTCTTATTTTGGTGCGGGATCGATTAGCTGCATTGTCGATGAAGTCAAAAAGCGCGGCTTTAAAAAAGCGCTGGTGGTTACTGATAAAGATCTGATCCGCTTTAAGGTCGCGACAAAGGTATTCGATATCCTCGACAGCGCTGGCCTGGCCTACAGCGTCTTTGATAGCGTGATTCCTAACCCGACCATTGAAGTTGTACAGCAGGGCGTTGAAGCGTTTAAACAATCGGGTGCAGATTATCTGATCGCCATCGGCGGTGGTTCCCCGCAGGATACCTGCAAGGCAGTAGGGATTATCATTAATAACCCTGAATTCGCCGATGTTCGTAGCCTGGAGGGCGGAGCCGACACCAAAAATGCCGCAGTGCCGATGATTGCGATCCCAACCACCGCCGGTACGGCTGCTGAAGTGACCATCAACTACGTCATCACTGACGTACAAAATCGCCGCAAGTTTGTTTGCTATGACCCGCACGATATCCCGGTTGTGGCGATTATCGATGCCGAAATGATGGCCAGCATGCCTGCCAGCCTGAAGGCGGCGACCGGCGTCGATGCGCTGACTCACGCGATCGAAGGTTATATCACTAAAGGCGCATGGGAATTAACCGACATGCTGCATCTGAAGGCTATCGAAGTGATTGGCCGCTCGCTGCGCGCCTCAGTGCAGGGCGATGCTCAGGGCGCGGAAGGAATGGCGCTGGGGCAATATATTGCCGGAATGGGCTTCTCTAACGTCGGACTGGGCTTGGTTCACGGCATGGCGCACCCGTTGGGCGCTTTCTACGGTACGCCGCATGGTGTCGCCAACGCAGTGCTGTTGCCACATCTTATGGCTTACAACGCTGAATTTACCGGTGAGAAGTATCGCGACATTGCGGTGGCTCTGGGAAATAAACAGGCGGCGACCCTACCAATAGCCGAAGCGCGTAAGGCAGCCGTTGAGGCCGTGGCGCAGCTTAACCGCGACGTTAATATCCCGGCGCGTCTGCGCGATGTGGGGATGAAAGAGGAGGATATCGATGCCCTCGCCGCCGCCGCGCTGGCGGATGTGTGCACTGGCGGTAACCCGCGCGATACGAATCTGGAAGAGATTAAAGCGCTGTATCGGGCGATTTTCTAAGGTAGCAATCTCAACCGTAGCCGGTAGAACTCTCTATCGGCTACGGTGTAGCTCAGCGTGCGCGGGCTTTTTTAATAGCGAGGGCTGCGTAGCCCGGACAGATGCGAAACATCGCCTCCGGGGAAATCGTCAGACCGTACGAATTATGGCACCAAATACACCTGCGGGGCGGCGGTATCCGGGTGCTCGCCCATTCTTACCTCCGCGCCGTACCAGCGGCTAATAATTGGCTGCTGAACCACCTCCTGCGGCGTGCCCTGCGCCACCAGCTTTCCCTGATGCAACAGCAGAATGCGATCGGCCCACAGCGCTGCGAGGTTCAGGTCATGCAGCACCACGCAGACGTGCAGTTGGCTGCTGCGGGTCAGGCGCTTGAGCAGGCGCAGAAGGTGCTGCTGGTAATAGAGATCGAGCGCCGAAGTAGGCTCGTCGAGAAACAGCCAGCCCTCAGGCGCACCGTCGCGCCACAGCTGCGCCAGACAGCGAGCCAATTGAACCCGCTGCTGTTCGCCGCCGGAGAGGGAAGGGTAGCGCCTCCCGGCCAGATGATCGCAGCCGGTCTCCTCCATGACCTGACGGATCATCTCCGCGTGCGGCGTGCTGCCCCACGGCGAACGGCCCATGGCGATCACCGTTTCAATCGGCCAGTCGGCATGAAGCTGGGTGCGTTGCAGCATCACCGCCCGGCGGCGGGAGAGTGCGTCTGCTGACCAGGCTTCCAGCGGACGGCCTTCCACCAACCGTTCGCCGCTGTCCGGCGTTAAAAAACCGGTTAACAGGCGCAACAGGGTCGATTTACCCGCGCCGTTGGGGCCAATCAGCGCCGTCATCTCGCCGCCGCGCAACTGGAGAGAGACATCATTAATAATCTGGCGCTTGCCCATGCGCAGCGAAAGCGAACGCGCGCTATAGCGGTTATCCATGCGTTTCTCTCTCCCGGCGGAAAATTAGCCACAGGAACCACGGCGCGCCGAGGACGCTGGTCAACAGACCAACCGGCATCTCGGCGGGTGCGGCGACGGTGCGCGCCAGCGTATCGGCTAGCAGCAGCAAAATTGCGCCACACAGCAGCGAACCGGGGATCAGACCGCGATGGTCCGGCCCCAGCCACATTCGCATCAGATGTGGTACCACCAGGCCGATAAAGCCGATAATGCCGCTGATCGCCACAGCCGACGCCACCAGTAGGGCGCTGCACAGCAGCAATAGCCGCTGCAGCGCACGAACGTTAACGCCGAGGTAATGCGCCTCTTCATCACCCAATTGCAGCAGATTAAGGCGTGAAGCCATCGCCCATATCAAGATAGAAGCCGGGATTATCAGCGTGGCCGCCACCAGCAGGGTGGACCACTCCGCCTGACCGAGGCTGCCCATGCCCCACAAGGAAAGCTGGCGCAATTGGGCATCGTTGCTTATCCACGCCAGCACCCCGACCAGCGCGCTGCAAAGGGCGTTAATCGCGATGCCGACCAGCAGCAGGCGCGAGAGCGAAGCGTCTCCCGCCCGGCTGAGGATAAAAATCACCACCATCACCGCCATACTACCGATAAACGCTGCCAGCATCGGGGCGTACAGCGCCACAAGAACCGGTACCGACAGCGGCAGCACCAGCCAGCAGGCTACCGCCAGCGCCGCACCGCTGCTGATACCTAAAAGCCCTGGGTCAGCGAGCGGATTGCGAAACAGCCCCTGCATCACGCAGCCGGAGAGCGCCAGAGCAGCGCCGACCAGCAGCGCCAGCAGCACCCGCGGCAGGCGAATGGTCAGCCAGATGTTTCTCAGGATCTCATCGCCGGAAGGCAGCAGGCTGGCCAGCGGCAGGCGCATCGCCCCAAGGGTAGTAGCAAGTAGTGTCAGGATGACTAACAGCAGCGTCATTAACCACAGATGACGAGTAAGGTGGCAACGCATCAGGGTAACTGCTCCGCTTTTTGCCGTAGCGCGAGTACCGCCTGCGGCGTGCGCGGGCCAAAGCCGAGCAGAGCCATATCATCAATAACCTGCACCTGCTTATTGCGCCCTGCGGGCGTCTGCGCCAGTCCCGGTAGCTTCCACAGTCCGGCTTCACCACCCATACCTTTCAGGCCATCGGCGGAGATCACCACCAGGTCCGGTCGGCTTGCGATAACGCCTTCCTGGGACATGTTGCGATAATGGTCGAAGTCCTGCATCGCATTCTGCAATCCGGCGGCTCGGATGGCTCCATCCGCCGCCGTTTGCTTACCGGCCACCATGGTGTTCATACCGCCGTGGCTGAGGATAAACAGCACTCGCTTGTTAATGGGCTGCGAAGGGATTTGCGCGATCTGCTGGTGGAGCTTCTGGCGCAGGGCTTCACCTTCACTCTGTTTACCGAGGGCTGCGGCAATCACGCCAATCTTTTTCTCGATTGCCGGAAAGTCGTAGCCGCCCGGTACGTTGACCACCTTAACCTTGTTCTCTTCGACCTTTTTCAGCACCAGCGAAGGCTGCGCCTGGGCGCTGGCCAGCACCAGCGTCGGGCGTAGAGAAAGGATCCCTTCAGCGTTTAGCTGGCGGATATAGCCGACATCCGGCAGGCTCTGTGCGGCGGCAGGCCAGGTACTGGTGCTGTCTTTCGCCACCAGTTGCTGCTGGGCATCAAGCGCATAAACCACTTCCGTGACGTCGCCGCCGAGAGAGACAATCCGCTCGGCGGCGGCGCTGGCAAACAGCGGAAACGCCATGAGTAATATCAGCCAACGTTTCATGCGATCAGCCCTTCGGTGGTCAAACGGTCGACCTGCGCGCGCCACTGCGCCTGCTCCGGGTGGCCTTCGGTACGTTGACCGTACAGCTGGGCAATCTGCGTACCGTCTTTGGCAAACAGCTCGACGCTGGTGACGTGACCGTCAGAGGTCGGTTTGCGGGTGACCCAAATTTCATCCACGCTGTCCTCGCGCAGGTGCAGGGTAAAGGCGGTGTTGAAGATATTCAGCCAGCCGCGCATCGGCGCAACTTTTTCCAGCGCGCCGGTGAAGATCTGCACGCAGCCGCGGTTGCCGACGAAAATCATGATCTCGTTGCCATCCTGATGAATAGTATCCAGCAGGCCCGGCAGCGCCTCTTTCTCGATACGGCAGGCGAGGTCGTCGCTGACCAGGCGGAACGCCTGCTGGCGCGACAGGTTATATTTTCTCAACAGGCCAAAGAACTGGTGGACGTCGGTCATGGCGCGCCATTCGTTTTCCAGCGCCGTGCCGTCGGCAGAATCGGCATATTTCACCGGATCGGCCGGGCGAAAGGTCAGCGGAGCGGGGGAATCTTGCGTATGTTCGGCGATCAGCGTATCCCAGGCTGCCATGTCCGTGTTCCCGGTGGTGTAAACCTTGAGCAGCGCATCGCCGTGCGGGTCGAAGAACTGAATGCTCTGGCGGCCGTTATCGGTCAGGCGGAAGGAGCTGGCCCACTGGCTGAGGAACAGGCGCAGGTCGAGGGCGCGCGGGTTGAGTACCAGCCCGGCGTGGCCGCTCAGATGCTGGTGGGTAAATTCGCCGACCTGTTCATGCACCGCGTATTCGTTGCGGCAGATACATTTGGTTTCGCCCACGGCTTCCAGCGCCGCCAGAATGGCGCGCGCATCGTCAATCAGACGTACGGCATCGTGGCCGAGGCGAGCTTCGGTCAGCTCAGCTTCGCTAATCCCCATTTCGGCGGCGATATCGCGGGCGTATTTTGCGGAAGATTGCGCTTTCGTGGTCAGATAGCGTTGCCACAGCGGGGCATGTTGCGGTTGGGTGTTTTGCATAATTCACATCCTTCTCGACGATGAGTATCCCCGGCGCGCGGCCGGGGAGCAGGTTTCTTATTATTTGGCCTATCAGAAATCGACGTTAACGCCTAACTGCCAGGTACGCCCAGGCATCACTGACAGCGCCTTATCGTTGGCATCCTGATTGGTTGCCGTTTCGATATTACGGCTGCTCAGATAATCCCAGTATTTACGGTCGGTGATGTTGTACACGCCGCCGTTCACGCGCACGTTCTTCGCCACCTGCCAGTAAGCGGTCCAGTCCAGCATGCCGTAGCCCGGAACGCGCATATATTCGCTGGTCGAATCGGTAATTGCGGAGCCGGTGTTGGTGTAGCTTTCGCGGTTGGTGGTGGTCGCGCGTTTGCCCTTAACAAAGGTGGCGGTCAGCGCGGTACCGTACACTTTGGCCGGATCGTCCCATGCCACGCCGACGATAGCCTTCATTGGCGCGACGCTATCGAGGTCGACGTATTTGTCGCCGCTGTAGCTGGATTTCGATTGCCCTTCGCTATAGCCGTAGGCGAGGGTGGCACTCAGGCCGTTAACCTCTTCAAACCAGGTGCCAAAGTTGAATTTGGCGCTGATTTCGCCGCCGTAGATATAGGCTTTATCGCGGTTCTCCGCCTGGTAAATGGTATAGATGTTCGACGGCACGTTAGCGAACTGCGCCGGATTATTGGCGCGCATGTAACGGGTATAGGCGATAAAATTCTTGTAGCTGTTGTAGAACAGGGCGGTGCGCATAGTGATACCTTCGGTGACTTCGCCCTTCATCCCCCACTCGAAGTTATCGCTGGTTTCGGTTTTCAGATCGGTGTTGCCGATCAGCGCATACTGTCCGGGGCCAGCATAGCTGGAGCCGAGGTTCCAGGAGCCATACAGCTGGCTGGCGTTCGGGAACTGCGCTCCGCGCTGGTACTGCAGGTAGGTCATCAGGCGCGGAGTGATGTCGTACTGGAAGGCCAGCGACGGCAGCGCCTGGGTGTCGGAGTTCTTACCATACAGATTTGAAACGGCAGAACCGGTCAGCACGCTGCTGTTATTCGCCAGGTCGGAGAGATTCTCCGGCTTAGTCGACTGATGCACCACGCGAATGCCCGGGATCACCGCGAAGTTATGGCTGTCGAGGTCAAAGTTAATTTTGTCCTGCATGAAGCCTGCAACGATATAGCCTCGGCTGTCGGCGTCCGGCTGCATAATGAGGCTGTAAGCGCTCGGGGTTGGCGACTGAGTTAATGGCCGCTGGGTTTTGGTGGTGCTGGCGTTAAAGCCGGCGCTCAGGTCGTGGCGGCCGATGGATTTTGCCAGCGCGCTCTGAATACCCCAGGTATCGGTATCGCAGTCGGAGCTTACCGTTTGCATCGCGCGGGTGATGCTGTCCGGCATATACGTCCAGTCATGGGACTCAGTGTGTTGGTAGTAGACTTTGGTCGACACGCTGTCGATATAGTCGTTCATCGGCGTCCAGTCATCTTTCAGGCTCAGGCCCCAGCGACGGGTCTGGCTGGTCTGGTTAGAGGTGCCGATAACGCTGTTGCCGCTGGTGTCCCAGGCGTCGTAATGGGTGTGATTAGTTTTATGGTAATAATCGAAGGTGCTGGTCAGCTTATGTTCGTCATTCGGCTGCCAGATCCCGGAGGCCAGAAAGGCGTCGGAGTGCCAGTTAGCCGGATATGAATCGACGGTCCCGCTGTTATTTTCCGTTTCCTGGCCGTCACGGCGGCTGTAGACGAAGATCCCGCGCAGGGTTTCGTCGCCACCGGCGACGGTGATGCCGTTGTGCCAGCTGCGGTTCGAGGAATCATAGCCGCTGCGGTAGCCGAAGGCGCTGGTTTTGCCCGGGTGCAGATAGTCATCTGCGGATTTAGGACGGAAGGAGACGTTACCGCCGATGGAGCTGTTGGCGGTTTCGGTCGAGGTGGCCCCGGACTGAATATCGATGCTGCCGTACATGTACGGGTCAATATAGTCGCGGCCCATACCGAAAGTATTGAGTCCCGCGCGGCTGGCGTAGCTGCGCCCGGTGGCGTTCGGCTGAGCGATGCCGTCGACGTCGATACCGACGCGGTTGCTCTCCATGCCGCGAATGTTGTAGCCGGTATAGCCGCCCCGGTCGAAGCCGCTTTTGCCGTTGCCGGAACCGCCGCTGGCGCCAGTCGCGCCAATCAACGGTTCGTAGCGCATGATGGAGCCAAAGTCGTTGGCCCCTTTATCCTGTAGTTCCTGAGCGCTGATGGAATGCTCGCTGCCCGCTTTCAGCACGGGGGCTGGCGCGGTCACGGTCATCTGTTCTGAACTATCGTCGGATGATGAATTGTTGGTGGTATCAGCCGCCCCGGCGGAGGTCTGATAGATTGCTGCAAGCAAAGAAGTCACCAGCAGGCTTTTCTTGAACCATGCTGTTGATTGAGTGGAGTTATACATAGTAGCCACGCCTTGATAATTATTAGTATCGGCTCACGCGTTACTTCCAGAGTGCAGGTGTGTCCCGTTATTCCGTTACTGGACGTTTTTTACTCCATGCTTATTGATTGTGAATGGTAATGATAGGTATTATCGTTTGCAACAAAATAATCATTTATTCCTCAATTAATCTGCAAGTTGTTTACAATTCATCCTTTTACTGACAGCGAGAAACCGATGAGTCACAAAGCCTCTATTACCATTACCTACTGTTCGCAGTGCAACTGGATGCTGCGCGCCAGCTGGATGGCCCAGGAACTACTGCATAGTTTCAGCACCGATATTGGCTCAGTGACCCTGGTGCCGGGAACCGGGGGGATCTTCGTGGTGACCGTTGACGATGTGCAAATTTGGGAGCGCAAGCAGGATGGTGGTTTCCCCGATGCGGCGGAGCTGAAGCGTCGGGTTCGCGACGTTTGCTTCCCGGAGAAACCTCTGGGGCACGTGGACAAGCCGGCATAATCCTCAGGAGGTAACCGGCTGCGCCGCACTCTTTAAAGGTGTATTATTAACGCATCTTTATCGATGAGGAACAGGCGATGGCGGGCAAACGTATTGCGCGGGAAAAAAAGACCATTAGCAGCATGATTACGCTCTACCAGCGCCGCTGCCCGGATGCTCATGAAGATGCGGAACATTATCAGGCGCTTAACGCCTACGCCGATAAGCGCTTGGATAAGTGCGTATTTGGTGAAGAAAAACCCGCCTGCAAGCAGTGTCCGGTGCACTGCTACCAGGCAGCTAAACGTGAAGAGATGAAGCAGATTATGCGCTGGGCGGGGCCACGGATGCTCTGGCGGCACCCGATTTTGACCATTCGCCATTTGATTGATGACAGGCGCCCGGTTCCGGAGTTACCGGAAAAATACCGACCCAAAAAATAGCGACTTTTCCCCGGAGGCGATGCTGCGCATCTGTCCGGGCTACGTCCTGGGGTAGAGGTAGCCCGGACAGGCGCAACGCGCCGCCTCCGGGAAGAATGCCAGCCAGGTAGCCCGGGTAAGGCGCTAGCCGCGACCCGGGGCCTCGCCGGAATCGGCTTGGGTTTGACTATCGCGAACCGATGTACAGACAAACGCGATAATAAACAACAGGGTAAACAACACTACGATGGTCGGTGCCGGGGCGCTGTCGAGATAAAACGACAACCACACGCCGCCCAGCGAACAGCTCACCGCAATCGCCACCGCCAGCAGCAGGGCGCTGACAAACCGCCGCGTCAGCAGCAGCGCAATTGCCCCCGGAGCTATCAGCAGCGAAATCGACAAAATAATCCCCACCGCTTTTAGCGTCGCCACAATGGTCAGCGCAATCATGCACAGCAGCCCGTAATGCAGCAGCCCGCAGCGCAAACCGCTGGTTTTCGCCTGGTTCGGGTCGAAGGCGTGCAGCAGAAAATCGCGCCACTTCAGGCCGATAATCAGCGCGATCGCCAACGCGATCAGCGACGTTTGCACAATGTCGCTGGCGGAAATACCCAGCATGTCGCCAAACAGAATATGGTCGAGATGCACCTCCGACTGAATCGACACGTACAGCACCAGCCCTGCGCCAAACATCCCGGAAAACACAATCCCCATAATCGTATCGCGCTTGATGCGGCTGTTATCGTCGAGATAACCGGTGGCAATGGCGCAGAATAACCCGGCGATAAACGCGCCGATAGCGAACGGGATGCCGATGATATACGCCACCACCACGCCCGGAAAAACCGCGTGACTCATGGCGTCGCCCATCAGCGCCCAGCCTTTTAACACCAAAAATACCGACAGCAGCGCGCAGGGAATGGCAACGATAATCGCCACCAGCATGGCGTTAATCATAAAAGAGAACTGGAACGGTTCGAGCAGAGCGGTCAGCATGTGGCCTCCCTGGCGCGGCGACGGCTGGCGAGCAGGCCGTGCTTCGGCGCGAAAACGAAAGCGACTAAAAACAGCAGCGTCTGGGCCACAACGATAATCCCGCCGGTTGCCCCGTCCAGGTAGTAACTCAGCCACGCGCCGAAAAAGCTGGTCAGGCTGCCGATAGCCACGGCGATCGCCAGTAGGCGCGGAAAGCGGTCGGTCAGCAGCCAGGCGGTGGCGCCGGGCGTGACGACCAGGCAAATCACCAGAAATGCGCCGACGGTTTGCAATGCCGCGACGGTACAGGCCGCCAGCAGGGTGAAAAACAGCAGCTTCAGCCCTGTGGTGTTCAGGCCAATCGAGCGGGCGTGGTTCTCATCGAAAAAGGTCACCATCAGGTCTTTCCACTTCAGCAGCAGAATCGCCATCGAAATAAAGCCAATTGCTGCCAGCTGAATAATATCCTCCGGGGCAATGGCCAAAATATTACCAAGAATAATGGTCTGGATATTCACCGAGGTCGGGTTAAGCGACACCATAAACAGGCCGATACCGAAAAATGAAGAGAAGATTAGGCCGATAATTGCGTCTTCCTTCAGCTTCGAGCGCTGGTTAAGAAACAGCATGCTGCCTGCCGCCAGCCCGCCGGAAAGAAACGCCCCCAGCGCGAAGGGCAGGCCGAGCATATAAGCGCCCGCCACGCCGGGTACGATGGAGTGGGAGAGGGCATCGCCAATCAGCGACCAGCCCTTGAGCATCAGATAGCAGGAGAGAAATGCGCACACCCCGCCCACCAGCGCCGAAACCCACATCGCATTGAGCATGTATTGATAACCAAACGGCTCCAGCAGCCAGCTCATCTTTCGCCTCCCGCCGCCCGGCGGCTGATAAACGGGCGCTCATCGTCGGTAATGATCCTCTCTTCCGCCCCGCTCAGCACCACGTGGCGCAGCACGCCGCTAAAGGCGAGTTCGAGGTTTTCGGCGGTAAAGGTGGTTTCCGTCGGGCCGCTAGCCAGCACGGTACCTTTGACCATCACCGTGTAGTCGCAGAACTCGCTTACCGAACCGAGGTTATGCGTTGAAACCAGCATGGTGCAGCCTTCGTCGCGTAGCTCCCGCAGCAAGGTGATAATGCGCGCTTCGGTCTGTACATCGACGCCGGTAAAGGGCTCATCCAGCAGAATGACTTTCCCCTGCTGGGCGATAGCGCGGGCGAGAAACACGCGTTTTTTCTGCCCTCCGGAGAGTTCGCCTATCTGCCGATGGCGATACTCGCTCATGCCGACCCGCTCCAGCGCGGCGTCGACAATCTCATGGTCGCGTGGTTTGGCCCGCCGCAGCCAGCCCATATGGCCGTAGCGGCCCATCATCACCACATCTTCCACCAGCACCGGGAAGGACCAGTCCACCTCTTCCGACTGCGGAACATAGGCCACGAGGTTCTGGCGCAGGGCGCGGTTAACCGGTTGACCAAGAATGGCGATATCGCCGCGGCCCACGCGCACGAAGCCCATCAGCGCTTTAAACAGCGTCGATTTTCCCGAACCGTTCACCCCGACCAGCGCGGCAATTGAGCTGCGCGGGACGCTAAATGAAGCATCGCGCAGGGCGGTATGCCCGTTGCGATAGGTTACGCTGACGTTGTTGACCGCGAGGCCCGGCAGCTCGTGACTCATGCCTGTTTCCTTAGTCCGTCGTTGATACCCTGGACGATGGTTTCGGTGGTGACGCGCAGCAGGTCGAGGTAGGTTGGAACCGGACCGTCGGCGGCGCTCAGGGAGTCGACGTACAGGACGCCGCCATAGTGGGCACCCGCTTCCCGTGCAACCTGACGCGCGGGTTTATCGGAGATGGTGCTTTCGCTAAAGATAGTCGGGATACGCTCTTTCTTCATGGTGTCGATGGTTTTGCGCACCTGCTGCGGCGTGCCCTGCTGGTCGGCGTTGATCGGCCACAGATAGAGTTCCTGCAGGCCGTTATCGCGGGCCAGATAGGAGAACGCACCTTCGCTAGTCACCAGCCAGCGCTTATCCTGCGGCAGTTTCGCCAGTTCCGCCTTCAGCGGTGCCATGGTCTGGCGGATCTTCTCTTTGTAGGCTTCGGCGTTCTGGCGATAGGTATCGGCATTGACAGGATCGTATTTCACCAGCGCGTCGCGAATATTATCAACATAGATCAGCGCGTTATCCGCCGACATCCAGGCGTGCGGGTTAGGCTTGCCGTTATACGGGCCATCACTGATGCCCATCGGCTGAATCCCGTTGCTGACCACCACTTCCGGCACGTCGTTCAGGTGCTGATAAAAACGGGCAAACCACAGCTCAAGGTTCAGGCCGTTGGTGAGGATCAGCTGCGCGCCCTGTGCGCGTTTAATATCGCCGGGAGTAGGCTGATATTCATGAATTTCGGCTCCAGGTTTGGTAATTGAGCTGACGTCGGCGGCGTCACCCGCGACGTTCTGCGCCATATCGGCGATCACGGTGAAGGTGGTGATGACTTTGAATTTGTCTTTCGCCTGCGCCGGGGCGATGGCAAGCAGAGCCAGAGTCGCGGCAAACATCAGGTGCTTCAGAGGTGGCAGATGCAGCATAAGGTCCCTCATAATGTTGTGGTTAATTAATCATCATTTATAGCCATTGCTATGTTATATAGCACAAGCTATTTATAAATGAAAATAATTCTTATTTAGATGTGGGGGAAATGATTAGCATGGAAATAAAGCGATATGGGAGGAAGACCCGGTCAGAAGAGAGACCGGGGCAAAGATTAAGATAAATCAGCCACCGACTGGCGTGGGATCAGGCGACCCGTCAGCGTGCGTCCTTCGAAGGAGAAGGTAGGGCGCTCGTCGATCAGGCTGCGGATGCGCTGAATGCAGTTTTCCATCAACTGCTCCAGCGGCCAGGAAATGCAGGTCAGCGGCGGGTTCAGCAGCGAGGCGAGGGGAGAATCCTCAAGGCTTAACAGCGAGACCTCCTGCGGCACGGCGACGTTAAATTCGCGCAGCAGACGCATCGCTTCCGCAGCGTAGCGGTCGCGTTTAACGATAATCACCGAATATTTGCTGAAGCTATTAATCAGCGTCAGCAGCGCCTGCTCGACGTTATCGTTGGCCGCCAGCATCAGCTGTCGGTTAAACGGGATAGAGTAGTTTTGCAGAACGTTGCGATAGCCTTCGAGCATCTGGCGGCTGGCGTCATCGCTGTCGTTATCGGTCAGCAGGGCGATATTGCGGTGGCCTTTGCCAATCACGTAGCGGCAGGCGCTCTCGGTGGCAAATGCGTAGTCGTAGCCCTGATTATTGACCCCGGCGACGCTAAACCTGTCGAAGGAGATAACGTTGCGTGGGGTATCGGCAGCGACGGCGCCGAGCACCACCACCGCGACACACTGACGCTGTAAATCATCAACCACCGCCGCTTGTTCAGCCGCATCCGTCACGTACTGCACGATCAGGTTTTTGTTCAGCCCCTTCAGCGCTAATGACAGCATCGGCAGCAGGCGTGCGCCGCTGCTTTCGTCGTTCGCCGGAATCACCAGCCCCACGTGATTGGATGTCTGACTGGCGAGGTTTTGCGCGGCAAAGCTCGGGCGGTAGTTGAGTTCTTCTACTGCCCGTAAAACGGCCTCGCGGCTCTCTTCGCGCACGCCACGTGTGCCGGTCAGCACGCGGGATACCGTCGCTCGGGAGACATTCGCTAATCTTGAAACATCATCAATGGTTGGCATGGCATTTTCTGTCTGAATATTTTCGCCTAGCTTAGCATATCTGCTGAAAAAAGTGTCTATCGCCAGCGGCCTTCAGCGCTTGCCAGAACTGGCAATCAGCCCGCGCCACCGCCTGCTTTTCTCCCTCTCCCTTTTGGGGAGAGGGCCGGGGTGAGGGGGTAGCTCTACACGTGCAGCGGTCGCCTGCTTTTCTCCCTCTCCCTTTTGGGAAGAGGGACGGGGTGAGGGGGCAGCCCTACACGTGCAGCGGTCGACTGCTTTTCTCCCTCTCCCTTTTGGAGAGAGGGCCGGAGTGAGGGGGAAACCCTACACGTGCAGCGGTCGCGAGCGGTAAATCGCGATTAGCTCGCCGATCAGCTCTTTCGCCAGAATCGAAGTCATCAAATGATCCTGGGCGTGAACCATCACCAGCGTCATTTTGGTCTTTCCCTCGCCTTCGTCGGCTTCAATCAGCTGCGTCTGCACCAGATGCGCCTCGCGGGCAAAATGCGCCGCTTCTTTCATCTTCTCGTCGGCGGCGGCGAAATCGCCCTCTTTAGCGCAGCTCAGCGCTTCGTAGCACAGGCTACGTGACTGCCCGGCGTTGATGATGATACCCATCACCTGTTCTTCTAATTCCATGACAAACCTCTAAATAGTATGAATTATGCGGATTGCGGCGCGACTTCGGCCTGCGTAACGGCGTTAGCGTGTTCTTGCTCCAGCAGCTGTTTTTCGTAGGCTTTGAGGAACGGCAGATACATCACCATCGCTGTCGCCATACAAATCAGGCACATGATCACCGGGCTAAAGCTCCAGTTCGCCGCCCAGGAGGCACCGATAGGGGCCGGAGTCGTCCACGGGGTCATCGACACCACGCGGCTCACCAGGTCCAGCTTCAGCGCGAAGTACGCCAGCGTTGCGTTGATCATCGGTACCAGCACAAACGGCAGGAAGAACAGCGGATTCATAATGATTGGCGCGCCGAACAGAATCGGTTCGTTGATGTTAAATACGCCCGGTACCACACCCATACGGCCAATCGTGCGCAGGTGAATAGCCTTGCTGCGCATCAGCATTAGCGCCAGCGGTAGCGTGGAACCGACGCCGCCAATCAGCAGATAGTGATCCCAGAAACCCTGCACGTAGATATGCGGGATCGCCGTCCCTGCGGCCATCGCCGCCTGGTTGATCGACAGGTTAGCCATCCAGAACGGGTTCATAATCCCGGTAACGATCAGTGCTCCGTGGATCCCAGCAAACCACAGGACCTGGCACACCAGTACCGACAGCAGGATCGCCGGTAAAGTATCGGAGGCCGCCACCAGCGGTTTTACCAGCGACATGATCGCTTCCGGAATGATCATCCCCAGTTGGGCTTCGATAAACAGATTCAGCGGGTGCAGCGTCAGCACGATCGCCAGCACCGGGATCAGGATTTCAAACGAGCGCGCCACGCCAGCCGGGACTTCCGGCGGCAGACGAATGGTAATGTTGTGACGCTTGAGGAAGGCGTACAGTTCGGTGGAATAAATCGCCACCAGAATGGCGGTGAAGATCCCCTGACCGGAGAAATAGGCAGTGGAGATCTGCCCATCCTTCAGCGGCGCGGCCACTAGCAGAAACGACATCAGCGACAGCATCCCGGCGGTTAGCGGGTCCAGATTGTGGTGCTTCGCCAGGCTCGCGGCGATTCCGACGGCGATAAACAGCGTCATCACCCCCATGCTGAAATTAAACGGCAGCATCAGCGCGTCGCGATGATCGAGAGAAAATTGCAGCCAGGCGCGGGCAAAGCCCCAATTGGTATCCGGTGAAAACGGCGGGAAGATAAATACCAGTAAAAACGAGCCGACGATCATAAAGGGCAGGGCGGTAATAAAGCCGTCGCGGATCGAAGTGACATATTTTTGCTGGCCGATCGCACCTGCCATGGGCGTGATCTTCTGTTCAATCACGGTGATCAACTTAGCGTACAGAGAGCTCATGATCTTTCCTTAGTTTTTGTTATCAATAAGGGAAAGCGCGAAATCCAGTACGGCACCGCCTTTTTGCATGCCGTAATCCATCATGTTGATGGGTTCCACGCGGATCCCGTATTTATCGGCCTGTTTTTGCAGGTCTTTCTGCATGTATTTCACCTGCGGTCCCAGCAGTACCACCTGGTAATGACCGACCTGCTGATCGAATTCCGCGACGCCAAAGGCGTTGATCTCTACCGGCAGCCCGCGCTGCTCGGCTTCGGCGACCATTTTTTTCACCAGCAGGCTGGTGGACATGCCCGCAGAACAACACAACATTATCTTTTTCATAAACCGCTCCTGATGAGTTGGATGTGCCGACTATAGTCATAGTGGATATAAAACGGAAAGCGCTTTCCGTTTGTGGATTTATTTATTGTGACCACGATCACCTATGGCGGGCTTTTACTTTACTCAGGAGTGCGCGATCATCCCGGCGATAAAACTATTCCTATAAGGCAGGACTATGAACATTCAGTTGATGAATGTTGTCGTCGATATCATCGAACAGCGGCTGGCGCCGCTGGCCAACGTTCTGACGCGCAATAATCACATTACGGCGATGCGCGACAGCTTTGCGCTGGCGATGCCGTTTGTGATTGTCGGAAGTTTGCTGGTGCCAATTTTGTTTCCGCCCGTTTCCATTGACGGCGCATCGGCTTTCGGCCAGTTCTATCTCCAGCTGCGGCCCATTCTGCTGCCGACCTTCGAACTCACCATCGGGCTGGTGGCGCTGATTGTGGCCTTCGGCGCCAGCGCCAGCCTCGCCAAGCAGTACCGGCTGCCGGAGCGGCTCTGCGGGCTAACCGGCTGTCTGGCGTTTTTGCTGTTTATCGGCTTTCGCGATAATGGGGCGACCAATATTTTTCTCGGCGGGATGGGGATTTTTACCGCGTTGATTTCAAGCACCTATTCGATTGAAATTATCCGTTTTTTCTACAAGAAGGGCTGGTGTATCCGTCTGCCGGAAGAGGTGCCGGTGATGACCCGCAATGGTTTCCAACTGCTGATCCCGCTGCTTGTGATAATGCTCTCTATCAGCGTTATCAATGCGTTATTGTTGCAAAGCACCGGGCGCATTTTACCGGAGCTGATTAGCGAAGCGGTACGCCCGCTGGTGGTGGCCTCCGATACGCTAACTGCGGTATTAATCTCGTTATTTATCTGTAATTTACTTTGGTTTGTTGGTATTCACGGCGCGCTGATTATCACCGGGATTATGAACCCGTTCTGGATGACCTATCTGTTTGAAAACCAGCAGGCGCTGGCCGCTGGTTCCGCTACTCTGCCGCATATTTACCTCCAGGGATTCTGGGATTTTTACTTGCTGATTGGCGGTATCGGCTCCACCCTGCCGCTGGTCTTTATGGCGATGCGCAGCCGTTCGCGGCAGCTAAAAAGCGTGGGAAAAATTGGCCTGTTGCCCTCGTTGTTCAACATCAACGAGCCGATATTATTTGGCTTCCCCATCATCATGAACCCGGTTTTTCTGCTGCCGTTTATTTTTGTTCCGCTGATAAATGCCTGTATCGCCTGGTATTTAACTCAGCTTGGGATTCTCGACCGGGCGGTGGCGATGCTGCCGTGGTCGATGCCGTCGCCGCTCGGCGCGGCCTGGTCAGCCAACGGTAGCTGGAAAAATTTATGTATGTGCCTGTTCGCTATTTTTAACGCGTGGATGCTCTATCGCCCGTTCTTCAAAGTCTACGAACGCCAGCTCGCCGACGCCGAACGCTAAGCTTTTCCCCTGCCTGAATCGGCCCGCCGCGTGCGGGCTTTTTTATTTCCGCCTGGTTATGTGAACTTCATCACGAATATTTGCCCTCTATCGTCAAATTTGTGAACTCATCCGGCAATTGCGGAAAGCGCTTTCCGTTAATGGATGTACATTTCCGTTTTTGATCCGTAAATTTCCTTCCGTTCTCAGGCAGTGTTAATAAAAAAATAACCAAGGAAAAAAAATGATCAGGCTAAATCATTCAATACCTCTGTCTTTACTCGCCCTCATGGTGATGAGCGACTGCGCCAGCGCCGAGCAGAAATACGATTTCATGCTCCATGGCTATATCCGTTCGGGGATCCTCGCTAACTCCGATGGCAACCGCGCCGACTCCGTCGGCCTGATGCCGGACGGCAAATGGCGTCTGGGCAACGAAGAGGACACCAAGATCGAACTGATCCCGACGGTGACGTTAACCTCAGACAGCGGCGTAGTGGCGAAAGTCCAGGCCAACATCACCCACCAGTCAAAATGTACCTCTGACTGGAACTGTCAGGATGATGACGGGCATGATGTTCAGTTCCGCGAAGGCTTTGCCGAGCTGTCGAATCTCGACTTCGCCCCGGAAATGACCTTCTGGGCCGGTAAGCGCTACAGCAGTTCCAACACCTCCAGCCACCAGTTTGACTGGGAGTACATTCAGTACAACGGTACCGGCGGCGGCTTCGATAACATGGATCTCGGCTTCGCCCGCTTCGACGCCGGGGTTTACGCCTTCTCGCCGACGGACGAAACCAAAGCCTACCCGGTCGATAAAGGCGATCAGGGTTATCCGGATGACTACTCGCTCAACCTGTGGTTGAAAAAGATCGGCGGCACCGGCTTCGATCTGGAGCTGATTGGTCACCACATGAACCGCAACGAGAATCACCCGACCTCGGCGGAAAAGGGCTACGGCGTGACCGGGGTCTACAACTTTGACGGTTTTTACGGCCTGACCGGCGGCTACTCTCGCGTGGTCTTCCAGTACGGGCGCGGCCTGGCGGCAGGGGACTCGCTGGGTAAAAACGGCTGGGGTTGGGCTAACCTCGAAGACACCCAATCCTGGCGCGTAGTGCTGGATAATATGGCCTCTCTGGGCGACTGGGAAATATCGACTTTCGCTTATTACCAGAAAGACAAAAACTACCGCTGGTGGACGGAAGATGCCGACGGCTGGGGGCGCTCCAGCTGGGTGGCCGGGATCCGTCCGTACCAGCAGATCACCAAAAACTTCGCCATGCAGTATGAGCTGGGCTACGAATATCTCGACGATAAAAACTACAAAGGCGTGGACGGCAAAGGCAAAGGCGGTCTGACCAAAATCACCGTTGCGCCGACCCTGACCTTTGACTCTGGCTTCTGGACTCGCCCACAGCTGCGCTTCTTCGTTACCTACGCCAGGTGGGACAAAGGTGTCTCCGATGCGCTGGACGGCAACTACGACTGGAGCACCAACACCATTTCCGCAGGCGGCTACTCGCGCAGCGGCGACACCGACACGCTGAACTTTGGCGTGCAGGCCGAAGTCTGGTTCTAAGGAGAGATAACAATGATCAAGCCGGTAAAGAAACTGATGCTCGTGGCGCTGCTTTCGGCGCTGGGAAGCGCAGGGGCGATGGCCGCAGAGCAGTCGCACTTTGAACACTTTATTACCCGCGACGGCGCAACGCTAAAAGACGGTGACAAGGTCTTCCGCTTTGCGGGCATCCACGCGCCGGAGCTGCACCGTATTGAAGACGATGCGCGCGGCACCTGCAAAGCCGACTCGCGCGGTTGGGGGCAATACTTCCGCTGGCCGACGGCGGACGAACAGGAAAACTGGATTAAGGCGCAGGTGCAAACTGGAGCCAAAGCGCAGCGAGTGTATGTGCTCTCGGTGCAGCAGGAGTTTGACCAGGCCTGCGGTCGCGAAACCCATATTTTGGCCCCGGAAAGCGCCGACGGCATGCCGCGCCTCAACGAAAAGGCGATGCGGGTTTACGACAATATGATCGCCGAAGCGGACAAACAGGGACTGCGCCTGATCCTGCCGTTTATCGATCACTGGTGGTGGTGGGGCGGCCGCGAGCAGCTGGCGGCGTTCTATCATGAAAAGCCGGAGGATTTTTATCGGACCGACAGCAAAACCTTCAAGGCCTATCTCGACGTGATTCGCCAGGTGATCACCCGCACCAACAGCGTGACCGGTCGCCCGTATTATGACGAAAAAGCGATTATGGCCTGGGAGACCGGCAACGAGCTGGAAGACACCAATGCCGCGTTCCTTCAGCAGACCGCCGCGTGGATCAAAAAGTGGGCGCCGCATCAGCTGGTGGTGGACGGCACCTATAAGAAAATCAATGCGTTTGCACTCAACGATCCGAACGTCGATATCGTCAGCAACCACTACTACACCAATGCCGATAACAACCATCCCGATCAGGTAAAAAAAGATCTGATGGCGACTGCGGGTAAGAAAGTGTACATGGTGGGCGAATTCGGTCTGCTGGACGCGCAGCAGCTCAATGCGATTATGCAGTCGATTGTGCATAGCGAGGTCAACGGCGCGCAGGCGGCGGGTGGGCTGATTTGGGGCTTCCGTGGCCATCGTCACGAGGGTGGCTTCTACTGGCATAAAGAGTCCACTGGCCACTACAGCTACCACTTGCCGGGCTTCCCGGTAGAGGGTAAAGCCAACCAGGAAATAGACGTGGTCGACCTGGTACGGACCGCGGCGGCGCAGATGAGCGGGCAGGAGAAAGCGCCGCCGCTGCCGAAGCCGGACGCGCCGAAGCTGCGGGCGACGGATTCGCCGTTTGCCATCAACTGGCTGGGGGCGGCGGTAGGACGCACTTATGACGTGGAGCGCGCTGATTCGGCAAAAGGGCCGTGGAAAGTGGTAGGGCGCGATATCTCCGACGGCGTTAACGAGTGGAACCCGCAGACGATGGATCTGTTCCGCGATGACTATCGCAGTCTGCAACTGGGGAATACGTATTATTACCGCGCCATCGCCAAAAACGAGAGCGGTAGTTCGGCGCCTTCGAACGTGATTAGCGTCAAGCACACCCAGCAGAATCAGGCTCCGGTGGTAACGCTGGTCGATAAGCTCACCACGACTCAGGATCAGGGCGTGCAATTAACCGCGAGCTGGCGCGATGATGCGTTACCGGACCGTAACGTGAAGGTGGGCTGGAGCAACGGCGGCAACGCGCAGGCCCATTTTTGTGCCACGGATAAAGCCGAAACCCGCGCCTGGTTTAGCGCGCCCGGTGAATATGACCTGACCTTTACAGCCGATGACGGCCTGCTCAAAAGCAGCAAAACCGTCAAGGTGACGGTGACGCAAGCCGTTGGTAAAACGCCTGCCGATTACTGCCGCTTTGGCGGTGGGGTGTTTAATGTTACGCAAGGCAAAATTGAGGCGGCCAAAAGTGAGAAAGATGCGCTGACGTTGGGCGACGATGGCTTCCTCGGACCGTTTGCCAACGATGGCGATAAGGTGAGCTGGCAGGTTGCCGCGCCGTGGGCCGGAAAGTATCAGCTGCGGGTGACGTTCAACGGCAAATGGGGCGGTAAGAAAAACTCGTTTATCGTTAACGGCGGCGCGCCAATCGCGGTGGAGTTCCCGCAGACCGATGAGCAGGGCCAGCAGCTGCTGGTG
Organism: Klebsiella sp. GFKo11; assembly: GCF_056490265.1. Taxonomy (NCBI): domain Bacteria; kingdom Pseudomonadati; phylum Pseudomonadota; class Gammaproteobacteria; order Enterobacterales; family Enterobacteriaceae; genus Klebsiella; species Klebsiella sp. GFKo11. Next base: position 1,357,098 of record NZ_CM151369.1, read on the forward strand.
CCCGTTGAGCTGAAGGCCGGTGATAACCGCGTCGACTTCGGTAAATTCGCCGGTGACTGGGGCTATATGTTTATCAAGTCAATTGAAGTGGTTGCAGAGTAGTGCTTATTGGCTGCGCTCGTTGGGTGCAGCCTTTTTTAACTTACAGGAGGCGTTATGACCCGGTATCAGTTTCCGGAAGGCTTTTTTTGGGGCGCGGCGGCATCAGGCGCGCAAACGGAGGGCATAAGCAACAAGCCGCACCGTTCAATTTGGGATAGCTGGTTTGCCGAGCAGCCGGAGCGTTTTTATCAGCAGATTGGGCCGCAAACCGTCTGCGACACTTATCATCAATATCCGCAGGACGTGGCGTTGATGAAGCAGACCGGCTTCAACTCCTTTCGGACATCGATTCAATGGTCGCGGCTCATTGACGACTTCGAAACCGGCGCGCCCAATGCGGACGCGGTGCGTTTCTATAACGATTACCTGGATGAAATGATTGAAAACGGCATTGAGCCGATGATCAACCTCTATCATTTCGACATGCCGGAAGCCCTGCAAAAGCAGTACGGCGGCTTTGAGTCGGCGCATGTGACGGATCTTTTCGCTCGTTTCGCCCGCACCGCTTTTGAGCTATTTGGCCACAAGGTGAAATACTGGATTACCTTCAACGAGCCGATTGTGCCGGTAGAGGGGGGCTATCTGTATGACTTCCACTATCCGTGTAAAAAAGACGGCAAGCTGGCGGCGCAGGTGGCGTTCAACATTATGTTGGCCCACGCCAAAGCGGTCCGCGAGTTTCGTGCGTTGGCGCTGAAAAGCGAGATTGGCGTGGTGCTGAACCTGACGCCGTCCTATACCCGCAACGACAGCGCGGAGGACAAAAAGGCGGCGTGGTATGCGGATCTGTTTTTTAACCGCAGCTTCCTCGACCCGCTGGTGAAGCATCAGTTCCCGAAAGAGCTGTGCGAAATTCTGGCCGCTCACGATTGCCTGCCGGTGGTGACGAAAGCCGATGTTGAGCTCATTACCGGCTCGCACGTCGACTTTCTCGGCGTCAACTACTACGTGCCGCGGCGGGTGAAGGCGCGCGAAAGCGACTATGCGCTGGACTATTTCACGCCAGAGTTTTACTTCGAAAACTACGTGAATCCAGAAGGGCGCTTTAACCCGTATCGCGATAATAATGAAATTCTGCCGCAGGCGATTTACGACATTGCCGCCAATATTCGCGATAACTACGGCAATATAAAGTGGTTCCTCGCCGAAATTGGTATTGCGATGGATATTGAGTCGGAAGGCGAGCCGGGTGAAGACGGAGTGATTGATGATTCGTTCCGTATCAGCCTGATGGAAGAGCATCTAGTGCAGCTGCATCGCGCCATTGCCGACGGTGCCAACTGCTTTGGCGTGCATCAGTGGACCTTTATCGATAACTGGTCGTGGATTAACTCGTTCAAGCGGCGCTACGGTTTCTGGCGGCTCAACCTGCAAACCGGCGAGCGGCAGATAAAACGCAACGCGCTGTGGTTTGCCGAACTGGCGACCAGCAACGGCTTCAGTTCTGATAAATAGCTTCGCAAAATCCCCCGGAGGCGGCTACCAAACTGCACGAACTTGTAGCCCGGACAGATGCGCAGCATCGCCTCCGGGAAGCCATACCCACCCGGGCTTCGGATTCCCCACCGTCTGCGGACAGGTAGCCCGGCTAGGGCGTTAGCCGCGAGCCGGGTATGATATTTCCGCCAGCGAGGCTAATCTGCTGGCGTTTGATGATGGCGTTACATCAGGTGGTCTTTATTAATGCCCAGCCGTTTCATTCTTGAAAGCAATGTTGTGCGCTTTAGCCCCAGCCGCTGGGCCGCGCCTTTCGGTCCGGCGACCACGCCATTGCTCTCTTTCAGTACCCGGATAATCAGCTGGTATTCATCTTCGCCGTCTTCCGGCAGCACTTCTGCGGCCAGCGGTTCCTGCTCGATACTCATTTCCGGCAGTGATAGTTGCAGCACGCTGCCGCGGGTCAGCAGCACCGCACGCTCAATGACGTTCTCCAGTTCGCGTACGTTTCCCGGCCACTCCATGCGGCTGAGGGTACGCAGGGTTTCTGCCGGAATGCTGTCAATATTACGTCCCAGACGACGGGCGATTTTAAAGGTGAAGGCTTTTACCAGCAGCGGAATATCGTCCGGGCGCTCGCGCAGCGGCGGCAAGTGGATCGGGAAGACGTTCAGGCGGTAGTAGAGATCGCTACGGAATTCGCGATCGGCGACCATCTGCTTAAGATCGCGGTTGGTCGCGGCGATCAAGCGTACGTCGGTGTGAATCAACTTATTGCTGCCGAGGCGCTCGAACTCCTGCTCCTGCAACACGCGCAGCAGCTTCGGTTGCAGCTCTACCGGCATGTCGCCCACTTCATCAAGGAACAGCGAGCTTTTGTCCGCCAGTTCGAAGCGGCCGATGCGCTGAGCGCTGGCGCCGGTAAAGGCTCCGCGTTCGTGACCAAAGAGGTCGCTTTCCAGCAGCCCGGCGGGCATCGCCGCGCAGTTCATTTTGACCATCCGACGACTGTTGCGCCCGCTGAGGTTATGAATGGCGCGGGCAATTAGTTCTTTACCGGTGCCGGTTTCGCCGAGGATCAGCACCGTGCTGTCGCTGTGCGCCACCATTTCGACCTGCTTGAGCACGCTGTTCATCGCTTCGCTGCGTCCGATGATTTCACCAAACTCGCTTTCAACGTTATTGAGCTGTTCGGTCAGGGCGAGGTTCTCATCAACCAGCCGCTCCTTCAGACGCTGGATTTCGCGATAAGCGAGGGCGTTATCGACGGCAATCGACACGCGCTCGGCGATTTGCCGCAGCAACTTAAGGTTGGTGGTGGTAAACACTTTTTCATCGCACTGCGCCAGCTTCAGCACGCCAAGCAGGGTATTGCCGGACATCAACGGCAGCAGGCACAGGGTCTGAATTTTGTTATCCCACATCTCGAAGAGCATTTTTTCGTACGGTGCCAGCGGGTCATGTTCGTGCAGGTTAAGCAGCAGCATCTCTTTGCTTTTGAACACTCGCTCGGTCAGGGTGCCGGCCTCGTCCACTTCGCTCTGGTCGTGCACCGGATGGCTGGCGTCGAGATAGTGGGTGGAATAGATGTTGAGCTTGCCCTTGCGGTTGCTGCGCAGCACCACGCTGATGGCGTCGATGCGGAAGTAGCGGTGGATCTCTTTTGCCACTTCGCTGACCAGCTCGTCGATATCCAGCCGCGAGAGTACGGCGTTGGTGATCGCCACCAGAATACGGAAATTATCGCGCTCGTGGCACAGCAGGTCGTAGTCAACGTTATTGCTGACTCGGCTTTGGATCTGCTCGGTCACCACGGCGATGATTTGCGTAAAGGTATGCAGCCGCTGGTACTCTTTTTCTGTCCACGGACGGTTGTCGTCGCGAATAAACTCGCAGCCGCCGAAGATGCGGCCTTCTGCCGCCAGCGGCAGAAGGCAGTAGTAGCCAAAAGCGGGATAGAGTCCGCTTTTGGCGAGCTGCGGCCAGGTTTCGGCGAAGGTGGTGCTATCGCAATGCAGCGCGTCCGGGCGCGACAGCAGGCGTCTTACCGGGCCGTTAGCGAGGACGGTCTCATCTTCGTAACTGACCGGATGGCCAGTGTCATCGCAAGCGTGGCGGACTGCGCGATGGTTACCCGCTTGCCACAGAATAATTGCTGCCCGGTCGGCGAGCGCGGATTGCTGCACCAGGCGGGTCAGCGTTTCGCTCAGCGCGGCCAGGTCCGGCTGCTGTAATAAAATACGGGTGATATCGAACAGACCCTGCTGCCCAAGATCGCCCATCGGTGTATACGACATTGCTTAAGTCCAAAAAGCACCACAACGCGGCGCAGAAGAAAGTGATGACACAAATAATAGTATGTTAATAAAGCGGTTGTTGCCGCTGTTAGCCATCCGTAGTGGCCCGATGTTTTCCCCGGAGGCGATGCTGCGCATCTGTCCGGGCTACCGGTCTGGGTTTTGTAGCCCGGACAGGCGCAACGCGCCGCCTCCGGGAACTCTCCCGTACTCCGTTAACAAATGCGCGGCAGCGGCTCGGCGTGGGGAAGGTCGAGCGTGCGCTTCACGCCGTACAGGCCAATGGATCGCACTCCCCGGCGCTCAACAACGTCGCCAATTATCGCCGCATCTCGCCCTAACGGGTGAGACCGTAAATGCGTAAGTACGCTTTCCGCCGCCTCGCGGGTGACGGCAATGACCAGCTTACCTTCATTGGCAAAATTTAGCGCGTCCAACCCGAGCAGCTCGCACACGCCGCGCACGGTATCGTTAACCGGCAGCTTCTGTTCGTGCAGCTCAATCCCGCAGCCGCTGGCGGCGGCGAACTCATGGGCCACCGCGTTTACTCCGCCGCGGGTCGCATCGCGCAACGCTTTGACGCCAGGCACATCGCGTAGGGCCTGAATTAATGGCGTCAACACCGCGCAGTCGCTGGACAGCGCGCCGTCCAGCCCCATCTGCTCGCGCAGGTTGAGAATCGTCGCGCCATGATCGCCAAGCGTGCCGCTGACCAGCAGGACATCGCCGGCGCTAATCTGCTGTGCGCCCCAGCGAATACCGGTGGGGATGACGCCGATCCCGGCGGTGTTAATAAACAGCTTATCCGCCGCCCCGCGCGGTACCACTTTGGTATCGCCGGTGACAATAGCGATACCCGCTTCCCGCGCGGTCTGCGCCATGCTACTCACCACCGCTTCGAGAGTGGCCATCTCCAGCCCCTCTTCAAGAATAAATCCGCAGGAGAGATAGCGTGGGATCGCGCCGCTCACCGCCACATCGTTGGCGGTGCCGCAGACCGCCAGCTTGCCGATATTGCCGCCGGGGAAAAATAGCGGATCGATGACGTAGCTGTCGGTGGAGAAGGCGAGCCTGTCGCCCTGAGCGGTAAGCTGAGCGAGATCGAGACGCGCCTGATCCTCCTGCTCCGCCAGCCAGGGATTGGCGAAAGCCTGCATAAACAGGGAGGCGATCAGCTGTTGCATCGCCTGACCGCCGCTACCGTGGGCTAACTGGACGCTTTTCATGCTTCGATTTCCTGACTGCGGTATTGATACCAGGCGGCGCAAGCGCCTTCCGATGAGACCATCAGCGCGCCGAACGCGCTTTGCGGGTTGCAGGTATTGCCGAACAGCGGGCACTGATGAGGTTTACAACGACCGGTCAGCACCTCGCCGCAGCGGGCGCGCGGATCGTCGCAAACGCGCTGCGGTGCCGGGCGGAAATGTGCCTCGGCGTCAAAGCGTTGATAAGCGGGCGTCAGATGCACGCCGGAATCGCTAATCACCCCCAGACCGCGCCACTCGCTGTCGCCGCTGAGGCAGAAAACGTCGGCGATGGCTGACTGCGCCAGCGGGTTGCCTTCATCGGGCACTACGCGGCGGTACTGGTTTTCCACCTCGCTGTGCCGCGCTATTGTCTGCTCAACCAGCATCACTGCGCCTTGCAGTAGATCAAGCGGTTCGAATCCTGCCACCACTAATGGACGATGATAGTCGCTGGCGATAAATCCGTAGGCTTCGGTACCGATGACCATGCTGACGTGCCCGGGGGCGAGAAAGGCGTCGATCCCGTTATCCGGCTGATCGAGCAGGCTGCGCAGGGTCGGCAGCAGGGTGATGTGCTGGCAGAAAAAGTAGAAGTTGGATACGCCGCGCTCGCGGGCCTGACGCAGGGTCAGAGCGGTGGCGGGCATGGTGGTTTCGAAGCCGAGACCAAAGAATACCACTTCACGCTCAGGGTTCTGCTGCGCCAGCTTCAGGGCATCCATTGGCGAATAGACAATCCGCACGTCGGCCCCGCGCGATTTTGCCTGCAGCAGCGAACCGTTTTTTCCCGGCACGCGCATGGCGTCGCCGAAGGTACAGAAAATCACCCCCGGGCGGCTGGCGATATCGATGCAGGCGTCGATGCGTCCCATCGGCAAGACGCACACCGGGCAGCCGGGGCCGTGAATAAACTCGATATTTTCCGGCAGCAGCTGGTCGAGGCCAAACTTAAAAATGGCGTGAGTATGGCCACCGCACACTTCCATAATGCGCAGGGGACGTTCGGCGGTATGCGGCAACAGGTGCGCCCGCTGCTGTAGGTGCTCCACCAGCTGCATCACCTGTTCCGGGGCGCGGTATTCATCAACAAAACGCATTACCGCTCCTCGCCGTACAGCAGCGCACCGACGTCCGGCTCGACTTCAAACATATTTTGTAGCGCCTCCAGGGTGTCGCGGGCCTCGGCTTCATTAATGATGCTCATGGCGAAGCCGACGTGCACCAGCACCCACTGGCCGAGGCGCGGCTGGCCCTGGTCGTCGACCGCGCCGACTAAGGTGAGATCGACTTCGCGCTGAATGCCGCACACTTCAACCTTCGCCAGATTGCCGTCAATGGCGCAGATTTGTCCCGGAATGCCTATGCACATTGCTGCGCCTCCAGCCAGTTTAGCCACTGGTCCATGCCTTCGCCGCTGGTGGCGGAAAGCAGGATGATTTCAATATTCGGGTTCACCTCGCGGGCGCAGGCGAGGCACTGTTCAACGTCAAAGTTGAGATACGGCAGCAGGTCAACTTTGTTGAGCAGCATCAGGCTGGCGGCGGCGAACATGTGCGGGTACTTCAGTGGTTTGTCTTCGCCTTCGGTCACCGACAGCACCGCCACTTTATGGCGCTCGCCGAGGTCGAAGCTCGCCGGGCACACCAGGTTGCCGACGTTTTCGATAAACAGAATGCCGTTGTTGGCAAGCGGCAGGCGCGGGGCTGCGTCGGCAATCATCTGCGCGTCGAGGTGGCAACCCTTACCGGTGTTGACCTGAATCGCCGGGGTACCGGTGGCGCGAATGCGCGCGGCATCGTTCACCGTCTGCTGATCGCCTTCGATCACCGCGCAGGCAGTTTTCTCTTTCAGCCGCACCAGGGTTTCGGTTAACAGGGTGGTTTTGCCGGAGCCGGGGCTGGAGACCAGGTTGAGCACCAGCTGGCCTTTGGCGGCGAAGCGCGCGCGGTTGCGGGCGGCCAGACGGTTGTTTTTATCCAGCACGTCGATTTCGACTTCTAACATCCGCCGCTGGCTCTGGCCCGGCGCGTGGGTTCCCGCTTCGCCGTGACCGTAGTGCAGGTCGCCAGCCTCTGAGCGGGTTGGGGCGAAGTTATCGGTTTTGACGCCGGTAATGTTCATCATCGGGCGCGGGGCAGGCGCGAAGGGGGCGCTGCGAAACGCCGAATGCGGGTTATGTTCGTCGCCTTCTATATAAAGGTTGCCTTCGCCGCAGCCGCAGGTTGTACACATAATTTACTCCTGATCTACTTCTATTCGCTGAATCTGTAAGCCATCGTCCGCCACGATCTGTAGCTGGTCGCTCTGACACTGCGGGCAGCGGCGCACGTGCTGTGAGATAAGGTGCACGTACTGCTGGCAGGTTTCACACCAGCATTCAGCCTGTTGTTCGGCGATATGCAGTTCGCAGCCTTCCGCCAGCGTGCCGCGGCACACCAGTTCAAAGCAGAAGGTCAACGCGCTGGCTTCCACGCAGGAGAACGCCCCGACCTTCAACCACACGCCGGTGACCCGACGCGCGCCGGCCTGCTGCGCCTGCTGTTCGATAATTTCCAGCGCCCGCTGGCTAAGAGTGATTTCGTGCATGGTGCCTCCGTATCGCGATGGCCCATTAATGCAATAACGATGCCAGGTCATAGCTAATGTCGGATAAATGACGATGACAGCCGTCTGACATCGTCATCGACATGTCATTTTAACGGTTTGTTTATATTAAATTCGTTAAATATCAATTGATTAAAATTTGGCACGGAAAATGCTTAAACGGTGCATCTCATACAACGGGGGAGCCGGGATGACTATTTGGGAATTAAGTGAAAAGGCGGACTACATCGCCGATCGTCACCGCCAGCATCAGGAGCAGTGGCACACCTACTGCAACTCGCTGGTTCAGGGGATAACGCTGTCGAAAGCGCGTCTGCATCACGCCATGAGCTGTGCGCCGGACAAAGAGCTGTGCTTCGTCCTGTTTGGCCATTTTCAGGTCTACGTCGCGCTGGCAGAAGGCTTTAACAGCCATACCATTGAATATTACGTCGAAACCAAAACGGGTGACGATAAGCGCTTGATTGCGCAGGCAACGCTGGGTTCAGACGGCACCATTGATGGCCGTATTAGCAACCGCGACCGCGAGCAGGTTCTCGAGCACTATCTGGCGGCCATCGCCACCGTGTATGACCGCCTGTATGAAGCTATGGAACAAGGCCTGCCGGTGGATTTAAACCACCTGACGCAGGCCCGTTAATCGTCAGGTGTCGACAAGTGTCGAAGCTGACACCTGCGCAACCTGTTTTCGTCAAAAATGACTTTCACCCGAGGATGACCCGGTGAACCGTTTTGTAATTGCTGACTCCACCGTCTGTATCGGCTGTCGCACCTGCGAAGCCGCCTGCGCTGAGACTCACCGCCAGCAGGGACTGCAATCTATGCCCCGGCTGCAATTAATGCGCAATGAAAAAGAATCCGCGCCGCAAATGTGCCACCACTGCGAAGACGCCCCCTGCGCCGCCGTCTGCCCGGTTAATGCGATTAATCGCGTCGATGGCGCGGTGCAGCTCAACGAGAGCCTGTGCGTAAGCTGCAAATTGTGCGGCATCGCCTGTCCGTTCGGCGCGATTGAGTTTTCCGGCAGCCGTCCGCTGGATATTCCGGCCAACGCCAATACGCCGCTGGCACCCGCTGCGCCACCGGCCCCGGCCCGCGTCAGTTCACTGCTCGACTGGGTACCCGGCGTGCGCGCTATCGCCGTCAAATGCGACCTGTGTTACTTCGACGAACAGGGGCCGGCGTGCGTGCGTACCTGTCCGACCAAAGCGCTGCTGCTGGTGGATATCCGCGATATCGCCCAGGCCAGTAAGCGTAAGCGACAGCTGACTTTTAATACCGACCTCGGCGATCTGTCGCTGTTTCAGGCGCAACAAGGGGACGTGAAATGAGTGTGATTTCATTAGTGAATCAGGCGGTGGCCTGGTACGCCGCCAGCGCAGTGTTGGCATTTCTGTTCACCATGCGTAAACCGCTGAGCGGGGCGATTGCCGGGATTGGCGGCGCGGTCGCCAGCGTAATGCTGGTGCTGGCGGGCGGAACGGCGCTACTGATGCCGGAACGCATCAGCGGTGGCATGTTGCAGATGCTGCATTTGACCATGCGGGTTGGCGGCGTTAACGCGCTGTGGCTGCTGGCGATTGGCTTGTCGGCGCTGCCGATTTCACTGTTCAATATTTCCTGGCATCGCCATCCGCAGGTCAAAGCGAACGGCCTGCTGGTGAACCTGTTGCTGGCCGCTGCGACCTGCGCGGTGGTGGTGACGAACTTCGGCGCGCTGGTGGTGATGGCGGAGATTATGGCGCTCTGCGCCGCCTTTCTTACCGGCTGCGCGCAGTCCGGCAAGCTGTGGTTTGCGCTGGGACGTCTCGGCACGCTGCTGATGGCATGGAGCTGCTGGCTGGTGTGGTCGTTCTACGGCACCCTTGAGCTGGCGCAGATTACCCAACTGGCGATGGAAGCGCCGCAAAACGCGCTGCTGTGGTTGCCGGGTCTGGTGGGCTTTGCGCTGCTGGCCGGGGTTATCCCGCTGCACGGCTGGGCACCGCAGGCCCATGCGGGCGCGGGCGCTCCGGCTGCCGCGCTGTTCTCGACGGTGGTGATGAAGGTCGGTCTCTACGGCATCCTGACGGTGTCGCTGGCCGGAAGCGTACCGCCGCTGTGGTGGGGCGTAATGCTGCTGGTGCTGGGGATGATCACCGCGTTTATCGGCGGATTGTACGCGCTGATGGAGCACAATATTCAGCGCCTGCTGGCGTACCACACCCTGGAAAACATCGGCATTATCCTGCTCGGCCTCGGGGCGTTCGTCACCGGCGTCGCTACCCATAACCCGACCCTGATGGTGCTGGGATTTATCGGCGGCATGTATCACCTGATCAACCATAGCTTGTTTAAAACTACGCTGTTTCTCGGCGCGGGGGCGGTGTGGTTCCGCACCGGTCATCGTGATATCGAGAAACTCGGCGGAATTGGCAAAAAAATGCCGCTGATTTCGCTCTCTATGCTGGTGGGGCTGATGGCGATGGCCGCGCTGCCGCCGCTGAACGGTTTTGCTGGGGAGTGGGTTATCTATCAATCCTTCTTCAAGCTAAGCACCGGGGATGCCTTTATTGGTCGTCTGCTGGGGCCGCTGCTGGCGGTGGGCCTGGCGATTACCGGCGCGCTGGCGGTGATGTGTATGGCGAAAGTCTACGGCGTCACCTTCCTTGGCGCACCGCGCAGCAAAGAGGCGGAAAATGCCACCTGCGCGCCGTGGCTGATGACCTTTAGCGTGGTGCTGGCTGCGGTCTGCTGCGTGATTGGCGGGATTGCCGCGCCGTGGTTGCTGCCGCTGGTGAGCGGGGCGTTCCCGGTTCAGGCGGAAGTTTCCAGCGTTGTCTCCCAGCCGCTGATCGCCATTCTGCTGATTGCCTGCCCGCTGCTGCCGCTGCTGCTGATGATCTTCTTCAAAGGCGACCGCCTGCCAGCGCGCTCTCGCGGCGCGGCCTGGGTCTGCGGCTACGACCATGAAAAATCAATGGTCATCACCGCCCACGGTTTCGCCATGCCGGTGAAAGAAGCCTTTGCGCCGATGCTGAAGCTGCGCCACTGGCTGAATCCGGTGCGCCTGGTCCCCGGCTGGCAGAGCGCTTCTGCACCCGCGCTGTTTCGCGGCGTGGCGCTGGTTGAGCTGGCGGTGCTGGTGGTGATTGTGATTTCGCGAGGAGCCTGAGAATGAGCGTATTAATTGCATTGTTGCAGGCGCTGGTGTTGTTTGCCGCCGCGCCGCTGTTGTCCGGGATTACCCGCGTTGCGCGCGCGCGTCTGCATAACCGCCGTGGTCCCGGCGTGTTGCAGGAGTATCGCGACATCATCAAACTGCTGGGCCGTCAGAGCATTGGCCCTGATGCCTCCGGCTGGGTGTTCCGCCTGACGCCATACGTGATGGTCGGCGTGATGCTGACCATCGCCACCGCGCTGCCGGTGGTCACCGTTGACTCGCCAATGACGGGGTTGGGTGACCTGATTACCCTGATCTACCTGTTCGCTATCGCCCGCTTCTTCTTTGCCATTTCCGGCCTGGATACCGGCAGCCCGTTTACCGCTATCGGGGCCAGCCGCGAGGCGATGCTCGGCGTGCTGGTGGAGCCGATTCTGCTGCTCGGCCTGTGGGTTGCGGCGCAGGTTGCGGGTTCCACCCATATCAGCAGCATCACCGACACCATTTACCACTGGCCTGCCGCGCGCAGCATTCCGCTGATTCTGGCGCTGTGCGCCTGCGCCTTCGCCACCTTTATCGAAATGGGCAAGCTGCCGTTCGACCTGGCAGAAGCGGAGCAGGAGCTTCAGGAAGGCCCGCTCTCAGAATACAGCGGAAGCGGCTTCGGCGTGCTGAAGTGGGGCATCAGCCTTAAACAGCTGGTGGTGTTGCAGATGTTTGTCGGCGTGTTTATCCCGTGGGGGCAGATGACCAGTTTTAGCGTCGGCGGTCTGCTGCTGGCGTTGGTGGTTGCCGTCGTCAAGCTGGTGGTTGGCGTACTGATTATCGCCCTGTTCGAAAACAGCATGGCGCGTCTGCGCCTGGATATCACCGGGCGCATTACCTGGACCGGGTTCGGTTTAGCCTTTTTAGCCTTCGTCTCCTTGCTGGTGGCGTGATTTAAGAGAGTTTGAGCATGTCTGAAGAAAAAATCGGTCAACACTATCTCGCCGCACTGCATCAGGCCTTTCCGGGCGTGGTGCTGGATGAAGCCTGGCAGACCAAAGACCAGCTTACCGTGACGGTGAAGGTCAACTATTTACCGGAAGTGGTCGAGTTCCTTTACTACAAGCAGGGCGGCTGGCTGTCGGTGCTGTTTGGCAACGACGAACGCAAGCTGAACGGCCACTACGCCGTCTACTACGTGCTGTCGATGGAGCAGGGGACGAAGTGCTGGATCACCGTGCGCGTGGAAGTGGATGCCAATAAGCCGGAATATCCGTCCGTCACGCCGCGCGTGCCCGCTGCCGTTTGGGGCGAGCGCGAAGTGCGCGATATGTACGGCCTGGTGCCGGTAGGGCTGCCGGACGAACGTCGCCTGGTGCTGCCGGACGATTGGCCGGATGAGCTGTATCCGCTGCGCAAAGACAGCATGGATTACCGTCAGCGCCCGGCACCGACCACCGATGCTGAAACCTATGAATTCATTAATGAACTGGGTACGAAAAAGAACAACGTGGTGCCGATTGGCCCGCTGCACGTGACTTCCGATGAACCGGGCCACTTCCGCCTGTTCGTTGACGGCGAAAATATTATCGACGCCGACTATCGCCTGTTCTACGTCCATCGCGGTATGGAAAAGCTGGCGGAAACCCGCATGGGCTACAACGAAGTCACCTTCCTGTCGGATCGCGTGTGCGGCATCTGCGGCTTTGCCCACAGTACCGCCTACACCACCTCCGTCGAGAACGCGATGGGCATCGTGGTGCCGGAACGTGCGCAGATGATCCGCGCCATTCTGCTGGAAGTTGAGCGTCTGCACTCGCACCTGCTCAACCTCGGCCTGGCCTGCCACTTCACCGGCTTCGACTCCGGGTTTATGCAGTTCTTCCGCGTTCGCGAAACGTCGATGAAGATGGCGGAAATTCTCACCGGGGCGCGCAAAACCTACGGCCTGAACCTGATTGGCGGCATCCGTCGCGACCTGCTGAAAGAGGACATGATCCAGACCCGTCAGCTGGCGCAGCAGATGCGCCGCGACGTGCAGGAGCTGGTGGATATGCTGCTCAGCACGCCGAATATGGAACAGCGCACTGTGGGCATTGGTCGTCTCGACCCGCAGATCGCCCGCGACTTCAGCAACGTCGGCCCGATGGTGCGTGCCAGCGGTCATGCCCGCGATACCCGCGCCGATCACCCGTTTGTCGGTTACGGCCTGCTGCCGATGGAAGTGCACAGCGAGCAGGGCTGCGACGTGATTTCGCGCCTGAAGGTGCGCATCAACGAAGTCTATACCGCGCTGAACATGATCGACTTCGGCCTCGATAACCTGCCGGGCGGCCCACTAGCGGTAGAAGGTTTCACCTATATTCCGCACCGCTTCGCGCTGGGTTTCTCGGAAGCGCCGCGCGGGGATGATATCCACTGGAGCATGACCGGCGACAACCAGAAGCTATACCGCTGGCGCTGCCGGGCGGCGACCTACGCCAACTGGCCGACTCTGCGCTATATGCTGCGCGGCAACACCGTGTCCGATGCGCCGCTGATTATCGGTAGCCTCGACCCTTGCTACTCCTGTACTGACCGCATGACCGTGGTCGATGTGCGCAAGAAGAAGAGCAAAGTGGTGCCGTACAAAGAGCTGGAGCGCTACAGCATCGAGCGTAAGAACTCGCCGCTGAAATAATTGAGCCATTGCGTGGGGTTTTCCGACCCTCACCCTCTCCCTGGGAGGATGAGGGGACAGATTGGCGCTGTGGGCAAGTCCGAACGCCGTCTGTACTTCTCCCTCACCCTTTGGGAGAGGGCCGGGGTGAGGGGAAAAACACCGCACGTAAGCTGGGAGCAACTAATTAATGTTTACCTTTATTAAAAAAGTTATTAAGACCGGCACCGCGACGCATTCATACCCGCTGGAGCCGATGCCGGTGGATAAAAATTTCCGCGGCAAGCCGGAGCACAATCCGCAGCAGTGCATTGGCTGTGCGGCCTGCGTGAACGCCTGCCCGTCGAACGCGCTGACGGTGGATACCTGTCTCGCCACCAACCAGCTGGCGTGGCAGTTCAATCTTGGGCGCTGCATCTTCTGCGGACGCTGTGAAGAAGTTTGCCCGACGGCGGCGATTAAGCTCTCTCAGGAGTACGAGCTGGCGGTGTGGAAGAAAGAGGATTTTCTCCAGCAATCGCGTTTCGACATCTGCCACTGCCGGGTGTGCGAACGCCCGTTCGCCGTGCAAAAAGAGATCGACTACGCCATCGCGCTGCTTAAGCACAACGGCGACACCCGTGCCGAGCTGCATCGCGAAAGCTTTGAGACCTGCCCGGAGTGCAAACGCCAGAAATGTCTGGTGCCGTCCGACCGTATTGAACTGACTCGCCATATGAGAGAGGCCAGCTGATGAGCAATTTATTAGGCCCGCGCGACGACAACGGCATCCCGGTGCCGATGACGGTGGATGAATCCATCGCCAGCATGAAAACCGCGTTGCTGAAGAAAATTAAGCGCTCCGCCTATGTCTACCGCGTGGACTGCGGCGGTTGTAACGGCTGCGAAATCGAGATTTTCGCCACCCTGTCGCCGCTGTTTGATGCCGAGCGTTTTGGGATCAAAGTGGTCCCTTCGCCGCGACATGCCGATATTCTGCTGTTTACCGGGGCGGTGACCCGCGCGATGCGTTCGCCTGCATTACGCGCCTGGCAGTCTGCGCCGGACCCGAAAATTTGTATCTCCTACGGCGCATGCGGCAACAGCGGCGGCATCTTCCATGACCTCTACTGCGTGTGGGGCGGGACCGACAAAATCGTGCCGGTAGATGTTTATATTCCCGGCTGCCCGCCGACGCCAGCCGCGACGCTGTACGGCTTCGCCATGGCGCTGGGCCTGCTGGAGCAGAAAATCCACGCTCGCCTGCCTGGCGAGCAGGACCAACAAGCGGCTGAAATTCTTCACCCGGACATGGTGCAGCCGCTGCGCGTGCGCATCGACCGCGAAGCGCGTCGCCTGGCGGGCTATCGCTACGGCCGCCAGATTGCTGACGACTACATGCGCCTGCTCGGACAGGGCGACAGCCAGGTGGTTCGCTGGCTGGAGGCGGAGAAAGATCCGCGTCTGACCGAGATCGTCACCCATCTTAACCAGGTGGTAGAGGGAGCGCGTATCCGATGAGCGAAACGGTGGTGTTCAGTCAGCTGAGCCGTAAATTTATTGATGAGAACGATGCCACGCCCGATCAGGCGCAGCAGGTGGTCTATTACAGCCTGGCGATTGGCCACCACCTCGGCGTGATCGACTGCCTGGAGGCGGCGCTGAGCTGTCCGTGGGAGGCGTATCTGGCGTGGATTGCCACCCTCGAAGAGGGCAGCACCGCGCGGCGCAAAATGGAAGGTGTGCCGAAATATGGCGAGATTGTTATCGACAGCAATCACGTGGCCATGCTCGCCAACGCTTTCGATAAAGCGCAGGCCGGGCAGACCCCCGAGCAGCAGGCGTGGAGCAAAATTATGCTCAGCATGCTGCATGATATTCACCAGGAAAGCGCCATCTACCTGATGGTGAGGAGGCTCCGTGACTGATGTTTTACTTTGTGTCGGCAACAGCATGATGGGTGACGACGGCGCAGGCCCGCTGCTGGCGGAGATGTGCACCGCTAATCCGGTTGGCGATTGGGTAGTGATTGACGGCGGCAGCGCCCCGGAAAACGACATCGTCGCTATTCGTGAACTGCGCCCCGACCGGCTGCTGATCGTCGATGCCACCGATATGGGGCTCAATCCAGGCGAAATCCGCATCGTCGACCCGGACGATATCGCCGAGATGTTTATGATGACCACCCACAATATGCCGCTTAACTATCTTATCGATCAGCTGAAAGAGGATATCGGCGAGGTGATCTTCTTAGGTATTCAGCCGGATATCGTCGGCTTCTACTATCCAATGACCCAGCCGATTAAGGATGCGGTCGAGGTGGTGTATCAGAGACTTAACGGCTGGCAGGGGAGCGGTGGGTTTTCGCAGCTGGAGGTGGCGGAAGAGTAAGGTTAATGTCGGAGAGCCGATACTCTCCGGCAAGATTCGCTTTAAAAGGCATGGCTGGTAAATATTAATGAAACCGCCATGGCTGGTTTGTGCTTCGGCCAGCATACTGGCTGGCACAACCCTGCCTTCATACATCACATATTCCCCGGTAGCGAGTTTGCGTTCTGCGGTATTTTTGGCGGCTTGTTTTAACTTACGATCCAGTACGGCTGATATCTGATCGCCGGTTAGAATATGAATAGTATTGCGTGATGATGGCATAGCCCCTCCCTGTATCGCCCGAGCGATTATAATTAGTTGTTAATGGAATAATTTTTTGTTTAAGTTCTACATCAACGGTAAAGCCTAATGCCCTATCATACAAACCCAGTAATCTGGGGCGGGCAGCATACCAACAATATATACCTGCTTTAGAAATATTGTAATGGTCGTATATTGCACTGGAAACAGCGGCGCATAATTCTCTGCTTGCTCGATGATTGAGCCTGACATGCTCAAACTCATTTCGATCCTCGGAAAGGTCAAAGCTCACTATCCATCCTCCACTATCAGGAAGCGTAACTGGATTTCCATCGTGCACCAAAGTACCGACCATACCTTCCAGAGTTGATTGACCAGTCATGCGTAGAAAACCGATGGTATAGCGGTAACCATTCCTGAGCGATCCTGCCCAAAAATCTCTGGTTATATATTCGAAATTTTTATTTCCTGTAGAGAAATCATAAGGGTCATCCTCACTAGTGTTATTCGCTTCTGTTTGATCTTCAAAATCATGCCAGGTCCATTGATACAAATTCACCTCCAATCCTTGAGTTTTATTACTTGGGGAGCTAAATCTTCTTTTCTGATGAGTAAATTGCCAGAATAAAATAAAAAATGCCAACCGAAAACTGGAATGACGCTCCACAAAATAAAATGCAAACAATGAAACTGGAAAAATAAAATAATAATTAGGATAGAGTAAATAAATTCGCACTATACTCTGGTGAGGCATTGTTACACTTATCGGAGAATATATGCCATTCACTAAACTTTGACAGCAGGGGGAGGGGCGGTAGTCGTGACTATACCTGGAAAGATTGCATCAATGATGGGCTGGAGAGTGGGACCACCGCTGAGCGTTAAAGCAGACGGCGATACGGTATGTATGACCCTTATAAAACGCCGCGCACGGGGTTGCCGTTCGGTATCTGAAATACTGGACGGAATAGATGAAAATGAGATAGCCGACTGGTGTACTGAGCTTCACTGAAGGATTTGTCAGCAGTGCGCCCGGCCTCAGCAAAGCCAGAGCGCCGCAATTATTCAATTCAACCTTCAGCCTGGATAATTAACTTCCCTTGCATCACCAATACCTTTACCGTCGTACCTATAGGAAATCCCGCCGCTTCCAGCCAGTCGCCATTGAGATTCAACGATGAATGCTGCTGACCGCGTTGACTTTGCCGGGTTTTGCGCCTGATATAACCCACTTTTAAATGACGAAAGGGCCTGGTAATAAGCGACTCCGTTTTATTGTTTTCTTCTGTCATGGTTTTCTCCACATTTTATTTATTTGTCACTGGGCAAGCGATATGTTGTGAAACTCTATTTTGCGTTTAAAAACTACTGAATAAAATGCCAGTAAAAAAACAGAATGGCAAACCTGAAACTGGAGGCAAGCTCGACAAAATAAAATGCAAAAAATGAAACTGGAAATATTAGGTTATGACTAACTCGAATAAGATTTTTTAGGTTGTTTTATTCAGGGTAATAATAGTGACGTGAAATGGGTCGTGTAAAATATTCTGTATGGAATATTGGGGCTGCCGGGTGCCATTCCCGGAGGCGATGCTGTGCATCTGTTCGGGCTACCGGCCCGCAGACGTTGATGAACAAGCGCAGCGCGAGCCGGGAAAATTTCCGTGTTGCAGGTGTTTGTGAGGCTGAGGATCCCTCAGCCTGTGGGGCAAACTACGCCAAATCTTCTCCGTTGCTGGCTATTACCTTTTTATACCACCAGAACGATTTTTTGCGTTTGCGCGCCAGCGTGCCGTGGCCTGCGTCGTCGCGGTCAACGTAGACAAAGCCGTAGCGCTTACTCATCTCGCCGGTAGAAGCAGAAACCAGATCGATACAGCCCCAACTGGTGTAACCCATCACCGGAATGCCGTCTTCGATGGCGTCGCCCATCGCTTTAATATGCTCGCGCAGATAGCTAATACGATAGTCGTCGTTAATCTCGCCGTTGGCGTCAATCTCATCGCGCGCGCCGAGGCCGTTCTCCACCAGGAACAGCGGCTTCTGATAGCGGTCATACATCATATTCATGGTGATGCGCAGGCCGAGCGGGTCGATACCCCAGCCCCATTCGCTGGCCTGAATATGCGGATTCTTCAGCGACTTAACAATATTGGCGGCATTGGTGTTATTGGCGTTCATCTCCGCCGAGGCGCAACGCGAGGCGTAGTAGCTAAAAGAGACGAAATCGACGGTATTTTGCAGGATTTCATCATCACCCGCTTCTTTCACAACCGTCACGCCTTTCTCGCGAAATACCCGTGCGGCCCATACCGGATACGCACCGCGCGCCTGCACATCGATAAAGAACAGATTCTCGCGGTCTTTCTCTAACGCCATCCACACGTCTTGCGGCTTACAGGAGTAAGGATAGAAATTGCCGCCCGCCAGCATACAGCCGACCTGATTTTGCGGGTTTACCTCATGGGCGATTTTGGTGGCTAAGGCGCTGGCTATCAGTTCATGATGCGCGGCCTGGTATTTCACCTGATCCTGATTCTCGCCCTCTTCAAACACCAGCCCGGCTCCGGAGAACGGGCTATGCAGCATAATATTGATTTCATTGAAGGTGAGCCAGTATTTCACTAAACCATCAAAAGCTTCAAAGCAGGTGCGGGCATAGCGGGTGAAAAATTCCACCATTTTACGATTGCGCCAGGAGCCATATTCCGTCACCAGATGCATCGGCACGTCGAAATGGCACAGCGTCACCAGCGGCTCGATATGGTGCTTTTTGCACTCCTCGAACAGCGAACGGTAGAAGGCGATCCCTTCTTGATTCGGCTCTTGTTCATCACCTTTCGGAAACAGGCGGCTCCAGGCGATAGAGGTGCGAAATACGCTAAAACCCATCTCCGCCATCAGGGCGATATCTTCTTTATAACGATGATAAAAATCGATGGCCTCGTGGCTCGGGTAAAATTCATCGTCGCGCAGCTCAAAACGCTTTTCCAGCCCCAGCTTGACCGGCAGGCGGTGAGCGCCGTGGGGAATGGTATCGACGGTGGTCAGCCCTTTACCGCCCTCCAGATATGCCCCTTCGGACTGGTTGGCGGCCAGTGCGCCGCCCCATAAAAATCCCTGTGGAAAAGTCGCCATGCGTTACCTCATTATCAAAATTGTGTTCAGGCGTGTGATGTTTGAGCCGTGGCCTGGCGCTGTCTGGCGTCAGCAGCGGCCTCTTCAACTGGAATATCTTCAAAGCCGAGCAGCAGGGTCAGGACAAACGACAGCACTACCGCCAGCGCCATGACGCCAAAGACCCAGACGATAGTCATCGGATTAGCCGGGTCGAAGAACTGGACGCTGGTAAACAGGCCCGGCGCCGCCATTGAGTGGCTGGCGAGCCCGGCAATCCCGGCCACCGCGCCGCAGATAAAGCCGCTGATCAGGCTGGCAATCAGCGGTCGCTTCAGGCGCACCGCCACGCCGTACAGCGCGGGTTCGGAAATCCCCGCCAGAATGGCAGAAGCCGCGGCCGCCAGCGCCGTCTGGCGCAATTCCGGGTTTTTGGTTTTCCACGCCACCGCCAGCGATGAGCCACCCAGCGACAGGTTCGCGCCGATTTCAGACGGCATGACCATGCCCTCTTTGCCGGTTTCGGCAATGGTTTGAATGATGGTCGGGGTAAAGACGCGGTGCATTCCGGTCATCACCAGCAGTGGCCACAGTGCGCCCATAATCGCCACCGACAGCCAGCCCAGGTAGCTATGAATGGTATAAACCAGCGCGGAAATGGCGCTACCAATCCAGATGCCGAGCGGGCCAATCAGCAGAATCGACAGCGGGGCGGCAATCAGTACGATCAGCATCGGTTTAAGGAAGTTTTTGGTGACCGCCGGGGTGATACGATCGACCCAGCGTTCGATATAAGAGAGACACCAGGTCATCACCAGCGCCGGGATCACGGTATAGGTGTATTTCACCGCCGTTACCGGAATAAAGGCGAACTCAACGTGCTCGCCCTGGGCGGCTTTCGCCATCAGCTCGATAAAGCTCGGGTGCACCAGCACCCCGGCAATTGCAATCGCCAGCGACATATTGGTTTTGAATTTCACCGCCGCGGAAGCTGCAACCATCAGCGGCAGGAAGAAGAACGCACCGTCGCCGATAACCGTCAGAATGGTCAGCGTTGGCGCGCCTTTGGGCAGCACGCCGGTCATCTCCAGGATCATCGCCAGCAGCTTAACCATCGATCCGCCGATAATCGCCGGGATCAGTGGCGACATGGTGCCGATCAGCGCATCAAGGATCCCCGCTCCGATGCGTTTTAAGGTGATAGGCGGTTTCCCCTGCGGTTCGGCAGGGCGCAGATCCCCCGGTAGCAGGGCCACCACCTCGCGATACGCCTGGGAGACGGTATTACCGATGATCACCTGACACTGGTTGTCGCTACGCACCACGCCGAGTACGCCTTTTAGCCCTTTCAAAGTGGCGCTATCAACCTGCTCGCTGTCTTTGACCACGAAACGCAGGCGCGTCATACAGTGGGTAACGGCGGCGACGTTATCTACGCCACCTATCGCCGTAATGATCTGCTGCGCCAGAGCTGCATAATTTTTAGACATCGGATTTTATCCTGTTTATCAATGGGGTACTGGCTTGTCATCGCGCCGTAAACGGAGCGGTATCATGCATACATAGGAAACCGGTTCCACATAATCATCAATAGTTTCATTTGTAGTTACAAGATATAAAAAATTAAGATCTGAATTTTGTGATTTTGATCGCTTTGTCAGCAAAGGGAGAGATGTGTGCAAATGCTGAAAAAGCGCCGCGCGTGCAGTACACTGCGGGCAACATTGGCAACAGGAATAACCACATGGCAACAATGCTGGAGGTCGCGAAGCGCGCGGGGGTGTCGAAAGCCACCGTTTCGCGGGTGCTGTCGGGGAACGGCTATGTCAGTCAGGAGACCAAAGACCGCGTGTTCCAGGCGGTGGCTGAAAGCGGCTATCGGCCTAATCTGCTGGCGCGTAACCTGGCGACCAAAAAGACGCAGACCCTCGGACTGGTGGTGACCAATACCCTCTATCATGGCGTCTACTTCAGCGAGTTGCTCTATCACGTGGCGCGGATGACCGAAGACAAAGGGCGGCAGCTGATCCTCGCTGACGGTAAGCACAGCGCGGAGGAAGAGCGCGAGGCGATTCAGTATCTGCTCGACCTGCGCTGCGACGCGATTATCATCTACCCGCGTTTTCTTAGCGTTGATGAGATGGATGAGATTATTGAGAGCCATGAGCAGCCGATTATGGTGCTCAACCGCCGCCTGCGCCGCAACGCCAGTCATTGCGTCTGGTCCGATCAAAAGGCCTCGGCGATGATGACGGTGGAAAAGCTCATTGAACTGGGTCATCGCGACATCGCCTTTATTACCGGTTCGCTGGATTCGCCAACCGGCGTTGAGCGTCTCTCGGGATATAAAGATGCGTTGTCTCGCCACGGCATCGACCTGAACAACGATTTGATTGCTGAAGGAAGGTGGACGCCGGAAACCGGCGCCGCCGGGGTGGAGACGCTGCGCCAGCGTAACGCCCGCTATAGCGCGCTGGTGGCGAGCAACGACGATATGGCGATCGGTGCGATGAAGCAGCTGCATTTGCACGGTGTTAAGGTGCCGGAGCAAGTATCGGTAGTCGGTTTTGATGATATCGTGCTGGCACCCTATATGGTGCCATCGCTCTCCAGCGTGAAAGTACCGGTCACGGAGATGATCAAAGAGAGCATTAACCGGCTGATTTTTATGCTCGACGGCGGTGATTTAAAATATCAGCAAACCTTCCCCGGCGAGCTGATTGAACGCGACTCGATGGTTCCCGGCCCGCATGCCTGACGTCGTCATCTGTCATCGTCAGTTGTGACGATGACACTGTTCCTGTTATTTATTCCCTTTATTATCAATGCAATAAAAATTGGAACGTATTATGCATACTCCGGCGCATAACCTTCTTACAGCTGGAGAAATGGATGAACCGTTTCATTATCGCCGACGCGAGCAAATGCATCGGCTGCCGCACCTGTGAAGTGGCCTGCGTGGTCTCTCATCAGGAACATCAGGACTGCGCCGCGCTGACGCCAAAAAACTTTTTACCGCGTATTCACGTGATTAAAGGCGTCAATGTGTCGACGGCCACCGCCTGTCGTCAGTGCGAAGACGCGCCGTGCGCTAACGTCTGCCCGAACGGCGCAATCAGCCGCGAAAAGGGGTTTGTCCACGTGATGCAGGAGCGCTGTATTGGCTGCAAAACCTGCGTGGTGGCCTGCCCGTATGGCGCGATGGAAGTGGTAGTGCGCCCGGTTATCCGCAACAGCGGAGCGGGCCTGAACGTGCTGGCGGAAAAAGCCGAAGCTAATAAGTGCGACCTGTGCTATCACCGCGAGGAAGGCCCGGCCTGTATGGATGCCTGCCCAACTCATGCGCTGATTTGCGTCGACCGCAACAAGCTCGAACAGATGAATATCGAAAAACGCCGCCGCACGGCGCTGGCCTGGTAATTTGGCCGCGCGATGAACGGGGTGCAAATTCGCATTCGCGGTAAAGTGCAGGGGGTGGGATTCCGCCCCTTTGTCTGGCAACTGGCGCAGGAGCTGGGGCTATGCGGCGACGTATGCAACGACGGCGATGGCGTACTGGTGCGGCTTGGTGGCGGTGATGCGGCGTTTCTTGCCGGATTAACCCAGCGCTGCCCGCCGCTGGCGCGGATCGACAGCACGCAAGGTCAGCCGTTTGCCTGGGCCATCGCGCCGTCGGGTTTCACCATCCGCCAAAGCGGAGCCGGGAGCATGCGTACGCAGATTGTGCCCGATGCCGCCACCTGCCCGGCATGCCTTGCGGAGATGAATAACCCGCAGGAGCGCCGCTACCGCTACCCGTTTATCAACTGCACCCACTGCGGGCCGCGCTTTACTATTATTCGCTCCATGCCCTATGACCGCCCGCTGACCTCCATGTCTCCGTTCCCTCTTTGTCCGTCCTGTGCGGCGGAGTATCGCAATCCTGCCGATCGCCGTTTTCACGCTCAGCCGGTGGCCTGCGCCGAGTGCGGGCCGCAGCTGGAGTGGCGCGGCGCGGCGGAGAACCTGCTTGGCGATGCCGCTTTAGAAACGGCAATTTCCCGTCTGATGGCGGGGGACATCGTGGCGGTGAAAGGGCTGGGCGGTTTTCATCTGGTATGCGATGCCGGAAATCGTGATGCGGTGGCGACGCTGCGGGCGCGCAAGCATCGTCCGGCAAAACCGCTGGCGGTGATGCTGGCGACAACGATGGGATTGCCCGAACAGGCGCTTAAGCTGCTGACATCCCCCGCCGCGCCGATCGTGCTGCTGAATAAAGCGCAGGTTGCTGGCCTGTGCGACCAAATTGCGCCAGGGCTTGCGGAAGTAGGGGGAATGTTGCCGTCTAATCCATTGCAGCATTTACTTTCGCAGGCGCTGGCGCGTCCTTTAGTGATGACCTCCGGCAACCTTAGCGGCCGCCCGCCCGCGTTGACCAACGACCAGGCGCTGGCGGATCTCGCCGGGATTGCCGACGGTTTTCTGCTGCATAATCGCGAGATTGTGCAGCGGATGGATGATTCCGTGGTGCGGCAAAGCGGCGAGATGCTGCGCCGTGCTCGCGGCTATGTGCCGGACGCGCTGCCGCTACCGCCGGGATTCCACGACGTACCGCCGCTGCTGGCCCTCGGCGCGGATATGAAAAATACCTTCTGCCTGCTGCGCGGCGATGAAGCGGTGCTCAGTCAGCATTTTGGCGACCTCGGTGAGGAAGGCGTAGAAGGGCAGTGGCGACAGGCGCTGCATTTGATGCAGGAAATCTACGCTTTTACGCCGCAGCGGGTGGTGGTTGATGCCCATCCCGGCTATAGCGCCTCGCAGTGGGCGGCGTCGCTGGTGCTACCGGTGGAGCGCGTTTTACATCACCATGCCCACGCAGCCGCCTGCCTGGCTGAACATCGCTGGCCGCTGGACGGCGGCGACGTCATCGCCCTGACGCTCGACGGCATTGGAATGGGGGAAAACGGCGAGCTATGGGGCGGCGAGTGTCTGCGGGTTAACTATCGTGAGTGCGAACGGCTTGGCGGCTTGCCCGCGGTGGCGCTGCCCGGCGGAGACCTCGCCGCCCGTCAGCCGTGGCGCAATCTGCTCGCTCAGTGCCTGGCGTTTGTGCCTGACTGGCAGAGCTATGCCGAAACCGCCGTGCTGCGTCAGCAAAACTGGCCGCTGCTGGCGCGGGCCATTGAGCGCGGCATTAATGCGCCTAAAGCGTCGTCGTGCGGACGTCTGTTTGACGCCGTTGCCTGCGTATTAGGCTGTGCGCCGCAAACCCTGAGCTATGAGGGCGAGGCGGCCTGTCGACTGGAGGCGCTGGCGGCAACCTGCGAAGGTGTTGATCATCCGGTGACGTTACCGTGGCGCGATGGCGAGCTGGACCTGGCGACGTTCTGGCGACTGTGGCTCGGCTGGCAGGCCAATCCGGCGCAAAAATCCTGGGCTTTTCACGATGCGCTGGCCTGCGGGCTGGCGGCGATGATGCGTGATTGTGCGAACGCGCGGGACATTCACACCCTGGCTTTTGGTGGCGGAGTACTGCATAACCGGCTGCTGGCGGCGCGATTGGCCTTTTATCTTCATGATTTTACTCTGCTGTTTCCGCAGCAACTACCCGCAGGCGATGGGGCGCTCGCCCTCGGCCAGGCGGTTATCGCTGCGGCCCGTCTTCAGGCTTAAAGGACACCAATATGATAATGATGATTTTGCGCCAGCAGCCGCGCGCAGCGGCGCTGGTGTTGGCATTAATTGTGGCCAATTTGCTGGCCTGGGGCTGGGCGTTTGTCGCGTTCGGCGGCAGCGGTGCGCTAATGGCTGCCAGCCTGCTGGCCTGGGGTTACGGCCTGCGCCATGCGGTGGATGCCGATCATATTGCAGCAATTGATAACGTGACCCGCAAAATGATGCAGCAGGGGCGGCGGCCTTTTGCCGTGGGGGCATGGTTCTCGCTGGGCCACTCGTCAATTGTGGTGCTGGCCTCGGCTTTGATACGGCGACGGAGATTGGCGTATTGGGGATCTCCGCTGCCAGCGCATCGAGCGGGATGTCCATCTGGTCGATTATGGTTTTTCCGGCGCTGTTCGCCAGCGGCATGGCGCTGGTGGATACGCTTGATAATGTGCTGATGGTCGGCGCTTACGGCTGGGCGTTCAGCAAGCCGCAGCGCAAGCTCTATTACAATATGACCATTACCGGGACGTCGGTGGTGGTGGCGCTGTTCATTGGCGGGCTGGAAGCGTTGGGGCTGTTGATGGATAAGTTTTCTCTGAGCGGTGGGGTTTGGCGCTGGGTTGGCGCGTTGAACGACAATCTTGGCAACGCTGGTTTTGTGGTGGTCGGACTGTTTGTTGCCTGCTGGGTGCTGTCGGTGCTCAACTACCGCTGGCGCGGGTACGATAATCTGGCGCGGTAGGTTGGCGTTTTTCCCGGCTCGCGCTGCGCTTAGCCGGGCTACCATGGCTACCATGGCAGCGGTGCGGAATATTGTCCCGGAGGCGATGCTGCGCATCTGTCCGGGCTACCAAACCCCAACGGCTACCAGAGCAGAGGAATCGTGCGGTTGGGTAGCCCGGGTAAGGCGTTTATGCCGCGACCCGGGATGAAGCATCAGCCGGATATATCAGGTTAACGACCTGAAACTCCGTTTTAAAAGCATTCCTGATATAACGACTCCATACCCTGCGCAGGCGGAGATAGACATCAATATGACTCTTAGTGGGTTGCCGCTGTACCAGGTGATAAACATATAGCCAAATATTGCCGCCATCATAATTAATGACCATTTCATTCTAATAAATACAGATATGAAAACTGCCGGAATGATTATTCCCAGGATATAAAACCTGACAAAAACTAAACCAACACCTCTACTGCGGGGATGGAAGTGTGCGATATACCATTCATATCCTGCATTGTGGATTAAAATAATAACGGCGCAACTGAGCAAAGCGAGCAATAGATTGAAAATTATGACTTTATTTTTTTTAAATTCCATATTGATTTAGCTGTCCTTTTATTTGACATCACCCAACATATGGATAATAGCATCCCACAAGGTTAACGTAAGATGTCTTTTCTGGGATCCCCGGCTTGCGCTGCGCTTAGCTGGGCTACCAGGGCAGCGGTGCGGAATATTGTCCCGGAGGCGATGCTGCGCATCTGTCCGGGCTACCAAATCCCAACGGCTACCGGAGCAGAGGAATCGTACGGTGGGGTAGCCCGGGTAAGGCGTTTACGCCGCGACCCGGGAAAACGGTAAGCTCGCCGGTGGGGTAGCCCGGACAGGCGCAACGCGCCGCCTCCGGGGATAACGTCAGTCCATACAGGCTAACTCACCAACTGCTTGAGCAGCGCAAAGGCGTCTTTCATGCGATCCTCGCTAACCACAAAGGCGCGTAGCTGGTTTTCGGCATCCACGCCTTTTGCGACCAGACCGTCTTTGGCGGCAATGATATTCCACGTCAGATCCTCGCGTCGGGTATCGCCCGCCAGATGCAGCGGTAAATCCGGGGTTTTGACCTTCACCAGCATCGGCGGCAGCTTCAGCTCGCCCTGCTGGGTCAGCAGATTTTTACCCAGGCACATGGCGCTCAGCAGAATCGGTTGCAGGAACGGCAACACCATGCCGTTGATTTCCGCGCAGTCGCCGAGAGCGTAAATCGCCGGATGGCTGGTTTGCAGCTGGCTGTTTACCACCACGCCGCGATTAATCTCCAGACCGGCATGCCGCGCCAGCGCTGTTTCCGGGCGCAGGCCGGCGGCGGCGACCACCGCATCAACGGTCACCGTGCGCTGACGGTCAAGGGTGACGCGAATGCCGTCGGCGTTTTGCTCCAGGCTTTCCAACTGGGATTTCAGCATCAGGTGCACGCCCATATCGGTCAGACGATGCTGCAGGCGGCTGCTGGCCTCCGGCGGCATCAGCGCTGACAGCACGCTGGCGGAGTTATCCACCACCGTCACCGCTTTCCCGGCGCGGCAGAAATCCATCGCCAGTTCGCAGCCAATCAGCCCGCCGCCGACGATCAGCACGCGTCTGGCGTCATGTAACTGACTCTGCGCTGCACCGTACTCACGCTGGCTGTTGAGGGTCAGCATCAGCTCGCGTCCCGGCACTGGCGGAATAAACGGCGTCGCGCCGGTGGCCAGCACCAGTTTGTCATAGCGCCACTCGCGGTCCTGGCTTTTCACTACCTGATTCTCGGCGTCGATATCGCTCACCCAGGTATGCGGGAACAGGCGCAGATTGTACTGCTCGGCAAACTCTCCCGCCGTTTGCAGGGTCAGTTCGTCGGCCTTCTGACCACGGCTGACCACATGGCTGAGGTCCGGTTTGTTGTACTCATCCATGCTGTCGGCGGCGATCAGGGTCAGCGGGATTTGCGGGTCCTGCTTGCGGATATTTTTCACCAGCTGACGGGCCGCGAAGCCCGAGCCGATGATGACGATGCCATCACTCATTTTGCCTCCGATGCCAGAACATCAAACACATCTTTACCCAGCGAGCATTCCGGGCAGAGGAAGTTATCCGGGACTTCGCTCCACGGCGTACCCGGCTGGACGTCCTGGTTCGGCTCGCCTTTTTCTGGATCGTAAATCCACTGACACACACTGCACTGCATCATCGGTCCGAGGTCGGCTGCCGCTGCGGCGGCACAGGCGCAGGCTTCTTGTGCCTGGTCTGGTTTGGCAGCGGCTTCCGGCAGCGGAGCCAGCGCCCACTGACGAGCAATTTCGCGACCATGCTGACGGCAAATTTCCAGCGCGTCGAGATCCGGACGCCATTTGGCCTTCAGGCTCAGGGACATTTCAAAACCGGCATCCTGTAAACGGGTAGAGAGACGGTCAACCGCGCCGCCGCTCCAGCCGTGGGAACCAAAGGCGCTGGCGTGCTTGTTGCGAAAACGCAGGCCGGTCATCTCTTCCACCAGCCCGGCGATTTTCGGCATCATTACGTTGTTCATGGTGGAGGTGCCGACCAGCACGCCTTTGGAGCGGAACACGTTGGTCAGAATTTCGTTTTTATCGCTGCGGGCGACGTTAAAGATTTTCACCGCCACGTTCGGGTCAACTTCGTTGATGCCCTGGCCAATCGCATCCGCCATCATGCGGGTGTTATTGGACATGGTGTCGTAGAAAATGGTGATACGGTCTTCCTGATAGTCCGCCGCCCATTTCAGGTACAGCTCAACGATCTGGGTTGGATTTTCACGCCATACCACGCCGTGGGAGGTGGCAATCATGTCGACCGGCAGATTGAAGCCGAGGATTTCGGTGATTTTCGGCGTCACCAGGCGGCTGAACGGGGTCAGGATGTTGGCGTAGTAGCGCTGGCACTGCTCGAACAGTTCGGTCTGGTCAACTTCGTCGTTGAACAGGCGTTCATCGCAGTAGTGCTGGCCGAAAGCGTCGTTACTGAACAGTACCGCATCGCCGGTCATATAGGTCATCATGCTGTCCGGCCAGTGCAGCATCGGGGTTTCCACAAAAA
This sequence comes from Klebsiella sp. GFKo11, assembly GCF_056490265.1. Classification (NCBI taxonomy): domain Bacteria; kingdom Pseudomonadati; phylum Pseudomonadota; class Gammaproteobacteria; order Enterobacterales; family Enterobacteriaceae; genus Klebsiella; species Klebsiella sp. GFKo11. The sequence continues at coordinate 1,385,761 of NZ_CM151369.1, forward strand.
TCAGCTGTTTGCCGTTACCGATATCCAGGCTGTCGCCGGTTTTCACTACGTTAAAATTCCACTCCGGATGGTGATGGTGACCGGTGATGGAGTCGATGGCGTTGTTGGTGCAGTAGATCGGGGTGTCCGGAATGCAGGACATCAGTTCGGTTAGCGCGCCAGCATGATCCTCTTCGGCGTGGTTAATAATGATGTAGTCGATATCGGCGAGGTCGATTTCGCTGCGCAGATTCTGCACGAATTCACGGCTGAATTTATGATCGACGGTATCGATCAGCACATTTTTTTCTTCGCGGATGAGATAGCTGTTGTAGCTGCTGCCGCGCAGCGTTTTGTATTCTGTTCCGTGGAAATCACGCACTTCCCAGTCACGTTGGCCAACCCAATGAATGTTATTTTTAACCAGAATAGACATAGCAACCTCAATTAATTCAGCATTGTTCAAATAAGATGTTTTGCTTATATCAAGTTGCGTGCCAACTTATTAATTAATTGAATTTAAAGGTTTTAATGTTTTTATCTAAATTTGTTGATGTCAAAATGACAATGGTTAAAATAGTCGTTATGACTATCTTTACTGTCAGAATGACTATGAGGCGACAATGAGTTTCTCCGTCGAGGCCCTGGCGAAAATCGCCATTGATTTGCAAAGCGATATCGGTCATGCCGACCGTTTCTCGCGCCTGATTACCACCCTGCGGCAGATTCTCGGCTGCGATGCTTCGGCGCTGCTGCGCTACGAAGCGCATCAGTTTGTGCCGCTGGCGATTGATGGCCTGGCGCAGGATGTACTTGGGCGACGCTTCGCCCTTGAAGGTCACCCGCGGCTGGAGGCGATTGCTCGCGCCGGGGATGTGGTGCGGTTCCCGGCAGACAGCGACCTGCCGGACCCTTACGACGGATTAATTCCCGGACAGGAGAGCCTGAAGGTACATGCCTGCGTCGGGCTGCCGCTATTTGCCGGACAAACCCTGATTGGTGCGCTGACTCTCGACGGCATGGATGCGGACCGCTTCGACAGCTTTAGCGATGAGGAGCTGCGCCTGATTGCCGCTCTGGTCGCCGGGGCGCTGAATAACGCGCTGCTGATTGCCCGGCTGGAGAATCAAAACGTGCTGCCGGAGCAGGCTATCGCTTATCCGGCGTCCGAGCGTCAGGAGATAATCGGCCTGTCGGCACCGATTTTACAGCTGAAAAAAGAGATCGATATCGTCGCGGCTTCCGACCTGAACGTCCTGATTAGCGGCGAAACCGGCACCGGCAAAGAGCTGGTGGCGAAGGCGGTGCATCAGGGGTCGCCGCGTGCAGCCAACCCGCTGGTGTATCTCAACTGCGCAGCGCTACCGGAGAGCGTGGCGGAAAGCGAGCTGTTTGGTCACGTTAAAGGGGCGTTTACCGGGGCGATAAGTAACCGCAGCGGCAAGTTTGAAATGGCGGACAACGGGACCCTGTTCCTCGATGAAATTGGCGAGCTGTCGCTGGCGCTACAGGCCAAGCTACTGCGGGTGCTGCAGTATGGCGACATTCAGCGCGTCGGCGATGACCGCAGCCTGCGGGTTGATGTGCGGGTGCTGGCGGCGACCAACCGCGACCTGCGTCAGGAGGTGGTGGAAGGGCGTTTTCGTGCCGACCTTTATCATCGTCTGAGCGTGTTCCCGCTGTCGGTTCCGGCGCTGCGCGAGCGGGAAAACGACGTGGTGCTGTTGGCGGGGTATTTCTGCGAGCAGTGCCGTTTGCGCATGGGGCTGTCGCAGGTGATTTTAAGCGACACGACGCGGGCGAGGCTGCGCGCCTGGCTGTGGCCGGGGAACGTGCGTGAGCTGGAACATGCGATCCATCGCGCGGTGGTGCTGGCGCGGGCGACGCAGGCGGGTAATGAGGTGGCGCTGGAGCCGCAGCATTTTCAGTTCGCCGTGGAAACGCCGGTCCTGCCGAGCGCAAGCCCGCAGCCGGTGACGGAGGTGGTGAATTTACGCGAGGCGACGGAAGCCTTCCAGCGCGAAGCGATTGCCAGAGCGCTGGCGGATAACAGCCGGAACTGGGCCGCCGCCGCCCGCGCGCTGGATCTCGATGTCGCCAACCTGCATCGGCTGGCGAAGCGTCTGGGACTTAAAGGATCCCGGCCTGATAAAAGTTCTGCAGGTTAATCGCGCCGACCAGCTGTCCGTTGTCATCGACCACCGGAGCGGCGCTGATTTTGTGCTTCATCAGGCGCTCTTTAGCTTCTACTGCGCGGCTTTCTGATTGCAGGGTTACGCCGTTGCGGGTCATCGCCAGGCTGACGACATCTTGCAAACTGCCGCCGCCTACCAGCCAGCGGCGCAGGTCGCCGTCGGTAAACACGCCCTGGACGTGATTGTGCTCATCGCAGACCGCCACCAGTCCCAGGCCAGTGCGGCTGAGTTCGAGCATCGCGTCCATCACGCTGGTATCAACATCCACGCGCGGCACGTCGCCATCGCGGCGCATGAGATGGTGAACTTTGTTCAGCAGTCGTGCGCCCAGCGCGCCAGCCGGGTGCGAGCGGGCAAAATCTTCTTCATTAAAGCCGCGAGCCTGCATCACCGCCATCGCCAGCGCGTCGCCGAGCATCAGTGTGTTGACGGTACTGGAGGTCGGGGCGAGGTGCATCGGGCAGGCTTCGCGTTCCACGGCGATATCAAGAACGGCTTTGGCGGCCAGCGCCAGCGGAGAGGTGGATTTACCGGTCATCGCCAGCAGTGGTATGGACCGTTCTTCCAGCCGTGGGACGATAAGATCCAGTTCTTTAGCGCCGCCGGAGTAGGAAATAAACAGCATCACGTCGCGGCTATCGAGCATTCCGAGGTCGCCGTGTAACGCTTCCGCCGGATGGACGAAAAATGCCGGGGTGCCGGTGCTGGCGAATGTAGCGGCCAGCTTTTTGCCGATGTGGCCCGATTTACCGATCCCGGAGACCACCAGTTTGCCCTCGCAGTGGATGATGATTTCCGCTGCGCGGATGAAGTCGTCGCCCAGGCGTTCAGGCAGGCGGCTCGCCTCCTGAAGCTCCAGCAGTAGGGTCTGGCGTCCGGCTTCTAACAGAAAGTTACTCATGATGTTCTCCAGTAATAATGACTTCGATGCCTTTTTCTTCCAGCGCCCGCTGGAATTCAGGGTCGATGTTGGCATCGGTAATCAGTTTGTCCACGCTCTCCAGGCCGCAGACGATATTGGGACTTTTGCGGCCAAACTTCGATGAGTCGGCCATCAGGATAACCTCGCGGGCGGCATTGCACATCGCTTTGCTGACCGTATAAACCTCATTAAAGGTGGTGACGCCGGCGATTAAATCAATCCCGTCGGTGCCCATAAATAGTCGGTCAAAGCTGAAGTGCTCGAAGGCGTTTTCCGCCAGCTGGCCGTGAAAGGAGGCCGATTTTTTACGGAAGGTGCCGCCTGGCATCAGGATAGTTTGTTCGTTATCCAGCTCGGAGAGGGCGTTGACGATATGCAGGCTGTTGGTCATCACCGTGATGTTATTGAAGCGGCTGAGCATTGGTACCATTTGCAGGACCGTGCTGCCGGCGTCAAGAATGATTGAGTCGCCATCGTGAATAAAGCGAACGGCGGCTTCGGCAATCCGCTCTTTTTTATGAGTGTTGATGAGCGTTTTGTGGTCGATGGGCGGGTCGGCCTCGTCTTTATTTAACACCACGCCGCCGTAGGTGCGGATAACGGTACCGGCATTCTCAAGGATGACCAGATCCTTGCGGATGGTGGTACCGGTGGTGTCGAAGTGTTGCGCCAGCTCTTCAACCGAGCATTTGCCCTGCGCTTGCAGGTGCTCGAGAATGGCTGCCTGGCGCTGACGTGGTTTCATAGGCGTTGTATCCTGCGTTTAAAGTTTCGAAATGATAATTTCGCAAGATATTAACTTTCACAACGAAATTATCCATGTTTCGGATTAAGCGCTAATAATAGTGCATTCTGACAGAGCGGATCATTGGGAAAGATCACATCAGGCTGCAATTCCTTGAGATGTTTGCCGTTGAGAGCGGGAATTTTTTGTGGTCTGGCGAAGACGGTGAGACCTTTCATTAACAGCGTATCGCGAATGCGGTCGTGTTCGTCGACGGCGATGGCGACGACGGCGCGCGGCTTGAAGCGGCCCGAGGAGCGACCCACGCCGACCCGGCCCTGTTGGCATAGCTGGTCAAAGGCGCGGTTGAACTGGCGGATTTGCCAGCCGCCAAAGGCGAGTTGGGTTATCCAGGCGATGGCGGCGACGGTGATGAGTGCGGTAACCATAAAATCTCCTTAAGGTGCGTGCGATATTCCCCCGGAGGCGGCGCGTTGCGCCTGTCCGGGCTACCAGACAGCTGCATAATCGGTAGCCCGGACAGATGCGCAGCATCGCCTCCGGGAAAACAGCGCGCAACGTTTTAAAACATCACCTGCCCGCCGGTGACGTTGATGGACTGCCCGGTGCAGTACGAAGCCTGCGGGCTGGCGTAAAACATCAGCACATTGAGCACATCCTGATAATCGCAACCGCGCTTGAGCGGAACTTTATCGACGTAATACTGTTCAACTTCGTTCTCGGCAATCCCCAATTTGGTGGCGTACTGCGGCAGTAGCGACTGGAACATCGGCGACTTCAGCAGGTTACCCAGCATCAGCGAATGGACGGTAATACCGTATTCTGCGAGGTCCAGCGCCAGAGACTGCGTCAGCCCCACGCCGCCAAACTTCGCCGCGCTGTAGCCAGAGTTATGCTTACTGCCCACTTTGCCGGATTTCGAGTTGATCTGGATGATGCGTCCTTTTATACCGTCGCGGATCATCAGCCGCGAAAACTCGCGGGCGCAGAGGAAGTAGCCCACCAGATTAACCTGAAGCGAGCGATCGAAATCGCCCAGCGCGAAGTCGCTGATAAAGGCCGCTTTGGCGATCCCGGCGCTGTAGACCAGCAGATCGACACGGGAAAATATTTCGTCTACTCCGCGGGCGAGGGCGACGACGCTGGCTTCGCTGGTGGCGTCGGCACCAAAGCCGTACGCCGTTCCTTCGCCATATTCGGCGTTAATGGCCTGCGCGACGCGGGTCGCTTTATCGCTCTGAATATCGACAACCGCCACGCGATAGCCCTCTGCGGCAAGGCCGCGACACAGAAACTCCCCTAAGGTTTGTCCCCCGCCAATGACAACAGCAACCTGATTCATAATTTTCTCCTTACAACTTAAGCAACAAATTTCAGTACGCAGCCGGTGGCGATCTCTTCCGGCACCGGGCCCGCCACGTGGACGGTTCCGGGGAATTCCGCTTCGCGGTGACCATCGAAACGCAGCGTGATATGGCCAAGCTCGCGCAGATTCTGCTCGGCAACGTCGCCGACGGCGGTCACCGGATAGCGCTGTTCGCCAAGCTGAAGCTCCGCGCCCGGAACCAGCGAGCCGGATAGCTCGCCGTGGTTGTGAATAAAGCAATACTCTTCGATATCGGCTGGGGCTCCTTCGCGAAAGGTGATCAGCATCTGGTCTTCCAGCGCCATCGTCGCACTGGCGCCGATACGCGTAATGGTGGTCTGGTAAATCACGGTCATCTTCAGGAACCTCTTATTGGTAAATAAACCCGGAAACGAACCAGGCGATCAGCACCGTTGGGGCGCCGGTCAGGAAGCGGCTCACCAGCACCGACGGGACGCCGACGCGCACGGTGTCCTGTCGCGCTTCCGCCAGCGACAGACCAACCGGGATAAAGTCGCAGGCGGCCTGGGCGTTAATGGCAAACAGTGCGGGCAGGGCGAGGTGAGGCGGAATATTGCCAAGGCCAATCTGCACGCCAATCAGTACGCCGATAACCTGGGCGATGACCGCGCCTGGGCCGAGGAACGGCGACAGCAGCGGGAAGGAGCAGATCAGCGCCAGGGTGACGAGGCCCAGAGGATGGCTGGCGAGCGGTGCCAGACCGTGGGCAATCCAGTCGCCGACGCCGGAGGCCATGATGATGCCGATCAGCGCTGAGACGAAGGCCATAAACGGCAGGATGGTTTTCAGCACCGTGTCGATGGTGTCGCGACCGGCCTGGAACAGCACTGCTACCACGGAACCCATGCCCATGCCGACCTTCGCCAGCAGGCCGTCGCTCTGCTCGGTTATCTTCTTGCTGGTGTCATAGTCGCGGACCGCCGGTTGAGCTGGCGTGTCCTGTGGCGCAGGGGAGTCGTTATCTGTTAAGACGTGAATGTTCTCGCTTTTAACTCCGGAAACGTAAATATCCTCGACGATGTACTGCGCCAGCGGCCCGGATTTGCCGGTAGCGTGGATATTAATGGTCGGGATACGACGCTTTGGGTAGATGCCGCAGCGCAGGGTGCCGCCGCAGTCGATAATCGCCACGCCGATTTCCGCTTCCGGCGGTTCGCCCTCTTTGAAGCCATCGACCGCCTGCCAGCCGGTGAGGCTCGCAATTTTATCGACGATCGCCGGACGGGTGCCTGCGGTGATATAGACAATCTTTTTACCGGCAACTACGTCCAGTTCGAGCGGGCCGCCCCAGCCACCGGTGCCTTTTTCAATACGAATACGCGTCATGATGTTGCTCCTGACAGATGGACTTTCTGCTCAAGTTGGATGGCCATTTTCTTCTCAAAAATCGACGTGGTCAGGTCGGTCACCCAGCCACGGAAGAAGTTTGTCACCAGGCCCACCAGCAGATAGCTCACCGCCAGCGGCCCTAACGGCAGGCCGAGAGTGGTCAGCCCGTTGGCGATCCCGAGATAGACGAACAGCTCGCCGGGGTTGATATGGGGAAACAGACCGTTCATCGAATGGCAGCTGTAGGAGGCCGCCGCGTAGTAGCTGGGTTTGTATTTCTCGGGCATAAAGCGCCCGAGGCTCAGGGTCATGGGGTTACAGAAAACGAAGGTGCCGATGCAGGGCAGCAGCAGGTAGCGGGAGATCGGATTACCGGCGCAGCGTTGCGCCAGCTTTTCGATCCGCTGCTGACCAATAAAGTTGATCAAGGCGTTCATGATCACCAGCAGACTGATCAGCAAAGGCAGGATCCCGGTAACCATACCGGTAAACACCTCACCTCCCTTCTGAAACAGGCCGATAAACCATTCGGCACCGTGGGTAATGACTTCAATCATTGTTCTCTCCTTCAGCGTGTTATTTTTCTTGCTAACTGGCGGCTAATTTTAATCACTTTGAAAGATTTAAAAGTGTTAGTTTGATCGCAAAATGAAAGATAAATATTTTATTTTGAAAGATTGTGACTGAGGAAGAGAAAAGAATGTGACGAGAGATGAGGTAAAAATGGCAATAAAAAGAATTTCAGTCGCTGCCGCTTCCTTGTGAGCGGGCGCATGCTTTACCATAATTACCTCTTGCCGATTTGTTAAATGGATGTCCCATGTTGAAGCGTCGCTATCTGGTTTTACTCCCGCTGTGTGCTCTTTTCGCTGCCTGTAGCAGCAAACCTCAAACCCCTGCGGAAACGGAAATGGCGGGCAGTACCGGCGGTTTTTTGCTGGAGCCGCAGCATAATGTGATGCAGATGGGCGGTGATTTCGCCAACAACCCGGCGGCGGAACAGTTCATCGACAAAATGGTGAGCAAGCATGGATTTGACCGTCAGCAGCTGCACGAAATTCTCTCGCAGGCTAAACGTCTGGATTACGTTCTGCGCCTGATGGACCGTCAGGCTCCGACCGGGCTGCCGCCGTCAGGGCCGAACGGCGCCTGGCTGCGTTACAAAAAACAGTTTATTACTCCGGATAACGTGCAGAACGGCGTGGCGTTCTGGAACCAGTATCAGGACGCGCTCAACCGTGCGTATCAGGTTTACGGCGTGCCGCCGGAAATTATCGTCGGGATTATTGGCGTGGAAACTCGCTGGGGCCGGGTGATGGGCAAAACCCGCATCCTTGATGCGCTGGCAACTCTTTCGTTTAACTATCCACGTCGTGCGGAGTACTTCTCCGGCGAGCTGGAAACCTTCCTGCTGATGGCACGCAGTGAAAAAGATGATCCGCTGGACCTGAAAGGGTCGTTTGCCGGAGCGATGGGCTACGGCCAATTTATGCCATCCTCCTATCGCCAGTACGCGGTGGATTTCAACGGCGACGGGCATATCAACCTGTGGGATCCAGTTGATGCAATCGGCAGCGTGGCTAACTACTTTAAGCAGCACGGCTGGGTGAGCGGCGATCAGGTAGCCGTGCAGGCGATGGGCCAGGCGCCGGGGCTGGCGAACGGCTTCAAAACCAAATACAGCGTTTCGCAGCTGACGGCGGCGGGATTAACCCCGACTCAGTCGCTGGGTAACCATCAGCAGGCGAGCCTGCTGCGTCTGGATGTGGGCTCGGGATATCAGTACTGGTACGGCCTGCCGAACTTCTACACTATTACTCGCTACAACCACAGCACCCATTACGCGATGGCCGTCTGGCAGTTGGGGCTGGCGGTTTCTCAAGCTCGTATGCAGTAATCTCGCCCTCTGTGCTCCTCTCCGTTCGGGGAGGAGCCTGTTACATTTTGCAGCATTTCCTTTCGTTGACACCAATTTACATTTTACGCATCTTTCAATATTGTTATGTTATAACGTTTTATTGAGGTGTGAGAATTGACTTCCATATTGATGGCTTCCGGTGCAACGCGGCTGATTATCGCCTGTTCCTTGCTGGCCGTGCTGTGGCTGGCGACCTGGTGGGCTGTGTCGTTACCATGATTGAACTTGATCATCTGGTGGCAGGCTATGAGGGCCTGGCAATAACGCCGTCGCTGAGCGGCAGGATTTCGGCGGGCAGCATGACGGCTATCGTCGGCCTGAACGGCTGCGGTAAATCGACGCTGCTAAAGACGCTGGCCGGGTTTATTCCACCGGTGAGCGGCCGTCTGAACTGGCGTGACGGACGACCGATTATCGGTTGGCTGGCTCAGCGCCACTCTCTGGAGTCGCAGTTTCCCCTCACCGTGCAGGACGTCGTCAGCCAGGGCGCCTGGCCGCACGTGTCGTTGCTGCGCGGGTTACGGGGAGAAATTCGTCAGCGTATTAGCACGGCGCTGGAGCGGGTGGGGCTATTAGCGATGGCGAAAACGCCGATTGAGGAGCTCTCCGGCGGCCAGTTTCAGCGGATGTTGTTCGCCAGGGTGATGATACAGCGCGCGCCGCTGGTGATGCTCGATGAGCCGTTTACCGGCATTGATGAAGCCACAAGTCGCGATCTGATGACGCTGATCCTGGAAATGCATCAGCAGGGGCAGACGATTCTGGCGGTGCTGCACGATAACCAGCGGGTCGCCGAGCATTTCCCGGAAACGCTGTTGCTGACGTCGCAGCATGCCCGCTGGGGCGAAACTCCCGGTGTGCTGTCTGCATTTAGCTCCGCGAGGCTGGCATGATCTGGCACACCTTCTTTCAACCCTTTATCGAATTTGGCTTTATGCGTCGCGCACTGGTGGTATGCCTGGCGCTCTCCCTCAGCACCACCATACTCGGCGTTTTCTTGCTCCTGCGGCGTATGAGCCTGATGGGCGATGCGCTGTCACACGCTATTTTACCCGGCGTGGCGGCGGGTTACTTGCTTAACGGTATGTCGCTGTTGGCGATGACCGTTGGTGGATTTATTGCCGGTATTGCGGTCGCGCTGGTGGCGGGGTGGGTCAGCCGCCGTACGCCCTTAAAAGAGGACGCCAGCTTCGCCGGATTCTACCTCGGTTCCCTGGCGCTGGGCGTCACGCTGGTATCGCTGCGCGGTTCTAACGTCGACCTGCTGCATCTGCTATTTGGTTCGATTCTGGCGGTAGACAGCGATTCGGCGTTGTTCGTTTCGGGCGTCGCCAGCCTGACGCTGATCTGTATTGCTCTTTTTTATCGCGGCCTGGTCAGCGAAGCCTTCGACAGCGTTTGGCTACAGGTGAACTCGCGAAGATTGCCTGCTCTGCTGCACGGCCTGTTTCTCGCGCTGCTGGTGCTTAATTTGGTCGCTGGATTTCAGGTGCTTGGCACGCTGATGGTGGTGGGCGTCATGATGCTGCCTGCGGTAGCCGCTCGCTGCTGGGCGCGGACGCTGCCGGGCATTCTGCTGTTGGCTGCGCTTATTGGTGGCGTCTGCGCGTGGATGGGGCTGAGCCTCTCCTGGGCGGCGAATCTACCAGCCGGTCCGGCTATCGTCTTGACCGCCAGCGGCATCTTTTTTGTTTCGGTGTTTTTTGGCACGCGCAGTCGGTTGGTTGTCGGCTGGCGTAAATTAATGGGGTGAGGAAAATGATGAAACGTACCGGGATACTGCTGGCGCTGGCGTTGGGCATGGCGTCGCAAGGGGTGATGGCAAAAACGCTGAACGTGGTGAGTAGTTTTTCTGTTTTAGGCGACATGGTGCAGCAGGTTGGTGGTGAGCATGTGCACGTGGATACCCTGGTGGGGCCTGACGGCGACCCGCATACCTTTGAACCGTCACCGAAAGACAGCGCGCTGCTTAGCAAAGCCGATGTCGTGGTGGTGAACGGCCTGGGGCTGGAGGGTTGGCTGGACAGGCTGATTAAAGCATCCGGCTTTAAAGGTGAGCTGGTCGTGGCGTCCAATGGCGTAAAAACCCATACCCTTGATGAAGATGGTCAAACGGTTACCGACCCGCACGCGTGGAACAGCGCTGCAAACGGTGCACTGTATGCGCAAAATATCCTTAACGGTCTGGTAAAAGCAGACCCGGAAGATGAATTGGCGCTGGAGGCCTCGGGTAAGCGCTATATCAGCCAGCTCAACGAGATGGATAGCTGGGCGAAAGATCAGTTCAGCACTATCCCACAGGCCAGGCGCAAGGTGTTAACCAGCCACGATGCATTCGGCTACTTTGGCCGCGCCTATGGCGTGACGTTCCTTGCGCCGCAAGGATTGTCTTCGGAAAGTGAAGCCAGCGCGGCGCAGGTGGCGGCATTAATTAAACAAATTAAAGCTGACGATGTGCATACCTGGTTCATGGAAAACCAGCTTGACCCCAGATTGGTTAAACAGATTGCCAGCGCAACGGGTGCGCAGCCGGGCGGTGAACTCTATCCTGAGGCGCTTTCCGCGCCGGGTGGCGTAGCGGACAGCTACGTGAAAATGCTGCGCCACAACGTAGAGCTGATTGCTGCCAGTATGAAATAAATGAATCCGGCCCGCGATGGGCCGGCTATTTAACTTTATTGTTCTTCTTGTATCTGATTGATTTTTTTAGTCAACGTGAATCCATAGACCACGCAGCCCACGCCCAACAAGATCTGTACGCCTTCATACAGTGGGTTGAATGAACGGGTGAAAATATGCAGCAGTACGGTGAGTAGCGTAAATACGCCACAAACAAATAAACAAAGTCGCATTTGTCTGATTTTTTTCAAATTCTGCTCTGGGGTAAGCGGTGCTTTAGCCATTCCTGGTAACCTCTAATTTAACTCTTCCTTATGTACGGTGAATTGTGGCACTGGTGGCACCTGGCAGCTATCCGAAAATGCTGCGCCGGCGCGGACAATGTTTTTCGGAAGCCTCCTCGTAAATTCGCCACCTCATCCCCATATCTCTGCTGAAAGTGCTATCTTTGATGACCTCTTTATACGGCTTACATGGGGCGACGAATGACAGATTCGGAATTAATGCAGCTGAGCGAACAGGTGGGGTTGGCGCTGAAAACGCGCGGCGCGACGGTAACCACGGCGGAATCCTGTACTGGCGGTTGGGTCGCCAAAACGCTTACCGATATCGCGGGCAGCTCGGCATGGTTTGAGCGCGGTTTCGTCACCTACAGCAACGAAGCAAAATCGCAGATGATTGGCGTCAGCGAGGTGACTTTGCTTGATCATGGCGCGGTGAGTGAACCGGTGGTGGTGGAGATGGCGATTGGCGCTCTTCGCGCGGCGCGAGCGGATTATGCTATTTCGGTCAGCGGCGTTGCCGGGCCGGACGGCGGCAGCGCGGAAAAGCCGGTTGGAACCGTATGGTTTGGCGTGGCCAGCGCCAATGGGCAAGGCGTGACTCAGCGCGAATGCTTTGCTGGAGACCGGGAATCGGTACGTCGTCAGGCGACGGCGTATGCCTTAAAACTCCTCTGGCAACAATTTCTACAAAACACTTGATACTGTATGACTATACAGTATAATTGCCTCAACAGAACAGAATTCACTACCCGGTTACACCCGGCATGAGAGGAGTAATAATGGCTATCGACGAAAACAAACAGAAAGCGTTGGCGGCAGCACTGGGCCAGATCGAAAAGCAATTCGGCAAAGGCTCCATCATGCGCCTGGGTGAAGACCGTTCCATGGATGTGGAAACTATCTCCACCGGTTCGCTTTCACTGGATGTCGCCCTGGGCGCTGGCGGTCTGCCTATGGGCCGTATCGTCGAGATCTACGGGCCAGAATCTTCCGGTAAAACCACGTTGACGCTGCAGGTTATCGCTGCCGCTCAGCGTGAAGGTAAAACCTGTGCGTTTATCGATGCAGAACACGCGCTGGACCCTGTTTATGCTCGCAAACTGGGTGTCGATATTGACAACCTGCTGTGCTCTCAGCCGGATACCGGCGAACAGGCTCTGGAAATCTGTGACGCGTTGGCGCGTTCTGGTGCAGTAGACGTTATCGTTGTCGACTCCGTTGCGGCCTTGACGCCGAAAGCGGAAATCGAAGGCGAAATCGGCGATTCTCATATGGGCCTCGCGGCACGTATGATGAGCCAGGCGATGCGTAAGCTCGCTGGTAACCTGAAGCAGTCCAATACCCTGCTTATCTTCATCAACCAGATTCGTATGAAAATTGGCGTGATGTTTGGTAACCCGGAAACGACTACCGGCGGTAACGCACTGAAATTCTACGCCTCTGTTCGTCTGGATATCCGTCGCATCGGTGCGGTGAAAGATGGCGATAACGTCATCGGTAGCGAAACCCGCGTTAAAGTGGTGAAAAACAAAATCGCCGCGCCGTTCAAGCAGGCTGAGTTCCAGATCCTCTACGGTGAAGGTATTAACTTCTTCGGTGAACTCGTTGACCTTGGCGTGAAAGAGAAGCTGATTGAGAAAGCTGGTGCCTGGTACAGCTATAATGGCGACAAGATTGGTCAGGGTAAAGCGAACGCGATCTCCTGGCTGAAAGAGAATCCGGCTGCAGCGAAAGAGATCGAGAAGAAAGTTCGTGAACTGCTGCTGAGCAATCAGGACTCCACTCCGGACTTCGCAGTTGACGGAAACAGCGCAGAAGAAACTGAACAAGATTTCTGATATCGTCAGAAAGTCTAACAAGGGGCCGCTTATGCGGCCCTTTTGCTTTTTGATTAGCGAGGTTGCCCGTGACTGAAACTTCATCCCGCCGTTCCGGCTATGCACGCCTGCTGGATCGCGCTATCCGTATTCTGGCAATGCGCGATCACAGCGAACAGGAACTGCGCCGCAAACTTGCTGCTCCCGTAATGAGTAAAAACGGCCCGGAAGCGCTCGATGTGACGCCGGAAGAGGTCGATAAAGTCGTCGAGTGGTGCATTGATAACCGCTATCTGGACGACGATCGCTTTGTTCGCCAGTTTATTGCCAGCCGCAGTCGGAAGGGATACGGTCCGGCGCGCGTTCGTCAGGAACTAAAGCAGAAGGGGATTTCCCGTGAAGCGATAGAGTCCTCTATGCGTGAGTGCGAAATCGACTGGGCGCTGCTTGCAAGGGAGCAGGCGCAACGAAAATATGGCGAACCCTTACCCACTGCATTTTCAGAAAAGGTGAAAATACAGCGCTTTTTGCTCTATCGCGGCTATCTAATGGAAGATATCCAGGAAATCTGGCGAAATTTTGCAGATTGACCCATCGGGGATTTTACTTCCCCGTAAAGAAAACTTATCTTATTCCCACTTTATTTTCGTGAGTAGCCTGCCGGTCGATACTGAGTAGTGGCTGCCAGCGACATTTCGTTAGCTTGATTTCAGGATAATTATGAGCAAGAGCACCGCTGAGATCCGTCAGGCGTTTCTCGACTTTTTCCATAGTAAGGGACATCAGGTAGTTGCGAGCAGCTCCCTGGTGCCGCATAACGACCCGACCCTGCTGTTTACCAACGCCGGGATGAACCAGTTCAAGGATGTTTTCCTTGGTCTCGACAAACGTAATTATTCGCGCGCAACTACCGCGCAGCGTTGCGTTCGTGCGGGTGGTAAACACAACGATCTGGAAAACGTCGGTTACACCGCGCGTCACCACACCTTCTTTGAAATGCTGGGTAACTTCAGCTTCGGCGATTATTTCAAGCAGGACGCCATCAAATACGCATGGGAACTGCTGACTGGTGAAAACTGGTTTGCGCTGCCGAAAGAAAAACTGTGGGTAACCATCTACGAAACTGATGACGAAGCATTCGACATCTGGGCGAATGAAGTCGGTGTTCCGCGCGAGCGTATCATCCGTATCGGCGACAACAAAGGCGCAGCTTTTGCTTCCGATAACTTCTGGCAGATGGGCGATACCGGTCCGTGCGGTCCGTGCACCGAAATCTTTTTCGACCATGGCGATCACATCTGGGGCGGTCCTCCGGGAACCCCTGAAGAAGACGGCGATCGTTATATCGAGATCTGGAACATCGTCTTTATGCAGTTCAACCGTCAGGCCGACGGGACCATGGAACCGCTGCCGAAGCCGTCCGTTGATACCGGTATGGGCCTGGAGCGTATCGCGGCCGTTCTGCAACACGTGAACTCCAACTACGATATTGACCTGTTCCGCGAGCTGATTAAGAACGTGGCTAACGTAACTGGTGCGACAGATCTCTCTAACAAGTCCCTGCGCGTTATTGCTGACCATATTCGCTCTTGTGCGTTCCTGATTGCTGATGGCGTTATTCCATCGAATGAAAACCGTGGCTATGTACTGCGCCGTATCATTCGTCGTGCAATTCGCCATGGCAACATGCTGGGCGCGAAGGACTCTTTCTTCTGGAAACTGGTTGCCCCGCTGATTGAAGTGATGGGTTCAGCTGGTGAAGAGTTAAAACAGCAGCAGGCTCAGGTAGAGCAGGTTCTGAAAACTGAAGAAGAGCAGTTTGCCCGTACTCTGGAGCGCGGCCTGGCGCTGCTGGACGAAGAGCTGGCTAAGCTGAAAGGTGACACGCTGGATGGCGAAACAGCCTTCCGTCTGTACGATACTTACGGCTTCCCGGTCGACCTGACCGCGGATGTCTGCCGCGAGCGCAACATTAAAGTTGACGAAGCGGGCTTTGAAGCCGCAATGGAAGAGCAACGCCGCCGTGCGCGCGAATCCAGCGGTTTTGGCGCGGACTACAATGCGATGATTCGCGTTGAGGGCGCATCTGAGTTTAAAGGCTATGACAGCCTGGAGCTGAATGGCAAAGTCACTGCATTGTTTATCGACGGTAAAGCAGTCGATACGGTGGCTGCGGGTCAGGAAGCGGTTGTTATTCTGGATCAAACGCCGTTTTATGCTGAATCCGGCGGTCAGGTGGGTGATAAAGGCGAACTGAAAGGCGCAGGCTTCTCCTTCCTGGTGAACGATGCGCAGAAATATGGTCAGGCCATCGGCCACATCGGTAAACTGACCAGCGGTTCTCTGAAAGTGGGTGACGCGGTTCAGGCTGATGTTGACCAGGCTCGCCGTCAGCGTATTCGTCTGAATCACTCCGCCACGCACTTGATGCATGCGGCGCTGCGTCAGGTTCTCGGTACGCACGTGGCGCAGAAGGGTTCTCTGGTTAATGACAAAGCATTGCGCTTTGACTTCTCGCATTTTGAAGCGATGAAGCCGGAAGAGATCCGTGCGGTAGAAGATCTGGTGAATGCGCAAATTCGTCGCAACTTGCCTGTCGAAACCAATATCATGGACATTGATGCGGCTCGTGAATCTGGCGCGATGGCGCTGTTTGGCGAGAAGTATGACGATCGCGTTCGTGTACTGAGCATGGGTGATTTCTCCACTGAACTGTGCGGCGGTACTCACGCCTCACGTACTGGTGACATTGGTCTGTTCCGTATTACGTCTGAATCCGGCACCGCCGCAGGCGTGCGTCGTATTGAAGCGGTCACCGGCGAAGGTGCTATTGCGTGGCTGCATGCGCAAAGCGATCAGCTCGGTGAGATCGCACAACTGCTGAAGAGTGATACTCACAGCCTCGGCGATAAAGTGCGTGCTGCATTAGAACGTAGTCGCCAGCTGGAAAAAGAGCTGCAGCAGCTGAAAGAGCAGGCTGCGGCGCAGGAGAGTGCAAACCTCTCCAGTAAAGCGGAAGAGATTAACGGCGTTAAGCTGCTGGTCAGCGAGCTGGCTGGCGTTGAGCCGAAAATGCTGCGTACCATGGTTGATGATCTGAAGAACCAACTGGGTTCAACGGTTGTCGTATTAGCCACGGTCGCAGAAGGTAAGGTTTCTCTGATTGCAGGTGTGTCTAAGGATGTGACAGACCGCGTGAAAGCAGGGGAGCTGGTTGGTATGGTCGCCCAGCAGGTGGGCGGTAAAGGGGGCGGTCGTCCGGATATGGCGCAAGCTGGCGGTACCGATGCGTCTGCCCTCCCTGCTGCGTTGGCCAGTGTGAAAGGCTGGGTGAGCGCAAAACTGTAATAACTATAAACGCATAGATGCTGTCATTCTCGGATTATAGCATCTTGCGCGAGAAGCACTGATAACGATAAAGTCGGGTTGAAGTTGTGTATATCGGCTAAACTTAGGTTTAACAGAATGTGATGCCGTGACTGCTTACACCATAGGGTGTTTGTCATCGCTTACTTTTTGGCGTTATATGATGGATAATGCCGGGATACGAGAGACCCGACTCTTTTAATCTTTCAAGGAGCAAAGAATGCTGATTCTGACTCGTCGAGTTGGTGAGACCCTCATGATTGGAGATGAGGTCACTGTGACAGTTTTAGGGGTTAAGGGTAACCAGGTACGTATTGGCGTAAACGCCCCTAAAGAAGTCTCCGTGCATCGTGAAGAGATCTACCAGCGTATCCAGGCTGAAAAATCCCAGCAGTCCAGTTACTAAGGTTTTCGCGCCTCGCTTTTTGTGAGGCGCATCCCTCTACTCGCTTTTTTCCTCACTTTTCTTCTCTTGTGACCTCTCTTTTTTGTCTATTGCCCATCATCCGCTACAGTTATCTTTCGCTTTCACAACGACGTAATAGCCAATTTCTTGTTGATAAAATACTCTTTTTGCCGTTTTCACAGGCTAATTGCGCGGGAAGTGTGCAAACGAAAAAAAGGTCTCGAAAAAAGGTTTGACTTATAAGTACCAGAAAGTAATATGTGCGCCATCGCAGCGACGAAGAGCAGAAACAAGTTCTTCGAAGCACTCGAAAGAGGCGTGTGGTGAGGTGGCCGAGAGGCTGAAGGCGCTCCCCTGCTAAGGGAGTATGCGGTCAAAAGCTGCATCCGGGGTTCGAATCCCCGCCTCACCGCCATTTTGCATCCGTAGCTCAGCTGGATAGAGTACTCGGCTACGAACCGAGCGGTCGGAGGTTCGAATCCTCCCGGATGCACCATATTCTCCCCAGTAACAGCAATATTGTTGTTGCATGGTCTGCGAAATTATCGCCAGCACTAGGGAGGATAACGTTGCTTTAGCAACGACCCGAAGGGTGAGGCGCAGCCGAGTAATCCTCCCGGATGCACCATCTTTTACTTGATACGGTTTTAGCAACGGTATCAAAATCTGCAGTAAAGTAAGTTTCCCGATGCATCCGTAGCTCAGCTGGATAGAGTACTCGGCTACGAACCGAGCGGTCGGAGGTTCGAATCCTCCCGGATGCACCATCTCTTACTTGATATGGCTTAGTGGCCGTATCAACATCGGCAGTAAAGCAAGTTTCCCGATGCATCCGTAGCTCAGCTGGATAGAGTACTCGGCTACGAACCGAGCGGTCGGAGGTTCGAATCCTCCCGGATGCACCATATTCTTCTTAGTAACAGCGATATCGTTGTTGCACGGTCTGCGAGATAGTCGCCAGTACCAGGGAGGATAACGTTGCTTTAGCAACGGCCTGAAGGGCGAGGCGCAGCCGAGTAATCCTCCCGGATGCACCATCTTGCCTTAGTATTTCACTTTAATGTGATACTAAATCTTAGAAGTAAACGCCATTCCCAATGCATCCGTAGCTCAGCTGGATAGAGTACTCGGCTACGAACCGAGCGGTCGGAGGTTCGAATCCTCCCGGATGCACCATATTCTTCTTAGTAACAGCGATATCGTTGTTGAATGGTCTGCGCGATAGTCGTCAGCACCAGGGAGGATAACGTTGCTTTAGCAACGGCCCGAAGGGCGAGGCGCAGCCGAGTAATCCTCCCGGATGGACCATATTCTCCGAGATAGCAGCAACACTCCCCTCAAGTCATCTCCAGTGCAATAATTCACAATCTTCTTCAGCACTTTTTTCATTGGCAAGTAGCTCTTTCCACTATAATTTATCCCTGTATACCAGCCTGATTTTGGGTGATATAAGTGCAAGGAGAGAAATCCATGAAATGGTTCAAAGCGACATCTGCGTTTTGCGCGACGCTTCTGGTAGCCGCCACGCTTGCGGGCTGTGCCGGATCGTCCACCAAAGAAAGTACCGGTGGATACATTGACGATACCGTCGTCACAACCAAAGTGAAATCCGCGTTATTCAATGATAAAGAGATCAAATCCTCAGAAATTAGCGTGCAGACCTTTAAAGGTCGTGTACAACTGAGCGGCTTTGTCTCATCCGCCGATAGTGCTAAACGCGCGGTAGAAGTGACGCGCAAAGTGCAGGGTGTTCGTGTGGTTGAGAATGATTTAAGAATCAAATAAACCCTATAAACTGCACCCGCATAGATAAAGGCGCCATCGGGCGCCTTTGTTGCATCTACCGCTAGCAGCGACAAAACCAGCCATTTGCGATACAGTAACCTCTCCTGAACCGGCTGGTGAGAACACGATGTACGAACGTTACGCAGGACTGATTTTTGACATGGATGGCACGATCCTTGATACCGAGCCGACGCATCGTAAGGCATGGAACGAGGTTCTGGGACGTTATGGTATGCGTTTCGATATGCAGGCCATGGTTGCGCTTAACGGTTCTCCAACCTGGCGTATTGCTCAGGCCGTTATCGAATTAAATCACGCGGATTTAGACCCCCATCATCTGGCACAAGAAAAAACGGACGCCGTGAAAGCGATGCTTCTGGATAGCGTCCGTCCTTTGCCGTTGATTGAGGTGGTTAAGGAGTGGCACGGTCGTCGCCCAATGTCAGTCGGTACTGGCAGCGAGAGCGCCGTTGCTGAAGCGCTGCTGGCTCATCTGGGCCTTCGTCACTACTTCTCTGCGGTTGTTGCCGCCGATCATGTTGTAAACCATAAACCCGCACCCGACACCTTCTTACTGTGTGCGGATCTCATGGGCGTTGCGGCAGATAAATGCGTTGTCTTCGAAGATGCGGACTTCGGTCTGCAGGCGGCGAAGCGCGCCGGAATGGATGCCGTGGACGTGCGATTGCTGTGAGCGACGCGCTGTCGCTGATATCGCTATTTGCCAGTAGCTTTTTGAGCGCAACGCTGCTCCCAGGCAACTCGGAAGTGGTATTGGTTGCCATGCTGCTGGCGGGAGTTAGCAAACCGTGGTTACTGGTTTTAATAGCAATAATCGGTAATAGCCTTGGAGGGGTAACTAACGTTATTCTGGGGCGCCTGTTTCCGCTACGCAAAACATCGCGCTGGCAGGAGAAGGCGTCCGGTTGGTTAAGCCGTTATGGCGCGGTCACGCTATTATTAAGTTGGGCGCCTGTTATAGGTGATTTGCTGTGTTTACTGGCGGGATGGATGCGCATTTCCTGGGGACCAGTACTCTTTTTCTTATGCCTTGGCAAAGCATTACGCTATATCGTCATTGCGGCGATAACGCTTCAGGGCATGACGTGGTGGCACTAATTGGACTGATTGTTCAACCATTACAATTATGCTAATTCAAACGATTTCGACAGGCGGGAGGTCAAATTGATCCCGGACGTATCACAGGCGCTGGCCTGGCTGGAAAAAAATCCTCAGGCTTTACAGGGTATTCAACGCGGTCTTGAGCGCGAAACGCTGCGCGTCAACGCTGACGGCACGCTGGCCACTACCGGTCATCCGCAAGCCTTAGGCTCAGCGCTGACGCATAAATGGATTACCACCGATTTTGCCGAAGCCTTGCTGGAATTTATAACGCCGGTTGATGGCGATATCCAGCATATGCTCACCTTAATGCGCGATGTTCATCGCTATACCGCCCGCCATATTGGCGAAGAGCGGATGTGGCCGCTGAGTATGCCTTGCTACATCGCACCCGGTCAGGATATTGAACTGGCGCAGTACGGCACATCAAATATTGGTCGCCTGAAAACACTGTATCGCGAAGGGTTGAAGAACCGTTATGGTGCGCTCATGCAAACCATTTCCGGCGTGCACTATAACTTCTCTCTGCCAATGGCGTTCTGGCAGGCTAAATGTGGCGTTGAGGATGTTGAAAGCGGTAAAGAGGCCATTTCAGCGGGTTATTTCCGTTCCATTCGTAACTACTACCGTTTTGGTTGGGTGATTCCGTACCTGTTTGGTGCGTCCCCGGCAATTTGTTCTTCGTTCCTGCAAGGGAAACCGACGACATTGCCGTTTGAGGAAGCCAGCAACGGCATGTATTACCTGCCTTACGCTACCTCTCTGCGTCTGAGCGATCTGGGCTATACCAATAAGTCGCAAAGTAATCTCGGAATTACGTTTAACGATCTGTATGAGTATGTGGCAGGATTGAAGCGGGCGATTAAAACGCCTTCCGAAGAGTACGCGCAGATTGGGCTGGAGAAAGACGGAAAGCGTCTGCAAATCAACAGCAATGTATTGCAGATCGAAAATGAGCTGTACGCGCCGATTCGCCCGAAACGCGTCACCCGCAGCGGTGAAACGCCTTCCGACGCGCTGCTGCGCGGTGGTATTGAATACATCGAAGTGCGCTCTCTGGATATTAACCCGTTCTCACCGATTGGCGTTGACGAGCAGCAGGTACGCTTCCTGGATCTGTTTATGGTCTGGTGTGTACTGGCCGATGCGCCAGAGATGAGCAGCGATGAACTGTTGTGCACGCGCACCAACTGGAATCGCGTTATTCTGGAAGGCCGCAAGCCGGGTCTGACGTTGGGTATTGGTTGCGAAACAGCTCAATTCCCGCTGGCTAAAGTGGGTAAAGATCTGTTCCGTGATTTACGCCGCGTGGCGCAAACGTTAGATAGCATCCATGGGTGTCAGGCGTATCAGCAGGTTTGTGATGAGCTGGTTGCCTGCTTTGACAACCCGGAGTTAACCTTCTCGGCGCGCATTCTGCGTTCTATGCTTGAAGAAGGGATTGGTGGCACCGGTAGGGAGCTTGCCGATCAATATCGTACGATGCTGCGCGAAGAGCCGTTGGAAATTTTACGCGAAGAGGATTTTATTACCGAGCGTGAAGCGTCAATACAGCGTCAGCAGAAGGTTGAAGCGGAAGATAACGAGCCGTTTGAAGCGCTGTTGGCAAGGCACCTGTAGTTTTACAGGCCGTAGAAAAGAAAACGGCCACAATCAATGTGGCCAAACTCTCATCTCTGATTCAGGGATGATGATGATAATAAATGCGCGTCTTTCATATACTCAGACTCGCCGTCTCAAAAAGAGTTCATTTTATTTTTTAAAAAATCACTATCGGAGGTGAAGAATGCCGTTGTTAGATAGTTTCACAGTCGACCATACCCGAATGGAAGCGCCTGCGGTGCGTGTCGCGAAGAAAATGAACACGCCTCACGGCGATGAAATTACCGTTTTTGATCTGCGATTCTGCATCCCAAACCAGGAAGTGATGCCGGAAAGAGGCATTCACACGCTTGAGCATCTGTTTGCCGGTTTCATGCGCGATCACCTGAACGGTAATGGTGTGGAAATCATCGATATCTCTCCGATGGGTTGCCGTACCGGGTTCTATATGAGCCTGATCGGTACGCCAGACGAGCAGCGTGTCGCGGATGCCTGGAAAGCAGCGATGGCTGACGTGCTGAAAGTGAAAGAACAGAACCAGATCCCGGAACTGAACGTTTACCAGTGCGGAACCTACACTATGCACTCGCTGGAAGAAGCCCAGGACATCGCTCGTCATATCATTGAGCGTGATGTACGCGTTAACAGTAATGACGAGCTGGCGCTGCCGAAAGAAAAACTGCAAGAACTGCACATTTAGTGCGTCTGCTACGGTCCGGCAAGTACTGCCGGGCCGCTAATCTCTTACGCCGCGATGTCGACGACTTTAACCTTCAGCTTTAAACACCGTTCACTGGTGCCTTTTTCCCATGATTACGCCCATGGCGATGGAGAACCCTGGCATCAGCACGATTGTGCCCAGCTATTGCATATCCTCAGCGGCGTAGTGCGAGTTGAAACCGCGCAAGGTTATTGGGTGGTTCCACCAGGACGAGGTGTCTGGCTGCCGGCGGGTACGCCGCATACGCTACGGGTCACTGGCATTGTGGCCGCGCGGACCCTGTTCATCGATCCTCTTGCTCGCGCCGATCTTCCCTCATCCTGTCAGATAGTGCAGGTCACTCCGCTGCTGCGTGAATTGATCGTCGCCTCGCTAAGGCTGGCGGAGTCTTACGAGCCAGGCAGTCGCGATGAGCGAATTTATGAATTGATCCTCGATGAAATTCGCGGCATGGCGGCGCTGCCGTTTGGCCTGCCCGAGCCTCAAAGCGAAGCGCTGCGCCGTTTATGCCAGAAAGTAAGAGAAGCACCTGGCGAGCCGTGGAGTAGCGCCCAGGCAGCGAAAGAAGTCAGCATGAGTGAGCGCACACTGAATCGTCATTTTCAGCAGCAGACCATTCTGACCTGGAGCGAGTGGGTACGGCGGGCAAAGCTAATGGAAGCGCTGGTCCGCCTGGCGCAGGGTCACTCAGTTCTGCGGGTAGCCCTGGACCTTGGTTACGGCAGCCATAGCGCTTTTAGCGCCATGTTTCGCCGCGTTATTGGCGTGGCTCCCAGCGACTACTTTCGCTCGCCGGAGTGACGGTTTTCGCTAATGGCATTACACAGTGCCTGAAGCGAAGCGCGCGCTACATCGTTATCAATCCCTACTCCCCAACGACTACCTCCATTCGGAAAGATGCAGCGAATATAGGCCACTGAACGGCTGTCGCTACGTTCACCGAGGGTATGTTCATGATAATCTTTGATAACGAAGTTTTGCTTTAGTAAGCCACTCAGTCCGCTGGCAGCGGCAGACAGCAGCCCGTTGCCGCGGCTTTGCAATCGTCGCGCTTCCCCGGCGATTCGCAGGGTTGCCTGTAGGGTAAGCTGCCCGTCCTGCTGGCTATCGCTTTTGTAATTCAGCAGCGCAAGCGTCGGCTGGGCCACCAGGCCGTATCGAGCACGGAACAGCTGCCACAGCGCGTTCTGGGTCATCTCTTTACCATGAGTATCGGTTTCTTGCTGTACGTGCAAGCTAAAATCCTGTTGCAATGCACGCGGCAGTTTGAGGCCATGATTCTGTTCAATCAACCATGCGCTACCGCTTTTTCCAGACTGGCTGTTAACGCGAATCACTGCCTCATAGCTACAACCGATATCCTGCGGGTCGATAGGCAGGTAGGGCATTTCCCAGAGATCGCCGGGTTGGCGGGCATCGAATCCCTTTTTGATGGCATCCTGATGAGAGCCAGAAAAGGCGGTGTAGGCCAGGCTACCCGCCCAGGGATGACGCGGATGCACCGGGATCTGGTTGCAGCTTTCGACAATTTCGACCACCTGGTTCATTTCTGAGAATTTGAGCTGTGGGTCAATGCCCTGGCTGTAGAGATTCATCGCCAGCGTCACCAGGCAGACGTTGCCAGTGCGCTCGCCGTTGCCGAACAGGCAGCCTTCGACGCGGTCGGCTCCGGCCATCACTGCCAGCTCTGCGCTGGCGACGCCAGTTCCCCGGTCGTTATGTGGATGGATGCTTATGCACACATCGGCGCGACGTGAAAAGTGGCGGCAGAAATACTCAATTTGATCGGCGTAAACGTTGGGGGTGTTAACTTCTACCGTCGCAGGCAGGTTGATAATCAACGGCCGTTCGGCGCAAGGCTGCCAGATCTCCGCCACCGCCTCGCAGATTTCCAGCGCAAATTCAGGCTCGGTAAAGCAAAAGGTTTCCGGTGAGTACTCGTATTGCCAGCGGGTCTGCGGCTGCTGTTCACACTGTTGGCGGATAAGCCGGGTGGCGCGAGTCGCCAGCTCGATAACCTGCGTTTTGTTCATCCCGAAAACCAGTTCGCGGAACAGCGGCGCTGTAGCGTTATAGAGATGAATGGTGGCGCTGTGTACACCGCGAAGCGATTCGAAGGTTTTCAGGATTAAATCTTCCCGCGCCTGGGTCAGCACCTGAATTGTCACATCCTGTGGGATGCGCTGCTCTTCAATCAATTGACGTACGAAGTTAAAATCGGTTTGTGAAGCCGAAGGAAAAGCCACTTCAATCTCTTTAAATCCGCATTCCAGCAGTAAGTCCCAGAACTGGAGCTTGCGCGCGCTATCCATCGGCTCGGCCAGCGCCTGGTTGCCATCGCGTAGGTCGGTGGAAAGCCAGCGGGGGGCTCGGGTGATTTGTTGATCCGGCCAGCGGCGGTCGGGCAGGGCGATTGGCGGGTAGGGGCGATATTTTTCGCCGGGATGAGTCAGCATGATTTTCTCCTCTTGTTGGATATTTATCGTGCATGACATGGCAAGAAGGCAGCTTTAGCAAACTAGACAGAAACTAGTGCAAATTGGACAACCTGCATTTTCCAGCAATAAAAAAGGGATCCGCAGATCCCTTTTATCAAACCTTAGTGGGCACCGCCTCCGCCTCCACCGGCGCTAAACGGTGGCTTGGCGAACCACACCAGGCTGAGCAGAAGGATAAATATTGCCGCCGAGAACCAGAAGATTTCGTTGGCCGATATAATCAATCCCTGGTTGGTTATCTGCTGTGCTATCCAGCCGGACGCCTGCTGCTGAGTCATCCCCAGGCCTTGCAGCTGATCGTACATCTGCTGGGCATTGGGGTTGTACGGCGTGACCGATTCGGTGAGCTGCGCATGGTGCAGCGCCTCACGGTTGGTCCACATGGTGGTGGTAATTGAAGTACCAATTGACCCTGCCAGCGTACGGGTAAAGTTCGACAGGCTCGATGCTGCCGCCAGCCGCTCCGGCGGCAGGCCGGAAAGGGTGATGGTGGTCAGCGGCATAAAGAAGCAGGCCACCGCGAAGCCCTGGATAAACTGCGGCCAGGCCGAAGCGCCGAAATCCATACCGGGTTCGAAGGTGTATGCGCGCCAGTAGAAGCAGACCGCGTACATAATAAAGCTGAAGGTGACCAGCCGACGCATATCGAGCTTATGCGCGAAGCGGCCGATAATCGGCGACAGGATAACCGGGATCACCCCAACCGGCGCTGAGGCTAAACCGGCCCAGGTCGCGGTGTAGCCGTATACCTCCTGCAATAGCTGTGGCAACAACACGATCGCGCCGAAGTAGAGCATGTAGGCGAGGCTGATACACAGGCAGCCGATAGTGAAGTTTCGCGACTTAAACAGCGACAGGTCGACTATCGGGTTATCGTCGGTTAGTTCCCAGACAATCAGGAAGCTTATCGCCACCACCGCAACAATCGTCAGGATGATTATCTCGTTAGAGGCGAACCAGTCCAGCTCTTTACCGCGGTCGAGCATCACCTGCAGACTGCCGATACCGATCACCAGCAGCGCCAGGCCAACGCCGTCGATTCGCCGCTGCTCGGTGCGGGTTTCACGACTGCGCAGGGTTTGCAGCGTCATCACCACCACGGCAATGCCAATGGGAACGTTGATAAAAAATATCCAGCCCCAGTGGTAGTTGTCGCTAATGTAGCCGCCAAGAATGGGGCCGCAAATGGGCGCGACGATCACCGTCATTGACCACAGCGCCAGCGCAATAGAGCGCTTAGCTGGCGGATAGTTACTGAGCAGCAGACTTTGCGACAGTGGGATCAGCGGACCGGCGACGATCCCCTGAATCACGCGGAAGAAAATCAGCATCGTCAGGCTGTTTGACATGCCGCAGGCCCAGGAGGCGATAGCGAACGCCACCGTCGACCAGAGGAACAGCTTCACTTCACCGACGCGCTTTGCCAGCCAGCCGGTAATCGGAATGGAGATAGCGTTCGCCACCCCAAACGAGGTAATAACCCAGGTCCCCTGGCTCAACGATGAGCCAAGGTTACCGGCGATGGTGGGGATGGCCACGTTGGCGATAGTGGAGTCCAGCACCTGCATAAAGGTCGCGAGCGACAGCGCAATGGTCATAATGACCAACTGCGCGCCTTCCAGCGGTTTTAGCGGTTTTTGCTGTTGCATTACGCTCACCCCGAATTATCCGGCGTTAGCCTGGATGATACCGTCGATCAGTTTATTGACCGGCTCAAGGCCGATTTCGCGGGCGTTGCTTTCATAGACCGGAGAGCTACGGACCTGGCTTGCCAGCATCTCGCCGCCGCGCTCGCTGGTGTTAACTTCAACCAGCGTGGAAAGACCGATGCGCAGCGGGTGCTCCGCCAGCTGTTTTTCATCCAGCTCAATACGCACCGGCAGGCGCTGAACCACTTTGATCCAGTTACCGGTGGCGTTCTGTGCAGGCAGCAGCGAGAAGGCGCTACCGGTACCCATATCCAGACCAACGACTTTGCCGGTGTATTTCACATCGTCACCGTAAATATCGCTGATAACGGTTGCTGGTTGGCCGATACGCATATGCGCCAGCTGGGTTTCTTTAAAGTTGGCATCAATCCACAGGTTGGTCGCCGGAACCACGGCCATCAGCGGAGTGGTGGGGCTAATTTGTGCGCCAGGTTGTACGGAACGGCGGGAAACATAACCGCTAATCGGGCTGACGATTTTGGTTCGTTGCAGAGCTAACCAGGCGTTGCGGACTTCGGTTGCAGATTGCAGCACCGCCGGCTGTTGCTCCAGCTTCGTTCCCAGAACGATCGCCTGATTGGCATTATATTGCTGAATGGCCACGTCCAGTTCCGCCTGTGCGCTGGCAACCGTGTCGCGCGCATGTTGCAGCTCTTCACGGCCAATCAAGTTGGCGGCCCCCAGAGGAATACGACGGTTAAGGTCGGTCTGCGCCTGGGAAAGGGCGGTTTTTTTGACTTCGATACTGGCCTGCAGTTGCTTGCTGTTGATCATTTGCTGGCGCGTTTGGCGCACGCTGGCAGCCAACTGGGTCTGCGCTTTTTCAAACGCCTGCTGAGCATCGGTCTGGTCGAGGGTGACCAGCGGATCGCCTTTTTGCACATAGTCGGTGTTGTCGGCCCAGACTTTCGTCACGCTACCGGACACCTGCGCCATGATTTGTACCTGGTTCCCTGCCACGTAGGCGTCGTCCGTCTCTTCGAAGTGACGCAGTACCAAAAACCAATAAATCCCATATGCCACGGCAACAATAATAAAGAGCAAGGTCAGCAGCAGAAGGGCGCCTTTACGCTTGCCTTTCTTGCTGCCCGGTTGCTGCGGGACTTGGCTCTCCGCATTTGCGCTCATGTTATTCTCCACGATCTTATTATTTCACATCGGCTGAGCCGACCTGTTTATCAGAAAGGCCAGCAGAAGATCTGCTGGCCTGGCTGTTTTCCTTGCAACTCAAAAATGGGGCGAGCGATGCTGCGCTTAGCGCAGAGACTCCGCGACCACGCCATCCTCTTCCATTTGGTCGAGACGACCAAGCAGCTTGCGGGTGATGTGTTCGAGCTGATCTTTTTCGCCAGTGCTTAAAGAAGACCAGAGTTGATGCAGGCAGTTATGCTGCGGTGGTAAGACTTCACGCAGGAACTGATGACCTTTGTCGGTAAGTTGCAAATGTAGGCAGCGACGATCGTTATCGCTTTCACGGCGCTCAATCCAGCCGCGTTTTTCCAGCTCATCGGCAATACGCGTGGCGTTGGTGCGCGAAGAGCCCAGCGCGCAGCTCAGTTCTGAAGGCTGAATGCTGTGGTTTTCCTGAGACTCAAGCGTGATCAGCGCCATAAATAATGTCTCGTTAATCCCTTGCGCTTTCAGCATCTTGTTACGGTTTTCCAGCAGCTTACCTTGCATATGCATGCAAAGACGAGTGAGCAGAATTTCCTGAAAGGGGAAGTCTTCGTGACGGCTGGCGCGGAACTTGAGCATTTGCTCAATGGGAGTAAACGAACTATCCATTTTGGTTATGACCTCATTAATTACAGCCGATATAATAACTATTGTGACAAATAAATCAAATGAATTATTGATTGATATTGATACTTTAAGCTTATAGCCATGTGCCGATTTTCCACACTACGCCATAGGTTAATGCGCTTAAAAGCGTAGGAATAATAATGCTGCGCGTTTTCCAGAAGGCCAGGCCCAGCACCGTAAAACCCGCTAATGTGGGGAACAGACGGTGGGCGTCATGGAGGATTTCCGGCACGCTGGAAACCACCAGTAAGGCGCAAATGGAGGCGATGCCGATAGTATCGAGCAGGACGCTGACCGGGCCGCGACGCGTAGGGCGGGCGTTTCCCGCTCGTAGGCGTAGTGGAAGATAGCGGAACAGGTAATTCACGCAGCCGACTACGGCCCCAATAAGAAGAACGTCACTGTTCATCGGGCATCCCCTGAATGCTGGCCTGCACCAGAGCGGTCAGGCAACCGCAGACAATCCCGGCAAGGATCGCTGCGGGAATAGAAAAGAGGATAATCCCCCCAAGCGCGCCCGCCAGCGCGGCGGTAACGCTGAGTGATTGTTTGCGCTGGAACGATGCCAGTAGGAAACTCATAAACAGCGCGGGCAGCATAAAGCTTAGCGCTGCTTCTACTGCCGGAAAGTCGGTCAACAGGCCGCTGCCTGAGTAAGCTCCTACCAGCGTGCCGAAGACCCACGAAGCCCAGGACATAAAAGCGATACCGATCATCCAGTTTTCACTCCAGCGGCGGTTATCGCGTACCAGTTTAGCGGTGGCGGCGGCAAAAACTTCGTCGGTCAGGCCGAAAGCCCAGAGTGCGGTTTTTTTCTTGCTCAGCAAGCGCTGAATGCGGCTGCGCAGGGAAGGGCCGTACAGCACGTGGCGAACGTCCATTGCCATGACGGTAAGCGCCGCGACCCACAGCGAGCTGCCAGCGGCGAGCATCGCGGTGATCACGAACTGGCTGGCACCCGCGTAGATGATGCAGGAGAAGAACAGACTTTCCAGCGGAGTAAAACCGAGTTTGGTGGCGTTCAGGCCAAAGGCGAAGGCCACGGGAATGTAGCTAATCACAATCGGCAGGCTATCTTTTATGCCTTCGGCCAGCGTGGCTTCGCACGCAGGGGTCGTTTGCGTCATTGCGGCAGGGTTTTCCATAGGGATTACTTATTAATAACGCACGTGAAAATCACATGATTGCATAGGTGGATTAACCTTAGCAGAGAGCGGCGTAGCTTAACAGTATCTAACAGGTTGATGGCTAAAGTTATGCAGTTTATTTGCATATCAACCCATCATTTAGAACAGAAAATGTCGTGTTGTGCAGGATGCAGTCTTTCCCGGGGGCGGCGCAGAGCGCCTTGCCCGGGCTACGGGTTCGTGCGGTCTGCGGGTTTTGTAGCCCGGACAGATGCGCGGCATCGCCTCCGGGAAATTCTGCAATACTCTGCGGTTTTCCCCCGGGGGCGGCGCAGAGCGCCTTGCTCGGGCTACGGGTTCGTGCGGTCTGCGGGTTTTGTAGCCCGGACAGATGCGCGGCATCGCCTCCGGGAAATTCTGCAATACTCTGCGGTTTTCCCCCGGGGGCGGCGCAGAGCGCCTTGCCCGGGCTACGGGTTCGTGCGGTCTGTGGGTTTTGTAGATACTGTGAGCATCGGCAACCATTTTTAGTTGCGGGGCTCTCTCCGGTTTCTGGATGACAGACACACCACCGACAGCACCCTCTGGGTGCTGTTTTTCTATTCCCGCAGTCTTTTCGTCCCTACGCTACCGCTATTCCATGTTGTGACGCATCGAACGGCTCCCCTGACTTCAGCACTCCGTACGCCACCTGCGCCAGCTTGCGCATCATCGCCCCTATGATAACTTTCGCGCGTTTGCCATTCCCTTCCAGTCTCTTTCTGAACGCTTTTCCCCACGCCGTGTGATACAGCGCTGATATTGCTGGCATATATAATGCTCTGCGCAACTGAACCGGACCCGCTTTACTCATCCGGCTCGCCCGCATCACGCTACTGCCTGACTCATGCTGCACCGGCGTCAGCCCTGCATACGCGGCGAACTGCCGCGCTGTGGCAAACCTCAGCTTCAGTCCCGTATACGCCAGCAGGACCGCCGCCGTTTTCTCGCCGATACCCGGGATGCTGTTCAGCAGCTTCCGCCGTTGCTTCATATCCGGGTCGTTGTCCGTCAGGTCTTTTATCTGTTTTTCGATACGTTTCAGTTCAGCACTCAGGCACTCCAGGAGCACATCGATGCTCGCTAACTGGACCTCCGGGGCTGTTTCCTGACGGTTTTTCTCCTGCGTCTGCATCTCTGTCAGCGCCTGATGCCGTAACACCAGCGCTTTCAGGGCTCGCTCTGTCGGGTGCGGTGCCTCCCATGCTGACGGACGTTTCTCCCGGCAGAAGTGCGCCAGCATACGGGCATCGACTTTGTCGGTTTTACTGCGCAACCCTTCACTACGGGCGAAGGCGGCACTCAGGGCGGGGTTGATAATGGAGACGGTATAACCGGCATCACTCAGATACGCGGCAGCCTCTTCCATGTAGGTACTGGTGGACTCCATGCAGACATGGGCATGGTTCACATCATGGCTGCGAAGCCAGCGGACAAGCGCTTCATGTCCGGAGGGCGTATTTTCGAATTTTTTACCGCGATGTCGACCATCAGGGCGCAGGATATCAACATCGAGCTTAGCTTTGGCAACATCAATGCCGATGAAGTGCAGTTCATTTTCCATAGTGAAACCAACCTTGCGAATACGGGTTACCGGTGAAAGCCGGTCCATGATACTGTCCGGTTTATCACATGAGAAAGAACGGCGGTCCGGTGCAAAGGATCTACGGAACAGGCGCGAAAGCCTAAGCCCGGACACGGCATCCGGACCGCCATCAGAGAGAACTGGCCGGTTCTTTCTGATGGAGTCATCATACAAGCCCGGACAGATGCGCAGCATCGCCTCCGGGAATACCCTAAAAGAGGGGGATTATTTCTGCGCAGCCAGCGCTTCATTCACCCAGCCGTCAAACTGTTGCTGGTGGGCTTTAATCCAGCCGTCGACATGGCCCTGAATATCCGCTTCTGAACCGTGACCGGCATGCATCATCGCATTCTCGGCGTTGATGTCGGCAATCGGCAGCTTCATGGTGCTAAACAGCTTCGCCGCCGCCGGGTTTTTCTCAGCCCAGACTTTGTTTGCCACGATGTGCATGGTGTTAACCGGGAAGCCGTAGTTCATACCGTTCGGCAGCTTGGTGTCGATATCCTTCTGCTCGCCCGGCAGGGAGGAGAACGGTACCTGTAACCAGACGACATCTTTACCCGGTTTCAGCACGTCGCTAACCCAGTAAGGCGTCCAGGTGTAATAAAGCACCGGTTTGCCTTCTTTATAACGCGCAATAGTATCGGCCATCATCGCCGCATAGTTGCCCTGGTTATGCACGACCGTGTTGCTCAGACCGTAAGCATCAATCTGGTGATTAATGACCGCTTCACAGCCCCAGCCCGGCGTACAGCCGGTCATATCGGCTTTGCCATCACCGTTGGTATCAAACAGTTTGGCAATTTTCGGATCTTTTAGCTGGTCGATAGATTTAATGTTGTACTGCTCGGCGGTTTTCTTGTCGATCAGATAACCCTGTGCGGCACCGGTAACAAATACCCCTTCACGATAAAATTTCTTATCGCCACCGGCGGCTGCGTACATATCATCGTGCAGTGGTTTCCAGTTGGTGGCGATGTAGGTGGTATCACCTGCGGCGATAGAGGTGTAGGCGACGTTATAGTCGACTTCGCTCGGCTTCTCGACGGTATAGCCCAGCTTTTCCAGCGCGCGGCTGACCAGCAGGGTCTGGAAGGTCTCTTCCGAAATGGTGCTCTGTGCCGGTTTCACGGTAATGCCTTTACCTGGCAGGTCCACGGCGAAGGCGGTGGTGGAAATGAGGGCGGTAAACGCTGTGGCAAGAATCGCGGTATGTCGCATCGTTGTTCCTTTTATTTATCAGAAGGGAAGTCCATCCCCCCGACTGCCGGGGGGATGTGCTCTTATTTACAGAAAGGGCGAGTGATAAACCCCAGTGGGCCGGTGGTGTACCAGCGGCGGTTGCCGCGACTGCGCGAGTCGCGCCCGAAGGCCTGAGTCAGGCGGTCGAGAATGATGGCGAGGATAACAATGCCGACGCCGCCAACGGTCGCCAGACCCATATCCAGGCGACCAATGCCGCGTAGTACCATTTGGCCAAGGCCGCCAACGGCGATCATCGAAGCAATAACCACCATCGACAAGGCCAGCATCAGCGTCTGGTTGACCCCGGCCATAATGGTCGGCATAGCCAGAGGTAGCTGAACCTTGAACAGAAGCTGACGCGGGCTGGCGCCGAAGGAGCGAGAAGCTTCAATCAGATCCGCAGGCACCTGGTTAATCCCCAGAATCGTCAGACGAACAATCGGCGGCAGGGCGAAGATAATGGTCACCACCACGCCCGGAACGTTACCGATACCGAACAGCATCACGATCGGCACCAGATAGACAAATGCCGGAGTGGTTTGCATCGCATCGAGCAGCGGGCGAATAATTTTTGCCGCCCGCGGGCTACGGGCCAGCCAAATCCCCAGCGGCAGGCCGATTAACATACAAAACAGCAGTGCGGTCAGCACCAGCGCCAGAGTCACCATAGCCTGCGACCAGGCGCCGATGGCCCCGATAGCAATAAGCGAAATCAGCGTTGCGGCACCCATACCGACGCTGGAGATCTGCCAGGCAATCAGCGAGAAAATAATAATCGCGACCGGCGCAGGCATCCCCAGCAAGAGCTGCTGAAAAGCGCTCAGGATGTAATCCACCGGTACGCGGATCCCCTGAAACAGCGGGCGAAAGTGCATCACTATCCAGTCGATACCGTGCGTGACCCAGCTATCAAGCGGAATAAGCGTTTTATGGAACGGATCCATAATATTGAAGTGTTCCGGCTGCGGCGCGGGTGCGCTGCTCAGCCAGTCGGCACCGCCGCTATCGGCCGGGGCGGGTGTTGATGTGCCCCAGGCATCAGCGGATTGCGACGCGCTATCCGCCGCCGGTGCGGTGTCCCACGGGTTAGATTGATCAGCCATTATTGTTTGCCCCCTCGCGATCTAAAGCCTGCAGCAGCATACGTTTGGAAATGATGCCGATGTACTGTTGCCCTTCGTCCACAACCGGCACCGCGCAAGGTGCATGGCCGACGTGGGAGAGCAGGTCGCTGAGCGGCGTTTGTGCATCCACCGCTTGTGGGGAGTCAATTAACGCCGCATCGATTCCCTGACCTTCGCTCAGCGCGGCCTTCAGTGAATCAATGGAGACAATGCCAACAAACTTATTACCGCGTTCTATGACATAGCCATATTCGCAGTCTTCATCTTGCAATAATTTCAACGCCGAACGCGGGCCGAAACCTGGCGTTTTACGAATCAGACCAACCGGACGACGGCGGGCAATATCCTTGGCGCTAAATACCTGGCTAATATCGACGCCGCGGAAGAAGGTGCGGACATAATCATTGGCCGGGTTATTCAGTATTTCATCTGGTGTACCGACCTGGACCACTTCGCCATTTTGCATAATGGCAATGCGATCGCCAATGCGCATTGCTTCATCGAGATCGTGGGAAATAAATACCACGGTGCGCTGATGCTTTGCCTGTAATTTGGTTAGCTCATCCTGCATTTCGGTGCGAATTAATGGGTCGAGGGCTGAGAAGGCCTCATCCATTAACAGGATATCGGGGTTAATGGCCAGCGCGCGGGCCAGACCAACGCGCTGACGCATCCCGCCGGAGAGTTCATCCGGGTAAGAGTGAGCATAGTTTTCCAGGCCCACCTGACGCAGCGCATCCAGCGCTTTCTCCTGGCGTTCTTGAGGCGAAACGCCGGCCAGCTCCATGCCGAAAGCGGCGTTGTCGAGCACGGTCATATGCGGCATCAGGGCAAACGATTGAAATACCATTGCAATCTTTTTTCTGCGCACCTCGCGGAGCTCGGCCTCTGAGATTTTGGCGATATCAACGCCATCGATCAGCACCTGTCCACGGGTGGGTTCAATCAGGCGATTGAGAAGGCGAACCATGGTAGATTTCCCCGAGCCGGAGAGCCCCATGATGACGAATATCTCGCCTTCTTCAATGGTCAGATTGGCGTCTTTTACGCCAAGCGAAAGTCCCGTTTTTTCCAGTATTTGCTCTTTCGATAATCCTTTTTCGATATATTTGAAAGCCCGCTGTGGGTGCTCGCCAAATATTTTATAGAGATTCTTGATTTCTAATTTAATTGCCATGCAATAGAAAGTTTCCTGTAATTTATTTATATCGATATAGTACCTGGTGGAGATAATTGCTTTTTTACACCCTAACATACTGAGAATCTGAGACAACCCTTTATGTTGATTTACGGCGGAAATTCAAACGAGAGGATTCCAGCGCATCCCCCGTGATATAAGGGCTGAGCGTGAATTGCTGACAACTAATATTTTTTGGTTATGTTGCGATGATTTCGCCTGAAATCGACAAGATTCTGTTGAATATGACGCGGTGATGACTGAAAGATATTGAGTGAGGTGAAAACGAATAATGTGAAATAAATCACCAGGAAATATGTTGATATATTCCTGGTGAAAGTAAGGTTAAAAGTCCCAATCGTCGTCGACGGTTTCTTCTGCTTTTCCCATCACATACGACGATCCGGAACCGGAGAAAAAGTCGTGATTTTCGTCGGCATTCGGCGAAAGGGCTGCGAGGATGGTCGGGTTGACGGCGGCCATTTCTGCCGGGAACAGCGCTTCGTAACCGAGGTTCATCAGCGCCTTATTGGCGTTGTAGCACAGGAAGGCGTTAACCTCCTCAATCCAGTCGCTGTCGGCGTACAGTTCGCGGGTATAGGCCAGCTCGTTATCGTAGAGATCCATTAGCAGGTCGAGGGCGAAATTTTTGAGCTCTTCGCGCTTTTCGGCACTGACAATCTCCAACCCTTTCTGGAATTTGTAGCCGATATAGTAACCATGTACCGCTTCATCGCGGATAATCAGGCGAATAAGATCGGCGGTGTTGGTCATTTTTCCCCGGCTGGAGAAATACATCGGCAGCCAGAAGCCAGAATAGAAGAGGAAGGATTCAAGAAATACGCTGGCGATTTTCTTCTTCAGCGGTTCATTGTCCTGATAGAACTCCAGCATCAACTGCGCTTTGCGCTGCAATGGCGCGTTTTGTTCGCTCCACGCGTACGCGGCATCCACGTCTTTGTTCTGGCAAAGTGTGGAAAAAATCGAACTGTAGGAGCGAGCGTGCACCGCCTCCATAAAGCTAACGTTCGACAGCACCGCTTCTTCGTGCGGGGTGAGGGCATCGGCCATCAGCGCCGGAGCGCCGACGGTGTTTTGAATGGTATCCAGCAGCGTTAGTCCGGTGAATACGCGAATCGTCAGCTGCTGTTCTACCGGGGTAAGCGTTTGCCAGGCCGGAATATCGTTGGATAGCGGCACCTTCTCCGGCAGCCAGAAGTTGCTGGTCAACCGGTTCCAGACCTCCAGATCCTTGTCGTCCTCAATCTTGTTCCAGTTGATGGCGCTAATGCGCGATAAATGGGTCATCCTGTTCTCCTTACAGCGCGCAGGACACGCAGCCTTCGATTTCGGTACCTTCCAGCGCCAGCTGGCGCAGACGGATGTAATACAGCGTTTTGATGCCTTTCTTCCACGCGTAGATTTGCGCTTTATTGATATCGCGGGTGGTGGCGGTATCGGGGAAGAACAGGGTCAGCGACAGCCCCTGATCGACATGACGCGTCGCCTCGGCGTAGGTATCGATGATTTTCTGCGGCCCAATTTCATAGGCATCCTGATACAGCGCCAGATTGTCGTTGGTCATAAACGGAGCGGGGTAGTAAACGCGTCCGGTTTTCCCCTCTTTGCGGATCTCTATCTTCGACACGATCGGGTGGATGCTGGAGGTCGCGTGGTTAATGTATGAAATGGACCCCGTCGGCGGCACCGCCTGCAGGTTGCGATTGTAGATACCGTAGCGCATCACGTCATCGCGCAGCTGCCGCCACATATCGCGGTCGGGCAGGCGAATACCCGAACGGACGAACAGCTCGCGAACTTTCGCCGTTCTCGGCTGCCAGTCACCCTCAAGATATTGCTGGAAATAGTCGCCGCTGGCGTAACGCGACTGCTCGAACCCGGCAAAATGCTCACCCCGTTCGCGGGCCATCAGCATCGAGGTGCGCAGCGCGTGCCAGGTGATGGTATAGAAATAGAGGTTGGTAAAATCCAATCCCTCTTCGCTGCCGTAGGCAATGCCTTCCCGCGCCAGATAACCGTGCAGATTCATCTGCCCCAGACCGATGGCATGAGACGCGGCATTGCCCGCCGCTACCGACGGCACAGAGCGGATATCGCTCATGTCGGACACCGCCGTCAGACCGCGCACTGCCACCTCTACCGTGCGGGCGAAGTCAGGGGAGTCCATGGTGTGGGCGATATTCAGCGAACCGAGGTTGCACGAGATATCCCGGCCGATGCTGGCGTAATCCAGATTTTCATCAAACGTAGAGGGGGTATTGACCTGCAATATCTCCGAGCACAGGTTGCTCATATTAATGCGCCCGGCAATCGGGTTCGCGCGATTGACCGTATCTTCAAACATGATGTACGGATAGCCTGACTCAAACTGAATTTCCGCCAGCCGCTGGAACAGCTCGCGGGCGCGGATCCAGCGCTTGCTTACCCGCTCGTCGGCAACCAACTGCTCGTACATCTCGCTCACCGCAATATCGCCAAACGGTTTACCGTACAGACGCTCGACGTCATAGGGCGAGAACAGCGCCATCTGCGCATCTTCTTTCGCGAGCTGGAAGGTGATATCCGCGATGACGACTCCGAGGGAGAGCGTTTTAATGCGGATTTTCTCATCGGCATTTTCGCGTTTGGTATCAAGAAAACGCAGGATATCCGGATGATGGGCATGCAGATAGACCGCTCCGGCCCCCTGACGCGCGCCAAGCTGGTTGGCATAGGAGAAGGCATCTTCCAGCATTTTCATTACCGGCACCACGCCGGAGGACTGGTTCTCGATACGCTTGATCGGTGCACCAGCTTCGCGCAGGTTAGAGAGCAGAAATGCCACACCGCCGCCGCGTTTTGACAGCTGTAGCGCTGAGTTGACCGCGCGACCAATGGATTCCATGTTGTCTTCAATACGCAGCAGGAAGCAGGAGACCAGCTCGCCGCGCTGCTGTTTACCGGCGTTAAGAAACGTCGGCGTAGCGGGCTGAAAGCGCCCGGAAAGGATCTCATCGGTCAATTGATGCGCCAGCGCCTCGTTGCCCTGCGCCAGACTCAGAGCCACCATGCAGGTACGGTCGGCAAAGTCTTCAAGGTAGCGCTTGCCATCGAAGGTTTTCAGCGTGTAGCTGGTATAGAACTTCCATGCGCCGAGAAACGTCTGGAAGCGAAAACCGTAGCTCTGCGCATGGGCGAACAGCTCAAGAATAAACTGCCTGTCGTAGCGGGCCAGCACTTTTGCATCGTAATAGCCTTCGGCGACCAGCCACGTCAGCTTGTCACCCTGGCTGGCGAAAGGCACGGTATTTGGCTCAACGTGGCTGGCCATAAACGCCTCTACCGCCTGATGGTCCTTTTCAAACGGGATGCGACCGTTGCTGTCGTACAAATTCAGCATCGCGTTGAGGGCGTGGAAGTCAGGTGCCCCGGTGGTTACACGTTCTGCGGTTGTCGTTGCCAAAATTCGCTTACTCCTTTACGCACGTTGTCGACGTCTTGTGGGGTGCCCATCAGCTCAAAGCGATAGAGGTACGGTACGCCGCATTTTTGCTTGATAACGTCGCCAGCGCGGCCATAGGCGTCGCCGAAGTTACGGTTACCCGCGGCAATCACGCCGCGAATCAACTGGCGATTATGCGGATCGTTAAGAAAACGGATCGCCTGCCGCGGAACCGCGCCCGCCGTGCCGCCGCCACCGTAGCTGGGGACGATGAGAATGTAGGGTTCGTCTACCTGGATGCGCTCCCGCTCGTTAAGCGGAATACGCACCGCGGGCAGCCCCAGACGCTGGACGAACCGATGCGTGTTTTCGGAACTGCTGGAAAAGTAGACGATCAGGCTCATACGCTGGCCGCTGAGGTTGCCGGGCGCAGGCGGTTAATCATGTCCGGGCGGAAGCCGGACCAGCGGGTTTCCCCGGCAATCACTACCGGAAGCTGGCGGAAGCCCTGCTCGCGCAGCATATCGACGGCTTCAGGATGGTGGTCGATGTTGACCATGTCGAATTCAAACCCGCGGGTTTCCATGGCCCGTTTAGTGGCATGGCATTGCACGCAGTCGTTTTTAGTGTAAATAGTAATGCGCATGATTCGTATTTCCATTTAAGATAACAGCACGGCGCAAAAAATGACGTCGTGCGTTATGGGTTATCGTTGAGGGAAATACTAGATGTAGTTATTTAAAAGTTCAACAACTCAATATATATGGTTTTTGCAAAAAGTAACCCCCACTAAAGGTATCAGCGGGGGGCAGATTTTTTTGTCGTGAAATTACAGGCGCATGCTCACTGCAAGGCGGTTAAAGGCGTTCATCAGGCTGATGGCGAAAGTCAAATCGCTAATCTGTCGGGCGCTAAAATGCTCCAGCAGCGGCAGATAAACATCATCTTCGGCATGGCTTTCGGCGATATGGGTGACCGATTCAGCCCACGCCAGCGCCGCGCGTTCGGCATCGCTGAAGTGAGCGCTGACTCGCCAGCCTGCCAGGGCGTCTAATTTGTTCTGCGCCACGCCGGACTTGCGCAGCGCTTTGCTATGCATCTCCAGACAGAAGGCGCAGCCGTTGATTTGCGACACCCGCAAATAAACCAGCTCTATCATCGTGTTGCCCAGTTCGCTTTTTTCCAGCGCAATGCTCGCCTGCACCAGTGCGTTATAGACTTCCGGGCTCAGTTCATTGTACGGCTGACGTAGTATGGTCATTTTACTCTCCTCATTAAGACGTCAGCAAAATAGCACTATAATGGACTGCATAAGATAGCCATATTGTGATGAAAAAAGCAGACCATAATGAATACCAAAAAACTCCCGCACTATCAGCGTATTGCCCGACAGCTTAAATCGGCCATTGAGAGTGGCGAACTGATGCCAGGCAGCAGGCTGCCGGCGAGTCGGGTCTATGCGCAGGAGCTCGGTGTGTCGAGGGCGACGATAGAAAACGCCTGGGGTGAGTTGGTGGCGCAGGGCTGGCTGGAGCGGCGCGGGCAGGCGGGGACCTTTGTCAGCGAGCGTCTCAGCCCGCAGCAAAGCGCTCCTGTGCAGCCTGGTGCGGGCGACGAACCGACGGCGCCGCTACCGTTTCAACTGGGTCTGCCAGCACTGGATCTGTTTCCTCGCGGGCTGTGGGCGCGGGTGATGGGCCGACGGCTGCGCACGCAAACGCGCTTTGATCTTGCTCCTGGCGATCCAGGCGGCGAGATGATCCTGCGCCGGGCCATCGTTGATTATTTACGTCTATCGCGCAGTATTGAGTGTCGGCCTGAGCAGGTGTTGGTAACCGGTAGCTATGCTGCATCAATGCGCCTTATCCTGCGCACCCTGGCCCGACCGGGCCAGAACATGTGGATGGAGGACCCTGGGTTTCCGCTGATCCGACCCATCGTGAGCGGGGAAGGGATAAAGATAAATCCCGTCCCGGTTGACGATGAGGGGATGGATATCGCCTGGGCGCAGCAGCACTATCCGGATGCGCATTTTGCTCTGCTGACTCCCGCTCACCAAAGTCCGCTCGGTGTTGCGCTATCGTTGGCCAGGCGCAGGCAGCTATTGCAATGGGCGGTGCAGAACGACGCGTGGATTATCGAGGATGACTACGATAGTGAGTTTCGCTATCACGGTAAGCCGCTACCGCCTTTAAAAAGCCTCGACGCCCCGCAACGGGTCATCTACGCCGGGGCGTTCAGTAAATCATTTTTTCCGGCACTGCGCGCCGCCTGGCTGGTGGTACCGGAACCGCTCGTGGCGCAGTTTCGTGAACAGGCCGCGCTGATGAGCTGTAGCGTGCCGACGCTATGGCAGCAGGCGCTGGCCGATTTTATCCGCGAGGGCCATTTCTGGCGTCATCTGAAGAAAATGCGCGCCAGCTATGCGCAGCGCCGCCAGTGGCTGGAGTCGGCGCTGCGGGAGCAGGGATTTTCGGCGGTTCCCCAACTGGGCGGGATTCAGATGGTGGTTAACGTTGAGGGGGACGATCGTCAGTTGGCCCTGCGCGGCAGGCAAGCCGGTCTGGCGGTGCAGGCGCTGAGCGACTGGCGAATTGATAGCCAGGGGGAGAAGGGGCTGTTAATGAGTTTTACCAATCTGACGTCGGCAGAGAGGGCTATCGACGTGGTCCGTCAGCTCAGGTTAGCTCTGTTTTCTTAGGGTAATAAAATTCTTAGGGTAATAAAAACCCCTGCATACCGGGGTATGCAGGGGTAGACGCGTATTTGTTATCTTCATTGGTCTGGCAATTAGATTATCGGCGCAAATTCAGCAATACGCCAATAAATACCCCAACGGCGGCTGCGGCACCGACGCTTTGCCACGGTTTGTCTCTCACGTAGCTGTCAGCGCTTCCGGCCACATCGCGGGCGCAGCCCACAGCATCACGCGCGGCCTGCTGTACGCGATTATTACCGTTAAGGCGGGCGCGAGTCTCTTTCAGTAGCGCCTGGGCTTTTTTACGCGCGGTCTCGGCTTCGTCCTTCGCATCGCTGCCCCACGATTTCAGCACCTCTTCCAGCGTATCCGCTAATTGGCTGACATCGTTATGAATATCTTCAGCGCTGTCTTCTACGTTGTTGCGGTTTGCTCGATTGGCCATGAGTTTCTCCCTTAGTTCCATTGAGTCTTAAAGTGTAGGACACGATTTCGAATTATGCTGTAGGAGGTGGTTTATGGAATTATCCGAAAGCGTTGTCTTTAATGAATAAGGTAAGGTTGACGTGCGGTGAAAGATAACGAGGAATCAGTATGTATTTAAGACCCGATGAGGTGGCGCGTGTTCTTGAAAAATCCGGCTTCACCATGGATGTTGTGACGCAAAAGGCGTATGGATATCGTCGTGGCGATGATTATGTTTATGTGAACCGTGAAGCTCGTATGGGGCGTACCGCGTTAATTATTCATCCTGCGTTAAAAGAACGTAGTACGACGCTGTCGGATCCTGCATCGGATATTAAAACCTGCGATCATTACGAGCAGTTTCCGTTGTATTTAGCAGGCGATGTCCAGCAGCATTATGGTATTCCACACGGTTTTAGTTCGCGCATGGCGCTTGAGCGTTTCCTCAATGGCCTATTTGGCGAGGCGCAATATAGTTGAAAAAAAGCGGCTGGCGTAACCAGTCGCTTTTTTGAATGACTCAGGCTTTAGCCTGCTGGTAAGGACTCACGCGGAACAGGCGGCGGCAGTAATCAAGGAAATAGCCGTACGCCGCACCCATCAGCATTGATACCACGATATTTGAACTGACCGCCGCGGCAATTTGCTGCCATTCAGCGCCAACAACCAACAGAATCGCCACGTATACCGGTGACTGAAATGTCACATAGGCAATCACGTCAGCAATATTCTTCATCCACCCAGATGGGCTTATGCGACGCGCCTGGCGCATGGCGAAATCACGGTAAAAACCGTAAGGTACCGCAATAATAATGTTTACCGGAATCGCTACCAGTCGCGACGATAATGACTGCTGGAAGGACATGCCGGAGAGAAAAATTTCGATCATCATGTTTACAACGGTGCAGTAAACCACCATCGCAAAGGTGTCTGCTACCGCGTGACGCAAGCGGGACTGCGCAGAGAACATCGGTATGCTCCTCGAAATTAAAGTCAATAAAGCCAAAATATTCGCAGTTAATCAGCGTTTTTGGGCTGTCTGTTTTGATGTGCGTAGATTATATCTCTGCATTAAAAGTGGCAACTAGCTATAAATTTTTATTTAATGGCTTTTTGTCGATAAAATACTCTGCATCAGGCCGTTTTTTGTCCGTTACGCTACTTTTGTTCTCTTTGATGTTTTTTGTTTTATTTATCAATTAGATAGTTAATGTGTACGTAATGAGAGTGAGATCGGTGCCGTTTAGTAATGGCCGACTTTGCGACGGGATCGCGTCCTGATGTGATTTGTGTCACTTTCGGAGTTTTTTATGCCTGATTTGGTTTTAATGTAGCATGACGTGCTGTTTATGCTGTTGGGTGACTATTCGTATTTCGTGCATGACTATTCTTCGCGAGCATCGGCAGCGTTTTGATTCTCTACTGGCGATATATCCTGAATTATTTAAACGCTGGAAATGTAATATTGAAAACGGTGGGGAAACCCACCGTGGTCTTTACGGATTTGATTAGCACACGCCAAAATCACCATCTTCTTTATAAGCCGTAACGTCGACCGACTTCAGCGTATATTTCTCACCTTGCTCATTACTCGCCTGAACGGCAACAATTTGATCGTCATGGACTTCCACAACCTTCAATTTTGGCCCACCTAAACGCGGTTGTACCAGATCGCCAACTGAAAACATGGTTCTTCTCCTTTGTGCTGATAAAAATTATTGCTGCTAATAACCATAGCTCAGCAAAAGAGCCGCAAACAACTGGCCGAAAGAGGTAGATGTTAACGACGGTTCCACGGCATCACCGCCAGCAGACGCGCCATACCGCAAAAACCAGTCACTCCGGCGAAGGTTAAACCGGCCCCGACGAATGCGCTGAGCAGAAAAAAGCCGCTGCCGAGGGAAAAGCCCAACGCCACGCCGAGTAAAATCAGCACGCCCGCGGCGATTTGCACCTGACGCATCAGCGGCAGCGGCTGTGACTTGTCCTCTTGCACCGGCAGCCCCGCCGCTCTCCACGCCTGAATTCCTCCCGCCAGCAGTTTTACCTGCGCCGGAGCGGCAGCTTGCGCCAGACGAGCGGCATTATTCTGGGTACGCGAGCCCGCCTGGCAGTGAAATACGATCGTCTCGTCAGCGCTTGCGTGCAGCGAAGCTCCGTTGTTCAGCGTACTCAGCGGCACCAGTTCAGCTTCAGGGATATGCTCGCGGGCGTACTCATCAGCATCGCGGATGTCGACCAGCCGTGCACCCTGGGCGATGAGCATCTGAGCTTCTGTAGGGGAAAGAGTGGCGATTGTCATGAATGTTCCTTAAGGACAATAGATGGATTTTAGCGTAGCGACGATTTGCTGAACCGCGGGCTGGGTGATGAAGTAGTGAATTCGCTGCGCCTGGCGTTCGCTGCCGATAAGCCCTTCGTCACGCATACGGGTGAGATGTTGTGAGGTTGCCGAAGGGCTCAGGCCGGTGATCCGCGCAAGCTCACCAGCACTGGTGTGCGGGGTTTCGCAAAGCATGCACAGAATCAATAGCCTGCTGGGGTGACTCATGGCTTTCAACAGGGCGGCGGCTTCCCCGGCGCTGGTCTGTAGCTGTTCAGGTGTATTCATTTATTTTAGTCTTTTCTAAATTTAGTAAAGTCTAAAATAAAAAATAATATTGTGCCAGCAATGGATGCTTCTGTGGCTAAATTGTTTGTCAGAAATCAGGATAATTCATTGCCGCCGGGTTAAGCGTAACTTAAGCCTGGATAGCGATAATGACGGTAATATGACTGCACGAGTTATTGCTATGAACGCACTGGAAACCTTCAATCAAAGCGCTTTTTTAGCGCTGAATGCATCGCCCGGTACGCCGGATGCTATCCTCTCATTGGCTCGCTTTTCGGCAAGTGGGATAATTTTTGTGGTTCCGCTCATTTTGCTTTGGCTGTGGTTTTCAGGAGGGCGTCAGGGGCATCGGCAGGCGTTGTTTTGTACCCTGAGCATTCTGGCGGCGCTGGGGCTGGGATTTATCTGTGGCATGCTGTGGTTTCACCCGCGGCCGTTTATGATTTCTCTTGGCCATACCTGGATAAGCCATCCGGCGGATAACTCTTTCCCGAGCGACCATGGAACGGTGATGTTTAGCGCTGCTTTTGCACTGCTGTCGCTGCGTTTACGCGCCGCGGGGCTTTTTCTGCTGTTGGCGGCGCTCCCCGTCGCCTGGGCACGAATCTTCCTGGGGGTTCACTTTCCGCTGGATATGGCAGGGTCGGTGCTGGTTTCAGCCTGCGGCGTCTGCATCGCAAAGCTTATCTGGCAGGGCGCTGGACGGCGCTTAACTTCGTTGTGCGAAGCGATGAGCAGGCGAATGTTCTCCTGGCTACCGCCGCGCTTTACGCCCTGAG
This sequence comes from Klebsiella sp. GFKo11, assembly GCF_056490265.1. Classification (NCBI taxonomy): domain Bacteria; kingdom Pseudomonadati; phylum Pseudomonadota; class Gammaproteobacteria; order Enterobacterales; family Enterobacteriaceae; genus Klebsiella; species Klebsiella sp. GFKo11. The sequence continues at coordinate 1,430,260 of NZ_CM151369.1, forward strand.
CGAAAGCAGGGCGCTATGCTTTATGACTTCCACGACGGGCGGCGCGACGATACAAGGTACTGCGCGCCACGCCTAACGCCTGTGCGGCTTTGCTGATGTTGCCGTTATAGCTTGCCAGGGTGTCGGCAATCAACTGGGCATCATGCTGTTGAAGCCCGCGCGGTACGTGGGCGACGGAGTGGGTACGATATTCATTGGGCAGGGCATTGATCCCCAGCCTCTCACCATCTTCGGCCAGCGCCAGCAGTACCCTCATCAGACTTTGCAACTGACGAACGTTTCCCGGCCACGGCAGCGCCGCCAGGTGTTCGCATAGTTCAGGTGTTAGGGTGACCCGTCGTTTTTCTCCGCCCAGATCCCGCCACAGCTGCTGTATAAATGCAGGTAGTTCAGTCCAGGCGCGCAGCGGCGGCAGCGTCAGGGCATATTCGCGCAGTCGATAGAGCAGGTCTTCGCGGAAGGTGCCTTCGTCGACGCGCTGGGCCAGGTTGCGGTGAGTGGCGCAAATTACCGCGAAGTTGACCGGTGAACTCTGGCTGGCGCCAAGCGGTGTCACTTCTTTCTCCTGAAGGATCCGCAGCAGCCGGGTCTGTAGGGCTAATGGCATATCGCCAATCTCATCGAGAAACAGCACGCCGCCGTCGGCCTCGCGAATCTTGCCGATATAACCGTTCTTGTTGGCACCCGTAAAAGCACCAGGCTGATAGCCAAACAGCTCGGACTCAATCAGCGATTCGGGAATAGCGGCGCAGTTGATGGCGACGAATTTACCGCTGTGCCAGCGGCTGTGCTGGTGAATCATACGGCTGACGTACTCTTTGCCGCAGCCGGTCTCCCCTTCAATACACAAGCCAATCCCGGCGTTAAGCAAGCGGACCAGCTTTTCACCTTCATGCTGAATGGAGAAGGGGTAGTTGATAGTTGGCCGCTCTGGCATTGCCACGCTGGTGCGATTTGGCGCGCGTAAGCGGTAGTAGTAGTTCTGACGTCCAGTGGTGAACGGTAGCGGTACGCTGACGGCGGTTTGCTGAAGTTGGGGGAAAAGCTGCTGGAAGGTGATGTGCCCAAACTGCGCCGCGTTGAGGCAGAGTTCGCGCATTGCCAGCCGGTTACCGGCGGTCAGCACATTATCGGTAAAAATCAGCAGCAACTCCTCCACGCTGTCGAGTTTTTCGACCCGGGAATGCAGACTCATCAGCCACTGCTGCGGATGCAGGCTCTGTTTGACCCACAGATATTCTATCTGTTTCGCCGCGCCTTTTACCCAGACCATGGTCTGGGTATGCGGATAGTGGGCCGGGCCGGAGATATCCAGCACGCCTGCAATTTGTCCGTCGGGGCTTTGCAGCGGCACGGCGGCGCAATAAAGCCCCTGATTGCTGGTCAGGAAATGCTGACGACCATCGATTTCGCAGCAGTCGTCAATCGCCAGTGCGGTGCCTATGGCATTGGTGCCGCGCCCGCTCTCGCTCCACAGATTTCCCGGGGCCAAGGCAAAGCGCTGTGCCTTCTGCATGGCATCCAGGTTGCCGAAGGTTTGTAGGACCAGGCCGCTGGCATCGGAGAGAATCACCACCGATTGCAGGTCGCTAACCTTGCCTGATAGTCCATTGACCACCGGCTGCGTCAGCCTTTGTATGCGGTGATGGCTGGCAAGCCTGTCGGCCAGTTCGCTAGCGTGCAAGCGAGGAAAGTCATCCGTGGTGGGGTCGAGGCCATAGCGCTGGCTGCGACACCAGGAATCGCTCAGCAGCGGGCTCGCTTTGACCTCCGACGTCAGGGAAAACGGATTTCCTCGCACGTGACACCTCATGGCGGTTTAGTTGTGTTGCAATATTGTAGCTATGTGGTTTATTTGATGTTGCGATTTGCGACACATAAGAAAAAATCGGCGCAACAGAAAAATGGAGTGAGTATTTAATTTATTGAACATAAATAAGTTTTAAGAAGCAGGAAAAGTGGCATAACCCCTGCAATAGCGTTCAGGTGCAGCGAGCGATCGTACAAAACTAATATGCCGCTGCGCCTCAACCCTACATGAAGGAGATTCGCGATGCGTTATGCACATCCTGGCACGCCGGGCGCTTTGGTTTCACTGAAGTCTGCTTACGGTAACTTTATTGACGGTAAATTTATTGAACCGATCGGCAGCGAATTCTTTATGAATACCTCCCCGGTCGATGGTAGCGATATTGGGCAGTTCCCGCGTTCAGATGCCAAAGATATCGACCTGGCCCTTGATGCGGCGCACCGGGCCGCCGATGCCTGGGGCAAAACCTCGGCTCAGCATCGCGCTAATTTGCTGTTGCAGGTCGCCGATCGTATCGAGGCTAACCTGGAATATCTGGCGGTGGCGGAGAGTTGGGATAACGGCAAACCAATCCGCGAGACCCTTAACGCCGACCTGCCGCTGGCGGTCGATCACTTCCGCTATTTTGCCGGCTGTCTGCGCGCGCAGGAGGGGAGTACGGCGGAGATCGACGAGACTACCGTGGCCTACCACTTCCATGAACCACTAGGCGTGGTCGGGCAAATTATTCCGTGGAACTTTCCGCTGCTGATGGCCGCCTGGAAGCTGGCTCCGGCGCTCGCGGCCGGTAACTGCGTAGTGCTGAAACCCGCTGAGCAGACGCCGCTTAGCATCACCCTGCTGCTGGAGATCATTGGCGATCTGTTCCCGGCGGGGGTACTCAACGTGGTGCAAGGCTTTGGTAAAGAGGCGGGTGAAGCGCTGGCGACCAGCAAACGTATTGCTAAGATTGCATTCACCGGTTCAACGCCGGTTGGCCGCCATATCATGGCCTGCGCCGCTGAGAACATCATACCTTGTACCGTCGAGCTCGGCGGTAAGTCGCCGAATATCTATTTTGCCGACGTGATGGAAGGCGAAGAGGAGTTTATCGAGAAGGCGGTTGAAGGCCTGGTGCTGGGCTTCTTTAACCAGGGCGAGGTCTGTACCTGCCCGTCCCGCGCGCTGATTCAGGAGTCTATTTACGAACCCTTTATGCAACGGGTAATGGCGAAAGTGGCGCAAATACGCCGCGGCGATCCGTTTGATACTGACACCATGATTGGTGCTCAGGCATCGCGTCAGCAGTTCGATAAGATCCTTTCTTATATCAAAATCGCCCGGGACGAAGGCGGCAAGATCCTGACCGGGGGGGAACGCGCCAGTATCTCTGCCGAGCTGGATAACGGTTTCTATATTCAGCCGACGCTGATTCAGGGCCGTAACGATATGCGCAGCTTCCAGGAGGAGATCTTTGGCCCGGTTATCGGCGTCACCACCTTTAAAGATGAAGCGGAGGCGCTGTCTATTGCCAACCAGACCCAGTTTGGTCTCGGCGCTGGCGTCTGGACGCGGGATACCAATCTGGCGTATCGCATGGGGCGCGGCATTAAAGCCGGTCGCGTGTGGACTAACTGCTACCATATCTACCCGGCGCACGCGGCCTTCGGCGGTTACAAACAGTCTGGCGTTGGGCGCGAAACGCATAAAATGGCCCTTAATGCCTACCAGCAGACGAAGAACCTGCTGGTGAGCTACGGTACCGCACCGTTGGGTCTGTTCTGACCGAATAGCCCTTAATTAAGGTAACCCGTAATCTTAATAAGAGATTACGGGTTTTTATTCCCTGAAATAAATGTGGTTAATTATCTTTCATTTCACTGATGGGCTTCATTCGAAATAACCATCCCCTCCATATTAAAGATTATTATTGATTAGCGTGATTATTGTTATTTCGGTGATGAAAATAAGATAAAAATTCACTCTAAGATTTATCCTAATATTTGATGAGTTCTATTCCTGTTTAGATAAATGATAACTATATGCTGAGGTTAAACCGCCTTCTGGTGTTAATTTATGTGTGTTATTGTTGCTTTTTTCTGTTGCTGTATTGGGATTCTTGGTTGCATTAATTAACAATTATCGGGATGTGTTTAATATTCTTTTATTATGTAAAATAAAACACCATTTCATTAACATAACGAAATATTGCGAATTGTTTTTGGGCGGGATAATATTTATTTGTACTTTAAATGCATCTTTTAGTCGTTTCGCTCAATAATTTTTTTGTGCATGAATAATGTCAAAGAAATAAGCGGAGCAGGATGCCTGTACGCCCAATATCCTGCGGATGGAACGCGAATATCATTAACATGGAGGATCTGTAAGCAGATTCGCTCAGGCTATACTGGCTCAATGCGTAATCGGCAAAAATATAAGTTAGAGATGAGATAAATAATGAAAACGCAATTTCGTGTTATGGCAATGATTGTCGGTGCTCTGGTGTCTGGCTCAGCATTATCAAGTATTTCCCAACCGGCCAGTTCTGCTATGACCGTTAATCCCGGCAGCAGCGCGGGAACCCAAGGTACTGGCGGTCAGGTTGAATTTACCGGCTCTATTACCGACTCCTCCTGTAATGTTGATAGCACCAGCGCAAATCAAAGCGTTGATCTGGGGAAATGGGCAAGCAGCTATTTTACCGGCACAGGCTCAGAAACCACCAAAACCTCCTTCCATATCAAAGTGAAAGATTGTCCTTCGACCGTCACCACCGTTTCCGTGCTGTTTGACGGCACCCGCGATACCAACAATAGCGACCTGCTGGCGATTAACGGTACCGCGAAAGGGGTAGCGATTAAGCTGTATGAAAATGATAAATCAACGCCGGTTGGTCTGGGCGCTGTTTCACGTAGTCATAACGTTACCGCTGGTGCGACCGGCACCACGACCGGTACCGCCGATCTGGAGTTCTTCGCTGACTACGTCTCTACCAGCGCGGTTTCCGCCGGTTCTGCCGACGGCACAGCTAACTTCAATATGGTTTACAACTAATAAAAAAGAGCAGGTCAGACGGCTGAAACAGCGGGGCTCTTATCGCCTGTTGATATTGAAGATTTCGTAGATACTGTGGATGTCTGCCTTCCCGGGCTACGGGGGTCAGTAGCTCGGACAGATGCGTAGTATCGCCTCCGGGAAAGCGCGCGCAACGCAGTTTCTGCTTTTTGCCCCTGTCGGGCTGGCGCTAGCCGCCGCCCGGCAGAAATGCGAACACAATATTTAATAGCGGTTTGTTACCCGTCTCAGGTATTCATCCCTGCTCTTTATTATTTCCTGATGGTAGTGATTATGAAAAGAACGATTGCCGCGATAGCCTTTTTACTGCTATCCACTGCGGCACAGGCCGGTATTGTCATGGGCGGGACCCGTGTTGTTTATCAGGAAGGGAAGCGCGAAGCTGCAATTTCAGTGACCAATGCTGATACCCATTCGCCTTATCTGGTGCAGTCATGGGTAGAAAACTATGTGCCGGAAAATAAAAGTCGGGTGCCCTTTATTGTCACGCCGCCGCTATTTCGTCTTGACCCTGAACAACAGAACGTATTGCGTATTAATTACATTGGCGGAAATATGCCAGCGGATCGGGAATCCGTTTTTTGGCTGAATGTGAAAAGTATTGCGCCAACGCAAAAAGATGAAACCAATAAATTACAAGTCAATATTAAATCGAAATTTAAGATTTTCTATCGCCCGGAGGGTCTCGCCGGTGAACCCGCCGATGCGTGGCGTAAGCTGACATTTAAAATTGAGGGTAATCGCCTGATTGCGCAAAACTCAACGCCTTATTTTGTCTCCTTTTTTGTTATTTCGGTTGGTGGTAAAGAGATTAGTGAACCCGGAATGATTGGGCCATTAACCCATAAAGAGTGGCCGGTGAACGGTTCCGGAGTGGTCAAATGGCGCGCCATTAATGATTTTGGCGGTATTACGGATTACGCACAGCAGTAATTTTTTGCTTCGCCTGGGCAGAACATTGTGAAAAATAACACCCCTGGTATCACACCCGGTTATTCAGCGATCGTCGCGCCAACCGGGGGATTTTTATTATTAGCGACGGTGCCGACGGCGCTATTTCTTCTTTGCCAAAGTAGTCCGGTAAGGGCAGACGACTACTTTGACCCGGCGGCGCTGGAGTTCGCCAATCCGCAGCAAAAGACCGCTGATTTACACTATTTTGCTAAATCAGGCGGTCAACAACCGGGGACGTATCCGGTCAGCATTTGGGTGAATAACCAGGAGATAGCCCAAAGTGAAGTGACTTTTGTCGACAGCAACGGCGCGCTGCAACCGCAATTAACTCCGGCGCAGCTGGCGGAATATGGCGTTAACGTCAGCGCTTTCCCGGCCTTTAATACGCTGCATGACGGCGAAAGGTTTACCCGCATTGAGCACTATATCCCTGATGCCAGCAGCCGTTTTGATTTCGCTACCCAGCGCCTGAACCTGAGCATTCCGCAGGCCGCGATGAACGTCCAGAGCCGCGGCTATGTCGATCCGGCGCGCTGGGATGACGGCATCCCGGCAGCGTTCGTCAACTACAGCCTGACCGGGTCGCAGAGCCAGCAGGCTGAGGATAATCAGCGTTCGAGCTATCTGAATTTGCGCAGCGGAATTAACCTCGGGGCCTGGCGTCTGCGTAACGTCTCGTCGATGCAATATGACCAGCAGACCCGGCGCTGGAATTCACAAAGCACCTGGCTGCAGCGCGATGTGAAATCACTGAAAAGCCTGCTGCGCATGGGGGACACCTTTACCTCCGGTGAAGTCTTTGACAGCGTGCAGTTTCGCGGCGTGCAGCTGATGTCCGATGATGAAATGCTGCCGGACAGCCAGCGCGGTTTTGCGCCGACGATCCGTGGTATGGCGCACAGCAACGCCAAAGTGACCATCTCCCAGCATGGTTACGTTATCTATGAAACTTTTGTCTCGCCGGGGGCGTTTGCGATTAACGACCTCTACCCGACGGCGCAAAGCGGCGACCTCGAAGTGCAGGTCAAAGAGAGCGATGGCTCGGTTCGCACCTTTACGCAGCCCTTTTCGGCAGTACCTTTTATGCTGCGCGAAGGGCGAGTTAAATTCAGCCTGAGCGCCGGACGCTACCATTCCGGGCAGAGCGAGACCCGATCGCCGACGTTTTTGCAGGGTACGCTGTTTTATGGCTTGCCTTCGGAGTTCACCCTCTACGGCGGTAGCCAGCTGGCGCAGGATTATCAGTCATGGGCGCTCGGCGTCGGGCGCGGTTTTGGCGAACTGGGTTCGCTTGGGGGAGACGCGACCTGGGCCAGCACGACGACGCCTTCTGGAAAGCGCTCGGCGGGCCACTCCGTTCGCGTACAGTATCAGAAGGATTTCGCCGGAACCGGTACTTCATTTAGTCTTGCCAGCTACCGCTACTCTTCCAGCGGCTACTATGACTTTAGCGAAGCGAATACCCTTGAAAGCCGCAGCGGGCTGCTGGATAACAAGCGTAGCCGCGAAGAGGTGTCCATTTCTCAGGCGTTCGGCGGCATGAGCAGCCTGGCGATTTCCGCTTATTCACAAGATTACTGGCACCGTCAAAGCCGCGATGAAACGCTCCATCTCGGATTTTACAGCGCCTGGCGGGGCGTCTCGTGGGGCGTCGGCTATTACTACACTCAGTCCTCGGATCGCGATAAAGCCGATCGCTCTTGGTCGTTTAACCTGAGTATTCCGCTTGGCGGCCCGTTCTCCGGGAGCGCGGTGAGCTACAGCACCACTTCCGACAATAACGGACGAACTTCGCAGCAGGCCTCGTTATATGGTTCGGTTCCTCACAATCCGAATCTCTATTATTCCCTACAGCAGGGCTATGTTAACGGCGGTCAGGGCAGCAACAGCAGCGCATCGCTGGACTACCACGGCGGTTACGGCAGCGCGCAGCTCGGCTATCGCCATGACAGCGCAAGCAACCAGCTTACCTGGGGCGCATCGGGTTCTATCGTCGCCCATCCGCATGGCGTGACGCTGGGGCAGACCGTTGGTGAGAGCTTTGCCATCGTGCGTGCGCCGGGGGCTGCCGATGTGGTGATTCAGAACGGCAGCAACGTGCATACCGACTGGCGGGGCTATGCGGTGGTGCCCTCGCTGACGGCATATCGCAAAAACACCATTACCCTCGATACCGAATCGCTGGCCGACGATGCCGATGTCGATCTTGAAGGGCAGACGGTGATCCCCGGCGGCGGGGCGGTGGTGCAGGCTAATTATCCGACGCATATTGGCAGCCGCGTGCTGTTTACGCTCAGCGATAGCCACGGCCCGCTGCCGTTTGGTGCCAGCGTTCACTTGCGCAAGACTGAAGATGACGAAGGGGCGGCTCCGGGCGGCATGGTTGCGGACATGGGGCAAGTTTATCTGAGCGGCGTTCCGCAAGAGGGAACCCTGGACGTGGAGTGGAACGCCGACAACATTTCGCGGAAATGCGCGCTGCATTTCCATCTTACCGATAACGCACAGCATGAACAGAGTCCGCTAAAAACCGTCTCTGGCGTCTGTCTGTAACGAGGTTATTTTGCGCATAGTATCGTTTTTATTGCTGCTGATGGCGGGGATTTATAGCCACAGTGGATGGGCGGAAACCTGCAAAGGGGATATCGGTCAGATGACCATTAACGTCCAGAATATCAAGTATCTACCCACTCTGCCGCTCAACACGCAGATGACCAGTATGATGGCGGATAATGGCGGCGGCATTCATTTTTCCTGTGATCTTCAGGTGCCGAAAGCCGTGGCTAAGCGTCTGGTTTATCGGCAGCTAAAAACCGCCTCATCACCGCTGTCGATTAACGGTCAGCACGTGTTTCCCTCGGCGTTGGACGGCATGGGGTATTCGCTGGGCTTTCAGTGCAATGGTGGGGCGATTCGTTTTATCGATGGCAGCCATAGCGCTGGAAGGGCGGAGTCAGTGACGGTTTGCGACAGCAATGAGATTGCTAACCTGCTGACACAGCAGCAGACGGTGGTGAAAGTATTTGTGACGTTTTACAAGACCGGGCAGGTCGCGCTGGTTAGCGGTAACCACGCTAATGTTCCGGCACAGCCGCAGATCGGCGAGCTGTCCATTCAGCAGCAGGCCGACAGTAGCGCCGGATTTGTCGCCAGCTCGCCGGTCACGCTCGATATGGCCGCGCTGAACGTGGATATTGGCAGCAGCGGCAGCTGTCAGGTCTCGACCTCGAATATTCACGTTAGCCTCGGCACGGTGAATAAGGCGGAGTTCAAAGGTAAAAGCACTACCGGCGGTAGCGCAAAGGGCTTTTCCATCCCGGTTTTTTGCTCGACGCCAACCGATATTCGCATTGGCTTTTTTGGCGTGACAGCGCAGGCCGGAGTGACGGATACCCTGGCGCTCAGTAAACAGAACGCCTCCGCCAGCGGCGTGGGCATCAAGCTCACCTACGGTAATAATAGCGCCCCGGCACCCGCCGCCGGGACCAGCGTAAAAATTAACGAAGCCAGCAACTTACCGGTGCTCAAACGAATCACCGCCAGCAGCGCGGGCGCTGCGGAAAATATCAACTTCAGCGCCCAATATGTGCAGATCGATGACGCGGTAACCGCCGGAACGGCAAACAGCATGGTGACTTTCGCACTGGAATATAACTAACGGTTCCTGCGATAAAAGAGCCACCGCTTTCGCGCTGTAGCTCACAAAAAAGAGATGTCATTACGATTTTTTGCACGGTGAGCAGATCGGTACGCTATCAATGATCGAGAGATTAAGCGGCTGACCTGGAATACTTTTGTGCGGGAAAATCGAAGATGAAAATCGCTTTTGGTGAGCTAAAACCTTTATTGCAGGCGCATCGCGTTTTTGTCGGCGGGCAGAAGCTTACCTGCGCCCATGCCTTTTACCGTGACGACCTGCTAATTGATATACCGGAAAATCTAGTCACCGAACCATATACCACCTATTGGGGGCGCTGCGGTGAACGGCTGGCCTCCATGGGCGCTTTTAGCTATACGCGAACCCTGCTTCCGGCGCTGATTCAGGTAGGGCGTTATACCTCGATTGCCGATCGCTTGCAGGTGCTTGGCGACCGACATCCTCTGGAGTGGGCCAGCGCCAGCCCGGTGTTTTATGCCCATCTCTCCGGCGTCATGTCGACTCTTGCAGCCGACAGCGGTAAACCCAATCAATTTTATCCCTTTGAGAAAACGCCCCGGCTAATAACCATCGGTAACGATGTGTGGATTGGTCAGAATGTTACCCTGGCGCAGGGCATTACTATTGGCGATGGGGCCGTTATTGCCGCCAACGCGCTGGTGGTCAAAGACGTCGCGCCGTACACCATCGTCGGCGGCAACCCGGCAAAACCGATCCGTATGCGCTTTAACGACGCGATTATTGAACAACTGCTGGCGCTACGATGGTGGCGTTTCTCCGCCTAGGATATTGCTGCGTTTCCGGTGAATCAGGTTGAGCGCTTTTGTGAATTGTTCACCGAGCGCGTTGCTGAAGGGACGATGCTGACTTTCTCGCCGCCGGTATTGACGGCATCCATGATTAAAGCTGTTATGGCTAATAAGCAAAATCCGCAGCGTAGCGCGGTTTAATCAGAAGCGGTTCACATTTGGACAAGGATAAAAAGATGAAGTTGAAGTCAGGTATTGCTTTCGTCATTGCTGCCGTCGCCTTTGGCGCTGAGGCGCGCGATATGAACAGCATTCAACAAAGCGGCGAGCTGAAAGTGGGTGTGCCGGGAGACTACGCGCCGCTGGCGTTTCACAATAAAGCCGGGGAGCTGCTGGGCTACGACGTTGATATGGCGAAAGATCTTGGCAAGCGGCTGGGCCTGAAGGTGAGCTTCGTGCAGACCAGTTGGCCGACGCTCTCCGCTGACCTGAAGGCCGATAAGTTTGATATCGCTATGGGTGGGGTGACACAAACCCCGGCGCGGGCAAAAGATTTTGCCCTAAGCCAGCCGGTGGTACCGAATGGTAAAATTGCGCTGGCTAACTGCGCGGCAGCTCCCGCGCTTGGCAGCCTGGAGAAAATTGACCAGCCGAATGTGAAGGTGGTTGTGAATCCGGGCGGCACCAACCAGAGCTTTGTTGATGAACATATCAAGCATGCGCAGATTATTCGGGTGAAAAACAATATCGATAACCTTGAAGCGCTGCGGCAGAAAACGGCGGATATGATGGTGACCGACCTGATCGAAGGGGTCTACTACCAAAGCAATGAGCCGGGCGTTTTTTGCATAGCCAACGAGACGCCGTTCGCCGGAACCGCCAGTTTCAAAGTCTATATGATGAACAAAGATAACCCGCAGCTGCTGGAGAAGGTTAACCAGTGGCTGGAGAGCCAGGACAAAAATGTGCTTAAACAGAAATGGCGGATTCATGATCAGGTGAAATCCTGATTCACTAAAGGTTTTCTATGTGGTTCCCGAGGCAGAAAATCAGCGGTTCTGATTTTCTGCCCGTACGTCGGCGAGCAGCCATTCATAAAATATCTTCACTTCCGGGCGCATCACCGCGTGCTGCGGCGTGACGATATAATAAGACCACGTTAGCGGCCAGCGGTTATCAGGATGTAGCTGAACCAGTTGGCCGGTGGCGAGCAGTTGCTTAACCAGCGCATGGCGCACAATAGCGACGCCGCGCCCGCTAAGGGCGGCGAGAATGACTGCCGAGGTTGAATTAATATGTAGACCGCTATCGCGAGGGGGCGGGGCCTGAGTTGCCGTCAGCACATCCTCCCACGACGGGAAGCTGGCGCCGGGGTGCGGCGTATCATCATGTATCAGCTTTTGCTCTGCCAGCCAATCACCGCAGGCGATTTTTCCCGGCGGAACAATCAGCGGGCTGCACACTAATACCGCCTCTTCATCCATCAGCCAGCTCTTATCGACGCCGGACCAGTCGCCGCGTCCGCAGCGAACCCCCAAATCCGCTTCGCCGTGGGAAACATCCATCAGCTTTTCCGTGACGTTGAGGCGCAGGTCGATATTTTCATAAGCCTCAGAGAAGCGGTTTAAGCGCTCCATCAGCCAGTTCATCATCAACACCTGCGAGGCGGTGATCACCACCACGGAGCGTGCCCGGCGACCGCGAAGCTTGTTTAACCCGCTCTCCAGCTTATCCAGCCCCAGGGTAATATCCTGCAGCGCTTCCTGCGCCTCGCTCACCAGAGTCAGACGTTCCTTGCCTGCCCGGGTGCGGTGCAGCAGCGGGTGGCCGACCCAATCTTCCAGCGCCCTGACTAACTGCCCGACGGCGGCGGGCGTCACGCCCAGTTCCCGGGCCGCGCCGGTAAAGCTGCCGTGGCGGGCGGCGGCTTCAAAAGCATGCAGCCATTTCAGTCGGTTAAGCGAGCGCATGGTGGATATTCCTCGGTCATTTTGCGCTTCAGTATATCTCATCAAGATAGATTTTCTTTGTTGTGGCGCTATTTCTTCTCATTCGTCAGCGTGCCTCAAGACAGGCATCCTTAGACCACGCAAATCAAGAGAGAAGAGGTTAATGATGAATACAGAATTTACTGGGAAAAAGCTGTTAGTGGTCGGTGGGACCAGCGGGATGGGGCTGGCGACGGCCAAACGGGTGATTGAGAACGGCGGCAGCGTGGTGCTGGTGGGCAATCGCCAGGAGAAGGCGGAGCAGGCGTGTCAGGTGCTGGCGGCTTACGGCAAGGTGGATATTATCGTTGCCGATCTGATGACCGAAGCGGGTATGCAGCAGGTAATGACGACTATCAACGCCGAGCATCGGGATATCAGCCTGCTGGTTAACGCCGCAGGCGTCTTCTTCCCGAAACCGTTTATTGAACATGAAATGGCCGATTATGATTTGTATATGAATCTCAATCGGGCGACCTTTTTTATCACCCGCGAAGTGGTGCGCAATATGCTGGCCGCCGGTATCAAAGGCGCGATTGTGAATATTGGCTCAATGTGGGCGCAGCAGGCTATCGGCGCGACGCCGTCATCGGCCTACTCAATGGCGAAGGCCGGACTGCATGCGCTAACCAAAAATCTGGCGATTGAGCTGGGTAGCAGCGGTATTCGTGTCAATGCGGTATCCCCGGCGGTGGTACATACGCCGATTTATGAAGGCTTTATTGCGAAAGAGGAAGTGAAGACGGTGATGAATAGCTTTGACAGCTTTCACCCGATTGGCCGCGTTGGCACGCCTGAGGATATCGCGCAAACCGTGGCGTTCCTGCTCAGCGATAGTACCGGTTGGGTGACCGGTGCGGTATGGGATATTGACGGCGGCGTGATGGCTGGTCGAAATGCCTGATTACGTTCATTATGTCACCAGAGCTATTGGCATAAATAAAACGCATCCAGGATAACGAAAATCAATGAGCGCTGAGATAACGCTGCCGGTCGCGCAGCAAAACCGGAATATCGTCCGTCTGGCCACGGCGCAGGCGCTGGCGGGAGCGAACTCGGTGGTGTTTTACGCCACCGGGGCGATCGTGGGGAACGCCATTGCACCGAATCCCACGCTGGCGACGCTGCCAATCACCATTTTTGTGCTGGGCATGGCGGCCTGTATTTTGCCGTTTGGTGCGCTGGCCAGAAGGCGTGGGCGCAAAACCGTCTTTATGACCGGCACCGGGGCCGGTGTTTTGACCGGGCTACTGGCGGCGCTGGCGGTGGTTATTGGCTCATTCTGGCTATTCTGCATCGCGGCCTTTTTCGGCGGAGCCTACGCCGCAGTGGCGGTGTCGTTCCGCTTTGCCGCCACCGATGGCGTCAGCGGCGAGCGCCGCGCGCGGGCGCTCTCCCTGGTCATGGGCGGCGGGGTGGCCGCCGGGGTCATCGGGCCGATGTTGGTCACCGGCACCATGAACCTGTGGCCGCCGCATACCTTCGCGATCACCTTTATCGCGCAGGGGCTGGTGGCAGCGATATCAGCACTGGTATTGCTGGGGGTAAAAACCGCCGAGCCGGTGGCGCAGGCAAAATCCGGCGGCCGTCCGCTGGGCGAAATTGTGCGCCAGCCGGGATTTGCCCGCACGGTGTTCAGTGGCGCAATCTCCTATATGGTGATGAACTTCCTGATGACCGCCGCGCCGCTTTCTATGCATATGCACGGTATCTCGCAGCAGGCGTCAAACCTCGGGATTCAGTGGCACGTTATCGCCATGTACGGGCCCGGATTTTTCACCGGTAAATTAATCAATCGATTCGGAGCCCGGTGTATTAACGCGGCTGGGTTAATTCTGCTGGTGCTGTCGGTGATGGTCGGCCTGGCCGGTATCGACGTAATGCACTACTGGCTGTCGCTGATCCTGTTGGGTATTGGCTGGAACTTTGGCTTTACCGGCGCGTCGGCGCAGATTATGGATTTCCATCGTCCGGAAGAGAAAACCCAGGTGCAGTCGCTGAATGATTTTATTGTTTTCGGCGTCATGATGATTGGCTCGTTTTCCTCGGGTGCGCTGATGAACCTCTTTGGCTGGAATGCCGTGCTGTGGGGATCGCTGGTGCCGATTGTCATCGCGCTGCTTGCGTTGCTGGTCGGCGGACGAGCAGCGAAACGGGCCTAATTTTTGCGTGATTTAACGCCAGCACGCACGGCGTCTCGCATTGAGCGAATTAAGGTTTCTTTGCTGCGACCCCGGCGGAAAATCAGCGAGAAGGGAGCCTGATAGCCATATTCTGTTGGCAGCAGGGCGCGCAGCTTTTGCGATTGCACCCAGGGCAAAGCGTAGTGTTCCGGCAGATAGCCGACGTATTTGCCGGACAGAATCAGCATCAGCTGCGCTTCCATACTTTCTGCACTCGCGACGCTCTGCTTAAAGCCTTTGCGCCCTAAATCGCTGCTGCTCCAGTAGCTGCGGGTGACCATTCGCATCTCGGAAATAAGCGCTTCCGTCGGGTGCTTAACGGTAAACAGAGAGTGTTTGTCACCGCAATAGAGCCAGTTTTGTTCGCGATAAAGTGGGTGAGACACCACGCTATTGGCCTGTAAAGAGAAGGTGCCCACGGCGAGATCCAGTTCATTATTCAGTACGCCCTGCAAAAGCGCGTTCGGGCTTCTGACCTGTAAATTAATATGCACCAGCGGGAAGCGCTCGCTAAACGTGGCGATGATTTCGCTCATCGGCAGCATCGGGTCGGTAATCGTCGAGTCAATTACGCCAAGATTAAAAATCCCGGTCTGCTCGCCGCGCAGCGTCGCCGTATTGCGCTCAAAATCCTCCATCGAATTCAGCAGGTCGATGCTTTGCTGGAGGACGGTTTCCCCTTTTTCGGTCAGAGAAAAACCGCCTCTACCGCGACGACATAGGGTGATGCCGAGCTTCTCTTCCAGTTCACTCATATAGTTGCTGATAGCCGAAACCGTCAGGTTAAGTTCCTGCTGCGCATTGGCAAAGCCCTGATATTTCGCCACGGTAATAAAAACGTGTAACAGCCGCAGATTCGGAAATTTTCCAACTGACATAAAGGGGATGCTCCGCTGTAAGCCCCGGGGTTTGTTTTTGTTTTTCTAAACTAATTTTTTGCTTTTGACTATTTTTTCTCTCATCTGCGTTCAGCAGTATGTCTTCATCGCCCCGAAAAGCCCTGGAGACACAGCAATGACATCCTTAATTGAACATGAATACCCGCAGCCGCAGGATGGCGAAATTCCACGTTTTAGTGGATTACCGACCTTTTTCCGTCTCCCTTTTGCGCCACAGGCCGCCGACCTGGATATCGGCGTGGTAGGCGTGCCGTGGGACGGCGGAACCACCAACCGTGCGGGGACTCGCCACGGGCCACGCGAGCTACGCAATGCTTCAAGCCTGGTGCGTCGAGTCCACCAGACCACCCGCCGTTCTCCCTATGATTACGCCCGCGTTGGCGATCTGGGAGATGTGCGTATCAATCCGGTAGATATGCAGGATAGCCTGGCGCGCATTGAAGCCTGGTATCGCGCCCTTGATGAGCAGCAGGTGATGCCTCTAACCGCGGGTGGTGATCATCTCACTACGCTGCCGATTTTACGGGCGCTCGGGCGGAATAAGGCGTTGGGGATGATCCATTTTGATGCCCACTCGGATACTAACGACAGCTACTTCGGCGGCGAGCGCTTTACCCACGGTACTCCGTTTCGTCGTGCGGTAGAAGAAGGCGTTCTCGACCCGCAACGCACGGTGCAAATCGGCATCCGCGGAGCGCTGTTTTCCGCCGATGAGCACCGCTGGGCGGAGGAGAACGGTATCACCATCATCCGTATGGAGCAGGTGGACGAGCTGGGTATCGATAAGGTGATGCAGAGGGCGCGTGAGATTGTTGGCGAGCAGCCTACCTATATCAGCTTCGATATCGATGTGCTGGATCCGGTCTATGCGCCCGGTACCGGAACACCGGAAATTGGCGGTATGACCACGCTGCAGGCCCAGCGCTGCGTTCGTCAGCTTGCTGGATTGAATCTGATTGGTGCCGACGTGGTGGAAGTCTCGCCGCCCTTTGACCAGGGTAATCTCACCAGCCTGACCGGCGCGACCATGATGTTTGAACTCCTGTGCCAGCTTGCCGACGCCCATCATCGGCGTATTTCTCAATAACAGCGGAGAATTATGATGAAAAGAAATCTCTCATTGCGCTATCTCGCTACCGCGTTGGTTCTGGCATCAGGCCTTGTTACGGCGGCCAATGCGGCGGATGCGACTCTGTCGCCGGGAAAACTGAAAATAGCGATGGAAGTCGCCTACCCGCCTTTTGAATCCTGGCAGGATGACAAAATCGTCGGTTTTGATGCTGAACTGGCGACGTTATTAAGCCAAAAAGCGGGCCTGACGCTACAGCTGGTGGATACCAAATTTAGCAGCTTGATCCTCGGCCTGAGCGGGGGACGCCAGGATGCGGTGATCTCTGCGCTCTATATTACGCCGGAGCGTACCCAGCAGGCGGATGCGATCCCTTATGCTAAAACCGGAGCCTATATCATGGTGCGTAGCGATAGCAAAGTTGCGCCGCAAACGGAAAACGAACTTTGTGGCTTAACCATTGGGCTGCAGCAGGGGACATCGTGGGTGAAAAAGCTGCATGAGCTTTCGGCGAACTATTGCCAGGCGCAAGGTAAAGGGGAGATTGAGATTAAAGAGTTCCCGACCGCGCCGGAGACGCTGCAGGCACTGCTCTCCGGCAATATTCAGGCTCAGGTGGATATTGCTGGCGTAGTCAGCCTGTTTACCCAGCGCAGCAAAGGCCGACTGAAGGTCAGTTCCCCGCAGACGATATATCCGCAAACGCTGGGTATTTACATCAAGAAGGGTAACCAGGCGCTGGCGCAACAGTTGACCTCCGCACTGAAAACCCTGCGTGAAAATGGTGAGTACAGCGCCTTGCTGAAAAAATATGCGGTATACGGCATCACCGATGACACGGTGCAGTAGTGTGTAAAAAATATAAAATATACAGATGAACGGACACTGTAATGAGATGTTCATCACATTTTTAGCGGGATTACACATTTGAGTATGATTTAAAATCACTACTTATCAATGTCTTACTTTTGACTCTACAATTCATTGTGTACTCAGTGTGTAAAATTACACACTGATCACAATTCATATTTTTCCTGCATGCTTTAATTCCTCTCACCAAAACAGAGAGGATTGCTCATGAAACACATGATGATTTGCTGCGGCGCCGGTGTGGCGACCAGTACCGTTGCGTTAAATAAGCTCCAGGACTTCCTGAAAAAAGAGAATATTCTCGATAAAGTCCGTATTTCCCAGGGAACCGTGGCTGAAGCCAAAACCCGCGACGATGTAGATTTTATTGTTTCTACTTCGCCGGTTGCGCTTTCTATTCCCGTTGTTAACGCTCTACCGCTATTAACCGGTATGGGTACTGATAAAGTTTTCAGCAGCGTGAAAGAATTAATTCTCGCCGAGGGTTAAGCCATGTTTATTGTTGATTACATTGTAGGTTTAGGGGCATCGGTCATGATGCCGCTAATATTTATGCTCCTCGGTTTGATATTACGCCTGTCGCTGAGCAAAGCATTAAAAGCCGGTTTAATGGTCGGTATTGGTTTTATCGGCTTAAGCATTACCGTTAATCTGATGATCGATTCCCTGACCCCGGTGAGCCATGCTCTGGTGGAGCGTTTTGGTCTGAATCTCAACGTGCTGGACGTGGGCTGGCCTGCTGCCGCAGCGGTAGCGATGGGGACCCGGGTCGGCGCGCTGGTGATTCCGGTGTGCGTCGCGATTAACGTGTTGATGCTGTATACCAAAACCACGCGGGTACTGAACGTGGATATCTGGAACCTGTGGCATCACGCCTTTACCGGTTCTCTGGTGACGATTATTACCGATAGCCTGTGGCTGGGGATATTTGCCGCTGGTATCAACTGTATTATTACGATGGTGATTGCCGACCGTACTAGTGGTGATGTTGAGAAATACCTGAACCTACCATCTATTTCGGTACCGCACGGTTTTTCCGCATCATTTGTCCCGGCCGCGTGGTTGGTGAATGCCATTGTTGACCGCATCCCGGTTATCCGTGATATCAAAATTGATACCGAAGTTATCCAGAAACGGTTATCTATTCTCGGCGATCCGGCCTCTCTGGGGGCAATTATCGGCGCGCTGTTGGGTATAATCGCGGGTATCGAAGTGAAAGCTATTCTGCAAACCGCAATTACCATGGCGGCGGTGATGACCATTATTCCGCGGATGGCGAAAATGCTGATGGAAGGGGTTTATCCGATTAGCGAACGTATTCAGGAGATAGCTCAGTCGCGTGCCGGTTCATTCGGCAAAATCGCTATCGGCCTGGATTCAGCCGTGAGCGTTGGGCACCCGGTGACGTTGTCCGTGTCGATGCTGATGATCCCGGTGATGCTGGTACTGGCGGCGATTATTCCGGGCAACCAGTTCCTGCCGTTCGCTTCTTTGACCGGCCTACCGTTCGCCTTCGTGTTGGTGACGGCGGTTTGTCGCGGTGATATGTTCCGCACGCTGCTGACCGGGCTGTTAACCTTAAGTCTGGCGTTGTTGATTGGTACCAACCTGGCGCCGATTGTCACCAGCACCGCGGTGAGCACCGGCTTCTCGCTGCCGCAGGGGACCACCAGTATTAGCAGCGTGGATTATGCCGGGGCGATGCTGCCGTGGGCGATTATCCAGAGTTTCCATCTGAAAGAGATTGGCGTAGGTATCCTGACGCTGTGCACCATCGCGCTGGTGCTGTGGAATCGCCGTAAGCTGGCGCAGGAAAATGAACAGATGGCCGAAGCGAGCGTGGAGGGCGGGAAATGATGTTTAGCGCACAGCGGGTGGTGAAGTTTACCGGGTCCGTCAGTCGGACGGCTTTACTGACCCGCCTGGCAGATAGCCTGCAGGCCGACGGGCTGGTTAAACCGAGTTTTGCCGACGGAGTACTTGAACGGGAAAAAGTCTATCCAACCGGGATATTTATGGAGACCCATAGCGTCGCCATTCCGCATACCGAGTTTGAGCATGTTAACCAGACCGGTTTTGCAATCGGCATTAACCTGGCGGGGGTTGAATTTCAGCGTACCGACGAGCCTGAAGAGAGCGTTGTCCCGCAGATAGTCGTGATGATGGCGATTGATAAAACTTGCGAAAAAGTGGCAATTATTCAATCCTTGTTCGCATTATTGGCCGATCATGATCGAGTTAACGATATCGTGAAAATGACGCCAGAGGAGATTGCAAAAGTGTTCACCGATGCCGTCGTCACGCAGTAAGATAAAATGATGAGCTCAATACGGTGAAGCCGCAACCGACGAGGGACAAGATGTTACGAATCAGCGACGTCATAGAGTTAGCGATGGTTAGTCGTAAAACTATCTATAACGCAATCAACAGTGGCCGGCTGAAATATCAGTTGGTGAATGTTGATAATCGTCAGGTTCGTATGTTCCTCGAAGAAGATGTCTTCGAAGCTTTTCCGAAAACCAACCGTGCGGTGACTCAGGAGCAAGAAGTGCAGGCGCTACGTGAAGAGGTCGCTTCGCTTAAGTTTGCTCTGGCGGAGCTGCAAAAAGCGGTGAACGCCATGGATCCGGAAGGCAAGTACGAAATGACCAGCGTTAAAGAGCCATCTAAAACGCCCGACCGCTAACCTGCGGGCGGGCGCGTCTTATCAGACGATGTCATCCACCACGCCGCCATCCACGCGCAGCGCCGCGCCTGACGTTGCTGAAGCCTGAGTCGAGCAGACGTAAACCACCATATTGGCGACTTCTTCCACCGTGGCCGCACGTTGAATCACCGAGCTTGGACGATTCGCCATCACGAACTCTTTTGCCAGCTGTTCCAGAGATTTCCCGGTTTTCGCGACTTCATCTTTCATCATCTCAGCAAAGCCATCAGAGATAGTTGGCCCCGGCAGCACGCTGTTGACGGTGACGCCGCTACCGGCGACAAACTTCGCCAGCCCGCGGGCCAGCGACAGCTGAGCGGTTTTCGTCACGCCGTAATGAATCATATCCGCCGGAATGTTACGCGCCGATTCCGAAGAGATAAACACAACCCGACCCCAGCCGTTCTGTACCATCGCCGGTAGCAGGGCGCGAGAAAGACGCACTCCTGACATCACGTTGGTTTGCCAGTAGTTCTCCCAGGTTGCATCATCGGTTTCATAGAAATCCTGCGGGCCGTAAATACCGGCGTTATTGACCAGAATGTCGACTCCGTTAACCGCCTGCACCAGCTGATTGACGCCTTCAGCGTTGCTTAAGTCGGCAATTGCCGGGCGCAGTTTCGCGCCGGGAACCTCATTCTGCAAACGGGCGATGGCCGCGCTCACGCTACGCTCGCTGCGACCATTAATCATCACTTCCGCGCCGCTGGCCGCCAGACCTTTGGCGATGGCGTAACCAATACCGCCGGTGGAGGCGGTGACCAGTGCGACTTTCCCCGATAAATCAATATTCATGCTGATAGCCTTATTTTTTGTCGGACAGACCATTAAGCGTAGCAGCGGATATGAGGCTATTGACGTTTTCGGGATTAATAACCGCTCTGTTTGTTAACAAGATTTTTCAGCGGCAGCGCCTGGTGCAGCCGTTGGATGTTGTCCAGCAGCTGACGGGCAACCACCACCGTTTGCGCGATAGAGGCCATATGCGGGGTGATAACCACTTGCGGATGCTGCCAGAGTGGGTCCTCCTGCGGCAGCGGTTCGACGGGGAACACGTCGAGCACCGCGCCGGACAACTTGCCGTTCTCCAGTGCTTCAAGTACGTCCTGATTCACCATATGCTCGCCGCGTCCGCAGTTAATCAGCGCTGCACCGTCAGGTAGTTGATCCAGTAAAGGGTGGGCAAGGATGCCTCGCGTCTGCTCCGTTAACGGCAGGACGTTGATCAGCGCATCCAGTTGGCCAAGAAATTCGCCAGCCTGAGCATCTCCGTGATAACAACGCACGCCAGCAAGGGATTTTTCACTGCGCGCCCAGCCGGAAACCTTATATCCCAATCCGGCAAGCTGCGCGGCGATATAGCCGCCAATTTCGCCGAGGCCCATGACCCCAACGTGATAATCGGCCGCCGCTCGCTGCGGATAAATCTTCCACGTTCTTTCGCGCTGGTGGGCCAGCGCCCGGTCAAAACTGCGCTGGAACCACAGCACGCCCCACAGAGCGTATTCAAACATGCCGTGGCGAAAATCTTCGTCAACCACCCGGCAGAGCGGAACGTCGCTGGCAAAAACGCTGGCGGGTAAATGGTCGACTCCGGCTGAGGCGGCCTGGATCAGTTTCAGCTCAGGCGAGCGGGCCAGCAGCTGCGGGTCAGGAAACCAGCAGCTCGCATATTGCGCCTCGCGCGCTGCGGGGTCCTCTGGCAGAACCGCTTTTACTTCCGGAAACAGCGCGAACGCGGCGCAAATTTCCTGGGTGTACTGAGGATCATTACAATCCACGACAATGGTTAACTGAGTCATAGGCATTATCTTTTATAAGAAGTATCAAGACGATCGAGGCGACGTAGCCACGCCTGCCACACCAGCTGGCGTTCATGTTCAACCCCCGTCAGTTGCTCACAGGCGTGCTGGCTTAGATGCTCAGGGATCGTATGAATGGGACTGAGCGGCGCTAGCTGTGCAGTGGCCATCTGGATCTCGCAGGCGCGGTTGAGGTAGTACATGATGTAAAACGCATCGGCGACGGTCCGACCGACCGACAGCAGGCCGTGGCTTTGCAGGATCATGGCGATGTTAACGCCGAGCGACTGCTGGATCCGTACGCGTTCATCGAGATCGAACGCTACGCCTTCATAAGGGTGGTAGCCGACGCGCCGATAAAACTCGGTGCTGATCTGGTTAAGCTGCAGCAGCCCATCTTCACAGGCGGCGACCGCCATTCCCGGCAGGGTGTGGGTGTGGATCACGCAGTGAGCGTCTTCGCGCGCCATATGCACCGCGCTGTGGATCGTAAAGCCTGCCGAGTTTGCCGGGGCGCTGCCCTCAACAACTTTGCCCTGCATGTCGACCACGATTAAGTTGCTGGCGGTCACTTCATCAAACATCATCCCGAAGGGGTTAATCAAAAAACGCGGCTCGCCGTCGCCGGGCAGGCGCACGGAGAAGTGGGTATACAGCGTATCTTCCCAGCCGAACAGCGCCGCCAGACGATAGGCGGCGGCCAGCTGCTGGCGTAATTCCAGTTCAGTTGCCATTTATTGCACTCCCATAAATTCACGAATACGAGTCAGGGACGGATCGGCGACATCGTTGCGAATGCGCTGCGGCGGCATATCGCTCTGCACTACGCCGTTTTCCATCATCACTACCCGGTCAGAAATTGATAAGGCAAAGTCCATCTCGTGGGTCACGATAATCATCGTCATCCCTTCACGGGCGAGGGACTGAATGACTTTCAGCACTTCGCCAACCAGTTCAGGATCCAACGCAGATGTGGGTTCATCAAACAACATGATGTCCGGTTTAAGCGCCAGAGCGCGGGCAATGGCGACGCGCTGCTGCTGGCCACCGGAGAGCTGGTACGGGTATTTTTCGGCGTGAGCCAGCAGACCGACGCGGTCCAGCAACCACAGCGCCTGCTCCCGGGCGACGGGACGGTCGAGCAGCTTGTGGTAGAGCGGGGCGAGCATCACGTTATCCAGCACCGTACGATGGGGAAACAGGTTGAAGCCCTGGAACACCATGCCGATGCGGCGCACGCCTGCGCGCATTTGCTGTTTATCAACTATGGACGCGCCTTTCAGATAGTCCTCGCCGTAAAGAATGATTTCTCCGGCATCGATGCTTTCAAGGGCGTTAATGGTGCGAATGAGTGTGGTTTTACCGGATCCGGATGGGCCGATGATGCTGATCACCTCGCCGTTTTCGACCTTCAGGTCGATGGCTTTCAGCACGTGATGCTGGCCCCAGGATTTTTCGATGGCACGTAAATCCAGCGCCGGTGGGTTACCGCTGGTAGGCTGCGTTTTTTGCGCCTGCACCGGCGGTGTCAGATTCCGGCGCAGGGTTTCGCATTCGTTGTCATTGAGCGTTTGCGGGCGCTTGCGCTGAATATCGAGCAGGTTTTCCAGCGCCCGGAACAGCCAGGTAAAGACCGTGACCACCATGACGTAATAGACGGCGACTGCCAGCAGCGTCTCCATGACGAGGAAGTTCTGCGCGTACAGGCGCTGGCCAGTCAACAGCAGCTCCGGCAGTGAAATCACCGACAGAATCGAGCTGAGTTTAATGATGGTGATATATTCGTTTATCAGCGTAGGCAGCGAAATGCGAAATGCTTGCGGGATGATAATTAAGCGCTGAATACCAATAAAGCTAAAGCTTAATGCGTGCCCGGCTTCACTTTGCCCTTTGGCGACGGAAAGCAGGCCGCCGCGATGGATCTCCGCCATATAGGCCGCTTCGGTTAC
The DNA here is from genome assembly GCF_056490265.1 of Klebsiella sp. GFKo11. NCBI lineage: Bacteria > Pseudomonadati > Pseudomonadota > Gammaproteobacteria > Enterobacterales > Enterobacteriaceae > Klebsiella > Klebsiella sp. GFKo11. The sequence goes on from NZ_CM151369.1 coordinate 1,453,952, forward strand.
CGTCATCGACACCAGCCCGGCAATAAACGGAATGCCGAGTAGCGGTTGGGTCATGGGAAATAGCTGCGGCAGGTTATAGACAAAGACCAGTAATACCATCAGCGGTACGCTGCGGAAAAACCAAATATAGAGTTCGACGGGAACCTTTAGCCAGCGCGGGCCGGAGAGCTTGGCGCAGGCTAAAAGAAAACCTAATATCAGGCCAATAAACCAGGACAATGAACTGACAACAACAACGGTGACGCAAGCTTGCCAGAATGCCCCAACGCTAAATAATGAGAAAAAGTATCCCCAATCGAACTCCATACCGACTCCCGTTTCTTTATTGTATTAATCAATGCGTTCTAAATTGTATTTCTTGATGATGGCGTCATATTTGCCGTTAGCTTTTAAGGTGGCTAACGTTGATTTAATGGCCTCGGCCAGTTCGGTGTTGCCTTTGGCCACATAAATCCCCAGCGGTAACGGATAAACCAGACGGCTGGAGCTGATTGCCAGGCGACCGCGGCTTTTCTCAACGATAATTTGCGCCGCCGGGGCGATTTCTAACTGAGCGTTGATATTTTTCGACATCAGCGCCTGGGAGGCTTCTGGCGCCGTCGGGAATTCCTGAATGCTAATCGCCGGTTTGCCGTTTTTCAGACAATACTCGTCGGAGTGGGTTTTCAGGCTGGAAACCCAGGCAGTACCTGCTTGTAAACCCACCTTCACGCCGCACAGTTCATCTTCCGTTTTCGGCTGAATGGGGCTGTTTTTCAGCGCGATAATTGATGCGCCGGACAACGCGTAAGGGATGGCATCGGCCTGCTTCTGGCGCTCCGGCGTAATGTACATCCCCGAGATGACCGCATCGTATTTCTTACCGATGCCTAAAATCAGGCTGGTGAATTTGGTGTCGATAAGCTGCGGTTTGGCCTTTAGCTGCTCGGCGATCAGCGCCGCAAATTCCGGGTCGATACCGACGATATTGTTATTGCTGTCGTAGGACTCAAACGGCGGATAGGTCACTTCCATGCCGACTTTGAATACGCCGTCGGTCAACAGCTCTGCGGCCTGGGTCAGCGGGGAAAAACAAGCGGCGACGGCGATGGATAAAGCCACACGGCGCGAGATTTTTTTTAGCGTTTTTTTCATCATTTATCCTCACGGGTTATTAACGGATTTTTGCTGTGCTTGTTTTTTCAGATGACCAAAGGTGTTGGTGCCGCGTGCGCGCTCGGGGAGCTGGAGCTCGCCACGGGTGACTTTCTCGCGCAGGTAGCGATAGGTCTGCAACGCCTGGCTCCACATATGCTCGCCAATGCTCAGTTCCTGATATTCGCTGGCTTCTCCAGCTTCCAGGAAGCCGGATAGCGGGCGAATCAGCGTGTGATAATCGCAGGCGAAAAATAGCGGGAACGAGTAGCGTTCCTGCGGCACCTTACGCACACGATGTGCTGTTGCAACAAATGTGCCAGCGCTCAGCACTTCCAGCATGTCGCCGATATTAATCACGAAAGCCTCTTCCCCGGTCGCGTTCTTCAGCGGTGGAGCGTCGATCCAGTCGCTATCTTCATTCAGCACTTCAAGGCCCGGCTGGTCGGCGAGCAGCAGGGTGAAGCACTCATAGTCGGTATGTGCACCAATACCGGGAACATCTTCGGCGCTGGCGTCAAAGGGGTAGTGGATCAGGCGCAGTTTCGAGGGTGGGCAGGTGACCATCGACTGGAAATAGCCTTCCGGCAGACCAAGGGCGAGGGCAAAGGCGTCAAACAGACGGTGGCCGAGGGCGAATACCGCTTCATAGTATGCCAGTACCCGGGATTTAAATTCTGGTACCTCCGGCCACTCGTTGGCGCCAATTAGCGGCGTTTTGGCGATGACGAAGGGATGGTCGTCAGCGGCCTGGAAGCCGATATCAAACGCCTCTTTGTGATCCGGCTTGCCGGAACCGTAAATCTCCTCGCCTTCAGGAACATAGCCCTTATGACTTTTGGACTGGCCGATGTAGTAGGCCATTTTGCGCTCCATCGGCAAGGCGAAAAGCTGCTTTGCCGCGGCGCGGACTCCGGCGATCAGCTCCGGTGCAATACCGTGGCCGGTGATGTAGAAAAAACCGACTTCACGGGCGGCCTGGCCAATGATGTCAGCCACCGCCTGGCGCTTAGCCAGATCGTCGCAGGTCAGGTCGCTGATATCGATGGTCGGTAATTCAGTGAAAGAGCTTTTTGCAGCGGTCATTTCTACCGTTCCTTATTGAGTGAGGTGAATTCAACAAAATGCTGCTGTTCGTGCTGTGCCATCCACGCGTTCAGCGACCACAAGTCAGCTACCGGGACGTTGGTAAACGGCAGATGATGCAGGTAGCCATCGGGACCAAATTCCGGCGTCAGTGTGGTTTGCTGGTAGCCGCGCTGGCGCTGCGATTGCCAGATTTGCTGCCAGAAATTTTGTTGAAATTGCAGGGCCGACTGATATTCAGGTGCTGCCGGATGCGGCACCTGCGGGCCCTGGTCATATCCGGCGCGGGCCTGAATATGGTGGACCCGGTCGATGAACGTGCTGAAGTCATCGCAGGGGTCATCCAGCAGGCGCTCGCTCACCACAATCCAGTGGCTGATATCAGCGGTAAAGCGCAGTTGCGGTAGCTGCTGGATAATCTCCAGCGTTAGCCACGGGCTATATAGCGACGTGGCGCGATGGGTTTCGAAGCTACAGATCAGTTCATAATCGGCGGCCAGTTCGTGAGCTTTGCCGAGAAATTCCACCTGCTGCGCCAACGGCCAGCGGTCATTACCGGCCAGCAGGTTAACGAAGCGCGGATTGAGCATTTTCGCTGCCGCAAAACGTTCTTTTAACCGTTCCAGATGCTGGGCTGGCGCTTCGGCCTGGGGCGGAATGACGCCGCCGCCGCTAAACACGATGGCGATATACTGGAGCGCCGACTCTTCGATGCGCCGGGCCAGCGTCTGCTGATCTTCTAAAGCGAGCGGCACCCGCGCTTCAATGCCGCAGCAGCCGACGCTTTTGAGTTCGCTAACCGTTTGCTGCCACGGGGAGGTGACGCCCCATAGCGTGCGAAAGACGTTGAGCTGCATGGCTTATCCTCTATTCGTATTTCACGCCGGGGAGAACGCAGAGCATTTCGTACAGCAGGTTGGCAGCCAGCTGTGAGGTGTTACCGCTGACGTCATAAGGTGGGGAGACCTCGACCAGGTCGCAGCCAATCAGGTTCAGGCTGCGGCAGCCGCGCACAATCTCCAGTGCCTGTATTGACGTCAGACCGCCAACTTCCGGGGTGCCGGTTCCTGGCGCCCAGATCGGGTCAAGACTATCGATGTCAAAGCTGAGATAGACCGGACCATCGCCCATTTGCTGACGAACTTCGGCCATCAGCGGAGTCAGGGATTTGTGCCAGCACTTCTCCGCCTGGACCAGACGAAAGCCCTGATCGACGCCCCACTGGAAGTCACCGGCGGCGTAGCCCTGAGCACGCTGGCCAATCTGTACCACGCGTTTGAGGTCCAGCAGTCCCTCTTCGACGGCGCGACGGAAGGTGGTGCCGTGGGCGATTTTCTCGCCGAACATTTCATCGTTGGTATCGGTATGGGCATCGACATGAATCAGCCCCACTGGACCATGCTTTTTGGTCAGGGCGCGCAGAATTGGCAGCGTAATGGTGTGGTCGCCCCCCAGGGTCAGGGGAATCAGCGGGAAACTATTTAAACCGGTGTAGTAATCCTCAATGATCTGCACTGATTTAAGCAGGCTATAGGTGTTAATCGGTACGTCGCCGATATCCGCGACCGACAGCGACTCAAAAGGTGCCGCGCCGGTTGCCATGTTATAGGGACGAATCATGACCGACTCGGTACGAATATAGCGCGGTCCGTAGCGTGTCCCGGAACGTTGGGAAGTACCGATATCCAGTGGTATGCCGACAAATGCTGCATCAAGTCCCTGTAAATCTTCGATAAATGGCAGGCGCATCATCGTTGCGCGGCCGCCAAAGCGCGGCATTTCGTTGCCACCTTGTGGTTGATGAAAGACGTTATCCATTTCAGCTCCTGAATCTGACAGACAAAACTCAACAGGAGGGATAGTGCGAAAGATGTGCTGGACTTTAAATCGTCTGCCGCAAATACTTAGTTCATTTATTCGTGAACTAAATACAATGCTTAACGACGCCACGCTTAATATTCGTCAGCTACAGGTTTTTGAGGCGGTGGCCCGTCTTGAGAGCTATAACCGCGCCCAGCAGGAGTTGGGGATTTCTGTTTCCGCGATCAGCAATGCGATGTCGCAGCTGGAGGGACAACTTGGTTTTAGCCTGTGCCAGCGCGGGCGCGGTGGCTTTGCTCTGACCGAGAAAGGGCAGCATTTTTTACAGCAAGCGATCCGCGTGCTGAGCGAACTGAACGAGCTGGAGCGCCAGTCGGCGCTGCTGAAGGGTGAGCACAGCGGGACAATTTGCATCTCAACCCTCGACTCCATCGAAACCGAAACCGCACTATCGCTGCCGGTGGTGCTGCGCAGCTTTAGCGATAAGTTTCCTCATGTGCATATCAAACTGATTATCCGTACCCCGGCGGAACAGCTTAATGGCGTACTGAATAACCATATCGATCTCGCCATCGGTAGCTATAACTCGCGGGTGCATAACATCATCAGCGAACCGCTCTATCGCGAGCAGCACTGGCTTTACTGTAGCGACCTGCATCCGATGTTCTTTAGTCGCCAACTCGATAAAAATCTGATCAGCCAGTGTCCGCTGGTGACGCGTAGTTACTGGAACACCAGCGACCTGCGGCGGCGCGGATTCAGCAAGGGGAGCGCCACCGTTGAGACCGTTGATGCGCAGTTGCTGCTGATTTTGTCCGGAAAATATATCGGCTATCTTCCTGAGCACTACGCCTGGCCATGGATTAAAGAGAACCGTCTGCGGGTGCTGTTGCCCAATGAGTTTGGCTTTCAATCACCTTTCTCGGCGATATGCAAACGTGGGCGCAGCAATGAACCCTGGTTGAAGGAGTTCCGTAATCTCCTGAAGAAGAATACGGTGGCCAGACCGAAGTGGCGTGAGTAATGCATGGGGCTCTTTAGAAAGAGCCTGGTCTGATTTGTTTTGCGAAAAAGCCGATTTATATCAGGAATAAAAAAGACAATCCGCTATTTCGTCTTTGTCTTTAAGAAAGGTATTGGATGTAAATATCGCATTGCACCAGGATTATTCCCATCTCTTTTGTGGTTAAAAAACAATCAAATTGTGTGTTTTATCCGAATTGGTATTAAATTCGACTAACAGCATTGTCTATTGGAATTTTTTCTGCTGGAATCGATTGATATATTTTGAATTATTTTATCTAACGGATTATGAAAATGATAAGAAATAGCTTATTGATGGTGGTTTGCATTTCGGTTGGCCTGTTGCAGGGGGGCGCTAATATTAAGAAAGTGGATAGTGCACTAATAAAAAAAGATAATAGTCAAAGCGAGCAGCCCGCTCAGGTTCCTGCTTTACAGCAGTGTATCCAGGATGCGGATGCTCTGGTTAAGCTAGATAGTAAGTTTCAGAAGGACTCCAGCGAGCTGTATGGTTTGATCAGCGATGCTAAGTTTTATGCTTCTGTTTCAGGCCAAACGTCGGCCAGCGTAAAATCAACAATTACTCCGCTTTTTGAATACAAGATAAACGATAAGTGTAATAGTATTTCTCAGAAATTAATTAAAGAGTTTGAAGCCCGGGCAAGAAAAGCTGAACTTAGCAATGGGCTGGCCAGATGACATACTGCAAGGGGAAACTGAATATATACGATCTTAGCACTCTGGCGATTGTATTGGCTCTCTTTACCCTTTTTTTTTCCCTCCCTGCTCATTCTGAGGGGGGAGATTTCCTTGATAGTATATCGAAACTCGAAATAAAAAATCCGTCGGCCTCAGAAGAATCAAATCCGGTTAATCAAGAGAAAGATAATCGCAGTAAAAAAGTGCCTCTGAAGCAGGAAACAGCCAGAAAGAAAATAAATCAGAATAATAAAACTGAAGCTACGATAAATGCCCTTAAGAAACAGAATGCGGAACTGAGCGCTGCGGCGAAAGCGGCTGAGAAAAAAAGGGATGAAACGACGCGTGAGCTATCGGCACAGATCGCGGCGCTGAAAGCACAGATTACTCCACAAGACAGCGCCCAGAAAACCAGTCTTGACGCCTTAACGAAAAAGAATGCCGAGCTGACCGCTGCCGTCGAGGCCGCGCAGAAAAAGCTGGATGACACTACCCGCACGCTGTCGGTGCAGATTGCTGCGCTAAAAACGCAGAGTGCTCTAAGAGCACAGAATGCGCAAAGTGAAAATGGACAGAAAAATACCATCAGCGCGTTGACGAAAAAGAACGCCGAGTTGACCGCCGCCGCCGAGGCCGCGCAGAAAAAGCTGGATGAGACTACCCGCACGTTGTCGGCACAGATTGCCGCGCTGAAAACGCAGAATTTCCAGGGTGAACGTCAGCAGAAAGTCGCCCTTGAGGCGCTGACGAAAAAGAACGCCGAGCTGACCGCCGCCGCCGATGCGGCGCAGAAAAAGCTGGATGAGACTACCCGCATGCTGTCGGCGCAGATTGCCGCGCTGAAAACGCAGAATTCCCAGGGTGAAAGTCAGCAGAAAGTCGCCCTTGAGGCGCTGACGAAGAAGAACGCCGAGCTAACCGCCGCCGCCGAGGCGGCGCAGAAAAAGCTGGATGAGACTACCCGCACGCTGTCGGCGCAGATTGCTACGCTGAAAACACAGAATTCCCAGGGTGAAGGTCAGCAGAAAGTCGCCCTTGAGGCGCTGACGAAGAAGAACGCCGAGCTGACTGCCGCCGCCGAGGCCGTGCAGAAAAAGCTGGATGAGACTACCCGCATGCTGTCGGCGCAGATTGCCGCGCTGAAAACACAGAATTCCCAGGGTGAAGGTCAGCAGAAAGTCGCCCTTGAGGCGCTGACGAAGAAGAACGCCGAGCTGACTGCCGCCGCCGAGGCTGCGCAGAAAAAGCTGGATGAGACTACCCGCACGCTGTCGGCGCAGATTGCCGCGCTGAAAACGCAGAATTCCCAGGGTGAAGGTCAGCAGAAAGTCGCCCTTGAGGCGCTGACGAAAAAGAACGCCGAGCTGACTGCCGCCGCCGAGGCCGCGCAGAAAAAGCTGGATGAGACTACCCGCACGCTGTCGGCGCAGATTGCCGCGCTGAAAACGCAGAATACCCAGGGTGAAAGTCAGCAGAAAGTCGCCCTTGAGGCGCTGACGAAAAAGAACGCCGAGCTGACTGCCGCCACCGAGGCTGCGCAGAAAACGCGGGATAACACCACCCACTTGCTGTCGGCACAGATTACTGCTGCAGATACGGCGCAGAAAAAATATGATGCTTCGATACTTGCTTTAAACGAAAAAAATCAAAAATTACAGTCAACGCTTGATAGCTTATCTATAAAAGAAAAGGTTATAAATTTTGCTGATAAAAGTAATAAAAATGCCTATGCACTGGGCGTTTTCTACCTCACCCAGGCGCTATCAGATGTGAATAAAATGGCCGACAATGATGTGAAGCTGACACCCTCAGCGTTGGTTTCAGGGTTTAACGATGCTTACAATAAAAAACTTAAAATTAAAGAAGATGAAATACAGAGTATCGTTAATACTCTTAACGGTCAAATGTCATCAAGATATGTTGATATCGAAAAAAGAATCATGGCCAAAATTAAAGGTAAGAAATATGAAATCTTACCTAATGGTGTTTATTTCGTTGTGGAGAAGAAAGGGAAGGTCCAGTACAAAGCTAACGAGTCTTTGTCTATGAATATACTGGAGAAAAAACTTGATGGTACGCCTATATTGAATACTATGAATTCAACGTTTGTGAACAACAAAGATATTGATCCTCTTATAGGTAAAGTCTTGTTATCAGGTCTCAAAGGTGGGATTGTCACGCTCTATGGTCAGGCAGGATCGCTATATAGTAATCCCCCTGCCGAGATTCACCCAGACACGCTAATATCAATTACTTTTGAGTTAATTCCGTAGGTTGTTTTATAATATTCAATCTTGAAGTTGGTTTTTTCTGCAGGGCAGAGGGGCTGACCGCTATTTGGGGTCGTAGCGAAGAAAATCCTTCACCGCACCGGGTGAAGGACGATTTCATTAAAAAATGTTTACCGTGTAACCCACAATAAACTTCACATCGTTGCGATCGGTTTTATAGTTGCTATCTGTAGAGCGTAATAATGCTGGAAGGAGAGTCAAAGACAAACCCTTTGCGGGCCCTTCAGCGACCAGGTAGCGGGCGGAGAAATCTACAGACGTCATTTTCCCATGATACTGGCGTTCTCCTCGGGTTTTACTGACATCGGTGACGACATGCCAACCATAGGTGACAGCACTTGCCAGCGTTAATTCCGGTATCCGAAAGTCTGCCAGGTTGTAACTTAAGCCCATTCGGACCGCTCTGGCCCCTGAAACGTTGAAGTCCTCAAGCTGAGAAAGCGTAGGCTGATAGTCACGCTTGTCAGAGTTTGCCCACGGCGTTAAGCGGAAGTTGTAATCTCCGGTATGGGGGGCATAGTTCTGGCTGTAACCAAGAGACCACACCGTATTGTTGTGGCTCAGGTTGAAGCCGACGCCGACATAATATTTAGTGGCAGGATCGCTGATTCCGGACAGTTTCTCGTTATAACGTGCCCCCTGGTAAAACAGCTTGCTGCGCAGGGAGAAATCATTAGACAGGCTATCGTTACGCTCAAGCTGTGCCTGCCAGTTCCGCCGGTAATCTTTACCTTCGCCATAACCGACATCCAGTATCGTGTTACCCAGGTTATACACTGCGCCCACCGTGTGAATGTAATCGATGGTTTTGCCCGCTTTGATTGTCGTACCGTTGTTATCAAGTCCGGCGGCGTTGTTCTGATGCCATGTGGTGGTCATCGGTTTAAAGTCGCGGCTCCAGTCGTTTTTAAAGCGATCGGCCCATGCGTAGGTGAGTTTGAAATTATCGAGCTTCAACGCGCTGTCGAAACCGCGGAAGGCGTGCGGATTCAGTCCCCAGCTGCTCTTAATCGTCCCGGAGTTAATGGGGGTATAGCCAGCAGCGAGCTTAAAGTTTATATCCTCTTCACCCAGATTCAATTTGAGAGCAGCGACAGACACGGCCATGTATGATTTCTCACACGGACTGAACTGACCTGCCTGACCACATTGGTAGTCGTAATAAAGAATTTCTGATTGGCCAACGGTATTACCCAATTTAATATTTGCATTCCCCCAGAAATCGAACCCGATAACGTCTTTGTAGTAGCCAGAAATGTAGCTAAGAGCAACATTACCGGTTTGGTTTTTAATACCAGCAGGCCCAAGGCCATACTTACCCGTAGTGGGATCTTTAACGGCACGGTGCCGAATATACAATGAAGTATTAATATCTAACTTACCGTCATCGTAAAAAGCCTTCTCAAATAAGGAGGGTGGGTCATAATCCATCTCCTCAGCAGAAAAAACATCAGGAGAAATTAAAAATAAAAACGGTGCGCACAGAGAGGCTCTGAGTTTCATTGTACTCATTATCTTCACCTTGTAAATTCTTGGTAGTAGGGAGAGGTAACTAATTTTTTATTATTAACGGTTTTTTATTAATTCAGGAATCCTTTCTCCGTATTGTTCTAATAGACCTTCATTATGCTGGGTAGCGTTATCGATATTGCCGCTTAAAAATATCGGTAATTGGTGAGTGTCATGGCTCAAATTGGCGATGGTCTCGGCGAAAAGAGCATGAATAATAAATATTCCGGTCATCGACGAAACTGGCGCGAATGGGGTGGTATGGCCAGAAAGTGAAAGTACGGCATCACCAATGGGCACATGATTATCAATGGCCAGATCAGCACAGTCCCGCAGATAGATGCCTTCTTTATGCTTTGAGCGCTGGGTATCAGCATAAATAAAGCTAGTTATCGCCAGAGTAAAAGCACCCTGTCGCTTACCCCATAATACTGCGTCAATGGGGGCCGGGTTAATTCCCGATGTGGAAATAACAATTAATGCATCCTTCTCTGTTAGATCGTATTTATCAAGGAATGTTGTAATATAGTCATTCTGTTTTTCATAACATGATGAGGCAGCGGCTCCCTCATGTAGCATCAGTGGTTCGATAAATATCGGTCTGACAGGTGCAATTCCTCCTGCGCGATAAAAAACATCTTCAGCAAAAATGTGTGAGTGGCCACAGCCAAAAATATAAACGATGCCACCCTGATTAATAACTTCGGCTATTTTACTGGCGGCAGTAGCGATTTTTTCATTTTGTTCAAGGGCGATAGTGCTAAGTTTTTCTTGTACAACATTTAAATATTGTTGGGTTATTGTCATATCCAGTATCCTGACCATTGTGGATGATAGAGTCGGTACAACGCTTCCATATAGAAATAGTCGCCCCAGAGATTACATTCATTAATACCTTTACCTAAGGCGTAAGCGTAGACACCATGTTTCAGCAGCCCTTCACAGGAACTATCGTTACTGGCAGACGCCTGAGTCATTAAAGCCTGCAAGAGTTGACGGGCTATCTGGTCGTACTGTGCATCAGGGAGATGCTTGTGCGCTTCCAGTAAGCCACAAATGGCGATGGCTAATGCTGAACTGTCTTTCGGCGCATCGTCCTGTCCGGCAAGGATAAGATCCCAGGTAGGGACACCATCAGCGGGTAGATGATGGAAAAAGTAATCACAGGCTTTCTGCCATAGGGCATAGTGTTGAATTTTTCCGGTTGCAGACCAGTTCAGCGGGATCCCCAGAATCGCCCAGGCTTGCCCGCGTGCCCAGCATGACTGGTCGCTGTAGCCCTGGAACGTTTTGCCATATGTGGGTTGCCCGTTGGCGGGATCAAAGTAAAACGTGTGGAATGTGGAACCATCTGCCCGGAAAATATTGTTAATGACGGCCAGATAGTGGCGCTCCGCCACCTCACGGTAATGCTGCTTGCCGCTGATACTGGCCGCCACATGTAGTAGAGGAAGGTTAATCAGTGAATCAATGATCAGACGATGTTCTTGTGGGTCTGACAATCCGCCCCACGCTTGAATAAAACCGGCATGGTCATGAAAACGTCTAATCAGCAGGTCAGCTGCAGCAATGATCAGTGGTTTTATCGCGTCATCCCTCGTCAGCTTCCAGTATGCGACAGCCGACAGGCTGTAGAGAAAGCCGATATCGTGATGATCGAGTACGTGGTGTGCGGTTAGACGAGCCCTGAAACTGGCGATATTGCGTTCAATAACGCCGAGGTATGTTGATTCGCCGCTGAACTCCCAGGCTATCATCTGCATCCCGGTCCAGAAACCGTTGGTCCAGTCGTTATTCTCTTTCAACGCATAGCGGTTATCCGAGGTGCAGGCAGAAGGGAACTTATCACCAAACCGTTCGGCGTTTCGCGTGAGTTGACTACCTATTGCGTTCAGCTCATTCCGGCACTGCTCGGGCGTGATAGCCGGAAAGGGCAGTGATGCGCTGATGAATGGTTGATGCTCTTTCATTGTTTGCCCCCTAGAGCGTAAATACGCGCTCTTTATATCGTTTCATGAGAGCGTCGTTGTATTCTTTGCCGCCGGGCAGATTGATGCTGCGCATGACCGGAGGCTCGATACCTTGCTCGAGTAATAACTCAATACAGCGAATGACTACGTTATTGATAATGAATGCCGCAGAAAGTGATGACACCGGTCCGGTCATTATCTTGCCGTTATCCAGATCCAGCGTGCAGTCACCAGCAGGGCAGCCGTTATCCAGGATGACATCCGCATAGTCGCGGATACTTTCCGTTGTCGTTTCAGATTCAGCGTGTTGGCGGGTAATGACGACAAGTTTCAGGTTCTGTTGTTTAATTTTCCGCGCCAGCTCAACGTGTAAAGGTTTGGTCCCGGAATTGGAAATCATGACAAAACAGTCGGCCTCGCGCAGATCGAGTAGGCCGGCGAAGACATCGCCAATCCCTTTAAGCGAGTCAAACCAGCCCGTTGGCCCATAGAACTGGTCGATGGCTTTGGTGTTGACCAGCCCGCCAGCCCGCCCAGCTAGCTCAACCGCTGCGGCAAATGAGTGACCCGAGCCAAAACCATGGATGATACCGTTGGCTTTCACGCACTCGACAAACAGTGCCGCTGCCTGCTCTATTTCTGCATTCTGGGTGAGCAGAACGTGATCCAGAGTGGTTAAAACATGCTGATAATATTGTTGCTGATGTGGAGACATTCCCTATCCCTTATCGTTTTTCAAAAAAGCACTGATACTGGTGTCTGGCTCTTCAGGTGTCATTTGCGCCGTTACGTTGACGCCTTTTGCCTGGAGGGCGTCGATCGCCTGGGCTTCAATATCACTGACGCTCACTGAGCGTTTGATCTGACTGCGTCCTTCTTTGTTCGACATGTTACCGATGTTCAACTGGGTCAGCGCGATACCGCTATTCACCATTTGTAGGGCAATTTCTGGGGTTTTCAGCAGTACGAGAACGCGCTGGCCTTCGTAATTTCCAGCGAGAATATTGGCGCTGGCTTTCTCAAATGACAGGATAGAGGTATTACAGCCTTCGGGGGCTGCGCTGCGAAGCAGCATTTTCTCTACATCGTTTGCCGCGACCGCATCGTCAATGATCATTATACGGTTAGCATTAAAGTGACTTACCCAGCGGGTAGCGACCTGGCCATGGATCAGCCGATCGTCGACACGAATATGTACAATACCTTTCATGGTTATCTCCTAAGATAATTACTTTTATTTAACCGAGAATATTCAGGTTATATCCGACGATGCCGAGGGCAATCAGGATGAAAATCACCCGTGTTGAATTCATTTTTTTGAGACCCAGCAGCCAGTAGGTGAATGCCACTACCAGCAAAGGAATAAGCCCCGGCATTATCTGATCGGCAATGGCCTGAAGCTTCAGAGAGACCTCTCCGTAGCTGAATTCAAAGTTAAGCTTCGCCTTTACCACCGAAGGGATGAGTGCCCCGATGACGGTGAGTCCGAGAATGTTGGCCGCTCGGGTGATTCTATTCAGGCTGTTGGTCAATGAACTCAACAGGTTAACACCTTCCTGATAGCCCTTATTGATGCTAAAACGCATAAACAGCAGACGAACCAGGGCAAACAGCAGCCAGAGGATCAGCCCCACCGGGTTACCCTGCAATGCAAGATAGGAGGCGACTGAGCCGATAATCGTGGTCGGAATGACGAAGAACAAAGTGTCGCCAATACCTGCCAGAGGTCCCATCAGGCCGGTCTTAATCCCAGTAATGGCATCTTTTCCCGCCAGACCCGTTTGTTCTTCGAGGGCAATATTTACCCCCAGTATTCCCGGTGCCATGGTGTTGTTGGTGTTAAAGAATTGGCTGTGAACTTTTGCCGCTTCTTTCAGCTCCTCCGGCTGCTGATACTTTTTCTCCAGGAATGGGTAGATGCTGAACAAATAGCCCAGACCCTGCATTTTTTCGTAGTTCCATCCAGATTGGCCAAACAGGAACCAGCGCCAGAACACACGTTTTAAGACTTTATTCATCACCCATTGCTCCATTTGTGGAAGGGACGGTAGATTGCGTTACCTGTTTTTCGGCATTAAAAACGTAGATGGCAATCGCCAGACCCATCAATGCCGCGCCGAGTACCGGTATGTTGAGATAAGCGGCGAGAAAGAAACCAAGGATTAGGAAAGTGACATTCTTTTTGATGGGTAAATAGCGCAGAAGGATAGCGATACCCAATGCAGGCAGCACACCGCCAGCCACTTTCAGACCATTCATGATGGAATCCGGGATCCACGTCACTACGTCGTTGACAAAGGTGGCTCCGAGAATCAGCGCCAGCAGGACCGGGAGCATTCGCGATAGAGAGATCGGTACCTGACCGAGCAGGTTCAGTCTCGCTGCGGCCTTCACCTGACCCGTTTCGATTAGCGCATCCGCTTTGTGGTGAATAAAGGTGTTAGTGAAACGGGCCAGAATATCAAGCTGAACCATCAGCAGACCTATAGGCACACCTATAGTCGCCCCAAAGGCAGCACCTTGACCGCTGATGATAGCAAACGCCGTCCCCAGTACCGCTCCGGTCATGTAGTCGGGAATAGAGGCGCCACCAAAATTGCCCACGCCCAATACCAGCAGATTTAACGTACCGCCGACAATCAGCCCCGTTGTCATGTCGCCCATGATCACCCCGGCAAAAAAACCAGCCATGCCGGGTTTAACTAGACCCAATGTGGTGTTATTACCGTCATAAATTGGGTGATGCTTCCAATTAGTAGAACATGTGTTTTTCAATAAACGTCCCGATGACTTTTTCGTGGATCTCTACTGAACGCGAGAAGCAGATTGTTTTACGAGCCAAGCGCTTAATGCGGGTGCGCAGCGTCAGGTTATTGCGCTCAATCCGTTGGGTGAATATTTTTCCGGTCAGATGCTTATCCTTCGGCACCTCCCGGCCATAGCTGCCCCAGTCGTCGCTGGTGATCATGCCGATGTTGAATGGCGTAAGCAGTGCCAGTAGTTCCCGGCAGGTTTCATCGGTACGGGGACCAAAAGTGTAGGCCAGTACACCCCCTGTTTTGGTGTTATACGCGTACCAGAGCCAGTGTTGCCGGGCTTTACTGCCAACGAAACTCCATTGCTCATCAAGTTCGCAGATAAGCGCCACATCAGCATGAGCAACGGGCGAAGACGTTATTCGCTTTGGCGTGAGTTTTTTAAAGTCCGGATGACGGTGTTAATGCCAATTTTCAGTGTTCTGGCGGTATCGCGAACCCCGGCGCCATTGAAGGCCATTTCAGTGATCAGCTCTTTAATGCCCGGCTTACGGGCCTCATAAGTGTAAGTGAGCTGAAAAACGCGGTGGCAGTCACGGCAGCGAAATCTGTCATGGCCTTTAGGGTTCTGACCATGGCGGTAGACCTGTGCAGACTGACAACGAGGACAATGAATGTTAACGCTGGCCATGAAAGAACCTCAAAAGCCCGCATTATACATCAGATTCAACTAATTAGAGGCATCACCAAAATACCTATTGAGATGAAGTTGAAATAATTTTTTCTGCTGCTATTTCGCTATTAATAGCGAAATAGCAGGATGCTTTACATTTGTGAAAATTTTTTGCATACAGATTTACTCCTGTCCGGGAGATGCCTGCTGACAAATGTTATTTAAAGTATGTATAGATTTTGTGATCGAGATACACAAGTAAAGACTGTGCTTTACGTTTTCCGTCAGCTAAGTTTACTGCGTTGTAAAAGCCATTCATCAATCTCCGATTCAACCCAGCCGACAGACTTTGCCCCAAGCATCCTTTTCTTCGGAAAAGTTTCATCATAACGTGGCGATTTTGGATTTAACCAGTCGTAGATTGTGGCGCGTGCAATACCTGTTTATGGATAACAGCAGGTAAGCGGAGTATTCTGACCATTGAAGAATTGTTCATATTGATTTGCCTCTCATTGGTTAAGCTTAGATGTGGAAAGATTAACGATTAATGCTTAGACAAAAAACGGGTATACCAAAAAAACATTTTTTACGCATTGTAACTTATTGATATATGGTGATTTAATGTTTTGTGTCGCTGAGGTCTGCGAAGAAATTAGTAGAAAATGTAAGGATCTCTCTGAGGAGATGTCCCGATGCGAATGGTCTATATATGCTGATGTTCTGGATGAAAATTTTGCAGCAATGCAAGAAGAGTTAGCCAGAATGCGTGATCAGTTCTGTAATTCCAGCAAAGTGGGGACTCAGGTGATGCTGTATTCCGATCCGCACTTGAGAGAATATAAACATCACAGAGTAAACGGTGAGTTGCAGCTTAAGCCGGAATATACAGAGCTATATGACCCCACTCAAGAATGTTGGAAAGAGCTAAAAGTTCGTGTTTTCCGTGAAACTTTTTCCCCCTTGGTTCTGGGGGCATCGATTGATGAAATATTTAAAGCACATCTAATCCATGCCTCTATAGCGTATCAGTGGGGAAAATCAATTATGGAAAATAATGAGAGCATTGCGTCAGAAGCATTCAATACGGCATCGGGTTTATTTGATAAATGTCTAGGGATGGTTTGGTTTAAAGTGTATGCTGATAAAAAAAATAAACTATCTAAAGTAAGGGTGAAAGCAGGTAAAAATGGGGGGGAAGGAAAAGCAGAAATTTACAAAATTATTCAGGAAAAAGTTGTTGAGCTTATATATCAATCTGCGCCTGAAGAAGGTTGGAGAAGTAAAGTGGCTGCAGTTAATGATCTTATTGATCCTTTATGGCTATTTATTAAAGATTCTAATTTTATAGTGAAAGGACAAAGTAAAAAATATCGGCTAGCAGCTTTAGATAAATATACATTAGCTGATACTATCTTAAAACAGTGGGCAACGAAGGTTGATAGTATCAGAATGGCATTTGATGCAACTGTTAGAAGAAAGAAGAGAAGTAATAAGTAATATAAATAAATTAGATAGCATCGTAGGAGATGCTATCTAATTGAGTATTTTTAAAAGGATTGAAAGTTGTTTTTATCCAACGAGTTTTAACTCCCTGGAGCTAACTTCAATCCTACTCCCGCTATCAGCCTTATTTACAAAGTCAGCCCACCACTGCATCATCGGTCGTCGTTGCTCAAGATAGTCGCTGCGGTTGTAAGCGCGACGTACCTCATTTTTGTCTACATGAGCCAATGCTGCCTCAATAACATCAGACGGAAACCCTTGCTCATTGAGAGCTGTACTTGCGATAGAACGTAAACCGTGTGATACGAGAACACCTCCTAACCCAGCACGCTTGAGTGCTGCGTTCACTGTTTGGCTGTTCATTGGTTGGGTTGGTTTGATGCGACTGGGAAAGATAAACTCTCGGCCACCACTTAGTGACTTCATCATTTCCAGAATAGAGAGAGCCTCATCGGATAATGGAACCGTATGATCCCGGTTCATCTTCATTCGAGCTGCTGGAATTTTCCATTCGTTATCATCAAAATCGATCTCATCCCATCGAGCTTCAGCTGCTTCGGCGGGACGGGTTATGGTGAGAAGTTGCCACATGAATAGGCATCGTGTGGACAGGCTGATACTTGCCGTACGCATAGTCTGCATTAATTGTGGAAGTTGAGCCGGGTGGATACTCGGCATGTTTTTCTTCTGAGGTTTCTCGAATGCTTTCCCGATGTTTATGCTGGGAACCGCATCAATCAGGCCCGTGTTCTGCGCATAAATCATGACTTCGTTAATACGCTGACAAAGGCGGCGAACAGTCTCTAATGCCCCTCTGGCCTGAACCGGCTGAACTGCTTTAACCAGAGTATGAGCCTTAATCTCAGTGACACTGATATCACCGATTGCTGGGAAAACATCTCTCTCAAGCGAGCGCCAGATATCTTCGGCATAGTCCTCTGTTACGCTGGCTTTCTTCACATTCCACCAACGTTCGGCAACTAACAAGAAAGTGTTGGTTTTGGCCTCTTGTGAATTTCTGACCTGTTCTTTCTGATGTTCTTGGGGATCAATGTCTTTCGCCAATAAAACTTTAGATTCGGCTCTGAGTTTACGTGCATCAGAAAGCGAGACGGCAGGGTAGGCACCGAAGCTCTGTTTGGTTCGCTGCTTGGTCAGAGGCCGATAGTAACGGAATTGCCAGAGCTTACTGCCGCTGGACTTGATTAACAGAGTAAGCCCGTCACCATCATACAGCTGGTAATCGGCATCTTTAGGTTTGGCGGCTTTGATTTCCGTGTCGGTTAACGGCTTGGTTTTTCTTGCCATGGGGAGTCTCCATGCGTTTAGGCCCAACGAAAACAATAGAGCTTTTCGTTGGGCCTATCAATGGGCCTAAAAGGTTCGGATTTAATTAGTTGGCATCAGACTTCGCGGGACAAATTAAGGGCACAAAAAAGCCCGCAGGGCTTGCGCCGTGCGGGCTCTTAGGACTTCATCGGATGACTCTGGTAATCACCGATGGAGAATTTTGGGCTGGCGTCCCTGTAAATAACTATTCATGACATTGATTTTTAGGTTTATTTTAAATTTTAAATTTATATGTGGTCCTAAAAAGGAACCATAAATCTTAACGGTATGAGTTCTCACGAATAGCCGATTTGCAAATTGTATCAAAAGACAACAAATTTCTCAGTTCAACTCCCTATTGGTAACTGAACTCATAGATAAGGTCCGTTATGCTTTTCATAGGTAGACGAATACGGTAACTTTTCTCAATAGCACGATTCTATCCGCAGTACCAGCATAGGTGGAGAATGGATTTTGAACAATTGGTCACCAGAGCATACAAAAGTCATCAAGAGCTGGTTTAAGATTGATACATATCGCAAATTTGAAGACCTCTCATTGATTCAGTTCTACCATGAGATATGGGCCCGTAAATTGTTCTTTAAGGAGTATCGGGAAGAGTTTGAGAGCAGAGCACTTGCGGGTTACTTCTCAAAAATTTTTAGTGGCAATCCTTTTTTAATTGAAGAAGGACAACTGGGATACATGACTCCTGCCAACAAACTTTTTCAACCTCCCCATTTCTTTCTCACAACTCTTGATCGCCTTGCTGAAACGAGCATTATTGCAATGCAACGTGGAGGTTTTCTTTGGCATGAAGGTGACAATTATTCTATAAACGCAGAGCTTCGAGAAGAATCACTTTCAGACATTATGCCAGATCAGTTTACACGAACGATCATGTTCGAGATTGATCTGGCAAGTGGCACAGACGAAGAGATTGCAGAGTCGCTTAAAGCTGCATTACCGCAGTGGCGTAAAGTTAAGGGTATTGATGAAAACCCATTGGAATCTGTTCGTTTTGGATACGGAACTATCAAGAAACTCATCAGTTATCGTGTAATACCTATGCTTGATATCCTGGTGTGGGCAGCCGTTAAAAAAATCCGTGTCTCTGACGACAGGTTATCCAGACTACTATATACAGACGATGACGAAGAAAGCGAAATGAGACAGTCCAGCCAAATCAAAGATACCGACAGGCCTTTGGCTCTTAAATCCTGCACAACTGACTTTATCCGACAATTCCATTACTTCATGAACAAAAACAGCCATTTAAAGCAAATGAAAGTCTCTGATGTAATGAAACTATCGGATTAAGAGTTAATTAATAACTGTCTGTTTTTTTATTATAAAAATAAACTAAAAGCACTACTGTAAATGGTGCTTTTTTTTGCGATTTTTACTTTAAACCGGCCATTTTTACACTTGCTATAAAACAGGGGAATTTCAGCTACTCTCAAGTTCCCTTGTTCTGTACTGCACCAACTTCGAGAAAACCATCCTGCACAGCAGCGAAGAACCTCCGCTTCAGGAGCTTCGCTCCTTTCTTTTCCCAACTGCTCGTATAGTGACTTCACCGCAACGACAAGGGATAACGAAATGAAAAATCAAGCAACCCGCCTCATACGCTTACCAGAAGTTCTCGAACGAACTGGCTACGGAAAAGCCTGGATCTATCGTCTGATCAACGATGGCAAGTTTCCTGCTCCTGTCAAAATTGGAAGTCGTGCAATAGCTTTCGTTGAAAGTGAGATTGATAGCTGGATTCAGTCTGTTATCGAAACAAGTCGAAATAATGTTGCTTAATTGAATTTAGGAGAGATTTTATGACTATCGAAGAATTTGTGAATGAAGAAAACCATATGTGTAATCTGGGCCAGGAACTATTCTTTAAAATTTTCGAGCCTGAATCGATTTATAATTTACCCAATAACGAGTTTAATAAAGAAATAATATATTGGCTCAGTCAGTATCTTGTCGGAAATTTGATACAACCTTTAGACGCGATCTCAGAGCTTAATGCTTCCAAACAAATATATGTTTACGAGACTTGGTTTTCGCTAATTAAATGCCCTGATGAAATGAAACTCTTGGCGAAGCGGATAATTGAATATTTATTGGATTAAGAAATTCATATGGCAATGCAAAGTTTTGCTGCATATTTTAGATTAAAACGTTAAAGAATAACTTGCATTATTTTTATGACCGTTCTTTTGCAAGGCAGTGAGATGGTTTTAGGTGGGTTGGGTGTGCATAATATTAATAGTGTTAGGACGGTTTTTAGTATTAAGAAGTAATAATAATAGCCATTGGTGAAAATTATGACGGGATTTTTACCATGACATTTCATATTAATAAGTATAGGAAAGTTAAAATGAATAATTCAATCATAGTACCAGAAGATAAAGATTTTGTATGTGCGTTTGCGACTTCACCGAATAGCTTTTATGAGGCTATTGAATCCTATCGTAATTATGTAGATCTAGTCCAAGAGATAGAGTTCGAGCACGTCTTTCTTTATTTATTGTTTTCTATAGTGGTCAATGGTAGTACAGATATTACGATTAATGATGAAGTACGAATGTGTATTGAGCAGCTTGTCTATGAAAAAAATAGTATCAGAAATAATAATGCAGATAAAAAGATGTAAAGGCTGTAATAAATTATCATGGGTACAGACAGCACAAGTCTGTACCTTCTTATTTTAATTCAACAGATAATGATACATGAAAATTATGTGCTTTTGATAGTGGTCATCTGGTTTTCTATAGTAAACATTATAGGATATAGGTTATCCTGAATTTTAATATTATGCTCTTTTTTATTTAAAAGAGCTGAAAAATACAGGATTTAAATGGTGTTGGTATTTAAACTCAGTAGGTATAGTAACACTCGCATCAATCAGTTCTGTGATAGCCTGATAAAATTGAGTGGGTGTAATATGTATCCCTTCTTGCTGTGCTATGGGCGTAACACGATGAAAAATTAGGTAAACAATGCTCTTATCTGGCTTATACGACGCGATTAATGTAAGCAACCAGAATACATTGTGAATAGTAGTGTTAAGATTATGACTTTCAACTGATGATTGATTATTTTGAAAGTAAGTGGAGAGTCTTTTTTGCATAAAGGTATCGTTTTTTTGTTAATGTTATCACTCGCGTGGAGAAAATTACCACGCTGTAATGTTTTTAAAATGGAATGCCGTCTGCAGGATTTCGTCTTCTGGAGTTTTTAACTGATTTTGTTTTACTCCCGGCACGATAAAAATTAAACGAATTGGCAAAATCTTCTGTCTCCAGTCTGGATTTTCTGAATTTATCCATCAGATCTTCATTGAAACGACGAGGAATTCCCTTAACGCACAAGTTTGAATTCAGATATACCTGATTATCTATGGTGTCACGAATAAGTATTTTTTTCCAAATAACTCTTTGAATGCACGTGAAACATTTGATTTATTCAGCCCAAGCTCTTTGGCAGTACGTGACTGTGAAAAATCAGGAATAATATTACCGTAATCAATGGCTGAGAAGAGATAAATCACAATTCTAAATGCTGTAGGCGTCAAATCCATTCTGGCGAGTGTCGCCATATTACCTTTAAATACCATTGAGAAATCGTCCTTGAAGGACGTCTTTTTATAGCTGGTTGCTTTAATTTTTATTTCTTCTAGATCTTCGGGCATAACCTCTAATGCTTCTGCAATAATGGATTTTTGTTCTTTAGTTAATACAACACTTGTGATTGACATAATGGCTCCTTTTTTATTGTTGTGATTACAGACATGGCATATTTAATTTATTTGTCAATGGTTTTGATGATATTATTTTAATTATATCTTATTTGAATTTTTTATCCGTTCTTTGGTGGTGGTAATAGGTTGTAAAATTTGAAACGAGGGGTGCTAAATTTAACCATCACCTGTTATGTGATTGATAATTTTTGGTGCTGAAATTAACAACGGCATATTTTGTATAATCATATGATTTTATTAGATAATTTTTGATTTTGATCTGCAAGATAAAAGAGTGATAAAGAAATAAGAAACCACAGTTTTGCATTTGATCGATACTCAAGGCCTTGGTGTACCTGATGAAAACATTTTTATTATTGCTTTTCTTAAATAATATCATTTGTAAATTGAAGCCTGCGCAACTGTGTGTTACGCCCCATTGGGCTTCAGAACATCACTATAGTGTTTTCAGTCAGTATAAATACGCTTCGCGCACGAGTTCACAGTATTTAGGTTTACTGTCATTAAAAATACGCTTCGTGCAGAAGTTCAGAAAAATGGGGTTAGCTGTCAGCACAAATACGCTTCGCGCAAAAAAAAAATCAGGAGGCTAAGTTGATCGGGAAAGCGAACACAGATACATGATTTACCCGTTTGCTGACTACGGCTCACGCCGGGACCCTTCGGAAAAACCCTTTCTGCTTCAGCGAGTGAGTGCTGCGGGCACTCAGAGGCGCTGCCAGGGAGACAAAATTAAGTTTTTCAACTGTTTGGTAAAAATAATTAACATTTATAGGTAGTCGGGGCGTAAGCCAGTGCGTAGCACGCTCTCAAAAAATATTCCTGTGGGTTTCTTATCTGCAATAGGGAAATAACTCAGATAATTGATATATGAAAAAACAATACAATCGGGAAGACACAACTTTAGCACAGTAAAAGCTATTTGTATTTATGAGGAATAAAATATATATGAATAATAAAATATTTTTATTTTGCTATTGATTTTAATTTTTAAGATGATAGTACTTAATTATAAAAACAAAATAATGGAGGAAATTATGAGTGCTATTAATGTGTTATCTCAGGAGGAAAAATTTATACATGTTGTTGATAAATTTATAACCCATAATCACAACGGCGTTAATAACAATGTCTTTTATAAAAAACTTTATGTTCTCTTCGCCGGATATCATCTGAAGTATTTTTATTCACGGGCGCAATATCGCAATTCGTGTTATCACGTTGATAATATCATGCAGATGTTTATGGGTGTCGTTTCTACCCTGAAGACCCCTCTGCTCAGGCAACTCGCAAACAGTGACACATTGCTGCATTGCCTGAATTCGCTCGTGAATTATATTTCAGGCAATCTGGATGAAGCAGAGCACATTTATGCTGATTTACTGGCACAGTATGAAAAGAAACGCATTGCACGTTCTCTGGCTTATACACCACCAGGATCCGTGGTCAGGAAAAGACTGTGAGGCATCGGAAATGCGCCGGACAAGGCAGAGTATGGCAGAGTGACATAAAAGCAGTCGTTTCCCGCAAGATATTACCGGGCATTAAAAAGGCAGGATCCACCGATTTGGTGTCCTGCCTGGCGGGATTATTTTATTGT
Organism: Klebsiella sp. GFKo11; assembly: GCF_056490265.1. Classification (NCBI taxonomy): domain Bacteria; kingdom Pseudomonadati; phylum Pseudomonadota; class Gammaproteobacteria; order Enterobacterales; family Enterobacteriaceae; genus Klebsiella; species Klebsiella sp. GFKo11. The sequence goes on from NZ_CM151369.1 coordinate 1,477,106, forward strand.
GGTCTTACTTATCAACGACCTGCCAGCCATCATCTGTTTTGACCAGCTTGACAGCCGCTGTGCGTTTTTCGTTATCGACAACAGCTGTTACATTGCATTTATAGCTTTTATCCGATAGTTTTTCGCAGTCGTGTTTTTTGACTGATTTTAACTTCCGCAGCATGTCAGGCGTGATATCGTTTCTCGCTATGGATTTAACGATGGCATTCGTCTGCTCCACGACCTTATTCATCGCAGTGTAAATATCCTGCTCAGACGGTTCACTGGTGCAGCCGGTCAGCAAAAAAATGGACGCAATGAGTGTGGTAAATGCATATGTTTTCATAAAATAATCCCAGACGGTAGAGTACGTTATTGAAAAAGGCCGGTTTTCATCTTGTTGTTGTTTTCAGAGAACGTCCACTTGCTGACGGTTTCGCCTTTAAATTCGATTTCCAGCGTTTTGGCCTGCGTCTGTGAACCCCCGGTCAGCAGTCCAATCACGGGAATGAATGTGGTGGCATCAAACTGATTGTTGTCCATCGAATAAGTCCATTGTTCATTGCCACTATCAAGTGTAGTTTTGGTTTCGGGCTGACCGAATGCGGTAATGATTTCTGATTTCGTTGTTTTATTTTTGATGATTTTCGACTGCAGACTTTGTGATGTTTCTTTTTTTAGATGCTGGTTGCCTGATGTTGAACAGCCAGAAATAAGTAAAGAAGAAATAAAAAACACAGAAATCATGAATCTGTTCATAAGTTTTCTCATATTAATTTTTTATGTTTGCGGTGGTGTGAAATTAATATCATCTTATAAAAACAACTCTGTCTGCATATTTCTTTTTAATAATGCAGATAAGAATAATGACGCTGGCAAAAAACGTAATGACTGAGGCAGGAGTGCTGCCGGTCAATGAAAACACTAACCAGGCGAGAGCTAATGCCACGAATTGAAACAGGAATGCCACACTGAGTGGACTTTCACCATAGGCCACTTTTGCATGGCAACCTTTGCAAACCCGCACACCGTGTGGGCTTTGTGTAAAGCAGAAAGGGCAGCTAATCGTTTTATTATCCATCATGACTCCGTAGCCTGATTTAAGGTGATGTATTTTTGAACATTTTCGATGAATGAACTGCTTTAGTAAAATTGCTTGTACCGATCGATGGATCTCAGGTGATAGGTTATATCTATTATAACTAGATTATCGATCTATAAAAACGATCGATATCTTATTGACTATCACTAAAGTATGGACTAGCTAACTTATGGTGCAGGATGGTTGTTGTTTTTAAATGATTGTTCTTTATTGGTATTTGTTGTCATGGGATGACAGGGTGTCAGAATATGTAGGTGGAGGATTTGGTGGAAAGGATGTGCAGTGGCATGTAACAGAGACATGCCTCTGCGCCTGAGAAGTGCCACAATATGGACGAGCAATACAAGCCATGAATACAGACGACGCTGGCGGGGTATCTGACGAGCTGTATTGTGCAGATTGCTCCTGAGCTGGATGATACCCACTGTCTCCTGTTGTCTTTCCAGACGAATTTTTTCTTCAAGCTGATGGATTTTCTCCAGAATCGTTTCCCGGTTTGCAGCCTGCTCTTCAGACTCGCATGATGGCACTGGCACTGGCACTGGCACTGGCACTGGCGCGGTTGTAGGTTCTATTGGCCTCTGGGCTTCTTTCAGTAAACTCAGATGCTCAGGCGTAAAATCAATCAGTGCTTGCAGGGAAGACCAGCCATATTTTTTACCCAACTGAGATGCTTTAAAGGCAATACCCTGGTATTGAAATGAAAATCCACTCATTTTACCCGTAGTGGCGATATTGGGTTTGCAGGTCACTCCTTCCTGTTCCAGTAAGCGAACAAAGGTTAGTAAATCGGGATGGTGTGTTAATGCATTGTCGAGCAGGGCCTGCAACAGTGACTTAGGGCAGGGAGCTGCTGTGCGTTCTGCCATCATCAGTTCATTACGGGAAGGCTTCCTTTTATCCTGGCGGCTACTGCCGGTTACACCCGTAGTTTCGGTGAGGCCGTGTACTCTCTCCAGCTCACTGATAATCCGTGTGCCGATAAGATTTTCATTTTTCCCCAGGTACAGTTTTCCACCGACCATGTTAATACGACTTGCAATGATATGAATATGCTGCCCATCCGGATCATCGTGCATGATATAGCAGCGAAGATGGGTGTCAGTGAAGCCCATTCGGGCCATATAATCGTCAGCGAATGCTGCCCACTGTCTGTTTGACAGTTTCTCACCCTTTGGCAGGCGAAGTGAATTATGCCAGACAGGTTTGGCGACATCGGGACGCAGCAGTCGGGTGCCTTCAAATTCACTTATAAGCTCAGCAGCAGTGCTGCCCGTCATGTTGCCACCGATGACATAAGGCGTGATTTTGTGGTGAGAACCTGACTTCAGGCTATAAATAACCACACCTGTGAATTGTTTACCCCTTTTTATTTTCTGCATGCCTTTCATGGGTCTGACTCCAGAAATGTTGAGGGAATAAGGTGATCCCTGAGAGTTTTGATTTGTCTGCGCAGGGCGAAGAGTTCTGTACGGGTCAGTTCGCTGTCAGGGCTTTTGCTGTCGAGATGACTCAACAGGTAGTTTAAATCCTGTGAAAGGCTGCCAAGTTTTATCCATGCTTCACGATTGATTTCTGGCAGAACCGGCGGGAGTTTATTCAGGGAAGCCATCCTGAGCCATTCTCCTTTTTTATACTGACCTCTTTTACTGTCGAGAATAATTAATTCTTCTTCATTTAATCTGACACTGATGCAGTGATGTCGTATTTCATTCTCAGGAAATTTGTCAGTATGGAATTTACCGCGTTTTGATACTCTGGTTATATCATCATCATTACTCATGTCACTGTTCATAGTTATCCTTTTATTTCATGTTTATTACTACAGATAACCGATGAAATGAATAAGTCAAGTTGTTACGGGATAAATAATTTAATTATCTGGATTAAAAAAGGTATACCATTTGACAAATAGTATACCCACGAGGACATATCAGATTAATGGTCATTAAATGAATCCTTGCAGACTAAGAAAAGGGTTGTTTACTCCAGAGTTTTAGAGTCTTTTTCGTACAGATGAACGGGGGATCTCTGGCTTCATTTCTTTTAACAGGTCTTTTTTCTCTCTTGCTGCGATATAAGAAAAAATCTTATCGGAGTCAGAACGCTGTCTGAGTATATCGTCGTCCATTCGGATACCATTTCGAATGAACCATTTCACACTTTCTATGCCGGTGTAGATACCAATATGTTTATCATGATAACAATTATAAAACTGAACATGACTGATATCGGTATATTTTTTCAGTGAGGTAAAGAAGTACTTCATGTTTTTGACATATAATGCGAAGGAACAGTGTTCAGCGATAAGGATATTACGCCCTTTTTCATGAAGCAAAGCAATTAGAGGCAAAGCCTCAGTTGAAACATGTTTAAATAATACTGGCGTGCTGTCTATTCTATCAACATGGCGTTTGAGGGCATTAATACTGAAATCATATATCCACCACTCGTTGTCAGTCGGAAGATCCAGCACCGCTTTGCCACCATAATCTCTGTGGTTTATGTCACACCCTTTATTTACCCAGTAATCAAAGACGTCATGATCGAGGAGGTCATAAAGAAGCGTTTGTCCTTCGTTATCTGTGCTGTGGATATCAATGCCCGCGTTTATGAGGAGTTCCGCACAATCTATGGCGTAGCGCTGCCAGTGAAGACAGGACTGGCCTTTATTATTTTTGTGGTGAACGTTAATACCTGACTTTATCAATAGCCTCACTGCACGTGGGCTTTTTCTGCTAAACAGGGCATTATTACCATAACAATCTGTATGGTTCAGCGCTATGCCTGCTTCAATCATGGCTTTTAAAGCCCCGATACTGTCGCAACCGAAAAGGGCGTTTTCACCGTGTTCATTAAGTGTGTTAATGTCAATGCCTGCAGCAATGCAATTCTGGACGTCTTTTTTAGTTTTGCTGTCAAATAAATTATCTTCTGTATAGTTACTCATGGGCGTTCTCCTTTTTAAGCGGTCGTTTTGTGCCAGGTATTATTGTTGTATTCATATTCTTTTATCTTAACGATCTCGTCATAGATCCGTGAAAAAGAAAACCATGAGATCTCTTTCACTTCGCCTTTTTTGTTTGTGTAAATGATATTGCAGCCACGAAAAGAAAATGACTGATAGAAAGTATCGTGATTCTCCTCTTTAAGAAAACGGGTAAAAGCTTTTATGGTGTCTTTTTTTTCCATGCTATAAGAGAAAAAGGTATGGATAGCAAATATGGTCAGAATATTTCTTTCCGTCACCATATGTCTGGAAAAATAATTAAGATAAAAAACATGATCTTCAATGCTATTTTTACAGAATATTGAAAAGTGAGGGTTATACAGACGGTAGAGATCTGTATTCTTTTTTGTTTTAGATAGGTAACTTGTCAGGGTTGAATAGTTTTGTTTTTTCATTTTTATTCTCCTTTATTATTTTGATGAAATGAATGTATATTATCAAATAAATAAAAATCAAATTTATTTTTAATAATAAAAAATAAGCAAGCGTTTTCTTTTGAATAAACTAATTTAATGTGATGTTTTATATAAATAAATTCATAGTTTGCAAAAAGTGCTATTTTTATTTCATGGTTGATTGATGGGCGTTTTTCCCCATTGCTTAGGGGGAAATATATCCCATTAATATTAAATGTTTGAAGTGAATCGTATTTTAGCAGGGGAATATTATATCTTTTACTTCTGTTTTGATTTTCAACTTTGTGTGTGAGACACAATATGTGATAGTGTTGTGATAATCGTAAGTATCCTGCCAAAACGAATCATTCACTTTAAACCTTTACTGACATATTGGTTATATATTCTGAGAAATTTATAGTGCAAAAGGCTCGGTGTGCAGACTTACGCCAGCCCAATCAAGCCGTAGTGCTTTAGTTTTGGGGCTTAGGTATGGTGGAAAAAAGCGACTCGTTAAGCTTACTGAGCTCTATGTATTTCAGGAGTCGGTCAGTAAGTTAACGATCCAAGAGGCTCATCAATCATAAGAGATGTATCAATCTTGCGAGACTCTCACGGATTTTATCGCCGTCATAAATAGCAATCTCTTCAATATTGTTACCAATGAAAGTTTCAGCTGCCTGGATGGCTATCAGTTCAGACATACCAACGTTATCAGCCAGCTGGCGTGCTGCAATGACCTTGCTTTCAAGAGTTAGGATGACCGGCCTGTAGCCTGCGCGTTTGATTTTGATACAGTGTGAAATCAATTTCTCCATAGGTGCGGTGGTCACTTGGAATGCAGTCGTACCCACCTGAAAGGCCCCTTCACGGTCAATGTGTGGATCATTAGCATTGGCCCTGCGACTACTGATTTTAACATCTAGGGAAACGTAGCTGATGTTTGGCTTCGATAAGATTCTGTAGCACCGCCTCAGTGGGGTTGTCAGAACATTCCGCTGCCGCCTTAAGAATATCGCTTACTAGAGATGAAACTGGTTGATTGTAATCCCGGTCGACCGTTACTCTATGTTTATCCGGATAATTTTGGCGTACACATTAAGTGAAGAAAACTTCAAAGTGATTTGAAACAGATGTTGTATTCACTGGCTCATTTACATTAACTTGAGTGTTGTTCAGCACATGTTGAAACGCAGCTGTAAGGAAGATGATACAGCCAAGATGTATCCTTCATTATGGGGATTGGCGCGATGACCACCACGGCTTAGCCCGATTGATTATTTGGAAATTGATTAGAATGCATAATCTGGGCTGAGCTCACTTAAAGTCTCTAATGTTTGACTCGGAGATTTGGGGGGCAGTGGCTTTCAGTTTTGTTAACTCTAACATCTGGTTTACGTTCCTTTTGGAACAAGAAGCAGAGGTCTGCTAAGTAATGGTTGTACTGCTTGTGATAGGTATGACTGCATGTTCAGCGAGCAAGAATGGCTTAAAAGTTCTGTTACTGAGCACCCCATGAAGTTAGAACGATGTCATAACGTGCACGTAACCGTTGAACTGTTCTCTTACAGATAATCTCTACATAGCTATTATTGCTTAGGCGGTAGCTATGTAGATGGTTTTTGTAATATTATATTAAAAGTTCATACAGCGACTATAGCATCATTGCGAAAAATATCAGGAGGTGAGTTTAATGTTACGAAAAAGCAAACTTACAGAGATATATAAAAGGTTTGGTTTTACTGAAGAAAATACAGGTAACGAAAGTATTGCTGTATATTCTATTAAAACAGGGCACTACCATAACGCGGACATACTTCCACTAAATAATGAGGTTAATGTAAATCAAACCTTTGAAGAATATAGGCAGTTAGGTTATGCATGTCAAATTAAAAAATATCAGTCTTATGAAGAAGCACATAAGGAATTATTTAATGGCTTCTTTAGCGTCGATTCAACTAAAGAAAGGTTGATTAAAGATTATAATACTTTCACAGATTCAATTGTAAAAATTCACTCACCTACTGCAACTTATTCCTACATAAATTCAAAATATTACTTAAATGGTGTTATTGGCGAAGCTAATGTTGTTACGGAAATATTAGAGAGAATACAACATAGGCGTCCAATTCTGTTTTTGATTGAGGCTGCAGCCGGTTTTGGAAAGACTTGCACGGCGTATGAATTATTGAGGGAGATTATAGTTAACAATATAGGGAAAATACCATTATTTTCAGAACTATCAAGGAATAGGCAAGCAAAAATATTCAGGTATGTACTATTAGATGAAATTGATAGAAGTTTTCCTTTGTTAAGCTCAGCCTTAGTAAGGAATGAAATAAGAGCAGGAAATGTACCAGTTATACTTGACGGGTTTGATGAACTATTGCATGAAAGTACAAACGGAATTGAAAATAATTATGAAAAAACAGAGCCAATGCTGGAAACAATAAGTGAGCTTCTAACTGATAGTGCAAAAGTGGTTTTGACAACTCGAAGAACAGCTATATTTGACGGAGATGAATTCCATCAGTGGATAGCATCACATCAAGAAGATTTTGATGTGATAAGAATAAGAATTCATGAACCACAAATTGAAGACTGGCTTCCAGGTCAACGTTTAGATGAAATTTCATCGACAGGATTTCCTCTTAACAAATTATCAAACCCTGTACTGCTATCATTTCTAAGATGCATCGACGACACCGACTTTAATAAAGTTATAAGCGACCCAACAACTATAGTGAGGAAGTATTTTGATTCAATGCTTGAGCGAGAAAGAAAAAGACAAGATTTATTAATGTCTATTGAAGATCAATATACTATACTAAAAATAATAGCTGACGACATGGTCGAGGGTAACTACACATCTGAGTCTAGAGAGTATATATCGTTAGTCATAACTGAAAAGAATCAACAACTCTTGGAGGCTACAAGAAAGCTTTATACTGTAGATGAAAGACCAACTACTGACGAATTAGTTAATAAATTAGCATCGCATGCTCTATTAGATCGGTCAGGCTCAGAAAACCAAGGTATTGGATTTGTTAATGAATTTGTTCTTGGTAATTTTGTTTCTGAAAATATTATTAATGATAAGTCAAATGAATGGATTGGTGATAAACGTTTTATAGAACCAGCAGTGCAATCTTATATGCCGAGGATCGATGATGAAAAAGAATTACTTTGGCATAGCTTAGAGTTTGCTTTATATTTTATGTCAGGTAATGATAAAATCCTTTATAGTCATTTGCTTATAGGAAAAGTTCCATTAGATTTAAAAAATGATAGTGTTGAGCAATTGTCTATATCAAAACTTTCTTTAGGCGATATAAATATAATACATGATACTATCTTTGTTGATTGTTCGTTTTTTAGCAGCATATTTACCTGTGGTAATTATAAAAACGTTACATTCGTGAACTGTTCTTTTATAGATTGTAGTTTTAACGAATTAAGTGGTAGGGAAGATATTTATTTTTTGGGATGTGAATGTGACAATGATGCTATTAATAAAAAATCTGTCGAGATAAACAGTGAAAATGATCACGATATTACAGATTGTGATATTTACATCTTAGAGAAGTTCTGTCCCAGAGGGAGTGTTAGCTATCATAAGCATCGGCCTATAAAAGGCTTATGTTCTAACAACAATCAATTTCAGTTAAGTGAAATACTCCATTCTTTAGATAAATTGAGGAAAGACAGTCTTTTACTTACGCCAGACAAGCGTTCGTTCCTTGAACTTAACATGGCAAGAATATCAGAGATTAAAGCAATTCTTGGGAGGAATTTCTGATGTATAACGGAAATGAATTGCGAATTATTCAAAGTTTGCAAAAAGATATAGAAGATGAACTTAATCGTATTGGATTACTTTATCGTTTTTTTTCGAGGACAAAATCAGAAAGCTCAATAATTAAGAAATATGAAAAAGAGCCTAATAAATACTCAGAGGATGGTAAAAAAATTCAAGACTTATTTGGGGTTAGGATAATATTATATTTTCCTGATGATTTATTTATTGCTCAAAAAACACTGGAGAAATTATTCGAAATTGAATCTAAAACCGTAGACGAAACCACGGCTAATCTCTTTGCGGCAACTCGATGCAATTACGTCTTTAAGTTACCAGAAGTATTATCAAATGATAGTGTCTTATTAAAGAAATATTCTTATATTGATACTACTTTTGAAGTCCAATTTAGAACTATTTTATCTGAAGGATGGCATGAAGTTGAGCATGATCTACGCTATAAGTGCAAAGAGGATTGGGTTGAGCATAATGACCTTAGTCGCGCGCTGAATGGAATTTACGCCTCTTTGGAAACATCTGATTGGGGAATAATGAAGTTATTTGAGGATTTAGCATATAGAAATTATAAGTCAAGCGCATGGTCCGCTATGCTAAGAAATAAATTAAGATTGAGAATGGACGATAAGCTTGATGAAAAGATAATTTCAATAATTAATGAGAAAGAGCTTGGTAAAAAGTTTTATAGAATTGACAGAGATCGTTTGTTATCGTTAATGTTAGATTATAATATTGATATACCAATTAATCTTAATAATATAATTTACCTTTGTAATTATTTTTTCATAAAATCTACGGAGCTTCAGGATATAGCCCCTGCTTTAATAATGAAAAAGCTTACAGATGCTGATGAAAAATTCAATAAAAATACTATTTTAGCATCTAAATAATAACTATCTCCGGCTATTAAGTAGGCCTTGTATTTTAGGCCTACTTAAAAAGTTTCATTATGTGAAGTGATGATGATAGCAAATCTGATATCTTTATGGTTGGATGCGAGAAAATATTTTTATCCCGACACAACAACTGGTAATGATAGAAAATTTAAACCCAAAAATGCTACAGTAGCCTCAGCTCACAAACGGAGTATAAAGTGGCGGTTACTCTTTAGTGGGAATACTGTAGATAGTTGATAAACTGGGCTGGATTTTCTTTTCTAACCGAAGGGAAGAAAAGCAAGGGGAACCCAAAGAAACAAGCGCAGCGGCTTCGTAGGGTTAGCCCTTGCTTCTTTTATAATTGGCATTATTCATTCAAGAACAATAGGATCTTCGCTTGTACAAGCGAAGCTATAATAAAAAATCAATTAATTATTTTAAAAGTATTAAGCAAGAGCCTATTGACATTCGTAAAATAAAAGTTATTTTTAATGTATGCCATAAATAAAAAGTTTTATGTCATATGTATCCTGCACTATGTGCAGTTAATGTGCCACTTGTCCCATATATGGGAATATTGGAAAGGTTACTTTGTTTTGAAGTAGCCTTTCGTCCTTCAATATTCACGATTACTTATTGCTATTACCAAGTCCAGTCGAATCGAAGAACATCTTTTATCTGAAACGACTCCTAATACCAGGTTGAAGCCACAATATCTCTCGCATAAGTAGACCAAAGAAAAATTATGATATTAACTATGTGATTTTTTTTAGTGTTAAGTTGAATAATTATATACTGGAGAGTTTTCTGTACACTACCAATTGCTGGTTCATCTGTTCTGCCGCTGATGTTTCTGACTAATCTCCCGGTGACACAGAACTGTCCCTCTCTACCAGCCTTTATTCGACTCAATGTCCGGCTGCTGATACGCAGTTATCCCTTCGTATCAATGACTGACTCTTAAACGCAATGCTTTGGTTGCTGGCGTATCTGACAGCTTCTTCGGCGTGAAGGTCGTTGTGTAAGTATACTTCTTGGTTTATTTAGGCTATATAAAACCATGACTATGACTGGCTGTTTTCAGTAAGAGTCTTATCATCCAAAGAATTTATTCTAGAAATTCTTTTTAACTCATTAAGATAATCAACCTCGTTTTCTAAGAACCAATGAAGAACTTTAGAGTTGCCAAGTAATTTATTAATATATGACTGGATTATAACGAATTTCAACATATCTGAACCATACTCGGTTTGAAGTTTTTTCGTTTCTTCCGAAGTTGTTGCCATTTCTTGTTCCAGACGAAGTATGGTTTTTTTTATGTCCTTTTTATAGGGAGTGTTTTTCCCTTTATTTACTATCATCGATGACGGTGTTGCATCCAAGATGCTCATTGCAAATTTTTTACTATAATTATCAAAATTAATCATTGTACCGACTGCTTCAATTTGACGAATTGGCTTCATTTTCCTCAAAACGTCAAATGTAGCCTTAGGTATAGGTTTATCAGAAAGTTTCGCAATTACACTTGGATCTATGCCGTTCATCACATTAGCTTTATCTTTTATGGCATCAACAGATATGCCCAAAGCAGCACTAAGTTTTTCAATTGATACTTTTGCCAGAGACTTAATTATCATTCTATGTTCTTCAACTACATTTATATGATTCACTTGTTTGTTAGGAGTGAAAGCATCATCTATGCTCGAAAGTATACATGGAGCTTTTTCTATATCTAAGTCTTTTAAAGCCTCAACCCTTAAATGGCCATCAAGTATCTTAGTGACATCTTTATCTTTGTCATAGAATACTATTATTGGTTCAATAATACCCAAGCTTTCGATAGAGGTAACTATTTGATGATATTTATGGCTTCGCTTTACGTTTTCTAATAATTCCTTAGATGGAATTAACTTATTAGTTTCCAGGTAAATAAAATTTTTGCCAAAACGTATCTGAATCATTTTGATACCTCTTTGTTTACTGGGTTTAATATCTGAGATGGTAGTTCTGAAAGATTCTCTTGTTCAAGTATATTTTGAAAGCTTTTATTCATCATTATGATGTTAAAAATCTCATTTATTATTAGTAGATTGGTTTTTATAAATTTCGAGTTGTTATAAACAGATTTATGTTCAGCGATACTATTTTCATAAAGCTCAATCAACTCCTCTGCAGTCATCCTTTTTGATGGTTTGTGATAATAAAATCCGGCTGCTTTTGCACCTTTATTCCCAACTGTTCTTTGATTTAGAATGTATTTTATCTTTATAATGTCCCGACTTTTTATTAATTTTTTATCATATGCTTCGGTAAGAATATCTTGTGCTTCCTCAGTTTCACATCTTGCAAATTGCACTGCGAGATACAGAGGCAAATTACCCCGTTCGACTGCTGAGAGAAGTTTATGCTCTCCCTTATCAAGAAGCATATTAATACTGCTCACCCAGTTCGATGAATATCCAGTAATCTCACTTATTTCGGAGTCTGAAAGTCCTCTGATTTTCATGTCTTTAATCACCTGTAATAACTCATTAGAACGTGGTCTTCTCCTTGCAATGTTTTCAACTAAACTCATAACGTAAGCATCTTCTTCTGATACATCTCTTATAATTGCTGGAATAATAGTTTCACCTAATGCAACAAGAGCCTCTATTCTCCCTTGACCACAAATTAAAGCATATTTGAAATCGTCTTCATCAATAGCTCTTACGCTTATAGGCTTGCTTAATCCTCTTTTTTTTATGCTTTCCTTTATTTCTTCATGCACTACCTTATTTCTTGTTCGTGGGTTAAGAAATTTTATTTTTGCAATCTCAATTTGAATTATTGGGAATTCATTTTTTTCAGGCAGCATATAGTTCCCTCACTTTCATGCGAGTAATAATTTGTAGAAATTTATCAAGATTATCAAATCTATAGAGATCTAACCGAATGTTGTTTGTTTCCATCATACACATTTTACTATATTCGTTTTCAATCTTTGGTATGATATAAAAATCAAGAGGTGAAATATTTTGTGAATTCATTCGTATAACAATTGTTATGTCTGCTTTCTGTGAGTTATCAAACCGGACTTTCCATCTAAGTTTACCTGATTTCATATGTATGCATTTAGTAACAAGGACGGAAATTAAAAACTCATCATTGATGTAAAGCATTGGGTAATATTTATACTCGTCTATATGACAGTTACTTTTTAATATTTCGCCCTTAAAATCCTCAATTATCTCTGAGTAAAATGATCTTAGTGCTTCATTTATTTGGAGATAGCTGTAATCATGTTCTGGCTTATAACCAATCAAAGTATATGCTCTTAAAAGACCACCAAATCGGGTTCTATAAACAGAAGATGAAGGGCCTGTATCATCTTCATCAATGATAAAGCCTGATAGTTTTCCATTAGATTCTAATTTTTCTTTTAGCTTTTCTAATAGATCTTCATTAGTCAAATGAATGGATCGGAGCTGAATTATTTCTTGAGCTTTATTATATTTTTTCTTTGAAATAATTGGTTTATATGCCTTGTCACATCTAATCCATTCATGTTTGGGGTTTTTTACAAGCCTACTTTTTAGTTTAGATGAGGTTTTGTTATATATGTTGTTTCCAATATATTTTTCATTTGTCAAAATTTGATGTATTTTTGCACGAGTCCATGATGTTCCATTTTCTGCAGGTATGCTCTGTTCATTTAATCTCTCAGCAATAATGAATTCTGGGACGTTACTATCTATAAAGAGATCATAGATTCTATTTACAATTTTTATTTCATTTTTTGGTCCCGGAATTAATATTACCCTATCTGTTTGAATACTCTTTCTTTTGCGGAAATTCAATATTTCTTTAGCTATGCCATTTTCGTCTACTAAAAGACGTCTCAGCCCATAACCAGCCATACCGCCTTGATGATAACCAAGCTTTATTAAATTTACTTGCCCTATAAATACCTTTTCAGATAGATTCCTGCTGTGATATGCAGCACTTGATCTTTTTATATTCAGTATAACAGAGGACTCTAAAGGGAAATCTTTAGTGGGTATAGGTTCGGAACAATATATAAGATCTACACCATTTCTTTCAAATAGAAAGGAATAATATGCAGCTTCATCACTATTTTGAAAACGACCAAAACGGCTCACATCATAAAATAATACAGCCTGTATATCTATTTTCTTTTGTTCTACATCGCTAAGTAACTGCTGCAAAGAATGCCTGCCTACGATACTGACTCCGCTCTTACCTGCATCATCGTAGGTATAAGCGATTTCCATATTGTTCTTTTCAGCATAATCTTTGATATATTCAGACTGATTATGTAAAGAATATTGCTGATGGTCGGTAGACATCCTCAAGTACTGTGCGACCCTAACTCTATGATTTTTTTCATTTCCGCTAGCCATGCACAAAACCTCATGGATGATTCAATACAATGTAGAGGATAAAATTGATCAAATTTTAACCGAATTCAACTGTTTTATCATTGATTAGAGCGAATTTGGTAGTTCTTCGAGGTGTATGATAATCGAGAAGAGATGTGAATTATTTAGCTGATATGACCGACAGCTTTCGTTATGTGGCCTCAAGGTACCCATTTGTAAATGGCTATGCTTAGTCCACATAGGTTAATGGTGTGATCATTAATTCTTCAAATAAATCAAGATAGTTAACCCATCATGGAAGAGTTATGCGGCAATAACTTTGTATTTTTGAGACGAAACATAGTCACTCCACCATTGCATGAGAACCACACGTTCTGTGAGATACTCTGCACGATTGTAGGCTGCAATTATTTCATCTTTTTTCGAGTGGGCAAGGGCGGCTTCTAAGACATCAGTTCTAAACTTGCCACACTCCTCAGCCGCCGTTCTAGCGATTGATCGCATACCATGAGCTACAAGCTCACCTCCGAAGCCCATACGGATTATAGCCGCATTAGCTGTTTGTTCATGCATGTGATTGAGTGGAGCTTTGATACTGGGAAAAACCCACTCTCTATGCCCGCTGATGGCTTTCATTGAATCCAAGACTCGCAAAGATTCTTTGCTCAGTGGAACTTTGTGAGGCTTCTTCATTTTCATAAACTCCGCCGGGATGTTCCACATGCTGGTTTCTATATCAATATCTGACCATCTTGTGCGAACAGCTTCACCAGGGCGAACCCATGTGAGAAGTTGCCACTCAATCAGTAGCCTTGTTTCTAAACGGATAGAAGCATTGTTTAGAGCAACCAGGAAGCGGGGGAGTTCGGAAGGGGGTAATGCTGGCATATTCTGTTTTTTTGGCTTGCTGAACCGTTGCCCCAGGTTGTCAGCCGGATTGAATTCTATGAGTTCTTCTGTTGCTGCATAGCGGAAAATTTCATTCAGGCGGGATATGACGCGGCGAAGTGTTTCAAGGACACCTCGTTTTTCTATGGGGTCTAAATGCTGTTTAAGCATTTTAGGGCGAATCTCCTTAATGGGGGTATCACCCAACGTTGGAAAGATATTTCTCTCTAGGCTTCGCCAGATGTCGTTAGCATGATCCTGGGAGATGCCTGACGTTTTGACTTTCTCATCAAGCCACTTCTTGGCTACTGCTTGAAATGTATGTTCCGTTGCATCCTTAAGGGCATTGGCTTTGTGGGTGTTATGAACTTGTGGGTCTATACCATTTGCAAGCAACGACAAGTACTCATCACGTAAAGCTCGTGCCTTCGCAAGTGTAAGGTGAGGATAGGTTCCTAAGCTCACCTTAGTTCGCTTTTTGGTCACAGGCACTGCATATCTGAAATACCAATTTTTCTTTCCTCCCTTCGCTAAGGGGGCGATTCGCAGGAGCAAACCATCGCCGTCAAAAAGGTTAACCTCTTTCTCGGCAGGTTTGGTGCTTTTGATTTCAGTGTCAGTGAGCTTCTTAGCGATTTTTGCCATGTTTGGGACCCTCATGTTTTGGACCCTTTGTGTTGGGTCCCAAAAAGGGTGCCATAACGAGTAGATTCTAGCAATTCTCGGTAGACTACTATAGACGTAAAAAAGCCCGCAAGGCTGGTTCCATGCGGGCTTGATAGACTTCACTGAACTTCAATATATCAAAAATTGGTGGAGCTGGCGGGAGTTGAACCCGCGCCCGAAAATTTATAATCTATTGATAAACAATTATAAAAAAATTTAGCGTTTTGCTGCGGATCCTTTACGGCTCCTTTGAGGTTCCACCACTGACCAACTTGGGTCGTTTTTCAGTGTTGCCGTCATATTCCTTCAGATAGCGTCCATAATGCCTGAACAACATTTCTGGCCCTTTATGTCCCATCTGGGATGCGAGCCAGAACAGGTTAGCGCCTCGACTAATATGTCTGGTCGCGAACGTATGCCTGGTCTGGTATGGATTGCGGTATCTGATCCCAGCTTTACGTAAAGTTGGTACCCAGGCTTTTTTTCTTATCGCATCGGCACCCGCCCAGGGTTTTTCTGTCTTAGGATCCTCAAAGACCGTTGCATCTTTCATAAAGGTGAAAGGCTTCTGAGAAGTCAGGGCATACAAGGCTTCTTCGGTTAACTCAACTTTACGCGTTCCAGCTTTCGTTTTCGTGCCCTTAATTACCCCCACTACGCTGGCATTTTGTACATGCGCTGTTTTGCCGATAAAGTCGATATCGCGCCAACGGAGGGCGCAGAGTTCAGAACTACGTAGCCCGGTTTCAATTGCAAAGCGGAAGATGTTTTCCCACTGCTTATTACCTGCAGCATGCAGAAGCGCTTCAACCTCGGCCGGCGAAAGCGGATCAACAATATAATCACTTTCATCATCTGTTTTACTGCTCTGGTAGCGTGAGGCTGTCACCAGTGACACGGGGTTAATCTGCAATACACCATCAGTCACTGCCTCATCCAAGGCTGAGCGCAGGAATGAAAGTTGGTTCCTGATCGTTTTTAATGTCGTTTTCTGACTCTGGATCCATGTTTTTAAAGCAGCTGGTGTTAATTCGCTAGCAGGAAAAACGTGAAGTGATGACAGAGCATTTAAACATTTCTTATATCCACCGATTGTTGATGGAGATAATTTTCTGGTTTCGCAAATAACAAGATATTCATCGAGATAATTCTTTACCGTTTTTCCTGTTGAAGCATTACCAAATATTTTAAGCCGCGAAGAACGGGGAAAGTGCTCACCATAGTTAAATGTACCTCGTTCAATTTTATTGTGAATTTCGCCGAGTGTTCGCTCGGCGTATTTAATATTTTTACTATTAACTTCAAGATTTGATAAAGGTTCCCGGCATTTAACCCCCTTATAGGTAAAGGTAATATTGATAGTTTCCCCTGTATTATGTTTCCTTATAGTTACGCCGCGCGGGAGTTTAGGCGATTTTGTCGAGCCCATTTTGTAACCTCACTAAGATCTATCCATCTTTCCTTAACGCCTTCGACCTTTAGCACCTGAACCCCTTCACGCCATACGCCTCGCTGAAGGCGCTTATTTATGGCATCAGGGGTTTCGCCAGTCTCTTTGCAATAAGTTGAGATGGGAACACAATCGAGGCTCAGCATAGATTTCTCCATTGCCCGGCTGCACCCGGGCGATTAGGGATATTATTCGTCGCTTGAAGGCAATAGTTTCTGCCAGATTGCCGATACATATTTTGCTTGGTGGCGGGCATCGGCCAATGCGTTGTGGGCTACGCCATCAAATGGCATATTGCGTTTGGGGTCGAAACCAAGTTGTTTACCGAGCAACACCATGGTGCGCACGTCGCTGTCGTTCCAGAATTGCCATGGGCAAGTTTGGCCGGCGCGGTCGTAGGCTGAACGTAAAATCACATTATCGAAGTTGGCACCATTGCCCCAGACTTTCAAGTAACGCGGGTTGTCAGAGTTGCGGCTGATAAACGAACTGAGCTCGGAGAGCGCTTCCGCGATGTGCCTGGTATCGTCGGTACAAATAGCTGCACGGGCCTCTGATGATTGTTTCAGCCACCACAGGATGGTGTCACCGTCAGGAGTCGCACCCTGATCCATAGCGCTGGCGAGGTTGACGGCCATATAGAACTCTGCGCCCAGATCTCCTGTTTGTGGAGCAAAGAATACTGCCCCGATCGCGACTACTGGCGCAGTAGGCTTATTGCCCATAGTTTCGATGTCGATCATTAAATTGTTCACGTTAAATATTCTCCTGTTTCGGTGCTGCTGCAATCATCGCGGCCCAGCATAAGCGCGCCCGATGAGCAGCCTGCTGGCATCCGCTCATGTTCTGATACTCCTCCCAAACCTCTGGTTCACTGAAGCCCTCATCAGGCGCAGATTCAAACCCATCAATTACCATATTCTCTGTCGGCTCTTTCGGCACCATCACGTAACCATCCGGAATTACCGGAGAGTTGCCAGCCTGCAGCATGGCGCGGGCTTGCCATACTATCCACGCCACGACCATATCCCATGCCATATAGCCCTGGTCTCCATTTTTGGCGCGCCGATGGTCAACCGAATCGCCGAATCGTTCAGCCATAAAAGACTCAAAGGATTTTCGCTCATCCCGCACTACTGGCGCTGGCTGCTCTTTGATGTGCAACCGCGGTTCACCGTCTTTTGGCTCCGGCCATTCGCGCTGTTTGTTCACCGCCAACTTTTCGATCATCGCCTGGGTAATCTGCTCGTCAGTGATACCGGCACGCCGTTGCGCATCCCACAGCAAGAATTGCATGTCAGCCCACTCAATCAGATCATGCGGCTTAGCGATGACTTCAAGAACCTCCCTTCTAAGATGCTTCAGTGGGCCAATCGGTCCGACATTACCGAACGTAGCCTGTGACCACTCGGCGTGTTCGCGGCGTACATTGTCGCGGTCCGGCGCTGGCTGCGCGTGGCGATAGAGCTTAGTCCCAGGCGCAAACGACTGGATAAGGCGGCGTTCCTGTAGCTCACGCAATGCTGCCAATGTGTAGCTGTCCCCGCTCTCAGCCCGGCTAATCAAGCGTTTGAGCATCTCAGTGGAAACGCGGTCTGTTAACTGGTTATTGGTCATTGATTGGCTCCCCGGAACAAAATTGACTGCTGAAAACCGATTAAGAACCATAGGCCATCAATGCGCTGGCACATCTCGTACCAGTCTTCTGCGTTGAGGTCCGAAACGAGGTTGTCACCGCAAATGCAGGTATCAACGCCACGTGGTTCAGAGTCGTAGACTTCGCCCGGAGTAAACCAGGCCGGTTTGGTTGAGCTTACGCACAGCATTTTCGTTACGGCCATCACTCAGCCTCCCACTTGATGCCAGCGGCGCGAAGTGCGTCAGCACATGCAGTGATCGCCTTATTCCAAACTTCAGTTTCTGACCATAGTTGACTACCGGCGTACTCCGCAGGGCAAAATCTTTCAACTGGCAGCTTCACGGTGCGGGACTCCAGATGCTCGATATACGCCTTTAGCACATCAGCCAGATGTTTCCCCAGCGGCTTCACAATGTCGAATCGCTTGTCATCCCGTACCCAATCAGTTTTATTGCTCCATTCCATGTAGGCGGTGCGGAAGGATTCCAAATCGGCGATATGCTGGTGGGCTGCATGAAGCTCACTTGCAATAGTTTCGAGTTGCTGAACGCTTAAGCAGGACACTTGTTCGCTGGTCAATGAGGCCATATTTGCCCAATGGCGCAGATTCTTAACTAAGTTGGTGATATCAGTCATCGCTATCCTCCAGCACCAGTTCAGTGTCATCAGGTACCTGGAGTGTCAGAACAACGCTATAGCCGCGCTCATGCTGACTGAACGATGCCAGCCATGCCGGAATCGGCGTATCTTCATTGACTTGGCCGACTCCTAGTGCCCAGCAGCCTTCGTCTGTATAGCAGGCAATAACCAGCATCTCGCCTTCAGCAGATTTGAGGTGATAAACGCCGGGGTTGCTGTACATACAGATTTCTTCACGTATAGCGCCTTCACACTCGAAGAGGTCATCGCTGCTGCCGTAGAATTTCAGTTCTTTCATCTGTGGGCCTCCAGGTAGTAGTAAGCTGAAATGATGATTGCCGGGAGCCAGAATAAGATGATGCAAAGTACACAGCTCACAACGGCAGCACGCCAGAACCCGCGGTAATCAGTTTCTTCGTTCATTTTTTGATTACTCCGCATAACCTTTTTATTTCAGCCGACAGCGCTGTGTTCTGGTCCATCGCTTCTGTAAGGGCGATAAAGGTCACATCCAGCCTTGATGCTATGTCTTGCATCAATTGGGCTGCTGCTGGTGGTAGGTCAGGTGCCGCAGCATACGCTGCAGCAACCAATTCTTTCACTTTCACGTGTGCCATTAGCGCCGCTCCATCAGCTGGTTAAAACGGTTCATGAACATGCCGTAAGACTGACCAGGGCGGACGGGATTAATTACAAATTGGTCTGTGGGAATAATGCCGTCGAGCATCGGCCAGTGGGTGCCGTCGTCGATCTCAAAGTCGCGACGTTCGCTGGCCAGCATCACAAGGTCGGCATACTTCACGGTCGGGTGTTGCTCAGTAGGAAGGCCGAATTTTTGGCGAATAGCGGCATCAACCCGATCCTCAATGGCGCGGTAGTCCGGGAGCAGGCGTTTAAGCGGTGCTGGGATATCCTGCAAATAAGCCTCGGCGGCGTCGTGCAGCAGCGCTTCGAGCGCAAACTCCTGCGGCACAAGGTTGCTCGTTAAAACACTGTGCTGCGCTACGCTATAGAACTCAGGCAGATGGCCTGCAAAGCGGCAGATATTCGAGAGAGCGTTCGCGATATCTTCTATCTCGATGGCATCCTGCTGGATATCGAGATAGTTAAAGTGTTTGCCAGTGAACGTTTGAATAAAGCTCATTGTATTTCTCCATTTAATTGCGCTCTGCACAGCGCTGTTTTTTGGGTATAGGAATCCCTCGCCAGATGGCGATAAATTGCAGGATTACGCTTTAATAAATCCCCGCGGCGCCGGGGATTTAATGGAGAGCAATCAGGCTTTGAAGTTGCCGATAAAGGTATCCACTGGCTTGCCGTCGAACTTGCCAACAAGCAGGTCACGGAACTCATTGGCGATCGCTTCCTCCTGCGCCTCAAGCTGGACAATGCGCAGAACAAATACCGGGTCGCTACTTTTCAGCAGGCTGTTGCGCAGACTGAAACGACGTTCGCCAAGACCTTCATACGGTACGCATTTAAACTCGAACGCCACTGGCATAACCTCCTTGCTGCTGGCTTCGATACTTTGCATCAGAGATTTTTTGCCACTAAAGTCGCTATCTTCATGATCGGCTTGGGTTGCCTGTTGAATAGTGACGCGGCGAACAGCCTGCGCTGCTTGGGCGATCGTCATCGTGTTGCCGTCAGCATCAAAGGCCAGTAGATAGTCGCTCCAGTCTTCCAGCCACTCAGCGATTTGCTTCTGATTAAGGTGATCGCCATTGATCGCCAGTAACGCGCGGAATGGTGCTGTCTTCTTGAGCTTGATCGAGGCGACGTTGTCAGCATGACCTGGGTTATCCAGCGTGCCGATATTGAAGATAGAACGGGCCAGCATGTTATCGGCATCAATAAAGCAACGTGCTTTATCATCTTCCTTGGCATAACCAACGGAATAGCGAACGAAATCGTCAATGCTGGTTGTATCCATGGCGCCGCGGAAACGGAAACGCTCAAGAGAATAACGCTCCAGACTTTCAACGCTGGTATTCTGAGGTAGCAGGGCGGTCGGGCAGGCCAGGCCGTGGATATCGTTCAGGTGATAACCGGAAAGCACCAGGTCTTTAACTTGCTGAAAAGTACCGCTGTCTAACTGAGACATAAAAATTCCTTATTAACTGATTAGCGAAGTGGTATCAGTGAATTTGTGCTTGCGGATCACTGAGCCGCTTTAAGCTTTCCGTCCACCGTGCCGGTAATACCGAAGAGTTGCCCTTGATCCTCCTGCAGGATAGTGAGCTTGCCGCCTTTGTTAACCCACATTGGTGTTTCGGTGGTGTCCTCTTCCGACGCTTTGCCGCGGGGAGTTGGGGTGCTGTAGTTCAGCTTGTGCTTAATCTTGACGCGCTTCTCTTCGACAGAGTTGCCCATACGCTCAAAATCAAAGGTGAGGACTACCTTGCCTTTGTTGCCGTTGTTCAGAACGCCGAGCGCGGTGGTATTTAGAGCCGCCGCAATCTTGTTCATGAATACGCCGGCGTCCAGTTCGCCCAGGAAATCGGGCACGACTGTCATGCGATCATTACTCATGGTTTTACCCTCTCGAAAGGCGGCTGCCACCGCCGGGAATTTCTCCGTACACAACACAGAAGAGCACCTGCGGTTGAGAAGCCGCCCGGGTGGATTGGGTAATGAGCCCGTCATCCGGTGATGCTCTTGTGTGTTGAGTAAAAAGGGCGGTACCAGAAACAAAGGGGAACTGGCACCGCCAAGACTACACACAGCACAGTTATTAAAGTTGTGGCGGTGGTGCCTCCACCTGCCGGGTTAAGCCATAACCGGCGACGTACACTGCCCGGAAACGCATTCATTGAACGGGTTTGGCTCGTCACGTGCGCATAGCCGCAATTACCACAACGAAGAGGGCACTGCCGGTGTCCGAATCGAACGGACCTTTTCCCTGCCCATCACCAGAAATAGAACTATCCTGGCGTCTGGAATCGAACCAGACTCTGTGCCTTGCTCGTCAATGCCCTCATCGTTGTGTGCTGGCCTTTCCCAGCCGTCAGCGGTCTACTTCCCGCCGTCACTGCCGTCGAGAGTGCTGGCATCTCACCGTTTTCACAGTTGAACGTCTGCCGCTGTTATCGGAGCGGAGTCGCTACTTCGTAGGACATTTATGGACCGTCTTGAAGTAGTAAGTCATCCAGTCCCGCTAAGCACTCTGGTGATGCTTAATGTGATTGGCTGAGTTATAAGCGCCTGTCTTTTCACCACGTCAGGCTCGGTGGTATCTTGGTTGCTTCTCACACAGCCAGGATCATCTGAAATGAATAATGTTGCCGATCTTCTCCATGCCAGACTTGAAGCTATTGAGTTAGCTATATCCAGATTGGCTACCTCAATCACTGAGATTGGCGGTCCGCATGCCGAAGAACTTGAAAACTCTATTGCCTATTTCCGTGAGCTTTTTGAAAATCCGGATCTATCACCAAAAAAACGAGAAACATATTTGCGAACTATCAAGCTATTAGACCCGCTCAGAAGTGATCCAACAGAGCCGTTTTAAGCTGCTCATAATCGCGCTGAGATGATTCTTTTCTTCGCGCAAGGATTGCCTCAACAATCTCTTTGCCGTTGAGGCGCTTCTTACCATTTGCGTACTGCTCAGTACCTTTTAGCGCTAACTGTGCAAGCAAAATGCGTGATTCTGTGCCTGCGTTAGGTTCGATTTGCTGAACTCGCTTTGCATCGCTCCAGCAATAGAGCGATGACATGCTTTAACTTGTTTTCATCCATCGTGAACCTCTAGTAAAAGTTAATAGCTTGCGAATCATCCGGTCATTCGTACGCCACCGGCGGCTACTTCGTGGGCGTCCTGCCTGTTCGCTGTTTCTTTTAGGTACATTATGTACCTATGGGGTACATTGTCAAGTGTAAAAAAACCCGCCGAAGCAGGTTTAATAGTCTTTGTTATGTTTTCGTTCGGTATCGTCTTGGTTTACCGGAAAAAATTACGGTACCAATTATAGAGCAATTACCATTGATTTTGATGTAAGGTTCCGGCCAGTTTGAGTTCAGTGCTTTTAGATAGCGTTGTCCTGCATCTTCAATCAAACGTTTAAATGTAGTCTCGCCAGAATCGTGCATTAAGGCGATTACATCATCTCCATGTACTGCTGGAACTTCGGGATCAACAAAAATCATATCACCTGGCCTATATTCGTCGATCATTGAGTCGCCAATGACACGAAGAATATAAGTCATCGGCCCACAGGGAACAGGGCATGGATAGTTTTCAGTGCTATTCAAATCAACCTCAGCATAGCCAACTTCGGTCCATGCTCCTGCTTGTACCCAGGATATAACTGGAACCATGGTGATATTTCTATTTGTATCAGAGACATCGGGGTTTTTAGCGACATTAGTGGTTTGATGTTCCTGATCTAACCACCCAGTAGGTAAGTCAAAACACTTTTCAATGTGTCTTGCCATTGCATCGCCGATGTTCTTTGTGGCGCCATCTCCCATGAACCGACTAGTTTGAGTCGGCTCGCGATCAATCATATTGGCGAAGTAAATATTACCGCCAACACCATCACGCAATTTTCTGGCGTTTAACCGCCTGATTTCCTGGATTGTTTTCATATTGAAATTAAACAGTGTGTACCTCAAAGGTACAAGTACCTTGAAGGTTCATTTCTTTCGTGTAATATGTACACAGGAGGTACATATATGAAAGAGTTCTGGGATTCATTAACTAAAGAGCAACAGAGCAATTTAGCTGCAAACGTTGGCTCTACACCCGGTTATCTGCGTTTAGTTTTTAACGGCTACAAAAAAGCCGGATTTGATCTGGCAAAAAAATTGGAAAAAAACACATCCGGTGCGATCACCAAGTTTGATCTTCGACCGGATATCTATTCCAAACAATAACATTTGGTTTTAACAGCGTTAACCACAGAAGTAAGGGGCAAGCCGTGGGTATAGAACCTGAATGGAAAGTTGATAAGCAGCCGTCTTGGCTGGTGGCTGCGATCAAAAAAACGATCACTGATTTGGACGGAGGTTATGTAGAAGCAGCTGAGTGGCTGGGTGTTACTGAAAACGCATTGTTTAACCGCTTACGTGCCGATGGAGATCAGATTTTTCCACTCGGCTGGGCAATGGTCCTACAGCGGGCTGCTGGGTCAAATCATATAGCCAATGCGATAGCGCGTCATTCAAACGGGGTTTTCGTTCCTCTCGCAGATATTGAGGATGTGGACAACGCCGATATTAACCAACGCCTGATGGAGTCTATCGAGTGGATCGGCAAGCACTCACAGTATCTCCGTAAAGCTACAGCTGACGGTGTTATTGACCAGGCCGAACGCGAGCAAATCGAGGAGAACAGTTATCAGGTTATGGCGAAATGGCAGGAGCATTTGACATTGCTTTTCCGTGTCTTTTGCCAGCCAGAAAAGAGTGACGCCCGCGAGTGTGCAGCTCCGGGCGTCGTGGCGAATAAATCAATGTGTATGGAGAAATCCGCATGAGCAATTTAACCGCAAATAATCAGCGATCGCAACTTCGCGCGTTACCAGTTCGCGGTGGTAAAGGAGTTATTGCGTATTGCTATGCCGTAAGAATACCGGGTGGATGGGCCCAGGTTAACCACAGTTTTACAGAGTGGGCTGTGGGGGACTTCATTTCACGAGGAGGTAAGCAGAATGGCGCAATGGATAAATAATCTCCCGGTTTCATCCGCTGTTTCTGTCCCTGCCTTTAGCGTTGGCAGCGTAACCATGAGCAGCCGTGAGATTGCTGGGCTGACCGAAAAGCAACATGGACATGTTTGCCGGGATATTGAGGCGATGCTGAAACAGTTAGGAGAGAGCCCCGAGGGGTATATCCAACTTTGGACACACCCCCAGAACGGCCAGAAGTACCGCGAGTATCGCCTCGATCGTGAGCATACTGAATGCCTGATCACTGGTTACAGCGCGGTACTTCGCATGAAGATTATCCGTCGCCTGCGTGAGTTGGAAGATAACGCTAATGCTATCCCACAAACGCTGCCGGAGGCGCTTCGTCTGGCTGCCGATATGGCTGAGCAGAATGCGCGCCTGTCTCACAAGGTCCAGCAGGATGCTCCGAAAGTCGCGTTCGTCAATCAATATGTTGAAGCCGGGGGCGCCAAAAGTCTGCGTGAGACGGCGAAGATCCTCAACATGCCAGAAAAGGCGATGATCGACGCTCTCTTGCGCGACAAAGTACTGTTTCGGCAGTCTGGCAATTTGCTTCCCCATGCCCTGCGCCAGCGTGAAGGTTTGTTTACCGTCAAAACAGGCACTTCGGATTTTGGTCATGCCTATACCCAAACCCGCGTAACCCCGAGGGGTGTCCAGTGGATCGCTGAGCGTTACGCCTCCGAATTGATGGGGGGCTAACGTGACAGAGCATATTCACCCCCTGAACCGATATTACCGGGATAGCCACGGTATCATTGTCAACGTCACTGGTTATGACGTTGTTGGTCAGCGAGTGATATATCGCCGGCCCGGATACGATTGGGAATGTGTCGCGCCGCTAATTGTTTTCCGCTCAAGATTCAAAAGGATAGATAACGATGACTAACCAACATTTTTCTGCTGACAATATTGCTTTTGATTTCCCTTTCGACACGCCGCTTCACCGGTTGATCATGGTTTATATCCAAATTAGTGGAAGCGGTGACGGTGGGAAGGAAAAACTCATTTCAGACAGTACGTTTATCAAGATTTGTTGCTGCACTTCTTCTGATTTTACTGATGCAGTGACTTTCCTGCTTGAGAATGGATTTATCGCAAAATGCAATTATGGGATGCAATTCGGTGAAGCGTGTAGCGGGTATGTAATCACCGTACCCGATGAGCTACGGAGGGCCCATGAGCGCACTGATTCAACTACTTGACCGTCCGATCGCTTATAACCCGGCCTTTGCAAAGCTGAAAGCCGGGAAAATCAAAGCAGGCCCGGTTGCTGCTGTGTTTCTTTCCCAGATGGTCTACTGGCATAACCGCATGGATGGCGGCTGGATGTACAAAACGCAGGCTGATATTTCCAGTGAAACGGCGCTTACTCGCGATGAGCAAGAGACTGCGCGCAAACGACTGGTAGCGCTTGGTGTTCTGGAGGAAGCCCGCCGCGGTGTTCCGGCAACCATGCATTACCGCATCAATGCTGAACGCCTGGAAGCCCTGCTCATTGAAACGGCGAAGCCAGCGAAGAAGGTTACCAAGGAGAAATCCAGATTGCGGGATGTCCAGAATGTGGAAACGCCGCAATCTGGATTGGTGCAATCCCGCAAACTAGATTGCGGTGATGCCGCAAACAAGAATGTGGAAATGCCGCAAACAAGTATGGGGGATTCCCCCGAACAAGCATGTGGGGATCCCACAATCTTTCCTACAGGAGATTACACAGAGACTACTCAGGAGAATACACAGGGTAATTTAAAACCCCCTTGTCCGGTTGCTGTGCAACCCGACCCTGAAGTCGTAATTACCGATAACGCGATTGAGGTGTTAACCCATCTGAACCGGGTAAGCGGTTCGCGCTACCAAAAATCAAAAACTTCTCTGGAGAACATCCGAGGACGCTTACGTGACGGTTACAGCGTCAGCGATCTGCAGTTGGTTATCGACTTTAAGCATGAGCACTGGCGCACCAATGACGAGCAGTACCAGTACATGCGCCCTGAAACGCTGTTCGGGCCGAAGAAATTCGAGGGTTACCTGCAAAGCGGTACCCGCTGGAACCAGAAGGGCAGGCCTAAGCGTGAAGATTGGGGAAAAAGTAAAAAGCAGTCCGAACTTCCTAACAGCTACAGCCAGGATGCTGGCGTTGATATCTCTGCGCGTGACCTTGCCTGGCGCCGTTACCACGACCTTGAGGCTGACAACGAGCCGAAGAGCGAAATTGAGGTACAAGTCCGGGCTAGGGCCGATCGCGATGGTCTGAAAGCAAAGGGACATGACCATGGTCTGGCTCAGTTTGGATGGAACAATATCTGGTCTGTAGTGGCCAAGAACGGAGGAGCTGCATGAATCTTAGTCCTTACAGCCAGGCACTGGCGCAACTGCGTGCCCAGAAAGCGCATTATTTAAAAGAGGTTGGCGATCAATGGCGGACGCCGGATCTGCTGTTCTGGGGCGTTAACGCTATGTTTGGCCCACTGGTGTTGGATCTGTTTGCCGACGACAGCAACGCAAAATGCCCGGCATGGTATACCGCTGAGGATAATGCGCTGATGCAGGATTGGTCCGCTCGGCTTGAAGAACTTGGCGGAGCAGGCTTTGGTAACCCACCGTATAGCCGTTCTCAGTACCACGAAAAGCAGGCGGTCACCGGCATGACTCACATCATGAAGTACGCTGCTGCACAGCGTGAGAAAGGCGGGCGCTATGTCTTCCTGCTCAAGGCTGCACCTAGCGAAACCTGGTGGCCGGAAGATGCCGATCACATTGTGTTCATTCGCGGGAGGATTGGTTTCGATCTGCCTACGTGGTTTATTCCTGCTGATGATAAGCAAAATCCCACCAGCGCATTTTTTGCTGGTGCCATTGTTGTATTTGATAAGTCCTGGCGCGGCGAGCGTTTCAGCTATATCCACCGTACCG
Organism: Klebsiella sp. GFKo11; assembly: GCF_056490265.1. Taxonomy (NCBI): domain Bacteria; kingdom Pseudomonadati; phylum Pseudomonadota; class Gammaproteobacteria; order Enterobacterales; family Enterobacteriaceae; genus Klebsiella; species Klebsiella sp. GFKo11. The sequence goes on from NZ_CM151369.1 coordinate 1,504,530, forward strand.
AGCTGGAAGCGAAAGGGCGCGCATTTATGGCGCTGGCAGAGTTTGCTGCGGGGAGGTTCCTGTCATCAGTACCGCCAGTACCGGAGCCTGAAGTTGTTATCCCCGATGCGGTATTTACTGCATTGGCTGAAGCTGAATCCCGGATATGGCCACTGGAAGTTGGGCTGGTGTTCAATCAGGTTGAAGGCGCTGAGGATCTGGAGTTGTCCCAGCAGAACAAGCTAAAGGCCCACATTAACCATTTGTGGCTGGAGCGCATGCCCACCAGCGAGATCATCACCGTTGCTGGTGGCTTGGTAGGGAGTATGCAGGGGGCCGCTCATGCGTGAGATTATTGTCGATAATTTTGCTGGTGGCGGTGGCGCGTCCACAGGGATTGAGCTGGCGATAGGGCGTAGCGTTGATATCGCGATTAACCACGACGAGAACGCGATCGCCATGCATAAAACCAATCACCCTGACACCCTCCATTACTGTGAGTCGGTGTTTGATGTGGATCCGGTCGCGGCGACCGGCGGTAATCCTGTCGCTCTCGCGTGGTTTAGCCCAGACTGTAGGCATTTCTCAAAAGCGAAGGGCGCTAAGCCTGTTAAGAAAGAGATTCGCGGTCTCGCGTGGATTGTCGTCCGCTGGGCTCTGGCGAAGCGTCCGCGCGTTGTAATGTTGGAAAACGTAGAAGAGTTCAAGACATGGGGTCCATTGCTGGAGGATGAGGCGCGTCCGGATCCAGCGCGGATACGCTGGCTTCCGGAGCACCGGCTGCCAGCGAAACTGATGATTTGATGAATACCCCTGTTTAAGAGGCTCACATGGCTAACACTGAAGAATTTACTCACTACCAGCCGCTGGGTAATAGCGATCCTGCCCATACCGCATATGGCTCTGGCGCGCTGGCAGCGGCAACACCTGCAATGACTCCGTTAATGCTGGAGGCGACAGCTGGCAAACTGGTTGTATGGGACGGCGAGCATGCCGGAGCAGCATGCGGAATTCTGGCGGTTGCAGCCGATCAGAACAGCACAGAACTTACCTTTTATAAATCCGGGTCCTTCCGTATTGAAGATGTTCTCTGGCCGGATGCGGTCACTGACGACAGTATTAAACGTAATGCGTTTGCTGGTACCGCTGTCAGCATCGTTTAACCGAATCCTTTACCACCATCATTATTCGTAAAAGCCGCATATGCGGTTTTTTTATGGGAAAAATCTATGTCAGTTTATACAACAGCCCAACTGCTGGCGGTCAATGAGAAGAAATTCAAATTCGATCCGCTTTTCCTGCGTATCTTCTTTCGTGAAAGTTATCCCTTCACGACAGAGAAGGTCTACCTGTCGCAAATTCCAGGCCTGGTCAACATGGCGTTGTATGTGTCGCCGATTGTCTCAGGGAAAGTAATTCGTTCCCGTGGCGGCAGCACGTCAGAATTTACCCCGGGCTATGTGAAGCCAAAACACGAAGTTAATCCACAAATGACCCTCCGCCGCCTGCCTGATGAAGATCCACAGAATCTGGCAGACCCTGCTTATCGCCGTCGCCGCATCATTCTTCAGAACATGAAAGATGAGGAGCTGGCGATTGCACAGGTCGAAGAGAAGCAAGCAATTGAAGCTGTGCTCTATGGGAAATACACCATGAGTGGAGAAGCATTTGAGCCAGTCGAAGTGGATATGGGGCGAAGTGCCGGCAATAACATCATTCAGGCGGGGGCGGCAGCATGGTCTGGCCGCGATAAAAAAACCTATGATCCGACCGATGACATTGAAGCCTATGCTCTCAACGCCAGCGGTACGATCAATATTATCGTGTTCGATCCGAAGGGCTGGGCACTGTTCCGCTCTTTCGATGCCGTTAAGGAGAAGCTGGATACTCGCCGTGGCTCGAATTCGGAGCTGGAAACTGCTCTGAAAGACCTGGGTAAAGCTGTTTCTTATAAGGGCATGTATGGCGATGTAGCCATTGTGGTTTATGCCGGTCAGCTCGTTGAAAATGACGTCAAAAAAAATGCTCTGCCGGACCTGTCTATGGTACTGGGTAACACCCTGGCCCGTGGTCTGCGCACCTATGGTTGCATCCTTGATGCAGACGCCCAGCGCGAAGGTATTAACGCTTCAACCCGCTACCCAAAAAACTGGGTTCAGACAGGAGACCCTGCACGCGAGTTCACCATGATTCAGTCAGCACCGCTGATGTTGCTGGCTGATCCGGATGAGTTCGTCTCCGTAAAACTGGCCTAACGAACCTGACCACGGCCCTTCGGGGCCTTTCTTACAAAGGGGAAACTGTGATGACCAAAGAAGAGTTGATCGCCCGCCTCCGAGAGCTGAGCATCATGCTGAACCGTGATGTGAGCCTGACAGGATCAAAAGAAGAACTGGCACTCCGCATTGCTGAGCTGGAAGAGGAGATTGGGGATGATGCCGACGATGGTGGCGACGGCAATGAAACTGCTACCGGCAATACGGCATCCGGTGGTGAGGGGAAGGATCGCCCCGCGCAGGGTAACGCATTAACTCCGGCGCCCCAGGAAACACAATCCGCATCTGGTGATCTGGTCGCGGTGAAAACGCGCGCGACATTACACCTCGAAGCGTTGCACGCCGTAAAAAATGAAAAGGTTAGTCTTGTTTTGCCTGGAACTACCGTTCGTGTCAGCGCCGGGGATGCAGAAGAGTTGATTGCACTGGGGCTGGCTGTCGAACCATAGCGGAGCGGACATGACCGATTTCAATAATATTTTCGATGCAGCAATATCTCTGGCTGATGAAATTATCCTCGAAAAGATGGCCGTAGTAGCCAGGGTAACCTCGGGTTTTTATAAGGGAAGTGATATTTCTGGTGTTTTCGACGATCCCGAAAATATCGGCTATGCAGGAAATGGGGTCAGGATAGAGGGGACCAGTCCTTCACTATTTGTTAAATCAGTAGCCGTCAGCGAGTTAAAACGCTTCGATTTGCTGATCGTTAATAACGCCACATACTGGGTTGATCGCTTAAGTCCGGATGATTGCGGAAGCCGTTATATCTGGCTGGGGACAGGTACACCACCTGCCAGTAACAGGAGGGGATAGACATGTCTATTCAGGGGCTGGCAGAGCTGAAATTACGACTTAGTGAGATAAGCAAAACCGCAGTTCCGCGAGCGACATCCCAGGCGATCAACCGTATTGCCGGACGAGCCATAAGCAAAAGTGTATCCGTAGTTACAAAGGATACGAAAATTCCACGGAAACTTGTTCGCGGTCGAGCGCGATTACGCAAAGCAACTTCCAGAAAGCCGCAGGCTATTATCAGAGTAAATCGCGGAAACCTGCCGGCCATTAAATTGGGGCCTGCCAGCGTGAGATTGTCGCGGAGAAAACGCGATAAACGAGGGGTGAGAAGTGTTTTACATGTAGGTCGTTTTCGGTTTCCTGGAGCATTCATTCAGCAGTTGGATAATGGTCGCTGGCACGTGATGCAACGCGAGTCAAAGTCACGCTACCCAATTGATGTTGTCAAAATCCCTCTTACCACTCCCTTAACTACTGCATTTAAAAATGCAGTTCCAGCGTTGATGCAATCTGATATGCCCAAAGAAATGCAGTATGCACTGCGCAACCAGATAAGGCTGATAGTGAAACGATGAAACATTCAGATATTCGTAATGCAGTTATTGATGCCCTGAGCAGTATTGATGCGAATGCTCTGTTTGACGGTCGCCCGGCATTATTTGATGAGCAAGATTTCCCTGCTGTGGCGGTTTATCTCACAGATGCGCGGGCAACTGACAGAGAAGTTGATGGCGATATCTGGGAGGCAACATTGCATGTCGAAGTGTTTCTTCCAGGGCAAGTGCCTGATTCTGAACTCGATATGTGGATGGAGTCGAAAATTTATCCAGTAATGGGGAACGTTCAGTCCCTTTCTGTACTACTGGAAACCATTTCTCCCGATGGTTTTGATTACCAGCGGGATGAAGAATTGGTCGCATGGAGTTCGGCGGATCTAAAATACTCAATTACTTACGAAATGTGAGGCACTAATGGCAATACCTACACCAACAACACCCACGAAAGGCGCCGGCACTACTTTCTGGATTTATACCGGAACAGGTGATGCTTACGAAGATCCTCTTAGTGACGTAGGCTGGACCCGGACGGCTAAAATTAAGGAGATAACACCTGGCGAACTGACGGCTGAATCATATGATGATTCCTATATCGATGATGATGCGCCTGACTGGGATTCAACTGCTCAGGGCGTTAAGTCTGCCGGGCAAACAAGCGTCACACTGGCATGGAAACCAGGTGAGTCTGGCCAGCAGGATCTTGTTGACTGGTTCATGAGTGGCGATGAAAAAGCATATAAGATTAAATACCCAAATGGCGCAGTAGATGTTTTTACTGGTTGGGTAAATAGTCTGGGTAAAACCATTGCACGAAATGAAGTTATTACCCGTAGCGCTCAGATTACCAATAAAGGTAAACCGTCCCTGGCTGAAGATAATTCTTCTGTTAATCCTTAATATATTTCTATGGCGGTGCTATGGCACCGCGCCGGAGCAATATAATGACTTATCTTAAGAAAGATACATTAAACCCAGATGGCGAGAATATTCATCTTTTTGAATTATCTGCCTTCAGTCGTATGACATATATTGAGTTCATGGTTGAAGAGCGAAAATCATTACCGACTGATGGGCTTCCACCTGATGAAAATTTTAAAATTGCTACCTTATTGACTATGCGCGATCAGGCCATGCTTGTTGCTTTATCCTTGAGTGAGGCAGATGACGAACCGCGCGAGGGGAAAGAGATCTTTCCGGAAATTATACGCAAATATCCGCCAGGATTACTGGGTAGCGCGGCCTTAATGGTCCGTATGCTTTCAGGGATGGTCCCTCCTGTCATTAATGAAACTGAAGAGACTATAGAAGAGGATGCGCCGGATCTGGAAAAGTCCTGACCCGCTCACGTCGCTTTGCTATGCGCTTAGCCAGAGAGTTTGGTCGGCCTGACTGGCGCGCCATGCTTTCGGAAATGTCCTCCTCTGAATGGTTCGAATGGATTGAATATTACCAGGAGCGTTGCTTCAGCGACGATCTGCTTGATTCCCATTTCGCAAATTTAAGCTACCTCGCCGTCAGTCTTTTCACTGATCCAGACAAACACGGTATTTCCGCCCCCGATTTTAGTTTGCTTGCAACAGCCAGGGAAGAAAGCGAGGACGTTTCTGACGAACAGCTTATGTCAATAGCCGAGAGCATTCCCGGAGGAGTTCGCTATGTCCCAGCCAGTGGGTGATCTGGTCGTTAAAATTGATGGTGATAGCGCAAAATTTGATGAGGAAGTTGCTCATCTCAATAAGCAACTGAGCGGGTTAGGCAGGGCAGCAAACGACAGTTCAGCACAGGTTACGGCAGCTTTTTCACGTCAGGAGCGCGCTGCTAAGCGTGCTGGTATCTCAATCGGGCAGTATAAAAATGCGATGCGCATGTTGCCTGCGCAGTTCACGGACGTCGCCACTCAGCTGGCTGGTGGCCAGAGCCCCTGGCTAATCATGTTGCAACAGGGCGGGCAGGTCAAGGATTCCTTTGGGGGGCTGGTCCCGACCTTTCGTGCCTTGCTGGGGTCAGTAACCCCTCTGGCGCTGGGTATCACCGCATTGACCGCGGCAGGTGCGGGGATGGGGTATATCTATTATAACGGATCGTCAACCCTTTCAGATTTCAATAAAACGCTGACATTATCTGGCAATTCTGCGGGCCTGACTACCGACAGAATGTTGGCACTGGCAAAATCGGGTCAACAGGCCGGACTTACCTTTGATCAAACCAGTGATTCCCTGACGGCATTAATTAATGCGGGGGTCGGCGCTGGTGCACGTTTTGATGAATTAAGCCAGTCAGTAGCGAGGTTTACTGCTGTCTCAGGTGTCCCGGTTGAGAAGGTTGCAGAAGCATTCGGTAAACTGGCGAATGATCCTACCTCGGGCCTGATTGCGATGGCTCAACAGTTTCATAACGTAACAGCCGAGCAGATTGATTACGTTGCTCAGTTACAGCGTTCAGGAGATGAAGCCGCCGCTTTGCAGGCGGCAAATGAGGCAGCGACAAAGGGCTTTGATACACAGACTCAGAGCCTGATAGATAACATGGGTACGATTGAGCGTTCAGCTTATTCGTTAAAACGCGCGTTTAAATCCATGTGGGATGCTGCACTCGATCTCGGTCGACCAGATACCGCTGGTGAGATAGCAAGTAAGGCAGAGGCTGCTTTTAAACGGGCTGATGAAATATGGAATCTCAGGAAAAATGACCGTTATGTAAACGATGAAGCCAGAGCCCGATTCTGGAGCGACCGGGAGTCGGCCCGTCTGGCCCTTGATATGGCGCAGCAGCAGGCTGGTATTGCCAAAGCCAGTGTGGCTGCGGCAGAAAAGGAAGCAGAGGCAGAGTCTGATAAACAGAAATATGCAGCCCAGGCACAGGCAAATTATGCTAAATCGCAGACCGCGCTTGAAAAATATACTTCCCGTCAGAATGAATTAAATAATGCGCTGAAAGAAGGGCATATTCTTCAAGCCGATTACGCCATCAATATGGCTGCAGCCAAAAAAGAATATGAGGCATCCTTAAAAAAAACGCCTAAATCAAAAGGTTTCAAGGTCTCCGCTGGTGATCGTTCCTCCGACCAGACGAACGTTGAAACCCTGCAACTGATGTCCGAGCTAAAAGTGTTGCAGCAGCATAAAGAACTGAACGATACAATCAGTTTGGAGCGGAAAAAACTCTGGAAACTTGAGGCAGATTTCTCAGTGCTTGAGGAGGCATCCAAAACCAGAACGCTCAGTAAGGATGAGCAATCTTTACTCGCCAGCAAGGATAAAGTTCTGGCGCAGGCTGAAGTCAATGCAAAACTCGGCGATCAGATTGTCGCTCAGGAGCGCTTAAATAAACTTCAGGATAACTCATTAAAATATATTACCCAGATGCAGGAAAAAACAGCGGCACTGACAGATAGTGCTGGTCTGGGTGACAAGGACAGTCAACGTAATCTTGAAAGAGCGCAACTTCGCCAGGGCTGGCAGAATCAGGGAGGAAACCTGGATGATGAAGGTTATAAAAAGGAACTGGAAGCACTGGAAGGATACTATTCCGCTCAGGATGAAATGCGGGGTAACTGGCTGGCAGGTGTTGAGTCCTCCTGGCAAAACTACGCTGATATGGCCACCAACTATAACCAGATTGCTGCGGAAACGACTAATACTGCATTGAGTGGAGTAACGAGTAATCTCCAGCAGGGGTTATATGATCTAGCCACCCAGTCTGAAGATGCTGGCGATGCCCTTAGCAATATGGTTGAAGGTTTTGGTAAGACTGTTATTCAGACTCTGGCCCAGATGGCTGCACAGTGGCTGGTTTATCAGGGTATTCAGCTCCTGGTTGGAAAAACAACTCAGGCAACAGCTGTTGCTCCGATGATAGCTAATGCTCAGGCAACAGCGCTTCAGGCCCAACTTGCGGCATATGCCTCTACCGCAGCCATTCCAATTGTTGGCCCTGGTCTTGCTCCTGCTGCGCTGGCAGCTGCTGCCGGCGTCACTGCTCCTCTTGTTGCTGCTATATCTGCTTCAGCATTGGCGGGCATGGCCCACGATGGTATCGATAAAATCCCAGAGACCGGAACCTGGTTATTGAAAAAGGGAGAGCGGGTAACTACAGCTGGCACATCGGCAAAACTGGATGCCACATTAGACCAGGTTCGTCAGCAAAGAGCAGCAAGTGGCCGGACAATTGTTGCAGAATTCCATAATACCTTCACAGGGAAACCGGATGATACCACCATGCAAATGGTGAATCAGCAGATGCGTGCCTCTGAAAAAAGAATGAAGCAGTATATGACTTCTCAGGTAATAAATCCCACTGAGAATTATGGGCGTTCGCTTAAATCAATATATCCCCGGAGGCGTATAAAATAATGACCGATATTTATTATCCTCATGATTATATACCCGGTCCGGCATATGATGGCTATGGGTTTGAGCCAGCGGAAACAATAACACGTACCGACAGGGTAGGAGGTCTTGCCAGACAGCGCAGAAAATATACATCTGTACCAACTAATAACACGGTTGTATGGCAGTTTAAAACCGATACGCATGCTCAGGTTTTTGAAGCATGGTTCAGAGATGTTTTAGCAGACGGGGCAGCATGGTTTTACATGAAATGCAAAACCCCGGTTGGTGTGAAATTATTTAAATGTCGATTTATAGGGATTTATAAAGGACCCTCATTTATTAAGCCTGGCCTGTGGCGTTATTCCGCGACCATTGAGTTGAGAGAGCGACCACTCGCTCCAGTTGGTTGGGGTAATTACCCTGAATGGCTGGTTGGGCAGTCTCTTCTGGATATCGCCCTCAATAAGGAATGGCCTAAGCATGACAGTAATTAACCGACTTTATGCTTCCTCAGGGTCTGAAGTTATCATCGGCACTCTGCAGATTAATATAGGTGACCAGTATTATTACCTGTGTGAAGGTTATGAGGACATAACGGCCACAACCGAAGGTGGCAATACCGTCACTTTTCTGGCATGTGCAATATCGTTTTCGCTTCCTGCCAGAAATGAAGACGGGACGCAGGATCTTAAATTTTCTTTATGCAATATCGACGGCGTGGTCTCTAAAGCTATTCGAGATGCCGTTGATGAACTGAATGAATCCACGATCATTTTCCGGCAATACATTTCAACAGACCTTTCCGGTCCCGCTGAGCCGCCCTCCGTTATGCCTGTAAAAGGGGGCTCTTGGACAGCAATTGTGGTCAATATCACCGCGGGATTCAAAAACGTTCTTGATTATGCCTGGCCGCGCAACCGCTTCACTCTACCATATTTCCCTGGCCTCCGTTACACCCGATAGGTATCCCATGCTGAACATTGATAAGTACCTGGCTGTCCGCTGGCAAATGGGCGGACGCGTCTTTCCTGTCCTCGACTGCTACGGGGTTGTTCATGAAGTACGTCGAGACCTCGGCTTACCTGAGTGGCCAGTGTTTGAAGGCGTGATTAAAGAGGGTAATGAGATGCACGCTGCCTGCACCCATTTCCGTGAAAACGTAGCGTGCTGTGATCCCTGTGCCGGTGCCGTGGCTGCCTGTTATATCGGGGGAATGATTGGTCATCTCGGTGTGGTGGTTGAGTTGAACAGTATGCTGTATGTGCTGGAATGCAATCCCCGTCGCAACGTGACGATCCTGCCGTTGACGCGCTTTGAGAAGCAGTATCTGAAAGTGGAGTATTACCAGTGACTATTCGTGTATACCCGTCCAGGTTGCCGGGCGAACCGCTCGAAAGGCATGAGCACCGCACGATGACGGTGCATGAATGGATGTCGGAAAACGTAGACAACTATCGTCTCGACATGCAGCAGCGTGTTGCTTTTGAGGTAAATGGGCGAGCGATAACACCGCAGGAGTGGCCTTTCTGCGTCATTTATTCCGACAGTGATGTGAGCGTTTTTCCCGTACCCGGTGAGGGGGTTTCTGCCACAGTGATTGCTACCTGGGTTGCGGCAGCGGTCGCGGCGGCATCGGCTATTTATGCCATCGTGATGATGTCGCAAATGGATAAGGGGGGGTATTCGTCCAGTAACGGGACTTCCCTTGATCTCAACCCGGCAAAAGCCAACCAGGCAAAACTTGGCGACCCGATTCGTGAATTGTTTGGTCGGGCGCGCATCTATCCCGATTATGTTGTACAGCCCGTAACCCGATATAACCCTGATGATCCCACCCGCATGACGGTGGAGATGATGGTTTGTCTGGGAATGGGAAATTTTGCATTCACCAATGGCGATATTCGCGTAGGTGCCACGCCAATCAGCGCACTAGGTGATTCATTCACTTACGACGTTTACCCTCCCGGAGCGGATGTCTCTGCGGATCGCCGCAGTGAAAACTGGTTTAATTCGACCGAGGTCGGCGGTACATCCAGCGGTAGCGGCCTTGATATGGCCCAGACAGCTCCCGATTCTTCCGATATCAACGCTGACAGCATGACGGTCGCTGGCGCTACGGTGAGTTTCAACGGGCTTGATGATGATAACGATGATGAGGATGAAGGTAACGCCTTGCCGGAATCGTGGGTAGATGGAACCATTGTGACCATCATTGCACCTGCTAATTACCTGGTTTCAACATCATCGGGTTATAGCGTGCTGGCCAGCGATACGTTGGCGGAAATCAATCCTGTATCCGGCATGCCCGTCACGCTTGAGATTGGCGGCGCAAAATATGATCTGGTTATCGCAGTCTATACCCCCGGACAGGATGCAGTTCCCGGAACTGGTGGTAGCTCGGCGATTTTACGCGGAAACGCTTCGCCGACAACGTATGATTTTTCCGTGACAGGGCAGACATTTGATATCACCTGGCACGCTGCAACGTTCACGGTCTCGCTGGTGGCCGATTATCTGAATATGTCAGGGCTTCTTGCTGCCATAAACGAAGGGCTTACCGGATCAGGACTCGTTGCTCATGATGATGGCGGTATCGTTCGGATAGTTGAGAAATCTAGCCCGTGGAAAGGTGGTGACATTACATCCTCCGCACTACCCGTTTCTGCGTTCGGTGACAACCCTTCATTTACTACGGGGTCAGCCTCCAGCGGCGGAAGCCCGGCGATCACTGCAAATGTCAGGCTTGCCTATGGTAGCGCTTCTGGTGCAGCCTTTTTGGGGATACCGGAAGGTACACAACGTTTGTCTCTGGCCCATCGGGGTAACGAGTACCGGATAGTTGAGTCGGATGGCACATCGGCAACCGTTCAGCGTGTGATTGATGGTGTTATTGATCCAGCCTGGTCAGGATTCTCAGTGCGGACAATGATTGATTATCAGGCCACCGGAATCAATGACAACGATACCTGGATGGGGCCTTTCCTTGTTTGTCCTGAAAATGAAGTTGTTGATGCATTTGAGATCAACTTTGCTTTCCCGTCGGGTATTTGCGGTTTTGATAAAAAAGGGAATAAAAGGACGCGCCATTGTGAATGGGAGATTCAGTACCGGGTATATGGTTCCGGTACTGGGTGGACAAGCAAGGAGGGTGTTTATGCTCTGCAAAACGTCAATGGGCTGGGGTTCACAGAACGATTTGAACTGTCAACAACGGGGCTTGTAGAGGTTCGTTGCCGACGTCGTAATGAGCAGGGAAGTAATAACGCCCGTGACGCTATGTACTGGCAGGCGTTGCGCGGGAGGTTACTGGCGCGTCCATCATCTTACGCCGGTGTCACTCTGATGGGAGCTACGGTCGAGACGGGTGGTAAGCTGGCGGCGCAGTCCGATCGCCGCGTGAACGTTGTGGCCACGGGGATTTATGACTCAGCATTGCCACGCAGCATCTCCGGCGCACTGTATCACGTTGGTCGGTCTCTGGGACTGGAAATGGATACCGCAGCAATTGATGCGCTTGAAAGCGCGTACTGGACACCTGGTGGAGAAACATTCGATTTTGCAACCAGCGATAGTATGTCGGCGCTGGAAATGCTGCAAAAAATCGCGAACGCGGGAAAGTCGTATTTCATGCTGAATACCCAGGGGCTCGCATCAGTCGGCAGGGAAGGCGTGAAACCGTGGGTTGGCGCCATCACGCCGCACGAAATGGTGGAAGAGCTTCAGACGGATTTCACTGCTCCAAACGATGATGATTACGACGGCGTGGACGTCACTTATATCAACAGCACCACATGGGCAGAGGAAACCGTTCAGTGTCGTACACCAGGTAATCCGACTCCCGTTAAAGTTGAAGACTATACGCTGGATGGCGTAGGGGAAGAGGATCGCGCTTATCAGATAGGCATGCGCAGACTGATGAAATACCGCATGCAGCGCCTGGTTCACAAGACCACAACGGAAATGGATGCGTTGTGTTACAGCGTGGGCGATCGCATCGTTCTGACAGATGATATTCCCGGCAACAACACCATTTCGTGTCTTATTGATGCGATGTCTACAACTGATGGTCTGACGACGTTCACCGTCACCGAGAAGCTTGACTGGTCATTTGAAAATCCCCGGGTGTATATCCGGTATCAGGACGGCACGGCGTCTGGCTTGCTGAGTGCATCGCCCGGCGGAGATTATCAGGTGGCAGTACCGCATCAGGCTCAATTTGACGATATCCTGATTGGTGATCCCTTTATAGAACCGCCAAGACTTATTTTTTGTAGCTCAGAAAAAGATGTGTATCACGCGATAGTGGCCGAGGTCTCCCCGCAGGATGACGGAACATGCGAAGTAACTGCTCGACAATATCGTGACGAATTCTACGCCTACGACGACGCCACCTACCCCGGCGACGTCGCTTAACTTTCTCTAAAGTATTCTTTCACCCGCCTCATTCGGCGGGTTTTTCATTTTGGAGCACAATGTATGGCCGACAACGAAAAGCTTGGCTCGACATCCCCTGAGGTTTTGCTGAAGAACGTCGTTATCCTTGACAAGTTAGTTAGTGATAAAGAAAAGGAGTCATTGCCGGATCGTTTCGGTGCACTTCGTCGTACATGGTACGGAATGGAGATGATCTTCAGTCGGTTCATCGCCTATATCACCAGTCGTGGTGAGCAGGCAGTTGCGTCTATCGGCTGGCAGGAGTTGGGGGACTGGGCCATAGGCCTGACGGTTCAGAACCGCAATCAAATCGTGAGTTTTAACGGCTCCTGGTACAAATACCTTGGAGAGCTTGAGCACGTCATTGCCGGAGATTCTCCAGAGAATGATGGCGGCGTGTGGTCGGCTGAAAACCCGGCAGGGAAATGGTCGAATATTGGTGATGCGGCTCTTCGCTCAAACCTGGGTTCAGGCGACGGCCAGAAACTGGTGGGAAAGTGTGCCACGCTGGATGCCCTGAGAAGCATTGAACCGGAATACCACGGGCAGGAGATAATCCTGTTTCGGGCTGTGAACGATGGCCCCGCTTTGAATGAAAGGCTGTATTACGATGCGACGGATACCACATCGGAAGAAAATGGATTTTCGGTATTTGTGACGCCGAACGGCGCAAGATGGAAAGCGGATGTATCCGAGGGGTATAACGTATTTCTGGCGGGATACTCTCCCTCTGAAAATAACCTCGCGCAGTGCATTCATAAAATAAACGCCTGGATAGTTGCTAAGGCTATTGCTGCCAGCCGGATTAATGACAGGAAGGCGACCATTCTTGTTCCTGGTCTGGTTGATTCTGGCGGGGCTACTGAGTACATAATGACGGAAGGCGTGCACTTCTGCGCTGCGCTGGTCGAACTGGTTCCGCTTACGCTTCAGTTCTGGGATTTTTCACGTGCTGTCGATGATGTAGCGATACTGTGCAGCAATGAATTTGAGGGATTACGTGGCGGGCTGGGTAACAGCTACAACGAGGGAGCGGCTGACCAGGGCGGCTTTGCTATCAACCCACGCAGCTTTCTCTATATCAAAGGCGGCGGCGAGGATTACACCCCTCACGGCGTCATTCTGGGTAATCGGTCACGTCGCCCGGATGGGACTGCATACCTTAACGTCAGGGATACCGTTATACGTAACGTTCGGGTGTTCAACTGCACGGGCGGTCTGACATTCGGCAATTACGACACCTACATGGTGGGCTTTGAAAACTGCAACGCTTATGCAAACACCTATGGCCTGTATCAGCCAAATGCCACAGCACTTAATGCCGGTGAGCGGTGGTGGCTGAATAACTGCGTCCTGTCTAACAGCACCGAAGACAATATCCACGTTAACAGCAACGGACCAGCGATTTATTTTGACAACATCAGTAATGATTATGCCCGCCGTGATGCTTTCCGCTTTGGCCCTAATGCATCCGGTTCGTTCATGTTCACAAACAGCCATTTCGAAGGCTATGACGAGATGCTGATAAACCAGCCCGTCAAAGAGGGTTCCGGTGGCCAGTGTCGTTTTCTGATGATTGGCGGGCTAACGGACTCCCGACGCATCGGCGTAACTTATCGTGGCATCAGGGACGTCATTTACGGGGCGACATATCGCGGCGTTGTTGCGGAATTCCGTGATGTGGATATGGGCGCAGGCCCTGCCGGTTACATGTGCAACAGCAAGTATGGTTCGTGGACGGGGGCAGAGAACGCTGCGGTTGTTATTATTCAGCACAAAAACAGCGATACCTATAAATGGTTGCCGGGTTACGGTTATGGCGTGGGTAAATACGCTCTCAACCCGGTGTACCAGTTTACCGGGGCGGCAGGTGCATCGCTGCCGACGACAAAAGCCACCGCCAGTGCGGCCAGCGCCTACCACTGGATTTTCACTCAGGGTGGAGCCACGGCGGTCTTTGGTGCTGCGGATACTGATGGATTAATCCCTGTCAAAATCAGCATGACCTCAGCAACGGATGTCCTCTACCTGTATCAGGCGACCGAAATCCAGTTCCCGAGAAACACCAACTACCTGTCAGCGATGTGCGCGATTAAATGCAAAAACGCGGTGGGTGAGGTGAAGGTTCAGGCGGTCATTCGTCCGCTGGGCAATCCGACGATAACCGTTGCTAACTCAGTGGTCACGCAGACAGAAAATGTCCGTTCTCAGGTTCTCGGTGATGAGATTGATGTCCTGAATACGATACTGACCAAAAGTTATATCGATTTAACGAAGGATGATTTCATCTCAACCCCGCCGCTCAAGGTGCCGAATTACTTTTTAGGCTCAGTGACATCTAACGCCGGATTTAAAATTTACGGGTTTACCGGGGAAATTGAGCTGGAACTTCCTGTTTACTGGTTCGACAACATGCACCCCAATACATGAGGAAATAAAATATGTATTACGTTTATCTGGTCAGGGACGGGTTGTATGAAGTCACCGCAACAAGGCGTGACGATGAAGAGTATTTGTCATTCAGCACCGATAACACCGCTCATATTGTCGAAACGGCCGACTGGTATATCACGCAGAAAAGAGAAATGGAAAACCCGGCGACAAACGATAATGAAGACGGCGATGATTTCATCGACCCGACGCTGAAGCATTACACGGTTGTTGTTTTGTAAGAACTCCCGCCATTACTGGCGGGATATTTATTCTGATACTTGATTGTTTTTCAGGGCCTCCTCAACAGCTTTCGCCATTTCCTCGGCCAGCACCATTTGCTCGGCAATAAGTTTCTCATTCGCTGCGGTTTCGGCCTCGGCTGTTGCGGATTCTTCAATTTTCAGTTTGAGAGCCGCTTCTGCTTCATCAAGTGTATTTTCACCTGAATATGGGCAATCAATATGGCGAATACCGATCTGTTCGTACCCTGCCACCGACACTTCAAACTCAACCGTGGCTATGTCACCAGAAACAAAGACGATTGATTTTGCGGTATAAGTTACGTAAACAGTATCTTCAGCCTCTTCAATCTGAAAACCCAGCGATGATGCCGAGTTCTGTTGTGTTATTTTTCTCGCGATGGTAATGCTCATTTTAATCCCCTGTAGGAACCTTCTGCGCGACCCAGTCAACGTTCAGGACGTGTGAACTTCCCGTAGTCACGCGTAGCCAGCTCTTAATCACGTAACGAGAACCAGCAACGCCCTGTATTGTAAAGGTCATATTTTTTACTTCATCCCCGGACTGGTATGTTCCGGAGACAGGCATGGAAATACCTGGGTAATCATGTTTCTGTTGATAAAAAGAAACGACGCCACGAATATTAACTGCAGCTGTGGCACCTGTAATTGTCACGCGGCGTCCGATGTATTCTTTGTTACCCCCATCCACGCCGCCATCCCATCGGTAGGATTCGTATGTAGCACCGATAAGCTCAGCGCCGCCACTTATATACAATTCAGAATTACCATGCCCGCCGTCATACACACAGCGTGTATACGCTCCTGCTGAGGCGTCAATTTTGGTATTGTTAATTTTTACTTTCGTCGATGCTGTCAATTCGATGGCATTTCGGATAAGAGCAGCACTGGAGTCATATCCAAACCCCCAAATCCGCCCACCGTTCAACTCAACGCGAGTACCATTAGTTCGAATAACTGAGCCGGTAAAGTTATTAAACGTGCAATCGTTAAACGAAACGACAGCATCAGGATCGCTCACATCATTGATATAGCAGATATTTGGGGCTATACGGCTGGTAAATTCAGACTTGAAATCCCCGGTAAATCCACAAAATGAAAAAGTAAGACGATTTGTGAAATTTTGTGCATAAACTGGATATATACAATGATCTGCTGTACAACCGACGAATTTTAGTCGGTCTGCGGAACCTGTATATCCCCATGATTGCATGAAGAATGTGTAGCAGTATCCGTATGCAAACAGATTAATAATCGTAGCCCAGTCAATCCGTCCGAAACGAAAAGCTATGGCGTTATCATGCATCCACTGCATTAGTGTTACGTCATATTTATACGGTGACGTATCGCCATTTAGGTAGTTGTAGTTCCAGCGAATGTCCTGAATGACCGGAACATCTCTGACCTGAGTTAACGCCACCCCCATATAAAGAGGTGCCCCAATTATTTGGTCAAATACCACCCGAGATGCTGACCCGGAATCTACATTATTGACTGTCCCACCGAGACGAAACGCGTAATATGCGTTGCCAACATCGAGGCATTCAAATCGGGATTCATATGCGCCACCGTGAAAAATCGGTGGGTATATAACCGGAGCGGTTGTCGCCTCGTTCAGGGTGGTCACCTGATTTGGGTATCGAAAGCGAAGATTGCGAAATCGGTTATAAAATCCGCCACTCAGCTCGTTGCTTATACGTAAATCAAAGGTGCCGTAAGTGCCCACGGGATTAGTAATATTGAAGTTAACATAACTACCATCCGGGCCATTAAACTCCGTCCGTTTAGCAAAGGGGATATCGTTCTGACTAATATCATATGTTTTCCCAGACTCGAAGATGACAGACTCACCCGAAGCTGCCGCCTCTCTTATTGCAAGCATGACATTGCCGGAATTTTTGGACAGATAGTAAGCAAACGGCCTGGTGGGAACGTTGAATACGTGGATGTAGTTGACTGATGCCATACCCAGTTCGTCTGAATCCAGGTTTACGCGAACAATCCCGGCAATTTACAATCAGCTATTTCAAAGGGTTGCATAATGCTGATTGGCTACGCACGGGTGTCTACCGGCGATCAAAACCTCGATTTACAGAAAAATGCGCTGGTTCGCGCAGAATGTGAGCTAATTTTCGAAGATACCGCCAGCGGAAAGAATGCTAAACGGCCAGGATTACGGAAAGCTATTCGCCGTCTTCGACCTGGTGATTCGCTGGTGGTCTGGAAGCTGGATCGCCTCGGTCGCAGTGTACGCGACCTCATCACTCTGGTATCAGAACTGCAGGAGCGGGGGATTCATTTTCGCAGCCTGACCGACAGCATTGATACCAGCACGCCAGCAGGCCGCTTCTTTTTCCACGTAATGAGCGCGCTGGCAGAGATGGAGCGAGAATTGATAGTTGAGCGAACCCGCGCTGGTTTAGCCGCGGCTAGGGAGCAGGGCCGGGTAGGTGGCCGGCGCCGGATAATGACCACAGAAGTTGTGGAGCGCTGCCAGCGCATGCTAGATAAAGGAGCGACTCGGCCCCAGGTTGCCGATGTGATAGGGATCAGTGTGAAGACTGTATATAAATATTTCCCATCAAATAATGGCGTACCTGTGAAGTCATGAACGTATCTGCCCACCCCCAGATATCGCCGCTCAACTGTATTGCATGAGATATGGCAGGACCATAGTCCTTATAAATCATTGTCGTGGCTGGAAACCAGCCACTTTTAGTTGATTCAAGAAGCATATAGCTGTCTTCTCGAACTTTTATAATAGCGAAGGACCGTAATTCGAAATCAGGGAGTGGTAACTTCCTTTCCTCCGGGAAGTAGATCCTTACCCCGGAAAATATGGCGCTGTTGCAACTGATCATTCTTTTACCAGCCATAGATCCGCTTCTTCAAACATCTCCTCAAGCATGCGGTTTAGCCGTTCTTTATCATGTTTGCTGGCGTCTGAGTTAAGAGCATTTGCCTGCATAGGTTTTACCTTAACTTCTGCATCAGGAAAAATTCTGTGCACTCGTTTTGTTAACTCATTGAGAATGATAGAACGAGCATTAGCCAAACCTTCAACATTGCGCTTGTCATATACGAGTTCAACAAACATTTTCTCGATCCTCTTTACTGTGTTTATATACAGTATATATACTGTAATTATGTACAGTGTCAAGAAAGAGGAGTAAAACCGTGGGCTTTCCATCTCCAGCAGCAGATTACGAAGAAATGCGTATTTCACTTGATGAAAAATTCATTAAGCATCCAGCTGCAACGTATTTTATGCGTGCGGCAAACACCTGTTATCGCGCGGGTATTCTACAGGGGGCTCTTCTCGTCATTGATGCGTCACTTAAGCCATGTGATGGCACTTTGCTTGTATGTGCGATGGCGGGGGAGTTCAGAGTCAAGCGCTATCGGCAGGTGCCAAAACCTCATCTTGAGGACCTGTCATCTGGGCGAAAAGAGGCGCTTCCGGGGGAAGAGGAAAATTGTCCGCCGGCAGTATTTGGAGTGATCACATACATAATCAATGATGCGCGCTCAGGAGAGTTCGACGACTGCCCGGTTATGTGATTAAAGGGCCATATGCCTCTAAGGATATGGCCCAATACTTTACTTTTTGGGTTTTGTCGGTTCACCATCAGCTACAGAATCTGCCGCTGAATCAGTAGACTCCGGCTCAGCGGTATCGTTTTGAATTTCTGTTGGCTGAATGATATTAATTAGCTGGCCTGCAGATACGTGTCCATTCTCTGTGACTTCTAAGTAAGAGATCTCGAGAGTAGACTCTGTTGCTACAGCGCTGGAAAACACCAAAAGCTCATCAGTTGAAGTTATATCGGCAGTGGTTTTGATAGTGAAACCTTCACCGTTAGAGGCCCTGATAACTGAAATGCTGATGTCTTGATTGGTAGCCCCCGAGCGAGATATGCCTCGAATATAAAATTCATCCTGACGTGTATTCTTTATCCGATCAACAGACTGACGCTGGGTATATGTATTAAGGTGCGCACGATCGATTACTTCATCACCGAGTTTAACTGTTTTAACCTTAGGGTCTTGGGCAATATTTTTCAAAAACTTTTTTCTACCGTCTTCACCGTGGGCCAAAACTTCACGGCTGACGGTTGTCTGACCTGTTTTTAAAAGTTCTAAGGTTGACTTTTGCGATTCTAGTACTGCCCCGGTCGCCTCTTTGACTAAAGAGATCTGATCAGAAGATGACTGGCGCTGGGTTTCCCAATATTCATCCGCAACCTTCCAGCCAACTGTGCCGGCGGCAATAACAATAGCAACCAATGCGCAAAGCGCCTGTCTGCCATTCATTTTACCGATTGCTTCTTTGATCACCGAAACTGCTCCATTCACAATTGCATCTGATTGACCATCTGCTTGGCTTGAACCTTCACTTATATGGTACACAATATCAAGCAAATGTTTGTCTGAGTTCGTTAACTTTTGCCTGTTATGTGTGTCGTGCCGGATGACTGTAAATGCCTTTTGAATCTCATTGGTTAACTCAGCCATCCCGAACAGCATTGAGGCTGTCAACGAAGAGCTGTATCTCTTCTTGTCCCCTTTGACATTGATGCTGATCGTGGGCCAGCCTTTGAACTCTACGTCAGGGAAACAGAATTCATCAGAGTCTAAATCCTTTCGTCCCATCATTTTTGAGATGAAAGCTTCAAACTCACATTCATTTGTTATTAAAAATTTTTCAACTACGGCCGTCATTTAACCCTCTTTAATTCTTAAAAGATAACCCAGAGATACAGGGGTTTAAAGGAGCATCATAGCCGCA
The DNA here is from genome assembly GCF_056490265.1 of Klebsiella sp. GFKo11. Lineage (NCBI taxonomy): Bacteria > Pseudomonadati > Pseudomonadota > Gammaproteobacteria > Enterobacterales > Enterobacteriaceae > Klebsiella > Klebsiella sp. GFKo11. Next base: position 1,524,384 of record NZ_CM151369.1, read on the forward strand.
GGATTAAGTAAATAATATATGTGGATTTTTTCAGGTATCTGAGTGGTTACATAGGGGGGCGCATAGAAGTTATGACGGGGTTTCACCCCAGTTTCACCCCATTAACTCCCGTACGAAAAACAGACATAAAAAACCAGCCTTAAAAGGCTGGTTTCTCAGGGATTTTTGGTCGGCACGAGAGGATTTGAACCTCCGACCCCCGACACCCCATGTTGGGTAATTCAATCAGAAGTGGCTTCCACAGCCATGACAGTGTTTTTTCCCAAAGTGGGAGTGAATCCCAGTAGCCGCGCTGACGGATGATATTTTTTTCTGATCCTCGTAGCACTTAGGACAAAAAGGCCCGTTAGATTTACCATCAACAGGAACTGCACGATAATAAAAACCATCACGGAACACTAATTCATCAGCTTCCTTAAGCTTTCCTTCTAATCTGCGGACCTCAGTTTGAAGCTCTACTATTTCTACTTGTGCTTCCGCGAGACTGATTCTCGCTTCACTAAGCGCATTATATAAATCACTAATTTTTAAACGCACTTCAGCATCATTGAAAGCAGCAGACGCATCTTTAAGATCTTTGGCCATACCAAAGGCAAGCTTTACTGCAGACAGACCAGCATTTATAGAAGCAATATCAGGCATGAAATATACTCCATTGTTAACGAATGTGCTGAATGGCAAGCAATAAAAAAGCCCGCAGCAGCGGGCTTTTTTATCACTCAAGAGCCGCGGCTCCTTTGCGTATCCTTTTTTGTCCCCTCACCGTCTGGTCGGTGTCCTGCTGAGACTGCTAACTTCCTGTTATTGCTAGTGATGTCCTATCACTGTCCAATCATGATTGGTGGAGCTGGCGGGAGTTGAACCCGCGTCCGAAATTCCTACATCCTCGGTACTACATGCTTAGTCAGTCTTTACATTCGCACGCCAGCTGCGGACAGACACGCCACTAACGAACTAGCCTGATTAGATTTAGCACTTCAGCCCCAGGCAGGACATCCATGCGATCTCTTTTGGGTTTGACCTCTCTTGATCCCCGTCTTAAGAGCGGAAGCTAGGGAGAGAGGGCTCTTAGCAGGTTATTAAGCTGCTAAAGCGTAGTTTTCGTCGTTTGCGACTATTTTTTTGCGGCTTTTTACGAGGCCAACCGCCCCTCGGCATGCACCTTGGGTTTCGCAAATCCCGTCGAATCCAGAATCAGCCCCAATGTGTACGTTGAGTATAACAGATTTATGAATGTGCTTACCAGCCCTCGTTTCGAGGATTCTAGCGGCGGGTTGGGTGAAAAATCAGCATCAACAACGATATAGCGTGAGGGCCAGAGAACTGACCCTCATTAAGAAGGGGAATTAACGGCCAGCGTGTTTCATGATCCTGGCTTTATCCACCGCCCACTCACGATCTTTTATATCGGTACGCTTGTCGTGCTGTTTCTTACCTTTCGCTACGCCGATTTTTACTTTACACCAGGCGTTTTTCCAGTAAAGAGAAAGCGCAACTACGGTGTAACCTTCACGGTTAATGCGTCCATAGAGGTTGTCCAGCTCACGCTGATTTAGCAGTAGCTTGCGGGTTCGCGTCGGATCGCAGACGTAGTGGGTGGAAGCCACAGCCATTGGGGTAAAGTTGGCGCCGAACAGATAAGCCTCGCCATCTTTCAGGATGACGTAGCTATCGCCGATGTTGGCTTTGCCTGCACGCAGAGATTTTACTTCCCAACCCTGCAGGGCGAGACCAGCCTCGTATTCATCTTCGATAAAGTATTCATGACGGGCGCGTTTATTCAGCGCAATGGTGGCTGATCCAGGTTTGTGGGCTTTTTTCTTAGTCATAGTATCCTGAAGTCATCGTCTTAAAACAGTCGTACCTCAATCCATCCTGCGAGGTGTAATGGGCTATCTTAGCACGAGTTGCAGTACAGCGTTTTTTTTAGCAGCAGATAAATGATATTATTTGCGCCGTGTTTATATGTGGAACCTGCTATGCCTCAGATTAGCCGTACTGCGCTGGTGCCCTTCAGCGCGGAACAGATGTATCAACTCGTAAACGATGTGAAGTCCTACCCTGATTTTTTGCCTGGCTGCACCGGTAGCCGTGTGCTGGAACTTGGGCCGACGCAAATGACTGCGGCGGTTGATGTGTCCAAAGCTGGCATCAGCAAGACATTCACTACCCGCAATACGTTAACTAGCAACCAGAGCATTTTGATGAGTCTGGTCGATGGGCCGTTCAAAAAACTGATTGGCGGCTGGACGTTTATTCCGTTAAGTCCGGAGGCGTGCAAAATTGAGTTTCATCTCGATTTTGAATTCACCAATAAGCTGATTGAAATGGCTTTTGGCCGCATCTTTAAAGAACTGGCCATGAACATGGTGCAGGCGTTTACGGTCCGCGCTAAAGAGGTCTACAGTGTCGGCTAACATCGTTGTTGAAGTGGCCTATGCGTTGCCGGAAAAGCAGTATCTGCAGAGCGTCAGGTTGGAGGCGGGGGCGACGGTTGAGCAGGCGATTGTCGCCAGCGGTCTCTTGACGTTACGCGATGATATTAATCTGGCAAAGAACAAAGTGGGCATCTATAGCCGCCCGGCAAAACTACATGATGAAGTGCATGATGGAGATCGTGTGGAAATTTATCGCCCGCTTATTGCTGACCCGAAAGAGCTGCGTCGCCAGCGGGCCGAGAAAAGCGCTGGAAAGTAATCATTTTTCAGACATTAAAAAAGCGCTCATTGAGCGCTTTTTTGCATTTTACGGCCTTACTCGGTAGTCAGAGCAGGTTTGTTATCTATATTAGTCAACACTCCACTGCTGTCGAAAGTCAGGGTAAGAGTCTGCTGGGTGACTTTTTCATGCCCAGGCTGCTGACGGAAAACATAGAACCAAGTGTTAGTACCAAACGGATCCGACATCATTGGAGTACCCAGTGCATAGGCGACCTGTTGTTGTGTCATGCCGACCCGAATTTTTGCTACATCGGTCGGTGCCAGATAGTTACCCTGGTTGATGTCAGGACGGTAAACCACTCGTTCCAGAGTGGAACAGCCTGCGGTCAACATAAGAAGAACCGCTGCGGCAGCAGTCAGCGTTTTACAGCGCATAGTGATTTGATTCCTTTTTGGGCCCGAGCAGTACGTGGCTCATCTGTAATATGCCGATGATAATAGACCTTTGCCCGGTTGGGAACCTTCGGCTGCAGGTCTATCGGCAATTTGCTGTTCACTATGACTCTGCGAAAATCAAAAAGTTTACGCAGCGAGCAACTCTTTCGCGTTTGCCAGGGTGTTGCGGGTGACCTCGCTACCGCCTAGCAGACGGGCTAATTCCTGCAAACGAGCACGTTTATCCAGAGGGTACATATGCGTTTCCGTCATCTCCCCATCGGTTTCCTTACAGACGAAGAAATGATGATGACCGCAGCCCGCCACCTGAGGTAGATGGGTTACACACATCACCTGGGTTGATTCACCTAACTGGCGCAGCAGTTTGCCAACTACCGCTGCCGTCGGACCGCTAATACCGACATCCACCTCATCGAAAATCAATGCCGGCGTTTCCATTTTCCGTGCGGTGATAACCTGAATCGCCAGCGCGATACGAGAGAGCTCGCCTCCGGAAGCGACTTTGGCAATCGACTGTAGCGGTTGCCCGGGGTTTGTGGTCACTCGGAATTCTATATGGTCTGCACCTTCGGCGGTAAGGTGACGTTCATCAAACGAGACATCAATGGCGAACACACCGTGCGGCATGGAAAGTAAGTGCATACTCTCCGTAATCAGCTGGGTCAGCTCATCGGCACTGCTCTGGCGCAGGGCGTGCAGCTGCTTTGCTGTATCCAGCGCTAACTGATGGTGCTCTACTACCATTTGACCGAGGGATTCCAGAGAACCTGCACTATCGTCCAGAAGACGCTGCTCTTCCAGCAAAGCCTGATGGAATTCCGGAAGTTCCTCAGGCGTAATCTGATACTTACGTGCCAGGGCAATTTGTCGGGAGATACGCTGTTCCAACTCAAACAGACGGTTCGGATCGAGATCGAGACGGTCGTTATAATGGCGTAGCTCATCGGTGGCTTCGATGAGCTGGATAGACGCCTCTTCCAGCATATCCAGCACTCCTGAAAGTTTGCTATCCATACTAACCAACTCATTTACCAGCTGTTTAGTGGTATAAAGCTGGCTTTGCAGATTGGCTTCCTCACCATCTGCCAGCACCGTTAGCGCATGTTGGCAGACGGTCAAGAGTTGACCACTATTCGCCAGACGCTTGTACTCTTCATCAATTTGCTCAAATTCACCCGGCAGCGGACTGAATTCGTTTAACTCTTTCAATTGATATTGCAGCAGATCCGCACGAGCTGCGCGTTCCTGACTTTGCTGCTGATGCTTAGCCAATTCGCGGCAGCTTTGATGCCACTGGCAATAGTGTTCAGCCATACGCTGAGTAAGTACATACTCACCGGTATAGCTATCAAGCAGTGTTTTCTGATGTTCGGATTTAGTTAGTAACTGGTGTGCATGCTGGCCGTGGATCTGGATAAGATGCTGACCCAGCTCGCGAAGCTGGGAGAGAGGGACTGCGGTACCGTTGATAAAGCCGCGGGAGCGACCGTCTGCGCTAATAACGCGGCGAAGTAAACACTCACGTCCGCTTTCCAGCTGGTTCAGTTCCAGCCAACGTTGAGCTGCGGGTGTATCTTTCAGGGAGAAGCGTGCGCATAAATCAGCCCGGCTGGCGCCTCTGCGCACCATATCGGCTTCAGCCCGACCACCGAGGCACAGCCCCAGCGCGTCGATAGCGATCGATTTACCAGCGCCGGTTTCACCGGTGATGGCGGTCATACCGTTGTGAAAATCGATTTCCAGCTCACGAACGATAGCAAAATTACTGATAGTGAGTTGTGCCAACATAGCTGCCTTCCTGTATGAAAAACCATTACTGTGTTTTCGTACAGTATAGACTGGTTTTTTATCCAGTAAAGAGGCAGGCTACAAAATCAGAACAATTTTTTCGACCAGCCAAGCTTGGTGCTTAATGTATTGAAATAGCTGTAGTCTTTAGGATGGATGAGATTGAGATGATAATCGCAGCGGCGGATTAGCACATCTTCACCATCCTGAATGGGGAGTGCTATCTGGCTGTCGCAGCTAATTTCAAGGTCGCTGCAGCGCTGAGAAAAGCGCAGGCGGATGGTGCTGTCGCCGTTAATCACTAGCGGGCGGGCGGAAAGCGTATGCGGGAACATGGGCACCAGGGTAATAGCGTCCAGCGATGGTGTGAGGATTGGGCCGCCAGCGGAGAGTGAATAGGCGGTGGAGCCGGTCGGTGTGGAGATAATCAGGCCGTCGGAACGTTGAGAGAAGGCAAAAACCTCATCGATATAGACTTCGAACTCAATCATGTGCGCGACTTTACCAGGATGCAGGACGACTTCGTTAATTGCTGTGCTGATGCGTTTCTGGCAATCCTGCTGGCACACCTGTGCTTCTAATAAGAAGCGTTTTTCGGCGATATAGTGGCCTTCGAGAACATCGGCAAGTTGCTGTAGCGCATTATCCGGGTCGAGGTCGGTCAGAAAACCGAGATTACCGCGGTTAATCCCAATAACGTTAATGTCGTAGCGCGCCAGGGTGCGCGCCGCGCCGAGCATATTGCCGTCGCCGCCAACGACAACGGCGAGATCAGCCTGCTGACCAATTTCCGCCAGTGTCCCGGTCTTAACGTTGCTAAGCTGTAGTTCATGAGCAATTTGCTGCTCAACCAGCACTTCATAACCTTTGCTGGACAGCCAGCGCCAGAGCATTTCATGTGTGGTCAGCGCGGTTGGGTGACGAGGGTGTCCCACAATGCCTATACACTTGAAGTGGTTCTTCATGATCTGGATGTCCTTGCGTTAAATGAATAGTGACAATCTGGCCGTGTTCACTTGAAACCCGGAAACTGATCCCCATAATAAGCGAAGTTAGCGAGATGAATGCGAAAAAAACGCGGAGAAATTCATGAGTAGTAAAGAACAGAAAACGCCTGAGGGGCAAGCCCCGGAAGAAATTATCACGGAGCAGCACGACGACGTTGAGGCGCTAGAGCCTGAAGTTTCGGCTGAGCAGGTGGATCCGCGCGATGAAACCATTGCGAATCTGGAAGCACAGCTTGTTGAAGCACAGAAGCGTGAACGTGAAGTGATGCTGCGTGCGAAAGCTGATGAAGACAACTTGCGCCGTCGTACCGAGCTGGATATTGAAAAAGCGCATAAATTCGCGCTGGAGAAGTTCGTCAATGAATTGCTGCCGGTAATCGATAGCCTGGATCGCGCACTAGAAGTGGCTGATAAAGCGAATCCGGATATGGCTCCGATGGTTGAAGGTATTGAGCTCACGTTGAAGTCAATGCTCGATGTTGTACGTAAGTTCGGCGTGGAAGTGATTGCTGATACCGACGTGCCTTTGGATCCGAACGTGCATCAGGCCATTGCGATGGTTGAGTCTGAAGATGTCGCGGCTGGCAAGGTGCTGGGTGTGATGCAGAAGGGCTATACCCTGAATGGTCGTACTATTCGCGCTGCGATGGTGACCGTGGCGAAAGCCAAGTAAATGACTTCAAACGGCTACCTCTCTGGTAGCCGTTTTGCTATTAATGGTGAACCGAAGTTTGCTGTGATCTTCTGGATTAGCCGTTACTCCGCAACGCTCTCGCGAATGGGCTTCACCGGCATTACCTTCACCTGTTTAATCATATTCTCCTGAACATCAAGAATATCGATATCATACTGTTCGATGCGTACGCGCGTGCCTGGCGCCGGGATCTCTTCAAGAGCTTCGAGGATAATTCCGTTAATCGTCCTGGCTTCATCTTCCGGCAGATGCCAGTTAAACGCTTTGTTAATTTCACGTACGTTGGCGGTGCCGTCAATAATCACTGAGCCATCGTTAAGCGGCGTGACTTCTTCTGCAAGCGTTGGCGACATTGATGTTGTGAAATCACCTACGATCTCTTCGAGGATATCTTCAACCGTCACCAGGCCCTGAATATCGCCATACTCATCAACCACCAGGCCAACTTTCTTCTTATTACGCTGGAATTTCACCAGTTGGGTGCTGAGCGGCGTGCCTTCTGGTACGAAGTAAATTTCATCGGCGGCGCGCAGCATCACCTCTTTAGTGAATTCTTTTTTCTCCGTCATCAGGCGATAGGCTTCGCGTACGCGTAGCATACTCATCGCGTCGTCCAGGGTATCGCGGTATAGCACAATGCGTCCGTGTGGAGAATGGGTCAGCTGACGAACAATTGATTTCCAGTCGTCGTTAATATCAATGCCGACGATTTCGTTGCGGGGAACCATGATGTCGTCAACGCTGACTTTCTCCAGGTCCAGCACGGATAGCAGCATGTCCTGGTTACGGCGGGAGATTTGCGATCGCGATTCATTAACGATGGTGCGTAATTCATCTTTACTTAATGCGCCACTGATAACGATGTCGGTTTTGATGCCCATCATGCGCATCAGGACTCGGGTGATGGTGTTGAGCAGCCACACCAGCGGCATCATCAGTATTTGCAGAGGCGCCAGAAGGAAACTGCTTGGATAAGCGACCTTCTCCGGATAAAGCGCAGCAATTGTTTTTGGTAGCACCTCGGCAAACACCAGCACCACAAAGGTCAGGACACCAGTGGCAATCGCGACGCCGACGTCACCATACAGGCGCATACCAACAATGGTGCCCAGCGCCGAGGCAAGGATATTGACGAGGTTATTGCCGATAAGCACCAGGCTGATTAAACGATCGGGTTTGCGTAGCAGCTTTTCGACGCGTTTTGCCTGGCGGTTGCCTTGCTTTGCCATATGGCGCAGACGATAGCGGTTTAGCGTCATCATGCCGGTTTCTGAACCGGAGAAATAGGCCGAGATAATCACCATAATGATCAGAGTAACGATCAGCGTGGTGGTGGAGATATGTTCCACTTAGGGTTCCTTAAAGACTTAACTCATGAACTGTTGTAATACGCGGCTACCGAAGTAAGCCAGCGTCAGCAGCCCTGCACCAGTCACGTTGAACCAGACGACCCGGCGTCCGCGCCATCCTTCATGATAGTGGCCCCAAAGCAGGACGATATAGACGAACCATGCCACGATTGACAGCACTGCTTTATCAATATTTTCCGCACTGAACAGGTTATGCATGTAGAACAGCCCGGTACACAGCGTCAGAGTTAGCAGAACTACGCCGATCTGGGTGATATGAAACATTTTACGTTCAATGCTCATGAGTGGCGGCATTTCGCTGCTAAAGGCCAGTCGTTTATTTTTTAATTGATAGTCAATCCACGCCAGCTGTAGTGCGTAAAGGGCTGCAATAATTAGCGTAGCATAGGAGAAAAGCGACAGGCCGATATGCACCAGCATACCCGGCGTGGTTTCCAGGTGCGTGATGTACTCGTTCGGCATAAAGGTGGCGAAAGCGAGGTTGATCAACGCAAAGGTGTAGACGATAGGCAGCAATAACCAACCGCGATTACGTGACGCAACGATGGTCATTACCGTGCAAATCATCAGGCTAACCAGCGATCCCACGTTTAATAAACTGAGGTTTTGCCCGCTTTCGCCGCCAGGGAAAATGCGTGACTCCAACGCAAAGGCGTGACAAATCAACGCAATAGTTGCGGAAAGAATCGCCATCCGCCGCCAACTGCTATTTTTTTGCAGCAGGCCAGGGACGATCAGCGCGAGGCTGATGGAATAGGCGACAAGGGCGAGTAGAGCAAAAACAGGCATATGGGCGTCGACTGTTGACTAAATAGTAAAGAGAAGCAGTATAACGTCACGTGACTCAGGCTCCAACCGTTGCAGCACATTCGCGTTTATGTCGTGTTATACTGCGGCAATTCCTTTTTTTTGTGTCGCTGCGGCGACCGACCGTTTCCACCTCAGGCGAGAGACAATGTTTGATAATTTAACCGATCGTTTGTCGCGTACGCTGCGCAACATTAGCGGCCGCGGACGCCTTACCGAAGACAATATTAAAGATACCCTGCGCGAAGTGCGCATGGCGCTGCTGGAGGCGGACGTCGCTCTGCCTGTAGTCCGTGACTTTATCAGCCGTGTAAAAGAAAGCGCGGTAGGCCATGAAGTTAACAAAAGCCTGACCCCAGGCCAGGAGTTCGTCAAAATTGTGCGCAACGAGCTGGTTGCTGCGATGGGCGAAGAGAACCAGGCGTTGGATTTAGCCGCACAGCCCCCAGCCGTTGTGCTGATGGCGGGCCTGCAAGGTGCAGGTAAAACGACCAGCGTGGCTAAGCTGGGTAAATTCCTGCGTGAAAAGCACAAGAAGAAAGTGCTGGTTGTCTCTGCGGACGTTTATCGTCCGGCGGCGATCAAACAGCTGGAAACGCTGGCTGAGCAGGTTAGCGTCGATTTCTTCCCGTCTGACGTCGGTCAGAAACCTGTTGATATTGTTAACGCCGCGCTGAAAGAAGCGAAGCTGAAGTTCTACGACGTGCTGCTGGTGGATACCGCCGGCCGTCTGCACGTCGATGAAGCGATGATGGATGAGATCAAACAGGTCCATGCGTCGCTTAACCCGGTAGAAACCCTGTTCGTTGTCGATGCGATGACTGGTCAGGATGCGGCGAATACGGCGAAGGCGTTTAACGAAGCGCTGCCGTTGACTGGGGTCGTGCTGACCAAAGTGGACGGCGACGCCCGCGGTGGTGCAGCGCTGTCGATTCGTCATATCACCGGCAAGCCGATTAAATTCCTCGGCGTCGGTGAGAAAACCGAAGCGCTGGAGCCGTTCCATCCGGACCGTATTGCTTCGCGTATCTTGGGTATGGGCGACGTGCTGTCGCTGATCGAAGATATCGAAAGTAAAGTCGACCGCGCGCAGGCTGAGAAGCTGGCCTCCAAGCTGAAAAAAGGTGACGGTTTTGACCTGACTGACTTCCTTGAACAGCTGCGTCAGATGAAAAACATGGGCGGTATGGCCAGCCTGATGGGCAAACTGCCGGGCATGGGGCAGATCCCGGATAACGTCAAATCACAGATGGATGACAAGGTGCTGGTGCGTATGGAAGCGATCATCAATTCGATGACGCTGAAAGAACGTGCTAAACCAGAAATTATCAAAGGTTCGCGCAAGCGCCGTATCGCCGCAGGTTGCGGAATGCAGGTGCAGGATGTGAACCGTTTGCTCAAACAGTTTGACGATATGCAGCGCATGATGAAGAAGATGAAGTCGAAAGGCGGCATGATGAAGATGATGCGGGGCATGAAGGGGATGATGCCGCCAGGATTCCCTGGCCGCTGAAAACAAGGGTATAAGGCTATCTTGTTTGCCATTTTAGCTCCGGGGTGTGCTCGAAATGCTCACGTACTACGTGTACGCTCCGCTTTCTGCGCGCACGCCGGAACTAAACTAGCTGCACCGATATACGCCTTCTATCCCTTGTTTAATGCTCAGTACCAAGATGCTGATTGCAATTTCCCCAGAAATCAGTAAAATTTTCGGGCTTTTAATATGACACCGGGCTCCGTTCCTCGATGGGGCCCGGTGTTTTATTCACACAAGAGGATGTTATGGTTACTATTCGTTTAGCACGTCACGGCGCAAAAAAGCGTCCGTTCTACCAGGTTGTTGTTACCGACAGCCGTAATGCACGCAACGGTCGCTTCATTGAGCGCGTTGGTTTCTTCAACCCGATCGCTTCTGCGAACGAAGAAGAAACGCGTCTGGATCTGGATCGTATCGCTCACTGGGTTGGCCTGGGCGCTACTGTTTCCGATCGCGTTGCAACGCTTATCAAAGCAGCAAACAAAGCAGCTTAATCTGTCACGGTGGTCATGATGAGCAAGCAACACACCGCACAAGCACCTGTTGATCCGATTGTATTGGGCAAGATGGGTTCTTCCTACGGTATCCGTGGTTGGCTCAGAGTGTTTTCCTCCACCGAAGACGCCGAAAGCATTTTTGACTATCAGCCCTGGTTAATCCAGAGAGCGGGTCAGTGGCAGGTCGTTGAGCTGGAAAGCTGGCGCCACCATAATCAGGATATCGTCATCAAGCTGAAAGGCATTGACGATCGCGATACTGCGAATCTATTGACCAATTGCGAAATTGTTGTGGATTCTTCGCAGTTGCCTGCGCTTGAAGAGGGTGATTATTACTGGAAAGACCTTATGGGTTGCCAGGTAGTAACCACTGAAGGCTATGGTCTTGGTAAAGTCATCGACATGATGGAAACCGGGTCTAATGACGTTCTCGTCATCAAGGCAAACCTGAAAGATGCATTTGGTATCAAGGAGCGGTTGGTTCCGTTCCTCGATGGGCAGGTTATCAAGAAAGTCGATCTCACTACTCGTACAATCGAAGTAGATTGGGATCCTGGTTTTTAAATTCTCCGGATAAACGGTAAATAAACGGCACTATGGGGATTGGCTTGTGTTTATAGGTATCGTTAGCCTGTTTCCTGAAATGTTCCGCGCAATTACCGATTACGGGGTGACTGGCCGGGCAGTAAAAAATGGCCTGCTGAACATCCAGAGCTGGAGTCCTCGTGACTTCGCGCATGACCGGCACCGTACCGTGGACGATCGTCCTTACGGCGGCGGACCGGGGATGTTAATGATGGTGCAACCTTTACGGGATGCCATTCATGCAGCAAAAGCCGCGGCAGGTGAAGGCGCAAAGGTGATTTATCTGTCACCTCAGGGACGCAAGCTTGATCAAGCTGGCGTCAGCGAACTGGCAACGAATCAGAAACTGATTTTGGTGTGTGGTCGCTATGAAGGCGTAGATGAGCGCGTAATCCAAACCGAAATTGACGAAGAATGGTCAATCGGCGATTACGTTCTTAGCGGTGGTGAACTACCAGCAATGACGCTGATTGACTCTGTTTCCCGGTTTATTCCGGGAGTTTTGGGTCATGAGGCTTCGGCAACGGAAGATTCCTTTGCTGATGGATTACTGGATTGCCCACACTATACCCGTCCTGAAGTGTTAGAAGAGATGGAAGTACCGTCAGTATTGCTGTCGGGAAACCATGCTGAGATACGTCGCTGGCGTCTGAAGCAGTCGCTGGGCCGGACCTGGCTTAGAAGACCTGAACTTTTGGAAAACCTGGCTCTGACTGAAGAGCAAGCAAGGTTGCTGGCGGAGTTCAAAAAGGAACTCGCACAACAGCAACATAAACATGATGGGCAGGCGTAAGCCCCCAATATCAGTTTACCCAGGATAAGAGATTAAATTATGAGCAACATTATTAAGCAACTTGAACAAGAACAGATGAAGCAGGACGTACCTTCCTTCCGTCCGGGTGATACCGTAGAAGTGAAAGTATGGGTTGTTGAAGGTTCCAAAAAACGTCTGCAGGCATTCGAGGGCGTGGTTATCGCTATTCGTAACCGCGGTCTGCACTCTGCATTCACTGTTCGTAAAATTTCCAACGGCGAAGGCGTTGAGCGTGTTTTCCAGACTCACTCTCCGGTAGTTGACAGCATTTCTGTCAAACGTCGTGGTGCTGTACGTAAAGCTAAACTGTACTACCTGCGTGAGCGTACCGGTAAGTCTGCTCGTATCAAAGAGCGTCTTAACTAAGATTCGCTTTCGCGACATCCTGAATGAAAGGGCTGGCCTGATGGGCTGGCCCTTTTTTTATCTTCATTTTAACCATTTTGTTGTGAATCATTTACAATGTTGCCCTCATCTGGAGGGGCGGTGGTCAGCAATATTTTTCATCAATCAGCATCTCAAGGGCGGGCCACATGGCTGGCGCTGTTTGCGATCCTGCTGATCGTGGTGGCCCCGCTGATTTCAATCTCCCTGCAAAAAGATCCGATGAGCGGTATGCATCATACAATGATGGGCATGCCGCATGACATGTCATCATCTGAAATGACCATGATACAGAGTGATGCGACTGTCATACAGACGTCACACCACATGCCAGCCGATCATGCGGAGGCCTGCGGTTACTGTGTGCTGTTGGCTCATGTTCCGGGCTTAATCTTCGCGCTGATGCTGCTGATCAGCTTGATGCTTCGGCGTCAGCGAGTTCCTGTAGCCCGAAGGGTACTGAAATACTGTTATGACTTTCACTGGCTTTATCCTCACACTCGCGCACCTCCCCGCCAGTCAGCTTCTCCCTTTGCATAAAAAATAAAGTGCGCACTGCGCAACGTTCTCTTTTGCTTTCGAAAAGGAAAAGTATGACTACCTGCACCTCGCGCGCGGCATGGCTAAACCTGCTGCGTCGTCTTCATTTCTATATCGGATTGTTTATCGGGCCGTTTATTTTTGTCGCTGCCCTGACCGGTACGCTGTATGTCGCTACTCCGCAACTGGAAAACTGGCTTTATCAGGATGCGCTTTATGGCACTTTCTATGGGGAAAAACAGCCACTTAGTGCGCAAATTATGGTAGCGAAAGAGGCTACCCAGGCAAATCTCCGTCTACAGGCTGTTCGTCCTGCGATAAGCGCGGGAGAGACAACCCGAGTGATGTTCGCCGATCCTAATCTTGGCGAGTCTGAAACGCGGGCAATTTTTGTTGATCCGGTAACCTTGCGGGTGAGAGGCGATATGGCGGTTTATGGTACCAGCGGTATATTGCCCCTGCGTCAGTGGATTGATTATGCCCATCGCTCACTGCTCTTGGGTAACGTTGGGCGACTGTACAGCGAACTGGCGGCTTCCTGGATGTGGGTTGCCGCTCTCGGAGGGATTGCGCTGTGGTCGATGACCCGTCCGCGTCGTCGGATTAACAATAAGCTGCAGAATAGCCGACGCCTGCATGTTTCCCTTGGATGGGCGATGCTGATTGGCATGCTGCTGTTCTCTGCGACTGGTTTAACCTGGTCGCAATGGGCCGGTGGTAATGTTGATAAGATACGCTCCGCTTTTGGTTGGCTGACGCCGCAGGTGAATACGCAGTTGCAAAGTGCAGCTCCAGCAGTTCACGATCCGCATGCAGAACACCATATGGAGGATATGGCGATGGGGGAGATGGCATCGTCCCCGGACGTAGAGAATTTTGACAAGGTTCTGCTGGTTGCTCGCGCGGCGGGTCTGGATGCCAGCAAGCTGGAGATTCGCCCGCCGTCGGGTTCCGGGCGTGCGTGGACGGTAAATGAAATCGACAGGAGCTGGCCTACACAGGTTGATGCTGTAGCGATCGACGGTTCAAATATGCAGATCGTAGATCGTACTCATTTTTCTGACTTTCCATTAATGGCGAAGCTAACCCGCTGGGGCGTTGATTTTCATATGGGGATTCTGTTTGGTCTCGTAAATCAGCTGCTACTTATCGCCTTCGGTACTGCACTCTGCGTGATGATAGTGGTGGGGTACCGTTTGTGGTGGATCCGCCGTCCGGTCCATGCGGCGTTTAACCCGGGCGATACGCTAATACAGGCGTGGTTTGGTTTAGCATGGCCCGCTCGTATGGTTACTACCATTATTGCGGCGTTGTTAGGGTTGGCACTGCCGCTAATGGGGATCAGCCTCGCTGTATGTCTCGCCGTTGATTACCTGCGCTGGCGCGTAGCAACGGCGATGATAAGGGCTAAATCAGTCGAGTAGATTGTTTAAGGCGTGCTGATGACGACCGTGACGCGGCGGTTTTCAGCACGTCCTTTTGCAGTATCGTTACTGGCTATCGGGTATTTTTTACCTAATCCGCGGGTTGTTAAATTAGTGCGCGGGATATTGGCACCTTCGGCCCATGCATCTGCCACGCTGTTAGCGCGCTTAAGCGATAACATTTCGTTGTAGCTGTCTTCGCCATAATTATCGGTGTGACCTTCCAGGCGACTATGTGTAATACCGGTCGTAGCCAGACGTGAAGCCATAGTATGGATTTGCTGTTTACTATCGGTGCGCAGATGGTAGTCGTTTTTGTCAAATAAGATGGTGTCAGATAATCCTAATGACCAGTCGCCGTTAGTTTCAGTGAAGCCATATGATTTCATTGCTGTAATTTGTTCCGCAGAAAATTTCCCTTGTGGGGCCTGGCAGCCGGTGAGAAAAATCGCGGCCAGTAAAGCAGGAGCAAAATATTTTCCGATCATCGTGATTCCTTTTATTTTTGCGTGTGCTGTAAGCGCCGGTGTTTCATCCGATACATATTTTGATCGGCAAGCTCTTGCAGATTTTCCGCTGAGGCATGTTCCCAGGTTAAAGCATAACCCATACTCAGTGACAGCCTGGCGGTGTGGCCGTTATGTAGATTAAACGGCTGGAGAAACTGTTCGGATAACGAATGGCAGAGCGCCTGGACTTCAGACTCTGTACGAACATTACGTAGCAAAATGGCAAATTCATCGCCGCCCAGGCGCCATGCCTGGTGCTGTTTACCAACAAAAGTCATAAGACGGCTGGCGACTTCGATTAATACTTTGTCGCCTGCGGCATGACCCCAATTATCGTTAATGTATTTGAAGTTATCGCCATCGAGAAACAGCAACGCAGAACTACTGCGTACGGTTTCGTCTTTCATTAACTCATTAATGACATTGCGAAAAGCGGCTCTGTTAGCGAGTCCGGTCAACGGATCGTGCAGTGAATTGCGCAGGAGCTGGGCATTTTTGGCCTGAAGCTGCTGCTGCCAGTCCTCCATTTCTCCCAGTAGACTGTTAAAGTCCTGGGCAAACAGGTGAAACTCTTCGATATGTTCTTCGGGAACCCGGCGAGAAAAATGACGGTTTTCCCGAATGTCGTGTACCACGTCGGTAATGCTCTGTAGCGCGGTCACAATCCCGCGGTGTAGAGAGTGAGTAAGGAGTAAAGCAATGCATGAGGCCAGAAAAATACTCCCGGTCAGCACAATAATCGAGACGCCGAGAAAGTGGCTTATTAGTTTGTCCAGAGCTGTCAGACGAAGCTCGCCTATTATTTTCCCCTGGTGCCAGATAGGTTGCACCGTTGGTTCCGGGAACAGCCATTTACTAATAACGCCGCTGATTTTTTCCTGGTTGACCAGATGATTGTTATGCCATGCCGCAAAGTGTTTTTGTTGGTTATCCAGCACGACTGCTTTGGAAAATTGCCCCTGTCTTCCTAGCGTTGCGAGCGTATCTTCGGCTGCTGAGCTATCACCAAAAACAAGCGCGGCTTCCAGGCTACGTCCCATGGTGGCGGCGGTAAGTTCCAGATTTTTTTGCGCATATTGCTTTAGCGTAAATATGGAGGCTGTGCTGAGCAACAGCCAGACTAAGGTCATGGAGATAACCACGCTTATCATGCTGATACGGCGTAGTGCTTTTTTAAATGTGGGGCGCGGAGCCTGAGAAAGATCCTTATTCATGTGATTTCTTCCGGGCAAGCATCAGTACGTCTGGATTGACCCGCACTCCGCTATGCGTCAGGACATCCAGATTTACGGAAAATCTTACTCTCTCGTCATTTATAAGCAGACAAAAAGCGCTACCAATAGAACAATCAGGATTCTGTTCTGCGATAAGTAATAAGGGGCGGGATCTATATTTGGTTGTAAATTCAGACTGCTCGGTGGGTGATTCACTACCAAAATAAAAACCATCGCAGGTCGTTTGTAAGGCTTCCTCTATATTACGCACAACAATTGGCTGATAGGGCAAAGATTCCGGAGTTTCTTCAGCCAGGCTGCGGATATAACGTGATGTCGAAAAAATGCATAACCTGGGTGGGCCAGATAACTTAGGCCAACGTGTATAAGTCACAATTCCTGAAACGATTGCGCGAACATTTTCAGGAGGTCCGGAGGCAACAGCGGAGATACCCACGATCGATAATACTAAAGTCAAAAAGAGACGGTGAAGAACTGTCATTGCGGATCCGTCTGGTTGTCATTGCGTAGGGATGCAGATCGCTGATACCCGGGCGAAGAATAGCATTATTGGTCAAAATCGTCATTAGCCAGCCCTATGGCTTTAAGATAATTCTCACCAGGATTTTTCGTAAAGGAAAAGGATGAATCGAGACGGCCAGTTTGATTTTTCAGGGTTGTAAATTTAAATGTACATTGCTAGTGAATTTTAGCGCCTTTTAATTTGCAAGTGTAAAGTAAAATTTACGGAATATGGATTGAAATCTTTACTTTGTATGGTATCGTTACGTCATCCTCGTTGAGGAAATAACTATCGCAAACGAGCTATACAGGATCGCAATCATGCAAAAAGACGCGCTGAACAACGTACACATTACCGACGAACATGTTTTGATCACCCCGGATCAGTTGAAGGCTGAATTCCCGCTGAGCGTTGAGCAGGAAGCGCAAATTGCGCAGTCTCGTCAGACTATTTCCGACATTATTGCCGGACGCGATCCGCGTCTGTTAGTGGTGTGTGGTCCTTGCTCAATTCATGATCCAGAAGCTGCGATTGAATATGCTCACCGTTTTAAAGCCCTTGCCGCAGAGGTCAGCGATAGCCTCTATTTGGTAATGCGCGTCTATTTTGAAAAACCTCGTACCACCGTCGGCTGGAAAGGGTTGATTAACGATCCGCATATGGATGGTTCGTTTGATGTTGAAGGTGGTCTGAAGATTGCGCGCCATTTGCTGGTTGATCTGGTGAATATGGGGCTGCCGTTAGCCACGGAAGCGCTGGATCCAAATAGTCCTCAGTACCTCGGCGATCTGTTTAGCTGGTCTGCTATTGGTGCGCGTACCACCGAGTCTCAGACTCACCGCGAGATGGCCTCTGGCTTGTCTATGCCGGTGGGTTTTAAAAATGGCACCGACGGGAGCCTGGCGACGGCAATTAACGCCATGCGCGCTGCAGCTATGCCGCACCGTTTTGTCGGTATCAACCAGGCGGGGCAGGTTTGCCTGTTGCAAACTCAGGGCAACCCGAATGGTCATGTGATTCTGCGCGGTGGCAAAGCATCGAACTACGGTCCGGAAGATGTTGAGAAATGTGAAAAAGAGATGACTCAGGCGGGACTGAAACCGTCGCTGATGGTAGATTGCAGTCATGGGAATTCCAATAAAGACTTCCGTCGCCAGCCTGCGGTTGCAGAATCCGTTGTTGCGCAAATCAAAGATGGCAATCGTTCCATAATTGGCCTGATGATTGAGAGTAATATTCATGAAGGTAACCAGTCATCTGAGCAGCCGCGTTGCAATATGAAATACGGTGTATCTGTGACCGATGCCTGCATCAGTTGGGAAACCACCGACGCGTTGCTCCGCGAGCTTGATAGGGATCTGCGCAGCCATCTGGCGGCCCGTGTAGTGTAAGAGGATTGTATGGTTGCTGAACTGACCGCGTTACGCGATCAAATTGATGAAGTCGATAAGGCGTTGCTGGAGCTTCTGGCACGCCGTATGGAATTGGTTGCTGAAGTCGGTGAAGTTAAAAGCCAATATGGGCTGCCGATTTATGTTCCTGAGCGTGAGTCGGCAATGCTGGCCTCCCGGCGTGAAGAGGCCGCAGCGCTTGGTGTTCCTCCAGACCTTATCGAAGATGTACTGCGTCGCGTGATGCGCGAGTCTTACTCCAGCGAGAACGACAAAGGTTTTAAAACGCTGTATCCGAACCTGCGTCCGGTTGTTATTGTCGGTGGCGGTGGGCAGATGGGACGTCTGTTTGAGAAGATGCTGACGCTCTCCGGCTATCAGGTTCGTATCCTGGAGAAAGATGACTGGTCACGGGCGGAGGAGATGGTTGCTGACGCGGGTATGGTCATCGTCAGCGTGCCGATTCACACGACTGTGGCAACGATTGCACAGCTGCCGCCGCTGCCAGCGGACTGCATCCTGGTCGATCTGGCATCAATCAAAGCCGAACCTTTGCAGGCGATGTTAGCCGCACATAAAGGGCCAGTGTTGGGCCTGCATCCAATGTTCGGTCCGGATAGCGGTAGCCTGGCGAAACAGGTCGTGGTGTACTGCGATGGTCGCCAGCCAGAAGCCTACCAGTGGTTCCTGGAGCAAATTCAGGTCTGGGGTGCGCGACTGCACCGCATTAGCGCTGTCGAACATGACCAGAATATGGCCTTTATTCAGGCGCTGCGCCACTTTGCGACTTTCGCTTATGGGCTTCACCTGGCCGAAGAGAATGTACGCCTTGAGCAGTTGCTGGCACTATCGTCACCTATCTATCGCCTGGAGTTGGCGATGGTTGGTCGACTGTTTGCTCAGGATCCGCAGCTCTATGCTGATATTATTATGTCCTCAGAAAACAATCTGGCGCTGATTAAACGCTATTACCAGCGTTTTGGTGAAGCGATTAACCTGCTGGAGCAGGGGGATAAACAGGCATTTATCGATAGCTTCCGTAAGATTGAGCACTGGTTTGGTGACTACGCTCAGCGCTTCCAGAGCGAAAGCCGGACGTTGCTGCGGCAGGCCAATGATAATCGGCAGTAGGTCGTAAAACACGTATACAATAAAAGCCAGAGGGGTTATCCACTGGCTTTTTTTATAGGGATGAGAACGATGGCTGAACCACAACTGCTGTTTGATTACGCAGGACATTTGCCGGAATGTCCGACCTGGAGCGAGGCCGAACAGGCATTGTACTGGGCCGATATTATGGAGTGTGAGATTCACCGCTACGATGTGCAGACCGGTGAACATCAGGTTCTGCAATTTCCCGAAGAGGTGGGTTGTTTTTCGCTGCGGGAGAAGGGCGGTTTCATTGTCGCTTTACGTAGCGCCATCTGGCTTACTGATGCTCACGGCCTGCTGCAGCGAAAAGTGTGCGATAACCCTGGTAATCCGCAGTTAGCTCGTTTTAATGATGGTGGAACCGATCGCGATGGTCGCTTTTACGCGGGGACCTTCTGGGGGCCGGGTGACTTTAACGGCGCGCTTTTGATGCGTATTGATAACGATCTCTCTGCGCAGGTTATTCAGTGCGATATCCACGGCGCCAACGGTCTGGCATTTAGCGAAGATAAGTGCTGGATGTATACTTCGGATACGCCAAATGCAGTTATTTATCGTACGCCGCTGGATGAACAGGGTGAGCCGGGTAAGCGTGAGGTCTTTCGTCGCTTTCAATCGGGGGAAGGGATCCCGGATGGTGCAGCTGTCGATATTGAAGGATGCTACTGGAGTGCGATGTTTGACGGCTGGCGTATTGCACGCTTTTCACCAGCGGGTGAGCAGTTGGAAGAATATTGTTTACCAGTACGTTGCCCGACGATGGTCTGCTTTGGCGGTGCGGATATGAAGACTCTCTACATCACGACCACGCGGGAAAATATGGATGCCGATGAAGTGGCGAAGTATCCGCTCTCCGGTGCGATCTTCACCCTGCCGGTAGCGGTGGCAGGGATGAAGAAATTGCCATTTATCGAGCGTTAAACTGGATCGACCGGCACCACGTTTTCGCTGGGGTAGCAGCCCAGCACTTTCATCGAACGAGTAATCTCGGCCAGCTCTTTCAATGCCTTACGCATGGACAGTGATTCCAGATTGGCCTGGATATCCAGATAAAACATCTCTTCCCACGGATTGCCGTGAATTGGGCGCGATTCCAGCTTAGTCATGATCAGATTGTGGTTGCGCAGTACCAGTAGCGCCTCCACCAGGGCACCAGCTTGTTGGCCGGTGGCCATCAGCAAGGTTGTTTTCGCCGGAACCTGATCGGAAACGTTTACCGCTTTGCGGGCCAAAATCAGGAAACGGGTGATGTTTTGCGTCTGGTTAGCCAGGCAGTGTTCCAGAACCTGTAAACCATGCAGCGCGCCGCCCGCTTCGCTACCCAATGCGGCAACAGTCGGTGAGTTAGCCTGCGCCACTTTTTCCATTGCTGAGGACGTGCTGTCAGTGTATTCAATGTTCCAGTGCGGATAGCGGCTAAGATACTGACTGCACTGCTGGAATGGCTGCGGGTGACTGTAGACGGTTGTAATTTGCTGCGCATCGGTTGATGTCGACACCAGCACGCAGTGATCGATAGGCAGAGTCAGTTCGCCAACGATAGACAAGCTGGTGTGCTGCAATAGGTCGTAAACATCATTGATACCGCCGGAGCTGGTATTCTCAATTGGGACGACGGCATAGTCAGCCTGACCGGTTTCCACCTGCTCAAAGATATCGGCGAATTTAGCACAGCCGCTTTCGATAAACTGTTCGAAGTGGCGGGCGGCATACTGACGAGAAGCAAGGTGCGAGTATGAGCCTTTAGGCCCGAGAAACGCCACGCGCGCGGAGTGCGGGTTGATTTTATTCAGGTGCTGCTGCAATAGCGTTTGCTGAGTGAGGACCGAGTCTTCAATGATCAACTGGAACAGGCGCGTAATGTAATGAGCATCAAGATGGTGGTTCTTCCCTATTGCCATCAGGCGTTCCAGCAGGTCGCGCTCACGGTCGATATCGCGTACCGGACGATGTGATGCCAGCTTGGCTTTTCCGACCTCAACGGCCAGGCCGCGGCGCTCCGCCAGCAGCGCAAGCAGTTTCTCATCCAGAGCGCTTATCTTATCGCGTAGGGCCAGTAATGGGTTTTCCTCGGTCATATGTGTTGCCTTTCTTGTTATTGATTATCAATAAAAAAGGCCTCCCGTTTGGGAGGCCTTGTAGTTCGTCTTCGCATTCTTTATCACACGACGAATTGCCTCCCATTCAGGGGAAGGTAAAAAAGAATGCGAAGAAGAACGGGATCAGTTTCACGATGAATTCCTTGAGTTAGTGGGGATTACAGTACCTGTACTGTTTTCATTCTGTCAATAAAAAACGCGCCCGAAGGCGCGTGGCATGACACAAGCTTAAGTTAAGGATTACTCTTCTTCTTCCACAAAGCCTGCCTCTTTCACCGATGTTGCGGCGCGGCGGGCTTCCCCTTTGTGTTGCACTTTGTTCAGCTGCCGTTCCAGCTTGTTGATCAATTCGTTGATTGCGGCATACATATCTTCGTGCCGTGCGCTGGCAACTAAGTGGCCGTTTGGCGTATTGATAGTTGCATCAGCGACAAAACCCTGCGGCTCCTTAGAGAGGATGATGTGCGGGTTAATTAAGTGAGTTTGCCATTTTTCCAATTTGGCGAGACGGTCTGCGACGTGCTGGCGAATTGCCGGAGTAATTTCCATTTGTTTACTGGTAATGTTCATTGTCATAAATTTTACCTCTTGTCTTTCCCGTCTTGGTAAATTCAGCATACCTCGCCCAATGTCAAAATACGTGATTTAAATCACATTTTATTGTCACTTTTTGTCAACAAATTCATTTTGTGAGGCAGGGCAGGAACAGATGAGATTTTACTTGTCGAATGGAAGAAAGAGAGCCATATTTGATGAGTTAACCCGGCGCTAAACCGCTTCAGCTAAGGGTCTTCAATGAATAAAAAAACGGCAGCCATTTTGACTGCCGTTTTGCTTATCTAAAGGCGATCAGGTGTTTTTGCTGTTTGCCGCAATGATTTTCGCGACTTTGTCAGCCTGAGCACTCATCTGCATTTGGCGGTAAGCGTTTTCCATCTTCGGCAGTGCATCGCGAGTGGCCTGGGTATCTGGATAGTTACGCAGCATGCCATCTACGCGGTTTACAACTGCAACCCACGCACCGCGATCGGTGTAATAATCAACAACCGACAGTTCATACTTCGCCAGACGATCCTTCAAGAACACCATACGTTTGTAGGCATCGGTCGAGTACTGGCTGTTCGGATAACCACGAACCAGTTTGGAGAAGTCATTAAAGGCATCGCGCGCGTGTTGCGGATCGCGATCAGAGCGATCAACACCGAAGAAACCTTGCAGCGCACTGTCGTCCAACGCCATATTTGTCAGACCACGCATATAAATGACGTAATCAATGTTAGGATGCGTAGGGTTCAGGCGCACAAAGCGATCGATGGCTGCTTGAGCCAGCGGAAGGTCCGCGTTTTTGTAGTACGCATAAATTAGATCCAACTGTACCTGTTGGGAATAGGGGCCGAAGGGATAACGGTTATCCAACGCTTCCAGTTGCGTTATTGCCTGTTTCCAGTTACCGTCCTGCAGCTTTTGCTGAGCGGTTGCGTAGATCTCATTCGGCGGGTTATCGGGCACCTCTTCCTTTGAGCCAGAGCAACCCACCAAAGCCAGGCTCAGTGTGGCTGCTGCCACCAGGTATTTCATGCGCGTCATGACGTTTTGACTTCCTCAAAATGTTTATGCGGGAGAATCTCTGTTCCTGCTCCCGATTAAGACCAGCTACAATAGCACACTATATTAAACGGCAAAGCCGTAAAACCCAACGTTAAACGAAGAAGCTGTATATGGCACAACGAGTACAACTCAACGCAACGGTGACCGAAAAACAACTCGGTCAACGCTTAGATCAGGCTTTGGCCGAATTGTTCCCGGATTATTCGCGTTCACGCATAAAAGAATGGATCCTCAACCAGAGAGTGCTGGTAAACGGCAATGTCAGCGATAAGCCGAAAGAGAAGGTGCTGGGGGGAGAGACGATTTCTGTCGATGTTGAAATCGAAGAAGAAGTCCGTTTTCAACCGCAGGATATTCCGCTCAATATCGTTTATGAAGATGATGACATCCTCGTAATTAACAAACCGCGCGGTTTAGTTGTACACCCCGGCGCGGGCAATCCTGACGGTACTGTGCTGAATGCGCTGCTGCATCACTATCCGCTCATCGCCAATGTACCGCGTGCGGGTATCGTGCACCGTCTGGATAAAGACACCACCGGTTTGATGGTGGTGGCGAAAACTATCCCGGCTCAAACCCGACTAGTGGAATCTCTGCAACTGCGTGAAATCACTCGTGAGTATGAAGCGGTAGCGATTGGTCACATGACGGCTGGGGGAATGGTTGAAGAACCGATCAGTCGCCATCCTACCAAACGTACGCATATGGCGGTGCACCCAATGGGGAAACCGGCGGTGACGCATTATCGCATAATGGAGCATTTCCGCATTCATACTCGTCTGCGTTTGCGCCTGGAAACCGGCCGTACGCACCAGATTCGTGTGCATATGGCGCATATCACCCATCCGTTGGTGGGCGATCAGGTTTACGGTGGTCGCCCGCGTCCGCCGAAAGGGGCTTCGGAAGAGTTCATTTCAGCGCTGCGTAAGTTCGATCGCCAGGCTCTGCATGCCACTATGCTGCGTTTATACCATCCGGTTAGCGGGATTGAGATGGAATGGCATGCGCCGATTCCACAAGATATGGTTGATTTGATTGATGCCATGCGTGCTGATTTTGAAGACCACAAGGACGATATCGACTGGTTATGACTAAATTGATTGTTCCGCAATGGGCTGCACCAGAAGGCGTGGCTGCCTGTAGTTCAACTCGTATTGGTGGGGTGAGTCAGTTTCCTTATGATTCACTCAACCTTGGTGCTCATTGTGGCGACAATCTACAGCACGTAGAAGAGAATCGTCGGCGGATGTTTGCCGCAGGCGGCCTGCCGTCATATCCGGTGTGGCTGGAGCAAGTTCACGGCACGGCGGTACTGAAACTTGACGGCGGGCCGTATGAATCAAAACGCGCGGATGCTTCGTACTGCAATGTGCCGGGTACGGTATGTGCGGTAATGACAGCTGACTGCCTGCCGGTGCTTTTTTGTAACCGCGCAGGCACTGAGATCGCGGCAGCTCATGCCGGCTGGCGTGGGCTATGCGAAGGCGTACTGGAAGAAACGGTCTCCTGTTTTGCCGATCAACCAGAAAATATCATGGCCTGGCTTGGCCCGGCTATTGGGCCGGAAGCATTTGAGGTTGGTGCGGAAGTACGTGAAGCCTTTATGCAAAAGGATGCCCAAGCGGAGAGCGCATTTCGTCCTACGGGCGAGAAATATCTTGCTAACATCTATCAACTGGCTCGTCAGCGCCTGGCGAATGCCGGCGTGGGGCTGGTTTTCGGTGGCGACCGCTGTACTCTAAGTGAAAAGGATGATTTTTTCTCTTATCGTCGCGACAAGACGACAGGGCGTATGGCAAGTTTCATCTGGCTGATATAACCTGCCGGACTAAGACGATCCAGAAGGCAGACTTATTTTTTGCATAGTTCAGGTCTTTAACCTTGAATAATTGAGGGATGACCTCATTTAATCTCCAGTAGCAAATTTGACCTGTTATGGGAGGAGTTATGCGTCTGGATCGTCTTACCAATAAATTCCAGCTTGCTCTTGCCGATGCCCAGTCGCTTGCACTTGGGCACGACAACCAATTCATCGAACCTCTTCATTTAATGAGCGCCTTGCTGAATCAGGAAGGGGGATCGGTACGTCCTTTATTAACTTCAGCCGGCATCAACGCCGGAGAGTTACGCACCAATATTGAACAAGCACTGAGCCGTTTACCCCAGGTGGAAGGTACCGGTGGTGATGTTCAACCATCTCAGGATTTGGTGCGTATTCTGAACCTTTGCGACAAGCTGGCGCAAAAGAGAAAGGACAACTTTATTTCGTCGGAACTGTTCGTTCTGGCGGCGCTTGAATCACGCGGTACGCTGACCGACCTTTTGAAATCCGCCGGAGCAACAACCGCCAACGTGAGTCAGGCGATTGAACAAATGCGTGGAGGTGAAAGCGTGAACGATCAGGGTGCCGAAGACCAACGTCAGGCATTGAAAAAATTTACCGTCGATCTGACCGAGCGAGCCGAGCAGGGCAAGCTTGACCCGGTGATCGGCCGTGATGAAGAGATCCGCCGTACTATTCAGGTACTGCAGCGTCGTACCAAAAACAACCCTGTGCTCATTGGTGAGCCTGGCGTCGGTAAAACGGCCATTGTTGAAGGACTGGCGCAGCGAATTGTGAATGGTGAGGTTCCGGAAGGCCTGAAAGGCCGTCGGGTACTGTCACTGGACATGGGCTCGCTGGTGGCTGGGGCTAAATATCGTGGCGAGTTTGAAGAGCGTCTAAAAGGTGTGCTTAGCGATCTAGCGAAACAGGAAGGTAACGTTATCCTGTTTATTGACGAGCTGCACACTATGGTGGGGGCTGGTAAGGCTGATGGCGCCATGGATGCCGGGAACATGCTGAAACCGGCACTGGCTCGTGGTGAACTGCACTGCGTAGGCGCCACGACGCTGGACGAATATCGTCAGTACATCGAAAAAGATGCGGCGCTGGAACGTCGTTTCCAGAAGGTGTTCGTTGCTGAACCGACGGTAGAAGATACCATCGCAATTTTGCGAGGCCTTAAAGAACGTTATGAACTGCACCACCACGTTCAGATAACCGATCCGGCGATTGTTGCAGCGGCTACTTTATCGCATCGCTACATCGCTGATCGGCAGTTGCCGGATAAAGCCATCGACCTGATTGATGAAGCCGCATCCAGCATCCGTATGCAGATTGACTCGAAGCCGGAAGAGCTCGATCGCCTCGACCGCCGTATTATCCAGCTCAAGCTGGAGCAGCAGGCGTTAAAGAAAGAGTCGGATGAAGCCAGTATCAAGCGGCTGGATATGCTGAATGAAGAGCTGGCGGATAAAGAGCGTCAATATTCAGTATTAGAAGAAGAGTGGAAGGCTGAAAAAGCGTCACTCTCTGGAACCCAGACGATTAAGGCCGAGCTGGAGCAGGCAAAAATAGCCATTGAACAGGCGCGTCGCGTCGGTGATCTGGCGCGGATGTCTGAACTGCAATATGGCAAAATTCCTGAGCTGGAAAAACAGCTGGCGGCTGCAACTCAGTCTGAAGGCAAGACCATGCGCCTGTTGCGTAATAAAGTAACGGATGCAGAAATTGCGGAAGTGCTGGCTCGCTGGACCGGCATCCCTGTCGCCAGAATGCTGGAAGGTGAGCGCGAAAAGCTGTTGCGTATGGAACAGGACCTGCACCATCGCGTGATTGGTCAGAATGAGGCGGTTGAAGCGGTATCGAATGCGATTCGTCGTAGCCGTGCTGGCCTGTCCGATCCGAACCGACCGATTGGCTCATTCCTGTTTCTTGGGCCAACCGGTGTTGGTAAAACGGAACTTTGTAAAGCTCTGGCTAACTTCATGTTTGATAGCGACGATGCGATGGTTCGTATCGATATGTCCGAGTTTATGGAGAAACATTCCGTTTCGCGTTTGGTGGGGGCGCCTCCGGGATATGTCGGTTATGAAGAAGGTGGCTATCTGACTGAAGCGGTTCGCCGTCGTCCTTATTCCGTCATCCTGTTGGATGAAGTGGAAAAAGCGCATCCAGATGTCTTTAACATTCTGTTGCAGGTTCTGGACGATGGGCGTTTGACTGACGGGCAGGGGAGAACGGTCGACTTCCGTAATACGGTCGTCATTATGACTTCTAACCTCGGTTCGGATCTTATTCAGGAACGTTTCGGGGCGTTGGATTATGGCCATATGAAAGACATTGTTCTGGGAGTTGTTAGCCAAAGTTTCCGCCCGGAATTTATCAACCGTATTGATGAAGTCGTTGTATTCCACCCGCTGGGTGAAAAACACATTGCTTCAATTGCGCAGATTCAACTGCAGCGGTTGTACAAACGTCTGGAGGAGCGTGGTTATGAAGTCCGCATATCTGATGATGCGCTGAAGTTACTGAGCGAAAATGGTTACGATCCTGTTTATGGTGCACGTCCACTGAAACGGGCTATCCAGCAACAGATCGAAAACCCGCTGGCACAGCAGATTCTTTCTGGGGAGCTGATTCCAGGGAAAGAAGTGCAATTAATCGTGAAAGACGATCGGATTGTGGCAGTGCAGTAAATCACAAAACAACAAAAACGAGCCCATCGGGCTCGTTTTTGTTTAAAAACCAGGCGATAATTTAAGCCGGACAAGATTTTTGCTCGAAAAGTAATCGGGTGGATCTTTTTTTTGAAATTCCCCTTGTCACTTCGGAATTACTCCCTATAATGCGCTCCCACTGACACGGCAGATGTGAATCACTTCACACAAACAGCAGGGTCGGTTGAAGAGAAAAACCTGAAAATAAGAGGTTGACTCTGAAAGAGGAAAGCGTAATATACGCCACCTCGCAACGGTGAGCGAAAGCCGCGTTGCACTGCTCTTTAACAATTTATCAGACAATCTGTGTGGGCACTCAAAGTGACATGGATTCTTAACGTCGCAAGACGAAAAATGAATACCAAGTCTCTGAGTGAACATACGTAATTCATTACGAAGTTTAATTCACGAGCATCAAACTTAAATTGAAGAGTTTGATCATGGCTCAGATTGAACGCTGGCGGCAGGCCTAACACATGCAAGTCGAACGGTAGCACAGAGAGCTTGCTCTCGGGTGACGAGTGGCGGACGGGTGAGTAATGTCTGGGAAACTGCCTGATGGAGGGGGATAACTACTGGAAACGGTAGCTAATACCGCATAACGTCGCAAGACCAAAGTGGGGGACCTTCGGGCCTCATGCCATCAGATGTGCCCAGATGGGATTAGCTTGTTGGTGAGGTAACGGCTCACCAAGGCGACGATCCCTAGCTGGTCTGAGAGGATGACCAGCCACACTGGAACTGAGACACGGTCCAGACTCCTACGGGAGGCAGCAGTGGGGAATATTGCACAATGGGCGCAAGCCTGATGCAGCCATGCCGCGTGTATGAAGAAGGCCTTCGGGTTGTAAAGTACTTTCAGCGAGGAGGAAGGCATTGTGGTTAATAACCGCAGTGATTGACGTTACTCGCAGAAGAAGCACCGGCTAACTCCGTGCCAGCAGCCGCGGTAATACGGAGGGTGCAAGCGTTAATCGGAATTACTGGGCGTAAAGCGCACGCAGGCGGTCTGTCAAGTCGGATGTGAAATCCCCGGGCTCAACCTGGGAACTGCATTCGAAACTGGCAGGCTAGAGTCTTGTAGAGGGGGGTAGAATTCCAGGTGTAGCGGTGAAATGCGTAGAGATCTGGAGGAATACCGGTGGCGAAGGCGGCCCCCTGGACAAAGACTGACGCTCAGGTGCGAAAGCGTGGGGAGCAAACAGGATTAGATACCCTGGTAGTCCACGCTGTAAACGATGTCGACTTGGAGGTTGTTCCCTTGAGGAGTGGCTTCCGGAGCTAACGCGTTAAGTCGACCGCCTGGGGAGTACGGCCGCAAGGTTAAAACTCAAATGAATTGACGGGGGCCCGCACAAGCGGTGGAGCATGTGGTTTAATTCGATGCAACGCGAAGAACCTTACCTACTCTTGACATCCAGAGAACTTAGCAGAGATGCTTTGGTGCCTTCGGGAACTCTGAGACAGGTGCTGCATGGCTGTCGTCAGCTCGTGTTGTGAAATGTTGGGTTAAGTCCCGCAACGAGCGCAACCCTTATCCTTTGTTGCCAGCGGTTCGGCCGGGAACTCAAAGGAGACTGCCAGTGATAAACTGGAGGAAGGTGGGGATGACGTCAAGTCATCATGGCCCTTACGAGTAGGGCTACACACGTGCTACAATGGCATATACAAAGAGAAGCGACCTCGCGAGAGCAAGCGGACCTCATAAAGTATGTCGTAGTCCGGATCGGAGTCTGCAACTCGACTCCGTGAAGTCGGAATCGCTAGTAATCGTGGATCAGAATGCCACGGTGAATACGTTCCCGGGCCTTGTACACACCGCCCGTCACACCATGGGAGTGGGTTGCAAAAGAAGTAGGTAGCTTAACCTTCGGGAGGGCGCTTACCACTTTGTGATTCATGACTGGGGTGAAGTCGTAACAAGGTAACCGTAGGGGAACCTGCGGTTGGATCACCTCCTTACCTTAAAGAACCTGCCTTTGTAGTGCTCACACAGATTGTCTGATGAATAGTAAATAGCAAGGCGTCTTGCGATTGAGACTTCAGTGTCCCCTTCGTCTAGAGGCCCAGGACACCGCCCTTTCACGGCGGTAACAGGGGTTCGAATCCCCTAGGGGACGCCACTTGCTGGTTTGTGAGTGAAAGTCGCCAACCTCTATATCTCAAAACTAACTCAGTGAGTTACGTTTGAGATATTTGCTCTTTAAAAATCTGGATCAAGCTGAAAATTGAAACGACACGCTGCGTCTGTTCTCCGTAATAAGAACAGCATGACGGTGTGTTCGAGTCTCTCAAATTTTCGCAATCATGAAGTGTTTTACGAAACATCTTCGGGTTGTGAGGTTAAGCGACTAAGCGTACACGGTGGATGCCCTGGCAGTCAGAGGCGATGAAGGACGTGCTAATCTGCGATAAGCGTCGGTAAGGTGATATGAGCCGTTATAACCGACGATTTCCGAATGGGGAAACCCAGTGTGATCCGTCACACTATCGTTAAGTGAATACATAGCTTAACGAAGCGAACCGGGGGAACTGAAACATCTAAGTACCCCGAGGAAAAGAAATCAACCGAGATTCCCCCAGTAGCGGCGAGCGAACGGGGAGGAGCCCAGAGTCTGAATCAGTTTGTGTGTTAGTGGAAGCGTCTGGAAAGTCGCAGGGTACAGGGTGATACTCCCGTACACAAAAACACACAGGCTGTGAACTCGAAGAGTAGGGCGGGACACGTGGTATCCTGTCTGAATATGGGGGGACCATCCTCCAAGGCTAAATACTCCTGACTGACCGATAGTGAACCAGTACCGTGAGGGAAAGGCGAAAAGAACCCCGGCGAGGGGAGTGAAACAGAACCTGAAACCGTGTACGTACAAGCAGTAGGAGCCCACTTGTTGGGTGACTGCGTACCTTTTGTATAATGGGTCAGCGACTTATATTCTGTAGCAAGGTTAACCGTATAGGGGAGCCGCAGGGAAACCGAGTCTTAACTGGGCGTTAAGTTGCAGGGTATAGACCCGAAACCCGGTGATCTAGCCATGGGCAGGTTGAAGGTTGGGTAACACTAACTGGAGGACCGAACCGACTAATGTTGAAAAATTAGCGGATGACTTGTGGCTGGGGGTGAAAGGCCAATCAAACCGGGAGATAGCTGGTTCTCCCCGAAAGCTATTTAGGTAGCGCCTCGTGAACTCATCTTCGGGGGTAGAGCACTGTTTCGGCTAGGGGGTCATCCCGACTTACCAACCCGATGCAAACTACGAATACCGAAGAATGTTATCACGGGAGACACACGGCGGGTGCTAACGTCCGTCGTGAAGAGGGAAACAACCCAGACCGCCAGCTAAGGTCCCAAAGTCATGGTTAAGTGGGAAACGATGTGGGAAGGCACAGACAGCCAGGATGTTGGCTTAGAAGCAGCCATCATTTAAAGAAAGCGTAATAGCTCACTGGTCGAGTCGGCCTGCGCGGAAGATGTAACGGGGCTAAACCATGCACCGAAGCTGCGGCAGCGACGCTTATGCGTTGTTGGGTAGGGGAGCGTTCTGTAAGCCGTTGAAGGTGGCCTGTGAGGGTTGCTGGAGGTATCAGAAGTGCGAATGCTGACATAAGTAACGATAAAGCGGGTGAAAAGCCCGCTCGCCGGAAGACCAAGGGTTCCTGTCCAACGTTAATCGGGGCAGGGTGAGTCGACCCCTAAGGCGAGGCCGAAAGGCGTAGTCGATGGGAAACAGGTTAATATTCCTGTACTCGGTGTTACTGCGAAGGGGGGACGGAGAAGGCTATGTTAGCCGGGCGACGGTTGTCCCGGTTTAAGCATGTAGGCGGATGTTCCAGGTAAATCCGGAACGTCATTCAACGCTGAGGTGTGATGACGAGGCACTACGGTGCTGAAGTAACAAATGCCCTGCTTCCAGGAAAAGCCTCTAAGCATCAGGTAACATCAAATCGTACCCCAAACCGACACAGGTGGTCAGGTAGAGAATACCAAGGCGCTTGAGAGAACTCGGGTGAAGGAACTAGGCAAAATGGTGCCGTAACTTCGGGAGAAGGCACGCTGATGGTAGGTGAAGTGACTTGCTCACGGAGCTGAAATCAGTCGAAGATACCAGCTGGCTGCAACTGTTTATTAAAAACACAGCACTGTGCAAACACGAAAGTGGACGTATACGGTGTGACGCCTGCCCGGTGCCGGAAGGTTAATTGATGGGGTTATCCGTAAGGAGAAGCTCTTGATCGAAGCCCCGGTAAACGGCGGCCGTAACTATAACGGTCCTAAGGTAGCGAAATTCCTTGTCGGGTAAGTTCCGACCTGCACGAATGGCGTAATGATGGCCAGGCTGTCTCCACCCGAGACTCAGTGAAATTGAACTCGCTGTGAAGATGCAGTGTACCCGCGGCAAGACGGAAAGACCCCGTGAACCTTTACTATAGCTTGACACTGAACACTGGTCCTTGATGTGTAGGATAGGTGGGAGGCTTTGAAGTGTGGACGCCAGTCTGCATGGAGCCATCCTTGAAATACCACCCTTTAATGGCTGGTGTTCTAACGTGGACCCGTAATCCGGGTTGCGGACAGTGTCTGGTGGGTAGTTTGACTGGGGCGGTCTCCTCCTAAAGAGTAACGGAGGAGCACGAAGGTTAGCTAATCCTGGTCGGACATCAGGAGGTTAGTGCAATGGCATAAGCTAGCTTGACTGCGAGCGTGACGGCGCGAGCAGGTGCGAAAGCAGGTCATAGTGATCCGGTGGTTCTGAATGGAAGGGCCATCGCTCAACGGATAAAAGGTACTCCGGGGATAACAGGCTGATACCGCCCAAGAGTTCATATCGACGGCGGTGTTTGGCACCTCGATGTCGGCTCATCACATCCTGGGGCTGAAGTAGGTCCCAAGGGTATGGCTGTTCGCCATTTAAAGTGGTACGCGAGCTGGGTTTAGAACGTCGTGAGACAGTTCGGTCCCTATCTGCCGTGGGCGCTGGAGAATTGAGGGGGGCTGCTCCTAGTACGAGAGGACCGGAGTGGACGCATCACTGGTGTTCGGGTTGTCATGCCAATGGCATTGCCCGGTAGCTAAATGCGGAAGAGATAAGTGCTGAAAGCATCTAAGCACGAAACTTGCCCCGAGATGAGTTCTCCCTGACTCCTTGAGAGTCCTGAAGGAACGTTGAAGACGACGACGTTGATAGGCCGGGTGTGTAAGCGTAGCGATACGTTGAGCTAACCGGTACTAATGAACCGTGAGGCTTAACCTTACAACGCCGAAGATGTTTTGGCGGAATTGAGAGAATTTCAGCTTGATACAGATAAACAGAATTTGCCTGGCGGCGACAGCGCGGTGGTCCCACCTGACCCCATGCCGAACTCAGAAGTGAAACGCCGTAGCGCCGATGGTAGTGTGGGGTCTCCCCATGTGAGAGTAGGGAACTGCCAGGCATCAATTAAGTGAAGAGCCCATCCTGACGGATGGGCTTTTTGCGTTTTTGCTGTATAAGAAATCGATCTCAACGGCAGTATTTACATTCCTCTTTTGCAACATTAAAACCTGCTCAGCTTTACTCGCCGCCATATTTCACTTTTTCCTTGCCTACGTTCTGGCGTTAATTTTGAAAAAATACTTCACCGGAAAAGTGTGACTATAATCACATATAAAATAATAACAATTATATAACATTTTATTCACTAATTGATTTGCCGGAGTGCTGTGACACGCTCGACAAGGCAGATTGCCGTCTTTGCTGGAGCAGAATTATAATGACAGAAGGTAGCATTAATGCACGTGGTTCACTTGAACAAGGGGATACACGGCGTCGTATATGGGCAATAGTAGGTGCATCTTCAGGGAACCTGGTCGAATGGTTTGATTTTTATGTCTACTCATTCTGCTCACTTTATTTTGCGCACATCTTCTTCCCCTCTGGAAACACAACAACTCAATTGTTACAAACGGCAGGTGTGTTTGCTGCCGGTTTTCTGATGCGTCCGATAGGAGGATGGTTGTTTGGCCGCATTGCCGATCGCCGTGGACGTAAAACCTCCATGCTTATTTCAGTTTGTATGATGTGTTTTGGTTCACTGGTGATCGCCTGTTTGCCTGGCTATGCAACGATAGGCACATGGGCACCGGCGTTGCTGTTGCTGGCTCGTTTATTCCAGGGGCTTTCTGTTGGGGGGGAATATGGCACTAGTGCAACTTATATGAGTGAGGTCGCTATTGAGGGAAAGAAAGGCTTCTATGCCTCATTTCAATATGTCACTCTGATTGGTGGCCAACTACTGGCAGTACTTGTCGTTGTTGCTTTGCAGCAGATACTGAGTGATGAGGACCTTCATGCCTGGGGATGGCGTATACCTTTTGCCCTCGGTGCGGTGCTGGCCATCGTGGCCCTGTGGCTTCGTCGTCAACTGGATGAAACCTCAAAGCAGGAAAATCGTGCGTTAAAAGAGGCGGGATCGTTTAAAGGGTTATGGCGTAACCGCAAGGCTTTTATGATGGTGCTGGGTTTCACCGCTGCCGGCTCGCTGAGTTTTTATACCTTTACAACCTATATGCAGAAGTATCTAGTGAATACGGCGGGCATGACGGCCAACACTGCCAGTATGATTATGACCGCTGCGTTATTCGTATATATGCTGGTTCAGCCCCTTTTTGGTGCACTTTCAGATAAAATTGGCCGCCGTAGTTCGATGCTTTGTTTTGGTGTGCTGGTAACAATCTTCACTGTACCTATTTTGAATGCACTGCAAAATGTGAGTTCGCCGTATGCGGCATTTGCCCTGGTAATATGTGCACTGCTCATCATTAGTTTCTATACCTCAATCAGCGGGATTCTGAAGGCAGAAATGTTTCCGGCTCAGGTGCGCGCGTTAGGGGTAGGGTTATCTTATGCAGTTGCCAACGCGCTGTTTGGCGGCTCGGCGGAATATGTCGCCCTGTCACTAAAGTCGGCCGGGATCGAGCACGCTTTTTACTGGTATGTCACTGTGATGGGGGTTATTGCTCTCTTGGTTTCTCTGGCATTACACCGTAAAGGTAAGGGCCTGCGTTTATAGGCTATTGGTGTGCTAACTGCCATACGGCGAAGCCCGTAGTCGCACCAGCCACATCCCAGGCGAAATCTTTCCAACTCCAGCCGCTTCCTGCGGGACGGCTGTCCCACAACTCTTTAGATGCACCTAAACTCACGGAAAACATAAAACCGATAGCGGCACTACGATCGCGGCTATAGCCCTGGTGCTGGGCATATTCATTACCTGCTGCAGAGAGCATTGCTGAGGCGAGGAAATGCTGTGCTTTATCCTGGCCTTTCCAGGAGTCATTAGCCATATGACTACAACCGGTTAGCAATAATAGCAGAGCGATAATCACGATAATGCGCATATAAAATCCACAAAAAGCCCCACATATAGTGGGGCGGAAATTCAAAGGATACGGCTAATAAGACGGTCGATTCGGATACGTCTCAAGCGTCGAATTAGCTTGCGAACTTTTACCGGGTAATCAGCAATGCTTTGCAAATCACGATAGTGTTGGACGATTGTCGTATGCTTGCGAATGAGATTAAGCTCTTTTTCACGCATTGCGCCAAGTTGATGTTTCGGATCGTGGATAAGAATGGCATTTTCCAGATCAAGTCGCCATGCGCGAGGGTTCAGGTTATTTCCCGTCAGCAACATCCATTCGTCATCAACCCACATGCCTTTCAGGTGGTAGCTGTTATCGTCATCTTTCCATAAACGGACAATCAGTTGGTCAGTGTTGACATAATACTGCAGCCGACTCAGGAAGCGACGCAGATTAATTTCATAGAGATAGGGAAGTGCGCCGATGATTTTAAACGGCTGATCTTCTGGGATATAGAAATCGTTGGCCGTTTTATCGCCGACAATAATTTCAACTTTCTTTCCGCTACGTAGTAGCTGAATGATATTACGCACTAGTAGAGCGGGTAGGTTGAAATAAGGTGTGCAGATGGTCAACTTGTGCTCTGCACAGGGCATCAAATGGAAGATAGTTTTATTCAGCAGGCTTGATTTGCCTAAGCCAACCAGTGGTGTTACTGATAACTGATCTTCATCGGCGTCGCCGAGAAAATGGTAGCTGCTATCGCGAAGTTCCTGGCGATACTGACGGATATCATTTTTGATTTCCGGACTTTTCGGTCGATCGGCTTTGTCCAGGCGATTAACCCCACGACCTTGCACCAGGTTATTCTCAACCCAATCGAACATAACATCGGCCATTTTACCGTTGCGAATGCACTGGTAGCGGTCATAGCGATACTTATCGTGTTGATGCAGGTAAACATCATTCAGACTCGCGCCGCTGTAGAGAACGCAATCATCAACGATAAAACCTTTGAAATGGAGAACGCCGAGTGCCTCCCGGGTATTTACCGGAACGCCATAAACCGGAATATCGACGCCGGGATTTTCCTGCGCCATACGGCAATACCAATCGGCATTGGTGTTTGAGGCAGCGGCACCTATACGACCACGCTGGGCTCGATGCCAGTCGACCAGTACCCGAACATCTAATTCTGGACGCTGACGTTTAGCGTCATACAGTGCCTGCAAAATTCCTTTGCCGCCATCATCCTGTTCCAGATAGAGCGCAATAATGCAAATACGCTGAGTGGCTTGAGCTATCTTTGCCAGTAACGCTTGCCGAAAATCTGCGGGAGCGTAAAAGAACTCGATATCATCAACTGACTGAGAAAGCTTAGGGAGTTGGGCAAGGTGTTGTTGATGTTTATTACGTTTAAATTTTGACAACATCACAGTGCGTTTCTTCTCTGTTTATTGAAGGGTCTTCTGTACCATGCAGACGACGTAAGCGGGCAATAATACCATTACTACCCGTTAAAGTAGTCAACAATTGCGCTCACCCGTTTATGATTGCGCTGGTGCAAGTTGTAGAGACAAACTGACAATTCCATCTTCCAACTGGATATCAACCGTGAATCCCAGCTTTCTGGCGAGGCCGATCATGCCTTTATTGTTAGGCATTGTGATGCCGTTAAGTCGTTGCAGACCGTGGCTTTGCGTATAAACAATTAATTTTTCTAGTAGCCTACGGCCTAAACCCAGACCTTTCAGGTCAGAGCGTACCAGCACGGCAAACTCGGCATCGATATTATCCGGGTCGGAGATCGCGCGAGTTACCCCGAGGATCTCATTTCCCTCTGCCGTTGCACGCACGGCAACAAAAGCCATTTCTCGATCGTAGTCGATCTGCGTCATATTGGCTAAATCGTCATGCGTAAATTCATTGATTTCGCTGAAGTAACGATAGTAAAGATCTTCCTTCGTAACCTGCCCGATAAAGGCCAGCAACTGCGGCTCATCTTCTGGAAGAATGGGGCGAAACAGGCAACGTTCGCCATTTTTCATTACCACCCACTCTTCCTGCTGTTGCGGATAGGGACGCACAGCCAGGCGACTTTCGCTATCGCCGGTAAAAGGGGCAAGACTTAACGTGACATCAAGCGCAGTAAACTCGTGACCGGAAGCGAGTAAAGGATGGATGTCCAGGCGCTGAATCTCCGGGCAGTCGACAATTAAATTAGATACCTGTACCAGCAATTGACTCAGGCCAGGAATGTCTAATGGTCGTAGCGCGCTGCGACCGCGCATTTTTTTACTCTTGATTGCCTGAATGACCAGATAGCGCGCCAGGTTCATATTCAACGGCGGTAGCGCGACGGCAGCCTGATCTTCTGCACGCCACTCGACGCCGCCTTCACCCAGCATGATCAGTGGCCCGAAGACCGGATCGTGCTCTACTACCACTCGAAGCTCCTGTGCCCCGGCGCGGTTGGCCATACTTTGTACCAGCAGTCCGTGAATACGCGCCTGCGGCCAGGTCATTTTCACGCGATCGATAATGGCATCCGCCGCCTGCTGTACTTCGATGGCAGTACGTAGATAAAGCATAACCCCCTGAACTTCTGACTTATGGGGGATATCCGGCGAGCGTAGCTTCAGCGCCACCGGATAACCAATCTGCTCGGCGATATGTACTGCTTCGGCACTATCTGCAGCAATCCATGTCGGCAGAGTATGGATGCCATAAGCGCGCAGAACGGGGCTTACTTCATGGGTATCCAGCGATGTAGCGCCTTCATTGATTGCGCGCTGCAGCAAGTCTCGGGCTTCAGCTGTGTTGGTGGTTAACGAGTCTGAGAGGACCGGTGTTTCACGGAGCTGTTTTTGGTTACGTCTGTATTCCACCATGTGCATAAAGGCGGTAATAGTGCCCTCGGGAGTCCGATAAGTCGGTAGACCCGCATCGCTAAACAGACGCCGTGCTTCTTGAGAAGAGAATTCACCACACCAGTTGGTGAGAACGGTAACGTACTTACCGCGTGGGTGGCGTTTCAGGGCATCAATTAGCGCCAGTGCGCTTTCCGTTCCCGGTGCGGCGGCGCTTGGGGCATGAATCACCAACAGAGCGTCGTAGTCATGACTATCCAACAGTACGTTCAAGGCTTTGAGGTAATGCTCGCTACTGGCGTCATCGCGGAGGTCCAGCGGGTTGGCGATACCGATGCCAGCAGGTAATGCCTGGCGCAGTTTGTCGCTGGTCTCTTCGCTGAGAGCAGCAAGTTTGCCATTTCGCAGCCAGAGCTCATCCAGCGCCAACGCAGCAGGAGCTGCTCCGTTGCTGATAATCATCAGTTTCTCGCCGCGCAGTGGACGCATATGGCTGAGGGTTTCGACAGCGGAGAACAGCTCATGAGTGTCCTGTACCCGCAATAAACCCGCACGCTGAATGGCAGCATCCCACGCAGGATCCATTCCTGAATTAACGTGCAGCAGTTTCTGCGCCGCCGGACTACGCCCGCTTTTAATCACCAGGATAGGTTTATTACGCGAGGCGCTACGCGCCGCTGAAACAAAACGGCGGGCATCACTAATATGCTCAAGATAGAGCAGAATGGCGCTAGTCTTGCTATCGCGAGCAAGGAAGTCGAGTAAATCATCGACGTCGATATCCAGGCTGTCACCCAGTGCTATAAAGTAAGAAAAACCCATCTCTCGCTGCTGCGCCCAGTCGAGGATAGTGTTAGAGACCGCTGCTGACTGGGAAATAAACGCCAGTTTACCGCGATGAATTGGAACCGGAGAAAAGCTGGCATTAAGCCCCTGCCATGGCGCAAGCAGGCCGAGACTGTTTGGCCCGAGCAGGCGCATTTGATAGCGGGCGGCACACTTAAGCAGCGCAGGGTATTGGTCGGGTATTGAAGATAGAATGATGCAGGTTTTACACCCTTTTTGTCCCAAAGCTTCCAGCAACTCAAGGTTTCTCCGGGCATTAGTGCACAGCACAGCAAGATCGGGCGTAAAGGGCAGACTGTCGATAGTCGGCCAGGCCAGCACGCCCTGAACCGCTTTCCACGCTGGCGTCACAGGAAGAACGGGGCCATTAAACCCGCCAGCCAGCAGGTTGCGCATCATCAGATAACCGGCGCGCTGCGGTTTCATTGATGCGCCAATAACGGCGATCGATTTTGGCCGCAGTAATGCTTCCAGGCCTCGTTGGCTCATACCGGTCTCCTTAAATCTCCAGTGACCGAATGATTTTAAACGTTTTCTGTCGGGTGTGCTGTGATGCTGCCCTTATGCTGCGTTTTTCCTGCCAGATAGCGTGCTTTGAACAAGCTAAAGTGATCGCCAAGCGCCGCAGCCGCGGGTTTATCTCCCGCGAGATCCAGCAACGCAATCGCCACTTCGGCAGTGCAGTATTGCCCTTGCGCATGGGCTTCCCGCAGGTGGTAAGCAGAGATGCGGGACAGGTCGACGGAAATAACCGGCAGTGCATCAAGCCAGGGGCTTTTACGGAACATTTTTCGCGCTTCGGGCCAGGTTCCATCGAGCATAATAAATAGCGGCGGTTTGCCCACAGGCGGTGCATCAAGTACCTGACGTTCGGTGCCGGCATAAGACGCAGGAAAAACCACCATTGGCTGATAATGAGGGTCGGCAACTAAATCGAGCAATGCCTGTGGTGGTTCAGTACGGGACCACTGGAACGCTTCGGTATCCGGGAGGGTATCGGCAATAAGGCGTCCGGTATTGCTGGGCTTCATCGGCTCGGTATCGAACATTACCAGACAAAAACGACTGGAAGCGGCAACCGGGTTGAGGGTCTCGCAAAGGCACTGTTTCAACGGCAGCAGGCAACGCTGGCAGCGGTGAATACGGTTGCCGCGAGCAAGGAAAGGCCGGGTGGCGCGAGCGAGGCGTTCGGCGCGAAGGCGAAGGACGGCGTTATCAGTCATGGAGATCGCTAAGAAAAAACGCCATTGTCGCAGAGGTGAAAACGGGGCACAAGCGGTGCCCCGTCAGGTTTACTGCTGGCCGGCTTCGTTTAGCCAGCTATCGAAAGGCGCTTTAGGGACTGCACCGTTCAGCATGTCGATGACTTCGCCATTTTTAAACATCATAATGGTCGGGATGCTACGAATGCGAAAGCGGGCGCTGAGTTCCCGTTCCATTTCGGTATTCACTTTCACGAAACGCATTTCGCCACTGCGTTCTTCAGCCACATCTTCAAAGATCGGCGCGAAGTTCCGGCAGGGGCCGCACCATGGCGCCCAGAAATCGACAACGACGGGGAGATCGTCCTTCAGTAGTTTATCCAGCGTTGCCCCGGTCGCGTTGATTACGTCGCCGTCAAAAAGATCGTGACCGCAGCGTCCGCATTTCGCGCCATCGGCGCTACGATCGTCGGGGATGCGGTTCAGAGCCTGACAACTGGCACAAACGGTATTCATAACTAACCTCTGGTTATGGGTTGCAGCGCGGCACGTGGCCGATTTGTTTCTGTAATGTTACATATTATCGATGAGTAGCTATTAAAGGACAATGTGTTTTGTTCGATGAATACGATAGACCCAGGCTTTTAAATGAAATAATGGCTAAGTGGTGACACATCGGGTAATCTGCGCGCTTCGCGCAGCGCAGGTGGAGAAAATTGATGAGCGACGAACTGAAAAATAAAAGCGGCAAGGTCAAAGTGATGTATGTCCGCAGTGATGATGATTCTGAGAAACGCACCCAAAACCCGCGTACCGGGAAAGGGGGAGGTCGTCCAGGAAAATCACGCGTTGACGGCCGCAACCGCCCTGCGCGCGATGAAAGAAGTAGCCGCGGTGGTGACCGTAAACGTGACGATCGCAAACGTGATGATTTCGGTGGTGAAGGTTCCTCACCGTGGCGTACCGTGTCTCGTGCGCCTGGAGAAGAAACTCCGGTAAAAGCCGATCACGGTGGGATCAGCGGTAAAAGCTTTATCGATCCGGAAGTGCTGCGTCGTCAGCGTGCGGAAGAGACCCGCGTTTATGGTGAAAATGCCTGCCAGGCCTTATTCCAGAGCCGTCCGGATGCCATCGTGCGTGCCTGGTTTATCCAGAGCGTAACGCCTCGCTTTAAAGAAGCTCTTCGCTGGATGGCGGCAAATCGCAAAGCCTATCACGTTGTTGATGAAGCTGAACTGGCTAAAGCTTCAGGTACTGACCATCATGGCGGCGTTTGCTTCCTGATTAAAAAGCGTCATGGCACATCGGTTGAACAGTGGGTTGCTAAAGCGGATGCTGAAGATTGTGTTCTGGCGCTGGAAGATGTGGGTAATCCCCATAACCTCGGCGCGATCATGCGTAGCTGCGCGCATTTCGGCGTTAAAGGCGTTGTTGTGCAGGATGCCGGAGTACTGGAGTCAGGTGCCGCAATCCGTACAGCAGAAGGTGGCGCAGAGCACGTTGAGCCGATCACTGGCGACAGCTTCATTGATACGCTCGAGAGATTCCGTAGCGCGGGTTACGCTATTGTTTCTACTTCCAGCCATAATGGTACTCCACTGTTTAAAGCCGAGCTGCCGAAGAAAATGGTGCTGGTGTTAGGGCAAGAGAGTGATGGTCTGTCCGATGCGGCGATCTCCAGTGCCGATCTGAATGTGGCTATCGAAGGGACAGGTAATGTGGAGAGCCTGAACGTTTCCGTTGCTACCGGCGTATTGCTGGCAGAGTGGTGGCGTCAGAATAAGGCTTGATACCTTAATTCAAAGTAAAAAATGCCAGCATAGCTGTAATGCTAATGCTGGCATTTTTTTGTCCTGATTCAGAGTGATGACTAGTCCGTAGATTCATACGGACGGTCATTTACTCGCTTTCAGTCGGTAGCACCGGTACCCAGTCAATCGGTGCTTCACCGCGTTCGGCCAGCCACTGATTGGCCTGGACAAAATGGTTGCTGCCAAAGAACCCGCGATGGGCGGAAAGCGGTGATGGATGCGGCGCTTTCAGTACACAATGGCGCTGACGATCGATAATCGCCCCTTTCTTTTGCGCATGAGACCCCCACAGCAGGAACACCACACCTTCCCGATGCTGGTTGATCAATGAAATCACTTTATCGGTAAAGGTTTCCCATCCGAGGCTGGCGTGAGAGTGTGCTTGCCCCGCACGTACCGTTAATACGGTATTGAGCAGCAGCACGCCCTGACGCGCCCAGCTTTCGAGATAACCGTGAGTCGGGCGCTGAAATCCAGGTATCGTCCCTTCCAGTTCCTTGTACATATTAAGCAGTGATGGTGGTGTCGCAATTCCTGGTAGAACAGAGAAGGCAAGGCCGTGAGCCTGCCCGGGTCCGTGGTAGGGATCCTGGCCCAGGATCACCACTTTGACATCGCTTAATTCGGTGTAACGAAACGCATTAAAGACATCTTTTTGCGGTGGGTAGATGGTGATGCCAGATTGGCGTTCTTCAGCAACGGTTTTCAGGGTGTTAACAAACCAGGGTTGCTGCTTCTCTTCTGCCAGTACATCGTGCCAGGTTAATGGGGTGGTCATTTTGCTCTCCTGCAAAGTGTCATCGCCATAGCTTAACTGCATCTTTCTACAACACAAAATTTGCGCCACGCGATT
This sequence comes from Klebsiella sp. GFKo11, assembly GCF_056490265.1. NCBI lineage: Bacteria > Pseudomonadati > Pseudomonadota > Gammaproteobacteria > Enterobacterales > Enterobacteriaceae > Klebsiella > Klebsiella sp. GFKo11. The sequence goes on from NZ_CM151369.1 coordinate 1,566,906, forward strand.
GACGTTCTTCATGCAAAAAAAATTGAAATTTTACAAATTTATTTAGTGTTGGATATGGCGTAACTTGATGTAAAACAATAATATCCACTCATACCCACTTTCACTGAGTGGTTTTTGTTGATTTAAATCAATGAATGCCGGGTGCCCGGCTGTTATATATACACTCATACAACAATGGTTTTACCAATTGGCCGCGAAGGCCAATAATCGAATAAACACTGCCTGGGAGGCATCAAATGATTACTGGTATCCAAATTACTAAAGCTGCAAACGACGACCTGCTGAACTCTTTCTGGCTGCTGGATAGCGAAAAAGGCGAAGCACGCTGCCTGTGCGCCAAAGCCGGTTATGCTGAAGATGACGTGGTTGCGGTAAGCAAACTGGGCGAGATCGAATACCGTGAAATTCCGGTAGACGTGAAACCGGAAGTTCGCGTTGAAGGTGGTCAGCACCTGAACGTAAACGTACTGCGTCGCGAAACGTTGATGGATGCGGTTGAACATCCGGAAAAATATCCGCAGCTGACTATTCGCGTATCTGGTTACGCGGTACGTTTTAACTCTCTGACTCCGGAACAGCAGCGCGATGTTATCGCCCGTACTTTTACCGAAAGCCTGTAAGATTAAGTTTTGATGTGAAAACGCCGGGATATCCCGGCGTTTTTTTTACTTTTCGTTTGGCTGCTGTGGCGTATCGCTCCCGCTTGCCTTGCGACGCTTACCAATGTTCTTGGTATCACGGTGACGTTTCTTCACGCGCGGCTTCTCTTTATCTTTCTCTTTTTTCTCTGCACGCTTCGCTAATACTTTCTTAGACGGCTTACCAGTCTGCTTCTCGCTCGGTGCGCGAGTCGTTGGGCGCAACTCATCGATGACTCGGGCTTTTAACGGCTCTTCAATATAACGGCCAATTTTGCCCAACAGCAGGTGGTCATGAGCCTCAACCAGAGAAATGGCGACGCCTTTTTTCCCTGCGCGACCCGTTCGACCGATGCGGTGTAGATAGGTGTCGGCGGTACGCGGCATGTCGAAGTTGATGACGTGACTCACATCCGGAATATCGATACCACGTGCAGCGACGTCAGTCGCAATCAGCACATTCATACGACCGTCTGTCATTCGTTTAATTGCTTCGTTGCGCTTCGCCTGAACCATCTCACCTTCAAGCCAGCAGGTATTGATACCCGCTTCACGCAGCCAACCCGCCAGTTCATGAACACGCTCGCGTTTACGCACAAAGACGATAGAACGTGTGGCATCTGGTTGCTTCAGTAAATTTACGAGCAGCGCGGTTTTGTGTTTGATGTCATCAGCACGGTAGTACCACTGATGAATTTTCTTACGCTCGCGAGTGGAAGGGGTGGCTGAGACTTCAACCGGATCTTCCAGCAGACGTTCAGCAAAGTCCTTAATCGCGTCGCCTTCAAGAGTCGCGGAAAACAGCATGGTCTGCTTACGCCAGCGAGTTTCACCAGCTATGTGTTCAATATCCTGGGCGAAGCCCATGTCGACCATGCGATCTGCTTCATCAAGAATCAGAGTTTCAACGGCGCGGCAGTCGAAGTTTTCTTCTTTAATGTATTGCAGCAGGCGTCCGGTGGTCGCAACCACGATATCCTGGTTTTCACTGAACACTTCCGCGTGGTTCATATACGCTACGCCGCCGGTGATAGTGGCGATATCCAGATGAGTATGTTTTGCCAGTTCACGCGCATGGTCAGCAACCTGCATCGCCAGCTCGCGAGTCGGCGTCAAGATGAGAATGCGCGGTGGACCGGACTTCTTGCGTGGAAAATCGAGCAGGTGCTGCAACGCTGGCAGCAAATACGCCGCTGTTTTACCGGTGCCGGTCGGGGCTGAACCGAGAATGTCACGGCCATCAAGCGCAGGCGGAATAGCGGCGGCCTGAATGGCTGTCGGGCGTGTGAAACCTTTATCCTGGAGCGCTTCCAGTAGGTTTTCGTCGAGTTCAAGTTCGGAAAAAGTCGTTACAGTCATGATCTACCTCTGAGTGGACCGCCGATTATAGACGTTACGGACGCAATGTTCATCTGTTTGTAAGGCTATCTGTTCTCCGGTATTGTGCATAGCCTTAAGCCCAGGAGTTTTTTGCCCGCAAGGTTATCGAGGATGTCTCAGTCGAAGTTTGCGCTGCCGCGCAATGGTTTTACATTTAAACAATTTTTTATCGCCCACGATCGCTGTGCGATGAAGGTGGGCACTGACGGCATTTTACTTGGCGCATGGGCTCCGATAGCGCAGGTTAAGCACGTACTGGATATCGGTACTGGCAGCGGCCTGCTTGCGCTAATGATAGCGCAGCGAACCGTGGAGGCGGTCACTGTTGACGCTGTTGAACTGGACGAAGATGCGGCAGAACAGGCGCGGGAAAACGCTGAAGAATCCCCGTGGTCCGGACGTATCCAGATCCACCGGGCTGATATTCAGCAATGGCAGTCGCCGCAAACCCGACGCTACGAACTGATTGTCAGCAATCCGCCTTTTTTTGCTGAAGGTGTCCCCTGCGCGACCTCGCAGCGTGAGCAGGCCCGCTATACCACCACGCTCGATCATACAACGCTGTTAACCTGTGCCGCTGAATCCATTACGGAAGAGGGATTTTTTTGCGTTGTGTTGCCGGTTGATATCGGTAATGCATTTGTTCAGCGGGCGCAGAACATGGGTTGGCATCTACGTTTACGTACCGACGTGGCGGAAACGGAAATGCGTCCACCGCATCGGGTTCTGTTGGCTTTTTCGCCGACAGCGGGTGAGTGCTTTAGCGACAGGTTGGTTATCCGCGGGCCAGAGCAGCAGTATTCCGAAGGATTTACCGCTCTGACCGAGGATTTCTATCTTTTTATGTGAACCAGTGGCGACAGCACTGACGGCCCGCTAGTCGGCAACTGTTCCGGATAGTCCAGCGTATAGTGCAGACCACGGCTCTCTTTACGTAGCATGGCGCAGCGCACAATCAACTCGGCAACCTGGACCAGGTTACGCAGCTCCAGCAAATTATTGGAGACGCGGAAGCGGGTGTAATATTCGTCCAGTTCCTGCTGCAGCATAGTAATGCGTCGCAGGGCACGCTCAAGTCGGCGGGTGGTGCGCACAATGCCGACATAATCCCACATTAATAAGCGCAGCTCATGCCAGTTATGTTGGATAACAACAAGTTCGTCGGGGATTTCGACCTGGCTTTCGTCCCATAAAGGAAGTTCATTGACTCTCTGCGCGAAAGGCATGCGCTTAACGATATCTTCGGCTGCGGACCAACCGTAAACAAGACACTCCAGCAGCGAGTTTGAAGCCATGCGGTTAGCGCCATGTAATCCGGTATAGCTGACTTCGCCGATGGCATACAGGCCGTCGACATCAGTACGTCCGTTATCGTCAACCATCACACCGCCGCAGGTATAGTGAGCAGCCGGAACAATAGGCACCGGCTCTTTTGTCAGATCGATTCCCAGACCCAGTAACTTCTCGTAAATCATAGGGAAATGGTGGCGAATAAATTCTGCGGGTTTATGGCTGATGTCGAGATACATGCAGTCGACGCCAAGGCGCTTCATTTCATGGTCGATGGCTCGGGCGACCACATCGCGGGGGGCCAGTTCACCGCGTTCGTCAAAGTCCGGCATAAATCGTGTGCCGTCCGGGCGTTTCAACAGTGCGCCTTCACCGCGCAATGCTTCTGTCAGCAGGAAATTGCGCGCCTGCGGATGGTATAAGGCGGTGGGGTGAAACTGATTGAACTCAAGGTTGGCGACACGGCAACCTGCACGCCAGGCCATGGCGATCCCATCACCGGAAGAGACGTCGGGATTTGTCGTATATTGGTATACCTTAGCCGCGCCTCCGGTAGCCAGTACCACCGCTTTTGCGCTACAAGTTTCAACCGTTTCTTTATTTCGATTCCAGACCCAGGCTCCTACTACGCGACGCGTTCCCGGCAGGCCGATTTTATCTGAGATAATCAGGTCAACGGCGTTGCTGCGTTCCAGCACGCGGATGTTGGGATGAGAAAGCGCTTTGCTGACCAGCGTTGTCTCTACGGCTTTACCCGTCGCGTCGGCTGAGTGGAGAATTCGGCGGTGGCTATGCCCCCCTTCTCGGGTCAAGTGATAGCTTTCAGCCCCGTTAGCCTGAACCTGAGTATCAAACAGGACGCCCTGATCAATAAGCCACTGAACGCAGGGTTTAGCGTTGCTGGCGACAAAAGAAACGGCATGGCGATCGCAAAGGCCGGCTCCGGCAATCAACGTATCTTCTACATGGGATTCAATGCTGTCGGTTTCATCGAAGACGGCGGCGATCCCGCCTTGAGCATAGAAAGTTGACCCTTCACTGATAGGGCCTTTGCTCAGTACCGTGACTGTGCAGTGTTCCGCCAGCCGCAAAGCAAGGGACAATCCGGCAGCACCGCTGCCAACAATCAGTACATCACAAGAGGAATCAGAAGTTGTTTTCATGAGCTTTGTTTAATTTACTAAACAGGATTGCAGCACAATAGCACCAGCCTGCGCTGAATCGTACATTTTTTTTACTCAATGTTGTGGCGGCTAAACATAACGCTTTGATGGGGTGGGCTGTAAATGTAAGAAAAGTTTTGCGAAGCAACTCGTTAGCTTCAGATTTTATAGTGAAATAAAAGTCGGGTTACGTTACCCTTCTGGCGGGCTTTGCGCTTTTTCTTATTATCTTACATATCGTTTAGCTACCGGGGCATATAATGAGAGATAACGACCCGTCAGCCGGTGCCAGACGAAAAAAAAAGGCGTAACGGAACTTTATTGTTTTCAGACACTCCAACCCTCAGCTTGCTCATTTATGCAGTCATTGGGTGGTGTTTTGAATACGCATGGGAATTGGGTTTGGGGAGACATTACCTCGGATGAGCGAGCAGTTAACGGATCAGGTCCTTGTTGAACGGGTCCAGAAAGGAGATCAGAAAGCATTTAACCTGCTGGTGGTACGCTATCAGCATAAGGTTGCAAGCCTGGTCTCCCGCTACGTGCCACCGGGCGATATCGCTGACGTTGTTCAGGAGTCGTTCGTAAAAGCATGGCGTGCGCTGGATTCTTTCCGGGGGGATAGTGCTTTTTACACCTGGTTATATCGTATCGCCGTCAATACGGCGAAGAATTATCTGGTTGCTCAGGGGCGCCGTCCGCCATCCAGCGATGTTGATGCCAATGAGGCAGAAAATTTCGAAAGTGGCGGGGCATTGAAAGAAATTTCGAACCCTGAGAACTTAATGTTGTCAGAAGAGCTGAGACAAATAGTTTTTCGTACCATCGAATCGCTTCCGGAAGATTTACGCATGGCAATTACCTTGCGGGAGTTGGATGGCATGAGCTATGAAGAAATAGCCGCCATCATGGATTGTCCGGTGGGCACAGTGCGTTCGCGTATCTTCCGGGCACGAGAAGCTATTGATAATAAAGTTCAACCGCTAATCCGGCGTTGACGATAGCGGAATACTGGAAAAGGGTATCAGGCATGCAGAAAGAAAAACTTTCGGCCTTAATGGATGGTGAAACGCTGGATAACGAACTGCTCAATGAGCTAGGTCGTTCATCTGAAATGCAAAAAACCTGGGAGAGCTATCATCTCATCCGCGATACGCTGCGAGGCGATACCAGTGAGATGCTCCATTTTGATATCTCTGCTCGCGTCATGGCCGCCATTGAAAATGAGCCCGTTCGTCAGACGGTTCCTCTAATTCCTGAATCTCAGCCTGCCCCGCATCAGTGGCGCCAGATGCCTTTCTGGCAAAAAGTGCGCCCATGGGCAAGTTCATTAACCCAAATGGGGGTCGCTGCGTGCGTTTCCCTTGCTGTTATCGTCGGCGTCCAGCAGTATAATGGGCAGTCTGATGCATCTCAGCAGCCTGAAGCGCCGGTGTTTAACACCATGCCGATGATGGGGAAAGCCAGCCCGGTTAGTCTGGGCGTGCCAGCGGATGCTTCAGCAGGCAGCGGTCAGCAGGCGCAAGTGCAGGAACAGCGCCGCAGAATTAATGCTATGCTGCAGGATTATGAATTGCAGCGTCGCCTGCATGCTGAACAGCTTCAGTTTGGTCAGGCCCAGACTCAGCAAGCCGCTGTTCAGGTGCCGGGCTATCAAACTTTAGGAACGCAATCGCAGTAATGAAGCAACTTTTGTGTGCCATGTCGCTCATGGCAGGCAGCTTGTTCTTCTCCGCCAACGCCTCGGCTGATACATCGTCCGGGGCGTTGTTGCAGCAGATGAACCTGGCTAGCCAGTCCCTCAATTACGAGCTGTCTTTCGTCAGCATCAACAAGCAGGGCGTTGAGTCGCTGCGCTATCGACACGCGAAACTGAATAACCGCCCCCTCGCTCAGCTATTACAGCTCGACGGCCCTCGCAGGGAAGTCGTACTGCGCGGCACTGAAATTAGCTATTTTGAACCAGGCCTCGATCCGTTCACGTTGAATGGTGACTATATCGTCGATTCGCTGCCTTCATTGGTGTACAGCGACTTCAAACGGCTGGCGTCGTATTATGATTTCATCTCTGTTGGGCGTACGCGTATTGCCGATCGTTTATGCGATGTGGTGCGAGTCGTGGCCCGTGATGGTACGCGTTACAGTTACATCGCCTGGCTAGATGCTGAAACAAAGCTGCCGCTGCGTGTTGATTTACTCGATCGCGATGGGGAAACCCTTGAGCAGTTCCGGGTCGTTTCTTTCAGCGTTGGCGACAATGTTAGCGCCAGTATGGAAACTCTGGCAAAGGCGAGCCTGCCGCCGCAGCTTTCCGTACCGGAAGGCGGTGATAAGGCTAACTTCAACTGGGCGCCAACCTGGCTGCCGCAGGGGGTTGCGGAAGTCTCCAGCAGCCAGCGTCGTCTACCAACGTTTGATGGTCCGGTAGAGTCCCGTCTCTACTCTGATGGGCTATTTAGTTTCTCCATCAATATTAATCGCGCCGCAGCAAATAGTAGCGATCAGTTGTTGCGTACCGGGCGTCGCACCGTGGCTACCATTGTGCGCGATAATGCAGAGATAACCATTGTTGGCGAACTGCCCCCGCAAACCGCGAAGCGTATTTCTGACAGCATTAAATTCAAGGCCGTACAATGATCAAAGAGTGGGCAACGGTCGTTTCCTGGAATAACGGAATTGCGCAGGTGCATTGCGATGTTAAAGCATCCTGTAGTAGTTGCGCTTCCCGTGCCGGTTGCGGTAGTCGGGTGTTGAATAAGCTCGGGCCGCAAACCAGCCATACAATTAGCGTGCCTTGTGAACAGCCGCTGGCTGCCGGGCAAAAAGTAGAATTGGGGATTGCCGAAAGCAGTTTGCTTGGCTCTGCCGTATTGGTCTATATGGCACCGTTAGTTGGATTGTTTTTAATGGCGTCTATCTTCCAGGTTCTGTTCGCGAATGATTTTGCTTCGCTGTGTGGGGCAATACTTGGCGGCGTTGGCGGGTTTTTGGTGGCTCGTGGTCTTTCTCCTGGTTTAGCGGCTCGTCAGTCGTGGCAACCGGTGATTATTAGCGTCGGTTTACCGCCAGATTTAGTTCGCATCGAGACGCCTTCCGCACCATTGGGTCAGTGATTTCACTGGCCCTAATTTTTATTTACAACTCCCACAAGATCTCGTCATTTACTCCGACTATGCTAGCCGTAAGAGCATTTCCTGGTTTCGTGGATGTAGTGTAGAATGCGGCGTTTTCGGATCAAAAAAACGTCAGGCACAGAATAGCGGCCTCATGATACGCGTAAGGCATAACTAACTCTAAATATGAAGAATATACGTAACTTTTCAATCATCGCTCACATTGACCACGGTAAGTCGACGCTGTCTGACCGAATTATCCAGATTTGCGGTGGCCTTTCCGATCGTGAAATGGAAGCCCAGGTCCTGGATTCCATGGATCTTGAACGCGAGCGCGGGATTACCATCAAGGCACAGAGCGTCACGCTGGATTACAAAGCGACCAATGGCGAAATCTATCAGCTGAACTTTATCGACACCCCGGGGCACGTGGACTTCTCCTATGAAGTTTCTCGTTCACTGGCGGCGTGTGAAGGGGCCCTGCTGGTGGTTGATGCGGGTCAGGGCGTAGAAGCTCAGACGCTGGCTAACTGCTATACGGCGATGGAAATGGACCTGGAAGTAGTGCCGGTCCTGAATAAAATCGACCTGCCTGCGGCCGATCCTGAACGCGTAGCGGAAGAAATTGAAGACATCGTCGGTATTGATGCTACCGATGCAGTGCGCTGTTCGGCGAAAACTGGCGTTGGTGTGCCCGATGTCCTGGAGCGTCTGGTACGCGATATTCCGCCGCCGGAAGGCGACCCGGAAGCGCCGTTACAGGCACTGATCATCGACTCATGGTTTGATAACTACCTTGGTGTTGTCTCGCTGGTGCGTATTAAAAACGGCACCATGCGCAAAGGCGACAAAATCAAGGTAATGAGCACCGGTCAGGTCTACAACGCCGATCGTCTCGGTATTTTCACGCCTAAACAGGTTGATCGCACCGAGCTGAAATGCGGCGAAGTTGGCTGGTTGGTTTGCGCGATTAAAGACATCCTCGGCGCACCGGTTGGCGATACGCTGACTCTGTCCCGTAACCCAGCAGATAAAGCTCTGCCAGGTTTTAAAAAGGTCAAACCGCAGGTTTATGCTGGCTTGTTCCCGGTAAGTTCTGATGATTATGAGAACTTCCGCGATGCGCTGGGCAAACTGAGCCTCAACGATGCCTCTTTGTTCTATGAGCCGGAAAGCTCTACTGCGCTGGGTTTTGGTTTCCGCTGCGGCTTCCTGGGTCTTCTGCACATGGAGATCATTCAGGAACGTCTGGAGCGCGAATACGATCTGGATCTGATCACCACGGCGCCGACGGTAGTCTATGAAGTAGAGACGACTTCGAAAGAAGTTATCTACGTCGACAGCCCGTCTAAACTCCCGCCGCTGAACAATATTCAGGAACTTCGTGAGCCGATCGCTGAGTGCCATATGCTGCTGCCGCAGGAATTTTTGGGCAACGTCATTACCCTGTGCATAGAAAAACGTGGTGTTCAGACCAATATGGTCTACCACGGTAATCAGGTTGCGCTGACCTATGAAATTCCGATGGCGGAAGTGGTGCTCGATTTCTTTGACCGCCTGAAATCTACTTCCCGTGGTTATGCATCGCTGGACTATAACTTCAAACGTTTCCAGGCTTCCAACATGGTACGCGTGGATGTGTTGATCAACAGCGAGCGAGTGGATGCGCTGGCGCTGATTACGCACAATGATAATGCGCCATACCGCGGTCGCGAACTGGTAGAGAAGATGAAAGAGCTGATCCCACGTCAGCAATTCGACATCGCTATTCAGGCCGCTATCGGCAACCACATTATTGCCCGTTCAACGGTGAAACAGCTGCGTAAAAACGTCCTGGCGAAATGCTATGGCGGCGACGTCAGTCGTAAGAAAAAGCTGCTGCAGAAGCAGAAAGACGGTAAGAAACGCATGAAGCAGGTCGGTAACGTTGAGCTGCCGCAGGAAGCGTTCCTCGCCATTCTGCACGTTGGTAAAGACGGCAAATAACCCTAAGGAGTTGGCATGGCGAACATGTTTGCCCTGATCCTGGTCATCGCTACCCTGGTGACGGGTCTATTGTGGTGCCTGGATAAATTTATTTTCGCGCCAAAACGTCGTGAACGTCAGGCCGCCGCTCAGGCCGCGACCGGCGACCAGTTGGACAAAAAAACACTGAAGAAAGTCAGCCCTAAACCGGGCTGGCTGGAAACCGGTGCTTCGGTATTCCCGGTCCTGGCGATTGTTCTGGTAGTGCGTTCGTTTATTTACGAACCTTTCCAGATCCCTTCGGGTTCGATGATGCCTACGTTGTTGATCGGCGATTTTATTCTGGTTGAGAAGTTTGCTTATGGGATTAAAGACCCTATCTACCAGAAAACGCTAATTGAAACGGGTCATCCGAAACGGGGTGATGTCGTGGTTTTCAAATATCCTGAAGATCCGCGTCTGGACTACATCAAACGTGCAGTTGGTTTACCGGGTGATAAAGTTACATACGATCCGATTAGCAAGCAGGTCACCATCCTGCCGGGCTGTAGTTCAGGCCAGGCGTGCGGCAATGCTCTGCCGGTAACTTACTCCAACGTCGAGCCGAGCGATTTTGTGCAAACCTTCTCCCGTAGTAACGGTGGTGAAGCAACCAGCGGTTTTTGGCAGTTGCCGAAAGGTGAAACCAAAGCCGACGGCATTCGTCTGACCGAGCGCAAAGAGACGCTGGGTGAGGTAACGCATCGTATTCTGACCGTGCCGATTGCTCAGGATCAGGTGGGGATGTATTACCAGCAGTCTGGTCTGCCATTGGCGACCTGGATTGTGCCGCCGGGGCAGTATTTCATGATGGGTGACAACCGCGATAACAGCGCCGACAGCCGTTATTGGGGCTTTGTACCGGAAGCAAATCTGGTTGGTAAAGCAACCGCAATCTGGATGAGTTTTGAAAAACAGGAAGGCGAGTGGCCTACCGGAGTACGTTTATCACGTATTGGTGGTATCCGGTAATTTTCCTGCCTTCATTCACGCTGCCGTTACAATAACGGCAGCGTGAATTATTTAAGATTTAAATCTATTCAAACTAACGACATCCCTTGTCGTTGCGTATAGAATATCCCCCCGAAGTTTTAGGTTGTCTCTCGTAAGATTGACACAGCACACGAAACCGCGTTGGCTTTTACTCAGGTCGGTTTCGTGTGCTGCATTTTTGACGCATTCATTTATTGGTAACGCATGAATCCCATCGTAATTAATCGGCTTCAACGGAAGCTGGGCTACACTTTTCATCATCAGGAGCTGTTGCAACAGGCATTAACTCACCGCAGTGCCAGCAGCAAACACAATGAGCGCCTGGAGTTTTTAGGTGACTCTATATTGAGTTTCGTCATCGCAAATGCGCTCTACCATCGCTTCCCACGGGTCGACGAAGGTGATATGAGCCGCATGCGCGCGACGTTGGTGCGGGGCAACACGCTGGCAGAAATGGCCCGCGAGTTTGAGTTGGGTGAATGTTTGCGTCTTGGGCCGGGTGAATTGAAAAGTGGAGGTTTTCGCCGTGAATCCATTCTGGCGGATACCGTTGAAGCATTAATCGGCGGGATTTTCCTCGACAGTGATATTCAGAACATCGAGCGCCTGATTCTCTCCTGGTACCAAAGTCGCCTGGACGAAATTAGCCCTGGCGATAAGCAAAAAGATCCTAAGACCCGTTTGCAGGAGTATCTGCAGGGGCGTCACCTGCCGCTTCCATCCTACCTGGTGGTTCAGGTTCGCGGTGAAGCGCATGACCAGGAATTTACTATCCACTGCCAGGTTAGCGGCCTGAGTGAACCGGTGGTTGGCACAGGTTCTAGCCGTCGCAAGGCGGAACAGGCTGCCGCCGAACAGGCGTTGAAAAAGCTGGAGCTGGAATGAGCGAAGAAAAAAATTATTGTGGGTTTGTTGCTATCGTTGGTCGTCCTAACGTCGGTAAATCAACGCTGTTGAACAAGCTGCTTGGGCAGAAGATTTCTATTACTTCACGTAAAGCGCAGACCACACGTCACCGTATCGTCGGTATTCATACTGAAGGTCCGTATCAGGCAATTTATGTTGATACCCCGGGCCTGCATATGGAAGAGAAGCGTGCTATTAACCGTCTGATGAACAAAGCGGCCAGTAGCTCGATTGGCGACGTTGAACTGGTGATTTTTGTCGTTGAAGGTACACGCTGGACGGCAGATGACGAAATGGTTCTGGGGAAGCTGCGTGACGCCAGAGCACCGGTTATCCTTGCGGTGAACAAAGTTGATAACGTGCAGGAAAAGGGCGATCTGCTGCCGCACCTGCAGTTCCTCGGCAGCCAGATGAATTTCCTCGATATCGTGCCGATTTCCGCGGAAACCGGGCTGAACGTGGATACCATCGCTGGTATCGTGCGTAAGCATCTGCCGGAAGCAATTCATCACTTCCCGGAAGATTATATTACCGATCGTTCTCAGCGTTTTATGGCTTCTGAGATCATCCGCGAAAAACTGATGCGTTTCCTGGGCGCTGAGCTGCCGTATTCCGTGACCGTCGAAATCGAACGTTTCCAGACTAACGAACGCGGTGGCTACGATATCAATGGTCTGATTCTGGTTGAGCGTGAAGGGCAGAAGAAGATGGTGATTGGCAACAAAGGGGCCAAAATCAAAACCATCGGCATTGAAGCGCGTAAAGACATGCAGGATATGTTTGAAGCGCCGGTTCACCTGGAGCTGTGGGTGAAAGTGAAATCCGGCTGGGCCGATGACGAACGTGCGTTGCGCAGTCTCGGTTACGGCGAAGACCAGTAGTTTTCATACTCTATGGCTTTCGAGGTGCAGGAAGGCGGCAAGACCGCGAATCCCCGGGAGCTTACTCAGGTAAGTGACTGGGGTGAACGGGCGCAGCCAACGCACCTGCAACTTGAAAGACGACGAGTATGATGGAAGGCTGGCAGCGCGCTTTTGTCCTGCATAGTCGTCCCTGGAGCGAAACCAGCCTGATGCTGGACGTCTTCACGGAAGAGTCAGGTCGCGTGCGCCTTGTTGCTAAAGGCGCACGTTCCAAACGTTCCAATCTCAAAGGTGCTCTTCAGCCCTTTACCCCCTTGCTGCTTCGCTTTGGCGGGCGTGGCGAAGTCAAAACGCTACGCAGCGCGGAAGCCGTCTCGTTGGCGCTCCCTCTCAGCGGTATCACGCTCTATAGCGGTCTTTACGTTAACGAACTGCTTGCCCGCGTGCTTGAGCATGAAACGCGCTTCTCCGAACTTTTCTTCGATTATCTGCACTGCATCCAGTCTTTGGCTGGCGCAAGCGGTTCTCCTGAACCGGCACTGCGTCGCTTTGAACTGGCGCTGCTGGGGCATCTTGGTTACGGCGTCGATTTCCTCCACTGTGCCGGGAGCGGTGAAGCGGTTGACGACGCCATGACCTATCGCTACCGTGAAGAAAAAGGCTTTATCGCCAGCGTGGTTATTGATAACAGCACCTTTACCGGGCACCATCTTAAGGCGTTGGCGAATCGCGAATTTCCGGACAGCGATGCGCTGCGTGCGGCAAAACGTTTCACCCGTATCGCCCTGAAGCCGTATCTTGGTGGGAAACCGTTGAAAAGCCGGGAGCTTTTTCGCCAGTTTATGCCCGCGCGGGCGGCGCGGGCCAATAAAACCAATAACGATTAACGAGGATTGTCATGGCTGAATTACTGCTAGGGGTCAATATTGACCACATTGCGACATTACGCAACGCTCGCGGCACCGCTTATCCTGACCCGGTGCAGGCGGCCTTTATCGCCGAGCAGGCCGGTGCTGACGGTATTACCGTCCATCTGCGCGAAGACCGCCGACACATCACCGATCGCGATGTGCGTATCCTGCGTCAGACTCTCGATACTCGCATGAATCTTGAGATGGCGGTGACGGAAGAGATGCTGAATATCGCCTGCGAGACTAAACCCCATTTCTGCTGCCTGGTGCCGGAAAAACGCCAGGAAGTGACCACCGAGGGTGGTCTGGACGTTGCGGGCCAGCTCGACAAAATGCGCGATGCCTGTAAGCGCCTTGCCGATGCCGGTATTCTGGTTTCCCTGTTTATCGATGCTGATAATGCGCAAATTAAGGCCGCGGCGGACGTGGGAGCACCCTATATCGAAATTCACACCGGTTGCTACGCCGATGCTGCAACTGATGCAGAGCAGGCAAAAGAGCTGGAGCGTATTGCTAAAGCGGCAACTTACGCCGCCAGCCTTGGGCTGAAGGTCAATGCCGGTCACGGTCTAACCTACCATAACGTTAAAGCCATTGCGGCACTGCCGGAAATGCACGAGCTGAATATCGGTCATGCGATTATTGGTCGTGCGGTAATGAGCGGCTTGAAAGAGGCGGTTGCGGAAATGAAGCGTCTGATGCAGGAAGCTCGCGCGTAATGGCTATCCTGGGACTGGGCACTGATATTGTTGAAATTGCCCGTATTGAAGCGGTGATCGCCCGCAGCGGCGATCGCCTGGCCCGCCGCGTACTTAGCGACCATGAGTGGGCGATATGGGAACAGCATCAGCAACCGGTCCGTTTTTTGGCTAAGCGTTTCGCGGTAAAAGAAGCCGCTGCCAAGGCGCTTGGGACCGGCATTCGCAACGGTCTGGCCTTTAATCAGTTTGAGGTTTACAACGACGAGCTGGGTAAGCCAAAGCTGCGTTTGTGGGGAGAGGCGAAAAATCTGGCGGCACGTTTAGGAGTCAGCAGCATTCATGTGACGCTGGCCGATGAGCGCCACTATGCCTGCGCTACGGTCATCGTCGAAAGCTAGATTTTTTCGGCGTGGTGCAGCAGGACGAATTTATCCCACAACTGCTCTTCGTTTTCACTATGCGCCGGATCTTTCAGAATAGTGTTCGGGATTGGACACACTTTCTGGCAGGTCGGCGTTTCATAATGACCCACGCACTCGGTGCAGCGGTCGCTGTTAATTTCATAAATGCTATCACCCATTGATATCGCCTCATTCGGGCATTCTGGCTCGCACATATCGCAGTTGATGCATTTTTTGGTGATTAACAGCGCCATCAGGAAATTCTCAGAAACAATACAAATAGGGCGGGCATTATACGCCCATTTTCTGCTCAGGCCAGCTCTTTTCTGGCGTCAATTCGTTATCCGTAGTGTAAAAATTTTTGATCTGCTTGAGCAGGCAGATAGTTGCGTTGTCCAGCGAAAGGTCATTGCTATGTACGAGCATCACTGGGATGAAAAAAGCCGGAATACCAAGCGAAACCAGACGGACATTTTTGGGCGTGGATAAACGCGTTAGTGAGCGGGTAATAAATGCGATGCCAATTTGTGCTTCAGCATACTCAAGGCATGAGTAGTGGTTATCCAGCTCGCAGATGATATTCGGCGCTATCTTACGGTTATTGAATTCTGTCGTGATAATTCCTCTTAATAATAGAGAGTCATTAAGCACGATAATGGGTTGGTCGTTCAGATCTTCAGGGCGTAGGCGCTCATGCTTCGCCAGGGGATGTGAAAGCGGGATAGCGGCGATAATCTCATCTTCAAACAACATGGTAGAGCTAAGCTGAGCGGGCAGCGTGGTCCGGTAAACGATACCAATATCGACGCTACTATCGGTGAGTTTTTTGATGGTTTGTTCCGTGGAAAATTCCTTAACATTCAAGGAAATTTCAGGATGATGCGTCATAAAGCTGCGAAAGGCTGGCAAGACCAGATAGCTGCCTGAGACGCCAATCGATATCGTATCGCGTTGCTGATATTTATAGGGAAGGAGATCGTTTTCCGCATTTTTCAAATCCAACATTATTTTGTTAGCATGCTGTTGCAAAATAATGCCGGGTTTTGTTAATTCAATACCTCTGCCTCTTCGTTTAAATAATATTGTCTTAAGTGATGACTCAAGTTGTTTGATTTGCTGACTTAATGATGGTTGGGTGATAAAAAGTCGACTGGCTGCCCGACCATAATGTAGTTCATCACACAAAATCAGGAAAGAATGCAGTTGTTTGATATTCATTGAAATGGAACGCCAATCGATTGGGTTTTGTTATAACGATTATAAAAAATACCAAATTGTTTGCCTATTTTGCTTTTTTTAAACTGTGATCAGTGCATTTTAAAAAAGGAAAAATTATGTCGGTATCAATCAACCGCTGGGGAATGCTTGCCGCCCACGTGTGCATAAATTTTGTACTCGGGGGCGTCTATGCATTTAGCTATTTTAAAACACCATTAATGGAGCAATATCACTGGGACCCTGCGACCCTGGCGTTGGCATTTTCTATCAATATGGGGATCATTCCTTTACCGATGATTTGGGGCGGGAGAATGATCGATAACGGCAAAGGAAAATAGGCGATTGTCATCGGTGGCATCCTGTTTTCTTTAGGTTTTATCTTGTCCGGGTTCGTGGATAATTTGCCGATGTTGTTCTTAACCTATGGGGTCATCGCTGGGCTGGGATCGGGATTGGCCTTTACGGGGAATCTTAATAATATTCTCAAGTTTTTCCCTGACCGTCGAGGGCTTGCCAGCGGCATCGTCCTGGCCGGCGTTGGAGTAGGGACGCTACTTTGCACCCGCCTGGCTGAATATTTTATGGCGCAAACCCACGATGTCAGTCGGGCGCTATTATATCTTGGTATCGTATATTTGGTTGTCATTTTTATTGTGCAATTCTTTATTCGAAGCGCGCCCGCAAAAGATAGTGGTGGAATTAAAGCATCGCCAATGGATAAAGACTATCGACGTATGCTTAAGGACCTGCGTTTTTGGCTACTCTTTATGATTCTGGCGCTGGGTGTATTCTCCGGAATGGTGATCAGTTCGAGTTCTGCACAAATTGGTATGACGCAATATGGTTTAATCTCCGGGGCCTTGATTGTCAGTCTGGTATCGATATTTAACTCTATTGGTCGCTTGTTCTGGGGCGGTTTGACCGATAAGTTAGGCGGGTATAATACGCTGGTGATTGTTTATCTCTTTACCTGCCTTTGTATGCTGCTGTTGCTCTTTTTTAATGGTAATACTTCGGTGTTCTATTTCAGCGCGCTGGGCGTTGGCTTTGCTTATGCCGGGATATTAGTTATCTTCCCCGGACTGACCAGTCAGAACTTTGGCATGCGTAATCAGGGATTAAACTATGGATTTATGTATTTTGGTTTTGCCGTTGGTGCGGTTATTGCACCGTATGTTACATCAGCTATAGCAAAATATACGGGGAGCTACAATACGGTATTTATTCTCACCACAGTCTTATTGCTTATTGGGGTTGTGCTCACGCTGGTGACGAAACGTTATGTTGGAACGGTTTTAGCCAAAATACATTGATCAAATCATAAGGAAATAAAGATGAAAATTGCAATCGCAGGTGCAGGGGCTATGGGGTGTCGTTTTGGCTATATGCTACTGGCTGCCGGACATGACGTGACGCTTATCGATAGCTGGCAGGAACATGTTGATGCTATTTGCAGTAAGGGATTGTTTGTCGAAACGGAAACGACTCAACAGTATTATCCGATACCCGCAGTTATGGCCGATAAGGCGCAGGGGGAATTTGAACTGGTTATTCTGTTTACCAAAGCCATGCAACTGGACAGCATGCTACAGAGGATTAAGCCGCTGCTACCCACTGCGAAAGTCGTGATGATTTTATCTAATGGTCTGGGAAATATTGAAACGCTGGCAAACTATGTTGATCGGGAAAAAATTTATGCTGGTGTCACGTTATGGTCGAGCGAACTGGAAGGTGCCGGACATATTATGGCCACCGGCACGGGGACGATTGAGCTGCAGCCTATTGCCAGCCAGGATGCTGACCAGGAATCCAGAGTCATTGCCGCCCTCAATAGCGCCGGGCTGAATGCGGAAATTAGCCCTGACGTATTATTATCAATCTGGAAGAAAGCGGCTTTTAATAGCGTAATGAATACCTATTGCGCACTGCTGGATTGTAATGTTGGTGGTTTTGGCAGTCGACCTGGAGCATTAGATTTAGCGCAGGCAGTGGTGGATGAGTTTGTACTGGTAGCAGCTAGTCAGAATATTCCGTTGACTCAGGAAATGGTGATGAATACGGTCAAAAAAGTATTCGACCCGCGCGAAAGCGGCCATCATTATCCTTCTATGTATCAGGATTTACATAAAGGGCGGCTCACTGAAATTGACTATTTAAATGGGGCGATTGCGCGTATTGGGATGCAGAACAATATTGCCGTACCGGTTAACAAGCTTCTGACTCAGCTGATTCACGCCAAAGAAGCGCAATAAATCCAGGGGCTCTTTTGCGAAATGCAGAAGAGCCCGCTTTCAGACCAGTTTTTTCACCAGCGCTTCACTGTGACGAATGCGATCCGGGGCGCGCTCGAGATCCTGCTGGACCAGCCCCATAAACAGCAGGTCGGCCAGCATCATTTGCGCGCTGGTGGAGGAGATCGCGGCGCTGCGCGTAGCCTGCTCTTCAGCGATGGTATACAGGCACAGAGTTGCCTGCTGTTGAAGGGCGTTGGGGTTAAAACCGGTGATCGCCAGGATCTGGCTCCCCACTCGCAATGCTTCACCTGCCGCCATATTAATTTCGCGTCGCTCACCAGAGTAGGAGATGGCCAGCAGCAGATCGTCTGCCGCCATCGCCTGTACTGTTGCCAGAAGGGCGTGCATATCCTGCTCAGAAACGGCGTTAATACCGATTTTCATCAGCTTCCAGCTAAAGTTCCTCGCCACCAGGCCCGATGCGCCAATACCGGTAATAATGACCCGCCGGGCATTACGCAGTAGCGCAACGGCTTCCAGTAGCTTTTCTTCGCTGTTGACGTCCAGAGAGGCATGCATTGCTGCAATATTATCTTTAATCAGCTTTTCGCCCACCAGTCGGAGAGGATCATCTCCGCGAATCTGGTTATGCACCGGTACGGATTGCGGAGAGGGGGCGCTAGCCAATGCTTCGCTTAATGCCAGTTTCAACGCCGGGAAACCTTTAAAACCCATCTTCTGCGCGAATTTTACCACGCTCGACTGGCTGACTCCGGCTTCGCCCGCCAGCTGCTGAGAGCTGAGGTGGCGGGTTTGATCCGGTTGGGCCAGAATAAAATCGGCCAGTTTTTTATCACTTGCGGCCAGCGTGGGGTAGCGTTGGCGGATTCGGGTCAAACAGTTCATAGCGGCTCCGGAGGACAGCTTTCACCCTCGGCTGAAAGAATTTTGTATTCAATTATAAGGGGAATAGTGCGAATTAAAAATTCAACCGTTCAGATTTCTCTGCAAGCAGGTTTTACCTTAATCCCGGCTCAACGATGGCGGATGTTTTCGCTATTCAATGCGTAAGGCTGTTAAGCTATTGGTTATCGAGGTGTTAATCCAGAGGAGTCGGTTTTGAATAGTAGCATGCGGCGAGTGGTTTTCTTTGATCTGGATGGCACCTTGCATCAGCAGGATATGTTCGGCAGTTTCTTGCGCTATGTGTTACGTCATCAGCCGTTGAATACGCTGCTGGTTCTTCCTCTGTTGCCCGTTATTCTTGCCGGACTGTTGCTAAACGGTCGGGCCGCACGCTGGCCGATGAGCCTGCTGCTGTGGGCTACGACTTTCGGGCGCAGTGAGAGGCATCTGAAACGTCTTGAGGCGAGTTTTGTTCACTGGTTCCGGCAGCATGTCACGGCTTTTCCCGTCGTTCAGTCACGGTTGACGGATTATCTGACCAGTACCGATGCGGACGTTTGGTTGATTACCGGGTCGCCGCA
Organism: Klebsiella sp. GFKo11; assembly: GCF_056490265.1. NCBI lineage: Bacteria > Pseudomonadati > Pseudomonadota > Gammaproteobacteria > Enterobacterales > Enterobacteriaceae > Klebsiella > Klebsiella sp. GFKo11. Next base: position 1,586,208 of record NZ_CM151369.1, read on the forward strand.
GTCGCTGGTGGAGCAGGTCTATTTTGATACTGCATGGTTGCCACGGGTGAATCTGATTGCCAGTCGGATGGAGCGCCGTTGCGGCGGCTGGGTTTTAACGCTGCGCTGTCTGGGTAACGAAAAAGTCGCGCAACTGGAGCAAAAAATCGGTGCTCCGCTGCGCTTGTATAGTGGTTATAGCGACAGCGAACAGGACAATCCGCTGCTCTATTTTTGCCAGCACCGCTGGCGAGTAACCCCACAGGGCGATCTTCAGCAGTTAGAATAGTGTGTAATACATAGCGCCCATGTATAATGCGCCCCGCTTTTTCCGCAGGAGTGCCCGCTTTGTCTGACCATGAATTAAATGATGAATACTGGATGCGTCATGCTTTGACGCTGGCGAAACGCGCCTGGGAAGAGGGCGAGGTGCCGGTCGGCGCGGTGCTGGTGCACAATCATCAGGTCATCGGTGAAGGCTGGAACCGGCCAATTGGCCGTCACGATCCTACTGCGCATGCTGAGATTATGGCGTTGCGCCAGGGTGGGATGGTGCTGCAAAACTACCGTCTGGTTGACGCGACGCTGTACGTCACCCTGGAGCCTTGTGTAATGTGCGCCGGGGCGATGGTACATAGCCGCATTTCACGGCTGGTATTCGGTGCCAGGGATGCGAAAACCGGCGCTGCCGGATCGCTTATCGACGTGCTGCATCATCCGGGGATGAATCATCGGGTAGAGATAACCGAAGGACTCCTGGCAGAACAGTGCTCTGGTATGCTGAGCGATTTTTTCCGCTGGCGGCGCGAAGAGAAAAAAATGCTTAAAAAGGCGCGTCAGCAAACGGAAGATTAATGGCCCAGTCCTGGGATTTTAAATTTTGCGTTATCGACCAGCGTTTCGGCGCGAAAGCTGAAAAAGGACATGGCGTACTGTTCTTCTTTATTTAACTCATCCGGCATGACCGCCGGATAGTGTTCGCCAAGCGCCGCAATCTGCGCCTCTTTTCTCTCTTTCTCAGAGAGGTAGCCCACAAGGCTGATATGGTATTTGCGGATATTCTCGACGTAGGCGTAGGCCTCATGACCGCGCGCAAAGCCGTACTTCAGCCGACTGTAATAGTTTTTCTGGCTCAGCAGCGGCAGACGCTGCTTCACATCGGCCCAGCTATTGGGATTACCTTTCTGCTTTTTGGTTAGCGCCATCGCGTCAAGCATATGCGCGTAGCCCATATTGTAAGCCGCCAGCGCAAACCAGATACGTTCGTCTTTGGGAACGGAGTCGGGCACCTTACTCATCATATCCTGTAGATAACGCATGCCGCCGTCGAGGCTTTGGTCTGCGTCGGTACGGTCGGTCAGTCCCAGGCTCTGGGCGGTATTGCGGGTGAGCATCATTATTCCGCGTACGCCGGTCGGAGAGGTAGCCTGAGGGTCCCAATGCGACTCCTGCCATGAGATGGCCGCCAGCAGGCGCCAGTCTATCTGCCGGGCATATTTTTCAAACATCGGCTGTAGGTCAGGGAGGACGTTCTCCACGGCGCGCAGGAAGGTGCGCGTATCAACATAGTCAAAATCGTTACCGTGGCCGAGGTATTTCTCTTCCAGTCGTGCAAGGATGCCGTCTTCATTAATGTTATTGAAGAAATCGAGCATCGCTGCCGACAGCGAGTTGTCTTCGCCTTTTTCACTAAACCAGGTCACCGGCTGCTCATCGCTGATATCCAGCGCGACGGCCAGTTCCGGGTGGACGCGCTGGAACAGACTGACGGCGACCGAATCCGCGATGGTGTAATCGAGCTTACCGTCGATCACCGCCTGCATCAGCGCCGTGGTGCCGCGTTTATCATCCACGCGCCAGTCGAGGTCCGGATATTTTTGTTCTTTTAATGCCTGCAGGTCATTAATCGCCACGTGCCCGGGGGCGATAGCCAACTGCTCAGCGGTAAGATTAGCGAGGCTGCGCGGGCGCAGGCTGCCTTTGCGATACACCAGTTGTTGCGAAACGGAATAGTAGGTTGGCCCGGCCTGATAGTTCTTTATCCGTTCAGAGTTGTAGACCAGACCCGCCGCCAGCATGTCGGCTTTTCCCTCATCAAGATCGTCGAATAACTGGCTGATATTTTGTCGGACGGTCACCTTCAGCTCGACCCCAAGGTAGTTGGCAAACTGCTGTGCCAGCTCATAATCGAAACCGTAGGTTTTGTCATTGATGGTCGCGAAGGTCATTGGCGAATTAATGGTGCTGATGCGCAGTTCTCCGCGCGCCATAATCCCCGCCACACGGTTCTCTGGTTTCCCCATCCACGGGAGAGACGGCCACAGGGCAGCCGCCAGCAAGAGGGTTACAATGCCGATGAGCAGATAATTAATCTTTAGTTTTTTCAGATAGTTAATCTTCTGCAGCTTTGCGTTCCTCAGCAGACTATGACCAGAAAAAGTAAAAGGTTGTCGTCGAATGAGCGGCATTTTGCTTAAGAATGCGCCAGTTGGCAACTTATTCGCGAGTCGGGTCACATTTATTGATAAACCCTGGCAACCATTTTATTTCTACGCAAACGGTTTCGTCGGGACGCAGGATTCACTATAATGGCGCCCGTTTCCCCCGGCTCACCCTGAAAGCTTCGAAGACGAGAGACTTATGATGGAAATTTTGCGTGGTTCACCTGCACTGTCGGCATTCCGTATCAATAAACTGCTGGCACGTTTCCAGGCGGCCAACCTTCCGGTAAGCACTATATATGCCGAGTATGTTCATTTTGCCGATCTCAGCGCCCCGCTAAGCGGCGACGATCGTGAGAATCTGGCGAGGTTGCTAAAATATGGCCCGAACTTAAGCAGCCATACCCCAACCGGCAAGCTACTGCTCGTTACCCCCCGTCCTGGCACTATCTCTCCCTGGTCTTCAAAAGCTACCGACATCGCCCATAACTGCGGCCTGTCTCAGGTTGTACGCCTGGAGCGCGGCGTTGTGTACTACGTTGAAGCGAGCAGCCTGACTGAAGAGCAGTGGGCGCTGGTGGCGGCTGAACTGCACGATCGAATGATGGAAAGCGTATTTGATGCGCTGGAAGAGGGCGAAAAGCTGTTTGCTCACCATCAGCCGACCCCGGTAACCAGCGTTGACCTGCTGGGACAGGGTCGTCAGGCGCTGATTGACGCCAACCTCCGTCTGGGGCTGGCGCTGGCGGATGACGAAATCGACTATCTGCAGGATGCCTTCCATAAGCTGGGCCGTAACCCGAACGATATCGAACTCTATATGTTCGCGCAGGCCAACTCCGAGCACTGCCGACACAAGATTTTTAACGCCGATTGGGTCATTGATGGCGAGCAGCAGCCGAAGTCGCTGTTCAAGATGATCAAAAACACCTTTGAGAAAACTCCGGACTACGTGCTGTCGGCCTATAAAGATAACGCCGCGGTAATGGAAGGTTCGGCGGTGGGACGTTACTTTGCTGACCACGAAACGGGTCGCTACGACTTCCACCAGGAAGACGCGCATATTTTGATGAAGGTCGAAACCCACAACCACCCGACGGCGATCTCTCCGTGGCCGGGCGCGGCGACCGGTTCCGGCGGTGAAATCCGTGACGAAGGCGCGACCGGTCGTGGCGCTAAGCCGAAAGCGGGGCTGGTGGGTTTCTCCGTCTCTAACCTGCGTATTCCGGGCTTTGAGCAGCCGTGGGAAGAAGATTTCGGCAAGCCGGATCGTATTGTGACCGCGCTGGATATCATGACCGATGGCCCTCTGGGCGGTGCGGCGTTTAACAACGAATTTGGTCGCCCGGCGCTGAACGGTTATTTCCGCACCTATGAAGAGAAAGTGACCAGCCACAACGGCGAAGAGCTGCGCGGTTATCACAAGCCCATCATGCTGGCGGGCGGTATCGGCAACATTCGCGGCGAACACGTGCAGAAGGGGGAGATTGTTGTTGGCGCGAAGCTGATTGTTCTTGGCGGCCCGGCGATGAACATTGGCCTCGGCGGCGGCGCTGCTTCTTCAATGGCGTCGGGACAGTCTGACGCAGACCTGGATTTTGCCTCCGTACAGCGCGACAACCCGGAAATGGAACGTCGCTGCCAGGAAGTTATCGACCGCTGTTGGCAGTTGGGTGATGCCAACCCGATTCTGTTTATCCATGATGTCGGCGCTGGCGGTTTGTCCAATGCCATGCCGGAGCTGGTGAGCGATGGTGGCCGCGGCGGTAAATTCCAGCTGCGCGACATCCTCAGCGACGAGCCGGGCATGAGCCCGCTGGAAATCTGGTGTAACGAATCGCAGGAACGTTACGTCATGGCCGTTGCACCGGAGCAGTTGCCGCTGTTTGATGAACTATGCCGACGTGAGCGTGCGCCGTACGCGGTTATTGGCGAAGCGACTGAAGCGATGCACCTGAGCCTTGACGATACCCATTTTGACGATCGACCGATTGATCTGCCGCTCGACGTGCTGCTGGGTAAAACGCCGAAAATGACCCGCGATGTGCAGACGCTGAAAGCGCAGGGTCAGAGTCTGGATCGCCAGGGCATAACTATTGCCGACGCGGTGAACCGCGTGCTGCATCTGCCGACCGTGGCGGAGAAAACCTTCCTTGTCACCATCGGTGACCGCACCGTGACCGGCATGGTCGCCCGCGATCAGATGGTCGGCCCGTGGCAGATCCCGGTCGCTAACTGCGCGGTAACCACCGCCAGCCTCGATAGCTATTACGGTGAAGCCATGTCAATTGGTGAACGTGCTCCGGTTGCGCTGCTGGACTTTGCCGCTTCTGCCCGCCTGGCGGTTGGCGAAGCGCTAACGAATATCGCCGCGACGCAGATTGGCGCGCTCAATCGCGTGAAGCTGTCGGCAAACTGGATGGCCGCAGCCGGTCACCCAGGTGAAGACGCTGGTTTATATGAAGCCGTTAAAGCGGTTGGCGAAGAGCTGTGTCCGGCTCTGGGACTGACGATTCCAGTGGGTAAAGACTCTATGTCGATGAAAACCCGCTGGCAGGAAGGCAATGAACAGCGCGAAATGACCTCCCCGCTGTCGCTGGTGATTTCTGCCTTTGCTCGCGTGGAAGATGTGCGCCGCACCGTGACCCCGCAGCTCGCGACCGTTGATAACGCCCTGCTGCTGATTGATTTGGGCAAAGGCAAAAATGCGCTGGGCGCCACCGCGCTGGCGCAGGTTTACCGTCAGCTGGGCGATGTTACCGCGGACGTGCGCGATGTTGCTCAGTTGAAAGGTTTCTGGGAGTCGATGCAGACGCTGGTGGCTGAAGATAAGCTGCTGGCCTGGCATGACCGTTCCGATGGCGGCCTGCTGGTGACCCTGGCTGAAATGGCCTTTGCTGGCCACTGTGGCGTCAATGTGGATATCGCCGCGCTCGGCAATGACCATCTGGCTGCGCTGTTTAACGAAGAGCTGGGGGGCGTGATTCAGGTTCGTGCCGCCGATCGTCAGGCGGTTGAAGCGTTGCTGGCGGCGAATGGCCTGGCAGATTGCGTTCACTACCTCGGACAGGCGACGGCGGGCGACCGCTTTGTTATCGCCGCCGATAGTCATCCGGTATTTAGCGAAAGCCGCACCACGCTGCGTATGTGGTGGGCTGAGACTACCTGGCAAATGCAGCGTCTGCGCGATAACCCGGAGTGTGCCGACCAGGAACATGACGCGAAGGCTAACGACAACGATCCAGGCCTCAACGTGAAGCTTTCCTTCGATATCAACGAAGACATCGCGGCACCTTATATCGCTAGCGGCGCGCGTCCGAAGGTCGCTGTGCTGCGCGAGCAGGGCGTGAACTCCCATGTAGAAATGGCGGCAGCGTTCCATCGTGCGGGCTTTGATGCTATCGACGTGCATATGAGCGACCTGCTGGCGGGCCGTACCGGTCTTGCTGATTTCCAGGCGCTGGTGGCCTGCGGCGGTTTCTCCTACGGTGATGTCTTAGGCGCAGGTGAAGGCTGGGCGAAATCTATTCTGTTCAATGACCGCGTACGCGACGAGTTTGCCACTTTCTTCCATCGCCCACAGACATTGGCGCTGGGCGTGTGCAATGGCTGTCAGATGATGTCTAACCTGCGTGAGCTCATCCCCGGCAGCGACCTGTGGCCGCGCTTTGTGCGCAACCACTCTGACCGTTTTGAAGCTCGTTTCAGCCTGGTTGAAGTGACCCAAAGCCCGTCGCTGCTGTTGCAGGGAATGGTGGGGTCAATGATGCCAATTGCCGTTTCTCACGGTGAAGGGCAGGTAGAAGTGCGTGATGGTGCACATCTGGCTCAGCTAGAGAGCAAAGGCCTGGTGGCTCTGCGCTTCGTCGATAACTTTGGTAAGGTCACGGAGAACTACCCGGCTAACCCGAACGGTTCGGCGAACGGCATTACCGCGGTGACCAGCGAAAGCGGACGCGCGACTATCATGATGCCGCACCCGGAGCGCGTATTCCGTACCGTGTCGAACTCCTGGCATCCGGAAAACTGGGGCGAAGACAGCCCGTGGATGCGTATTTTCCGCAACGCGCGTAAACAGCTGGGCTAAGTCTTCTTCGCACACCTCATTAAGCCTCCTGTAATCGCAGGGGGCTTTTTTGTTTGTGATGAGCGTGGGAAAAAGGTGTCGGGGATCGCCGACAAACGTGTAATAGCCGTGTCGTCAAAAGGTGACACTTAACTCATTGATTTAAAATGGTGTTAATAAATCACTTATTCGGTGTTGCTAATTAGCGACACTTTGCACAAATAGCAACCATCATCATTACAGTGATAAAGTAGTAAAAAGACATTATTTTTCATTGTGTTAATAAAATGTTTTGTGATGTGGCATAGTTCGTGCATAATTATAACCAGTGGCTCATTCACCTTCTTATGTCAGCCCCCTCGGGAAGCGCTACATAAACCTCGAATGACGCACAAACAGGTGCCTGCCGTCCAACTCCTGATAACAGCTCTGCTTTATCAGTCATCGGGCGAAACGTCGAGTAAGGCACCGCCTCATTGCTTAATAAAGCCAGGCTCTTGTAGCCTGGCTTTATTATTTCTGGCGTAGATGTTTATTGCGTCCTCAGTTAGCATCGTAGTGAGCTAATGATTGAGACGATATCCTTGAAGCGACTCTCCCTGTTCCCCCGTTCACTGCGCCAACTGGTCACGCTCTCCTTTGTGCTGATCCTGCTCCCGCTATTGGTTCTGGCCTGGCAGGCGTGGCAAAGCCTTAACGCGCTGAGCGCGCAGGCGGCGCATATCAATCGCACTACTCTTATCGACGCCCGGCGCAGCGAGGCGATGATCAATGCTGCGCTGGAGATGGAGCGCAGCTACCGGCAGTATTGCGTGCTGGATGATCCAACCCTGGCGCGGGTCTATCAAAATCAGCGTAAGCGCTACAATGAAATGCTTGATGCTCACGCGGGTGTCCTGCCGGATGAAAAAATCTGGCAGGCGCTACGTCAGGAGCTCGACGATCTGGCGGAGCTCCAGTGCAAAAATAGCGGTCCGACGGCGAAATCTGCCGCCAGCCTGGAAGCTTTTGCCGCTGCCAACAGCGATATGGTCCAGGCGACCCGAACGGTGGTCTACTCTCGCGGGCAGCAGCTACAACAGGAGATTGCCGAACGCGGCCAGTTTTTCGGCTGGCAGGCGCTGGTTCTGTTTCTGCTCAGCCTGGCCCTGGTGCTGCTTTTCACCCGCATGATTATCGGCCCGGTGAAAGGTATTCAGAGAATGATTAATCGGCTGGGTGAAGGAAAATCGCTGGATGATGCCGCGATGTTTACCGGCCCGCGAGAGCTGCGATCCGTCGGCAAACGCATTATTTGGCTGAGCGAACGTCTTGCCTGGCTGGAATCCCAGCGTCATCAGTTTTTGCGCCATCTTTCCCATGAGCTGAAAACGCCGCTGGCCAGCATGCGTGAAGGGACGGAACTGCTCGCTGACCGCGTGGCCGGGCCGCTCACGCCCGAACAGCAGGAGATCGTGGAGATTCTGGATAGTAGCAGCCGCAATCTACAAAAGCTGATCGAACAACTGCTGGATTACAACCGGCAGCAGGCCGATGGCCCGGTTGCACGTGAGACGGTCAATCTCGCTGAGCTGGTGGACAATGTGGTTTCCGCCCATAGCCTGCCGGCAAGAGCTAAAATGATGCAAACCGAATTGACGCTCACCGAGCGCTTCTGCCTGGCGGAGCCCGAACTTCTGGTGAGCGTACTGGATAATCTCTATTCCAATGCGGTGCACTATGGTGCTGAATCCGGTAACATCCGTATTCATAGCTACCGGCACGGCGAGCAAGTGCGCATTGACGTTATCAATAATGGCGAGCCGATCCCGCCTGCGGAAAAACAGATGATTTTCGAGCCTTTTTATCAGGGAAGCCACCAGCGTAAAGGGGCGGTAAAAGGCAGCGGTCTGGGGCTAAGCATCGCTCGTGACTGTGTACGGCAAATGCAGGGCGAGCTGAGCCTGGTGGATGATAAATCCGGGCTTATCTGTTTTCGTATCACGCTGCCCGCCGCTGAGCCTGGAAAAAACAACGCATAAATTAATATTGGGTGAATATGTCCCACTTCTTCGCATTTGTCCGTCCTCTTAGGGGATGGCTGCTGTCAGGTATTTCTTGCCTGGCGCTGGCGGGATGTTCCGCCTCCACATCACCACAGGCCGCGGATGGTAAAACGCTCTCCGCGCTGCCGCAGCATCAGGTCGCCGATTTTCTCTCGGTAGAGTGCGCCGACATCTGGAATCTGAAAAATGAGGCCAGCGATAAAAACCCGCTCTACTGGTTGCGGGGGATCGATTGCGCAGATCGTCTGGCCCCGGCGCAGGCGCGTGCGGAAGCTAAGCTGCATAATGATGACAGCTGGCAGGATGCTTTTAAGCGCGGTATTTTGCTGGCGGATGCCAAAATTACGCCAGATGAACGCCGGGCGCTGGTGAATCGTCTGGATACTTTCAGCCCGCAAATCGCCGCGCAGGTACGCCCGCTTTACCAGCTCTGGCGCGAAGGGCAGGGCCGACAACTTCAATTGGTTGATGAGCGTTCGCGCTACGCCAAATTGCAGCAATCCAGCGATGCCGAGCTTGAGGCGCTGCGCCAGCAGGAGCTGGAGTTACGCAGCCAGCTTGAGCTCACCACCCGTAAGCTGGAAAACCTCACCGATATTGAGCGCCAGCTCTCCAGCCGTAAGCCTGGAGGCAATTTCAGTTCTGATGCCGGGCACGGCAGCGAGAAAGTCCCGGAGGTGATTCATGACGATCCGTAAACCCGCCCATCTGCTGCTCGTAGACGACGATCCGGGCTTGTTGAAGCTGCTGGGGATGCGTCTTATCAGCGAAGGATATCGTGTGGTCACTGCCGAAAGCGGCCCGGAGGCGTTGCGTATTTTGGGTCGCGAGAAAGTGGATCTGGTCGTCAGCGACCTGCGGATGGACGAGATGGACGGCCTACAGCTGTTCAGTGAAATTCAGAAGGTCCAGCCGGGGATGCCGGTGATTATCCTGACCGCGCACGGTTCCATTCCTGATGCCGTCGCAGCGACTCAGCAGGGAGTATTCAGTTTCCTGACCAAGCCGGTGGACAAAGACGCGCTGTATAAAGCTATCGACGATGCGCTGGAGCAGAGCGCGCCGACCACCGACGAGCGCTGGCGTCAGGCGATTGTCACCCGCAGCCCGCTGATGCAGCGCTTGCTTGAGCAGGCCGGGATGGTGGCGCAATCGGACGTGAGCGTGCTGATTAACGGCCAAAGCGGCACCGGCAAAGAGATTGTCGCCCAGGCCATTCATAACGCCAGCCCGCGCCACGATAAACCTTTTATCGCTATTAACTGTGGAGCGCTACCCGAACAACTGCTGGAATCGGAACTATTTGGTCACGCGCGCGGTGCTTTTACCGGCGCGGTCAGCAGCCGTGAAGGATTGTTTCAGGCAGCCGAAGGCGGCACGCTGTTTCTTGATGAGATAGGCGATATGCCGGTGGCGCTACAGGTGAAACTGTTGCGCGTCCTGCAGGAGCGCAAAGTACGCCCGCTGGGCAGCAATCGCGATATTGATATTGACGTGCGGATTATCTCCGCTACCCACCGCGATCTGCCGAAAGCGATGGCCCGCGGTGAGTTTCGTGAAGATCTGTTTTATCGCCTGAACGTGGTGAATCTGAAAATTCCCCCGCTGGCCGATCGCACAGAAGATATCCCGCTACTGGCTAACCATCTGCTGCGCCAGTCCGCCGATCGCCATAAACCGTTTGTTCGCGCTTTCTCCACGGATGCAATGAAGCGGCTGATGGCCGCCAAATGGCCGGGGAACGTACGCCAACTGGTGAACGTGATTGAGCAGTGCGTGGCGCTGACTTCCTCGCCGGTGATCAGCGATGCGCTGGTGGAGCAGGCGCTGGAGGGGGAGAATACCGCTCTGCCGACGTTTGTTGAGGCGCGTAATCAGTTTGAGCTGAATTACCTGCGTAAGCTGCTGCAAATTACCAAGGGTAATGTCACGCATGCGGCGCGGATGGCAGGGCGTAACCGCACGGAGTTTTATAAGCTGCTGTCGCGCCACGAGCTTGAAGCCAACGACTTTAAAGAGTAGCTCCGCAAGATGACGCAAGTTATGATACGGTTAGCAACCGGTTACGCGACTAAGACAGGAACACCATGAAAAAGATTGATGCGATTATTAAACCATTCAAACTGGATGACGTGCGTGAAGCGCTGGCCGAAGTCGGCATCACCGGGATGACGGTAACGGAAGTGAAAGGCTTTGGCCGTCAGAAGGGGCACACCGAGCTGTATCGCGGCGCGGAGTACATGGTGGATTTTCTGCCGAAAGTGAAAATCGAAATTGTCGTTACTGATGACATCGTCGATACCTGCGTCGATACTATTATCCGCACGGCACAGACGGGCAAAATTGGCGATGGCAAAATCTTTGTCTTCGACGTTGCGCGCGTGATTCGTATTCGTACCGGTGAAGAAGACGACGAAGCGATTTGAGTTTTCAAACTAAGTTATCAAACAGCCCCGGTCGTATCATGCGACCGGGGCTGTTTGTCTCTGTCAATGGCGTTCAGTTATGCTTTTGCCTTGATAAACGCAGATCCATAGCTGTCGGCGGCGAGCAGGGCCGCATAAACGCTATCCTCAGTGATTTTAAACGGCATATTGTGAATCGTCTCTCCTTTCACGCAGGCCAGCTCGGCAACTTTACGCATCTTATTTTCGACATCTTCAGTGACGTTCAACTGCCTGAGCGTTACCGGCAGACCGACATCAATGCACAGCTGTAGAACGGTATTGAGTTCTTCAGTCGGCGCATTTTCCAGGATCAGCTGGGTTAACGTGCCGAACGCCACTTTTTCACCGTGATACATCGCATGCGTTTCTTCTAATACGGTAAAACCATTGTGGATAGCGTGGGCCGCCGCCAGGCCACCGCTCTCAAAACCTACGCCGCTTAAATAAGTATTCGCTTCGACAATGTGCTCTACGGCTTCGGTTACCACGTTGCGCTCGACGGCGAGCAAAGCTTTTTTGGCATCAGCAAGCAGCGTCTCATAACACTGTCTGGCAATACTCGTTGCGGCGACGGTGGGGTGCCCGCCAGCCATGGTTGTGGCCGAACTTTTCAGACAGGCTCGGGCTTCGAACCAGGTTGCCAGCGCATCCCCGATACCTGCTGCCAGTAGCCGTGCAGGCGCATTGGCGACTATCTGAGTATCCACCAGTACCAGCGTTGGGTTGAAAGGCAGGTCGAGGTAAGCGTCGAATTCACCATCATCGGTATAGAGCACGGACCAGGAACTGCACGGCGCATCGGTAGAAGCAATCGTCGGGATAATGACCAGCGGCAAATTCAGGTAGTACGCTACTGCTTTTGCCGCATCGATCGTTTTCCCACCGCCAATCCCGATAATTGCCGTGCACTGATTTTCTTCGGCTTCAGCCTGAATAGCAGTGATGGCGCTGCGCGAACACTCTCCGTTAAACGTCGAAAATTGGCAGGCGATATTTTCACCTTTAAAACTTGTGCTGAGCCGGTCTTGCGTTAATCCCAATACGAAAGCATCGCCAAGAACTAAAAATTTGGCGTTAAGGTGTTTTACATAAGTTGCAACCGAACTTAAAAGCCCGGCCCCCTGAATATATTTACCCGGCGACTGAATAATTTTTGTGCTCATTATCTTCTCCTTGATTGAAAACGCTGACTATTTAATAGCAAGGCTTCCGTAAGCGGATTGCCAGTCATGCTGAAACTGGGCGACGGCAGCATCGACAGCCGGGTTTTGCAGGAGATTTTTTGCAAGGTCAGTGGGCAGCGTGATGCACTCGCAGCCTGCCAGCAGGCAATCAAGGAACTGTTGATTGTTTTTGTAGCTGGCGCCAAACACTTTGCAGTGCGGGGCATGTAAGGCAAGCGCCTTAACCAGAGCGCTGACAATTTCAATACCGTTGCCAGATAGCGCTTCAATGCGGTTGAAATAGGGGGCGACATATTCTGCACCAGCCAGCGCGGCTAACAATCCCTGGGTGGTGGTATAGACGGCGGTTCCCAGCGTTCTGACCTGATGGGCTTTCAGTTTTTTTATCGCTTTCAAACCTTCAGATGTTACGGGAATTTTGATGACAATATTCTCATCCATTGCGCTCAGGCGGCGAGCTTCTTCCACCATACCTGCGCAATCGGAGGCAATAACCTGGGCAAATATCATTCTGTCCTTACCCAGTACGGCGCGAATTTGCGGAATAAGCACCGATAGCGCAATACCTGATTTCGCCGTGATGCTGGGATTCATGGTTACGCCAGCCAGCGGTAAATTCTCCTCAAGCAGCTTTATTTCATTAAGATCGGCAGTATCAATATAGATTTTCATAGAGTTATTCCTGATTAATTAAAATGAATTTTATTTTACTAATTAGTGAGTGGTCGCGATTTCAACATGTTGTCCACGATATAACCTGGTCCAGGTTAAGGCATAAAATAAAATGAACACAAAGCAGATTAGCGGCATAATAAATCCGGTAGCCATATCGTAATGGTCGGCAATAGCCCCCATGATCATCGGCATAACGGCACCACCAACGATAGACATAACAATAATTGAAGAGGCTTTTTTAGTTTGTCCGCCAAGGCCCGTAATACCGAGTGAGAAAATAGCCGGGAACATGATCGACATAAAATAAAAACTGAGCACTAAAGAAATGGTTGCCAGATAACCATCTGAGTAAATGATAATGACCATTAGCACGGAGTTGATTAGGGCAAACGTTGAAAGAACAACCTGAGTTTTAATTTTACTCAGCAGCATTCCTCCGGTCAGGCGACCAATCATAAAGAGCCCGAATCCACCGAAGGCCAGGATCTGCGATGCGCCGCGTTCGGTAATTTGGTAGAAACTTCCCGCGTTCCAGGTCCATGTCGAAGGCAGCATGCTAGCGAGACTCAGCGTCATGGCCGGTGAGTGTTCGACAACGTAGTTGATAAAGAAACTGAAGATTCCCGTCTGCCCCGCGACATATAAGAACTGGGCGATGACGGCGAAAATAAAATGCGGTAGCTGCCAAAAGGGTTTCTCGCTCGCGTTGATTCGCTCATCTGCTTCAGGCACAACTTCGGGAACTTTGGTTCTGAAGAAGACCAATAGAATCAGGGTCACCGCGAGGAAAATCCCCAGATAGGGTATGAATAACCCGTCGTTAGTCTTAGAAACTTCCCCGGTCGCGGAAAGGACAAAATGGCCGCCAATCAGTGGGCCAAAGATCAGGCCCAGACCCGCGATGGATTGCGATATGTTCAGCCTTGCCGCTCCGCCGTCTTTATTCCCGAGGACAATGACGTAAGGGTTGGCAATGGTTTCGATAAAGGTCAGTCCAGCCGCGAGGATGAAAATACCGGTAAGAAAGAACATATACTCACCATGCACCGTCGCCAGCATAAACGTACTGGTACCGCACATAATCAGCACGAGTCCGATAATAATGCCGGATTTATACCCATAGCGCTGTGCCAGGATCCCCGCAGGAATAGCGACGAAGAAATAGCTAATATAGTTCGCGAACTGAATAAGCGCCGACTTTGCTTTGGTGATCTCTAACGTGTTTTGAAAGTGTTTATTAAGGATATCGATCATGCCGGTGCTGAATCCAAGAACAAGAAACAGCATAGAGATGATGCAAAATATCTTGAATTGGTTATTACCATCTGGAGAAACGAACAATCCTGTTTTTTTCATCACAGCACCGCCTGGTCGTTAAAAAGTTTTTCTATAATGTCGTTATCATATTCCGGCTGCGCGCCTTCTTTAGTGGCAACCCATGATCCCAATGCTGATGCCTTATATAGCGCCGCGATGGGTTCAAATTGCGGATTAATTAAGGCATTGATCATCGCTGCGAAGAATGCGTCACCGGCACCGATAGTGTTTTTAACGTTTACCCGGATAGCTTGTCCTGAGTAAATATGTCCTTCCCGGTAGAGAACCGGGTGTTTATCCCCTCGGGTGATACAGATAATTTTGTCGCCAATAATGTCCACCAGCGCGTATATCTGCTCTTCGATTTTTTCAGCCACAATATTGAAATGACGGGCAATCTTGTCCAGTTCACTTTCGTTTAACTTAATGAAATCCGCTCGCTGTAAAAACTCACCAACAATCTGAATATCATTTTGTCCTTCGCGTAAGTTAACGTCAAAACACTTTAGCCCCTGATATATTTGCAGAAAATCAGCAAAGGATTTCTGGTTGAACGTGCTACGCAAAGCGACAGACCCGTAAACAAAGGCGCTGCTGGCGAGGTTTTCCGCATTGTGGCTGATGCTAATGTAGTCCCAGGCGGCGGGAGTATGAATGTCATAGGAGGCATCGCCTGCTGCATCAATTTTGACATCCACAATCCCCGTTCCCACATCCTTAAGGACCTTGATTTCGCTGACATCGCAGCGCCAGTCATTTTTAATGATGCTGAGCGACTGGTTGCCGAGCTTGTCGCTACCCACGCTGGATACCGGGACCGTTCTGCAGCCTAATTTTTGCAGATGATAAGCCACGTTAAGGGTTGCTCCACCCTGTTGAGGAGGGTGGCCTTCAACGCAGTCCCAGAGGATTTCACAGGCTAACAGGCATGAAGGTTTAGCATGGAGCATTGGTGTACTCCCCCTTTTTCACCTCGGGCACAATCACCGTATCAATATCCAGCACTTCGATATCGTCAGGCGTGTGGCGGCCGGACAGCAGCATATAAGTAGCGTTTTCTCCATGTAGGGGATACGGGGCAAAGTGCCAGGCGTTGCGGCGCATGATAATGCCGTAAGAGCCATCAAGGTGGATGGCGACCAGTTTGTTGATATCAAATTCACCCACTGGCCCGAGGACGATTACGCTCTCGCCGGTCAAGGGGATAACGGCCTCTTCGGTCTGCATATGGCGTTCAATATTGGCAAGCGTGAAGGGATGCGGTTTCGCTTTCAGGAAGCTGGCGACCGGTATTTCGGTGAAGTCATTGGCATCGCAGACATCGTGAAAGTAAGTGATGTCGGTACGGTCAACAGAGGGGGTTCTGTTTGCCGGTAAACCGATGAGTTTGGCGTAAGGGGCCAGGTTTTCTGCTGTGGCTTCGATCAATGGGATGGTTAGCATTTTCAATACTCCTGATTAATGAAAACGTTGTCTTTTAACGTTTTTAAATTGTCACTTCTGTTGTGTTATCTAATTGTTTTTACGTATTTGATTCTTTGTTTTTAGCTTTTATTTTAAAATGACAACGTTGTCATTTGTGGGCATTCTAGCCTGGCAAGAGAAGATCAAAAAGAGAGAACGATCACAGATTGCGATCGTCATTCAGGTGAGAGCTTTCTCCGTTCAGGGCGACAGGAATTGCCAGAAAACAGGTATGTGAAGTAACCTGTTGAATAGCTAAAGGGTTTAATTGGATGTCAGGACTCAAGGGGCGTGCCAGAATACGTGAATGGCCTGGCGTAGGCTCCAGGGTCAATGGGTGAAAAGAACGACGGATCGTCTTAAGAGAGAAATATGGCAAGCATTGCAGATATCGCTAAAAAACTTAATTTATCTAACTCTACTGTTTCAAGAGCATTGCGCGATTCGGGGCTGGTGACCAAAGAGACCCGAGAAAAAGTGTTACTCGCAGCGCAGGAAGTAGGGTATGAGGTTAACGTTATAGCCAGAAAACTGCGCAGCGGTGAGTCGAAAACGATTGGCGTGATCGTTTCCGATATCACTAACTTATTTCACGGTGAAATCATCACTGCTATCCAGAAAGTGGCAATTGATAATGGCTATACCGTCATTTTTGGCACTTCCTCAGAAGATGAAAATACCGAGCGGGAACTTATCGATTTGCTAAAAAGCAACATGCTTCAGGGACTTATCATTGTCCCGACGCATCAATCGATAAATAACATCAGACCCCTGGCGCATCTGCCGATCGTTGAAGTTGACCGCCTGTCCGGCCTCGATTCAAGCGACCAGGTGTTGATTAGCAACCATGAAAGCATGAAGCTCGCAACCAACTATCTCATCAGCCAGGGACACAGAAACATACTCTACTGCACCGGTGATTTAGCGATTACTACATTTGATGAGCGCTTGAGTGGGTTTAAAAGCGCAATAGCTGAAGCCGATTCAAATATTACCCACGACGTTTTGTTGGTTAAAGACACGGATAAGTTACAGTCCAGAACCAGCAGTGAGGTCATCAATTTTCTGACGGGTAAAAACAGACCTTCCGCCATTATTGCGGCTAACGATTTTATTGGTGAAGGGGTTATTTCTGCTATTTACAAATGTGGTCTGGCGGTTCCGGAAGATATCTCTTTTCTGATGTTTGATGACCCCAGGTGGGCAAGCTTTTTCCCGACTCCGTTGACGGTCATTAAGCAGCCTGCATATCAACTGGGTCTGACCGCAGCCAAACTGTTGATTTCTAAAATTGAAAACAAAGAAAAGAGAACCAAGAGCGTTAAGCGCCTGACCGCAGACCTGATCGTCAGACAGTCGGTAGCGAAAGTAGGGTAGCGACGTTGACAGGCCGGTTTCCCGGCCCGTCATCTAAAGTGGCTTACAGCACCTTATGCGGGCCGAAGCATTCGTAATGAATGTTCTCGCTGTTTACGCCCAGCTCAACCAACTGCTTCGCGGCAAACTGCATAAACGCCACCGGGCCGCACAGATAAAACTGCATCTGCGGGTCGCTGAGCTTGTTGGACAGTACCGATAAATCCATCAAACCTTCGCTATTAAACTGTGCCGCCTGGCGGTCTGCTTCGTTCGGGTTGCGGTACCAGACGTGAGAAGTAAACTTCGGCAGGCTTGCCCCCAGCGCTTTTACCTCGTCTGCAAAGGCGTGAACGTCACCGTTTTCTGCCGCATGGAACCAGTTAACCTGAGCCGGATGCTGCGCTTTCGCCAGAACATCCAGCATCGCCAGCATCGGCGTTTGGCCGACGCCGCCGGAGATCAGCGTGACTGGCGTTTGCGGGGCGACATTGAGGAAGAAATCACCTGCTGGTGCCGCCAGATAAATCACATCCCCTTCTTTGGCTGAGTTATGCAGCCAGCTTGATACCTGACCGCCATCTTCACGTTTCACCGCAATGCGGTAACCCTTGCCATCAGGCTTGCGGGTCAGGGAGTACTGACGGATTTCCTGATGCGGAAAACCTTCCGGCTTCAGCCAGACCGCCAGATATTGGCCTGGCTGATATTCAGCTACGGCACTGCCGTCGACAGGTTCAAATTCAAAGCTGGTGATGAGTGCGCTGCGCGGGGTTTTCTTCACGATGCGGAACGCACGAGTCCCATCCCAGCCGCCGGTTTTGCTGGCGCTTTCGCTGTAGATTTCCGCTTCACGATTGATAAAGACGTTGGCCAACACGCCGTAAGCTTTGCCCCAGGCGTCCAGCACTTCCTGGCCCGGACTGAACATTTCGTCCAGGGTGGCCAGCAGATGGGTACCGACAATGTTGTACTGCTCTGGTTGGATCTGGAAGCTGGTATGCTTCTGAGCAATTTTCTCGACCGCCGGCAGCAGGGCGGGCAGGTTCTCAAGATTACTGGCATAGGCGGCAATCGCGTTAAACAGTGCTTCACGCTGATCGCCATTGCGCTGGTTACTCATGTTAAAAATTTCTTTGAGTTCAGGGTTATGCGTAAACATGCGATCGTAAAAATGGGCGGTCAGCTTTGGACCGGTTTCAACCAGCAGGGGAATGGTGGCTTTCACCGTTGCGATGGTTTGGGCGTCGAGCATAGCAGCTTCCTTATATGAGTCATTTTAATAATGTATTTTAAATGCATCTTATAAAAATAACCCTGCTTTGTAAATGGTTCTTTAACACTTTGCCGTAAGGTGGTTACAACATGAATTATTTGCATCACAAACCTGAAAAGAAATCCGTTGATAATCTCAGGAGCGTTATTGCTCAAAGCCTTGTGTAATGCGGAGCCAATCGTTTGCGTAAAATCATTTGTCAAGACCTGTTATCACAGAATGATTCAGTTATACTGTGGGCCGTTGTCCGATTGGACCGCCTTTTTAGGCCGAAATTTTATCGTTAGCTGAGTCAGGAGATGCGGATGTTAAAGCGTGAAATGAACATTGCCGATTATGATGCCGAACTGTGGCAGGCTATGGAGCAGGAAAAAGTACGTCAGGAAGAGCACATCGAACTGATCGCCTCCGAGAACTACACCAGCCCGCGTGTTATGCAGGCGCAGGGTTCTCAGCTGACCAACAAATACGCTGAAGGATATCCGGGAAAGCGCTACTACGGCGGCTGCGAATACGTTGATATCGTTGAACAACTGGCTATCGACCGCGCAAAAGAGCTGTTCGGCGCCGACTACGCTAACGTTCAGCCGCACTCCGGTTCCCAGGCTAACTTCGCGGTCTACACCGCGCTGCTGCAACCGGGCGATACCGTTCTGGGTATGAACCTGGCGCAGGGTGGTCACCTGACTCACGGCTCCCCGGTTAACTTCTCCGGTAAACTGTACAACATCATCCCTTACGGCATCGATGAGTCCGGTAAAATTGACTATGAGGACATGGCGAAGCAGGCGCAGACCCACAAACCGAAGATGATTATCGGCGGCTTCTCCGCATACTCTGGTGTGGTTGACTGGGCAAAAATGCGTGAAATCGCAGACAGCATTGGCGCATACCTGTTCGTTGATATGGCCCACGTTGCCGGTCTTATTGCTGCTGACGTTTACCCGAACCCGGTTCCGCACGCTCACGTTGTCACCACAACTACCCACAAAACCCTGGCGGGTCCGCGCGGCGGCCTGATCCTGGCGAAAGGCGGTAGCGAAGAGCTGTACAAAAAACTGAACTCAGCCGTATTCCCAAGCGCTCAGGGTGGCCCGCTGATGCACGTCATCGCGGCGAAAGCCGTGGCGCTGAAAGAAGCGATGGAGCCAGAGTTCAAAGTCTACCAGCAGCAGGTTGCGAAAAACGCCAAAGCGATGGTGGAAGTGTTCCTGAACCGTGGCTACAAAGTGGTGTCTGGCGGCACTGAAAACCACCTGTTCCTGCTGGATCTGGTCGACAAAAACCTGACCGGTAAAGAAGCTGACGCGGCGCTGGGTCGTGCCAACATCACCGTCAACAAAAACAGCGTACCGAACGATCCGAAGAGCCCGTTCGTGACGTCCGGTATCCGTATCGGTTCTCCGGCGGTCACTCGTCGCGGCTTTAAAGAAGCGGAAGTGAAAGAACTGGCTGGCTGGATGTGCGACGTGCTGGACAACATCAATGACGAAGCGGTCATTGAGCGCGTGAAGGGTAAAGTGCTGGATATCTGCGCACGCTTCCCGGTTTACGCATAACGCTGAGTTGTTTAAAGCGAAAAAAAGGCCGCGATTGCGGCCTTTTTTGCGTCTGGGGGATTAACGCCGGTCGAGTGAAATAGCGCCAGGCCCGGTTATCGCCAGTAGCAGAAAGGCTCCGGCAATACTGACGTTTTTCCAGAAGTTAATCATATTCGGCAGTACCGCATCGCCGGACATATCCCAATAGTGATGGCCAATAACCGCCGTGCCCAGGGTATAAAAAATAAACAGCACCGCCAGCGGTCGGGTGAAAAAGCCCAGCACAATCAAAATGGCCGCCGGGACTTCCATAATGATGGCAATAATCGCCGCCAGCGTCGGCATCGGCGCGCCGGATGAAGCCATATATTGCACCGTACCGCTAAAGCCCAGCAGTTTTGGGTAGCCAAAAAGAATAAACAGAACCACCACCGCGATACGGGCAATCAACAGCAGCAGGGAGCGGGAAGAGCCAAAATCAAAATAGCGTAGTGTGTTCATAATCAGCTCGTTATGAGAGACGTGTGATTTAAACGTAATACACAATTTTGCGCTCCGCCACGCGCCGCTCGCGATTAACGCAGCGTTTGTAACTGCTCCTCAACGTACAGATAACCGATCCCCATTAGCTGCTGTGCGCGGGTCAGCTTGCCAAAGCCGATTTGAGTAGCGCGGGTTCGCGGGGCATCACGGTGATCAAACGGATTGAAACCAGTTTGTTTGATGATGGTATTTAGCCATTCCTCGCCAAAGCCGCAGCTGCGACCGTACAATAAGATATTGTTTATATTTAATATATTGAGGAAGTTGTAGAGGCTAAGCCCGATGGCATTTGCCGAGTCCTCAACCCATGTATGCAGCCGGGAATCACCCTGCTGCCATTTTTCAATTAAGGCATCGATGGTGAGCGCTTCCGGATTATCCGCGAGGTCGGGCTGTGTTTTAAGCCACATCCTTGCCTGTTTTTTTAAGGCGCTGAGGGAGGCCACGGTCTCCAGGCAGCCGTATCGCCCGCAGTCGCAGGCCACACCATCAGGATTGATAATCGTGTGGCCGATTTGTCCACTGCCGTAAAGGCTACCGCGCCAGACCTGGTCGTTGATAACGAATGAGGAGCCAATACCGTAATCAACGTTGATCACGCAAAAATCCCGGTACTGCCCGTCGTTTTGCCATTTTTCCGCCAGCGCCAGCATCACGCAGTCGTTATCGACCATGACGCGCACATTGAGCTTTTCCTCCAGCAGATATTTCATCTCCACGGGCTGCTTCCAGGGAGCCTGCGGCATGGTTTGTGAGACTCCCGTTCCCGCATCAACCTGTCCATGAACCGCCAGCGCCAGATTGATTTTGCGATTTGGCCAATGCTTACGGAACTGATGCCAGCATTTCTCAATGGCAGCCAACAATGCCTGAGGGGTAGGGGCATCAATGGCATGGTATTCCACATCACCTTTCGCGCTCAGGCAGGCGTTACCAAGCTGACACTCGATGCTGGTTGGCGTGATGTTCATGCACAAGGTCCAGTCGCCATCGGGTGCGATAAGCCAGGCTCCGCTGCTATGCCCGCGCGACAGACGATCGTCCTGTACGTTAACGACGCGTCCTTCCTCCTCCAGCTCCTGGAGAATATTGCTGACCGCAGGGATAGAGATTTGCGCCAGCCGTGCGAGTGTCGATTTACTAGCCCGTTTCTTGCGATACAGGTATTCCAGTAGTACGCCTTTGTTGTAATGACGAATCTGCTGATTGTTAATACAGGCTTTCATAAACTAAACCTTGTTAACTGAATTGCGTGATTATTGTGCGTAAAAGCCGTGATTCTGTCTATTAAACTGCTCTCATTATTTCACTTCAGTATGTCTTGTTAACTTTGAGGGCATTATGAGTTCAGTAAACGTTTGGCAGGAAACGGTACAGATTCCAACCTATGAAACGGGGGCACAGGATACTCACCCCATGTTTCTGGAGAATCGGGTTTATCAAGGGTCTTCCGGGGCAGTGTATCCCTATGGTGTGACGGATACGCTGAGCGAGGATAAAACGCTGAAGGCCTGGCAGGCCGTATGGCTGGAAAACGACTATATCAAGGTTATGATCCTGCCCCAATTAGGGGGGCGCGTACATCGTGCCTGGGATAAGGTCAGACAGCGCGATTTCGTTTATCACAATGATGTCATCAAACCTGCTCTGGTGGGACTGCTTGGTCCATGGATCTCAGGGGGAATAGAGTTCAACTGGCCGCAGCACCATCGTCCGACGACCTATATGCCGGTGGACTTTACCATTAGCGAAAATGATGATGGTTCAAAAACCGTTTGGGTTGGCGAGACCGAGCCAATGCATGGGCTGCAGGTCATGACCGGATTTACGCTGCGCCCGGAGCGTGCGGCGCTGGAAATTGGCAGCCGGGTCTACAACAGCAATGCTACCCCGCGCCATTTCTTATGGTGGGCGAATCCAGCTGTAAAAGGCGGCGACGGGCATCAAAGCGTATTCCCGCCGGATGTGACTGCGGTATTTGATCACGGCAAACGTGCGGTTTCAGCCTTCCCGATCGCCACCGGCACTTATTACAAGGTGGACTACTCGGCTGGCGTCGATATCTCACGCTATAAGAACGTCCCGGTCCCGACCTCCTACATGGCTGAAAAATCAGAGTACGATTTTGTCGGTGCCTGGTGCCATGATGAAAATGGCGGGCTGCTGCACGTTGCGGATCATCACATTGCGCCGGGGAAAAAGCAGTGGAGCTGGGGCTATAGCGAATTCGGCCAGGCATGGGACAAAAATCTGACCGATGAGAACGGGCCGTATATCGAACTGATGACCGGTATTTTTGCCGACAACCAGCCTGACTTTACCTGGCTCGATCCGTTTGAAGAAAAACGCTTCGAGCAATATTTCCTGCCTTATCATTCACTGGGTATGGTGCAGAACGCTTCGCGTGATGCGGTGATTAAGCTGCAACGCGAAGACGGCGGCATTGCATGGGGGGTCTACGCCATTTCTCCCCTTACCGCACATCGCCTGACCCTTCGTGAAGAGGGCAATTCGCATCCGCTGCTGGATGAAATGATTGAGCTGATGCCATGCACCGCCGTTCAGGGCGCGCTAGCCGGTATCGATCCTGCTCGCCTGACGATGGAATTGCTCGATAGTCATGGCAAGTGCGTTTTGCGTTATCAGGAGCATCAACCGCAGGAATTACCGTTGCCAGAAGTGGCGATAACGCCGTTAAACGCGGGCGAGATAAACAGCGTCGATGAGGCGTGGTTTATTGGTCAGCACCTGGAGCAGTATCACCACGCCAGCCGTTCACCTTTCGACTATTACCTTCGCGGCATTGAACTGGATCCACAGGATTACCGCTGCAACCTGGCGCTGGCGATGCTGGAATATAATCGCGCAGACTACCCACGAACTATCGATTATGCGACTCGGGCGCTGACGCGTGCCCATCAATTGAATAAAAACCCCCAGTGCGGCCAGGCCAGCATGATCCGCGCTAGTGCCAGAGAGCGTCTACAGCAATGGCACGATGCACAAGAGGATTTTTGGCGTGCGGTGTGGAGCGGCAACAGCAAAGCGGGTGGATATTATGGGCTTGCCAGGCTGGCTACGCGAAACGTGCGTTATGACGATGCGTTGAGTTTCTGTCGGCAAAGCCTGCTGGCGTGCCCGACTAACCAGGACGTGCTGTCTCTGGAAACCTTGTTACTGCATCTCACTGGGCGTCGCCGCGAGGCACAGCAGCAAGTCGAGGAACTGCTGCGCGATTATCCTCTGAATCCCACGCTCTGGTGGATAAAGGCGACGCTATCAGAAGCGGAGCCGGATTACGCGCAATGGGTTGGCGTCTGCCAGTCGCGGGATATTAACGCCCTGCAAACTGCCGGATTATTGCTGAGCTGGGGAATGGCCAACCGGGCGAAGGCCGTGCTGGCCAGGCTTAACTGTCAGAAAACGTTGCCGCTCTATTTACAAGCCAGCTTGAGCGAGGGGAATGAGCGCACTGCGCTGATAAATCGCGCTCGCGAGGTATTTCCTGACTTTGTGCGTTTCCCCAATTTGCTGGTGGAAGTGGCGGCGCTGGAGAATATCACCGAGTGCTATTTTGCTCAGCACCTGCTCGCCTGCTTCCACTATAGTCGCCGTAACTACGAGAAAGCGACTCATCTATGGCATCGCTGCGTTGAAATGGCCCCTGATTTTGCCGATGCATGGCGAGGGCTGGCAATTCATGCATGGAATAAGCAAGGTGATGCTGAACTGGCGGCAGAGTATCTGGATAAAGCCTGTACTCATCAGCCAGAAGACGCTCGTTTGCTTTTTGAACGCGATCTGCTGGATAAGTTGACCGCTGCGGAGCCGGAAAAACGTCTTTCCCGGCTGGAAGCCCATCTCGCAACGGCGTTGAAGCGTGACGATTTAACCGCGGAGTTGCTGCATCTTTGGCATCTTACCGGGAAAACTGAGCAGGCAGCCAGCGTGCTCTCCTCGCGTAAATTTCACCCCTGGGAAGGCGGTGAAGGAAAAGTAACCAGTCAGTTTGTTATCAACCAACTATTGCGTGCCTGGCAGCATATTCATCAGCAGCAACCGCGGCAGGCAGAAGCGCTGCTGTTATCGGCACTGCACTATCCGGATAACCTTAGCGAAGGGCGACTACCGGGACAGACCGATAACGATATCTGGTTTTGGCTGGGAGTCTGCGCCAGACAGCAGGGGATGGAAGAGCGCGCAGTCGAATGTTTCCACAAGGCGGCGTTGGGTGACCGGACGATCAATATTCATAGCTATTACAACGATCAGCCGGTGGACTATCTCTTCTGGCAAGGCGTAGCTCTGCGGATGCTCGGCGATCCCCAGGCCAGTGAAAAGCTTTTTACTGAAATGTTGCAGTGGGCTCAGCATATGGAAACGGCGCAAATCGAGGCCGATTTCTTTGCGGTATCCCAGCCGGACCTGCTGGCGTTATATGCCGATATCCAAAAACAACATCAGGAGAAGTGTCTGTTTGTGCGCACTCTGGCAACGGCAGGATTAGGGGGCGGATCGCAATACGAACAGGCGCTTTCCGAACTAGAAATGCTGGATCCAGCCTGGGCAAAAGCAGCGTTGTTCCGAAAGGCAATGCCGTTTGTACTGCACCTCATTAACTAAAGAGTGTTTACTGTAATCTTTGAGCGGCCTGACCCGCCGCTTTTCCTGAGATGTTTAGAATATGTGAAATCGTTCGGCGGTATGCCCATCTGCCGCCGGAATTAAACAACAATAAATGCCTGACCCTACAGGAGGCACGTATGTCTAAAAACAAAGTAGTCTCATTTTTTTCATGTTTACTGTTAACGTTGTTGAGTATTTCATTCCCAGGTTTTAGCGCAGAAAAAGAGATCACCGTTGGGGCCATCTACCTTGATACGCAGGGCTATTATGCAGGCGTCCGGCAGGGCGTTCAGGATTCAGCAAAAAGCACCGAGTCGAAAATCCAACTGATTGAAACCAACGCCCAGGGCGATATCTCTAAAGAGAGTTCATTTATCGATACGCTGGTTGCGCGTAATGTAGATGCCATCATTCTTTCCGCTGTCTCAGAAAACGGCAGTAGCCGTGCAGTTCGCCGGGCCAGTGAAGCCGGTATTCCGGTGATTTGTTACAACACCTGCATCAATGAGAAAGGCGTAGATAAATATGTCTCTGCCTATCTGGTCGGCGACCCGCTAGAGTTCGGTAAAAAACTTGGTGATGCCGCAGCCGATTATTTCATTGCCAATAAAATCAGCGCGCCGAAAATTGCGGTCATCAACTGTGAAGCATTTGAAGTATGCGTACAGCGGCGGAAAGGCTTTGAAGCGGCGCTGAAGGCACGCGTTCCGGATATGCAGATCGTCGCGAATCAGGAAGGCACCGTTCTTGATAAAGCCATCTCAGTTGGCGAGAAATTGATTATCTCCACCTCTGACCTCGACGCCATTATGGGTGAGTCTGGCGGTGCGACGCTGGGGGCCGTCAAAGCGGTTCGTAATCAGGGTAAAGTGGGTAAGATCGCCGTGTTTGGCTCTGATATGACGACGGAGATCGCTCAGGAGCTGCAAAGCTATCAGGTGCTGAAAGCCGTCGTGGATATTTCCGGCAAGAAAATGGGCAATGCCGTTTTCGCGCAAACCATGAATGTCATTAACAAAACCCCGCCAGCCAACAAAATTATTCCAGTAGATATCGATACCTACGTTAAATCTGAAGACGGTAAGCAGTGGCTGGCTACGCACGTCGACGGTCTGCCTTGATAACCCCTGTCAGTTAACTGAGGTAGAGATGTCATGACGGTAATAGAAAAAACGTCGACGCCGGTTGCGAAGATCGTCGGGGGGAATAAGCGTTACCCTGGGGTTGTGGCGCTGGATAACGTTGATTTTACGCTCTCAAAAGGTGAGGTTCGGGCGCTATTGGGAAAGAATGGTGCAGGAAAATCCACTTTAATCCGCATGTTGACCGGCAGCGAAAGCCCGGATAGCGGCGAAATTTGGTTGAACGGAACCCGGCTTGAGGGTAACGATGCAACGCTGACGCGGCGCGCAGCAGAGTTAGGGGTCAGAGCCGTATATCAGGAGCTGAGCCTGGTTGAAGGATTAACGGTTGCGGAGAATCTCTGCCTTGGCCAGTGGCCGCGCCGTAATGGCATGATTGACCAGGGCATCATGGCCCGCCAGGCCAGGGAAGCGTTGGCGGCGCTCGGTGTTGACGTCCCAGCGGATGCGCTGGTCGACACGCTTAGCCCGGCGCAAAAGCAGCTTGTTGAAATTGCTCGCGTGATGAAAGGTCAGCCGCAGGTCGTCATTCTTGATGAGCCGACCAGTTCACTGGCGAATGCGGAGGTCGAACTGGTGATCAACGCGGTGAAGCAAATGTCTGCGCTGGGCGTTGCCGTGGTTTATGTCAGCCATCGCATGGAGGAGATCCGCCGCATTGCTTCATGCGCCACGATTATGCGCGATGGTCAGGTTGCTGGCGATGTCACGCTGGAGAGTACGACAACGCAGGAAATCGTATCGCTGATGCTGGGAAGGGAGCATGTTGATCTTCCACTCGTGAAATCTGCAGAACTGCTGACAACCCCGGTTCTACAGGTAGCTCAGTTGCGTCATCCGCCCAAGCTTCACAATATCAATTTTACATTGCACCGTGGTGAAGTGCTGGGTATTGCCGGACTGCTGGGCTCGGGCCGTAGTGAGTTACTCAAGGCTATCATCGGCTTAGAAACGTTTTCTGATGGAAAAATCACGCTGAATGGTGCCAACATTTCACATCCGCAATATACCGCGATGCTCAAGAGCGGCGTGGGTTATACCCCGGAAAACCGTAAGGAGGCGGGAATTATTCCGCTGCTGGGCGTGGATGAAAATACGGTGATGACCAACCGGCACAAAGTTAGCCGACGTGGCGTATTGAACTGGCAGCGGATTCAGGAGTTGACCGCGGCGGTCATGAGTCGCATGACGGTCAAAGCCGCAAATACCGAGACCGCAATCGGGACATTATCGGGCGGTAATCAGCAAAAAGTGGTGATTGGTCGCTGGGTTTACGCTGAAAGCGAAATTTTGCTACTTGACGAGCCGACGCGCGGAGTCGATATCGAAGCCAAGCAGCAGATATACCGTATCGTGCGGGAACTGGCCGCCGAAGGTAAAAGCGTCATATTCATTTCCAGTGAAATAGAAGAGCTGCCTTTAGTCTGCGATCGTATTTTGCTGCTGCAAAACGGCGAGTTTACCCGCGAGCTTTTAGCCCCTGTAAATGTCGATGAATTAATGTCGGCAATTTTATCCACGCATTAGTCATTACGTTTATTGAGGAATTAAAAGATGTCTGCCTCATCACTAACGCTGCCGCAAGGCAAAAATGCCACACCCAAGCAGTTCATCAGCCGCCATATTAATGAAATTGGTCTGCTGGTGGTGATTGCTATCTTATATCTGGTCTTTTCTTTTAACGCACCAGGATTTATTTCTTTAAACAATCAAATGAACGTGCTGCGCGATGCTGCGACGATTGGTATTGCTGCATGGGCCATGACGCTGATTATTATCTCCGGCGAGATTGATGTCAGCGTGGGTCCAATGGTGGCGTTTATCTCTGTCTGCCTGGCCTTCCTGTTGCAGTTTCAGGTACCGCTTAGCATTGCCTGCCTGCTGGTGTTAATACTGGGCGCTGCGTTGGGCACGCTCGCCGGGGTTTTGCGCGGCGTATTCAGCGTTCCTAGCTTTGTCGCGACGTTAGGTTTATGGAGCGCATTGCGTGGTATGGGATTATTCATGACCAACGCGCTGCCGGTCCCCATCGATGAAAATGAAGTACTGGACTGGCTTGGTGGGCAGCTCTTTGGCATCCCAATATCGGCATTAATTATGCTGATTCTGTTTGTTCTCTTTGTCTTTATCAGTCGTAAGACCGCTTTTGGCCGCTCTGTTTTTGCCACTGGCGGCAACGCTACTGCAGCGCAACTTTGCGGGATTAACGTCAAGCGAGTGCGTATTTTGATTTTTACGCTTTCAGGCTTGCTGGCTGCGATTACCGGTATTCTCCTGGCGGCGCGGCTTGGCTCGGGTAATGCGGGTGCTGCAAACGGTCTGGAGTTTGACGTTATTGCCGCCGTGGTGGTCGGCGGAACCGCACTGTCCGGTGGGCGAGGTTCGCTATTCGGCACTTTATTAGGCGTACTGGTTATCACCCTTATTGGTAATGGATTAGTGCTTCTGGGAATTAACTCATTCTTCCAGCAGGTCGTTCGTGGATTAATTATTGTGGTGGCTGTCCTGGCAAATATATTGCTGACCCAACGCAACAGTAAACTTAAACATTAATTTGTATAGAGGGAATTATGAAAACAATGTTGGCTGCTTATTTACCAGGAAACTCAACCGTTGAACTTCGGGAAGTTCCTGTACCCACGCCGGGGATTAACCAGGTCCTGATTAAAATGAAGTCTTCAGGAATTTGCGGTAGCGATGTCCATTATATTTATCATCAACATCGCGGCACCGCTGCAGCACCGGACAAACCACTGTATCAGGGTTTTATTAATGGTCATGAGCCTTGCGGGCAAATTGTTGAGACGGGCGCAGGGTGTCGCCACTTTAAAGCGGGTGACCGGGTGCTGGTTTACCATATTTCCGGCTGTGGTTTCTGCTCCAACTGTCGCCGTGGTTTTCCTATCTCCTGTACCGGAGAGGGCAAGGCGGCCTATGGTTGGCAGCGCGATGGTGGACACGCGGAGTATTTGTTGGCGGAAGAAAAAGACCTGATTCATCTGCCGGATGCGTTGAGCTATGAAGACGGCGCGTTTATTAGCTGCGGCGTGGGGACGGCGTACGAAGGTATTCTGCGCGGTGAAGTTTCCGGAAGCGACAACGTGCTGGTTGTCGGGTTAGGGCCTGTTGGCATGATGGCTATGATGCTGGCAAAAGGCCGCGGTGCGAAACGCGTTATTGGCGTGGATATGCTGCCGGATCGCCTGGCGACGGCAAAGCAGCTGGGTGTGATGGATAATGGTTTCCTGGCGACAACGGAGAATCTTCCGGCGCTGATTGCCGAACTGACTCACGGAGGGGCAGATGTGGCGCTGGATTGTTCCGGTAATGCGGCAGGTCGTTTGTTGGCATTGCAGTCTACAGCGGATTGGGGAAGGGTGGTTTACATCGGGGAAACCGGAAAAGTTGAGTTTGAAGTCAGCGCCGATCTGATGCACCACCAGCGACGCATTATCGGTTCCTGGGTGACCAGCCTGTTCCATATGGAAAAATGCGCCCGCGACCTGACCGACTGGAAGCTGTGGCCACATAGCGCCATTACCCATCGTTTTTCTCTTGATCAAGTAGGGGAGGCTTACGCGCTGATGGCGAGCGGTAAGTGTGGCAAAGTGGTCGTTAACTTTCCCGATTAAGGAGGCCTGATGACGCTTTATACGCTGGAAAATGAAGATCTGCGGCTTCAGGTTACGGATCAGGGCGGCGCGATTGAGGGGCTATGGTGGCAGCATCAGGGGAAAATGATCCCTGTGCTGCGCCCGGGCCTGAACAGCGGGGTGGCGGTGGAGTCTTCATGCTTCCCGCTGGTACCGTTTGGTAATCGGGTGAGCGGTAATCGGTTTCAATCGCCAGCAGGAGAGCATCAGCTACAGCCCAACGTTGAATGGGACAGTCATTACCTTCATGGTGACGGCTGGCTGAATCTCTGGCGCTGCGTTGAGCAATCGCCCGCACAGCTTAAGTTAGAGTATGTCCACCGCCAGGGCATCTATCATTATACCGTGCAGCAGATCTTTACCTTAAGCGAAAGCGGGGTTGAGGTGGAGTTGGTCGTGACTAATGATGGCGATGCGTTGCCGTTTGGTCTCGGCTGGCACCCTTATTTTCCGCTGTCGCCGGAAACTCGGGTACAGGCGCATACCACCGGCTACTGGCTTGAGAGAGAAGGCTGGCTAACCGGGGAGTATCAGGAGCGTTTGCCGCAGGCGCTGGACTTCAATCAGTCCGCGCCGTTACCTGAGCATTGGGTGAATAATGGCTTCTCCGGTTGGGATGGTGTAGCGACGATCCAACAGCCAGGGCTTGGCTATCAGCTCTCTATGACGACGGAGCCTCCTGCACCCTGTTATTTTGTTTTCGTTTCCGATCCGGCATTTGATAAGGGCTATGAGTTTGATTTCTTCTGTTTCGAGCCAATGAGCCATGCGCCGGACGATCATCATCGCCCGGCCTTTGGTCAGTTGACCATGCTGTCATGTGGTGAAAGCATACGGCAAAAAATGGTGCTGAAAATCCGTTCTGTTTAAACCTGACCTGCCCGGAGACGGGCAGGGATAACTTCATCTTGCACCCGCCCCGCTTTATCGCCAGACTGTCGCCTCCATTCGGGAGGAAATCATGGTCTTGCACTCCACGCGCTGGCTGGCGCTTAGTTATTTCACCTATTTTTTTAGCTACGGCATCTTCCTGCCATTCTGGAGCGTCTGGCTCTCCGGGCAGGGTCTGACGCCGGAAACGATCGGCATGCTGCTTGGCGCCGGACTGGTGGCGCGTTTTCTTGGCAGCTTGCTGATTGCGCCACGGGTCAGCGACCCCTCCCGGCTGATTTCGGCGCTGCGTATTCTGGCGCTGCTGACGCTTCTCTTCGCTATCGCCTTTTGGGCCGGAAACCGCGTGGCCTGGCTGATGGTGGTGATGGTCGGTTTTAACCTCTTTTTCTCACCGCTGGTACCGCTGACCGACGCGCTGGCGAATACCTGGCAAAAACAGATAACGATGGACTACGGGCGCGTGCGCTTGTGGGGGTCGATAGCCTTTGTGATTGGCTCGGCGCTGACCGGCAAACTGGTCAGCCTGTATGACTCGCGGATGATTCTGGTGATGCTCAGCCTTGGTATTGCTTCAATGCTGCTCGGCATGCTGATTAAACCCTCGGTGCAGCCGCAGGGGGAATCCCGCCAGCAGGAAGCGGCGGGGCTGTCGGCCTGGCTCGCGCTGGTGCGGCAGAGCTGGCGCTTCCTCGCCTGCGTCTGTTTGTTGCAGGGGGCGCACGCCGCCTACTATGGCTTTAGCGCTATCTACTGGCAGGAGGCGGGGTATTCGGCCTCTGCCGTGGGCTATTTATGGTCGCTGGGCGTGGTGGCGGAAGTGGTGATTTTCGCATTGAGTAAAAAGGTGTTCCGTCGCTTCAGCGCCCGCGATTTGCTGCTGCTTTCTGCGGTGTGCGGGCTGATCCGCTGGACGCTCATGGGCTGGACCACGGCGCTGCCGTGGCTGATTGTCGCGCAAATCCTGCATTGTGGGACCTTTACAGTGTGCCACCTGGCGGCGATGCGCTATATCGCCGCTCGTCAGGGTAGCGAGGTGATCCGTCTCCAGGCGGTTTACTCCGCCGTGGCGATGGGCGGCAGCATTGCGGTCATGACGGTATTTTCCGGTTTTCTCTATCAGCACCTGCACCAGGGCGTTTTCTGGGTCATGGCGCTGGTGGCTTTACCGGCGCTGGTGCTGCGGCCAAAAGCAGTGTCTTAACCCTCCAGCATTTTGCAAATCTGCTGCCGCTGATGATCGCTGAACGTCTCTTCAGCATGAAACAGCGGTGGCGAAAACAGCGGCAGCGCCGTGGTATAGGGCGTGACGATAAGTGTTATCCCCTTCGGCGCGCCCTCCTTCTGAAAAGTCCTTACGCTCAAATATTTAATATTGAGCGGTAGCAGGGTCAGCTCGCGCAGCTGTTGTTCCAGCGACTGTTCAAGACCTGGATCATCATCGGTAAGCAGGACCACCTGTTTCTCCTGCAAGTCGCCTTTTTGCATCAGCCATGCACCGAAAATTACCGCGATTAATCCGACTTCATCCTGACTAAAATGCACCTGCCAGGCAGCTTCAAAATCTTCCAGCGCAGTCTGAGTCGTGCGCATTAATCGTGGATAAAGACGGCCGATCTCCTCCGGTAGCGCGTTATCGATGCCGATAGCAAACACGCTGCGGTGCAATGCCTGAGATAGGTGGATATAGAGCTGATCGCTCAGCCCCTGCTCGTCGCTAAACGGGCGGCCCGCCAGGTTCTGGAAGCGATGAATTAATCCCGAGATCGCCAGATGCAGGCGACGGTCCTGCTGATGACCATCGCGGATCGGGTCGGGCGTTTTCAGCAGCATAAACAGCAGGGCCAGAAACAGCTGTTCCCCCGCATGCGGTGAGGCGGCAACCCGCCGCTGCCAGTGGCGGACAATCTCTTCGGCGAGAGAGAACTCGGCGGCGGTTTGCGCCCAGCGCTGTTGCTCAAGGGTAAAAGAGGGAGTCTGTCCAAGATGGTGTTGCAGCAGGCAATACTGTAAATAGAGACGCAGAAAATGCACATCGCGGCAATCAAACTGGCGGTTCATGGTCCGTGCGCAGCGGTTAACCAGCGCCTGAAGGTTGGTGTCGTCGTACAGCGTGCGTGCGATACCCTGCTGTTTAAGCTGCGTTTTTAATGCCGGGGTAAAATGATGGCTAATAAAATGCGGGCACAAGCGCAGCCCGCGGCGTAAGCCTTGCAGCAGACACAGGCGTTGATCGAGCGCGGCACCTTCCATCCGATAGCTGCCGTCCGCCTGTGACGCAAGGGTCAAGCGGTGATAACGCTGAATTTCGCGTCCTGTCTCCGCGATGTCCTGCCTGGCGGTATCCTCATCAACCTGAGTGAGGCTACCCAGCCATTCGGGCGTCACGCTTTGCCCTGGCAGATAAAACATCAGGAGCACCTGGCTACGGCGCTGTGGACTGGAAAGCACAGATGGTGGTTCAATCACTGTCATCATCCGGTTAGTTCCAGTTAGGGTTTTCGTTAAGAGTAGTTAATGTATTTAGGGTGAGCAGGGCAGTCCCGCGTCTTTACATCAGGATTGCTGGCGAGGTTCACAGAATTTTTCACGTGAGGAACAGATGAAGAGAGTGAAACAATGCGTCAGCGCGGCGTTTTTCATGTTTTTATCGCTATCAGCGGCGGCGCATCCGCACAGTTTCATCAGTTTGCAAACGGAGGCCGTGGCGGAAAACGGTCTGCTCACCGGATTTAAAATGCGCTGGACGATGGATGAAATCACCTCCGCTGACCTGCTTTACGATGCCGGTAACGCCAAACCCGGTAGTGAAATCTGGAAAAAGCTGGCGGCGGAAGTGATGGCGAACGTGCTGGGTCAGCACTATTTTAGCGAGTTGTGGCATAACGGTCAGCGGGTCAAGTTTGATAATCGCCCGGACGGCTATGGGCTTGAGCGTAGCGGTCTTCAGGCGGTGCTAACCTTCACTCTGCCGTTGGCGAAGCCGCAGCCTCTGGCTGGGCAAACCTTCACCTTCTCGACATACGATCCCACTTATTATGTTGATATGTATTACGACAAAGATTCTGACTTCGCCCTGCCAGTTGCGATAAAGGCGACGTGCGCGGCGAAAGTCATGACGCCGAAGCCCAACGAAAAAATGCTGTCCTACGCCCAGTCGCTGGATAAAGCGGATGCGCCGCCGGAAGATATGGAACTGGGGAACTACTTCGCGCAAAAGGTCACGCTGCAATGTCACTAATTTTCGCTCAAACCGGCCGTTCCTCGCGATGGCGTCAGCTGTGGCCGTTGGTGCTTTTTATCCTGCTGGCCGCAGGCATGGGCTTCTGGCTATGGTGGGCCTGGCCTGAGGTGCTGCTGCAAAGCACCGTCTGGCAGCGGGCATTAAATCTTGAACTGAGCCGTCTGCTGCAGGCGGTGGCGGAGAACCCGTCAGCCGCGGGACTCTCGCTGCTGGGGTTTAGCTTTGCTTACGGTATTCTGCACGCACTGGGGCCAGGGCACGGCAAGGTGGTGATTACCACCTGGCTGGCGACCCATCCCTCGAAGCTGAAATCGAGTATTGGCCTGACTCTGGCGGCTTCACTGTTGCAGGGGATGGTCGCTATCGCTCTGGTAGTGGTGGTGCTCACGTTGCTACAGCTTCCGGCAAGGCAGCTGCATCAGAGTAGCTTCTGGCTGGAGAAGGGGAGCTACCTGCTGGTCGGTGCGTTGGGATTGCTGCTGTGCTGGCGGGCGCTGAAAAAGCTGCGGGCGCTGCTGCGACGGCCGAAATTTACCGCGTTTACCCCGCACCATGTACATGATGCTAACTGCGGCTGCGGGCATCAACATATGCCGGGGCCGGAGCAGATGCAAAGCGGCGACGACTGGCGCGCGCGGCTGGTGATTGTACTGTCGATGGGGATGCGACCCTGCTCAGGGGCGATTATGGTGCTGCTGTTCAGTAAGGTCATCGGCGTATTTAGCTGGGGGATGGCGGCGGCGCTGGCGATGGCGGCGGGAACCTCGCTGACGATTAGCGCTCTGGCGCTGCTGGTCCACGGTTTTCGTCAACTGGCGGTCAGGTTGAGCGCCAGGCAGGCTCCGGCGCTGTGGAAGCAGGTTGGCTGGGCAACGCTGGCGCTCGCTGGCGGCGTGATATTACTGACGGCGGCGGTAGTGATGTGGAGCAGCGCGGTGCCGGTGGGGCGGGGGTTAAGGCCATTTTAATCGGCTTTACCGGGCTGAAACCTGAAAATATCGGTGGGTGATTGTGTCATCCTTGCTTAATTCTTAGCATCCTGCAGCGCGTTTTGCATAAAGCTCACCATCGCATCCCGGTAGCGCTCGCCGTGGCGTTCGGAGAATGCATCAATATGCTCGCCATCCGGAATAAGGATTTCTTGTTTCGGCTGAGCGGCCAACTGGTAGAGTTTTTCACTGTGTTCCCAGGGAATAACGTGGTCCGCTTTACCATGAATAATCAGCACCGGGACAGGGCTGATAGAGGCGATATTACGGTCTGCGCTATAGCTATCATTGAGCAAAAAACCGCTGCCGGGGATCATTTTATTGGCGATAGCCGAATAGGAGGAAAAGGTTGAGTCGAGAATAACGGCGCGGATACCTGAGCGATCCGCT
Organism: Klebsiella sp. GFKo11; assembly: GCF_056490265.1. NCBI lineage: Bacteria > Pseudomonadati > Pseudomonadota > Gammaproteobacteria > Enterobacterales > Enterobacteriaceae > Klebsiella > Klebsiella sp. GFKo11. Next base: position 1,621,477 of record NZ_CM151369.1, read on the forward strand.
GTACGTTCGTTGACGCAATCCATGCAGGAGCCAATCGCGGCAAGGATGTTATTGCCTCCCAAGCTTTGCCCCAGCAGCACCAGACGTTGCGGGTTCACATCGCTGCGGTGGCGCACATAGTTGATGGCGCTTTTCGTATCGTCATATAAGCCCTGCTGCGAAGGCGTGCCTTGCGATTCACCAAATCCGCGATAGTCGAACATGAAAAGATTGTAATTGCGTTCTGGTAGCCAGCCGACTAACGGCCAGTGTGCCGACATATTTCCCGCGTTGCCATGGGCATGTATCACCGTAGCTACCGCGTTCTCTGCGGGGCCGGTGGTTGAGGGAATAAACCAGCCGTGCAGGCGGGTGCCATCTTTAGTGGTAAAAGTAACGGATTCGGCAGGCCAGGGATCCGGGCCATAGACTTTGTTATCCGGATAGTAAAAAGCATTGATGGCGACGCGAGGCAGCAGATAAACGCATACCACCGCAATACACAGGATGAAAACGTATTTGGCGCCGTGCTTGCCGCCGGGAAAAGTCATGAGTGTTTCCTTACCGCTTCCCGCTAACAGCCGTGTGGGAAAGTCGCAGTTCAATCCGTTGATAAAAGAGGAACAATCGTGTGAGAGGGAGATGCGAAAGTAAAGCGTCTGGGATCAATTTCAGAAAAGGACAGGGAAAATAACGGGTAAGCGTGCGCCTACCCGTTGAGAGGAATTAACGCTTCAGCGCTTCGCTCAGTTGTTCGCGCATATTCGCCAGCATGGCTTTTACGACGCGCGGGTTGCCTGCAACGATGTTGCCGGACATCAGATAGTTATGGCCGCCGGTAAAGTCGCAAACGATCGCGCCTGCTTCACGGGCGATCAGTTCGCCTGCCGCGAAATCCCACGGTTTCAGCGCGATTTCAAAGTAGCCATCAACGCGCCCTGCGGCAACGTAGGCCAGATCCAGAGCCGCGGAACCGGTACGGCGGAAGTCCGCACATTCGGTAAACATGTTGCCGAGGATATTCATGTAAGAGGCTGCGTGCTGCTTCGCTTTGAACGGGAAGCCGGTGGCGATGATGGTGCCATCCAGATCGCGAGCGCTGCTGCCGCGCAGACGGTAGCCGTTCAGCTGTGCGCCCTGACCGCGGGTTGCGGTGAACAGTTCGTTACGCATTGGATCGTAAACCACAGCCACTTCAGTACGGCCTTTAATGCGTACGGCGATGGATACGGAGAAGTGTGGCAGACGTTTTACGAAGTTGGTGGTGCCATCCAGTGGATCGATAACCCATTGAACATCCTTATCTTCACCCTCGTGTTCACCGCTTTCTTCGGTGATGATGGTGTGCTGCGGGTAAGATTTGCGAATGGTTTCGATAATAATCGCTTCAGCGGCTTTATCGACGTTAGTCACAAAATCATTGCTGCCTTTCTGGCTGGTTTCTACGGAGTCAGGGGTTTCGTAGTGTTTGGCAATTAAATTACCCGCTTTGCGCGCTGCGCGCACGGCGATGGTCAGCATCGGATGCATCGGTCTCTCTCACTGGATGTTAAAGAACGGGAAAAAACGGCGCATATAGTAACAGTGAAATCTGCCTATGTCTCCGTTTTATGATAGCATGCATGAATAATCTTTAGCCGAAGAACCATAATGCTGCAAAATATTCGAATCGTACTGGTAGAAACCTCACACACCGGCAATATGGGCTCCGTCGCCCGCGCAATGAAAACCATGGGGTTAACCAACCTCTGGCTGGTCAACCCGCTTGTTAAACCCGATTCCCAGGCCATCGCCCTGGCGGCCGGTGCCAGCGATGTGATTGGCAACGCAAACATCGTTGATACCCTTGATGAAGCGCTGGCGGGCTGTAGCCTGGTGGTCGGTACCAGTGCGCGCTCCCGCACGCTGCCGTGGCCGATGCTCGACCCGCGTGAATGTGGCCTGAAAAGCGTCTCTGAGGCACAGCATGCGCCAGTCGCGCTGGTATTTGGTCGCGAGCGCGTTGGCCTGACTAACGATGAGTTACAGAAATGCCACTACCACGTAGCGATTGCGGCGAACCCGGAATACAGCTCGCTGAACCTGGCGATGGCGGTGCAGGTTATCTCCTACGAAGTGCGTATGGCCTGGCTGGCGGCGCAGGAACAAGACGAACCCGTCGTTGAGCACGAAGAGACCCCGTACCCGCTGGTGGATGATTTAGAGCGCTTCTACGGCCACCTCGAGCAGACGCTGCTGGCGACCGGTTTTATCCGCGCCAATCATCCGGGACAGGTGATGAATAAGCTGCGTCGTTTGTTTACCCGTGCGCGCCCGGAAAGCCAGGAGCTGAACATCCTGCGCGGGATGCTGGCGTCGATTGAGCAGCAGCAAAAGAATAAAGAGTGATCTCCCTCCTTCTCCCTGTGGGAGAGGGCCGGGGTGAGGGCATCAGGCCGCGCTGAGGTATAACGGCACTGAAAGCCAAATACTTGACTAAAACAGTCAAGTAAATAGTTGACCAATTTACTCGGGAATGTCAGACTTGCCCTTGCTATGCAATACCCATATTAATAAAAAGCCCGGGCAGGGGCGAGTTTGAGGTTAAGTAAGACATGAGACTGACATCTAAAGGGCGTTATGCCGTGACCGCGATGCTTGACGTTGCGCTCAACTCTGAATCGGGTCCGGTTCCGTTGGCTGATATTTCAGAGCGTCAGGGAATTTCGCTCTCCTATCTGGAACAGCTGTTCTCTCGCCTGCGCAAAAACGGCCTGGTATCCAGCGTCCGTGGCCCAGGCGGCGGTTATCTGTTAGGTAAAGAAGCGGGTAGCATCGCGGTTGGCGAAGTTATCAGCGCAGTAGACGAATCCGTTGACGCCACCCGTTGTCAGGGTAAAGGCGGCTGCCAGGGTGGCGATAAGTGCCTCACTCACGCGCTGTGGCGCGATCTGAGCGAGCGGCTGACCAGTTTTCTGAATAACATCACGCTGGGCGAACTGGTGAATAACCAGGAAATCCTTGATGTTTCCGGTCGTCAGCATAGTCATGAATCCCAGCGTAATACCCGTGTTCAGGACGCTATCGACGTTAAACTGCGCGCGTAGTCCTCACTTCGTTTCATCTTGCGGCTACCTGGCTGCAAGCTGAAACAGGCAGGGGAAAAGATTATAAAAAAGATTTTCGAATCAGGCCGGGATGTTTCGATATCCCGTCTACTCGGTCGTACATCCAACCGGTAGCCTGGTTCATTGCATTGAAGCGATGTACGGAGTTTATAGAGCAATGAAATTACCGATCTATCTCGATTACTCCGCAACCACGCCGGTGGACCCGCGTGTTGCCGAGAAAATGATGCAGTGTTTAACCCTGGACGGAAACTTTGGTAACCCGGCCTCCCGTTCACACCGTTTTGGCTGGCATGCTGAAGAGGCGGTAGATATCGCCCGTAATCAGATTGCCGATCTGGTCGGTGCTGACCCGCGTGAAATCGTCTTTACCTCCGGTGCGACTGAGTCCGACAACCTGGCGATTAAAGGTGCAGCCAACTTTTATCAGAAAAAAGGCAAGCACATCATCACCAGCAAAACCGAACACAAAGCCGTGCTGGACACCTGTCGTCAGCTCGAGCGCGAAGGGTTTGAAGTGACTTACCTCGCTCCGCAGCCTAACGGCATTATCGATCTGAAAGAACTCGAAGCGGCGATGCGTGATGACACCATCCTGGTCTCCATCATGCACGTTAACAACGAAATCGGCGTAGTGCAGGATATTGCGACCATCGGCGAACTGTGCCGTGCCCGCGGTATCATCTATCACGTTGATGCGACTCAGAGCGTGGGCAAACTGCCTATCGATCTGAGCCAGCTGAAAGTTGACCTGATGTCCTTCTCTGGTCACAAAATTTATGGTCCGAAAGGCATCGGCGCGCTGTACGTGCGTCGCAAACCGCGTATCCGTATCGAAGCTCAGATGCACGGCGGCGGTCACGAGCGCGGCATGCGTTCCGGTACTCTGCCTGTCCACCAGATCGTCGGTATGGGTGAAGCTTACCGTATCGCGAAAGAAGAGATGGAAACCGAGATGGCGCGTCTGCGCGGTCTGCGTAACCGTCTGTGGGAAGGCGTGAAAGATATGGAAGAGGTGTATCTGAACGGTGACCTCGAGCAGGGCGCGCCGAACATTCTCAACGTCAGCTTTAACTACGTTGAAGGCGAGTCGCTGATTATGGCGCTGAAAGACCTGGCGGTTTCCTCCGGTTCTGCCTGTACGTCTGCAAGCCTTGAGCCATCCTACGTGCTGCGCGCGCTGGGCATGACTGATGAGCTGGCGCACAGCTCCATTCGTTTCTCTTTAGGTCGTTTCACTACCGAAGAAGAGATTGACTACACCATCAAGCTGGTTCGTAACTCCATCGGCCGTCTGCGCGATCTTTCTCCGTTGTGGGAAATGTTCAAACAGGGCGTGGATATCAACAGCATTGAATGGTCACATCACTAATTCGGCACCAATAAGGAGAATTCATCATGGCTTACAGCGAAAAAGTAATCGATCATTACGAAAATCCACGTAACGTGGGTTCTTTCGATAACAGCGACGAAAGCGTCGGTAGTGGCATGGTCGGTGCACCGGCATGCGGCGACGTGATGAAGTTGCAGATTAAAGTCAACAATGAAGGTATCATTGAAGACGCGCGTTTCAAGACCTACGGCTGCGGTTCCGCCATTGCCTCCAGCTCCCTGGTCACCGAGTGGGTGAAAGGGAAATCACTGGACGAAGCACAGGCGATTAAAAACACCGATATTGCAGACGAGCTTGAACTGCCACCGGTGAAAATTCACTGCTCTATCCTGGCGGAAGACGCGATTAAAGCCGCGATTGCGGATTACAAAAGCAAACGTGAAGCGAAATAATTAAGAGGTTATTGTATGTCGATTACTCTTAGCGACAGCGCAGCGTCGCGAGTTAATACCTTCCTGGCCAACCGTGGCAAAGGCTTTGGCCTGCGTTTAGGTGTTCGCACCTCGGGCTGTTCAGGCATGGCCTACGTGCTGGAATTTGTTGACGAGCCGGCGGCAGAAGACACCGTGTTTGAAGATAAAGGTGTCAAGGTAGTGATCGACGGCAAAAGCCTGCAGTTCCTTGACGGCACTCAGCTGGACTTCGTCAAAGAAGGTCTGAACGAAGGGTTTAAGTTCACCAACCCTAATGTGAAAGACGAGTGCGGCTGCGGCGAAAGCTTTAACGTGTAATCGGTTATCCCTGACCCCACCGTAGCCTTGCTATGCGTGGGGTTTGCTTTATCTCGTTAACCCTGAGGTTGCTATGGACTATTTTACCCTCTTCGGGTTACCGGCCAGCTATACCCTTTCATTAGAACCCCTGGCTGCCCGGTATCAGGATTTACAGCGCCAGTACCACCCCGATAAATTCGCCAACGGCAGCGCAGCTGAACAGCTTGCCGCGGTGCAGCAATCTGCGACTATCAACCAGGCATGGCAAACCCTTCGCCATCCGTTGACCCGCGCCGAATATCTCCTTTCGCTTCACGGTTTTGATCTCGCCAGCGAGCAGCACACCGTGCGTGATACCGCGTTCCTGATGGAACAACTGGAACTTCGCGAAGAGCTCGATGAGATAGGCAAGGCGCAAGATGAAGCGCGTCTGGAAAGTTTTATCAAGCGGGTAAAAGCGCTGTTTGATACCCGCCATCAGCTGATGGTTGAACAACTGAATAACGAGGCGTGGGATGCGGCAGCGGATACTGTACGCAAGCTACGTTTTCTCGATAAACTGCGAAGCAGTGCGGAACAACTCGAAGAAAAACTGCTCGATTTTTAATTTTCGGAAGCAATTATGGCCTTATTACAAATTAGTGAGCCTGGTCTGAGTGCCGCGCCGCACCAGCGTCGTCTGGCGGCGGGTATTGACCTTGGCACCACCAATTCACTGGTTGCTACCGTGCGTAGCGGCCAGGCTGAAACGTTGGCCGATAATCAAGGGCGCTATCTTCTGCCGTCGGTTGTTAACTATCAGGCCTCAGGTTTGACGGTAGGCTATGACGCGCGACAAAACGCGGCCCAGGACCCGGTCAACACCGTCAGCTCCGTCAAACGCATGATGGGGCGTTCTCTTAGCGATATTCAGGCGCGCTACCCACATCTGCCTTATCAGCTGCAGGCAAGTGAAAACGGCCTGCCGATGATTCAGACCGCTGGCGGCCTGCTCAACCCGATTCGCGTTTCAGCCGATATCCTGAAGGCACTTGCCGAACGCGCTACCGAAGCGCTGGCGGGCGAGCTTGACGGGGTGGTGATTACCGTTCCGGCCTACTTCGACGATGCCCAGCGTCAGGGGACTAAAGACGCGGCGCGTCTGGCGGGCCTGCACGTGTTGCGTCTGCTGAACGAACCGACCGCGGCGGCGATTGCCTACGGCCTGGACTCCGGTCAGGAAGGGGTGATTGCGGTTTACGACCTCGGCGGCGGCACTTTTGATATCTCCGTGCTGCGCTTAAGCCGCGGCGTGTTTGAAGTGCTGGCGACCGGCGGCGATTCCGCGCTCGGCGGCGACGATTTTGATCACCTGTTGGCCGATCATATCCGCGAACAGGCGGGTATTGCCGATCGTAGCGACAACCGCCTGCAGCGTGAACTGCTCGATGCGGCTATCGCTGCGAAGATTGCCCTAAGCAATGCCGATGTGGCGCGCGTGGACGTTGGCGGCTGGCAGGGCGAAATTACCCGCAACCAGTTTAACGATCTCATCTCCGCTCTGGTGAAACGCACTTTGCTGGCCTGCCGTCGCGCATTGAAAGATGCGGGCGTTGAGGCGCAAGAGGTGCTGGAAGTGGTGATGGTTGGCGGTTCAACCCGCGTACCGCTGGTCCGTGAACGCGTGGGCGAGTTCTTTGGCCGCACGCCGCTGACCTCTATTGACCCGGACAAAGTCGTTGCCATCGGCGCGGCGATTCAGGCGGATATCCTGGTCGGCAATAAGCCGGACAGTGAACTGCTGCTGCTTGACGTTATCCCGCTCTCTCTTGGGCTGGAAACTATGGGCGGCCTGGTGGAGAAAGTCATCCCGCGCAATACCACCATTCCGGTGGCGCGCGCGCAGGAGTTCACCACCTTCAAAGATGGCCAGACGGCGATGTCTATCCACGTGATGCAGGGGGAGCGCGAGCTGGTGCAGGACTGCCGCTCCCTGGCGCGCTTTGCGCTACGTGGGATCCCGGCGCTACCGGCGGGCGGGGCGCATATTCGCGTCACCTTCCAGGTGGATGCTGACGGCCTGCTGAGCGTGACGGCGATGGAAAAATCGACCGGCGTTGAGGCCTCCATCCAGGTGAAACCGTCCTACGGTCTGACCGATGGCGAGATCGCCAACATGATTAAAGATTCGATGAGCTACGCCGAGCAGGACGTTCAGGCGCGTATGCTGGCTGAGCAAAAAGTCGAAGCCGCGCGCGTTCTGGAAAGTCTGGTAAGCGCGCTGGCCGTCGACGCCGCGCTGTTAAGCGCCGCAGAGCGTCAGGCTATCGATGACGCCGCGGAGCAGGTTCGTTCCGCAGCGGTAGGCGATGACGCCGATGCTATTAAAGAAGCGATTAAAAATATCGACACACAAACCCAGGAATTTGCCGCTCGCCGTATGGACCAATCGGTCCGTACCGCGCTGAAAGGCCAATCCGTGGACGAGGTTTAAAATGCCAAAAATTGTTTTTCTGCCCCACCAGGACCTGTGTCCGGATGGCGTAGTTGTGGAAGCTAAGATCGGTGAGACTATCCTTGATGCTGCCCTGCGTAGCGGTATCGAGATTGAACACGCCTGCGAAAAATCCTGTGCCTGCACCACCTGCCACTGTATCGTGCGTGAAGGCTTTGACTCGCTGGCTGAAAGTACCGAAGATGAAGACGACATGCTGGATAAGGCCTGGGGGCTTGAGCCCGACAGCCGTCTGAGCTGCCAGGCGCGCGTGACTGATGACGATTTGGTCGTCGAAATTCCGCGCTACACCATCAACCACGCACGCGAGCATTAATATGGGACTGAAATGGACCGATAGTCGTGAAATCGGCGAAGCGCTGTACGACGCTTTCCCGGATCTCGACCCGAAAACCGTTCGCTTCACCGATCTGCATCAGTGGATTTGCGAGCTGGAAGAGTTTAATGACGATCCAAACGCATCCAATGAAAAAATTCTGGAGGCGATTCTGCTAGTCTGGTTAGACGAAGCAGAATAATTTTCGCGTCATGATTTATGCGGCTTTAAGTCGGATGAATCAATGAGCGAAAGAACTTTACGGGCTGCCATACGGTGGCCCGTTTGCTAAGAAGGATAATGATAATGACCGAAGCTATGAAGATTACGCTGACCGCTCAGCCAGCCGATGCGCGCTGGGGAGAAAAAGCGTCTTACAGCATTAATAACGACGGCATCACCCTGCACCTGAACGGCAAAGACGACCTGGGTTTGATCCAGCGCGCGGCGCGTAAAATTGACGGCATGGGCATCAAACACGTCGCGCTCGATGGCGAAGGCTGGAATACAGACCGCGCGTGGGCGTTCTGGGCGGGTTATAAAGGTCCGAAAGGCAGCCGTAAAGTTGAGTGGCCAACTCTGGACGACGCGCAGAAAAGCGAGCTGGATAGCCGCCTGAGCATTATCGACTGGGTGCGCGACACCATTAATGCCCCGGCTGAAGAGTTAGGGCCGGAGCAACTGGCGCAGCGCGCGGTTGACCTGCTGTGCAGCGTCGGTTGTGACAACGTTTCTTATCGTATCACCAAAGGCGAAGACCTGCGCGAGCAGAACTACCTCGGTCTGCACACCGTTGGTCGCGGCTCCGAGCGTCCGCCAGTCCTGCTGGCGCTGGACTATAACCCAACCGGTGATAAAGCCGCTCTGGTTTACGCCTGCCTGGTGGGCAAAGGCATCACTTTCGATTCCGGCGGCTACAGCATCAAGCAAAGCGCCTTTATGGACTCAATGAAGTCCGATATGGGGGGTGCGGCGACGGTAACCGGCGCGCTGGCGTTTGCTATTACTCGCGGCCTGAACAAACGCGTGAAGCTGTACCTGTGCTGTGCTGATAACCTGATTAGCGGCAACGCCTTCAAGCTTGGCGACATTATTCGCTATCGCAACGGCAAAACCGTTGAAATCATGAATACTGATGCCGAAGGTCGTCTGGTGCTGGCGGATGGCCTGATTGATGCTTGTGCACAGAAACCTGAGCTGATTATCGATGCTGCTACCCTCACTGGTGCCGCAAAAACCGCGCTGGGCAATGATTATCATGCGCTATTCAGCTTTGATGACAATCTGGCGAATCGTCTGCTGGCAAGCGCTCAGGCTGAGAACGAAGCGTTCTGGCGTCTACCGCTGGCAGAGTTCCACCGTGGCCAGCTGCCGTCGAACTTTGCGGAACTGAACAATACTGGCAGCGCGGCCTATCCGGCGGGTGCCAGCACGGCGGCAGGTTTCCTGTCCCACTTTGTCGAGAACTATCATGAAGGCTGGCTGCATATCGACTGCTCAGCGACCTACCGCAAATCTGCCGTTGAGCAGTGGTCGGCGGGCGCGACAGGCCTCGGCGTGCGCACCATTGCGAATTTGCTGACTGCGGAATAACCTTTTCCCCTCACCCTAACCCTCTCCCCAAGGGGAGAGGGGACTGTCCGGTTTTCTCCCCCATATCGCGGATTGGGGGACTGTCCGGTTTTATCCCTCGCCCCTTGAGGAAAGGGCCGGGGTGAGGAGGGATCCACCGATCTGGAACCACTATGTCTGAAATCAAAAACGAACTCGAAACTCTGCTGGAGAAGGCGGCCACCGAGCCAGGCCATCGTCCGGCGTTTTTCCGCACGCTGCTGGAAGCCACCGTCTGGGTGCCTGGCGCAGGCGCGCCGGGCGAGCAGGTCGTCGAAGACAGCGTGCTGGATTTGCAGCACTGGGAAAAAGATGACGGCACGTCGGTTATTCCTTTTTTCACCTCGCTGGAAGCGCTGCAACAGGCCGTGGAAGACGAGCAGTCTTTTGTGGTGATGCCGGTGCGCACGCTGTTCGCTATGACCCTCGGCGAGACGCTGTATCTCAATGCCAAACTGCCGACCGGCAAAGAGTTTGCGCCGCGTGAGATTAGCCACCTGCTGGGCGAAGAAGGTAGCCCGTTGAGTACCCAGACCGTGCTCGAAGGCGGCGCGCCGCTGCTGTTGTCCGAAGTTGCTGAACCGCCTGCGCAGATGGTTGATTCGCTGACTACGCTGTTCAAGACGCTGAAAACGGTGAAACGCGCGTTTTTATGCTCGATTAAAGACAGCGCCGATGCGCCAGCTAACCTGCTGATTGGTATTGAAGCGGAAGGCGACATCGAGGAGATCATTCAGGCAACCGGCAGCGTAGCGACCGATACGCTTCCCGGCGACGAACCAATTGATATCTGCCAGGTGGTGGAGGGCGAAAAGGGCATCAGCCACTTTATGATTGCCCACATCACGCCGTTCTATGAAAAGCGCTGGGGCAGCTTCCTGCGCGACTTTAAGCAGAATCGTATTATCTGAACTGCACGGGGCTTGCGCCCCGTTTTCGAACCAACAGCGCTAATTCTTCATATAGGGAGCCATGCTCTCAACCATATATTGCGATGCACCATCGCCTTGCGCCGCCGAACGTTTATACAGTTCGTAAGCTTTTTGATAATCAGGTTTCATGCCCTTACCTTTTTCATACATAAAGGCCAGCGCGCGGATAGCAACGGTATAATCCTGATCTGCTGCCTTTTCGTACCAGAATTTTGCTTTAACATAATCGACATGTTTATCGCCACCATCATCATAAGAAGCGGCTAACTCGTATTGTTCACCGGCGTCCACAGGATTAGCGAGATCTGGCGCAGGGGCCAGGGCGCGTTTTGCTTCCGGGGTTTGCAGCGCGCTCTGGCAGGTGGGATCGTTTTGGATTTCTTCCACTCCCCGTAGAGCTTTCGATGTCGCGGATTTTTGATACAACTTGATTGCCTGCAGGCAGTCTTTATCGACCCCTGTACCGGTGTGGTACATACTAGCTAGCTTGTCTTCGGCAGAGTCATAACCTTGGGTGGCAGCCTTTTTAAGCCAGCTTAAAGCATTCTGATTATCGTTTTTGTTAAGATATCGCAAGGCAAGGATGTATTGTGATTTCGGATAATTATGCTGTGCCGATTTTTCAATCCAACGTTCTGATTCCTGAGCATCTTTTGCAACGCCAATACCTTCGGCGTAAAACCCGGAGATTTCATATTCTAATTGCGCATTTCCTTCCTGGTAATGCGACATAATAAAACTGAACGCTTCCTTCGCTTCCGGTCCGTCATATTTCAGATTGTCACCGCTGGTGCTGATAATCGCACGATAGCGCCAGGCTAAATCATTTAAAGCATCAATATCACCCTGACGAGCCTTCTCTTTGAGTGGTTCAATTTTTGTTTTAAAAAGTGTTTCATAATCATTGGCATAACAGTGGGAGGTGCTAAATATACTGAGCACAGAGAAAAGCGATGCGCAGATTAAACTGCGCATTGTTAAATATTTCATATAATTTCCTTATAATAAAAATCCATTGTTTAAATACAAAGAAGGCTGCCATTAATGGCAGCCTTCTATTGAGAAACTGTCTGAACGAAACGAATAATTATCTACTGCGCCGGTTCTTCATGGCTTACCAGCACGTTTGATCACCAGCGGATCGAAACGGCCGTCAAAATCATCTTCAGTTTTTAGGCCCGGCAAAAATACGAGCATATGCCATTTATTTCAAGTAATACGATACAAGGCCAAATACAGCTTTTCCCGTCACACTCAAAATAACCACACCGTTAAACAGCGCAAACTGCCCGCGCCACGCCCGGCAATTTTCGTCGCCCAGAATCCGGCGCACTCCCCAGGCCAGTACGGCGGTCAGTAAAAAAGCCAGCAAAACGCCGACCATCAGCGCGGCGGTAATGCACCATCCCTCTGGCATAAGATCAAAACCACGTGCGGTGAGTAAGGTGATTTGTACAGGCCAGAAGAGCTGAAATCCTAATATCAGTACCACTGGCAGACGCAGATTGCTCAACGGCGCGTCAGGAGAGCCCGCTAGCCGCCAGGCATCGCGCACCAACAATCCGCCTAATACAACAGACGCCAGAATGCTAACGTGCTGAAGAATAAAGCTATACATGCTTAGTGTGGTGTTAGAGACATAGTGTAAAAATAACACGTTGCAGAAAACAGTTACCAGCAGGCCGCACTTTAGCACCCAGGCGCGCAGTATCCAGTTAAAAAACGTTCTACCCGACGGGTGGTTATGTAACATCAAGGCGGCAATCGGTAGTTTACCGTAGTTGGGAAATAGAAATATCAGGAGAAAGCCAAAAAGGACCAGCTTGCCGTATACTGCTAGCGGAATCTCTGCTAGGTCAATATCCTTAACCGTCATATACGGCGACATCTCCTCAGGGAGGTTACCAGGCCACCAGTGAGTCCACTCTGACCAGTAATAGAGCATCGTCAAACCGACCGCCAGACCAACAATCCCGCCGAACCATGGAAAACCTTGCCCCTCAACGCGGCTATTTCCTGATACTATCGCCATTATTACTCCTTGTAGTAATACATTCCTGAATCAATAACTAATTAAATACTAGCCAGGTATAATAATATTTAATCATCAAAATACAACCCGATATATCGATTTACCTGGGCCAGCCGGTAAAGTCTCTATTGTTTCCGACAAATGCGTATTATCTAAAACCATCGGCGCGATTTTCGCGCCGTTATTAAGCAATTTAGTCGGCGAAATCTTCCAGTTTGTCGAAGAGATCGTGGTGGATATACTCTAGCTCCAGTAGTGCTCCATCGCGTATTTCGTTGGCTTTTTTCCGTGCTTCCCACTCAGGCCGAGTTTTTCGCTCGTTAGAAAATATCCCATGTAGATACTCAACCAGCGATGATTCCGCGAGCCATAGTTCATGGTCATCCTGACGAACAATTGGGTATTCACCATTTTCATCACGTTCAGTGATATAAATAAAGACGCCCTGGTCGCCAATATGGTCGATGCGAATCAACGCCGGAAGGCAAGGGTCGTTATTCCAGATAGGGCTGCATTCCTCAATTGATTTTCCCGACTCATCCATGCCGAGGCGGTAGTATATGTCTTCGTCGATATAATCAGAATGCAATACGCCGTCATCATCAATCTCCATTTGCAGTGATTCAATGACGGGCTGACTATGAGGGCTAATAAGCTGGCGATCGTAAGCTAGCAATGCTTTCAAGCTTTCCGGTAGTTCAACGGTTTCTTCATTCTGCGGGTTGCGGTATTTTCTGACGCGCAGCTGAGAGATTTCATTTTCAGGCATCGGGTTAGGGGATTTATTCCGATTGTTTTTTTCAACTAATTCCATTAAGTCTTTTAATGAATATTCCATTTGTATTTCCATATTAAATACTTATCGATAATAAAAGAGACATTAACTTATCAACTGACAAAATAATTCACCAGATGATATCCCGGATAAATGAACAGAAAAATCAGAGTTTATGCAATCATTGCGGAGTACAGGGCTCCGCAATGATTATTATCAGGTCGTTTTATTACTGCGCCGGTTCAATCGGCAAATCCGTCCGTGCGCCCCATTCGCTCCATGAGCCGTCATACAGGCAAACGCCGTTGACGCCCAGGGTCGTTAGTGCCAGTACAACTACGGATGCCGTCACGCCGGAGCCGCAGCTGGCAATGATGGGGCGTTCAAAATCCACGCCCTGACGCGCAAAGATCTCATTTAGCTCATCGACGGTTTTCAGCTCGCCGTTTATTACCAATTCTGTCCACGGCACGTTTAATGCACCGGGGATATGCCCGCTGCGCAAACCAGCGCGGGGTTCAGCCACGAGACCATTAAAGCGCCCTGCCGGGCGAGCATCAACGATCTGCGCCGATCCTTCATGGCTTACCAGCAGCACATCGGTCAGACGCTTGATCACCAGCGGATCGAAGCGGCCGTCAAAATCACCTTCCGGCAATTCAGGAAGACTTTGCTCCAGCGGTAGCTCATCGCGACGCCAGCCTTCGAGGCCACCCGCAAGTATCGAAACTTTTTCGACACCGAAAGTACGCAACATCCACCATGCGCGCGGTGCGGAGAAGAGATTACCTTCATCGTATACCACCAGATGCCTATCACTGTTGACGCCAAGTTCACGCATTGCAACGGCAAAAGCCTCCGGGCGCGGCATCATGTGCGGTAGCGGGCTGGTGTGGTCTGACAGGGCTTCAATATCGAAAAAAACGGCGCCAGGAACATGGCCTGCCAGGTACTCGGCGTTAAGGTCCCGATCCTCCTGCCCCGGCGGCGCCATGCGCGCATCGATAATTTGGATTTCCGGGTCATCAATATGTTCCGCCAGCCAATCGGCAGCGACAAAAAACGAGGTAGACATAGGTGCCTCCGTGTCATCAACAATAGAGTGATTGTTGTTGTTTTTAACGATATCGACAAGGCATTTTCAAGAGGATACGGCGGGAATGTGATATTCCCCCGAACGGCGTCGGGGGAGTAGCCTGTTAAAACTGGGTTTGCTGCAGGTAGCGCCAGGCGTACTGTGCATACAGCTCAGCGCCGTTTTTCATCACCTGCTCATCAATATTAAAGCAGCCATGATGGTGCGCATAATCGCTGCCTTTCTCTTTGTTACCTGAGCCGAGCAGCGCGAAAGCACCGGGGATATTCTCCATATAAAAACTGAAGTCCTCGCCGCCGGTGGTGGGCTTTTCGTTGAAAAGAACCTTGTCGCCAAACGCATCGCGGATAACCGACTGCGCCAGCAGCGCGCTGCGCTCCTCGTTGATCACCGGCAGCGTACCGTAGCAGTAGTCAACCTGAGCGGTCGCGCCGTAGACTGCGGCGGTATGCTCTGCATAGCGGGTAATTGCCGCCTCCAGACGCTGACGCGCTTCAATGCTAAAGCAGCGCACTGTACCGTCTAAAACGGCGTTTTCGGCGATGACGTTAAAGCGCGTGCCGACGTCCATTCTGCCGATGGTTACCACGGCGGACTCCAGCGGCGAGGTCTCGCGCGCCACGATAGCCTGGAGGTTCATCACGAAAGCGGAAGCGACAACCGCCGCATCGACGCACGCTTCCGGCATCGAGCCGTGACCACCGCGGCCGCGAAACGTCACCTTGAGTAAATCCGCGGAGGCAAATGACGAACCTACGTTGCATGAGACTTTACCGGATGGCGTGCCCGACCAGATATGCATCCCAAAAACGTTGTCCACGTTGTCGATGGCTCCCTGCTGGATCATTGCTTTGGCCCCTTCAGCAATCTCTTCCGCAGGCTGAAAAATCAAGCGTACGTTGCCCGTAAGCTGCTCGCGGATTTCATACAGCGCGTGGGCAGCGGTCAGCAGCATGGCGGTGTGGGCGTCATGGCCGCAAGCGTGCATTTTACCTGTGGTTTGTGATTTGTAGCTGAGCTGGTTGTTGAGTTCCAGCACCGGCAAGGCGTCCATGTCGGCGCGCAGAGCCACGGTTTTACCCGGCTGACCGCCAATAATATCGGCGATAATTCCGGTGGGTTGGGTGCGACGAAAGGGGATGCCGATGGCTTCCAGTTCAGCGGCGACGCGATCGGTGGTGCGCTTCTCCTCCCACGGCAGTTCCGGATGGGCGTGCAGGTCGCGACGAAAAGCGATCATTGCCGGTTCTTCTCTGGCAATAATCTCGGTAATGGCAGGGTTAATCATCAATGACTCCATAAATAGCTAATAATTCAACGCGCTCAACCGGCAACCGGCGTCAGGTAGCCGACCAATATTCCGGCTAATACCACCGAAACCATGGTGACGGAGACGAACCCACCGACCAGCATTGGGCCCAGCATATGGTGAGTCAGCATCTGGCGCTCTTTTTCATCATGGGTGAGGGCGTTGATGGCCTCGTTGGTAATAATGTAGTCCGCAGGAAAACCATAAAGCGCGGTCAGGGAGATGGCGAATGACATCGGGCCGCTGACGCCAAGCAGTTTCCCAACCAGCCAGGAGACGATAAACATGCCGACAACCGCCGTGGCGATGAGCACCACCATCGGGAAAAGCAGGCGCAGCAGCATCTCCGGAGTCGCTTTATTCAGGGTATCAAAAATGAATAGCATTAATGCCATGATCGCGAAACCAAAACCGTTAGCTTTATGCAGGGTGTGCTTTTCGAGGAAGCCTAAGGAGGTAAAGACCACGCCAAAAAACAGGCACAGTACAAACGGGCTGATATTGACTATCGGCTTGGCAAGGTCAGCAACAAACCAGGCCAGACAGCCGACCAGCGCCAGTCGCAGGAATTTAAAGTAGTTGCTGTTATAGCTGCCGGGGATTTTGCTGAACAGGCGCGGCATTTTCTCTTCCCCGACCGCCAGCATCGCGTGTTCATCCGGGATGTCATCAGCACGGTGCTCTCCGCTGCGGTAGCGGGCAAGCAGCGTTTTGCCTTCGCGTTGCAGCATAATGGCGGTCAGCGGATACCCGGCAAACCCCTGCATCACGTAGATCAAAATGGCAAATACCGACAGATCGACCAGACCGGCGTTGCTTGCGCCTTGCGACATAATCAGCGAGGAAACAATGCCGCCAACCAGCGGAGGAATGGTAACCAGCGCGGTATTGCGGTCAAACATCACCATGCATACCGCAAAAACGGCGGCCGTGATCCCGGCAATACCGGCGAGAGAAATGACCACGGTTTTCCACTGTTGCACTAATTCTTTAAGCGACAGCAGAGTACCCATATTGGTGATTAACAGATACATCAGCATTATGGCAACCGGCGTACCGATTCCGGCCCGGCTGATAATATCCGCAGGAAAAAATGTCCAGTAGCCAACCAGAAACAGAACTGCGCAGACAAATACCGAGGGAATCCAGGCTTTTGTGCGGGTAGAAACAACGTCGCCGATATAAAGAATAAAAACAATAATCGACAGTGCGACCATTTGTGACATAAATAACTTCCATATTATTTATCCCATATATGTTTATGGGACGGGTGGATGTTGTGTTATCAGGTAACTGCGGAACGTGCAGATAATATCTTCGCCATGAGGTCATTTATGCTTTAGAGGCGTTGATATATATCAAATAATTGAAAATGCGAGAGTTGTCAATTTATATAGATTTGCTTTTGAGGAATGCTCAAAATAACAAGACAGCAATAAATTCCTTTTTCAGAGGAAGTAAGAAAAATCCTGGTTAATGCTATTTGATTAATTTATGAGTTCTGATACTCAGTCCTAATGTATCTTTTGCCGGACATTGTTAACGAGCGCGCTATTGGTAATTCTGCCGTTCACGCATAATAATGTGTTCACTGAATGTATCTGGCTCTCGGGCCGAGGGGTTAGAAGGATGAAACCATTTCGTTTAGCGGCGCTATCTCTGGCGCTACTTACTGCGTTATCGTTGACCGGCTGTGACGACAGCGGCAAACCACAGGCGGCTGCCCCAGCGGCCTCCACGGCGGCGGATAAAGACAATGCGAAACCGGATAGCGCCCAGTTGGCGGCGCTGGCGGAAAAAAGCAAAGGCAAGGCGCTAACGCTGCTGGATGCCTCGGAAGTGCAGCTTGACGGCGCGGCGACGCTGGTGCTGACCTTTTCTATCCCTTTACAGCCGGATCAGGATTTCTCCCGCAGTGTACATCTGGTCGACAAAAAGAGCGGCAAAGTGGACGGTGCCTGGGAGCTGGCGCCAAATCTTAAAGAGCTACGGTTGCGCCATCTGGAGCCAAAACGTGAGCTGATTGTTTCGGTTGACCCAACCCTTGCGGCGCTGAATAAAGCGACTTTTGACAGCAGCTTCGAAAAAACCATTACCACCCGCGATATTGCCCCAAGCATTGGTTTTGCCAGCCGCGGCTCGCTGCTGCCGGGGAAAGTCGTTGCCGGACTACCGGTGATGGCACTGAATGTTGATAACGTCGACGTGAACTTTTTCCGCATCAAGCCGGAATCACTCTCCGCTTTTGTCAGCCAGTGGGAATACCGCAATTCGCTGAGCAACTGGGAGTCGGATGAGCTACTGAAGATGGCCGATCTGGTCTATACCGGCCGTTTCGACCTCAACCCGGCGCGCAATACTCGCGAAAAATTGCTGCTGCCGCTGGCGGATATCAAGCCTCTGCAAGAGCCGGGCGTCTATATTGCGGTGATGAATCAGGCAGGCCACTACAGCTACAGCAACGCCGCGACGCTGTTCACCCTTAGTGATATCGGCGTATCCGCACACCGTTACCACAACCGGCTGGATGTCTTTACCCAGAGCCTCGAAAACGGTGCTGCGCAGTCCGACATTGACGTTCAGCTGCTGAATGCCAAAGGGCAAACCCTGGCGCAAGCGAAGAGCGATGCTCAGGGACACGTCACGCTGCAAACTGATAAAGACGCGGCGCTGCTGCTCGCGCGCAAGGACGGACAAACTACCCTGTTGGACCTCAAACTCCCGGCGCTGGATCTGGCGGAGTTTTCGATTGCCGGAGCGCCGGGCTTCACTAAGCAACTGTTTATGTTCGGCCCGCGCGATCTCTATCGACCGGGCGAAACGGTGGTTCTCAACGCGTTACTGCGCGATAGCGATGGCAAACCGCTGGCCGAGCAGCCGGTGAAGCTGGAAGTGGTGCAGCCGGACGGCCAGGTGATTCGTTCGACGGTAAGCAAGCCCGTTAACGGTCTGTACCAGTTTACGTATCCGCTCGATAGCGGCGCGGCAACCGGGATGTGGCATATCCGCGCCAGCACTGGCGACAACCAGCCGCGCGAGTGGGATTTCCACGTTGAAGATTTTATGCCCGAGCGCATGGCGCTGAACCTGACGCCGCAAAATTCGCCGATTGCTCCCGCTACTGATGTCAGTTTTGCCGTGACCGGCGCTTATCTGTACGGCGCGCCGGCCAGCGGCAACCAGCTACAGGGCAAGCTGTTCCTTCGCCCGCTGCGCGATGCAGTGCCAGCGCTGCCGGGCTTCCAGTTTGGCGATATTGCCGAAGAGAACCTTTCCCGCAGCCTGGATGAAGTACAGGCCACGCTCGATGAGCAAGGTCATGCGCAAGTGACCACCGCCAGCCAGTGGCAGGAGAGCCACTCGCCGCTGCAGGTAATTTTGCAGGCCAGCCTGCTGGAATCTGGTGGCCGCCCGGTGACCCGTACTGTCCGGCAGCCTATCTGGCCTGCCGACGCGCTGCCGGGCATTCGTCCGGAGTTTGCCCTGAAAGAGATTTACGACTATCGCACCGACAGCACCATCAAGCAGCCGGTGGTGGATGAAAACGGCAACGCCGCGTTTGAGATCGTCTATGCCGACGCCAAAGGCGAGAAGAGGGCGGTCTCCGGGCTACAGGTCAGGTTGATCCGCGAGCGCCGCGACTACTATTGGAACTGGTCGGATAGCGAAGGCTGGCAGTCGCAGTTCGATCAAAAAGATCTTCAGGAAGGAGAGGAGTCGCTGGATCTGCCCGCTGGGCAGACGGCGAAAGTGAGCTTCCCGGTTGAGTGGGGCCCTTATCGACTGGAGGTCAGAGGGCCGGACGATGTTGTCAGCAGCGTGCGTTTCTGGGCCGGATACAGCTGGCAGGATAACAGCGATGGTCAGGGGGCCGCGCGTCCGGACCGCGTTACCATGAAGCTGGATAAACCAGCCTATAAACCGGGTGACACTATCAAGCTGCACATTGCCGCGCCGGCAGCCGGTAAAGGCTATGCGCTGGTGGAATCAAGCGAAGGGCCGCTGTGGTGGCAGGAAATTGACGTTCCGGCGGAAGGCATGGATTTGTCGATTCCGGTGGATAAAGCCTGGAATCGCCACGACCTGTATCTCAGCACCCTGGTGATTCGTCCGGGGGATAAATCACGCTCCGCGACGCCAAAACGGGCAGTGGGTCTGTTGCATCTGCCGCTTGGTGATGAAAATCGCCGTCTGAATCTGGCGCTGGAAGCGCCGGATAAAATGCGCCCGAACCAGCCGCTGACGGTTAAAGTTAAAGCCAGCGTCAAAGAAGGCGAGACGCCGAAGCAGGTTAACGTCCTGCTCTCCGCCGTCGATAGCGGCGTTTTGAATATTACCGACTACGCGACGCCGGATCCGTGGAACGCTTTCTTTGGTCAGAAGCGCTACGGTGCGGATATTTACGATATCTACGGTCAGGCCATTGAAGGACAGGGGAGGCTCGCCAGCCTGCGCTTCGGCGGCGATGGTGATGAACTCAAGCGCGGCGGTAAACCGCCGGTCAATCATGTGACGATTATCGCCCAGCAGGCGCAGCCGGTGGTGCTGGATGAGAAAGGCGAAGGCACGGTAACGTTGCCGATTGGCGATTTTAACGGCGAACTGCGGGTGATGGCCCAGGCGTGGAGCGCTGATGATTTCGGCAGTAGTGAAGATAAAGTGATCGTTGCAGCGCCGGTAATTGCCGAGCTGAACATGCCGCGCTTCCTCGCCAGCGGAGATACTACTCGCCTGGCGCTGGATCTCAGCAATCTGACCGACAAGCCGCAAACGCTCAATGTTGCGCTGAACGCCAGCGGTCTGCTCCAGCTTGAAGGCGGGGAAGTACCGCCGGTACAGCTGGCTCCTGGCGCGCGCAGCACTTTGTTTGTGTCCGTTCGCGCGCAGGACGGTTTTGGCGACGGCCAGGTGAACGCCACTATCAGCGGTCTGAACCTGCCTGGCGAAACCTTCACCCCGATGCAAAAACAGTGGACGCTGGGCGTGCGTCCGGCGTTTCCGGCACAAACCGTGAATTCCGGCGCGGTATTACAGCCCGGTGAAAGCTGGCAGGCTCCGGTGACGCAAAGCCAGGGTTTCTCGCCCGCCACGCTGCAAGGGCAACTGGTATTCAGCGGTAAGCCGCCGCTGAATCTGGCGCGCTATATTCGTGACCTCAAAGCTTATCCCTACGGCTGCCTGGAGCAGACCACCAGCGGGCTGTTCCCGTCGCTCTATACCAACGCCGTCCAGCTAAAAGCGTTGGGGATCAGCGGAGACAGCGATGAAAAACGGCGCGCGGCGGTGGATATCGGCATTTCGCGCCTGCTGCAAATGCAGCGCGATGATGGCGGTTTCGCCCTGTGGGATAAACAAGGACCGGAAGAGTACTGGCTGACTGCTTACGCGATGGACTTCCTCGTGCGAGCGGGAGAGCAGGGCTATAGCGTGCCGACGAATGCTATTAACAACGGCAACCAGCGCCTGCTGCGTTATTTACAGGAACCGGGGCTGATGACCGTTCGCTATAGCGATGATGCCCAGGCCAGCCGCTTTGCTGCTCAGGCCTATGCTGCGCTGGTGCTGGCGCGGCAGCAAAAAGCGCCGCTCGGCGCGCTGCGCGAAATCTGGAATCGCCACGAGCAGGCGCGTTCTGGTCTGCCGTTGTTGCAGTTAGGCGTTGCGCTGAAAGCGATGGGCGATGCGCCTCGCGGTGACGAAGCTTTGAAGCTGGCAATGTCTACGCCGCGTCAGGACGCAAATCGCTGGCTTGGCGACTACGGTAGCGAGCTGCGCGACGATGCGCTGAAGCTGGCGCTGCTGGAAGAGAACAAGCTGCTGCCGGAGGCGCAAAACAGGCTGCTAAGCAACCTGGCGGAAGAGGCTTATGGTCAGCGCTGGCTCTCAACGCAGGAGACCAACGCGCTATTCCTTGCCGGGCGCTCGTTGCAGGATGTTCCTGGCAACTGGCAGGTACAAACCTCGCTGCAGGCCGAACCGCTCTCCGGTGACAAAGCGCAAACTCGCAACCTGACCGGCGACCAGTTGGCGGCGCTGCAGGTGACCAACACCGGTCAACAGCCGCTGTGGCTACGTCTCGACAGCAGCGGGTATCCGCAGAGCGCTCCACAGCCTGGCGGTAACGTGCTGGGTATCGAACGGCAAATTTTCGATACTCAGGGTCAGCAGAAATCGCTCTCTTCACTGCGCAGCGGCGAGCTGGTACTGGTGAAGCTGGAAGTCACAGCCAAACGCAACGTACCGGACGCGCTGGTGGTCGATTTACTTCCGGCAGGGCTGGAGCTGGAAAACCAGAATCTGGCCAACAGCAGCGCTAGCCTGCAGGAGAATGGCGAGGTGGTGCAGAATCTGCTCAACCAGATGCAGCAGGCGGATATCCAGCACATTGAATTTCGCGACGATCGTTTTGTCGCTGCGGTGGCTATCAACGAAGGACAGCCTGTGACCCTGGTTTATCTGGCGCGGGCGGTGACGCCGGGGACTTATCAGGTTCCGCAGCCGCAGGTGGAGTCGATGTATGTGCCGCAATGGCGGGCAACCGGCGCGGCCAGCGGCCCGCTAACCGTCACCCCGTAAATGCGCGGATTGAGTGGTATAAAACGCCGCTGGCGCTGGCTGGCGGCGTTCTTTTTTCTGCTGTGGCTTGCGGTGCTGGCGGCTGACAGACTATGGCCGCTGCCGCTGCATGAGGTTACGCCCGCAAGGGTTGTGGTGGCGGAAGACGGGACGCCGTTGTGGCGCTTTGCCGATGCGCAGGGCGTCTGGCGCTATCCGGTGACGCTCGGTGACGTCTCACCGCGCTATTTGCAGGCGCTGATCCAGTACGAAGATCGCTGGTTCTGGGATCATCCCGGCGTCAATCCCTTTTCTATCGCGCGTGCCGCCTGGCAGGATCTGACCTCCGGTCGGGTGATCTCCGGAGGCAGTACGCTGACCATGCAGGTGGCGCGTCTACTCGATCCTCATCCGCGTACTTTTGGCGGCAAGCTGCGCCAGCTATGGCGGGCGCTACAGCTGGAGTGGCATCTGTCGAAAAGCGATATTCTCACGCTATACCTCAACCGGGCGCCGTTTGGCGGCACGTTACAGGGCATTGGTGCGGCGAGCTGGGCCTACCTGGGTAAACCGCCCGCGCAGTTGAGTTACGGCGAAGCGGCGCTGCTGGCGGTACTGCCGCAGGCACCAAGCCGTCTGCGTCCCGATCGTTGGCCCGAGCGGGCTCAGGCAGCGCGCGATAAAGTGCTGCTGCGGATGCAGAGCCAGGGCGTGTGGCCTGAAAAACCGGTGCGTGAAGCTATCGAAGAACCAGTGTGGCTCTTTCCACGCCAGATGCCGCAGCTGGCGCCGCTTTTTTCCCGCCGCGCTCTGGCGAGCAGCCGTGAAGATAAGGTAGTGACGACGCTGGATGCCGGACTACAGCGGCAGCTGGAAGATCTGGCGTTAAACTGGAAATCGCGCCTGCCGCCGCGCAGCTCGCTGGCGATAGTCGTGGTCGATCATACTAATATGAAGGTGCGCGGCTGGGTGGGATCGGCGGATATTACCGATGATAGTCGCTTTGGTCACATTGATATGGTGGCGGCGATTCGCTCACCTGGTTCAGTACTTAAACCATTTGTTTATGGCATGGCGCTGGATGAGGGGCTGATTCATCCGGCTTCTTTACTGCAGGACGTGCCGCGTCGTTTTAGCGACTACCGGCCGGGCAATTTTGACAGCGGTTTTCATGGGCCGGTGAGCGCCAGCGAAGCGCTGGTTCGTTCGCTGAACCTTCCGGCGGTGCAGGTACTGGAGGCCTACGGGCCGAAGCGGTTTGCCGCTAACCTGCGCAACGCTGGTCTGCCGCTGATGCTGCCAGCGGGCGCGGAGCCGAATCTGTCGCTGATCCTTGGCGGCGCCGGGGCGAGGCTGGAGGATATCGTGGCGGCGTATAGCGCATTTGCCCGTCACGGCAAGGCCGGGCGATTGCGTATCACCCCTGACGCTCCGCTAGTGGAAAGACCGCTACTGTCGCCGGGCTCAGCCTGGATTGTGCGGCGTATTCTTGCTGGTGAAGCGCAGCCTGTTCCTGATGCATCGCTGGTGCAGGTGGTACCGCTGGCGTGGAAAACCGGCACCAGCTACGGCTATCGCGATGCCTGGGCGATCGGCGTTAATGCCCGCTATCTGATCGGCATCTGGACCGGGCGACCCGATGGCACGCCGGTGGTCGGGCAGTTTGGCTTCGCCAGCGCGGTGCCGTTGCTTAATCAGGTGAATAATATGCTGCTGGCGCGACCCGCGATGGGCCGCGGCGGATTGCCGACCGACCTGCGTCCACCGTCGGTCAGCGCCGGGAACATTTGCTGGCCCGGCGGGCAGCATCTAGCGTCAGGAGATGCGAACTGTCGCCGACGGTTGGCAACCTGGCTGCTGGATGAGAGCCAGCCGCCGACGCTGCTGCTGCCCGGTCAGGAAGGGATTCGCGGTATTCGTTTCCCGGTATGGATGAATGACAAAGGGCTGCGGGTGGCGGCAGATTGCCCCGGCGCGGTGGAAAAAAATATCGACGTCTGGCCGCTGCCGCTCGAACCCTGGCTCCCCGTTGGCGAACGGCGTCGCGCCAGACTGCCTGCAGTATCGGCTGATTGTCCGCCAGTACAAACCGCGGACCCCGCGCCGCTGGTGCTATCCGGCATTCGCGAGGGATCGGTGATTAAACGCCTGCCCGGTGAGCAGAAGGTTATGCTACCGCTGCAAACGACCGGCGGGGAAGGGCGGCGCTGGTGGTTTCTGAACGGCGAACCACTGGTGGTGGAAGGCGTTAACGCAACCCTCAGCCTGGAACGCCTCGAAAATTATCAACTGGTGGTGATGGATGAGGCCGGGCAAATTGTTGCCGCGAATTTCACCGTACAATAAGCGGAGCTGTCATAGATTGGTCGGATTTGTTGTTTAAAGTCGCTTTTTTTTAAAAAAATGTTACCTAAACACATAGGCAACCGCTGTAGATGATGATTATAATTCGCGCCGTATTTATCTGCTCATCTGCAAAACAGAACAACACATATAAGAGGTTATCATGGCTATTGAACGTACTTTTTCCATCATCAAACCAAACGCGGTGGCAAAAAACGTTATTGGCGGCATCTTTTCTCGCTTTGAAGCTGCAGGGTTCAAAATTGTCGGCACCAAAATGCTGCACCTGACCGTTGAGCAGGCTCGCGGTTTTTATGCTGAGCACGAAGGTCGCCCATTCTTCGACGGCCTGGTTGAATTTATGACTTCCGGCCCGATTGTCGTATCCGTGCTGGAAGGCGAAAATGCGGTTCAGCGTCACCGTGACCTGCTGGGCGCAACCAACCCGGCGAACGCGCTGGCAGGTACCCTGCGCGCTGACTACGCTGACAGCTTCACCGAGAACGGCACCCACGGTTCTGATTCTGCTGAATCTGCTGCGCGCGAAATCGCGTTCTTCTTTGCGGAAGGCGAGGTTTGCCCGCGCACCCGCTAATCCTCGTCGTCTTTTCGACCGTCGCGGTGTTGGCTGCGCGCGTTCACCCCGGTCACATAGTTATCTATGCTCCCGGGGCTTCACTTGCTTGCCGCCTTGCGACAATCGAAAAGCCATAGAGGATTAAGTATGTGGTTACGATTTTTTTATCATTGACTGCGTGCAAGCGTGGTATTGATGCGCCAGACTTTGTAGAATACAGCGCCCCGGACGAGCAGTTGCTCCCGGGGCGTTTCTTTTTCAACCCTCCAGGGGCCATAACGTGTAATAACGAGGCCGGGATCAATTATGTCTGAACAAATAGTCACACCTGATAGCGCCGCTCTGACGGTGCCGAACAAAGATGCCAAAATCAACCTGCTGGATCTGAACCGTCAGCAGATGCGCGAGTTTTTCAAAGATATGGGCGAAAAGCCTTTCCGCGCCGATCAGGTGATGAAATGGATGTATCACTACTGCTGCGATAACTTTGATGAGATGACCGACATCAACAAAGTCCTGCGCGGCAAACTGAAGGAAATCGCGGAGATCCGCGCACCCGAAGTTGTTGAAGAGCAGCGCTCCAGTGATGGCACTATCAAATGGGCGATTGCCGTTGGCGATCAGCGCGTTGAAACCGTGTATATCCCGGAAGACGATCGCGCCACCCTGTGCGTCTCTTCCCAGGTTGGCTGTGCGCTGGAGTGCAAATTTTGCTCTACGGCGCAGCAGGGCTTTAACCGTAATCTGCGGGTATCGGAAATTATCGGCCAGGTCTGGCGTGCGGCGAAAATTGTCGGCGCGGTGAAGGCAACGGGCGTGCGTCCGATCACCAACGTGGTAATGATGGGGATGGGCGAACCGCTGCTGAACCTGACCAACGTGGTTCCGGCGATGGAAATCATGCTCGACGACTTCGGCTTTGGCCTGTCCAAACGTCGCGTGACCCTGTCGACTTCAGGTGTGGTACCGGCGCTGGATAAGCTTGGCGATATGATTGACGTTGCGCTGGCGATCTCCTTGCACGCGCCGAACGACACCATTCGTGACGAAATCGTACCGATCAACAAGAAATACAATATCGAGACCTTTCTGAACTCGGTGCGTGGCTACATTTCGAAGTCCAACGCCAACCAGGGCCGCGTGACTATCGAATACGTTATGCTGGATCACGTCAATGATGGTACCGAGCATGCGCATGAGCTGGCCGAGTTGTTGAAAGATACACCATGTAAGATCAACCTGATCCCATGGAACCCCTTCCCGGGCGCGCCGTATGGCCGTAGCTCCAACAGCCGTATCGACCGTTTCTCCAAAGTGTTGATGGAGTACGGTTTTACCACGATTGTGCGTAAAACCCGTGGCGATGACATTGATGCTGCCTGCGGCCAGCTGGCGGGTGATGTCATCGACCGCACCAAGCGCACGCTGCGTAAGCGTATGCAGGGTGAAGCGATCGACGTTAAGGCAATCTGATAAATGATGCAGCGCGCAACCAGGGTTGTGCGTTGCATATTTATGTTGAATAGCCGGGCGAAATACACTGGTTTGGTTAATAATTACGGTGCGTTTTTGTCGACTTTGAGGCAGTATGTAGCGGTACAACAACCGCTTAGCATTCAATATTGATAAGTCTCTGTGATAGTACGTCATACGGCCTTATACTGTTTGTCTGACGTTGAGCAGATGTCTCGCGGCGCGGGGTTACCGGCGCTGAACTTTAAATTTCACGTACCAGTAATTGTAGCGAATGAATACTGAAGCCACTCAAGACCATCAAGAAGCAAACACCACGGGCGCGCGTCTGCGTACGGCCCGCGAACAACTCGGACTCAGCCAGCAAGCGGTGGCAGAGCGCTTATGCCTGAAGGTTTCCACGGTTCGTGATATTGAAGACGATAAGGCCCCAGCCGATCTTGCTTCAACCTTCCTGCGCGGCTATATCCGTTCTTATGCTCGCCTTGTGCACATTCCCGAAGAAGAACTGCTGCCAATGATGGCGAAACAGGCTCCCATTCGCGCGGCAAAAGTTGCGCCGATGCAGAGTTTCTCGCTGGGCAAACGTCGTAAAAAGCGTGATGGCTGGCTGATGAGCTTTACCTGGCTGGTCCTGTTTGTGGTGATCGGACTCAGCGGCGCCTGGTGGTGGCAAGACCACAAAGCGCAGCAGGACGAGATCTCCACCATGGCCGATCAATCCACCGCTGAGCTGAATTCTGGCGATAATAATAGCCAAAACATTCCTCTGGATAATGATTCGGCGAATTCTGCACCGGACGCTGTTGCTAACAGCGCGCCGGTAGAGACTTCTACTGCGCCAGCGGCGTCAACCCCGGCTCCGGCCCCGGTAGATAACAACGCCGTTGTTGCGCCTTCTCAGGCGAATGTCGACACTGCGGCAACTCCAGCGCCTGCAGCGGTAAATCCAACCTCTCCACTACCTACCGATCAGGCAAACGTGGCCGCTACGGCGGCTTCAGCTCAGGATCTGGTGCTGAACTTCTCCGCTGATTGCTGGCTGGAAGTGAGTGATGCTACCGGTAAAAAGCTGTTCAGCGGTTTGCAACGTAAAGGTGGTAACCTGAATCTGAGCGGTCAGGCACCTTATAAGCTGAAAATTGGTGCACCGGCAGCAGTACAGATTCAGTATCTGGGTAAACCCGTCGATTTGAGTCGTTTTATCAGAACTAACCAGGTTGCGCGTCTGACCCTTAATGCCGAACAATCACCGGCGCAGTAATAGACGGGTAACGCGGGAGATTTTTCATGCATAACCAGGCTCCGATTCAACGTAGAAAATCTAAACGAATTTACGTTGGGAATGTGCCGATTGGCGATGGTGCACCTATCGCCGTACAGTCGATGACCAATACTCGCACCACTGACGTGGCGGCGACAGTCAATCAAATTAAAGCGTTAGAACGCGTTGGCGCAGACATTGTCCGTGTTTCCGTGCCGACAATGGACGCGGCTGAAGCATTCAAGCTTATCAAACAGCAGGTTAATGTCCCGCTGGTTGCCGATATCCACTTTGATTACCGTATTGCGCTGAAGGTTGCGGAATACGGCGTCGATTGCCTGCGTATTAACCCAGGTAATATCGGTAATGAAGAGCGTATTCGCATGGTAGTGGACTGTGCTCGCGATAAAAATATTCCCATTCGTATCGGGGTGAACGCCGGTTCTCTGGAAAAAGATCTCCAGGAAAAATATGGTGAACCGACGCCGCAGGCGCTGCTGGAATCTGCCATGCGTCATGTCGATCATCTCGATCGTTTGAACTTTGATCAGTTCAAAGTCAGCGTAAAAGCTTCCGATGTATTCCTGGCTGTTGAATCCTATCGTCTGCTGGCGAAGCAGATCGATCAGCCTCTGCACCTGGGGATCACCGAAGCCGGTGGCGCCCGCAGCGGTGCGGTGAAATCGGCTATTGGCCTCGGTTTGCTGCTTAATGAAGGCATTGGCGACACCCTGCGTGTTTCGCTGGCGGCGGATCCGGTTGAAGAGATCAAAGTCGGATTCGACATTCTGAAGTCTCTGCGCATTCGCGCGCGCGGCATTAACTTTATTGCTTGCCCAACCTGCTCGCGTCAGGAGTTTGACGTTATCGGCACCGTTAATGCGCTGGAGCAGCGTCTGGAAGATATCATTACGCCGATGGATATTTCGATCATTGGCTGCGTGGTAAACGGTCCTGGTGAGGCGCTGGTATCTACGCTCGGCGTAACCGGCGGCAATAAGAAAAGTGGCCTGTACGAAGATGGCGTACGTAAAGACAGGCTGGATAACGACGATATGATCGATCAGTTAGAAGCGCGTATCCGTGCCAAAGCATCGATGCTTGATGAAGCGCGTCGTATCGATATTCAACAGGTTGAAGCAAAATAACGTGTTGGGAAGCGATACGCTTCCCGTGTATGATTGAACCTGCGGGCGCGAGGCGCCGGGGTTCATTTTTGTATATATAAAGAGAATAAACGTGGCAAAGAACATTCAAGCCATCCGCGGCATGAACGATTATCTGCCGGGCGAAACCGCTCTCTGGCAGCGCATTGAAGGCACACTGAAGCAGGTGCTCGGTAGCTACGGTTACAGCGAAATCCGTATGCCGATTGTAGAGCAGACCCCGTTATTCAAACGCGCGATCGGTGAAGTCACCGACGTGGTTGAAAAAGAGATGTACACCTTTGAGGACCGCAATGGCGATAGCCTGACGCTGCGTCCGGAAGGTACGGCTGGCTGCGTACGCGCCGGTATCGAACATGGTCTCCTGTACAATCAAGAACAGCGCCTGTGGTACATCGGGCCGATGTTCCGCCATGAGCGTCCGCAAAAAGGGCGCTATCGCCAGTTCCACCAGATTGGCGCGGAAGCGTTCGGTCTGCAGGGGCCGGATATTGATGCCGAACTGATTATGCTGACCGCTCGCTGGTGGCGTGAGCTCGGTATCTCCAGCCATGTTGCGCTGGAGCTGAACTCCATCGGTTCGCTGGAGGCTCGCGCCAACTATCGCGATGCGCTGGTGGCTTACCTTGAGCAGTTTAAAGATAAGCTTGATGAAGACTGTAAACGCCGCATGTACACCAACCCGCTGCGCGTACTGGATTCCAAAAACCCGGACGTACAGGCGCTGCTGAACGACGCGCCAGCGCTTGGTGACTATCTTGACGAAGAGTCTAAAGAGCACTTCGCTGGGTTGTGCGCTCTGCTGGATGCCGCCGGTATCAGCTATACCGTGAACCAGCGCCTGGTGCGTGGTCTCGACTATTACAACCGCACTGTGTTTGAGTGGGTAACGACCAGCCTTGGTTCACAGGGCACTGTTTGTGCCGGGGGCCGTTATGATGGTCTGGTTGAGCAACTTGGTGGTCGCGCAACCCCTGGCGTGGGTTTTGCTATGGGGCTGGAACGTCTGGTTTTACTGGTCCAGGCAGTAAATCCGGAATTTAAAGCAGATCCTGTTGTCGATATATACCTGGTAGCCTCCGGAACCGATACCCAGTTTGCTGCTATGCGTCTGGCTGAACAGGTTCGCGATGCGTTACCCGGCGTTAAGCTGATGACCAACCACGGCGGCGGCAACTTCAAGAAGCAGTTTGCCCGTGCGGATAAATGGGGCGCTCGTATTGCTCTGGTGGTGGGTGAGTCAGAAGTCGCTGACGGAAACGTGGTAGTGAAAGATTTACGCTCAGGTGAGCAAACTACCGTAACGCAGGATAGCGTTGCCGCGCATTTGCGCACACTTCTGGGTTAATCTCCCGGGAATCATTAGTCAGGAGAAGGACTGCGTGGAAACTTACGATAACGAAAACGATCAGGTCGATGCGCTGAAGCGTTTCTTTGCCGAAAATGGCAAAGCGCTGGCCGTCGGAGTGGTTTTGGGCGTTGGCGCACTGGTTGGCTGGCGCTACTGGACATCCCATCAGTTGGACACTGCCAGAGGTTCGTCTCTGGCCTATGAGAATGCGATTTCCGCGCTTAAATCGGATAAGCCAGAAGCACTGAACGCGGCGCAGAAATTTGCCGCTGACAGTAAAAACACCTATGGTGCGTTTGCGTCTCTTGAGCTGGCGCAGCAGTTTGTCGATAAGAACGACCTGCAGAACGCTGAAAAGCAGCTTCAGCAGGGGCTGACAGCCGCTTCTGATGATAACCTGAAATCGGTTATCAATATGCGTCTTGCTCGCGTTCAGCTGCAGCTAAAGCAGCCTGATGCCGCGTTAAAAACCCTTGATGCCGTTAAAGGCGAAGGTTGGACCTCAATTGTCGCTGATTTGCGCGGTGAGATCCTGCTGAGTAAAGGCGATAAGCAAGGGGCTAAAGCGGCCTGGGAAGCGGGCGAGAAAAGTGATGCTTCACCAGCGCTCAGCGAAATGATGCGTATGAAAATAAATAATTTGTCCATCTGAGAGGGACTCGATGCAATTGCGTAAATTACTTTTGCCAGGGCTGCTTTCCGTTACTTTATTGAGCGGTTGTTCGCTGTTTAATAGCGAAGAAGATGTGGTGAAAATGTCACCATTGCCGACGGTGGAAAACCAGTTTACGCCGTCCACGTCCTGGAGCACCTCAGTTGGCGGCGGTATCGGCGAATTTTACTCTAATCTTCACCCGGCGTTTGCCGATGGCGTTGTCTATGCCGCCGATCGGAAAGGCACCGTTAAAGCTCTGAATTCAGGTGACGGTAAAGAAGTATGGTCGGTTAACCTGGCAGAGAAAGACGGCTGGTTCTCCCGCGCGCCTGCACTGCTTTCCGGCGGCGTGACCGTTTCTGGCGGTCATGTTTATATCGGTAGTGAAAAAGCCAAAGTCTTTGCGCTGAATACCAGCGATGGCACCGTCGCGTGGGAAGCTAGCGTGGCGGGTGAAGCCATTTCTCGTCCGGTGGTGAGCGACGGCATGGTTCTGATTCATACGACCAACGGTCAGTTGCAGGCTCTGAACGAGGCTGATGGTGCAGTAAAATGGACCGTCAACCTTGATATGCCAGCGCTCTCCCTGCGTGGTGAATCCGCTCCCGCTACCGCCTACGGTGCTGCCGTTGTTGGTGGTGACAACGGTCGCGTAAGCGCTGTGCTGATGCAGCAGGGCCAGATGATTTGGCAGCAGCGTATCTCTACCGCGACCGGCCCGACTGAAATCGACCGCCTTAACGACGTCGATACAACTCCGGTTATCGTTAACGGCGTCATTTATGCGCTGGCCTATAACGGCAACCTGACGGCGCTGGATCTGCGTAGCGGCCAGATTATGTGGAAACGCGAGCTGGGTTCAGTGAACGATTTCATTGTTGATGGCAACCGTATTTACCTGGTTGACCAGAATGACCGTGTGCTGGCGCTGACCACTGACGGTGGCGTGACGCTGTGGACGCAAAGCGATCTACTGCATCGCCTGTTAACTGCGCCGGTGTTGTATAATGGAAATCTGGTCGTCGGCGATAGCGAAGGCTATATGCACTGGCTCAACCCGGAAGATGGTCACTTTGTGGCCCAGCAGAAAATGGATAGCTCCGGCTTCCTGACCGACCCGGTAGTTGCCGACGGTAAACTGCTGATTCAGGCCAAAGACGGCACGCTGTACGCAGTTACGCGTTAAGTACAGCAGTAGTTTGTTTTTGAGAAACGGCCCCTGGCAGACAGGGGCCGTTTTGACTTTTTTAGAAACGTCGTGAAAAGCGACGTTGTATCGATTTTTGTAAGAGGCATTTAACATGATACCTGTGGTCGCGCTTGTCGGGCGCCCTAATGTTGGAAAATCCACGCTTTTCAACCGTTTAACGCGCACTCGTGATGCGTTGGTCGCGGATTTTCCGGGGCTGACTCGTGACCGTAAGTACGGTCGTGCTGAAGTAGAAGGTCGCGAATTTATCTGTGTCGATACCGGCGGGATCGACGGTAACGAAGAGGGTGTAGAAACGCGGATGGCAGAACAATCGCTGCTGGCGATTGAAGAAGCGGACGTGGTGTTGTTTATGGTCGATGCGCGCGCGGGCTTGATGCCTGCGGATTCAGCAATCGCCAAGCATCTGCGCTCTCGCGAAAAACCGACTTTCCTGGTGGCGAACAAAACTGACGGTATCGATGCCGATCAGGCAGTTGCTGATTTCTGGTCATTGGGTTTGGGTGAAATTTATCCGATTGCTGCTTCGCATGGTCGCGGTGTGACCAGTTTGCTGGAGCACGTCCTGCTGCCGTGGGTTGACGAAGTAAACCCGCCAGAAGAAGTGGACGAAGACGCAGAATATTGGGCAAAGTTTGAAGCTGAGCAGAACGGCGAAGAAATTGAAGAGCCGGAAGATGACTTTAACCCGCAGGATCTGCCGATCAAGCTGGCAATTGTTGGTCGCCCGAACGTCGGTAAGTCAACGCTCACCAACCGCATTCTGGGTGAAGACCGCGTGGTGGTCTACGATATGCCCGGCACCACTCGCGACAGCATTTATATCCCGATGCAGCGCGATGAGCGTGAATACGTACTCATCGATACCGCGGGCGTGCGTAAGCGCGGCAAAATCACTGATGTCGTAGAGAAATTCTCAGTTATCAAAACCCTCCAGGCGATTGAAGACGCCAACGTGGTGATGTTGGTGATTGATGCCCGCGAAGGTATTTCCGATCAGGATCTGTCCCTGCTGGGCTTTATTCTCAACAGCGGCCGTTCGCTGGTGATTGTCGTCAACAAATGGGATGGTCTGAGCCAGGAAGTCAGAGAGCAGGTTAAAGAAACTCTGGACTTCCGTCTGGGCTTTATCGACTTTGCTCGCGTGCACTTTATCTCCGCACTGCACGGTAGCGGCGTAGGCAACCTGTTTGAATCCGTACGCGAAGCGTATGACAGCGCAACCCGTCGTGTGGGTACCGCGATGCTGACCCGTATTATGACCATGGCGGCAGAGGATCATCAGCCGCCGCTGGTACGCGGTCGTCGTGTGAAGCTGAAATATGCTCATGCCGGTGGTTATAATCCGCCAATTGTGGTCATCCATGGTAACCAGGTTAAAGACCTGCCGGATTCTTACAAACGCTATCTGATGAACTACTTCCGCAAATCGCTGGAAGTGATGGGCACGCCGATTCGTATCCAGTTCAAAGAAGGGGAAAACCCGTTTGCTAATAAACGTAATACCCTGACGCCGAACCAGATGCGTAAGCGCAAGCGCCTAATCAAGCACATCAAGAAAAGCAAATAAGCTATCAGGACGATTCACCCACCAGCACGAACCCCCCAAAGCCCGCATATGTCGGGCTTTTTTGTTATCATGGGCTATCATAAAGACGCAACAAAGCGCATGATTGGCGTGTACACAGAGGTGTGCCCATAATGAAAATCTGTGATTTTGGGTATACCTCCAATCATTTTGGGTACCTTTCACTGTGTACCCAGCCGGATAACAGTAAGGTTTTTCAGGTGTCGGCACATGACAAAACTCACAGACATGCAGATCCGCGCGTGGATTAAAAGCGACGAACGATTCGAGGGGCGGGCCGATGGCGACGGCCTATATCTGAGGTTTCGAAAAGAGGATAAAACTCCTTTTTGGCGGTATCGGTACAAGCTGGTGGGGAAGGCCCGCACCATGATGATCGGTTCTTATTCCGATTTCTCACTGGCAAAAGCCCGAGATATAGCGAAAGAGCTATCCGCACGGGTTGCGCTCGGGTATGACGTAGCCGCAGAGAAGCAGGAACGCAAAGCTGAGGCAATAGCGAAGATTGAGGCCGAGAAGAACGCCATACACGTTTCAGAGCTCGCAGCTGAGTATTACGCCCGCCAGATAGAAACCACCTACAAACACCCGGAGCTTTTCCGCAGCAGCCTGCAAAAAAATATCGTTGCGCTCATCGGAAAGATGAAGGTAGAGGACGTTCGCCCGCGGCACGTTGATAGCGTCCTGCAGGATGTTTTAGAGCGGGGATCTCCCACTGTAGCCAATGATGTACTTCGTATGCTCAAACGCTTGTTTGATTACGCCGTAGTGCGCGGGATGATTGAAGTGAACCCAGCCATATCATTTGGCTCGAAAGACGCTGGTGGGAAAGAGCAGGGGCGAAAACGCGCATTAAGCCGTGATGAGCTGGTTATGTTCTTCAAGGCGCTACGCCGTGGCCGCGGAATCAGTAGAGAGAATGAGCTGACGTTCAAGATTATTCTGGCGCTTGGGGTGCGTAAAATGGAGTTGTGCGCCGCCGAATGGTCGGAGTTCGACCTTGATAATGAGGTATGGCGCCTCCCTGGCTCGCGGGCAAAGAATGGCGATGACATCGATATTCCGCTGCCGGCGCCAGTGATCGAATGGATTAAAGAGATTCGACTTTTTGCCGGTGATAGCCGCTGGTTAATCCCGGCCAGACGAGCCAGAACAACGGCGCATGTTAGCCGGGCCACGCTGAATATGGTTATGCCGTCCGTTCTGAAAGAGATGGCTGACGTAGAGCCGTTCAGTATCCACGACCTGCGGCGAACCATGCGCACCCAGATGGCCGCGATAGGCATTGACCCGGTGATAGCCGAACGTTGCCTTAACCACAAAATACCCGGGATAGAGGGCATCTATAACAGGCATCAATACTTTGACGAGCGCAAAGCTGCGCTGGCGAAATGGGCCGATCTGCTTGTTGCCCTAGAAAGCGGAGAAGAATACAACGTTACTCCTATTCATCGCGCTAAATAGTCATAACACTTAGTGGGAAAGCGAATGAACACATCCGAGAAAAAAACTAAATATCTCCCTCTTGAATTCTGCCATGTTGATAAAGCGGCTTCTATGTTGGGTTGCGGTATCGATGACATTTTCCATTGGGCTGAGGTCGGCTCGATTCGACTTAGCGTGCGGCTTGAATACTTCCCTAGCTTCCTTTCATTCAAATCATTAACTGAAATTTCAAGCGAGAATTTATTCGATTCTTTGCTGACCAGTGAGAATGAGGTGAGACTCAGTGGATCTCGTAGGGTTACTTACTTTTACCCTGACCGCTTGGAAACTGAAATATATAGGGATGATAGCAAGTTGTATGTTAAGGGGTGGGCATGTGGTTTGTGGGCTATTCCCAAAAAGGATGTAAGCAAATTGTATATGAAGGGAGAGATCGAAATTGACTCCCTGCTTTACCCTGATGAACATAGGGAATTATATTTAAATAATGGAATTCTGGCCTTTCTTAGACCACATGAGGTTTTTAAAGAAAAAACACTCCCCATGGTTGTTAAGGCAAAAGAATTGACTCCAGAGGAGATCGTGAATGCTCTTAATAAAAAATTAACATATCAATCAATTACTGTTGCCGATGTTTATGTTTCCAGGTATTGGTTAGGGAAGCTATACAACCATATTGAGAACGGGGCTGAACTAATAAACTCCAACGATCTTGGCAATATCTTGGATGACGTAGATGAGGCCGATAGCATGAAAGGCGCTGAAGAAATTAAGCCCCACGGCAATATAGAAGTGTCGGCAAGGAAGAGGGAGGAAGTCTATAAAGCAGCCATCTACTGGCTGCTTAAAGACCCTGAATCATGCAAAGGTAAAAGAGGGGATGTTACTCAAGTGGCATGGGCTAAACGGATAGTGGAAGGTAGGAATGAGAAATCAGTATCCTTAGGGGAGGACAAGATTGTTAAATGCCTTCGAGATGCTATGAACGGAACAAACTCTGAAGAGAGTTAGGTAGATAAAATAGAAACCTACAAAAACAATTTTCAGACACTTACCCATCATTATACCTGCTGTATAGCATAAGCCCTGTAACGACGCATAAACCGAAACAGAGGGGTTACAGGGCATATGCAAGAGCAAGAAACACATAGCGTAACAATTCCATCCAGTGGTTATATTCGACGCTTCCGCTTGGCTCAGCACCTCGGCATTCACGTAGCCACGCTGGATCGCTGGGTTCGCGATAAGCACATTCCATCTCCCGTTAAGTTGGGGGAAAAAATCACTGCTTTTAATGCGGTAGAGATTAACAACTGGCTGGCAGAGCGCCGCGGGAAGGTGGTCTGATGCAAAAAGAAAACCGCCCATTACAGGCGGCTAACACAGATACTCGCGGATCTGATGTTACGCCACCAGCCTGCACCGTTCAAGTCTCAAAGCGCATTCCGAAGAAACACCGTGCCCGTACCTACATGCTGCGCTGTGGGGCTGGTGGGTGGACAGAAAATGATATCCTGCGTTACTGCCGGCTCTCATCTGGCCGCAACTATGCGAGCGAGCTTGAGCGCGAGCTTGATATCTGTCTGGAACGCCTGGAAGAGAAAAACCCTGATGGTATCGGTGCGCACATGCGTTACCGGTTTGCGTGTCGTGGTGACGTACTGAAGGTGATTCAGTTTGTGAACCACATGGCCGCAGTCAACCAACACTACGGGCTTTCTAAGCAGGATGTCGCCGACATTCTGAACCTCTACCGGCAATAAAGAGCATCAGCAGATTATCGAGCAGACCGAGGCATTTCTGAACGCCTACGGCATGAGCCGCTTTGCACCGTTCCCGTATGACCCAACCAGTCTGCCCATCTCCAACATGGCGGGATACCGGCAGAAAGGCGGCCATGATGCCGACCCAATGGTGTTCTACACCTTCCCGGCAGCCTTCGAAGGGGAGATAGCCCGCGGCTTTAACTCCCGCCAGTTTGCAGAGGTACTGAAGAAAGCCGGCATGCTGACACCGCCGACTTCAGGCCGGGGGTTCCAGAGGAAGTCACCACGCATTGATGGGCGACAGATTCGGGTTTATGTCCTGCAGTATCTGCCGGACGACGACCAGCCAGAGTAAAAGCATTCTTCCATGTGTGTAGTTTAGGTGTTGGTTCAGTTGGTTCAGTTGCCTCAGTAGTTATATATATCTGTTTAATAAGATTTCATGTTTAAAAAATGAACCAACATTGAGGCAACAAACTACCATTTTGAACCAACACTGAATCAGGTACAGGGCATCAGAAGAGAGGATCACAGCGATGACAGCTCAAATTTCAGCATACGGCCGGCTGGTGGCCGACCCGCAGACCAGAACAACGGGTAAAGGTACGAACATGGCTATGGCCCGCCTGGCGGTAGCTCTGCCCTGTAATGCGGCAGACAACGGAGAGGCTACTTTCTGGCTGGGTGTCATTGCCTTTGGTAAGCAGGCTGATGCGTTGGCCAAACATCGTAAAGGCGATCTTGTCAGCGTGGCGGGCAATATGCAGCTCAATCAGTGGACTGGTCAGGATGGCGGTACACAGCAAGGCTATCAGGTTATTGCGGACAGTGTACTCAGTGCCAGAACGGTACGCCCAGGCGGTAAAGCAGGTCAACAAGGACAGGCTACTGATGCCCTACGTCGGGCCCATGAGCAGCAACCGCCCGCGACCGGGTATGAAGGATACGACCAGACGCCGCCGTATGACGATGATTTTTAGATAGTAAGCTGAATGCTAGGCACTTGAGTGCTCCCTGACTTTCGCAACTTGTTTATGTACTCGTCCAATGGCAAAAGACAGCATTCAGATCATCCCATTGTAGGAGGTTACGGCAAAGGATGAGTTTTCGAACATCAAGAACGTGAGCCGCGATGACATGATGGCGGCGCACCGCATTCCGCCGCAGATGATGGGGATTATGCCGAGTAATGTTGGGGGGGGATGTGGAGAAGGCAGCTAATGTATTTGTAAGGAATGAGTTACTACCATTACAGAAACGACTGGAAGAAATGAACAGTTGGTTTGGAGAGAAACTAATAAGATTCGACGCGTATTTATTGAACTAAAAGTAAAGGCTGTGAAAATCCACAGCCTCAACTTCACATAGTAAAATCGTTCACGCAACTATTATCAGCAGAGCTAATCTGTATACGCACCACTCTTCCGCAAGTAACTTTATGTAAGAATTCAAGAATCCTTTGAGGAGAATCTTTCACCAATGCTTTAGTTACCAAGAAGCCTTCGATATTCTTCAAATTGAACTTGTTAGATATTGCTTCTAGATCTTGTAAAAAGCCTTCTCGGCCTTTTGCTCGGAAATCACGCATGATGACAGTGTAACGAATATCCAATTTAAAGAATTCGTCGCGAGAAATATCAGGAAGATGCTTCAAAACAAAGCAAAATAACGTCGTTATACCTTCGTGAATCTTCATGCGAATATCATCTTTTTTAGGCTTACCTTCTTTGAACTCAACAAAATAAAGAATATCATCGACCAAAAAAAGACAATCTGGAGATTTTTCCTTTCTGCCATCCGGATGGCACGCAGACAAGTTATAGACCTTGTCAAAATTAAACCCAACTTCTTCAGAGATGATAAAATGTTTATTACCATCCGAATTAAAACTCAAACTAGAAACATCTTCCAATGCACCAGGATACACTTCACACAACTTATTATAAATTCTTTGAGAATTAGAAATCATCGAAGTCATCCTTGCTAAGAACCCTCAATGGTTCAGCTAACAAATCAATCGCATGAGATATATCATCGCTAATATTAACGAAAGTTGTCAGATGTTCACCAGGATATTTAGTTGCCAGATAGAAACTATTTTCAATTCTCTTTTTATCTGCATAATGCTTAAGAGCATCGATTACATATGGGCTATGGGTTGTAATTATAACATCCACACCCGAATACACTAAATCACAAATTAACTCACAATATAAAACCTGCCATTTTGGATGGAGGTTAACCTCTGGTTCATCAAGTATTAAAAGCTGATTACTCTCGGCATGCCCACCTTTCAGCAGCATATCAAGAATCCCCAAAGACTTAACACCAGAAGCGACATTTGATGAAGATACCGTATAGTTTTCTCTAGTTAAAAGGAAATCATATTTTTCACTATCGTAAGTAATTTCACCATCAAATGCATTATTTATACGCGTAGAGATAGTACTATGAATGTCAGGTTCAATTTCAAAAAGATCGTTGAAAGCATAAAGATTATATATCGAATCACTCAACTTATTACTCAAGTCCTTAATGTGAAGAGGCACTGTTGCCCTTCCATTAACCCCTTCTTTAATTTCGAATAGGGTTTTCGACATTTGAGCTAAATTATGATACTGAATGATGGCTGGAGATTCAACATAAGTCGCGTCGCTATATCCTAATTCATCATTGAAATCAAACTTGAACTTGGTGTCGCTTATCCAATTAATGCCTATTAACGGCGTTGCACCATCTTTTACCCTAACTACTGGTTTAAGTGAATCACTATTTCCCCTCGGCACAATTTCACCTCGAAATTCCGAAAAGAAAGCCTTGCTGATAGCTCTATTCATAACAGAAAGACGATCATCTGGCTCTTCGATAAGCTGCCTCATTTCTTCAAGTTTAGAACTCGCACTTGAATACATTAATTCAGAGATATCATTTCTATCCATCAACTCATTTAAAACATTGTATCTTTCTTTTAATGCCGATATTGGATCTACTTTTATGTGAGTTATGAATTTTTTCGGATGAAACAAATCTCTAACGTGAGGATTTACTGTAATATTAATAGTTCTTCGAATAATCGAAAAGTACAACGTCTCTGCTAAGGAAAGTAATCTGGCATCCTTATCTTCTTCTAAATCAAATTCATAACGAGCAATAGCTTTAACTATAGAAAAAAGGATTTTCCCTATAGTACTCTTGCCCGTATCGTTTTCGCCAGTAATAACGGTCAATCCACCTATGTGTACATGTGCATCGGCAATAGTACCAAAATTCTTAACCTCAATATCCATAAGTAGCTCTTATTTAGTTTAATAATCCTTTGATTCTACCATCACTCAATGTGTGTTTGGTAGTTCGCGATACTATCTCATTCTCAAAAGAGCAAAAATGATGCATAGGGTTTCGTTAACATAGTGTAGCGCGCGCTCGTATCCCCGCCACGCCTGCCCGCTTTATGTAGAGGTTTTTTTGGCAATCAGAATGCGAACTAAGTGTAAAAGACTACCGGTTCGTGTCCTACCTGACGGCAATTGCTACCTGGCCAGTCACGCTGACGCTGATTGGTCTCTCTGCAGGAGTGTCTCTCTATACGAAGTGCAGGGGGCTGGGTGTTGTCCCTATCATTCTGTTCATGCTGGTGGCCGTTGCTGCGTGGAAGTTTGAACGCTACATGTAAAATCATACCTCCCCATGAAATGCCTATATCTTATTTATAGGCAGAAGTGACGTGTTTTGCCCATGAGTGTTGGTATCTCTTAGTGTTAACCAGCTGCGCTGGGAGGGGTCGGGTATCTCAGGTCGATTTGTGGCGCATCACTTAGAAGCCGGCCAGATCTTGCCATCAGGTATCCGGCGATTTCTTCAGGCGTCAAATCTACATGGAGCATATCTTCATTCTGGAACCATTCATTAGGCCAGTAGATGAGATCGGACGGATTGGCATCAAAGTTTTTCTCCAACAATCCCAGCGCGTAGCTTTGTTCCGATTCCTTGCCTTCAGCATTGCACACGAAACTAATTATCTGAACTAGCTCATCCCAGGTTAAATCCGCAACGTATTTCTCCTGATTAAATGCCATCTGGGTAAAGTTCTTGGCGTCGGTCCATGAGGAAAAATCACGGAAATCAGAGAATTCATACGGATTAACGACCTGCCTGTTCCAGTCATCAATTATTGCTTTTAGCTCTTCATCATCTTCGTCAGCGCCGTTATCAATTTGCGACAGTATCTCTTTGGCCATATCCGCCAGTTCCTTAAGTTTCTGACGGCTGATTTTGGCTGGTTTCATGCGTTCAGGTAATGGCATCGGGGTCTTCCTTGTTAGGTTGAGGCATGGCTGCGGCAGATCGTTAGACAATCTTCGCCAAAGGTTCATCCAAAGTCCATAAACAATCGATTCCATTTCTGATAACGATCGGGAGTGGTTAAAGTGACGTTGTGATGAATGCCTGGAGAAGGTAAAACGCCCACTAGCCCGTGCAGAAGATTTTGGTGGGCTTCACAAGGCAGCGAAAGAGACACAGCACCGCATGGGGATAGCGCAGCCAAATGGTGAGGCTTTCAGAATCAAGGAGAAGAAAGTTGAGCATTCAGATAGGTAGTTTGCGTTTTGCTGGAATATTAGGTGATAGGATGTTTTCTATTCGGGGATGAAGGGAAAAATAATGAGATACCTAGCGGGGTTCTTGGTCTTATCGGCTCTGGTCGTAGCAGGATGTGGTGACCCTCCGGACGAGAAGATTATCAGCGATGTTAAAGCGAAAATTACGGATTATTTCGAAATTAACAAAGGGAGGTGCGACGCATGGCGCTTCATGAGCGATGCTAAAGACCCTCATTTTAGAAACGCATATTTCATAGAGTGTGATACGCGAATTAGTCCTATCGATCTGACATTCTCAGACGTGAAAGTGTACAAAAATGGCGGCATAACGGCTGTTTGTGGTGTTGTTTCAGGGCATACCGATATTAGCCGTCAGGGTATGCGTTTTGTTCAACTATGGAACAAAAAGGACTGGGTATATCTTAGGTCTCGATATAGTGGAGGAAAGCAGCCACCTGGCGAAGCGATGTCATTCTGGAACTTCCATAATAAATATTGCAAAAAATAAGACAACTAACCCGCCAAGGCCCCGTTATTCGGGGTTTTTTATTTTCTGAAGATAAGAGAAATCGATCCTGATGATAAAGTAATCGTTTCATATTTTGCATTAGATGTGATGAGTGTTGATAAAATTGCAAGTATAATTACTGTATAAATATCAGGGGTGCGCAATGGCAACACCATCCGTAAAACCCGTTCTTCTCAGCCTGGAGCAGATCGAGAAACTCCGGACGCTGCAGGAAAATGAACGGAAGAAATCACCGCTGGGCATTGCTCCCACCATCCACGTTATCGCGCGTCAGTTGATGGAACGCGCTTTAAGCACACAAATGGAGGCGTAATGGAACAACTACAACGACTGGCAGAGGCTATTGCTGAAACCTACATCCGCGATCTGCGCCGGGAAACAGGAGATAATGTCATTACCGTTGATGGCGTCAGCGGCAATGTTGAAACGCACCTTTTAGCCGCGGGGCTGGTGGATAACTCAGTTTCAGCAGCCAAAAACCAATACGGGGCGACATTTGAACGTGAGGCATATCAAATGTTACTGCGGTTAATTTCACTCGATGGCCCGGAGTATCGTCTGACTGAACATGGTGCTTACGTCATTACCTTCATGACGACTAAGGCTTTAAAAAAACAGTCTTCCACGACAGTACACTGAGGTGCGTATGAGTAATAATTTTGGCAATTATTACATTGAAATTGACGCTGATGTCTTACCGTTCCTCAAGGGGATGGACAAGGTACAGAGTACTCTTGATGCTCTTTCGGCTGATTCGAAAAATGGAAGTAAAGCCTTCGATAATTTGAGCTCGTCCGCATCGAGTGCCGGAACCTCATTTAATGAACTTGCTGGCTACGCCCGCTCAATGGATGGCTCACTGAGCTGGTGAGAGTCGCAGGAGAAGCACAGATTAATCTTGCCGCTATGAAAAAAGAGGTAGATAACCTAACTTCTGGCCAGAAGAATCTCATCAAACAGTCTGAACGTAATTTAGCACTGTCTAAGTTACAGGGTGAAGCGCGCGCGAGGCTACAGGCGCAATATGCCGCCGAGGATGCAGGGTTTGATAAAGACGATCCGTACGCCAGGAAGATGGAAGATGATGCCGCCGCAACGTACAAAAACACGCAGGCGCAGAAGGCTATACAGTCTGAGCATAAAAAAGGTTCAAATCAGGCCGAGTCTATCGCCCAGAAGCTCGCCAACCTGAAACAGCAATCGGAACTGGCGGCTGACTCAACTAAAGAGCTAAGCAGAGAGCAAGCCATTCTGACTGCGCAACAGTCACTCGGCAAAGGTGCAACGCAGGAGCAGATCGCACTGGCCGGGAAATATGCAGCGGCCACCTGGGACTCAGCAAACGCTCTGAAAGCGAAGCAGCAGGCAGAGCAAGGAACGAAGTTTGCAAAGCAGGAGATAGCCTCTGCGCAGTCCACGATTGATCCGGCAACCGGGCAGGCTGTTGACCCTGTGGCTCAGGTAAACCTGCAGGAACAACAAAAACTGGAGGCTCTCGCTAAATATCAGGAGATTGATAAGCAGAACACGCAGCTTTATGAGGATGCAAAGACGGCGATTACTCAAAGTGCCTCTATGCAGCGCCGACAAATCCAGGACGAAGAGAGCGACAGGCAACAACAGAACATGTCGCAATTACTCGGATCTTCATCTCAGTTTTTCGGCGAAATGGCTGGGCTGGTTGGTGACTACGCCGGGGAATCCAGCGCCGCTTACAAAACACTCTTTGCGGTCAGCAAGGCGTTCTCTATCGCTCAGGCGACCATGAATATGGTCATGGCAATCAGTAACGCAGCAGCCCTGCCGTGGCCCGCCAACATTCCGGCAATAGCGGTTGCCGCCGCTCAGGGGGCTAACCTCATAAGCCAAATAAGGGGTTCCAATTACGGCGGTGGTCGGGAACATGGCGGACCTATGACTTCTGGTGTCATGTACCGGGTTGGTGAAGGTAACAAGC
Source organism: Klebsiella sp. GFKo11 (assembly GCF_056490265.1). Lineage (NCBI taxonomy): Bacteria > Pseudomonadati > Pseudomonadota > Gammaproteobacteria > Enterobacterales > Enterobacteriaceae > Klebsiella > Klebsiella sp. GFKo11. The sequence goes on from NZ_CM151369.1 coordinate 1,665,715, forward strand.
CTGAGCTTATGCAGACCTCCAAAGGCATGTTTATGGTGCCCGGTGAAAAAGGTCGAATGTTCAGCAATAAGGAAGTTACCGGCGGCGCCCAGACCATCAAAAAGGCATCGACAGGTAGTGAATACCTTAGCCAGAGAAGCAGCACTGGAGCCAACAATAATGACCTTAAAGCAGGCGGAAACGGAAGCTCCTCTCCGAACATTCAGATCATTATTCAGAATAATAACGGAAGTGATGTAAGGGCGTCAGCTTCTAAGGGGCTCTCTGGTGAGGACGTGATTAACATCATTGTCAATGACGCTTATAACTCCGGCCCTGCGACACGAGCCATTGCCGCCAGAACCGGTAACAGACTTATGGCTACTGGCGATTACTAAGCAAGAGGGAAACAAAACATGGGGGATGGCGAAAGATTAGCCTACCCCATGAGAATGTGACAAAAGCTGACATTGAAAGGCGGTTCCGTGACTAACGACGAAAAGCGAAAACTATACCGTGCGTGGGCTGATGATATCGGCGGCGGAACACCTTTCCCGGAAGCCTGCAGGGATATGAAGTGCGGAGCGACGACGAGGAAAGGGACACCCTGCAAAATGACAGCCCTGTACGCTTCTGGCCGCTGTAAGTTACATGGCGGCATGAGCACCGGCGCAAAGACGCCAGAGGGTAAGGCGCGGCAGTTAGAGGGATTCCGCCGCTGGCTGGAGAGAAAGCGGCAGTCCACCAGCCAAGATGATGGTTCGCATTGAGGTTCGCACCGAAAACGGCCTTAAAATATTGGACTGTACTGGACGGATTTAAAACGCGGGCATACTTAAACTCGCGCCAGTAGCGGGCTAAGAACAACAATGAGAATTGAGCCGTCAAAGTTTTTAGGTTCGCAGTACGCAGCACGGTACGCAGCAAAATGAAGGTTTTTTCAGTGCGTACCAGACAAAGATAAGAGGTGATAAATGGGCATCAAAGGCAGGGGAATGAACAAAATCCGGAGCAACATGAATGCGCTGGTGAGGGACATTACCGGGCGGCGCTTACCGCGTGCAATGACAGCTGCTCTGTATGAAGGCGGGCTGGTAGCCGCTATCTATACGCCAGTTGATACCAGCACCCTGATTAACTCGCAGTTTAAAGAGGTTATTACTAACGGGACGCGCATCACTGGCCGTATCGGATATTCAGCGAATTACGCAATCTATGTAGCAGATCCGAATATCCCGCAGAAGTTTACTCTCCCCAGAGCCAGGAAAGAGTTTTTGCAGCATGGTGTTGCTGATGCAAAACCGCAGATGGATGCTGCTTTCCTGCGGGAGTTATCAAAGGCATAATTGCGCAGAAAACGAAACCGATATATGCACAGAAGCCGCTTACCCCATGAGCGCACTAATATTGCCCTAATGCCTACCCCATGAGTGGGGCAAGATTGCGGCAAGATTGACTCCGGCACTGAGCCAGCCGGTTGAGAGCTATGAACAGGAGCGTTTCCATGTTAGACCGTCACAAGCTTGAATTAACGTTGCTCGAGATGACCAGGCAGAGCGGTGGAGGAGTGGACGGTCACACTCTTTACACCATTCGCAACGGCGTGGCGCAGGTGCTGCAGGCCAAAGAGCGCCACCGCTGCAGGATGAATGTGCCAGCCTACCAGTGGAAGAAGCCCGCCGCGCCGCGCAGATAAACCAGAGCTACGATTGTAGCGTTGCCGATAGCTTCTCAGCGTTGCGCCCCTGACGCTTCCAGGCGCTGTCGATGTCCTTATCCCACGCCTTGCCTGTTTTCGTCTGATAACCGGCCTCATTGAGCCGCTCAGCGATAATTCGGCCATTGTCGAACCCTTCCCTGATAGTGTCAGCAACAATCCCGATTACAGCTGCTTCATTGTACAGGGTTGGCGGAATCCCCTGCTTACCACCCGCCAGCGCAGCAGACGCCACTTCCATTCGCTCCACCAGCTCAAGCATGCGCAGCTGAGGGTTGCTCTCTGGCTGGTTCAGTTTGCTGCGTAGGGCGTCGAGAAACCATGCTGTTTTGTCTCCACCGGCCGCCGCTACAGCCTGATTAAATGCGTCATGCAATTCCGTCGGAACGCGGAATGCTACCAGATTGGATTTGCTCATGAGGGGCCGCCATATCAGTGTTTTCGGTCTATACAGTATACCACTGTATAACACTGTTATACGGATGAGGTTTCGTATTACTGACTGTTTTCTCCATCCATCCTCGCTTTTGGTGTGAGGCGCTGGTGGTCATAAATTTTGGAATACTTTGGAAATTTGGGAGGTATCGACGGCTGAAGGAACCGCGCTGCCGATAGTCTGAAGTTGAAATATTTACCAGGGTCATCCAAAAAAGATGCGTGTTAAATTTATACTGTTTGATACGGATTTGGATTGCGCTGATTGGCAAACATGCGTCCTGGTTGGCGCTGCATACTATAGGGGCGATCGGTCGTATTAAATTTGCCGGGACCACACATACGGGAATATCCCGTATGTAGAACCGACTCACTAGCTTCGCGAGACAGTATCCAAACGTGAGGTATCCCGGCTGGTATCCACCGAAAAACTAACTTTTCGGAGACTTATCTATATCGCCGGGGCCGAGCAATGGACTGTAGTTCAATCCATCGATCAATTTCGTCAATGTTATAAAAGCATGGGCTGTTGTCCCAGGGTTCGCAGTCGAAAGACACGTGACGGTATTCCTTCCCTTCGAGAAAGGTGTTTTCACGAGCTTTCTTCAGCGTCCCTTTTTTGATTCCCTTCAGTGCTATTAACTGCTCCTCCGCGACCCATTTCCCAGGGTAGGCGATTAAATTTATGATTTGTGGCTCTGAGTCTTTTCCCACAGATATCTCCTGTTTTAAATGCTTTCTTGAGTGTTTATGTAAGGTTCATCGTTGACCTACCTTTTGTAACAGGGCGCAGCATGCCGTTGTGCAAGATCAATATTGACCAATGTTTCAATGAATACCTTCGTTGTTCATCTACATCTCAGAGATGGTCAAAGAATGGCATCAACAGAATCTGTAACGGTAATGACCGGCTGAATTTGTGATTTTGATATTTGAATCACAGCGAATGTTGGTTCATCCAGCTAAATGTTGGTTCAAAATCAGGTGGTGTTGGTTCACTTTTTTGAAAAATAATCAAACAAAACAATGGTCTTTACGTTTTGAGGCAACTGAACCAACCGAACCAACACATTTTGCATGTATATAGAGAAAATTTTCCGCACATAAATTTGGGCGTGATTTTGTACCGGTGGATATTACCGACATGTGAGAAGGTACCCTGAGCCCCAAATTGCACGATAAATAGTCAATTCTCATCCGCAGAAAAATATATGGGGGCACATTTAGGGGTATGTATGATTTTCGTAACCTACATAGTTAAATAAAATCAGTTCGTTATGTGTTTATATCGAATCCTGTACAGGCTCAAATTTCAGCATACGGCCGGCTGGTAGCCGACCCGCAGACCAGAACAACGGGGAAAGGTACGACCGGCGCCGGCGACGTGGGCGATGTTTCCAGCCCCCGACTTACTGACTCCGCTGAGCGGGATTATTGGAGTCTCCGTGCCGGAATCGCCACCATCACAGGGCAAGTGAGCTACCTGCAGGAATACATCCGCACGCAGTGTATAAAATAGTTACTTTAGGTAACTATTTCTTGCCTAATAGATGAATGGCCTGAGTCTTTAGTTCATTAAAGTAATCCTCGTCATGGTGAAATTCCGCATTAAATTTAAGACTGCTTTCAACTTCACTGGACATCAACTCCGGGACCTTCACAATGCCATCGTTGATTACTGTTGAAATGGTGACAATTGCTACTTGAAGAGCATGGATATCAAGACGCATTTTTTCATTTTCAATTTCTAGCTCTTTAATTCTTTTCTCTAAATCAGACATTAGCTTCCTCCTTGTCGTTGAAAGATTAATGTATCACAAAGTTAAATTTGTAGTGAGGCAGCCATGATAAAGCCCGACCGGGAGGCCATCGAAACGGCGTACCGGGCTGGGGTGATGTCCCTCCGTGAAATTGCATCGCAGCACAGCATCAGCCACGTATTCATTAACAAGCGGGCAAAGAAAGAAGGGTGGGAGAAAGACCTATCCGCAAAAGTGAAAGCAAAGGCTGATACGCTGGTTAACAAAAGAGAGGTTAACAGCAAAACAGCCTCTCAGAATCTGTTAACCGAGAGGCAGCTAATTGAGGCAACAGCCGAGGCTATCGCTAATGTCCGCATGGAACATCGCGGTGACATTAGGCGGGCTAGGGAGTTAACGCACTGGCTCCACACATAGCCGCGGCATTCAGCCAACCCGCACGCACGCGCCTGATATCGAATTATCAGCGCCACTGGTATCACGTATTACCCGGCACCATCCCGGAAGACCATAGCGCACAACGTTACACCAGACCACGGGAGAATCCGCGTTACTCTGCGTGGTGTTTTGCCGTTGCTCGTACACCGTCACCCTTTCCAGGTTATCCGGCTCAAAGTAGCTGAGTATCGTCTTTTTACGGTTGGTCGGGCCTATGCAAAACGGGATCTGCAAAGGATTAAGAAGCGCAGTGTTCCGGGGGCGTGATTTGCTGGCTGGTGGTTGCGAGAATTTAGGACAGGTTAGGACGGATGGTGAAGTATGGCGGCATTAAAACCAGAGGTTAAAGCTTTCATAATTCAATATGTTGCGTGTTACGAAACACCTAGCAAGTCGCTGATGCCGTCCTAAATGGCACGCTGTCCCGGTAGACCGTAGCGCAGGTTTCTGCTAAAGCTAATGATTTGAGGGAGGTATACGACAAATGGGCGAACCGATTCAAATTGAAGGGACTACCCTTACGTTCGGTCTACCGTATATTCTGGTTGTCAAAAAGCTGCATAAATCAGTGTCTAACAACCGGCGGCGATTCAGTTACTCCTTGCGATATGCAAATCATGATCTCGCATGGATAGGACCGGAAGTGTTGATTCGAGAGAAGGATTTCAAAATTCTGCTGGAGAATTCCCAACGTTTCCCCTCGCATGATATCAGTGGAATGAAGTTTCGCTTCTGGTTGTACCACTCGGAAAATCATACCTACTACTGGGATCTGCTAAAGATGGTTGCGGAATTTGAGTGTATTTGCTTAGCGAGCAATCAAATAGATTATCGTGATACGGCGGGAGTAATGGAAAGCACAACATACTATTACTACAAAACCGGAGTAATAACCGGTTCTGCCGGGGAGTGATTTTAATCACTGATAGGCATTGTATTGAGTAGCGACCATTGACTGATAATCGCACAGAGCAGATGAGCACATTTGTTTTTCGTGTACACAAGGGTGTGCACAAGTTTTTTATATAAATAAAAAATTACTTATAAATCAAGAAAATTATCCTTTATTTGTTATTCATATCAAGAAAAGCAAATAAGCTATTCGCCTGAATGAAGACCCTAAAGCCCGCATCTGTCGGGCTTTTTTATTTCTCGGGATCGCCAAATCGCTGATTAACAATAAACCTACTTGAGGCCGGCGTATAAATGTGCGAAAAATTAATCAGGATTAATACTTCTATGACATGAGGTCAAAATGAAAAGATTTTTAGCTCTCCTGATATTGTTTATTATCCCCATAACGTATGCCGCTGAATCACAACCCATTGAGCCTCGTATTAAGCCTGTTTATCCAGCTAAAGCTGAGAGAAAAGGGATCTCAGGTCAGATTAAGGCGCAATTTGATGTAGACGATAATGGCCTTGTCACTAACGTTCAATTGTTAAGCGCCGACCCTTCCGGAATGTTTGATAACGAGGTCAGGGCCGCCATGAAAAAATGGCGATATGTTAAAGGCAAGCCCTCCAGGAATAATATTATTACCATTAACTTCAGGCCGGGGCCGTCTTCCATAGAAGTACCAGCGCCAAACCAGCCGGGTAGCATTCAAAGCCGAGGAGTCCCCTTTAGATAAAAATAATGTACCCGAAATAATGTTTGGAGAATCATTTAAAAGAAGGAATCAGGAACAGGGATATGAAAAAGATAATAATGGGTATTTTGGTCACCTTTACCAGCGGCTGTGCGCCGCTTCATCCTGCGGATTGCCATAAAACAACAGCGCTTGGGGACTGCAGTTCCGGGCGTTTCACTGACAAAGATGAGTATGGCAGGCAGGCGAGGGCGATTAAAGAGTCTATAGAGTCCCAGCTACCCGATCGCTACGGATGGACGGGCAAAAAATGCAGGATACACGTGAGTTTTAGCTACGATGGACAACTGAATAGCATCAGAACAAGTGAAGGTAACAAACAATATTGTGCCGCGCTGGTTGATGCCGCTAAACGGGCCACTTTTGCGCCGTTTACCAATGAGAAAATCTATGATGCGTTTTCTCAGTCGCGATTCAGCATGCAGGGTGAATAAAACGAAACTCGGTAGCTCGGCGGTGGACGGATAGCCTGTTTGTTATTAATGATCCTCAAGTTGCAACAACAGCTGCTCGGTCCCCACTCGCTGCAAACGTGATAAAATGGTGGAATATAAACGTCGTCAGGAGTCACTATGGAATTTAATTGCCCCGTTTGCCATACGCCGCTTGATGTACAAGCCAGTATCGCGCACTGCGATCGTTGTGCTAAAGATTTTATTGTGGAAGCACGCTGCCCGGACTGCCACAAGCCGCTGGAAGTTTTAAAAGCTTGTGGCGCGGTAGATTATTTTTGCCAGAACGGACACGGACTCATTTCGAAAAAACGCGTGGAGTGGGTGGCTGTAGAGTAATCGATGTTACTTTTTCTTCGCCCGGGTTTTCTTCACGGATGTCACCGTTTTTACCTCGCTCTCTACCCAGCCGTCGTTGAGGCGGGTAGTGAGTAAATCCCCCTCTTGTACCTGTTTGGTTTGCTTCAGGACTTTGCCGTCGCTGGAGGACGTTACGCTATAGCCGCGAGCAAGAGTGGCCAGTGGGCTGACGGCTTCCAGGTGAGTCACCATATTACCGAAGCGCTCGCGCTGATCGCTTAAACGGGCGCGGATGTTTTCCGTCAGCCGGTATTCCAGTTGCTGAATACGGCTCTGGGTGCGATGAATACGCGGCTGTGGGTTTTGTTGATTCAGGCGTTGCGTGGCACGCTGCTGGCGCTGGTCGGCGCGTTTTATCTGCGCCTCAAGAGCGAAACGCATGCGCTGACGCAATCTTTCCAGCTCTGTTTGCTGACGGGCCAGGCGTAGCTGGGGATGCTGTTGCTGCAAGCGATGAAAAATCTGGGTAAAGCGACGATGCCGGTTGGCAAGGAAGTAGTCCATCGCCATCTCCAGACGTTGCTGTCCGGATTGTAGCTGGCGCAGTAGCTCCTGCTGATTACGGCTGACAATCTCTGCGGCTGCGGAAGGCGTTGGCGCGCGCAGATCGGCGACAAAATCAGCAATGGTCACATCGGTTTCATGACCCACAGCGCTTACTACTGGAAGACGACTGGCAAAAATAGCCCGGGCTACCCGCTCGTCGTTAAAGCTCCACAAATCTTCCAGTGAACCGCCGCCGCGCCCGACAATTAACACATCGCATTCATTACGTGCGTTGGCAAGCTCAATGGCTCGAACGATTTGCCCCGGAGCGTCCTCGCCCTGAACGGCGGTCGGGTAGATAATCACCGGCAGGGAAGGGTCGCGACGTTTGAGCACGTGTAAAATATCGTGCAGCGCGGCCCCGGTTTTCGACGTAATGACGCCGACACAGTGTGCTGGAGCGGGGAGTGCTTGTTTATGCTGTTGATCGAACAGTCCTTCCTCAGCCAATGCTGCCTTAAGCTGTTCATATTTCTGCTGAAGCAGGCCTTCACCCGCAGGCTGCATGCTTTCGACAATGATTTGATAATCACCGCGCGGTTCATACAACGTAATGTTGGCGCGAACCAACACCTGTTGCCCATGCTGCGGACGAAACGTCACGCGGCGGTTGCTGTTGCGGAACATCGCGCAGCGAACCTGGGCGTTATCGTCTTTTAAAGTGAAGTACCAGTGACCTGAAGAGGGCTGGCTGAAATTCGAGATCTCGCCGCTAATCCACACCTGACCCATTTCACGTTCCAGCACCAAACGAACCGACTGGTTTAGGCGGCTAACCGTGTAAATTGAGGGGGATTGAGATGGCAACATGTGAGCAAGATCAAATTCTAAATCAGCAGGTTATTCAGTCGATAGTAACCTGCTGAGAGGGGAGCGCAAGTATTATTTGCAAAAAAGGGTAGATGCAATCGGTTACGCTCTGTATAATGCCACGGCAATATTTATCCACCCAGGTCGAGATATTGCCCATGCTACGTATCGCTAAAGAAGCCCTGACGTTTGACGACGTCCTCCTCGTTCCAGCACATTCAACCGTTTTGCCAAATACCGCCGATCTCAGCACTCAACTGACGAAAACCATTCGTCTGAACATTCCTATGCTTTCCGCTGCAATGGATACCGTGACTGAAGCGCGTCTGGCGATTGCCCTGGCACAGGAAGGCGGCATCGGCTTTATTCATAAAAACATGTCCATTGAGCGCCAGGCTGAAGAAGTTAAGCGCGTGAAAAAACATGAATCCGGCGTGGTTTCCGACCCGCAGACTGTCCTGCCGACGACCACTCTGCGTGAAGTCAAAGAGCTGACCGAACGCAACGGTTTTGCCGGTTATCCGGTAGTAACTGAAGACAATGAATTGGTTGGTATCATCACCGGTCGTGACGTGCGTTTCGTTACTGACATGAACCAGCCAGTCAGCGTTTATATGACGCCGAAAGAGCGCCTGGTCACCGTGCGTGAAGGTGAAACCCGCGAAGTAGTGCTTGCCAAAATGCACGAAAAGCGTGTTGAGAAAGCGCTGGTTGTGGACGATAGCTTCCATCTGCGCGGCATGATCACCGTTAAAGACTTCCAGAAAGCAGAACGTAAGCCAAACTCCTGTAAAGATGAGCATGGTCGCCTGCGCGTAGGCGCGGCGGTTGGTGCGGGTGCAGGCAACGAAGAGCGTGTTGATGCGCTGGTTGCCGCGGGCGTTGACATTCTGCTGATCGACTCTTCCCATGGTCATTCTGAAGGCGTGCTGCAGCGTATCCGTGATACGCGTGCCAAATATCCTGACCTGCAAATCATCGGCGGTAACGTGGCTACCGGCGCAGGCGCACGTGCCCTGGCGGAAGCGGGCTGCAGCGCGGTCAAAGTGGGTATCGGCCCAGGTTCCATCTGTACGACTCGTATCGTGACCGGCGTGGGCGTTCCGCAGATTACCGCCGTTTCTGACGCGGTTGAAGCGCTGGAAGGCACCGGTATTCCGGTTATTGCTGACGGCGGAATCCGTTTCTCTGGCGATATCGCCAAAGCGATTGCCGCAGGCGCTGCTGCCGTGATGGTTGGCTCCATGTTGGCCGGTACCGAAGAGTCTCCGGGCGAAATCGAACTCTATCAGGGTCGTTCCTACAAATCTTACCGCGGTATGGGTTCCCTTGGCGCGATGTCCAAAGGGTCTTCCGACCGCTACTTCCAGACCGATAACGCCGCCGACAAACTGGTACCGGAAGGTATCGAAGGTCGCGTCGCTTATAAAGGTCGCCTGAAAGAGATCATTCACCAGCAGATGGGCGGCTTGCGCTCCTGTATGGGTCTGACCGGTTGTGGTACCATCGACACCCTACGGACCAAAGCGGAATTCGTGCGCATCAGCGGCGCGGGTATCCAGGAGAGCCACGTTCACGACGTGACGATCACCAAGGAATCGCCTAACTACCGCATGGGCTCCTGATTTTCTTCGCCCGGCCATGCGCCGGGCGATTTATTTAACCTGTATCACTTGCCTCGGAATTATCGTCAATGACGGATAACATTCATAAACATCGTATTCTTATTCTGGACTTCGGTTCTCAGTACACCCAACTGGTGGCGCGTCGCGTTCGTGAATTAGGTGTCTATTGCGAACTGTGGGCATGGGACGTCACTGAAGCTCAAATTCGTGAGTTCAACCCTAACGGCATTATTCTTTCCGGCGGCCCGGAAAGTACCACTGAAAATAACAGTCCGCGCGCGCCGCAGTATGTGTTTGAAGCTGGCGTACCGGTATTTGGCGTGTGCTACGGCATGCAGACCATGGCGATGCAGCTGGGCGGCCACGTTGAAGCCTCTAATGAGCGCGAATTTGGCTATGCGCAGGTTGAAGTTCAGACCGATAGCGCGCTGATCCACGGCATTGAAGATGCGCTGAGCGCAGATGGCAAGGCTATGCTGGACGTCTGGATGAGCCACGGCGATAAAGTGACCGCCATCCCGTCTGACTTCGTCACCGTTGCCAGCACCGAAACCTGCCCGTTTGCCATTATGGCTAACGAAGAGAAGCGTTTCTACGGCGTTCAGTTCCACCCGGAAGTGACTCACACCCGTCAGGGTTTGCGTATGCTTGAGCGCTTTGTGCTTGAGATCTGCCAGTGTGAAGCGCTGTGGACGTCGGCAAAAATTATCGAAGATGCCATCGAGCGCATCCGTCAGCAGGTTGGCGACGATAAAGTGATCCTCGGTCTGTCTGGTGGTGTGGACTCTTCTGTCACCGCGATGCTGCTGCACCGCGCGATCGGTAAAAACCTGACCTGCGTATTCGTTGATAACGGCCTGCTGCGCCTGAACGAAGCCCAGCAGGTGATGGACATGTTCGGCGATCGTTTCGGCCTGAACATCGTTCATGTTGAAGGCGAAGAACGTTTCCTGAGTGCGCTGAAAGGCGAAAATGACCCGGAAGCAAAACGTAAAATCATCGGACGCGTGTTCGTTGAAGTGTTCGACGAAGAAGCGCTGAAGCTGGAAGATGTGAAGTGGCTGGCACAGGGGACTATCTACCCTGACGTCATCGAGTCTGCCGCATCTGCAACCGGTAAAGCACACGTCATTAAATCCCACCACAACGTGGGTGGCCTGCCGAAAGAGATGAAGATGGGCCTCGTTGAACCGCTGCGTGAGCTGTTCAAAGATGAAGTACGTAAGATTGGTCTCGAACTGGGCCTGCCGTACGACATGCTGTATCGCCACCCGTTCCCGGGACCAGGCCTTGGCGTGCGCGTGCTGGGCGAAGTGAAGAAAGAGTACTGCGACCTGCTGCGCCGCGCTGATGCCATCTTCATCGAAGAGCTGCACAAAGCTGACCTGTACAACAAAGTAAGCCAGGCATTCACCGTGTTTCTACCGGTTCGTTCCGTCGGCGTCATGGGTGATGGCCGTAAGTACGACTGGGTGGTTTCCCTGCGTGCTGTCGAAACTATCGACTTTATGACCGCGCACTGGGCGCATCTGCCGTACGATTTCTTAGGCCGCGTGTCTAACCGTATCATCAATGAAGTCAACGGCATTTCCCGCGTGGTGTATGACATCAGCGGTAAACCGCCAGCGACCATTGAGTGGGAATGATCACACGTTAGGCATTAGCTGGTACTAACTGGCATTAAATGATACTTAAGCCCATGTTTTCATGGGCTTTTTTATATTTATGTCTGGCAGTGTTTGGCAACTGATGGCAGCGGGAAGCACCGCTTGAGCGTGGTATCCAAGGTGGTATTATCGAGACATGATGCCATGAGTGATAGCCGATACCATGCTGCTTGATCTTGTGTGTTCATGGTATCGAAATTGTTTAACTAACTGTTTTTATTGGTTTTATGGCCTGATTTTCGGGTGATCTTCCAGCATGGTATTGGAATCGAAGAAGGATAAGACTCTTGCTGACCGATACCAAGCTGCGCAACCTCAAGCCGAGGGATAAACTCTACAAAGTGAATGACCGGGATGGCCTCTACGTGGCCGTCACTCCTGCCGGTTCTATCTCATTCCGTTACAACTACTCGATCAATGGCAGGCAAGAGACAATCACCTTTGGCCGCTATGGCGTTGGGGGTATCACTCTGGCAGAAGCCCGTGAGCGGCTTGGTGAAGCCAAGCGGATGGTCGCCGATGGAAAGTCGCCAGCGAAGGAGAAGGCCCGAGACAAGGCGCGTGTTAAAGGGGCTGAAACCTTTGGTGCCTGGGCGGAAAAGTGGCTACGTGGCTATCAGATGGCCGATTCTACCCGTGATATGCGCCGCTCGGTTTATACGAGAGAGCTAGAAACGAAATTCGGCAATCAGAAGCTGACCGAAATCACCCACGAGGACTTGCGAGCATTAACCGACGCCATCGTAGAGCGCGGTGCACCTGCTACGGCGGTTCATGCGCGTGAGATTGTACTCCAGGTATACCGCTGGGCGACTGAGCGAGGCCAGAAGGTTGAGAACCCGGCAGACCTGGTGAGGCCCGCAAGCATTGCCAGGTTTGAGCCGAGAGATCGAACCCTGACGCCCGAAGAAATCAGGATCATGTACCAGTACATGGGGCGTATTGGTACATCACCATCGATCCGGGCAGCGGTAAAGCTACTGTTGTTGACGATGGTGCGTAAAAGCGAGCTGACGAATACCACTTGGAGTGAGATCAACTTCAGCGAAGCGCTCTGGACGATCCCCAAAGAACGGATGAAGCGGCGAAACCCTCACCTGGTGTTTCTATCCAGGCAGGCCATGGACATCCTCATCGCTTTGAAGACGTTCTCCGGAGGATCGGAGTATGTTCTGCCGTCACGCTACGATTCTGACGTCCCTATGAGTAGTGCCACGCTGAACCGGGTAATGACGATGACTTACAAGCTGGCTCAGAAAGAGGGGCAACCGCTTGCCAAATTCGGCCCGCACGACCTGAGACGAACAGCCAGTACCTTGCTCCATGAAGCCGGTTACAACACCGATTGGATAGAGAAATGCCTGGCACATGAGCAAAAAGGTGTGAGGGCGATATATAACAAAGCCGAGTATCGTGATCAGCGTACATCTATGTTGCAGGACTGGGCTGATATGATTGACGAATGGACTGCTAAAGATGCTTGCGGACCCATTTAGCTAAACGCATAGGTATTCGGGCACATGCTTAAAATATATTGTCGAAGGTAATTGGCAACTTACAGCATGGAATTTTTACCTCATTGAGGACAATAAACAGAAATGGCTGACGATATGGAATGCTTTGATGACCTTCCAGAGCGAGCCTCCAATCATGTCACGGAGGAGAAGGCAGAGACGGCATTTCAGAAATGCCTAACAGAGAGTGGTCTTTTTATCCTTCAGCGTGCTGACCGAAAGGACTATGGTACAGACTGCGAGATCGAAGTTGTCGAGGATGGGAGAGCCACCAACATTAGGATTCACGTTCAGCTTAAGGGCACTGAGCGTGCACTGAATGCGGACGGCTCTCTAAGCGTTGAAATTAGTCGCACAAACCTGAATTATCTACTGATGCATCCGCATAGTTTTTATGCTGCCTACCACGTCCCAACGGCGACGCTACGCATCTGCCTCGCTGAGACCGTTCTCCGTAAATATGAGCATGCTGGAAAGAACTGGACCCAGCAGCAATCACTTACAGTTAACTTCACGGAAGATCTGACGACAGAGCGGTTGGGCCGACTTGCTGAATTGTCCAGTTCTGCAACTCGAGCGGCACGTAATCGTCGCGTCGAACAGTCCCGGGCAGCACCAGGAGATTTGATTGGTCTCCTTCGCCGAGCTGTACCGGAAGTTCATGTTCCTGATGATCCAGACTCAGCTCGACAACTCTTGGAACACTTATATGACCAAGATGCTGATGAGGAAATTAGTGCCGCCTTTGACCGATTCATGGCCGTGCTTGGACCAGAAGACGATGCCATGGGCTGCGCTTATATGTCAGAAATTAACTTGGGCATGTCTGAGAGAAGCCGGTTTCCTGATCGGATCGAAGCAGCAGTGATCCATTTTAAGAGGCAGCTTAGTAGTGGGCGCTACGAGCAGGGAAGCCTGCATTACACAATCGGTAATGCCTACTCGGCGCTCGGCCGGGAGGATTGCGCCACAGAGGCTTATAAGGCAGCGTTGCTCGAACCTGCATTCGCAAATTCGTCAAGTCTGGCATCCCAAGGCCATAAGAATCTCGGGACGAGCTTTGAGCGGCTCGGAGATGAGGTGCGAGCAGTTAACCACTATCGTGAAGCCTTGCGAATGAATCCTCTCCTTCCTGAAGCCCATTATGCCTTAGCCCAATTCTACGTGCGTAAGGGCGAGTGGAAGAGCGCTCTTGAGCATCTGGATCAGGCCGTCTTCACAGATCCTATATATGCTAAAGCAGCTGGAGTTGCGGGTTGGCGAGCTAACGTTCTTTTCAACATGGGTGAGGGGATTGCTGCGTTCCGCGAAATTAACAATGTTCTTGCCCAGGCCGACCGCGAGCCATGGGTTTGGCCGTTTTTTGCGCGGCTAGTAGCTAGTTTCGGTCGGGCTACGGCTGAAAATGCGCGTCAGGCGCAAGGGTTCTGGCATCGCTATGTAGACGCTCATCCTGATACATCTGGAGGTCGTCGCGAGATGTTATTGGCTACCTTATATTTACGGGCGGAAGGCCAAGATATAGGCCAAACCTACATGGAGTTTCTGGATAAGTTTGTTAGGCATATAAAGCACATTGATAATACGGAAGAAGCCGCGTTTTTGTGGGATCGCCTTGGACACTGGGCACAGGATGAGGGCAACTGGCTAGAAGCGGAGCGCTGTTTTCGGATGGCCTACGATCTCGCAGGAGGGCACTACGGATACTGTCTAGGAACCGCTCTTAACTTTCTTGGAAGGTTTGAAGATAGTTTGCCGATCCTGCTTGAACAGGCAGAGCATATCCAGCCTGATGCAATGAGCTGGTTTCAGCTTGGTGCAGCGTACGGTGACCTTGGCCAATCAGAGCAAGCTATTAAATCCTATGAGAAAGCGTTAAATCTTGATCCAGAATACGACTTGGCGATGTTCAATCTAGGTGGTGTCTATTGGAATAGAGGGAGCATAGTCGAGGCTTTGGATATTTGGAGAAGGGCGATTGAGCGTTTTCCAGATCATGAGCTTACTGCCAAACTTCAACGGGATTTTCCGCAGTTCTTTCCTCGGGATATCGACTAGCAGCATGAAAACCTGATTTTGATGTTGTTGGTTTACCTGTTTAGCATTAGTAATTTGGTGTCGTAAGTCGGGTATGGTAATGGAGTCGGTTTCAAGCCCCGCATTTTAGCGGCTAAAATTTCTCTTGATAGCTTTCTAGGTTCTTAGGTTCCTAGCAGGAACTCCTTTCGAACTGACGCCAACGCTTTAGACACGGCTTGGCGTGTCATTGGCTGCTGCTTGGCGTTCAGTATTTGCTTTCCGATTTCTGTCTGGTTAAATCCGTCTCGCTTGAGTACCAGCATTTTTTTCTTGGTATCTGATAGCTTAGAGTCCACCATCCTTCGGGCTAGATTGCGTAATTCGGCCTTGTCTGCTGGTTGTAAAGTTTTGCCTAGCATCAAGTAAAGGAAGTATTGATCGACCAGTGTATCGCCAGACATTAAAGGTCTAGAGCGATTGGCGCATTGTTTGTTTATTCTTTCTAATTCAATGTCAAACTGCGCGATAGAGCGTGTTGCCTGCTTATATAAAGGATTCCAAGCTCCATTTGGTAATTTTGGTTGGTGATTTGTGCAGTACAAGTTGCTTAGACGTAGAACGTCATTGCTACCACGCAATTGGGATTTGTTATCCGAGAATGATGTTAGCGTAGTCGGAGAACCACAGAAACGACAAAAGCTGTGGCGGCGCTTGTCATTTAGCCCTCTAGATGTTCCGTTGATGCATCGCATTGAAGACTTTACCGGTTGCTTGCATGCACAGTCCTGAACTAATTCAATCAGTGATTCATGTGTTGCGATAAACCTTTGATCTGTCTTGGTCTGTTGGTCTTTTGTTTTTATGAACGCTCTTAGCAGGTGGCGTTGTAGGCGGACCGCTGCATCAAACCCGACCAGCTGAGCCATCTCGCTGAAAGATACCTCTGTTGAACCTGGCATGTGTACCAGGTAGTCAGGCGGGAGTGTTTCCCTGTATGCGGTTACAGCAGGGTCTATCAGCTCATGTATTAGCCGATGAATGGGGTAGCGCCGGGATGCTGCGGAATATGGTTTCCAGCTATCTCGGAACTGGCGGATGGCGCTGGCAATATCTGGATCACAACCATTCCAGATAGCTATATAGTAATTGCCAAGTCGCTTCTTTGCTTGCTCTTCACTTTCCATGTCAACCATTTTATCCAATTTATAGGCTTAATCAAGTGGCATTGCTGGGCACCATAGAGCTTTCATAAGTAAGTGGAGGCACAAGTATGCAAGCAATGGCAAACAAGACACTGATCAATCGAAAAGTGCTATTGGAGATGATTCCGCTCTCCTCACGGACAATTTATAACTTGGAGAAGCGGGGTGAGTTCCCTCGCCGAATTGCACTTACCAGCAGAAACGTCGCGTGGGACCTGTCGGAAGTAGAGCAGTGGATTGAGGAGCGTAAGTCTTCAGGAAACCAGGCTACTCGGCCTGGCAACACCATAGGGGCCTAACATTATGGCCCTTGATCTTATGGCGGCCTTTTCGGAAACGCCGCCGCCTCTTGATTATGTTTTACCTAACATGGTTTCCGGTACGGTAGGGGCCTTGGTTTCACCAGGTGGTGCCGGAAAATCCATGCTGGCCTTACAGCTTGCCACGCAGATCGCTGGAGGCCCAGACTTGCTGGAAGTCGGAGAATTTCCTGTTGGGCCAGTTATCTATCTTCCTGCAGAAGATCCTCCCGCTGCTATCCATCACCGATTACATGCGCTTGGAGCGCATCTCACCGCCGAGCAGCGGCAAGCTGTTGCTGAAGGCTTGCTGATTGAGCCGCTGATAGGAAGGTGCCCCAACATTATGTGTCTCGATTGGTTCGATGGCCTTAAGCGAGCGGCTGCGGGTCGCCGCCTTATGATCCTGGATACCTTACGTCGTTTCCACATCGAAGATGAAAACGTTAGCGGTCCTATGGCGCAAGTGATCGGACGTATGGAAGCCATCGCCGCCGATACAGGGTGCTCTATCGTATATTTGCACCATGCCAGTAAGAGCGCCGCCATGATTGGTGCGGGTGACCAGCAACAGGCCAGCCGTGGGTCGTCTGTTCTGGTCGATAACATTCGCTGGCAATCGTACCTGTCTGGCATGACGCAAACCGAGGCTGAGGAATGGGGTGTTGATGATAGTCAGCGTGGGTACTTCGTTCGCTATGGCGTGAGCAAGGCGAATTATGGCTCTCCTTTCGCAGAGCGTTGGTTCCGGCGTCACGAGGGCGGTGTGCTCAAACCTGCCGTGCTGGAGAGGCAGCGCGTAGCCAATGGCGTGCTGCCATTCAAGAAATCTAAGGTGAGGTCACGTGATGAGCTTTGATCTTACCCATGTTCGACATGATCCAGCTCACTGCCTGGCTCCTGGCTTGTTCCGTAGTCTGAAGCGTGGAGAGCGAAAGCGGCTCAAGCTGGACGTAACCTATACCCATGGCGAGGATTCGATACGTTTCTGGGGGCCTGAGCCTCTAGGTGTTGATGATCTTCGCATCCTACAAGGGCTTGTGGCTATGGCCGCAATTTCTGGTGATGGGGGACGCGGGATTGTACTGCGAAACGAAACAGAGTCAGAAGTTGGGCAGCAATTGCGTCTCTTACTAGACCTGAAGTGGGACGCGGTTGAGAAGGATACAATGGTTGCCAAGGGCAGCTTTCGACAACTGGCCCGAGAACTTGGGTATGCCGACGATGGAGGCAGCCAGTTCAAAACTATCCGCGATAGCATCGAGCGCCTATGGGCAGTATCGGTCATTGTGGAGCGTAACGGGCAGCGTCAGGGTTTCCGCATCTTGTCCGATTACGTCAGCGACGACCGGGAAGGTAAACTGTTTGTCAGCCTAAACCCTCGATTAGCAGAGGCTGTAATGGGAGAACGTCCACATACTCGGCTCGACATGACTGAGGTTCGAGCGTTACAGACCGATCCTGCTCGATTAATACATCAGCGATTATCGGGCTGGATTGATGCCGGTAAATCTGGACGGGTAGAACTGAATACCCTTTGCAACTACGTCTGGCCGGACGAAACGAAGAACCCCAACACCTTGAAAAAGCGCCGTCAGACGGCCCGGAAAGCGTTGGCTGAACTTATTTCAGTGGGCTGGACTGTACATGAATACGCCAAGGGGAAATGGGAGATTAGGCGGCCAGGGGCCAACCAAGCCAACCCCCGGCGTGACAGCACCCATCCCCGGCATAATAGTACCCGCCCCCCGGCATAACAGTATCCCATCCCCGGCATAACGGTATCCTCTTCAATCGCGCAAACGCTTGCAGGGCAAGGCTTTCCGGCCTGTTTTGGAAATCGATCCAAGATATTCCAAAGAATATCCATCATACGCGGCATGGCCCGCGCCTGAATGGCGCGTTCATGCCTTGCCAACTCAATCGGCCTCCGGCCGATGTTTTAACGCCAAGAGGGTGGCCGATTCTGCTTCCTCGCCAAGGGATATCACCTTTTCTTGGCGTTCAATCCGTCCGAAGGACGACCAAAGCCGCCTTGTAAGCCCCAGGAGCGTCGTTCAGAGGCCGACTAGGGGTAGCGGGGGGGCGATGCCTGAAGCGCCTCTTTGGGCGGCTCAGGAAGCCGTATTCCATACATCAAGATGAATAGCCACTTACGCCGGTAGTAGGCTGAAAATGTGTGCGGTTTGTAGGTTGTAGTATGTAGTAGCACCATACAACATACTACAACACTACATTTCCTATCCGCACTGACGTTGTGCCCGAAAAGCTGTCCGAAGTTGGGCGCTAGCGGCTCGACACGCACTGAGTGTTGGTAGCGATCCTTCCTGACCGTATGACCCAACCGATACCAATCTGAAACTGTCAAAGAAAAGGCCGTCAAGAGTGTCTGGAATGTTTGAAAGTCATTGTAATACAGGGTTTTACATCGGGTGTATTCCTAACGCTCGCACGTTTCATTGACACTTGAGGGGCGAAACTCCTCCTGAATTGGCAAAGCTGTGTATTGCTGTGTTTTTTGGCTGTGTAATCCACCGCGTTAGCGTAGTAATTGCCTGATATTGCGCTTTTATTTTGTGCTTCTGTTCTAGCAAGAAGGTGAACAAGCGATTTTATATGGTTTGCACAAAAAAACAGATTTTCGCAGCAACACTTTCCTTGGCGTAAACAACGCTGAATGGCGGGCAGGATAGGTGAAGTTAGCTAATCGGCGGAGCCAATTAACTATCTTCACTTTCCCTTATTCGCGCCGGGGCGCTCAACGGGGAATCCTGCTCTGCGAGGCTACCGGCTACCGCCGTAGGAGTTATTGGCTTAAATATCTCCATGTCAACTTTTATGTCCAATTATTGAGCTTATACGTTATGCATTGAAAGGCACGATAAAGCATTCATTGGTAATGGAGATCAACGTATGCAAAAAGTTAAAAGAAAAAATTTAGCCGCTAAAATTGCTCTGGCTATCGCTATGACGACCTGCACCTTGCAGCCCGTTTACGCCGGTATTCCAGTAGTTGATGGCACCAACCTATCGCAGAACATCATGTCCGCGATGGAAGCCGTAGCGCAGACACTCAAGCAGATTCAGGAATACCAAACCCAACTCCAGCAGTATGAAAACCAACTGCAAAACACAATGGCCCCGGCGGCTCATATTTGGGACCAGGCGCAGCGCACCATCAACGATCTGAACCAGGCGACCAACACACTCGCCTATTACCAAAACCAGCTTGGTAGCCTCGATGCTTACCTAGGCAAGTTCCAGGACGTGGCCTATTACCGCAGCTCGCCTTGTTTCTCGTCGGCGGGATGCAGCGATGCCGAACGGGCCGCTATGGCCGAGAACCGCCGCCTGGCGTCTGAATCGCAGAAGAAGGCCAACGACGCGCTGTTTAAGGGCCTAGAGCAGCAGCAAGACAACTTGCAGGCCGACGCTCGACAGCTCCAGCGTCTGCAATCTGCCGCCCAGGGCGCGGACGGCCAACTGGCCGCCATTGGTTACGCTAACCAGCTCGCTAGCAACCAGGCCAACCAGCTCCTGCAAATCCGAAGCCTGTTGATTGCCCAGCAGAATGCCGTTGGCACTCGAATGCAGGCGGATGCTGACCGCGAAGCTCAATATCAAGCGTCCCGTGAAAGGTTGTTTGATATGGGCGAGCCAACCGACCGTTCAGAAAACAGGGGGTTTTAATCATGAAGAATATCACCCGAGTTTTTATCGTTAGCGCGTTGGCCTCTTTTGTTCTGGTGGGGTGCGGTGAAGATGACGGGCCAAAGCCTGCAACGATCAACTGTGACAACCCGAACCTGACGAAAGAGCAGAGGGAAGAAGGGAACTGTCTTTGGGATATGGGCGAACCCACGGATCGCTCCAAGAACAAGGGGTTCTAATCATGAGCAAGATATTCATTCGACTTGTGATGCTCCTGGCAGTTGTACTGACTTCACAAACTGCGTCAGCGGCCATTGAGCCTAATGGTGTCTTGGATGAAGTGGCAGTGCGTTTCATGACGGCCAGTGCTACTTGGGGCACGGTAATTACAAACTATGCCGCCTGGCTGTTCTGGACGCTGGGTACTATATCCCTTGTGTGGACTGGCGGGACCTTAATCCTTAAACAAGCGGATATAAGGGAGTTCTTTGCTGAGTTCGTGCGCTTCATCCTGACGTTTGGTTTCTTTCTCTGGTTGCTCAGAAACGGTCCAGACTTTGCGACGTCAATCATCGACTCGTTGAGAATGATCGGTGCTCAAGCCGGTGGCCTTCCGAGAGACCTAACCCCGTCAGAGCCTATTAGTATTGCGTTCGACATTATTGTGAAAGCTGGTGAGTCCTACAGCATCACAAGCCCGATAGATAACTTGTCTATCTTCTTAATCACGCTGGCAATTTTGGCATGTATGGCGGTAGTGGCGGCCAATGTGTTGTTGGCCTTGGTGACGGCTTGGATATTGATCTATGCCGGTGTCTTCGTGCTGGGTTTTGGTGGTTCGCGCTGGACTTCAGATATAGCAATCAACTACTTCAAAAGCGTATTGGGCGTTGCTTTGAAGTTGATGACAATGACGTTGCTCATTGGCATTGCCATGTCGATCATGGACGGTTTCTATGCCGATCTATCCAATGATGCCCCTATGCGTGAACTGCTGGTGATCTTTGTCGTTTCACTGGTTCTCGTGATGCTCATTCACTCGGTTCCCAATGTGGTCGCCAGCCTGGTTCCTGGAGGCGGCGCAGCGGCAGGTGCAGGCAGTATCAGTGCCGGAGCGATGGCCGGAGCGGCTGTTGCCACTGGTGGTATGGCTGCCGGTGCAGCAATGGCTACCGCCGGCGGTGCGTCTGCTATTCAGGCTGCATTTGCAAAAGCAGGTGAGAACGTAGCGAACAATACTGACGTTATGTCGAGCCTGGGCGAAGCATTTAGCGGTGGCGGCGATTCGGATGAAGCTGGCTCCTTTTCCCAAGCCTCTGGCCAATCCTCTAGCGGTGGCGAATCTTCTGGCGGCGGCTTTAAAGGCAGCGCTGTAAAAGCGGGTCGTATTGCAGCGGATACCGGTGCGAATTTGATGAAGGGAATGAGTGATATGGCCGGGGATCGAATTGGCCGCACTGCTGGAGGTCGTTTAGCTAGCTCGATCCGAAATAGTACGAAAGATGACGGGGATGACGACGACAAGGAGGGCGACTGACGACGCTTCCCCTGCATTTGACAGCGATAGCTTAGGCGGCGTCGGCACTGGCTGGATGAATCAAACCGGCGGCTTTGATGGCCTGTCCAGTGAGGACCAGGAAGAAGCCCGCCAAGCACACGCAGAATGGCAAGAGCGCGACCCGGAAAAGCACACCTTCGACGTTGAGGACTACGTGTCGTATGCCCAGGAACGCCAGCAGGAGCGCAACGAAGAGGTTGCCAGTTTTGTTAAAAAGGGTCGCATGGCCTAACTAGATAAGGATTACTGATTATGGAGTTTAGCTTTCCACCTCAAAACCTTGCGGAGGTATTTGGTTTCTTCGCAGTGATGTTCATTGTGATGCTGGCCTTCTATTTTTTGGGGCAGTGGCTGCACAACACCGGACACGGCCCGAAGATGAAAGCCATTGCCGTTAAAATGGAGGTATTCCAAAACAGGTTGGCCGGGCGTGCTTACAAGGACATGAGGAGATCGGTCGATCAAATCGACAAAATGAGACGCTGGCCGTTTGGCCGACGCAAGTAGTTAGAAAGCACACGGGCCGGTGATGGTGCACCGGCCCGCATTTTCACATACCACCTGACAGAGAGGTGACACATGACAACCACACATAATATCGAAGTTCAGCAAGCAATTCATCAGGCTGCGATCAAGCTGGCCGCCCTGGAGTTCATCGACCAGGAAACCGCCCGGCAGGTTTTGCCAGTCGCGGAGGCGGTCGCCAATATGTTCACGATCCTGTACTACCAGGCTGAAACTGGCCGAGTGACGACGGAGGACTTCCAGAAGGCGTTAGCCATTGTGCGGCAAGCTGCATTAAAAGAGTTACGATGAACGAAAACAAAGGCGGCTGTGGGCCGCCTTTTTGGAGAGGTATTGAACTGATCAGGTCCTCTTACGGCTTCCCTGTAATTCATCTAGAAAATCTTTGATGTTTTTCAGGTCATCTTCAATTTCTTCGATTGTCGGATACGGATCACCTACTGCCGGAGCGCTGTCATGTCCTGTGAAATAGGTGCTGCATTTCCCCATTGCATTATCTACTTTAGCTGTATCATCGTCTGAAATGTCAACAAGGCGAGATAGGCGTTGTGTGTAAACCCCTCTTTCAAACCTGCTTACTACCTTATTGAGCAATTTTTCCTCAACTAATCGTTCCCAAGTTTCTCTGAGTAAGCCGTAAAATGCCCGGGATGCTTGACGAAAATCAGCTTCAGTTCCATCTCTATCCAACTTCCTTAAATCTTGTAATTTTGTATTTAGATGTTTTATGCGCTTTGATGTTGTTAGTGCTTCCCATGGAGCACTATCTCTTACTAGCCCAGCGAATTTTCTAGAACGCTCCAATGCGACGCTTGCATGCTGGGCTCCTTGGAGTTCGGCTTGCTCTAGTAAAAGCTTGAAGAAAACTATGTCATGAGTAAATACGACGACTTGCCGAGAAAGTGATTCTGAAATAAGTCTGGCGGCTACTTTGCTACTCCACTGATGACTTAGTGAGTTCACAGGGTCATCGAATATGACAGCAGACAGTCTATTATCTGCTTTCATCTCTGCTAAAAAAGCTGCAATTGCAATGCATCTTTGCTCCCCCTCGCTAGCAACTTTAGCAACTATTGGTTCGCCAGCATTTGCGATTGCTAACTTAAATTGTTGTTGTCCTCCGGTGTTTCTTGTTTGAACATCCACCGAGAAGCGCGTGAATCCAAATTTTTTAAGTTCGTCCCTGAAAGCAGAGGTAAGAGGTTCTATGACTCCTTGCTGGTAAATTTTTGAAGAAAGATCGGAGACTTTGCGAGTGTTGCATTCACTCTTTATTGCTTCCATCTTTCTGATGACTTTATAACGGCGTATATTTTTTATTATTGATTCATAGTTATCATTGATATGTTTTTTGTCTAATAGGCCCTGTAAATTTTTTTCTTTCCTTTTGATGAGCTCAGCTAAGTCTTGGTTGGTTTTAACTAATTCTATTTGTTCATCAATATTTTTTAATATTGCGTTTATGTCAACTGAAGATGAAATATCTAGTGTGGATTGAAGATCGGGTAATTTTGAGGAGGTGGTAAATATCTTTTGACGCTCGGCTAATATTTCAAACAGAGCTATGATCTTTTCGTTTATACCGGGCTTTAGCTTGTTGGATTCTTCTAGTGCAGCCTTATAGTTTTCCAAGCTAAGGTCTTGTGATGAAATCATTCTTATAGCATTGCTCAATAGGTCATGAGCCTTTTTTGCTTCTGTAGCAGCATTGTCGGCCAAGAAACTATTTAATGAGGCCAGCCGATTACTACTGTTCTCTGAGATTTCCTGGAGGCATAGAGGGCAATTTTCACCTTGGATAGGTGGGAAGTTGTGAGAATTCGGCTCGTTTTCAATGAAGGTTTTTGCTGCACTCCATAGGCTTTGCCAGTTTATACCTGCAACAGTTTCTAGAGGTAGGCCTTGTAGAGTGGCCTGCATTATTTTGTCGGCAGTCCTCTGCTTTGTGTTGTAATCTTCTTGCAGTTCTTTAAGCCTGTCAAAAGCTTTATCGCTTAGAGGTTTTAAAGCGTTATTAATAAATCTTTGCAGCGGTGTTATTATTTGCTTTTGTTGATTGAGATTGGCTTTTAAACTTTCTGGGGTTTGTAGCTTATCTTTTGCAATTTCTTGTCTTAGAGGTTCTATATGCTCAAGATCCTCTGTTGTAGCTCTATGAGTTTGCACATCTTCTTCTTTAGTGTCGGCAGATATTCCGTTGAAGAATCGTGCTGTATTGGTTTCGGAAGTTATTGGTTTTAAGGATATAAGGCCGTTTCCTGGCATTATATCTTCTTCAACAATAGCTTTGACTTGGTTGATGGCTCTAGTCAGCTCTGTTAATAAGTTTAAGCCAGAAGGCTTGAAACCTAGAGCATCCTCTTTGTTAACGTAATGATGAGCTGAATCTGTATCGAAAACCCTAATTGCCTTCAGGGGGGCAATGCTTGAAGAGTTCAAGCTCCAAGGGTGAGTTTCGTCCTTCCCGTCTACTAAGATTTTGATCGTTGCGCTAGGCGAAGGATTGGTTTGTTCAAATACATTCCCTAATATTTTGGGGCACGAACCGCGTGTTAGGCAAGCATTTTTCATTATGCTGGAGTAGCTGGATTTTCCTGCTCCATTGTCACCATAAACTATGAAGATGCCATCTCTGGAAAATGTTAGAACTTGTTTTTCAATGAGAGCACCAACACCATACACTTCGGATAATGATAGTAGATTGACTTTACCTTGCTCGCTAGTATGTCCGGTGAAGTCTAAATCTTGGCTGCTAGAAGTAGAGCATTCTTCTGAGTGGACTAGTTGGTGTTCAACACGAGCAATATAGTAGATTTCATCGAGGTCACTCTGATCTAATTCTCCGTGTTCAAGTGCTAGTTTAATGCTGTGTTTCCACCATATAGGTTTATCTTCAATCCATGTCTGTATTTGTTCTATTGGTGTCATTTTATTTCCCTGTTTTTGATGCGCCGACGAAGTATATTGTTGACTTGCTATTAGATGGTTTTAAAGATAACGTTGATGCTATTATGCCTGATTAGATTTCATCGTTAAGTCGAGTTAGTTATACTTTTTGCCAAAAGAGTTACTTTGGTAGTACACAGACACAGTATGGCACCACATTCTGATGTCTCAAGGGCAGGCGTCGGTATAAACCGATAGATAGAAATCGCGATGAGGCATTACATATCTGCGTTTAATGATCGTGAAATCGCCACTTTTTGGCCAAGGCGAGTTCGCAGCATGGTACCCTCAGACAGTAACAAAGGAGTGGTGAACAGTGCGTCGATTGACCCCCGATGAGATAGAGCACCTTCGCCGGGATATGGCAGAAGCATCAGCATGGGCTAAGGCAGAGTTAAAGCGGCGACGAGCAGCAAAAAATCAAAAAAACTCTGCGCATGGTATAGATGATGGTATCGAGAAAGCTCGCCTTTCTAACTAGTTGTTATTTAAATTGTTTTTCCTCTCGTTGATATTAGAGTGGGAATAATTTCTCCTCGTAATAGCTAAATTTTTGCTAACTAAAACCCTCTTTGAAAAGAGGGTTTTTTATCCCCGCTGTTCAGGATCGCTTGCCAGCCGTTAGCGGCAATTTTATATGTTGGTTGAATGCCATCGATACTGCCAACCCTACCACTATCAACGTTAGCGCAGCGGAAACCGCTAAGCTTCCCTGAATCCCGAGATAATGATTAAGCCACGCATAGGCAAACGGCGATATGGCTGCCAGCACCTGGGCGGGAATCAATAGAATGCCAGTACGATGGGCGTAATCCTCGGCGGCAAAAAGCTGTAGCGGTAGCGTGGCTTTAAATACGGTTGTCAGACCGTTGATTGCGCCATAGCCCAGTACGAACCCACCGGCCGCCCAGGACAAATAAGGTCCGCTCAGGCCAAGTACAAAGCAGAGCGGCATCAGCATAGTGGTCAATAGTGTTAGCCTCAATGGCGTTAATGCTGAACCGGATGCCACTTCAAGAAAGCGAGCACCGGTTTGCCCAATCCCCCACAGCATTCCCACAGCAACAGGAAGTCCGTAGCTGGCAATAAACTCCGGTAAGTGTGTTGAAGTGCCGTTGGAGACAAAGGTGACCAGCGCAATGAGAGATGCATACAGCAGTGCCGGGCGCCGATCGTGGCGGGAAATCGGATTGTGTGGTTTTTTCCGTATTGGCGAGGGGAGTTTATGATTCGGCATAGTCCACAACAGCACGGCACTAACCAGACCAAAAAGGGCGTAGATCTGCAGAGCATGCCGCCAGTCCATCTGCGTCAGTAGCCATGTTCCGAATGGCCAGAAAAGAGCCGAGGCCAATCCTCCGGCCAGAGTCACGCGTGAGATAGTTAGCCTGGCACGCTGTCCGTAAAGATTCACCAGCGCAGCGAACATCGTGTCGTACAGCGCCAGTCGCATGCCGATACCTGTCAATATCCAGGCGGCGAACCAGCTCGTCAGGCCGTGAATTTTTGCCATGATGAGGCAACCCGTTGAGATCATCAACGTGCCGGAGATAACCACCCGTTGGCCGCCAAAGCGGGCCAGTAGTCGGGCGATAAACGGAGAGGTTAGCGCCATCATCAACATCGCAATAGTCAGGCCCAGGTAGATTTGCGTTGCGGCCCAGTTGGTGTCCAGGGCAATAGCTCTGGCGAAAGTCCCGGGCATATAAAACGATATCCCCCAGTTGATCAGTAGATTGCATCCGGCGGCAAGGGTGACAAAGCCTGGCGCGGAGAGTGATTCTTCAGGTGTTTTCATCATCTTCCATTCTGTTACGCTGTTGTCGGCAGCATACCCTGCAAGCCATTGTGCAGGCAGGCCACTTCGTTTATGACCTCTATAAGAGAAACTTTGTGATGATGACGCTCAATCTGGGAAACCTGGCGACGTTTCGCCTGGTCGTACAGCGCGGGAGCTTCTCCGCCGCTGCTGACGTGCTGGGATTATCGCAGCCCGCGGTAAGCCTGCAGGTGCGTCAGCTGGAGCAGTTTCTACAGACGCGATTGATTGAACGAACCGGGCGCGGCATTAAAGCGACGGCGGCCGGAATTGCCTTGCTGGCGCACAGCGAGAAGATTGAGCTGGCGGTGAGCGCGGCGGTGCAATCGGTGAGCGAGTTCAATCGTGAAGTTAGCGGCTCGATAACGCTGGGTACCGGAGCAACCGCCTGTATTCATCTTTTACCTTCGCTGTTGCTAACACTACGCGAGCGACATCCTCTGCTGACCGTCGGCGTGACCACCGGTAATACGCTGGATATTGTGCGGGCCGTCGAAGAAAATCGGCTTGATTTAGGGTTGGTTACGCTCCCGGCAATCGGGCGTAACCTGGCGGTGACGCCAGTTATGGATGAAGAATTTGTCTGTATTTTTGCCAGTAATCAGGAGGCGTTACCGCCAGCCGTTACGCCGGAGGTTCTGCAAACTCTGCCGTTAATTGCATTTGAATCGGGCAGCGGAACCCGGGATTTGATTAACGGTTGGTTCCTGGCTGATGGGCGGGCAATCGCGCCAGTGATGCAGTTAGGCAGCATTGAGGCGATTAAGCGCATGGTGCGTGCAGGGCTAGGGTTCAGCATTGTTCCGCGAATGGCGGTGGAACATCCGCAGGATCGTATTGGCTTAAATGTTCAATCACTGGCTCCGCTGCTGTATCGTCAGTTAGGCATAATCATGCGGCAGGATAAAATTATCAGTAAAGGTATTGCTGAGATCCTGCGTTTACTGCAGAAGTTGGAGGCGGCTTAAGCGTAGCGCGTTTTCAACAAAGCAATGGTCGAATCAACCAGCGGGTGGTGTCGCTTGCTGTTCCACGCCGCCGCAGCGGTAACAACCATCTGCTTCTCTTCCAGCGTTTTTATCACCACATTAGCCGGTGCCAGTTTTCGGGTGGAAGCGGGAACCAGCGCGATACCCTGGCCGCAGCTGACAAACGCAATCTGCGAACTGACCGAGCGAACTTCATGCAGGATGCGGGGAGTGAAACCGTGGGTTCGGCATAGCGAGGTGAGTAGATCAAACCAGGCCGGGCTGACCTGGCGTGCTGACATTATCATCGGTTCCTTTGCCAATGCACGCAGGCTGACGCGATGCTGTGAGGCCAGCGGATGATCGGTCGGTAGTGCGACGGCCAGGCGTGACTCTTCCAGCGGCAAAGTAATGATATGGCCTCCCACCTCACTTTCCAGACGCACGAAAGCCAGGTCCAGTTCACCATTCTCCAGCGCGGGGATCGCATCAACGCTATCGATTTCCCGAATAAATATCGTTAGCCCAGGCGTGGCGCGCTTAAGTTCCTCCAGCAACGGGGGCAAGGTCTCCAGCATGGCCGAGGTTATTGCCCCGATATTCAATACCGCCGAGTGGCCTGCGGCTATTTCATCGATGGTTCTGTCCAACTGGCTGAGCTGGTCGGCGAACTGGCGTACCACGGGCAGTAGTGCGGATCCGGCCGGGCTCAGGCGGGTCCCGCGCCGTGAACGCTCGAACAGCTGGAGTTTCAGCCCGTGCTCCAGGAGCTTGATTTGTTCCGTTAGTGGCGGTTGCGACATCCCCAGACGCAGCGCCGCGCGGCCAAAGTGTTCCTCTTCCGCGACAGCGAGAAACATCCATAGTTGCTTGATACGACGAAAATCAATATTGCTCATAGGCGATATTCTGTTAATAAATTCGTATCACAGAGTTTATTTTATAAGAATTTACATATCAATATGGCTAGTTATTATCTCTGCCCGGAAATGATGAGCAATGAGGTTATGATGAGCATGCAGTCGGAGTTTACCCAGCAGCGTTTGCCTATGACGGTACAGGGCGTTGAGCTTGATATCGCGTCCATTAGCCGCGAAGGAGCAGGGGAGCCGGTGGTTTTTCTTCACGGTTTTGGCTCCAGCAAGGAAGATTACGTTGATTTCGTGCGCCATCAAGCCTTTGAGGGTCAGCCGTTTATTGCCTGGGATGCACCCGGCTGTGGTGAGAGTCAATGCGCCGATTACAGCAAGATGGGGTTACCCTTTCTGCTTGAGACGGCGTTGAAGGTGATTTCCCATACGGGGTTTACGCATTTTCACTTGGTCGGGCATTCAATGGGAGGATTAACGTCGCTTCTGCTGGCGCACGCTTTTCCCGAGCGAGTGCTAAGTTTTGTGAATATTGAGGGCAATATCGCGCCGGAAGACTGCTTTTTGAGCCGACAAATTGTGCAATATGCTGAGTTGGACGCGGAACGTTTCTTCGCGCGTTTTATTGAACGCACTCGCCACTCGCCAGCCTGGGCCAGCGCGCTCTACGCCAGCAACCTGCGGCAGAAGGTTCGCACTGAGGCGGTGCCGGGGATTTTCTCTTCGATGGTGGATTATTCTGACCACGGTGAGCTAATGGCGAAATTCCTCAATTTACCGTGTCCAAAAATGTTTATGTACGGCGACCAGAATGCCAGCCTGAGCTATTTATCTTCTATTGCCCGCCGTGGTGTAACGCTGGCAGAAATTCCGCATTGCGGACATTTCCCAATGTATTCAAACTCGCTGGAGATGTGGCGACAGATAGCTTTATTGCAACAGGTCGCACGGTATCAGGATGAATAAAACGCCATCTTCACAACTGGTCGGCGTGCTATTTTCCGTGTGCGCGGCTTTTGGTTTCTCGTTTAAGGCAATATTTGTCAAGCTTGCCTACGAGCAGGCAACGGTCGATGCCATCACTTTGCTCATGCTGCGGATGACCCTATCGTTACCTTTCGTTATCCTGATTGCTCTACGGGGGCTGCGTAGCGGCAGTCCTCTACAGCGTCGTGATTATCTACTGCTAATGTTGCTGGGAATAGTGGGATATTACGGTTCGGCGATCCTGGATTTTATGGGGCTGCGCTATATTACTGCCGGGCTTGAACGTCTGATCTTATTTACCTACCCGGCGCTCACTATTCTGATGGGAGTCCTGTTTTTGGGTAAGCGTTTTGAAAAAAAGGTACTCCTGGCCTTAGCGCTTTCCTGGTCGGGAATTCTGCTGGCGTTTGTCCACGATCTGCAGATTAGTGGCGATATGCATAGCCTGGCTCTCGGTGGCGGTCTGGTTGCCGCCGCGGCCCTACTGTATGCCATTTATAATGCCGGGTCAGAGGTGGCAATCAGGCGTATGGGGTCGATGAAATTCTCTGTTCTTGCCTTGCTGGTTTCATCCCTTGCCACGCAAACCCATTTTTATATTGCGCAACCGTTATCCGTGCTTAACCTACCGTGGCAGGTATACCTATGGTGTGGCGCGATGGCGCTCTTCTCAACCGTATTACCGATCTTCTGGCAGTCGGCGGCCGTGCAGCGCATTGGTGCCGAGCGCGCCGTCCTGATCGGTCTTCTGGGACCGATGCTGACAATATTCTTTAGCTGGTGGTTACTGGGGGAACCCATTTCGCTGGCGCAAATAGCGGGCACGCTGTTGGTGATGGCGGGTGTACTGGTCGTGATTCGTCACTAGGGATGTTGAGTGTTTACTTTTGCTCAGGCGCTTTTGCTGAACCTGAAGGCTCAACGGTGATGGTCGATTGCTGCGATTGTTTCTTGTCCTGATGATGATGCCAGGCGCCGATAGAGGAGTAGACAAAACGTCCAAAAAAGAAGATAAAGCTGATTAGCAGTACGATACGGGTCATGCGACGGTTAAATCGATGTCGTTTACGCATACTGGGTGCCTGACTCACAAAAGGTTCCTTGAAGTATACCCGTAGGGCGGGCGATATGCGTATTAAGGCACAGGAAAGCGGTGGGGTCAATTGATGCGGATGTAAAAATCCGACGGTCAAAACATTAATTAATGTTATATAAGATGATTGTCGTATTTACATGCTTTCTGTTTATGGCGTTTGAGTGCTAAAAAATAAGCTTTATTAATATTTGCTGCGTGATTTTTTGATTTATATCAATCGCCTGTTCTCACTGATAACTAAAATCTCCAGCCAGTTCCGCGTTATTATTTTGGCGCGATTATGATGGTTGGTCGGATGCCTGCCTGAATATACCCTGCAGGATTTAGGGTTATCTGTTGAGCATCTATGAGCTTAATTAAACTTTACAGGCAATATCGGGATAAATGGTGGGCGCTACCGCTCGTCCTACCCACGTTTTTGCTTCCTATATCAAGATGGGCCAATACCGTTGCTGTGCTGAATGGTAATGATGTCTCTCTCTACTATTTACCCTTGGGATTAGTCCTCAGCCTGATGCTTTTTTTTGGCTGGGCTGCGTTGCCGGGGATCGTGCTTGGTCTGCTACTTTCCATTACGTATGGTATGACGCCGGAAGATTCCATTGGCGTCATTTTCCACTTCCTCATTCCGACCGTGCTGTGCTGGGGCGGTTATCGTATTTTTGTGCCGCGCAGGCAGCAAATCTCTCACGGCAACGTCGGACTGATGCCTCACCGATTGTTCTGGCAGATGCTGCTACCATCGCTGATTTTTCTGGTTCTCTCTCAACTTGCCGAATACCTTGGTATTCATCCTCGTGCCACGGGGCTGTTGGGCATAAATCCCTTTAGTTTACGTACGTTAATCACTTTTCAGGCATTGATGGTGGGGTGTTTGACCGGTATACCGTTGTGCTATTTTTTGATTCGAGTTATCCGAAATCCACTCTATATCCGTGGATTTATTTCTCAGGTTCGCCTGCAAATTGATCCGAAAATAAAATGCCTTGAGATCATTTTATGGGCAGCAGTATTGTTAGTATTATTAGTCTTACTATTAATGCCATTGAACAGTTCTAGTACTATTTTTAGCACAAACTATACGTTGTCATTACTTATGCCGGTGATGTTATGGGGGGCGATGCGCTTTGGTTATCGGTTCATTTCATTGATTTGGCCGCCGGTTTTGATTGTTATAATTCATTTTCATTATCAATATTTACCGCTTTCTCCGATTTATAACAATCAGCTGGCTATTACCTCCTCTAGTTATCTGGTTTTCTCTTTTATTATCGCCTACATGGCGATGTTGGCGACTCAGCAGAGGGCTATCTACGCTCGCGTGCGCCGAATGGCTTTTCTCGATCCGGTTGTTCACTTGCCCAATTTGCGCGCGTTGAGCCGCGCGTTGAATCATTCATCCTGGTCAGTGCTGTGCCTCTTACGTATTCCTGAGCTGGAAATATTAGGCCGCCATTATGGCGTTCTGTTGCGTATTCAATACAAGCAGCAGCTGGCAGAGTCACTTGGCGGGTTTTTGATGCCGGGGGAGGATGTCTATCAGATGGCCGGGCATGAGCTGGTGGTCCGCCTCAACAGTGAAGACCACCAGCAGCGGATTCCCCTGTTGCATGAGCATCTCAAAAAGTTTCGTTTTGTCTGGAATGGTATGCCACTGCAGCCACCGGTGGGGTTTAGCTATTGCAACGTTCGCTCCCCGGTGGTTCATCTGCATTTACTGCTTGGCGAGCTCAATAGCGTTGCCGACCTTTCGCTGGCGACCGGGAGTCCGGAAAACTTGCAGCGCCGCGGCGCTATCAATTTGCAGCAAGAGTTGAAAGACAAGGTCACGATAATGAACCAGCTGGTGAAGGCGTTAGAACAGGATTGATTCCTTCTGATGGCGCAACCGATCGTTGGCATTCGTGGTGATAGTTATCATGAAGTCTTACTCCGAATGCTGGATGACAGCGATAAGATAATCATGCCGGACGTTTTTTTACCGGTAGCGCATGAGTTTGGCCTCTCGGCGCGCATTGATAGCTGGGTTCTGGAGCATACGCTCATCTTTATGGACAAGCAGCGCAAGAAGCTGCCGGGGATGCGCCTGGCAATTAATATCTCGCCTTTTTCAGTGAGTAATAGCCATTTTCATCATCAGGTAAAAGCGCTGCTGGAACGTTATGACATCGAACCCTGGCAGATTATTTTTGAGTTGACCGAGAACCATTCGCTGACCAATCCTGAGCAGGCGCGACAAACCCTGGCGCACTTGCAGGATATGGGCTGTCGCGTGGCCATTGATGACTTTGGTACCGGTTATGCCAGCTATGCGCGGCTGAAAACAATGAATGCTGATCTGCTGAAAATAGACGGTAGCTTTATTCGTAATCTGGTGACCAGTAGCCTGGACTATCAGGCTGTCGCATCTATTTGTCTTCTGGCGCGAATGAAAAATATGCAGGTAGTGGCGGAATATGTTGAAACAGCGGAAATTCGCCAGGCGGTGATTTCGCTGGGAATCGATTATATGCAGGGCTACGATATCGGTAAACCCGCACCGCTTGAGCGACTCGCCGACGATTGATCATCATTGAATGGGCCGGTTAGTCCGGCCCATATCAGGTGGATTAAGGCACTATATCAGGCTGTTCTTCTTCGCTTTCGCTAATCTTCAGCCACCAGTCCGGAACGCCTTCCCAGTACTCCTGCTCTTTTTCCAGATCGAGCAGCACCAGCGCATTTTGACTGAACCAGTCATGGGGGAAAACCAGCGTCCAGTGGTTAGCTTCGGTCTTCAGCGTTAAGGTCGGCGGCGTTGTCGTCGCCTGACGCTGATTATTCAGCAGCACGCCGAGGCGCAGGAGCTGGATCAGCGGCAGAAACTGCTTTTTCTTAAACAGCGTAAAACGCGGCAAATCATCCAGCTTAATCGCTTTGCGGTGATAGCGAACCAGCGTTGCCATCAGCATTTGCTGTTCCTGATTAAAACCCGGCAGGTCGCTGTTTTGCAGGATATAAGCCGAGTGACGATGCATGCCGCTATGGTTAATGTTTAAGCCAACTTCGTGCAGCATGGTTGCCCACTTCAGTAGCGCCGCGAGATGTGGATTGGCAAGCTTAGGGTTCTGCTCCTGCCACTGCTCAAACATATGCGTGGTTGTCTCCAGCACCCGACGCGCCTGTTCGCGGTCGATATTGTACTGGTTAGCCAGACTTTGCGCGGTGCGGCTACGAATATCCTGATGGCGGAAACGTCCTTCCATTTCGTACAGGACGCCTTCGCGCAGCGCACCGTCGGACAGGCGCAGTTCCTTAATCGCCAGCGCATCGAACACGCCGCAGAGAATAGCCAGGCCTGGCGCGAAAACGGCTTTTCGGTCTTCAGAAAGCCCCGGCAGGCTAAGAGAGTCGAAATTTTTATATTTCAGCAGCTCTTCGACCAGCATTTCGAGGCGTTCAGGGGTAATAAAGCCATCTTTCTCGCCCATAGCGACCAGCACTTCATGAGCAGCTTTAATGGTGCCGGAGGCACCGAGGGCGACGTTCCAGCCCTGAATGCGGAACTGCCAGGCCAGCGTTTCCAGTTTCTGTACCGCCGACAGGCGCGCGCGCTGGAAATTCTCTTTGCTGATAATACCGCCAGGGAAATAGACCTGGGAAAAGCTGACACAGCCCATGCGACGGCTTTCCACCAGGCGAGGTTCGAAATCCTCGCCAATAACTAGCTCGGTAGAGCCGCCGCCGATATCGATAACCAGTTTACGGCCTCGCTCTGGCTGCGTGTGCTCAACACCCATAAAAATCAGGCGCGCTTCTTCGTTGCCTGGGATTATCTCTATCGGATAGGGGATAACCTTTTCTGCGCGCTTGAGGAACTCAGCTGCGTTTACTGCCTGGCGTAACGTGTGCGTCCCGACGATGCAGACGCTGGAGGGGGAAAAACCCTGCAGGCGTTCAGCAAATAGCGACAGGCAGTTCAGCCCGCGCGTAATGGCTTCTTCGCTCAGCACAGAGTTTTCATCCAGACCATCGGCCAGATGCACCCGCTGTTTAAGGCGACCGATGATCTGCATTGCCCCGTCAACGACGCGGGCGATCACCATATGAAAACTGTTCGAACCAAGGTCGACCGCAGCAAACTCCTGTGGCCGAGGGGTTTTTTCGTTTATTGGCATAGGTTAGTCGGGCTGTTCGAGTGATTTGAGATAGTCGTAAATCGCCGTTTGCGCGCGTACTTTACGGCGATTGCCGCGCGGCACGTAGCGATTACTCAGTTCTTTATCAAGATAGCGTGCTTTGACCGTATCGTTGAACAAGAGATCGAAAATATCCAGCACGCGCTGTTTCAGTCTTGGGTCCAGCAGCGGCGCGGCGACCTCAATACGATAATCGATATTACGCGTCATCCAGTCCGCAGACGATAACCAAACCTGCTTATCGCCGCCATTTTCAAAGAAATAGACGCGGTCATGCTCAAGGAAGCGGTCAACGATACTGGTTACGCGAATATTGTCGCTGATGCCTTCCAGTCCAGGGATCAGAGAACACATGCCGCGAATCAGCAGATTAACCGGCACGCCGGAGCTTGACGCAGCGTACAGGCGATCGACCAGGCCTTTATCGACCAGGTTGTTCAGCTTCAGGGAAATTCCGCAAGGCAGACCATTCTGCGCGTTAGCGATTTCACGGTCGATCATTTCATACAGCAGGCGGCGGGAGTTCTGCGGTGAAACCAACAGATAATCGAAGCTGACCGGACGGTATGGGTTTTCGATAAAGTTAAATACCCGACGAACTTCATTGGTGATGCGCGCATCGGCGGTCAGTAAGGAATAGTCGGTGTAAAGACGCGCAGTTTTTTCGTTGAAGTTGCCGGTACCGATATGCGCATAGCGCACAACTTCATCACCCTCTTTACGGGAAACGAGGAACAGTTTGGCGTGAATTTTCAGCCCTGGCGCCGAGAAGATAACGTGCACGCCGGCTTCGGTCAGACGTTTGGCCCAATGAATATTGGCCGCTTCGTCGAAACGTGCCTGCAGTTCTACCACCACGGTGACTTTCTTGCCGTTGTGAGCGGCATGGATCATGGAATCAATAATCCGCGAATCTTTAGCCACGCGGTAAATGTTGATTTTGATAGCCAATACGTTCGGGTCGAAAGAGGCCTGACGCAGCAGTTCGAGCACGTGTTCAAAGGTGTGGTACGGATAATAGAGCAGCACGTCGCGTTCGCGAATCGCGTCAAATCCGTTGCGGAACTTATCGAACCACAAATGACGCAGGCGCGGCATCGGCTTGTTGACCAGATTGGCTTTGCCAACATTTGGGAAGCCGATAAAGTCTTTAAAGTTGTGGTAGCGTCCACCCGGCAGCATGGAGTCGTAGTTGGAGATAGAGAGCTTATCGCGCAACATTTCGACCATTGCGTCAGGCATATCGCGCTGATAGACAAAACGTACCGGTTCTGCGGTCAGGCGCTGCTTCAGACTGGAGGACATCAGTTCCATCAGGCTCGATTCCATCTCGTGCACCAAATCATATTCGGCATCACGGGTCATTTTCATCGAGTAGGCATTCAGCGCGTCGTAATCGAAGAAGCCTTTAAAGATATCATCCAGGCAGTAGCGCAGAATGTTATCCAGCAGGATCATTGGTTTACGGCGGCGAGGCGCTTCCGGCGGCAGGTTCACAAAACGGGGAACCTTATCTGACGGAATTTCCAACAGCGCGTAATTGATAGTATCCCCGCGGATGATCTCTACCGCCAGATAGGTGTAATCATCTTTCAGAAATTGCACCAAATCCGTTTCACGATTAATCAGGATCGGCGAAATGTGCTGGCGAAGATAGAGTTTGAAGTAATTTCGCAGCCAGGACTGCTGGTTGACGGAGAGTTGACGCTCGTTAATCAGAAAAATCTGGTTACGCGCCATTTCCAGCAGCAGCTCGTTATACAGACCATCAAATTCCTGATCGGCCTTTAGTACACGAGCCTGGATTTTGCCTAGCAGGTGACGAGAGTGGGCGGTACTGCCTTGCTCTTCGCTGATGATGATGCGGCGCTTTAGCTCGGCGAACCGCACTTTATAAAATTCATCGAGGTTGTTGGAGTAGATTCCCAAAAAACGCATGCGCTCAATCAGCGGGTTGCTTTTGTCCGCCGCTTCCTGAAGTACGCGCTCGTTAAAGGACAACCAGCTGAGTTCTTTTTCGATGTATAGCTTTTCCTGGCCCATTACAGCTCACACTCCGTTTTACTCACAGGACATAGACTATTATGACGAAATTTTCCGCATAGCGATTCACTGTGTCACAACAATATGACAGTAAGAAGAACTATTTCTTCGACATGATTGATTGTTAAACGATTTTAATCAAAAAAAAGCCCCGCATGGATAAAACGCAGGGCGATGGGTTATTCTTCAGCGGCGTAGCCCTGGGGCGGTAGCTTTATTTCGTCGAGCCAGGCTTCTTTGCCATCGGTACGCAGACGACCATCGACAAACCAACTGACCACCAGCGGATAGATATCGTGTTCCTGAGCCTGGACGCGAGCGGTGATGTCGTCCTCGGTATCTTCGGCGAAAACCGGCACCTTAGCCTGTAAAACGACCGGCCCGCCGTCCAGTTCGTCGGTAACGAAATGCACCGATGTCCCATGTTCCTCGTCGCCATTTTCCAGCGCCTGGCGATGAGTGTGCAGGCCCGGATATTTTGGCAGCAGGGAAGGGTGGATATTCAGCAGGCGCCCATGATAGTGAGCGACAAACGCCGGGCTGAGAATGCGCATATAGCCAGCCAGTACCACCAGATCCGGCGCATAAGCGTCAATCTCGTGCATCAGTTCGCGATCGAAAGCTTCACGATTAGCGAACTCGCTGGCGGTGAGCGCATGAGCCGGAATATTGGCCTCACGCGCGCGCTCAAGGCCGAACGCATCGGCCTTGTTGCTGAAGACTGCTCGCAGGGTGCCGTTGATTTTTTTCCGGGCGCAGGCGTCAATAATGGCCTGTAGATTACTGCCGTTGCCGGAAATCAGCACCACGATGTTTTTCATTCAATGACCACACGCTGTTCGGAATCAGAGGCTTTGATATAACCCATTTTCCACGCCTTTTCACCTTTCTCATTCAGGAAGGCGATGGCTTTGTCCGCAGCTTCAGCAGGGAGGGCGATAACCATGCCCACGCCGCAGTTAAAGGTACGATACATCTCATGGCTGCTGACGTTACCGGCAGTTTGCAGCCAGTTGAACACTTCCGGCCACTGCCATGAAGACTCATCGATGACTGCCTGAGTGTTGTCCGGCAGAACGCGCGGGATATTTTCCCAGAAACCGCCGCCAGTCAGGTGGGCGATGGCGTGAACGTCAACGTTAGCAATTAGGTCGAGAATGGATTTCACATAGATGCGGGTCGGGGCCAGCAGGTGATCCGCCAGTGACTTACCGTTGAGATCGGTAGTTTGCGGGTCAACGCCGCTCACTTCGATAATTTTACGCACCAGAGAGTAACCGTTAGAGTGCGGGCCACTGGAGGCCAGAGCCACCAGCACATCGCCATCGGCCACTTTGCTGCCGTCGATAATTTCTGATTTTTCTACCACGCCGACGCAGAAACCCGCCACGTCGTAATCTTCGCCATGATACATACCCGGCATTTCCGCCGTTTCGCCGCCGACCAGCGAGCATCCGGACTGTAAGCAACCTTCGGCGATACCGCTGATCACGCTGGCTGCGGTATCCACATCCAGTTTCCCGGTCGCGTAGTAATCCAGGAAGAACAGCGGCTCAGCGCCCTGAACGACCAGGTCATTCACGCACATGGCGACCAGATCGATACCGATGGTGTCGTGACGCTTTAGATCCATAGCCAGACGCAGCTTGGTGCCGACGCCGTCAGTACCAGAAACCAGCACCGGCTCGCGGTACTTCTGCGGCAATGCGCACAGTGCGCCGAATCCGCCCAGTCCACCCATC
Source organism: Klebsiella sp. GFKo11 (assembly GCF_056490265.1). NCBI lineage: Bacteria > Pseudomonadati > Pseudomonadota > Gammaproteobacteria > Enterobacterales > Enterobacteriaceae > Klebsiella > Klebsiella sp. GFKo11. The sequence goes on from NZ_CM151369.1 coordinate 1,704,571, forward strand.
ACTTCCGGGCGACGGGTTTTCTTCACCACGCCCTTAATACGGTCGACGAGAGCGTTGCCTGCATCAATATCTACGCCGGCATCTTTATAGCTGAGAGAGGTTTTATCGGTCACTGCGAAGTCTCCACGCGTTTGCGGTAGCAATAAAAAACGGCGCAATTCTAACAGGGAAAGCAAACGTTTGCGAGCCTGCTTTGCAGTGGACGTAAAACAGTTGCTATGTGCGCAAATTTGATACTGTTCACGAAAATGAAACCGGGTACATTCTTCTGCTTGCCACTGGGCCAGGGAATCACCATCATGCTAATGAAACCGGTTTCTTTTTTATCAATAACAGATAAACCGTGAGTTGGGTGGGATTTAGTAAGGGAGTCGAGGATGAAAATTGCCGCATTTGATATTGGTGGCACGGCGTTAAAAATGGGCGTAATGACCCGAGAAGGCGCGCTGTTGGATAAAGGTAAACAGTCAATAAGCGACAGCGCTGGCGACCAGATTCTGCAGGCGATGCTGGCGTGGATTGCTGCTCATCCAGAATGTGAAGGGGTGGCTATCAGCGCTCCCGGTTATGTGAATCCGCACACTGGCTTTATCGAAATGGGCGGCGCCATCCGTAAATTTGATAATTTCGCCATTAAAACCTGGCTCGAAGAGCAAGTGCGTTTGCCGGTCGCCATTGAAAATGACGCTAACTGTGTGCTGCTGGCCGAGCGCTGGCAGGGCAAAGCCGCAGAAATGGCTAATTTCCTGGTTCTGACCATTGGCACCGGTATCGGCGGAGCGATTTTCTGTAATAACCAACTGGTGCATGGCGCGCGTTTTCGCGCCGGTGAATTTGGCTATATGCAAACGGCGCGTCCCGGTACCCGAGATGTGCGGCGCTACTCGATGAATGAAAACTGCACACTGCGCGTTCTGCGCCATCGCTATGCTGAACATATCGGTAAAGCGCTGGATGAAGTGACCGGTGAAGAAATTTTTGACCGCTACGATGCCGGCGACGCCACCTGTCGGCGTCTGGTTTCCGAATTTTTTAACGGTCTCGGCACCGGGCTTTATAACCTCGTCAACGTGTTCGACCCGCAAACAATTTTAATCGGCGGCGGGATCGTTGAACGGCCGGGCTTTCTGGCGCTGCTGCGCGAACATCTGGCCTGGTTTGGCATTGCGGACTATATCGACACCGTCAGCCACGGCAACGACGCCGGGCTGGTCGGCGCTGTTTACCATTTCAATCAGCAATATCGGTCGCATAGCGGCGACTGCGCATAGATAGGGAGAGAACATGTCTGGATTCAAAGAAGGTTTTCTGTGGGGCGGTGCGGTCGCAGCGCATCAGCTGGAAGGCGGCTGGAAAGAGGGCGGTAAAGGCGCCAGCGTCGCCGATGTGATGACCGCAGGCGCGCACGGCGTGCCGCGTGAAATCACCGATGGCGTGCAGCCGGGGAAAAACTACCCTAATCATGAGGCGATTGATTTTTACCATCGCTATAAAGATGACATTCAGCTGTTTGCCGAAATGGGCTTTAAATGCTTCCGTACCTCAATTGCCTGGACGCGTATCTTCCCGCTGGGCGATGAGCTGGAACCGAACGAAGCTGGACTGCAGTTTTACGACGATCTCTTTGATGAGTGCCTAAAGCACGGCATCGAACCGGTCATTACGCTCTCTCACTTCGAAATGCCGTACCACCTGGTGACGGAATATGGCGGCTGGCGTAACCGTAAGCTGATTGATTTCTTCGTTCGCTTTGCGCAGGTCGTGTTTACCCGCTATCAGCATAAAGTGAAGTACTGGATGACCTTTAACGAGATCAACAACCAGGCGAACTTCCACGAAGATTTTGCGCCATTTACTAACTCCGGACTGAAATATCTACCCGGCGAAGACCGCGAGCCGGTCATGTATCAGGCGGCGCACTATGAGCTGGTCGCCAGCGCCCTGGCGGTTAAAGTGGCTCGCGAAATTAACCCGACATTGCAGATTGGCTGCATGATCGCCATGTGCCCGATTTACCCGCTGAGCTGTGCGCCCAACGATATGATGATGGCGATGAACGCCATGCATCGTCGCTACTGGTTCACTGATGTTCACGTGCGCGGCAAATATCCTCAGCACCTGCTGAACTACTTCGAGCGTCGCGGTTTTGCGCTGGATATTACCGAAGAAGATCGCGTGGCGCTGACTCAGGGCTGCGTCGACTATATCGGCTTTAGTTACTATATGTCGTTCGCCACCAAAGCGACCGAGGATAATCCGCAGTTGGATTACGATGAAACCACCAGCCTGGTTTCCAATCCGTACGTGCAGAAGTCGGACTGGGGCTGGCAGATTGACCCGGTCGGGCTGCGCTACTCCCTGAACTGGTTCTGGGATCACTACCAGCTGCCGCTGTTTATCGTCGAGAACGGTTTTGGCGCTATCGACGTGCGCGAGGCTGATGGCTCGGTGGATGACCAATATCGTATCGACTACCTCTCTGCGCATATTGCCGAGATGAAAAAAGCAGTTGTTGAAGACGGCGTTGACCTGATGGGTTACACCCCGTGGGGCTGTATCGACCTGGTCTCGGCGGGCACTGGCGAGATGAAAAAACGCTATGGCTTTATCTATGTTGATAAAGACAATGAAGGCAACGGTACGCTTGAGCGTAGCCGCAAGAAATCTTTTGCCTGGTATCAGCAAGTTATCGGCAGCAACGGCGAAAAGCTGTAAATTGCCGCAAAGCCCCATCCAGCCCCGCGTTCGCGGGTTTTTTTTATTTTGTCTTATACTGGCTCAGGCACCGTAAAGCATTTTGGTTGATCCCGGTCAAACATATCGGCTATGGCGTAAAAGGTAAAAGGCGGTATAATCCGGCGATTTTTTTTGTGGCTGCCCCTCAGAGGAGAAAGAGAATGAAGATCGTGGAAGTGAAACACCCACTCGTCAAACACAAGCTGGGCCTGATGCGCGAGCACGACATCAGCACCAAACGCTTCCGTGAACTCGCCTCAGAAGTGGGCAGCTTACTGACTTATGAAGCCACTGCCGATCTGGCGACCGAGAAAGTCACTATCGAAGGCTGGAACGGTCCGGTAGAAGTCGAGCAAATCAAAGGTAAGAAAATTACCGTTGTGCCGATCCTGCGCGCAGGTCTGGGAATGATGGAAGGCGTGCTTGAGCACGTGCCGAGCGCACGTATCAGCGTCGTGGGCATCTATCGTGACGAAGAAACCCTCGAGCCGGTTCCTTACTTCCAGAAGCTGGTGTCCAATATTGACGAACGTATGGCGCTGGTAGTTGACCCGATGCTGGCAACCGGCGGTTCAATGATCGCCACTATCGACCTGCTGAAAAAAGCGGGCTGCACCAGCATTAAGGTGCTGGTTCTGGTGGCAGCGCCGGAAGGTATCGCCGCGCTGGAGAAAGCGCATCCGGATGTGGAAATGTACACCGCATCAATTGACCAGGGGCTTAACGAGCACGGATACATTATTCCGGGGCTCGGCGATGCCGGCGATAAGATTTTTGGTACGAAATAAATGATGAAGTAGAAAAAGCCGACTTTGATAGTCGGCTTTTTTTTGAATAAAACACACCAACAACAACCAACAAACGACTCTCAGAGGAAAATGCCATGACGCGCCGTGCTATCGGGGTGAGTGAAAGACCGCCGCTTTTACAGACAATCCCGCTTAGTTTGCAACATCTGTTCGCCATGTTTGGCGCAACGGTACTGGTGCCCGTTCTGTTTCATATCAACCCGGCCACGGTACTGCTGTTTAACGGCATCGGAACGCTGTTATATCTTTTCATCTGCAAAGGCAAAATCCCGGCTTACCTTGGATCGAGCTTTGCCTTTATTTCCCCGGTACTGCTGTTGTTGCCGCTGGGCTACGAAGTTGCCCTCGGCGGCTTTATCATGTGCGGCGTGCTGTTTTGCATCGTCTCTTTTATTGTCAAAAAAGCCGGTACCGGCTGGCTGGATGTGATGTTTCCCCCGGCGGCGATGGGCGCGATTGTTGCGGTTATCGGGCTGGAACTGGCGGGCGTTGCGGCGAACATGGCCGGACTGCTGCCTGCGGACGGGCAAGCTCCAGATACCAGGACTATTATCATTTCGATGGTGACGCTGGGCGTGACGGTATTCGGTTCGGTACTGTTCCGCGGTTTCCTGGCGATTATCCCGATTTTGATCGGCGTGCTGGTGGGCTACGCGCTCTCTTTTGTAATGGGCGCGGTCGATACCACGCCAATCGCCGAGGCTCACTGGTTCGCGCTGCCGACCTTCTACACGCCGCGCTTTGAATGGTTTGCGATTTTCACCATTCTGCCTGCCGCGCTGGTCGTCATCGCCGAGCACGTTGGGCATTTAGTCGTGACGGCGAATATCGTCAAAAAAGATCTGCTCCGCGATCCGGGCCTGCATCGTTCAATGTTTGCTAACGGGTTTTCGACCGTTATATCCGGCTTTTTTGGCTCGACGCCAAACACCACCTACGGTGAGAATATCGGCGTGATGGCGATTACCCGCGTTTACAGCACCTGGGTTATCGGCGGGGCGGCTATTATTGCGATTCTGCTCTCCTGCGTTGGTAAGCTGGCGGCAGCAATCCAGATCATTCCGCTACCGGTCATGGGCGGCGTGTCTCTGCTGCTGTACGGCGTGATCGGCGCGTCGGGTATTCGCGTGCTGATTGAATCAAAAGTGGATTACAACAAAGCGCAGAACCTGATTCTGACCTCCGTTATCCTGATCATCGGCGTTAGCGGTGCGAAGGTGCATATTGGTGCCGCAGAATTGAAAGGTATGGCGCTGGCGACCATCGTGGGTATCTGCCTGAGCCTGATCTTCAAACTGATCAGCGTTCTGCGCCCGGAAGAGGTTGTTCTCGACGCGGCGGACAGCGAAGAAGCAAAACATTGATCCTTATACCGGGCGGCGATCCCGCCCGGTTCTCTCCTTACCTATTTGTGTGCTAAACTCTTCGCGTTTTTCTGAAAGCCTATGTTGAGGTCCATCTGAACGCACCGGCACAGCTCTCTTTGCCACTGTATCTTCCCGATGATGAAACTTTCGCGAGTTTCTGGCCGGGCGATAATCCTTCTCTTCTTGCTGCCCTTCAGAACGTGCTGCGGCAGGAACATAGCGGATACATCTATATCTGGTCACGCGAAGGGGCGGGGCGCAGCCATTTATTGCACGCCGCCTGCGCGGAACTTTCCCAACGTGGCGACGCGGTGGGCTACGTTCCTTTGGATAAACGGACGTGGTTTGTGCCAGAAGTGCTGGACGGAATGGAGCAGCTATCGCTGGTTTGCATCGATAATATTGAATGCGTGGCGGGCGATGAACTGTGGGAAATGGCGATCTTCGATCTCTATAACCGGATCCTTGAATCGGGCAAAACCCGGTTGTTGATTACCGGCGATCGGCCTCCGCGCCAGCTCAAACTGGGGCTGGCGGATTTGGCATCGCGCCTCGATTGGGGGCAAATCTACAAGCTGCAGCCGCTATCAGATGAAGATAAGCTTCAGGCACTGCAGCTGCGTGCCAGATTGCGCGGCTTCGAGATGCCGGAAGATGTGTGTCGTTTTCTACTTAAGCGGCTGGATCGCGAAATGCGCTCGCTGTTCATGACTCTCGATCAGCTCGATCACGCCTCGATTACCGCTCAGCGCAAATTGACGATCCCGTTCGTGAAAGAAATCCTGAAGCTTTAGGCTGTGCGCCGCAACGTTCAAACCCGTTACGGCGCGTTGCTTTTAGCTCACAATTTCCAAAACTTGCTCAGGTGGGCGGCCGATTCTTGCTTCGCCGTGGCTCACTACGATAGGCCGTTCAATCAGCTTTGGATTGTCGATCATCGCCTGGATTAGCGCATCTTCGCTAAGCTGTGGGTTAGCGAGATCCAGCGATTTATACAGATCTTCTTTCTGGCGCATCAATTCACGAGCGCTGGCCATCCCCAACATCTTCAGCAGCTGACGCAGCGTGGCGGCGTCCGGCGGCGTCTCCAGATAGAGCACTACCTCAGGATCGATGCCGTTGGCTTTCAGCAGGCTTAATGTGTCGCGACTTTTGGAGCAGCGAGGGTTGTGATAGATTTTGACCGTATCGGACATGAGATCTCCTTACATTTTCTGGTACGGTTTGAAGCGTTCTTGCAACTGACGCAGCTGATCGATGCGCGCATCGTAGCGAGCCTGTTGCAAACTGCCTAATTTCACCTGCGAGCTGGCGCTGCTGAGCAGCGTAATGGCCTGATCGAGTCGGCCAACCAGCGCCATGCCTTCAGCCCGTGCCGCCAGCTCCTGATCGCGATTGCCCAGCTTGGCTTCTGCTTGCGCCAGTAAATCCCAACCGTTGACATCATCTTTATAATTAAAAGTGTAGCGATTTAGGATATTCGCCGCTTCTGCCGGTTGCCCGCCTTCCAACAAGGCGTTGGCAAGGTTTAATTGCAGCACCGGATTGGTTCGCAGTTCACGGGCACTTTTCAGGCGATTAATCGCCTCCGTCGCTTTCTTCTGCCCAAGGTCAATATCGGTTGCCAGGTCAAGATACCAGGCATTTTGCGAATCGGCACTCAGCAGCGGCTGCAGCGTTTTGCGCGCCAGATCGTAATTGTTATTGCCCATCGCCAACAGGGCGCGACCGTATTGTGCAGCATGTTGTTCGCGGATATTACCTTTCTCCCAGCTGCTTAGCAGATCATTGCCTAGCTTGTTGTCGCCGGAGGTGTACATGCCAAGCGTACGGGCTTTCGCCAGATAGAAGTCAGCTGAGGACTGGACGACGACCGGGCGCATTTGGTTTGCGCGGTTGCGGGCGTCGGACAGACGGCTTTCCGGCAGGGGGTGCGTCAGCAGCATTTCCGGCGGACGAGTAGAGTAGCGCGATTCATCAAGCAGCTTGCCCATAAACGCTGGCATTGCCTGCGGATCGAAACCAGAACGCTGAAGAACCTGAATACCAATGCGGTCGGCCTCTTCTTCGTTTTGCCGGGTAAAGCTGATCATTCCCTGCTGGGTTCCCGCCAGGGTCCCGGTGAGCGCCGCCATCCCGGCTTGCGGACTTGCCATCGCCAGAAGAATCGATCCCAGCGCGCCGACCCAGGTCAGCGGAGCGTTACGCTTTTGATCTTCCATCGCGCGGGCAAGGTGGCGCTGGGTGACGTGAGAAATTTCGTGCGCCATGACCGACGCCAGCTCGCTTTCGTTATCGGAATAGCGGAAAAGGGCCGAGTGCAGCACAACGTTACCGCCGAAGAAGGCAAAGGCGTTAATTTGATCGTTATTGATCAGATAAAAGTGGAACGGCGTTCGCACTGAATTGGCGTGCGAAACCAGACGCATACCTAAGCCGTTAATGTATTGCACCAGCAGTGGGTCATTGATCAGCGGTGCGCTGCCGCGCAGCTGGCGTACGTAGTAATCCCCCATCTGCATTTCCTGGCCAATGGAGAGCGTGCTTCCTGCGGAGGTGCCCATGTCCGGCAGGGTGTCTGCGGAGTCGGCAAAAGCAGGTAATATCGAACCCAGCGTCAGCGACGCTATGACGGTTGCCACCAGCGTTTTCTTCAACTGCCTGAACATAACCTCAATCCTGTAATGTAGGTGTGCCAGTTTGACCGATTGTGCGGCGTAATGTTCCCTGACCGCAAGCAAGTTCAGCGAGTTTAGCCGTCGTTAGCGGCGTTGCAAATATCATATTCACCCGGTCATTAATGTTTGTGGTTTTACCCATAAAAAGCGAAGTCTTTTTTGTGACATTTCGATACAATTCCCGAGATTGTTACAGCTTTGCTCTTCAGGGAAGGGTTTTATGCTTCAGATGTTAATGCAGTGGTACCGCCGTCGGTTCAGCGATCCGGAGGCGATAGCGCTGCTGGTCATTTTGCTGGCCGGTTTCGGCATTATGTTTTTCTTCAGCGGCCTGCTGGCACCTCTATTAGTGTCCATCGTGCTGGCCTATCTGCTTGAATGGCCAACGGTCAGGCTGGAGCGTATCGGTTTTTCTCGTACCTGGGCCACCTCGGTGGTCCTGATTCTGTTCGTCGGCATTCTGCTATTGATGGCGTTTGTGGTGATGCCGGTTGCCTGGCAGCAGGGCATTTATCTGATTCGTGATATGCCGGGGATGCTGAACAAACTTTCTGATTTTGCCGCGACGGTGCCGCGCCGCTATCCGGCCTTAATGGATGCCGGAATTATCGACGCCATGGCGGAGAATATGCGCGGGCGGATGTTAACCGTCGGTGATTCGGTAGTGAAATATTCGCTTGCCTCGCTGGTCGGGCTGCTGACTTTGGCGGTCTATCTGGTATTGGTGCCGCTGATGGTTTTCTTTCTGCTGAAAGACAAAGAGCAGATGCTTAACGCCGTGCGCCGTGTGCTGCCGCGCAATCGCGGACTGGCAGGGCAGGTGTGGAAAGAGATGAACCAGCAAATTACCAACTATATTCGCGGTAAGGTGCTGGAGATGATCGTCGTCGGCGTGGCGACGTGGATTGGTTTTATCCTTTTCGGGCTTAACTATTCATTGTTGTTGGCGGTGCTGGTTGGGTTTTCAGTACTGATTCCCTACATTGGTGCTTTTGTGGTTACCATTCCAGTGGTCGGCGTGGCGCTGTTTCAGTTTGGCGCGGGCACCGAATTCTGGAGCCTGTTCGCGGTTTACCTGATTATTCAGGGGCTGGATGGCAACCTGCTGGTGCCGGTGCTGTTCTCCGAAGCCGTTAACCTGCACCCGCTGGTGATTATTCTGTCGGTGGTTATCTTCGGCGGCCTGTGGGGATTCTGGGGCGTGTTCTTCGCGATTCCACTGGCGACGCTAATCAAAGCGGTGGTGCATGCCTGGCCGGATGGCCTGATAGTGGAAGACACAGAAGAAGAGAATTAGCGCAACGCTTACTGATGAGCGGCAAAAAAAGACGCCGGGTGGTTTGAAACCGACCCGGCGTCTTGCGTTTGTCTGTGCGTCAGGCGTTTTCTTTCAGCCAGTTCAGCACCACGTCGTGGTGATTGCTGGTTTTGAAATCATCAAACACATGTTCGATTTTGCCGTCGGCATCGATGAGGAAGCTCGTACGGTGAATACCGTCGTAGGTTTTCCCCATAAACGTTTTTTCACCCCAGATGCCAAACTGTTCGCATACCTGATGATTCTCGTCAGACAGCAAAGTAAAGTTCAGCAGCTCCTTTTCGGCGAAGCGGGAGAGTTTTTCTGGTTTATCAGTACTGATACCCAGTACTTCAACGCCTGCTTTTTTCAGGTCGTCCATATTATCGCGTAAACCGCACGCTTGTACGGTGCAGCCCGGGGTCATGGCTTTCGGGTAAAAATAAACCAGAACACGCTGTCCCTGGAAGTCGGTCAAATTTACTTCCTCGCCGTCCTGGTCTGGTAAGCTAAATTTCGGTGCAATGTCACCGGCTTTCAGTGGGTTCATTACTCAAACTCCATCCTGTTCATCATGCTGTGAATAATTAACGATGTTAATACTGCCTTGTGCATTCAGTTCTGTACATAGGGCTTTGAACGCTTGTTCGATATTTGATGCATTTTGCGTAGTCGGGCTATGGGCGGTGATTTGGATAAAAAGCTGCGCTGAATCGTCGTTCGCTCCCGGGTGGGTGCGGGAAACCAGCTCGGCAATGTTCATTTTCCACGTATCGCACAGGGCAGTAAATCGCTCAATAATATGCGGCGAATCCGGCACCTCAACCTGAACCCAGACGGTGTTTTGCATCGCCTGATGCGGCCTTGCGGTTGTACGCTTCATTACGATCAGCAGATCAAGCTCGGCACCTTTCAGCGGCAGAGTCGATTCAATCAGGTTAATCGCATTCCACGAGCCGGAGAGCAGCATGATAAACGTAAACTCGTCACCAAGCATGGCCAGCCGGCTGTCTTCGATATTACAGCCGCAGCTGCTGACGTGGCGAGTGATTGTATTCACGATGCCAGGGCGATCAGCACCCAACGCGGTAATAACCAGATAGTGTTGTAATGAGGCTGTCAAACCTGTTCTTCCTTTAAAAAGGTGAGGTAACATTAGGAAAGCATAAAAAAAACCGGCATACAACATCCCTGATGGCATCGGGTCTCTTGCTTTTATTGCAGCACCAAACGTAACATTGAGAATCTTGTCCCACTTCTGCTCTGAGGATGGCCCATGTTTACGGGAAGTATTGTAGCGCTTATCACGCCGATGGATGAAAACGGTAACGTCTGCCGGTCAAGCCTGAAAAAACTGATTGATTACCATGTCGCCAGCGGTACCTCGGCGATCGTTTCGGTAGGCACTACCGGAGAGTCCGCAACATTGAGCCATGAAGAGCATGGTGATGTAGTTATGCAGACGCTGGAGCTGGCTGACGGACGCATCCCGGTTATCGCGGGTACCGGTGCAAATGCAACCGCAGAGGCGATTAGCCTGACCAAGCGGTTCAACAATAGCGGTGTGGTTGGCTGCCTGACGGTTACGCCTTATTACAACCGTCCGACCCAGGAAGGCCTGTTCCAACACTTTAAAGCTATTGCAGAACATACTGACCTGCCGCAAATCCTGTATAATGTGCCGTCCCGTACCGGCTGCGATATGTTGCCGGAAACCGTCGGTCGTCTGGCGGAAGTTAAAAATATTATCGGTATTAAGGAAGCGACGGGGAACTTAAGTCGAGTTCATCAGATCAAAGAGCTGGTTTCAGATGACTTTATTCTGCTGAGCGGCGATGACGCGACCGGAATGGACTTTATGCAGCTTGGCGGTCACGGCGTGATTTCCGTAACCACAAACGTTGCGGCGCGCGAAATGGCTGAAATGTGCCGATTGGCTCTGGCTGGCCAATTCGCCGAAGCTCGGGCGATTAATCAGCGTCTGATGCCGTTGCATACAAAATTATTTGTCGAACCCAACCCTATCCCGGTCAAATGGGCATGTAAGGCGTTGGGTCTTGTGGCGACCGATACGCTACGCCTGCCGATGACCCCGATTACCGAAAACGGTACTAAGGTTGTCACCGCAGCGTTGAAGCATGCCGGTTTGCTGTAAAGTTTAGGGAGATTTGATGGCTTACTCAGTACAGAAGTCGCGCCTGGCGAAGGTTGCGGGTGTTTCGCTGGTTCTACTCCTCGCGGCCTGTAGTTCTGACTCGCGCTATAAGCGTCAGGTGAGCGGCGACGAGGCCTATTTGCAGGCAACGCCGCTTAGTGAACTTCACGCGCCAGCAGGGATGATCCTGCCGGTTCAGGTGGGTGATTATAATATTCCGGTTGCGACCAGCACCGGTAACACAGGCAAGGCTCTGGATATCCGTCCTCCGGCTCAGCCTCTGGCGCTGGTTAGCGGCGCGCGCACTCAGTTTAACGGTGATACCGCGACGCTGATGGTGGAGAACGGTCGCAGCGGTTCGCTGTGGGCGCAGGTGGCAAGCATCGTGCAGTCGAAAAACTACACTATCGCGAAACGCGACGATGCCAGCCAGACGCTGAATACCGACTGGGTCGAATGGAATCGCCTCGATGAAGACCAGCAGTACCGTGGTCGCTATCAAATCTCAGTTAAACAGCAGGGCTATCAGCAAGCAGTGGTCGTGAAGCTGGTGAATCTGGAGCAGGCGGGTAAACCGGTTGCCGATCCGGCTTCGCTGCAGCGCTACAGTACTGCCATGCTGAACGTCATTTCCGAAGGTCTGGATCTGAACGCTACCAGCGCTCAGAATGCCGCGCAGAAAAATGCCGGGGCGACCTTCGACGTGCAGAGCGGTGCGGATGATACCGGCCTGCCGATGCTGGTCGTTCGCGCACCGTTTAACCTGGTGTGGCAACGCCTGCCGGGCGCGCTGGAAAAAGTGGGTATGAAGGTAACCGATAGCTCCCGTTCTCAGGGTAGCTTCTCCGTGACCTACAAACCGCTATCCGACAGCGGCTGGACCGATCTGGGCGCTCGCGACCCGCAGTTGGTATCCGGCGATTATAAACTGCAGGTCGGGGACCTCGATAACCGCAGCAGTCTGCAGTTCATCGACCCGAAAGGACATACCCTGACGCAGTCGCAAAATGACGCCCTGGTTGCCGTATTCCAGGCCGCATTAAGTAAGTAATAAACAGGGCTGGAGTAATCCGGCCCTTTTTAATGTATAGTGACGCAAACGTGTGCGTCAGCAGAAAAGCACAAATTTTTATCGTTAATCATCACTGGAGTGACAAAGATGCAAAAGCTAGCTGAGTTGTATCGTGGTAAAGCGAAGACCGTTTACAGCACCGAAAACCCGGATCTGCTGGTACTCGAATTCCGTAACGATACGTCAGCAGGTGACGGTGCTCGCATTGAGCAGTTCGATCGTAAAGGCATGGTGAACAACAAGTTCAACTATTTCATTATGAGCAAACTGGCGCAAGCGGGTATCCCGACCCAGATGGAAGCGCTGTTGTCCGATACCGAATGTCTGGTGAAAAAGCTGGATATGGTGCCGGTGGAGTGCGTTGTGCGTAACCGCGCTGCCGGTTCGCTGGTGAAACGTTTAGGGATTGAAGAGGGCATCGAGCTGAACCCGCCGCTCTTTGACCTGTTCCTGAAAAACGACGCCATGCACGACCCGATGGTCAACGAATCCTACTGCGAAACTTTCGGCTGGGTGAGCAAAGAGAACCTGGCGCGTATGCAGGAACTGACCTACAAAGCTAACGACGTGCTGAAAAAGCTGTTTGACGATGCGGGCCTGATCCTCGTGGACTTCAAGCTGGAGTTTGGTCTGTTTAAAGGCGAAGTGGTGCTAGGCGACGAGTTCTCTCCGGACGGTAGCCGTCTGTGGGACAAAAAGACCATGGATAAAATGGACAAAGACCGTTTCCGCCAGAGCCTCGGCGGCCTGATTGAAGCCTATGAAGAAGTTGCCCGCCGTCTGGGCGTAGAACTGGACTAATCCCCCGACGCCAGAGGAAACCCTCTTCTTCTGGCGCTCTTCTTGCTGTTTCCTGTGGTAATCCTCCGTTGAACCGCCTACGATCTCATACATTGGTTTTATGATGAATTGAGGTGCTTATGCGTTGGCAAGGGCGTCGCGAAAGCGACAATGTTGAAGATCGCCGTGGTCAATCCGGTTCACCGATGGGCGGAGGTGGCGGTTTTCGTCTCCCCAGCGGGAAAGGCGGTATCGTGCTGCTGATTATCATTGTGGTGGCGGGATATTACGGCGTTGATTTAACCGGCATGTTAACCGGTGAACCGGTGTCACAACAGCAAACCACCACTCAACGCTCTATTAGTCCACAGGATGAAGAAGCCGCGAAGTTCACTAAAGTGGTTCTGGCGGATACGGAAGATACCTGGGGCACGATTTTTAAAGACATGGGTCGTCAGTATCCGCAGCCTAAGCTGGTGATGTATCGCGGCGCGACGCGAACCGCCTGTGGTACCGGCCAGTCGGTGATGGGACCGTTCTACTGTCCGGCGGATAGCACAGTGTACATCGACCTGTCATTTTACGATGAGATGAAAACTAAGCTCGGCGCGGGCGGCGACTTCGCTCAGGGTTACGTTATCGCCCATGAAGTCGGCCATCATGTACAAAAGCTGCTGGGTATTGAGTCGAAAGTGCGCCAGCTACAGCAGAATGCTTCACCAGCGGAAGCGAACCGCCTGTCAGTGAAAATGGAGCTACAGGCGGACTGCTTCGCGGGCGTCTGGGGCTACAATATGCAGAAGCAGGACGTGATGGAGGTTGGCGACCTGCAAGAGGCGCTGAACACCGCAGAGGCGATTGGTGATGACCGCTTGCAGCAGCAGAGCCAGGGACGCGTGGTGCCGGACAGCTTTACTCACGGTACATCGCAGCAGCGCTATACCTGGTTTAAACGCGGCTTCGATAGCGGCGACCCGGCGCAGTGCAACACCTTTGGCAACGTGCTGTAATTGCCGTCTGTCATGGATGAACTGCTTCACCTGACGGCGCAAATGGCGCGTGAGGGCATCCGTCGTCTGCTGGTGCTCAGCGGCGATGATGCCTGGACTTTCAACCAGGCACAAAATCTGCGTACTCTGTTGGCTGGAGATGGGCTGTGGGTTGGCCCGCAGCCGGTGCCGGAGCCGTATACGCCTCCCGGTGCACTGAAGATCCTGCTGGGCCGGGAATTCCAGCATGCTTTTTTCGATGCGCGTGAGGGGTTTGACGTCGCGGCATTTGCGGCGTTAGCCGGTACGCTGCGCGCAGGAAGCTGGCTGATCTTGCTGATCCCCGATTTTTCCCAATGGTCGACCCGGCCTGACGCAGACTCTCTGCGCTGGAGCGACACTCCCGAGCCGGTCCCCACGCCAAATTTTGTCTATCGTTTCTGCCAGCAAATTATTGCCGATAATGATTCTGTCCTCTGGCGGCAGGGGAATGAGCTGACATTACCCGCTTTCCCGTTTCGTGAATCCTGGCATCCCGCTGATGGTCAGCCGCAGGCGGAGCAGGCCGCCGTTCTTGCCGAATTGGCTGACTTCCCTCCCGGTATCGCCGCCTTAACCGCCGAGCGCGGACGAGGTAAATCCGCTCTGGCGGGAATGCTTATTCGCCAGCTGGCAGGCGATGCTATCGTTACGGCACCGGCGCGTGGAGCCACAGATGTGATGGCGGCTTTTGCAGGTGAAGGCTTTCGCTTTATGGCTCCCGATGCGTTACTGGCATCAGAGCGCAACGCTTCGTGGCTGATTGTTGATGAGGCCGCCGCCATTCCGGGGCCGCTGTTGCGCCAGCTGGTTGAGCGTTTTCCGCGTACTCTGCTCACGACTACTGTTCAGGGCTACGAAGGCACCGGGCGCGGTTTTCTGCTTAAGTTTTGCGCCGGTTTTGCCCATTTGCGGCAGTTTAGTTTGACGACGCCCATCCGCTGGGCATTGGGCTGCCCGCTGGAGGCGGCTATCGCGCAGTTGCTGTTGTTTAGCGATGAGACCTTCCAGCATGCGCCTGCTGGCGACACGGTACTGGAAAACATCAGTCAGACCAGTTGGCAGCAGCAGCCCGCTTTACCGGAGGCGATGTATCAACTGCTCTCCGGGGCGCACTATCGCACTTCTCCTCTCGATTTACGCCGCATGATGGATGCGCCGGGGCAGCACTTTACCTGCGCCCGCAGCGGTGAGCACATCGCTGGTGCGCTGTGGCTGGTGGAAGAGGGCGGTCTTGAGCCATCGCTCAGCCAGGCTGTGTGGGCTGGATATCGCCGCCCGCGTGGTAATCTGGTGGCGCAATCCCTCGCGGCGCACGGCGGAAGCCCGCTGGCGGCGACGCTCATGGGGCTACGTATCAGTCGTATTGCCGTACACCCGGTGCGCCAGCGCGAGGGGCTTGGGCAACGGCTGGTCGATTGGGCGGCGTCTCAGGCGTCGGAGCGGGACTATCTCTCGGTCAGTTTTGGCTACACACCCGAACTGTGGCGTTTCTGGGATAGCTGCGGTTTTATGCTGGTGCGCCTGGGGACTCATCGGGAAGCCAGCAGCGGCTGTTATACCGCGATGGCGCTCTATCCCATCAGCGCGGCTGGTCGACATCTGGCTCAGCAGGAAATCCGCCGGTTACTGCGCGATGAACACTGGCTTTGCGACTGGCGAAATGAGTCGTTGCCGCTGACTAGACTGGAAGAAGCGGCTATCTTTACTGAAGAGGATTGGCTGGAGGCTGCGGGCTTTGCGTTTGCCCATCGCCCGCTGCTGGCGGCGGTTGGTAGCCTCAATCGGCTGCTCATGCAGGTGAATTTACCGCTACCCGCTTTGCGTGCACGCCTGCAACGCCAGGATGAAGCGGAACTTTGCCGCACGTTACAACTCTGCGGGCGAAAAGCGCTGCTGGTCAGGCTGCGCGAAGAGGCGGCGCTGGCATTATCTACTCTCAATGCAACCCGCGCTGATGCTCTGCGCCAGCAGGTCAAAATGCTGCAATTTTTTTAACTAACTCCTTCAGTTAAATGGCATGGTCATATTTCACATGCGGCGTAAACTTCCTTGCAGACATTAAGGAGACAGCCATGAAACACGATCATTTTGTTGTTCAAAG
This sequence comes from Klebsiella sp. GFKo11, assembly GCF_056490265.1. Taxonomy (NCBI): domain Bacteria; kingdom Pseudomonadati; phylum Pseudomonadota; class Gammaproteobacteria; order Enterobacterales; family Enterobacteriaceae; genus Klebsiella; species Klebsiella sp. GFKo11. The sequence goes on from NZ_CM151369.1 coordinate 1,720,597, forward strand.
CCCCGCGACCCCTGCACAGCAACTGCTGCTGCTGTTTCATGGCGTCGGCGATAACCCGGTTGCCATGGGGCAAATCGGCAGCTGGTTTGCGCCGCTCTTTCCCGATGCGCTGATTGTCAGCATCGGCGGCGCGGAGCCGTGCGGACCGCCTCCGGGACGCCAGTGGTTCTCCGTGCAAGGTGTTACCGAAGAAAACCGCCAGCAGCGCGTGGATGCCATTATGCCGACCTTTATCGAAGCCGTTCGCTACTGGCAGCAGCAGAGCGGCGTTAGTCCGCAGGCGACGGCGCTGATCGGCTTCTCGCAGGGGGCGATTATGTCGCTGGAGAGCATTAAGGCGCAGCCGGGGCTGGCATCGCGGGTGATTGCGTTTAACGGCCGCTATGCAACTCTGCCGGAGAAGGCGACCACGGCGACAACAGTCCATCTGATTCACGGCGGTGAGGATCGTGTTATCGATCTGGCGTGGGCAGTCGCCGGGCAAGAAGCGCTCCAGCAGGCCGGTGGGGATGTGACGCTGGATATCGTTGAAGACTTGGGACACGCGATTGACGATCGCAGCATGCAGTTTGCCCTCGATCATTTGCGTTTTACCGTGCCGAAACACTATTTTGATGAAGCGCTCAGCGGCAGCACGCCGAAAGATGACGATCTAATCGAACTGCTGTAAATAGAAAACCCGGAGGCGATGCTACGCATCTGTCCGGGCTACCAGACCCACATACGGCAGTGAACCCGTAGCCCGGGCAAGGCGCGTCAAGCGCCGCCCCCGGGAAAATAGCGGCATACTGTGTTAATTTCCCGAAGGCGATGCTGGGCATCTGTTCGGACTACCGGATCTGCAGGACCCGTAGACATAACTGAAGTAAGACGCTTACTTTTTCTTCGACTGGCCGTTCTTAGGCCAGTCATCCTCATCGTCCCACTTATCGTTGCAATCGCGATGCGGAGGCAGCTCCGGCTTATTGTTGAGAAATTTTTTGTGGTCAACGCGACTCAGATCCTTAATCACGTTAATCATCACGCCCACTAAAAATACCAACACCAGAATCCACCAGTATTTCGTTAGCCAATCCATGCGCGCTACCTCTTATCTATGATGCCGTCAGGCGACCAGCTGTTCCATGATGCGTTGGTACATCCGCGCCAGTAGCTGGAGATCGGCGGCATTAACACATTCGTTGATTTTATGAATAGTGGCATTCACTGGCCCCAGTTCAACCACCTGCGCACCCATGCGTGCGATAAAACGCCCGTCGGAGGTACCGCCATTGGTCAGGAGCTGCGGTTTAATTTCATTATAGTGCTCAATGGCGTTCACCACCGCATCAACCAGTTTACCGCGGCCGGTCAGGAACGGCTGGCCTGAAAGCCACCAGTCAACGCTGTAGCGCAGTTCGTATTTTTCCAGCAGAGCTACAACGCGCACTTTGATCATTTCGTCAGTCAATTCTGTGCTAAAGCGGAAGTTGAACTGTACGAACATATCGCCGGGAATCACGTTGTTGCTGCCGGTTCCGGCCTGCACGTTAGCGATTTGCATGCTGGTTGGCGGGAAGAAATCGTTACCTTTATCCCATTCAATATTCACCAGCTCTGCCAGCATCGGCGCGGCGCGGTGGACCGGGTTATCCGCGAGGTGGGGATAGGCCACGTGCCCCTGCACGCCGTGAATGGTCAGGTTGCAGGTCAGGGAGCCGCGACGGCCATTTTTGACGACGTCGCCGACAACTTCGGTGCTGGAGGGTTCTCCGACCAGACAGTAATCCAGGCGCTCATTACGCGCCATTAGCGCTTCCACGACTTTAACGGTGCCGTTTTTGGCGCTGGCTTCTTCATCTGAGGTGATCAGAAATGCCAGGCGACCTTGATGGTTCGGATACTGGGCGACAAAGCGTTCAGCGGCAACCACCATCGCAGCGAGAGAGCCTTTCATGTCTGCCGCGCCGCGGCCAAACAGCATTCCGTCGCGAATAGTAGGCTCGAAAGGCGGGTTAATCCAGCGGTCGGCATCGCCAGAAGGGACAACATCAGTATGACCGGCGAAAGCCAGCGTTTCCCCGCGCCCGCGCCAGGCCCAGAAGTTTTGAGTATCGCCGAAATCCATCGGTTCAACGGTAAAGCCAATCGCACGCAGACGTTCAATCATTAACGCCTGGCATCCCGCATCATCGGGGCTGAGGGAAGGGCGGCGAATAAGCTGCTGAGCCAGCTCAATGACCGGGCAAGACATAGACTACACCTCGTTAAACTGCTGATAACTAGATTCACTGAAACCCAGCAGCATAGGCTGACCGGGCGCGCAGAGCAATGGGCGTTTGATGATTGCCGGCATTTCCAGCATCAGTTTTGCCGCAGCATCGGCGTTATCGATACCTGCGCGGACCGTTTCGTCTAGCTTGCGCCAGGTGGTGCCGCGGGTATTGAGCAGCGCTTCCCAGCCGAGTTCATCTATAAAGGTATCTAATAATTCGCGGTCCAGACCATCAACCCGATAATCATGAAAACGATATTCTATCTGCTGGGCTTCCAGCCAGCGGCGGGCCTTTTTTATGGTATCGCAATTTTTTATCCCGTACATGGTGAGCATGATTAAACCTTTTCCATTGAATTAAACGTTTGACCAGGAATGTTCCGAATATATAAGTCGTTAATAAATAATACGTGAATTACGTTAATAAATATCGTTTTTTACCCGTGATATATCCTGAACGTTATCTGTTGGTTGCTTTTTGACCTGCTTTTGCGCTGTGACTTGTCACAAGCCGAGTGAGGGCGGATTGTGCTGATGAACAAATGTTGCTGAATGTTGCTGTTGGTCACATTAAACGGGTTAAATTCGGCTCATAGTACTTACGAATGAAAGGGCTTTTTCTGGAGGCGGTAATTAAAGTAATCAGAGCGATAGCGTAAACACACTTTTCACCATCAACGAATTTGCATAAAATCACCCATAATAATAAGAGAGGCTATTATGATTGAGCATGAACTAGGGAACTGGAAAGATTTTATTGAAGGTATGCTTCGTAAATAAATTTCCATAATGTAAGCAGGGCGATTCCACGGGCAGAATAATAATGCAGTCGAAACGACCAATTATGAAAAAGGCGACACTTTCGGTCGCCTTTTCTGTTATTAATCCCGGTAAAATAAAGCAGACTTATCTCTTTGTTATTGCGGCCGTTCCTTAAGCGGGAAGCGACGGCGCACCAGCACGAAGAACAGCGGTACGAAGAAGATTGCCAGCACGGTAGCGGAGATCATACCGCCCATCACGCCAGTCCCCACCGCATGCTGGCTGCCGGAACCAGCCCCGGTGCTGGTCGCCATCGGCAGCACGCCGAAGATAAATGCCAGCGAAGTCATCAGGATTGGCCGCAGTCGCTGGCGACAGGCCGATAGCGTCGCGATAAGCAGGTCTTCACCTTTCTGGTTTAACTCATTGGCAAACTCGACGATAAGAATGGCGTTTTTCGCCGATAAACCGATAACCGTTAACAGACCCACCTGGAAATAAACGTCGTTTTCCAGACCGCGCATCCAGGTCGCCAGCAGCGCGCCGATAACCCCCAGTGGTACCACCAGCATCACTGAGAACGGCACCGACCAGCTTTCATACAGAGCCGCCAGACACAAGAACACAACCAGCAGCGAAATGGCGTATAGCGCCGGGGCCTGCGCGCCGGAGAGGCGTTCCTGATAAGACATCGCCGTCCACTCCACGCCAAATCCATTCGGTAGCTGCTGGGCCAATTCTTCCATGATTGTCATGGCGGTACCGGTACTGACGCCCGGGGCGGCTTCACCGACGATCTCCACCGCCGAGTAGCCGTTGTAGCGCTCCAGACGCGGTGAGCCGGTCTCCCAGCGCGAGGTGGCGAAGGCGGAGAAGGGCACCATCGTGCCGCTGTTGTTGCGTACATACCAAAGATTGATATCGTCCGGCAGCATGCGATATGGCGCTGCGGCCTGAACATAAACCTTCTTCACGCGACCCCGGTCCATAAAGTCATTGACGTAGCTCGAGCCCCAGGCGGTTTGCAGCGTGTCGTTGATATCGTCGATGGACACGCCCAGCGCCTGCGCTTTACGCTGATCGATGTCGACCTGCAACTGCGGGCTATCGTCAAGGCCGTTATGGCGAACACGGGTCAATTGGTCATTTTTGGCAGCCAGCTCCAGCAGGGTATCACGGGCGGCCATCAGCGCTTCGTGTCCGTTACCGGCGTGGTCCTCCAGCTCCATATCGAAACCGGCGGAGCTGCCCAGCCCGCTAATAGCCGGTGGGCTGCTGGCGAATACGCGCGCTTCTTTAATTTTGTTAAACGCCCTGGTTGCGCGTTCGATGATGGCAAAGGATGAACCGGTTGTCGGATCGCGCTCGTCCCAATCCTTCAGACGCACGAACATGCGCGCTACGTTCTGCCCGTTGCCGCCGGGGCCGGAGCCGATGGTGGCGAATACCGATTCGACGTTCTGTTTCTCCTGTTTCAGGAAGTAATCTTCCGCCTGCTGTACTACTTTTAGCGTCTGCTGCTGGGTCGCGCCGCTGGGCAATTGCACCGACGTGGTAAACATGCCGCGGTCTTCCAGCGGCAGGAATGACGTAGGAAGATGCAGGAACAGAAATACCATCCCGCCCAGCAGGAGGACGTAGAGCATTATCCAGCGCAGCGAACGGTGAAGAATTTTGGCGACGACGGATTCGTAGCGGTCGGCATTACGGTTAAACATGCGGTTAAACCAGCCGAAGAAGCCCCGTTGTCCGTGGGATTCTCCTTTATGAATCGGTTTGAGCAAGGTGGCGCACAGCGCTGGCGTCAGGATCATCGCCACCAGGACGGATAGCACCATCGCTGAGACAATTGTTATTGAGAACTGACGATAGATAGCGCCGGTGGTGCCGCCGAAGAAGGCCATCGGCACAAATACTGCCGAGAGCACCATGGCAATGCCGACCAGCGCCCCCTGGATCTGCCCCATCGATTTTCGCGTCGCCTCTCGCGGCGAAAGACCTTCCTCGCTCATGATGCGCTCGACGTTTTCCACCACCACGATGGCATCATCCACCAGCAGGCCGATCGCCAGCACCACGGCGAACATGGTTAAGGTGTTGATGCTGTAGCCACAGATGTAGAGGACGGCGAAGGTTCCCATCAGTACCACCGGAACGGCGATGGTGGGGATCAGCGTGGCACGGAAGTTCTGCAAGAACAGGTACATCACGAGGAACACCAGCGCGATGGCTTCCAGCAGCGTTTTCGCTACGTCGGTAATTGATGCTTTCACGAAAGAGGTGGTTTCGTAGGCAACTTTGTATTCAAGACCGTGCGGGAAGTATTGCGATAGCTCGTTCAGGCGGTCGATAACGCGTTCGGCGGTCGCCATTTCGTTGGCGCCGGATGCCAGTTTTATCCCCAGACCGGAAGCGGCCTGACGGTTGTAGCGGCTAAGATAATCGTATTTTTCCGCCCCCATCTCGACGGTGGCGACGTCGCCGAGAGTGACCTCGGAACCATCCTGATTAACCCGCAGGGTGATATCGCGAAACTGCTCTGGGGTTTGTAACAGCGACTGTGAATTAATGGTGGCGTTCAATGCCTGTTTATCCACCGACGGCGTGCCGCCCAGTTGGCCGACAGCAATCTGGGCGTTCTGTGACGAAATCGCATCGGTAACGTCTTTCGCCGTCATCTGAAAACTATTGAGCTTGGCCGGGTCGAGCCAGATGCGCATTGAGTACTGGGAGCCGTACGCGTCGATGTCGCCGACGCCGTTTACGCGGCTCAGCGGGTCCTGAATATTACTGGCGACGTAGTCGGAGATATCCTGTTTATCCATGCTGCCATCGGTAGAGACAAAGGCGATGGTCAGGATATTGGTATCCCCGGTTTTGCGCACCGTCACACCCTGGTTTTGTACGGCCTGCGGGAGTTTACGCATTGCTGATTGCAGCTGGTTCTGCACCTGCTGAACGGCTTCGTCCGGGTCGGTCCCGGCGGTAAAGCTCAGCGTCACGCTTGCCTGACCTGTGCCGCTACTCTGTGATGACATGTACATCAGGTTGTCGAGTCCGGTCATGTTTTGTTCGATGACCTGGGTAACGGTATTCTCCAGCGTTTGTGCAGAGGCACCGGGATAGTTCGCTGTGATTCGCACGTTGGGCGGTGCTAATTCGGGGTATTGCTCCACGGGAAGCGACAAAATCGCGAGCGTTCCGGTCAGGCATAAAAGGATTGCCAGAACCCACGCAAAAATGGGGCGATCGATAAAGAAATTCGCCATCAGAATTGGGACCTCATTTTGCTCATCTTTTTGTTATTGCATAGCCTGTGACACTTTAGCGGCAAGCCCTCAGGCAATCGTGGAGAAATTAAGGAGATAGTGTAATTTATCATGTGCCTTTTATGGCAGCGTAAAGAACTGTCCTGCTATCTCCACCAATCTTCTGCTTTTCTGCGCATCGTCGCCTGACCTCTAACGTAACCAATTATTACTTAGCTAAATAAAACGTAATTTCATTTAAGTCAAAAAAATTGATCCACCTCGGGTTATCACCAAAAAATCGGCAACCTGTGCAAATGCACATTGTCCCTGCACCGTTTTGTCGGGTAATAGATAAGCATGCGAATTGAGGGGTTATTCACCAATAAGACTGAAGGATGTCATGAACCACTTTATTTTAAGCGATAGTCATAAGTGCATCGGATGCCAGGCTTGTGAAGTTGCCTGCGTCATGGCGCACAACGATGAGCAGCATGTATTGACCCCGCAGCGTTTCTTGCCGCGTATTACGGTTATCAAAAGCGAGCAAAAACGTAACGCAGTAACATGTCACCATTGTGAAGGAGCTCCTTGCGCCCGGAGCTGTCCAAATGGCGCAATCAGTCAGCTTAACGGCAGCGTGCAGGTTAATCAGGAGAAATGCATCGGTTGCAAATCCTGCATGGTTGCCTGCCCGTTTGGCGTGATGCAAATTGTTCTCACCCCAGTACAGGAGGGAAAATTTAAAGCGACGGCGCACAAATGCGATTTGTGTAATGGTCGTGAAGAGGGACCCGCCTGCGTGCAAAACTGCCCGGCACAAGCATTACAGCTGGCGACGGACAACACGCTGTTAAATCTGGCAAGACAGCGGCGTCAGCGCGCAGCGCGTCTGGAAGCGCAGCCGTGGCATAGCCACCCGGGCGCAGTAGCATCGCCGTGTTCGGGCGGAAAGGTTGCCCAGATGGCCGCCACGCCATCGCGCGGTGAGCCTGACAAGCTGTCCGCTGAAGCGCGCAAAGCCAACTTTTCTGAGATCTATCTGCCGTTCAGCGCCGGCCAGGCCAACCGCGAGGCAGAACGCTGCCTGAAGTGCGGAGAAAACAGTATTTGCGAATGGACCTGTCCGCTGCATAACCATATTCCGCAGTGGATTGAGCGAGTGAAAGAGGGCGATATCTCAGCAGCCGTGGAGCTTTCTCATCAAACCAACTGCCTGCCGGAAATCACTGGCCGCGTTTGTCCGCAAGATCGCCTGTGCGAAGGGGCCTGTACGCTGCGCGATGAGCACGGTTCGGTCACTATCGGCAATATTGAGCGCTATATTTCCGATCAGGCGCTGGCCAGCGGCTGGCGACCGGATCTCTCGCAGGTCGTCGAAAGCGGCAAGCGGGTGGCGATTATTGGTGCCGGTCCTGCGGGGCTTGCTTGTGCCGACCGCCTGGTGCGCAACGGCGTGCAGCCGGTAGTGTTTGACCGCCATCCGGAAATCGGCGGCCTGCTAACCTTTGGTATTCCTGCATTTAAGCTGGATAAATCACTCCTTGCCCGGCGGCGCGAAATCTTTACCCAGATGGGCGTACGCTTTGAGCTGAACTGCGAGATAGGCAAGGATATCCCGCTGACCACGCTGCTTGAGGACTATGATGCGGTGTTTATTGGTGCCGGAACCTACCGTTCAATGAAGGCGGATCTGCCCAATGAAGACGCCCCCGGCGTGTACGATGCGCTGCCGTTCCTGATCGCCAACACCAAGCAGGTGATGGGGCTTCTGGAGCTGCCGGAAGAGCCTTACGTCAACACAGAAGGCCTGAACGTGGTCGTGCTGGGTGGTGGCGATACGGCGATGGACTGCGTGCGTACCGCACTACGTCACGGTGCGAAACAGGTGACCTGCGCCTATCGTCGCGATGAAGCCAACATGCCTGGCTCGAAAAAAGAGGTCAAAAACGCGCGCGAAGAGGGTGCGATGTTTGAGTTCAACGTTCAGCCGGTGACGCTGGAACTGGATGCTGAGGGTAACGTCAACGGCGTGCGCTTCCTGCGTACCCAGCTTGGCGCACCGGATGCCCAGGGGCGCCGTAGCCCGTCGCCGATCCCAGGGAGTGAATTCGTCATGCCCGCTGATGCGGTAATTATGGCTTTTGGTTTCCATCCGCACGGCATGCCGTGGCTGGAGTCGGTCGGCGTACAGCTCGACAGTCGCGGACGAATCAAAGCTAATGTCGAAAGCCGCTATCGTTACCAGACCACCCATCGCAAGGTGTTTGCTGGCGGTGATGCGGTGCGCGGTGCCGACCTGGTGGTGACCGCGATGGCCGAAGGCCGCCACGCGGCGCAGGGGATCATGGATTTCCTCGACGTTAAATCGATACCTCTTCACTAACGACAAAGCAGGTCCCACGGCGTAGTATGGCGACGTTATTTCATGCCGTGGGGCCCGTATGTCACTCAATATCAACGTTATCAAAGATAAAATTCTCTCCGAAAACTGGTTCGTGTTACGCAATATGACCTACGAGCTGACGCGTAGCGACGGCAGCGTGGTTCGCCATAAGCGTGAGGTCTATGACCGCGGCAACGGTGCTACCATCATGCTCTATAACCGCCGCAAGCAGAGCGTGGTCCTGGTGCGCCAGTTTCGCGTCGCGACCTGGGTAAACGGCAACGAAGACGGCATGTTGATTGAGACCTGCGCTGGGCTGTTGGATAACGACGAGCCAGAAGTGTGCGTGCGCAAAGAAGCTATCGAAGAGACCGGCTTTGAGGTCGGCGAAGTTCGTAAACTGTTCGAGCTGTATATGTCCCCCGGTGGCGTCACCGAGCTTATCCACTTCTTTATCGCTGAATACAGCGATGCCCAGCGGGCTACCGATGGCGGCGGGGTTGATGATGAAGAGATTGACGTGCTTGAGCTGCCTTTCAGCCAGGCGCTGGAGATGGTGGCGAATGGGGAAATACGTGATGGCAAAGCGGTGATCCTCCTGCAATATTTGCAAACTTCCGGGCTGATGACGCGGGATATCTGATAAATCCGATTGAGTAAAAGCTCGCCTCTGGTGAACATAACCGCTGTTAATCGTGTTCTCACCGGGGTCGTGCCGCTCATGTTGTATCGGGTTATTTTGTTCCTGCTTTTCGGTTTGCTACCGACTTCGTTGGCGTGGGCGGCGCCGGCGCAACAGCTCTTTAGCGACTGGATGGTAACCTGCAATAATCAAAACTTCTGCGTCGCCCGCAACGTTGGGTTACATCATGGGCTGGTAATGACCCTCACTCGCAGCGCCGGAGCGGCCACCAACGCCAGCCTGCGCATCGAACTTGGCGGCGTGGGCAATCCGGTTGCTACCCTGGCGCCGATTGCGCCTCGTCTTCTCCTCGACGGTCAGTCCCTGACGTTGGGCGATGAACACTGGCAGATTGCCGATAAGCTCCTTAAAACCGACGATAGCGTCACCATTGATGCCTTCCTGCAACAAGTGCAGGAAGCGCAGGCGATTACCCTCGAAAATGGCCTGCAGAAGATTTCTCTGCAGGGGCTGAAGGCCGCTTTGTTGTTTATTGATAACCGACAAAAGCGGGTGGGTAGCGAAACGGCGTGGATTGGTAAGGGAGAAGAGCCGCCGCTCAGCGTTCCGCCAGCGCCTGCGCTGCGGACGGTAGCGAAAGTGGATATGACGCAATCGCCCCTCAGCCGTGATGAGCTTAACGATCTGATGGATTACGGTAACGAACGAATGAATAACAGCGCCTGTTCACTGGACCCGTTTCGCCGCGAGGTTCGGGTTGCCGCGCTGACCGACGATAAAGTTCTGCTGATGACCAGTTGTGAAGCGGGCGCTTACAATACCATCTGGTTGGCCTGGCTGGTGTCGCGCCAGCGTCCATTTATTGCCCGCCCGCTACGCCTGACGCTGCCTTTCCAGCCCCCCGGCGATGCGCCCCGCGCGATTGAACTAGTTAACGCCAGCTATGACGATCGGCACCAGGAGCTGGTGACGCTGGATAAAGGGCGTGCGCCCGGCGACTGCGGGACGCAAACGCGCTGGCGCTATGACGGCCAGCGGTTTAGCCTTGTGCGCTACGCCCGGCAGCCGCAATGCGATAACTGGCAGGGGCCAGACGCCTGGCCCACTTTATGGGTTACCCGTTCAGTTGCGCAGCCGCCACGCTGACAAGATGCTCAACGGTGAAACCCGTTCTGTAATTCATCTCCCACGCTGACGATATGATCAACGGTAAAGCCGAAGAACGGGAAGAGGTCATCCGCCGGAGCCGACTCGCCAAAGCCGGTCATACCGACAACCTTGCCTTTCAAACCAACGTATTTATACCAGTAGTCGGCGATCCCAGCCTCGACGGCGACGCGAGCTTCTACGCCCGATGGCAGGACCGATTCCCGATACGCCTCGTCCTGGGCATCAAACACATCGGTTGACGGCAGGGAGACGACACGAACGTTCACCCCGTTGGCGAGCAGCTTCTCCGCTGCCAGGACAGTTATCTCCACTTCCGAACCGGTGGCTATCAGGATCAGATCCGGCTTGCCGCCTGCGTCCTTCAGTACGTAGCCGCCGCGGGCGATGTTCTGCACCTGCTCCGGCGTACGCGCCATTTGCGCCAGATTTTGTCGTGAGAGAATGAGCGCAGTTGGTCCGTTGTGACGCTCTACCGCCAGTTTCCACGCTACTGCGGCTTCCACCTGATCGCACGGTCTCCAGGTGCTGAAATTCGGCGTCAGGCGCAGGCTGGCAAGCTGTTCCACCGCCTGGTGAGTTGGGCCATCCTCACCAAGTCCAATAGAATCGTGGGTATAAACCATGATTTGCCGCGCTTTCATCAACGCCGCCATCCGCGCCGCGTTGCGGGCATATTCGACAAACATCAGGAAGGTAGCGGTATAGGGGACAAACCCACCATGATGCGCGATGCCGTTGGCAATCGCCGTCATGCCGAATTCGCGCACCCCGTAGTGAATGTAGTTGCCCGCCAGATCTTCTTTTAGCGAGGTAGAACCTTTCCAGATGGTCAGGTTACTTGGCGCGAGATCCGCCGAACCACCGAGCAGTTCCGGCAGCAGCGGACCGTAAATATTTAGGGTGTTTTGTGATGCTTTACGGGTGGCGATTTTTGCCGGATTGGCCTGTAGGTCGGCAATATATTTCTGCGTAGTTTCATTCCAGGAGTCAGGCAGACCGCCGCTCATGCGACGCGTAAACTCGGCCGCCAGGTCCGGCCAGGATTTTTGGTATGCGGCAAACTTCTCTTGCCAGTTTTTCTGCGCCTTTTCGCCTTTTTCGCGGGCGTCCCAGGCACGGTAAATTTCTTTGGGGATTTCAAAAGCGGGATGGTGCCAACCCAGCTTCTGCCGCGCCAGCGCCACTTCCTGTTCGCCCAGCGCCGCGCCGTGGGCCTCTTCTTTGCCGGCTTTATTTGGCGAACCAAAGCCAATCACCGTCCGGCAGATAATCAGCGACGGTTTATCTTTCACGCTCTGGGCTTCCAGAATAGCTTTTTTCACCGCTTCCGGATCGTGGCCGTCGATTTCATGCACCACATGCCAGTGGTAGGCTTCGAAGCGTTTTGCTGTGTCATCGGTAAACCAGCCTTTAACTTCGCCATCAATGGAGATGCCGTTGTGATCGTAGAAGCCGATCAGCTTGCCTAACCCCAGCGTGCCTGCCAGCGAACACACCTCGTGGGAGATCCCCTCCATCAGGCAACCATCTCCCATAAAAACATAAGTGAAGTGATCGACAATCTCGTGTCCTGGCTGATTAAACTGGGCGGCCAGCGTGCGCTCGGCGATCGCCAGACCAACGGCATTCGCCAGCCCCTGACCCAGCGGCCCGGTGGTGGTTTCAACGCCTGGGGTATAGCCAATTTCCGGATGGCCTGGGGTTTTTGAGTGCAGTTGACGGAAGTTTTTCAACTCCGCAATGGGTAAGTCATAGCCCGTCAGATGCAACAGGCTGTAGAGCAGCATCGAAGCGTGACCGTTGGAGAGGATAAAGCGATCGCGATCGTACCAGTGGGGGTTCTCAGGGTTGTGCTTAAGAAAATCGTTCCACAGCACCTCTGCGATATCGGCCATGCCCATCGGCGCGCCGGGGTGGCCGGAGTTGGCTTTCTGGACAGCATCCATACTCAGGGCGCGGATGGCGTTGGCAAGTTCTCTACGGGACATAATGTGCTCCTGAAACAATACGTTGCATGAGTTTTTATTGGCTTAGGATAGAGAGGTTGATGAGTTGCATAACTAAAAAGCATAGCAGATGGGGCTATCATTGCTTCCGAATCTAAGTTACATAAACATTATAAATCGATAACAAATATAACTTTGTTTTGGCGAGAGTTTGGCGGTGTTCAAAGTTTACGAAGCCGTCAGGCGAGATACTAGGTGGCCCTTTAGGGTGAACATCCGATACGCCATTACGCTTCACCCCTACGATCGATATGTGAAAGGAAAGATAAAATGGATGAGCAGTTAAAACAAAGCGCCCTCGACTTCCATGAATTCCCTGTTCCCGGAAAAATCCAGGTTTCCCCAACTAAACCGCTCGCGACTCAGCGTGACCTGGCTCTGGCCTACTCGCCGGGCGTTGCCGCCCCGTGTCTGGAAATCGAAAAAGATCCGCTGGCGGCCTACAAATATACCGCGCGTGGCAACCTTGTTGCGGTGGTCTCTAACGGCACGGCGGTTCTGGGACTTGGCAATATCGGTGCACTGGCCGGCAAGCCGGTGATGGAAGGCAAAGGCGTTCTGTTTAAAAAATTCGCCGGTATCGATGTTTTCGATATTGAGGTCGATGAACTGGACCCGGACAAATTTATCAACGTCGTTGCGGCTCTGGAGCCGACCTTTGGCGGCATTAACCTGGAAGATATCAAAGCGCCGGAGTGCTTCTACATCGAGCAAAAACTGCGCGAGCGCATGAATATTCCCGTCTTCCATGACGATCAGCACGGCACGGCGATTATCAGTACCGCCGCAATCCTTAACGGCCTGCGGGTGGTAGAGAAAAACATCTCCGATGTGCGGATGGTGGTTTCCGGCGCAGGCGCGGCGGCGATTGCCTGTATGAACCTGCTGGTGGCGCTGGGGATGCAGAAGCACAACATTGTGGTGTGCGACTCGAAAGGGGTTATCTACAAAGGCCGCGAGCCGAACATGGCGGAAACCAAAGCGGCTTACGCGGTGGAAGACAGCGGTAAACGCACGCTGGATGACGTGATTGAGGAGGCGGATATTTTCCTTGGCTGCTCGGGTCCGAAAGTGCTGACTCAGGAGATGGTCAAGAAGATGGCCCGCGCGCCGATGATTCTGGCGCTGGCTAATCCGGAGCCGGAAATTCTGCCGCCGCTGGCGAAAGAGGTGCGCTCCGACGCCATTATCTGCACCGGTCGCTCCGACTATCCGAACCAGGTTAACAACGTATTGTGCTTCCCGTTCATCTTCCGCGGGGCGTTGGACGTCGGTGCGACGGCAATTAACGAAGAGATGAAGCTGGCGGCGGTGAACGCGATTGCCGAGCTGGCTCATGCCGAACAGAGCGAAGTTGTCGCTTCAGCCTACGGCGATCAGGATTTGAGCTTCGGTGCGGAATACATCATTCCGAAACCGTTCGACCCGCGCCTGATCGTCAAGATCGCGCCAGCGGTGGCGAAAGCAGCGATGGACTCCGGCGTTGCCACGCGTCCGATTGCCGATTTTGATGCCTACGTCGAGAAGCTGAGCGAGTTCGTCTACAAAACCAACCTGTTTATGAAGCCGATTTTCTCGCAGGCGCGTAAAGAGCCGAAGCGTATCGTGCTGGCGGAAGGGGAAGATAACCGCGTGCTGCATGCGACGCAGGAGCTGGTGACGCTGGGGCTGGCAAAGCCAATTCTGATTGGTCGTCCGAGCGTCATTGAGATGCGCGTTCAGAAGCTGGGCCTGCAGATTAAACCGGGCGTCGATTTTGAAATCGTCAACAACGAGTCCGATCCGCGTTTTAAAGAGTACTGGCAGGAATACTACGGCCTGATGAAACGCAACGGTATTACGCAAGAGCAGGCGCAGCGTGAGATGATCAGCAACACCACCGCCATCGGCGCAATTATGGTACAGCGTGGAGAAGCGGACGGAATGATTTGTGGCACCATTGGTGATTACCACGAGCATTTCCACGTCATTAAGCCGTTGTTTGGCTACCGTGATGGTGTCCATACCGCCGGAGCGATGAACGCGCTGCTGTTGCCGAGCGGCAACACTTTTATCGCCGATACCTATGTTAACCACGACCCGTCGCCAGAGCAGATTGCTGAAATTGCGCTGATGGCGGCAGAGAGCGTACGTCGTTTTGGTATCGAACCGCGGGTGGCGCTGCTGTCGCACTCGAACTTCGGTTCGTCGGATTGCCCATCCGCCAGCAAAATGCGCCAGGCGCTGGAGCTGGTGAAAGCGCGTGCGCCGGATTTGATGATCGATGGTGAAATGCATGGTGATGCTGCGCTGGTGGAAAGCATTCGTAACGACCGGATGCCGGACAGCCCGCTGAAAGGCTCGGCGAATATCCTGGTCATGCCGAATATGGAAGCGGCGCGTATTAGTTACAACCTACTTCGCGTCTCCAGCTCCGAAGGCGTCACAGTCGGTCCGGTGTTAATGGGCGTGGCGAAGCCGGTGCATATTCTGACACCTATTGCCTCGGTACGCCGCATTGTGAATATGGTCGCACTGGCGGTTGTCGAAGCACAAACTCAGCCGCTGTAATATATACAGGTGCGGGAACTCTCCCGCACCTGTACTTCACTTCTCGTTTCCTTTGATTTTATCATTATTCAAATCTTGATTTTATCAATGCGCGATATTAATCATCCCGTCTTTTATTCATTAGATAACACGAAATTCATCTCTTTAATTTATTTTTCATTTTTTGTGAAATGGTCTTTTATCGGATTATTTGTAAGGAAATTTTAATAATATATTCATCGATTATATTATTTTTGTATTTTATATGAAATGCGTAGGTTATGGTTGGTGATGGAATTCATTTAAATACAATTAATTATATGGCGATTGTTAAAATTCGGCAGATCGGTTCTGTAGAGGGTGAAATGATTTTATTCACAGCGTTGATGCTTGTATTGATGGCCAGAAGGAATTGCTAACTTAATAGCATTTACAAAGGTGATATCGGGGTAGTATTGAAATGGTGTAACTGAAATCATGATGATTTCCAACGTTTTGCCAGTAATTTTAAATGTAACTGGTACCGTTACATTGAATTCAAAAATAACCAGCGAGTCATGACGTAGGTATGGCTAAAGTTACTATTTAGCATGGCTATTGTCTCATCCCCATTGGGGAATAAAAAATTAGGGAGCTTATCTTTATGGAATTAGCATTTTCTCCGAGGCTGCTTGCAATAGCTATTGCCGCAGCGATCCCATTTACCGCCAGCGCGGCAGATACCCCTGCCGTTGCGACTTCCCAAAATGGACATGCAGGTTACGACCATCCCAATCAATATCTTGTTACGCCAGCGACAAGAATTGCTGACAACTTGATGCCGGTCATGTCCCACCCTGCGCAGGATAAAGATACGCGGCAGAAGCTGGCCGAGTTAGAAAAGAAAACGGGCAAAAAGCCTAATATTGTGGTGTTCATTCTTGATGATGTCGGCTGGATGGATGTCGGTTTTAACGGAGGAGGGGAGGCCGTGGGTAACCCGACGCCGGATATCGATGCCGTCGCGAATCAGGGATTAGTCCTGACGTCGGCCTATTCGCAGCCGAGTTCCTCTCCAACTCGTGCGACGATCATGACCGGGCAATACTCCGTTCACCACGGAATTTTAATGCCGCCGATGTACGGTATGCCTGGCGGTCTTGAGGGATTGACCACGCTGCCGCAACTGCTGCACGATCAAGGCTATATCACTCAGGCCATCGGTAAATGGCACATGGGCGAGAATACCGGTTCGCAGCCGCAAAACGTCGGTTTTGACGATTTTCGCGGTTTTAACTCCGTTTCCGATATGTACACCGAATGGCGCGATCCGAATGTGAACCCGGAAGTGGCGCTAAGTCCTGCCCGTAGCCAGTATATTCAGAATCTGCCGTTCGATAAAAATGATGTCCATGCGGTACGCGGAGGCAAGCAGGAAGCTGTAGCCGAAATCACGCCGAAGTATATGGAAGATCTGGACCAGCGTTGGATGAAGTACGGCGTTGAGTTTATCAACAGCATGGCGAAAAAAGATAAGCCGTTCTTCTTGTATTACGGAACGCGCGGCTGCCATTTTGACAACTATCCGAATGCCCATTATGCCGGGCGCTCGCCAGCGCGTACTTCCTACAGCGATTGTATGGTGGAGATGAATGACGTCTTTGCCAACCTGTACAAAGCGCTGGAGACCAGCGGGCAACTGGATAATACGCTGATCGTCTTCACCTCCGATAACGGCCCGGAAGCGGAAGTGCCGCCACATGGTCGCACGCCGTTCCGTGGCGCGAAAGGCTCAACGTGGGAGGGCGGGGTGCGCGTGCCGACGTTTGTTTACTGGAAGGGAATGATCCAACCGCGTAGATCCGACGGGATTGTGGATTTGGCGGATTTGTTCCCGACCAGTCTTTCACTGGCAGGCCATCCGGGCGCGGAGCTGGCGAAGCTGGTGCCTGAAAAAACCTTTATTGATGGTGTTGACCAGGCATCTTTCTTTATCGGTAAAGACGGACAGTCAAACCGTAAAGCAGAACACTACTTCCTCAATGGCGAGCTTTCGGCGGTTCGTATCGATGAATTTAAATATCATCTGCTTATCCAGCAGCCTTTCGCCTTCACGCAAACCGGCTATCAGGGCGGGTTTACCGGCGCAATTATGAAAACGGCGGGGACCATGATATTTAACCTCTATACCAATCCGCAGGAAGATGAAAGCGTCGGCGTACGCCATATTCCGATGGGGGTACCTTTGCAGGATGAAGTCCATAACTACATGGAAATTCTGAAAAAATACCCGCCTAAAGTGCAGATTAAACTCTAAGTTGTATTCAGTGGATAATCGGCTTCTTATGAAGCCGGTTATTTTATTTCTCTGTTCTGCGATGGTGTAAATGGGCATGCATAATATCGCTGGCCGGGCGGCCCATCGCCATCAGATCGGCCATCGCCTTCAGGTATGGCGGTAAGTGCTGGAAATAGCGGCGAAACCCGGCACACAAATAATTCAATCCCGGTTTGCCTTCCTCGGTTAACGCAAAACGATGCTTTGGACATCCGCCCCAGCAGGCTTTTAGCACCGAACACTGTCGGCACTGATTGGGCAGAGTGGCGTATTTATCTTTACCGAAATCAACCTGTTTTGCCGAGTCCAACATTGTTGCAAAGGTTTGCTCGCAGATATTGCCTAAATGATATTGCGGGTAGACGTAATGATCGCAGGCATAAACGTCGCCATTATGCTCGACAACCACGGAACGGCCGCAGGTTGGCTGGTGATGGCAGACCGCACCGGGCGCGCCGACAAAGCTGGCGAATGCCCACTCAATATTCATGACATAAATTTTACCTACATCACGCTTAACCCAGCGGTCAAAAACGTGACAAAGAAATGCACCATAATCGTCAGGTTGTACCGACCATGCTGTCAACGTCCCGCAGGCTTCGCCGGGCGAGCGTAGCGTCAGGCCGGACTGCTGCGCTGACGCATCGGCCAGACGCTCGACGACGGGGATGAACTGAATAAACTCGATGCCGCTGGAGACGAGGAATTCGTACACTTTCTCCGGCTGCTGGGCGCTGTGGTGATTCACGCAGGCCAGCACGTTATACTGCACTCCATGCTGCTGAAGCCGCGCTAAAGCACGCATCACTAGCTTGTGCGTCGGGCGGCCACCCTTCGTCAGGCGGTATTCGTTATGAATATCCTCAGGCCCGTCCAGCGATAAGCCAATCAGGAAATTATGGCGTACAAAAAACTCGCACCACTCATCATCTAACAGCACGCCGTTGGTTTGAAAACTATTGCTGATCTGCCGTCCGGCACCATATTGGACCTGAAGGGCGACAGCGCGGCGGTAAAAATCCAGTCCCAGTAGCGTCGGCTCGCCACCTTGCCAGGTGAATGCCACCTCTGACTTTGGATCGCATGAGGCAATATAATCGCGGACATAATGCTCCAGCATTGCATCATTCATACGAGGTTGTGGAACATCGTCATATAACGCGTGTTTTTCGAGATAGAAGCAGTAAGCGCAGTTCAGGTTGCAGTCCGACCCGCTGGGTTTCGCCATAGCATGAAAAGCACGGGTTGATATATTTTGAGACATATTACGCTGACCCTTAAAAACTATTTCCAATGCTCTGCGCCACATCATTTGGAGCTGGCGGCAGGCAATGCGTCTATTGGTAGTAATAACATTCAACCATATCACCTGAGAGTTTATTGAGGCCGAAACGTAAATTCAGAATAATACATGCCGATATTGTCCATTATGGCACTATAGGGCGGTAATATCATGGGGAGAGAAGTTGGCTGTGAGTTGTTTAAAATATTTAATCATTTGGTTGTTGAATGTTTTTGATTAAATAATAGATGGAAAATATAAGTTATGAATGCGGTGAGTTGATAAAAGAGTTTACTATCAGTAATGGATAGCGATACTTTTACCTTCTTAAGATATTTTTATATTCACTCAGGATATTGTTCGCAATAAACAGGATGTATTTCATTATGCAAACATTTAAATCCCGTATTGTGACGCAAATAGAAAGATTTTTCTGGCTTACGCCAGCGATATTATTAACAGGATGTACTCTGTCGCCCGCTATTCCCGTTATCGGCGCCTATTATCCTGGTTGGCTATTTTGCATTATTATGGGCGTTCTTCTGACATTGCTCACCCGGCGATTGGTTACTTACAGAAATATACGGCCGGGATTCCCCGCTATTGTGTATACCAGCCTTTTTGTCCTCTACTCCATGCTGTTCTGGCTGGTATTTTTTTAATTCATGTTGAGATGCCCTCATGGAAAGTTCACTGAAAAAATCGCCGGGTAAAAAAATTCCGGCCTTGATTCTGGTACTACTGACGTTGGTCGTGTTGGTGTTTGTGATTTGGCGAGTGGACAGTTCGCCGTCAACAAATGATGCCTATGCCGCTGCGGATACCATTGACGTTGTACCCGAAGTCAGTGGGCGCATTGTCGAGCTGGCGGTAAAAGATAACCAGCCGGTCAAGCAGGGGGATCTGCTTTTCCGCATCGATCCGCGCCAGTATCAAGCCAATCTGGCGAAGGCGGAAGCCGCGCTTGCCGCGCTTGATAAGCAGATTATGCTGACCCAGCGCAGCGTCGATGCACAAAAATACGGTGCTGATTCCGTTCAGGCGGCAGTTGCAAAAGCGCGCGCCGCGGCAAAACAGGCGGGCGATACATTGCGCCGCACCGAGCCTTTGTTATCGGAAGGCTTTGTCTCGGCGGAAGATGTTGACCGCGCCAGAACGGCGCAGCGGGCCGCCGCGGCCGATCTCAATGCTATTTTACTCCAGGCACAGCAGGCGGCCAGCGCCGTGAGCGGAGTTGACGCACTGGTAGCCCAGCGTGAGGTTGTACAGGCTGATATCGCCCTGACTAAGCTCTATCTGGATATGACGATTGTTCGTGCACCTTTTGATGGACGGATTGTTTCTCTGAAAACGTCCGTAGGCCAGTTTGCTTCAGCAATGAAGCCCGTATTTACCCTGATCGACACACGCCAGTGGTATGTCATCGCTAATTTTCGCGAGACGGACCTAAAAAATATTCGTCCGGGCGTTCCCGCGACTATTCATTTGATGAGCGATTCTGGCAGAACCTTCCAGGGGAAAGTGGATTCGATTGGCTACGGGGTGCTGCCCGATGATGGCGGCATTGTGCTGGGAGGATTACCGCACGTATCCCGCTCAATTAACTGGGTCCGCGTGGCACAGCGTTTTCCGGTGAAAATTATGGTGGATAAACCGGACGCAGAGATGTTTCGTATTGGCGCTTCGGCTGTCGCAACGCTCGAGCCGCAATAATGCGCGCCCTCAATTATTTACCGATGTCATGGGTTCGGCTGCTGGCATTCTTTCATGAGGAGCTAAGCGAGCGGCGTCCGGGGCGGACCCATCAGACGATGCTGCTATGGGTGAATTGCCTGGTGGTGGTGGTGGTTTCAATGACCTTTGAAATCCCATTCCTGGCAATATCGCTGGCGGTGCTGTTTTACGGTATTCAGTCCAACGCCTTTTATACCAAATTTGTGGCGATTCTGTTTGTGGTCGCCACCGTGCTTGAAATTTGCAGCCTGCTGCTGATCTACAAATGGACCTACAGCTATCCGTTACTACGCATGGGTATTGCCAGCCTGATTGTGTTGGGAAGCATGTTTATGATGCGCACCCATCGCCTGGGCCTGGTCTTTTTCGCCGTTGCCATTGTGGCGGTATATGGCCAAACCTTTCCGGGGATGCTCGATTATCCGGATATCGTACTGCGTTTAACGCTGTGGTGTATCGTGGTTGGCCTCTATCCCACCTTGCTGATGGTGCTGACCGGCGTTTTGTGGTTTCCCAGCCGGGCGGTTCAGCAGATGCGCACGGCGCTTTGTGAGAGGCTGGATGACGCGGTTAGCCATTTGACGTCCTCTGTTCCGCCTCTGGCAGAAAAAAACATTGAGAAAGAAGCGCTGGCTCTGCAAAAGCTTAACGTCTTTTGCATGGCTGATGATGCTGACTGGCGCGCAAGAAGCGCCTGGTGGCAGACATGTGTCACAACGGTGACCTGGATATATGCCACGCTTAACCGCTTTGATATTTCGGCCATCCCCGGCAACAAGGCAACTGGCGAGTTAATCAGTAAGCTGCGCGGTGAAATTGCCGGGCTGCAAAATGTGATTGCTCAGGGTGAACCCTGGCGTAGTGAATGGCATCTCAGCGCTGACGAGAGTGCCGTCGCGCAGGCGTGTGGTCTGCAAACGCTCTGCCAGATGTTGCTACAGCTGGGACATATGGATCCCGACACGCCGCCAACCCCGCCAGCGAAGCAGCCGTCAATGGCTGCCGATGCGTTTACCAACCCGGTCTATATCCGCTATGCCCTGAAAACGCTGCTGGCATGCATGATTTGCTATGTCTTTTATTCCGGCGTCGATTGGGAAGGCATCCACACCTGTATGCTGACCTGCATTATTGTGGCGAACGCCAGTATTGCTTCGTCGTATCAGAAAATGGTGTTGCGCTTTGGCGGCGCGCTATGTGGAGCAATGTTAGCGCTGCTGGTGACGATTTTTATCATGCCCTGGCTAGACGGTATTGTTGAATTATTGTGCGTTCTGACACCGATATTTCTGCTTGGCGCGTGGATTGCCACCGGCTCGGAACGCTCGTCCTACATCGGTACGCAGATGGTCGTCACTTTCGCACTGGCAACGCTTGAGAACGCATTCGGTCCGATCTACGACCTGGTTGAAGTACGCGATCGTGCTATCGGGATCCTGATTGGTACTGCGGTTTCAGCCGTTGTCTACACCTTCATCTGGCCAGAAAGCGAAGCGGGCGTGCTGCCGAAAAAGCTGGCGGGTGCGCTGGGGATACTCAGTAAGCTGATGCGTATTCCGCGCCCGCAGGATGCGGCGGCTCAGCGCAACTATTTGCAACTGCGCATCGGTTTTCTGGCCACCATCAGCGGCTGCGAGGAAATCTGCGAGCGGGTGGCATTAGAGCGTCATCTGGATGCCGATGAGCGCATCAGGCTGGTTAATTACGGCCAGCAGGTTATTCACCAGGGGCGAGAAATTCTTTATGCCTGGGAAACGAGCTGGGAGCATGCCGGAATGCTGGACGATGAAGCGCAGCAGGCGAGAGCGGCCCGTTTTGCCGATGCGTTAGAAAAATATGCGCAGGGCCTGACGAGCGGCACGAGTTCACCTCCTGATATCACGCTCTCATCCTCCTCTTTGGAAAAATTATCCGGGTTAGACAAACAGGAGCAATGCGTCATGCAGCAGATGATCCGTTTACCCGACTGGACCCACACGGATCACTCGCCAGCCAGAGAGCCGGTGCAAGGAGTCTCTCAACTATGACCAGTAACCTTCCGCGATTACTACTTTGCGGCATTCTTGCCAGCACCACAGCGCTCACCGGTTGCGCGCTGATACGCAAAGATTCTGCCCAGCATCAGTCTATTCAGCCCGATCAAATCAAACTGGCCGATGACATTCATCTCGCCAGCCAGGGGTGGCCGCAGGCGCAATGGTGGCGTCAGTTTAACGATCCGCAGCTGGACAATCTTATTCAGCGCACGCTTTCCGGCTCGCATACGCTGGCTGAGGCGAAACTGCGCGAAGAGCAGGCACAATCGCAGGCCGATCTGTTAGAGGCCGGATCGCGGCTCCAGGTTGCCGCATTAGGGATGGTCAACCGGCAACGGGTTTCGGCCAACGGCTTCCTTAGCCCTTATGCGATGGATGCGCCAAAGCTCGGTATGGATGGCCCTTACTACACTGAAGCGACGGTGGGGTTGTTTGCCGGTCTGGATCTTGATCTGTGGGGCGTGCATCGTTCAGCCGTTGCGGCGGCCATCGGCGCGCAAAACGCCGCGCTTGCTGAGACGGCGGCGGTTGAGCTGTCTCTCAGCGCTGGCGTAGCGCAGCTTTATTACAGCATGCAGGCCAGCTATCAGATGCTTGATCTGCTGCAACAAACTCGTGACGTTATTGATTTCGCGGTGAAAGCTCACCAGAGCAAAGTCGCCCACGGGCTGGAAGCGAAGGTGCCGTACCACGGCGCCAGAGCGCAGATGCTGGCGGTGGACAAACAGATCGCGGCGGTAAAAGGGCAAATCAAAGAAACGCGTGAGTCGCTGCGGGCGCTGATCGGTGCCGGTGCCAGCGATTTACCTGATATTAAGCCGATTGCTTTGCCGCAGATACAAACCGGTCTTCCACCAACGCTCTCGTATGAATTGCTCGCCAGACGTCCTGATTTACAGGCAATGCGCTGGTACGTGCAGGCATCGCTAAGCCAGGTGGATGCCGCTCGCGCGTTGTTCTATCCGAGTTTCGATATCAAAGCGTTCTTTGGCCTGGATGCAATTCATCTCGACCAGCTGTTTAAAAGTACCAGCAAGCAGATTAACTTCATTCCTGGCTTGCGCCTGCCGCTGTTCGATGGCGGGCGTCTCAATGCCAACCTGCAGCACACCCGGGCCGCCAGTAACATGATGATTGAACGCTATAATCAACAGGTGCTCGACGCCGTGCGCGATGTTGCGATTAACGGTACGCGTTTGCAGACGCTGAATGAAGAACGTGGGATGCAACTGGACCGGGTTGAGGCGATGCGCTATACGCAGGCTGCCGCTGAGGCCGCCTTTAAACGTGGTCTGGGAAGCCGCTTACAGGCAACCGAAGCCCGACTTCCCGTTCTGGCGGAAGAGATATCGCTGCTTATCCTGGACACCCAGCGGGTTATCCAGAATATTCAGCTAATGAAATCACTGGGGGGCGGCTATCAGGCTCCTGCGGTGACAAAAGAATAGTTTGAAAAATAATGATAATGCCGCGTGAAGTCCTTCATGCGGCATTTTTTATACGCGCACTCTCCCCGCATTAATTAATCACCTCACCCTGATTTTTAGCCCTTATTTTTATTTTATTTTCTTAGTGATCTACCTCACCTTTTAAATCAGCTTGCCGAATTTTGTTATTTACTCCAGCAAAATCTTGTCACCATGAGCCCAGATTTTAGCGGAGCAGTGAGCCATGGATAAAGAACGCATCATTCAGGAGTTTGTACCAGGAAAGCAGGTTACGCTGGCGCATCTGATTGCGCACCCTGGCGAGGAACTGGCGAAAAAGATCGGCGTTCCCGAATCCGGCGCTATCGGCATTATGACCTTAACCCCTGGAGAAACCGCCATGATCGCTGGTGATTTGGCGATGAAGGCCGCCGATGTGCATATCGGTTTTCTCGACAGATTTAGCGGCGCGCTGGTTATCTATGGTTCGGTTGGCGCGGTAGAAGAGGCGCTACTGCAGACGGTTAGCGGACTGGGCAGATTATTAAATTATACCCTCTGCGAGTTAACAAAAAGCTAATTAGAGGCGGCGATGAAACGTATTGCATTTGTCGGTACGGTGGGAGCGGGGAAAACAACGCTATTTAACGCGTTGCAGGGGAATTATTCCCTCGCCAGGAAAACGCAGGCCGTGGAATTTAATGAAAGTGGCGATATCGACACGCCAGGGGAATATTTCAGTCATCCGCGCTGGTATCACGCGTTAATTACCACGCTACAGGATGTGGATACGCTGATTTATGTCCATGCAGCCAATGACAAAGAGAGTCGCTTACCTGCCGGGCTGTTGGATATCGGCACCAGTAAACGACAAATCGCCGCAATCAGCAAAACGGATATGCCGGATGCCGACGTTGCCGCAACGCGGCGGTTACTTCACGCAATGGGGTTTCAGGAGCCGATTTTTGAACTCAACGGCCACGACCCGCAAAGCGTACAGCACCTAGTGGATTATCTGACAGAGCTCAGCCAAAAGGAGGAAGGGGCAGGTGAAGAAACTCATCACAGCTAACGATATTCGTGCGGCCCACGCACGTGGTGAACAGAAGATATCGATTGTTCTGCGCGCCAGCATCATCACCCCGGAGGCCCGCGAAGTTGCGGATCTGCTGGGCGTCGCCATTACCGAATGCGATGAATCCACACCTGCGGTGGCGGCACCGGTGGCAGAGGAGAAAACCGAAAGCCAGCGCATTCGTGAAACCATCATCGCGCAGCTGCCGGAAGGACAGTTTACCGAAAGTCTGGTCGCGCAGTTGATGGACAAGGTGATGAAGGAGAAACAGTCGCTGGCGCAGGGCGATATGCAGCCCAGCTTTAAATCGGTCACCGGCAAAGGTGGCGTAAAAGTCATTGACGGCAGCAGCGTCAAGTTTGGCCGCTTCGACGGTGCTGAACCGCACTGCGTCGGCTTAACGGACTTAGTCACCGACCAGGACGGCAGCAGCATGGCCGCCGGGTTTATGCAGTGGGAAAATGCTTTTTTCCCGTGGACGCTGAATTACGACGAGGTTGACATGGTGCTGGAGGGCGAGCTGCACGTGCGCCATGAAGGCGAAACCATGATTGCCAAAGCCGGTGACGTGATGTTCATCCCGAAAGGTTCGAGCATCGAGTTTGGCACTCCGTCGAGCGTGCGCTTCCTGTACGTTGCCTGGCCTGCGAACTGGCAATCGCTATGAAAGATTTCATCACCGAAGCCTGGCTCAGAGCAAACCACACGCTCAGCGAAGGAGCAGAGATTCATCTGCCCGCCGATGCTCGCCTGACGCCATCAGCTCGGGAACTGCTGGAAAGCCGCCGTCTGCGCATCAAGTTTATCGACGAGCAGGGAAGCCTGTTTGTTGATGATGAGCAACAGCAGCCGCAGCCGGTACATGGCTTAACCAGCAGCGAAACGCACCCGCAGGCGTGCTGCGAGCTGTGTCGCCAGCCGGTGGTGAAAAAGCCCGACACGCTGACCCATCTGACGGCAGACAAGATGGTCGCCAAAAGCGACCCGCGTTTGGGCTTTCGCGCGGTGCTCGATAGCACTATCGCACTGGCAGTGTGGCTGCAAATCGAACTGGCGGAACCGTGGCAGCCGTGGCTGGCGGATATTCGCTCGCGTCTGGGCAACATTATGCGCGCCGACGCCATGGATGAACCGCTGGCGGCGCAGTCCATCGTCGGCTTGAACGAGGATGAGCTGCACCGGCTTTCTCATCAGCCGCTGCGCTATCTCGACCACGATCATCTGGTGCCGGAAGCCAGCCACGGGCGGGATGCCGCGCTGCTGAATCTGTTGCGTACCAAGGTGCGTGAGGCTGAAACGGTTGCCGCCCAGGTCTTTATTAGCCGCAGTTTTGAGGTATTGCGCCCGGACATTCTGCAAGCGCTAAACCGCCTCTCCAGTACCGTCTACGTGATGATGATTCTGTGCGTCACGAAGCATCCGCTCACCGTTAGCCAAATACAACAACGCCTGGGAGGGGAGCAATGATTATTGAACGTGCTCGCCAACTTGCATTGCATTCACCCGCTCGGGTGGTCTTTCCGGACGCGCTGGATGTTCGCGTGCTGAAGGCCGCGCACTACCTGCAACAGCAGGGGCTGGCAAGGCCGATTCTGGTCGCCAGTCCGTTTGCTCTGCGCCAGTTTGCGCTCAGCCACCGCGTGCCGATGGACGGTATTCAGGTCATCGACCCGCACAGCAATCTGTCCATGCGCGAAGCGTTTGCCGAGCGCTGGCTGGCCCGTGCCGGAGAGAAAACGCCGCCGGATGCGCTGGAAAAACTCAATGACCCGCTGATGTTCGCCGCCGCGATGGTCAGCGCGGGTAAGGCCGATGTGTGCATTGCTGGCAATCTTTCGTCAACGGCGAACGTGCTGCGCGCCGGATTGCGGATTATTGGCCTGCTGCCGGGTTGCAAAACGCTGTCGTCGATTTTCCTGATGCTGCCGCAGTACATCGGACCGGCATTAGGCTTCGCCGATTGCAGCGTAGTGCCGCAACCGACGGCGGCGCAGCTGGCGGATATCGCTATCGCCAGCGCCGACACCTGGCGAGCCATTACCGGCGAGGAGCCGCGCGTCGCGATGCTGTCTTTCTCAAGCAACGGCAGCGCCCGCCACCCTAATGTTGCCAACGTACAGCAGGCGACCGAGATCGTCCGCCAGCGTGCGCCGCAGCTGATGGTGGACGGCGAACTGCAGTTTGATGCCGCTTTCGTGCCGGATGTCGCCGCGCAAAAAGCGCCCGCCAGCCCGCTTGAAGGCAATGCGAACGTGATGGTCTTCCCATCGCTGGAGGCGGGCAATATTGGCTACAAAATCGCCCAGCGGCTGGGCGGCTATCGCGCCGTTGGGCCGCTCATTCAGGGACTTGCCGCGCCGCTTCACGACCTCTCCCGAGGCTGTAGCGTGCAGGAAATTATCGAACTGGCGTTAGTGGCAGCCGTGCCGCGCCAGACTGACGCGAATCGGGTAAACGACTCGCAAACACTCGTTGTATAGGTCCCGTTCTGGACCCCCTTTGATTAAGAGGAAAACACAATGGAAGCATTAGGAATGATTGAAACCCGGGGCCTGGTTGCGCTGATTGAGGCTTCTGACGCAATGGTTAAAGCCGCACGCGTGAAGCTGGTTGGCGTGAAGCAGATCGGTGGCGGCCTGTGTACTGCCATGGTGCGTGGCGATGTGGCGGCGTGTAAAGCCGCGACGGATGCCGGTGCTGCCGCGGCACAGCGCATTGGCGAGCTGGTCTCGGTACACGTTATTCCGCGTCCGCATGGCGATCTGGAAGAAGTGTTTCCTATCAGCTTTAAAGGCGACAGCAGCAACCTGTAACCGCTCTCTGTGACGTCACCTGCTGGCGTCACATTCTCCCTTTTGCAAATGGCTCTCTACGGAGGGCAGGGAACTGCTTTACCTGAAATAAGCCACGGAGGCGGATATGAAACTGGCAATCGTCACAGGACAAATTGTTTGTACCGTCCGCCATCAGGGACTGGCGCACGACAAATTGCTGATGGTGGAAATGATTGACGCCCAGGGTAATCCCGACGGGCAGAGCGCCGTCGCTATCGACAATATTGGCGCGGGGCCCGGTGAGTGGGTGCTGTTGGTTAGCGGTAGCTCAGCCCGCCAGGCGCATGCGCGTGAATCCTCTCCCGTCGACCTGTGCGTGATTGGCATCGTCGATGAAGCGGTGGCTGGTGGTCAGGTGATCTTTCACAAATAGGGCATAAGAAAATGAATCAACAGGATATTGAACAGGTCATCAAAGCGGTACTGCTGAAGATGAAAGACAGCAGTCAGCCTGCTGGCGCCGTTCATGAAATGGGCGTCTTTGCCTCCCTGGATGACGCCGTTGCGGCAGCGAAAGTTGCCCAACAGGGGCTGAAGAGCGTGGCGATGCGCCAGCTTGCCATTCATGCCATTCGTGAAGCGGGCGAAAAACACGCCCAGGAATTAGCGGAACTTGCCGTGACTGAAACCGGCATGGGACGCGTTGACGATAAATTTGCCAAAAACGTCGCTCAGGCGCGCGGTACGCCGGGCGTGGAGTGTCTCTCCCCGCAGGTGTTGACCGGCGATAACGGCCTGACGCTGATTGAAAACGCGCCGTGGGGCGTGGTGGCTTCGGTAACACCGTCCACCAACCCGGCCGCGACCGTCATTAACAACGCCATCAGCCTGATTGCCGCTGGCAACAGCGTAGTCTTTGCGCCGCATCCGGCAGCGAAAGGTGTTTCTCAGCGCGCGATCGGCCTGCTTAATCAGGCGGTGGTTGCGGCGGGCGGCCCGGCAAACCTGCTGGTCACCGTGGCGAACCCGGATATCGAAACTGCCCAGCGGCTGTTTAAGTACCCCGGCATCGGCCTGCTGGTCGTCACCGGCGGCGAAGCGGTGGTGGAATCCGCGCGCAAGCATACCAACAAACGCCTGATTGCTGCCGGAGCCGGTAACCCACCGGTGGTGGTTGATGAGACCGCCGACCTGGCGCGCGCCGCGCAGTCCATCGTCAAAGGCGCGTCGTTTGATAACAACATCATCTGCGCCGATGAAAAAGTGCTGATTGTGGTTGATAGCGTCGCCGATGAGCTGATGCGCCTGATGGAAGGCCAACATGCGGTGAAACTGACTCCCGCTCAGGCCGAGCAGCTCCAGCCGGTGCTGCTGAAAAATGTCGATGAGCGCGGCAAAGGCACCGTCAGCCGTGATTGGGTCGGGCGCGATGCGGGCAAGATTGCCGCGGCCATCGGTCTGAACGTCCCGGAGCAAACGCGCCTGCTGTTCGTTGAAACCTCAGCCAGCCATCCGTTTGCGGTGACCGAAATGATGATGCCGGTGCTGCCTGTGGTGCGGGTCGCCAACGTCGAAGAGGCCATCGCCCTGGCGGTCCAGCTTGAAGGTGGCTGCCATCACACGGCGGCGATGCACTCGCGCAATATCGACAACATGAACCAGATGGCTAATGCCATCGACACCAGCATTTTCGTCAAAAACGGACCGTGTATTGCCGGGCTTGGACTGGGCGGTGAAGGCTGGACCACCATGACCATCACCACGCCAACCGGGGAAGGGGTGACCAGTGCGCGTACCTTTGTTCGCCTGCGGCGCTGTGTGCTGGTGGATGCGTTCCGCATCGTATAAGGAGTGAAAGAGATGGCGCACGACGAACAACTTTGGCTCACCCCCAGACTGCAAAAAGCGGCAGCCCTGTGTAATCAGACGCCTGCCGCCAGTGAATCACCGCTGTGGCTGGGCGTGGATTTAGGCACCTGCGACGTGGTGTCGATGGTTGTCGACAGCGAAGGGCAGCCGGTGGCGGTGTGCCTGGACTGGGCTGACGTCGTGCGTGACGGCATCGTCTGGGATTTCTTCGGTGCCGTCACCATCGTGCGCCGCCATCTCGACACCCTCGAACAGCAGCTTGGCTGCCGCTTTACCCACGCGGCGACCTCGTTTCCGCCGGGCACCGATCCGCGTATTTCGATCAATGTGCTGGAGTCCGCAGGGCTGGAAGTCAGCCATGTGCTGGATGAACCGACCGCGGTGGCGGATCTGCTGCAACTGGATAACGCGGGCGTGGTGGATATCGGCGGCGGTACCACCGGCATCGCTATCGTCAAACGAGGCGAGGTGACGTACTCCGCCGACGAAGCCACCGGTGGTCATCACATCTCCCTGACGCTTGCCGGAAACCGCCGTATTCAACTGGAAGAAGCGGAGCAGTACAAGCGCAGCAACGCTCAGGAGATCTGGCCGGTGGTGAAGCCGGTATACGAAAAGATGGCCGAGATTGTTGCTCACCATATTGAAGGGCAGGGAATTGCTGATTTATGGCTGGCGGGCGGCTCCTGTATGCAGCCGGGCGTGGATGTGCTTTTTCGCAAGCGCTTCCCGGAATTGCAGGTGCATTTGCCTCAGCACAGCCTGTTTATGACCCCGCTGGCAATTGCCAGCAGCGGGAGAGAGAAAGCGGAGGGAATCTATGCAAGCTGAATTGCAGACGGCGCTCTTTCAGGCATTCGATACCCTGAATCTGCAACGCGTAAAAACCTTTAGCGTACCGCCGGTCACGCTGTGCGGCCTCGGCGCGCTCAGCACCTGCGGGCAGGAAGCGCAAACTCGCGGTTTGAGCCATCTGTTCGTGATGGTTGATAGTTTTTTGCATCAAGCGGGAATGACCGCCGGGCTTGAACGCAGTCTGGCGATGAAAGGCGTGGCGATGACCGTCTGGCCGTGTCCGTTGGGTGAGCCGTGCATTACCGACGTTTGTGCAGCGGTGGCGCAACTGCGCGAATCGCAGTGCGACGGCGTAGTGGCTTTTGGCGGCGGTTCAGTGCTGGATGCGGCAAAAGCGGTCGCGCTGCTGGCGACCAACCCTGATCAGACGCTGAGCGCCATGACCGAAACCAGCGTATTGCGCCCGCGCCTGGCGCTGATTGCGGTGCCGACAACGGCCGGAACCGGCTCCGAAACCACCAACGTGACGGTGATTATCGATGCGGTAAGCGGACGTAAGCAGGTGCTGGCGCATGCTTCTCTGATGCCGGACGTGGCGATTCTTGACGCTGCGCTGACTGAAGGTGTTCCTCCTCACGTGACGGCGATGACCGGTATCGATGCGCTGACTCATGCCATAGAAGCTTACAGCGCGCTCAACGCGACGCCGTTCACCGACAGCCTGGCGATTGGCGCGATTGCGATGATTGCCCAGTCGCTGCCGAAAGCGGTGGGCTACGGCCACGATCTCGCTGCGCGCGAAAGCATGTTGCTTGCCTCGTGCATGGCCGGGATGGCTTTTTCCAGCGCCGGTCTGGGCTTATGCCACGCGATGGCGCACCAGCCTGGCGCGGCGCTGCACATTCCGCACGGCCAGGCCAACGCCATGCTGCTGCCGACGGTGATGGAATTTAACCGCATGGTGTGCCGCGAACGCTTTAGCCATATCGGCCGGGCGCTAACCGGCAAGAAAACCGATCACCACGACGCAATTGCTGCCGTACGCGAGCTGATTGCCGAGGTGGGCCTGACCAAACGGCTTTCGGATGCCGGAGCGTTACCTGAACACTTCAGTGGATGGGCGCAGGCGGCGCTGGGGGATATTTGTTTGCGTACTAACCCGCGAACCGCCAACCAGGAGCAGATTATCCAGCTGTATACGGCGGCGCAATGATGCGATTTCCCGGAGTACAGGATTGCGGTGACCCCGTAGCCCGGTCAGCGAAGCGCCACCGGGAATGATGCGGGCTGGAGGGTTATCCCGGAGGCGGCGCGTAGCGCCTGTCCGGGCTACAACACCGGTATATCACTCAAGAGTTCCAGGTGTTCACAGTATCTACAAATCATAAATGACAGGGAGTAAGGGCTATGGGAATTAACGAAATCATCATGTACATCATGATGTTCTTTATGCTGATTGCCGCCGTGGACAGGATCCTGTCGCAGTTCGGCGGCTCGGCGCGCTTCCTCGGTAAGATAGGTAAAAGTATCGAGGGATCCGGCAGTCAGTTCGAAGAAGGCTTTATGGCGATGGGCGCGCTGGGCCTGGCGATGGTCGGTATGACCGCGCTGGCTCCGGTACTGGCGCATCTGCTCGGGCCGGTGATTATTCCGCTGTATGAAATGCTCGGTGCAAACCCATCGATGTTCGCCGGGACGCTGCTGGCCTGTGATATGGGTGGCTTCTTCCTCGCCAAAGAGCTGGCGGGCGGCGACATTGCGGCATGGATGTACTCCGGCCTGATTCTGGGTTCCATGATGGGGCCAACCATTGTGTTCTCCATACCGGTCGCGCTCGGCATTATCGAGCCCTCCGATCGTCGTTATCTGGCGCTGGGCGTACTGGCAGGGATTGTCACCATTCCGATCGGCTGTATTGCGGGTGGCCTGATTGCGATGTACTCCGGTGTTGAGGTTAACGGCCAGCCGGTTGAGTTCACCTTCGCGCTGATCCTGATGAACATGATCCCGGTGTTGATTGTCGCTGCGCTGGTGGCGCTGGGGCTGAAGTTTATTCCGGAAAAAATGATCAACGGCTTCCAGATCTTCGCCAAGTTCCTCGTGGCGCTGATCACCATCGGACTTGCCGCTGCGGTGATCAAATTCCTGCTTGGCTGGGATCTGATCCCCGGTCTTGACCCTATCTTTATGGCGGTCGACGACAAGCCAGGCGAAGTGATGCGCGCCATTGAAGTTATCGGATCCATCTCCTGCGTACTGCTCGGTGCCTATCCGATGGTATTGCTGCTGACCCGCTGGTTTGAAAAACCGCTAATGCGCGTCGGCAATCTGCTGAAAGTTAACAATATCGCTGCTGCTGGTATGGTCGCGACGCTGGCCAACAACATCCCGATGTTCGGCATGATGAAGCTCATGGATACTCGCGGCAAAGTCATCAACTGCGCGTTTTCGGTCTCCGCTGCTTTTGCGCTGGGCGACCACTTAGGCTTCGCCGCCGCCAATATGAACGCCATGATCTTCCCGATGATTGTCGGCAAGCTGATCGGCGGCGTGACGGCAATTGGCGTGGCGATGATGTTGGTGCCGAAAGATGAAAACGTTTCTACACCAGCAGAAACCGAAGCGGAGGCGCAATCGTGAACACGCGCCAGCTGCTGAGCGTCGGTATCGATATCGGCACCACCACCACCCAGGTGATCTTTTCGCGCCTTGAGCTGGTGAACCGTGCGGCGGTGTCGCAGGTGCCGCGCTACGAATTCATCAAACGCGAAATTAGCTGGCAAAGCCCGGTCTTCTTTACCCCTGTCGATAAGCAAGGCGGTCTGAAGGAGGCTGAACTTAAGGCGCTGATTCTGGCCCAGTATCAGGCCGCAGGCATTGCGCCTGAATCGGTGGACTCCGGGGCAATCATCATCACCGGTGAGAGTGCGAAAACCCGCAATGCTCGTCCGGCGGTGATGGCGCTGTCGCAGTCGCTGGGGGACTTTGTGGTGGCCAGCGCCGGTCCGCATCTGGAGTCGGTGATTGCCGGTCACGGCGCCGGGGCGCAAACCCTGTCAGAACAGCGCCTGTGTCGGGTGCTGAACATCGACATCGGTGGTGGTACCTCGAACTACGCCCTGTTTGATGCCGGAAAAGTCAGCGGTACCGCCTGCCTGAACGTCGGTGGTCGTCTACTGGAAACCGATGGGCAAGGGCGCGTGGTTCATGCTCATCAGCCGGGGCAAAGGATTGTCGATGAGGTTTTCGGCGCTGGCACCGATGCCCGTTCGCTTAATGCAACCCAGCTGATTCAGGTGGCGCGACGGATGGCGGCGCTTATCGTCGAGGTTATCGACGGCACGCTCTCTCCACTGGCGCAAAAGCTGATGCAAACCGGATTGCTGCCCGCCGATAAGAAGCCAGATGTGATTACCCTTTCCGGCGGGGTGGGAGAGTGCTACCGCAACCAGCCCGCCGATCCATTCTGTTTTTCTGATATTGGGCCGCTGTTGGCGACGGCGCTGCATGAGCATCCGCGCCTGCGCGAAATGAACGTGCAGTTTCCAGCGCAAACCGTACGCGCCACGGTGATTGGCGCGGGAGCGCACACGCTGTCGCTCTCCGGCAGCACTATCTGGCTGGACGATGTCGCGTTGCCGATTCGTAACCTGCCGGTGGCGATCCCGCTTGAGTCTGCTGACCTCGTGACGGCCTGGCAGCAGGCGCTGGTACAGCTCGATCTGGATCCTCAAACCGATGCTTACGTGCTGGCGCTTCCCGCATCGCTTCCGGTGCGCTACGCCGCATTACTCACGGTTGTTGATGCGCTTGTCGCCTTTATCGCGCGTTTTCCCAATCCGCATCCCCTGCTGGTGGTAGCCGAGCAGGATTTTGGCAAGGCGCTGGGCATGCTGCTGCGCCCGCAGTTACAACAACTCCCGCTGGCGGTCATCGATGAGGTGAGCGTCCGGGCGGGGGACTATATCGACATTGGTACGCCTCTTTTTGGCGGATCGGTTGTGCCGGTGACGGTGAAATCACTCGCATTTCCTTCCTGAGGGAACGACTTATGAAACTAAAGACCACATTGTTCGGCAATGTTTATCAGTTTAAGGATGTAAAAGAGGTGCTGGCTAAAGCCAACGAACTGCGTTCGGGGGATGTGCTGGCGGGCGTGGCAGCGGAGAGTTCGCAGCAGCGCGTGGCGGCGAAGCAGGTGCTCTCCGATATGACGGTCGCCGATATTCGTAATAACCCGGTGATCCCTTACGAGGAAGACTGCGTGACGCGCCTGATTCAGGACGATGTCAACGAAACCGCCTATAACCGTATTAAGAACTGGACCATCAGCGACCTGCGCGAATACGTGCTGAACGACGAAGTGACCAGCGACGATATCGCGTTTGTGCGCAAAGGGCTGACCTCCGAAGTGGTGGCGGCGGTGGCGAAGATCAGTTCCAACGCTGACCTGATCTACGGCGCGAAGAAAATGCCGGTGATCAAAAAAGCCAACACGACCATCGGCCTGCCGGGCACCTTTAGCTGCCGCCTGCAGCCGAACGATACCCGTGACGATGTGCAGAGTATTGCCGCGCAAATCTACGAAGGGCTCTCCTTCGGCGCGGGCGATGCGGTGATTGGCGTTAACCCGGTCACCGACGACGTGGAGAACCTGACCCGCGTGCTCGATACCGTTTACGGCGTTATCGACAAATTCAATATCCCGACCCAGGGCTGCGTACTGGCGCACGTCACCACCCAGATCGAAGCGATTCGTCGCGGCGCGCCGGGCGGGTTGATTTTCCAGAGTATCTGCGGCAGTGAGAAGGGCTTAAAAGAGTTCGGCGTGGAGCTGGCGATGCTCGATGAAGCGCGCGCGGTTGGCGCGGAGTTCAACCGTATCGCCGGGGAAAACTGCCTGTACTTTGAAACCGGGCAGGGCTCGGCGCTGTCGGCTGGCGCGAATTTCGGTGCCGATCAGGTGACGATGGAAGCACGTAACTACGGTCTGGCGCGGCACTACGATCCGTTCCTCGTTAACACCGTGGTGGGCTTTATCGGGCCAGAGTATCTCTACAACGACCGGCAGATTATCCGCGCGGGTCTGGAAGATCACTTTATGGGCAAGCTGAGCGGCATCTCGATGGGCTGCGACTGCTGCTACACCAACCACGCTGACGCCGACCAGAACCTCAACGAAAATCTGATGATTCTGCTCGCCACCGCCGGTTGCAACTACATCATGGGCATGCCGCTCGGCGACGACATCATGCTCAACTATCAGACCACCGCGTTTCACGATACCGCCACCGTCCGTCAGTTGCTGAATTTACGGCCGTCGCCGGAGTTCGAACGCTGGCTGGAAACCATGGGCATTATGGCAAACGGTCGCCTGACCAAACGGGCGGGCGATCCGTCACTGTTCTTTTGATGACGCGGGGATGACACATGATGGATCAAAAGCAGATTGAAGAAATTGTACGTAGCGTGATGGCGTCAATGGGACAACCGCAAACCACGGCGGCAGCGCCGCAGGCGGCGGTGACGAAGTGCGCCAGCCAGTGTGAAGTTGCCGCGGAGAGTTGCGAACTGGATTTAGGTTCGCCTGAAGCCAAGGCCTGGATTGGCGTGCAGCAGCCGCATCGTGCGGAAGTGCTGGCCGAGCTCAAGCGCAGCACCGTGGCGCGCGTTTGTACCGGTCGTGCCGGTCCACGTCCGCGCACCCTCGCGCTGTTGCGCTTTCTTGCCGACCATTCGCGTTCCAAAGATACGGTATTGAAAGAGGTGCCGGAAGAGTGGGTGAAAACCCAGGGCCTGCTGGAGGTGCGTTCAGAAATTAGCGACAAAAACCTCTACCTGACGCGCCCGGATATGGGCCGCCGTCTGAGTGCTGAAGCGATTGAAGCGCTTAAAACGCAGTGCGTCATGAGCCCGGATGTGCAGGTGGTGGTTTCCGATGGCCTCTCGACCGACGCGATCACCGTCAACTATGAAGAGATCCTGCCGCCGCTGTTGTCGGGCCTGAAACAAGCTGGATTGAAGGTCGGCACGCCGTTCTTTGTGCGCTACGGGCGCGTCAAAATCGAAGATCAAATTGGCGAAATTCTCGGTGCGAAAGTCGTTGTCCTGTTGGTGGGTGAGCGTCCGGGGCTAGGGCAGTCGGAAAGCCTCTCCTGCTACGCCGTTTACTCTCCGCGCGTGGCGACTACCGTCGAAGCGGATCGTACCTGCATTTCGAATATTCACCAGGGCGGTACGCCGCCGGTAGAAGCGGCCGCGGTGATTGTCGATTTGGCCAAACGCATGCTGGAGCAGAAGGCTTCCGGCATCAACATGACTCGTTAAGGAGGCATCATGCCTGCATTAGATTTAATTCGCCCCTCGGTGACGGCCATGCGCGTGATTGCTTCGGTGAATGACGGTTTCGCGCGCGAACTTAAATTACCGCCACATATACGTAGCCTCGGACTCATCACGGCAGATTCTGATGACGTGACTTATATTGCCGCTGACGAAGCGACAAAACAGGCAATGGTTGAAGTGGTTTATGGCCGTTCTCTGTACGCCGGGGCGGCTCACGGTCCTTCGCCGACGGCGGGGGAAGTGCTGATTATGCTGGGCGGCCCTAACCCGGCGGAGGTTCGCGCCGGTCTGGATGCTATGGTCGCGCATATTGAAGGCGGTGCGGCGTTTCAGTGGGCGAACGACGCTGAAGATACCGCATTCCTCGCACATGTAGTTTCGCGCACCGGCTCGTATCTCTCGTTGACTTCAGGCATCGCGCTGGGCGACCCATTGGCTTATCTGGTCGCGCCGCCTTTGGAAGCGACGTTTGGTATCGATGCGGCGTTGAAATCAGCGGACGTCCAGTTGGTGACCTACGTACCACCGCCGTCAGAAACCAACTATTCGGCGGCGTTTTTGACCGGGAGCCAGGCTGCCTGTAAAGCCGCCTGCAACGCCTTTACCGATGCCGTTCTGGATATAGCCCGCCATCCAATCCAGCGCGCGTAAGGGGGCTGTGATGATCAACGCGCTGGGATTACTGGAAGTGGATGGCATGGTTGCCGCCGTTGACGCAGCGGATGCCATGCTGAAAGCGGCCAACGTGCGTCTACTCAGCCATGAAGTTCTCGACCCCGGGAGGCTGACGTTGGTGATTGAAGGCGATCTGGCGGCGTGCCGTGCGGCGCTGGATGCCGGAAGCGCTGCTGCACAGCGCACGGGCCGTGTTATTAGCCGCCGGGAAATTGGCCGACCGGAAGAGGATACCCAGCGGCTGATTAGCGGCTTTCAACGCCAGCAGGAAACGCCGGAGGCACCTGCAACGACGGAGTCATCAGAAGCTCTGGTGGCGCTGCTGACATCGGTGCGTCAGGGAATGACGGCAGGGGAGGTGGCCGCGCATTTCGGCTGGTCGCTTGAAGAAGCCAGAAAGGCGCTGGAGCAGCTCTTTTCTGCCGGGGCGTTGCGTAAACGCAGTAGTCGCTATCGCTTAAAAAATTAACCAGTCGGAGGTGCCGGGAGCGCGACAGGGTTCCCGGCTCAAAAGATCATGAAAAAGAAAAAACCGGCAAACCTGCACCATCTTTATCATGAAGCATTACCCGAAGACGTTAAACTTACGCCGATGGTGGAGGTGGATAATATTCACCAGCGGCGAACTACCGATGTTTATGAGCACGCTCTGACGATTACCGCCTGGCAGCAGATTTACGATCAGCTGCATCCGGGGCAATTCCACGGCGAGTTCACTGAGATTCTGCTCGATGATATTCAGGTGTTCCGTGAGTATACCGGTCTGGCGCTGCGCCAATCCTGCCTGGTGTGGCCGAATTCCTTCTGGTTCGGAATTCCGGCAACGCGCGGTGAGCAGGGCTTTATCGGTTCGCAGTGTATTGGTAGCGCTGAAATCGCCACCCGGCCCGGCGGAACGGAATTCGAATTAAGTACGCCGGATGACTACACCATTCTGGGGGTGGTTATCTCCGAGGATGTGATTTCCCGTCAGGCCAGCTTCCTGCATCACCCGGAAAGAGTGCTGCATATGCTGCGAAACCAGTCGGCGCTGGAGGTGAAAGAGCAGCATAAAGCCGCGCTGTGGGGCTTTGTGCAGCAGGCGCTGGCGACATTTAGCGAGAGTCCGGACAATCTTCATCAGCCTGCGGTGCGCAAAGTTCTGGGCGATAATCTGCTGTTGGCGATGGGGGCGATGCTGGAAGAGGCGCAGCCGATGGTCACCGCCGAGAGCATCAGCCATCAAAGCTATCGACGGCTACTATCCCGGGCGCGAGAGTATGTGCTGGAGAATATGTCGGAGCCGCTGACCGTTCTCGACTTATGTAATCAGCTGCATGTTAGCCGCCGCACGCTGCAAAATGCTTTTCACGCCATTCTGGGGATTGGCCCGAACGCGTGGCTGAAGCGCATTCGTTTAAACGCGGTACGTCGGGAGCTTATTAGCCCGTGGTCGCAAAGCGCGACGGTCAAAGATGCCGCGATGCAGTGGGGATTCTGGCATTTGGGACAGTTCGCCACCGATTATCAACAGCTATTTGCCGAGAAACCGTCGCTGACGCTGCATCAAAGGATGCGCCAGTGCGTTTGATGTTGGTGGGCAGGCTCTCCGGTTGCTGACAACGTGCGCGTTTCGGCAATTGCCCGGTGGCGGCTAGCGCCTTACCGGGCCTACGAGATCCGCGTATGACATCAAGCCCGTAGCCAGTAAGGGCAATATACCGTGAACGTTTGTCTATTTTTAGTCAGCAACCCGCAGGCGGCTATTGGCTTGCAGACGGCTGTGAATCCGTAGGCCGGGCAAGGCATCAGCCGCCGCCCGGCAGAAACGCGAGCACAATATTCAAAACAGTTTTGTCATCAGACTCTAAGATTGAGCGTTTATGTTTGCTGATAAGATGTCGCCGTTGTACGGCAAGTGGGGCAGATAAACCCGTAAAGCATCCCGTCGGCGTATTCCTCAATATCTTCATAACTTATCTGCGCGAGGAACATCATCGTTTGCGCGCATGTTGGACATTTTGGATATTCCGCATCCTGAACCCAGGCCGGATGACCGCCGAGCTGTGAAAAGGTCGTGGGTAAATTGGGATCGGCGGCGAACAGCGGCAAGCGCGTTTCGGCAGGATGCAGTATATCAAGCGGGAGCGTTATCCAGTCGGCGGAGTTCTTCACCGCCAGCGCCGAGATCGCATTTTTTTCGAACCATCGCGGCTGACCCTGGGGATCCAGCGTCGCGAAAACGGTGTCATATACCGTACAGCACTGGCAGATCAGAATACGAATTTTCTCTGGCCAGCAATCCGCGCTGAGACCGACGGCGCCCGGCGCAACCTCAAACAGATTGATCAGCGGCAGGGAGCAGTGCGGGCAGTTCTCACCATATTCTGTGACGGCGCGAAAAACGGCAGGTTGTTTAGGCGCCTGTT
Organism: Klebsiella sp. GFKo11; assembly: GCF_056490265.1. Lineage (NCBI taxonomy): Bacteria > Pseudomonadati > Pseudomonadota > Gammaproteobacteria > Enterobacterales > Enterobacteriaceae > Klebsiella > Klebsiella sp. GFKo11. The sequence goes on from NZ_CM151369.1 coordinate 1,760,332, forward strand.
TTACCAGATGGGTACATTGCGAGAAGTAAAGATCGCGCCTGCTACCATTTTCAGCGAGCTCCCATCCTGCCTGGTGAGCATAGTGATGAGGGAGGACATAAAGTGAAGCACTCCACGAAGGTGGTTCCTGACGCCATCGGTTAAAACGCTCAACGACAACCTCATCGCCAATCCAGGCCAGTGCGCAAAGAATGCCGTCACGGTTTTCGGCATCGGTTTCAACCTTCTGCAAAAGCGCATCGCGTACGTCAGGCGGCGCGCAGTGAAAAGGCAGGGGGGAAGCTAGCTCCAGTTCCTCTTCATTTATTACCAGGCGTAAGACATTATCCAGATTTGCCTGGGTAAATGCCGCCAGGCACAGAGCAATTTCCTGTGCATCATCCTCGTAACCAGAATCAAATAAATCTTCTGCATAATCGGCCATGTAGCGGCATTCATCAGCGGAGAGCTTTTTGTAAAGCTCATCGGTTGGAATGGGGCAGGGGACCCATTCGATTAACGGATCGTGTTCCCGGGGCTCATGAACGAGTTTAAGCATTTCAACAGGGTCGCTAATACCGCTGAACGCATCGATCGTTTTTCTGTTTTTCCGGATATATTCTTCCTGCTCTTGCCGATAGCGCGCATTGACGCAGGGCATGCAATAACCCTCCGTGCGGGCAGCCGTCGCTGGCAGAATGTGATGTGAGCATTGCGGGTTTTTGCAGGGAATTCGCTCGTCCATGCGGTAAATATTCCATATCAGATATGTCGAACGCCTACTGTACCGCGGTGAAAGCTTAACAGCAGCAGGCTGTTATCCGATTTTTTCCGTGTAAGTAGTCACGATAAATATCGTCAACTTTTCCACTTGGCTATTTTTTCGGGGACGGAGGGTTTTAATAAACAGCTCGGTAAATTAAACCCAGTCTCTTACCTGAATAAATTCGCTGAGCGCCGCCTCCGGGCTGCCCGCTTCCGGCTGATAATCATATTCCCAGCGGACTAGCGGAGGCATCGACATCAGGATGGATTCGGTGCGTCCGCCGGTTTGCAGGCCGAACAGGGTGCCGCGATCCCACACCAGATTGAACTCCACGTAGCGCCCGCGACGGTAGAGCTGAAAATCGCGCTCGCGCTCGCCCCAGAGCATCTCTTTACGTCGCTCGACAATCGGTAAATATGCGTTGGTATAGCCGTTGCCAACCGCCTGCATAAAGTCGAAACAATGGTCGAAATTCGGGGAATTTAAATCATCGAAAAACAGTCCGCCGATGCCGCGCTGCTCATTACGATGTTTGAGGAAGAAATAATCGTCACACCATTTTTTGTAGCGCGGATAAACCTCTTCGCCGAATGGGCGGCATAAATCACGGGCGGTACGATGCCAGTGAACGGCATCTTCTTCAAAACCGTAATAGGGGGTTAAATCGAAGCCGCCACCGAACCACCACACTGGGTCCGCGCACGGTTTTTGCGCAATAAAGAAGCGCACGTTGGCATGGCTGGTGGGAATGTACGGACTGCGCGGATGCACCACCAGCGACACGCCCATGGCTTCGAAGCTGCGGCCCGCCAGCTCAGGGCGATGAGCGGTAGCAGAAGCTGGCATCGCATCGCCGTGTACATGCGAGAAGTTCACGCCTGCCTGCTCAAAGATACCGCCGTCGCGCAGCACCCGGCTGCGCCCGCCGCCGCCGGCTTCCCGCTGCCAGCTATCCTCAACGAAATCGCTGCCGTCAACGGCGTTCAGCTTTTGGCAGATAGTGTCCTGCAACTGAAGAAGGAATGCTTTTACCTGCTGCGCGTCGGGTTTCATTAACGTCTCGTCGAATGGGCTTTCTGGTTATCGAACCAGTGGAAATAACTAATAATGCCGTTAGCAATCGCCGTGGCGATTTTCTGCCGGAACGCGGTAGTGCCCAGCAGTTTTTCTTCATTCGGATTGGTGATAAACGAGGTTTCCACCAGCACCGACGGAATCGATGGCGACTTTAGCACCACGAACGCCGCCTGTTCAGTATTACGGCTGTGCAGCTTATGCACCGGCTTTATCTTTTTCAGGATATGCGAGCCGAGCGTCAGGCTGTTTTTGATGGTATCAGTTTGCACCAGGTCGAAGAGCACTTGCTGCAATAGGTGGTCTTTATCCGTCGCTTTCTTGCCAGCGACTTCATCCGCACGGTTTTCACGATCGGAGAGGTATTTTGCCATGGCGCTACTGGCGCCGCGGTTGGAAAGGGCGAACACGGAGGCCCCGGCTGCGCTCGGATTGGTGAAACCGTCGGCGTGAATCGACATGAAGAGGTCGGCACCGTGCTGGTGGGCTATCTCTACGCGGTCGTATAGCGGAATAAAGGTATCGCCGCTGCGCGTCAGTCGCGCATCGATGCCGTTGTTGCGCAGAATGCTGCGCACGTTTTTAGCGATCGCCAGGACAACGTGTTTCTCTTTTGAGCCGTTATGGCCAATTGCGCCGGTATCAATGCCGCCATGGCCCGGGTCGAGCATGACGACGCGTTTAGCGCCTTTTTTCTTCGCGGCGGGTTTGCTGTGACCGTTAGATGTTTTCAACGGTTGTTCTTTCGCGCTGGCCTGTGAGGCGATCCCTGAAAGGGTGATTGCTGCCAGCCCGGCTTTCAGCACCTGGCGGCGCGAAGAAAGTATTTTTAAGGGTTTAAAAGTGCTCATTCGGCCTGAATTGCAAACAAGTGGTAACCAATGTTATATCGTATCGTGTTTTCTGATACGACCATTCAAAATAAGAATTGTTTTACTTTTCATTTCAATACATGACAAAGTCATATTATGCCATTTTTTGCGGCTCATTGCGCCTGATATTGGCTATCGCGCGCAATCGCGCCATAATCACTGTTTTTAACCGTTAATGGTGGGGAATACCATGGAGATACGCGTTTTTCGCCAACAAGATTTCGAAGAGGTGATTACCCTGTGGGAGCGTTGCGATCTCCTGCGGCCATGGAACGATCCGGAAATGGATATTGAACGTAAGCTGAACCACGATGCCAGCTTGTTCCTGGTTGCCGAGGTTAATGGCGAAGTCGTCGGCACGGTAATGGGTGGTTATGACGGCCATCGCGGGTCGGCTTATTACCTTGGCGTGCACCCTGAATATCGTGGTCGCGGCATTGCGAATGCGTTGCTTAACCGGCTGGAGAAAAAGCTGATTGCCCGCGGCTGTCCAAAAATCAACATAATGATACGTGAAGATAACGACGTGGTTCAGGGGATGTACGAGCGGCTCGGCTATGAGCATTCGGACGTGCTGTGCCTCGGTAAACGCTTAATTGAAGATGAAGAATACTGAATTTATCCCCTCCGATTTTGATAGCCATGGTCGCCTGCGTTTGCCGTTCCTTTTTTGGTGCGTGCTGCTGTTGCAGGCGCGGACGTGGGTGCTGTTTCTTATGGCAGGCGCGTCGCGTCAACAAGGCGATGCGCTGCTGAATCTGTTTTATCCGAATCATGATAATTTTTGGCTGGGGTTGCTGCCCGGTATTCCGGCAGTGCTGGCGTTTGTCGTCAGCGGACACCGTCAAAAATTTCCTCGGCTTTGGCCGCTGATGCGCTGGCTGCTGGTCTTCTCGCAAATATTGCTGCTGGTCTGGCAGCCGTTACTGTGGCTGAGCGGTGAATCACCTTCGGCGGTGACCATTGCCCTGTTGGCGGCGGATCTTTACGCGCTCTGGTGGCTATTGAGCAGTCGTCGGCTGAAAGCCTGTTTTCGTGACGAACAGCTTTAAGGGCACTTTTTGCCGATCGCGTACTCCAACATGCGTTGAATTAATAAGAAAGGACTGAGTCATGAAATCGCGACGTTTACTTCTCTGCGCATTACCGCTGGTCTTAACCGGTTGCTCAACAATGAGCGCGGTCAACTGGTCAGCGGCCTATCCGTGGAACTGGTTTGGTTCCTCAACGGAGGTTACCGAGCAGGGCGTGGGCAACCTGACCGCCGCGACGCCGATGAGCGAGCAGGCCATTAGCGATGCGCTTGGCAGCAGCTATCGCCTGCGCAGCGGCATGAAAACCGCCAATGGCAACATCGTGCGCTATTTCGAAGCGTTAAAAGATGACAAGGTCGCGCTGACCATCAACGGTGAGAGCGACACCATCAGCCGTATCAACGTGCGCGATAGCAATATCGAAGCCGCCAGCGGCGTGAAAATAGGCACACCGTTTAGCGACATCTACAGTAAAGCTTTCGGCAACTGCCAGAAAGGCCATCATGACAGCGGCACGGTTGTGGAATGTAAAGCCAAAGGCAGCCAGCACATCAGCTATGTATTCACTGGTAACTGGAGCGGGCCTGAAGAGCTGATGCCTTCTGACGACACGCTGAAGAACTGGCCGGTGAGCGAGATTATCTGGCGTCGCTAATTTGATCTGAAGTGATTCGACGTCCTGAAAAAGCGAGTACAATAGCACCTTAAAAAGGCCACAGCGTTGTGGCTGTATAATTTCAGGAGGAGCGATGTCTCAGGTTCAGAGCGGCATTTTGCCGGAACATTGCCGTGCGGCGATTTGGATTGAAGCGAATGTTAAAGGCGACGTTGATGCACTGCGTGAAGCCAGCAAGGTTTTTGCCGATAAGTTAGCTACTTTTGAGGCGAAATATCCGGATGCTAAGCTGGGGGCGGTGGTTGCTTTTGGCCATAACGTCTGGCGTCAGCTGAGCGGCGGCGTGGGCGCGGAAGAGTTAAAAGACTTCCCGGTCTATGGTAAAGGTCTGGCGCCGTCAACTCAGTATGATGTGCTGATCCACATTTTGTCCGCGCGGCATGAGGTGAACTTCTCTGTTGCCCAGGCTGCAATGGCTGCGTTTGGTAACATCATTGACGTTAAAGAAGAGATTCACGGCTTCCGCTGGATTGAAGAGCGCGACCTGAGCGGCTTTGTTGATGGCACCGAAAACCCGGCGGGTGAAGAGACGCGCCGTGAAGTCGCCGTTATCAAAGATGGCGTTGATGCAGGCGGCAGCTACGTTTTCGTTCAGCGCTGGGAACATAACCTCAAACAGCTTAACCGCATGAGCGTTTCAGACCAGGAAATGATGATTGGTCGGACCAAAGAAGCCAACGAAGAGATTGACGGCGACGATCGTCCGGAAACCTCCCACCTTAGCCGCGTTGATCTGAAGGAAGATGGTAAAGGCCTGAAGATTGTGCGCCAGAGCCTGCCGTACGGCACCGCCAGCGGCGTTCATGGTCTCTACTTCTGTGCCTACTGCGCGCGCCTGTACAACATTGAGCAGCAGTTGCTGAGTATGTTCGGCGATACCGATGGTAAGCGCGATGCGATGCTGCGCTTTACTAAACCGGTGACCGGCGGGTACTACTTCGCGCCGTCGCTGGAGAGGTTGCAGGCGCTGTAAACTTTTCCCCTCACCCTAACCCTCTCCCCACAGGGGAGAGGGGATCGATCGGCGTTGTGGGTGAGTACAGTTTTTCCTCGGCGCGGCAGACGGAACGATCGGCGTTGTTGGTGAGCTCGAGCGCCGACTGCCTTTCTCCCTCTCCCTCAGCTGTCTCTTGATCAGATCTTCTGCTCAAGAGACAGGGCCAGTCTGTAACCCTCAACCATTTCCTGGAGCCTGAACCAGCCATCCCATATCACTATCCAGCCGGGTCTTCCTGTTCGTTTACTGTCATACCATCGGCCCAGTTTTGCCAGAGACAGACAGGCCCATTTCAGCGTCGGCGGCCTTTCCGGCAGCGCTTTTCCTTCCTGCTTCACCCACAACAACTTCCATTCCACCGGACTCAGTACCGACTCACAGCTTTCATTCTGCGTTTCCTCACTTACACCTCCCTGCCGTAACGCCAGCACCCTCACCGCCACGAAGGCCAGGATTGTCACCATTCGTTCCAGATTGTCCCGCGTCTGCATCCGCAACGCTTCCACCTGTGCGCCGCCGCTTTTCCAGGCCTTATGGTATTCCTCTATCAGCCAGCGCCGTTCGTAGTGGCTCACCACCGTTCTCGCCTCCGCTGAGTTCTCCACTTTTTCTGACGTCAGAAGATGCCAGCAGGCCCCTTCCGGCTCGTCTTCGCGGCAGCAGATATAGGTTAATGACAGCGTCCCTTTCTCTGATTTCAGTTGTATTTCACTGTAGCTGACCTTCATCTGTGCCTGCCTGGCCGCCCGGCCTCCCTTCTGCACCACATTCAGTCTGTGGCTCCCGGCTTCTGTCAGAGACTCCGGCAGGCTGAACAGTTTGCCGGGTGCCTCTGCCAGCAGACGATTCTGTGCCGCCCGCACAACGAACCGCTGCCCGTGGCTGAGTTTATAGCTAAGGTAATGCCAGATATCCGCCTCCCGGTCGCAGACCGAGATAACCCGTGACTGGGTTTCACCCAACCGTTGCGCCATATGCTCAGAAGCCCGTTGCCATTTATAGCTCTCTTTCTCTTCATAAGGACGCTGACTGCGCTGATGTTTTTTGCCATAGCTGGCTGGCGCACGGCACCAGCGTTGCTGGTCAATGAGACCCACCATACGGGCACTGTCTGGTGCACAGAGCAGGACAGAGTGGGCCAGCAGCCCATAAGTGCGCTGACTGGTGCCAATATTACCCAGCTCGTCAGTGACAGAGCTGTGGCCAAAACTCAGGGCGGTGGTGTCTTCCAGTGCGAGCAGAAGCGAGTATTCAGCAGCGGCTCTGGCCGTCGCGGTGAAACCAGCATCGGCGATGTCATCAGGTGAAACTGCGGGGTTACGCATCAGGCGGTAGGCACCTTCAACTTCGGCAGGAGAACGGGAGGATTGCACAATAGAAAGTCCGGTATGTTGAGCCAGTGAAGAGGCCAGAGTGACAAGCCGCCGGGTACGGCGTAAATCCCCTAATTCAGCGGATCCAAAAATGTCGTTAGCCCATGAATAACAATCAGAAAGCACCATAGCAGAACACCAGAAGTCGGGGGAGTATTAAACAGAGATCAATAAACAGGGAAAAGATTCAAAAAATCCTCCGGCAATGTTGTCGGAGGATTTGTGTATAAGAGACAGCTCCCTCAGGGAGAGGGCCGGGGTGAGGGTATCGGCGACTTGTTCTGGTCTAATAATCGGTGACACCGACTTAAGGGGATATAATCCCTGAAACGGAGGTGCCTATGACCAGAACTACACGCAAAAATTACAGCAAAGAATTCAAGATCGAAGCCGCCAAACTTGTTTGTGAACAAGGGTTTTCATGTGTTGAAGTTGCCCGTCAGCTCAACGTCGCCGATCAGAATATCAGTCGTTGGGTCGTTGCTTATGAGCAATCCCTGCAAACTGAGCTATCGGGGGAAAGACCTCGCAGCGAACTTGAAGCCGAATTACGTCGGCTGCGCGCTGAAAATGAAGAGCTCAGGCAGCAGAAGGAAATCCTAAAAAAGGCCACAGCCTTCTTTGCAAAAGAGCAACGCTGAGGTTCGCTTTTATCGATGAGCAGCGCCTCACCTGGTCAGTGGCGCTGCTTTGTCGAACCATGTCGGTGAGCCGCAACGGATTTTATCGCTGGCTTCAGGCAAAGCATCGTCCTGAGACATCATCAAATGCCGAACGGAATGCCTATGCGTTAGCCTGCTGGAAGGCGAGTCGCGGCAGTCTTGGGAGCAGAACACTGAGCATGGTGTTACGCAAAGAAGGCTTTAATCTCGGACGATATGCGACCCGTAGTCTGATGAAAAAGCTGGGGCTATCGGGCCGCCAGCGCCGACGTAAGTATGTATATGCCTGCGATATAAGCGCCGCAATGCCTAACCATCTCGGTCGGGAATTTAGCGTTGAAGCACCAAATAAAAAATGGGTGACTGACATTACTTATATCCCGACACGTCAGGGCTGGTGCTATCTGGCTGCAGTTGTCGATCTTTACTCGCGTAAAGTCGTGGGTTGGGATGTAGCAAAAACAATGACGGCGGGGTTAGCGCTGAGGGCATTGCACCTGGCGAAACTGTTGCGACAACCGAAAGGCAGCGTGTTGGTTCATTCAGATCAGGGGAGGCAATATACCAGCAGCGAGTGGCGGGCTTATGCTGCAAGTAATGGTGTGGAACTAAGCCAAAGTCGGCGTGGAAATTGCTGGGATAATGCAGTTATGGAACGTTTTTTTGGCAGTCTGAAATCAGAGTGGGTGAAAGAGCGCTGCTATCAGGATGCGGAAAGTGCCAGGCGGGACATCAGTAAATACATCATTGAATACTACAATATGTGGCGACCTCATACCCATCTTGGTGGTCTTTCGCCAAACGAATATGAGGTTGCCGCTTAAAGGGGTGTCAACTTTTACTAGACCAGAACAACTCAAGCGCTTCAAGTATCCTCTCCATCACCGCCTCCTCATGATGTTCAAACTCATTATTCCAGAAACGTAAAACCTGCCATCCCTGACCCTGCAACCAACGGGTGCGAGGGGCATCGTAAACACTCCTCTCATCGTGTTGCCCGCCATCCAGCTCAATCGCCAGCCGTACTGAGAAGCAGGCAAAATCGAGAATATAGGGGCCTACTGGATGCTGGCGGCGAAACTTATAGCGAGCAAAGCGACGGTCGCGGAGTAAATACCACAGTCGACGTTCCGCGGGCGTTAAGCTACGTCTGAGCTGGCGAGCTAATATCTGTGCATTTTTCATGTCAGCACAGTGCCCGCTTACCCACGGTTTGTCATAATGACACTTCGATTCTGGAAGCCGAATTCAGAAATGCTTTCCCATGTCCTTATTCTCTTTTCGACTTCCAAATCGCCAAACGGTATATAAAACCGTTACTCCTTTCATCACCGTTATAAATATGATGATCACCAGAAAGTCATCAAATTGATAAGGGTGCGCAATGGCCGTTAAATCACTGAAAAAAGGATATCTGGCGCTGGCAGCTTCTGTGCTGTTGGTTGCGCAGGCGCAGGCGACGGAACTGCTGAACAGTTCCTACGATGTTTCCCGCGAGCTGTTTGCCGCCCTTAACCCGCCGTTTGAACAGCAGTGGGCGAAAGATAACGCTGGCGATAAGCTGACGATTAAACAATCTCATGCCGGGTCATCAAAACAGGCGCTGGCGATTCTGCAAGGCCTGAAGGCCGACGTGGTGACCTATAACCAGGTGACCGACGTGCAGATCCTGCACGACAAAGGCAAGCTGATTCCGGCCGACTGGCAAAGCCGTTTGCCGAATAACAGCTCGCCGTTTTACTCCACCATGGGATTCCTGGTGCGCAAAGGTAATCCGAAAAATATTCACGACTGGAATGACCTGGTGCGCTCCGATGTGAAACTGATTTTCCCGAACCCGAAAACCTCAGGCAACGCGCGTTATACCTATTTAGCCGCGTGGGGCGCCGCGGACAAAGCTGACGGTGGCGATAAAGCCAAAACCGAGCAGTTTATGACCCAATTTCTGAAGAACGTCGAAGTGTTTGATACCGGTGGTCGCGGTGCTACTACCACCTTTGCGGAACGCGGGTTGGGCGATGTACTGATTAGTTTTGAATCGGAAGTGAATAACATCCGCAAACAGTACGAAGATCAGGGATTCGAGGTGGTTATTCCTAAAACCAATATCCTGGCTGAATTCCCTGTGGCCTGGGTGGATAAAAACGTCAAAGCCAACGGTACGGAAAAGGCGGCGAAGGCCTACCTGACCTGGCTCTACAGCCCACAAGCGCAGACAATTATTACCGACTATTACTATCGCGTGAACAACCCGAAAGTGATGGATGGATTGAAAGATAAATTCCCGCAAACTGAACTGTTCCGCGTAGAAGACCAGTTTGGATCATGGCCGGAAGTGATGAAAACCCACTTTGTCAGCGGCGGTGAGCTGGACAAACTGCTGGCGGCGGGGCGTAAGTAATGTTTGCTGTTGCATCAAAGCGCGTGCTGCCGGGCTTTACCCTGAGCCTCGGCACCAGCCTGCTGTTTGTTTGCTTGATTCTGCTGCTGCCGTTGAGCGCGCTGGTGATGCAGCTCTCTGAGATGACCTGGGCTCAGTACTGGGATGTGGTCACTAATCCCCAGGTGGTGGCGGCCTATAAAGTCACCCTGCTGTCGGCCTTTGTAGCGTCGATTTTCAACGGCATATTTGGTCTCCTGATGGCGTGGATCCTTACGCGCTACCGTTTTCCGGGCCGTACTCTGCTGGATGCGTTGATGGATCTGCCGTTTGCCCTGCCGACGGCAGTAGCGGGTCTGACGCTGGCGTCGCTATTCTCGGTCAACGGTTTTTACGGCGAGTGGCTGGCGAAGTTTGATATCAAAGTGACCTATACCTGGCTGGGTATCGCAGTAGCCATGGCCTTTACCAGCATCCCGTTTGTGGTTCGTACGGTGCAGCCGGTGCTCGAAGAGCTGGGTCCGGAGTATGAAGAAGCTGCGGAAACGCTGGGCGCGACGCGTCTGCAGAGCTTTCGCAAAGTGGTGTTGCCGGAGCTGTCTCCGGCGCTGCTGGCTGGGATTGCGTTGTCGTTTACCCGTAGCCTCGGCGAGTTCGGTGCGGTGATTTTTATCGCCGGTAACATCGCGTGGAAAACGGAAGTGACCTCGCTGATGATTTTCGTTCGTTTGCAGGAGTTTGATTACCCTGCCGCCAGCGCGATTGCTTCGGTGATCCTCGCGGCATCGTTACTGCTACTGTTCTCAATTAACACCCTGCAAAGTCGCTTTGGTCGACGTGTGGTAGGTCATTAATGGCGATCGTTGCTCAATTGAAGCGTTATGACGCGCCCCGTATTAACTGGGGAAAATGGTTTCTGATTGGTACCGGGATGCTGGTTTCCGCCTTCATTCTGATTGTGCCGATGGTCTATATCTTCGTGCAGGCGTTTAGCAAAGGCCTGATGCCGGTGCTGCAAAACCTTGCCGATCCGGACATGCTGCATGCTATCTGGCTGACGGTGATGATTGCTTTGATTACCGTGCCGGTAAACCTGGTGTTCGGTGTGCTGCTTGCCTGGCTGGTGACGCGCTTTACTTTTCCGGGCCGCCAGCTGCTGCTGACGCTGCTGGATATTCCGTTTGCCGTCTCGCCGGTGGTGGCGGGGCTGGTTTATTTGCTGTTTTACGGTTCTAACGGCCCGCTGGGCGGTTGGCTCGATGAGCACAACCTGCAGATCATGTTCGCCTGGCCGGGTATGGTGCTGGCGACCATCTTTGTGACCTGCCCGTTTGTGGTTCGCGAGCTGGTGCCGGTGATGATGAGCCAGGGTAGCCATGAAGATGAGGCGGCGATTTTACTCGGCGCTTCGGGCTGGCAGATGTTCCGTCGCGTTACCTTGCCAAACATCCGCTGGGCGCTGCTCTACGGCGTGGTGCTGACCAACGCCCGCGCCATCGGTGAATTCGGCGCCGTGTCGGTAGTTTCCGGCTCGATTCGCGGCGAAACTTTATCGCTGCCGCTGCAAATTGAATTACTGGAGCAGGATTACAACACCGTCGGTTCGTTTACCGCCGCCGCCCTGCTGACGTTAATGGCTATTTTGACCTTGTTTTTGAAGAGTATGGTGCAATGGCGTTTGGCCAATCAGGAAAAACGCGCGCAACTGGAGGGAAATCATGAGCATTGAGATTGCCAATATTAAGAAGTCTTTTGGTCGCACCCAGGTGCTGAATGATATCTCACTGGATATCCCCTCCGGACAGATGGTTGCGCTGCTGGGGCCGTCCGGTTCCGGGAAAACTACGCTGCTGCGTATTATTGCCGGGCTGGAGAATCAGTCCAGCGGGCATATCCGTTTTCACGGCACCGACGTGAGCCGCGTGCATGCGCGCGATCGCAAAGTTGGATTCGTGTTCCAGCATTACGCGCTGTTTCGCCATATGACGGTGTTCGACAACATTGCTTTTGGCCTGACGGTGCTGCCTAGGCGCGAACGGCCAGATGCGGCCGGTATTAAAGCAAAAGTGACCAAACTGCTGGAAATGGTGCAGCTGGCGCATCTGGCCGATCGCTATCCGGCTCAGCTCTCCGGCGGGCAAAAGCAGCGCGTGGCTTTGGCTCGTGCGCTGGCGGTTGAACCGCAAATCCTGCTGCTGGATGAACCTTTCGGCGCGCTGGATGCTCAGGTGCGTAAAGAACTGCGGCGCTGGCTACGTCAGCTGCATGAAGAGCTGAAATTCACTAGCGTATTTGTAACGCACGATCAGGAAGAAGCCACTGAAGTGGCGGATCGCGTGGTAGTGATGAGCCAGGGCAATATCGAACAGGCCGATGCGCCTGACCTGGTGTGGCGTGAGCCTGCCACCCGCTTTGTGCTGGAGTTTATGGGCGAAGTTAACCGCCTGAAAGGCACCATTCGCGGCGGTCAGTTCCACGTCGGCGCGCATCGCTGGCCGTTGGGCTATACCCCGGCATATCAGGGGCCGGTCGATCTGTTCCTGCGTCCGTGGGAAGTGGATATCAGCCGTCGCACCAGCCTTGATTCGCCGCTGCCGGTACAGGTACTGGAAGCCAGCCCCAAAGGCCACTACACCCAATTAGTTGTTCAGCCCCTTGGGTGGTATGACGAACCGTTGACCGTGGTACTGCAGGGAGAAGACGCGCCGTATCGCGGGGAGCGCCTGTTTGTCGGCTTGCAAAATGCACGCCTGTACAACGGCAATGAACGCATCGAGCCGTGCGGGGAGCTTGCTCTGGCTGAATCGGCCTGATAGCTTAATCCGCAAGTTTATCGCCGTTTTCGCAACGGCAGGATTTGGTAGCCCGGGTTAGACGCAATGCGTCGCCATCCGGGAACGTTTGCAGGCCGGGTAAACTCTCACCCGGCCTTTTTATTGGGCAAAAACCGTGAATACATTAGAACAAACAATTGGCAATACGCCTCTGGTGAAATTACAACGCCTTGCGCCTGACAACGGCAGCGAAATCTGGGTCAAGCTGGAAGGGAACAACCCTGCGGGGTCGGTGAAAGATCGCGCTGCGCTGTCGATGATTGTTGAAGCCGAAAAGCGCGGCGAGATTAAGCCCGGCGATGTGCTGATTGAAGCGACCAGCGGCAATACCGGCATCGCGCTGGCAATGATTGCTGCGCTCAAAGGCTATCAGATGAAGCTGCTGATGCCGGATAACATGAGTCAGGAGCGTCGTGCCGCTATGCGCGCCTACGGTGCCGAACTGATTCTGGTCACCAAAGAGCAGGGGATGGAAGGCGCGCGCGATCTGGCGCTGGAGATGGCCCAACGCGGCGAAGGTAAGCTTTTGGATCAGTTCAATAATCCGGATAACCCTTACGCGCACTACACCACCACCGGGCCGGAGATCTGGCAGCAGACTGACGGACGAATCACCCATTTTGTCTCCAGTATGGGCACGACCGGGACCATTACCGGTGTCTCACGCTTTCTGCGCGAGCAAGATAAAGCGGTGAGCATTGTTGGGCTGCAGCCAGAAGAGGGGAGCAGTATTCCGGGGATTCGCCGCTGGCCAGCCGAATATATGCCGGGCATTTTTAACGCACAGCTGGTGGATGAGGTGCTGGATATTCATCAGCAGGATGCGGAAAACATCATGCGAATGTTGGCGGTGCGGGAAGGTATTTTCTGCGGCGTCAGTTCAGGCGGCGCGGTGGCTGGCGCATTACGTATCGCCCGTGAAAACCCTGGCTCGGTGGTGGTGGCGATCGTCTGCGATCGTGGCGATCGCTACCTCTCTACCGGGGTCTTTGGCGAAGAGCACTTCGCCCAGGGCGCGGGGATTTAAACCTCGGGAGCGTCGAGCAGGTCAGTACCGTAGGAGTTATCTACGGTACATAGCCAGCGCTCACCCTGCTGGCGAAAGACATAGGTTGCGCGCCGCGTGACCTGTGTCGTGCCGCCTTCCGCCGTCGGGATATCCAGCCGGGTTTCCATAATCACCAGCGCATTGCCGCCGCCTTCAATAATCTCCATCTTCCCCTGCGTCACCACCAGCCGGTGCTGAAAATAATCGGCGATGGCGATAAACGCTTTGCGGATATTCTCTTTGCCCCTGACTACCATTCCTGGCTTAACCACCAGCGCGGCGTCTTCAGCGTAATACTCCATCAGGCTGGCGTAATCCTCCTGAGAGATGGCGCGATCGCAGGCTTCAATGGCGGCTTTTAACTGCGGGTTGGGATTGTGCATCTCTGATGGCCCTTTTTGTGAGCTATTGATTTTCCGCCGTGACCGTTTTATCCGTCTCAGCGATCAGGGTGTGCAGGTACGGCTGCGCGTTTTCGTCGCTTTTTCCAGGGATCCTGACAATATAGGGCTTCCCAGTAATAGACGACGATGATGCTACCTTATCAATAAATTGCTCGGCGGTATCGATGCGGTTACGGGTATTACCAAGTTTTAACCGCAGATGTGATACTGCTTCCTCGCAGGTATGGGCATCGTCATTGCGCACGAAGATCAGATCCTTTTTTTGCCCCAGGGCGTCGAGCATCGCGTTAATGCGCGCTTCTTGATAAGCGTTGAGTTTGGCAAAGGCGGGAAGTGTAAGAAATAATGCCATTACCGCGCAGAGAATGTTCTTCATCTTGAGTCCCTTCCATAGTGGTTTGTTCGCGATAAAGTTTACTCTTTCCGCAGTGAGGGGATTTAGCTTTAAGAAAAACGATCGCTTTTGGTTAATTCATCGTCAGTTTGTCGAGAAACGTCCACAGTTTCTGATTCATCTCACGGTAGTCCCAGCCGCGCATTTCTTGTTCGCTGCGGATGAAACGTCTGCCTCTGGCGGCGCTGAGCTCTGGCTGCGAATGAGCAATCAGCAGCTCAATGACCTCAGCATCAAATTCCATATGGCATTGGAAACCATATACCCGGTCGCTATATTTCACTATCTGCCGCGGGCAGCCTTCGCTGGAGGCCATCACTTCCGCTTCCGGGGTCAGTCCCGGCATGTCGTTATGCCAATGGCCAACCTCCAATGAAGGGCCAAAGTGGGAGAGTTTGCTATCCTGCAGGCCCGCAGTGGTTAGCGTTATCGGATAATGACCAACCTCTTTTTCCGGGCTTTGCATCACCGGCGCGCCCAGCGCTTCGCCAATCAGCTGCGAGCCGAGGCAAATGCCAATGACCGTTCGCCCGGCAGCAATCGCCCGGGCGATTAAGCGCTGCTCGGCATGGGTATCAAAATAAGGGCATTCAGATAGCGTCGTGCGCGGCGATTGCGGGCCGCCCAGCACAACCAGCATATCAAAGTCATCCGCATTTTCTGGCAGTGCATCGCCTGCGTAAACGCGTGACCAACTGGTAGCGTAGCCGCGCGCCTGCGCCCAATGCAGATACGCTCCCGGCGCTTCAAAGACTTCATGGACAATAAAGTGGATCTGCATAGCGTTAACTCCTGTCAATGTTGTTGTAATACCTGGCATAAATCATCGGCGAGCTTATTGATTTCATCATCGTTCAGCGTGGCGAGCGAAAGGCGAAGTCCGTGCGACGGTGTGCTAACACCGAACGTTTCTCCTTCGCGAACCAGCCAACCCGCGTGCGCCAGACGTAGGGCAATCGGCTGACTGGGTTTCTCCAGGGGAAGCCAAAAGTTAAGACCGTCTCCAGGTGTAAAATGGGTGAGTCCACGCAAAGAGAGCGCGGTGACCAGTTTTTCATGTTGTTGGCGATAGTGGCGTTGGCTCTGCGTTAAAGATGCCATAAAGGCGCTATCATTCAGGCAGGCCAGCACCAGATCCTGCAGCAGATGGCTGACCCATTGGCTGCCGGAGTTCAGGCGCAGGCGCAGCGCCGCCGATGTGTCTGGATCGCTGGCGACAATGGCCAGGCGCATATCCGGTCCCAGCGTTTTTGACAGCGACCGTACCAGCGCCCAGCGCTGAGTTTCCGCGGGAAGCGGGGAGTACCAGGGCGTCGCAGACAACAACGCAAAATGGTCATCGACAATCACCAGCACCTGCGGGTAGCGGGCAAGTATTTCACGTATCGCCCGGGCGCGTGTTTCGCTGAGGCTACAGCCAGTAGGGTTGTGCGCGCGGGGGGTAATAATGACCGCCCGCGCGCCGTTGCGTAGCGCTTCTTCAAGCGCTGCGGGCTGCATCCCTTCACTATCCACCGGCACTGGCGAAGGGTTAAAACCGGCATAGCGCAGCATGTTGATACTGCTGAGAAAGCAGGGGTCTTCGATAGCTACGCTATCGCCGGGCAACAGCAGGGCGCAGAGCAGACGCTCAAGCGCATCGATAGCGCCGCTGGCCAGGTTAATCTCGGCGTCTATGCCCAAGTCTTTATTCACCCAGGTGCGGGCCCAGGCGGCAAGCTGCGGTTCAACTGCCGCATCGCCGTAGAGACGTGGGGTGGCTGCGATAGCGCTGAAGTAGCGTTTAATGTCGGCCAGACGATTAGGGTCAGGATTGCCGCTGGAAATATCTTTCAACAGCGAAGAGGGATCGCCCCCTTCAAGCTCGGGGAGAGTATTGTGTGTCTTGATGACCGTACCATTACGCCCCTGGCTGATGGCTAATCCAGAGGTGACTAACCGCTTATAGGCTGAAGCGACGGTGTTGCGGTTAACCGAGAGATTGGTAGCCAGCTCGCGAACCGGCGGCAGAACATCGCCTGGTTTTAATACGCCGCTTTGTACCAGATGACGGACGTTATCGAAGATCTCACTAGCGGTTTTTCCGACAAACATTATTGACCTATGACAAAATGAATTTTAGCATAGGACGAATGATAATCAGAGTATGACCCGCTGTCCAGCGGGAGGAGAAAGGATGGGCCAGCAAGACGAAATACAATCGGTGCTCTTCAACGATAAAAGCCGGGCGCTACAGGTCGATATTGTGGCCGTGCAATCGCAAGTGGTCTACGGCAGCGTCGGAAATAGCATTGCGATACCGGCGATAAAGCAGCACGGCCTGCGGGTGATGGCAGTGCCGACGGTGCTGTTCAGCAATACCCCGCATTATGATACGTACTATGGCGGCGTCATTCCGGAAGAGTGGTTTGTCGGGTATTTAAAGGCGCTGGAGGAGCGTGACGCACTCCGTGAACTGCGAGCAGTAACCACCGGTTATATGGGCAGCGCAGTGCAGATTGAACGGTTAGCGCAATGGTTGTGCCGCATCCGCGAGCATCATCCAGATCTTTGCATTCTGGTCGACCCGGTCATTGGCGATGTGGATAGCGGCATCTACGTCAAGGCGGAGATTCCCGAAGCATATCGCATCCATCTGCTGCCCCTGGCGCAGGTTATCACGCCTAACCTGTTTGAGCTGGAGACGCTAAGCGGCCTACCTTGCCACAATCAGCAGGAGGCGATTATCGCTGCACGCAGCCTGTTATCTGATTCGCTGAAATGGGTAGTGATTACCAGCGCGCCGGGAATAGATAACTCCTCGATCAACGTGTTGGTGGTTAGCGCAGAGTCAGTTGAGATGGTGGAACATCCGCGTGTTGAAACGGATCTGAAGGGCACAGGAGACCTTTTTTGCGCCGAGCTGGTTAGCGGTTTAGTTTGCGGGATGCCGCTGAGCGATGCCGCGCGTGCCGCTGCGCAGCGGGTACTGACGGTGATGACCTGGACTGATGAGCAGGGTTGTGATGAGTTAATTCTTCCACCTCCAGAGGAGGGAGTATGAAGAGCTACCGTTTAGTGGTTCGTCAGCTGGGAAGAGTTGTTGGGCATTTTGATACCTCAGGTAGTGAGGCGCTGGAAGATGCCTGCGAAGTCAGCTCGCTGTTTGGGGCGATTGGCGGATATCAGTGTGATTTGCTGGTCTCTGACAGCGAGAAGCGGATTCTGGAAAGCTCCCCGGAGGGCATGAAGGTGTTGTCGAGGGAGAAATGCTATCGACCGCTTAAAGTGATGATATAAAAAAATGGCGCCCTTAGAGGCGCCATTCTTCTGCGGCAAGAATTACTTCTTGATGCGGATAACCGGGGTTTCACCCACGGTTACGCTACCGGACAGTTTGATCAGCTCTTTGATCTCGTCCATGTTGGAGATAACAACCGGAGTCAGGGTAGACTTGGCTTTTTCTTCCAGCAGCGGCAGATCGAATTCGATAACCGGGTCGCCGACTTTCACACGTTGGCCTTCTTCAGCGATACGTTTGAAACCTTCGCCTTTCAGTTCAACGGTATCAATACCGAAGTGAACGAACAGCTCAATGCCGCTATCAGATTCGATAGAGAACGCATGATTGGTTTCAAAAATTTTACCGATGGTACCATCTACCGGCGCAACCATTTTGTTGCCAGTAGGTTTGATGGCAATGCCATCACCCACAATTTTCTCCGCAAAAACGACATCCGGCACGTCTTCGATGTTGACGATCTCGCCAGAGAGCGGGGCAACAATCTCAATAGTTCCGGTGTCTTTTTTGTCATCAGAAACCAGAGATTTCAATTTATCGAACAAACCCATGATCTTCTCCTAAGCAGTAATTTGGGCCGCGCATCTCGTGGATTAGCAGATTGTTTTTTCTTCAATGAACTTGTTAACCAGCGTCATTAACTCGTCCGTTGTCGGTTGAGCAAGAGCCTGCTCTGCTAATACTTTCGCATCTTCGAAGTTCGTGTTACGAATAATCTTCTTGATGCGCGGGATGGAAATGGCGCTCATAGAGAATTCGTCCAGCCCCATACCCAGCAACAGAAGTGTAGCACGTTCATCGCCCGCAAGCTCACCACACATGCCAGTCCATTTACCTTCAGCATGAGAAGCATCAATAACTTGCTTAATCAGCGTCAGGACGGACGGTGACATTGGCTGGTAAAGATGTGAAATCATATCATTACCACGGTCAACTGCCAGAGTATACTGCGTTAAATCATTGGTACCGATACTAAAGAAATCAACTTCTTTGGCTAAGTGACGAGCGATTGTCGCGGCGGCAGGGGTTTCTACCATTACGCCAATTTCAATGGCTTCATCAAAAGCTTTACCTTCGTCACGCAGTTCCTGTTTGTAGATCTCGATCTCTTTGCGCAGCGCGCGAACTTCTTCAACAGAGATGATCATCGGGAACATAATGCGCAGTTTACCGAAAGCAGAAGCACGCAGGATGGCGCGTACCTGGTCACGCAGGATCTCTTTACGATCCATTGCGATACGGATAGCACGCCAGCCGAGGAACGGGTTCTCTTCTTTCGGGAAGTTCATGTACGGCAGCTCTTTGTCGCCGCCAATATCCATGGTACGAACGATAACGGCCTGAGAGCCGCACGCTTCGGCAACCGCTTTGTAAGCTGCAAACTGTTCTTCTTCAGTCGGCAGCGAGTCGCGGTCCATGAACAAGAATTCAGTACGATACAAACCTACGCCTTCCGCGCCGTTGCGCTCAGCGCCTTCGACGTCACGGACGGTGCCGATGTTAGCGCAGACTTCAACCTGATGGCCGTCCAGCGTAATTGCCGGCAGGTCTTTCAGTTTAGCCAGTTCCGCTTTCTCTTCAGCAACCTGAGCCTGCAGATTACGCAGTTCTTCGATTTGTTCGTTTGTTGGGTTAACCAGAACCTGGTTATTCACCGCGTCGAGGACCAGATAATCGCCGTTTTTCACCTGAGCGGTAACGCTACCGGTGCCCACGATGGCAGGCAGTTCAAGGGAACGCGCCATGATAGAGGTGTGGGAAGTACGACCACCAGCATCAGTAATAAAGCCCAGTACTTTGTCCAGGTTCAACTGTGCCGTTTCAGACGGGGTGAGGTCAGCAGCAACCAGGATAACTTCATCCTGAATCGCGCCCAGATCAATGATGGCCAGGCCGAGGATGTTG
Source organism: Klebsiella sp. GFKo11 (assembly GCF_056490265.1). Lineage (NCBI taxonomy): Bacteria > Pseudomonadati > Pseudomonadota > Gammaproteobacteria > Enterobacterales > Enterobacteriaceae > Klebsiella > Klebsiella sp. GFKo11. Next base: position 1,780,010 of record NZ_CM151369.1, read on the forward strand.
CGCAGTAGACGTTTACCGATATCGCGTACGTCAGCCGCACGCTCTTTCAGGTATTCATCATCCAGCTCTTCCAGTGCAATAGCCTGACCTTCGATAACTTCATTGGCTGCCGCGTCGGCAGTCATGTGCTTATCTTTAATCAGGGCTATGATTTCCTGCTCAAGCTCCTCATCTTCCAGCAGCATGATGTGCCCTTCGAAGATGGCTTCTTTTTCTTCACCGAAAGTTTCACCAGCTTTGGTTTTGATGACCTCCAGCTGGGCGGAGGCCTTGGTGCGGCCGCTCAGAAAACGTTCAACTTCCTGATCAACCTTATCGGCAGAAATTTTCTTCCGGTCGATGACTACTTCATCTTCTTTCAGCAGGAGTGCCTTGCCAAAAGCGATACCCGGGGATGCTAAAATGCCTGAAATCATAACCCTACCTTACTTGTGACTGATATTAAAAAGAACCCGTGAACTTACTCGAGTTCAGCCATCAGTTTAACCAGATGCTCAACTGCTTTTTGCTCATCTTCGCCTTCGGCAGAAAGAGTCACAACGGTACCCTGAGTCAGACCCAGAGTTTGCAGTTTGAACAGGCTTTTGGCGCTGGCGCTTTTGCCGTTGGAGGTAACAGTGATCTCAGAAGTGAAGCCTTTCGCTTCTTTAACAAACTGAGCAGCAGGGCGGGTGTGCAGACCGTTCGGAGCGGTAATAGTAACTTCTTGCTGGAACATTATATTTCCCCAACTTATAGGTTTAGTGTTGTGGACCTAAAGTTTAGCCTAACGGCCAAACTTTAGCCTGTATCGTTAGCGCCGGCATTACGTGTCCGGCTCCGGCACCAGCAGCAGTGAATCGCCGCGTGAACCTTCAGGCCGTTGACGTCTACCACGTCATTAAACATTATGCCGTGAAAGGAAGACTTGAACCAAATCATAAAATCGATTCAGCTTATGGAAATCCAAATCCGAATAATTTCGCGCATCAAAATAAATGTGCTGGTTAAATACCAGACCCAACGAAGTGAATCAATGCCAGGAGGGGTAAAAATTTGAACTGTGCCACAAAAAAGCACCTGAAAAGGTGCTTTTTTACACGATGTTAACAGGCTGGCACTACTGTTGCAGTTCTTTCTCTGTGAAGAGATCGGCAAACAAAGCAGTGCTTAAATAGCGTTCACCTGAAGAGGGTAGGATAACCACAATATTCTTATTGGTAAAGGCTTCATCTTCCTGAAGCTTCAGCGCAGCAGCAACGGCTGCACCGGAAGAGATACCGGCCAGAATACCTTCCTCTTCCATCAGGCGACGTGCGGTTGAAATGGCTTCTTCGTTGGTGATAGCAACGACTTTATCAACCAGCTTCAAATCCAGGTTGCCCGGAATAAAGCCAGCGCCGATGCCTTGAATTTTGTGCGGGCCGGGTTTTAGCTCCTCACCTGCCAGCGCCTGGGCGATAACCGGGGAGTCGGTGGGTTCAACCGCGACGGTAATCAGATCTTTTTTACCTTTGGTGCCTTTGATGTAACGACTTACGCCGGTTAGCGTACCGCCGGTACCGACTCCGGAGATGAAGACATCAACCTGACCGTCAGTATCTTCCCAGATTTCTGGGCCGGTGGTTTTTTCATGAATTTCCGGGTTGGCCGGGTTGCTGAACTGCTGGAGCAGTAAGAATTTCTCTGGGTTGCCCGCGACGATTTCTTCGGCTTTCTGGATTGCACCCTTCATGCCTTTCGCACCTTCGGTTAATACCAGATTAGCACCTAACGCTTTTAGCAGTTTGCGGCGCTCAATACTCATAGTTTCTGGCATTGTCAGCGTCAGCTTATAGCCACGTGCCGCTGCGACGTAGGCAAGTGCAATACCGGTGTTACCGCTGGTCGGTTCTACCAACTCAACGCCTGGTTTTAGTACACCGCGTTTTTCGGCATCCCAAATCATATTGGCACCGATACGGCATTTCACGCTAAAGCTCGGGTTACGCGATTCTACCTTTGCCAGGATGCGCCCGTTACCGATTCGGTTCAGTCGTACTAGCGGCGTATGACCGATAGTCAGGGAGTTGTCTTCAAAAATCTTACTCATGGCCCGTCCTTAACTGTATGAAATTTGGGAGTACGGCTTCAGCATACCCGCTTAAAGAATATGCGGAAGTAAGGATTTAGCATATCTATATTCGCAAGAGAAATAATGGCAAGCCAGAAGTAATAAGGAGCGGCATAAGCCGCTCCGTAAGAAGAGAGGAGGGGATTACTTCCACATGGCGTGTTTGTCGCGATAGCAATCGACCCACATCGCCGTTGCACCGCAAATGGCCACTGGCAGAATGACCAGATTCAGCACCGGAATCATGGTAAACAGGCTGGTCAGGGCACCAAATTGCATATTGGTTACTTTGCGGGTACGCAGCGCCTCACGCATGGTTTTAAACGGCACTTTATGGTTATCAAAAGGGTAATCGCAGTACTGAATTGCCAGCATCCAGGCACTGAACAGGAACCACAGCACGGGAGCAACGGTCTGGCCGATGCCGGGGATGAAATAGAGAATCAAAAGCACGATTGCCCGCGGGAGATACCAGGCAAACTTCTGCCATTCACGCTTCATAATGCGCGGCACATCTTTCATTATGCCGAAAACCCCGACATCCGGAGGCGTTGCGCCGGTGAGGCGCGCTTCAAGCTGCTCAGCCAGTAGTCCGCTAAAAGGAGCGGCAATCCAGTTGGCAATCGTCGAGAAGAAGTAGCCGAAGACCAGTAGAATGGAGATAACCACTATCGGCCACAGCAAATAGTTAAGCCACTGCAGCCATTCCGGTACATGACTCATCAGCGAGGGGAGCCAGCTACCCAGGCGAGTGAATAACCACCAGAAGGCTCCACCCATCAAAATGATGTTGACGAGTAAAGGGAGGAATACGTATCGACGGATCCCCGGTAGCCCGATCAGTTTCCAGCCCTGCGAAAAATAATAGACGCCACTACGCGGGGTCGTTGCGGATGATGAAACCATAGTCAGGCAATGCTCCTTTTTTGACATCCAGACTGAATGCCGGGATATTTTATCGGGTTAGCAGACAATAACCAGTTAGGAAATGTTCGAAAAAACAGCAAAAAGCACGATTTAGTTCATCTTTATGTAGTGAAAGCCCCAGACGCACTTGCACTTGATGTAATCGACAAATACTCTTAGTGAGTAAATGTTTGCCGTGGTGGCAAGGTGTTAGAACAACAGAGAATATAATGATGCAGGATTTGCGTCTGATATTAATCATTGTTGGCGCGATCGCCATAATCGCTTTACTGGTGCACGGTTTTTGGACCAGCCGTAAAGAACGTTCTTCGATGTTTCGCGATCGCCCACTAAAACGTATGAAGTCTCGCGACGATGAAGAGTCGGAAGGCGATGACTTTGATGGCGATGTTGAAGGCGTTGGTGAAGTCCGGGTTCATCGGGTTAATCACGCGCCGAATGGGGCTCATGGGGAGCATGAAGCACCTCATCAGGCACCGCAACACCAGTATCAGCCGCCTTATGAGCGTCAGGCGCAACAGCCTGTGCATCCGGAGGAGCCTGCTCGTGCGCCGCAGCCATCTCATCAGCCGCAGCCACATCAGCAGCCGGTTCATACACAGGCTCCGGTTCAGCAACCGCATCACGTTGCGCCGACACAGCAGCCCGTGCCGCCGCAGCCCCAGCAACCTGTTCAACATGTGCAGCAGCCAGTTCAGCATGCGCCGCAATCGGTTCAACAACCTGCAGTCGCTCCGCAGCCGGTACCTGAACCTCAGGCCGCTCCTGAACCGCAGCCGGCACCGCAGCCTAAAGAGCGTAAAGAAACGGTCATTGTGATGAACGTTGCCGCGCACCATGGTTCGCAGCTTAATGGTGAGCTATTAATCAACAGCATCCAGCAAGCGGGCTTCAAATTCGGCGATATGAATATTTTCCATCGCCACCTCAGTCCTGACGGTAGCGGCCAGGTCTTGTTCAGCCTGGCGAATATGGTAAAACCAGGCACATTCAATCCGGATAGCATGGCGGATATGATGACGCCAGGGATCACTATCTTTATGCAGGTTCCGTCCTTTGGCGATGAGCTGCAAAACTTTAAGTTGATGCTGCAATCCGCGCAGTACATTGCCGATGAAGTTGGTGGTGTCGTGCTGGACGATCAGCGTCGTATGATGACGCCGCAAAAATTGCGTGAATACCAGGACCGCATTCGCGAAGTGAAAGAGGCCAACGCCTGATTCATCTTCCTGAGTTTCGTCTACTTATCCTGAACCCCCGCCCGTCGGGGGTTTTTTATCATTGATGGTGTGATATGGAATCGAACGAACAAAAACTGACTGAACTGCGAACCACGCTTCGCCATCATGAATATCTGTACCATGTCATGGATACACCGGAAATTCCTGATGCGGAATACGATCGGTTGATGCGTGAATTACGTGAACTGGAAGCCCAACATCCTGAACTGATTACGCCTGATTCACCCACTCAGCGCGTTGGCGCTGCGCCTCTGGCCTCATTTAGCCAGATTCGCCATGAAGTGCCAATGCTGTCGTTGGATAACGTTTTTGATGAAGAGAGCTTCCTTGCGTTTAATAAGCGCGTTCAGGACCGTCTGAAAAATACTGATGATCTGACTTACTGTTGTGAACTGAAGCTGGATGGCCTGGCGGTTAGCATCCTGTATGAAAACGGCGTTCTGGTGCAGGCGGCGACCCGAGGCGATGGGACCACCGGAGAAGATATTACCTCCAACGTACGCACCATTCGCGCCATTCCCCTGAAGCTGCGTGGTGACGATATTCCGCAGCGGCTGGAAGTTCGCGGCGAGGTATTTCTCCCGCAGGCCGGGTTTGAAAAAATTAATGATGAGGCGCGTCGCACCGGTGGGAAAGTGTTTGCTAACCCGCGTAACGCGGCCGCCGGTTCTTTGCGCCAGCTCGATCCGCGAATTACGGCGAAGCGACCGCTTACTTTCTTTTGCTACGGCGTGGGTGTGCTGGAAGGCGGTGAGCTGCCGGAGAGCCACTCTGCGCGTTTACAGCAGTTTAAGGCCTGGGGGCTGCCGGTCAGCGAGCGCGTAAAACTCTGCCATACGCCAGAGGAAGTGCTTACTTACTATCGCAAAGTTGAGGAAGATCGTCCGAACCTGGGCTTTGATATCGACGGCGTGGTCATCAAAGTTGATTCTCTGGCGTTACAAGAGCAACTAGGCTTCGTGGCCCGCGCTCCGCGTTGGGCGGTGGCGTTTAAGTTTCCGGCGCAAGAGCAGATGACCTTTGTACGCGATGTCGAGTTTCAGGTCGGGCGTACCGGTGCCATCACGCCAGTTGCCCGTCTGGAGCCGGTCCATGTTGCAGGAGTGCTGGTCAGCAACGCGACGCTGCACAATGCGGATGAAATCGACCGCCTGGGGTTGCGTATCGGCGATAAGGTGGTCATTCGCCGTGCTGGAGATGTTATTCCCCAAGTGGTGAACGTGGTCCTTTCAGAGCGTCCGGAAGAGACCCGTGAAATCGTGTTCCCCACGCATTGCCCGGTCTGCCATTCCGATGTAGAACGCGTGGAAGGTGAAGTTGTCACGCGCTGTACTGGCGGCCTGATTTGCGGCGCTCAGCGTAAAGAAGCGCTCAAACATTTCGTTTCTCGTCGCGCGTTAGATGTCGAGGGAATGGGCGATAAAATCATCGACCAGCTGGTTGAGAAAGAGTACGTCCATACGCCAGCCGATCTTTTCCAGTTGACGCCGGGTAAACTCACTGGACTGGACCGCATGGGGCCAAAATCAGCGCAGAACGTGGTGGATGCTCTGGAAAAATCGAAAGAAACGACCTTTGCTCGTTTCCTTTATGCGTTAGGGATCCGCGAAGTCGGTGAGGCTACTGCGGCAGGTTTAGCCGCTCACTTTGGCACCATTGAGGCACTGGAGCAGGCATCGATTGAAGATCTGCAAAAAGTGCCGGATGTTGGGATTGTCGTCGCGACGCATGTGCGTAATTTCTTTGCTGAAGAGAGTAATCGCGAAGTGATCGCTCAGCTTCGCAAGGAAGGCGTTCGCTGGCCCGCGCCGGTAGTGGTCAATGCCGAAGAGATTGATAGCCCATTTGCCGGGAAAACGGTGGTTCTGACCGGTAGCCTGAGCCAGCTCTCGCGCGATGACGCTAAAGCGCAGCTGGTCGCGCTGGGCGCGAAGGTTGCGGGCAGCGTATCGAAGAAAACCGATCTGGTGATTGCCGGAGAAGCGGCAGGTTCCAAACTGGCTAAAGCGCAGGAACTGGGCATTGCGGTGATAGATGAAGCTGAAATGGTGCGTCTGCTCGGAGAATCCCGTGGATAAAGACCAGCTTATAGAAATTGCCAATACGGAAATGCCGTTTGGCAAATATAAAGGGCGTCGTTTGATCGATGTGCCGGAAGAGTATTTGCTGTGGTTTGCCCGTAAAGATCAATTTCCTGCCGGGCATCTTGGTGAGCTGATGGCGCTAACCTTGTTGATTAAAACCGAGGGGCTAACCGATCTGGTTCAGCCCCTTAAGCGCCCGCGTTAAGCTTCAGAGGCGCGGGTCTTTTCCTGCGCCTGTAATGCTTCGGCCTGGCGCTTATAACGACGCGCCAGCACGGCGCACACCATCAGCTGAATCTGATGGAAGATCATTAGCGGTAGCACCATTATCCCCAGTATTGAGGTCGGGAAGAGAATGTTGGCCATCGGGATTCCGTTGGCCAGGCTCTTTTTCGATCCGCAGAAGACAATCGTAATCTCATCCGCTTTATTGAAGCCGCACTTGCGCGCCACAAAGACGTTAATAGCAATCACAATCGCCAGCAGAACAATGCTAACTACGACGATAAACAGTAGCGATCCGACGCCCACTTTGTGCCAGATGCCGTTCACAACCGCCTCACTGAACGCGGAGTAAACGACCAGCAAGATTGAAGTCTGATCGGTTTTTGAGATCCACTTTTTATGTTTTGCCACCCAATTGCCAATCCATGGGCGAGAAAGATGCCCCAGTACAAACGGCAGCAGCAGTTGCAGCATGATCTTGCCAACTTGCTCAAGGCTTCCGCCCGCGCCATGCAAATTCATCAGCAGGCCAACCAGCAGCGGTGAAATAAAAATCCCCAGAAGACTTGAGGCTGATGCCGAGCACACTGCCGCAGCGACGTTGCCGCCCGCCAGCGAGGTAAACGCGATGGCGGACTGTACGGTGGCTGGCAGAATGCAGAGATAAATAAAGCCGGTGTACAGCGCTGGATCGACGTTTATTGGCGCCCACCATGCGAACAGTACGCCGAGGACGGGGAAGACGATAAAGGTGCTGCACATCACCCAGAGGTGTAAACGCCAGTGGCTACCTCCGGCAACGATCGCTTCGCGGGAGAGTTTCGCCCCGTGCATAAAGAACAGCAGGGCGATGGCGGCGGTGGTTAAATGTTCAAAGAATGGGACAAACCCACCGCGTGCCGGAAAAAAGGAGGCCAGCAGGACGACGGTGACTAAGGTGAGAGTAAATGGATCAAGAATGCGGAAAAATTTCATAAACGCTCCTGAAAATCGATGCGGCTATTGTGCTTTCTTTAGTTTGAGAAATAAAATCGATTTATTGCATCTATTCATGAAAAAAAGAGATGAATTACTCGCTACGTCAGTTAAAGGTGTTTGTGACAGTCGCTCGTGCCAGGAGCTTTAGCCGGGCAGGGGAGAATATCGGGCTAAGCCAGTCGGCGGTGAGCCATAGCGTCAAAGAGCTGGAACATCAAACCGGTGTGCGTCTGCTCGATCGAACTACCCGGGAAGTGGTGCTCACGGAGGCGGGCCAACAGTTGGCAGCCAGGTTGGAGCGTCTGCTGGATGAATTGAATAGCACGCTGCGTGAGGCCGGACGCGTCGGGCAGCAGCTTACTGGAACTGTCAGAGTTGCCGCCAGTCAGACCATTTCTGCCCACCTGATCCCGCAGTGCATTGCATACGCTAATCGACGCTATCCTGAGATCGATTTTGTTCTCCACGACCGCCCTCAGCAATGGGTGCTGGAGAGTATCCGTCAGGGAGAAGTGGATTTTGGCATCGTTATCGATCCTGGAGCCGCCACCGATTTAGAGTGCGAGACGGTACTGGCGGAGCCGTTTTTGTTGCTTTGCCGCCATGATCACTCTTTTGCCCAACGAGATTCAGTGGGCTGGCTGGAACTACAGCAGCAGCGGCTGGTGTTACAGGATTATGCGTCCGGTAGCCGTCCGCTTATCGATGCGGCGCTCGCTGGATTTTCCGTTGAAGCGAAGATTGTGCAGGAGATTGGCCATCCGGCGACATTATTTCCGATGGTTGAAGCGGGAATTGGCATCAGTATATTACCGGCGTTAGCCCTGCCGCTTCCTCAGGGAAGCCATTTGCAGGTGAAGCGGTTAACGCCGGTAGTTGAACGGCAACTGATGTTGGCGCGGCGCAAAAACCGGTCGTTATCAACTGCTGCAGAGGCGTTGTGGGAGGTCGTCAGGTCCCAGGCCAGCGAGTTGACCGCATGCCGTGCGGCAGATCCTCTCTATCAAATATAGTCGGCCTGCCGCTTCAGGCAGGCGCAAAAGATTAAAATTGATATTTGAGGGAGTAAATAATGCCGTCCTGAAGAAAAGTTTCCCCAAGCTTATTCTTCGCGTAGCGATACTGAACGCCTGCTGTCAGATGAGGTGTCGCATTCCACCACAGCGCCACAGCGCCGTTAAGACCATCTTTACCACCGTTGCCCGCAGCATAGGTTGCAGCGCGGTCAAATTCATATTCATTCCAGTTGGTCAGGGTGAATTTTTCACTACCCAGCATAAAGCTATATCCGGCTACCCAGCCCAGCACATAACCATTGTCGCCGCTATAATACGTTTGGTCGGTATAGCGTTTGGCGATGAAGGGCTTAAACCAGTAGCCATTGCCGGTGAAATTATATCCGAGACCATAGAGAAACATATCATCATGGAAATTCACTCGATCGGGCGAACCGTAGGTACCGTATGCGTGTAAATAGAGGTTTAATCCGGTGTCGCCCAAATAAATACGGTTGGTATTTTTAAACGTATAGCGCTGTTCGCTACCGGGTTTGTCATGACGGCCATTGTAGAAATTTTCCCAATCAAAAAATCCATACATTTCCCCCCAGCTAAAGTTTGCACCGCCTTCAAGTTCCAGATAGCCGAAATCATCTTTGTGGGATTTGTTGCCAGACTTCTCTGTCGTGCGTGATGTCCAGTCAAGGTAATGCAGACCAAGATTGGCGAAGCCACCTTTAAATTCAGCCTGTACGGTATGAGGTAAAACCAATGCGGCGGCAAAACTTAAATTTATAAGCGTTTTATTCATGGGGTGTTCCATCTACCAGAAATATACAAATGTAGGTGTTTATTTTATTTTGCTGTGGGCCCCAGCAGACGACATCTTATTCAAAAAGGAGATGGTGAAACCAATATTTAATTATTGATAATCGATAGGTAAACGATCTGAATGAGGTTTATGCCATCAATATAGAAAGGATATCAATCATTACGGGAAAGTGTATTGGTAAACGATTGTCTTCTCTCGTTATAAACAAGAGGTACGCAACACTTTTCCGATTATTCAGCCTTAAGGATCTATCATGAGCCACTCCCTTTTGTCACAGAATCCCTGGTATAGCGCAGATATCATTCGTGGTTATAAGCCTGATTTTACGCCGCGCGTGGCGTTTATTCTTGGTTCAGGTTTAGGTGCCCTGGCGGAACAAATTGAAGATGCAGTGGCTATTTCTTACGAGAAACTGCCGGGTTTCCCGGTCAGCACCGTTCATGGACATGCCGGAGAGCTGGTGCTTGGTCATCTGGCTGGCGTTCCGGTCGCCTGCATGAAAGGTCGGGGACATTTTTATGAAGGCCGTGGCATGACCATCATGACCGATGCCATTCGAACCTTAAAGCTGTTGGGCTGTGAACTGCTGTTTTGCACCAATGCGGCGGGTTCTCTGCGTCCTGAAGTGGGGCCAGGCAGCCTGGTGGCGCTAAACGACCACATTAACACCATGCCGGGCACGCCGATGGTCGGGTTGAATGATGAACGCTTTGGCGACCGTTTTTTCTCTCTGGCTAATGCCTATGATGCGGATTACCGCGCCGTACTGCAGACCGTTGCGAAAGAAGAGGGCTTTCCGCTTACTGAGGGCGTGTTTGTTTCCTATCCTGGGCCGAACTTTGAAACGGCGGCAGAAATTCGCATGATGCAGATTATCGGCGGTGATGTAGTGGGAATGTCGGTGGTGCCGGAAGTGATTACTGCACGCCATTGCGGCCTGAAAGTGGTCGCGGTCTCTGCTATCACCAACCTGGCTGAAGGCCTGGGCGATGTGAAATTATCCCACGCGCAAACCCTGGCTGCGGCTGAACTTTCTCGTCAGAATTTTATCAACCTTATCTGCGGTTTCTTACGTAAGCTGGCCTGAAATTCATAATAAAAATGACCCCGTACACGGGGTCTTTCTCTTACCCTATCTCTACGGCAAGGAACGAAAAATGGGTATTGCGTCCCGATTAAAGGTCATGTCGTTTTTGCAATATTTTATCTGGGGAAGCTGGCTGGTGACCCTGGGTTCTTACATGATAAACACTCTCGACTTTACTGGTGCAAACGTCGGGATGGTTTATAGCTCCAAAGGGTTGGCAGCCATTATTATGCCCGGCATTATGGGGATTATTGCCGATAAATGGTTACGCGCCGAACGCGCTTATATGCTTTGTCATCTGGTCTGCGCCGGGGTGCTGCTGTATGCCACCACCGTCACCGACCCGGATACGATGTTCTGGGTGATGCTGATTAACGCAATGGCCTATATGCCGACGATAGCGTTGTCTAACAGCGTCTCTTATTCCTGCCTTGCGCAATCTGGACAGGATCCAGTTACCGCCTTCCCGCCGATTCGCGTGTTTGGCACCATTGGCTTTATTGTCGCCATGTGGACGGTGAGTCTCATGGGGTTGGAATTGAGCAGTGCGCAGCTGTATATCGCATCAGGCGCTTCGCTGGCGCTGGCGATGTATGCGTTCACGCTACCGAAGATTCCGGTGGCTGAGAAGAAGGAGGCAACAACGCTTGCCAGTAAACTAGGATTGGATGCATTTGTCCTGTTTAAAAATCCGCGCATGGCGATCTTCTTTCTGTTTGCGATGATGCTCGGGGCCGTGCTGCAAATTACCAACGTCTTTGGTAACCCGTTCCTGCACGATTTTGCCCGTAACCCGGAATTTGCCAACAGCTTTGTCGTCAGGTATCCCTCCATTTTGCTTTCTGTGTCGCAAATGGCGGAAGTCGGTTTTATCCTTACCATACCGTTCTTCCTTAAACGCTTTGGCATCAAAACGGTGATGCTGATGAGCATGCTGGCGTGGACGCTGCGCTTTGGTTTCTTTGCCTTTGGCGATCCGTCTCCGTTTGGTTTTGTACTGTTGCTGATGTCGATGATTGTTTACGGTTGTGCATTCGACTTCTTCAATATTTCAGGGTCGGTGTTCGTTGAGCAGGAGGTGAGCTCCAACATTCGCGCCAGTGCGCAAGGGCTGTTTATGACGATGGTGAACGGTGTTGGCGCATGGGTTGGATCGATCTTAAGCGGTATGGCGGTGGATTACTTCTCTGTTGACGGAGTGAAAGACTGGCAAACCATCTGGCTACTGTTCGCGGCTTATTCGTTGGTACTAGCGGTTATTTTTGCGCTGTTCTTCAGGTACAAACATGAGCCTGAAAAGCTGGCGCAGAGATCGCTGGCCCACTAACCCTCTACAACGGCGGGAACTCTGTGCCCGCCGTTTCATTTTCTGCGATACAGTGTGGTAACTTTGCGTACTATCCTTCGCTTCAGGAGCGCATTATTGATGGAACGCACATATCGTACCGATCTGAAGTTACTGCGTTATTTTCTTGCCGTCGCAGAAGAACTGCACTTTGGACGCGCTGCTGCTCGCCTGAATATGTCGCAACCTCCGCTGAGTATTCACATTAAAGAACTGGAACAGCAGCTTGGTACGTTACTGTTTGTTCGTCACTCCCGCAGCGTAGTGTTAACACATGCAGGTAAGATCCTGATGGAAGAGTCTCGCCGTCTGCTGGCTAGTGCCAATCAGGCGCTGGCAAGGGTTGAGCAAATTGGACGCGGTGAAGCAGGGCGTATTGAGCTTGGCGTAGTGGGGACGGCAATGTGGGGGAAAATGCGCCCCGTGATGCACCGTTTTTTAAAGGATAATCCGAATGTCGAGGTGCTGTTTCGCGAAAAAATGCCTGCGATGCAGATGGCGCTACTAGAACGGCGAGAGCTGGATGCGGGAATCTGGCGGATGGCCACCGAGCCAACGGAAGGGTTTACCAGTTTACGTTTGCATGAATCGTCTTTTCTGGTCGCTATGCCGGAAGAACACCACCTGACTACCTATGATGTGGTTCCCCTGGAGGCATTGCGAAATGAATATTTTGTCACCATGCCCTCGATCCATACCGACTGGGCATTTTTGCAACGCGTTTGCCAGACTGCTGGATTTTCGCCGATGATTGTTCGTGAAGTGATGGAACCACAAACGGTTCTGGCAATGATCAGCATGGGGATTGGTATTACGCTAATCGCGGATAGCTATGCGCAGATGAATTGGCCTGGCGTTGTATTTCGTCCGCTGGAGGAGCGTATTCCCGCTGATTTATATATCGTCTATGAAGAGTCTCAGGCGACGCTTGCGCTGACGAAGCTAGTAGAAGCGTTGACGGGGTAATTAAGTCGTCGATGGTGGTGCGAACGTGTTATCGGGTCTACAACGTACCGGAGGCCTGATAAGCGTAGCACCATCATATAGGTTCAAATCTTGTATATCGCAGATAGCAAAAAAGCGCCTTTAGGGCGCTTTTTTACATTGGTGGGTCGTGCAGGATGACTCGCTTCGCTCGCCCTTCGGGCCGTCGCCGCAGGCGGCTCCGTTGTCTCTCTTCGTTCGACTCGAACCTGCAGCAGGTTCGAATCTTGTATATTGCAGATAGCAAAAAAGCGCCTTTAGGGCGCTTTTTTGCATTGGTGGGTCGTGCAGGATTCGAACCTGCGACCAATTGATTAAAAGTCAACTGCTCTACCAACTGAGCTAACGACCCGAAGTGGTGGGTGATGACGGGATCGAACCGCCGACCCCCTCCTTGTAAGGGAGGTGCTCTCCCAGCTGAGCTAATCACCCACTTCGGTACTTCATTTTATTGCAAGAAATCCAGCTGGCGAGAAAGTGGTGGGTGATGACGGGATCGAACCGCCGACCCCCTCCTTGTAAGGGAGGTGCTCTCCCAGCTGAGCTAATCACCCACTTCTCAATTTCTTGCTACACGGCGGAGACTACGTTAAGTAGTGGTGGGTGATGACGGGTTCGAACCGCCGACCCCCTCCTTGTAAGGGAGGTGCTCTCCCAGCTGAGCTAATCACCCCCGCTGTGTGGAGTCGCATTATAGGGAGAGTTGAAAATGAGTCAACGCCTTTTCTAAATAATTTGTTTGTTCGTCGTAAAATTAAACAAAACGATCGCGAACTCATCTATGGCGCATGATTTATAAACAAAAAGAGCAAAGCGTGACGTTGAAACACCAACAACATTGAGGAATCAGCCCACAGTGTTAGAATATTGCCCTATAAAATCCAACGAACACTGCCGCCTGTCGGCATCTTTATCAAACGTAAGGCCAATTCATGAAAATCAAAACTCGCTTCGCGCCAAGCCCAACAGGCTATCTGCACGTTGGCGGTGCGCGTACTGCTCTCTATTCCTGGCTTTTTGCACGTAACCACGGCGGTGAGTTTGTGCTGCGTATTGAAGACACCGATCTTGAACGCTCCACGCCGGAAGCTATTGAAGCCATCATGGATGGCATGAACTGGCTGAGCCTGGAGTGGGACGAGGGTCCGTACTTCCAGACCAAACGTTTTGATCGCTATAACGCCGTGATTGATGAAATGCTGGAAGCGGGCACGGCCTATAAATGCTATTGCTCTAAAGAGCGTCTGGAAGCCCTGCGTGAAGAGCAGATGGCAAAAGGCGATAAGCCGCGTTATGACGGCCGCTGCCGCCATGGTCACGAACATCACGCAGATGACGAGCCTTGCGTAGTGCGTTTTGCCAACCCGGAGGAAGGTTCTGTTGTTTTTGATGACCAGATCCGCGGTCCTATCGAATTCAGCAACCTGGAGCTGGACGACCTGATTATCCGCCGTACCGATGGTTCTCCGACCTACAACTTCTGTGTAGTCGTTGATGACTGGGATATGGAAATCACCCACGTGATTCGCGGTGAAGACCATATCAACAATACCCCGCGCCAGATTAACATTCTGAAAGCGCTGAACGCGCCGGTGCCGATTTATGCGCACGTCTCTATGATCAATGGTGATGATGGCAAGAAACTCTCCAAGCGTCACGGTGCGGTCAGCGTTATGCAGTATCGCGACGATGGCTATCTGCCGGAAGCGCTGCTGAATTACCTGGTGCGCCTCGGCTGGTCCAGCGGCGACCAGGAGATTTTCTCTCGTGAAGAGATGATCAAGCTGTTTAGTCTGGGGGCGGTGAGCAAATCTGCCAGCGCGTTTAACACCGAAAAACTGCAGTGGCTGAACCATCACTATATCAACTCACTGGCTCCGGAATATGTCGCGACGCATTTACAGTGGCACATTGAGCAAGAAAATATCGATACCCGTAACGGCCCGCAGCTGTCTGAGCTGGTGAAACTGCTGGGCGAGCGTTGTAAGACTTTGAAAGAGATGGCGGCGAGCTGTCGTTACTTCTATGAAGACTTTGCTGAGTTTGATGCTGATGCTGCGAAAAAACATCTGCGCCCGGTTGCCCGTCAACCGCTTGAAGTGGTGCGCGATAAGTTAACGGCCATCAGCGACTGGACGGCAGAAAACGTTCACCACGCAATTCAGGCAACGGCTGATGAACTGGAAGTTGGCATGGGTAAAGTGGGGATGCCGCTGCGCGTTGCTGTGACCGGTGCGGGGCAGTCGCCAGCACTGGATGTCACCGTACATGCAATCGGTAAATCACGCAGTGTAGAACGCATCAATAAAGCACTGGCTTTTATTGCCGAGCGTGAAAGCCAACAATCCTGATTTTGATTGCAGGATGAGTAAAACGGCAGGTGATTAACTCTGCCGTTTTTTTGCTTATTTCTCAGCGTCAGTGATGCCTAGCCGGGATAAAAATCCACTAATCCCTTCGCGTGCGAGAAGATCCCTCAGATGTAACTGCTCTGCCGGAGTCATAAGATGGAGCGTTTCGACGATTTGACGCCAGATAGCGTCAGCGTCATTAACGAAGTAGTTGCCTGGCTGTTCCGCTAGCTGATATTCCATGGTCAGATGCCGCAGCGCGGGGATATTCACCAGGAAATCGACGACCGGCTTGTCGATAACGATAAGGCGAGCACGCCCACCTTTGACGCCGGGTATGACTTCCGTTCGCCATTTTTGTTCTCGGGCCCAGCGATTAATAGTCTGTCTGGCGAGGTTTAGGCACTCAGCGAGCTCCGCTGGGGTCATTTTGTCTTTGAGTTTCATCATGATTTTACTGGTCGCGGATGCCCAGACGATTGAGTAGCCCGATGATCCCTTCGCGTAACAGCAGTGACATAAACTGCTTTTGTTCGCCCGTTGTCATCTCTTTGCTCAGCGTGAGCAGTAGAGATTCCAGATCGTTATCGGTTGCGGAATAGGGGACTGGATTTTCAGCCACACGCTGTGCGCTGCGAATAAACTCGCGAACTTGCTCGTTAACATGTACGAGACGCGCTTTACCGCCCTGTACACCAGGACGCGGGGACGTCTGCCATCCTTCTTTACGTACCCATTTGTTGATCGTTTGCCGACTGAAGCCAGTCAGATGTGCTATTTCTTCAGGTGTCATTCGTTCCTTGAGCATACTATTTCCTGAGTGAATATGGGGGAATTAGTTGTCCATGTTATAGCATCCTTTTAAGCGAAAGGGTGACATGTTTAGCTTCTCGCTGCGATAAGGCTCGCAATGTCAGCCGTTTGTCTGCTTTTTCAGCGATCAAATGGAGGGGATTCATTTTGCCGTTGACACCTGACGAAGGAATTCATATTATGCCGCCCGTCAACACGACAGCTTTACGTTGGGGCTATAGCTCAGCTGGGAGAGCGCCTGCATGGCATGCAGGAGGTCAGCGGTTCGATCCCGCTTAGCTCCACCAAATCCTGTTCCCATCAGGTTTTGGAACGTAAAACACTGTGGGGCTATAGCTCAGCTGGGAGAGCGCTTGCATGGCATGCAAGAGGTCAGCGGTTCGATCCCGCTTAGCTCCACCAAATTCAGAACCCTCGCTACGGCGGGGGTTTTTGTTTTTCATCGCGCTAACGTAAAGTAGCTTCTGAATAAGTCAGTAAGTATCCAGCAATCTTAGCGAAGAGTAATTTCAGAATTTTTCACGATTTAAAATCTTGCCTGTCATTATTAAGCGACATAACATTTACGCCTTAAATGTATTTAGCGCGGTGGGAGTTTTAATTAACAATAATGATTGATCATCTTAACATTAAGATCAAAAAAACTCTGCTGGCTATATTGATCTGTTTTATCGCGATTCCTCTATCCAGATTTATTTCCCCGCAAACGCTCATTGATGGAAATCAAATTTATCTGGCGTGGTTGCCGATGAGTGTAATGTATTCGGTACTTTTTATTTTTGGCCGATATGCCGTTGCGCCATTGATTATTACGTTTGCGGTGACTAATACCTGGATTATCGACCTGACGCTACCGCAGGCGGCAATCCTGCTGTTTTGTCAGCTTTTCTCGGTCTTTGTTGCGTGTGCTATTGTCCGCCTTCAGCTTGGAAAACGCTGGCGTGCAGGGTTGACGGCAAAGCATATGGGGGTGAGGGTGTTTTGGGGCGGTTTTTTTGCTCCCATTCTGCTGAAGATCACCATGTACATGGCAGGACAATTTTTTTCATTTCCGTTGGCAATCTCCAGCTATTTCGGCAATATGTCGGTTATCTACACGATTATTGATATCCAAAGCCTAATTAGTGCAGCATTAATTTTTACAACATTCTTTTATTATCCGTTGCGGATGATTATCAGTCCGCAGTATGCGCGTGCATTCTGGCGCAATCTTTCTCGATCGTGGCGCACGCGCGAGCAGCGGGTATTTACGCTATATTGGTTTGCGGCGTTGGTGACTATATTACTTATACTCTGTTCACCTTATGATTCTGATTTCATTGCAGGTTATTTAGTCCCTCTTATATTCATCCTACACTTCATTGGGATTAGTCGCCTGGATCATATGCTAATTCGCATCTCATGGTCTGTTTCGGCATTTTTACTCGTAGCGTACAACCAGAATTTTTTACATGGTGTGCAGACTGAATATTCACTCTCGTTTGTCCTCTCCGTGCTGATTTCTTTCACCATCTGTTTGTTTTATATGGTAGATATTTATGCTCGTAGCGAGAGGATAAAGCTAAGATGGCGAGACCAGGCTGAGGAAGACCCGCTAACCGGTTTACCTAATTTGCGTGCACTGGAGAGCTATCTGCACCGTAATCCGACGGTCGTTATCAGCAGCTTACGGATTCAAAATCTGGATTTCCTCAGTCGTCATTACGGCATGATGATGAGAGTCGATAGCAAACGACAAATTGTCCGTAAAATGCAGCCGTTACTCAGTCAGGGTGAGAAGATTTTTCAGCTACCCGGCAGCGAGTTGTTACTCGTACTGAATGGTCCGGAGCCTGCGGCACGCCTCAGTCATATTGTCTCAACACTTAATCACAAAAAATACAGTTGGCATAATCAGACGTTGGATCTTGAATTTGGCGCGTCCTGGGGTCGCTATAACGGCATAGAATCGGAACTTCATCCAATGTTGGGTCAGCTAAGCTGGCTGTCGGAGCAAGCGGGAGCGGCTCGTCGAGTATTAGCGTTAGATATAGCTCAAGAGCAAATATCCGATCAAACTACTGACCAGGTACGGTTGTTAGCCCAGGTTAAACAGGCGCTAAACAACCGCGAGATTGTGTTGTATGCCCAGCCTATTCAGGATGCTTCAGGAAACGGTTATTACGAAATACTTAGCCGTATGCGTTGTGGTAACAGCATCATTACTCCCGATCGGTTTATTCCTCTGATTGCGCAGTTCAACCTGAGTCAGCGTTTTGATATGCAGGTTCTGGAAACGCTATTCAGTACGGCGCATCAATATCCAGGGATGCATTTCTCCGTCAATTTAATGCCTTACACGTTGATGCAAAACGATAGCGCAGCACAAATTATCTCACTGTTTAAGCGCTATAACTTGTCACCAGAGGTCATAACCATCGAAGTGACTGAAGAGCAGGCATTTTCTGATGTTGAAACCAGTCTGCATAATATCCACCTGCTACGAAATTTTGGCTGTAGTATCGCCATTGATGACTTTGGTACCGGCTACGCTAACTATGAACGCCTGAAAAGTTTACAGGCTGATATCGTTAAAATAGACGGTTGCTTTGTGCGTGACATTGAGACCGATCCGCTAGATACCATCATGATCAAATCGATTATTGAAATGGCGAAGGTAAAGAATATGAAGGTGGTTGCAGAGTATGTTGAAACTCAGGAACAGAGGGAAAAGCTTCTACAGCTAGGGGTCGACTATTTACAGGGCTATTTGATTGGCAAGCCGCAGCCACTGAACGAGCTGCAGGCATGAAAAAGCCGGGACGCGCCCGGCTTTTTCAATACAAGTTACAGATTACAATACCAGTGCAGCGATAGATGCAGAAAGCACACTCACCAGAGTAGAACCGTAAAGCAGCTTCAGGCCGAAGCGGGAAACCACGTTACCTTGCTCTTCATTCAGCCCTTTAATCGCGCCGGCGATGATACCGATTGAGGAGAAGTTGGCAAAGGACACCAGGAAGATGGAGATGATGCCTTCCGCACGTGGAGATAGGGTTGAGGCCACTTTCTGCAGATCCATCATGGCGACGAATTCGTTAGAAACCAGTTTGGTGGCCATAATGCTTCCCACTTGCAACGCTTCGCCCGCCGGTACGCCCATTATCCATGCGACCGGATAGAAGATGTAGCCGAGGATCCCCTGGAAGGAAATGCTATAGCCGAACCAGCCGGTAACGGTGGCAAACAGGGCATTCAGCGCAGAAATCAGTGCGATAAAACCGATCAGCATCGCGGCAACGATAATCGCTACCTTAAAGCCCGCAAGGATGTATTCCCCCAGCATTTCGAAGAAGCTTTGTCCTTCATGCAGGTTAGACATCTGCAGATTTTCTTCACTTTCATCAACGCGATACGGGTTAATTAATGACAGCACAATAAAGGTGCTGAACATGTTAAGTACCAGTGCCGCAACAACGTATTTCGGCTGCAGCATGGTCATGTATGCGCCCACGATAGACATGGATACGGTAGACATCGCCGTTGCCGCCATAGTGTACATGCGGTTGCGGGACATTTTGCCGAGGATATCTTTATAGGCGATGAAGTTTTCGGACTGGCCCAGAATCAGCGAGCTGACTGCGTTAAAGGATTCCAGTTTGCCCATGCCGTTAATTTTGGACAGCACGGTACCGATGGCGCGAATGACGATAGGCAGAATACGGATATGCTGCAAAATACCGATCAGCGCAGAGATGAAGACGATTGGGCACAACACTTTCAGGAAGAAGAAAGCCAAGCCTTTGTCGTTCATGCTGCCGAAGACGAAGTCTGTCCCTTCATTGGCGAATCCGAGGAGTTTTTCGAACATCTCGGAGAATCCTTTCACAAAACCCAGACCAATGTCAGAGTTCAGGAAGAACCAGGCCAGCAGAACTTCAATGACAAGCAGTTGAATGACATAACGAATACGAATCTGCTTACGGTTGTGGCTAGCCAACAGGGCCAGAATAGCAACCACTACGATCGCGAGAATAAAGTGCAAGACGCGGTCCATATTTGCTCCAAATATGAGGCAGGTTAAATTTCTTTGCACATTCTATGTAACGAGAGCAAAGAAAACGAGAGCTAGCACACACTATTGCAAGCATATGTGACTAATGGCAAAAATAGTGATCAACCATGCATTTTTGTTATGTTGCGTAAAGGTTTTAAAAGTTGCATCGTTGTACTATTCTGAAGGTCGTATAAATACAATTTATCAGCTGCAGTTTTCAGTTGCCGACCCGCTATCGTTCCCTTCTATCACAGCAATTATTATCACCTTTTTAAATGAGCTTGATAATCATTCGCATTTTGATAGCATAAAACATAGCAAAGGCTATATTTCCAGAGGCAGAAAATGACAAGCAGTCGCGTTGAGAATAGCAGCGGTCGCGCAGCGCGCAAGATTAAGCTCGCTTTGATGGGGCCTGCGTTCATTGCTGCCATTGGCTATATCGACCCGGGTAATTTCGCCACCAACATTCAGGCCGGGGCCAGCTTTGGCTACCAATTGCTGTGGGTTGTGGTTTGGGCGAACCTGATGGCGATGCTGATTCAGGTGATGTCGGCGAAGCTGGGCATTGCTACTGGCAAAAATTTGGCGGAACAGATTCGCGACCATTATCCGCGTCCGGTGGTGTGGTTTTATTGGGTACAGGCTGAGATCATCGCTATGGCGACCGATCTTGCTGAATTCATCGGCGCGGCCATCGGCTTTAAGTTGATTCTTGGCGTCTCCTTACTGCAAGGGGCGGTACTGACCGGTGTGGCAACCTTCTTGATTTTGATGCTTCAGAGTCGTGGACAAAAACCGCTGGAGAAAGTGATTGGTGGCTTGCTGCTGTTTGTCGCCGTGGCGTACGTTGTTGAGTTGATATTCTCCCAGCCGGCGTTGGCACCGCTGGCAAAAGGGATGCTCATTCTATCGTTACCCACCAGCGAAGCGGTATTTCTTGCCGCCGGTGTGCTGGGGGCGACCATTATGCCCCACGTCATCTACTTACATTCTTCACTAACTCAGCATCTACACGGTGGGACACGTAAAGAGCGCTATAACGCGACGCGCTGGGATGTGGCGATTGCCATGACTATTGCAGGCTTTGTGAACCTGGCGATGATGGCGACCGCCGCCGCAGCTTTTCATTTTAATGGTCATACGGGGATTGCTGACCTGGATCAGGCTTACCTGACGTTGGAACCGTTGTTGAGCCATGCGGCGGCGACTATTTTTGGCCTTAGTCTGGTGGCTGCGGGATTGTCATCTACGGTTGTGGGTACGCTGGCGGGGCAGGTGGTAATGCAAGGTTTTATCCGCTTTCATATTCCACTTTGGGTTCGCCGGACGATTACCATGTTGCCGTCATTCATTGTTATTTTGATGGGGCTGGATCCCACTCGCATTTTGGTCATGAGTCAGGTCTTGCTGAGCTTTGGTATTGCACTGGCGCTGGTGCCGCTGCTGATCTTCACCAGTAATCCGCAGCTGATGGGTGATTTAGTTAATGCCCGATGGGTGAAATTGCTGGGATGGGCGATAGTCGCGATTGTGGTAGTTCTGAACGGTTGGCTGATCGTCGGGACGATATTTGGTTAATCCTTAAATAAAATGGGGAGCCATCTGGCTCCCCATGCTGTTAGTGATGCCCGTGGCCATGCCCGCGGCCACCGCCTGGCCCACGTCCCCGGCCGCCGTGTCGGTCATCGCGATCGTTCCAGCCTTCGCGATAGCCGCGCTCGTAAGCCTTACGCTTATCCCAGCCGCGATGCCAGCCGTTATCGTGACGATGCCAGCGGTTATCGCGCCATTCATAGTTTTTGCGCCAGTAGTCTCGGTTGCGCCAGCCGCCACCGTCCCAGTAGTTACCGTAATTGTCGCGATCGCCAATTTGTAATTTTATTGATGGCAACAGGGTGATTTCACCAGCATTAGCGACCAATGGCGCTGTAGCCAGTAGTACTGCAGCCAGAATCAGTGACCTGAACATACTCTTCTCCTTCACGATCGGGGCCGTTGTCGGCCTGTTAACCTGATATTACGGGGCGGTAAAGTCCCATCGCATCGGCTGAACTCCTAAATCGCAAGGGAGAGCACTTTTTGCTAAAGTAAAAATGAGTTTACACCGCAAGGATCGCGTCAATGGCTGCATTTTCTTCGGTGCTGAAATGGCGATTTCCCAGCATGCCAACCGCGTCATCCAATTGGGAGGTTTTGCTTGCGCCAATCAGCACTGAGGTCACTTTCTCCTCGCGCAGTACCCAGGCCAGCGCCATCTGCGAGAGCTTCTGCCCACGAGATTCGGCCAGCGCATTCAGTTGACGAACTTTCTCCAGTTTGTCATCAGTGAGCTGATCCGGTTGTAGAAAACGGCTGCCGCTGGCGGCGCGCGAGTCCGCTGGGATCCCATGTAGATAACGGTTGGTCAACTGACCGCCCGCCAGCGGTGAAAACGCTATGCTTCCCACCCCCGAGGTTTGCAGGAAATCCAGAAGCCCATCTTCAACCCAGCGTTCAAACATCGAATATTTGGGTTGATGAATCAGACACGGCGTGCCGAGATCGTTGAGGATGCTGACGGCTTCCCGGGCTTGTTCGAGCGGGTAGTTAGATAACCCGATGTACAGGGCTTTACCCTGGCGAACAATATGATCCAGCGCGCGCATCGTTTCCTGAAGCGGTGTCTCGGGATCCGGGCGATGATGGTAGAAAATATCGACATATTCCAGCCCCATTCGCTTCAGGCTTTGATCGAGGCTGGCAACCAGATACTTGCGTGAGCCCCAATCGCCATAAGGCCCGTCCCACATGGTGTAGCCGGCTTTACTGGAGATGATCAGTTCGTCACGATAAGGCAAGAAATCTTCCCTCAGGATCCGACCGAAATTGCTCTCCGCAGAACCCGGAGGCGGCCCGTAGTTGTTCGCTAAATCGAAATGAGTAATGCCGAGATCGAATGCATGGCGCAGAAGCTGACGGCTATTTTCCACCAAAGTTTCATCGCCAAAATTGTGCCAAAGTCCAAGAGATATAGCCGGTAGCTTCAATCCGCTATGACCGCAACGGCGGTATTCCATCGTCTGATATCGCGTCGCATTTGCCTGGTAAACCATACTTCCTCCGCAGATAAAACAGGGTGTGTATACGTTTACACTAAAGAATGTTTGCCGCTGAGTACACTCCCCAAACACGTAAATTTTGCTTTCCACCACATTTGTCATGCGGAATCTGGACAGTGCACCTGTGTATTCAATACTCAACTTACCTGCACGAGAAGAGAGTATGGATATGCAACCGACTTACACTATTGGCGATTACCTACTGGATCGTCTCGTAGATTGCGGCATTGACCGCTTGTTTGGCGTCCCTGGAGATTACAATTTACAGTTCCTCGACAGCGTGATTGCGCATCAGGACTTAGGGTGGGTCGGTTGTGCTAATGAGTTAAACGCGGCCTATGCCGCCGATGGCTATGCGCGTATCAAAGGCGCTGGTGCGCTACTGACTACTTTTGGCGTCGGTGAGCTGAGCGCACTTAACGGTATTGCCGGGAGCTATGCAGAGCATATTCCAGTCCTGCATATCGTGGGAGCCCCCTGTACCGGCGCGCAGCAGCGAGGTGAATTGCTGCACCATACGCTCGGTGATGGTGACTTTAGCCATTTCTCGCGTATGAGTGAGCACATTACCTGCTCTCAAGCTGTGCTGGCGACGGGAAATGCCTGCCATGAGATCGATCGCGTATTGAGCGAGATGCTAACTCACCATCGTCCTGGCTATCTGATGCTACCCGCCGATGTTGCAAAAGCAAAGGCTACGCCGCCAGCCAGCCGTTTGCTTATAGAAAGCTTGCCTGCTGATGAGAACCAACTGATCGGCTTTCGTGAGCATGCGGAGTTGATGCTAAGAAGCAGCCGTCGCGTATCGCTGCTGGCTGATTTCCTCGCCCAGCGTTATGGGTTGCAAAACACGCTCAGAGAGTGGGTGGCGAAAACGCCGATTTCTTATGCCACGATGCTGATGGGGAAAGGGCTTTTTGATGAACAGCAGCCGGGTTTTGTCGGAACCTACAGCGGGATCGCCAGCGCTGATAAAACTCGTGAAGCGATTGAAAATGCCGATACGATAATCTGCGTGGGGACGAGATTTACCGATACCATCACCTCTGGTTTCACTCAGCATCTTCCTCAGGAAAAAACAATTGAAATCCAGCCGTTTGCCGTCCGAGTCGGCGACCATTGGTTTAGCCGGGTTCCGATGGTTAAGGCGCTTGATATCCTTATTAATCTTGCCGCAAACCTGGCTGCAAAGTGGCTGCCCCCACAGGTTTCGGCTTTCGGTGTGGATAATGCAGCGGGCGATAGTCTGACGCAAAAAAACTTCTGGAGCGCGGTACAGAAACAACTACGTACTGGAGATATTATTCTTGCCGATCAGGGGACCGCAGCTTTTGGTGCCGCCGCACTCAAGCTTCCCGCCAACACAACGCTGATTGTCCAGCCGTTATGGGGATCGATTGGCTTTACCCTCCCGGCGGCCTACGGGGCGCAAATAGCGGCGGCGGACAGAAGAGTGGTGCTGATTATTGGCGATGGCGCCGCGCAGCTTACTATTCAGGAGATGGGATCGATGCTGCGTGATAAGCAACGTCCGCTGATTTTACTGCTTAATAATGAGGGATATACGGTTGAGCGTGCGATTCACGGCCCCGAGCAACGGTATAACGATATTGCGCTTTGGGACTGGAATCGCCTGCCGGAAGCTTTCGCCCCTGATATTCCTTCCCGCTGTTGGCGAGTCGCGCGTATGCAGGAACTGGAGGAGGCGATGGCCAGCAGCGTTACCTCAGACCGGCTGACGCTGGTGGAGGTGATGCTGCCAAAAATGGATATCCCTGATTTTCTGCGTGCGGTTACTCAAGCTCTGGAGGAGCGAAACAGCCGCGTTTAATCGCCGCGCTTCCTGGCGATCATTAGCGGTTTTCCGGCTAACATTAGCCAGGCCGGTAGCATAACGATACACAGCAGCGGCAACAAGGTAGAGTCCGGGACCACAACCGCGGCCATAAACAGGCTCAGCCAGCCATCCCGTGTTACGACCAGCGTTAGCCCGAGAATGGCGCAGGAGATGGTTATGGCTGCCGGGACGGCGGGAACGTGTGCATGCAGCATCAGCCCAAGCGCTACGCCGACGAATACTGCCGGGAAAATTCTCCCGCCGCGAAAGCCGCTGGCGGCGGCCAGCACCAGCGCCGCCAGCTTCACCAGTGCAATAAGCATGTAATCATTAGCGGTGAGGGTGAGGCTAAGCGCCAGTTGTTGCATCTCATCCAGACCTTTAAACAGCGTAACATGCCCGCCGATGATGCCCAGCACCCCTAATAAAAAGCCGCCAATCCCCAGGGTTAATACCGGACTTTTCAGGCTTTGCATCAGCGTATGCAGGCGCGGCAGGCACCAAACGGCAACCATACCGACGGCAATCGCGATAAGTGACACGATGGCACCGCTAATAATATCCACAAAGCGCAATTCAGGAAGATACGGAAGCGGTAGCGAAAATTGGGGATGAAAAAACAGGCTGGTGGTCAGTGAACCGGCAGCTGCCGCAAGCAGCGGTGCGAATAGCCGATCCCACAATGGGACATCGTTGCTGCTATTGAGCGTTTGCGAAAAGATGAGCGCAGCCGCAACCGGAGTACCGAATAGCGCGCCAATGGTGCCTGAGGCGGCAAGAATCGTCCAGTCCAGGGCACTGACTCGCGGGAATAATCGGGTACCAAGCGCGGCTGCCAGGGCAATATTCATTACCATAATGGGATACTCAGGCCCAAGACTAACGCCGCCAGCCAGACCTAAGATCAGTGCGGTGAGCAGGCCCGGCAGCGCGCTGATGCTGACAGGTGCGCCAATTAATGACTCTGTCGCAGGATCTGGCCCGGCGTGACCCGGGCTAAAGCGTACCACCAGTCCGACGGCGATACCGGTGCAGGTAAGAAGAGCGATAGTCCAGACCGGGCCGCTGGCATTAATGCCAAAACTCGCTGGCAGGCGAGTCCAAAGGATATTTTGCAAAATAGCTGCAACTTTCATCGCCACAATCAATACGAGGCTGGATGCGATACCAATGATGATCGCGGGTATCGATAATAACAGCATCGTTCTGGCGCGTGGGTGCAGCATGAATAGTATCCTTTTAAGTATCCTGGAGCGCTCATTGCCTTGGCGTTTTATGGGCGTCGATGCAAATGATGCTGAAACGATCAAGTAAAGATGCAGCCTGACAATTGTAAGATATTCGATTCACAATTTTTCATGAATTACAGTGCAACTGTGACGCAGATCGCTAAACCAGGGGTGCTTATGCGTTGGTCGTTGTTGTTAAGGCGCCATGAATTTACAGTGTGCCAAAAGAATCATTTTGACTTTAGCGGAGCCGTAACGGAATGACAAAATTTGCTTTAGTAGGGGACGTTGGCGGAACGAATGCTCGTCTGGCGTTATGTGATATTGCAAGCGGGGAAATCTCCCGTGCCAAGACCTATTCCGGGCTCGATTATCCAAGTCTTGAGGCCGTTGTTCAGGTCTATCTTGAAGAGCACGATGTCAAGGTGGAAGACGGCTGTATTGCCATTGCTTGCCCAATTACCGGCGACTGGGTGGCGATGACTAACCATACCTGGGCTTTTTCTATTGCCGAGATGAAAAAGAACCTGGGCTTCTCTCATCTGGAAATCATTAATGATTTCACAGCCGTATCGATGGCGATTCCGATGCTGAAAGCTGAGCATCTGATTCAGTTCGGCGGTGTGCAACCGGTGGAAGGCAAACCCATTGCCGTCTATGGCGCAGGTACCGGTCTGGGCGTTGCTCACCTGGTGCATGTTGATAAGCGTTGGGTGAGCCTGCCAGGCGAGGGCGGTCATGTTGACTTCGCACCCAACAGCGAAGAAGAGGGCATTATTCTGGAAGAACTGCGTACCGAGCTGGGGCATGTCTCCGCCGAGCGTGTGCTGTCAGGGCCGGGGCTGGTGAATCTTTACCGGGCGATTGTGAAGTCCGATGGGCGTCTGCCGGAAAACCTACAGCCTAAAGACGTAACTGAACGTGCGTTGGCCGATACTTGCATTGATTGTCGCCGCGCGCTGTCGCTATTTTGCGTCATCATGGGCCGCTTTGGCGGTAACCTGGCGCTAACTTTGGGGACTTTTGGCGGCGTGTATATCGCCGGTGGCATTGTTCCGCGCTTCCTCGACTTCTTTAAAGCCTCCGGTTTTCGCGGTGGATTTGAAGATAAAGGCCGTTTTAAAGCCTTTGTGCAGGATATCCCGGTATATCTGATTGTCCATGACAACCCTGGGCTGCTGGGTTCCGGTGCGCACCTGCGTCAGACTCTCGGTCAGGTTCTCTAAAGACGCCTTTTACCCGGATAAATCGTTTATCCGGGTCATCTCTACAGATGCATTAGCTGGCGAAACTCTTTGACCTTGCTGCGGCTCACCGGGACCTGAAACTCCAGGTCGCGAAGCCGCAGAATATAGGTATTGTTGAACCAGGGTTCAATTTCGCGAATTTTATTCAGATTCACGCAATATGAACGATGGCAGCGGAAGAAGTGTGCTGGCGGCAGCTTGTTACAGAACTCCGTGATATTCATCGGCATCACGAACGACTCCCGACGGGTATAAACGAACGTCATCTTTTCATGCGCTTCGGCGTAGTAGATATCATGGATGCTGGTCACAATGATGCGTTCATCTTTGATTAAATTGATCGTGTCGTTTTCCCGCGTTGGGTTGGATACCGCCCCCGTACCGGTGCTGACTTGCTGCTGTTGCCAGGCGCTGGTCAGCTTTTGCAGCATGTTAATAATGCGCGATTCCTGGTACGGTTTCAGGATGTAATCAAATGCCTCTAGCTCAAAAGCTTCTACTGCATGTTCTTTCCACGCAGTGATAAAGACAATAAAGGGTTTGTGCGCAAACTGGCTGATATTTTGCGCCAGCAGAACGCCATCCAGAGAGGGGATGTTGATATCAAGAAAAATGGCGTCAACTTTGTTGTGTTGTAAAAACTTCAGCACGTCCAGCCCATCATCAAAGGTACCGACAATCTCCATCTGACTGTGGGTGTTAATCAGCCAGGTAAGCTCTTGTTGCGCCAGGAATTCATCTTCAACAATGATGACTTTCATCTTATTTCCACTCATGATAACAGCGACTCCGTCGCCGCCTGGGGCGTATGCTGGGTCGGTATGTAGAAGGCAATTTCGGTGCCCGGCGTCAGGTGTCTAATGTGCAGGCCTTCGCCATATAGTAGCTTCACCCGATGATGAACATTCAGTAAACCGATTTTATTTCCCGGCATTTCATCAGCTTCCACTCTGGCGACTACCGCAGGGTCGATACCATTACCTGTATCCCGAACGCTAATTCGTACCCGATTTCCGCACTCATTAATACCGATGGTGACCACGCCTTTTCCTTTGCACGGTTGGATCCCATGGACGATGGCATTCTCTACCAGCGGTTGGATCAACAGGCTGGGGATCATGAAGCTCACTTCATCATCAATATCATAAATCACCGTTAGCTTATCGCCGAAGCGCGCCTGTTCAATGGCGATGTAATCTTTGATTTGGTAGAGCTCTTTTTTGATATCAATCTGCTCGTCATCTTTTAATTCAATGTTATAGCGTAAATAGCGCGACAAATTAAAAATCAGTTGCCGCGCGGTGTCCGGATTCATGCGAATGGATGATGAAATGGCGTTCAGGGCGTTAAAGAGAAAGTGGGGATTGATTTTGCTTTGTAGCGCACGAAGCTCGGCTTTGTTTGCCATCTCGCGAAGCTGTTCGGCGCGGGAAACCTCCAACTGGGTGGAGATAATCTGCGACAAGCCAATCGCCATTTCCTGCAGCGAAGAGGTGATTCGGTGCGCGTGGCAGTAATAGATTTTTAGCGTGCCGGTAACCACACCTTTCTCCCATAGCGGGATCACCAGCATGGAGTGAATTTCCGGCGTTCGATGAGCTTCATCATTATTTTTAATGATGATTTTTCCATAGCGGATCGCCTGTTGCGTCGTTGGGCTAATAAAGTCGTCGTTATCACGGTAGTTGATTTCTCCCACGCCGACATAAGCCATCACGTGCTGGGTATTGGTAATCGCGACGGCATCGGCATTGATATCGCGGCGGATGATATCGCATACCTGGCGCAGAGATTCGCTGTTTACATGGCGAAACAGCGGTAGCGTTTTGTTGGCGATATCGAGCGCCAGTTTTGCCTGACGAGCGGCGCTGGCTTCTTTCTCACCCTCAACGCTTTGCACCAACAGGACGATAAAACCGATGCAGACGCTGCCGAGGATCATCGGGATCCCAATTTTGGAGACAATGTCCATTCCTAGCGAGAGAGAAGGGGCCCACACCACGACGAGGATCATGGTCAGCGTTTCGCACAGCATCCCGGCAAGAATCCCTGCTTTCCAGCGTTGCGTTTTAGGGATTTTTCGACTGATAAAACCGGAGAGCAGGCCGGCGACAATGCTGGTGATGAAACAGGGGATGGCGGTGACACCATCGATATCGATGAGATAGCGATGCACGCCGGCAATCACGCCCACGATCGCTCCGACCCAAGGGCCAAATAAGATACCGCCGGACATGACTGCGATGATACGCACGTTGACCAGCGATCCCTCTACCGGCACGCCGGACCAGGTACTGAACAAGGCAAACAGGGAAAAAATCGCGGTAACGGCCAGCAGTTCTTTTGGTGTATGCGCGGATTTATGCAGAAGTTCGCGAAACAGGCGCAGACGGATAAGGAAAAAAAGGCAAATCAACATTAATGCCGCGCGGTCAAAAACTGCCAGCAGCATCGTGAATATTTCGTGCATGTGTACGCCGTGTTAATCGCGAGAAAGGAATATGATAGAAAACCTTGCAGCAGAAGGCTAGCCAAAGGCAAGAATAGGGAAAAGTCACACAAATAAAAGGGGATTGATGGCGAATCCTGGAGATTCAATCATCTCCACTCATTGTAGATAAATGAAGTAAATTAAAAGATATCAGTCTGTTAATTTTTATTAGTGAACTCACGTAGTCAGAGATGATTTGTGCCGTGTTTAGTGGCGTTGATGCCCGTTTTATTCACCAGCAATTATTTTTTATCTTCCCTCTCGACAACATGAATTTTTTCGGGTTATTTTCTAAGCGTGCCGCAACTGCGGCAGCGTCGCTCGGACGGTCCGGGCGCTAACGTTAATCTGAGGAATCTATGGCTGAATTCAGTCCTGAACGCCGTTTCACGCGTATCGATCGTCTCCCCCCGTATGTTTTTAATATTACTGCTGAACTGAAGATGGCTGCGCGCCGCCGTGGTGAAGACATTATTGATTTCAGCATGGGTAACCCCGATGGTGCGACCCCGCCGCATATCGTTGAGAAATTATGCACCGTTGCCCAGCGCCCTGATACGCATGGTTATTCCACTTCTCGTGGGATTCCTCGTCTTCGCCGTGCTATTTCACGTTGGTATCAGGAGCGTTATAACGTTGATATCGATCCTGAATCGGAAGCGATTGTCACTATTGGGTCGAAAGAGGGGCTGGCACATTTGATGCTGGCGACACTTGATCATGGCGATACCGTACTGGTACCGAACCCCAGCTACCCAATTCACATTTATGGCGCGGTGATTGCCGGAGCTCAGGTACGTTCAGTGCCGCTAGTGGAAGGTGTGGATTTCTTCAACGAGCTTGAGCGTGCCATTCGGGAAAGCTATCCGAAGCCGAAAATGATGGTCCTTGGCTTTCCGTCTAATCCGACTGCGCAGTGCGTCGAGTTGGAGTTTTTTGAGAAAGTGGTCGCGCTGGCGAAGCGCTATGATGTTTTGGTCGTGCACGATTTGGCCTACGCCGACATTGTTTACGATGGCTGGAAAGCGCCATCTATCATGCAGGTTCCCGGTGCGCGCGATGTTGCCGTTGAATTCTTTACGCTGTCCAAGAGCTACAATATGGCAGGCTGGCGCATTGGTTTTATGGTGGGCAATAAAACGCTGGTCAATGCGTTGGCGCGTATTAAAAGCTATCACGATTACGGGACGTTCACCCCTCTGCAGGTGGCGGCTATTGCTGCACTGGAGGGCGATCAGCAATGTGTACGTGATATTGCCGAGCAGTATAAGCGTCGTCGCGATGTGCTAGTGAAAGGGTTGCATGAGGCGGGTTGGATGGTGGAGTGTCCGAAGGCGTCGATGTATGTGTGGGCTAAAATCCCAGAACAGTACGCGGCGATGGGCTCGCTGGAGTTCGCCAAAAAAATGCTACAGGATGCCAAAGTCTGCGTTTCGCCGGGTATTGGCTTTGGTGATTATGGCGATACGCATGTACGCTTTGCTCTAATTGAAAACCGCGATCGCATTCGCCAGGCCATACGCGGTATCAAATCGATGTTCCGTGCAGACGGCTTACTCCCTGCCTCGACGAAGCTAACGAGCGAAAACCATGAGTAAAAAAGCGGGAGCCAACTGGCTCCCGCTTTTTTAACACCGTTTTGGCTAGATCATCAGGGCGAAAGTACCGGCCCAAACGATGACCATAAAAGAAATGCCCATCAAAAAGTATTTCACGACTCATCACTCCGTGCGCTCTGCGAGACGCCTAAATGAATTTAATTTTCATGGCCTGCTTTAACTATCGCCAACAGCTGCTGGCGTTAGTTGTCAATTCTGTGCTCTAACTGCTCCAGATGGCGCTAATGTACGCCTAAAAAAAGAGAGAGACAAGAGTCATTTTTTTATTAATTTTTAGTTACTTACGACTGTCGTGATTCGGCGACACATTAATTTCACTTGGTATTAAATTCTATTCTGGCGACGGCTGCTAATGACCAATTCCGTACCAGCGTAGCTGCTTGATTTTGAGATTCTTTCAGTTCCAGGTAACTTTGGAGACTCGCCCCCCGTTTTAGATAAACGGGGTTTTTTTAAAGGATTGCTTAAGGCGTTAAAGTACCTGCTGCCCTATGGCAAAAAGTGAAAGAACGGTGAGCTGGTGAAACTTATGGTGACCTGCTTGAGTAGTCATGTTGAATGTTGCAAAGCTCATTAGAAGGTGTGCACTCGTCACCATGTTGGATGTTTGCAACATGGTGACGACAGCGTTTCATACAGCAGCCAGGTTTTACAAAGAAAAAATCAAATTATCGAATGCTAATGTCCATTAAAAGATGATTTCATAATCACACTGATGAGTGTCGCTCAGGTTGATGTAAAATCAGTTATAACTGATTTTAATAATATTTTTAGGGTTCAGTTATGAAGTGAAGTTTGAGTACATGATTTATTTTATGCTTATCTTAAGCATCGCTTCATCGAGTAGGTTTTGCGATGCTGTTTTTATTTTAATATACAGACAAAATGATTTTTTTATCATTTAAAAAGAGTGCCTGAAGTTGGGCTGTCAGTATCTATGTAGTTTGAGATCATCCCTTCTGCACTGAGTTTCTCCATTACCATACTGAATGTTTTACTTTTGACGTTCTCCGTGGCATTCAGAATGTTAGTACTGAATGCTGGGTTGGAACGAATGATGTAATTGATGAATTCAAGTAAAAGCTTGTTCTGTGGGATAAATGAGTTATCGTGAATTATCTTATCCTCAAAAATATTTAATGGTTTTTCTGAAAATTCCAGGGGGCGACTACTGATTGTATGCTCGTAAATTTTTTCAATGGCCTGATTGGTGATGTACAGCTTATTCAACGAGATTGTCGGCTTCTCATCCTCATCAGGAGTAAAGTGGCAAAAGACGACATTCCTTGCTGGAGAGATAATGCTTATTCTTTGTTCTAAAAGGGTATTTTCTGGATTCTCCAGTATTTCCATTAAATTTCTGGAATGGCTGTACCACAGGCCTGAAACAGAAACTTTGAGTTTGAACTGTGTTACAGGAGAGCCGTATTGGGTCTCCAGATTGGGCTCACTTTCATTGAGCGTCAGGATAGTATTTATTTTTGAATGCTGCGACCAGGATCTCTCGCTTCTGCTGACTTCATCAATATTTGAGGAATTATAAAAATAGGGCTTATTACCGCCCATGTCATGTCTAATTGCACTTTTTAATGTCCCATGTGTTTTACCTAACTTAAGACAAAGGTTGATGGCTCCAATATCATGCCAGTGAAGCAAATCTTCTAGTTCACAGTTTAATAATTTTTGTGCACGCGAAATTGAACAGTATTCCAGCGGCGGAAGGTTGTTTAACTTCCATATGTTTCTTTCTTTTTTATTCATGATGGTATTGTTTTGTGAGAATAATGTTGAATTAACTTAAAATGTGTTTTGATGAACCTTTCTCATCTTTTGTGATGTTAACTTCATATTAACGAATTCATTAAAGGCTAACGTTAATCTTGTTTCCCATTGAGTCTAACATGAATGTTATTTAAGGCGTGCATTCTACCAGCTATTTTATAGCGGTTAAATATGTCTATGGTAAAAAACTTCGCTGATATGATAAGTTTAAATTATTATTTGTTATGTGAATTTATTTGGTTTTAATTATCTGCTCCGTGTATTTAATCCGGTCGTCATAGGCAGCAAGTATTTCAGTATGGTGCATTGTCAGGCGTGAAGATGGAGTAATAGGGGCGGGTAAAATGCTAACTTTGCTTGATAAGCACGAGCAACCGTTCAATGGTAAATCGGGCGATACGAGTGAATATATTGAAACGAAAGGGAGGAGGTGCTGGAAAGTGTCCCCTGCAGGAATCGAACCTGCAACTAGCCCTTAGGAGGGGCTCGTTATATCCATTTAACTAAGGGGACGAAGCGCCGGGATTATAGCGTTTTTTTCCTTGCAGGTTAAGCAGGTATGGTCTGACTGCTCAAACTGTCGCCACTTAATGCCCTTTTTTTGCTTTAGCCCGGGCTTTTTTCTCGTGGGCCATGTCGTTACGGATCTGCGCATGGCTAAGTAAGGCAAAAATAAAGGTCCCGCCGCAAATGTTGCCGGCAAGAGTCGGTAAAGCAAAGGGCCAGATGAATTCTTGCCACGGTAGCGTCCCGTTGAACACCAGATAGAAGATTTCGACGCTGCCGACGACAATGTGAGTCGTATCCGCGAGTGCAATGAGCCAGGTCATCAGGATAATGACCACAATCTTTGCAGAGCCTGCCGCAGGAAACATCCACACCATGGTAGCGACCAGCCAGCCGGAAATAATCGCATTCGCGAACATCTCAATGGGCGTATTGCTCATCACTTTTAAACTGATGCTCTGGAAGGCCTCAAGTGTGGGTTCATCAAAAACCGGCATGATATCAAATGCCCATGCGGCAATCGCGGTACCAATTAAATTACCTATCAAAACGACTCCCCAAAGACGCAACAGAAGGCCGATATTGCTCAGCGTGGGCTTATGCATTATGGGCAATACAGCGGTAACGGTGTTTTCGGTAAATAGCTGCTGGCGTGCGAGGATGACAATAACAAAACCAAAAGTGTAGCCCAGATTTTCCAGCAAAAAACCACCGGGAATTTCATCAAGATGTACATGAAAGATGCCTTTCGCTACCAGCGAAGCTCCCATTGAAAGGCCAGCGGCAATGGCTGACCACAGCAGCGCCATGGCATCGCGCTCAAGTTCTTTCTCCCCTTCCTGACGAATCTCTTCATGGGTCGCCATCGCTTGTGAAGGCAATCTCTCTTCATCAATCTCAATTTTCTCACCTTGTTGTTTTTCATCACTTTCTACTTCGATCTCTTCACTTTCATAGTGAGTTTGCGGATTCATGAATTTTCCCCTGCTATTGACCTTAATTATAAGCGTAGAGATGTTTCAGCTATCCGTGTCTGGATAACCTCCTAAATTCTTCACAATGACAAGATTAGCAATACGGACATTGCAAAATATGTATAGAATCGTGGAGCAACAATTATGCCAAAGAAGGCTATGCTGAAAGCAGGCACATGCTTATGGGCGATATCTTAATGGAGGCAGCTGTCCCCGGATAACCCCCAGCGATAGCTAAAATTAACAGGGAGACACCTATGAATTTTCGCCTGTCGGCGCTTGCGCTTGGCGCCACATTGCTGGTCGGATGTGCCAGTTCTAGTTCTGGCGATCAACCGCAGGGGCGTTCAGATCCGCTTGAAGGTTTTAACCGCACGATGTTCAACTTCAACTTCAATGTCGTTGATCCTTATGTTCTTCGTCCTGTTGCAGTAGCGTGGCGTGATTATGTTCCGCAGCCTGCGCGCAATGGGTTGAGTAACTTTACCAGCAACCTTGAAGAACCGGCGATTATGGTGAACTCCTTCTTGAAAGGCGATCCCTATAAAGGAATGGTGCACTTTACGCGTTTCTTCCTGAACACCCTCCTCGGGATGGGCGGTCTGGTTGATGTGGCTGGAATGGCGAACCCGAAACTACAGCGTGTTGAAGCGAGTCGCTTCGGCAGCACCCTTGGTCACTATGGCGTTGGCTATGGCCCGTATGTGCAATTGCCTTTCTATGGCAGCTTTACGATTCGTGACGAAGGCGGTGATATGGCGGACGGACTCTATCCGGTCCTCTCCTGGCTGACATGGCCGATGTCTATCGGTAAATGGATGGTTGAAGGGGTTGAGACTCGTGCACAGCTGCTGGATTCCGACGGTCTGCTCCGTCAGTCTTCCGATCCATACATCTTAATGCGTGAAGCCTATTTCCAGCGTCATGACTTTATCGCCAACGGCGGTAAACTCACTCCGAATGAGAACCCGAACGCTCAGGCGATTGAGGGCGATCTTAAGGATATCGATTCGCAGTAATCTATTTCTGGAAATAAAAAGGGTGAACATGATGTTCACCCTTTTTTGTCCCTTCAGATAATCAGAAGCGGTAGTTGAAATTTGCGCCGTACAGCCAGGCTTTGCCCTCGGACTTAAAGGTATACGGGCCTTCTTTAAATTCGACGTGCTGACCGTGCATATAGGAAACGCCTACATCCACTGATGCATCTTTATTAAAGGCGTAGGTCGTACCGGCGCTGAGCCACAGACGATCCTGGTCCGGAATAGAGATAGAACGATTGGAAGCCGGGACCGGGCTATCATCAAAGGCGATACCGGTACGGAAAGTCCAGTTATCGTCATAGTAATAGGTGGTGCCCAGAGCGATACGATAGGAATCCTTAAAACCTTCATCTTTATAGAACAGCGTTTCGCCACCGCTAGTTTTGGTTGCTTTCAACTCCTGGAACTGGCTCCAACTTGTATAAGCCAGGCTGTAGTGAACGGCCCATTTTGGCGCCACGCGGTTATAGCCTGAGATTTCCCACATTTCTGGCAGGTTCAATGTCAAAGAGCCGCCAATAGTGGAACCACCGGTGCCGTACGGCAGTCCGAGACCCAGTGCTGAATTGATAGGATTAAGTGATGACGGCAAGCTGCTCTTATAATCGCCGTCAAAATCAATTTTGATTTCAGAGCGATAGGTAAAGCCGTAGCGGTTGTTTTTATCGACTTCATATAAAATACCGGCATTCCAGCCGAAGCCCCATTCATCCCCCTTCAGGCGAGCGATTTGAGTATCACGACTGATACCGCCAGCCTGCTGACCAATCGCGGCTGCCTGCGCCGGGGAGAGTTTGCCTTCCTGCACCATGCCGGGCAGCTGCGCACCAATAATTTCCGGTAAATCACCTGCATAGCGCTCCAGCTTGGCTCGGGCATATACGGCGTCGAAGCCCAGGCCAAAACTCCAGTGATCGTTAAGACGATATGCACCGCTCAAATTGAGGTTTAAGGTTTCAAGGTCAGTAGTACCGCCCATTGAGCCTGCGGCAAAATCATTGTTGAACTCTGTGGCTAAACCATAGTTAGAAGTGAGGGAGGCACCCCAACCAAACTGCTCATTAATCGGCGCGACAAAGTGCAGGTTGGGCACCCATGCGGTTGGTGCAATATTGTCCTGGCTGGCATCGTTACCGATAACTGAACTACCGCTCACGTTGACATCAGGATCGACAAAAATAGCGCCACCAGAGAAGGTTGGGCGATCAAACATCATAATTAACGCCGGGTTACGGCTGGCGTTTCCCGCGTCATCAGCAATAGCACCTTCACCGGAATAGGCGCGACCAAGGCCGGATGAAGAGAATTCATTTAGCTGAAAGCCTGCTGACCAGGCCTGTGTTGAAACAATTGCTACAGCCACTGCAAGGGCAGATTGGGT
This sequence comes from Klebsiella sp. GFKo11, assembly GCF_056490265.1. Lineage (NCBI taxonomy): Bacteria > Pseudomonadati > Pseudomonadota > Gammaproteobacteria > Enterobacterales > Enterobacteriaceae > Klebsiella > Klebsiella sp. GFKo11. The sequence goes on from NZ_CM151369.1 coordinate 1,817,214, forward strand.
AAAGCGGGTTTTCTGGCTCATGCCCATAACCTCATTGAGTTATTTTTATTTAAACAATGTTACATGCCGTAACAGAAGCGCGAAGTGTAGGGTCTGCTTTACGACAGAGAAATCAGACCAGTGCGCTGAGTATAGGTCTGACCAGATGATATGTTGCAAGTTTGTTTATAAGTTTTTTCAATTGTGATACGAAAAACGCGATCCAGCTGGCAAATTTGCTGTTGTACCTCATGTTCGAAATGGGGGATTTTTGTTTTGGATCATTTTTAAGTGTGATTTCGCTCACTTATCTCATTTGCCACAATTAACGGCTGGAGGCAGTTATTCGCCGGGCGTAAAATAAACAGATTATTTATCTGGCACCTTGAGTGCATATACAGAGGAAATCTACGATGAGTAAATGCAGTGCTGATGAAACCCCGGTTTGCTGCTGTATGGATGTTGGCACCATAATGGACAACTCCGATTGCACCGCCTCTTACAGCCGCGTGTTCGCTAACCGTGCCGAAGCAGAGCAAACGCTCGCCGCATTGAGCGAAAGAGCGCGTAACGTTGAATCCGAGCCGTGCAAAATCAACCCGACCTTTACTGATGTTGATGGTGGCGTACAGCTGGATATCGACTTCATATTCTGCTGTGAAGCTGAAACCCTGATTTTCCAGCTCGGCTTGCGTTAGTCTTTCCCCAAACGCCCCTTTCCGCAGGGGCGTTATCTTTTCTATCCAATGTGTTTTGGCTCCCACTTTTTCTGTTCCCCGATTGGCTTAATGTAAAATATTGGTTAAAACTGTTATCAGGTCAGACCACTTTGTTTTACCGGTTAACAGGGGAGTGTTATGAGTCAGGCATTACCGCTAGTCACCCGCCAGGGCGATCGCATTGCTATCATCAGCGGTTTACGTACTCCGTTTGCCCGACAGGCGACGGCGTTTCACGGCATTCCTGCCGTTGATCTCGGTAAGCTGGTGGTTGGCGAAATGCTGGCCCGCAGCGATATCCCTGTGGAAATAATCGAGCAGCTGGTATTTGGCCAGGTTGTGCAGATGCCGGAAGCGCCAAATATCGCTCGGGAAATTGTTCTGGGAACCGGCATGAGCGTACATACCGATGCATATAGCGTCAGTCGCGCCTGTGCGACCAGTTTTCAGGCGGTGGCCAACGTCGCAGAAAGCCTGATGGCAGGGACTATCCGGGCGGGCATCGCGGGTGGGGCTGACTCCTCGTCCGTGTTACCCATCGGTGTTAGCAAAAAATTCGCCCGCGTCCTGGTTGACGTGAATAAAGCACGTACCCTGAGTCAGCGCCTCAAGCTCTTTTCCCGCCTACGCTTTCGCGATCTTCTTCCTGTGCCGCCAGCGGTCGCCGAATATTCCACCGGCCTGCGGATGGGGGACACCGCTGAACAGATGGCGAAAACCTGGGGTATTACCCGTGAACAGCAGGATCAGCTAGCGCTTCGCTCGCACCAGCTTGCTGCGAAGGCCTGGGAAGAGGGCAAACTATCAGCAGAAGTAATGACGGCATATACCCCGCCTTTCCGTGAACCGCTGGTTCAGGATAATAATATTCGTAAAAATTCAACGCTTGCTGATTACCAAAAGTTACGCCCAGCCTTTGATCGTAAACACGGGACCGTGACCGCCGCTAACAGCACGCCGTTAACCGATGGCGCGGCTGCGGTGATTATGATGACAGAATCCCGGGCTAAAGAGCTGGGGCTTGTCCCGCTGGGCTATCTACGCAGCTACGCTTTCAGCGCCATTGCTGTCCAGCAGGATATGCTGCTGGGACCGGCATGGTCGACGCCGCTGGCGCTGGAAAGGGCAGGACTTACGCTGGCTGATTTAACCCTGATTGACATGCACGAAGCCTTTGCCGCGCAGACGCTGGCCAATTTGCAATGTCTGGCGAGTGACCGCTTTGCTCGTGAAGTGCTTGGGCGTTCACAGGCAACAGGAGAGGTTGATGAGAGCAAGTTCAATGTGCTCGGCGGATCCATAGCCTATGGTCATCCTTTTGCCGCCACGGGCGCGAGAATGATCACCCAAACGTTACACGAACTGCGTCGTCGTGGAGGCGGCTTTGGTCTGGTCACTGCCTGCGCTGCGGGTGGTTTAGGTGCAGCTATGATTCTGGAGGCCGAATAATGGAAACCCTGTCGGCATTTACGCTTGAGATTCGCCCTGACAACATTGCCGTGATTACGATTGATGCTCCCGGCGAAAAAATGAATACCTTGAAAGCCGAGTTTGCCAGTGAAGTACGGGCAATCATCCGTCAGCTTCGCGACAATAAAGACCTGCGCGGTGCGGTGTTCATTTCGGCAAAGCCAGATAATTTTATTGCCGGGGCCGATATCAACATGATTGCCCGCTGCGTTTCAGCCCTCGAGGCTGAAACGTTGGCCCGTCAAGGGCAGCAGATTATGGCGGAGATCCACGGGTTGTCGATTCCGGTTATTGCTGCTATCCACGGCGCATGTCTGGGTGGCGGCCTTGAGCTGGCGCTGGCTTGTCACGGGCGGGTGTGCAGCGGTGATGATAAAACCCGACTTGGTTTGCCTGAAGTTCAATTGGGCCTGCTGCCAGGTTCCGGTGGTACCCAGCGTTTACCAAGATTAATCGGCGTCAGCAGCGCGCTGGATATGATCCTGACCGGCAAGCAGCTTCGCCCGCGTCAGGCCCTGAAAGTGGGACTGGTTGATGAAGTGGTGCCGCAGGCCATTTTGTTGCAAACCGCAGTAGAGTTGGCGTTGAAAGGACGCCCGGTAAGCCGCACTGTTCCGGTACGCGATCGCATCCTCGCCGGACCATTAGGTCGTAGTCTGCTATTTCGCCTGGTGGCGAAAAAGACACATCAAAAAACGCAGGGTAATTATCCAGCGACCAAACGTATTCTACAGGTGATTGAAACCGGGCTGGCGCAGGGTTGCAGTAGTGGTTATGCCGAAGAAGCGCGGGCCTTTGGTGAGCTGGCGATGACGCCGCAATCGCAAGCGTTACGAGCCATTTTCTTCGCCAGTACCGATCTTAAGAAAGATCGCGGTGCGGATGCTGAACCCGGCGCGTTGCGCAGTGTAGGTATTCTTGGCGGCGGGCTGATGGGAGGGGGAATAGCTTACGTCACCGCCTGTAAGGGAGGGTTGCCGGTACGCATTAAAGACATTCAGCCGCGCGGGATCAATCACGCCATGAAGTACAGCTGGGATCTGCTCGACAAACAGGTTCGCCGCCGCTATCTGCGGGCGAGCGAGCGCGATCGTCAGCTGGCGTTGATCTCGGGTTCTACGGATTACCAGGGGTTCGCACATCGTGATGTGGTTATCGAAGCTGTGTTTGAAGACCTTGCTCTCAAGCAAAAAATGGTCAACGAAGTTGAGCAGCACTGTAGCGCTGAGACGATCTTTGCCTCGAATACCTCATCATTACCGATCGGTGAGATCGCGGCACAAGCAAGCAGGCCGCAGCAGGTTATCGGCCTGCACTTCTTCAGTCCGGTAGAGAAAATGCCGCTGGTAGAGGTTATTCCGCATGCGAGTACAAGTCAGCAAACTATCGCGACGGTGGTAAAACTGGCGAAGCAGCAGGGGAAAACACCCATCGTGGTGGCTGACAAAGCGGGCTTTTATGTTAACCGTATTCTGGCCCCATACATTAATGAAGCGATGCGCCTGTTGATAGAAGGAGAACCGATAGAACATATCGATAACTCATTGGTAAAATTCGGTTTTCCGGTTGGACCTATTCAGCTACTTGATGAAGTCGGTATCGATACCGGGACCAAAATTATCCCGGTGCTGGAGGCTGCATGGGGAGAACGTTTTAGCCCGCCTGCAAACATCATCAACGCGATTCTGAATGACGATCGCAAAGGTAGAAAAAATAATCGGGGTTTCTATCTTTATGAGGCGAAAGGGCGTAAAAGCAAAAAACGGCCCGACGCTGCGATTTACTTTTTACTGGGCGTTTCTTCTGCGCGGGAGCAATTGTCCGCGCAGCAGGTGGCGGAACGGTGTGTGATGATGATGCTTAATGAGGCAGCACGCTGCTTCGATGAGCAAATTATCCGCAGTGCGCGCGATGGTGACATCGGTGCCGTGTTTGGTATTGGTTTCCCGCCGTTTCTTGGTGGCCCGTTCCGCTATATAGACAAGCTGGGTGCGGGGGAAGTCGCGGCAATTTTGCAGCGCCTGGCCGCACAGTATGGCCCGCGTTTTACACCATGTGACACTTTATTACACATGGCTGAGCAGGGGGCGACCTTTTGGCCCACTGATGAACGGACGACCTAAGTTGTGGTCAAAGAAGGTAAATCCGGCAATGAATGATGCTGACCATTGGCTGTTTTGTAAGCAATAGTTGACTATACTTACGCCATTGAGGTAAAAAACAGCGTTTCATTCGTTGAATGGATCAGGCACAATGCCCGGCCACCGGGTCACCTGCGTATTGTTTACGTCGGTAAGACTACGGTGCTTCTGGTTAACAAAAGCGGTGCAATATGCAAGTTTTTATTATGCGTCACGGCGACGCTGCCCTCGATGCAGCCAGTGACTCGGTTCGTCCACTAACCGTCTGCGGTTGTGATGAGTCTCGTCAGATGGCAACCTGGCTGAAAGGTCAAAAAGTGGATATTGAGCGGGTTCTTGTGAGTCCCTACCTGCGTGCTGAACAGACGCTGGAGATTGTTGGGGAGTGCATGAATCTGCCGAAAGATGTCGACGTGATGCCGGAACTCACGCCGTGTGGCGATGTTGGTCTGGTCAGCGCTTATCTTCAGGCGCTGGCAAATGAAGGTGTGGCGACGGCATTGGTCGTGTCGCATCTGCCTTTAGTGGGGTACCTCGTCTCAGAGCTGTGCCCGGGGGAAACTCCCCCGATGTTCACCACATCTGCTATTGCCTGCGTCACGCTTGATGCTGAAGGCAAAGGTGAATTCACCTGGCAAATGAGCCCCTGCAATTTGAAGATGGCGAAAGCGATTTAATCTCCTCCGGGGCTGACGAACTACGGAAGCTCCGGTGGTTGCCACTCTTCAACTTCAATCAGTACCAGCAGTGCGGCGTCACCGCCGTACTCTTTTGGTGCCTGATGAAATGCCATGATCTGCGGATGTTGCGCCAGCCATAGCGGCGTTTGCTGCTTAAGAATGTGTTTCCCATGCCCGTGCATCACGCAGGCGCAGAACACATGCTCGCGACGACAGGCGGCAATCAACGCGCCCAGTTCCTGTTTAGCCTGCTGTTGGGTTAAGCCGTGCAGATCAAGGAATAGCTCTGGCGAATAGTCACCTCGCCGCAATTTTTTTAGCTCAAAATGGCTGACGTCCGAACGGACATACTTAACCGAGCCTTCGGTATTTAGCAGCGGCTGAAATTCATCGGAAAAGAAGTGGCTGTTGTCTGCCTGTTCCTGAAGTAACCGTTTTGGCGGCACCTCAGAGATTTTTTTGCGCAGCGGGCGGTGAACGATAGTGTCCTGTTTAATCTGACGCGTGCCGGTCATCAGTTGCCGGAACAATGCCTGATCCTCCTCACTTAGCGATGTTTTCTTTTTCATTACCTGGTCTCATTTTTTCTTTGTCGCTAGTTTACCCGACTCGTCATACATCCAGGCAAGGAAAACGTATATTTCCCCCTTAGCCTGACGTAAGAATGCTGATTTATCCCCGTCTTCGTGGCAAACTAGCCGCCGAATTTATAGCAGAGCGTGTCCTGGAGGATAGCGTGGATAAAATTTTTGTTGATGAGGCTGTTAATGAGCTTCATACCATTCAGGACATGTTGCGTTGGGCGGTAAGCCGCTTTAGCGCTGCAAATATCTGGTACGGACACGGTACTGATAACCCGTGGGATGAAGCGGTGCAACTGGTGATGCCGTCGCTGTATTTGCCGCTGGATATTCCGGAAGATATGCGCACCGCGCGCCTGACTTCCAGTGAAAAACATCGCATCGTTGAGCGCGTGATTCGCCGCATTAATGAGCGTATTCCGGTGGCTTATTTGACCAATAAAGCCTGGTTCTGCGGCCATGAGTTTTACGTTGATGAGCGCGTGCTGGTGCCGCGTTCACCGATTGGCGAGCTTATCAATAATCAGTTTGCTGGCCTGATTGACCATCAACCGCAGCACATCCTCGACATGTGCACCGGTAGCGGCTGCATCGCTATCGCCTGTGCTTATGCCTTCCCGGAAGCGGAAGTTGACGCGGTAGATATCTCCCCGGATGCGCTGGCTGTTACCGAGCAAAACATCGAAGATCACGGTTTAATTCACAACGTAACGCCGATTCGCTCCGATCTGTTCCGCGATCTGTTGAAGGTGCAATACGATCTGATCGTGACTAATCCACCTTATGTGGATGAAGAGGATATGTCCGACCTGCCGGGCGAATATCGCCATGAGCCGGTTCTGGGACTGGCTTCAGGTAGCGATGGTCTGAAGCTGACCCACCGTATTCTGGCCTGCGCGCCAGATTATCTTAACGATGACGGTATCCTGATTTGTGAAGTCGGCAACAGCATGGTACATCTGATGGAACAGTATCCTGACGTTCCATTTACCTGGCTGGAGTTTGACAACGGCGGTGATGGCGTCTTTATGCTGACCAAATCGCAACTGATTGACGCCCGCGCGCATTTCAGCATCTATAAAGACTAAAACAATAAACACGCAAACATAACGACAATAACGGAGCCGTGATGGCAGGAAACACAATTGGACAACTCTTTCGCGTTACTACCTTCGGCGAGTCGCACGGCCTGGCGCTGGGCTGCATCGTTGATGGCGTGCCGCCAGGTATTCCGCTGACCGAAGCTGACCTGCAGCACGACCTCGATCGTCGTCGGCCAGGAACGTCGCGTTATACCACCCAGCGTCGTGAACCGGATCAGGTGAAAATTCTTTCCGGCGTCTTTGAAGGCGTGACCACTGGTACCAGCATTGGTTTGCTGATTGAGAACACCGATCAACGTTCCCAGGACTACGGCGCGATTAAAGACGTTTTCCGCCCGGGTCATGCTGACTATACCTACGAGCAGAAATACGGCCTGCGCGACTATCGCGGCGGCGGTCGTTCTTCCGCGCGTGAAACCGCGATGCGCGTGGCTGCCGGGGCGATTGCCAAGAAATTCCTCCTCGCCAAATTCGGTATTGTCATTCGCGGCTGTTTGACCCAGATGGGCGATATTCCACTAGCGATAAAAGACTGGGATCAGGTTGAGCAAAACCCGTTCTTCTGTCCGGACCCGGATAAAATCGAGGCGCTTGATGAACTGATGCGTGGCCTGAAAAAAGAGGGCGACTCCATCGGGGCCAAAGTGACCGTGGTAGCGGATGGCGTGCCTCCGGGACTGGGTGAGCCGGTATTTGACCGTCTGGATGCGGATATTGCGCACGCGCTGATGAGCATCAACGCGGTAAAAGGTGTGGAAATTGGCGATGGTTTTGAAGTGGTGAAACTTCGCGGTAGCGAAAACCGCGATGAGATTACCAAAGCGGGTTTCCAGAGCAATCATGCCGGCGGCGTGCTGGGCGGTATCAGCAGCGGTCAGCAAATTGTGGCGAATATCGCCCTTAAGCCAACCTCCAGCATTACCGTTCCGGGACACACGATTAACCGCTTTGGCGAAGAAGTCGAGATGATCACCAAAGGGCGTCACGATCCTTGCGTCGGCATTCGTGCGGTTCCGATCGCCGAAGCGATGCTGGCGATCGTATTAATGGACCACTTTATGCGTCAGCGCGCGCAGAACGGCGACGTGACGACATCAATCCCACGCTGGTAATAGATGAAAAAAACCGTTATCGCACTGCTGGCACTTCTTGCCAGCAGTACCAGCCTGGCGGCAACGCCGTGGCAGAAAATATCGCAACCCATTAGCGGCAGTGCGCAGTCCATCGGCGCGTTTGCTAATGGCTGTATCGTTGGTGCGCAGCCGCTGCCGTTGAGCGCCACCGGCTATCAGGTGATGCGCACCGATCAGCGCCGCTATTTCGGCCATCCGGATCTCGTTCAGTTTATTCAGCGCCTGAGCAATCAGGTGCACAACAAAGGAATGGGGACGGTGCTGATTGGTGACATGGGTATGCCGGCTGGTGGTCGATTCAACGGCGGCCACGCCAGCCATCAGTCCGGGCTGGATGTGGATATTTTTCTCCAGCTCCCGCAGGCGCGCTGGAGTTCAGCGCAGCTCATGAAGCCACAGGCTCTGGATCTGGTTGCGCGTGACGGCAAACGCGTAGTGCCGTCACTGTGGAGTCCGCAAATCAGTCATCTGATTAAGATGGCGGCGGAAGATAGCGAAGTCACGCGCATTTTCGTTAACCCGGCGATCAAGCAGCAGTTGTGCCTGGATGCGGGTAACGATCGCGACTGGTTGCGTAAAGTTCGACCATGGTTCCAACATCGAGCGCATATGCATGTGCGCCTGCGCTGTCCTGTGGGGAGTCTTGAGTGTGAAGATCAGGCTCCGCCTCCGGCAGGCGATGGTTGCGGCGCGGAATTACAAAGCTGGTTTGAACCACCGAAACCAGGATCAACCTCTCCTGCGAAGAAGACGCCGCCTCCATTGCCGCCTTCCTGCCAGGCGCTACTGGATGAGCATGTTCTTTAATGGATAGTTTTATCGATCTGTTTATGGTGTCACCGACGGTACTGGTTGTGCTGTTTTTCGTGGCCATTCTGGCGGGATTTATTGATTCCCTGGCGGGTGGCGGTGGGTTGCTAACCGTACCGGCATTGATGGCTGCTGGTCTCCCCCCTGCGCAGGCGCTGGCGACCAACAAACTGCAGGCTTGCGGCGGCTCGCTTTCCGCATCCCTCTATTTCATCCGCCGCAAGGTGGTGAATCTCGCCGATCAGAAGCTGAATATTCTGATGACGTTTGTTGGTTCAACTGGCGGCGCGCTGCTGGTGCAGCACGTCCAGTCCGATATTCTCAAGCAGATTCTGCCAATACTGATTATCGGCATTGGCCTCTATTTTCTGTTGATGCCAAAGCTCGGCGAAGAGGACCGTCAGCGTCGTCTTTACGGTCTGCCGTTTGCTCTGGTGGCTGGCGGCTGCGTTGGTTTTTATGATGGCTTTTTTGGCCCGGGTGCAGGTTCTTTTTATGCGCTGGCTTTTGTGACTCTGGCCGGGTTCAATCTCGCTAAATCGACCGCCCATGCCAAAGTACTGAATGCTACCTCTAACGTTGGCGGCCTGTTGCTGTTTATCATTGGCGGTAAAGTTATCTGGGCCACCGGCTTCGTAATGATGGTAGGACAATTTATTGGTGCCCGCGCCGGTTCGCGACTGGTGCTGAGCAAAGGACAATCACTAATTCGACCGATGATTGTTGTGGTGTCGGCGGTGATGAGTGCAAAACTTCTTTATGACAGCCATGGACAGGAGATCCTCCACTGGTTGGGGATGAACTAATGAACAGTACGCATAATTACGAACAGCTGATTGAAATCTTCGACGGTTGCTTTGCCGACGATTTTAATACCCGTCTGATTAAAGGCGATGACGAACCGATCTATCTTCCGGCTGATGGCGACGCGCCGTACAACCGCATCGTTTTTGCCCACGGCTTTTACGCCAGCGGATTACATGAGATTTCGCACTGGTGCATCGCTGGTAAAGCGCGTCGCGAGCTGGTTGACTTCGGTTACTGGTACTGCCCTGATGGCCGTGATGCGATGACCCAGTCTAAATTTGAAGACGTCGAGGTGAAACCGCAGGCGTTTGACTGGCTGTTTTGCGTGGCGGCGGGCTATCCGTTTAACGTCAGTTGCGACAACCTGGAAGGCGATTTCGAACCTGACCGTATCGTTTTTCAACGCCGAGTACATGCTCAGGTGATGGTCTATCTGGAGCAGGGGATCCCCGAGCGTCCGGCGCGTTTTATCAAAGCATTACAAGAATATTATCAAACGCCGCCTTTGACGGCTGAACAATTCCCGTGGCCGGAAGACCTGCACTAAGGCCACACTTTACATAATATGAGGAAAGAAGATGATCGCGGAGTTTGAATCACGCATTCTGGCGTTGATAGACGGTATGGTAGACCACGCCAGTGATGATGAACTATTTGCAGGCGGTTATCTGCGCGGCCATCTGACGCTGGCGGTGGCTGAACTGGAAGGTGAGGACGAGCATACTGCGCAAGCGGTGAATGATAAGGTTACCCAAAGCCTGACGAAAGCGATCAGCGCTGGCGAACTGTCGCCACCCGATCAGATTCTGGTGCAGGGCATGTGGGATAATTTGTATCAGCAGGCGCTGCAGAAATAATGTTTTTGCCTTATTAGTGGCCCGATTTCACCCTATCGGGCCAGTTTCTTCGACTATTTCACCGCTTTCCCTTTCAGTAACTTTCTTACCCACAAACGATTCGGATTCAGCGCTGCCAGAGTTTCTCTGTCCATCGGTAACGGCTCATTGCTCATTTGTGCCGCCAGAATTTCGGCCATCAGCGGAGCGGAGCATAATCCGCGCGAACCGAGTGCGCCAAGCAAATACAGATTGCGATAAATTGGGGCTTCTATGGCCCGTTCCTGACGTTCGGCCAGCGAGGCGTATTCGCTTAATGTGCGATCATAGTCGGGCACATTGCCTGCCATCGGCAAATGATCGCGTGTTGCACAGCGCACGCCGCTGCGCGCTTTATCGGCGCTGACATCCACCTCCTGCACCCACTTAATCTGCGGCAAGCAGTTAATCAGGCGTTGGCGATTTTGCTGCTGATCTACAGCGCTAAACGCGGTATCCGTTTGCCCACGATGATAGCTGGCACCAATACAGTGCTGTTGATTGTTTGGGTTTTGCGGGGTCAAATAACCGTCATAACACAGCACCTGGCGTAGCTGTGATAGTCCTGGCGTGGTGGGAATATGGCTGACCTGACCAGCAACTGGATACATGGGAAGATGTATGGTCTGACTGAAGTCAGTGACCTGATAACCATTAGCCAGTACCGCGACCTCATGGTACTGCCGCTGGTTTAATTGCCAGCCGTCATTATCAGTACTGATAGTCTCAACAGGATAATCGTAGTGAACATGTAACCCGCGAGTAGCCGCGAGGGCGAACAGTTCGGCAGTTAGCTGCTGTGGACAGAGCCAGCCGCCGGCAGGGTAGGTTATTCCCCCGCAGTCGGTGTCGACGCCGCAGGTTTGTGCAACGGTTTGGGCGTTAACGGCAACAGCGATTTCCGGCGGCAGATTGAGTTCAAGCATCTGGGCGATTTTCTGCGCGCTTTTTTCATCCCAGGCTAGCTGCGTAACGCCGCACCAATCGTGGTCAAACTGCACTGGAAGAGTGTCGTAGAGGCGACGTGCAAAGGTAAATGCCGCCGGGAAAAAGCGGGCGAGGGCCGGATCGTGTTGACTCAATAGAGGGTAAAGAGCTCCCTGACGATTACCGGATGCGCCTTCTGCGGGGGCGCTGTCGGCGCAATATAACGTCACCTGCCAGCCACGGCGCAGCAGCGCCAGAGAGAGCAGGGCGCTGGCGATACCGCCGCCGATAATCGCCACATCGCGCTGCTCCGTTCCGCTACGGGCAAACCACGGAGTGCGCGAGGCGAAGTCGAGCGTTTGCTTCATTTCGCCGACAAGCATTTCGCGTTTGCGGCCAAAACCTTTGCGTTTCTGCATGCTGAAACCAGATTCTTGCAGCCCGCGACGAACAAAACCGGCTGAGGTGAAGGTAGCCAGAGTTCCGCCGGGTCTTGCCAGTCGGGCCATCGCCGAAAAGAGTTCCGGCGTCCACATATCCGGGTTTTTTGCAGGCGCAAAGCCATCGAGAAACCAGGCATCCACCTGCTGATTAAGCGAATCATCAAGCTCGTTAGTGAGTTCATTGATATCGCCAAACCACAAATCCAGCGTTACACGTCCGTCATCCAGTAGCAGACGATGGCAGCCTGCTAACGGTTGCGGCCACTGCGCCTGTAGCTGTTCAGCCCATGGCGTAAGCTCCGGCCAGTGCTGGTGCGCCAGAGAAAGATCGTCGGCCTTCAGCGGAAATTTTTCGAAACTGATGAAATGTAATCTTTGCAGGGTAGCTTCTGGATTATCGCGGTGAAAAACGTCAAACGCCTGCCATAGCGTGAGAAAGTTTAGCCCGGTGCCGAACCCACTTTCAGCAACGATAAATAATGGGCGCGGATGAATGGGGAAACGTTCGTTAAGCTGATTACCGCCGAGGAAAACGTAGCGAGTCTCTTCCAGGCCATTATCATTGGAAAAGTAGACATCGTCGAAATCTCGGGAAACAGGTGTACCCTCAGCATTGAATTCCAGGTTGGCGGGTTGTATGGCGTTTTGTTTCACGTAAGTTACTCGAATCACAAGGCGTAGAACGATCTTAACGATGTGTGCCTGAGGGCGCAAATTTATACACAATTTGGCTGATCGGACTTGTTCGGCGTACAAGTGTACGCTATTGTGCGACTCGAAACTTAAAATAGTGCGACTTACAGAGGTATTGAATGAAACGTGCAGTGATTACTGGCTTGGGCATCGTTTCCAGCATCGGTAACAACCAGCAGGAAGTCCTGGCATCTCTGCGTGAAGGACGCTCCGGGATCACTTTCTCTGAAGAGTTTAAAGATTCGGGAATGCGTAGCCACGTATGGGGTAATGTCAAACTGGACACAACCGGTTTGATTGACCGTAAAGTGGTTCGTTTCATGAACGATGCCTCTATCTATTCCTATCTCTCCATGCAGCAGGCGATTGAAGATGCTGGCCTGAAAGAAGAGGTTTATCAGAACAACCCACGCGTGGGCCTGATTGCCGGTTCTGGCGGTTCTTCTCGTTCTCAGGTTTTTGGCGCTGATGCAATGCGTAGCCCGCGTGGTCTGAAAGCCGTAGGGCCTTATGTGGTAACCAAAGCGATGGCATCTGCGGTGTCCGCTTGCCTCGCCACGCCGTTCAAAATTCACGGTGTAAACTACTCCATCAGCTCCGCATGTGCGACTTCTTCGCACTGCATCGGTAACGCTGTTGAACAAATTCAGTTGGGTAAACAAGACATTGTGTTTGCTGGTGGCGGCGAAGAGCTGTGCTGGGAAATGTCCTGTGAGTTCGACGCGATGGGCGCACTGTCCACCAAATACAACGAAACGCCAGAAAAAGCATCCCGTACCTATGATGCCCATCGTGACGGTTTTGTTATTGCTGGCGGCGGCGGCATGGTTGTGGTTGAGGAGCTGGAACATGCTCTGGCCCGTGGTGCACACATCTATGCAGAAATCGTCGGTTACGGCGCAACGTCCGACGGCGCAGACATGGTTGCTCCATCTGGTGAAGGCGCAGTGCGCTGCATGAAGATGGCGATGCACGGCGTTGATACCCCGATTGACTACCTGAACTCCCATGGTACCTCGACGCCGGTTGGCGATGTGAAGGAACTGGGCGCGATCCGCGAAGTCTTCGGTGATAACAGCCCGGCTATCTCTGCCACTAAAGCGATGACCGGCCACTCCCTGGGCGCGGCTGGCGTGCAGGAAGCTATCTACTCTCTGCTGATGCTGGAGCATGGCTTTATTGCGCCGAGCATCAATATTGAAGAGATGGACGAGCAGGCTGCGGGTCTGAACATCGTGACCGAGACAACAGAACGTGAGCTGACGACGGTTATGTCCAACAGCTTCGGCTTTGGCGGGACTAACGCCACGCTGGTGATGCGCAAATACAGCGCATAACGTGCGAGCTTTGAAAAGGGGAGCCTGACGGCTCCCCTTTTTGTATTCTTGACAGGGCCCGGCGTGAGCAGGCACACTGCGGGCGAAAACATTATTCTCCCCAATAATGCGTAAGCGTTTAACGTCATCCAACGCGCCTTAACCCTGATAATCAGGTGGAGAGGGCGTGGTTATCACCTCGCCTTACTCTGCGAACTGGAGTAAAGCATGTCCGCAGTGACTGAAACAAAAAACACCTCTTCAGCGAATGGATCGCTGTTTCGGATTACTTTCGCCGTTTTTCTTACCTACATGACCGTGGGTCTGCCGCTGCCGGTGATCCCGCTGTTCGTTCATCAGGAACTGGGTTTTGGTAACACCATGGTTGGTGTCGCCGTCGGTATCCAGTTCCTTGCTACCGTGTTAACACGCGGCTATGCCGGTCGCCTGGCGGATCAGTATGGTGCAAAGCGCTCTGTACTTCAGGGCATGCTGGCCTGCGCTCTGGCAGGGGGGGCCTGGCTATGCGCTGCGCTGCTGCCGGTATCCGTTCTTGCGAAGTTTGGCCTGCTGGTACTTGGGCGTTTGATCCTCGGCTTTGGTGAAAGCCAACTGCTTACTGGTAATCTGAGCTGGGGGATGGGGCTTGTTGGCCCTGCACGTTCAGGAAAAGTGATGTCATGGAACGGCATGGCGATATACGGCTCGCTGGCGGCCGGGGCTCCGCTGGGGCTGCTGATTTACAGTCATTATGGTGTAGCGGTGCTGGCCTGCGTCACCATGGCGCTGCCGTTAGTCGCCTGGGCGATTAATGGCACGGTACGTAAAATACCTGCTCACGGCGGTGAGCGCCCGTCGCTATGGAGCGTTGTAGGGATGATCTGGCGCCCCGGTATCGGCCTTGGATTACAGGGCGTCGGCTTCGCGGTGATTGGCACGTTCGTCTCCTTGTATTTCGCCAGCCACGGCTGGGCAATGGCTGGTTTTACGCTGACCGCATTCGGCGGCGCTTTCGTATTGATGCGTATTTTGTTCGGCTGGATGCCGGATCGTTTTGGCGGCGTGAAGGTCGCTATCGTCTCGTTATTGATTGAGGCAATAGGCCTGGCTCTGCTTTGGCAGGCGCCAAATGCCTGGGTAGCCCTGGCGGGAGCGGCGCTGACCGGCTGCGGCTGTTCGCTTATCTTCCCGGCTTTGGGTGTGGAGGTGGTGAAACGCGTGCCGCCGCAGGTGAGAGGAACGGCGCTGGGCGGCTATGCCGCATTTCAGGATATCTCTTACGGCGTCACTGGCCCGCTTACTGGACTATTGGCAACGTCTCTGGGCTACTCTTCTGTTTTCCTCGCCGCAGCGATATGCGCAGTGCTGGGGATCGTGGTCACTCTGATTTCATTGCGTAAATAGATTCACGCTTCGGCCCTCGGTGTGCGAGGGTCGATTCTGTTCTTTCCTAAATCATCAACCACAGCAAGCCAAACACCACAATTAGCGTCAGCGCAATAACCCACGGTTTTTTGCACGCCAGCCTGAGCGAAGAGGGGGGCGCCTGAACCGGCGGGATGACTAGCGTCTCCTGGGCTCTGGCGACCCGCAGTACAAAAATTTTATTGAGCAGCGTTAGCAACTGCGCAGCGCTCAGAGGCGTTTGCGCATTCGCGTGCCAGTTGGTTTGCGCAAAATTGATCACTCTCTGCCACTCCTGAGCCTCAAGCGGTTGTTTCAACGCAGCTTTTAGCGATGTGAGCGTCGGTGCTGCCTGCGAGCTAAGCGTTTGCCGCGCATGGAGCCAATATGAGAGCGGGGTAAAGTGGGTGGCCGGGATCAGTTCACCGGTTTTCACGCCGCTAAGTTCCAGCATGGATTGCCAGATAAGCTTGCTGGATTCGCCGGTGGCAGCGGCAAGTTTTGTCACCTGTTGATTCAGCGTATTGTGCTCTGCTGGCAGCAGTGGACGCCGCGTTGGCGGACGCTGCTGTGGCTGAGGGATCGACAACTGACCGCTTTGCAGTAATTGCAGGACATTTTCCAGCTGCGGGAGGGTTAATGCCTGCAGTGCCGTCTGTCCATCATGCTGGCGGATGTAATCGCTGACCGCCTGGCGATTATTTCCCTGATTCAAAAGCTCGGTTAACTGCGCCAGAATTTGCCGACGGTGATGATTTTGTTGTGCGAGGATTAAGCGCTCGCTCAGGCTGTGCTCGGCGGCCTCAAAATGGCTCGCCAGCAGCGGCGTGTCGTTTTTCAGGCTCAGATCGTGTTTGACGCAGGCCCACACCTCGGCATTCTGCTGCGATGTTAACGCCACCAGACGCGTAATCAGCCGCTCAAGTACGGTACGCTGCTGCGTGGTGAGCGGAGGTTCGCCTGTCCCCGGAGGGCGATCGGACATACCTGAAACGGGTTGTGTCATGACTAATCCTTCTACATAAGGCCGGGGGATGATGTTCCTGGCGGCGAGATTATGGCACACTTCCCCGGTTTACTCTCGCTCTCAGACAGGTACTGAATCGTGAAAATCCTCGTTGATGAAAATATGCCCTATGCGCGTGAGCTTTTTAGTCGCCTGGGGGAAGTGAAGGCCGTTGCTGGTCGTCCTGTTCCGACTGAAGCGCTGAATGACGCCGATGCGCTGATGGTTCGCTCGGTCACCAAAGTTAACGAAACGCTGCTCTCCGGCAAGGCTATCAAATTTGTCGGCACCGCGACTGCGGGTACCGATCATGTCGATCAGGCGTGGCTCCAGCAGGCGGGGATTGGTTTTTCCGCAGCACCAGGCTGCAATGCCATCGCTGTAGTCGAATATGTGTTTTCGGCGCTGTTAATGCTGGCTGAACGTGATGGTTTTGCGCTGACCGATCGCACGGTTGGGATCGTGGGGGTAGGCAACGTCGGTGGGCGTCTGCAAAAACGCCTTGAGGCGCTGGGGATCAAAACCCTGCTCTGCGATCCGCCGCGCGCCGATCGCGGTGATGAAGGCGATTTCCGCACTCTTGATGAACTGGTGCAGGAAGCTGATGTTCTGACTTTCCATACGCCGCTCTATAAAGAAGGGCCGTATAAAACGCTGCACCTGGCGGATGAGACGCTGATTAGCCGCCTTAAGCCGGGGGCGATTTTAATTAACGCCTGCCGTGGGCCGGTGGTTGATAACGCCGCGCTGCTCGGGCGTTTGCAGGACAATCAGGCGCTAAGCGTGGTGCTTGATGTCTGGGAGCCTGAGCCCGATCTCAATACCGAATTGCTTAAGCGGGTTGATATTGGCACCGCGCATATTGCGGGCTATACCCTTGAAGGCAAAGCGCGCGGTACGACGCAGGTTTTTGAGGCTTACAGTGCATTTATCGGTCATCCGCAGCAGGTGGCACTCGACACTTTGTTGCCCGCGCCTGAGTTTGGTCGCATCACTTTACATGGGCCGCTCGATCAGGCAACGCTAAAACGACTGGCGCATTTGGTGTATGATGTGCGCCGCGATGATGCGCCGCTGCGAAAAGTCGCAGGGGTTGCTGGTGAGTTCGACAAGCTGCGCAAAAATTATCAGGAACGCCGTGAATGGTCTTCGTTGTATGTTCAGTGCAGCGACGAACCGGCGGCGACGCTGTTGCGTCAGTTAGGCTTTAATGCCATGCATCATTCCATCCGTTAATATCTTCTTAATGCTCCTGCTGGATAATCCGGCAGGGCCGCTTTTTTCTGGAGTACACCACCATGTCTGAAGGCTGGAATATTGCCGTACTGGGCGCAACGGGCGCCGTAGGCGAAGCCCTGTTCGAAACCCTTGCCGATCGTCAGTTCCCGGTGGGGGATATTTATGCGCTGGCGCGTAATGAAAGCGCCGGTGAGCATCTGCGTTTTTCGGGTAAGTCGGTTATCGTTCAGGATGCTGCTGAATTCGACTGGACTCAGGCCCAGCTGGCCTTTTTTGCCGCTGGTGCAGAAGCGAGCGCCGCGTATATCGAAGACGCCACTAACGCAGGTTGTCTGGTGATTGATTTAAGCGGTCTGTTTGCGCTTGAACCGGACGTGCCGCTGGTGGTGCCGGATGTGAACCCGTTCGTACTGGCGGATTACCGTAATCGCAACGTTATTGCGGTACCGAATAGCCTGACCAGCCAGCTGCTGTCGGCGTTAAAACCGCTGATCGATCAGGGTGGCCTGTCGCGTATTAGCGTGACCAACCTGCTGTCTGCTTCCGCTCACGGTAAAAAAGCCGTCGATGCGCTGGCGGGGCAGAGCGCCAAACTGCTTAACGGCATTCCGGTTGATGAGGACGATTTCTTTGGCCGCCAGCTGGCGTTCAACATGCTGCCGCTATTGCCCGATCGTGAAGGTAGCGTGCGCGAAGAGCGTCGTATCGTCGATGAAGTCCGTAAGATTTTGCAAGATGACGGCCTGATGATCTCCGCAAGCGTGGTGCAGTCCCCGGTATTCTACGGTCATGCACAAATGGTCGGCTTTGAAGCGCAGCGCCCGCTGTCGGCGGAAGAAGCGCGTGATGCCTTTGTCCGTGGTGAAGATATCGAGCTGTCCGAAGAGGGTGAGTTCCCAACTCAGGTCGGCGACGCTTCCGGCACCGCGCGCCTTTCCATCGGCTGCGTGCATAATGATTATGGTATGCCGGAGCAGGTGCAGTTCTGGTCAGTGGCCGATAACGTCCGTTTTGGCGGCGCGCTGATGGCGGTGAAAATCGCTGAGAAACTGGTCCAGGAGTATTTGTACTAATGTCTGAGATGGAGCAGCCGCCGGTCTATAGAATTGCGCTGGGCATTGAGTATGACGGTAGCAAATACTACGGTTGGCAGCGGCAGAATGAAGTTCGCAGCGTGCAGGAAAAACTGGAAAAGGCGCTTTCGCAGGTTGCTAATGAACCGGTGAGCGTCTTATGCGCCGGTCGTACCGATGCCGGAGTTCATGGTACCGGTCAGGTGGTGCATTTTGAAACACGTGCGTTGCGTAAAGACGTGGCATGGACGCTGGGCGTTAATGCGAATTTACCTGGCGATATCGCAGTACGCTGGGTGAAGCAAGTTCCACCGGACTTTCATGCCCGGTTCAGCGCCACGGCGCGCCGCTATCGCTACGTCATCTATAATCATCGCCTGCGACCGGCGGTATTAGGTCGCGGTGTGACTCACTATTACTATCCCCTGGATGCTGAGCGGATGCAGCGCGCGGCCCAGTGTCTGCTGGGGGAAAATGATTTCACCTCGTTTCGTGCGGTACAGTGCCAGTCGCGCACCCCGTGGCGTAACGTGATGCATATTAACGTCACCCGTTATGGTGCATATGTGGTGGTGGATATCAAAGCGAATGCCTTTGTACATCATATGGTAAGGAATATTGTAGGCAGTCTGATGGAAGTAGGTGCCGGTAACCAGCCAGAGAGCTGGATTGCAGAACTTCTGGCGGCAAAAGACAGGACTCTGGCCGCCGCAACGGCAAAAGCGGAAGGATTGTATCTGGTGTCGGTGGATTATCCGGCCCATTACGACCTGCCGGTAATGCCGATGGGCCCGCTGTTTCTGGCGGACTAACCTGGTTATTAAGGGCTAACGCAAATTATGGATCTGATTCGTTTTTTAATTGATTTTATTTTACACATTGATGTGCACCTGGCTGAGCTGGTCGCGCAATACGGCATCTGGGTATACGCGATTCTGTTTTTGATTCTGTTCTGTGAAACCGGCCTGGTGGTCACGCCGTTCCTGCCAGGTGACTCTCTGCTGTTTGTCGCGGGTGCATTGTCGGCGCTGCCGACTAACGATCTCAATGTGCACTTGATGGTGGCGCTGATGGTGGTTGCCGCGATTATCGGCGATGCGCTGAACTACACCATCGGGCGGCTGTTTGGTGAAAAGTTATTCAGTAATCCCAATTCAAAAATTTTCCGCCGCAGCTACCTGGATAAAA
This sequence comes from Klebsiella sp. GFKo11, assembly GCF_056490265.1. Classification (NCBI taxonomy): domain Bacteria; kingdom Pseudomonadati; phylum Pseudomonadota; class Gammaproteobacteria; order Enterobacterales; family Enterobacteriaceae; genus Klebsiella; species Klebsiella sp. GFKo11. The sequence continues at coordinate 1,836,801 of NZ_CM151369.1, forward strand.
CCCATGGCTTCTACGCTCGCCACGGCGGCAAGACCATAATCCTTGCGCGTTTTGTCCCGATCGTCAGAACCTTTGCGCCGTTTGTGGCGGGAATGGGACATATGTCCTATCGTCATTTTGCGATGTATAACGTGGTTGGCGCGCTGCTGTGGGTACTGCTGTTCACCTACGCGGGTTATCTGTTTGGCGATTTGCCGATTGTGCAGGAAAATCTTAAGCTGCTGATCGTGGCGATTATCGTGCTTTCCGTGCTGCCTGGGGTAATTGAAATCATTCGCCACAAGCGTGCTGCGGCGAAACAGGCGAAATAACGTTGCGGTTATCTTCGGGCGGTATGCCGCCGTCCGAAGAGTGAAGTGTGAGCGGTTCGACCACTTTTTTATCCCATGTTACGGGATGTTATGATTTAATGTGCAACATTCATGGTCTGTAAGGGGCAAAAATGGCATTATGCGCCCCTTGCGACAAAACTGGCATCGACCAGGTTCAGGTAGAAAGGTTATCAATGAGCTGGATTGAACGAATTAAAAGCAATATAACCCCCACCCGTAAGGCGAGTATTCCTGAAGGTGTATGGACCAAGTGCGACAGCTGCGGGCAGGTACTGTACCGCGCAGAGCTGGAGCGCAACCTGGAGGTTTGCCCTAAGTGCGATCACCACATGCGTATGTCGGCGCGTAACCGCCTGCATAGCCTGCTGGACGAAGGTTCCCTCGTGGAGCTGGGAAGCGAGCTCGAGCCAAAAGATGTGCTGAAGTTCCGCGATTCGAAAAAGTATAAAGACCGTCTGGCATCAGCCCAGAAAGAGACTGGCGAAAAAGACGCGCTGGTGGTCATGAAAGGCACCCTGCATGAAATGCCGGTTGTTGCCGCCGCTTTCGAATTCTCCTTTATGGGCGGTTCGATGGGCTCTGTCGTCGGCGCGCGCTTTGTCCGTGCGGTTGAACAGGCACTGGAAGATAACTGCCCGCTGATTTGTTTCTCCGCATCCGGCGGCGCGCGTATGCAAGAAGCGCTGATGTCGCTGATGCAGATGGCGAAAACTTCCGCTGCGCTGGCGAAAATGCAGGAGCGCGGCTTGCCGTATATCTCCGTGCTGACCGACCCAACCATGGGCGGCGTCTCGGCGAGCTTTGCTATGTTGGGCGATTTAAACATCGCTGAGCCAAAAGCGTTGATCGGTTTTGCCGGTCCCCGCGTTATTGAACAGACCGTTCGTGAGAAGCTGCCGCCGGGATTCCAGCGCAGTGAGTTCCTGATTGAAAAAGGGGCGATCGATATGATCGTACGTCGCCCGGAAATGCGTCTGAAACTGGCCAGTATTCTGGCGAAGCTGATGAACCTTCCGGCGCCAAATCCGGAACCCGTTCACGAAGGCGAGGTGGTGCCACCGGAACCGGATCAGGAACCAGAGGCCTGATAATACAGAGGGCAGGCCTGACGGCGCTGCCCTTTTTTATACGCGTAGTTATCTTAACTCTTGCCGGACATCATGGAAAAACAACCTATTCCTCAGGCCGCGTCGCCCCTGGCTACGTGGCTTTCTTATCTGGAACATCTGCACAGCAAAACAATCGACCTGGGGCTGGCGCGCGTCAGCGAGGTGGCTGCGCGGATGGCGGTATTAAAACCTGCGCCGTTTGTGTTCACGGTGGCGGGAACCAACGGCAAAGGAACGACCTGCCGTACCCTGGAATCGGTACTGATGGCGGCGGGCTTCAAAGTGGGTGTTTATAGTTCGCCGCATCTGGTGCGCTATACCGAGCGGGTGCGCGTGCAGGGCGAAGAGCTGTCGGAACTTGCGCATACCACTTCCTTTGCTGAAATCGAAGCGGCGCGCGGCGAGATTTCTCTGAGCTATTTTGAATTCGGTACGCTGTCCGCGCTGTGGCTATTTCAGCAGGCGCAACTGGATGTCGTTATCCTTGAAGTGGGGCTCGGCGGTCGCCTGGATGCGACTAATATTGTTGATGCCGACGTGGCGGTAGTCACCAGTATTGCGCTTGACCATACGGACTGGCTGGGATCGGATCGCGAAAGCATTGGCCGCGAGAAGGCCGGTATTTTTCGCGGTGGTAAACCGGCTATCGTCGGTGAACCCGATATGCCACAGACTATCGCCGAGGTTGCGAGCGAAAAGGGCGCACAACTCCTGCGCCGCGACGTTGACTGGGGCTATGAGGCCGGTGAGCAGAGCTGGTCTTTCAGTGATAAAAACGGCGCACTCACCGACCTGCCGCTGCCACAGGTACCCATGCCGAATGCCGCAACTGCGCTCGCTGCCCTGCGTGCCAGCAAGCTCAAGGTTGACGAGCAGGCGATTCGCGACGGTATTCAAAAGGCGATGCTGCCGGGGCGTTTTCAGATAATTAGCGACACCCCGCGAGTCATCCTTGATGTTGCTCATAATCCGCATGCGGCGGCGTATCTCGCCGGGCGTCTCAAAACCTTACCGAAAACGGGGCGCGTGCTGGCGGTTATTGGTATGCTGCATGATAAGGACATCGCCGGTACGCTGGAAAACCTGAAGGTGGAAGTTGACGATTGGTACTGTGCGCCGCTGGAAGGGCCGCGCGGCGCGACGGCAGAGCAACTGCTGGAACATTTACGCGCAGGCAAAGTCTATACCAGCGTTGCGCAGGCCTGGTACGCTGCGATGGCAGATGCCAGACCACAGGATACGGTGCTGGTGTGTGGTTCATTCCACACGGTGGCGCATGTAATGGAAGAGATAGACGCGGGGAGAATCGGTGGCGAGTAAGTTTCAGAACCGTTTAGTCGGGACGATCGTACTGGTGGCACTGGGGGTTATTATCCTGCCAGGGCTGCTTGATGGTCAGAAAAAACATTATCAGGATGAGTTTGCCGCAATCCCACTGGTACCAAAACCAGGCGATCGCGATGAGCCAGATATGCTACCAGCAGCGACTCAGACGCTGCCTTCGCAGCCTCCGGAAGGGGCCGCCGAAGAGGTGAGAGCTGGGGATGCCGCGGCACCGTCGCTCGATCCTTCGCGGATCCCGGTGAACAATAACAGTTTTGATGTGGTGCAGGAGCCGGTTGTCGCGCCAAAACCACAGCCGCAGCCTAAACCTCAACCGAAGCCGGTAGAGAAGCCGCAACCTCAGCCACCGCAGCAGGTCGCGGTGCAGACACCTGCGCCTAAACCGCAACAGCAGGCTGAAATTCCGGCCCCGACCGGGAAAGCCTATGTTGTGCAGTTAGGCGCGCTGAAGAACGCCGATAAGGTCAACGAGATCGTCGGTAAGCTGCGCGCCGCTGGCTTCAAAGTTTATACGTCGCCTTCGACGCCGGTGCAGGGTAAAATCACCCGTATTCTGGTCGGCCCGGATGCTTCGAAAGATAAGCTGAAGGGGCAACTTGGCGAGCTGAACAAGCTGTCCGGACTTAGCGGTGTAGTCATGGGCTTTAGCCCGAACTAACCTTCTCTTTTTTAATAAAGAAAGGTAGGGCCAGAGCACGGAAACCCCTGTCGGACGCGCCCTGAAGAGGCGAAAGGCAGTATGGCGTTGAATGTTTTTTCAGCGCCATTTTTATTTCTGTAGGGCACGGAAATCCCTACGCAAACGTTTTCTTTTTCTGTTAGAATGCGCCCCGAACCGGACGACAGGGCGTAAAATCGTGGGACGTATATGGTCTGGATTGATTACGCCATAATTGCGGTGATTGGTTTTTCCTCTTTGGTCAGCCTGATCCGCGGCTTTGTTCGTGAAGCTTTATCGCTGGTAACCTGGGGATGCGCTTTCTTTGTTGCCAGTCATTACTACACTTACCTGGCTGTCTGGTTCACGGGCTTTGAAGACGAACTGGTCCGAAATGGGATTGCTATCGCGATACTGTTTATCGCGACGCTTATCGTCGGCGCTATCGTTAACTTTGTGATAGGTCAGCTGGTGGAGAAAACCGGCCTGTCGGGTACCGACAGGGTGTTGGGGATCTGTTTTGGCGCCCTGCGCGGTGTGCTAATCGTCTCTGCGATTCTGTTTTTTCTCGATAGTTTTACCAGTATGGCGAAAAGCGATGACTGGCAAAAGTCTGAGCTTATCCCACAGTTCAGTTTCGTTATCAGATGGTTCTTTGACTATCTGCAGAGCTCGTCAAGTTTCTTGCCCAAAGCATAAGCGTTGGGATGTAGCTTAACGAGGAAAAGACGTATGTGCGGTATTGTCGGTATCGCCGGTGTTATGCCGGTAAACCAGTCGATTTATGACGCGTTAACGGTGCTTCAGCATCGTGGCCAGGATGCCGCAGGCATCATCACCATCGATGCGAACAACTGTTTCCGTTTGCGTAAAGCGAACGGGCTGGTGAGCGATGTGTTTGAAGCTCGCCATATGCAGCGTATGCAAGGCAATATGGGGATCGGTCACGTTCGTTACCCGACGGCTGGCAGCTCCAGCGCCTCCGAGGCTCAGCCTTTCTACGTCAACTCTCCATATGGCATTACGTTGGCGCACAATGGCAATCTGACTAATGCTCACGAGCTGCGTCAAAAGCTGTTTGAAGAAAAACGCCGCCACATCAACACCACCTCCGACTCCGAAATCCTGCTCAACATTTTTGCCAGCGAGCTGGATAATTTCCGCCATTATCCGCTGGAAGCAGATAACGTTTTTGCGGCGATTGCTGCCACTAACCGCCAGATTCGCGGGGCTTATGCCTGCGTGGCGATGATTATCGGCCACGGTATGGTCGCCTTCCGCGACCCGAACGGCATCCGTCCGCTGGTGCTGGGCAAGCGTGATATTGGCGATGGCCGCACTGAGTATATGGTGGCCTCGGAAAGCGTTGCTCTGGATACCCTGGGCTTTGAGTTCTTACGTGACGTTGCACCTGGCGAAGCGGTGTATATCACCGAAAAAGGCCAGCTGTTCACTCGCCAGTGCGCCGAGAACCCGGTCAGCAATCCGTGCCTGTTCGAATACGTTTACTTCGCGCGTCCGGATTCATTCATCGACAAAATTTCCGTCTACAGCGCCCGTGTGAATATGGGGACTAAGCTGGGGGCGAAAATTGCCCGCGAGTGGGAAGATCTTGATATTGACGTAGTGATTCCGATTCCGGAAACCTCCTGCGATATCGCGCTGGAAATTGCCCGTATCCTCGACAAGCCGTATCGCCAGGGCTTCGTGAAAAACCGCTATGTTGGTCGCACCTTTATCATGCCGGGCCAGCAGCTGCGTCGTAAGTCCGTGCGTCGTAAACTCAACGCCAACCGCGCCGAGTTCCGCGATAAGAACGTGCTACTGGTCGACGACTCCATCGTTCGTGGCACTACTTCGGAACAGATTATCGAGATGGCGCGCGAAGCTGGGGCGAAGAAAGTGTATCTGGCGTCAGCAGCGCCGGAAATTCGCTTCCCGAACGTGTATGGCATTGATATGCCAACCGCGACTGAGCTGATTGCTCACGGGCGTGAAGTTGACGAGATTCGTCAGATCATCGGTGCAGACGGTTTGATTTTCCAGGATCTGGACGATCTGATTGACGCAGTCCGTGCGGAGAACCCGGATATTCAGCAGTTCGAATGCTCGGTTTTCAACGGTATCTACGTTACCAAAGACGTCGATCAGCAGTATCTGGATTATCTCGATTCCCTGCGTAACGACGATGCGAAAGCGGTTCAGCTGCAAAACGAAGTGGAAAATTTAGAGATGCATAACGAAGGGTAATCTCTTCGCCTGGAAAAGCCCGCGATCGTGAGATCGCGGGCTTTTTGCTTTTAAGCCTCGTCGACCCAAATCCGCATTTCGCCTTCGCCGCGGTTGGCCCAGCTAAACCACGGAATAAACGTCAAAGTTTGCTTTTCAACGTTCGCCTGTGGGCTGTCGAAGCTGTACAGCGGAGTGTCCTCTGGCGCTGTCTGCATGCGCAAACCCTCCGCCGTAATCAAGACTTTTCCTTTCAAAACGCCAGTTCCTGCCATCTCATGAAACTGACTATCGCGCGGGAGCGAGAGATTATGCAGCTCTGTGCCGTTATCCGCCTCTTCCAGACAATACACGAGCGGCCCGCGCTGAATCGCCATTTTGCCCGCATTATGGCGCACCAGCGGATTTGCATAGACGCGACGGATAGTCATCGGCAGATGCAGGGTAATGACGTCGCCCTGTTGCCACTGGCGAGTGATATGCAGATAGCCTTTGAGTCGTTCTCCTTGCGCGGTTTCGCCATTAACCAGTACCTGCGGAGCTTCGCACCATTCCGGCAAGCGCAGCGCCAGAGTGTGGGCGACGGGCTGTGAATGGGTGAAGGTGATGTTGACCTCTTCATCCCACGGATAGTTACCGCTGATTTTTAGCGCCAGTGGCCGACCGTTAATGGTGAACTGTGCTTCGTTTCCGGCATAGAAATTGATAAACAGCGCATCCTGGCGCGGCGTGAAAAGGTAGTGACCAATAGCCACCAGCGTGCGCGCGATGTTCGGCGGGCAGCAGGCGCAACCGAACCAGCGCTGGCGAACCGGCTTAATATGGTCGTAAATATGGTTATGCGGGATGCTCTTCGGATGCGTTTCCAGCGGGTTAACGTAAAAGAAGTGCTTACCGTCCAGCGCCATTCCGCCGAGCACCGTGTTGTAGAACGCACGCTCCATGACATCGGCGTAATGCGCGTCGCCTTCCATTTCCAGCATTCGACGGGCGAACATCATCAGGCCGATAGAGGCGCAGCTTTCGCCGTAAGCGGTATCGTTAGGCAGATCGTAGTCACTGGTAAAGGCTTCGCCGATCCCCTGCGAGCCAATGCCGCCGGTAATATACATCCGTCGCTGGACCGTATTGTTCCAGATTCGCAGGCAGGTCTGGCGTTTCTCTTCGTCATGAGTCATGCGGGCGATATGCGCCAGGCCGGTCATCAGGTAGACGGAACGAACGGCGTGGCCGACCGCTTCGCTCTGTTCGGAGAGTGGTTTGTGCGCATGAGTGTAAGTTTTGTCTTTTATCATTCCCGGCCAGGCGTCGCCCCAGCCGATCCAGTGCCGGGTGCCGCCGCGTTTTTCGAACTCAATGTCGTAATAGTAAGGCTGCTTACCGCGTTCTTCGACAAAGAAACAGGCCAACGCCTGATAGCGGGGTTCCCGGGTGACTTCGTAAAGGCGCATCAGCGCCAGCTCAATTTCAGGATGCCCCGGATAGCCGCGAAGCTGGCCGGGTTTTGGGCCGAAAACGGTATCAATGTAATCGGCAAATCTGCAGGAGATTTCCAACAGGCGGCGCTTCCCCGTAGCATTGTAAAAAGCGACAGCCGCTTCAAACAGGTGTCCCGCACAGTAAAGTTCGTGGCATTCCGCGAGGTTCGTCCAGCGCTGCCCCGGTTCTTTAACGGTGTACCAGGTATTCAGATAGCCGTCTGCACACTGGGCTTTCGCCAGAAGCTCGATCACTTCATCAGCGGTTTGTTCAAGGGTTGCGTCAGGCTTCTGGCTCAATGACCAGGCGACAGCTTCCAGCCATTTGGTGACATCGCTATCCTGAAAAACCATACCGTAAAACTGACCATCCTCTAATCCTGCGGCGATGCGGTAGTTAGCCAACGCGTGGCTTGGTTCCGCATCGGGAATGTTGTCATTGAGCGCTTCCCACTGATAAGGAATGACGACATCGCGAATCAGACGCTGGTACTCCCCCAGGAAAGGGTCGGTAACGGTAATTCGGTTCAGGTCGGCTTCAATTACATCGGACTGCTTCATCAAATAGCCCTCTGGAGACCTTGCCCAATTCGGGCGGGGAGGACAGAGGAAACTAACCACATTTTGGGTTTACCTGTATACATTTACAGCCTCACTAATTTATGTATATGATGTGAAATATGAAACGCGCCTACAAATACAGATTCTATCCAACAGCCGAACAGGCTGAGCTTCTGGCCCGGACGTTCGGTTGTGTGCGTTTCGTCTACAATTCAATCCTTCGCTGGCGCACTGATGCGTATTACGAACGCCAGGAGAAAATTGGCTACGTTCAGGCCAGTACCCAATTAACGGCCCTGAAAAAAGAGCCTGAATTTGCCTGGCTCAATGACGTTTCCTGTGTGCCGCTCCAGCAGTCGCTGCGCCACCAACAGGCCGCCTTTGCGAACTTCTTCGCCGGGCGTGCTGCATACCCGGTATTTAAAAGTAAGCGCCATAAACAAGCCGCGGAATTAACCGCCAGCGCATTCAAATACCGCGACGGCAAGCTGTATATGGCAAAGAGTAAAGCGCCGTTAGATGTACGCTGGAACCGCCCGTTGCCGTCGACTCCGTCTACCGTCACCCTTTCCAGAGACGCAGCCGGACGATACTTCGTCTCCTGTCTCTGCGAGTTTGAACCTGTATCACTGCCGGTCACCGCAAAAATGGTCGGCATTGATGTGGGTTTAAAAGATTTGTTCGTCACCGATACCGGATTTAAATCCGGCAATCCCCGCCATACCGCCAAATACGCGTCCCGCCTGGCGTTGCTCCAGCGTCGTTTAAGCAAAAAGGCTAAAGGCTCAAAGAACCGCGCCAAAGCCCGCTTAAAGGTGGCCCGACTCCACGCGAAAATAGCTGATTGCCGTCTGGATGCCCTGCACAAGGCATCCCGCAAACTGATAAACGAGAACCAGGTTGTTTGCGTCGAATCCCTCAAAGTGAAGAACATGCTCCGTAACCCGTCTCTGTCCAGAGCGATAGCAGACGCAGGCTGGGGTGAATTTACGCGCCAGCTCCGGTACAAAGGCGAATGGGCCGGGCGTTCGGTGGTCGCAATCGACCCGTTTTTCCCGTCTTCAAAACGCTGTAGCTGTTGCGGTTTCACCATGAAAAAGATGCCTCTGGATGTTCGTAAATGGTCCTGCCTGGAATGCGGCGCGGACCATGATCGCGACATTAACGCGGCGCGTAATATCAAAGCTGCCGGGCTGGCAGTGTTAGCCTATGGAGAGCGGGTAAATCCTGAATCGTGTCACGCGGCTTAGGTTCGGCTCTGTGAAGTGGGAATTCTCGCTGTTCACGGTGGGGAGCAGTCAAGTTTACCTCAGGAAATTTGGGAATGTCTTTGGTGAAGATCGGTGGAAATACGGTTCATCATTGGGCCGTTCAGACGACACTTAAGCAGGCATAAGGCCAGCACCAGATGGAAGATTGCTGGTACAACGCTTTGCAGCAGGGTGATGCCCTGAATAGAAGCGGCGGTCTGGTTTTCCAGCCCCGGCTGGTAGGCCACCATAATCAGCAGAATGCTGATTATTCCGCCGGATGAGGCCCATGAGAGTTTGATAAAAAAGAGGTTGAAGGCGAAGTTCATCCCGGAAGAGCGCACGCCGTTTTTCCATTCGCCGTAATCATCAGCAAACGCCATGATCGAGAAGTGCAACGGTAGGGTGAAGCCGAGCACGATGTTGTTAATCAGGATACAGACCAGCCATAGCGTCTGGTGCTGCGGTCCGGTCGGCAGGAACCACATCGCCAGGCCGAAAATAACCAGCACCAGGTTGGTATAGAAGTACAGCTTGACCATATCGACACGGCGGGAAAGCGGATTGACGATCACTGCACCGATAATCGCGGCCAGAGTGACGATGGCAAAAAACAGCGACATAAAGCCAGTGCTGCCCTGTAGCGCATAGGAGATGAAGTACATGTAGCCGCCGCCGCGAATACACAGAATATTCACCAACAAGAAAGACATCACCAGCATCATGAGTAATTGGTCGTTCTTGCGCAGCCCTTGCAGATGCTGGCGCAAAGTGAATTTCCCGGCCAGCGATAGAGGAACTCGCTCTTTGACCCAGAAAAAGCACAGTAAAAACATGACTGCACCAATCCCACACAGCACGGTCACGCCATACTGGTAGCCTTTAGCCAGATTGCCCTGACCAAAGAATTCGACCATCCACGGTAGTCCGACAGAGACCAGGAAGCCGGCGATACCACTTAAGACAAAGCGCCATGACTGGCAGGACATCACCTGATCGTGACGGTTGGTCATGGCGTTAATCAGCGCGCAGTAGGGGACGTTGTTGGCGGTATAGCCCACTGAGAGCAGGAAGTAGGTACCGAAGGCCCAGGCGACTTTCATGTTCGGGCTCATGTCCGGCACGGTGAATGTCAGGATCCCGATAACCGCAAGCGGAACGGCAGTCCATAGCTGCCACGGACGAAAACGACCCCAGCGGCTGCGGGTTCTGTCGGCGATAACGCCCATAACCGGGTCGGATACCGCATCGACAATTCTCAAGGTAAAAAACATCGCGCCGACGATGGCCGGGCTCAGGCCAAACACGTCGGTGTAGAAAAAAAGCAGGAAGCCGCTGATCAAATCCGAGATGCAGTGTCCACCGGCATCTCCCAGTCCATAGCCTATTTTTTCGCGGGTTGAGAGCGTTTCTCCCGCATCAACTATCTGCACATCGGTATCCAGATTATCGGCAGTAGCCATAACCAATCCTTATTTGCCTTAGCAATGGTGATGATTCAACAAGTCATTACGACGTATCTCTGGTTATTTTTAGTAAATTTAAAACGATGGAGAGCATAGATCTGATCATGGTTATGCGTACATTCTTGACGTTTCATCCTGTGATTATGATCTTTATTTTTACTAGAAATAAATTTTTAATGTAGATCTTTATCACGTTTTAAAGAGTACAAAGTATGTGGTTTGTCTGTGAAACATCTTGAAAGGATGCCGCCCGGTAAGAAGCTCCAACCTTATTTGTAGTACTGTGATACGCATAAGCAGGCAGAGCGATGTCCGCCTGATGACTTGTGCGGTGGGATGACAAACCTGAATTTTTGTTTAGTAAAAAATAAAAACATTCAGGTTGTTAATCGTCATCCGCTGCGTGATATCCTTAGTGACTGCTTCATACATTCGCCCGACGAGATACAAGGGCGTTGATGGAGATGGCAAAGTACGTACACGACGAGGCTGAGCTGGAGAGCAGGCGCTATACCCGTCATACTTCAAGTTGCATGTGCGTTGGCTTTCCTCGCTCACCCCAGTCACTTACTTCAGTAAGTTCCCGGGGATTCACTGCGTCGCCGCCTTCCTGCAACTCGAATTATTTAGGGTATAAAAGGACAATCAGCATAAATCCCGCATGACAGGTGAAAACGAACGGAATGGCAAAAAAAACCAGAATTAAAGATATTGCGACCGCCTGCGGTGTGTCTATTGCCGCGGTCTCCAGGGCGTTGAAAGGGCAGCCGGGGCTAAGTGAAGATACACGCCAGCGGATTTTGTCGATAGCGGAAGCAGAAGGCTATGATTTTAGCCGCTTGCGCAGCGGGCGTATCAAGCGCCTGCTTTTTCTGCTGCACCGGGAACACAATATCGCCAGCGCGCTGCCGTTCTATTCGACCGTGATGCTCGGCGTCGCTGATGCCTGTCGAGAAAATGAAATTGCCATGAGTTTCCAGCCCATTGGCCCCGGAGACTCGGTAAGCGAGCTGATTAATCTGCACCAGCCTGATGCACTGATTTGTGCGGGTTATCTGGAAGCTGAGGTGTTAGCTGAACTGCGTAAAACCGCGTTACCCGTTGCCCTTGTCGATCTGTGGGCGGCAGATTTTCCTTGTGTGAATCCGGATAACTATCATGGTGGTTTTGTCGCCACCCGCCACCTGCTTGAGCAGGGAAGAAAACGTATTGCTTTTCTCGGTCATTCGCAGCGCCATTACAGTATTCGCCAGCGTGTTGAAGGCTATCAGCAAGCGCTGTTTGACGCCGGAATTTCACTGCCTGCTGATTATAAGGTCGAGGTACCGCCAGTTAAGGAGATTGAGCAGGCGTTGGTGGAGGGGATGGAGAGCCTGCTGGCGTTGCCGCAGCCGCCGGATGCTATCTTTGCTTATAACGATATGGCGGCGCTGGTGGCCATGCGGGTCTGCGCGCGCAAAGGCATCAACGTACCGCAAGAGGTGGCGATTGTCGGTTTTGATGATATCGACGCCGCGGCCTGGGCATATCCGCCATTAACCACGGTAGCCATTGATAAGCGCGAGCTTGGCCGCGATGCGTTCCGTCTTTTGCTGAGCGATGAAGGTGAGAGAAACCTGTTGTTACCGGTGCGGCTGGTGGTTCGCGAAAGTTCGTTGCGGTTGCGTCCGGAGCTATAATCCGGCAAAGTCTGCGCCATTGAGCGGAAGGGGCAAATATCGTGAAGCGACTGATTATTGGTATTTCTGGCGCCAGCGGCGCAATTTACGGCGTGCGGCTGCTCCAGATTTTACGTGATGTTCCAGATGTAGAAACGCACCTGATTTTGAGTCAGGCCGCGCGCCAGACGCTGGCGCTGGAGACGGACTTCTCTTTGCGCGAGGTGCAGGCGCTAGCTGACGTGGTTCACGATGCCCGTGATATCGCCGCCAGCATCTCTTCCGGCTCTTTTAAAACCGCCGGGATGGTGATTCTGCCGTGCTCAATGAAAACCCTTTCCGGCATTGTTCATAGCTATACCGATGGTCTGTTGACCAGAGCCGCGGACGTGGTGCTTAAAGAACGGCGCCCGCTGGTGCTGTGCGTGCGGGAAACGCCATTCCATCTGGGCCATTTGCGTTTACTGGTTCAGGCGGCGGAAATGGGCGCGGTGATTATGCCGCCGGTGCCGGCGTTCTATCATCGTCCGCAAACCCTCGATGATGTGATTAACCAAACGGTCAATCGCGTTATTGATCAGTTCGATATTACCCTTCCTGAAGACCTCTTTACCCGCTGGCAGGGCGCATAGCTCGCACTAACATAGTGCGCTTTATTCACAATTGCGCTCCTGCAGTGCAATTTTGTCGCCTCGATCAAATCCTCAACATTTAATTTGTTTTTTTGCGCTCCGGCACTGCGGTTTATCCGTTATTGCTGGTATCTTCGCTTTTAAGACAAACTTGCAACGTTTATTTAACAAATTTAACGCCATTTCCAGCACGCACTGAGAAAATGGCATAAAACGTGCACTATAAAACGTGCAAGAGCTGTTGGCAGTATTCATAACAAGATAACGCATCGCATAACAACATCACGACACTTAAGGGTAACCTATGAAGAAGACGGTCCTGGCTCTCTCTTTAATGATGGGAATTTGCAGCGCTTCCAGCGCATTCGCCGCGCTGCCGCAAAGTATTCGTATTGGCACCGATGCCACCTACGCGCCTTTCTCATCGAAGGATGCGAAAGGGGATTTCGTCGGCTTTGACATCGATTTGGGCAATGAGCTTTGTTCACGTATCAACGTGAAATGTACCTGGGTAGGCAGCGATTTCGACGCTCTGATCCCTTCGCTGAAGGCGAAGAAGATCGACGCCATTATCTCTTCTTTGTCGATTACCGAAAAACGTCAGCAGGAGATAGCCTTCTCTGACAAGCTCTACGCGGCGGATTCCCGTTTGATCGCCGCTAAGGGTTCACCGATTCAACCAACGCTGGAATCTCTCAAAGGCAAGCATGTCGGCGTATTACAGGGCTCCACTCAGGAAGGCTATGGTAATGAGCGCTGGCGCAGCCATGGCGTAGATGTTGTTGCTTATCAGAACCAGGATTTGATTTACTCCGACCTTGCAGCAGGCCGTCTGGACGCCGCATTACAGGATGAAGTGGCCGCCAGCGAAGGCTTCCTCAAACAACCTGCCGGTAAAGATTTTGCTTTTGCTGGCCCTTCCGTTAAAGACAAAAAATTCTTTGGTGATGGTACCGGTATCGGCCTGCGTAAGGACGATAGCGAGCTGAAAGCCGCGTTTGATAAAGCGCTGGCTGAAGTTCGTAAAGATGGTACCTACGATAAGATGGCGAAAAAATACTTCGACTTTAACGTATACGGCGACTAAGACCACTGTTGGCCCGGGGCTCCGGGCCATGCACATCTATTGCTGCCCCTTATTGGTGCAATCACACTTTTGGTGGATCAATCTGGTGCAGTAAAGCGCCCGCATTGCGATAGGAAGTGCATAGTTAAGCGTTTCTGATGCGAAAAAATTTGCTTTCCGGCGCAGAATGTTTTGCCTTACCGGGGCGAATAATGGCACGATAACTGCCGTAAGTATTTCTAATAAACCCGTTAGAATGACAGTCTGTTGAGGATAGTTATGAAAAAACTGGCGTTGTCTCTTTCTTTAGCGCTGGCCCTTTCCAGCGTTTCCACGGTATTCGCAGCAATTCCGCAAAAAGTCCGTATCGGTACCGACCCTACTTATGCCCCGTTCGAATCGAAGAATGCACAGGGTGAATTGATTGGTTTTGACATTGATCTGGCAAAAGAGCTGTGTAAGCGCATCAATACGCAATGTACCTTCATTGAGAACCCGCTGGACGCGCTGATCCCATCTTTAAAAGCGAAGAAGATTGATGCCATTATGTCCTCGCTTTCGATCACCGAAAAACGTCAGCAGGAAATCGCTTTCACCGACAAACTTTATGCCGCCGATTCTCGCCTGGTGGTGAAAAAAGGCAGCGATGTTACGCCTGACCTCGCGAAGCTGAAAGGCAAACGCGTCGGTGTTCTGCAAGGAACTACGCAAGAAACCTACGGTAATGAACACTGGGCGCCGAAAGGAATTGAAATTGTCTCCTATCAGGGCCAGGACAATATCTATTCTGACCTGACTGCTGGACGTATTGATGCCGCGTTCCAGGATGAAGTTGCCGCTAGCGAAGGTTTCCTCAAACAGCCTATTGGCAAAGATTATCAGTTTGGCGGTCCGTCGATTAAAGACGAGAAGCTGTTTGGCGTCGGCACCGGCATGGGGCTGCGTAAAGATGATAACGAACTGCGTGAAGCGCTGAATAAAGCCTTTGCCGAGATGCGCAAAGACGGCACCTACGACAAGCTGGCGAAGAAATATTTTGATTTTAACGTGTACGGCGATTAACCATTTCGCGTACTCCATCGCGCGTAATTTGGCGCGAGATGGTTGATGACAGACAGGGCAGACAGCATGCTGTACGGGTTTTCACAGGTTATTTTTCAGGGCGCGCTGGTCACCCTCGAGCTGGCATTAAGCTCCGTTGTTCTGGCGGTGCTTATCGGTCTGGCCGGAGCCGGAGCCAAGCTTTCCAGCAATCGTCCGCTGGCGCTGATTTTTGAAGGCTATACCACTTTAATCCGCGGTGTGCCCGATCTGGTGCTTATGCTGCTGATTTTCTATGGATTGCAGATAGCGCTCAATAGCGTGACTGATGCACTTGGTCTGGCGCAGTTTGATATCGACCCAATGGTGGCGGGGATTATCACGCTGGGATTTATCTATGGTGCCTATTTCACCGAAACCTTTCGCGGCGCTTTTCTGGCCGTACCGAAAGGGCATATCGAAGCGGCCACCGCTTTCGGATTCAGCAGCGGGCAGACTTTTCGCCGGATCCTGTTCCCGGCGATGATGCGCTATGCGCTGCCTGGAATAGGCAACAACTGGCAGGTTATCCTCAAAGCGACCGCGCTGGTCTCGCTACTGGGACTGGAAGATGTGGTCAAGGCAACCCAGTTGGCAGGCAAAAGCACCTGGGAACCCTTTTACTTTGCCATCGTCTGCGGCCTGATTTATCTCGTATTTACAACGGTTTCCAATGGTGTACTGCTGATGCTTGAACGCCGTTATTCTGTAGGCGTGAAGAGGGCTGACCTGTGATTGAAATTATTCAGGAGTACTGGAAATCCCTGCTGTGGACTGACGGCTACCGCTTTACCGGGGTAGCGATTACGCTCTGGCTGCTGATCTCGTCAGTGGTGATGGGGGGCATTCTGGCGGTTTTTCTCGCCATTGGTCGTGTCTCAAGCAATAAATATATCCAGTTCCCCATCTGGCTGTTTACCTACATTTTTCGCGGTACGCCGCTGTACGTCCAACTGCTGGTGTTCTATTCCGGGATGTATACGCTGGAAGTTGTCAAAGGTACCGAGTTGCTAAATGCTTTCTTCCGTAGCGGCCTGAACTGTACGGTGCTGGCGCTGACGCTAAATACCTGTGCCTATACCACGGAGATTTTCGCTGGCGCGATTCGTTCGGTTCCTGCCGGGGAGATTGAAGCGGCGCGAGCGTACGGTTTTTCATCGGTCAAAATGTATCGCTGCATTATTTTGCCTTCCGCGCTGCGTATTGCTCTGCCTGCTTACAGCAACGAAGTGATTTTGATGTTGCACTCCACCGCGCTGGCTTTTACCGCGACGGTGCCGGACCTGCTGAAAATCGCCCGTGATATTAACTCGGCGACCTACCAGCCGTTTACTGCTTTTGGCATTGCCGCAGTACTGTATCTCATTATCTCGTATGTGCTGATTAGCTTGTTCCGCAGGGCGGAAAAGCGCTGGCTGCAGCATATCAAACCTTCTTCAACGCACTGAGAGCGCCATGTCCGACAATAAATTAAACGTTATCGATCTCCATAAACGTTACGGCGAACACGAGGTGCTGAAAGGCGTCTCGCTGCGGGCGAAAGCCGGGGACGTTATCAGCATCATCGGTTCATCAGGTTCCGGCAAAAGTACCTTTTTGCGCTGCATTAACTTCCTTGAAAAGCCCAGTGAAGGCACGATTGTTGTTAACGGGCAGAATATTGGCCTGGTTCGTGATAAAGACGGCCAGCTCAAGGTCTCTGATAAAAATCAACTCCGCCTGCTGCGCACTCGCCTGACCATGGTGTTTCAGCACTTCAACCTGTGGAGTCATATGACGGTACTGGAAAACGTCATGGAAGCGCCGATTCAGGTTCTGGGGCTGAGCAAACAGGAAGCGCGCGATCGGGCAGTGAAATACCTGGCGAAAGTGGGTATTGATGAGCGCCAGCAGATTAAATACCCGGTCCACCTATCCGGTGGTCAGCAGCAGCGTGTATCCATCGCCCGCGCGCTGGCAATGGAGCCTGATGTGTTGCTGTTTGATGAACCAACGTCGGCGCTTGACCCGGAGCTGGTGGGCGAAGTGCTGCGTATCATGCAGCAACTGGCGGAAGAGGGGAAAACCATGGTTGTGGTGACGCATGAGATGGGCTTTGCCCGCCATGTTTCCTCGCACGTGATCTTCCTCCATCAGGGTAAAATTGAAGAAGAAGGGCACCCTGACGAAGTCTTTGGTAATCCGAAAAGCCAGCGCCTGCAGCAGTTCCTGAAAGGTTCCTTGAAGTAGTTTTTCGTTTTGTTCCGGCGGAATATTTTCCGCCGGGATGACTAACGCTCCAGCCGATATATCCAGTCATCGTAATCCACTCCGTTCAGGTGGTAGACTTTTTCGAGAACCTGAATGCGGATAAATCCCTGCTTTTCCAGCAGGCGGGAAGATCCCGCGTTAGTGCCCAACACCCACGCATTAATCGCCTGAACGCCGAGTTGGTTAAATCCGTAATCGCAAATTGCTTGTAGCGCTTCGCGGGCGTATCCCTGTCCCTGTGCTTCGGGGAGGAGGGCATAACCCACGTCTGCTTCGTGCGGATTTTTACTGCTGATACGCAGGCCGATATCACCCATCGCCGTGCCGCTGGCATCGCGCAGCACGAAGACGCCAGCATCTGCGCAGCGAGCCTCAAACAGCGTACGTAGCGCCGGTTCTTCAAGGATCTCACCCATAAAACGCATTACTTCCGGGTCTTGCCGCAGACGCAGGAAAAAGGGCCAGTCGGATGAGTTAAATGGAGAAAGAAGTAAGCGCGGAGTGGTTAGCGTTATCATAAAACAGGCCATAGCGGTGGAGAGTCTATTCACCTTAACACCACAACGTACTGAATTATATGGCGGTGTTATCCGATGCTTAACGAATCAACCCGGTGTTTTTCAAGCCCTCGAAGGTAGTGAAGGACGGTTTCGCTCTCCCGCGTAGCTCGCAATTGCAGCGCCAGATTCAGGTTATCCAGAACCTCGGCGTGGGCAACCAGCGGAGAGTCTTCGGGGATTCTGTTTTCCGTTACCAGCCAACCAACAATGGTTTTCCAGCGCCACAAAGGGGAATTGCCCTTAACGCGCTGCACCGGTCCAGGAAACTGACCTGAACCTCTCGCGCCATCTTTCAGCAGGGCGATGGCCTGCCGCGTCAGGCCGGTGAGTTCGGCAATATCGCTTAAACCTACCAGGGCGGAATCAACAGATTCAACCCGGGCGTTAAGGGAGGGCGCGGATTCGATATCTGCAATGGCTGACAGGATAGCCTGTTCAAGAGAGTCGCTTTCGCGATCGAAATCCAGATAGACTGCGGTACCGTAAAAGCAGACCAGGGCATCAGCGCAGCCCGCCGCATGCAGCGCATCTTCCAGACCCACGGTATGCGCGGTAACGCCGGAAAGCGTGAGGGTGAAATTATACAGCGCCATAATTTAGTCCTTCTTGTAGTTAATCTGAGCTGATAAAGGCACCTGACAGCGGTCGACCATTCTAATAATCTGCCGGGCGTGGTTAATGGGGACTGCCGGCGTTGACCAGATACTCATCATATGTTCCCGATGCCGGGCCGTCCCGCACATTAGCCGTCCAAAACAGTGGGCACTTTTACCGCCAGCGATAAAAATCCAACCCCTTGTGAGCGCATAGTCGATGGCTGCTCTGATATGTTTATCTGGATGTTCCTTCATCACTATGTCCTGGTTATTTTGAATACGATGTTGACGGATGTCAACGTGTAATGATGCAAAATTGCACCCCAGGGGGTTATGACAGAGTGGAAAGATAATCACTGGAAGCAGATTCACAATTAAGCGGGTATTGAGCGAGCGGGTTTTGATTGTTGCGAGGAGGGTTCCATGGCGCGCTGGGGATTTATTTAAGTCAGGGAGACCGGCAAGGTCTCCCGGCGGCATAATAGCCCTGAGCTATCCCAGTACATCCTCCAGGGCTTCTTCCAGGTTATACCAACGAAAACCAAATCCGGCGGCTTCCAGGCGCTTCGGCAGCGCGCGCTGGCCGCCGAGTACCAGCACCGATGATTCGCCCATCAGCAGGCGAATAGCCGCCGCCGGAACGCGGAAAATCGCCGGGCGGTTCAGGGCGTGACCCAGCGCGTGGGCAAACTGTTCGTTACGCACCGGGTAAGGGGAAACCATATTAAACGGGCCGCGGAGGTCGTTATCCAGTAGCCACAGAATACCGTTGACCATATCGTCGATATGAATCCACGCCAGGTACTGTCTACCGCTGCCAATAGGGCCGCCGAGGCCGAGCTTAAATGCGGGGGTCATTTTGGCCAGAATACCGCCTCGTGGTGCCAGCACCACGCCGGTGCGCAGCAGGCAGACGCGGGTATGTTCGCTTTGCGCCTCGCAAGCGATCTGCTCCCAGCGGGCGCAAAGTTTGTGGGTGAATTCGTTATGCGGCGGCTCTTCTTCGGTGACGACGACTTCGCCAAGGTCACCGTAGTAACCGGCTGCGGAACCGCTAATCAGCGCTGACGGTGGAGCGTCGCTGGCGTTGATCAGCGTGACCAGCTTTTGGGTGATATCCCAGCGGCTGTGGCAGAGGCGCTGTTTCTGCTCTGCCGTCCAGCGTTTATCGGCGATGGGTTCGCCCGCCAGATTAATCACAGCATCAAAGCCGTTAAGGTTTGTCTGACCCTCGAAATCGCGCCACAGGGTGACGCGAGAATCGAGTCGGGATTTGGCCTTTTCCGGGCTGCGTGTTGAAACCGTTACGCTATGCCCAAGCTCCAGCAGCCGGGGTATCAGATGTCGGCCAATCAGACCGGTGCCACCAGTAAGCAGAATCTTCATACAGCCCCCTTATCTGCGTTTACCGCCGCCAGCTCATAGTCATGGATACCGAATCGGCGTAGCGCAGCGCATGCAGTTTATCGATCTCTACTTCAGCATATGTGACCCAGTGATGTTCGCGTGCGATGTCGAGCACATCCTGAGTTAATTTTTCCAGCAGAGAGAAACGGTTATTCTCGATATGGCTAATGATGCGCTTGGTGATAGTGCGGTAGTTCAGCGCATCGTTAATATCTTCACTGTTACGTGATTGATCCGCCGGGTAGTGGATAGCGACGTTAACCACCACATCCTGGCGGTTGGCGATCTCTTCCTCTTTGATACCAATAAAAGTACGCAGGCGCAGGTTCTTAATTCGAATAATGGCGTCTGGTTGAGACATTGCAGGTTTCCTCCGTATAGTAATTTCCGCAATCATACATCAAAGCATCCCGGGCGAGCAGGGGGTTAATTCGCTTGTATTTTTCGTAATGCCTCAACGGTGGCAGGGCGCTGATGAATACGCTCAAACCAGTTACATACCGCGGGGAAATTGGCAAGATCCACGCGCTGACGCTGATGGGCATTAACCCATGGCCAGCAGGCGATGTCGGCGATGCTGTAGTGGTTTCCACCCAGCCAGGGACTCTGCTCAAGACGTCGGTTCAATACGCCATACAAACGTTGCGTTTCTACCTGATAGCGCTCAATAGCGTAGGGAACAGCCTGTGGGGCGAAATGGTTAAAATGATGATTTTGCCCGAGCATCGGGCCTAAACCGCCGACCTGCCAGAACAGCCACTGTAGCGTAACGTGGCGTTCGCGCAGTTCCCCACTAAGCAATTTGCCTGTTTTTTCCGCCAGATAAAGCAGGATCTCGCCGGATTCAAACAGGCTCAACGGCGAGCCGCCGTCTACGGGATTGTGGTCGACGATCGCCGGGATCTTGTTATTCGGGGAGATGGCGAGAAATTGTGGATGAAACTGTTCACCTTTGCCAATATCGACCCGCATCATGCGCCAGGCCAGCCCTGCTTCTTCGAGGAAGATCGTAATTTTGTGGCCATTGGGGGTGGGTGCATAGTAAAGATCGATCATGAAGTCTCCCGCCGTCACAGGTCGCGCACTTTTTTCGAGTATAGGTGAACTGACGCGATTCGGTATAAGTATGCAAAATCCTCATGGCGGCGCTTAGACTGGCCCCTTGAATCTCCAGACACATCGTGTCACTTATTAAGAGATAGTCTTAATACTGGTTTTCAGACTGGTTGTTGGAGTTCGGATGATCGATGTTTTAGGGCCTGAGCGCCGCAGAAGACGTACACCACAAGAAAAAATCGCCATTGTTCAGCAAAGCTTTGAACCCGGAATGAGTGTATCAATGGTTGCCCGCCAGCATGGTGTTGCGGCAAGCCAGTTGTTCCTCTGGCGCAAGCAGTATCAGGAAGGCAGCCTGACCGCCGTTGCCTCTGGCGAACAGGTTGTTCCGGCCTCTGAACTTGCTGCCGCCATGAAGCAGATTAAAGAACTCCAGCGCCTGCTCGGCAAGAAAACGATGGAGAACGAACTCCTTAAAGAAGCCGTCGAATATGGACGTGCAAAAAAGTGGATAGCGCACGCGCCCTTATTGCCCGGGGATGGGGAGTAAGCTTCGTCAGCCGTTGCCTCCGGGTGTCGCGTGCGCAGTTGCACGTCATTCTCAGACGAACCGATGACTGGAAGGATGGGCGCCGCAGCCGTGGCACTGATGATACGGATGCGCTTGCCCGTATACACCATGTTATCGGAGAGCTGCCCACGTATGGTTATCGCCGGGTGTGGGCTCTGCTCCGCAGACAGACCGAACTTGATGGTGCGGCAGTGATCAACGCCAAACGTGTTTACCGGATCATGCGCCAGAATGCACTGCTGCTTGAGCGTAAACCCGCCGTACCCCCATCGAAACGGGCACATACCGGCAGAGTGGCCGTGAAGGAAAGCAACCAGCGGTGGTGCTCTGACGGGTTCGAGTTCCGCTGTGATAACGGTGAAAAACTGCGTGTCACGTTCGCGCTGGACTGCTGCGATCGTGAAGCACTGCACTGGGCGGCCAGCACGGGCGGCTTCGACAGTGAAACTGTACAGGACGTCATGCTGGGAGCGGTGGAGCGTCGCTTCGGCAGCGGCCTTCCGGCGTCGCCGGTGGAGTGGCTGACGGATAACGGTTCGTGCTACCGGGCGTATGAAACACGGCAGTTCGCCCGGGTCGTGGGTCTTGTACCGAAAAACACGGCTGTGCGGAGCCCGGAGAGTAACGGAATAGCAGAGAGCTTCGTCAAAACGATGAAGCGTGACTACATCAGTATCATGCCCAAACCAGACGGGTTAACGGCAGTAAAGAACCTTGCGGAAGCGTTCGAGCATTATAACGAATGGCATCCGCATAGTGCGCTGGGTTATCGCTCGCCACGGGAATATCTGCGGCGGCGTACCAGTAATGGGTTAAGTGATAACAGGTGTCTGGAAATATAGGGTCAAATACAGCGCTCAGTGACATCCCTTGAAAGACAAGATATGTTGGCTTATCTCCCCATTACATTAGCCATTGAGGATGCCATGAGCCAGCCTGCTATTACCCTGTGGTCCGATTCTGATTTTTTCTCGCCGTATGTGATGTCCGTGTATGTTGCTCTGCAGGAAAAGAGCCTGCCTTTTACCCTTAAAACCGTCAATCTCGACAGCGGCGAGCATCTGCAAAGCAGCTGGAAAGGCTATTCTGCTACCCGCCGCGTGCCGCTTCTGGAGGTCGATGATTTCTCCCTGAGCGAATCATCGGCGATTACCGAATATCTGGACGAACGCTTTGCGCCGCCGGAGTGGGAGCGTCTCTATCCCCATGATCTGCAAAAGCGCGCGCGGGCGCGTCAGGTGCAGGCCTGGCTGCGCAGCGATTTGATGCCGATTCGCGAAGAGCGTTCGACGATCGTAGTGTTTGCCGGAGCAAAGAAACCGCCGCTCAGCGAAGCCGGGCAGCAAAGCGCCGCGAAACTGTTTGAAACCGCCGGGGCGCTACTGGCGCAGGGCGGCCAGAATCTGTTTGGTGAGTGGTCTATTGCCGATACCGATCTCGCGTTGATGCTCAATCGACTGGTACTCAATGGCGATGAGGTACCAGCGGCGCTGGTGGAGTACGCCACCTTCCAGTGGCAGCGGGCGTCGGTTCAGCGCTACGTCGCACTGTCGGCTAAACGCGCGGGCTGATAAGCCTCAGCGGTTCCGTTATCATAGGCGCATCGTAATGCGTGGAGATGGAATAGTATGAAGCTGATGTTTGCATCGGATATCCACGGCTCTCTGCCCGCAACTGATCGCGTACTTGAACTGTTCGCGCAAAGTGGGGCACAGTGGCTGGTGATCCTTGGTGATGTGCTCAATCACGGGCCGCGTAACGCGCTACCCGAAGGTTATGCCCCTGCTCAGGTTGCGGATAAGCTGAATAGCGTGGCGGAGCGGGTGATTGCCGTGCGCGGCAATTGCGACAGCGAAGTCGACCAGATGCTGCTTCATTTCCCCATTACCGCTCCCTGGCAGCAGGTTTTAAGCGCTCGCTTGCGCCTGTTTCTGACCCACGGACATCTGTATAGTCCCGATAATTTACCTCCGCTCGCCGCTGGCGATGTGCTGGCTTATGGTCATACTCATATTCCGGTTGCTGAGAAACGCGGTGAGATTTTTCTCTTCAACCCCGGCTCGGTCAGCATTCCCAAAGGGGGATTTTCCCCCAGCTACGGCCTTCTGGATGAGGGGCGATTGCAGGTTTTAGCACTCGATGATCATCAGGTTATTGCAGAGGTCGCAATTTACCCGTAATTTACCCCACAACCGTATAGACGCGCCGCGAGAGCGCTTTAAAAAGTAAGGTTTCCTGATGGCGGAACAGAACGATTTGGCAAGCACAGAATGGGTCGATATTGTTAATGAAAACAATGAGGTGATAGCACAATCCAGCCGCGAACAAATGCGTGCGGAGTGTCTGCGTCATCGGGCGACCTACATTGTTGTTCACGATGGGATGGGCAAAATCCTCGTGCAGCGCCGTACCGAAACTAAGGATTTCCATCCGGGAATGCTGGATGCCACCGCGGGTGGCGTGGTGCAGGCGGATGAGCAAATGTTGGAGTCCGCGCGCCGCGAAGCGGAAGAAGAGCTCGGCATCGCCGGTGTTCCCTTTGCCGACCACGGACAGTTCTACTACGAAGATAAACACTGCCGCGTCTGGGGTGGCCTGTTTAGCTGCGTATCGCACGGACCTTTCGCCCTGCAAGAAGAGGAAGTGAGTGAAGTGTGCTGGCTGACGCCGGTGGAGATCACCGCACGCTGCGACGAGTTCACGCCGGATTCATTGAAAGCGCTGGCTCTATGGATGACCCGTAATGCTAATAATGAGTCATCGAAAGCTGAAAAACAGGAAGAGGCGGAGTAGCCGCCTAACAGCTATCCCGCAGGCATAAGCTGGAGGTGATGGGTTTTCTGTCGCTCCAGCTCCCCTCATTCAGGCGCTCCAGTAGCGCACGCCCGGCCTCAATGCCAATCTTGTGGTGCGGCACCGCCATCGTGGTTAACGGCGGTTGGCAAACCCGACTGACATCGCTATCTCCAAAGCCAACGACGGCTAAATCGTCAGGAACTTTAATACGCCGACGCTGGCATTCATACAGTGCGCCACATGCCAGTTCATCGGAAACGCAAACCAGCGCATCCAGCTCCGGCCAGGCCAGTAAAAACTCAGGCAGTTGTGAAGCGCCGGTGGAAAAATTGGGTGGCAGGGCGGCGTTAATCACCCGATTGGGCGACATATGGTGGCGCAGCATCGCTTTATACCAGCCTTGCAAATGCTGCTGAAAAATCCACTGCTCCTGATTGGCACACAGTAGACCAATATTCTGGTAGCCGCGGTGGATGAGCATCTCCGTGAGTTCGAACATCGCTGCGACGTTATCAATACCGATATTCATGTCGAGGGGGTCGGCGCGCATCGCACCCATTTCCATCACCGGAATTGAGGCGTTCTTCAGCCAATGGCGTACAGTATCGCTATGCTCAACGCTAAGCAGGATGGCGGCGGCGATATTGGAGGCCAACAGGGTTTCAAGCAGTTTCTCTTCCTGCTCCAACCGGTGCTGTGACTCCGCCAGCATGATTTGATAGCCCGCAGGCTGTAAGACTTGCTGAAGTCCGGCAAACATTGCTGAACATCCCGACTCAGCAAGATTTGGCACCACCATCGCTATTGTTCTTGAAGAGGCTGAAGCCAGCGCGCTGGCGGCAAGGTTGGGCATATATCCCAGTTCCTGCACTGCCGCTTCAATTTTTTCACGCAGTTTATCGGAAACCTGCTCCGGCGTGCGCAGAGCACGGGAAACGGTCATCGTGCCCACACCAGCAAGCTGAGCAACATCGGCGATCGTCACTTTGCCGGTACTACGCCGTTTTCGGGTTAGAGACATACACATTCCTGTTGAACAGACGCTTTTTATCATCATCCATCACTTCACGTGTTTGGCAGTATACGCCTTAAATGCCTACTTTTTTTGCGTTTTCACATGATGATGATGAATTGATAGCGCTATCACAAATCTGAATGTTATCTGTTGGTAGCGCTATCTTTGTGATCGTTCTCGCAGTTAACTGTTGGTAGCTTGAATAAAGTTTGCTCATCTTTTGCTGATAACGAGGGACAAGATGCTTAAAACATGGATCTCTGATGCAACCATTACGCTCCAGCAGGAAGTAGAAACCTGGCCGCAGGCGCTGGATATCTGCGCCAGGCCGTTGCTTGAATCCGGCGTCATCGCGCCTGAGTATGTGACGGCGATCGTTGAGCAACACCATAAACTGGGGCCGTATTATGTGCTGGCTCCGGGGTTGGCAATGCCGCATGCGCGGCCGGAAGAGGGGGCGAAAGGCTTAGGTTTATCGCTACTGAAGCTGGAACAGGGCGTGTCATTTGGTTCTGAAGAGTTCGACCCGGTTGATATAATTATTATGCTTGCGGCACCGGATAAGCACAGCCACATCGAAACGATCTCCGCGCTAGCGGAATTATTTTCCAGTGATGAAGATATGGAAAAATTACATCAGGCGAAAACCCTGGAGGAGATAAAAACAATAATTGCACGATTCTGAGTTAATTCGATAATCCGATTTATAACCCATTACGCGCTAGCGTGATGCGGACGAACTCTACCCAAAAAAGGTGATAATAATGAAAATCATGGCAATTTGTGGTTCAGGCCTGGGCAGTAGTTTTATGGTTGAGATGAATATTAAAAAAGTGCTTAAAAAACTTGAAATAGAAGCTGAAGTGGAGCACTCCGATCTCTCATCGGCAACGCCGGGCGCGGCAGATTTATTTGTGATGGCAAAAGATATTGCCGCCAGCGCCAGCGTGCCGGAAAGCCAGCTGGTGGTGATCACCAACATCATCGACATTAATGAACTCGAAGCGCAGCTGCGCGCGTGGTTCGCCAAACAATAACTCTTTATAGCGAGGCGGATATGTTTATCCTTGAAACGCTGAATTTTGTTGTTGATATTCTCAAGGTACCCTCCGTTCTGGTCGGGTTAATTGCGCTAATTGGTCTGGTTGCGCAAAAAAAATCTTTTTCCGATGTCGTGAAAGGAACGATAAAAACTATTCTGGGTTTTATCGTTCTGGGTGGTGGCGCGACGGTATTAGTCGGCTCTCTTAATCCGTTAGGGGGAATGTTTGAGCATGCCTTTAATATTCAGGGGATTATTCCTAATAACGAGGCGATTGTTTCTATTGCTCTGGAAAAATATGGTGCTTCAACCGCGCTGATTATGGCATTTGGGATGGTGGCAAATATTCTGGTCGCGCGCTTTACGCGTCTGAAATACATCTTCCTGACCGGGCATCACACCTTCTATATGGCCTGTATGATCGGCGTGATCCTCACCGTGGCGGGCTTCGAAGGCGTCGGACTCGTGTTTACCGGCTCGCTGATTCTCGGACTGGTGATGGCGTTCTTCCCGGCGCTGGCGCAGCGCTATATGAAGCGGATTACCGGTACCGATGATATCGCTTTCGGCCATTTCGGTACGCTGGGCTATGTGCTCTCAGGCTGGATTGGCAGCGTCTGCGGCAAAGGCTCTCGCTCGACCGAAGAGATGAATCTGCCGAAGAACCTGAGCTTCCTGCGCGACAGCTCCATCTCCATTTCGCTGACCATGATGATTATCTATTTGATTATGGCGGTGAGTGCGGGGCGTGAGTATGTTGAAAGCACCTACAGCGGCGGCCAGAACTATCTGGTGTACGCCATCATTATGGCGATTACCTTCGCCGCCGGGGTGTTCATCATCCTGCAAGGGGTTCGTCTGATTCTGGCGGAAATTGTACCGGCTTTTACCGGCTTCTCGGAAAAGCTGGTGCCAAATGCGCGCCCTGCGCTGGACTGTCCTGTTGTTTACCCCTACGCGCCCAATGCCGTGCTGATTGGTTTCCTGTTTAGCTTCCTCGGTGGTCTGGTCGGGTTATTCCTCTGCGGGCAGTTTAAGTGGGTACTGATTTTGCCGGGCGTGGTGCCGCACTTCTTTACCGGTGCGACTGCCGGGGTGTTCGGCAATGCTACCGGTGGCCGTCGTGGAGCAATGATCGGTGCTTTTGCCAACGGTCTGCTGATCACCTTCCTGCCAGTGCTGCTGCTTCCGGTGCTGGGGGCGATTGGTTTTGCCAACACCACCTTCTCTGATGCGGACTTCGGCGCGGTAGGGATTGTGCTCGGTAACCTGGCGCGCTACCTGTCACCGATGGTGATTACGGGTCTTGTCGTGGCGTTGTTCGCACTGCTGGTGGCCTACAACATTTTTGCGAAAAAGAAATCTGCGGGCGGTAGCGCGCAGGAGAACAGCGGAGCCAAATCATGAATGTGAAAGAAGTGACCCAACTGGCGCGTGACATTCGCGTCGCCACCTTAAAATCGCTGACGAATCTGGGTTTTGGTCACTATGGCGGCAGTATGTCGGTGGTGGAAACGCTGGCGGTGTTATATGGCGCGGTAATGAAAATCGACCCCGCCGATCCGGACTGGTCGGAGCGCGATTACTTTGTACTGTCGAAAGGTCATGCGGGCCCGGCGTTATACAGCACGTTAGCCATCAAGGGCTATTTCCCATTGGAAGAGCTAAGCACGCTCAACCATAACGGTACGCGCCTGCCCAGCCATCCGGACAGGCTGAAAACGCGCGGCGTCGATGCCACAACCGGATCGCTGGGGCAGGGGATTTCTATCGCTGGCGGTATGGCGTTGTCGCATAAGCTGGCGGGGCGCGCGAATCGCGTATTCTGCATCGTCGGCGACGGCGAGCTGAATGAAGGCCAGTGCTGGGAAGCGTTCCAGTTTATCGCCCACCATCGGCTGAACAACCTGACGGTGTTTGTTGACTGGAATAAGCTCCAGCTTGACGGCTCGCTGGATGACATTATTTGCGCTTTCAATCTGGAAGATAAATTCCGCGCCTTTGGTTTTGATGTTGTCACGGTGAAAGGTGATGACATTTCCGGACTGCTGGCGGCGGTTCAGCCGATACCGTCTACAGATGCACGTCCGAGCGTGGTGATCCTTGATAGCATTAAAGGGCAGGGCGTGCCGTATCTTGAGCAGCTCAGTAATAACCATCACCTGCGTCTGACGGATGAGATGAAAGAGGCGCTGAACGAGACGATTCGCCAACTGGAGGCCGCACATGATTAAGGTTGCACCCGCAGGACAAAAAGATAGCGTAGAGATGCGCAAGGTGTACGCCAGATTCATCACGCAAGAGATTGAAGCGGGCGGCCCGATTATTGCCCTGGAAGCGGACTTGATGAGCTCAATGGCGATGGATGGCGTGGCGCGGGAGTATCCGCAGCATGTGATCAACTGCGGCATTATGGAAGCCAACGTGATTGGCACTGCCGCCGGGCTGGCGTTGACCGGACGCAAGCCATTTGTTCATACCTTTACCGCCTTCGCCAGCCGTCGCTGCTTTGACCAGATATTTATGTCGCTGGATTATCAGCGTAATAACGTCAAAGTGATCGCCTCGGATGCGGGTATTACCGCCTGCCATAATGGCGGAACCCATATGTCGTTTGAGGATATGGGCATTGTGCGCGGCCTGGCGCACTCGGTGGTGCTGGAAGTGACTGATGCGGTGATGTTCGACGATATTCTGCGCCAGCTTATCAATCTTGACGGTTTCTACTGGGTGCGCACGATCCGTAAACAGGCGCCGAGCGTGTATGCGGCGGGCTCAACGTTTACCATCGGCAAGGGTAACGTGCTGCGCGAAGGTGAAGATATCACACTGATCGCCAACGGCATTATGGTGGTAGAAGCGCTGGAAGCGGCGCGTCAGCTCGAACAGGAAGGGGTCAGCGCGGCAGTGATTGATATGTTTACCTTGAAGCCTATCGATCGCATGCTGGTGAAAAACTATGCTGAAAAAACCGGGCGTATCGTCACCTGTGAAAACCATAGTATTCATAATGGCCTGGGATCGGCGGTGGCGGAAGTGTTGGTGGAAACCTGTCCGGTACCGATGCGTCGCGTGGGAGTGAAAGAACGCTATGGTCAGGTGGGAACGCAGGACTTTTTGCAGAAGGAGTATGGCCTGACGGCGCATGATATTGTCTCGGCGGCGCGCGAGCTGCTGTAAATAAAAAGGCGACCAAACGGTCGCCTTTTTTCATGCCGGGGGCAGATTATGCTTGCTGCTGAGACGACTGAATCGCGGTCAGAGCGATGGTGTAGACGATATCGTCTACCAGCGCGCCACGGGACAGGTCGTTCACCGGCTTACGCATACCTTGCAGCATTGGCCCGATGGAGATCAGGTCGGCAGAACGCTGTACGGCTTTATAAGTGGTGTTACCGGTGTTCAGGTCCGGGAAGATGAACACGGTAGCGCGACCGGCAACCGGAGAATTCGGCGCTTTGGATTTCGCAACGTCAGCCATTACCGCGGCGTCGTACTGCAGCGGGCCGTCGATCATCAGGTCAGGACGTTTTTCCTGCGCCAGACGAGTCGCTTCGCGTACTTTCTCTACATCGCTGCCTGCGCCAGAGGTGCCGGTGGAGTAGGAGAGCATCGCAACGCGCGGTTCGATACCGAAAGCAGTTGCAGAGTCTGCAGACTGAATGGCGATTTCAGCCAGCTGTTCTGCCGTTGGGTCCGGGTTAATCGCGCAGTCGCCGTAAACGTAAACCTGTTCCGGCAGCAGCATGAAGAACACGGAAGAAACCAGCGAGCTGCCCGGTGCAGTTTTGATCAACTGCAGCGGCGGACGGATGGTGTTCGCAGTGGTATGAACCGCACCGGAAACCAGACCGTCAACATCGTCTTGTTCCAGCATCAGGGTACCGAGAACCACGTTATCTTCCAGCTGTTCGCGGGCGACGGTTTCGGTCATACCTTTGTTTTTACGCAGTTCGACCAGACGAGCAACGTAGCTTTCGCGAACCACTTCTGGATCAACGATTTCAACACCTGCGCCCAGCTCAACGCCCTGCGATGCCGCAACGCGGATGATCTCATCCGGGTTACCCAGCAGCACGCAGGTGGCGATACCGCGTTCAGCACAGATCGCGGCAGCTTTAACGGTACGCGGTTCGTCACCTTCCGGCAGAACAACGCGTTTGCCGGCTTTACGCGCCAGCTCGGTGAGCTGATAGCGGAAGGCTGGCGGAGAGAGGCGACGGCTGCGCTCGGAAGTTGCGGTCAGGGATTCAATCCAGTCAGCGTTGATGTAGTTAGCAACGTATTCCTGAACTTTCTCGATGCGCGCGTGATCGTCAGCCGGGACTTCGAGGTTAAAGCTCTGCAGGCTGAGAGAGGTCTGCCAGGTGTTGGTGTTAACCATGAATACCGGCAGGCCGGTCGCAAATGCACGTTCGCACAGCTTGCTTACACGAGGGTCCATTTCATAGGCCCCGGTCAGCAGGATAGCGCCGATTTCTACGCCGTTCATCGCTGCCAGACAGGCTGCAACCAGCACGTCAGGACGGTCTGCAGAGGTCACCAGCAGAGAACCGGCACGGAAGTGTTCCAACATATGCGGGATGCTACGTGCACAGAAGGTTACAGACTTCACGCGGCGAGTATTGATGTCGCCTTCGTTAATGATGGTGGCGTTCAGGTGATGCGCCATATCAATCGCACGAGTGGCAATCAGATCGAAGCTCCATGGCACTGCGCCAAGAACCGGTAGCGGGCTACCGTTTTGCAGCAGAGCCGGGTCAATTTTCACGACTTTCGCTTTGGAAGAGTCATCGAAAATTTCGGACAGGTCCGGGCGGGTGCGACCCTGCTCATCAACCGGAGCGTTCAGCTTGTTGACGATAACGCCGGTAATGCTGGTGTTTTTCGCGCCGCCGAAGCTGCTGCGAGTCAGTTCCATGCGTTCTTTCAGCTGTTCCGGAGTATCGGTGCCCTGAGACATCACGAAGACGATTTCCGCGTTCAGCGTTTTAGCAATTTCGTAGTTCAGCGACTGGGCAAACTGATGCTTGCGGGTCGGCACCAGGCCTTCAACCAGCACGACTTCAGCATCCTGAGCATTAGCATGGTAGTTGGCGATGATCTCTTCCATCAGCACGTCTTTCTGGTTGCTGGAAAGCAGCGACTCAACGTGGCTCATTTTTAACGGTTCTGCGGCCGGAAGGTCGGAGTTCGCGCGAATGATGGTAGTGGTCTGGTCTGGTGCATCGCCACCAGCACGCGGCTGGGCGATAGGTTTAAAGACGCTCAGACGAACGCCTTTACGTTCCATAGCACGGATAACGCCGAGGCTGACGCTGGTCAGGCCTACGCTGGTTCCGGTAGGGATCAACATGATTGTACGGGACACGATATATCCTCTTTCGTTACCGCCAGTATCGGGCGGGATACAAAACTGCACCACCAGCTTCCCGTCATACTTCAAGTTGCATGTGCGTTGGCTTTCCTCGCTCACCCCAGTTACGTACTACTCGTACGCTCCTGGGGATTCGCTGCGTCGCCGCCTTCCTGTAACTCGAATTATTTAGGGTTATCGCTGGCGGTGTGGAATCAAGCGGTCAGACGGTTGGCGTCTTGCGCGATGACCAGCTCTTCGTTGGTCGGAATGACGACAGCCGGGCGGGTGCCTTCTTTGTTGATGAAGCCAGACTTGCCGAAGCGGGCAGCCAGGTTGCGTTCGTGATCAACTTCGAAGCCCAGAACGCCCAGTTTGCCCAGGGATAGTTCGCGAACCATAGCCGCGTTCTCACCGATACCACCGGTAAACACAACTGCGTCCAGACGACCGTCCATCAGCGCGGTATAGGAACCGATGTATTTTGCTAGGCGATGGCAGTAAACGTCCATTGCACGTTTAGCATCTGCTTTTTCTTTGTAGTTGTCTTCAACATAGCGGCAGTCGCTGGTCACTTCGGTCAGACCGAGCAGACCGGACTCTTTGGTCAGCATTTTGTTGATAGCGTCTACGCTCATGCCAAGGGCATCGTGCAGATGGAAAATGATTGCTGGATCGATGTCACCAGAACGGGTGCCCATGACCAGACCTTCCAGTGGGGTCAGACCCATAGAAGTATCAACGCATTTACCGTTGCGGATAGCAGAAACGGAACCACCATTGCCCAGGTGGCAGGTGATGATGTTCAGTTCTTCAACCGGTTTGTTCAAAACCTTAGCGGCTTCCTGAGTCACATAGAAGTGGCTGGTGCCGTGCGCGCCGTAGCGACGTACGCCGTGCTCTTTGTACAGGCTGTACGGCAGGGCATAAAGGTAAGACTCTTCCGGCATGGTCTGATGGAACGCGGTGTCAAACACGGCAACGTTCTTGTCTTTCAGATGCGGGAAGGATTTCAGTGCTTCTGCGATACCGATCAGGTGCGCTGGGTTGTGCAGTGGAGCGAAAGATGCGGAATCTTTGATACCCTGGATGACGGAGTCATCAATCACTACGGAGCTGGTGTATTTCTCGCCGCCGTGAACGATACGATGGCCAATAGAGGTTATCTGAGCGGACAGTTCTGGTTTTTGTGCCAGAATAGTGTTAACGATAAAGTTAAGTGCTTCACTGTGAGCAGCGCCCGCGCCTAATTCGGCTTCTTGCTTGCTGCCGTCCATTTTCCATTTGATACGGGCTTCCGGAAGATGGAAACATTCAGCTAAACCGGACAGGTATTCGTCACCGTTTAGGGCATCAAGGATAGCGAATTTCAGAGAGGAGCTACCGCAGTTCAGAACCAGTACTAACTTACTCGACATGGAAGTACCTTTTATGATACGTGGCTAAAAAAACGTCAGTGTGTCACAAAGCGTAGCGCAGGATGACATCGACATTTATGATTAACATCATGCCTTGAACGTTTTTGGGCATGATGGGAGAAGTACATTTGATTTTATGCCATTTTGCCTAATTTTCAGCTAATGGCAGAATATGCGATAATTTGACTAATCTGGTAAAAGGGTCTAACTGCCCTTCAGGTCGGCACAGAATACCTGATTGCGTAACCATTGCCAAAATCTTTTGAACGTTGTCATGCACAGTTGGTGTTTTGCACGAATTTTTTAAGTTTTATATGTAAAGTTGAGGTAAAGCCATGTCCAGTCCCGAGAATCGCCCCGTTAGCTTTTTTGGCTTGTTTCGCCATGGGCAGCACTACGCAAAGACCTGGCCTCTGGATAAACGTCTCGCTCCGGTATTTATCGAAAACCGCATTATTCGCGCCACCCGCTATGCGATTCGCATTATGCCGCCAGTCGCTATCTTCACACTGTGCTGGCAAATCGCCCTTGGCGGGCAATTAGGTCCAGCTGTCGCCACGGCGCTGTTTGCGCTAAGCCTGCCGATGCAAGGTTTATGGTGGCTGGGGAAACGTTCAGTCACGCCGCTGCCGCCATCGGTGCTGAATTGGTTTTATGAAGTTCGCGGTAAACTGCAGGAGGCGGGGCAGGCGCTGGCGCCGGTTGACGGCAAGCCCGATTACCAGGCTTTAGCTGACACGCTTAAGCGCGCCTTCAAACAACTGGATAAAACTTTCCTGGATGATTTGTAATTGCATCAGGAAAACGCATATAAAAGAAGGCGCATGATTCATGCGCCTTCTTTTTTCACGCCAAAAAGTGCTACAGGAGTCAAAAAATGGAAATGACCAATGCGCAGCGTCTGATTTTATCTAATCAGTACAAGATGATGACGATGCTCGACCCGGACAACGCTGAACGTTACCGTCGTCTACAGACCATCATTGAGCGTGGATATGGGTTGCAGATGCGCGAGCTGGACCGCGAATTTGGCCAGCTGACAGAGGAAACCTGCCGTACCGTCATTGATATCATGGAGATGTATCACGCATTGCATGTCTCCTGGACTAACCTGAAGGATTCCAGCGGAATCGACGAGCGTCGGGTAACTTTCCTAGGCTTTGACGTGGCGACCGAAGCCCGCTACCTCGGATATGTTCGCTTTATCGTTAACATTGAAGGGCGTTACAGCCATTTCGACGCCGGGACTCACGGCTTCAATTCGCAAACCCCGATGTGGGAAAAATACCAGCGTATGCTTAACGCCTGGCACTCTTGCCCGCGTCAGTATCATTTAAGCAGCAACGAAATTAATCAAATTATCAATGCCTGATGGAGGTTCCCGTGCAGTGTAAAGGTTTCCTGTTTGATCTTGACGGGACATTGGTCGATTCGTTACCGGTAGTGGAACGTTCGTGGTGCAAATGGGCGGATCGGTTCGGTATCCCGCACGATGAAGTATTGAACTTCATTCATGGCAAACAGGCGATAACCTCGTTGCGTCATTTTCTACCCGGCCGCAGCGAAGAAGAGATTCAGGCCGAGTTCACCCGGCTGGAAACGGTAGAGGCGACGGATACGGATGGCATAACGGCGCTGCCTGGGGCGATTGCGTTACTTAATACTCTCGACCAGGCCGGTATTCCCTGGGCGATCGTAACGTCGGGTTCGATACCTGTCGCCCATGCACGTCACCGTGCGGCGGGGTTGCCTGACACCAATGTTTTCGTCACCGCCGAGCGCGTGAAACACGGAAAGCCCGCTCCGGACGCTTATCTGCTGGGGGCTGAACTGTTGGGTCTGGAGCCGAAAGATTGCGCTGTCGTGGAGGATGCCCCTGCCGGGCTGCTCTCCGGACTGACTGCTGGCTGCCGGACTATCGCAGTAAATGTGCCTGCGGATGCGCCGCGGCTTGATGAAGCAGATTTTGTGTTAACGACGCTTGAAAACCTGAAGGTTGAGCGTCTGGCCGACGGCAATGTGAATGTTAGCCTTAAAGACTAATCTCATGATTTAGCCCCGCACTGGCGGGGCTTTTTTATGCCAAACTTCCAACTCCATCTTCTGACAAGGATAAGTTGTGAACGGTGAATTGATTTGGGTGTTATCTCTTCTTGCCGTAGCCGTAGTGCTCTTTGCCACCGGAAAAGTGCGCATGGACGCTATCGCACTGTTAGTCATTGTTGCTTTTGTCCTTAGCGATACGCTGACCCTCAGCGAAGCTTTCTCAGGTTTTAGCGATCCCAACGTCATTCTTATCGCCGCGCTATTTATTATTGGCGATGGTCTGGTGCGTACCGGGGTCGCTACCAAAATGGGGTCGTGGCTGGTGAAGGTTGCCGGTAACAGCGAAACCAAAATGCTGGTGTTTCTCATGCTTACCGTTGCCGGACTGGGCGCTTTTATGAGCTCAACGGGCGTGGTGGCTATTTTTATTCCAGTGGTGCTTAGCGTCTCAATGCGCATGAATACGTCGCCCTCGCGCCTGATGATGCCGCTCAGTTTCGCCGGACTGATCAGTGGGATGATGACCCTGGTCGCCACGCCTCCCAACCTGGTGGTCAACAGCGAGCTTTTACGTGAAGGGTTACAGGGATTTAGCTTTTTTAGCGTCACGCCAATAGGCCTGGTGGTACTGGTACTGGGTGTTTTCTATATGCTGGTGATGCGCTTCATGCTCAGAGGGGAAGAGAGCGAGCAAGCGCGTGATGGCCGTAAAAGAAGTACTTTCCGCGATTTAATCAAAGATTACCATCTGACGGGGAGAGCTCGCCGTCTGGCAATTCGTCCCGGATCGCCAATGATTGGCCAGCGTCTGGATGATCTGAAACTGCGCGAACGCTACGGTGCGAACGTTATCGGGGTTGAGCGCTGGAGACGTTTTCGGCGAGTTATCGTTAACGTAAATGGAGTATCGGAATTTCGCGCTCGCGATGTATTGCTGATCGATATGTCCGCCTCGGATGTGGATTTACGCCAGTTCTGCGGCGAGCAAATGCTCGAACCTATGATCCTGCGCGGTGAGTATTTTTCCGACCAGGCTCTGGACGTAGGCATGGCGGAGGTCTCGCTGATCCCCGATTCCGAGCTGATAGGCAAAACGGTGCGCGAAATCGCTTTCCGTACTCGTTTCGATCTAAACATCGTGGGGCTAAAGCGTGATGGTAAAGCCCTTGATGGCGCGGTGACCGATGAGTCTTTGCAGCTTGGCGATATCATGCTGGTGGTCGGTAACTGGCGGCAAATTGCCCTGTTGGCTAAGCGGGGCCGCGACTTTGTGGTGCTGAATATGCCAATTGAAGTCAACGATGCCTCACCTGCGCACAGTCAGGCACCGCACGCCATTTTCTGCCTGGTGCTGATGGTGGCGCTGATGCTGACTGACGAAATTCCCAACCCGATAGCGGCGATTATCGCCTGTTTGCTGATGGGCAAATTCCGTTGTATTAACGCCGAGAGCGCATACAAAGCGATTCACTGGCCGAGTATTATTTTGATTGTCGGGATGATGCCTTTTGCCTTGGCGCTGCAGAAAACCGGCGGTGTGGATCTGGTGGTTAAAGGGTTAATGGACGTGGCGGGAAGCAGAGGACCCTATCTGATGTTGGGTTGTTTGTTTGTGATGTGCGCGACAATCGGGCTGTTTATTTCAAATACCGCCACTGCGGTGTTGATGGCGCCCATTGCGCTGGCGGCGGCGAAGTCGATGGGGGTGTCGCCTTATCCCTTCGCGATGGTGGTGGCAATGGCGGCTTCAGCGGCGTTTATGACGCCTGTATCGTCGCCGGTGAATACGCTGGTGCTTGGGCCGGGTAAGTATTCATTCAGCGATTTCGTAAAGATTGGCGTACCGTTTACCGTGATGGTCATGGTGGTGTGCGTACTGCTGATCCCGGTGCTGTTTCCGTTCTGATTTCGCAGAGAAATCGCCCCGGTCATGCATCTGCTGACCGGGGATAAGCCTGTTTATAAAGGTGAGTCCTGGCTAATTTCATCCAGTGAAAGATGGAAGCTCGGCACAAATACCTGCATAAAATAGTCCATCTCCTCGCTGCGGCGTGATTCCAGCGTTTTCTCAAGACGACCTTTGGCCAGCAGAAACTCATTGTTGCCTGCCGACAGTTCTTCCAGGCACTTAAGATAGGCGCATAGCGCATCAGCCTGTTTAACGAGGGATTTCTCCTCATCGCTATAGTGATGCTCGTCAATCAGCGGCTCAAAAATATCGCGTAATTCATCAGGAACCATCTCGATCAGCTTCTGCTGAGCGATTTTCTCGATGGCTTTGTATTCTTGCGCAATCTGCGAGTTGAAATACTTCACTGGAGTGGGAAGATCGCCGGTCAGGACTTCCGAAGCATCGTGGTACATCGCTAACAATGCAATCCGTTCGGCATTAACCTGGCCGCCAAATTTACGATTTTTAATGGCTGCCAGCGCATGGGCAACCATCGCCACCTGCAAACTGTGTTCGGAGACGTTTTCGGTGCGCACATTGCGCATCAGCGGCCAGCGGCCGATCAGTTTCAGGCGGGAGAGGTGGGCAAAGAAATGACTCTGACTCATAGGAACCCTTAATCAGTAACAACGTCGGGGGTCATTGTGCGCAGGGATTGCCGCCGGATGCAAATTCCGGCGGCGGGCCTGACAAAATCAGAGCTGATGGTAACCGGAAAGGAAACGACCGAAGCGGGTGATTGCCAGTTCCAGATCGTCTTCACGTGGGAGGGTGACAATACGCACGTGATCCGGCCACGGCCAGTTGAATGCCGTGCCCTGAACCAATAGCACTTTTTCCTGTAGCAGGAAATCCAGCACCATCTTCTGGTCATCGTGGATATTAAAGCGTTTGGCGTCGATTTTCGGGAACATATACAGCGCGCCTTTCGGCTTGGTGCAGGATACGCCAGGAATTTCGTTAATGAGCTCCCACGCGCGATTACGCTGTTCGTATAAACGCCCACCGGGAACGATAAATTCGCTGATGCTCTGATATCCGCCAAGCGCCGTTTGAATCGCGTGCTGAGCAGGGACGTTGGCGCACAGGCGCATAGAGGCCAGCATCTCCAGGCCTTCAATATAGCCCTTCGCGTGCTTCTTCGGCCCGTTAAGCACCATCCAGCCCTGACGGAAGCCTGCAACGCGGTATGTTTTTGACAGGCCGTTAAAGGTGATGGTGAGCAGGTCCGGCGCCAGCGGCGCGATAGAGTGGTGCTGTGCGTGATCGTAGAGGATCTTGTCGTAGATCTCATCGGCGAAAATAATCAGATTATGCTGACGGGCGATCTCAACGATCTCCATCAGCAGCTCTTTTGAATACACTGCACCCGTTGGGTTATTCGGGTTGATAATCACAATGCCGCGAGTACGTGGAGTGATTTTAGCGCGGATATCATCGAGGTCCGGGAACCAGTCGGAAGACTCATCACAAAGGTAGTGCACCGCTTTTCCGCTGGAAAGAGACACTGCGGCGGTCCATAAAGGATAATCGGGCGCGGGTACCAGCATCTCATCGCCGCTATTAAGCAGCGCCTGCATGGCCTGCACGATAAGCTCAGAAACCCCGTTACCGATATAGATATCTTCGACCGTGACATCGCGCATGCCGCGGGCCTGGTAGTGCTGCATAATGGCTTTGCGGGCGGAATAGAGGCCCTTAGAGTCGCAGTAGCCCTGAGCTGTCGGGAGATTGCGGATGACGTCGACGAGAATTTCATCAGGTGCGTCAAAGCCAAACGGCGCCGGGTTGCCGATGTTCAGCTTCAGGACTTTATTGCCTTCTTCTTCAAGGCGTTTAGCCTCTTTCAGAACCGGGCCTCGGATATCGTAACAGACGTTATCTAACTTGCTGGATTTTTCGATGGGGGACATGAACCTTTGACCTTTTAGCTGTTATCGCCACTCCCTGCCGTGGAAGTCAGCACGGAATAATGTACTCCGCATCCCCGCTGTTTTGAAGGGTTAACAGGAGAAGATTTTGCCATAAATGTTTTTTTAGTGTAATCAATTTGTCTGTGAAATGGTCAGTCAGTATATACAATATACCTAATATGCTTAATGTTGTGGTTTTATGTTGTGCATGCATGATTTTTTATGAAGCTTTATCTGGTTTGTACTTAAGGAGGGCGACGGTTGATGGTTTTTTGCGCATAAAACACGTTATCCATTTTTGATAAACTTGAACTCACAATACGCTGAAATTTGTAACAAACGTGGCAGTCATTTTTTAATGGAAAACATTTAATAAATTAATGAATCTTATTTTTTGAAAGGAATATTCTTAGATTTGTGAATTTAATTAAAGTGCTGAAAAATGTTTAAAATTATCTGAGATAATACTGAATAACACTTATAAATATTGCGGTTTTCGGTTAGAATATCGCCGTTAATAGTGATATGCCGCTATGTCAGGCAGCGTTTTTTATTAATACATTGTTATTGCAGGTTTTTTTGTTTGTCTTCCCGATTGCTGCAACAAACTTTACTTGCTTGTGGAGCGCGGTTAATGGTCGTTGATAGCTATTTTTTTGCGTTACATCACATAAAGCGGGAATGTCCTAATTAAAAGCGGTTAGGCCTACGAACAAAATATTACTCAAAAATTTCGCACATTTGCTGCGGACGAGTGCTTTCAAATGCAATAACGTTCTTCCAGTTGTTCATCCATTGCGGATAACACGAGGCTTAAGGAATAGCCGGAAGCTGGACACAGCATCAACAAGGCAAGAATCAGTCGCCTGTAAGTGAAGCAACTATGATAAATGAAAATCGCCCGATACTAAATTTAGACCTCGATTTACTGAGAACCTTTGTTGCCGTCGCCGATCTCAATACGTTTGCCGCTGCCGCCGTGGCGGTGTGTCGCACACAGTCGGCGGTAAGCCAGCAGATGCAACGACTGGAGCAGCTGGTTGGAAAAGAACTCTTTGCTCGCCACGGGCGCAATAAATTACTCACGGAACAGGGTATTCAACTACTGGGGTATGCGCGGAAAATTCTGCGCTTCAATGACGAAGCCTGCATGTCGTTAATGTTCGGCAGCCTACAGGGAACGCTAACCATCGGTGCATCCGATGAGACGGCAGATACAATTTTACCGTTTTTATTGAATCGAATCGGAAGCTTTTATCCTAAATTGACGCTGGAAATCAAAGTTCTCAGCCATGTTGATGTAGTAGAGATGCTAAAGAATGGGGTGATTGATCTCGCGCTGACAACCCGTCAAACGGACAACTTCGAGACGTTGACGTTACGTCGCTCGCCGACGCTGTGGTACTGCGCAGCAGATTATGACCTTCCACAAGGCGAATCTATACCGCTTATCTTACTGGATGCACCGGGTCCGTTCCGGGAGGATATCATTTCGGTACTCAATACGGCCCAGTTACCCTGGCATCTGGCCCATGCGGCATCCTCACTGGCGGGCGTTAAGGCTGCGGTGAAGGCTGGTCTTGGCGTGACCGCACAACCCGTTGAAATGATGAACCCAGCGCTCCGGGTGCCAGGCAAGAGCGATGGCTTACCTGTTTTGCCGGATACACACTATGTGTTGCTCTGCGATCCACAGAAGGCCAATGAGTTAGCTCGCACCATTTTCCAGTCTTTAAGTGCGGATCGCGAACTGTTGTCGACAGAGCATGTTTATACCCCTGAAGGGGGAGATAATTCCCTGGTTTCCTGAAGGGCAAAAAGCTAACAAACGTCACAAAAACTAGTAACAAAATGTAAGTGTAAAAAAGAACCACAGAAAGCTGAAATGGGCACTGTGGTTCTTTTTTTTCAAATTTTATTGAAGAATTGAATATATTATTGATTTGTTTTTATTAAAATCAGTGAGTTAGTTTTGCGCTTCATCCCACTTCTGTACTTTTCTCAGCACTTTCAATACTTCCTGCTAATGTTAAAAAACCGGATGGTTTGTTGCTGTTTTTGGGGTTCAATTAACAAAAGCGTGTCACAGATCAAGAAAATACCCCTCCTTAGGGGGAGGAATCGTGGCTAAATCCTGTCAAAATAGCCGGGTAATTTTGATTTACGATGGAAACGGACACGATTCAACAGCATTAAATCCGAATGGTATGCAAGGTTATTCCGCATCAAAGGGCATTTAATGTTAATGAAAAAAATCCAATGTAAATTAATGTTGTTAAAACTTTTGTTGAAGTTGACAAAAGGTTAATGAAAGGAGTAAAAAGCCACCGCAACTGGCCTTCCGCATCAACCAGGGACGCTTTTTTGCACGGCTATTTTTTTTATTCCTCCCCGTGAAACGCTGTGGCGTTCATCTGCCAGTAAGAGCAGAGGGTTTTAGCGCTACACTTTTTTGGTTAAGCAATGCGTATGTCAACATCCACTGAAGTCATCGCTCATCATTGGGCATTCGCTATAT
The DNA here is from genome assembly GCF_056490265.1 of Klebsiella sp. GFKo11. Taxonomy (NCBI): domain Bacteria; kingdom Pseudomonadati; phylum Pseudomonadota; class Gammaproteobacteria; order Enterobacterales; family Enterobacteriaceae; genus Klebsiella; species Klebsiella sp. GFKo11. The sequence continues at coordinate 1,878,159 of NZ_CM151369.1, forward strand.
TTCTCATCATCGCTATCGGTCTGTGCTGCCTGATGCTTGTCGGCGGCTGGTACCTCGGCGGACGCGCACGCGCGCGTAGCAAGAACACGCCATTTGAATCCGGGATCGACTCCGTTGGTTCAGCTCGCTTACGCCTTTCTGCGAAGTTTTATCTGGTTGCCATGTTCTTCGTTATCTTCGACGTGGAAGCCCTGTATCTCTACGCATGGTCGACTTCTATCCGCGAAAGCGGCTGGGTCGGCTTTGTGGAAGCCGCAATTTTCATTTTAGTGTTACTGGCTGGTCTGGTTTACCTCGTTCGTATCGGCGCACTGGACTGGACGCCTGCGCGCTCCCGTCGCACGCTGGTTAACCCGGAAACAGACAGTCCCACTAACCGTCATACGCAGTAAAAGCGAGGCAATAAGATGGATTATACGCTCACCCGCATCGATCCTAACGGTGAGAACGACCGTTACCCCCTGCAAAAACAGGAGATCGTAACTGACCCCCTTGAGCAAGAAGTCAACAAAAGCGTGTATATGGGGAAGCTCGAACACGCGTTGCATGACATGGTGAACTGGGGCCGTAAGAACTCAATCTGGCCTTATAACTTTGGCCTTTCTTGCTGCTATGTGGAAATGGTGACGTCCTTTACCGCAGTGCACGATGTTGCGCGTTTTGGAGCCGAAGTGCTGCGTGCTTCCCCGCGTCAGGCGGACCTGATGGTAGTGGCGGGCACCTGCTTCACCAAAATGGCCCCGGTTATTCAGCGTCTTTATGACCAGATGCTGGAGCCAAAGTGGGTTATCTCCATGGGCGCATGCGCTAACTCCGGCGGTATGTACGATATTTACTCTGTCGTACAGGGTGTGGATAAGTTCATTCCGGTTGATGTTTACATCCCGGGCTGCCCGCCGCGTCCGGAAGCTTATATGCAGGCGCTGATGCTGCTGCAGGAATCCATTGGTAAAGAGCGCCGTCCTCTCTCGTGGGTGGTTGGCGATCAGGGCGTGTATCGCGCCAACATGCAGTCGGAACGCGAGCGTAAACGCGGCGAACGTATTGCAGTGACCAATCTGCGGACTCCGGACGAGATTTAACTTGCGCCTGCGGGCGGGAAAAAGACTTCGCAAATCAATCTACTAAAGCAGCGAAGCCTCGCCCGGCAGTCACCACGGACCTTTTGCAATGGTGAACAATATGACCGATTTAACTGCGCATGATGCCGCACCAGCCTGGCAAACCCGCGATCACCTTGATGACCCGGTGATCGGCGAACTGCGCAACCGTTTTGGGCCGGATGCCTTTACCGTTCAGCCAACCCGCACCGGCGTTCCGGTGGTTTGGGTGAAGCGCGAACAGCTGCTTGAGGTGGGTGATTTCCTGAAGAGATTACCAAAGCCTTACGTAATGCTGTTTGACCTGCACGGCATGGACGAACGTCTGCGCACGCACCGCGACGGTTTACCCGCAGCGGATTTTTCCGTTTTCTATCACCTGATTTCAGTCGATCGCAATCGCGACATCATGCTCAAGGTTGCGCTCTCGGAAAACGATCTGCACCTGCCGACCTTTACCAAACTGTACCCCAATGCCAACTGGTATGAGCGTGAAACCTGGGAGATGTTTGGCGTCACCTTCGATGGTCACCCGAATCTGCGTCGCATCATGATGCCGCCGACCTGGGAAGGTCACCCGCTGCGTAAAGACTATCCGGCCCGCGCCACCGAATTCGATCCGTTTGAGCTGACCAAAGCTAAGCAGGATCTGGAAATGGAAGCGTTGACCTTCAAACCGGAAGAGTGGGGCATGAAGCGCGGCACCGAAAACGAGGACTTCATGTTCCTCAACCTCGGCCCGAACCACCCGTCTGCCCACGGTGCATTCCGTATTATTCTGCAGTTGGATGGCGAAGAGATTGTCGACTGCGTGCCGGATATCGGTTACCACCATCGTGGTGCCGAGAAAATGGGCGAACGCCAGTCCTGGCACAGCTACATCCCGTACACCGACCGTATCGAATACCTCGGCGGCTGCGTTAACGAGATGCCGTACGTGCTGGCAGTAGAGAAACTGGCGGGGATAACCGTGCCGGATCGCGTCAACGTGATTCGCGTGATGCTCTCCGAGCTGTTCCGCATTAACAGCCACCTGCTCTATATCTCAACCTTTATCCAGGACGTCGGTGCGATGACGCCGGTGTTCTTCGCCTTTACCGACCGTCAGAAAATCTACGATCTGGTGGAAGCGATTACCGGCTTCCGTATGCACCCGGCCTGGTTCCGCATCGGCGGCGTCGCCCACGACCTGCCGCGCGGTTGGGATCGTCTGCTGCGTGAATTCCTTGAGTGGATGCCAAAGCGTCTGGACTCCTACGAGAAAGCCGCGCTGCGTAACACCATCCTGATTGGCCGTTCAAAAGGGGTGGCTGCTTATGGCGCGAAAGAGGCGCTGGAGTGGGGTACCACCGGGGCTGGCCTGCGTGCCACCGGTATTGGTTTCGACGTTCGTAAATGGCGTCCCTATTCTGGTTATGAAAACTTCGACTTTGAAATCCCGACCGGCGGCGGTGTTTCCGACTGCTACACCCGCGTGATGCTAAAAGTGGAAGAGCTGCGCCAGAGCCTGCGCATTCTTCAGCAGTGCCTCGATAACATGCCGGAAGGCCCGTTCAAAGCGGATCACCCGCTGACCACGCCGCCGCCGAAAGAGCGCACGCTGCAGCATATCGAAACCCTGATTACGCACTTCCTGCAGGTTTCCTGGGGCCCGGTCATGCCGGCCAATGAATCCTTCCAGATGGTTGAAGCGACGAAGGGTATTAACAGTTACTACCTGACCAGCGACGGCAGCACCATGAGCTACCGCACCCGTATCCGTACGCCGAGCTATGCGCACCTGCAGCAGATTCCGGCGGCGATTCGCGGCAGCCTGGTATCAGACCTGATCGTCTATCTGGGTAGTATCGATTTTGTTATGTCAGACGTGGACCGCTAATTATGCACGAGAATCAACAACCACAAACCGAGGCTTTTGAGCTGAGTGCGGCAGAGCGTGAGGCGATTGAGCACGAAAAGCACCACTACGAAGACCCGCGTGCGGCGTCCATTGAAGCGCTGAAGATCGTTCAGAAGCAGCGCGGCTGGGTGCCGGACGGCGCAATCTACGCTATCGCCGATGTGCTGGGGATCCCGGCCAGCGACGTAGAAGGCGTGGCAACGTTCTACAGTCAGATTTTCCGCCAGCCAGTAGGCCGTCACGTGATTCGCTACTGCGACAGCGTGGTGTGCCATATCACTGGTTTCCAGGGCATTCAGTCGGCTATCGAGAAGAAGCTGGACATCAAACCGGGTCAAACCACTTTTGATGGTCGTTTCACTCTGCTGCCGACCTGTTGCCTGGGCAACTGCGACAAGGGGCCGACGATGATGATTGATGAGGACACTCACAGTTATCTGACGCCGGAAGCGATTCCTGACCTCCTGGAGCGGTATAAATGAAAACCATTATTCGTACTGCCGAAACCCATCCGTTAACCTGGCGTCTGCGTGACGACAAACAGCCGGTCTGGTTGGATGAATACCAGAGTAAAAACGGTTATGCCGGGGCGCGTAAAGCGCTCTGTGGGATGGCTCCGGACGAAATCGTTAATCAGGTAAAAGACGCTGGCCTGAAAGGGCGCGGCGGTGCAGGCTTTTCCACGGGTCTGAAGTGGAGTCTGATGCCGAAAGACGAATCCATGAACATCCGTTACCTGCTGTGTAATGCCGATGAAATGGAGCCGGGCACCTATAAAGACCGCTTGTTGATGGAACAGCTGCCGCACCTGTTGGTGGAAGGCATGCTGATCTCCGCGTTTGCGCTGAAAGCGTATCGCGGCTACATCTTCCTGCGTGGCGAATATATTGAAGCGGCTCAGCATCTGCGCCGGGCGATTGCCGAAGCGAACGAAACGGGTCTGCTGGGAAAAAACATTCTTGGTAGCGGTTTTGACTTCGAACTGATTGTTCACACCGGGGCAGGGCGCTACATCTGCGGCGAAGAAACCGCGTTGATTAACTCTCTCGAAGGCCGCCGCGCGAATCCGCGCTCCAAGCCGCCGTTCCCGGCGAGCTCCGGCGTGTGGGGTAAACCGACCTGCGTTAACAACGTCGAAACCCTGTGCAACGTCCCGGCGATTCTGGCCAACGGCGTCGAGTGGTATCAGAACATCTCCACCAGTAAAGATGCGGGAACCAAACTGATGGGCTTCTCCGGTCGGGTGAAAAATCCGGGCGTCTGGGAGCTGCCGTTCGGCACCACTGCGCGCGAGATCCTTGAGGATTACGCGGGCGGTATGCGCGATGGCCTGAAGTTCAAAGCCTGGCAGCCGGGCGGCGCGGGAACTGATTTCCTGACAGAAGCGCATCTTGACCTGCCGATGGAGTTCGAAAGCATTGGTAAAGCGGGGAGTCGTCTCGGCACTTCGCTGGCGATGGCCGTTGACCACGAAATCAACATGGTATCGCTGGTGCGCAACCTGGAAGAGTTTTTCGCCCGTGAGTCTTGCGGCTGGTGTACACCTTGCCGCGACGGCCTGCCGTGGAGTGTGAAAATTCTGCGCGCCCTTGAGCGCGGTGAAGGCCAGCCGGGGGATATCGAGACACTTGAGCAACTGTGTCGATTCCTCGGGCCGGGTAAAACCTTCTGCGCCCACGCGCCAGGTGCGGTTGAACCGCTGCAGAGCGCGATTAAATATTTCCGCGAAGAATTCGAAGCTGGCATTAAGCAGCAGTTCAGCAATACCCATGCAATCAATGGGATTCAGCCGAACTTGCTAAAAGCGCGCTGGTAAACGTTTTACGCTAAAGCATTCAAGATGCGTCAAGGCGGCAACCGAGAGAACCCCTGAGCTTACTAAAGTAAGTGACTGGGGTGAACGAGGGAAGCCAACGCCGAGGCAGCTTGAAGGATAAAGCGGAAAAGAAATTCGATTAACGCTTGGTCACTGACTGAGCCAACTGGAAGCATGCTGACTATGGCTACGATTCATGTAGACGGCAAAGAATACGAGGTCGATGGAGCGGACAACCTGCTAGAGGCTTGTCTCTCTCTGGGTCTTGATATTCCCTATTTTTGCTGGCATCCGGCGCTGGGAAGCGTTGGTGCTTGCCGCCAGTGTGCGGTGAAGCAATATCAAAACGCGGAAGACACGCGTGGCCGCCTGGTGATGTCCTGTATGACACCGGCATCCGACGGCACTTTTATTTCTATCGACGACGCAGAAGCGAAGCAGTTCCGCGAGAGCGTAGTTGAGTGGCTGATGACCAACCACCCGCACGACTGTCCGGTCTGCGAAGAGGGGGGTAACTGTCACTTACAGGATATGACCGTAATGACCGGTCATAGCTTCCGTCGCTATCGTTTCACCAAGCGTACCCACCGTAATCAGGATCTGGGGCCGTTCATCTCGCATGAAATGAACCGCTGCATCGCCTGCTACCGCTGCGTTCGCTACTACAAAGATTATGCAGACGGCACCGATCTGGGCGTTTATGGCGCTCACGACAACGTCTACTTCGGTCGTCCGGAAGATGGCGTGCTCGAGAGTGAATTCTCCGGCAACCTGGTGGAAGTCTGCCCGACCGGCGTGTTTACCGATAAAACGCATTCCGAGCGCTATAACCGTAAATGGGACATGCAGTTTGCGCCAAGCATCTGCCAGCAGTGTTCCATTGGCTGCAATATCAGCCCCGGTGAGCGCTACGGTGAACTGCGCCGTATCGAAAACCGTTACAACGGTACCGTTAACCGTTACTTCCTCTGCGACCGCGGTCGTTTCGGCTATGGCTATGTGAACCTGAAAGACCGTCCGCGTCAGCCGGTTCAGCGCCGTGGCGACGACTTCATCACCCTCAACGCCGAACAGGCGATGCAGGGCGCGGCGGATATTCTGCGCCAGTCGAAGAAAGTCATTGGTATCGGCTCCCCGCGCGCCAGCATCGAAAGCAACTTCGCGCTGCGCGATCTGGTCGGCGCCAATAACTTCTATACCGGCATTGCTAAAGGTGAACAAGAACGCCTGCAGATGATGCTGAAAGTGCTGCGCGATGGTGGTATTCATACCCCGGCGCTGCGCGAAATCGAATCCTACGATGCGGTGCTGATCCTCGGTGAGGACATCACCCAGACCGGCGCGCGTATTGCGCTGGCTGTGCGTCAGGCGGTGAAAGGCAAAGCACGTGAAATGGCGGCGGCGCAGAAAGTCGCCGACTGGCAGATCGCCGCGATCCTTAACATTGGCCAGCGCGCGAAGCATCCGCTGTTCGTCACTAATATTGATGACACTCGTCTTGATGATATCGCCGCCTGGACCTACCGCGCACCGGTAGAAGATCAGGCGCGCCTCGGCTTTGCTATTGCCCATGCGCTGGATGACAGCGCCCCGGCGGTGGAAGGGCTGAGCAGCGATCTGAAAGGTAAAGTCGATGTGATCGTTCAGGCATTGGCCGGAGCGAAAAAACCATTGATTGTCTCCGGAACCAACGCCGGGAGCATTGAGGTTATTCAGGCGGCGGCAAACGTCGCGAAAGCCTTGAAAGGACGCGGTGCTGATGTCGGCGTGACCATGGTTGCGCGTGCGGTGAACAGTGTTGGCCTCGGGATGATCGGCGGCGGCTCGCTTGAAGAAGCGCTGAGCGAACTGGAAACCGGTGCTGCCGACGCGGTTATTGTGCTGGAAAACGACCTGCACCGTCATGCTTCTGCCGCCCGCGTTGATGCAGCGCTGGCTAAAGCGCCGCTGGTGATGGTGGTTGACCATCAGCGTACGGCGATTATGGATAAAGCGCATCTGGTGCTCTCTGCGGCAAGCTTTGCGGAAAGCGATGGCACGGTGGTGAATAACGAAGGTCGCGCCCAGCGCTTCTTCCAGGTTTACGATCCGGTCTACTACGATGCGAAAACCGTGATGCTGGAAAGCTGGCGTTGGCTGCACTCGTTGCACAGCACCGTCAACAACCGTCAGGTCGACTGGACGCAGCTGGATCACGTTATTGACGCTGCGATTGCCGCACTGCCGCAGCTGGCCGGTATCAAAGACGCCGCGCCGGATGCGACCTTCCGCATTCGCGGCCAGAAACTGGCCCGTGAACCGCATCGCTACAGCGGCCGTACGGCGATGCGCGCTAACATTAGCGTGCATGAACCGCGTCAGCCGCAGGATAAAGACACCATGTTCGCCTTCTCCATGGAAGGGAACAACCAGCCGTCCGCGCCGCGTTCGCAGATTCCGTTCGCCTGGGCGCCGGGCTGGAACTCCCCGCAGGCGTGGAACAAGTTCCAGGATGAAGTGGGCGGGAAACTGCGCCATGGCGATCCGGGCGTGCGTCTGATTGAAGCCTCCGCCAGCGGTCTGGAGTACTTTACCGTGGTACCGGCAAGCTTCGAAGCTGAAGAAGGGAAATGGCGTATCGCGCCTTACTACCATCTGTTCGGCAGCGACGAAATGTCTCAGCGTTCTCCTGTGTTCCAAAGCCGTATGCCGCAGCCGTACATCAAGCTTAACCCGGCAGATGCCGCGAAGCTGGGCGTAAATAACGGCGCGATGGTCTCCTTCAGCGTTGAAGGTCAGACCCTTAGTCTGCCGCTGGTGATTTCGGCGGGGCTGACGGCAGGGCAGGTTGGCTTACCGATGGGCATGCCGGGCATCGCACCGGTACTGACCGGCGCGCGTATTGATACTTTGCAGGAGGCGAAAGCATGAGTTGGTTAACTCCCGATCTCATCGACATTCTGTTAGGCATCCTCAAGGCGGTGGTGATTCTGCTGGTGGTGGTGACCTGCGGTGCGTTCATGAGCTTTGGCGAACGCCGTCTGCTCGGCTTGTTCCAGAACCGCTATGGACCTAACCGTGTGGGCTGGGGCGGCTCGCTACAGCTCGTTGCCGACATGATCAAAATGTTCTTTAAAGAGGACTGGGTACCGAAATTCTCGGACCGCATGATCTTTACCCTGGCACCAGTTATCGCCTTCACCTCGCTGCTGCTGGCCTTCGCCATTGTGCCGGTCAGCCCAAGCTGGGTGGTTGCCGATCTTAATATCGGGATCCTGTTCTTCCTGATGATGGCAGGCCTCGCGGTGTACGCGGTGCTGTTCGCCGGTTGGTCGAGCAACAACAAATACTCGCTGCTGGGTGCGATGCGTGCTTCTGCGCAAACCCTGAGCTACGAAGTGTTCCTCGGGCTTTCCCTGATGGGCGTGGTGGCGCAGGCCGGTTCATTCAATATGACCGACATCGTCAATAACCAGGAACATTTGTGGAACGTTATTCCGCAGTTTTTTGGCTTCGTGACCTTTGCGATTGCGGGCGTGGCGGTGTGTCACCGTCACCCGTTTGACCAACCGGAAGCGGAACAGGAACTGGCAGATGGTTACCACATTGAATATTCCGGCATGAAGTTCGGTCTGTTCTTCGTCGGCGAATATATCGGGATTGTTACCGTATCAGCGCTGATCGTGACGCTGTTTTTCGGTGGCTGGCAAGGTCCGTTCTTACCACCATTCATCTGGTTTGCGCTGAAAACCGCGTTCTTCATGATGATGTTCATTTTGATTCGTGCGTCCTTACCGCGTCCGCGTTATGACCAGGTAATGTCCTTCGGCTGGAAAGTGTGCCTGCCGCTGACGCTCGTCAACTTGTTGGTAACGGCGGCTGTCATTCTCTGGCAGCAGCCATAAGGGGCTTTAGACCATGACCTTAAAAGAATTATTGGTAGGGTTTGGCACCCAGGTCCGCAGTATCTGCATGATCGGGATGCACGCCTTTGCCAAACGTGAAACTCAGATGTACCCGGAAGAGCCGGTATATCTGCCGCCGCGCTACCGTGGGCGTATCGTGCTGACCCGCGATCCGGACGGTGAGGAGCGCTGCGTTGCCTGTAACCTGTGTGCGGTAGCGTGTCCGGTGGGCTGTATCTCTCTGCAAAAAGCGGAGACCAAAGACGGTCGCTGGTACCCAGAGTTTTTCCGCATCAACTTCTCACGTTGCATTTTCTGCGGCCTGTGCGAAGAAGCGTGCCCGACCACGGCGATTCAGTTGACCCCGGACTTTGAACTGGGCGAATACAAACGTCAGGATCTGGTGTACGAAAAAGAGGATCTGCTGATTTCCGGTCCGGGCAAATACCCGGAATATAACTTCTACCGGATGGCGGGTATGGCAATCGACGGCAAAGATAAGGGCGAAGCAGAGAACGAAGCCAAGCCTATCGACGTCAAGAGCCTGTTACCGTAAGGAGAGGGCAATGGAATTCGCTTTTTATATCTGTGGCCTGATAGCCATCCTCGCCACCCTGCGGGTGATCACCCACACCAATCCGGTGCATGCGCTGCTGTACCTGATTATTTCGCTGTTGGCGATTGCCGGGGTGTTCTTCTCGCTGGGCGCTTACTTCGCCGGTGCGCTGGAAATTATCGTTTACGCCGGGGCCATTATGGTGCTGTTCGTCTTCGTGGTGATGATGCTCAACCTGGGCGGCAGCGAAATCGAGCAGGAACGTCAATGGCTGAAGCCGGGGATCTGGATTGGCCCGGCCATCCTTTCCGCGGTGCTGCTGGTGGTTATCGTCTACGCCATGCTCGGTCTTAACGACCAGGGGATCGACGGTACGGCGATTAACGCCAAAGAAGTGGGTATTGCGCTGTTTGGTCCGTACGTACTGGCGGTGGAACTGGCTTCCATGCTGCTGCTGGCGGGCCTGGTTGTTGCCTTCCATATCGGTCGCGAAGAGCGTGCCGGTGAAGTGCTGAGCAACCGTCAGAACGACAGCGACAAAAGAAAAACGGAGGAACACGCATGATCCCCTTAACACATGGACTGATCCTCGCCGCCGTCCTGTTTGTCCTTGGCCTGACGGGGCTGATTATCCGTCGTAATCTGCTGTTTATGCTGATTAGCCTGGAGATCATGATCAACGCCTCCGCGCTGGCTTTCGTGGTTGCCGGGAGCTATTGGGGCCAGGCTGATGGCCAGATAATGTATATCCTCGCCATTACCCTCGCCGCCGCAGAAGCGAGTATCGGCCTGGCGCTGCTGCTGCAGCTCCATCGTCGTCGCCAGAACCTGAACATCGATTCAGTAAGTGAGTTGCGCGGATGAACATGCTTGCCTTAACCATTCTTTTGCCATTGATTGGCTTTGTTCTGCTGGCCTTCTCTCGTGGTCGCTGGTCTGAGAATCTGTCCGCCACCATCGGGATGGGCTCGGTTGGCCTGGCAGCGCTGGTGACGGCGTTTGTTGGCGTCGACTTCTTTGCTAATGGCAAACAGGCGGTCAGCGTTCCGCTGTGGACCTGGATGTCGGTGGGCGACTTCAATATCGGTTTCAACCTGGTACTGGACGGCCTGTCGCTGACCATGCTTTCGGTGGTCACCGGCGTTGGCTTCCTGATCCACATGTTCGCCTCCTGGTATATGCGCGGTGAAGAGGGCTACTCCCGTTTCTTCGCCTATACCAACCTGTTTATCGCCAGCATGGTGGTTCTGGTTCTTGCTGATAACCTGCTGCTGATGTACCTCGGCTGGGAAGGCGTGGGCCTGTGCTCCTATCTGCTGATCGGTTTCTACTATACCGATCCGAAGAACGGCGCGGCGGCAATGAAAGCGTTTGTGGTGACCCGCGTCGGCGATGTGTTCCTCGCGTTTGCGCTGTTCATTCTCTACAACGAACTGGGCACCCTGAACTTCCGCGAAATGGTTGAACTGGCGCCTGCGCATTTTGAAGCCGGCAACAATATGCTGACGTGGGCAACCCTGATGCTGCTGGGCGGCGCGGTAGGTAAATCCGCGCAGCTGCCGTTGCAGACCTGGCTTGCCGACGCGATGGCGGGCCCGACGCCTGTCTCCGCGCTGATCCACGCCGCGACCATGGTGACTGCAGGTGTCTACCTGATTGCCCGCACGCATGGCCTGTTCCTGATGACCCCGGAAGTGCTGCATCTGGTGGGGATCGTTGGTGCGGTGACGCTGGTGCTGGCGGGTTTCGCCGCGCTGGTGCAGACCGACATCAAACGCGTACTCGCTTATTCCACCATGAGCCAGATTGGCTACATGTTCCTCGCGCTCGGCGTGCAGGCGTGGGATGCGGCGATTTTCCACCTGATGACGCATGCCTTCTTTAAAGCGCTGCTGTTCCTGTCGTCCGGCTCGGTGATTCTGGCCTGCCATCACGAACAGAACATCTTCAAGATGGGCGGCCTGCGTAAGTCTATTCCGCTGGTGTATGTCTGCTTCCTGGTGGGGGGCGCGGCGCTGTCCGCACTGCCGCTGATTACCGCAGGCTTCTTCAGTAAGGATGAGATTCTGGCTGGCGCGATGGCTAACGGTCATCTCAATCTGATGGTTGCCGGTCTGGTCGGGGCGTTTATGACCTCCCTGTATACCTTCCGTATGATTTTCATCGTGTTCCACGGCAAAGAGCAAATTCACGCGCACGCAGGGAAGGGGATTACCCATCATCTGCCGCTGATTGTGCTGATGGTGCTGTCCACCTTCGTTGGCGCGCTGATTGTGCCACCGCTGCATGGTGTACTGCCGTCAACCACTGAGCTTGAGCATGGTCGCGTCATGACCCTGGAGATTACCTCTGGCGTTGTGGCGATAGCCGGCATTCTGATTGCTGCATGGCTGTGGCTGGGTAAACGCACGCTTGTGACCTCGATTGCCAACAGCGCGCCGGGCCGTCTGCTCGGTACCTGGTGGTATAACGCCTGGGGCTTTGACTGGCTGTACGACAAAGTGTTCGTGAAGCCGTTCCTCGGCGTGGCGTGGCTGCTGAAAAGCGATCCGCTGAATGCGCTGATGAACATCCCGGCGATCCTTTCCCGCTTCGCAGGCAAAGGCCTGGTGGTGAGCGAGAACGGGTATCTGCGCTGGTATGTGGCTTCGATGGGCATTGGTGCGGTGGTGGTGCTGGCGCTGCTGATGGTGTTGCGTTGATTTGAGCGCGCGGTTTTGCCCGGTGGCGCTTCGCTTACCGGGCCTACGAGACCGTAGGTCGGGTAAGCGAAGCGCCACCCGACACAACAAACCGCACTCAAACGTGAATGTAGTCGAATTCGTTGAAAATCGGTCCTGAACGGGACTTTAACAAGGAATAAAAATCGCCATGTTATTACCCTGGCTAATATTAATTCCCTTCATCGGCGGCTTCCTGTGCTGGCAGACTGAACGCTTTGGCGTGAAGGTGCCGCGCTGGATCGCGCTGATCACCATGGGATTGACGTTTCTGCTTGGCCTGCAGTTGTGGATGCAGGGCGGCTATTCTCTCACGCAATCTACCGGTATTCCGCAGTGGCAGTCAGAATTCGTGATGCCGTGGATCCCGCGCTTCGGCATTAGCATTCATCTGGCGATCGACGGTTTGTCGTTGCTGATGGTGGTGCTGACCGGGCTGCTCGGGGTGCTGGCGGTGCTCTGTTCATGGCGCGAAATCGAGAAGTATCAGGGCTTTTTCCATCTTAACCTGATGTGGATCCTGGGCGGCGTTATCGGCGTGTTCCTCGCCATCGACCTGTTCCTGTTCTTCTTCTTCTGGGAAATGATGCTGGTGCCGATGTATTTCCTGATAGCACTCTGGGGCCATAAGGCTTCCGACGGGAAAACGCGTATCACGGCGGCAACCAAGTTCTTCATTTATACCCAGGCGAGCGGTCTGGTGATGCTGATTGCCATTCTGGCGCTGGCGTTTGTTCACTTCAACGCCACCGGCGTATGGACCTTCAATTACGAAGAGCTGCTGAAGACACCGATGTCGCACGGTGTGGAATACATGCTGATGCTGGGCTTCTTTATCGCTTTTGCGGTGAAAATGCCGGTGGTTCCGCTGCACGGTTGGTTACCGGACGCGCACTCTCAGGCACCGACCGCGGGTTCCGTTGACCTCGCCGGGATCTTGTTGAAAACCGCGGCCTACGGTCTGCTGCGTTTTGCGCTGCCGCTGTTCCCGAACGCTTCTGCTGAATTTGCACCTATTGCCATGTGGCTGGGCGTTATCGGCATTTTCTACGGCGCGTGGATGGCTTTCAGCCAGTACGATATCAAACGCCTGATTGCTTACACTTCTGTTTCCCATATGGGCTTTGTGCTGATTGCTATCTACACCGGCAGCCAGCTGGCTTATCAGGGCGCAGTGATTCAGATGATTGCGCACGGTCTGTCCGCAGCCGGTCTGTTTATCCTTTGCGGTCAGCTGTACGAGCGTCTGCATACCCGTGATATGCGCCAGATGGGCGGTCTGTGGAGCAAAATTAAGTGGCTGCCGGCGCTGTCGATGTTCTTTGCCGTAGCAACGCTCGGTATGCCGGGCACCGGTAACTTTGTCGGTGAATTTATGATTCTGTTCGGCAGCTATAAAACCGTGCCGATAATTACCGTTATCTCCACCTTTGGTTTGGTGTTCGCTTCCGTTTATTCGCTGTCGATGCTGCATCGTGCGTACTTTGGTAAAGCAAAGAGCGAAATTGCCGCAAAAGAATTGCCGGGAATGTCCCTGCGTGAATTGTCTATCGTTCTGCTGTTGGTTGTTCTGCTGGTGCTGCTGGGCTTCTTCCCGCAGCCGATTCTGGACACCTCGCACTCTGCGATGAGTAATATTCAGCAGTGGTTTGTTAATTCTGTTTCTACTACAAGGCCGTAATTCGCCATGACAATAACTCCACAACAACTGATCGCACTGCTACCGCTGCTGATCGTCGGCTTGACGGTGGTGGTTGTGATGCTCTCCATTGCGTGGCGACGCAATCATTTCCTCAATGCCACGCTATCGGTTCTCGGCCTCAACGTCGCGCTAGTCTCACTTTGGTTCGTGGGGCAGAACGGGGCGATGGACGTGACGCCGCTGATTCGCGTTGACGGCTATTCCATGCTCTATACCGGGCTGGTGCTGCTGGCGAGTCTGGCGACCTGTACCTTTGCTTATCCGTGGCTTGAGGGTTACAAGGACAATAAAGAAGAGTTCTACCTGCTGGTGCTGATCGCCGCGTTGGGTGGTATTCTGTTGGCGGGCGCTAACCATCTGGCGGCGTTGTTCCTCGGTATTGAGCTTATCTCTCTGCCGCTGTTCGGTCTGGTTGGCTACGCCTTCCGTCAGAAACGCTCGCTGGAAGCCAGTATCAAATACACCATTCTGTCTGCCGTCGCCTCTTCTTTCCTGCTGTTCGGTATCGCGCTGGTGTATGCGAACTCCGGTAACCTGTCCTTCCTTGCCCTTGGTAAGAACCTGGCTGACAGCACGCTGCATGAACCGTTGCTGCTGGCGGGTGTGGGCTTGATGATTGTGGGTCTGGGCTTCAAGCTGTCGCTGGTGCCGTTTCACCTGTGGACGCCGGACGTCTACCAGGGCGCGCCTGCGCCGGTATCAACCTTCCTGGCGACCGCCAGCAAGATTGCTATCTTTGGCGTGGTAATGCGTCTGTTCCTGTATGTGCCAGTCGGCAACAGCGAGGCGGTACGCGTGGTGTTGGGCCTTATCGCCTTCGCGTCGATTATCTTCGGTAACCTGATGGCGCTGAGCCAGACCAATATCAAACGTCTGCTCGGCTACTCTTCTATCTCCCATCTTGGCTATCTGCTGGTGGCGCTGATTGCCCTGCAGAGCGGCGAGATGTCGATGGAAGCGGTAGGCGTCTATCTGGCCGGTTATCTCTTCAGCAGCCTCGGCGCGTTTGGCGTGGTGAGCCTGATGTCCAGCCCGTATCGTGGGCCGGATGCGGATTCGCTCTATTCATATCGCGGCCTGTTCTGGCATCGCCCGATTCTGTCGGCGGTGATGACGGTGATGATGCTGTCTCTCGCCGGTATTCCGATGACGCTGGGCTTTATCGGTAAGTTCTACGTGCTGGCGGTCGGTGTACATGCGCACCTGTGGTGGCTGGTAGGGGCGGTGGTTGTCGGTTCGGCAATCGGTCTCTACTACTACCTGCGCGTTGCGGTAAGCCTGTATTTAAGCGCGCCGGAGAAACTCAATCGCGATGCGCCGTCTAACTGGCAGTACAGCGCCGGGGGCATCGTAGTGCTGATCTCCGCGCTGCTGGTGCTGGTGCTTGGCGTATGGCCGCAGCCGCTGATTAGCATCGTGCAGCTGGCAATGCCGTTGATGTAATCTGGCCGTTATCTGAGAAAAAGGATCGCTTCGGCGGTCCTTTTTTTATCGGTGAAAAATGTATGGGTATTTTCTTTAATATTCGTATTTGTCATGCGGTTTGTCATATTAACCTCATTTTACGTTTCCCCTCATCCTCTTATTTTCCGTACTATTATTACTACGCACACTACTGTGTTTTATTGATGGAGAAAGTGAATGAAAACAAGGCGTAAGCATTTAACCATTGGGGAAGTCGAGCGTCTGGTTGATGCGGCAAGGCGAGGGGCAAACCCGCAGCGCGATGTCTGTTTATTGTGGATGTGTTTTAATCATGGGTGCCGGGTGAGTGAAATTCGTCACTGGAAGCTATCTGATATCGATATTCAAAGTGGGGTTATTTATATTCGGCGGCTGAAGAATGGTTTTTCAACAACCCATCCTATTTATAAACGAGAGGAGAAGATTCTCAATGAATGGTTAAATGTACGCAAGGATTATCCGGGAAATAACTCCGGTTGGCTTTTCTTATCACGTAATGGTCAGCCTTTATCGCGACAAAGAATATATCAGATGATGAAGAACCTCAGCCTGGATGCGCAGCTGGAAATCAACGCCCATCCGCATATGCTGCGCCATGCATGCGGCTTTGCGCTGGCGAATAACGGTGTGGATACGCGATTAATCCAGGATTTTCTCGGGCATCGGAATATTCAGCATACGGTTATTTATACGGCAAGTAATGATGCGAGGTTTCGGGAGGTTTGGTAAATGAAATAGTCATTTTGTATCAAACTGACTCCTATGCTATCCATGGGTGATAACAATGTCAATTTTCAATTAACATTTTTTTTCCTTATGTTTTTCATGTGCTTATATTAAGTATAGCTAAATTATATTTTTATATTTTTTTAATTAGTTTTGTGTATGTATTTTTTGAAAGAACTCAGCTTGCGATTTTTTAGTTTTTTATCGTGTTTATTAGGGTTTCCCCTGGCAAATATAGATTTAAAAATGCCTTCCTTGGCAATTTCTCTTTCTGTTAATTGAAGTGGTCAAATTGATACAAAATGACCACTTCAAAATATTATATCCATTTCACGGGTCAATGGTTTGTGGCGTTATTAATATCAAGCGTAAATAAAAGGATGCGCACGGTATTGCGCTTTTAAGTTAATGCATTGACTGCATTGAAAAGGATTAATCATGAAAAAAACATTACTTGTTGCTGTTGTTGCTGCTTGCGCGACGTTCTCTGGTGCTGCGCTGGCAGATGACGGTCAGGTGAAGTTTCTTGGCAGCATCATTGACGCTGGCTGCGACGTGGTCAACGACCTGTCTAACCCACTGGAAGTCCAGATGGGACAGATCGCTAAAACGGCGTTTACCGGTACTGGTTCTACTGCGGCTGAGCAAGGTTTCGATATTAAACTGGAAAACTGCCCGACTACTGTTACCAAAGCATCAGTACTGTTCTCCGGTACTAACGTTAACGGTGACAATGAAAAGCTGAAGTTGACCACCGAGACTGATGTCGCTACAGGCGTAGCTCTGCAGCTGGTTGATGGTAGCACTAACAGTACTCTGCCGCTGTTCACCCGTTCTACCAGCCTGACCATTCCGACTAGCGGCAATATCGATCTGCCGTTCCGCGTGCGCTATATCCAGACCGACGCGACTGTTGTTGCTGGTAAAGCTAACGGTAGCGCCAACTTCACTATCAGCTACAACTGATTCTCCGTCTATTAGACCGTGCTAGCGAGCCGAAATCGGCTCGCTTTTCCAGGGAGCTGGAGATGAAACGATACCTGAAAGTGCTGATGGCTGGATGGCTGTTGGTGGGCGCTGCGGCACATGCGGGCGTCGTCACCGGCGGTACTCGCCTGATTTATCCCGGCGGCAAAAAAGAGGCCTCGCTGAGCGTAACCAATAATGATGCTACGCCCTATCTTATCCAAAGCTGGGTGGAGACCGATAAAGGGGCCGCCCCCTTTCTGTTAACGCCGCCTTTATTTCGCCTGGATGGTGAACAGCAAACCCGACTGCGGGTGATTTATAGCGGTGGATTGCCAGAAAACAAAGAAAGTATGTTCTGGATGAATATCAAAGCGATTCCATCCTCACAGGCTAAAGCTGGCACCAACACATTACAGATCGCCATTAAAACCCGTATCAAATTAATTTACCGGCCGAAATCCGTTGCGGGAACGCCGGAAACAGTGACGGAGCAGCTTCGCTGGACGCGCAGCGGCAATACGCTACAGGTCACTAATCCCACCGCGTTTTATATGAATTTCGCCGAGGTGAAAATCGGTGGCGCAGAAGTCAAAGAAGCCAACTGGGTAGCGCCTGGCGCGACGGCGCGTTTTGATCTGCCGCGCGGCAGCACAGGCTCTTTGCAGTGGAAACTGATTAATGATTACGGCGGTATTGGCGCGCAGCACAGCGCTAATTTGTAAAGGCTATCAGGCCAGGGAGTTCCAGAGAGAATGAAAAATAATCATAACAAATGGCGGCTTAACCGGATAGCCGGAGCTCTGGCCGTTGCCTTGATACCGTGGTGTGATGATGCGCTGGCGCGGGATGTGTTTAACCCGGCATTATTGGAAATGGATGGCCCACAGACGGGCGTCAGGGATTTATCGGCTTACGAACACGCTGGAGGGCAGCAGCCGGGAACCTATCGGGTCGATATTTACCTCAACAATATCTTTATGGAGACCCGGGATGTCACTTTTCAACAAAGCCGGGTCCCGGGGGAAACTTCACTGCAGCCCTGCCTGAAAGTTGAAGAGCTTGCCGAATGGGGCGTGCGCGTTAAGCAATTCCCTGAATTAGGCCGTAAATCGGCGGACTGCGCGGATCTGGAAGTTATACCCCAGGCAAAGGCAGACTTTCGCTTTAGTCAGCAGCGTTTGTTATTAAGTTTTCCTCAGGCGGCGGTTTCCAGCGCGGCGCGGGGCTGGGTTGACCCGAAGCAGTGGGATGACGGTATTAGCGCACTTCTGCTGAACTACTCATTCAGCGGGGCAAACAACTGGTCGCGTAAGAACGACATGCCGGACAGCGATAATCAATACGTTAACCTGCGTCCCGGTATCAACATCGGACCGTGGCGTTTGCGCAACTACACGACCTGGAACCGCAACAGCAGCGGAGGGGAATCCAATAACAGCTGGGATACGGTTTATACCTATGCGCAGCGCAATATCAATGCCCTGCAAGGGGTGATGACGCTGGGTGATAGCAGCACCGACGCCGACGTTTTTGAAGGCATTCCCTTCCGCGGGGCGATGCTGGCTTCTGATGACGATATGCTGCCGGAAAGCCTGCGCGGCTATGCGCCGGTAGTGCGCGGGATTGCGCGTACCAATGCTCAGGTCATTATTCGTCAGAACGGCTATGAGATTTACCAGACCTACGTCTCCCCCGGCGCGTTCGAAATCACCGATATGTATCCGACCGGCGGCTCGGGCGATTTATCGGTCACCATTAAAGAATCCGATGGCAGCGAGCAAAATCTGATTGTTCCTTATGCTTCACTGCCTGTCCTGCAGCGCGAAGGCCGCCTCAAATATAGTGTGACTTCCGGCGTATACCGGGCCTACGACAATAGTATTGATGAAACGCCGCTCACTCAGGCGACGGCTATTTACGGCCTGCCGTCGGGGGTAACCCTTTACGGCGGCGGCCAATTTAGCAGCAAATATCAGTCGCTGGCGCTGGGGGTGGGGAAAAACCTCGGCGAGCTTGGCGCCGTATCGACCGACGTCACCCAGGCCTGGTCGAACCGCCAGGATCAAGACAAAGAGAGCGGTCAGTCGGTACGTATCCGTTACAGCAAAGATCTCCCGGGCTTAGGCACCAACGTCTCCCTGGCAGGATATCGCTATGCGACCAGCGGTTACTGGGATATGCAGGAGGTGCTGGATACCTATCGGGACGATAATTATACTCCTTCAATCGAACGGCGGCGGAACCGGGGAGAAGTGACGCTCAGCCAGAGCCTTGGCGACGAAATGGGCTCGATGTCGCTAAGCTATATCCGCGAAGATTACTGGAATACCGGGCGTACCATGGAGTCGGTGGGCGTGGGATACAACAATAGCTGGTACGGTGTCAGCTATAGCATTAACTACAGTTACAACCGTAATACCACCGATCAGGATACCGGAAAACGCAACGATGAAGACCACCTGTTCGCGCTGAGCATCAGCGTGCCTCTGGGGGAATGGCTACCGAAACCGGTTTATGCCAACTACTCCCTGAACAGCAGCAAAAATGGTTCAACCAGCAATAATCTGGGCCTTTCCGGTACTCTTCTGGAGCGAAATAACCTGAGCTGGAGCGTACAGGAAGGATACACCAGCCAGGGAAGAGGAGAAAGCGGCAGCGTTAATGCGGACTGGCGCGCGACCTATGGTGAGCTTACCGGCGGCTACAGCCATGATAAATACAGCCATCGTCTGAACTACGCCCTGCGTGGCGGAGTCCTGGCGCATGAAAATGGCCTGACGCTGGGGCAGCCTTTTGGTGAAACCCTCGCTTTAGTTAAAGCGCCGGGCGCCTCGGGTGTTGGCGTGAATAACCAGACCGGCGTCAGGACCGACTGGCGGGGCTATGCCGTGGTGCCTTATACCTCGCCGTATCGTAAGAATATATTGACCCTTGATACCAGCACCATGCCGGACAATGTCGATCTTGAGCTAACCACTCAGACGGTGGTGCCAACCCGTGGGGCGGTGGTTCGCGCAAGTTATGACACCAGCGTCGGTAGCCGGGTGCTGATGACGGTGCGGCGGGCTAATGGTCAGCCGGTACCTTTCGGCGCCATGGTCAGCGTACCCGGAGCCGCGGTGTCAGAGCAGGCATTTATCGTTGGCGAAGGCGGACAGGTCTACCTGACCGGGCTGGAGTCTAACGGGGCACTTAATGTGAAATGGGGAGCGGGTGCACAAGAACGCTGCCGGATTCAGTATGCGCTGCCGTCAGGTAAAACCCTCACCGGCATTATTGTAGCCCAGGGGCTATGCCGTTAATCGAAAGGATGCAGAGACAATGAAACGATTTTCATGGGGTATATTAGCGGGCCTGATGGCGCTGGCGATATCACCGCAGGCGATGGCGGCAACCGGGTGGTGCCAGAATAATAGCGGCGCTCCTTTTCAGGACAGCTTTTCATTTATTGAAACCTTTACTAACCCATCGCAAAACCAGGCCGGGATGGAGTTCAACCGCCTTTATAATTGGAGTACCGGAGGAACCTACCAGGCAAAATGTGATTGTGATAGTACTAGCGGGGCTACGCTTTACAAAGCGACAATTCCGGGATTGGTCGCGACGCAAACCCGCAGTGGATTAAATTTTTACAGTCTGAATAAATACCTGGAAATTGCCAGTGAGTTATATATTGCGGGCTTTCTGAATCAGTATGTTCCGACTCCCCTTCAGGACAAAAGTAACCTGTATAATACAGCAGCACCTTGCAATTCAGGTGGGGCTGCTTTTGATACTGGTTCGAAAGGATATATTTCACTCTACTTTACCCGGCCATTTGTCGGTCAGGTGACCATTCCGCCAACGATAATTCTCAGTGTCTACGGAACGAGAAAAGCGGGTAGCTACAGTTCTATCCCGATGACGCAGATCTCAATGAGCGGCTCGGTCACGGTACCGCAATCTTGCGAAATAAATACCGGCCAGCCGATTAATATTGACTTTGGTGATATTGCTGCTAACAATTTTAAAACAGCAAGCCAGATGCCAACCGGATTTACGCCGCATATAGTGAATATGACGGTGGCCTGTACCAATATTTCTGCTGGGGTAAAAATTGCTCTCTCATTTCAGGGGACAAAAGATACTAATGATGGAACGGCGTTGGCGACCACCAACAGCGACATTGCTGTACGGATCGAGAATATTACCGGAACCAAAATTCCGGTGATTTCAGGACTGCTGCCGGTCAATCTGAATTACTCAACCCAGACCGGGGATACCACTATGAAAATCTATCCAATTAATACCACCGGTAATTTACCCGAGGGTGGTGGGTTTACGGCTACGGCCACCATTCAGGCAGAAATTGAATAGCAGGAGTAAATAATGAAAAAAGCGCTATGGTTGGTATTTTTGCTGCCTGTTTTTTCATCTTATGGTGGAACACCTTTAAATGTTAAAGGCAATATTTACTATCTGCCCTGCGATCTCACGACGGATACTCAATATCAGGAGGTGAATTTTGGTACCCTTTCGAGAATTGACTTTCAATCGGCCGGAGACACTTCGGAATGGAAGACTTTTAACTTAAACATAGAAAATTGCCCGGCAGGGACCACTAAAGCAACGGTAAAATTCGATGGTGTGGTGGATGGTGATGATGCCACGCATTTTGCCAATATGGCGGCCAGCAATGCGTCGCAGAATATTGCGTTGCAAATAACCAATGACAGTCACACTACGACCTACAAGAATCAAGACAAGATGACTATTACAATTAATAGTAGTACCGGGAAAGGCGAGTTTCCCTTAGCTGCCCGGTTATATTCAACCCTGGGGGGAGCAACTATTGGTCAATTTGAATCGGTGGTGCAACTGACATTTACCTACCAATAACTTTATTCGTTAAATGGAAGAAAGGAATGAAGTATGCAAGAAGATATGGAATATCTGAGCGTAAAAAATGTTGAGCGTCTGGTTCTTGCCGCACAATATTGCGCTCATCCGGAAAGAAATAGCTGCATGATTCAAATGTGTTTTTTGCATGGTTTTAGAATTAATGAAATTACAGCATTAACATTGAGTGATGTCGACTTGCCCGGGAAGCGAATCTATATTCACCGGGCTCGTCACGGTGTTTCAGGTTATCACCCTTTGCAGCCGAAAGAGGTTATTTCTTTGCAGCGTTGGTTGCTCGCTCGGGAATGTTATCCGGCCCATAGCGATCTTCTTTTTCTCTCCTCAAGGGGAAATAAGATGACGCGCCAGCGTTTCTATCAAATTATTCGTGAATGCTGTGAACTGGCGAAGCTAAAACAGAATGTTCACCCACGGATGCTGCGTCATGCCTGTGGCTATGAACTGGGTAAGAAAGGCATTGATGACGATTCTATTCAGGATTACCTTGGCTATCGGAATTTAAAATCTATCCTGCGTTATAACGGTTATGTTGAAGAGTAATTTACGGGCGTAAACGCGGCGGCCGTTATTCACCGCGCTACGCCCGCTTTTAGTTCACGGTATAGGCCAGAAAATCTTCCGCTAACACCGTTGACGGAAAAACCTCCTGACATTCCGCAAGAAGGCGCTGACAGCCCTCAATGTCATAGCGTGAGCTAAAATGAGTGGCGATAAGCGTACCGACGCCCGCATCGCGCGCCAGCGCGGCCGTCTGTTGACTGACTGAATGCCCGCGGCTGTTGGCTTTTTCCGCCATTGCCTGCTCCAGAGTGACCTCATGGACCATGACATCCACGCCGCGTGCCAGTTCCAGCGCCTCCGGGCAGGGGGCGGTATCGCCGAAAATCGCCAGCTTTTTCCCCGGTGTTGATGGGCCAAGATACCTGCTACCGTCAATTATCCGCCCATCTTCCAGCTCAACCGTTAATCCTTGTTTTAAACGGTGGAACAACGGGCCGGAGGGAACGCCATCAGCGATAAGCCGGGCGGCATCAAGAGCACCTGGTTTATCATGCTGCTCGATTCGATAGCCATAACACTCGACCGGATGATTTAACGGATATGCACTAACCCGATAGCCCTGTTCATCAAACACCAAACCAGGCCCGACCTCGACGATGGTTAGCGGATAATCGGTCCAGGAACCGCTAAGGCGCAGCGCGGTTTCGACGAACTCCTTAAGCCCTTTTGGCCCATACAGCGTCAGCGGCAGCGAATTGCCCTGCATCGAACGGCTGCACAGCAGACCGGGAAGGCCGAACAGATGGTCGCCATGGAGATGAGTGATGAAAATTTTATTCAGTTTGCCAGGATGATAAGGGGTATGTAGAAACTGATGCTGTGTTCCCTCCCCGCAGTCGAACAGCCACATCTCAGCCATTGTTGGCTGTTGCAAATTCAGCACTATCGACGTCATATTACGCGTACGGGTGGGCACGCCAGCGGATGTCCCCAAAAAGAGTAATTCCATCGTCCTGTGTCCTTAGGGCGTGAGTCAAAAAACAGAGTATACCAATTAAGGAACCGTAGATGATGACATGGCAGGATCTTCACCACGCCGAACTGACCGTCCCACAGCTTTATACCCTGCTGAAATTACGCTGTGCGGTGTTCGTTGTCGAACAAACCTGCGCCTATCTGGACGTCGATGGCGACGACCTGGTCGGAGAGAATCGCCATATTCTAGGCTGGCGCGGTGAGGAGCTGGTGGCCTACGCGCGCATCCTTAAGAGTGAAGATGAGTTTGAGCCGGTAGTGATTGGTCGGGTGATTGTCAGCCCGACGGTGCGTGGCGAAAAGCTAGGCTATCAGCTGATGGAGCAGGCGCTGGCCAGCTGTCGCCAGAACTGGCCGCAAAAGGCCATTTATCTCGGGGCCCAGGCGCACCTGCAAAAATTCTACGAGAGCTTCGGTTTTGTGCCGGTTACCGAGGTTTACGATGAGGACGGTATCGACCACATCGGCATGGCGCGCGAAATTGCCACCCACTAACGTCGGACATGCGGACTAAAAGCCGCTCCCTCATCGGGGGTACTGCTATTTCAGCGTGGTACCCCGTATAATATGGGGTTTTTACTCCGTGGAGGTTTGCGTGCTGTCTGTTTCCACCGCGCTGGAAAGCCTGTTCGGCTGCCTGGCTGACGATTTCCCGCCATCGCCCGGCACGCGAATTTTCGATATCCCCTTTGCGCTGAATGACGCTTTTGACCCATTATTGTGGTGCAGTCATCAGCCGGTGTGGCCGCAATTCTACTGGCAGCAGCGTAACGGTGATGAAGAACTCGCCGCGCTGGGAGCGGTAAAAACCTTTCCTTCTTTAGTTCAGGCGAATGCTTTTTTACAGCAACAGGGGCGCGACGATCTGCGGATTTGCGGCCTTAACGCGTTTGACCCGCAGCGGGGAATGTTGATACTGCCGAGGCTGGAGTGGCGTCGCCTGGGCGGTAAAGCCACCCTGCGGCTGACGCTGTGCAGCGACACTTCGCTTAATGACGATGCCCATGCGGCGCGTGAATTCCTCCATTTTTTAATAGCAGAGCAATCGCTACACGCGGCGATGCCCTCCCTGTTAAGTGAACAGCACTTTCCAGCCTGGCCGCAGTGGCGGGCGCTGGTTGAACAAGCAACACAGACGATAGCTGGCGGGCAAATGGACAAAGTGGTCCTGGCTCGCGCCACCGATTTACATTTTTCTGCCCCGTTAAATGCGGGCGCGATCGTCGCCGCCAGCCGCCGTATTAACCTCAACTGCTTCCATTTCCTGATGGCTTTTAGTTCGCAGCAGGCCTTCTTCGGCGCAACCCCGGAGCGGCTGTGGCGTCGGCGCGGCGCGTTGTTGCGGACCGAGGCGCTGGCGGGGACCGCTGCCGGCCATGATGACGATCGTCAGGCACAGAAGCTGGCAGAGTGGCTGATGAACGATGATAAAAACCAGCGCGAAAATATGCTGGTGGTGGAAGATATCTGCCAGCGTATGCAGGGGGAGACTCGCGTGCTGGACGTGCTGCCGCCGCAGGTCGTGCGTCTGCGTAAAGTGCAGCATTTGCGGCGCTGTATTTGGGCCGAGCTGGATAAACCTGATGACGCCCGCTGCCTGCACCGGCTCCAGCCCACGGCGGCGGTTGCCGGTTTACCACGACAGACGGCGCTGGATTTTATCACCCGCCACGAACCTTTTGCCCGCGACTGGTATGCCGGTTCCGCTGGCTATCTGTCGCTGGCGCAAAGTGAATTCTGCGTCTCTCTGCGTTCGGCAAAAGTAGAACACGATACGCTTAGATTGTACGCCGGGGCAGGAATCGTCAGCGGTTCAGACCCCGAACAAGAGTGGCTGGAAATTGAAAATAAAGCCGCAGGATTGCGTTCGTTACTGCTGACAAAACCTGGATAAAACGATGCATATCAAAGCTCGATCACTTTGTATTATCTATACTTAGCCTCAATATTTGATACCGGACAAATTCATGTCAGTAAGCGCATTTAACCGACGCTGGGCGGCGGTGATCCTTGAAGCTTTAACACGCCACGGCGTGCAGCATATCTGCATTGCGCCCGGCTCGCGCTCAACGCCCTTAACCCTGGCGGCGGCGGACAACCGCGCTTTTATCCATCACACCCATTTTGACGAACGCGGCCTCGGCCATCTGGCATTGGGCCTGGCGAAAGCCAGCGGCCAGCCGGTGGCGGTAATTGTTACGTCCGGTACCGCCACGGCTAACCTCTATCCAGCGCTGATAGAGGCCGGATTGACCGGCGAGAAACTCATCATGCTTACCGCTGACCGGCCGCCGGAGCTGATCGACTGCGGTGCCAATCAGGCCATTCGCCAGCCGGGTATGTTTGCCTCGCATCCATCGCAGACGATATCGCTGCCGCGACCGTCGCAGGATATTCCTGCTCGCTGGCTGGTCTCGACCCTTGATCAGGCGCTTGGCGCGCTGCATTCCGGCGGCGTGCATATCAACTGCCCGTTTGCCGAACCGCTGTACGGCGATATGGACGATACCGGCATCCAGTGGCAGCAGCAGCTAGGTGACTGGTGGCAGAGCGACAAACCGTGGCTGCGCCAGTCCCTGCATCTTTCAAGTGATAAGCAGCGCGACTGGTTTTTCTGGCGACAAAAACGCGGCGTGATCGTTGCCGGGCGCATGAGCGCCGAAGAAGGCAAGAAAGTGGCCGAATGGGCGAAAATGCTCGGCTGGCCGCTGATTGGCGACGTGCTCTCGCAAACCGGACAGCCGCTACCGTGCGCTGACCTGTGGCTCGGAAACGCAAAGGCGGTCAGCGAACTGGCGCAGGCGCAAATCATTGTCCAGTTGGGCAGCAGCCTGACCGGCAAACGCGTTTTGCAGTGGCAGGCGACCTGTGAGCCAGAAGAGTACTGGCTGGTGGATAACCTGCCGGGGCGGCTTGACCCGGCGCAGCATCGCGGTCGTCGTCTCGTCTGTTCCATCGATCGTTGGCTGGACCTACACCCGGCGGAAAAACGCCAGCCGTGGGCCAGCGCCATCCCTGAACTGGCACGCCAGGCATGGCAGGCGGCGGTCGACAACAGCGAGTCCTTCGGCGAGGCCCAACTGGCGCAAAGAATCCGTCGCTATCTGCCGGATCAGGGCCAGCTGTTTGTCGGCAACAGCCTGGTAGTACGCTTAATTGATGCGCTATCGCAGCTCCCGGCGGGCTACCCGGTTTATAGCAATCGTGGGGCCAGCGGAATTGATGGCCTGCTGGCGACGGCGGCTGGCGTGCAGCGTGCCAGCGCGCGTCCAACGCTAGTTATCGTCGGTGACCTGTCGGCGCTCTACGATCTTAACTCGCTGGCGCTGCTGCGTCAGGCATCTGCGCCGCTGGTGCTGATTGTCGTCAACAACAACGGTGGGCAAATTTTTTCTCTGCTGCCAACGCCGCAGGACCAGCGAAGCCAGTTCTATCTGATGCCGCAAAACGTCAATTTTGACCATGCGGCGGCGATGTTCAACTTACCTTATCATCGCCCCACGGGGTGGAGTGAACTCGAAAGTGCGCTGGATGGCGCCTGGTGTACTCCCGGCGCCACTCTGATTGAACTGGTGGTGAATGAAACCGACGGTGCGCAAACCTTACAACATCTGCTGGCGCAGGTGAGCCAGCTATGACGCTGCACGCGGTGGCTGAACAGGGCCTGCCGGGATATCCGTGGCTGGTTTTTTTGCACGGATTTTCCGGCGATAGCCACGAGTGGCGTACCGTGGGCCAGGCGTTTAGCGCGTATCCGCGTTTGTATCTTGACCTTCCGGGCCACGGAGGTTCGGCGAATATGGAAGTGAGCGACTTTGCCGATGTCTGCCAGCGTCTTAAGAATACGCTGAATAGTTACAACATACTAAAGTACTGGCTGGTGGGTTACTCCCTTGGCGGACGGGTGGCGATGGCCTATGCCAGCCAGCCGCGTAAAGGTCTCTGCGGGCTGGTCGTCGAAGGCGGACATCCGGGTTTACAGGATGACAACCAGCGTCTGCTGCGCCTACGTAGCGATGCAGCATGGGCTGAACGCTTTCGCTGTGAGCCATTGGCGCAGGTTTTCGCCGACTGGTATCAGCAGCCGGTCTTTGCCTCCCTTGATGAGCCCCAGCGTTCGGCGCTGGTTGCGCTGCGCAGTCGTAACAACGGTTCGACTTTAGCGGCGATGCTGCTGGCGACCTCACTGGGTCAACAGCCCGATCTCCGTGGGGCATTACGCACTCGTGATTTCCCATTTCATTACCTTTGCGGCGAACGCGATGACAAGTTTCGCGCCATCGCGGATGAGCTATCCGCAACCACACACGTAATTAATCATGCCGGACACAACGCGCATTGGGAAAACCCTGCCGCGGTAGTTGCTTGTCTGGCGCAGTTTTTAGCGAGTTAACTGAAGGACACTCTATGATCTCTCTTGATGAAGCAATGCTTTACGCCCCGGTTGAATGGCAGGACTGTTCCGAAGGCTACACCGACATTCGTTATCAAAAGTCGGCGGATGGGATTGCTAAAATCACCATTAACCGCCCGCAGGTCCGCAACGCCTTTCGCCCGCTGACCGTCAAAGAGATGATTCAGGCGCTGGCGGATGCCCGCTATGACGACAATATCGGCGTTATCGTCCTGACCGGCGAAGGCGACAAGGCGTTCTGTGCCGGTGGCGATCAGAAAGTTCGCGGCGACTACGGCGGATACCAGGATGACTCCGGCGTTCACCACCTCAACGTGCTCGATTTCCAGCGTCAAATTCGCACCTGCCCGAAACCCGTTGTGGCAATGGTTGCGGGCTACTCCATCGGCGGCGGTCACGTGCTGCATATGATGTGCGATCTGACCATCGCTGCGGAAAACGCCATCTTCGGCCAGACCGGCCCGAAAGTCGGTTCCTTCGACGGCGGCTGGGGCGCGGCCTATATGGCACGCATCGTTGGGCAGAAAAAAGCCCGCGAAATCTGGTTCCTGTGCCGCCAATACGACGCGAAAGCCGCGCTGGATATGGGCCTGGTCAACACCGTGGTTCCGCTGGCGGACCTGGAAAAAGAGACCGTGCGCTGGTGTCGTGAAATGCTGCAAAACAGCCCGATGGCGCTGCGCTGCCTGAAGGCGGCGCTGAACGCTGACTGCGACGGTCAGGCGGGGCTGCAGGAGCTGGCGGGCAATGCCACTATGCTGTTCTATATGACCGAAGAGGGTCAGGAAGGGCGCAACGCGTTCAACCAGAAGCGCCAGCCGGACTTCAGCAAATTTAAACGGAATCCATAATGCGACAGGCGCAGGTTTACCGCTGGCAGCTACCGATGGACGCGGGGGTGGTGCTGCGTGAACGGCGGTTAAAAACCCGCGATGGCTTGCTTCTGCGCTTGCGTGACGGCGAGCGCGAAGGCTGGGGGGAGATTTCTCCCCTGCCGGGATTCAGCCTTGAAACGCTGGACGAAGCGCAGGCGGCGCTGCTTACCTGGGCGCAAGCCTGGCGTGATGGCGAAGACGCTGCGCAGCCAGTGCCGCCTTCAGCGGCTTTCGGCGTGAGCTGCGCGCTGGCGGAACTGTGCGGTGAGTTGCCGCAGGCGGCGGATTATCGCGCCGCGCCGCTGTGTTCCGGCGACCCGGACGAGCTGTTTGCGAAGCTTTCGCTGATGCCTGGCGAGAAGGTGGCGAAGGTCAAAGTTGGCCTGTATGAGGCGGTGCGCGACGGCATGGTAGTGAACCTGCTGCTGGAAGCGATCCCTGATTTGACGTTGCGTCTTGACGCCAACCGTGCCTGGACGCCGCTGAAAGCCCAGCAGTTCGCCAAATACGTTAATCCGCAATATCGTGAGCGTATCGCCTTCCTTGAAGAACCCTGCAAAACTCGCGACGACTCGCGTGCTTTTGCCCAGGAAACGGGGATCGCAATTGCCTGGGATGAGAGCCTGCGCGAGGCGGATTTTGAGTTTGCCGCCGAGCCGGGTTTGCGGGCCGTGGTGATTAAACCGACCTTGACCGGCAGCCTGCAAAAAGTGCAGCAGCAGGTGGCAGCCGCGCATGCTCTGGGGCTGACGGCGGTTATCAGCTCATCCATTGAGTCGAGCCTGGGCCTGACGCAGTTGGCGCGAATTGCCGCCTGGCTGACGCCGCACACTATTCCCGGTCTGGATACGCTGAGCCTGATGCGCGGCCAACTGGTTCGTCGCTGGCCGGAAAGCGACCTGCCGTGCCTAACCGTTGATGAGCTGGAGCCGTTGCTGTGACATTTAGCGACTGGCCCTGGCGTCACTGGCGTCAGCTGCGGGGAGGGGCGCAGGCGCTGCGTCTGAACGAGCAGCGCCTGAGTTGGCGAGAGCTGTGCGCGCAAATTGATGCGCTGGCGGCGGGATTTCACGCCCAGGGCATCAGCGAAGGCGATGGCGTGCTGCTTCGTGCTTACAATCAGCCGGAGGCCTTACTGGCGTGGCTGGCACTATTGCAGTGCGGCGCGCGCGTCCTGCCGCTGAACCCGCAATTGCCATCCGCTTTGTTAGCGGAACTGCTACCGTCGCTAAGCCTGCGTCATGCGCTGGTGCTAAACGGCGACGCTCTTGCGCTGATGTACAACCCACTGTCCCTGCAATTTGCGTCAGGCGAGCACGCGGTTATCTGGCGTGAAGATCGCCTGGCCTCAATGACGCTGACTTCGGGGTCGACGGGGTTACCGAAAGCGGCGGTACATACTTTTCGCGCCCACCTCGCCAGCGCCGAAGGCGTGCTGGCGATGATCCCGCTTGCGCCAGAAGATGACTGGCTGCTGTCGCTGCCGCTGTTTCACGTTTCCGGCCAGGGCATTCTCTGGCGCTGGCTGCATGCGGGCGCTGTCCTGACGGTGCGTGACAAACAGCCGCTGGAGCAGGCATTGCAGGGCTGTACTCATGCCTCGCTGGTGCCGACTCAGCTCTGGCGTCTGCTCAACGGCGATACTGACGTAGCGTTAAAAGCGGTGTTGCTGGGCGGCGCGGCGATCCCGGTGGCGCTGACCGAGCAGGCGAAAGCGCGCGGTATCCGCTGCTGGTGTGGCTACGGACTGACCGAGTTTGCTTCCACAGTGTGCGCCAAAGAGGCCGATGGCCTGGCGGACGTCGGGCAGCCGCTGCCGGGACGCGAACTGTGGATTGTCGACGGTGAAGTCTGGCTGCGGGCCGACAGCATGGCTGAAGGCTACTGGCGCGATAAGCAAATAGTTCCACTGGTTAATGAACATGGCTGGTTTGCTACCCGTGATCGCGGCAGGCTTGATAACGGCAATCTGACCATTCTCGGAAGAATGGATAATCTCTTTTTCAGCGGCGGAGAGGGCATTCAGCCGGAAGAGGTGGAGCGGGTCATTGGCGCTCATCCGCAGATTCAGCAGGTCTTTATTGTACCGCTGGATGATGCCGAATTTGGCCAGCGGCCGGTGGCGGTGGTGGAGTGCAGCGAACATTGCGACCCGGCAACCTTAGCAAGCTGGTGCGCCGATAAGCTGGCGCGTTTCCAGCAGCCGGTACGCTGGTTGCCACTGCCCGAAACGCTAAAAACCGGCGGCATTAAAATTTCCCGCCGGGCGCTACGTGAGTGGGTTAACCAGCAGGTAATGCCGTAGTTCAGGACTGCTGGATGCTCAGTAGCTGCTTCGTGTGCCAGCGGCCCAGAACGAAAACGGTGGTCAGCGCGCCGAGCAGGGCGCAGAACATATCCGACTGGGTATCCCAGGGATCGCCCTGAGTGCCAAGAAACTCATCCGCGCCTTGTCCCAGACCCAGCGCAGCCCACCATTCAATCAGCTCATAGACGGCGCTGATCGCCAGCGCAATACAGCAAACTACGAACGCGAGCATTTTCCGTCCGTGAACGTAGCCGCCGCGCAGCAAAATTTCCCTCGCCGCCAGCGCCGGGACCAGTCCCTGGAAAAAGTGTCCCAGCTTGTCGTAGGGATTGCGGCTCAAATCAAGCCAGGCCTGAACATCAAAGCCGATAGGCACTTTGGCGTAGGTGTACATTCCGCCAACCATTAAAATAATGGCATGGAAGAAGATCAGTATGTAGAGCAGCGGCGTTAGCGGATAGCGTGAGTGCGTCGCCAGCAGCAAAGGAACGAGGATGATGACTGGCGTAACTTCCATCAGCCAGGTGAGCTTATCTCCCGCGCTGATGCCGGTATAAACAAGGATAAGTAGAAGCGCCAGGGCCGCAAATTTGATTAACGAGCCGGAAATCGTGGTGGTCATAATATATCGCCAGAAGTTTAAAGACGTTACTATCAGATGGATACCGGGAAAATACAATATTGAACGTTAGCGGCACGGTTCTCCTGAGTTGTCTTCCGGGAAGGGACGCAGCTTTTAGCCCTGAACAAGGAGCATGGTTATAGCCAGAACCGGCGCTGCATACAGAGAGTGACTAACCGACAGGGATGCACGGTAATGAAAAACAGGTTCCGTATTCTCGCCTTTTTCTGCTTTTTGTTGGCGCAGCCTTTCAACGTCTGGAGCGTTGACGACCCTTTTTCCAGCCATATTCGCGAGGACGATCGTCACTGGCGCGGGCAGAAAATTTGGCCGCAGGTGATTTACCGTTTTGACGCCTGGCGTTATATCGTGCTCGACAGAGGTAAGCTGGGACGACACGGGCGGGCACCGCGCTATTGTTCGGGGGTGATGTGGTATCTGGATACGCAACGGGATATTGTCTCGCGGATTGGCGATCTAAAGCTAAATGAATGGACGACCCCAGAGACGGAGCGTTCAGGCAGCGTGCCTTACGGGCAGGTCGCACCGGCATCGTTTCGCTATGTCCACGCGGCGCAGCAGTATGTCGTGGTGCCCAGAACCGGCTTGCCGCAAAAAATGGCCGACGGGCAGTTCCATTTTCGCCTGTATGGTTTCAACGTTTCAGCCGACCACGGTAAAACCTGGATGTTTACCCCTATTCGCCTGCCGCGATTAGCGGATGAACGTCCGCAGGAGGAGATGGCGATGACGGTGATCAATAACCAGATCTATCTGCAGTTAAAAGAGGGATATCTTGTCAGTTCAGACCTGTCTTGCGGCAGCCACTGGTCTTTTTACGATAATCAGCGCCAGAATAACCCGCCGCAGATCGATGAGTATCCCGGATGGGATGCGATGCGCTGTAGCGCGACCGCCCTGCTCAGCGAGCAGGAACGGCGCGAGTGGGACGATGCGCGCGCCAGAGTGCTGAGCGCGGTGAACCCGTAGCCCCGGCCAGTAGCGCGGTCGGGGGGAACAACGGAAGCCGCGATACACGCTGTTTCCCGGAGGCGATGCTGCGCATCTGTCCGGGCTACCAGACCGGACCCGTAGCCCGGTCAGCGCAGCGCCACCGGGAAGAGAGTGGATGCTGCAATGGCGTACCTGGAGGCGCATTCTGTCAGCTTCCCGGGAGATCTCCTTTCGTCATCAACTGGCGCTTGCGCCAGTACTTCACCAGCGGCGGAACCACGATGACCAGTACCGCCAGCAGCAGGAGCGTTTTAGTCACCCCGCTTTGCCACAGAATCGCCATGTTGCCGTTGCTAATCGACAACGCGCGGCGCAGATTCTGCTCCAGCATCTCGCCCAGCACGAAGCCTAAGATCAGCGGCGACATCGGGAAGTGCATTTTGCGCAAGATGTAGCCGAGTACGCCCAGCCCAACCATCAACAGCAGGTCGAAAGTGGTGCTGTGTACTGCGTAAACGCCAACCGCAGATACGGCGGCGATCGCCGGAACCAGAAACCACAGTGGAATGGTGAGCATGCGGGTAAAGAGGCCGATTAGCGGAATGTTCATGATCAGCAGCATCACGTTAGCGATCAACAGCGCGGCGATCAGCCCCCAAACAATGTCCGGTTGCTCGGTAAACATCGCCGGTCCTGGGGTGATGTTGTATAAGGTCAGCGCGCCCATCATCACCGCCGTGGTCCCGGAACCAGGAACGCCGAGCGTGAGCATCGGAATAAACGACCCGCAGGCGGAGGCATTATTTGCCGCTTCCGGCGCCGCCACTCCGCGGATATCGCCTTTACCAAAGGAGTCGCTGTTACCACTGAGCTTTTTCTCAGTCATATAGGTGATGGCGCTGGCAATGGTCGCTCCCGCGCCCGGCAGGATACCAACAAAGAAACCGACCACCGATGAGCGCAGCGTCGCGCCCACGCACTGGCCCGCTTCTTTGGCGTTAAACAGCATGCGCCCGGTTTTCCGTACCAGTTTCTGCCCGCCGCTGGTGCTTTCCAGCATCAGCAAAATTTCTGAGACCGAAAAGAGACCAATCACTACCACGATAAACTGCACGCCATCGGAAAGATGAACGCTGTCGAAGGTGAAGCGATAGACGCCAGTGTTGGCATCAACGCCCACCGTCGCCAACCCCAAACCGATTAACGCGGCGAGGAACGACTTCAGCGGATTCTGCGCCATCATGCTGCCGAGGCAGGCGATGGCGAAAATCATCAGCGCGAAATACTCCGCCGGGCCGAACGCCAGCGACCACTGGGCCAGCAGCGGGGCAAATAAAATCATCCCGATAATCGCGATAAGTGAACCGACAAACGAGCTCACCGCCGAGATGGACAACGCCACGCCGCCGCGCCCCTGCTGCGCCATAGGGTAGCCGTCGATGGCGGTCATAATGGCGGCGGCATCGCCGGGAACATTGAGCAGAATCGACGAAATGCGCCCGCCATATTCACAACCAATATAGACCGTCGCCAGCAGGATCAACGCTGACTCCGCAGGCAGGTGCAGGGCAAAAGCCAGCGGCAGTAAAATCGCCACGCCGTTAATTGGCCCCAGGCCCGGCAGCAGGCCGACGATAGTGCCAACGAAGCAGCCGATCAGCGCAATCATCAGGTTCCCCGGCGTCATGGCGACGGCGAAGCCTTGCGACAGATAAATCCAGATATCCATAAACTCCTCCGTTAAATTAGCCAGATGCCGAGCGGCAGGGTGACATCAAGCAGGGCGTCAAAGATGTACCACAGCGCGATGCCCATGATGATGCCAGCAACGCCAGCCGCGGGTAAGGTCGCGCCAAACAGCAGGCCGAAAACGGCGGTCAGCAGCGCGGTTGACAAGGGAAAACCCAGCCACTCAAAGCCCCACGCATAGACCACCAGTGCCACCACCATCGTCAGTAAACGTTGTAAAACCAGACACCCCGGCCATGTGATGACATCGGGCCGACGCAGGAGCAGCAGCACAGAGCACAGCAGCATCAGGCCGATAATACCCACCGGAAAAGGGCGGGGGCCGACGGGTTCATAGGCGTACTCGCTGTGGATTTGCCAGGCGATAAACATTCCACCCACGCAGAGCAGCAGCCATACTCCGGCAAAAATACGATCGCTCATCACAACCTCCATTGATTATTTGGCCAGGCCAAAGGCTTTTGCCTGTTGGCGATAATCTTCCAACTGTTTTTTGACGTACGCGTCGAGCTCCTTGCCATTCACGTTGAACTCAAACAGGCCCCGGAGTTCGCGCTGCTTTTTAAACGCATCGGTCTGCTGCAATTTACTGAACTCGTCCACCCACCACTGATAGTCAGCATCGCTGACTTTCGGGCCAACGAAGAAGCCGCGAATAATCGGCCAGACCAGATCGTAACCTTGCTCTTTGGCGGTGGGTACGTTGGCGAGAGCGCCTGGCAATCTTTCGTTGGAGAAGACCGCCAGCACGCGAATTTTATTGCCCTGGAGATAAGGCACCATTTCGCTCAGATCGCCGGAGACTGCCTGCACATGATTGCCGAGCAGCGCGGTGACCGGCTCGCCGCCGCCTTCAAACGCCACGTAGCGCATGTTGTGCGGGTCGACGTTGGCTTTTTGCGCCAGCAGCGCCGCTTTCATCCAGTCCTGGCTGCCGATGGACGCGCCAGCACCGATGACAATGCTGGCGGGATTTTTTTCCATCGCCGCCATAAACGATGCCAGGTCTTTCCACGGGGAGTCAGTGCGCACGGCGATCATGCCGTAATCAGTGCCGACGCTGGCCAGCCAGCGGACATCATCGACGCCATAGCGGCCAAACTTTCCCTGCGACAGGTTGAGCAGCGAGCCGCCGGAGAAGGCGACTACGGTGCCGGGTTCACCGGGGCGCTGGGCAACAATGGCGTTATAGGCCACCGCGCCTACGCCACCGGGCATGTAGGTGACGCGCATCGGTTTTTTGATAGCGCCGGTCTCCATCAGGCTGACCTGAAGCAGCTTGCAGGTCAGATCGAAGCCGCCGCCGGGTTTGGCGGGCGCGATACATTCGGTGCGGGATGGGGCCTCGGTGGCGTAAGCCGAGGCGGTACACAGGCAGAAAGTGATGGCACTAAGATGGCGAAGGAGTGAGATGTTCATAGGCTTCCTCGGTAGGGTACAGGGAACGTTTTTTCTGATTATGTGAACCGACATGTAGTAGTTCAGTTGCGTGATTGTTAAAACAGTTACCTTTCATTTCCCTTTCAATGCAGCAGCAACTTTACAGGATGTGATATGCGTCTCTTATTGGCTGAAGATAACCGTGAGCTGGCTCACTGGCTGGAGAAAGCGCTGGTGCAGAGCGGGTTTGCCGTAGACTGCGTACTTGACGGACGGGCGGCTGACCATCTGCTGCAAAGCGAAAAATATGCGCTGGCAGTGTTGGATATCGGTATGCCGGGGTTCGATGGGCTGGAAGTGGTGCAGCGTCTGCGAAAACGTGGACAGACGCTTCCCGTGTTGCTGCTGACCGCCCGCAGTGCGGTGGCGGATCGGGTGAAAGGACTGAACGTGGGGGCCGATGACTATTTGCCAAAACCTTTTGAGCTTGAAGAACTGGATGCCAGGCTGCGGGCGCTGCTGCGGCGTAGCGAAGGTCAAGTGCACGAGATCCAGCAGATCGGCGAACTGGAATATCGTGATGAAGGCTATTTTTTGCTGCGTGGGCAGATGCTGTCGTTAACTCCACGCGAGCAGGCGCTGCTGACGGTGTTGATGTTTCGCCGCACGCGCCCGGTGTCTCGTCAGCAGCTTTTCGAGCAGGTTTTCAGCCTGAGCGACGACGTTAGCCCGGAAAGTATCGAGTTGTATATTCATCGTTTACGGAAAAAGCTTCAGGAGAGCAACGTGCGGATCGTTACCTTGCGCGGATTGGGCTACGTGCTGGAATTGGCCCATGAGGTGGGCTAAACCGCAGTCGCTCTTTGCACAACTGCTGTTGTTTCTCGGCCTGCCGCTGGTTTTACTGTGGGGGCTGTCGGCCTTCAATAGCTACGTCAGTGCGCTACAGGCGGCGACGCAGGCGTACGATCGTACGCTGCTCTCGTCCGCCCGAACCGTAGCCGAACGCCTGGTGGTGCGCCATGGTAAGCTTGAGGTGAATGTGCCGTGGGTGGTGCTGGATAGCTTTGAACTGAATATGAACGATCGCCTGTACTATAAAGTTCTCGACCCCGAGGGGCAGGTGATTTCCGGTTATGACGACCTTCCGGCGATGCCGCCATCGACTTCTCGTACTCAACTCTATCCGGCGCTGGCGTGGTTCTATCATACCGAATATCGTGGTCAGGCCATCCGCGTGGCGCGCCTGCTGCAGCCAGTGAATGAAGGTGGTATTGCCGGAATGGCGGAAATCTACATCGCCGAAACGCTGGAGTCGCGGCGCTGGTTGGCTGGACAGTTGCTGTTCTCGTCGTGGATATCGCAAGGGCTGTTGGTGTTGTTAACCCTGGTGTTCACCGGCTGGCTGCTGCGCCGCGTGCTGCGACCGATGCGCCAGCTTTCGGCGCTGATGGTGCGCCGCGAACCCGGTCTGCTGACGCCGCTACCGGAGCTGCTGCCGTGGTCGGAAACCCGTCTGTTAATCGTTGCTTTTAACCGCTATATCGATCGGTTGCGGGTGATGATTTCACGCCAGGAACGTTTTAGCGCCGACGCTTCTCATCAACTTAAAACCCCGCTGGCGGTGTTGAAAACTCAGGCCTCGGTGGCGCTGGCCAGTGATGATCCTAAACTTTGGCGAGAGAGCCTGGCGGCGATGAGCAGCACCCTGGATGGCACGATTCTATTAACTGAGCGCCTGCTGCAACTGGCGACTATCAAACGTAAAGAGCAGGGGGAGCATGCCTTTTCACCGGTTGATCTCCATGAGATTGTTCAGAACAGCTGTTTTTCCCGGCTTGTGCAGGCGCGGAGCAAAGCTATCGATCTTGGTTATGAGGGCGAGCCATCGGCGGTGATGATAGCCGGAGATTGCGTGCTGTTGAGCGAGCTGTGTGCGAATCTGCTGGATAACGCAATTCGCTATACGCCCCAGGGCGGGATCGTGACGTTAAGCCTGCATCGAGAGGGGAACGCTGTGCTGCTGGACGTCGAGGATAGCGGCCCGGGGATCGATGATACGCAGATTCTGCTGGCGTTAATGCCGTTTCATCGCCTGGAAAACGTTGGTGATAATCCCGGAGCCGGGCTCGGGCTGGCGCTGGTTAGCGATATTGCACGCCTGCACCGCAGCCATCCGCAACTGCTGCGCAGCGAAACGTTGGGCGGGCTGAAGGTCAGGCTGCGCTTTTTGATCGCTCGTTCAGAGTAAGCCTTTCAGACTCAGCGTCTTACGGGTCGCTACATTCAGATCATAATGGGCAAGATCTTCCGGTTTCACCCACGCGTAATCCTGAAACTCTTCGTTGATCGTCACTTCGCGATTGGCGCTAACGCAATCGAAAATCAGGTAGATCATATAAATTTCTTCCTGGCGGCCATCAGCATAGGTTTTAACCCGGATATCGTCGCTAAAGGTCCATGGTGTAATCTGGGTTAGCTGTAGTTTTTCGCCCAGCTCTTCGCGAACCTCTCGTCGCAGAGCCTCTTCGATACGTTCGCCAGGCTCCACGCCGCCGCCGGAGAGCGCCCACTGGCCGGGAAACACGCCGCGATCGTCGGCCATTTTGCACAGCAGGTAGTGGCCTTCATGTTGAATGAGCGGGCAAACGATAGTCCTTTGACGCATGGTTTTTCCTTAATGATGACGTGGGTAAACATTGAGATAGCCCAGTTTGCGAGTCGACTCGGCAAACAGCAAGCGAAAACGCGCGGCGGAAGCGAGAGGTGATAGGGTGGCCGCAAGTTTATTGATCAGAGGCCATCATGGAACCGATAGGAAGCCACTCACCGCATGATGCGGTTTTTAAACATATTTTGTCCCATCGGGCAACGGCGCGCGATTTTTTACTTATTCATTTGCCGGAGCATCTGCGGATGCTATGCGATCTGCGAACGCTTCAGCTGGAATCCGGTAGCTTTATCGAAGAAGATCTGCGTGCCAGCCATTCGGATATCCTCTATTCGCTCAAAACACAGACCGGCGAAGGATATATTTATGTGCTGATTGAGCATCAAAGCTCACCCGACCGGCATATGGCGTTTCGCCTGATGCGCTATGCCATTGCCGCGATGCAGCGTCATCTGGATAAAGGGTATCACCAGTTACCATTGGTCATTCCCCTGCTTTTTTATCACGGCAAGACCAGCCCCTGTCCGCACTCAATGCGTTGGCTGGACGGTTTTTCGCAGCCAGAGGTGGCTGAGAGGCTATATAGCCAGAATTTTCAACTGGTGGATATTACGACGATCCCGGATGAGCAGCTCATACAGCACCGACGAGTCGCCATGCTGGAGCTGCTACAAAAACATATCCGGCAGCGGGATATGATGGAAATTTCAGAGCAACTGGTCAGCATATTGTCGTTGGGATACAATAACCGTCGGCAGTTTAAAACGTTGCTGAATTATATGATTCAGGCGGGTAACGCCGCCGATCCCGTGGCCTTTTTACGCAAATTAGCGCAAAAGGTACCGCTTAAGCAGCATAAGGAGACGCTAATGAATATTGCTCAGTTTCTGGAAGAGCGTGGCCGCAAACAGGGAGTCCTTCAGGGAATGAAGGCGGGAATAGAAAAAGGTCGTCGTAAGGGCTGGCAGGAAGGTCGGCAAGAAGGCCGGGGTGAAGGGCAGCAGGAGGCGGCTGAACGCATTGCCCGGGCGATGCTGGAAGATGGGCAGGAGCCGTCTCAGGTCGCAAAGCTGACCGGTTTGTCACTGCGCCAGCTTGATAAACTCCAGCACTAAATTCTTCTTTGCAGCGAAAACGGCAGCTATATTGGCTGCCGTAAGCGTTTATTTGGCGTGTTGCAAAGCTTTCAATGCCGCCGCTACGCCCGCGCCGTAGTCGGGATGGACTTCGCTGAATAGTCCAATCTGCCGTTGCTGAATAAATTCGGGGATATCTCGCATATCACCGGCTATCCGCTGAAACATACGCTGATGCTCATCTTCGCTTAATAGCTCAAACAGCTTTCGCAGCTGGCTAAAATAGTCGCCATCTTCCCGATGATCCCAGTGAGCGGCCGCGCCTTCAAGGTTTAACGGCGGCTCGCTAAAGTCCGGTTGCTCCTGAAAGACGCCAAAGCTGTTGGGCTCGTAGGTCGCACCGTTGCCGCTGTTGCCATCTACGCGCATCGCGCCGTCGCGGTGATAGTTATGGAACGGACAGCGCGGAGCGTTTACCGGGATCTGATGATGATTAACCCCTAAACGATAACGCTGAGTGTCGCCATAGGAGAACAGTCGTCCTTGCAGCATACGGTCCGGAGAGAAACTTACCCCGGGCACCACGTTTGCCGGGTTCATGGCTACCTGCTCAACTTCCGCGAAGTAGTTGTCCGGGTTGCGGTTTAGCTCCAGCACCCCAACTTCAATTAACGGATAATCGCTATGCGGCCAGATTTTGGTCAGGTCAAATGGGTTATAAGGGACCTGGCTGGCCTCCGCTTCCGGCATTATCTGCACGTAGAAGGTCCAGCGCGGAAAATCGCCTTTTTCAATTGACTCATAGAGATCGCGCTGCGAGCTTTCGCGGTCTTCTGCCACCAGGCGTTTGGCCTCATCATCCATCAGGTTGGCGATCCCCTGCTGGGATTTGAAGTGGAACTTCACCCAAAAGCGCTCATTTTCGGCATTGATAAAGCTGAACGCGTGGCTGCCAAAACCGTGCATATGACGATAAGAACGCGGGATGCCGCGGTCGCTGAAATCAATCGTTAACTGATGCAGCGTTTCCGGTAGCAGGGAGAAAAAATCCCATTTCCATGTTGGGTTACGCAGGTTAGTACGCGGATCGCGCTTTACGACGTGATTGAGGTCCGGGAATTTTAGCGGGTCGCGAAGGTAGAAAATCGGCGTGTTGTTGCCCACCAGATCCCAGTTACCCTCTTCGGTATAGAACTTGATGGAAAAGCCGCGAATATCACGCTCGGCGTCAGCGGCGCCACGCTCTCCGGCAACGGTCGAGAAGCGCAGAAACAAGTCGGTGGTTTTGCCGATTCCAGAGAAGAGTTTTGCGCGCGTATAGCGGGTGATATCGTGGGTGACGGTCAGTTTGCCGTAGGCGCCGGAACCTTTTGCGTGCATACGGCGTTCCGGGATAACTTCCCGGTCAAAGTGGGCTAGTTTTTCAAGAAACCAGACATCCTGCAGCAGCATGGGGCCGCGTGGGCCTGCGGTGGCGACATTATTGTTATCGACAACCGGCGCGCCGGATCCGGTCGTTAATCCTTTCTTGCTCATCTTTATCTCCTGACAAAGTTTTATGTAACTTATTCATTTCCCTGAAGGGACGAAATAAGCTGAGCGCTATTTGTAGAATAAATAGTCAGTGCGGGCAATCTGGCTCTGGCTATCGATTTGATATCCGCGACCGTTGGCAAATATTCGGTAGCAACTGGTTACAATCACAATGGTAAAGGTCGCTTTAGCGCATTGATTCCTTAGCATTCAGCAGTACAATTTCGCGGTTTTTCGGGACTTTTAAATTCTTGTTTTCTGGATAGAGTAAAAAATGAAAAAAAGTATATTTTTGGCCCTCGCTGGCATGATGTTCGTCTCGACGGCGGCAAATGCGATCAGCGTCAGCGGGCAGGCCGGTGAGCACTACACCAACCTTGGGGTTGGTTTTGGTACCGAATCCACCGGGCTGGCGATATCCGGTAACTGGCTGCACAACGATGATGATGGTGATGCGGCGGGCTTAGGCCTGGGTCTGAACCTTCCTTTAGGTCCGTTCCTGGCGACCGTTGGCGGTAAAGGCGTTTACACCAATCCAAAAGCCGGTGATGAAGGTTATGCGGCGGCGGTAGGCGGCGGCCTGCAGTGGAAAATCGGCGACCGTTTCCGCCTGTTCGGCGAATATTATTACTCCCCGGATTCGCTCTCCAGCGGTATCGACAGCTATCAGGAAGCCAATGCCGGCGCACGCTTTACCATTATGCGTCCTCTGAGCATTGAAGCCGGTTATCGCTACCTCAACCTGGCAGGTAAAGAAGGCAACCGCGATAATACCGTTGCGGACGGCCCGTACGTCGGCGTCAACGCCAGCTTCTGATTCTCCCTGGCGTGGTATTCTGCCGCGCCTGATTTTCAGTCATTCTCCCAGCCGCTTTGCGCTATAGTATTCCGACTTATCAGGCTGGAGTTCACAATGCTAAACGTGGAAATGCTGTCCACCGGCGACGAAGTGCTGCATGGGCAAATCGTCGATACTAATGCCGCGTGGCTGGCGGATTTCTTTTTTAATCAAGGATTACCCTTAAAGCGTCGCAATACCGTGGGCGACGATCTTGACGCTCTGGTGGCGATTTTACGCGAACGTAGCGAGCACGCCGACGTGCTGATCGTTAACGGCGGCCTGGGGCCAACCAGCGACGATCTCAGCGCGCTGGCTGCGGCAACGGCCAAAGGCGAAGGGTTGATTTTGCACGAAGAGTGGCTGGATGTGATGACGCGCTTTTTTGCCGAGCGCGGAAGGCCAATGGCCGCCAGCAACCGTAAACAGGCGGAAATTCCGCAAAGCGCCGAGATGATCAACAACCCGGTCGGGACCGCTTGCGGTTTCGCCGTGCAGCTCAATCGCTGCCTGATGTTTTTCACCCCCGGCGTGCCTTCGGAATTCAAAGTGATGGTTGAGCAGGAAATCTTACCGCGCTTGCGCGAACGTTTCCCGCTGCCGGCTCCGCCGCTGTGTCTGCGTTTGACCACCTTTGGTCGCTCGGAGAGCGAGTTGGCGCAGAGCCTTGACCATCTTCAGCTGCCACCGGGCGTGGTGATGGGCTATCGCTCCTCAATGCCGATTATTGAACTCAAGCTGACCGGGCCTTCTGAGCAGCGCGAAGCGATGCTGGCGCTGTGGCCGGAAGTGCAGAAAGTGGCCGGTGAAAGCGTGATCTTCGAAGGCACTGAAGGTCTACCGGCGCAGATTGCCCGACGCCTGCAAGAGCGCCAGCTGAGCTTGACGCTAAG
Organism: Klebsiella sp. GFKo11; assembly: GCF_056490265.1. Taxonomy (NCBI): domain Bacteria; kingdom Pseudomonadati; phylum Pseudomonadota; class Gammaproteobacteria; order Enterobacterales; family Enterobacteriaceae; genus Klebsiella; species Klebsiella sp. GFKo11. The sequence continues at coordinate 1,920,747 of NZ_CM151369.1, forward strand.
CGAGCAGTTTACCGGCGGCCTGCTGGCGCTACAGCTTTCACGCGTTAACGCGCCGCTGTTGGCGAGCGAAGTGATTCCGGCACAGGAAGAGACGTTAGCGCAGGCGGCGCGCTGGGCGGCGGAGCGGCGGGTGAAACACTTTGCCGGTCTGGCTCTGGCGGTCAGCGGTCAGGAGAGCGATCACCTGAACTTTGCGCTCTCAACGCCGGAAGGCACTCACGCGCTGCGAGTGAAATTTAGTACCAATCGTCACAGCGTGCAGGTGCGTCAGGAAGTCTGCGCGATGATGGCCCTGAATATGCTGCGTCGTTGGCTGAACGGTGAGCCGATAGCCGGTGAACATGGCTGGATTAACGTCGTCGAATCTCTCACGGTTTAATAAGGTCACCGCGTCGGGATCCCTTCCCGGCGTGGTATTCGTCCAGCCTGCTGTACTTCGTTTTAAATATTCTGTGCGTCATCTCCCATTTTGATACCTCTGAATGTCCACCCTTCTGGAATCGCCCCGTCATTTGAAGTTGCTCACAATTTACTTCCCCGACAACCGTAACACTGATTCCAGTATTCAGGATTGGAGTCCAGTATGTTGGAATCAAGCAAAGTCCCGGCGCTGACCCGCGCCATTGATATTCTCAATTTGATCGCCCGTATCGGCCCCTGTAGCGCAGCGACCATTATTGATGAACTGGGTATTCCGAAAAGCACTGCCTATCTGCTGTTAGGTGAACTGAGAAAACAGCGCTTTCTTAGCATGGATAATCAGGACAATTACTGCCTGTGGACCAAGCTGGTTGAGCTGGCCGGACATGCGCTGAGCAAAATGGACCTGCGCGAACTGGCGCGTTCGCGCCTGACGCAGCTGATGGATCAGTGCGGTCTGCTCTGTCACCTGGGCATCATCGATAACGGTAACGCCTACTACATTCTGAAGGTCGAATCCCCGGCCACCATTAGCGTACGTTCGCACGAAGGTAAGAGCCTATCGCTTTATCGTTCCGGTATTGGTAAATGCCTGCTGGCCTGGCAGCCGGAACGAGTTCAGGAGTCAATTATCAGCGAACTGCGCTGGGAACGAGCCACGCCAACCACTATCACTGATGCTCAGCAGCTTCGCGATGAACTGGGGCGTATTCGCGCTCGGGGCTGGAGCTTTGATAACGGCGAAGACTATCCCGACGTGCGCTGCGTGGCCGCGCCGGTGTTTAACGCCAATAACGAACTGACCGCCGCTATCTCGGTGGTCGGCACGCGCCTGCAAATCAATGAAGACAATCGTGATTACCTCGCCGGTAAGGCGATTGCCTGCGCCAAAGATATTTCCCGTCTGTTGGGGTGGAAGAGCCCCTTCGAACAACAAGCTTCATAACAAGGAGAACATCATGACCTTACCGAAAATTAAACACGTCCGCGCTTGGTTCATCGGCGGTGCTACCGCAGAGAAAGGCGCTGGCGGCGGCGATTATCACGATCAGGGAGCGAACCACTGGATTGATGACCACATCGCGACCCCGATGAGCAAATACAAACAGTATGAGCAGTCCCGCCAGTCTTTTGGCATCAACGTGTTGGGTACGCTGATTGTCGAGGTCGAAGCGGAGAATGGGCAGACCGGGTTTGCGGTGTCAACGGCGGGTGAAATGGGCTGCTTTATCGTTGAAAAGCACCTGAACCGCTTTATCGAAGGCAAATGCGTCAGCGATATCAAACTGATCCACGATCAGATGCTCAACGCGACCATGTACTACTCCGGCTCCGGCGGCCTGGTGATGAACACTATCTCCTGTATCGATCTGGCGCTGTGGGATCTGTTCGGCAAAGTGGTTGGCCTGCCGGTGTATAAACTGCTGGGTGGCGCGGTGCGCGATGAAATTCAGTTCTATGCGACCGGCGCGCGTCCGGACCTGGCGAAAGAGATGGGCTTTATCGGCGGCAAAATGCCGACTCACTGGGGGCCGCACGATGGCGATGCGGGGATCCGCAAAGATGCCGCGATGGTCGCTGGCATGCGCGAAAAATGCGGTCCGGATTTCTGGCTGATGCTGGATTGCTGGATGAGCCAGGACGTTAACTACGCCACTAAGCTGGCTCACGCCTGCGCGCCTCATAACCTTAAGTGGATTGAAGAGTGTCTGCCGCCGCAGCAGTACGAAGGCTATCGTGAACTCAAACGCAATGCGCCAGCCGGGATGATGGTCACCAGCGGCGAGCACCACGGCACGCTGCAATCATTCCGCACGCTGTCGGAAACCGGCATCGATATTATGCAGCCTGATGTGGGCTGGTGCGGCGGCCTGACTACGCTGGTGGAGATTGCCGCAATCGCCAAAGCGCGCGGTCAACTGGTGGTCCCACACGGGTCATCGGTCTATTCGCACCACGCGGTCATCACCTTTACCAACACGCCGTTCAGCGAATTCCTGATGACCAGCCCGGATTGCTCAACGATGCGCCCGCAGTTTGACCCGATTCTGCTGGGTGAACCAGTACCGGAAAATGGACGCATTCATAAATCTGTGCTGGATAAACCGGGTTTTGGCGTTGAGCTGAACCGCGACTGCAATCTGCAACGTCCTTATAGCCACTGATCCCGCCGTGCCGCACAGCGCTGATGTGCGGCCCATTTTTGAGGATATTACGATGAGCAACACCTTGCTTGAGAGCGTGGTGAAGAAAAGCCGCGCCCGTTTGATTCCCTTTATGCTGGCGCTTTACGTGCTCGCATTTCTTGACCGTTCGAATATTGGCTTTGCCAAAGAGACCTACCAGTTGGATACCGGGCTAAGCAACGAAGCCTATGCGCTGGGAGCGGGGATTTTCTTTGTGGTGTACGCCTTTTTGGGGGTACCCGCTAACCTGTTGATGCGTAAATTCGGCGCGAAAAAGTGGATCGGCTGCACCACGCTGCTGTGGGGCGTTCTGTCTGCGGCGATGGCCTGGGCGGATACGGAAACGAAATTTCTGCTGGTGCGCACTTTACTCGGTGCCGCCGAGGCGGGCTTCTTCCCTGGCATGATCTATCTGACTTCGCAATGGTTCCCTCAGCAAAACCGCGCCAGCATTATGGGGCTGTTTTATATGGGCGCACCGTTGGCGTTAACGCTGGGCTCACCGCTCTCCGGCGCGCTGCTGGAAATGCACGGTTTTATGGGGCACCCCGGCTGGTTCTGGATGTTTGTTATCGAAGGGCTGCTGGCGGTTGGCGCCGGGTTCTTTACCTTCTTTTGGCTTGATGATACGCCGCAAAGCGCACGTTTTCTGACTGCCGCTGAAAAGCAGGCGTTGATTAGCCAGCTTGCCAGCGAAGAGGAGAAAAAGGTCACGTCGCGGCTGTCCGATGCGCTGCGCAATGGACGCGTCTGGCAGCTCGCCATTATCTACCTGACGATTCAGGTGGCGGTGTATGGTCTGATTTTCTTTCTGCCGACTCAGGTTGCCGCTCTGCTGGGCACCAAAGTGGGATTCTTTGCCTCGGTGGTGACGGCGATTCCGTGGGTTGCGGCATTGTTTGGCACCTGGTTTATCCCGCGTTACTCCGACCGCACCGGAGAGCGCCGTAACATCGCGGCATTCACCCTGTTGGCGGCGGCGATCGGTATTGCGGTCTCCGGGCTGGTGTCACCGGTACTGGCGATTATCGCGCTGTGCGTGGCGGCGGTCGGCGTGATTGCCGTGCAGCCGGTTTTCTGGACCATGCCGACGCAATTGTTGTCCGGCACCGCGTTGGCCGCAGGCATCGGCTTCGTGAACCTGTTCGGTGCGATTGGTGGTTTCCTGGCGCCGATTATTCGCGTCCAGGCCGAAACGATTTTTGCCAGCAATTCTGCCGGATTATTGACGCTCGCCTGCGTGGCGATTGTTGGGGTTGTTATTATCTTTTCACTGCGCGTTAATCGCACGGTGCCGCAGGCTGGCAGCGTACAGCATTAATTTAAGGGAGAACTATGAACGCAATTTTATCGAACCCATTTAAAGCGGGATTATTGAAGGGAGAAACGCAAATTGGCCTGTGGCTGAGCTCGACCTCTTCCTATATGGCAGAGATCGCCGCCACCTCGGGTTACGACTGGCTGCTGATTGATGGTGAACATGCGCCAAATACCATTCAGGATCTCTACCACCAGCTACAGGCGGTCGCCCCCTACGCCAGCCAGCCGGTGATTCGCCCGGTAGAGGGCAATCGTAGCCTGATTAAACAGGTACTGGATATTGGTGCCAGAACGCTATTGATCCCGATGGTCGATACCGCCGAACAGGCGCGAGATATTGTTTCGGCAACTCGCTATCCGCCGGTGGGTACGCGCGGAGTAGGGGCCGGGGTCGCTCGTGCAGCGCGCTGGGGGCGAGTGGAAAACTATATGGCGCAGGCTAACGATGAGCTGTGTTTGCTGATTCAGGTGGAGAGCAAAACGGCGCTCGATAATCTGGATGCGATCCTCGAAGTGGAAGGCATTGACGGCGTGTTTATCGGCCCGGCGGATTTATCGGCCTCGCTGGGGTATCCGGATAACGCCGGTCACCCGGAGGTGCAGCGGATCATTGAGCAGAGCATCCGGCGTATTCGCGAGGCCGGAAAAGCAGCCGGATTCCTGGCCGTCGACCCGGAGATGGCGCACAAAGCGCTGGCCTGGGGGGCAAATTTTGTTGCCGTGGGCGTCGATACCAACCTCTATACCAGCGCACTGGATAAGCGCCTGGCGATGTTCAAACCGGTATCTGAACAGGCGGAGGGAAAGGGGAGCTACTAGTCTCCCCACCGCAGGCGCTGACCTCAGGCCAGCGCCTGCGCCAGTAGGGTGATGGGATGTTCGCAGCGTTTGCTGGTGGACATCTCAATTTGCCACTTGCAGGTTTCGCAATCGGTTACCACCAGGTCAGCGCCGCTCTCTTCAATTTGCCGAAACAACGGTGCGCCAATCGCCTGCGATGAGTCGTAGTTCTCCGACTTAAACCCGTAGGTTCCGGCGATCCCACAGCACTGGGAGTCGAGCACTTCAAGCTGCAATCCGGGGATTAGCCGCAGCAGCTCAAGGGTATACAGCGACCAGCCCATTTTCTCCATATGACAAGGCGTGTGGTAAACCACCTTCAGCGGCAGCGGTTTTAACTTCAGAGGCCGACCCGCATCCAGTTGACGCCAGATCCAGCGGGTTGCCAGCTCGACTCGATCGCGAATGTCGTGGTTGTCGATATCAAGCACGTGCGGATATTCATCGCGCAGGGTAAAGGTGCAGGTTGATGACGTGGCGACAATCGGCAGGCTATTTTCCCGCATCGCGGTGACGTTGCTCAGCGCCTGTTTACGCGCTTTAGCAAAAAAACCGTTGGCAATCAGCGGCACGCCGCAGCACTTCTCTTTGCTGAGCAGTTGAACGCCGATGCCCATCGCATTCAGTACATGAACCAGATCTTTGCCGAGCTGAGGATAGTTGTAGTTCACATAGCAGCCGTGAAAGAACGCCACCTGCTCGCTGTACTGCGCCTGTTGGGCGGCCAGTTGACGAAAGGCGTGGCGGAAGGTGCCAAAGCCATATTTGGGCAGCGTGCGGCGATGGTCAATTTTGAGCGCCGCATCCAGAATCCGGCGTACCGGCATCAGCCCGGTGGCGGCGTTGACCAGTGGAGCAAACGGCGTGGAGAGTGTCCCCATTAGATCGGTATGACTGAGGATCGCATCGCGTAATGTCGGCTTTTGCTGGCTGTATTGGATGCGTGCCCGCTGGATAATATCGCCGATTTTGACATCTGAAGGGCAGGCCACCTCGCAGCGTTTGCAGTTGATGCAATATTTTAACGCTTCGTCGTAAAGCGCCCCGTCTTTCAGTCGCAGGCGTTCGCCGTCCGGGCCGGCCTGTTTTGGCCCCGGATAGCGCGGATTGACCCGACTGACCGGACAGGTCGTGGTGCAAACGGTGCATTTAATACAGTGTTCGAATCGGGTGTCGTTCATGATTCACCTCCGGCAAGCTCGCTGATTAGCTTCGCGGCGTGTAGCGCCGTCACCGCACAGACGCCGCCGCCGCATCCCAGCTCGATAGCATCAAAACCACCGAGCACAGAGCCAATGGCGAACAGGTTTTTCAGCGGCTCACCCTGAAGCTGCGGGCGCAGGGTGGCATCCGTTTTCAGGCCGAAGCGCTGCCACGGTTGCGAGGCAAAAAAGTCCCGTTGATACCAGCTTTCGCGCGGCAGCGTCTGCTGAAGGTCGAGGCCAAGAATCGGCTCCCGCACGCCGTTTCGTTCGGCGACCAGCCCATTGCTAAAAAAGCTGCCGCTGGCCAGCACCGTGAAGCGCGGGCGCAGTGGGATATCGCCGTGGTTGCGCGTCCAGACTGCGTTAACAAGGCCGTCCTGGTGGCTGATATTGACCGCTTCGTCGCCGGTAAGCCAGATGCCGCCGCTACGGATAAAATGACGCTGGAGCTGAGCGTGCAGACGCATGCCTGGCACCGACGGCGGCAGAGTGGGCAGCAGGCGAAGCGGGCAGGGCAGACGCTGTTGGAGCCAGCGATACAAGCGGTCGTCGGCGAGGCCGAAGCAGGCGGGCATGATTAGCAGGTCGTGTTGTTGCGCCAGCGGACGAAGCGCCGTCAGCAGCGCGGGCCAGTGGGTTTCATCATCCAGCAGGCGGGCAATATTGGCGGCGCGAAATTCGGACGGGTTATCGCGCAGGACGTCGAGCAGCGGTAAATCAATCTCTTGCGCAGTGGCGCTGATGCCGTTCTGATTCAGGGAGGCGGCGGCCAGATGCGGTTGAAAATCGGCAAAACCGCTGATGCCGACCAGGCCAACCTGACGGGCTGGCAGCGGCGCGGTGGCGATCTCCTGCGGTGAAAGCCAGGCCGCGCGTAGCGTGCCTAACGGTGTGACCCGCAGATGCGGCTGGCTGGCATCTCCCTGCATAGCGATATTGCAAGAAGCGAGCAGACTCTGGGTTTGCGCGGCGTACGCCATGACCTGTTCAACGCCAAGTCTGGCATAAGGGTGTTCGGGAAGCTGATTTGTTAACTGGCCGATACCGTGAGCGACATCGGTGACGGTTTCGCCGTTCGGCAGCGCGGAGAGTAAATCCAACGAGGCGGAAGAGAAGTGCAGTGCACTCTGACCACGGCTGATAATCACGCTGCGCAGGCCTCGTTGGTTTAGCGCCAGTCCGCACAGGAGTCCGGCGAGTCCGCCGCCGATAATCGCGCAATCAAACTTCATCCTGATGCTCCTTTTCTAGCCCGCACAGGCCGAGATAGACCCAGCGGGTGAATTCGCTTTCGCGTAGCGCATCGCCCCAGGCCACGGGCTGCACGCCTTTCCAGCGTTCGTTGAGAAATTCGGACAGCTGCGTTAGCGAGCGGGCGGAGGTGGTGACGTTGAAACGCTGGAGCAGTCCGGCGGCGCGGCAGGCGCAAAGCTCGCCCTGGCAGGTTCCCATGCCAATCCGGGTACGGCGGCGTAAATCGAGCAGGTTATTTACCGCCAGATTTTCTACCGCGTACTGAACTTCTCCGGCGGTGACCGCCTCGCATTCGCAGATCAGGCTGCGGTGCTGACGGCTATCGCCAAGCCATGCCGGGGTGCGGTCGCCGTGGCGGTAAATAGCCGACCCGCGTAGCGGCGCGGGTAAAGAGATAATTTTGCGCAGGGTGGTTTCCGTCGGTTCTTGCGAGCCCGGCAGCGGCGTGTCGGCGGTGGTGCAGGCGACGGCGTTACCGAGCTTGCGGCATACGGCATCGGTGGCCCATTCCGCCATCAGGCGATAGGTCATCAGCTTGCCGCCGGTAATGGTAATAAAGCTTTTCAGACCGTCGCGCTCGGCGTGGTCGAGCAGAACGATGCCGCGGCTGACGCTACGTCCGCTCGGGTCGTCATCGCTGGCGACCAGCGGGCGCACGCCGGAGTAGGCGCGCAGTACCCGAGTGCGGCCCAGTACCGGGGCCAGCTTTTCGCCTTCGCGCAGTAGAATATCAACTTCGGCGGCGGTGACCCGATTGTCATCAATCTCATCGTAAGCGATGTGCGTTGAGGTGGTACCAATCAGCGAGATGGTATCGCCGGGGACCAGGATATCGGCATCGGCAGGTTTACGGCAGCGGTTGATAACCTGCTGGTTAATGCGATGGTCGAGGATGAGCAGCGAGCCCTTAGCCGGGAACATGGCGACGCGCAGGTCGGCATATTCGGCGATGCGCTGCCCCCAGATCCCGGCAGCGTTAACCACCACGCTGGCGCGTAGAGTCTGCGTCTGACGCTGTGAGTGGTTGTAGAGCTGTACGCCACTGACGGTATCGCCATTGCGCAGCAGACTTGTCACTTCGCAGCCGGTATAAATCAAGGCGCCATGCTCGCGAGCATCCAGCATATTGGCGGCAGTGAGGCGGAACGGGTCGACGGTGCCGTCAGGAACCTGCACCGCGCCGAGCAGCGTTGGGTTGACCGCAGGCTCAATGCGCAGCGCCTCGGAAGGCGTCAGAGGATTGGCATCGATACCCGCTTGTTGACAGGCGGTAATAAAGGTTTGCTGGTAGGCCCGGTCGTCCTCGGGGAGGGTGATAAACAATCCGCTGGTCGGTTCAATACAGTGGCGGGCGATGCGGCGTAAAATGCGGTTTTCGCTGATGCACTCCCGCGCAGATTCGCTATCGGTGACCGCATAGCGCGCGCCGCTGTGCAGCAATCCATGGTTGCGGCCGGTTGCGCCGGTGGCGATATCATAACGCTCAACCAGCGCCACCTTCAGTCCGCGCAGCGCGCAGTCGCGCGCAATTCCGGCACCCGTTGCGCCGCCGCCAATGATAATGACCTCGAAGTCTGAGTTGGCAGAATTCATTCTGTGCCCCCGATGTTCGTTTTACATCATTAAGGCACGTATTTATTTATTTTTGTTTGATATCGAGCATATTCGAACTCAAAACGAAAATCTTTTGCCGTTTTGTGCAGCGGATCGTTTAAATTTTACCTTCTGTGACCAGTTGATGGAGGCACTCATTGAGTATCTGCAAGGGGCTGCCCGTTACTGGAGGGTGGTTGGCAATAAGAGAAATATGTCGATAAAAGGCTGGCTCCAGGGCCACGGAACGCAGCGGATGCTCCAGCGCTTTGAGCGTCAGTTCGGGGAGCAGCGCGATGCCCAGTCCCTGGCGGATAAAACTGATGGCCGTTGCCGGGTGGTTGAATTCATATTTAATCTCGGGCGTAATATTGTGCTCTTTAAATAACGCCATAATACTTAGCTCATAGCGGCCTGTACTGGTAATTAACGGCTCGCTGAAGAGATCTTCAAGCTTTACGGAGTCGCGCTGTGCAAACGGGTGGTTTTCCGGAACCACGACGGTGAATTTATCTTTGTAGACCGGGAGGGAATACATATTGGGCACCGGAGAGTGAACAAAACCAATATCAATTTTATCCTGACGTAGGGATTCAATAATTTCCGTACTGTTGGCTTCGTGGGGAATAATTTTAATCTGCGGGTAGTATGTTTCAAAATAGCGCACCACCTGCGGTAAAATACAGGCACAAATACTGGGGAAGCAGCCAATACGCAGTAATCGTAACGGCGACTGTTTTTCCTGCTCGGCGATTTCTTTCACCGCGTTGACCTCATGCGCCAGTCGTCGCAGATGGGAGACGATCCGTTCACCGACTGCCGTTAGCGTGATGGCCTTTCGCCGCTCGCGTACCATAATTACGACTCCCAGCTCCTCTTCTAGCGCATTAATCGCCTGACTGACGGCTGATTGGGTCATGTACAGGCGTTTTCCCGCCTCGGTAAACCCGCCGCATTCAAGCACCATGAGTAGAGCGTTTATCTGTGTTAGCGTCATTAGTGATTTCTAATCAAAGTCATTAATAGGATTAATTTTACTAATGTAGTGTATTTTCATATAATTTTTCAACAGGCTTAATCACAAAATCACGTACGCAATCATCTGTGTCGATAGTCTACTTATCCGTTAGATATCGATGATGAATGTGATGCTACGCGCCGTATAAACAGGGTGCTTATCGATGAAAGAGAAATTATGGACGAAAGATTTTTGGGCAATAACTATTATTAGTTTTATTATCTTCTTTGTTTTCTATGTACAGCTAACGCTGCTTCCTATTTATATTGCCGACAATTTGCATGCCACCGCCGACAAAGCCGGACTGCTGGTAACTTGTTTTCTGATCGCGGCGATTATTATTCGCCCGTTTGCCGGGCAGTGGGTAGGGAAATATTCGAATAAAACGGTTCTGATGCTTTCTTCTCTGGCTTTTTTGGTAGTGACTGCGTTATATCCGCTTTGCCATTCTATCGAAACATTGCTATTTATTCGCGTGCTTCATGGGATCACTTTTGGGGTGATAACAACGGTGAAGGGGACGATTTCTGCGCGGTTAATACCGGCCTCCCGACGTGGAGAGGGCATCAGTTTTTTCTCATTAGCGATGGGTCTGGCGATGGTGGTGGGACCGTGGATCGGTCTGAATATGGCGCGGCATAGCGCGTATATTGAAGCGTTCTGGTTGTGCACCGGCGTCTCGATTGTCAGCATCGTGCTGGCGCTGATTGTGGCCGTGCCGCCGGTGATTCGCCATGCTGACGGTTCAAAACCGAAGCTGGGTTTTGCTGCTATGTTCGATCGCGCAGCCATGCCGTTTGCCCTGGTCACCTTCTTTATGACCTTTGCCTACGCTGGCGTTTCTGCTTTCCTTGCCCTGTATGCCCGCGAATTAGATCTGATGGCCGCCGCGAGTAATTTTCTGCTGTGCTATGCCATATTTCTAATGATCTGCCGTGCCTTCACCGGTAACGTCTGTGATAAAAAGGGGCCGAAGTATGTGGTTTATCCCTGCCTGTTCGCATTCACTGTAGGCCTGGTGGTACTGGGCTATACCCACGGCAGCATCACCATGGTTTTATCTGGAGCGCTGATTGGCATTGGCTACGGTTCCGTTACGCCAATATTCCAGACGCAGATCATCAGTTCGGTAGAGCCGCATAAAATCGGCGTGGCGAACTCACTGTTTTTTAATGCAATGGATGCGGGACTGGCGTTGGGCGCTTTCGTTATGGGCTTGATGGTGGAGGGCGTGGGCTATCGTTCAATTTATCTGATGGGGGCGGTACTGGTGGTGCTTGCCGGCGCGCTGTATATCCTGCAGATGAAAAAACGCGGCGACGTTAAGCTGGTCTCCGCGCACGAAGTACATTAAATATTACATCTCAATTTCAATGTCCCCTTTTGCCCGGCAGCAGCAGGGCAAAATCTCTCCCGGCTGGATAAACGCCAGCGGCTCGGTTAGCCAGTCAACCTGACCGGAAACCAGCCGCGTGCGGCAGGAACCGCAGTAACCTTCGCGGCACTGATACTCCACGTCGATATTATGTGATTCCAGGGCTGCGAGCAGCGAAGGGTGCTCATCCTGACACTCAAGGCGAGTGTCAGAAATCTTCAAAAAAATGCGTTTCATCAGAGCTGGAAGTTACTCAGATCGTCAGCATCGACTTCTGCGTCAATTTGTCCGACCAGATAAGAACTGACTTCTACTTCCTGCGGGGCAACCTGTACGTTATCGGACACCAGCCAGGTGTTGATCCACGGGATCGGGTTGGAGCGGGTCTGGAACGGCAGATCGAGACCCACCGCCTGCATGCGAATGTTGGTGATGTATTCGACGTACTGACACAGAATATCTTTATTCAGGCCGATCATCGAACCGTCGCGGAACAGATAATCTGCCCACTCTTTCTCCTGCTGGGCCGCCAGGACAAACAGGTCATAGCACTCCTGCTTGCACTCTTCGGCGATTTCCGCCATTTCCGGGTCATCGACGCCAGAACGCAGCAGGTTGAGCATATGCTGGGTGCCGGTCAGGTGCAGCGCTTCGTCACGGGCAATCAGGCGGATAATCTTGGCATTCCCTTCCATCAGCTTGCGCTCGGCGAAGGCGAAGGAGCAGGCGAAGCTGACGTAGAAGCGGATGGCTTCCAGCGCGTTAACGCTCATCAGGCAGATATAGAGTTTCTTTTTCAGCTCGCGCAGGTTAACGGTGATGGTTTTACCATTAACGCTGTGCGTACCTTCACCCAGCAGATGCCAGTAGCTGGTTAGCTCGATCAATTCATCGTAGTAGCTGGAGATCCCTTCCGCGCGTTTCTGAATCTGCTCGTTGGTGACGATATCGTCAAACACCACCGCCGGATCGTTGACGATATTACGGATGATGTGGGTGTAGGAGCGCGAGTGGATCGTTTCCGAAAACGCCCAGGTTTCAACCCAGGTTTCCAGTTCCGGAATTGAAATCAGCGGCAGCAGAGCGACGTTCGGGCTGCGGCCCTGGATGGAGTCGAGCAGCGTCTGATACTTCAGGTTGCTGATGAAGATATGTTTTTCATGCTCCGGCAGCGCCTGGTAGTCGATACGGTCGCGGGAAACGTCAACTTCTTCCGGACGCCAGAAGAAGGAGAGCTGCTTTTCAATCAGCTTTTCGAAGATGTCATATTTTTGCTGATCGTAGCGGGCGACGTTCACCGGTTGACCAAAAAACATCGGCTCAAGCAACTGATCGTTTTTAGTCTGTGAGAAAGTGGTATATGCCATTGAAGTGAGTCCTGTTGAGATTGTATCACCCGGCGGCACTTCGTTTGCCGGGCCTACAAAACCGTATGCCGGGTAAGCGTAACGCCACCCGGCAAAATAACTTAGATCTTACATGCGCCGCTTTCGCAGCCATCGTCCTGAATGGACGGCGCCAGGTCATCCTGGGCATCTTCCGCGCCATCACGGGTGTTGTGATAGTACAGAGTTTTCACGCCGAATTTATAGGCATTGAGCAAGTCTTTCAGCAACTGCTGCATCGGCACTTTCCCGGATGGGAAACGCGTCGGATCGTAGTTGGTGTTGGCAGAAATCGACTGGTCGATAAACTTCTGCATGATACCCACCAGCTGTAAATAACCATCGTTGCCCGGCATTTCCCACAGCAGCTCGTAGCCGTTCTGTAGTTTTTCGTAGTCCGGCACCACCTGACGCAGGATACCGTCTTTCGACGCTTTGATGCTGACGTGGCCGCGCGGCGGTTCAATGCCGTTAGTGGCGTTGGAGATCTGCGAAGAGGTCTCGGACGGCATCAGCGCGGAGAGCGTGGAGTTACGCAGGCCGTGCGTTTTGATCGATTCGCGCAGGGCTTCCCAGTCGTAGTGCAGGGATTCGCTGACGATAGCATCGAGATCTTTTTTATAGGTATCGATCGGCAGAATGCCTTTCGCATAGGTGGTTTCGTTAAACCACGGACATGCGCCTTGCTCGATAGCCAGCTCGTTAGAAGCTTTCAGCAGGTAATACTGAATGGCTTCGAACGTTTTGTGCGTCAGGTTGTTGGCGCTGCCGTCGGAATAGCGTTTGCCGTGCTTCGCCAGATAGTAGGCGAAGTTAATCACGCCAATGCCCAGCGTACGACGACCCATGGCGCCGCGTTTGGCTGCCGGGATCGGGTAGTCCTGATAATCAAGCAGGGCATCCAGGGCGCGAACCGCCAGCACCGCCAGATCTTCCAGCTCATCGAGGCTATCAATTACGCCAAGGTTGAAAGCGGACAGGGTGCACAGCGCGATTTCGCCATTTTCGTCGTTAACGTCTTCCAGCGGCTTGGTCGGCAGAGCGATTTCCAGGCACAGGTTGGATTGACGCACCGGCGCGACAGTCGGGTCAAACGGGCTATGGGTGTTGCAGTGATCAACGTTCTGAATATAGATACGGCCAGTAGAAGCTCGTTCCTGCATCATCAGTGAGAACAGTTCAACGGCTTTGATCCGCTGTTTGCGGATGCTGGTGTCCTGCTCATATTGGGTGTACAGGCGCTCGAACTCGTCCTGATCGGCGAAGAACGCGTCGTACAGACCCGGAACGTCGGATGGGCTGAACAGGGTGATATCTCCGCCTTTCAGCAAGCGGGTGTACATCAGCTTGTTGATCTGCACGCCGTAGTCCATGTGACGAACGCGGTTAGCGTCGGTACCACGGTTATTTTTCAGTACCAGCAGGCTTTCGACTTCCAGATGCCACATCGGGTAGAAGAGGGTTGCCGCACCGCCGCGCACGCCGCCCTGAGAGCAGGATTTCACTGCCGTCTGGAAGTGTTTATAGAATGGGATACAGCCGGTGTGGAACGCTTCGCCGCCGCGGATCGGGCTGCCCAGCGCACGAATGCGGCCAGCGTTAATACCGATACCCGCACGCTGAGAAACGTATTTCACAATCGCGCTGGAGGTGGCATTGATGGAATCCAGGCTGTCACCGCACTCGATCAGAACGCAGGAGCTGAACTGGCGAGTTGGGGTGCGCACGCCGGACATAATCGGCGTGGGCAGCGAGATTTTAAAGGTCGACACCGCATCATAGAAACGCTTCACGTAGTCCAGACGGGTTGCGCGCGGATAGTTAGAGAACAGGCACGCGGCGACCAAAATGTACAGGAACTGCGCGCTTTCGTAGATCTCGCCGGTGACGCGGTTCTGCACCAGGTATTTCCCTTCCAGTTGCTTAACTGCAGCATAGGAGAAGGTCATATCACGATCGTGCTCGATGAACGAATCCATCTGCTTGAACTCTTCTTCCGTGTAGTCTTCCAGCAGATGAGTATCGTATTTGCCGTTTTTCACCATCTTTGACACGTGATCGAACAGCGCTGGCGGCTCAAACTGGCCGTAGGCTTTTTTACGCAGATGGAAAATCGCCAGACGTGCGGCGAGATACTGGTAATCCGGTGCCTCGCGGGAGATAAGGTCCGCAGCGGCTTTAATAATAGTTTCGTGAATATCGGCGGTTTTGATGCCGTCATAGAACTGAATGTGTGAACGCAGTTCTACCTGAGAAATCGAAACGTTATTCAGTCCTTCTGCCGCCCAATCCAGCACGCGGTGGATTTTGTCGAGATTGATGCGCTCGGTGCTACCGTCACGCTTTGTCACCAGCAGACTCTGATTCATGTGGATTATACCTGTCCGTGAAAGAAAATATCCCCCACTTATCCACAGATAGCCGTTGTGACTAACTCTGTGGATAAATACTATATGTAGGGGGTGGTCGATAAAAGAAACGCTATATGGTGAGTATTCTAGTAAGGATTCTTTTGAGTACAAGAGTTGATTTTGAGGTTAAATTGAGGTTGCGGAAGCGTAATGATCGCTAAGTCCACGCCACATAAGGCCTGGAAGAGATGTCAATAAATCAGAAAAAAAAATGAAAATTTGATCGAGTGCTGATTTCTTCATCGCAAGAAAAAATCACGCGGCTTGATGCCGCGCAATCATCATAAGAAAAGCTGCTGACGTTATGCGCTTTTGGCTGTTGTATGCAACATATAGTTAACATCAACGCCGGGTGCCAGCTTGAAGGTGTTGGTCAGTGGATTGTAATGCAGGCCGGTAATATGCTGCTCTTTCAGAATAGTCTGATCAATCCAACCAATTAGCTCCGCAGGTTTAATGAATTTCTTCACGTCATGGGTCCCTTTTGGCACCATCTTCATAACGTACTCAGCACCTACCACCGCCATTAGCCAAGCTTTACCGTTACGGTTAATCGTGGAGAAGAAGACCTGGCCGCCTGGTTTTACTAATCGCGCGCAGGCGTGAACTACGGATTGCGGATCAGGGACATGCTCCAGCATCTCCATACAGGTGACGACGTCATACTGCTGAGCGTGCTTCGCCGCGTGCTCTTCAACCGTTTCCTGGACATAGGTGACCTGAATTCCGCTCTCCAGCGCATGCAGTTTGGCGACCTGTAGCGGTTCAAAACCCATATCCAGGCCGGTCACCGTTGCGCCTTCGCGCGCCATGCTCTCTGCAAGGATGCCGCCACCGCAGCCGACATCGAGCACTTTTTTGCCGAACAGGCCGCCGGAACGCTCTGCTATATAGCCAAGACGCAGGGGGTTGATGCGATGTAATGGCTTGAACTCGCCCTCTAAATCCCACCAGCGCGATGCGACAGCTTCAAATTTGGCGATTTCATTATGATCAACGTTGGGGGCCACCGACGGTTTTTCGGCATTCATGGGCGCTTTTACTCCTTTTCAGTTCAGACCCGCGAGTATATCAGCAGACCGCTATGAATAAACCGTATATACCCGTCGCCTTTCGTACTACCTCTTCGTTGGCTTCACGCACTCACCCGAATCACTTACTGCAGTAAGCTCATCGGGACTCCTACGTTTGCCGCCTTGATGCAGCACGAAATTCATTGGGTATAGGTTTACCCGTATCACCGCGGCTGTGTTATAATTTGCGACCTTTGAATCCGGGATACAGTAGAGGGATAGCGGTTAGATGAGCGACCTTGCGAGAGAAATTACACCGGTCAACATTGAGGAAGAGCTGAAGAGCTCGTATCTGGATTATGCGATGTCGGTCATTGTTGGCCGCGCGCTTCCGGACGTCCGAGATGGCCTTAAGCCGGTACACCGTCGCGTACTATACGCCATGAACGTATTGGGCAATGACTGGAACAAAGCCTATAAAAAATCTGCCCGTGTCGTGGGTGACGTCATCGGTAAATACCACCCGCATGGTGATACCGCCGTTTATGACACCATTGTTCGTATGGCGCAGCCATTCTCCTTGCGTTACATGCTGGTAGATGGCCAGGGTAACTTTGGTTCTGTCGATGGGGACTCCGCCGCAGCGATGCGTTATACGGAAATCCGTATGTCGAAGATCGCCCACGAGCTGATGGCCGACCTGGAAAAAGAGACGGTAGATTTCGTCGATAACTACGACGGCACCGAAAGAATTCCAGATGTTATGCCGACTAAGATCCCGAACCTGTTAGTTAACGGTTCGTCCGGCATCGCGGTGGGTATGGCGACTAACATTCCGCCGCACAACCTGACCGAAGTGATCAACGGTTGCCTGGCCTACGTTGACAACGAAGACATCAGCATTGAAGGGCTGATGGAACACATTCCTGGTCCGGACTTCCCGACCGCTGCGATCATCAACGGTCGTCGTGGCATTGAAGAAGCCTACCGCACCGGTCGCGGCAAAGTATACATTCGCGCCCGCGCGGAAGTGGAAGCTGACGCGAAAACCGGTCGTGAAACTATTATCGTCCACGAAATTCCGTATCAGGTGAACAAAGCGCGCCTGATTGAGAAAATCGCCGAGCTGGTAAAAGACAAACGCGTTGAAGGCATTAGCGCGCTGCGTGACGAGTCTGATAAAGACGGTATGCGCATCGTGATTGAAGTGAAACGCGACGCGGTGGGTGAAGTGGTTCTCAACAACCTCTACTCCCAGACCCAGTTGCAGGTCTCCTTCGGTATCAACATGGTTGCATTGCACCATGGTCAGCCGAAGATCATGAACCTGAAAGAAATTATTGCTGCGTTTGTGCGCCACCGTCGTGAAGTGGTGACGCGTCGTACTATTTTCGAACTGCGTAAAGCGCGTGACCGCGCACATATCCTCGAAGCGCTGGCGATTGCTCTGGCCAACATCGACCCGATTATCGAGCTGATCCGCCGTGCGCCGACCCCGGCTGAAGCAAAAGCTGGCTTAATCGCGCGTTCATGGGATCTGGGCAACGTTTCCGCGATGCTGGAACGTGCCGGTGATGACGCCGCGCGTCCGGAATGGCTGGAACCAGAATTTGGCGTGCGTGATGGTCAGTATTATCTGACCGAACAGCAGGCCCAGGCGATTCTGGATCTGCGTTTGCAGAAACTGACCGGTCTTGAGCACGAAAAACTGCTCGACGAGTACAAAGAGCTGCTGGAACAGATCGCTGAACTGCTGCACATTCTGGGCAGCGCCGATCGCCTGATGGAAGTCATCCGCGAAGAGCTGGAGCTGGTTCGTGAACAGTTTGGCGATGCGCGCCGTACTGAAATTACTGCCAACAGCGCCGATATCAACATCGAAGACCTGATCAACCAGGAAGATGTTGTGGTGACTCTGTCCCATCAGGGCTACGTGAAGTATCAGCCGTTAACCGATTACGAAGCTCAGCGTCGTGGTGGTAAAGGTAAATCTGCGGCACGTATTAAAGAAGAAGACTTTATCGATCGTCTGCTGGTGGCCAACACCCATGACACGATCCTGTGCTTCTCCAGCCGTGGTCGTCTGTACTGGATGAAGGTTTATCAGCTGCCGGAAGCGAGCCGTGGCGCGCGTGGACGTCCGATCGTCAACCTGCTGCCGCTGGAAGCCAACGAACGTATCACCGCTATTCTGCCGGTGCGCGAGTACGAAGAGGGCGTGAACGTCTTTATGGCCACCGCCAGCGGTACCGTGAAGAAAACGGCGCTGACCGAGTTCAGCCGTCCGCGTTCAGCCGGTATTATTGCGGTTAACCTCAACGAAGGCGATGAGCTGATTGGCGTCGATCTGACCTCGGGTCAGGATGAAGTCATGCTGTTCTCTGCTGCCGGTAAAGTTGTGCGCTTTAAAGAAGATGCTGTTCGTGCGATGGGTCGTACCGCGACCGGCGTGCGCGGTATCAAGCTCGCAGGCGAGGATAAAGTCGTTTCGCTGATTATTCCGCGTGGCGAAGGGGCTATCCTGACCGTGACGCAGAATGGCTACGGCAAACGTACTGCGGCTGAAGAGTATCCGACCAAATCTCGTGCGACGCAGGGCGTTATCTCGATCAAAGTGACCGAGCGTAACGGTTCCGTGGTGGGAGCGGTGCAGGTAACTGATACCGACCAGATCATGATGATCACCGATGCGGGCACGCTGGTGCGCACCCGCGTATCGGAAGTCAGCGTGGTAGGGCGTAACACCCAGGGCGTTATCCTCATCCGCACCGCGGAAGATGAAAACGTGGTGGGCCTGCAGCGTGTTGCTGAGCCGGTTGATGATGAAGAACTGGATGCCATCGACGGCAGCGTAGCGGAAGGCGATGAGGATATCGCGCCGGAAGCGGACACTGACGATGATATCGCCGAAGATGAAGAGTAATTCTCTGCGGTAATTGTTCTGAAAGGGTCGGGGTTATCCCCGGCCCTTTTTGTTTCCCCGTTGCGGGACTGTTATTTTATCGTTACCTTAACCCATTCTGTTGAGTCCCTGACGGCCGAGCATCGCCACATTGAAATATCTAGCTTCTTTCCATACGACGTTAAAGGTTTCACGCTACCTGTTCAGAGCGCTGGCGGTACTGCTGTGGATGCTGATCGCTTTTGTCTCGGTGTTTTACATCGTTAATGCCCTGCATGATCGGGAATCGGAAATTCGTCAGGAATTTAATCTGAATGCCGATCAGGCGCAGCGTTATATTCAGCGTACGGCAGACGTTATCAAAGAGCTGAAATACGTCGCGGGTAATCGGCCAATGAACGGCAGTGAAGGCGGTGATGCGCCAGTACAGAGTGGCGATATTGCGATCCCTAATTTTGAACCGCTATACCCTGATTCCGACTGCGCGCTAATGAGCACTACCTGGCGTAACTCTCTGCAGTCGCTGGCGTGGTTCATGCGCTATTGGCGCGACAACTTCTCTACGGCGTATGATCTCAACCGTATCTTTTTGATTGGCAGTGATAATCTCTGTATGGCTAACTTCGGCCTGCGGGATGTACCGCTGGAGCGAGATCAGGCGCTTAAAGTTTTACATCAACGTATCGAGCAATATCATAATGCTCCACAAAACGAACGTGGCAACAACCTGTTCTGGATAAGCCAGGGCGTGCGTCCAGGCGTTGGGTATTTTTACGCGCTGACGCCGATATATATGGCTAACCGGCTGCAGGCGATGCTTGGCGTGGAACAAACTATCCGCATGGAAAGTTTCTTTACTCCGGGTAGTTTGCCGATGAACGTCACTATTCTTGACGATAACGGTCAGTCACTCATTTCGCTCGCCGGGTCAGACAGCAATATTAAACCTGACGCGGAGTGGATGCAGGAACGGTTATGGTTTGGCTATACCTCGGGCTTTCGCGAACTGGCGATGAAAAAAAGCCTGCCACCGTCATCTTTGAGCATCGTCTATTCAGTGTCGGTGGAACAGGTGTTAGAACGCATCCGGATGCTGATCCTTAACGCCATTGTGCTCAATATCCTGACCGGAGTTATCCTCTTTGCGCTGGCCCGGATGTATGAGCGGCGGATTTTTATTCCGGCGGAAAATGACGCCCAACGTCTGGAAGAGCATGAGCAGTTCAACCGAAAAATTGTGGCTTCCGCGCCGGTAGGGATCTGTATTTTACGTACGCTCGACGGCACTAATATCTTGAGTAACGAGCTGGCGCATAACTATCTCAATATGTTGACGCATGAGGACCGGCAGCGGTTAACGCAGATCATCTGCGGTCAGCAGGTGAACTTTGTTGACGTGCTGACCAGTAATAATACCAATCTGCAAATCAGCTTCGTTCACTCGCGCTATCGTAACGAAAACGTGGCGATTTGCGTGCTGGTGGATGTCTCGGCGCGCGTCAAAATGGAGGAGTCGCTGCAGGAGATGGCCCAGGCCGCAGAACAGGCCAGCCAGTCGAAATCGATGTTCCTTGCCACCGTCAGTCACGAACTGCGTACGCCGTTGTACGGGATTATCGGCAATCTCGATTTGCTGCAGACGAAAGAGCTGCCGAAGGGCGTTGATCGCCTGGTGACGGCGATGAATAACTCCTCCAGCCTGCTGCTGAAAATTATCAGCGATATCCTTGATTTCTCGAAAATTGAGTCCGAGCAGCTCAAAATTGAACCACGGGAGTTTTCGCCCCGTGAAGTGATGAACCACATTTCCGCTAACTACCTGCCGTTGGTGGTGCGTAAACAGCTTGGGCTGTACTGCTTTATTGAACCCGACGTGCCGCAGCTGATGTCCGGCGATCCGATGCGCTTGCAGCAGGTTATTTCAAACCTGCTGAGTAACGCGATTAAGTTTACTGATACCGGCTGCATTATTCTGCATGTAGAACGGGCGGGCGACTATCTACAAATTAGCGTGCGCGACACCGGAGAAGGGATCCCGGCAAAAGAAGTCGTGCGTCTGTTCGATCCGTTCTTCCAGGTCGGTACTGGCGTGCAGCGTAACTTCCAGGGAACCGGTCTCGGTCTGGCGATTTGTGAAAAGCTTATCAGCATGATGGATGGCGATATCGCCGTCGAAACGGAACCGGGCATGGGTAGCCGGTTCACTATTCGAATTCCACTGTATGGCGTACAAAATACGCCGCCGCTGATTGTTGATAGCCTGTCTGACAAATGCTGTTGGCTGGCGATTGATAACACCTCTTTGGCGCTGTTTGTCGAGTCGTTGCTGAAATACCGCGGTATTCCGGTCCGTCGTTTTGAAGGGCAAGCGCCGGGAGCGGATGATATTTTGCTGACCGATAGCGAGACCAATGCGGCGTGGCCAGGAAGCGCCGTGATTATCTTCTGCCGTCGGCATATCGGTATTCCGCTGGAGCGAGCGCCGGGTGAGTGGTTGCATAGCGTCACGACGCCGCATGAACTGCTGCCGCTGCTCGGTCGCATCTTCCATATCGCCGTCGATAGCGCGGAAAACGGCCCCGTGCTATCCGCGCCAGAAACGCAAACTGCCGACAATGATGACATGATGATTCTGGTGGTGGATGATCATCCAATCAACCGGCGTCTTTTGGCCGATCAGCTGGGATCTCTGGGCTATCAGTGCGTCACCGCAAACGATGGGGTCGATGCGCTTAATGTACTGAGTAAACAGCATATTGATATTGTGCTCAGTGACGTCAACATGCCGAATATGGATGGTTATCGACTGACTCAGCGCATTCGTCAACTGGGATTGACGTTGCCGGTAATTGGCGTGACCGCTAATGCGCTGGCCGAAGAGAAGCAGCGCTGTCTGGAGTCCGGTATGGATAGCTGTTTATCCAAGCCGGTAACCCTCGATATTATCAAACAAACATTGACGGTCTATGCCACACGGGTGCGCAAGGGAAGGGCGTAAGGGATTTTCCCGGATAGCGCGGCGCTATCCGGGAAGAGAGAGGTTAGTCTTTGTCCGTAGAACTCAGAGAAACGGAAGAGAGGTAGTTCAGCAGGGCGATATCGTTTTCCACGCCGAGTTTCATCATCGCCGATTTTTTCTGGCTACTGATGGTTTTGATACTGCGGTTCAGCTTTTTGGCGATCTCGGTAACCAGGAAGCCTTCGGCGAACAGGCGCAATACTTCACTCTCTTTTGGCGACAGGCGTTTGTCACCGTAACCACCGGCGCTGATTTTTTCCAGCAGACGCGAAACGCTTTCCGGGGTGAATTTCTTGCCTTTCTGCAGTGCGGCCAGCGCTTTCGGCAGATCGGTCGGTGCGCCCTGTTTCAGTACGATCCCTTCGATATCCAGGTCCAGTACCGCGCTCAGGATCGCCGGGTTGTTATTCATCGTGAGAACAATGATCGACAGATCCGGGAAATGACGCTTGATGTATTTGATAAGCGTAATCCCATCACCGTACTTGTCGCCGGGCATGGATAGGTCGCTAATCAGGACGTGAGCGTCCAGCTTAGGAAGATTGTTGATTAATGCCGTGGAGTCTTCAAACTCGCCAACAACGTTCACCCACTCGATTTGCTCAAGCGACTTACGAATACCGAACAGTACGATCGGATGGTCATCGGCAATAATTACGTTCATATTGTTCATGTATTAGGCTACCTTGCTACAGCAAGCTCTTGACGTAGACGTCAATGTCGCTGATATATTTTTCTATGCCTTGAGTATCTTTTTCACGAATCAGATGCTCAAGCGTTTCACATAATTGCTTGCCGGGTACCAGATTAAGCATAGCAAACGCCCCTTTGAGGCGGTGAGCGGTTTGCGCCAGCGCGGCTAAATCGCTCGTTGCCAGTTCATTATACAGCCTCTTAACATCATCTGGTACCGTGTCGGCAAACAGCGCGTAATAGCCGCTGGCATGCAGTTCGGCGTTACTCACGCTTTCAGGGGGAGAGGGCTGCCCCTCTTCATCAGCCAGTTGCTGCTCTATCAGCTGAAGAATAGCTTCCTGCATCGCGGTGCTGATATTAAAATTGACGCGGAGCTGACCTGGACTAATCTTATGAATCCCGACTTCATCATCGCTTAAAAGCAAGCCTGAAGCAGTAAGATTAGACGGATTATCCGTTAAAAAGAGATCATATTGTTGACTTGTTATTCTATCATCCGGCGAGATGCAGGTCGCGCCCCAGCTTTCGAGCTGACGCGTAACGATACGGCGCACCTCATTAGAGGTAACATCAAGCAATACCACAACATCATCCAGTAGATGTTCCCCTGAATCACTCTCTTCTTCACTGGCCGCCATTTTAAGATGCAGGGAATAGCGGGTACCCAGAGACTCGCGGGCTTTGATATTCAACTGTCCACCGAGCTTGCGGGTTAGGCGATCGCAGAGCCAGAAGGTAAGGGCGTTAGCTTTACCATAGAGGTCTGACTGCGTCTCGTTGAGGAACGGGAAGTGCATATTATCGATTTCGTCACTGGAAACTCCATTACCGGTATCAAGAATACGGAAGGTCAGGCGATCGTCTGCCGACTCATCTTTACTCACTTCCAGAGTGATTTTGCCAATCTGAGTCGTGGTGACCGAGTACTGAATTAACAGTAAAAGCGTGCGGCGCAACGCATCGCGATCGCCGTAACGTTGCTCATTTGCCGGTAGTGCATTGTTAATCAGTAGCTGCAACCCTTTGCGTTTGATGATCGGTAAGACTTCAGGTACCACTTCATCTATGAGTTCCTGAATGGAGAACAGGCCCTGGGCGCTTTTCCAGCTGTCGCTCTCAAGGAGGTTTGCCAGTTGAATCTCATCCACCAGCTGTACCAGTTCATCTGCATGCTGGGCCAGCTTATGGCTTTCAGCAATACCGAGCGCCGCCGCTTCTTCTGCCAGCGTTTGCGCAGGTTGTTTTAGCGCAGCGCCGATATGCTGCATAAAGGCAGCGCGGCCTTGCTGGTTTTTCTCGTACAGACGTTGAGCCTGTTTGAGTTTCCTGGCGACCAGAACTTCACGATCCTGATCGCGAATGATGAAGATTTGCGTACGCGGTGAGACCTGGCTGCGGAACTGGCGGATTTCATACAATTCATTATTCACCGTGGCCTGAATGACGCCCTGGTGCTGATCGGCCATATTGATAATATTCTGCAGGTTCAAATGCGGCAGCAGATGATCGGCGATAGGATTGCTGATTATCGTACGATTAGCCTCCTGGTCATGAACCAACAGCCCCAATGGCAGTAGCGAGACTATCTCTTCATGGATTGCGCGTTGGGCGCGTAATTCGCTATTGGCAGCCGAAGATATCGCTGTGCTGACCACGTTTTTACGGCCGCTGTAGTGGCGAAAGGTCGTGAAACCGAACAGCGTCAGCGCCAGCAGGCCGATATTCAACAGCAGCGGCAGCAAAATATTCTGTAAGGACTCCAGGATCAGCTCGCTGAAGGGCACCATCCAAACCAGCCGCATACCGGTGGTATTAATGGTGGTGGTAATTTCAATCCGCGGGCCATTAAAGTTGATGCTGACGATATCGGTGGCTTCTTTGTCCGGATTGTTGCTGATGCTTTGCGACGGATCGGGTTCAAGACGGAAGCTCTCCAGCGACATACTGGGAGGAATGAGATCGTTAATGGGGAGATCGAAAGCCACAACGGTCGCCAGGTGACCCGGCTGGTTAAAAGTGGTGCGTAAAGTAAAGTAGTAACCGTTCTGCCATGCGAGATGACGCAGTGACGAAAATGTCTCACGTTCATCTAATGTATTTGCCTGGAGCAACATTTCGGCCCGTCGGGACTCCACGACGCTGCTGATGGTTGACTCTTTAAAGCTGGAGGAGAGATCTTTTAACGGCAGCGTTGAAACTAAAATAAGGCTGTTATCGAGTCCGTTAAGGTAATACATCGACCAGGGAATGGTCTCCGCGCCCCATAAGATGTCGAGATAGTTGGTGATTTTTTGCGTCATTTCCAGCGTTGAGCTGTCATGAGAGCCAAAAATCAGCGCTTCTGTTTTGCGCCTGGGTTTCTCCAGGTAGTAAACATCCTGTTTCAAACGCGTTTCTTGTAAACCGCTCTCTCCGGTTGCGCCGGGAGAGGTTGCCGCGATGTTGTCATATATTTGCCAGGTGGCGTAGCGCCAGGTATCAATACGCTTATGCAAGTCATAGCTGACATCGACAACCTGATAACTTTTGTCTTTCAGCCATGCGTTGACGGCGCTTTGAATCATGACCCCCATCGTCGCCAGCAGGACGATGACCATTAAAATGAAGAAACGGGTAATGTTGCCGGGGATCAGGGAAAATTTTTTCGGGGTCATCGTGTGAGAGTATGACTCATCAGTGTTTGTAAACGGAATGTTGCGCCCGGGTAACTGGGAGCAGGACGGATGCTATAGCCAGTATAAAGGCTAATGCCGTAAATCCATACAACTGAATATCATACATTGTTTTATTTGCCTTGAGATTCATCTTAGATCCGCGGCGGCAGACAAACATGAACAGTGCGATTGTTTTTGTACAATTACTTACTGATTTTTCAAATTAAATAGCACTAATTAACAAGAAATTGTGCGAATAACCTTAGTTCTGCGCGTAAGTTGTTTGATTAATAACCGTTATTTTTTGTTGTGCCAGGATGGGAATAATTAAAGATGTGTAAAGAAGGGTAAAAAAAACCGGATGCGAGGCATCCGGTAGAAATAGGGGTAAACAGACATTCAGAACTGAATGACGGTAATAAATAAAGTTAATGATGATAGCGGGATTAATTTTAGTCTCAGTTGAGATTTTTGTTTTACCATTCAGTGCTATAGGACTGTTAATGTGTAACGCACTGATATTGATTGGTAATTTTAATTTTTTGATTATTAGTGCTTATTTAAATGGTCTGTATGGAGATAAAAAAAGTTCCCTCCAATTTACAAATTGAAACATCTTGTGCGCATTTGGAAACATTTTAGAAGTTTTAGTATCATATTCTTGTTGGATTATTCTGTATTTTGCAGCACAATGAAATAGCCGACTGATTAGAAGGGTAATCAGTAAGCAGTGGCAATAATAAAAGGCATATAACAAACAGAGGGTTAATAACATGAAAGTTAAAGTACTGTCCCTCCTGGTACCAGCTCTGCTGGTAGCGGGCGCAGCAAATGCGGCTGAAGTCTATAACAAAGATGGCAACAAATTAGACCTGTACGGTAAAATCGACGGTCTGCACTATTTCTCTGACGACAAATCTTCCGATGGCGACCAGACCTACATGCGTCTGGGCATCAAAGGCGAAACTCAGATCAACGACCAGCTGACCGGTTACGGCCAGTGGGAATACAACGTTCAGGCGAACAACACTGAAAGCTCCAGCGATCAGGCATGGACTCGTCTGGCATTTGCAGGTCTGAAATTCGGCGACGCGGGTTCTTTCGACTATGGTCGTAACTACGGCGTTGTCTACGACGTGACTTCCTGGACTGACGTTCTGCCGGAATTCGGCGGCGACACCTACGGTTCTGACAACTTCCTGCAGTCTCGTGCTAACGGCGTTGCAACCTACCGTAACTCTGACTTCTTCGGTCTGGTTGACGGCCTGAACTTTGCTCTGCAGTACCAGGGTAAAAACGGCAGCGTAAGTGGTGAAGGTACTTCTCCGACCAACAACGGCCGTGGTGCTCTGAAACAGAACGGCGACGGTTACGGTGCTTCTGTAACTTATGATATCTGGGAAGGTATCAGCGCAGGTTTCGCGTACTCCAACTCCAAACGTAACGGCGATCAGAACAGCCAGTTGGCTAAAGGTCGTGGCGATAATGCTGAAACCTATACCGGTGGCCTGAAATATGACGCCAACAACATCTACCTGGCGACTCAGTATACCCAGACTTACAATGCCACCCGTTTCAGCGGTAGCGGTGCATCTGATTCCATCAGTGGTTTTGCTAACAAAGCGCAGAACTTTGAAGTGGTTGCACAGTACCAGTTCGACTTCGGTCTGCGTCCGTCCGTGGCTTACCTGCAGTCTAAAGGTAAGGACATCGAAGGTTTCGGCGATCAGGATCTGCTGAAATATGTTGATGTAGGCGCAACCTACTACTTCAACAAAAACATGTCCACCTACGTTGATTACAAAATCAACCTGCTGGATGACAACGAATTCACCCGTCGTGCCGGTGTTTCTACCGACGACATCGTTGCTCTGGGCCTGGTTTACCAGTTCTAAGCACGCTGAAGTTTCGAAAAAGGCGCCGATGGCGCCTTTTTTTATGCCCCGTTTACTCTTGCTGGTGTACTCTTTGGGCCTTAGCAAGAGGAAGCCAATTTTTATGGATATCACTTTTTTCCGCACCGCCCTGTTCGGGATTTGCGTACTACTCTCGGGCTGTGACTCAGCCACCACTCCAGAGTCACCAAAATCTGCTGCGACCGTGCTGGATGGTAAAACCATGGGCACGTTCTGGCGAGTCAGCGTGATCAATGTTGATGAAGCAAAGGCCCAGGAGCTGCGCCAGAAGGTGCAGGCTCAGCTGGATGCCGACGATCGTCTGCTCTCAACATGGAAAAACGATTCGGCGCTGATGCGTTTCAACCATTCACCGAGCAGCACCCCCTGGCCGGTCAGCGAGGCGATGGCGGATATCGTCACCCTATCGCTGCGCATTGGAGCTAAAACCCATGGTGCGATGGATATTACCGTCGGACCATTGGTCAATTTATGGGGTTTTGGCCCGGATAAACAGCCGGTAAAAACGCCGGATGCGCAGCAAATTGCCGCCGCAAAAGCGCGCAGTGGGCTACAGCACCTGACGGTCACTAACCAGGCTGACAAGCAGTTTTTGCAAAAAGATATTCCGGATCTGTTCGTCGATCTTTCCACCGTAGGTGAAGGATACGCAGCCGATCACTTAGCGCGCCTGATGGAACAAGAAGGGATCTCGCGTTACCTGGTTTCCGTAGGTGGCGCGCTGGTGAGTCGCGGAATGAATGCCGAAGGGCAGCCGTGGCGGGTGGCGATCCAGAAGCCGACCGACCGCGAAAACGCCGTTCAGGCGATCGTTGATATTAACGGCCACGGTATCAGCACCTCCGGCAGCTATCGCAACTACTATGAGCTGGACGGTAAGCGCATCTCGCACGTTATCGATCCGCAAACCGGGCGACCGATCGATCATAAGCTGGTTTCGGTGACGGTTATCGCCCCAACGGCGCTGGAAGCCGACGGCTGGGATACCGGACTGATGGTGTTAGGGCCGAAGAGGGCGCAGGACGTGGTGCGTGAACAGGGACTGGCAGTGTATATGATTATCAAAGAAGGTGAAGGGTTTAAAACCTGGATGTCGCCGCAGTTCCGCGCGTTCCTCGTCGGCGAGAAAAATTAAACCGCAAGATTTCGGGTTTTTGCTAACGGACTTCGGCCCAGACTGAAGATACACTTACTGCAGGAGTCCGTTATGAAACCGATGATGATTGATACCGATGAGCGTCGCTGGCAGGCTGTATGCGAGCGCGATGTTCGTGCCGATGGGCAGTTCGTTTTTGCCGTGGTGACCACCGGCATTTGCTGTCGTCCGTCCTGCCGTTCACGGCGGGCGCTGCGGGAGAATGTGCGTTTTTATGCCAACGTTGAAGCCGCGCTGGCGGCAGGGTTTCGTCCGTGCAAACGCTGCCAGCCGGATAAAACCGATCCACAGCAGCAGAAAGTGGAAAAAGTGGCCGCGGCCTGTCGTCTGCTGGAGCAAGAAACGCCGATAACCCTCGAAGCGCTGTCTCGCGAACTTGCGGTTAGCCCCTTTCATTTTCACCGTTTCTTTAAATCCGTTACCGGAATGACGCCCAAAGCCTGGCAACAGGCCTGGCGCGCGCGCCGTTTACGCGAGGCGTTGGGTCAGGGGCGGACGGTTACGGACGCTGCTTTGGCCGCCGGTTTTCCGGATACCAGTAGCTACTATCAGCAGGCTGATGCCGCGCTGGGAATGACCGCCAGCCAGTTTCGCCGCGGCGGCGATGATACCGATATTACCTGGGTATGTGACGATGGCCCGCTGGGACGCTGCCTGGTGGCTGAAAGTGAACGAGGTATATGCGCCGTGCTGCCGGGTGATGACGATACGTCGCTACATGAGGAATTAGGCAAAATATTTCCCAATGCACGTCTGCAGCCTGGCGATGACGTTTTTCATCAGCGAGTCGCTCAGGTATTTGCGCATCTTAACGACCATCGCCAGCTAATCTCTTTGCCGCTGGATCTTCGCGGCACCGCTTTCCAGCTTCAGGTCTGGCAGGCTCTGCGCCAGATCCCGGCGGGAGAAACGCGTAGTTATCGCCAGGTTGCGCAAAGTATTGACCGTCCCCGCGCGGTCAGGGCGGTGGCAAGCGCCTGTGCCGCCAACAAGCTGGCAATGGTTATCCCGTGCCATCGGGTGGTCCGCGAGGGCGGGGCTCTGTCCGGCTATCGTTGGGGAATCGCGCGTAAAGCATTACTGCTCGCGCGCGAAGCGCAAACTGAGGAGAACTGATGCTCGATCTTTTTGCCGATACGCCGCCCTGGCAAGAGCCGCTGGCACCGGGGGCGGTAATTTTACGCCGCTATGCTCGCGAACGCGCCCCGGCCTTGTTGCTGGCCATTACTGATATTGCCAGCCGTTCGCCTTTTCGTCAGATGGTGACGCCTGGCGGCTATACGATGTCGGTCGCGATGACTAACTGCGGCGAATTGGGCTGGACTACCAATCAGCACGGCTATCTTTACTCTCCCGAAGATCCGCTGACGGGCAAATGCTGGCCGCCGATGCCGCGGATTTTCCGCGAGCTGGCTACAGAGGCCGCTTCTGCGTGCGGTTATGAGAGATTTGCGCCTGATGCTTGTCTTATCAACCGCTATCAACCGGGGACGAAGCTGTCGTTGCATCAGGATAAAGACGAGCACGATCTGCGCGCGCCTATTGTCTCTGTCTCACTGGGGCTCCCGGCAGTGTTTCAGTTTGGCGGTAAACAGCGTAACGATCCGCTCCGGCGGGTGCTGCTGGAGCACGGCGATGTGGTGGTTTGGGGAGGTGAATCACGGCTGTTTTACCACGGTATTCAGCCGCTGAAAGAGGGGACTCATCCCGACACCGGTAGCTGCCGCTACAATCTCACTTTTCGTCTGGCAAGCAATAAAGAATAAAAATAAGAATTATTCTTGCTGTCATCGGCGAGCAGTTTAAACTGCTGGCTGTTTTTGCTTGCCCGGGTTGTCTTATGGAACTTCTTCTTCTTGTCTGGCGTCAGTATCGTTGGCCGTTTATCTCCGTCATTGCTTTAAGTCTGCTCAGCGCGGCGCTGGGGATCGGGCTCATCGCCTTTATAAACTTGCGCCTGATGACTATTGCCGATACCTCGCTGACGGTGTTGCCGGAATTTTTGGGCCTACTGTTGCTGCTGATGGCGGTCACGCTTGGCTCACAACTGGCGTTGACGACGCTTGGGCACCACTTCGTCTATCGTCTGCGCGGCGAATTTATTAAGCGTATTCTTGATACCCAAATCGAGAAGATTGAGAAAATCGGCAGCGCGTCGCTGCTGGCCGGTTTAACCAGCGATATTCGCAATATCACTATTGCTTTTGTGCGCCTGCCAGAGCTGGTGCAGGGGATTATTCTTACCTTCGGTTCCGCCGCTTACCTGGCCTGGCTGTCGGGAAAAATGATGCTGATCACTGCGCTGTGGATGGCGTTAACCATCTGGGGCGGCTTTATGCTGGTGTCGCGGGTCTATAAACATATGGCCTCGCTGCGTGAAACCGAAGACAAGCTGTATCACGATTACCAGACGGTTCTCGAGGGGCGTAAAGAGCTGACCCTTAATCGCGAACGCGCTGAATATGTGTTTAACCAGCTGTATCTTCCGGATGCGCGTGAATATCGCCACCATATTGTTCGCGCCGACACCTTCCACCTGAGCGCGGTGAACTGGTCGAATATTATGATGCTGGGCGCAATTGGCCTGGTCTTCTGGATGGCTAATAGCCTCGGGTGGGCCGATACCGCCGTGGCGGCAACCTACTCTCTGACGCTGTTATTTCTGCGCACGCCGCTGCTTTCCGCGGTTGGCGCGCTGCCAACGCTGCTCAGCGCCCAGGTTGCCTTCAATAAGCTGCATAAGTTTTCCCTTGCGCCGTATCGCGCTGAATTCCCCCAGCCCCAGGCGCACCCCCACTGGCAGACTCTGGAATTGCGCGATGTCGCGTTTCATTATCCTGATAACAGCTTTGCCGTGGGACCGATTAATATGACCCTCAAGCGCGGTGAACTGGTGTTCCTGATTGGCGGTAACGGCAGTGGCAAATCGACGTTAGCCATGTTGCTGACCGGTTTATATCAGCCAGTTTCCGGGCAGATCCTGCTCGACGGTCAGCCGATGGCGGCAGATAAACCGGAAGATTATCGTAAGCTGTTTTCGGCGGTATTTACCGATGTCTGGCTGTTCGACAGACTGCTGGGCCCGGAAGGGAAAACGGCGGATTCAGCGCTGGTAGACAAGTGGCTGGATTATCTGAAAATGAGTCACAAGCTTGAGCTGGATAACGGTAAAATTCTCGACCTGAAGCTGTCGAAGGGGCAGAAAAAGCGCGTAGCGCTGCTGCTGGCGCTGGCGGAAGAGCGGGATATCATCATGCTGGATGAGTGGGCGGCGGATCAGGATCCACATTTCCGCCGTGAATTCTACCAGGTGTTGTTGCCGCTCATGCAGCAAATGGGAAAAACCGTTTTTGCCATCAGCCACGATGATCACTATTTTCAGCATGCCGACAGGCTCCTGGAAATGCGCAGCGGCCAGCTATCGGAGCTGACGGGAGAAGAGCGCGTGCTGGCAACCCGCGATGCGGTCGCTCGTACCGCCTGATTGAGATCTATCCCGGAGGCGCTCGCCGGCCTCCGGGAATCCCACCAATTGCTGTTTTTTCCATCGACTGAATTCATAGCGGTTATTATTTCCGCCTCCTCGCGCTATGCTTAAGGCTTCCGGCCTGCTGGTCGGCCAAATATCGTTACAAGGATTGACTGACCGATGTCCGTTTTGCATAAAAAAAGCGCCAGATTGCGCGACGAAGAGCGCGCCCGTCTCATTTGGTTGCTGAGCACCGATAAAGCCGTCACTTCCTCATTGCTGGGTAAATTAACCCTGGCTGAACGCTACGATGAAGGCACGTTGGCTGATGATCTGGCCGAAGTGGAAGTGCTGGTTTCTCACCTTCCGCCTCCGGACCTTGCCGATGCGCTCGAAGCGTTGCCTTACGACGCACGTAACGCGCTCTGGCGGCTGGTAGCCGATGATAAACGTGGCGAGGTGCTGCTCGAAGCATCGGAAAGCGTCTGGGGCGATCTCATCGAAGAGATGAGCGACCATGACCTGCTGTTTGCGCTGCAAAATCTCGATATTGATGAACAGGTCTACCTGCTGCAACACTTACCGCGTGATCTGACCGGACGCCTGCTGGCGACGCTGCCTGCGGATAAGCGTGCACGTATTCGCCAGATGATGCGCTACGCCGATAATACCGTCGGCGCGATCATGGAATTCGAGGTCATCACCGTTCGCCCGGAAGCGACGCTTGCGGCGGTACAGCGCTACCTGCGGCGGCTAGGCAAAATGCCGGAAAACACCGATAAGCTGTTTGTGACCACCCGCAACAAGCTGCTGCTGGGCGAACTGGAATTACAAACCATCCTGCTTAACAATGCGCAGAAGCGGGTAGGGGAAGTGATGGAAGGCGATCCGGTCACCTTCCAGCCGCATGAAGATGCAGAAAAAGTGGCGCGAACGTTTGAACGTGATGACTTACTTAGCGCCGCCGTTATTGATGCTGACGGCAAGTTAATGGGGCGTTTGACCATCGATGAGATCGTCGATGTGGTCTACGAAGAGACCGACAACGATTTACGCCGAATGGGTGGTTTGAGTAACGATGACGACGTGTTTGCCCCGGTGAGCAAAGCGGTGAAAACCCGCTGGGCCTGGCTGGCGGTGAATTTGTGCACCGCGTTTATCGCCTCCCGCGTTATTGATGGTTTTGAACATACTATTTCGCAATTGGTCGCGCTGGCCTCGCTGATGCCGATTGTCGCTGGGATCGGCGGCAACACCGGTAATCAGACAATCACCATGATCGTCCGTGCGATGGCGTTGCAGCACATTCAGCCGGGAAGTTTCACCTTTCTGATTCTGCGCGAAATGGGCGTTGCGCTGATCAACGGGATCGTCTGGGGCGGGATCATGGGCGCCATAACCTGGTGGCTGTACGACGATCCGCAGCTTGGTGGCGTGATGACGCTGGCAATGATGCTGAACCTGCTGATGGCGGCGATGATGGGTGTGATTATCCCGATGGTGATGGTCAAGCTGGGGCGCGATCCGGCGGTCGGCTCTAGCGTGATGATTACCGCTATCACCGACACCGGTGGATTCTTTATTTTTCTTGGGCTGGCGACGATTTTTCTGATGTAGCCTGCGGTTTATTGCGCAGGTGGCGGGGGATCAGGGCCATTGAGACCAGACCCGCCAGAACGCCAATCGCCAGATTGCTGGTGCCGACGGTCGCGCCGACGGTCACCAGCATCACCAGCGTTTCCGGCCAGGGATTATGCGCCAGCTCCGTCGGACGAATACTGTGCCAGCTAAAGGTTTTCACCGCCACAATCACCATCACCCCGGCGAGAACGGCCATCGGAATTTTTGCCATCACTTCGCTTAATGCGGTCACTAACAGCAATAGCACCAGGGCAGCGGCAATCGTGGAGACGCGGCTGCGGGCTTTGCCCATTTCGACGTTAACAATGGTCTGACCGATCATCGCGCATCCGGCAATGCCGCCATAAAACCCGGCAAGAATATTGGCAATCCCCAGACCAGCGCTCTCACGCGATTTACTGGAAGGGGTATGGGTCAGGTCATCGACTAATTTAGCCGTCAGCAGCGACTCCATCAGGCCGACAAAGGCGATACTGAGCGCGCAGGGCCAGATAATTTGCAGCGTTGTTAAGTCCAGCGGCACTATCAGGCTGGTCAATCCGGGTAATCCGCCGCCCATCGGGCCCTCATCGCCAACGGTAGGCAGCAGTTGGCCGCTGAAAACGGTAAACAGAGTCAGCAGAACGATAGCAATCAGCGGCGAGGGGATGGCCTTGATATAGCGCGGTGCCCACAGCACAATCAACAGCGTTAAAACAAACAAGCCGATAATCAGCGGTTGCTTGCTCCAGAAATGCGGTACCTGGGCAAAAAAAATCAGGATCCCTAGCGCATTGACGAAACCGGTCATCACCGCCTGCGGAATAAAGCGCATCAGGCGCGCCATACCGCATACACCAAACAAAATTTGAATCATCCCCGCAAGAATGACCGCAGGCAGAATATAGCCAACGCCATGTTGGTGCACCATTGGCCCGATGACCAGCGCGACTGAACCGGCAGCGGCGGTGACCATGGCCGGTCTACCGCCCAGTACCGACATCGCAAGACACAGCACCACAGAAGCGACCAGGCTAACCTTTGGGTCAACGCCAGCAATAACGGAGAAGGAGATAACCTCGGGGATCAGGGCTAGTGCGGTCAGCACGCCTGCCAGGGTTTCGCGCGTCAGTAGCGCGGGCGAACGCAGTATCTGGCTTAATGTGCCAGCGTTGCCGATGGTAGCGGAATCAGAAACAGGGGGCATAAAAAAAGTTCGCAGATTATAAAAAAAACGGATGTGGTATCAGCCGATGCTTTCGTGCGGTCTGTCACAAAACCGGGGATGATAGCGCGGAAATAGACTTCACACCAGTACAAAATGTGATTTGTGATACACATTTATTAAACATTTTTATAACAGATCTCAAAACTAAACTTAAAATTTAAACAATATTTAAATTTTTTTTCTTCAGTGTTACCTTTGAAGCCGAGAATCGTTTCACCTGCGCTATATAACAAAAGCGAGTAAAAGTAAGGCTCAAATTCGATGAAGAAAAAGATGGCCGTACCCAGCTCACAGGCGGTTGGTTCCAATAACACTCGGACCAACACCC
Organism: Klebsiella sp. GFKo11; assembly: GCF_056490265.1. Classification (NCBI taxonomy): domain Bacteria; kingdom Pseudomonadati; phylum Pseudomonadota; class Gammaproteobacteria; order Enterobacterales; family Enterobacteriaceae; genus Klebsiella; species Klebsiella sp. GFKo11. Next base: position 1,955,755 of record NZ_CM151369.1, read on the forward strand.
GCCATGAGCAAGAGACGGATGTATTGTTGATCGGCGGCGGCATCATGAGCGCCACGTTGGGAACCTGGCTCCAGGAACTGGAACCAGATTGGTCTATTACCATGGTCGAGCAGATGTCCAGCGTCGCTGAAGAGAGCTCGAACGGCTGGAACAACGCGGGTACCGGACATGCCGCGCTGATGGAGCTGAACTATACGCCGCAAACTGCTAACGGAATTAATATCGATAAAGCGGTTGATATCAACGAATCCTTCCAGATTTCTCGTCAGTTTTGGGCCCACCAGGTGACGCGCGGCATTCTCAATAAGCCGAAATCCTTTATTAACAGCGTGCCGCACATGAGCTTTGTGTGGGGAGAGGATAACGTCAACTTCCTGCGCGCTCGCTACGCGGCTTTGCAGCAAAGCGAACTGTTCCGCGGCATTCGCTACTCTGAAGATCATCAACAAATTAAACAGTGGGCTCCGCTGGTGATGGAAGGGCGCGATCCGCAGCAGAAAGTGGCCGCCACCCGCACGGAAATGGGCACCGACGTCAACTACGGTGAAATTACCCGTCAGCTGATTGCCGGGCTGAAAACTCATGAAAATTTCTCTCTGCAATTGGGAACGGTGGTGCGCCGCTTTAAGCGCAATGCCGACAAGAGCTGGACCGTGACGCTGGCGGATGCCAACAATCGTCATCAGAAACGCGTCATCAAAGCCAAATTTATCTTTATCGGTGCTGGTGGTGCGGCCCTGACCCTGTTGCAGGAAACCGGTATTGCGCAGGCCAAAGAGTATGCGGGCTTCCCGGTCGGCGGGCAGTTCCTGGTGTGCGAGAACCCGGAAGTGGTCGAGCATCACCTGGCGAAAGTCTATGGTCAGGCAGAGGTGGGCGCGCCGCCAATGTCGGTTCCGCATATTGACACCCGTATTATCGACGGTAAGCGCGTGGTGTTGTTTGGGCCGTTTGCCACCTTCTCAACGCGTTTCCTGAAAAACGGCTCGCTGTGGGATCTGCTGGCCTCCACTAATACCTCGAACATCATGCCGATGCTCAACGTGGGCCTGGATAACTTCGATCTGGTGAAATACCTGATTAGTCAGGTGCTGCAAAAAGACAAAGATCGCCATGCGGCGCTGTGCGAGTACTATCCTGAGGCGCGCAAAGAAGACTGGCGCTTATGGCAGGCAGGTCAGCGCGTGCAGATTATCAAACGCGATAAGAAGATAGGCGGCGTTCTGCGTCTCGGAACCGAAGTGGTCAGCGATGATGAAGGGACCGTGGCAGCGCTGCTGGGCGCATCGCCAGGGGCTTCTACCGCCGCGCCGATTATGCTGCAGCTGATGGAAAAGGTGTTTAAGGACAAGGTCGATTCAGCAGCCTGGCAGGCGAAGCTGAAAGAGATAGTGCCGAGCTACGGTACGCGTCTGGATGGCAATGCGGCTGAAATCGAAAAGGCGCTGGCGTGGACCAGTGAAGTGCTGGAGTTACACTATGAGCCGATTACCGTGGCTGATGATGTTCCGCAGGCGGAGCTGAAGCTGCTGCCGGAAGGCAAACCTATTGCTGATATTGCGTTGTAACCCATTGTCCGGCGGCTCAGGCCGCCGGATTCTATCCTCAGGCATTAACGTTCAACGGCATTGCCGATGGTCTCGTCCGCTCTCCAGATACGATATTTCACTTCAATGTTAGCCGGGGTATACACCACGATAGGCAGTTTGCTGTTGTAGCGCAGCATTCCTGCATCACCCAGCCCTGCGGTCACAAATTGCTGCTCTTTTTTACCGTCCGGGCAAGCCATCATTGTTGAGACCGGCGAGGTCACTTTATCAAATACGTAGTAGTCGTAGCCCCAGCCTTCAAGGGTTTTGCTTTCTAGTTGACCGCCCAGGCGGTGACGATTGCAGTCGACTTCCAGCGTTTGGCCAATCATCAGCTCAACTTTTAACACCGATTCATCCTGCTGTTGCGGGAGCTGAATCACCTGACGCTTCATCCCTTTTTCAGCCTGCGGGTAGGGGGCGATTTTTTCCAGCGGCTGTTCTGCGGCCAGGGCGCTGGTGGAAATGCAGGCAACGGCCAGCAGGGAAACGGCGAACGTAGTGATTTTTTTCACGTGAGTAATCCTTTGTTATCAATCCTCAACGGGATAAGAGTAGCATCACTGCGCTGAATGGTAAGTGTTATTTACCAAAATTTTCATAATTACTAGTTATAAATTCTGCTTTTGGTTTTATGGGCGTACCACACTATTTTTAGCACTCTGGACTCCATGCGTTGAAGCTATTATTGACGAGTGGGATTTTTACGTTGATTGTAGTCAAAAAATGAATTAATTAACCTATGAAATTATTTCATTCGATATTTTCCTCGGCAATAAACTAAAATGATTAATAAAGGGAATTAATAAAAATGGAATTGTTATTTTATGTGACTAATTGATATGAGTGATGGTAGATGAAAGTGAATAAAGTTTTACTGGTTGTTGTGCTGGGTGTCTCTTCAGTCTTGATGGGGTGTACCTCCGAGTCTCAGCGGCTGGCAAACTGCGAAGCCAAAGGTATTTCCAAAGACAGCTGCTATTTAGCGGAACAAAACCGTCAGGCTACTATGAATGCGGCCTATGAAAAGCAGGCGTTAGAAAACGCCGCCGCTGCGGTGCAGCATGGCCAAAGCGCGAAGGTGAAAACGAAGCATTTTGCCGGTATGGAGATCAAAGGCACCAGTACTGGCTTGAGCATTGATGGTAAACCGGCGGCAGTTATCGAGAAGAATAAAGACGCAACCGTTTATCAGCAGGGGCTTTATAATTTTATCGTCTACGCCAATGGTAAGATTGCTGTGACTCAGGATGGCGTGTTTAAGGGCTATGCCAAGTAATCAGTTAAGCCATGGCGTCAAACAGGGGGAAATTTCCCCCTGTTTGTGATGGGAATTCGCTACTCCTCGCGGTTTTTTCCCTCTTCCAAAAAATCCTCATCGATCTCATCGATATTCCCGGCGTGATCGCGCCCGGAGAGAAGGTTCCAGCAAGCGATAAACAGCGCGGCAATCAACGGGCCGATAACAAAGCCATTGATACCATAGATTTCCATCCCACCAAGGGTAGATATCAGGATCAGATAGTCCGGCATTTTGGTATCTTTGCCCACCAGCAGAGGGCGGAGGATGTTATCCACCAGACCTACCACTATCACGAAGAAGCCAACGATAAAGGCACCTTGCCATATCTGTCCGGTGGCAAAAAGATAGACAGCCGCCGGGACCCAGATAATCGCGGAGCCCACCGCCGGGATAAGCGACAGAAATGCCATCAGCGCGCCCCACAAGATGCTGCCATCAATACCGACAATCCAGAATGCCAGTCCGCCAAGCGCGCCCTGGGCAATCGCCACCGCGACGGTTCCTTTTACCGTTGCCCGCGCGACGGCGGCAAATTTAGCAAACAGGTGCTGTTTAACGTGATTTGACAGTGGCAAAGACTCAAGAATTTGCCTCACCAGCTGCGGACCATCTTTCAGCAGGAAAAACAGTAAATAGAGCATGATGCCGAAGCTGACGGTAAAACCGAAGGTACCTTTGCCAATCAGGAATGCGCTCCCGGCAAGATACTGACCCCCTTTTAGGGCAACGTCAGAAAGCTGCTGCTGAATTTGGTCGGCGCTATCCAGGTTATGCTCAGAGAGGAAGCTGCGGGCCCATTCCGGCAGGTGGGCAAATAGGCTGGCGACTACCGTCGGAAACTGAGTGTCGTTGTGCTGTAGCTTGGTGTAAACCACATTCAATTCAAAGGCCAGCGACGAGAGAATAATCGCCAGTGGGGTGAAGACGATCAGACAAATAATCACGACGGTAAGCAGTGACGCCAGCCCGTTGCGCTCATTCAGGCGGCTACGCAGTTTGTTCTTAACGGGGTTGAAGATGACCGCCAGAATCGCCGCCCATAAAATAGCTGAATAATAAGGGGAAAGAACGTCGAAAAACGCGAGGGTGACGATCAGCAGAATCAGGATGAAAAATCCTTTTGTAAGTCCATTAACTCTCATGTAAATCCTTCAGGGAAATGACGTATACCATAAAATAATAGAAGTTTTTCCTCGATTTACAATCGGAGTGGTGGCGGTTTCTTGATAAAACTGATGGGATCATTGAGCATTAAAAAACCCGCAAACTCAAAGAGAATGCGGGTTCTTAAGGGGGTACCGGTCGTTGAAACAACTTACCGATGAATGATTTGGTCGGCACGGAGAGATTCGAACTCTCGACCCTCGCCACCCCATGACGATGCGCTACCAGGCTGCGCTACGTGCCGATTTGTGGGGAACAATATTACCCGTTCCCCAACTGAATGCAAGCCGGGAAATGACTGATTGATTCATAAATAATCAATCAGTTAGCGATGAAGCGTTTTTCATCGGTCAGCACCTGCAGCAGTAAGCTGAGCTGCGGTTTTTGAGCCTTAACCTTCTCACCTTCGCTGTTCCAGGTATTGTAAGTCCCGTTGTGATTGAGCACGACGGTGACTCTTGGCGTAGTAATTGCCAGCGTATCACTATTGGCTGCGGTCACCCAGGCACGACGACGGGCGGCGCTAAACAGGTCTTCACCCTGGGAATACTCGTTTGCCGGAGTGGAAACGTGCAGCAGACGTTGCATCAACGTCGTCATCACGTCTTTGTTATCTGTCAACGTAGTAATTTCCTGTGCCGGTGTGCCGGGCCAGTGAATTACTAATGGAACCTGCAGTTGCTCACGAGACCAGCCAAACTGCTCATGCTGAGGATTCAGCGGCATACCATGGCCTGCCGTCACGATAACCACCGTGTTGTCCAGCTTGCCTGATTCGCGCAGCGCGTTCAGTACCCGGCCAATTTGCGTGTCGACATCGCCAGCGGCGCGGCTGTAGCGGCGAACAAAGTTTTGCTGCTGGCCGTTATCGAAGGTGGTGCCGTTGAGCGAAACCCATGAGAACCAGCGGTTTTCATCCTGGGCGTAGCGATCCAGCCAGTTAATCCACTGGCTTGCTGTTTGCTCATCGCTTTGCGTTTTCGCGACTGGCAGCGAGAAGTCTGAGAGCAGCGCCTGGCGATAAAGCGGGCTGCTAAAACCGTCTGACGAGAACAGCCCCAACTGATAGCCCTGCTGATTCAGTGAGGTAATCAGCGCCGCAGGGATACGGGCTGACAATACGCCATCCATATAGCCTGGAGAAATCCCGTAGAACAGGCCAAAGAAGCCGCTGTCGGCGGTGTTACCAGAGCTCATATGCTGGGTGAAGTTGACGCTTTCTTTCGCGAAACCGGCCAGCACTGGCATGTTTTTCTCAAAGCGGGAGTAGTTAAGGTTATCAACGGTGATAAGCAACACGTTATAACCGGCGCCGAGATCGCGATAATGCAGATCGCTCAGCGGATACTGTACCGAGACCGCTTCCGGTGCGCCTTGCTCTACCAGACGGCGCTGATAGTCCTGTGCGTCAAGTAAACCGTGTTTTTCCAGGAAGCGGCGGGCCGTCATCGGATAGGAAAGCGGCAGATTCGCCCGCTGCATGGTTATCGGGCGATAGAAATTCGCATCCGCCCAGATATAGACAAGATGGCTGCTAATAAAAGAGATAAAGAAGAACCAGGCAACCGGACGGGCGTAGTGGCGGCGGCGCGTCAGGCTGCGTAGCTTCTGCCAGCTCCAGGTTGCAAAGAGCATTTCCAGCAGGAAGATAACGGGCACGCTGATAAACATCAGCTGCCAGTCACGGGCCATCTCGTTCTGATCGGGGTTAATCACCAGTTCCCAGACAAAGGGGTTGAGATGCAGGTGGAAGCGGGTGAAAACTTCGCTATCGATCAGCAGCAGCGTCATGCCTGCGGTCGCCAGAATGACCGAGATAAAACGCATTAAACGCTGCGAGATGACGATAAAAGTCAGAGGGAAAAGAATCAGTACATAGCTGGTAAAAACCAGAAAGCTGAAGTGACCAACGAGGCTGACGTACGAGAAAATACGTCCAGCAAGCGTCGTTGGCCAGTCGGCGACAAAAAGATAGCGACTGCCGAGCGCCATTGCCAACAACATGTTGAACAGGGCGAACCAGTGTCCCCAACTGACCATCTGGGAGACTTTTTCTCGGTAGGGCTGACGTAGAGTCACCATATACTGTTGTTCGTTATCCTTAGTGCGCCGGATCGTCGTTGATAGATGACTGCAACGCTTGGGCAAAAGAACGGGCGATAGCCTGACGCTGCGCCGGCGCGACGCTACTATTGATCAGGTTGGTCACCATATTGCCCAGCACCATCAGTGAAAGGTCAACGGGGGCTTTGTGTGTTTCCAGAACGCTCGTCAGCTCGCTGAGCAGCTGTTCGACTTGTTCATCGCTATAGCGGGATATTTGCGGCATAAACTCAAAATCTGTCTGTTCGTGAAAGGGCAACATATTACCGTAGCAGCGGCTTTTTTTCCGCATTTTTTCACCACGGCGTAAAAGCGCGCGGCTTCGCTCGTAAAGAGCGACGTGCTGGTTGCGTCGTCGTCCCTGCAGTGGTTGAATACTTCCCAGTCTAAAAGGAGAGTTTAACATGAGTCTGGATATCGACCAGATTGCCCTGCATCAGTTAATCAAACGTGATGAACAAAATCTGGAACTGGTGCTGCGCGAGTCATTGCTGGAACCGACTGCGACGGTTGTGGAGATGATGGCCGAACTGCATCGTGTCTACAGCGCAAAAAATAAAGCCTACGGTTTGTTCACCGAAGAGAGCGAGTTGGCTCAGTCCCTGCGCCAGCAGCGTCAGGGTGAAGAGGAGTTTCTGCCATTTAGCCGAGCGGCGACCGGTCGCCTGCGTGACGAATTAGCGAAATATCCTTTTGCTGAAGGCGGTATTGTCCTGTTTTGTCAGTATCGTTATCTGGCGGTCGAATATTTGCTGGTAGCCGTGCTGAATAACTTAAGTAGCATGCGCGTTAATGAAGAGCTCGATATCAGTTCCACCCACTATCTGGATATCAATCACGCCGATATCGTTGCGCGTATTGATTTAACCGAATGGGAAACTAATCCGGAGTCCACCCGTTATCTGACCTTCTTAAAAGGCCGGGTAGGGCGTAAAGTTGCCGACTTCTTTATGGATTTCCTCGGTGCCAGCGAAGGGTTGAACGCAAAAGCGCAGAACCGTGGTCTGCTGCAGGCGCTGGATGATTTCGCCGCCGATGCGCAACTGGATAAATCTGAGCGCCAGAATGTGCGCCAGCAGGTATATAGCTATTGCAACGAACAGCTGCAGGCCGGTGAGGAAATCGAGCTGGAGTCGCTGTCCAAAGAGCTGGCGGGCGTCAGCGAGAAGACCTTCCAGGAGTTTACCGCCGAACAAGGCTATGAACTGGAAGAGAGCTTCCCGGCAGACCGCAGCACTTTACGTCAGTTAACTAAGTTTGCTGGCAGCGGCGGCGGGTTAACCATCAACTTTGATGCCATGTTGCTGGGTGAGCGTGTGTTCTGGGATCCGGCAACGGATACCTTAACCATTAAAGGCACCCCGCCAAACTTGCGCGATCAGCTGCAGCGCCGAACCTCCGGCGGAAAGTAAATGACAAAAATCCCGGCGCTGAGTCGGGATTTTTACTTCTGGACTCTGGCCTGAAAGCGGTGAACTAGAAGGTGTAAAGGGTTTCTACCCCATCAATGGCTAATTGCTGGCGTAGTACATCATCTAACGGCGTATCCACAATCAGTGTACTAGCGAGGCTTAATTCGCCGATGGTAAAGGCCGAAGCGGAGTTGAGCTTTTCTTGTGATGCCATCACCACCGTTTCGGCTGCTCGTGCCGCAAGCGCGCGCTTAATCCCCGCTTCTTCATAATCACCCGTGGTTAATCCGGTTCGATGATGTACGCCTGTGACGCCCATAAAAAACAGGTCGGCATTGATGCGGGAAATACTTTCCAGCGCGTTTGCGCCCACGCTAACTACCGAATGTTTGAATAGCCGACCGCCAATCAAAATCACTTCTATCAGCGGTTTTTCCACCAGTTCGACGGCGATCCCCGGGCTATGAGTCACCACTGTACACGCCAGGTCATTCGGCAGCAGGCGCGCCATCTCTCCGGTCGTGGTTCCGCCGTCGATAATCACCACCTGACCGGGTTGAATAAGCTCCACTGCGCGTTGAGCGATTACCTGCTTTGAAGGGATTTGCACGTTTTTTCTTGTTTCAATAGGCGCGATTGCCGCGGAAACCGGCAGCGCGCCGCCGTGCACCCGCTGCAATTTACCTTCCGCAGCCAGTTCTCGCAGATCCCGGCGAATGGAGTCCTCTGAAACGCTAAAACGCTGGCTGAGATCGCCTGACATCACCTGTTTTTCCTCGGCGAGGATATGCAAAATCTGCTGTTTTCTCTGGCTGGCAAGCATCGAAAATACCTTCATGAGTGATCTTGTTTGTGCACGATTATGCATGTTATGGTGCTCGCTGTCACCAAAAAGGGGAAAAACATGCACGCTGATGCGCCGCGCGTTCGCCATATCCGCGAAACGCTATTATCGGACAACTGGTACACGCTGAAAACCTACACGTTTGAGTTACTGCGCCGGGACGGGCGCTGGCAGGAGCAGAGTCGGGAAGCTTACGACCGCGGTAATGGCGCGGTGATTTTGCTCTACAACCGGGAAAAGCAAACGGTCGTGCTGGTTCGTCAGTTTCGCTTTCCGGTGTGGATTAACGGTCATGACGGTTTTTTGATCGAAGCTGCCGCCGGACTACTGGATAATGTCTCGCCAGAGGAGCGGATCATCGCCGAGGCTGAAGAGGAGACCGGTTTTCGCGTCACGCGTATTGAACCGGTATTTACGGCCTATATGAGCCCCGGGTCGGTGACGGAAAAGCTCTACTTTTTTATTGCGGAATACTCCTCGGACGACAGGCGTAGCGATGGTGGGGGACTGGCTGCGGAAGGGGAGGATATTGAGGTGCTGGAGTGGCCGCTTGAGCAGGCTCTGGAGGCTATCCGCAATGGTGAGATCGTCGATGCGAAAACGATTATGCTGTTGCAGCATCTGGCGCTGAATACGTCAACGCTGTTAGCTCTATAAACAAAACGCCCCGGACCTTGCGGGCCGGGGCGTTTGCCATACAACGTTCAGTCGGCGATTAAGCGCGAACGAAGTCGATGTGAGACAGTTTTGGCTTGAACGGGTGACGCTGAACAGCCTGAGCTTTAACTTTCTCTTCTTTGCCATCGATAACGATGGTCAGGACTTCGCTGTAGAACTCAGCATTGGTCTGCATGTTCCACACTTTGTCTTGATCCATTTCAATCGCTACTGGAGCAGCTTCGCCGCCATAGATGATGGCTGGGAATTTGTTAGCTGCACGCAGGCGGCGGCTCGCACCCTTACCCTGCTCTTTACGTACTTCTGCGTTGATAGTAAACATTGACGTCTCTCTATATATAAATCCTGCCACAGGCGACCCAGCAGCAGGCAGATTATCTGCTTTTGCGAATACAAAAGCGGGCGGCATTATAGCCGCCAAACGTTTTTACGGCAATGAAAACCTCAGCCATTAGGGCGATTAGCGCAGCTCATTGGCCCGGCGAAAGCGCCCTTGATAATCGAACACTTTTTCCCGTACCTGCCAGTATTGCCCCTTCATACGCGCCACAACAAAATCCGGATGGCGCAGAAGTGCTTGCTGGGTGAGGATGTCAGCAGGCGTTATCCAGCGCAGCGGCACGCCAGGCGTGCGGGTGTGGGGGCGGATAAATAGCTGTTCAAAGGCCATGCGCTGGGCAGGTGTATGCAGACGGAAGCGCTCACTTACGTCCGCGCCATCCTCATCATGATAGGTGATTTTCAACCACGCGCCTTTGTCATCCGCTCCGTGCTGAAGGTCCATACCGCTACAGCGCAATACCAGCGCATCCTTCAGCTTCAGCGCCGCTTTGAGCATGTCATCCGGGTCGACCAAGATAGTGTCGCATTCGCGGCAGCGGCGGGCGGCGATATCGTTTTCCGCATTACACTGCGGGCAATTTTTAAAGCGGAAGCGAAAGTCGCACTGTTCGCGATGGCCTTCGTCATCCTCAAACCAGCCCTGGCAGCGGCGGCCAAAGTGCTCAATCAGCGTGCCATCGGCGGTGGTTTTTCCCCAGAAAGTATTAGCGAAACCACAGGCCGGGCAGAAAACTTGCACCGGCACGTTATCGCTTTTCCCTTTAGGCGCGCCCACTTCCGGCGCGTACAGGTCATGCGGGTTACCAGCGTAGTCGAGAATCAGACAGTCGGTTTTGCCCGGCGACAGGCGCAGGCCGCGACCGACGATTTGTTGGTAAAGACTCACCGACTCGGTAGGGCGCAGAATGGCGATCAGATCGACATGCGGCGCATCAAAGCCGGTGGTCAGGACCGCGACGTTGACCAGATAGCGATACTGCTGGGCCTTAAACGCTTCAATAATTCGGTCACGCTCCGGTCCCGGCGTTTCGCCGGTGATCAATGCTGCTTCACCGCTCGGGAGTAAGCCAGTTACTTCGCTTGCATGTTCGACGGTGGCGGCGAAAATCATCACCCCTTTGCGCGTTTGGGCAAATTCAACGATTTGGCTGACGATATGCGGCGTGACGCGCTGCTGTTTTTTCAGCTCAACGTTCAGGTCGGCCTCGCTAAACAGGCCGTTACTTTGTGCCTGGAGACGGCTGAAGTCATACTGCACCACCGGCATATCCAGCCGCTCTGGTGGCGTCAGGTAGCCGTTCTTAATCATATAGCGCAGCGGCAGCTCGTAGATGCAGTCGCGAAACAGCGCTTTTTCATCGCCACGTACCATGCCGTGATAATGAAACTGGTAAATCCAGCCTTTACCAAGGCGAAAAGGGGTGGCGGTTAGCCCGAGCAGACGTAGATGCGGATTGACCTGCTGAAGGTGGCTGATGATCTGCTGATACTGGCTGTCATCGTCGTCGCTGATGCGGTGGCACTCATCGACGATCAGCAACGAAAACTCGCCCTGAAACTGGTCAAGATTGCGGGCCACCGATTGCACGCTGCCAAACACCACTTTTCCGTGGCTCTCTTTACGCTTCAGGCCTGCGGCGAAGATATCCGCTTCCAGGCCGAGTGCGCGATACTTTGCGTGGTTCTGCGCCACCAGCTCTTTGACGTGTGCGAGTACCAGCACGCGACCGCGCGCCAGCCGCGCCAGTTCGGCGATGACCAGGCTTTTACCTGCGCCGGTCGGTAAGACGATGGCGGCAGGTTCATGGTGACGGCGAAACCAGGCGAGCGTGGCGTCGACCGCCTCTTTTTGGTAGGGGCGTAATGTAAAAGTCATGAATTTATGGCGGTTAATTAACTCGCGAATAGTATGCCACGAATCTTTTCCCTTGAGTGGTGTTAAGAGCTCGTTATACTAACCCGTGATATTCTTCTTTTTCGGGCGAGTTGCCCGCTCCAGCACTCTTTACAGGCTAAAAAAATCTCATGCGACTTGATAAGTTTATCGCTCAGCAACTTGGCGTTAGTCGGGCTATTGCCGGGCGTGAAATCCGCGGCAGCCGCGTTACCGTGGATGGCGAAATTGTAAAAGACTCTTCCTTCAAGCTTCTACCGGAGCATGATGTCGAGTATGACGGCAATACGCTGACTCAACAAAACGGCCCGCGCTACTTTATGCTCAACAAGCCGCAGGGGTACGTTTGTTCTACCGACGATCCGGATCATCCGACGGTACTCTATTTCCTCGATGAGCCGGTGGCCCACAAGCTGCACGCGGCAGGACGTCTGGATATCGACACCACCGGCCTGGTGCTGATGACCGATGATGGTCAGTGGTCTCACCGCATTACTTCCCCGCGCCATCACTGTGAAAAAACCTATCTGGTGGAGCTGGAAAACCCGGTTGATGAAACCACCGCCGAGCAGTTTGCTAAAGGCGTTCAACTGCACAATGAGAAAGAGCTGACCAAACCAGCGGTGCTGGAAGTGGTAACACCGACCGAAGTCCGCCTGACCATTAGCGAAGGGCGTTACCATCAGGTTAAGCGGATGTTTGCCGCTGTCGGTAACCACGTAGTGGAGTTACACCGCGAACGTATTGGCGACATTGCCCTTGATGAGTCGCTGGCCCCTGGTGAATATCGTCCGCTGACGGAAGCTGAAATAGCCAGCGTCGGCGGCCAACATGCGCGGAGTAAAACGTGACGGCAAAGAAGAATTCGTCATTAGGAATTGTGTTTATTCTTGGCCTGCTGGCCATGTTGATGCCGCTGTCGATTGATATGTATCTCCCGGCGCTGCCGGTGATTTCGGCGCAGTTCAATGTGCCTGATGGCAGCGCGCAGATGACGCTCAGCACCTATATTCTGGGCTTTGCTGTGGGTCAGCTTTTATATGGCCCGATGGCTGACAGTATCGGGCGTAAACCGGTTATTCTCGGCGGAACGCTGGTTTTCGCGGCGGCGGCGGTGGCCTGCGCGCTGTCGCAGACTATCGATATGTTGATTACGATGCGCTTCTTTCATGGCCTGGCGGCTGCGGCGGCAAGCGTGGTGATTAACGCCCTGATGCGCGATATCTATCCAAAAGAAGAGTTCTCGCGGATGATGTCGTTCGTCATGCTGGTGACCACCGTCGCGCCGCTGGTGGCGCCAATGGTTGGCGGGGCGGTGCTGGTGTGGTTCAGCTGGCATGCTATTTTCTGGATCCTGGCGGTGGCGGCGCTGTTAGCGTCGATGATGATCGCTTTCTTCATTAGCGAAACCCTGCCGCCAGAGCGGCGACAAAAGTTTCATATCCGCACTACGCTTGGCAATTTTGCTACCCTGTTCCGCCACAAACGAGTTCTGAGCTATATGCTGGCGAGCGGTTTTAGCTTTGCCGGGATGTTCTCGTTTTTGAGTGCGGGTCCGTTTGTCTATATCAATATCAACCACGTTTCGCCGCAGCACTTTGGCTACTATTTTGCGCTGAACGTCGTTTTCCTGTTCGTTATGACCATTATCAATAGCCGGTTTGTGCGGCGGGTTGGGGCGGTAAACATGTTCCGCGCCGGGCTGTGGATCCAGTTCGCGATGGCCGTGTGGATGGTGGTCTGTGCGCTGTTTGATGTTGGTTTTTGGGCGTTAGTGTTTGGCGTTGCCGCGTTTATCGGCTGCGTTTCCATGGTTTCTTCAAACGCGATGGCGGTTATTCTTGATGAATTTCCGCATATGGCAGGGACGGCCTCTTCGCTGGCGGGAACCTTCCGCTTCGGGATTGGGGCGATTGTCGGTGCACTCCTCTCAATGGCGACCTTTACCACCGCCTGGCCGATGCTGATTTCTATCGCCGTCTGTGCCAGCAGCTCCATTCTCTTTTATCTCTATGCCAGCCGACGGCGAAAAGCCGCACGTTGAGCTACATCGAGGGGGCGATTTCGCCCCTTTTTTGATGCATATCAACCGAAACTCGCTTCTCGGTTTAGCAATTTGTTTCTTTTATGTAAAATCAGATCGCTTAAAAAGTCGCATTGTTGCGATAAAAAAGTTGTTTTAGATCACAGAAACGGGTACATATAGCCCGAAGATGTTCCATCTGCACGATTTTAAACTTTTACATTACAACCCAATAACACAGATATTATACCGGTGTAAGCGTTTTCCGTGCGGAATCAGGACTATTTGTCAATAATGTGTTAGCATTGATGTGAAATTATTGTGAAGTATTTTGCTTCCGGGGAAAACACGTGAATACACTGCAACTCTCTATCGTACACCGTCTGCCGCAGAGCTATCGCTGGCTGGCCGGTTTTGCAGGTTCAAGAGTTGAACCGATTCCGCAAAACGGCGCGCAGAGTGAAAACAGCCTTGTTGCTTTGAAATTGCTGAGTCCGGATGGCCAAAATGCATGGTCGGTCATGCATAAGCTTAGCCAGGCGCTCAGCGACATCGAAGTAGATAGCTCTATTGTTGAATGCGAAGGGGAACCGTGCCTGTTTGTTAATCGCCAGGACGAGTTTGCTGCAACCTGTCGCCTGAAAAATTTCGGCGTGGCGATTGCTGAACCTTTCTCTGGTAATAATCCATTCTGACCGTCAGCTTAGCGCCAGCAGCTGGCGGGTATACTCCTGTTGCGGAGCGGTAAAAACGCGCTCGCACTCCCCCTGCTCGATAACCTCTCCCTGCCGCAGTACCATGACTTGATGACACAGTGCCCGCACTACGCGTAAGTCGTGGCTGATAAAAATATAGGCCAACTGATGCTTTTGCTGTAACGCCTTCAGCAAGGCCAGAATTTGCGCCTGTACGGTCTTATCCAGCGACGAGGTCGGTTCATCCAGCACGATGAGCTGAGGCTTAACGACTAATGCCCTGGCGATAGCGATGCGCTGACGCTGACCACCGGAAAAGGCGGCTGGATAGCGATGACGAGATTGCGGGTCCAGTCCTACCTCCTGCATCGCCTGTATCACCGCCTGCTCCCTCTCGGCAGGGGTGAGCGTCGGCTGATGCACGCGCAACCCTTCTTCAATGATTTGCAGGACATTGAGCCGTGGATTCAGCGATGAGTTAGGGTCCTGAAAAACAACCTGCATACGACGGCGTAGCGGCAGCATCTGACGACGATTGCGCCCCTGAAGTGCCTCACCATCAAAATTAATCGTTCCCTCAGAGTGAATCAGGCGCAGAAGCGCCAGCCCGGTGGTACTTTTACCAGAGCCAGATTCGCCGACCAGACCAAGGGTTTCTCCGGCGCGTAAATGAAAGCTGAGGGCGTTAACCACCCGATTATGATCGACGACCCGGCGCAGCAGCCCCTTGCGTATAGGAAAAGAGATACTCAAGTTTTCTGCCCGCAGCAGCTCCGGCGCATCGGGAGCCAGCGGCACCGGATCGCCCGACGGCTCGCTATCTAGCAGGCGGCGAGTATAAGAATGCTCAGGCGCAGAGAATAGCGCCTGACAGCTATTTTGCTCGACGCAGCGGCCGTTTTGCATCACCGCCACGCGATCGGCGAGCTGACGCACGATACTCAGGTTATGGGTGATAAATAGCAACCCCATGTTGAGCTCTTGCTTGAGTTCGCGCAGCAGCGCAAGGATTTGTGCTTGAACCGACACATCCAGCGCGGTAGTGGGTTCATCGGCAATAAGCAACTCCGGACGCGTCAGCAGCGCCATGGCTATCATCACCCGCTGGCGCTCGCCGCCGGAAAGCTGATGTGGATAATCGCCTAGTCGCCGCGACGCATTGCGGATCCCCACGCGATCAAGACAGTCGAGGATCTCCCCGCGCGCCGCCTCTTTACGCATACCACGGTGCAAAGAGAGCACTTCGTACAGCTGCTTTTCGAGGTTATGTAACGGGTTTAGCGAAACCATCGGCTCCTGAAAGATCATCGCGATGCGGTTACCGCGCACGCCGCGCAAGGTGTGTTCATCAGCGTGCAGCAGCGATTGACCGTGAAAACGGATATCGCCGCTGGGATAGCTGACCGGCGGAGAGGGCAGCAGGCGTAGCACCGACAGCGCCGAAACGCTTTTGCCGGAACCGGATTCGCCCACCAGCGCCAGGGTTTCGCCCGCCGCGATTTGCAGCGACAGCTCGCTGACGACGGTGGTGGTTTCACCCTGCTGGCGGAAGGCGATGGAGAGGTTATCAATATCTAACAGAGGTTGCGTCATGCTACACCGCCTTGCTTGGGTCGAAGGCGTCGCGAACCGCTTCACCGATAAAAATCAACAACGTCAGCAGCACTGCCACCGACAGAAAAGCGGCGATGCCCAGCCACGGAGCCTGAAGGTTGTTTTTCCCCTGCAACAGCAGCTCGCCCAAAGACGGGGAGCCCAGCGGCAGACCGAAGCCGAGAAAGTCCAGCGAGGTCAGAGTGGTTATTGAACTACACAAAATAAACGGCAAGAAGGTGAGGGTGGCGACCATAGCATTTGGCAGCATATGGCGCAGAATAATCGCCCGATCGCTAACGCCGAGCGTCTGCGCGGCGCGAATATAGTCATAGTTGCGGGTGCGCAGGAATTCAGCGCGGACGACGCCCACCAGCGTCATCCAGCCGAACAGTACGGTAATCGCCAGCAGCCACCAGAAATTGGCCTGGACCACGCTTGAGAGCAGGATAATCAGAAACAGAGTTGGCATCCCTGACCACACTTCGATGAATCGCTGTCCCCAGAGGTCGACTTTTCCGCCGTAATACCCCTGGATTGCGCCAGCCATTACCCCCAGCACGCTGGAGAAGAAGGTCAGCAACAGACCGAAGAGAATAGAAATTCGCGTCCCATAGAGGATTCGCGCCAGCACATCACCGCCGTTAGCATCGGTGCCCAGCCAGTTCAGCTTTGACGGCGGAGACGGAAAGGGGCTGTCGCTGGCGAAGTTAATGGTCGTCGCACCAAAACGTACCGGCGCCCACAGGGCCCAGCCGTTATCGTCCAGCTGCTTTTGCAGCCACGGATCCTGATAGTCGGCGGCGGTAGCAAAGCTGCCGCCGAAGGTGGTCTCGCTGTAGTTTTTTAATAGTGGAACGTAGAGGCTGCCGCGGTACTGCACCAGCAGAGGTTTATCGTTGGCGATAAGCTCGGCGCACAGACTACAGGCGAAAAGCACCAAAAAGATCCACAGGGACCAGTAGCCGCGACGGTTGTGGCGAAAGCGCGCCCAGCGGGCCTGATTGACGGGACTAAAAAAAGACATTAGCGGCCCTCAAAATCGATACGCGGATCGACCAGCGTATAGCTGATATCGCTGATGATATTCAGCAGCAGGCCAATCAGGGTAAAAATATACAGCGTGCCGAACATCACCGGGTAATCGCGGGAAACGGTGGCTTCATAGCCCAGCAGCCCCAGTCCGTTTAGCGAGAACATCACCTCAATGAGCAGTGAGCCGGTAAAGAACATGCTGATAAAGGTGGCCGGAAAGCCAGCAATCACCAGCAGCATGGCGTTGCGAAAAATATGACCCCAGAGGATCTGCTTTTCACTCACTCCTTTGGCACGGGCAGTGACCACGTACTGCTTGCGGATCTCATCAAGAAAGCTGTTTTTGGTCAGCATGGTGAGGGCCGCGAAACCGCCGATCACCGTCGCCAGCACGGGGAGCGTAATGTGCCAGAGATAGTCGAGGATTTTTTGATACCACGGCAGGCTATCGAAGTTGGCGGAAACCAGCCCGCGTAGCGGGAAGAGATCGAAATAGCTCCCTCCGGCAAAGATAACGATCAGCAAAATCGCGAACAGGAATGCCGGGATCGCATAGCCGATAATAATCAGCGTGCTGCTCCAGACGTCAAAATGGCTGCCGTTGCTGACTGCTTTGCGGATCCCCAATGGAATCGACACCAGATAAATAATCAACGTGCTCCACAAACCGAGGGTGATGGAGACCGGCAGGCTGTCTTTAATCAGCTGTAGTACCGACGAGCTGCGGAACAGGCTATCGCCAAAATCAAAGCGTAGATAATCGCCGAGCATTTTAAAATAGCGCTCGTGCAGCGGTTTATCAAAGCCGTAGCGGTGGGTTATTTCAGCTATGACCTCCGGGTCGAGCCCGCGCCCGCCGCGATAGTGTCCGTCGCTAATGTTACTGACGCCGGTACGCGCATGGCTGGCGCTCATTCCGCTTTCTCCGGCCCCGGGCAAACTGCCGCGATCGCCAAACTCAATGGCTGCAATCGCCTGATCGACCGGGCCGCCGGGCGCGATTTGCACAATAAAAAAGTTAATGGTGATGATCGCCCATAGCGTTGGGATGATCAGCAGTAGTCGGCGGAGCAGATATGCACCCATCTTAATTCCTTAACGTCTGTCCGCGGGGAGCCTGGCGGCTTTGCGTGCGTCGTACCACCAGTTTTCAAAACCAGAAGAGTAGACCGCGCGGGTCTGCGGGAAAGAGAATTTATCCCAGTATGCGGTTCGGTCCTGCGCCATATACCACATCGGCAGCATGTAATAGTTCCACGTCAGCACGCGGTCGAGAGCCCGGCCCAGCGGCAGCAGCTTCTCCTTATTGCCCTGCCAGCGAATAATTTGGGCAATCAGCTGGTCGACGGCCGGGCTTTGTACACCGGAAGCGTTGTAGCTGGAGTCAATATATTCAGAGTCCCAGGAGATTTGCAGGTCAGTACCGGGCCAGGGCGTGGCGCGCCAGACGTTGGGCATCATGTCGTAATCGCGGCTGCGCTTGCGGTTGCTGTACTGGGAGTTGTCGACCTGGCGAATATCCATCGCAATCCCGAGCCGCTGAAGGTTGTGCTGAAAGGGCAGAACCCAGCGATCGCTGCTCCCGGAAGGAAGTAGCAGCTCAAAGCGTAACGGTTTGCCGCTTTTCGCGTTAACCCGCCGCTGGTTTTTCACCACCCATCCCGCCTGGTTAAGGATGGCATCTGCTTTGAGCAGGTTTGCGCGCTCGAAACCGTCGCCACTGGAGACCGGGGGCAGGTAGATCTGCGTGAAAACTTCGGCTGGGATCTCCTTTTTCAGCGGCGTTAGCAGAGCAAGCTCTTCGGCATCTGGATAATCACGCGCCGCGTATTCGGTATTCTGAAAGAAGCTATTGGCGCGGCTGTAAGAGTTATAAAACAGCGCCTTATTCATCCATTCAAAATCAAACGCGAGAGTTATGGCTTCGCGTACCCGCCGGTCGGTAAATACCGGGCGCTGGATGTTGAAAGCCAGCCACTGGGTATTCTGCGCCGAGGTGTTGGTATATTCATCTTTGACGATGTAGCCATGGGTAAAATTGCGCCCCACATAGCGGGTGGCCCAGTTCTTAGCGATATTCTCTTCGCGTCGGTCAACGGCTCCGGCTTTGAAGGCTTCAAAGGCGACGTTGTCATCCAGATAGTAATCGTAGCGCAAGGTGTCGAAATTCCAGCGCCCACGATTAACCGGTAAATCAGCGGCCCAGTAGTCTTTTACTCGCGAGTAGGTGATGTACTGACCCATACGCCAGGCGGTCACGCGGTACGGACCGCTAGCTAACGGTGGTGAAGAGAGCGGGTCGCTGAGCTTATGGTTACGCCAGAATTTTTCCGGCATCACTGGCAGGGAGAACAGGCTGAGCATATTCTCTTTGCCCGGTTTTGCCAGCTCAATGCGAACCGTTAGCGGGGCGATCGCTTTAACGGTGGTGCCTTTATAATAGAGGCGAAATTGCGGCACCCCTTCGGTCATAAACTTTTGAAAAGTAAACGCGACATCGCTGGCGGTTATTGGGCTGCCGTCATGGTAGCGGGCGTGTGGATTGAGGGTTATCTCCATCCACGAAAATGCTTCGTCGTAGCGAGCGCTTTCGGCAATCAGCGGATAGTAGCTGCCGGGTTCGTCATCAGAGGTGGTAAACAAGGAGTCGTACAGCGTTTCGGTACGTATGCCCGGGTTGCCGCGCAGCGCGTAGCGATTGAAGTTATCAAAGGTGCCAATGGCCGCAAGGGTAATCGCACCGCCTTTCGGCGCGGCGGGGTTGGCATAATCGTAGTGGTCAAAGCCAGCGACGTATTTAGGCTCGCCGATAATGGCGAACGTATTGCTCTCTTTAATCGCTTGCGCCTGGCTCTGCAGGCTAAATAAGGTCAGCAGTATCAGGCTGATGCGTACAAACATAACCAGGATATCGTCCTCCAATGACAGGCCTGAAGTGGCCTGACCTCTGATAGCGAATGATAAAGGAGACTCAGCGGGTTGTGAAATATTTCGCGGGTTCATTGTAGGCGGCGACCAGCGCTTCCAGGGTCAGCGGTCGGCTTAACCAGTAACCCTGCAGATAGTTCACTCCGTGCTGGCATAGCCATTCGGCCTGTTCCTGCGTTTCCACACCTTCGGCGACCGTGGTGAGCTTCAGACGGCGGCTCAGCGAGATCACGGCATCCAGAACCGGTGATGTCACGGTTTCGGTGCCGATAGCTTGCACGAAGCCGCGGTCAATCTTCAGATAGTCGAAGTTATAGCGCTCCAGATAGATAAGCGCACTATGCCCGGTGCCAAAATCATCAATCGCAATTTCAAAGCCTTGCTCATGTAGCCAATCGAAATTCTCCAACGACCGGCTTTTATCGATCATCGCGCGCTCGGTAATCTCCAGCACCACGCTAAAATGGCCAGAAGGCATAGTTGTCGCGAAATGTTGA
Organism: Klebsiella sp. GFKo11; assembly: GCF_056490265.1. NCBI lineage: Bacteria > Pseudomonadati > Pseudomonadota > Gammaproteobacteria > Enterobacterales > Enterobacteriaceae > Klebsiella > Klebsiella sp. GFKo11. Next base: position 1,975,855 of record NZ_CM151369.1, read on the forward strand.
AGATCCTGCTGAAAACTGTCGGCATGCAGGTGGGCGGGTGAAATATTTATCCCAAGCTTGCTACCAGCGGGCAGAAGGCTTTGCAGAGTCACCGCATCATGGGCTATCAGTTTTAACAGATGGCGGGTGAGAGGGATAATCATCTGCTGGGCTTCAGCCAGGGTGATAAACACGTCGGGAGGGATCTCCCCGGCGGTCGGGTGCCGCCAGCGCATCAGTACCTCAATACCGCTAATTTGCAGCGTGTCGGATTTCACTACCGGTTGGTAAACCACGTAAAACTGATCGTTTTTGATCGCCAACAGCAGTTCTTTGCGCGGGTCAGATTTGATAGTCAGGACGTAATAGCTCAAAAACCCTGCCAGCAGGCCGCATACCACGCCAAGCAGCAGGGCAAATTGGGTATTTTCTGCCAGCCAGCTGTTGGCGTAGAGATAAACTTTGAGCGGCAAACCGTCAATTTGCACCTGGCGGATTGGTGGCGAGAGTAGCGTTTGCGGGTCGATAAGTTTATTGCTGAAGGTGGAGATGGCAGTGTGGTTAATGGCCAGGGCAAGTCCGCTGAAATCGTTCTGCCGGGCAGAGTAGAGAATATAGGGTGTCAGGTTGGCATTAATCGAGACAAAAACACCGTCTTCTCCACCGTGCGGACTGCGGACCCACATCGCCAGCGCGGCGCTTTGCGGCATCATGGGCGTCCCCGGCAGAATGGCCATATCGACCGCTTTAGAGATATCGAGCTGGGGGATGAGCTGGGTTAAAGGCGTATTCATTGCCCCGGTGGCGGAAGAACAAAACGCGAAACCATTTTTAACCAGCAGGAGCGCACGCACGTTTGGGCTGAATGCAGCATGGGCGGTTAATCCAGAATCGACATTTTCACAGGGCTGATCGACTAGCGGTTGCAGGCCATCAATGGTCTGATTTAAATCGTGGAAGTAGCTCTTAAGATACGCATGAACATTATCAATGATGACGTCGAAACGCTCTGCCCGATTGTGATAAATCACCATAAACTGAATGCTACCGGCCAGCAGGGCGACGGCGATTCCGATACATAAGCTGGTTAGCCAGATTTTACGCCGAGGAGAGAAGTGACGGGTAGGCATAGGCTATATCAGTCCGTGTTATTGATTTGCGCCAGGGGGGCATAGAAGTCGTTTTTTCCATCCCCACTTAAAGACATAGCTTATATTGCCAGGTTCATTCGCTGACGAGCAAAAAAAAACACTGCCTCGGCAGTGTTTTCCTTTTTCTGGCATTGGCCAAGGGATAACCAATATCAGAATAGTTTACGAGCGGCTCAGAACTCGTCGCGCTTCGTTATAGCGCTTTTTCCAGTACGGCTCATCCATGCTTGAAATCGTCACACCGCTGCTGGTGGATGCATGAACAAACTGGTTGTTGCCGATATAGATGCCAACATGTCGACCTGTAGAACCTGCACGGAACAGAACTAAATCACCAGTACGCAGTTGAGAACGCGTAATGGATTTACCTGAATCCTGCTGCTCAGAAGTTGAGCGCGGCAGTTCCAGACCAAACTGTTCACGGAAAGTACGTTGCACAAAGGCAGAACAATCAATGCCTTTACGAGTGCTGCCACCGAGGCGGTAACGCACGCCCTTCCAGCTGGCATATTGATCCATCAAACGGGACTTAACGTCCAGATTGCGAACCATTGTTTCAAATTCATCCTGAGAGGCTTGCAGTGATGATAAATCGCCACTACCCACAGCAAGCGTCTCAGAATGCATATTTCTGGCGGTACTATTTGAACTACACGCGGAAAGCAGAACCGCAACTGCAATCGCGGGGGCGACCCGCAAGATATATCTCAAAATCGGCTGAGATTTGACCATGCTGTGTGTTATCCCTTGTTGTCCTTAACGACAATGTCGTTATAAAAAATGCCAAACGTGTTAGAGCCTAATTACCTGGTCGCAATGAGACAATTCCGTAAGCATAAAATTGTGGCCTAACGCACAAATTTATTCATTCTCTGAATTGATGTCGCTGGAAAGGCAAAACGAGATCGAGATTACCCGATCAAACAAGGGATGGCGAGCGGTTTCGCGCAATTTCTTATAAGTATTTTTGCGACAAAAAGTGAATCATCGGGAAAGGGTAAAATAGCGTCAATTGTGGGTAAAAAATATGCAATCCACTCATTTCTATAATGATTAATGTGACGGGAAGATGATGGAGGGATGAGAAAAAATGAGCTGAGAGAAAAGGGACCCAGAACGATCCCTTATGAATGATATTAATCATTTGTAAGGCGGAGTTTAATTTTTTGTTTTTCCGCCGGGTAGATAACGTTCAAATAAAGATATCACTTTATCGCTCAGTGGGGTCATCAACACCCAGGGCGCGCCAATCAATACGGCAGTTAATGAACCGACGGCAATATCGGTAAACCAGTGAGCGCCAATCATTACGCGCGGGAACGCGAAGACCACAAATATGACCAGCGCAATAGCCAACGCGCGATGACCAAAATAGCGCCACATAAAGGCGGCAAAAATCAGCAGCATCATGCCGTGATCGCCCGGGAAGCTATCCTTAGAGGCATCTTTAGTGGGAAATGAGATCACATCACTCACTTTAGTAATGTCGGTGAAAGAGAGCGAGGGGCTGGCGCGTTTGACCGGCATCAGATGCTGAGCCAACTGATTGATGACGACGGCGGCGAGCAGCATTACCAGGCCGATGATAATCACCCGGCGGCGTCCGGCGCTCTGTTCTTTAAACCAGAAGCTCAGCATCAGGCTGCCCATTGCCAGCAGCGAGCAGGCGTCGAATGCGCGGTTGTTGATAATTGCCAGCAGCCAGGTGTAAGCAGGGCTCACTCCAACCAGGTGGTTAAAGAAATAGAAGATAGCGGAATCCAGCGGATTCCAGAAACCATGGTTAACAGGAAAGTACCACGAGCAAAATAGCGCTATACCCGCCGCGTTCAGCAGCAGGATAAGGGGAATTCGATTTTTAATCATAATTATCGCGTGTTGTGTAAAACGACGGCAACCATAGCCGCCTTAACTTAAACGAAGCTTCAACAAGGAGGCCTGTAGCGCGTTCCAGTCGGTATCGGAATCAGCGATCAGCTCAATGCGGCTATCCGGCGGCGCAACGTTCTGCGTCTCAATATGCAGGTCAAGCTGCTGGCGATTGATACGCACCAGTCCTTCGGCAATACGCATCACGCCTTTAACGCGCCCGACCGGCGCCAGTCGCGCCCATTCGAGCAGGCCAACGGTGTCAAAAATGGTCTCGGCGTCAAAAATCCAGCCGCAGGCCTGATAGCCCTGACCGCTATTAAGACTGCGGCGCCAGCGCTGGTGGGTAGGGAGATTAAGCGCCGCCAGACCTGGTTTTTGCCCGTGGCTATGCGCGTGTTCAGCGCTTTCAGGTAGCGGCGTGACGTTGCGGCGCGGCAAATCAAGCCATACCGGGTCAATATTGCCCTGGGTGGCGCTGACGTGCTGACGCTCTCCGGCATAGGTCTGCCACCATGTTGCAAAGGCCAGTTGGCTTTCGCTGGTCGCGCGGTCCGCTTTATTGGTGATGACAATATCGGCGGCGGCTAACTGGTCGCGAAAGTTTTCGTTGGTCACCACCTTTTCGTCGAGCAACTGACGCGGGTCCAGCACGCATAGCGTCGCACGCAGGTCGATCCACGGCTCGTATACGGCGGCGGTCAGAATATCGAGGATCTGTTTAGGATGGCCAAGACCGGTTGGCTCTATTAACAAGCGGTCAGGTTTTCCCTGGCGCAGCAGCGTATTGAGCCCAACCTGCATTGGCAGGCCGTTGACGCAGCACATGCAGCCGCCGGGGATTTCTTTAAGCAGGGCTCCGCTCTCGGCCAGCAGTGCGCCGTCGATGCCCACTTCGCCAAATTCGTTGACCAGAACGGCCCATTTTTCATCCGCGGGCTTATGGGCCAGCAGATGCAAAATCGAGGTCGTTTTGCCACTGCCGAGAAATCCCGTGATCAAGTTAGTTTTGGTCACCTTTTCTCCAGGATAAATGTAATGTTGTAACAGTTGAGACTATCCTGACGAAAAAAAAGTGAAAAGAGAAGCCTTACCGCGGACAGATAAGGTTCTCTGTCCGCTTAAAGGCAGAAATTGTTAAGAATTTAGTGCGGCGCTAATCGCCTGGCGAGTGCCGGCGGTCACAAGTTGATGCCACGCGGCGGTGATGTTGGCGACGAACTGCGGATTTTGCGAAAGGTCGCAGCCAAAAATTTCTTCCAGGGAGAGTAGGGCGCTAACGCGCTGTTGTTCATTGCTGGCGGATACAATTTTTCCAATTTTATCCGCCAGCGGGTCGCGGATATCAATCTTATTTCCAGCGTCGTCAATGCCGCTGACATAGCGCATCCAGCCCGCCACGCCCAGCGCCAGCAGCGGCCACTGGCTGCCGCGAGCAAGGTGGATACGGATACCGTCAAGCATACGCTGCGGCAGCTTCTGGCTACCGTCCATAGCAATTTGCCAGGTGCGATGCTTCAGCGAGGGGTTGCTGAAACGCTCGATCAGGCTGTCAGCATAGGCCGTCAGGTCGACACCGGTGATTGAGAGAGTTGGTGCCTGTTCATCAAGCATCAAACGGTAAGCGGCGCTGCGGAAAACCGGGTCCTGCATACAGTCGCTGACATGTTCGTGGCCTGCCAGATAGCCCAGCCAGGCGAGAAACGAATGGCTGCCGTTGAGCATCCGCAGCTTCATCTGTTCCCACGGCAGCACATCATCCGTCATCTGTACGCCAGCTGCTTCCCAGTCCGGGCGGCCGGCAACAAAGTTATCTTCGACAACCCATTGAATAAACGGCTCGCAGCTAATCGCGCAGGGGTCTTCCACTCCCAGCACGGCGCTAATCTCCGCCAGCGACTCATCGGTGGCGGCTGGCACAATGCGGTCCACCATCGTGCCGGGAAAGCTGACGTGTTCAGCAATCCACTGCGCCAGGTCCGAATCGCGTTTTTCAGCCATTCCCAGCACGGCGTTTTTCACCACATGCCCATTGTTGGGAATATTATCGCAGGAGAGAACGGTAAACGGCGCCAGTCCACGTTGGCGGCGGCGCGCCAGCGTTTCGACCAGAATACCGGGCACCGATTGCGGATGCGTAGGGTTTTCCAGGTCATGAATAATGCGCGGCTGCGTCATGTCCAGCAGGCCGCTGGCAGGGTCAATACAGTAGCCTTTCTCGGTAATGGTTAGAGAAACAATGGCGACCTGCGGTTCGCAAAATTTCTCAATAATGGCAGCCAGCGAATCAAGTTTGGCGTTCAGACATTCATGCACTGCGCCGACAACGATCGGCTGATTGCCCTCGGCCCCTTTCTCCAGCACGGTAAACAGATGATCTTGTTGGCGAAGCTGGCTCATAAGCAGATCGCCGCTGAACAGGCTAATCTCGCAAATCCCCCAGTCCCCACCGCTGGCGTTGAGCACCCTGTCGGTGAGTAGGGCCTGGTGCGCGCGATGAAACGCGCCGAAACCGAAATGCACAATACGCGAACGCAGTTGGTTGCGATCGTACTGAGGGAGCTGCACGCCTTCCGGCAGCGTAGCTGTAGCAATGGTAGTCATTATTCATACACCTGATTAACTGACGATTAACATTCGTCAGTGTAAAGTTATATGACAACAAGTTAAATTGGTGAGCCGAATTTATCCACTTTGTGTGAACTTGATCAATCAGCCAAGCGGTCTATCTCGTCAGGCTTGAGAGCGATGACCATAGCGTAGCAGTAAATAACACATTATTGGTATAATAACTTTGGCGAGGAGCGCGACGGTTGTAACCTTGAGTTGATATGAACCAAATGACCTGCGATACCAGATAAGGATAAGGTACGAACAAAAAAGGACAGCCTGGCGCTGTCCTCTGTGTTTCATTTTGGCAGAAAAAGCAGGACTTAGTCCGCGCGGCCCATATAGCGGCTCTCTTCGATATGGATACGAATGCGCTCGCCTGCGCTCAGGTATTCAGGAACCTGAACCACCAGTCCGGTGCTCAGGGTCGCCGGTTTGTTACGCGCACTTGCGGATGCACCTTTGATGCCCGGCGCCGTTTCGACGATTTCCAGGTCAACGGTTTGCGGTAGTTCAAGGGCCAGCAGCTGACCGTCCCAGGTCAGAACCTGCATGTCCGGCATCCCACCTTCAGGAATAAACAGCAGTTCTTCTTCAATCTGCTCTTTAGTAAAGATATACGGGGTGTAGTCTTCTTTATCCATAAAGACGTATTCGTTGCCATCAATATAGGAGAAGTCAACGAAACGACGGGTCAGGGTCACGGTATCGACGATATCATCGCCTTTAAAGCGCTCTTCCACTTTCAGGCCGGTACGTACGTCAGAGAAACGCATTTTGTACAGCGTTGCGGCGCCACGGGCGCTGGGTGACTGAATATCAATGTTTTTAACAATCAGCAGTTTGCCGTTGTAATTCAGCACCATACCTTTTTTAATTTCATTCGCTCTTGGCATTGCGGTAATCCTGTCACATAAAGGGTCAAAAATATCGCGTAAAACTACTCGCGCCGGGCCTTTCAGGCAAGTGGAATTCGTGTGTTTTGCTATCTTCAGGTAAAACGTTTAGTCTGGGCCGCCAAAAGCGTTATCAGAAGAGTCGATTATGGAATGCCGCCCTGACTGCGGAGCTTGCTGTGTCGCTCCTTCTATCTCCAGCCCCATCCCGGGAATGCCGCACGGTAAACCGGCAAACACCCGCTGTATACAGCTCTCGGAAAACAACCTGTGCAACATTTTTGGCTCGCCGTTAAGGCCTAAAGTGTGCGGCAGCCTGAAGCCTGAAGTGGAGATGTGCGCGGCGAATCGCGATGACGCGATGACCTGGCTTCTTCATCTTGAACAGAGCACGTCTTGAAGCCATGAACTGCTTTTCGGGATCTCAATATAATAAATCAGCAAAATTATTATCCGGATCCATCTCCCGCGCGAGGGCGATCAGTTTTTGCTTATTACCAAGAGCGTAGCCGGATTTTTGTTTAACCAGCAGGCCTTCCTGGCAGAATTGTGCGATCACATATAATAAATGACGATACGACACGCCCATATATTCCGCCGCCGGGGTATGTTTTTCGTGATAAATATCACAATGCTGAGTTAATAAAATAAATGCTGCCAGACGATTCACCAGCGGAAAAGATTGATTTTGGGTGAGCGAAACGATGTTACGATAGTTTTTTTGGCTTAACGCGATACAGAGATTACGCAGGAAAATGACGTCGTTCAGCAACAACGGGCGGAATGAAGCAATGGGCAGCGCCAGGCACCAGCACTCTTCGATGGCCTGAACGCCACGCGGATCGTGATGTTTATCAATGAGTTCTATCTCGCCGATAAAGCAGGGCGCGCCAAAGAAGTCGATCAGCGAGACCCGACCATTAGCTGATGTGGTGTAAAGCTTAGCCCGGCCGCGTGCGAGGTAAAAAAGGTGCGCAGGTTGAGCCCCCTCTTTGACAATATAATCCCCTGCCACAACGTGGAACAATCGTGTATCCCGCACAACATCGACGGAAAACTTTCCCAGGTACCCCGAGTCGCTTATCAATTGCTGCTTGAGATTTTCATTTTTGATTTCTTTCACGGTCGCTTCCCGGTATGAGATTTCTCATATTCAGTATCAGTTTTCGCCTGGTATGCTGCAAACGTTAATCCGATACCTGTTTAATCCTGCTGTAATAACATAAAAATGGCGTAAAAGCGAAAAGAGGAAATAAAAATGGAAAAAAGAAAAATTATACTCGACTGCGATCCAGGTCACGATGATGCTATTGCGATAATGATGGCGGCCAGACATCCGGCAATTGATTTATTAGGGATAACGATTGTTGCGGGTAACCAAACGCTGGATAAAACGTTAGTCAATGGATTAAATGTTTGCCAGCACTTAGATATCAATGTGCCGATTTATGCCGGGATGCCACAGCCAATTATGCGTCAGCAAATTGTCGCTGATAATATTCATGGTGAAACCGGACTCGATGGGCCGGTATTTTCACCGTTAACTCGTCAGGCAGAAGAAACGCATGCGGTTAAATATATTATTGACACGCTCATGGCCAGTGAAGGTGACATCACGCTGCTCCCCGTTGGCCCACTGACCAATATTGCCGTCGCCATGCGAATGCAGCCGGAAATCCTGCCGAAAATTCGCGAGATTGTATTAATGGGCGGTGCTTATGGTACCGGAAACTTTACGCCATCGGCAGAGTTTAATATTTATGCCGACCCTGAAGCCGCTCGCGTGGTATTCAGCTCGGGTGTCCCTCTGGTCATGATGGGCCTGGATTTGACGAATCAGACGGTCTGCACCGCTGACGTTATTGCACGCATGGAAAAAGCCGGCGGTCCGGCGGGACAGTTGTTTAGCGATATCATGAATTTCACCCTCAAAACGCAGTTTGAAAACTACGGCTTAGCGGGTGGCCCGGTGCATGATGCCACCTGCATCGGCTATCTGATTAATCCTCAGGGCATCAAAACACAGGACATGTACGTTGAGGTGGATGTTAACAGCGGCCCCTGCTATGGCCGTACGGTCTGCGACGAACTGGGCGTGCTCGGTAAAGCGCCGAATACCAAAGTCGGCATCACCATTGATACCGATTGGTTTTGGGGTTTAGTCGAAGAGTGCGTACGGATGTACCGTTAATCACTTTATGCCAGGCGTGTGGGATATCCCTCATCGCCTGATATACCCGTCGTCTTTCAAGCGGCTTCTTTGTTGGCTACGTTCGTTCACCCCAGTCACTTACTTGAGTAAGCTCCTGGGGCTTCTCTCTCTTGCCGCCTCGAAGCAACTTGAAATCCATTGGGTATAGAAACAGGCGGGCAGTAAGCGGTCGCCCGCAATAATATCAGACATACCAAAACCTGGCGTAATGCCGGGTTTGCTGGCATCAAGAGATAATCATTATGGATATAATGAGAAGTGTTTTGGGTATGGTGGTATTACTGGCAATCGCTTTTCTGCTGTCAGTAAATAAAAAAAGAATTAGTCTGCGCACGGTTGGCGCGGCGCTGGTACTGCAAATTGCCATTGGCGGCGTTATGCTCTATTTTCCGCCAGGAAAATGGTTGGCGGAGCAGGCGGCTTTCGGCGTAAATAAAGTGATGACCTACAGCGATGCCGGTAGCGCATTTATTTTTGGTTCACTGGTCGGGCCGAAAATGGATCTCTTATTCGATGGTTCTGGTTTTATTTTCGCCTTTAGGGTATTGCCTGCCATTATTTTTATCACCGCATTGGTCAGCCTGCTTTATTATATTGGCGTAATGGGAATACTGATCCGAATTCTTGGCGGAATTTTCCAGAAAGCGCTGAATATTAGCAAGATTGAGTCATTTGTTGCCGTTACCACCATTTTCCTTGGGCAAAATGAGATCCCGGCGATCGTTAAGCCCTTTATTAACAAGCTAAATCGTAATGAGTTATTTACCGCGATTTGCAGCGGGATGGCTTCTATCGCCGGGTCGACGATGATTGGCTATGCCGGGCTGGGCGTGCCGATTGATTATCTGCTGGCGGCATCGTTGATGGCGATTCCCGGCGGTATTCTGTTTGCCCGTCTTCTTAGCCCGGCGACTGAAGCATCGCAGGTGACTTTCGAAAACCTCTCCTTCACCGAAACGCCGCCGAAAAGTTTTATTGAAGCCGCGGCTAGCGGCGCGATGGCTGGGGTGAAAATTGCCGTGGGCGTGGCGACGGTAGTGATGGCGTTTGTGGCAATTATCGCTCTGATCAACGGCGTGATTGGCGGTATCGGCGGTTGGTTCGGTTTTGGTCACGCGACTCTGGAGGGGATTTTTGGTTATGTCCTGGCACCGCTGGCATGGTTAATGGGCGTTGACTGGAGTGATGCGACGCTGGCGGGCAGCCTGATTGGCCAGAAGCTGGCGATTAACGAGTTCGTGGCCTACCTCAACTTCTCGCCATTCCTGCAAACGCCGGGATCGCTGGATGTGAAAACTATCGCCATTATTTCGTTTGCGCTATGCGGTTTCGCCAACTTTGGTTCCATTGGCGTGGTGGTTGGCGCATTCTCGGCAATTGCACCCCAGCGTGCGTCTGAAATTGCCCAACTAGGGATGAGGGCGCTGGCTGCGGCAACGCTGTCAAACTTAATGAGCGCAACAATTGCCGGGTTTTTTATTGGCCTGGCGTAATACTCTGGTGTGCCGCTGATGCGGCACACCGCTGCTTTACACGTCTTTAATACGCCACAGGCAGGCCTGGGTAGCCACGCCCATGACTAGCGCAATCCAGAATACGGCGTGATAGCTCCAGACTTCTGCAACAACACCCGCCAGCGAACCGGCAATAATCCAGCCGACGCGAATGGTATTGGTATAGAGGGTCGTGGCCGCCCCGGCCTGGCCTGGCATCAGGTCCTGAAAATAGAGCATACCGATACCGGCCAGAATGCCGATAAAAATAGCATTCAGCACCTGCAGGGCCAGCAGCAGCACGGGGGTGTGTACGGTTAGCATGCCGACATAAAACAGCACTCCGGCAATTGCAGAGATCTGCATCAGGAAACGCTTGCCAAAGCGTTTGGCGTAGTAGCCTGCAATCAGCATGGTCGGGATTTCCAGCCCGGCGGCGGTCCCCATCATTAATCCAGCTAGTTTCTCGGGTAAATGCAGCTCATTAATAATGAACAGCGGCATATTAATGATGTACAGGCTGTTGATTCCCCACATTAGCGTACAGATGATAAACAGCAGCAGCGCATCGCGACGGTTGGTTCGCGGTGCTTGAAGATGGCCTGTAGCCGTTTTTGGCTCTTTACGCATGCTGGGAAGGAAAAACCAGACCATCGCGCCGCAGACCACGAAGGCAATCGCCGCGCTGAGATACATCACCGTAAAGCCAAATCCCATCGCTAACGCATAAGCCAACGGTGGCCCGATAACCCACGCCAGCGAAACCTGTGCGCGCAGAATCGAGCTAAACATGACCGCCTCGCGGCCCGTTTTGTCCGCATGTTCGCGGGCGAGGGCGAACATTTGCGGGTTCGCAGTGGAACCAAAGCTGCTTAGAAACACGCCGACAAACAGCAAAATAAAGTAGTTACGGTTCCAGGCGAATAGCACGCAGGCCAGCACGCCCATCAGACAGCAAAAGACAATCAGCTGTTTGCGGTCGCCTTTGCGATCCGAACGTCCGGCAAGAAACTGGCTCACCAGAATGCCGATCACCGCGCTACCAGTAAAAAAGAAGCCGACCATCGCCGGTCGCACATGCACTTCGTTAGTTAAAAACAGGCTCAGGGTAGGCGTTTGCAGCGCCCCGGCAATGCCCGTCAGGAAGGCGACGATCAGGAAGGCGGAGGAGGTTAAATCAAACCCGCGTCGTGGGAAGGCGGCGCTACTGTTTTGCATGTCGATGTTCTGTGGTTTCAGGAATCGCGGAGTTTACGCCGCCAGTCAGAAAATGAACAGTGGCATGGCACGAATAAATCAAAAAGACGTTTCAAATTTTCAACTTCAGCAAAAAGCTGAACCAGAAAGGTATTCGTCACCTGCACTTCAGCAAAAGTGTGCAGTATCTCTAACTTCTGTTATCAGGTTGCTAAGTTTTCTTGCGCGATGACTAATAAAGGTACAGACTCCTTGAAACGTTTCAGCGTCATCGGGAGATTCTCCAGCAGGTAGATGACGCATTTTTTCTCAAAGTAGCTGAAACGATTCAATTCAGCAGGAGAGGAGAACCATGTTCCAGTTATCTGTGCAGGATATTCATCCCGGTCAGCAGGCCGGCAATAAAGAAGAGGCAATTCGTCAGGTTGCTTCCGCGCTGGTCAGTGCGGGCAACGTGGCGGATGGCTACATTAACGGGATGCTGGCTCGCGAGCAGCAAACCTCCACTTTCCTGGGTAACGGCATTGCCATTCCGCACGGCACTACCGACACCCGCGACCAGGTGCTGAAAACCGGTGTTCAGGTTTATCAGTTCCCGCAGGGCGTGACCTGGGGCGAAGGGCAGACCGCTTACGTCGCCATCGGTATCGCCGCCAGCTCGGATGAACATCTGGGACTGCTGCGTCAGCTGACCCATGTACTGAGCGATGATTCCGTTGCTGAACAGCTTAAATCCGCGACCACCGCTGAAGAACTGCGTGCTCTGCTGATGGGTGAAAAGCAGAGTGAAGTGCTGAAGCTGGACAACGACACGCTGAGCCTGGACGTTGTCGCCAGCGATCTGCTGACTCTGCAGGCGCTGAACGCCGCGCGATTGAAAGAAGCTGGTGCCGTTGATGCTTCCTTTGTCAGCAAAACGATTAATGAACAACCGCTGAACCTCGGTCAGGGCATCTGGCTGAACGACAGCACTGAAGGTAACCTGCGCAGCGCCGTTGCGGTCAGCCGTGCAGCAACCGCTTTTATCCGCGATGAGCAGCCGGTTTCCCTGCTGATTACCGTAGCGATGGCTGATGACCAGCCGACAGCGGTACTTAATCGCCTGACCAATTTACTGCTCGACAAAAAAGCTGACCGTTTGCTGAAAGCTGATGGCGCTACGCTGCTGGCGTTGCTGACCAGCGATGATGCCATCGCTGAGGACGTGCTGAGCGCTGAATATGTGATCCGCAATGAGCACGGGCTGCACGCGCGTCCAGGCACTATGCTGGTTAATACCATTAAACAATTCTCCAGCGACATTACCGTCACCAACCTTGATGGTTCGGGTAAACCGGCCAATGGCCGCAGCCTGATGAAAGTCGTGGCGCTGGGTGTGAAGAAAGGTCACCGTCTGCGCTTTACCGCGCAAGGTGAGGATGCGCAACAGGCGCTGGATGCGATTGGCGAAGCTATCGCCGCAGGCCTTGGGGAGGGCGCATAAATGAGCAGACGTGTCGCAACGATTACTTTAAACCCGGCCTATGACCTGGTGGGGTTTACCCCGGAAATTGAACGCGGTGAGGTTAACCTCGTGCGTACCACCGGCTTACATGCTGCCGGGAAAGGGATCAACGTTGCAAAAGTGCTGAAAGATCTCGGCATCGACGTCACCGTGGGTGGCTTCCTGGGTAAAGACAACCAGGATGGATTTCAGCAGCTGTTCAGTGAACTGGGCATCGCGAACCGTTTTCAGGTTGTGCAGGGTCGTACTCGTATCAACGTCAAACTGACGGAAAAAGACAGTGAAGTGACCGATTTCAACTTCTCTGGCTTTGAAGTGACGCCTGGCGACTGGGAACGTTTTGTTAATGATTCCCTGAGCTGGTTAGGTCAGTTCGATATGGTTTGCGTGAGCGGTAGCTTGCCGTCCGGTGTGAGCCCGGAAGCGTTCACCGACTGGATGACCCGTCTGCGTAGTCAGTGCCCATGCATCATTTTTGACAGCAGCCGCGAAGCACTGGTTGCTGGCCTGAAAGCGGCTCCATGGTTGGTGAAACCTAACCGTCGCGAGCTGGAAATCTGGGCGGGTCGTAAGCTGCCTGAAATGAAAGATGTGATTGAAGCCGCCCACGCGCTGCGTGAACAGGGGATTGCCCACGTGGTTATCTCCCTTGGCGAAGAAGGCGCTCTGTGGGTTAACGCATCCGGAGAGTGGATTGCTAAGCCGCCTTCAGTCGAAGTGATTAGCACCGTTGGTGCGGGGGACTCTATGGTTGGCGGCCTGATTTACGGTCTGCTAATGCGCGAGTCCAGCGAGCATACGCTGCGTCTGGCGACGGCGGTTGCCGCGCTGGCGGTGAGTCAAAGCAATGTCGGTATTACCGATCGTACCCAGTTGGCCGCAATGATGGCGCGCGTCGACTTACAACCCTTTAATTAACAGCAGGAGAGGCATAATGAAAACGCTGCTGATTATTGATGCCGGGCTTGGACAGGCTCGCGCCTATATGGCGAAGACCCTGTTGAGCACTGCGGCGCAAAAAGCGCAACTCGAACTGATTGATAACCCGAATGACGCTGAACTGGCGATCGTGCTGGGCGCGGCGCTGCCAGCTGATAGCGCGCTGAACGGCAAGAAGGTTTATCTTGGCGACATTAACCGCGCCGTGGCTCACCCGGAACTGTTCCTCAGTGAAGCCAAAAGCCACGCGACGCCTTACACCGCTCCGGCGGCGGTTGCTTTACCGGCTGCGACCAACGGTCCGAAACGCATTGTGGCGGTAACCGCTTGTCCGACTGGCGTAGCGCATACGTTTATGGCGGCGGAAGCGATTGAAACCGAAGCCAAAAAACGCGGCTGGTGGGTGAAAGTTGAAACTCGTGGCTCCGTGGGCGCGGGCAACGCGATCACCCCGGAAGAGGTGGAACAAGCGGATCTGGTGGTGGTTGCTGCTGATATCGAAGTCGATCTGGCGAAATTTGCTGGTAAGCCGATGTATCGCACCACCACCGGCCTGGCGCTGAAGAAAACCGCTCAGGAGCTGGATAAAGCTGTCGTTGAGGCGAAACCGTACCAGCCTTCAGGTAAATCCCAGGCGGCAACGGAGGGGAAAAAAGAGTCTGCGGGGGCATACCGTCACCTGCTGACCGGCGTTTCATACATGCTGCCAATGGTTGTTGCGGGCGGCCTGTGTATTGCGCTCTCCTTTGCCTTTGGTATTAAAGCCTTTGAAGTACCGGATACTCTGGCAGCGGCGCTGATGCAAATCGGCGGTGGCTCAGCCTTTGCGCTGATGGTTCCGGTGCTGGCGGGCTTCATTGCCTTCTCTATTGCTGACCGTCCGGGCCTGACCCCTGGTCTTATCGGCGGTATGCTGGCAGTGAGCACCGGGTCTGGGTTTATCGGCGGTATTATCGCTGGTTTCCTTGCTGGTTATGTGGCGAAAGCGATTAGTACGAAGCTGAAATTGCCGCAAAGTATGGAAGCGCTGAAACCGATTCTGATCATTCCGCTGGTTTCCAGTCTGATCGTCGGTCTGGCGATGATTTACCTGATTGGTAAACCTGTTGCCGGGATCCTTGAAGGTCTGACCCACTGGCTGCAAACCATGGGTACGGCGAATGCGGTTCTGCTCGGTGCGATCCTCGGCGGTATGATGTGTACCGATATGGGCGGTCCGGTAAACAAAGCAGCCTATGCGTTTGGTGTTGGCCTGCTGAGTACCCAAACCTATGCGCCGATGGCGGCGATTATGGCGGCGGGAATGGTTCCACCGCTGGCGCTGGGTCTGGCAACGCTGGTTGCGCGTAAAAAGTTCGACAAAGCGCAGCAAGAAGGTGGCAAAGCCGCGCTGGTCCTCGGTCTGTGCTTTATCACTGAAGGGGCGATTCCATTCGCTGCTCGTGACCCGATGCGCGTCCTGCCTTGCTGTATCGTTGGTGGTGCGGTGACCGGCGCGATGTCCATGTGGGTTGGCGCCAAATTGATGGCACCGCATGGCGGTCTGTTTGTTCTGCTGATTCCTGGTGCGATTACGCCGGTTCTCGGCTACCTGATGGCGATTGTTGTCGGTACGCTGGTCGCAGGTCTCTCCTACGCGGTGCTGAAACGTCCTGAAGTTCAGGTGGAAGAAAAAGCAGCCTGATAGACCTTGTAATATCTTCATTAAGGGCAGAGTTTTCTCTGCCCTTTTTTATTGTTTCTGACGCTAGTGGTTTTCCCTGCCTGAATTGTTATTATTCTTTTTCCTTGTCTAGTTTGGGCCAGCCATACTATGTTTCCATTTACGCTTCGTGAAATGACTCACGCTGATATTCCCGCAGTTCAGTCGTTCCTTGTTCAGCACCTCAATCTGTTCTTCAACGCTGGTAGATCAATACCTTCTGCCGATGAGGATATTTTTAATCTCGAACAGCAGTATATTTCGCAGGAAAGGAATTTGCTGCTTTGTGCATGGGATGAAAAACAGGAGTTAATCGCTACACTGGCAGTATGTCAATATGATGACAGGCTCGCTGAGTTGCGCGGGCGTTATAATTTGTCTGAAACCGCAGAAATTTGCCGCTGTTATGTGGATAAGCGCTATCGCAGACAGGGCATTGGTAGTCAGTTGATCGCTTTTGCTGAGGAATTCTGTCGGCAGCAACAATATAAAACCTTATATCTTCACACGCATCATTTTTTGCCTGGAGGCTATCATTTCTGGTTGCGTAATCATTTTAGCGTTGTGATGGATATGCAGGATAAATGGCAGTTGGTTCATATGGAGAGATCACATTAATAAATGAACCCAACGCTAATTGGACGCATTGTTGATAGCGATCAATATATTTAATTTGAGGTAAGCAAACCGAGTATATAGTTTGATCAGTGTCAATTAATTCTCATTTAGCTTTTTGTGATTATTTTCAAGCATAACTTTCTGGTAAGTGATTTTGTTGTAACTGATTGTATTTTATTGCTATTTTTATATTAGTATGACGTTTTGATCGTTTCGTCATACGGTTGACCTTGTTTACAATTGCCGCTAGAGTCGCTTTCGACAGCATTTCATTACATTTTTGTATTTGAATAGGAATATGGTGCGAATTGTTAAATTCAATGCCATAACTGCCCCCGCAACTGTAGGCGGATGCAGAATATCCTTGTGCGGTTAATTAACCGCTGGTCACTGTAAAGTTTGTCTTTATGGGAAGGCTGATATTCTGGTTACCGTGAGTCAGGAGACCTGCTGTCAATAATGTTGTATACCATTGAGTGGACGGGATGGTCCATGGGATGAATTATTTGACGCAGGCAGTAGTGTATTTATGAATAAAATTTTGGCTAAGTAAGGCTTATTTGCATTTTTTGCATATCTTTATTCTTAAATTTCACGATTCAATGTCATCTATCTTCATGTCTCCTCCCGATATATGGAACGAAATGAGCCATGACCAGACCTTCAGATCTGGCATCAACGGGACGATGATAATGCACGCTAATTTTACTTCTTTCACTTCTAAAAAAACGCTTCTGATTATTGCAGGCGCAACTCTACTACTCAACTCCAGTGTCGCCAGTGCGGCAAAAACTGAATATCCCTTAACGATTAAAAACTGCGGCCGCGACATCACCTTCAATCAGGCCCCTAAACGTGTGGCGACGGTGGGTCAGAACAGCACTGAAATTCTCTATTCGCTCGGGCTTGCCGATCGCGTTGTGGGTACTTCGCTGTGGTTTGGTCCTGTACCTGATGCGTATAAAGCGGCAAACGAGAAAGTAGACGTCATTGCGCAAAATATTCCCAGCTTCGAAGGGATTATTGCTAAAAAACCGGAGCTGGTTGCCAGCCAGTTTGAGTGGCAAATCGGTCCTGCGGGTACGGTTGCCTCTTACGAGCAGTTTAGTGAACTGAACGTTCCGGTCTACACCGCACCTGCCGACTGCGCGAAAGATAACGAAGATGGCGGTGATGGCGTCCGTAAAGGTATGTTTGATATTGCCATGGTGTATCAGGAAGTCGCTGATCTGGCAAAAATCTTCGACGTTCAGGATAAAGGCGATGCGCTGATTGCCAGTCTTAAAGCACGTGAAGCAGCAGCGATAAATAAAATTTCCGGCATGGATAAAAATGTCTCAGCAGTATTCTGGTTCTCCAGCGCCGACCTGCAGCTTGATCCATACGTGGCAGGGAAGTTTGGTCCAGCCGCATGGATTGCTCAGAAGCTAGGCGTGAAAAACGTTATTGATTCAGCCGAAGAGTGGCCAACGGTAGGTTGGGAGACCATTGCCAAAGCCAATCCTTCGGTCATTGTACTCGGTGAGATGAGTCGTCGCCGCTTCCCGGCCGATGACTGGCAGGTCAAGATGGATTACCTCAAGTCCGACCCAGTCGCCAAACTACTTCCTGCGGTGAAGGAAAATCATCTGCCTGTCATTGACGTACAAACAATGAACGCCGGCATCAGAACTATTGATGGGCTAGAAAAACTGGCTGATGCCCTGGTTGAATATGGCTTAGCGCATCCACAGGCCTCTCATTAATCTACGTTTTGCGCTATGTCCTTGCCCGGCATAGCGCATCTCCGTTACTCAGGAACGCAGATATAATCATGAGTGATTCTCGCAGGATGCGTCGCGCTGTTGGTCAGCTTGCGGTAAGAGTTGGTGGACATGCCATTTGGGTTAGTGTGCTGATGTGCTGCGTACTGCTGGCGGGGATCTCCATTGGCGAAACGCTTATCCCCTGGCAGCATGTACTCAGTACGCTGGCAAATCGTCTGCTTGATACTGACTATCCAGTCGATGCGCTGGATGCCGGGATCATCTGGAACTATCGCCTGACGCGAGCCCTGGTTTCTGCCTGCTGCGGCGCGTGCCTCGCGGTGTCCGGGGTAGTGCTACAGTCGATACTGCGTAATGCGCTTGCTGAGCCCTATCTGCTGGGCATTTCCGCCGGGGCTTCTACCGGTGCAGTACTGGTTGCGCTCACCGGTCTGGGGGCTGGGATCATCAGTATGTCATTTGGCGCTTTCATTGGTGCGCTGACGGCATTTCTGTTCGTCGCTCTGCTGGCGATGGCTGCAGGCGGCAGGCAAGGTGGTGGCATCACAACCCAAATCATTCTTGCTGGGATCGCCAGTTCGCAGCTATTCAACGCTATTACTTCACTGATCATCACCCGCTCAGCAAACGCCGAACAGGCGCGCGGTATTATGTTCTGGCTGTTGGGTAACCTGAGCGGCGTGCGCTGGCCCGATGTTGTATTAGCCATTCCTACTGCCCTGGTCGGTGTCGC
The DNA here is from genome assembly GCF_056490265.1 of Klebsiella sp. GFKo11. Taxonomy (NCBI): domain Bacteria; kingdom Pseudomonadati; phylum Pseudomonadota; class Gammaproteobacteria; order Enterobacterales; family Enterobacteriaceae; genus Klebsiella; species Klebsiella sp. GFKo11. The sequence continues at coordinate 1,994,524 of NZ_CM151369.1, forward strand.
GCTGTGCTTCTGTTATGCCCGCCATCTCGATGCTTTTTCCTTTGGCGCTGAGTCTGCGGCATCGTTAGGAATTCCTGTCAAACGCACCCGTGCGGTACTTATTGCCGCTGTCACCGGTATGACGGCGATTATGGTCTCCATCGTCGGTGCCATTGGTTTTGTTGGTCTGGTTATCCCCCACGCTGCCCGTATGTTGGTTGGTAACCAACACCATCGCCTGTTGCCAGTTAGCGCACTAATTGGGGCGATTTTTCTCATCATTGCCGATGTTATCTCCCGCACATTACTGCCCGGACAGGTATTACCTATAGGTGTGATCACGGCTCTGGTCGGCGCGCCCGCGTTTTCAATCATCCTGATCAGAGGAAATAAGGCCAAATGACCGTCAATCCTGTACTGCCTCCTTTAGCCTCGGCTGAAGTCGTTATCGAGGCGTGTAAACTGCGCTGGAAGGTAAAAGGCAAAGCGATCGTTGATGATGTCTCGCTCAGGGTGGCTCCCGGCGAGTTTGTCGGAATTATTGGCCCCAACGGGTCGGGTAAAACATCACTCATTTCGTTGTTAGCAGGTTTGTTGAAACCCACGTCTGGACTCATCACGCTACAGCACAAAGCACTCCACCATTACTCACGTCGCCATCTTGCACAGCAGGTGGCGCTGGTCGAACAACAGGCTGAGACAGGTGAACGTATTACCGCTTTGCAGGCCGTTTCGCTGGGACGGACCCCCTGGCTTAGCCTGCTCTCGCCCTGGTCCGCTAAAGATGACGATATCGTGCAAACGATGCTGAGGAAGGTCGATCTCCGCGAATTACAGCACCGTTGCTGGCATACCTTTTCTGGGGGAGAGAAACAGCGCCTGCATATCGCCCGGGCGCTGGCACAGCAGCCGCAGTTGTTGCTAATGGATGAACCTACCAACCACCTCGACATTCAACATCAGATTGGCCTGCTTAGCCTGGTTAAACGTGAAAAGCTCACGGTAATTGCCGCCCTGCACGACCTGAATCATGCCGCGATGTTTTGCGATCGCATCATCGTGATGAAGTCTGGACGCATGGTGATGCAGGGCGCTCCAGGCACCATTTTTACCCGGGAACACCTCAGCACCTGGTTTGGCATTGACGCCATTGTTGAACGCGAACCAGGCGGTACAAGCTGCTTTATTCGTTATCAGAGACCTGATGAATTCTAAGGAAGAATCGATGAAATACCTCAAACAGAGCCTGAAAGTTTTATGTTTACTGGCCTTCACTTCTTCAGTCTTCGCGCAAACTCATGAAGTATTAATGAAAAATCGCGGGACGGCAGGGCCAATGATCTATGAGCCGGATTACCTGGAGATCCAACCTGGTGATACGGTGAAGTTTATCCGTAAGCATAAAAGCCATAACGCGGCCTCCATCGCGGAACTGTCTCCGGCGGATTATCCGGGGTTTATGGGCAAAATCGATGAAGAGATCGAAGTGAAATATGACAATGCCGGATTTTACGGCGTCAAATGCACACCACACTACGCGCAGGGCATGGTGATGTTGATTAAGGTTGGTGATGCCACTCTGCCGGACAGCTATCGCGCGTTTAAAGCACCGGGAATTGCCGATAAACGCTTCCAGGATATCTACTCACGTATCGACAAGCAGTAGCTCGCGACACTCAGGGAGAATTGCGCTGTGGCGGATAACAAACATACCGGTGATGAAATTCAGGAGCAGCGCCGCGACTGCTTGTGCAGGCTGACAAAATTCGTTGGCGCTGCAGGCGTTGCCGCTGCCGTTTGGCCGCTGGTATCCGCTCTGGGCCCGGATGAAAAGACGGCCGGAGAAAATGAACCGATCGACGTCTCCCTTGCTGGTGTGGCTGTCGGTCAAACCGTTAGGCGTGTCTGGCAAGGCAAGCTCATTCTTATTCACCATCGGACTGCAGATGAGATAGCTGCCGCCCGGGATGTCGAAAGCCATAAACTCATTGACCCACAGGCAGACAACGAAAGGGTTAATGCCGATTATCCCCAATGGCTTGTTGTTCAGGGATATTGCCCTCATGCCGGGTGCGTGCCAAATGCCAGAGCTGGCGGACAGGGCTGGGTTTGTCCGTGCCACGGGTCTGAATTCGATGCCTCCGGACGCGTTACCCGCGGACCGGCGACCGCGAATCTGGCCGTTCCCGACTTTACTTTTCATCCCGATGGTCTGACCGTGCGCATCGGCGCTAAGGAAGTCTGAGATGACGACCGCGCGTGCTTATTCGCTCCGTTGGCGTATCCCTTTTCCCCGATCGGTTGCCGGACTCTGGGTATTTGCTATCGGCGCTATTCTGCTGGTCATGCTCGGCGTGCAGATCCTTACCGGTATCGTACTGGCGATGTTTTACGTGCCGACGGCTGAGCTGGCATTTGATTCCATCATGCATATTATGCGCACGGTAAGCCACGGAGAATTGCTGCGTAATCTGCACGCCACTGGCGCATCGCTTTTTTTCTTCGCCTGCTATCTACATATTTTTCGCGGCATGTACTACAACGTATATCGCAAGCCGTGGGTTGCAATGTGGATGATTAGCGTAACGCTATACGTCTTGCTGATGATTACCGCACTTCTTGGCTATAGCCTCATCTGGGGGCAAAAAAGCTACTGGGCGGCAACCGTTATTACTCGTTTTGTACAGGCCATCCCGCTGGTGGGCGATACGTTGTATGCGTTTCTGGTCGGCGGCTATACGCCAGGTACCCCGATGCTTGGCCGTTTTTTTGTTCTGCACTTTATGCTTCCCTTCGCAATTGTTGTCGCGACGATCTTCCACGTTCGTAGTGTCCAGTCTGCTTTTGCGCAGGCGATGAAGAAGACCTTTAGTGAGAAAGAGTCCAGAAAGCTTTTTTTTGATTATAAAATCACCGATCTTGATGCCATCAAAATCACTCTGTTTTTGATGCTCTTCGCCTGGTTTTTATTCTTCGCGCCGCACTACCTGAGCAGCGCAGATAACTTTATCCCGGCTGATCCAACGGTTACGCCAGCGATTGTGGCACCTGAATGGTACTTTCTTCCTTTCTTCTCGATGCTTCGATGTTTTCCGAATGAATTCGCCGGGTTAGTCGCGATGTGCGGCTCGGTATTGATTTTCTATTTCTTGCCCTGGCTTGATTCCTCTCGGGCCCGTTTTCGCCACTACAGCAAGCTGGTTAAGTGCGGCTTTTGGCTGTGGGTTATCAATGCTTGCTTTTTAGGCTGGCTGGGAACAAAAGCGCTGGTGGGACCTGACCTTATTGACGGTTTCCGCAATCAAGAGGGCTGGATCCGCGCGGCGTCGCAGCTTTCAACGCTGATCTGGTTTGCCTGGTTTTTAATCGTGCTGCCCTGCCGCCGTTTTCTGGAAAAACAGGACTGAAGATGACGCGATTATTGAAATTCAGCGTTTTGTGTCTGTCACTTTTAGAGCTGGGTTCTGCTTGGGCGAAAGAGCCCACGCCTGTGCGGCAGGACTGGAGCTTTAGCGGCATCACGGGCCAGTATGATAAAGATCAGCTTCGGCGCGGCATGCAGGTTTATGAAGAGAAGTGTCGCGCCTGTCACGGTATGAAATACCTCACTTTTCGCACCCTGACCAGACCCGGCGGCCCGGAACTCACGCTCGAAGAAGCAAAAAGTATCGCCAGCGGCTATCAGTTCCCTGACATACAGGATGACGGCCAGGTTGGCGAGCGGGACGGTACGCTAAATGACAGTTTTATATCGCCATATCTTAACGTTCAGGAAGCGCGATACCTTAACAATGGTGCCGAACCCGTTGACCTGAGCTATATCGTCCGGGCCCGCTCATATGATCGCGGATTTCCGCAATTCCTGTTTGATGCCTTTTTACCCTACACGGATCAGGGGGCGGATTATGTCTTCGCACTATTAACCGGTTACCGGCCCGATGATCCTGAAATGAAGGCTAATCGCTACTTTCCTGGTGGCGTGATTAATATGCCAAAGCCGCTTACGGATGGCGAAATTCATTGGCAAACGGCGTCACAGATAGCCGAAACAGAAGAGCAGTATGCTCAGGATGTCACCGCCTTTCTGGCATGGGCTGCGGATCCGGATCTCAGGGCGCGAAAACAGCAGGGAATTTACGTCATGGGTTACCTCACCGTGATGCTGGGATTGCTATGGGTTTTACGACGAATGAAGAGACGTTCGCCGAAATCAGCGAGAGAGAGTGGGTAATATGCTTGAAGCCAGACAGCTCCGCTGCGAGCGAGATGAACGAATCTTGTTTAGCGATTTATCATTCCAGGTGAAAGCGGGGGAGTGGATACAAATTACCGGGGGCAACGGCGTAGGGAAAACGACTTTGCTACGGTTGCTCAGTGGACTGGCTCGCCCTGACGTCGGGGGAGTGTACTGGCAGGTGCAGCCGCTGCATCGTGTGCGCGACAGCTATCAACAAAACCTGCTGTGGATTGGCCATCAGCCAGGGATTAAAACCCGGCTTTCGGCGCTAGAGAACCTGCGTTTTTTCCATCATGACGGTAACGCAGCTCAATGTATGAATGCGCTGGCTCAGGCGGGTCTTGCCGGATACGAAGATATTCCCGTTAATCAACTCTCCGCCGGGCAGCAGCGCCGGGTTGCCCTGGCGCGACTCTGGCTGACGCGCGCTACGCTCTGGATCCTCGACGAACCTTTTACCGCCATTGATATGAACGGCGTGGAGCGCCTGACGCAACGAATGGCGCAGCACACCGAGCGGGGCGGCATTGTCATTCTCACCACCCATCAGCCCATAAACGTGGCGACCGATAAGATTCGCCGCATTGCGCTGAGCGGCGAGGAGGCTGGGTGATGATGTGGCGGATTTTTCGTCTTGAGCTAAGGGTGGCGTTTCGCCATCGTGCAGAAATCGCCAATCCGCTGTGGTTCTTCCTGATTGTTATTACGTTGTTTCCACTGAGTGTTGGCTCTGAGCCGCAGCTTTTGGCACGCATTGCCCCCGGGATTATCTGGGTCGCTGCGCTGCTTTCCTCGCTGCTGGCGCTGGATCGCCTGTTTCGCGACGACTTACAGGACGGGAGCCTCGAACAACTGATGCTGCTACCGCTGCCGTTATCAGCGGTGGTACTGGCGAAGGTAATGGCCCACTGGGTGGTGACCGGCCTGCCGCTGCTTATCCTCTCACCACTGGTGGCGCTGCTGTTAGGAATGGACGTTTACGGCTGGCAAATCATGGCACTGACCCTGCTGCTGGGAACGCCGACGCTGAGCTTTCTCGGCGCGCCGGGCGTTGGGTTGACCATCGGGCTAAAGCGCGGAGGCGTGCTACTGAGCGTGCTGGTGCTGCCGCTGACCATTCCGTTACTGATTTTTGCGACCGCCGCGATGGAGGCGGCTGCTATGCATCTGCCTGTTAAGGATTACATGGCGATTCTGGGCGCGTTGCTGACGGGCAGCGCAACGTTGAGCCCCTTTGCGACGGCGGCTGCGCTACGTATCAGCTTGCAGGCCGGATAAGGCGTTTGCACCGCCATCCGGCAAAGGTTTTATCAACACACTCATTACTATCTGCTCTGGTGACTCAATTATGTGGAAAACACTCTATCAGCTAGCGAATCCCCCGCAGCTTTATCTGCTCTGCGGCAGGCTGGTCCCGTGGCTGGGCATTGGCAGTGCACTGTTGCTGGCTGTGGGCTGGAGCTGGGGATTCGGCTTTGCGCCTGCGGATTACCTGCAGGGAGACAGCTACCGCATTATCTATCTGCACGTACCGGCTGCGATGTGGTCGATGGGGATTTATGCTCTGATGGCAATTGCGGCGTTTATAGGCCTGGTCTGGCAGATGAAAATGGCCAACCTGGCACTGGTGGCGATGGCACCGGTTGGCGCGGTGTTTACCTTTATTGCGCTGGCGACCGGTTCAGCGTGGGGGAAACCGATGTGGGGTACCTGGTGGGTGAGGGACGCAAGGCTGACTTCTGAACTGGTGCTGCTGTTTCTTTACGTCGGCGTGATTGCCCTGTGGCACGGCTTTGACGATCGACGTCTGGCCGGGCGTGCGGTGGGCATTCTGGTACTGATAGGTGTGGTTAACCTGCCGATTATTCACTACTCGGTGGAGTGGTGGAACACTCTGCATCAGGGATCAACCAACATGCAGCAAAGCATTGACCCGGCGATGCGTACGCCGCTGCGCCTGGCGATTATTGGCTACCTGCTGCTGTTTATTTCGCTGGCGCTGATGCGCATGTGCAACCTGATTTTGCTAATGGAAAAACGTCGCCCGTGGGTGGGTGAGCTGATTTTAAACAGAGGTCGCCGATGAGCAATGCATTTGCAACCTGGGGTGATTTCTTCGCCATGGGCGGTTATGCCTTTTACATCTGGCTGGCAGTAGTGATGACGGTTATCCCGCTGGCGGTGCTGGTTCTACACACGACGAGACAACATCGTTCGATTTTACGTAGCGTGGCGCAACAGCAAGCCCGCGAAGCCCGCATGCGCGCGGCGCGGGAGGCAGTATGAATATTCGGCTTAACAACCGTCTGTGGGTGGCCCTCGCGATACTGGCGGGGTTAACGCTGACCATCACGCTGGTGCTCTACGCGCTGCGCTCTAACATCGACCTGTTTTATACGCCAGGTGAAATCCTTTATGGCAAGCGTGAAACACAGCAACGGCCGGTGGTGGGCCAGCGCCTGCGCGTTGGTGGAATGGTGATGCCCGGCAGCGTCAGGCGCGAGCCAAATTCACTGAAGGTTAATTTCAGCATCTACGACGCTGAAGGCTCGGTGGACGTCAGTTATGAAGGTATTCTGCCGGATCTGTTCCGCGAAGGGCAGGGCGTGGTGGTGCAGGGGGAACTGGGCGAGAAAAATCATCTGCTGGCGAAAGAAGTACTCGCTAAGCATGATGAAAACTACACCCCGCCGGAAGTGAAAAAAGCGATTCAGGAGCACCATCGTCGCCCGGAGAGCAAGTCATCATGATGCCTGAAATCGGTAACGGACTGCTGTGCATGGCGCTCGGCATCGCGCTATTGCTCTCCATCTACCCGCTGTGGGGCGTTGTGCGTGGCGATAGGCGAATGATGGCATCTTCCCGGCTCTTCGCCTGGCTGTTGTTTTTCCTCGTAATGGGCGCTTTTATGGTGCTGATCAACGCCTTCGTGGTGAACGACTTTACGCTGAATTACGTTACCAGCAATTCTCACACCAAGTTACCGGTGTGGTATCGCGTGGCGGCAACCTGGGGCGCGCATGAAGGGTCGTTACTGCTGTGGATGCTGTTGATGAGCGGCTGGACGTTTGCCGTGGCGCTGTTCAGTCAGCGCATTCCGCTCGATATCGTCGCCCGCGTGCTGGCGATAATGGGGATGATAAGCGTCGGCTTCCTGTTGTTTATCCTGTTTACCTCCAACCCGTTTACCCGCACGCTGCCGGAGTTCCCGATTGAAGGACGCGACCTGAATCCGCTGTTGCAAGATCCGGGGCTAATTTTCCATCCGCCGCTGCTGTATATGGGTTATGTCGGCTTCTCGGTGGCTTTTGCCTTTGCGATTGCCGCCCTGCTGAGCGGGCGGCTGGACAGCACCTTTGTGCGTTTTTCCCGTCCCTGGACGCTGGCGGCATGGGCCTTTCTGACGCTGGGCATTGTGTTGGGCTCGGTTTGGGCCTATTACGAGCTGGGCTGGGGCGGCTGGTGGTTCTGGGATCCCGTGGAAAACGCCTCGTTGATGCCATGGCTGGTTGGTACCGCGCTGGTGCATTCGTTGGCTGTAACGGAGCAGCGTGCCAGTTTTAAAGCCTGGACGCTATTGCTCGCCATCTGTGCATTTTCTCTGTGCCTGCTGGGCACCTTCCTCGTGCGTTCCGGCGTGCTGGTTTCGGTTCACGCTTTTGCTTCTGACCCGTCGCGCGGGATGTTTATTCTTGCGTTTATGGTGTTAGTTATCGGTGGCTCGCTGCTGCTGTTCGCTATCCGTGGGCACAGGGTGCGATCGCGAGTGAAAAACGCTCTCTGGTCACGGGAGTCGCTGCTGCTTGGTAACAACGTCCTGTTGGTTACCGCCATGCTGGTGGTGCTGTTGGGGACGCTGCTGCCGCTGGTGCATAAACAGTTGGGGATGGGCAGCATCTCCATCGGCATGCCGTTTTTTAACATCATGTTCAGCTGGCTGATGGCACCGTTTGCGCTACTGCTGGGCATCGGCCCGTTGGTGCGCTGGGGACGCGATCGTCCACGCAAGCTGCAGCGTCTACTGATTATCGCCCTGGGGAGCACCCTGGCGCTGTCTCTGCTCCTGCCGTGGCTATTTGAAAGCAAGGTTGTCGCCATGACGGTGGTCGGGCTGGCGATGGCCTGCTGGGTCTTTGTACTGGCGATGGCGGAAGTCGCTTTGCGTATTTCACGCGGCGCAAAGATGACCCTCAGTTACTGGGGGATGGTCGCCGGTCATGTCGGTGTGGCAGTGACGGTTGTCGGTATTGCTTTCAGCCAGAACTACAGCGTGGAGCGCAATGTGCGAATGAAGGCTGGCGATAGTATCGAAATACATAATTATCGCTTCATCTTCCGTGAAGTCAAAGAGGTGACCGGGCCGAACTATCGCGGCGGCGTGGCTATGATTGGCGTCACGCGAAATGGCAAAGCGGAAGCGGTACTGCATGCAGAAAAACGTTTTTATAACAGTACCCGCTCAGTGATGACCGAAGCGGCGGTTGACGGTGGATTCACTCGTGATCTGTATGCTGCCCTTGGTGAAGAGCTGGACAACGGCGCGTGGGCTGTGCGGCTGTATTACAAACCGTTTATTCGCTGGATTTGGGCGGGTGGTTTATTAATGGCGCTGGGTGGGCTGCTGTGTCTGTGCGATCCACGCTATCGCCAGTCCGTGCCGGAGGCCGCATGAAGCACAGTTTACGGTTGATCCCGTTGATGATCTTTGTGGTCATCGCCGCGCTGATGCTGTGGCAGCTGGCGCGCAATGCTGAAGGGGATGACCCGATCATCCTGGAGTCGGCGTTGATCGGTAAACCGGTGCCGACCTTTCGTCTTGAGTCGCTGGAGAATCCCGGGCAGTACTATCAGGCAGATGCGCTAATCCAAGGCAAACCGCTGCTGCTCAACGTCTGGGCGACCTGGTGCCCGACCTGCCGCGCCGAGCATCAGTATCTGAATCAGCTCGCGGTGCAGGGGATCCGCGTGGTGGGGATGAACTATAAAGACGAGCGGCAGAAAGCGATGACCTGGCTGAAAGTATTGGGAAATCCTTACGCGTTGAGCCTGTTTGATGGCGATGGGAGGATGGGACTGGATCTGGGGGTTTCCGGCGCACCGGAAACCTTCCTGATCGATGGAAAAGGATTTATTCGTTATCGCCATGCGGGCGATCTCAACGAGCGGGTGTGGGAGTGTGAATTCAGGTCACTTTGGGAGCAATACAGCAGGGAGGCTGCGCAATGAGGGTGTTACTGGGCGTGCTGATGCTGATTGTTTCCGGGTCGGCGCTGGCCGCCATCGACGTCATGCCGTTTAAGGATGAAGCTCAGGAGCAGCGGTTTCGCCAGCTTACTGAGCAGCTGCGCTGCCCAAAATGCCAGAACAACAGTATTGCTGATTCCAGCTCGATGATTGCCACTGACCTGCGGCAGAAGGTTTATGAGCTGATGCAGGAGGGGAAAAGTAAGCAGGAGATCATCGATTATATGGTGGCGCGCTACGGCAACTTCGTCACCTACGATCCGCCATTAACCCCGCTGACTATTCTGCTGTGGGTGCTACCGGTTGCCGCTGTCGCCACTGGCGGCTGGATTATTTTTGCCCGTTCGCACCGCCGCGTGCGGCTGAAGCAGGAAGCATTTCCTGACGACATTCACACGGAGGGTAAACAGGGTGGAGTTGCCATTTATATTCCGGGGATCGCTATTGCGCTGGTCGTCGCGACCCTCAGCTATTACCAGACCGGTAGCTACAAGCAAGTAAAAATCTGGCAGCAGGCGACGGCGCAGCTGCCAACTCTATTGAAACGAGTCCTGTATCCGAAAGAAAAACCGCTCAATCAAGAGGAGATGGCGCGCCTGGCTCTGGGTTTACGTACGCGTTTGCATAGCGATCCTGGTAGTGTAGAAGGCTGGGTTATTCTTGGTCGACTCGGGATGGCATCAGGAAATGTCGATATGGCGACTCAGGCGTATGCCAACGCCTGGCGGCTGGATCCAAATAATAGCGATGCGGCGCAGGGCTATAAGCAAGCGATTACTCGCTCATCAGGAACGAATGACAACCTTTGGAGTGCAGAATAATTAAGCCCAGGTCCTTTCTCATCAGAAAATCCCCTCATAGCGTGAACGGTTAGCGTTCCTGTATACAGCCGGGACCTTGCGTCAATCTCGTCATATGTGCTCTCCTTCGCATTTTTTAACTGTTTAAAAACCATACTGGCCGAAATCTGTGATTGGGTTCATGTTCATATGAAAATCCTATTTACATCCCCTTTACTTTGAAAGTTCATTGCTTATTATAAACACATGTTCATAATCAAACATGTGTTTTATTAGGTTGATCTGAATAGAGGAAGACCTATTTCTTTGTATTAAATAATTCTATTTTTACAGCATTCTGTGCTGGAGGTATTTATATGCCTGAAAATGATTATGTTGTGATTATTGGTTCGGCAAATATGGATGTTGCTGGTTATTCTAATACGTCGCTGAACTATGCTGATTCAAATCCTGGGAAAATAAAGTATACGCCCGGTGGGGTAGGTAGGAACATAGCGCAAAACATTGCCTTATTGAATAAATCTTCATGGTTATTATCCGTCGTTGGCGATGATTTTTATGGCCATTCTTTGCTGGCTCAGACTGCACAATCGGGGGTACATGTCGATAAATGTCAGGTCATCAAAGGCGAGGGTACATCCAGCTATTTATCGTTGCTTGATAATACCGGTGAAATGCTGGTGGCGATAAATGATATGAGCATTACTGAGCATATTACGGCGGAATTTCTAAGCCAACATCAGGCCTTTATCTGTGAAGCCACGGTGATTGTTGTTGATTGTAATATCAGTGAGGCAGCGCTGGCCTGGTTGATGGAAAATACTGGTTCAACGCCCATTTTCGTTGACCCGGTTTCCGCCTGGAAATGCGTGAAAGTTCGCCAACATCTGGGGCGAATCCATACCCTGAAACCGAATCGCATCGAGGCGGAAACCCTCAGTGGAATCTCGCTGTCCGGCACCGATGATGTGGCTCGCGTTGCCGACTGGTTTCACCAGCATGGCCTGAAGCGCCTGGTACTGAGCATGGGTGGAGATGGCGTTTACTACAGCGAAAAGGATGGCGAACACGGCTGGTCGGCACCGCTAAAAACCCAGGTTGTGAATGTGACTGGCGCGGGTGATGCCATGATGGCCGGTCTTGCATCCTGTTGGCTGGACGGTTGTTCATTTTCTCAAGCGGTGCAGTTCGCTCAAGGGTGCTCTTCCCTCGCGCTCTCATCGGAATTTACCAATAATCCTGAATTATCTTACGCAAACGTAAAAAAATTAGTGGAGAAAGATTATGTCTGAATTAAATATTTCCTCTGAATTATTACAGATCTCTGCGGAAGTACAGCAAGCATTGAAAAATAACCAGCCAATCGTGGCGCTTGAATCAACCATTATTTCTCACGGCATGCCATTCCCTGAAAATGCGCAAACGGCGCTGGAAGTGGAAGAAACTATTCGTCGGCAGGGGGCCGTTCCGGCAACGATTGCGATTATCCATGGGGTAATGAAGGTCGGTTTAAGTCGAGAGGAAATAGAACTTCTTGGCCGTGAAGGGCATAACGTCACTAAAGTTAGCCGTCGGGACTTACCGTTTGTGGTTGCTGCGGGCTTAAATGGTGCGACCACCGTAGCGTCCACCATGATCATCGCGGCGATGGCCGGAATTAAAGTCTTTGCCACCGGTGGTATTGGTGGTGTGCATCGTGGAGCGGAGCAAACATTTGATATTTCCGCCGATCTTCAGGAACTGGCGAATACGAATGTCACCGTAGTTTGTGCCGGTGCGAAATCTATTCTCGACCTGGGCCTGACGACTGAATATTTAGAAACTTTCGGTGTTCCGCTTATTGGTTATCAAACCTCGGCGCTCCCGGCATTCTTCTGCCGTACCAGCCCGTTTGACGTCAGCATTCGGCTTAACAGCGCCAAAGAAATCGCCAAAGCGATGGCGGTGAAATGGCAGTCGAGCCTGAAGGGCGGCATGGTGGTAGCGAATCCTATCCCTGAGCAGTTCGCGATGCCGGAAGCGAAAATCAACGCCGCCATTGATCAGGCGGTGAGAGAAGCTGAAGAACAGGGCGTGGTGGGCAAAGAGAGTACGCCATTCCTGTTGGCCCGCGTCGCGGAACTGACCGGTGGAGACAGCCTGAAATCCAATATTCAGCTGGTCTTTAACAACGCTATCCTGGCCTGCGAGATTGCCAAAGAGTATCAGCAGATCGCGTAACGATAACTGCGGGCTGTTTGCGGTTGCCCGCCCCGATATCAAATGTACCGAAAACCTGGCCTGAGGCCGGGTTTTCCACCAGGTAAGGATATCATTATGGACATCATGAGAAGTCTTTTGGGGATGGTGGTGTTACTGGCCATCGCCTTTGTGCTGTCAGTGAATAAAAAACGCATCAGCATCAGAACCGTAGGCGCAGCGCTGTTGCTGCAAATCGTCATCGGCGGGGTAATGCTCTATTTTCCGCCAGGTAAATGGCTGGTCGAACAGGCGGCGCTTGGGGTGCATAAAGTTATGTCCTATAGCGATGCCGGGAGCGCGTTTATTTTTGGCTCGCTGGTTGGCCCAAAGATGGATGTGCTGTTTGACGGTGCGGGGTTTGTGTTTGCCTTTCGCGTTCTGCCGGCCATTATTTTCGTTACCGCGCTGATAAGCCTCCTTTACTATCTCGGCGTGATGGGACTGCTGATTCGCATTTTGGGCGGTATCTTCCAGAAAGCGCTGAATATCAGCAAAATTGAATCGTTTGTTGCTGTAACCACCATTTTTCTGGGGCAGAACGAGATCCCGGCGATCGTCAAACCGTTTATCGACAAGCTTAACCGCAACGAACTGTTTACCGCGATTTGTAGCGGGATGGCCTCAATCGCCGGGTCGATGATGATTGGTTATGCCGGTATGGGCGTACCGATCGACTACCTGTTGGCTGCGTCGTTGATGGCTATTCCCGGTGGGATCCTGTTTGCTCGTATGCTCAGCCCGGCAACCGAAGCGTCGCAGGTGACTTTTGAGAATCTCTCTTTCACCGAAACGCCGCCGAAAAGCATTATCGAAGCGGCGGCATCCGGGGCGATGACCGGGCTGAAAATTGCCGCAGGGGTAGCAACGGTAGTCATGGCGTTTGTGGCGATTATCGCCTTGTTGAACGGCATTATCGGTGGAATTGGCGGTTGGTTTGGTTTTGGTCACGCCACTCTGGAGGGGATCTTCGGTTATATCCTTGCGCCTCTGGCGTGGATTATGGGCGTTGACTGGAGCGATGCGACCCTGGCAGGCAGTCTGATTGGGCAGAAACTGGCGATCAACGAATTTGTTGCCTATCTCAACTTCTCGCCTTACTTGCAAACCGGCGGCACGCTGGATGTGAAAACCATCGCGATTATCTCGTTTGCGCTGTGCGGGTTTGCTAACTTTGGCTCAATTGGCGTGGTGGTCGGAGCGTTCTCCGCCATTTCCCCGCAGCGCGCGCCAGAAATTGCTCAGCTCGGAATGCGCGCCCTGGCGGCGGCAACGCTCTCTAATCTGATGAGCGCGACCATCGCCGGATTCTTTATTGGACTCGCGTAGCGTTAACCGTGCATCGCCTCTGCGGTGCACGGTGTTATACGCCTGAAAGTAAATTGAGTGCGTTATCGACGGATAAAGAAGGGTTGTTGATACTGTCGCTGGCGCGGGTGAGGGCGGTGCAAGCCATGGCAAAAGCGGCGCTCTCTTTAAAATCGCTACCATCAAGATAGCTATACAGCAGCCCGGCCATTAACCCATCATCGGCCCCGAAACTGTCGACCATCGTATGGCTCGGTAGACCCATCTGGAAGCGTTCACCTCCGATCTCGCTACAGAAAATAGAGTCGTCTTCCGCGCAGAGCACCACGCGCTGGGTACCCTGTTCGTGCAGCCATGACAGCGCACGATCGCGATCCGCATCGCTGGCGATCGTCTGTCCCCAGAGGATCTGTAATTCACGCAGCGTGGGCTTCAGCGTGTGGATCTTTGCCAACCACGGGCGAATACGGTGCGCTTTAAACTCCGACACCGTATCAACAAATACCGGAATAGCGTTGGCCAGAGTAAATACCCACTCCAGCGCCTGTTCCGTTAAATTACAGTCCACCAGAACCACGCCTGAATGAGTCAGCAGATCCCGGTACTGATTGAGTAGCTGTGGGGTAAGCGACTGTAAAATATGGGTATCATTGATCGCCAGAACCGTCTCTTCCTGCGGATTGGCGATGGATAAATAGGTGGCGGTATTATGACCGTGAAGGCGGATGCAACTCTGCACGTTAACCCCGGCCTGGCGGGTTTGTTCCAGCAACGTTTCACCGTAAAAATCGCTGCCAACGGCGGAAATCAAATGCACATCGCGGCCCAGCAGCGCCAGATTATGTGCAATATTGCGCGCTACGCCACCAGCGGAACACTGGATATTACCCGGGTTTGAAACCGGCTGTGGATAATGAATATCGGCAATCCCGCGAATATCCATATTGACCGCACCCAGAGAGACGCAATACTCCTGCTCGGTCAGGATGTAGCCTTTTCCCTTAATAGCCCCTTTGCGCGTGAGATCCATGATGTGTGCGGCTACGCGGGAACGACTAATCTGCAGAATATCGGCAATCTCGTGCTGCTGAATGAGCGGGTTACGCCGCAACATTTTAAGGATCTGCTTTTCCCTATCGTTCATATCAGACCACGGCCTCTTCTGTTTGCTGGGCCCGCAGCCAGGCGATTTCTTCTGCCCAGATATCCGGGTTAACGGTTTCCAGAATTAGCGGGATGCCGTCAAAACGGGGGTCCTGCATTATCCAGCGGAAAGCATCGTGGCCGATATTACCTTCGCCCAGGCTATGGTGACGGTCAACGCGGCTGCCGAAGGTACTTTTCGCATCGTTCAGGTGCATACCGCGCAGATACTGAAAACCGACAATGCGTTCGAAATCTGCGAAGGTTTTCTCACACTCTTCGGCGCTACGCAGGTCGTAACCAGCGGCAAAAGCGTGGCAGGTATCAATGCACACGCCCACGCGGGACTTATCTTCCACGCCGTCGATGATGGCGGCCAGATGCTCAAACTTAAAGCCCAGATTGCTGCCCTGACCGGCGGTATTTTCAATCACGGCCGTCACGCCTTCGGTTTTTGCCAACGCGATATTGATGGATTCAGCGATGCGCGCCAGGCACTGGTCTTCGGGGATCTGCTGTAAATGACTACCCGGATGGAAATTGAGCAACGTCAGGCCCAACTGCTGACAGCGGGAGAGTTCATCAATAAAGGCATCGCGGGATTTTTCCAGCGCGTCCTCAACCGGGTGGCCGAGGTTTATCAGATAGCTGTCGTGGGGCAGAATTTGTCCGGGTCCGAAATGATACTTTTCGCAGGCGGCTTTAAATTCAGCAATGGTCTCGTCGCTCAGCGGAGCGGCGCGCCACTGGCGCTGGTTTTTGGTAAAGAGGGCGAAGGCGGTCGCGCCGATTTCGGCGGCGCGAATGGCGGCATTGGCCACTCCGCCGGAGGCGCTGACGTGCGCTCCAATATATTTCATAAAAAAACTCCAGTTAAGCCGCTGGTTGGAGGGTAATGATAGCGGCTTAGCCGGAGAGTTACATCATCCTTAATAAAGCTTCGGTATTGAGTGGGAGTCAGGCCAGCAGGCTGTGAATGGCCAGGTTAATCGCACCGCCGCCGACAATCAGCCAGACGAAGAGCATTAGCGCCATCAGCAGCGGTTTGGCACCGGCTTTTTTCAGCGCGCTGACGTGAGTGGTCAGGCCCAGGGCAGCCATCGCCATTGCCAGCAGCACGGTATCCAGAGTCACCAGCATATCGACAACCGCTTTCGGCAGCAGATGGAAAGAGTTAAACACCGCCACCACAATAAACAGGATCGCAAACCACGGAATGGTGATTTTGCTTTTTTCACCGCTTCCCGCCGGGGTTAACTGCTTAACGCGAGCGGCCAGGAACAGCAGGAACGGAGCCAGCATCATGACGCGCAGCATTTTGGCGATGACCGCTGCGTTTTCCGCATCCGGGCTGACGGCATGACCGGCTGCCACTACCTGGGCAACTTCATGCATGGTGGAACCCATATAGATGCCGTAGGCTTCCGGGGTAAACCAGTGCGCCAGGAAAGGGTAGATTGCCGGGTAGAGGAAGATAGCAATGGTCCCGAAAATCACCACTGTCGCGACGGCTACCGTGAATTTACTGGCTTCTGCTTTCACCACCGGTTCGGTGGCCAGTACCGCTGCTGCGCCGCAGATACTGCTGCCGGCACCAATCAGCCAACTGGTATGCTTATCCAGGCCGAAAACCTTTTGCCCTAAAAAACAGGCGATAAAAAAGGTGCTGGAAAGCGTCAGAACGTCAATGACGATACCGCTCACGCCAACATCGGCAATCTGGGCGAACGTCAGGCGAAAGCCGTATAAAATAATGCCCAGACGCAGCAGATGCTGTTTGGCAAAGATTACGCCGCCGTCGCAGGACTGCCATATTTTGGGGTAAATCGTATTACCGATCACCATGCCGAACAGAATAGCCAGCGTGAGTGCGCTGAAGCCTGCGCCAGAGATTGCCGGAAAACTACCGGCCCACAGTGCAGCGCCAGTTAATACGGCAGTCAGCGCCAGTCCAGGTGCAAAGTGCCACAATGGGCGATGTTTAGTCGGTAAAGTGAGTGCTGTCATAACCTTCTCCTTTGTCTGGGAAAAGCATACGACTCGCTGGTTTAAATATAAAATTGATTATATATTTATAATTAATCGAAATAAGTGGTATACCCGTCATACTTCAAGCTGCATCTTTGTTGGCTGCCTGCGCGTACCCGGGTCACGTACTATTTGTACGCTCCCTGGGATGCGCTTAGTTGCCGCCGCGATGCAACTCGAATTATTTAGGGTTTTCGCGTCTTTGGCGAAGCTCCCACAAACGGCAGATTGTCGGAGAGCCACGCTGTACATAAATGAAGGCAGGAAAGGCTATGCATATCACGCTACGACAGCTGGAAGTTTTTGCTGAAGTTTTAAAGAGTGGCTCTACAACACAGGCATCGCAAATGCTGGCGCTTTCGCAATCGGCAGTCAGCGCGGCGTTGACCGATCTGGAAGGCCAGTTGGGCGTGCAGTTGTTTGATCGTGTCGGCAAGCGACTGGTAGTTAATGAACATGGCAGGCTGCTTTATCCGCGAGCGCTGGCGCTGCTGGAGCGCGCGCTGGAGATAGAACAGCTGTTTCGCGGCGACAACGGCGCGATTCGCGTCTACGCCAGCAGCACCATCGGCAACTATATTCTGCCGGAAATCATTGCGCGCTACCGACGTGATCTCCCGGATTTACCGCTGGAACTAAGCGTGGGGAATAGCCAGGACGTCATTAATGCGGTGGCTGACCTGCGAGTGGATATCGGGCTGATTGAAGGCCCTTGTCACGCAGCAGATATCATTGCCGAGCCGTGGCTGGAAGATGAACTGGTGGTCTTCGCACCGCCAGATTCGCCGCTCCTTGAGGGGGAGGTGACGCTGCAACGGCTGGCGGAAGCGCCGTGGATCTTGCGCGAACACGGATCCGGAACCCGAGAAATTGTCGACTACTTATTATTGTCGCATTTACCGGCGTTTCATCTGGGGATGGAGTTGGGCAACTCTGAAGCTATTAAGCATGCGGTGCGTCATGGTTTAGGGATTAGCTGCCTGTCACGAAGAGTGGTGGCGGAACAGCTTGAGGTGGGATCGCTGGTGGAACTGTCTATCCCATTACCGCGCCTGACCCGAACGTTGTGGCGTATTCATCACCGGCAGAAGCATATTTCTAAGGCATTACAACGTTTTCTGCATTATTGCGAAGTGTAGAACCAGGGCTGGCATTTCCGGGATTTCATGCTTTACTAATAATCCATGCTCGATCATGAAGCTCTCTTATAACTTTGCAATTGTATCGGATGGATCACAGACACTCTGCTACAATCTCGCCTCGTTTTTTGGATGGATAGCATTTTCACATGGTTTCGGATACTAAAACCACAGAAGCGCCCGGTTTACGCCGTGAACTGAAGGCGCGCCACTTGACCATGATCGCTATTGGCGGTTCCATCGGTACAGGTCTTTTTGTTGCCTCTGGCGCAACCATATCTCAGGCGGGCCCAGGCGGCGCGCTGCTTTCTTATATTCTTATTGGTCTGATGGTCTACTTCCTGATGACCAGCCTCGGCGAGCTGGCGGCGTTTATGCCGGTATCCGGCTCTTTTGCCACCTATGGGCAAAACTATGTCGAGGAAGGCTTCGGCTTCGCGCTGGGCTGGAACTACTGGTACAACTGGGCGGTAACCATCGCCGTTGACCTCGTCGCCTCACAGCTGGTGATGACCTACTGGTTCCCTGATGCGCCCGGCTGGATCTGGAGCGCGCTGTTCCTCGGTATTATGTTTCTGCTGAACTGGATCTCGGTAAAAGGTTTTGGCGAAGCGGAATACTGGTTCTCCCTGATTAAAGTCGCCACCGTCATTATCTTTATTATTGTCGGCGTGATGATGATCCTCGGTATCTTTAAAGGGGCACAGCCCGCAGGCTGGAGCAACTGGGGTATTGACGATGCGCCATTCGCCGGTGGTTTCTCGGCGATGATTGGCGTGGCGATGATTGTCGGCTTCTCGTTCCAGGGAACCGAGCTTATCGGTATTGCGGCGGGCGAGTCAGAAAACCCGGAGAAGAATATTCCACGCGCCGTGCGTCAGGTGTTCTGGCGTATCTTGCTGTTCTATGTGTTTGCGATTCTGATTATCAGCCTGATCATTCCGTATACCGATCCGAGCCTGCTGCGTAACGACGTGAAAGATATTTCCGTGAGTCCGTTTACGCTGGTGTTCCAGCATGCGGGTCTGCTGTCGGCGGCGGCGATTATGAACGCGGTTATTTTGACGGCGGTGCTGTCAGCGGGTAACTCCGGGATGTATGCCTCCACGCGTATGCTCTACACCCTGGCCTGTGATGGCAAAGCGCCGCGCATTTTCTCTAAGTTGTCAAAAGGCGGCGTGCCGCGTAATGCACTGTATGCCACAACCGTGATTGCGGCACTGTGTTTCCTGAGCTCGATGTTCGGTAATCAGACCGTTTACCTGTGGTTGCTGAACACCTCCGGGATGACCGGTTTTATTGCCTGGCTGGGGATTGCCATTAGCCACTATCGTTTCCGTCGTGGCTACGTGCTGCAAGGGCACGATCTGAATAATCTGCCGTATCGTTCAGGTTTCTTCCCGCTGGGACCGATCTTCGCCTTTGTTCTGTGCCTGATTATTACGCTTGGCCAGAACTATGAAGCGTTCCTTAAAGACACCATCGACTGGGGCGGCGTCGCGGCAACCTATATTGGTATTCCGCTGTTCCTGGTTATCTGGTTTGGTTACAAGCTGGCGAAGGGGACGCGTTTTGTCCGCTACAGCGAAATGAAGTTCCCAGAGCGTTTCAAGGGCTAAGGCGAGCGACCATAATAGTTAAAACCCTCTTTTTAAGAGGGTTTTTTTATGTCTGAATCCATTACAAATTGATACATTTCTCCATAATTGTATTGATAATTGGAATCATTATCCTTATCATTTACACCAAATTCAGGATGAAGCCAATCCCCATATCTTGCAGACGGTCAGACTGACAAGGGGCGACCAGCCACATCTACTGTAAAAAATTACGCGCATATCGCCGATAGAGCGATAGGCCGACAGTACCTGTGAGCAGCACCCTTTTGTTTGTTTTGTAGTACACCTCATGGAGATATGGAATGTTCAGGTTAAACCCTTTTGTCCGGGCCGGATTATGCGCGTCCGTCGTATCACTGGCGTTTCCGGCGCTTGCCGCCGTTAACGAAGAAACGCTGGTCGTCACCGCTGCGGCAACTGAACAGAGCGTAAAAGATGCTCCTGCCAGTATTAGCGTTATCACCCAACAGGATTTGCAGCGTAAACCGGTTCAGAATCTGAAGGATGTTCTGCGAGATGTTCCCGGCGTGCAGCTTACTAACGAAGGGGATAACCGCAAAGGCGTCAGTATCCGCGGTCTTGATAGCAGCTATACGCTGATCCTCATTGACGGTAAACGCGTTAACTCGCGCAACGCCGTGTTCCGCCACAACGATTTCGACCTCAACTGGATCCCGGTTGATGCGATTGAACGTATCGAAGTTGTGCGCGGACCGATGTCTTCACTTTATGGCTCCGATGCCCTTGGCGGCGTGGTGAACATCATCACCAAAAAAGTCGGCCAACAGTGGACCGGTACCCTGAGCGCTGACACCACCATTCAGGAACATCGCGATCGCGGTGATACTTATAACGGTCAGTTCTTCACCAGCGGCCCGCTAATTGACGGCGTGCTGGGTATGAAAGCTTACGGCAGCCTGGCGAAACGCGCCAAAGACGATCAGCAGGCTTCCAGCAATGCTGCAGGCGAAACGCCGCGCATTGAAGGCTTCACCAGCCGCGACGGTAACGTCGAATTTGCCTGGACCCCAACGGACAATCAGGATATTACCGCGGGCTACGGTTTCGATCGCCAGGATCGTGACTCTGACTCTCTTGACCGTAACCGCCTTGAGCGGCAGAACTACTCCCTAAGCCACAATGGCCGCTGGGATGTTGGCAACAGCGAGCTGAAATTCTACGGTGAGAAAGTCGATAATAAAAACCCAGGCCAGGCCGGGACGATCACTTCTGAAAGCAACTCCGTAGATGGTAAATACGTCCTGCCGCTAGGAATGATTAACCAGCTACTGACCTTCGGCGGTGAATGGCGTCACGACAAACTCAAAGATCCGGTTAACCTGAGCAGCGGCGGTAAATCTACCTCCGCCAGCCAGTACGCACTGTTCCTTGAAGATGAATGGCGAATCATCGAGCCGCTGGCGTTAACCACCGGTATTCGTATGGACGATCACCAGACTTATGGCGATCACTGGAGCCCGCGTGCTTACCTGGTCTATACCGCCACCGACACCGTGACCGTGAAGGGCGGCTGGGCGACGGCATTCAAAGCGCCATCCCTGCTGCAGTTGAATCCAGACTGGACCACCAACTCCTGCCGTGGTTCATGCAGTATTATCGGTAACCCGGATCTGAAACCGGAAACCAGCGAAAGCTTCGAGCTCGGTCTTTATTACCGTGGCGAAGAGGGCTTGCTGGAAGGTGTGGAAGGGAGCGTCACGACTTTCCAGAACAACGTTGATGATATGATTGATATCCTGCGTACCTCCAGCGCTAGCGAAGCGCCGGGCTACCCGAACTTTGTCGGCTGGAAAACGGTCAACGGCAAGCGAGTGCCGGTCTTCCGCTACTTCAACGTCAATAAGGCGCGTATCAAAGGGGTTGAAACCGAAGTGAAAGTGCCGTTCGGTGACGAATGGAAGCTGACGGTGAACTACACCTATAACGATGGTCGCGACCTGAGTAACGGCGGCGATAAACCGCTGCAAACGCTGCCGTTCCATACTGCCAACGGCACCCTCGACTGGAAACCGCTGGACGACTGGTCCTTCTACGTGACCGCCAACTATACCGGCGAGCAGCGTGCGGTCAGCTCTACGGGCAAAACGCCGGGTGGCTACACTATGTTTGATATCGGTGCGGCGTGGAACGTGACTAAAAACGTCAAACTGCGCTCCGGCGTGCTTAACGTCGGCGATAAAGATCTGAACAGAGACGATTACAGTTACACCGAAGAAGGCCGCCGTTACTTTATGGCCGTCGATTACCGCTTCTGATTAGGCCAATAAAAGAGGGCTGGCAGGTTTCCCTGTCAGCCCTCGCTAAAGGCGCTTGTGGCGAAGCCGGACAGCCTCAGGCCTGAAAAGCGGTGGGAAATCCCACCGCTCCAGGTTGCTACTTACCGGGTTCGTAAGCCATAAAAGCAGCCACCTCCCTGTTCATATCACGGTAACGAATTTCGCAGAGCGATTTTCTTACCATCAGGGTGAAAACTAATAGCGTGATACACACGATTAGCAGACACCAGATCAGGGCGTTGTGTGGCACCTTCATGGCTTGTTCTCCTTGCCTTTCGGCGGGTAAGAGACTAACCTGATGTTGTCTTGACATACAGATTGCCTCGTGGGTGAGTATATTACCTTCGGGGCTTTCTTCTTTCTGCCTCAGTACAACGATAAAGCTCAATATTGCCCTGAGGCGAAAGCCTCAAGCGCCGCTAAAAATCATACCCCTCAAAGCCAGAAAACACACTATCTCTCTGTATATATTAGTTTTTATGACTATTTGATGGTGAGGAATTTTGCATATGAATGCGCCGCGAACGTTTTTCACGGCGTATTGAAAAGATTATTTAAAGAGGTGTTGGGCATGGAAGCGCAGGTGATCCTCAATAAATGAGGCAATAAAATAGTAGCTGTGATCGTAACCGGGCTGAATACGCAGGGTTAACGGCCAGCTTTTCTGCCGCGCGGTTTCCGCCAGCACCGCCGGTTGCAGCTGCTCAGCGAGGAATGAATCGCTATCGCCCTGGTCAATCAGTGTTGGGATAGCATTCTCTTCCTGGCTGGCTCGCATTAAGGCGCAGCTATCCCACGCCTGCCACGTTGCTTCATCGGTTCCCAGATAAGCGGTAAACGCTTTTTTACCCCATGGAACCTGAGTCGGGTTAACGATTGGCGCGAAAGCCGACACGCTGGTGAAACGACCCGGGTTTTTCAACGCCATAACCAGCGCGCCGTGACCACCCATCGAATGCCCGCTGATAGCGCAGCGCTCGCTGACTTTGAACTCGCTGGCGATAAGTTGCGGCAGTTCGTCGCGAAGATAATCGTACATGCGAAAATGTGCGGACCACGGCGCCTGGGTGGCATTGAGATAAAAGCCTGCGCCTTTGCCCAGATCGTAGGCGCTATCGTCAGCAACGCTATCGCCACGCGGGCTGGTATCCGGCATCACCAGCGCAATGCCCAGTTCGGCGGCGACCCGCTGTGCGCCCGCTTTGGTGGTAAAGTTTTCATCGTTACAGGTCAGCCCGGAAAGCCAGTAGAGAACCGGCGGCGGCGTATCTGTGCGAGATGGGGGGAGAAAGATGCTGAACGTCATGGCGCAGTTCAGCGTCGTGGAGTCGTGCCGCCAGCGTTGCTGCCGACCTTCATAACAGCGGTGCTCTTCGAGCAGTTCCATGCAGGGCTCCTTATGGGTTATGCGCGTAATTTTCCATAATACAGATATTTCATTCGCCCGTGAGTAACTTTCACTTTCTCCTTTTCGGAACGTATTGCATCATTAATGCAACTTTTAACCAACATACTGAAGTTGCCATCGCGTCAGGAATTGCGCTATGTGCCTGGTATTGTGTTGGTTGCGGCAATGGGAGTAAGGCGTTGCGTGACGCATCGGAATACGCCGGTCTGGCGGCGTGGAACGAGAGGTGACGCCAATTTCAACAATTATCGATGCGGCTACTGGATTCTGTGCGTCACCTCACGCACAATGAATACAAACTTTGCCCTCAGAAGAGCAAAGAGCGCCACACCTGCAGGAGAACAAAAATGTCATCACTGAGTAAAGAAGCCGTACTCGTTCATGAAGCGCTGGTCGCTCGTGGGCTGGAGACGCCGCTGCGTCCGCCAGTGCAAGAAATTGATAATGAAACTCGTAAACGTCTGATCGCCGGACACATGACCGAGATTATGCAGCTGTTAAACCTTGATCTAAGTGATGACAGCCTGATGGAGACGCCGCATCGCATCGCAAAAATGTACGTTGATGAGATCTTCTCTGGCCTGGATTACGCCCGCTTTCCCAAAATCACCGTCATCGAAAATAAGATGCAGGTTGATGAAATGGTGACCGTGCGTGATATCACCCTGACCAGTACCTGTGAACACCATTTTGTGACGATTGACGGTAAAGCGACGGTGGCCTATATCCCGAAAGATTCGGTGATTGGCCTGTCGAAAATCAACCGTATTGTGCAGTTTTTCTCCCAGCGCCCGCAGGTGCAGGAGCGACTGACGCAGCAGATCCTCACCGCGCTGCAAACGCTGCTGGGCACCAGCAACGTCGCGGTCTCGATCGATGCGGTTCACTACTGTGTAAAAGCGCGCGGTATCCGCGACGCGACCAGCGCCACCACCACCACATCGCTGGGCGGCCTGTTTAAATCCAGCCAGAATACCCGCCAGGAGTTCCTGCGCGCCGTACGCCACCACAACTAAACGGAGCAGGGTACATGGAGAGAAATGTCACGCTGGACTTTGTCCGCGGCGTCGCCATCCTCGGTATCCTGCTACTGAATATTAGCGCCTTCGGTTTGCCGAAGGCCGCTTACCTCAACCCGGCGTGGTCCGGGAGCATTTCTGTTAGCGACGCCTGGACCTGGGCAATTCTCGATCTGTTTGCGCAGGTTAAATTTCTGACTCTGTTCGCACTGCTATTTGGCGCAGGCCTTCAGCTTCTGCTGCCGCGCGGCAAGCGCTGGATCCAATCGCGCCTGACGCTGCTGGCGCTGCTCGGCTTCATCCATGGTCTGTTTTTCTGGGACGGCGATATTCTGCTGGCCTACGCTTTGGTGGGACTGGTGAGCTGGCGGATGGTGCGCGACGCCCATGATGCTAAATCCCTCTTTAATACCGGCGTGGTGCTGTACGTCATCGGCATTGCGGTGCTTCTGCTGCTGGGACTGATTTCCGGCAATACGCCCAATCGTTCGTGGATGCCCGATGCCGCGAATTTGCAGTATGAGCAGTTCTGGAAGCTGAAGGGCGGTTTTGAAGCGGTGAGCAACCGCGCCGATATGCTGTCGGACAACCTGCTGGCGCTGGGTGCGCAGTACGGCTGGCAGCTGGCGGGCATGATGCTGATGGGGGCGGCGCTGATGCGCAGCGGTTGGCTCAAAGGGCAGTTCAGCCTTCGTCACTACCGTCGTACTGGTGCGCTGTTGATTGCTGCCGGAATGGCGGTCAATTTGCCCTCTATTCTTGCCCAGTGGCATCTTGGCTGGGACTACCGCTGGTGCGCATTCTTGTTACAGGCGCCTCGCGAGCTGAGCGCGCCGCTGCAAACCATTGGCTACGCGGCGCTGGTCTGGGGCTTTTGGCCGCAGCTGTGTAAACTGCGGCTGGTGGGGGCAATAGCCTGCGTTGGGCGCATGGCGCTCAGCAATTACCTTTTGCAAACGCTGATTTGCACTACGCTGTTTTACCGCTTTGGCCTGTTTATGAAGTTTGACCGCTTACAGCTGTTAGCCTTCGTGCCGACGGTGTGGGCGGTAAATCTTATCTTCTCGTGGCTTTGGCTGCGTCATTTCCGTCAGGGCCCCGTTGAGTGGCTATGGCGTCAATTAACCCTGCGTGCGTCAGGGACATCATTAAAAGATACATCAAGATAACGATCTGGATCACAATCATTAACAAAATGGATGTAACCGTTTCCATCCTTGTGACATCACTCACGTAGCGTGCAGCGCGTCGCTGCCAGAATAGCCACCTTGCTGAACACAGGAGGTGAGTGTGACGTACTGCAATTCTCTAAAGGTCGGTGAGTATGATCACCATTCGTGATGTCGCCCGTCAGGCGGGTGTTTCCGTCGCGACGGTCTCGCGTGTGCTCAATAACAGTGCGCTGGTGAGTCCGGATACGCGAGAAGCGGTAATGAAAGCGGTCACGCAGTTGGGTTATCGGCCCAATGCCAACGCTCAGGCACTGGCGACGCAGGTCAGCGATACCATCGGCGTGGTGGTAATGGACGTATCGGATGCCTTTTTTGGCGCACTGGTCAAAGCCGTGGATACCGTCGCCCAGCAGCATCAGAAATATGTGCTGATCGGCAATAGCTACCATGAAGCGGAAAAAGAGCGTAACGCCATTGAAGTGCTGATTCGCCAGCGCTGCTCGGCGCTGATTGTCCACTCCAAAGCGCTGAGCGACGCGGAACTGGGTGATTTTATGGAACATATGCCGGGAATGGTGCTGATTAACCGCATTGTGCCGGGATATGCCCATCGCTGCGTCGGGCTGGATAACGTTAGCGGCGCGTTGATGGCAACCCGAATGCTGCTCAATCATGGTCACCAGCGCATTGGCTACCTCTCTTCCAATCACGGTATTGAAGATGATGATATGCGTCGGGAAGGGTGGCTCAGGGCGTTACATGAGCAGGGCATTACCGCTCCCGATAGCTGGGTCGGTTCGGGGTCGCCGGATATGCAGGGCGGAGAAGCCGCAATGGTTGAACTGCTGGGGCGTAATCTTGGTTTGACCGCCGTCTTTGCCTACAACGACAGTATGGCGGCTGGTGCATTGACTACCCTGAAAGACAATGGCATTGCTGTGCCGCAGCATCTCTCGCTGATCGGTTTTGATGATATCCCGATTTCCCGTTACACCGACCCGCAGCTGACGACGGTGCGCTACCCCATTATGTCGATGGCGAAACTGGCGACCGAGCTGGCGCTCCAGGGAGCGGCTGGAAAGCTTGATCGTGAGGCTAGCCACTGCTTTATGCCGACGTTGGTGCGTCGACATTCGGTGGCGCAGAGGCAAATTGTGGGTTCGATCACTAACTAATTATCTGCCTGATGTAACCGCTTTCAATCTGTGAGTGATTTCACAGTTTGTTAACATTAAGCTGACTATGATTGCTGCGTTTACGAGTCTGAACATACTATGTCACGGTGATTAATCACTTTTACAGTAGTCATCGGCAGTTAAACGATAGATAAAGCCGTTTTTCAGGAGCGTTACCCTACACGGAAGACCGAATTACAGTCGTGAATGTCGCTGTGCGGTAACATCAATGTAACACTCCCGCCAGCCATTTTCACACCAAAGACCCTGCATAATAAAACCGGAGATTCCATGAATAAGAAGGTGTTAACCCTGTCTGCTGTAATGGCTAGCATGTTATTTGGCGCCGCGGCACACGCAGCAGATACCCGTATCGGCGTGACGATTTATAAATATGACGACAACTTTATGTCTGTGGTGCGTAAGGCAATCGAAAAAGACGGCAAATCAGCGCCAGACGTCCAGCTACTGATGAATGACTCGCAAAACGACCAGTCCAAACAGAACGATCAGATTGATGTCCTGCTGGCAAAAGGCGTGAAAGCGCTGGCAATTAACCTGGTTGACCCGGCAGCAGCGGGCACGGTTATTGATAAAGCCCGTGGCCAGAACGTGCCGGTGGTATTCTTTAACAAAGAACCTTCCCGTAAGGCTCTGGATAGCTACGATAAAGCGTATTACGTCGGTACCGACTCAAAAGAGTCCGGCGTGATTCAGGGCGACCTGATTGCTAAACACTGGAAAGCAAATCCGAATTGGGATCTGAATAAAGACGGTCAGATTCAGTTTGTTCTGCTGAAAGGCGAGCCGGGCCACCCGGATGCTGAAGCGCGTACCACCTACGTGATTAAAGAGCTGAACGACAAGGGCTTTAAAACTCAGCAACTGGCGTTAGATACCGCAATGTGGGACACCGCTCAGGCCAAAGATAAGATGGATGCCTGGCTGTCTGGCCCGAATGCTAACAAAATTGAAGTCGTTATCGCCAACAACGATGCGATGGCGATGGGCGCGGTAGAAGCGCTGAAAGCCCACAATAAGAGCAGCATTCCGGTATTCGGCGTCGATGCGCTGCCTGAAGCGCTGGCACTGGTTAAATCTGGCGCGATGGCCGGTACCGTGCTGAACGATGCTAACAACCAGGCGAAAGCAACCTTCGATCTGGCGAAAAACCTGGCGGACGGTAAAGAACCGGCTGCTGGTACTAACTGGAAAATTGAGAATAAGATTGTCCGCGTACCGTACGTCGGTGTTGATAAAGATAATCTGAGCGAATTCACCAGCAAATAGTAGATTAATAAATTGCGGGCGTACGTGTTGTACGCCCGATTATTCCTGATACAGAACTCGTCCCTGCGCGCCGTTAATTCGTCGGCTGGGGTATGCACGCACGCAGCCAGGTATAACTATGGTCAGCAATAATAGCGAACGGTCAGGCGAATATTTGTTGGAAATGAGCGACATCAACAAATCGTTTCCTGGCGTCAAGGCGCTCGATAATGTGAACCTCAAGGTTCGTCCCCACTCTATTCATGCATTAATGGGGGAGAACGGCGCGGGCAAATCCACATTATTAAAATGCCTTTTTGGGATCTACCAAAAAGATTCCGGTAGTATTCTTTTTCAGGGAAAAGAGATCGATTTCCATTCGGCGAAAGAAGCCCTGGAAAACGGGATTTCAATGGTTCACCAGGAATTAAACCTGGTATTGCAACGTTCGGTGATGGATAACATGTGGCTGGGGCGCTATCCCACCAAAGGTATGTTTGTCGATCAGGACAAAATGTATCGCGATACCAAGGCTATCTTTGATGAACTGGATATTGATATCGACCCGCGGGCGCGCGTGGGGACATTATCAGTATCACAAATGCAGATGATTGAAATTGCGAAGGCGTTTTCCTATAACGCTAAAATCGTAATTATGGACGAGCCGACGTCTTCGTTGACCGAAAAAGAGGTCAATCATCTGTTTAAAATTATCCGTAAGCTGAAAGATCGCGGCTGCGGTATTGTTTATATTTCCCACAAGATGGAAGAAATTTTTCAGCTGTGCGATGAAATTACTATTCTGCGCGATGGTCAGTGGATCGCCACCCAGCCGCTGGAAGGGCTGGATATGGATAAGATCATCGCCATGATGGTTGGTCGCTCCCTGAACCAGCGCTTCCCGAGCCGTGAGAATACGCCGGGTGAGGTGATTCTCGAGGTGCGTAATTTGACCTCGCTACGCCAGCCGTCAATCCGTGATATCTCTTTCGACCTGCACAAAGGCGAAATTCTGGGTATCGCCGGACTGGTCGGCGCTAAGCGTACCGATATCGTTGAGACCTTATTTGGTATTCGCGAGAAAGCCAGCGGCACCATTAAACTGCACGGCAAGAAAATTAATAACCATAGCGCCAATGAAGCGATTAACCATGGTTTTGCGTTGGTTACCGAAGAACGCCGTTCAACGGGAATTTACGCCTATTTGGATATCGGTTTTAACTCGCTGATCTCCAATATTAAAAAATATAAAAATAAGGTCGGACTACTGGATAACTCGCGCATGAAAAGCGATACCCAGTGGGTTATTGACTCGATGCGCGTGAAAACCCCAGGGCAGCATACGCAAATTGGTTCGTTGTCCGGTGGTAACCAACAAAAGGTGATTATCGGTCGCTGGCTATTAACTCAGCCGGAAATTCTGATGCTCGATGAGCCGACGCGCGGAATTGATGTTGGTGCGAAGTTCGAGATTTATCAGCTGATCGCTGAGCTGGCAAAAAAAGAAAAAGGGATCATTATTATTTCCTCCGAGATGCCGGAGCTGCTGGGTATTACTGACCGTATTCTGGTAATGAGCAATGGTCTTGTTGCCGGAATTGTTGAGACTAAAACCACTACGCAAAACGAAATTCTCCGTCTTGCGTCGTTGCATCTTTAAGATCAGGGGCTTCCCATGAGTGCGTTAAATAAAAAGAGTTTTCTCACCTATCTGAAAGATGGCGGGATTTATGTAGTTCTTTTAGTGTTACTGGCTATTATTATTTTCCAGGACCCGACTTTCTTAAGTTTGCTGAACCTAAGTAATATTCTGACTCAGTCTTCAGTGCGTATAATTATTGCCCTCGGCGTTGCCGGGCTTATTGTTACCCAGGGGACAGACCTTTCCGCAGGGCGTCAGGTTGGGCTGGCGGCGGTTATCGCTGCGACGATGCTGCAGGCGGTGGACAATGCCAACAAGGTGTTCCCGGAAATGGCCACCATGCCGATTCCGCTGGTTATCCTGCTGGTCTGCGCGATTGGCGCAGTGATTGGCCTTATCAACGGCATTATTATTGCGTATCTGAACGTAACGCCGTTTATTACCACTCTTGGCACGATGATCATCGTTTATGGTATCAACTCACTGTATTACGACTTCGTGGGCGCATCGCCGATTTCTGGTTTCGATAGCCACTTCTCACAGTTTGCCCAGGGATTTATCGCGTTAGGGACCTTCCGCCTGTCGTATATCACCTTCTATGCGCTGATTGCCGTTTTCTTCGTGTGGATCCTGTGGAACAAGACCCGCTTTGGTAAAAACATCTTTGCTATCGGCGGCAACCCGGAAGCAGCGAAAGTTTCCGGTGTTAACGTCGCCCTGAACCTGCTGATGATTTATGCCCTGTCCGGCGTGTTCTACGCGTTCGGCGGATTACTGGAGGCAGGACGCATCGGCTCGGCGACCAACAACCTCGGCTTTATGTACGAACTGGACGCGATTGCGGCCTGCGTGGTGGGTGGTGTTTCGTTCAGCGGTGGTGTCGGCACCGTATTCGGCGTGGTGACCGGGGTCATCATCTTCACCGTCATCAACTACGGTCTGACCTATATCGGCGTTAACCCATACTGGCAGTACATTATTAAAGGGGCGATTATTATCTTCGCAGTGGCGCTGGATTCACTGAAGTACGCGCGGAAGAAATAAGTTCCTGGCCTGATGAAAGCTGCCTTTGGGCAGCTTTTTACTTTTTGCGGGTCTGGATCACGAAAGATGATATTGCTGTGAAAGTAGCTATTGGTTTTTTCATCTCAGAAATACATTAATATTTTTGGCAAAATGTAAACATATGTTTATATATTTTTCCTCAAGCTAGGGATATTATACTCGTTTGTTTTATTGATGATGGAAAGGACCTCATAAATGTTAAAGAAAATGATAGCCGCGGTAGGCTTGGGAAGCCTCATCTTATTAAGCGGTTGTGCGAAAGAATCATCCCGCTCTCTTGAAGTCGCTAAAGTTGCTACCTGGAATACCCCCTACCATGGCGCTCGCAGCCCAATTTCTGTCGGTAAATTTGATAACCGTTCCAACTATATGAACGGTATATTCTCCGATGGGGTTGACCGTTTGGGCAATCAGTCAAAAACCATTCTCATAACACATTTGCAACAAACTGGCCGGTTCAATGTTCTGGACCGTAGCAACATGGCCGAATTACAGAATGAAGCCAGTATCAAGGGAACCAGCCAGACGCTGAAAGGCGCTGACTATGTGGTTACCGGCGATGTTACTGAGTTTGGGCGAAAAGAAGTCGGCGATCATCAACTGTTTGGTATTTTGGGGAGAGGAAAGAGCCAAATCGCTTATGCCAAAGTGAATCTGAATATTGTGAATGTTCAGACTTCCGAAGTTGTTTTTTCATCCCAGGGGGCAGGGGAGTTTGAGCTTTCTAACCGTGAAGTGATTGGATTTGGCGGTACTGCGAGCTATGACTCGACCCTCAATGGAAAAGTGTTGGATCTCGCGATTCGCGAAGCCGTGAATAACCTGGTTGCGGGTATTGAAAGCGGTGCGTGGACGCCGGCAAAATAACGGCTCTGATTGCGATATTTCTCGTTTTTACACGGTGAAATATCGCTGTAAGCAATAATATGGATGTTAAAGATGAATATGATTCGCTCTGTTTTTATATTGCTTGTAGTAACCATATTGAATGGCTGCGCCAGCGGACCAAAGCCACTCTATAGCTGGAATGAATACCAGCCTGTGGTTTATGAATATTACGCTCTGGATATGGGGCCACAAGAGCAAATTGAGATATTAAAAAAAGACATTGAGAAAGCGCGCGCGAAGGCCCTTCCTGTACCTCCAGGGCTGCATGCTCATCTTGGGATGTTATATATCAATACAGGCCATCCGGAACTGGCGAAGACAGAATTTGAACAGGAGAAACGGCTGTTTCCTGAATCCACCCAGTTTATGGATTTTCTGTTGAAGAAAATGCAGGGAGGCAAAGTATGAAAAAGTTATATGTTTTGTGCGCAGGTCTATTGTTGTCCCTGTTGCTGAGCGGCTGTGCACCTAAAAAATCCTATGACTACACGGCATTCAGGCAAAGTAAGCCGAAGAGTATTCTGGTGCTGTTGCCGAAAAACGAATCACCAGACGTCAAAGCAGGCTATGGCGTACTTTCTCAGGTTACGTTGCCGCTTGCTGAGTCTGGATATTATGTTTTTCCTGTTGCTGTGGTAGAGAACACCTTTAAACAAAACGGGGTTGTAAATGGCGAGGAAATGCATAGTGTCAGCCACCAAAAGCTTAGAGAGATATTTGGTGCCGATGCGGTGCTTTATCTTAAGGTAACGGAATATGGAACTTCGTACCAGGTCATCAATAGTGATACGCGAGTCTCCGTTTCTGGAGAGCTTGTGGATCTTCGTACCGGAAAATTGCTATGGAAAGGTAGTGCGGTGGCTTCCAGCACCGAAAATGATGGCAGCGGAGGTTCGATTTTAGGCATGCTTATTCAGGCAGCGGTTGACCAGATAGTGAATACAATGACTGACAGAAGCTATAAGATTGCAGGCATTGCTGACACGCGCCTACTCACCCCACGGGCACCAGATGGTATCCTCTACGGTCCTCGCTCGCCAAAATACGGTAAAGATTTGCAATAGGGGCTTTCTATAAATGACCGATGTGCTTTTCAGCATCGGTCATTGTTATTGCATATTGAGAGTCGATATTTCATCGGATAGCAACATCACTTCTCTTTTTTCTGCAATTCCAGCAGCTGCTGCGGCGTGACCGCCGGATAAGACTGCGCGTCTTCCGGGACTTCCTGCTGGGCGGGGATAGGGATCAGTGGGCCTAAAAAGCGCGGTTCGCGTTTAAAAAGATAGAGGTCCGCCAGCGCGCCGAAGCGAGCGCCGAACTCGCGCAGTCGCACGCTCCACATATCTTTCGGTGACGGCACCGCATAGCACTGCGCCTGAATCCCCATATGCAGGGCGATAAACAGCGCCCGCTCGCAGTGGAAACGCTGAGTAATAATAATAAAGTCGTTAGTGTCGAAGACCTTACGGGTGCGCACAATCGAATCGAGCGTGCGGAAACCGGCGTAATCCAGCACGATATCCGCCGGATCGACGCCTGCTTTAATCAAATCGCGGCGCATGGTCATCGGCTCGTTATAGCTCTGCAACGCGTTATCGCCGCTCAGCAGCAGATAGTTCACCTTGCCGCTGTTGTAGGCGTTCAGCGCGCCCTGAATTCGGTAGCGATAATATTGATTGATGACGCCGGTGCGGTAGTACTTGGCGGTGCCCAACACTACGCCAACCTGGCGATAGGGCAGGTCCTGTAGCTCATCGTAGATATAGGGAGAGGTCTTCCAACTCATCCAGCGGTCGAGGCCCAGCACGGTTAACAGCAGCAAGCCGAACAGGACTAACAGGCTGTATAACACACGCTTTAACATGGACTTGGCTCAATAGTGAACGAGGGAGCCTTCAGGCTACTTTACCCGCCGGGCAAGCGCAAGAAACCGTCGTTTAATTGCGGGGATTTTCAACAATGCGGGCCGTTTGGCCCGCAGTCTGTGATTAGCCTAACAGTACGCGATCGATATTATGGCAGCCCAGCGCTTTCAGCGTCGCTACGGTCGCATCCCATTGAATCAGTGCCGCATCGGCCTTCTCGGCGAGAATAGCGCGCTGGATATCCGGGTAATCGTAGCCGTTGAGGCTCAGCAGATTGAGCGCGCCCTGTAACGGCGGCAGAGTCGGGTTAAAGGCAGCATTTTCGGCATAGCTGCCGGTGAAAATAGTCCCGTCTTTCAACTCCAGCGCCACGCCGGACGGGGCCTTGCTGTAAGGCATATGGCAGCGATTAGCCGCCTGAATCGCCGCCTGAGTCAGCGCGTCGCCGCTGAGCGGGAAGCCGTGATCTTGCTCATCCATCAGCAGGGTTTTGATTTCCAGATCTTTCGGTCCGAAAGCGTCTGGCAGATAGTGCTGGAGCGAATGCGCCTCGCGACCCGGCAAATGAATACGCAGCGCCAGCCCGCTGTTTAGTTCGTTCATAAACTGACGGCAGTGACCGCAAGGGGTGTAGTTAACGGTAATCGCCTGCAGAGACTTTTCGCCGCGCAGCCAGGCATGGCTAATGGCGCTCTGCTCGGCGTGCACGGTCTGCTGCATGGTAGCACCGAGAAACTCCATGTTACCGCCGAAATACCAGGTTCCGCTGACGCCGCGAGCCACCGCGCCAACGTTAAAGTGAGAAAGGTCAGCGCGGGCACAGGCCGCCGCTAGCGGCAGCAGAGTAAAGGCCAGCGCGTCTTCATCCAGACCCGTTGCGCTTTGCAGCGCTGCAACTTGCCCGGCGTTTAGCATCGCCGGAAAATGCGGGTCGGCCAGCATCGGGGCGATGGCCGCTTGCAGATCCGCCGCCAGTTGGGGAAGAACAGCTTGAAAACGTGGGTGCATAGCGTTGCCTCATAACAATGTAATGGAAATCTAGTGTACGGGTGGTTGTAACCTGTATATGTGATAAACATCTCATTGTTTGTGCAACTAATTAATGTTGCATTTAATAATGTGATTTAAATCACATTTAACCGACTATCGCCAAAATTACCGGAAACAAAAACGGTGCAATCAGCGAGGTGATAATCCCGCAAAGTACCAGCGCCAACGAGCTGAACGCCCCTTCCTGATAGTCGAGCTCTGCACAGCGAGCGGTCCCTAATGCGTGGGATGCGGTACCCATCGACAGCCCGCGGGAGGCTTTGGTGCGGATACGCATCAGGTTCAGTAGGGTGTGACCGAACACCGCCCCGAGAATACCGACGAAAATAACGCACACGGCGCTGATCGCCGGAATACCGCCAATGCTGCTGCTCACCGCCATGGCAATCGGCGTGGTGACCGATTTAGGTAAAATAGAAGCGGCAATCTGCGGAGTCGCACCCATCAGCAATGCAACGGTGGTGCCGGTGACCATCGCCACCACGCTACCAATAAAGCAGATGGTAATGATGGACTTCCAACGGGCGCGGATCTGGTGCAGTTGTTCATACAAAGGAAAGGCTAGAGCAACTACCGCTGGCTGCAGCAGGTCGTTAAGAATTTTGCTGCCGAGAAAATAGCGCTCGTATGAGATACCGGTTATCAGCAGAAAAGGAATCAGCACTACCATCGCTACCAGCAGCGGGTTGAGCAGCGGAAATTTAAACCGCGCCGCCAGCTTGCGGGCGAGGAAAAAGACGGCCAGGGTTAGCGGCAGCGACCACCAGATTTCATGGATCATTTGTCACGTCCTTTTTGTCCGACCACTTTGCGCTCCCCGTGAACCAGGTGCGAGCTCCAGCTGACCACCAAAAAGACCACCAGCGTGCTTATCGCACAGGAGACCACTACCGGGCCGAACTGCGCGCGTAGTAAATCCCAATATTGCATAACGCCTACGCCGATGGGCACAAACAGCAACGCCATATAGCGGATCAGAACATTGCAGCCGGGGTTAACCCACTGCGCGGGCATGATTTGCAACGCCAGCAAAAAGAACAAAATCAACATGCCAATAATGCTGCCAGGGATCGTTATCGGCAGCAGGGAGGAGATAAAAATACCGGCATATAAACAAGCATATATCAGCACGAAAGCGCGCAGATACTGCCAGACAATAATCAGTGATTGACTCATGGTAATAACCCTTGATGAACCACATTCATCATACAATTAAACCCAAAAATGTGCTACCGATCACATCATGAATTCTACGCATACCTGAGATAGAGATCTGGAACACTTGACCATACTGATTTCAGGGCGACGGCTGCAGGGATAGATAATGAAGAAAGCGGTTAAGTGCAAGTGACGGCGCTTCACTTTTTCGCCAGAACACGCCAACGCTACCTTTTTGTTCAATGCGCGGCAAATTAAGAATCACCAGCTGATGCTGCGCGGCGTAGCGCTGGGCCAGGCGCAATGAAAGAATCGATACCATATCGCTGCTTTGTAGCAGGTTGGTGGTGACGTTCATCGATGCCGATTCGATGGTGTTTTCCGGCAGCATTACGCCATTATCCACCAGCGCATTATCAATACTCAGGCGAATCGGGGTGCCGGTCGGCCAGACAATCCAGCGCCAGTGGGCGAGGTCGGCCCAACTTAACCGCGGTTTTTCCGCCAGCGGGTGGTCGGGACGGGCGACGAAGCACACCGGTTCGGTGTAGAGCACCCGGTAGCTCAGCGGCAGCTCGAGCGCTCGCCCGCCGACCCGGCCCACCACCACATCAACCACTCCAGCGAGCAGATCGTTGAGCAGAGGCGTCATCACTTTCTCTTCGATATTCAGGTGCAGAGTTGGCATCTCTTTAAGCAGCTCAAGAATAGCCTGCGAGACGCAGTCGGTCGCCACTGGCGAACAGCCGATCATCAGACTGCCTACCTGGCCGCCCTGCTTGAAACGCTCGATTTCATACTGCGATCGCGACATATCGTTAATTAGCCGCTGGGCATGCTGTATCAGCAGTTTTCCGCCTTCTGAGGGACGCAGGCCTTTGCTGTGGCGCTCGAACAAGGGCATACCGACTTCGTCTTCAAATTGGCTGAGCCATTTGGAAAGTGCAGGTTGCGTAATATTCATCATTTTCGCCACTTGCGTGAGATTGCCTTGCTCTCCCAGCGCCACCAGCATCTGCAGATGATGCAGCTTCAGTTTCTGCGTCCAGTTTGCCATCAGCGATAACCTCCAGGTTATGTCTATGCCCGAAATACCATTGTACATTTCATTGCTCGAGTTACAAAATCGCAACATAAAAGAAATAAATACAACATCTTCCTCTACCTGCACCGAGGCATAGCCATGACTCAACGACATGAATTGCAAAAGCTGCTGGATAGCGCACCGGTCGGTGCCCGTCAGTGGCGCGTGATTATCTGCTGTTTCCTGGTCGTCATGCTGGACGGCTTCGATACCGCCGCCATTGGTTTTATCGCACCGGATATTCGTAGCCACTGGCAGCTCACTGCCAGCGACCTCGCACCGCTGTTTGGTGCCGGATTGCTGGGCTTAACCGCCGGGGCGCTGCTCTGCGGCCCGCTTTCCGACCGCTTTGGTCGTAAACGGGTGATTGAATTTTGCGTCGCGCTATTTGGCTTGTTTAGCCTGCTTTCGGCGTTTGCGCCTGACCTGCAAATGTTGGTCATTCTGCGCTTTCTGACCGGCCTCGGCCTCGGCGGTGCGATGCCCAATACCATTACCATGACGTCGGAATATCTGCCTGCCCGGCGGCGGGGCGCGCTGGTGACCCTGATGTTTTGCGGATTCACCCTCGGCTCGGCATTCGGTGGCGTAGTCAGCGCCCAACTGGTACCGCTGATTGGCTGGCACGGCATTCTGGTACTCGGCGGTGTTTTACCGCTGATGCTGGCGGTGGCGCTGGTGCCGCTGCTTCCCGAATCCCCACGCTGGCAGATCCGTCGCCAGTTGCCGCAGGCGACTATCGCTAAAACCGTCAGCGCAATTACCGGCGAGCGCTATGACGACACCCATTTCTGGCTCGATGAACCCGCAGCAGGCGCAAAGGGCAGCATCAGTCAGCTGTTTGTGGGCCGCCAGTTACCCATTACGTTGATGTTATGGGTGGTGTTCTTTATGAGCCTGCTGATTATCTATCTGCTCTCCAGTTGGATGCCGACGCTGCTCAACCATCGCGGCATTGATTTACAGCATGCATCGTGGGTTACCGCCGCTTTCCAGATTGGCGGCACCTTTGGCGCGCTGCTGCTCGGAGTACTGATGGACCGTTTCAACCCTTTCCGGGTGCTGGCGCTGAGCTATGCCCTGGGCGCGGTCTGTATCGTGATGATTGGTCTGAGCGAGAACGGTCTGTGGCTGATGGCGCTGGCGATTTTCGGTACCGGTATCGGCATCAGCGGTTCGCAGGTCGGGCTGAATGCGCTGACCGCAACGCTCTATCCCACCCAAAGCCGCGCCACTGGCGTGAGCTGGTCAAACGCCGTGGGCCGCTGCGGGGCCATCGTTGGCTCGCTCTCCGGCGGCATGATGATGGCGATGAATTTCTCTTTCGACACCCTGTTTTTTGTTATCGCTGTACCGGCCGTTGTTAGCGCCGTGATGCTTATTCTGCTGACGCTTGCCGTCCGCAACCCGACATCTGTACCTGCCGCGCTGCCTTCTGCAGGCATCGTGAATAAATAAGGAGAAGAATAATGTCTCAATCCACCACGCAAGCAAACAACGGTCGTCAGCAGTTTTACCAGCATATTTCCGGGCAAAACCTGACGCCGCTTTGGGAGTCATTGCACCATCTGGTGCCGAAAACGCCGAATGCCACCTGCGCGCCGGCTTACTGGAACTATCAGGAGATTCGCCCGCTGTTGCTGGAAAGCGGCCAGCTGATTGGCGCGAAAGAAGCGGTGCGTCGCGTACTGGTGCTGGAAAACCCGGCGCTGCGCGGGCAGTCGTCGATTACGTCCTCTCTGTACGCCGGTTTACAGCTGATTATGCCCGGCGAAGTCGCGCCGAGCCATCGCCATAACCAGTCGGCGTTACGTTTTATCGTTGAAGGTGAAGGGGCGTTCACCGCCGTTGACGGCGAGCGCACGCAAATGCACGCTGGCGACTTTATCCTGACCCCGCAGTGGCGCTGGCATGACCACGGCAACCCCGGCAATGAGCCGGTTATCTGGCTGGATGGTTTAGACCTGCCGCTGGTGAACTATCTGGGCTGCGGGTTTGCTGAGGATTACCCGGAAGATCAGCAGCCGGTGACCCGTAAAGAGGGGGATTATCTGCCGCGCTACGCCGCCAATATGCTGCCGCTGCGCCATCAGGTCGGTAACTCTTCGCCCATCTTTAACTATCGCTATGACCGCAGCCGCGAGGCGCTGCACGATCTCACTCGTATGGGCGATGTTGATGAGTGGGACGGCTACAAGATGCGCTACGTCAACCCGGTCACCGGCGGCTACCCGATGCCGTCGATGGGGGCATTCCTGCAACTGCTGCCAAAAGGGTTTACTTCGCGAGCGGCGAAGACCACCGACAGCACTATCTATCACGTAGTGGAAGGTAGCGGTCAGGTCGCTATCGGCGAGCAGACTTTCTCTTTCCAGGCAAAAGATATCTTCGTGGTGCCGACCTGGCACGCCGTCTCATTTATTTCCGCCGAAGATACCGTGTTATTCAGCTTTTCGGATCGTCCCGTGCAGGAAGCTCTCGGCCTGTTCCGCGAAGCGCGTTATTAAAAATTAAAAATAAGGAAACGAATCATGACTCAATACGTTTTTGCACCCCAGGCCCCGATTAGCGTTCCGGTTGTTGGCAGCGAAGAGCAGTTCCCGGTGCGCCGCGTTTACTGTGTGGGGCGTAACTATGCCGCACACGCCCGCGAAATGGGGTTCGACCCGGATCGCGAACCGCCGTTCTTTTTCTGCAAACCCGCCGATGCGGTGGTGCCGGTTGCCGCAGGGGAAACGCTGAACCTGCCGTACCCGTCGCAAACCGATAACTACCACTATGAAATTGAGCTGGTGGTGGCTATTGGTAAGAAGGGCAGCGATATTCCGCTGGAGCAGGCCCATGAGTATATCTGGGGCTACGCCACCGGCCTGGATATGACCCGCCGCGACCGCCAAATGGAGATGCGCCAGATGGGCCGTCCGTGGGAAATCGGTAAAGCCTTCGACCTCTCCGCGCCGATTGCGCCGCTGCATAAAGCCGATACCGCAGATGTGAATCAGGCAGGGATCTGGTTACAGGTTAACGGCGAAGATCACCAGCGCAGCGATATCCGCCATCTGATCTGGTCGGTCAATGAAACCATCAGCTACCTGTCTGGTTTCTTCGAACTTCAGCCCGGCGACCTGATTTTCACCGGTACCCCGGAAGGCGTGGGCGCGGTGGTGAAAGGCGATGTGATCACCGGCAACGTAGAGGGTCTGACGCCAATCGCGGTTCGCGTGGTGTGAGGTGAATGATGAAGCTGTACAGTTTTTTTAATAGCTCGGCGTCATATCGCGTGCGGATTGCGCTGGCGCTGAAGGGCATTGACTACCAGAGCGTGGGGGTCAACATCCGCATCGGTCAGCAGAATGCGCTGGAGTATCGGCGGCTGAATCCTGTTGGCCTGGTGCCAACGCTTACCACCGACGAGGGTGAATCTCTCGGTCAGTCGCTGGCGATTGCGGATTGGCTTGACCGTCACTATCCGCAGCCGCTGCTGCTGCCGCAGGAGGATACCGCACGCATGCGGGTGCTGGAGATTGTTTATGCCATCGCCTGCGATATCCACCCGATTAATAACATGCGCGTTTTGCGCTACCTTGGCGACGAGCTGAAGGTGAGTGAAGAAGATAAAAAACGCTGGTATGCGCACTGGATCCAACAGGGATTTAGCGCCGTGGAGCAGCTGTTGCGCCACGCCAAATCCGGCAATTTCTGCGTGGGTGATACGCCAACGCTGGCCGACTGCTGCCTGGTGCCGCAGTGGGCTAACGCTTTGCGAATGGGCTGCGACCTGAGCCACTACCCACGCTGCCAGGCGGTCTATGACGCCTGTACCCGGCTGCCGGCGTTTATCGCCGCCGCGCCGGAAAACCAACAAGATAAGATCCCGGCTTAGGAGGCAACATGGCAAAAGTGATGCGAGCAATTATTGTCGGCGGCGGCATTGGCGGGGCGGCAACGGCGCTCTCTCTGGCACGCCAGGGCATCAAGGTGATGCTATTAGAAAAGGCCCATGAAATTGGCGAAATCGGCGCGGGGATCCAGCTTGGCCCAAATGCGTTCTCGGCGTTGGACAGCCTGGGTGTTGGCCAAATCGCCCGTCAACGTGCGGTATTTACCGATCACATCACCATGATGGACGCAGTAAACGGTGAAGAGGTTGTGTGCATTGAGACCGGGCAGGCCTTCCGCGACCACTTCGGCGGCCCCTATGCGGTGATCCATCGGGTGGATATCCACGCCACCGTCTGGGAAGCGGTGCTGACCCATCCCAGCGTGGAATATCGCACCTCCACGCAGGTGGTGGATATTCGTCAGACCGCCAATGACGTGACGGTCTTCGATGATAAAGGCAACAGCTGGACGGCCGATGTGCTGATCGGCTGCGACGGTGGAAAGTCAGTAGTGCGTCAGAGCCTGCTCGGCGATGCGCCAAGAGTGACCGGCCACGTGGTTTATCGCGCGGTGGTTGACACTACCGATATGCCGGAAGATTTACGTATTAACGCCCCGGTGCTGTGGGCCGGGCCGCACTGCCACCTTGTGCATTACCCGCTACGCGGCGGCAAGCAGTACAACCTGGTGGTAACCTTCCATAGCCGCGAAAAAGAAGAGTGGGGCGTGCGCGACGGCAGCAAGGAAGAGGTGCTTTCATATTTCAAAGGTATCCATCCGCGCCCCCGGCAGATGCTGGATAAGCCAACCTCCTGGCGACGCTGGTCCACTGCCGATCGCGAGCCGGTAGATAAATGGGGTAACGATCGCATTACGTTAGTCGGCGATGCGGCCCACCCGGTAGCGCAGTATATGGCCCAGGGGGCCTGCATGGCGCTGGAAGATGCGGTGACGCTGGGCAAAGCGCTGGCGCAGTGCGACGGCGATGCGGCCCGCGCGTTTGCGCTTTATGAATCTGTTCGCATTCCGCGCACCGCGCGTATCGTCTGGTCAACCCGCGAAATGGGGCGGGTTTATCATGCGGCCGGGGTCGAGCGCCAGGTGCACAACCTGCTGTGGAAAGGTAAAACCCAGAGTGAGTTTTATCGCGGTATCGAGTGGCTGTACGGCTGGAAAGAGGATAACTGCCTGGAAGCACGTTAACCGGCTGTGCATTTTCCGGGCGGTGCGGTCTGCGAGTTGGGTTGCCTGGACAGGCCCAACGCGGCTTCTGATTCTCTCCCCGGGGGCGGCGCCAGGCGCCTGCCCGGGCTACGGGTTCACCGTCGTCTGCGGGCCGGTAGCCCGGACAGATGCGCAGCATCGCCTCCGGGAAAACCGACACAGCCCCTTTCAACCCGCCCCGGGAGGCGCTACCATAGCGCCTCTTTTTTTCCGGGCAATGATAAACAATATGCGTGTATTACTGGCGCCGATGGAAGGTGTGCTCGATTCGCTGGTACGCGAGCTGCTGACCGAAGTGAATGATTACGATCTCTGCATCACCGAATTTTTGCGCGTGGTGGATCAGCTCCTGCCAGTAAAATCGTTCTATAAGTTGTGTCCGGAATTGCACAACAATAGCCTGACGCCGTCCGGTACCCGCGTGCGCATTCAGTTGCTCGGGCAGTATCCGCAATGGCTGGCGGAAAACGCTGCCCGCGCGGTCGAGCTTGGCTCCTGGGGCGTTGACCTCAACTGTGGCTGTCCGTCAAAGCTGGTCAATGGTAGCGGCGGCGGGGCGACGTTGCTCAAAGACCCCGAACTTATCTATCGCGGCGCGAAGGCGATGCGCGAGGCTGTGCCGGATCATCTACCGGTGACGGTCAAAGTACGTCTTGGTTGGGATAGCGGCGAGCGGCAATTTGAAATCGCCGATGCGGTTCAGCAGGCGGGGGCCAGCGAGCTGGTGGTTCACGGGCGCACCAAAGAGGACGGTTATAAAGCGGAGCGCATCAACTGGCAGGCCATCGGCGAAATTCGTCAGCGCCTGACCATCCCGGTGGTCGCCAACGGCGAGATCTGGGACTGGCAGAGCGCTCAGGATTGCATGGCCGTGACCGGCTGCGACTCAGTGATGATTGGCCGCGGCGCGCTGAACGTGCCGAATTTAAGCCGGGTGATCAAATATAACGAACCGCGCATGCCATGGCCTGAAGTGGTCGGGCTACTGAAAAAATACGCTCACCTGGAAAAACAGGGTGACACCGGCCTTTATCACGTTGCGCGTATCAAAC
The DNA here is from genome assembly GCF_056490265.1 of Klebsiella sp. GFKo11. Classification (NCBI taxonomy): domain Bacteria; kingdom Pseudomonadati; phylum Pseudomonadota; class Gammaproteobacteria; order Enterobacterales; family Enterobacteriaceae; genus Klebsiella; species Klebsiella sp. GFKo11. The sequence goes on from NZ_CM151369.1 coordinate 2,037,512, forward strand.
AATGGTTGGGTTATTTGCGCAAAGAATACCTGGAAGCCTCTGAGCTTTTTAGCGCAGTACGCGCTCTGCAGGATTCAAAGAGCATTGCACGCACAATTAACGACTGGCGTAGTTAAACTATCTGACCTGCATCACATTTTTCTGCTTGTCCCATTGAGATTACCCAGCGGACAGTGAAATACTCAGCCCTGATTGTTACTGCTCCGGCAGGCAAAACCTGATTTCCTGGCATCTGTCGGGGTCAGGTTTTTTTGTTTTTGGGGTTCATATGCAAATCGCCAAAGTACTTAATAATAATGTAGTGGTGGTTGTAGATGAGCAGCAGCGCGAACAGGTGGTCATGGGCCGAGGACTTGCCTTTCAAAAACGCGTTGGTGACTCTCTTGATGAAAGTAAAATTGAAAAGGTCTTCGCGCTGCAGAGCGATGAACTGGTTGGCCGTTTAGGCGAATTACTCAGTCAGATACCGTTAGAAGTGATGACCACCTGCGATCGGATTATCGATCTGGCGCGCGGTCGTCTCGGTAAGTTACAGGACAGTTTGTACATTACCCTGACCGATCACTGCCACTTTGCGATTGAGCGGCAAAAGAACGGCATGGCGATTCGTAATGTCCTGCTGTGGGAAATTAAGCGGCTGTATCCGAAGGAATTTGAGTTAGGGCAGGAAGCGCGGGCGATTATCGCCAAACGGCTCGGGGTTGAGCTTGCCGAAGATGAAGCCGGGTTTATCGCCCTGCATCTGGTCACGGCGCAGCTTAACAGCGAAATGCCGGAGGTGATGCACGTTACCCGGGTGATGCAGGAAATTCTGCAACTGGTGAAGTATCAGCTGACGCTCAACTACGACGAAGAGTCGTTGAGCTATCAGCGCTTCGTCACGCATCTTAAGTTTTTCGCCCAGCGGATGCTGACGCGAACGGTGGTTGAAGATGACGATGTGACGCTGCACAGCGCGGTAAAGGATAACTACCCTAAGGCGTGGAAGTGTGCGGAAACCGTTGCCCGGCATTTGCAAAAGAGCTATCAGCGGGCGCTAACGACGGAAGAAATTATGTTTCTCGCCATTCATATTGAACGGGTGAGAAAAGAAGGACGCTAAGCGCTTATCGGGCCTGGCTCTGAGCACCTTCATTAAAACTGGATTGTTACTGCATTACGCAGGCAAAACCTGAGCGCAACGCCAAACCCGGTGTTGTTCTCGGGTTTTTTTATTTTTTAATACTCAGTTAACGATGCCTGCGGGCAGCGGAAGTAAGGAAAACAGCATGGAATATAAAGCACTCGCGCAGGATATTCTCAGCCGGGTAGGCGGCAAAGAGAATATTGTGAGTCTGGTTCACTGCGCTACACGACTGCGTTTTAAGCTCAAAGATAGCAAAAAGGCGGATGCTGAAGGGCTAAAAGCTAATCCGGGCGTCATTATGGTGGTGGAAAGCGGCGGCCAGTTCCAGGTGGTCATTGGTAACCATGTGCATGATGTCTGGCAAGCGGTGCGTAGCGAAGCGGGCCTGACGGACGAGAGTCAGCCGGTCGCGGAAAAGGGCGAGAAAACGTCTCTACTTGGCCAGCTTATCGATATCGTTTCCGGTATTTTCACCCCGTTTATCGGCGTACTGGCGGCCACCGGTTTGCTTAAAGGTTTTCTGGCGCTGGCGGTAGTTTGCGGCTGGCTCAATACTGGTGATGCGACCTATAAAATCTGGTTTGCCGCCAGCGATGCGCTGTTCTTCTTCTTCCCGCTTTTCCTCGGCTATACCGCCGGGGTGAAATTCGGTGGTAATCCGTTTATCACCATGGCGATTGGCGGCGCGCTAACGCATCCGTTGATGATTCAGGCCTTTGAGGCCGCTCAGGCGCCGGGCGCACCGGTCGAGCATTTCATTGGTATTCCGGTGACGTTTATTAACTACAGCTCATCGGTAATCCCGATTATTCTCGCCTCCTGGGTGAGCTGCTGGCTGGAGCGCAGAAGCAATGCGCTGCTGCCATCGGCCATGAAAAACTTCTTCACGCCGGCGATTTGCCTGGGCGTGGTTGTTCCCCTGACCTTCCTGGCGATCGGCCCGGTAGCCACCTGGCTAAGCCAACTGCTGGCGCAGGGTTACCAGATAATCTACGCCGTCGCTCCGTGGCTGGCGGGTGCCGCGCTGGGCGCGCTGTGGCAGGTGTGCGTGATTTTTGGCCTGCACTGGGGGCTGGTACCGCTGATGATTAACAATCTGGCTGTACTGGGCCACGATACCATGGGGCCGATGGTGCTGCCTGCGGTGATGGGCCAGGTCGGCGCAGTATTGGGTATCTTCTTGCGTACTCGCGATACTCGCCAGAAAGTGCTGGCCGGTTCTGCTTTTTCCGCCGGGATTTTTGGTATCACCGAGCCGGCGATTTATGGTCTGACGCTGCCGCTGCGCCGTCCGTTTATCTTTGGCTGCGTGGCCGGGGCGATTGGTGGCGCGATTACCGCATTCTTTAATACCAGCATCTACTCTTTCGGCTTCCCCAATATCTTTTTACCTGCGCTGATGATCCCGCCAGGCGGCGTCGACGCTAGCGTCTGGGGCGGTGTGGTCGGTATGGTGGTGGCGCTGGTTATCGCCTGCGTGCTGACCTTTATCGCCGGGCTGCCGCGCAGCACCGCTGAGCAGACTGCTGTTGTCGTCGCCCCTGCCTCAGAAAACGATATTTTGGCACCGATGACCGGTAGCGTACTGGCGCTGGACAAGGTTCCTGACAGCACCTTCGCCAGCGGTTTGCTCGGCCAGGGCGTAGCGATTATTCCGTCCGTGGGCAAGGTTATCGCCCCGTTCTCAGGCGAAGTTGCCTCAATTTTTCAAACCAAACATGCCATCGGCCTGCTAAGCGATAGCGGTATCGAACTGCTTATCCACGTCGGCATCGATACCGTGAAGCTCGATGGCGCGCCGTTTACTGCTCATGTTAAAGAGGGCGACAAAGTGAAAGCGGGCGATCTGCTGCTGGAGTTTGACCGCCAGGCGATTCTGGATGCCGGTTATGACCTGGCAACGCCCATTATTATCAGCAACAGCGACGATTATCGTGCTCTCGATATTGTCTCCGCCAGCACGGTGGATGCCGGTCAGCCGCTGTTGTCCGTAAGCCATTAATCACAGGAGAGAGATCAATGAAGACATTCCCACAGGCGTTTTTATGGGGCGGTGCGACCGCGGCAAATCAGGTCGAAGGCGCTTATCAGGAGGATGGCAAAGGACTGTCGACTTCTGATATCCAGCCAAACGGCGGTATTTTTAGTGAGGTTGTGGAACGCGTACCGGGCGATAGCAGTATTAAAGATGTCGCCATCGATTTCTACCATCGTTACCCGGAAGATATCAGCCTGTTTGCTGAAATGGGCTTTAACTGCCTGCGCGTATCGATTGCCTGGACGCGTATTTTCCCCAACGGCGATGATGCTCAGCCAAACGAAGCGGGACTGGCCTATTACGATAAGCTGTTTGATGAAATGGCGAAGCACAACATCACGCCGCTGGTGACCTTGTCGCACTACGAGATGCCTTGGGCGCTGGTGAAAAATTACGGCGGTTGGGGCAACCGCAAGGTCATTGGTTTCTTTGAACGCTATGCCCGTACGGTGTTTGCGCGCTATCAGGCGAAGGTCAAGCTGTGGCTAACCTTCAACGAAATCAATATGTCCCTGCACGCACCGATGACCGGCGTCGGCCTGCCGTCAGACAGCAGCAAAGCCGAAGTTTATCAGGCGATTCACTATCAGCTGGTGGCGAGCGCGCTGGCGACGAAGGCCTGCCATGAGATCGTCGCGGAGGGCAAAATCGGCAACATGCTGCTCGGCGGCCTGATGTACCCGCTCAGCTGCAAACCGGAAGATATTTTTGAAACCCTGCAGCAGAACCGCAGCTGGCAGTTCTTTGGTGATGTACAGTGCCGCGGCGCTTATCCGGGCTATATGCTGCGCTATTTCCGCGATAACGGCATTAACATTGAGATCACCGATGCCGATCGCGAAGCCCTGAAAGAGACCGTCGATTTCATCTCCTTTAGCTACTATATGACCGGCTGCGTTACCGCCGATGAAGAGCTGAACAAAAAAGCGCGCGGTAATATTCTCAGCATGGTGCCGAACCCGCACCTGGCAAGCTCGGAGTGGGGCTGGCAGATTGACCCGCTCGGCTTGCGTACGCTGCTGAACGTACTGTGGGATCGCTATCAGAAGCCGCTGTTTATCGTGGAAAACGGCCTGGGCGCGAAGGATAAAGTCGAAGCTGATGGCAGCATCAACGATGACTATCGCATCAGCTACCTCAACGATCACCTGGTGCAGGCGCGCGAGGCGATTGAAGATGGCGTTGAGTTAATGGGCTACACCAGCTGGGGGCCAATCGACCTGGTGAGTGCGTCGAAGGCGGAGATGTCCAAGCGCTACGGTTTTATCTACGTCGATCGCGATGACCAGGGCAACGGCACCCTGGCGCGCAGCCGCAAGAAAAGCTTCAACTGGTATAAAGAAGTGATTGCCACTAACGGCGGCAGCTTAAAAGAGTAATAGCTTGGGGGGCGCGTAGGTCAGGTAAGGCGTTAGCCGCCACCTGACAAAAATGCGTGCACGATAGCTTACATTATCTTCATGGCCCGGATAACTTCCGGGCCTTTTTGCTGATTATCCCGGTTTGCGCGCGCGCAACAGAAAAATCATCGGTCGCTCTTTTTCTTCATCCAGCGCGGGCTGGGCGGCAATTTGCTCCGCCGTCGGCCCCCATTCATCCAGATGCTCAATAACAAAACCGGCGGCGACCAGCAGGTTTATCCAACTGGAAAGCTTACGGTGCTGCTTTTTGACGCCATCGGCAAACCAGTTGCTGATACGCTCGCCTTCCTGCTGATAGTGGCTCACCGGCCAGCTTTTCTGTCCGTTCTCATCTTCCTGCCAGCCCTGACGCAGCGGGGCGGTGTAAATAGGATGTTCGGCGGAAAACAGCAGCGTACCGCCGGGCGTCAATGCCTGGTAAACGGTAGTGAACAGCGGCGCGACGTCAGGCAGATAGTGTAGCGCCAGCGAGCTATAAACCAGCTCACAGCTATTGGCGGGCAGGGTGAGGGTCTGTAGATCTTCGCAGCGATAGCGAATGCCTTCGCCATCGGTCATTTCGCGGGCGCGATCGAGCATCCGGCTGGAGATATCCAGTCCTTCTACCTGTGTTGCACCCTGCTCGCGGGCCCAGCGGCAAAACCAGCCGTAGCCGCAGCCGAGGTCAACAACGCGTAATCCCGATAATGGCGGAAGCATTTGCTGAATGGTTGGCCACTCAGGTGCGCCTTCCAGCCCTTTTACCGAGCGATCGAGGGTGGCGTATCCGGCAAAAAAAGCGGGATCGTCATAGATGTTCTGACTCATTTTCACTCCGTGAATATACCTTTCATACAACTCGAATTATTTTGGGTATGGTTTATTTTTAGCCTGCTAATAGTTTCGGCACACGCTTTACTAAACGGTACTTATGCAATTAGCTTATTATATCCAACCTTATTTAGTCATCAGACCGATTTCATGAACCTGAACTTGAGCAAACGCGTCCTGGCCAGCCTGCCATTGGCTATCGCGCTGGCTGGCTGTGCGCCATCGCACGATATTAGCAACCCGGTGCAGCAGCAAACCCCGGCATCCCACGTCTCAATGGAACTGCCCGCAGCCGTAAAAAACGGCTGGCCGCAGAGCAACTGGTGGCAGGATTACCACGACCCGCAGCTCAATAGCCTGATTCAGCGCGCGTTAGCTAACGCGCCGGATATGCAGATTGCCGAACAGCGTATCAGGCTGGCGGAAGCGCAGGCGCGGATGTCGCAGTCTAACCTGGGGCCGAGTCTGGATTTTTCCGCCGACGTTGAACGGCAAAAAATGTCCTCTGAAGGCCTGATGGGACCCTTTGCTACCGATACTGATGGCAACACCGGGCCGTGGTATACCAACGGAACCTTTGGCCTGACGGCGGGTTGGGATCTGGATCTATGGGGTAAAAATCGCGCTTTGCTAAAAGCACGCATCGGTGAAGTTAAAGCTCAGGTTGCTGAAGAGGCGCAGACTCGCGAACTGCTGGCCAGCAGCGTCGCCCGTCTTTACTGGCAATGGCAAACCGAAGCCGCCATTAACAACGTGCTGACCCAGGTGAAGAGTGAGCAGAATAATATCGTGACCGTGGATACGGCGCTGTATCAGCGTGGGATCACCAACTCGGCCGAAGGGGCGGAGAGTGATATTAACGTCAGCAAAACCGATCAGCAGCTCGCGGATGTTGCGGGCAACATGAAAGAGATTGAGGCCCGGCTGATGGCGCTGACCAACAACCAGAGTCAGGCGCTAAACCTGCATCCGACCGAACTGCCTGCTGTTAGCGCGCAGATGCCAACGGAGCTAGGCTACGAGCTGCTGGCGCGGCGTCCGGATTTACAGGTTGCGCACTGGTATATCGAAGCTTCCCTGAGCGAAATCGATGCCGCCAAAGCGGCGTTTTATCCGGATATCAACCTGATGGCTTTCCTGCAACAGGATGCGCTGCACCTCAGCGATCTGTTCCGCCACTCCGCACAGCAGATGGGCGTGACCGCCGGTCTGACGCTGCCTATTTTTGATAGCGGTCGCCTGAACGCGAATCTGGATATCGCCAGCGCGCAGAATAGCCTGTCGGTGGCGAAGTATAATAAAGCGGTGGTTGATGCGGTTAATCAGGTAGCGAAAACGGCCAGCCAGGTTGAGACGCTGATGGCAAAAAATCAGCAGCAACAGCAGGTAGAGAAAGATACTCAGCGGATAGTCGCTCTGGCGCAAGCGCGGATGAATGCCGGGATACTCTCCGGTTCACGCGTCAGCCTGGCGAAGCTGCCCGCATTGCAGGAGCGAGTCACCGCACTACGACTGCACGGTCAATGGCTTGATGCCAGTATCCAACTGACTTCCGCGCTGGGTGGCGGGTACCATCAGGCGGCGAAGTAGCTCTGTTTCCCCGGTGGCGTTGGTGGTTATCGGGGAGACGTATCTCTGCGGTCCAGGAGTCAACAAAGGCTCTGGGGCTAATCTGAGAATCTCGAAAGACGTAACCACGACGGAGTCACCAGGTAGGGATCATTTTGCATTCTTATCGGCACAGATTATCTATTTTTTCTTGTAGAACCAGTAACTGACGCAGGTAGAATCCCCAATATTTTTAAAGGTATGCAAGGTATTTTTCTTAATATAGATGGTATCACCAGCATTAATAACAAACTCTTGATCTAACATTTCGATGCATAGGCTTCCCTGAGTAATGATCGCTATTTCATCATAATCATGACCCCAGGAAGTGCGTTCATAGGTAATCCCTTTTTCCACCGTGATACAGATGGCTTCGATGTCATTTTCCCCAGGACTGAGCATTTCGTATTTTACTTTTCCTTTCTCAGCAAAAAACACGTCTCTTTCATCTGCCCGAACCACAGGGCTCACAGGGGTATCATGCACGGTTAGCACATCGGTGATGTTCACGTTTAAGGCAAAACATACCTTTTGCAACTGATAGATTGTCGGGCTGATCACGTTTCTCTCTAAGTTACTCAAATAACCGCTAGATAAGCCGCTCTCAGCTGATAACTGTTGTAATGTCTTACTTTGTTGTTTTCTGATTTCTTTTATTCTTTGTCCGACATTACAATTCGAAAAATCTTCATTCATTGGCTCGTTACACCTTGCTGTAATTCACTGATCTGATAGAGGTTATCTCGAAAACTAACCGCGCCCAGGGAGTATAATACAAGCGATACGGTGTTGAATAAATCACATTTTGAATCAACACGTTTGTCAGTAAACCTGCCCTCAAATCTGGTGTAGGTTTTACGGGCCCCAGCGGAGATGATGATGGGATTCATAGAGTGTCACTCATGGGCGATCTCATCGCTTACGCTCACTTCTAACAATGTACAAAACACTCCTGTGATCTTTGAATGGGTTAATTTGTTATTATTTTCAATATGTTAATTTGATTTTGTAACCCGATGGAACTCCGATCTCTCTTCCTTCCTTAGTACTGATTCGTACTCTTGAAAATCAGATCTAATTCACAATTGTGAATTTAAAATCATAATAATGGAAAAACAGCGTGATGAGGGAGGATGTTCATGATAGCTTGTTTTCATGATTATGAAAAAATAATTATATTTTTTAATAATGGTGATGTTCATGGGGTTTAAGGATTTTCAAATCTGATCGAGGAGGATGTGTGAATAAACTATTTTTAAGCCAGGTCTATATTTTCGTTGCCTCTAGCCTGGGCTATCTAATCGGCGGCGGTTTTATGAGCGGCCAGGAAACCATTCAGTTTTTTGTCCCATTCGGCCATCACGCTGTTGGCGTCGGGATTGTGTTCAGTCTGGTGATTATTTTTGTCAATATAGGATTCATTTACGCAGGTAAATATGGCGGTTGTAGTAAAGGAACTGAGGTATTTACATTCTTCTGTGGGCCGATTATTGGTAAAGTGATCGAATGGTTTTCGCTGCTATTCTGTTTTACCATGTTTATTGCAGAGATCGCCGCCGGTGGCTCAATATTATTTGAGCAATATGGTTTACCTCTAATCATCGGTGCAATTATTACTGCGGTTATCACCGCCGGGACTGTTACTATCGGTTTAAATTCTATCCTTAAATCTCTGGGTATAATTATGCCGTTCTTAACTGCCTTTGTGGTTATTGTGAGTATCGCAACACTGGTTATGAACGGGAGCAACATTGATGTAAATGCGGTTCGTGTCGAGGCGAATGAATTTGAACTATTAAAGGTCGCACCAAACTGGTTCCTTTCTGGTATATCTTTAGTTGGTTTGATTATCTATGCACTGCTTGATGTGGTTGCTTCTTACGCCATCACCTCTAATATTGAACAAGTAGCAAATAAACAAATTATCAATTTCTTCCTTGCGAAAGAAATTTGGGCCCCGCTTGGTATTGCATTTGGCGCATTAATATTTTTTGCTATCTATACCATTTCAACGCCATTGCTTCATATTATTGCGATTAAATTCTCTGAGGAAGGCACGAAGAAACATAAAGCTATCGTTTGGGGTGTTTCTCTCATTGCACTACTTGGTGCCATTGCAATGCCATTTGATGTCATTATCAATGCTGTTTATATCATGAGTGGGTATGTCGGTTCGCTGATTGTTGTCCTGATGGTCGTAAAATTTATCCGTATCTATTTAGCAAAAAACCGTAATAATGAGGCTGTATGATGGTTCATAGTATTTTCAATGATGTGTTGGGGCCGATTATGTGCGGCCCTTCCAGCTCACATTCAGCGGGTTGTGCAAGGATAGGTTTAGAATCTCGTTTATTGTTTGGACGAGAGATAAATAAAGCAAATATTATTTTTGATGAAAGCGGTTCTTATCCTGAAACTTATATTGGGCAAGGTTCAAACTTCGGATTTACCGGCGGATTGCTTGGTTTTAAAACAGACAATGCGCAAGTCAAAGATGCGGTAGAAATTGCTAAAAGTATGGGCAAGAACATATGGTTCTCTAAGCAAAAACTCTCATCACGACATCCGAATGAGGCATTGATTAATGTCTATAATGAAAATGATGAAATCGAACTTTCCGTTTTAACATTTTCAACCGGCGGCGGGATGTTTGAGATTGTAGAATTAAATGGTTTTCCTGTTTTTATCGATGGTACTCAGGAACAGATTTTTATTTGTTGTTCCCTGGCTAATGCCACCCATTTGGTTGACGTACTTAATAAATTAGATGTTTCAATAAAGAAATCGATGAAAAATGACAGCGTGTTGTATGCGGTGTCGGGTTTCGATAGGGAAACAAAAGAAAAAATACTGGCGTTTGATAAGCAACCTGATGTGCTATGGGTGAAATATGCCCCTGCAATTATGCCGGTTGAAATGAAAAAAAAGCCGACGGTACTTTTTTCTAATGCTGAAGGGGCATTATCCTATGCGAAAGCAACAGGGAAATCGATGTGGGAGATTGCCCTGGACTATGAGGTTTCGATTGGTAAAACAACCGAAGAAGAGATATGGCAGCTGGCGGAACATACCTATGATGTGATGAAACAGTCAACGATTGCGCCAGATCCGGCCTCAACGCCTGTGTATGGTTTTTTACCCTACAAAGCTCAGGAAATGAAACAGGCTATTAAAAGCACGAATTCAATACCATCAGGGGTATTAAATGATGCTGCTTTGGCTGCGATTTCAGTCATGGAAAATAGCTGTGCGCATAATATCGTCGTGGCCGCGCCAACGGCTGGGTCCAGTGGTGTCATTCCTGCTAGTATCATCATTATTGGTGAAAGCCTGAATTTACCAAGAGAAGATATCATCAAAGGGTTACTGGTCAGTGGCTTAATTGGATCGTTTATTTCAAACAACGCTTCTTTTGGTGCCGAAGTTGCTGCTTGCCAGGCTGAGAATGGGTCAGCAAGCGCAATGGCGGCTGGCGGTATTGTTCAACTATTAGGCGGTAACATCGAACAAGCTTTTCAGGCTGCATCGATGGCGATGCAAAATATGCTCGGCCTTATTTGCGATCCGGTAGGAGGCTTGACTGAAATTCCTTGCATAAGTCGTAACGTCAGCTCGGTCAGTAATGCAGCACTATCTGCGAATATGGTGATGTGGGGATTTAACCCAATAATTCCACTGGATGAAACTATTCATTCAATGTATGACATCGGACAGAAAATGCCAGCAACACTGCGTTGCACCTGTCAGGGGGATTATGCATCACCAAAACGGGGCAACGCATTACGCAAGATTTATTGATAAAACGTGAAAAGTTATAACACTGACTTTCTACATTAATAGACTGACCCAAAATCAACTCCTGAAAGTGTATCAGGGGTTGATTTTGAGACTTTAGGTTGGTCTTCACTCTTTCCTTTTCGCCTCGCGGCGCTTGAGCCACCAGTGCGCCGCAACCACCAGAACGACCACCAGAACCAGCCAGATAAAGTGTTTCAGATGCGCATCCAGATGATGCAACCACGGGCCAATCGCTTCACCGCCGAGATATCCGAGGGTGGTAAAAATTAACGCCCAGATAATCGCGCCGAGAATATTCAGCGGCAGAAACAGCTTTGGCGGCAGACGGCTGGCGCCAATCAGTAGCGGCCCGATAACCCGAAAGCCGTACATAAAACGGGTGCCAATCACAAACAGATAAGGGCGTCGCTGAATCATGCGTTGGGCTTTCTGAATCCGCTTTTTCTGGCTCGAGAATCGCCGCAGAATGCGCCCGCCAAAGCGTCTGCCAAGTAAGTAAAGCAACTGGTCGCCGATCATTCCGCCAAGGGCGACCGAGACAACCACCAGCCAGAACTTCAATAATCCCTGATGTGCCGCCACGCCGCCGAGCAGAGTGATGGTTTCGCCTTCCGCCATGCTGCCAATGACCAGCGCCGCGTAGCCGTACTGGGAAATCAGGTTATTGATATCCATATAAAGATAAACTCCTTAACACGTCAGTCCCTTAATCATACACCCTGATGATAAAAATGCGGGGAAGAGCATTTTTATCGTTGTACACAAAATAATCTACAAGGTGAATTATACTTGGATCAGTGCTGTACCACGCCGTGACAAGGGGGACGCTATGAACCATGTCTGGGGACTCTTCTCTCATCCTAATCAAGAGATGAGCGTTATCAAAAGTGAAAACGAGACCATTTCGCATCACTATACGCACCACGTGCTGGTCATGGCGGCGGTTCCGGTTATCTGCGCCTTTATCGGCACGACGCAGCTGGGCTGGAACTTCGGCGATGGCACCGTGGTAAAACTGTCGCTGATGACCGGGCTGGCGCTGGCGGTGCTGTTTTATGCCGTTATGCTCGCCGGGGTAGCGGTGATGGGGCGGGTTATCTGGTGGATGGCAAGAAGCTATCCGCAGCGGCCTTCGCTGAAACGCTGTATGGTGTTTGCCGGTTATGTCGCCACGCCGATCTTCCTGAGCGGGATTGTGGCGCTCTATCCGCTGGTATGGCTGTGCGCGCTCGTGGGGACCGTCGCGCTGCTGTATACCGGTTATCTGCTGTACCTCGGCATTCCAACCTTCTTGAGTATCAATAAAGAAGAGGGGCTGAGCTTTGCCAGCTCCACTCTGGCGATTGGGGTGCTGGTGCTGGAAGTGCTGCTCGCCATCACCGTGATTCTCTGGGGTTACGGATATCGACTCTTCTGATTGACTCATTGCCGACATAAATAGGTTTTTATGTCGGCAATGCAGCATTTGTTCACGATTCTTATTAGCCAGCCAGCGTTCTGCCGGGGTATGATGATTTTTGCCAGCGGCGTTACCACCCCAACGCCGCGGCGTACGTTCATAACGTGCAAAAATACTTTTCAGAATGCTCACGATGACCAAATTTCGAGTTTCTTTGCTCAGCCTGACTTTGCTGCTGGCTGTGCCTTTTGCGCCCCAGGCGATAGCTAAAACCCCTGCGGCGGTTACCGCTTCACAGCCGGATATCGCTTCCGGTAGCGCAATGATCGTCGATCTTGCCAGTAAAAAAATCATTTATGCCAGCCAGCCGGATCTGGTTCGCCCGATGGCGTCAATCACCAAGGTGATGACCGCGATGGTGGTGCTGGATGCCCATCTGCCGCTCGATGAGATGCTGAGCGTCGATATCAGCCATACGCCTGAAATGAAGGGTATTTATTCACGCGTGCGCCTGAACAGCGAAATCAGCCGCCGCAATTTGCTGCTGCTGGCGCTGATGTCGTCAGAAAACCGCGCTGCCGCCAGCCTGGCGCACCATTATCCGGGTGGCTACGATGCGTTTATTCGTGCGATGAATGCCAAAGCGCAGGCACTGGGAATGACCCGTACCCGTTACGTTGAGCCAACTGGCCTGTCGATTCATAACGTCTCCACTGCACGCGATCTGAGCAAGCTGCTGATCGCCAGCGAACAGTATCCGCTGATTGGTCAACTGAGCACCACCAAAGAGGATATGGCGACCTTTGCTCATCCCGCCTACACGCTGCCGTTCCGTAATACCAACCATCTGGTGTACCGCGATAACTGGAATATTCAGCTGACTAAAACCGGTTTTACCAACGCGGCGGGCCACTGCCTGATTATGCGTACGGTGATCAAAGGGCGTCCGGTGGCGCTGGTGGTCATGGATGCGTTCGGAAAATATACCCACTTTGCCGATGCCAGTCGTTTGAGGACGTGGATTGAAACCGGGAAGGTGATGCCGGTTCCGGCTTCCGCGCTCAGCTATAAGAAGCAGCGTGAAGCGCAAATGGCCGACGCGATGCTGAAAGGCGGCGCGCAGACCGCGCAGAACGATTAACCTGACGTCCCCCGGAGGCGGCGCTGGCGCGCCTGCCCGGGCTACCCGCATACCCAAGCTCCGAACGGTTCCCTCTCCCTTTTGGGAGCTGTCTCTTATACACAAATCCTCCGACAACATTGCCGGAGGATTTTTTGAATCTTTTCCCTGTTTATTGATCTCTGTTTAATACTCCCCCGACTTCTGGTGTTCTGCTATGGTGCTTTCTGATTGTTATTCATGGGCTAACGACATTTTTGGATCCGCTGAATTAGGGGATTTACGCCGTACCCGGCGGCTTGTCACTCTGGCCTCTTCACTGGCTCAACATACCGGACTTTCTATTGTGCAATCCTCCCGTTCTCCTGCCGAAGTTGAAGGTGCCTACCGCCTGATGCGTAACCCCGCAGTTTCACCTGATGACATCGCCGATGCTGGTTTCACCGCGACGGCCAGAGCCGCTGCTGAATACTCGCTTCTGCTCGCACTGGAAGACACCACCGCCCTGAGTTTTGGCCACAGCTCTGTCACTGACGAGCTGGGTAATATTGGCACCAGTCAGCGCACTTATGGGCTGCTGGCCCACTCTGTCCTGCTCTGTGCACCAGACAGTGCCCGTATGGTGGGTCTCATTGACCAGCAACGCTGGTGCCGTGCGCCAGCCAGCTATGGCAAAAAACATCAGCGCAGTCAGCGTCCTTATGAAGAGAAAGAGAGCTATAAATGGCAACGGGCTTCTGAGCATATGGCGCAACGGTTGGGTGAAACCCAGTCACGGGTTATCTCGGTCTGCGACCGGGAGGCGGATATCTGGCATTACCTTAGCTATAAACTCAGCCACGGGCAGCGGTTCGTTGTGCGGGCGGCACAGAATCGTCTGCTGGCAGAGGCACCCGGCAAACTGTTCAGCCTGCCGGAGTCTCTGACAGAAGCCGGGAGCCACAGACTGAATGTGGTGCAGAAGGGAGGCCGGGCGGCCAGGCAGGCACAGATGAAGGTCAGCTACAGTGAAATACAACTGAAATCAGAGAAAGGGACGCTGTCATTAACCTATATCTGCTGCCGCGAAGACGAGCCGGAAGGGGCCTGCTGGCATCTTCTGACGTCAGAAAAAGTGGAGAACTCAGCGGAGGCGAGAACGGTGGTGAGCCACTACGAACGGCGCTGGCTGATAGAGGAATACCATAAGGCCTGGAAAAGCGGCGGCGCACAGGTGGAAGCGTTGCGGATGCAGACGCGGGACAATCTGGAACGAATGGTGACAATCCTGGCCTTCGTGGCGGTGAGGGTGCTGGCGTTACGGCAGGGAGGTGTAAGTGAGGAAACGCAGAATGAAAGCTGTGAGTCGGTACTGAGTCCGGTGGAATGGAAGTTGTTGTGGGTGAAGCAGGAAGGAAAAGCGCTGCCGGAAAGGCCGCCGACGCTGAAATGGGCCTGTCTGTCTCTGGCAAAACTGGGCCGATGGTATGACAGTAAACGAACAGGAAGACCCGGCTGGATAGTGATATGGGATGGCTGGTTCAGGCTCCAGGAAATGGTTGAGGGTTACAGACTGGCCCTGTCTCTTGAGCAGAAGATCTGATCAAGAGACAGCTTTTGGGAGAGGGTTAGGGTGAGGGGAAATGTGCGCGCGGATGCCCTCACCCCGGCCCTTATGTCTTGACCTTCTCCGTTCCGGCGGAGAAGATCCCCGACTGATCATCGGGAGGTTACCGGTGAGCATCACCCAGCCCTGGAGCCCCTGAGCCCGCGGGAGAGATTATGCCCCGGTAACCTGTTTCCCTGTCGCCTCAAGACCGAACGGTATCCTGTGCCCTGAGCACCCACATATAAGGATGGTCCGGCGATAATATTCATAAGGTTACGGAGTACCATGATGAATCTTGTCCCTGTCGGCGTTGATATCGCCAAACTCAAATTCGACGTTGCTGTCCAGCTGCCAAACCAGAAGTACAAAACCAAAAAATTCGCCAATACCCCAGCCGGATGCCGCGAATTTCTGAACTGGCTGGCGCGTTTTGGTCACTGTCACGTCTGCATGGAGGCAACAGGTTGCTACAGCACTGAACTGGCCACCCTGCTGGCCGATAATGGCTGCTGCGTCAGCCTTGAAAACCCGGCACGTATCCATGCGTTCGCAAACACTGAACTGACCCGCAATAAAACGGACAAAAGCGACGCGGCGCTGATAGCGCGCTACTGCGCTCTGTATCAGCCGGCCCCCTGGCATCCTGCGCCGCTGAGCGAACGACAACTGACGGCTCTGGTACGCCACCTGCGTAACCTGGAAGAGATGCGTCAGATGGAGGTGAACCGCCTTGAGGCGGCAGATGAAGTCATCGTTCCTTCCCTGAATGAACACGTTACGATGCTGGATGAGCTGATTGAAGAAACCCTCAATAAAATCAACCGGCATATCGATGATAACCCGGACCTGAAGTGGGACCGGGAGCTACTGAAAAGTATCCCCGGAATAGGAGACATGCTGAGTGTGAGCCTGCTGGCGTTCGCAGGAAATCTGCGACGGTTCAGCAACAGCAAGGCACTGGTGGCGTATGCTGGTTTGAATCCTCGTCGTTGTGAGTCGGGGATGTGGAAAGGGAAAAGCAGGCTGTCGAAAGTGGGCCATGCAGAGCTGCGTAGCGCACTGTATATGCCAGCGGTAGTGGCAGGAAGATGCAATAAGGTGGTGAAAAACCTGATGGAAAGGCTTGCAGCCCGGGGTAAGACAGGGAAAGAGCGAGTGTGTGCAGGAATGAGGAAATTACTGCAGCTGGCTTATGGTGTGGTGAAATCCGGGCATGAATTTAACGCTGAAATACCACTTGCCGGATAACCGGCAAGACGGTATCTCTCCCGGAGGGAGAGGGAGAAAATCGCCCCGACTTTATTTTCTGTGGTAGGGTGAGGCTTACTCCGGCAGCGTCCAGTCGCCATCGCCGAGAGGGCGCTGCATAATCAACGTATCCCGCCAGTCGCCCATCTTATAGCCAACGCTGCGTAGCTGACCCGCTACGCTAAAACCGAACTTCTTATGAATAGCGATAGACCCGGCGTTGCTGTGCCCGTCGCCGATAATCGCCAGCATTTGTCGCCACGGCCCCTGTTCGCACTTCTCAATCAGTCGGGAGAGCAGGGCGCTACCGATACCGCGACCACCCATTCCTGCCTCAACATAAATCGACTCTTCAAGCGTGTAGCGGTAGGCCGGACGGGGGCGATAAAAGGTGGCGTAGCAGTAGCCGACAATGGTCCCGCGCCACAGAGCAACCAGCCAGGGCAGCCCGTTATCACGCACGTTTTTGATGCGTTTGCGCATCTCATCGACGGTTGGGGGGATCTCTTCAAAGGATGCGCGTCCGTTCAGTACGTGCCAGACGTACAGCGCGGCGATGGCGTGGGCATCATCGGGCAGCGCTTCACGGATCTCTAAGTCAGCGTCATGTAACTTATCCACTGCGGACATGTTGGGTTCCTTTAGCGGGGTTGCCGGAGAGGGGATTTCTCCGGCGTGCAGCGTAATACAGAAGCCCCGCGGCTGAACAGTCCCTCTTGCGGATTATTGCGGTTCGGTCGCGCTCGCGGCGTTATCCGGCATTTCGCCCCAGTATTTTTGCTTACTGGTTTTACCGATCCCCGGATTCATGCTGTTGGTGGGATCGTTCTCGCGATAGAAGCGTTTTAAACCTTCCGGCGCTTCATAAAGATGGCCGACGTTATGCTCGGCCGGATACTGAGCGCCGCGCTCCTTCAGCAGAACCAGCATTTTCTCTTTCAGCTCGTGGGCATCGACGCCTTTTTTCACGATGTAGTCCTGATGGAAAACGTGGCACATAAAGTGACCGTAATAGAGCTTATAAACCAGCTGGCTGTCGATCTCGGCGGGAAGATGCTCAAACCATTCGGTATCGTTACGCCGCAGGGCGATATCCAGCGCCAGAATATCTTCCACTTCATCGGCATGAACCGCCTGATAGCGGATTGCCGCGCCCGCTGCGGCGAAGCGGTGCAGGAAAGCCTTGCTGCCTTCTTCCGCGGTACAGGCAAAGAAATCACCCTCGGCGTTTTTGAAATATTCGCCAAGCCATGTCTGAGCCTCTTCGATACCATCGCCTGCCATCTTCAGCAGCAGATGGTGTTCGTATTTATCGCGCCAGGTTTTCATCCGCTCCGGCAGGTGTGCCGGGAAAACGTGTCCCAGCTTTTGCATAAAGCGGTCGGTGAAGTGCGGCTTAAACAACGACACCTTCTCCAGCATCGCGTCGGTACGGCCCTTCATAGTGAAGAAGAACGGCATTTTATCGGTGCCGAGCTTGTCGATCATCAGGAAGGTATCTTTGCCGTACTGCTCGGCGATATCGTAAATATCGCGGTGCATGTACTCGCCCGCCACCGGCAGGTTACTGAACTCCGCCAGAATATGGCGGCGAATTTCGGTGAGTACGTCAGGCTGATTAGTGCCGATATAAAACACCTGCTGGCGTTTCTCTGCCGGGAAGGTGTCCAGGCGTACGGCGAATACCGCCAGCTTTCCGGCGCAGCCTGAAGATTCAAACAGGCGATCCGGGTCGGCGTTGTAGCGCGCCGGGGTATCGGCATTCACGTCGCGTACGCGGGTGACGTAATCATGATCGTGAGCATGACGGCCGTCATGGCGCACGTTCTCATCTTTAACCCGTTCGTCATCGAGGCAACTGAGGATCTGCTCCGGCGTGGTGCCCAGATCGATACCCAGATGGTTGACGAGGCTGAGCTTGCCGTTTTCATCGATCTGGGCAAACAGCGACATCTCGGTATAAGCCGGGCCGCGCTGTACCAGCGAGCCGCCGGAGTTGTTACAAATCCCGCCAACCACCGACGCGCCGATGCATGACGAGCCAATCACTGAATGCGGTTCGCGACCAAACGGCTTCAGCGCTTTTTCCAGCGAATAAAGGGTTGTGCCGGGGTAAGCCAGCACCTGCTCGCCTTTATCCAGTAGATGTAGTTTATCCAGACGCAGGGTGCTGATAATGACGATTTCGCGGTCATAATCATTGCCGCTGGGGGTTGAGCCTTCGGTCAGACCGGTATTGGCGGCCTGCATCAGAATAATTTTATCCGCGGTGACACAAGCGCTCAGCACGCGCCACAGTTCGAGCAGCGTTCCGGGGAAGACCACCGCCAGCGCCTCGCCCTGGCCGGAGCGGAACCCCTTGCGATAGCGCTGCGTTTTGGCCGGGTCGGTCAGCAGATGCGAAGAACCAACCAGGCGGGTGAGTTCTGCCAGAAAGGCGTTGTTATTTGTTGTTGCAGATGACATGTTCCACTCCTTGTGGTGGTACAAAATAATCAGCTTTAAGAATAGCCCTTTGTATGACAATTTCATGCATCAATGTTTCGAAAAATCAGAGAATAACGCGCGCTTTCTCCAGGCGTCTCGTTTATGTTTATGGCAAACTTCGGTTTTTGCTATCTTTTCGCCGATATATCCGACTGGAACAATGAGGGATAAAAATGAAATGGCTCTGTACTGTAGGCGTCGCTGTGAGTCTGGCGCTGCAACCCGCGCTGGCGGATGAATTGTTCGGCAATCATCCCTTAACGCCGCAGGCGAGGGATGCGTTTGTGACGGAACTGCTGACCAAAATGACGGTGGATGAAAAAATCGGCCAGCTGCGCTTGATTAGCGTCGGCCCGGATAACCCGAAAGAAGCCATCCGTGACATGATTAAAGAGAGTCAGGTGGGGGCGATATTTAACACCGTCACCCGCCATGATATTCGTACTATGCAGGATCAGGTGATGGCGTTGAGCCGCCTGAAAATCCCGCTGTTCTTCGCCTATGATGTGCTGCACGGTCAGCGCACCGTCTTCCCGATTAGCCTTGGCCTGGCTTCCTCTTTTAACCTCGATGCGGTCAACACCGTCGGGCGAGTATCCGCTTATGAAGCGGCTGACGATGGCCTGAATATGACCTGGGCGCCGATGGTCGATGTCTCCCGCGACCCGCGCTGGGGCCGTGCTTCCGAAGGTTTCGGGGAAGATACCTACCTGACCACCGTGATGGGCCGGGCGATGGTTGAGTCAATGCAGGGCAAAAGCCCGGCGGACAGATACTCGGTGATGACCAGCGTCAAGCACTTTGCCGCCTACGGCGCGGTTGAGGGCGGCAAAGAGTACAACACCGTCGATATGAGCCCGCAGCGCCTGTTCAATGACTATATGCCGCCATACAAAGCGGGGCTGGATGCGGGAAGCGGGGCGGTAATGGTGGCGCTGAACTCGCTCAATGGCACCCCGGCGACCTCCGATGCCTGGCTGTTGAAGGACGTGCTGCGCGACCAGTGGGGCTTTAAGGGCATCACCGTGTCTGACCATGGAGCCATCAAGGAACTTATCAAACACGGCGTGGCGTCTGACCCGGAAGACGCGGTGCGCGTGGCGCTGAAGTCCGGCATCAACATGAGTATGAGCGACGAATACTACAGCAAGTACCTGCCAGAGCTGGTGAAATCCGGCAAGGTAACAATGGCGGAGCTGGATGACGCCACCCGCCACGTGCTGAACGTTAAATATGATATGGGCCTGTTCAATGACCCGTACAGCCATCTGGGGCCGAAAGAGTCTGATCCAGAGGATACTAACGCCGAAAGCCGTCTGCATCGCAAAGAAGCCCGTGAAGTGGCGCGCGAAAGCCTGGTGCTGCTGAAAAACCGTCTCGACACGCTGCCGCTGAAAAAATCGGGCACTATCGCGGTGATTGGCACTCTGGCCGACAGCAAACGCGACATGATGGGCAGTTGGTCTGCGGCGGGCGTTGCCGACCAGTCGGTAACCGTGCTGACCGGCATCCAGAATGCACTGGGCGACAAAGGCAAGGTTATCTATGCCAAAGGCGCTAACGTCACCAACGATAAAGGCATCGTCGACTTCCTCAATCTTTATGAGAAAGCGGTGCAGGTCGACTCGCGTTCGCCTCAGGAGATGATTGATGAAGCGGTAGCAGTGGCGAAGCAGTCCGACGTGGTGGTTGCCGTGGTGGGTGAAGCGCAGGGCATGGCCCATGAAGCTTCCAGTCGCACCGACATCACGCTGCCGCAGAGCCAGCGTGACCTGATTAGCGCGCTGAAGGCCACCGGCAAACCGTTAGTGCTGGTGTTGATGAACGGTCGTCCGCTGGCGCTGGTGAAAGAAGATCAGCAGGCTGATGCCATGCTGGAAACCTGGTTTGCCGGTACCGAAGGCGGAAATGCGATCGCCGATGTGCTGTTCGGCGACTATAACCCGTCGGGCAAGCTGCCGATGTCCTTCCCGCGCTCGGTCGGACAGATCCCAACCTACTACAGCCATCTCAACACCGGTCGTCCTTATAATGCCGATAAGCCGAACAAGTACACCTCGCGCTATTTTGACGAGGCTAACGGCCCGCTCTATCCGTTTGGCTACGGCCTGAGCTATACCACCTTTAGCGTTTCCGACGTGAAAATGTCAGCACCGACCATGCAACGCGACGGCAGCGTGACCGCCAGCGTGCAGGTGACCAACACCGGCAAGCGCGAAGGGGCAACGGTGATTCAGCTTTATCTGCAGGACGTCACTGCTTCCATGAGTCGTCCGGTGAAAATGCTGCGCGGCTTTAAGAAGGTGACGCTCAAGCCCGGTGAGACGCAAACCGTCAGCTTCCCGATTGAGCTTGATGCGCTGAAGTTCTGGAATCAGCAGATGAAGTACGACGCCGAACCGGGCAAATTCAACGTCTTTGTTGGCGTCGATTCCGCCCGCGTTAAGCAGAGCGAATTTGAGCTGCTGTAATAGAGGAAACTGCGGGTTCCGTAGGCCGGGTAAGGCGCTAGCCGCCACCCGGCAGAAATGCGAGCACAATATCTAATGCGAGTTTGTTATAAATCTTAAAGGTCGATTAATCGGCCTTTTCTTTTTTCCTCGACGCCTCAAATGAACTAAGCTTTTCTCTTAAGCTCCTGTAAATGGAGCGCAAATTAATGAGGGATGCGGGATGATAAAGGCAAGCAAATGGTCAGGTGCGCTGGTGCTGACGGCCCTGATAAGCCTGCCGTTGCAGGCGGCGGAGCCGGTTAAGGTTGGCTCGAAAATCGACACCGAAGGGGCGCTGCTCGGCAATATTATTTTGCAGGTGCTGGAAAAGCACGGGGTAAAGACTGTCAACAAAGTCCAGCTCGGCACTACGCCTGTGGTGCGCGGGGCAATCACTGCTGGTGAGCTGGATATCTATCCGGAATATACCGGCAACGGCGCATTCTTCTTCAAACTAGAGAACGATCCGGCTTGGAAAAATGCCCAGCAGGGCTATGAGAAAGTCAAAAAGCTGGATGCGGAAAAGAACAAACTCATCTGGCTGACCCCGGCTCCGGCCAACAACACCTGGACTATCGCCGTGCGTCAGGACCTGGCGGAGAAAAATCACCTCACCTCATTAAGCGACCTTGCCAGCTACCTGCAAAAGGGCGGCGAGTTTAAGCTGGCCGCCTCGGCGGAATTTATCGAACGCCCGGACGCGCTGCCGGCGTTTGAAAAAGCCTACGACTTTAACCTCAAGCAAAACCAGCTGCTGTCGCTGGCGGGTGGCGATACGGCGGTCACCATCAAGGCGGCGGCACAGCAAACTTCCGGTGTCAATGCGGCGATGGCCTACGGTACCGATGGCCCGGTTGCCGCGCTCGGGCTGCAAACTCTGAGCGACCCGAAAGGCGTGCAGCCGATTTATGCTCCAGCTCCCGTCGTGCGTGAGGCCGTGTTAAAGGAATATCCGCAGATAGCCGAATGGTTACAGCCGGTATTCGCCAGCCTTGATGAAAAAACGCTACAGCAGCTGAATGCAAGTATTGCGGTGGAGGGCCTGGATGCGAAGAAAGTCGCTGCCGACTATCTGCAACAAAAAGGGCTGCTGAAGTAGAACTCGCGTGACGATTCGTTGTTATAACCGCGTTGCGTTGCTGCTGTCGTTTTTACTGCTGCTGGTGATGGCGCTGCCGTTTATCAATTATGCCCCTAACCGGCTGTTATCCGGCGAGGGGCGCTGGCTGTGGCAGGTCTGGCCGTCACTGGCGGGTGTGCAAGTGGCGGCGGCGCTGTTGATTTCTTTCCTGTGCTGGCGTCCTGGACGTCTCCCTCTGCTGTTTATCTTTCTGCTGGCGGATCTGCTGCTGCCGCTTTTGCTATGGGGCGCTGGTCAGGCGGCGGTTGAACTGGCGCGTAGCGGTTCACCGTTAGCCCGAACTTCACCCGGAAGCGGTCTGTGGCTGGCGCTGGCGCTCTGTCTGCTGATCGCCAGTGATGCCGTTCGCCGCCTGACGCCGCGCACGCTTTGGCGCTGGCTGCTGAATGCGCAAATTTGGCTGCTGCCCGGACTGCTGCTGTGGCTGGGCGCACTGGACGGCCTGTCGCTACTCAAAGAGTACTTCAACCGCCAGGATGTTTTTGACGATGCTCTGTATCAGCATCTCACGCTGCTGTTTGGCACCCTGCTGCCAGGGCTGCTGATTGGGTTGCCCATTGGCATTTGGGTCTGGCGGCATCCCCGCTGGCAATCGCCGGTTTTTGCCGTTCTCAACGTGATTCAAACCGTTCCCTCGGTGGCGCTGTTCGGCCTGCTGATCGCGCCGCTTGCCGGATTAGCCAGCCAGTTCCCGTGGATGGCGCAGCTTGGCGTTTCCGGCACCGGCATGACGCCTGCTTTGATTGCGCTGGTGCTGTATGCGCTCTTGCCGCTGGTGCGCGGAGTGGTGACCGGATTGCAACAGGTGCCGCGCGAAGCGCTGGAAAGCGCCGTGGCGATGGGGATGAGCAGCGGTCAGCGTTTTCGCCTGGTGCAGCTGCCGCTGGCACTGCCCGTATTATTGCGCAGCCTGCGGGTAGTGAGTGTGCAAACCGTCGGCATGGCGGTGGTGGCGGCGTTAATTGGCGCGGGCGGCTTTGGCGCGCTGGTCTTCCAGGGATTGCTGAGCAGCGCGCTGGACCTGGTACTGTTAGGGGTGATCCCGACCATCGCGCTGGCGGTGGTGGTGGATGCGCTATTCGCGCTGTGGGGCGCATTACTGAAAGGAGAGGCCCGTGATTGAGTTCGACGGCGTCAACAAAGCCTTTGCCGGACAGCCTGCGGTTAAAAACCTCAATCTGCATCTGCGCGAAGGGGCATTTTCGGTGCTGATTGGCACCTCCGGCTCGGGTAAATCGACCACGCTGAAGATGATCAATCGGCTGGTGGAGCATGATAGCGGCACGATCCGTTTCGCCGGGCAGGATATTCGCCAGCAGCCGGTTCTGGCGCTGCGCCGCAGGATGGGCTACGCCATCCAGTCTATTGGTTTGTTTCCCCACTGGACGGTGGCGCAGAACATTGCCACCGTTCCGCAGTTGCAAAAGTGGTCTCGGCAGAAAACACAGGCGCGGGTTGATGAGCTGATGGCGCTGCTGGGGCTGGAGCCTGGTCTGCGCGAGCGCTATCCACACCAGCTTTCCGGCGGTCAGCAGCAGCGCGTCGGCGTGGCGCGCGCCCTGGCGGCCAATCCGGAAGTGTTGCTGATGGATGAACCTTTTGGTGCACTCGACCCGGTGACGCGCGAAGCGCTACAGCAGGAGATGATCCGCATTCACCGCCTGCTGGGGCGCACGATTGTGCTGGTGACCCACGATATCGACGAAGCCCTGCGGCTGGCGGATCATCTGGTGCTGATGGACGGCGGCGAAGTCGTGCAGCAGGGCGAACCGTTGCAGATGCTGCTCGAGCCGAAAAATGCCTTTGTGCAGACCTTCTTTGGCCGCAGCGAACTGGGCGTGCGCCTGTTGTCGCTGCGCGGAGTCGGTGATTATCTGCGCCGCGATGAGCGCCTGGCGGGCGATGCGCTAAATGTAGCGATGACCCTGCGCGAGGCGCTGTCGCAGTTTGTTGCCCATCGCCGCGAGGTGCTGCCTGTGGTTGATGAGCAGGGGCAGGCCTGCGGGACGCTGCATTTTGCCGACCTGCTGCGCGAGGAGGTCCGGCGTGAAAGTTCTGCGTGATCCGCTGCTGTGGCTAACGGGAATGTTTATCGCGCTGTTGCTGGTGCTGCCCTACAGCGCGCCGCTGTTCAGCACGTTGTTTCCCGAGCTACCGCGTCCGGTCTATCAGCAGGAGAGTTTTGTTTCGCTGACCCTGGCGCACTTTTGGCTGGTGGCGCTCTCCAGTCTGGCAGCGACGGTTATTGGCGTCGGGGCCGGGATTGCGGTGACGCGTCCGGCGGGCCAGGAGTTTCGCCCGCTGGTGGAGACGATTGCTGCAATGGGGCAAACATTTCCGCCGGTGGCGGTGCTGGCGATTGCGGTGCCGGTGATGGGATTTGGCTGGCAGCCCGCGCTGATTGCGCTGGCGCTATACGGCATATTGCCGGTTTTGCAGGGGACGCTGGCCGGGCTCGGGGCGGTGCCATCTGGGGTATTAACGATCGCCCAGGGGATGGGGATGAGCGGCTGGCAGAGGTTGATAAAAGTGGAGCTGCCGCTGGCGGCGCCGGTGATGTTGGCCGGTATTCGTACGTCGACCATCGTCAATATTGGCACGGCAACCATCGCCTCAACGGTGGGAGCGAACACGCTCGGCACGCCGATTGTTATCGGTCTGAGCGGGTTTAATACCGCTTATGTCATTCAGGGGGCGCTGCTGGTGGCGCTGGCGGCGATTATCGTCGACCGCGGTTTTGAACGGCTGAACCGACGAATCAGCCGACACCGCCGCGAACAATAAACGAGTAACCGGCCAGCATTACGCCGCCGATCCCACTGATCGCCATAAATAAGAATAGGGTAATAACCGCAATTTTCGCTGGCTTCATAATAGGCTCCTGATGTTAACGCGGAGATTATACGGTGAAGCGCAGGTGTTAATGAAACATTAATTGCTTTTTAGCTACGACAATAACCCGGCTCGCGCTGCGCTTAGCCAGGCTACCCGTTCGTGCGGCCTGAATTGGGTAGCCCGGACAAGGTGCATCAAGCGCCGCCTCCGGGATTTCCGCTGCTCTCAATCCTCTGAGATTATCCCTCCCGGTGGCGCTGCGCTGACCGGGCTACGGGTCCGTGCTCAATCGAAAGCGTGCTACTGCGTGCGGTCTGGGTTTGGTAGCCCGGACAAGGCGCGTCGAGCGCCGCCTCCGGGAAAATATGCGCCTATGATGCCGCAGAGTTATTGAGCCAGATAACCTGGCCCTGCTGCTCCCAAAGACGCATTTGCTCTTGCTGGGAGCTGGCGGGAACATCACCACACCAGACCATCAACGTGCTGTCGGGGAAAAGCTCCGGGCGAATCTGGGTCAACGAATGAGCGAGGATATCAACCTGCCAGCCCTGCTCGCAGGCTATCCAGCCTTCCAGCCAAAGCCGGGTAAGATCGTTAATATTCCAGCCAATCACCAGCGCATGGCTACCCGGCTGTTTGGCAGCAGATGACAGGCTTCGGGCGACATGATTGATAAGAATGCCGTCAAGAATACCTCGCAGCGCCAGCAGCGTTGGTTGCGGGCTCAACAGGCGCTGGCGTAGGGGATTAATCAGGTGCTTGATCAGGATGTGTGCAGATTCGCTGCGGCTGCGCTCTTTAAGCCACAGGCGCAAACGGTGATAGCTACCATTTTGTAGAAACCCTAGCAGGAGCTCCTGCTGCTCGCGCCAACCATCGGCGACCTCCTGCTCGTTATCCATCAACAGCGTTTTGACTTTCCCCACCTGCACGCCAGAGTCAATCCAGCGCTTAATCTCGCGAATGCGGTCTATCTCGAACTCATTAAATAATCGGTGCCCGCCGTCGGTACGCTGGGGTTTGAGTAATCCGTAGCGCCGTTGCCAGGCGCGTAAAGTCACGGGATTGATGTCACAAAGCTGCGCGACCTCACCAATTGTATAAAGCGCCATTCTCTCCTCCCGTCGTGTTCTCCTCTATTAACTGTAGAAGCAGTTTGCTGAAGGGGAAAATATTGCTCTTTTTTTATACAGACTCTGCCGAGCGTAACGGCAAGAAGTGTGATCTCGCCCGTGAATTATCATTTTCTTGTATTGCTTCAAAGAAAGTTATAAGCAGGCAGTGTATGTTACGCGCTTTCAAGTGAAGTGTGGTCTGCGGGTATGTACGAGTTTGATCTGGTGTTGCTGCTGCTTCAGCAGATGTGCGTGTTTTTGGTCATCGCCTGGTTGATGAGCAAAACGCGACTGTTCATCCCCTTAATGCAGGTCACCGTTCGCCTGCCGCACAAACTGTTGTGCTACGTTACCTTCTCTATTTTCTGCATTCTGGGCACCTATTTCGGCCTGCATATCGAAGACTCGATCGCCAATACGCGCGCCATCGGTGCGGTGATGGGCGGCCTGCTCGGCGGCCCGGTTGTCGGCGGGCTGGTCGGGCTGACCGGTGGGCTGCACCGCTACTCGATGGGCGGCATGACGGCATTAAGCTGTATGGTGTCCACCATTGTTGAAGGGCTACTTGGCGGCCTGGTACACAGCATTCTGGTGAAACGCGGGCGGCCGGATAAAGTCTTCAGCCCGCTGACCGCTGGCGCTATCACCTTCGTTGCCGAAATGGTGCAGATGCTGATTATCCTGCTGATCGCCCGTCCGTTTCAGGATGCCCTGCATCTGGTGCAGAGCATCGCCGCGCCGATGATGGTCACCAATACCGTCGGCGCGGCGCTGTTTATGCGCATCTTGCTGGATAAGCGGGCGATGTTTGAGAAATACACCTCTGCGTTCTCGGCTACGGCGCTGAAGGTTGCCGCCTCTACGGAAGGGATCCTGCGCCAGGGATTTAACGAAGAGAACAGCATGAAGGTGGCGCAGGTGCTTATTCAGGAGCTGGATATCGGCGCGGTGGCCATCACCGATCGCGACAAGCTGCTGGCATTTACCGGGATCGGCGACGATCACCATCTGCCTGGCAAACCGATCTCTTCCCTGTATACCCAGAAGGCGATTGATACCGGCGAAGTGGTCTATGCCGATGGTAATGAAGTGCCTTATCGCTGCTCGATTCATCCCAACTGTAAGCTGGGATCCACGCTGGTTATTCCGCTGCGCGGTGAGAATCAGCGGATCATCGGCACCATTAAGCTGTATGAAGCGAAAAACCGGCTGTTTAGCTCTATCAACCGCACGCTGGGGGAGGGGATTGCGCAGCTGCTGTCAGCGCAGATTCTGGCCGGTCAGTATGAGCGGCAAAAGGCGCTGCTAACCCAATCGGAGATTAAGCTGCTGCATGCTCAGGTGAACCCGCACTTCCTGTTTAACGCGCTGAATACGTTAAAGGCGGTAATTCGCCGCGACAGCGACCAGGCCGGACAGCTGGTGCAATATCTGTCGACTTTTTTTCGCAAAAACCTGAAACGGCCAGCGGAAATCGTCACCCTGGCAGATGAAATTGAACATGTGAACGCCTATTTGCAGATTGAGAAAGCGCGTTTTCAGGCCAATTTACAGATTCAAATGCTGGTGCCCGAGGCGCTGGCGCAGCATCATCTTCCGGCTTTTACCCTGCAACCGATAGTCGAAAATGCGATTAAACACGGCACTTCGCAGCATCTTGGCGTCGGCGAAATCACCATTCGCGCGAGCCAATATGAGCGCTGGCTGCAGCTGGATATTGAAGATAACGCCGGGCTTTACCAGGATAAACCCAGCGCCAGCGGGCTGGGAATGAACCTGGTTGACCGACGACTGCGGGCGCGCTTCGGTGCCGACTGCGGAATAACCGTCACCTGCGAACCGGAGTGTTTTACCCGCGTTACGCTGCGACTGCCTCTGGAGGAGAACGCATGTTAAAAGTTTTAATTGTCGACGACGAGCCGCTGGCGCGTGAAAATCTGCGTATCTTGCTGGAGACCCAGCCTGATATTGAGATCGTCGGCGAGTGCGGGAATGCCGTAGAGGCAATTGGCGCGGTGCATAAACTGCGCCCGGATGTGCTATTTCTGGATATTCAGATGCCGCGGATCAGCGGCCTCGAAATGGTCGGCATGCTCGACCCGGAACATCGACCTTATATCGTCTTCCTGACTGCTTTTGATGAATACGCGGTGAAAGCGTTCGAAGAGCACGCGTTTGATTATTTGCTCAAGCCGATTGAGTCCACGAGGCTTGAGAAAACGCTGGCCCGCCTGCGCCATGAGCGCAGCCTGCAGGATATGACCGTCCTCGACGATACCCAGCAGGCGCTAAAATATATCCCCTGCACCGGCCACAGCCGGATCTGGTTATTACAAATGGAGGACGTGGCGTTTGTCAGCAGCCGAATGAGCGGTATTTACGTCACCGATAGCGAAGGGAAAGAGGGGTTTACCGAGCTGACTTTGCGCACGCTGGAGAGCCGAACGCCGCTGCTGCGCTGTCATCGCCAGTATCTGGTCAATATGGCCCACCTTAAGGAGATCCGCCTGGAGGAGAACGGCCAGGCGGAGCTGCTGATGCGCGCCGGGCAAACGGTGCCGGTCAGCCGCCGCTATCTGAAAAGCCTGAAAGAGGCGATTGGGCTGTAAAACGGCGGAATCGTGGTAGACTTAGCGCCAGAATTTTTCATCATGAAGGCATTATGATCAGTAACGATATCTTACGTAGCCTGCGCTACATCCTGAAAACCAACAATAACGGCCTGGTGCGCATTTTTACTCTGGCAGATGCGCCGGTGAGTGCAGAGCAACTGGTACCGTGGCTGAAAAAAGAAGACGAAGAAGGGTTTGCGCGCTGCCCGGACATCGTGCTGGCGAACTTCCTCAATGGCCTGATTTACGACAAACGCGGTAAAGATGAATCCGCACCGCCGCTGGCGGTTGAGCGCCGGGTGAATAATAACATCGTGCTGAAAAAACTGCGTATCGCCTTCTCCCTGAAGACTGATGACATTCTCGCTATCCTTACCCAGCAGAAATTCCGCGTTTCAATGCCGGAGATCACCGCCATGATGCGCGCGCCGGACCATAAAAACTACCGCGAATGCGGTGACCAGTTCCTGCGTTACTTCCTGCGCGGCCTGACCGAACGCGCGCACGCGAAATCCTGATATGCTTCCCCGGCACAGCCCACCGGGAAGAAACGGCCCCGATGCATCAACCTGGCGCATTCCCCGGAGGCGGCGCTTGCCGCGCCTGTCCGGGCTACCCGGCCCGCAGACAACTGTGAGCCTGTAGCCCGGTCAACGCAGCGCCACCGGGAAGAAACGGCTCCTATGCATCAACCTGGCGCATTCCCCGGAGGCGGCGTTTGCCGCGCCTGTCCGGGCTACCGGCCCGCAGACAACTGTAAACCTGTAGCCCGGCTCAGCGCAGCGCAAGCCGGGAATTGACGTTATTTCACCTCTTTAAATCCCTGCGACGTCAGCATTTTTTCCGACTCGCTAAGCGAAATAAACTTTTGCGCGCAATCGGTAAAACTAGCACCCGGCAGTTTGCACAGGTCGCTGATTTTGACCTGATTAAAGTCGATGGAGAGATGCTCCTGTGCGTAGCTCTCCTTATAGTCCACCTTGTGCGTGACGCCTTTAATGCTGCCGTAAGCCGCACCGATGGGGTCGATAATCTTGCGCGCCTGCTCTTCGTTAGTCACCCCGAGTGATTTATAAGGAATGGTGTTGTCCGCATCCTGACGCGTCACGATGTCCCCTTTGTAGTGATAGGTGAACGTCAGCTCAACGCCGTTCATGGTGTTGCTAAAGGCTTTAACCTCGTCTTTTTTGTTATCGCAGCCGACCAGCGCCGTCAGCAACACGGTTGCGCTCAGGATAGTGACGATCTTGCGGTTGAATTGCATAACGATTCCCTTTGTTTAATATTGTGCCATTTGCAGCTGTAGATAGAGTAAAGCTAACGTATTCAATGTGTTGTCTGGTGTGGCTGATTTATTCTCATGCAGCTGGCGCAGCAAACGAGCCAACTGGTTAAAGCCTTGCTCCGCCAGTTCATCGGCCAGCGTACTCGCTTCGCGAAAAAGGTTCTGTTGTTGGTAGCGTAGACCATTATGCAGGAGTTGGATTAACACCTCCTGGCAACGCTGTAAAAGCAATCCTGTCTGAGATATCGATGTTGATAAATCGGCGGCGGGCAACGGCCCTGCGGGGTGCGGTTCGGCATCCAGCGCCCAGGCCCGCGAGCGGGTCATCATCACCAGCGGTTCCAGGGTGAGCTGTCCATGACTAAACGTGACCATCCCGGAAACCATCACCACCGGATCGTCTTCTTGCCCCAGCAGCACCGCCATTCGCTCAACAGCATAAGGCGCGCTGGCGGAAGCGGGGAGCGACAGATGCAGAAGATTATCTTGCCCCTCGCCGCTGATAACCTGCGCATCCAGCGTTTGCCGCGCCGCATCCCAGCCCACGGCAAGGCACGCCTCAATCGGCAAAATAAATAAATTATCCACCTGGTTGAGCGGACGTACGCAGGCCGGGGCGCGCTGGTGCAGATATTCGCGCAGCGCCGCCACGCCCGGCTGGCGCAGTGGCGCATTGAGCATAAGCCAGGCGTCCGGGGTGAGCGGAACGTTGCTGCTCAGGCGGTGGCGTGTGCCCAGCAGCAGTTCGCCATTGGCATTACGCCGCGCCGATTGGGAAATGATTTGCCCGCCCGCCAGCGCCCCAGCCTGAAAAGTAAACAGGCGACGCTGCCATGCCGGGCTTTGCACCCGTTCAGCCAGCGGCCAGCTGCGCGATAAATGCAGGATGCTGCCGGTGTCCGGATCGCTAAACCAGATGCGTAAACCATACTGGCGATTATCCTGCCAGCTGCGCATGCCTAAAGAGATAAGCCGCACGTGGTCGAGCTGTGCCTCACCGGCAACGCCCAGACCGACGATAGTGCGCCACGGCAGAGGCGGAACGGCAAGTTGCGCCATGTGCCCGGCGCTCTCAAGGCGGGCGTTAAGACCGGCGAGCTGAGCGAGTAGCTGCGCGGGGTGATAATAGCTGGCACGCTGCTGGAACGCATCGACGCTCTGGCGAACCTCGTCAAGCGCCCCGACGACCCAGCGCCAGTTGGCTGCATGCGCTGCACGCTGTGCGCGGGTAAACGCGGCGTCAAGATTGATCGGCGGCTGGCTGATACCGCCTTGCCACAGAAGATGGCTTAGCTGCTGGAGGCTATGCCGGCAGGCTTCGCCCTCCGGGGTATCAAACGGACCCCCGCTGGCGGCCACCTTGTGGCTGTGGGTTTGCCAGACCAGATGAGTAAAGCCGGGCTGCTGGGCTTCGGCGTCGGTAAATGCCTGTACCGCCAGCGCCACATGTTCGCATAGCGATCCTTCCACACAATCGCAGCGGGCAAAGCGGATGCTGCTGCGGGAGTAAAAACGCACATCGCTCATCGGCAGCTTTGCCGAAGGAATCTCGCCAGGTAAGCAAAACAGCTCCACAGCTAACCCTTTATCCGCTAACTGCTGCGCCCGCTTACGGACGGCGTCGGGTAGGGTCGCCAGCTCTTCCTGCCACAATCCAGGATGCCAGCGCTCGGTATTTTCCGCCGCCTCTTCGGGTACGTCGTCGCTGACATTGGCACGCTGATAGCTCAGCACCAGCATCACGCGATGGCGGCACATGCTGCTGGCGCCGCAGGTGCAGCTGGACTCTTTCAGCGCCTGGTCCTTTGCCAGTCGGGTGCGGACTCCATCGTTAAACAGAGCGGTGAGCGCACCAGCATCATCCTGCTCCAGCTCGGGAATATTACCGCTATCCAGCTCTTTGATACTGCGTTTAACGAATCCGGCATTGCTCAGCGCCATCAGCGCCTGCTGCGTAAGCTCGAGTAATTCAGGGCGTAAAGGCATCATGATTGCAAATTCTCCGCCAGCCAGGCAGCCAGTTCACCGGGGGTCATCGCGGCGATTTGCGCCCCAACATTAACCAGAGACTGAGCCATCTCGTGGTCATAACAGGGCGATGCCGTATTGTCTAAGGCCGCCAGCCCGAGGACTTTGATACCGCTTTGTACGCTCTGCTTCACCTGGTGAATCAACAGGGATGTCGCACCGCCTTCAAAAAAATCGCTCACCAGCACGATGACGCTTTTTTGCGGCTGTTCAATGAGCTGCCGGGCATACTCTACCGCCTGGGCGATGTTGGTACCGCCGCCAAGCTGGACTTTCATCAACAACTCGACCGGGTCGGCGACGTCGGCGGTGAGATCTACCACGCTGGTATCAAAGGCCACCAGGTGAGTGCGGATACCCGGTAGTTGCCACAAACAGGCCGCCATGACGGCGGAATGAATAACGGAATCCACCATCGAACCGCTCTGATCGACCAGCAAAACCAACTGCCATTTTTCGCTATGGCGCTTAATGCGGCTGATAAACTTCGGTGATTCAATGTACAGTTTGCCGCGCTGCGGGTCCCAGTGCTTCAGGTTAGCGCGCAGGGTGTTTTTGAAGTCGAAATTGCGCGCCAGCGGGATGCGCGAGGGACGCTGACGGTCGCGTACGCCGGAAAAAGCCTGGCGAACCTCTTTTGCCAGCCGGGCCATGATTTGCTCGACCACCTGACGCACCAGCTTGCGGGCGGCGTTTAGAACATCCGGGTTCATCAAATGTTTGGTATGCAGCACTGCACGCAGCAGGCTTTCGGAAGGTTCGATGCGTTCCAGCACCTCCAGATTAGTCACTACCTCATCAATGCCGTAGCGCAGCACCGCATCACTCTCGAGTCGTTCGATGACCTGTTGCGGAAAAAGCGTATGGATGGCGTTGATCCACTCGGGCGTCGTCAGGTTCGAGCCCTCCAGCCCGCCCTGGCGTTCGCCGCGCTGTAGGCGTTCAGGGTCGCGGCCATATAGCCACTCCAGCGCCTGGTCCATTTGGCAGGCGCGTTCATCGAGCCCGCCAAGGCTGTTTTCGGCGGCTTCGCCTAAAATCAGCCGCCAGCGCTGGAGTTCACGGGTGGTCAGAAGATCGGATAGCGTATGCATTAGCGAATTCCCCAGTGCTGCAGTGCTGCCAGCGCCTGCTGTTCTAGCTGCTGATGACGAGTAAAGCGTTCCGGCGAACAGGGGATCGGTGCCTGAAGCACCTGCGTCGGCAGCATGGTCATGTGATAGTGATCGAGTACCTGACGCGCCAGCGCACCGCGTTCGCGTGGTGGCAGCCAGGCCATCGCCGCGCGTAAATCCGGCAGGGCGAGAATGAACTCATCTTCTGCCAACCGAGAAAGCAATTCGCTGAATCCGGCGATAAACGCGGGCTGGCAGGTCAACTGATGGCGGGCTAGCGCCAGCATGCCGTGTACAGCTTCCCCCAGCCGCTGCGACGGCAACTGCGCCAATAACGTCAGGGCCGCTTCAGCAGTTGCAGCGGGATGCTCAAGGCGAAGCAGTGCGCCGAGCGCCGCGCCGCGGTCGAGCGGGGCGGCATCGAACGCTCTCATACGCCGTTCAAATAAGGCCAGGGCGGCACTGAGCGACACCCCGGG
Source organism: Klebsiella sp. GFKo11 (assembly GCF_056490265.1). Taxonomy (NCBI): domain Bacteria; kingdom Pseudomonadati; phylum Pseudomonadota; class Gammaproteobacteria; order Enterobacterales; family Enterobacteriaceae; genus Klebsiella; species Klebsiella sp. GFKo11. The sequence goes on from NZ_CM151369.1 coordinate 2,071,257, forward strand.
TAAAACGCTGCCGTTTGGCATATCGCGCAGAATATGGCACAGCGTCTGCCAGCTATGTAGATGGGCATGAAACTGCGCCTCTTCGGCAACGCCGCTGGACTCGCAGAGCCATAGCGTCCTGTCAAGCGCCGCGCAGAGCGTAGTTTGCAGCACCACGGCATCTTGCATACCGCTGATATCGTCCAGACGCCACAGCGCGTAAAGCACCTCCAGCGCCGGGCCCATTTCGGCGAACTGGCTCTCCCCGGCAATAAGCTGCGCCAGCTGATCCAGCATCTGCTGGCTGAAGGTAGATAGCCCTGCCAGTGCCGCCTGGTTCAGGCTGGCGGCCAGGCTACGGATGCCGATGGAATCCAGCATGTCTACCTCAAGCCGCTGGCGCGCGGCCTCTGCCAGGGAGGCACCGTAACAGGCGGCCTCAATCAGCGCGGCATGCTGTTCCAGCGGACGAAAAAGCGACCAGCACTCTTCGCCGTCGCCGGAAAGCGTCATTGCGCTGCCCTGTCGCCGCTGGATCCCTGGAATATCGAGGATGGCCAGCCGATGCAGTACCTGACTTTTCGCAAGCTCGCCGGGTTCAAAGCGGTTGAGGGTCAGGCTACCGGACAGGGTAATACCGACCCGGGCCAGCTCGCGCTCCACATCCAGCGGCAGTGGGGGCAGCGGTGTTCCCGACGCCAGCTTGCCGAAGCCAGAACCTGCCAGCGCATCGACCATTGTCAGCAGGATCGGGTCGGTATCCGGATGAATCACGCCGCGATAGCTCCATGGCAGCCGGGCGTTCAGCGCTTCTTTAATCAGCGACCCCGCCAGCGCATCAAGCCAGTCGCAACGTAGCGGCTGGGCGTGACCGCGAAGCTGCGCCAGCGCCATGGCGCGTAGATGGGCGGCGGCGAGATCGGCCGTGGAGGCGGGCAGGCGACGCTGGCGTAAACGGGTGAGCAGGGTTTTCAGCAACTGTTCACCAGCCTGCTGCTGGCCGAGCTGCCAGCACCATTTCTGCCACACTGGCGCGGGCATCCCGGAAAGATAACCTGCCAGCACATCCAGGCGCTTTTCGCTATAGGGCGTCAGATAGCAGCCGGTGATGGCCTCGGGCGTCGGCGAAGGCGGGCATTCAGGCTCCTGCGTTTGCGCCGGGCAGTTTCGCCATTGCGTGGCCAGCGCCGGGGCATGCCAGCCGCCGCACACCACCACTACCGCGCCGTCATTTTTCCCCATCGCCCATGCCAGCCAGCGGGCCATAAAGACTTCGCGCTGGTGGTTGTTTTCACCACCGCTTTCGTTGCCGCGCAGGCGGATAAAGTAAGTCTCCAGCGCCTGTTTCAGGTCAGCGCGCTGGGTTTCGTCTTCAAACAGGTGATCCCACAGGGTATCGGTATTCTCCATCCCGCAGGCCTGAAGCAGGCGCTGCTGGTCATCGGCGCGGCGAGCGTCAGGAACTTCTTCATCGTCCTCACTCTGCGCCCACACCGGCAGGTCGATAAATCGGACGTGCGCCCCGGTTGCGCGAGCGGCCAGCAGCGCCTGCCATTCCGGAGAAAATTCAGCGAACGGCGTCCAGGCACCGCGCCCAGCCGTGCCGCCGTCCTGATGCTGACAGTAGCTGTAGATGGCGATGGGCAACTGATGAGGTAAAAACAGCTCATCCAGCCGATGATTAAAATCCGCCGGGCCTTCAATCAATACGTAGCGCGGACGCGTTTGTTCAATCTGTTCCTTCACCAGCCTGGCGCAGGCCGGGCTGTGATGACGAACGCCGATAATTAACGGCTGCTCAGGCATGCGTGTTCCCTCACGGCAGGCGGTGACGGGCCTGATAATAGGCCTGCCAGTGGGCTTCTTTATGCGTGCCGACGCGTTGTTCAAAATAGCGACGCAGGCGGGCGCGGTCATCTTCATTATCTTTAATGATGGTCCCGGCGATGCAATCCACCAGATCGGCGGGCTCCCCGGCACGGCTGGCTAAAAACCACGCCCGCACCCCGACGGCGTGGGCGACGTTAACCGCTTCGGCGGTGGACATAATGGCGTTGAGGGTATCCATTGATGTTTTCTTGCCACCGTCGGCGCGCAGATCGCGGAAGGTATGCACCAGTAGCTCCAGCACGGCGTCGGGCACTTTATGCGGGATGCCGCTATGCTCCAGCAGCCGGGCCGAGGCGCTGGCCACCAGCTCCAGCTCCTGCTGAAAATCCATAATCGGAAAGACGGTTTCGAAGTCGAAGCGGCGTTTCAGCGCCGCGCTCATTTCGTTAACTCCGCGATCGCGGGTGTTGGCGGTGGCGATAATATTAAATCCGGCGCGGGCGTACAGCTGGCTGTCATCGCCGGTCAGTTCCGGGATCGCCATTACGCGATCGGAAAGCATCCCCAGCAGGCAGTCCTGAACTTCCAGCGGGGTGCGGGTGATCTCTTCAAAGCGAACGATTTTACCGTCGCGCATTCCCTGAGACAGAGGGGCGGGCACCAGCGCCTGCGTCGACGGCCCCTGGTTTATCAGTAATGCATAGTTCCACGCGTATTTGATTTGATCTTCCGTAATGGCCGCGCCGCCCTGGATAGTGAGCCCGGCGTCGCCGCAAACGGCGGTGGCCAGCAGCTCGGAGAGCAGTGATTTCGCGGTTCCCGGCTCGCCTACCAGCATCAGGCCGCGCCCGGTCGCCAGGGTTACCAGCATCCGTTCGACGGCGGCGGGGCTGATAACCACTTTGCGGCTAATATTGCGAGCGCTATCGCCAAGGATGAAAGCCCGCGCCGCTGGCAGGCTCAACTGCCAGCCGGGCGGGCAAGGGAGCGAGTCATCCTGCTTAAGCCGTGCGAGTTCGTCGGCATACAGTACGGCAGCCGGCGGGCGCTGAAGATGTTTTTCCTGTGGTGACATATTTCTTCCTTAAAGAGTTATATTTAGCGCAATATCTCCCTGCGTATTCTGAGGTCACAAAGGCGCGTTCGGTAAGTGGAGCTAAAAAGTCAATATTCGACTCATGTGGTGAGTCGAATATTGTTGCTAATTGACTCACCACGTTTGTCACACTAGCGGGAAATAATCTCTATTGTGTTTAGCGCTTCGCTGAGATCCTGAGGATCGAGCCGGGAGAATGCAACGGGTTGTTCGCCGTAATAGAGCGTTATCGCGCCAAACTGCTGAGGGGCTTTAGCGTCTATGCTGTAGTGAACAAACCCCGGCGTGATTTCCAGTATCAGCCGATGCTGAGCAACATCGTAACAGAAATAGCTTTCGCTACCTTGCCACCAGCCCCGGCTGCGAATCCCCAACAGCTGTCCGCAGGTGGTTGATTTGCCCTGCCAGCGAGTTAGCTTGCTTCGCGTTGCTTCTTCCTCACACAGCAGCACCGTCCGGCGCGCTAGCTGACGGAAGGGCTGCAACAGCAGGTAGTCGTTGAGGATTTGTTCGAACGCCGCGCGCGTTTCATCACCCATTTCCAGTGGATGGGCGATGCCGAACACGGCATTCTCCGGCAGCGTGATGGATTCATCCTGGCTATCGCAGAATTCGCCCTCCGCTGCGACGCGAAAGGCGTTGAGCAGACGTCGCGGTTCATTCGCTGCGTAAACTCCCCACACTAAGCGCCGGGTCAGATGGCTGGTCAGTGGGTGGTCGACAAACAGCGCCTGAAACTCAGCCCGGCTCCAGCGCCGCGCCAGCCGTAGCGCACTTTCCAGGTGTGGCAGCAGGCGTTTGGCTACCTGGGTCGCATCTTTTTTCAGGCCTTTCAGTCGGACCAGCGCTTCTTCGGCTTTGGTCTGCTCATCCTCGGCGCGCAGGCGCGGAATACTTTTTTGCCGCGCTCCCTGCTGGTCGTATATCACCGGCAGCAGGTTTTCATCAAAGCGCACGCTAAAGCTACGGGTACCAAAGTCAAAGGTCAGCGCACTGGCGTCGTCCAGCCCCAGCGTCGGCGTCAGCCGGTCTTGCAGTTGCTCTTCGCTCAGGTCGCGCGCTTCGGCAACTTCTTTAAGATACTGTTCCGCGCTCTCGCGCAGCGGGCGCGATTTGGCTCGCAGCGAGATATGGTGCAGCTGGAGTAATGACATATCGCTGCCGATGCGAGTGAGGAGATGCAGCCCGCTGGCGGCGCGGGCCGATTTCCCCTCCTGCGGCCAGGCGAGGATAAGCTGGGTTAAATCACGCACCGTGCTCTCATCGCCGAAGATACCAAGTGTCTGAAATGCCCAGTTCTCTTTGGCGGGAGCTCCGGCGTTTTGCCAGGCGTTAAACAGATCCCAGGCAAAAGCGGCCAGCGACTGGGGCTGACAGGCGGCTTTGACAATATCCAGCCCGCAGTAATGATGGCCGCCCTGGGCGAAGCGCAGCATCTCGCCAAGGATCTCCAGCGCGTCGTCGGTTAGCGGCTGGTCGTTGCCAATCAGTCGTGGCCTGCGCCAGAGCGCGGGCTGCCAGAAGTCCGGCGCTTTCGGCATCCGGGTCGGGTAGTTGTCCAGCGGGTCCTGCGTCAGGAGTAGTTTCAGGGTCGCCCACAGCTGCGGTTCGTTCCAGCGCAGGGCGACCGTTTGCAGCAGCGCTTCGTGACCTTGCTGGTACAGCACGCGCAGGGCGTTAATCGCCGCTTCGCGGTTATCGCCCGCTTTGTCGAACGCCAGCGGGATTAGCGCGGTGGCGGCGTGTTCCGGCCATTGCAGTAGCCACTCACGGGCGAGGTTGCTCTGCGCCTGGAAACGTCGCCAGAGGCGGGCGACCGGTAGCGCCAGTTCCGTTGCACCGATATGAATCAGCAGCGGAAAGATCTCTTTTGGCCGATGCTGAAGCGCCAGCTGCAGGCCGGGCAGGGCATCCGTCCCGAGAATGCTCAACATATATTCGGCCCCAACGAATTTGAAGTTCTCTTCATTGATGCGCTGCCACAGCGTCACAGCCTGCTCGCGGGGCAACTGCATCAGCAGATAAAGATTCCAGCAGTCGTTGGGTTTATAGCCTTCGTCAAGATAGTCTCGCCAGGCCTGCAGCAGCACCTCGCTATTACCGCTGTGCAGTGCCTTAACGGCAGCTTCACACCATCCCGTTTTATTACTGTAGACGCTATACGATGATCCCAAATGCCCTTGCCGCCCATTCAACGTATATTGATGGAACAGATAATCCATGTCCTCAAAGCCCAGCTCTTGTAATACAACGCCCCCTTTACGGCTAAGGCGCTCAGGCAGCGGCAGGTCGTTAAAGAAACAGGCTGGCTTGCTGGTGCCCAGCGCCTCTCTTTCCCCCGGTTGCCAGTATTCCTGCGGAGCAACCTGGAGTACGGGAAGCTCAAAGCGTGGGCTGGCGGCTTTTTTCTTTTTGCCGCGCCACGGCGGCGAGAGCAGGATTTCCGGCAGGCTGGCGTTATCGGTGGTTGTCGTTACGCCTGAAGAAGGCAATTGTTGACAGCTTGCCAGCAGGGCCAGCGCCTGCGAGCTTAGCCAGGGACTGACTTCTTCAGCCAGCTGCGGATGCGTATTTAGCAACGCCTGAAGCAGCATGCGCCAGCCCTCAGCGCGTTTTTTCTGCTGTTGCGGGAGCTTTTTCTCTTCGATATGAGGATATCCGGGGCGAGCGGGCGGTACCGGCAGCGCCAGCAGTTCCGCCAGCGCCGCCAGCGTCGAGGCGGGGAATTTTTTGGCAAACTTAGCGACGCGCTCCTGGCTGGGTTTGTTTTTGTCCGCCACCAGCAGCAATAGCCGGATAACCTGCGGATGGTTGATTTGCGCCAGCAGGCTGCCGCAGTCGTCCCGGTGCGCATAGGCCGCCAACCGGGACACCGCCGCCAGACCTTGTTCGCGTAAAACTGCGGCACAGGCGGCGTAGCCATAGCGGTTCTCGTAATACATATCGCTACCTTCGCGATCGGTAAAGATATCGTGCTCCCAATACTCCTCCAGCTCAGCCAGCGCTGTGGGAGTCGTGGCGACGGCTTTTAGCCACTCTTTTGATGATCTATAGCTTTCCTGGCCGTGAGTAACAGAAACTTTATTGGCGATATCTGGCCTTTCGGGCAGCAACAGGGCAATAAACGGTTGGCGGTATAGCGGCACGTCTGCAAGCGCAGTGGCGAGTTTGTCAGTGCAACGTTGCCAGATCTCTTCCTCCGCCAGCGACAGGTGTTTGCGCAGGCGTAGGTCGAAGGCATCGTAGGTTTCGGCGCGAAAACCGTATTTTCCCTTCTTATCCGGGTAGCAAAACACGATATTAGGCTGTTCGTATTTGTTATATGCCATCGCAATACTCTGGCGGGCAATGACTACCTCGGTGGCGTACTCGACGCCATACAACTGAACGATCTCATCCAGCAGTTCGGGGGTGTCGTCTTCCGTCAGGCGGGTTAACGTCGCCATGGTGGGGGCGGGCATGGCGGGTTTTGCCTTACCCACATAAGAAACTGCCAGAGCAATTGCCTGTTGCCACTCCGGCGTACATTTTTCATAGCCCCAGGTGAGGGAGCGATAGCGGGCGGGAATATCGTTCGCCAACTGCTGAATCCGCCCCTCTTCAACCAGCGGCACCGGCTCGCCCGGCCAGCGGCGGTGGCTTAACGCTTCTTTACCCTTTTTAAAGGTCAATTCCAGCTGTGCATCATCCGCCAGCCACGGTGGGGTTACTGCGTTGTGCATAAACGTTCCTTGTTCTATTCAAATAGTGCGTCAATGTCGTTAATCAGTTCGCTGGCGCTGACGCTATCCAGTACGGAAAACGTTGCTTTTTGCGGGCCGTTGCTGCCCCAGCCGTACTGGTGCGCTTTGCCTTCCCATAGCCAGATTTCACTTAACAGCTGCTCGGCGCTCAGCTCGTCCGGCGACATGCCCACGGCGAAGCCTTCGTCGATTTCCATTACTAACGTCCACTGTCCCAGCGGTTTGAGCATCCAGCCAATCCAGCCACCGTCCTGCGGATCGCCGTGCAGCCAGCCTTTATTCGCCATTCCCATAACCCGGCCGCTCGGACACTTACGCCCGGCCCAGCGGGTCAGCTCTGAGGCAGAAAGTTCAGCGGGCGTCAGGGTATAGCAGTTGCGATCGAGCTGACGGAACGGTGGCAGCAGTTCGTAATCGGCGAACAGTTGACCGAAGGCGGCGGCGTCTCCCGCAGGCATTTCCAGCACGTGTGGAATACCGATGCGGATCTCGCCGTCCGGCAGGGTAAAGAGATCGTCATCGGCGGTGCTGTAGCTGTTGTCTTCGGCAACGCGGAAGCAGGCCAGCAGTTTGTTGTCAGCACCATAGACGCCCCATACCAGACGACGGGTAAGATGGCGCACCAGCGGATGACTCACCAGGAACAGGTGGAAGTTCTCCGGCGTCCAGCGTCGGCGCTGGCACATGGCGGATTCCATTCGCGCGATTTGCTGGGCGGCGATGGTGCGGGCGTCTTTTTTCAGGGCTTTGTAGCGATTAACTGACTCTGTTGCCTGCGTGTCATCGTCACTCTTATTGGGTTTTGGCAGGTCTTTCAGACGATTGCCGCTTTCATCGCGCACGAATGGTTTGAGCGCCTCATCAAAGCTAACGATAAAGCGCCGCGGGCCAAAATCGAGGGTTAACGTTCCATCATCGTTCAATCCGAGATCCGGAGCGAGGCGGTCTTCCAGCTCGGCAACGGTCAGTTCGCGACTTTCGGCGATATCGCCGATTTTTTCCCGCGCGCGCTCCTGCAGGGCCTTGAACTTCAGCTTCTGAGCGATGCCGTTAAGCTGCATCAGGGCGATATCCGTGCCGATCGCGGCGAGAATATCTAACCCGACCGTGGCGCGTTTATGCTGGGATTCACCTGGCCAGACGCGGATCAGCGGCGTGAGCGCTCGGGCGGTGTCGTCGTTGCCAAGAATTCCCAGCGCGCTGAAGGCCCATCCCTCTTTGGATGGCGCTCCGGCAGTTTGCCAGGCGCTGAACAGGTCCCAGGCGAAGGCGGCGAGTGAATCGGCAGTGCAGAGATCTTTCACCTGCTGTAAGCCGGGGTAAAGGCCTTCTTCTGCCGGGAAGCGTAGCATTTCGCCGAACGATTTTAATGCTGCGTCCGGGAGTGCCAGGCCGTTTTCTCGCAGTATTGGACGTGCCCATAGCGCAGGTTGGTAAAACGCGGGCAGGGCCGGAATTTTGGTTGGATGGTTATCCAGCGGATCGAGTGAGAGCAGGGCGTTAATGGCGTCCATCGCCTCCGGCTGGTTATAGCGCTGCGCCACCTCTTCAAGCAGCGGCTGATGGCCGTTATCTATCAGCAGACGTAGCGCCAGACGTGCACTGTCCTGCGCTTCGCCCGCTTTACCAAAGGCTGCGGGCAGCAGGCCGGTAATGGCATGCTCAGGATAGGCCAGCAGCCACTCGCGCGCGCCTTCACGCAGCGTTTTGAGCTTGTTAAAGGCGCGGGCGACCATCGGGGCCAGTTCGCTGGCGGCAAACCAGATAGCGACGGATAAGTTCTCTTGCGGGTAACGTGAGAGAGAATGCATAAAGCCCGGCAGTCCGGCAAGACGCAGATACGTCATTACGTATTCCGCGCCGGTGTGCGGCTCTTTGCTCAGAGCGTTCCAGGCCACGATTGCCTGCTCGGTGGGCAGCGCGGTGAGCATATAGACTGCCCATTCGCGTGAGGAAGAACCGTGGCGGGCCTTAAACTCTGCAATCAGAGCGGGATAATCCTGCCGTTGCCAGGCGTTCAGTACGGAATCGGGGACGTCTTCAAAATTATGTCCATTCCAATGCTGAAACCCTAGTCGCTCCAGGTATTTTTTTTCGCCCTTTCCTGTACCCATTTCCACCTGGTGGGCATACCAGCTACGTTGTTCGAGAAGCTGCTTGCCCGCCTCTTCCGTCAGCATACAGACCGGGTCTAAGGCCAGCGGTGATAAATCCAGTTGGGGAATCGGCGATTTTTTCTTCTTCGTCGCCCACGGTGGGGAAACCAGCACCGACGGCAGCATATCGTCACTGGCGCAGTCGGCCTGCTGATTGAGTTGCTTCTGGCAGGTTTCCAGCAGCGCCGCGGCCTGCGAGGAGATCCACGGCGCGACCTGTGCGACCAGTTCCGGTCGGGCGCTCAGTTGGGTCATCAGCATAATGCGCCAGCGTTTCTCTTCTTTATGCACCAGTAGCTCAGCCAATGCCGCCAGCGCTGCATGTGGGAAACGGGTGCAGGCTTGAGTCATCCGTTCATGGCAGCGTTTTCCTTGTTCGCTCACGCGGATCAGCTGCGTCAGGGCCTGCGGATGATTAACGTAGCTTATCAGCTCGCCGCACAGGTCATCGTGAACGTAGGGCGCAAAGCGGGAGATTCCGGCGACTCCCTGTTCGCGCATCACCGTCGCGTTCCAGACGCTGCCGTGGTAATAGTCGTTAAAAACATTTTCTGCCTGGTAAGGCTCCAGTGCGTTGACGACCTGCGGGTCGCGGGCAACCAGCTTCAGCCATTCTGCCGTTCTGACATTTTTATGCGCCAGCACCCGGCGGGCGATGTCGTGGGCGATATCCGGGCGTTCCGGCAGCAATAACGCGACCAGCGGCTGCTGGCCGATAGGCATATCCGGCAATGCGGCAATGAGTTTATCCACGCAGCGCTGCCAGAGTAGCTCATCGGCAAGGGCCAGATGCGCACGCAGGCGAACGTCGAACATATTCGCTCCACGAGCCGATACTGGTTCTGCGAGAAAGGTGACCTGAACGGTTTGATAATTATATTCAAATTCAATGTGCTGTAGGGCGATAAACACTTCAACGGCGTATTCCAGCCCGTAGACGTGAACAATTTCGTCCATCAGCTCGGGATTGTCACCACTGCGCCAGCCACGGCGAGTTGCCACGGCGACCTGAACCGCCAGCGCGGCTGGTGATAGCTGGCCATCGGTGAGAGCTTCATTGATGACTTGCTGCCAGTATGCGGAGCAGTCGGCGCTATTGAAGGTGACGGTTTTACCGGATTGTTTGTGGATCTCTTTGCCGAGGTCCATCAGTTCACTGTCCTCAGGCGCAGCAATCGGTTCGCCGGGGAAGAGGCGCGAAGGGAGCGCTTGCGCAAGGAGTTCATCCGACAACGGCAATTCGGCATCGTCCGCCAGCCACGGGCGGGTAACGTCAACAGGCGTGGGAACGCGCTCCGGCTGTGGGGCAGCTGTCGTGGCGACTGGCTCAGAAGGCTGGCTGGCAACGGTGGGTTGCACTGCGGCGGTATCTTCAACATAGCCTTTTTTGGTTGTGCACAGAAAACCCCCAGCTAGGCTGGGGGTTCAGTAAAGCTTTCAGCTTTGGGCCAGTTATAAAAACCCCTTTTGATTTGTTAAAACAGTTTGCGGTCTGGCAACTGCAAACGTTCAACAAGAAATCAAAAGGGGGTCCCAATGAGGGACGAAAAGAGCTTAGCGCACACCCGCTGGAACTGTAAATATCACATAGTTTTTGCGCCGAAATACCGGAGACAGGTGTTCTACGGGGAAAAACGCAAAGCGATAGGGAGTATTTTAAGAAAGCTGTGCGAATGGAAAAACGTGAATATTCTGGAAGCGGAATGCTGTGTGGATCACATCCATATGCTTCTGGAAATCCCGCCCAAGATGAGTGTATCTGGATTTATGGGGTACCTGAAGGGAAAGAGCAGCCTGATGCTTTATGAGCAGTTTGGCGATTTGAAGTTCAAATACCGTAACAGAGAGTTTTGGTGCCGAGGGTATTACGTTGATACGGTAGGGAAAAACACGAGCAGGATACAAGAATACATAAAGCACCAACTTGCAGAGGATAAAATGGGCGAGCAGTTGTCGATCCCATATCCTGGCAGCCCGTTTACGGGCGGTAAGTAATCCATAGATGCAAATGTCAGGTCGTGATGCGCCTGTTAGGGCGCGGCTGGTAACAGAGCCTTATAGGCGCATCTGAAAAACCTCCGGCTATGCCGGAGGATATTTATTTTTTTCGTTAATCAGCTTCAGTTCGGCCTTGCTGGCGGCGACGCTATCGGCAAAGGTTTTAATCTGACTCTGACCACTGGTGTCGACCTTACCCCAGCTCAAATGCAGCTCGTTGTCCTGTTGCTCTACTGCCCAAAATTTGTGAGATTTTTCGTCGTGATAAATGAACGTTTTCATGACCAATTCCTTTTAATCGAATAGCGATTCGATATCGTTGATGAGTTCGCTGGCGGTAATAGCGTCGAGGGCGGAGAAAGCAAACGCTGGTTTTCCGAAGTAAATATCATCTTTAGCGACGATTTTGACCATATCGAGCGGGATGAGTTCGTCGTACCCCGTTTCTCCATACAGCAGGGAAAACGGCTCCATTTCCAGGATCAGTTCGCCGCAGGCAGATGGTTTATACATCCCACTGGTGCTGCCGCTTTCTTCTATTCGTTGCCAGCCTTTACGCTCCAGCCCGACGATGCGGCCTGCCTGGCATTGTCGCCCGTTCCACCGATTCAGCTCCATGGCGTCGCATTCGCTTTCCGCCAGGCTGTAGTGGTTACGATCGAGCTGGTGGAACGGCGGCAGCAGTTCGTAATCGGCAAACAGCTGGCCGAAGGCGGCGGTGTCTTCCGGAGCCATCTCCAGTACGTGCGGAATACCGATTTGCCCTTCCGGCAGGCTGAACGGATTATCCTCGGCATCGCTGTAGCTGTTGTCTTCGGCTACGCGAAAGCAGGTAAGCAGGGTGTTTTCTTCGCTATAGACGCCCCATACCAGGCGGCGGGTGATGTGGCGCACCAGCGGATGCTCGACAAGGAACAGGCGGAACTGCTCCGGCGTCCAGCGGCGGCGCAGGCACATGGCGGATTCCAGGCGCATGATTTGTTGGGCGGCGACGGTGCGGGCATCTTTCTTCAACTGTTTGTAGCGGCTGACGGCTTCGGTCGCCAGCGTCTCGTCATCGTTTTTGTTGGGCTTCGGCAGGTCCTTCAGGCGGCTGTTGCCGTTTTCGTCGCGCACAAAGGGTTTGAGGGCTTCATCGAAGCTGACGGTAAAGCGGCGCGGGCCGAAGTCGAGGGTCAGAGAGCCGCTGTCGTCCAGGTCGAGATCCGGAGCCAGGCGATCTTCCAGCTCGGCAATAGTCAGCCCGCGGCTTTCGGCAATTTGCTGGATTTTGTTCTGTGCATTCTCCTGCAGCGCCGCAAATTTGATTTTTTGCGCAATGCCGTTGAGCAACATCAGGGCGATGTCGCTGCCGATTTCCGCCAGAATATCCAGCCCAAGCGCTGCGCGTTGATGCTGTGATTCTCCAGGCCAGGTGCGGATGAGTGGCGTCAGCGCTCGCGCGGTATCGTCATTACCGAAAAAGGCTAATGTCGTGAAACCCCAGTTTGCTTTTGAGGGGCCTCCGGCTTCAATCCAGGCGTTAAAAAGATCCCAGGCAAAGTTAGCCAGAGATGTCGGAGTGCAGATGCTTTTTACGGTATTCAGCCCAGCGTAAAGTTTCACTTCGCGTGGGAAATTCAGCATATCGCCGAGGTAACGCATAGCGTCATCTGGCAACGGCAGACCCGTGCTTTTGAGCTGTGGTCTGCGCCACAGAGCAAATTGATAAAATTCAGGTAGAGGCTGAATTTTCGCCGGGAAATCGTGTAAATCCCTTACGTCGAGAAAGGCTCCCAGGGCGGCGATAATCTCCGGTTGTTGATAGCGCTGCGCTATTTGGGTTATCAGAGAACGGTGATTGTTATCGGCCAGTAATCGCAAGGCTTGTTGAGCGTCGTCCCTGTCTTTGCAAGCTTTCCCTAGCGCTGCGGGCAATAATCCGGCAATGGTATGTTCGGGATACTCAAGTAACCAGCTGCGGGCGTCTTCGCGCAGCGTTTTTTTGCGGCTGAAGTTTTGTGCCATCGGCAGTGCCAAATCGGTTGTGCCGCAATAGGGGGTAAACGGCCACAGCGACTGGCGATCGTGTTTAAGATAACGGACAAATATTGGCAGGGCATCGATACCAAAAATGGGCAAGATCCCCTCTTCGCCTTTGTGAGGTTCATCAGCTAAGGCATCCAGTAAGGCCAATGCTTGCTCGCGCGGCATCCAGGCCAGCAGATGCAGTTTCCATTGCGAATACCGCTTACCCGTATACTGATGGAATTCATTTATCAAGGTGGCGTAGTCATTGCATTGCAGGGCATTGATGGCGTTTTGCGGAATGGGCATTTTTTGCGATGTGCCAGGGTCTAACTGTTGCCAGTTTTCAAATCCCAGGCGCCACAGAAAGTTTTGTTCCGGGGTGAATGGCTCTGTCACTTTTTCCCAACGATAGCTTTCAAATGGCGGTAGGTCCGCGTAATTGAATTGGGATTGGTAATCACTGTAATCGTAGCCAGTGAGTTCTTCCGCTATTGCCGGCGTCAGGCTCAGCGTAGAAACGACGGGGAGCACCAATAGCTTGAATACGGGTGGTGCGCTTTTTTGATTTTGCTTTAGCCACGGTGGGGATACCAGTATTTCTGGTAGGGTCTCCGGGCTGGCATATTCTGCTGATGAATCGCTAAGCGGTTGTGTCGTGGTTAACGTTTCTGCGGCGTGTGCGTCAATCCATGGCAAGACCTGCTCTACCCGGGTGGGGTCAGCGCTGATGAGTATCGTTAGCGCTCTGCGCCAGATCGGATCTTCATAGCTCGTCAGCAGCGACACATATGCGGCAATGGCCGCATGAGGATATTTTTGGCAGGCCTTACTTAAATATCCCAGACGCTTATTTTTGTTGCCGGCGCCAAGAATTAATATCTTAAGCGCATCCGGATGGTTCGTTTTAGCTAACCACTTAGTGAAATAGTCAGTAGCTTCCAGCTTTGGTAATTGGATGTTTGCTTCTTTTTCGTCCAAATCGTTGACGAGTTGGCTTACCCCGATCACGCCATGATTGGCTATCAATGTGGCAACATAGGAGAGAAAGTGAGAGTAAAGCGGAGGCAACGGATATTTTTCTAGCGTAGTCAGTGCTGAAGGGGCATCGACGACCATTTTCAACCACGCCATTGCCGGGATCTCTTCGGCGGCGAAACGCAATACTATCTCGTTGGCGATATCCGGGCGCTCTGGCAACATCAATGCGGCAAACGGCTGCATAGCGGGAGAAAGCCCAGGAATAGCAGCGAGCAGCTTTTTGACGCAGCGCTGCCACTCTTCCTCAGGCGCTAATGAAAGATGATGACACAAACGCGGGTGCCAGTCGGGCAGATATTCTATTTCGTTAACAGGAAAGTCGCTACCTACGACAGTTTTTTTAAGGTCATCATCGTACTTGCATGCCACTTGTAGGGTATGACAGGCGATCTCAACCGTGGTTTCAAGTCCGTATCGCGTCACAAAAAGGTCGATTAAATCATCAGAATAATAGCCCATTTGCCCGAGAAGAGCCGCTTCAGAAAACAGGCTTCCGGTGGATTGGTTATGTTTAATCCGCTGGTGTAGCTCAGCGTAAGCCTGTTCCCAGACCGGTGATGTAAAATGGTAGTCGGATGGCCTGAATGTGGCTTTGTCATTCTGGGTAATGCTTTGCCAAATCTGATTGCCATCCGGTGTGGTATTAAACGGTCTGGAGCGGTTCCGGTGATGGAAAGCAAACCAGTCGATCTCCTCCGTTAGCGGTATATGAGCATCATCAGCGAGCCAGGGGCGGTTATTCGCTGGGCTAGCGACTGCCTGGGGCGGGCGTTTTTCCGCCACGGTATTTTCGGCGTACCCTTTTTTTGTTTTCTCATTAATCAGCTTCTGCCTGGCTTTACTGGCTGCGGCGCTATCGGCAAAGGTTTTAATCTGGCTCTGGCCGTTGGTGCCAACCTTGCCCCAGCTCAGGTGCAGCTCGTTATCCTGTTGCTCGACCGCCCAGAATTTGTGTGATTTTTCGTCCTGATAAATAAAATATTCCATTTTCTTCCCTGTGTTTTTATCCAGTTTGGATTTGATGCTAGCAGTTATTGCTAAGAACACAGAGGGGGAGGACGGCAGGAATGCGATTTTCAGAATTTATAAAATAAAAAGCGCTGCCGGAGCAGCGCTTTATGCGGGGTTACTTGACCTGTTGGCCTGGCTGAGCGCCGCTGTCCGGGCTTAACAGGAAGATATCCTTCCCGCCGGGGCCTGCAGCCATCACCATGCCTTCCGAGATGCCGAAGCGCATTTTACGCGGCGCCAGGTTGGCGACCATCACCGTCAGGCGACCAATCAGCGCCTGCGGATCTGGATAGGCGGAGCGGATGCCGGAGAAGACGTTGCGTTTCTCGCCGCCGAGATCCAGCGTCAGGCGCAGCAGTTTATCGGAACCGTCAACGAACTCGGCGTTTTCGATAAGCGCGATACGCATATCGACTTTGGCGAAGTCGTCAAAAGTGATGGTTTCCTGAATCGGGTCATCCGCCAGCGGACCGGTGACCGGTGCTGACAGCGCTTTCACCTCTTCTTTCGACGCTTCAACCAGCGCTTCAACTTGCTTCATCTCAATGCGGTTATACAGCGCTTTGAAATTATTGACCTTGTGAGCGAGCAGCGGCTGCTGAATGGCATCCCAGCTCAGTTCACTGTTAAGGAAGGCTTCTGCACGTGCAGAAAGCTCCGGCAGAACCGGCTTCAGCCAGGTCATCAGCACGCGGAACATGTTCAGACCCATGGTGCAGATGGCCTGCAGGTCGGCGTCGCGGCCTTCCTGTTTTGCCACAACCCATGGAGCCTGCTCATCAACGTAGCGGTTCGCGACGTCGGCCAGCGCCATGATTTCGCGGATGGCTTTGCCGAATTCGCGGCTGTCCCATGCTTCGCCAATGCTTGCAGCTGCATCGGTGAAGGTTTTGTACAGCACCGGGTCAGCCAGCTCAGCGGACAGCACGCCGTCGAAGCGCTTAGCGATAAAGCCCGCATTACGGGACGCCAGGTTCACTACTTTGTTGACGATGTCGGCATTCACGCGCTGCACGAAATCTTCCAGGTTCAGGTCGATATCATCGATGCGTGAAGAGAGCTTGGCAGTGTAGTAGTAGCGCAGGCTGTCGGCGTCAAAATGCTTCAGCCAGGTGCTGGCCTTAATAAAGGTACCGCGCGACTTGGACATCTTCGCACCGTTGACCGTCACGTAGCCGTGAACGAACAGGTTGGTCGGTTTGCGGAAGTTGCTGCCTTCCAGCATCGCAGGCCAGAACAGGCTGTGGAAGTAGACGATATCTTTGCCGATAAAGTGATACAGCTCGGCGGTAGAATCTTTCTTCCAGTATTCGTCAAAGCTGGTGGTGTCGCCGCGCTTGTCGCACAGGTTCTTGAAAGAGCCCATGTAGCCAATTGGCGCATCCAGCCAGACGTAAAAATATTTGCCCGGCGCGTTGGGGATTTCGAAGCCAAAGTACGGCGCATCGCGGGAAATATCCCACTGCTGCAGGCCGGATTCAAACCACTCCTGCATTTTGTTCGCCACCTGCTCCTGCAGCGCGCCGCTACGGGTCCACGCTTGCAGCATTTCGCTAAATGACGGCAGATCAAAGAAGAAGTGCTCAGACTCGCGCATCACTGGCGTTGCGCCGGAAACCACCGATTTCGGCTCGATAAGCTCGGTCGGGCTGTAGGTTGCGCCGCACACTTCGCAGTTATCGCCGTACTGATCCGGTGATTTGCACTTCGGACAGGTGCCTTTTACGAAACGGTCCGGCAGGAACATGCCTTTTTCCGGATCGTAAAGCTGCGAAATAGTACGGTTTTTAATAAAACCGTTCTCTTTCAGGCGGCCATAGATAAGCTCCGACAGCTCACGGTTTTCGTCACTGTGCGTGGAGTGATAGTTATCGTAGCTGATGCCGAAGCCAGCAAAATCGGTCTGATGCTCCTGACTCATTTCGCCAATCATCTGTTCCGGAGTGATCCCGAGCTGCTGCGCTTTCAGCATGATCGGGGTGCCGTGGGCGTCGTCGGCGCAGATGAAGTTGACTTCGTGGCCGCGCATTCGCTGGTAACGGACCCAGACATCAGCCTGGATGTGCTCCAGCATGTGGCCGAGGTGGATTGAGCCGTTTGCGTACGGCAGCGCGCACGTTACCAGAATTTTCTTCGCGACTTGAGTCATAGTGGGCATTACATCTTCTATTGTAAAAAGGGCTTTCGATGTTACCGCAAAGGCAATAATTTGGTAAGCCCAAAGCTTATTGTGGGGGAATTATTCCCTTTAAGGTAAACTTAACGGACAAGATTCAACTCACAATAACAAAGGAGTCGGGATGAGTTCGCAATCCCAGGCCAAATCCCCCGAGCGCCTACGTGCGATGGTTGCCGGGACCCTGGCTAATTTCCAGCACCCAACCCTGAAACATAACCTCACCACGCTGAAGGCGCTGCACCACGTCGCCTGGCTGGACGAGACCGTGCACATCGAAATTCAGATGCCGTTCGTGTGGCATAGCGCGTTTGAGGTGTTAAAAGAGCAGTGCAGCGCTGAGCTGTTGCGCATTACCGGCGCTAAAGCCATTGACTGGAAGCTGACGCACAGCATCGCCACGCTTCAGCGGGTAAAAAATCAGCCCGGTATTAACGGCGTAAAAAACATTATCGCCATCAGCTCCGGCAAAGGTGGGGTGGGGAAATCGTCTACGGCGGTTAACCTGGCGCTGGCGCTGGCGGCGGAAGGGGCGAAAGTGGGTATTCTCGATGCCGATATTTACGGCCCGTCGATTCCGACCATGCTCGGCGCGGAAGACCAGCGTCCGACGTCACCGGATGGCACTCACATGGCGCCGATTATGAAATTCGGTCTGGCAACCAACTCCATCGGCTATCTGGTGACTGACGATAACGCCATGGTATGGCGCGGCCCGATGGCCAGCAAAGCGCTGATGCAAATGCTGCAGGAAACGTTGTGGCCGGATCTCGATTATCTGGTACTGGATATGCCGCCAGGCACCGGCGATATTCAGCTGACGCTGGCGCAGAACATTCCGGTAACCGGCGCGGTAGTGGTCACTACGCCGCAGGACATCGCACTGATCGACGCCAAAAAAGGCATCGTGATGTTTGAAAAAGTGGAAGTGCCGGTACTGGGTATTGTGGAAAACATGAGTATGCATATTTGCAGCAATTGTGGACACCACGAACCTATCTTCGGTACCGGTGGCGCGCAAAAGCTGGCGGATAAATACCACACTCAGCTACTGGGCCAGCTGCCGCTGCATATCACCCTGCGTGAAGACCTCGATAAAGGTACCCCGACGGTGGTCGCGCGCCCGGAAAGCGAGTTTACCGAGACTTACCGCCAGCTAGCGGACCGCGTCGCGGCGCAGCTGTACTGGCAGGGCGAAGTGATCCCCGGCGAGATTGCCTTCCGGGCGGTGTAATCACCTTTCAAGGCTAAGCCGTGCGGCATTTTACGTCGCGCGGTTTTTTTATGTCTGCAGATAACTACGCTTTTCTGCCTTATAAGTTAATCACCAAATGAATATCATTGATGTTAACTATTACTTATTTTTATTCACATTCAAACGTGTTGAGATTTATCAATAAAACATATTATTAACATTGTATTCTTCCGGCAATTGTGAGAGCTTCATTAACATAGAAGTGAAATATTTTTTATTCGCCAGGGTGAGGTGTTTTTTTACAGGAATCTATTTTCCTCATCTAATTTTTTTGGGGCGGGAAGTTGTCATCATTAGTCATACGTAGATAAAAACGAGGTAAGGAATAAAATATCCGTAATAGATTTTCGGAGTGAATGATGAATAATATTGCTCTAATCGTTAAGTTACGAGAACTGCTGGTTATTTTTATGCATACGCGCTCTTTGCCGGAGAAAGCAGCCGATGCGTTGCGTTATTGCCAGGAAAACATCCCGCTAACTGAGGTTCCGATTGGCGCTTATGGTGAATATAATGAAATTTTCGAACAAATCACTTTTTTATCAGGTGATCAAAGCCGCACTGCGCCGGATGATTTACTGCGAAGCGGCGGCGATCTGATATTAAGTATTCTGATGTTATATGAGCAAATTGCTTCATATATTGCCGTCGAGGAATTTATGCAAAAGCAAAACCGTTTTAACGAATAGAAACGAGAAACGCCAGCGGCTGGTAGCGCGCTGGCGTTCGGTTTTTAACGATGGTAGAAAATCTCGCCATCGTAGATTTTGAGGATTTTCCCCTCAGTATCGGTAATCAGAACGTAGCTCCCACCCATATAGGTCCAGTGAGTACCGGCGTCCGGTGCGGGCAGATTGCGCTGCTGCCACTGCTTAATGTTGTATTCTGGCGTGAGGTACAGCGGCGGTACGGTATCGCCGATGTGGAATTGTTTGAAGTCTGCGGTAACACCATCCAGCTCATATTTCTGTATAGCGCCGCCAGCAGCCCACGCTCCGCTGGAACAGGCCAACAGTACGCCCAGAAGCATCATTTTTGTTTTACGCATAATTTCCTCATTATTATCCTGGACACAAAATCGCAGCCTCGTATCATTCCTGATACATCAAGGAAATGGCAAGTGTTGGTTTGGTTAAAAGTGTAAGCAAACAGTGATGCTGCGACGTTTTTCGGCGGATCGCGTCGGTTTTGAGAATAATCCTGATTCGGGAGCTCCTATGTTCAGGCTGGAAGATCTGGCGTTGTTTGTCCGCGCCGCGGCATTAAGCAACTTTAGCGAGGCGGCGCGAGAGGCCGGGCAGCAGCCCGCGCAGGTGAGTGCGGCGATAAAACGCCTGGAAACGACGCTGAACATTCGTCTTTTTGCCCGTTCAACGCGTAGTTTGCGTCTGACCCCTGAAGGGGAGACCTGGCTGCCCTATGCCACGCAGATGCTGGATACGCTGTACGCCGGACTGCAAAAAATCCAGGCTCCCGATGACGAAGTTCGCGGCACGTTACAAATTGCCGTGCCGTCCGATCTGGGGCGTAACTTGCTCCTGCGCGTGTTTCGCGCTTTTCGCCAGCGCCATCCCGCGCTGAGTTTACGGATCCTGTTTTCCGATCATCGGACCGATGTGTTTAAAGACCCGGTGGACGTGGCATTTCGCTATGGCGATAACGACGACGCCTCGTTTATTTCCCTGCCGGTTGCGCCCGAGAACCGGCGCGTGCTGGTGGCCTCGCCCGGTTGGATAGCCGAGCACGGTGAACCGCAGACGCTGGATGATTTAACGCGGCATAATGCGCTGACCTACGTGCTGCGCGGCAGGCCGTTCGATCGCTGGCCGCTTAGTTTTGGGGGCGAAGTTCACCATGTGCAGGTTTCCGGCACGATTGTGAGTGATGACGCTGAAGTTATTCGCCGCCTGGCGGTTGCCGGGGAGGGGATTGCGTATAAATCCACGCTGGACGTGAGTGATGACATTCGAGAAGGGCGGCTACAGGTGCTGTTGCCGCAGTATCAGGGTGATGTCGTGCCGCTAAATATGATTTGCCCGCACCGCAAACAGCTTTCTCCTGCGGTGCGGCTACTGTATGAGGCGGTTAAAGCGGAGTGCGAGAAAGTATAGGCTCTAACGCTGGTGTCATTCCCGGCGGCGCTTCGCCTGGCCGGGCTACGGGTCCACCATCGTCTGCGGACCGGTAGCCCGGACAGGCGCGTCAAGCGCCGCCTCCGGGAAAATGAGCGGCATGAACCTTAATGCTTCACCAGCGTCGCAAAGTAGTACACCAGCGGAATGGCGAGGATCCACAGGCCAATCGGGATTTCTCGCCACTTGCCAGCAATAGTCTTAATCACCACATAAAACAGCAGCCCACCGGCAATTCCGGTACCGAAGCTGTTGGCAATCAGCGTAATCATCACCATCATCAGTACCGGCAATCCGTCGGTGAAATTGCCTAAATCTACTTTGCGCAGGCCGCTGAACATATTCAGGCCGATCAGAATTAGCGCTGGCGCGGTGGCTTCTTTCGGGATCATCAATGCCACCGGCGTAAACAGCAGCATCAGCAGGAACATTACCGCCGCCGACAGCGCAGTTAACCCGGTTTTGCCGCCAGCTTCCGCCGCCGCCGAAGATTCAATCAGCGCGGTCGCCGCCGGAATACCCAGCCACGGGCCGATAGCCGCCGCGATGGAATCGACCATAAACGGGCGATTGATATGCGGCATGTTGCCTTCTTCATCCAGCAGGCCCGCTTCGCCGCCCACCGCCAGCGTGGTGCCCATCGTGGAAAAGAACTCTGAGGCGAAAAAGACGAACAGGAACGGCAGGAAAGCGATATTCAACGCCCCCAGCATATCGATTTGCCCCAGCACCGGCGTCAGCGAATGCGGCATATCGATAATGCTGCCCGGCAGTTTAGTGACGCCCATGGGGATACCGATCAGGGTAGCGACCAGGATGGCCCATAGAATAGAACCGGGGATCTTTCGTGCCTGTAGGGCAATCGCCAGAAACAGCCCGCAGAGCGCGACCAGTGCGCCCGGTGAAAGAAAATCCCCGAGCATCAGGGCATTGGTTTTGGCATTTGCCAGCACCAGCCCGGCGTTACGAAAGCCCAGTACCGCAACGAACAGGCCGATCGAGGCGGTTAGCCCGAGTTTAATAGATTGTGGCACCGAGCGGGTGACCACTTCGCGCAGGCCGAATTTTGTCAGCAGGAAAAACAGGATCCCTGACCAGCAGGCGATACCGAGGCCGACCTGCCAGCCAATCCCCTCGCTGCCTGCAAGCGTTACGCCAACCAGCACCGAGCCACCGATGCCCGGCCCAACGATAAACGGCAGATTGGCGTAAAACGCCATCAGCAGGGTGCCGCCGACGAATACCAGAATCGTGCCGGTGGTCGCTGCGCCTTTATCCATCCCGCCCACCGCCAGCAGTCCGGGGATAACCACCAGCAGATAGGCGGCGGCAAGAAAGCCGGTGATCCCGGCCAGGCACTCGGTACGCAACGTGCTGCCGCGCGAATATAAGGCAAAACGGCGCTCCAGCCAGCTTCCTTGCGCGGATGAATGAAGGGTGTTGTCGGCCATGCTTAGGCTCCCTGATGTTTATTGTTGTGCTCTGTGTGTTTTATGTATTCCGGGATTTCCCGGCAGTCTATCAGCGGGTCGACAATCTGGCGGGTACTGCCGTCGGTCAAACCCAAATCGGTCAAATGCGGTCCGGCGTTACAGGCGAGGCAGGTGCCTTCGATAGCCTTAAACACACGGTACGGTGGCTCCCAGTCGGCGACTTCTGCGCTCAGGTCTCGCAGCTGGCGGAACTGTTGCGCCAGCTCCGGGGCTGGTAAATCGGAAAGCATCCCGGCAATCGGCATTGCCACGTGAGCGAGGATTTTGCCCTGCTGCGCCAGCGCCATACCACCGCCGGATGCGATCAACTGATTTGCCGCCAGCGCCATATCGTCGGCATCGCGGCCCAGCACCACCAGATTGTGTGAGTCGTGCGAATAGCTGGTGGCGATCGCACCGCGCAGCTCACCCCAGCCTTCCAGCAGCGCAATTTGCGGCTTCGCTTCGTGGCGGCCGTGGCGATGCTTAACCCAAATCAGGCTAAACCCGTCCGGGATTTGCACTTTGCCGTCGCGAACTTGCACTTCCACTTCGCCCCACTGGGTAAAGCGCGCGCCGCGAATATGCCTCAGGCGGGCGACGCCGTGGCGGATATCTTCGACGCGGAGGATAAAATCGTCAGGATTTAGCGGTGTCAGCTGAAGCGTATTGCGCGGTGGCGTCACGCCCGCCGCCGCTGAAACAGGTTGGAGCAGAGTCCCTTTGCGGGCAATCAGCTTCCCGGCGACGTAGACTTCCTGCGCTTTTAGCTTTTCTAATGAATCGAAAACGACAAGATCGGCGCGACGTCCGGCGGCAACCAGCCCCAGATCGTTACGCTGTAGACGGATCGCTGCGTTTAAGGTGGCGAAGCGTAATACGTCGGTCGCCGCCAGACCATGCTCAATCAGCAGGTTGAGCAGGGCGATGATGCCGCCTTTTTCCAGCAGCATATCCGGTGGGACATCATCGGTGCAGACGGTGATCTGCGAGGATAGATGCGGCAGCGTTTTCAGCGCCTTGACGATATCTGGCAGCAGGTAAGGGTGCGAACCGCGAATTTCTACGGTCAGCCCGGCGCGCAGCTTTTCCAGTGCATCTTCCGCAGAAGTCAGTTCGTGATCGGATGTCACCCCGGCGGCGAGATAGGCCTGGAGGTCCGCGCCGCTTAAACCGCGCGCGTGGCCTTCAATCAGCTTGCCGCTGTTCAGACCGGCCTGGACAATCTCCTGCATCCGCTCGCTGCCGTGCAATACGCCGTGCATGTCCATAACTTCGGCGACGCCGCGTACTTCCGGCCACGCCAGCATGGTTTCCATTTCCGCGCCGGCAAAATCCGCGCCGGACATCTCCAGCCCCGGCGTGGACGGCACGCTGGAGGGCGCGGCGACCATCACCTGTAGCGGCAGATCGCGGCTGGCGGCGACGGCATAGCGCACACCTTCAACGCCAAGCACGTTGGCCAGCTCGTGCGGATCCCAGAACACCGCCGTAGTGCCCTGAGTCAGGACGATTTCGGCATAACGCTCGGGCGGCAGGTGGGAGCTTTCGAGGTGAACGTGTGTATCCATCAGCCCTGGTGACAAAAAATATCCCGCCAGAGAGCGACGTTCGTGGGCATCGGATCGGCTACCGCGCGGGTGCACGCTGGCGATCATTTCGCCAACGATGCCGACATCGGCCTCACGGATCTCGCCGCTCGCCATGTCGACGATCTGTGCGTCGGTCAGTAATAGATCGAACGGGGATTCGCCGCGTGCGGCCTGGACGGCGCGGCGGCGGGTTTCAGCACTGCTGGACATAACAACTCCGGCACAAGGATAATGCAGATACTCTAGGGACAGAGCAAACGTTTGCCCAGATGAATAAATTTATCGCCCGATAACCTCGGGTTATTCTACGTAATGACCGTTGACGAAAAACACTATGACTGAACCCTGGCAGCGTCTGCCTGCACTTTCGCTTAAACAGCTCCAGTATTTTGTGACCCTGGCTCAGCTACGCCATTTCACCGATACCGCTAATCGGCTGGCTATCAGCCAACCGGCGCTAAGCAGCGCGCTGCGGCAAATTGAGGCCGTACTGGGCGGTAAGCTGGTTAACCGCACGGCGTCGTCAGTGACGTTGACCGAGTTGGGGGCCGCTATTTTGCCCCATGCCCGGCGGGTGTTGAGCGTGGCGCAGCTGGCGTTTCAGGATATGCAGCAGATTGTCGAGGCCGGCGGGGATGGCACGGTGCGCATTGGCCTGGTGCCTTCGGTGAGCTCGCTGCTGTTTCCGCTGCTGCCGCAGACGCTGGCTCAGGCTTTTCCGCGCCTGAGGGTGGAGTTTCACGATCAGACCAACGATGCCCTGTTTTGCGAGCTGCAGTCGGGGAAAATAGATTTTGCCATTGGCGCAATTGATCGTTCTTTGCCGCCGGAACTGCTGGTTTATCCTCTGCGCGAAGATCCGTTCGTTGCGGTGCTGCATTGTGACGATCCGCTGGCCGGGCAGCCGCATCTGCCGTGGAAGCTACTGGCCGGGCGCGATATCGCGGTGTTCTCAAAGGGCAATATTCAGCGTCTGGTCGGCGCGCTGGCAGAGAGTCATCGCCTGACGCTTAATACGCGCTATCAGGTTGATTATATTGAAACGCTCTATGGTCTGGTGCGTTCCCGGCTGGCAGTGGCGATTCTGCCTGCGCTTTATACCACCCATCTTCAGGATCCTGTGTTGAAGATTGCCCAGCTTCAGCAACCTGCCTTAACGCGGACCGTGGCGCTGATGCGCGGGCCACAGCCTTTGCCGCCGCTGATTGAAGCGTGTTTTGCTTTACTATTGAGTTCGCTGCGGGAAGTTAATCTATAGGATGCCATTATCGCGGTTCATTTCAGTGAAAGTGAAAGAGCTAACGAAATACTTTATCGTATCTATTAAAATCAAAGGGTTATCGCTCTTTAATAAAATCAATTTGTTGCAAAAATGTCGGTAGATTGTTTTGAATGAAAAAATTTATTATAAAACAAAAAGATATATTTAGTACGTTCCCCACGGCAACGGGGATAATTAATCAACTAACAACCGCGCTATGCAATCGCCGAAAGTCTCTTATTAGCGTAATGTCGACCGGGCTGGAAGCCCATGCTGTGTGGGTAGGGTAGCCCGGACAAGGCGCGCCAGCGCCGCCTCCGGGGAGAACTTGCTAAGGGAGATGCTTAATCAGCACATCGACGGTGAGATGATTAATATACTCCAGAGAGTGGGAAGCGAGGACGCCCAGCAACCGGTTGTGATGTCCGGCGATAATCAAATCGATATTTCTCTGGCGCACACACTCTTCAACATCGGCAAAACGGCGAGCGGTCACCAGCGATAGCGTCTGCACGGGTAGAGATACCGTTGTTGCCAGCTCATTAAGCAGCGCTTTTGCCTGAATCACCTCCTGCGAAACGTCATCATCCAGCAGGCTATCGGAGACGTAATTCAGTGCCCGGTAGTCGGTACTGATATGGGCAATGGTAATGCGCATAGCGCTTTCTTCCGCCATTTTCGCAGCGTGCTGAGCAGCGGAACGCCATCCTGGCTGCTGTTGATCAGCACCAGGACATGGTGATAAACGGGCATAACGAGACCTCAACACAAGACGGCACCTTGATATCATTCTGTGCCCGCCATGAGGGGAAAGCAAATCGGACAATAGGCAGATTAAGACCCCGCGACCGACTGCCGCGGGGTGACTTATTTACGGCGTCACAATATTGAACCAGAACTCAAACTTATCCATATAACCCAGCATTTCGTCCAGCTTCGCGCCGTCGCCGGTCACTTTCACTTCACCCTTATCCTGCGCCTGCTTGAGCGTTTCCTCTTTCAGAATGATTTTGTTCAGCGTAGCGCGATCCAGCGTAATGGTGGCATCGGCGTCTTTCGCCTCGGAATCGGCCGTGTGGTTTAACACGCCGTTTTCCAGCTCCAGCTTATATTTACCGCCATCGTTGCCGAGGTCGATATTGAACACCGATTTAGCCGTACCGGCTTTCTCGCCGTTGATATGTACCGCCAGATAGTCGAAGAACATCTCAGGCGTCATTGCCCGCACGGTATCCGGGCTGGCAGTGTTCGGCGTCGGGCCTTTCACCACGCCGTTACGCAGCTCCTGCGCGCCGGTCAGGTAGAAGTTACGCCATGGCCCTGATTCTGCCTGATAGCCCAGTTGTTCCAGAGCATCGGCTTCCAGATTACGCGCCTCAAGATTACCTGGGTCGGCGAAGACGATTATGCTCACGACCTGAGCCACCCAGCGGTAGTTACCCTGGTCGTAATCCTCTTTTGCTTTCTTAAGGATGGCATCGGCACCGCCCATATAATCAACGAATTTCTTCGCCGCTTCTTCTGGCGGCAGTTCATCCAGGGTTGCCGGGTTGCCGTCGAACCAGCCGAGATACAGCACGTAGGTTGCCTTTACATCATGGCTGACGGAACCGTAGTAACCGCGGTTGGCCCAGGTGTTTGCCAGGCTGTCCGGCAGCTTGAATTTGGCGGCGATTTCATCGCGAGTCAGGCCTTCGTTAGCCATGCGCAGGGTCTGGTCGTTGATGTAACGATACAGGTCGCGTTGGCTTTTCAGCAGGTTAACAACGTTCTCATTGCCCCAGGTCGGCCAGTGGTGTTGCGCCATGATGATTTCGGCTTTGTCGCCCCAACGCACGATGGCGGCGTTGATATATTTCGACCATGGCAGCGGCTCGCGAATTTTCGCGCCACGCAGAGAGTAAGTGTTATGCAGGGTATGGGTGACATCTTCTGCGGATTCGATCAGCTTCTTCTCTTCGATATACCACAGCATTTCTGACGGTGCTTCCGATCCCGGAGCCAGCATAAAGTCATAGGTCAGGCCGTCGATAGTCTCTTTTTGGCCATCTTTCTCAATGATGTTGGTCGGGGCAATCAGGGTGACGGTACCGGCAGAGGTCGTCGTACCCAGCCCTGCACCAACCTGACCGGTGGCTTCCGGCTTCAGCAGGTTACCGTACATATAGCTGGCGCGGCGGCTCATCACGTTACCAGCCATGATGTTTTCCGCAACGGCGGCTTCCATAAAGCCGGAAGGCGCGTAGATTTTGACTTTGCCGGATTTCACATCAGCTTCATCAATCACGCCGCGCACGCCGCCGTAATGGTCAACGTGGCTGTGGGTGTAGATCACTGCAACCACCGGTTTATTGCCGCGATTTTTGTAATACAGATCCATACCGACTTTGGCGGTTTCCGCCGACACCAGCGGATCCACAACGGTAATGCCTTCTTTACCTTCGATGATGGTCATATTGGAGAGATCGAGGTTGCGAATCTGGTACACACCTTCGGTCACTTCAAACAGGCCGCTGATATTAATCAACTGGGACTGACGCCAGAGGCTGGGGTTGACGGTATCCGGTGCTTTTTCACCCTCTTTAATAAAGTCATACTGCTGCGGGTTCCAGATGACGTTGCCCTGTTCGCCTTTGATTATCTCGGTGGGCAGTGCGGCGATAAAACCTTTATGCGCGTTGGTAAAGTCGGTGTTATCGGAGAAGGGAAGTTGTTTGTACAGCGCGTCGTTCGCTTGTTTGGTTGCCGCTGTCGCTTCTTTAGGGGAGGTCTCCGCCCAGCTTGTCAGGGGGAGGGTAGAGAATATTCCAGCCAGGGCCAATCCTTTCATTATCGGGGTTAATTTCATTGGGATCCTCGAGGTTTTTACGCTGATTTACTCACTAATTTCGATATGACGTTGGGTTACATCCTGTAATGACTCCTCAAACTATAATCGCGTATCTGAAAAAGTGTTTATTTTGTTAATGAATTGTTTTTTTTGTTGTTGATTGTAATCAGTGGGCATCCCCAGGCCAGCTTGCGTTGTCCGGTGACTTCCCGTAACCTGCCCGCTGAGAACGTTTTATCTCTCAATGACTCGGGGTGCCCTTCCTTGTGAAGGCTGAGAAAAACCCGTACCACCTGATCTGGATAATGCCAGCGTAGGGAAGTCAGAGACCGCAGGGTCGTCGCTTCTTCATCGCCTGGCGGGAGCAAACGATGTCTGACCTGCTAAACCCCGCGCATATTGCCCATCTGCGGCATCTTTTTCGCCGCCATTCCCCCCTTGTTCACTGCATGACTAACGACGTGGTGCAGACCTTTACCGCCAACGTGCTGCTGTCGATTGGCGCATCACCAGCGATGGTTATCGACCCCGATGAAGCCAGTCAGTTTGCTGCGATTGCCGATGCGCTGCTGATTAACGTTGGCACGCTGACCGTTGAGCGCGCGACGGCGATGCGGGCGGCGGCGCATAGCGCAAAGCAGGCGGGCAAACCGTGGGTGCTGGATCCGGTGGCGGTCGGCGCGTTGACTCTGCGCACTGAATTTTGTCGGGAGCTTCTGGCGCTACAGCCTGCCGCTATTCGCGGTAATGCCTCGGAAATTATGGCCCTTGCCGGGATGAGCGGCGGTGGGCGCGGCGTTGATACTACTGATACCGCCGCAGCCGCGCTGCCTGCGGCTCAGGCGTTAGCTCGCCAGTTGAATACCGTGGTCGCAGTAACCGGAGAGGTCGATTACGTCACCGATGGTCAGCGTACGCGCATGGTCACCGGCGGCGATCCGCTAATGACTCGGGTGGTGGGTACCGGCTGCGCGCTGTCGGCGGTGGTTGCCGCCAGCACGGCGATGCCCGGTGAACGTCTGGAAAACGTCGCTGCCGCCTGTGGTCTGATGAAGTTCGCGGGTGGAATCGCGGCGCAGCGGGGCGGTCCCGGCAGCTTTACTCCCGCATTCCTGGATGCACTGTACGCGGAGGGCGGCCTGTGAGACGAATCAATGCTTTAACCATCGCCGGAACCGACCCGAGCGGCGGCGCGGGGATCCAGGCGGATCTCAAAACCTTCTCAGCGCTGGGCGCTTACGGCTGCTCGGTCATCACTGCGCTGGTGGCGCAAAACACCCGAGGCGTGCAGTCGGTGTACCGTATTGAACCTGATTTTGTCGCCGCGCAACTGGATTCGGTGTTCAGCGATGTGCGAATCGATACCACTAAAATTGGCATGCTGGCGGAAACGGATATCGTCGAAGCGGTGGCGGAGCGACTGGCGCGGTACCAGATTAAAAACGTGGTGCTGGATACCGTGATGCTGGCGAAAAGCGGCGATCCGTTGCTTTCGCTCAGCGCAGTGCAAACGCTGCGTCAGCGCCTGCTGCCGCAGGTGTCGCTAATCACCCCGAACCTGCCGGAAGCGGCGGCGCTGCTGGATGCGCCGCATGCCAAAACTGAAAAAGAGATGCTGGAGCAGGGCAGGGCGCTGCTGGGAATGGGCTGCGGCGCGGTATTAATGAAAGGCGGTCATCTTGATGATGCCGAGAGCCCGGACTGGCTGTTTACCCGCGAAGGTGAGCAGCGCTTTACCGCGCCAAGAGTGCAGACCAAAAATACGCACGGCACCGGTTGCACGCTATCGGCGGCGCTGGCGGCGCTGCGTCCTCGTTACGATGATTGGGGGCAAACGGTAGCGGAGGCTAAAGGCTGGCTCTCTGCGGCGCTGGCGCAAGCGGATTCTCTGGAAGTCGGGCACGGGATTGGCCCGGTGCATCACTTCCACGCCTGGTGGTAAACGGCACGACAACGTGCCAGCAGACTGTGCTGAAAAAATACGCTCCCGGCTGGAAAATATGCTGAGTCGGTACCAGGCTTAACCTGCCCAAAATAATTGGGTTGGGAAAATGCATGCCGGTTTCGACCGGCACTTACGGGAGATCGCTATGACTGATATTACGCAGTTACTTGGCAAAGATGCCGACACGCTTTTACAGCACCGTTGTATGACTATTCCAGCCGACCAACTCTATTTGCCGGGTTCGGACTATGTCGATCGGGTGATGGTTGATAACAACCGTCCGCCAGCGGTGCTGCGTAATATGCAAACCCTGTATAACACCGGACGCCTGGCGGGAACCGGGTATCTGTCTATCCTGCCGGTTGACCAGGGCGTAGAGCATTCTGCTGGCGCTTCTTTTGCCGCCAACCCGCTGTACTTTGATCCGAAAAATATCGTCGAACTGGCTATTGAAGCCGGTTGTAACTGCGTGGCCTCCACCTATGGCGTGCTGGCCTCGGTGTCACGCCGCTACGCGCACCGCATCCCCTTCCTGGTCAAACTGAACCATAACGAAACGCTGAGCTACCCGACTGAATACGACCAGACGCTGTACGCCAGCGTTGAGCAGGCGTTCAATATGGGAGCCGTGGCGGTAGGGGCGACGATCTATTTCGGTTCTGAACAGTCTCGCCGTCAGCTTGAGGAAATTTCTGTGGCCTTTGAGCGCGCGCATGAGCTGGGCCTGGTGACCGTGCTGTGGGCCTATCTGCGTAATCCGGCGTTCAAGAAAGATGGTGTCGATTATCACGTTTCCGCCGACTTAACCGGCCAGGCCAACCATCTGGCAGCCACTATCGGCGCGGATATTGTGAAGCAGAAGATGGCGGAGAATAACGGCGGCTATAAAGCGGTGAACTTCGGCTATACCGATGATCGGGTTTACAGCAAATTAACCACCGAGAACCCGATTGATTTGGTGCGTTATCAGCTGGCTAACTGCTATATGGGCCGCGCCGGATTGATTAACTCCGGCGGCGCGGCGGGTGGCGAAACCGATCTGAGCGACGCCGTACGCACGGCGGTTATCAACAAACGCGCGGGTGGCATGGGGTTGATTCTGGGCCGTAAGGCGTTTAAAAAATCGATGGCCGACGGCGTGAAGCTGATTAACGCCGTGCAGGACGTTTATCTGGATAGCAAAGTCACCATCGCCTGATAAGCACCTGCGGCGTCGAATTTCCCGGAGGCGGCGCTTGACGCGCCTTGTCCGGGCTACCGGTCCGCAGAAGGCTGTGAACCCGTAGCCCGGGTAAGGCGTTTACGCCGCAACCCGGGGATCCTGCTTATTCGCGAATCAGCCGTGCCGTGTGCTGGAGCGTTTTGTACGCTTCGTAACGACGCTGATGATCGGCGCTAAATTGCTCTTCGCAGCGGTAAGTTTTATCCACTCGGGTAAACTGCTTCATCGCTTCCGGCAGCGAAGGGGCAATTTTACCCGCCACGGCACCGAGAATTGCCGAACCTAACAGCACCGGTTCGCTGGACTCGGTACTGACCACGTTAATGCCGCAAGCATCTGCCAACAGCTGGCGAACTAAAGGATGTTGACCTGCGCCGCCGCTGATGACGATATTTTCGCTATCAATCCCGCAATTTTTCTGCGCATCAATAATTTGCCGCAGACCGTAGCCGATACCGCACAATCCCGCGACGTACAGCGCAATGAGGTTTTCCAGATCCCGCTCCATCCCCAGCCCGGCGATAATCGCTTTCGCGTTCGGGTCCGCCAGCGGCGCACGGTTGCCTAAAAACTCCGGCACCACGTGCAGACCGGCAGCGAGCTTGACTGCTTCGGAAGGATTATCCACCTGCGCCAGCACTCTATCGGCAAGATACACCGGTAGCGGAACACCGGCTTCTTTTGCCAGCGCTTTAGCCTCTGTGGCGGCGGGATGAAAACTCAATAACTGGTCGATAGCCGCACCGGCCGCGCTCTGGCCGCCTTCGCTTAACCAGAACCCCGGCACCATGGCGGAATAGTAAGGCCCCCACACGCCGGGCACAAAGACGGCATCCTGGGTGGTGGTCATAGTGCAGGAAGACGTGCCGAATACGTAGGCCATATTGTTGACCGCGCCGTTAAGCACGCCAACGGTACCAATCCCGCCCGCGTGGGCGTCAATCATGCCGACCGCCACCGGTGTGCCGACGGGCAGGCCCATCTCATCTGCCGCTGTTGCGCACAGACCGCCCTCGCAGGGCGTTCCCGGATCGACAATACGCTGGCCGATGCGGACAAAATCTTCATCCGCCAACTCCTCAAGGCCAATCTGGCGGAAGTAACCGGCATCCCAGCGTTTTTCATGCGCCAGATAGGTCCATTTACAGGTGACGGTACACACCGAGCGGGCTAAATCGCCGGTTGAGCGCCAGGTGAGATAATCCGCGAGGTCAAAGAAGTGGCGCGCCTGTTGATAGATTTGTGGACGATTCTCCTTCAGCCACAGGATCTTCGGCGTTTCCATCTCCGGCGAAATTTTACCGCCGACGTACTGCAACACCGCGTGGCCCGTGGCGTTGATCTTTTCTGCTTGCCCGGTAGCGCGGTGATCCATCCAGACGATGATGTTGCGGTCCGGGTCTTCCGAAGGGCCAACTGCCAGCGGCGCATCGTTTTCGCCAATCACCACCAGCGAACAGGTGGCGTCGAAGCCGATACCGGCAATCGACGCGGGAGCGACGTTCGCGTTCGCTACCGCCGTTTTAATGCAGTAGCACACCGCCTGCCAGATCTCGCGGCTCGACTGTTCAACCACGCTTCCGGCGCTGCGGAACAGGGTGATTTCTCGGGTGGCATGGGCCAGCAGCTCGCCCTGCAGATTGAATACGCCCGCACGAACGCTGCCTGAACCAACATCCACGCCAATAATGTTTTGAGTATTGCTTTGCATAAAATCCTCTTCAGCAGTCTGGTTGACGGTTAGAGATCCACACTGTTAGGCAGGATAACAATGTCGCGTACGGTGACGTTTTTCGAGCGGGTCACCATAAACAGCACTGACTCGGCTACTTCAATGGGTTGCATCAGGCTACCGTTGGCCAGCGCTTCGTCCATTTTGGCTTTTGGCCAGTCGTCCAGCAGGGCAGTAACCACTGGGCCCGGCAGCACGGCACCGACGCGCACGCCGTGCTGTGAAACCTGACGGCGGGTGGTATGGACAAATGCCTGGACGGCAAATTTCGACGCGGTATAGATAGGTTCCCAGATAACCGGCACCACGCCGGCAATAGAACTGGTGAAAATAATATCGCCGGATTTTTGCGCGATCAGATGCGGCAGGACGCTACGCACGCAGCGGAAAGCGGCGTTGATGTTGAGATGCAGCACGCGATCCCATACATCCGGATCTCCCTCGGCGACCGGCCCGCCGATGTAGGCTCCGGCGTTGGCGTGGAAAATATCAAGACCACCGGCGAGGTTAACGATACCCGTCAGAATATTATCGACCTGGTCGGCTTGCATCAGATCAACCTGTAGAGCAAAGGCGTTTTCGCCCAGCTCGGCGACGATTTTGTTGAGCTTTTCGCCTTCGCGGTCGATAAGCACCACTTTTGCGCCAGCCCCCAGCAGGGTTTTAGCGCATTCGAGGCCGATACCGGATGCCGCGCCGGTGACGGCGGCGACTTTGCCAGCAAGAGAAGTATTCATAGAGGATACAGAGTGGTTCATTTTATAATCCTTTATCGAGTCTGGTTGGCGGCTTCAAGCGCGAGGGCATCGCGTTGAGGTTATGTACTATTTTTTTTAAGGTATTGAATATAAGCATTATTTCTTCATTATCGCTGGAGTATTAACGCTGAATACGTTAATACTCTCTTGGAGTGAAGTTGGTGCTCAATCGATGAAGCTCATGTTGCGCTAGCTTCATCGATTGAGCAAGTGGGGAAATTAACAGCGAAATGAATTTGTGACGCAAGTTGGGAAAATGAAGAAAATCACGATTTACGACCTGGCGGAGCTATCCGGCGTGTCGGCAAGCGCAGTGAGCGCCATCCTTAACGGCAACTGGAAGAAGCGGCGTATTAGCGCGAAGCTTGCCGAAAAGGTGACGCGGATTGCTGAGGAGCAGGGCTATGCGGTTAATCGCCAGGCCAGCATGTTGCGCAGTAAAAAATCACACGTGATCGGCATGATTGTCCCCAAATACGATAACCGCTATTTCGGATCGGTTGCCGAGCGTTTTGAGGAGATGGCCCGCGAGCGCGGCCTGCTGCCGATTATTACCTGCACACGTCGTAGCCCGGAACTGGAAATCGAAGCGGTAAAAGCGATGCTCTCCTGGCAGGTGGATTGGGTGGTAGCGACCGGGGCGACCAACCCGGACAAAATTACCGCGTTATGCCAGCAGGCGGGGGTGCCGACGGTTAATCTCGATTTACCCGGTTCTCTTGCGCCATCAGTGATTTCGGATAACTACGGCGGTGCCAAAGCACTAACCCACAAGATCCTCGACAACAGCACCAGGCGCTGGGGGGAGCAGGCTCCGTTGACCTTTATCGGCGGGCGCAGTAGCGACCATAACACCACCGAGCGTTTACGCGGTTTTCATGATGCCCATCAGGAGCTGGGGCTGAGCGTGCCTGAAGCAAATATTCTGGCTCCAGGCTATTCAAAAGGAAAAGTCGAGGCTTGCCTGCAAGAGCGGTTTGGTCCGACTGATATTCATCTGCAGGGGTTGTTCGTTAACTCAACCATTTCTCTGGAAGGCGTGGTGCGATGGTTGTCGCAGGCGGGGCTCACCGGTAGCGCTCAGCCGCCAATGGGCTGCTTTGACTGGGACCCGTTTGTTTATCTGCTGGGACACGATATTGATATGGTGCAGCAGAACGTCCCGGCGATGCTGGAGGCGGTATTTAGTATCATCGACTCCGGCGATGCCAGCCAGCAGCGGATTGAGATCCCGCCGCTGTTGATGAGCAGCCGCTGATTCGGCTGTTGACGTTAACGCGTCAGCAGCCAGCGGGCGGTGTGTTCATCGGTCACCAGGCCGTTGACCCAACCGCCTTTAAGCGCCGCCAGAATGGCCGGGCGCTTGTACTCTCCGCACGCCACCGCGATCCGTGGGCACTGGTTCTGGCGAATGTCGTAGCTGGTGATCATTCTGTTGATTTCGCTGTCGACCACGCCGCCTTCGGCATCGATAAAGCGTCCCATGATCTCGCCGATCCCGCCACACGCCGTTAGCTCATCCATCTGCGCCTGACTAATAAAGCCGTCTTTAAAAATCGGGCTTTGTGTGCCCAATGGACCAATCCCGACGAAGATAACGTCTGCCTGCCGGGCAACGGCGGAAACGTTGCGAAACAGTCGGCTGGTGCACCACATATCGTACTCCTCCTGGGTCTGCGCATAGCGCGGCGCGGGCCATTGATAGTACTTCGCTTTGATTTTGCTGGTCAGCAACAGAGGTACATCATCGTAATAGTTACACTGTCCATCGGCGTCCATGGCGCTGATCAGCGCCACGCAGCGGGTATTCAGGCTATCGAAATCGATACGCTGGAGGGTTTTTTTCAAGGTCAGGCCGGAACCGAGGCCGATGATTTTCTCTTTATCATCCTGTAAATAGCGAGCCATCAGCTGGTAGCAGCCAAACGACACGCTATCCAGCGTACTTTCTTCGCTAAAGGCAGGCACGATATTGCATTCGATAAGTTGGTACTTTTCCTGCAATAATTGCGCATAATCGAGGCAATTCGCTACCGGATGGTGCAAACTAATCGATACGATCCCTTCTTCTTTCGCCGCCGCAATCAACCGCTGCACCACTGGCCTTGAAGTACCAAGCTGACTGGCGATTTCGCTCTGGTTTTGTCCGGCGATGTAGTACATCCATGCGGCGCGGACCTTCTGATCCAGCCGGATATCATCTTCTTTACTCATGGTTTCCTGCCCTAAGTTTCTGGCCACAGCGATAAATTCGCCTGGCGAATAACCGCATTCTGGCTGCGGTCGGGATAACTGGCAAGCTTTTGCTCTTTACTGGTCATTTGCAATTTAATTGGGTAATTGTTCTTTTGTGATCCATCGCTCTTATTTAGGTCAAATGATCAATTACAGTGAGCCCATCAACTCAAGGAGAGCAGAACATGAACAATCAATTCACATGGCTTCACATTGGTCTGGGTTCTTTTCATCGCGCACATCAGGCGTGGTATCTGCATCGTCTGATTGTTTCTGGAGATAAGCGTTGGCACATCGCGGCGGGGAATATTCGCAACGATGCCGAGCAGGTAGTCCAGGCGCTGGCGGCGCAGGGTGGGCGTTACGTGCTGGAAACCGTCAGCCCGGAAGGTGAGAGTGAATATGAAGAGATCACCTCAATTCAGAAACTGCTGCCGTGGCAGGCAGGGTTGCAGCCGCTGATTAACGAAGGGGCAAATCCGCAAACTAAAGTTATCGCCTTTACCGTAACGGAAGGGGGTTACTACCTGAACACCAGCCATAAACTGGAAACCAACAACCCCGATTTGATCGCTGACCTTAAGGGCGATTGCAAAACCATTTACGGCACTATCGCGCGGATTCTGGAAAAACGTATGGCCGATAACGCCGGGCCGTTAACCCTGCTGAACTGCGACAACGTGCGTCACAACGGCGAGCGGTTCCACGATGGTATGGTTGAATTCCTGGCGCTGACCGGCAAACAGGCGGTGATTGACTGGATGGCAGCCAACACCACCTGCCCGAACACCATGGTGGACCGCATTACACCGCGTCCGGCGGCTGAACTACCGGCACGCATCAAAGCGCAAACCGGCATTGATGACAAAGCGCCGGTGATGGGCGAAACCTTTATCCAGTGGGTAGTGGAAAATAACTTCCGCGACGAACGCCCGAACCTGGAAGCGGTCGGCGTGGAAATGGTGGAGTCGGTTATCCCTTATGAAGAGGCGAAAATCCGCATTCTGAACTCTTCCCATAGCTGCATTGCGTGGGCGGGCACCTTAATCGGTCAGCAGTATATTCATGAAAGTACGCTAACGGATTTCATCTACGCCATTGCCGACCGCTACGTTACGGAAGATGTGATCCCATGCCTCGGCGATAACGGCATTGATTTACCGACCTATCGCGATGTGGTCCTGAAACGCTTTACCAACCCGTACATCCAGGATACCAACCAGCGCGTCGCTGCCGATGGTTTCTCGAAAATTCCGGCGATGATCGCGCCGACTCTGCAAGAGTGCTATCGCCGCGGCGCGCGCCCGGAAGCAACCGCCATGCTGCCCGCACTGTTCTTCGTCTTTATGGAGCAGTGGCATAAAGGAACCCTGCCATATGAATACCAGGACGGGATCCTCGACGCTCAGGCGGTACATGAAATGTTTGAAGCCAGCGACCCGGTAGCCGTCTATGCTCGCGATAAAGCGCTATTTGGCGAACTGGCCGACAACGCTGATTTCCTGGCGCTGATGCGCGAGAAGATCGCCGCCGTTTATGCACTGATTAAATAAGAGGTGGCTATGTATCTGGGTATCGATCTCGGCACGTCGGAAGTCAAAGCGCTGGTCATTGATGAGAACAATGAGGTTATCGCCAGCCATAGCGCGCCGCTGAGTATTCAGCGGCCCCATCCGCACTGGTCAGAACAATCGCCGCAATCCTGGTGGGAGGCGACGGAGTACCTGATGACCACGCTGCGGGAAAAATGCGCCCAGCACTGGCCGGCAATCAAAGCCATTGGCCTTTCCGGGCAGATGCACGGCGCGGTGCTGCTGGACGCGGCGGGGGAGGTGATTCGCCCGGCGATTCTGTGGAATGACACCCGCTGCGCCCAGGAGTGCGAAGAGCTGGAAGAGATGGCGCCGGAGCTGCATCAGGTGGCAGGAAATCTGGCAATGCCGGGCTTCACTGCACCGAAGCTGCTGTGGGTTCGCCGTCACGAGCCGCAAAACTTTGAACGTACCGCGACGGTGCTGCTGCCGAAGGATTATCTGCGCTACCAGATGACCGGCAAGAAAGTCTCCGATATGTCAGACGCCGCCGGAACCCTGTGGCTGGACGTGGCGAAACGCGACTGGTCTGATTCGCTGCTGGATAAATGCGGATTGTCGCGTGGCCATATGCCAACGCTGGTTGAGGGCTGCGAGGTTTCCGCCACGCTTGACCCGCAGGTAGCGGAGCGCTGGGGGCTGAACGCCTCGGTGGTGGTTGCCGGTGGCGGCGGAGATAACGCGGTCAGCGCCATTGGCGTTGGCGCGGTCTCGCCGGGCGATGCGTTTATTTCGCTCGGCACTTCCGGGGTGCTGTTTGTGGTGACTGATGCCTATCGTCCGGCCCCGCAGTCGGCGGTACATGCTTTCTGTCACGTGCTGCCGAATCTGTGGCATCAGATGAGCGTGATGCTCAGCGCCGCCAGCTGTTTGCAGTGGTTCTGTCGCCTGACCGGCACCACGGAAGTGGCGCTGCTGGAGGAGATTGCTGAATTAAGTGACGAAGAGAAAGCCAATGCGCCGTTCTTCTTGCCTTATCTCTCAGGGGAACGCACGCCGCACAACGATCCTGAAGCGCGCGGAATGTTCTGGGGAATGACCCATTCCAGCCTGCGCGCCCAGCTTGGTTACGCGGTGCTTGAAGGGGTGAGTTTTGGCATTAACGATGGCCTGCGGGTGCTGAAAGAGAGCGGTACGCAGATCGATCAATGCTCGCTGGTTGGCGGTGGTGCCCGCAGTCCATTCTGGGCGCAACTGCTGGCCGATATCCTCGATATGCCGGTGGTGACCCACAAAGGCGGGGAGACCGGTGGCGCACTGGGCGCGGCGCGGCTGGCCTGTCTGGCGGCGGGTAAACCGCTCGCGGCGGTGTGTGAAAAACCGGAAATCTGGCAGACCTGGCATGCTGACCCGGTTCGCCATCAAACCCTGATGCAACGCTACGCGCAGTTTAACGCTCTGTATTTAAACGACCTGAACTTCCGTCAACACTAATTTTAAAAACATACCCTAAATAATTCGAGTTGCAGCAAGGCGGCGACGCAGTGAATCTCCAGGAGCTTACATAAGTAAGTGACTGGAGTGAACGAGGAAGGCAACACAGCTGCGGTTTGAATTATGACGGGTAGAATGGCCCTCCGGTGAAATCGCCGGAGCGGCCTCCTGTACCCTGAATACGAGGTCATTATGTCCGTAAATAATAAACAGTGGCTCGGTTTACCCCTGAATCTTATATGGGGATATGTCGCCATTGCCGTGTTTATGACCGGTGACGGTTTCGAACTGGCATTCCTGTCGCACTACATTAAAGAGCTTGGTTTCACCCCGGCGCAGGCCTCATTTGCCTTTACCCTGTACGGACTAGCCGCCGCGCTGTCGGCGTGGATTTCCGGCGTCGTAGCGGAAATTATCACCCCGCTAAAAACCATGATGATTGGCTTCGTGCTGTGGTGCGTATTCCACGTACTATTCCTGGTTTTCGGCCTTGGACACGCCAACTATGCGCTGATCTTGATTTTCTACGGTATCCGCGGCTTCGCGTATCCGCTGTTCCTCTACTCGTTCATCGTCGCCATTATCCATAACGTCAAAAGCGATAGCGCCAGTTCGGCCATCGGTTGGTTCTGGGCGGTTTACTCTGTTGGTATCGGCGTTTTCGGCAGCTATATTCCGAGTTTCACCATCCCGCATATCGGCGAGCTGGGGACATTGTGGCTGGCGCTGGCTTTCTGCGTGACCGGTGGGATTATTGCGCTGGCCTCGTTGCGTAACATTCAAACTCCGCACCATATGCGAAATTTGACCACTCGAGAGAAATTTTCCGAACTGGGACGCGCGGCGACGCTGCTCTATACCAACCGCAATATTATGTTGTCCAGCATGGTGCGTATCATCAATACGCTGTCATTGTTTGGCTTTGCGGTAATCATGCCGATGATGTTTGTCGATGAACTGGGTTTCACCACTTCTGAATGGTTGCAGGTGTGGGCCGTCTTCTTCTTTACCACCATTTTCTCCAACGTACTGTGGGGGATTCTGGGCGAAAAACTGGGCTGGATTAAAGTGGTGCGCTGGTTTGGCTGCGTCGGTATGGCGCTCTCTAGCCTGGCGTTTTATTACATCCCGCAGCACTTCGGGCATAACTTCGCCATGGCGATGATTCCGGCCGTTGCTCTGGGGATCTTTGTTGCCGCTTTCGTGCCGCTGGCTGCCGTTTTCCCGGCGCTGGAACCGAAGCACAAAGGTGCGGCTATTTCGGTATATAACCTGTCTGCGGGGATGTCGAACTTTCTCGCCCCGGCGATTGCGGTGATATTGCTACCGTTCTTCAGCACCATCGGGGTGGTTATCGCCTATACCGCGCTGTACGTGGTGGCCTTTTTCCTTTGCGCATTTATTCGCGTCGAGCAGCCGGGATTTTCCCACAAGGAAGCGCCCGCCAGCGAGCAGGTTGAGTTTTCTTAACGTTGTGCGGCTGGCATGAGATTCATGCCAGCCTTATTGAGGTGGATGATGAGTATTAAAGCAGTTATTTTTGACATGGATGGTGTGATTATTGATTCCGAAATCCTGTGGCGACAGGCGCAAATAGAAGCGCTGGCGCAATGGGGGGCAACGGTAAGTATCGATGAGTGTGAAACGCTGACCAAAGGTAAACGCCTTGACGACATTGCGCGCACCTGGTGCCAGCATTGTCGACTTGATGTTGCGCCACAGCGGCTTGAAGAAGCGATACTGCAGCGCATCACTGGCCTGATATCTGCCGAAGGTGAGCCGATGAACGGCGTGCGCGAGGCGTTAAGCTATTTCCGCCATGTCGGGTATAAAATTGCGTTGGCAACCTCATCATCCCATCAGGTTATTTCCGCAGTACTGAACAAACTCTCCCTTTGGCACTATTTTGACGTGGTTTCCAGCGCGGATGATGAGGAATGCGGCAAACCTCATCCGGCGGTTTACTTGTCAACGCTGCGCAAGCTCAACCTCAACGCCAGTCAATGCCTGGTGATTGAAGACAGCTTTAACGGTTTTAGCGCCGCTCAGGCAGCAAATATCCCCACTATCGTTATCGCCGAAGATTGCCTGCATGGTCGTTTTCAGGCCGCCGAGGGTCGCTATCGGGCGTTACCTGAACTGCTGGAAGCTCTTTCTGCAGAGCCAGAGGCGGCGGTATAAGTCAGTAATTTGTGAGCGCAGAAAGTTTCAGGATGTACCCGGTCGGTTAATCTCTTTTCTGCGCTCACGCTCCTCTTTTTATCATGCCGATCGCCCTCACATTTCGCCCTTCTTTTGTGAAAACAAT
Source organism: Klebsiella sp. GFKo11 (assembly GCF_056490265.1). Taxonomy (NCBI): domain Bacteria; kingdom Pseudomonadati; phylum Pseudomonadota; class Gammaproteobacteria; order Enterobacterales; family Enterobacteriaceae; genus Klebsiella; species Klebsiella sp. GFKo11. Next base: position 2,112,062 of record NZ_CM151369.1, read on the forward strand.
CACGCCCCGTCGTGCCAATGCCCAAATTTAATCTCTTGCTTAGCGGTGATTGTCCGAGGCACTGCTGCGTAATTGTGCTTAGATTAGATATTGAAACGTTTTTTCAATAATGTGAAACCGCTTTGCCGATTTGCGTCTATAGATCGGGTTTGGCTGCGATAAGGACTGAGAATGAAAATTGAATCTGTAAATGTCACCGTTTTCCAGTATCCCACTCGTCGGGTTTCCGACAGCGCCGGGCACTCCCATCCGGGAGCCGAAAGCATGGCAAAAATGGCGATGCTGACCATTACTGCCGATGATGGCACCCAGGGTTTTTCGTTTGCGCCGCCGGAAGTGGTGCGCCCGTTTGTGGTGAACACTTTTTTCCGCAAGGTGATGGTGGGGCAGGACCCGTTCAACCGTGAACGCATCTGGCAGGATCTTAATCACTGGCAGCGCGGTAGCGCCCATCAGTTGACCGAACGCGCGCTGTCGTTTGTCGAGCAGGCGCTGTGGGATCTGATTGGTCGCAAACTCAATATGCCGGTTTACAAACTGCTCGGCGGCTATCGCGACACGGTTCCGGCCTATGGCAGCACCATGTGCGGCGACGATCTGCCTGGCGGACTGTCGACTCCGGATGAGTATGCGTCATTTGCTGAAACGCTGGTGGCCCGTGGCTACAAGGCCATCAAGCTGCACACCTGGATGCCGCCGATCTCTTTTGCGCCAAATCCGAAAATGGACATCAAAGCCTGCGCAGCGGTGCGTGAAGCGGTAGGGCCGGATATCGACCTGATGATTGATGGCTATCACTGGTACAGCCGTGCCGAAGCGCTGTGGATTGGCAAAGAGCTGGAAAAACTGAATTTCGCCTGGTTTGAAGAGCCGATGGAAGAGGATTCGATGTCTTCTTACGCATGGCTGGCGGAAAACCTGTCGATTCCCATCGTCGGACCGGAGAGCTTCGGCGGCAAACACCATATGCGCGCCGAATGGGTGAAAGCCGGAGCCTGCGACATCCTGCGCGCCGGATCCAACGGCGTTGGCGGTATTACGCCAACGATGAAGGTGGCGGCGCTGGCGGAGTCGTTTGGTATGGATTGTGAAGTCCATGGTAACGGCGCGGCGAGCCTGGCAGTGGTCGGCGCGATCCGTAACTGTCGCTGGTACGAGCGCGGCCTGCTGCACCCGTTCCTCGATTACGATGAGCCAGCCGCGTATCTCAACAGCATTGTCGACCCGATGGATGACCAGGGATTAGTGCATTTGTCACAACGACCAGGTCTCGGTGAAGACATTAATTTTGCGTATATCGAAGCCAATACCGTTAGCCACGACTGATTAATAAAAATTCCAAAGGCTTAAGGCTTATTGGGTTTGGGCGAACGGATAAAAAATATAAACCAGGCCCTAAATCAGTCGTGTTGCAGCAAGGCGGCAAATCAACGAATCTCCGGGAGCTTACATCAGGTAAGTGACCGGGGTGAGGAGATGAAGCCAACGTAGCTGCGGCGCGAATGATGACGGGCGTGTACCCTACAGGCGATAGATATGAAAAAAACCTCTTTACTGGGAGCGTGCTTACTCGCGCTCGCCATGTCGATGGGGAGTGGGGCGGCAATAGCGAAAACACCGCCCGACCAGCTGATCATTGGCATGAATATGAACAACCTTCTGACGCTTGACCCGGCAGCGATGACCGGTAACGAAGTCGTTGGGATTGTGGTCAATCTCTATGACTCGCTGGTGGAGCTTGATCCTAAACAGCTAACCAACGTCAGGCCCGCGCTGGCGAAATCCTGGGATATCAGCCCGGATGGTAAAACCCTGACGTTCCATTTGCGCGATGACGTGAAATTTCACTCTGGCAATCCGCTGACCGCCGCCGATGTGGTGTGGTCAATGCGGCGTATTTTGCATCTCAACCTCGCCCAGGCATCGGTGTGGAAATCCTACGGCTTCAGTAAGAAAAATATTGATAACCAGGTGAGCGCTCCGGACGACGTGACGGTACAAATCGTGTTACCGAAAGATAACGACCCGCAGCTGGTGATTTACTCGCTGGCGGCGCTGGGCAACCTCGGTGTGCTCGACAGTAAAACGGTGCAGAGCCACGAGCAGGATAAGGACTGGGGCAACCGCTGGCTGACCACCCATGAAGCCGGTTCCGGGCCGTTTACCCTCGAAACCTGGCAGGCGAAAGATGTCCTGCGCATGAAGCGCAACCCTGACTACTGGCGCGGTGAGGCGAAAATGAGCCGCGTGGTGCTGCGCCACTTCCAGGAGTCGCAAACTCTGCGTCTGATGGTAGCGAAAGGCGATCTCGATATTGCTAACAACATGGCGGTCTCCGATATCAATGCCCTGCGCAGCGACCCGCAGTTGACCGTCGATGCGGTGCAGCGTGGGACTATGTACTACGTCGCCATGAGCATGAATGAAGATCATTTTGCCAATCCGAAAGTGCGCGAAGCGGTACGCTATTTGATTGATTACCAGGGCATCAATAAAGCGCTGATGCCGGGCTATGGCGTGCTGCATCAGCGACCGATCAAAGCCGGCATGCCGTCCACGCTGCCTGACCCGGGCTACACGCTTGACGTGGGGCGGGCGAAAAAGCTGCTGGCGGAAGCGGGCTATCCCAACGGATTTGATACTACGCTGCGGGTGCTCTCCGATCAGCCGTTCCTCAATATCGCCATTGCCGTGCAGTCGACGCTGATGCAGGCGGGGATTAACGCCAAAATCATCACCGGCACCGGCAACCAGATTTACGGCGCGATGCGCGAACGTAAGTTTGATCTGCTGGTCGGGCGCGGCGGGAGCGGAATGGAACCTCACCCACACTCCAGCCTGCGTGCGCTGGTCTATAACCCGGATAATAGCGCTGAAGCTCGCCTGACCAACTTCCAGGGCTGGCGTACCGGTTTTTACGACCCGCAGCTGAACTCCATGATTGACCACGCTCTGCTGGAGCGTAACCCGCAGCAACAGGTAGCGAGCTATCAGGCGATTCAGCAGCGCTATGACCAACTGATCCCGGCGTTAATTCCGCTGTCTCAAATGGTCGATTCCGTCGTGGTACGCAACGAGGTGCAGGATTATCAGCCGCACCCCTCCGCCACCACTTTTCTGCGTGAAGTCTATAAAACCCGCGAAGGAGAGAAAGGATGAGTACGGCAATCCTTGCGCCCGGCTCCCGCACCCGGCGCTTATCAAAACGACTGCTGCAGGTAGCGATTACGCTGTTCGGCCTGCTACTGCTGACCTTCACCATTGGGCGCGTGATGCCCATCGACCCGGTACTGGCGATTGTTGGGCCGGACGCCGACCAGAGCACTTATCAGCAGGTTTATCAGCAACTGGGGTTTGACCAGTCGTTGGTCACCCAGTTTGGCATCTATTTTGTCAACTTGTTGCATGGCGATTTGGGCAATGCATTGCTGACCGGGAAACCGGTGGTAGACGACATTATCCGCGTCTTCCCGGCCACCATGGAGCTGGCGACGATGGCGATTATCGTCGGCGCAGGCCTTGGTATTCCGCTGGGCGTGCTGGCGGCGGCGCGGCGTAACAGCCTCTCCGATTATGTGGTGCGTATTATCAGCCTCGCCGGCTATTCAACGCCGATTTTCTGGGTTGGGATGATGGGGCTGCTGGTGTTTTACGCCTGGCTTGGTTGGGTTGGCGGTGCTGGACGGGTAGACCTTGGTCTGGACGGTATTGTGCCACGTCGCACCGGCCTGATGACCGTCGATGCGCTGCTGGCAGGTAACAGCCAGGTGTTCTGGAATGCCATTAACCACCTGATTTTACCGGCCTCGCTGCTCGGTTTTCACTCGCTGGCTTACATCAGCCGTATGACCCGTAGCTTTATGCTGGCCCAGCTGTCGCAAGAGTTCATCATCACGGCGCGCGTCAAAGGTCTGACCGAGCGTCAGGTTATCTGGAACCACGCGTTTCGTAACATCCTCGTACAGCTGCTGACGGTAGTGGCGCTAGCCTACGGCGCGCTGCTGGAAGGGGCGGTACTGATTGAAACCGTCTTCTCCTGGCCGGGATTTGGCTCTTACCTTACCGGCAGTCTGCTGCTGGGCGATATGAATGCGGTGATGGGCTGCGTGCTACTCGTCGGGGTTATCTTCGTGATGCTCAACCTGCTCTCCGACATGCTGTATCAATTCTTTGACCCGAGGACAAAATCATGACCGTTTCTCTGGATACGTCGCTTTCGGGCGGGGCGGGCGAAGGCCGCCAGCGGCTGCAACGTGCGGCGACACGGGCTGCCGGGTTTATCGGCAAAATGGTGCGCAACCCGCTAACGGCTATCGGCGGTGGGATTATCTTCCTGTTGATCGTCGTGGCGGTGTTTGCGCCTCTGATCGCGCCTTATAACCCGCTGGTACAGGACCTGAACAGTGCATTGGTGGCACCGAACGCCCAGCACTGGTTCGGTACCGATGAGTTTGGCCGCGATATTTTTAGTCGTCTGGTGTACGGCTCGCGTATCACGCTGTATATCGTGCTGCTGGTGTCGGTCACCGTCGGCCCGCTTGGGCTGCTGCTCGGCGTCAGCGCCGGATATTTTGGTGGCAAGGTGGATATGGTGCTGATGCGCGTCACCGATATCTTCATTTCCTTCCCAAGCCTGGTGCTGGCGCTGGCGTTCGTCGCTGCTTTAGGCCCGGGGCTGGAGCACGTAGTTATCGCCATTACGCTGACTGCCTGGCCGCCGATTGCTCGTCTGGCGCGTGCTGAAACGCTGTCACTGCGTCAGGCTGATTTTATCTCCGCCGTGCGTTTACAAGGGGCTTCACCGGCTCGCGTGCTGTGGCGGCATATTGTCCCGCTGTGCCTGCCTTCGGTCATCATTCGTATCACCATGAATATGGCGGGGATCATTCTGACCGCCGCCGGTCTGGGCTTTCTTGGCCTTGGCGCACAGCCGCCGGAGCCGGAGTGGGGTGCGATGATCTCCAGTGGACGCACTTATATGATGGAGTGCTGGTGGGTGGTAACGATTCCGGGGCTGGCGATTCTGATCAACAGCTTAGCGTTCAACTTCTTAGGAGATGGCTTACGTGACATCCTCGATCCTCGCAGCGAATAATGCTCCACTGCTCGACGTGCGCGACCTGTGCGTCGACTTTGTTAACGGTAGCGCGGTGACCCATGCCGTGCGCGGCGTCTCCTTCCAGTTGGGGCAGGAAAAACTGGCGATTGTTGGCGAGTCCGGCTCGGGTAAATCCACCGTCGGGCGTGCGTTGTTGCAGCTGCATCCGAAAAAGGCCCGCGTCACCGCCAGTCGGATGCAGTTTGCTGACCTTGATTTACTGCATCTCAGCGAGGCGCAAATGCGCGGCGTACGCGGCAAACGCATCTCAATGATTATGCAGGACCCGAAATACTCGCTGAACCCGGTAGTTTGCGTCGGTAATCAGATAGCGGAGGCCTGGCTCACGCACCATCCGGGGCGTAAAGATGAGGCTAAAGAAAAGGCGCTGGAGATGCTGGAAGTGGTGCGCATTCGCCAGCCGGAACGCGTGTATCAGCTCTATCCACATGAGATTTCCGGTGGTCAGGGGCAGCGCATCATGATTGCGATGATGCTGATCACCGACCCGGAGCTGGTGATTGCCGATGAACCGACCTCGGCGCTGGACGTGTCGGTGCGTCTGCAGGTGCTGGGTCTGCTGGATGACCTGGTGAAATCGCGCGGTCTGGGGCTGATTTTTATTAGCCACGATATCAACCTGGTGCGCAGCTTCTGTGACCGCGTGCTGGTGATGTACGCCGGACGGGTGGTGGAGTCCATTGCTGCTAAAGACCTCGATAACGCCCGTCATCCCTATACTCAGGGACTGATTAACTCGCTGCCGGATATGCAGCATCGTCGCCCGGTTTTACCGGTATTGCAGCGCCAGACCAGCTGGTTGACGGACTAAGGAGTGCATGATGATTGAAGTCAAAAACCTCAACCTGGCGTTTGGCGAAGGAGAGAAGCGCAACCAGGTGCTGTATGACGTGAATTTTCACGTTAAGCCAGGCGAAATCTACGGTCTGGTGGGGGAATCTGGTTCCGGCAAAACCACGGTGCTGAAGTGCCTCGCCGGGCTATTTACCCACTGGAAGGGCGAGCTGGCGATAGATGGACAACAGTTGGCTCACGAGATCAGTCGCGAACGCTGCCGTCAGGTGCAGATGGTGTTTCAGGACCCTTACGGCTCTCTGCACCCGCGGCATACCATCGGCGACATTCTGGAAGAACCGCTGCAGATCCATAACATTAACGATCGCGACCGGCGGATCAATGCGCTACTGGACAAGGTCGGTCTGAACCGTGCCTTTCGCGAACGTTATCCGCACCAGCTCTCCGGTGGTCAGCGCCAGCGTGTGGCGATTGCCAGAGCGCTAATTCTTGAACCTCAGGTGCTGCTGCTGGATGAGCCAACCTCAGCGTTGGATGTGTCAGTGCAGGCGGAGATCCTCAATCTTCTGGCGGAATTGCAGAAAGAAGCTAAGCTGACTTACCTGATGGTGACCCACGATCTGGGCGTTATCGCCCACTTATGTCAGAAGGTTGCGGTGATGCAGTACGGTAAGATCCTCGAAACCCTGACCGTGGATGCGCTGGTGAACGGCGAGGCGCAAACGGCCTATACGCAGATGTTGGTCAACGCCAGCCAGCAATATACGCGTGAAATGGCGCGAGAAGTGGCAGCGTACTAGTCTATACGGCGCATTCTCTTTCGAGAGATGCGCCATTTTTTATATAAAACAGTGAGGGGAAATGTATTCATAGCTATAAATGTTGTCTTTTAGTGTAAAGATGGTGCTTAGATCTAAAACAGAAATATATACTGCATCTAACCAATTGTTATGAAATTATAATTCGCATGCGTGATTGAAAGTGAAATAAATCACTATTTAATGTTTCGTTTTCCAGATATCCAAAAATGTAAACTCAGTTAAACCTTGCATATAGCAAGGAAAAACTGTGTATTGCACCTCCAGATCCTCTCCGTAATAGAGTAAACTCGCTGGCGAATAATCCTAAGATGTGGTCTACGTAAGGCGAGTTATCTAAATTACAGCCTGGTTTTCATGCCGCTCTCATCCAAATGGTTACAATACTCAGGGAACAGGATGGAAAAAAAATATATCATCAACGGAAAAATTAATTTTATTCCTCAGCGTAGCGTTTTGTTACTTATTGCTGATGATACGAAGAATGTATCATTAAATATTCCCGTTAGCCGTTGCCTGATGCTCCTTATTCAGCAGCACGGTGCAACGGTTGCTCGTGAAACCTTTTTTCAGGAAGTATGGATAAAGCATGGCTCACAGGTGACCAGCAATGGTTTTTATCAAAATATTTCTTTATTACGTCGGGCCTTTAAGGAACTGGGTGTTGACGAAGAAATTATTGTAACGGTGCCCAGAGTCGGCGTCAGGCTGGAGGCAACATTATCCGTAATTGAATCCCAACCAGCTGAGTCAGAAGCCGCGCCGATTACAGAACCCATCGTAAAGCCCGTGGCAGAGGAGGTCGCTGCTGCGAAGTTTGCAGAAAAAAAGCGGTTACGGCTACGGCGTCCCGCCTTATGGGGCATCGCAGCATTACTGAGCTGTCTGGTCGTTGGGGTTGTTACCTGGCAAGCTGAATTCGAATCTTATTTGCAAAACTATTTGCCCATTAATGTAAAATATTCGCAACAATGTCACTTCTTTGCCAATAGCGATGTGGTTGAGCACAAGCGACATGAACAATTCATCAACCGAAGGGAATTTGAATGTGAAAAATACCCTTGGGTCTATTTGACACTCTATCCCGGCCAGGCCCGCGTCTCGGTGATAAGCTGCCGTCAGCAATTTAGTCAATGGCGTGATAATCAATGCCTCACCAATTATTATATTAAGGAGGTACTGAATGCGCAGAAGTGAAATTAAATGGTTAATAGCAATCATATTTATCTGTGTACTAACGGCATTAGCAATAAAATCCTGGCAATATTGGCAACGAAATCATTTTCAGTGCAGCGGTGAGTTGAGTTTATTTAGCTCGGGTTTTCAGGGAGATATTTCTGTACGCTACATATTTGATGATGAGCGCGGTCTGGCGATCGTCCGTGGGGAAATTACGCCGCCGCAGGGTAAGCCGTTCACTATCAATCAGAACATCTGGTTTAGCTTTACCCGCGATGGTCAGCACTACTTCCTGCGTTCCGAAACGGTCTCTGCCAGTATCGGTAAGCTTGAGGAAGAAGAGCAGATCAAATCCATTCTGCCGACCTTCTTCATCCAGCCGCAGGTGCCGTTTTACCTGAATATCCAGCGCTTGAACGAACGTACCCGGCTGCTGTATACCAGCCGGGCACCCTCTTTGCTTTGCGAGACTTGAATTAACGTAACAGCACGCAGTCTGGCGGCAGTCGGCAGCGTAGCGCTGCCGGCAAAATTTCCATGCGGAAGGTTTTGCCGCTCAGCGGCTCGCCATCAAGGTTAAACGTCATCTCGTGGGGGGCGGTTATCTCAAACCATGAGGAGACGCCATCGATGATATTCGGCGAGGTTTCCGGGTTTGCCAGGGTACTGAACAGCGCCGGGATCAGCTCTTCGCCGGTAAAAATGCGCAGATGCAGCAGGCCGTCGTTGATTAACGCCTCCGGGCAAAGTTGCTGGCCGCCACCGGCCTGGCGTCCGTTACCGATACCTATCACCAGCGCATCGCCCTGCCAGTGAAAATTCTCACCGCGGATTTCACAGCGGTCTGGCTTAAGGGTATCCATGCGCATCAGGCCGTGGATCAGATAGGAGACGCCACCGAGGGCGGCTTTCAGTTTCTCCGGCGTTTCAGTGGTAATACGGGTGCCGAAACCACCGGTAGCCATATTAATAAATCCGCTCTGGTCGTTGACTCGCGCAATATCGATAGCCACATCGCGCCCGACAATCGCCAGTTTCAGGGCGCTGGCCAGATCCTGAGGAATGCCGACGCTGGTGGCAAAGTCGTTCGCCGTACCCAACGGTAAAATCCCCAACGCCATCTTGCCATCGCGCTCGACCAATGCCGTGGCGACCTCGTTGATGGTGCCATCACCGCCGCCAGCAATGACCGTCTCTACGCCCAGCCCGAGGGCTTCATCGACAAAGCGCACGGCATCACCTTTTTCCCAGGTGACACGGACGTGAATGTCGATACCTTCGTCGCGCAACAGTTTAACCGCTTCGCGCAGCTGCGGTTCATTGGCGCCTTTGCCATTCAGGATCAGTAAGCTGGCTGGAAATGTTGACATCATCAAGGGGACCTTTATTGCACAGTAATGCATAAAGTGTACCGCATGCAGGAAGCGAAGGCCGGGGAGATAGATAAAAAATAAGCCCGCGTAAGGGAGATTACGCAGGCTAAGGAGGTGGTTCCTGGTACAGCTAGCATTTATGGGTTATGTTTTTCAGCGAAATGGATGATATCTGCTTTGAACGAAACGGTATGTGATCCGTTTCTAATATCTTTACATCGCGAAAAATTAACCCAATTTATACCTTAAATAATTCGAGTTGCAGGACAAGGCACTTGTGCCTTGAACAGCGCTTGCGCTGGCCCCGGAGGGGCGAGGCCACAGGCCGAGTAACGCGGCCAACGCACATGCAACTTGAAGTATGACGGGTATAACTAGTTACTATGCGGGTTTCTGGTTGTCTGATCCGTAAAGTTGCGCATCAGCAGTGCATACTGCAGGACCATATCTTCCGGAACAGGCAACCATACTGTGTGACCATCGCCCGGCGCGACCGGCATGATTTCGCCTTTGCCGTTTTCCATATGTTCGAGCGTAAAGTTGACGTTGCCCTGCGGGGTCATCAGCTCAAGGCTGTCGCCGACGGAGAATTTATTCTTCACCGCCACAGCGGCAAGCTGGCCGTTGCGCTCGCCGGTAAATTCACCGACAAACTGTTGGCGCTCGGAGATGGAGTAGCCATATTCGTAATTCTGGTAATCTTCATGAGTATGGCGACGCAGGAAGCCTTCGGTGTAGCCACGGTGAGCGAGGTTTTCCAGGGTTTCCAGCAGATTGGTATCGAACGGTTTGCCCGCCGCCGCATCGTCAATGGCTTTGCGGTAAACCTGGGCGGTACGTGCACAGTAGTAATGTGATTTGGTGCGTCCTTCGATTTTCAGCGAGTGGACGCCCATTTGGGTCAGACGCTCAACGTGGGCAACCGCGCGCAGATCTTTTGAGTTCATGATGTAGGTGCCGTGCTCGTCTTCAAAGGCGGTCATGTACTCGCCCGGACGTTTAGCTTCTTCAATCATAAAGACCTGGTTGGTCGGCGCGCCAATACCCAGCGTCGGTTCGACGTTCTGCACCGGGATCGGCTCATGCTTATGCACGATATTGCCGACGTCGTCCTCTTTGCCTTCCTGGACGTTATATTCCCAGCGGCAGGCATTGGTGCAGGTGCCCTGGTTCGGGTCGCGCTTGTTGATATAGCCGGAGAGCAGGCAGCGGCCGGAGTAGGCCATACACAGCGCACCGTGAACGAAAATTTCGATTTCCATTTCCGGCACCTGGCTGCGAATTTCGGCGATTTCATCCAGCGACAGTTCGCGGGAGAGGATCACGCGGGTGAGCCCCATTTGCTGCCAGAATTTGACCGTCGCCCAGTTAACGGCGTTAGCCTGTACTGACAGGTGAATAGCCATCTCGGGGAAGTTTTCCCGCACTAGCATGATTAAACCCGGGTCGGACATAATCAGCGCATCCGGACCCATTTCCACTACCGGCTTCAGATCGCGAATAAACGTTTTCAGCTTGGCGTTATGCGGCGCAATGTTGACGACCACATAGAATTTTTTGCCCAGCGCATGGGCTTCGTTGATGCCGAGCTGCAGGTTTTCGTGATTGAATTCGTTATTGCGCACGCGCAGGGAGTAACGCGGTTGGCCCGCATAAACTGCATCTGCGCCGTAAGCGAAAGCGTAACGCATATTTTTCAGCGTTCCCGCCGGGGAAAGGAGTTCCGGTTTAAACATGATTTTCTCGTTCTGATGACAGGTCAGATTCGCCGCACCCGGTGCGACGAGTTGGGGAGTTCCCCCACATTAAGGGCGGGCATTGTAGCGCTGTGGGGGGGGGGGAGTAAACCGTCCGGCTTAATCAACGCGCAGATAGTGTCCGTCAGCGCTGACGTTCATGCCAAAACCGCAGTTCATGGGAGTATCGGTGCTAGCGTCGATGGCTTCGGAAGAAAACGCCAGCGAGATATCGCAGTGAATGTAGTCTCCTTCCCGAAGCGCCACGACGCCTTTGCCATTTTCAAGCAATACCGATTCAGAAAATTCGCCAATATTGGGGCCAACGTAGATCCCCATCATGCCGAAATAATAACCCTGAAAATCAACTTGAAAGCGCGATGGCTGGGGCAACGTTTTTATGGTCAGTACGTTCCAGGAGGCGCGCCCGGAATAGTTCCAATATTCACCCGCAGCGGAAGCTGGAGGCGGCAGAGCCGCCAGCTTATCTTTAATAAGCCCCAGATTGTAAATCGACTTGCTATCGTCCGGTCTTATCATCAGCCAGGCGCGGGCTTTACGCCATTGACCTTCGCGCATCCAGGTCAACGCCACGTTGTTGTAGGCCGTGGCGATGGCGCTGTCGTCAAGGGTGCAGCTTTCGCTCCACGCGGCCTGCTGCTCAAAAGCTTTACGCGCTTTGGCATAGTTTTTCGCTTTGTAGAACTGCTCGCCCTGATTGGCCCAGTCCGGGATTTTTGCACAATCAGCCTCGATCTGCTGCTCGGTGATTTCTGCTCTGGCGGCGGCGCAGAGCAGAAGCAGAGCGTAAAAAGGTAAATATTTCTTTGTATTATCACTCATGGCATTCCTTGCGCAGTTGAGTATTAGAGAATATCTGGATGGAATATATCATGACGTCGGATGATTTCTTATTCTTGAGGGTATTCTCAGATTATGGCGTGGGGGAAGGTGGATATTTCCCGGAGGCGATGCTGCGCATCTGTCCGGGCTACCGGCCCGCAGGCGGCGGTGAACCGGTTGCCTGGTCAGCGCAGCGCCACCGGGAAGACGCTACGCCGATGCATCAGGTCCGGCACATTTCCCCGGCTACCGGCCCGCAGACGGCGGTGAACCGGTTGCCGGGGAAATGTCGGGCAGTTGGCTCACTACGCCAGGCGGCAGGCGTCGGCTTCCCAACGATAGCCTACGCCGTAAACGGCGCGGATAAACGACTGCTCGGCGTCCAGCGACTCCAGCTTGCGACGTAGGTTCTTGATATGGCTATCGATGGTTCGGTCGGTCACCACGCGGTAATCATCGTACAGATGATTCAACAACTGCTCGCGCGAGAAGACTTTGCCCGGCTCCTGGGAAAGGGTTTTCAGCAGGCGGAACTCTGCGGGTGTAAGGTCCAGCAGTTTATCGCGCCAGGAGGCCTGGAAGCGGCCTTCGTCAACGATCAGCGGGCTTTGCGCATCCAGCGCCTGCAGATCGCGCTGCGGCTTGCAGCGGCGAAGAATGGTCTTCACGCGAGCGACAACTTCACGCGGGCTGTAGGGTTTACAAATATAGTCGTCGGCACCGATTTCCAGCCCGAGCAGACGGTCGATCTCTTCGATTTTCGCCGTCACCATCACTACCGGAACTTCGGAGAAGCGGCGGATTTCGCGGCATAAGGTGAGTCCGTCGGTGCCGGGCAGCATCAGATCTAACAGGATCAGATGCGGCGGCGTCTGGCGAACGTACGGTAGAACCTGATCGCCGTGATTAATCAGCGTCGGCGAATAGCCCGCCGCCTGGAGATAATCGATCAGCAACTGGCCTAGCTTGGGCTCATCTTCCACGATCAGAATGCGTGGTGTGTTTTCATCAACAGGTAATTCAGTCATACGTCTCTCGATAAATTACGTTCCAGAGGTAACTCTACTTTAATGCTAACCCCGCCCAAAGGCGAATGACCGGCACGCAAAGTGCCACCGTGGGCAGCCACAATGTTAAGGCAAATCGCCAGCCCTAAACCAGAGCCGCCGCTGGCACGATTGCGCGACCCTTCGGTACGGTAAAAGCGCTCAACCAGCCTTTCCAACTGCTCATCGGTTACACCCGGAGCGCTATCGGCAAAGTCGAGAACCAGCATGCGGCCATTTTGGCTGGCGCTAATCTGCAGCCCCCCGCCGCTATCGGTATAGCGCAGGCTATTTTCCAGCAGGTTATTAAAGAGCTGCATCAGGCGATCCCGGTCGCCGAAAATCGTCGCGCTTTCCGGTAGCGAAACACCGATCGACAGTCCGCGGCTGGCGAAACGTTCGCGGAACGCGCCAGCGGCGACTTCCAGCAGGTTGATGATATCCACCGAGGTTTTCTGGTAGGAGAGCGCACCTTCATCGGACATCGATAGCTGATGTAAATCGTCAACCAGTTTGGTGAGAGTGGCGACCTCGGCCTGTAAAGAGGTGATGGAGTCCGGGGTGAATTTCCTGATGCCGTCCTGAATCGCTTCCAGCTCGCCGCGCAGCACTGCCAGCGGCGTGCGCAGTTCGTGAGAAATATCAGCCATCAGGTCCCGGCGCATTTGCTGATTGCGCTCCAGGGTGCTGGCTAACTGGTTAAAATCCTGCGCCAGGCGGCCCAGTTCATCGCTGCTGCTGGCCGTAACACGGGTCGAGAAATCTCCGGCAGCCAGACGATGGGTGCCCTCGACCAGCCGCTTGACCGGCGCAAGCAGGCCGCGCGCCAGCGGGAAGGTAGCCAGCGCGGCGAGGAGCGTCGCGAGGGCGACAATCAGCCAACTGGTGCGTTTCTGCTGGCGGTCAAAATTGATATCTGTATTGCGCGTCAGACGTTCAACCGGCGACGCAATCACCGCGCCGACTTCCACGCCGTTAACCATAATATTGCGCCGGGTGCCATCTTTCGGTAAGCGTTCGCGCGGCCCTACCAGCACGCGGCCTTTTTGATCGACCACCCAGAACATGGTACGCCAGCCGTGCGGCGGAATGTCCGGGCCGGGACCTCGATCGCCGCGTGGGCCATCGAGCGGTCGGTCTGGCGCGGCATCCGGCGGCATCTCCCCGGGGCCGGGACCCGGTCCAGGCTCATCCATTGGCTCAGGTCTCATACCGCGCCCCTGCGGCGAGTGGTCGTCGTTGTCGCGCTCAAACGTTTTCAGCAACTGGAAAATAAACCGGTCATTATTGCGCAGGAACTTCCAGCTACCGTGCTGGGCATACTGTTCGCTCAGGGCGTCCCCGAGCATGGTCAGCCGCTGCTCGTTTCCGCGCTTGATATAGTCGATAAACCCGCGTTCAAAACTGATGCGCACCGCCCAGTGCATGCTGATTAACAGTACGATGCAGGTGGCGAGGATCGCGATAAATAGCTTGCCGGTAATGCCGGGACGCCAGAACTTCAAGATTCACTCCTTTTGCGACGACCAATCACGGTGTTGGTGGTGTCGTCGTCCGGTACGCGGGAAAAAATCAGCGCGGGTAGCGCGATAATCACCGCCATGCTTAAGTAGGTATAGAGAAAGACCTGATGAGTGGTTGTCGCATCGGCGCTGATATGCTGCTGACCATAGAGACCCAGCAGCATGCCGGCGATGGTGACGCCGATACTCATCGACAGCTGCATGACCATTGACAGCATGCTGTTGCCGCTGCTGGCGAGGTCATCGGGCAGGTCTTTCAGAGTCAGCGTGTTCATTGACGAAAAGCGGCTGGAGTTGATCATCCCTTGCAGGAATAGCACCACCGGCAGCAGCCAGTACCAGCCCGCGAGAGCGACCGCCATAAACAGCAGGCTGACCAGCGCCAGGCCGATTGTTGAGGCCACCAGCACCCGACGATAGCCGAAGCGGTTGACCACCTGGACCACGATACGCTTCATGCCCATGCTGCCGAGCACCATCGGGATCATCATCAGCCCGGCGTGGAATGGCGTAAAGCCGAGGCCAATCTGCAAAAATACCGGCGTCATAAACGGCAGCATGCCGCTGCCGATGCGCCCGGCGAAGCTGCCGCCGAGGCCGAGAGAGAAGGTGCGGTTGCTGAACAGTTTCAGGCTAAACAGCGCGTTGCGATTACCGCGCGCGTGCCACAGATAGAACAAAATGGATGCAACGCCGGCCGCTACCAGCGCCGCCAGCCACTGCACAGAGATACCGAGCCCTTTTTTACCGTCGAGCGCCAGGGTTAGCGTGGCCATTCCCGCCGCCAGCAGAATAAAGCCGAAGATATCAAAGCGCCGGGTTTGCAGGGTGTAGTTGGGCATCAGGCACAGGGTGGCGATGGCGCCGATAATCCCGACCGGAATATTAATCAGGAAGATCCAGTGCCACGAGGCGTACTCCACCAGCATTCCGCCGAGCGCTGGGCCGAGCAGCGGGCCGACCTGGCCGGGGAGGGTGACGAAGGTCATCGCCGCCATATATTGACTGCGCGGGACGATTTTCATCACCGTCAGGCGACCGACGGGAACCATCATCGCGCCGCCGACGCCCTGCAATACGCGGGCAAGTATTAACTGGTCGAGAGTAGCAGCCTGAGCGCAGAACAGCGAACCTGCGGTAAACAGGATGATAGCGCTGAAGAAAATATTACGTACGCCCACCCGGTCCGCCAGCCAGCCGCTGGCGGGCAGCATCACCGCTACCGTCAATACATAAGAGACGATAACCATATGCATATGCAACGGACTCTCCCCGAGGCTTTTCGCCATTGAGGGGAGGGCGGTGTTGACGATAGTGGTATCCAGCGCCTGCATAAAGAAGCCGAAGGCCACTATCCATAACTGCCAGCGCACGCTGGCGGGGAGATCGGTCATGTTATTCGCTTACCGGTTGATGGAGTTTTCGCGAAAAACGCAACCGCAGACGGTCGAAGAACAGATAGACCACTGGCGTGGTATACAGGGTCAACAACTGACTCATCACCAGACCGCCGACGATGGTAATCCCCAGCGGCTGGCGCAGCTCGGAGCCATCACCACTGGAGATAACCAGCGGCAGCGCGCCGAACAGCGCTGCCAGGGTGGTCATCATTATCGGGCGAAAACGCAACAGGCAAGCCTGGAAGATGGCTTCTTCCGGCGGCAGGTTGCCGTTACGCTGCGCCTCAAGGGCAAAATCGACCATCATGATGGCGTTTTTCTTCACGATGCCAATTAATAGCATAATCCCGATTAGCGCGATTAGGCTGAACGGGGCATCGAAAAGCTCCAGCGCCAGCAGCGCGCCGACGCCAGCGGAAGGAATGGTCGAAAGGATAGTCAGCGGATGAACGTAGCTCTCGTAGAGGATCCCCAGCACGATATAGACCGTGGCGATTGCCGCCAGAATCAGAATCACCTGCGAGTTCATGGTCTCCTGGAATACCTGCGCGGTCCCGGCGAACGAGCCGCGCACGCTTGACGGCACGCCAAGCTGGGTCATTGCCCGGTTAATCGCATCGCTGGCTTCCGACAGCGACTTGCCGGTCGGCAGGTTAAAGGAGATGGTCGACGCCGCCGACAGCCCTTGATGGTTCACCGACAGCGGGGCGTTGGCCGGTTGCCATTTGGCGAAATAAGAGAGCGGAATGGGTTTATCTTCGCTGTTGATCACAAACATCTTATCCAGCGCGCTGACGTCCTGGGTGTAAACCGGATCGACTTCCATCACCACCTTATATTGGTTCAGAGGCTGGTAAATGGTTGAGATCTGCCGTTGACCGAAGGCGTTGTTGAGCAAGTTATTGGCGTCCTGCACGCTGATCCCCAGACGCGACATGGTATCGCGATCGTAGATCAGATCCATCTCCGCACCGTTATCCTGCTGATCCGAGTTAACGTCCGCCAGTTCCGGCAGCGCCGCCAGCGCTTTGCGGATTTTTGGCTCCCACTCGCGCAGCGCCGCAAGATCGTCCGACAGCAGGGTGTACTGGTAGCTGGCATTAGCCTGACGTCCGCCTACGCGAATATCCTGTACCGCCATCAGGAACAGGTTGGCCCCCGGCTCTTTCGCCAGTTTTTTACGCAGCCGGTCGATAATCTGCTGCGCCGTTTCGTGTCGTTCATCGCGCGATTTCAGGGTGATAAACATCATCCCGCTGTTGACCCGTGAGCCGCCGGTAAAGCCAGTGACGTTATCCACCGCCGGATCTTCACGAATGATCTTCATAAAGTCCTGCAGCTTGCCGCGCATTGCCTGGAACGAAATGCTCTGGTCGGCCTGAATGCCGCCCATCAGTACCCCGGTATCCTGCTCCGGGAAGAAGGTTTTCGGAATCGAGATATAGAGCCAGATACTGAGCGCGATGGTGCCGAGCAGCACCAGGCCGGTTAAGCGGCTGTGCTTCAGTACCCATTTCAGCGACTTGCCGTATCCGCCCTGAATAGCCACCAGCAGACGACCAAAACCGCGCTTGCGCGTCGGCTCGTTGGGCTTGCCGCTTTTCAGCAGCCAGCCGCACATCATCGGCGTCAGGGTCAGCGACACCGCTAGCGAAATGCCGATCGCCACCGACAGGGTAACGGCAAATTCGCGCAGTAACCTCCCCGGTAGCCCGCCCATCAGCAGTAGCGGCAGGAAGACGGCGACCAGCGACACGCTCATCGACAGCACGGTGAAACCGACCTCCCGACTCCCTTGAAGTGCTGCCTGTAGCGGCTTCATACCCGCTTCGAGATGGCGGGAGATGTTCTCCAGCACCACGATGGCGTCATCGACCACAAATCCTGTGGCGATGGTTAGCGCCATCAGTGACAGGTTATTCAGGCTGAAGCCGCACAGGTACATCGCCGCAAAGGTGCCAATCAACGAGACCGGAACCGCCACCGCCGGGATCAGCGTTGCTCGTCCCGAGCGCAGGAACAGGAACACCACGAGGATCACCAGGCCAACCGAAATCACCAGCGTTTGCTCGACTTCTTCCAGCGAGGCGCGGATGGTTGGCGACCGGTCCTGGGCGATTTGCAGGTCGATAGATGCCGGGATCGTGCGCTGCAGATCCGGCAGGCGGGCGCGAATGCTGTCCACCGTTTCAATGATATTGGCTTCCGGCAGCTTGCGGATCATCAGCAAAATTGCCGGTTTAGCGTTGGTCATCCCGGCGTTGCGCACATCCTGTACCGAGTCGGTGACGTTGGCGACATCACCTAACCGCACCGCCGCGCCGTTATTGTAGTGCACGATTAATGGTTGATATTCGGCGGCGGTTTTTAGCTCGTCGTTGGTTTCTACCTGCCAGCGGTGGGAGGCGTCTTCCAGCGCTCCCTGCGGTTTACGCACGTTGGCGTCGCTGATGGCGGTGCGTACCGCGTCCAGCGACACGCCCTGGTTAAACAGCGCCTGCGGGTTGAGATCAACGCGCACGGCGGGCAGGGAGCTGCCGCCGACGTCAACGTCGCCGACGCCGTCAATCTGCGCAATGGTCTGCGCCAGCTGGGTAGAGGCGAAATCGTACAGCTCACCCTGGGAATAGGTATCCGAGGTGAGGGTGAGGATCATGATCGGCGCGTCGGACGGGTTGGCCTTGCGATAGGTCGGGCGGCTCGGCATGCCGCTCGGCAGCAGGCTTTGCGCGGCGTTAATTGCCGCCTGTACGTCGCGCGCGGCGCCGTTGATATCGCGATCGAAGTTGAACTCCATAATGATTCGCGTACTGCCAAGCGAACTGGAGGAGGTCATCTCGTTCACCCCGGCAATCCGCCCCAAAGAGCGCTCCAGCGGCGTCGCCACCGAAGAGGCCATAGTTTCCGGCGAGGCGCCGGGCAGCGAGGCGCTGATCATAATGACCGGAAAATCCACCTGCGGCAGCGGCGCGACCGGCAGCAGGCGGAAACCGAGGACGCCGCACAGGGTGATGGCGAGCGAAATCAGAATCGTCGCCACCGGGCGATAAATGAAGAGGGCGAAAAACTTCACTTACGCCTCCTCCTCACGCCGTGGGAACCGGCTCTTCATATACAGCGACAGGCGGTCGAACAGCAGATAGATGACCGGAGTAGTGAACAGGGTCAGCACCTGGCTGAGCATCAGGCCGCCAACCATACCGATCCCCAGCGGACGACGCAGTTCCGCGCCAACGCCGGTGCTCAACATCAGCGGCAGCGCGCCGAACAGGGCCGCCAGCGTGGTCATCAGGATCGGACGAAAACGCAACAGACAGGCCTGATAAATCGCCTCGCGCGGCGGCATGCCCTGTTCGCGTTCGGCGGCCAGCGCGAAGTCGATCATCATGATGGCGTTTTTCTTAACGATACCGATAAGCAGAATGATGCCGATAATGGCGATAACATCCAGCTCGCTACCGGCCAACCACAGTGCCAGCAGCGCGCCGACGCCCGCCGTTGGCAGGGTAGACAGGATGGTGATTGGATGAATAAAGCTCTCATACAGCACGCCGAGCACGATATACATCGCCACCACGGCGGCAACCACCAGCCAGACGGTGCTGCCGAGCGCCGACTGGAAGGCCAGAGAACTGCCCTGGAACTGGGTACGAATATCGCTCGGGAACTCCAGCGCCTGCTCGGCGCCAAGAATCGCCTCGACCGCATCGCCCAGCGAATAGTTGCCTGGGACGTTAAACGAGATCGTGGTGACCGGGAACTGATCGAGATGGTTAATCGACAGCGGGGCAAAGCGCTGCTCCACTTTGGCGATCGCCGTAAGCGGCACGATCCCGCCGTCGCTGCTGGTCAGGCGGATATTGTCCAACGCCGCCAGCCCCGGCGTCGCCTGGGTATCATGCTCCAGCACCACGCGGTACTGGTTCGCCTGAGTATAAATGGTGGAAATCAGGCGCTGACCGAAGGCGTTGTACAGCGCGTTATCGATATCGGACATGCTGATGCCGAGACGGCTGGCGCTATCGCGGTCAACGTTGATATACGCCGCCAGGCCTTTATCCTGCCAGTCGCTGCTGACGTCGGAGAGCTGCGGCAATGCCTGCAGGCGGGTCAACAGCTGTGGTACCCAGTTGCTCAGCGCATCAAGCGAGTTGGCCTGAAGCGTGAACTGGTACTGGGTGCGGCTGACGGTAGTGTCAATCGTCAGGTCCTGGGTTGGCTGAAGATAAAGTTCGATACCGGGAATGCCGTCCACCGCGTTTTGCAGGCGGGCGATGACCGTTTGTACGCGATCGTCACGCTCGTCCAACGGCTTGAGGTTGATTTGCAGGCGGGCGCTGTTCAGCGCCGGGTTGGTGCCGTCAACCCCAACGTATGACGTCAGGCTTTCCACCGCCGGATCTTTAAGAATGACCGCGGAAACCTGCTGCTGGCGCTCGGCCATGCTGGCAAACGATACCGACTGCGGGGCCTGTAGCGTGCCCTGGATGATACCGTTGTCCTGCGTTGGGAAGAAGCCTTTCGGAATAAACACCCATAGCATAATCGACAGCGCCAGCGTGCTAAGGGCCACGCTCAGCGTCAGCCACGGATGGTTCAGCACCCGGCTCAGCCAGCGGCCATAGACGGCGATCACCCGCTCAAAGAAGCGTTCGCTGGCGCGGGAGAAGCGGTTTTGCTTGCGCAGCGACTCGTGGCTTAACATGCGTGCGCACATCATCGGCGTCAGGGTCAGCGACACCACTGCCGAGATAAGGATCGCCACCGCCAGGGTGACGGCGAACTCGCGGAACAGGCGGCCCACGATATCACCCATAAACAGCAGCGGGATCAGCACCGCGATCAGCGAGAAGGTCAGGGAGATAATGGTAAAGCCGATCTCACCCGCGCCTTTCAGGGCAGCGGTCAGCGGTTTTTCGCCTTTCTCGATATAGCGCGAGATGTTTTCGATAACCACGATGGCGTCATCGACCACAAACCCGGTGGCGATGGTCAGGGCCATCAGCGTCAGGTTGTTAATCGAGAAGTCGAGGAACACCATTACCGCGAAGGTGCCGACCAGCGACAGCGGCACGGCGATGCCGGGAATAATGGTCGCCGGGACGTTGCGCAGAAACACGTAAATAATCATCACCACCAGGGCGATCGCCAGCATCAGCTCAAACTGAGTGTCGCTGACCGAAGCACGAATATTGGTGGTGCGGTCAGAAAGTACCTGCACTTTGACCGATTTAGGCAGGCTTTCGGTCAGCTGTGGCAGCATCTCGCGGATGCTGTCAGCAGTGGAAATGATGTTGGCCCCCGGCTGGCGCTGAACGTTCATCACGATCGCCCGCTGGTTATTGGCCCATGCCCCGAGCCAGCTGTTTTCCGCCCCCTGTTCAACTGTTGCGACATCGCCGAGGCGAATCGCCGCACCGTTCTGCCAGGCGATAATCAGGCGGCGGTAATCTTCCGCCGATTGCATCTGATCGTTAGCTGAAAGCGTAACCGCACGGGACGGACCGTCGAGGCTACCTTTTGCCGAGTTAACGTTGGCGCTGGTAATCGCGGTGCGGACCGTTTCGCTGGTCAACCCGAGGGCGGCAATGGCCTGGGCGTTCAGCTTCACGCGCACCGCCGGGCGTTGACCGCCCGCCAGAGTCACCAGCCCGACGCCGGAAACCTGGGAGATTTTCTGCGCCACGCGGGTTTCTACCATATCTTCGACCTGAGTCATAGGAATGGCGGAAGAGGTGACCGCGAGGGTCATAATCGGCGGGTCAGCAGGGTTCACTTTGCTGTAGACCGGCGGGTTAGGCAGATCTGACGGCAGCAGGTTAGTCGCGGCGTTGATGGCCGCCTGAACTTCCTGTTCGGCAACGTCCAGCGGCAGCGTGAGCTGGAACTGGAGCGTGACCACCGATGCGCCGCCTGAACTCTGGGACGACATCTGCTTAAGCCCGGACATCTGGCCAAACTGGCGCTCCAGCGGCGCGGTGATCGACGAGGTCACGACATCCGGGCTGGCGCCAGGGTAGAGCGTCACCACCTGAATGGTTGGGTAATCCACTTCCGGCAGCGCTGAAACGGGCAGGAAACGATAGCCGATAATCCCGGCCAGCATAATGGCCGCCATTAACAGCGTCGTCGCTACCGGGCGCATGATAAACAGACGGGAAGGGCCACCCGTACTGCTCGGCGGTAACACTTGCATCAGGAGCGCGCTCCTTTTTTACCGTATTCACGGCTGGTGGCTTTTGCCGGTTCGGCTGCGGTGGTGGCGTCGTGAGCCTCAACCACTTCGACCTTCGCGCCTTCCGTCAGGCGGTCGATGCCGTCGGTCACCACGCGATCTCCGGCGGAAAGCCCGGCGTTAATCACCACTTTCAGGCTGTCCTGAATCCCGGGCGTCACCGTATGCTTGCTGACTTTGTTTTCATCGTTCAGCACCCAGACGAAATGACCCTCGTTGCCCATTTGCAGTGCTGCGGTCGGAATAACCACCGCGTTTTGCTCGGTATCCACCAGCATCCGGGCGTTGACGAACTGATTCGGGAACAGGGCGTCGTCCTGATTATTAAAGCGTGCTTTAAGCTTGATGGTGCCGGTGGTGGCATCAATCTGGTTGTCGAGACTCAGCAGAGAACCTTCGCTGATCTTCTGTTTGTTGGTACGGTCCCAGGCTTCGACGACCAGGTTTTTGCCCGCCTTTTGCGCCTGAACCACCGTGGCGATTTGGTTTTCCGGCAGCGTAAAGACCAGGTCGATAGGGTGAGTTTGCGTTAGCACCACAATCCCGGTGGTGTCGCCGCTAGAGATCTGGTTGCCGATATCAACCTGCTTTAAGCCGACCCGACCATCAATCGGCGCGGTGATGCGGCTCCAGTTCAGCTGTAATTGGGCGCTGGCGACGGCGGCTTCATCGGCTTTAATCGTGCCCTGAGATTCGCTGACCAGCGATTGTTGAGTATCCAGCTCCTGGCGTGAAACCAGGTTGGTTTTGACCAATTGCTGGTAGCGCGCCAAATCGCGACGAGCGTTGGCCAGGGTGGCCTGATCTTTTGCCAGCTGGCCCTGAGCCTGGGCGAGGGCGACTTTAAACTGGCTGGGGTCGATTTCGGCGAGCAGGTCGCCCGCCTTTACCTGTTGGCCTTCCGTGAAGTGGATAGCCAAAAGCTGACCGTCAACGCGGCTGCGCACGGTGACGGTGTTCGCCGCCGTTACCGTACCAAGGCCGGAGAGATAGCGAGGGACCGATTCACTGGTGGCCGTTGCCGCCTGCACCGGCGCAAGGGCTGCGCCAAAACGACCGTGGCGTGGCCCACCTGGCCCTGGACCCTGCTGGCCCGGGCCTGCTGCCGTTACAGAGGTGCTGTTTGCCGCTTCGCGACCCTGCCAAAACCAGTACGCTGCACCCGCGACGATCGCGACTACCAGCACGGCTACCCAACGGCTTTTCTTGCTACCTTTCATTAATTTGCTATCTCATCCTGAAACGTTTCACGGAATGATACTAGTTTAGTCAGTGAACGCTGCTTAAAAATGGAGGAATTATGAAAAGACTGTTGAGATATGTCTGGATAAAACGCTTTTTGCTGAGAGGCTTACGGTGAATATTTACGCGTAATTTACGCTTATCAATTTTTACCCACCGATCTTGCGAACGCCGATATTTATTTATCGGTATCCGTTGTTTCTTGATACCAACAGCGGATTGCGTCGAATCTGAGCTGATATACAGCGTGAATAAGCAGCCGCTGGAGGTGATTCAACCTGATTGGCGGTCGTATCTGTTTGATAATCAAATTCACTCATTATTTTGCCTTTATCAAAGCGACCAATACCAGAGGGTTCTTTATGCATTTTACCCAAGCCATCGCTCGTCTACCGGCCGCTACCTGCGGCGCGGGCCAAACTACCGCGCAGCTAGGCGCGCCGGATATAGCCAGCACCACTCGCCAGTTTCTCGCTTATGTCGAAACTTTGCTTAAGCTCGGTCTCAAAGTGACCGTGCTGCCTGCGGCGGCAGATTATCCGGATGCGCACTTTGTTGAAGATACCGCCGTGGTGATGCCGGAACTGGCGGTGATTACCCATCCGGGCGCACCGAGCCGCCAGGGTGAAGTTGACACCATCGCGCCGGTGCTGGCGGGCTTTCGTCCGCTGGTGCAGATGAGCGAGCGTGGGCATATGGACGGCGGCGATGTGCTGCTGGTGGACAAGCAGTTTTTTATTGGCCTGACGGCGCGTACCGATGAGCAGGGCATTCGCGAATTTGCCGCTGCCGTTGAGCCACACGGCTATAAGGTGACGGCGATTGAAGTGAGCGCCGGTCTGCATCTGAAATCAATTGTTAACTACGTTGGCCGCAATACGCTGCTGCTGACGGAAGGCTATGTTAACCATCCGGCATTTAACGGTTTTAACAGCATTGTAATCCCTGAAGAAGAGTCCTACGCCGGTAATACGCTGTGGATTAACGATACCTTAATTACGCCGCAGGGTTACCCCCATACCCTGGGCGAAATCAGCAAGCTGGGAATGCCCATTGTGCAGCTCGACACCAGCGAATTTAAGAAAATGGATGGCGGGCTGACCTGCCTCTCACTGCGTTTTTAATCACCGCGCCGACACCGGGGAAACCGAAATGAAAACACGCATCGCCGCATTACTGGCCTGTATGGCGCTCAGCGCGCCGCTGGCCGCCCAGCAGTTTGACACCATCAGCTTTGGCGTCGATGGCGGCTATCCGCCTTTCGATGTCCTGGCACCCAGCGGTGAAATTACCGGTTTTGATATTGATATCGCCAATGCGCTCTGTACGCAGCTAAAAGCGAAATGCGTTTTCGTTAAGCAGCCGTTCGAAAGCATGATCGCCGCGCTGAACGCGCATAAATTCGATGCCATTATCGCCTCGTTGAATATTACCGATGAGCGCAAGAAGGAAGTGGATTTTACCGACCGCTACTATCGCAGCGCGGCGCAGCTGGTGGCACGTAAAGGCAGTCCGCTGCTGCCGGATGTTGCGACGCTGAAAGGCAAGACCGTTGGCGTCCAGACAGGCTCCACTCATGAGGCTTTTGCTAAGGCCAACTGGGCTAATCACGGCGTGAAAATCGTCGGTTACGCAAACCAGGATAACGTCTATCTCGACCTGCTTTCCGGTCGTATCGACGCCGCTTTGCAGGATAATATTCAGGCGGCGACTGGTTTTATCGATACCCCACGCGGGCAGAAGTTTGCCTTTGCCGGCCCGGTTATCCAGGACGGCGGCATCTCCTCTGACGTTGGGATCGCAGTCAATAAAGACAATCCGGCGCTGCGTGACGCGCTAAACGGCGCGATTAAAGCGATTCGTGCCGACGGCACCTACGACACCATTCAGAAAAAATATTTCAGCTTTGATATCTACGGCAAATAAGCTGGAGGGGGAGGGCGCAGTCGATGATTTGCGCCCCGTTAGGGTACAAGCGGAAGGCTGAACATGGTCGCAGATTATTTACCGTTACTGTTACGCGGCGCGGCGCTCTCGCTGTGCGTGATGCTGGCTTCGCTGCTGGTGGCCCTGCTGCTGGGACTGGTCAATTCACTGATTAAGCTGTTTGGCCCGCCGTGGCTGCGCCTGTTTTCCACCGCCTACACCACGTTAGTGCGCGGTATCCCGGAGCTGGTGATTATGCTGCTGCTGTTTTTCGGCGGCGAAATGCTGGTGAATCTGCTGTTGGGGCTGGTTGGGTTGGGTCCCGTTCGCTTCAATACTTTTATTTCCGGCGTACTGGCGATTGGGTTTGTTTTCGGGGCCTACTACACCGAGACCTTTCGCGGCGCATTTCTTACCGTTGATAGCGGGCAAACAGAGGCGGCGCAGGCTTACGGGATGCGCCCGTGGACGGTGTTCCGTCGGGTGATGCTACCGCAGATGCTGAGCTTTGCGATTCCGGGCATTAACAATAACTGGCTGGGGCTGATGAAAGCGTCGGCGCTGGTCTCGATCCTCGGCCTGGAGGATATGGTATGGCTGGCTGAACAGGCCGGGCGCGCCACACAAAAGCCCTTCTTGTTTTATTTCCTGGTCTCGCTGATTTATATGGTCATCACCGCGCTCTCCAGCTGGCTGTTTAGTCGCCTGGCAAAACGTTACGCGCTGCGCTCTTCAACGGCGGGAGCGACGCTATGAATGTACAAACCTTTATTGACGCGCTTCCCAGCTATTTGTGGAGCGACGGCAACGGAGCAGCGAGCGGGCTGGCGGTGACGGCAGAGCTGTTTTTGCTCTCGATCATCCCGGGCATGGTGCTGGCGGTACTGATGGCGGTGGGGCAGGTTTACGGCCCTCGGGCGCTGGCGCTGCCCATTCGCGCATTTACTTATTTTTTCCGCAGCACGCCGCTTTATCTGCAACTGATGCTGATTTACTACGGCTTGTCGCAGTTCGATATCGTGCAGACGGGTTGGATGAACGACCAGCCGTTCTGGCTGCTGTTTCGCGATGCCACCTTTTGCGCGGCGCTTGCGCTGGTGCTGAACACTTCTGCTTACGTCGCGGAATTGTTGGCGGGGATGATGGTGACTTTTCCGCGTCAGGAGTGGGTTGCCGGGGAAGCCTATGGGATGGGCAAATGGCAGATTATCCGCCGTCTGGTTCTGCCCGCGACTCTCAGACGGGGAATTCCGGCGCTGAACAACGAAATGGTCTTTTTACTGCACGCCACATCGTTGGCCAGTACCGTCACATTGCTGGATGTCACCGGCGTGGCGCGCGCCTTCTACGCTATGACCTATTCGCCGTTCATTCCGTTTCTGATGGCCGCAGCGCTGTATCTGCTCTGCACTTTTTTGCTGATTTTTGCCTTTTCACGTGCCGAGCGGCGCTGGCTGGCATTTATTCGTCGCGGCTAATCAGGAGCGCTTAATGGATTGCAGTTCGGTCAGGGTGACGATTTTATCAACGTGAAACTTTTTACTGGTCAGCCAGCTATCCGCCAGCTGGCAGTAGTGGGCCATACTGCGACAGCCAATCCGTACCAGGAAGTCAAAGCTGCCGCTGACCAGCCAGCAGTCCAGCACTTCGGGCGTCTGGCGCATCTCCTGTTCAAACACCGGCTGCGAGCGCCCGTGGTCAGCCAGCGCGATTTGCGCCTGCACCACAAAAGCGTGCTCCGGCTCGGGCAGTTCAATGATCGCGCTGTAGCCGCGAATAATGCCGTCGCGCTCAAGGCCGCGCACGCGTTCCAGGCAGGGACGCGCGGTGAGGTTTACCTGCTCCGAGAGCTTTTGATAAGAAATGCGGCCATCCCGGCGCAGGATTTCAAGGATCTTATGATCAATACGGTCAAGCCGGGCTTTCTTTTCCACAACCAGGACGTCCAATGAAAATTAAACACCATACGTTACCTGAACATGCGCTCAGTGGGCAGAGGCAATTAAGCCATTTTCACTTTGGCGAGCCCGGATCCGGGGAAAAAGTCTATCTGCAGGCGGGGCTGCACGCCGATGAAATCCCTGGCATGTTGGTTTTGCACTATCTTAAAAGATTGCTAAGTCAGGCGGAGCGACGCGGTGAGCTGCGCGGTGAAATCATTCTCGTGCCGGTGGCGAACCCGCCGGGGCTGGCTCAGGTGCTGCTCAATAGCGGTATTGGCCGTTTTGATCTGGCGAGCGGGCGCAATTTTAATCGTGACTTCCCCGACCTGGCCTTACTGGCGCGACCGCATATCGATGCGGAATCGCCTGTTTCCCGCATGCATTACTTGCGACGAGTGCGCGGCGCAATGCAGGTCGCATTAGCGGCACTTCCCAGCGAGAGTGAAGTTCAGGCCCTGCGCCATCATCTGTTGAGTCTAGCCTGCGATGCCGATCTGGTCCTGGATCTGCACTGTGACGACCAGGCCATGTTGCATTTGTACGCCGACCCGGACTGGCAGGAGGAAGCCGGCGTTATGGCGGCATTTCTCGGCATTGGCGCGGTGCTGCTGTCGCAGGAGAGCGGCGGCAACTCGTTTGATGAAGCCTGTGGTTTACCATGGCGACGTCTGGCCGTGCAGTATCCACAGTGGCAGCAATACCGTCCTGGTTGTATGGCGGTGACCGTCGAGCTGCGCGGGCAGCAGGATGTGAATCACGCCACCGCGTGTGAGGACGCCGAGCGTATTTACCGCTATCTGCAATATCGCGGCGTGCTGGCGGGCGATAAGCCTGAGGTGCCGCAGCAGGAAACGGTAATGTTGCCGTTTGCCGCCGGAGAGATTGTCACCGCCCCGGCAACCGGAATTTTAGTTCAGCTAAAACAGCCTGGTGAGTGGGTCAGCCGCGACGATGTTGTCGCGGAAATCATCGACCCGCTCACTGACATGGTCAAAGCGGTACGGCCGAAAGCGGGCGGCCTGATCTATGCCAGCCGTCGTGCGCCGTTTGTGACTCTTGGGGCGGAAGTGATGAAAATCGCCGGAGAGCAGCCGTTTAGCGGCGGTGGCGGGCTGGCGATGTAAGAACCGGACGTTTTGCTGAGGCTCTCTACGGCTTGATGCACATCAACGCGCACATTAACTTTTACTATAAAAACTAAAAAACGGTTGTAACTTCTCCTGCTTTTATTCAATTTGTATGGTGAATGTTTAATGCTCTCCAATAAATAAAATACATGAGCATTAAGATCAACATGTTAAATAAATCAGGGGTTAATTTTTGTGGCAAGTGCAAACAAACTCACGCTATTCATCATCATTTTCATGCTGTTGGGGATCCTCTCCGGCGCGGCGATACACGCATATGCCGCGCAAACGACCATTACCGCATGGTCTGAAAACATTACGCTGCTGACCGATGTGTTTCTGCGCCTCATTAAGATGGTGATTGCGCCATTGGTCTTCAGCACCTTGACGGTCGGCATCATGCGCCTTGGCGAGACGGCCACAATCGGGCGGGTCGGCGGCAAAGCGATGTTGTGGTTTATCACTTCGTCAATCCTGTCCATCCTGGTCGGGCTGGTGATTGTGAGCATTGAGCATCCGGGTACCGGCTTAAATCTGACGATCCCTAAAGAGTCCGTTGAGACGGGGCTGGCGGTGAGCGGCATGAGCTTAAAAGGCTTCTTGACCCACACCATACCGACCAGTATTACCGAGGCGATGGCCAACAATGAAATCCTGCAAATCGTGGTGTTTTCTATGTTCTTTGGCATTGGCGGCGCGTCGCTGGGGGAAAAATTCAATGCGCCTTTGGTCGCGGCATTGAATGTGGTTTCCCACATTATGTTGAAGGTGACCGGGTATGTAATGTACGTCGCGCCGCTGGCAATTTTCGCCGCGATCTCCTCGGTTATTGCCTCGCAAGGGTTGGGCATCCTGCTTAACTATGCTTCTTTTATTGGCGGTTACTATGTCGCTATTTTACTGACCAGCGCGGTGCTGCTGGCGGTAGGCTACGTGGTACTGAAAAAAGAGGTTTTCCGCCTGCTGAACATGCTCAAAGACCCGGTGCTGGTAGCGTTCACGACCAGTAGCTCCGAAGCTGCCTATCCAAAGACCCTGGAACGGCTGGTTAAATTCGGCTGCTCGCGCAATATCGTGTCGTTTGTTCTGCCGATCGGTTACTCCTTTAACCTGGTTGGATCGATGGTGTACTGCTCTTTTGCCGCCATGTTTATCGCCCAGGCTTACAATATTCAGCTGAGCTTTAGCGAAATCACCGTCATGATGTTGACCCTGATGCTGGCGTCAAAAGGGATTGCCGGGGTACCCCGTTCCGCGCTGGTGGTGCTGGCTGCGACTATCCCAAGTTTCAATATTCCCGTTGCCGGTATTCTGCTGCTGATGGGTATTGACCATTTCCTTGATATGGGGCGTTCGGCGATTAACGTACTGGGTAACGGTATCGCCACGGCGATGCTGTCGAAAAATGAAGGTTTATTACGGGAAGAAGAGCCTGAGTCTGAGGTTGAACCTCAGCAGGTAGAAGCCTGATGGCCATCCGCCCTCTCTGATGGGGGCGTTTTGCTGCATGAGATGAAAAAGAGGCCCCTAACAGGCACGCAAGGGGCAATGTGACGAAGTGACATATTCCTCGATAGAGACGTTTTTCTTATTGTATAAAAATACACAGCTGTATCTTTATACCAAGGAACCGGACAATACTACCTGCTGCTTATGGTGTCAGAGTAGACCTTTTTCACCGGGTGATATTTTTTCGGAATACCTTCCTGTACAAGCCGTCAAATTCCTAATTTTCAATGCTCTAATGTTATCAATGATTGGCATATGAGACAGGTTACCACCGCTCTCTTAACAAATTAATAAACTGGAAAAAGTCGTAATTGTTATTAAGACTATATTTTTCCATGATTTTACTTTTGTGCCAGGTGGTGGTTTTGATGCTGACCTTGTTGAGGGCCGAAATCTTACTGATGTCAAAGCCATGAATAATGCCATTGGCGACGGCGATCTGCGATCGTGATAGCATTTTATGCGGGCAGTTAGCGCAGGTTAGCGTTGAATCTGTAACCTGCGCCAGCGTCAGGCGTTCACACCTTTTTAGTTCCAGGGCAATAATTTCAAACATTTTATCAATGTTGACCGATTTTATTGAGACAAAGATAACACCTTTCAGGCAGTTAACGATTAACTCTTTTTCCGGGAGCTTGTCATAACTATGTAATATGATCACTGAGCTGTTTTTCTTGCGATTTTTTATGCTGGTATTGCACAGATAGATCTCTCCAGGGAGAACTTCAGCAATAATGATATCCTTATCTAAAAAGTCATTATGCTTATAAGAAAAACTGGCAGCGAGATTATCGTTGTTGCCGGTCAGTTCATTGACCATTGAAACCAAAGATTCTCTGAGAAACGTATTTTTAGTATTGATTGCGATGTTTATTCTTTTCATGGCGTTATTTCCCTGATAAATCAACATAACGCCATGTTGTGATCAATCCTCCGGGCGTATGCGGTGATTGTTGCTGTGCAGATTTTTTATTATTGCTGTGGCTTTAATTATCTTCTGCGCGAAGAGTTTTTCGTTGAAAACGGAAACTTCTGTTTTCTCCTGTCTCTGATATAAGAAACAAGACTATAGACGGAAACGCAAAGGCAAAATATACACAGCAATAAGGCTAACCATGTTTGCATGGCCATGATTGATATCCTTTAACTTAATTTTAGGTGTTAAAACAGTACATCGTACGCACGAGAATATTTTTATACTCTTCTTCAAAATCGTACTGGCGATCGTGGGAGCAAAGCGTGTGGCAAACGGCCGGAATTCAGAGGTTGCTGAATTTATCGACAGTCCATTATCTTAATGACGCTTTGACGTGGTTCGCTCACGACACCATGTCAATGTAGGAAAATTCTTAATGTGCTGTCAGTCTCATTTCTCTCATTCCTCTCAAAAAATGAAAAAAAGTTAACAAGAAAAGCCGAATTCATAACGTAATAGTAATGAAACAGTACAGAAAGGACGGACTAAGCCGGCAGACTGGTGACTGCCGGGGCGAGAGATATCAGGAAATAAACGCCAGACCTTTGCCAAAAATGGCGCGAATAGGCAGGGTAATGCCGTGCAGGCGGGCCTTGTGCCGTAAACGACTGATGACCACGTCGATTCGGTGCAGCTCCGGTTCGCCTTCATCGGTGAACAAGCAGTCGTGCAGGGCAACTTTGTTACAGACTTCATTACGATTACGCATTAAGACCTCCAGCAGCCGATACTCTTGTTGCGTCAGCGGTAGGGTCAGCCCCGAAGGTGCGACAAGCTGCTCAACTTGCAGCGTCCAGGGCGACGACGCTGACTGTTCCGCTGATACTGCCTGGGGAGCGTTAACTGGCGGTTTTTGCTGCCGAAGCCGGGAGCCAAGCGCATTAATGCTATCGGCGAGATCGGAAAAATTCACCGGTTTGATGAGGTAGAGGTCAGCACCTGAATTTAACGCCTGGAGCCGGTCCTGCTCATGCCCTCTGGCGGTGATGACGACCAGTCCAAACTGACCAATTTCGTGCAGATAGTCTAGCACGCTAAATCCATCTTCTCCCGGTAAGCCGATGTCGATGAGTACGATATCAACCGGATCGCGATGCAGCTGACGCCAGAATGCTTCTGCGCTGCGCACGCCCCAGGCGTCGAATCCGCGATGGCGTAAAAAGGCCAGCAGTTCATCGAGTAAATCAGCGCTATCTTCGATGATAGCCACACGTAATGTCATGATTTTTCCTTCTGCTGTCCGGTCTGTGGGAGAGTGAGCGCAAATTCGCATCCGGCAGGGGTGTTTTTGGCTAACCACAAGTCTCCACCGTGGGCTTGTACGATTTGTCGGGCAACATACAATCCGAGGCCAGTTCCGGCAGGCGTTGTCGTATGCGTCTCACCGCGGCGATAGCGCTCAAAAATCAGCTCAACCTGTTCACCCGGAATACCGGGCCCGCGATCGCTAATCCGTATTTCGAACGGCGTTTTCTGTTGATGAATTTCGATACAAATCTCACCTGAAGCGGAATACTTGACCGAATTATCGAGCAGATTGGCGAGCGCAATACATAGCAACCCGCCGTCAATAAATAGCACCGGGGAGGACGATTCCGGGCTGGTAGTTTGCCCATCAAGGGTGACAGTTAAATAATGATTCAGCGAAAGATCGACGACCGTCGCGGCCATCTGAATGACCGGTAGCAGTTCTGAATCTTGCTTATCAGCCCGGAGGGCATAGGACGACAGGCGGGCGTCGGCCAGACAGTTATCGGTTAACTGCACCAGCCGGGTCGTCGCCCGCTGCATCCTGTCGAGACGCGGTTCCTGCACAGAGGTTGAAGAGCACAGGCGTAAGTTTTCCAGCGCGGCCTGAATAATTGCCAGCGGTGTTCTGAACTCATGCGCCACCATGCCCATAAACTGGCGCTGATGGAAACTGGCTTCGCGCTCAATCTGTAGCTCCCGCGCCAGCTGCTGTTTCTTCATTAACTTGCGGTTTTCCGCGCGAACGCGCAGCACGGCGATAATCAATACGGTGACGATATGGATAATCAGCGCGTACTGCCAGGTTGAATAAACCATATTATGAAAGGGAATGACGCCATGGATGGAGAGCAAAACCAGCGCGGCGGATACCACGTATACCGGCGGCAGCAGCCCCAGCAGTAGCGTATTCAGGTCAATCGCTTTACGCCGCCACAGCGTCCAGGACGTTATCAGCAGAATAGGGGCGGCGATGAAGAATATTCCCGCTTCTATCTGCATCGCCAGGCCATAGAAGCCCAACGGGATACTGATTTGCAAGACAATATTTAACCCGATAGCCGCCAGCAGCAGTTTATGCAGTCGCGGCATATTCTTTTTAAGATCAAAAACCTCGCTGTGCATCCACAGGGCAGTGGCGTAGCTCACCAGCGACAAACAGCTGATCATGTAATCCTGCACCGGCAACACCACGTCGCCAAAGAGCCATTCAGGATAACCGTGCAGTGCCGCCACCAGCGGATAGTTGAGGGAGAACAAGCAGATCCCCCACAGTAAACGGCGGCGCAGCGCAACGGCGAGCCACAGTGCGATGCTGCTGGCAATCACAGCCAGACCAAAATAAAAGCTCCAGAAGGCCGTGTCGAGAGTCGCAGAGCGCACAAACTCCTGTGGGGAAGAGAGGGTTGCCAACAGAATGAGTGTGCTGCTGCTCTGGAGACGGAATGCTATCTCGTAGCCCTCAACGGTGGGGGGCGGCGGTAAAATCAGCACGCTCTCCCGATAGTCGAGATCGTTATCCCGGGCGGGAGCATGATCGCCAAACTCTTTTCGTATCCACGGGCTATCGCTGCCGTAGGGACGATAAAATACGCTTAAATGATCAACAAATGACGGGCCCAGCTGCAGCCAGCGTTGTTCACCGGCGAAGTATGCCGCAGGAAGCGTGGTACGCAACCAGAAGGTCTTTGGCGAATAGCCAAACGAGGGGATCAGCGGTGCCGTTTTCAGCGCATCTTTCGGCAGAGAAAAAAAGGCATCTAACGTCATCTTGTCGCTGACGTCGGCGTACCAGTATACAGGAATATCGATACCCAGTTGACGGACTTCCGCGCGAGCCGGAGCCAACATCTGTAGGACCAAAAATACGCCACTCCATGCCCAGAAATGAAGTCTGTTGCATCGGCAAACAATATCAAAAACTGCGCACACACGATTCAATCACGACCCCTTGCGGTATGGATTAATAAAACCAGTACGATATGAACGGCGATGAAGCCTGCTGCTGGCACAGGCAATCCCCCGGAATCCGGGAAATAAACTCGTAGGGTTGGACGACGCAGCATTCTGCTGTTGTCAAAGATATTATTCCAGCGTTATTTGCATGTCGGGCAACTGGCCAGACCTGCCTTGGGTAAATTCTCATGTCAGGTTAACGTATGGGGAGAAAGGGAGGATATGCAAGCTAAAAATTCCGTCAAAGCATAGGCGTTTTTGATATTAGCCAGTGGTATAGATATATAAAATTTGCAATAGCTTATTTAATAATGACGGCGGCTGATAGTTGGCAAATATTACACTTTAATTAATTTTTTATTTATTGGTATGTTACGAGGGAGTCTGAAAAAGCACCACCGTCGAACGGTATCAACGATCGAACCTGCAGTCTCGCATGTAGACTCTCTTGTCGCCATTGGGAGGGCCAGGGATTGATATCATTGGGTAATGATGTGGGAGTAAATGCTGAATAAAATGAGGAACCACGATTGGCTATCGAATGTAAAATAAAATCATCCTTTATGCATAAAATCGCAGGATTTAAGTAATGCAAATGATCGGTTGTTCATTATTTTATTCAATGGGGAGTGTGGCGAAGTTTCACTAAAACGACGAATAATAATGCGCCTTTGTGAATGTTTTGGTTATTCATATCAAAGAATCCCTGGGCGACTCTGGTTATGTTGGCAATTCCGCCTGGAGAAATGGCCAGGCAAATTATTCATTATGTTGTACAGGGGGACCTTACAGGATGACGACGAAATCGTTAATGCTTTCTTTGGATGAACAACGGTCAATTCCTTTGAGTACGGTCACCGGGACTCTCGGCCACGTTGGCATGGATATACGCCCGTTAGCGCCTTTAGGGATATGCAGTTTTGACCCCGGTTTTAGCAACACCGCAGGCTGTACGTCAGCCATCTCCTGGATTGATATCGAAAATAGCGTTCTGCTGCATCGCGGATACCCGGTGGATCAGCTCGCTCGTCAGTGTGACTTCCTTGAGGTCGCTTATATTCTGCTGCGTGGCGATGCGCCAGACGAAGCCAGCTATCAGGTTTTCAACGAAACAATTACCCGCCATAGCCTGGTGCACGAGCAGATTGCCCGCATGTGCAGCAGTTTTCGTCGCGACTCCCATCCGATGGCATTAATGTGTGCTTTGGTAGGGACCCTGGCAGCGTTTTATCACGATGTGCTGGACGTCGAAAACCCGGAACACCGCGCGCTGGCCGCGACGCGTTTACTGTCGAAAATGCCAACCCTGGCGGCGATGAGCTATAAGTTTTCTATTGAACAGCCGGCGCAGTATCCACGTAATGATCTCTCTTATGCGGGCAATTTCCTGCATATGCTGTTTGCGATCCCGGCAGAAAAATATCAACTTAACCCGGTGATTGAGCAGGCCATGAATCAGATTCTGGTGCTGCATGCTGACCACGGCCAGTGCGCGTCGACCACGACTGTGCGGGCAGCGGGCTCTTCCGGGGCAAACTTATTCGCCAGCGTTGCCGCGGGGCTTGCGTCTCTGTGGGGGCCAGCACACGGCGGGGCTAACGAAGCCAGCATGCGAATGCTGGAAGAGATTGAGACCGTTGACCAAATCCCCGCCTTCCTGAGTAGAGCAAAACGCGATCCGCAGGCATTCCGTCGCCTGGGCTTTGGTAACTCTCGCTACCGTAATCTTGACCCCAGAGCGGCTATACTGCGTGAGACCTGTCACCGGGTGCTGGAAGAGCTGGGCATGTGCGATATGCCATTGCAGGTGGCGATGGCGCTTGAAGAGGTGGCGCTGACCGATCCGTATTTTGTTGAGAATGGCCTGTCGCCGAGCGTCGACTTTTATACGGCCGTGATCCTCAAAGCAATGGGGCTGCCTGCGTCGATGTTTGTGGTAATTACCGCCGTAGGCAGAACGCTCGGTTGGGTGGCGCACTGGAACGAAATGCATGAAGCGCCACTGAACATTTATCGCCCGCGACAGATTTATACTGGAGAAGGGATGCGAGATTACGTTTCGCGTCGTGAAGGGAAATAACAGAGCGCGGTTTTGATATTGTGTTCGTATTGTTGCCGGGCGGCGGCTGACGCCTTGCCCGGCCTACGAAACCCCGATCATCCGGGGAAACAATCAATGATTAACGAAACACCACCTGCGCCCAGCGGGCCAATCCTGCCGTTACCGAGCCAAAATCATCGCCACCGGCAATTGGAATGCCCGGCAGATGAGCCGCCAGCGCTTTTTTAATCAACGGCGAGCGAGCACTGCCGCCGGTCAGGTAAATCACATCCGGTTTATCGTTGCTGTTATCCAGCGCCAGCTGCACCTGTTCCATAATGCGGGTTAACGGCTGATCTAAAGCCGCTTCCAGACCCTGCTGGCTGATAGCCGTCGCCAGCTCGTCGCTGATAAACGGTAGCCCGGTCGTGACGCTCGACTGTGCGGAAAGGGCGATCTTGCTCTCTTCCGCGCTGCGAACCAGACGATAGCTCAGACGCTGACGCCAGACTTTCAGCAACAAAGCAACCTTCTCGCTATCGCGGGCGCTGCGCAGTAAGTCGTTCAGCAGACGGCCGTTGGCGGTGCTGTAAAAATCAGTCTGTGCGGGAACGTCGTTAATTGCTACCGCATTCCACCACGGCAAAATCGGCAGGGCGATGCCTTTTTCGGTATCGCCGCCCATGCCCAGCAGCGGCATCAGGCATTTAAAGGCGAGCGCGATGTCCAGATCGTTACCGCCGACGCGACAGCCGCTGTGCCCGAGCAGACTTTGATGACGATCGGCTTTTTCTCGCCATTGTGGCCCCATCAGCAGCAGTGAACAGTCAGTGGTACCGCCGCCGATATCGACAACCAGAACGCGTTTTTCTTCGCTGAGTGTCGCTTCGAAATCCAGCCCTGCCGCAACTGGTTCAAACTGAAATACCACGTCGCGAAAGCCCGCGCGTTTTGCCGCGCGTTCCAGAATGCCCTGCGCTTGGGCGTTGGCCTCATCGCCGCCGAGCCCCTGGAAGTTAATCGGTCGCCCAATCACTGCCTGGTCGATGGTTTCCGGCAACTGCGCTTGTGCCTGCTGCTTAATATGCAGCATCATGGCACAGACTAAATCTTCAAATAGCGCAACCTGCTGCGGCTTGAGTCCGCTGGCGCCGAGGAACGATTTCGGCGATTTCACAAAGTAGACTTCTTCCGGATCGTCGACGTATTGATGCAGCGAGGCGAGGCCAAACTGCACGCTATTGCGTAACACATCGATATCTTCATCGCGGTTGTAGTTGATGGCGCGCCGCAGCAGCGCCTGGTTTTCATCACTGCTGGTCGGGACTTCATGATGACGGTAGAGCCATTCGCTGACCGCTTCGCGAGTGGGCGCTGAAAGCATTGATGGCAGCAGTGAACTGCCGTTTTCCAGCGTTAGCAATTGCGGAATATTGTCGCGCATCACCGCGACTGAACAGTTAGCGGTACCGTAGTCAAAACCAATAAACATAGCCTGCAAAATCCCCATGCCAGTGAAGAAGGGGGGCGACTTTAGCGGATTGATGCCATCGCGACAACTGGAATTTAAAAGCAAGGCGCATGCGACGTTCCGCGGCTATGATTGAAGCGCTGAAAAAGGAGAAATGATGACGCTGTTAGCCTGGCACCCTCCCTATGACTGGGAGTGGATGTTTAGTTTTCTTGGCGCTCGTGCGGTGCAGGGGGTTGAGACCTTCGTTGACGGGCGCTATATCCGCAGTTTTGCGCTGGCGGGCCATGCCGGTCTGATAACCGTCACGCCGGATGAAGCGGCACAAGGAATGCAAGTCACGCTTTCCCCCGGGCTGGAGCCGGTGGCAGATGAGTGCCTGGCCCGTATTGCGCGACTGTTTGATTTATCCTGCGACCCGCAGCAGGTCGCTTTGGCGCTGGGGGAGCTGGCGCAGCCGAGGCCGGGTTTACGCCTGCCGGGTTCCCTTGACGCCTTTGAACAAGCGGTACGTGCGGTGCTGGGGCAACTGGTCAGCGTGGCCATGGCGGCGAAACTTGCCGGAAAAGTCGCTGCTGCCTGGGGGGAACCGCTTGCCGATGCGCCGGAGTTTTACCTTTTCCCCACCGCGCACCAGTTGGCACAGGCTGACCCGCAAGCGTTAAAGGCGCTGGGAATGCCGCTTCGGCGTGCAGAAGCCCTGATTCATTTAGCTCAGGCGGCAATCAGCGGCGAACTGCCCTTAGTTGCGCCAGATAATATAGAAGCCGGAATGAAACAGTTGCAGACGCTGCCCGGCATTGGCCGCTGGACCGCCAGCTATTTTGCGCTTCGCGGCTGGCAGGCGCAGGATATCTTTCTGCCGGATGACTACCTGATTAAACAGCGCTTCCCCGGAATGACGCCGACGCGTATTGCGCGTTACGCCAGCCGCTGGCAGCCGTGGCGATCGTA
Source organism: Klebsiella sp. GFKo11 (assembly GCF_056490265.1). Lineage (NCBI taxonomy): Bacteria > Pseudomonadati > Pseudomonadota > Gammaproteobacteria > Enterobacterales > Enterobacteriaceae > Klebsiella > Klebsiella sp. GFKo11. The sequence goes on from NZ_CM151369.1 coordinate 2,150,522, forward strand.
TGCGTTATTGCACATATGGTATACGCAAGGCTGGTCGCCGGATGAGGAATAGCCGGGCAGGGCGCTTAGCACTAGTATCGCAGGCCTGAAATCCCTATAATTGCCGAGTTTGGCGTTCAACCGCCACCCTTCCTACATTCCCAGGTTAATCAGGTCGCAAAAATTTATGACTGATACGTCTCATCAGTGCGTCATTATAGGCATCGCCGGCGCATCGGCTTCGGGCAAAAGCCTCATCGCCAGCACGCTTTATCGTGAACTACGTGAACAAGTCGGCGATGAGCATATCGGCGTTATTCCGGAAGACAGCTATTACAAGGATCAAAGTCATCTGTCGATGGAAGAGCGTGTAAAAACCAACTATGACCACCCAAGTTCGATGGATCATAGTTTGCTGTTTCAGCATCTACAGATGCTGAGAAGCGGCCAGCCAATTGAGTTGCCGGTTTACAGCTATGTTGAGCACACTCGCATGCCGGAAACAATTCATATTGAACCGAAGAAAGTGATCATCCTTGAAGGGATCTTACTGCTGACTGACGTTCGCCTGCGTAATGAACTCAGTTTCTCTATTTTCGTTGATACCCCGCTGGATATCTGCCTGATGCGCCGCATCAAGCGTGATGTGAACGAGCGTGGGCGTTCAATGGATTCGGTGATGGCGCAGTATCAGAAAACCGTTCGCCCGATGTTCCTGCAGTTTATCGACCCTTCCAAGCAGTATGCCGACATTATTGTGCCTCGCGGCGGTAAAAACCGCATCGCCATCGATATTCTGAAGGCCAAAATCAGTCAGTTCTTTGAATAACACGAACGAATTGTGTAACGTGCAAAGAGAAGCCAAATTGCCCTTATCCCCGGAAGGCGTAAGGGCGCGATGCCTTAAAGGAGAACGTTCATGCGTCTGTGCGACCGAGATATAGAAGCCTGGTTGGATGAGGGGCGGTTGGCCATTAATCCACGTCCACCTGTAGAACGGATTAATGGCGCGACGGTTGATGTCCGCCTGGGGAATAAATTCCGCACATTTCGCGGCCACACCGCGGGTTTTATTGACCTGAGCGGGCCAAAAGCGGAAGTCAGCGCAGCGCTGGATCGCGTGATGAGCGAGGAGATTGTGCTGGCGGAAGGAGAGGCGTTTTTCCTGCATCCTGGTGAGCTGGCGCTGGCGGTAACGTATGAATCCGTGACGTTGCCTGCAGACCTGGTTGGCTGGCTCGACGGGCGTTCTTCACTGGCGCGTCTTGGGTTGATGGTTCACGTCACCGCACACCGTATCGATCCGGGCTGGTCCGGCTGCATCGTGCTTGAGTTCTATAATTCCGGCAAGCTGCCGCTGGCGTTGCGTCCGGGAATGCCTATCGGGGCGCTAAGCTTTGAACCGTTATCTGGCCCGGCAGCGCGGCCTTATAACCGTCGTGAAGATGCCAAATATCGTGACCAGCAGGGTGCGGTGGCGAGTCGAATCGACAAGGACTGATAATTTAAGCGGTTTGCTGAGGAAGCCATGAGACGAATTCTGACGACGCTGATGATCTTGCTGGCGGTGGTTGTCGCCGGTCTTACCGCACTGGTATTGCTGGTCAATCCCAACGATTTTCGCGCCTATATGGTCAAAGAGGTCGCGGATCGTAGCGGCTATCAGCTTGAGCTCGATGGTCCGCTGCGCTGGCACGTCTGGCCGCAGCTCAGTATTCTCTCTGGTCGCATGACGTTGACCGCGCCTGGCGCTGCCGAACCGGTGATTCGAGCCGACAATATGCGTCTGGACGTTGCGCTGATGCCGCTGATTTCTCATCAGTTGCAGGTAAAGCAGGTGATGTTGAAAGGCGCTGTTATCCAACTGACCTCAAAAACCGAAGCCGTGCGTAGTCAAAATGCGCCAGTGGTTCCACATGATAATACGCTGCCGCAGGTGTCTGAAGATCGCGGCTGGTCGTATGATGTCCGGCAGCTACAGATCGCCGATAGCGTGCTCTTCTTCCAGCATGAAGACGGCGAACAGGTCACGGTGCGCGATATTCATCTGCAGATGGAACAGGATGAGCATCATCATGCGACGCTCGATTTTTCTGGCCGGATTAACCGCGATCAGCGAGACCTGGCGCTTTCGCTCTCCGCTCAAGTGCAGGGCGGCGACTATCCTCACTCCCTGAAGGCGGAAATTTCACAATTGAACTGGCAGCTTCGTGGCGCTGAACTTCCTGCTGCGGGGATCAGTGGTCAGGGCAGCCTGCAGGCAAGCTGGTTTGAAGACGCGAAAAAACTCAGTTTTGACAAACTAAATTTAAGCGCCAACGGTAGCGCTATTACCGGCAATGCCAGCGTGGTGTTAGGCGAACAACCTGACTGGACGCTGAATCTTCAGGCGAGCACGCTGAACCTGGACAGCTTACTGACTCATGCTTCACCTTCCACTGATAACGGAGCCAACCAGCAAGGGCAGAGTCAGACTCGTCAGCTGCGTCCAGTTATCGCCAATAGCGATATTCAGCAAGATTACAACGCTCTGCGTGCTTTTAATGCGCAAATGACGCTAACGGCTGACCAGCTTCAGTGGCGAGGAATGAATTTTACCCAGGTTAAAAGTGATATCAGTAATCAGCAGGGGCTGTTGACGATCAATCAGCTGCAGGGAAATCTGGATGGCGGCAACCTCTCGCTGCCAGGTTCGCTGGACGCCCGGAGCGATACGCCGCAGGCCTCGTTCCAGCCGAAACTCGACAATATTGAGATCGGCTCGATTCTGAAAGCCTTTAACTATTCGTTAAATCTCACAGGTAAGCTGTCGCTGAGCGGGGACTTCTCCGGCGAAAAAATAGATGCCGATGATTTCCGTCGTAACTGGCAAGGGCAGGCGCAAATCCAGATGACGGATACGCGTACTGAAGGACTCAATTTCCAGCAGCTCGTGCAGCAGGCAGTGGAGCGCAGCACCAATGTGCAGGCGCAGGAAAACTACGATAACGCCACCCGGCTCGATTCTGTCAGCAGTGCACTGGAGCTGGATAATGGTTTGGTGACGTTAAGGCGAATGAAGGGGCAATCTGAACTGATGGCGCTCACCGGACAAGGTGAGCTTAACCTGCTGAAAGAAGACTGCGATATGCGTTTTAACGTGAGAGTATTGGGCGGCTGGAAGGGCGAGAGCAAGCTCATTGACAGACTCAAACAAACCGCAATTCCGCTGCGTATTTATGGTAACTGGCAGACGTTGAGCTATAGCCTGCAGGTGGACCAGATTCTGCGTAAACAGCTGCAAGATGAAGCCAGAAAACGCCTGAATGACTGGGCGGATCGCAATAAAAACTCCCAGGACGGGAAGGATGTGAAGAAGTTGCTCGATAAGCTGTGAGTTTGGTCTGGAAAAGCAGAAGAAGCGTCTCGTGCCCGGATTGCTGGCAATAGCTCTGTTGTGAAATCGCCCGGCGGCGCTTCGCTTGCGCGGGCCTACAGGCTAAGAGGGTGCGGGTTTTATTAGCCGGGTAAGGCGCCAGTCGCCACCCGGCGTTAATACGAGTACAGGTTTTGTTGGGCGGGAAGGGCGTAAGCCGTCACCTGGCGTGAATACGAGTGCAGGTTTTGTAGGTCGGGTAAGGCGTTAGCCACCACCCGACATAAACATTAGGGCACTTTCTACAACTGATTTACCACCCTTCACCCTGTTCACATATGAAGGCATTACACTTCATAATCCAGTTCATCTTCTTCATGCACTGGCGGCACTATCTGTACTTTTTGTACCCGATGGCTTTCCACCTGCAAAGTGCGCAATGTATACCCGGCAATTTCCACTTCCTCGCCCTCTTGCGGGACGTGCTGCAGGTACTCCATCAGTAAACCGGCAATAGTGTGATATTCACGTTTCTCATCCAGCGGTAGAGGAACGTACTGCACCAAATCTTCCAGCGGCATATGACCATTGACTGTCCAGGTGTCGTCACTGTTTTTGTGAATATCATGGCGGGCATCGGTCTCTTCCACTTCATTAGGCAGATTACCCGCAATGGTTTCCATCACGTCACTGAGCGTAACAATCCCTTCTACGGAACCAAACTCGTCAACAACAAAGGCAAAGTGGGTCCTGGCATTACGGAACTGTTCCAGAGCAGAAAGCAGCGGCAGCGCCTCCGGAAATACCAGCGGCTGGCGGATAAGAACGTGTAAATTGAGCGGCTCGTTACGCAGCGACTGTTGCAGTAGGTCGATAACGTGCACGACGCCGAGCATATCGTCGTCATCATTACCACCGGTGACCACCACGCGCGTATGCTGATTTTTATCGAGTAATGCACGAATCTCATCTTCCGGCGCACTCAGATCGATATGTTCAATATCATGACGCGAGGTCATGATACTGCTAACGGTGCGTTGGTTAAGATTGAGGACCCGCTCAATCATTCTTCGTTCCTGGGGATTAAAGAGCGGATTGTCGTCATGGTCAGCGATGAGCGAGGAACCATCACTATCGAGTTCGGCTTTTTCTTTGTGGCCACTCAACAGGCTCATGACCGCCTCAGTTGTTCTCTGACGCAGGGTCAGATTGGCCGAAAGAAAACGGTGACGGTTGAACATCGCCAATTGGTTAAAGGATTCAATCATTATCGAGAAGCCGATTGCGGCATACAAATAGCCTTTCGGGATCGGGAAACCAAAACCTTCGGCTATCAGGCTAAAGCCAATCATGAGCAAGAAGCTCAGGCACAGAATAACGATCGTCGGGTGGCTGTTAACAAAACGGGTTAAAGCTTTACTGGCCATTAGCATCAGACTAATGGCAATAACTACCGCTGCCATCATGACGGCCAGATGATCAACCATTCCGACCGCCGTAACGACGGAGTCTAGGGAAAAGATGGCATCAAGTACTACAATTTGCGCCACGACTCCCCAGAATTTTGCCCCTTTGCGCTGACTGGGATTATCGCTATCTTTCCCTTCCAGCCGTTCATTGAGCTCGACAGTGGCTTTAAAGAGCAGAAATAATCCCCCGAATAACATGATCAGATCGCGGGCGCTAAAGCTCAGATCGTGCCAGATAATCAGTGGTTTAGTCAGGGTAACCAGCCAGGAGATAGAAGCCAGCAATAGCAAACGCATCAACATTGCCAGCAGCAGGCCCGTTACCCGCGCGCGGTCTCTTTGCGCCGGGGGAAGTTTTTCCGCGAGAATTGCGATAAAGACCAGATTATCAATACCGAGAACCAGCTCAATAACGACAAGAGTTATGAGTCCGGCCCAGATCGAGGGGTCGGCAATCCATTCCATAATCAGTTAAAACCTTTACAACCTAAGAGTGCCATGTACCGATCATGGATAAGGCATAGATAAAATGCAATATTTTCAGCCGTAATTTGCCTGATGGTCAAAATTCAGGTCCTTGTCATATCAGAAAGCAAAATAGCCAGTTGTCAACGATGTAACCTATTAAGTTCCTGCGTCCAGGATTTTACTTATTCATGGTTGTGCTAATTTTCATCAATGTCGGAGGGGCGTCTGATTTCCGATCAAATTCATGGGCTGAAAATAGTTCAATCGCTCCTGAAGGATAGCCAGCCGCTGATGCATCGTCCGCGTAGTAACAAAACCCCATCAATAGATTTGATGTATATAACATCGTTTTTCTATAATTTGGATTTTTATACTACTTAATATCGTGGCTTGCCGGAGAAAAAATTTTGCTAGACGATATTGTCAGCGTTATGTGGAGATAAATAGTAATAAAATCAGAGGTGAAGGGCATTGGCAGAGAGTAAGGTATCCCAGTTCATTGACTGGATAAGTCTGAGGTCTTGCTGAAAGTAGACCGTGAAAGAGATGTTGCTGAAATTTAGTCGCTTTTATACATACAAATAATTTTATTATCACTATAAGCGATTATTTTGGCTGATTTTCTATTTTTTTATGGTCACTTGTTCTGTATCAACTCAAGCTGAAAGATAACAGAGTATCAAAGGGTGTAGATGGCGAAAAGATGAATGTCAGTGCTATCTCTTACAAATTAAAACAGATAGTTAGCTATGATAAGTCATTGTAAATAGTAGTAAGTTCGTATGAACAATCATGCATAAGAATTTTCTTAAGTCTGTCTATTGGTCTACACGCTTTACGTGTATTCTTAAACTATTCGTGTAATTTCGGAATTTGACGGACAGTAGGACAGACTGCAACCGTGTATCATCATGGATAATTGCCAGTGATACATACAATCTGACAGGAATCGAGAGATTTATAACCATACGGGTGGAAATGATAATGGTGAGTTTGAAAGCAGTTATACCGGTAGCAGGACTAGGGATGCATATGTTACCCGCCACCAAGGCCATTCCGAAAGAGATGTTGCCGATCGTCGACAAGCCTATGGTGCAGTACATTGTTGACGAAATCGTAGCTGCTGGTATCAAGGAAATTGTGCTGGTCACCCATTCATCTAAGAATGCTGTTGAAAACCATTTTGACACCTCCTACGAGCTGGAAGCCTTGCTTGAGCAACGTGTGAAGCGTCAGCTGCTAGCGGAAGTGCAGGCTATTTGTCCACCGGGCGTAACCATTATGAACGTGCGTCAGGGTCAGCAGCTTGGATTAGGGCACTCTATCCTTTGTGCGCGCCCGCTAATTGGCGATAACCCATTTGTGGTTGTATTGCCGGATATCATTCTTGACGACGCCAGTGCCGATCCGCTGCGCTATAACCTTGCAGCTATGGTCGCTCGCTTTAAGGAAACTGGCCGCAGCCAGGTTCTTGCAAAACGTATGGAAGGCGATCTCGCTGAGTACTCTGTTATCCAGACCAAAGATACGCTGGAATCAGCAGGACAGGTTGCGCGTATCGTTGAGTTCATCGAAAAACCTGATGAACCGCAAACGCTGGATTCTGATCTGATGGCGGTAGGTCGCTATGTACTTTCTGCAGAGGTGTGGTCTGAACTGGAACGCACCGAGCCAGGTGCCTGGGGTCGTATTCAGTTAACCGATGCCATCGCTGAACTGGCGAAGAAACAATCTGTTGATGCCATGTTGATGACTGGCGAAAGCTATGATTGCGGTAAAAAAATGGGTTATATGCAGGCTTTTGTAAACTACGGGCTGCGTAACCATAAAGAAGGCACTAAATTCCGCGAGAGCATTAAAAAGCTGTTAGCGTAATTCGTGAACATAGTCTTTCAGGTTTATGAACGTGAACGGTCTGCGGCAATATTAAGATAAGTATCAGAGACTGCAGTCGTTCACTGACTGAGGGTATGGTCGGCTTTGAACCTGATTGACGTTAAAATACAATGGATTAGGTTGTGCTCTGTTATGTTGTATCATTTACGGACGCAAATTAGGTTCGGAGACTTCTGGTAGTCAGACAAGATGTATCATGATGCAATGAGTAGGTGACTGAAATTTAATCTTAGCTAATAATTACTTACTAAGATTTTTCTTAATAAAGTGGTCGTTAATAAGATCACAATATAAAAATAAAACTTGACTGAGATCATGTTTACGCATTAAACAACGGTTATGCATGCATAAAAATGTGAAGTTACGAAATATGCATGTCCACAAAAAACGTGGAAATGGCGTTCCAGACAGGAGAGATCGTTAAAGGATGAAAGGTAAATGAACTGGCAGGTTGTCACATTTTTTGGCGATAGTACTGTGCTGTTACCCAGTGCGGCCGTGTTGTTTATCGTCCTTTTGCTGCGAAAAGACTCAAAGCAGGTTGCCTGGGATTGGGCGCTGCTGTTCGGTATCACTGGCGCGATTGTGTGCGCATCAAAACTGGCATTTATGGGGTGGGGGATAGGCATTCGCGAGCTGGATTTCACAGGCTTTAGCGGACACTCTGCATTATCCACCGCTTTTTGGCCAATTCTCTTATGGCTGCTGTGCGCACGTGCAGCACCAGCAATTCGTCGTATTTCTGTTCTGTTAGGTTATGCATTGGCCGGGTTAGTAGGTTACTCGCGATTGGTGATTCACGCGCATTCAGCTTCAGAAGTCATTGCCGGTTTACTGCTGGGGGCCGTGGGAAGTGCACTGTTCTTACTGATGCAGTCGCGTGGTGAAAGCGCCCATGTCGCGCAACTCTCATGGGGAGGGTTGGCAAGCGTTGTTATCATCCCGCTGATGTTATTGAATACTGGTGCTAAAGCGCCAACTCAGTCTCTGCTGGGCGAGATAGCAGTGAAGCTGGGACCACTGGAAAAACCGTTTACTCGGGCCGATCTGCATAAGCGTTTTTATTGATGCTCATGACGACAGCAGCAGTGTTATGGCAAAAGCAGTTCACATATTACACATTATGAAGCGTTCAGGCTGAAGTGATGGTTCATGTTGAAATTCATATTCATGAAATAAATTAGTGATGCTGCATTATGTACGATATTCAGCACAATGATAAACGGCCAGGATGTATCCTAAATAGTATTTTTAACTTAACATCGAATTTATTAATGATAACAACAATCTGGCATAACTCTTTTAACTATTAAATTTTGTAGTTGACTGGCTTTAATTATTTTGAAAGTAAACCAGTATGGTTGGTGTGGTGAAAAGTCAGTAAAATCATGCTGTTGAGATTTGGTCTATAGCATGAGTTCGTCGTGTTTATAATCGCTCGTTGATAAATAATAATGTTATTGCATGACCTGTGCGTGCTATCAACCGAGTGGTTAATTATTCGAGATTAGACTCCCAATTTTGTGCAGAATCTCGTAAACTTGTGCCGCGAAATTGATTGCTTTGATGGATTAATCACCGATTTTTCGGGAATGGTGATTAAATTAAGAATGGAAGAAGTCCAGTGCATTGGTAGCTGTTAAGCCAAGGGCGGTAGCGTACCTGCGAGCTGGCGTTTTCTTTCAATCACATCTCATTTCATGCGACCGAAATTCCTAAAGTAGGTTCCCCACAGGTGATTATCCTCACAACCTGTATATACTAGCGAGTTTGTCAGCAAACTAGCGTTTGCCCACTTTGGGTGAATGATAGAAAACCGCGGGTATGAAGCGCGATGGAATGGCCTTCAATAACAATTTCGCATACATTGTGTACTGCAGGTTGCTCTAAAGTTGAAAGCTGGCGATGGCCTGGGATACAACCAGGCCTGCACTTTCGTGTGGCCAGGCCAGAACCTGTAGGACAATCATACTTAAGGTTGGCGTCAGAGGGCGCTGCATCTAACAGTGTTCCCCATGTCGCGCCAGCTTGCGGAAACGGGGCTTAAAATGGATCTTGTACAATGATAAAAATTGCGCGAATCGCACTCGCATTAGGGCTGCTTACTTCTGCCAGCTCACTTGCCTATGCCTCTGGTCTGGTAATGAATGATAACGAACTCCGTAACGATCTGGCCTGGTTGTCCGATCGCGGAGTCATTCATCTCAGCTTGTCTACATGGCCTCTGAGCCAAGAAGAGATCAATCGAGCGGTCAAAAAAGCCAAACCATCCTACTCTTCCGAACAGGTTGTTCTGGCACGAATTAACCAGCGGCTTTCTTCTTTGAAAGCCGATTTTCGCGTGAGCGGCTATACCTCAACGGATAAGCCCGGCACTCCGCAAGGATTTGGTCAGAACCAGCCCGCTGATAGCTCATTATCATTAGCTTTTAATAATAGCGGCGAGTGGTGGGATGTTCACCTGCAAGGCAACGTTGAAGGTGATGAGCGCATAAGCAACGGTTCGCGTTTTAATGCCAACGGCGCGTACGGTGCAGTGAAATTCTGGAACCAGTGGCTCTCATTTGGCCAGATGCCACAATGGTGGGGACCGGGATACGAAGGCAGCCTGATTCGCGGTGACGCCGCGCGCCCAATGACTGGCTTTTTAATGCAGCGTGCTGAACAGGCCGCGCCGGAAACATGGTGGTTACGCTGGATTGGCCCGTGGCAGTACCAAATTTCCGCCAGCCAGATGAACCAATATACCGCCGTGCCACACACCAAGATTATTGGTGGGCGTCTGACTTTCTCTCCATTCCAGTCTCTTGAACTGGGCGCATCGCGTATTATGCAGTGGGGAGGGGAGGGGAGACCGGAATCGTTTAGTAATTTTTGGGATGGTCTGACGGGTAAAGATAATACCGAGGCAAACGATCCCAATGAACCAGGTAACCAGTTGGCTGGTTTTGATTTCAAGTTAAAACTGGAACCTACGTTGGGCTTGCCGATCAGTTTGTACGGTCAAATGATTGGTGAAGATGAGTCTGGTTTTTTACCTTCAGCAAATATGTTCCTTGGGGGAGTTGAAGGTCACCACGGTTGGGGCAAAGATGCTATCAACTGGTATGTGGAGGCGCACGATACTCGCTCGAATATGAGTCGTACTAATTACAGCTATACACACCATATCTACAAAGATGGCTACTACCAACAGGGCTACTCACTAGGTGATGCGATGGGAGGCGATGGCCAGCTATTTGCGGGTAAAGTCGAACTGGTGACTGAGGATAATCAACGTTGGAGCGCGCGTTTGGCGTATGCGAAGGTTAACCCAAAAAATCAGTCAATTAATAAGGCGTTTCCTCTTTCAGATACTTTAAAAGGTGTACAATTTGGTTGGAGTGGTGATGTGTACAAATCTGTACGTCTGAACACTTCACTTTGGTATACCGATGCGAACCATAACGATAGTGATGATGTGGGTGCTAGCGCTGGGATAGAAATTCCATTTAATTTATAGCCTTAACGCAGCTTCTGGAAATAGACTGTTGTTTGGGGATTACAAACTTTTGGTTTACTGATGATGTGACATTATGAAGAAAAAAATTGTTAGATTTTCGGCGTTGGCATTAGCTATTGGGTTTTTATCAGGTTGTACCATTGTGCCCGGTCAGGGATTAAATAGCATGCGTAAAAACGTGGTTGAGCTGCCGGATAGCGATTATGATTTGGATAAACTGGTTAATGTATACCCTATGACTCCGGGTCTGGTAGACCAACTTCGTCCTGAAAAGATACTGGCGCGTCCTAACCCACAATTAGATAATTTGCTCAAGAGCTATGAGTATCGCATAGGTGTTGGTGATGTTCTTATGGTGACTGTATGGGATCATCCTGAATTAACAACACCTGCAGGACAATATCGTAGTGCAAGTGATACTGGAAACTGGGTGAATTCTGATGGAACAATATTCTATCCATATATTGGTAAAGTTCAGGTTGCTGGTAAGACGTTGAGCCAAGTCAGGCAAGATATTGCAAGCCGTTTGACAACTTATATTGAGAGTCCACAAGTAGACGTAAGCATCGCTGCCTTCAGATCCCAGAAAGTTTATGTTACAGGTGAGGTAGCAAATTCAGGAAAGCAAGCAATTACGAATATCCCTCTAACGGTCATGGATGCTATTAACGCTGCTGGTGGACTTGCTCCTGATGCCGATTGGAGGAATGTAGTTCTTACTCACAATGGTAAAGATTCTAAAATTTCATTGTACTCGCTAATGCAAAAAGGGGATTTAACACAAAATCATCTGTTATATCCTGGTGATATTTTGTTTGTACCGCGCAATGATGAGTTGAAAGTGTTTGTTATGGGTGAAGTTGGTAAGCAAAGTACACTTAAAATGGACCGCAGTGGAATGACTCTTGCGGAAGCAATAGGTAGTTCTGATGGGGTATCGCAAACGCTGAGTGATGCAACTGGTATTTTTGTCATCCGGCAATTGCAAAACGATAAGCAAGGAAAAATTGCAAACATTTATCAGCTTAATGCACAAGATGCATCTGCCATGGTGTTAGGAACAGAGTTTCAATTGGAACCATACGATATAGTTTATGTAACCGCTACACCGCTTGTGCGCTGGAATCGAGTCATATCACAACTTGTACCAACGATCACTGGTGTACACGATATGACAGAAACTGTACGCTATATTAGAACTTGGCCATAATTATGTTTAATTCAATATTGGTTATTTGTACAGGTAATATTTGCCGTTCACCTATTGCAGAGCGAATTCTACGCACTGTGCTTCCTGAGAAAAAAATAGATTCAGCAGGTACTGGTGCCCTAGTTGACTACCCAGCTGATCCCTCAGCAATAAAAGTGGCTGAGAAATATGGAATCTCGCTAGACAATCATAAAGGAAAGCAATTCACGTCAGCGCTTGGCCGTCAGTATGATTTGCTATTGGTTATGGAGAAAAACCATATAGAGCAAATTAGTAGCATTGCACCTGAAGTACGTGGGAAGACAATGTTATTGAGTCATTGGCTGAATGGTAAAGATATTCCGGATCCATATAGGAAAAGTGATGAAGCTTTTGAATCGGTATATAAACTAATTGACAAAAGCTGTAAACACTGGGCAGAAAAATTAGGTAGATAATTTCAGGAAATGATTGCATGACATCAGTAATAAATAATAAATCATCGTCACCGGATTCTGATGAAATCGATTTGGGACGTATAATTGGTGAGTTAATCGATCATCGTAAATTGATTATAGCCATTACGACTGGTTTTACTGTGTTGGCACTATTCTATGCTTTATTGGCAACACCAGTTTACCAAGCAAACGCATTGATACAGGTGGAACAAAAGCAAGGTAATGCAATCCTAAACAGCTTAAGCCAGATGTTGCCTGATAGTCAGCCGCAGTCTGCACCTGAAATCGCTCTATTGCAGTCTCGAATGATTTTAGGAAAGACAGTCGATGACCTAAATTTGCAAGCTAGGGTTGAGCAGAACTTCTTTCCAATGGTCGGTAGAGGCTTATCGCGGATTATAGGGGAAAAGCCTGCAAATATTGATGTAACACGTATTTATCTTCCGAAGGTAGAGGGACAAGATTCACCGAGTATAAATGTTAAAATTAAGGATAAGAGCCATTATCAAATTGAGTATGGTGATACGACTCTTGATGGGGTAGTGGGCGAATTGTTGGAAGCCAAAGGTATTTCTTTATTAATTAGGTCAGTTGACGCTGAGCCAGGTGATAGCTTTACTGTAACTTATGTATCATCATTAAAAGCAATAAATAATTTACAAGAGTCATTTAATGTTACAGAACAAGGTAAAGATACTGGAATGTTAAATCTCACCCTTACAGGTGATGATTCAGAGCTTATAACACATATTCTTGATGGAATAAGCCAAAACTACTTAGCTCAAAACGTTGCCAGACAAGCTGCCCAAGATGCAAAAAGCTTGGAGTTCCTTAGCAAGCAATTGCCTGAGGTGCGTTCTGATCTTGATTCTGCAGAGGATAAACTAAATGCTTATCGCCGGCAAAAAGATTCAGTAGATTTAACGATGGAAGCTAAGTCGGTTTTGGACCAAATTGTTAATGCAGATAATCAATTAAATGAGCTTACATTTAGAGAGGCGGAAATATCACAGCTTTATACTAAAGAACATCCGACATATAAAGCTTTAGTCGAGAAAAGAAAGATACTTCAAGAGGAAAAAGCGAAACTTAATAAAAGAGTGAGTGGTATGCCTTCTACTCAACAAGAAGTACTAAGATTGAGTCGTGACGTAGAGTCAGGTAGAGCAGTATATTTGCAACTTCTAAATCGCCAGCAAGAATTAAATATTGCAAAATCTAGTGCAATTGGCAACGTAAGAATCATTGATACAGCAGTCACTGAGCCAAAACCAGTAAAACCCAGAAAAGTACTAATTGTGGTTATGGGATTATTACTGGGTTTATTTGTATCTATTGGTCTTGTGTTGTTGAGGGTGTTTTTGAGGCGTGGTATTGAAACTCCAGAAGAACTGGAAGATATGGGGATTAATGTATATTCTAGTATTCCTGTATCCGAATGGTTAACGAAACATCTGTCAAGTAATAAGCGAAAAAAACAAGAGTCGGATACTCTCCTTGCAGTAGAAAATCCTGCAGATCTAGCTGTTGAAGCTATTCGTAGCCTAAGGACAAGCTTACATTTCGCAATGATGGAATCTAAAAATAACATATTAATGATTTCAGGTGCTAGCCCAAATGCAGGCAAAACTTTTGTTAGTACTAACTTAGCTGCTATTATTGCTTTGACCGGTAAAAAAGTACTCTTTATAGATGCTGACCTTAGAAAAGGATATGTTCATAAAATGTTTGGGCAAAACCAATCTAAAGGATTGTCAGATATTTTATCGGGTCAAGAAGTAACAGAAAATGTAGTACAGAAAGTGGTTGGAGGGGAGTTTGACTATATTTCTAGGGGGCAAATTCCACCCAACCCAGCCGAATTACTAATGCATGAGCGTTTCGAAGCTGTGCTTAAATGGGCTTCGCAACAATACGAGATAGTTATTATCGATACCCCGCCAATACTTGCTGTTACTGATGCAGCGATTATTGGAAGATATGCAGGGACAACGTTACTGGTAGCAAGATATGAGGTAAATACTCCTAAAGAGATAGCTGTGAGTATTCGTAGGTTTGAACAAAGTGGTGTGACAATAAAGGGTTGCATTTTGAATGGCATGGTGAAAAAGGCTAGTAGTTATTATGGTTATGGCTATAACCACTATGGGTATTCTTATATTGATAAGAAATCTGATTAATTAAAAATTGGGCTCTTATTGAGCCCTATTTATTTTCCCTAAAATTAATTAATTTTAATGAGAATATAAATAGAGGGGACTATGACATATTTTTCGAAAAATGTTAGTTGTAGTGTATTGCTAGTGCTATCTGATTTTATTAGTTTTGTCTTATCACTTTATCTCTCGTTGGGACTACTATCCTTCATTTTGGGAGAGCATAACTATCATATGTCTCGTGAGCAGTTAGACGGTTGGATTGGATTACATTGGTTACTGGGAATTTGCTGTGTCTTATGGTATGGAATACGTTTACGCCATTATTTTTATCGTAAGACATTCTGGTTTGAACTAAAAGAAATACTCCGTACATTGGTAATATTTGCAGTTATTGAATTGGCTGTTATGGCATTTGCTAAATGGGATATATCTCGCTATATCTGGCTTTTTACATGGATTTTCGCAGGGCTATTAGTCCCATTGGCCCGAATGTGGACCAAATGGTTATTAAATAGGATAGGGTTCTGGCAACGAGAAACTTGGATTATTGGCAATGGAAAAAATGCATTCGATGCATGTAAAGCTATTAATAGTGAGTTAAATTTAGGCCTAAATATTGTTGGGTTTGTATCAACAAATAATAAATTAATCAATAATGCTATTGATTCGAGGTTGAAGGTTGTCGAAGGTGATAAAAAATGGCTTGAATCTATAGATAAGAGGACTCAATTTATAGTTGCAGTTGAGTCAGATGAAAGTGATGCTAGAAATAGTTGGTTACGAGAGTTTATGATCAAGGGGTATCGTTATGTTTCTGTAATACCAACCTTAAGAGGGGTTCCTTTAGATAGTACCGATATGTCATTTATTTTTAGTCATGAAGTGATGATTTTTAGGGTACAACAGAATTTAGCAAAATGGTCCTCCAGAATTATTAAAAGAACTTTTGATATTATCGGTTCGCTCGGAATAATAACTATATTATCACCAATTCTATTATATATCAGCTATAAAGTTAAACGCGATGGAGGACCTGCAATTTATGGGCATGAGCGAGTAGGTAAAAATGGCGAATCATTCAAATGTCTTAAGTTTAGATCCATGATAATAAACTCAAAGGAAGTATTAGAAAATTTGTTATCTACTGACTCGAATGCAAAAAAAGAATGGGATGAAACATTCAAATTAAAAAATGATCCACGAATAACACCAATTGGAAAATTTTTGCGGCGAACTAGTTTAGATGAGTTACCGCAATTGTTTAATGTCTTAAAAGGTGAAATGAGCCTTGTTGGGCCACGTCCCATTATTACGGCAGAACTTGAGCGGTATAATGATGAGGTTGACTATTATCTCCTTAGTAAACCTGGAATGACTGGTCTGTGGCAAGTTAGTGGCCGTAGTGATGTTGATTATGACACTCGAGTTTATTTAGATGCTTGGTATGTAAAAAATTGGTCAATGTGGAATGACATTGCTATTTTGTTCAAGACTATTGGTGTTGTTCTTAAAAAAGATGGTGCTTATTAAACCCTAGAGTTGAATAATATGATATATGTGAATGCTAGGTTTTTAACTCAAGAAATGACGGGTGTACAACGCTTTGCAGAGATGATTTCATTAGAACTGAATCAGAAAGTAGATAATATATGTTTTTTGTCTCCATCAAATATAGTTAGAGCAGATATAGCATCGCAGCTAAATGTAAGAATTATTGGGAGAAATACAGGTCATTTGTGGGAGCAATTAGATCTTCCATATTTTTTAAGCAAACAAAGAAAGGGTGTTCTTGTGAACTTAGGAAATACTGCTCCAATTTTATTTCGGAATAAGATAACCGCAGTACATGACATAACATTTTTGAAATTCCCTGAGTCATTTTCTAAAAAATTTCTATATTTTTATAAAGTCTTAATCCCATTAGTTATTAAAACATCGAAACATGTTATAACAGTTAGTGAGTTTTCTAAAGATGAAATATTAAAAAATTATAATCTAGATAAAGAAAAAATATCTGTTGTATATAATGCGGTAAATAATAATTTTAGTATTAAAAAGATTGAGAAATACAATGGGAAGCCATATTTTTTAATGGTATCTTCTCAAAATTATCACAAGAACTTTAGCCGAGCTCTAGACGGATTTTACCTTGCAAGAAAACATGGCTATTTAGATGAGTTTGCATTAAAAATTATCGGGGCGAAAAATCCGACGTTTAATACTCAGTCATACACTTCTAATCTCAAAGAAGATGTCGAGTTTTTGGGACGTGTATCAGATTCACAATTGGCGAATTTGTATGCAAATGCTACTGCTTTCATTTTTCCTTCGTTATATGAAGGATTTGGAATTCCACCTCTTGAGGCTCAATATTTTGGATGTCCTGTAATTGCAAGTAATGCAGCATCCCTACCTGAGGTTCTTAGTGATAGTGTATTATATTTTAACCCTCTTTGTTCTTCTGAAATTAAAGATGCAATGATTAAAGTATCAAATGATTTAAATCTACGAGAGAAATTAATTGAATGCGGATATAAAAATCTAAATAAATATTCATGGGGTGACTCTGCTTCAAAATTACTATCAATTATTAATAAGATCTAATATGGAAGTAATAATCTATGGGGCTTAATGAAGCAATACTATTTGATGCACTAAATTTTTCCCTTTTTTTATTTATGGCATTATGCTATGCCTTTCTTCTAAAAAGGCGAATATCAAAGGTTGTTGGAAGATGGTTCGTTTTTTTATTGATTATAACAAGTTATTCTTCCTATAACATAATGGTTGCACCTGTTCATGATTACAACCAAGTAATTTCAAGAACATTCATGTACCATCAAAAAATTTTTGGTCCCTTTAATTTAGTTGATGTCTTATTTATAGTCACTATAGCTTTCTTTTCGTATAAGTTAATTTATATAACGAGATATTATAAAAAACTCACTGTTAATAATTCAGGTGTGAAAATAGTTTTTAATAGAGAGTTTATGGTATTCTTTATTTCTTTCTTTTCTTTCATCCTTTGGAATTATTTTAATGACAAAAGTTTTGATTTTGGCAGTGAGTTCATTTATTATCGAGGTTTAATATATTTTCTTGGGGCTATACTAGCATTAAGATTTGATGTAAATAATAAAATTTCTGTAAAAGAAATATTTTCTTTCTTCTTAATTATTGATGCTCTTAACCTAGTATCAGGTTTTGTTGCAACACAGCTATTTAGTAACTATGTGTGGTTTCGTTATGTATTCAAAGTAACGATCATAAATCAGGATAGCATATCATCATTCGTTTCAATTTATAGCATTGTGGCCATAGTCGCTATATTTAGATATCGCGAAATGAAAAAAACAATTGGCGGATTTAATCTCTTTATTTGTTTTGCTATTCTTATTTTATCACAGATCAATTTTTACAAGGGATTGATACTCAGTATGTCTATTGTAATCATGATCTACTCCATTAGTTTGGTACTTGCAAAAAAGAAAACTATATCGTTGGCAATAATTATTTTATTGGGTCTTGTCCCTCTTACGCTATTGGCTTTGTCGAAAAGTGATAAGTTCTCGGATACAGCGTTGGCGACACGTTCAGTTCAAACCTTGGATTATATTGAATATTTAAATACTCAAACACCACTCCAATATATAATTGGAACAGGATTGGGATCAACATATCCATACTACCATCAGGATTTAGATAGAGGCGCAACAAAAGAAGTCGATGTAGAAAGTGGAAATGAAAGACGTTCGATTCAGGTTCCATATCTAAATATATATAAAGCTAGTGGCTTGTTAGGAGGATTAGCCTACACGCTGCTTACACTTATTGCATTGTTTTTATTAGTAAAATCAATAATAAATGAAGAGAATGTTTTAATTCAGGCATTGTTACTTTTTCTAATCACTCGATTATATAATGGAACTGGGCTAATGACGCCATTCCCAGTCATTATATTTGTTGTCAGAACAATTTATCTGCTCTATGTAAGTAAGTGTGAAAGTAGCCAAGATGAGAGAAGTTATGAAAGAAATTAATAGTAAAATACTTGATATTATCTGTCCACTTTATAACAAAGAAAACTATATTGAGGATTTCCTGTCATCTTTGCGTATTCTGCCATCAGACAAAGTAAATATAATTCTGATCGATGATGGTTCATCTGACTTAACCAAAGAAAAAATTGATACATATATTTTTAAAAATAACATAAATAATGTTTATTATTTTTACAAAAAAAATGGAGGTGTCTCATCAGCTAGGAATAAAGGAATAGCTGAATCAGTTTCTGATTACATTTGGTTTTGTGATCCTGATGATCTTATTACGAGTGAATCATTAAACATTTTACAAAAAGTGGATCATTTAAATGAAGATATTGTTGTATGCGGTTACATTACAGCCTTTGAAGAAAATAAAATTGAAAATATCACTTCCTATGAAGAAGAGAGATACTCCACGATCAATTTTTTAACATCTCACGATTATTTTACAAAGAAGAATTCAATCAGTACTGTTTGGAATAAAATATATAAAAGGCAATTTATTGGGAATGTACGTTTTCCAGAAGACATGAATCATTCTGAAGATCGTTATTTCAATCTCTCCCTTTTTAAAAAAAATGGTACTGTACTAACATGTGATCTCATTATTTATAGACATAAAAGATACTCTGCCAATACCCTAAGCACAACGAAAGACAGTGCCAGAATAAATGATATTATAAAGGCGGATTTGTATAATTTAGTTGTATTGAGTGATTTTAAAAATGTCAAAAAGGAAAAAAAAATTCATGTGTATAGAATTTCTCGTGAAAAGATGCAAGCATCAGAAAAGAGAATAATGGAATTTTATCGAGACGAGTGTAAGTTATTAGATATTAAACCAAGTTTCTTTATTTCTAGCAAAGATTTTTTATTATATTTATACCTTTTAATATTTGGTAAGTAAAGAAAATATTCCAATTGTGAATATTGCTTTAAATGATAAATATAATACTGTGCTGAAAAGGATATTCTCACTACTAAGTAAAAATCTTTTGAGTTAGTAAGCGATACAGCACTATCGTTTGCTATTATTATGGATAACAAATGAAAATAATGCTTGTAAACTCGCTTTATTATCCTTTTAAAGTTGGTGGCGCTGAGGTCTCAGTCCAGTTACTAGCTGAAGGTCTTGTCAAGTATGGTTGCGACGTAATGGTTGTAACTTTGACAAACGATAGAATGAAGCATTTGACTACTGAGTATATAAATAATGTAAAAGTGGTAAGGGTTTATCTCAAAAATATTTATTGGCCATTTGATGAAAAAAATAATCGAGGAGCCATAAAGAAACTAGTGTGGCATATTGTTGATTCGTATAATCCATTAATGCAGAAAATTTTTAATAAACTAGTTACCGATTTTTTACCCGATATAATCCATACTAACAATATTTGTGGTTTTTCAACATCGATTTGGAATAATCGCAACAAAATAAAAATTATTCATACAATCAGAGATTATTATCTATTAACACCATCAAGTGTATTAAGTGATAATAAAAAATTATCGACGATAGATATAGCTCTTTCGTGGATCAAGAAAAAAAGGATATCTAAAGTATCTTGCTTTATAGGTATAAGCGAATATATACTAAAAAAACATAATGGCCATGGCTTTTTTAGTGGAAATGAATATTTAAAGAAAATTTATAACTCTGCTACATTAACTGATTCTTTTTACTTGAACAAAAGTAAAAGTGATACTTTTACCATTGGGTTTATTGGCCGTTTGACCGAGGAAAAAGGATATTCCATCTTTTATGAGTTGGCTGAGCATTATAAACACAATAAACGTATTGTTTTTAAAGTGGCAGGAAGTGGCCGTAAAGATTATTTGGATGAATTGAAATGTAAGTATCCAGGTGTTAATTTGTTTGAGATGGGGCATACTTCTCAAAGTGAATTTTATGAAAAAATCGATCTACTTGTTATTCCAGCCAAATGGGCTGAACCTTTTGGCCGGACTGCTATTGAAGCTTTTTCATATGCAGTTCCGGTTTTGAGTTCTGGCGCGGGTGGTTTGCTCGAGATTAATTCAATTTTAAAACAAGACATATATACTGACTTTCAAGATTTGATTAAAAAAGCGGATGTCCTAATTGAGAATAATCCTTCAGTAGATAAATCTATGGTAAATGAGTTTAATGAGCATTTTTCTGAAAAAAATTATATTTCTCAACATTTGAAATTATACTCTTTTCTTTGTAATAAATGAATGCTTATGTAGCGTGTTAACCATTAAAGGTATTTTTATGAATTTTTTTTCGCGAAGACTTATTTTAAGTAAACTTACAACATTACCATTCATACTTTTTTTTTCAAAAACGTATGCTCAAAATAATAAAGATGACAATGGTAGTTCAAAAAATGGCTATACTTCAAATAAAAATGATTATTTGCATGCTGAAACTGAAGTTATAAAAGCTAGCGAAACACAAAAAGTTATGCTTGATGAGCTAGTAGCACAAAGAAAAAAAATACATTTCCTTATGGAAAATCCTTCTATTTCTTTTGATTTTTTTTTAGACATTCACGATGGTTCTGTTGATGCTACGTCAGCATTGAAAGCTGCTGCAGCATCAGGTAAAACTATCATTTTCCCGTCAAACGGAGTCTATTCAATAAATCAAAACGATATAGCCATTGCTCCATTCACTAAATTTGTTGGCCCAGATGGGGGTTATGCAACATTTTTAGTTAATTCAACAGAAGGTAATTTCGGTACTTTTGATTTACGAAATAAAAATGGGTTAGAAGATGATATCTACAGCGGAGGGTATTTTAATGTATTTAGAAATCTTCGATTTAGATATCCCCGTCAAATTAAAAATTTGACTGACGCCACATCTAATCCTATAGCCTATCTCCCTCTTTTTTTTGGAGGTGGTTACTCAAGTCGCTTCGAATATCTTGATATAGGTAATGCATATATTGGGTTCGTTCTTGGTGGCAGGGGATTAGGAAGTTGTAGTCGGATAGTATTGAAGGATATAGTAGGTGCGCCGATTTTTCTTGGGCTGAGTATTGAGCAAGTAAGAGATATACCAACTATACAGAATATTTCTTGGAATTATAATTATCTCGATTTAGATAAAAAAAATTCATACGGAACTACGTTAAAACAATGGGTAGCATTAAATGCTACTGCTTTTCAGTTCGGTCGATGCGATTGGGCATCCTGTATCAATCTTTTTAGCTATGGATATTATAAAAATTTAGTTATTGAATCTACACGATATACTGGTTCAGCTGATAGGATTAAGTTTATAGGATGCTTTAGTGACCAGTGTATTCATCCCTTATGGGTTAAAGATTTTGAAAATCAACTGGATTTTATTGCATGTGGTTTTACCGGTGTGAAAACTAATGTGAAAAAAGCTAGTGGTATCTTTTTATCAACAAAAAGTATCAAGGCGAGTGTAAGTTTTACTAATTGTACATTTAATTCTTATTACACGGACGTTATAATCTCTAAAGTTAATGTTAATATGTACGCCTGCCAATTATATAATTATGGTTTTGGCAGCAAACAATCTTCTCCAGCTTCTGCTATTAGCATTGATAGTGACAATGTAATAGTAAATATTGTTAATACTGACATCGACGCATCCGCTGGTGAATATGTTAGATGCTTATCCGACGGAGGGCATTCTGGATGCTTGTTAAATATTACTGGGTGTTCAAACTTGTCAGGCTCTAAATTTGAGATCTTTAGATGGGATAGTAGCTCAAGTAATTCTGAATTAATCTCACAAGATTCATTTATATCAGGAGCTTATGATAATATTGTTGCTGTTAGTAGTCTTGGTATAATGGCATACATTCCTCGGCAGTTTTATCTAGAGTCTCTACCTCAGAAAGGATCATTTAAAGAGGGTGACTATATTGTTAATACAAAGCCAGGTGATGCAAAAGAAGATGGTATCATTAAGGGATGGGTGAGAATGACAACTGGTCACAATAATCAACTTAACATAGATTGGGTTGAAGATAAACTAGCAAAATAAAAATTTAGTTTAAACTTGAATTTTATTAGTATATTTCTCGACTGATTATTAAAATTTGGAATAATTATGCACAATTTTAACGTAGGTATAGTTTCTGATTGGTTTATTACATATGCAGGCTCTGAGAAAGTTGTTGCAGAACTTATTAAGGTTTTCCCAGATTCTGAACTTTATTCTGTTGTAGATTTTCTTTCAGAAGAAAATAAAAAATATTTTCAGAATAAAGACATCACGACAACTTTTATTCAGAACTTACCAAAAGCTAAAAATAAATATCAAAGCTATTTACCATTGATGCCACTAGCTATTGAACAGTTAGATGTCTCAAAACATGATGTAATTATATCGAGTAGTCATGCAGTAGCTAAAGGTGTTTTAACTGGACCGGATCAATTGCATATTAGCTACATTCATTCTCCTATTAGATATGCTTGGGATCTTCAACACCAATATCTTCGGGAGGCTGGATTAGATAAAGGTTTTAAAGGTCTTTTAGCAAAATTTATTCTTCACAAAATAAGAATGTGGGATGTACGTACTGCCAATGGCGTAGATCACTTTGTTGCAAATTCACATTTTATAGCTAGGCGAATTAAGAAAGTTTATGGGCGTGATGCTGATGTTATTTATCCTCCGGTTGATGTGGAGAGATTTAAATTAAATGAGAATAAAGAAGAATACTACCTGACTGCCTCTAGATTAGTGCCATATAAAAGAATCGATCTCATTGTTGATGCATTCAAAGCGATGCCTGATAAAAAGTTGATTGTCATTGGTGATGGTCCAGAAATGAAAAAGATACGTGACAAAGCAAGTGCAAATACTGAAATACTTGGCTTTCAGTCTAATGAAGTAATGGAAAATTACATGCGGAATGCTAAGGCATTTGTTTTTGCAGCAGAGGAGGATTTTGGTATTACTCCGGTTGAAGCACAGGCCTGTGGTACTCCAGTTATTGCCTATGGAAAAGGAGGGGTCCTAGAAACGATACGCGGCATGTCGAAAAATAATCCGACTGGAGTTTTCTTTGATAAACAACATGTTGGATCTATAGTTGATGCTGTAAATAGATTTGAGTCGAACTTTGATCTTTTTGAACCGATTGAATGCAGGAATAATGCAATGCGGTTTTCAGAGGAGCGATTTAAAAAAGAAATTCATTTTTATGTAAATGATAAATGGAATGAGTTCAAAGAACGCATTGAGATTTGAATAAAATCATTCATATTTACTTATATATGTTTGGGATGTATTTTTGTTGGTGATATACTTCATCATCATATTATCATCTCTCTATATATACGTTTTATTTAAACTCTGCTTGTGATGAAAATCCCACGAAGTCTGCCTAATGTCAAAAAACAAATTAATCGTTAAGAATACTATTTTTCTAGCGACAAGAACTGTAATATCTATATTAATTTCTCTTTATACGACAAGGGTTGTATTATATCAATTAGGTACTAACGATTATGGTTTATTTAATGTAATATATGGCGTGGTTGCTCTTACTATATTTTTATCAGCAGCTATGAATGAATCAGTTCAACGCTATATTTCACTTGATCTTGGACGTGGAGATATACAAGCTGTTAGGAATACAATTAAGAATAGTTTATGTATTTATTTATTTTTATCTCTTGCGTTTACTTTTGTGCTTTTTTCTTTAAATAATTATGTCATCACATCTTTAATTAATATCCCTCATTCATCTATAATTGTTGCCAGAAAAGTTTATTACATCGCGGTATTATCAATTTTTATTTCTATAATTCAAACACCATTTAATGCAATTGTTATTGCCCACGAAAGAATGTCTTTCTATGCATATATGTCAATTTTTGATGTCAGCTCAAAATTGCTAATTGCTTTTTCGTTGTCTATAGTGACACACGATAAAGTATTTTTTTATTCTTTATTTTTACTATTTTCTTCTGTAATAACATTCATAATCTACATGGTTTTCTGTTTTTTTAGTTTTAAAGATAACTTTAAAAATGGATTTCTTTCGATTTTAGTAATTAAGGACATTGCTTCTTTTTCCTTTTGGAATATTTTTGGTAATTTCGCTTATGTATGTAGAACTCAAGGAATTAACATTGCAATTAATATATTTTTTTCAACTGCGACAAATGCTGCATATGCGATATCTACCTCTGTTTTAAATGCAATGACATCACTTACGCAATCTCTTGCACTTGCAATCAGACCTCAAATTTTCAAGTCATATGTTAATCAGTCTGATAGCAATAGATATAAAATGTTGATTTTTTTTGGGTCAAAGTATACTTTTTCCTTGTTGTTTCTTTTGTCCTTTCCGATTATTCTTCTTACTGAGCAAGTGCTTGCGATTTGGCTAGTTAACGTTCCTTTCTATGCGGTAATATTTGTACGAATTATACTTTCTGTTGCATTGGTTGATAGTCTTTCATCCAGCATAATTGCAGGGATTCAAGCTTCAGGAAGAATTAAGGTATACCAGCTTGTTGTTGGTTTTATGGTTTTTATGTCCTTGCCATTGACATATTTTTCCTATAGATTGAATTATCCGGCATACAGTGCATTTGTTATTCTATTCATAATTTCGATAATAAATTTAAATCTTAGAATATTTTTTCTTAAGAAGGCCACAGGATTTACATTTAAGGATTATTATTCTTCAGTAATATGGCCTTGTATGTGTTCTGTTGTCTTGGTTATAGTTATTAACTACATATTGTTGAATTTTTTAAGATATGATTCAATTATGAGTATGTTTGTCAGTATGACATTACATTATACCGTAACCTTTTTTGTGTTATGCATAACAGTTCCCTCTAAGGAGGAAAGACAATTTGTCTTAAACTATATGTTGAGGAAGTTTAAGTGACTATAAAAGAAATTGTACGGAATGAACTTTGTACTGGATGCGGTGTTTGTATCTCAGAAGATAAGAGTAATTCATCGTCGATGATATGGAATTCTCAGGGTTTTTTAGTGCCGGAATTATCAAATTTTTCGGATGAGAAGTCGATGGAAAGGGTTTGCCCATTTAGTTTGAATGGTAAATATAATGAAGACACTCTTGCAAAACTATTTTTAAAGGATGCACCACACCAAGATAGTGATATTGGTTTTTACTCGAGTTTATATTTTGGGTTCTCTAAGGAACATAGAGCTACATCTTCTTCTGGAGGAATGGCTACTTTTTTATTCGAGCAGATATTATTATCGAACCAAGCAGATCACCTTTTTATAGTTAAAGAAATTGATGGTAAGTATGGCTATCAACTTCATAGCTCAGTTGATTCTATAAAAGAAATATCAAAAACACGTTATTACCCTGTCACACTTGAATCACTTTTTTCAGAAATTGACAACATTAAAGGCACTATAGCTATTTCAGGTGTTGCATGTTTTATTAAAGCAATTAGATTAAAACAAGTTTATAATCAAGAATTGAGGGATAAAATTACATTCTTAGTTGGGATCATTTGCGGGGGGCTAAAAAGCAAATATTATACGGATTTTCTGGCGCAATCTTCAGGCTGCTTCGATGATTATAGTAATGCAGAATATCGTATAAAAAAACCAGAAAGTTATGCACTTGATTATAAATTTACGTGCAAAGAAAAATATGGTGAAAGAATACATGTTGTAGAAATGCGTAAAATGGGTGATATGTGGGGGACTGGACTGTTTAAATCAAACGCCTGTGATTTTTGTGATGATGTAACAACAGAACTAGCAGATATATCCCTTGGTGATGCTTGGATCGAACCATATAGCTCAGATGGTATGGGAAACAGTGTTGTGATAGCGCGAAGTACTCTTGCTGATGATATTGTTAAAAGAGGAATGCTGGATGGTAGTTTGAATTTAGTTCATGCTTCTCTTGAGCAAGTCAAATCATCTCAACAAGGTAGTTTTAATCATAGGCACAAGGGACTTTTGTTTAGGATAAAAGATGCTGAATCAAGAGGAAGACTTTATCCGATAAAAAGGGCTAGATTTTTATCTAAACAGTCTATTTTGTTTAATGAAATTCAACGTTTGCGGATGAAAACTAGAGAAAATAGCTTGGCTCTTTGGGTTAACACGCAAAATGTTGATGGGTTTAATAATTCTTTTTCTCCATACCTGAGTAAATTAAAAAGAGTTACTACACTCCAAAAATTTGTATTGAAAGTCAACAAAAAAATAAAAAAACTACGAGGTATTAAATAAATGAAAATCGCAATACTGACATTGCCTCTGCACGTTAATTATGGTGGGAATGTACAAAATTTTGCGTTACAAAAAACTTTACGTAAGTTAGGGCATGATGCAATTACTATCGATTGCCAGGAAGCTCATATAGGTACTTTGCGTTACGGCCTTTCTACAGCAAAGCGCTTGTTTCAGCAGCCTAAGAGTAGCAGACGATTACTTTTCACCAAAAAAGAAAAGGAAATTATTTCTCTTAACCATAAACGTTTTATTTGTGATTATATTAAATTAACCGCGCCTGTTAATTTCACTGAGCTGAATCTTTTTTTTAAAAACAATAAATTTGATGCTGTATTTGTTGGTAGTGATCAAGTTTGGCGCCCTAAGTACACACCTTGTATTGAGTCTTATTTCTTAAGTTTTATTCAAGATAATACAGCAATCAAGAAAATATCTTATGCAGCTTCATTTGGCTCCGATAAATGGGAGTACAATAGTCAGCAGCATTCCATTTGTAGGTCACTCATTGAAAAGTTTGATGCTTTATCTGTACGAGAGTCTCTTGGCGCTGATATGTGTAAAGAGTATTTTTCAGTAAACGCACAGCATGTGTTAGATCCAACAATGCTATTGACTAAAGAGGAATATATGGAGATTTTCAAGAATGAAAATCTTCCTAGTCATAAAGGAAAATTATTCAATTATACATTGGACGTTGATGAGGCGAAAAATAAATTAATAAGAAACATATCATTACATATAAATAAGGGTTGTTTTACTACATATCCAGAGAAAACACAGAAAAAAACTTTATTTATTCAAGATATTAATACCTATCAGTATCCTTCTGTTCAAGCTTGGTTGAAATCTTTTTTTGATGCTGACTTTATCATTACAGATTCATTTCACGGTACGGTTTTTTCTATTATTTTTAACAAGCCCTTTATTGCACTTTCTAACAAAGATCGTGGGGCAGCAAGATTTATATCGCTATTGAAGATGTTCGGGTTAGAGTCGCGTCTTGTTACTGACATTGATAAATTTGATAAAAGTATAATTGATGATAATGTTGATTATGTTGAAGTCAACAAACGACTTGAACAATATCGCAAAATGTCTTTAGATTTCATAAGTAATGCGTTGAGTCAATAATGTCAGTAATATATGTTTTGACTTTTATTTGACTATGTTTATTTCTTTGTGTTTTTTTAGGCTATGTTCCTTACTAGCTTTGCGCTAACATATTCATCACATTTAAGCTGCGAACAGTCGCAGTGACCACACCTGACAGGAGTATGTAATGTCCAAGCAACAGATCGGGGTTGTCGGTATGGCAGTGATGGGGCGCAACCTTGCGCTCAACATCGAGAGCCGTGGTTATACCGTCTCCGTTTTCAACCGCTCCCGTGAAAAGACCGAAGAAGTGATTGCCGAGAACCCTGGTAAGAAACTGGTCCCACACTATACAGTGCAAGAGTTTGTTGAATCGCTCGAAACTCCGCGCCGTATCCTGTTAATGGTGAAGGCGGGCGCAGGCACTGATAGTGCCATCGACTCTCTGAAGCCTTACCTGGACAAAGGGGACATCATCATTGATGGTGGTAATACCTTCTTCCAGGACACTATTCGTCGTAATCGTGAACTTTCTGCTGATGGCTTCAACTTTATTGGTACTGGCGTATCCGGCGGGGAAGAGGGCGCTCTGAAAGGTCCTTCTATTATGCCTGGTGGGCAGAAAGAAGCTTATGAGCTGGTTGCTCCAATTCTTAAGCAGATTGCTGCTGTCGCGGAAGATGGTGAGCCGTGTGTAACCTATATTGGTGCGGACGGTGCTGGTCATTATGTAAAAATGGTCCACAACGGTATTGAATATGGTGACATGCAGCTAATTGCTGAAGCCTATGCTTTACTGAAAGGTGGTCTGGCTCTTTCTAACGAAGAGCTGGCTCAGACCTTTACCGAATGGAATGAGGGTGAGCTGAGCAGCTACCTGATCGACATCACCAAAGATATCTTCACCAAAAAAGATGAAGAGGGTAAATACCTGGTTGATGTGATTCTGGATGAAGCAGCCAACAAAGGCACCGGTAAATGGACCAGCCAGAGTTCTCTGGACTTGGGTGAACCATTATCTCTTATTACCGAATCTGTATTTGCTCGCTATATCTCCTCTCTGAAAGAGCAGCGTGTTGCAGCGTCAAAAGTTCTTACTGGACCGCAAGCAAAGACTGCTGGTGATAAAGTAGTCTTTATTGAGAAAGTACGTCGCGCTCTGTATCTGGGTAAGCTAGTTTCTTATGCTCAGGGTTTCTCCCAGCTGCGTGCGGCATCTGATGAGTACAACTGGGATCTGAACTACGGTGAGATTGCTAAAATCTTCCGTGCTGGTTGCATCATTCGTGCTCAGTTCCTGCAGAAGATAACTGATGCCTACGAGCAGAATGCTGACATTGCCAACCTGCTGCTTGCTCCATACTTCAAGCAAATTGCTGATGACTATCAGCAAGCGTTGCGCGACGTCGTTGCTTATGCAGTGCAGAATGGCATTCCGGTTCCAACCTTCTCTGCGGCCATTGCTTACTACGATAGCTATCGTTCCGCAGTTCTGCCTGCCAACTTGATTCAGGCGCAGCGTGACTACTTCGGTGCCCATACTTATAAGCGTACTGATAAAGAAGGTGTATTCCATACCGAGTGGATGGAATAATTAATATACTGCAATAAAAAACCTGGTGAAAACCAGGTTTTTTATAATTAGAAATTGAATATTAAATTAAGATATAAGTTTATAGTCGCAAGTATAATAATTTTTTTATCTCCTTTAAAATACCATGTTTTCTTTTTTTGCGAGTTTGAATGTTTAAACTTACAAAAGAAGAAGTCATTACTTCTATAACGTCATTTTTATTACTTCATTTTATTAAGGATTTTATTATGTTGCTTCCTGTGATTATGGCTGGCGGCACGGGTAGCCGTCTGTGGCCGATGTCCCGTGAGCTTTATCCAAAACAGTTTCTGCGACTGTACGGGCAGAACTCCATGTTGCAGGAAACCATCTCGCGCCTCTCCGGGCTGGATATCCATGAGCCCATGGTCATCTGCAACGAAGAGCACCGTTTTCTGGTGGCCGAACAGCTGAGACAGCTCAATAAGCTGTCGAAAAATATCATCCTTGAACCAGTGGGCCGCAATACCGCCCCGGCTATCGCGCTCGCGGCATTACAGGCCACGCAGAATGGCGATGACCCGCTGATGCTGGTGCTGGCGGCTGACCATATCATTAATAATCAGCCGGTCTTCCACGACGCCATCCGCGTGGCGGAACAGTATGCGCAGGACGACCACCTGGTGACCTTCGGCATCGTGCCGAACACCCCGGAAACCGGCTACGGTTATATCCAGCGTGGCGATGCGCTGAGTGAGGGAGAGCACACGCCTTATCAGGTCGCCCGTTTTGTGGAGAAACCTGACCTTGAACGTGCACAGGCCTATCTGGCCTCCGGCGAATACTACTGGAACAGCGGCATGTTTATGTTCCGGGCGAAAAAGTACCTCTCCGAGCTGGCGAAATTCCGCCCGGATATTCTTGAGGCCTGCACGGCTGCCGTCCGGGCGGCCGACAGCGGCAGCGACTTTGTTAGTATCCCGCATGATGTGTTCAGTGCCTGTCCGGATGAGTCCGTCGACTATGCGGTGATGGAAAAAACCGCCGATGCGGTGGTGGTGGGGCTGGATGCGGACTGGAGCGATGTTGGCTCCTGGTCAGCGCTGTGGGACGTCAGCCCGAAGGATGAGCTGGGCAATGTGATGACCGGGGATGCCTGGGTACACAACAGCCAGAACTGCTACATCAACAGTGACGAAAAGCTGGTGGCAGCGATTGGCGTTGAGGACCTGGTGATTGTCAGTACCAAGGACGCGGTGCTGGTGATGAACAAAAATCGTTCCCAGGATGTAAAAAAAGTGGTGGAGTACCTGAAGAGCAACCAGCGCAGCGAATATAAACGCCACCGCGAAATATATCGTCCGTGGGGACGTAGCGACGTGGTGGTGCAGACGCCGCGCTTTAACGTTAACCGTATTACCGTCAAGCCGGGTGGCGCATTCTCCATGCAGATGCATCACCACCGCGCCGAGCACTGGGTGATCCTTGCGGGCACGGGGCAGATAACGGTCAACGGCAAGCAGTTCCTGCTCACGGAGAATCAGTCGACCTTTATTCCCATCGGTGCCGAACACTGCCTGGAAAACCCGGGACGTATCCCGCTGGAAGTGCTGGAAATTCAGTCTGGCTCCTATCTGGGCGAAGACGACATTATCCGTATTAAAGACCAGTATGGTCGTTGCTAATTTGTATTTAAGGATTAAATAGATGGCAAAATTAACCTGTTTTAAAGCTTACGATATTCGCGGCGAACTGGGCGAAGAATTAAACGAAGATATCGCCTACCGCATCGGGCGCGCCTATGGTGAGTTCCTGAAGCCAAAAAAAATCGTGGTGGGCGGCGACGTCCGTCTGACCAGCGAGTCCCTGAAGCTGGCGCTGGCCAACGGCCTGATGGATGCGGGTACCGACGTGCTGGATATCGGTATGAGCGGCACCGAGGAGATTTACTTCGCCACGTTCCACCTGGGCGTGGACGGCGGCATTGAAGTGACGGCCAGCCATAATCCGATGAACTACAACGGCATGAAGCTGGTGCGTGAAAATGCGAAGCCCATCAGCGGCGATACCGGCCTGCGCGATATCCAGCGTCTGGCGGAAGAGAATCAGTTTCCTCCGGTGGACGCATCCCGGCGCGGTACCCTGCGTCAGATATCTGTCCTGCAGGAATACGTGGACCACCTGATGGGCTACGTGAACCAGGCAAACTTCACCCGCCCGCTGAAGCTGGTGGTGAACTCCGGCAACGGTGCCGCCGGTCATGTGATTGATGAAGTGGAAAAGCGCTTTGTTGCAGCTGGCGTGCCGGTGACCTTTATTAAGGTGCATCACCAGCCGGACGGCAATTTCCCGAACGGTATCCCTAACCCGCTGCTGCCGGAGTGTCGCCAGGATACCGCTGATGCGGTACGCGAGCACGGGGCGGATATGGGGATTGCCTTTGACGGGGACTTCGACCGCTGCTTTATGTTTGATAATGATGCTGAATTTATCGAAGGGTATTATATAGTTGGCCTGCTGGCGGAGGCCTTCCTGCAAAAGCAGCCGGGGGCCAAAATTATCCATGACCCGCGTCTGACGTGGAACACGGTGGATATCGTGACCCGCAGCGGCGGCAGGCCGGTGATGTCGAAGACCGGACATGCGTTCATTAAAGAGCGTATGCGTCAGGAAGATGCGATTTACGGCGGTGAGATGAGTGCGCATCACTATTTCCGTGATTTCGCCTACTGTGACAGCGGGATGATCCCGTGGTTGCTGGTGGCAGAGCTGCTGTGTCTGAAAAACAGCCCGCTGAAAGCGCTGGTGGCGGACAGGCAGGCGGCGTTCCCGGCCTCCGGGGAAATTAACCGCAAGCTGGAGAATGCGGCAGCGGCGATTGCGCGCATCCGCGAACGTTATGAGGCAGATGCGGCAAATGTGGACACCACCGACGGCATCAGTATTGAATACCCGGAGTGGCGCTTTAACCTGCGCAGCTCGAATACGGAGCCAGTGGTGCGTCTCAACGTGGAGTCTAAGGCAGATGATGCTTTAATGAAGGCTAGAACAGAAGAATTATTAGATCTTCTTAAATAGAACTTATTCTGGATTAAAGCCATAAGGACAGGTTTTTGGAGTTATAGCTCACCTTATGGCTCTTTCTTGACTTCCCACCCTCGTGAGAGTACAACCGCCACAAGTGTTGATTACCAGGGTGGCTAATATGCCGCCGTCCAGTTAACTGATTAAAGTGTGATCGAATGAAAATTACAATTTCCGGTACCGGTTATGTTGGTCTATCGAATGGCATCCTGATTGCGCAGAACCACGAGGTGGTTGCGCTGGATATCATTCAATCTAAAGTTGATATGATTAACCAAAAGATCTCCCCGATCGTCGATAAGGAGATCCAGGAATATCTGGCGGAAAAACCGTTGAATTTTCGTGCGACAACTGACAAGCATGATGCCTATCGTAATGCTGATTATGTCATTATCGCCACGCCGACTGATTACGACCCCAAAACAAATTACTTTAATACCTCAACCGTTGAAGCGGTTATTCGTGATGTCACGGAAATTAACCCTAATGCGGTAATGATTATTAAATCAACAATTCCCGTCGGTTTTACGCGTGATATTAAAGAGCGTCTGGGGATTGATAATGTTATTTTCTCTCCGGAGTTCCTGCGTGAAGGTCGTGCGTTATATGACAACCTGCATCCATCCCGCATCGTTATTGGTGAGCGTTCAGAACGCGCAGAGCGTTTTGCTAACCTGCTGAAAGAAGGGGCGATTAAGCAGGATATCCCGACACTGTTTACCGACTCTACTGAAGCAGAAGCTATTAAGTTATTTGCGAACACCTATCTTGCATTGCGCGTGGCTTACTTTAATGAGCTGGATAGCTATGCTGAGAGCCAGGGCCTGAACAGCAAGCAGATTATTGAAGGTGTTTGCCTCGATCCGCGTATCGGCAATCACTATAACAATCCTTCATTTGGCTACGGCGGCTACTGTCTGCCGAAGGACACCAAGCAGCTGCTGGCAAACTACGAATCCGTGCCGAATAACATCATTGGCGCAATCGTTGATGCTAACCGCACACGTAAAGATTTTATTGCTGATTCTATCCTTGCGCGTAAGCCTAAAGTTGTTGGTATCTACCGCCTGATTATGAAGAGTGGGTCTGATAACTTCCGCGCTTCATCGATTCAGGGCATCATGAAGCGTATCAAGGCCAAAGGCATCCCGGTCATCATTTATGAGCCAGTGATGCAGGAAGATGAGTTCTTTAACTCTCGCGTCGTTCGTGACTTTGATGCTTTCAAACAAGAAGCAGATGTTATTGTTTCCAACCGCATGGCTGAAGAATTATCGGATGTTGCCGAGAAGGTTTATACCCGTGATTTGTTTGGCAGTGACTGAATACTCTCTGGCCGGTAGTTTTAAACTACCGGCCGGACCTTCATATCCCACCCTCACTTCCCCCATATTCCTGCCACTCCTCACTTCGCTAAATGTTATGTATCCTCTCAGATTACATCATACTAAAAAACGTGACCCGGATTATATTCTTCAGTTGATCATCTTGCCGTAATCATTGAGGTCGGATATGTTAAATCTACCTTGTGAAGAGCTACCGTCACTGAGATGTAGATGCTGGAGATAAGCGCCGGAAGGTAAAACAGAGCCTGCTTGCAGGCTTTTGTTATTTCTGAATCCAGGATTCTGAAAGATGTAACTCCCCATCGCGCTATGCACTCCCGGTTAATGTTTGCTCGGTAGGTGAGCAGGGGTCGTTGTGGGAAGCTGCGATATTACTGGCTTATAATGCACCTGTAGTCATATATCCGTCATACTTCAAGTTGCATGTGCGTTGGCTGCACTCGTTCACCCGAGTCACTTACCAAAGTAAGCTCATCGGGATTCACTCTCTTGCCGCCTGCCTGCAACTCGAATTATTTAGGGTATAGAGATGTATTATTGATGTTTTAATGCATAATATGGATTTCCGATAGCTGAATAACTTAAGGTTATCATCACTACCAATCTCCCAATGCCAGCTGATAAAGACCGTACAGATCTCCACCGCTGGCAGCATTTTATTCTTATATTATTATTTCCTATGTCAGCATTATAATTATATTAATTTTTCGTTTCACCACTTGCGCTTGTTAAATGTTAGTTTGGTTTTTTTCTGATCTTTAAGATAAGAAATCAGAAAGAAAACTGAAACAATCAGTAGTATGGCAGCAACGACCAAGAAAAAAATATTTTCCATGATACATACCAGATTGGGAGTAATGTTATAAATCCATTTGCCTGAGTACTCATGATACATCTGCTAAAGTTTGCTTTAGCTTGATTAACATAACCTAAGTTTAAGAAAACTCCTATATGCTGTGTGTGGTATTTATCAGGAAAGAATATAACGCCTTTTTCATGATTTTCTGCTGAAGCCTAAACCTGTAGTCATTATTTTTTATGGATTAAAATCCGGTATTTTACATATTCTGTGAGATTATAGGCTGCACATGAGGTGGCGGAATGGAGGGGAGTGCGGGTTTACGATAAAAAATATTTCCAGTTAGTTTATTCTTGGTTTACTTTGGCAAGATTTTGTCGGTTTTATGAACATTACTCATAAGCAAAGTCCGATCCGTGAGACTAGCTAAAAGGGTCTTTGAATGGCGTTTCTCCCGGCGTAAAAAAGCCGCAATGTAGACACTGCGGCTTATCGTTTGCTATCTACGGATATTACGCTTTGTAATATGCCTTATACCAATCAACGAAATTCTTCACTCCCTGTCTGACCGTTGTCTGCGGTCTGAATCCAACCATGTCATACAGCGGTTTGGTATCGGCACTGGTTTCCAGTACATCTCCGGGTTGAATCGGCATCATATTCTTCTCAGCCTTCATCCCTAAAGCCTCTTCCAGCGCAGTGATGTAATCCATTAGCTCAACGGGTGAACTATTACCGATGTTATAAACACGATACGGGGCTGAGCTGTCCGCTGGCGAACCCGTCTCAACCGTCCACTCAGGATTGGGTTGTGGAATGATATCCTGCATGCGCACTATCGCCTCGACGATATCGTCAATATAGGTGAAGTCGCGCTTCATTTTCCCATAGTTGTATACATCAATACTCTTCCCTTCCAGCATAGCCTTCGTGAACTTGAACAGCGCCATGTCCGGCCGACCCCATGGGCCGTAAACGGTAAAGAATCGCAGTCCGGTTGTTGGGATCCCGTAAAGGTGGGAGTAGGTATGCGCCATCAGTTCGTTTGCTTTCTTGGTGGCCGCATACAGTGAAACCGGGTGATCAACCGAATCGTCGGTTGAGAATGGCATCTTGCGGTTTAAACCATAGACCGAGCTGGATGAGGCATATAACAGATGTTCGACTTTATTATGTCGGCAACCTTCCAGTATGTTCAGATAACCAATCAGGTTGGAATCAGCGTAAGCGAACGGGTTTTCCAGGGAATAACGTACACCTGCCTGGGCGGCGAGGTGGATCACTCGATTAAACTTCTCACTAGCGAAAAGTTGAGCCATACCTTCACGATCGGCCAGATCAATTTTGTGAAAACTGAACAGGGGAGATTGCAGTAAGTCCAGGCGAGACTGTTTAAGATTGACGTCGTAGTAGTCGTTCATATTGTCGATACCGACAACCTCATGACCCGCCTCCAGAAGGCGCTTGCACGCGTGAAAGCCGATGAATCCTGCGGCTCCAGTCACTAAAAACTTCATATTTATCCTCCGGGTTTGCTGTGCCCCGCTCAATATAATCATCGATTTTACACTGGCTTGCCGCATGGATCACCCGCTTTCCCAGTGCAGTCTATGTTGTTGCTATAGATGTGGCCAGTTAGAAGGGCCGCTGATAGTTCAAAGTCATGTGGTTATTGGTAAATAATAATTATTATCACCATGAAATGAGGTTAGCATTCAAATAATAACATTGTGGTTTTTATGCTTTGAAATGATTTGTTTGTACATTGAATGCGCTATCAATAGCGTTAAGCTGATGAGGTTTTATATTGTTAGAAATTATGTATTCTCCGAGTGT
Organism: Klebsiella sp. GFKo11; assembly: GCF_056490265.1. NCBI lineage: Bacteria > Pseudomonadati > Pseudomonadota > Gammaproteobacteria > Enterobacterales > Enterobacteriaceae > Klebsiella > Klebsiella sp. GFKo11. The sequence continues at coordinate 2,186,970 of NZ_CM151369.1, forward strand.
TTCTGCAGGAATCATTCGTGAATTCCATTTGTTTAATTTTTTGCATTATGTAACTGCATGTTTTTACACGGGTTGTGTAATTATCTTGTGAGTCCCAATTGATTGCCTTTGATCATTCATTCTTTTTGTGAATCAATTATTAAGCTTTCCCATTTTTATTCTGACTAACCAGCGCTATACTACGCAGATAATTCATCTGTTTGGTGTATGTGTTGTTGGCGTATGATCTCTCTATCCCATCTTCTGGAACATATCGTGAGCGTTTTACCCAAAAAGATAGCCGATCTGCTTTGGTCAGATGTTGTTGGTCAAAAGTGGGGCCTGGCCTTATGTTGCAATTCCGCGGTTTATTCCACCATTCAGATTTTTTCTCAGGGTACTTCCAACACTGATATCAAGTCGCCTCGATTCACTCTCACTGCTGGTAACGGCAGGACCTCGTTATTACTAAATGAGAAAGTCCTGATAGATGTCCGGCCTATAAACGGGGAGAGTATCTATCGTTTTTTGGCGGGTTGAATTTGCGGTTGCAGTTTGAAAACAGAGATATGGCAGCTGGCATATCTCTGTTTTTAGTTTTACTGAGCACTCAGGCAGAGCTTGCTAGCGACAAGTTAGTTAGCGCTCTTCTTACGAGGCTTGAGGATTAGCTTAACTGGTGTTGGCGCCGCTTCTGCGGCTTATACCGTGAAATTGTGGGCACAGCGATAAAGCCTGACGCGATTTGGTTGCGATAGCCAAGGGCGGTAGCGTGCTCAAAATATAGTCTGAAGTCAGATGTCTCCGGTTAATTGATAGTAAACAAAACGATTATTTATTTAAGGATTTTATCATGTTACTTCCTGTGATTATGGCTGGTGGCACCGGTAGCCGCCTGTGGCCGATGTCCCGTGAGCTCTATCCAAAACAGTTCCTGCGACTGTACGGGCAGAACTCCATGTTGCAGGAAACCATCTCGCGCCTCTCCGGGCTGGATATCCATGAGCCCATGGTCATCTGCAACGAAGAGCACCGTTTTCTGGTAGCCGAACAGCTGAGACAGCTCAATAAGCTGTCGAAAAATATCATCCTTGAACCAGTGGGCCGCAATACCGCCCCGGCTATCGCGCTCGCGGCATTACAGGCCACGCAGAATGGCGATGACCCGCTGATGCTGGTGCTGGCGGCTGACCATATCATTAATAATCAGCCGGTCTTCCACGACGCCATCCGCGTGGCGGAACAGTACGCGCAGGACGACCACCTGGTCACGTTCGGCATCGTGCCGAACACCCCGGAAACCGGCTACGGTTATATCCAGCGTGGCGATGCGCTGAGTGAGGGAGAGCACACGCCTTATCAGGTCGCCCGTTTTGTGGAGAAACCTGACTTTGAACGTGCGCAGACCTATCTGGCCTCCGGCGAATACTACTGGAACAGCGGCATGTTTATGTTCCGGGCGAAAAAGTACCTCTCCGAGCTGGCGAAATTCCGCCCGGATATCCTTGAAGCCTGCACGGCTGCCGTCCGGGCGGCCGACTGCGGCAGCGACTTTATCAGCATCCCGCATGATGTGTTCAGTGCCTGTCCGGATGAGTCCGTCGACTATGCGGTGATGGAAAAAACCGCCGATGCGGTGGTGGTGGGGCTGGATGCGGACTGGAGCGATGTTGGCTCCTGGTCAGCGCTGTGGGAGGTCAGCCCGAAAGATGAAATGGGTAATGTGTTAAAGGGAGATGCCTGGGTACACAACAGCCAGAACTGCTACATCAACAGTGACGAAAAGCTGGTGGCAGCGATTGGCGTTGAGGACCTGGTGATTGTCAGTACCAAAGACGCGGTGCTGGTGATGAACAAAAATCGCGCCCAGGACGTGAAAAAGGTCGTTGAGTACCTGAAGAGCAACCAGCGCAGCGAATATAAACGCCACCGCGAAATATATCGCCCGTGGGGACGTAGCGACGTGGTGGTGCAGACGCCGCGCTTTAACGTTAACCGCATTACCGTCAAGCCGGGTGGCGCATTCTCCATGCAGATGCATCACCACCGCGCCGAGCACTGGGTGATCCTTGCGGGCACGGGGCAGATAACGGTCAACGGCAAGCAGTTCCTGCTCACGGAGAATCAGTCGACCTTTATTCCCATCGGTGCCGAACACTGCCTGGAAAACCCGGGACGTATCCCGCTGGAAGTGCTGGAAATTCAGTCTGGCTCCTATCTGGGCGAAGACGACATTATCCGTATTAAAGACCAGTACGGTCGTTGCTAACTTTTGCAGGACATTGACTCAGAATGACACAGCTTAACTGTTTTAAAGCCTATGATATTCGCGGCAAACTGGGTGAAGAATTAAACGAAGATATCGCCTACCGCATCGGGCGCGCCTATGGTGAGTTCCTGAAGCCAAAAAAAATCGTGGTGGGCGGCGACGTCCGTCTGACCAGCGAGTCCCTGAAGCTGGCGCTGGCCAACGGCCTGATGGATGCGGGTACCGACGTGCTGGATATCGGTATGAGCGGCACCGAGGAGATTTACTTCGCCACGTTCCACCTGGGCGTGGACGGCGGCATTGAAGTGACGGCCAGCCATAATCCGATGAACTACAACGGCATGAAGCTGGTGCGTGAAAATGCGAAGCCCATCAGCGGCGATACCGGCCTGCGCGATATCCAGCGTCTGGCGGAAGAGAATCAGTTTCCTCCGGTGGACGCATCCCGGCGCGGTACCCTGCGTCAGATATCTGTCCTGCAGGAATACGTGGACCACCTGATGGGCTACGTGAACCAGGCAAACTTCACCCGCCCGCTGAAGCTGGTGGTGAACTCCGGCAACGGTGCCGCCGGTCATGTGATTGATGAAGTGGAAAAGCGCTTTGTTGCAGCTGGCGTGCCGGTGACCTTTATTAAGGTGCATCACCAGCCGGACGGCAATTTCCCGAACGGTATCCCTAACCCGCTGCTGCCGGAGTGTCGCCAGGATACCGCTGATGCGGTACGCGAGCACGGGGCGGATATGGGGATTGCCTTTGACGGGGACTTCGACCGCTGCTTTATGTTTGATAATGATGCTGAATTTATCGAAGGGTATTATATAGTTGGCCTGCTGGCGGAGGCCTTCCTGCAAAAGCAGCCGGGGGCCAAAATTATCCATGACCCGCGTCTGACGTGGAACACGGTGGATATCGTGACCCGCAGCGGCGGCAGGCCGGTGATGTCGAAGACCGGACATGCGTTCATTAAAGAGCGTATGCGTCAGGAAGATGCGATTTACGGCGGTGAGATGAGTGCGCATCACTATTTCCGTGATTTCGCCTACTGTGACAGCGGGATGATCCCGTGGTTGCTGGTGGCAGAGCTGCTGTGTCTGAAAAACAGCCCGCTGAAAGCGCTGGTGGCGGACAGGCAGGCGGCGTTCCCGGCCTCCGGGGAAATTAACCGCAAGCTGGAGAATGCGGCAGCGGCGATTGCGCGCATCCGCGAACGTTATGAGGCAGATGCGGCAAATGTGGACACCACCGACGGCATCAGTATTGAATACCCGGAGTGGCGCTTTAACCTGCGCAGCTCGAATACGGAGCCAGTGGTACGCCTCAATGTGGAGTCAAAAGCAGCGCCTGCGCTGATGAAAGAAAAAACAGCAGAGCTGTTACACCTGTTAAGCGGGGAATAAGGTGAGAGAATTGTTCACGACGATTTATCGTTATCGGGGATTTATCTGGAGCAGCGTTAAGCGCGATTTTCAGGCGCGCTACCAAACCAGCATGTTGGGCGCGCTATGGCTGGTTTTACAGCCGCTCTCAATGATTCTGGTTTACACCCTTGTCTTTTCCGAAGTGATGAAAGCCAGGATGCCGGATAACACCGGTCCGTTTGCCTACAGTATTTATCTCTGTTCTGGCGTGCTGACCTGGGGGTTATTTACGGAGATGCTGGATAAAGGGCAGAGCGTGTTTATTAACAACGCCAACCTGATTAAAAAGCTTAGCTTTCCGAAAATTTGCCTGCCGATTATTGTTACCTTATCGGCGATTCTTAATTTCGCGATTATCTTCAGCCTGTTTTTGATTTTTATTATTGTCACCGGTAATTTTCCCGGCTGGTTATTCTTTTCAGTAATACCGGTTTTACTGCTGCAGGTACTATTTGCTGGTGGTTTAGGCATGGTATTAGGCGTCATGAACGTCTTTTTCCGCGATGTCGGTCAACTTGTGGGCGTCGCGCTCCAGTTCTGGTTCTGGTTTACGCCTATCGTCTACGTGCTTAATTCATTACCGGGATGGGCGAAAAATCTGCTGCTGTATAATCCGATGACGCGCGTCATGCAGTCATATCAGTCAATATTTGCCTACCATCAGGCGCCCAACTGGTATTCGTTATGGCCGGTACTGGCTCTTGCCATTATTTTCTGCGTCATCGGCTTCAGGATGTTCCGCAAGCATGCGGCAGATATGGTGGATGAATTATAATGAGCGATATCAGAGTAAATAATGTTGGTAAGGCCTATCGCCAGTATCACTCAAAAACCGGCAGACTGATTGAATGGTTATCTCCTTTTAACACTAAACGCCATAACCTGAAATGGATCCTGAGCGACATCAACTTTGAAGTCGCTCCCGGCGAGGCGGTTGGGATCATCGGGATAAACGGCGCGGGTAAAAGCACTCTCCTGAAGCTGATTACCGGAACGTCCAGACCGACGACCGGAAATATTGAAATCTCCGGGCGCGTTGCGGCGCTACTGGAGTTAGGGATGGGGTTTCACTCCGATTTTACCGGTCGACAAAACGTCTATATGTCCGGGCAACTGCTGGGGCTGTCGTCAGAAAAAATTACTGAGTTGATGCCTGAGATCGAAGAGTTTGCCGAAATTGGCGACTATATCGACCAGCCGGTACGCGTTTATTCAAGCGGCATGCAGGTGCGTCTGGCCTTTAGCGTAGCGACGGCTATTCGCCCGGATGTGCTGATTATTGATGAAGCTTTATCCGTTGGCGATGCCTATTTCCAGCATAAAAGTTTCGAACGCATTCGTAAATTTCGCAAGGAAGGGACCACGCTTTTGCTGGTATCCCATGATAAGCAGGCTATCCAAAGCATATGCGATCGCGCCATTTTATTGAATAAAGGCCGTATTGAGATGGAAGGCGAGCCGGAAGCCGTCATGGATTATTACAATGCGCTGCTGGCGGACAAGCAAAATCAGTCCATCAAACAAGTCGAGCATAACGGTAAAACGCAAACTGTTTCCGGCACTGGCGAAGTGACCATTTCGGAAGTGAACCTACTGGATGAACAACGGAATGTGACTGAATTCGCTGCGGTAGGGCAACGCGTTCACCTGCAGGTGAGTGTCCAGGTTGAGAAAGATATTCCTGAACTGGTTGTTGGTTACATGATTAAGGATCGCCTGGGGCAACCTATCTTTGGGACCAATACGCATCATCTTAATCAGGCTCTTACCTCCTTGAAAAAAAGGGAAAAACGCTCATTCTTGTTCTCTTTCGACGCTAACCTGGGCGTTGGCTCCTATTCCGTTGCCGTTGCGTTGCATACTTCAAGTACCCATCTGGGCAAAAACTACGAGTGGCGCGATCTGGCTGTGGTATTCAACGTCGTGAATACAGATCAGAAAGAGTTTGTCGGTGTGTCCTGGCTGCCGCCTGAACTGGAGATTTCTTAATGGGTTCGTCGTTTTATCGTTCATTTGAAGAACGACACAGAGGTTCGGTCGAAGATATTAAGGGCCGCCTGAGTTTTTATTTGCCCTTTTTGACGCGTCTGAAAGCGTGCTATCCAGATGGGATGATTGCCGATATTGGCTGCGGCCGCGGAGAATGGCTGGAGATCCTCAATGAAAACGCTATCGCTAACGTTGGCGTTGACCTTGATGACGGTATGCTGGCGCGCGCTCAGGAAGCCGGGCTGAATGTGCAGAAAATGGACTGCCTGCAGTTCCTTGAGCAGCAGGAAGACGAAAGTCTAATCGCACTGACCGGTTTCCATATTGCTGAACACCTGCCTTTTGAGGTTTTGCAGCAGCTCGTCAAGCACACTCTACGTGTGTTGAAGCCCGGCGGCTTGCTGATTCTTGAAACGCCGAACCCGGAAAACCTGAGCGTCGGATCCTGTTCATTCTATATGGACCCGACTCATCACCATCCGCTGCCGCCGCCGTTGCTGGAGTTTCTGCCTATTCACTACGGCTTTAATCGCGCGATAACCGTGCGTCTGCAGGAAAAAGATGCCCTGAAAGCTGCTAATGCATCGGTTAGGCTGGTTGATGTCCTCAAAGGCGTCAGCCCGGATTACAGCATCATTGCGCAGAAAGATGCGCAGCCTGAGCTTCTCGCCAGCTTCGAGCCATTGTTTACCCAACAATACGGCCTGACGCTGGATGCTTTAAGTGACCGATACGATGCTATTTTGGGTGAACAACTTGAGGCTTCTGCTGCGCAACTGGAAGCACTTGAGCAATCGTACGCCCGAAAAATAGGTGAAATGGCGCAGGGCATTCAGCTCCTGCAGAGCCAGGTGGGCGAACTCAACCAACTTGTGGCGCATAACCACCAGCTTAATCAGCAGGTTACTGATTTACATAACAGCCGCTCGTGGAGAATCACCCAGCCGCTGCGCTGGCTCTCATTCCAGCGTCAGTTGTTGCGCCAGGAAGGCATTAAGGTTCGTTCCCGGCGCGCGGCAAGAAAAATATTGCGCAAAGGGATGGCGTTCTCGTTGGTCTTTTTCCATCGCTATCCCAGGTCGAAGGTGTATCTGTTTAAGATCCTCCGGAAAACCGGTAGCTATCAATTGCTCCAGCGCCTGTTCCAGCGCGTGATGCTGGTTTCGTCGGACCCGATGATGATGGCGCAGTCCAGAAGATATGATGTAGATACTGAAGAAATGACAAGTCGCGCGCTGAGTATTTATAACGAATTAAAAAATAAAAATACGGAGAAATAACGATGCGTATCGTCATTGACTTACAAGGCGCGCAGACGGAAAGCCGCTTTCGTGGCATCGGTCGTTATAGTGTTTCCATCGCCAGAGCGATCATTAGAAATAATAGCCAACATGAAGTTTTCATTGCTTTGTCCGCCATGCTCGGGGAATCCATCGCCGATGTGAAGGCGCTGTTCGCCGATCTTCTGCCGCCAGAAAATATTGTTATCTGGCATGCCGCGGGGCCGGTCCGGGCGATGGACAGAGGTAACGAATGGCGCCGGGAAAGCGCTGAGCTGATGCGGGAAGCTTTTCTTGAAGGGCTGCGTCCGGATGTGGTTTTCATTACCAGCCTGTTTGAAGGGCACGTCGACGACGCTGTCACCTCGGTGCACAAGTTTAGCCGTCGCTACAAAGTGGCGGTACTGCACCACGATCTGATTCCCCTGGTACAGGCAGAAACCTACCTGCTGGACGATATTTACAAGCCCTATTATTTGCAGAAAGTAGAATGGTTAAAAAACGCCGATCTTCTGCTGACTAACTCAGGTTACACCGCGCAGGAAGCAATCGAGCACCTGCATCTGCAGGGCGAGCATGTGCAGAACATCGCCGCAGCGGCGGATCCGCAGTTCTGTGCGGCAGACGTTAGCGCGAGTGAAAAAGAGACGGTATTGGGCCACTACGGTATCCAGCGCGAGTTTGTCCTGTATGCGCCGGGCGGGTTCGACTCGCGTAAAAACTTTAAACGACTGATTGAGGCCTATGCCGGGCTCAGCGACGATTTACGTCGCGCACACCAACTGGTAATCGTCAGTAAACTTTCAATTGGCGATCGTCAGTATCTTGAGTCCCTGGCTTCCGGCAATGGCCTGCAGCAGGGTGAACTGGTGCTGACCGGCTATGTGCCGGAAAACGAACTGATTCAGCTCTACAGGTTGTGTAAGCTGTTTATCTTTGCCTCATTGCATGAAGGTTTTGGCCTGCCCGTGCTGGAAGCGATGTCCTGCGGCGCTCCGGCGATTGGCTCAAACGTTACCAGCATTCCTGAAGTTATCGGCAATCCCGATGCGCTGTTTGACCCTTATTCCGTTACCTCCATTCGTAAAAAGATAACTCAATGCCTGACGGATACTCATTTCCTGGCGCGGGTGAAAGAACTGGCGCAGCAGCAGGCGGGGAATTTCTCATGGGATAAGGCTGCTGTTACCGCTCTGGAAGCTTTTGAGAAAATCGTAGCGGAAGAAAAAAACGGTGTTCCGTCGTCCCCAGAGTCGCTGGTGCAGCGGATCCTCGCTATCAGTCAGGGGCAAGCGGAAGATCGTGATTTGCGTTTATGCGCGACGGCTATCGATTACAACCTGAAGACGACTGAACTCTATCAGCTTGATGATGACGCGCTAAACTGGCGCGTAGAGGGGCCTTTCGACAGTTCATACAGCCTGGCGCTGGTGAACCGTGAGTTTGCCCGTGCGCTGGCAGGGGATGGCGTGGATGTGCTACTGCATTCGACGGAAGGGCCCGGAGATTTCGCCCCCGATGCGGCGTTTATGGCGCAGGCGGAAAATAGCGATCTGCTTAATTTTTATAATAAATGCCGCGCTGTTAAGGCTGGGGAAAAGGTTGATATCCTCAGCCGAAATATCTACCCACCGCGCGTTGCTGATATGAATGCCCGGGTTAAACTTCTTCACTGCTATGCCTGGGAAGAAACCGGTTTTCCCCAGCCATGGATCGGTGAATTCAACCGTGAACTGGATGGCGTTCTGTGTACTTCAGAGCACGTGCGAAAAGTATTGATCGACAATGGGCTAAACGTACCGGCCTTTGTGGTCGGCAACGGCTGCGATCATTGGCTGAATACGCCAACAAAACCCGGAAATAAGAACGAAGATGGCACGTTCCGTTTCCTGCATGTTTCTTCATGTTTTCCACGTAAGGGCGTTCAGGCGATGCTGCAGGCCTGGGGCAGGGCGTTTACCCGTCGCGATAACGTTTCCCTTATCATTAAAACCTTCGACAATCCGCATAACGAAATCGACGCCTGGCTTGCGCAGGCGCAAAGCGAGTTTGCTGACTATCCAGCAGTTGAAGTGATCAAAGCGGATATGTCGGCCAGCGAGCTGAAAGGCCTTTACGAAAGCTGCGATGTGCTGGTTGCGCCGGGTTGCGCAGAAGGTTTTGGTCTGCCTATTGCTGAAGCGATGCTTAGCGGGCTACCGGCGATTGTGACCAACTGGAGCGGTCAGCTTGATTTTGTGAATTCACAAAATTCCTGGCTGGTGGACTATCAGTTTACGCGGGTAAAAACGCATTTTGGACTGTTTGCTTCCACCTGGGCCAGTGTAGACATCGATAATTTAACCGCTGCCCTGAAGCAAGCCGCTGCAACGGACAAACCCGTGCTGCGCAAAATGGCTGATGTCGGGCGTCAGCTCATTTTGTCTCAATTTACGTGGGCGGCAGTTGCGCAGCGCTCTCAGCAGGCGGTTAAAACCTTGCGAGCGCACATTGATATTGCTCAGCACCGGGCGCGGATCGGCTGGTTGACTACCTGGAATACGAAGTGCGGCATCGCGACCTATTCTCAGCATTTAGTGGAAAGCGCGCCGCAGGGTGCGGATGTGATTTTTGCTCCCCAGGTCAGCGCCGAAGAGTTGGTTAATCCTGATGAAGACTTTGTGCTGCGCAACTGGATAGTCGGTAAAGAGAACAACTATCTGGGAAATCTCCAGCAACAAATTGATGCGCTGCGCCTTGACGTGATTGTGATTCAGTTCAACTACGGTTTCTTTAATCATCGTGAACTGGCTGCGTTTATTCGTCATCAGCATGATGCCGGACGCGTCGTGGTTATGGCGATGCATTCGACGGTGGATCCGCAAAAAGAGCCAACGTGGAACTTCCGCCTTGCTGAAATGGCAGATGCGCTGGCGCTGTGCGATCGGTTGCTGGTGCATTCCATTGCCGATATGAACCGTCTAAAAGGGCTGGGTCTGACCGATAACGTCGCCTTGTTCCCTCATGGGGTCATTAATTATTCGGCTTCGGTTGTTCAGAACAAACCGCAGACATTACCATTAATCGCCAGCTACGGTTTTTGTTTACCGCATAAGGGGTTGATGGAGCTGGTTGAATCCGTTCATCGGTTGAAGCAGGCTGGAAAGCCGGTTCGTTTACGGTTGGTGAATGCCGAATATCCGGTAGGAGAATCGCGTGACCTGGTGGCTGAATTGAAAGCAGCGGCTCAGCGTCTTGGCGTAACGGATCTGGTTGAGATGCATAATGATTTTCTACCTGATGATGAAAGTCTGCGCTTGCTCTCAGAAGCTGACCTGCTGATTTTTGCCTATCAGAATACCGGTGAGTCAGCGAGCGGCGCGGTACGCTACGGTATGGCGACGCAAAAGCCTGTTGCCGTCACGCCGCTGGCGATATTTGATGATCTGGACGATGCCGTCTTTAAATTTGATGGCTGCGGCCTGGATGATATCAGTCAGGGAATTGACCGCATTCTGCAGTCTATTCGTCAGCAGGATACCTGGGCGCTCAGTACTCAGAAACGCGCTGATGCCTGGCGGGAACAGCATGATTACCACGCCGTATCCCGTCGCCTGGTTAATATGTGTCAAGGCTTAGCAAAAGCTAAATATTTTAAATAAAATAGTCCCCTGCATTTTTTGCCTTTTAATGCAGGGGATGCCTGCTTAATGATGTGCCATTCATTATGAAAATTATATTTGCAACTGAGCCAATTAAATACCCACTAACGGGTATTGGTCGTTATTCTCTTGAACTGGTAAAACGACTTGCGCTTGCCAGCGAAATTGAAGAACTTAAGCTATTTCACGGTTCTTCATTTATTGATAGCATTCCGCAGGTAGAAAATAAGACGGATACTAAGGCCAGTAACCACGGTAAGCTATCGGCTTTTTTACGTCGCCAGCCATTATTTATTGAAGCCTACCGTATATTACACCCTCGTCGTCAGGCATGGGCTTTGCGCGATTATAAAGACTATATTTATCATGGCCCTAATTTTTATCTGCCGCATCAACTGGAGCGAGCGGTAACCACCTTCCATGATATTTCTATATTTACCCGCCCTGAGTTTCATCCCAAAGAGCGGGTACGTTATATGGAAAAGTCACTACGTGAAAGTCTGGCATCGGCAAAGCTGATTTTGACCGTGTCTGACTTCTCCCGCAGTGAAATTATTCGGCTGTTTAATTACCCCGCTGAACGGATTGTGACGACCCGGCTTGCCTGTAGCAGTGACTATATTCCACGCAGTCCGGCTGAGTGCTTGCCAGTACTGCAGAAATATCAGCTGGAGTGGCAGCGCTATGCGCTTTATATCGGCACTATGGAACCACGGAAAAATATTCGTGGTTTATTGCAGGCCTATCAACTTCTGCCAATGGAGACGCGTGTGCGCTACCCACTGATCCTTAGCGGTTACCGCGGGTGGGAAGACGATGCGCTGTGGCAAATTGTTGAGCGTGGAACCCGTGAAGGATGGATACGGTATTTGGGATATGTACCGGATAGCGATCTCCCGTATTTATATGCAGCAGCCAGAACTTTTATTTATCCTTCATTTTATGAAGGATTCGGATTACCTATTCTTGAAGCAATGTCTTGCGGTATTCCGGTAGTATGCTCCAATGTCACCTCATTACCTGAAGTTGCCGGAGATGCGGGGTTGCTATCGGACCCTAATGATGTAGATGCGATAAGCGCTCATATTTTGCAAAGTCTGCAGGATGAATACTGGCGGGAGATAGCAGTAGCGCGCGGTTTTATTCAGGCACAACAGTTTTCGTGGGAAACCTGTACGGCCCAGACGATCAATGCCTATAAATTACTCTAAGGGTGCAAGTTGAGAGTTTTACACGTCTATAAGACCTATTATCCGAATACCTACGGTGGTATTGAACAGGTCATTTATCAGTTGTGCCAGGGCAGCGCACGCCGGGGAATCGCTGCCGACGTATTTACCTTTTCACCAGATAAAAATACCGGGCCTGTGGCTTATGAAGAGCACCAGGTTATCTATAATAAGCAATTAATTGAAATCGCCTCTACGCCATTTTCCCTGAGCGCGTTAAAGCGATTTAATAAAATTAAAGATAACTACGATATTATTAACTACCACTTTCCGTTTCCATTTATGGATATGCTGCATCTTATGGGGCATCCAAAAGCGAAAACGGTCGTCACCTATCATTCCGATATTGTGAAACAAAAGCGGTTAATGAAATTATATCAGCCATTGCAGGAGCAATTTCTCTCCAGCGTGGACTGTATTGTGGCATCTTCACCTAACTATGTGGCGTCCAGCCAGACGTTGCAAAAGTACCTGGATAAAACGGTGGTGATCCCTTTTGGCCTTGAGCAAAAAGCTATACAGCATAACCCTCAGCGCGTGGCCTACTGGCGTGAGAAAGTTGGCGATAGCTTTTTCCTGTTTGTTGGCGCATTCCGTTATTACAAAGGATTGCATATTCTGCTGGATGCCGCCGAACGTAGCCAACTGCCAATCGTGATTGTCGGCGGCGGCCCGCTTGAAGCGGAGGTTCGCCGGGAGGCGGAGCGGCGCGGCCTGAGCAACGTGGTCTTTACCGGCACCCTGAATGATGAGGATAAATATATTCTCTTCCAACTTTGTCGCGGGGTGGTTTTCCCTTCCCACCTGCGTTCAGAAGCTTTTGGCATTACCTTGCTGGAAGGTGCGCGCTTCGCCCGCCCGCTGATCTCTTGTGAGATTGGTACCGGAACTTCGTTTATCAATCAGGATAAGGTCAACGGCTGCGTCATCCCACCTGATGATAGCGCGGCGTTGGTTGAGGCGATGAACGAGTTGTGGAACAGTGATGAAACGGCTGCGCGCTATGGCGCAAATTCGCGCCGCCGCTTCGAGGAGATGTTTACCGCAGAACATATGATTGATGCCTACGTTAATCTCTACAACACACTGCTGGAAAAGAAATCCTGAACTTCAGCGTTTCGCCCCCGCTTTAGCGGGGGCAAACAGCATCAGTGACGACTCTTCAGATTATTAATCACATCCGTCAAGTTCAACTCCTGATCCTGCAGCAGCACCAGCAGGTGATACATCAAATCCGACGCTTCATTCTTCAGCTCGAACTTGTCATGCACCGTTGCGGCCAGCGCGGTTTCCACACCTTCTTCTCCCACTTTCTGCGCAATACGCTTGGTACCGCTGGCATAGAGCTTCGCGGTATAGGAGCTTTCAGGATCAGCGTGTTTGCGTTCCGCTAACAGCTGCTCCAGCTGATACAAGAACAGCCACTGGTGGCCGGTATCGCCGAAGCAGCTTGAGGTGCCTTTATGGCAGGTCGGGCCAATCGGATTCACCAGTACCAGCAGGGTGTCGTTATCGCAATCCGGGGTGATGCTGACCACGTTAAGGAAATTGCCTGACGTTTCCCCCTTGGTCCACAAACGCTGCTTGGTCCGTGAATAGAAAGTTACCTTGCCGGTTTCTTCGGTTTTCGCCAGCGCTTCCTGGTTCATATAACCCAGCATCAGCACTTCGCCGGAAACGGCGTGCTGCACGATGACCGGCATCAGACCGTCGGTTTTTTGCCAATCCAGCTGTTCAGTTAACATACCCTAATCTCCACGCCCTGTGCTGCCAGGTACGTTTTCAGTTCACCAATATTGATAATTTGCTTATGGAACACCGAGGCGGCCAGCGCACCGTCGACGTTGGCGTCGCGGAAGGCTTCCAGGAAGTGCTCCATGGTGCCCGCGCCGCCGGAAGCGATCAGCGGAACATGGCACACGGCGCGTACCTTGCTTAACTGTTCCAGGTCGTAGCCGTTACGCACGCCGTCCTGGTTCATCATGTTGAGGACAATCTCCCCGGCCCCGCGCTTCTGCACTTCCTGCACCCAGTCCAGCGTTTCCCACTGTGTCACCCGCGTGCGGCTCTCATCGCCGGTATACTGATTGACGTGATACTTACCGCTATCGGCGTCAAACCAGGTATCAATGCCCACTACAATACACTGCACGCCGAAACGGTCGGCGAGGCGGGTAATCAACGTCGGATCCGCGAGGGCAGGTGAGTTGATAGAGATTTTATCCGCGCCGAAGGAGAGGATTTGTGCCGCCTCTTCCAGCGACTTAATGCCGCCAGCCACGCAGAACGGAATGTCGATCACTTCCGCGACGCGTGACACCCAGCTTTTGTCCACCACGCGGCCATCGCTGGAGGCGGTGATATCGTAGAACACCAGCTCATCTGCGCCCTCGTCGGCATAGCGTTTCGCCAGCGGGACGATATCGCCGATGATTTCGTGATTACGGAACTGCACGCCTTTCACTACCTGGCCATCGCGAACGTCGAGGCAGGGGATTATCCGTTTTGCCAGCATTGAATGGCCTCCGTTACGTTGAATTTACCTTCCAGCAGCGCGCGGCCGACAATCACCCCGCGCACTCCGGTACCGCGCAGCGCGGCGATATCATTGAGATCGCCAATGCCGCCGGAGGACTGAAACGCCACCTGTGGATAGCGAGCGCAAACTTCTTCATACAGCGAGACGTTTGACCCGGCCAGCGTCCCGTCGCGGGAAATATCGGTACACAGGACGTGCTGCAGGCCGACGGATTGATAGCTTTCCACCAGCTCTTCCAGCGTGACGCCGGAATTTTCCTGCCAGCCGCTAACCGCCACCTGCTTATTACCTTCGGCGTCGATGCGCACGTCCAGCGCCAGCACCAGGTGCTGTGGGCCAAAACGTTTAAACCAGCCTTTGACCACTTCCGGCGATTTCACCGCCGTCGAGCCTACCACCACGCGCGCCACGCCCGCTTCAAGCAGGGCGGCCACGTCTTCTTCCGTGCGCACGCCGCCGCCAACTTGCACCGGTACATTGACTCCGGCAACTAACGTTTTCAGTAAGGGGATCTGGCGCTTCGCCGGATCTTTTGCACCGGTCAGGTCGACCAGGTGTAACACTTCGGCCCCTTGCGCCGCATAGGATTGCAGGCGCGGCAGCGGATCGTTGCCGTAGTCGCGCTGCTGGCCGTAATCGCCCTGATGGAGACGGACAACCGTGCCGTCAATTAAATCTAACGCAGGAATGATCATCACATCTCCAGGAAGTTTTTCAGCAGCTGCGCCCCGGCGCTGCCGGAGCGTTCTGGGTGGAACTGCACACCAAAAAAGTTATCTTTCTGCACTGCTGCGGTGAAGGCCTCGGCGTAGCTGCACTGGGCGATGGTATTGGCGTTAACCGGCATCGCGTAACTGTGGACGAAATAGAAATATGCCCCGTCCTCAATACCGCGAAACAGACGGTCGCCTGCTTTGGCATACACCTGATTCCAGCCCATATGCGGCAGCGGCAGGCCATGGTCGGTCATTTTCGGCACATCCTGCTCGATGATGCCCAATAAATCGACGCCGTTATTCTCTTCGCTGCGTGTACCCAGCAGCTGCATGCCGAGGCAGATCCCCAGCACCGGCTGAGTGCAGGCTTTGATAAGTTCGATTAAATCGCGCTCGCGCAGCTGGTCCATCGCCGCCTGAGCAGTACCGACGCCGGGAAGGAACAGTTTATCGGCGCGCAGCACCACATCCGGGTCACGGCTAACCAGCGGCTCATAGCCGTGGCGGCTTACCGCCGATTTCACCGAATTGAGGTTGGCGCAGCCGGTATCGAGGATCACCACGTTCATCACAATACCCCTTTCGAAGACGGCAGCGTGTCGCCCTGGACGCGAATCGCCTGGCGCAGCGTGCGGCCAAAGGCTTTAAACAGGCTCTCCACGCGGTGATGGTCGTTTTTACCCTTGGTTTTCAGGTGCAGGGTGACCGCCATGGTGTAGGAGAGCGAGCGGAAGAAGTGTTCAACCATCTCGGTGCTCAGGTCGCCAACGCGCTGATAGGTAAAGTCGGCGCGGTATTCAAGGTGCGGGCGACCGGAGATATCCAGCGCGCAGCGGGCCAGGCATTCGTCCATCGGCAGCACAAAACCGAAACGACCGATGCCGCGTTTGTCACCCAGCGCCAGCTTCAGCGCTTCGCCCAGCGCGAGGCCAGTATCTTCCACGGTATGGTGATCGTCGATATAGAGGTCGCCGCCAACGTTGATTTCCAGGCGGAATCCGCCGTGGGTGGCGATTTGATCGAGCATATGATCGAAGAAGCCGACGCCGGTGTGAATTTTGCTGCCGCCTTCGCGGTCCAGCCACACTTTCACATCAACCTGCGTCTCCTTGGTGTTGCGCTCGACGTGGGCATAGCGGTCGCGGCGGGTCAGCTGTTCGCAAATGGTTGGCCAATCCAGCTTTTCGCGGTCATAGCGCAGGCCGATAATGCCCATGTTATCCGCCAGCTGGATATCGGTCTCGCGGTCGCCGATCACGTAGCTGTGGGCGGTATCCATCACGCCTTCTGCCAGCCACGGCAGCACCAGCTTAGTTTTCGGCTTGCGGCAGTCGCAGTTATCGGCCGGCAGGTGCGGACAAATCAGCACTTCGTCAAAGTTGACGCCCTGCGAGGTGAAAATCTGCATCATCAGGTTGTGCGGACCGTCGAACTCGTCCTGCGGTAGGCTGGCGGTCCCCAGACCGTCCTGGTTGGTGATCATCACCAGCTTGTAGCCTTCCTGCTGCAGCTTCAGCAGGGCCGGGATTACCTGCGGCTCAAAGGCCAGCTTATCAAAGCGATCTACCTGGAAATCAACCGGTGGCTCGGAAATCAGCGTACCGTCACGGTCAATAAAGAGAAACTTCTGGGTCATACATTCTCCGCAGTCAAAGCGTCAATGACGCGCTGGCTCTCTGCACGGGTACCGATAGTGATACGCAAACAGCCGCTTAATGAAGGTTGTTTATTCTGGTCACGTAAGATAATGCCCTGATCCCACAAAGATTTAAACACCGCGCTGGAAGCGGTAATCCGCGCCAGAACGTAGTTAGTCTCGGAGTCGAACACTTCTTCAACGCAGGCGATGTTGCGCAACTGGCTGACCAGATAATCGCGCTCGTCGAGGATCTGCGCCACGCGTGCCCGCATTGCGGCAATTCCTTCGGCGCTGAGCGCCTGGGCGGCGATATCGGCGACCGGCGTGGAGAGCGGATAGGGGGCGATCACCTTCATCAGCACGTTAATCACTTCGGCGTTGGCGAGGGTAAAGCCACAGCGCAGTCCAG
This sequence comes from Klebsiella sp. GFKo11, assembly GCF_056490265.1. Lineage (NCBI taxonomy): Bacteria > Pseudomonadati > Pseudomonadota > Gammaproteobacteria > Enterobacterales > Enterobacteriaceae > Klebsiella > Klebsiella sp. GFKo11. The sequence goes on from NZ_CM151369.1 coordinate 2,204,081, forward strand.
CCAGCGCGAATGCTTTGGACAGCGTGCGCAGGACCACCAGGTGCGGATATTCGTTTAGCCAGGTTGCCAGCGTCGCTTGCGGGCAGAACTCAATATAGGCTTCATCCGCCACCACGATAGCTTTACCACGCGCCATCTCCAGCAGGGTGCGGAAATCTTTCGGGTTGATAATCTGCCCGGTTGGGTTGTTTGGGCTGCAAACAAACACCACTTTCACACCGTCGAGATTTGCCGCGATACCCGGCAGATCCAGCTGCCAGTCGGCGAGCGTCGGCACCGTGCGGCAGGTCACGCCGATGGTTTCCGCGCTGACGCTATACATACCGTAGGTCGGCGGGCAGTAGAGTACCGCATCCTGGCCTGGTTCACAGAAGGCGCGGATCAGCAGTTCGATACCTTCATCTGCGCCGCGGCTGACCAGCACCTGTTCCGGCTTCACGCCCGCGTACTGTGCGTAGCGTTCAATCACTGCTTTCGGTTGCGGTTCCGGGTAGCGGTTCAGCGTTTGCTCGGTTAGCTGAAACTCTACCGCCGTGGGGAATTCGTTGGCGTTCAGCCAGACATCGCCTTTTCCGCCCAGACGGCGAGCAGATTGATACGGCGTCAGCGCGCGGACGTTGGCGCGGGCTAAATCTTCGATGCTCATGCTTGCTCCTTAAGGGCTGCAACGCGCAGCGTAACGGCGTTTTTGTGGGCGTCCAGGCGCTCGGCGGCGGCCAGAGTCTCAATGGTGGCGGCGAGGGCGGCAAACCCTTCGCGCGACAGCTCCTGCACGGTCATGCGTTTCTGGAAATCCGCAAGGCCAAGGCTGGAGCAGGTCGCGGTGTAGCCGTAGGTCGGCAATACGTGGTTGGTACCGGAGGCGTAATCGCCTGCGGATTCCGGCGACCAGTCACCAAGGAACACGGAACCAGCGCTGGTGATGCCGTCGACCAGCTCACGGGCGTTGCGGGTCTGAATAATCAGGTGTTCCGGACCGTACTGGTTGGAAATCTCAACGCACTGGGCGATATCGCGAGCCACGATAATCCGGCTGGCAGAGAGCGCTTCACGGGCAGTTTCCGCACGCGGTAGCGCAGCCAACTGGCGCTCGACGGCTTCGGCGACGCGCGTGCCCATATCGGCGTCCGGCGTCAGTAGAATCACCTGCGAATCCGGGCCGTGCTCCGCCTGCGAAAGCAGGTCAGAGGCGACAAAGTCCGGGGTCGCACCGCTATCGGCGATGACCAGCACTTCTGACGGTCCGGCGGGCATGTCGATCGCCGCGCCGTCAAGACGCTGGCTCACCTGGCGCTTGGCTTCGGTAACGAAGGCGTTGCCTGGACCAAAGATTTTATCGACTTTGGCGACCGACTCGGTGCCGAACGCCAGGGCAGCAATCGCCTGCGCGCCGCCGACGTTAAAGATATTGCGCACGCCGCACAGCTGGGCGGCATAGAGGATTTCATCGGCAATCGGCGGCGGCGAGCACAGAACAACCTGCTGGCAACCGGCGATGCGCGCAGGCGTCGCCAGCATCAGTACCGTTGAAAACAGCGGCGCAGAGCCACCGGGAATATATAAGCCGACGGAGGCGATAGGGCGGGTCACCTGCTGGCAGCGTACGCCCGGCATGGTTTCGACATCAACGGCCTGAAGTTTTTGCGCGTTATGAAAGGTTTCGACGTTCTTAACTGCCACGGCCATCGCCTGCTTGAGCTCGTCGCTCAGGCGCGCACCGGCGGCGGCAATCTCTTCTTCACTGACCTTCAGCGCCTTGACATCGGTCTTATCGAACTTTGCGCTGTACTCGCGCAGGGCCGCATCGCCGTTGCTTTTCACATTGCTAAGGATCTCCGACACCGTTTTGCTGATGCTTTCGGAGGCGGAAATCGCCGGGCGCATTAAGAGTTGTTGCTGTTGTTCTGCGCTACGGCCGTTCCAGTCGATGATTGTGTTGAAGCTCATGATTGTTTCCCCTGTTTGTCCCGTTACCGACCTGTCGGATTACTCCATCATCTTCTCAATCGGCAGCACCAGAATGGAGCTGGCACCCAGCGCTTTCAGTTTTTCCATGGTTTCCCAGAACAGGGTTTCGCTGCTTACCATGTGCATTGCCACGCGCTGCTTGTCGCCAGCCAGCGGCAGAATGGTTGGACGTTCGGCGCCCGGCAGCAGGGCCACCACTTCTTCCAGACGCTCGGTCGGGGCGTGCATCATGATGTATTTCGACTCGCGGGCCTGAATTACGCCCTGAATACGGGTCAGCAAGCGGTCAATCAGCTGCTGTTTGCTATCTGCCATCTCGCCGTCGCGCTGGATCAGACAGGCTTTAGAGCGGAACATGACTTCCACTTCACGCAGGCCGTTCGCTTCGAGGGTCGCGCCGGTAGACACCAGGTCGCAAATGGCGTCGGCGAGGCCAGCGCGCGGGGCCACTTCAACCGAGCCGTTCAGCAGGCAGGATTTGAACGAGATGCCTTTTTGGTCAAGGTAACGCTTCAGCAGGTGCGGGTAGGAGGTGGCGATGCGTTTACCGTCAAGCGCAGCCGGGCCGTCCCATTTTTCATCTGCCGGAGTCGCCAGCGACAGGCGGCAGCCGCCGAAATCGAGACGGCGCAGGGTGAAGTAGCGCGGATCTTCGCCCTGAGCGCGGCGGCTCAGCAGCTCTTCTTCCAGCACGTTTTCGCCGATAATCCCCAAATCGACCACGCCATCCATGATGAGGCCCGGGATATCGTCATCACGCACGCGCAGAATGTCGATTGGCATATTTTCCGCCATCGCAATCAGGCGCTGGGTGTGCAAATTCACTTTGATGCCGCAGCGGCTGAGTAATTCGCGTGAATCTTCACTTAAACGCCCTGATTTCTGAATAGCTATGCGTAAACGGCTGTTGTCTAACATTCTTATTTTCCTCTGTAACCTTGTCTGAATCTGTCCGAATTCGGTCCAAAAAAAAGCCCCCGGAAGTGAATCTTCCGGGGGCTCTCTTTGCGTTCATGCACCACTGGAAGATCCAAACGTCTTCCAGCACACATCGCCTGAAAGACTAGTCAGGATGATGGTGATGATGGTGGTTTTTAAATTGAACGCTGTTCATAAAATTCTCTGTGAATGACTATGCATTTGATGCCTTTAACCTAAACCACTTTACTCGCATAAAGCAAGGGCTTTTTTCTATCATTAATTCATTTCATATTGACCGAAGAAATTGTCAGTTGCCACTGGCTGGCGTAGCCTTAAGTCAGTACAGCGAAAAGTCAGGAGCAAGGGGATGAAAAAGGTCGCGATCGTAGGTTTGGGATGGCTGGGTATGCCGCTTGCGCTGTCGTTGATGTCGCGTGGATGGCAGGTGACCGGCAGTAAGACCACGCAAGATGGCGTGGAGGCGGCGCGGATGTGCGGCATCGACGGCTATCCTTTACGTCTGGAGCCGCAGCTGGTCTGCGATACCGACGACCTGGATGCATTAATGAATGTTGATGCGCTGGTGATCACCTTACCGGCGCGCCGTACCGGACCGGGGGAGGATTTTTACCTTCAGGCGGTCCAGGAAATCGTCGATACCGCGTTGGCCCATCACGTGCCGCGGATCATTTTTACCAGCTCAACTTCCGTTTATGGCAACGCCAGCGGCACGCTGAAAGAGAGCTCTCCGCGCGACCCGCAAACCGCCAGCGGCAGGGTGCTGAAAGAGCTGGAGGACTGGCTGCATAATCTTCCCGGCACCTCGGTGGATATTTTGCGCCTCGCCGGGCTGGTGGGGCCGTCCCGTCATCCGGGGCGCTTCTTTGCCGGGAAATCCGCGCCGGACGGCCAGCACGGCGTCAATCTGGTGCATCTCCAGGATGTGATTGCCGCCATTGAACTGTTATTGCAGGCCCCGAAGGGCGGGCACATCTATAATATATGTGCGCCTAAGCACCCTGCGCGCGGCGTTTTTTATCCGCAAATGGCCCGCGAGCTGGGGCTTCCTGAGCCTATATTTAGTGATAATCCGGAAAACGGCGCAGGCAAGATCGTTGATGGTAACCGTATTTGCTACGAACTGGGGTTTGAATACCAGTACCCCGATCCGCTGGTAATGCCGATGGAGTAATCCGCCAGCGGTGAATCGCGTACCGTAAGGGGGACGACGATGAAACCACTGCTGGATGTGCTCGTCATTCTTGATGCCCTCGAAAAAGAGGGCAGCTTTGCCGCCGCCTCGGCAAAGCTCTATAAAACGCCCTCGGCGCTGAGCTACACCATCCATAAGCTGGAAAGCGACCTCAATATTCAGCTCCTTGACCGCAGCGGCCACCGGGCGCGTTTTACCCGAACCGGACAGATGCTGCTGGAAAAGGGGCGCGACGTGCTGCATACCGCCCGTGAACTGGAAAAACAGGCTATTAAGCTGCATCAGGGCTGGGAAAATGCGCTGGTGCTGGCCGTCGATAACGCCTTTCCTTTCTTTCTACTGGCCCCGTTAATCACCTCGTTTTACCGCCTGCATAACGTCACTCGCCTGCATTTTCGCCGTGACATAGCCTCGTCGGCCTGGCAAACGCTGGTGGACGGAGAGGCGGATCTGGTGCTCGGCGCGCTGAGCGAACCGCCGGCGTTAAGCGGTTACGGCTTTAGCTCGCTAGGGACGCTGGAACAGGTGTTTGTCGTTTCACCACTGCATCCGCTTGCCCATACCCCTGAACCGTTGAGCTGGCGGACGCTGCGACGCCATCGCGCTATTGTGACCGTTAACCCCTGGCCACAAGGGGATAGTCCGGACAGCCTGACGGTTTTCGATATCGCCAGTCAGCTGGCCTTACTTTGCTCTGGACTGGGATGGGGCTATTTGCCGCTATTCCAGGTACAGGCGTTATTAGAGAGCGGTGAGTTAAAGATAATAACAGCGACGGTTCCTGGGCCTTTAAATCGTGCCTGGATTGGCTGGAATGAAGATGCCTGTGGACCGGCAGGCGAATGGTGGCGAAACGAGGTATTAGCAAATAGTGCTATCCGTAACATCTATAATACTAAAATCGTATGAATATTAGGCTTTTAAATAATTGCCGCCATTTTTTGGCCTTGCAACATCTTGTCATCGTGCCAGTAGTTGTTGCAAAATACGCGTCCTGAAAATCAGAAACTGGCCGACGCTTTTTTAAAGTGTCGGTTATTTTTTTGGTTGAAAGACACATCATTCAATACCAAGAGGCCGGGCTTCGTACCGGATAGATATTTACTAAAAACCGACAGTGGTTGTCGCTGAGGAATACAAAGAAATGGGGCAATTTTTTGCTTACGCGCTGGCATTCGCCGTAAAAGGGGATAACTATGTCGCATAACGCTACTCCAAAAACCTCTCGCGTGGAATTACGTAAAACGCTTACGTTGATTCCGGTTGTTATGATGGGCCTGGCCTATATGCAGCCAATGACGCTGTTCGATACGTTTGGTATCGTCTCTGGATTGACTGATGGTCACGTTGCGACGGCCTACGCCTTCGCGCTGATCGCCATTCTCTTCACGGCACTAAGCTACGGTAAACTGGTTCGCCGTTTCCCGTCAGCGGGTTCCGCTTACACCTACGCACAGAAATCCATTAGCCCGGCTGTCGGCTTTATGGTTGGCTGGTCATCGCTGTTGGACTACCTGTTCATGCCGATGATCAATATTCTGCTGGCGAAAATTTACTTTGAAGCGCTGGTGCCTTCCGTACCATCGTGGATCTTCGTTGTCGGGTTGGTGGCCTTTATGACCGCTTCGAACCTGCGCAGCATTAAGACCGTGGCGAATTTCAACACGCTGATCGTTATCCTGCAGATGGGTATCGTGGCGGTGATTGTTGGGATGATTATCTACGGTGTTGCGCACGGTGAAGGCGCGGGTACGCTGACCAGCACCCGTCCGTTCTGGTCTGAAGGCGCGCACGTAGTGCCGATGATTACCGGTGCGACGATCCTGTGCTTCTCGTTCCTCGGCTTTGACGGTATCTCTTCTCTGTCTGAAGAAACCAAAGATGCAGAGCGCGTGATCCCGAAAGCTATCTTCCTGACCGCGCTGATTGGCGGCCTGATCTTTATCGGGGCGTCCTACTTCCTGCAACTGTACTTCCCGGATATCTCGCGCTTTAAAGATCCGGATGCGTCGCAGCCAGAAATCATGCTGTACGTGGCGGGCAAAACATTCCAGTGGGGCGTGCTGATTTTCTCCAGCGTCACCGTACTGGCATCCGGCATGGCCGCGCACGCGGGCGTTTCTCGTCTGATGTACGTGATGGGCCGCGATGGCGTATTCCCAAGCCGTTTCTTCGGTTATGTTCATCCGAAATGGCGTACCCCGGCATGGAACGTACTGCTGGTTGGCGTGATTGCCCTGCTGGCGATTAAATTCGACCTGGTGACGGCGACGGCGCTGATTAACTTTGGTGCGCTGGTGGCGTTCACCTTCGTTAACCTGTCGGTGATCTCACAGTTCTGGATCCGTGAAAAACGCAACAAGACGCTGAAAGACCACTTTAACTACCTGTTCCTGCCGGTGTGCGGCGCGCTGACCGTTGGCGCACTGTGGATCAACTTAGAAGAGAGCTCAATGGTTCTCGGCCTGATCTGGGGCGGTATTGGTCTGCTCTACTTGGCCTGCGTAACTAAAAGCTTCCGCAACCCGGTACCGCAGTACGAAGACGTTGCTTAATCACACAATGTGATGAGAAAAGCCGGAGGGAAACCTCCGGCTTTTTTGTATCTGGCATTCGCTGATTCCCCGGTGGCGGCTGGCGCCACGGGTTTCTGCGGTCTGGTAGCCCGGACAGATGCGCAGCATCACCTCCGGGAGATACGGCAGAAATGCGGACGGTTTACTTCTCTTGCTGCATCACCTTAAGCAGCGTATCCAGCAATCCAGGAAAGCGCGCGTCTAAATCTTCCCGGCGCAGCGAAATCAAATTCTCCCGCCCTTGAGGCCGTTGCCAAATCACGCCGCTATCACGCAGGACGCGCCAGTGGTGGGTCATGGTCGACTTGGCCACATCTTCATGGCGCAGAGCATTACAGCTCTGCTCGCTGCCGTCGGCAAGGATGCGGATAATCTCAAGTCGTAGCGGGTTACCGAGGGCAAAAAGGACATTTTCTAGGCGGATTTGTTCACGTTCGGGGTGATTGGCGATCATAATATTCCTGTGTCGGCGGTTGTGCTGCTCCGCGAGCAGCAGCCCGTATCGGCGGCTGGCCGGTAATATACCCAAACTGCTTTTTTAAAGCCACGCGCGTCGTCGCAGCTTCACCAATAGTAACGATAGCAAAAATAGTTCGAATATACTCGTACAGTTGTACTATGATAGATAGCGTTAAATGAATCGCGGCCAATTCCGGCCGCTTACTGACAGTCAAAATGACTAAGGACGCATCATGCCCCGACCCATCCCCCTCGAACGTTATCGCAACATCGGTATCTCCGCGCATATCGATGCCGGCAAAACCACCACCACCGAGCGCATTCTGTTTTATACCGGGATGAGCCACAAGCTGGGGGAAGTACACGATGGCGCGGCAACCACCGACTGGATGGCGCAGGAGCAGGAGCGCGGGATAACCATTACTTCTGCGGCGGTGAGTTGCTTCTGGCCCGGTATGGACCGCAGCTTCGAGCCGCACCGGATTAACATTATCGACACCCCCGGGCACGTGGATTTCACCATCGAAGTGGAACGATCCATGCGTGTACTGGACGGCGCGGTGATGGTTTACGACTCCGTTGGTGGCGTGCAGCCACAGTCGGAAACCGTCTGGCGGCAGGCGAATAAATACCATGTCCCCCGGCTGGCTTTCGTCAACAAGATGGACCGCCCCGGTGCGGATTTTTTCCGCGTGGTGCAGATGATGACCGACCGCCTGAAGGCCAATCCGGTGCCTGTTGTTATTCCGGTTGGTGCTGAAGAGCACTTCGCCGGCGTGGTGGACCTCATCAAGATGCGCGCGATTTTGTGGGATGACGCCACCCAGGGCATGACTTTCAGCTATGCGCCGGTACCCGACGACCTGCTGGAAACCGCCCGGCTATGGCGGGAGAAAATGGTCTCGGCAGCGGCGGAAGCCAGCGATGAACTGATGGACAAATATCTGGAAACCGGCGATTTGAGCGAGGATGAAATCGTCGCCGGGCTTCGTCAGCGCACCGTGAAAGGCGAAATTCAGGCGGTACTGTGCGGTAGCGCGTTCAAAAACAAAGGCGTCCAGCGGATGCTCGATGCGGTGGTTGAGCTGATGCCATCGCCGCTGGATATTCCGGCGATTCAGGGCATTGATGAGAAAGGAGAGCCCGCTGAGCGTCACCCGAGCGACGACGAGCCGTTCTCGGCGCTGGCCTTCAAGCTGATGACCGACCCCTACGTCGGCCAGTTGACCTTTATCCGTGTCTATTCCGGAACCTTGAAAAAAGGTGATGCGGTGTGGAACCCGGTGAAAGAGAAGAAAGAGCGTATCGGACGAATCGTGCTGATGCAGGCCAACGATCGCCATGAGGTCGATGAGCTGCACGCCGGGGATATTGCCGCCTGCGTCGGCCTGAAGGATGTCACTACCGGCGACACGCTGTGCGACCCGAACGCGGTGATTACTCTGGAACGAATGGAGTTTCCGGAACCGGTGATTTCGCTGGCGATTGAACCGAAAACCAAAGCCGATCAGGAGAAAATGGGCATCGCGCTGCAGCGGCTGGCGGCGGAAGATCCGTCGTTCCGTCTGCATACTGACGAAGAGTCCGGGCAGACAATCATTTCCGGGATGGGCGAACTGCATCTGGAGATCATCGTCGACCGCATGAAGCGTGAGTTTGGCGTCGAGGCGAATATTGGTCGTCCGCAGGTAACGTATCGCGAAACGATCCGCAAAACGGTGAAAGAGGTGGAGGGTAAGTTCGTCCGCCAGTCCGGTGGTAAAGGGCAGTACGGTCATGTGGTACTAACCCTTGAACCGCTGGAGCCGGGTAGCGGTTTCGTTTTTGAAGATGCCACCAAAGGCGGCGTGGTGCCGCGTGAGTACATTCCTTCAGTGGAAAAAGGGCTGCGCGAAGCGCTGGGCTCCGGCGTGCTGGCGGGCTATCCGGTGGTGGATATCAAAGCGACCCTGACCTTTGGTTCGTATCACGATGTCGACTCTTCGGAAATGGCCTTCCGCATGGCGGCGATTTTCGGCTTCAAGGAAGGGGCGCGCAGAGCGGATCCGGTGATTCTTGAACCGGTGATGCATGTGGAAGTGGAAACGCCGGAAGATTACGCCGGTAACATTATGGGCGATCTCTCTTCCCGTCGCGGGATGGTGCAGGGGATGGAAGAGCGGTTCGGCAGCCAGATTATCCGCGCCGACGTGCCGCTCGCCGAAATGTTTGGTTATTCCACCACGCTGCGTTCGATGTCTCAGGGCCGGGCGACTTACAGCATGGAGTTCCACCACTACGCACAAGCCCCGCACAATGTGGCAGAGGCGATTATCGCCAGCCGTGCCAAAGGCTAAATAACCTTCCCGGAGGCGATGCTGCGCATCTGTCCGGGCTACCATCTATCAGACGAGTAGCCCGGACAGGCGCGTCAAGCGCCGCCTCCGGGAATTTCTCCCAATCAAACAATCTCCTGCGCGTACTGCCACAGCGCCTTCAGCTGCGCCAGCTTCTCTTTATCATCCGCATGCTGTTGATACAGCATCTGCAGCTCATCGGCATAGGCCTGTAAAAACTCTGGCGTAAACACCTCACGACGATGCTCCAGCCAGCGCTGCTGCTCGGCTTCATCCAGCGTGCCTGGGAAATTGCGTGCACGATAGTTGAACAACAGACGCTCAATACGCTTATCGGCGAAGGTGATATCCAGCGCCGGCAGGTTATGCGGCTCGGTCTCAAGCACGATTTTCATTGCCGCGCGATCGGCATCGCTGAAAAAGCCGTTATACAGCTGGGCATCGACGTTATCGGACGGCACAAAAGGCTCCGCTTCGGCAAAAATCGCCACCACTTTTTCGCGCACCTGGGGATTAGCCCGTAGCTGCTGGGCGTTATCCGGACAGCGCTGGATATTGATCCCCAACCGGTCGGCATCCTGCGGGCGCAAAGTGTTTTGCTGCGCCAGCACCGGGCACTTATTGAGATGCACCAGCTTAATCGGTACTGCGGCCAGATCGCCCAACTCGCTTTTCGGCGTATACAGCCGCTCGCGCAGGGTATCGGCATCCAGCTCCAGCAGCGGAGAGATATCCCCGGCCAGGTCGACCATAATCACCGCATTACGATTATCCGGATGCCACGCCAGCGGAGCCACCAGGCTGGTATTGCCGCGAGCCGCGCCAAACATGCCGGAAACATGCACCAGCGGTTTGATCTGCGGAACGTCAATCAATGTCGCCAGCTTGCGTTTGTTGCGATAGCTATATAGATAGTCAAACAGGCGCGGCTGCTGGGTTTTCACCAGTTTTGCCATCGCAATGGTGGCGTAAACGTCGGCCATCGCGTCGTGGGCGTTACTGTGCTCGATACCGTTGGCGACGGTCAGATGCTCCAGACGAAAGCTTGGCAGGCCATCTTCATTTTCCGGCCAGTTGATCCCTTCAGGGCGCAGTGCATAGCAGGCGCGCATCACGTCCAGCAAATCCCAACGAGAGTTATCGTGCTGCCAGCTCCAGGCGTAAGGATCGTAAAAATTGCGATAAAAGATATTGCGCGTCACTTCGTCATCGAAGCGCACGTTGTTGTAGCCGACGATACAGGTTTTCGGCACCGTGAACAGATCGTGAATGCGGCGGGCAAAGGCGGCTTCGTTGTCGCCTTTGGCGATAGCTTCCTGCGGCGTTATTCCGGTTATCATTACCGCCTGCGGCTGAGGCAGATAGTCATCGGCGAGCTTGCAGTAGAAGACCTCTGGTTCACCGACAACGTTCAGATCTTCATCGGTGCGAATGGCGGCAAACTGCGACGGTCGGTCGAGCGAAGGGCTGGTGCCGAAAGTCTCGTAATCGTGAAACAAAAATCCGGGCTGGTTGGCGCTATCTTGCATAATCTGTTCATTATCCCTGGTGGCGAGCAGCCATCATGGTAAACGATTTACCGGGCCATCAGAAGGGCATCGGCTTTGCCCATCGTCTGAGATGTCATATTTTCTTGCAATTAAACCCTGATATGAAACGAGAAGTTCCGTAAAAAGGACGGCGAATCTGTCAATTTAGAGGATATGCCGTTGAAAGGCCGTTTGTTTATTGCTGTAACTTTGCTCGCTGCGAGCGTTTCCTGCGCATTTGCCGCCAATGATTTTCCCGTCAACGTGACGCCGCCTTCCATTCAGGCCGGTTCCTGGGTGCTGATGGATTACACCACCGGTCAGATCCTGACTGCGGGTAACGAGCATCAGCAGCGCAATCCCGCGAGTTTGACCAAACTCATGACCGGCTATGTGGTTGACCGCGCCATCGACAGCCACCGTATCACCTTTGACGATATCGTCACCGTAGGCAAAGATACCTGGGCCAAGGGTAATCCGGTATTCGACGGTTCTTCCCTGATGTTCCTCAAGCCTGGCGACCGCCTTAGCGTGCGTGATTTGAGCCGCGGGCTAATTGTTGACTCTGGTAACGACGCCTGCGTGGCGTTGGCGGACTATGTTGCGGGCGGTCAGCCACAGTTTGTCGCGCTGATGAATAGCTACGTAGAGAAACTGCACTTAAAGGATACCCACTTCGAAACCGTTCACGGCCTGGACGCACCGGGGCAACACAGTTCGGCCTACGATTTGGCCGTGCTCTCGCGGGCGATAATTCACGGCTCGCCGGACGTGTATCATATGTACAGCCAGAAAAGCCTGACCTGGAACGGCATTACCCAGCAGAACCGTAATGGCTTGCTATGGGATAAAACCATGAACGTCGATGGCCTGAAAACCGGCCATACTTCCGGGGCGGGATTTAACCTGATCGCGTCGGCGGTCGATGGTCAGCGCCGTCTGATTGCGGTGGTGATGGGGGCTGAAAGCCCGAAAGGGCGGGAACAACAGGCGGCGAAGCTGCTGCACTGGGGTCAGCAAAATTTCGACACCGTACAGGTTTTGCAGGACGGCAAACAGGTCGGGGTTGAGCGTATTTGGTATGGTGATAAAGAGCAGATAACGCTGGGCACCGATCAGGATTTCTGGCTGGCATTGCCGAAGTCGGAAGTGTCGCGCATTAAAGCAAAATATGTGTTGGATAAAAAAGTACTGGAAGCGCCGATTGCCGCCCATCAGCGGGTCGGTGAAATTTCGCTTTATGACGGCGATAAAGTGGTGGCCCACTGGCCGCTGGTGACGCTGGAAAGCGTCGGCAAGGGCGGTGTTTTCTCGCGCTTTAGCGATTATCTGCATCAGAAGCTGTAACTCTCCGGCCGCTCCGTTCTGGAGCGGCACCTCGTAGCTGTTTGATTATTATGCCACTTTGGTTGGCGCTTCGTTTAGTTTCAATCCATTACCTTACCCGGTCACCGTTCAGGAAATAACCTGGCGCTTCTGCGCCAAACACGGAGCTGGGAAGATGAAATATTTTGCGCGTAGTGCGCTTTCTCTGGGATTGTTCGCCGTTTTTAGCACCTCTTGCTTTGCCTCTGGCCTGGTTCTGGCCGATAACGAATTCCGCAATGATTTAGCCTGGTTATCCGATCGTGGAACCCTCTCTTTAAGTTTGTCGACCTGGCCCCTGAGCGAGGAGGAGATTAACCGTGCGCTGGCGAATGCCCATCCGACAACATCCGCAGAGCGGGTGGTGCTGAGTCGGGTGAATCAGCGATTAAGATCGCTAAAGGCCGACGTGCGCCTTACCGGCTACAGCTCCATTGACAAACCAGGAACGCCGCAGGGCTTCGCCCAGTCTTATCCCGCTGACCAGTCGCTCTCTATCGCGCTGAATAACAGCGGCGAATGGTGGGACCTGCACTTACAGGGCAACGTTGAAGGGGACAAGCGCATTAGCAACGGTTCAAACGTTAACGCTAATGGCGCATACGGCGCGGTAAAGTTGTGGAACCAGTGGCTGGCGTTCGGGCAGATCCCACAGTGGTGGGGGCCGGGTTATGAGGGCAGCCTGATTCGTTCCGATGCTGCGCGACCGATGACCGGTTTTCTGCTACAGCGTGCCGAGCAGAGCGCGCCGCAGACGTCATGGCTAAGCTGGATTGGCCCATGGCAGTATCAACTCTCTGCCAGCCAAATGAGCCAGTATGCTGCCGTTCCGCATACCAAAATCTTCGGCGGTCGTTTGACGTTTTCGCCGTTTAACTCGCTGGAGCTGGGGGCTTCGCGCATTATGCAGTGGGGTGGAGAAGGGCGTCCTTCCTCGTTTAGCAGCTTCTGGGACGGCCTGACCGGCAATGACAACACTGGCGAATCAGCCGACGATCCAGGCAACCAGCTGGCCGGTTTTGATTTCAAACTGAAGCTGGCGCCAACGCTGGGCTGGCCGGTGAGCGTTTACGGTCAGATGATCGGCGAAGATGAAGCCGGGTATTTACCCTCTGCGCACCTCTATCTTGGCGGCGTGGAAGGGCATCATCAATGGAACAGCAACGCGGTTAACTGGTACCTGGAAGCCCACGATACCCGTTCGAATATGGGACGCACCAACTATATCTATAACCACTTTATCTACAAAGATGGCTACTACCAGCAGGGATATCCGCTGGGTGATGCAATGGGGGGCGACGGACGCTTGTATGCCGGGAAGGTGGAGCTGGTGACCGAAGAGAACCAGCGCTGGAGTGCGCGTCTGGTGTACGCCGAGGTGAATCCGAAGAATCAACGGATCAACAAAGCCTTCCCGCACGCCGACACGCTCAAAGGCGTGCAGTTGGGCTGGAGCGGTGATGTCATGCCGACGGTACGCCTGAGTACCTCCGTGTGGTACACCGATGCTAACCATAGCGCCAGCGATGACCTTGGGGCCAGTATCGGTCTCGAACTGCCGTTCAGTTTGTAATCGAATGGCGGCTGTTTTTTAGGCTTTTTCACACGCGATTTTTGTGAATTACCGCACATACTATGGGTGATAGTACTGTTAGATTGTATGTATATTCATACAGTACTTTATCAACGATGGAGGTAGCATGGACTATAACGTTAAATCCGTGGGCAAAAGAAAGATCGCCGGGTTTCATCTGGTCGGTCCCTGGGAGCAGACGGTAAAACAGGGCTTTGAACAGCTGATGATGTGGGTTGATAACAGCCAGGTTCCGGCACAGGAGTGGGTCGCTGTCTATTACGACAACCCTGATGAAGTCCCGGCGGAAGAACTGCGCTGCGATACTGCCGTCACGGTGGCGGAAGACTACGAGCTCCCCGCTAACAGCGAAGGTGTGATGATGACCGAAATCGCCGCCGGAGATTATGCCGTCGCCCGCGCCAGAGTCGAAAATTTTGATTTTAAGACGCCGTGGTGTCAGTTCTTCGACAGCCTGATGCAAAGCAAAGAGTATCAAATGACGATGGATCCCTGCTTTGAAGTCTATCTTAACGACGGTGATAAGGATGGCTACTGGGATATCGAGATGTACATTGCGGTCGAGCCCTCGGTGAAATAAGGCTTTGTCCCCTCAGTGGACAAGGTTTCTTACATTCGCGTGATGCTTGCGGCGAAAAAGCAGTTACAATTGGCGTTTTCGTTGTGTCGGAGTCGGTTGTGCGCGCGGATAAATCACTTAAGCCATTTGAAATTCGGCTGTATCGCCATTACCGCATAGTCCATGGTGTGCGAATAGCATTGGCCTTTGTGCTCACCTTTCTGCTGGTGCGCTTGCTTAAGGTTCCGGAAGGGACCTGGCCACTCATCACCCTTGTGGTGGTGATGGGGCCCATCTCCTTTTGGGGAAACGTGGTGCCGCGTGCGTTTCAGCGCATCGGCGGCACCATTCTTGGTTCGGCTCTCGGGCTGGTGGCGCTCAAGCTGGAGCTTATCTCGCTGCCCATTATGCTGCTGTGGTGCGCGGCGGCAATGTTCCTCTGTGGCTGGTTGGCATTGGGCAAAAAGCCCTATCAGGCGCTGCTGATTGGCATTACGCTGGCGGTGGTTGTCGGTGCGCCGCCGGGAGACATGAATACTGCGTTGTGGCGAAGTGGCGACGTTATCTTTGGTTCCCTGCTGGCGATGCTGTTTACCGGTATCTGGCCGCAGCGGGCGTTTCTGCACTGGCGTATCCAGATGGCCAGCTACGTCACCACTTTTAACCGGCTCTATCAGGCGGGCTTTTCGCCGAATCTTGTTGAACGTCCGCGTCTGGAAAAACATCTGCAAAAAGTGCTCAACGACGTGGTGAAAATGCGTGGTTTGATTACCCCGGCCAGCAAAGAGACGCACATCCAGAAATCCATCTTCGAAGCGATCCAGACCGTCAGCCGCAATCTGGTCTGTATGCTGGAGCTGCAAATCAATGCTTACTGGGCCTCAAGGCCCGGTCACTTCGTGATGCTTAATGCCCATACGCTGCGTGAAACCCAGCAAATGACTCAGCAAACGCTGCTGACCATCGCTCATGCACTCTACGAAGGTAACCCGCAGCCAATTCTCGCCAATAATGAAAAGCTGAATGAAATCGTTGCCGAGCTGCGTCTGCTTATCAAAGAGCAGCAGGATGAGAATTTCTCCGAAACGCCGATTCATGGTTATGTCTGGTTAACCATAGAGCTGGCGCGCCAGCTTGAACTGCTGTCGCATTTAATCTGCCGGGCGTTGCGTAAATAAAGACCAGATACGCGCGGTTTGCCCATCGGTTGCTTCGATTCAGCAGCGTTTAGGGTTATGATTAGAGCAAAGGAAAAAACATTGTCATCAGCGGCTGCTAACAGTTATGTTAGCCCTATGTAGCAGTCGCTTTAGCGAATCCGAATCTCAAATATTAGGGGTGTAAAAATGGAAACAATTAAGCCTTCTTTCCAGGACGTACTGGAGTTTGTTCGCCTGTACCGTCGTAAGAACAAGCTGCAGCGTGAAATTCAGGACGTTGAGAAAAAGATCCGTGATAACCAGAAGCGCGTACTGCTGCTGGACAACCTCAGCGACTACATCAAGCCGGGCATGAGCGTTGAAGCTATTCAGGGCATCATTGCCAGCATGAAAAGCGATTACGAAGATCGCGTTGACGATTACATCATCAAAAATGCTGAGATCTCTAAAGAACGTCGCGATATCTCTAAAAAGCTGAAAGTGATGGGCGAAGCGAAAGTCGAAGAGAAAGCGGGCGAGTAATCCCCGGTTTAGCACTCCGGTGGCGGTTCTCGCCGCCGGGGTCATCTTTCACCAAATCTGCGTTATCTCTCAAATCCTCAGCAAAACAGCCCGCGCAACGCTGATCCAACCCCCTATAATTTGGTATACTCCCGCCGTAAACATATTGATATCGGAAGGGTTTATCTCATGCTGTCCCTGCAACAGGTGCCGCCGCGATGATACTGATTGCCGGTGGCGCGCATAGCGACCAATGCCGTGATGCCGAATCTATACTCAACACCTTCGTTTCGGCTGCCTACATCATCACCTCCTGGATTTCCGACAATCAAGTAACCGCTCGCATCCAACACCACCGTGATACCCGGCTGGCTCACTGGCGTCTGGAAGATGGATGTCAGGCATTTTTTGCAACATTGCTACGCGGATAAATCGGGTAGCGGTCGGCGATAAATCACCGCTGACCGTGGGTTTTATCGACAGGAGTCTCACTTCAATGATTAAGTCTTTTTTTGCCGCATTATCGTTTATCAGCCGCCTGCCGGTCCCGGCGCGTTTGTCCCAGGGGCTGGAGATAGAACAATATCAACGCAGTATCGTCACGTTTCCATTCGTCGGGCTTTTGCTGGGGGCTATCGGCGGCGCGGTGGTGATGCTACTCCAGCCGTGGTGCGGTGGCCCGCTTGCCGCGCTGCTCGGCGTGCTGGCGCTGGCGCTGTTGACTGGCGGTTTTCATCTTGATGGTCTGGCGGATACCTGCGATGGCATCTTTTCCGCCCGTCGCCGTGAGCGGATGCTGGAAATCATGCGCGACAGTCGGCTAGGAACCCATGGGGGTCTGGCGCTGATCTTCGTGCTGGTCGCTAAGGTGCTGGTGGTGAGCGAAGTCGCGCTACGCGGGACGTCGGCAATTGCTGCGCTGGCGGCCGCCTGCACCGTGGGTCGCGGGATGGCGGTGCTGCTGATGTATCGCCAGCGCTACGCCCGCGAGGAGGGGTTGGGTAATCTGTTTATCGGCAAGATTACGCTGCGTCAGACGCTGATTACCATGGGGATAGCTCTGGTGCTGGCGACGCTGCTGCTCGGAGTCAACGGTTTGCGAGCGGCACTCATCACGGTGGTGCTGGTCTGGGCGTTGGGTCAGGCGCTGAAGCGTACCCTGGGTGGGCAAACAGGCGATACATTAGGCGCAGCGATTGAGCTGGGGGAAGTGATATTTCTGCTGGCGCTGCTATAGGAATTGCTTTCTTCCCGGTGGCGCTGTGTATGACCGGGCTACGGGTAGTACAGTCTGCATGCTGGGTAGCCCGGACACGCGCATCGCGCCGCCTCCGGGAAATTATTCAGCGCATACGCCTACAGCGCTTTTTGCCACACGCTCTGCGGTAGCAGATAAACGTCCGCTGGCGCGTTCATTCCGTCGGTCACGATATGCTGAATGCCGCTGGTCATCACCGCCAGGGTGACGTCGAAGGCGTTCAGGCTATCGCCAAAACCAGCGGTCAGGTTGAGCATTGAACCATTAGCCATCAGATACACGGTTTTATCGCCCATCCGATAGGCGTTGATATACGGCATCACCTCTTCATGGCTGAACTGGCGCAGGTACTCGCAGTCAATCTCTTCCGCCACGTGGCCGACGTTAAGGATAAACACGCCATTTTTGGCCTTATCCAGCGCCTGTCTATTGACCACTTTTTTACCACCGGTCGCCGTGGCAACGACGTCTGCTGAGGCAATCGCTTCCTGCAATTCAACCACGTGCCAGCCGTCGTAGGCCGCCTGGAGTCGACGGGCCGGATCGATTTCCGCCACCATCACCTGGCCGCCGAAGGCTTTTGCTGCCGCCGCTACGCCCTGACCAACCAGACCATAACCGATCACCAGTACTTTTTTCTCATGCAGGGTGAGATGGGTGGTCTGGAAGAAGGTGTGCCAGGCGGTCAAACCGACCATATGGCGGTTGTGCAGCCCCTCTTTAACCGGTAAATCATCCCAGTTAAAAATCGGATAGCCGGGACGGATATCGCCCAAACGACTGACGCCGGAACCCGTCGCTTCAAGCCCAGCCACGATGTTGCCGAACTCGCCGCGCTGATGCAGCAGCGTGGTAATATCCGCGCCCATTTCACACAGATGCGTCGGCTGCCATGCAATCGCTTTTTCCCAGGATTGCTGCCAGTCGGCATCGCTCATATCGCGCCATGCACAGGCTTCTGCGCCGCGTTCCACCAACCAGGCGACAACGTCATCTTGCACCGTCGTTGGGTTACAGGTGGTGAGGAAAACCTTCGCGCCTTTCTCCAGGATCCCCTGTACCAGCGGGATCATTTTCATATCAAGATGCATGCAGCAGGCCAGGCGGACCTGGCTGAGATCGGGCAGGGCGGCAACCTGGCGCACGGTGCGCGGCATATTCTGACTGGCCCATGCCACTTCTTTCTCTAAATTTGTTTTGTTATTCAATGTGGTTGACCTTCAATCCATAGAGTGGGTATATCCGTCATACTTTAAGTTGCATGTGCGTTGGCTTCCTCGCTCACCCCAGTCACTTACTAGAGTAAGCTCTTGGGGACTCACTGCGTTGCCGCCTTCCTGCAACTTGAATTATTTAGGGTATATATCCCGACGGGGAGAGTGATTTTAACGTAGCGTGTAAATTTTTTATATTCACAAAATGAATACTGTAAAGCCACGATAAAGACATGGTTGTTAAATTATGGTTAAAAAAAGAAAATGAAACATAAGTTCTTATTATGACGTAAGCGAGTTGTACGATGTTAAGCGTTTTACCCGGATCGTTCTTTTCACGGATCCGCATCTTCCTTGGCCGTTTGAAACCACATGCTTTGCCGGTCGCCAGAAAACACATTGTTTTGGCGTCGAACGGTGCCGGGACGGGGCTGGCGGTAACCAGCATGTTCAGCCACTGGTTGCTGGGCGAAGTCAATCTCTGGTTTATCGCGCCAATGGGCGCATCGGCGGTGTTGTTGTTTGGCGTGCCGAGCAGTCCGCTAGCCCAACCGTGGTCGATTGTCGGCGGCAACGTATTATCGGCGCTCATCGGGGTGACGGTGGGGATACTGGTCCCCGATCTCGCGCTGGCTTGCGGTGTGGCGGCAGGGATGGCGATCGCCGGAATGTATTTCCTGCGTTGCCTGCATCCGCCGGGCGGGGCGGTGGCGTTAACCGCGATCCTTGGCGGCGCTGGTGTGCAGAGTGAAGGCTATCACTTTGTTTTAACTCCGGTATTACTCAACTCCTTAATGCTGGCGCTGCTGGCCATTGTCTTCAATAATCTGGTTGGACGCCGCTATCCGCACCCGCTGGCGGCGGAAGAAGTGAAGGCGAAATCGGTGCCGCTGGGCATCGCTGTGACGCGTGACGATATCCACGCGGCGCTGCTCGACGGTCAGTTTCTCGATATTGATGAAGATGACGTGCAGGAACTGCTGGAAAATATCGAGCAGAAAGCCAGGCTGCGGATCGCCAGCACGCAACGATCCTGATTTTCTTTCCTGCTACCGGGGGAACGTGAATTTACCTCGCGTTCCCTTTTTTATTGTACTTCCTCCCGACCAATAGCCGAGTCAGGCAATTCTTCACGCCCCGTACGTACAAAACTCTCTGGATCGTGATTGCGATCGAGAAAATCGTCCATTTGATGAGCAAAAAGTTGACGCCCTTAACGAAATGAAAATTCCAAAATAAATTTATATGGATTTTTTAATTCGTAAGCGTATAACAAGTTGTTAAATTATGCACCCGGGTGCAAAAAAGTTTGCAACTGATTTCCGATGCCAGAACCTGCTGTCTCTGCATTGGCAATGTGATCTTTTTATTCATAAAAACAAAACGATAGAACGCTCATCCCTGACAGGACAACAAAATGACCGATCATGTGATAACTGAAAGTCGTAAAACAGATAATGATAAGAAAATCAGATTAATAACCCTCGTCTCCACCATCGGCGGTTTGTGCTTTGGCTATGACACCGGGGTTATTTCCGGCGCACTGATTTTTATGAAGAACGACCTTGGCCTCAGCCCGTTGCAGGAAGGGCTGGTGACATCATTCTTATTATTCGGCGCTGCAATCGGCTCCGTTGGTGGCGGTTGGCTGTCGGACCGGCAGGGCAGGCGGAAAAATATCCTTTGGGTGGCGATTATCTTTATCTTCGGCGCGCTCGGTACCGCCGTAGCGTGGGATATGTCGTCGATGATTATCGCCCGCTTTATCCTTGGCCTGGCGGTGGGCTGCGCGTCGGTGACGGTGCCGATTTATATCTCCGAACTGGCGAGGCCCTCGCAGCGCGAACGGCTGGTCACGGTCAACGAGCTGATGATCGTCACCGGGCAGTTTCTCGCCTATTCGGTCAACGCCGCCATCGTCAATTTCTATCCCGATATGTCACACAACTGGCGCTTGATGCTGGCAATCCCGGCGCTGCCCGGTGCGCTGCTGTGGATCGGCATGCTGGTGATGCCGGAGTCTCCACGTTTCTTTGTGCGTAAGGGGCAAATCGACAAAGCGGTTGCGGTGTTGAAAACGATTCGCCGTCCGGAAGAAGTGGAGCAGGAGATCCGCGATATTCAGCAGGTAAGCCAGGCTGGCGCTATCCATGGTCGGTTTATCGACGAACTGAAAAAGAAATGGGTGCTACAGCTGATTTTAATTGGCTTAATGATTGTGCTGGCGACGCGGGTCACCGGGGTTAATACCATCATGTACTACGCCCCGACGGTGCTGAAATCCACCGGTCTCGGCGATGCGGCGGCGGTGACCGGCGCGGTGGCCAACGGCGTGGTTTCTATCCTCGCGACTCTATTAGGGATGCTGCTGATTGGCAGACACTCGCGGCGGAAAATGTTCTTCACCGGGCAGATAGGCGTCACGTTAAGCCTGGTGCTGATCGGCCTCTCTTTCAAACTCTTCTTCCACATGGAAACCGTTGATGGCGTTAGCGGGCTGCAGGCCAACTTTGCCGGCGCCAGCTACATCATTCTCGCCCTGATGCTGGTGTTCCTCACCTTTATGCAGGGGTGGATTGCCCCGGTGTTCTGGCTAATGCTCGCGGAAATTTACCCGCTGCGGATGCGCGGCCTGGGAATGGGCTTTGCGGTATTCGGGCTATGGATTTTTGACTTCATCATCCAGTCCGTGTTCCCGATTTTACTTAACAACTATGGCGGTGGAATGACCTTCGGTTTCTTCGCCGGTACCAACGTCATTATGTTGATTCTGCTGGTGAAATATCTTCCGGAAACCCGCGGATTAACCCTTGAGCAAATTGAACAAAAATTCAGATTCTGATTTAGAAATGTGGAGGAACATATGACAGTCAATATCGGTTTAATTGGTTTGGGCATGATTGGGCGCGACCATTTACAGCGTTTCCAGTCGGTTATTCAGAACGCCAGAGTCAGCGCTGTTTGCGATATTAATCACAACGTGACCGACTCCATAGCTCGTGAATATGGCGCGCAGGCTTATTACGATGCGGTGGAGATGATTCAATCAGACGACGTAGATGCCGTTTTTATTTGCTCGATTGGCCCGGTTCACAAAGAGCAAATATTGGCAGCGATTAAAGCGGGCAAGCCGGTATTTTGCGAAAAACCGCTGACCCCAACCGCTGATGAAGCGAGGGCGATTATTGATGCTGAAGTGGCGTGCGGCAAACGCATGTTACAGCTGGGGTTTATGCGTCGCTTCGACCCCGGGTACAACCAGCTTAAAGCCACCTTGGACGGTGGTGAACTGGGCGAAATTCTGTTGATTCATTGCGCCCACCGCAACGCCTCGGTCCCGGAAAGCTACACCCTGGAAATGGCGATTAACGATTCCGCGACCCACGAAATAGACATTATTCGCTATCTGCTCGACGAAAATATCGTGTCGGTGCGCGTCGACAAACCGCGTAAGAAGACCCGCAGAGCCTGTGCGCACCTGCAGGATCCGCTGATCGTGATTTTTGAAACCGAATCCGGCGTGCGCATCGATGATGAACTGTTTGTGAACTGTGATTACGGCTACGACATCCGTTGTGAAGTGATCGGTGAAAACGCCATCAGCGCGCTGACCGAGCAGGCGCTCACCACCACTCGTTCAACGAAAGGCTACAGCCGGGCGATCCCGCAGACCTGCATGGAACGTTTCGCCACTGCCTACGATCGTGAAGTGCAGAACTTTGTTGATCGCGTGAATGAAGGCAGTGAAATGACCGGGCCATCTTCGTGGGATGGGTTTGTCGTGGCGATGGTGTGTGATGCCGGGCTGGCTTCGCTGAAGGATGGCGAGAAGCATGCCGTCTCTCTGCCGGAATGCCCGGCGCTGTATCGCTAACCCTTTAACGTACGGGAGAGGCGCATGTTAACCCTCAAACAAGAAGATATTTTTATTGGCTGCCGGGCGAATTCAAAGAAGAAGGCGCTGCGCATTGCTGCGGGTTCCCTTCAGGCCAGCGGTTACGTCAGCGACGGTTTTTTTGAATCGATGGTAGATCGCGAAAAGGCACTCTCTACCTGGCTCGGGGCGGGCGTGGCGATGCCTCATTGCAGCAAAGAGGGCATTGATTTGGTGCGGCAAACTGGCTTCCAACTGTTTCAGTTTCCGGATGGCGTGGGCTGGGGGGAAGGCAGAGTGGCTTTCTTGGTGGTCGCCGTGGCGGCAAAAAATAATGAACACATTGATGTTATCGCGGATCTGGCAGACCTGCTTGATGACGAAGTGAAAACGACGCTGCTCGCCAGCGCTGACAGCAAAGACGCGTTTATGCAGATCCTCGAAGGTCATTCATTTAAGAAGGATAGAATATGAAACTGGCACTCTGTACTGATGTTCTCGCCGACCTGGCTTTCCCTGAAATGCTCGACCGCGTTAAGCAGTATGGCATTAACGGCGTAGAGATGACCGCAGGCGGATGGTCGCCTTGCCCGCATGTGAAAACCGAAGAGCTGCTGGCTTCCCCAGCGAAGCTCGCTGCGTTTTGCGGGGAACTGGAAAAACGCGGCATGGAAATCGTTGCCCTGAACTGTTCGGGTAATCCGCTGGCACCCGGTGCGCTGGGCGAAAAGCATACCGCCAGCAGCTACCGCACAGTTGAGCTGGCGGCGAAGCTCGGCGTGAAAAAAATCGTCATGATGAGCGGTCTGCCCGGCGGCGGCCCGGATGACAAAATCCCTAACTGGATAACCTCAACGGTTTCCTGGCCCGACTATATGCCAGGGGTGATTGATTACCAGTGGAACGAGGTGGCGATACCGTGGTGGCAGGCTTTTGCCCGCCATGCGGCTGAACACGGGATCGAACAGATTGCCCTCGAAGAGTTCCCCAGCCAACTGGTGTACAACCCGAGCACGTTGCTTCGCCTGCGCGATGCGGTGGGTGACATCATCGGCATGAACCTCGACCCGTCGCACCTGATTGCCATGGGGGCTGAGCCCATTGCCGCTGCCCGGAAGCTGGAAGGAGTGATATATCACGTTCACGGTAAAGATGCGCGTATTGAGCGCGGGCTGGCGGACGTTGATGGACTGCTGGAGTATCAGCCGGTGACTGAAACCAAAACCCGGACCTGGAACTACGTGGCGGTTGGCTGCGGACAGGATTTGAAGTGGTGGAAAGAGTTCTTCTCAGTGCTGCGCATGACTGGTTACAACGGTTATGTATCGCTGGAGATGGAGGACCTGACGATGAGCGTTGAAGCGGGGCTACGGACGTCGATTGATGCTCTTAACGCAACCTTAAGTCAGTGATAACGGGCCGCGTTCTTCCACCGGGGGGCGGGAGAACGCGGTGCGTTTTTTGTTGAGCGGATTCTATCTTGCTGTATTTTACGTTCTATTGGATGTTAATCATCAGGAAC
The DNA here is from genome assembly GCF_056490265.1 of Klebsiella sp. GFKo11. Taxonomy (NCBI): domain Bacteria; kingdom Pseudomonadati; phylum Pseudomonadota; class Gammaproteobacteria; order Enterobacterales; family Enterobacteriaceae; genus Klebsiella; species Klebsiella sp. GFKo11. The sequence continues at coordinate 2,228,130 of NZ_CM151369.1, forward strand.
GTTAAAACCGAGAATGAGCGCCTCTAAACGACAAAAAGCGACCGCCAGCGATGTTGCGTTACTGGCGGGCGTCTCAAAATGGACCGTTTCCCGGGCGTTTACTCCCGGGGCATCTATCCAGGCGAAAACGCGAGAAGATGTCATGAAGGCCGCCAATACCCTGGGGTATCGGCCTAATTTGCTGGCGCGCAGCCTGACGCAAAAGCAAACCCACATCATCGGCGTGGCGGTAGACGAGCTGCGCAATCCCAATATGGTGCTGTTGCTCAATGAAGTGACTCGCCAGCTACAAAATCGCGGCTATATGGCATTGGTAATTAACGTTGCCGATCAGGAAAGCAACCGCACGGCGATGGCGCTGGCTTACCAGCTCCAGGTCGATGGCATTCTGTTTATGGCAACGGTACTGACGCCGGAGCTTATTGCGATCGCCACTGAAATTCACCGGGTACCGCTGGTGCAGATTGGTCGTAATACCGAGAATCCGGAAATCCAGGTGGTGAATATCGACGGCTGGCTTGCTGGCAAGCAGATCGCTGAACTGCTGCTGGGGCAGGGGCATCGTACATTTGGTTATATGAAAGGGCCTGACACCCCGTCGCATCATTTACTGCGAATGGAAGGGTATCAGGCGGCGCTGGAGAAGGGCGGTTGTCGACTTGATACGTTGCTGGTGGCCGGGCAGTATCTGCGCACCCGGGGATATGCTGCGATGAGCGACTATCTTGACGCTACGCCTGAAGCCGAGCGAGTCGATGCTCTGTTCTGCGAAAACGATATTCTGGCCATTGGCGCGCTGCAGGCGCTGCGCGAGCGGGATTTAACCATGAGTATTGTCGGTTTCGATAATATCGACGAAGCGGCAGCGCCGGAGTGGCAGCTGACCACTTACGATCAACGGCGCGAGCGGCTGGTTGAAGAGGCACTGAATCGACTGATCGACGCAACTGAAGGCTTGCCGGCGGCGTGGCGCACCGGGGAACTGATCGTGCGCCAGTCTCATCGCCACCAGGGCTAAAGCTCGCCGGTCATATACTGTGCGACGCCGCGGCCAAAACTCCAGTCGCCTTTGTGGTTGCTTATCACCGAGATCATCAGGTCATCGCCGCTCAGCCCGCAGTGCTCCTGCAATTGAGTTTGCAGAGTGGCATAGAAAAGCTGCTTCTGCTGTTCGCTGCGCGGGCTGGTATAAACTCTCACCACGACCACCTCTTTGCTGCGCGTTAGTTCCAGTCCGGTATCTTCAATCACCATATGGTGAGCTTTGTTTTCGTGAACAATCTGGTAACGGTCGCGCTCGGGTACTTTGAATGCCTGCACCACGGCGCGGTGAGCCGCATCCAGCAGGGTTTTGATCTCGCTTTCACTACGGCCTTCAATAATATCAAACGTTAGTAACGGCATGGCAGGTGGTCCTTATTGTTGGATTAACGAGCGATGAATGTGATGCTAAACCATGCTGATGCGGGCAAAAACCGCTATATTTGAACTCATTGTTTTCCTACGTGAACAATCGACATGAACGAAATCCGCCCGGAAATATACTGGACTCACCTGTACTGGCTAACGGTACTGGAGGAGCAAAAAAGCTACACCCGTGCGGCTGAAAAGCTGGCGGTGAGTAAGTCCGCCATTAGCCAGAAGATCAGCGAACTGGAGCGAGTGACCGGCAAGGCGCTGGTGCACCGAACCACTCGCAGCGTCACGTTAAGCGAAGATGGGTTGCGGCTGGTGGCGGAGCTTAACGAGCCTTTTGGGCAGATCCGCGAGATCTTCACCGGCACCTGCGATGATGAAGGCGGGCCACTGCGCGGAACGCTGCGGCTAACCGCACCGGTGGCCTTTTCGCGCCAGCAGCTGGTCCCGGCTATCACGCCCTTTTTGCACCAGCATCCGCAGCTTCATCTTCAACTGGAAGTCACCGACCGGCTGGTGTCGCTGGCTAGCGAAGGATTCGATCTTGCCATTCGCCACTGCCGTCGCGAACTGCTGCCACAGACCCATGTGGCCTGGCCACTCTGTCGGACGGCAACCCTGGTTGTTGCCTCGGCGGGTTATATTCGCCGCTTTGGTCGCCCCGACTCGCCAGACGCGCTGCGTCAGCATCACTGCCTGACCTATCCGCGTGGGCCGCAAAGCCCGCACTGGACCTTCGAATGCGGCAATGAACGAGTCAGCGTGAAAGTGCAGGGGCCGTTTTCGACCAACAACAGTGAATCCCTGCGCGATGCGGTGCTGGCTGGGCTGGGAATTGCATTACTGCCGGATTTTAGCGCCAGAGAGGCGATTGGCCGTGGGTTGGTACAGGAACTGTTGCCGGGCTGGCAGCCGGTGGATGTGTTTGCGGAAAATCTTTACGTCATTCGCCCCTACACGCCGCGGGTATCGCGGGCGGTAGAGACCTTTAGCCGCTATCTGAAGACCACTTTTAGCTGATGTTTTGCAGTACTTGCACCAGCGCCTCGCGAAAGCGGGGGAGCAAATCAGCCTCTTCAGGGATAAGCTCCGCCAGGGCCACGGTTTTATCGGTGCGGTAGATTCGACCGCTGCCCAGATGCGCTTCAAAGGCATTCGCCGCCTGATGCGCTGCATGGAGATCGGCGTCCAGCAATATCACCGCGTGAGCGAGGACCACGTGGCCTTTGCCCCCAGCCATTGGTCGCCAGTACTGGGCCGTACCGGCGATTTTACGCACCTGCTCGCCTTCACCGCAGGCCAGATTGTAGCGACCATCGCAAAACGAACCGCTCACCGCCTGGAAGTGGCTGGCGACGTTAAAAGTTGCCAGCGTGCGCTGAAGCAGGCCGCAGAGGAACAGATAAATCGGCTCTGCCGCGTCGCCCAGCGGTTGGTAAACCGGCCAGGCGAGGCTGAGATTGATAATCCCCGGCCCCTGCGGCACCAGCCCGCCGCCGGAGCGGCGTAGCCAGACCGGCCAACCCTGGTGGGCAAACTGCTCACTTACCGCCGCCAGTTCCGTGAATTTTCGGTAGCTTCCGGGGACCACAAACCCCTGCGGAGCCTGCCAGAGCTGAGCGACGGCTTCCCCGTTAATAGCCCGATCAAACAGCGGCTGCTCCGCCAGCGTCGGGTCGGGGCAATATTGAATCGGAAGAAGCTGATGATTAAAACGCGTCGGCCAGCATGCCTCGCCGCGATAGTCCTGAGTCATTTTGTCTCCTTAAAGACTATTCAGCGTGGCGACTGGGCTTCATCAACATCGCCGTCAGGGCGGAGAGCAGGCAGCCTGCGGTCAAATAGATAGCGACGCTATGCCATGACCCCCCTGAGAAGGTGACCAGCGCGGCGGCGATAAACGGTGTAAAGCCGCCGCCAACCACGCTGGCGACCTGATATCCCACCCCGGCTCCGCTATAGCGGTAGCTGGCGCCAAACATCTCGGTAAACATCGGCTGCTGAACGCAAACCACCATATCGTGGGCGATGTTCGCCAGCATCAGCGCGAAGAACAGGATCCAGAAATAGGACTGGCTTTCGAGCGCCATAAAAAATGGGAAACCGCTAAGCGTACCGATTAGCGCTCCGGTGATGTACACCCGACGTCGCCCGAAGCGGTCCGCCAGCCATGCGAAGCAGGGAATGGTCAAGCAGCTTATGGCGCCGACGAGCAGGCCGATATTAAGGAACAGTTCGCGCGGCAGGCCGAGATTCTGCGTGGAGTAGTTCAGTGCGAAGGCGGTGACGATGTACATCGTCAGCAGTTCGCACAGGCGCAGACCGATGATCATTAAAAAAGCGCCCGGATGGCGGAGCAGAGCTTCTACCACCGGCAGACGCTTTTTCTTCGGTTGGCTCTGCTGATCACGCTGCTGCTGTTCGAATTCAGCCGATTCTGCCATGCCGTTACGGATCCACAGCGCCGCCAGCACCAGCACCACGCTAAACAAGAACGGCAGACGCCAGCCCCAGCTCAGGAACTGTTCATCAGTAGTGCAAGAGCTTATCAGCGACACCAGGCCGGTAGAGAGCAGCAGGCCGACGCCGTAGCCCACCTGCACGCCACTGCTGTAGAACGCTTTTTTATTTTTTGGCGCACTTTCTACCGCCAGCAGCGCCGCGCCGCCCCATTCACCGCCTACCGCAAAACCCTGCACGGCACGCAGCAGAACCAGCAGAGCTGGTGCCCACCAGCCAATCTGATTGAACGAAGGTAGCAGGCCGATGCAGGCGGTGGCGATCCCCATCATCCAGACGGTCATCATCAGCATACGCTTGCGCCCAAGGCGATCGCCGAAGTGGCCGAAGATAATTCCGCCGAGCGGGCGGAAGAGGAAGCCTACGCCGAAAGTGGCGAAGGCGGCCAGGGTGCCCATCGCCGGGCTGACCTGCGGAAAGAACTCCCGGTTAAAAACCAGCGCGGCGGTAATGCCATAGAGGAGAAAATCGTACCAGTCGACCACGGCCCCGGCGAAGCTGCCCCAGGCCGCCCTGCGGGCGCGATTGAGTGAGTTTGCCTCCTTGCCGGGGCGATTAGAAATGAGCGTTGAGTCCATACTTGTCCTGTCTGTTGCTGAATTTATAATTTTTGGAATGAGACGCTTTCCTGATTAGCGTTCTATTGAGACTACCGCGCTGATGGAAAAGAGAAAAGATTTTTACTTGGGCTTTGTCCTGAAAGGCATATAGCGCCTGGACAGAGGAAAGGACAACGGTCTTCCTGGCCGCTCAGAATGTGAGCTTCAGAGTTGGCTTATTGTCTTTAATTTATTTTTTAGTCTCGATGTGGACATCTTTTAAGAATTCACGCAAATGGTTTACAATTAACATGTCTCCAATTTCGGAATGGTGAGTTAAATGCGTTTATTTTTTGCAGCTTTATTTTGTGTCATGGTTTTGCCTTCCGCTTTTGCAGAAAAACTGCCGATGCCTGTGGGGAAACCCGTTTTAACTATTTCCGGACTGATTGGGAATACGAATGAAGGCGATACGGCCGTTTTTGATGTCGCAGCATTAGAAAAACTGGGTATGGAAACGACAGTGACCACGACGCCATGGTATTCCGGGAAAGTCCGCTTTGACGGGGTTTCCCTTAGTAAACTCATGGATTTAGTCGGTGCTAAAGGAAAGTCAGCCAGGGTGCTGGCGCTTAATGATTATACCACCATCGTTCCGCTTGATGATTTTCAAAAATTCCCTGTTATTTTGGCTTTAAAAATGAATGGCGAATATATGCGCATTCGCGATAAAGGGCCTTTATTTATTGTTTATCCCTATGACAGCAGCCCGGAATTGCAGAATCAAATCTATTATTCCCGTTCAGCATGGCAGGTTTCGAAGATTATAATTGAGTAAGGGTTTGATCTTGAATCGAATACTCACTGCCATTATTTTGTCGCTTTTCATTGTTACCGGATACATTACCTATCTGGTACATGAGCGACAAAGTGAGCTGCAAAAATTAACGCGTTACACCGATTCGTGGTCAGTCTCACAAATAGTCTCCGAATACATGCGCCTTGAAGCGCGGCTGAGTGCAATGGGGATGGGCGTTGAGGGGAGCGATCGCGATGAGGTGCGCCTGCGCCTGGAAATTATGATGAGCCAGATTGCGCTGCTACAGCAGGGCGATCTGGGTAAGTTTATTGGTAAAGATGCGCAGCGTAAGGCAACGGTTGCCCGCCTGGTACGTATCCTGAATCAGTTGGATAAGCAACTGGATACCATGACGACCGCGCAGTTAAAACCGCTACTGCGCGAAATGAGCACGCTGGATGGACCTATGACCTCAATAGCGTCAACCTCGCTTGCTCAGGACATCAATATTGTTAATCTGACCCACGATAAAATACAGAACCTGTATTATATCTATTCGGCCATTTCTATCCTGTTGATTACCCTCTGTATCACGTTGGGTCTGCTGATGCTGCGGCAAAATAATACGCTGCGCCGTGCTCATGTGCGGATGAAATTACTGGCCAACGATCTGCAGACATCAAAAGAGAAACTGCAGGTACAGAACCGTCGGCTGCAGTACGACGCCTATCATGATTCGCTGACCGGTATGCCCAACCGACTCTCTTTCTGGCAACGGTTGCAGGAGATAGTTAACCAGGTCCGGCCCTATAACGGCTCGGCGGTGGTGATGCTGTTCGATCTCGACAATTTTAAGGATGTGAATGATACCCAGGGCCACGATGCCGGGGATAAGCTACTGCAGGATTTAGCCAGCCGTCTCTCCTTTTTTCGCAAAACGTCAGAGACGCTGTATCGGTTGGGGGGCGATGAGTTTGCGCTTGTTTCGCACGATTTAAGCGAGGAGATGGCGCTGGAGCGGGCGAATGTCATTCGCGAAAAAATCAGTCAGCCGTATCAGATTTATGATTCGCTGATCCATATCGGCGCTTGCATCGGGATTGTTATTTCTGATGGCGAGAGCCGTACCGATTATTTATACAAGTGTGCCGATCTGGCGCTGTACGAAGCGAAAAAAGAGGGTTCCGGCAAAGTACAGATATTCCGTCCCGATATGCTTGAGCGTTTGCAGGAGAATAAATCCTTTGAAGACGATCTGCTGCAGGCGCTGGATAAAGGTGAGTTCAGGGTTTACTACCAGCCCATTGCCGATACGATTAACGGTGAAATCTACGGTTATGAAGCGCTGGTCCGTTGGTTTCATCCGCTGCGCGGTAGCGTACCGCCCAGCGAATTTATCCCGGTAGCCGAGAAAATTGGCCTGATTAACCCGTTGGGCGAGTGGGTACTCAGAACCGCCTGCCGGGAGGCCGCCAGCTGGTCATCGCCGCTCAAGGTGTCGGTTAACGTTTCGCCCATTCAGCTTATTAACAGTTCGCTGACCGATACCGTCATTTCGATACTGAAAAGTACCGGGCTCGATCCGCACCGCCTCGATCTGGAGATTACCGAATCGGATGTATTTAACGAAAACACCCGTTCCTTAGAGATCCTCAGCCAATTGCGCGAACTGGGCGTTCAAATTTCTATTGATGATTTTGGTACCGGGTATTCATCGCTATCGCGCTTGAGTTATTTCCCTTTTGATAAGATAAAAATCGATCGTTCATTTGTGATTAATATTCCGGGTCAGAAAGATGATCTCGATATCGTCCGCTTGATTATCAGCATGGGCAAAAGCTTGCATATGCGCATCGTTGCCGAAGGCGTTGAAACAGAAGAGCAGCTGAAGTCGTTGCAGAAATTAGGATGTGATCTGGTGCAAGGATATTTAATTGGTAAGCCAGGGCCGCTGAACTCATCAGAGAATAAATAACTTATCTTACTTTTTGCGGGTGATTTCGATTTTATAGAATCGCCCGTATCTATTTTAGTGAGTATCTAACTCCTGGTGGGTATAAATAGGGGTAGGTGCAACGTTTACCAAAAAATAATCCCCTCAGTGACTCAAAGGGGTATATGATATGCAACATATTTTCCCGTTCCCTATCGCACTGATAGTGCGTAAAGAGAGGCAGAATCATGCAGCGAATCATTATCCCGACCCACTATGTCCAGACCCGCAGTACGCCGCTGTGGACCAAAGAGACCGCTCCGGCGTCAATCTGGAAACGACATCTTGATACCGGGACCCGGCAGGGCGTCTATCCGCGTCTGTCGGTTATGAGAGGGGCGATACGCTATCTGGGATTTGCTGACGAGACCAGCCCCGATCCGGTTGAAACGTTAACGATTGCCGAAGGTGAATTTGGCGTTTTTCCTCCAGAGAAATGGCACTGCATTGAAGCATTAACTGAAGATACCGTTTTTAATGTCGATTTTTATGTCGATCCCAAAATTCTGATTGAGGGCTAAGGAAGATGATGAACAGTGAAAATCTGGGGTACTCGTTAGCGGTGATTAACGGCAACAATAAAGATAAAAAAGAGAAAGTCTATCTTAAGCCGATGGCCCTTTATGTTCCTGATATCGCCGTACAGGCCGTATCTGAGCTTATTTCTACGCTGTCCGCGGATAATGCCGGAGGAAAAGGGTTTATATTGACGGTCACCAACAATAATAATGGTGTATCGGTAGACAATGAATTCGCTACCCTGGCTGAGTTGCAGGATCCGACCATCGCCGCTGATGCGGTTAAAGACCTGATCAACATCGTGCGCGGCTACGAGTCTGATGAAGAGACCAACGTCTGCGGCTGGTAGTGGGTTTGTTAAAGCAGAACCGTCAGCTGCCGTCGATGGTCAGCTGACGATGAACTGCCTGTGGCGTACGACGGCGAATCCAACTGATGATCAGGCAAATTCAAAGTTTTTTCTGACAGCACCACTGCTATTGGAAAGATAACTAGTCCGCCAGTATAAACTGGATCTCGATTTGATTATCTTTGGCTAAAGGTCCATTCCAGAAGTGATAAACCTCCCGACTTTCATTGGTCAGCATAATTTTTCCCGCAACAATATCTTTCAGCAGCGGCGCATATCCTTGGGTGAACAGCGAACGTAAAGGGCCAGTGTAACAAGAGGAGGCACAAGAGACTTTATTCAGTTTTTTAACCGACACCGCGCCGGCAGCCTGAGCTCGCTCATCAACGATTAAGCAAAAGTCTATTTTATATTTTGTTTTGCCATTTTTAGGCAAGTTGTAAGAGATGAAAATCCATTTATTATCTACTTTAATATTCTGTTTTTTTAATTCTGATTCTATTGTTTTTTGTGCATCGATAGAATATTTGGCGATTTCGGGAATACACAACATATTGCTGACGTAAGCAACATACAGCTCATCTTGAACCTTAATTTGCATTTTTAGCTCCTGAAAAAGATATGAGTGCTTTCTCATGGTTCTGGCTTCAGAAGTACTTTATCAAAAGCGAAGGGTAGTTCAATTAAATTTTTAAAATATATTTTAATTAACTGAAGTTGTATTTTTCTTGGAAATGCTAAGAATGGATAGCATGCTTTACCTGAACTTTAGGTGCATCGTCGAACCGACCTTCCATCCCATGCGAAAGCTGCAAAATCAGCTCAGCCACGTTATCTTTTTCCACCGGCGGCGAGAGGTAATATCCCTGAAAGCGATCGATTCCCAGCGCTTGCAATCGGTTGAATTTTTCCTGGCTGTCTACGCCTTCGGCAATGCAGCGGCTACCGGTAAGCTGGCAATAATAGACCAGACTCTTTATCAGAGTCAGCGCGTGCAGGTCGCACTGCATATCGTTCACAATACTCATATCCAGCTTATATGCGTCGAATATGACCGTGCGCACCGGAAACATCACGCTGCTTTGTGAAAAGCAGTCATCCAGCACGATGCGAAAACCGCGTTTGCGCAGCCGGGCGATATTTTCAGCTATTTTTCCATGATGATGAGGATCTATGGTTTCGGCAAATTCCAGCACCAGTCGGTCAGACATTCGGGGATGACGTAGCTGCTGGCGCGCCGTTTCCATCATTCGGATCAGGTTTTCATTGTTGGCGATAGCAGCGGGAATATTCACCGAGAAATAACACTCGCCAGGATGCTGATTAATATTCTGTACCGCCTCCTGGAGCACAAACGCGGTCAGTACCAGCCACGCGTACTCAGAATGTACCTGCGGCAAAAAATCGCCAGCCAGCAGTACGTCGCCATTCCGACGCCAGCGGGAAAGGATCTCTATTCCTCGAACCTGCAGATGCTCATCGGTGATGGGCTGGAAAACCGGGAAAATTTGCCGACTGTAAATAGCATGCACAAATTCGCGCTCAAAAGTGGACAGCGCGTTGAGGGCTTTATTTGTCGTTCCTTTGAGCTGACCGCCGGGAAAACACGCGGCCAGCTGAGGGTGGTGTTCCACCATCTTTTTCAGTCCTGCAGTTCTTTGGTTGTAGAGGGTTTTATGGCTGATGCCGCGGCGTTTTGCCTGGACGATAGCGCTGTATCCGCTGAATAAACCGAGAATGGCGTTGAGCTCCGGCCTGGTTAGCCCGCCGGGGCGTTTTCCGCGAACTTGTGCCTCTTCGTCTGATAATTGCTCAAGTAAAGGATAGCTCTCCAGAATGTGATCCTGAAGCAGTGCTGACAGACAGGAGACGGGGAGATCGGAGGCGGCGGCGCGCACTTCAGAAAGCAGACGCCGGTCTGCAACCTGATGCAACAGCGTGTGCCACAGCCAGTTCGCCGGACTGCGGCTGAGAAGCAGCATCGGCAGCGGCACGTTGGAGTGCTCCAGCAGGTCTGCGGCTTGCCGTAGTGTGCTAAGGAGCTTGCCTGGCGCGTCGGGCAAAAATACCACGATACGGTGAACGTGGGTGTTGACGGGTATCACCGGGGTGTCCGAGGGCAGCACTACGGGCGGCATCCCGCCTTCAATCATCATGGCGACTAGCCCCGTGGCGGCCAGCGAGCAGGGAGACAAGATATAATCCACCCCCGACTCGCTGTCTGGTATGGGCGAATTATTCGTAAACAAAAGTCACCCCGATAATTGACTGCACGTTGCCCGCCGTCACTTGTCCGCTGGTGCGCGCGTAGTTAGCCGTTAAGCCCAGGTTCACCGCCGAAGTACTCACGTTGCCTAAGGACACCGTACTATTGGTGGGAACCGCGCTACCGTTACGCGTTAGCTGAACGCCAATCCCCAGGGCCGGAGAGGCCGATGCGGTATTCGTGAATATTGAGTTGCCAGCATCTTCCGTGGTTCCGGAGAGGTAATAGCCCAGATTCTGGCTTTGCGCGCAGTAAACTGTCAGCGGTACTACCGCTGAAGCTGGATATTCCGGCAGCGTCACCGTCACATCGCGAGCAGAAACGTCGCAGCCGCCGGTTGGAACCACCACATCGTTGTTAGCGTAAATGTTCCACACGAACTGGAAGTCGTCATTGTCCTTGTTGTTGGTCTGGCGCAAGATCAGCACGGCGATTAATGACCCGGCGGAAATCGCCACCCCGCCTGCGGTGCTGATGGGCGTAAGATAGAGCAGGGTAGGCCAGGGTTTATCGACTATTGAGTTGTATTCCACCCGTGCTGTTTCGCTGGTGGTTGGAAACGGGTAGCTGGTGCCGTTGTACCTGACAGTGCCCGAAAAACTTGACAACACACCGCCGTAGGCCGAGCCACGCTGCAGCGTTACGTAGTCGACCATCGTATCCGGGAAATCGTTATGACAAAAAATCTGCGTTGACAGGTCAACGACCAGGTTCTGCCCGACGCTGACCGCCGGGGCGAGGTTCACGTAAACGTTCGCCGTGCCGCCGCCGATGGGGATTGTGGTTCCGCCAGCAGTTCTGCAGGCGAAAGACCAGGCGTTGAGCGACCAACCCGCCAACAGCAGCGTCATCAACAGGGTTATCATCTTTCTCATTAACATATTCTCCTGAATCAGGCGTAGGTGTAGGTGACGCTAATCACTGCCTGAATGGTTCCCTGGGTAGCTCCGCCGTTGACTGACAGTGCGCGGACCTGCAGTGGGAAGCTGGCGGATTGGGTCGCATCATCCACCTGAACCCCTTTTGTCGCGCCGGTGTTCAGGGTGACGCCGCCGTCATCTTGCAGCTCAAGCTGGATATTTCCTGCGGTGCCCTGGTTTTTGTAGTATCCAGTGGCATCCGCCGTGCCGCTGAAGCTGGCGGTGACTCGTGAGGTGCCAACAGGGCAGTTACTCAGGTTGAGTGCCACGCTGTGCCAGGGCGAAGAGGAGCCAGCCGAGACCAGGCTAAAGGTGTAAAGATCGCCAAGATCGACGGTGGCGTTGACGGTGGACACCGTACAGGGTTTAGCCACCACTTTGCCGTTAACGGTAATGGTCACGTCGGCGGCCTGTAGCGTTGGGGAGGTCGCTGCCAGCATCGCGGCCAGAAGCCACCCTGTGTGGGTAAATTTCATCAGCGCCTCCGGTTACTGAAATTCGAGAGTGAATGTTGCGGTTGCATTTACGTGTCCGGCGGTCACCGGTACCTGAGTGGCCATCAGCCGGGCATAAAAGTTCAGTGTATTGGTCTGACCGGGGCTCAGCGTGGTCCATGGGATCGTGGCTGACGCGGCGTTAAGCGGTAGCATCGTCTGCTGTGCGTCAAGGATTTGCACGCCCATGCCCGCTGCGGCTGTCGCCCCGTCGTCGAGTTTTAGCAAGTCGGTATTGATGCTATCGGCAATACCAACAAAACCGATTTTCACCGCTGTGACCGAGCTGCCGCAGGGCGACAGTACGATGCGAAAGGGCACCAAAGGCGTGGTGGCCCCGACCGCATGGAACTGTTTTGCGGCGTTATCCAGCAGGTCGACGGTAAAATCTTTGGATTCGCCCGCGACGGCGCAGGCGTTATCGCGAACGTAACCGCTGATGGTGATGGTGCTGTCCGCCGCGCTGGCGTTGGCAACCACCAGCGACAGGGCGGTGCACAGCAGATAAAGGGTTTTTCTCATCATCATGGTTTCCTTAGCGGCACTCGGCTGATAGCTGGCTCAGCATCTGGTTCTGGCTTTCCGGCGACAGGCTATAGTCGGCTTCGCAGCTGGCGTTCGGGCCTTCACCCCATTTCGCCTGTACTTTGCCGACCAGCGGCATCCCGCTCAGATAAACCTGGCCGTTGTCGGCGACGATGCTGCTGCCCTGGTTGCTGTCCGAGGTGACCAGCGCGCCGAAGGGGACCGGTTTGCCGTTATAGATAAGCGACATCAGTAGCTTGAGCCCGACGTGAGCTTTAAATTCAGCGCGGACAATCGCCCCGTGGGTCGGGACCACGCTGGCCACCGCATCGTCCAGATCGACGTTATTGGCGAGGCTGTTGGTATTCAGCGCTACCCGGTTTTCCCGGTATTCGGTGGCGTAAGGCAGTACGGCGTAACCGCGCCAGTCGGTCTGAACTCCGGTCTGGTTTTCCACTTTCACATTGTCGGCGCCAGGGGCCTTAATCAGCACCACGGTGTCGTTCATAGGCTGGCTCAGGGTGACGCCATCGGCGTGGGCCAGTACGCCGCCGCTCAGACCGTAATAAAGCTGCTTGATGCCGTCGCTGCGGCTATAGCCGATGTTGGCATTGCCATAGCCGCCGCGGTAGTTCAGCGCGGTGTAACCGGTCGCACCGTTGTTGCCTTCGCCGCCGCCCGCGTAGCCGGTCTGCACGCTGTAGCTCAGGTTGTTATCTTCCAGCAGCGTGCCGTACAGGCCTGCGAGGCTGGTGGTTCGACCATTCAGATCGTTAGACATGCTGTAGCTGGCGCTGGCGTGTCGCCAGGCGGATTTGCTGTCCGAGCGCATCCAGTGGCTGAACGGAATATTGACGTTAACCGCCAGCATCTGATCGCGCCCCTGCTGCCATGCGTTTTTGGTCAGGCTGTAGCTCAGCGTCCAGTTAATATCGTCGACGGCGGCGTTCAGTCCGGCCTGTAGTTGCTGATCGGCCTTGCCGGTGCCCCAGTAGGTTTGATGGCTACCGCTCAGATAGAGGGTGGCGGTACGACCCAATTGTTGGGTGACGCTGAGCTGTACCTTGCCGCGCTTGTTGTAAGCGAGGTTGTAGTAGTCGGTGAACTTCGGTTTCACTTCAACCACGCCATCCTGCGTTTCGACGTTGTAGCCGCTCATCCTGTTGTAGGTGGTATCGGCGAAGCTGAAATAGCCGCGCGTGGAGTAGCGATACCCCACCAGCTGGATATTGGTGCCGGTATCCGTGAGCGATTTGTTATACAGAAAGCGGATTGATTGCCCCTGATGATCGCTGTCATCGGGCAGGGTGGCGTTGGCCTGAGTGATATCCAGCGACAGGGCGCCCAGTTCCCCCATGTTTTTCCCCACGCCGAGGTTAAAGGCGCGATAGCGGTCCGCCAGTTGGGTGCCGCCGTACAGCGTCCAGCCAGCCGGAAGCCCGTGCAGTAGAGTGCCCTGGAAGAATTTCGGTTTTTCCTGCTGGGTGCTGCCGCTGCGGTATTCACCGGTAGTGACGGCATAGCGGGTATGGCCTTCGCGCTGGAGCACCGGGACCGACGAGTAGGGGACGCTGATGACCTGGCTGCTGCCGTCGGCCTCTTTGATGGTCACCTGCAGATCGCCGCCGTTGCCTGCGGCATAGAGATCGTTAATAGTGAACGGACCAGGCGGTACCGTACTTTGGTAGATCTCATAGCCGTTCTGCTTCACCGAGACCTGGGCCGTGCCGCGGGCAATCCCGTGGATTACCGGGGCAAAGCCCTTCTGGCTATCCGGCAGCATGTTATCGTCGGACGCCAACTGCACGCCGCGGAAGTTAATGCCATCGAAGACATCACCGTTGGTATAGCTGTCGCCAAGCGCCAGGCGCGAGCGCAGCAGCGTGATGTCTCGCTCCAGCCAGGTGTTAACGTGCTGCCATTTGTTTTCACTGATCGACGAACTACCGCTGCTGCTGTAGCTCCAGGTGGTGTTATCACGCAGGCGCCAGGCGCCCAGATTCAGGCCGCTTTGCAGGTTCAGGTAGGCGTAGTTGCTGCTGCCGCCCACGTCGTTGTGGACGTTGTTGCCGGTGAAATTGTAGTTCAGCAACCCGGCGTTAATCCCATGGTCCCAGAGTTCAGGCGGAATATAGCCGCGGGCGCGGTTGCCCATAAATGCCTGGGGAACGGTTATCCAGAGCCGCTGCTGCCCGGCATCAAAGCGGGTAGTGGCGTCTTTTATCATCTCGGTCAACGGCACGCAGGCGTCCGCTGCCAGTACGTCGATTCCGGCAATGGTCAACGTATTGACGCCCATGCTGGCAAGCTGCCCACGCGTCAGACAGGGGGCCAGTTCGTGGCTTTTTTCGTCGACATTAAAGGTGACATCGCGGGTGGTCATATACCCGTCATTCAGATAGATATCTGCGCGATAGGTACCTGGCGGCAACTCCTGGCCTTTTTCAAAACCTGAAAGATCCGCTACGGCCGCGGGATCGTCCGCCAGAAAACGCGGGTTAAAATAGAGTTCCGCCTGTGCATAAAAGGCTGGTGAGGCGAGTAAAAAGGCAAGAGGGATCTGCGCGAATATGCGCGCCGATCCTGGAGCAATGCGCCGGGTATCCAAACGGTCGAGTCCATATTTCAGATGTGACATAGTCCCTCCGGTCCAAAGTCGCCCGGCAATCGGTATATTTTTAGTTCAGGGGGGAGAGCGCGGCTCCCCGTTCAGTTACTGCATAGCGCCTTTCATACGCGGAGTCAGTGCGCCGTAGTCGTTGATCGTCCGATAGGTAATTTCGCTACCTGCATCGGAGGGTAACTGGACGGTGGTTTCGCCCATCGGCGGGACCAGCGCATTTTTCAGAATGCGGGTTCCGGCATTGAGCTCGGTAACCGTCTGAAAATAAGGCGTCGGATTAATCAGCGTGAGCGAGCCCGCGCTGCGACGAAACTTCAGCTTTTCCGGAGCCTGATCCGGCGGCAGCGCCAGCTTTGCCGGGCGATAATAGAGCTTGATGCGGCTGATAATCGCCAGCTGCAGGGTGTTGTCGCTGAGTTTCGATTTGTCCATCGACGGGATCGCTTTGACGTTCATCCAGAACAGGGTTTCCCGGTCCTGTGGCAGCTGGTTATTGGTGGCATCAAGGATGCGCAGGGTGTTCTCTTTTTTCCCCTGCATGGCAAACAGCGGCGGAGTGATAACAAAACGTCCGTCTTTCACACCATCGGCATTTTCTACCCAGGACTGGATCAGATAGGTGTTCTCGTCGTTATTGGTCACTGCCAACTGAACTTGCTTCTGCCCGGACGGATAAATGACGCGAGTTGCACCCAGCGCGACCCCAGCTTGCGCCTGCGCGGCGAAACCGGTGGCGGCGATCAGTAAAAGTCCTGCCAGTAAACCGCGCATCCCGCGCATAGTACCCAGTGTATTTTTCATGCTTACCTCTTTCTTACTCACTGTTATTTCCTGTTACCGGTACTGATTACTGGTAGGTCAGGGAGAACCAGGCCTGAGCATTTGCTGCTCCTCCGGTGACCTGATTCCCGGTGGAACGATATTTGGCGACAAAATGCAGGGTAGTTGGACCCGTGTGCAGTTGTGTCCATGATGCTGGTGGCGCATTGAGTGGGATCAGATTGCCTGTTTTATCAAACAGGGCCACGCCAATGCCGGTGGCGATCCCCGGTCCTTCGCCCACCGAGAGCACGTCCGGGTTTTTACCGTCCGCGACGCCGTGAAATGCCACGCCAACGCGCTGGCTCACGGCGGTACTGCACTCCTGCAGGTGAATATCGAAGGGGACGGGATTGGTATCCTCGCCCGCAGAATGAAACCGATTGCTGCTGATTTGCCCCATCTTGACCGTCATCTGCC
Organism: Klebsiella sp. GFKo11; assembly: GCF_056490265.1. Lineage (NCBI taxonomy): Bacteria > Pseudomonadati > Pseudomonadota > Gammaproteobacteria > Enterobacterales > Enterobacteriaceae > Klebsiella > Klebsiella sp. GFKo11. The sequence continues at coordinate 2,244,332 of NZ_CM151369.1, forward strand.
GATCGCCCGCTTCAACGCGGCATGACTCGGCAATGACAAGCCCCTGGAAACGCATGCCTCCACCGGGCAGCATGATGTCCCATTGGTTACCGGCCAGCGCCAGCGGTGGGAGCAAAAATATCAACAGACCTGACTTCATCCTTTGCATCGTTATCACCCCAGTCTTAATTCGGATAACGGGCCATCCTGGCCCGATGTGCTTCCCTGCCTGATGAAGAAATTACTCGTACTGCACTTTAAAGGTGGCGTCAGCGTTAGCAGTACCCGCTGTGGCTGCACCTGTCGCGAAATAGCGAGCCTGGAACGGGATGACGTTGGTGCCATCGTTCAGAGTGGTTTGCGCGCCGAAGGTTGCGCCATCCAGCGCCAGTGGAACACCGGTACGGTCAAGGATCTGCACGCCGACGTTAGTCGCGCCGCCCGCAGCGGAGTTCTGCAGTGCCAGTACGGTTGGGTTGGTGCTGTCAATTGCCGTGCCGGTGAAAGCGATAGCCGCTTTTTCGGAAACGGTGGTGTCACAATCATTCAGCTGGATGTTAAAGCCGACTGCAGAGCTGGTGCTGCCCGCGGTAGCGAGACGTGCTGAACGAACCTGGCCTAACTGAACGGTCTGGTCGATAGAACCGGCATCAACTGCACAGGCTGCGTTAACCACTTCACCTTTGAAATGCACCGTACCGCCGTTCACCGTGGCATCCGCTGCCAGGGCCGCTGCAGAGCTCAGGGACAATGCTGAAATAACGATGAGTGCTAATTTGTTCATGGTAAATCTCCTGTTGATTAAATAATCCTGAAGCGGTGCTTCACTTAAAAAAACATTTGTTGTTAAAAAATAATTTTTGAAACGTAATCCTATTTCTGCAACCCAGTTTATTCATCAGGTTGCGGCGATGCGTATAAATAGTCTTAAGTTTCACGCCAAATTCTTCTGCTATTTCCTGGTTGCTTTCCCCTCTGCTTAACATACTTAATATCTGCTTTTCGCGCAGACTCAGATGGAATTTAGTATGATAGTTTCCCGACATCTCTTTCTTTAAGAAGAAATTCAGGATGCTCTTGGTGTTACTCTTTTTGTCTAGTACTGTTATTTTTTCAAACAGCTCCGACTTATAAAAGGCTAAGTCGCTGGATGCAAAGGCAACAATGTTCTTATTCGTAAAATAAACCCACTCCGAGCCAGAAAGATCGTTGGAGTCCAGGTCTATAATCAAAAAGAAATTGTGAATAAACTCTACCCCAAGCAGTTCAATAAGGCCCCGGGTAAAATATTTATCCTTAGATAAAATATTAGTTGATAGATTCATATCTGAACGCAATCTCATCCTTGGGTTGACCTTTAACTCATCGTTATTAAAATCATTCAGCGAATTAGGAGTAATCTACCATCGCATATCGTTATGAGACATGCAGCTGATAAGCTAAAGGACTTAATAGCTATTAAACACACAGATTGCAGGGTCATATGTTGCCAAACTGGCTGTCTGGTGGTTTAAAATCTCAAATTTCAATGTCCATAACGACTTTTATATAAATAAAATGATAGGATTTAGTTATCATTTTACGTAAAACAATAGGCATACTCTTTATATTGGAATTTTCTTAGGGAATATTCTTCCCTGATTTCCAGTGTTTCTTATCATTAGTACGCTAAAAGCATATTTTTGTTCTTTTATACTCATATAAAATATCTGCATATTCCGCTCCGGGTATCTAATCCTGAAGAGGAAAATACCACCATAGATGCTATGTTTTTTCCATGCAATTAATTACATGGCGTTATTATTTTATGCTTATGTATTTGTCTCTTAATCTCTACCGCAGCATCAGGTTTCTTTATCTCTGCTTACCGCGGCGTGGCCATGTTGTCTCCAGTGGAAGGTAAGCTCCGATGAGTCAGGCAGCCCCTTGTTTCGATGGAGACAATAATACCATTGAATTTTTCATTGGTTATATGTATTTTGTTTTTTCGATTTTTAGATGTTATAATCTAATTTATAAGAAAATTATAATGGAATTCAGCATAAGATGCTGTTTGTGCCAAATCTATGCGGATTGTGTGCGTCTGAGGATTATTTGAAAGGCTAGTATATGATCTACAAAATTCAAGGTACGATTCATTTCAGGAGTGATGACGGGCTGGTATGGCTCGATGATGACTCTAACGTCGCGCTAACAGCCACAACAAGTCGCCTGCTTAAATTCCTTTTAGACCATAGAGAGCGTGTGGTTTATCGGGATGAGATCCTTGAAAAAGTCTGGGATGCGCATGGGCTACGGACTTCCAGCCATAGTCTCAATAAGTATATTTCGGACCTGAGAGCCGTATTCAGGAATATGGGGTGTACTGAAGAGGTTATCGTTACCGTGCCCAAAATTGGGTTCAGGGTATCTGAAAGCATTGCGATAGAGATAATTGACCGCCCAGAAAACGATGCCCGCAGTCTAAATGGCGTTGGAAGTCATATTGAAAGAGACGTTGAAGAGAGTCGTGAAAGCAAAGCCGGCAATCAACAAAATAGATCATCAAGCTCTGTTATCAAGAATGTCTCTTATGCATGTCTTGCGCTGCTCACTTTAACGCTGCTGTTTGTGGGCTTCAAAAATGATTTCTTTCATCTGCATTTTTGGGCTGAGAAGGATGACATCTATTATTTAGGTGATATCGATACTTGCCCGGTTCGGAGTTTTAGCTCAGTTCCGGTGGAACATAGAAAACAGCTTATTGATCTGGCCCGGCAGCTTATCGCAAAAGAGGGGATGCGCTGCTCAGATAACAGTGTTTTTTACTTTAGCGTTTCAGAGTCAGTATTAAAAGGGAATGAGGGAAGGGGATTTTTAGCTCACTGCATATATTCAAATGCAAAAAAGGACAACTTTTACTCATGTGAGAACTATTACAGGGCAGATTATGCAATTACTAAGTAAAGTCCCAAGAGTGAATGTTTACATTGCCTCTTTCATCTTATGTGTCATTTTGGCTTTTGGCCTGTTGATGTACTCATACCATCATAAGAGTGGTTTTGATTGCTCGGCCAATATGCGAATTGAATCAGGTTCATCCGGCTTTGATGCAAGCTTTAAGACTTTCTTGCTTATGCGGGGAAATCATTCTGGATACTTTGATGTGTCTGGCAAGGTGATGATCAACGATGTGAGATACACCGTTGAAAGGTCATATCATTTTGATTATGAAGTGAAAGAAAATAACATTTACCACCTGGTCAAAACTTCCCTCTCAAAGAGAGACGCGGACAACGTGATTGAAGGGGTGATGCAGAAGGTCTTCTTTAGCCCCGATCCAGATTCCGGACGGTATATCAAAATCCAAAAAATGAAAAATACCTACGTGGTGCAAAACCTGTATTCGCCATCGTTTATATGTGTATCTAATTGATATATTTGACTTATATTTCCTCTGCTGGTACTGAAGAACGTGCTATGGAGACTGGAAGGTTGTCAGAAGTTCTAAAATTAAATCACGTAAATGACCATCATTATCGAGATCAAAGCGTGATACGACCCTGATTGGTTCTTGTGATATCGCGAATACTCCGGCGCAGCCCACATCCGGAAGCTGCGCCGCATTTTGTTTATCTGATTCGTCATAATCCCTTGAAACGCAAAAACAGTTTTCTATTATCAGGCTTCGTTACGCTAAGGAAATCACCCGCAATGGAATTGACTAAAAACTATGCATTACCAGCCTCAAATGTTATATTTAAATATAATATTTGGAGGTGTTCTATGTACATTACTCGCCTGAAAAAGGTTGGCGGATCCGTTATGTTGGCGGTTCCACCTGCCGTGCTGAAAACGCTGGCGCTGTCGGCGGACAGCGAAGTGGGCATGACCATTGATAATGGCCGCCTGGTTATTGAACCTCAGAAACGGCCTCGATATTCTCTGGAAGAACTGCTGGCACAGTGCGATCCGCATGCCGAAATGGGCGAAGAGGATCGGGAATGGCTTGATGCGCCTGCGGTGGGTAAGGAGATCCTGTAAATGGACAGAGGGGAAATCTGGCTTGTCTCACTGGATCCGATTGCCGGACATGAACAAAGCGGGAGGCGTCCAGTGCTGATCGTATCGAAGGCATCGTTTAATCAATTCACCCGGCTACCTGTAGTTGTACCCGTCATCAGCGGCGGAAATTTTGCCCGTACAGCGGGTTTTGCCGTATCGCTTGACGGGGCAGGAACGAAAACAACGGGCATCATTCGCTGTGACCAGCCCAGAACCATTGATATGGAAGCCCGGAACGGCAAGCGTCTGGAGCGAATACCTGAAGCTATCATGAATGAAGTGCTGGCCAGGCTGGAAGCCATTCTGAGCTGATGTTTTTGAAGTGACAGATAGATGCAGAAAAGCAAAAAGCCTGCTTAGTTTCCTAAGCAGGCTTCTTAAATATGGCTCCTCTGACTGGACTCGAACCAGTGACATACGGATTAACAGTCCGCCGTTCTACCGACTGAACTACAGAGGAATCGTGTGAACGGGGCGCATAGTAACGATGACCACCCACCTTGTCAAAGCCTGAATCGCCAAAGTCCGTTCGTTTGCTGACTATTTCAGCAATAAGCCCATTTTTGCCACTGTGCGCGGCAATCTGCACTGTCGTAGTGCATTTATACCCCTAATGGGGCATATCGCAATCCGCTTACCGGGCAACAAAATCGTGGCTTGCTATCAGTATCCCTTATTACGCGGCTCACAGCGGCGTTTGAGCCGGGTATAAAAAACTGGCAAGCAAATTGCAAAACCTTCTGTATCTAAACAGCCAGCGTTGGCACTGGTGTTCCTTACAGGAGGCAAAATGAACTTAAGACGACTGAAGTATTTTGTAAAAATCGTCGATATCGGCAGTCTGACCCAGGCCGCTGAAGTCTTGCACATCGCACAACCGGCGTTGAGTCAGCAGGTTGCGACCCTGGAAGGCGAACTGGATCAGCAACTGTTGATCCGTACCAAGCGCGGCGTCACACCGACCGAAGCGGGCAAGATCCTCTATACCCATGCCCGTACCATTCTACGCCAGTGTGAACAGGCTCAACTGGCGGTCAACAATGTCGGGCAGACCCTGAGCGGTCAGGTGTCAATTGGCCTCGCTCCGGGAACGGCGGCTTCGGCAATTACCATGCCTCTGTTGCAAACGGTGCGTAACGAACTTCCGGAAGTGATGGTCTATTTGCAGGAAAGCAGCGGCACTATCCTCAATGACAAGCTGATTGAAGGGCAACTGGATATGGCGGTGCTCTACGAACGTTCTCCGGTCGCCGGGATCATCAGCCAGCCGTTGTTGAAAGAAGATCTTTACCTGGTCGGCACCCGAGACTGCCCGGGTCAGAGTATCGATCTGACCGCCGTCGCAGAGATGAATCTGTTCCTGCCGCGCGATTACAGCGCTGTGCGTGCGCGGGTCACTGAGGCCTTCACTCTACGTCGTCTCTCAGCAAAAATTATTGGTGAAATTGAATCAATCACCACCTTAACGGCGGCGATTGCCAGCGGAATGGGTGTGACCGTATTACCGGAGTCTGCTGCGCGTTCACTGTGTGGTGCGGCTAATGGCTGGATGGCGCGTATCAGTACGCCGTCAATGAGTCTCTCACTCTCATTGAATATGTCAGCGCGTGGTAGTTTGTCGCCGCAGGCACAGGCCGTGAAGGAGATTTTGATGTCGCTTGTGAGCCGTCCATCGCTTGAAAACCGTGAATTGCTGTTAGTGAGTTAGTCTATATTCCTTAAAGGAATAAGTTGCTGGTTTTTATTATTTGTTAGCAAGGACAACAGACTTTAACAATAGAGCATATGTTATGTCTGATAGCCCGGAGGAAAGGGTGAATTTCCAGCAACTTAAAATTATTCGTGAAGCGGCCCGTCAGGATTACAACCTGACGGAGGTCGCTAATATGCTCTATACATCGCAATCGGGCGTCAGCCGTCATATTCGTGAACTGGAAGAAGAGCTGGGGATCGAGATCTTTATCCGCCGCGGTAAACGTCTGCTGGGGATGACGGAGCCGGGCAAAGCGCTGCTATCAATTGCTGAGCGTATTCTCAACGAAGCCAGCAACGTCCGTCGTCTGGCTGACCTGTTTACCAACGATGCGTCCGGCGTCTTAACCATCGCAACAACGCACACGCAGGCGCGCTATAGCCTGCCGCCGGTGATTAAAGCTTTTCGTGAACTCTTTTCTGACGTGCGTCTTGAGCTGGTTCAGGGGACACCGCAGGAAATTGAGACGCTACTGCACAACGGCGGCGCGGATATCGGTATCGCCAGCGAGCGCTTGAGCAACGATCCTACGCTGGTGGCTTTCCCCTGGTTCCGTTGGCACCACAGCCTGCTGGTGCCAAAAGATCACCCGCTAACTCAGGTTACGCCCTTAACGCTGGAAGCTATTTCCCGCTGGCCGCTGATCACCTACCGTCAGGGAATTACCGGGCGTTCGCGTATTGATGAAGCCTTCAACCGTAAAGGCCTGGTGCCGGATATTGTGCTGAGCGCGCAGGACTCCGATGTGATTAAAACCTACGTTGAGCTCGGTCTCGGGGTAGGGCTGGTCGCAGAACAGTCGGGCGATACCCGCGAGTCTGATACCTTTACCCGCCTGGAAACCCGCCATTTGTTTGATGCCAACACCGTCTGGTTAGGCCTCAAGCGCGGACAGCTGCAGCGTAACTACGTCTGGCGCTTTATCGAGCTGTGCAATGCGGGCCTGTCTCTGGATGAAATTAAACGCCAGGCGATGGAACCGGAAGAGGCGGCGATCGATTATCAAATTTAGCTGGCTGATAATCAGGGTATGAGGTAGTAAACAAAGCTATAATTCATTCACGATTGTCGCCACAGAGGAAGGGAAATTGTGCGGCGTATGAAACTGCTTTGTTCTCTTATTATGATCCTCACCAGCCAGAGCGCTCTGGCGGTGAGCTACCCGTTACCGCCGGAAGGAAGCCGTCTGGTGGGCAGCCCGCTGACCATCACTGTTCCGCAAAGCAATACCCAGCCGCTGGAGGCGTTTGCCGCTCAGTACGGTCAAGGCCTGAGCAACATGCTTGAGGCCAACCCTGGCGTCGATGTGTTCCTGCCGAAATCGGGGTCCACGCTGGTGATACCGCAGCAGGTTATTTTACCCGCCACGGTACGCAACGGCATCGTGATCAACGTTGCTGAAATGCGCCTCTATTACTACCCGCCCGATGGTGCAACGGTTGAGATTCTGCCGATTGGCATTGGCCAGGCAGGGCGAGAAACGCCGCGCAACTGGGTGACTACGGTCGAACGCAAGCAGGAAGCGCCGTCATGGACGCCGACTGCCAATACCCGTCGTGAATACGCCAGTCGAGGAGAAAGTTTGCCTGCGTTTGTTCCGGCCGGTCCGGATAACCCGATGGGGCTGTACGCAATTTATATCGGCAGGCTCTACGCCATTCACGGCACCAATGCCAATTTCGGTATTGGTCTGCGCGTGAGCCAGGGCTGCATCCGCCTGCGTAACGATGATATTAAATACCTGTTTGACACCGTGCCGGTGGGGACCCGCGTGCAAATAATCGATCAGCCGGTGAAATACACCACCGAACCGGATGGTAGCCGTTGGGTTGAAGTCCATGAGCCATTGTCGCGTAATCGCGCGGAATATGAATCCGACAGAAAGGTTCCGCTACCGACGACGACCGCTATTCAGGCTTTTGTGAAAGGTGAGGGGGTTGATATGAATCGCGCGGAGCAGGCGCTTGAGCGTCGTTCTGGTATGCCGGTGGAGATCGCGACGTCTTCTACCCATACCAGTAGTCATTTTTAACCTTTCCCCGTAGCTGAACTGAGTCAATAATTCAAAGAAAGCGCCCTATATTGTTGGGCGCTGTTGGCTGTCAGGGTGATTTACCGAACACGGTAGACCCTAAACCGCAATGTTCCCTCCCGCTGAACAAAACTCATCGTTTTTTGGGCGAAACCTGCAGTTCAGGAAAATAAAATCTTAATCTCCTATAAATTTCATCCGCTTGTATTTAATCGTTTTATTTTAAAAACCAAATAAAACCAACTTAAAACAAAGTTATATTGTGTTGATGTATAATGATTTTTTAAATATGTGCGTATAAAACCAAGCTAATAATGCCTTGACTGACCGACAATCAAAGATTAATAATTTTGTTATTGTTTGTTTTGTCGCGGATGTTTTATGGCTAAGCCAATCGATCATGATCGTAAGAATCGGATTATCAACCATGTTGTTTCTCATGGTCATGCCAAAGTGAATGATTTAGCCGAAATGCTGGGCGTCACGACGGAAACCGTCCGTAAAGATATTGCCTGGCTTCAGGAAATGAAAATCCTTGAAAAGGGGCACGGATTTGTGACGCCTTCCAGCTCCTATCTTGAAAATCCTTATACCGTAAAGGAAGGGAAGGATATTGAGGCGAAAACACAAATAGCTTTGCTGGCTGCGAGTCTTATTCCTGAACGCGGAGTGGTTTTTCTTGATTCAGGCACCACCGTTGCGCAGCTGGCGAAACAGCTGAATTTACGCGACGACCTGACGATTGTGACCAATTCAATGATTGCTGCGCAGATTCTGCAAAATACCCGTAATCAGCTTTTGGTTACCGGAGGGGAATTGCGCCAGGCAAGTTATTCTTATGTCGGCAGTTGGGCGCGAAGAGCGCTTCAGCAGGTTAAAGTTGATATTGCCTTTATGGCTTGCGATGGTTTTCACCGCGAGGGACCGTCGATACGATCCTTTCGCGAGCTGGATATTAAAGAAACGGCTATGTCCTGTGCGAAAATGTCGGTCCTGATGGCTGACAGTAGTAAATTTCAACAGGCCGGGATGTATATGTATTCATCCTTCAGCGCCTTTGACTCTTTTATCATTGAGCGTCCACTTAAAAAGGAAGAGAAAATATTATTTCCTGAAACCCTGAAAATGTTACATCCATAAAATAGCAATCTGAGGTGATATATGGAAAAGCAACTTTTAAAAGTTGAGCCTTTCTTCGAGCCACGTATATGGGGCGGAGAGAGATTGAAAGAACGTTATGGCTATAAAACAGAGATAACCCCCGTTGGCGAAGTCTATAATGTCGTGGCTTTGCCGGGCCAGGCTGACTGTCTGGTAAGCGGCACGGGCAAAACGCTTTCACAGCTCTATAGAGAAAAACCAGAATGGTTTAATTGTGATACCGCGCAATTGCCGATTCGGGTCAATATTCTCGATCCGCTGGACGATCTGTCCGTACAACTTCACCCGGACGATGCCTACGCGTTGCAGCACGATAGTTCTCGCGGTAAGCCGGAGGCGTGGGTCATTCTGGATACGCCTGCTGATGGTCGTATCGCCTTCGGGCATTATGCAAAATCGCGCGAAGAGTTTAAGCAACAGAGCGAAAGCCACGCGTTCGATAAGCTGGTTCGTTATATCCCGGCCAAAAAAGACTGGTACCTAGATATTCCTGCCGGGACGCTGCACGCTATTGGCAAAGATGTTCTGACTTATAATATTTCGCGCAATGCGGACCTGACCTATCGCTTATTTGACTACCATCGCATCGATCCCACCACGGGACATGAACGTGAATTACATATTAATAAGGTTATCGATAATGTCGTTGTGCCAGACGATAGCAAAAACTTTCAGTGGTTTGATAGCACTGAGGAAGCCGGTTGTATATTAACCCGCTACTGGAATGAACCGGGTCTGTACACGTTAACTCGCCTGAAAACCGTAACCGCAGGTCACTATTCACAGCCTCGTTTTTCTTTTATTACCGTAGTTGAAGGTGATGGTTATATTAATGGCGTAGAGATTAAAAAAGGCGAAACAATTTTTGTCCCCGATAGCTTTGGCGATCTCTTTTTTCAGGGAGGAATGGATTGCTTTATTGCCAGCTATGAAAACGAATAACATATCAAAGGAACATCTCCATGAAACTACAACTCGCTATTGATGAGCTGAACCTTGCTCAGGCATTATCCGCAGTGAAAACATTAGAAAAATATATCGATATTATTGAAGTAGGGACGCCGTTTCTTATTGATGCCGGGCGTGAAGCCGTAAAACAGTTAAAAAATACATTTCCTGATAAAGAAGTACTGTGCGATGCCAAAATTATGGATGCGGGTGGTTATGAGGCAAAGCTGGCCTATGATGTTGGTGCAGATTACGTCACCGTTCTGGCCGTTACGGATGATCTGACTATTAAGGGCTGTGTAGACCAGGCTAAAAAGCAGGGTAAGAAAGTACTGGTCGATATGATTTGCGTGACTGACTTTGTGTCCCGTGTCCCGACGCTGGAAGCGCTGGGCGTGGATGTTATCGCCGTACACACCGGAGCCGATCAGCAGGCAAGCGGTCGGACGCCTTTACAGGATCTGGCGGAACTGCGTCGTCATGTTAAAAAAACACAAATTGCCGTTGCCGGTGGCATCAGCAGTAAAACCATTAAAAGCTACCTGGCGTTTCGTCCGGATATCGTGATTGTTGGCAGCGGTATCCTCAATGCTCAGGATCCCGAGCGAGAAGCACGGCTGATTGCCGGGGCTTTAAAGGAGGCTGCGCAATGAGCGACGTAATCGAGAACGTAAAGGAGATTCTTGGTGAGCTGACGCGTAATGCTGATTTGATTGAAGCCGAAGGGTTTAACTCATTTCTGGATGAAATCGTGGCGGCCAGGCGTATTTTCCTCGCGGGCGCAGGTCGTTCCGGGCTGGTCATCCGCGCATTCGCCAACCGTCTGATGCATCTGGGCTTTAATGTTCAGGTTATTGGCGATGTGACCACCACCTTTGCGAAGGAAGGAGACCTGTTAATTATTGGTTCGGGCTCGGGTGAAACGCAGAGCCTGGTCGCAATGTCGCAAAAAGCGAAAAACAATCATCTCAACGTTGCGCTTATTACCATGGCTCCGGGTTCAACTATTGCGAATCTGGCCGATGCGGTTTGCGTGCTGCCTGGCGCTTCGCCGAAAGTCCTCGCAGGTGAGCCGCAGCGCGCAAGCATTCAGCCAATGGGCTCAGGCTTTGAACAGTTATCCCTTGTGGTCTATGACGCGATGATTATGACGTTAATGCTTCGTGTACATCAGACAAGCGATACGATGTTCGGACGTCACGCCAACCTGGAATAGATGCGTGAGTTGGATTCGTAGGCCCCCTTGATATTGATGAAGGGGGCCTGCCAGTATCAGGGCACTTTTTTCGGCATCGTTTCATCCATGATGGCGTTGACCTGTTCCATCACCGTTCCTGCATCTTTGACGCCTTTTGCTTCCTGCTCTTTTACCCACTTATCTTGCCCTGACCGGTAGCGGGTAGCGGTTTCCCATTGCGCGACCTCTTGCGGTTGCAGAACGCGCACCGTTGCGCCTGCTTTGCGTAAGTCCTCTATCTGGGTGCTAAAACTGCTGTCCATCACCGACCCCAGGGATTGATATGCCGTTTGCGCAGCACGCCCAATGGCGGCCCGATCTTCAGAAGGAAGCATGTTCCAGGTCTGTTTGTTCATCGTCAAAATATAGAGATGCCCCAGCCACAGATCTTTGGAGATCAGCACGTTGGGCGCGAACTGGTATGCCTTTAGCTCGTAGCCGCTGTCTACGTTCAGCATCATGCCGTCGATAGCGCCGCTTTTCAGCGCGTTGTAGGTTTCTTCACCCCAGGGCATGGTCACCGGTTTAGCCCCGGCGCTTTGCAAAAAGTCCCGCTGCCAGAAGCTGGCGGATCGCCATGTCCCTCCTTTGATATAGTTCAGCGTCGCCATTGGCTTAGCACTGAAAAAGGAGAGCGGGTAACCGGTAGCGAGAAAAATGCTCACCACGTTGTTTTTCTCAAGCTCTGCCGGGAATGCCGGGATATCAGCGTAAACGCGGCGGAAGAAGGCCACCTGTTGCTCACCGGCAGGGCCGACGGGAAAGCTTTTAAAGATCTGGTTTAGCGGCAGCGCGTCGGAGGCATATTCGGGCACGACAATCGCCATATCCGCCTTCCTTTCTTTGCCGACGTTGCGTAACGCATCGTAGCCGTTACTGAGTTCGCCTCCCCAATGCGCCTCTATTTTCAGTCGCCCGTCAGATTCCTTCTCAATGGCGGGGAAGAGCACGTCATTGATAAAGCGGGTGCGCATTCCTCCCAGCGGTTCATGGTCGCTGTAGGTCAGGGTTTGCGCGGCCGAAGCTGCGGTGGGCAGCAGCAGGGCGGCGAGCAGGATTGCCAGATATTTTCCGATTGGTTTAGTGGGTTGCATACATTTCCTTTGCGTTGCTGATATTAATGAGGGATGTTGGCGACCGATCAGATCGGCTGCCCGGATAGCCAGCGTTTTCCGTCGGCTTTCATTTGTTGTTCGAGAATACTACCGCGCGTGGCAAAAACGCGCTGAACCGGAAAGCCGCTTTTTTCCAGCAGGTAAGCCAGCGCTGCGTATTCGCGCGGATATTTCTCCACCGTACTTTGGTCAACCGGGACCACGCCGAGCGGAAAAGTGAAGCTGGCCATATCGTAAATACTCTGGCGGTGAAACAGTTTCCATACGCCAGCGCGCTTTTCCGCCATATCATAGAAGCGGTTATGACCAATGCAGCCCAGATTCAGCTTAACGTTCTCGCCGATAATCATCGCATTGGTTTCAACAATCGCCCTTGTCGCCTCGGCATTGAATGTCACCACCGGCGTACCGATCAGATGTTTGGTGCGCACATCCGACGCTCCCATCCGCATTGAGCCGTCAACAAAATCGCTGGCGAGCCCCTCAAACCAGGTGATTTCGATGGTGCCGTCCGGGTGAAACAGATTGCGCAGTTGGTCCCATTCACCCAGATCGCGGTGCATCCAGCCGGTGAGAAGGTCGGTGATTTGCAGGCGATCGTCGAGAAGATTGTGCATAACATGTACTCCGGTTAGTTGACGGATTTCAGTTTCGTCGTGAATAGCGATAAACTCAAATAGATAGATATGACTGATTAATCATTTTATTTGATGATGGAGCTGACGCATGGATCTACGCCACCTGCGCTACTTTCTGGCCGTTGCCGAAGAAGGCCATTTCGGCCGCGCTGCCCAGCGCCTGCATATCGTCCAGCCTGCGCTGAGTATGCAAATCAAAGCGCTGGAAGAGGAACTGGGCGGCCCGCTGTTTGTGCGCACCAGTCGCAAAGTTGAGCTAACCGAAGCCGGGCTGCTATTGCAGACCGAAGCACGGCGGACGCTGGAACAGGCCGAACGCACCCGACTAACCGTACAGCGGTCGATACGCGGTGAAACGGGCCATGTGCGCGTTGGCTTTGCGGGTAATGCTGTATTTAGCGGCAGATTAACCAACGATCTGCGCGCTTTTCGCAGAACCTATCCTGATGCTGATTTGGTAGTGAGTGAAGTCGCACCTCTACTGCAAGCCGATGCCATCTTGGCGGGTCAGCTCGACGTTGGTTATACCCCCGATCACAGCAAGATCCATGATTCAGCGCTAATGGCGGAAGAGGTTGGTCTCTGGCACCGCCAGGTCGCGATGGCTGATGATCATCCGCTGGCCAGTCAGGCGGCTCTGACGATAGCGATGCTGGTTGAGGAACCACTCATTTTCTATGACACCCATGGTGCTGATGAGCCGCTTTATACGGCGCTCACCACGATTATGGGCCATGCGCCGCGTATTGCTCATTGCACCGCCAGCACCCTTAGCGTGCTGGCGCTCGCCGCCGCCGGGCAGGGGCTGGCGCTGGTGCCCGATCCGCTGAAACATGTGAGTATTCCGGGGTTGGTATACCGGCCACTGGATGCGTCGGAACTGTCGGCGAATCTGATGCTTATCAGCAGGCGGAAGGAGAATAATGGCGCCGTGCAGGCATTTCTGCAGATAGCGCGTGAAAACGCGGGTAGGTGAAAATTCCCTGAGCTGTTTTTTCGGCCCCGGTCGTAAGATGGTGAATACCTTGCACGTTGTTCACTGAAATATTCGAATGCGCCTTCAGCTTTTGATCAGAGGCGCATGCATCCCTCATATCTCTGCGGCACACTCCTTTATAGATTTAAACCTATATAGTATATGAGCTATATTTTATAAGGAGTTCTCGTGTGGACGATTAAAACAACGGATACGTTTGATCGCTGGTTTACTTTGCTCAACGATACTGACCGGGAATACACGAACTGGCTGAACACATTAAAAGAGAAGGAGTAACGCGATGGGCAGAACGCTGGAACAGCTTATTGCGGATGAAAAACCTGAAGTTGTGGCCGAAGCCCAGGCTATGGCTAAGGATATTTTGCTCAATATTCATCTTGCTGAGTTGCGTGAGAGGGTGCAGAAAACGCAGGTGGAAATGGCGCAGGAATTAGGTATCAAGCAGCCGACCGTCGCGGGAATGGAAAAACCGGGCCGCGACCTGAAGCTCTCCACGCTCAAACGTTACGTTGAAGCGGCGGGCGGTAAGCTAAGCCTCAATGTTGAGCTGCCGGATGGGTCGCATTACGGGTTTGTACTGTAAATACTGGCTCTGGCCCACATTTCCATGTCATCCAGTCAGGAGAGAAGTCTTCTGGCAAATGTATTAAGCCCGGCGGGTAACGGCATTATCTGAAAAGCAAAAAGCCTGCTCGAAAGCAGGCTTTTCTATGTATGGCTCCTCTGACTGGACTCGAACCAGTGACATACGGATTAACAGTCCGCCGTTCTACCGACTGAACTACAGAGGAATCGTGTGAACGGGGCGAATATTAACGATCGCGCCCAACCTTGTCAAAGGCTGTTTTCCACATTTCAAACCGTTTGTCGAATTATTCCCCACTTTGGGCAAAAAGTACCGTTTTGCCTACATTGAGTTTACGTTTCTTCAGTTTGCGCCTTGCGTCGCGGATACTTCCACAACCAACGCCCACTGACCATTCGGCAATAAAACAGCACGCCACGGACTGCCCAATCGAGCACCATTCCCAACCAAACCCCTACCACGCCCATCCCGAGCACAATCCCTAGCGTGTAGCCCGCCACCACGCGACAGCCCCACATGCCCAGCATCGATACCCACATGGTATAGCGCACGTCACGCGCACCTTTAAAAGCGCACGGCAGCGTCCAGGCCATCGCCCAAATCGGCATAAAGAAGGCGTTCAGCCACAATAGTTCTTTGACTACAACTTTGACATCGTCTTCGCTGGTATAGAACGAGGCGATCAGGCTGGCAAATGGCGCGGTCCCCCAGGCAATCAACGTCAGGATAATCGTTGACAACCAAAAGACGTGCCACGCCTGACGCTCTGCCTGCCCTATTTGCCCTTTTCCAAGACGTTTACCGGTAATAATCGTTGATGCCGAACCGAGGGCGTTCCCCGGCAGGTTGATCAATGCCGCCACCGAGAAAGCGATAAAGTTACCGGCAATCACATTTGTTCCCATACCAGCAACGAACATCTGCGTCAGCAGTTTGCCGCCATTGAACAAAACGGACTCAATACTGGCGGGAATGCCAATCCCCATCACTTCCCAAATAATGGCGAAGTTAAACGGCTTAAAATAACTCTTCAGCGAAATCCGCAGAGCCGGGTTAAAACCGATCATTAATACCCAAATGGTTGCCACGGCACCAATATAGCGGGCAATGGTTAGCCCAAGACCTGCGCCGACAAATCCCAGACCTGGCCAGGAAAAAATGCCGTAAATCAGGATACTGCTGATGATGATATTGAGAATGTTCATCCCGCCGTTAATGATCAGCGGAATTTTGGTTGTCCCTGCTCCGCGCAGCGCGCCGCTGCCGATAAGGGCAATTGCCGCCGCCGGGTAGCTCAACACCGTCAGCTCAAGATAGTTCAGGGCCAGACCTTTTACCTGTTCTGTGGCATCCCCGGCGACAACATTAATAATCTGCTCACCGAAGGCGTGTATCACCACCGCCAGAATGATGGAAAACAGCGTCATGATGGCCAGCGACTGTCGCGCGGCTGCTCTTGCTCGTTTCCGGTCACGTTTGCCCAGACTAAACGCCACCACCACCGTCGTCCCCAGGTCGATCGCCGCAAAGAATGAGAGGATCACCATATTGAAGCTATCAGCCAGGCCCACGCCCGCCATCGCTTCTTTACCCAGCCAACTGACCAAAAAGGTACTCAGTACGCCCATCAGCAAAACGCAGGCGTTTTCCAGCAGAATCGGTACCGCAAGAGGGCTGATTTCACGCCAGTAAAGGACGCGGTAGCTCTTGCGTTTTTTGAACCAGGACGTACGTTCGACAGCCTGGCGTAATGCGGAGGTGACGTTCAAGGGAGACCTTAGTGAGAAAAGTTGAAACTACATTTCAAATGATGATAGAGAAAAGCTAATCCTGCAAAGCATTTTTCCCGATGAATTGTCGGTAATTACGACAAATTGTTGATGGATACGCCAGTTGAAAGGCGGATGGCGAATTGATGTTTGACAAAAGTTTTTTCGCCGCTAAGATACGACTCCACAACGATTCCTCTGTAGTTCAGTCGGTAGAACGGCGGACTGTTAATCCGTATGTCACTGGTTCGAGTCCAGTCAGAGGAGCCATATTTAGAGAAGCCCGCTTAAGGAAACTTAAGCGGGCTTTTTGCTTTTAGCCGTTCCAGGCTATTTACACACTCTCTATCACCCGTGCCGTTAAAAGTTATTGGGGCGTTTGCCGTTGAGGGCTAATCTATTGGCACACTCAATTTTGTATGGCCTGACTATGCCAACCGTTGAAACCTTTTTGACCTTTCTTTTTGCATTGTTTTTGTTAGAAATTTCTCCAGGGCCAGATATGATGCTGACAATTGCCAGAGGTATCGGCCAGGGGCGGCGTATTGCCTTTCTGACGGTGCTCGGCAATGTTTTTGTTGCTGGTTTCGTACAGGTTTCATTTCTCGTTCTGGGATTAGTTTCGCTCGTTCATGCGTGGCCGATAGCGCTCGATCTTCTGCGCTGGGCCGGAGCCGCCTACCTGATTTGGCTTGGCGTCAAAATGCTGGCGAGTTCGGGGGCGGATACGAAGATAAAAGAGACGGTACGGATCACCGGGTGTGAGGCGGTTAAGCAGGGGGCAATCAATAGCCTGACAAACCCAAAATCATTGCTCTTTATGTTCGCGTTTCTTCCGCAGTTTGTTAATCCTGCCGTTGGTCCGATTTGGTTGCAGCTTCTTATTCTGGGAACGATTCAGAAACTAACCGGGATAGTGTCTCTTGGCTCTGTCGCGTTTGCTTCAGGCACTTTTGGCGCATGGCTTGGTAAGCATCCTGGATTTCTTAAATGGCAGGAGCGTTTCACCGGACTGGTTATGATCGGGCTTGGGCTGAAGATGCTGCTGGGTGGAAGCACATCATCGGGTGCGATGAAGTAAATATGCATAAGAATTCCCTGCACGGTCGTGGCTGTGCAGGGAAGTGCTGATTAACGGAACGGCGGTTCGTTAAAGGTTCTCAGCTTACGCGAGTGCATGTGATCGCCTTCGGCACGCAGCAGGTCAATTGCTCGAATACCAATCTGCAAATGCTCGGAAATCGCCCCTTCATAGAAGCGGTTGGCCTGACCTGGTAACTTAATCTCGCCGTGAAGCGGTTTATCGGACACACAAAGCAGGGTGCCGTAGGGGACGCGGAAGCGGTAACCCTGCGCGGCGATAGTGGCGCTTTCCATATCGATAGCCACTGCACGACTGAGATTAAAGCGCAGCGCGGAGGCCGAGTAGCGCAGCTCCCAGTTACGATCGTCAGTAGTGACCACCGTTCCGGTACGCAGACGTTGCTTAACCTCTTCACCGGGCATCCCGCTGACCTGTTTAGTGGCGTCGTAGAGCGCGCGCTGGACTTCGGCGATGCTCGGAATAGGGATATCCGGTGGTAGTACCGCATCCAGCACATGGTCGTCGCGCAGATAGGCATGGGCGAGCACGTAGTCGCCAATGGTCTGGCTTTCACGCAGGCCGCCGCAGTGGCCAATCATCAACCAGACGTCCGGGCGCAGCACCGCTAAATGATCGCAGATATTTTTAGCATTCGCCGGGCCTACACCAATATTAATCAGCGTGATCCCCTGTCCGTCTTTGGTGATAAGGTGCCAGGCAGGCATCTGGTGCTTTTTCCACGCCAGATCGGAAATCGCCTCTTCCGGGGCTTGCGTATCCGCCGTTATCCAGATCCCGCCCGCGCAGGAGAGGGCGATGTATGGGCTATCGGGATCAAGGATCTGACTACAACCCCAGCGCACGAACTCATCGACATAGCGGGTATAGTTGGTAAACAGCATATACGGCTGGAAATGGTCAACCGGCGTACCGGTGTAGTGGCGCAGGCGCGCCAGCGAGAAATCAACGCGGCGAGCGTCGAAGTGTGAAAGCGGGTAGTACTCGGTCGAATGGAACAGACCATCGGCGGTTTCATCGCCAATCTGCGACAGCTCGGTGGTCGGGAAAAAGCGGGTCAGACCGGCGCTCATCGAGCGATCGAGCGTTAATTCAGAGCCATCGATGACGTACGGATAGGGAATTTCATGCTGCGATAGCTCGACGGAGATACAGGCATCGTAGTCCTGATACAACATGGTGAGCTGTTCCAGCAGATAGGTGCGAAACAGTTTAGGGTTAGTAATGGTGGTGGTATAGCAACCGCTATGGGTGAAGCGGCCCCAGGCGCGAGTTTTTAAGGCTTTATGCTCGGCACCGTCCCATGAAACCGACAGCTGCGGGTAAACGAATAACCCTGCGGCGCGGGCGTTATTATCGGGCAGAGTATTATGGTTGATATATTCGCCGATGGCTTTACGCAGCGCAGTGACCGATTTCTCATACAGCGCTTCGAGTTGCGTAAGCGCCTGTTCTGGGGTCAGCCTGGCGGCTTGCTGGTTCATGACTTACTCCTTGTTTCTGCTCTGCTGACGTTTTGCTTAGTATGTCACAGACTGGAATATGCGTCGGAGAATTTCACCTGTTTAGTTAAGAAAGTACTGAGATTAGAAGCAGTTGATGATGGTATACGCTGATTAATTCGCGACAATATTGTCGATGTTAGCCCAACGTTCAGCACTAAAGTGCGTGGCATTGAGCACTTTTACCGTTAAAGCCTTATCACCATTAATGCAATACAACGCGTTCGCCAGCGGCGTTAGCTTGTCACCTTCCTGCAAACGGCGGCGGCAGAGGGTGATTTCGGCAATAATCATTAACTGGCCGCTTTGTAAGACCACTGTGGTGTGCGCTGACGCCGACTCCTTGCGTACTTTCTTAACCCACCATTCCATTTTTTATCCCTGAGCTGTTACATTTGGGCGATAATTAATGTTTGCTCCTCTTCTGGCAATAAGAATAGCCGCTTGGTTTAGTCTATGTTTAAAAAGAGAATCGCAGGATCTGATTCGGTCTGCGTAATAACCCCTCCCTAGCGTGCAAAGAGATAATTCGGACAGAAATATGGCAATGGTGCGTTTTACCCGGCTTTTGAATAAGTCTGGCTTAACAATGGTCTCTTTGGCAAAGAAGGCGGCGATTGGCCTGGTGGTAGTAGTGATTGTCTTTTTTATTGGCCGTATTTACGAATCCCAACGCGGTCCGGCGCTGCACCGCTGGCATACCTGGACGGCGGATGAAATGACTGCCAGCGAGATAGACCATGCCACGTTTGCCCAATACCAGGCGCGGGAAGACGCTATTTTCCGCGATATGAAAAGCAAAGTGACCGATACGCTGAGCGACGATGAAAAAACGGCAATTAACCGTTTTTACGCGCAAAGTCTGGTTTATCCGGATAAGTTTCAGCCCGACTGGAACCGCTCCTTTATTTTGTTGCCGCAGGGCAAACCGCGCGGCGCTGCGGTATTGCTCCACGGCCTGACGGATTCCCCCTACAGCGTGCACTATCTGGCGCAACGCTATCAGCAGCAGGGGTTTATCGCCGTTGCGCCGAGGTTACCGGGACACGGTACCGCACCGGGCGCGTTGACCGGTGTCGATCGGGATGAGTGGATTGCCACCACGCGTCTGGCGGTGCGTGAAGCAACGCGGCTGGCGGGGCCAGACGTGCCGCTGCACGTGATTGGCTACTCCAACGGCGGGGCGCTGGCGCTCAAATATGCTCTTGATAGTCTGGAAGATAAATCGCTGCGTCGGCCGCAACAAATAATCCTGCTGTCACCGATGATTGGCGTCACCGCGTTTGCCCGTTTTGCCGGGCTGGCCGGTTTACCCGCGATATTTCCGGCTTTCGCCCGCGCGGCATGGCTGAACGTCGTCCCGGAATTTAATCCCTATAAATACAATTCGTTCCCGGTTAAGGCGGCCAGGCAGTCGTGGCTGTTATCACAGGCGCTGCAACAGCAAATCGTCCAGGAAGCGCAAAGTCAGCGGCTGGGGGAATTAGCGCCAGTATTAACTTTTCAGTCGGTGATGGACTCAACGGTGAGCACGCGGGCGGTGGTGGATTCACTTTATCGGTATTTACCCGATAACGGCAGCGAACTGGTGATTTTCGATATTAACCAGGCGGCGAATTTACGTGCGCTGTTCCGGCCCTCGTTATACTCGGCGGTGAATACGTTATTGCCGCCCGCGCCGCGCCCCTACGGCACTACGGTGATTACTAATGCCGCTCCCGACACCTACGAAACGGTAGCCCGTACAACGCTTGCCGGAACCCGAACGGAAACCGTCACGCCGCTGCATATTGCCTGGCCGCAGGATATGTATTCGCTGTCGCACGTGGCGGTGCCGTTCCCGCTGACCGATTCGCTGTATGGTCGTGAACCGGCAGAGAAGAATCGCTACGGGATTAGCATTGGCACAATTTCGCTGCGCGGTGAAACCTCAACGCTAAGCGTCGGGCTGGATACGCTAATGCGCGTCACCTCCAACCCGTTTTATCCGTGGATGATGGTGAGAATTGACCATCATATTGCCTGTAGCGAACAGGCCGATGTGGCCGCCTGCCTTCGTCCGGAGGCAGCGGCTTCAGAATAGCGTCACGTGCATAATGGTACGAATGGCGATCCCGGCGATAGCTCCGGTGGCGGCAAAGCGGAACAGGCGTACGAAACGGGAACTGACGCCTAAAAAGATGCCGATACCGGGAAGGTCAAAAGTCTGGATTAACAGACCTGCGGAAGCGTTAATCTGGCTAACCGTCACCTTGCCCTGCTGTACGAGTTCAGAAACCACACCGAAATAGGCCGTACCGCCCGCAACACATTTGACCAGCGCCGGGAGCACGAAGTTAACCGGAATATTCAGCCACAGCAGCAGCGGTAACAGGAGGCGCTGGAGCATCTCAATGAGTCCCGCCGCCTGCATAAACCCGACGATAGCCAGCGACAGGATCAGCATCGGCACCGCACCGAGCGCCAGGCGAATGGCATCGGCGCCGGCGCTATTGATAACAGCGATAATTCCCTGATTATTTTGCTCGGCATTCGGCAGATCTTCGGCCCGCGCATTCTCAACAATAGACAGCTTGCGGCCGGTGATATGCCAGGTCACCGCCGCGGCACATAGCCCGCCAACAATCGAAATGACTATTGAGGCCAGCCAGTGCAAACCAAAAGGCGTTAACGGATAGAAAACGTTGCCTTGTCCCATGGCGAAGAGCATCGCCAGGGTGGCGGCCATTTGTCGGTCAGAAGCGCCGCGTTTGTCCATGATGGCTAACGTTGCCAGCGGGGCGGCAAAGCTAACAAAATTCATTTGGATCAGAGCGAAAGCGCTCATTCCGGTCAGGCCAAACGGCTTGAGCAGCGGGGCGAGCCAGCGAACGATAACGTCCAGCACCCCGCGCACTTCCAGATATTTCATCACGATGAGCATGACAACCATGATCGGCAGCAGCGTATAAAGCGCCACGTCGACGGAGGTTTTTCCCGCCGACATAATAATGCTGATGAAATCCATCTATTTCTCAATCACTGCGGACAGAAAGGATAATTAGCGCCATCATAATCCCAGAGGGGAGGAAATGAAATCGCCGTGAAGGCTCTCTCTGTCCTGAAAAGGGTTGCGAACTGGACTTGCAATTAGCGCCGCCGGGTGCGGAAAATTTATCCTCTGATATTTGCAAAGCCTGTTTTTTGTTCCCAAACTGAATTAACACCGGGCGACTTTCTTTTCTTTAAGGATAAAACAATGCGACGTTGTCTGCGGATAGTGTGGGGAACTCTGTTTATTTTCGCCTTTGCGGTACAGGCGGAAACAAAGGTTTATGGCGAACAACGCGTCAGCGGCTGGTGGAACTGGCTAAAAGACGATGTCTCGCAAACCTGGAATCAGCCGCAAAACTACGACCTGTATCTGCCATTTCTCAGCTGGCACAACCGCTTTATGTACGATAAAGAGAAAACCGATAACTACAATGAGATGCCGTGGGGCGGGGGATTTGGTGTCTCAAGATATAACGAAGAAGGTAACTGGAGCTCACTCTACGCGATGATGTTTAAGGATTCGCACAACGAGTGGCAGCCGATTATCGGCTACGGCTGGGAGAAGGGCTGGTATCTGGACAGTAGTCGCGATTTTCGCCTGGGGCTTGGGGTGACCGCCGGGATCACCGCCCGAGAAGACTTCGCCAACTACGTACCGCTACCGATTATTTTGCCGCTCTTTTCCGCCAGCTATCGCCGCCTGAGCGTGCAGTTCACCTATATTCCCGGCACCTACAATAACGGCAACGTGCTGTTTGCGTGGCTGCGCTACGGTTTTTAAGAGGGCATCAAATCGTAATCACCTTTTTCACCAGCGAATTGGACAGCGCTAGCATTGAAATTAACACCGAGGCGATGAACGTCAGGACAATCAGCATTAACTTGGTTCCCAGCGAGCTAATTGGGATAAGCGCGGTCAGCAGATGAAAAACGGAGTAGTGAAGAATATAGACGCCGGTCATCGTTTTGCTGATAGTCGCCAGAATGGTCTCTTTAAACTCGCTGTTTTTACGAAACCGCACGCCGTTGGCGGCAATCACCAGCGCCACCACCAAAATATAAATTTGTGATCCGGTAAGAATGAACGCATTTCTGTCAGCCTTAAACAGGGCGAAGAAGAAATGGCGCTCGTAAAACCAGGTGAAGAGATAAATAAACGGAATGGCGATCATCGCGCCTTTCACCACTCTCTCGCGGGTCAGCCAACTGGCGACCAGCGGATCGCTGAACAGCTGGCCGGTCAGGTAAAACAGCAGCCAGGTCCACAAACGGTACTGCGGGGCCAGGCTCAGCGCATGAACATCAGGATACAGCGCGGACAGCAGATCGTAGCCATATGAGAGCAACAGCAGCGCAAATACCACGCCGAAAAATAGCTTGCGTCGCTGGCTGAGCCACTCGATAAGCGGATGAAAGGTGTAAATCACAATAAAGGCAAAAACAAACCACGGCTGGATAAGATAACCGCGCTGGTAGGGTTCCCAGAGATAGTACACTGTCATCCAGAACAGGAAGACGATAACTACGCTTTTGATTTTACCCATTTGCCACTGCGCATCGTGCCGTGACTGCGAATCCAGATAGCCCGCCACCACAAAAAACAGCGGCGTGGCTATGGTCGAAATAAACGTCAGAAAACCGAGGATCCAGTGATAGTCGTAATCATAGTGATCCCAGGTGTTATAAATGGTGAAGAAGGTCACCGCCGTCATGCATCCCAGCGTTTTAATAATATTTAATCCGGTACTGTTCATTATTGTGGCTTCATATCCTTAGAGCCTATCCCATTAGGCTATTTTATTTGCCATTTTGGTCCTGGGCAGTGCTCACAAGCCTCACGTACTGCGTGTACGCTTCGGTTGTTGCGCGCTGTCCGTGCCCAAACTGGCTGCAACAATATACGCCTACTGGGATAGGCTCTTATTATGGAAACAGGCGTAAATCACTGGCAGAACCAGCAGCGTCAGAATAGTAGCAAAACCCAGACCAAACATAATAACTACCGCCATACTCTGGAAGAAGACATCCAATAATAAAGGGGCCAGACCGAGAACGGTGGTGAAGGCGGTCAGCAGAATAGGGCGCAGACGCGAGGTGGCGGCATAAATAATGGCTTCCTGCTGCGCTTTTTCCTGCTTCTGCTGCTCAATTTCCTCAACCAGCACGATGCCGTTACGAATCAACATCCCGCTCAGGCTAAGCAAGCCTATCAATGCCATAAAGCCAAAAGGAATACCGGTAATCAAAAAGCCTGGCGTTACGCCAATCAGCGCCAGCGGCACCGTCAGCCAGATAGCGATCGCGTTTTTCAGCGAGCTGAACATCAGCACAGTGATAACAAACATCACCAGGTAACCCAGCGGCAGGGTGGTGAACAACCCCTGCTGCGCTTCGCGGGAATTCTCCGCGTCGCCGCCCCACTCAATACTGTAGCCGTGCGGTAGGGCGAGGGCATCGATTTGCGGCTTCACGCGCGCCAGAATATCGCCTGAGGTTTGATTGCTCAGCGGATCGGGGTCGGTCTGCACGGTCAGTACGCGGCTGCGGTCGCGGCGCAGGATCAAAGGATCTTCCCACTCGAGATTAAAGCCGCTGACCACGTTACTGAGCGGGATATACTGCTGGCGGTTTTGGCTCCAGACCAGCACATTATTCAGGTGGTTAGCATCCTGGCGCTCGGCGGCTGGTGGGCGAACCACCACCGGCAGCAGGTCAGCCCCTTCGCGATAGAGTCCCGCACGGCTACCAGAGAAATTCATCTCCAGCGCGTTATCGATATCCTGTTTATCTACTCCCAGTTCGCGGCCTAAGCTGGCGGAATATTGTGGGCGGATAACCTTGCTGCGGTTCTGCCAGTCGTTGCGCACGCCGTCGGTGGCCGGGTCTGCGGAGAGAATATCGCCCACCTGGCTGGCGAGCAGGCGCAGGCGGTCGGGATCCGGGCCTTTGATGCGCACTTCAATGGCGCTATCGCCGGAAGGGCCGAACATCACGCGTTTGCTGCTGGCATTAACCTGCGGATAGTTGCGCGCAATATAGCTGTCAACATGCTGCGTCAGAGCGTTAATACTGCGCTGGTCGTCCATGCGTACCATGATCTGCGCGTAGTTGCTGTATTGCCGTTGCCCGCTGTAGGTGAGGATAAAACGCATACTGCCCTGACCAACGGTGGCGATGGTGGTGACAACGCCCGGCTGGCCGTTAATCGAGGTTTCAATATCGCTGGCCATCTTTTCGGTTGTCGCAATATCAGTGCCATAGGGAAGCCAGAGGTCAACAAAGAAGATAGGCGTGTTCGATGAGGGGAAAAAGTTCTGCCGCACCGAGCCGAATCCCCATATTGAAGCTGCCAGCAGCGCCGCCATGACGGTCAGGGTGATCGCTTTGCGCATCAGTAGGGTGTGCAGAATCTGCTGATAAATGCGATAAAAGCGCCCGCTGTAGGGGTCGGTATCCGAGGTTTCAGCAGGCGGCTGTTGCCCTTTGAACAGCCACCATTTAATCAGTACTGGCGTGATGGTTAACGCTGAGAACCAGCTCAGCATGAGTGAAATCAGCAGCACCTGGAACAGTGATTTGCAGTATTCTCCGGTGGAGTCCTGCGACAGGCCAATCGGCGCAAAGGCGAGAATAGCAATCACCGTCGCCCCCAGCAGCGGCAGCGCCGAGCGGCGAATCACATAATTAATCGCCGTGAGCAGCGTCGACCCCTGCTGGCGGGCAATGAGTACCCCTTCGACGATGACGATGGCATTATCGACCAGCATACTCAGGGCGATAATCAGCGCCCCCAGCGAGATACGCTGTAGCTCGATGCCCCACAGATACATAATCAGCAGCGTACCGAGCACGTTAAGCGCTAACGACAGGGCAATAATGATACCGCTGCGCACGCCCATAAAGATCAGCAGCACGCCGACGACAATGGCCAGTGCCATCAGGAAGTTAGTGATAAAGCCGTTCACCGAGTGAGCCACTTCTGCAGCCTGGTCGTAGAACAGGTCAATTTTGATCCCTGCCGGTTTTTCCGCCGACATCTGATCCAGTTTGCTTTCCAGCGCGCGACCAACGTCAATGACGTTGACGCCGGGAATAAACGACACCCCCATAGTGACCGCCTGGCGGCCATTAGCGTGATAAATGCTGGAAGGAGATTCGCTGAGTCCGCGCGATAGCGTGGCAATATCGCGCAATCGCGTCGCTGAACCTGAGCCGTGCGGGCTGATTAACAAATCGCCCAGCTCGTCGAGATTTTCAAACTCCCCCGTTGGATGCAGGCGAATTGACTCGCTGCCGGATTTAATCTCACCGGCGTTAGACACTACGTTCAAGCGACTGAGGATTGCCGCCAGTTGGTTGAGCGTGATACCGCGGGCGGTCATTTTTGCCAGCGAGATATCGATATTGATTTGTTGTGGGATCGCACCGCCGATAGCGACTTTGCCAACGCCGGGAACCAGCACCAGTTCGCGCCTGAGCTGCTCGGCGTAGCGGACCAGCTCAGGGTTGGTAAAGCTCTCGCCGGAGATAGCAAAGAAGAAGCCAAAGACATCGCCAAAATCGTCGTTCACAAAGGGGGAGGCCACGCCGGGCGGGAACATCCGGGCGGCGTCTCCTACCCGACGGCGCAGCTCATCCCAGATTTGCGGCAGCTCGCTGGAGTGATAATTCGAGGCGATATTGACGGTGATTTGCGACAGACCATTGGAGGAAATTGAGCTGACGTTGTCCAGATAGGGCAGCTGTTGCAGCGCGTTCTCCAGCGGCAGGGTGACTTCTTCCTCAACCTGCTGCGCCGAGGCTCCCGGATAGTGGGTGATGACCACGGCGGTCTTGATGGTAAACGCCGGGTCTTCCAGGCGACCGATATTCAGCAGGGCGAAAATACCCCCGATGCCCAGCAGTAAAATAGTCAGCCAGACGCGAATCGGGTTGTTAATAAACTGACGAGAGATATCCATTACAAACCTCGTTCACGCGTCCAGATTCGAACCGGTTGCTGCGCATGCAGTTCACTGACGCCTGCCGCCACGACGCGCTCGCCGACGCTAAGCCCTTCGGTAATGACCACTCCCTGAGAGGTGACCTGGCCGACGCCAACTTTTCTGTCCTCAAGCTGTAGCTGTTCGCCTTCGCCTTTAACTACCCAGACGTGGGGCTCATTGCGCTGGCGATTATCCGGATTAAATACCGCTTCAACCGGCACCACGACGGCTTTATCGCCCGCGCTGGCGGGCAGGTTTGCCAGATTGACCGTCACGGTCCCACTCACGCCGCCCACTGACGGAAAATCGGCCGGGCGCGGCATGGTTAAAATGATCTGCCAGGTCAGAGTGTTGCTGTCGCTGCTACCGGTATGTTCTTTATATTCGGCGGTGAACTGACGGTCCGGCATAGAGTTGATTTTCACCACCGGACGATACTGCGCATTGCGGATATCAATAGTCGTAAAAAGATTCTCCGGAATGCTGAACACCACGTCGAGCAGATCGGTTCGCGTCAGGGTGACGATCGGCTGTCCGGCGGCGACAACCTGGTGATTACGGATCGGGACGCTGGCGGCAATACCGCTAAACGGCGCGGTGAGCGTCATTTGACTTAGCTCTTCGCGGGCGATTTTTAGCGCAGCGTTGGCGGAATCACGGTTGGCCCGCTGGATATCCATTTCCGCTTTTGAAATGGCCTGGCGACCGGCCAGCGTCTGGAAGCGGTCGAACTGCCGCTGAGCGAGGGTTGCTGCGGTCTGCCGTTCGTTGACGCGTTGCTGCGCTTCCCGGGCGTTGAGCCGGGCGAGCGCTTGCCCCTGAGAGATACTGGCTCCCTGACGCACATCAAGGGATTCAATCTGTCCGCCGCGTTTGAACGACAGATCGGTAGAATCCCCGGATTCAATACGGGCAGGAAAAATGCGCTGCTGTGAATCACCAATGGCGACGACATCCGCAACTTTTACCATCCGCGGCAGCGGGGTAACTTGCGGTGCTTTCTGATCGCAAGCCGTTGTTATTAAAATAACAACGGGAATGAGAGAAAAATAACGGTTCACTGTATTCCCCTCGGTGCTAAAGGTTTTATTTTACATATTTTTCACAAATGCCGGCTTTATTCAGCCAGCGCTGAGACCACTAAATAGGTAAATAACCCGGAAGCCGTACAGGCGATTATTGCCAGGGCAATAAACAGGCTCAGGCGAAACAGGCTGTAGCCGAACATTGCTCCTCCTCTGGTATCAACCTTGTGCTAAGTAGATTCTTATCTACATAATTGTTGAATGGTTTTTAGAGGCGCGCAGGCCTCTGATAATGAGCATAGTCGTTGAAAAAAGGAAATGTTAAAAAGAGTAAAATTTGCGGTAATGTTGACGATTTTGCTGGGTTTTCAGTTGAATTGTCTGAGGTCGACTGAGTCTGTGATATTTTTCAATATATTAATTGGCATCTTAATAATGTTAATCGCCGTGTGCTACGTTTAATTATACCCATCATACTTCGAATCGAGATTTCTTCCTCAGCGCCATTGTCTGCGCTGTTTTCACCACCTTTTTTTATAGGTAATAAAAGGATTGTCTCTATGTATAAAAATATCCTCGTCCCGGTTGATGTGTTTGAAACCGGCCTTGCGGACAAGGCTTTGTCCCATGCTCAATTCCTCGCGCAAAGCTCCTCCGGGCAGATTCATTTACTCAACGTCATCCCGACATTTTCTCCTGCACTGACGCGCGGATTTATTTCCGATGCGCGAAAAATGGAAGACTATCTGGTTAATAATTCAAAAGAAAAACTCGCTGAACTCATCAATAAACTCTCTCTGAAGGAAAGCGATGTCCAGATTCATATTCGCAGCGGCAACGTCCGCGATGAAGTGACGAAACTGGCAGATGAACTGAAGGCGGATGTGGTGATCATTGGCTCACGCAATCCCAATATTCAAACCCATCTGTTGGGTTCAGAGGCGGCAAGTATCGTGCGTTATGCCCATGTGCCGGTTTTTGTGGTGCGCTAAGGGCAGCCTGAGGCTGTCCTGATTTCCGTTACAGGAGTGAGGAGATAACTATGAATACAGAAAAACCGGGCGGCCCGTTTTATCAGCTCTCCGTGGATGAAACCCTGACCAGCACCAACAGCACTCCCGATGGCATCAGCAGCGCTGAAGCGACGGCGCGCTTACAGCAGTACGGTGAAAATGCGCTACCGCAAAAAGCGGGTAAACCGGCATGGCTGCGTTTTCTGGCGCATTTTAATGATGTGCTGATTTACGTCTTGCTGGCGGCGGCGCTATTGACGGCGGTGATGGGCCACTGGGTCGATACTCTGGTGATCCTCGGCGTGGCGGTGATCAACGCCCTGATTGGTCATATTCAGGAGAGTAACGCCGAAAAATCGCTCCAGAGCATTCGCAATATGCTCTCCAGCGAAGCGGTGGTGGTTCGTCAGGGGAATCATGAAACCATTCCGACCACGGCGCTGGTTCCCGGCGATATCGTGGTGATCCGCGCCGGCGACCGCATTCCAGCAGACCTGCGGGTTATCGAAGCGCATAACCTACGGGTGGAAGAGGCGATTCTGACCGGTGAATCAACGGTGGTGGAGAAAAGTACCGAAGCGCTTAGCGGCGAACTGCCGTTGGGTGACCGGACGAACCTGTTGTTCTCAGGCACCACGGTAAGCTCCGGCGGTGGCAAAGGCCTGGTGGTGGCAACCGGTGGCGATACCGAGCTGGGCCACATTAACCAGATGATGGCGGATATCGAGAAACACCGTACTCCGCTGTTGGTGCAGATGGATAAGCTCGGCAAAGCCATCTTTATCATCATTCTGGTGATGATGGCTGCGCTATTCGTCTTTAGCCTGCTGTTCCGCGATATGCCGGTTTCTGAACTGATGCTGTCGCTGATTAGCCTGGCGGTGGCGTCGGTACCGGAAGGGCTGCCGGCGATTATCTCGATTATCCTCTCGCTTGGCGTGCAAACCATGGCCCGGCAGAAGGCGATTATCCGCAAGCTGCCGACGGTCGAAACGCTAGGGGCGATGACGGTTATTTGCTCGGATAAAACCGGGACGCTGACCATGAACGAGATGACGGTTAAGGCCGTTATCACCGCCGATAAAGTCTATCGGGTGGAAGGGGACAGCTACGAGCCGGTGGGGAATATTCACCCGATCGATGAGCCGGACCCGATAACCGTCGCGCCGGGCACGCTGCTGGAGCGCTATCTGCGCACCATCGACCTGTGTAACGACAGCCAGCTAATCAAAGATGAAAGCGGGTTGTGGAAAATCACTGGCGGCCCTACGGAAGGGGCGCTGAAGGTGCTGGCGGCGAAAGTGACGCTTTCGCCGGCGAGCACCGAACTGCGCAGTAAGATCCCCTTTGATTCGCAATACAAATATATGTCAACGCTGTACCGCATCGGCAATGAGGAGACGATTTTAATTACCGGTGCGCCAGATGTGCTGTTCCGCCTGTGTCAGCATCAGCAAACCGACCATGGGCTGGAGCCGCTGGACCAGCCGTATTGGGAAGCGAAAATTGAAGAGTACGCGCGGGAAGGGCTGCGCATGGTGGCGGCAGCGTGGAAACCGGCGGCTGACGGGCAAACCGAACTCACCCATCAGGATTTGCAGCATGGCGTCATTCTGTTAGGGATCGCCGGGATGATGGACCCGCCGCGACCAGAGGCCATTACCGCTATCGGCGACTGCCTGCAGGCGGGGATCCGCGTGAAGATGATCACCGGGGACCACCCGCAAACGGCGATGAGTATCGGCAAGATGCTGGGGATCGGCAACGCCGGGAACGCCATTACCGGGCGCGAGCTGGAGGTGATGGACGATACCCAACTGAGTGAAGCGGCGCAGAAATTCGATATTTTTGCCCGTACCAGTCCGGAAGATAAGTTCCGTCTGGTTCAGGCGCTGCAAAGCAGGAAAGAGGTGGTCGGGATGACCGGTGATGGGGTGAACGACGCCCCGGCGCTGAAGCAGGCCGATGTTGGTATCGCGATGGGCATCAAGGGCACCGAAGTGACCAAAGAGGCCGCTGATATGGTGCTGACCGATGATAACTTCGCCACCATCGCCAGTGCAGTCAGGGAAGGGCGGCGGGTTTACGATAACCTGAAGAAAACGATCTTGTTCATTATGCCAACCAACCTGGCGCAGGGGTTGTTAATCATTATCGCGCTGCTGGCGGGGAATTTGATTCCGCTGACGCCGGTGTTGATTTTGTGGATGAACATGGCGACGTCGGCCACGCTGTCGTTTGGTCTGGCGTTCGAAGCCGGTGAAAAGAACATCATGCGCCGTCCGCCGCGCGATCCTAAGCTGCATGTGATGGACGGCTTTGCCATCTGGCGGGTAATTTTTGTCGGTTCGATGATCGCCGTGAGCGCCTTTGTGCTGGAGGCCTGGCTACAGCCGCGAGGCTACTCACCTGAGTTTATCCGCACCGTACTGTTGCAGACGCTGGTCACCGCACAGTGGTTTTATATGCTCAACTGCCGGGTGGCGGATGGTTTCTCACTGAGCAAAGGGCTGCTGGCGAACCGGGGTATCTGGATTGTCAGCGGCGTGTTGCTGGTGCTGCAACTGCTGATTATCTACGCGCCGTTTATGCAGATGCTGTTCGGTACCGAAGCGCTGCCGTTCCGCTACTGGGTGATCACCTTTATTATCGGTTTTGTGATGTTCCTGATTGTGGAAATTGAGAAGCCGCTGACGCGCAAGTGGCGCACGGCCTGAGTCATTCCCGGAGGCGGTGCTGCGCACCTGTCCGGGCTACCAGACAGCCGCATAATCGGTAGCCCGGACAGACGCAGCGCGCCGCCACCGTGGAAAACCAAAAAACAAAAGCCGACGCATAACGCGTCGGCTTTTCCGTTTCAGACAAAGAACACGATCTTAATCGATCAATCTTTGAGTTTAACCGGGTTATTACGATAGGCCGCCAGCTTCGCGCGCATCCAGCTGCTGCTGTTGTTATTGACCGCGCTCACCACGCCAGTGGTGGCACCGCCGCCGACCTGCACATGGAAAATACCGCGTGACGGGAAATCCACATATTTTGGTTCAGTGAAATCCCACTCATGACGCTTGAACAGCTCGCGCGGATTTTTGCCCATCATGCTGGCGTGAACATCAAGGAACTCGATGTCCAACAGGTCAGCGTTAATGGCCTCCATAGAACTCCCAATTTCCGCATGGCCCATCAGGTAGCTACCGCCGGTGCCCCAGAATTTCTCTTCTAACGCCCCAACTTGCTCGGAAACGGTGGCCAGACGGCTGGCCGGAACCTGCCATGGCAGCACCGGCTGGCGCAGATAACGGCTCAGCGCCGCGCAGAATTCGAAGGTGCGATCCCATTCAAACGGCGAGTAGCAGTAGCCGTTTTTGTAGGCGCGAGCGGTAAAGTCATCCGCCTCATAGCGGTCTGCGGCCATAAAGTCTGCGCCCTTAGCCACAACGGTGACCCCATTCGCATTGATGTATTCGATATCCTCAAAGACACCGACCAGCAGCGCGTACTCGGCGGTCAGCTTGCCTGCCAGAGTCGGGTCGATGGTCATTTTTTTCCTGGTGCCGTCTACGGCGTCAAACACATCGTCATAGGTGAAATCATTATAAACCCACTGTGAACCGCCGACGCTCCACAGGTTCACCTGCCAGCCCAGCACCACATCCGGTGCCACTGCGCGCACCAGCCAGTTGACGCCTTTGATATAGCCTTTCAGGGTATTGGTAATCGCGGCAGGAACGGCGATATTCACGCCATGGTGTGCCAGAGCTTCCGCCAGCGGCTTGCGAACCGGAATCACATAGTTGGGAGAGAAACCGTACTTCTGACATTCACCAAGGTAATCAGGGTTGACGATAAAGCCGCCCGGAACCGGATGCTCGTCATCTTTCATCGCCTGCGCCATTTGCAGCGCCTGAATGAAGTTGGCAAAGCTGAATTGATGACGCTCAGGATCGTCAATAATGTTTTCCACGTCACCCAGCGACAGGTTGCAGGTGTAGGAGACCATCATCGGCAGCACGCTGTCGCCAGTTTTCGCGGAAACATCACGAGCCATCTGGATGATTTTTGAAGTCGGCTCTTTCGCCGGATCCAGATACCCGGACGCATCGCCCATGCCGTCATCACCGGAGTATTTGAACAGGGAAGAGACGCGCGCTTCGGCCAGGTCATCCACGTTGCTCGGTGACATATTGGCGCAGCCGCCGAAGCTCAGGAACTCAGGGAAACCTTTCACGCACAGGTTGGCCCCTTCAACGATCGCGATGACCAGCGTCAGCGGGGTGTTTTTCTCAACGTTCAGCGTCTGCGTGGCGACATCGATATAGTACACAACGCCGTTATGGATAACGGTAGCGGATTCAACCTGATAAACGCCCGGTGCCAGCGCAATCGACGGCGTAATGCTGCCGGTTTGCATCGCCAGATCGGCGAAAGAGTACTGACGCGGAACGTCGCTGCCATCAACCAGACGCAGAGCGAAAGTATCGGCAACCGTTTTTTCGGCAACAACTTTGAGGGTTAATTTCGCAGAGGCGGACTGAGACTCGTCGCGCTGGTTAGCGCTGGTGAAGGCGATATCGTGAAGCTGGTTGTCCAGCGCGCCGTTCGCCGCATCAAAGCTGTAGTGAATATTGTTCAGTTTGATGTCATCGATGCAAACGGAATAAGTCCCGGCGATCGGTAGACGCTCCAGGCGCTGTTTTTGACCTGCGCGCATGGTGAAGTGCTGTTTGGCAACGCCGTTTTCCAGATAAACAACGTTCAGATCTTCGTTATACAGCGCGTGGGTGGCCGGTAAATTTACCGCCACGTCCAGAGTGGTGCTACGTTCAGCCTGGGCAAAGGTAATATCAAGCGGGGTGCGCTGGCCTTTACTGATGGTCAGCTCCGTTGCGCTTAATTGTACTGCCGCGCGAACGGTACCTTCTGCGGTGCGCAGCTCTGCCGCGCTGACCGTGTAAACGCCTGCGTCGATATCAAAATTGGTGATGCCTGCTTTCGGAAGAAGAGTTTCGCTTTTCTCACCGCGAAGCAAAACTAGCGTAAGAGCTGTGTTTTCCAGTCCGGCCGGGAAGACGGCACAGGTCACGGCTAGTTCACCGGCAACGTCTGCTTCTTCATCAGCGGCAGCGGTGAAGGTGCTGCGGAAAGTCTCCCATTTTGGCACGGTATCGGAGGACGCATTGACGCCCATATGAATATTGGAAATAGAGTTGCCTAAGGCAGAACCATCGGCGGCAGTTATCGTCAGCTTAATATCAAAGATGCCGCTGGACACTTCGCTTGATTCAATATTTGTGCTTATTAGACACCATGGGTTTGTCGATACGTTAATATCCCCGGCGGTAATTTTACCTGGTGCGCTAAAAGTCAGGATCATTTTTTCTTTAATATCAACGCTGGCGCCGGTAGCGGATTTGAACCCACTAATATCGGCTGTCGGGTACCAGGTGTCGTTACTAATATTAAGTGTGAAATCTAATTGCATTTTTTATCTCCATGAAAATATGCAAGGTCAAATGACCATATGTTAATTGCCATCCCGGCTGAATTTGTCTGATGTTCGTGTAATTCAGTGCTCAAGCGCTTTTAGTTATAAATGAGTCGAAATAAAAGTGCATGCATATTACCGATAAAATGAGGCGCGCTGATTTAATATGATAACGAATATCCCGCACTGTTTAATCAGTGAGGAATATTAGGCCAGTGATGAGGTTAATGAGGGGAATGTGATGGTCTGTATGATGGGGCGGGAAGAGCCTGTTCCCGCCGTGTCCCGTACTGAGTTGGCTCTGCGTTTAAATACGTTGCTTCAAAAACGTATTTAATTCTCTGACGATACACTCGGGTTCATCGACCAGCGGCATATTGTCCATATCCGCAATTGCATCTATTTTTTGCGTATTATCAGACTGCAATGCGGCAAATAATGGCGTGAAGTCAGGTTGCTCCGGGCCGCGCTCGGCTACCAGTTCAAAGGTTTTATTGATTGCCGCGTCGTTGGTCAGGGCTGAAACCAGAACTTTGGCAATTTGTTTTCGCGAGATTACGCCATCGTCCGGGGTGCCGGCATGGCGGCGATCGCCCTGTAGCATCAGTAACTTATGCTCATTCTCATGGTTGTAATCGAACCAGCCCGGTCTGACGATGGTGTAGGGATGACCGCTGGCCCTCAGCAGGCGCTCGGCCCGACGCTTCCAGTCATGCACTTCCGTGCGTTGGTTAAATGAACTGAGCCGCTCGGTGACGCCGATGGTGGTCATCAGCGCAATTCGCACCTGGGTTGATTTAAGCAGCTTCAGGATATTGCGCACGCCGCCGTAGTCTATCGCCCGCGCGCCAATACGTCCCTGACCATCGGAGCCAAGGGTGAAGATGACGGCATCAATATCTTTCACCACATCCGTTAAGGTCTCCGGCATGGAGACGTCGCCGTAGACAACCTGCGCGTCGCGGGGGAGCAGTTTGACTTTGCGCCGATTTCTGACCAACGCTATGGGCTGATGGCCCATTTCGATCGCGGTTTCAACGACGTGAAGACCGATACTGCCCGTCGCGCCTGCAATGAGTATTTTCATGAGTAATCCTGGGTTCAGTTCAGAGATATACCCAAAATAATTCGAGTTGCAGGAAGGCGGCGACGCAGTGAGTCCCCAGGAGCTTACCGAAGTAAGTGACTGGGGCGAGCGAGGAAAGCCAACGCATATGCAACTTGAAGTATGACGGGTATAAATGCGTTAAAAACAGGATATCAATTGCCATTATGTAGAGTAACGAGGCTAAAATGATTGCGTCTATGAATCGCCTTCATAAGTTCTGCGTGCGGGCAATCAAGTTAACGAAGGAGCCCACCGATGCTTAAAGAGAACTTCAACGAACTGCAGATCTTTCTGATCGTTGCGAGGGAGCGAAGCTTTACCAAAGCGGCGGGTAAGCTTGGCGTTTCGCAGTCGGCGCTCAGCCACGCCATAAAGGGCCTGGAGGAGCGTTTAGACATCCGTCTTTTGACTCGAACCACCCGTAGCGTCGCGCCGACCGAAGCCGGTGAGCGCATTATTGCCTGCCTGGAGCCGCGCATTGCCGATCTGGAACAGGAGCTGGAAGCCGTTATTCAGCTCAATCGCGCGCCATCTGGCAATATTCGGCTCTCGGCAGGCGAGCACTCCGCGCGCAGTCTGGTATGGCCGAAGCTTAAGCCTTTTCTCAAGGAGTATCCGGAAATTAACGTTGAGCTGGTGGCGGATAATGGCTTTGTGAATATTGTGGAGGGGCGTTTTGACGCCGGTATCCGCCTTGGCGAAAGCGTCGATAAAGATATGATCGCCGTGAAAATCGGCCCGGATATGCGCATGGCGCTGGTGGGTTCACCCGGCTATTTCGCGGAACATGAAATTCCCCAAACTCCACATGAACTACAAAATCATCGCTGTATCAACATGCGCCTGCCGACCGCCGGGGGACTCTATCACTGGGAGTTTGAGCGAGACGGTAAACCGCTGCGCGTCAGGGTGGAGGGGCAGCTGACGTTCAATCTGCTATCGGAAAGAATTGACGCGGCCCTGTCCGGGTTCGGTATTGCCTGCGTGCCGGAGGATACGATTGAGGGGCTGGTGAAATCAGGAGATCTGATTCAGGTTCTCGATGAGTGGTGCCCCTCTTTTCCGGGATATTACCTTTATTATCCCAGCCGTAAACAGCACCCACCGGCCTTTGCCCTGCTGATTGATGCGCTGCGTTATTCTGAGTAAACGGCCTACGGCAACCCGCAGACCGAATTTAACCTTAACGCCCGACGCGGGCCATTAAGGCGGCAGGGTAGCGCTCGCCGACGATTTTCACCGTTTCCAGCGCCTGGGTGATTTTACGCAAATCCTCCGCTGAAAGGACGAGTTCAGCAGCGCCCAGATTCTCTTCCAGCCGATGCAGCTTGGTGGTGCCGGGGATCGGCACAATCCACGGTTTTTGCGCCAGCAGCCAGGCCAGCGCAATCTGCGCCGGAGTTACGCCTTTTTCGGCAGCCAGCTCGCCAAGCAGGGTGACCAGTTGTTCATTGGCTGCAATAGCCTCGGCGGCAAAACGTGGCACTTTGCTTCTGAAATCATCTTCACCGAACGTGGTACCGGCTTTGATCGCGCCGGTTAAAAAGCCTTTGCCCAGCGGGCTGAACGGCACAAAGCCAATCCCCAGCTCTTCCAGTACCGGCAGGATCGCCTGCTCAGGCTCGCGCCACCACATTGAGTATTCGCTTTGCAGCGCGGCAACCGGCTGCACGGCATGGGCGCGGCGAATGGTTTGTACGCCCGCTTCGGAAAGGCCGAAGTGTTTAACCTTGCCTTCGGCAATCAGCTCTTTCACCACGCCGGCGACGTCTTCGATCGGCACGTCGGGGTCAACGCGGTGCTGGTACAGCAGGTCGATGACGTCGGTTTTAAGACGACGCAGCGAGCCTTCGACGGCTTCGCGGATATGCTCCGGGCGGCTGTTTAAAATCTGCTGCTTGTTGTCATCGCCGAAGGTAAAGCCAAATTTAGTGGCGATAACGACTTGGTCGCGGAACGGTTTTAACGCTTCGCCGACTACCTCTTCGTTCAGATACGGACCGTACACTTCGGCGGTATCGAAGAAGGTTACGCCGCGCTCAACGGCGGCACGAATCAGTTCGATGGCCTGACGGGTATCGGTCGCCGGGCCGTAGCCGTGGCTCAGGCCCATACAGCCCAGGCCGAGCGCCGAGACTTCAAGCCCGGACTGACCAAGAAAACGTTTTTGCATTGCGTTACATCTCCGTGGGTTTCTGATTAAACGTCCAGCTTACGACCGGCAAGCCATTCCACTCGGGCGGGGTCGCGATGCGAGAAAAAGGCGCTGGTGGCGGTGTCGATGGCGGTAATGTGCAGCATTTCGTCGGCGCTCAGCTCGAAGTCCAGCACGTTGATATTTTCGGCCATGCGTTCTTTACGTACGGTTTTTGCCAGCGAAACGATGCCGCGCTGGAAGATCCAGCGCAGGACGACCTGGCCGACGCTTTTGCCATATTTTTCGCCAATGGCGGTTAACTCCGGATGCTGGAACAGACCGTTTTTGCCTTCAGCAAAAGGTGCCCACGCTTCAGGCTGAATGCCGCGGGTCAGCATCCACGGCACGGCGTGGAGCTGCTGATTAAACGGGTTCACCTCAATTTGGTTAACAGCCGGTACCACTTTATTGAAGGCGATCAGGTCAGCGAGGCGGTCCGGGTGGAAGTTGCTCACGCCAATCGCGCGAATTTTCCCGGCCTGCTGTAGCTCCTCCATGGCGCGCCATGCACCGTGAACGTCGCCATAAGGCTGATGAATCAAATAGAGATCGACGTAATCCAACTGCAGGCGATTTATCGAACGCTCAAACTGCGCTTTGGCGCCTTCGTAGCTGGCGTCCTGCATCCACAGTTTGGTGGTGACGAAAAGCTCATCGCGCGCAATGCCGCTCTGCTTGAGCGCGTTGCCGACCTGAGTTTCGTTCAGGTAGGAGGCGGCGGTATCAATCAGGCGGTAGCCCGTTTCAATCGCCTCGACAACGGCGCGCTCGCACTCTGCGGCATCCGTCATTTGAAAGACGCCAAAGCCCAGCAGGGGCATTTCAATACCGTTGTTCAGTGTTACCGTTTGCATGACGTTATCCTTCCTCTTTTGTGTCAGAGAAGCATAGCGCAGAGTGATTTATTCGATTAGAGGGCGTAATTTTCTAGGGTTAATTAGCAGGATTCATAAATTGGCGAACCCTGCTGTTGCGAAACTTAAGGCAACAGACGGTACTCTTCGTCGGCCACCGGCTCCAGCCATTCGTTGGATGCACCTTCAGCGGGAACCGCCACGGCGAGGTGGGCAAACCAGCTGTCGGCGGCCGCGCCGTGCCAGTGTTTGACGCCCGCAGGGATATTGACCACATCCCCGGCGGTCAGCTCACGCGCCTGTTGATTCCACTCCTGATACCAGCCGCGTCCGCCGGTCACCAGCAGGATTTGTCCGCCCTTATGGTGAATATGCCAGTGGTTACGACAACCTGGCTCAAAGACCACGTTACCGATATTAACCCCTTCCGTGGAGAGCATGCTCAGGTAACTGGTGCCCTGAAAATACTGCGCATAGGCTTCGTTTTTCTCCCCTTTAGGGAAGATGCCGTTACCGTCAAATTGTTCGTTCATGTTGTCTCCGCGTTTTAATTTAAGCGTCCCGACGTTGTCCATCGGGATCCACTGTGTAAAGTGTAGTGAAAGCCTGATTAAATGATAAGATGCTCAAATATGAATACACTGGTGCAAAAAATTCACCAATTATGAGCAAAGAAAAATTAAACGATTTACAGGCTTTTGTGACGGTGGCCCAGGAGCGTAGTTTTACCCGAGCGGCGGCGGTATTGGGCATCTCGCGTTCGGCGCTGAGCCATACGCTGCTGGGGCTGGAAGAGCGCCTGGGGGTGCGGTTATTAATCCGTACCACGCGTAGCGTCTCGCCAACCGATGCCGGAAACCGCTTGCTGGCCGTGCTCGCACCGCGCCTGGATGAGATTGAGACGGAATTGATCTCGCTGCGTGCTTCACGTGATAAGCCTGCCGGAACGGTGCGTATTACCGCCAACGATCATGCCATCGTCACCGTACTCTGGCCCCGACTTCAGCCTTTATTAAATGAACACCCCGATATCAACATTGAATTCAGCGTCGGCTATGAACTGACCGATATTGCGGCCCAACGCTTTGATGCCGGGGTGCGGATGGGCGATCAGGTGGACAAAGACATGATTGCGGTGCGCATTACCCCCGATGTGCCGATGGCGGTGGTTGCAGCACCCGGTTATCTTTCCGGCAGGGCGGCGGTAACATGCCCTGAAGATCTGATGGCGCATAACTGCATCAATCTGCGGTTGCCCACCCACGGCGCGCTGTATGCCTGGGAGTTTGAAAAGGGCAGTCAAAAAATTAACGTTCGGGTCGATGGGCAAACCGTTTTTAACAATACCTTTTTGATGATTCAGGCGGCGCTGGACGGGGCCGGTATCGCCTATGTGCCCCGCGATTTAGTGGCGAAATATATCACCACTAAATCGCTGATACCCTTGCTTGCCGACTGGTGCCCGCATTTTCCGGGGTACTATCTTTATTACCCCGGTCGCCAGCATCTCCCGACGGCGTTTACGCTGGTGGTTGACGCTTTGCGCTGGCACCGACGGGCTTGATCAGCTGGACAGCGCCTGCTGTAGCGCATGGTCAGCACGCATAGCCGCTTCGCTTTCGCCATTTTCTCGTAGCACCTGCGCCAACTGGCGTAGCTGCTCGGCAGTGAGTCCAACCCGCAGACTGGCCCGCGTGTGCGACAGCAGCTGCGATTCCACGCCCGGCGTGGCGGCGAGCGCACCAACCGTTGCCAGCTCTCGGCTTTGCCAGTCGAGGTTGTCGCGGGCAAAGATATCGCCAAACAGATGCGTTTGCAGGAACTGATTAATCACCGGGGCAAATTCAAAAAGCGGCCCCTGTACCGGTGCGCCTGAGATTTTGGTCTGGTTTGCGGTACCCACGGCGCGCAGCTCCGCGCCGACGGGAATCGGACTGGCCGGCACTTTTCCTTCGATGTCATTGATGCCGCGTTGTTTACGCGTTTCAACCACCTTCATCAATTCATTCAATCCGTTAAGGCTGCGAGGGAAGCCGGTGTAGGCATAGAGCTGGACGAGGATTTCTTTGGTTTCGTTAATTGTGAGCCCGGCATCCAGACCCTGATTTAGCGCTGCGTTCAGCTTGTCCATCTGGCTGCTGGCCATTGATGCGGCGATCAGCGGGATCGCCTGCTGGCGAGCAGATAGCGTAGTGGAGGCGGTTTGTTGGCTCTCCATCGTAGAGGCTCCTTGCGTCGTCGGAGCCGCATTCACCGAAAGGTTACAACCAAAAATTAGCAATGCCGCTGCCGTTAGCGTTTTAATGCGCGTGGTATTGTTCATCCGTCACTTTCTCCATCCATTCAACGTTTTTACCCGCGACCGTACCCGTTACGGCCAGATGCGTCATCGCGCTGCCGGGCGCGGCCCCATGCCAGTGCTTAACCCCTGGCGGACATACCACGACATCGCCGGGGCGGATGGTTTGCACGGGTTGTCCTTCCTCCTGAGTCAGGCCGACGCCGGAGGTCACGATTAGCCTTTGACCGGCAGGATGGGTGTGCCAGGCAGAACGCGCACCGGGCTCAAAGGTAACGTATGCGCCGGAGGCGCTAATGTCTTTGTCGGCGCTGAATAACGGGTCGACCCGCACGCGTCCGGTAAAGTTTTCAGCGGGGCCTGCCATCGCGCTTTGGCTCCCGGCGGGCGTAATCTGCACCGAGGCGTTTTGCCCCTCGGCCAATGAAGAGAAAGCGACAAACGGCAGTAACAGCGCGAGGTAACCTAATTTTCCAATCATGCAGGGCGTCCTTTTATGTCAATGAAGGGGGGTACTGCGTTGCGATAATTCTAATGGGCGTTCCATGTCGTCAGGCTGACGGTTGGCTGACATTGTTGTCAGTTGGCGGTGCGAGGGCGAAGGTGAGGCCAAAGGTATTGTGGCCCCCTTCGCTGCGCGCAAAAACCTCGCCCCGGTGCATAATGGCCACGGCATGAACGATTGAGAGCCCCAGTCCGTGATGGGTATCGCTCTTAGCACGAGAAGCATCAACGCGATAAAAACGTTCAAAAAGGCGATGTAAATGGGCAGAGGCGATCGGCTCTCCGGGGTTCGATACTGCGACACAAGCCTGATTGTGACTTTCGCTTAAGCGGACGATAATCGTACTGCATGGTGGCGCGTGCCTTGCGCTGTTTTCCAGCAGATTAGCCAGTGAACGGTGGAACAACCGCCGGTCGATATGGGCGGAGACATCGCCTTCGATCTCCAGCGTGAGCTGTTTTTCAGCGAAGGAGGGTTCCACGTATTCTGCCGTTTTCAGCGTCTCTTCACGTAGCGAGACGCGGCTTAACTGCGCGGCATGAACACCGGCGTGGGCATGTGACAGGAACAGCATGTCGTTAACGATTGACGTCATCCGCTCAAGTTCTTCTAGGTTTGAACCCAGCAGTTCTTCAAGTTCATCATGCGAGCGTCGGCGCGATAGTCCGAGCTGTGTTTGGCCAATCAGGTTGGTGAGTGGGGTACGTAGCTCGTGGGCCACGTCGGCGTTAAAGCTTTCAAGTTGCCGCCAGGCAATTTCCTGACGTTCCAGCACACCATTAAATGACCGTGCCAGCTGCTGCAACTCCTCAGGCAGCGCGGTGCTATCGAGCCGCTGACCATGATCGCCCGGTGCCAGATGCTGCGCCTGCTGGCTTAGGGCGCTAACCGGGCGCAGGCCAATTCTGGCGACCATGTATCCCAGCAGCGCGACAATAACCACGCCCAGTGCGGTAATAATCAGCAGCGTGCGCGTGAACGCCTCCAGCGTGCCCATATATGGTGTGGAATCGATGGCGACCACATAGCGTAGCGCCGGTCTTTCACCGTTGGCGGGGATCGTTTTGACCAGCAGAAAAAGCGAACATGCGCCTTGCGAAGCGCCGGGCATTTTAATGAAACCCTCCGTCAGCGAAGACCACTGAAC
The DNA here is from genome assembly GCF_056490265.1 of Klebsiella sp. GFKo11. Lineage (NCBI taxonomy): Bacteria > Pseudomonadati > Pseudomonadota > Gammaproteobacteria > Enterobacterales > Enterobacteriaceae > Klebsiella > Klebsiella sp. GFKo11. The sequence goes on from NZ_CM151369.1 coordinate 2,286,846, forward strand.
CCCGAAGGGGGGCGCTCCGCCCACGTTAAAATGAGGGTTATCGCTGACTATCCAGTAGCGAACCCGCTCGCCTTCAGAGTTGGCCAGAACGGTAAATTTACTGGCAAGCGTAGACCAGCCGTCGGCGGAGGTGCGCGATACGATCCACGGGCTCATTAATGATTCGCGAAACAGTAGCTCGTTATGCATCTGTTTTTGCAGTGAGTCATGCAGCGAGCTTCGCAGCAAAATGCCGATGGTCGAGACGATCAGTAGGGCGGACAACGCGAACATCAACGCCAGATGTACCGAGATGGCGCGCTTAAACATGTTTTTCCATCACTTCTTCAGGCCTGACTTCAAGAACATAGCCCATGCCGCGCACGGTATGCAGCAGCTTGATCCCGAACGGCGCATCAACTTTGGCACGCAGGCGTTTGATGGCGACTTCCACGACGTTCGCGTCGCTGTCGAAATTCATATCCCAGACCTGTTCGGCGATCATCATTTTGGACAGGATCTCTCCCTGGTGACGGGCCAGCAGGCTGAGCAGGGAAAACTCTTTGGCGGTCAGCTCCAGGCGCGTTCCGGCGCGCAATACCCGGCGAGCCAGCAGATCCAGGTGCAGATCGTGTATTTGCAACTGCGTAATATCTGCGCCGTCGGCTGAGCGGCGACGCACTAGCGCCTGAATGCGCGCCACCAGTTCAATCAGGGAAAAGGGTTTGGGCAGATAATCATCGGCACCCAGGCGCAGGCCTTTAACTCGCTCATCGACGGACCCCCTGGCGGATAGCATGAGTACTGGTGTTTGTTTACTGGTGCGAAGGTTTTCCAGTACCCGGTAACCGTCCATGCCCGGCAGCATGACATCAAGGATTATCGCGTCGTAGTCGAACTCCTGCGCGTAGTGCAGGCCTTCGGCTCCATCGGCAGAGACATCGACCGTGAACCCCGATTCGCCCAGCGCGCGCGTCAGGTAGCTTGATGTTTTTTCTTCGTCTTCCACTAACAGCAGGCGCATAGCAATCCTGTCCTTATCCGTTTTTTAAGGGGGCTTCGACATCGGAATAAACCTGTACCGCATCGGGTAGCCTTTGGCCTCTGATGGTTATGGCATCCAGTGAACGGGTGAGCTCGGTCATTTCAGCGTTTGTCAGCTTGATGGCTGCTGCGGCAGTGTTTTGCAGCATATGGTCGCGGTTGGTGGTGCCGGGAATTGGCACAATCCAGGGTTTGCTTGCCAGCAGCCACGCCAGCGCAATTTGGCCCGGCGCGGCATTTTTTCTTTCCGCCCAGCTTTTTAGTAACTCGACGAGCTGGAGATTGTGCGCCAGATTATCCGGAGCAAAACGAGATTCCGTGGAGCGGAAATCGCCGGGAGCAAATCGGGTATTGGCATCTATCCAGCCAGTTAAAAACTGCACGCCCAGCGGGCTCCACGGCACGAAACCAATCCCTAACTCTTCGCATACCGGCAGCGCGCTTTTTTCCGGGCCGCGCCAGAGCATCGAATATTCGCTTTGGACTGCGGTTACCGGTAATGCCGCGTGGGCGCGTCTTAGCGTATTAACGCCCATTTCCGATAATCCCCAGTGCAGTACCTTTCCTTGAGCCATTAGGTCTTTTACGGCGCCCGCGACGTCCTCAATCGGGATCTGTGGATCGACCCGATGCTGATACAGCAGGTCGATGCGATCGGTTCGCAGGCGTTTAAGCATGTTTTCGACGACTTGTTTGATATGCTCCGGGCGACTGTTTAGGCCAGGAAGGCGCTTGCCGGTCTGCTGATCGATGTTCCAGCCAAACTTGGTGGCGATAACAATTTTGTCGCGAAAAGGGGCCACACCTTCGCCGAGGATTTTTTCAACTTCAAACGGGCCGTAGGCTTCCGCCGCATCAAATAGCGTGATGCCGCGATCGAAGGCCTGGCGAATGATATTCACCATCTCCGGACGCCAGGGCACGGAAGTGTCGTATTTACGGCTCATGTCCTGTACGCCCAGACCGATAGCGGACACTTCGAGGTTGCCCAGTTTGCGTTTATCCGGTGCGGCAGAATGCAGGTTGCTTTGACCTCCGGCGCTAGCGATTTTTTCTGTCGCGTAAACGTGAGAGACCAGCGAGGCTGCAGCGACCCCGGCCCCTGCAATCAGCAATTTACGCCGTGCTGGCATAGAAGGGACGTCTGCGTCGTCGGTGAATCGTTGTTTATTGCTCATGAAAGGCTCCTTTTCTCGGTAGTTTGGCCTGCGCTTATTCTGACTCCCGTTTGCCAACATAAAGCTGACCGTTTCCTGACAGCGATGTCAGAAACCTGTGCAAGATATTTCTGACAAAATTGTTATTCATTCGTCATGATGCTGACAGTTCTCTCTTCCTAATCTGAATACGTTATTTGCCATCGCCAGCCTGGTGAATTCAGGCCATTATTTATTCGGGAGAGATCATGAAAATTACGCTTTTAAATACCGTTTTACTGACGGCCATGATGAGTATTTCATCGGTGCATGCCGCTGATTACAAACAAAATCCTTTTACTCTGGTGTATGACGGAGCGATAACTGAAAATGTCAAAGGCAAGGTCAACATTCACCCGGTAAAATATGATCTGCACGGCATCCAGATTGCCGCCAATGTATACACCCCGGCCAATTACGATCCGGCTAAAAAATATCCGGCGGTGGTTGTTGCCCATCCTAATGGTGGCGTGAAAGAGCAGGTTGCCGGGTTATATGCTCAGCGCCTGGCGGAGCATGGATATATTACAATTACCGCCGATGCGGCTTATCAGGGAGCCAGCGGCGGTATGCCGCGCAGCGTGGATAAACCAGCCAATCGCATTGAGGATATTCACGGCATGGCTGACTATCTCAGCCAGTATCCCGGCGTTGATACCGCGCGTATTGGCCTACTGGGCATCTGCGGCGGTGGCGGCTATTCGCTAAAAGCGGCGCAGACCGATAAACGTTTTAAAGCGCTGGCGACGCTCAGCATGTTTGACTCCGGGCTGGTGCGCCGCAATGGCTATCAGGATTCACAGATTTCCACTATCCAGGAACGTCTGAAGCAGGCAACCGACGCGCGTATCAAAGAAGTCACCACGGGTGAGGTCAGCTATTCCGGTGATGCTAACCTGACCGATGAACAAATCGCCAAACTCCCATTTGATCTGTATCGCCAGGGCTACGAGTACTACTGGAAAACCCATGCTCATCCGAACTCAACCTTCCGCTATACCACCAGCAGCCTGCTCGATTTAATGCGCTTTGATGCGCAAAGCAATATGGACCTTATCAACCAGCCGCTGCTGATGATGGCCGGTACCAAAGCAGATTCGCTGTATATGACCGAAAGCGCGTTTAAAAAGGCCACCGGTACCGCAAATAAAGAACTGTTCCTTATCGACGGAGCGACGCATATTGAGACCTACTGGGTGCCGCGTTATGTCGACCAGGCCATGAGCAAGCTCGATAACTTCTTCGATAGCAATATTTAAGTCGTAAGGCCAGCTTCATCAGGAGGTTGGCCGTTTCTCTGCATTCAGAGTAACGGAGTTGGCGGCTAAGATAATTACGTTCAATAAATAGGCGCTATGAGCATAATTCACTAAACGGAGTTTCGCGGTTTGTATTCAGAATGCGGGCTGTGGGGGAGGGCGTCTGGTTCAATCAGAGAAATGTTTGACGGAGGGGTTGGACAAGGGGGCGAGTTGTTATGACGTTGAAAAACAAAAAGCCTGCTTAGTTTCCTAAGCAGGCTTTTTTAAATTTGGCTCCTCTGACTGGACTCGAACCAGTGACATACGGATTAACAGTCCGCCGTTCTACCGACTGAACTACAGAGGAATCGTGTGAACGAGGCGAATACTACTGGCCTCGTATTTTTGTGTCAACACTAAATTTAACTTGCTGATTCAAATGGTTAAATTTAGTGCAAACCGTTGTTTTAGTGTACTGCTGGGTTATCACCTTCATTCTGTGGGTTATTTTCACGTAATCTCTCCAGCGGGTCCTGGCGGTAGAAGTGGCAGAAACGTTGCCAAAGTGCAGGAAAACGCGGGGCAAAGAGCTCAGGGGCACTGAAGAAATATTCAGAGAGCACGGCAAAACATTCGGCAGGATCGGTAGCGGCATAGGCATCAACGCTTGCGGCGCTTTCGCCGACCAGATCGATCTCATCCTGAATATTGTTCATCGCTGCGTGAAGATCGTGCTCCCAACCTGCGACTTCGCGGAGAGGAATGAATGGCACACCACTTGCGCGATCGCCATTGCGGGTATCCAGCTTATGCGCAACTTCGTGGACGATAAGGTTAAAACCGGAGGCGTCGAAGGAGTCCTGGATGTCGAGCCAGTTGAGAACAATGGGGCCTTGCTGCCAGCTTTGCCCGGATTGCACGATTCGTTGGTTATGCACCAGGCCGATATCATCCTCCCATTCATCATCGACGACAAACGGGGCAGGGTAGATGAGCACTTCGTGGAAGCCGTCTAACCATTCGATCCCAAGTTCGAGAACCGGCAGGCAAAACAGTAGTGCGATACGGGCGCTATGAAGGGGGGTAAGCTCAAGTCCTTGTAACGCAACGAGACGCTTCTGCTGTAAAAAACGGTTTGCCATTTGTGCAAGTTGCCGCTGCTCCTGCTCGGAGAGATTGGCTAAAACTGGAATGGCAAGCGCCTGTTCCCAGGGGATTTCTGCGTTGCCAGACTCTTCATCTACTTTCCAGGGCCATTTAAACATCATATTGCTCGCAAAGTCGTCACTTGAACTGAATTAAAGAGACAGGAACTATTAAAATGCCAAAGAACCTGGCATTATAGCAACCTCAACAGCGGAGAGATGCCAGAGCGGCTGAATGGACCGGTCTCGAAAACCGGAGTAGGGGCAACTCTACCGGGGGTTCAAATCCCCCTCTCTCCGCCAATTATTAAAATAAATCAATAATTTGCGAATATTTTTTGATTTTGCCCTGCATAAATCCCTGCATTAAAATTTCTTGCTATCGCTCTGTTTTCTCACCTCTAACGCTGTCATTTTTACCATGTTGCTCCTTGTAGGGCATCCACTTTTATCTTCTTTAGTTCACAAGCTCACACTCTTAAACAACAACTTAGCCCATCTCGCATCTCGGATAACAAAATTGTTGAACTACATGTGTTTCATACGGATACCTGTAAGGGTGTCTAAAGGGAATGGTTTGTTGGGGTATGGATGAAAAGAAGTGAAATCAGGAAAGCGTTGGAAGAATACAGGCTGATGGCCGAAAACACGGAAATCTCAAAAAGTGCGTGGAACTAAAAAGGGTGTGCTTACACGACCAGTGAGAGGGACTCTCAGCTTTCTAAGTTAAAAGCGGCAGGTGAAAATGGAGATGTAGAAGCTCAGTATGCCTTAGGTCTCATGTATTTATATGGAGAAATACTGGATGTTGATTATCAGCAGGCAAAGATTTGGTATGAAAAAGCTGCCGCCCAAAATGATCCGCGTGCGCAGGTCAAAATCGGTGTGATGTATGCAAATGGTCTTGGGGTGAATCAGGATTATCAACTGGCAAAATCCTGATATGACAAAGCTTCGGTTCAAAATGATGTAGACGGGCAATTTTTGCTTGGTGAGATGTATGACGATGGTCTCGGTGTAAGCCAGGATTATTATCAGGCAAGGGCTTGGTATGAAAAGACAGCGGTCCAAAATGATGCTCAGGCACAGTTCGATCTTGGTGTGATGAATGAACGTGGTGAAGGGGGAAATATCAACACAGGGCAAGCGATAACTTGGTTTGGGCTAGCATGCAAGAATGGGCATAAGGACGGTTGTAAACGTCAGGAATATTTGTTGAAAAAGTAAAGAAATATCGGAGTGAGACGTTATTATAAATATAATATTTAATATCCTTTCGGTAGCAATGCCTCTTAATTGGAAAAGAGACATTGCTGTAAATCGACAACTATGGTAAAGATATTTCGTTATTAGTACCCATTAGTATGCTACTCTGTGATGGTAAAAATTCTCCTTTATTTTCATCTCGTCCCTGCAATAATATTTTTGCATCATTTTTATTATAGTCACGAACAGCTTTAGCTGATAATTTACCAATAATGGTGTCAGATGAACGTAGCCGGTTAATAATGAGAACTAACTTTGTGTCATTAAAGTCGGACATCATGTTTTGATCTCCTTCACTATCGCCAGCAACGAATATTGGCCCTGTATTTTTGTAACGTTGTTGTATAAATTTCTTTATGGTTTCGGTTTTACCTTTTCCTTGCGTTTGAGGGTAGTACGGATCGAGGCTATGAGTCAATTTACCTTCTTTATCGTATAAGGGATGCATTGCATAGACATGAGATTCAGGAACAGAAAAGCCATATTTATCTATAGTAACGATACTTTTTATAACGTCTAAAGCAGAAGCGGAAATTACATAAACATCAACCCCTGCCTCCTGTAGGTTTTTGTATAATGTCTGCATTTCTGGAAGCAGCCTAAATCCATTTTTCCATGTTACTGATACGATACCAGCCCGGCCTGCCATATCTGCTGGGCTTACCCATGTTACCTTTGTGATAGGCTGTTTATTTTGCCACTCAATAGTATCGTCTACTAAATCAGATATTTCTTTTTTGGACATACCAGAAAAAAGATACGTTACCCATGGATAAGATACCTCATGGTCGAATGACCCACCTATTGCATCATATAAATATCTCATTTTTACTATAAAATTCATATAATTAGGATTTGTTTTAATTTCATTAATCGTTTTATTACCCTCAAATCCATTGTAATTATGGTATAGCCATGTGTAGCTATCAACAATATCTTGACCAATGAGATTTATATTAACCGCTTGATTGTTTTTATTATTATAATCAGAGTTAAAGCTAGAGGTCGGTATATCTTTGTAAATTATCTCTTTCAATCTCTCAGGTTTCATAGCAAATCTAAGGTTTTCCAGTTGATATATAAGAGTTGCCTCTTCGATATCTAGAAAAGCTGTCGTGTTGTCAAAATCAAAAACAGCATATAAAGAGTGTGCAGGCTTCTGCTTTGCCTCTTGAATTAGTCTATCAATTTTTCTCGAGTTGAACTCGTCCCAATTGCCTATAACTGATTGCTTTTCTTGGGAAACTACGGTTGCTAAATTGTGTGATACTCGATTTGTGTTACCGGCAATGGCTGTGGTTCCATATACTCCAAAAATTACAGATATCAGTGTGTATATTATTGTCATTTTCATGGTTAATTCCTTTTTTAGGGTGCATTATCATCTGTAGCAAAAAGTAAAAACCATCTATATCAAAAATTGGCACCTTTATCATGAATGTGATGGTTATCATATTTTATGCGCCTATAACCTGCAAACCTCCAGGTGCCAGTGCCCAATACAACCTTGGTGTAAGATATGAAAATGGCGGAAGGTTAAGTCAGAATTATCTACAGGTAAATGCTTGGTATGAAAAGGCGGTAGGTGTAAAACGATGCACAGGCACAGTTCGATAGTTGTGTGATGGATGAACGGGGTGAAGGAGAAAATATCTACACAGATCAATCAAGAACATTGTTTGGATTAGCATGTAAGAATGGGAATAAGGAAGGTTACGATCGTTATGAAAATAATTTAAAGCGTTTAAAATGGTAAGCTATGTTGTCGTGATTTGAATTAATTTTAACTTATAATATATTTTGGTGTTTATTTGATATGAAAAAATATAATGTAAGGAGAGGAGTAATAAATAATATACAAAATATATAAATGGACAAGAACAACCCCCTTGATGAACCTAAATCACCAAAATGTCTGTCCCAGGATTTTTTTGACACTATCCTCTGTGCTGATACTTCTAAAGCGTAATATGCAAACGGGTATGCTAAAGCACCAATGCATCTGTATATTTGTATTTAGCAGGGCGTGGAGTGCGTGCCGATTTGGTTTTAGGATGAGATAAACCAACCGCTGCGAATAGTTCAGCAGGATCAATACCATCTTCTAACAGTTTCTGGCGGAAGGCTTGTAATTTAGCCTGACGTTCTTCTTGTTCTTTACGGACGGTACTTTCTTCCTCACGACAATCTTCAGCCACAGAAGAGAGTTTTTCCAGCATCTCTTCCAGAGTTGCCAAAAACAAAAAAAGCCCGCACGAGGCGGGCTTGAGATTAATTAACAAACTTAGAACTGGTAGGTGATACCTACAGCGAACTGGTCATCAGTAGACGCGCCAGTGATGTCTGCATCTTCGTCGTCCACCAGGTTGAATTTATATGCAGTGTAAACGTTGAAGTTTTTGTTAAAGTAGTACCAGGTACCCAATTCAACGTAGTTCATGATGTCAGCATCACGATTGCCGTTCAGATCTTTGCCTTTCGCATAGACATAGCCCAGAGACGGACGCAGACCGAAGTCGAACTGATACTGAACAACGGCTTCAATGTTCTGAGTCTTGTTGGCGAAACCACCTTTTTCCATTGGGGTCAGGTTATGAGATTCACCATACATAACTGATGCGTAAACATTGTTTGCATCATATTTGGCAGCCAAATCCCAGACTTCTGCTGTTTCGCCTTTATGGTCACGAGCTTGCTCGTCAACGCGGTCAGCGTTGCTATAAGCGCCTACTAAGCCGAAGCCGTCGATGTTGTAGTTAACGGAGAAACCGAAACCGTCACCGTTAGCTTTCTCTGGGTTAGTGTCGTTGTTTTTACCTTGATACTGCAGGGCAAAGTTCAGACCATCAACCATACCGAAGAAGTCGGTGTTACGGTAGGTCGCTACGCCGTTGGTACGACCGGTCATGAAGTTGTCGGTGTAGACCAGGCCGTCGCCGCCCCACTCAACCAGCATATCGGTGTAACCCGCTGCGTCATAAACCACGCCGTAGTTACGGCCGTAGTCAAATGAACCGTATTCACCGAATTTCAGGCCAGCAAACGCCAGACGGGTGTCATCAGACTGCTGACCTTCTGGTTTGTCCGCTTTGATATTGTATTCAAACTGGCCATAACCGGTCAGTTCGCTGCTAATCTGAGTTTCGCCTTTGATACCGAAACGTGCATAGGAGGTATCGTCAGAGTTGTTGTTGTCGCCATCATGGGTCATGATGTGCTCGCCAACCATTTTGCCGTAGAAATCCAGTTTGTTGCCGTTCTTATTATAGATTTCTGCTGCGTTAGCGGCACCAGCGACTAATAAAGCTGGAACCAGAATTGCCAGTACTTTTCTTTTCATTATATATATTCCCTTTTAATCATAATTAATATGAATGTTGTCATTCCCTCCGGGGAGACTATTTGATATTAGCGATTAAGTTCATTTTTCTTTAAATGAAAGATGTAAGTAAATTATATCTAATATTACAAAATGTTTCTGAGTGATTCTTTATATTTAAAATCTATGAATTTGTTTTAATTTATTTCTTGTGTTTATGTTTTTCAATAACATGAAGTTATGTGTTTTTATAAGTAATTTGTACTACTGATGAGATTTACAATTTAAATGATTTTGTAATCTATATTTTTGTGACTAATGTCCACGGGTAAATTCGTTTTTTGCATGCGCCATTTCAAAAGGATAGGGCGGTGAGACTTTACGGTGAATAAACCTAGGGTATTAATCTTGTTTAGGTGGAATCAGCAGGAAGTGCAGGCAAACTCTCACCTGCTTTCATCAATTTGCATTATTTAAAATAAGATAGAATTCATTGAAAATATGTGGCGATTAGCAGTAGAGCGAATGGAGCGAGAACCAGGCTTAAAGAGGATAGAGAGATCTGCTGCCTGGAAAGCATTTTTATTATACAATGTGACAAATATCACTATTTTTGACTGCTGTCGGCGGTATCTGTTGTTGAGTAAATGGAGAGTAAGCTAATGGAAGATAAAGCGAAACGGAGTCCTGGAGGTAAACTTGCGCTGTGGGCATTTTATGTCTTTTGCGGTTACTTCCTCTGGGCGATGGCGCGCTACTGGTGGGTTGTTGGGCAGATCCAGAGCGTACCTGGCGTGACGATTGACGGCGAGTTAGGTTCAACGGCAGGTAAATGGATCGGTGCATTGCTGGGTTTTTTGGTGTTGGGTATCGTTGGCGTCGTTCTCGGTGCGATCGCCTGGTACACGCGACCTAATCCACAGATGTATGAACATCACGATTAAAGTTGCTATGCTCGTTTCTGGCCTTATCACAAAGGAACGCGCATGGAACTTGTTGACTGGCAGCAGCGGTTTGAATCCTGGTTAATCGGACATCACTCGCAAGAGGATTCTGCTCACGATATTTCACACTTTCGCCGGGTTTGGGCAACGGCTCAGCAGTTGGCCAAAGATACTGATGTTGATCGGCTGGTGATCCTGACCGCCTGCTATTTTCATGACATCATCAGCCTGGCGAAAAATCATCCTGAGCGAAGTCGCTCCTCGGCGATGGCGGCGGAAAAAACGCTGGCCATCCTGCAGTCATCTTTTCCTGACTTCCCCGCAGACCGCTATCCGGCGGTCTTGCATGCTATAGAAGCGCACAGTTTTAGCGCTGCAATTCCCCCGCAGAGTGAAGAAGCAAAGATTGTCCAGGATGCCGACCGACTCGAAGCATTGGGGGCGATTGGCCTGGCGCGCGTTTTTGCCGTGTCCGGCGCGCTCAACAATATTTTGTTTGATGCCGACGATCCCTTTGCCGACAGACGCGAATTAAATGACAAGAAGTACGCGCTGGATCATTTCCAGTGCAAGTTGTTGCGCTTGCCTGAAACCATGCAAACCGAAAAGGGCAGGGCAATGGCGGTGCACAATGCGCGTTTTCTGGTGCAGTTTATGGCTAAGTTAAGTGCGGAGCTTTGCGGAGACCCTCTGGCCATTGATGAGGCGGTTTTACAGCGCTTTGATCCACTGGCATAAAACGGCTTGCGCTATTTATGGTAACCTCTGCAAAAATAGTCGGGCTGGTTGAGGTTATGTCGCAAAATTTATCCAAGGAAAGTCTCCCATCTTTGAAGGCCGAGCATAACGGAGAGGATGCCCAGGCGTTGTTGCGTCAGATGATGGCGATATACGATGTAAAAACGCTGGTGGCACAGTTAATCTCTGTTGGTGAGCAGCACTGGAGCCCGGCCATCCTGAAGCGCGTAGCGACGGTGCCTCACGCAGCAAATCGTTTAAACGCACAGGAGAGAGCCCATCTGTTGACGCTCCTGCCGCAGCCGCCAGCGCATCATCCGCACTATGGATTCCGCTTTGTCGATCTGTTTGCCGGTATCGGCGGTATTCGTAATGGTTTCGAGGCGATTGGCGGGCAATGCGTTTTCACCAGCGAGTGGAATAAGCATGCGGTGCGTACCTATAAAGCCAACTGGTACTGCGACCCTGAGCAGCATCGTTTTAATGAGGATATTCGCGATATTACCCTTAGCCATCGCCAGGATGTGCGCGATGAGGAAGCGGCGCAGCATATTCGCGAGGCTATCCCGCAGCATGATGTTCTGCTGGCTGGTTTTCCTTGCCAACCTTTTTCTTTGGCTGGCGTATCAAAGAAGAATGCTCTTGGTCGGGCGCATGGTTTTGCCTGCGAAACGCAAGGGACGCTGTTTTTTGACGTTGTCAGGATTATTGCCGCCAGGCAACCCGCTATTTTTGTGCTGGAAAACGTCAAAAACCTAAAGAGTCACGACAAGGGGCGAACGTTTCGCATCATTATGCAGACGCTGGACGAGCTGGGCTATGAAGTCGCCGATGCCGATCATACCGGAGCGGACGATCCGAAGGTCATCGATGGACGCCATTTTTTACCTCAGCACCGCGAGCGTATTGTGCTGGTTGGCTTCCGTCGCGATTTGCAACTGCATGAAGGGTTTACCCTACGTGATATCTCCACGCTCTATCCTGCTAAGCGCCTGACATTTGGCGAGCTGCTGGAGCCCGCGGTGGATGCTAAATTTATTCTCACCCAGGTGCTGTGGAAGTATCTCTATCGCTATGCGCGCAAGCACCAGGAGCGGGGTAACGGCTTTGGTTACGGATTAGTTGACCCTATGAATCCGCACAGCGTGGCGCGTACGCTGTCGGCGCGCTACTACAAAGTACTTGTAGATATAGTAAAAAAGGACCTCTGAACCCATTGTTATTTATGGCAAATGTATCATCTGTGTAATTCCGTCTATTTATAAAAAAGGACATTTGATGAGAAAAGAACGAACTTAGTCTTATTGGGGGAACACGCTTCTTTATGAAAGTATTTTATATTTCAAAAGTGATAAAAGAGCCATTTGAATGATTTATTTTACTAGTTTTCCAATAAGCTGGCTCAGTCTGAGCATGATTTTGAAAAAAATATTTTGATGAACTCCCTCGTTAATATCAATTACTCGTTCCTTATTGTTAAATACAGGAACCCAATATTTCGTTATATGGCTTTCATCAAAAAACAATGAATGACCGCCATTAAAATATCTATTTTTAATTTTCTGCCCATTAAATATTTTAAATCCAAGGATTCCAGCCAAACCGGAATTCTTGACTATCGCGCCATTGAATAATAATGGATAATCATGGATGGCACATTCATTTAAAATTTGCACATCACGATTGTTAGAAAGAAAATTAAACTTATAGTCTTCAGGTAAAACACTTCCACAAAGAATTATAAGGTCTAAGCTGTTTGTCAATCTATCATCATTTAATCTCTTAATGCCTTCCATCAATAAAAAAGTACCAAAACTATGTGCGACACAAATAATCTTATTGCTTCTATTATTATTGATCCATTGTTTTAGCTCAAGGGTAAAGTGATCTAAAATTTTATCTCGATTTTTTGACTTAAGAAATGAATAAGTGGAAATTAAAGTATGTTTATAATGAAAGAATGTCTGTGTTTGTGATTCAGAATTATTGACGATGATTCTCTCAATATCTTCTTGCCAAGAAGCATAACTTCTAATTCCATGAACAGTTAAAACTGAAATGTTATAATTACCTCTTTCATAATTTGAAAAAACAGTAAGAAAATGTTTGATTTCGGCTTTGGCATTATTCAACCAAGAATAATCACCAGCAGAACTCTGCTCTAATCTGAAACCTTTATCTTTAAACGCTGCAGTTCTTTGTTCAAGGTTATCAATAATAGCAGTATATCCCAAAATAAAACCTGGGCTTTTGACTTTATTTTTATAAATAGACTCAACAATTGCTATACCACCGAAATTATCCGGTTCCCCACCTGAAAGTTTAGGCAGTCCCATGTCTATTAAAGCAATTGAGTAATAAGTGCTTCTAAGAAGTCGAACTGCTGAATTAATGGAGTCACATTCATCAATCCATTTTACAGGAATATCATGTTCTTGATTTAGCAGTTGAATTATTTTGGTTCTACGTACTGCATCATCATCTACGACAATTATTTTATTCATTCTAAATCCAAAATGTTAATTATTTCTTTTTTCCAGTTAAGACTTGAGTTTTCATAAAATACGCAACCAAGTGCATTGTTTATGTATTTTTCTTTGAATATGTTTTTTATTGAGGTTAGGTCATAGCGTTTATCATCCTCAGCAAATGATTTATATTGGGTTAGGATGATGTATTTAATCTTGGACTTTTTTCTATGAATGTGTTTTGCTATCTCTAAACCACCGAATACCTTTGGATTACTTGGTGGTTGGCCTTGAGTTTTATCAAATGTAGGCAGGCTCATATCAATAATAGCTAAATCGAATTTTTCAGAATTTAGTATTTTAATACCGCTAGAGACTGAGTGTGCCAATGTGATTGTAGGGTCGGAGAATATTTCATTCATAAATATACGTATTTTATCACTCTTATATAAATTATCTTCAATGATAAGAATGTTCATATTTACTCCAAATTTATTACAATTATTTGTTTGAAAGTATCATCGTTTAATTCAACTGTAAATCGACTGTTTTTAAATCCATCTTGAATATTCTTAAATACTTTATATAGGCCAGTGCCTCCTTCCATTTTTAATCTATCACTATAATCGTTGTTGGGATATGAGTCGACTTCATCAGTAATATTTCTTTTAAAAAGTTCAAACCGCTTATCATAGGATATTTCATTTTCGACTGAAATGGTTAATTGTGAATCAATGACTGTAGTAGTAACGGATATAGGAGTACCAACGAGGTCTATACCATGTCTAAGGCAGTTATTATACATAGTTACTAGTGAACGAGTTAAATTTAATAACGAGGCATTACTTAGTTTTAAAGAATCATGCTCATTATTTCTTAACTCAATTTTTATTTTTTGGGGAGAGTAAATTCCTTCTATATAATCTTTTGAGGCAATGAGTAAAGTAGCTAATTCAATATCTTCATCTAATTCTTTACTTGGTCTACGAAACCAATTTTCAATGTCTGATAATTTTTCGCTGATGTTGAATTTTGCAAGTTGAATTTTTTCAGAAATTAATCCATTTTCTATAATTTTGTTATTTTTTGAAAGTGCACTTAATAATTTATCACACTCTGCTCTGAAGTTAGGTTTAACAGCCTCATTGATAATCGTTTTCATGACTATAAAACAATGGTCAAGTTGTCTCCAGATAAATTCTTCAATTGACTCTTTAAAGTCTTCATATGAAAAATTATTATTCCCTGTTGCCTCAATCATATTATTCATAAATTTCATTAATTCATTATATTTTTCTGTTGTAGCAGAAAATATAAATCCTGAAGTTGTTTTATTTTCTAAGATTGATTCTTTATTAGAAATTATAGGTATGAGAAGATCATTCGTATCAACAATAAATGAGTCAATTTTATTTGAGAATTCTTGAATGCAACTATTTAGATGTTCTTTTTCGTTAGTATCAATGTTACTAATTTTAGTTAACCAAAATGTCGGTTCCTCATATGTATTATCGCTGATTTTCAGCGTAACTAATGAATCAGCTTCAAAAACACTCCTTATTTGATTTGGCAATACCCCATGTCTAAATTCAGAGCTTAAATAGCGAACAAGGCCATATTCACTATTCATTATAAAGTCATTGATCATATTTGAATAAATAATCCCGTAATGATATAACTTCGCTTCATCTCCCGACTTTACATCAATTGTGTTTAAGCTTTCAGCGTCATTGCTATTATTTGAAGAAATATAATAATCTATATGTATAGAAAGATCATCGAGATGTATTTTTCTCACTGTTTCGTAAGCAAGTTTATAAAAGTCTGTCTTGGCTAGGAATATTCCATTGAAGTCTATATGGATCAAGTTTGATAAATGATGCTTGGTCAGTTTATTGACTAGCAGTTTACTGTATATTTTACCTTCTTCATTGTTGAGTGAAATGACTTCATCATCATTTAACTTAAATATAACTCTTTTCTCTATTAGGATATTTAATATTTTTATCCTTTCCGTTAACATTAATAGTATTATATCTATATTTTCAAGGCCACTAAGAATGTCTTCAACGCATACGTTCTTTAATAGAAATAATTCTTTACTTGTAATTTCATTTTTTAAATAAAATATATCACTGGGTTTTACAGCTTTAAAATTTTCTAGGTATCTATCTACAAAATATGATACATTACCAATGTAATCTTTATCAATGTGGCGAAAAATAAAATGGCTAAATATTGCTGCATTTAAACTATCAGCTGCAATTTCAACATCTTCGTCTAGCAAATATGCTAATTCTAAAACTGGGAATAAGATTAGACTTGAACTATTAATAAGTGCACTATCGACAATTCTACGAATAAGAAGATTATACTCTTTAATTTTAAATAGCGTTGACGCTATAATATAACACTTATCAGGAGGAGTGAGATCTTGCAAAGCATTTATTTTTTCTAATAGCTTTAGGATTAGCTCCTTATTTATATTACCATTATTAACTTCATTTGATAACTGGAGTCTTAGGTTTCTAGATTCCGAAAATAAATAATTTTTATCTTCGAAGATGTCATTGTTTATTAGGTGTCTATTAGAAAGTAGATTATCTAATCGAGCTTTGTTTTTTGGAGTGAAACAATATTCAGAATTACAGACGCTGATTAGGGATAGTTTTAGCTTTTCTGTATTTTGATACGGATAAGATGCATAAAAGCTAGGCAGAATTGGAATTATAAAATCAAAGCACAAATATCTAAACTTTAGATCTTCAACAGCTTCTATTGCTGAATAATATGATGACGGATTTCTATAAGCATTGATTAAATTAATTAACAATAAATTCATTAAATCATCTGCTGGCCTCGTTAACACTTCGCGAAGCTTAGTGCTATTTTCAAATAGTAATGACCTTGCATAAATCTCTAGTGTCGTAAAATTACTAGGATTGTCTAATAAGCTACTCTCACAAAGAGTAATTGTCTCATCATAGTCTCCTTGCGAGTATCTTTCTAAAATTATACTTTCATTATTTTTTACAATAACTTCAAATTTAAAATTCAATGAGTTGTGAAGTTTCTTCCAGTATGTTCCTTTTTCAATGACGGAAATCTCTTCGATAAATTGTCTTATGTCATGAGTAGTTTCTTCTTGGGTTACTATGTTCATAGTAATAACTTCCAAAAGACATCTCTTTATTATTTGATATTTGTCAATTGGAAACAATCGTTGTGAAAATTGTAGAACATTATATAGATCAATGTCTGGATCAAGGGTTGTAGGCTGTAAAATAAAAGATATAAAGTCTGCATAGTTAGTATACTGTTTTCTTAATCTATCAAGAGTATCTATTTTAATTTTTTGCTTATATGATAAACTACTAATAGATGTGTGTTTTTCAAAGAGATGATTTGTTATATGAAATATTCGAGGAAAATCTTTAACAACAAAATCTTCTTTAATGATTTTTGCACCGGAAGCTACATTTATCGCCATTAAAACGTCATAATACCATATGCTCTCCCCAAATTTTTCTTTTACTTCGTTGAGTAAATTATAACATTCCGAATATTCTTTTGTGACAAAAAAATTCTCAATGCGCATCTTATAATCATCAAATTCATGAAAGTGATTGATGTTATCTTTATAAAATTCTAGGAATGTGAATAATATGAAAGATGTTGGTACATCTTTTTCTAAAGTGGTACTTATAAAGTATTTATTAGAGAAAGAGTAAAGGTTTATTAACTTCCTGAATTGAACGTTTTTATAGCAGTCTCGTGAGAATGTTATATGTTCTCTATTGTTTATTTGCTTTAGTGCCATTTCTAATCTATTCAAGGCTGAGATTTTTCCTTGAGTGAATTTAGTTTTTGCATCTCCATAGCTTCCTAGTATTTTTTTTATTTTGTTTGAATTAATAAAGTTCTGAATGAAGTTAACCACAATTAATTTCCTTGAATATGGAATGGCTACCGCACTGACCGGAAGTCAGCATAAAATTATTCTATGAACGAATGATATTTTGGTCAACCAAAATCAGTGTACCATTACAAACGTCTCAAGTGCCCCATCGGAATATACCGGCCCAGTACCTCTCTAGGCCTATATCCGCATCACATCATGGGCATGGATTTTGTCTCTGGTGCGTTGGTGGATGGAAGGCGATTGTAAGTATCCCTGAAAAACGAACCATTCACTTTTAGAGATCTTCCGACATACTGATTATGTCCCCTGAGGAGATCGCTATGCGTAAGATCCGATTCACCGAGCACCAGATCATCGCCGTCCTGAAATCCGTCGAAGCTGGCAGGACCGTCAAAGATGTGTGTCGCGAGGCCGCTATTTCCGAAGCCAGTTGCTACAACTGGAAAGCGAAATATGGTGGGATGGAAGCCGCTGATATCAAAAAAATCAAAGATCTTGAGGACGAGAATCGTCGTCTGAAGCAGATGTTTGCCGATCTCAGCCTTGAATGTCGGGCACTGAAAGACGTTATCGAAAAAAAGCTTTAGAACCAGCGATAAAGCGGGAGCTTGTCAGCTATCTGACGGCACAATTTGCCATGAGCATCCGCCAGGCGTGCAGGACATTATCGCTGAGCAGGACGGTATATTTTTATCAGCCCGATACCCGGCGCGATGAACCGGTGATAGAGACGCTGGCAGAGGCGGCTGAACGCTATCCCCGCTACGGATTTAAGAAGCTTTTTCAGGTGCTGCGCAGGCAGGGCAATACCTGGAACCATAAAAGAGTTCACCGTATTTACTGCCTGCTGAAACTGAATTTTCGCCGTAAGGGAAAACAGCGCCTGCCGGTACGTAATCCGGCTCCGCTGGCGACGCCAGAGGCGATGAACCAGAGCTGGTCCATCGATTTTATGCACGATGCACTGGTGTGCGGCAGACGCTTCCGGACCTTCAACGTGGTGGATGATTTTAACCGCGAAGCACTGGCGATCGAAATTGACCTGAATATCCCCGCGCAGCGGGTCGTGAGAGTGCTGGAGAGGATCGTGGCGAACCGCGGATATCCGCTGAAAATGCGGATGGATAACGGTCCGGAGCTGATCTCGCTGACGCTGGCACAATGGGCAGAAGAGCATGGTGTGATGCTGGAATTTATCAGGCCCGGCAAGCCCACGCAGAATGCCTTTATCGAACGGTTCAACCGGACGTACCGGACAGAAATACTGGATTTTTATCTGTTCAGGACGCTGAATGAAGCACGGGAAATCACAGAGCGCTGGCTGGCTGAATATAACAGCAAGCGTCCTCATGAATCCCTGAATAACCTGACGCCGGAGGAGTACCGGCTGATGGCTGAAAAAACGGAAATCTCAAAAAGTGTGTGGAACTAAAACGGGTATGCTTACACGATCATCGAACTGCTCACGCATAGATATTTGAGGTTATGCGAAGGGCAGAACCTGCTCTCAATGGAGGTTGCAGAGATGCTTATGTAAGCATATCGCTTAACCAGATCATTCATTTTTAGAGCTCCCGGCATACTGATTATGTCCCTGGAGGAGATCACCATGCGTTAAGCCCGATGCACTGAACACCAGATCATCGCCGTTCTGATATCCGTCGAAGCCGGACGCATTGTTAAGGATGTCTGCCGCGAAGCCGGGATCTCTGAGGCCTCGTACTACAACTGGAATGCGAAGTTTGGCGGTATGGAAGCCTCTGATATCAAAAAGATGAAAGACCTTGAGGATGAAACAGCAGGCTGAAACAGATGTTTGCTGACCAGAGTCTCGAGTGCAGCGCACTGAAAGACGTTATTGAAAAAAACCTTTAAAACCAGCGATAAAGCGTGAGCTAGTCAGCTATCTGACGCAGTGGGCGCTGTACTGCCGGTTCGTAAACCAGGCCAGTAAGGGCAGGGACCGCTGTCGGGTTTTTGCCACATATACCTGCCTCTGCGGGCCGCACACACAGCATGCGGCACATGGCTTTAATACTGAATTCAACTTGGTAGTTATCGATAAAGATATACTTCATTTCAGGCGTTTCACGAAGTATGAAGCGGTGCCCATTTGGCCTATGGTTGCTATTTATCACGCTCAACTAGGCGGCGTTCGAGTTGGGCAATCTTCTCAGCCTGTTCGCTCTCGCGCTTATACGCGGTTGCCTGATGCTGCTGTTTGCTGCGCCAGTTAAAGCTGAGATTCATAATGACGGAGTCCACGGATGACAAGTAGACTGGCCCCATGAACCTCCAGACAGTTGGTATCACTTAAGTTAGTGATAGCCTTAATACTAGTTTTTAGACTAGTTGTTGGAGTCCGGATGATTGATGTTTTAGGTCCAGAGAAGCGCAGACGGCGCAGAGTTCAGGAAAAAATCGCCATTGTTCAGCAGAGCTTTGAGCCTGGTATGACTGTGTCTCTGGTTGCCCGGCAGCATGGTGTTGCTGCCAGTCAGCTGTTCCTGTGGCGTAAGCAGTACCAAGAAGGCAGTCTCACCGCCGTTGCCGCAGGTGAACAGGTTGTACCCGCATCGGAGCTGGCCTCTGCGATGAAGAAAATTAAAGAGCTGCAGCGCCTGCTGGGAAAGAAAACCATGGAAAACGAGCTGCTGAAAGAAGCCGTTGAATATGGCCGACAAAAAAAATGGATAGCGCACGTGCCCTTGTTGCCGGAGGATGGCGAATAAGCCTTGTCAGTCGTTTCCTCCTGGTCTCGCGTGCGCAACTGCATGCCATGGCCCGTCGGTCGAAGGACTGGCAGGATCGTCGATGCAAGCGCAAGCCTGATGATACTAAAGCGCTGGCCCGTATCCATACCGTTATCGGCGATCTACCCACCTATGGTTATCGTCGGGTATCCGTGGCGATTCAGTAATCAACGTGGGGAGCAGAGCACCCGCGGCGTATCAGTGGCAGTGTAATCAACAATTCGTCTATATGTTTTAGATACTGTATACATGAACAGTTTAATGTGATAGGGTAGTATTAGTGATTGAGCGTCACACATTCAACCCAGATGGAGTTAGTATGAAAGAGTTACAACCTGTGATTAATGAACTTATTCAACAATCACGGGGCGCAGATCAGCTTAAACAAAAAGAAGAATTGTGTCTTTTGAAAAAAGTTCTGGAGATCTATGACCAAAAGGTTGTGGCAGAAGTGTTACGAGCAGTGAGTGGCAGTGACTGGACTCGTGAAACTATCAATCGCTGGGTGAATGGCAAGTTAACAAATAAGCGATTGGTTGATGTCGAGATTAAGATGCTTAAGAGCCTTTTACCGTCACCGCCAGCGCATTATAATCAAAGTCGTTTTCGTTTTGTCGACCTCTTTGCCGGTATTGGCGGGATTCGTAGTGGTTTTGAGGCCATCGGTGGAAAATGCGTATTTACCAGTGAGTGGAATGAGTATGCCGTTAGAACTTATAAAGCTAATTGGTACTGTGATGAAAATGATCATATTTTTAACTCAGATATTAGAGATGTCACCCTGAGTAATCAGGATGATATCACTGAAGAACAAGCTTACACCCATATTGACAAAAGTATTCCTGATCATGATGTCCTGTTGGCAGGCTTTCCTTGCCAACCCTTCAGCCTAGCAGGTGTCAGTAAAAAGAATTCTTTAGGACGTAAACACGGGTTTGAATGCGATACGCAGGGAACACTCTTTTTTGATGTTGCCCGCATTATCATGGCAAAACAGCCTGCTGTTTTTGTCCTAGAGAATGTGAAGAACCTGAAGAGTCACGATAAAGGTAAAACCTTCCGTGTCATCATGGATACCTTAAATGAACTAGGGTATGACGTCGCAGATGCTGATTCTATGGGGGCAGATGATCCTAAAATTATTGATGGGAAAAATTTCCTTCCTCAACATCGCGAACGTATTGTATTAGTGGGATTTAGGCGTGATTTAAATCTCGCTGAAGGTTTCACTCTTAGGGACATTGTCAAAGAATTCCCACAACGGCGACCGGCAGTTAAAGATTTGCTCGATAAGGAAGTTAATGACAAGTACATATTGACGCCAAAACTCTGGGATTATCTTTATAAGTATGCTAAAAAGCATAAAGAAAAAGGGAACGGATTTGGATTTGGGCTTGTAAATACTCTAGATAAAACAATGAATTGCAGGACTCTTAGTGCTAGGTATCACAAAGATGGATCTGAAATTCTAATTGACCGTGGGTGGGATATGAGCATTGGAGAAAAGGAATTTAATGATCTTGAAAATATGGCTCGTCGTCCACGTAGGTTGACCCCTAGAGAATGCGCTCGACTAATGGGGTTTGAGCAGCCTGGAAAAGAAACTTTTCGGATCCCCGTATCTGACACCCAAGCATATCGACAGTTTGGAAACTCAGTCATTGTACCGGTTTTTGCTGCAGTGGCACGTTTACTAGATTCAAGAATTGCACGCGCTGTTGAAATCCGAAAATCAAAGAAACTAAGCAATGCAAGTTGATTGTTAAAAAAAGCGCCCATAGCGCTTTTTTTATACATTGAGTATCGTTAAATTAGAAGTAATCAACTAAGTATTGGTCGACATTATGAATAGCAGACTCAGCGAACATTTTATTTTTGCAGCAGGAAAATCGTTGAGTGCGGTTGATGCTGTACCCTCCAGATCTAATCAGCATGAGATAGGAGGATTGGTTAGAGTAGGCTTTGGAGAAGCAATAGGTGGCATTCCATCTGGGGAAAAGCTACAGATCCCATGTTTGATGGTTTGGTTATCTGATGATGACAGTCATCTGATAAGCACAACAGTAACTTGGTATGATGCAAGAGTTGGTAAAGCGCACCGTGCCCCTGAATACCGACTTTACTATCCAGGTAACGAAGTAACGGAACGGATCGGGGAAGGCGATTTTCTACTAACTGCTCTTCGGCATAACAACGAGTTGGTAATCTGTTTTGCTCCCAAAGATAGCCAAGTCGAATGGCAACTGCGGTCGTTATTCGGGCTTGCTTCAAGTAATATTGCAGATCATCATTTCCATGGTGCCGAGTTATCCGATAAAACGTTGTTGCTACCTATAAGAATTTTTCTTGAAGAAATTGGGATTATCTTCGAGCCTGAACCAGATCCCCGAGATGCAACTTTGGAGTGGTTGCTTTCTCGATATCCCGATGGTTTTCCTACCTCCAAAGTTTTTTCAGAATTGGCACGTGAGCGAGTTGGTCGCTATTCTGTTGGTGCACCCGATGAAACACTCATGGCCTGGCTGGAAGAAGAAGAGATGCTATTTCGTGTGATGGAAAGGCATATTGTCAGGCAGCAACTTCAGGCTGGATTCGGAGCTGAGAAAGATGATGTTGATGCTTTCATTCAATATTCTTTGAGTGTTCATAATCGTCGCAAGAGTCGTGTCGGTTTCGCATTTGAGAATCATCTCGAAACTGTATTTATGGAACATGGCCTAGTTTTTGAAAAAGGCAGTCGCTGTAATGTTACTGAGAATAATTCAAAACCTGATTTTTTATTTCCTTCATTTTCAGCCTACCATAACCAAGAGTATACTCAAAACAAGCTGATCCTTCTCGCCGCTAAAACTACATGCAAAGACCGCTGGCGTCAGGTTTTAGCAGAGGCTGCTCGTATTCCAAAAAAACATCTGATCACGTTACAATCATTAATAAGTACTAACCAATTAGAGGAAATGAGATATCACCAATTACAGTTGGTGATTCCATCTCCTGTACTTGCGCTTTACTCCCCTGACAGTCAGGGTTTCTTAATGCCCCTATCGGAATTTATTGGTGTCGTCAAAGGTACTACTCTAGTGTGATCAAAAAGTGTCATTTCATCTATGGGCTCAATTACTTTCAGTGAGTACCTACAGTGATCATGACCCCGAATTTGCTCCAGTCATAATCAGGAATAACCGGTTTCATATTGGCTGCATATTCTGGCACCCGACAGATTTTTCTGCAAATTCGGACGGGGTCATCTATCCCAGCGCCGAATGGGGACGTCTCTGGTTATAGTGTATGCGCTAGGCCTCGATTTTGCACCGTGCGTCCTCCAGGAACATAATTTGTATTAGCTCAAACTTGATCTGACGGTTTTCACTGGCAGCACACAATCAAATCTGACAGTCTGCTTTGAGCGAGGAGCGGAAGTTCGCATTTGTCATGACCGCCGGGATGCAGGACTAACATTGGTGCGTAATAATCAACGAGGATCAGTTCAAGCCTATTTCATCCCTTGATTTTTTCATTTCCTGTATGTGTAGTGGATCGGTAATTCAGGACACCTCGAAATCCTGTTAATGTTAAAACAGTGAAAATGAGGTGATGCATGATCAAAACTCGTCGGACTAAACGTACCTTTTCCCCGGAGTTCAAGCTTGAAGCTATCGAACAGGTGGTTAAATACCAGCGTGATGTCAGAGAAGTCGCGCTGGCACTCGAGCTCAACCCTGACCATTTGCGTAAATGGATACGGTTGTATAAGCAGGAACTTCAGGGTATTGAGCCCGCTGGTAATGCTATTACCCCTGAACAACGCGAAATTCAGCAGCTTAAAGCGCGGATAAAGCGCCTTGAGATGGAAAAAGAAATACTAAAGCAGGCTGCCGTGCTGATGAGCGAAATCCCCGGGAAGCCGTCGCGCTAATCACACGGCTGAAAGCAAAGTGGCCAGTGCGGGTTCTTTGTCATTTATTCGGTATTCACCGTAGCGTTTATTACGCGCAGGTGAAGCGTCCTGTTAATGTGCAAAGAATTGAATTACGAAGTCGGGTGAGGGCTTTCCATGCTCTCAGTCGTGGCGCAGCCGGTAGCCGGGCAATCAGTCAGATGTTGCGCCAGAGTGGCGTTGATGCAGGCCGGTGGCTGGCACGACGACTGATGCGGGAATGCGGGCTGACAAGTCGACAGCCGGTTAAACATCACTACCGGGTAAACGAAGACAAAAGTCCGCCATTGCCAAATTTACTGAACCGGCAATTTAACCCCGCCGCACCAAACCGCGTCTGGTGCGGCGACATCAGTTTTATTCGCCTGCAGGACAAATGGTGTTATCTCGCGCTCGTTGTTGATTTATATTCACGGCGGATTATCGGTTCAGCCCTCTCATTAACCGCTGATGCTGAGTTGGTGTGTAGGGCTTTGCGTAATGCACTGGAAACACGACCGCGTGATGGCCGCCTGCTGTTTCATTCAGATCAAGGTGTTCAGTATAAAAGCAATAAATACAGAAAGTTACTCTGGCGTTATGGGGTAATGCAAAGTATGAGTCGCAGAGGGAATTGCCTGGATAATTCGCCGATGGAAAGAGTCTTTCGCAGCCTTAAAAGTGAATGGCTTCCGAAAGGTGGTTATGGTGATTTTAGCCATTCGGTACGCGATATAAACCAGTGGATTAATGGTTATTACAACGTTTATCGACCTCACACGAACAACGATGGTTTACCGCCTTGCTTACATGAAGAAAAGTGGAAACAGGTTATCCCGGTGTCCTGATTTTGTGATCCACTACAATGGCCTTAAGGTGGCCCGCTCAGTTTTCGTTTCGCTGAAAGCGCATGCGGATGTTGCCGTGATAACGTTCTTGGATCGAATAAGTCATATGTAACTTAATGAGGTAAGGGTTATCCGGCACCGGCCTGCCACTCAGGGTGATGATATCCCCCTTGGTACTCTCCGCTATCGAAAGATGGTCAAAATAGGTGTCGTCCGTCAGAATAGCACAATGCAGATCTAGCCAAGGAGCGAAAATCAGCCGACAGAGGCCTTTACTCGTTTTCAGGTATTTATTGTTAGACTTATCAAAGCTCAATATGGCATCTACCGCCGCAGAATTCTCATAGCACCAAGCCTGATACTCATCGAAGAACGCTCTACCAGAAACTACCAGTTTACTGCCATTGTCGACAGTATCACTTTCACACACGAAAGTGAGGATATCTGCAAAATGGGCTACCTGCATATTGCATTCCGCGTCGCGACGCAACTGCGTTGAAAGAACGTCGTTCCAAATTATTTTCAGTGCGTTATCAGCCCAATAGCTGTCTTCATTATGTATTGGTGAGGTTTTTATCCCTCTGGCATAATATTCTTTATCGGAGATTGAGATGACTGTCTTCTCTTCGAAATCGTCAGTTTTATTACAGAACTGTGTACTGCTAAAGAGTGTCGTCAGAAAGTGTGTTTTGAGTTTTTCTCGGAACAAAATCGAGACGTTATGACCAAGAATGACAAGACGATCCTCATCAATTTCGGCTTTCTCAATATCCTGACGCTTGCTCTGCATCACAGCATCGCAATATGTAGCAAGCGTCTGTTGAAACCGGTCCTTGCAGGCTCCGAAATCTTCCTGATGGGGGAGCGCAAACTGAGTTTGTTGTTCAGTATGTTCACGCATGGCGTTCAGAGCATAGGCAACTCTCTCTTTTTCGCGGTAATCAAACATATCCCCTTCGAGAGATTGTTTACGCGGGAAGAAGCCCGCAGCGATATTTTTGATTACATCGAAATGTTTTATAACAGTAAGCGTCGGCATGGTTCCAGCGATCAGATGTCACCGACAGAATATGAAAACCAGTATTATCAACGGCTAGGAAGTGTCTAGATTATCCGTGGCGATTCAGCACTATTCCGCGCAGCTATTTAGTAAATTTTGGCCAAAAGGTAATTCTCAACGGCCAGATGCCCCGCTAACCTGGCGTATAAATCGAGTAATCGTTTAAATAGAATTTCATTATGCTCCTGGCGCACAGTTGGTTCTGATGAAATCATTAAATTGACAGCCGCAATCACATCGTCCAACTCCTTTCTGTATACATATGGCACAATAATATCATTCATCTCTTCGCGTATGACGCTATAATCGCAGACATTATTGTTTAAGCTATTATTTAACCATATCGCAAAGATCAATGAATCCAGTTTTTCTTTCGCTTGTCGATACTCTCTCATCACGACCTCCGCCAGGTTTGCACAAAACAAAACACCTTATATTACTTACCAGTTCAACATTATTTTTAATGCTGAACTTACTCAGAAGCCTGCTCTGTTATAGTAAACCTGCTTAATATCTTTGTTATAAGCACTGGCTATATCTTTTAGCTTCAGTCCCGCCAGGATAAAAGATATTAACAACGCATCTTTTTTAGATATTTCGACAAACCTTGATGCCGCCGCATAGATGATATCCACCGCAGATACCGGCATCCGCCTTTGCATCAAAGCTGAGCATACGCCTGAGAATCCCACATTCAATTGCGCCCCAAGAATTTCCAGATAAGATGCTTCCAGTTCGTTGAATCGGTACCCACCGGTTGAATAGACAACCACGCTAATAAGTGGGAAGTGTATTTTTATATAGAGTGCTGACTGAAGGACGGCTATGTTACTCCATGGATAATCGATAACGAGACATCGCAAATAATACTTTTCTGATGCTGCCATCACGTTACTAACGATAGCCTTAGGATCTTCAAACGAACAATATAAAATTTTTTCAGTGCATGTTGCCCTGCACTTCACCCTCGAAAAGTAACTATCAAACCCCAGATCAAAATATCCAGAACCAGAAATAACCAATAACATTATTCACTCCCTATGTAATATCACCACACCCAATCATGCGAATAATAATATGTCCAGACACTATAAAAAATCATACCCCATCGTTTCTTTTTACCAGGATGAGATACAGGGCTGAGCTTATCTCTAATACAAAATCAGTAACGTTCACATCGGCGTAAAAACCGCTATTGAAGAACCTATTCGCTTATCGCAAATGGTGAGCCTCAATAATACTTACTGTTCGCAGGTGTATTTCATTGTTAAATGACTTATCCTGTTCTGAGCGTGTCAGCGACGGCGCCACTTCTTAATTATAGGTAACCACAAACGTCGCACTCGCATTCGCCTGACCGGCGGTAACCGTCGATTCAGTCTGAATGTATCTTGCCTGATACTGGAAACTGTAGGCCGACTCACTACCTTTACTTCCCGACCAGATTGTCGCAGGTTCATTCAACACTATCGGGACGCTATTTTTTAATACCTGGACTCCAACCCCGGTCGCGGAACTATCATCACCACTATCATCTATTTTTATAATACCGTTTGCCGCGTGATTACCATCAGCCGTTGCATTAAATTGCATAAAGATGTTACCAACATTCTCGCAGGTGGTAAGATCTATATTGAACGGTACCATATTGGTGGTACTCCCAGGCCCCATAAATACGGACCTATTGTGTCTTCCCAAATTAACTTTAATATCAGCGTTACTGATTTTGCAGGTTGGGGACTTTACCGTAATGCACAATCCTTTTACACTAAACTTTAAGGCGTTGACCCCCTCAAGATAAATATCACCGAGATAATCATTCAGGCAATACTGGCCTGGAGGTGGTAAACCGCTGGTATCAGGAATGCGCCAAAAATAAATAGTGGGTTTTTTGCTTTCTGAATTAAAATACCTGCCCCCAGAAAAGGGGCGTGCTGTTGGATAAGGCATAAAAAGGGAATCGAAATCAATACCATCCTGTTCACCCATTTGAAAACTGTAACCAATCCCCGGTAGACGATCGATACTGTAAACATATCCTGGCTTGCTTTGATAAGCCGGTCCAACGGGAGCGCCACCAATACTATTGTAGCCACTCGGTTCTGAACCACTACAAGTTATATTCCATTCCGTATTATTGGTCAGAGTCATGCCGCCATAGGTGAATAATAAATCTCCAGGCTGGCGATTAAACACATCTACTGTAAAATATTTATTACCCAGATTGACGCTATATTCAATTGTTTTACCACTGGTCATCACGCATGCAAGTATTGTGGGGATATATCCTAGATACAGGAAAACAGATAACCCTAGTATCATTTCTCTTTTCATTTTTTGTCTTCCTTAATCATCTATTTGCAAAGGTTTCGGCTGGTCTGTTGATTAACGGAATACGCAAGCTGGCAACGCTGAACACTATTGTCGCCCCAGACCACATGTAAAACCCCCTTGATGTCCGGGACTCTGGCATATAGCAGCCCTCCTTGTCCCACGGCCCCGATGGCTATTTCTTTGCTGTCAAAGACCTCAGCACCCAATGGCGGCGTATTGCCATCACTGAGCGTGACATTGGCAAACCATGGGTAGCCAGTACGGGTCGCAAATTTTACCTTCACGGCCGCGCCTGAGTCAGGAACGACGACCGTGCTACTTGATACGATCTCAACTTGATCGCTAATTCCTTGCGGATCGAGATCCAGCCAGTTTTCTGTAAATGGGTTCAGATAAGGGATAATGGTGTAACCACGATTATCCACTGGACGTCCAATACGGTTGGCCACCGTTGCACCGGCAGCCTTAGGGGCCTGTACAATGGCGAATGTTTCACCAATATCAGGTGTCGCAATCACCCCTCCTTCATGCGCAACTAACGCGCCGGAAGTCCCAAGGGAGTACTGCTGTTGATTCTTGCCGGCGCTGGCGCTCGCATTCAGATAGGCATAATGAGTTCGGTAACTACCGTTTGCTCCAATGGAACTCTCATGGCCCCCTTCCTTTGGCATATCGTAACTTGTCGTCAGGCCATAGCTGAGTTCGTTCTTTTCACCCCGACTCCCAGTATAAGTCGCTTGTAACTGGTTGCCGTTATTCTTGTCATAATTGAAACGAGTATGAATATTGCCATTACCGCTAATAGGTATAGAGAAAGAAATTCCGACTATTTGGTTATTTTTATGGTTAGCATCCTGACTTTTCTGTGCATAGATATAGTAGCCCAGGCGTTTATAATTATTCGAATATCCTAGCTGATAGGAGTGATAGGTACCATGCTTCCAGTTTTCACTCCATATGCCATAAAATGACAAGCTACCGCCGCCGATTTGTTGCGATAGATTGGCTGTATACTTTGTCATTTCGCGGTAAGTATAGTTGTCATGGTCATTAGCCGATGCCGCATCACGAATTGAAATATACCTTGCATCGTTACTGTGACTCATTGATAAGGTAACTCGGGTATCACTGGTCAATGATTTTGTTGCCGAAACGCGCCAGCGATACCCATCCAGCCAGTCATTTTCAACAGTTTTCCAGGAGGAACGCGAAACATCGACAGCCAGTGCTCCCCAGTAAGTATTTAATGCACTACCGACAAGAGTGGAGTAATACCCATCGGTTCCATTTACCCCCATATAGCCGCTAATATAGTCATTAAAACCATACTGCAGAGTTAATTCTCCGAATCCCGGACGGTTTGAGATATAGCTGTCATCCAGATATCCCATCGACAAATCGTAATACAGCGCCTCCTTACGAACCAGGCCAGGTATGGAAGCATAAGGCACAGTAAACGTGTCCTGGCTGCCATCGGCCTCATGAATCGTCACGATCAGGTCGCCACCTGAATTCGTTGGATAAAGGTCCGCAAAGGAGAATTTACCTGGCGGAACGGTGGCCTCATAGAGTAAGGAACCATTTTGAGTGACGGTGACGCGCGCGTTTGTCCTGGCGATTCCCGTTACCGTGGGTGCAAAACCACGTCGTGACCCTGGCAGCATCCGTTTGTCAGTCGCAACCCTGGCGCCCACGAAGCTGACGCTGTCGAAGAAGGTGCCATCTGTCCATCCCTGCCCGAGCCTAAGGGTTGAGCTCAAATCGAAAATGCTTTTCTCGGCGTATGTCGAAATATTATCCCACTGAGTATCGTTATCATTTGCCTGATAACTAGACTGGTGGTAAAAGCGCCAGCCGTAAGCGCGAAAACTACTATCAAGCCCGACATAACTGTAATTATGACTATCGCCATGATTGATGCTCTGATAACTATTCGCCTGATAACGTAATACTGCTGCTGGAACACCAACATCGATACTCTCAGGATTAATCTCGCCTCGATACTTCGGTTTTTGTAACGCCTGCGGGATGGTTAAATTTAACGCATTCTCCCCGACGTCATAATGCCATGAAATGCCAGCATTGATCTGCGATAACTGGAGACATGAAGCCTTTTCTGGCCACGTTTTATCTTTAAGCCTCATCACTCTAAATAATACTGGTGTTATGCAGGGCTCAATTTTTTCTCCCACCTTCTGTAGCTCGAATTCAACTTCGCTCGCATACGAACCATTTAAGTAAAGCTTACTGCGATACTTCCCGACATTCATCGGATTACCATACTTAAATTTCTGGAGATCGATATGTGTCGCGTTATGCAAATGCGCACTATTGAAATTAAATGCGTCTTCTGACCATGCAACACCCCATGGTATTATTATTATTATTAACCCAACATTGATCTCCATGAATTTCATAATAATGTCCTTTACTGAGGATAATTATGAGTCACAACAGCACCATA
Organism: Klebsiella sp. GFKo11; assembly: GCF_056490265.1. Lineage (NCBI taxonomy): Bacteria > Pseudomonadati > Pseudomonadota > Gammaproteobacteria > Enterobacterales > Enterobacteriaceae > Klebsiella > Klebsiella sp. GFKo11. The sequence goes on from NZ_CM151369.1 coordinate 2,317,483, forward strand.
ATCATTGATGGTTGTAAAGCTGAACTTACCTGGCATGGCTTTCAGTGTATGCTCTTTATTATTTATGCTCATCGTTGAAAATGGCGCCACCATACCAGCAGGTTGTTTATTCCCATTAATCGTGATGCTATCAATGGTGATGTACCATGGAGATGGGTTATTCACAAAGAGTGTGTTATTATCATTGTGAAATTCCCAGGTTAAAGATTTGGCAGCCTCGCTGACATTTCCCTTTAATGTTATCGGACGATAAAATAACTTAATACGTGAACGAATCGATAACTGTAAATAGTTGCTACCTTGACTGTTTTTAGGCTCTGGCGGTATATCCAACATGTTAAACCAGTACAATGACTCACGATCTTGTGGAAGCGCGGCGCCGCTAAAAACCAGACGATAGGTCTGTCCTTTTCCTGGTTCAACACGAATAATCGGCGGCAGAACCACAAAAGGCGCCATGTCTTTGCCTGTATTATTTTGTATTGTGCCACCATCAACCCATACTTGCGTCAGTGACGGCATATCCCCTGAATTAGTGACTCTGACTGATACCTCTTTCCGGTCAGATGGAAAGATCACTCTGGTCCCATCAATGACAATATTTGCATTCGCGAAAGGTATATATACGAATAAAAGAAACGTAAAAAAGTAACGAGTCATATTTCAACACCTCCCTGTTCTCTGAGCAGGCAGCCCCTGCTGGAGCTGCCTTAACGTCTTACGGATAAACGATAGTGAAGTTCACGTAGGAACTCACTTTCCCAGCCTCAGCGGCATTTGTCGCAAAGTAACGTGCATAGAAAGGCAGTGTCGCAGAACCATCGACAGGCGTCACGACCGTTGAGTTACCACCCGTGACTTTTCCGGTCGTTGGATCAATGGTTTGGTTTGCAAGGTCAATTACACCATGATTATTATTCAGTAGCTCGATATCAACATTATCCGCGCCATTATCAGAGCCACCAGCAGGAATGGTATTTTTTAGTCGCCCCTCCGTTGAGACATATTCATTCGGTTCAAAATAGACCGAAACATCTGAAGCACTTGCACAATTTTCAAGACCAATAGTGAAAGGTGTTGTCCCCGCAGTTTGATTCGCGGCAGACAATGCAGACACCTGAACAGTGGGTAGTGTGACAATTTTATCTTTATCACCGCTGATGACAGTACAGGTATTAGTAATAATTTCACCATTGAAGGTCACTTTTCCATCAGCAGCCAGCGCCACTGTTGGGGCAAAGATCATTACTGCCGCTGCTGACGCCATTCCTTTGATGAACATGTTCATAATTAACCCCTTATCTGTAATTTTCAATAAATTTACGTAACACTCATCATCAAGTCACTTAAAAAACACAGCGAGATCCTCGAGGCATCACATTAAAATATTGAAATACGTAATTTTCATTACCTATGATCCATTTTGGAATATGCTGTGCAATTTCATTTTAAATTGTCTCTGGCATTTGTTCAAGGCTAAAAAGTAAGACATGTAACGATAAAATTTAAATAATCCTAAATGCTTGTATTTAAAAAAATAGACAATAGGCAGTTTTCATCATGAAAAACAATAGGTTATTATTAAGATTGCTATTGCAGCTAAAAATTTAAAAATGAGATACTGCACACTAATTATAATTAGCTACATTCTCATCCCCCAATCTACGCCGTCAAATTTTACTAAAAAGGGGATGTAATATTCACACTCAGTACTTACGGTGTGACCTGCTCCCCGTTGATTAATACACCGCGATGTTAGTAATGTCTTCATATTGACCCGCTCCCCGTATGTGATCCATTCATAATCAGGAATAACCGGCTTCATTCTGGCTGCATATTCTGGCAACCGGCAGATTTTTCGGCAAATTCAGAGGGCGTCATCCAGCCCAGTGCAGAATGGGGACGACTCTGGTTATAGTGTATGCGCCAGGCCTCGATTTTGCACCGTGCATCCTCCAAAGACATAAACCAGTTCTCGTTCAGACATTCCTGCCTTAACCTGCCGTTGAAGGACTCCACCGTCGCATTATCCGTCGGTGTTCCCGGGCGTGAGAAGTCGATTCTGATGCCTCTTTCGTACACCCATCTGTCCAGCATTTTCCCTGCAAATTCAGAACCATTATCGGTTTTCAGCAACTGAGGTAAAGGACGTCTGAGCGCTATGCTATTCAGCATTTCTGCCACTTCTGTTGAACGCAAATTCTGCCCCACGCAGATCCCCAGGCATTCGCGGGTGTACAGGTCGATAACCGTCAGCAGGCGCAGTCGTCGCCCGTCAAACAGCGCGTCCGAGACAAAATCCATGCCCCAGACGTGATTCGGATACAGACCCTGAGGCTGCGGTTGTCGGCGCTGGGCCGATTTATTGCGGCGTGGCCGTTTGAGGCGCAGCGACAGACCCTGCTCACAGTAGAGACGGTATATCCGTTTGTGATTATCGCGCCAGCCTTCCCGCCTGAGCATCACGTATACCCGGCGGTACCCGTAATGAACCCGGGTTTCGGTTATCTCACGGATGCGTAGCCGCAGTGCGCTGTCGTCGGCGGCCACAGAACGATATCGAAACGAGCTGCGGCTGACCCGCAGCGCAAAACAGACCTGTCTCTCACTGGCACCGTAGCGGGCTTGCAAATCCCTGACCCATTCGCGCAGGCGTGCCAGCGTCAGCTCTTTTTTGCCAGCACGTCCTGCAGCATCGCCTTGTCGAGGCTCAGATCGGCAACCAGCCTCTTCAGCCGCAGATTTTCCTCTTCCAGCTGCCGCATGTGTTTGAGTTCAGAAGGGGAAATGCCGCCGTATTTCTTACGCCACGTATAGAAGGTGGCATCAGAAATGCCCAGCTTACGGCAGACATCCGGCACGGACGTCCCCAGCTCAGCCTGCTTGAGGGCAAAGACAATCTGCTCTTCGGTGAATCGTGACTTTTTCATCGGCACCACCTCCGTTCAGGGGAGTGTTTATCATGCCGGAATTCTGTTTCTGAATGGAGCAGGATTTTGGGTCAGGGTCACTTCAGGTTGGTTGCTTATTCGGGCAACTAGCCCACTAAGGCTGCTTTTTGTTGAGCTCAGCAATCAGAGCTGCTTGCTCTGTTTCAGTCATGTTTGCTATCAGCTTGGCTAATTCTGCCGTCAATTCGCTTTCACAAAAGAAGTAGTTTATCGGAACTCCAAGTTCATCGGCCATGCGCTTAAGTGTATCGATATCCGGGATGTGCCTTCCTTTCTCGTAATGGTTCATGCGACCACTCGCTGAGCTTGGTTCCATACCAATTCGGATACCCAATTCTCGCTGAGTGATCCCGGCTTTGGTTCTGGCTGTTTTGAGCCTGTCAGGTATCGGGTTTGGGTGAGCCACGTAATCATCATCATTGCCTTAGAGTGCTTAGATTGTCTAAGTTTCGCCAGTTTCTGTATACTTAGCAATCCTAAGTTCATAAGTTTGGAATTTTGTTAATGAAGTCTGCAGTAAAGTTGCATCCCTATATTTATAATTTATTGATAGAAAAGGATTTTAAAGATTTCAGTACCACTCAGCTCAGGGATGCATTGCTGAAAATTACGGATGAATACAGCCAAGTGAGCGAAGCTAGGAAGTTCATCTATCGCCAGCTTCTTCGACTAGAAGCACTGGGATTTATATGTAAAATTGACAATAGGGATGGGCGGCCCAAGAAATTGTACAAAAAAACGGCGCTCTTTTATTCCGCGACATTCACATCGGGAAAAATACCCAAAAACTCACGCCTTCATACAGTGCCAGCAACACTTGACTCAGAAGCAGCTGATGTCGATATCTTTTTAAATGGCCTTAAAAAGGAAAAGCTAATTCATGAGGCCAAACTCGCCGTCGTTCTTAGCGAAATCGAGGAGTATAAGTCTCTTATGGAGCGCTTTCCAACTAAGCGAACTTATTTGACAGGCCTATATCAGCAGGCCAAAAATCAGTCTGCTACATTACTTGGTAGAGTGACGGCTTTATCAAAAGTACTTGGACAGGATAGCATTGAGAATCACATATGCTGAGGGAATGGCAGAATCAGTGTGCTGATGCAGCACTAAATAAATATCAATCGGGGTCGCCGCATTTTTTATGTCTTGCTTGCCCCGGTGCTGGCAAAACTGTAATGGCTGCTGAGGTTGCAAAGCGAATGCGAGAACTCGATCTAGTAGATATCATTATATGCTTTGCCCCTTCAACAGCAGTGGTTTCATCTATAAAAAGCACATTCTCATATGTTTTAAAAAGTAATTTTTGTGGGGGGCTTGGATCAGTTGGAGCTGCTTACACGTATCATAATCTCATGTATTTTGGTAATGAATTCTGGAATTCTTTACAAAGACACCGATTATTAGTGATATTTGACGAAATTCACCATTGCTCCGGTGATTCACTTGATAATGCCAATGTTTGGGGTGGGGAAATTCTTACTCACGTTCAAAAATGTGCAACATATACATTGGCATTAACCGGAACCCCATGGCGAACTGATAATGTGCCGATAGTATTATCAAATTACACCAATCCGGATGGTGAGATCTGCTGCGACTACATCTACGGCTTGCATGAAGCCATTATCGATAATGTTTGCCGCAAGCCTAAGATTGCGCTTATCAATAGCGATAATTTAGTTTTTTGTTCAGATACGGCTACAAAAAGTTTCGGATCTGTTTCAGAATTGTTGAGCGAAAATTTAATTTCCTACCAATCAATATTTTCGCACCCCGAAGCAATGAAGTATGTTATTAAAGCCGGGTGCGAAAAACTTCGCGAAATCAGACAGGTTAACTCTGATGCAGGGGGATTGGTAGTTGCTTCTTCAGTTGAACACGCGTACCAACTTCTGGCTATTCTGGAAAATGAATTTGCACAAACCGCAACGATTGTGACATATCAGGATAAAGAAGCACTTTCTAAAATAGGGTATTTCCGGCAAGGAACTACCGAATGGATCGTTAGTGTCGGCATGATAAGTGAGGGTGCAGATATTCCTCGGCTTCAGGTCTGCTGCCATCTGAGTACTGTTAAAACTGAACTTTACTTTAGACAGGTGCTTGGCCGAATTCTTCGTGTTAATCAAAGAAAAAATCAGGAAGCTTGGTTATTCACGATAGCTACAAAAGAATTAACATTATACTCTGAGCGGTTAGTTACGGATTTGCCTGAAGATTATAACATTTTGCAGGAAATACGTAAATCGGCATCAATTAATATAGGTGTTAATTTATTTGACTTATTAGAAGTAAAGCAGAATAATGATATGAATAAAGAGGGTGGTTTTTCTCTTAAAATGGATTTTAATGAAGGTCAGCAATCAATCTTCACTGTGAAAGAAAAAACTAATAGATTGAAGATAAATTCGTTTTATCAAAAAGTTATTGATGCATTTGTGTATCCTAATGGATGATTACCAGTGGCTCATGCAAACTGAAAATAACAGTAGATTACTGCAGGGAAGCATTCACCAGTTCGGCGCTTGTATTTAAATTCCCACCCATGTTTTAATGGGACTTCAAGTTAAATTATTTCCGTATTTGAGGTTACTATTTAAGATAGGTATGAATAAAAATAGCATTTCATTTGAAAGTTAATGTAAATTACATAGGAAATGCCACAGGGTTATTAGAAATACGCACTAAAATTTTGGATTTTAAACTAAGTGCCTGTTTTCGAGGATGCATAAATATCTCAAAAACAGGCCTGGATTTATAAAAATATCATTGACTTTATGTGTGTTGTTTACATTTCTTTAATTCCTGAAGTTCGATGATTAAACATATTTCTCTTGAAAGAGACTTATCAAGCTGATTTTTTAGTTCTAAATTTTCAAGACGGAGTCTTTTTATATCAAGTAGATCAGTGTCTTTTCCGTTATTTTTATAGCTATCAATTTTTTTAATTAAGTCGGTGAAAATTGGTCTGGATTTTTTTATACTACCCTTAGATTTTCCTGCCTCGAGTGAAACAGCGTCATAACTTATTTTCGTACCTAAAGGAACATTTACGGGAACATTTTTTATTAAGCGTTCTAAAGCAGAAAAATAAATATCAATATTTTTCATTTAATGTCTCCTGATTTTGAGTTATATACGTTGAGGTATTTTTCAAGCAATTGAAGATCTTGTTTTTCTGTTCTATAAGTTAAAGAATTTACATCAACTTTTTCTAATAATTTAGTTTGTGCTTGAATTACTAACTCAAGCTTGTCTTTTTTAATAATAGCGTTTTCACAACTTAAGCAACTAACTAAGGAACGCGTTGAACGTTGTGTACATACTTCTAATGTTGTACACCCGCCAAGACAAGTTTCAGTGTATGCCAATTGACCTAGTTTAAATAATCTCACAGTCTCTTTCTTATCAATGGATATATTATTTTTAATGTTATTTTCAATTATCCTTCCTTGTGTACCAAATAACTTATTATCAGATAGTAAGATTAAATCAACGTAATCCAGTGCCTGAGTATAATTTTGTATTTCTTGGTATTCTGCAGCAAAGTGAGACTTGTCATTCGAAACTAAATCCTGTGCAAATGCGCTTCCGCGAGAGTAGTAAAGAGTCATTTGAGTTGATAAGTGTTGTAATTGCCTGCGTAATGAAGTTAATGATACTAATCCAGATCTTGAAGCATATAATGCAAGAGAACGTCTAAATTGATGTGTCTGCAGAGGCCAGTATTGCCCGATATCAAATTTAGATTCAGCTTCCCAAGCTCTAAACGGGTCGATTTTCTTTAGTTCAGCGATGTCCTCTTTTGTTATCATGACATTTAGCCATGAAATTTTCTTCATTTCATCTTTTGGTGCTAACTCAGCAGGTAATATTATAGAGTTTTCTATTCTAGGTGCGGTTCTTACTATACCTAAATAAGATGTACGCACAAAAAGAGGGAGGTTGTGAACTTCATATGAAAAATCTTCTATTTGATTAACTATAAAGAGACTTATTTTACTGGAAATGCATGTGGCATTATAGCCAACTTCATTAGTAACCCATTTAGCCTCTCTTTCCGATAGTTTGGTCGTTCTACCATTTATAATGTAATGATTCTGACCATTTTTATGGTAGATTTGTCCGCAGTTAATATGTAAATTTGTTGCTTCATCTATTCTCATACCCGTGAAAACTTGGATTGCTAATCGGCATCTAAATAATATGCTATTTATTAGATATAATATTCCTTTGATATTTGCATTGGCACCAAAATAGTCAAATATAAACTCCAGGTTATATTTTCTTGTAATGTTGGCAATATTGTACTCTGTAGGAGTGTGAATATATCTAGAATTGTGTGAAAGCTTACATGTTTCATCGTATTTAGATTTTATTTCTAGCATGAACTGTAAAAGAATATCAATATTTTCAAATAGTACTTTTATGTCTGAGGTAATGCTATTAATATATGAGAGATAAATTCTTGGCGGGATTGGTGGGAATTGCTTTAGATTATTCCTGTAATTTATTAAAGTAATATTCATCTCGGTCAGTTTTTTTATATCACAAAATTCAAATGGCTTGTTTTCATTGTCAACATCATTGAAAGCCAATAAAAATCTCCTAACATCATACATTGTTCCAGGTTTCAAGGACATTAAACAGTTATTAAGATGCTGTTTAGATATTAATAATTCCGGGATGGTTATATTTAATTCAGTACAGTATCTGGCTAAAGTATTTAATGTAGAACCAAGATTAGATATATTCTTAACCTGATATGTCTTTCCATTTCTGTACCAGATGTAAGCAAAAATTAATTTTTTCAAACTAGAAATCATATTGTCTATAAGATCTCCTGTCTCACCTTTAGCCCAATGTTTGAATGAAAGTAGACAAGGGCGATTTTTTTATCGTAACAACTAAAATCCCACTCATCGTCAGAGTATATTGAAATAACCTCCCCATAAATACTTCGGCTTATAACATGGGATGGTAATGGGGTATGTTTATCCGGCAGATAAACAGGATCAGGTGGGGACATTTTTTCTGTAAGAAAAATATTAGCGGAAAGAACCTTGTTAGTTTTCATTTGTAATTGCCCCAATGTTTACTAGCATTTCTAATTTGCCTTCCCAATATGAGTCAAGATTTCCCTGTGTATACACTTCATGTTTAATCTTATCTACTAAATGGATATTAATTTCGGCTATGCAGTTAACTATTTCATCAATTCGTATCAATACAGGATCATAAATATTATGCCAGTCATCATAGGTTCTAGATAAACCTTGAGTATTCTCAATGCAATATTTACAGCTAAGAATCTTTCGTAAATCATTTTCATCTGCATGTATTAAGAAGTTAGCGCAAAATAAGCAACCCTCTGGTTGCTTACAATCTGATTTAAATGCCAACTCGCCAGAAATACTCGTCGGGTTATCAACGTCTTTGCATCCACCGACAGAGGTTAATGTTTTATGTGGAGCCTCTGTGCCCGTAATTACATTGGACAATTTGGTTAGAAAGTCACTAAGGTCCTCTGTTTGCTTAGTAAACGTTCCAGAAGAATAATGATTCAATATTGTCGATTCAGTATTTTGTAAAAGTTTCGCTGCAACAGACGGGTCTGCATTGTTAATTAGCCATTCAGCTTTCAAACATCTCCATTCTCGTGCAACAATTAAACCTTTCGTATAGCCTAGGTCAAGCATCAGGGATTTTATATTTTTAGATATATCAACCAGATCTTTATGCGATTCATACTTTTCACCAAAAGATGGTATTAAGAAATCAGATCGATCTCCGAGTAAGTAATAATGTCTTAACTTCAAGTAAATTTTAAAAGCTGGCAGGAATTTACTGGTTATTCTAAAGTGTGTTTTCTTATTAAATGATCTGAATTTTATTAAACAAAAATCAATGCTTTCCTTCTGAACACAATATTCTTCATTCCATTTTATATTTAATAGTTGAGTAGGGTTCATTCCTGTATTTGCTATTAAGAGAAAAGTAAAAGATGCAATTGCGTCACGTAAAAAGTCCCGTTTCTGTTGTGAATTGATATCTGTATCATAAGCATTCGTTTTCTTAAGAAGCAGTATTGAACGACGAATGGTTCTACGTTGAGTTTCGTGGTCAGTAATTCCAATATCCCTGAGCTCATTAGGCGTAACTATCCGACCATGTTTGTAATTAAAGCCAGAATTTACTTTTTTTTCCTTTGTTGTCCCATTATCATTTAAATTGGTCTGACACCAGCATTTTATTGGGAAAATCCAAACAGTATTTTCATGGATCTTTAGAAATTCAGGTACTTTCCATGCATAGGGATATGTCTTTTTATTAGTAATAAAATCATGTGCACCATTAATAACTGAATGTAATATTTGAATGTTTTCACTAGCGTGTAGGTCGTCGGGGGGGAGCGTTAACTCTCTATCTCTTAGGGATGTTTTCACTTTTGGAAAGCATTGATGTAGTTCTTCAGAAACTATTTCCTTTAACACGTTAATTAAAGTTTGTAGTTTATCTGTTATTGTGCTCGCTTTGTTTTTACCTAAAGCGACTTCCTCCCAACAATGATTGACATACGAATTAATTGCATCAATGCAACTCATTTCATTATCTAGACAGTTATGTATTCCTTTTGAATCACACCATCTGATAAATTGAAATAATCGTGATAAATTATACGATATTTTGGATTCGCGGATTCCTCCAAAAAGTAACTGATTTATTACGTATACGTATATCTTTCTTATGAGAGGTTTTCTGTTAATATTGATGTTATCTGCATATATATTGGAGCCACTTATTATTATTTGTTGATAAAATAGTGAGTTAATATAATGGTTTTTTCTGTTGAAATTAATTCCGATTATACTAAGATCTATTGGCTCTGAACTTTCGTTAAATGGTTGCGATATTATTGTTGACATTACATTCAAATTTTTCATAAACACTCCATATTGACATGTCCTAAAAGAATGTTAATATAATCCTCATAATTTTCTTGATGTGTCATTAATGTATCAAGGTTACTTTTATAATTTAAATACCTATCTGTCATTTCAGTAGAGGTATGACCCATTCTTGCTTTGACATACTCTCTGGCTTCATACAAGCTTTGCTTTCCTTCTTCAACTAATCGCATCTGTGACTCTGATAAGTTCATACCAAATGTAGCTCGTAAATCATGAAACCGGAAAATATACTTGTTATTAGATAATTTAACCCTCATTGTAGGAATAACTGTTTTAGAAATAAATTGTCTTACAGCCTCTCCATTGTGCATTGTTCTTTCATTAGACTGAGTATTGGATGATTTTAATGATTCCTTGCCAAGATAATATGGAACTCCTCTATTGCTTAAAAATAAGTAATCTTTGAATTCATGATTTTTTATTTTATTTACTCTGTTAAGGTAGCGTTCACTTAAAGTATAAACCCTAATTTTGTTATAGAGTAATTTGGGGAAGATAAGTATCAAATTCTTATCTTTCTTGGTATCAATACTTGTACCATGCCCAGTTGCTAATGTGAAACTACTATCACTGATATCTATTGGTTTACAAAAATGGGACTTTCTTAAAGTTAACACTGTTTGTATCCTTGCTCCAGTAAGCAATGCAATTAGATGGATTAATAACATTTCAGTGTTTCTGGTGTTATTTATTGTTTTAATTAATTCTAATTGCTCTTGTTTAGGTAAAGGTCTTAGTCTACCTTCATCGATTATCTCGTTAGAAAAAGGATCATAATTGGGGGAGGGTATTATTTTTAAATCAGTTGTTACTTTTTTAATATGAAAAGCAGAACCCTTTGCGTCATTGGTTTTTATATATAGGTCACGCTCATTCCAGAGCGGGTTTAATGGTTTAAAATAATTCTCCTCAGCTAAATAACGATAAAATTTAATCATTGAAGATACTCTTCTTTTTGCAGTGTGAGAACTAAGTTCATCATTTTGAACAAGAAGGAGTAAATAATTCCTGTATCGATATGTCGGCCGTAATAACTTCATTTTAGGAAAGCTAAACATATCTATGTTATTATCATCAATGTAATTTTTGAAATGAGTTAAATCTGACATGATGCTGTGATAAGTTGATATTTTATAGTTAAAATCGCTATTTGCTTTTGCAATTATGTATAAAATACCCTCACGCCATGGTGAGCCATCTTTGTTTATAATTATTGGAAAGTAGTTGTAGTTATAACTTTTGATTATCTTCCCATTTACTTTAAGGGGAGGTATAGCCTTTCTTGAGTAGCTGTTCTTTGAGTCAAGCTCAATGGTCTCCCCCTCAGGGTCATTTACATGAGTAACCTTTGTCATGGTAACTTGTCTTAAGGTTTTCTTCCGGTTTAGACTCATAGCAACTCCAACTGATTGATTGTCATTTTTTTAAATCTACAAAGTATGGTGCTTATGCTTGAATCTACAAGTAACAAAGATGGTGCGGAGATCCTCATCGATCGCGGTTGGGATCGTCCTCTGGGTGAAAAGCATTTTGATGACCCTGAAAACCAGCTTCGTCGTCCACGCAGGCTGACGCCCCGCGAGTGCGCGCGTCTGATGGGGTTTGAATCGCCGCAGGGCTATCATTTTCGCATTCCGGTTTCGGATACTCAGGCCTATCGTCAGTTCGGCAATTCAGTGGTGGTGCCGGTGTTTGCTGCGGTGGCAAAGCTTCTGGAACCGCGGATAGCGAAAGCGGTGGCCTGGCGCGAGCGCGAGGATAACCATGGCCGACGTCCACGATAAAGCCACCCGCAGCAAAAATATGCGCGCTATCGGCACGCGCGATACCGCGATTGAAAAACGGCTGGCGGGGCTGCTGGCCCACTCTGGGTTTTCCTTTACCGTCCAGGATGCCGCGCTACCGGGGCGTCCGGATTTTGTGGTGACCGACTATCGGTGCGTTATCTTTACCCACGGCTGTTTCTGGCATCATCATGATTGCTATCTGTTTAAAGTCCCCGCGACGCGCACCGGGTTCTGGCTGGATAAAATCGGCAAGAACGTGGTGCGCGATGGTCGCGATATTGGGCTGCTGGCAGAGCAGGGATGGCGGGTGCTGGTGGTTTGGGAGTGCGCGCTACGCGGGCGGCAGAAGTTAAGTGATGAAGCGCTTGGTGAGCGTCTGGAAGAGTGGATCTGCGGCGGTGGCGACAGCGCGCAGATCGACACTCAAGGCATTGGCCTGCTGAAGATTACTTCTCTGCCTTACAAGAGGTAATTTCGCTGCGTGCAGGGAACAGGTACTTCCCGAGCGTCACCAGCACCACTGCAAAGATAATAACCCCGAGCGCCAGCCACTCGACCGGCGACAGGCTCTCCCCGGCGAAACTGGTGCCGAGCAGTACAGCGACCACCGGGTTAACGTAGGCATAACTGGTTGCAACGGCTGGCGTCACGTTACGAATCAGGTACATATAGGCATTAATGGCAATAAGAGAGCCAAATATAGCCAGGTAGGCGACGGCCAATATGCCGGACCAGGATGGCATCTGGGTTAATTTTTCGCCAGTCAGCACGGAGGCGACCATCAGAACAATTCCTGCCGCCAGCATCTCAATAGCACCCGCCATCATCCCCGTCGGCAGCTCAACTCGCGAACCGTAGACGGAACCAAACGCCCAGCTCATCGAGCCGATAAGAATCAGCAGCGCACCCCACGGGTTGCCGTTAAGGTTGCCACCGCTGTTGAGCAGCACAATCCCCGCGAGGCCAATGGCGATACCTAACCACTCCAGCTTGCGAGTCGCAATACCAAAAAAGCGGCTAAAACATAGCGTGAATAGCGGTACCGTCGCGACCATCACTGCTGCAATCCCAGATGGTACGTGCTGGTGCTCGGCGAGGGTGACAAAACCGTTACCGACGGCCAACAATAAAATACCAATCAGCGCTGCGTTGAGCAGCGGTTTTCGCGCAGGAAGCTTATGCCCGGTTGCCAGCAGCCATGCGGTCAGCACCGCGCCTGCGGAAAGAAAGCGCACACCAGCCATCATCAGCGGAGGCCAACTGGTCACGCCAATAGCAATGGCAAAATAGGTGGAACCCCAAATGATATACAGCGCAAACAACGCCCCGATGAGCGGTAACAGCTGACGGGTAGACATACTTCCTCACGATGGTGCAGAGATAGAAAGGGGACACATAGTAAACGTGAAAACTATCGTGCTGGCGAGCGCTTTAATTCGCCTGCTATGGTTAAATTTTTGTTGACTCTAGACACCTGTGGGCGAAAAAGCGCTTTTGCTTCATACTTCAGGAGGAAAAACCATAAATGAAGGAATGCAATTTTGGCGGGAAGTAGTCTTTTAACCTTATTGGATGATATCGCAACTTTACTTGACGATATTTCTGTCATGGGAAAACTGGCGGCGAAAAAGACAGCGGGCGTGCTGGGCGACGATTTATCGCTTAATGCTCAGCAGGTTACTGGCGTGCGGGCTAACCGTGAACTGCCAGTAGTTTGGGGAGTTGCCAAAGGTTCATTTATTAATAAAGTGATCCTGGTACCGCTGGCGTTATTAATCAGCGCGTTTATTCCTTGGGCCATTACGCCGTTACTCATGCTGGGCGGCGCGTTTCTATGCTTTGAAGGCGTTGAGAAGGTGCTGCATACCTTGCAGGCCCGTAAACATAAAGAAGATCCGCAGGTTCGCCAACAGCGGCTTGAGGCTCTGGCAAACCAGGACCCAATGGCCTTTGAGCGGGATAAAGTGAAAGGGGCAATTCGCACCGACTTTATCCTTTCAGCTGAAATTGTCGCGATTACCCTTGGTATTGTGGCCGAAGCGCCGTTGTTAAATCAGATTCTCATCCTGTCTGGTATCGCTCTGCTGGTGACCGTGGGTGTGTATGGGCTGGTGGGGGTCATTGTTAAGCTCGATGATATGGGTTACTGGCTGGTGGAGAAAACCAGTACGTTGGCGCAGTGGTTGGGTAAAGCCCTGCTGGCTATTGCACCGCGCCTGATGAAAACCCTTTCTGTAGTAGGGACGCTGGCGATGTTTCTGGTTGGCGGCGGCATTGTGGTTCATGGAATTCACCCTTTGTACCAGGCCATCGAAAATCTGGCTCTGGGGCAGAATAGTATGATTGCTTCGCTGCTGCCGATGGTAGCGAACCTGGTACTGGGGTTCATCGTTGGTGCCGTGGTGCTGGCTGGCGTGAAAGCCATCGCCAGTTTGCGTCGCCCTGCGGAGTAAATTAGCTCCAGGCTGTGCAAAGTGGCTCAGCTTCGTCTAAGGTAAGTTTGTTTCTTCCTGATACCGGAGGCAAAAAATGGTCTTGTTGGTCAGTGATGAAGTAAGGCGGAAAAATGGCGGCCCACGCATGGTCGTGACCGGGTTCGCCAGCGGTATGGTCGAGTGTCGTTGGTATGACGGTCATGGTGTTAAGCGCGAAGCATTTCGCGAGGATGAATTAATCCGCGGAGGGGGAGGGAAGCCGAATCATTCCTGAACCTGATAAGCGCCCGACATGAGTCGGGCGTTTTTTATATGATTGAGTACCTGACTAATATGGGACGTTGATGACCTTTGCTTCTTTGACCGTGCTGCGAGAGAACGATGGATAAGCCGATGCGGGTGAACAAACTTCGCCATGTGTTAAGCCCAGGATATGTGGTTAATCTCTGCTTTTTTATCGTTTTCTGCTTTTCCACGCTGCTGATATGGCGTGAGGTCAAGATCCTGGAAGAAGCGTACGTTGCAAATCAGCGTAACAATCTTGAAAACGTCACCCATGAACTGGATGGCCTGCTGCAGTTCAATATCGACAGAATGATCTTTTTTCGCAACGGCATGCAGTCGGCGCTGGGAACTCCGTTGGATTTTGCGGTGCTGCGAAAGGCCGAGCAGGATTATTTAGAAAAGCGGCATGAGCCAATATGGTCCGTCGAGTTACATAACCGGCGGACGCTTCCCGTGTATGGTGTAGCCGATGCTTTTGTCGATAGTGACGATCTTCTTTCTCGCGATACTCCTTTTTCCGGTAATGAGCTGATGGCGAGCCTTGAGCTCGGGTATTTGTTGCGCCTGGCCAATAACAACCGGGGCTTTACCGAGCGTATGCTGTACGTTTCGCGCAGCGGTTTTTTTATCACTACGGAACCGCCGAAGAATTCGACTCAGGCGCTGGGGCTGTATTCACGGGCAATTAGCGCTTCGTGGTTTATTCAGCAAACGCAGCGTAATAACCCGGCTCGCGGTATTGTCTGGCAAACTTTTCCTGGTGATGAACCGCAGCGCGAAGCACAGGTGGTGACGGCCTCTATCCCTCTTGATTATCAACGCTACTGGCTAGGCGTACTGGCGATGGATTTCTCCGTACGCGAAATGAGGACCTTTCTTGTTAACGCAGTAAAGAATGGCCAGGAGGGTGAATATCAACTTTATGATAATCGCCTCAATTTAATTGCGTCTTCCGCATCTGATAACGTGTTAACCCTGTTATCACCGCAGGAACAAGAACAGCTGCGGAGTGCTTTTTCCCATGGCAATCAGGGGGGATTCGTTTATTAACCCGCTATATCAGCTGGGAAAAACTACGTAACTTTGACGGAGTGCTGCTGCGTATTCACTCGCTTAAAGAAGGTGTTCGCGATGATTTTGGCCGCATCACCATTGCTTTGATGCTGATGTGGCTTATGTTCACCCTGATGCTGATGATCTCCTGGCTGGTTATTCGCCGAATGGTGCGCAATATGAGCGTGTTGCAAACGTCTCTTGAGTGGCGAGCCTGGCATGATGCGCTGACGCGTTTGTTAAACCGCGGTGCGCTGTTTGAACGCGCTAGCGAGGCGACCAGCTTAAGCGAACGTCTGAAACGACCTATCGCGGTGATTCAGCTCGATCTGGACTATTTCAAAGGCGTTAACGATCGACACGGGCATCAGGCCGGCGATCGCGTATTGGCGCTGGTGGGCAGTACTATCGCGAGTCATATTCGCGAGGGCGACCTTGCTGGTCGGGTCGGCGGAGAAGAGTTTTGTATTGTGATGCCGAATACGACGCTACATGAAGCGGCAGCCATTGCAGAACGGATTCGAGTTCGCATCAATGGCCGCGAGATTTTACTGCGAAACAGGTCGAGTCTGCGTATTAGTGCCTCCTTTGGCGTAAGTAGTAGTGACGATTCAAATGAGTTCAACTTTGAAAACTTGCAGTCGATTGCCGATCATCGGCTGTACCTGGCTAAGCAAAATGGGCGTAATCAGGTCTGTGCTGAAGGATGATGTTACATTTGTATGGTGGATGAATTGTTCGCCAGGTCATCTTTGATAGTTACTTTTATGAGATTTATCTTAAAAAATATTTCCGTATGAACCGCCGTTCGTAGAAGAACGAACCGCACAATCCCTTGCCTGGTCAGCCTTGCCAGCGGTGATGGTGACATTAGGGATATTTCTCAATAATTTACTCCATGAATGACTATTGTCATGCAAAATAATTGAGGGTAATGTTTGCAACGCATCGGATTTCCTGGTGTAACGAATTTTCAAGTGCTTCTTGCATTAGCAAGTTTCATCCCGACTCGTGCGAGTCGGGATTTTTTTCGCCTGGAATTAGCGATTGATTTCAGTCACGCTGAAGTCATGAACATCAAGTTCAAAGGCTTCAGCCAGCTCGCGCCAGGTGTGATAATCACGACCATCAATGCTTACATGATGCGGATCGTCCCGCGCTCGCTGTACCTCACTTTCACTGATTTCATTAATCGCTGCCAGCAGGGCGTCAACATCGACACTTTCCCCGCCCTTGCTCTGTTTGGCGGTATTCATTCTGGCTACCTCGCTTAACCCGGATACGCTGTTTAAGTATAGATGGTTTACAAAAACATCAGTTATGGGGGTGAGCGCTGCGCGATCGTCCGTTTTGTTCTACACTGGCTCAAAAATAGAGGAGATGAGTTATGCAGGTAAACGATCGTGTCACGGTGAAGACCGATGGTGGCCCACGTCGATCGGGAGTTGTGCTGGCAATAGAGTCGTTTAGCGAAGGGGTAATGTATCTGGTATCGCTGGAAGACTATCCCCTGGGGATCTGGTTTTTCAACGAAATAGGGCATTCGGACGGCGTTTTTGTTGAAAAAGAAGATTAACGCTCAATCAGGCACGCTGGCGGCTTCTGCCGCCAGTACTCTTCAACGTATATTGACGTGGATCCCGGAAGTGATGTTCTCGGCCAGTCGCACAATGTGATAAATCACCTGCTTATTGTGAGTCTGAATTTTCTTTTTAATATTGCCTTTGTGCGATGAAACGGTTTTAGCCTTAATGTTCATCTGTGCGGAGATGTGGGTGGTCCCATATCCGGCCATCCACATCTGTAACATATTTGATTCAGTCTGGCTTAGGGTAAGCGTTGGGATATTAATCCGTGCAGTGCGATAATTCTCATACTTCAGGCGATTGGCCAGAATATCGTCAAGGTCTTTTGCAGTCAGTGATTTTGAGCTAATAAGCAAGTTTTTGCGTACCAGAAGATAGTGTTCGAAATGAATATTCGCCAGCGACATAAAGATAAAAAATAGCGTACCTGGATTCTGGTTGATGATTTGCCGGGTGATGCTTCCAATTAGTAGAACATGTGTTTTTCAATAAACGTCCCGATGACTTTTTCGTGGATCTCTACTGAACGCGAGAAGCAGATTGTTTTACGAGCCAAGCGCTTAATGCGGGTGCGCAGCGTCAGGTTATTGCGCTCAATCCGTTGGGTGAATATTTTTCCGGTCAGATGCTTATCCTTCGGCACCTCCCGGCCATAGCTGCCCCAGTCGTCGCTGGTGATCATGCCGATGTTGAATGGCGTAAGCAGTGCCAGTAGTTCCCGGCAGGTTTCATCGGTACGGGGACCAAAAGTGTAGGCCAGTACACCCCCTGTTTTGGTGTTATACGCGTACCAGAGCCAGTGTTGCCGGGCTTTACTGCCAACGAAACTCCATTGCTCATCAAGTTCGCAGATAAGCGCCACATCAGCATGAGCAACGGGCGAAGACGTTATTCGCTTTGGCGTGAGTTTTTTAAAGTCCGGATGACGGTGTTAATGCCAATTTTCAGTGTTCTGGCGGTATCGCGAACCCCGGCGCCATTGAAGGCCATTTCAGTGATCAGCTCTTTAATGCCCGGCTTACGGGCCTCATAAGTGTAAGTGAGCTGAAAAACGCGGTGGCAGTCACGGCAGCGAAATCTGTCATGGCCTTTAGGGTTCTGACCATGGCGGTAGACCTGTGCAGACTGACAACGAGGACAATGAATGTTAACGCTGGCCATGAAAGAACCTCAAAAGCCCGCATTATACATCAGATTCAACTAATTAGAGGCATCACCCCCAATCGGGTAAAACTGCACAAATCCATGATAATCGTTGACATGACCCATCCTCAATCAACACGTAACGATAATTTATCCTTCGCCAACAAGCGCGATGAAGTCCATTTTAGTTAGTCATAAACAAACAGCTGCTATGCTGGAACCATTAAGCAGTCTGAACTATTTCGAAATAATGCCTATAATCTGCCAGGAATATTCTCAAAGTAAAGGCTGTGAATCGCTATGTGGTAGATTTAAAAACAATAAATACCCGGTGCATATAAGGTTGCCATTTTTGGCTTATTTTAAAATAGGATTATCCTTATATTGAGTGCTTAAATTATCACCTTGTAAATGATGGGTTGAAATTGATGGGTAAGAATAATTGAACATATGCCTATGGAATGTTGATGCCACTTGCTTCTTATGTACGACGATCCTGCTTCATTCACCTCCTCCCCAGGAAGAGTGGCGGGCTTAACGCTTTAATGCCACAATGCTTTTTTATCGGTTTGTGGGATGAATGATGAAAAAGATTGTGTTTGCTGGCGCGTTGTTGGCTCTGACCGGATGCGTTCAGGTTGATAACTATAGCGATGTCGTTAAGGCGCCAGCGCCCGCAGGGCTGGAAGGATACTGGCAATCGGCGGGTCCGCAGAGTGAAATGATGAGCCCGGATGCAATTGCTAGCCTGATTGTGACCAAAGATGGCGATACCCTTGACTGCCGACAATGGCAGCGGGTGATTACCGTGCCGGGTAAATTAATGAAACGCGATGACGCGGTCTACAATGTGACCTCTGCTTTGGATGTTTATCCTGTCGAACGCGAAGGCAATACGTTACGTTACGATCGTATGACGCTAAAGCGGGTCGATCGCCTCACTCCAGAGTGCGAAGTGGCGTGGAAAAAGGCCGTGACGGATAAAAACGAACAATAGCTGATTAGCGGGCTGATTCCATTTTCAGCCCGCGATTTTCCTTTCTGCTAGAGCACTTCTTCAATTACCCAAACGCTAACGCTGCCGCCGTTACAGGTGAAAACTCCGTTGCCTTCATCATCGGTTTCAATCACTTCCTCGCGGTTGTTGAGAAAATCCCGCCAGCGCTTATTGCCATAGTTTGCGCCGAGAGGGAGTGATTTCTCTCCATCATCACCATTTGAAAGTACGACTACGCAGCCCGGATCTTCATCGGTGCCGCTGCGGCTGAAGGCGATACAGTTTGGATGATCGAACCATAGCGTCTGAACACCGTGAGCAAATTGCTGACGGGCATCGATCAGTTCGTGTAACTGCTCAATAACCGGCATTTCAATGGCGTAGGTCTGGCCGTCACCTCCGGTATCTTCATAGCTGGCACCGAAGAGGTCGGCATAAAAAACCGATGGCACCCCATTTTCGCGTAGCAGAATCAACGCGTACGCCAATGGTTTAAACCACGGTTCTACTGGCGCTTCAAGCGCCTGAAGCGGCTGCGTATCATGATTAGTCACCAGCGTTACGGCATGGAAAGGATCAGCTTCGACCAGCGTACCGCTAAAAATCTGGCTCATGTCATAGTCACGACCCTGGCGCGATGCCTCGTGGAATTTCATCTGCAGGGGCGCATCAAACAGCAATGTTTTACCGTCGACCAGCGCGATATATTGCTGAAGCTTATCCACCTCATGGGACCAGTATTCTGCAACGATAAACAGCGGTTTTGTCGCCACTTCCTGGACGTGGTCGATCCACTCTTTATAAAACCAGGCTGGAATGTGTTTAACTGCGTCAAGGCGGAAACCATCACACCCGGTCTGCTCCATGACCCAGCGCGCCCAGTACTTAATCTCCTCAGTTACTGCCCGATTGCGATAATCGATATTTTCGCCCATCAGGTAGTCGAAATTACCCATTTCATCATCGACCTGATCGTTCCAGCCTTCGCCGGTGTAGTCGTTGACGATTTTAAACACACCGTCTTCATCCGGATTTTCTATATGGTCGATTCCGCTAAAGCATTTGTAATCCCAAATAAACTCGGAGTATTGCCCTGCGCGAACGGGGAAGGTGTATCGCGTCCAGGCTTCGCACGCCACGATCTCCTCCGAGATTTGCGTGCGGTCTTGCTCATCGACACGTTGAATATGCACGGCCTCTTTTTCATCAGCCCCCATTTTGTGATTGACCACCACATCGAGCAGGATGGCGATATCGTGCTGGCGTAGCGCAGCAATGGCGGCCAGCAGTTGGGATTTATCGCCATACTTGGTCGCAACAGAGCCTTTTTGATCAAATTCGCCGAGGTCAAAAAGGTCGTAGCTGTCATATCCGACAGAGTAACCGCCGGAGGCTCCTTTGTAGGCAGGAGGCAACCAAATCATATTTATCCCGATTTCATTCAGGTTTGGCGCCAGGGCTTCGACTTCACGCCATAGTTCACCGCCGGTTGGGTAGTACCAGTGAAAACACTGCAATAACGTGGGGTTTTTCATCTTCCATGCTCCAGACGTCATCAAGCTGACCATTGCAGTATGAGAGATATCCAGCAAAATGGAGGAATTTACGCTTCGCTTTCACTATGTACTAAAAGGCATCGTATATAATTATTTGGAATAAGATGTAGCTTATCGATGTTGGTAGCTGAGGCTAACCGCCTTACACTAAAGCAAAATATCACTCTGTTAGGAGTCTCTATGAAATTAGCACTTCTGGGTCGCCAGGCGCTGATGGGCGCGATGGCCGTCGTTTTAATGGCTGGCGTCAGCACAAAAACGTTTGCTGCTGAAAATTTGCTCAATCAGGTTAAAGAGCGTGGCACCCTACGTGTAGGTCTGGAAGGCACTTATCCGCCATTCAGCTATCAGGGTGATGACGGGAAACTTACCGGTTTCGAAGTGGATTTTGCTAATGAGCTGGCGAAGCATCTTGGCGTGAAGGCCGATCTCAAGCCAACAAAATGGGACGGCATGCTGGCATCGCTGGATTCCAAACGTATTGATGTGGTGATTAATCAGGTCACCATTTCCGATCAGCGCAAGAAAAAATATGACTTCTCTACCCCCTACACTGTGTCCGGTATTCAGGCGCTGGTGAAAAAGGGTAACGAAGGCGTGATTAAAACCGCAGCCGACCTGAAAGGTAAGAAAGTTGGCGTTGGCCTGGGCACTAACTATGAAGAGTGGCTGCGCCAGAATGTACAGGGTGTCGATATCCGTACTTATGATGATGATCCGACGAAATACCAGGATCTGCGCGTAGGTCGTATCGACGCCATCCTGGTTGACCGTCTGGCGGCGCTCGATCTGGTGAAGAAAACCAATAATACCCTGGCGGTCACCGGTGAAGCTTTCTCCCGGCAGGAGTCTGGCGTTGCGCTGCGTAAAGGTAACGAAGACCTGCTGAAAGCGGTTGATGGCGCCATTGCGGATATGCAAAAAGACGGTAGCCTCAAAGCTTTGTCGGAAAAATGGTTTGGCGCTGACGTGACGAAATAACGACCAGCGGTGAAAAAAGGCGCTCTTGATAGCGCCTTTTTTTATTTCGCGCGTATCTGCGTGCATAATTAGGGATAACTCAGTCTGGAGGTCTTATGTCACTGCAAAATTTAACCCTTTTCCCGCGTCTGGAACTGATTGGCGCGCCAACGCCGCTGGAATACCTGCCGCGTTTATCCGATCACCTCGGTCGTGAAATCTTTATCAAGCGCGATGATGTTACGCCACTGGCGATGGGCGGCAATAAGCTGCGTAAGCTTGAGTTTCTGGCGGCAGATGCGCTGCGAGAGGGCGCGGATACGCTGATTACCGCAGGGGCAATCCAGTCAAACCATGTTCGCCAGACGGCGGCGGTAGCGGCCAAACTAGGCCTGCACTGCGTAGCGCTGCTGGAAAATCCGATTGGGACCCGCGCCGAAAACTATCTGACGAACGGCAATCGCCTGCTGCTTGATCTGTTTAATACGCAGGTTGAGATGTGTGATGCGCTGACCGATCCTAATGCCCAGTTGGAAGAGCTGGCGACCCGACTTGAAGCCCAGGGCTATCGCCCGTATGTGATCCCGGTTGGGGGTTCTAACGCCCTTGGCGCACTGGGTTATGTCGAAAGTGCGCTGGAAATTGCTCAGCAGTGTGAAGGGGCGGTTGAGCTGTCTTCTGTGGTTGTTGCATCCGGTAGCGCAGGCACTCATGCCGGCCTGGCCGTGGGTCTTGAACAACTGATGCCGAATGCTGAATTGATCGGTGTGACCGTCTCGCGCAAAGTTGCTGACCAACTGCCAAAAGTGATTGCGTTGCAGCAAGCGGTGGCAAACAGTCTGGAGCTGGAAGCCAGGGCAGGGATCCAGCTGTGGGATGATTATTTTGCACCTGGCTACGGCACGCCAAACGATGAAGGGATGGACGCGGTAAGATTGTTGGCGCAGCTTGAAGGTATTTTGCTGGACCCGGTATATACCGGAAAGGCGATGGCCGGGCTGATTGATGGTATCAACCAAAACCGCTTTAAGGATGAAGGGCCGATTTTGTTTATTCATACTGGCGGTGCGCCCGCACTGTTTGCTTATCATCCTCATATCTAATGCAGAACAAATAGAATGCAAGAGAGTATCCAACTGGTTATTGATTCCGCACCTTTTCTGCTGAAAGGTGCGGTATTTACGCTACAGCTCAGTCTTGGCGGGATGTTTTTCGGCCTGGTTCTGGGGTTTATTCTGGCGCTTATGCGCATGTCACCCGTCTGGCCAATCAAATGGCTGGCGCGGATGTACATCTCAATTTTTCGCGGCACGCCGTTGATTGCGCAGCTGTTTATGATCTATTACGGTCTGCCGCAATTTGGTATTGAACTGGATCCTATTCCAGCGGCGATGATTGGCTTGTCGCTCAATACTGCAGCTTACGCGGCAGAAACGCTGCGTGCAGCGATTGCCTCTATTGATAAAGGGCAGTGGGAAGCGGCGGCAAGTATCGGTATGACGCCCTGGCAGGCGATGCGTCGTGCCATTTTGCCGCAGGCTGCGCGCGTGGCGCTGCCGCCGCTCTCTAATAGTTTTATCAGCCTGGTGAAAGATACCTCGCTGGCGGCGACCATCCAGGTCCCTGAGCTATTCCGTCAGGCCCAGCTGATTACCTCGCGTACGCTGGAAGTTTTCACTATGTACCTGGCTGCTTCGCTGATCTACTGGGTGATGGCGACGGTGCTGTCGACGCTACAGAACTATTTTGAAAACCAGCTGAACCGCCAGGAGCGTGATCCGAAATGAGTGCCATCGAAGTTAAAAACCTGGTGAAACAGTTCCATGGTCAAACAGTGCTTCACGGTATCGATCTTGAAGTACAGGAAGGTGAAGTCGTGGCGATCATCGGTCCCAGCGGCTCGGGTAAAACCACCTTGCTGCGCAGCATTAATCTGCTGGAACAGCCGGAAAGCGGGACGATTCGTGTAGGCGATGTGACTATTGATACTGCACGCAGCATCAGTCAGCAAAAAACGGCCATTCGCCGCCTGCGCCAGCATGTAGGCTTTGTGTTCCAGAGCTTTAATCTGTTTCCGCATCGCACGGTGATGGAAAACATTATTGAAGGGCCGGTTATCGTGAAAGGGGAGGATAAAAATGAATCCATCACCCGCGCACGTGAATTGCTGGCGAAAGTGGGCCTGACGGGGAAGGAAAACAGCTATCCGCGTCGTTTGTCCGGTGGCCAGCAGCAGCGTGTGGCGATTGCCAGAGCGCTGGCGATGCGGCCCGATGTGATTTTGTTTGATGAGCCGACATCGGCGTTAGATCCCGAGCTGGTGGGGGAGGTGTTGAATACCATTCGTCAACTCGCGCAGGAGAAACGTACCATGGTTATCGTGACCCATGAAATGAGCTTCGCCCGCGATGTGGCTGATCGAGCCATCTTTATGGATCAGGGGCGTATCGTTGAACAGGGTGAGGCAAAATCGCTATTTTCCAACCCTCAACAGTCACGTACCCGTCAGTTTCTTGAAAAATTCCTGATGCAGTAGCCCTAATCCGCTGGCAGCGTTACGACTGGGAAAAAACGGTCGGACGCTGACAGATTATCGACGTTTCTGCCCATTTTTCTTTTCATCAGAAAGTTGAATGCTTTCGCACCGCTAAGAAGTCAGACCTGTTATGCACATCAAAGATTCCAGTGGCATCAGTCGGCATACTTTCCGACAGAATCCTCCCGTCGCGACAACTGCAATCTAATAAGTGCGATGGCTACGATATTTTATACATATAAATAAGATTTATGTGTTAGCTTTATGTATTTATAATAATGATTATCAATCAGGAGTTATTTGGTCAGTTATGAGGGACAATGATTTTTTCAGCTGGCGGCGGGAAATGCTGCAACAATTCCAGTCCGTTGCTGCGGGAGAGGGCGTTTATAATCTTCTTCAACAGCAATCAGAAGAACTGGAATATGACTACTTCGCGCTCTGCGTACGGCATCCCGTGCCCTTTACTCGCCCCCGGGTGACCCTGAAGTCGACTTATCCGCAGGCCTGGATGTCGCACTATCAAGCCGAGAATTACTTTGCTATCGACCCGGTACTACGCAGCGAAAATTTCCTTCGCGGGCATTTGCCATGGGACGACAAATTATTCCATGATACGCCTGAGTTATGGAATGGTGCTCGCGATCATGGGTTGCGAAAAGGCGTGACGCAGTGTCTGACGCTACCGAACCATGCCCAGGGATTCTTATCCGTTTCGGGCGAAAGTCGCAGTCCGGGCCCCCTGGCGGAAGATGAACTGGAGATGCGCTTAAGAACGCTGATTGAGTTGAGTTTATTGACGCTATTACGGCTGGAAGATGAGATGGTCATGCCGCCGGAAATGAAATTTAGCCGACGCGAACTGGAGATTTTGAAATGGACAGCGGAAGGAAAAACCTCGGCTGAGGTCGCTATGATTCTGTCTATCTCAGAAAATACCGTCAATTTCCATCAAAAGAATATGCAACGGAAATTCAATGCACCAAACAAAACGCAGATTGCCTGCTATGCCGTGGCAACGGGGTTAATTTGAGCTAATCCTTTGTTCTGCGTGCCAGACGTGATACCGGCTGTCAGTAATACTT
This sequence comes from Klebsiella sp. GFKo11, assembly GCF_056490265.1. Lineage (NCBI taxonomy): Bacteria > Pseudomonadati > Pseudomonadota > Gammaproteobacteria > Enterobacterales > Enterobacteriaceae > Klebsiella > Klebsiella sp. GFKo11. The sequence continues at coordinate 2,342,828 of NZ_CM151369.1, forward strand.
TCAGCCGGTGAATACTTACTGACGATATGCCTGCTTAATTTGCTTGACGGTGCTGGAGAATACGGCGGCCTGAGCCTCATCTTCCATCTGCGCAATTTGCCTTTCCATTTTAATCATCACGCGACCTGCATCCGCCTGGCCCATGGCTTGAAGCATCAGCGTTAACAGCGCTTTCAGGCAGGAAACTTCCTGTGCCAGTTCTTGATTATTTTCTGCAGTGGAAAAATCTGGTGTGCTCATCGATATCCTCGTTTGCTCTCTGCGCAAATGCGCATTACTAAAAGTGAAGGCGGCGAAGTATAGCACAAGCAAAGGGAAAAAAAGGAGTGCTTGGTTTCTGTTCTTTCATCTAAGCTGTGAATGATTTAATTCACTGAATAATACGTATTCATGAGATCTAAACGCGTTAATTTTCTACACCAGTCCTCTATCGTTAATAATTGTTACATATCTTGTTTCGTATTTATCATCTGCGAGATGTGTTGTGTTCTTGCATAATCTGTATGATGAATGTTAAAAAATTTACATAATGCAAATCACTGTTATGTATGACTTTCCACTTAGTGTGCAGGCAGATTTCCATAAGTCAGTAAGAAATCTTTCATAGGACATTTTTTTGGCTTTTAAAGTTACGATAAAACCCGGTAATATGTATGCGATAAGCTATCAGTAGCGTTATCCCTAATTCTGGAGATTATTCCTTTGATCAACGTCCTTCTTGTTGATGATCACGAACTAGTGCGCGCAGGGATACGACGCATTCTGGAAGATATAAAAGGAATTAAAGTTGTCGGTGAAGCGTGCTGTGGTGAGGACGCTGTGAAATGGTGTCGCGCTAATCCCGTCGATGTTGTCCTGATGGATATGAATATGCCGGGTATCGGGGGGCTTGAGGCTACCCGCAAAATTGCCCGTTCCGTGGCTGACGCCAAAGTGATTATGCTCACTGTTCATACCGAAAACCCGCTTCCGGCGAAAGTGATGCAGGCCGGTGCGGCTGGTTACCTTAGTAAAGGTGCTGCACCGCAAGAGGTCGTGAATGCGATTCGCTGTGTGGCATCAGGCCAGCGCTATATAGCTTCAGATATCGCCCAGCAGATGGCGCTCAGCCAGATTGAGCCTGAAAAGGCAGAATCGCCGTTTGCCAGTTTGTCTGAGCGTGAATTGCAGATTATGCTGATGATCACTAAAGGTCAGAAGGTCAATGAGATCTCAGAGCAGTTAAATCTGAGTCCTAAGACGGTGAACAGCTACCGTTACCGAATGTTCAGCAAACTGAATATTCATGGCGACGTGGAGCTGACGCACCTGGCAATCCGCCATGGCCTGTGTAATGCGGAGTCGTTAGCAAGTCAGTGAGTGATGTTTTTGACGCAAAAGCTTTCCTGAAGACAGTGACCAGCCAGCCGGGCGTCTATCGTATGTATGATGCTGGCGGTACTGTCATCTATGTGGGTAAAGCAAAAGATCTGAAAAAGCGGCTCAGTAGCTATTTTCGCAGCAACCTGGCTTCGCGTAAAACCGAAGCGTTGGTGGCGCTTATCGCGCAAATTGATGTCACCGTCACGCATACTGAAACGGAAGCGCTGCTGCTCGAGCATAATTACATTAAGCTGTATCAGCCGCGTTATAACGTGCTGCTGCGAGATGATAAATCCTACCCTTTCATTTTCCTTAGCGGTGATACCCATCCCCGGCTGGCCACGCATCGCGGTGCAAAGCACGCTAAAGGCGAGTATTTTGGCCCATTTCCAAACGGCTATGCGGTTCGTGAAACTTTAGCTCTGCTGCAAAAAATTTTCCCAATCCGTCAATGTGAGAACAGCGTGTACCGCAACCGCTCGCGTCCATGCCTGCAGTACCAGATTGGTCGCTGTCTGGGGCCGTGTGTCGCCGGGTTGGTCAGCGAGGAAGAGTACGCTCAGCAGGTTGATTACGTGCGCTTGTTCCTTGCGGGTAAGGACGATCAGGTGTTAACGCAGTTGATCGCTCGCATGGAGAAAGCCAGCCAGTCGCTAGAGTTTGAAGAAGCTGCACGGATCCGTGACCAGATTCAGGCGGTACGCCGGGTCACGGAGAAGCAGTTTGTTTCTAACAACGGTGACGATCTTGATGTCATCGGCGTAGCTTTTGAGGCCGGAATGGCCTGTGTGCACGTACTGTTTATTCGTCAGGGTAAGGTGCTGGGCAGCCGCAGCTATTTCCCGAAGGTACCCAGCGGAACCGAGCTTGGGGAAGTGGTGGAAACTTTTGTTGGTCAGTTCTATTTACAGGGTAGCCAGATGCGAACGCTACCGGGTGAGATCCTGCTGGATTTCAACCTGGGCGACAAAACCCTACTGGCTGATTCGCTCTCAGAACTGGCCGGACGGCGTGTTAACGTACAGACCAAGCCTCGTGGCGATCGTGCTCGCTATTTGAAACTGGCGCGAACCAATGCCGCCACGGCGTTGACGACCAAACTCTCTCAGCATTCGACTATTACCCAACGCTTACAGGCACTGACGACGTTGCTTAAGCTCCCCGCCATCAATCGGATGGAATGCTTTGATATCAGCCACACGATGGGGGAACAAACGGTCGCGTCGTGCGTCGTTTTTGACAGCAATGGGCCGCTGCGGGCGGAATATCGTCGCTATAATATTACCGGTATCACTCCGGGTGATGATTATGCCGCGATGAACCAGGTTCTGCGCCGTCGTTACGGCAAGGCAATCGAAGAGAGTAAAATTCCTGATGTTATCCTGATAGATGGTGGTAAAGGGCAGCTCGGACAGGCGAAAATGGTCTTTGCCGAGCTGGATGTACCGTGGGATAAAAACCACCCTCTGCTATTGGGCGTAGCAAAAGGCAGCGATCGTAAAGCAGGGCTGGAGACGTTATTCTTCGAACCTGAAGGGGAGGGCTTTAGTCTTCCGCCGGATTCACCTGCGTTGCATGTTATCCAGCATATTCGCGATGAATCACACGATCATGCCATCACTGGTCACCGTAAAAAACGGGCGAAAGTGAAAAGTACCAGTACGCTGGAAACCATCGAAGGGGTGGGGCCAAAGCGCCGGCAAATGTTGTTGAAATATATGGGCGGTCTGCAGGGGCTACAGAAAGCCAGCGTTGAAGAAATTGCTAAAGTGCCGGGTATATCTCACGGTCTGGCAGAAAAGATCTTCTACTCGTTGAAACATTAGGGGCTCTGTAGCAACATAGGGCTAATTTTTACTTACAACAGATAGTTACCCGTTACTATGCGATTTAATATCCCTACGTTGCTTACTCTGTTTCGCGTCATTCTTATCCCTTTCTTTGTACTGGCATTTTACCTGCCGTTTGTTTGGGCTCCCTTTGCTTGCGCGCTGATTTTCTTTGTCGCTGCCGTAACCGACTGGTTTGATGGCTATCTGGCGCGTCGCTGGAATCAGAGCACGCGCTTTGGTGCCTTCCTGGATCCGGTTGCGGATAAAGTCATGGTTGCGATCGCGATGGTGCTGGTCGCTGAGCATTATCACACCTGGTGGGTGACGCTACCGGCCGCAACGATGATTGCCCGTGAAATTATTATCTCCGCCTTGCGTGAGTGGATGGCTGAGCTGGGTAAACGCAGCAGCGTGGCGGTTTCGTGGATCGGTAAAGTGAAAACAACGGCACAGATGGCGGCACTGGTGTGGATGCTGTGGCGGCCAAATATCTGGGTTGAATGGGCGGGTATTGGCCTGTTCCTCGTAGCGGCGGTGCTGACGCTGTGGTCAATGCTGCAATATTTGAACGCTGCACGCGGCGATTTGCTTGATCAGTGATCGTTTCGGCGCAATTTTCAGCAAACAACACAAGGTTTTAAAAAATAACGTTGACTCATTGCGCCAGGTAAGTAGAATGCAACGCATCGAACGGCAGCACGGTCTGCCAGACGATAACAAAATCAAGCGATTAGCAATTCAGCTTGGTGATGCGGGAATAGCTCAGTTGGTAGAGCACGACCTTGCCAAGGTCGGGGTCGCGAGTTCGAGTCTCGTTTCCCGCTCCAATATAAAAACATCGGCAATTGCGGGTGTTGCAGTATTAAGGCGCGTTAGCAAAGCGGTTATGTAGCGGATTGCAAATCCGTCTAGTCCGGTTCGACTCCGGAACGCGCCTCCAATTACTATCCCGAGCCCGGGTGGTGGAATCGGTAGACACAAGGGATTTAAAATCCCTCGGCGTTCGCGCTGTGCGGGTTCAAGTCCCGCTCCGGGTACCATTGGGATAAAGCTAATAAAATCAATGATAAGCAGTGTCGTGTAAAACCACCTACGGGTGGTTTTTTTATGCCTGAAATTCTCCTTTCCAAAGATGCGTCCGAAGATAATTTTTCAACGAACGCATAGCGATTCATTTTTTCTGACCGCCAACAACCGGCACAATTTTAGTTTTCCTGTCGTAAATCGCCGTTTGTCTCGAATTCTTATGGCCTGAAATTGCCTGTTTCTCCTCGAGGCTTCCTTCCAGATCAGAGACACCTTTCGCTTTCAGATCGTGGAAAGTGAAATCTATCTGCAGGTGTGGGTTCTTTTCCTGTGCTGCGATTTTCGCGTCGCGCCAGCGTGAATTAAAACCGTCGCGGGTGTATTTGCTGCCGCTGGTCTGGTGAATGACAAACAGGCTACGGATACCAGGCTTTAACGGCAGGGAACGGGCGAGGGCGACAGCGGCGCGCAGGCGTGGCGACCATGCTTTGATTTGCTTTACGCCTGTTTTTCCCTGGCGGATAAAGATCCCGGTTTCGCGTATCTGGTCTTCAGTCAAAGCCAGCACATCGCTTTGTCTGGCCAGACACAAATAAGCGATTTCCATGGTGGCGCGAACCACGTCCGGAGCAACGTCGTAAACCGCTTTATATTCTTCGTCGGTGATGTAACGCTCTCGGGCTGTCTCTTTAAACTTCTTAACGCCCTGACAGGGATTATGCTGGACGTAACCCCGCTCATAACCCCAGCGGAATACCCGCGAAAGAAAACTCTTTTCCCGGTTGGCCTGCGTTCGGCTGGACAGGCCGCGCTGATCCATGTAACGGCGGATATGTTCTGGTTTAATTTTATCAGGGTTAATTTTCCCAAAAACGGGTAGAACTTTGCCTGAATACTTTACATAGTCTTTTCTGGTTTCAGCTGCCAAATCCATAAAATCAGGGGAGCACATAAACTGATCGGCGAGAGTCTGAAAGGTTCTCCTCTCTTTTTCTTCACCCACAGCTTTTTCATATGCCAGCCAAACGGCTGATTGCGGCTCGGTTAGCGCGCAAAGCCGTATGGCTTTGTTATCCTTATTCCTGAATTCATATGCCGCTTTACCACGGTAGACGCGGGGCGGCATCCAGTTATCGGCAGGGTTTTTACGCTTTCCGGCCATTGAATACCGCTCCGAAATCTGGTTCTTCTTCCTGCAACTCTTCGGTGTTCTGGTTGCGGTATTTTATCGGGTTAGTGAAGTGGCCCCATGTTGTTTTGGGGTGCCCATCAGCCCTTTCTATGAAGAAGATACCAGCCCGGCGCAGTGCTTCGCATTGCCTGGTTTTAAGAGGGGTTCCGGTTAGTTCAATCATCTCCTCCCTTGAGATGATGTCGTTTTCGTGTCGCATGGTCTTTCCTCATCATGCCGACTATCGCGTTATCAGCTTCTTCGCATGCGCGTTCGATTTCAGTCCTGGTCAGGGTCTTCTTTCGTACGCTGGCGGATAACCGGCCAATCTTGATATCGAAATCTGAGAGCAATACAGCTCCCGGTTGCCATCGCAGCATAGCGTTCTCCGTTTTCAAAGGGGGCAGCTATGCTAGCGATGGTTGGTTTTTATTTCTGATTATGCTTAATCTGATTTGGTTTATTCCGTAGCGCACCATTTTCTCTGGTGATTTTCACGCTATAGGGAAAATGAAAATCAAACTCGCAACGTGCGCAGGCTTCGATCTTACCTTTGGTGCCATCAGGAAAAATAACGTGAATGGCATCCCCTCGCTTCAGGGTGATTTTGAGCATATCAGCGCACCTGTAATGAACGTTCGCCAATCTCAAGGCGAGCGCCCGGTACTGGTTTTAACAGTTCTTCCGGTATCTCTCCGCCGTCAGCGGTAATCTGGGCCGCTGCTGCCTGTGCCGATTCGATGATCTCCTTGATTGCCTTCTTATCTGGGATAATAACTGTTTTCACATCGACCAATTGAATACCATCAATTTCGTCAGGGATTTTTTCAACATCATCAATGATGACACTGACGCTACCTTTACGGGCAGTAAACGTGTTTTTGGCTGTTTTCAGCTTATCTAGCCCGGCCGCCATCAGGCAGGAGAGAATATACTTACGCAGAGCCTTATCCTTATTCTCAAAGGACTTCTTACGTTCGGCCAGGCGTTTTATTTCATCATCGCAGGTGCTGGCATTGCCGAGGTTATTACGTGCGATAACCATGATGGAATCCAGTTTATCGGCCAGTTCTCCTTCCATGCCTTCAAGGGTATCAGCGATCATTTCCGGAGTCAGTTCATCAGAGCTTTCCAGCAGTTGCAGCAAGCTCTGGTAGTCGGCAGCGATGGCAATAGCAGTGGTGGAAGTCATTATGCTTTCTCCTCGGATTTATTCAGTTCGGCGATACGTCCATTTTTGATATCAGTCAGGCGGCGTAACCGGCCACTGAGGTATCTAGAACGCTGAGTGTCACCTTTTGATTCTGCATCCTTGCGGTGCACTTCGAGTTTTCGGGCAATAGTGCCAAACACCTTTTCAACTTCGTTAACAGACACTCCAGTAGATAGGGTTTCAGCAACGGAGGTAAGGTCGTCGTCTAATTCCTGACGAAGCCGCACTATATCTTCAATGCTTTCGCTGGCTTTTTTGATTTCGAATATCTCATTCAATTTTGAGGTGTATTCATTGTCGTTATGCATGTTCATGTAAACGTCTGCACCAAATCCGAGGTGGGATAGTGCTTTGGTTGTAGCGTCAGTCAGTGATTTTTTGGCGGCTTCTTTCTCCATTTTTAATGCACCATCCCCCCCCTTGGTAATGTAATCCGTATGTCCATAAGCCGGAATGCGCCCCTTCTTTCCGTCCCGGAGGTACCAGAGTTCAATCCGAATTGTATGTACGGATAAACAGAATAATGAGCCATCCCCGTCCCTTACCGGCTTCTGGCCAATTATTTTTCCTGATTGGTCCTGTATTGGCTCCATAAGCGGCACACCTCGATCTATGCGCTCTCCTTTGATATCAACGCCCCAACCGGTTCCTTCCATTCCGAAAACTTCCGTTGCGCGCATCAGCATGTACTGCGCCCGGATTGAGTGAAGCCCTGCGCCGAAACTGTTCTTTTCGACGAAGGCCGGATCTGTTCGCTGGACTCGATTCCAGACACTAAGGTTTGCTTTGGCCTGGTCGTCACTCAATTCAGATAGATATGATTCAATTTGTTTTGAGGCTATATTTTCATTTGGTTGAGTTGCTGGAATCAAATCTCCGGCATCTGGCATGCGATCTTTGAGGTTGATATCACGAGCCAAACGAGCGGCTTCGCCTGCCACTTTTTCAGCCTTAACGCTTAACTTCTCTTCCGGCTCAGCCCCCTCGCCAGATGCATATACCCCATAGCCCATATCGTTGAGCGTCTCACGCGCCTGTTTGGCCTGGGTATCGGTTACAACCGACGGCGGCACTTCCTCTTTTTCGCCCACGTTTGAGGCGGTATTTTGCGTTGCCTCTGGTTCTTTAACGGATCCCGCCTCGGTTTTTTCAAAGCGGCCATTTGCCTCCAGCCATGAATCGATGTGGCGCCGCAGGCTGTCAGGGAAATGGTAGGTATCTTTCGCCGGTACGTTCTGCACCACACCGAAGATGCTGGCGCGGTCGTATTTGAGTATCTGCGGAGTGGTGTGCAGCGATGCAGACCAGCGTTTAAAGTCTTCCCGGTCATCGGAAATCATCTTCTTAGCGTCCAGAAGGTTTCCGGATAGTACCGGCGCATCAGGCGCCAGCGGGAGAAGGGCGGTAGCGATCTCCTGATCCAGCGTTGCATAAGTGTGTTTATACCCGCGCTTAGAAATTACCACGGGTGTTTTATCATCGGTGCTGGTGCTGAGAGCGGTATTTTTATATACGCCGGGGGCCAGTTCGTCGCGCTTGCCCGGATTCTCAAGCCAGCGTTTAACGAACTGAGAGATAGCCGCTTTGCCTGGCGTCTGGTTTTCAAAATGGGAGAAAATACCCTGAACAAGATTATTCAGTCCTTCCACGTGCATGCTTTGAACCGGGAAGTTATTTTGCAGGGCGCATAGCACGTTAAAGTTAAAGCGATCTTCCTCTTCAAATTCCCCATCGTGGTTTTTCAGGTTATCCAGATAATCCACAACCTGAGAATAAAGGTGGCCATCAATCGCAGCGGTGCTAAAAAGCAGGACGGCAGCAAAGCGTTCCTCTGCGGAAACGGTCATCAGGTCGATCACTTCATCGTCGGCAGGTAAACCAGCACTACTTCCGGAAGCTCTATCCTGCACAGTAGAAATCCATTTTTCACCGTCAAAAGTATGCTGCAGGGCGAATGACTCATCGAACTGGCCAACGGTAGGCAGCGGCTGGCCTTCAATATGTTCCCACAGTTTCGGTTTGAAATAGTTGTCACCATTGGCCGGGTATGACTCCCAGAGTTTGCCGGTCATAATGCTTTCGGCCACTTTTTTGTTTGGCGCATCGATGGCGATCGCCAGCTGCACGGCGCCGCAGTCTTTAATCGCCGATTTCTTTGGCTCAAATAAGCCGTTGTAGATGGTCATTGGTCTTTCCTCTTGGTTTCTGGCGCAGGTCACGCGCCGGTTAATTAAAACGGTACGTCGCTTTCTTCAATCGGAGAGTGATCGATGCACAGCAGCTGCTGAATCTGGTCTTCAATAACACCCAGCACCTTCTTTGCTTCGGCAGAGATTTTCTCTTTCTTCGCGCGAAGGGCATTAACCTGCATACCAATAATGTCGATTGGCTCTAAAGCCGGAATGGCAACCTCTACCGTTTTGGTAGTAACGAGGACATACAGATCAGGGTATTGCTGTGACATGTCACAGGTGAATGAGTGATAAGACGTTGGTAGATATGGGTTCGTTGTGGCCATAACGTAAACAGTTACGGGGATGGTAAGCGCTTCCATAGCGACTCCTTGTTGATGTATACTCAGAGCCGATCAGTGTTGACTCTGTCGGCATTGGTCTTTCCTCATCACAAGCTTGGTCGCTTGTGATAAGTCCGAATGGTTTGGTCACCGTTCGGGGTAACTGGCCCGCCTTGTGCGGGCCTTTTGCCATCTAAAGGTTGCCGGTCTTTCCCGGCTGTCAGGGCTGGTCATGCCCGTTGGTCATTGGTCTTTCCTCCCGGTCTTTCCCGGCGCCAGAGCTGGTCAGGCTCACTGGTCTTTCCTCACGGGGTCCCTCTTTTCGAGGGCTTCAGTTTTCACTGAAGGGTCGCATAAATCGTTACTGTGTTAAAAAAATGCCCGGGGCGCCCGGGCCAAGACTACACACAGCAATTCGTATTCGTTGCGGTCTTTCCCGCATGTCATCGTACTGTCGGCGACCCGAAGAATTGTTTGCCTGTCTTTTATCCACTTCAGGCTCAGTGGTATCCTCTAAGTCCCTACAACACAGAGGATTTAATGTGACTGATTCATCTATCCTGGAACGCATTGCAAAACTTGAACGCTGCCAACAAGCGAGCCAGCTAATCATTAATGCTCTTTGTCGTCGTCTCAGTGACGAAGAAAAGATTGAGCTAATGAAAGAAATGTCAGCTCAGGCCAAAAAGTATGGAGATCCTAAAATTTCAGAGATCGCTCAAGGGATCATCGCTGGCTGAGTCATTTCCTGGCACAACGTAGTAACCCAATGGGCGCGACTTAATTACTTGTCGCGCTTTTTTCAACACGATACTTGGGTAAAGCTGGCCTGGAGGACAAAGAGCCTCAGCCGCTAAAGCGATAGCTTCTGCAACCTTATCTGCGGTCCCACTCTCAATAAAATCTAAGCCCTTACTCATATTTTCACCTCACCCTTAACGCCGGGGCGGCGGAACGTTTCTGAACAACTGCCGCGTGGTTAGTGCGTCGTTGATGTGATGTAATTTAGGTAAATCTAACAAATTGGTCAATGATTAAATTAGAAAAAACGAACAGTATGGGCGTAAAAAAATACATCTATCTGATTAGAAAGGGATTATTTTTGTTTGCGGGCTTGCAGTAACTCTTCAAATAAACGATTGAAACCGTCTACTTTTTCGCGAAGTTCCGTTAAATGCCGCTCTTTTTCAGATTCAGGGAGTGACGAAAAGAGTTTTAAAAGCTCTGTTTCTCGTTCATCTAACGGCGGCGGGGTGTCTACCGGGGTTCCCGGAGTGGCGGATTCATCGCCGTAAAGTATCCAGGTAGGGCTGCATTGAAGTGCGTTACTTAAAGCGAATAGGTTTTTCCCGCCAGGCTCACTATCACCGGTCTCCCACTGGGAGATAGTGACGTGCGCGACGTTAACCAGCTTCGCTAAAGCGCGCTGAGTAAGTTTGAGATCTTTTCTACGCGCTCTGATGCGCTCACCTGGCATTGTCATAGTTAGATAATTCTAAATTTCCTTGACTTCGTTATCTCGAACACCTAATTTGTTAGGAAAATCTAACAGGAGGGTGTTTCATGTTAACAACTGATGCGATCAAATATTTTGGTAGTAAGAGAAAACTGGCTGAGGCCGCTGGCGTTAAGGCTCCTACTGTCTATGCGTGGGGGCGTTTGGTTCCTGAAGGTAAAGCGGCTCGTTTGTCTCTGATGACTGATGGCGAACTTGTTTATGACCCAAAGGCTTACCAACTGCCAGCCAAATCAGCTTAACAATTGGCGGCATCGAAATCTGATTACGCTTAATCAATTTTCAGCGACAGGAGACGCTCGAAGTGGAATACCTCGAAGAACTTAAACGAGAGATCTTTAACTGGGCAGCGGAAAGCGGGCAGGAGCTGGTTGCTATCGAGATAAGCCGCATGTGGTTTCGTCTTGGTGGTAATACCGGTTCGCTGAAGCTGCACCAGATCGAAGATGCAGATGGAAACGCCGACTGGCGGGCAATCAACAACAACCGCCAACAAATTTTTCGTTGGTTGCGAGGCGAGACCAAAGCCGCGAGAGCCAAAACTCTGGCGCTGGTCAAAGCGATGGAAGCGGCGCTGCCAGCAGAACGTTACGCGCGCTTGGGTATGTCCACCCAGTATTTAATTTGTGTGGCCATTCGTGAGTTTGCCGCGGCGATTATCGCGTTGTTACTCGACGCCAGAGACGGGCCGCAGCAAGTCGCCAGAGCATTGCAAGCTATGCGAGAAACACAGCGCCTGACCAGCGTTTAACCTGTACCGAGGAAAGACCAATGAGAACACAAGACCGCATCACCTGGCGGAACGGGTTTCGCCGGAACGGGGTACAAGTCCCGATAGAAGATATCGAATCGATTTTTGAGGAACGTCGCGCTGCTGCGCTGACAATCTGGGAACGCTATGAGCTGCGCAAGGCAGACCTGCAGGAAGCGGGACTCACCCAGAAAGAATACGAAATCGCCTGCCGCCAGCTGGCTGACTCGCTGGGGATTTGACTATGAGTATGACGCTTATGGCCAAAGCAATGGCAATCAAGACTGGAAACCCGATTCGAAAACTGGTGCTGATCAAACTGGCTGATAACGCCAATGATTACGGCGAATGCTGGCCGTCTTACAAACATATTGCGGATCACTGCGAGTGCAGTAAAAGCGCGGTGCGTGACCATATCGATGCGTTAATTTCTATGGGCCTGCTGGTGAAAGAAAATCGTCCGGGCGTAAAAAACGGGAAGGGTAACGCGTCGAATTTGTACTGTATGAAACTTGATAACCCTATGCCGCCAAAAAGCATAGCCCCTATGCCGTCAGAAAGCACAGGTATGCCGCCAAAAAGCATAGCCCCTATGCCGTGTGGCGGCACCAGAACCAGTCACTCTTTTGAACCAGTCATAGAACCTATAGATCCCCCTAACCCCCAGACGGGGGAAGGCGAAGAAAAAATTAATTCTGATGCTAAAAAAGCGCTGAAATTTTACAACGAGCAAACCGGTACCCGCTGCCGTGACCTGAAACCGTTTGTGATGATGCTGACGCCGACCACCACCCGGGAAGGTTACACCCTAGACGAATTGCAGTTAGTTATCCGCTGGGTGCTGGCCACATGGCGCCGCCGTGGCGATAGCCTGCCGAAGCCAGCGAACATCTGCCGGGTAAACCGCTTTGATGGTTATCTCGCTGACGCTGAAGCATGGGCGGTGACCGAAACCGATATTGATCCGGAAGCCGTTATGAACGGCTACAACGAAATTTTTGCTGATGTTCTGCCCGCTGCTGAACTGGACACAGACCGCCGCCGGATGATCACCAGTCTGGCCGCCCATATGAAAAACAAAACCACGGGCGCATTTCTGGGTTATTTCGAAAAATTCCGCGCTGACGCCTCCGATTTTTACTTTGGTGAAAATGGCGGATGGCGCGCCAGCTTTGACTACCTGATGAAGCCTGAAACATTGCGTAAAACTCGTGAGGGATCGCTATGACTCCGCAGGAACTGGAATCTTGTGTACTGGCTGGACTGCTGAACGGTGGAGCAAGTCCGGACGCTTTCGACGTGATCGCATCGACGCCTGAAGAATCATTCAGCATTGTTTTTCATCGTCGCGCCTTCTCGGAAATCAAAAAACAGGCGTTGACGAACGGTCTGATCGATATGCTGTTTGTCAGTGAGGCTCTGGGAGGGAGTAGCCTGGCTGATTTATCAGAGATTTCGCGTATGCCCGCCACGGTACCAAACCTGAAAGGTTACGCCGGGAAAATGGTTAAGGCGTGGCGCAGTCGCCGTATGGCTGAATTACTGCAACATGGTGCTGATGGTATCCGCCAGGCGAATAATCAGGAGCAGCGCGATCAGATTGTCGAAACTGCCGTGGCGCAGCTGCTGGACATGACCGGCGACACTGGCGACGTGCAGCCGGTACACATGAGCGAATTATTGCCGGTGTACATGGAAACCATGCAGAAGCGCATGGACGGCGAAGAGGGTACTCGCAACCTGAAAACCGGGATCGAGGAACTGGACGATGCGACCGGCGGAATCAACCTGCAGGATTTGATTGTCGTCGCCGGGCGTCCGGGCATGGGAAAAACAGAATTTGCGCTGAAGATTGTCGATGGTGTTACCGCTGCTGGCGGTGGCGCGTTGATATTCAGCATGGAAATGGCCGCTGCGCAAATCGTAGAACGCTCTCTGGCGGGTTCTGGCAACATGTCAGTGTCACGCCTGCGTAATCCCCTCGACATGCAGGACGAGGACTGGGCGCGCTTTACAGCGGCCATGGAGACCATGAACGGGCGCGATATCTGGATCGTTGATGCTACCGATCTGACGATTGAGCAAATCCGCGCCGTTGCCGAAACGCATAAGCGCCGGTATCCGCATCTGGCGATGATCGTTGTCGATTACCTTGGCCTGATTAAAAAACCGAAGGCAGAGCGTAACGACCTCGCGATCGCCCACATATCCCGAAACTTAAAAACTATGGCTATGCGCCTGCATACGCCGACGTTCGCGCTTAGCCAGCTTTCCCGCGCCGTGGATTCCCGCCCGGCGGCCCAGCGCCGCCCGGTCATGTCAGACCTGCGCGATTCCGGTTCCATTGAGCAGGACGCCGACAGCATCATGTTTCTGTACCGCGATGAGGTTTACAACCCGGAAAGCCCGGCGGCTGGCGTCGCTGAAATTATCCTGGGTAAAAGCCGCTTCAGCGCCGCAGGCGCAATTATTTATCAGGAATTTAAAAACGGACACTTTCTGTCAATGGATCAGCATGTTGGCAAAGAGAAAACACGTATCCAACTGGAGGCCGCGAAACCCCGGAAACAACCCCGTAAATACTCAGAGAAATTCAATACCGATGCATTTTAACCGCGCCTGACCAGCGCGATTTAACTGAGGAAAGACCAATGACCACGAATTTAAATTACCCAAAACCCGTAAAACCGGATGATGGCTGCAACTGGCTCCCCGTTATTCTCTGGCGCATGAACGCCGGCGCGCGCGCCCGTAGCCGTTCCGTGTTCGTTGCGGCGCCACGTCCGGCCCCTGTGCCCGGTATCACCCCGCAAAAACCGATTAAGCGTGAATTTATCGCCCCTACGGTTTCCGGCCGCAGGCGTAAAACCCACATCGGCACCGTGATTTATTCCAGAGGTGAAAAAAGCGTTCGCCTTAGCGAAGGTGCGACCGTCTGGTCTGCTGGCTCCAATGAGCATTTCGATAAAAAAACGGGCCAGCGCGTCGGCAGTATTGGCCGTCACCGTCTGGTGCTGGAGAGTATCCGCCCATTGCAGGCCAGCGACGCACAACAGGACGCCGGGAGCGTCACCGCGCAGCAGCTGGTATCCGTGATGAAAGGCAAAACGCTTTCTTACCAGGGCATTCTGGCATTAATCCAGAAGCACTATCCAGATTGTCAGGTGACGATTAAAGAACTTCACGATCGCGTATTTGGCATGTTCACGTCGAATTATGTGGGTATCACGCGTCACGACGATATGCCGCTGGTTCACTTCACGCTTAACAGCGTCGATCCCCGTTATTACATCGAGTCAGCGAAGAACAAGAGGGCATAAGGCATGGCCGGGCAATCAGATTACTTGCCGCCCGGCTTACCGCTTAATCGCGCCAAATGGCCGCAGGAGTGCCAGATCAAAGAGCACTACGACATGCGGGCCGCGGCACTCATACGCCAGCTGTTCGAGAAAAAAGTAACTCGACAGGCCATCGTAGAGCAGATTGCAGCGACGCCGGAAAGCTACCGGGAGTTTTTCAAAGAACGATTAAATTTTTGGCGGGAGAAGCGGACATGAAATTTTCAACACCTGATTTTATGCATTGCAGCCGCAGGACGCTGATGCTGTTCGTACTCAGTGCAAACGTTGTTGGCTGGATAGTCATTATCGCTCTGATATGGGCTGGATGTGAGGTGGCGCAGTGGGCGCTGGAATGTCTCCGCAGTAGTGGGGTGCTTGCGTGAATAACAAATACACCCTGATTTATGCGGATCCTCCATGGACTTACCGCGACAAAGCCAAAGACGGGGAACGCGGCGCCGGGCACAAATACCAGACCATGACTGTGCTCGATATCTGCCGTCTCCCGGTCTGGGAACTGGCCGCTGAAAGCTGCCTGCTGGCTATGTGGTGGGTACCGACTCAGCCGCTGGAGGCGTTGCGAGTCGTCGAGGCGTGGGGCTTCCGTCTGATGACCATGAAAGGCTTTACGTGGAACAAATGCTACAGCCGGCAGACCGACAAACTGGCCATTGGAATGGGCCATATGACCCGGGCAAACAGTGAGGATTGCCTTTTCGCAGTGCAGGGGAAATTACCCGCCCGACTGGATGCCGGGATCGTTCAGTCATTCACGGCCCCGCGTCTGGAGCATTCGCGCAAACCGGATATCGTGCGCGAAAAGCTGGTGCAGCTGCTGGGCGATGTACCGCGTATTGAGTTATTCGCCCGCCAGTCGTCGCATGGTTTCGACGTATGGGGAAATCAGTGTGATTCGCCTGCGGTGGCGCTGCTGCCGGGCATTGCTGAATATATCGGGGAGGTTGCTTAACCATGAAAAACACTATTCAGGATTTAATGAATCACCAGTTCGCCATGCTGGAGACCGTCACCGATCCCAATATCAAAGGCGACCTACTTCAGGAAGAGTTATCGAGGGCAAAGGCGGTAGTTGAGATCGTCGGGGTAATGGTCGGTACTTATCGCGTCGCCCTCGACGCTCAGAAGGCTATTTATGACGGTACCGCAGGCAATGTGCCTAAGATTATGGGGATCGAAAAATGATAGAGAAATACACTCCAGCCCAAGAGTTGTTTATCAGGCAGCATATCAAAAGCTCCACTGCGCGGGAATTAACTGAAATGTTTAACGCTCAATTTGGTACAAATAAGAGCGTGGGCGCTATCCGTATCTGGTGCAAATCTCATGGGTTAGGAAAGCAGTTTTTAATTGAGCCGCGCTATACCGATGAGCAGCTAACTTTCATTTATGCCAACAGGAATCTAACGAATGCTGAACTAACAGAACGGTTCAACAGGCGATTCGGTACCGATAAAAAACCTGACAATATCAAGGATGTAAAGATAGCTCGTGGATGGACTCGCGAACCTAAAGGCCGGAAACGCATTCTTCCCCAGTACATCACTGTTAATAAAGAGAAAATTAGACTCGATGTATACGTATATGAATGCGTACATGGAAAATTACCGACCGGTTATTCGGTTATACATCTGGATAATGATCTTAATAATAACAATATCGATAATCTGCGCGCTGCCCCTAAAGAAATTCACCGCCTGTTTTCTGGCGCGGGTTACTCTAAAATGCCGCAGGTGCTTGCTCCGGCGCTGTATGCACAAGTTATGCTCCGCCATGCGATTAAACGCTTGTCCAGTTAATTGGGGTGGTTAATGGCTAAATCATCCGCAGAACGTAAAGCCGCGCAGAGGGCGCGGCAGTCTGCCGCCGGGAACCGGAAAATTGAGCTGGTTCTCGACGCGCAGGAACTGGACATGCTGGCGCGTAATTGCGCCGCCCGGCGTCCGGGGCGTGAACCGTACGAACTGGTCGAGTACATCGCTATGCTGATCCGTCAGGATGATGCGCGGCTTAGTGGCCACATCAAATCGATCAGCAAACGTCTGTGTAGAAAATGCGGTGAGACGCTGCCGATCACCTCCTGCCCGTGTGCTGGTGATTCGCAATGCTGGGTAACGCGAGGGTGGCACGAAACCAAACTGTCAGCATAGCGAACAACCATACCAGATAAAACAGAACCGTCAGAAATGGCGGTTTTCTTTTGAATTCAATTGGATATTTTCAGATTTATTGTTGATTTTTAACGATTCGTGCTCTTAAAAATTTGCGCTCACTGTCAGTTGGTAGTATATATACTGTAATTTTATACAGTATTGTTGTTGAGGGAGAGGTAGTGGTTGATAAGAAAGACGCAGGAGACCTTCTCCCCGACGATGGTGATGTGCTGATAACGTGTGAAAATGGGAAGATTAAGAAGACGAGAATCGTCCATTCCGATGAGCACGTAGCGACACTTAACGCGTTGTTTGAATTAGCTAAATTGACGGGTTATACCATTATCAAACCAGACGGCAATATGCTATAATTACCCCGTTGGCCTGAACACCCAACACCATGTAATTCTGAACAATTGCTGCGCTAAAGGGGAAACCAATGGCGCAGTATTCTTTTGTAAAAGCACCCGGCGGTGTATTAATTCCGGCAGCGCCTGACGCCCGCGAATTCTTGGAAAAAAAAGTTCGCATGGGCGGTATTTTGTATGCAGATTTTAAGCAGGCAAGAAACCCGGCGTTCCACCGCAAATTTTTTGCCCTCCTGAATCTGGGATTTGATTACTGGCAACCTTCCGGCGGTGCAATATCGCCAGCTGATAAAAAACTGGTTCGTGGTTATGTGCAACTGGTGGCCCACTATGCCGGGCATGCAGACACGTTGCAGGAACTGGCGGATCAGTACCTCCGGGATGAGGCAGAAAAACGCGCAGGGAATATCAGCGCGGTTAAATCGTTTGAAGCATTCCGTTCCTGGGTAACTATCGAAGCCGGTTTTTATACCGAATACCAGATGCCTGATGGCACTAACCGCAAAGAACCCAAATCTATATCGTTCGCAAAAATGGACGATGTAGAATTTTCTCAGCTGTATAAATCCGTATTAGACGTCCTCTGGAATTTTATTTTATTCCGCACATTCCCCAATCAGCAGGCAGCAGAAAACGCAGCCTCGCAATTATTCAGCTATGCCGCCTGAGAAATATCGCCATGACCAAAGACGATAAGCGCTGGCTGGAAGACGTTGCATCACTGGGTTGCGTCGTATGCAGAAATCTTGGCTACGGCGCTACACCGGCAGAAGTTCACCATATCCGCAAAGGGCAGGGCATAGCCCAGCGCGCCGACCACAAAGAAACTCTCCCGCTTTGCCCTCCACACCACAGAACCGGCGGCCACGGCGTAGCTATCCACGCAGGGCAAAAAACATGGGAAGAAAACTACGGAACGGAGACTGAATTGCTCGAACAGGTCACTAACGAGGTAAAGGAATTACGCTTATGCAGAATTTAATTCCGTCTCTAAGAGCAGCAGATAACGCTAAAAAATGCGGTTGGCCAACGCGTCCGGAAAGCATGAAATTCTGTTCAGGCTCCTTTTTCATTCTGGCGGGCGGCGATTTTGCCCTTCTCTATGCTCGCGCACGCGCGCGTTTAGGGGGCTGATTTATGCCGCTGGTCGCCACCTTCCGTACAGACTGGTTCAGAGTCATTACCGACCTGACCAGAAAAAACCTCACCACTCAGCAAATCGCCGATGAACTTGGCGTTTCAAAATCCGCCGTCCTCGGCTGGAAATCTGGATCAGAGCCTCGCCATGGTCACGGTGAAGCGCTGATTGCTCTCTGGTGTCTGGCTACCAGCTCAGACCGTAAAAAACTCCCTACTGTGCTTTACCGCCAGTGGTGGACGTTCCGCCGCCCTGTTTTTGGTCGGGAAACTGACCAGAAGGGCAACACACAATGACGACTCACTAATTCAGGAGTGAAAAAAAATGGCTCGACCGAAAAAAATCGTTGAGACGCCGGGGCAGGAAAAAGCGGCTCTGGAAGAAAAAACGCTCGTTACAGAGGGGCAGTTAATTACTGCTGAACAGAACGGCGCGCAGCAGCAGGGGAACGGCAGCGACGAACAGACCGTGCAGCAAAAAGTTTCAACCCTGCTTGATGGTACTCAACTGGCAGAACGTAACGCCATTCTCGCCACGCTCAACGCGCAGGGCGCTGCTATCGTTGCCCGCTTCGAAGAGTACGACTTCACCGACATTATCGGCCACCCGCTGACCAACTGCCTCGACTTCCTCAATCTGGTACACAAAGCCACTGAGGTAAGGACTGGCGGTACGGCGGAGCAGGTGACAAACGAGGAAGGCAAAAAGCAACCCGTGCGCAGTGCGCCGGTATTAACCGAACACGGCTGGCACGTTCCGGGCTAAGGAGATTTTTATGTGTGGTGGATTTGACCCGAAAAAAGTTCTCGATCCTGCTGGTTTGTTCACTAAGGACAAAACCCCGGACGTACAGACAACTGACCCACAGGCTGAAGCCGACGCCGCGTCCAATGCTGCTGCACGTGCAGCTAATGCCGATGCAGCCGCGCGCAAAAAGCGCAAGGCAGGTTCTTCACTGCTGGCCAGCGGTTCTACTGGTGCCACAGATTCCGGCAGTTCTTTGCTGGCTTCTGGCGCACAGGCCGCAAAAAACACGTTAGGGGCTTAACTCATGGATCAACTCGCCAGCAGGCTAATCAAGCGCGCTGACACGCTGAAAGCAAATCGCCAGGTGCACGAAAGCGTCTGGCGGGAGTGCTACGACTACACCTATCCGCTGCGCGGGGCCGGGTTTTCGTCTGAGGTGCTGGACGCACAAAGCGCGAAACATAAGGTTGCAAAGCTGCTGGACGGCACAGCCACCGACAGCGCCCGCATGCTGGCGTCCGCGCTTATGTCAGGGATGACCCCGGCGAATGCTCAATGGCTGAACCTTGACAGCGAATTACTGCCTGATGACGCTAAGGCGTGGTTGTCCACCTGTGCAACGCTGGTAACGGCGTTAAATTTGCCGCGTTGCTCCGTCAGTTAATTGATTCACCCTCTGGCATGGTGGCAGTTGCGGAGAGAAACGGCGATATCGTTGGCGCGATAGCGGCGGTGGTGACCGATCACTATTTTGCTGATGCGACGATTTCCTATGAACTGGGGCTATACGTTGAAAAAGCTCACCGGGGAACGATGGCTGGTTACCGTCTGGCGAAAGAGTACATCGACTGGGCGAAAGAAAAAGGCGCTGACCAGATTGATATGGGTATTACAACCGGCATCGATGAAGAACGTACCGGGCGGCTGTATGAGCGGCTCGGGTTGCAACATGTCGGCATCGTCTTTTCTGGGGGTAAGTAATGGCATGGGTAGCTTTAGCATCCGCAGCGGTTTCAGCGCTGGGGGCGTTCAAACAGGGCAATGATGCACAGGCAGCAGCAAACTATAACGCCGCTCAGGCCAGCGCTGATGCTGATGCAAACACCGCCGCCGCCAAAGTGCAGGCGCAACGTATTCGCCAGCAGGGAGCACAACAGGCCTCTTCGGCGAATGCCTCATACGGTGCGTCAGGCGTTGAAGCTGGGGAAGGTACTGCACTTCGCGTTACATCCGGCATCGCCGGTGATGCTGAACAGGATGCATACACAACGATTTTGAATGGCGTAAATGGTTCTAACCGGATGCGTGCGCAGGCGCAGGCAGATGTGATTAGCGGCCAACAGGCTAAACAGTCCAGCATGCTTAGCGCTGGGGGTTCTTTGCTTTCATCCGGATCGAAGATGTACACCGGCTGGAAAACACGATAGGAGATAAAAACGTGAGAATACCAACGGGAAATTTTGGCAATTTAACCCCGCAAGCGCAGCAGAGCCGCGTATCTCTGGGTAATGTTACGGCGGTCGGTAACGCCCTTTCCGGGTTTGGTGCCGCGGTAGGGCAGGTTAGTGATGACTTGCAGCGGGTACAGGATAAAGCTGATGTAGCCGCGACGCAGGCGATACTAACGGATCTGGATGCTAAATCTAATGACCGTTGGGAAAACCCGCAAACCGGCGCGATGGTAACGCGACAGGGCTTTAATTCCTCTGGCGTAGTGACTGATATGGATAAGGCCGACGCTTCGGAATACGAGGAGGCCCGTAAACGAGTACCGCCCAGCCAGATTAACTATTTTGATGCGCAGTGGCAGGCTGGCCAGGTCCGCCGAACCAGCACCTACAGTTCGTTCGAGCGCTCACAGACAGATGCAGCCCAGCGCCAGCAGTTAAACGCGACGGTGAGCACCTCCGTAGAGCAAGAGGCCAGCGCTTACGATAACCCGATGCAGGCCAGTTTGATTCGTGGTGCCCGCAAGCACTCGATTGAATTATATGGCCAGGCTCGCGGGTGGAGTCAGGAAAGCATCGATGGCGCAATCTCCGAAGCAAACCAGAAAGCACTTGAGCAGCGCGCGCAGAACTATGCAGTAACAAATCCCACTGGCTGGTTGAATGGTGATTTTTCACTGGTAAACAGCAGCACCGGGGAGCTTGATATGCGCGCGGTTGGCCTGGTGGAATCCGGCGGCAAGCACCGTAATGCCGACGGTAGCCTCGTGCAAGGTCCCGTAACGAAGAGCGGGGAACGAGCACAAGGTGAATATCAGTTGATGCCGGATACAGGAAAGGAGCTTGCGGCTAAACGTGGCGTGGAATACAACCCCGATGACCCGGTGCAGCATGCGCAGCTGGCTCGCGATTATGCCGGGCAGCTCAGTAAAAAATACCAGTCAGAACCACTGGCCGGGGCCGCGTATAACTGGGGGATTGGTAACGTCGATAAACTGATCTCTAAAGTAGGCGACCCGCGCAAAGGCGAAATATCGATGGCTGATTTCGTTAAGCAACTGCCTGCTGAAACTCAAGGTTGGCTGTCCCGCTATAACAAAAACAAAACCGGCCTTGACCCCGTGGCTGTGAATAAAATCGACAATATCGCCGAGTCACAGATCCGCCAGCAGCGTACGGCGCTGCGCCAGCAGATTGACCCGATTCTCAATAATACGATGGCGCAGCTGTATAACGGCGAGGTGCCGGACGCTATGCCGAACGCTTCCACCATTCTGTTTGCATATGGTGAACAGGGGCAGACGGCGGTCAAGCAGCTGGATATTGCGATCGATAACGCCAGAACTTTCCAGGCTATTCAGTACGTCACCCCGGCAGAACAGCAGGCCGAACTGGCGAAAGTGAAACCGCAGGCAAACGACCCGGATTATGCGCTAAAACTTGATGCGCACGGCAAACTTAGTGCGCTGGTGCAGAAGAGTAACGCCAATATTCAGGCGCAGCGTGATGCTACCCGCTTTAACGATGCGCTGATCTCTGGCGAGAAACTCGACCCGAGCAACAAATCCATGCAGAAGGCGGCGGACAATACGACATCGGCGCTTAACTTCCGCATTAACGACGCCACCACTCACGACGCTATCGTGCAGCAGGTTAACCAGACGGGCATTATCCCGTCGCAGGTTACATCGCAACTGAATGCTATTTCTCGCTCTGACAGTCCGGATGTGGTGAAGCAGGGAGCTAATTTGTTCGATTCCCTGTACAGGACGGATCCTGCGTCTATTAGCGACATGCCAAAGGACATGCAAAGTTTTTATCTGACAGTTAAACAGTTATCCGATGCTGGAATGGCACCCGATGCGGCTGTAAAACAAGCACAGAACGTGACCTACAACCAGACCGACGCACTGAAATCGCAATTGTCTTCTACGCAGAGCACGAAGGAGTACAAAAAAGAGCGTGCCAGCGCGATGGATTCCGCAGTCAGCAGCATGAAACCGTGGTACAGCTTTGGCGGCCCCGCCGCGGATGACCAGAATCCTAATGCTGTAAAATTCCGTAATGACTACCAGTCACTGTATGACATTAATTATCGCAATTCGGGCGGTAACGCCGAATTAGCTAAAAAAATGACCAACGTACAGATATCCAGAACATGGAGTATTAGCGATGTAAATGGCAGTGCTCAGTTTATGAAATACGCGCCTGAAGCTCTTTATAACTACGGGCCGTCTGGTTGGCAGGCTGCGCAGTGGAAAGAAGAAAAAGAAGAACTAATGTATGGGGAACGCAGTAAAGAAATATTAACGAGCCCAACAGAGCTTGGAATAACTTCCGGGGCTGCGCCAGTAATAACCACCAATACACCTGAATCTCGTATCGGCGGAGAGCTAGAGATTACACCAGATTTGGATACCCATCGCGACCGCAAATATTCAGTTGTTGTTCGCATGAAAGATAAAGATGGAATCGAGAGCGTACAGCCTTATTACGATAAATTTGGTCGTCCCATGCGCTGGAAACCTGACATTGAAAAATGGGGGCCGTATCAAAAAATGCAGCAGGAGAGGGAGAAACAAGGCGAAGAGGAAATATCACGCGGTAAAGATATTCGGGGCTTTAAAGAAAAACATCGTGCGCTCGATGAACAGTATCAGCGCTTGCATGATGAGCGTATGAACAGGGTCAAAAACTACTTTTCATGGAGTAATGAATAATGCCTTTCTACCCACAATCTGACGAACCGCTAAGCGTAATGGATAATGCTCTTCAGGAGCCAACTGGTTTTGATGTATCTCTGCCTGAAGGAACCAACCCGGAACCGCTGCAACAGCAACCGTCTGTATGGGATGCCGCTTTTCGTCAGAATAACCTGCTGGCCGGAATGTTCCGCCCGGCTAAACAATTCGAACCGGCGGACGGGTATAACCCTTATTCTGATAAAAACGAACTAAAGGGGTACGAACAATGGGGATCCGCCTTTGCGGATTCAAAATCTCCAGAGGAAACCGCCTGGATTAAAAACCAGATAGACGATGAAAACGAAGACCGCCAGTTGCTGTCTGAAGCAGGCGCTGAAGGAACTCTGGCCAGTATCGCTGCCGGAATTATCGACCCTGTCACGGTCGCATCGATGTTTATTCCCGGTGCGCAGGGAAGCCTGGCTGCTCGTATTGGTTCTCAGATTGCTATTGGTGCCGCCGGTACTGCGCTTAGCGAAGTTGCGCTGAATAACCAGCAGTACACTAGGACGCTGGGGGAAAGTGCAGCGCACATCACAGCCGGAGCTATGTTCAGCGGTATTTTTGCAAGTGCTGGTGCAATGTTATCCCCCGGAGTCAGGGCCGCAGCCACGCGGGAAATGGCCGATGCACTTGAAAATGCAGGTATGGCTGACGCTATTAACCGGGGAATGGACAGCCTACAGGATGGCGGGAGCGTGGGTGCTATGCAGATCAGGCAGGCAACCCTTGACGATCTCACCCTCGACGGAGGAAAAGCGGCGGATATTGCGTTAAAAGCTGGCGGATACATGACACCTATATCACGGGTTATATCGTCGCCGTCTCGCAATGCGCGGATCACAGCGCTAGAGCTGGCGGAAAATAACTTTGCGCTGCGTGGTAATCAGCGCGGGTTCGAGACCCCCGTTGCCGCTGAAACCCGTGTGCGTGGCTGGCGAAGGGAAGAAGCTGCGGTGGTGGTAACCAATAAACAGGCGTATGCCAAATATAAAGCTGATGGCGGAGATCTCAATTACACCAGATTCCGCGAGGAAGTTGGAGACGCCATGCGAAATGGCGATATTCATGGGAACGCTGCTGTTCAGGATGCTGCACGTGCATTGCGTCAGGTGGTAGACAGGGTGAAAGTAGCCCAGCAGGATTTAGGTTTACTCCCTCCTGATGCGGAGCTAAAAGCGTTGGGACAGACCAGTTATTTTCCTCGAGTCTACAGAGTGGGGAAAATTGTTGAGGAGCGCGATAAATTCAGCGATCTTTTAGTTAACTGGTGGTCGCGTGGTGCTTCGGCTATGTCACGGGAAGATGCAGAGATCGCCGCAGACGCAACGATAAATAAAATTGTTGGAGCAAAAATCCCCCAGGATTTTACGAACGTTTTTACTGTTAAAGTCCCAGGAAGTTCCCGGCAGCGTACTTTAAATCTCCCAGACAATATGATGCGGGATTATCTGGAGAGTGATGCTAACTACGTATTGCAGAGGCATATCCGAGAGGCTTCTCCTGATATCGAGTTAACTCGTGTGTTCGGAAACCGTAACCTTGAGTCCCAACTTAAGGCGATACAGGATGAATACGATGAACTGATGCGGGCGCGCCCCCAGGATCAGGCTAAATTAGCCAAAGCCCGTGATAATGATATCCGGGATATTACGGCCATGCGTGATCGGCTGGTTGGTACGTATGGAATGCCTGACGATCCATCATCCTTTTTTGTACGAGCTGGCCGCGCTATGCGTAATGTAAACTTCGTAACTAAACTCGGCGGTATGACGGTTTCCGCTATTCCCGATCTCGCTCGAGGAGTGATGGTCAACGGGTTCAGTAAAACCATGAAGGGTTATGGTGCGCTGATATCCAAGTCGCCGGCGTTTGCAGCCAACAAAAGCGAAATGAAAAAGATGGGGGTTATGGTCGAAACGGTGCTTAACTCCCGTTCGCGTCTGATGGCTGATCTGGTTGATAGCTCTACTCGCACGAACGCGGCCGAAGCTGGGTTAGATCGCGTTACTGATGTATTCGGAAAGCTCACATTAATGGGGCAATACAACGACATTAACAAAGCGATTAACGGTATGGTAACCGCTGACAGTATTCTTTCCGGGGCGGCTCCAGCTTCCCGTATTGCGAAACTGGGTATCAGTCCATCTACAGCCGCGCGCATAAACGAACAGTTTCGTAAGCATGGTGAGGTGCTTGATGGTTGGCATATTGGCAATTTTGAAAAATGGGATGATGATTACGCTGCAGGTGTATTCCAGTCGGCAGTTTTGAAGGATACCAACAACATTATTATCACGCCGGGGGTAGGCGATACGCCACTATGGGCCAGTTCACCAATCGGACGCACAGTTTTCCAGTTCCGCTCCTTCACGACGGCATCATATAACAGGGCAACAATTGGCGGTTTATCAGAAGGTACCGCGCAGTTTTACTACGGCACAGCATTTCAGATTGCCCTCGGTGCGCTCACGTATGCGCTTAAACAGGCTGCGAATGGTAAAGAAATCGACTGGTCTCCGCAAAAACTGGCACTTGAGGGTGTTGACCGTTCCGGTATCCTTGGCCCGCTGATGGAATATAACAACATGGCTGAAAAGGCATCCGGCGGGATGGTAGGGCTAGGGCCATTGCTCGGCACCGGAACGCAGTCCCGTTACGCCAGCCGCGGCTTTATCGGTTCTGCTCTGGGGCCAACCTTTGGCCTGCTGGATACCGTTACAGATGTAACCGCCGGCGTGCTGAATGGCGACGCCGGCGACCGTGTGCTGCATAGCGTGCGAACGCTGTTACCCGGTAATAATCTGTTCTGGATTGCACCGCTGATTAACCAGGTCGACCCCGGTATGCGTTAATCGCAATCAGATTTATTTACCGTGAATGTAAATAACGGGGTGTCTACTGCCGAGTAAAAGTAATAGTGCAGTTTTACACCCCGCTGTTTGAAGGCATCAAAGTACCAATTGCCATACCCGAATGGTGCACAATATTTGTTCACAATTTGCTGTTTAGTTAATGAGATGGATTGTTTGTCAGGGATGTTAGCTTGAGTAACGGGTTTTCTGGTGTCGGTAGCACCTATGACTACCAGGAGAGAAACATCTTTTTCACCAACATCTAAAGCTTTTAAGCGCACGCTTCTATTGACAATTTCATAATTAGCCACGCCAACAATTTCTGGTTTGAGTGATTTTGCCATTTCCCCATCTGGAGGGAAGTCATATTTAACTTCTTTGGCGCATACGGTAGAAGTTACGATAAACAGTATTAAGGGGAATAAAGTTTTCACAGGGAGCCTCTGAATGAAAATAATTATATTAATGTCGGCTAGTTTTATACGTACATCGCTGCATATGCAATAGTCAGGATTCCGACCTCTAGCCCGGCACATTATAGCCCTATGGATAACCACGGGGCTTTTTTATGCATTCAGATTACAAAACCCGCCTGACCGCTCTTAGCGATAAGCTCACCGATGTAGTTCTTGAAGAAGCCGATCCGGATAACTGGCCGGGGGCAGGGAAGGAAATCACAAAGCACACCAAACAGGAACGCGGTGATCGGTACTGGCATAAGAAGAACGCGGCCGCATCGCTGACGCTGCTGGTAAAAGTCCACTCTCTGATTGGCATGCATACGCGCGGGGGAACACCTAAACCCGGCGGAGAGGATCCGGACGATGAAGCGTTCCAGTTAGGGCAGCAGGTAGCAGCTGCTGAACGTAAAGCGCTGGAAGTGATCGAGAGGCTGCAACAAAAAGGCAAAAAATGATTTCGTTCCTCGCCTTTTTCCTGATGTGGGCGGAGCGGATGAACTGGGATGTGCCGGACTGCCACTATAAAGCCTGCCACTGGCTGGAGCATCGCGGAAACCTCGCGGTGCTTCGCTGTTTTCGTGGCTTTGGTAAATCCACTATTCTGGGCGTTTATAACGCCTGGCGGTATTACTGCGATCGCCAGTACCGCATTCTGCACCAGTCGGAATCCGATACTACTGCCAGAAAGACCAGCCGCGACACCCAAAACGTTCTGCGCAACCATCCACTGACGAAAGGCATGTTGCCGGACGGCATCGGTACCATCGAGCAATGGTGGGTAAACGGCGCGCTGGATATGCGTAACGCCAGCATGTTCGCAAAAGGCATTCTGTCGAACGTTACCGGTGCCCGTGCCAACGAGTGCCAGAATGATGACGTGGAGGTACCCGGCAATATCCAGACTCCGGAGGCTCGCGAAAAACTGCGCTATCGCCTAAGCGAGCAGACGCATATTTTGATACCCGGTGGCCGAAAATTGTTTATCGGTACTCCGCATACCCACGACAGCCTTTACGATGAAAAAGAAGCGGAGGGCGCCGATTGCCTCACAATAAAGCTGTTCGATAAAGAGCATCGCGTCGAAGCGAAGAAGGCGACCAGAAAACGATACCGGGTACCGTTCCGCCCGGAATATGTTTTCGTTGGGATCCATAAAGCCGCCCGGCTTCTGGTCGAGGGTACTGATTACCGGTTGACTGAAGACGGTGTGGAATTTGCTGCACCGCCTGAAACGGTCGTGGATTTTTACGCCGGCTGCGCGTGGCCGGGCCGTTTCGATCATGATGAATTACTGCTGCGCCGTAAAGAGTGCCGCACAGTCAACGAATGGGATAGCCAGTACCAGCTGCACAGTAAACCGATTGGCGAAGTTCGACTCGACCCTGACCGTATCCGAGAATACAACGTACAGCCTGAAATCCGATACGCGAACCGCTCCTGCTCAATGTGGCTTGGCCAGACGCAAATTGTTGGCGCTGTCGCCTGGTGGGATGTGGCCACCGGCAAAGTTAAGGCCGACGCCTCGGCGTTCTCCTTGGTGTTCACTGACGCACGCGGGCATCTGTACTGGCATGTTTGCCAGGGGCTTACAGGCGAACTGGCGGAATTCGACGACAACGACAAAATCACCGGAGGCCAGGTGATGCAGATTAAAGAACTGGTGCTGAAGTATCAGATCCCGCTGGTATGCGTTGAGGTGAACGGCCCCGGCAGCTTTGCCGGGAAATTGCTGATACAGGCGCTGAAGGGGACCGGCTGCGGCGTACGGGAAGAGTTCAGCGTCACCAATAAACAGAAACGCATACTTGATGCATTCGAAGCGCCGCTGTCGTCGCGGTTCCTCTGGGCGCATACCGACGTGCTCGACGGCCCTATGTACGACCAGATGCGCGATTTTAACCCGGCGCTGACTAATCAGCCCGATGACTTTATCGACTCCGGCTCCGGGGCTATCAGCTCAACACCAGTGCGTATTGGTAAATTGGTCGGGATTCCGACCGCGCAGGCGCGGGAACATTGGCAACCAAACGATGGCGATCACATGGTCGCCGTAGATTACTAGCCGCCGGAGTCCCTCGTATGTCGGTACCGAACCAGACACCCTATAACATTTATACTGCCAACGGGCTGACCACTGTCTTTGCCTATGAGTTTTACCTGATCAGCGCCAGCGATATTCAGGTGACCATCAACGGCAACGAAGTAACATCCGGCTATACCGTGTCTGGTGTAGGGAGTACCAATGGCGGCGAGGTGACTTTTCTCACCGCCCCTGCCAATGGCGCTACTGTCATTTTTGAACGTGTTACGCCGACTTACAGGCTTACTGATTACCAGGACAACGGCGACCTGTTGGCCGATACGGTTAACAAAGATTTTGACCGCCTCTGGATGGCTATTCAGCGCGCATTCATTTATCTCGGCGTTGCACTTAGCCGCCCGCTTTTTGGTGGTGGACCATTCAATGCGGATGGTTACCGGATTGCAAATATTGCTGATCCCATTAATGATCAGGATGCAGCGACAAAAAAATTTGTTGTCGAAAATGGGAAAACAAATCTAGCGAGGACGCTACGCGTCCCGGAACCCAGCGTCGGAATGCTGCCTAGTGTTGCGGCCAGGGAAAATAAGATTCTTGCCTTTAATAGTCAGGGGGACCCCATACCTGTTCTTCCGGAGTCAGGAAGTGCAGCTGATGTGATGATCGAGCTGGCTTCGGATGTTATAGGGGCGGCATCGGTCAACTATATCCACGTATTCAACGTTCCCACCAGGCCATTTGCTTACTATCTGGCTAAAAACTCTGGCGATGTCATGCTGGCTATAAGAGAGGCTGCTGCCTCGGGTGAGGCTGTCATCTTCGAGTCCGGGAAAACATATGATATCGACGAGAACGACATCCCATTCGCTCAAAGGACAGGATTTATTGGCCCGGAAGGAAGTTACGTTAATTTCAATATAACTAATCCCGTGGGGACTTACGGTACTTTTGATTTGCGCACGAGCAATTCTCTCGGTGGAGGAAGGTTTAACCGGTTTCGTAATCTCCGGTTTCGATACCCCAATCAGGTAACTGCCTTAACAGACACAATAACCGCGCCTGTCGTGTACCCGCCTATTTTTCACGGTGGTGCATTCGAGTCCCGGTTTGAATGCCTGGATGTTGGCAACGCGTATTACGCATTTCGACTCGGGGGGATTGTTAATAGCGCTGACTCGGGATCTTCGTCAAGGGTTGTAATCGACCAGATAATCGGCGCACCTCTTTATATTGGGGTGTCATTAACTCAGGTTCTGGACGTTCCTGTTATCCAAAATATCCGGTGGAATTATAACTACGTTGCAGGAAGTACATCTCCATATAACTATGACATAACCCTAAAACAATGGATGCATGATAATGCCGTGGCGTTCAGGTTTGGGCGTATTGACTGGGCCACTATCAACAACCTGTTTGCTTACGGCTATTGCTATACCTTTTTTATGCAGGCATGGGGTTTTACAGGTTCTGCAGACAGGCTTAAATTCGTTGGTTGTACGGCAGATCATTGCGTATACCCAGTTTATGCGCAAAATTTTACCAATTACCTGATGTTTATTGCCTGCGGATTAACTGGCGATCGCGGCTCTGAGTTTTCCCGTATCGCTCCTAACATTATTTATATTAACGATGTTGGCGATCCAGACGCTGTCGTTTCATTCATTGGTTGCACATTAAATAACTTCACTGGTTCTGTAATAAGGACTAATGGTCCTACTGTAGAGCTTCTCGGTGGGAAAATCTGGGGTTTTGGTTATGACTCCAGTGCATCTCTAATCCGAAACGCCATTGAATTAACAGCATCAGCGACAGTAAAAATTAACGGCACCAAAATCTATGCGTCAGCGGGATTATATACACGTTGTGTGTATGACGGCGGCCATGGTAATTCTGAATTGCATATAAGTGGCGGCGCTCAGCTAATCGGTGCGACATACGAATCCTACCGATGGGATGGCGGTGTTGATGGGGGTAACAAAGAATACATCGAACGCGGCGTGACAATTACAGGTGCCACAACGTCCGTCAACATTCGCGGGGTCGCTTCTTTTTATCAACAGAAACATGAATACCCCAGCATTTCCATGCCTGTCTCTGGAACATATCAGTCTGGAGATGAAGTAAAAAATATGACCTTTACAATACAGGGGGTTGCGGGTTCTCGTTACGTGATTAAGAGCTGGCTACGCGTGACTACGGGTAGCTCACACGTTCTGAATGTTGACTGGGTTGCGCAGAAAGTACCTACCGGGGATTAATTATGAGCATTACCATCGCGAGAAAAATAACCCAACAAAACTCGGCATCATCGCTGGGTTTTCAGATTGAAGAGGCTGAAGGTGCTGTTGACGTAACCTATACCGCAAACTCAATCGTCTTTATATCTGGTGACATAGCCACGGTTGAGTTTGAAGTGACGGTGGCAGGGTACGGACAGACAGGTATTCGCCATATTGATTGCCCCTATTCGGGTGGTGATAGTCCGCTTGAAGACGCTGAAGAGTTTCTCAAGCAGGCAATCGAAGAGTTAGACGCTAAATCTGCTGAAATCGCTGCGAAAAAGCAACAAGAGGCGGAGCAAACAGAATTAGCCGAAGAAATGGCTAAAGGCTTAGTGAGTGATTCAGATGGGTAAAATTAACGCTCGGCAGTTAAAGGTGGGCCAGCGAGTAACAATCAGGACTCATGATGGTAAAAAACTCAGTGGCATTCTGGTTGATAAATGCGACTGGTCAGTCGGTTGTCCTGTGGTTGAAGCTAACGGTATTAAATACGGCATCGGTTATCAGGCTAAAATTTTAGACAACTCGATGTCGAAATTTTAACTTAGTCAGGATTCCGACCAATAACGCGCATTACCTTCAGTCACTACTCTTAGTGATCCCCATGGGGGTAAGGCATGCGAATGAAGAATTTGCCGGATGTGGCGGCGGGAACGTCGTATATCACGTCCACAGTTAGTGGCAGCTACTGGCTGCTACAACTTCTCGATAAGGTAAGCCCCAGCCAGTGGGCGGCTATCGGCGTTCTGACCAGTATCGTTTTTGGTCTGCTTACCTACCTCACCAATCTGTATTTCAAAATTAAAGACGACCGGCGGAAGGCACAGGACTATGAGCAACAAAGCTAAGTTCAGCGCCGCAATGCTGGCGCTTCTGGCCGCCGGTGCATCTGCGCCGGTGCTGTTCGATCAGTTTATCAGCGAAAAAGAAGGTAACGCGCTGGTGGCCGTTGTTGATCCCGGCGGTGTTTGGTCTTTGTGCCACGGAGTAACCGTAATAGATGGCAAGCGCGTCATAAAGGGACAAAGAGCAACCGAGGCACAGTGCAAGAAGGTTAACGCTATCGAGCGCGATAAAGCTTTGGCGTGGGTTGAAAAGAATGTGTATGTTCCACTCACGCCACCGCAGAAGGTCGGCATAGCCTCATTCTGCCCGTATAACATCGGACCGGGTAAGTGCTTCCCCTCGACGTTCTACCGCAAGCTGAATGCCGGCGACCGCAAAGGGGCATGCGCGGAGATCCGCCGGTGGGTATTCGACGGTGGCCGGGATTGCCGGTTAACCAAAGGACAGAAAAACGGCTGTTACGGGCAGGTTGACCGCCGGGAGCAGGAAAGTGCATTAACGTGCTGGGGACTGTACGAATGAACGGTAAAACCAGACTGTTGATTGTTGGGGGAGTGCTGGCGGTATGCGCTGGCATTTTCTGGGCGGGGTACTTGAAGGGCTGGTACAAGCATTCTGAGCAAGTAAACAGCCAGGCTAAAGAAAGGCTACCTAAGCAGGAAAAAGCGGTTGCCGCTGGCGAGCAGAAGGCGGCGACGGCGAACGTCGAAGCCAAAGTGATTTACCGTACTGTTTATCGTGATGTGGTGAAATATGTCAATGACCCGAATCGTACTGTGTGCAAGTTTGATAGTGACGCTGTGCAGCTGCGCCAACGAGCAATCGACGCGGCCAACGCCATCCCCGGATTTGATGAACCGGCCGTGCAAGCTAAGTAACGCTGGCGCAGATAGCGACGCTGATCTGCTGGCGGATACACAGTCAGCGGAGTGCGTGCGGGAGCTGCGTACCAATATCTACCGCTGGCAATCGTGGTATCGTGCTACTGAATAAATATTGAATTTGGGGTATGATAAGCGTCAGAAGATAGTCTAAAATATCGCTGTAACTTATTGTATTCATGTTGCTAATTTATTGGTGTATGTTCGGATTTATTTCATATCTAATTGATATTTATAATAACCACCACCAATTTAAAATCCCTCGGCGTTCGCGCTGTGCGGGTTCAAGTCCCGCTCCGGGTACCATTGGGATATAGCAGAATAATCAAAGCAATAAGCAGTGTCGTGAAACCACCTCCGGGTGGTTTTTTTGTTTTTGTCCCCAGTCTATTATTAAAAAGATTAACTCTCCTGAATGGGTGATGTCAGGTGGTTTTCTCTCGCTATTTCCGCTACTGTAAGCGCCATTTTTCTACGACCACGAGACTGTTTATGAAAACCGGACCCCTGAACGAAAGCGAAGTTGAATGGCTGGATGAGATCCTGTCGAAATATGCAGAAGAAGGCACCATCATGGATGTTGCCGAACTTGATGGATTGCTGACGGCAATTCTCTCCGGGCCGACGGAAATTGAACCTGCGCAGTGGTTGTTGGCTATCTGGGGCGGGGCGGATAAAGTGCCGCGTTGGGCCAACGATCGCGAACGCGATCGCTTTGTGAACCTGACGCTGCAACATATGAGCGATACTGCCGAGCGCTTAAGTGATTATCCTGAACAGTTCGAACCCATGTTTGGCTGCCGTGAAGAGGAAGGGCAGGAGTTAACCATCGTAGAAGAGTGGTGCTTCGGTTATATGCGCGGCGTCGGCCTCAGTGACTGGTCTGCTTTACCAACTGAGCTACAAGCTGAACTGGATGCCATCGCCCTGCACGGCACCGAGGAACGATTTGAAGCGCTTGATGAATTATCCGCTGAAGAGTTCATTGCCAGCGTAGAGCGTATTCGTCCGGCGGCTCTGGCGCTTTACAACTACTGGACTGAGCATGCTCAGCCGGCTGACGTCCAGCAGCCAATACGAAATGAGGCGAAAATTGGGCGTAACGATCCTTGCCCATGCGGTAGCGGTAAGAAATATAAGCAGTGCTGCTTAGCAAAATAAGTAAAGGGGCCAATTTGGCCCCTGATTTTTTATCCCACCGCAGGCAGCAATCCTGCGACGATAGCAAACTGAATGGCCACAATTCCGATTCCGCACAGCAGAACCAACCACAGCGCGGGTGACCCCCCAGCGACTCGCCAGGCGGAGTCAGGATGCTGCTTACGGCTTTTCATCACTAATAACGAAGGTAGCATTAGCGCCAATACTGCCAGCGCGACCCCTGCATAACCTAAGGCCATCACGAAACCGCGTGGATAGAATAGGGCGAACGCCAGAGGGGGTAAAAAGGTGATTACACCACTCTGTATACGCCCGGCCGGACCATTTTTACGTTGGAACAAATCGGCCAGGTAGTCAAACAGGCCAAGCGCGACGCCGAGAAATGAAGTCGCCAGCGCCAGGTCTGCAAAAAGATGAACCGCCAGCTCAACGTGCGACGAGGCAACGACTTCACGAATCGCTTCTAACAGCCCGTTGAGTCCGGCATTTTGTGCCAGCAGAGCGGTAAAAGTTGGAGAATCAATACTGCCCAGGGTTGCCAGTTGCCAGAAAATATAGGCAACCAGTGGAATAAAGCTTCCGATGACAAATACCCGACGCAGCTTGCGTATATCCCCGTTCAGATAGCTGACGACGCTGGGTATGCTGCCGTGAAAACCAAACGAGGTAAAAATTACTGGAATCGCCGACAGCGCCAGCCCTTGCTGTAGCGGCAGAGTCAACAAGTTTATCTGATGAATATGCGGTAGCAGAAGCGCCAGCATAATAGCGAGGAAAATGATTTTGGCGCTGAACAGAAAGCGGTTAAAGAGATCAACCAGTGACGTACCGATACAAACCACCGTCCCGCCGATGCCTGTAAACAGCAGTACTCCAACCGCAGGTGGTAGCGTCCAGCCCAGCCATTGATTGAGACTTGAAGCCAGCAGTTCACCGGCACCGCTAATATAGGCCGCGGTAAGTGCGTACAGTAAGAACAGCATGCAAACACCGGTGGCCCACTGCCCGTAACGCCCCAGATAGCGCGCCGCCAGGGAGCCCAGCCCCGTGTCAGCCGGAACGTGCTGATAAACTTCAAGCAACAGTAACGCGGTGTAACACATCAGCGCCCACAGGGCGATCAGCAAAACTAACGTTACGCCGAAACCTACGCCTGCTGATGCCAAAGGCATCGCCAACATCCCTGCGCCGATGGTGGTGCCAGCGACGATTAAAATACTACCAAGAGTGCGGTTCTTCACGCTTTTCTCTATCCATGACGGATTACACAATGAATTATGCCGCGCAGAGTATGTGAAATCAGTGATTTCGTCAAATGCAGGTTACAGTGTGTGTAATAATAAGTTTACGATTTTGAACGTTTACGTTAAGCCTGCGCTGGCGCAAGAATCGGAATAATAAGCGGGGTTATCCTGTGCGTTTTATGGGGGATATTATGCAATCAATTCATGGTCATGAAGTTCTACAGATGATGATCGCTTCAGGCGAACCTTACACCGTGGCCAGTCTGGAAGCGGCGATTACCAGCCGTTTCGGGACGGATGCACGATTCCATACCTGTTCGGCGGAAAACCTGAGTGCGGCGGAGTTAGTGGCATTCTTGCAGAAAAAGGGCAAATTTATTGCCGCAGAGGAAGGGTTTAATACGCACGAAAGTAAAATTTGTCGCCATTAATAGGGCGGCGATCGCTAAGCGTCGCCGCCGTCTTCATTAATTTTGGGTATCGAGCGTTGCCAGCTCTTTATCAATAAAGTACAGACCTTCGCCGCTTTTACCTGCGAGGGTCAGTTTATCAATAACGGATTTAAACAGTTTCTCTTCTTCATGTTGCTCAGCAACATACCATTGCAGGAAATTAAAGGTCGGATAATCCTGGCTGGACATTGCCGCATGAGCCAGTTCGTTAATTTTCTGCGTAATGAGTTGTTCGTGTTCGTAGGTGACGCGGAACAGGTCGTCCAGTGAAGTATATTCGGCAAACGGTGAGGCGATGGCATTGATGCACGGCAGGCTG
The DNA here is from genome assembly GCF_056490265.1 of Klebsiella sp. GFKo11. Classification (NCBI taxonomy): domain Bacteria; kingdom Pseudomonadati; phylum Pseudomonadota; class Gammaproteobacteria; order Enterobacterales; family Enterobacteriaceae; genus Klebsiella; species Klebsiella sp. GFKo11. Next base: position 2,378,713 of record NZ_CM151369.1, read on the forward strand.
CCGGTATCGGTCAGGTAGTCGAACAGACGCTGCATATGGGTCATCTCTTCTTGCGCGTGGCGGCGCAGAAACGCGGCGGCGCCTTCAAAGCTGTGGTAGCTGCACCATGCGCTCATTTGCTGATAAAGCAGAGAAGAATAAAGTTCAAGGTTCATCTGTGCATTAAGTTTGTCGATCATTTCAGTTTTCAGCATCTGGCTTGCTCCGCAAATAAAGTCAAAGGTGATTGTGCCGTCACTATAATTTGTTATTAATTTATTTGCAAAAAGTAAATTAATAAATTCATTTATTACTAATGCAAATGGGAATAACACGCATTGGCAATTTAATAAATAATGAGAATGGTTTTAATTTAATATTATCAATATTAATTATGGGTCCGACTTATTCTTGAAAAAGGGACGCGCGACTTCGAGTGGCTATGAGCGCTTGGGTTAGCCTGGTGAGAAAAGGGTGGGGGGTAAGAAAGCAACGCCCGGATGCTGTGGGAGATGAAAGTGTGAGGCGATATGCAATTTATAAAACAACTTTTCATAAAATTTGAAAGTATGTTCGTAAGGTAGTATTGTTCTTCACAACGTTAACGAACTATCGCGGGAAAACCCGCACAGCATTCAGGAGAGTAAAGCATGAAAATCGCACTGATGATGGAAAACAGCCAGGCGAACAAAAACGCCATCATCCTCAACGAGTTAAACGCTGTTGCAGACGAGAAAGGTTTTCCGGTTTACAACGTCGGCATGAGCGATGAAAACGATCACCACCTGACCTATATCCATCTGGGTATCATGGCCAGCATCCTGCTGAACTCTAAAGCGGTAGACTTCGTGATCACCGGCTGCGGTACCGGCCAGGGTGCAATGATGTCTCTGAACATCCATCCGGGCGTAGTTTGTGGCTACTGTATTGATCCTGCTGATGCGTTCCTGTTTGCGCAGATTAACAACGGTAACGCGCTTTCTCTGCCATTCGCGAAAGGTTTTGGCTGGGGCGCAGAGCTGAACGTACGCTTTATTTTCGAGAAAGCGTTCACAGGGCGTAACGGCGAAGGGTATCCGCCGGAGCGTAAAGAGCCTCAGGTACGTAACGCTGGCATTCTGAACACCGTTAAGGCCGCAGTAGTGAAAGATAACTATCTGGATACGCTGCGTGCTATCGACCCAGAGCTGGTGAAAACTGCCGTGTCTGGCCCGCGCTTCCAGCAGTGCTTCTTCGAAAATTGCCAGGACAAAGAGATCGAAGCGTTCGTTCGCCAGATCGTCGGTTAATCTCCTGCAAATATCCAGGGCCAGCGCTGCTGGCCTTTTCTTTTGGGCTATTTCTTTTTGTTGGACACGTTGCTACCGGCATCTTTTGCCAGGTGCAGGCTATCAATCATTCCCACCAGACAAATCAACGCAATAAAAATAAACGACAGACGGAAGCTGATCCCCGGCAGACTTGTGAGATTAAACCATTCACTGAACTTCTCCCCAATACGAATACCGATCGCCCCGAGCGTAATCCCAAGCCCAACGGCCAGCTGCGAAGCGGTGCTGAACAACGTATTGGCATAGCTCATTTGCGCCGAAGGCACATCGGCAAAAGCAAGGGTGCTGACGCCGGTAAATTGAATAGAGCGGAATACCCCGCCGAGATAGAGAATCACGAAAATCAGCCAGACTGGCGTTTGTGGTGTTAAAAAAGCGCAGGCCAGCAGCGAGAGTACATTCAGCGCACCGTTGATCAGCAGCAGGCGGCGAAAACCCAGCCAGCGAATTAACGGCGTTGTCGCGGGCTTGATGGTTAAATTACCAACGAAAACGGCCAGCACCAGCAACCCTGAGTGGAATGGGTCCATACCAAACCCGACCTGAAACAGCAGCGGCAGCAGGAAAGGGACGGCGCTAATTGAGGCACGGAACAGCGAGCCGCCGTACATAGTGACCTTGAAGGTCGGTATTTGCAGCGCATCGAGGCGCACCATCGGCCAGGCTGCGCGACGGAAATGGCGCAGTGAGAACAACATGCTGCCAAGGCCTAATACCAGCAGCGCCGGAGTTTGCCAACTCAAAGGTTGACGATCGCCGAGAAATTCCATGGCGGTGACCAGGCTAATCATGGCGATTGAAGTGGCAAGGAAGCCGGGAAGGTCAAAAGGCCGTGGTTCATCTTCACGAATGTTTGGGATGATGCGCAAAGACAGGGCCATAGCGATGAGCCCAAGGGGCACGTTAATAAAGAAAATCCAGTGCCAACTGGCATAGCTGGTGATAAATCCGCCCAGCGGCGGGCCGATAATGGGGGCCACTAATGCCGGCCAGGTCAGGGTGGCAATCGCCTTAATGAGCTGATGCTTCGGTGTCGTTCGCAAAACTGCCAGTCGGCCTACTGGAACCATCAGCGCGCCGCCTATTCCTTGCAGAATTCGCATCGCCACGAAGATGTCGACGTTGGTTGATAACCCGCAAAAAACAGAAGCCAGCGTGAAAATCGCCAGCGCGAGAGTGAAGATTTTGCGTGCGCCGAAGCGATCGGCTATCCAGCCGCTGGCCGGTATCAGCACGGCCAGCGTAATGAGATAGGCGCTAATACCGATATTGAGATCGACCGCTGTGACGCCAAAGTCTTTCGCCATGTCCGGCAGGGCAGTGGCGATCACCGTGCCGTCGAGGAACTCCATAAAAAACGCGCCAGCCACCAGCAGTGCGGGTGCTGAAAAAGAACGATCGTCCCTGGAAGAGATGTTTGTGCTCATTGTCGTGTCGCTGCCATAGCAAAGAGGGGCCAAACTCGACGCAGAGCATGTTGCTTTAACTGTTCGATTCAGCTCATTTTTGTTTAATATTTAAATTATTTTTGTAAAAACAGTGTGATTTGACGCATGTTCATATTGATTTTTGTGATGTAAGTCATATTATAGTCCTGTAGACATTAACACCTGCATAACAAAAACGGAGTCAATCCATGAAGCTGCGCAAAATCCTCAAAAGCATGTTTGAAAACTACTGCAAAACCTTCAAAGACGTACCCCCTGGCGGTATGTTCTGATAAAAAAACCTGCTGCGGCAGGTTTTTTTATCTCTTAAGATTTAGGTTACTATTACGCTCCTGAAAAAAGGAGTAAAAAATGTCTCAACATCTCACCGAAAATGACGAGTTGGTTTCCGACGTGGTTGCCTGCCAACTGGTCATCAAACAGATTCTCGACGTTATTGATATCATCGCCCCTGTCGAAGTGCGCGAGAAAATGACCACTCAGTTAAAAGCCATCGATTTTGCCAGTCATCCTGCATCGGCCGATCCGGTTACGCTGCGGGCGGTACAAAAAGCCATTGCCTTAATTGAACTGAAGTTCACCCCGCAAGGTGAGGCACACTAAATACATAGCCCCGCCATCAAGTGATGGCGGGGCGTCGTTATGTGGTTAGTGGGAAACGGCGGTACGGGCCGGCGTCTCCTGAGTATTGTTAAATAACTTGCTGTTGCCCCAGCACTCTTCGTAGCGGTGACCGACTAAATCTTCAACGATGAGGCGCACATCCGGTGTGATGTCGGCAATTTTGCCGCCAGCTTTAATCCGCGCGACTTCCTGCAAGACCACCATATGCGCTTTGCGATCCAGCTTCATCTGCTTACTGAAGACGATCGCCGCCAAAGCCAGCAGGACTACGCCCACACAGAACACGACCGCAATAGCGGTTACCGCGCTTTCAGGTTGCGTATGCGCTTTTGACTGGAAGCCGTAGAAGCTGAGGATAGCGCCCATTGTGAAGACGATGATAGAGCGTAGGATTTTCCCGGAAAAGGTCATTGCGCCAGCATAGATACCTTCACGACGACGGCCAGTATAGATCTCGTCAACGTCGGCTAAAAAGGTATATACGGTCCAGGGGATGTAGTACACGCCGCCCGTGCCCAGTCCGAACAGGACGGTGATACCAAACATCAGGATGGTTGCCAGATGTGCAGGCAAATGGAAGAACCACAGCGAGGTATAAAGCAGCACGGCAAAAATAACCACGCTCAGCGCCAGAATGTAGGGCTTACTAAACCCTTTTTTCACGCACAGGCCGATAAACAGCGCCGTAGAGACCAGTTGCAGGATGGAATTCAGGCTATTTAGCCCGGCGACCATCGCCGGATCGTGCTGCAGGACGAAAATAACAAAGTAGGTAAAGATAGACGCAAACAGCCATTCTGCGCCGAAACCACAGAGGTACATGCCCAGATGTTTACGGAACACGCGCAGATAAAAGGTAGAACGCATATCCTTCGCCAGCATAAGCAGAGTATTGAGTAAGCCTTTTTTCTCACTATTGCTGACTTCCTCTTCGCGCGGACGTTCCCAGCTGCAGTACCACAAGCAGGAGATCGCAACGATGAGAATGATCCCGTAGGTCAGGCCGGTCAGGAAAAATGGGGTCGCGGATTCTTTGCCGTAAAGCAGGATGAACTGACCTGGAATAAATGCTGCCAGGAAGTTAGCCAGTTTACCGAAGATCGCTTTGTAGCCAGTAAGCTTTGAGCGTAGTGAAAAATCGTCGGTCATTTCGGTCGCCAATGTTTCATAGGGGACCATGATCGAGGTATAAATGATTTCAAAGACTACATAAGTGCATAGGTAGTACCAGAACCCAAGACCTTCTACCCAAAGCAGCGGGTAGAACATCATGAGCGGAATACCGATTAATAAAAAGAAGCGGCGGCGTCCGAAGCGTTTGCCGAGACGCGTTTTACCAAAATTATCGGTGAGATAACCCATAAGAGGATTACTGATCGCGTCGATAATACTGGCGACGGAGAAAATGAGCGAAGCCTCGATCAGCGTCAGCCCACAAAATGTTGTATAAAAATAAAGCAGCCATGCGCCGCTGATTGCCAGCGCGCCGCTTCCCAGTAAATTCCCGCCGCCGTAGGCTAACTGATGGCGTAACAAAATCGGTCTTCCCTGCAGCCCCTGAGGGGCTGAAGCCGCGTATCTTGCCATTAAAATAAACTCCGTGTTTTAAATTTTTGAAACACTGTTTTTATATTCTTAAGTGATGGATTTGAACGTGATCTACATCACTAAAAACCGGCTAAATCCCATGCCTGAGCATTAATGAGATCCAGTTAAAAGTTTTTAATGCTTTTTAGGAATAAAAACGGCGCCGAAGCGCCGAAAAAGATGGGTTGGTGAGAATTGTCTATAAGGACATTGATGATATTAATATATGGTTTTTGGGCATTTATCAGCGATACACCATTTGCTGTGAGCGTTAATTATGTTGGTTGCTGACCAGATCTAACAAACGAAGGTCGGTTTGTTGCACGCACGTTCCATCCTTATCCGCATTGCGCACTTCATCGAGAATGGTTTCCAGCAGGATACCGTCCTGGCGCTGTTCTTTTTCCAGCAGCGTTAAAAAATGCCAGGTGGCATCGTCGCTTTGCGCTTTAGCTTCTTCCGTCAGGTCGATCAATATACTGCTGCGTTGCTGATAATCAGCAACGGTGGTAGCAAAAAGATCTTCGAGGGAAGCACACTCTGGTTGGCTGGAACCTTCAGATTTCACCACCGGCACGGCGCCGGTTTTTTTCATAAAATCAAAAACCCGCATCATCTGGGTTACCCTGGATTGCGCCCTGCTGCGCAAAAACGTTGCGGTACCGTTTAACCGTTGCTGAGTACACCACTCACTTAAATGTAGATATAAGTTTGATGCATGGAATTCAAGATTCATTTGGTTATTCAGTTTCTTAACCATTCCTGGGACGATCATAAAAATATCCTTATTAACCTGTAAAGGAGTCCTGGCTACACCCTGAATCATCTTCCTTAGAGAGTCTTAATTCGGGACACATGACGTGCAGGTAAAGTACCAGAATAATAATTATCTGTACTTCAAATATATGAGGGGTAATTAAATTGCGATTACCGATGAATGTAGAATAGCGCCACTGGGTGATTAAGGAAACTCTCATATGATGTTATTTACGTTTCGTTACACCATCCATAATTAACTTTATTTAAGTGTGTTTATGTAATGGTAACTATTTTTCATTAGGTCATCGTTGTTTTTATATACATGATTTTAAATGATATTTATTGCTTTTGTCGTTGATTTGTAGTAGTTCTAAGTAACTAAATGAAATTACGCTTCATTTATATTGGGTTATGGTTTTGATTGTGTGTTAATCTGTTCTTCGTAAAAGGTGTAAATTGCGTTAGATTATGTTTTTTGTGATTTTAGAAACAAGGCATAACGATAATTTAAAAAAATACTGCTTTTGTAAACACACGATTGTTATTTGGCTATCTGAAGGAGTCAGAAATGAAAAAAGTAGCGGTGCTGTTAGCACCTGGTTTCGAGGAAGGTGAAGCGATTGTGATTATTGATATTCTTCGTCGCTTGCACATCAATGTAGAACTACTGTCCTGTGCCGAATCGCGCGCGGTGGTGAGCTATCACGATATTCCTATGGTCGCAGACAGCACGTTAACAGAACGAGCACAGACGCTTTATGACGCGGTGGTTCTGCCTGGCGGCCCACAAGGAAGCGTGAATCTTGCCGCCAGCCAGGAAGTGGTGGCGTTTATTGCGGCCCACGACACAGCCGGTAAGCTGATCTGCCCAATTTGTTCGGCGGCGGCGCGGGTATTGGGCGGCAACGGTTTGCTGAAGGGGCGTCGCTATGTCTGCTCCGGGGATCTCTGGCAGAACGTGAGCGGGGGAGAATACGTTGATGCGCCGGTAGTGGAAGACGGCAACCTGATCAGCGGTAAAGGCTTTGGTTACGTTTTTGATTTCTCTTTCACCGTTGCGGCACGCTTGTTGGGCGATGAAGCCCCCGTGCGCAATCATGCCGAGCATATTTATTGCCGCTGGTGATGGAAAATCTGAATCCACAAGGATAAGTCTGCTGGTGATATAGATAATATTGCTAATGCGAGCGTTAATTGTCTGACAATTAGCGCTTTTTTTATGTCTTTTTTCGCTGTTTTTATGCACGCAATTACTGTAATTCCGCGATGTGATAGCGCTCTCGTATGGAGAAATAATTTCCGGTTAATACTATTTTAACAACGGCAGTAATGAATCAGGTTTTCCTAATGCCTTGTTTTACGTCCGATTAAAATTTTAAGTCTTATTATTCCCTACATAAAAGCGAATTAAAGCTGGAGTTTACCATGCACAAATTTACTAAAGCGCTGGCGGCGATTGGTTTCGCCGCAGTTATGTCACAATCAGCTATGGCTGAGACGCTTAAGCTTGGCTTTCTGGTGAAACAGCCCGAAGAACCGTGGTTTCAAACTGAGTGGAAATTTGCCGATAAGGCCGGTAAAGATTTAGGTTTTGATGTGATTAAAATTGCCGTACCTGACGGCGAGAAAACCCTGAATGCTATTGATAGCCTGGCGGCCAGCGGAGCTAAAGGTTTCGTTATCTGCACCCCGGACCCGAAACTAGGGGCTGCTATTGTCGCCAAAGCGCGCGGCTATGATATGAAAGTGATCACCGTCGACGACCAGCTCGTTAACGCCAAAGGCAAACCAATGGACAGCGTTCCGCTGGTGATGATGGCTGCCAGCGAAATCGGCGCCCGTCAGGGGCAGGAGCTGTACAAAGAGATGCAGAAACGCGGGTGGGACGTGAAAGATACCGCGGTCATGGCGATCACCTCTGATGAGCTGGACACTGCCCGTCGCCGCACCACCGGCTCGATGGATGCGCTGAAAGCCGCTGGCTTTCCGGAAAATCAGATCTATCGCGTGCCAACCAAATCTAACGATATCCCCGGCGCGTTCGATGCCGGTAACTCCATGCTGGTTCAACATCCGCAGGTTAAACATTGGTTAATTGTCGGCATGAACGACAACACCGTACTGGGTGGCGTGCGTGCGACCGAAGGCCAGAGTTTTAAAGCCACTGACGTCATCGGTATCGGCATTAACGGCGTGGATGCAGTCAATGAACTCTCCAAAGCGCAGGCCACCGGTTTCTATGGTTCTCTGCTGCCGAGCCCGGACATTCACGGTTATAAAACCAGCGAAATGCTCTACAACTGGGTAACGAAGGACGTCGAACCGCCGAAATTCACTGCGGTTACCGACGTGGTGCTGATTACCCGCGACAACTTTAAAGAAGAGCTGGCGAAAAAAGGGCTGTAAGGCCTGGTTGACCGGGCCTCTCGTATTAAGCGGGAGGCTCAGTCCAGAAAAGCGGAGTCGTTATGCAACAGTCTACCCCTTATCTCTCATTCCACGGCATCACCATGACTTTCCCGGGCGTTAAAGCGCTGTCCGATATTAGCTTTGACTGCTATGCCGGACAGGTTCACGCCCTGATGGGAGAAAACGGCGCCGGGAAATCTACGCTGCTGAAAGTGCTCAGCGGCAACTACATACCGACGGCCGGCAGCCTGCAAATCAGCGGCCAGCAGATGGCGTTTAACCACACCACCGAAGCCTTGAATGCCGGAGTGGCGATTATTTATCAGGAACTGCATCTGATCCCGGAAATGACCGTGGCGGAAAATATCTACCTCGGACAACTTCCACACAAGGGCGGGATCGTTAACCGCTCGCTACTTAATTATGAAGCCCGCTTACAGCTTGAGCATCTGGGACTCGATATCGACCCGGAAACACCGCTCAAATATCTCTCTATCGGTCAGTGGCAAATGGTGGAGATTGCTAAAGCGCTGGCGCGTAACGCCAAAATCATCGCCTTTGATGAGCCAACCAGCTCCCTGTCTGCGCGGGAAATCGAAAACCTGTTCCGGGTTATTCGCGAACTGCGCGAGGAGGGGAGGGTCATTATTTATGTCTCTCACCGTATGGAAGAGATTTTTGCATTAAGTGATGCCATCACCGTGTTCAAAGATGGTCGCTACGTGCGCACATTTGACAATATGCAAGAGGTTAACCACGACGCCCTGGTGCAGGCGATGGTGGGCCGTGAACTGGGCGATATCTACGGCTGGCAACCGCGTGAATACGGCAACGAACGCTTGCGTCTGGAGCAGGTGAAGGCACCGGGCGTGCGTCAGCCGATCAGCCTGTCGGTGCGCAGCGGTGAAATCGTTGGCCTGTTCGGGCTGGTTGGGGCCGGGCGCAGCGAGCTGATGAAAGGCTTATTTGGCGGCAGCAGGATAACCAGTGGCCAGGTCTACATTGACGGCCAGGCTATCGACATCCGCAAACCCGCGCAGGCGATTCAGGCTGGAATGATGCTCTGTCCGGAAGACCGCAAAGCCGAAGGGATTATTCCGGTTCACTCGGTGCGCGACAACATCAATATCAGCGCACGTCGTAAGCATATTCTTGCAGGATGCGTGATTAACAACGCCTGGGAAGCGGAAAATGCTGACCAGCATATCAAATCGCTCAACATCAAAACGCCGGGCCCGGAGCAGCTGATTATGAATCTCTCTGGCGGCAATCAGCAGAAAGCCATTCTTGGCCGTTGGTTATCGGAAGAGATGAAAGTGATCCTGCTCGATGAGCCGACGCGCGGCATTGATGTCGGCGCTAAGCATGAAATTTACAACGTTATTTACGCATTAGCGGCATCAGGCGTCGCGGTGGTCTTTGCCTCCAGTGATTTACCCGAAGTTCTCGGCGTCGCGGACCGTATCGTGGTGATGCGTGAGGGCGAAATCGCCGGTGAATTGTTGCATGAACATGCGAATGAACAGCAGGCATTGAGCCTTGCGATGCCCAAAGTGAGCCAGGCGGTCGCCTGAGTAAGGAGTTTATGATGTCATCAGTTACCTCTTCAGGTACTTCCCGGTCGGCTTTCAGCTTCTCCCGCATCTGGGATCAGTTTGGCATGCTGGTTGTTTTCGCCGTGCTGTTTATCGGCTGCGTGATTTTTGTGCCCAATTTTGCCTCATTTATCAATATGAAAGGTCTGGGGCTGGCTATCTCGATGTCCGGGATGGTGGCCTGTGGGATGCTATTTTGCCTGGCATCCGGTGACTTTGACCTGTCGGTTGCTTCGGTTATCGCCTGTGCGGGGGTCACCACGGCGGTGGTGATTAACCTGACCGAAAGCATGTGGATTGGCATTACGGCTGGCCTGCTGCTAGGGGCACTGAGCGGCCTGGTGAACGGTTTTGTCATTGCCCGCTTAAAGATCAACGCCCTGATCACCACGCTTGCGACGATGCAGATCGTTCGCGGTCTGGCCTATATTATTTCTGACGGTAAAGCGGTCGGGATTGAGGATGAGCGTTTCTTTACCCTGGGCTATGCCAACTGGTTTGGTCTGCCTGCGCCAATCTGGCTGACGGTTGGCTGCCTGATTATCTTTGGCCTGCTGTTGAATAAAACCACCTTTGGCCGTAATACCCTGGCGATTGGCGGCAACGAAGAAGCCGCGCGTCTGGCAGGCGTCCCGGTGGTGCGGACCAAGATTATCATTTTTGTCCTCTCCGGCCTGGTTTCCGCAGCGGCAGGGATTATTCTGGCCTCGCGTATGACCAGCGGTCAGCCGATGACCTCGATTGGCTATGAGCTGATTGTGATTTCGGCCTGCGTGCTGGGCGGCGTGTCGTTAAAAGGCGGGATTGGTAAGATTTCCTACGTGGTTGCCGGGATCCTGATCCTCGGGACCGTGGAAAATGCGATGAACTTGCTGAACATCTCGCCGTTCTCGCAGTATGTGGTGCGCGGCGTGATTCTGCTGGCGGCGGTAATCTTTGACCGTTACAAACAAAAAGCGAAACGTACGGTTTGATTATTCCCAACCTTTCAGTCTAATCCTAAACCATTGCCAGCGCCCGCTGAGCTGGCAATGACTATCAAAAATGGCGAGGCTGGTCACACTGTCTATACTTACATGGCTAACATTTAGTTAACACCCAGCATTGTGCTGGCCATGATAAGGAGGAACCAGGGTGGCTGACCAGATTTCCGTACCGCCTGCGTTAACCGGAAACTACGCTTTTTTCTTTGACCTCGACGGCACGCTTGCCGGTATCAAACCCCATCCCGATCAGGTGGTTATTCCTGCTGATGTTCTACAAACGCTGCGCCAGCTTGTGCAGCAGCAAAATGGAGCGGTGGCATTGATTTCAGGGCGCTCAATGGCTGAGCTCGATGAGCTTACCCATCCTTTCCGACTGCCGCTTGCCGGCGTCCACGGGGCTGAGCGCCGTGACATCAATGGTGAAACACATATCGTCACACTGCCTGACTCACTCCTCAAGACCCTTTCAACACAGCTGACAACGGCGATGGGTGCACTACCGGGTTGCGAGCTGGAAAGTAAGGGGATGGCTTTCGCGTTGCACTATCGCCAGGCGCCGCAGCAGCAAAGCGCGGTGCTAGCGCTGGCACAAGAAATCGTGCAGCGCCATCCTATTTTGGCGCTGCAGCCAGGTAAATGCGTGGTGGAGATCAAACCGCGCGGAGTGAATAAGGGTGAGGCGATTGCCGCTTTTATGCAGGAAGCGCCATTCAAGGGACGTAAACCGGTATTCGTCGGTGATGACTTAACCGATGAAGCGGGTTTTGGCGTCGTCAATCAATTGGGTGGCGTATCGGTCAAAGTGGCGGGTGGCGAAACGCAGGCGCGCTGGCGCTTGCCGGACGTGGCCGCAGTACATCTTTGGATAAATAACATCGCGAATAATGGGCAACAACCAGACGCGCTAACCGACAGGAGAGATGGCTATGGGTCGCTTAGTCGTAGTATCTAATCGTATTGCCCCGCCGGATGATAAAAAGGCCAGCGCCGGTGGCCTGGCCGTGGGGATTATGGGGGCGTTAAAAGCAGCGGGAGGATTGTGGTTCGGCTGGAGCGGGGAAATTGGTGACGACCAGCAGCCGCTGAAAAAGGTGACTCAGGGGAATATTACCTGGGCCTCTTTCAACCTTAGCGAGCAGGATCACGACGAATATTACAATCGTTTTTCCAATGCCGTATTGTGGCCCGCGTTTCACTATCGCCTTGATTTAGTGAATTTTCAGCGCGAGGCCTGGGAAGGGTATCAGCGGGTGAACTCCACGCTGGCTGATAAGCTGCTGCCGCTAATTGAACCTGACGACACCGTCTGGATCCATGATTATCACTTACTGCCATTGGCCAGTGAACTGCGTCAGCGCGGGGTAAATAATCGCATTGGCTTCTTTTTGCATATCCCGTTTCCGACGCCCGAAGTTTTTAATGCGTTGCCGCCGCATGCTGAACTGCTTGAGGGACTTTGCGATTACGACCTGCTGGGATTCCAGACCGAGAGTGACCGGCTGGCGTTTCTCGACAGCGTATCAATGCAGACCCGCGTGACGACGCGCGGTGGGAAAAAGCATCTCGCGTGGGGCAAGCCTTTCCACACAGAAGTTTATCCGATAGGCATCGATCCCGATGAAATTGCGCGCAGCGCAAAAGGGCCGTTACCGCCAAAACTGGCGCAACTGAAAAGCGAACTTAAGGGCGTACAAAATATCTTTTCCGTTGAACGGCTGGACTATTCGAAAGGGTTACCTGAACGTTTTCTGGCCTATGAGGCGCTGCTGGAGAACTATCCGCAGCATCACGGCAAGATTCGCTATACCCAAATTGCGCCGACTTCGCGCGGTGATGTTCAGGCCTATCAGGATATTCGTCATCAGTTGGAAACCGCAGCCGGACGGATTAACGGTCAGTATGGTCAGTTGGGCTGGACGCCGCTCTATTACCTGAACCAGCATTTTGAACGCAAGCTGTTGATGAAAATCTTCCGCTATTCAGACGTTGGCCTGGTCACGCCGCTGCGCGATGGCATGAATCTGGTGGCGAAAGAGTATGTGGCTGCCCAGGATCCGCAAAACCCGGGCGTGCTGGTGTTGTCGCAGTTTGCCGGCGCGGCAAATGAACTGCCTACAGCGTTAATCGTCAATCCTTACGATCGTGATGAGGTCGCTGCCGCGCTGGACCGGGCATTAACCATGCCGCTGGCAGAACGCATCACGCGCCATTCGGCTATGTTAGCGGTGATTAAAGAGAACGATATTCACCACTGGCAGGCGCGGTTTATTGCCGATCTAAAGCAGATTGAGCCAAGGAGCGAGGAGAGCCACTTAGAACGCAAGGTGGCGACCTTCCCCAAACTCGCCTAGAGGCTGAGCGGCTGGCGCCTCCCCGGCGCTAGCCCTTTTCAAGACAAACCAGCAGCACGTCAACGCCGCTGCTGCCGACGATATCCTTCGCCGAGCAGGTAGCGCGCGAAAACAGGCTTTGGTTGTGGTTACCGCAAATCACCAGGTCAACGCGATGCTGCTGGCAAAAATCCTTCACGTGATGACCCAACCCGCCGCTGGCGATAATCGTCTTCTCGATAGGATAATCGGCGTGGTGAGCGAGTTCGGCCAGAAAACCGCGCGTCTCTTCCTGCATTATTTCCCGTAAGTTTTCCATCATCGGCGCTGCAAACTGGTTATACAGCTCCGGGTCCGTCGCCAGCGTGATCAGGCTAACTTTAGCATTGACCGGACGGGCGATAGAAACGGCTTTTTGAATCAGCACCCGGCTTTCCGGGGTCGGCGCAACGGCGACTAACAGATGTGAGTAGGGCATCAAGCCTCCTTGAGATACGCAAAATAACCCTTTTCTATTGTCTTTACTCCGATTCCTTAGCTTTCGCAAGGTTTATCAGCAGCGGAAAAAAAGAGCTATGTTTCATCTGCAAAAGAGCTATTTCTCATTAATGGTCCGATCTTTTGCATTAAAAGAAACGTTGTTTTATAAATAAGTGAAGCGTGTTCCTCTACTCTTTGTATTTTTGCCATCGAACGCTTTTGGCTGGCAAAAATGAAAAGGTAACGCTGTTTCCATGCTCTTACTGTAGTCCTATATCAACTCCATTTTTGGCTGAAGTCGCCAAAAGGATTGTCGGAGTTCTCTAAAAAAAGACACAGGATTTACGGCGATGAAAACACGTAAAATCGGTTTGGTTAACTACCTTGCCTACGGATCGGGCGATTTCCTCGGTGCGGGGACCACAGCACTGACTGCAGCATGGCTGCTCTACTTCTACACCACCTTTTGCGGTCTTTCCCCTATTGAGGCGACGCTTATCTTTGCCACTGCCAGGGTTCTGGATGCAGTGATCAGTCCGCTGATGGGCTTCCTGACGGATAACTTCGGTTCGACCTGGCTGGGTAAACGTTTTGGCAGACGTAAGTTCTTTATCCTGCTGGGTATCCCGCTCGTCTTTAGCTACTCCATTATGTGGGTAGGGGACATGGGCTTCTGGTACTACCTGCTGACTTATCTGCTGTTTGATATTGTCTACACCATGATTCTGGTGCCGTATGAAACGTTGGTACCGGAGATGACCGATGACTTTAAACAGAAGACCAAATTCTCCGGTGCGCGTATTTCGATGGCGCAGATGTCGGCGATTCTGGCTTCCTTCCTGCCGGGCGTCCTGCTGACTATCTTCGGTAAGGATAATGCGGTCTCTTTCTTCTATGCGAGTCTGGTGTTCTCGGTACTGTGCGCAATGATGCTGACCTTTGTCTGGTTCTTTACCTGGGAGCGCCCGCGAGAAGAGTGGACGGAAGCGGCGCTACGGGCAGAAGAGGAGAAGCAAAACCTGACCCTGTCCCAGAGCCTTAACCGCCTGTTTATTGAGTTAAGCTCCACCTTGCGGATTAAGATTTTCCGCCAGCATCTGGGCATGTATCTGGGAGGCTATATCGCTCAGGACGTGTTCAACGCGGTCTTTACCTACTATGTGGTGTTTGTGCTGATGCAGGAAGCCTCCATGGCCTCTAACCTGCTCGGCACCATGGCTATCTTCCAGTTTATCGCGGTTATCGCCATGATCCCGCTGTGCATCCGCTTCGGACCTGCTCCATCGTACCGGATGGTGGTGGTGCTGTTTGGTCTGAGCTCGCTCTCCTACGCGGTGCTGTATTACGCCGGGCTCAGCGATGTTTACTCGCTGCTGCTGCTGATTTCCGCAGTTGCAGGCCTGGGACGCGGCGGTATCAACTATGTACCATGGAATACCTACACCTATATTGCTGACGTAGATGAAGTGATTACCGGACAGCGCCGTGAAGGGATCTTTGCCGGGATCATGACTCTAACCCGTAAAGCCTCCCAGGCGGGCGCGGTGATGCTGGTGGGGATCATTATGCAGTTTTCCGGCTTTGTCTCCGGACAGAAAACCCAGCCTTATGAAGTCAGCCACACAATCCTGCTGATCCTCAGCGTGGGGACATTAGTGGTGCTGGCCTGCGGTTTTCTTGTCTCTCTGCGTTTTAAGCTCAACCTGCAAACCCACAGCGTTCTACGTACTGAAACGCTCAAAATGCGCGAGTCTGGTCGTGCGCAGCCGGAAACGGCGACCGCTCAGGATCGTGAAGTGGTGGAGATGCTGGCCGGGATGCCGTACGAATCCCTGTGGGGCAACAACAATATCGGTTACCTGAACCGCAATAAACCTGCCGCGCCGCCGTTGAAGCAACGTTCAGAATTGAATTCGACATATAACAGAGGTTAAGGATATGAAGGTTTGGCCTGTCAAACATAGCCCATTACTGCGTCAGCCAGAGCGTTTTATCGCCCGTAATGAACTGCAAGCGCTGATCCAGAAGGTAACGCACAACCTGGTCAATATTAAGGATGAAAGCGGGCAATTTTTACTGCGCCTGGACGATGGGCGCATCATTGACACCAAAGGCTGGAACGGCTGGGAGTGGACCCACGGGGTTGGCCTGTACGGCATCTATCAGTATTACCAGCAGACTGGCGATATCGCGATGCGTGAGATTATCGATAGCTGGTTCACTGATCGCTTTGCTGAAGGAGCAACCACCAAAAACGTCAACACGATGGCGCCGTTTCTGACCCTGGCTTACCGCTATGAAGAGACGGGCAATAGCGCATATCTGCCCTGGCTCGATAGCTGGGCAGAGTGGGCGATGCACGATATGCCGCGTACCGAGTTTGGCGGCATGCAGCACATCACCCTGGCGGAAGAGAACCATCAGCAGATGTGGGACGACACGTTGATGATGACCGTCCTGCCGCTGGCCAAAATCGGCAAACTGCTCAACCGCCCGGAATATGTAGAGGAAGCGGTGTATCAGTTCCTGCTGCATGTACAGAATCTGATGGACCGCGAGACCGGACTGTGGTTCCACGGCTGGAACTACCAGGGGCAGCATAATTTTGCCAGGGCTCGCTGGGCACGCGGCAATAGCTGGTTGACGATTGTGATCCCGGATTTCCTTGAGCTGGTGGATCTACCTGAAAGCAGCGCCGTTCGCCGTTATCTGGTGCAGGTGCTGAATGCGCAGATCGCGGCGCTGGCCCGTTGCCAGGACGACAGCGGCCTGTGGCATACGCTGCTTGATGACCCAAACTCCTATCTGGAAGCATCGGCCACCGCCGGTTTTGCCTACGGGATCTTAAAAGCGGTACGCAAGCGCTATGTGAGCCAGGAATATGCAGAAGTGGCGGAGAAAGCGATTCGCGGTATCGTGCAGAATATCTCTCCTGAAGGGGAATTGCTGCAAACCTCATTCGGTACCGGAATGGGCTCGAATCTCGATTTTTATCGTGAAATTCCGCTCACGTCGATGCCGTATGGCCAGGCGATGGCAATTCTGTGCCTGACGGAATACTTACGGAAATATTTTTGAAAATTCGGGGAGGAGGCGAGCTGTGAAAAGGATATTAGCATTTTAGCCGGGTGGCGGCTAACGCCTTACGCCGGCCTACAAAACACGCAGTATCTGTAGGCCCGTGCAAGCGAAGCGCCGCCGGGCAATCTCTGTCATCGGTCTCAAACCCGGCGCTTGCCGGGTTTTTCCTGCAAATTACATACGCTCTACGGTCTCAATACCCAGCGTATCCAGACCCTGCTTCAGCGTTTTCGCGGTCAGCTGCGCCAGCTTCAGGCGGCTGTTGCGCGTCTCTTCGCTTTCGGCACTTAGGATCGGGCAGTGCTCGTAGAAACCCGAGAACAGGCCCGCCAGATCGTAGAGGTAAGAGCACATCACATGCGGAGTACCTTCACGTGCGACAACGGTTAGCGTCTCTTCAAACTGCAGCAGGCGGGCAGCCAACTGCGCTTCACGGTCCTCGGTGATAATAACCGGAGCCGCCGCCAGCGCGCTTTCATCGATATCCGCTTTACGGAATACCGAGAGCACGCGGGTATAAGCATACTGCATGTAAGGCGCGGTGTTGCCCTCAAATGCCAGCATGTTGTCCCAGTCGAAGATATAGTCGGTGGTCCGGTTTTTCGACAGATCGGCGTATTTCACCGCGCCAATCCCGACGGCGTTCGCCAGTTTTTCCAGCTCTTCGGCAGGCATATCCGGGTTTTTCTCGGCCACCAGACGGCGGGCGCGTTCCAGCGCCTCGTCCAGAAGGTCGGCAAGCTTCACGGTGCCACCGGCACGGGTTTTAAACGGTTTGCCATCTTTGCCGAGCATCATGCCGAACATGTGGTGCTCCAGCGGCACAGAATCTGGCACGTAACCTGCTTTACGTACGATGGTCCACGCCTGCATCAGGTGCTGGTGCTGGCGTGAATCGATGTAATACAGCACGCGATCGGCATGCAGATTCTCGTAACGGTATTTTGCGCAGGCGATATCGGTGGTGGTGTAGAGGTAGCCGCCATCCTTCTTCTGGATGATGACGCCCATCGGTTCGCCTTCCTTGTTTTTGTACTCATCAAGGAACACCACGGTTGCGCCTTCGCTCTCCACAGCCAGACCTTTGGCTTTCAGGTCAGCAACGATACCCGGTAGCATCGGGTTATACAGGCTTTCACCCATCACGTCGTCACGGGTCAGCGTCACGTTCAGGCGGTTATAGGTTAGCTGGTTTTGCGACATAGTTATGTCAACGAGCTTGCGCCACATTTCGCGGAAATACTCATCGCCGCCCTGTAGCTTAACCACGTAGCTACGTGCGCGTTCGGCAAAGGCTTCATCTTCGTCGTAGTGTTTTTTCGCTTCGCGATAGAAACCTTCGAGGTCCGCCAGCGCCATTTCACCGGCGTTTTCCTGCTGTTGTTTTTCCAGATAAGCGATCAGCATACCGAACTGGGTGCCCCAGTCGCCAACGTGGTTAGCGCGGATCACTTTATGGCCGAGGAACTCCAGGGTTCGCACTGCGGCATCGCCAATAATGGTCGAGCGCAGGTGACCCACGTGCATCTCTTTCGCCACGTTCGGTGCGGAGTAGTCAACGACCACAGTTTGCGCCTGCGGCTGAGCTACGCCCAGACGCTCTGATTTCAGCGCATTGCTGACGTTTTCCGCTAGGAATAGCGGATCGAGGAAAATATTGATAAAGCCCGGACCGGCGATTTCGACCTTGTTGGCAATGCCGTTCAGGTCAAGATGAGACAGTACCTGCTCTGCAAGTTGTCGCGGCGCCATGCCCAGTTTTTTAGCAACGGCCATCACGCCATTGGCCTGATAGTCACCGAACTGGACTTTTGCTGACTGGCGAACCTGAGGTTCGCAATCGGCGGGCGCACCTGCCGCGATCAGGGCGTGGCTGACTTTTTCTGAGAGAAGAGCCTGAATATTCACCGAAATACCTTACGTTTAACACACCGTGACCCTGACGGGGCGGCGCTGGAATGTGGACAAATAAGAGCGGGAGTATACTGCATTTGCGCCCATGAGTCAGCACCGCGCATAGGCTGCTAAGCCACACGCTTAATGAATAACTTTTCACAGGTTATTACTGAATATTGCGGGTTGGTCAGGCTGGGGAAACGCGCTAGATTAGCTCTTTTTAGCGAGTACCGAGGCTTACAATGGCGAACTGGCAGCAAATTGATGAACTGGACGATATTTCCGCGGACTTGCCGCGTTTCACCGAGGCGCTAAATGCGCTTGCTAGCCGGCTTGGTCTCGATATTGCGCCGCATGATGCCGACCATATTTCCCTGCGCTGCCACCAGAATACGACGGCAGAGCGCTGGAGGCGCGGCTTTGAACAATGCGGTACGCTGCTGTCGGAGAATATCATCAACGATCGCCCGATCTGTTTATTTAAACTGGATGAGCCGATTTGCATGGCGCACTGGCGTTTTAGCATCGTTGAACTGCCGTGGCCGGGCGAAAAACGCTATCCGCATGAGGGCTGGGAGCATGTCGAAATCGTCCTGCCAGGTGAGGCTGAATCGCTGAATTCCCGTGCGCTGGCGCTGCTTTCTGATGAAGGGCTCAGCCAGCCGGGGATTTTTGTGAAAACCAGCTCACCGAAAGGGGAACACGAGCGACTGCCGAACCCGACGCTGGCGGTGACGGATGGTAAGGTCACTATCAAATTCCATCCGTGGTCGATTGAGCAAATTGTCGCCAGCGAACAATCTGAACGGTGACAGTGTGAAGTGACGCGGCGTCTGCAGCAAAAAATCGTGACATTCTGTCGTGCCTGCGATGTCAACGGAGAGAAGAATGACTTTACTGGAAGTGTGCTGTTACAGCATGGAGTGCGCGCAAGAAGCGCAGCGTAGCGGTGCCGATCGCATTGAGCTTTGCGCCGCGCCGCAGGAAGGCGGCCTGACGCCTTCGCTGGGCGTTCTTAAATCGGTTCGTGATACGGTGATGATCCCCGTTCATCCGATTATTCGTCCGCGCGGCGGTGACTTTTGCTACACCGCAGGTGAGTTTGCGGCGATGCTTGATGATGTCATCGCTGTACGAGAATTAGGGTTTCCCGGGCTAGTGATCGGTATTCTGGATGCCGACGGCCAGATTGATACGACGCGAATGGAAAAAATTATGGCAGCAGCGGGAACCCTTGCAGTCACTTTTCATCGTGCCTTTGATATGTGCGCCGACCCGCGCCAGGCCTGCTCTGAGCTGTCAGATCTCGGCATTAAACGTATCCTGACATCAGGCCAACAGGCGTCCGCCGAAAAAGGAATTTCATTAATCAGGGAACTTATTTCCCGAAGCGATACTCCAATCATTATGGCTGGTGCAGGAGTCCGCGCTGCCAACCTGTCGGTGTTTTTGCAGGCGGGGGTTAAAGAGGTACACAGCTCGGCAGGCCAGTGGTTACCGTCGCCGATGCGCTTTCGCAACCCCGGATTATCGATGTCTACGGATGCCGACGCTGATGAATACTTACGCTACGCCGTGAATGGCGAAGCGGTAGCGGAAATGAAGCGTATTATTACCGCGCAGAGAGATTAAATAGTTTTTAGCTGCACATCATGTCGCCCAATATGATGATTGCCCGTACCAGGCCCCTGCCCATTAAACAGGGGCCTTTTTTTATCCAAAATCCGCGTTAGCTTATCATCCTGCTTTTTTCTTTCGCCGCTAACGACTGCTGCGTTTCTGGTTTGGTCGCAATAATCACCGCGCGCAGCGGGGCTGGGTAGCCTTCAAGCGTTTTACTGCTGTCGTTCGGGTCGAGGAATTCGGCCAGCGATTCGGTAGTCATCCACTCGGTGCGGCGCTGCTCGTCAGTTGAGGTCACACATGCATCAACAATGCGCACGTCGATAAACCCGCACTTCTCCAGCCACATCTTTAGCGCGGCGGCAGACGGGATAAAGTAGACGTTACGCATCTGGGCATAGCGGTCACCCGGGACCAGAACGGTATTTTCGTCCCCTTCAACCACCAGCGTTTCAAGTACCAGCTCACCGCCGGGAACCAGCTGATCTTTTAGCTGCCACAGGTGATCGAGCGGGGAGCGGCGATGGTAGAGCACGCCCATTGAAAATACGGTATCAAAGGCGTTCAGCGCCGGAAGTTGCTCGATGCCCAGCGGCAGCAGATGCGCACGCTGGTCATTGCCCAGCAGTTTACGTACCGCTTCAAACTGGCAAAGGAACAACTGCGTTGGATCGATGCCGACCGCCAGATGGGCTCCGGCGCCAATCATGCGCCACATGTGGTAGCCACTGCCGCAGCCGACATCAAGAATAGTGCGCCCGGTGAGGTCAGAAAGATGCGGCAACACGCGTTCCCATTTCCAGTCGGAACGCCATTCAGTATCGATATTCACGCCGTAAAGCGAATAAGGCCCTTTACGCCACGGCATCAAATTCTTAAGCAGATTTTCAATGCGCAGTCGGTGGCCCTCGCCGAGCGGTTTTTCGCTCTCAGCGGTCACGCTATGCAGCAGATCCAGGCGGTACGGCGCAAATTCAGGCAGAAATTCAACGGCACGTTCCCACTCACGATATTTGCCGTGCAGCGCTTCGCGTTGCCAGGTCGCAACCTGCGCGGGCAGGGTCTCCAGCCAGTGCGATAGCGGGCTTTTGGCAATCAACTGATAAAAATTGCTGAAATCAATCATGCCACTTCCCCGGATTTTACGGCGATTAACGACCCGAAGTTAAAGCACTGGAACCACAGTTCAGCATGTTCGAAACCCGCTTTACGCAGGCGCGCTTTGTGGGTCTCTACGGAATCGGTGAGCATGACGTTTTCCAGCATGCTGCGCTTTTGGCTGATTTCCAGCTCGCTATAGCCGTTGGCGCGTTTAAAGTCGTGATGCATGTTAAACAGCAGCTCGCCGACATTGTCATCTTCGAAGCTGAATTTCTCCGACAGCACCAATGCGCCGCCCGGATTCAACCCCTGATAGACCTTATCCAGAATGGCCTGGCGTTCGCCTGGCTCTAGAAACTGAATCGTGAAATTCAGCACCACCATTGAGGCGTTCTCAATAGTGACGTGGCGGATGTCGCCTTCAATAACGTCGACTGGCGTCGGCGCTTTATAGGCGTCAATATGACGACGACAGCGCTCGACCATCGCCGGGGAGTTATCGATAGCAACAATTTTGCAGCCAGAATGTGCAATGTTGCGGCGTATAGACAGCGTCGCCGCGCCGAGCGAGCAGCCAAGATCGTAGACCTGGGTGTCTGGCTGAACGAAGCGCTCAGCCAGCATGCCGATCATCGAAATAATATTGGAATAGCCGGGAACAGAACGCTGGATCATATCCGGGAAGACTTCAGCAACCCGTTCATCAAAGGTCCAGTCGCCGAGACTGGCAATCGGCGCGGAAAAAAGCGTATCGCGGTGAGACATAACGTTAAACCCGAAAAATCGAAAACGGCGTATTGTGCGCTAACGGACGGAGAAAACCAACTCCCAGGGCATATACCAGAAGTTAGCCAGCACCATCAGCAACAATGAGCACCAGGTGGCGCTCATGCCGGAACGACGCCAGCGATACAGACGATGATGAAAAC
The DNA here is from genome assembly GCF_056490265.1 of Klebsiella sp. GFKo11. Lineage (NCBI taxonomy): Bacteria > Pseudomonadati > Pseudomonadota > Gammaproteobacteria > Enterobacterales > Enterobacteriaceae > Klebsiella > Klebsiella sp. GFKo11. The sequence continues at coordinate 2,400,871 of NZ_CM151369.1, forward strand.
CGTAAGAGTGCATCAGGCGTCCGGCAATCAGTAAAATTCCACAAACGTGAATCATCCAGATCTGCGCACCGTTCATTTCCATAAACAGTAGCAAAATCAGTCCGATGGGAACATATTCGACTGCGTTTCCATGTACGCGGATAGCAACCTGCAGCTCGCTGAAACCGCCGTCGCCGTAGCCGACGCGATATTGTGTTCGCAGGCGGACAACGTCGTAAGAAAACTTAATAAGCAATAACGCACCTAAAACGGCATACAGCGCGCTGACCATACTAAAAACTCCCTTTCATTCCGTCCGGTGGCTCCATTCAGGATAGCAGGATATCAGAAAAGAGTGCTTTGCTGCGGAATTGACGGCGCATCACCTATTTCCGGTAGGGCAGAGCGCAGATCGTTCCACAGAGTATCGACCAGCTCCGTAGCCTGGGCAATGTCTGGGGTGTGGAGGAATAAATACGGCGTTGTTGTCTGCGTCCACTGCGGTAATTTTTGCAACCAGACGCCAAAGAGATCGCGATTTTGCGCCATATCGTCGCTGCCGATAAAACGCACCAGCGGGTGGTGGGCCGTCACCAGCGCATGGACAGGTACTTTAGGCTTCTTTTTTTGCGCATCGATCATCGCCGGGGTTCGGGCGACGGCGCTATGCACCGGGCGGCTATCGAGGATCACGCGATTGACGCTACGCTGATGTAGTCCGCGATTGAATTGCTGTTCCGCTTCGCCTTTAGCGAAAAATTCCGGGTGTCGTACCTCAACACCGTAGCTGAACTCACGCGGAAGACCGTCGAGGAAGTTCCACAGGGCAGGGAGATCCCGTGGGCCGAAGGTGGCGGGCAGCTGTAGCCAGTATTGACCGATGCGCGATGCCAGCGGGGCCAGCCGGGTGAAAAATTCATGACTTAAGTCGTCGCAGTTGCGCAGCGCCGCCTGGTGCGAAATGGTAGCCGGAAACTTAAAGCAAAAGCGAAAGTCATCGTGAGTTTGTTCATACCAGCGGCTGACAATCTCGGCTTTCGGTAAGGCGTACAGGGTGGTGTTGCCCTCCACGCAGTTAAAGTGGCGAGCATACTCTTCAAGGCTGGTGATACCCAGGCGCACCCACTTCGGATGCGCCCACTGGGGAAGCCCAATATAAATCATAAAGCCGAAAGGACTTCCTCGGTGCTGCGCACGCGGGCGATACGCGGGAAGATATTCGTCATGCTGCCCTGGTGCTGGTCGGCGGAGGCTGCGCTGCAGGCGTCTTCGGCAATAATCAGATTAAAGCCCAGTTCCCAGGCGTTACGCGCTGTAGATTCGACGCCGATATTGGTCGAAATACCGCACAGAATAATGGTATCGATACCGCGACGGCGGAGCTGTAATTCAAGGTCGGTGCCGTAAAACGCGCCCCACTGGCGTTTAGTGACTTCAATATCGCTATCCTGCTTACCCAGCGCGAGCGGATAGGTCCACCAGTTTTCTGGCAATGCGTGCGCGCCAGCCTGGGCGTCAACAGGCTGCTTCAGTGCTTCAGCGAAATCAGCCGACCAGCCAACGCGTACCATCACCACCGGGGAACCCTGCTGGCGGCACTTTTGCGCCAGACGTGCCGCCTGGGCAACCACTTCATCGGCGCGGTGCGGACCACCAGCAAAGGGTAAAATACCTTCTTGCAGGTCGATGATCACCAGCGCGGTATTTTTTGCATTGAGTTCTAACATGATATCCCCGTATCTTCTTTTGTTGTCTGGCCGCTACAATACCGTTGCCGATCCTGCTCAAGGGTAACAAATTTTGTTAATTTTTGTGAGCACAGGCAATAAGCGCACGGCAAAGCAACGTAGCACGCTGTGCCGGGCTTATCGTACGGCATAATTTCCAGTATAATAGCCGCCTTTTTTCATTCAGTTGTGACATCAGCTAAAGCTGCGACCTCGTCGCCTGCAAGGCAGGCAACAATCCGCCTGCGGCTAAGTTAAGGGATATCTCATGCGTACAGAATATTGCGGACAGCTCCGTCTGTCCCACGTAGGGCAGCAAGTGACTCTGTGTGGTTGGGTCAACCGTCGTCGTGATCTTGGTAGCCTTATCTTTATCGATATGCGTGACCGCGAAGGCATCGTGCAGGTGTTTTTCGATCCGGATCGTGCGGATGCATTAAAGCTGGCCTCCGAACTGCGTAATGAGTTCTGCATCCAGATAACCGGCACCGTGCGTGCGCGTGACGAAAGAAACGTCAACAACGATATGCCTACTGGCGCAATCGAAGTACTGGCGTCCGATCTGACCATTATCAACCGCTCCGAAGCGCTGCCGCTGGATTCCAACCACGTCAACACCGAAGAAGCGCGTCTGAAATACCGCTATCTGGACCTGCGTCGCCCGGAAATGGCTCAGCGCCTGAAAACCCGTGCCAAAATCACCAGCCTCGTACGCCGCTTTATGGACGACCACGGCTTCCTTGATATCGAAACGCCGATGCTGACCAAAGCCACGCCGGAAGGTGCGCGTGACTATCTGGTGCCTTCTCGCGTTCATAAAGGCAAATTCTACGCGCTGCCGCAGTCTCCACAGCTGTTCAAACAGCTGCTGATGATGTCAGGCTTCGACCGCTACTATCAGATTGTTAAATGCTTCCGTGATGAAGACCTGCGCGCTGACCGCCAGCCGGAATTCACCCAGATCGACGTCGAAACCTCTTTCATGACCGCCGAGCAGGTGCGTGAAGTGATGGAAGCGCTGGTGCGCAGTCTGTGGAACGACGTGAAAGGCGTGGCGCTGGGTGACTTCCCAATCATGACCTTCGCTGAAGCCGAACGCCGTTATGGTTCAGATAAACCAGACCTGCGTAACCCGATGGAGCTGGTGGACGTGGCCGATCTGGTCAAATCCGTTGAGTTCGCGGTCTTCGCGGGTCCAGCTAACGATGCCAAAGGCCGCGTTGCGGCGCTGCGCGTTCCGGGCGGTTCCGCGCTGACGCGTAAGCAGATTGATGAATACGGCAAATTTGTGCAGATCTACGGCGCTAAAGGCCTGGCTTACATTAAAGTGACCGAGCGGGCGAAAGGCCTCGAAGGCATCAATAGCCCGGTAGCTAAATTCCTCAACGCCGAAATCGTTGAAGCCATTCTTGAGCGCACCGGTGCGCAGGATGGCGATATGATTTTCTTCGGCGCAGATAACAAAAAAGTGGTTGCCGATGCGCTGGGCGCGCTGCGTCTGAAGCTGGGTAAAGACCTGAATCTGACTGACGAAGCCAAGTGGGCCCCGCTGTGGGTTATCGACTTCCCAATGTTTGAAGACGATGGTGAAGGCGGCCTGACCGCGATGCACCATCCGTTCACCTCGCCGAAAGATATGTCTGCCGCCGAGCTGAAAGCGGCGCCGGAAGACGCTGTTGCTAACGCCTACGATATGGTCATTAACGGCTATGAAGTTGGCGGTGGTTCCGTGCGTATCCACAGCGGCGAAATGCAGCAGACCGTGTTCGGTATTCTGGGCATTAACGAACAAGAGCAGCGCGAGAAGTTTGGCTTCCTGCTGGACGCGTTGAAATACGGTACTCCCCCGCACGCCGGTCTGGCATTTGGTCTTGACCGTTTGACCATGCTGCTGACGGGTACCGATAATATCCGTGACGTTATCGCTTTCCCGAAAACTACCGCAGCTGCCTGCCTGATGACCGAAGCGCCAAGTTTCGCGAATCCGGCGTCCTTGGGCGAACTGGGTATTCAGGTTGTGGCGAAAGAGACAAAAGAGTCTCTGGAGAATAAGTAAGATGTCATTCAAGCTGCCCGTTTCCGTTCTGGTGGTGATTTATGCCGAAGATACGAAGCGGGTGCTGATGTTGCAGCGTCGCGACGATCCTGCGTTCTGGCAGTCGGTCACCGGCAGCCTGGAAGAGGGTGAAACCGCGCCGCAGGCTGCCGCGCGTGAAGTAATGGAAGAGGTCGCCATTGACGTTGCTTGTGAGCAACTGGCTTTGGTTGACTGTCAGCGCACGGTAGAATTCGAGATATTTTCTCATTTACGTCATCGCTATGCGCCGGGCGTCGAGCGTAATACGGAATTTTGGTTCCGTCTTGCGCTCCCCCATGAACGCCAGATTGTCTTTACGGAACATCTGGATTACCGCTGGGTTGATGCGTCGGAAGCCGCCACGTTGACCAAGTCCTGGAGCAACCGGCAGGCGATTGAAGAATTTGTAATTAACGCCAACTAATTTTCCCCAGAATTTTAGTTATCAGGAAGGCGGCAAGTTGGGACTTCACCCTGAGCTTACTTGGGTAAGTGATGGGTGAGGGCCAATGTAGCCAACGCGCCTGAGGGCTAAAAGGCGACGGAAAAAGGCTTTTTTGGAGATATTATTTTATGGCAGGTCATAGTAAATGGGCCAACACCAAACACCGCAAAGCGGCACAGGATGCCAAGCGCGGTAAGATCTTTACTAAAATCATTCGCGAGCTGGTTACCGCAGCGCGTCTGGGCGGCGGCGATGCGGGTTCTAACCCACGTCTGCGTGCGGCAATCGATAAAGCGCTGGCTAACAACATGACGCGCGACACGCTGAACCGTGCTATCGCACGCGGCGTTGGCGGTGATGATGACGCGAACATGGAAACCATCATTTATGAAGGTTACGGCCCTGGCGGCACCGCGGTTATGGTGGAATGCCTGAGCGACAACCGCAACCGTACCGTTGCTGAAGTGCGTCATGCGTTCACCAAAACCGGTGGCAACCTCGGAACTGACGGTTCGGTCTCTTATCTGTTCAGCAAAAAAGGCGTTATCTCCTTTGAAGCTGGCGATGAAGACGCAGTGATGGAAGCGGCGCTGGAAGCGGGTGCTGAAGACGTTGTGACCTATGATGACGGTGCGATTGACGTTTACACTGCATGGGAAGAGATGGGTGCTGTACGTGATGCGCTGGAAGCTGCTGGCCTGAAAGCAGATGCTGCTGAAGTTTCTATGATCCCGTCAACCAAAGCGGACATGGATGCAGAAACTGCACCGAAACTGCTGCGTCTGATCGATATGCTTGAAGACTGCGACGACGTGCAGGAAGTTTATCATAATGGTGAGATCTCTGATGAGGTCGCCGCAACGCTCTAATGTTGCCGACCGTTAAACGACTAACCGGAGGCGCGTGATGGCTATTATTCTCGGTATTGACCCGGGGTCGCGCGTCACTGGTTACGGCGTCATCCGTCAGGTTGGACGCCAGCTGAGCTATCTGGGCAGTGGATGCATTCGCACCAAAGTGGATGATTTACCGTCTCGCCTGAAGCTGATTTATGCGGGCGTCACAGAAATTATTACTCAGTTCCAGCCGGATTATTTCGCCATCGAACAAGTTTTTATGGCGAAGAATGCCGATTCGGCGTTAAAGCTTGGGCAGGCTCGCGGAGTGGCAATTGTCGCTGCGACGAATCAGGATCTGCCGGTGTTTGAATATGCTGCCAGGCAGGTGAAGCAAACCGTCGTCGGTATTGGCAGCGCAGAGAAGAGCCAGGTGCAGCACATGGTGCGCACGTTGCTCAAGCTTCCGGCTAACCCGCAGGCCGATGCGGCAGATGCTTTGGCTATCGCCATTACCCACTGCCACGTCAGCCAGAACGTCGCCCAGATAGGCGAAAGCCGTCTGAATCTGGCGCGTGGACGGTTACGCTAATCTATACCGCCTCGGCGACTACTGGCTGAGGCGTTTCTACTCCATTCGCTGAAATTAACTCTAAATTTGGATGCAGCCAGAGGCTGGCCGGAGTGACCGTTTTTCGTTCCCACGGAATAGAGCCTAAAAACCAAAACTTCCAGAATCGCAATTTTGCTTCCGGGTTACTGTGCAGCAGTTGTTCAAACGTTTCGACATTGCCCACCGGAATACATAACGCATCTTTATAAATATCAAACACAAATTTTGAACAGAACTGACGCGATGAATCGTATTTAAACCCTGTGTGATAAAGCTTATGCAGACGTGAGGGAACTTGTTCCATGAGCGAGAGCTTTTGCTCAGTGGTTAAATCGCCGCGCAGACGGCGAACAGCGTAACTATGGTTGGCTGAGCGGTGAATAAACTGCGTTAGGGTGGTTACTCCCGAAAGTGGGACCCGACTTTCCGCCACCAGGTAATCATCACCATTATGACCAATGATGATACCCACATGATTACACCAGCACTGAGAGGCCGTTGATATCTGGCCAAATAATGCAGTGCCAATACAGGTGAAAACAATATCTCCGGTTTCATATTTAACGGAGGAATCAATAAGCATTTTGTCATTCCTTTGGCTTTATACAAAAAGACGATGTATCCGCTATCATATCCTGGCAATTCGTCATTGATGGAAAAGCATTAGTAAAGATTTGATAAATAATATGTCATGACTTGGGGTAATTCATCTGTGTAAAAGGAGGAGCAGCAGGCCGTATTTTTTTGTGATGTATAAAATAAAATGCGTTGAAAATAATAAATACCTTCTTAAACTCTGCGTCTTTTATAGAATGAAAAATATTCGGAATGTAAGAGAATCACAAACGACGGAAGGATTATTTTGTGTGTGGTTAAAAATGCGCCACAAGGTTAGCCGTGTTCAGGTCAAACAGTTTGCGGACAGCAGATGTTAGGGGATAACGCATTTTTCATCTGGATATCTATCCAGCCTTTTTTTATGATACTGCATTAGACTTTCAGCCCTTAATCCAGGAGCTCCATGTGATAGGCAGACTCAGAGGCATCATTCTCGAAAAACAACCCCCGCTGGTTTTACTCGAAACGGGAGGCGTAGGCTATGAGGTTCACATGCCGATGACCTGCTTTTATGAGCTGCCGGATGTGGGCAACGAGGCGATAATTTTTACCCATTTTATCGTCCGTGAAGATGCTCAACTGCTGTTTGGTTTCAATAACAAACAGGAGCGCACGCTGTTTAAAGAGCTGATTAAGACCAACGGCGTTGGTCCGAAACTAGCGCTGGCAATCCTCTCTGGCATGTCGGCACAGCAGTTTGTTAATGCCGTTGAACGCGAAGAGCTGGCAGCGCTGGTGAAACTGCCGGGAATCGGTAAGAAAACTGCAGAACGACTGATCGTCGAAATGAAGGACCGCTTTAAAGGGTTACATGGCGATCTGTTCACTCCGGCGGCCGATCTGGTACTGACATCGCCCGCAGGTCCGGCTGACGATGATGCAGAACAGGAAGCGGTTGCTGCGCTGGTGGCACTGGGCTATAAACCTCAAGAGGCCAGCCGAATGATAAGCAAAATCGTTCGTCCGGATGCTAATAGTGAAACGCTAATTCGCGAAGCGCTACGCGCTGCGCTGTGAGGTAAGGGATGATTGAAGCTGACAGGCTGGTATCGGCGGACAGCACCGGTTTTGAAGAAGCGGCTGACCGTGCAATCCGTCCTAAAATGCTGGCTGAATATGTGGGCCAGCCGCACGTTCGCTCGCAAATGGAGATTTTTATCCAGGCGGCGAAACTGCGCGGTGATGCGCTCGATCACCTGCTGATTTTTGGCCCTCCAGGGCTTGGGAAAACCACGCTGGCGAACATTGTTGCCAACGAGATGGGCGTAAATCTGCGCACCACTTCCGGCCCGGTACTGGAAAAGGCGGGCGATCTGGCGGCGATGCTGACCAACCTTGAACCGCACGATGTCTTGTTTATCGATGAGATCCACCGCCTTTCACCGGTCGTTGAAGAAGTGTTATATCCGGCAATGGAAGATTATCAGCTGGATATCATGATTGGCGAAGGACCTGCGGCTCGTTCAATAAAAATCGATCTGCCGCCGTTCACTCTGATTGGCGCTACCACCCGCGCCGGTTCATTGACTTCTCCGTTACGTGACCGTTTTGGTATTGTGCAACGTCTGGAGTTTTATCAGGTGCCTGACCTGCAATATATTGTCGGGCGCAGCGCTCGTTTTATGGGGCTGGAAATGAGCGAGGAGGGGGCGCTGGAAGTCGCGCGGCGCGCGCGCGGTACGCCGCGTATTGCCAACCGCCTGCTCAGGCGCGTACGCGATTATGCCGAAGTGAAGCATGACGGCACCATTTCGGTAGAGATTGCCGCGCAGGCGCTGGATATGCTTAACGTAGATGCCGAGGGCTTCGATTATATGGACCGTAAGCTGCTGCTGGCGGTAATCGACAAATTCTTCGGCGGGCCGGTGGGGCTGGATAACCTGGCCGCGGCGATAGGGGAAGAGCGGGAAACCATTGAAGATGTGCTGGAGCCGTATCTGATCCAGCAGGGCTTTTTACAGCGTACACCGCGCGGGCGGATGGCGACGGTGCGGGCCTGGAATCACTTTGGAATCACGCCGCCGGAAATGCCGTAATCGTTGCCCGGGCGATGCCCGGACAACGAGTTTGCGTCAATGCTCGCAGGTCAGGTTGCGGATTTCTTGCTCATGCTGATAATAAACAACAGCGCGGCGCACAGCACCACCGAAGGCCCCGCCGGGGTATCGTAGAACGCTGAGAAGGTTAATCCACCCGTTACCGCAATTATCCCCACGCCAACCGCTACGCCTGCCATTTGCTCCGGCGTGCGGGCAAAGCGACGCGCCGTCGCTGCGGGGATAATCAACAGCGAAGTGATAATCAGCGCCCCAACAAACTTCATCGCGACGCCAATGGTTAGTGCGGTGACCAGCATTAAAAGCAACTTCACCCGCTGTAGCTTCACGCCATCAACAAAAGCCAGGTCCGGGCTGATAGTCATCGACAGCAGGTTGCGCCATTGCCAGAACAGAATCGCCAGCACGATAACGACGCCGATAGCGATTGAAATCAAATCTTCAGGCGTCACTGCCAGCAGATCGCCAAACAGGTAGGCCATCAGGTCAACGCGCACGTTCGACATCAGGCTGACGACCACCAGACCCAGCGACAGCGCGCTGTGCGCCATAATCCCCAACAGAGTATCTATTGCCAGGTGAGGGCGTTTCTCCAGCCATACCAGGCCGCCCGCCAGCAGTAACGTCACAACGATAACCGCATAGAAAGGGTTGACGTTCAGCAGTAAACCAAAAGCGACTCCGAGCAAAGAGGCGTGAGCAAGAGTATCGCCGAAGTAGGACATACGGCGCCACACGACGAACGAACCGAGCGGGCCTGCCGCACAGGCGAGCATAACGCCGGCCAGCCAACCGGGTAAGAGTAATTCAATCATCAGCGGTCATTTCCCCGACGCAGTACAATCCGCCCCTGCAGGTCGTGGCGGTGATTATGATTATGACGATAAATTCCCAGCTGTTCCGCGCCGCGCTGGCCGAACATTGAGATAAATTCCGGATGCATGGAGACCACTTCCGGCGCGCCGGAACAGCAGATATGTTGGTTCAGACACAATACTTCATCGGTTTTCGCCATTACCAGATGCAGGTCGTGGGAAACCATCAGCACGGCGCAGTTAAGCTCCTGACGCAGTTGGTTAATCAGATCATAGAGCGCCACCTGGCCGTTGACGTCCACGCCCTGGGTCGGCTCGTCGAGCACTAACAGTTGCGGTTGATTGAGTAAAGAGCGAGCCAACAAGACGCGCTGCGTTTCGCCGCCGGAGAGTTTTTGCATTGGAGCGTCGATCAGATGGCCTGCCTGAACGCGTTTTAGCGCGGGCAGAATGTCCCGTTTATGGGTACCCGGACGCAGGCGCATAAAGCGGCTGACGGTCAGCGGCATGGTGGCATCAAGGTGCAGCTTTTGCGGGACATAGCCGATACGCAGGTGACCATCCTGTTTGATAACACCGTCAGTTGGTGCTACCAGACCAAGAACAACTCGCACAAGGGTGGATTTGCCAGCACCATTAGGGCCCAGCAAGGTTAAAATTTTGCCTGGTTTTAAGGAGAGCGAAATGTCAGACAGCACGCGCCTTTGGCCGAAGACCACCGAGACGTTTTCCAGAGTTATTAGATTTGTCATGTCAAATTAAGGGTTGCACAAGCGAGTGAATGTTATAATATCACATCTTTCTCATTCATTACGATGATTAGACTCATTATGTTACATAAAAATACGCTTCTTTGCGCTGGACTTAGCGCCGCTTTTTTGTTCGCCCATTCACCGTTGGTAAACGCCGCAGTTGTCACATCGCTTAAACCGCTGGGCTTTATCGCTTCAGCCATCGCCGATGGCGTAACGGATACCCAGGTTTTGCTGCCCGATGGGGCCTCAGAGCATGATTATTCACTGCGTCCATCAGATGCAAAACGCTTACAGAACGCAGACTTAGTTGTCTGGATTGGTCCTGAGATGGAAGCGTTTATGGATAAGTCAACGCAAAGCATTGCGTCGAATAAAAAGGTGACGATTGCCCAGCTTGACGGCGTGAAACCGTTGCTCATGAAAGGGGCAGACGATGACGACGACCATGATGGTCACGATCATGCTGCCGATGAAAAAAGTGACGATGATCACCATCATGGCATCTATAACATGCATCTATGGCTTTCCCCAGAGATAGCGCGGCTATCGGCGGTTGCAATCCACGATAAATTATTGGAACTTATGCCGCAGAGTCGAGCCAAACTTGACGCCAACCTGAAGGATTTTGAGGCAAAATTAGCCGCAACCGACAAACAGGTGGGGACCGAGCTGGCACCGCTGAAAGGGAAGGGATATTTCGTTTTTCATGATGCCTATGGCTACTTTGAAAAACATTACGGTTTGACCTCATTGGGCCACTTTACCGTCAACCCTGAAATACAGCCTGGTGCGCAGCGTTTACACGAAATCAGAACACAGTTGGTTGAGCAAAAAGCAACTTGCGTTTTTGCTGAGCCACAGTTCAGGCCAGCGGTTATAGAAGCTGTCGCCAGGGGAACATCCGTGCGCATGGGAACCCTGGATCCACTTGGAATCGGAATTAAGCTGGGTAAAGAAAGTTATCCGCAATTCCTGAGCCAAATGGCGAATCAGTATTCAAGCTGCCTGAAAGGAGAATAACGAGGAAGTGAATACGTGCAACAGATAGCCCGCGCTGTCACTCAGGCATTTAACAATCTGCCACGACCTCACCGCGTTATGCTGGGGTCACTTAGCGTTCTTACCTTAGCGGTCGCCGTCTGGCGACCCTATATCTACCACCATCCAGAATCCGCGCCTATTGTCAGAACTATCGAGCTGGAGAAAAGCGAAATTCGCTCACTGCTGCCGGAAGCCTCAGAACCCATTGATCAGGCGGCGCAGGAAGAAGAAGCCATCCCACAAGATGAACTGGATGATAAAGCGGATAGCGATTCTGGCGGTCACGAGTACGTGGTATCCACAGGCGACACGCTCAGCAGCATTCTTAACCAGTACGGCATTGATATGGGCGATATCGCGCGGCTTTCCTCGGCAGATAAGGAACTGCGTAATCTGAAAATCGGCCAGCAACTCTCCTGGACTCTAACGGCGGATGGCGATTTGCAAAGCCTGACCTGGGAGATGTCGCGCCGTGAAACCCGAACCTACGACCGGGTGGCCAACGCTTTCAAAATGAGCAGCGAACTGCAAAAAGGCGATTGGGTCAACAATGTACTCAAAGGTACCGTTGGCGGCAGCTTCGTCTCCAGCGCCCGCGATGCTGGCCTCACCAGCACCGAAATCAGCGCGGTCATCAAAGCCATGCAGTGGCAGATGGATTTCCGTAAACTGAAAAAAGGCGATGAATTTTCGGTCCTGATGTCGCGTGAAATGCTTGATGGCAAACGTGAGCAGAGCCAACTGCTTGGCGTACGTTTGCGTTCCGACGGCAAAGATTACTTCGCGATTCGCGCCGAAGATGGCAAATTCTATGACCGCAACGGTACCGGGCTGGCAAAAGGCTTTATGCGCTTCCCGACCGCGCGTCAGTTCCGCGTTTCATCGAACTTTAACCCGCGTCGTCTTAACCCAGTTACCGGTCGTGTCGCCCCGCACCGCGGCGTCGATTTTGCGATGCCGCAGGGGACGCCGGTGCTGTCAGTGGGTGATGGTGAAGTGGTGGTGGCTAAACGCAGCGGCGCAGCAGGTTACTACGTTGCCGTTCGTCACGGTCGGACCTATACCACGCGCTATATGCACTTGCGTAAGCTGCTGGTGAAACCCGGTCAGAAGGTGAAACGCGGCGACCGCATTGCGCTGTCGGGCAATACCGGGCGTTCTACCGGCCCGCATCTGCACTATGAAGTGTGGATTAACCAGCAGGCGGTTAACCCGTTGACGGCGAAACTGCCGCGTACAGAAGGGCTTAGCGGTTCCGACCGTAAGGATTATCTGGCGCAGGCAAAAGAGGTTATCCCACAGCTTCGCTTTGACTAACAACCCGCCAGTTAAAGCCGGTGCCCATAGCGCGCCGGCTTTTTCTTTTGTACGTTACCCAACGTATCGCTAAACTAAGCCATTATCTTTATTGAGTGGAACTTCTGCGGATTGGGCATGGAAACGAAAAAAAATAATAGTGAGTTTATTCCAACGTTTGAAAAATCCTTTTTACTGCCGCGCTATTGGGGCGCCTGGCTGGGGGTTTTCGCATTCGCCGGTATTGCCCTGACGCCAGCCTCGTTTCGCGACCCTATTCTGGGCAAGCTGGGCCGCTTTGTCGGTCGCCTCGCAAAGAGTTCGCGCCGCCGGGCGCAGATCAATCTGCTGTACTGTTTCCCGGAAAAGAGTGAGCAGGAACGCGAAGAAATTATTGATCAGATGTATGCGTCTGCGCCGCAGGCGATGGTGATGATGGCTGAACTGGGTCTGCGTGACCCGCAGCGAATTCTTTCCCGCGTTGACTGGCAGGGCAAAGAGATCATCGACGAGATGCAGCGCAATAACGAGAAAGTGATCTTTCTGGTACCTCATGCCTGGGGGGTCGATATTCCAGCGATGCTGATGGCTTCCGGCGGGCAAAAAATGGCGGCGATGTTCCATAATCAGGGCAACCCGGTATTTGACTACGTCTGGAACACCGTACGCCGTCGTTTTGGCGGACGAATGCATGCGCGCAATGATGGCATAAAGCCGTTTATTCAGTCGGTGCGTCAGGGCTACTGGGGGTACTACTTGCCGGATCAGGACCACGGTGCTGAGCACAGCGAGTTTGTCGATTTCTTTGCTACTTATAAAGCGACGCTACCGGCGATTGGGCGTTTAATGAAAGTGTGCCGCGCCCGCGTTGTGCCGCTGTTCCCGGTTTATGATGGCAAAACGCATCGCCTGACGGTGCTGGTGCGCCCGCCAATGGACGACCTGCTGGAGGCGGACGATAACACTATCGCCCGGCGGATGAACGAAGAAGTCGAAATTTTCGTCAAGCCCAATACCGAGCAATACACCTGGATCCTTAAGCTGTTGAAAACCCGTAAGCCGGGCGAAATTGAGCCATATAAGCGCAAAGAGCTGTATCCGAAAAAGAAGTAATCCGCGTTTACGCGTGCGGACGAAAAAAAACCTGCCGGCGAACGCTGGCAGGTTTTTTTATGGCAGAGAAAAATTACTCGACGGTCAGGATACGGGTGGTGTTGGTGGTACCGATGGTGCTCATTACATCACCCTGGGTCACGATAACCAGGTCGCCGGTGACCAGATAGCCTTTATCGCGCAGCAGATTCACTGCGTCATGGGCTGCGGCGACGCCATCACTTTCGCTGTCGAAATGAACCGGGGTCACGCCGCGGTACAGTGCCGTCAGGTTCAACGTGCGTTCATGACGAGACAGCGCAAAAATCGGCAGGCCGGAGCTGATGCGCGAGGTCATCAGTGCGGTACGGCCAGATTCGGTCATGGTGATAATGGCCGTGACGCCCTTCAGGTGGTTGGCCGCATACATTGCTGACATCGCAATGGCTTCTTCCACATTGTCGAACTGGATGTCCAGACGGTGTTTAGAAACGTTGAGGCTAGGGATTTTTTCCGCACCGACGCAGACGCGGGCCATCGCGGCAACGGTCTCTGACGGGTACTGGCCTGCAGCGGTTTCTGCTGACAGCATTACGGCGTCGGTCCCATCCAGCACGGCGTTCGCCACGTCCATAACTTCAGCGCGGGTTGGCATCGGGTTGGTGATCATTGACTCCATCATCTGTGTCGCGGTAATGACTGAACGGTTCAACTGACGAGCGCGGCGGATCAATGCTTTCTGAATGCCGACCAGCTCCGGATCGCCAATTTCTACGCCGAGATCGCCACGGGCGACCATCACGACGTCGGATGCCAGAATCACATCATCCATTGCGTCCTGGCTGCAAACCGCTTCCGCACGCTCTACTTTGGCAACGATTTTAGCATCGCAGCCGGCATCGCGCGCCAGGCGGCGAGCGTAGTTCAGGTCTTCGCCGCAGCGCGGGAAGGAGACGGCCAGGTAATCAACGCCAATTTTTGCGGCGGTAATAATATCGGCTTTGTCTTTATCAGTCAGCGCTTCTGCTGAGAGGCCGCCGCCGAGTTTGTTGATGCCTTTGTTGTTGGACAACGGCCCACCAACGGTGACTTCGGTGAACACTTTCAGACCCTGCACTTCAAGCACTTTCAGCTGTACGCGACCATCATCCAGCAGCAAGATATCGCCCGGAACCACATCAGCCGGCAGGCCTTTATAATCGATACCGACTTTCTCTTTGTCGCCTTCACCTTTACCCAGGTTAGCGTCAAGCAGGAATTTATCGCCGATATTGAGGAAGATTTTGCCTTCTTTGAAGGTAGATACGCGGATTTTCGGACCCTGTAGGTCTCCGAGAATCGCAACATGACGACCCAGTTTTGCCGCAATCTCACGAACCTTATCCGCACGGATTTGGTGATCTTCCGCGGTACCGTGAGAGAAGTTCATACGTACCACGTTAGCGCCAGCGGCGATAACCTTCTCAAGGTTGTTGTCGCGATCGGTTGCCGGGCCTAAGGTGGTAACGATTTTGGTTCTGCGAAGCCTTCTGGACATGTAATACTCCGTTGACTGAAACAACTTTGGTGTTGCGTGAACATGGATTCGATAGCGCCAGCGAGCAAAGTTGCTATGCCAGAACATTACCGACGGTGTAATAGGTTACTGCTTTGTTTCTACTTTTATTGGTCATTGCTGTGTACACTGAGCTCTTTATCAAAGCGCGATTCCTTGAGCGCTTCCTTGACCCTCTTCAAGTTATCTCTGAATTTTGCGCCCCGACGCAGGGTAAAGCCGGTTGCCAGCACGTCAATCACCGTCAACTGCGCCAGCCGGGAGACCATCGGCATATAGATATCGGTATCTTCCGGGACATCCAGCGTAATGGCTAACGTTGACTCGCGAGAGAGCGGCGTGCCGGGAGAGGTAATAGCGATCACCATAGCATCGTTTTCACGGGCTAGCTGCGCCAGCTCCACCAGGCTTTTGGTCCGACCTGTGTGTGAGATAATCACCACGACGTCGTCGTCATTACAGTTCATACAACTCATGCGTTGCAGAACAATGTCGTCGGAGTAAATGACCGGTACGTTGAAGCGGAAAAATTTGTTCATCGCATCGTGGGCGACGGCGGCTGAAGAGCCGAGGCCAAAAAAGGCAATTTTTTTGGCCTGTGTTAACAGATCGACCGCACGATTGATGGCCGACATGTCGAGAGAATGGTGGACCTGATCTAAACTGGCCATTGCCGATTCAAAAATCTTCCCCGTGTAGGCCTCTACGCTGTCGTCTTCATCGACGTTGCGGTTAACATAGAGTGTCCCGTGTGCCAGGCTTTGGGCCAGATGCAGTTTGAAATCCGGGAAACCACGGGTCTCCAGACTGCGGCAAAAACGGTTAACGGTCGGCTCACTAACGCCAGCTTCAAGGGCCAGGGCCGCGATGCTCGAATGAATGGCCTGCGCGGGGGTTGCAAGGATGACTTCCGCCACTTTGCGTTCAGATTTGCTAAGGTGTTCCAGTCGGGACTGGATTTTTTCCAGCATGTTCATTATTAACAAGGCGCTCATCAATGGAAACGATTTCATTAATGGGTGAAATCATCAGGCGTTTTAGCAAGAATATACCTCTCCGTAGTCGGAAACGGTGAGGAATGACCTTAAAAAATGTTGTTTTTTTTCATTACATGATCAGAGTCGTATTTTAGTAACTGAGAATCGGTCGAAACAACGAACAATATTAGCCGTATGCCCAAAATGTCGCCCTGTATTTTTCCCCCTGTGCGATTTAGCCGCGGGAACCGGGGCAGAGGGTTTCGGGAAATTCGTAAACACAGTACGATGCAGTGAAAGAAAATTACAAATATAGCCTGGCACAAGCACCAGTCTATCAACTAAGGAGAATGACATGGCGGTAACGCAAACGGCCCAGGCATGCGATCTGGTCATTTTCGGCGCGAAGGGTGACCTGGCGCGACGTAAATTGCTGCCTTCCCTGTATCAGCTTGAGAAAGCTGGCCAGCTTCACCCTGACACTCGCATCATCGGTGTTGGGCGTGCCGACTGGGATAAAGACGCTTACACCAAGGTAGTACGTGAAGCGATGGAAACCTTCATGAAGGAAAAAATTGATGAAGGTTTGTGGGATACCCTGAGCGGGCGTCTGGACTTTTGTAACCTTGATGTCAACGACACCAAAGCATTTACCCGCCTGGGTAAAATGCTCGACCAGAAAGAGCGGGTCACTATCAACTACTTCGCCATGCCGCCAAGCACGTTTGGCGCGATTTGCAAAGGACTGGGCGAAGCGAAACTGAACGCCAAACCGGCGCGGGTAGTGATGGAGAAACCGCTGGGTACCTCCCTTGAAACCTCCCGCGAGATCAACGATCAAGTCGGTGAGTTTTTCGAAGAGTGCCAGGTCTACCGTATCGACCACTATCTGGGCAAAGAGACGGTACTGAATCTGTTGGCACTGCGTTTCGCCAACTCGCTGTTCGTCAATAACTGGGATAGCCGCACTATCGATCACGTCGAGATCACCGTGGCGGAAGAGGTCGGTATTGAAGGTCGCTGGGGTTACTTCGATCAGGCCGGGCAGATGCGCGATATGATCCAAAACCACCTGCTGCAAATTCTGTGCATGATTGCGATGTCGCCGCCGTCGGACCTGAGCGCTGACAGCATCCGCGATGAGAAAGTAAAAGTACTGAAGTCTCTGCGCCGTATCGACCGCACCAATGTGCGTGAAAAAACGGTACGCGGCCAGTACTCTGCCGGTTTTGCGCAAGGCAAAAAAGTGCCGGGCTACCTTGAAGAAGAGGGCGCGAATAAAGCCAGCCATACCGAGACCTTTGTGGCTATCCGCGTGGATATCGACAACTGGCGCTGGGCGGGCGTGCCGTTCTACCTGCGTACCGGCAAGCGTCTGCCGACCAAGTGCTCTGAAGTCGTGGTTTACTTCAAAACGCCGGAACTTAACCTGTTTAAAGAAACCTGGCAGGAGCTGCCGCAGAACAAATTGACCATTCGTCTGCAGCCTGACGAAGGGGTCGATATTCAGGTACTGAACAAGGTTCCTGGGCTTGATCACAAGCACAACCTGCAGATCACCAAGCTGGATCTGAGCTACTCAGAAACCTTTAATCAAACGCATCTGGCGGATGCTTATGAGCGTTTGCTGCTGGAAACCATGCGCGGTATTCAGGCGTTGTTCGTGCGTCGTGATGAAGTGGAAGAAGCGTGGAAGTGGGTTGACTCCATTACCGAAGCCTGGGCTGCCGATCGTGATGCGCCGAAGCCTTATCAGGCGGGCACCTGGGGGCCGGTCGCCTCCGTGGCGATGATCACCCGCGATGGCCGTTCATGGAACGAGTTTGAGTAACCGACAGGCTAATCCGGTTGAGTTATTTTACCGGTAACATGATCTGACGCAGAAAGTCGCGTAATTTTTAATCTTTTAAGCTCCGGGAGGATTCACCCCCGGAGCTTTTTTTATTACACTGCACTCAGTATTTTGCCCCTGAGCCCCGGTACTGGTGCCTTAAGCATCAAGAGACATCGTCAGAACGCTGTGGCCGGACAGATGAAATTTGAGGAGCCTTTATGAATTCTGAAATGTTACGGGTAACAAATCGCATTATCGAACGGTCACGCGACACCCGCAGCGCCTACCTCGCACGGATTAACCAGGCCAAAACTGACACCGTCCATCGTGCCCAACTGGCCTGCGGTAACCTGGCACACGGCTTCGCCGCCTGTCAGGCGGATGATAAAGCTTCGCTGAAAAGCATGCTGCGTAATAACATCGCCATCATCACCTCTTATAACGACATGCTGTCCGCCCACCAACCCTATGAATATTATCCGGATATTATCCGTAAAGCGTTGCACTCAGCTAATGCGGTTGGCCAGGTGGCGGGTGGTGTTCCGGCGATGTGCGATGGCGTGACGCAGGGGCAGGACGGGATGGAGCTGTCGCTGCTAAGCCGCGAGGTTATCGCCATGTCTGCCGCGATCGGCCTGTCGCATAATATGTTTGACGGCGCGCTGTACCTGGGGGTTTGCGACAAAATCGTTCCTGGCCTGACCATGGCAGCGCTTGCATTTGGTCATTTGCCGTCCATTTTTATTCCATCCGGTCCGATGGCTAGCGGTCTGGCGAACAAAGAAAAAGTACGCATCCGCCAACTGTACGCGGAAGGGAAAGTCGACCGCATGGCGCTGCTGGAGTCTGAAGCCGCCTCTTACCATGCGCCAGGCACTTGCACCTTCTACGGCACCGCCAATACCAACCAGATGGTGGTTGAGTTTATGGGGATGCAATTGCCGGGATCATCATTCGTTCATCCGGATGCGCCGCTGCGTGAAGTATTAACCGCTGCTGCTGCCCGCCAGGTAACCCGCCTGACCGGTAACGGTAATGAGTGGATGCCGCTGGGCAAAATGTTTGACGAAAAAGTGGTGGTCAATGGGATTGTGGCGCTACTGGCGACCGGTGGCTCTACCAACCATACCATGCACCTGGTGGCGATGGCGCGTGCGGCGGGGATCATCATCAACTGGGATGATTTCTCTGACCTCTCAGACGTGGTACCGCTGCTGGCGCGTCTTTACCCGAACGGCCCGGCGGATATCAACCACTTCCAGGCGGCGGGTGGCGTACCGGTATTGGTACGCGAGCTGATGAAAGGTGGCCTGTTGCACGAAGACGTTAACACCGTGGCCGGTTTTGGCCTCTCTCGCTACACCATGGAACCGTGGCTGAATAATGGCGAGCTTGACTGGCGCGAAGGGGCGACAGCGCCGCTGGACGACCAGGTTATTGCCACCTTTGACAAACCGTTCTCTCGCCATGGTGGCACTAAAGTGCTGAGCGGCAATCTTGGTCGCGCGGTGATGAAAACTTCCGCTGTACCGGTAGAAAACCAGATTATTGAAGCGCCGGCGATTGTGTTTGAGAGTCAGCACGACGTGCTGCCAGCCTTTGAAGCTGGGCTGCTGGACAAAGATTGCGTGGTAGTGGTTCGTCATCAAGGGCCAAAAGCGAACGGCATGCCAGAATTACATAAACTTATGCCGCCACTTGGTGTATTATTGGACCGCCGTTTCAAAATTGCGCTGGTGACCGATGGTCGACTTTCCGGCGCATCAGGTAAAGTTCCATCAGCAATCCACGTGACGCCTGAAGCGTACGATGGTGGTCTGCTGGCGAAGGTGCGTGATGGCGATATCATCCGCGTCAATGGACAGACCGGCGAACTTACGCTGCTGGTGGATGAGGCTGAACTGGCTGCGCGTCAGCCGCATATTCCTGACCTGAGCGGTTCGCGTGTGGGAACCGGCCGGGAAATGTTTGCTGCGCTGCGTGAGAAACTCTCCGGAGCGGAACAGGGCGCAACCTGCATCAATTTTTAAGACGATTCGATTTATAGATCTGGCGAGAGAAAATCTGATGAAAAACTGGAAAACAACTGCAGAAGCAATCCTCACCTCCGGCCCGGTTGTACCGGTAATCGTGGTGAAAAAGCTGGAACACGCTGTACCGATGGCGAAAGCGC
Source organism: Klebsiella sp. GFKo11 (assembly GCF_056490265.1). NCBI lineage: Bacteria > Pseudomonadati > Pseudomonadota > Gammaproteobacteria > Enterobacterales > Enterobacteriaceae > Klebsiella > Klebsiella sp. GFKo11. The sequence goes on from NZ_CM151369.1 coordinate 2,420,761, forward strand.
TGGTTGCAGGCGGCGTACGCGTACTGGAAGTGACTCTGCGTACCGACTGCGCAATGGACGCTATCCGCGCGATCGCTAAAGAAGTCCCGGAAGCGATTGTTGGTGCGGGTACCGTCACTAACGTTGAGCAACTGAAAGAAGTCACCGAAGCTGGCGCGCAGTTTGCCATCAGCCCGGGCCTGACCGAATCCCTGCTGAAAGCGGCGACCGGCGAAGGCACCATTCCGCTGATCCCGGGGATCAGCACCGTATCCGAGCTGATGCTGGGTATGCAGTATGGCCTGAAAGAGTTCAAATTCTTCCCGGCTGAAGCTAACGGCGGCGTGAAAGCGCTGCAGGCGATTGGCGGCCCGTTCGCGCACATTCGTTTCTGCCCGACTGGCGGCATTTCTCCGGCTAACTATCGCGATTATCTGGCGCTGAACAGCGTTCTGTGCATCGGTGGTTCATGGCTGGTGCCAGCGGATGCGCTGGAAGCTGGTGATTACGACCGTATTACCAAACTGGCTCGCGAAGCGGTAGAAGGCGCGAAGTAATCTTCGCGCTTTAAACTGAGGCCCGGTCTGCGCAAGCTACCGGGCTTTTATATTTTATCCTGTCACCACGACCGCCGCTGCCGCCGTTTTGGCGCGCGCAACCGCTTCATCAACGCTATCTGCTATCGCCAGCGTCACGCCCAGTCGACGAGAACCGTCAATTTCCGGCTTACCAAACAGACGCAGTTGCAGACCTGCGCCAACCGCCGCCTGGATATTACTGAAGGTGACGTTCTGGCTACTTAACTGCGGTAGGATCACCGCCGAGGCCGCCGGGCCGTACTGGCGGATTGCGCCAATCGGTAGGCCGAGGAAGGCGCGAACGTGCAGGGCGAACTCTGATAAATCCTGCGAAATCAGCGTGACCATGCCGGTGTCGTGCGGGCGTGGTGAGACTTCGCTAAAAATTACATCATCACCGCAGACGAACAGCTCGACGCCGAACAGGCCGTGACCGCCCAGAGCCAGCACCACTTCGCGGGCTATTTCCTGCGCACGTTCCAGCGCCAAATCGCTCATCTGCTGTGGCTGCCAGGATTCACGATAGTCGCCATCTTCCTGACGATGACCGACCGGTGCGCAGAAATGTACGCCATCCACGGCGCTCACGGTCAGCAGGGTAATTTCAAAATCAAAATTCACCACGCCTTCAACGATAACGCGACCGGCTCCGGCGCGCCCGCCTTGCTGTGCATATTGCCAGGCTTCAGCCAGCTGTTCACTGGAGCGAATAAAGCTCTGACCTTTGCCGGAAGAACTCATCACCGGCTTGACGATGCACGGCAGGCCGATCCCTGCGACAGCTTCACGAAACGCCACTTCGCTATCGGCAAAACGATAGGCTGAGGTCGGTAGCTTCAGCTCTTCGGCAGCCAGGCGACGGATTCCTTCGCGGTTCATGGTGAGCTTCGCCGCCCGCGCGGTAGGGACGACCTTCTGCCCGGCTTGCTCCAGCGCCACCAGGGTATCGGTGGCGATAGCTTCAATTTCCGGTACGATGAAGTCAGGTTTTTCCTGTTCGATTAGCGCCTGCAAGGTTTCGCCGTGCAGCATATTGATGACATGTGAACGGTGCGCTACCTGCATCGCTGGCGCGTCCGGGTAACGGTCGACGGCGATGGTTTCAATCCCCAGGCGCTGGCATTCGATAGCTACTTCTTTACCCAGTTCGCCGGACCCCAACAGCATTACCTTTGTTGCCGCAGGGCGCAGCGCCGTGCCTAATACAGTCATAACTCTCTTCCGCAGTAAAAAAACATGCGCCGCATTATAAACGAAAACGTTTGCGTCTGTCTTTATATGCGTAATTTGAGTTCAGCGTGAAAATTTGCTATACTGTATAAAAATACAGTATAAAGAGGCTGCATCATGGCGGTTGAAATTAAATATGTGGTGATTCGCGAAGGTGAGGAAAAAATGTCTTTTGCCAGCAAAAAAGAGGCCGATGCTTACGACAAAATGCTCGATCTGGCGGAAGTGCTCAACGACTGGCTAGTTGACTGTCCGCTGACGCTTGATGAAACCCAGCGCGATAGCATGTCAATGTGGCTGGCAGAGCGCAAAGAGACCTTAAATCATATTCTGCGGTCCGGGAAACTGCCGGAAGCCGAAAGCAGCGCTGATGAACAACACGCCCAGGCGGAGATCGTCGAGGATAATGCCGACGCCGACACCGTCCTTGAAGTAGCAGCTGAAGTTCAGGCTAAACCACGTAAAGTAAAAGCCGCCTGAGTGTGCTCTCTGCCGCCGGGGTCTCTGGCGGCAAAAATTCGGTTAAGCCCCTTTCTGAGGCTAAATTTGCGCTTCTTTAGCAGTCCATAACATTTCCTGACATCGCGTCGTTTAGGCTGGTGGTATCGCTTATCGCGCAACGAGGAAAAGTATGGCTAACTGGCTTAATCAACTGCAGTCTCTGCTGGGTCAGCAGGGGCGGTCTTCTTCATCTGACGATCAACCAAGCGGCAAAAATCTGCTGTTGCCGGGTGCGCTTGGCGGGCTGGCAGGGCTACTGGTTGCCAGCAAATCATCGCGTAAACTGTTGGCTAAATACGGCACGGGCGCGCTGCTGGTCGGCGGTGGGGCGGTAGCAGGCAGCGTGTTGTGGAATAAATACCAGCAAAAAATGCGTGCAGGCTCGCCACAAGAACCGGCTTACTCACCTTCAGCCTCCGCGCCCGTTCAGGCGCAATCTTCAACGCAAGTCGAGCTCGACGCCCGCAGTGAACGGCTGATTATGGCGCTGGTCTTCGCCGCCAAAAGCGACGGGCATATTGACGAACGCGAACGGGCCAGCATTGAAGAGCAGCTACGCGCAGCAAACATTGACGTGCAGGGGCGGGTGTTAATCGACAGGGCGCTGTCTCAGCCTCTCGACCCTCAGCGCCTGGCGCAGGGCATCAGCAACGAGCAAGAGGCGCTCGAAGTGTATTACATCAGCTGTGCGGTCATTGATATTGACCACTTTATGGAGCGCAGCTATCTGAATGCGCTCGGCGAAGCGCTAAACCTGCCGCAGGACGTTCGCAAAGATATCGAACAGGATATTCAGGCGCAAAAACAAGCAATAGCGCCTTAAATCCTCACGTTTCGCTTGCATCGCTGGCGACTTTTGCCACCCTTATATACCTGTCATCCTTCAGCACGCTTTGGGGCATGCTGAAGGATAAATAATATAAGCCGCAGAAGACGAAGCAGATGCCACCAAAAGCAAAACGAATCCCTCATGCCATGACCTTACATGGCGATACCCGAATTGATAATTACTACTGGCTGCGTGATGACGAGCGCTCTCAGCCGGAAGTGCTTGATTATCTGCGCCAGGAAAACGAGTACGGGAAAAAAGTCATGTCTTCGCAAAGTAGTCTACAGGATAGGGTACTGAAGGAAATTATTGATCGTATTCCACCGCGCGAAGTATCGGCACCGTACAGCAAAAATGGCTATCGTTACCGTCAGGTCTATGAGCCGGGCTGCGAATACGCTATTTATCAACGCCAGTCGGTGCTAAAAGAAGAGTGGGATGAGTGGGACGTTCTGCTCGACGGTAACAAACGGGCGGCCGGTAGCGAGTTCTATACCCTCGGCGGCTTAGGGATCTCACCGGACAACCACATCATGGCGGTCGCGGAAGATTATCTTTCACGGCGGCAATATAGCTTGCGCTTGTACTCTCTGCACAACGATAACGAATACCCAGAGGTGCTGGAAAACGTCTCGCCTGATTTTGCCTGGAGTAACGATTCACAGACCCTGTGGTATGTGCGTAAACACCCGACCACGCTGCTGCCGTATCAGGTCTGGCGCCATCGTCTTGGTACCCCGGCCAGTTCAGATATCCTGGTATATGAAGAGCAGGACGATACCTTCTACGTCAGCGTTCACAAAACCACCTCCCAACAGTTTGTGGTGATTTATCTGGCCAGCGCGACCACCAGCGAAGTACTGCTGCTGAATGCAGAGATGACCGATGCCGAGCCGATCTGTTTTCTGCCGCGTCGCAAAGATCATGAATACAGTCTCGATCACTATCAGCATGCCTTTTATCTGCGATCTAACCGTGAAGGTAAGAACTTTGGCCTTTATCGCAGCACGCTGCGCGATGAGCAACAGTGGGAAACCTTAATTCCTGCCCGCCACGAGGTGATGCTGGAAGGCTTTACCCTGTTTACCGACTGGTTGGTGGTCGAAGAACGTCAGCATGGGCTGACCAGTCTGCGGCAGATCAATCGCAAAACGCGGGAGTCACAGGGCATTGCGTTTGACGATCCGGCCTATGTGACCTGGCTCTCTTATAACCCGGAGCCAGAAACTTCCCGTCTGCGTTACGGCTACTCCTCCATGACCACGCCGGATACGCTATTTGAACTGGACATGAATACCGGCGAGCGGCGGGTACTCAAACAACAGGAAGTAAAAGGTTTTGATGCCAGCCATTACCGCAGCGAGCACCTGTGGATCAAAGCTCGTGACGGCGTTGAGGTTCCGGTGTCTCTGGTCTACCGGCATGAACATTTCCGCAAAGGAGCCAGCCCGCTGCTGGTCTACGGCTATGGTTCCTATGGCGCCAGCATGGATGCGGATTTCAGCGCCAGCCGCCTGAGCCTGCTCGACCGCGGTTTTGTTTTTGCTATCGCTCATATTCGCGGCGGCGGCGAACTGGGCCAGCAGTGGTATGAAGACGGTAAGTTTCTATGCAAGAAAAATACCTTCAACGATTACCTCGACGTCTGTGATGCGCTGCTGGCGCAGGGCTACGGCGCGCCCCACTTATGCTACGGCATGGGCGGCAGCGCGGGCGGTATGCTGATGGGCGTAGCGATTAACCAGCGACCGGAACTGTTTCACGGCGTGGTCGCTCAGGTTCCTTTTGTTGATGTCGTGACGACGATGCTCGATGAGTCGATCCCGCTGACCACCGGTGAGTTTGAAGAGTGGGGTAACCCACAGAATGCAGAGTATTACCACTATATGAAGAGCTACAGTCCTTACGACGGCATCCTGGCGCAGGCCTATCCGCACATGCTGGTGACTACGGGTTTGCATGACTCGCAGGTGCAATACTGGGAACCGGCAAAATGGGTGGCAAAACTGCGCGAGCTGAAAACCGACGACAACTTGCTGTTGCTGTGTACCGATATGGATTCTGGTCACGGTGGTAAATCCGGACGCTTTAAAAGCTACGAGGGCGTGGCGCTGGAGTTCGCGTTTCTGATTGGCCTGGCGCAGGGGACGCTGCCAGGCCGGGCACAAGCGTAGAGCTGGTTACTCCCCGAGATAGTGTTTAAGCGTCAAGCGCAGCTCGGGGCTCATACGATCCAGGTTATTGAATAACCAACGCAAATAGCCGGGGTCGTTTTCCGCTATTTCAGAGACCGCCTGGCCGCGATATTTGCCGAAGGTGAAGGTGGATAGCAGCGCCGGGCGGCCGGTAATCGTGGCCATATCATCCGGCGACCAGCCGGAAGTTTTGATTATGTCGAGCAGCAGGGCGGCGGTGATATAGCAATCGTACAGCGCCCGGTGATGATGCAGCCCCGGTGGCGTGGTAACGCTGAGCTTGCGCGATTTATACAACCCCATGTTGCTGTACTTAATTCCCGGCCACAGGCGGCGCGCCAGCTTCATGGTGCAAATCCACTCGCCCTGCATTTCCGGCAGCACCCGACGGTCAAAGCTGGCGTTGTGGGCGACGTACCACGGGCTGCCCATGTACAGCGGCACAATCTCCTCAATCCACGGCTTATCGGCGACCATCTCTTCGGTAATATGATGAATTGCCATCGCCTGCGGGCTGATGGGGCGGTCGGGGCGAACCAGATGGCTCATCGGATTGGTAATTTGTCCGTCCACTATATCTACCGAGGCAATTTCAACAATGCCCCCCTGCAATCCGCAGGTTTCTGTATCGATTACGCGCAGCATGGCTTGCTCCAGGCCAAAGAAACCAGCGTAATAGAATGCGCAGGTCTTGCCAACTCAGATGTCCACAGGGGACGGGAATTATTTCTGTTTCGGCTCATACGGCAGGCGGGAAAGAGAAACTGATGCCAGACGATGGGCTATCAGCCGTTCGCGAAACCAGTCGCGCAGGTGCGCTGGCTGCTCTCTTTCGACTAAATCGGCGACTACCGGCATATTGTAGCGCTCTTTAAAGGCGACGCCGGCCGCAGCAAGATCGACATTCACTTTGTCCATCTCCTCCTGGGAAATTTTAGCCAGGTTCTTTTCCATCGGTTTCTCCTTTGATAATGCCGCAAAAAGTACTAAGCATACGGCAAAAAGGCAAGTCTCAGACGCTTAGCTCGACTGTGTCATTATACAGGGTTATTCTCTGTACTACATACATAACAAAAAGGAATGACGACTATGCCAATCATCGCCGGACGCGCGCTGCGTCTGTCTCTATTTCTCACCTGCAGCCTGACTGCAGCAGGCGCATTTGCCCACGCACACCTGCAACAGCAGCTTCCGGCAGCTAACGCTGAGGTGAATGCGTCGCCGCAGGCGCTGACGCTGAGCTTCTCCGAAGGAATCGAAACGCAATTTAGCGGCGTGACCCTGACCGGGCCGCAGCAGAAAACTGTTGCCCTCGGCAAACCCACCCGCGATGAGAGCAACAAATCCCAACTGACGGTGCCCGTCGAGCAGGCGTTAACGCCGGGTGAATATACCGTTGACTGGCATGTGGTCTCCGTAGATGGCCATAAGACCAAAGGACAATACACCTTTACCGTGAAGTAAGCCGATGCTTAGCGGAGTCTATGTCAGCTTACGTTTTATCCATTTTATCTCGCTGATGATCGCCTTCGGCTGCGTGCTTTACGGCGCGTGGTGGGCGCAGGTGACCTTGCGTCGTTTGCTGATGCAGCGCTTCTATCCGCTGATGCGCCATTTATTGTTGGCGAGCGCGCTGTCAGCGCTGTTGATGCTGATGGCGCAGGGTGGGTTAATGGGCAACGGTTGGCCGGATGTCTGGCAACCCGCCATCTGGCAGGCGGTTGCCGGGACGCAGTTCGGCAGCGCGTGGGTGTGGCAAATTTTGTTGGCCCTGGTCGCGCTGGTGGTGGTATGGCTGAAACCACGGCGTCCGGCCCGCTTGCTGCTGATCCTCCTTTGCGCACAATTATTGCTGCTGGCAGGTGTTGGCCATGCCGCGATGAATGAAGGTTGGCAGGGGATACTGCAACGGACAAACCATGCAGTGCATCTGTTTTGTGTCGCCAGCTGGTTTGGCGGTTTGTTGCCGTTTATCTACTGTTTACGCCTGGCGCATGGGCGCTGGCGGCAGGCCGCTATTTACACCATGATGCGTTTTTCGCGTTACGGGCATCTGGCGGTGGCCGGAGCCATCGCCAGCGGCATAGTGAATGCGCTGTTTATCCAGGGAGGACTCATCAGCGACTCGCCCTGGGGGCGGATGCTGTTGTTCAAATGTGCCCTGGTGGCCGCAATGGTGGCAATTGCGCTGGTGAACCGGTATGTTTTGGTGCCACGCATCTCGGCAAGCGGAACGCGGGCGGAACAGCTCATCGTGCGAACCACGCAGATGGAAATAGTATTGGGTGCGCTGGCACTGTTTGCCGTCAGCCTTTTTGCCACCTGGGAACCTTACTGAATTAACTGGTTAAATCATGAAAAAAATCGTTTTGGCACTGTTGTTATTGGCAAGTTCTGGCGCTGCGCTGGCGGCACCAAAGGTGATTACCGTGAGCCGCTTTGAAGTGGGTAAGGAGAGCTGGGCGTTTAATCGTGAAGAGGTGATGCTGACCTGCCGTCCAGGGAATGCGCTGTTTGCCATTAACCCCAGTACCCTGGTGCAGTACCCGCTAAATGAAGTCGCCGAGCAGCAGATGAAAGACGGCAAGACCAACGCCCAGCCGATTTCTGTGATCCAGGTCGATGATCCGCAGCAGCCAGGACAAAAAATGAGCCTGACGCCATTTATTGAGCGTGCGCAGAAACTCTGCTGATCGGTACTAGTATCCAACTGTATTTGCATGAAAAAAACCGCCAACGTCCCTTGCCGGAAGTGGCGGTTTTTTGTTGGCATTCGCAATTTTGACAGGAATTATTCGTCCACTTTTGTCGCGGACTGGAAAACCTGACACGGTAAACTATTCTTATAAGGCAAGGCGACTTAGCCTGCATTAATGCCAACTTTTAGCGCACGGCTCTCTCCCAAGAGCCATTTCCCTGGACCGAATACAGGAATCGTGTTCGGTCTTTTTTTATCTATTATTTATCAATTTGTTACATATCCAGGCCGGAAATAATCCTTTATTTGCATCAAGTGGCCTCTTCTTCTTATATCACAACAAAATCCTGCATAACATTCCCTTTACAGAAAACCAGCGTAATTCGACTTCAGTACGTCACGGTGATTTTGACGTTGTCGTTATAAGTCGCCGCGGGTAGATTTGCCTGTGTGGTATCTACTTTTAGCGTGTAGTTGACGTCCTGCGATGCTCCGGTACCGGAGGCGCTAAGATCGTTGCTTTGGGTCCATGCGCTGCCATTGAGTTGAAAAAATTGATATCGCAGGAAATAGCTCCGCATATTGACTGTGGCGCTTAACTGTCGCCAGTTGCCGTTGCTGGCGTTGTCACTTGCAAGATTGACGATGTAGGCAGCATTTTTGGTACAGCGAATAGAAAATTTACCGCTTATGTCGGCAAAGTTTGCTGGTATTGCGGCGGTCGCAAAAGCGACATCGGGATAGCTATCGATATAGCAGGAGTTGGTGACTTTCAGGGTCACGTTTATGGTTGAAATAAGGGGGGTAGCGGGGGGATCGCTACTTACCCAGGCACACACATTGAATAGTCCGACATAGCAGAGGCGATAATCCCACCGGATAGAGATCTGGTCAGTGTAGGTTCCAGCAGGAACATTGTTGCCGACGGAGATGCGGAAATAGAGCGGCAGCGTACCATCGGTTGAGTTAAATAATCCCAACAGATCGAGTAGCGAAGTTGATGTCCAGGGTATGCTGCTATTGACTCCAAAAACAGTGCCGCAGGACGAATCCTTGCAGATATCATAAGGCACATAGGCGCCACCGTTATCGCCGAGTAATCTCAGGGTTGTGCCATTGGCATTAGTTGCGGAAGTGATGTTGGCTGTAACGGTATTGGTGGCCAGGATGGCAATCAGCGGTTTGGTACAGGTAAATCCTGCGCCAGCGCTCACGCCCTGTTGTACAGTGGCGAGCGTGAAAGAGTCCACGGAGCCAAAGCTTGGCGAGCTGGGTTTAATGCTGCAATCGGCCAGCGCGCTGACCGATTGTGTCAGCAAAAATAGCGCAACACATAAAAATAGAAGGTATTTCAACGTTGTCTCCGTTGTTATCAGTTACAGCTAACCGGGCCGATCCGCTGCGGGACAGGCGTTGATTCCGGGAGTTCGAACTGCACGTGGCATCGCACTCCCCCGGCGTTTATCGTGACGTCATTTTTGCGTGTGAGATGCGAGAACCAAACCACGCCGTCGTAGCCCACCAGACCTTGCTGTTTACTGTTTTTCTCCTCAACCGGCGTACCGACCGGCAGCGGCTGCCCTTGGGCATCGACGAAGACAATCGTTGCCGAGCGCACGCGATTCACCGGAAAATCAACCAGCGCGCCGCTGCCTTCACGTACGGCAATACGTTTCTCCACCGTGGCGGCTTCGGTATCCGTTGGCAGAGGAAGCGTATCAAGGGTGACTTTTCCCGGGTACCAGGCCGCAGCCCAGGGGATCAGCAGATGACCGTTCTTATCCGTCACGCCGACCTTCCGGTTTTCATAATTAACCGCAATATTCGGGTAGTTGCCGGTGGAAACAACGATAAAGGCGTCGTTAATTTGCCGGGCGAAGAACAGACTGTTATCCATCAGCACCACTGAACCAGTAGCTTCAAACCAGCTGTGATGATCGTCACGTGAGCCGTAGTAGCCCCCGCTCAGCGTTGACACGCGGTTGATCCAGGTGAGATCCGCCTGGCTATAATTATCGCCGCCAACCGAGTGGGCGAGATTCCAGCCCAATCCGCCTTCTGCCGGGGCAGAGCGACTCACACTGATATTTTCTCCCCATTGACCGGAGCTGGAGCGCTGGCCGCTTAACTGCACTGAACTTTGCGAATCGAAGGGGATGATGACCTGCAACATGCTGGCGTAGCTATTTTCTTGCAGATCGCGGTTTACGCTCAGGCTGAAGCTGCTGCTTTTCCACAGGCTGCGGCTCCAGGAGAGGTTCATCAGGCGCGTTCGTGAATTATCCTCGGCCTTGATATCGAAGTAGCCAATGCTAAAAGAACCCAATACGCGTCCCCATGGACTCAGGCTCAGCGTGGCCTGGTCTGACTGGCGGCTTAGCATGCTGGTCGAGCCATAGGTGCTGAGGTTGTCATAGTTAGCGCTGCGTTGAATATGCTGGTAATTAATCCCCCAACTATTGCCATAGTAAGAGTAACCCGCAGTGAGCTGGTTACCATTTCCTTCGCCGCGGCTGGCGCTGGTCGACAGGCTGAGGGTCCCCAGATTACCCACGCCGATATCGCCGCCAACCCCGGCATTGGTTAATCCTTTGCGGTCTTCGCTATGCGCTGAGAGGGTTAGCCAATTGTTTAACCCATAGCGGTAAATCGCGCTTACCGCGCCGGTGCCATAATCGGCATTTTTGATGCCGTAATTGTTGCGCAGGGCGCCGACGGTGAAATCAAAATCGCTTAGACCCTCCTGCAGGAGGGTATTGGAGACGTAAAAGGGAATATTGGTGGAAACCTGGCGGCCAAGGGCGTCGGTCGTTACCACGGTAGCTTCACCCGCGCCGCTGATATAGGGCACATTGGTCAGCGTATAGGGGCCGCCATTAATCTGCGAAGAGCTGGTTTTAAAACCATTAATAAACAGGTCGACACTTGAAGGGACCGCCGCGCTGCCGGATAAGTTGAGCAGCGGATAAGTCACCAGATCCGGGCGAACGCTGAAATTGCGGCTCACGCGTAGTCCACCCATCCGCACGGAGCTGCTCCAGGTGAGCGCGTTGCTCACAACATCACCTGCCTGGTAGCTTATCATCCGCTCGCTATCGCTGTACTTCCACAGGGTGTCGTAGCGCATATAGCCCTGCTGCTCATAACCTGTTGAAGACCAGTTTTGTCGGATTACCGCATTATTGGAGAGGATACCTGCCGGGCCAAAAAGACGCGTTTCGCTGTAGGTGCTGGTGGTTTGCGTGCCGTCGGATGAAAAAAGGTTGTAGGCATCGTAGTTAAATAAAATCCCTGGACTGCTAATCGCGGCCTGGTAATTTTGCCCTGATGCCTCGCCGATTTTCTGCTCAGGAAGCCAGTTGTCCGGGACCTGCAGTTTGAGCATTTGCCCGGTCTGGTCATATTCCACCTTCACTGAAGGGAGGGTGGCGATATCCACCAGCGTGTCGCTGGTCTTCAAAGGGATATGCGACTGCTGCAAAACGCTGGCTGAGACCCAATAATGACCATTGATAACCTTGACCGGAACGGTACCCGCAGGGGTATTGCCGTTGACCGATAAACCGAGGTACAGCTCATATTCCTGCTTTTCGCTGTACGATGCCACTGGCGCAGGCAACGAATCGTAGGTTGCGGCGTAAGCTGTTACCGACGCAATCGCCAGCAGCCCCCCATAGGTCGCCCTTTTCAGGTCTCTCATGGTTAACGGTTCGCCGGAATTTCCACCGCCTGACCGTTATCGGTTAATTTAGCAAACAGATGCATCCCTGACGGAACAGCAGATTTGCCTGCGGTCGGAAAACAGTTTTTTTTCTGCGCCAGTACGTAGCCAAGAAGGCCGTTAGCCTGAGAAATTTGACTCTTACCGCTGGCGTTTGCCCAGTAAACCGAACTAAGTCGGGCGTGTTGATTGCCGGTATTGTCGATGCAAAGCGCCTGACGGCTATTCTGCTGGGAAAGTGACCAGCGCAGCGTTGTCCTGACCGCTTCGACTGAGCCATCGTTCTTTAGCGGCGTGATGCCTTGCCCATAGGTAAACAGCGGCAGAACGTAGCGCATGCGCATTCTCAGCCCTGCGGAGTTTTTATCCGTTTGCACTGCCGGTTGCGCAGGAGGGATCTCATCAATAACGATGCGGTAGGATTTTTCTTTTCCATTCGCGACGGGAGCAACGCGCATCAGTCGTACCAACTGGCGCTGTCCCGGCGCGACTGTGGTGAAGGGGGGACTGGCGACGACATCGTTTTGATCGGCATAGGCATCGGATGACGCTTTTTGATCCCAGGAAAAAACGCGCAGCTGTAAATTTACCGGCGTGTTGCCGCGATTCTCCAGCCACAGCTCAGAACCTTTTTCGTGGCTTTCGATAGTTTGAAATATCGGCCAGACCAGTACGGAACTGGCGGCCAGAACGGAAGCTGGGGCGGATAAAGCGAATAAAAACAGCGCAAATCTACAGCGAGTCATAGTTAACCTGTGCATTATCTAATAGGTCAGCGTGACGGTGACCGTGTCGGTATAAGAGCCCACCGCCGGGAAGCCATTCGTGGCAAAAAGGCGGCCATAAACCGTGTAGGTTTGCGTGGTGCTCGGAAATGATGCGATGCTCAAAGCCTGCGTGCTGTTACCCCATACGGTGGCACGGTTACTATCCTGATAAAGCTGATACGCAAGGGTGTTACCGCCGCCGTTCGACATATAACGCTGGGCTGCTGAGCCACCGTTAACGCCATAGTCGAGAGCGATTGAAATAGCGGTGCCTGGCGTGCAGGTCACGATAATCGACCCCGCGCCTGGCGTGCTGGCGACATCAACATTGCTGTAGAGCGATGACATGGTGCCGAAACTCAACGTGCCGAAATCCGTCGTTTGGGAGCCGTCTCCTGCGCCAAGCGCACAGCCTGCGGTTATCTGTGCGGAGACTTTAAACGTCTTCTGGGCAGTGGCTGCATGGGCGCCCGAGGCAAAAAGCAGAAATAATGTAAGCCACATTGGTCGAAGCATGACGCCCATTTCCCTTATGTCGTTACCAGGTTAACGTCGCGGTGACGATGTCGCTGTAGTTGCCTGCGGTAGGCGTATCCTGGTCTTCAGGGCGGATACGCGCAAAAATGGGTATCTCTTGTGGGCTGCCGGTTCCGGTGATTGCGATACTGCCGTCCGGCAGGATTTCGCTATTACGACCCACATCGGAGTACAGGCGATAGGCAATCAGCTCACTATCCGCTGTATTTTTCATATAACGAAGAGTTGACGATCCTTGCTGGCCACCATCCAGCGTCAGCGTTGATTGCAGCGCCGCGGTACAGGCGATGGAGACTGCGGTGGCTCCACCGCTGCCGACCATTCCGGCATCAATGGAGTTGGCTAAATCGCCGTAGGCGCCAAAACTGATGTTCCCCCATTTGTTAAGTTCTCCCTCTCTGGAACCATTCGACACCCGGCATCCGCTACCAAGCGTAAGCTGAACGCCAATCTGACCGCTTAGCGTGCCCGCGGCAAAAGATGGCTGAATGATGACTATTGCGCTTAATAAGCCGCCTAAGACACTGCGCGATATCGTTTTGACGTTCATGGAGAACCTCTTGATGGAAAGCCGCGGAAGAAAAACAACGATGGAGCTTTATGCTTTTATCACCGAACATGCGCTCCGGTTTAGTTGATTAACATATAACTACTTCTGCGAGATAAGCGTAATGTTGTATTATTAGCTGGATTTTTTTATTTTTATGGTTTTTAAATCTGTTAAATTTTAATTGATTGGACGTAAACACCTTGTGTTAATTTATTGTTGGTATTTTGTTTTTTCTTTGTGTGGTGATGTTGGAGGGGAGAATAAAAATTTTTTCTAGAATCACAATCAGGCGCAAATTTTGAAACAAAAAATATGGACAAAAAAGCAGGAATAGACTCTGAACGCATCGCTTTAGCGTAGGTAAGAGAGAAGACACCTGCACGAAATCAGGCCCATGGTGCAGGTGAAGTTTACGGGCCTACATCGGAAGTGGTTAAGTATATACATTTGTATGACAAATTAAATGATGAGCAAAAATTTATTTGCTTTTATTTGTTATGGATTGTTTCTGCTTATTGATTGAAGGGGTGAGAAGAAGATTTTCAGTCCAAAAATAACAATAAAATATTTATTCTGGTGCCACAAAGGAAGGGTACAGCCAGGTCTCGATAGTGCTTACTAAAACCCAGATTTCATCGCTGAAAATAAACCAAACGGCAACGGCTAAAATAATCAACAGCATAGCCAACAGGAAAATTTCTGTTTTACTCATAACTTCAATAGCTGCCTGGAAGAGTGCGAGGAAGCCATGATAGTAACGAAAGCACAGTAGAAGATGCAAACGCCGTGGTGCTAAACGGCGTTTATTCTGCGGGCTGAAAGCGATTAATCTGAGATATTAGCTCGCCAGCACCGCGACCTGAGCTGCCATATCATCCAACAGTTGGAAGCGGCGGCGGTATTCGGCGCGTTTTTTACTGGCAATGCTCTCCAGACTTTTTCGTTCCAGCCGTAGTGGCAAACGCCAGCGCCAGGCTCCGTCGGCAACACCCTCAATGGACTGCCAGAACTCATCATAACTGGCGTGAAAGTGACGTCCTTTGCTCAGACGATAGCGCAGTGCGCGGAATACGTGGCCGTTATCGCTCACGCCATATATGTCGTGAATATGACAACGTGCCGCCAGCAGCCAAATAAACTCCAGCAACAGGCGTTTGGGAAACAGCCCATGGCAGGCGCGAGTCGCGCGTTTGATCACCTCATGAGAGATGTTACTGCGCGGCCCTTGCAGACCGCCGATGGTTAGCTGCCATTGATCCTGCTGCCGGGTGACGCTAAAGGTCGCGCTGGCAAGCACGTTATTATCGCTGTCACGTAACCATAGGGTCGTTTCGCCTTCACGTTCGGCTTTGCCCGCAGAGGAAGCGAAAAGCGTAAACGGGGCATCGTCTTTGCCTGTAAGCGCCAGCAGCGGGATCTCTTTTGCTGAAGTCATAGCGGCGGCAAGGCGCGATCCGGGCAGCGAGTCGATAAATTGATAATGGTTGATAATCGCCTGCGCACGCTGGCTGGCGTTCAAGCCGCGCGTCAGATACTGACGATGGACTTTACCCGGCAGCGTTACCTGCGCGGCCAGTAGCTGATTGAAATCCGCACGCGCTGAAAGGTTCTCCAGCATGTCGCGCGTTGGTGTATAAAATAGGGCCGTGCGCAGTAAAAACTTAAGCCGGTAATTGCGTTTTTGCCAAATTGGCGCAGGAGTGATTCGGCCCATCACCAGATCGGCAATAAGATTTGAACGTTGCTCAAGTACGCTGACTGAATGCAGGCTGTTATCCGTCACGATGAATACCTCGTTATTATCTGGCCTCTATTCTATGGATATATCGTAGAGAGCTTAATGCCCCGGCGGACTATATTTGGCTTTCGTTTAAAATTGATTGAGGTATAAATTCACGAGCGCAACAGTGGCGGAATTTTCCTATAATTGTGTCAGGAGGACGATATTATGTATCAGCGTATTGAGGGTTCCGCCTGGCGTAATATCTGGCTAGTTGGCGACCTGCACGGCTGCTTTGCGCGGCTAATGGCAGCGCTTCGGGAGCGCAAATTTGACCCTTATCAGGATCTGCTTCTTTCGGTGGGTGACCTGATCGATCGCGGGCCGCAAAGCGCGGAGTGTCTGGATTTACTGCGCTGTCGGTGGTTTTACGCGGTGCGTGGAAATCATGAACAGATGGCGTTGGAGGTACTCGAGGGTAGCGACATGATGTTGTGGGGGATGAACGGCGGCAACTGGTATACGCAAAGCTCAGTGAATCAGCGGCGACACCTCGCGGAACTTATTGCCCGCTGCCGATACCTGCCGCTGATTATTGAACTCCACAGCGCAGAGCAGGTACATGTGATTGCTCATGCTGATTATCCCGCAAGGGTCTATCGTTGGCAGCAGTCGGTGGATGAGCATCAGGTGCTATGGAGTCGACAGCGCCTCACAGATCACTTTGCTGGCCGTCATGGTGCTATCGACGGGGCGGATCATTTCTGGTTTGGCCATACGCCGCTCAAACGGCGTTATGACAGCGATAACCAGCACTATATTGATACCGGCGCGGTGTTTGGCGGGGAGCTAACGCTGGTAGCGCTACAGTTAACTCATTAAAAGTCGCTGTATTCGCGGGCAGGAAGCCAGAAGCTATCTATAAAATCTTCTACCGGAAAGCAGCCCCCATGGCGTATCCGCTGGTCGTCCATCGCTCTCGTGCACTGTCGCTCGTTATCGTAAATATCCACCACGATATCCTCGCAACCCCCATCCAGGTAACAAATAAATAGCACTAAGGCAAACATCCTGGCCTCATGTCTGGAAAAACATATTGATAAGTGTAGGAGATGTCAGGGGCGTGGGGGGAATAAATAACCCGTCTCAGGCGACGGGTTCATTTGAGTCAGGCGAGGCGCATGACCCAGGCATCGGATTGGCGGTCGTAGTGCTTACGGTAGAGGACGGAATGTTCACCATCAAGAATGGCTGGCACGCTGGTGTCAGCATCCCACGCGTCAAGTTGCATACATAAATCCGGATCGGATTTACAGGGAATGCTTAACGTTCGCTCTCCCTGCTGTTCGCCGTGCAGCACGGCGTCGTCTATTTCAAACGCGCCAATACGTACATTGGTTTTGCTCATAAATTCACCCCGTTTGTCTTCTGAGTTGTGGTACGACCAGTTAAGGCCGACATTTTTCAGCGTAGACAACAGGGCGTAAACCGCCAGTTAAAAAATGCTGTTTTTTTGCACTCTGTCACGACTTGTCGGCAAAAAGCTTTCCGTCACGCACCAGCTCGCGGGGATAGCTGTTTTTTAAACGCGATCCGATTTTTTTCACCAGACCTAACGGCGCGCCCTGGAAAGTGATGATGGCATCATCCTGTTGCGGGAGCGTTTCAGGATAAACATCGCGCCCACGATACCACTCTTCCGCTTCGGCCGGGGTCAGTTCGAAAGGCCTGGCTGGTGCGGCCAGAGCAATAACCGCCTCGTGCTGCCAGCGATACCCTTTGTTGTAGGTTTCAGCCAGACGAACTCCGATGCGTGAAAAGCGAACTTTACCGAATAAACCTTCGAGTGCCTGGGGAAACAGCCAGATCTCTTTATCACGCTGCCACAGGGTATGGCTTGCATCCCATTGCAAGCCAACGGCGGCCGCGGCGGCAATGATGGCGGCGGACTCACGAGTTTTCAGCGGCATAAAGGGGAATTTGCCGACTTTATAACCCGGTGCCGGTAAAGACTCAATGGCCGCGGTTTTACGCAGGCGGGCGACGAAGAAGCCTTCGCAGTCAAAAATCTGTGGGAAGACGTGCAGGAACCCCTCTTCGGTTAACGCCTCACCGGCTTGCGGGAACAGCGAACCGAGCGGTAACACCTCCACTGCCTGCGGATAGCGCGCTAACAGCCCGTTGACGACCTCTTCGTTTTCCTGGCGATTCAGGGTGCAGGTGGAATACACCAGCGTGCCGCCGGGGCGAAGGGCGTGGAAGGCGCTGTCGATAAGCTCACGCTGGGTGACGGCGATCTCCTGGTTACTTTCAGGCGACCAGTTTTTCAGCGCATCGGGGTCTTTACGCACCACCCCTTCGCCGGAGCAGGGGGCGTCGAGCAGGATAGCGTCAAAACACTCTGGTAGCGCGGCACCGAAAACTCGACCATCGAAATGGGTCAGGGCGACGTTGCTTATCCCGCAGCGGCTGATGTTGGCGTGCAGGACTTTGACCCGGCTGGCGGAGTATTCATTCGCCAGGATCCCCCCCTCGTTACCCATGCGAGCGGCGATTTGGGTGGTTTTTGAACCCGGTGCGGCGGCGACATCCATCACCCGTTGCGGCATCTCTCCGTCGGTAAACAGCGCGGCAACCGGCAGCATGGAGCTGGCTTCCTGGATGTAAAACAGCCCGCTGAGATGTTCAGCAGTGCTGCCCAGCGGCAGGGCGTCTTCATCTTCGCGCTCGATCCAAAAACCTTCATCGCACCACGGAATCGGCGTCAGCTGCCAGCTGTGGGGAGCCACCAGCTGTAAAAAGTCAGCGACGGTGATTTTCAGCGTATTGACGCGGATACTTCGGCGCAGCGGGCGTTGGCAGGCGGCAATAAAGTCATCGAAAGAGAGATGCATCGGCATGGCCGCACGCATTTGAGCGAGGAATTCTTCAGGAAGATAGACAGCGTTTTGAGCCACGGGGAGCGCACCACAACAAAAAAGGGTGCGCAGTTTACCATAAACGCTCCGGCGTCGGACACCGGAGCGTTTTTACGCTTAACGCGGCAGGGCAGTGCCCCATTCACGCCACTCTTTCGGTTCGCTTTCCAGCAGCAGGAAGTGTTTACCATCCTGCGCTTTCGGCGCCAGCGGCGTGCCCGGCGGCGTGGCAAAGGCGATACCGCCGCGAATGAACTGATTAAAGGTACCGGTTTTCACCAGACCGCCAATCAGGCCAAAATCGAGGCTATAGCCGGAAGCCAGCCAGAACACGGAGTTATTACGCACCAGATATTGATAACGTTTACTGATGCGCAACTGCACCATCACGCGGTCTGACATTGAGCCGAGCATCAGACCCGTTACCGTACCCACTTCGAGCCCGCGGAACAGCACCGGCGTACCAATACCCAGTGAACCGGCCTCCGGCACTTCGACGATAATGCTCAGGCCATCGATATAACGAGAATCGCTAATCGTGGTTTCCTGAATTTCGAAATCACGACGCGGCGAGCCACGGCCCGGTTCCACGTTGATGTAGGCCTGGAAGAGGGTATCCAGGTGTTCGACGCCGGCTGCGGAAATCTGCGGCGTGATCACCGAGAAACGCGTCCCGGCACGAGCGAATGTATTGACGTACTCCGGATACAACACCGCTTTTGCCTGCACTTCGTTATTGGCGGTAATCAAATTCAGTGACTGAATCTGACCAATGTCGATACCCAGATAGCGAATTGGCATCCCTTCGGCCATTTTCCCCGCATCAAACGCATGTAGGGTTATCTGCCCACCCACCGCGCGGGCGGTGGTTTCGGACGCATACAGCACGCGTTTGTTGTCGATACGTGCGCTGGCGCTGGCCCCGCTCAGGTTATCGAAACTGATTGCGCCCTTCAGCGCCCGGGAAAGCGGAGAGGCCTGGACCGTCAAACCGCTGCCGTTAAGCTGTACTTTCGCACCGCCCTCGGCCCAGAACACGCTGTTGCTGGTTAGCAAATGGCGATATTCCGGTTTGATGTGGATGTTGATCTCAAAGGCGTTTTTGCGCGGCTGAACGGTAATGATTTCACCCACCGCAAATTTACGATACAACACCACGGAACCGGCTTGTACGTCCGGCAGCGTCTCGGCGGAGAGGCTGAGCGTAGTGGTTGGCAAGTCGCTCATGCTGTTTTCCAGCGCCTTTTCCAGGTTAGCGTAAAGTGGGTAGCGGCTTTGCATCGCCCCCTTTTCGCCTGGAATAATGCGGATCCCGCCGTTGACCCACTCGCTGGCGCTGGCCCCGAGGAACTGCACGCCGTCGAGGCCGACTTTGACATCGATACGACTATTGACCACGAATTTGCTATCGCCATGAACCAGTGAACGATACTCGGGCATGACCGCCACCTGGAAGGTGACGCCATCGGCATTCAGCTTGCGCTCCAGGACCTGGCCAATCTGGACGCCGTGCAGGATCAGCGGCTGTCCGGCATCGACACCGTAGCTTTCCGGCGCACTCAGCGTCACCGTGGCGACATCCGGTTCTTCGAGCAGCGATTTATCGGCAGGCAGCACCGCAAACTGGTTGCGCGGTTCGCCTTCTCCGGGCACCAGTTCAAAGGTTGTACCGGTCAGCAGAGCGCTGACGCTGGGATTATCCAGAGAAATCCTGGGTTTCTTCATCTGGATCAGCGTTTTCTCGCGCAGCAGGCTGACAACGCTTGGGTCGACGGTCATTTCGCCAGTCACTTTGCCATCGGGGTTGAGATTCAACTTGCTGAGCTGACCAACCTCCAGGCCCTGATACATCAGCGGAGTGGAGCCCGCTTTTAAGCCGGCACCGTCGGGAAGCTCCAGTTTCACCACCACGCCGCGCTGGCTGTGGGCCAGATCTTCATACAGGTGATAATCGGTGTTTTGCTGAGCTTCTGGCGAATTATCAGGGGAGTCAAAGGCAATTGCACCGTTCACCAGCGCCGAGAGGCTATCGAGCTGGACTTTTGCTCCGCTTAAGCTGACGTCCGCTTTCATGCCGGAAACATTCCAGAAGCGGCTCTCTTTTTTGACCAGATTAGTGAATCGCCGCTCGATCAGTACATCGATAGTGACGCCCTGATTGTTCGGATTAAGCGCGAAGTCATAAACCCGGCCGACCGGAATCTTACGGAAATAGACCAATGAGCCGCTGGTTAACGAGCCTAAATCCGCTGACTGGAGGTGAATCATCAGCTCACCATTATTAATGTGGTATTTCGGCTGAGTATCGAGGGCGACAAAGTGATCCTCGGGGTCACCCTGGCCGGGCATCATGCCGATATAGTTACCACCAACCAGCGCATCAAGGCCGGAAACGCCGGCCAGAGAAGCCTTCGGCGTCACCAGCCAGAACTGCGTATCCTTGCGCAGCGCATCTTTCATATCGCCTTTGACGCTGGCTGAAACCTCTATCTTACTCAGGTCTTTGCTTAGCGAGATATTTTCTACGGTGCCGACTTCTACCCCTTGATAGCGGATAGGCGTGCGCCCCGGCACGATACCATTGGCCGACTGGAAATCGATGGTAATCGTCGTACCGCGATCCTGATAGCTGGTCCAAATCAGCCAGGTGGCAATCATCAGCGCAATGACCGGCAGCAGCCAGAATGGCGAGATGCGGCGTTTGGTTTTAATTTTGGCCTCAGTCGGCGAAGCGGGCGTTTCCTGACTCATGTGCGTCCCAAAGTAAGCGGCTGTCCAGCCATTCAACAGCAAGGATAGTTAATATTACCGCGGCGCCAAAATAGACCGCGGCGGGCCCCATCGTAAAAGCGAGGAGCTGATCGCGGTTGATCAGCGACATGGTTAATGCGATGACAAAAAGATCCAACATAGACCAGCGGCCAATCCAGGTAATCAGCCGCAGTAACAGGATGCGGGTACGTAGCCCCTGTTCACACTTGAATTGTATGCTGACCAGCAGCGTAAATAACACAATAACTTTGGTGAATGGAACCAGAATACTGGCGATGAAAACCACCCCGGCAATGGCAACGTTGCTATTGGCCAGCGACATAATGCCAGAAAGGATGGTGTCATCCTGACGCGCGCCGTTGACGTAAATAATTGATATCGGCAACAGATTCGCGGGAATCAAAAAAATCATCGACGCAATCAGCGCCGCCCAGCTTTTTTGCAAACTTTGACGGCGTCGGTGGCGCAGGGGGGTGTGGCAGCGGCGGCAGCGCCCGCGTGAATCGCGGTGTCCGGTATAGTGGCAGCCCAGGCAAACTTGTAAATTGTTATCCGGCCTCAGCGCCGGGCGCTCGGGATAAAAACGCTCCCATAGCTCCTCAACGTTCAAATGGATAAGCGTCAGGATGCTGAGCAGGGTGAGCGCGATAAACGCAATCAACCCAATGCCGGGTTGCAGGAATGCATAATCCTGAACCTTGATAGAGGCAACGCCGATGCCGACCAGGTAAATATCCAGCATCACCCACTCTTTGAGCCGCTCCAGCATCAGCAGAACCGGTCGCAGATTCATCCCCAGCACGTTGCCGAGCCACAGATAGGCGATAGAGATCACCAGCAGGGTCGGCGCGCCAACGGCGCAAAATAACACCATTGCCGCGGTCAATGGATCGCCCTGACCGGTCATTTGCCAGATACCCTGGAGGACGTTCGCGTCGATACGCACGCCCAACAGGTGCAAACGCAGAAGCGGTTCAGTCCAGGCAAAAGGCATCAGTAGCAGCATGGTAATAGCCATACTCCCCAGGCGGGTAAGAGACCAATCGCGACCATCGCGCACTTTAGCGTTGCAGCGAGGGCACCAGGCACTTTGGCTCTTTTTGAGGACCGGTAAGCGGAATAGCAGGTCGCACTGCGGGCAGCGTTGATAGTGGGCGTGCGCAATAGGGGCGCTGACCGAATGTACGATCATTTTTTTCGCTGGCGTAATCCGGGGTGTTTTTAGTGGCATTGATAGCGTACGGAAATGAATGTATCTCTCTATCTTAACCCAGGAATGAATTCATCTTGAGCATGAATGCATTTAAAGCTTATTTTAGTAGGCTGTAAGTGTAAGGTAGTAAGACAACTAAGCGATTATAAAATGAACAAACAAGAATTCTACGCGGATCTGAACCGCGATTTTCAGGCGTTAATGGCAGGCGAAACCAGTTTTCTGGCCATGATCTCTAATACCAGCGCGTTGCTATTTGAGCGCCTGGCTGAAGTGAATTGGGCTGGCTTCTATTTGCTGGAAGGCGATACGCTGGTCCTTGGCCCGTTCCAGGGCAAGCTGGCCTGCGTGCGTATTCCAGTTGGACGTGGCGTATGTGGTACTGCTGTTGCAGAGAATCGCCTGCAGCGAGTGGAAGATGTCCACGCGTTTGACGGACACATTGCCTGTGATGCCGCCAGCAATTCGGAAATCGTCTTTCCATTGCGGGTGAACGATCAGGTTATCGGCGTTCTGGACATCGACAGTACGGCATACTCTCGCTTCACTATTGAAGATGAGAAAGGGTTGACTGAGCTGGTCGTGCATTTGGAAAAACTCATTGCTGCGACTGATTATCAAAAAATATTCACCCACGTCGCAGGATAATCAACGGATAACGTAGCATTTAGCGATGACGTCATTATAATGACGCCTGTTCATGCCTGCGGCTTGTTGGCTACGTCCGTTGTAATCAGGAAATTTCATGGAAAATCAACCTAAGTTGAATAGCAGTAAAGAAGTAATCGCGTTTCTGGCCGAACGTTTCCCTCAGTGTTTCAGCGCTGAAGGCGAAGCGCGCCCCCTGAAAATTGGTATTTTTCAGGATCTTGTTGAGCGTGTTGGCGGAGAGATGAATCTCAGTAAAACCCAACTTCGAGCCGCTCTACGTCTTTATACTTCGAGCTGGCGTTATCTGTATGGCGTTAAGCCTGGCGCTATCCGCGTTGACCTCGATGGTAACCCATGTGGTGAACTGGAAGAACAGCACGTCACTCATGCCCGCCAGCAGCTTGAAGAAGCAAAAGCGCGCGTTCAGGTACAGCGTGCAGCCCAGCAAGCGAAGAAACGCGAAGCCGCTGCCGCAGCGGGTCAGCCGGAAGGGGAGGTTCGTCGCGAGCGTAAGCCGCGTCCTCAGGTGCGTCGTAAAGAAGGCACTGAGCAGCGTAAACCGCGTCCGGCAGCCGTTGCCAAAGCGCCGCGTGAAGAGCGTCACACCCCGGTATCGGATGTGTCTGTACTGAGCGTTGGCCAGGCACTGAAGGTGAAAGCGGGCAATAATGCAATGGACGCCACCGTCCTGGAAATCACCAAAGATGGCGTTCGTGTACAGCTGACTTCTGGTATGTCAATGATTGTACGCGCAGAACACCTGGTGTTCTGAAACGGAGGCCGGGCCAGGCATGAACAAATTCTTTAAGCTCACCGCGCTTGCGGGCCTGCTAGCAATAGCTGGCCAGGCCTTTGCTGTGGACGATATTACCCGGATTGATCAAATCCCCGTGCTGAAAGAAGAGCCGCAGCACGCGACGGTGAGCGAGCGCGTGACATCGCGCTTTACCCGCTCTCATTACCGTCAGTTTGATCTCGACAACGCCTTTTCGGCAAAAATTTTTGACCGCTATCTGAATCTGCTGGACTATAGCCATAACGTGCTACTGGCCAACGATGTGGCGCAGTTTGCTAGTAAAAAGAATCAAATTGGCGATGAGCTGCGCAGTGGGAAACTGGACGTTTTTTACGACCTGTATAACCTGGCGCAGAAACGTCGTTTCGAACGCTATCAATACGCGTTGAAAGTGCTTGAACGTCCGATGGACTTTACCGGCAATGACAACTTCAACCTTGATCGCAGCAAATCCCCCTGGCCGAAAGATGAAGCCGAGCTGAACGCGCTGTGGGATGCCAAAGTGAAATTTGACCAGCTCAGCCTGAAGCTGACGGGTAAAGATGACAAAGAGATCCGCGAGACCTTAACGCGTCGCTACAAATTTGCGATTCGTCGTCTGGCACAAACTAACAGCGAAGACGTTTTCTCGCTGGCGATGACCTCCTTTGCGCGCGAGATCGACCCGCATACCAACTACCTCTCCCCGCGAAATACCGAACAGTTTAATACCGAAATGAGTCTGTCTCTGGAAGGTATTGGCGCGGTATTGCAGATGGATGACGACTATACGGTGATTAATTCACTGGTCGCGGGTGGTCCTGCGGCGAAGAGCAAAGCTATCAGCGTCGGCGACCGCATTGTTGGCGTTGGTCAGCCGGGTAAAGGCATGGTCGATGTGATTGGCTGGCGTCTTGATGACGTGGTGGCGCTGATTAAAGGGCCGAAGGGCAGCAAAGTTCGCCTGGAAGTTCTACCTGCTGGCAAAGGTGCAAAAACGCGCATTGTTACTCTGACCCGCGAGCGTATTCGTCTTGAAGACCGCGCGGTTAAAATGTCAGTGAAAACCGTCGGCAAAGAAAAAATCGGCGTGCTGGATATTCCTGGCTTCTATGTTGGCCTGACGGATGACGTTAAGGTACAGCTGCAGAAACTGGAAAAACAGAACGTCAGCAGCATTATTATCGACCTGCGTACTAACGGTGGCGGGGCGTTAACCGAAGCTGTTTCGCTTTCTGGCCTGTTTATCCCATCCGGCCCGGTTGTTCAGGTACGTGATAACAACGGCAAGGTACGTGAAGACAGCGATACCGATGGCGTGGTGTATTACAAAGGCCCGCTGGTAGTGCTGGTCGATCGTTTCAGCGCCTCGGCGTCTGAAATTTTCGCTGCCGCCATGCAGGATTACGGTCGTGCACTGATTGTTGGTGAACCGACCTTCGGTAAAGGCACCGTCCAGCAGTATCGTTCGCTGAACCGCATTTACGATCAGATGCTGCGTCCGGACTGGCCAGCGCTGGGTTCCGTGCAGTACACCATCCAGAAGTTCTATCGTATTAACGGCGGTAGTACTCAGCGTAAAGGTGTCACGCCGGAAATCATGATGCCGACCGGTACCGAAGAGCGTGAAACCGGCGAGCAGTATGAAGATAACGCGCTGCCGTGGGATAGCGTTAACGCCGCGACCTTCGTGAAATATGGTGATTTGACGCCATTTGAAGCGGAAATTCTGAAACGTCACGATGAGCGTATCGTTAAAGATCCGGAATTCCAGTACATCATGAAGGATATTGCCCGTTACAACGCGATGAAAGACAAACGCAACATCGTTTCCCTGAACTACGCACAGCGTGAGAAAGAGAATGAGGAAGATGATGCGATTCGCCTGTCTCGTGTGAACGATCGCCTGAAACGCGAAGGTAAACCTCTGCTGAAGAAACTGGATGATCTGCCGAAGGATTACCAGGAGCCGGACCCGTATCTTGATGAAACGGTTCATATCGCGCTCGACCTGGCCCATCTGGAAAAAGACAGGCCAGCGGTGGAACCGCCAGCTAGCAAATAAGCACCCAACGGGCACAAGTTATTGTGCCCGTTTTCATTTCTGCCGCCCGCCTGCTTTTTGCCTGAATCCAACAAAATGTCAACGTTTTTGATGAGCGTCAGCAAGGTGCTACAAAATGTAAAGTTGTGTTTTTTTCGTGACTTAGCGGGGCATGATGGTTGAAAATTGGCGTTCTACCCACACCATGTGGGTAATCGCATAGTGCGTTTTGTTAAATCGAGGTTAAAAGAAAATTATGATGCGAATCGCGCTTTTCCTGCTGACCAACCTGGCAGTGATGGTGGTATTCGGGCTCGTGCTAAGCCTGACGGGAATTCAGTCAAGCAGTATGACCGGGCTGCTGATCATGGCGCTGTTGTTTGGTTTTGGTGGTTCTATCATTTCGCTGTTGATGTCGAAATGGATGGCGCTGAAATCAGTGGGTGGGGAAGTCATTGAGCAACCGCGTAATGAAACGGAACGCTGGCTAGTCAACACCGTCGCACAGCAGGCGCGGCAGGCCGGTATTGGAATGCCGCAGGTGGCTATCTACCATGCGCCGGATATTAACGCTTTTGCTACGGGTGCACGTCGTGATGCTTCGCTGGTTGCCGTCAGCACCGGGCTGCTGCAAAACATGAGCCGTGATGAAGCGGAAGCGGTTATTGCCCACGAGATCAGCCACATCGCCAATGGTGATATGGTCACCATGACGCTGATTCAGGGGGTTGTGAACACCTTCGTTATTTTCATCTCCCGCGTTATCGCACAGATTGCAGCAGGTTTCCTCGGCGGCAACCGCGATGAGGGGGAGAACAGCAACGGCAACCCATTGATCTACTTTGCCGTCGCAACCGTACTGGAGCTGGTATTTGGTATTCTGGCCAGCATCATTACCATGTGGTTCTCTCGTTATCGTGAGTTCCATGCGGATGCCGGTTCGGCAAAACTGGTTGGGCGTGAGAAAATGATTGCTGCCCTGCAACGTTTGAAAACCAGCTATGAGCCGCAGGAAGCCAGCAGCATGATGGCTTTCTGTATCAACGGCAAAGCAAAATCCATGAGCGAGCTGTTTATGACGCACCCGCCGCTGGATAAACGTATTGAAGCCCTGCGTAGCGGGGAATACCTGAAGTAATTATCTGCTTTCGGTAATAAAAATAAAAAATCCGCAACCTTCGGGCTGCGGATTTTTTTATGCCTGATTTTGGTTGCGGCTTACAGTCTGGCGCGCGGCTGCGTGACGCGAAGGCCGCTGACGGCGGCAGCGACAACGGCAAGCGTGCCGGCCAGCAGAAGTGCGGTGTGGGTTCCGCTATTCCCCAGCAGGTTAAACAGCAATGCGACCAGCGCCGCGCCGGTACTCTGCCCCAGCAGGCGTGCAGTACCTAACATCCCACTCGCGCCACCGCTGCGATGGGCTGGGGCTGACGACACAATCGTATGGTTGTTTGGTGACTGGAACAGACCAAAACCTGCGCCACAGAGCGCCATTCGCCAGATGATATCCAGGTCCGAAGGGGAAGAGGGCAGTAAAGCGAGGCCAAACAGACCACAGGCCATCACAATCAGGCCAATTGCGCCCAACAGGCCGGCATGGACTCTCTCAATCAAATACCCTGCCAGCGGTGCCATCACCATCGTGGCCAGCGGCCACGGCGTCAGGAGCAGACCGGTTTCGACCTCACTGCGCCCCATCACGGATTGCAGGAAGAACGGCAGCGAAACCATCGCCAGCATCTGGGCACAGAAGGAGCAGATAGAGGTACAAATCGAAAGCGAAAACAGCGGAATGCGCAGCAGATCAACGGGTAGCAAGGGGACCGGCATCTGGAGTTGACGACGAACAAAAAAGAATCCAACGACCAGCATCGCCACGACCTCAGCCAGAACCAGTTGTGTAGACTGGCCCTGGGCAAAGCCGCCGAGGGCAGTAATCAGCAGGCCAAAAGTCAGCGCATTCATAATTGCACTGGGCAGATCGAAGCGGGTAATTTTACTCCGCCCGGCGTTGACTGGCAGATAGCGCATTGCGAGGACCAGCGAAATGATGCCCAGCGGAATGTTAATCAGGAACAGCCATTGCCAGGAGGCAACGGAGAGAATCGCTGCGGCAATTGTCGGCCCTGCCGCGGATGATACCGCCACGACAAAAGAGTTGATCCCCATTCCGCGACCGAGAAACCGCTGAGGGTAAATCAGGCGTATCAGTGCGGTATTGACGCTCATCAGCGCCGCACCGCCAAGACCCTGCGCGACGCGTGCCAGAGTCAACATTTCCAGACTACTGGAGAGCGCGCAGGCGAGCGAGGTGAAGGTAAATACTACCAGTCCAATCTTATAAATGCGTCGGTAGCCGACCATATCGCCGAGAAAAGAGAGCGGTAGTAACGCGATAACGATGGCAATTTGATAGGCATTAACTATCCAAATAGACGATGCCGGAGAAGCATTTAAATCGCTGGCGATTGTCGGCAGCGCCACGTTGGCGATAGCACCATCCAGTACCGCCATCGTCAAACCTAATACAATGGTCAGAATTGCGCCGTAACGCTGCGGTAATGGCAGCCCATCGGAAGTGTTTTTATCCATGTGAAATCTATGTCTTAGTGAAAACTATTTACTGGACAATAATTTTAGCATTGATTATTCAGCGGCATGTCGCAGATTTGTAACGAATAGGCAGAAGAACGATTGCGGGTATCGGCATGCGAATTTATAATAAAAACCGGTTCTAGTTTTTATAAAACAGTTGCGATGAGGTGATAAATGGCAGTTGCAGATTTGGATAAACAGCCAGATTCTGTCTCTTCGGTGTTGAAGGTTTTTGGCATTTTGCAGGCGCTTGGCGAAGAGCGTGAAATCGGCATTACCGAACTGTCCCAGCGCGTCATGATGTCAAAAAGCACCGTTTATCGCTTTTTGCAGACCATGAAATCGTTGGGATATGTGGCACAAGAAGGCGAGTCTGAGAAATATTCCCTGACCCTGAAGCTGTTCGAACTGGGCGCGCGGGCATTGCAGAATGTTGATCTGGTACGTAGTGCGGATATTCAGATGCGCGAGCTTTCTCGCCTGACGAAAGAGACGGTCCACCTGGGTGCTCTGGACGAAGACAGTATTGTCTACATCCATAAAATCGACTCAATGTACAACTTGCGCATGTATTCGCGCATTGGTCGCCGCAACCCGCTGTACAGTACCGCTATCGGTAAAGTTCTGCTGGCGTGGCGCGATCGCGCAGAAGTTGAGCAGATTCTCGAAGGCGTAGAGTACAAGCGCAGCACTGACCGCACCATCACCAGTACTGAAGAGTTGTTATCGGTTCTGGATAAGGTCCGTGAACAGGGTTATGGCGAAGATAACGAAGAGCAGGAAGAAGGGTTGCGCTGTATTGGCGTGCCGGTTTTCGACCGCTTTGGCGTGGTTATTGCTGGCCTGAGTATCTCTTTTCCGACGCTGCGTTTTTCTGAAGAGCGTTTGAACGAGTATGTTGAGATGCTGCACACGGCAGCACGTAAGATTTCTGAGCAGATGGGTTACAACGATTATCCGTTCTGACAGGTCTTAATTGTTGTGAATTCGGGCTACTGACATTGTAGCCCGAATCATAACTAGCCGTTATCAACAACCGTGACGCTTTTTCGCAGAATAGGGCAATCGGTAATGCCGATAATACCGCTACTGGAATGAACATATTGTGCGGTGCTGATGCCGCGAGCCGTAAGATATTTACATTGCAATCCTAGTCCTCCGGCATTCTCACTGCTGCCCATTAATACGCCGTAACCGCTTAATAATACGCCGATCCACAAGATAGCCAGCACCACAATGGTACGTATGATCAATCGCATTGTTGCCTCAATATTTGTATTATCCTTGCGTTAATTCTGACATGAACACGAGTTGATACAAGTCTATGATTCCTAAACTTGCCTTTCGTATTACAGTTAGCCGCGGTTTAAGAAGGTCATGTTATCCTGGCGACATCTGATACTGATGCGGAGAGTGGAGTGAAAAAATTACGGTGGGTTTTGCTGATAGTTATCATAGCGGGTTGTTTACTGCTATGGACTCAGATGCTTAACGTAATGTGCGATCAGGATGTACAGTTCTTCAGCGGCATCTGCACTATCAACAAGTTTATACCCTGGTAAGACATTTTTAATATGACCGATTTTCTTCTGCTGTGTGGGTGGTAGAATGAACGCCTTCTCTTTGAGGTGGTGAAATGAGTGAGTTATTAAATCCTGGGATCGTAAATCTGGCGTCAGTAGCATTGTCGGTTGTGCTGTTGCTTGTCGGCCTGTTGTTGTGGTTTTTTGTTAATCGCGCCAGCTCGCGCGCCAATGAGCAGATTGCTCTGCTGCAAGCCTTGCTGGATCAGCAAAAGCGGCAGAATGCGCTGCTCCGCCGTCTGTGTGAAGCCAATGAGCCTGAGAAAGAGGACGTTGCCGAGCCTTCTGCAATCGAGAAGGGAAAAGGCGACGACGACTTCATCCGCCTTGTCGCAGAACGGTAATCCGACTGACAGGTGTGCACCGCTGCGGTGTGCGCCTGCATATCAGCTGACTATAACTAATCCTTATCTATTTACCCGCTTTCAGCGCCAGTCTGAACTGTTAAGATATGATTTCCTCCGCATGCTTCTGTGATTTGTTTAGACACGCAAATAAAAGAATTATGATGTGGGTCAATTGCCAGAACAAACATCATGTCATCAATACTTCATTATTATCGTGCAATGTAGACAATATTTTGAGCACTTTAATTAACGCGTTTCATTATTATGGAATGCGCATAGTTAACGCGAATTTTCAACTATCGATATGAGCTTTTATGTGCATCATTATGCAGTTTTCTTTGTATACCCCTAAAATTGGCAGTTCGTATGCGAACCGACGACAACACTCTGAAGTCGTTGAGCTATGTTGAAAAAGTTGCAGTTCTGGAGGATGTGTTATTGCTGGAACCGCATGACAGTGAAGGATTTGTCTGTGGGAGCTAAGACGCATAAATGTGCAGATGATCAAATGATTATCTTATAATCTGTGCGAGCGATCGAGACCCGTCCAAAAATGGCTTGCCATTATTTACGTTGTATGTGATAACACCGTTCGGGTTAAACGAGGTACAGTTCTGTTTATGTGTGGCATTTTCAGTAAAGAAGTCCTGAGTAAACACGTTGTCGTTGAATACCGCTTCTCTGCCGAACCTTATATTAGTGCCTCATGCAGTTATGTGTCAGTTTTATCTATGTAAGCGCCTAAGGGCGAAGAAAGAAAACAGTCTAAGGAATTTTGCAAATGGCAAAGATTAAAGGTCAAGTTAAGTGGTTCAACGAGTCTAAAGGTTTTGGTTTCATTACTCCTGCTGATGGCAGCAAAGATGTGTTCGTACACTTCTCTGCAATCCAGGGTAACGGCTTCAAAACTCTGGCTGAAGGCCAGAACGTTGAGTTCGAAATTCAGGACGGCCAGAAAGGTCCAGCAGCAGTTAACGTAACTGCTATCTGATTCAAGACCACTGAATCTTGTAAGAAAGCCTCGCCTGTGCGGGGCTTTTTAGTCTCTATTGCAAAACGTTTCTATTTTCCCCCCTCCGTTGTGCTTTGTTGCAAAACAACACCCTTATTCGCATTGTTTAGCAGTCTTTTTTGCTTATTTTCTGTTAAATCAGAGGGTTGCAAAATAATGATGGAGCTAAGGTGCAAAAGAACAAAATTAAGTCAGCCGCCAATTTTACCCCGATCCGTTTTGGGTTGCTGTGCGTGGCGATTCTCAGTTGTCTTGGGCTGCTATTGGCTCGAGTGGGCTGGCTACAAATTGTCTCCCCAGACAATCTGGTTAAACAAGAAGATATGCGCTCCTTGCGCGAGGAGCCTGTTGACGTTCAACGTGGGATGATTAGCGATCGCGAAGGCCGCCCGCTGGCGGTTAGTGTACCGGTAAGCGCGATTTGGGTCGATCCGCAAACGACCATCGAAAAGGGTGGGGTGGGGTACGGTCCCCGCTGGCAGGCCATGGCCGAGGCTTTACACCTCAATCTCAACGACCTGGCCCACCGTGTTGAAGCGCATCCTCATGCGCGGTTTCTCTATCTGGCACGCCAGATAAACCCGGAGCAGGCGGAATGGATCGATAAACTTCATCTACCGGGTATTAATCTGCGCGATGAGTCGCGCCGCTTCTATCCGGCTGGTCACGTCGCCGCTAACCTGCTTGGTTTTACCAATATCGACAACCAGGGTATTGAAGGGGTTGAGAAAAGTTTTAATGCCCAGCTAACCGGTAAGCCGGGGCGTCGGCTGGTACGTAAAGACCGTCATGGCAACGTTATTGAAAACATTACCGAAATGGCGGCGGTTCCTGCCCACAATTTGCAGTTGAGCATTGACGAGCGGCTGCAAACGGTGACTGAAGATGCGCTGGACAATGCCGTGCGCTGGAATAAAGCGGAGTCGGGAGCGGCAGTGTTGATTAAAATCGACACCGGAGAAATTCTGTCGATGGCCAGCTATCCGGATTTCAACCCTAATAATCGCGATGATGCGAAGCTGGATGACTTCCGCAACCGGGCGATCAGCGACACCTTTGAGCCCGGTTCAACGGTCAAACCTCTGGTGCTGATGACTGCGCTTCAACAAGGTATCGTACAACCAGATAGCGTGGTGGATACCCACCCCTTTGTGCTGGATGGTCACCGCATTCGCGACGTGGGTTACTATCCGGAATTGACCCTCACCGGCATCCTGCAAAAATCCAGCGATACTGGGGTTTCGCATTTGTCGCTGGCGATGCCGGTCCAGCATCTTATTGATACCTATAAGGCATTCGGTTTTGGCGACTCTACCGGATTGGGGTTGACCGGCGAGAGCGCGGGGCTGATGCCGCAGCGTCGCTATTGGGGGCAACTGGATCGGGCGACTTTCGCCTTCGGTTATGGTCTGATGGTGACGCCGCTTCAGTTAGCACATGTTTATGCCACAATTGGCGGCTATGGCATCGAGCGGCCGCTGTCGATCACGCGCATCGACCCGCCGGTCATTGGCACTCGCGTGATGCCGGAGCAAATCGTACATGAAGTTGAGCACATGATGGAGAGCGTGGCCTTACCGGGCGGCGGCGGGACTAAAGCGGCGGTGCGCGACTATCGGGTGGCGGTGAAAACCGGCACCGCTAAAAAAATCGGTCCGGATGGTAAATACATTGATAAGTACGTTGCCTATACCGCTGGCGTTGCGCCGGCCAGCAACCCGAAATTTGCGCTGGTGGTGGTGATGAACGACCCCAGCAACGGGTCGTATTACGGCGGGGCGGTTTCTGCGCCGGTATTCAGCCAGATCATGGGCGATGTGCTGCGCCTGGAGAACGTTATGCCGGATGGAATGCCGCAGGATTCAGAAAACCTCATCGTAATGCACAACGGCGAGGCCTTGTCCCCCGCGCTGTAACAGTGGTCTGAAAGGGCGAATAGCGCTACACTTTCGCCCTTTCAGCGACACCGGAGTTGTCATGTCTTACAGTTGCCCACTTTGCCACGCGCCGCTTGAGCGCCGCGACAATAGCTATATTTGCCCACAGCGGCATCAGTTCGATCTGGCGAAGGAGGGCTACGTTAATTTGCTGCCGGTGCAGTTTAAGCGGTCTCGCGATCCTGGCGACAGCGCGGAGATGATGCAGGCCCGTCGGGCGTTTCTCGATGCGGGTCATTATCAACCTCTGCGAGATGCTATTAGCGCTTATCTGCAAACCTTCGCTCCGATTGATTTACTGGATATCGGCTGTGGGGAAGGGTATTACACTCATGCTTTTGCCGCCATAGCCGCCCATAGCTGGGGACTGGATGTTTCTAAATCCGCTATTCGCGCCGCGGCTAAACGTTATCCGCAAGTCAATTTTTGCGTCGCATCCAGCCAGCGTTTGCCGTTTGACGATGCCAGCCTTGATGCGGTCGTGCGAATTTATGCCCCGTGTAATGCTCAAGAACTGGCGCGTGTTGTCAGGCCCGGCGGCTGGGTGATCACCGCGACGCCTGGTCCGCGTCATTTATTGGAACTCAAAGGATTAATTTACGACGACGTGCGCCTGCATGAGCAGAACACGGAAGAGATGACGGGATTCACGTTATGCCACCAGCAGCAGCTGGCCTATCCGATGCAGCTAAATGGAAGTGAGGCAGAAGCGTTACTACAGATGACGCCGTTTGCATGGCGGGCAAAACCGGCAGTTCGAGAAACCTTACGTCAGCAGGAACTATTTGGCTGCCAGACCGATTTTGCTATTCACTGCTGGCAGCGCGATGCCTGATGGCTAGCCGGCAAAATGGCTCCAGAGTATTTGGGCGCCAATGCCAATCAGAACGATACCACCCAGTATTTCGGCCCGTTTGCCCAGCAGCGGGCCGATAAAGCGTCCTACCATAATGCCCAGCGTCGACATCATCAACGTGGCACAGCCGATGGCCAGCGCGGTGGCGATAATATTGACCTGCAAGAACGCCAGACCAACGCCGACAGCCATGGCATCAAGACTGGTGGCGAAAGCGGTGGTGACAAGCAGCCAGAAACCGTGACGGCGGGGAGCTTCACACTCTTCGTCGTCGCTGCCGCGAAATCCTTCGATAACCATACGACCGCCGAGAAACACCAGCAGTATGAAGGCAATCCAGTGATTCCATTCGAGAACGAACTGGCTGGCCAGCATCCCCATTCCCCAACCGACGAGCGGGGTGAGCGTTTCGATAGCGCCA
Organism: Klebsiella sp. GFKo11; assembly: GCF_056490265.1. Classification (NCBI taxonomy): domain Bacteria; kingdom Pseudomonadati; phylum Pseudomonadota; class Gammaproteobacteria; order Enterobacterales; family Enterobacteriaceae; genus Klebsiella; species Klebsiella sp. GFKo11. The sequence goes on from NZ_CM151369.1 coordinate 2,455,190, forward strand.
AAGATGAGCCCCGTGCGCAAGGCTTCGGAAAATTTGGGTTTATGGAGGGTCGCGCCCTTACCGATAGAAGCCGCGAAGGCGTCCATGGACATGCCGAAGGCAAGAAGAATGGTAGCGGAAATATTCATTAGAGCGTCCTGACCGGGGATAATCCATATGACACATCGCTACCCCCAGTAAGCATACGCAGCTCATCCTGATGATGAAGCGCTGCGTACAGCAGTGATGTGTCTATGGTCTCGCCTGATTGAATACTTTCTTCAACCCGTACGTGCCACGTTTTGCAACGAGTATGTTGACACGTACATTTCCTGACTGGCAGGAAATCGGCTACTCCCCAACGACGGGCGCAACCTTAACATAATTTTAGAATATAAAACAATAACAGAGTTAGGTTATTTTGATAACCAAATGATAACGATTTTCATTTTAATTTAGGCGTGAATGACTCGTTAATAAATATGAGGATATTTGACGGATGAAATATAGCACTGGCTATACATCATCCGTTGGGAAATAGTGAGATATAGCGTGAGCTATATTTTTAACTCATTGAGTTGAAACGAGAAGTTTGTATATCTTCTCCAGATCGTCGATATTGCGCACACGAATAAGTAAACGGCGTTGCTCTAATTGCATCACCAGCACGCCATCTTCCGATAAATTCATCTCTTTAATTCGCTTATATTCAATCCAGATATTGGCGAAGAAAAAACCACTCTTTTTGAAGATGATCTTCGGAGTGCGGATCCAGAACAGATACAGTCCCATTAATGCCAGGGCAGATAATAACCAGGTGGTGACAAGTTCGCCCTGGTTGGCCATATTGTTGTAAATCAGTATCCCGATAAGGCCGACGAAGATAATGCCATCAACACGACTGCGGCGGAGCAGGGGGATAGCCAGCAGACTTGGGCCGTTACGACGCGGCATAATGAACTGGTCATAAACCGCAAAGGCGAGCAGAACGAGAATAAACAGGATTAACACCAGGTCCGTGATTGTCATCCATCCTCCAAATAAAAAAGCCGGGGGCAAGCCCCCGGCGCACAGCACAATAATTACAGGCCCAGCAGGCCGACAGCGTAGCCCGCGATACCGATGACGAAGAAGCCAACGATGATCCACAGGGCGTTTACTTTTTTACGCAGCAGCCACATACAAGCGAAGGTCAGCAGCAGCGGCACCAGGCCCGGCATCAGCTGGTCAAGGATAGTCTGCACGGTAGTGACGCGAGTCTGACCATCCTGACCGGTGATGGTAGAAACCACCAGCGGGATGTTCACGTGCGTCCACTTGTTAACCAGCGCCCCCATAACAAACAGGCCGAGGATTGACGCCCCCTCTGTCAGTTTCTGCAGGAAGCCGCCGCCCATATCTTTAACGATGTCGATACCTTTACGATAACCGTACGCTACGCCGTAGTAACGGGTCAGCAGACGTACTGCGTTAAACAGGATAAAGAACAGCAGAGGGCCAAGCAGGCTGCCGCTCATCGCGATACCTGCACCCAGCGCAGCGAATACCGGACGAACGGTACCCCAGAAAATTGGGTCGCCTACGCCTGCCAGCGGACCCATCAGACCGACTTTGATACCGTTGATGGCACCATCGTCGATTTCTGCGCCGTTAGCACGCTGCTCTTCCATCGCCAGCGTTACGCCGAGAACCGGCGCGGCAACGTATGGGTGGGTGTTAAAGAACTCAAGGTGACGTTTAATCGCCTGTTTACGCGCATCGTTGTTCTCAGGATACAGGCGACGAATTGCCGGTACCATAGAGAAGCAGAAGCCCAGCGCCTGCATACGTTCGAAGTTCCATGAACCCTGGAACAGGTTAGAACGAATGAACACGCCACGAATATCACTCTGAGTGAGTTTTTTCTCGGTGGTATTTTTAGTCATATCAACCATTTCGCTCACCTGTTAGTCCAGTTCGTTATCGAGATCGTTATTACCAGCAGCCTGCGCTGGCGCACCCGCTACGCGGTTATATTTCGGGCTCAGCTGGATGTAGAGGACAGCCATTACTGTACCAATCACGCCCAGAGCAACCAGGTTGAAATCGGTGAATGCAGCGGTAACGAAGCCCAGGTAGAAGAACGGCATCAGGTAGCCTGCGCGCATCATGTTGATGACCATCGCGTAACCGACTACCACGATCATGCCACCTGCGATGTTCAGACCGCCGGTTACCACTTCAGGAATGGCGTTCAGCAGACCCTGTACTTCGCTAGTGCCGACGGAGATCGCCACGATAACCGCCGGGATAGCGATACGCATGGCCTGCAGGAACAGAGACGAAACGTGAAGCCAGGAAATGGCCGTCAGGTTTCCGCTCTCTGCGGCTTTATCCGCAGCGTGCTGGAAAGCAACGGTGATGGTACGAACGATAATGGTCAGAACCTGGCCTGCTGCTGCCAGCGGGATAGCCAGCGCGATACCAGCGCCAATGCTCTGGTGACCTGCGATAACCAGAACGGTTGAGATGATTGACGCTAAAGCGGCATCAGGCGCAACGGCGGCACCGATGTTCATCCAGCCCAAAGCGATCATTTCCAGGGTACCACCGATGATGATACCGGTTTTCATATCACCGAGAACGGCGCCAATCAGCGTACAGGCCACCAGCGGACGGTGGAACTGAAATTCATCAAGTACCGACTCCATACCCGCAATACACGCGACGATGAACACCAGCACAATCTGAAGAAGGGTAATCTCCATTGTACTTCTCCTGTTGATTAAGTCTTAAGTTGAAAATTGGGTTGCGAATCGCGGGGTGACTTATTTCACCTTGGCGATCAGATCCATCATTTTCAGTTTCTGGTCGGTGGAAACTTTACGTGCTTCCAGTTCGATACCGCGTGCGTCCAGTTTCTTAAACGCTTCAATATCTTTCTCATCGACCGAAATAGCGTTGTTCACCTGCGTTTTGCCCTGACGGAAAGCCATACCGCCGATGTTGACAGTGGTGATGTTCACCCCACCTTCAACAACGCGCTCAACGTCAGTTGGGTTAGTAAACAGCAGCATGATGCGCTCGCCTGCGTATTTCGGGTTGTTATAGACACGAATCATCTTCGCGACGTCTACAACGTGGGCGGTAACGCCCGGAGGAGCAACCTGAGTTAGCAGCGTTTTACGCACGGTGTCTGCCGCCACTTCGTCGCTGACGACGATAATGCGGGTAACGTTAGTTTCTTTTGTCCAGCGGGTAGCGACCTGACCATGGATCAGACGGTCATCGATGCGTGCCAGCCCGATGACCATATAATCTTTCGGCCCCATTGGTTTCAATGGTGCTGCCGCTTTCGGTGCTGCTGCCTGAACCGGTGCCGGGGCGGCCTTTTCCACCAGCTTCGCTTTCAGTGCTTTCACGCCTTCACGGCCGGTTTCCACCGCCAGCGCGACCAGTTCATCGAACGACGGGTTATCGTCGCGCGCCATCAGTGTTTCCACCAGCATCGGGATGTTGACACCCGCGATGACTTCATAATGTTCTTTATCGACGACAATGCGGCTAGCTGCGTTAAACGGGCTGCCTCCCCATGTATCGACGAGAAATAACACGCCTTTTGCTGTATCCAGCTTCGCTAGCTGAGCGTTGTACTTCTCAATCAACGTTTCTGCGTTTTCGCCAGGAACGAAATCGATCCAGCCAACGTTTTCCTGCTCGCCCAGCAGCATTTCTGCCGTTTTCAACAGCTGTTCTGCAGCCCAACCATGTGTGCCTATTACAATAGCAATCGTCACTTGCTACCTCCTTTATAATCGTGAATGCATCATCTGTTGTGATACATACTGAATCACTCTTGCGAACAAAATCGATTCAGTAAGGGTGTAAGATATAAAGTAATTACTACAGCGAATTATTTTAGACAGTGAAAAAATAATTAATGTGATGAAGCTCCGCTAATGATGTATAAGTTTGGGATTATTTTGCAGCGCAAAAAATAGTCTTAGCTATTGCAAAGACAGGTAAATTTTTTCCAATCTGGCTCTATATTTTGATATGTTTACGTTCCGTTTAATTACTCAGGAGTATAGGGCATAGCCCGCTATATGGATCGTCACCGACGTCTTTTCACCTTCAGGCACTCGTCTGCCGCCATCATCTGCTACGTTTTTTTACCAGCAACAAGTGTCTCGTCTGTGCATGACACAGCGATGACTATGTCTGTCGTTAACTGGAGCTGCTCATGGAATTCTTAATGGATCCCTCTATTTGGGTTGGCTTGCTGACGCTGGTCGTCCTCGAAATCGTGTTGGGTATCGACAACCTGGTGTTTATTGCCATCCTTGCTGACAAGCTGCCGCCAAAACAGCGCGATAAAGCGCGTTTGATCGGCCTCTCTCTGGCGCTGTTTATGCGTCTGGGCCTGCTGTCGGTCATCTCCTGGATGGTGACGTTAACCAAACCGCTTTTCAGCGTTGCCGATTACGCGTTTTCCGGGCGCGACCTCATCATGCTGCTCGGGGGGATATTCTTGCTGTTTAAGGCGACCACCGAACTGCACGAACGGCTGGAAAACCGCCAGCATGATTCCGGTCATGGTAAGGGATACGCCAGTTTCTGGGTGGTGGTACTGCAAATCGTCGTGCTTGACGCCGTGTTCTCGCTGGATGCCGTCATTACGGCTGTCGGGATGGTTAACCATCTGCCGGTGATGATGGCGGCGGTAGTGATTGCGATGGCGGTGATGCTATTGGCTTCGAAGCCGTTGACCCGCTTCGTCAACCAGCATCCGACGGTCGTCGTGCTCTGTCTGAGCTTCCTGCTGATGATCGGTCTGAGCCTGGTGGCTGAAGGTTTTGGTTTCCATATACCGAAGGGGTACCTGTACGCCGCAATTGGTTTCTCGATAACCATCGAATTCTTCAACCAGGTTGCGCGCCGTAACTTTATCCGCCACCAGTCGATGCTGCCGCTGCGTGCGCGAACCGCCGATGCGATTCTGCGTCTGATGGGCAGTCGTAAACAGAACTCCGTGGTACAGGATGGCGATCGTCCGTCAGTGGTGCCGGTATCGGATGGTGCTTTTGCCGAAGAAGAACGCTATATGATTAACGGCGTCCTAACCCTTGCCCAGCGTTCATTGCGCAGCATCATGACGCCGCGCGGGGAAATTAGCTGGGTGAACGCCGAGCAGAGCGAAGAGGAAATTCGTCGCCAGCTTCTGTCTTCACCGCATAGCTTGTTCCCGGTATGCCGGGGCGAGCTGGATGAAATCATCGGTATCGTCCGTGCGAAAGAGATGCTGGTGGCGCTGGAAGCGGGGGATAACGTTGCTGCGCTGGCCTCGGCTTCTCCGGCGATCGTGGTTCCGGAAACTTTGGATCCGATCAACCTGTTGGGCGTGCTGCGCCGTGCTCGTGGCAGCTTTGTTATCGTGACCAACGAGTTTGGCGTGGTGCAGGGGCTGGTCACGCCGCTGGACGTGCTGGAGGCGATTGCCGGTGAATTCCCTGACGCTGACGAAACCCCGGAAATAGTCATTGATGGTGATGGCTGGCTGGTGAAAGGCTCAACCGACGTGCATGCGTTGCAGCAGGCGCTGGGGCTGGATCATCTGGTTGATGAAGATGAAGATATCGCAACGGTTGCCGGGCTGGTGATTGCGGTTAACGGCCACATTCCTCGTGCGGGTGATGTGCTTGATTTACCGCCTTTGCAGTTCACGATTGTCGAAGCCAACGACTACCGTGTCGACCTGGTACGGGTTGTGAAAGTACGCCAGGATAACGACGAAGAAGAGTAATGGTTGAACCCTGTCGGCTTTATCATGAAGCCGGCAGGGTATTCCCTACGTAAATACCCCTTTGTGTTTTTCAGATGCCAGCCACTGTGGAAAGTCGTCTATTGGCATCGGGCGGGCATAATAAAAACCCTGCAATAAATCCACGCCATTTCTGCGCAGGTACTCCTCCTGCTCCCGGGTCTCGACTCCCTCAGCAATCGTGACAATTTTTAGCCGACGCGCAAGGGCGATGATCATATCGGTCACCGTGGCGTTGACGCTATCGATACCAATAGCGCTGGTGAAAGATTTATCAATTTTCAACACATCAGGACGCAGTTTTTCCAGCCACGAAAGGGAACTATTGCCAGTGCCAAAATCATCAATCGCTAGCTGTACCCCCTTGAAATGCAGGTGTTCAGCCATATGGTGATCGCCATCCTGTAGCACGTCACGTTCAGTGAGTTCGACAACCAATTGTTGTACCGGATGCGCGCTAAACCAGTAATGGTGCAGGTCGCGCAGCAGTTCGCCATTGGCGAAGTGGCGGGCGGCGACGTTAATCCCGATGTGAAAATGTTTGTCCTGAGGAAACAGCGCTAATTTATGTGCGGTTTGTGAAATCACATAGCGGGTGAGGGGGATAATCAGGTTATAGCCTTCAGCAATGGGAATAAAAACATCCGGTGAAATAGCCCCTCGTCGCGGATTATTCCATCGCAGCAGTATCTCAACTCCACAGCACTTTCGGGTATGCAGGTCTTGTAAAGGTTGGCACCAAAGCTCGAACTCGTGCGCAGTAATGCCGAGATTAATTTCGCGAGAGAAACTCATTCGTCCCGCAGTCGCCAGCCAGGCGATGCCGGTCATTAACATGCTAAGGATCAGCGCCAGCGGCAATTCATTGGGAAGATCGCTAAGGGCGACCGCCGAGGCTCCGGGACCGCTGACGTTGATAGTAAAAGGAAATTCTGTGGAACGCTGGCGGTAGATAATCTGCTCTCCCGGCAACATCTCCTGGCTTACCAGACCCGAACCGCTGATAAAGCTTTTCTCGCCAACCTGCAGGCCAATCCCGGTAATTAACGATGATTTTGCATTGAAAATTAACCCACCTAACAGCTCAATATTGATGAGCAGCAGCACGCCGTCAGCACCGCTAAGCGAGGCGGGATACCACTGAATAAGTACCGGGGTTCCTTTAAGCAGCGAAGCGTCGTAGCTGAAGACTAACAGGGGATGATTTGTCGGTAATGCAGGCTGTAGTTGATGTACCGGAATATGGCGCTGACCAAAAATACTAGAGCAATAGAGCTGGTTTGACTGGACCAGCGCAATGGAGCGTACTGTTTGCAACGATGAGGCCAGCTTGCGAAGCGCAAGGTGGGCATCCTGACAGGGTTGGTTCACCAGATGAAGCAGTGCAGTGTGCTGAGCGGCCAGGGGGCGCAAAATATTATCCATCGCCTCCACCATTTTGTTGGTGCTCGTCTGGACACGCTGCTGATTTAAACTACGCTGCGAAATAAATCGAATCACTAACGTTGTTGTTAGCGTTAATAGCGCCACGAGCAAACATACCAGGATACGTTTCCTGCGGTATGTCGTGATGACTTTTTGTGCAGTCTGCATGCGCGACGCCTTGTCGGCTAGAACGTGTCAATGAGAGTAACAGCCGCCATAGGGCAAGAGTAGTGGGAATCGATAAAAAAGAAGAATGCGTCCGATGGACGCATTCGTTTAAATAATCATTAATCGCACTGAACTTTGATAGCCAGGCCGCCGCGCGACGTTTCCCGGTATTTGGCGTTCATATCTTTACCGGTCTCATACATGGTCTCAATGACTTTATCGAGGGAGACGCGCGGTTCGCTGGTTCGGCGCATTGCCATTCGGGTGGCGTTGATCGCTTTAACCGAGGCAATCGCATTACGCTCGATGCAGGGAACCTGCACCTGTCCGGCTACCGGGTCGCAGGTAAGACCGAGGTTATGCTCCATCCCGATTTCCGCGGCCACGCAAACCTGCTCCGGGCTGGCTCCGAGGATTTCAGCCAGGCCCGCCGCCGCCATTGAGCAGGCCACGCCGACTTCACCCTGACAGCCAACTTCCGCACCGGAAATTGAAGCATTCATCTTATACAACGCGCCGATAGCGCCAGAGGCCAGGAAGTAGCGAATATAGATATCCGGGCTGACGGACTCGATAAAGTGGTCGTAGTAGGCCAACACCGCCGGAACAATACCGCAGGCACCGTTGGTGGGCGCAGTCACTACGCGGCCACCGGCGGCGTTCTCTTCATTGACCGCCAGGGCGAACATGTTGACCCAATCCACCACGTTCATCGGATCGTTAGAGAGTTTATCGCTGGCGACCAGCAGACGCCGCAGCGCCGAGGCGCGACGAGGAACGCGCAGTGGTCCTGGCAGCACGCCTTCGGTATTGATGCCGCGATCGATACAGGCGCTCATGGTGTGCCAGATGTTAGCAAAGTAATCTTCAATCTCTTTTTTACTGTGCAGCGCCAGCTCGTTCTGCATCACCATGCCGGAAAGCGACATGCCGGTTTCTTTGCAGTAGCCCAGCATCTCCTGCGCGGATTTAAACGGGTATGGGACGCTGACTTCACCAACATTTTCTTTGCCGAAATGCTCTTCATCGACGATAAAGCCCCCGCCGATGGAATAATAAGTTTTGCTGTAGATTTCTTTATCACCAGCCCAGGCGTGAATGGTCATGCCGTTCTCGTGCAGCGGCAGGTTATCGCTACGAAAACGCATACCGTCATCCTGCGGGAAATCGACCTCATGCTGCCCTTGCGCCAGCAGCAGGTGACCGCGCGCTTCAACGTCGCGGATAAATGCCGGAATTGCGTCAATGTCGACCGTATCAGGCTGATTGCCTGCCAGTCCCATAATAATCGCAATATCTGTGTGGTGGCCTTTGCCGGTTAATGACAGTGAACCGTAGACGTCAACCGCCACGCGAGTCACTTCATTAAGCAATCCCTTTTCGACCAGGTCATCGACGAACTGTTTACCGGCCTTCATCGGGCCTACAGTATGGGAAGATGAGGGACCGATCCCCACCTTGAACATGTCGAATATACTAATCACGATAACACTCCTGACAGGGTTACCGCGGGTGCGGTAACGATGTAATAACTGCGCATAGTGTAAGAGGGAACCGTGCCATCAGCTTAAGTATTCACATGAATTAAACTAATGGATAACCGAGAATTTACTAATGCTGAGAGCATCGTCCAGGTTTAAGTATAGTTAAGGACGGGAGCCTATCTGTAGCGCCAGTTCACGAATAATGCCCGCGGTCATGCCCCAGACAAAATAATGCTGATACCACGACAGCCAGACGCGATGTGAATTACCGCGCCGATGAATATCCAGCGGGTGATAGCGCCCGAGTCGCAGCGCCTCAGCCAGCGGCATTTCGAAGACTGCCGCGACTTCATCCTGACTGGCATGATAGTGCAGATTAGGCGGGATAATCCCGACCACCGGCGTCACCTGAAAACCGGTTACGCTATCAACTGGCGGAAGAACACCAATAATTTCAACGGACTCTGGTGGTATCGCTACTTCTTCCTGCGCCTCGCGCAGCGCGGCGGCAATAAGCGTGGCATCGCTGTTATCCACCGCGCCGCCTGGGAAAGCAACCTGTCCGGCATGTTTACGCATCAGCGGCGAGCGTTGGGTTAGCAACAGGCCCGGCTGCTGACGGCGAACAATTGGCACCAGAACCGCAGCCTGACGCTGGTTGAGCGCATTGGCTGTGGGCTGTGGTCGCAGAAGCTGAAAACGAGAAAGAAAGTCGTCAAGGTCGAGGGCGCTGTCCGCCATGTTCTAGCTCTCCAGTTGATGCAGGATACGATTAACTTTATCAAAAGTTTCCTGATATTCCGCTGCTTCTTCGCTATCGGCCACAATACCGCCACCGGCGGAGCAGAAAAGCTGCCCCTGCCTGGCGGTGAGCGTGCGGATGGTGATGCTGGTATCCATATTGCCGCAGAAGCTGATATAGCCGACGCTTCCGCACCACGCATTGCGCCTTTGCGGCTCCAGTTCATCGATAATTTCCATCGCTCTGACCTTCGGCGCGCCGGTAATTGAGCCGCCGGGAAACGCTGCGCGCAGCAGGTCGGTAGCGTGAAGATGAGCGGGCAATCTGGCGGTAATGGTGCTCACCAGATGATGTACGGCAGGGAACGGTTCAACGACGAACAGTTCGGGGACGCGAACGCTACCGGGCACGGCAACCCGGCCAATGTCGTTGCGCATTAAATCGACGATCATCAGGTTTTCTGCGCGGTCTTTCGGCGAGTTCGCCAGCTTTTTCGCCTGCTGTGCATCCAGCTCGGGGTCGGACAGTCTTGGCAAGGTGCCTTTAATCGGTCGGGTCTGGATTTCACTTTGATGTAGCTGAATAAAGCGCTCGGGCGACAGGCTCAATATTGCCCCTTCAGGCAGGCGGATAAAGGCGCTGAACGGTGCGCGATTGGCGCGATTAAGCTGGCAGAACGCTTGCCATTCATCCCCGCGATAGCTGGCCTTAAAACGCTGCGCCAGGTTGACCTGATAGCAGTCGCCGCTGTGCAGATAAGCCTGAATCTGGCGAAATTTTTTGCCGTACTCCTCGCGGCTCATATTTGAGCGCCACGGCGAAGTCAGTTCAAAAGGCTCTACGACCGGGGCTGATTGCGCCTCCAGCCACGCAAGGCAGCGCTGCGGATCGTCATAGCTGATTAACGACACTTCCTCGCGCTGATTGTCGACAATTAATGCCCAGTCATAGATCCCCACCGCCATATCCGCCAGGGCGATATCCGCATCCGCCTGCGACGGTAGCGTTTCAAAACGCCGCCCAAGATCGTAGCCGAATAGCCCCAGCGCGCCGCCAAGAAACGGCAGATGCGGGTGAGCTTGCGGTTGCAGATTATGCTTCACCAGTTGTTGATGCACGAGCGCGAGCGGATCGGCGCTTGACGTTGTGGTCGTTTCGCCCTCGCTTATAACGGTAGTTTGACCGTGGGTCACCAGCGTTGCGCACGGCTGAGCGACGATAACGTCAAACCGACTATGTGCATGATTGGCAAAACCAGAGTGCAGCAGCATTGCCCAGGGTTGTGAACTTAATGGCTTAAAATAATGTTCAGCGGCATCCGCACGCCAGGGCAGGGAAATAATCGCGGGGGACAACATCGTCTTCTTCAATCCTGATTGTTACCGCCTGCTGGTATACTAGAGGACGGCGTGAAATAATTACGCCCCACAATGTAGCAGGAGTGAGTGATGTTTGCAGGTTTACCTTCGCTGAGCCACGAGCAACAGCAAAAAGCAGTAGAACGAATTCAGGAACTGATGTCGCAGGGCATGAGCAGCGGCGAGGCTATCTCTTTAGTGGCTAACGAACTGCGCGCCTCGCATACCGGCGATCGGATTGTGGCGCGCTTTGAGGATGAAGACGAGTAAGCTAATACCGTCATTCGTGTCATGCCACCTTCCTTAGGCAGAAGGCGGAAAGTCAATTGATGACATCAGGTAGCCGTTCGGGATCGTCGTGTAGCGTTATCTGCGCCATGCTTTCGCCACGCCAGTAGGTGAGCTGTGTGCTGGTAGCCGTGTGGTTCACGCTGACCTCGGTTAACGGCGCAGACTTCGTCAGGTCCCACAGACAGACAAATCTCGCCTGCGGTAGATGGTTGCGTAACACCAGATAACTGAGATTGCTTACCGCCGGGTTATCCGGAGCCAACCCTTGCCACAGCTCACCGTCACCCGCCAACCACAGCGCTACCGTATCGCCGTCACGGGCAAAATGGCGTGGCTGACAGCCGTGCAGCGGCGTCATGGTGGAACCTTCCATACCACGCAGTGGCCCGCTGAGCGAGAAGGGCTGCGGCGTGCCGCTCTGGTCCAGCGCCTGTGCCGCCAGATGTAGCGTCCAGTCGAGCTGCTGGCGATGCGGGTTCTCCACCGTCGACAGGTCGATCAGCACATCGTCCAGCCACAGTAAGCGGCGGCGAAAGCGCACTTCGCGCCAGGCATTAACGTCCCACTCGACCCGCGAATGGCTGTTCAGTTCCGGTGGCGGTTTGCTCCAGTCTACTTCGCTGTCCAGCCAGAGATAATCCTCGCCCATATGCCAACCCAGCACATCCGGGCTAGCCGGAGGTTGGTTGGTCTGATTGACCGTCAACGTGTTATGGGTGGCACTATTCTTGTAATAGTCATAGTGCATTTTGGCACCGTAACCGGTGGTACCCATGTCCGGCAGCAGCCAACCCTCGCGCTGCCAGAGTATCAGCCCCAGCCGGTCGTAATGGTCGTGCTCGCCGCCCCACGGACTATGTTTAATCAATAGCACCTCTTGCGGCCGTCGCCAGAGCGTGATCCCCGCACCCGGCGCAAACAGCGACTGCTGAGGGATAAGTGCCAGCGTGGTTTCCGGTAGCGGCCGATCGCGCCACAGCAGCGTTTCGCGCTCGTCAGGCTCCGCGTCGGTAAACTGCAACACCGCGGCGTATTGCGGGTCGTGCCAGATAAACCAGGCAAACTCGTACAGATCCCGATGATGCAGTTTCTCCTGTCCGGCAAGGCAGTCATTCAGCCGTGGGAAGGTGCCATCCGGTAACAGTAATGAGAGGGGAAACTTCAGCATCGGCTGATACCACGGGCCATCAATCAGGCTCCAGCGGGTGCCGCGCGCCAGCTTCTCGAAGGCAAAGAACCCCTGCAGCGCGTAGTAGTGGTAATGTACTGACCCCTCAAACCACAAGCCTTCCGCCAGCAGCCCATGCTCGAGTTGCCAGCGCAGGCCGTAGGGTTGGTTAACGGCAAACTCCAGTAGCGCATCATCTTCAAGGACAAAACCCAGCACGCCGAGCGCAGCGCTGATTTTCACCTCGTGATTATGAATTTGCGGGCTGCGATGCTCGCGTAAAAACGTCGCCGCGCAGCGCAGCAGGTTTTGGCTGATGTGCTGCTGTTCGGCGGGTGTTAAACCGTCGCGAATAAGGTCGTATCCCAGCGCCATCTCCAGAATACAGTTCGCTTCACACAGCGTTTGGGCGTTCATTTTCCCCGGACCGTTGTTGGGGATATCGCCGTGGACTTCATAGGCGGGGTACACGTCTGCATACCCCATCAGCAACGTGCGGACTTTATCGCGATACACCGTTTCGCCGGTCAACTGCCACAGCAGCCCCAACTGCTGACAGGCGCTGGCGTTGCGTCCGTTCATCTCCCGCCACCAGGCTCCGTCCCACGGCTCGCCGCTAAAAACTTCGCCGTCAACCGGGCAGGCGTGATGATGAGGGGAGTCTGCCTGCCAGGTGAGCCGCACCCCATGGTGCGGGCAAAAATAGTAGAGATTCCAGCTCGCAATACCGGTTTGCGGGATGCACACGGCGGCGTCGAGCATCGGTTGTGCATTCTTCACGAGCTGTTCAATCAGGCCGTTATTGCCGGCTGCACGTCTGGCAATGTCGGGCCATAGCCCAGAAAATTGTTTCATCAGTGGTTATCCTTGACCTCTGCTGACGCGGGAAGCGGGGCGATGAGCGTGGTGATATCGTCAGGGTATTTCGCGCGCAACCACTGGGCTTTTTCGCGGAATAACATGTCATCCGGCCAGGCGTGGGCGGCGGTGGCAATATTACGCAGCGCTTTCTTATCGTCCATTTTGTCGAGGTCTTTCCACGGCCATGGCGTATCGCTGTTAATAAATCCAGCGACATACTGATAGCTCTTGCGCAGGCTATGGTCGTCGAGGGTGAAGTTCCAGATATCAACGCCCGCTTTCTCACCCAGACGCCCCAGGCGGTTGTAGGCTTCGAGGTTGAAGTTGCTGTAGTGCCACGGACGGGTACGCTCAAGCTCCGCCATCTGACGCCCTTCAACGTCAAACTGTCCGGCAATGCGCCGCAGTTGCGTGATAGTTAAACGCTTTTTCGCCTCATCGGTTTTGCCGCTGAACAGGGCAAACGTAGCGGCCTGCATGTCAAAATAGGTGCCGTGGTTGTTATGCCAATTCTCTTCTTCAAAACCGTTCTGGCTGGTGGTCATCCAGTGATAAAACTCACCGAACCACTGCTTAAGCTCAGCCACCTCGGTCTCGCTTAATGCGCCGGAGGATTGCAACACCGCGATAGCGTCAACCACCTCAACCAGCGCCCGGCTGTCGATGATACCAATGCCGCGTCCGGTATTAATGCCAGGGATCGCTTGCGCGTATTGCAGGTTTGGCGTCATGCGAGTTTCTGGGTTAAGGAACCAGCTTTTAATCTGCTCGGCAGCTTTCTGCGCATAGCGATTATCCTCAGAGAAATACCACGCCAGCGCCAGCGTGGACACATCGTTACTCATCTTCACCAACCGGTTTTTGTCGGTGGCATCGCTGTTGGCGTCCGGGTTGGTTTGCCCATCTTTGCGAATGTACGGCAGTCCGTCTTTCGTGTTCGGGTCTGGCCACCAGTACGGTGGGAAACTGTAATAGTCGTGCTTGTTGCCGCTGGCGGCGACCAGCGTTTTATCCATCACCGAAAACAGCGGGTGTTTTAATGCAAGGTCCGCTTTTTTTAACAGCGCGCTTTGTGCCTGGACAAATAACGGGTCTTTGGCGGCGATTTGCTGGCGGCTGAAGGCCAAATCTTTGCCATCGAGCGTATAAGGCTCGGCGGCGTACAGTGATGTGCTTAAACCAGAACAAAGCAGCGCAATGCCGAATATTCTCCGGTGAGGTATTGAGTTCATCGTGATAACCCTTCTGCAAATAAGAGAAAAGATAACAACAGAATTATACCTGCCACGTATTTAAGAGGCATAAGAGACAGGCGGTTTAATTAAAAATAATGTGTTTATGAAAGCGATGCGGTGCAGTGTAAAAGACAAAGTTATTTTTTTTGTGATGAGTGTCAAGCTTATCGCTATGGATAAAAAATGACGCATTTAATGCAAGGTGAGTCACAGAATTAAGCGTTTTTCTATTTTTGTTTAAAATTTTAACGGAATTGGTAAAAACACAACACATTGATTTTAATGAATTAAAATTCAATGTCACTTTTCGTGTCACGTTTGTGTGTGACCTGCTTCAATTTTTTGATTTTTGAAATACGATTTCTTTTTTGTGTGGTTGTATTGGGAAATATATTTCTATTTAATGATCGTAAATATTTTTACGCATATTGAATTAATATCGAAATGATTTTTATTTTTCTCTGAAAATGTACTTTTGCGAATTTAATTACCTTTGTGCCCAACAATAAAGGATATGCAATCATGTCTGCGAATAAATTACGTTCATTGTTACTTCTTTCCGCTCTGGGACTGGGCGTCGGGCAGAGTTACGCCGCCACAACCCTTAACGTCTGGATCCGTGCAAGCAACGACTCGAAAAATATCTACAAACAAGAGGCGGAAAAGTTTGAAGAAAAAACCGGAATCAAAATCGAATACTTCAACGCGACCACCGATTTCGAGCAGCGTCTGGCACGTGCCACAGCGGGCAACGCCTTACCTGATCTGATCTTTAACGATGCGGCATCGCTGGGGCAGTTTATCCAGCTCGGTATTGCTGATGAAATCGACCCCAAAGCGATAAACGGCGGCGACGAGCTCTATCAGACGGCCTGGAACAGTACCCGCTATATCGACGGCAAATATTACGGCGTGCCAACTTCGGCACAAACCTTCGCCCTGTTCGTGCGCAAAGACTGGCGTGAAAAGCTGGGCTTGCCGTCGCCGAAAAGCTGGGATGATATCCAGACCCTCGCCAAAGCCTTTACCACACAAGATCCTGACGGCAACGGTAAAAATGATACCTACGGTTTTATCGTCCCGGCGTCCACCACCCGTGGCTATGCCAGCTGGTTTATGAGCAGCTTTATCTGGCAGGCTGGTGGGGATTTCGTCAGCGACCATAACGGTAAATTCAGCGCCTCGCTCAATACCCCGGAAGTCGCTCAGGCGATGACTTTTATGCGCACCATGATGTGCGAAAAAGTGACTCAGCCGGGAGCCATTAACGCCACGACTGCCGATGTTATCCCGTCATTCCGTTCAGGTCAGAGCGGCATGTTCTTTAGCGGCCCGTATCACATTGCGCTGTTTGATAAAGATCCTGGGAAAGACAACTTTGAGGTTGTGCCTGTCGTTGGGCCAAAAGGTGAGGCCACTCTCGCCGAAGGCACCACGGTCTTCATGATGAAGAGCAGCAAGCAGAAAGATGCGGCGCGCCAGTTTATCGAATTTATGATTTCGCCGGAAGGTCAGGAAATTGGTATGGGCAAAGGCAGTAAACATATTCCCGTTGTCCGCCTGCCGGTGAATAAGAACGTCGATGTCAAAGCGGTGTATCAGATGCGCGCTGGGAAACCTTCGCCAAATTGTACAACGAGCAGGGTCGCTATGTGCCGCAAATTCCAAACTGGACGCCGGTACGCCAGGTGGCAGCCGATGGCTTTAACCGCATCTTTGCCGACTGCAACAGCGACATTTCTGCTGAGCTGAAAACGATTGACGGCAAGGTGAACGCTGAGCTGGAAAAACAAAATGTGCTGGCTAAGTGAGGAATGACGTTATGACGCTGCACGAGACGAAGTCCTCGCCGCTAAAGCAAGCCGCTTCGCCTGACGCGAGTGGATGGCTGACGGCAAAACGCAAGCGGG
Organism: Klebsiella sp. GFKo11; assembly: GCF_056490265.1. Lineage (NCBI taxonomy): Bacteria > Pseudomonadati > Pseudomonadota > Gammaproteobacteria > Enterobacterales > Enterobacteriaceae > Klebsiella > Klebsiella sp. GFKo11. The sequence continues at coordinate 2,471,611 of NZ_CM151369.1, forward strand.
CGCTGATCCCGTGGCTGTTTCTGGCCCCCGCGCTGATTATTTTTAGCTGGTTTAAGTTCATCCCGATGATTCAGGGTCTGGTGATGAGCTTCTACAAGGTCAACTTTAATCAGCCGAATGAGTGGGTGGGGTTTGCCAACTTTACCCGCGCCTTCGCCGACGTTGAGCTGCATGCGGCGGTGGTCAATACGCTGCTGTACGTGGTGGTCACCATGTTCGCCGCCGCAATACTCGCGTTCTTCCTCGCCATGCTGCTGGAAGGCCCGGCGCGCCACCTGCGCTTTATCCGTACCGCTATCTTCTTACCGGCGGTGACCAGCGCGGCGATTGTCGCGGAAATGTGGCGCATCCTGTTCAACCCAACGCCAAACGGGGTGATGAACCATATCCTGAGCTGGTTTGGCGTGGCGGATCAGGGTTTTCTCGCCAGCTCTGACCAGGCGCTGGGGGTCATTATGCTGCTGCATATCTGGAAAGCGGTGCCGTACAACATGGTGATTTTTATCGCCGGTCTGGCGGGCATCAGCCGTGATCTGTACGACGCCTCAAACGTTGACGGCGCGAACTGGTGGAACCGCCTGCGCTACGTCACGCTGCCGGGCATGATCCCGGCGCTGTCGGTGGTGCTGATGCTCTCCTTTATTCGTGGCTTCCGCGTGTTTGCCGAAGTGTACGCCACCACCGGCGGCGGGCCGTCAAACTCTACGGAAATGGTGATGACCCACATCTATAAACTGGGTTTCGAGCAGTTTGACTATGGCTACGCCTCGGCGGTGTCGTTCCTGCTGTTCACCTTTACGGTGCTGTTAACCATTTGTCATCTGACGCTGAAAAAACGTATCGCACGTTACTAAGGAGCCGTGATGTTAAGTAAACGTTGGGATACCGCAGGGCGCTGGTGCATCTACGCGCTGCTGCTGATTGTCTTCGTCGGGCCGTTCTGGGGCATTGTCGCGACCGCTTTTAGCGGCGCGCCGGTGAAGCCGGGGGAACTGTTGGCCTGGCCAAATCAGTTCTCCTTCGAGAACTTCATCTTTGCGTGGATGGATATCGGCGTCTGGCAGTACTTGCTGAACTCGATTCTGGTGGTGTTCTTCGGCACCGTGTTGCAGGTCTCAGTCAGTGCGTTGGCGGCTTATGCGCTGGCACGTAAAAAGTTTCGCGGCGTGGCGCTGGTAAGCCTCGTTATCCTCTCCACCATGATGCTACCGGAAGAGGTTATCGCCATTCCGCTGTACATGATTATCAACTGGCGGCTGCCGTTTATCGACGCCTCGCTGTACAACAGTTACCTCGGGATGATCTTGCCGGTGGTGGGCTGGGCGTTCTCCATCTTCGTGCTGACCGAGTTTATGTCAGCCATTCCGAAAGAGCTGGAGGAGGCGGCGCGTATTGATGGTGCTAACGAATGGCAGATTTTCTTCCATGTGATCCTGCCGCTGGTGAAACCGGCGCTGGGCACGGTAGTGACCTTTGGATTCATTATGATTTGGGACCAGTACCTGCTGCCGCTGATTGTGGTTAACCAGGACAGCCTGAACACCATTCCGGTGATCCTCGGCACGCTGCGTACCGATGAGAGCATCACGCCGAACATTTTTATCGCCATTACGTTACTGGCGATGCTGCCAAGCATCATCGTCTATCTGGGTCTGCAAAAACATTTTAATCGCGGGATTATGTCCGGCGCGGTCAAAGGATAAGGGGTTAGCGATGGGATCGGTTGTATTGAATAGCGTGCGCAAGTCATACGGTGATGCTCACGTCATTAAGGATGTGTCGTTGACTATCCCGGACGGTGAATTTTGCGTCCTCGTCGGCCCCAGCGGCTGCGGTAAATCGACGCTGCTGCGGATGATTGCGGGTCTTGAAGAAATTTCCGGCGGTGAAGTGCACATCAACGAACGTAACGTCACTGAGGTTGAGCCGAAGCTGCGCGATATTGCGATGGTGTTCCAGAGCTATGCGCTGTACCCGCAAATGACGGTGCGTGAAAATATGGGTTTTGCCCTGAAGATGGCGCGCCTGCCGAAAGCGGATATCAACCATAAGGTTAACGAGGCGGCGGCGCTGCTGGGGCTGGAGCCGCTGCTGGAGCGTCTACCGAAAGATCTCTCCGGTGGTCAGCGTCAGCGTGTGGCGATGGGTCGTGCCATAGTGCGCAAGCCGCAGGTGTTTTTGTTCGACGAACCGTTATCGAACCTCGACGCCAAATTGCGTACCCAGGTGCGCGGCGAAATACGCGAACTGCACCGCCGGTTAAAAACCACCTCGGTGTACGTGACCCACGATCAGATCGAAGCGATGACCATGGGGCAGATGATTGTCGTGCTGCGCGACGGGCGCATTGAGCAGGCGGGAACGCCGCTGGAGCTATACGACCAGCCCGCGAATCTATTTGTTGCCGGTTTTATCGGCTCGCCGGAAATCAACCAGCTACCGGGTGAAGTGGTACTGAACGCCAGCGGGACCAGCCTGCGCCTGAAAGATGGTTCGCTGCTGGCGCTGCCTGCCGGGTTGCAGGTGAAAAACGGTCAACAGGTGGTGTATGCGATTCGCCCGGAGCAGGTCAACGTGGTGCACGAAGCCCGCGACGACGCGCTGGCGGCGAAAGTGACAGCGGTGGAGAATACCGGCTCGGATATGCAGCTATTCTGCGACACCGGCGGTGGGGCGTTCACCTCGGTGTTCAAGCAGCGTCTGCCGGTCAAAGAGGGTGATAACATCTGGCTGCAGCCGAAGCTCTCCGGCGTGCATCTGTTTGACGCGCAAAGCGGCCTGCGCATCGCGTGTGGGGAGGAAAAATAAGGTGGCGATGAAGCTGTACACCCTGGATGAAGCCTGTCTGGAAAATGCTCGCGCAAGCTTAAAGCAGCCATTCTCGCCGCTCCAGTTGGCGCTGAGTCAACTGGTCTCTGAGGCCGATGTCGTGAGGCGCGAACCGCCGGAAAGTGTGGTGCATAAAAAATTGCGCCCGGCGAGCGGTGACGCGCACGATTACTACAGCCTGGGCACCTACTGGTGGCCAAATCCACGGCGGCCGAACGGGCTGCCCTATATCCGCCGCGATGGGCATATCAATCCGCAGTGCGAGAATAACGACACCGACACCTCACGCATCATCCGCATGTGCGAGCGCTGCCTGACGCTGGGGTTAGCCTGGTACTTTACCGGCCAGCGGCAGTATGCGCTGGCAGCGGCACAACAGATTCGCTGCTGGTTCCTCGATGCGGATACGCGAATGAATCCGCATCTGAACTACGGCCAGGCGATCCCGGGGATTGTCTCCGGGCGCGGCACCGGGCTTATCGATACGCGTCTGCTGTGGATGGTGGTGGATACCATCGGGCTGATTAATGCCGCCAGCGTTCTGGATACTGACGATATTATCGGCCTGCATCAGTGGTTTCGTGATTTTAACCACTGGATGTACTACAGCGAAATCGGCCACTCCGAATACGTCTGGCACAATAACCACGGTACCTGGTACGACGCTCAGCGCACGGTTAACGCACTATTCTATGGCGATAAGGGGCTGGCGGCGCGCATCATCGAGCAGGGGATTACCCAGCGGATGGCGGCGCAAATTGACCAGGACGGTAAGCAGACGATGGAGCTGGAGCGCACCATTCCGTTCCACTACTCGCTGTTTAACCTGGAAGCGCATCTGTTGCTTAACCGTTACGCCGAGCACGTGGAATTTGACCGCTGGAATCACATTCGGGACGGGCGCGGGGTGAAACAGGGGATTGATTATCTGGTGCCGTTTATTCGCGAACCGGATCTTTGGCCGTACAGTGATTTGCAGGGGATTGTCTGGGATAGCGCGCTGCGTCTGTTGTTGCAGTCGGTTCGTGGTTATCCGAAACAGTCGGCCAACTATCGTGAAGTGCTGAAGTGTTTGCCGCGGGAGACTTTGCAGCTCAAAGAACAGTTAATGTGGTGTCCGGGCTGATAGCCCGGAATATTCCCGGCGGCGCTGCGCTTGGCCGGGCTACTACACTCCGGGGCATTGTATTTTGTAGCCCGGGCGAGGCGTTTACGCCGACCCCGGGGAAGTTCGGCGCAAAAATTTACACCGCGGCAATAATCTTAATCTCGACTTTGTACTTTGGATTCATCAGTTTGGCCTGTACGGTGCAGCGCACCGGCGCGTGGCCTGCGACAACCCAGGCATCCCATGCCTGGTTCATCGCCGCAAAATCAGCGCCGTCGGCGAGGAAAATAGTGGCATCAAGAATGCGTGACTTGCTGCTGCCCTGTTTTTCCAGCACTGCGTCAATCTGCGCCAGAGTGTCAGCGGTTTGCGCGCAGGCGTCGGCATCCAGATTTGATGGTACGCCGGTGTAGTACAGCGTCTGGTTGTGGATCACAACATCAGACCAGCGGGCTTCGGCATCGATACGCGTAATTGTCATTTTTATTTCCTCTTTATTCCGGTTCATCAAACTGCGGCCAGACTGCCACAATGTTTCATCTGCGTCACTACCCGTACTGGCGAAAACCAGCCCACCCTGACATAATCACTGTCCAAATAACCAGGGGGTAATGTGATCGACGATTTTGCAGCAGACGGCCAGTTGGCCAGCGCGATTGCGGGATTTAAACCACGCGAGCCGCAGCGCCAGATGGCTTTCGCCGTCGCCAGCGCGATTGAAGAAACCCGTCCGCTGGTGGTTGAAGCGGGAACAGGAACCGGGAAAACTTACGCGTACCTGGCGCCAGCGCTGCGCGCAAATAAAAAAGTCATCATCTCCACCGGCTCGAAAGCGTTGCAGGATCAGCTCTATAGCCGGGATTTGCCCACCGTGGCCAAAGCGCTGAAGTTCGCCGGGAAGCTGGCCTTGCTGAAAGGGCGCTCGAACTACCTCTGCCTTGAGCGTCTTGAACAACAGGCGCTTGCCGGGGGCGACCTGCCGGTGCAAACCCTCAGCGACGTCATTCTGCTGCGATCGTGGTCTAACCAAACTATTGATGGCGATATCAGCACCTGCGTGAGCGTGGCGGAAGATTCTCAGGCCTGGCCGCTGGTCACCAGCACCAACGACAACTGTCTGGGTAGCGACTGCCCCCTGTATAAAGATTGCTTTGTCGTTAAAGCGCGGAAAAAGGCGATGGATGCCGATGTGGTGGTCGTTAACCACCATCTGTTCCTCGCCGATATGGTGGTGAAAGAGAGCGGCTTCGGCGAACTGATTCCGGAAGCGGAAGTGATGATCTTCGATGAAGCGCATCAGTTGCCGGACATCGCCAGCCAATATTTTGGTCAATCGCTCTCCAGCCGCCAGTTGCTGGATCTGGCGAAAGACATCACGATTGCTTACCGTACTGAACTGAAAGACACCCAGCAGCTACAGAAATGCGCTGACCGTCTGGCCCAGAGCGCGCAGGATTTTCGCCTGCAATTAGGCGATCCGGGCTATCGCGGTAACCTGCGTGAGCTCCTGGCGGATAACAATATTCAGCGTGCGCTGCTGCTGCTCGATGATGCCCTTGAGCTGTGTTACGACGTGGCAAAATTGTCTCTCGGACGCTCAGCGCTGCTTGATGCTGCCTTCGAGCGGGCGACGTTATATCGCGGGCGGCTTAAACGGCTGAAGGATACCAATCAGCCCGGTTACAGCTATTGGTACGAATGCAACTCCCGCCACTTTACGCTGGCGCTGACGCCATTGACGGTGGCGGATAAATTTAAAGAAGTGATGGTGCAAAAACCGGGGAGTTGGATCTTTACCTCGGCGACGCTGTCGGTTAACGATGATCTGCACCATTTCACCGATCGTCTGGGAATTGGCGAAGCGCAAACGCTGCTGCTGCCCAGCCCCTTTGATTATGCTCATCAGGCGCTGCTGTGCGTGCCGCGAAATTTGCCATTGCCCAATCAACCCGGTGCAGCAAGGCATCTGGCGGCGATGCTCAAACCGCTGATTGAAGCCAACGATGGTCGCTGCTTTATGCTGTGCACCTCGCACGCCATGATGCGCGATCTCGCTGAACAATTCCGCGCCACCATGACGCTGCCGGTTCTTTTGCAAGGGGAAACCAGTAAAGGCCAACTTTTGCAGCAGTTTGTTAGCGCGGGTAACGCCCTGCTGGTGGCGACCAGCAGCTTCTGGGAAGGGGTGGACGTGCGCGGTGATGCGCTCTCACTGGTGATTATCGATAAACTGCCTTTCACCTCACCGGACGATCCGCTACTCAAAGCGCGAATGGAAGACTGCCGTCTGCGCGGCGGCGACCCATTTGATGAGGTTCAACTGCCGGACGCGGTTATCACCTTAAAACAGGGCGTCGGGCGCTTGATTCGCGATATTGACGATCGCGGCGTGCTGGTTATCTGCGACAACCGCCTGGTGATGCGTCCGTATGGCGCAACGTTCCTCGCTAGCCTGCCGCCCGCGCCGCGAACTCGCGATATCCGTCGGGCGGTGCGTTTCCTGGCGGTGCCGCCAGCGAGGTAATGCGTGGCAAAATGTGGTAAGCTGCGCGCCATTTTGTCAATCTGCGAGAGCGTGACGACCCATGCAAATTTTGGCTATCGATACCGCCACAGAGGCCTGCTCTGCGGCGCTGTGGAATGATGGCACCCTCAGTGCTCATTTCGAAATCTGTCCCCGTGAACATACTCAACGGATCCTGCCGCTGGTGCAGGATGTCCTCAACGAAAGCGGCATCATGCTTACTGAACTCGACGCGCTGGCCTTTGGGCGCGGTCCTGGTAGCTTTACCGGCGTGCGTATCGGTATCGGTATTGCTCAGGGACTGGCGTTAGGCGCAGAGCTACCGATGATTGGTGTTTCCACGCTGGCAACCATGGCGCAGGGCGCGTGGCGTAAAACCGGCGCAACCCGCGTTTTGGCGGCAATTGATGCCAGGATGGGCGAAGTCTACTGGGCGGAATATCAGCGCGATGAGCAGGGCGTCTGGCATGGCGAAGAGAGCGAAGTGGTGCTCAAGCCGGAAGGCGTCAGTGAACGCCTGCAACAGCTCGAAGGGCAGTGGGCGACCGTCGGTACCGGCTGGCAGGCATGGCCAGATATGGCTAACGATTCCGGACTAACATTAACTGATGGTGAAATTCAGTTACCGGAAGCGCAGGATATGCTGCCGCTGGCTTGCCATCTGCTCACGGTAGGGAAAACCGTGGCCGTTGAGCACGCAGAACCAGTTTATTTACGTAATGAAGTCGCCTGGAAGAAACTTCCTGGCCGCGAGTGAATCTCAGTAACTAATAAGTCTGAGAAGAAGGAAGGAGTCGCGTCATGGCGGGTCAAAAAACGGTAGTACGTTGGTTAGTCGCGACAGCGGTTGTCGCTACGCTAAGTGGGTGTGCTTCGGTACCGGATGCTATTAAAGGCACTACCCCGACGCCGCAGCAAGATTTAGTCCGCGTGATGAACGCGCCGCAGCTTTACGTCGGTCAGGAAGCGCGGTTTGGCGGTAAGGTCGTCAGCGTACAGAATCAGCAGGGTAAAACTCGCTTAGAGATTGCCACTGTCCAACTGGACGGCGCAGCGCGTCCGGAACTGGGTGAACCTTCGCGTGGGCGTATTTTTGCCGATGTAAATGGTTTTATCGATCCGGTTGATTTTCGCGGTCAACTGGTGACCGTGGTTGGCCCGATAGTCGGCGTCGTGGACGGTAAAGTTGGCAACACACCGTACAAATTTATGCTAATGAATGCCAGCGGTTACAAGCGCTGGAACGTCGTGCAGCAGGTGGTGATGCCGCCGCAGCCCATTGATCCGTGGATGTTTGGCCCGCGTCCGTGGGGCTACGGATACGGCGGTTGGGGCTGGTATAACCCAGGCCCTGCAGAAGTCAGAAACGTCGTAACTGAATGATTTTGTAGTTTTTATAAACAAAAAGAAACAGCGGCTGGTCCGCTGTTTCTTTGTTTTCAGTCAAATAAGAAAAATAAATAGTGACGCGCTTCGCAACCTGTAAAACGCTTAATTAATAAACTGGTACGCTGAGTTAATATAATGTTAACAAAATGTTTGTTGATCAGGGGTTGTGATGACGACGAATAATTATTTCAGAGGTGATGCAGTGAAAAAGGTTTGGCTAAACCGTTATCCCGCGGATGTTCCTGCGGAGATAAACCCTGACCGCTATCAATCCCTGGTTGAACTGTTTGAACAATCCACCACGCGCTATGCCGACCAACCGGCATTTATCAACATGGGCGAGGTGATGACTTATCGTAAGCTGGAGGAGCGCAGTCGGGCGTTCGCCGCTTATCTGCAGGAGGGCCTGGGCCTGCAAAAAGGCGACCGCGTCGCCCTGATGATGCCCAACCTGCTGCAATACCCGGTAGCGCTATTTGGTATCCTGCGCGCGGGCATGATCGTGGTGAACGTGAACCCGCTGTACACGCCGCGTGAACTGGAACATCAGCTCAATGACAGCGGTGCCGCCGCCATTGTGATTGTCTCCAACTTTGCGCATACCCTTGAAAAGGTCGTCGATAAAACCCAGGTTAAGCACGTGATTTTAACGCGCATGGGCGATCAGCTTTCAACGGCGAAAGGTACGCTGGTTAACTTCGTGGTGAAGTACATTAAGCGCCTGGTGCCAAAATACCACCTGCCGGATGCTATCTCATTTCGTAGTGCGCTGCAGAACGGTTACCGTATGCAGTATATCAAGCCCGAAATCGTCCCCCAGGATCTCGCTTTCCTCCAGTACACCGGCGGGACAACCGGCGTAGCGAAGGGGGCGATGCTGACCCACCGTAATATGCTGGCGAACCTTGAGCAGGTTAACGGTACCTACGGGCCGCTGCTGCATCGTGGAAAAGAGCTGGTGGTTACCGCGTTGCCGCTGTACCACATCTTTGCGCTGACCATGAACTGCCTGCTGTTTATTGAACTGGGCGGGCAGAACCTGCTGATCACCAACCCGCGCGATATCCCGGGTCTGGTCAAAGAGCTGGCGAAATATCCCTTCACCGCGATGACCGGGGTGAATACCCTGTTTAACGCATTGCTCAATAACAAAGAGTTCCAGCAGCTCGACTTTTCTTCTCTGCATCTTTCAGCGGGCGGCGGGATGCCGGTGCAGCAAGTGGTTGCGGAGCGCTGGGTTAAGCTGACCGGGCAATATCTTCTGGAAGGCTATGGCCTGACGGAGTGTGCGCCGTTGGTGAGCGTGAACCCGCATGACATCGACTACCACAGCGGCAGTATTGGTTTGCCGGTACCCTCGACTGAAGCCAAGCTGGTCGATGACGACGATAATGAAGTCGCGCCGGGAGAACCGGGCGAGCTGTGCGTCAAAGGCCCGCAGGTGATGCTGGGATACTGGCAGCGTCCGGACGCCACGGCTGAAACCATTAAGAATGGCTGGTTGCATACCGGCGATATCGCAGTGATGGATGATGAAGGTTTTCTGCGTATTGTCGACCGTAAGAAAGATATGATCCTCGTGTCCGGTTTCAACGTCTATCCGAATGAAATTGAAGACGTGGTGATGCAGCATTCTGGCGTTCAGGAAGTTGCCGCCGTTGGCGTACCGTCAGGAAGCAGCGGTGAAGCAGTGAAAATCTTCGTGGTGAAAAAAGACGCCGCGCTGACGGAAGAGATGCTGATTACCTTTTGTCGCCGTCAACTGACCGGTTACAAAGTACCTAAGCTGGTCGAGTTTCGTGATGAACTGCCGAAATCCAACGTCGGCAAAATTTTACGTCGAGAACTACGTGACGAAGCTCGCGCTAAAGTAGACAATAAAGCCTGAAGCTATGAGTGAATCGCCAGACGCCGGCTAAGCCGGCGTTTTTTATGGGCGCAAGTTAAGAGAGTATGATGTGAACTATCAGATGATCACCACCGACGATGGCCTGCGCGCCATCTGTGAAGCGGCAAGCGCGGTCCCGGCGGTTGCGCTGGATACAGAGTTTGTCCGCACCCGCACCTATTATCCGCAGCTCGGTCTGCTCCAGTTATTCGACGGTGAACAGGTTTCTCTGATTGACCCTTTGGTTATCACCGACTGGGCGCCAATGCGTGAACTGCTGTTGAATCAAAATGTGACTAAATTTCTGCATGCTGGCAGCGAAGATTTAGAAGTGTTTCTCAACGCCTTTCATCTGATGCCACAACCGCTGATCGACACGCAAATTCTGGCTGCTTTTTGCGGTCGCCCGATGTCATGGGGGTTTGCTGCGATGGTTGAAGAGTATACCGGCGTAGCGCTGGACAAGAGTGAATCCCGTACCGACTGGCTGGCACGCCCGCTGACCGAACGCCAGTGCATTTATGCTGCTGCAGACGTCTGGTACCTGCTACCGATTGCCAGCAAATTGATGGCCGAGACCGAAAGCGCAGGCTGGCTCTCTGCGGCGCTGGATGAATGTCAACTGATGCAGCAGCGTCGTCAGGAAATCCAGGACCCGGCGCAGGCATGGCGCGACATCGGCAACGCCTGGCAACTGCGTACCCGTCAATTGGGCTGTTTGCAACTGCTGGCCGACTGGCGTTTACGTAAAGCCCGTGAGCGCGATCTGGCCGTCAACTTTGTGGTTCGTGAAGAGCATCTGTGGAACGTGGCGCGCTATATGCCAGGCAGCCTGGGTGAGCTGGATAGCCTGGGATTATCGGGTAGCGAAATTCGCTTCCATGGCAAAACGCTGATAAGTCTCGTCGAAAAAGCGCAGGCGCTGCCGGAAGAAGCGTTACCAGAGCCGCTACAGAACCTGATTGATATGCCGGGCTATCGCAAGGTGTTCAAGGACATTAAAGCGCTTGTACAGGCTGTCAGCGCCGAGAAAGGGGTCAGCGCAGAACTGTTGGCGTCAAGAAGACAGATTAACCAGCTGTTGAACTGGCACTGGGGGCTGAAAAACGGCAACGGTCAACCTGAACTCGTTTCCGGCTGGCGTGGTGAATTGATGGCCGATCGTCTGAATGCATTATTAAGTGAGTATCCGCGCTAACCAGCACCAGGCTAATGTTTCAGACAAAAAAACCGGCTTCGCACAGCGTTGCCGGTTTTTTAATGACATTTTCGGGAGCTAAAGGGTCAGGGTTTCGACTCTTCGGTTTCCGGCAGAGTCACGTTCAACTCCAGAATCGAAATATCACCGTCTCTCTGCTCCAGCTGTACGCTGACCATTTCCGGGTCGATCTGCACGTATTTACAAATCACTTCCAGAATATCTTTGCGCAGCTGCGGCAGATAATGCGGTTCGGCATCGCCGCGACGACGCTCTGCAACGATGATCTGCAGGCGCTCTTTCGCAATATTGGCCGTGTTCTTTTTCCGCGAGAGAAAAAAGTCGAGTAATGCCATAATTTATCCTCCGAACAGGCGTTTGAGGAAACCTTTCTTCTCTTCTTCAATGAAGCGGAAAGGACGTTCTTCTCCGAGCAGACGTTCAACCGTATCGGCATAGGCTTTACCCGCATCCGAGGCATCATCCAGAATAACCGGTTCACCCTGGTTCGATGCGCGCAGTACGGACTGATCTTCCGGAATCACGCCCACCAGATTGATGCGCAGAATTTCCAGCACGTCTTCCATGCTCAGCATGTCGCCTTTGTTAACGCGGCCTGGGTTGTAACGCGTCAGCAGCAGATGCTCTTTAATCGGATCTTCGCCTCTTTCTGCCCGGCGGGATTTGGAGGCCAGAATGCCGAGGATACGGTCGGAGTCACGAACGGAGGAGACTTCCGGGTTGGTGGTGATGATGGCTTCATCAGCAAAGTACAGCGCCATCAGCGCACCGGTTTCGATGCCTGCAGGGGAATCACAGACGACAAAATCAAATTCCATCTTTTTCAGTTCTTCGAGAACCTTATCCACGCCTTCGCGGGTCAGGGCGTCTTTATCACGCGTCTGGGAAGCCGGGAGGATAAAGAGATTCTCGGTGCGCTTATCTTTGATGAGCGCCTGGTTCAACGTGGCATCACCCTGGATGACGTTAACGAAGTCATAAACGACCCGGCGCTCGCAGCCCATAATCAGGTCAAGGTTACGCAGGCCAATATCGAAGTCGATAACGACCGTTTTCTTTCCCTTCTGCGCCAAACCAGTAGCGATGGCCGCGCTGGAGGTGGTCTTGCCAACGCCTCCTTTACCCGAAGTCACAACAATAATGCGTGCCATAGAAATTCCTTGTTAAAAAGGGATTAATTCAACGATTGAATTGTCAAAGCGCTGCCGCCCAAACGCAGGCGCGCCGCTTTGCCATAAAATTCGGCCGGAATGTTATCACTCAGCCAGTATTCCCCCGCGATGGACACCAGTTCCGCCGAGAGGTTAGTGCAAAATATTTGGGCATCTCTGTCGCCGCCAGCCCCGGCAAGCGCCCGTCCCCGCATCATGCCATAGACATGAATATTACCATCGGCGATAAGTTCCGCTCCGGCACTCACATGGTTTGTAACAATTAGATCACAGTGTGGCGCATAAATGCGCTGACCGGAACGTACCGGCTGATCAATCAAACGCGTTTTTGTGATCTGATTAACAACCGGCGGCGGGGCGACAGGTTCAGGTGCTGCCTGACGGGTTATTTTTTCTTTCCCTTCGGTTAATAAAGGGATCCCGGCGCGGTCAATTTCCGTTTTCAGGCGAGGAAGTTTACACCCGCTCACACCCATAATACGCAAACCGGTGACCGCAATCGCTTCATGAAGAGCGCGCCAGTCGACGGCATCTTCAATGCTGCTAATATTCACAACCACCGGAGCATGACGTAAAAAGGCGGGGGCCTGGGCGATTTTGTCTTCTAACGCCTGACGAATAACCTCGGGATTTGCATCGTGCAAATGAACGACAGATAAGGTGAAGCTACTGCCCTTAAGTTCGATTGGCGTATTTGACATCCTGGCCTTACTCAATTTGCTGTTTATCACCCGCCGAAGTGCGGTGATATTCCGAAGACTAAAAGGCATGTTATAGTCACTCATATATTGAGGCAAGTGACCACAGGTCTAATTCCGAGTAAAACTATGTTTTGTGTGATCTATCGAAGTACTAAACGTGAGCAAACCTATTTATATGTCGAAAAAAGGGACGATTTCTCCCGCGTTCCCGACGAATTAATGCAAGGCTTCGGTACACCAAAATTGGCAATGATTCTGCCGCTTGATGGGCGGAAAAAAACCATTCACGCCGACCTGGATAAGGTTAAACAGGCCCTGACCGAACAAGGCTATTACCTGCAACTTCCCCCTCCGACTGAAAATTTACTCAAGAAACACCTGGCGGAACAGGGGAATAAATCTGATTAACCCATAGAGGGATAAAAATGTACCAACATCATAACTGGCAGGGTGCGTTACTGGATTATCCGGTGAGCAAAGTGGTTTGCGTGGGCAGCAACTATGCCAACCACATTAAGGAGATGGGCAGTGCAACGCCGGACGAGCCGGTGCTGTTTATTAAACCTGAAACGGCGCTATGCGATATCCGCCAGCCGTTGGTGCTTCCTGAAGGATTGGGTTCGGTACATCATGAAATCGAACTGGCGGTGCTGATTGGCAGCACGCTGCGTCAGGCAACCGAAGATCATGTGCTAAAAGCGATTGCAGGTTATGGCGTGGCGTTGGATCTGACTCTGCGTGACCTGCAGGGTAAATTGAAAAAAGCCGGTCAGCCGTGGGAAAAGGCGAAGGGTTTTGATAACTCCTGTCCAATCTCCGGATTTGTTCCTGCGGCAGAATTTCACGGCGACGCGCAAAACACGCCGTTGAGCCTGAAGATTAATGGTGATGTGCGCCAGCAGGGCACAACCGCTGACATGATCCATAAAATTGTGCCGCTTATTGCCTACATGTCGCGCTTCTTCACTCTGAAGGCGGGTGATGTGGTGCTGACCGGCACGCCGGAAGGCGTAGGTCCGCTAAGCAGCGGCGACGAACTGGAAGTGGGTTTCAACGGATTATCGTTGACCACCCGCGTGCTGTAACGTCCGCTTGCCGCCTTCTCCGGGCGGCAAAACTTGCATCGGCGTGCCAGACTGGTTATAAGGTGCACCCTGAATTGCAATGACGGACATCCCAATGAGCGAACAACCTTTCTGGCAACAAAAAACACTGGATGAAATGACCGACGCGGAGTGGGAATCACTGTGTGACGGCTGCGGACAGTGCTGCCTGCATAAGCTGATGGATGAGGATACCGACGAAATCTACTTTACTAACGTCGCCTGCCGTCAGCTTAATATCAAAACTTGTCAGTGCCGCAACTACGAGCGCCGCTTCGAATATGAACCGGACTGCATTAAGCTAACCCGCGACAATTTACCGACGTTTGAATGGCTGCCGCCGAGCTGTGCTTATCGCTTACTGGCTGAAGGTAAACCGCTGCCGCACTGGCACCCGTTGTTGACCGGCTCGAAGGCCGCGATGCATGGCGAACGTATCTCCGTTCGCCATATTGCCGTTAAAGAGTCCAACGTAGTGGACTGGCAAGATCACATCCTGAATAAACCAGATTGGGCGCAATAAGGCGCTCAGTTAATCTTTCTTCGCGTGAAACAGCCCGCTTTCGCCGTCAGCGTCATCTTCAACCCAGAAATTGATATTGAACTGCGCATCGTCGCTTAACTCAATACGATGCCAGTACTGCGGCGGGCTGGTGGCGAACTGACCGGCATTGATGACCACTTTCGCCTCTGGCTCCGTCGCCTGCTCATCAGCAAAACCATAGTACGTCACCGTTCCTTCCATGACGCAAAGCTGGCCGAAAATACCGGCGGCGGTATTGTGGTGCGTCAGCAGAGCGGCAGGAACGTTCTGTTTGGTGAAGAACGGGGTGGAGCGTTTTACTTTCCAGTTAGCGGGAATACGCAGATGAGACATCATAAGCTCCTTAGTGAATACGAATAAGATGTATTTAATATGAAACTTTAAGGGGCTGACGTCAACTCGCAGGTAAAAAAAACGCTCCCGAAGGAGCGCCTTAGTTGTAACTGGTTTTAGCGGCCGAAGAGATCGCGCTTTTTCGGCTTGAACGGCTGAGCGATAAGCACCAGTACGCCGATAACCAGGTAGGCGGCAAAGATCCCAACCAGCCACTGCGGCATTTCCAGCGTCAGGAACTCCCACTGGCGCACGGAACAGTCGCCGGTAGCGACGAATACCTGAGGCAGCCATTTATCCAGCGGCAGCCAGGTTGGGAAGCGCGCGGCAAAATCACAGGTCTGGAAGGGGGAAGGGTGAAGCTGGATCATGGTGTGCTCCCACGCCAGCTGTAGCCCGCGTAAGGCGCTGTAGAGCCAGATAACTATCGCCACATACCGCAGCGGTGATTTCGGGGCAATGGCGCCGACAATACCAGCACCCATCACGCCGAACAACGCGCTGCGCTCGTAAATACACAGTACGCACGGTTGTAGCAACATCACGTGCTGGAACCACAATGCAACCAATTCAAGAATAAACGCGGTTAGCGCCATCAGGAGCCAGGCACCGCGTCCCCTTGAGCACTGGTTTAAAAATCGCAACATAATCATTTCCCTGGAACATGCTAAATCATGGCAGTGTAAACGAAAACCGAAGCGACGCCAGCAGCTAGTCTGAAAATATTACGTAAACGAATATGGAGTACCCAAACTTGCCGCCTGGGTACTCCCGTTTTTATTTAAGCAACTGTGGCGTAACCAGCCAGCCTTGATCAAGCATCCACTGAGTGGCTGGCATCAAGCTAAACTCGACGCATGCCAGACCTACCAGGGCCAGGACGATGGTATAAGGCAACGCCATCCACACCATTCGACCATAGGAGAGACGGATCAGCGGTGCCAGAGCGGACGTCAGCAGGAACAGAAATGCTGCCTGACCATTCGGCGTGGCAACAGACGGCAGGTTGGTACCGGTATTAATGGCCACCGCCAGCAGCTCAAATTGCTGCATGCTGATGGTGCCTTGCTCCAGGGCTGCCTTTACTTCATTGATGTAGACCGTGCCAACAAAGACGTTATCGGAAATCGACGACAGCAGACCGTTAAACAGATAAAACAGTGACAGCTGGGCATGTGGCGAAGCCTCCAGGACAAATTCAATCACCGGGGCAAACAGCTGCTGATCGATAATCACTGCCACTATGGCGAAAAAGACCGTCAGCAGTGCGGTAAACGGCAGGGCCTCGGTAAACGCTTTGCCGATAGCGTGTTCATCGGTTATCCCAGAGAAAGTGGTAGCCAGAATGATCACCGAGAGGCCAATCAGGCCAACTTCAGCAAGGTGCAGCGCCAGCGCTGCGATAAGCCAGACGCCAATAATACCCTGAGCGATAAGACGCAGGCGATCCTGGCGACTACGAGTCTGGCGGCTGCGATCGTCGAAATCTTGCAGCACTTTACGCACGGTGGGTGGCAGCGGTTCGCCATAGCCAAAGATACGGAACTTCTCCAGCAGCAGACAGGTGACCAGGCCGCACACGAATACCGGCAGCGTGACCGGAATCATACGCAAGAAAAACTCACCAAATTGCCAACCTGCGGCTTTGGCGATAATCAGGTTCTGCGGCTCGCCGACCATGGTCATTACGCCGCCAAGCGCTGTGCCAACCCCGGCATGCATCATCAGGCTGCGCAGGAAACCGCGAAATTGCTCCAGCACATCGCGATAGTGCTGATCGATATGGCTATCGTCGAGCAGATCGTCATCGTCCGGCCGTGCCGAAGCAACCTTATGGTAAATGCCATAAAAGCCAACGGCGACGCTAATCACCACCGCCACAACGGTCAACGCGTCCAGAAAGGCGGAAAGGAAGGCGGACGCGACGCAAAACGCCAGCGACAGCAGCATTTTGCTGCGAATGCCTAATAGCAGACGGGTGAAGATGAACAGCAGCAGCTGTTTCATGAAGTAGATACCCGCCACCATGAACATCAGCAGCAGCAGGACTTCAAGATTACTGGCAACCTCTGCCCGGATATGCCCCGGACTGGTCATACCAATAAAAACAGCTTCAATGGCCAACAGACCGCCCGGCAGCAGCGGATAACATTTGAGAGCCATCGCCAGAGTGAAGATAAACTCGATAACCAGCAACCATCCGGCAATAAACGGATGAAGATAAAACACTATCGGGTTAATAATTAAGAAAATGATGAGAGTGAGCTTATACCAGTCCGGAGACTGGCCAAGAAAATTGCGCCATAGGGCGCGACCATAAGAGATTTCCACGACAGACATCCTTTCTCCGTCAAAATTGAAACAAGATTTTATACGTTACTATATGCAAGATTACCAGTTGCGCAAAAAGGGGCGCAACTTTCTTCGCATCGCGTTCATCAGGAAGTGAAAGTGTGAAATGAAAAGTTGAAAATGAAACGGCGATCCCTTTTTAATTACTTTCAGGCGCTATCTGCCCTATAGCGGCTCTGGTATGATGAGTAGAATTTGCAACGCTGTGTAATGGAAATCTTATTATGGTCATTAAGGCGCAAAGCCCGGCGGGTTTCGCTGAAGAGTACATCATTGAAAGTATCTGGAATAACCGTTTTCCTCCCGGCACGATCCTTCCCGCTGAACGTGAACTTTCTGAACTGATTGGTGTGACCCGTACAACCTTACGTGAAGTGTTGCAACGTCTGGCCCGCGATGGCTGGTTGACCATTCAGCATGGCAAACCTACGAAGGTGAATAATTTCTGGGAAACCTCAGGGCTTAATATTCTTGAAACCCTGGCGCGCCTCGATCACGATAGCGTGCCGCAGTTGATTGATAATCTGCTGTCGGTTCGCACCAATATTTCAACTATCTTCATTCGTACCGCTTTCCGTCAACATCCGGACAAAGCGCTGGAAGTGCTGGCTCGGGCGCGCGAAATCGAAGATCATGCCGATGCCTTTGCTGAGCTGGATTACAACGTTTTCCGCGGTTTGGCTTTTGCTTCAGGCAACCCGATTTATGGCCTGATTATCAATGGGATGAAGGGGCTGTATACCCGAATTGGCCGCCACTACTTTGCTAATCCCGAAGCGCGTAGCCTGGCGCTTGGCTTCTATCACCAGTTGGCAAAAGTGTGTGAAGAGGGCCTACATGAACAGGTTTATGAAATCGTGCGTCGCTACGGGCATGACAGCGGTGAGATTTGGCATCGTATGCAGAAAAACCTGCCGGGCGACTTAGCCATGAATATGCGTTAAGCAAGACCATATGATAAAAAACGCCCGGCGAGAAACCGGGCGTTTTGCTTTTCAGGGTTATAGCGGGTTTTGCCGCGGCGGAGTGCGTTCGAGCAATTCAACGCTGCCATCGGCATTTTGTTGTTCCAGCAAAACGTCAAATCCCCACAGTCGGTGCACATGCTTGAGGACCTCACGGCGTCCCTTATCCAGCGGCACGCGGTTATGCGGCACGTAGCGCAGAGTTAACGAGCGGTCGCCGCGCAGATCGACGTTCCACACCTGAATATTCGGCTCAAGGTTGCTCAGGTTGTACTGTGCTGAAAGCTTCGCGCGAATCTCACGATAACCCTCTTCATTATGAATAGCTGAAATTTCCAGGTAGTTATTGTGATCATCATCCAGAACGGTAAAGAAGCGGAAATCACGCATGATTTTTGGTGACAGGAACTGGCTGATGAAGCTCTCATCTTTGAAATCACGCATCGCAAAGTGCAGGGTTTCTAACCAATCGGAACCGGCAATATCCGGGAACCAATATTTATCCTCTTCCGTCGGCGACTGACAAATACGTTTAATATCCTGGAACATCGCAAAGCCCAGAGCATACGGGTTAATCCCGCTGTACCACTGGCTATTGTAGGGCGGCTGGAACACGACATTGGTGTGGCTGTGCAGGAACTCCAGCATAAAGCGCTCCGTCACTTTTCCTTCATCATAAAGATGATTAAGGATGGTGTAGTGCCAGAACGTTGCCCAGCCTTCGTTCATGACTTGCGTCTGCTTCTGCGGATAAAAGTACTGGCTGACTTTGCGCACGATGCGCAGGATTTCACGTTGCCACGGTTCCAGCAGCGGCGCGTTTTTCTCCATGAAATAGAGCAGGTTTTCCTGTGGCTCGGAAGGATAGCGGCGCGCCGCTTCAATGGTTTTTTCCTCCTCGCGCTTCGGCAAGGTACGCCACAGCATATTCACCTGGCTTTGCAGATACTCCTCACGGCTTTTCTGCCGCGCCTTCTCCTCCTGGAGGGAGATTTTCTGCGGGCGTTTGTAGCGGTCAACGCCATAGTTCATTAGCGCATGACAGGAGTCGAGCAGCTTTTCGACTTCATCAACGCCGTAGCGCTCTTCACATTCGGTGATGTATTTACGCGCAAAGATCAGATAGTCAATGATCGAGCTGGCATCGGTCCAACTGCGGAACAGGTAGTTGTTTTTGAAGAACGAGTTATGTCCGTAACAGGCGTGCGCCATCACCAGTGCCTGCATGGTAATGGTGTTCTCTTCCATCAAATACGCGATGCAGGGGTTGGAGTTAATGACGATTTCATAGGCCAGACCTTGCTGACCATGTTTGTAGGCTTGCTCGGTCTCGATGAATTTTTTACCGAACGACCAGTGCGGGTAGTTAATCGGCATGCCGACGCTGGAGTAAGCATCCATCATCTGCTCGGAAGTAATGACTTCGATTTGGTGCGGATAGGTGTCAAGACGATACAGCTTCGCTACCCGATCGACTTCTGCCAGATAGGTCTCCAGCAGCTCAAAAGTCCAGTCGGGTCCATCGCTTAAACGGGTTGTGTCCTTGTTCATGGAATCAATCGTAGCCATTAGCGCGCCCTCGTTGTTGATGGTTCTCTCTGTACGGAAAACCTCATAACAAGCATAGAACACGGTGCTACAAACTGCGTCCGCCAGCAATTTCTTTTCTTCGCGATTTCACAATCTTAAAGGCGTTATTCATCACTTTAATCAGAATTTTATTCTGCGGAAAAATGAAGCGTAGCAGGAGATAGTAAAACATTGGTGTCAGGTATCGCGCGGCGTCGTGTGAGATAAGTCACCATAAATAAAGCGTATGTTGAATAATATTTTCATCTGAGTTATCAATTTGTAATCAGATGATTGTTCTTTAACTATTACGGAGTCGCTATGCGAATCGTCATACTGGGAAGTGGGGTGGTTGGGGTCGCGAGTGCATGGTATTTAAGCCAGGCAGGACATCAGGTGACGGTTATCGACCGCCAACCGGGTCCCGCTGAAGAGACCAGCGCTGCTAACGCCGGACAGATCTCTCCGGGCTATGCCGCACCGTGGGCGGCACCAGGCGTGCCGCTGAAGGCGATTAAATGGATGTTCCAGAAACACGCTCCTCTGGCCATCGGTCTGGATGGCACCCAGTTCCAGTTGAAATGGATGTGGCAGATGCTGCGCAACTGCGACACTCGTCACTACATGGAAAATAAAGGGCGCATGGTACGGCTGGCGGAATATAGTCGCGACTGCCTGAAAGCGCTGCGCGAAAGCACCGGAATCCAGTATGAAGGCCGTCAGGGCGGCACCCTCCAGCTTTTTCGTACCGACAAACAGTTCGAAAATGCCACCCGTGATATCGCGGTACTGCAGGATGCGGGGGTGCCTTATCAACTGCTGGAAGCGAATCGACTGCTGGAAGTTGAACCGGCACTGGCTGAAGTGAGCCACAAGCTGACCGGCGGTTTGCGCTTACCGAATGATGAAACGGGTGACTGCCAGCTCTTTACCACGCGTCTGGCGTTGATGGCTGAGCAGGCGGGCGTGACTTTCCGGTTTAATACTTCAGTAGATGCTCTGTTATATGAAGGAGAGCAAATCTCCGGTGTGAAGTGCGGAGCTGAAATCATCAAAGCCGACGCTTACGTCATGGCTATGGGTTCATATTCAACGGCGATGCTGAAAGGGCTGGTGGATATTCCGGTTTATCCGCTGAAAGGCTATTCACTAACGATTCCAATTGCACATGAAGACGGCGCGCCGGTATCGACTATCCTTGATGAAACTTACAAAATCGCCATCACCCGCTTTGATAATCGTATTCGCGTCGGCGGGATGGCGGAGATTGTCGGTTTTAATAAAGAGCTGTTGCAGCCCAGGCGTGAAACGTTGGAGATGGTGGTACGCGATCTGTTCCCGCGCGGTGGACACGTTGAACAAGCGACATTCTGGACCGGGCTGCGCCCAATGACCCCAGATGGTACGCCAGTGGTCGGTCGCACAGCGTATAAAAATCTGTGGTTGAACACCGGGCACGGTACTCTGGGCTGGACGATGGCTTGCGGTTCCGGACAGTTGATTAGCGATCTGATTTCCGGGCGTACTCCAGCGATCCCGTATGATGATCTTGCCGTTGCCCGCTACGGCCGTGGTTTTATCCCGACTCGCGCTCAACATCTGCACGGTGTTCACAATTAACAAGGAGCTTTCATGTCCCGTCCAGTCAAGGCCAGCATTGATATGTCAGCCTTACGACAAAATCAGCAAATTGTTCGCCGCGCGGCACCCGGCTCGCGCCTGTGGGCGGTCGTTAAAGCGAATGCATATGGCCACGGTCTGGCGAGGGTCTGGAATGCGTTAAGCGCGGCAGACGGTTTCGCCATGTTAAATCTGGAAGAGGCGATCCTGCTGCGTGAACTGGGCTGGAAAGGGCCGATACTGATGCTGGAGGGTTTCTTCCATGCTGATGAACTGGCGCTGTTTGATAAATACCGCCTGACGACCAGCGTGCACAGTAACTGGCAAATAAAAGCGCTACAGCAAGCAAAACTCCACGCGCCGCTTGATATTTACGTCAAGGTTAATAGCGGCATGAATCGGCTGGGCTTTATGCCGGACCGTCTGCAAATCGTCTGGCAGCAGCTACGGGGGCTCAAGAACGTCAGTGAAATGACGCTGATGTCGCACTTTGCCGAAGCGGAAAATCCGCATGGAATTGTGGAGCCGATGCGGCGCATTGAGCAGGCTGCCGAAGGGCTGGATTGCCCGCGATCGCTGGCCAACTCAGCGGCAACCCTGTGGCATCCGGAGTCGCATTTTAACTGGGTCAGACCGGGGATTGTGCTCTATGGCGCTTCGCCTTCCGGTCTGTGGCAGGATGTGGCTAATACCGGGCTGAAGCCGGTGATGACGTTAAGCAGCGAGATTATCGGCGTGCAGAATCTGAAACCCGGTGAAGCGGTGGGATATGGCGGCATTTACAGGACTACGCAGGAGCAGCGAATTGGCATCGTGGCCTGCGGATATGCCGATGGTTATCCCCGTTTAGCGCCGAGCGGTACCCCAGTGCTGGTTGACGGCATACGCACGACAACGGTAGGGCGAATATCGATGGATATGCTGGCGGTGGATTTAACCCCTTGCCCGCAGGCGGGGATTGGCACACCGGTCGAATTGTGGGGTAAAGAGATTAAAATTGACGATGTCGCTGCGACCAGCGGCACCGTCGGTTATGAACTCATGTGCGCTCTTGCGCCGCGAGTGCCGGTTGTGACAGTGTAACTTAATGTGAGGCGGATCACTCCGCCTCATCTTCCGCCATCCGAACGCCGACTCTCAGGACGTGATCTTCCTCTTTTTCCGCCACCGTCCACACCATCCCGGCAAACTCCACCTGATCGCCGACAACCGGTGCTGCGCCTAATAGATGCTGGACAACGTCGCCTAGCGACTGCTGCTGGTCGCGGAACTCTTCGCCGCCGTCAATGCCGTAAATCTGCGCCACATCGGCGAACTTCGCGTTGGCATCAAGAATGAAATCACCGAAGAAACGCTGATCGAGCGCCACCGGCGGCGACTGGCTAAACATTTTACCCAGTGCGGGCAGATCGCGCTCGCGGCCGATTACGCAGAGAATGTCGCCTTCCAGCAGGCGCGTGCTGCCGGTGGGGTGCAGCAGAACGTTGTCGCGAAACAATGCCGCAATGCGCGTTTCCGGTGGCATATGCAGATCGCGCAAGGCCGCACCAATGCACCACTTCTCAGCGCTGAGCTGATAAACGAACTGTTCCCACGGATTCTCCGGGTGAATATCCAGCCCGACGCGGGAGATAGGCGAACCAATCGGCGGCACCACCACTTTGGCCTTTTTCGCCGCCCACGATAACGATGTTCCCTGCAGCAGCAGCGATACCAACACCACGAAGAAGGCCACGTTGAAGAACAAGCGCGCGTTCTCCAGTCCTGCCATCATCGGGAAGACGGCGAGAATAATTGGCACCGCGCCGCGCAGGCCGACCCAGCTGATGAAAATGCGCTCGCGCAGATTAAAACCGCGAAATGGCAGCAGACCGGCAAACACCGACAGCGGTCGAGCGATAAAAATCATCCACATCGACAGGATCAGCGCCGGGATAGCGATGGGCCAGAGATCGGACGGTGTCACCAGCAGACCAAGCACAAGGAACATGGCGATTTGCGCCAGCCACGCCAGGCCATCAAAGTTTTGCAGAATGCCGTGGCGGTTACGAATCGGTCGGTTGCCCAGCAGGAAGCCGCACAGATACACTGCGAGGATGCCGCTGCCGTCCAGTGAGGTGGTCACAGCAAAAATCATGATCCCGCCGCTCAGCGCCAGCAGAGGGTAAAGACCGGTAGGCAGCACAATGCGGTTGATCATCTGTAGCAGCAGATAGCCGCCGCCGAGACCAATGGCAATGCCCAGTCCGAACTGCTGCACGATATGCACCACGAATATCCAGCTCAGGCCGGTTTCGTGCTGCTGAATCATTTCGATAAGAGTAATGGTCAGGAACACCGCCATCGGATCGTTGCTGCCGGACTCTATCTCCAGCGTGGAGCCGACGCGTTCGTTCAGGCCTTTGCCACCAAGCAGTGAGAATACCGCCGCTGCGTCGGTCGAGCCGACGATTGCGCCGATCAGCATTCCTTCAATCAGATTGAGGTTGAATAGCCAGGCTGCCATCATGCCGGTCAGGGCGGAGGTTATTAATACCCCCACCGTGGCGAGTGAAAGCGCGGGCCACAGAGCAACGCGAAAGGAACTGGCCTGGGTGCGCATCCCGCCATCCAGCAGAATCACCGCCAGCGCCAGGTTGCTCACCATATAGGCGAAAGGATAGTTGTCAAACGGGATGCCGCCGATACCGTCAACGCCTGCCAGCATCCCAATAGCTAAGAAGATAACCAGAATGGGGATGCCGAGGCGTGAGGAAAAGGAACTTAATAAGATGCTACAGGTTACTAAAACAGAACCCAGAATAAACAGACTAATGACCGCAGCGGCGTCCAATGTTGACGTACTCCTTACTGGCGTGAAGATTAATTAAAAACTACACCATTTTAACAATCTGACGCTTATCAGGATATGCGTTAGAGGAATTTTTATTCGGCCAGCACCGGATGCCCGCTAATGGTTAACGTGGTGATGGACGCGTTGTTCACCAGCAGCGCCCGCGCACCGAGCGGTAGGGTCACGGTACGCTGTTCATGGCCGAAATCCAGGCCGCTGATGACAGGGATGTTAAGCTGCGCGCGAAGGTAGTCGTATACCATCGGCAGGTCATATCCGGCGTCGTAGTCATTGGCGTTTGCTCCGGTAAAGCCGCCGAGAATAATCGCCCGCTGGCGCGCCAGAATGCCGCTATTGAGCAACTGCAACAGCATTCTTTCGACGCGGAACGGATGCTCGTTAATATCCTCCAGGACCAGAATGCCGTCGCTAATTTGCGGTAGCCACGGCGTACCGATAAGCGAGGTCAGCATCGCCAGATTACCGCCCCATAGGGTGCCGTCGGCGCGACAGCTCGGCCCATCGCCGTGCCATTCAAGCGTAAACGCCGGATTATGCAACGCCTGCCAGAAATGATGATCGGTAAATTCATTAAGCGTTTCAGCGCCAAAGTTTCCGGCCAGCATCGGGCCGCTAAAAGTGATTATGCTACCCTTTGCCAGCAGGCCCATTTGAATGGCGGTGAAATCGCTATGGCCGCAAATAAGTAGAGGATCCTGCAGCTGGCGAGCGACCAGCGCCGGCCAGTCAATGTGCGGCAGCAGGCGAGTCGCGCCGTAGCCACCGCGTACCGCCAGCACGATGCGGTTTTTGCCGTCGAGAGAGGCGAGCTGGTTGATATCGGCAAGGCGTTCACTCTCAGTTCCGGCGAAACGCAGCGCCCGGCGAGGGATAACCTCTTCGTGCGTGACCTGATGTCCGGCCTCCTGCAGACGTTGAACGCCGCGGTTCGCCGCCTCCTGATTGATGCAATAACCGGAAGGAGCGATGAGATAAAACTGAGACATGACAATTCCTTGCTAAGAATGAAAGGGTTATCATGCCGCCTGGAGCGTTTATTGTCATCTTCAGGCGGCAAACTTCAGCCAATAAGGATAGATGTGTGAAATTGAGATGGTGTGTTTTTTTAGTGGTCTTGTTGGCCGGTTGTAGCTCGAAACATGATTATCGTAATCCGCCGTGGAACGCGGAAGTCCCGGTTAAGCGGGCGACGCAGTGGATGCCAATCAGTGAAAAAGCCGGTGCGGCGTGGGGCGTTGACCCGCAGCTGATTACCGCAATCATCGCCATTGAGTCCGGTGGCAACCCGACGGTGGTCAGCAAATCGGGCGCGGTTGGCCTGATGCAACTTAAACCTTCGACATCCGGTCGCGACGTCTACCGGCGCATGGGCTGGAGCGGCGATCCTTCGGTGAGCGAGCTGAAAAATCCTGAGCGCAATATTTCCATGGGCGCCGCTTATCTGAGCATCCTTGAAAACGGTCCGCTGGCCGGTATTAAGGACCCTCAGGTGATGCGTTATGCGGTGGTGGTTTCCTATGCCAACGGCGCGGGCGCGCTGCTGCGCACGTTCTCGTCTAATCGCCAGGATGCGATTGATGACATTAACGATATGGATGCCGATGATTTTTTTGAGCACGTAGCGAAGAAACATCCAGCCCCGCAGGCCCCGCGCTATATCTGGAAGTTACAGAAAGCGCTGGACGCGATGTAAGATATCCTTTCCCCCCGCAGGTATTGCGTCCTGCGGGGTAAACTCTTCAGGCAACCTAATCCTCTGTGTGAAGCGAAGTGATATCGCTTATCGGCCCAATCAACTCTTTATATTCCCGATAGTGCTCAGGAAGGGAGTCCACGCCGTTTACCGCAACATAGAGCATGGCCGTGGCGTCATCCATTTCATCCCCATTGCCCGCGAGTTTTGCTCGTAAAGCATCAATGCAGGCATGGGCGGCATTATGAGAGATACCGTTGAAATCCAGACGGTTTTGCTCCCATATGGTGCTTATCCATAATGGCAACCACAGCGAACAGCCTATAAGCATTAACAACCAACTAAAGATGCTGTCGGCGATGTTGTGATAGATAAGCACCCTACAAACTAATATTGCTCCCAGGGTAATCGAAGGAATGCCGATCATCAGCACATTACACCAGCGGCGTAGCGGGCTTATGGCTATACCTGCGTTGCGTATGTGTTCCTGCCAGATGTTGATTCTGGCGATGCTGAGGCTGGAGGGCAGATCTTCGTGACACGGTTTTCGTACCTCGAAATGGTCAAATAATATTCTTTCTATAACGTTCATTTCGCAGGAGGCATAGCGGCCATTGGCTAAAACCAGCGCGGCCTCTGGGCTCCACAGATATTTTTTATATAATAAGCTAAACATTGCCAGATGAATCACCCTTGTCCCTTCACCATCAATCCACGCCAATAACCACGGGTCGATATCGGTAACGTTCAGTTGAGTTTTAGCCGCAGGCCGCGTAAGAATGATAATAATCCCTATAAGAAAATAAATGACCGGAATGATAACAACGAAACAGCCGAGAAATGCCAGAGGATGCATATGCATAATAAAATCCCACACGATATTCCCCTTTGGTTAATCGAGCCGTTGCACAGAAAAAGGATAATTTACCGACCTGATGATTTCCTGGTATTCGCGATATCTCTCGGGGAGCAGGTTGGTTTTGCCGATGGCGACGCAATAGTCGGCTGTTTCGTCCGTTATCTCCTCTGCGTCAGTGATGAGCTTATCCTTTAACTTTTCTACATAACCGCGAAGAAGATTAATGGAGATTCCTTCCCGGTCCAGGCTAGTGAGATTCAGCGTGATAAATAACATGAATAACCACCACAGACCCGAGCAGACAAACATTACAAGCCAGCTGAATACGCTGGAATTCAGCAGAGCGTCATTATCGAACAACGTTTTCCAGGCTAAGGTGGCGATTAAAAAAATCGAAGGAACGGCAATCAGCAGCGTGTTCCACGTTTGTTGCGTGGGGCTTAGCATCAGGTCTGCGCAGCGGGTATCTTCAGACCAGTGATTTTTCTCGGCGACGTAGAGGGTTATGGGTAAATCCTTGTCGCTGGGTTTTGGCGTAGAAAAATGATCAAAGAGTATTTTTTCTACACAGGTCATTTTGTTCTCGGCGTACTGCTGATTTGCGCATAGCTCGATACCCTGGGCGGAGTGAATAATAGCGACGTAGTTTTTTCTTAATAGCCTGAACATCGCCAACTGAATAACGCTGGTGCCTTTATTATGCAGCCAGGCTAAAAAAGAGGGAGGAATGGAATAGGGGGGCGGTACCGGAGTGCCTTTCTCACAAGGGCGAGCCATCTTGATAATGATATTTACCAGGATATATATCACCGTGGTGGATAAAACGTAATAGCCCATAAAGGATAATGGATGTAAATCGGAGATAAAACTGACGGCTGTTTTCACTTTTTATTCCTTGTGCCAGTCATGACATGATTTTTCGGGAGATCCTTCCCGGTAGCCAGAGTGGTATGGTGCTCAAGATACCCGTAAAAAGATAACAGCGGAAATACTCTAAAGGAAGATGCGCGACGGAGGCCCGCCGCGCGAAGGTTTATTGTGTGGCTTTTTTATCCTCTGGCGTAGCCGGTTCATTCGCTGCGGGCTGAGTCATACTGTTTGCCGCCTGACCGACGTCGTCATTTGCCGCCGGGCGCGTAGTGGGAACGGAGTCACACGGTTTCTCTTTCGGGCACAGCAGATCCAGCATCTTCAGCGTGACGCCGTTGGTCCAGCCAAAGCCGTCCTGTAATGGATATTCGCCACCGCCGCCGCCGGTACCCGTCGAGCTGACATCATACTTTTCAACCAGCTTCTGCTTGCTGTCGTAGGTGTGCTGAACGTTGCTCAGGAAACGCCAACTCACCTCCATGGCTATTTTCTCCTGACCATATTTTTGCAGGCCCTCAGCGGCGACCCACTGAAGCGGTGCCCAGCCGTTCGGCGCATCCCACTGCTGGCCGCTGTTCACGGTGGTGGTCGTTATGCCGCCAGGTTTGAGCAAGCGGGCTTCCGTAGCGGCGGCGACTTTCGCCGCGCGTTCGCTGGAGGCGGCGTTGACGTACAGCGGGAATAGCGCCGCAGCGGTCAGCTGATTGCGTACCTTATGACTTTTCAGATCGTAATCAGCGTACCAGCCCTCTTTATCATTCCACAGGTATTGTTCCAGCGCTTTCTGCCGGGCGTTGGCTAAGGCGTCAAACTGCGCGGCTTTTGCGTTGTCTCCCGCCGCTTTACTGGCGCGAGCGATGGTTTTTTCCATATGGAACATCAATGAGTTCAAATCGACCGGAACGATGCTCGTGGTGCGGATGGTGCCAAGCTGCTGAGGATTATCCATCCAGCGGGAGCTGAAATCCCAGCCGGAAGCTGCGGCAGAACGCAGATCGCGATAGATCTCAGTCGCCGGACGGTTAGGGTTATTTTTGGCGGTCGTGACATCATCCAGCCAGGATTCCGGGCGAGGGGTGTCGTTATCATCCCAGTAGCGGTTTAGCAGCGCGCCATCAGCCATGCGCACCACGCGCTTGTGCGCGCCGCCGGGCTCAAGCGCCTGCGCGCCATCCATCCAGTACTGGTACTCTTTCTCCATCTGGGGCAGCCATTTTTTAAGCGCCTCGTCACCATCATGTGTCGCCAGTAGTTCAACCATAAACGAGAAAAACGGCGGCTGCGAGCGGCTCAGATAGTAGGTTCGGTTGCCGTTGGGGATATGGCCCCAGGCGTCAATTTCAGCGGCGAAGTTGGTGACCATATCTTCGATTTTATCCCAGTGCCCGCTCTCCGCCAGGCCAAGCATGGTGAAATAGCTATCCCAGTAGTAGACCTCGCGAAAGCGTCCGCCGGGAACGACATAAGGTTTTGGCAGCGGCAGCAGCGAATCCCATTTTTCCACTTCCACGGTACTGCGGGTGAGCACCGGCCACAGCCCGTCAATATGCTGGCGTAACGTCTGCCCCTTTGGCGGCACGTACTGGTCGCTCTCTCCTGGCAGGGTAAAGTTGAGTTCGACGAAGTGGCGTAAGTCGAAGCTGGTCTGATTCTTCTGCATGCGGTAATCAGCAAGGATCATCAACGGGTCGCTGTTAGGGACGGCATCGGCGAAGGTTTTCTGGTCGGAGAAGAGTTTAGCGCTTTGCACATCGTTAAACAGCGGGCCAAGCAGAACGTCCGGTGATTGCGGGGTTGGACGAGGCTCTTCAGCCTGTACCGTCAACGTCGCCAGGGTGAAGAGCGCGCCGCCGAGTGCCAGACGTAGAACATAAGGCAGGGTTGCGGGGCGATGGGAAACAGAACACTTCATTGATGGTTCTCCTTATCATGTAGACTTTGCGCCACTGCATTCGGTTATCAGAAAACCTTAGACGAATATCCGCCGCTGCGCGTGTCGGAGGTAACATTTTGCGCCAAAACAGACTATTTACCGTAGACCTGCCATCAATGATGGAAACATTATTTTGGTGAATATAGAAAATTGATAAAAAACGTAATCCACTAGTAAGAAAAATAAATAGACAAGCACTATGGCATTCTTATATGGGGGTTTTTATAACCTCAGCCCTTTTACTCAAAAATAAGCTGCCACGGATTAAAACATGTGATCTGACAAACAAAAATCCGCGCATTAATACCGTTGACGCCTGACAGGATCACATAAATAAAAAAACATAAATAATTTATAAAAAAACATAATGGCATCAGTACTCCAGATAAGTGAAAAATGCAGACATTACAGAAACCGGTTTCATCTTTTGCATAAAGGAGTGGTGTATGTCTGCTGGCGACAAAATTTCAGTCAGAGAAAAAGTAGGTTATAGCCTGGGGGACGCGGCAAGTCATATCGTGTTTGACTCATCCGTGGCCATCCTGGCCTACTTTTATACCGATATTTATGGTCTACCGCCCGCCGTTATGGGGACGATGTTTTTGCTGGTCCGTCTGCTGGATGCGATTACCGATCCGATTATGGGGGCCATTGCGGATGCCACCTCAACCCGCTGGGGGCGTTTCCGTCCGTGGCTGCTGGCTATTTGCGTCCCATTTGCGGTGAGCTGCGTACTGGTTTACTCCATTCCATCTTTCTCCGATTCAGGCAAAGTGGTTTATGCGGTAGCGGCATATATATTTATGACGTTGATGTATACGGCCATTAATATTCCTTACTGCTCGCTGGGCGCCGCGTTGACTTCCGATCCGCGTGAAAGTCTCTCCCTGCAATCCTGGCGTTTTGCCATCACCCCAATTGGTGGTGCGCTGGGTACCGCATTTATCCTGCCGCTGGCTGACTTTCTTTATCCGGGCGACCGTGCTACCGGGATTCAGGTCTCCATGGCGTTATTCGGTGTTATCGGTTGTCTGATGTTTATTATCTGCTTCGCGACCACCAAGGAACGCGTTCAGCCGATTAAAGAAGAGAATCTGAATATTACTCGTGACGTCAAAATTCTCTTCCGTAACGATCAGTGGCGTATTCTTTCGGTCTACAACTTTATGATGCTGGTTGCCGTGGTGATTCGCGGTGGTGCGGTAGTGTATTACGTCAATAGCGTGCTGAATAAAGGCGCTGATGTGATAACGATATTTATGCTCGGCGGGATGTTTGCCTCAATGCTGGGTTCTGTGCTGGCAAAACCGTTCGGTACGCGTTATTGCAAAATTAAATTTTCCTTCTGGGTTAACCTGATTACTGCTGCGTTGGGCGTAGTGTGCTTTATGGTTCCAGTGCAATATTGGATTCTGGTGCTTGGCGTACATATTCTGATTTCCATCATTCAGGGTGGTAACGGTGCGTTGCAGTGGTCCATGATCACCGATGTCAATAACTATGGCGAATGGAAAACCCAGCGCCGTATTACCGGGATGAACGTCGCGGCCAATATTTTTGTTATCAAACTGGGCGTGGCCGTAGGTGGCGCAATCCTCGGCTGGGTGCTGGCTTACTACCATTATGCCGCTAATACCGCAGTGCAGTCGGCTTCAGCCGTGCAGGGCGTGATGCTGTTGTTTACCCTTGTTCCCTCCGTGTTTTATGTTCTTACCGCAGTATCCATTCGGTTCTATGGCTTAACCGAAAATAAAATGAATGGCATTGTTGATGATTTGAAAAACGGAACTTTCGCAGAATCCTGATAATACAAAAGCAGGTTTAGGGGTTATATAGATTATTTTCTACATAGCCCCTGCTATGCCCAGGATGAAAGAAATAAACAATAACGAAATTAGGGATGGTAATAATGAAAGTGAAATATCTAGCTCTGGTTATTAGTGCCGTATTTTCCACTGGCGTAATGGCAGCAAAAAATAGTCCCTCCGAAGATATTAATAAACGCCTTGCTCAGCTCGAGCAAAGATTAATTAACGCTGAACAACGCGCTGCGGATGCGGAAGCTCAGATCCAGACGCTAACGCAGCAGCAGGCCGTCGCGGCGAAAAATGCCCCGACAGTGAAGGTAGAATCAGCGGAGCCTGTCGCTCCGGGGACTGAACCGACCAAACTGACGCTATCCGGTTATGGCGATATTAAGTTTTATGGCGATGTGGAATTCAATATGGACGGCGCCAGCAGCAGCGGTAGCCTGACTTCGGTAAAAACCTCCGCCAATAAAGACTGGGCACCGGGTAATAACGAGCGCTGGGATATCAACGGTCGTCTGCTGTTGGGTTTTGACGGAATGCGCAAAATGGATAACGGCAATTTTGCCGGTTTTTCCGTCCAGCCGCTGGCCGATCTGACCGGCAAAATGAATCTTGATGATGCGGTCTTCTTCTTTGGCCAGGAGAATGACTGGAAGGTGAAGGTGGGGCGCTTTGAGGCCTACGATATGTTCCCGCTGAATCAGGATACCTTTGTTGAATACTCTGGCAACACCGCCAACGATCTCTACAGCGACGGTTACGGCTATATCTACATGATGAAAGAAGGGCGCGGTCGTAGCAGCAGCGGCGGCAACTTCCTGATGAGCAAAACCGTTGATAACTGGTATTTCGAACTCAATACTTTGTTGGAAAATGGCAGTACGCTGTTCCAGGACGAGCAGTATCACGGTACCGATCTGGAAAATGAGAAAAACGTTGCCTATTTGCGCCCGGTTATTGCGTGGAAAAGCGGGCGCTTCTCCACGGCCATCGCGATGGAAAGCAACGTGGTTAACAATGCCTACGGGTATCACAATGCTAAAGGCCAATGGGTCGACCAGTCCAGCCGTACCGGTTATGGCTACACGATGACATGGAACGGACAAAAAACCGATCCGGAAGATGGCGTCGTGACTAACCTCAACGTGGCTTATATGGACGCTGAGGATGAAACTGACTTCACCGCTGGCGTGAACTCACTGTGGCATGGTTTTGAGCTTGGTTATATTTACGCGCACAACAAAATTGAAAGCTTTAACACCGCCAATTTTGCCGCTAACTGCGATGATAACTGCTGGATCTCCGATCCGGGCGACTACGACATCCACACCATTCATGCTTCGTACCTGTTCCCGAACGTCATGAATATGAAGAACTTCAACGTCTACCTGGGTGCCTACGCGTCATGGATTGAGTCCAATCCGACCCACGGTGACGGTAATGAAGACTCCCGTTACGGCGGCCGTCTCCGCTTCAAATATTTCTTCTGATCAAAACAGAGCCCGCATTTTTGCGGGCTCTGCTCATTATGCCATTTAGCCTCCCACGGAGGCGCGAGTTAACAGGACGACACCATGTTTGACAGTAAAGCGGGAACCCCGCTGGAAGGGTTTGCTGAATTTGCTACCGCCGCCGCCGCCGAAGGCGCGGTGTTGCTGAGAAACGATCGCGGCATGTTGCCGCTTAGCGCTCAGCAGCCCGTGTCAGTGTTTGGCCGCACGCAGATTAACTACTATCGCAGCGGTACCGGTTCGGGCGGGGCGGTCAACGTGGTGAGTCATACCACCTTATTACAGGCTTTACGGGCGCGAAGCAGTGGAACGCTCAATGAGTCACTGGCCGCGCTTTACGAGCAGTGGGTCAATAATCACCCGTTTGATAACGGCGGCGGCGCATGGGCGGCTGAGCCCTGGTTTCAGCAGGAAATGCCGCTGAGCGATGAACAGATTCGTCAGGCGCGAGCCGTTTCAACGCAGGCGGTGATTGTGCTGGGGCGTACCGCAGGTGAAGATCAGGACAATGCTGATGTCGAAGGGGGCTATCGGTTAACCGCTGATGAGATGCGCCTGCTGCACCAGGTGTGCCGTGAGTTTGATGAAGTCGTCGTGGTGCTGAATACCGCCGGACTGATTGATTTGTCGTGGGCCGACGATCCCCTGTTGCGTAAGCACATACGCGCGTTACTGTACGTCTGGCACGGCGGCTCCGATGGCGCGCAGGCGGCAGCCTCGCTACTGTATGGCGATGTGACGCCTTCCGGCAAGCTGGTCGGCAGCATCGTTATGTCGCTGGATGACCATCCGGCATCACCCTGCTGGGGAGCACAAGCGCAAAATCTCTATCAGGAAGATATTTACGTCGGCTATCGCTATTTTGAAACCTTTTGCCCACAACGCCTGCAATTCCCTTTTGGTTTCGGCCTCTCTTATACCCGTTTTACCCTGCAATCAGCGCGGGCAGAAGCTTTCGGCGACCATATTCAGGCGTCGGTGACGGTCACCAATAGTGGCGACGCTTTCTCGGGGAAAGAGGTGGTACAGATTTATCTTCAGGCACCGCAGGGCGTGCTGGGGAAACCTGCGCGCGTGCTGGTGGCTTTCGCCAAAACGCGTCTGTTACAGCCGGGAGAAAGCGAAACCTTAACCCTGCGTATCCCACTGGAGCGCTTTGCCTCGCTGGACGACAGCGGAGCCACCGGACATTCCCATTGCTATGTGATGGAGCCGGGGCTTTACCGCCTGCTGATGGGCAATAGCGTTCGCGATTTGCAATTGCTGACGGTTGACGGCGAAGCCGGGTACACGCAGAAGACGCTGCGGGTCCTCTCTCGCCATCAGCAGGTACTGGCGCCGACGGTGCCGTTTGTACGCATTAAGCCGGTTGCCGATGGCGATGATGGCAGCTATCAGATTGAGTGGGAGGATGTTCCGCGTCAGGAGATTAATCTGCGTGCGCGCATCGAAGAGCGTCTTCCACAGACCATCACGCTCACCGGTAATCAGGGACTGACTCTTAGCGACGTCGCCGAAGGACGCGCTACGATGAACGCGTTTATTGCCCAGCTGTCGGTTGAAGAGCTGGCCTGCCTGGTGCGCGGGGAAGGGATGTGCAGCCATAAAGTGACCCCCGGCGTCGCATCGGCCTTCGGCGGGGTAGCCGACAGCCTGTTGGAAAAAGGCATTCCGCTGGCATCGACCGCCGACGGCCCTTCAGGTATTCGCATGGATAATGGCGCGAAGGCGACCCTGCTCCCCAGCGGCACGCTGCTGGCTTCCAGTTGGGACCCGATTCTCGTTGAACGGCTATATGTCATGGAGGGCAAAGAGCTGTTGCGTAACGGCATCGACCTGCTGCTGGGGCCGGGGATGAATATCCAGCGCCACCCGCTCAACGGCCGCAATTTTGAATATTTCTCCGAAGATCCATTGCTGACCGGGATGATGGCGGCGGCGGTGGTTCGCGGCATTCGCAGCGGCGGCGGAATTGCGACGCTTAAGCACTTTGCCTGCAATAACCAGGAGTTCGCCAGAGCCAAAGCGGACTCGGTGGTGTCGGAGCGCGCGCTGCGTGAAATCTACCTCAAAGGCTTTGAGTACGCGGTGAAATCCGGCGGCGCTAGCGCGGTGATGACCGCCTATAACCCGGTCAATGGCCATCACGCTGCCTCTAATTACGATCTGACCACCACCGTGCTGCGCGAGGAGTGGGGCTTTCGCGGGATTGTGATGACCGACTGGTGGGCAACGATGAACGATCCGGTCAGCGGCGGCGCGGCAAGCACCCACAACACTGCGGCGATGATCCGCGCGCAGAACGATCTTTATATGGTGGTGAATAATAACGGCGCGGAGGTTAATGCGGGCGGGGATAATACTCTGGAGGCGCTGGCAAAAGGCCAATTAACCCTGGGCGAGCTTCAGCGCTGTGCGATCAATATTCTCGACTTTATCATGCAGACCCAGGTCTTTAAACGCGGGGATAAACCGCGTGCGGATATCATTCGCCTGGTGGCAGAACCCGGGCGCGCTGGAACCTGTCAGGGGGCAATTAAAATTGCCGAGCAGTCGCGGCTGCGCTATGACGAAGATCTGGTGTTGAGCGTTGAACAGACGGCGATTTATGACGTACTGGTGAGCGTGTACGCTAACGGCGCGGCGCTGGCGCAAACCGCCTGCAATCTGCTGCTTAATGACCAGTTTGTGGCGACGATCCAGACCAACGGCACCCTCGGGCGAGAAATCGTACAGAAGCTGTGTCGGCTTGAGCTGCAACCGGGAAAATATCGCGTCGGCTTTGATTTTATCAAACCGGGTCTGGTGGTGGACTGGCTGGAGCTGAGACACGTTAGCGATTAACCATTGTTGACGTTGAGATAGTGTGCTCGCATTTCTGCCGGGCGGCGGCTAGCGCCTTGCCCGGCCTACATTTTTCTGCGATATCAGCGAAGCTGGTCGCATCGCCTGAATTATCTTGCCCCATATTGGTGCGCTTGCTGCCGGAGTAAGCGAGAAATAAGCAAACTATCTGATTATTTTATGTGCGATCAAGCGATGTGATGTGATGGCGTTGCGCGACGTAGCGGCATGACGTTACCTGGCATAATTAATGCTTATCTCTTCCCGGGATTACCCCAAAGTGAGTACAACCGGAGGAGACGGCCATGATAAAAATAACGCTTCCTGACGGGCATTATTATGATGAGATGCTTACCGCGCAGGGAGAGCAGCGTCAGCACTATAACGCCTGGTGGCAATGGTTTCGCAGCACCGATCAATTCTCTATCCGGCAGAAAAAAGAGCAGGCGGAACTGCTCTTTCACCGTATCGGCATCACCTTTAACGTCTATGGCGAAGATGAAGGGACCGAGCGCCTGATCCCCTTTGATAGCGTGCCGCGCATTATTCCTGCTGGAGAGTGGCAGCGACTTGATCGCGGCATTCGCCAGCGGGTAAAAGCGCTCAACGCTTTCCTTTACGATATCTACCACGAGCAAAATATCCTCCGCGCGGGGCTGATTCCGGCACAGCAGGTGCTGGCGAACGAACAGTATCAGCCCTGCATGCAGGGGATCAATTTACCCAACAATACCTACGCCCATATCACCGGGGTGGATATGGTGCGTAATAACGACGGCCAGTATTACGTGCTGGAGGACAATCTGCGCACGCCTTCCGGCGTCTCGTATATGCTCGAAAACCGCAAAATGATGATGCGGTTGTATCCCGAAATGTTCGAACAGCACCATATTGCGCCAGTGGAGCGCTATCCCAGTTATTTATTGCAAACACTGCGCGAAAGCTCGCCGGTGGACGACCCGTGCGTGGTGGTGATGACGCCGGGGCGGTTTAATAGCGCCTATTTTGAGCACAGCTTTCTGGCCCAGCAGATGGGGGTTGAGCTGGTAGAGAGCGCCGATCTGTTTATTAAAACCGGGGCGGTGTATATGCGCACCACCGAGGGGCCGCGACGCGTCGATGTGATTTACCGCCGTATTGATGATGACTATCTTGACCCGCTGGCCTTCCGCGCCGACTCCATGCTAGGCGTACCTGGGCTTCTGTCGGTGTATCGCGCCGGAGGCGTGGTGCTGGCGAATGCTATCGGTACCGGCGTCGCCGACGATAAATCGATCTATCCCTACGTGCCGGAGATGATTCGCTTCTATCTGGGCGAGCAGCCGATCCTGAGCAACATTCCTACCTGGCAATGCCGTAAAGCAGAAGACCTCAGCTACGTGCTGAGCAACCTTGAGCTGATGGTGGTTAAAGAGGTTCACGGCGCAGGCGGCTACGGCATGCTGGTTGGCCCGCGCTCAACCAAAGAGGAGCGCGAGGCGTTTCGCCAGCGCCTGCTGGCGAACCCGGCGAATTATATCGCTCAGGACACTCTGGCGCTGTCGACTTGCCCGACCTTTATCGACGAGGGTCTGGCGCCGCGCCATATCGATTTGCGGCCCTATGTGCTTTCGGGGCAAGAGATCCGCCTGGTGCCCGGCGGGCTCACGCGGGTGGCGCTAACCGAAGGCTCGTTGGTGGTGAACTCGTCCCAGGGCGGCGGCACCAAGGATACCTGGGTGATGGAGGATGATGAATCATGTTAAGCCGCACAGCGAGTGAACTCTTCTGGATGGCGCGCTACCTTGAGCGCGCAGAAAGCTATGCCCGGGTGCTGGATGTCACCTGGAAGCTGTCGATGATCCCGCGCCACAGCCAGCAGTCGCGGGATTTAGCCTTACCGCTAAATTTGTCGCTGACCCATGAGCTGTTTCAGGCGCGCCACGCGCGTTTCACCATGAGCAACCTGCTCAATTTTTTCGCCCTCGATGGCAACAACCCGTACAGCATTTTTAGCTGCGTCGAGATGGCGTGGAACAACGCCCACGCGGTGCGCGGTAGCCTGTCGGCGGAAGTGTGGGAGAGCATCAACGCCACGCGAATTGAGCTGCGCAAACTGCGCCAGCGGGGAATCAGCGAGCTGGGCAACGACGCTTTTTTCGAATGGGTGAAAGAGCGGGTGCATCTGTTTCGCGGTGCGATACTTGGCACGCTGCTGCGCAATGATGCGCTCAGCTTCATCGGCATCGGTACGCTGATCGAGCGGGCGTCCTCCACCGCGCAACTGTTGTTGATTAAGGATCAGCAGTTAACCAACGATCCGGACCCGGTCCGCGAGTATTACCGCCTGGATACGCTGCTCAACGCGGTCAGCGCCCGCGAGGCGTATAACAGCATTTATCGCCAGCCGGTGAGTCGCGAAACGGTGATGGAATTGTTGATTCTACGTAACGATGTACCCCGTTCGCTGCGCGCCAGTATTTCCGATCTGGTCGGGCAACTGGAACAGATCGCCAACGATCGGTCACACCTACCGCTGCGCCTGGCGCATCAGCTCAACGTCGATTTACGCTTTAGTACTCGCGACGATCTGGTTCAGGCGGATTTACAGGTCACTCTCAATGAACTGCTGGCGCGAATTAACGCGCTTTCAGACAGTATCAGACAAACTTATCTGGAGGCGTTATGAAACTGGTTATCGATCACCTGACCCGCTACGGCTACGATGAAGAAGTGAAGTTTTCTACCCAGTACTTACGCCTGACCCCGCGCAGCACCGGGCGGCAGAAAATTGCTTCCTGGACGCTGACTCTGCCGGAGGGGGCGGCGGTCACCACCACCGATGCGTGGGGCAACGTCCTGCACGTCTTGACGCTGGATAATCCGCATAGCGAGATGACTATCCGCGCCAGCGGGGTCGTTGACATCGCTGAAGACGGTGAGGATATCGGCGTCGATGAACAGGAGTTGCTGTCACCGCTGGTCTTTTTACGCAGTACGCCGCTGACCCGCGCCGATGGTCCGATTCGCGAATTTGCTCAGCGCTGGTATCAGGCTGGCGCCCAGGAAGAGAGCCTGAACCGGTTAATGGCGGAACTGCTGATTAGGATGCCATACTCGCCGGGAGCGACGCAGGTGCAGGATTCCGCCGCCGATGCGTTTGCGCGGGCGAAAGGCGTTTGCCAGGATCATACTCACGTGTTCCTCGCCTGCTGCAGGGCGCTGGAGATCCCGGCGCGCTACGTCAGTGGCTATGTTTACAGCGATAACGCCCAGCATGTCGCCATGCACGCGTGGGCTGAAGTATGGCTAAACGGGCGCTGGCTGTCGTTTGATATCACCAATAATACCCGCAGGCTGAACCAGCATCTGC
The DNA here is from genome assembly GCF_056490265.1 of Klebsiella sp. GFKo11. NCBI lineage: Bacteria > Pseudomonadati > Pseudomonadota > Gammaproteobacteria > Enterobacterales > Enterobacteriaceae > Klebsiella > Klebsiella sp. GFKo11. The sequence continues at coordinate 2,510,654 of NZ_CM151369.1, forward strand.
GGCTGGCGACCGGGCTGGACTACCTTGATGCCTGCCCGGTACGCGGCACCCGTCTCGGCGGCGGTGGCGAAATTATGTTAACCAACGCTGAAGTGCGCGAACATTCGCAACAGGCGCAGCAGCAATAACGGCAGGAACGAAAACGATGACCTACTGTGTGGCCATGTGCTTGTCAGATGGACTGGTATTTGCCTCAGACTCCCGCACCAATGCGGGAGTGGACCATATTGCAACCTTTAAAAAACTGCACGTTTTCCATCAGGACGGCGAACGGGTCATGGTGCTGCAATCTGCAGGTAACCTGGCCACAACCCAGAGCGTGATCAGCCTGCTCAGCGGGCGCATTCGCACCCAGCAGGAGCCGAATCTGATGCAGGTGACTTCGCTTTACGATGCAGCGATGTTGATCGGCAAAACCCTGCAGGAGGTGATTCAGCGCGACAGCAGCAATCAACAAAACTGTGGTAACACCAACTTCAACTGCAATCTACTGCTTGGCGGGCAGATTGCCGGGGAAACGCACCGCCTGTTTCACATCTATCCGGAAGGTAACTTTATCGAAGCCACCCGCGATACGCCTTATTTCCAGATTGGCGAGAGTAAATACGGCAAACCGATTATTGATCGAGTGCTGACGGTGGAGACGCCGCTGGAGCAGGCGATGTGTTGTGCGCTGATTTCCATTGATTCAACGCTGCGCAGCAATCTGTCGGTGGGCCTGCCGCTGGATACGCTGCTTTATCGCAGCGGTAGCCTGAGCAGCGCCGGGCAACATCGCATTACCGAAAGCGATCCTTACTTCAACAGCATTCGTAAAGCGTGGTCCGAAGGGTTGCAAAGCACTTTTTTGACGCTGCCGCCGTTCACGCCAGGCGGCCAGGGTCAGGTGGAAAAGTAGCGTCCCGGCGTCATGCCGGTCATGGTGCGAAAAAAGTAGATAAAGGCGCTATCGCTGGCGAAGTCAAGCGCCTGGGCTGTATCGGTAATGCGCTTTCCGGTTGCCAGCATCTCGACGGCTTTCATTAATCGCCACTGTTGACGCCATTGCTGGTAGGTTATGCCGGTATCGCGGCGAAACAGCCGACTAATGGTTTTTTCGCTGGCACCGCAGCGGGCAGCCAAATCCCTAAGCGTTGGCGGTAATGCGATGCCTGAAAGCATCGCCAGCCGTTTATCCTGCGGTAGCGCGAGCATCATCGGTTCCCGGGCTGCCGCGTTAATTTCGGCCTGACACAAGGCGGCAAGATACCGTGCCGGCTCGGCTTCCCAGTCGGTATCCCAGGGGCTGGCGCTGATGCGTTCTAATAGCTCGCGCAGCAGCGGCACAACGTTCAATATCGCCGACTGGGGCGGCAGTGCGGGGTAGCGCTGCGGCTGAAACCAGACAGAACGGTAGTCGACAATGTTTTTCATCTCCGCGCGATGGGGAATCCCCGCCGGGATCCACGCCGCCCGCCCTGGCGGAAGCAGACACAGCAGAGCGCCATCGTTGAGCGTCAATCGCACGCATCCCTGACGGGTAAATAGAATCTGCGCCATTCCATGCTGGTGAGTACCAGAATCGTGATCCCCTAATGCTGATTGCACGCCAATCAGGCTGTTTGTTAATGCATCCGGATTGAATGCCGCCTTCGCGTCAAGCCAGGCCATAATGTCCGATTTCCGATATTTAAAGTCATTATGTTTATAATGTTCGATAAATCGCTTACCTACAATAGCGCCTCTTATTATCAGGAGGTGGATATGTTGGGGCATTCTGCGATGGTGCTGGTCACCGCACTGCTGATGTTCCCGCAAATTGCGGAAACGATTTATAGCCCGGCGCTGACCGATATCAGCACCCATTTTTCCGTTAGTGCGCCGCAGGCGGCGCAAACGCTTTCCGTCTACTTTATCGGTTTTGCCGCAGGCGTTCTGTTCTGGGGCGGATTTAGCGATCGCTACGGTCGGCGTCCGGCGTTACTGGCCGGGTTAGGCGTTTACGCGATGGGGTGTCTGATGGCCCTGTGGGTGGCGGATTTTTCGCTGTTGTTAATGGCGCGGATAGTCACAGCCTTCGGCGCGGCGACCGGTTCAGTGGTGACGCAGACGGTTCTGCGGGACTGTTTTAGCGGGCGACAGCTGGCGGGTATTTTTTCGTTTATCGGCCTGGCGCTGGCGGTGAGTCCGGCTATCGGGGTGTATATCGGCGGCGGGCTCACTGCCATCTGGGGCATGCGCGGCGTGTTTAGCGCTCTGGCGCTTCTGGCTGCAGCGCTTTTGCTGTGTAGCCTGTGGTTGATGCCGGAAACGCGGCCAAAAAATGTCGGGGGAGGGGCGTTTCTTGCCGTGCTGCGACGGATGGTTGTTGATAAAAAAATTGCGCTGGCGGCAATACTGATCGCGGCATTTAACGTCAGCCTGTTTAGCTATTACAGCCTGGCTCCCTTTATTTTTGCCAGTCCGGGGCTGGATGCTCTGACGTTTGGCTATAGCGGGATGGCGCTGGCTGCCGGTTCGCTGCTCGGCGCGCTGCTTAACCGCCGGCTGCTGCGCCTGAATGTTTCGCTGGGGCGGATACTGACGATTGCGTGCTTTTTTCATCTGGTCGGCGGCATCGCGGTGTACGCACTGCGGGAATCAATATGGTTTGTTCTGCCGGTATCGTTGGTCACTCTCGCTTATGCGATGGCGATCCCGCTGGTGCTGGGGTCGGCGCTGAGCGCCTACGGCGACTGCCGGGGCACCGCTGGCGCCTTTTTCGGCCTGTTTTATTATGTGCTGATTGGCGCCGGTCTGCTGGCTGCCGGATGGGGGCAATCGCTGGGGGCAGCGTTACTGACTTGTGCCGGACTGAGCATTATTGCGGGATGGCGATATATCACTCCTCTCCACAAGGAGTAAGGCCGATTTCTGGCAAAGCTAAGTGATTTAAATTCTTTGTTATTTAACGCGTTATCTCACATCTTCGGGGGAGCAAAACGATAACGCGAAAAGGTAGTGGCAGGAATGGCAAAAAACAGGTCGGTCTATTTGCACCCGCAGCAGCGAGAGCGGATTCATCATCTTTCCCGTAGCTGGCTGTGGCGAAGTGAACTGCCGACCTGGCTACTGATTTTTGCGATTTACGGCGGCTGGTTTTCCTCGCTGATCTGGTGGCGGGCGCTGGGGCTTTTTCCTGCCACGTTGCTGCTTATCTGGTTTACCGCCTGGTACATGTCCTTGCAGCATGAGCTTATCCACGGTCATCCCACCTCGCGCCCGTGGTTTAATCAGCTTCTGGGGATGCTGCCGCTGGCGGTCTGGTATCCCTATGGCCTGTATCGCGACTCGCATCTGGCGCATCATCATAACCATCTGCTGACTCAGCCCGTTGATGACCCGGAATCCTACTATTTTACCCCGCAGAGCTGGCAACGTTTTGCCCCCTGGCAGCGCAAGCTTATTCATCTGCGTAATACGTTTATTGGCAGGTTGCTGGTGGCGCCGCTGCTGGATATTGCCCAAACCCTCGCGAGCGCGCTCGCGGCGTTTCGTCGCCGACAGCTTAAAACAATGGCGATGTGGCTGGTTCACGGCCTGCTGCTGGTGGCACTGTTTTCGTGGATGGCGCAGCAGGGGTTTTCGCCGCTCTATTTTGTGCTGGCTGTCAGCTATCCGGCGCTGGCGTTGACCAAAGTTCGCTCCTTCCTTGAACATCGTGCAGCGGATGATCCGTTGGCCCGTTCGGTGATTAATGAAGCCGGGCTGGTCTGGCGAGTGCTGTTTTTGAATCTCAATTACCATTCAGTGCATCACGATTTACCGGGCGTGCCGTGGTACGGGCTGCGAAATATCTATCTGCATCATCAGGCGGATTACCAGCAGCGTAACGGTGGGTTTGTGGTACGTGGATACGGTGAATGGCTGCGGCGTTTTTTGGCGAAATCGGTGGAGGTGAATGCCCATCCCGGTTTTAACCAGCAGAGTAAGGGGGATGAACATCATGAGTGAACGGCTGGCGTTTCCGATGTATGCGGTAAATGAGCAGGATACCCTGGCGCTATGGTGGGCGGTCCGGGAACTGCTGGCGGCGCGCGGCGTGGCGGCTGAAGATATGCTGTCATATTCGGTTCCCGAAGATCTGTTGGGGCATTGGCGAAACCCGGAGCTGCTGCTGAGTCAGACCTGCGGCTATCCGCTGGTGACGCGGCTAGCGGATGTACAAACGGTGGGCTGTTTTCACTATTCGGCGCCGGGCTGCGAAGGGCGAAATTACCGTAGTCTGCTGGTGGTGCGGGAAGCGCAGAGCCGGCAGACGCTGGCTGATTTTCGCGGGCGTCGGGTGGCGTGTAATTCGCCGGATTCGCAGTCCGGTTATAACGTGCTGTTAAAAATGGTCACGCCGCTATCGCGCGATGGGCGTTTCTTTTCAACGGTGGTGTTCAGCGGCAGCCACCGGCAATCGCTGCGCGAGCTTCAACAGAGAACGGCGGATATCGCCGCCATTGATTGCGTGACCTGGGCGCTGTTACAGCGTCATCAGCCCGATGCGCTGGCGGGGCTGGCGGTTATTGCGCATAGCCCGTTGGCGCCGGGATTGCCGCTGATTACTTCGGCAAAGACCCCGGCGGCGACGTTGGGTGTGCTCAGAGAGGCGCTGCAGCAGTTGGTTAGCGATGAACACTATCGGTCGCTTTGCGAAGCGCTGTTTATCAGCGGCTATAGCGATATACGGCGTGAGAGCTACCTGCCGCTGCTGGCGTGGCGCGAAGACGTTGCGGCGCGGGGCCTCGCGCGGCTATAAGCGCTTTCCCGGAGGCGGCGCTTGACGCGCCTGTCCGGGCTACCGTCCTGCAGACGGCGCGGAACCCGTAGCCCGGTCAGCGCAGCGCCACCGGGACGAAGCAGCGCATGATGTATCAGGTTTGGCTCATTTCCCGGAGGCGGCGCTTGACGCGCCTAGTCTGGGCTACCGTCTTGCAGAGGGCTGTGAACCCGTAGCTTGGTCAACGCAGCGCTACCGGGAAGAAACCGCACCGAAGTTTCAGACACAGCATATTCCCCGGAGGCGGCGCTTGACACACCTGTCCGGGCTACCGTCCCGCAGAGGTCGGTGAAACCGTAGCCCGGTCAGCGCAGCGCCAGCGGGAAGAAACCGCGCTGAGGTTTCAGACACAGCACATTCCCCGGAGGCGGCGCTTGACGCGCCTGTCCGGGCTACCAGCCCGCAGAGGTCGGGGAACCCGTAGCCCCGGTAAGGCGCTAGCCGCTACCGGGGAATAGCTGCGCTATGACTCCTGCGGTTTGCCATCCCGGCGGGCGAAACTGTTTTCGACGACTGGCAGACCAAGCTTTTCGCGCAGGGTTCCGGACGGGTAGCATTCCCGCATCGCGCCGCTGCGTTGCAGAATAGGCACTACCTGCTCAATAAAGCGGTCAAAATCTCCCGGCAGCAGCGGGAACATCAGGTTGAAACCGTCAGCCGCGCCAGCGCGCCAGGTTTCCGTCAATGCGCTGGCGACCTCCTCGGCGCTGCCGATCAGCAGCCAGCTATCGGAACTTTGTAACAGCTGCTTGCCTAACTCCAGGACTGTCAACTGCGGATCGTAATCGCGAATAAGCTTGAGCGCGGTGCGGATCCCATCAAACGACGCCTCATCTGGCAGCGGCGGCAGCGGTTGGTCAACGGGATAAGCGGATAAATCCATGCGCAGATAGGAAGAGAGCAGGTCGATGGCCATCTGGTCGCTCATCAACTGCTCGTTAAGCCGCTGGCGCTCCTCTTTTTCCGCATTTGAATTGACCACCACTGGTAAAACCCCGGCGATGATTTTGAAATGCGCCGGATCGCGCCCGTGGCTGCGCAACCGCTGGTTCATCTCTTCGCGGTAGGCCAACCCCTCTTCAATAGATTTGATAAACACAAAATGCATATCGGACCAGGCGGCAGCGAGATTTTTACCTGCCTCTGATGACCCGGCCTGCACCAGCACCGGATGTCCCTGCGGCGGACGCGGCACGTTTAGCGGTCCACGAACGCGGAAGAACTCGCCCTTAAAGTCGAGATGATGCACCTTGCGCGAATCGGCAAACAGCCCACTGGCTTTGTCGTAGAGCACCGCGCCGTCCTCCCACGAATCCCATAATCGTGTGACAACATCAATAAATTCCCCCGCGCGCTGGTAGCGATTGCCGTGTTGCGGGAGCTGGTCAAGACCGAAATTGGCCGCTTCCTCCTCCAGCCACGAGGTGACAATATTCCAGCTGGCTCGTCCGTTGCTGAGAAAGTCGAGAGAGGCAAAATAGCGAGCGAGATTATAGGGCTCGTTATAAGAGGTGGAGGCCGTTGCCATCAAACCAATATGTTCCGTCACCGCCGCGAGGGCGGAAAGCAGAGTAATAGGTTCGAGCCGGGCGTTGGCGTAGTGGGTTAAACCGCTGGGCACGGTATCCCAGATGGAGATATGGTCGGCGACAAAAATAGCATCGAGGGTGGCGGCCTCGGCTTTGCGGGCTAGGCCGGCATAGTACTTGAGGCTGAAGATTTCTTTCTCCGGCGCCAGCGGGTGACGCCAGGAAAAGCGGTAGTCACCCTGCGGATTGAAGAAGAAAAGGTTCAGGATCATATGATTATTTGGCATTTTCTCGGCTCAGTTGGAGGTAATGCCTTCCCTGGCTCGGCGGCAATCAGTTGCCATTGAGGTTCGTTTTGACCCACTGTTCGGCTACCGCCGCCGGGTCTTTATGCTGTAAATCGACCTGCTGGTTAAGCTCGATCAGCGCGGCGTTGTTGAGCTTGTCGGAGACCTTGTTAAGCACTTCGCTGATTTTGGGCGTCAGGCTGGCTTTGCGTACCAGCGGCACCACGTTCTGGCTCGGCTGTTCATGTTTATCATCCTCCAGCACCACCCAATCTTCTTTGGCGAGGTTACCCTGGGTTGAAACTACCGTGGCGACGTCGATTTTGCCGGAGTTCAGCGCCAGACGGGTCAGCGGACCGCCCATATCCAGAGATTTCACTGCTTTAAACTCAAGCCCATAGACGCGCTTCAGGCCCGGCAGGCCAAGGGCGCGCACCGGGAATTCCGGTGGTCCGCCGATGACCAGTTGCGGCGCGATAGGCTGAAGGTCGGAAAGCTTGCTGAGATGATATTTTTTCGCCGTTTCTGCCCGCACGGCCCAGGCGGTAATGGACGACGCCGGAGAGGGATCCAGTAGCGTAAAATCAGCAGGCAGCGCTTTGGCTAACTCCGCGCTAACGTCGCTCTGGCTGGTGGCCAGCGTTTTGCCGTCGTAATAGTTCAGCAGGGCGCCGAGATATTCCGGAACGATATCAATTTCGCCGCTCTGCAAAGCCGGAATAATAATCTCGCGATTGCCAAGGTTAAGACGGGTTTTTACTTCAATATCATTTTTCTTTAGGGCGCTGGCGTAAATATTGGCGAGAATTGAACTTTCGGTAAAATTCGCGCCGCCAATTGTGATGCTCTGAGCCAGAGAGCTAAAACTTAAGCTTAATAATCCTGCGGCGAAAACCGAAAGACGGAAGTGACGACGTGCGGGAATGCCAAATAGCTGCTTCATAATGCCTCTTTACCTGCAGGTGGTTTATTGTTGTGGGGAAAAGAATTAATTTATTTGCGCGATTGGGGCGTGGGTGACGCGCCGGGTCATTAATGAAAAAAGCAGTTCGCAGCCGATAGCCAGCAGCGATACCACCAGAGATCCGGCAATGACCTGGGGAATGTCGCGCTGTCCGAGCCCGTCAATCAGAAAGCGTCCGAGGCCTCCAAGTCCTGCGTAGGCGGCGACGACGGCAGTGGCGATCAGTTGCACCAGCGCGGTCCGCATTCCTGCGAGTATCAGCGGCGCGGCGAGCGGTATTCGCAGCTGCCACAGGCTTTGAAACGGCGTCATGCCCAGCGCTTTTGCCGCATCGCACAGCTGGCGGTCGGCATGATAAATTCCCACCCAGGCGTTAGTCAGGATCGGTGGAATCGACATCGCCACCAGAGCGGCAAAGACCGGAATATCATTAAAGCCAAAGATAATAATGCATAAGAGAATTAAGCCTAAAGATGGAATGGCGCGGCCAATGTTAAACAGGTTAATAATTAAAAATGCGCCTTTTCGCCAGTATCCAAGAATAATGCCTAACGGTAACGCAATGGCAGAAGCAATAATCATGCTGATCAGTACATAATAAAGATGTTCGCGCAGGCGGAGTAATATTCCCGCATCGCCGGTCCAGTGCTGCGGTTGTAAAAACCAGTGCAAGGTTGCCAGTATAATATCCATTAACGAGTCCAGGGTGTAAGCCAATAGCCGACGTGGGCAATAAGCGAATCAAACAGCAGGGACAGCATAAGGCTGAGTGCCAGGCTGACCACAATCGGAGTCACAAAATCCTGGTTAAACCCGGCGAGCAGGAGCTGCCCGAGGCCGCCCTGACCAATTAAAGCGGTAACCGTCACCAGCCCGACCAGCGTCACCGATGCGATGCGTAACCCGGCGAATAGCGATGGTGCCAGCAGATGCAACTCAACATCCACAAACCGAAACCAGCGGGTATAACCCAGCGCGCGCGCCGATTCCAGCACGGCTGCGGGGAGTTTCTCAATTCCGGCGATGACGTTACGCAGCAGGATGAGCAGCGAGTAGAGCGTCAGCCCGATGACAGACGTCGTCAGCGACAGCCCGGTAAACGGCAGCAATAAAATAAACAACGCCAGCGATGGGATGGTAAACAGTATTCCGCAAAGGTAGATCAGCGGTTGGGCGACCAGGGGCCAGCGCAGCGTCAGGCTAATCAATACGCCAGTCAATACGGTACCGAAAAACAGCGAAATGGCGACCAACTGCACGTGCTGCCACAGCAGATCGGCAATCATGTTTTTATTGTCGAAGACCCACGACCAATCAATCATAGCGGTGAAGATCCACGTGGCCTTCCAGCACATTCTGCAACAGGGCGTGGGAGATACTGCCCTGATACGCCCCGTCGGCATCAACATGAACCACGACGCCGCCGGGCGCATCCAGCAGCGCGCTGTAGGCAAAGCGTAGCGTGTTGATTGCCGCCAGCGGCGCATCGAGCGGCAGCGTGCGGTGTTTAATGGGATCGAACCAGTTCAGCGGCCGCCGTTTTCTATCCAGCATCAGGCGCAGCGGGCTGGCGACCGGCGGATGCTGACTGGCGATGGGGGAAAGATTTTCATCAATGAGCGGTACGTCATGGCGCGGGAGCTGTCTGACCTGAATCCTCCCCAGCCGTTGCAGATTAGGCTCTGGGCCGATAAAACGGCGCACAAAGTCGCTGGCTGGGTGCGACAAAATATGGTCCGGCGTATCGAACTGCGCCAGCACGCCGCCCTCCTGGAAGATAGCGATTTTATCGCCGAGGCGGATGGCTTCATTAATGTCGTGGGTCACCAGCACGATGGTTTTATGCAAGCGCTGTTGCAGCAGCAGTAGCTCATCCTGAAGACGCTCGCGCACTACCGGGTCGATGGCGGCAAAAGGTTCGTCCATCAGCAAAATTGGCGGGTCAGCGGCCAGCGCTCTGGCTATCGCTACACGACCCTGCTGGCCGCCGGAGAGCTGATGCGGGTAGCGGGACAGCACATTGCGGTCGAGTGACATTAAATCGACTAATTCGTCGATTCGCGCCTGAATGTGCTTTTTGCTCCAGCCGAGAAGGCGAGGAACCGTGGCGATATTTTGCGCCACCGTACGATGCGGGAATAGCGCGGCGCTTTGCATCACAAAGCCAATTTTGCGCCCTACCTGAATAATATCGGCGGCGGCAATTTTAACTCCCTGAACATAGACATCGCCGGAGTCCGGAATATCCAGCTGATTAATCATCCGCAGGATAGTTGTTTTTCCGCAGCCGCTGGGGCCAACGAAAGTGCACAGTTCGCCATTATTAATCACCAGCTTAAGGCCGCGAATGGCCGCATGCGCGCTTCCGGGGTAGGTCTTGTGAATATTGTCGAGTTTAATCATATCGCCGTCGCGCCCTGAATGTTCTTTTCATGGAAAACATGAATAGAGCACAAGCTACAGAGGCGGCGATTAACGAGCAAATATGATATTTGCATTTGCAATGCCGTGATTTGAATTAAAGGCCGCACTCGTGTACGGCCTTTATCGTAAGAGTTATATCAGGAAATAGTTAAGGGCGGAAAATGCGATCATGCCGACAATCACCGTGGCGAACAGACTGCGCGTCACAACGCCGGCAATGGTGGCGGCAAGAGCGGCCAGTAGAGAAATACTGATCCCCGAGCTGGTCAATGCCGGTTTACCCAACAGCTCCGCGGCAATAATGGCCGCCATAATGGCGGAAGGAATAAAACTGAGCCATTGCTGCAGGGCCGGAGCCAGGCGAAATCGCGAAAGCAGTAAAATCGGTACCGTGCGCATCAGTGCGGTGACCAGCGCTGAGGCAAGAATGGCCAGAATGATATTGCGTTCCATCTTATTTAGCCTCCTTGCAGAACAGACGTAATCCTGTTGTTGCCAGCGTCGCCGCAACTGAGGCCGCGACGATGACCACGATGCTCATATCAGTGTGCCCGGCGGTGAACAGCGTAATCAGCACCGCCACGGCAATGCTGAAGGTTTCCAGCATCTTACGCTGGCTGGCAAACCACAGCGCCAGAACCAGCCCGATAAACATCGATACCAGGCTAAAACTTAACCCCTCCATCAGCGATGGCGGAAGCGCGGAGGCCAGCCCTGCGCCCACGATACAGGCGAGGATCCAGTTCAGCCAGGCGGCAAGGTTTAGCCCGAGCATCCACGAGTAAGGAACACCGTTGTGCACGCTGCCGCGCTGTACCGCCACGCCAAAAGTTTCGTCCGTCAGCAGCAGCCCGCTAACAATCTTTTGCAATGGACTATATTGGCGAAAGAACACGCTCATGGCCGAACTCATCAACAGATAGCGCAGGTTAACCAGCAGCACGCTGAGCACCACCGAGGCCATTTCCGCGCCGGTTGCCCACAGAGAATAAAACAAAAACTGCGCCGAGCCTGCGTACAGCGCGCCTGCCAGTAGCGCCGTTTGCAGCGTGGTAAACCCGGATAAGGTTCCGATAGCACCGGCGGCGAAACCAATGCTCCAGTAGCCGGGAATAGTGGGCAAACAGGCGATGACCCCGGCGCGAAATTCCGCCATAGCCTCATCTCTTGATGAGGTCTTGTTATTTATCAACATCAAATAGTCCCATAGAGTGCGTTGCTGAATGGTAATCTTAAAAAATTGCTGGAAACGTTATAGTAAAATCCTGCGCATTTACGCAAACATTCCGCTTCGGGGATTAAAGGGTATCAAAGTGGGAAAAGAGGTTCGCGACGACATCAAGCTCTGGCGGGATAGTGAATTACACGGTGGAATGGAGATCCTGCGTGCATCCTGCTACGAGCATAGCTATCCGCCGCATTTTCATGACGAATATGTGATAGCCGCTTTTGCCCGTGGTGCCCAGCGCACGCGTATTTGCCGCGAGCGGGGCGTGGCAGCGGCAGGCACGGTGATGGTGATCATGCCCGGTGAGGTGCATACCGGCGAAGCGGTGCAGCGTGATGAAGGCTGGGATTACTGTGCTTTTTATCCTTCTGCTGGCCTGATTAACGAAGTGGCGGAAACGCTGCTCGGCGGCAAAGGTGAGGTGAATTTCGGTGGAGAGGGGATGCGCCATGACCCCATGATAGCGCGAAGCATGCTCCAGGCTTCCGCCGTGCTGGGCGCCAGTCACGATCCGCTGGAAAAAGAGTGTCTGATGTATCAGGTGCTTAATCTGCTGGTGGGGCGTTATGCCGAGCGCAGCGTTCGCGGAGGTCGACGGCCAGTCATCAGGGCCGATATTCGCCGGGCAATAGAGTTTCTGCACTGCGCCTATCAGCAGCCGCTGTCGGTTAAGGATATTGCGGCGGTAGCCGGGCTGAGCGAGTTCTATTTTATGCGTACTTTTCAGGCGCAGACCGGTTTATCTGTTCACCAGTATCTCACCCAGCTAAGGCTTGTCAGGGCAAAAGGACTCCTGGCTAAAGGCGCTGAGGCGGCGCAGGTGGCGACAGAGGTCGGGTTCTACGATCAAAGCCATCTGATTAAATCTTTCCGCATGCACTTTGGCACCACGCCGGGTCTCTTCGCGGCGGCCTCACTTTAAAAAGGGCTGGGATGACGTGCGTCGATCCTCTCACCGCTGATGGGATGCGCAAAATGCAGTTCGCTGGCGTGCAGCATCAGGCGCGTTGCCCCTTCGCTGCCCAGACCGCCGTAGAGATCGCAGCCTAAAATGGGGTGACCCAACTGCTGGCAGTGGATGCGCAGTTGATGGGTGCGCCCGGTTTCCGGAGTCAGCTGTACCCGGGTCAGCGGTAATTCACTTTCAGAGTAGAAGCGCTCAATAACCCGATAGCGTGAGCGGGCAGGTTTACCACTGAGCGCGCAAATCGTCATCAGGGGAAACAGCGCCGGATCTTTGGCAATGGGCGCGTCAATTATCCCATCGTCATTGGCCAGATGACCGCACAGCAGCGCGCTGTACACCTTGGTTACCGCGCGCTGGCTAAACTGCTGGCAAAGGGCCGCATTGATAGCCTTATTGAGGGCAATCACCATCAGACCCGATGTACCGAAATCAAGGCGATGGACCAGCGTGCAGCCGGGAAATTGTTGCACCAGGCGATGATGCACCGAGTCGAGATTAAGCGGGTTTTTCCCGGACAGGCTGAGCAGCCCCGAGGGTTTATCGATCAGCAGCAGATGCTCATCCTGATAGAGGATGTCGATTTCGGCGTGGCACGGCGGAGCGACAAAGGTATCGATAATCGTAGACATCAGGCTGCACGGGTAGAGGGTGGATGCGGATAATAGCGAATTTTCTGCCGCCAGGCGAATTACGCGCTAACGGTATTGCTGGCCTTAATGTGCTGCCAGAAACGCTCGGCGGATTGATTGAGCCGCGCACCGGAGCGGTAGATATAAGCGCCGATCGGCAACGACAGGCTCTCATCCATTATCGCCAGCCGGCCTTCCTCAAGCTCGCGCTTGATAGAGTACTGCGGCAGCCAGCCCACGCCGTCGCCGTTGAGGATCATGCGTTTGAGCAGTTCGCTCATCGATGAAACAAAGGTCAGCGAAAAGGTAATCTCCGGTTTGCGGTCGATAACCTGATTCACCTGGCGACCCATATAGCTATCGTTGGCGTATTTCATCAGCGGCAGCACGCCGCGATGTAAATTAAAAAGCGGTCTACCGTGTTTATCGCAAGGTGAGACGAGATGCAGCGCCGAGTCGAAAATTTTGTGATTGATAAACGGATAGTTCATCAGCTCTTCATTATAAAACGACAGAATAAAATCGCTTTTTCCCTCTTTAAGATTGAATACCGCGTCGTTGACGTTAATCGATTCAACATGGAAAGTCTTATTCTTGCGGTCGGTATAACCGGCAATAATTTCGGGGAGTAATAAAACGGAAAGCGAAGGCGCGGCGTCAATTCTTATTTTCTGGGTGGTGTTATTCAGCCCTTTTATTCGACTGATTTGAAAATCCATATCGTCGAGCATATTTCGCGCGTAGCCGATGAAAATTTTTCCACGGTTGGTCAACTGTAGCGGGTTTGCCGCGCGGTCAAAGATGCTGAAACCCAGCGAGGCCTCGAGTGCCTGGATGCGGCGGCTAAAGGAAGACTGTGAAATATTTCTACTTTTGGCCGCGAGCGTAAAGCTTCTGGACTCTTCCAGAGCAATCACATCGTAAAGCCATTTTACTTCAAGATTCGCCAGCACAGACCCGATCCTCAACACTGCATTTATAGCTATGCAATTTTAGCATAACGCATAGAAACTATGCAATTAACACAATCAGTCACAGGTGTTAACATTTTCTGGAGTTCAGCTTATTACTTAGCGGTAAAAGCGGCATTTTCAAAAGTACAGGCGACACCCTACACGAGCACGATTTTAAATCGTAGCTCCGGTCTGCTCATCCTGTTTATTTATTTTCTGCCAGGATTTATCTGCTAAAAATAATCCGCCAGATTAAACAGGCTGAAATAACCGATGCATCTTATCCAGCCAATAGTTTGTCAGGAGTTCCATGTCACGTATTGAATCAGTAAAAGACGCTCTTCTTGAGCTTGGTATTTAGGAAAGCAGCGAGCTGTTTTACAACCCCGATTACGATCTGCTGATTGCGCATGAAACCAGCGCGGAATTAACCGGCGCGGCGCGTGGCGTCATGACCGAGTCCGGCGCGGTTGCCGTGGATACCGGCATTTTTACCGGACGCTCCCCGCGCGACAAATATATTGTCAGAGATTCCCTAACGCGCGATACCGTCTGGTGGGCCGACTCCGGTCTCGGTCGTAACGATAATAAACCGTTAACAACGGAAATCTGGGCTGACCTGAAGGCGCTGGTGGCCGGACAGCTTAGCGGCAAAAAACTGTATGTCGTTGATGCCTGGTGCGGTGCCAGTCCGGCGACACGCCTGGGTGTACGCTTTGTCACCGAGGTGGCGTGGCAGGCGCATTTCGTCAAAAACATGTTTATTGCTCCCAGCGCCGAAGAGCTGGCTGAATTTACGCCGGACTTCGTGGTGCTCAACGGTGCGGGATGCACCAACGAAAAATGGCAGGAACAAGGGCTTAACTCTGAGAACTTTGTCGCCTTTAATCTTAGCGAGAACATTCAGCTGATCGGCGGTACCTGGTACGGCGGCGAGATGAAGAAAGGACTCTTCTCGGTAATGAACTATCTGCTGCCTCAGCAGGGGATTGCCTCAATGCACTGCTCGGCTAACCGCGGGGAAGCGGGCGACGTCGCGCTGTTCTTCGGCCTTTCTGGTACCGGTAAAACGACGCTTTCCACTGACCCGTTGCGCCAGCTCATCGGCGATGATGAGCACGGCTGGGATGACGACGGCGTATTCAACTTTGAAGGCGGCTGTTACGCCAAGACTATCAATCTTGACCCGCAGGCTGAGCCGGAAATTTATCGTGCGATTCGCCGCAATGCATTACTGGAAAACGTGGTGGTCAGAGCTGACGGCAGCGTCGATTACGCCGATGGCAGTAAGACTGAAAACACCCGGGTCTCGTATC
The DNA here is from genome assembly GCF_056490265.1 of Klebsiella sp. GFKo11. Classification (NCBI taxonomy): domain Bacteria; kingdom Pseudomonadati; phylum Pseudomonadota; class Gammaproteobacteria; order Enterobacterales; family Enterobacteriaceae; genus Klebsiella; species Klebsiella sp. GFKo11. Next base: position 2,525,737 of record NZ_CM151369.1, read on the forward strand.
CTTTAGCGCATATCGAAAATATCGTTAAGCCGGTATCCCGTGCGGGCCATCCGTCGAAGGTGATTTTCCTTGCCGCCGATGCTTTTGGCGTACTGCCGCCGGTTTCTCGTTTAACGACCGAACAGATGCAATATCACTTCCTGTCCGGCTTTACCTCGAAGCTGGCCGGTACCGAGCGCGGCATTACTCAGCCCACGCCAACCTTCTCAGCCTGCTACGGCGCGGCGTTCCTGCTGCTGCACCCGACGCAGTACGCCAGCGTTCTGGCGGCAAAAATGGCGGAATCGGGGGCCGAAGCCTGGCTGGTGAATACTGGCTGGAACGGGGAGGGCAAACGCCTGTCGCTGCGCGATACGCGTAATATCATCAACGCCATTTTAAACGGCACCATCGGTGAGCTGCGTGAAGAGGCGGTTCCGATCTTTGGTTTGTCGATTCCTGAAAGCGTTCCTGGCGTAGAGAGCGCACTGCTCGACCCGCGCAGCGGCTGGTCATCTGCGGATAAGTGGCAGGAGAAAGCGGAAAGCCTGGCGCAGCTGTTTATGGATAACTTTAAACAGTATAGCGATACCGAGGCGGGAGCCCGTTTAGCCTTAGCCGGTCCAACGTTGGATAAATCAGCGGTTACGGCTTAATCCTGATAGCTAAAAGCTGATTAGACATTGTGTTCGTATTTCTGCCGGGTGGCGGCTAGTGCTTTACCGGCCTACGAAAACCAAATCCGTCACCTGGCAATTCCCAGAGTGGCTTTTTGACAGCAATGTGAACCCGGGCACCCGCTCGGGTTTTTTATTGTGCCGTTTTGGTCAGCAAAAAATCGATCAGGGTTTTCACCCGCTTCGTTTTTCCCGCGCTTTTCGGATAGTAAAGACAAACCGGCGGATCGAATATGGTCGCCGCCGCAATCGTTGGGGTCGCGATTTACCGGTTGGCGTGCTTATGGCAGGGAAATATCTGACCACGTCCGTTCAGTGCATCTGTTAAAAAAGATTATGTCGTGTTGATAGTTGTGCGCAAAATTGAGCAGACTCGCTACACTAGCCTCACGCATTTGCTGCCCTATTTTATTCATGAACAAAAAACGTTACCGGTTACGAACCCTTATGCTATTTCTGTCAGTTGGCGGGATAGTGTTGACCTCTGTGCTTCTGCTGAGTGCATTGACGGTGTTTCAGAAAGGAAATATTGAGAATAGCCTGTTGCAAGGCAATATTGCCTACGCACGCAAGCTTGCTGATACCACCGATCGCTATCTGGGCGTTGCACAGCAAGAACTGGCATACAGCGCCCGCCTGATCATCGGGCTTCACGATCGTAAGCAGTTGAGAGAAGAGGCTGACAGGCTGCGGATGCAGTCCGGTTTTTTCAATTCAGTGGTGATAGTGACGGCTGATGCGGTGATTGCTGCAACCTCCCCGGAGAGCCTCAATTTGGTTGGGTTGACGCTGCATTCTGAAGCCAGCAAGCATGCCATTCGCAGCCAAAAAGCTTATATATCACCGCCATTCACCTCCGCGACGGGTAACTATGTTGTCTTTATTTCGCAACCATTATTCTCACCCGAAGGCCACTACATTGGCTTTATCGGCGGTACTATCTATCTAAAAAAACACAGCATGCTGAGTGAAATTCTGGGTCAGCATTTTTATGCAAACCAAGCGGATGTCAGTATCGTCACGGCTGAAGGGCGGATTCTTTTTAGCGACGATCCTGTGCTGATTGGTACCGACGTGAGTACTGATTCGGCCATCAAAGCCAGGCTGGCGCACGCGGGCAGCGGTCACTTTGTGGATAAACAAAAAAGTGGTGCCAACCTTATCGGCTACGCAAGCCTGCAGCAGGCTGACTGGAAGATTTTCATTTCAGGCACTTCTGAAAACGTCTCTCGTATTTTGATGAAGACCATCATTAATGCTTTCTGGTTCACTCTGGGCATTCTTATTCTGACTATCGCTATAGTGATATTTTTTGCCGGGCGTATCTCTATGCCTCTGGAAAAACTGGCCAAATTTACCCGCACTGAAGATAGCGATAAAGCGCTTAAGCAACTGGCTCAGCTCAATCCTGGCTATCAGGAGGCGGAGCGTCTGAGGGAAGCCGTCAGCCATCATCTGGAAACGATGTCGCGACAGGTTAATTTACTAAGCGATGAGGCAATGACGGATCCGCTAACGGGTCTTTATAACCGTAAAGGGTTCAGCTCTTTGGTTGAAGAGCGTTTTTTGGTCGGTGAACACTGCGTCATTGCTATTGATATTGACCACTTCAAGGACATCAACGATCGCCTGGGTCATGATGGGGGGGATGCGGTTCTGGTTAGCTTTGGCAAACTGCTTCGATCGCTGGCGCGGCAAAATGATATTGTCTGCCGGTTTGGTGGGGAAGAATTTATCCTCTTCCTACCGGATTGCACTCTTGAGACAGCGGCTTCTGCCGTGGAACGCATAAGGGTTGCGGTATCCGAGACGCAGTTTCCAAACGGCGCCAAAGTGACTCTTTCGGCCGGGGTGGCAGCACTCGCTGACTGTGATGATATCAGCCAACTCCTGAGGCAGGCGGATCTGGCAATGTATCAAGCCAAAGGAGCCGGGAGGAATCAGGTGTGGGTTAGTGATAAGCAAGGATTTGCGCTTTACAAAAATTGAGCAGACGGGATCCGTATCACCTGTCTTGCTGAAGGCTCGGATCCTCACAAAATTATCGCGTCAATGTTGTTAGCCTGCTGGCGGCTTTTTATCCGTGCTTAACCCAGAGTAATTTTTCTACCGGGAAACCCAGTTCGCGAGCAATGCCGAGATACTCTTGCTTGACGGCATCGGGGATCGTCGGCGTGCGCGCCAGGATCCACAGGTAATCACGATTTGGGCCGCTGACTAACGCGTATTGATATTTATCATCCAGCGCGATCACATTGTAGCCGCCATAAAACGGCCCAAAGAATGAAACTTTAAGCGCTGCAGTGGTTGGTGCGCCGGTAAAAAAGGCTTTGCCTTGGCTCTCATTCCATTTTTGCTTCTGCGGATTATAACCCCGGTTGAGAACGCTGATCCCGCCATCATCGCGTTTACCGTAAGTAGCGGTCACTTGTTCAAGACCGCGTTCAAAACGATTCTCCAGGCGTGCGATTTCGTACCATTTGCCAAGGTAGCGTCCTGCGTCAAACCCTGTGATGGGCTGGACCCCCTTCGGAGGGGTTGGGGATTTACAAGCAACCAACGTCAGTGCAATAGCGACGCCGGTCAGAACGGGCCATATTTTCATCGGAAGTCCTTTTATCAACTCGGTGAAGATTAAGTGTAGCCCAGGCTTTCGGCGTTTCATTCGCTGTGGTAATAATCGCTGTATATTAGGAGAAATCTATTTCTTGCTCATCGTCCCGCGTCATGGAAGGTATATGGAGTGATGATCAGAGATACTATGGCTGAAAAGAAGGGATGCTCAGCAGGCGATGAGGACCAGACCTGCGAGTAAGCAGGCCTGGTCATTCGAGGACTATTGATGCTGCTGCAGTATTTTCAGGAAGTCTTGCTTGTTGGAGATTAATGACAACGCCCTGGCAATAATTTCATCGCTAAAAATAGAGGCGATCTCTCTCAGGACATCGATATGCTCGCTCTCTTTAGCAATAACGCCGATAGCAATGAACATGACATTGCTTCTATCCCAGATTACGCCATCAGGAAACTGAAAGATTTCCACTCCGCTTTTAACAATAATATTGGTTGCTGACTTAGGAAGATGCGGCAGCGTAATGCCATTACCTAAAAAAGTAGAGACCTGACGTTCTCTCTCGTTGAGGAAAACAACGCAATCCTCACTGACATATCCCTTTTTTCTGAAGTCAGCACCAATCATGGAAAGAACTTCGGCTTTATTTTTGGCCTGACATGATAAGTGCAAATTATCCAGCGTAATATTATCGATCATAATCCGCTTTCCTTTGTCGCTGTGTTGAGTCGTGCATCATATTTATTCGATGAAAGTTCTTCTTCTAACTGTTCCAGCGATTTGTTCGATGTTTCTGGCAACGCTGTTATGACAAAGACGATAGCTAAATAGTTAATGGCAGCGAAGATAAGGAACACCGGGCCTAACCCGAGCTTGGCCTGTAATAAAGGGAACAGATAGCTGACTATCGCATTCATTACCCACATGAAAAATACCGAGATACCCATCGATAATCCGCGGAATTTCAGTGGGAAGAGTTCGGCTAAAACCACCCATGTAATAAAGCCCATCGTCCCCTGCATGACCCCAACGAACATCGCGCCCAGCAGCCAGATTGCTGTGGCTTTAATATCGCCGACGAGGGTGTAGTCTACGCCAGCGATAATCAGGTGAAGGGTCGCCATGAGAGCAAAGCCGTAGATGATGATAGTCTTGCGTTTAAAACGGTCAACGAGGTACATCACGCCGAATATCATGCCACCTACTGAAAATACGCCATTGAGCACGTTGCATATCAATGAAGTTCTTTCCGAGAACCCCGCAGTACTCAGGATTTCCGTGCCGTAGTACATAATGACGTTGACGCCGGTGGTTTGCTGCAAGGCGGCCCAAACGATGCCAACGATGAGTAATTTGAGAATCCACGGTGTCTGAAGAATCGTTACGAAAGAGTTTTGATTAGCCAGTTTTTTATCCGCTTCGATTTTAATTAACGTTGTGATGTCATTGAATTCTTTCATCGCACGTTCGAGCGGGCGGATTTGTTTTAATATTTCGAGGGCTTCTTCATGGCGGTTTTTACTGATCAGCCAGCGGGGGCTTTCAGGCGAGCGCAACATACCGACAAACAGGCAGATGGCGGGTATGGTTTGTACCATCAACATATATCGCCAGACTTCGGGGAGGTGGCCCCAGACAATGCCTATAATGGCGTTGATGGCAAATGCGGCCAACTGTCCGATAACAATCGCCACTTCGTTTAAGCCAGTCAGTTTACCGCGCATTTCCGTTGGTGCGACTTCAGAAATAAATGTTGGCGCGGTTACTGAGGCGCCACCGACAGCATAACCCAGAATAAAACGAGAAATAAGAAGAACCGTGATATCTGGAGCAAGTGCGGACATTAGTGCGCCGATGAAAAAAACAAATGATAAAAAGAGCAGGTACTTTCTTCTGCCAAAGAAATCGGCGAACTTCCCTCCGAAAACGCTACCTAAGGCGGCACCGATCAGCAACACGCTCATTACCAGACCTTCTGTGGTTGGTGTCAGAGCCATATATTGTTTCAGTGAGGAAAATGCACCATTAATAACTCCGGTGTCGTAACCGAATAGCAGGCCGCCAAATGTTGCTACTAAAGTTATTTGGTGTAGTCGTTTTCTCTGTTGTAGGTTCAGATTCATTATAAGAGACATTTTTATACCTTTTGTTTTGATTAACGGCACAAGATAAAAATAAATCACCCCCAGCCATGGCCGATCTTTTAGTTCGCTGGCATATGACGGGCATGAAATGATTTTTGTTCTTTGTGCTACTTAGCTCTTTTAGTTATTCGCTAAATAAATCCGGTCAAAGAGGCTTCTTTTGATTAATGATGAATCATTAGTATATGTAGGGTTTTTTCCTCCGGGGTCGTTGGCGTACAGAATGTCCCCGGTAGCATTTTCGTGTGAACTGGTGGTGGTATGGCAACCGCCAACATAGACGGTACCAATAAATTCTGATCTCACTTCTCTCATGGAATCCTCCGGGGGGTTAGGATTTCTGCTGCACCTTAGCGTAATCAAAGTGCGTTTAGTGAGGTGAGATTATGACATTTAATTTTGAAATGAAAATGCAAATAGATCACATTTTGGAAATTTCATTTCGGTTGTGATGAGGCCGAATGAGTACTCATGGCGTCAGATACAATGTTGTTTTTATAACGCATTGATATTAAATGTTATTTTTTAACATTTCAAAGATTGCGGATTATGATTTTTTGGGATCTAATGTTAAATTTATGATATGTATCACATTTGTTATTAAAGCTCATTAATGAAATTAAAATTCTATTTTTGTATTTATTTTATATTTTATTCGAAATTTGATGGGTTGAAAGCCACTCCCGGCAGCACCTGGATCGTAAGTCTGGGTTGGCAAGAGAAGTGGTAAAGGGTAGGGGCACGGATCTTTACTGTTTGACTTGTGACCGCTAATTCAAATGTATCTTGTATGAGTCGGGGCATAAAAAATCCACGCAGATGCGTGGATTTTTTAGTGATAAAAAGAGATTAGACGTTGAAATGTCATTTAATATTTATCTAATTGATATTCAGTGATTTTGTTTCCAGTTGTTATTTTTATACTCACACCTGTACTCATTTCGGTTGATGCTGTTAACTGAGGTTAATTATCACAGCGCCAACCAACACTTGTTCGTCCTGCTAGAATGGTATTATTTCTTTTATTTATCAAAGTATTGCTCTGGCCGGGTTATCAAATACTTGATGAGTGCCAAGTGTTGTTGTAAGCATATCCTCAGGACAATATCTTATCTGACAGACAGATTTTTGCTAGACGCGGACATTTCTACACCATTGATACCTCAATCAATGGAGAGAAGGTCAGATTTCATTTAATGATCAGCAGGCATAGATTTCTGAGGACTTTAGTCAAAAAAGGGAGACGCAATGCCAGAGATTAATTCACACGATTCTGCACAGACTTTACCTCAGGAGCGGGAAAAGCTGTATCACTTGGTCTGGCGTGAGCCTGCGGAGCGTATAACTGCGTTGTATGGCATTAGTACTGAGTTATTGGCGAAGCGATGCAGCGAAATGTGTATACCCAGGCCGCTTGCTGGTTACTGGAAAGCGCTAGCTAAAGGGAGCGCGCCTGCAATCCCGGCGCTGCCTGCCCTGAAAAAGGGAAGGGCGGTAAAGGTACTTGAGAATCACAACCCATCAGTGCAACCTTCTGCCATTGTTGTATCAAAATCAGTGTCTTCAGTAACCCGAAAGCAAGCTCCTGTTACAGGTAATGGTTATGGACTGATAAATGATCTTAAAAAGTATTTGCCAGCCTCCTCGGTTACAGAAGATGGCTATTACAAGCCTACGAAAAAGAAATTACTGGATCTCAACGTTTCTGATACGGGATTTGATAGTGCAATAGAGTTCCTGAGTTGCTTCTTTGATGCCCTAGGGAAAAAGGGGTACCGTGTTACGTTGGATGCGCCGGGAGAAAGGTTGAATCGTGCGGATATTGATATTAAGGAAGATCCGAAAGGGGGAGGATATCGCTGGGGCAATTTATGGCGGCCTTATACGCCAAGTATTATTTGTGTTGGGGATATGTACTTTGCGTTTAATCTTGCTGAAATGACGGAGTATGTTCCAGCGAAAAAAGTCAAAAATCGCTATGTACGTGATGAACAGATGGGACGGTGGACACGGGGAAGAAATAGTGAGCTTTTTCTTCACGTATCGAAACATACTTTGCCTACCGGGCGATTTCTGTTGCAACTTTACTCGCCTTATTCTTCTGCAGAATGGTTACTTCAGTTCCGACAGACAAAGCAGTGTGGATTGATTAGCCAGATCCCTAAGATGATTTCAGCGATGCAAGAGGCTGTTCCACTAATTTCAAAGCAATTAGAAAAGGCCAGAATCGAAGCTGAGAAATGGCGAATCCAGCGTGAGCGGGAACATGCTATATATCTGGAAAAGGAGCGAATAAAGCAGGAAGAAAAAGCGTATAGCACCAGCCGTACCGAGCTGAAATCCATTATGGTTCAGTGGACTGAAGACAAACAGCTGGAACAGTTTTTTCATGAAGCTGAGTTAGACGCAGCAATGCTTGATGAGCAGCAGAAGATACGGGTCATAGAACTCCTGCAACTTGCCCGTCAGTTCCTGTCTGAGGATACGGCGATTGAGCGGTTGTTGAAGTGGAAAACGCCGGAAGAGCGATTAAATAAAGGATGAATCTATTTCATCGTCACTTTGGTAACCTAGAGCTTTTGTTACAAGGCTTTGCAAGCTACTCACTACGAGAGGTGGAATGGCAAGTGGGTAGCAAAAGGCACTGCAAATAATGAGGCATTTGAGATCTGGAAAATCACACAAACGGAAGACTGCTTTAAACAAATCATGTTACGAGGTCAGCTTAGCCTCATTGAGGTGGCAAAAGGTACCAGTTTGTAGATTTGTAGCGAGCCTTAGTTATGAGAGTATATCAGTAAGTGAATACTACTGATCTAATCTTAACATCATGATTTAGTTCATACAAATTGCGTATCAAAGTCTGTTAAACCCTGTAATTTAGAGAAAAATTGCTTATACTTGGCTTAGTTATAGGATCATAACGGCCCCAAGGATGTAACGTGCGAATCAAAATGTACCCAGCCCAAAATGGAGATGCTTTTCTTCTAAGTACCGATAGAACTAACATCCTTATAGACGGTGGGTACTCCAGTACCTTCAATGCATACATACAAAAAGATCTCAAGGAGTTAGCAGCTAGAAATGCATGCTTAAATTTAGTTATCATCACTCATATCGATGCTGATCACATTGGGGGTATCATTCGTCTTCTGGCCTCGAACAGTAATTCAAATGTTAAAAATATTATTTCTATTGAAGATGTTTGGCACAACAGTCTACGAAGCCTGACTTCAGTAAATCAAACCGTTCTACCACCTGAAGACCTTGAAGTGATTGACGCCATTATTAAGCGAGGTCATCCAAAGGAGTTCAGTTCCCTCCCTAGCTTTAATGAGATCAGCGCTAGGCAAGGTTGTACATTGGCAACTTTGATCAAAGCTGGAGGGTATGTGTGGAATCGAACGGATGGCACACAAAGCATATGTACCGACTCCGTGCAACATAAGCAATTTCAAGATGGATTAGTAAGGGTACTTACACCGTCAAGAGAACGATTGAACAGTTTAATTAAATCGTGGCAACAAGACTTAAGGCGCTATGGTTTTACGGGTCCTATAAGCACAAACCAAGTTATTGACGATGCTTTTGAGCTTAACTTTGAGCACAGCAATAAAGTGAAGGCAAAAGGAGAAAGCCTCATATCTGCCGGGTGCAATAAAAGCCTTGAGGAGATATATAAACCGGATGACTCACCAACAAATGCTAGTTCTATTGCAACTATTATCGAATTAAATGGAATTCGATTATTAATGCTTGCAGATGCATTGGCAGAAGATATTTTGATGGAGGTCCAGAGACTGAAGTCTCAAGGAGAGGTCATGATGTTTGATGCAATCAAAATATCTCACCATGGAAGTAACTACAACACTAGCCCTGAACTACTCAGTGTTATAGATGCCCCAAGGTATTTCATTTCCTCGGATGGTAGCAAACACAATCATCCTGATATTGAACTTCTTCGAGCGATAGTAGATAGGGAAGCAAGTTTTACAAGGACTCTCTATTTTAACTATTCGACCCCAGCATCGAGAGAAATTAGAAATTTCCAAGCAACTACAGGCGCTACTTTCATTGTTGAAGAAAACGCGACTGGTTGGATAGAGATCACAAAGGAACAATCATGTTAGACACTGAAATGAAAGTAGCGACTTGTAAGATCGAATGTGGTGATGAGTCTGGTACAGGCTCACTAATCACACCGAGAATAGTATTAACTGCTAGGCATTGCGTAGCCAATGCAATTGATAGTGATTCAGAGATAAGTGTAACTTTTAATTTTAACTCCTCCCCTTCCGTAATAAAAGCTCATGTTCTTGGTCATGATGCAAAGTTAGACATCGCTTTAGTAGAATTAGAAACTGAGTATGATGTTTCTCCAGTCAAAGTTAGTGGCATGTTACCTTTTGGGGGGGGGCGATTTTATTCCTACGGGTGGCCTGTTAATAAATTAACTATGGGGCATCGTTTAGAGGGAACAATTATTCAGACGTTTGACAGACCTAAATTACGATCTGATATAGAGATCAGTATAGATGAAGCACTATCTTTAGATGACTACAAAGGGTTTTCTGGAGCTTCAGTGGTTTGTAACGGCACTTGTGTGGGTGTTATTAGAGTTTCCGTAGAAAAAACAATTGGTGTTGTTTCTATATATAGCATGCGCAACTTTTTGAAAGTATATGGATTCAATGTCGAAACTAATGATGACGGTTATAAGCGCCAAGATTTAGCCTCTAGAAATTCATTTATTAAGCAATTTGATAAATTTGCTATTGAGCAAAACAACAGCTACCTATTCATTAATGGCGCACATGGTATAGGTAAGTCAACATTTTGTGAAACATACACTCCTAAAGACTCTTCTTTAGAACATTTCGGTACATACAGCTTTACACCCCTGAAAAGTCCCAAAAACGCCACTCAGTTAGCCCAACCACAAGAGTTCTTCAATTGGTTAAACATGCAAGTTTCGATTTTCATCACTGGGTCTCCTGGGCGTATAGAAAATGGTGATTATCCAGAGTTAATAACTAAGACAGAACAACTTTTAATTAAACTGAGTGGAGTGTTCTCCTCAAAAAATGTAAAAGGAGTACTGTTCATTGATGGGTTAGATGAAGTTGAACGTCAAGATGCTGAAGCTCTTAACAAGTTTGTTGGACTATTACCTATGTCATTACTTCCTGGGTTGGTAATTGTTCTTTCCGCACCAAACTATGAGCAATTTGCAACTCGATTAGGTAAAAGGCTTGGAAATGATGCATGTATTTCTATGCCCTCTCTTACAGATAATGCTGTTAAAGATTTTTGCTACAGAGTCCTTACAGGGGATCACGTAAGTTCAAAAACTGTAAACTTAATCTGCGAACGAGTCCAAGGACACCCATTATACCTTCGCTATTTAATCGATCTCGTCAACTCAGGCACGAGCGATGATGAACTCAGTGAATTGCCGTTAATTGATGGCAGCATTAGAAAATACTATGACTTGCTGTGGCTGAAGCTGATGGAAGATAATGATGCCATAAATTTACTAGCAATTGTTGTTCGGTTGCGTTGGGGTATCCCTATTAACCACTTCACTAAAATTTTGAACCCAAACGAACAGTCGATATTAATTAGCACTTTAGCAAGAATACAGCACTTATTGTTGTCTCCAAATCAGACAACAATCTATCACTCTTCATTTTCTGACTTTCTACTTGAGAAGACAGCATTACGAGAGCAGGATGTTCAATCGAGGCTTGTTGAGCACTGTAAAAAACAAACAAACGAAAAGTATTGTGTACTTAACTTAATCCACCATGGACTTAAATCCGATGGGCAAGATAAAGCACGCTTGGTAACTTTATGTACTCAAAACTGGGTTGATGATTGCGTTTATCAAGGGGCTGAGCCCGACACTATCCTCGAAGATCTTAAAGGTGTTTTGAGAGTAGCAACTGAGCTAGGTAGTTTAGTTGAAACGGTACGAATCCTTCTGCTTAACCAAAGAATTCGATTTCGGTATAACACTCTATTTGCTCAATCGGCTGATTTAACAGCAAATGCCTTGATCTCTATAGGGAAAGCACAGGATGTTTTGCAACATGTAAGTCGATATAAGCAGTTAATTATTCCGCTGGAAGAAGCTCTGACAATTGCATTGAAGCTAGTTGATTCTCATAGCTATATGGAAGCTTTAGAGTTATTAAGCATTGTAGAGAAGAACTTAACTGAAGAACTTGAACAAGTGTTTAACGGAAATGGACTTTCTTATAGAGAGTTCCTGGCTATTTATAACCTTCAATTGCAGCAGTATCTTCTAAGGATTCGCGCTGGAGATAAAAGTTCGCAAGCATCACTTGCGAATTTTCAATTTAACTGGATGAAAGCCATCGACGAGACTTCAAAAGATGAGGAGACAAGCAAGTATCTTAGAAGTAAGATGATGACTTACATGCTAGCCGCATCAATGTGTTTATCTGGGCGTTACATGTCCCTTGAGCAAATACGAAAAAATTACAATGGACCATTAGAAGATTTAGCGGAACCAATTGCATTTGCAACTATGTTATATAAGGGCTTATGTGATAGCTATGATGTTAGTACTAATAATGCTCTACTTGAACAAGTATTTTCTGATTTAAAAATTTTAATTTTAGAAAATTGTAATGAAGAAATAAAATTCCATCCTAGTGGAATCAACATTTTTTTATCCATGGGCGCACCTAGAGACATCATTTTAAATTTAGGGGAAATTTCAAGTGATAAATCCTCACCGATAAAATTTATTGCAGAGGACAATATTTCTATTGATTACTCAAAACTAGAGGATGGTATAGCAGCATGGAGACTCAAAGCATTTATTGACCCTGCTTTTACCTACCCTGGCTTAGTTGCTATATCTCCACGAACTTGGTTAAAAGGCCTCAGTTCAATATGTAGCGTTGTAGCTTGGTGTGATGGCACTGCTAGAAGATTCAAAGAAGTTGATGACAATATAGGCTTGCAAAAAATATGGGAAATTTTAAATAAGGATGTTTTTGGCCATTTAAAGTTTAGTCTTTCACAGCGTGTTCAATGGGAAGATGCCTATGGTTTACCAGAAAGTATAGTTCCCGAAATATATCAATTATTAACAATACTAATCACTGACGTATATCCTGATAAAATCGGTAACTTACTTAATTTTGTCGAGGAACAGTTTAGTTCCCAATGCGGTATCTACTCTGAAGGATTTAGACGAACTATAAACCTAGTTCTGACAAATGTTGTTAGTAAGCCAATGGACTTAAATGTAGAAGACCAAGTGTTCGTCCTAGTGGAACGCTGGAAAGAGTTCGTGGTTTCTAACTTAGAGAATAGATATGAACTTGTTCCAGAGTTGCTGAGCATAGTTCCATTTTATACCAAATTGGATGCCTCAGAAGAAGCAATTAAAACGTATCAACTTGTTTTATCATTCTCAATGGGACCGAGCTGGTATAAAGAAGATCAGTTTGGGCTAAGCGTCACCGTTCTTCAGTCTCTAAGCCATACATCGAGTTTAGCATCAGGTGAACTTAGTAAAATTGCTGGTCTGCTTGATGCTGCGGCTGGAGAGATGACGTTTCAGCGCTTCGTTCGATACGCTAAACGTGATTTTCTCGGTGCTTTATGTTCACATAATGAGTTTTCCAGTGCGATTAAATATTTTATAAGACAAACCTATGGAACTTTAGAGCAGATGCATCAGGAGGTAACTAAAGGCGATATAGATCGAATATCTGCATTAAAAGGAACTCGTTTTCCTGGAGGAGCATTGGATGAACAGGATTCGATTCTGTCCCTTATTAAACCATTAATCTCAAGTGCTGACTGGCAGCTTTGTTGGGCGTTATTAGAAAGTTTTCAATTTGGTGACTCTCGCTATATTAATAGATTTGCCGAAGCCTATAATCTTTTGATTGATAAGGTTTCTGATGTTGATAACGCCCTCACCATGATCATGGAACGATTAGAAGTTATTTGTGAGTCTGAATTTGAAAATAAAGAAGAGTGTTCAAAGTTTATAGTATTGATTGCTTCATCCATACCAGAGCGATACAAAGAGACATTCAAAGCTAGATTCACTACATACATGATTTTGCCCGAGACCAAACAAGCTACAGTTACAATACCTGAAGAAAGTACAGTTAAGGTTGAGAATCATGCAAATGAGGATGAAGAAGATTCCGACTCTATCTATATGCCGGGACTTTTTGGCTCTAGAGCATCAATCTCTGAAGCCACTGCAGCTCTAGCCAAAGCTGAGAAATATCTACGACGCCGTAACTATTCGGAAGCACAAAAAGAAATTATTTCAGGATTGGAATTAGTTCAAAGTGGTGGATGGTCAATATGGGCTGGTCAAGTTTCTAAAGTTACGGATGGACAATCTCTACTTTTGAAAACTAATAGCTCAGTTTCTAATTTAGTTAAGCTGTACTCACCTTTAATACTTAATGAACGCCATACGGAAAATTGGCGGATAGCAAATGGCTTAATAGAGTGGCTGGCAAGTTGTTCTTCTAATGATGAGCAAGCAGAACTTCTTCGTGTAACCAACGAGCACATGAAACTCATGGTTGGTACTGCGGAAAAAGAAACCACGGGCTATAGGTTTCTAGATGAGAGGGGCGATAATGAGTTGTCTCAGTGCTTAGTCACTTTGCTTCTTCATGTGATTGACCACCCTCTATGGTTAAGGCGAGAAAAAGCATCTGAAATGCTAATTTGGTTATCAAGAAGCTACCCTGACTTTGTCCGACTTTTTGGTCCCAAAGCTTTTTCAATGGATACAGGTATTCACCCTGATGTCATTTGCGGTGCTCTTGAGCAAATGCCTATAACACAGCAAATTTGGGAGACACTGGTTCAAGGGCTTGACTTTAATTCTATAAAACAGGACTGTAAACATGTCGGAAGATATTCAGTTCTAATACGCATTGCTAAGCAAGCTGCCATGAAAGATTTTGAATCTGCATCAGAAGCTTTAAGTTCATTACAAGGTCGATTTGGCAATACGGCTGACAGCAGCAGATTGATGGGTATTAACTTACCACTATGGGCAGAATGCATTAGACCAAATTGGTTAAGACTAGAGAAACTAGGTCTAACAAGCGCCTATGTATTGACTCAAGCCGAGTCGATATTGAAAGATATGTGCTTACCATTATCTATAGAAGTATGCTTAGAGCTGGAACAGTTGTTGGCGGAGGGGTATTATGATAATACCAAATGTCCTAATCGTTGGTCGGATAGAATTTGTTATGCATTTCAAGTGGCATTACAGGATGTTGCAAACGAATCAGAATACAAACAGATTGAAAATGTTTTCAGAAAATATAATCCTACTCGTTTAGATAACCTAAGAATTAAAAATTTTGATTCTCCAGCTTTACAATGGCTTCGCTCTAGGGAGCCAAAGCCATTACATGGAGATAGTATTTACTTAGATTATTTTGAAAGGATTTGGTTTGAAGGCCAACTGAGGTTAGTAAGATTAACTGCATATTTATCCGATAACCCAGAAAAACTTCCTCTTCCTTCAGGGCGCTTCTTATCACTAGATAAGCCTTCACTAAGTAAGACTTGTGTGATTGACACTTGTGCTAATGTTGAAGCTTTACCTGCGTATTTTGGTAGCTTTACACCTGCAATACCAACAACGCATTTTATGGGAATCACTGGAGCAACTAGCTCAAATTTAAAACGAAATTGGTGGAAGTCAGGACGACTAAAAGAAACATATGAAGGAGCG
This sequence comes from Klebsiella sp. GFKo11, assembly GCF_056490265.1. NCBI lineage: Bacteria > Pseudomonadati > Pseudomonadota > Gammaproteobacteria > Enterobacterales > Enterobacteriaceae > Klebsiella > Klebsiella sp. GFKo11. Next base: position 2,540,875 of record NZ_CM151369.1, read on the forward strand.
CCTTTCAATGAGGGTTGCTATCTCTCGATTGATGTAAATGCTCTCAAGTTACCGCATGGCTTCAAATTGGTTTGGGTATTTGAGTTAGATCTAAAACCTATTGGATTAGTTTCTTTCTGATAACATTGGAGAACATATGAATTTTGATACATTCGAGACACCGCAGACAAGATCGGAGTTCGAACTTCGATTTTACTGTTTACACAATATTATGAAGCAAGGGAAGTTTCATGTGGGACCCAATGTATCCATGGAGGGAGTGCTAAAAGTTAGAAAATTGCCAAATGGGCGAATTGATTTTCTCAGTGTTAATGAACAAGCTCGACTCAACGCAAATATGATGTATAAGATGCGAAATATGAAGGTGCCCGATAACATCGGCTCTAGTGATAGTTGGGATTAAATAGGTAGAAATGCTAATAAGCTAGACTATTAAACCGCTTAACAACAATGTACTCAATAGCTATTAACGCACTAGACGGCCTTCAGTCTCTTAAAGGCCGTTTTTGTTTAGGAAACACACAAAGACTTGTGCTATATATCAATTGATTTAGGCTATATCGCGTTGATGAGCGAGGTGGCAGGTTTTTAATCCAACTGTATGGCGTGGTTGATAGTGATTTTTGGACTTGACCTAGCGACAGGTAACCCTCATCTTCATCACCAAATGCAATAAATAATTTTTCAATGAAGTTTCCATCACTCATAAATTCCACTGTTATATATCTTGATCTAGTACCCTAGATACTAACTATTTATTTCTAATTTACTGAGCGCTGGCTGGCTGAATATAACAACGAGCGGCCTCATGAATCCCTGAACAACCTGACGCCAGAAGAGTACCGGCTGATGGCCGAAAACCCGGAAGTCTCAAAAAGTGCGTGGAACTAAAACAGGTGTGCTTACAGCTGGCTGGCCCAGAAGAGTCCGCTGCTAAGCCAACGAAAACGCTCGTTGCGTGAGCCGCAGTAGAAAAAGAATTTGCAGGTAAGGTTAAGAAGCTATCCCAGCGGTACGCCAACTATGATTTTTATCTGCAAGGTAACGGGCATTTAGGCTGGATGTTCCCTGCTAACGCTGGGACAGAAGCGATGGAGATATTTGTTCAGGCAAATAGGCTCCAATCAAGCCTTAAGCAGTCTCAAGTCTCTCGCATCATTAAATCAGCCAATCGAGAGCGGCGAGCTTCAATGCTAACTACTCAGGACAGAAGTCTCATATCCTCAAAGTGTTTGTAGTGGATCACAAAATCAGGACACCGGGATAACCTGTTTCCACTTTTCTTCATGTAAGCAAGGCGGTAAACCATCGTTGTTCGTGTGAGGTCGATAAACGTTGTAATAACCATTAATCCACTGGTTTATATCGCGTACCGAATGGCTAAAATCACCATAACCACCTTTCGGAAGCCATTCACTTTTAAGGCTGCGAAAGACTCTTTCCATCGGCGAATTATCCAGGCAATTCCCTCTGCGACTCATACTTTGCATTACCCCATAACGCCAGAGTAACTTTCTGTATTTATTGCTTTTATACTGAACACCTTGATCTGAATGAAACAGCAGGCGGCCATCACGCGGTCGTGTTTCCAGTGCATTACGCAAAGCCCTACACACCAACTCAGCATCAGCGGTTAATGAGAGGGCTGAACCGATAATCCGCCGTGAATATAAATCAACAACGAGCGCGAGATAACACCATTTGTCCTGCAGGCGAATAAAACTGATGTCGCCGCACCAGACGCGGTTTGGTGCGGCGGGGTTAAATTGCCGGTTCAGTAAATTTGGCAATGGCGGACTTTTGTCTTCGTTTACCCGGTAGTGATGTTTAACCGGCTGTCGACTTGTCAGCCCGCATTCCCGCATCAGTCGTCGTGCCAGCCACCGGCCTGCATCAACGCCACTCTGGCGCAACATCTGACTGATTGCCCGGCTACCGGCTGCGCCACGACTGAGAGCATGGAAAGCCCTCACCCGACTTCGTAATTCAATTCTTTGCACATTAACAGGACGCTTCACCTGCGCGTAATAAACGCTACGGTGAATACCGAATAAATGACAAAGAACCCGCACTGGCCACTTTGCTTTCAGCCGTGTGATTAGCGCGACGGCTTCCCGGGGATTTCGCTCATCAGCACGGCAGCCTGCTTTAGTATTTCTTTTTCCATCTCAAGGCGCTTTATCCGCGCTTTAAGCTGCTGAATTTCGCGTTGTTCAGGGGTAATAGCATTACCAGCGGGCTCAATACCCTGAAGTTCCTGCTTATACAACCGTATCCATTTACGCAAATGGTCAGGGTTGAGCTCGAGTGCCAGCGCGACTTCTCTGACATCACGCTGGTATTTAACCACCTGTTCGATAGCTTCAAGCTTGAACTCCGGGGAAAAGGTACGTTTAGTCCGACGAGTTTTGATCATGCATCACCTCATTTTCACTGTTTTAACATTAACAGGATTTCGAGGTGTCCTGAATTACCGATCCACTACAGTTACTGGATACTCCGCGCTACTCGAATTAAGATAAAGACCAATAGACATTTCCCCATGAACCAATGGGCGCGTAAGGGCTTCGTGTTTTTCCAATTCATGATGGACCTTGATCTACAACTTACGCGATATCGGTCTCATGGTCTGCGGAAAACTGCGTTGTCTCCACAAGTCAGTCTCTCAACGCTAGGAGCGAAAATTGGCTGTAGAAGAAGTAGTGTCTTTCCTCACTTCTGAAGAGGAAGCGGTAATTAGAGAGGACATGACAGATGCTCCCGAACTCTTCACTTTCGACTGTGGGCAGCTTCCATTCGAACGGATGGGAGATGCGCACTTTGAGCTTCTGGTGGCAGATGTCTATCGAGCTGAGTGTAACTGCGGTGCTGAAAATTGGTTCGACACGGTTAGCCGCTTGAATGATGGTGCTGATCAAGGTCGAGATGTTGTCATGTACAAGGACGGGGTTCCCGCCGGGGTGATACAGTGTAAGCGTCTCAAGAAAAATCTTGACTTAGGCACCGTCATATATGAAATCTGCAAATTCTTTTTGTATGCACATATCAGGCCACAGATAGCACCTAAGCCGGGTGCACTCTTCAGATACTACTTCGCAGTCGCCGACGGTGTAACCAAAGAAGCTTTCGAATTTTTGCAGGAATCGGGGCGACAACGTTTCGATGAAAAACTTGCATCATTTCAGGAAGTATGTGGAAAAATTCTTGGAAATTCAAAGACGCTCCAAAAAGATACGCGGTTCAAAGGATTTACTAAAGCGCAGCTATGCGAGATTGTGTGGCAGTGGATACCCCTTTTAGATACGAAAGTTCTAAAGAAAGACAGCTTGTCGAGTCTGGTGAACAAGCATCCATTGTTGAAGAGCACCTATTTCAAACTCGATTCAGATACGACTGGGATCATCGAGACCATCCGTCAATATTTGGTATCTCAAGGCGGAGCCCTATCCAAAGCCGATGAGGGTTATCTTAGGAAAATTCGCACGGAGTATGTTGATCGAGAATTGCGTGACGGAGAACAACTCAATATTGCCCTTATCCAAGGAACAGATCTTATTCCGTTCCTCCAGGGCATGCTTGCTAGAGGAGTAGGTACTTTTGAACAAAATTTTGGCAATCGGCCCGTGGTGCTTACAGCTGGCTCGGTAGCTGCCACTGCTACACAGTGGAACGAAATAAATGAACTGGTAAAAGCGTATCCACATCCACTCGTATTTGTGGTCGGATGCGGAGAGGTCACTGGCGCTACGCTTATCAGTTGGAAGATGGCCGACGGAATGTCGTGGATAGATCCATCTTGGCAACCGGCCTCTGTACAGAAATATAAAGCAGGATGGTGTTGGGTCACAGATCCTGATAACGAAACCATCACCTGTCACATCTTAGTTGAAAATGAGCCCAAGGAACTTGGCTTTGATCGTGGGAGTATTTCGCTCAGACTAGCCTTTAAGGATGTTATTGTCTGGCCAACTTTGGGAAATGACTTTACGAATTCAGTCCGTCGTAATAGCTCCCAATTACGCAGAATCATTGCAAGTCAGGCTGAAGACAGATTCAAACGTCCAAATCTGATAATGGCCTCCCACCACATAACCGAGTTTACGGAAGTCGTGAGCGCTCTTTCGGACTATCACGCTCAGCGTTTGGTGTCACCGATCGCAGTTGCAGCTGCTAACAGTGGACGTCTGCAGGATTGTCGGATACAGCTTTATAGTGCTACAGGCATATTCCCTTCGACAGACAGCGAACACAATACCCGTTCAAGTCCGCCAGCGATGCAGCCTCCGAGTCGAGTGATGCGTAGGAGCTCCAGTGGCGGATTGACCCTTACGTTGACTTGGGACGTGAATCTCACACTGGAACGAGTAAAAGGTCACAGATTGCAAGATGGCGTAGTTCTCGACGATTTGGGGCCCGCAGCGCTGGAGTTTCATGAGCTTTTTGACCGATTTCCACTTGGCGCCGATTATCCCGAATCGATTAAGACTGAATTTGCGCAACTGGATAATTATGTACAGGTTGGAGCTATTAAGGACGTTAGTGACTTTGCATACCAGACCAAGTATGGGGTAGCGCCTGAGAAAGAGTTTTCATTAGAAGACTTGGCCTGCTCTGGAAAATATGTGATGAAGGCGATGCAGGCTCTAAGCTACCTTAAAACTCATAAGGATTCGACTTGGATTACTGAGCCTGTAACAAAGGGACATCTCCGGTTCACCGATCTCAATCAAGTTGATTATAACGTCCTGGCATGGGCAAACGATGATTATCGTGTAAGGCAAATGGCAAACGATCTTTATCGTTGGGCAAGAAATACAGCCAACCATCCTCAACTCGTCGTGTTCGCCAATGGTATTGGGAAAGTTAAGGATGAAAAGCCTAGTGAGCTCAGTAGCTCCAGCGTTTCTAGCCGCGAACGGTTTGATATTACGATGGCGCCAAATGTGAAGGGCTCAATTACTGATGCTGCAACGGTAAATAAAGCCTACCTTTTTGATCTCAATGAGATTGAGTCAATGTACGATGAGCCTGATGCCTTATCGGCAGAAGACTTCATGGAGAATATTTCCAATCGAAGGAAAAATCTAGATGCTCAGTGAACTGATTCAGCTCTTAGATGAGCGTGCAGTCGCAGCCGGCTTCACTTCCCCCGAAAACAATATATTGTCATTCGATGATTCGCCGTACTGGCTTGGCCCACCTCTAACGGCGCAAGTAAAATATTGGTATACAAAATTTGCATCAGTGCTGCTTGTACAAGTCGATTGCCAATCTATTGAGGAGGCCTGGAAGATGACGAGACAGGCGGAGGCCTTCCTAGATGCTGCGCTCCTTCAATTCGAAAAAAAAGGAGCCGTTGTTGATGGTTATCTGGTGTTAGTTCTGACTCAGTTAACTGACGAGTTGAGACAGTTCATTAACGATGTGGAAAAGGATACCCGTTTTGTACGTAAGCACGTTGTTTACCAGGATGATAGCGGTTGGCAGCGCTGCCAGCGAATCACTCCATTAGGGCTGGTAACACCATCCGAGCAGGTTGAATTATCTGGATTTGTGCCTGAGAATCAACAAATGGCCGAGCTTTTGATCTCTCTTGGGGAAAGGAAAGGTAAGGAGCTAGCGCGCCTTCATGGTAAGAAGTGGGATCTGAATGAATAATATGTCTATCAAATTTCTTTCGGTCGAAATTAGAAATTTTCGTGGCGTTCCTGATGTTTTACAAATTCCACTCGATGCGCCATTAACCATTATTCATGCTGCAAATGGTACTGGTAAAAGCACCATCTGTTATGCATTAGAATGGTTACTTACGAATAAAGTTGAAGACCTTCCAACCACCTCAGATTTTTCTTGCCAGTGGGGGGCTGGTGAAACTTCCGTTAGTGCTGATTGCGAGATAAATGGCGAACGGTACAACCTTGTGCGAGTCAATGGGAAAGCTTCATTAAAAAAAGATGGAGAGCGTAGCAAAAGAGTCATTAAGGATGCAGCCTTGCTTGAGATGCTCACGCCTTCATCAGTTAAGGGCGGCAGTACTCAAGCTACAACCAAGGCTCGTCGAGATTGGCTACGCAACTGCCGATGGTTGTATGCAAACTCGTTGGCCCTGCTTGTTGACAATAGCAAGTCAGAACTCAGGCAGCAGATTTTTGCTGACATATTGGGGTTAGGCCATCTTGCGAGCACACTCAGTAATTTGAAGGAATACCGCGCTGAACTTCCCAGAGTTCATGGACTCGAAACAAGGCTACAAAACCTTGTCACGGAGATTCAGACATTGGAAGGTAAGCTTTCCGCCAGTGAATCAGGACGCGACCAAATTGCGCTCAAGTTGAACTCGATATTAGAAAAGTTTTCCGGCGTTCAGGTAACGGGGAATTTATTGGATGACTTTAAAATTGCACAATTGGAAGTTACTAAGCTACAGCAGACTGCTCAACGCAAAAAAAGCATACTGGGCCAGTTGCTGGAGATATGGCCTGAGTATGAATCTAGCCTACAGCAGCTTGAAAGCAGCCGGAGTGCACTAGTACACATTACCCAGTCCAGCGCAGTCTTGGCTAATGAACATCGACAGTTCGCTGATCAACTAGCTACTGTCGAAACTCAGATAGCCCAAGGGAAATTGAGCGTTGAATGGGCACAAAAAAATATCGATGCCCTCAATGGTTGGGGATTAATTACATCTGATTCAAATTTCATGGGGATTTTCCCTCAAGCGGACCTCAGTTTCCAGCTATTGGCGAGAGATTTCGTCGAGTATAACTGGGAAAGTAGCAGGCAACAGAATTGGTTAAATTCAGTCGAACATCTGATCAGCAACAGAGAGCTTTTAAAAAATCTTTTAAGCGTTAAACGAGAACTATCCAATAACGTAGTCCAGCCACCTGTTAACCTGGTGGAACTAATAAAATCTGCTGATGCGGCTAAACAGGCACGAATTGTAGCGCAAGGGGAGTTCGATGCTCTATCGAATGTCATAAATCGCCTGAAAGCGTTGGGGCATGAATCGGCACATTCTCTTTCGAGTGGGCATTGTCCTTTGTGCGACCATGACTGGAAATCGGCCGATGTGCTTCGAGAGCAGCTTTCTAATGCCAACTTGGCACCTGAGCTTCAGGCAGCAAGCCAAAAGCTAGTGAATGCACAATCGCATGAACAGTTCTGGGTATCGACACTTCAAAGTGCTAAATTGCAGCAATCATCTTTTGAGGATTATGTCGCTCGGGTTAAATCCGTAAACGATAGCCTTAGAACCATCGAGGAAAGAACCGATTATCTAAGTATTATGGGTAAATCTGACTTTACCGAAACTGATATTGATAATTTTCCTCATCTGTTGGTACGCATCAAGTCGGCGATCGGAATGAGGATCGTCGTCGAAGCATTGTCTCAGGTTGAGGAGTTCTTCCAACTTCCTCCTTCCCTGAGTGCAAGCACAAGCGTTAGTGAGGCACTTCAGGCGCTTGCACGTTACAAACAGCTTTTCCAGCATCAACTTGACTCGGCTAATGCTAAACAACCTGGCTTGACGCAATCTGTCAGGGAGAAGCTTGAAAGCGTTCAGGTTAAAGCTCGAGAGTCAAATCAGATTAACGCCAGCATTGCGGCAGTTTCTCAAGTAGTAGATCGCTTCCAAAGCCAATGGGGTGAGGTCGTTGGTACTCTTCCCATCTCCAAAAGTATACACGCTGTTAGTCAAGTCGCGGTGGAGGCAGACCTCCAAAAAGCTCAAGGATTTGAGGTAGAACTTCGCGATTGTCAAATATCAATGAGTGTCGACTCTGATACTAATCAGTTGATTAAACTTCGCAGCGAGAGAGCTGTAATCGACGAAAAGCTGCAGATGGGTAAAAGCCACATTAATGTTGCAGACAATGCGATTACACAATATGGCAATCATGTTCGCAATGCTACCGTTTCTAGCCTAGCTCCCCTCTTAGTACCGGCGACTGAACTATTCTCCCGTATGCATGCAAATGAGGTGTACCACCAACTGAGTGTATCTGGAAATGATTTAAATTGGACGGTTCTTGCTGAAGGCCATCAGGCACCGTTGGAAGCAGAAGAAAAGCTCAGCCAAGGGCAGCGACAAGATTTGGCACTATCGCTCTACCTTGCAAGAGCTAAGAATACAGGCGGCAGTTTCCTTTTGGATGAGCCAATCGCTCATTTGGACGATCTCAATCGAGTTGCTATGCTAGATATCTTCAGGCTTGTTGCGACTTCAATGCCATATATGAACCTGATCTTGACGTCGGCAAGCGACAGTTTGGCTCGACATCTTGCGCAAAAATTTTCCAGCCTCCCGGATGAATATTTCTTGAACACAATTTATCTTGAGGGGAATCCTCGCACAGGCGTCAAAGCAACAGTGACGAGGAATGCAACAGGTCCAACTGCTTGAGTCATCAATTTTGGGGTGACAGTGGGATGGACCGACCCCACCCCGGTAGATGGTCCTGCCCTATAGTTTGAGCATAGGAGGAGAGTATGGGCACACCACGATTTACACCTGAATTTAAGGAAGAAGCCGTCCGTCAAATAACGGAACGCGGTTATTCCGTTGCTGAAGTTTCTGACCGGCTGGGCGTTTCAGAACACAGTCTCTATAAGTGGTTACAGCGCTGTGGCCTGCTTCATAAAATCTCTCATCCCGGATCCGGATGGTGGTAGACAAACTGTACGCGGCGCTCAATAAGGAGACAGCCCGGACCCGGTTGTGATTGATGCCGGAGCGAGACAATTTAAGAACAAACCGCCCCCGGTTAGAAGGATCGTTTCGCCCGGCAGGAAAACATACTAGCACCGACAAGAAATTTCTGTCAGTGCCAGTCCCCGACTCATTACCACCAGTCTATTTTTCACCGCTGCGAAGCAAGGGGCGCTATGCCCCCGGCTATGTAGGGGCAAATTTTTTCTCCTGTGTGCTTTTTGTTCTCCATATCTGCTTCCGGTTAATCGTTTCCCTGCACAACCCGTCCCGCAAGGGTGAAGTGCACGCATGCTGCGCCCTTGCGGGCCAGAACGATGCCGTGAAAGCGAACCGTCAGGCGATACGAAGACGAAAATCACACCACTGACGGAGAAAAACCATGATGACTTCCCTGCATACCCAGACCAGCGCCCCTAAAAGGAGATCGGCGCACAGACGTTCGCGTCATCCAGAAACTCCGTGCCGTCAATGCCAAAGTTATCGCAGTGGCTGATATCGAAGGTGTCTGATGCGTTATCAAACACCCAGCCAAACTCGCCACCCTGCGCCCACTGCGACAGGCGAATGCTCAGGCCGTTCTCCTGGGCTTCTTTTGTAGCAGGTTCAGGAAGATTCTCCAGCAGGCGCGTAATACCACAGACACGGTATTGCGGCTCGTTGCTCATCACGGCGTTAACGGCGTCGTTCAGACGGCGTTCATCACGGGGCGTGATGGTCGCGCCGTTACGCGTGCACAGCAGTTTCATCAACTGACTGATGAAACTGATATTGCGTTTCGTGGGCGACAGCGAAAACGGGTTCCACCCCGTGGGATCGCCATGCGTGATACGGAAGTAACGGCCGCCCAGCGCCCGGATGTTCATTTCCGCGCCCCGGTCCTTGTCCAGATAAACGGTGGTCAGCCGTTGGGTTTTCGCGTCGGGTGAAAAACTGTCCGCGCGGCCATATTTCTGCTGCATGTTTTCAAGGAACGTCATCAGCATGGTTTTACCCGAACCGTTGGTGCCGAGAATGCAGGTACTGGCCGGGTTCTTCTCGTTGAACTCGTCCTTGTCCGCCAGCGTGTTATGCAGGTTCCGGCTGCTGTCCGGTACGGAAATTGCCGGAGTAGTAGCAGCTCAGTGCTCTTTTCAGTGAGCCGCCTCGGCGGTAACAGTCGCTGAGGATGCGTTCAAAAACAGACAGGTTGGTGCAGGGATCAAGCAGGTTAGTGGCTGTCACACCGTAGTGACGAAAATTGGTGCTGGTGATTTGCATCAGCCCGACGGAGTAACGCCGGTCCTGTACGGCAAGGCGACGGATAATGCGCTCTGCTTCTGCCCGGCTGGCGGGCAGATGGGAGATAACAGGGTTGCCACCGGAGGTTTTTCTGGCCTTCGGGATAATCTCGGCGATGGCATACGGGTTAAAACCGGATTCCACCCGTGCCACGTCGAGCGCTGTGGACGGATGAATGCTGGCGGCACATTGCATGGCCGCCGCCAGAAAGGCAGTGGTGGAAAGCATGATGGCCTCAGAAAGCAGGCAGCATGCAGGGTCTATTGACGCTGCATGCTGTGGAGTCAGAATTAATGGGGTTACTATGCGGTTTCGACAGGATCCGTACTCTGCGGAGAACTGTTTTCCTCGCGGGGTTCCAGCAGGACCAGTTTGCCGGAGACGGCAATACCGGGCGTCAGGACAATATTAAGACCTGCTTTACCGTGGTGAGCAAAGGCGACGCCGACTTTTGTCCAGTACGTGTTTTTCTCGCCCTGAGCATCCGACTGACTTTCCTGGGCAACATACGCGTAATAAATGGGTTTTCTCATAATTTACCCTCTTTGATTAAAACAGTTGAAAATATGTTTCTTGATCACATCCCAATTCTGCATTCCGGTTTTAACGGGTCAGCAAGAACATTCAGCGGCACCCTGAATTGAGGTTATATGACAGCCCGTTTCATATTTTTAAAGAGCAATGCCCGGCCCGGACGAATTAACGTCCATCAGCTCATCCATTGGGTAACGGCGGTTTCAGGATGAAGGGAAGGAACTAATTTCTAAACGATAAATTAAAAATGAAAATGAAATAGTTTATCTGGATGGAATTAAGAATGCGGAAAGAAGCGGAAGGGTATGGAATATACTATAAGGCGTTATTTCCATTTAAATATAAATATAAAGACGTGGAGAGAAATCTCCCCACGTCTTACCGGTAGAATTAACTTCGGCGGCGTTCAAGCTTTTCCTGACATTCTGTACAGGTTGTTATACCCGGCAGCATCTGACGTCGTTTTTCAGGAATAGATTTACCGCATAAACGGCAGTGGAATAATGATGGCGTTGTTCCCGGTTTAAAACGGTTCTGTTCAATCATCTCTTCAAGCCTCTGCTCATTAAATTCCTGATCGCGATCGATCTCATCCGGCATGCAATGCCCTCCTGCTGACGGCTTCCTGCTCGCAAAGCGTGATGCGCTTCCAGACGGTGGTGAGTGGCAGCACTTCCGTCTGCGATAACAGCGTTTCAGTGACCTGCATCATGGCCGCCAGCGCTTCAGGGGAGGCCAGATTTTCCACCCGGCATTTTTGCCATTGCCGCCAGATAGCTGCATCGGTTTCTTCATCTGGTTCAGGTGTCCGGCCATAAGGCACATAGACGCCCAGCATCCGGCGACGAAGACAGACTTCGTTGGAGGTAAGGCCAAAATACTGGTTGAGTAACGCGTTCGAACCACCTAAGCGAATCGCCCGGTGAATTTGCTGCTGCTGGCGAACCTCCTGACGCGCCAGTACCATCAGATGGCACAAAACGTCATGGCGGACGCTGATCGCGACAAACGGCGCTGACGACCGGCTGATAGTAAACAGTTCATCAAGGGATAACTGATCGAGGGCATTCAGTTCGTCGAAAGTGAATCCCAATGATTCGCAGTGATGAAAATTACCTTCTTTCAGCGCGTACAGTGCGTCGGTTAATACGGCGAAATTTAATGACGGGATCATGATTCTGTATCTCCCTTCAATGCGTTAAGCGGTTGGCTAATTTAAGGTTGATCCATTCGTCAATTTCAGATTCAAGCCAAGCCACACTGGCGGGGCCAATCTTGATTGAACGGGGAAAGATGCCTTCTTTCATATACAGGTAGATTTGCGAACGTTTCAGGCCAGTTTTTATTTCAACCTGTTTTAGGCGTAATAGCTGATGGGATGTCATCGTTTACTCCTGTGGCCGTTGTGGGGCATGCCCGGAGGAGACAAAGGAACACAAGTGGGGATGGAGAATAAAGCAGATAAGCCCGTATTACGGGTTTCAGAGTCCTTAATACGGACTTGCAGGTTAGTGGATTTTTCTCAAATCAATCTGATGAGGGGGAACCGCGCTCCAGCGCAGTTTTTAGTGTATCACCACTGAACCTGTCGGTAATGCCTTCATCTGATGCCCACCGCTCGAAAATAGACAGCAGCTTATAGGGCTTTCTGATTAATGGACTAATAGCCTCGTTATTTTTACAGGCGAGCCAGAACATACGGGATAATGGTGTAGACATTCTTGTTGAAGATGCTGAGTTTGATTTTACTTTAAGTGATGTTTCCAATAATTTTTCCAGTTCTGAATTCCGAATAACAAAACAAGCATCCTTTGGTAAGTCATACATAGGGGAGTACTTGGCTTGACTATATTTTTTATTTGTCAGAGAGAGTATGTGGTTGTGATGGGTGGTCGAGTTTTCCAAGTGCGGCAATATAAGTTCATTTCTTACTCTTCTTTCTTTTTCAAAGACTTGAAATATTTCTCCAGACAAGCTCACTGTAATTCCATAATTAGCGTCCATTGCTCCTGTTAAAGGAGGTGGAATACCTAATGAATGTGCAAGTAATCTTTGTAATATAATATGCTCGTATCCATTTAATCCTGTGTCAATAATTTTCTTCCTCGGGTGGATATATTTTCCTTCGGTGCAGAGGATTAGTTTATCTTTACTCGGAATGATTTTTTAACTAAAGAACCATTATCAATAATTAACGAATTTACTGGGCGTAGTTTTATTTTATTTCTGCAGATTTGTATTTTTCTTAAAAAGATTGGTGACTGAAAGTAAATGGAAAGGCAGATATCGTTGCACATGGCATGGCGATAAATGTCACTTTTAGAGATTTTTTTTTGAATATCTGAGTATGTTGACAGCCTCTTGTATAGTAACCCAATCAGATATGAAATCTGGATTTTTTAAATTTTGATCTGGTTTTGACATGGTGCATCTCCTTTCTCAACGTTTTGACAGGAACGATATGTTATATTTAAACATCCATTAAATGATTGACATATTGGCTGTTAAATAATCTATTTGATTGGGTGATAATTATTTATTTGAGAACACTAAAAATTTTCATTTTCATAAAAAATAGCGAAGTGAATGATTTTATCTTTAACTCAGTAAATTAGTGTGGTGACTCTATTTTTATTAAAAATAAAGTGACCTAAAAAATCATCTCCTGCTGAGAACTTGTTAGCTAGTGGTGTAGTGAGTTGTAGGGTGAAAGTACCATATTGGTCATTAATATCGGTTATTATGGCGCACTCAAAGCCAAAAAAAATTCTTACTGTAGGGTAAAGTGCTTTATAGAGACTCTCTTTTGCGGAAAATGCGATAAGTAATGCAATGTTATAATCTATCCCGCTTTTAATAAGGTATTTTTGCTCTTTTTTTGTGGTGAACATATCGGCTGCATCTCGAATTATCTCAGGAATAAGATTCTCAATATCTATACCGACAGCAAATCCCATGAGTTGTGGTGAGATCACGGCTATTGCGCACTGGTCAGTATGGGAGATACTACCATTCCAACCTTCTGGCCATTTAGGACTTCGGTCGCTACAAAGCGCGACTCTTTTATAAAAACCTTCTTTAACAAGTAAGGTTTGTGCCGAAATTCTACCGGCAAGATATTCGGCTCGTCGTTTTAGGACAGCCGAAGAGAGTGATTCAGGAAATTCGATGGAAAATGTTGAAAACAAAGCATCATTATATTCTGTAATATCAAACTCAAGCTTACAGACACGTATTGATGGTTCTTGTATAACATAACCCGTTTTGAAAGAACGGATGAATATCCCTGTGGAAAGATTTTTATCAAAAATTAACATAATGGTGCATCCTTTTAAAAGCGTATTTTTCTGGTTCAAGGGTATAGAGGTTTCTAGCATAGGTTATTGATATTACAACTTTATTCAGTATATCCATGGAAGTGAATTATCAGCTTTGTAATACCTCTAAAGAAAGCAAAGTGCAATATTTTTTGCATTATAACTTGTATGTTATTAATTTTTATATGTTTATTTTTTGTTGCTAATTTAACTGATTTCTTTTTTGCAATCAGTTTGGCTGGTGGTATAGTTATTAAAGACTACAGATGGTAAAGGGATTACGCACAACATGCGATCGATTGAAGTTCATGCACCGGCAGCCAGTACGATGTACAGAGATGAAAGTAGAGGTCTGCTTTCCAGTAAAGTCGTTATTATTCTTGGTTTACTCAGCGCCGTGGCTGCATTATCCACTGATATGTACTTGCCTTTATTTCCAATTATCGCCAGTGATTTACATACGACGCCTGACAAAGTTCAGCTTAGTATCACCGCTTTTATGGTGGGCTTAGGGATTGGGCAGTTGTTCATTGGTCCATTGTCCGATCATTACGGCAGACGTAAATTATTGCTAGGCGGGATGGCTCTATTAACAATCGCTTCATTAGCTGGCGCTATATCTACTAACATTCAGCTGCTCATTGTTACACGGCTCTTTCAGGGGTTGGGAGGGGCGGCTGGTATCGTTCTTTCCCGGGCAATTATTTCTGATCTGTGCCCAGGGGCTAAGGCAGCTCGATATTTTAATCTTGTGTTAGCGATACAGGGTATCGCCCCTGTTATTGCTCCATTACTTGGAGGAGTGGCCGCATGGTTTATCTGGCCGGTAGTTTTCGTTTTTATGGCTGCAATATCATTAGTCTCCACCTTGCTCAGCAGTAATTTTATTAGCGAAACCTTACCCCGTGATCAGCGATTACCTTTCAATCTAAACGAGTTTATTAGTCAGTTTATCGAGCTGCTTAGCAATAAGAAATATATTGGTTATACTTTGATTTTTTCAATCCAGTTTGGGGCACTATTTGCTTATATATCAGCATCACCGTTTATCTATCAATCGGCGTTTGATTTATCCTCAGGGGAATTTGCTGTAATATTTTCTATCAACGCGGGCGCAATGATGCTTGGCAGTATTGTCAGCGCTCGCTATGTTATGAAATTTGGCGAAGATAGCCTCATAAAAGTGGGGGTGATAAGCACGCTGGCGATATCTGTATTACTTTGTATCGTTGACAATATTTCTCATTTCCAGTTTGAGATCGCGGCGATGCTACTGTTAATGATGATGTTTACCATGGCTTTGACATTTGGCAATGCTGCGAGTATGGCCATGGCGGCATCTTCACATTTAAAGGGAACGGGTTCTGCTATTTTAGGGGCTTTTCAGTTTGGTATCGCTGCGATAACCCCGTCACTGCTTGGATTTGGAGACCCGTTGTCATTACTGCCGATGTCGCTGATCATCGCGGGATGTTGTTTAATAGCCATTATGGCATTATTATTGACAGGTAAAAAAGGATAGTGTGACGAATACACATGACGCTATAAAAATCATTGGTGCAAGACAAAATAATCTGCAAGATATTGATGTAGAGGTACCTAAAAACAAAATAACAGTTTTCACCGGTGTTTCCGGATCGGGAAAAAGTTCTTTAGTATTCGGAACTATTGCGGCAGAATCTCAGCGTCAGTTAAATGACACATTTCCACCTTTTATTCGCCACCGTTTACCGCATTATGGTAATCCTGAAGTTGATGAAATTGAAAACCTGTCGGTGGCCATTATTATTGACCAAAAACGTATTGGTGGTAACGCACGTTCGACGGTGGGCACCGCATCAGATATTTATACCCTGCTGCGGCTACTATTTTCTCGTGTTGGCGAACCATTTGTTGGTTATTCTAATGTTTTTTCATTTAATCATCCTGCTGGGATGTGTGCGACATGCGACGGGTTGGGCATTGCCAGCACCATTGATATCGACCATCTGATTGATTCAAATCTGTCTTTAAATGAAGGTGCTATTCTTTATCCTTCTTTTGCACCCGGCTCATGGCGCTGGAAACGTTATGTTTATTCAGGGATTTTTGATGCCAATAAAAAAATCGCGGATTATTCAAAAGAGGAACGAGAGTTATTACTTTATGCGGATAATCTCATTCCTGAAGCGCCGTTAGCCGGTTGGCCTAAGAGCGCAAAGTTCGAAGGCGTCATTACACGCTTTACGCGAAGTTATTTGAAACAAGAAACTAAAGATACTAAAACTGAGGAATTTCAGCGAGTCGTAAGTTTGCAGGTTTGCCCTTCTTGTCATGGTATGAGGCTTAACGAGAAAATACTTTCCTGTCGGATTAGAGGGAAAAATATTGGCGAATGCGCAACGCTCCCTGTCAAAGAGTTAAAGTTGTTTGTAGAAAAGCTCGATTATCCTGAAGTCAGGCCGCTGCTTGAAGCATTGCTGGAAAGGTTGGATGCAATGTGTGCAGTAGGCTTGGGATATCTGGATTTGAACCGTACGACCCCCAGCTTATCGGGCGGTGAATCCCAGCGGTTGAAAATGGTCAGGCATCTGGGAAGTAGTCTGACCGGGATCGCTTATATAATTGATGAACCCAGTACCGGGCTGCATCCAGCAGATATTGTGAAATTGAATGTATTAATTGGAAAACTACGCGACAAAGGCAATACTATTCTGATGGTGGAGCACGACCCGGGCATGATAGCGATAGCCGAGCATGTTATTGATTTAGGGCCGGGAGCGGGTAAGCAAGGCGGGAATATTGTATTTGAGGGTGACCTGTCGGCACTTAAGCAATCCCAAACCTTGACGGGAAGATATTTCTCTTCACGGGCAGAGATAAATAAGAGACCGAGATGTGCCAAAGGTTACATTTCGGTAAGAAACGCCACATTGCATAATTTGCATAACTTATCGGTAGAAGTGCCTTTAAGCGTTATGGTCGCCGTGACAGGGGTCGCTGGATCGGGCAAAAGTTCATTCGTGATGGGAGCCCTGGCGCCGCAATGTCCGGATTCGATCGTTATCGATCAAAAACCGATACATACTTCGATTCGATCACATATTGCTTCCTGGTGCGGTGCATTTGATACGATTCGTACGCTGTTTGCCGAAAAAAACCATGTGTCAGCGTCGTGGTTCAGCGCCAATGCCAAAGGTGCCTGTCCGGAATGTAATGGGCTAGGGTTAATACAAACCGATCTGGCATTTATGGATACGGTTACGTTGCCATGTGAGGCCTGCCAAGGGCAGCGCTATAGCCCGCAGGCGCTGAAATATCGTTATCAGGGAAAAAATATTGCGGAGGTATTATCCCTGTCAATTAACGATGCTGGCGATTTTTTCCTGAATGAGCCACAGCTCAGACCAATTTTTCGTAGTCTGGTCGACGTCGGGTTGGGATATTTGCGCCTGGGTGAATCGTTGAATCATCTTTCAGGCGGTGAATGCCAGCGGCTGAAGTTAGCGTCACAATTAAATCATGATAGTGACATGTATATTTTCGATGAGCCAACCACCGGACTTCATCCCAGTGATGTTGCCTTGCTGCTGAAACTATTTAACCGACTGGTAGATCGCGGAAACACCGTCATTATTATTGAACATAATATGGAGTTGATCGCTCAGGCTGACTGGATTATTGATATTGGACCTTATGCCGGGCAAGAAGGGGGGAAATTACTATTTAGCGGTACACCCGAATCGATGCTGGCCTGTCGCCATTCTTTGACTGCAGAGTGGTTGCGCAAACATTGTCAGGTGGAGTGAGAAAATTGTGGTCGGGACAGCCAGAAGAGACTGGCAATAATGTGATGCATGCCCATTATTATACTGATGTATTGTCCCGTTAATATTATTAGTCTACAGGCCAGTGGTAATCGCGATCCAGCCAGCCATCCAAGTCATAATCCATCATGCATTGTTCAGCGAAGCCTTTATATTCTTGTACTTGCCCCGACATCTGTGCGGCGAGCAACAGTTCGATACGAACATTTTCATGACTGCCGGTATAATTTCGTTCATAGAGTTCGTGTCTGCTGGCGAATTCTGTTCCTACGGAGTCCCAGATTAGCTTCATGAGCTTAACGCGTTCAACGGCATCCATACCGTTGGAGCCCCGCATATATTTTTTCAGATAAGGTTCCAGTTCCGGCGCGGCGAAATCTTTGGCATGCGAATTGATATAAATAAGCGCGCTGCCAAGATCTTGCTCAATAATTTCTCTGATCCGTGGATAGCCGAGACTCATAAACCAACGGTAGGCTAAACCATAATCCAGGTTAGGCAGGAGGGCGCCGTTGTGCCAGGGATTCGGCGATTTAGCCATAGCATCGCTTATGGCCCAGAAGAGGTTGCGCCAGGCCAGCATTTCCCCGACGCGCGTCTGTATGCCGCGGAAATCGGCTACGCCGGTGGCTTCCACGCCTTTAATGAATAAACCGCAAATAAAATCGATTTTTACCGCCAGACGCGTCACGCCATGGAACGTAGAACGGTGCAGGAAGCCTGAACTGGGTAAAAACGTGGCCGCTTTAGCGGTATCGCCGTAAATAAAAATGTTTTCCCAGGGGATCTTCACCTTATCCAGAATGAAGATCATGTCATTCTCGTCGTAGCGTGAGGATAGAGGATAGTCAAATGGGCTGCCGATTTTTTCGGCGGCTAAGGAGTAAGAGGGGCGGCAAACCAGCTTCAGCCCTGGGGCATTCATGGGTAATGTACATACCAGGGCAAATTCTCTTTTTTTGACAGGTAAACCGTAATGCGCGATGAAATTGTAATGTGTCAAGGCTGAGCCGGTAGCAACCACCTTGGCACCGCTAACAATCACGCCATCATCACACTCTTTTTCGACGTGAATGCAGATATCTTCAATCTGGTCGGGCGGGAGATTGCGGTCTATAGGGGGGTTAATGATGGCATGATTCCAGTAAAGCAGCTCCTCTTGCGAGCGTTTGTACCAGTGCCTGGCGTTATCCGCATATTCGCCGTAGGCATCGGGATTGGCACCCAGAGTAGTAAGAAACGACGCTTTGAAATCAGGACTTCTTCCCAACCAGCCGTAGCTAAGTCGTGCCCACTGAGCGATTGCGTCACGATCGCGTATCAGGTCGTCAACGGAATGGGGAACGCGGAAGAACGGATGGGTGACACCACCGCTGCCGGTATCACACGGCGTGGTTAAAATAGCCTGATACTTTTCGTCATGGAGCGCGTCGTATAATTTAGCTATAGACAGTGCTGAATTGCGAAACGCTGGATGTGTAATAACATTGTCGACCTTTTCACCATAAGCCCATATTTCTCGCCCATCATTCAGACCCGCCAAAAAGTCATTACCGGTAGGTAACGATACTGATTTATTTCCCATGTCAGCTCTCTCCGAATATCGGTTTTAAATCACTTACTTTTAAACGGCATCTTGTTGACTAAGAGTTACCGTTGTTGTTAAGGCGTTCTGTATCAGCCATTGATAAATAGAAAATGCGTCTTGCGTCAGGAATGACTCGTTATGAAATTGTATGGAGGCAACGTTTCCTGACGATAATGCGACAATTTCACCGGAAGGTAGTCGCTCCAGTTGGACTGTTTTGTCATGCTCCGGGCTGTACCAGCATGGCTGCTGATGTAGTGCGGAGAAACTGTTATAGAAACCAACGGTATGAGGTTTTCCCTGAATTGATATCTGGTGTTGGCTACCCTGACGGTTATTGACCAGCCGCTCGATCGGAATGCCTAATTCGGCGCAAATTAACTGATGTCCCAGACAAGTCCCGATTAGCGGACGCTGTTCCCGCAGCCGTTGCGCGATAATTTTTCGGCCCACGCGTATTTTTTCAAGTTGTATATTGGTTGGATCTCCAGGCCCGGGACCAATGAACACGATGTCGCGATCAGTGAGCTGCGTTAGCTTGCTCAGGCAGTCATACCAGGGAATGAGGGTAACGGCGCAACCCGCGCTGCGTAACTGATAGGCAATCATGGCGGTGAAATTGTCCTCCATGTCGATCAGTGTGATGGCATGATGAGAGAGTAAAGCGCAGGGGCCCAATTGCGAGTTATCCAACCAAAAGGCGGAGGTGCGTGCATTCCGTTGTGCCAGTATCTGGTCAGCCCTATGGCGAAGTTCTGCAGACAATCCTGTTCGGCTTGGCGTATCGGCGCTTGTGCCAGAGAAGAATGAATGCATTAGCCCTTGTAATTTGGCACGTGTTTCACCGGCTTCATTTTGCGCGATGGAACTTCTGACGATGGTTGAACCCGCCGTAAGCCGAAAATGTCCCTGAGCGGTAATATCGGCCGTGCGGATCATTATGGCCGAGTCCAGATAACGTTTACCTTCTTGAGCACCCGTTAAAGCAACGATGCCGCTGTAATAGCCGCGTCCGCGGTGTTCTCGCCGGGCGATAACTTTACAGGCGCTTTCTATTGGGCTACCGGTCACTGTTGGCGCAAATAGCGATTGCCTGATGATTTCTTTCAGACTGCGATCTGAGTTGCCATGGATAAAATATTCGGTATGCGCGATGTGCGACATAGCTTTGAGCTTCGGCCCGGATACCTGAATATCACGCTGACAGATGCTACTCATCATTTTGAGTTCTTCATCCACCACCATAAATAGCTCGTCGCGCTCTTTTTTATCCTGCAGAAAATCATCCAGTACGTGCGCCATATTCCCGGAGTCGGGGTATTTTAACGTGCCGCTGATAGGATTCATCGCCACGTTCTGCCCATCAACCTTGATATGCTGTTCAGGCGTGCTACCCATGAAATAGCGGCTGCCGGTGAAGATCATCCATGTCCAGTAAGACCCGCATTCAGATTGCAGTAGCCGTTTGTACAGCGTCAGCGCGTGGCGGATACTGAAGTCGGTTATATCGCCCTCCAGACTGCGTGAAATCACGAAGTTGCTACCTTCCCCAGAGCTGATTTCCTGATCAATGACGGTGTCAACAATGTCGCCATACGTTTGATCATCAAGATCGAAGTGCAGGTTTCGTGGCTCGATATCATGGTTATTAATGGCTGCGATAAACGAATCTATAGGGTAATAATTTTGCCGCTCAATGTGCATCACGATCGTCTGTTCACCATCGTCAATGCAGGCATAACTTTTTTCTTTCAGCTGATTAAATGGAAATAATATCAATTTGTTAAATGAGCTTTTGCCCGTCCCGTCTAGGGGAGGATCCAGCGCTAGTTCTGAAAGGGATTGGTTTAGTTCAATACCCCCTTCAAGAAATAATACTGTGTTGTTAGGTTCGCATTGAGGGCGGTAAATACAGGCAAAGGGTCTATCAAGATTGGCCAGATGAGCCGAAAGCTCGTCGGGCTTTGCTGTGCCTTTAGATAACATCATCATCTCCTAGAGTGCCGTGAGGATCTTTAATGTTCCAATGCGTCGATAGCTTGTCGGGTTGACAGCACGACTGAGCTGGTTTCCGCAGCTAGCTCAAGCGCTAGACGATGCTTTTCTTCGGAGAAATCGGCTAGCGCATCAGCAATAAAAAATGTCTCGATATCATTGGAATAGGCCTCTTGCGCTGTGCACAAACAACCGATATGGGCATAAACTCCACAGACGATCAGTTGATCGCATTTGAGTTCGTGCAAGGTACTCAGAAGGGGAGAGTTAAAGAAGGCGCTGTAACGCCACTTCGTTAATACCCACTCGTTTTCCAGAGGAGTCAACGGAGGAACAATTTGTTTATGTTCCTGGCTGCCGTTCATGCCTGAGCCCCACAGGCTGTGCAGCAAGCCACGCTGCTGTGGCGTCATGTCACCGGGTTGGGCAGTATAAAATACTGGAACATGCAGACGTCGGGCGACGCTAAGCAAGCGGTGAGTGTTGTCGATAACCTGTGCTATCGGCGAGGCGTCAGCAGTGTAAAAATCGAGAAAATAACGCTGCATATCATGTATGAGTAGCGCCGCTCTTGAACTGTTGGGTTGCCAGCCTGCTATTGATTTGGGTAATTGACGTTCTGTCGGCAATGGGTAGGGGTGTATCTTTTCCATGTTATTCTCCTTGTGCGCTTAGCAACTGCCGAGTGCGGCGCCACCGTCGACCAATAACGTTGACAGTGTGGTTTGCCCTGATTCTTCGCATAGGTAAAAGCAGACAGCGGCAGCAATTTCTTCCGCCGTGGCGACTTTGTTGAGTGGAATACCGATGCGAAATTGTTGTGGATTACCGTTAAGCGTGTTTTGCCTGTCACTTTCGCTGTGCCACATGCCGCGCAGCATCGGCGTATCGGTTGAGCCAGGAGCGACAACATTACAACGGATCCCATACGGAGCGACCTCCAGCCCCAGAGCATAGGTAAATGCCTGGGCAGCTGCTTTTGAAGCGCAGTAGGCGGCCATCGTCGCCCGCGGCACGCGCGCTGCGTTTGAGGCGATAGTTACGATGCTGCCTTTGCGCTGAGCCATCATCAGATTGGCTGCATGGCGGCTGGTGTTAAATACGCCAGTCGCGTTGACGGCAAAAGTTTTCGCCCAATCCTGAGGCTGTGTTTCGGCCACGCTGGCGTGGCACAGTACGCCGGCACCGTTGACCAAATAACCCACTGGGCCCAGTTGGCGACCAATCGCGGTAAAGGCTTCTGCTACGCAGCGGTCGTCGGCAACGTCCACAGTAAAGCCTGCAATGGGCTGCGGATGGTTATTTTGTAGTGTGGCTACGAGGGTTGCCAACTGCGTGGCGTTATTATCAAGAAGCGCTAGTGAAACCCCTTCTTTCGCCAGCGCGTGGGCAACGGATTCGCCAATGCCGCCGCATGCGCCGGTAATAACGGCAATATAGTGTTTATCAAAGGTCATTTTGTCTCTCTTTCCAGTGAGTTAATAACATCTGCGTTTGCGCTACGTTCAGGCGTGGATCGCAGAGAATTTGCTTAAGTTCATGTTCTTGAGGGTGATTATTTTCACAGAAGCATTCGATGACCGGGTTCGGCGTTGCTTCCAGATGGAGTCCAGCGGCGCAGGCGTTATGTGATTTCACCTGCCTCAGGAAACCGGAGATTTCAGCCATCATGTCGCTGAGCTCTCGGCGTTTATTGCCAGCCCGCGTTTTCCCGGTGTTCCCATGCATTGGATCGCACATCCATAACACCGGCGTTTCGGTTGCCTGAACGGCCTGAATCAACGCGCCCAACCGATGAATATGTGAACGGCCAAAACGCGAAATAAAAGTCAGACGTCCAGGAATACGCTGAGGATTGAGTTGTCGGCAAAGTGCAGCGATGAATGATGGCGTTACGGTGACGTCAATCTTGCAGGCGACAGGGTTGGAGATATTCGCCAGCATGGCGATATGTGGGCTGTCAGGCGCAAGAGTACGAATGCCGATCCATGGCCAATGGGTGCTGGCTAAGTATGATTCTCCGTGAGGAGTAGTGCGGATTTGAGTGGTTTCATAGTCCAGCAACAACGCTTCATGGCTGGTCCAGTAGCCCGGAGTTATATATTTTTATGCTGGCGCTCATGAAAATGGGCGCTGTTGTGGTTCCCGTGAACCCCAATAGCCCTGAGCGCTATGTTGGCGAAGTTTTAAGTGCGGCGGGAGCCAGATACCTGATTAGCGATGATGTGAAAAGCGTGCCCGATGGGGCATGGCAAGTGTTGTCGAGTATCACGCTGATACAAAACTGCGCTAAACAAAGAGGTGGGAATTATCCGGTGTTAAGCACTGATGATCCGGCGCTCATATTGATGACCTCTGGATCAACAGGAAAACCGAAAAGCGTACTGATTGCTCACCACGGGATTGCCAGACTGAGTCTGCCGGTACCCACGTTGGGGAACAGCGAGCGGGACTGCTATTTGCAAATTGCAGATGTTTCTTTCGCTGCGTCAGCTAATGAAATCTGGATGGCTTTACTGACCGGCGCGTGTCTGACGATTGCGCCGCCTGGCTTGCCTGATTTGATGGCCTTGGTACGGCAGATCGAAACGGATAACGTTACGATGCTATTCCTCTCTGGCGGGCTGTTCCGGCTATTTGTCGAGATATCGGTCGAAACACTGCATATACCTGATTGTGTGGTGGTGTCGGGAGACTTTGTTAACCCCCGCCTATTTAGCGTGGCGGCGCAGGCCGGCAAGGCAAAAATATTTAATGGATTAGGATGCACGGAAAATTCAGCGATCTCGTCTCTCTATCATGTCCAGTCGGGGGGGCAATTCTCCGGTGAATCTCCTGTGCCGGTTGGTACTCCACTCCCTTTGGTTGAGATGGTGGTGTTCAATGAACGGTTGCAACCCTGTACGTGCGGTGAATATGGGGAATTGTTCATTGCAGGGGCAGGGCTGGCTCTGGGGTATTCCGATCTGCAACTGACGGCGGAAAGGTTTATCTCCATACCGTATCAAGACACAGAAGTGCTTTTTTATAGTACCGACGATCGGGCAACTTACGACCAAGATCGCAATATCGTCCTGGTCGGACGAGGCAACAATATTTGTAAAATACGTGGCTTCCGCATCAATATCGCCGGTATTGAGCACCTGTTGCGCTTACATCACGCTATAGAAGATGTGCTGATTGTGATAGAGGAGACGCCGGATGAGCCGCGATTACATGCTTGTTATGTCACGCAGGATGACGCGCTATCCGTAGCTGATTTAAAGAATCACCTCGCTATGCATGCTCCTGCCTGGATGATACCTGAAAAATTTAGCCGTCTGGCGGTATTGCCGATGACCGCTAACGGCAAAAAAGATCGTTTACGGTTAAAAAATTCTTTACTGGAGCAGGTGTAAATATGGACAACGTTGAGCAACAGTTACTATCGATTTGGCAGGCGATTATTCATTCCGAGGCGATTAGCCCTCAAGACAACTTATTAGACCAGGGTGGTAACTCATTACATTTCATAAAGTTGGCATCAATGGTAAGTAAGACATTCAATTTGGCCGTCTCGCCGGCGGACATTTTCACTGCCGAAAATATTGCCGCGCTGGCTCAGACCATTCGGCAACGGCAACAGGTCTAACACCAGGAGTTGGGACTGCCAACAGTCAGGAAGGATTTTACAGGGAATTTTAAGAGGGGGATAAAATGCCATCATTCAATAGCGGCGAGTCGAAAAAGGGCTGTTTGAACAAGGAGCGTGGAGAAATTGCGGCAACGTATCTGACAGCGACGCCCGGGCAGCAGGCAATGTGGTGGCTGGATAATACGCTGGATCAGCCCCAATGCTATAACGTGCCAGTGCTGCTGACCATCAACGCGACATTGGACGCTGATATTCTGCAGCGCGCTGTGGCTGAGCTGAGCTTGCGCCATGAAATATTCAGAACGCGTTTTGTTTACCTTGACGGTAAACTACAGCAGTGTATCGGCGCTGATAGCTATCTCTCTTTTTACCATCGACAACCAGAGCACACGGAAACGCCTGAATCGGTGACTGCACAACTGGCGGCTACCCGTTTATCGTTAGCTGAAGGTCCGTTGAGTATCATTAATATGCTCAGTTCAGACTCGGGTACAACCTGGTTAGCATGCTGCTTTCACCACATCATTATTGATGCCCCCTCAGTACGTATTATCTTGCATGATTTGCTGCGAATATATTGTGCGCTTGACGAGAAACGCGCTCTGCCAGCGTTTAACGGCACGGGAAGCTATCAGGAATTTACTCGTTGGCAGGCCGCGTCCCTTGCGGCGGCAGAGTGCGAAGACATGCGGGATTATTGGCGGCAGGCGCTGAATCCTGCTCCGCCACTGTCGGACCTCCCGGTCGATTTCCCCCGCCGTCTTCGGGAAGATACCAAAGCCGCCTATACCATGCTGGCCCTGAACGAACATGAAGCGGACTCACTACAGCGGCACGCGAGATCGTTGTCGATGACTCCATTTATGTATATGTCCATGTGCTGGCAATTTTTCCTCAGCCGCATGAGTGGGCAGAATGATATTACCGTTGGCGTGCCTTTTACCCTGCGGGATCGCATCGAGTTTGCCGAAACGCCGGGATATATGATCAATACTCTGCCGGTTCGCGTGCAGATGAATGAAGATGACACAGTCAGGGCGCTAGCTGCAAAGGTGCGTCAATCTTTTATTGGTGCACATTTCAATAAGCTGATCCCTTTCAATGAAATTGTCGCACTGTCGCGTGAAAACGCGGGTCAGGACAGCCCACTATTCAGAACTCTGTTGGTTATGCCCGATACCCGGGCCGATATTTTCAACGACTTGCCTTTTAAGGTCATGCTGGATGACTATTTTAGCCAGTTGGCAAAATATGATCTGACGTTGTTCTTTGAAGCACAACCGCAGTGGAAGCTTACGCTGGAGTATAAGACGGCGTTGTATCACCCGCAGACTATTGACTACTGGTTGAAAATCTTTCGCCATTTATTGAGCGCTATGGGCGAGGACGGCGAGGTATTACTATCATCCCTGAGGCTGTTGGATGCACCGTTGAGTCGTGAACTGGTTGTTCGATCTAGCCTTAAGCCGTGTGCGGAGGCCGGGCGATTTGACGCCCTAGCGGCTTTCAACCAGCATGCTGTAAACCACTCTGCGGATACTGCGCTAATTACCGCTAGTGGCACACGATCGTATGGTTGGTTAGCGGAACGTTCAGGGCAGATTGCCGCTTACCTGCAGCAGCAGTTTAATATTGCTCCTGGCAAACGTGTTGCGTTATTACTGGAAAGGGATGCCGAGGCGATTGCCACTCTGTTTGGCGTGTTAAAAACCGGCGCGGCCTACATTCCGGTCGATCCGCAATACCCGCAAGAGCGTATTGGTTACATGTTACAGGACGCCAAAGTGGATTGCATCGCCACGACGCGATCGCTGGTATCAAGATTCCCAGTATCTGGCTCCGTACCTCTGTTGTTGATCGATGATATTCACCCGGAGTACCCTGGAGCATGGTCTGACATCAAAAGAATGCCCGACGATGAGCTGTATATCATATATACATCCGGTTCTACCGGGCAGCCCAAGGGAGTACGGTTATTAAATAAAACGCTCAATAACCTGATTAAGTGGCAACGAGATGTATCTGAGTGCGGTCAGGGAGATTGTACTCTGCATTTTATGTCACTTTCTTTTGATGTGTCGGTTCAGGAGATCTTCGGCACGTTAGCCTGCGGTGGGCGCTTGTACATTGCCAGTGAAGAAGAACGGAGAGACCTGGATCATCTGCAAGAGGTGATCCTGTATCAGGGTATTAATCGTCTCTATTTTCCGTATGTTGCTTTGCAACAGTTCGCGCATTTGAGCGCATTGGCCAACAGGCAATTCCCGAGTTTAAAAGAGGTCTACTCCACCGGGGAACAGCTCGTACTCACTGCGGATATTAAACAATTTTTCAGGCAACCCGTTCGCCTCATTAATCTCTATGGCCCCTCTGAAAGCCACGTCTGTTCCGCGTATGTGCTGCCACCGGAGAGCGATAAATGGGGGGATGCAGCGTCCATTGGTTACCCTCTACCCGGATTCACTCTGTTGGTGGTGGATGAGCATCTGCAGCTGGTTCCCGCCGGCGTCGCCGGTGAACTGCTTATCGTTAGCGATTTTCTGTCTCCCGGCTATCACAATAAAAGTGAAGAAAGCGCTCGACGTTTTATCTCTGCTGATGGCTTTGCCGCACAAAGTTGCCACGCGTATCGTACCGGTGATCTGGTGAGGCTGGAGCATGACGATCGGTTCAGCTACCTCGGCAGGATAGACAATCAGTTAAAAATTCGCGGTTTTAGGATCGAACCGTCTGAAGTAGAGGCGGCCATCAATGCTCTGGAGGGCGTGCAGGTTTCAGCGGTAGTTGGCAGGGCAGATACTTCGGGAAGCAAGCAGCTCGTCGCCTTTATTGCTGGCTTATCGGATGATAAAGGCAATCAAAAGGATGAGATCAAACGCAGCCTTCGCCTGGTGCTGCCGGAGTATATGGTTCCTACAGCGTTGGTCTTTCTGGATAAGCTGCCTACCACGCCTAGCGGAAAAATCGATCGTAAGGCGTTGCTTAAGGTGGATATTATTGTTGAATCATCCGCGCAGATGCCAGACCGGTCTCTGACGAAAACGCAGGAACATGTCAGGGCGTTGTGGGAAACGCTATTTCCGGGACGTCACATCGCACTGCACGATGATTTTTTCGCCATTGGTGGACATTCTTTGTTGGCCACACAGCTGGTTTTTCTGCTCCGTAAGGCGTTCGATTGCGATATTCCTCTACGTTTGTTATTTAATCACCCTACGTTGTCGTCTATGGCAGAGTCCATTGACAGCTATATTGCCAGTGAAAAGGGGCGCGTCGATACCGTTGATCGTTCCTTTGTTCAGGATGGATACGAACGCATACATTGGCAGGGGGGAGAGTGTTCAACCCCTGGGCTGACGCTGCTCACCGGGGCGACAGGATTTTTGGGCATCTACCTGCTGCGTTCATTGCTATTGGCCGGTGCCCAATCCGTGATCTGCCTGGTGCGTGCCAGGACGGATGAGCACGCGTTGGCTCGTTTGCGTGAAAATGCGATGCGTTACGGAATCGCCGATGAGATTGATTTTTCCCGGGTTGAAGTTTGCCTCGGCGATATTGGTCAGCGCAATTTAGGGTTAAGCCCTGAAGCGTATAGCCGTTTGTCAAAGCGAGTGGACACGGTATTCCATGCAGCCGCACAGATTAATTTTTTGCTCTCTTATTCTTCGGTAAAACAGTCAAATGTGCAGGGTATGCTGAATGTTTTAGCTTTCTGCGGTTATGGCGGACGAAAAACGTTGCACTATTTATCCACTATCGCCGTATTTTCTCCACGCTATCCTGAATCACCTATCGTGGAACACTGCGTGCCGGGGCATCCAGAAGCACTGTCGATAGGTTATACGCAAAGTAAGTGGGTGGCTGAACGCTATGTTATACAGGCCAGAGAACAAGGACTTGATGCCAACGTATTTCGCATCGGGCGTATTGGCGGTGACAGCCGAAGTGGGGCCTGCCAGAGCGATGATTTTTTGTGGCGACAGATAAAAAGCTTTATCCAGATGGGATTGGCACCTGATCCGTCTTCGCTATCAACGGACCTGCTGCCTGTCGATTTTGTCGCTGAAGCGATAGTTGCCTTAGCGCGTTCAGAGGCTACGCGACAGGAAAACTTCCATATTTTCCATCCTCAGAGTACCCAGTTTACCCCAGTGTATCGGGCGATTCGTTCTCTGGGCTACCCGTTGGAAACGACTTCTGACGGCGAGTGGTTGCAACAACTTGAGCTGTGGGTCACCCAGGGGCGGGAGGTCGCGCTGGGGCCGGTCATTCATCTCTTTAAAGAGAATTCGTTGGATGCTGGCGATAACGACTACGGTAATCCAGAGACGACTAAGCGTATTGCACAACTGGGTTTGCGCTTTCCTGAACTGTCGGAGGAGACTTTCAAACGTATGATTGTTTATTTCCAGCGGCAGAAAGAAATTGTCTAGCAAGCCTTTTATCAACGACCTTTTCGTAAAGAGGATAATACAATGGCTCCGGCGTTATTTGATAAATATATTTCGGCGGTGATGGAGAAGTCATCGGATAAGCTGGCATCCCTTTTCTCTGTTGATGGACGTTTGTCGTTACCTTTTCGTCGCGCCAGGGAAGTGATTGTTGGGCGTGATAATATTCGCTTACACTATGCCAATGGCTTTGGTATTGCGCCCTTACGCTTTACATCCATAGAGGATGTGCGATTCCACTATACGGATAATCCCCATGTCGTCATTGTTGAATATAAACTACATGGAAATACTCTGCCGGATGAAAAAAAGTTCTCTTTATTGTATGTTAATATTATTAAAATAAACGATGATGAGATAACTGAATTAATAGATTATGAGGATGTTTTGAATAGAGAATATATATTTCAAGATTAGCTTGATGGTTCTTATGTTATTAATGGGGGCAAGTGTTATGATAACTTTTCATTCTGTGAAGGGATGTGTTAAAATGGTAAGCTTAACTGTTTGTACATGAAATCAGGAGAATATATGGAAATGAATAAAAAAGCGGCTAGTGGTTCCGAGCGCGAAATATCATTGAATCGTCAATTTGAAGATGCTTTAGGAAATTTGCAATGTGAGCTTGTTGCACGTCGCTCGTTGATTAATCCTGATGGCATTAACTGGCCGCAATACGATACGTTGTATATTTTGCGTCAGTTCCAGCCGATGACTCCAAGTGCAATTGGTGAAAAGCTCGGGTTTGCGCGTAGTAAAATGTCCAAGATTCTGCGGATGTTGAAAGATAAGCACTTTGTTGAGCAGGAGTCTGGAGAAAGCGACAAACGAGAAATGCTGACGCGGATTACGGAAAAAGGTATTGAGTTCCTGAATTCTGCAGAATCCAGCAGGCGCATAATGGCTGAGCAGGTGGCATCCTGCATGTCGCAGGGAGAGATTGCTATTTTCGCAGAGCTTTGCGCAAGGGCTGCAAATATATTACACGAGAATATTAAAGGTAAACTCGAAGACACCAGTGAGAATTAATAAGGTTTGTGGTGATAAAACGCTCAGCGCTCAACGCTCAACGCTCAACGCTCAACGCTCAACGCTCAACGCTGAACTGATCGCTGGCATGGGATTATCTTTGCCCAAAGTGGAATCGAATATATGGCATGGTGATTGCTCTAAAACATTGCTATGGGATGATGTTGAGGGCGAACTAGATATATCAATACTGGGAAAGGTTTTTAACTGCAGAACATAAATAAAAGTAGACTAGTATAGTTAGTATTTGGTGCGCCAAAACGTTGCTGAAGGTTATATCTAATCTTGGGGGCAGGTCAGGCCACCTCTGCGCGTACGATGAAAACCATGAAACGCATTCAGGACTTAAATCGCGGGCTTAAAGGGACGGGGAGGAAGTAGGGGGCAGGTTTAAATATAAATTACATTGTAGGGACGGTAGGTATTAAAAATACGAGCATACACAGACTCGTAACGCAAAGGAAAAATAAGGGTGGCGATGTTGTTGATTTTTATTTATACCTTGAGTGTCTGTCTAACTTAAATAATATTTAAGCTGTGTGTTTTCTTGTTAATACTATTGCCCATTGATGAATGAATATGTTTTTCGGATAATTATTTTTCCATCAAATACCGCTGTCAGCACTTTGTTAGTAAAATGAAAAGGTTTCTTTATAATCCAACAACCACTCGCCAACCAGGCCAATATTGTCTACTATCTAACACAAGTCCTGACTTGATAAAATGGTTAAAATGGAAATAAAGAAAACAGACTCAAAGCCCCGCACTAAACCGGCAGAAGTCCGTCTTGATGAACTGATGGATGCAGCGCAACATTTGTTCATCACGAAAGGGTTTGAAGCCACGACCATTAGCGAGATTGTACGCGATGCGCAGGTGGCAAAGGGAACCTTCTATCATTACTTCCCGTCGAAAAACGAGATGCTTTCCGCACTGCGTGAGCGTTTCACCCGACACTTTATCGAACAGATTCAACAGGCGGTGGATGCCTACCCTGTTGAAGAAAGCATCGCGCGCTTGCGCGCCTGGTGTGATGCCGGGATCTCCGCCTACTTTGACGGTATGGCGCTCCATGATGCGTTGTATCACGATCATCATTACCATACGCGGGGTAATCAGGATCGTGACGCGGTGCTGGACCAGATCCTGACCATTCTCAATGACGGCAGCGCCTGTGGCGCATGGCGGCTCGATAATCCGCGCCTGACCGCTATTCTGATGTACCACGGCATGCATGGGGCTGTGGATGATGCCGTCGTAAGCGATGAAAATGACAAAACCCTCCTGGCTCACCAACTGGCAGAGGAGTTCCTACGCTTACTCGGTCACCGCCAGCCATAATCATTAAAAGGGGCGTAGCGGCTACGTCTCTTTTCTGTTTTATCCTTTCTTTTGCATTAACCTCTCACCGGTGTACATCTCTATAACTATAAGCATTTTTAACCATTAGGCGTTGGAGTCTTAAAAATTTAATATAAAAAACGCATTGACCGACTGACGGTCATTGATAATAATAATCACTTACGTTAAATGGTGAGGTATTACTGTAATGAATTTTGACAACATAATATCCCTTCTTTCTGAAGTCGGCGTGCCGGAAGATGTACTGAGTGATGCCGACGGCAGTTGGCAGTTACGCCGAGATTTAGGGCTTTCATCAGCGGAAACCGTGGCATTTCAGGCTCGTTTACAACATCAGACAGGCAAACAGTTTTCATTGTGGGGATGCCGCGATTACTCTTTGGATGAGATCATCTCGCTCGGTAACTGAGAAGCAGAAGCCGCGCAGAGTAACTCTCTGATTCACGAGAGTTATAGAGAGAAGTGAGAGGAGGAGTGAAATTAAGAACATATAAAATTAATGTATTTAATTGACTGGCGGTCAGTCAATTGCTACGGTTAATTAAAATCAGCCGATCATACAAGGGACTATTATGCGTCTTAGTCGTCATCATGCCGCGCTTGCTGCGGCTTATCTTGGCACTTTCCTTGCCTCATTAGATATCAGTATCGTCAATGTTGCCTTGCCTACGATGCAGAGCGCACTGCACACCGACATTGCCGGGTTACAGTGGGTGGTCAACGCCTACGCCGTTTGCCTGTCTGCCTTTATGCTGTCAGCCGGTCCTCTTGCTGACCGCTATGGCCATAAGCGTGCCTGGGTGGGAGGAGTGGTACTGTTTACCTGCGGCTCGGTTCTGTGCGGGCTGGCACCCAGCCTGGGCATGCTGCTTACCGGCCGGGCGATCCAGGGGGTGTCTGCGGCGTTACTGATTTCAGGGGCGATGCCGATCCTGACCCATGCTTTTCCCGATGCAAGGCAGCGTGCACATGCCATCGGGGGGTGGTCAGCGTTTAGCGCGTTGGCGCTGATCCTCGGGCCTCTGCTGGGGGGCATACTGCTCCAGTGGTTGGGTTGGCAGAGTATTTTCTTGGTTAATATTCCGCTGTGCCTGGTGGCGATAGCGGCAGGATTGTGGGGAATACCTGAACGTAAATTTCCCGATCATGCGGCACTGGATACGGCGGGGCAACTGTTGGGGATTTTGTCGTTAGGGGCACTGGCCTGGGGGATGATTGAGGCGGGTAAATATGGTTTTAGCGGCAAATTCCCGCTGATTATCCTCGCGTTTGCCGTGGTGGGATTTATGCTGTTTGCTCTGGTGGAGAAACGAACTCCACGGCCATTACTGCCGCTGGCACTGCTGCGCGAACAGGCGTTCGTCAGCGTTAATCTGGCATCATTCATCCTTGGATTTTCTTACTATAGCTGCCTGTTCTTCTTTTCGATTTTCCTGCAACAGATTCAGGGCTGGGCACCGGCTGAAGCCGGCTGGCGCATGTTGCCGTTATTTGCCGTTACCGGTCTGGTATCGCTGTTGTTTGGCCGCATCAGTGCGCGGTTGCCGATGCGCGCATTAATGGTCACCGGTTATGGCATTGCGGGCCTGTCGATGGTCGCCATGGTGCTGCTGCGTGCTGAGACTTCTTACTGGCTGGTCGGGACGTTGTTTGCCCTGCTGGGGGCTGGTGCTGGGCTGGCAGTGCCTGGCATTGGCATGCTGGTGATGGCCATGGCTCCCACTGAGCAGGCCGGGTCAGTTTCTGCCATGATGAATGCGCTGCGTCAGGCCGGGATGACTATCGGCATTGCATTACTCGGTACATTAATGAGCGGACAGGCCATACGCACGTTGAGTGAGTCCCTCAACGCCAGCGGCATTGACGATGCTGCGCAAATTGCCCATTTGGCGGTGACGCGGCATCTGCCCACTGCAACCGTCGCTGATTTTAGCGCCCGTTATACGGCAGCGATGGAGAGCGGTTTTCATCTCGCGATGCTGTGCGCCGGGGGCGCCTGTTTTGTCGCGATGGCACTACTGATATGCTTACAGCCAATAAAGGATGCGCGGGGGATAAAGGTCGCCTGACAGCGCGTAGTGCGTATAAGGCTAGTGAGAATATGGTGTATAGTTCGCCTCTTGACCTGCTTACCTCTGTTTTGCAAGCACTGAATCAGGTTTAGGTTGTTGCTAACATCTATCCGGCATCAGGTATATACCTGTGCCCAAATGGGATATCCGCACACAGTCGCCTCAACACTTGGACGGTCTCAAGGATCATTATAAAAATCAGGTTCCGACTGTGCAGGTGCAACCTGTTACCATTATTCAGTACGCTGCAACTTTCATAGGTAAGCCTTAACTTAACGCGGGCTGATATTCAGTTTCATGCCGAAGGATCGACCAGATAATCTGGGCAATTATCTATCCGCATAGACGTGAGCATACTCATACTTTTTCAGGGCAAAGGCAATCAGCCCCTACGTGAACTGTGGTTTTCCATCGGTACAACTGGATGATTGTTTACAGCACAACGTGGACCTTGAGAGATGCTCGGCTTGGAGTTGTATCGTCGTGGTTCCTTAGGCTTAATAAGTTCTAATTGAATTCTGTCATCCACACGCCCAGTTTATCCGCCCATTCTTGCATCATAATTTTTCGTTCTTCAAGATAGATTGCATGATTATACGTTCGGCGCACATTATTGGTATCAGCGTGCGCAAGCTGAGCCTCAATTGCATCAGGACGATAGCCCATCTCGTTTAAATGCGTACTACCTGTGGTTCTGGTGGCATGTGGGCTATAAGTGCCACTCCAGCCGAGGCTTTTCAGTAGCTGGCGCAGTGAGTGCGATGTCATCGGGCCACGCGGGTTATCTCGCCCCGGGAAGATATGCTTTCGATGCCCGGTTAATCCCTGTAGTGTTCTGAGCATGTTGACCGCTTGTGAGGGAAGGGGAATAACGTGTTCTCTGCGGGCCTTCATTCGCGTTGCCGGAATTGTCCACAGTGCGTTATCGAGATCGAACTCTGCCCATTCCGCTTCGGTAACTTCGGCAGGCCGCGCCAGCGTCCACCACATTAGCCACATGCAATAGTTAACTTGGTATGAGCCACGACTGTTGTCAAAACAGCTTAATAGCTTCCCGATTTGCTCTGGGATCAAGGCCTGTTTGTGCTGCGTTTTATTTGCCGGAATCGCCTTACGCACCGGCCAGACAGGATCGCTATCAGCTCTGAGCGTCGCGACCGCCAGCTCAAAAACCGATGAAATAGTGCGTCGTGCTTCAGCGGCAACTGTCGGTGCGCCGCGCTTAGCCGTTTCCTGAAGAATTTTAAGAATGTGGTGCGGGGTGATTTCCCTGATAGGAAGTTTGCCGATGGTGGGGAAAACTACACGCTCAAGCATATCAAGGCGGCGCGTTTTGGTGATGTCGGCCCAGTCTTTCATCTGCAACCACTCTTTGGCGATAAGTTCAAAGGTGTTGGAGGCATCGTTGACCTTGCGTATTTTATCTAGCTGCCTAGCTTGTGCCGGGTTTACTCCCTCTGCTACTTGCTTACGTGCTTGCTCGCATTTCTCCCGCGCCTCGGCGAGCTTGACTGCTGGATACTCACCCAACGCAAACATGCTGGATTTGCCGTTGAGTTTAAACCGATAGCGCCATGCCTTTTTGCCGTTGGGTTTCACTTCGAGGTAGAGACCGTTGAAGTCATTGAGTCGATAGAGTTTTTCTTTCGGCTTGGCAGTGCGGCATTGCGTATCAGTGAGCATAGCGAGTCCTTGTCTATTTCCTATACCGCTATTGTACTCACCTAAAACGAAGATGGAAACTGATTGTACTCATGCTTGTACTCATTTTCAGCTGCGCTGTAGTGAGATTACATGAGACGTCATGAAAAGAAAAATCCACGCAACTGCGTGGATTTTAGATGATTTGTCGGTCTTCATGGGAAGCATTGAGATCCCATGAGACAACAGAAATTACTTAGACGTTGAACAGGAAGTTCATGATATCGCCATCTTTCACAATATAATCTTTACCTTCAGCACGCATTTTCCCGGCTTCTTTAGCACCTTGCTCACCTTTATAGGTAATAAAGTCTTCAAAGGCGATGGTTTGGGCGCGGATAAAGCCTTTCTCGAAGTCGGTGTGGATTTTACCTGCCGCCTGCGGTGCGGTTGCACCGACTGGGATGGTCCACGCACGAACTTCTTTCACGCCAGCGGTGAAGTAGGTTTGCAGGTTCAACAGTTCGTAACCAGCGCGGATAACGCGGTTCAGACCCGGTTCTTCAATTCCCAGTTCAGCCATGAACTCCTCGCGATCGGCATCGTCGAGTTCAGCGATATCGGATTCAACAGCAGCGCAAACGGCAACCACGACAGAACCTTCCGCAGCCGCGATTTCGCGCACTTTATCGAGGTACGGGTTATTCTCAAAACCGTCTTCGTTGACGTTAGCGATATACATGGTTGGCTTCAGGGTCAGGAAGCTCAGGTATTTAATCGCTGCTTTGTCTTCTTCGGTCAGGTTTTTCAGCGCACGCAGCATACCGGCGTTTTCCAGCTGCGGCAGGCATTTTTCCAGAGCCGCCTGTTCAGCTTTAGCGTCTTTATCGCCGCCTTTGGCCTTTTTCTGTACGCGGTGCAGGGCGCGCTCACAGGTGTCCAGATCGGACAGCGCCAGTTCGGTGTTAATAACTTCGATATCGTCAGCCGGATCCACTTTATTGTTAACGTGGATAATGTTGTCGTTTTCAAAGCAGCGCACCACGTGACCGATAGCTTCGGTTTCACGAATGTTGGTCAGAAACTGGTTACCCAGACCTTCGCCTTTAGACGCGCCTTTTACCAGACCTGCGATATCGACGAATTCCATGGTGGTTGGCAGAATACGCTGCGGTTTGACGATTTCAGCCAGTTTGTCCAGACGCGGATCGGGCATCGGAACGACACCGGTGTTCGGCTCGATGGTACAGAAGGGGAAGTTGGCCGCTTCAATACCCGCTTTGGTGAGCGCATTGAACAGGGTGGATTTGCCGACGTTGGGCAAACCGACGATACCGCATTTGAATCCCATGATTTAAATCACCTTAATCTTTGGATAATCAACCTGTTACAGTGAGCAGATTGTAGAAAAGTAAATAGCTTTGCCTATTATACACCGTGCGCGGCAAAAATTCCGCACGTCGACCGGTTATTGCGCTTTAAAAGCGTGTAATCGGTTGGTTGCTTTGGTGAGACCCTCTTTCAGCCAAACTTCGGTACAACGCACCGCTTCGTCAACAGCTTCATCAATGAGTTTCTGTTCGCTAACGGGCGGTTTCCCCAAAACAAAACCGATAACTTTATTTTTATCGCCCGGATGACCGATTCCCACACGTAAGCGGTGAAAGTTCGGGTTATTACCCAGTTTGTTGATGATGTCTTTCAGGCCATTATGGCCGCCATGGCCGCCGCCAAGTTTGAATTTAGCTACGCCGGGCGGCAGGTCGAGCTCATCATGGGCCACCAGAATTTCATCTGGATTGATGCGAAAGAAGGTTGCCATAGCCGATACGGCTTTACCGCTAAGATTCATAAAGGTGGTGGGTACCAGCAGACGAACATCTTCACCAGCAAGGTTAATCCGTGAGGTGTAGCCGAAGAATTTGCTCTCTTCGCGCAGCGGTGCGCGGTTGCGCTCAGCTAATAAATCTACATACCAGGCACCGGCGTTATGTCGGGTCGCGGCGTATTCAGCGCCGGGATTGGCCAGGCCGACAATCAATTTTATGGTCACTTTTCTATCCTGAGTGGGTCGTTCTCTGGCGCGTAGTGTACTGTCTGCGCGCGCGGTTGACAAAATTCTGCCAGCGAAACGCTGCATGTCATGATGGTTTCGGGTTTGAACAATTAGAATTTGATGTAGTTCAGTAGGTTATTTGTAAACTTTTGTTGGTTTGATGTTCGCTTATGTGATCGTCCACGCAATCGCTTTATTGGTCATTGTCTATACTATACCTACAAGATTTGGGGATATTCCCATGCAACCCAAGGTTCCGGAGGTGACATATGAAACGCAGAAACGCTTCGTTACTCGGTAATGTGCTGATGGGGTTGGGGTTGGTCGTCATGGTTGTCGGCGTTGGTTACTCTATTCTAAACCAGCTTCCGCAGCTTGACCTGCCGCAGTTTTTTGCGCATGGCGCAATCTTAAGCATTTTTGTCGGCGCGGTTCTGTGGCTGGCAGGTGCGCGTATCGGCGGCCATGAACAGGTCAGCGACAGATACTGGTGGGTTCGTCATTACGACAAACGCTGCCACCGCGATCAGCATCGCCACAGCTGAGTGAATTCCATTCCACCAGCCGTTCAGTACGGCTGGTGCGTTCTATCATAGCCTGGGCAGGCTATCCCTCTATTGTCGTCTAAATTTCCCTTTCGTTACCCTTTTCGAATATTACGGCGCGATCCAAATTCGTATACTTAGCACTTGACCCTGACGTAACGTCAGACAGCAGTGTGGCGTCACTGGTAAACGAAAGGAGCAGTCATGTTAATTCAGGTGGGAGAACTGGCGAAGCGTGCCGGAATAACCGTTCGCACGCTACATCACTATGAACAAACAGGATTGCTGACCCCTTCGGCCAGAAGCGCGGCGGGTTACCGGCTATACAATCTGGCGGCCGTTCAGCGGCTGCATACGATCAAGGTGTTGGCTCAGGCCGGGCTGGAACTCGCCACTATTAAGGACTATCTCGCCAGGGATGCTTTCTCGCTGTCTGACCTGCTGGCCAAGCAGATAACCACTCTTGATCGGCAGCTACAAACCATCTCAACGCTACGCGAACGGCTGGCGCTGCTGCGCGATGAGTTAGACGGGGGAAGTGACCCCGATCTGGAGTCCTGGCTACAGATGCTGGAGCTAATGAAAATGTACGATCGCTGGTTTAGTCAACAGGAACTACAGGTGCTGCCGTTCGCGGAGCAGGATGAGCAACGTAATCAAGCCTGGCGGGCGCTGGTTAATGAAGTTCAGGGATTAATGCGCAAGCAATGCCCGGCAGATGCCCCTCAGGCGATGAGTCTGGCGACCCGCTGGATGGAACAGTTAGAGCAGGATACCGCTGGACGACCTGAATTTTTGACCCGGCTGAATGAAATGCTTGCCGCCGAACCACAGATGTGCGAACAAACCGGCGTTACCCCGCAGATTATTGACTTTATCACTCACGCTTTTGCGGAAAGTAAACTGGAGATCTGGGCGCGCTATCTGAACGCCGAGGAGCTGGCGTTCACCCGGCAGCACTATTTCGATCGGCTGATGGAATGGCCGGCGTTAGTGGCGGAACTGCATTATGCGTGTCGTGAACAGCTGACACCGGCTTCATCGCAAGGACAACAGCTTGCACAACGCTGGCTGGCGTTGTTTCAATCTTACGCCGGAGATAACCCGCAAACTCAGCAGAAGTTTCGCTACGCGATGGAGCAGGAGCCGCATTTGATGAAGGGAACGTGGATGACCCCGGAGGTGCTTGCCTGGCTTCAGCAGGCTATAGGGGTGATGATGCGGCAGGCACAGGGGCCTGCCGCCAGCTAATTAAATGTCCGCCAGCGCGGCGTTACGATCCGGGTAAAAGCTCAGGCGACCCGCAATCGGTTTAACGCCTGCGCGCGCCAAAGTGCGCAGCGGTTGAAACTCGAGGTTAGAGACGCGCAGCTCACAGCCTTCCGGCAGCTTACTGACAAAGCGCTGGAAGGCATCAAGCCCACCGGCATCCAGCACCGGCACCGCATCCCACTTCAGCACAACGATACGTTTACCTTCAACCCGCGTTTCCAGATCGGTAAACAGCCCCTCAGCGGCAGCGAAGAACAGTGGCCCTATCACGCGTAGCACCAACACATCGTCAGGCACTTCAACGTTGACCGGCGCGAGGCGAGTCATGCGCGCAATCCGGCGCATAAACAGCAGTGAGGCCAGCACGATACCCACGCTGATGGCGATAACCATATCAAACAGCACGGTCAGCGACATACACATCAGCAGCACGATAATGTCGTCTTTCGGGCCGTGACGCAGTAAGTTCACAACCTTATGCGCCTCGCTCATATTCCATGCCACCATCAGCAGCAGCGCCGCCATCGCGGAAAGCGGCAGCCAGGAAAGCAGCGGCGCGAGGACCAGTAGCGCCATGATCACCAGCAGGGCGTGGATCACGGCGGAAACCGGTGAGGTTGCGCCAGCACGGACGTTTGCTGCTGAACGAGCAATGGCGGCAGTGGCGGTAATACCGCCGAAGAACGGTGCAACGATGTTGCCAAGGCCCTGGCCAATCAGTTCGCTATTGGCTTTATGTTTGGTGCCGGTCATGCCATCCAGTACCACGGCGCAGAGCAGCGATTCAATCGCCCCCAGCATAGCCATCGAAAACGCCGCCGGGAGCAGTGCCTGCAGCGAGGCCCAACTGAGCGTAAAGTCCGAACCGGGCATATCCCACGGCAGAACCAACTGCGGCAGCAGTTGCGGAATACCGTTGCCCTGGCTGCCGTCGGCGAGAATATAGTGGAACTGAGAGCCGATAGTGGCGACGTGGCCGCCAACCAGGTTGACTACGCCCATCACCGCACAGCCTGCCAATAGAGCTGGAAGGTGGCCAGGAAGGCGGATCCCGAGGCGCGGCCAGAAAATTAAGATCCCTAGCGTGACCACGCCAATCGCCGCATCACCGAGGTTAATCGTCGGCAGGGCCATAAACAGTGCGCCGACTTTCTGCAAATAATGTTCAGGCACGTGGGCCATCTGCAGGCCGAGAAAATCTTTAATCTGCATGGTACCAATGGTGATACCAATCCCGGAGGTAAAACCGAGCGTGACCGACAGCGGGATGTACTCAATCAGGCGACCAAAGCGTGCCAGGCCGAAAAGAATTAAAAACACCCCCGACATTAACGTCGCCACCAACAGCCCCGCAAGGCCAAACTGCTGCGAAACCGGGTACAAAATGACCACGAAGGCGGCGGTTGGCCCTGAGACGCTAAAGCGCGAGCCACCGGATAGCGCGATGATAATCCCTGCGACGGCTGACGTATAAAGTCCGTACTGTGGCGCTACGCCGCTGCCTATTGCCAGCGCCATCGCCAGCGGAATGGCGATGATCCCGACGGTAATCCCGGCAATGACATCGCGGGTAAATCGCGATGCGGTATATTTTTCTTTCCAGCAAGCGTCGATGAGGGCGCGGAAAGGCATCACATGTGAGGAAAATAATCTATTCACAATAATGTTTCATCCATGAGCGCATCATCTGTCAACTGAATGGCAGGTGAAGGAGGCATTAATCATACAAATTAGGTTCAGAGACAAAAAAACCCGCCGCAGCGGGTTTTTATGCCGGGCTCGATTAGTGTTCGAACATGGCAGAGATGGATTCTTCGTTGCTGATACGACGAATCGCTTCGGCCAGCATACCAGACAGCGTCAGGGTACGAACTTTTGCCAGCGCTTTGATTTCTGGTGCCAGTGGAATGGTATCGCAGACGACGAATTCGTCAATCACAGAGTTTTGGATATTCTGGATAGCATTACCTGAGAAGATCGGGTGCGTTGCGTAAGCGAATACGCGTTTAGCGCCACGTTCTTTCAGTGCTTCTGCTGCTTTACACAGGGTACCGCCGGTATCAATCATATCGTCAACCATCACGCAGTCACGACCAGCGACGTCACCGATGATGTGCATCACCTGAGAGACGTTAGCGCGCGGGCGACGTTTGTCGATAATAGCCATGTCGGTATCGTGCAGCAGCTTGGCAATAGCACGAGCACGAACGACGCCGCCGATGTCAGGAGAAACCACAATCGGGTTATCCAGATTCAGCTGCAACATGTCTTCCAGCAGGATTGGGCTGCCGAATACGTTATCAACCGGAACATCAAAGAAGCCCTGAATTTGTTCTGCATGCAGATCAACGGTCAGGACACGGTCGACGCCAACGCTGGACAGGAAGTCGGCAACCACTTTTGCGGTGATAGGTACGCGAGCAGAACGAACACGACGGTCCTGGCGAGCATAACCGAAGTAAGGGATAACAGCGGTGATACGACCTGCCGAAGCACGACGCAGAGCATCAACCATAACAACCAATTCCATCAGGTTGTCATTGGTGGGAGCACAAGTGGACTGGATGATGAAAATATCACCACCGCGTACGTTTTCATTGATTTGTACGCTGACTTCGCCGTCGCTAAAACGACCTACAGCGGCGTCGCCAAGAGAAGTGTACAGGCGGTTGGCAATACGTTGTGCTAGTTCCGGGGTAGCGTTACCAGCAAAAAGCTTCATATCAGGCACGAGAAGAACCTCAGGCATGCGTCCAGTGGTGGATGAAACGGGCCAAGAACTGTGCGGGTCGGCACGATTTCATCCAGGCGGTGTATTTAAAGAGCTCAATGCAACGTCTGGAACAGGGTGACGTTGTCACCGTAACTCAGTATCCCCGGCGTGCTCGCCGTTTTTTGCTAAATTCAGCAGGACTTAGAGCAGCGATTGCTTGAGCGGAGAGATGTTAACACCTCGCGCTACAAAGCCATGCAGCCATGCCGGGGCTTTTTTAAGCACCTGACGAGCGGCGGATTCAGTGTCAAATTCAGCAAACACACATGCACCGGTACCAGTCAGGCGCGACGGCGCATATTCTAGCAGCCAGGAAAGCGCCGCATCAACCTCGCGAAAACGTTTTCTTGCGATAACCTCGCAATCATTGCCGAATTTACATTTTAATAACGTATTAATTGACCTGCTCGGGGTATCACGAGGAAGTTCCGGATCGCGAAAAATGATCGGTGTTGGAATACTGACCCCAGGATGGGCGACCAGATACCACTTTTCTTCTGGCTCTACCGGCGTCAGGATTTCACCCACGCCTTCGGCAAAAGCCGCATGACCGCGAACGAACACCGGCACGTCAGCACCTAGCTGCAAACCTAAAGCGGCCAGTTCATCTTCTGAAAGATGGCAGCCCCATAGATGATTAAGCGCCACCAGCACGGTGGCGGCATTGGAGGAGCCGCCGCCGAGACCGCCGCCCATGGGGAGAATCTTATCGATGCTGATGTCGGCGCCGCTGCCTGCGGGCAGGGTCCCGCGCTCAGAGGCTGCCTGCATTAATAACCTTGCCGCGCGGATAATCAGGTTCTCATCATCCGGCACGCCGTCCACCGGCGTCAGCAGGCGCAGTTCACCATCATCACGCGGTTCGATGGTCAACGTGTCGCCATAATCAAGGAACTGAAACAGCGTCTGCAGCGTGTGATAACCATCGGCGCGCTGTCCGGTAATGTACAAAAACAGATTCAGCTTCGCAGGAGAGGGCCAGCGGGTCATCATTTCACAATCCAGTTATCCATTTTCAGCTTGATGCGCTGACTGCCGTTGTTGAGTTCCATATTGGCCGGAAGTGAGGGTTTCGTATCAGTGGTGTAGCCGCTATAGGTGACATGCCAGGTCTTGCCATTTTGCGTGTAGTTCAGCTCGCGTAGACGGTACTGGTCATCAAGAGCGTAATCGGTCGCCTCACCCGGCAGGCCGATAATCCACTGGCGCAGGCTGTTGAGCGGAATCGGCATCCCGGTCAGGC
The DNA here is from genome assembly GCF_056490265.1 of Klebsiella sp. GFKo11. NCBI lineage: Bacteria > Pseudomonadati > Pseudomonadota > Gammaproteobacteria > Enterobacterales > Enterobacteriaceae > Klebsiella > Klebsiella sp. GFKo11. Next base: position 2,584,187 of record NZ_CM151369.1, read on the forward strand.
GGCCAATCATCTCTTCTGCATCGGTCGCAGTGTAGGTCTGTCCTTTATTGTCGATCATCTGCACGCTGCCCGGCTGCGCGGTCAACGACAGTTCTGTGCTGCCGAGCGGGTTAGTCAGCAGCAGACGATAGCGGTCCTGGCCAGTCTGCTGCCAGAAGAAGCGGGCATACACTTTTTGTTCATCTGAGAGGTAAGCAAAAGCGCCGCGCGTCTGGAACTGATTGAGATTGCGGACATCTTGCTGGTGCTGACGCCACTGCGGAGCGTCAGGGCTTTTACCTGGTCCTTGCGGAGCGTTAATCGTACAGGCGGTCAGAACGAGGCTTGCCAGCGGCAACAGGCGGAACAGTCGATTCATAATGATGACAAATCCTTGATGTCTACAGTGAAATACGGCGAATGGGATAAAGTCGCGGCCGATTTGTGTAGCGGGTTACAATAATAACCTTTAATGCTAGCGTCGCCGGGCGGTAGCGTCTACGTTCAAGTTGTCTGAAATCAAAAAATTACCGTTAATGGCTATTACTGATTAGCTATTACTCCAAAAGGGGAGGCTCTCTTTTATTGATTACGCGCATCCTGTATGATGCCCCCAGACTAACCTTAGCAACGCTGGTACTACTCCCTCACAATGACCCTTTTAGCTCTTGGCATTAATCACAAAACAGCCCCGGTAGCGCTGCGAGAACGCGTAACGTTTTCGCCGGATACGCTCGACCAGGCGCTGGAGAGCTTGCTGGCTCAGCCAATGGTGCAGGGCGGGGTGGTGCTGTCGACCTGCAACCGTACGGAACTTTACCTCAGCGTTGAAGAGCAGGATAACCTTCAGGAAGTCCTGATTCGTTGGCTGTGTGACTATCACGGCCTGAATGAAGACGAACTGCGTAAAAGCCTCTATTGGCACCAGGATAACGATGCGGTCAGCCATTTGATGCGCGTTGCCAGCGGGCTGGACTCGCTGGTGCTTGGCGAACCACAGATCCTCGGACAAGTGAAAAAAGCCTTTGCCGATTCCAGCCGCGGGCATCTGAACGTCAGCGAACTGGAGCGCATGTTCCAGAAGTCGTTCTCGGTGGCCAAACGCGTGCGTACCGAAACCGATATCGGTGCCAGCGCGGTCTCCGTCGCGTTTGCTGCCTGTACTCTGGCGCGTCAAATCTTTGAATCACTGTCAAGCGTCACGGTGCTGCTGGTTGGCGCCGGGGAAACCATCGAATTGGTGGCCCGCCATTTGCGTGAGCACAAGGTGCGCAAGATGGTGATTGCCAATCGTACCCGTGAGCGTGCTCAGGCGCTGGCCGAAGAAGTCGGCGCAGAGGTCATCTCCCTGAGTGATATCGACGAACGTTTGAAAGAAGCCGACATTATTATTAGCTCTACCGCCAGCCCGCTGCCCATTATCGGCAAAGGGATGGTGGAGCGCGCGTTGAAGGCGCGCCGCAATCAGCCGATGCTGCTGGTAGATATCGCGGTACCACGTGATGTTGAACCCGAAGTTGGCAAGCTGGCGAACGCCTATCTCTATAGCGTGGACGATCTACAAAACATCATTCAGCATAATCTGGCGCAGCGAAAAGCCGCGGCGGTGCAGGCTGAAACCATTGTCGAGCAGGAAACCAGCGAATTTATGGCCTGGCTGCGTGCCCAGAGCGCCAGCGAGACTATCCGCGAATATCGTTCCCAGGCTGAGCTGGTCCGCGACGAGCTGACGGCGAAGGCGCTTGCTGCGCTGAGCCAGGGCGGCGATGCGCAGGAAATCATGCAGGACCTGGCGCGTAAGTTGACTAACCGCCTGATCCACTCGCCAACCAAATCTCTTCAGCAGGCTGCCCGTGACGGGGATGATGAACGCCTGCATATTCTGCGCAACAGCCTCGGGCTGGAATAGCGCACCTTTCTCTCTTTTTTAGGACAGGGTGATTTCACGCCTATGAAGCCTTCTATTGTTGCCAAACTGGAAGCTCTTTACGAGCGCCACGAGGAAGTTCAGGCGCTACTCGGCGACGCTGCGACCATCGCCGATCAAGATAAATTTCGCGCATTATCGCGAGAGTACGCACAGCTGAGCGACGTGGCTCGTTGCTATACCGACTGGCGTCAGCTGCAGGATGATATTGAAACTGCGCAGATGATGCTCGACGACCCGGAAATGCGCGAAATGGCGCAGGAAGAGCTGCGTGAAGCGAAAGAAAAAGGCGAGCAGATGGAACAGCAGCTGCAGGTTCTGCTGCTGCCAAAAGATCCGGATGACGAACGTAACGCTTTTGTCGAAGTGCGCGCCGGTACCGGCGGTGATGAAGCGGCGTTGTTTGCTGGCGATCTGTTCCGTATGTACAGCCGTTATGCCGAAGCCCGCCGCTGGCGTGTGGAAATCATGAGCGCTAACGAAGGCGAACATGGTGGTTTTAAAGAAGTGATTGCTAAGATCAGCGGCGATGGCGTCTATGGTCGCCTGAAGTTCGAATCTGGCGGTCATCGCGTTCAACGCGTACCGGCAACTGAGTCTCAGGGGCGTATCCATACTTCTGCCTGTACCGTGGCGGTGATGCCGGAGCTGCCGGAAGCCGAAATGCCTGAAATTAACGCGGGCGATCTGCGTATTGATACCTTCCGCTCTTCGGGTGCTGGCGGTCAGCACGTTAACACCACCGATTCGGCTATTCGTATTACCCACTTGCCGACCGGTATTGTCGTCGAGTGCCAGGACGAACGTTCACAGCACAAAAACAAAGCCAAAGCCTTGTCGGTGCTGGGCGCGCGTATTCGCGCTGCGGAAGTGGCTAAACGCCATCAGGCGGAAGCCTCCGAACGCCGTAACCTGTTGGGCAGCGGCGATCGCAGCGATCGTAATCGCACCTATAACTATCCGCAGGGGCGCGTCACCGACCACCGCATCAACCTGACGCTTTACCGTCTGGATGAGGTGATGGAAGGAAAACTTGATATGCTCATTGAGCCGATTGTGCAGGAATATCAAGCCGATCAGCTGGCAGCGCTTTCCGAGCAGGAATGATGACATTTCAGCAGTGGTTGACCCAGGCCATAACCCGCCTGAGCCAAAGCGAAAGTCCGCGCCGGGATGCCGAAATCTTGCTCGGCCACGTGACCGGCAAAGCGCGGACTTATATTCTCGCGTTTGACGAAACGACTCTGACGGAGCAACAGTTAGCTGAGCTGGAAACGCTACTCAGCCGTCGCTCGCAGGGTGAGCCGGTGGCTCACCTGGTCGGCCAGCGTGAGTTCTGGTCGCTGCCGCTGTTTGTCTCCCCGGCGACGCTTATTCCGCGCCCGGACACCGAATGTCTGGTTGAGCAGGCCCTGGAGCGATTGCCTGGGGCACCGTGCCGCATCCTCGATCTCGGCACCGGCACCGGCGCTATCGCACTGGCGTTAGCCAGCGAACGCCCGGACTGCCAGCTGACAGCCGTCGACTTTATGCCTGATGCGGTTGCGCTGGCCGAGCGCAACGTCGCTCATCTCGCTATCGATAACGTCTCCGTGCGGCAAAGCAACTGGTTCAGCGCGCTCGCCGGGCAGCAATTCGACATGATAGTCAGCAATCCCCCCTATATCGACGAAACCGACCCGCATCTTGAACAGGGCGATGTGCGCTTTGAGCCAAAAACGGCGCTGGTTGCTGCCGACAGTGGGTTTGCCGATTTGGCGCATATTATCCGTGAAGGCCGTCGTTTCCTTGTCCCCGGCGGCGTTATGCTGCTGGAGCATGGCTGGACGCAGGGTGAAGCGGTGCGCGAGTTATTTCGCGAGGCCGGGTACCTCGATGTCTCCACCTGCCGCGATTACGGAGATAACGAACGTCTGACGTTGGGGCTGATACCGGGAGGGCCGCATGAACCTGTTTAGCGCCGTGCTGTATCTGCATATTGCCAGCGTGGTGGTCTCGGTCAGCCTGTTCGTGTTGCGCTACTGGTGGAGCTGGAGCGGTAATCGTCTGCTCAATCAACGCTGGGTACGCATTGCGCCGCACTGTAGCGATACCGTGCTGTTTCTCAGCGGCGCAGGATTAATGGCAATAACGCACTATCTGCCGTTTACCGAGGACGGTACATGGCTGACTGAAAAGCTGTTTGGCGTTATCATTTATATCGCATTGGGTTTTATCGCGTTGGGCCGTCGTCGCCCGCGCAGCCAGCAGAGTCGGTTTATCGCCTTTCTGTTGGCCCTGGTGGTGTTGTTCATCATCATTCAACTCGCCATCACAAGAATACCGTTACTGGGGTAAGTCATGAGGTCGTTAGCTGATTTCGAATTTAATAAAGCGCCATTATGTGATGGCATGGTCCTCATTTCCGAATTAATCCGCGACGATTTTCCGACGCACTATGTGCAGGATGAACTGGAGCGGTTGCTAGGTCTGGCGCAGGAGGAGATTGCTTCTTCCTGGGATCAGGAACGCCAGATCGAGCGTTTGCTGGAACTTTTTTACAAGGACTGGGGATTCAGCGCATCCCACGGCGTCTACCGCCTGTCCGACGCCCTGTGGATTGATAAGGTTCTGAACAACCGACAGGGCAGCGCGGTGTCGTTAGGTGCTGTCCTGCTGTGGATTGCTCAGCGTCTGTCGCTGCCGGTTGTACCGGTGATTTTCCCAACGCAGATGCTGCTTCGCGCCGATCCCGAAGAGAGCGAAGAGATGTGGCTTATCAACCCGTTCAATGGCGAAACCCTGAACGAGCACACTCTGGAGGTCTGGCTGAAGGGCAATATTAGTCCGCTTGCCGAGCTGTTTAATGAGGATCTTGATGAGGCTGATAACGCGGAAGTGATCCACAAACTGCTTGATACTCTGAAATCAGCCCTGATGGAAGAGCGGCAGATGGAACTGGCGTTAGGCACCAGCGAGGCGCTCTTGCAGTTCAATCCAGAAGACCCGTATGAAATTCGCGATCGCGGACTGATTTACGCCCAGCTTGAGTGCGATCATGTGGCATTGCAGGATCTCAACTACTTCGTGGAGCAGTGCCCGGAAGACCCGATCAGCGAAATGATCCGTGCGCAGATCAACACCATTTCGCATAAACAAATTACATTGCATTAGTCTGAAACCAATCCGGTTACACCCTGATAAGGCGAACTTATGAAACAAAAAGTGGTTAGCATTGGTGATATCAACGTAGCAAACGACCTGCCATTCGTTCTGTTTGGTGGGATGAACGTGCTGGAGTCCCGCGATCTTGCGATGCGTATCTGCGAACACTATGTGACCGTCACGCAGAAGCTGGGCATTCCCTATGTGTTCAAAGCCTCTTTTGATAAAGCTAACCGTTCTTCCATCCACTCCTATCGCGGGCCGGGTCTGGAAGAAGGGATGAAGATTTTCCAGGAGCTGAAACAGACTTTTGGTGTGAAAATCATCACCGATGTTCACGAAGCCAGCCAGGCGCAGCCGGTTGCTGATGTGGTTGACGTTATCCAGCTGCCAGCGTTCCTGGCGCGCCAGACTGACCTGGTCGAAGCGATGGCGAAAACCGGTGCGGTCATTAACGTTAAGAAACCGCAGTTCGTGAGCCCGGGCCAGATGGGTAACATCGTCGATAAATTTATCGAAGGCGGTAACGACCAGATTATTTTGTGCGATCGCGGTGCTAACTTCGGCTACGACAACCTGGTTGTCGATATGCTGGGCTTTGGCGTGATGAAAAAATCGTCCAACAACTCACCGGTTATCTTTGATGTGACCCACGCACTACAGTGTCGCGACCCGTTTGGCGCGGCCTCCGGCGGTCGTCGTGCTCAGGTTGCTGAACTGGCGCGTGCCGGTATGGCGGTGGGTATCGCCGGTCTGTTCATCGAAGCACACCCGGATCCTGAACACGCGAAATGCGACGGTCCGTCCGCGCTGCCGCTGGATAAACTGGAGCCGTTCCTCAAGCAAATGAAAGCCATCGACGATCTGGTCAAAGGCTTTGATGAGCTGGATACCAGCAAGTAATTGCCCCTGATATGACAAAAGCCTGCCCGTTGCAAAACCGGCAGGCTTTTTTATGTCCCCAGCAAGCTTACGCAGCCGGGGGAGAGTCAGGCAAAAATAGTCATCAGGTAGGCGGCAAATAGCGCCAGGTGCGCCGCGCCGTTGAGTACATTGGTGCGCCCGGTAGAGAAGGAAATATGGCATAGCACCAACGAGGCGACCATCACCACCATCTCCGGCGCGCCAAGGCCAAAGAGTAGATCGTTACCGGTGAGTATAGCGATTAACGTCACCACCGGAACCGTCAGGGAAATCGTTGCCAGCACCGAACCGAAGAACAGGTTCATCGCCCGCTGAACCTGGTTGTTCAGTACCGCTTTTAGCGCACCAAGGCCTTCCGGGGAGAGGATCAGCAGGGCGACCAGGAAGCCGGTAAAGGCCACAGGCGCGTTCATGCTGGTCAGCAGAGTCTCCAGTGGATTGGCGTTCATTTTGGTGACGGCGATAACCGCAACCAGATGTACCAGCAGCCAGGCGGTATGCCACTTGCTGCTATGCGCAGACGGCTTGCCATGATGCGGGTCGTCGTCGTCGCTGTCATCTTCGTGCTCGTAAATAAACAGGCTCTGGTGGGTTTTGGTCTGAATCAGCAGAAATACACCATACATCCCAGCAGATATCAGCGCGACCAGCAGCGCCTGTCCAGTGGTGAAGTTGGCCCCCGGTAGCGCCATCGGGAAAACCAGCACGATAATTGCCAGTGGGAACAGGGCAATTAAGTACTGTTTGATGCCGAACAGATTCATATATTGGGTGGCAAATTTACGCCCACCAAGAAGTAGTGAAAAGCCCACCAGACCGCCGGTGACGATCATAATGATCGAATAAAGCGTGTCACGCATCAGGGTTGGCGCGGCGTCGCCGGTGGCCATTAATGCGGAAATCAGGCTAACTTCGAGAATAACCACCGAGAGGCTCAAAATTAACGAGCCATAGGGTTCGCCAAGGCGATGCGCCAGAACGTCGGCGTGGCGTACTACGCTAAATGCGCTGCTCAGAATCCCGACCAGCGCCAGAATATTTATTGCAATGACCACTGGCAGTGACTGGCTGCTTCCCAGAAAAAACAGCACCGCCAGCGCCAGAACCGGAAAGGCGAGGGTGGTCTCCTTGTGGCGGGTTTTTACCGCCTCATGTGCTTCGGTCATGAATTATCTCCAGGTGTGCAGGTGTTATAATTATAGATAGCGTAAGTTAATAAAATAACAGACATTGATGAAAGTAATTTGTTTTTTTACTTAAATTTACCACTCCTGGCTGATAAAGGTGTTAGATTGCCATAAGATGCGATTACTATGGTTTTGTATCTATTATTCAGATAATTACTAAAATTCCTTTCTCATTTATCCTCGCCTTGCCAACCAGAAAATCACCTTCCAGACTTAATGTTCATACGCAATCTGGAGGTTATCATGCCTTATCGCAGCAAAAGTGAATTACCCGAGAGCGTTCAGCACGTCCTGCCCGCACATGCCCAGGAGATCTATAAAGAAGCGTTTAACAGCGCTTGGGATCAGTACAAACACAAAGAAGACCGACGAGATGACGCCAGCCGTGAAGAAACGGCGCATAAAGTCGCCTGGGCGGCGGTAAAAAATGATTATGAAAAAGGCGACGATGATAAGTGGCATAAGAAGAAATAATCACTTTTACTGCGTAATCTGCTGCCTGAGCCCTTGCCCACCGGGCGTTCATTGCTTATTGTCAAATAAAGCTGGATAATAATTCGGCAATATTTCATGGATGGCATCAGATAATCGCCGGGAAGCGGGCAGTGGTGGAGGTAGTAGAAAGTGTTAACTCGTGATTTCTTACTGAATGCGGATTGTAAAACAGCGTTTGGCGCTATTGAGGAATCGCTTCTCTGGTCGGCAGAGCAACGGGCAGCCTCTTTGGCTGCGACCCTGGCCTGTCGTCCGGACGATGGCTCGGTATGGATCTTTGGCTATGGTTCCCTGATGTGGAACCCGGCGCTTGAATACAGTGAATCCTGTACCGGCACGCTGCCTGGCTGGCACCGCGCGTTTTGCCTGCGGCTCACCGCCGGGCGCGGTAGCGCAAATCAGCCGGGTCGTATGTTGGCCCTGAAAGAGGGCGGACGCACGACTGGCGTAGCCTACCGCCTGCCTGATGAAACTCTGGAAGAAGAGCTGACGCTCCTGTGGAAGCGGGAAATGATCACCGGCTGCTATCTGCCGACCTGGTGCAAACTGGAGCTGGACGATGGACGCACCGTGAACGCGCTGGTGTTTATTATGGACCCGCGCCATCCGCTGTTTGAGGCGGATACCAGCGCCCAGGTGATTGCGCCGCTGATAGCACGCGCTAGCGGGCCGCTTGGCACCAATGCCCAGTATCTGTTCTCCCTTGAGCAGGAGCTGTGCAAGCTCGGCATGCACGATGACTGCCTTGATGACCTGGTCAGCAAGGTGCGTAATCTGCTTGGGGATAATAGCCAGCCGGGGCTGGCTTAAGAATGAAGCGCCCGGGGAAACCGGGCGTTTGCTATCAGGCGGGAACGTAGCTGATTGAGTGCTCCAGCGACTGGCTGTGGCTGTCGATGAGAACGTTCCAGGTACCATTGTAAGGTACGGTCAGATACGCGCTATCTCTGTCCTGCACACTCAGAATATCCGCATGACTATCGCCAGGAACTTTGGCGCTCATCAGGTGAATGTGGCAGCGTTCGGAACAACGCACCACCAACGTATCACCACCAAACAACGTTAAACTTGCTTTTACCATTGCCATTTAATCTCAACCCCGTTTCTGTCTACAGCGTCCTGCCTGCCCATTTCCACGCGTGATATGGTTCACACTTTGGTCTATGCATAACACCAAAGGGGAGGGATGCAGATGCTGATTTTGATCAACAAAAGGAGTAAAGATTAAACAAAAATGACGTTGTTCCTGAAAGCATTCAGCTGGCATTGTTTTTCCATCAAAAAACGCCGCCAGCCTGATATTTAATCCCGTTTAAAAGAGATTCTTCAGAAGGTCAGGACTTTATCCGCCGCCAGCGTCCACTGCGCCAGTTCAACAAGCGTACCAATCTCCACGCCGTCAATCAGCGGCAACGTGCTGATTCCCCGGCCATCGGCGCAGGTCTTACACAGCTTCACAGGCACGTTTTGCGCGGTGAGGATCTCCAGCATCTGCTGAATGTTGTAGCCTTCCGCCGGTTTCTGGCCGCGCAGACCGGCGGTGACCGCATCAGACATTAAAAATAGCTTGAGTTCGAGTTCGGATTGCTGCTCACGCAGGGCGATAGCCAGACGCAGGCTGTTGAACAGGGATTCGCTGCCGTAGGCGGCACCGTTAGAGATAATCACAACACGTTGCATAAGGACTCCTTCTATAAGGCACGGTTATTGCTTGGCTGAAGTATAAAGCGTTAACCCGGGAGAGGGGTATGAATAATATGGCTGGCAATGCGCCCGAGGCGGGCGACTGGTTTGCACGTGCGCGTCGATTGCAGAGACAGCAGTTGCATCAGCTGGCGCAGCAGGGGGAACTGGCAAGTCAAATCAGTGCTCTGGTGCATATGCTTCAGTGTGAGCGAGGTGCGTCAAACATCTGGTTGTGCTCGGGAGGCCGACTTTACGCCGCGGAGTGCCGGGCGGGAGCGGCGCTGGTGGATGAGCAATTAACGCTATTCTATGCGGCGCTTGACCCAGCCCGCAGCTCAGCCAGCAGCGCGCTGTGCTGGCGTATCGCCAGCGCGGTCTGGTACTTGACGCAGTTAACGGTCCTACGCGAGCGCGTGCGCGGTCAGAAAATTGCCGCCGAGGAGGCGACGGGGCAATTTAGCCTTATCATCCGCCATCTGTTGAATATTGTCCCGCAGCTCAATGACAGCATCGACGATCCGCAAATCGCCGGACGTATGGTGGCACTCTACAGCTTTATGCAGGGGAAAGAGCTGGCCGGGCAGGAGCGTGCGCTGGGCGCGCTGGGCTTTGCTCGCGGGCAGTTTAGCGATGAACTGCGCCAGCAGCTGGTGGACCGTATTGACGGTCAGCAGCCCTGCTTTGACAGCTTCCTGGCCCTGGCTCATCCCCCGCAAACGACCCTGTTTGCTGAACAGTGTCAGGCCAGCCTGGAAATAGAACAGCTGCGGCGTATTGCCTGTACTCGCCAACCTCCTGCGGATGATGGCGAAACGGCATTGCGCTGGTTTTGCGCCCAGACTCAGCGCCTGGAGCAGCTGCGCGGAGTGGAAGAGCTGCTGATTGTTGACCTGCTTAACGCGACCGACGCCCTGCTGGAAGAAGAACAGGCCCCGCCAACTGACTGGCAGGATGCGGATATCAGCGATAGCGTCTCCCATCGGCTGGATAAACAGCTGCTGCCGCTGGTTCGTCAGCAGGCCCACGAACTGCAACAGCTCTCCGGACAACTGGCGTCGTTAAAGGATGCGCTGGAAGAGCGCAAGCTGATTGAAAAAGCCAAAAGCGTGCTGATGGCACATCAGGGAATGCAGGAGGAGCAGGCCTGGCAGACGCTGCGCAAAATGGCGATGGACAAAAATCAGCGCATGGTGGAGATAGCCCGAGCGCTGCTGACGGTGAAGTCGTTATGGCAATTAACCCCAAAGGAGTAGATGCACAATCAGTGGGCATTTACTGCCAGCCGACGGTGCAATATTGCTGCGAGCCGAACGGCTGACGTGGTGAAAAGGGCGGAAAATGGCCCTGTGCAAATCTGGCATCGGCTTTGCATTAAATAAAACGAGTGAATAAAAGTTTTGGGCAACGGGCCAATGGCGGTGCGTGTGTCCATGGATAAAGGCGTCCTGCAGTGCGTAAGCATTGCCGGGCGCTTTTTTTTGCGCGTTTCTGGAGCGGTTATGGGCGATAAGTTTTCGATTTCACGGCGGCGTTTATTACAGGCGGGGGCCGCGCTGGGCGGCGCGATGCTGCTGCCCGGTATGATGCAGGCGGCGTGGGCGGCAGGTTCGGATAAGCCGGAACAGACCACCGTGCGGGTGGGTTTTATTCCGCTGACCGACTGTGCGCCCTTAGCCATTGCCTCCCTGAAGGGGTTTGATAAAAAGCACGGCATTACCCTCGTGCCGAGCAAAGAGGCCAGTTGGGCGGCGGTGCGCGACAAGCTGGTCGCCGGAGAGCTGGATGCGGCGCACATTCTGTACGGCATGCTCTACGGCCTCGAGCTGGGTATCGCCAGTAAACCGCAGGCGATGGCTAACCTGATGACTCTTAACCGCAACGGCCAGGCCATTACCCTCTCCAGCGAACTGCAGGAGAAGGGCGTCACCGACCTTAGCGGGCTAAAAAAACTGATCGGCCAGAGCGCGCCGGGCAGCTACACCTTCGCGCATACCTTCCCCACCGGCACCCACGCGATGTGGCTCTACTACTGGCTGGCAAGCGGCGGAATTAATCCCTTTGAGGATGTGCGCACCGTGGTAGTGCCGCCGCCGCAAATGGTGATGAATATGCGCATCGGCAATATGAGCGGTTTCTGCGTCGGCGAGCCGTGGAACGCCCGCGCCATTAACGATCGCATCGGCTTTACCGCTGCTACCTCGCAGGATATCTGGCCGGAACATCCGGAAAAAATTCTCGGTACACGCAGCGAATGGGTTGAGCGCAATCCCAACACCGCGCGCGCGCTGGTGGCGGCGGTGATGGAGGCTCAGCGCTGGATTGAAGCCTCGGCGGATAACACCCGTGAAACGGCACGGATCCTCGCTAAGCGCGCATGGCTGAACACTAAAGAGCAGTACCTCACCGGACGCATGCTCGGCGAATACGACAACGGTATCGGTCGCCGCTGGCAGGATGCGCACCCGATGCGCTTCTACGCGCAGGGTGAAGTGAGCTTCCCGTGGCTCTCGGACGGTATGTGGTTTTTGACCCAGTTTCGCCGTTGGGGATTGCTGAAGTCGGCGCCGGATTACCTGGCGGTGGCCCAGCGCATAAATCGTATTGACGTCTGGAAAGAGGCCGCACAGGCGGTGGGTGGTATTAGCACACCAACGCAACTGATGCGCAGCAGCACGTTGCTGGACGGCAAAGTCTGGAATGGGGTCGACCCGGAAGGTTACGCCCGTAGTTTCGCGATTCAACGTAAGGGGGCATGAGATGAAGCACGCATATAAAACGCAACCGCAGGCCAGCGCTGAAAAAGCGCCCGGCGAAGTGATTACTTTGCCGCCGGTGCAGGTGCGCAAAAATACGCCTCCCGTCAGCCGCTGGCTGCGTGATACGACCCAGCGCCTGCTGCCGCCGCTGCTCGGGCTGGGGTTATTACTGTTGGGCTGGCAGCTGGCGGCGATGAACAGCAAAGGTTTCCCGACCCCGCTTAGCACCCTGGATTCGGCGTTGACCATTTTTGCCGATCCGTTCTATCAGGACGGACCGAACGACATGGGCATTGGCTGGAACGTGCTGGCGTCATTGCAGCGCGTGGCGGTGGGGTTTGGCCTCGCCGCGCTGGCGGGTATTCCGCTGGGCTTCCTGATTGGCCGCTCGGTATTCTTCGCCCGCATGTTTAACCCGCTGATTGCGCTGCTGCGTCCGGTCAGTCCGCTGGCCTGGCTGCCTATCGGTCTGCTGCTGTTCCAGAAGGCGGAACCGGCCTCGAGCTGGACCATTTTTATCTGCTCTATCTGGCCGATGGTGATCAACACCGCCGAGGGCGTGCGCCGCATCCCCGAGGACTATCTCAACGTGGCCCGCGTGCTGCAGCTTTCCGAATGGACGGTGATGCGCAAGATCCTCTTTCCGGCGGTATTACCCGCGGTGCTGACCGGGGTTCGTCTCTCCATCGGCATCGCCTGGCTGGTGATCGTCGCCGCTGAAATGCTCACCGGCGGCTTAGGGATCGGTTTCTGGATCTGGAACGAGTAGAACAACCTCAACGTAGAAAACATCATCATCGCCATCGTCATCATCGGCGTGGTCGGGTTACTGCTGGAACAAGGGCTGATGCTGCTTGCCCGTCGTTTTAGCTGGCAGGAAAAATAAGGAGCCGCAAATGAAACCATTAATTCAGGTCCAGGCCGTCAGCCAGCGCTTTAACACCGCCAGCGGCGAATTCCTCGCATTGCAGAATGTCTCCTTCGACATCTACGAAGGAGAAACCATTAGCCTGATTGGCCACTCCGGCTGCGGCAAATCAACCCTGCTCAATCTGATTGCCGGGATCACCCTGCCGACGGAAGGCGGCCTGCTGTGCGACAACCGTGAAATCGCCGGGCCAGGGCCGGAACGCGCGGTGGTGTTCCAGAACCACTCCCTGCTGCCGTGGTTAACCTGCTTCGATAACGTGGCGCTGGCGGTGGATCAGGTCTTTCGTCGCAGCATGAGCAAAGCCGAACGCAAAGAGTGGATTGAGCACAACCTCGAGCGCGTGCAGATGGGGCACGCCCTGCATAAGCGTCCGGGGGAAATTTCCGGCGGCATGAAGCAGCGCGTCGGCATCGCCCGGGCGCTGGCAATGAAGCCGAAAGTGCTGCTGCTGGATGAACCCTTTGGCGCACTCGATGCCCTGACCCGGGCGCATTTACAGGACGCGGTAATGCAGATCCAGCAGTCGCTGAACACCACTATCGTGATGATTACCCATGACGTTGATGAAGCGGTGCTGCTTTCCGACCGGGTACTGATGATGACCAACGGCCCGGCGGCGACGGTTGGGGAGATCCTTGATGTGAACCTGCCTCGCCCACGTAACCGCGTGCAGTTGGCGGACGACAGCCGCTATCACCATCTGCGCCAGCAGATCCTGCATTTCCTCTATGAAAAACAGCCGAAAGCGGCATAGGGAGGCGGCGATGAAGCGGCAACTGGTGATTATCGGCAACGGCATGGCGGCGACTCGCCTGGCGCAGGCGCTGGTAGAGCGCGATGCGCAGCGGTTTAGCATCACGATTATTGGTGATGAACCGTGCCAGGCCTACAACCGTATTCAGCTGTCGCCGGTGCTTGGTGGGGAGAAAACGGCACCCGAGACGCAACTGCTGTCTGAGGAGTGGTACCAGCAGCATGACGTCACGGTACGTGCAGGTGAGTCGGTAACGGCGGTGGATATTCAGGCCCGCACTCTACAAACTACCGACGGAAAACTTTACTGGGATGAGCTGGTATTTGCCACAGGATCGCTGCCGTTTATGCCGCCGCTGCCGGGTATTGAGCTGCCGCACGTTTTTGCTTTTCGCACTCTGGCGGACGTTGAGGGCATTCTGGCAATCAACGGTCCGGCGGTGGTGATTGGCGGCGGGGTGCTCGGCGTCGAAGCGGCCGCCGCGCTACGACGTTATGGTGACAGTGTCACTTTGTTGCATCGCGGGCGCTGGTTGATGGAGCAACAGACCGATGCTTTTGCCGGTGAACAGCTGCAAATACAGCTCGCCGAGCGTGGCATCCGCTGTGTGATGGAGAGCCGCATCGCCGCCATTAATGAACGCGAAGTGCTGCTGGAAGATGGCCGCGCCTTTGCCGCCTCGCGGGTGGTTCTGGCGACCGGCGTGCAGCCCAACAAACTGCTGGCCGAGCGCAGCGGGCTGGCGTGTGGTCGCGGAATTATCGTCGACAGTCAGCTGGCCACCGCGCAGCCGGGCGTCAGCGCCATTGGTGAATGCTGCGAAATTGATGGTCAGACCTGGGGACTGGTGGCGCCGTGCCTGCGCCAGGCCGAGGTGCTGGCCGATCGTCTGTGCGGTCATCCCGGAGAAGATTTTCACTGGCAGGATAGCGGCACGCGCCTGAAAGTTACCGGTATCGAGTTATTCAGCGCCGGTGAACTGCGGGCTGATGAACAGGATGAAATTTGTACCAGCTGGGATCCGCTGGACCGCCACTACCGTCGCCTGCTGCTGCGCGACGGCAAGCTGCGCGGCGTCGTGTTGCTGGGCGATTGCGCCAGCGCCGCGCCGCTCACCGCCCTGCTGGGGGCGCATGCGCCCGCACCGGCAGACTGGCTCTTTGATCCTTCTTCAACGATGCAGCCGCGCGCTGCGGGACAAACTACAATGACAAAACCTACTTTAGTGCTGGTCGGACACGGCATGGTCGGCCACCATTTTCTTGAGCAATGCGTCAGCCGTAACCTTCATCAGCAATACCGGATTGTGGTGTTCTGCGAAGAGCGCTATGCCGCCTACGATCGGGTACATCTGTCGGAATATTTCGCCGGACGCAGCGCCGAATCGCTGTCGTTGGTGGAAGGGGACTTCTTCGCTCAGTACGGCATTGAACTGCGTTTGCGGGAATCGGTCACCAGCATTGACCGTGAAGCGCGGGTGGTGCGCGATGCTCAGGGCCACGAAACGCATTGGGATAAGCTGGTGCTGGCAACGGGCTCTTATCCGTTTGTTCCGCCAGTCTCTGGCAATGATCTCGAAGGCTGCTTTGTCTACCGTACGCTTGACGATCTGGACCAGATTGCCGCTCGCGCGGCTAACGCCAGCCGTGGGGTGGTGATCGGCGGCGGCCTGCTCGGGCTGGAAGCGGCTAATGCGCTCAAGCAACTGGGACTGGAAACGCACGTTGTGGAATTTGCGCCAAACCTGATGGCGGTACAGCTGGATAACGGCGGCGCGGCGATGCTGCGCGAGAAAATCAGCGAACTGGGCGTTGGGGTGCACACCAGCAAGGCGACGACGGAAATTGTCGAGCATGAGCAGGGACTGATGCTGAACTTCGCCGATGGCGGCTCGCTGAAGACCGATATGGTGGTGTTCTCCGCGGGTATCCGCCCGCAGGACGCGCTGGCCCGCAGCAGCGAGCTGAAAATTGGCGAACGCGGCGGGATTTGCATCGACAACCAGTGCCGCACCTCCGATCCGGATGTGCTGGCAATTGGCGAGTGCGCCCTGTGGGAGAACAAAATTTATGGTCTGGTGGCCCCCGGCTATCAGATGGCGCGCGCCGCCGCGGCGACCCTGGCGGGCGAAGAGGCCAGCTTCACTGGGGCCGATATGAGCACCAAGCTGAAGCTGCTGGGCGTCGATGTGGCCTCTTTCGGCGACGCTCAGGGACGCACGCCGGGCTGCCAGAGCTACCAGTGGACCCACGGGCCGGAGCAAATCTACAAAAAAATCGTGGTCAGTCAGGATGGTAAAACCCTGCTCGGCGGCGTACTGGTCGGCGATGCTGGCGATTATTCCACGCTGCTTCAGATGATGCTCAACGGCATGGCATTGCCCACGCGCCCGGAAAGTTTGATTCTTCCGGCGCTGGAGGGCAGCGCGCCGAAAGCGCTCGGCGTAGCGGCATTGCCGGACAGCGCACAGATTTGCTCCTGTCACAACGTCAGTAAGGGCGATATCTGCCAGGCGGTAAGCGGCGGTGCGGGCGACATGGCGGCGATCAAGAGCTGCACTAAAGCGGCAACTGGCTGCGGTGGCTGTAGCGCGCTGGTGAAACAGGTGATGGAGTACCAGCTTGCCGAGCAGGGTGTTGAAGTCAAAAAAGATGTCTGCGAGCACTTTCCGTGGTCGCGTCAGGAGATCTTCCACCTGGTGCGCGTCAACCATATTCGCACCTTCGAACAGCTGATTAGCCGCTACGGTCAGGGTCACGGTTGCGAAATCTGTAAACCGCTGGTGGCTTCGGTGCTGGCCTCCTGCTGGAACGAATATCTGTTGAAACCAGCGCATCTGCCGCTGCAGGATACTAACGATCGCTACTTCGCCAATATCCAGAAAGACGGTACCTATTCGGTGGTGCCGCGCATGGCGGCGGGGGAAGTGACGCCGGATGGGCTGATTGCGATCGGCCAGATTGCCAAACACTATCAGCTGTATAGCAAAGTGACCGGCGGCCAGCGTATCGACCTGTTCGGCGCGCGCCTGGAGCAGCTTCCGGCGATCTGGCGCGAGCTGGCGGAGGCGGGCTTTGAAACCGGTCACGCCTACGGCAAATCCCTGCGCACGGTGAAATCCTGCGTCGGGTCGACCTGGTGCCGTTACGGCGTGCAGGATTCCACCGGCCTGGCGGTCACCCTCGAACACCGCTACAAAGGGTTGCGCGCACCGCACAAAATTAAAATGGCGGTCTCTGGCTGCACCCGCGAATGCGCGGAAGCTCAGGGGAAGGATATCGGCGTTATCGCCACCGAAAAGGGCTGGAATCTATACGTTTGCGGCAACGGCGGCATGAAGCCGCGTCATGCCGACCTGTTCGCCAGCGACCTTGATGAAGACACGCTTATTCGCACCGTTGACCGCCTGCTGATGTTTTATATCCGTACCGCCGACCGCCTGCAGCGCACCAGTTCCTGGATGGATAACCTTGAGGGCGGAGTCGACTATCTGCGAGAAGTTGTCCTTGAAGACAGTCTCGGGATTGGCGAAGAGCTGGAGCAGGAGATGGCGCGGGTGGTGGACAGCTACCAGTGCGAATGGCAAACCACCCTTAACGATCCGCAGCGGCTGGCGCTGTTCCGCTCGTTCGTTAATAGTGATGAGCCGGACGAAGCGGTACAGCGACACACCTTGCGCGGTCAGCCGCAGCTGGCCCCGATCGCTGCGCTGGCTGAACCGACGCTGCCGTCCCGTCCGTGGCAGGTCATTTGCGATCTTGAGGCCATTCCGCCGCAGGCGGGCATTGGTGCGCGGCTCGGCGAACGGCAGATTGCGCTATTCCGCTTTGGCGATCAGGTCTACGCCCTCGATAACCTGGAACCGGGCAGCGAGGCCAACGTGCTGTCGCGCGGGCTGCTTGGCGATGCGGGCGGCGAACCGATTGTGATTTCGCCGTTGTACAAGCAGCGTATCCGCCTGCGCGACGGTCGCCAGTGCGACGGCAGCGAACAGGCGGTGCGCGCCTGGCCGGTGAAAATTGAGAACGGCAAGGTGTGGGTTGGCAACCAGCAGCTGCTTGTTCGCGCGGAGGCCTCCTGATGACGGAAACCCGAACCACGTGCCCCTATTGCGGGGTCGGCTGTGGCGTTATCGCCAGCGTGGAAACGAACGGTCAGGTGATCGTGCGCGGCGACGAGCGGCACCCGGCGAACTTTGGTCGCCTGTGCGTTAAGGGCGCGGCGCTGGGGGAAACCGTCGGTCTGCAGGGAAGAATGTTGTTCCCTGAAGTCGATGGCGAACGCGCCTCGTGGCCGCAGGCGCTGGCGGCGGCGGGTTCACGCCTGCGGGAAATCATCGACCAGTACGGGCCGCAGGCGGTGGCGTTCTACGCTTCCGGACAGTTGCTGACCGAGGATTACTACGCCGCCAACAAGCTAATGAAGGGCTTTATCGGCTGCGCGAATATCGACACTAACTCACGGCTGTGTATGTCTTCGGCGGTCACTGGCTATAAACGTGCGCTGGGGGCGGACGTAGTGCCGTGCAGTTATGAAGATGTGGAAAACAGCGATCTGGTGGTGTTAGTCGGCTCGAACGCCGCCTGGGCGCATCCGGTGCTTTATCAGCGACTGGTGCAGGCGAAGCGCGATAATCCGCAGATGCGGGTGGTGGTGATTGACCCGCGTCGTACTGCCACCTGCGATATTGCAGATGTACATCTGGCGCTGGCCCCCGGCAGCGACGGCGGGCTGTTTGTCGGCCTGCTTAACGCGATTGCTGACAGCGGCGACATTGCCGACGATTTCAGCGATGCGCAGCAGGCACTGACGCTCGCGCAGGAGTGGAGCATCGAAAAAGTGGCGCAGTTCTGCGGTTTGCCGCAGCAGCAGGTCGCCGATTTCTATCGCCAGTTTATTGCCGCACCGCGCGCCATCACGCTCTATACGATGGGCATTAACCAATCCGCCAGCGGCAGCGATAAATGCAACGCCATTATTAACGCTCACCTGGCGAGCGGAAAATATGGGCGTCCGGGCTGCGGGCCGTTTTCGCTGACCGGTCAACCCAACGCGATGGGCGGGCGCGAGGTCGGTGGGCTGGCGACCATGCTGGCGGCGCATATGAACTTTGAAGCCGACGATTTACAGCGCCTGGCGCGATTCTGGGGCACTGAACGGCTGGCGCAAACACCAGGGCTGACGGCGGTGGATCTGTTTGCCGCCATTGGTCGAGGTGAAGTTAAAGCGGTGTGGATTATGGGCACCAATCCGGTAGTATCGCTGCCGGATAGTCATGCGGTGAGCGAAGCTCTGGCGGCCTGCCCGCTGGTGATTGTCTCGGATGTGGTTGCCGATACCGATACCGGACGCTTCGCCCATATTCGTTTTCCGGCGCTGGCGTGGGGAGAGAAGAACGGCACCGTGACCAACTCCGAGCGGCGGATCTCTCGCCAGCGCGCGTTTCTGCCGTCGCCTGGGGAGGCGAAAGCCGACTGGTGGATCGTTGCTCGCGTGGCGCAAGAGCTGGGCTTTGGCCCCGCCTTTGCCTGGCAGCATTCTCATGACGTATTCAACGAGCACGCCGCGCTGTCGGGTTTTGAAAATAACGGCCAGCGGGCGTTTGATATCGGCGGGCTGGCGAACCTCAGCCTTGAAGCCTGGGATGCGCTGGAACCTGTGCGTTGGCCAGTGAGTCGCAGCCCAGCAGCATGGAGTTTGCACAAGGGATGGCACCGGGATGGCAAGCTGCGCATGGTGCCCGTCGCCCCTCAACCGACCCGGGCGGCAACCGATGCGTTTTATCCGCTAATCCTCAACAGCGGGCGGATCCGCGATCAGTGGCACACCATGACCCGCACCGGCTCGGTGCCCAGGCTGATGCAGCATATCGCCGAACCGGTGGTGGAGGTGGCAGCAGAAGATGCGCAGCGTTATCACCTGCTGGAAGGTGAATTAGCGCGGGTCCGCTCACCGAATGGGGTGATGGTAGCAAAAGTGATTATCAGCGATGGGCAGCGCCCCGGTTCGCTGTTCGTGCCAATGCACTGGAATAATCAATTTGCTCGCCAGGGAAGGGTGAATAACCTGCTGATGGCGATCACCGACCCCCACTCCGGGCAGCCGGAGAGTAAACAGGTGGCGGTAGCAATTGCCGCCTGGCTTCCAGCCTGGAAAGGTGAACTCTTTTCCCGCCAGCCGGTTCCAATACCCGTTTCGTTGCACTGGCGACGGCGGGCCGCGCAGGGCATAAGCCATCTTTCTCTCGCCGGGGATATCAGCCCTCGCCGGTGGCTGACCGACTGGTGTCAGCAGCAGGGATGGCAAATGCAGGTCGCCGAGGGCGGCAAGGTCTGGAACCTGCTGGCGTGGCAGGACGGAGAGCTGATGCTTGGCTGGTGGAGCGATGTCCGTGAACCGGTGATTGACGCCGAGTGGATTAACGCCGCGTTTCGTACCCCGCCGCAGGATGCTGCTCAGCGCCACGCGCTATTGAGCGGCAGAAAGGGCAGCGATACGGTGCCGCGCGGGCGTATTATCTGTAGCTGCTTTAGCGTGGGCGAGCGGGCGATAAACGAAGCCATCGCCAGCGGCTGCCGGACGCCTGCAGCGCTGGGCGCACAACTAAAATGCGGCACCAACTGCGGCTCCTGTATCCCGGAGCTTAAGGCGCTGCTGGCGGAAAATCTAACGCAAGCCTGAGATTCAGTATATTCCTGGAATCATGCTGAAGGCTGCGAGGGATGGCAAAAAACGATAAACTTACGTTTTACTGCCATCCTTCCTGAGTAGACGTAACCGATTTGAGCTCTTTGTCGTTCCGCGTAACCCCGTATTTGCCTCTTCTCCTGCTGCTGACAGGTATGCCCGCCCGCGCATTGCAGGATAACCAGGCGTTCTCCCGGCCTCCTGATACGCTACCCGATCTCGGTATGGCGCCTCAGGTTGATGATGACGCCAGGCATTTTGCCGAAATGGCGAAAAAATTTGGCGAAGCCAGTATGAGCGATAACGGTCTGACAACCAGCGAACAGGCGCGAGTATTCGCCATCGGCAAGCTGGGGAATGAGGTCAGCCACCAACTGGAAAACTGGCTCTCGCCGTGGGGCAACGCCAATGTCGATCTGCTGGTCGATAAAGAGGGGCAATTTACCGGTAGTAAAGGAAGCTGGTTTGTCCCGTTACAGGATAACGGCGACTATCTCACCTGGAACCAGTACTCGGTCACGCAGCGGGATAACGGGCTGGTGGGCAATATTGGCCTTGGTCAGCGCTGGCGGATGGGCTCCTGGCTGCTGGGCTATAACTCGTTCTATGACAAAGTCCTGGATGATCGCCTGGCGCGCGGCAGCGTTGGAGCTGAGGCCTGGGGGGAATCGATGCGTCTGTCGGCGAACTACTATCAACCGCTCAGCGGCTGGCAGCAAAGGAGTAGCGTGACCCAGCAGCAGCGTATGGCCAGCGGCTACGATGTGACCGCCCAGGCGCGGCTGCCGTTTTATCAGCATATTAATACCAGCGTCAGCGTGGAGCAGTATTTTGGCGATAACGTTGACCTGTTCCACTCGGGTACCGGTTATCACAATCCAGTGGCGGTGTCGGTGGGGCTGAATTACACCCCCGTTCCGCTGGTGACGGTGACGGCTAAACATAAACAAGGCGAGAGCGGCGTCAGCCAAAACGATGTGGGATTGAAGCTCAACTATCGCTTTGGCGTACCGTTAAAACAGCAACTGGCGGCCGATGAAGTGGCGGTAAGCCGTTCGCTGCGCGGCAGTCGTTACGATAGCCCGGAACGCGATAATCTGCCGGTGGTTGAATATCGTCAGCGCAAAATCTTGTCAGTGTATCTGGCGACGCCGCCGTGGGATCTTCAGCCGGGGGAAACGGTGCAGCTGAAACTGCAAATTCGCAGCCTGCACGGGATAAAGTCGCTGAGCTGGCAGGGCGATGCTCAGGCGCTAAGCCTGACGCCGCCGATAGAGGCAAACGGTCCGGATGGTTGGAGCATCATTATGCCGCGTTGGAACAGTGACGCCGGGGCGAGCAATCGCTGGCATCTTTCGCTGGTGGTAGAGGATAAAACGGGTCAGCGCGTCTCATCCAATGAGATCGCACTGGCGCTGACCGAGCCGCTGGTGAGCTTACCGGCCGAGGGCGTTTCCTGGCAGCATATGCCCTAGAATACGCGCTCCTGATGAACCCAAACCGCCGCTTCCACGCGTGATTTCAGCTTCATTTTCTTCAGCATATGCTTGACGTGCACTTTTACGGTGCTTTCGGTGATATCCAGACGGCGGGCGATCATTTTGTTCGGCAGGCCCTGGGCAATCAGCTTGAGAATGTCGCGCTCGCGCGGGGTAAGCTGGCTGATGTCGCGATCGGACGTGGCGCGGTTGGCACGCAGGCTGGCTGCCAGCACCGGGGTTAATGCTTCGCTGAGCACCATTTCGCCCGCTGCCGCCTGTTGCAGCGCTTTCAGCAGATCTTCCGGTTCCATATCTTTCAGCAGGTAACCATCGGCACCGCGTTTCAGGGCGGTAACCACATCTTCTTCATGATTCGACACGCTAAACACCACCACCCGACCTGAGAGCGATTTTTCGCGCAGCTTGTCGAGGGTTTCAAGGCCGTTCATGCCCGGCATATTGAGATCCAGCAGAATCAAATCTGGATCCAGCGACTCCGCCAGGGCGATACCTTGTTCGCCATTGCTGGCCTCGCCGATAACCTGGATATCCGGGGCCATGCTGACGAGCTGTTTGACGCCGGTGCGCAACATCGGGTGATCGTCAATGAGAAGGATGGTTGCCCGTTCCTGTTGACTCATAGGGTTCTCCTTATTGGATTGAAAACGATTTTTCAGGGATAAAAGTGACGACCACTTCCGTGCCGCCGGTTTCCCGACGCCGCACCTGGCAGTCTCCGCGCAAGCTCTGGGCGCGATCGCGCATGATAATTAAGCCGTAATGGTTACTGCGCTCCGCGTGGTCCGGCACGCCGCGGCCGTTATCGGCTACCACCAGTCGGACCTGATTATCCCGCAGCGTTACGGTAACGCTGACGTCCGTCGCATTGGCATGCTTCAGGGCGTTGCTCAGCGCCTCGCGGGCGATTTGCAGCAGGTGGATTGCCTGGTGCGAGGGAACAAAACGCGGCGGCAACTGGTAGTCCAGGCGTACCGTAAAGCCGAAATGAGCGCTGTATTCCTGGCAGCTGGCTTCCAGCGCCGGGCGCAGACCGGTTTCGGTTAACTGTAGACGGAAGGTTGTTAGCAGTTCGCGCAGTTGCGCCCATGAAGTATTGAGTTCATTACGAATTTGCCCCAGCAGCTGACGGCTGGCATCCGGCAGGTCTTCGCCCTGCATCTGCAGGCAGCTGACCTGCATTTTCATGCACGAGAGCGACTGGGCAATGGAGTCGTGGAGCTCGCGGGCGATAGTGGCTCGCTCTTCCATCACGATAAGCTGCTGCTGGCGCTCCTGATGATGGTCGAGCGCGAGGGTGCCGGTGAGCTGTTCCACAAGGGTATCAACCAGTTGCTGTTGATCGTGGCTTAGATGCCGACCAACGGGCAGAGTGGCCAGCAGAATTCCGTACTGATTATGGGCGTCCGACAGTCGCCATTTCAATGTGGTTCCGGCATCGGGCAGCGGCGGCAGATCGCGCGGACACAGGTAGCAACCTTTGTCATCGCACTGAATATCGGAGTGGCAGGCGAACTCCTGGTGGTTGTCTTCATCTTCAAGATCATAAACCCGAACTTCAATATCACGCAGCAGAGTTAACCCTTGCAAACCGTTGAGCACCGGCGAGATGCGCTCACAGAGCGGGGCGTTGGAGTGCAGGCGGCGATTGGCTTGCCACAGGAAGGCGAGGATTTCATTTTTCTGCTCCAGCCCGGCGGTTTTTTCCTGCACCCGGCGTTCGAGCACCGAATAGCTCTCGGCGAGCTCTTCGGACATGTTGTTTAGCGCCATACCGAGCGTCGCCATCTCATCGCGCCCGTTAATCTGGGTACGCTGGGTAAAATCGCGTTGGCTCACCGCGCGGGCCATATCCAGCAGCTGTTTCCAGGGGCGTAACAAACGTGCGCGTAGCCAAATAATGGTAAACACCAGCAGCAGCGCCATAATGACCGCCATGATTCGCTGGATCCAGACGACGTGTTTTATCCGCTCCTCGGTGGTGTGATCGAAAGCGGTGACAAGCTGGTCGATGCGGTCAACGAAGCCGGCGACATCCGTGGCTACCGTAGCCTGATTTTGTGCCTTACGCATACCGGGTGCGAGCTCCAGTTGCCAGTAATGTTGCAGAGCCTGGAGCTGTTCTTGCTGATCGTCATGGCGAGCGGCGTACTGGAGTTCCGGACTAAAGACGGTGGCGGTCATTTCATCCAGCAGCTTTTGATCGCTTTCACGTAACGGGATGGCTGCCAGCAGTCGATAGCTCTGCATGCGCAGCGAACCGGCTTTATTAATAGCGTGCGCGCTGCCCTGAACGCCGTGCACCAGGCGAGAGGAGATAGCCATTCCGGCGACACCTATCACTGTGGCCAATAGAACGATTAACACGAGTTGATTAACCAGCGTTAGCGGCGTAAAAAGACGTTTCAACATGAGGTATGTGCTCCTGACCGGCAAATCATCCGGGAGTGGCGCTTATTCTCGGACATCCCCTGGAGTATACCCATACCCCTAAAGGATTACCCCTTAATTGTCAGTCATTGATGAGTTGGTGGCAGGGGTAGGGGTAAAGACAGCAGTCGCGTGAAAAACCACACTTTTTTGCGCAGAAATAGCTACTCACTTCGGGTGATGATTTTTTTTTAGCCAAATTAACGCCCACTTTTCCTTTGATTTATATCAACTTACCGCAGGCTGTAACCCATAAGGTAGCCAGGGTTAATACGAATAATCAGAGGTGTCTATGAGTCACTCTTCAATCCCGGAGAAGACTAACAGCTCAGTCATTACCGACTGGCGTCCTGAAGATCCTGAATTTTGGCAGCAGCGCGGTCATCGCGTCGCCAGCCGCAATCTGTGGATCTCCGTTCCATGTCTTTTACTGGCATTCTGCGTCTGGATGTTATTCAGCGCCGTCGCCGTCAACCTGAATAAAGTGGGCTTTCAGTTCACCACCGACCAGCTATTTATGCTGACCGCGCTGCCGGCGCTGTCCGGCGCGCTTTTGCGCGTACCTTATGCGTTTATGGTCCCACTGTTCGGCGGGCGTCGCTGGACTGCATTCAGTACCGGGATCATGATCGTACCCTGCGTATGGTTAGGTTTCGCGGTGCAGGACACCTCTACTCCGTTCAGCATTTTCGTGATTATTTCGCTGCTGTGCGGCTTCGCCGGGGCTAACTTTGCTTCCAGTATGGCGAACATCAGCTTCTTCTTCCCGAAACAGAAACAGGGCGGCGCGCTGGGCATCAACGGCGGCCTCGGCAATATGGGCGTCAGCGTGATGCAGCTGGTTGCTCCTCTGGTGGTATCTCTGTCTATTTTCGCCGTCTTTGGCGGAACCGGTAGCGAACAGCCGGATGGTTCGATGCTGTATCTGGAAAATGCGGCGTGGGTTTGGGTACCGTTCCTGATCATCTTCACCCTGGCCGCGTGGTTCTTTATGAACGACCTGTCGGCATCGAAAGCTTCCCTGAGCGAGCAGCTGCCGGTACTTAAGCGCGCGCATCTGTGGATTATGGCGCTGCTGTATCTTGCCACCTTCGGCTCGTTCATCGGCTTCTCGGCGGGCTTCGCCATGCTGTCGAAGACCCAGTTCCCAGATGTACAGATCCTGCACTACGCGTTCTTTGGGCCGTTTATTGGTGCGCTGGCGCGTTCTACCGGCGGGGCGATCTCTGACCGTCTGGGCGGGACTCGCGTGACTCTGGTGAACTTCGTGGTGATGGCTATCTTCTGCGGCCTGCTGTTCCTGACGCTGCCAACGAACGGTGTGGGGGGTAACTTTATCGCCTTCTTTGCGGTGTTTATGGTGCTGTTCCTGACCGCCGGTCTGGGTAGTGCTTCAACCTTCCAGATGATCTCGCTGATCTTCCGTAAAATGACCATGGAACGCGTGAAGGCGCAGGGCGGTAGCGAAGCGCAGGCAATGCGCGAAGCGGCCACCGATACGGCGGCGGCGCTGGGCTTTATCTCCGCGATTGGCGCTATCGGCGGGTTCTTTATTCCGAAAGCGTTCGGTATCTCGCTGGATCTGACCGGTTCCCCGGCCGGAGCGATGAAAATCTTCCTGGTGTTCTATATCGCCTGCGTGGTAATTACCTGGGCGGTTTACGGGCGCAAGCAAAAATAATTTTTCTTTCTGGAGAGGGCGCAACAGAGTTGCGCCTTTTTTATAACGAATAAATGCTGCTCGGAAATAACGCTTCCGGCGAGGAATCCCAACTGGTGGTAGGCCTCCCACTGGGCCTCATCGAAAAATTGATCGCCCGTTGTTTGCTGTGGAAACGTGTCATTTCGTCCGGCGTAGCTGGCAGTGGCAAGATCCATCCCCGGCAATAAATGCGGTTTAATAATGAGTAATTGTCCGGTTTTTTTCGCAAAGCCATTGATCTCTGGATAATGAACGATCGCCTGGAGTAAGGCTGGAGAAGGTTGTTTTACTTTTAATACCGATTGCGAGGTATAGTCGCTGTTAATAGGGGTTTTAAACACAATATCAATTGCCATATCGATTTTGGCTTTACGTACCAGGTTCTCAAGATCGTCGAATAAAAAATGAGGGTCGGCACCACAATCCGCGACGACAATTGAATCTAACCTGCGTTTCAGCAATGGGTAAACGGCCGTATTTTCAAAATGACCGCCATCCGTCAAATACCATTTCTCATTGCTCAATCCGGGGAAGCGGGCGAACATTTCGGCAAAAAGATAGGTTAAATGCGTGTGCGGCCATTGCAATCCAGGTGCACTTTTTTTGCGCTTCGCCTGTCGACTGGGAGAGAGGTTTTTTGACCAAAAACCCAGCCTACCACCCACTAAATAGATCATAAATGCCAGGCCTGGCGATGTCTTTGAACCCATGCCCGTTGAGACCGCTGCGCCGGAAATAGCAAGCCACTGTGATAGCGTGGTGTCATTGAGGTTCTCCGGGGACTCAGGAAACTGGGTACCGGTTTCAACGCCAAACGAACTGACCGTCAGGGCAATGCCTTTTCGGTCAGCATTATAGTTGTCGCTGCGATCGTCGATGGTCTGGTTAATACAGCTGGTGATTAAATGAATCGGACCGCCGTAGTTGTGCGGCGCGTAATTCTCCATTGCCACATCATCGCCCGCCACCGTGGTGGTGATTTTTTCAATTGCATCCATCGCGCCAGGTAACTTGTCATCCAATGGGTTTTGTGGGAAACGCGGTTTGGTCGCTTTATTTTGTTTATGGGGATAGTTTCCTGTTGAGACCCAGGCGCGTTCGATACGCGCCCGATACAGATTATGTAGTGAGCTGAGATTAAGAAACGCAATAAAGCGAAGCTGTTTACCTAATAGCCACAGAATAAGTAATGCCGTCAGTGCAGTCATCAAAGGTAAATATTTAAACCCGGCCAGAGGAACGTTCAAAACCGTTGAAATCTCGATCAGCGCAGCGCAGACCGTTGTCAGACAAAAAAGCATCAGTAGATAGCCTGCGATGTTTCCGGCAAGCATAAGATTAAACGAGATTCGCTTACTACCGGCTGAAATTCGCGAGAAGAGCCAGTTGATAAGCTGGGTTTCTTTTAGCAGGCGAACTGCCGCTATGCTTAACGGACTGGAAATCAACATTATGCTGGTATTTGGGCCATGAAAGAGCGAAAACCACAGTAAAAATCCCGCTCGGTTAAGTCCCCATAAGGCGGCGAGGAGGGTGATAATCAGTAGATCCCAGGTGAGAGCCTGAGTTAAGGCCAGGCGAAATGCCGCTAAGTCTTTTATCTGCCGAAAGATATGCACCCAGGGAGCCATACAAATAAGCCAGATCAGCAGTGAAAGTCCCCAGGGGACAGGGCTCCAAAAGAGAAAGACCAGGCACAGCAGAATGCTGATGCCCAGCCCAAGGAGAAGCCAGTCCTGGTGTTGACGAAAATACCAATAGGTAATTGCCAACCATGCCGCAAGGGCTGCGGGGATCGCCACCAGGAGGGGAAAATGTTTAAGATCTGGAGGAAGCAGAAGTTGTAATTGCAAGGCCAGGCCTGCGCAGATAATGCAGAGTAAGGTGACAAAAAATAGCGAGGCGAAAAATGAGCGGAGAATCTGGCCGAAAGAAAGCGCAATATCTCGTGTCCCCGCAGGAGTGAGATAGCGGCCGTTATTGCGTAGCCATCCCAACAGCAGTGAATTGTCTTTTCCTAAACCCGCTTCGACAGCAAGTGGAGAGATCCCTTTCTGATAGCAACGTCCCAGCATTCCCCCCGTATATCCTCCGCCGGAGACCGTTGAGAGATAGTCAAACTTGTGCAGTAGTTTGTTTTTCGCCAGTGCCCTTAGCAACCCGAGGCTAAACATCGCACTGCGGATGCCGCCACCGGAAAGCGCCAGACCATAAATCCCGGCGCACGGTTTTAATTCTGGCTCGTCACCATGAGGTGCGGCGGCGTCCGATTGCTTCTCTGGCCGGAGTAATTTGCGGCGGACATTAATCGCCTTTTGCTCATTAGCGGGTAATGCATTGAATTTCAATCGAGTATTTTCATTGCACATGGGGATACCATCGAGGGGGGTTAGCGAGACGGTATTTGTAGTGTAGCCAGCCGGGAATCAATGGTGAGGATATATTTTAACGCTTGGGTAAAAGCGGATACCACCTAATAACTGGTTAAGAGTTCATGAAGAGGTAAATAAAGAAAATTTATTATAAAAACCAATAAAAACAGATAGATAAAAAATAGATAAATATACCACCTTGGTGGTATTTTTTATTTTCTATATAAAGCGTACGGATACCGTGGTTGATCGTTATCAATTCTCTCCCTCTTTCATAGCGTTACCTTCGCTGCAAATCCAGCAATGTCGATTTATCAGAGAGCCGTCAGGCTCCACACAGGAGAGACCCGATGAGTAAATTCCTGGACCGGTTTCGCTACTTCAAACAGAAGGGCGAGACCTTTGCCGATGGGCACGGCCAGCTTCTTAACACCAACCGGGATTGGGAGGATGGATACCGCCAACGTTGGCAGCACGATAAAGTTGTGCGCTCCACTCACGGTGTAAACTGCACCGGCTCATGCAGCTGGAAGATTTATGTCAAAAATGGCCTCGTCACCTGGGAAACCCAGCAAACCGACTATCCGCGTACACGCCCGGACCTGCCAAACCACGAACCACGCGGCTGCCCGCGCGGGGCGAGCTATTCCTGGTATCTCTATAGCGCCAACCGTCTGAAATATCCGCTGATGCGCAAACGCCTGATGAAAATGTGGCGCGAAGCGAAAAAACTGCACAGCGATCCGGTTGATGCCTGGGCCTCTATTATTGAAGACGCTGACAAAGCCAAGAGCTTCAAACAAGCGCGCGGTCGCGGTGGTTTCGTACGTTCCTCCTGGCAGGAAGTGAATGAGCTGATTGCTGCCTCTAACGTCTATACCGTTAAAACCTACGGCCCTGATCGTGTCGCTGGCTTCTCGCCAATTCCGGCCATGTCGATGGTATCTTACGCCTCCGGCGCACGTTATCTGTCGCTGATCGGCGGCACCTGTCTGAGCTTCTATGACTGGTATTGTGACTTACCTCCTGCGTCGCCGCAGACCTGGGGTGAGCAGACCGATGTTCCGGAATCCGCGGACTGGTACAACTCCAGCTACATCATCGCCTGGGGCTCTAACGTTCCACAAACCCGTACGCCAGATGCGCACTTCTTTACTGAAGTTCGTTATAAAGGCACCAAAACCGTTGCTATCACACCGGACTACGCCGAAATCGCCAAACTGTGCGACCTGTGGTTGGCACCGAAACAGGGTACCGATGCGGCAATGGCGCTGGCAATGGGCCACGTGATGCTGCGTGAATTCCACCTCGACAAACCAAGCCAGTACTTCACCGACTACGTGCGTCGCTACACCGACTTCCCGATGCTGGTCATGCTCGAAGAGCGCGAAGGTTATTATGCTGCGGGCCGTATGCTGCGTGCTGCTGATCTGGTTGACTCTTTGGGTCAGGAAAATAATCCGGAATGGAAAACCGTCGCGGTTAATACCGACGGCGATATGGTGGCACCGAACGGTTCTATCGGCTTCCGTTGGGGCGAAAAAGGTAAATGGAACCTTGAGCAACGCGACGGTAAATCCGGTGATGAAACCGAACTGCAGCTGAGCCTGTTGGGTAGCCAGGATGAGATCGCTCAGGTGGGTTTCCCGTACTTTGGCGGCGAAGGCACCGAGCACTTCACAAGCGTCGAGCTGGAAAATATCCTGCTGCACAAACTGCCGGTGAAACGTCTGCAGCTGGCTGACGGCACCACCGCGCTGGTGACCACCGTTTATGACCTGACCATGGCCAACTACGGTCTGGAACGCGGTCTGAACGATGAAAACTGTGCAACCAGCTACGAAGATATTAAAGCCTACACTCCGGCGTGGGCTGAGAAAATTACCGGCGTTCCGCGTGCGCATATCATTCGCACTGCGCGTGAATTTGCCGACAACGCAGATAAGACGCACGGTCGTTCGATGATTATCGTTGGCGCTGGCCTGAACCACTGGTATCACCTCGATATGAACTATCGTGGCCTGATCAATATGCTGGTGTTCTGCGGTTGTATCGGTCAGAGCGGCGGCGGTTGGGCCCACTATGTTGGCCAGGAAAAACTGCGTCCGCAGACCGGCTGGCAGCCGCTGGCGTTTGCCCTTGACTGGCAGCGTCCGGCGCGCCACATGAACAGTACGTCTTACTTCTACAACCACTCCAGCCAATGGCGTTATGAGTCGGTTACCGCGCAGGAGTTGCTGTCTCCGCTGGCGGATAAATCCCGCTACAGCGGTCACCTGCTGGACTTTAACGTCCGCGCAGAACGTATGGGCTGGCTGCCGTCTGCACCGCAGTTAGGCACCAACCCACTGCGTATTGCTGATGACGCGAAGAAAGCCGGGATGGATCCGGTTGATTACACCGTTAAGGCGCTGAAAGAAGGCTCCATTCGTTTCGCGGCTGAACAGCCGGAAAACGGCAAAAACCACCCGCGTAACCTGTTCATCTGGCGTTCTAACCTGCTGGGCTCTTCCGGTAAAGGCCATGAATACATGCTGAAATATCTGCTGGGTACCGAACACGGTATTCAGGGGATGGATCTCGGCAAGCAGGGCGGTCTGAAGCCAGAAGAAGTGGAATGGCAGGATAACGGTCTCGACGGTAAATTGGATCTGGTGGTGACGCTGGACTTCCGTCTGTCGAGCACCTGTCTGTATTCCGATATCGTGCTGCCAACGGCAACCTGGTATGAAAAAGACGACATGAATACCTCGGATATGCATCCGTTTATTCACCCGCTGTCTGCTGCTGTTGACCCAGCCTGGGAATCGAAAAGCGACTGGGAAATCTACAAAGGCATCGCGAAGAAATTCTCTGAAGTCTGCGTGGGACACCTCGGTCAGGAAACGGACATTGTGACGCTGCCAATCCAGCACGACTCCGCGGCCGAACTCGCACAGCCGTTAGACGTGAAGGACTGGAAAAAAGGCGAATGTGACCTGATCCCAGGTAAAACCGCACCGCACATTATCCCGGTTCAACGTGATTATCCGGCAACCTACGAGCGCTTTACCTCCATCGGGCCATTGATGGAAAAAATCGGTAACGGCGGTAAAGGGATTGCCTGGAACACGCAGAGCGAAATGGATCTGCTGCGTAAGCTCAACTACACCAAAGCAGAAGGCCCGGCGAAAGGCCAGCCGATGCTGGATACCGCGATTGACGCAGCCGAAATGATCCTCACTCTGGCGCCGGAAACCAACGGTCAGGTGGCGGTGAAAGCCTGGGCGGCACTGAGCGAGTTTACCGGTCGCGACCACACGCATCTGGCGCTCAATAAAGAAGACGAGAAAATTCGCTTCCGTGATATTCAGGCGCAGCCGCGCAAGATTATCTCAAGCCCGACCTGGTCAGGTCTGGAAGATGAACACGTCTCCTACAACGCCGGTTATACCAACGTTCATGAGCTGATTCCATGGCGTACGCTGTCTGGTCGTCAGTCCTTGTATCAGGATCACCAGTGGATGCGTGACTTTGGTGAAAGCCTGCTGGTTTACCGTCCGCCGATCGATACCCGTTCGGTGAAAGAGGTGATGGGTAAGAAATCAAACGGCAACCCAGAGAAGGCGCTGAACTTCCTGACGCCGCACCAGAAATGGGGCATTCACTCAACCTACAGCGACAACCTGCTGATGCTGACCTTAGGTCGCGGTGGCCCGGTAGTGTGGATGAGCGAAGAAGACGCCAAAGAGATCGGTATTGAAGATAACGACTGGATCGAAGTCTTCAACAACAACGGTGCACTGACCGCGCGTGCGGTAGTGAGCCAGCGTGTACCGGCCGGGATGACCATGATGTACCACGCGCAGGAACGTATTGTTAACCTGCCGGGTTCAGAAATTACCGGTCAACGCGGCGGTATCCATAACTCGGTGACCCGCATCACGCCAAAACCGACCCATATGATCGGCGGCTATGCGCAGTTGGCCTACAGCTTTAACTACTACGGTACCGTAGGCTCGAACCGTGATGAGTTTGTCGTGGTACGTAAGATGAAGAACATTGACTGGTTGGACGGCGAAGGCAATGACCAGGTACAGGAGAGCGTAAAATGAAAATTCGTTCACAAGTCGGCATGGTGCTGAATCTCGATAAATGCATCGGTTGCCACACCTGCTCGGTCACCTGTAAAAACGTCTGGACCAGTCGTGAAGGGACCGAGTACGCATGGTTCAACAACGTTGAAACCAAACCGGGTACCGGTTTCCCGACCGACTGGGAAGACCAGGAGAAATACAAAGGCGGTTGGATCCGTAAGATCAACGGTAAACTGGTGCCGCGCATGGGTAACAAAGCGCTGCTGCTGGGTAAAATCTTCGCTAACCCGCATCTGCCGGGTCTGGATGATTACTACGAGCCGTTTGATTTCGACTATCAGACGCTGCACAACGCACCGGCTGATAGCAAAGCCCAGCCGATTGCTCGTCCACGTTCGCTGATTACCGGCAAGCGCATGGACAAAATCACCAAGGGCCCGAACTGGGAAGATGACCTGGGCGGCGAGTTTGAGAAGCTGTCGAAAGACAAAAACTTCGAAAACATGCAGAAGGCGATGTACGGCCAGTTTGAAAACACCTTCATGATGTACCTGCCGCGCCTTTGCGAGCACTGCCTGAACCCGGCGTGTGTGGCGACTTGCCCGAGCGGCGCCATCTACAAACGTGAAGAAGACGGCATTGTGCTGATCGATCAGGATAAATGTCGAGGCTGGCGTATGTGCATCACCGGCTGCCCGTACAAAAAAATCTACTTCAACTGGAAGAGCGGCAAGTCTGAAAAATGCATCTTCTGCTATCCGCGTATTGAAGCGGGTCAGCCGACCGTGTGTTCAGAAACCTGCGTAGGTCGTATTCGTTACCTCGGCGTGCTGCTGTACGACGCGGATGCGATTGAAACCGCAGCCAGCACCGAGAATGAGAAAGACCTGTATCAGCGTCAGCTGGACGTGTTCCTCGATCCAAACGATCCGAAAGTGATTGAACAGGCGCAGAAAGACGGTATTCCACTGAGCGTGATTGACGCAGCCCAAAAATCGCCGGTCTACAAAATGGCGATGGACTGGAAGCTGGCACTGCCGCTGCACCCGGAATATCGTACGTTGCCAATGGTCTGGTACGTGCCACCGCTGTCTCCAATTCAGTCCGCAGCCGATGCGGGTGAACTGGGCAGCAACGGTATCCTGCCGGATGTCGAAAGTCTGCGTATCCCGGTTCAGTACCTGGCGAACCTGCTGACCGCGGGTGACACTCAGCCGGTACTGCTGGCGCTGAAACGTATGCTGGCAATGCGTCACTTTAAACGTACGGAAACCGTCGATGGCGTTATCGATACTCGTGCGCTGGAAGAGGTGGGTCTGACCGAAGCGCAGGCACAGGAAATGTATCGCTATCTGGCGATTGCTAACTACGAAGATCGCTTTGTGGTGCCAAGCAGTCACCGCGAACAAGCGCGCGAAGCGTTCCCGGAGAAAAACGGTTGTGGCTTTAGCTTCGGCGATGGCTGCCACGGTTCTGACACCAAGTTTAATCTGTTCAACAGCCGCCGTATTGATTCTGTGGATGTGAGCAGCAAAACGGAGCCGCACGCATGATTGAACTTGTGATTGTGTCACGCCTGCTCGAGTACCCTGATATTGCCTTATGGCAGCATCAGGACGAACTCTTCGACGTTCTGGCTTCATCAGAGAAACTGGATAAAGGGGATGCTCAGATGCTGGGCATGTTCCTGCGCGAGCTAACCGCACAGGATCCGCTGGATGCGCAGGCCGCCTACAGCGAACTGTTTGACCGTGGCCGCGCAACGTCGCTGCTGCTGTTCGAACACGTGCACGGCGAGTCTCGTGACCGTGGTCAGGCGATGGTCGATCTGCTGAACCAGTACGAACAGCACGGTCTGGAACTCGACAGTCGCGAGCTGCCGGATCACCTGCCGCTGTACCTGGAATATCTGGCGCAGCTACCGGAGAGCGAAGCGATTGGCGGTTTGCAGGATATCGCGCCGATTCTGGCGCTGCTCTGCGCCCGTCTGCAGCAGCGTGAGAGCCGTTATGCGGTGCTGTTTGAGCAACTGCTGAAGCTGGCAAACAGCGCGGTGGATGAAGCGAAAGTGGCGGAGAAAATTGCGGACGAAGCCCGTGATGACACGCCGCAGGCGCTGGATGCGGTCTGGGAAGAAGAGCAGGTCAAATTCTTTGCTGACCAGGGCTGCGGTGAGTCGGAAATTTCCAATCACCAGCGTCGTTTTGCCGGAGCCGTAGCCCCGCAATATTTGAATATCTCTAACGGAGGACAGCAATAATGCACTTCCTGAATATGTTCTTCTTCGACATCTATCCGTATATCGCGGGTGCTGTCTTCCTGATTGGCAGCTGGTTGCGCTACGACTACGGTCAGTACACCTGGCGCGCGGCATCCAGCCAGATGCTGGAT
This sequence comes from Klebsiella sp. GFKo11, assembly GCF_056490265.1. Lineage (NCBI taxonomy): Bacteria > Pseudomonadati > Pseudomonadota > Gammaproteobacteria > Enterobacterales > Enterobacteriaceae > Klebsiella > Klebsiella sp. GFKo11. Next base: position 2,619,127 of record NZ_CM151369.1, read on the forward strand.
CGTAAGGGGATGAACCTGGCGTCTAACCTGTTCCACATCGGGATTCTGGGTATTTTTGCCGGTCACTTCCTGGGTATGCTGACACCACACTGGATGTATGAAGCGTGGCTGCCGCTGGACGTGAAACAGAAGATGGCGATGTTTGCCGGTGGCGCATCGGGTGTGATGTGTCTGGTAGGCGGAGTGTTGCTGCTCAAACGCCGTCTGTTCAGCCCACGCGTGCGTGCGACAACCACCGGTGCAGATATTCTGGTGCTGTCGATTCTGGTTATCCAGTGTGCTTTGGGTCTGTTGACCATTCCGTTCTCCGCCCAGCATATGGACGGTAGCGAGATGATGAAACTGGTGAACTGGGCGCAGTCCGTGGTGACCTTCCACGGCGGCGCTTCTCAATACCTGGACGGCGTGGCGTTTATTTTCCGTATGCACCTGGTGCTGGGGATGACGCTGTTCCTGCTGTTCCCGTTCTCGCGACTGGTTCACATCTGGAGCGTGCCGGTTGAGTATCTGACCCGCAAGTATCAGATTGTTCGTGCGCGTCACTGATACCATTTTGTGTGATGCTAAACCCTGCTTCGGCGGGGTTTTTTATGGTTATTTGCCGGATGGTGGCGTAAATGCTTTATCCGGCCTCGGTCCGGTTTAAAGCTGGTCTGCAATACCTGACATCAGAATCCGTACTCTCTATTTCTGATTTTTCGGCTCCTGTGAGAGTTTTTGTACGCAGAAAAAGGATGATGCAGCATATAATAACGCCATAAACGACAATAAGGATTGTTGTATGCGTTCTTTGTTAATATTCAAAATAATAATATTAAATATATTTATTTTAAATATGGCTCATGCTGCTGTCTGCGAGGAGCGCTATCCTCCCGACTCGGAAGAATGCCAGTACGTTCAGGAATTAGAGCAAAAAGCGGAGCAAGGAGATGAAAGTGCGCAGTTTGCGCTTGGAGAGTGGTATGCGGATGGTCGATATGTTAAGCCAGATTATAAACTCGCCATAAAATGGCTGGAGAAAGCGGGTAAACAAGGATCCGATTTTTCCTATTTCATTATTGGCTATCATTACAATTATGGTAAAAATTTTCCTCTTGATAAACAGCAAGCGCTGAAGTGGTATCGCAAGGCGGCAGAGCTAGGGAATAGTTCTACACAAGAAATATTAGGCGATGCCTATTTCTACGGTGATGGTCTTCCCCACAATATCCAGCTCGCGCTGGAGTGGTATCGAAAAGCCGCCTCGCCAACCAACGATGCGGGCGTTACTCGTAATCGAGGCTCTGGTTCAAGCGCCCAATACAAGCTTGGCGTGATGTATGCCCACGGCCAGGGCGTTCCTCAGGATTATCAGCAAACGGCGATCTTGATGCGTAAAGCGGCGGAAAATATGTACCACCCCGCGCAACTTTATCTTGGCGTCGCCTACTTTTATGGTGAAGGCGTACCTCAGGATTATCGTCAGGCAGTTTACTGGCTTAATGAAGGTATACCAGTCAGCTATACGCCAGGACACATTCCGCTGAATGCGCTCTATGATCAAGCGCATCCCGCTGACCGGGTTTACTCTCAGACGTGGTATCGAAAAACAGCGAAACGCGTGGTGGCAAAGGTGCAGTACAATTTTGGCGTATGGTATTACAACGGTTATCACTTATCTAAAGATCGCAACCTGGCGCTGGAGTGGTATCGCAAAGCCGCAGCGCAGGGATTGGCCGAGGCGCAGGATGCGATCGGCGTGATGTTTATGCAGGGCGAGGGCGTTTCTCAGGACGACCAACAGGCGCTGACGTGGTATCGCAAAGCCGCACGGCAGGGACTGCCTGCTGCGCAAACGCATCTTGGCATCATGTCGGCATTTGGCCGCGGTGTTGTGCAAAGCGACAAACAGGCTATCGCATGGTATCGGAAAGCGGCAAAACATGATTTTGCGAAAGCGCAATATCAGCTTGGCGCGGCATACAGTACGGGAAAAGGTGTGCCTGAAAATAGCAGGAATGCGCTGAAGTGGTACCTTAAAGCGGCAGAGCAGGGGTTTGCTCCGGCACAATTAGCACTTGGGGAAATTTATTCTCACGGGCGACAGGGCGTGCCTAAAGATAATAAGCTGGCCTATATCTGGTATGACAGGGCAAGTCTGTATACGAGAAAATCTGGGGATGAATGTTTAGCGCTCACTGCCGAAAGAGATCGACTCAAGGAAACGCTTACGCCAGCTCAACTTGACGAGACATATGATGCCATTGATCTCATCAGGCGAAAAATTGACCAGTCAGAGGCAGCGAAAAAGACTGGCAGGGAGAAGTATTGATAAGATAATCAATAAGCCATGGCGCTATTGTGTGAAGTCTGCCAGCGGGGTAAGAACACGGAGACGATGAAGATTGATTTAGCAAAGGCGTTGCAGGAAATGATGGTGGTGGGGGAAGGATTACTCAGCGCCATGCGCTTCGCCCTTCGGGTCGTTGCCTGCGGCAACGCTTTTTCGCTGACGCTCGAATCGGACCTTAGTCGAAGCTTCTCATCCTTCCCCACATGGGCAGAATATAGAATTTCAGAGTTTTGATTTAGTGAGGTGCTATCAGGAAGTGATGGTGGTGGGGGAAGGATTACTCAGCGCCATGCGCTTCGCCCTTCGGGTCGTTGCCTGCGGCAACGCTTTCTCGCTGACGCTCGAATCGAACCTTAGTCGAAGCTTCTCATCCTTCCCCACATGGGCAGAATATAGAATTTCAGAGTTTTGATTTAGTGAGGTGCTATCAGGAAGTGATGGTGGTGGGGGAAGGATTCGAACCTTCGAAGTCGATGACGGCAGATTTACAGTCTGCTCCCTTTGGCCGCTCGGGAACCCCACCAGGGGTAATTCATATTGTAGAGGTAACGCTTTGAGATGGTGGTGGGGGAAGGATTATTCGTCGCTTCGCTCCTCACCCTTCGGGCCGTTGCCTGCGGCAACGTTGTCTCGCTTTCGCTCGACTCGAACCTTGGTCGAAGGTTCTCACCCTTCCCAGTGAGTGCAAACTTCAGCATGACTCATTGGGGTAACTACATCGCTGTAGTGAATAATGGTGGTGGGGGAAGGATTCGAACCTTCGAAGTCGATGACGGCAGATTTACAGTCTGCTCCCTTTGGCCGCTCGGGAACCCCACCACGGGGTAATGCATAATACTGGCCTGCTTCCTTCTCGGGAAGCGGGGCGCATCATATCAAATGACGCGCCGCTGTAAAGTCTTCCTTTGATAAAAACAAACTGGTTGCCTGATTTTTACGCGTAAAGCCGCAAAGCTAACCAGCTAATTTCATTATCGATTAAAGAATAATCGTCCGATTGCCGTAAACGAATACCCGCTGCGCCAGAACCTGATATAAAGCACGGCTCAACACATTCTTCTCGACGTCACGACCCGCACGCATCATATCTTCCGCGGTGTAGGTGTGATCCACGTGAATCACGTCCTGCATAATGATTGGACCTTCATCGAGATTATCGTTCACGTAGTGCGCGGTCGCGCCAATAATCTTCACGCCGCGATCGTATGCCTGATGGTAAGGGCGTGCGCCAATAAAGGCTGGCAGGAACGAGTGGTGGATATTAATGATTTTATTTGGAAAGCGAGAGACGAATTCCGGGGTCAGCACGCGCATATATTTTGCCAGTACGACGTAATCTGGCTCAAGAGCGGCAATGGCATCGCCCATTTGCTTATCATGCTCTTCGCGGGTTAAACCTTCATGGCTTACCAACTGGAACGGGATATCAAATCGTTCAACCAAAGTGCGCAGCGTTTCATGGTTGCCGATAACGGCGGCAATTTCTACGTCCAGCCCGCCATAGTTGGCTTTCATCAGCAGATCGCCGAGGCAGTGCGCCTCTTTGGTCACCAGAATCACGACACGGCGACGGCCTGCTGGATTCAGCTCACGAATCGAGCCTTCTGGCAGAGCGCTGTCGAGGTCTGCCAGCAGAATGGAATCATTGAAAATACCTTCAAGCTCGGTACGCATAAAGAAACGACCGGTCCGATGATCAACGAATTCGTTGTTTTGCACGATGTTCAGTTCGTGCTTGTAGCAGATATTAGTGATACGCGCGATGAGGCCTTTCTGATCAGGGCAAATAGTGCGTAGTACTTTACGTTGTAGTGAATGCATCGCGGGGAAAATCCTGTAGTGTTTGCTATTTCTGCTGCTGGCTTATTGGCCGCAACATTTTTTAAATTTTTTACCTGAACCGCAAGGGCAGGGGTCATTTCGACCAATGAGCGGTCGTGTGCCGTCAATATAGTACCACTGTCCGTTTTCTTTTAAGAATCTGGATCGTTCAATAATAGCCCCGGAGCGGTTATCGTCAGTAAAACGAGCGATAAAGCTGACGAAGCCTTCATCAGGACTGCGGCCAGTATCGGTACCAAAGAGGGTTAAACCTTGCCATTGGGTTCGGGTAAATCCGTTCTCCAGGTCTGCGCGAAACTGTTGCGCCTGACAGGAGGGGTGCCATGTTTTGATCAGATAGTCGGCATCTTTCATGACAAATGCGCTGTAGCGGGATCGCATCAGCTGTGACGGATCCGGCGCAAGCTGTGTGCCAGCCAGATAACGCTGACAACATGAGCTATACTCTAGAGCGCTGCCACAGGGGCATAATTGCGACAAAATGGCCTCCATGGAAAAGAGAAAAACAGCGTTGTTACGCTAAAGTGCTTATGTTAACTGAGCGGTGGCGATGATGCCATGCCCGGAGTGGAAGGATATGTTTCGGTAATAATGAGAAAGCTTAAAGTTGGTCTGGCATTAGGGGCAGGAGCCGCACGAGGGTGGTCGCACATCGGTGTGATCAACGCGTTACAGCGTGCAGGTATAGACGTTGATGTCATCGCGGGATGTTCTATTGGGTCGCTGGTAGGCGCAGCCTACGCTTGCAACCGACTTCCTGCACTGGAGAAATGGGTATGCTCCTTTAGTAATTGGGACGTTCTGAAGTTAATGGATCTCTCCTGGCAACGCGGCGGATTGCTGCGCGGCGAGCGTGTGTTCAGTCAATATCGGCAGCTAATGCCCACCACTGAAATTGAATGCTGCGAACGTCGATTTGCGGCCGTCACCACCAATTTAAGCACTGGTCGTGAATTGTGGTTTACTGAGGGGGATCTGCATCTTGCGGTACGCGCCTCTTGCAGTATGCCCGGCCTGATGTCGCCAGTGATGCATAATGGTTACTGGCTGGTGGATGGCGCGGTTGTCAATCCCGTGCCGGTGTCACTGGCTCGCGCAATGGGCGCAGATATTGTGATTGCCGTTGATTTGCAGCACGATGCGCATCTGATGCAGCAAGATTTGTTATCCATGGAGGCGCGACGCCCGGAAGAGGAGGAAGACTTCTCCTGGCATTCTCGTATACGCTCTCGGTTGACGCGCATGACTTCGCGCCGGGCGACGGTGACGCCAACGGCTATGGAGATCATGTCCACTTCTATTCAGGTGCTGGAAAATCGCCTTAAGCGAAATCGCATGGCGGGCGATCCGCCGGATATTCTGATACAACCCTTTTGCCCGCAAATCTCCACTCTTGATTTTCATCGAGCCGGTGAAGCTATAGCAGCTGGTCATCTGGCGGTTGAAAAGAAAATGGATGAACTATTACCTTTGGTGCGTACCCCCGCGTAGCGCATTTAACACCGACTTAAGTAAATTCTGACAGGCGATAGCGTGAATAGCATGCCACTATTACATTATCGTCAGCCAGAGGAGAGATCATGACGCAGCCATTGGCGGGTAAACAGATTCTGATAGTTGAAGACGAACCCGTTTTCCGCTCTCTTTTGCACACCTGGTTAACTTCGCTTGGTGCGACTATCGTACAGGCGGAGGATGGGGTGGATGCGCTTCAAAAAATGGCCGATTCAAAACCTGATCTGATGATTTGTGATATTTCGATGCCGCGTATGAATGGCCTGCAGCTAGTTGAACATCTGCGTAATCAGGGTGAACAGCTGCCGATTCTGATGATATCAGCCACGGAAAATATGGCGGATATTGCTAAAGCGCTGCGCCTTGGCGTACAGGATATCCTGCTAAAACCAGTAAGAGATTTTGAGCGCCTGAAGGAAACGGTCTATGCCTGCCTCTATCCCAACATGTTCAATTCACGAGTGGAGGAGGAAGAGCGGTTATTTGAGGACTGGGATGCGCTAGTCAGTGACCCGAAAGCGGCATCGAGGCTGCTGCAGGAGCTTCAGCCTCCTGTTCAACAGGAGATGTCTCATTGCCGTATTCACTATCGCCAACTTATGTCGGCTGATAAACTTGGACTTGTTCTCGATATTGCACCGTTATCAGAAAACGATCTGGCGTTTTATTGCCTGGATGTCACACGTGCGGGGGATAATGGGGTTCTTGCAGCCTTATTGCTGCGTGCACTGTTTAATGGACTGCTGCAAGAGCAGTTAGCTCATCAGGGGCAGCGCTTGCCGGAGATGGGAAGTCTGCTAAAACAGGTTAATCAATTGCTCCGTCAGGCAAATTTGCCAGGGCAATTCCCATTATTAGTAGGGTATTACCACAGCGGATTGAAAAATTTGATTTTAGTTTCTGCTGGTTTGAATGGCACGCTGAATACAGGCGAGCACCAAATTCAGATTAGTAACGGGGTTCCGTTAGGAACGTTAGGTAATGCATATCTCAACCAAATAAGTCAACGCTGTACATCATGGCAGTGCCAAATTTGGGGGGCAGGTGGACGTTTACGCCTTATGTTGTCTGCGGAATGAGCAATTGTGTTTATTTTAACTCTGCCGGGGTTACCGCACGATCTTTTGCGGTGGTACTATCGCCGGGTTTAATGCGTAAAAATCCTAATTCGGGGATATCCAATCCTTTTCAGACCAGGTTTAGCTGAGCAGGCTGATATACTCGACGATATTTATTAACGAAAAGTTTAAAAAACGAACAGTCCAGGAGATTTCAATGGCTGCGCTTAATTCAAAAGTAAGAAAAGCTGTAATCCCGGTTGCGGGATTAGGTACCCGGATGTTGCCTGCAACTAAGGCTATTCCTAAAGAAATGCTGCCGTTGGTAGACAAGCCTTTAATTCAATATGTTGTTAACGAATGTATCGCTGCCGGGATTACTGAAATTGTTCTGGTCACGCACTCCTCCAAAAACTCTATCGAAAACCATTTTGATACCAGTTTTGAACTGGAAGCGATGCTGGAAAAACGTGTAAAACGCCAGCTGTTGGAAGAAGTTCAGTCTATTTGTCCGCCGCACGTTACCATTATGCAGGTCCGTCAGGGGCTGGCTAAAGGTTTAGGTCATGCTGTGCTGTGTGCCCATCCTGTTGTTGGCGATGAGCCAGTCGCGGTTATTTTGCCAGACGTTATTCTGGATGAATTTGAATCCGATCTGTCCTGCGATAACCTGGCGGAAATGATTGCTCGTTTTGATGAGACTGGGGCCAGTCAAATCATGGTTGAACCCGTTGCAGACGTGACTGCATACGGCGTTGTTGACTGCAAAGGCCAGCCTCTGCAGCCGGGCGAGAGCGTTCCGATGGTTGGTGTAGTCGAAAAGCCAAAAGCGGACGTTGCGCCGTCCAATCTGGCCGTTGTTGGTCGTTACGTGCTGAGCGCGGATATTTGGCCGCTGCTGGCAAAAACGCCTCCGGGAGCCGGTGATGAAATTCAGCTGACTGATGCCATTGATATGCTGATCGAAAAAGAAACGGTCGAAGCCTATCATATGAAAGGCGTGAGTCATGACTGCGGTAATAAACTGGGTTATATGCAAGCTTTTGTTGAATATGGCGTTCGCCACAAGTCACTGGGCGCAGAATTTAAAACCTGGCTGGAAAAAGCAGTCGCGAAGTAATCGTTATCTGTAGTACTACAAGAAGCCGGGGAGCGATTTCGTTTCCCGGTTTTTTTATGCCCGTACGGCGTATGTTGGATTAAGAGATAAAAAAAATCCCGCCGGAGCGGGATTTTTAAATGGATACGATAGCTTATTACAGCAGGAAATCGTCCAGAGATTTACCCTGCTCATCCATCGCTTTCTTGATCACTGCCGGAGTACGACCCTGACCAGTCCAGGTTTTAGTTTCGCCGTTTTCGTCAACGTAGCTATATTTAGCCGGACGTGCTGCGCGTTTGGCTTTAGTACCCGCTTTAACAGCTGCCATGGTGCTCAGCAGTTCATTCGGATCAATACCATCAGCAATCAGCATTTCACGGTATTGCTGCAGTTTACGGGTGCGTTCTTCAATTTCCGCAGCAGCAGCGCTTTCTTCTTCGCGACGTTCGTTAACGACGACTTCTAATTTTTCCAGCATTTCTTCGAGCGTTTCAAGTGTGCATTCTCTTGCCTGCGCACGAAGAGTACGGATGTTGTTCAAAATTTTAAGTGCTTCGCTCATTGTAGTAATCTCAAACTTATATTGTGGGGTGGTTTGTTGGACTAATAATAGAGCGATAAAATCAGATGTGCAATAGGGGAGAATGTAAGGAAGTCAAAATAAGTTGTTATTTGTCTCGAGAATTAATTAATTTAAGTTAATTTTTCCGGGTGAGTTCACATCTTTACTGCTTATAGCGAAGCTGCATCCATAAGCTAAAACCCTGAGATAGTATGCTTTTTCTGATTCTCAGCGAGTAAAGTTATACTTCGCATGGATAAATATCATCTTCGGTATTAGCTCAGTGGTTGCGGTGATGTTTAATATAAAACACTTGTCCAGGTCCGTTATAGCCTCCCTGCAGGAACACGGATAAGCACAAAAGGACAATGGCACCGTAAGTCGTCGTGTCCCTGATCGTACGAATAGCAGACACGTCCTTCTATTAAAATGCTTAATCTTTTAGGTATCCGCAGGCTTAACATTGATCGCAATACCCGCCCTGAAGGGGCAGATAGAAGGAGAATATATGATACAATTTGGCTGCGATAAAACACATTGATTGGGGTCACGCAGCCGATGGCACAACTTTATTTCTACTATTCTGCAATGAATGCAGGTAAGTCTACCGCTCTGTTACAGTCTTCCTACAATTACCAGGAGCGAGGGATGCGTACCGTGGTTTATACGGCGGAGATAGACGATCGCTTTGGTTCCGGGAAGGTGAGTTCAAGAATTGGTCTCTCATCGCCAGCACGATTGTATAATACTCAAACTTCATTATTTTCTGACATTGCAGGTGAACATGCGCGTCAGCCCATTCACTGCGTATTAGTAGATGAAAGCCAGTTCTTGACCCGTGAGCAGGTACATGAGTTGTCAGAAGTCGTCGACGAACTTGATATTCCCGTGTTGTGCTATGGCTTGCGTACGGATTTTCGTGGCGAATTGTTTATTGGCAGTCAATATTTGCTGGCATGGTCCGATAAATTAGTTGAATTAAAAACCATCTGCTTTTGTGGCCGCAAGGCAAGTATGGTTCTGCGATTGGATCAAGAAGGGCGGCCATACAATGAAGGTGAACAGGTGGTGATTGGCGGTAACGAGCGCTATGTTTCCGTTTGCCGCAAGCATTACAAAGAGGCCTTAAGTGAAGGTTCTTTAACCTTTGTGCAGAACAAACAGCACCCTTACTAAACCCCACCGCTAATCCTTCTCAGGCGCTCTCTCAGCGCCTTTTTTATGTCAGTGCTACTCATCATTCGATTAATCATTCCTGTTGCCTGAGGCGATTTGTGCGCTGCTGAGTGACAGATACAAAAAAGCCCCATCTTTAGGATGGGGCTGATGATTGCTTTCTAAACTGCTGTCAGATTAAGAAGATTTCTTCGCTTTTTTCTCAGCTTTAGCTGGTGCGGCTTCTTTCTTCTCTGCAGTTTCGCCTTCGACGTAATTACGACCGTAGAAAGTATCCAGCAGAATCTGTTTCAGCTCAGCGATCAGCGGGTAACGCGGGTTAGCGCCGGTGCACTGGTCATCGAATGCATCTTCAGACAGCTTATCTACGTGGGCCAGGAAGTCAGCTTCCTGCACACCAGCTTCACGGATAGACTTAGGAATACCCAGGTCAGCTTTAATTTCATCCAACCAGCCAAGCAGTTTTTCGATTTTCGCTGCGGTGCGATCGCCCGGTGCGCTCAGGCCCAGATGATCCGCGATTTCAGCGTAGCGACGACGAGCCTGCGGGCGGTCGTACTGGCTAAATGCAGTCTGTTTAGTCGGATTGTCGTTCGCGTTATAACGAATAACGTTGCTGATCAGCAGGGCGTTCGCCAGACCGTGAGGAATGTGGAACTGTGAACCCAGTTTATGCGCCATGGAGTGACATACACCCAGGAAGGCGTTAGCAAACGCAATACCCGCGATGGTTGCTGCACTGTGAACGCGTTCACGCGCTACCGGGTTCTTAGAACCTTCATGATAGGACGCTGGCAGGTTTTCTTTCAGCAGTTTCAGAGCCTGCAGAGCCTGACCGTCGGAGAACTCAGAAGCCAGTACGGAAACATAAGCTTCCAGGGCGTGAGTTACCGCATCCAGACCACCGAATGCACACAGTGATTTCGGCATATCCATAACCAGGTTGGCATCGACAATCGCCATGTCTGGAGTCAGCGCGTAGTCTGCCAGCGGATATTTCTGACCTGTTGCATCGTCGGTAACAACCGCAAACGGAGTGACTTCAGAACCGGTACCGGAAGTGGTGGTGATCGCCACCATTTTGGCTTTGACGCCCATTTTCGGGAACTTGTAGATACGTTTACGGATGTCCATAAAGCGCAGCGCCAGTTCTTCGAAGTGAGTTTCTGGATGCTCGTACATAACCCACATGATTTTTGCTGCGTCCATCGGGGAACCGCCGCCCAGCGCGATGATCACGTCTGGCTTGAACGAGTTCGCCAGCTCTGCACCTTTACGAACGATGGTCAGAGTCGGGTCAGCTTCAACTTCGAAGAACACGTCAGTTTCAACGCCAGCAGCTTTCAGTACAGAAGTGATCTGGTCTGCATAGCCGTTGTTGAACAGGAAGCGGTCGGTCACGATCAGCGCGCGTTTGTGACCATCAGTAATCACTTCATCCAGCGCGATTGGCAATGAGCCACGACGGAAGTAGATAGATTTCGGAAGTTTGTGCCACAACATGTTTTCAGCTCGCTTAGCAACGGTTTTCTTGTTGATCAGGTGCTTAGGACCAACGTTTTCAGAGATGGAGTTACCACCCCATGAACCACAACCCAGAGTCAGGGAAGGTGCGAGTTTAAAGTTGTACAGGTCGCCGATACCACCCTGAGAAGCCGGAGTGTTGATCAGGATACGCGCGGTTTTCATCATCTGGCCGAAGAAAGCAACACGTTCTGGCTGGTTGTCCTGGTCGGTGTACAGGCAAGAGGTATGACCGATACCGCCCATTGCCACCAGTTTTTCAGCTTTAACAACAGCGTCTTCGAAATTCTTCGCACGGTACATTGCCAGGGTCGGAGACAATTTTTCGTGTGCAAACGGCTCGCTTTCATCAACATCGGTAACTTCACCAATCAGAATCTTGGTGGCAACCGGTACGGTGAAACCAGCCAGTTCAGCGATTTTATACGCCGGCTGACCAACGATAGCGGCGTTCAGCGCGCCATTTTTCAGGATAATGTCCTGAACAGCTTTCAGCTCTTTGCCCTGCAGCAGGTAGCCGCCGTGGCTGGCGAAACGTTCACGAACTGCATCGTATGCGGAATCAACAACAACAACGGACTGCTCGGAAGCACAAATTACGCCGTTGTCGAAGGTTTTAGACATCAGTACAGAAGCGACAGCACGCTTAACATCAGCGGTTTCGTCGATAACAACAGGGGTGTTACCTGCGCCAACGCCGATTGCCGGTTTGCCGGAGCTGTATGCCGCTTTAACCATGCCCGGACCGCCGGTCGCGAGAATCAGGTTAATGTCAGGGTGATGCATCAGTGCGTTGGACAGTTCAACGGAAGGTTGATCAATCCAACCAATCAGGTCTTTCGGCGCACCGGCAGCGATTGCGGCCTGCAGAACGATATCAGCCGCTTTGTTAGTGGCTTCTTTAGCACGCGGATGCGGAGAAAAAATGATGGCGTTACGGGTCTTCAGGCTAATCAGCGATTTAAAGATAGCGGTTGAAGTCGGGTTAGTTGTCGGGACGATGCCGCAGATAATGCCGATAGGTTCAGCGATAGTGATAGTACCGAAGGTGTCGTCTTCAGACAGCACACCGCAGGTTTTTTCATCTTTGTATGCGTTATAGATGTATTCAGAAGCGAAGTGGTTTTTAATCACTTTGTCTTCGACGATACCCATGCCGGATTCGGCGACGGCCATCTTAGCGAGAGGGATTCGAGCGTCTGCGGCGGCCAGTGCGGCGGCGCGGAAGATTTTATCGACTTGTTCTTGAGTGAAACTGGCATATTCACGCTGGGCCTTTTTTACGCGCTCTACAAGTGCGTTAAGCTCTGCGATATTAGTAACAGCCATAATGCTCTCCTGATAATGTTAAACTTTTTTAGTAAATCAGTAGCTCGATTCGACAGTATAGACAGGCTGTTAACAGCTTGCATCTAAATGTTAATGTAAAGAATTTTTCGCTTCTGACTTCATTGATTAACTAAAAAAGCTCTGGTTTTTTCTTTCAGGTACCGCTGTTTTCCCTCCCTGTTGTGTGTAAACAAGGTTACTCACTTCTGAGTACAAATTATGTGATCTACATCAATAATCGACGAAGCTGATACCTTTCAGCTGTTCGTTTTTTGACCTTTCAGGGCATGTGTAATGATTCGGTATGCTAATTGAATGAATAAATAGCATTATGGAAACAAATAAATAACATCCGAGCTTTATTATGACCTTATGCATAATTGAGATGAATTATGCTATTAAACAGCGTATCTTTTCGCGGATATTTTATGCTGGCAACTGTCAACAGCCATTTTTAATGATGCTGCGGAGCGCACTGTGATTCAACCGTTGTTTGATTTTTCAGCTTATTTCAAATTTTTCATCGGGCTATTCGCGCTGGTAAACCCGGTGGGCATCATCCCTGTCTTTATTAGCATGACCAGTTATCAGACGGCGGCGATACGTAACAAGACCAATCTGACGGCTAACCTTTCTGTCGCCATTATCCTGCTGACCTCATTGTTTCTGGGGGATGGTATTCTGCAGGTCTTTGGTATTTCCATCGATTCTTTCCGTATTGCTGGTGGGATTCTGGTTGTCACTATTGCGATGTCGATGATTAGCGGCAAGCTCGGTGAGGATAAGCAGAACAAACAAGAGAAGTCAGAAACGGCGATCCGCGAGAGTATCGGTGTGGTACCGCTGGCATTGCCTCTGATGGCCGGGCCGGGGGCTATTAGTTCAACGATCGTCTGGGGTACGCGTTATCATAGCGTTGCGCATTTCTTGGGCTTTTCGGTCGCAATTGCGCTTTTCGCTTTATGCTGCTGGGGGATTTTCCGTATGGCCCCCTGGCTGGTTCGCCTGTTGGGGCAAACGGGAATTAACGTGATTACCCGTATTATGGGGCTGCTACTTATGGCCCTCGGGATCGAGTTTATTGTCACCGGAATAAAAGCACTCTTCCCTGGACTAGTGAATTAATCTGCGCTTCTGCACGCGGGGCAAAACCCCGCGGTTGCTTAATTATTAGCAAAGCATATCAAAAAACGTTATATGAACACGTAAAATAACTTTTTTTAATATAATTACATTTTTGTTTTTTATCAGTCTGTTACGAACTTATCCTGCCATTCCCCTCGCTATCCACTCACATTAGTTACTGTTATTTTCGTCACATCATTGTCTGGTGCTTGCCGTCAGATAATTGAAATGATATTAGTAAATTCACCGATGAGGCAGATGAATGTGCTAAATAATAAACAATTGTTAATTTTTCGTACAAAAAAGCACCTTCTCAGTATTGCTCGGTATGTAAAACAGTAATTTTTTCGTATGCACATGATAGATAATGGTTTTATAACTTTTTCTTTACAGGGGGAATTTTATGCTCTGCCTTCCGGGAGATCATAAAAGAGAATCCGGTAACATATTTGCAAATTGCATTGGCGGACGAGAAGGCCTTTTGGTACTTTCCGGCGTGATCTTTAGCAGAATATAAACTTAAATGAGAATTTTTATTAACTAACTCATTGCGATTTAAAACCGCCTCCGGACAGGGAGGGGAAGAATCGACGTCAAGACTGCCGTTTGAGCGGTCGTAATAAAATAAGTCGGTGATAGCAAGCAGTACAATCTGACAGCAGCATAAACTCCTGCACTGTACAGAATCCTAAAAGAGAAAAGCAGGCTGGTTATATAGCCAGTAATTATAATGAGTGGAGTAACAAACACATGACCATCATCACGAAAAAAAGCCTGGTAGCCGCAGGCGTATTATCTGCGCTAATTACCGTTAACGCAGCCATAGCGGCAGATGTACCCGCAGGAGTACAGCTGGCGGATAAACAAACGCTAGTGCGCAACAATGGATCCGAAGTCCAGTCTCTTGATCCGCACAAAATTGAAGGTGTGCCGGAATCTAATATCAGCCGGGACTTATTTGAGGGACTGCTAGTAAGCGACCTTGACGGTCATCCGGTTGCTGGCGCTGCGGAAAAATGGGACAACAAAGATTTTAAAGTCTGGACCTTCCATCTGCGAAAAGATGCAAAGTGGTCTGACGGCACGCCGGTTACGGCACAAGATTTCGTTTATAGCTGGCAGCGCCTGGCTGACCCGAAAACAGCATCTCCTTATGCAAGCTACCTACAATATGGTCATGTGGCCAACGTTGACGAAATTATCGGCGGCAAAAAACCAGCGACCGATCTGGGCGTAAAAGCGCTGGATGATCATACTTTCGAAGTTACACTCAGCGAACCCGTACCATACTTTTATAAACTTCTCGTTCACCCATCCGTCTCTCCAGTACCTAAAGCCGCGATTGAGAAGTTTGGTGAGAAATGGACCCAACCTGCCAATATCGTTAGCAACGGCGCATATAAATTAAAAGATTGGGTAGTCAACGAGCGTATTGTGCTGGAGCGTAATACCAATTATTGGGATAACGCCAAAACCGTGATTAATCAGGTCACCTATCTGCCGATCTCTTCTGAAGTTACAGACGTAAACCGCTACCGTAGCGGTGAAATCGACATGACCTATAACAACATGCCGATCGAACTGTTCCAGAAGCTGAAAAAAGAGATCCCGCAAGAAGTTCACGTCGATCCGTATCTGTGCACCTATTACTACGAAATCAATAACCAGAAAGCACCGTTTACCGATGTTCGTGTACGAACCGCACTGAAAATGGCTTTGGATCGCGACATTATTGTCAATAAAGTAAAAAATCAGGGCGATCTGCCAGCCTATAGCTACACCCCACCATATACCGATGGTATGAAACTGGTTGAACCTGAGTGGTTCAAGTGGTCGCAGGAAAAACGTAACGAAGAAGCGAAAAAATTACTCGCCGAAGCAGGTTATACCGCTGATAAACCGCTGACCTTTAACCTGCTCTATAACACTTCCGATCTGCATAAAAAACTGGCTATTGCCGTCGCGTCTATCTGGAAGAAAAATCTGGGCGCGAACGTGAAGCTGGAGAATCAGGAGTGGAAAACATTCCTCGATAATCGCCATCAGGGCACCTTTGATATTGCGCGCGCCGGCTGGTGTGCGGACTATAACGAACCGACATCCTTCCTGAACACCATGCTGAGCGACAGCTCAAACAACACCTCGCATTATAAGAGTCCGGCTTTTGACAAGATTATTGCTGAAACGCTGAAAACCAGTGATGAAGCGAAACGTGCAGACCTCTATGCACAATCTGAGCAGCAGCTGGACAAAGACTCCGTCATCGTCCCGGTCTTCTATTATGTCAACGCCCGCCTGGTTAAACCTTGGGTCGGCGGCTACACAGGTAAAGACCCGTTAGATAATATCTACGTTAAGAACCTTTATATTATCAAACATTAATGGCAAATCGTGGGGCAGGCAGCGCTTGCCCCACCGTGTCTGAATTCATCGCACTCGATAGGCACAGGCCAGAAGGTACGGGCAATGTTAAAATTTATCTTTCGTCGCTGTCTGGAAGCGATTCCGACGCTATTTATTCTAATTACAATCTCCTTCTTTATGATGCGTCTTGCGCCGGGTAGTCCTTTTACCGGTGAACGTACGCTGCCACCGGAAGTCATGGCGAATATTGAAGCAAAATATCATTTAAACGACCCCATCATGACCCAGTATTTCAATTACCTGAAGCAACTGGCGCATGGTGATTTCGGTCCTTCCTTTAAATATAAAGATTATTCGGTAAACGATCTGGTGGCTTCCAGCTTCCCGGTGTCTGCCAAATTAGGTTTTGCCGCATTTTTCCTGGCGGTAATTCTTGGCGTCACTGCCGGAGTTATTGCGGCGCTAAAACAGAATACGAAATGGGACTTCGCTGTGATGGGGGTGGCAATGACCGGGGTCGTGATACCCAGTTTCGTAGTCGCGCCCTTACTGGTGATGATATTTGCTATTACTCTGCATTGGCTGCCGGGTGGTGGTTGGAACGGCGGGGCGCTGCAATACATGATTTTGCCTATGGTCGCACTGTCGCTGGCCTATATCGCCAGTATTGCGCGTATCACTCGCGGCTCGATGATTGAAGTCCTGCACTCTAATTTCATCCGTACCGCGCGGGCAAAAGGCTTACCGATGCGCCGCATCATTCTACGTCACGCCTTAAAACCCGCACTGTTACCAGTACTTTCCTATATGGGACCTGCCTTCGTCGGCATTATTACTGGCTCGATGGTTATCGAAACCATTTATGGTCTGCCGGGTATTGGCCAACTGTTCGTCAACGGCGCGCTGAACCGCGATTATTCGCTAGTGCTCAGCCTGACCATTCTGGTTGGCGCATTGACCATTCTGTTTAACGCGGTTGTTGACGTGCTGTATGCCGTTATCGATCCGAAGATTCGTTATTAACGCTGGGGTTCGCCATGATGTTAAGTAAGAAAAACAACGAGGCGCTGGAAAACTTCAGTGAAAAGCTGGAAGTCGAAGGGCGCAGCCTCTGGCAGGACGCCCGCCGCCGCTTTATGCATAACCGTGCTGCTGTTGCCAGCTTGATCGTGTTGGTAATTATCGCGCTGTTTGTCACCATCGCCCCGATGGTGTCGCAGTTCTCCTACTACGATACCGATTGGGGCATGATGTCCAGCGCACCTGATATGGAGTCTGCTCACTACTTCGGTACCGACTCGTCTGGCCGCGACCTGTTGGTGCGTGTGGCGATCGGCGGGCGTATTTCATTAATGGTCGGCGTCGCTGCGGCGCTGGTGGCGGTGATTCTTGGCACGCTTTACGGCTCGCTTTCCGGTTATTTGGGCGGCAAAGTGGACTCGGTGATGATGCGTCTGCTGGAAATCCTCAACTCTTTCCCGTTTATGTTCTTCGTCATTCTGCTGGTGACCTTCTTTGGCCAGAATATTTTGCTCATTTTCGTCGCCATTGGGATGGTCTCCTGGCTGGATATGGCGCGTATCGTTCGCGGCCAGACCCTGAGCCTGAAGCGCAAAGAGTTTATTGAAGCTGCGCAGGTCGGTGGAGTCTCAACAGGTAACATTGTTATCCGCCATATTGTGCCGAACGTGCTTGGCGTGGTGGTGGTGTATGCCTCGTTGCTGGTCCCGAGCATGATCCTGTTCGAATCCTTCCTGAGCTTCCTTGGTCTGGGTACCCAGGAGCCGCTAAGCAGCTGGGGCGCGTTGCTCAGCGATGGCGCGAACTCGATGGAAGTATCGCCATGGCTGCTGCTGTTCCCTGCCGGTTTCCTGGTGGTAACGCTATTTTGTTTTAACTTTATCGGCGATGGCTTGCGTGATGCCCTCGACCCGAAAGACCGCTAAGGAGCGCCGTCATGAGTACGATTGAAACGGCAAAAGCGCCGCAGGTAGCACAACAATCCAGCCTGCTTCTGGATGTTAAAGACCTTCGCGTCACCTTTGGCACTCCCGATGGCGATGTTACTGCGGTCAACGATCTCAACTTTAATCTACGGGCAGGGGAAACCTTAGGCATCGTGGGTGAGTCCGGTTCCGGTAAGTCGCAAACCGCTTTTGCGCTGATGGGCCTGCTGGCGGCAAATGGTCGCATTGGCGGTTCAGCGACCTTTAACGGTAAGCAGATCCTGAACCTTCCGGAACGTGAGCTGAATAAGCTACGCGCCGAGCAGATCTCAATGATTTTTCAGGACCCGATGACGTCGCTCAATCCGTATATGCGGGTAGGCGAACAGCTGATGGAAGTCCTGATGCTGCATAAAGCGATGAGCAAAGCCGAAGCGTTTGAAGAGTCGGTTAAAATGCTGGATGCGGTCAAAATGCCGGAAGCGCGTAAACGGATGAAAATGTATCCACACGAGTTTTCCGGCGGGATGCGCCAGCGCGTTATGATAGCGATGGCGCTGCTGTGTCGGCCTAAGCTGTTGATAGCCGATGAGCCGACAACGGCGCTGGATGTGACCGTGCAGGCACAAATTATGACGTTGCTGAATGAACTCAAGCGCGAGTTCAATACCGCGATCATTATGATTACCCACGATCTCGGCGTAGTGGCGGGGATCTGCGATAAGGTGCTGGTGATGTATGCTGGCCGCACCATGGAATATGGTCAGGCGCGCGACGTCTTTTATCATC
This sequence comes from Klebsiella sp. GFKo11, assembly GCF_056490265.1. NCBI lineage: Bacteria > Pseudomonadati > Pseudomonadota > Gammaproteobacteria > Enterobacterales > Enterobacteriaceae > Klebsiella > Klebsiella sp. GFKo11. The sequence continues at coordinate 2,637,791 of NZ_CM151369.1, forward strand.
CGTCGCACCCTTATTCAATTGGTCTGCTGAATGCGGTTCCGCGTCTGGATGCCGAAGGTGACGCCTTGTTGACCATTCCGGGCAACCCGCCGAACCTTCTGCGCTTGCCGAAGGGCTGTCCGTTCCAGCCACGTTGCCCGCATGCAATGGAGATTTGTAATAGCGCTCCGCCTCTTGAGGAGTTTGCGCCAGGCCGCCTGCGTGCCTGCTTTCAACCGGTGGGGGATTTGCTATGAACGCCGTAACGGAACAAAGAAAAGTCCTGCTCGAAATTGCCGACCTGAAAGTGCACTTTGATATTAAAGACGGTAAACAGTGGTTCTGGCAGCCGTCAAAAACGCTCAAGGCGGTAGATGGCGTAACCTTGCGTCTGTACGAGGGTGAAACGCTGGGCGTGGTCGGGGAGTCAGGTTGCGGAAAATCAACCTTTGCGCGAGCCATTATAGGTCTGGTGAAAGCGACTGACGGTAAGGTTGCCTGGCTGGGCAAAGATCTGCTGGGAATGAAACCTGATGAGTGGCGCGATGTGCGTAGCGATATTCAGATGATCTTCCAGGATCCGCTGGCGTCGCTGAACCCGCGAATGACTATCGGGGAAATCATTGCCGAGCCGCTGCGTACTTATCATCCGAAAATGCCGCGTCAGGAAGTTCGCGACCGGGTTAAAACGATGATGATGAAAGTGGGGCTGCTGCCAAACCTGATTAACCGCTATCCGCACGAATTCTCCGGTGGTCAGTGCCAACGTATCGGCATTGCGCGCGCGCTGATCCTTGAGCCTAAGTTAATTATCTGTGATGAGCCGGTTTCGGCATTGGACGTGTCAATTCAGGCGCAGGTAGTGAATCTTCTTCAGCAGTTGCAGCGTGAAATGGGTCTTTCTCTGATTTTCATCGCTCACGATCTGGCGGTAGTCAAGCATATTTCTGACCGCGTGCTGGTGATGTATCTGGGGCATGCCGTGGAGTTGGGCACTTACGATGAGGTGTACCATAATCCGCTGCATCCTTATACCAAAGCGCTGATGTCGGCGGTGCCGGTTCCTGATCCTGATTTGGAAAGAAACAAGACTATCCAACTGCTGGAAGGGGAATTACCGTCGCCGATTAACCCGCCCTCGGGCTGCGTATTTCGTACGCGCTGTCCGCTTGCCGGGCCGGAATGCGCGAAAACGCGACCGGTGCTGGAAGGCAGTTTTCGACATGCAGTTTCCTGCCTGAAGGTAGACCCGTTATAATCTCTGGGGCTGACGCAGGTCAGCCCTTTTTTTGTGAGGTTAACGTGGCTGTCAATATTCATGCCGCACGTTTGCGGCTGTACCATTTACTTTTCGATCAAAACCGACGCACTGGTCGCCATTTTGAAGGCCTTTGCGGCGTTTTTGCGTTGCTCAGCGTGCTGGTGATTTTTATTGAGTCCGGATTGGGTACGCAATATCACCTGACTTTAGACGAATGGCATATTTTCGTCTGGCTCGAGTTTTTTGTGACGGCTGTTTTTACCCTCGAATATTTTCTGCGTATCGTCAGTTGGCCCAACCCAATAAAGTATATTTTCAGCTTTTGGGGAATTATCGATCTGGCGACGATCTTGCCGCTCTACGTTATGTGGCTGTGGCCTGAAATCAGCATTGAATATGTGTTTGCCTGGCGGGCGATGCGCGCTATCCGCGCGTTGCGTATTCTTAAACTGCTGCGATTTATGCCGTCGCTGAATATTTTCTGGGCCGCTATCGTTAGCGCTCGCCATCAATTGATTCTTTTTTATTCGTTTATCGCCATCGTGATGGTTATTTTTGGCTCGCTGATGTATCTGATTGAAGGGCCAAAATATGGCTTTACCACGCTGAATGCGTCGGTCTACTGGGCGATTGTGACGATAACGACGGTGGGGTATGGCGATATCACCCCGCATACGCCGGTGGGGCGCATTCTGGCATCGATACTTATCTTAATCGGCTACTCTATTATTGCGATTCCAACTGGTTTGATTACCACCCATATGACTACCGCATTTCAGAACCGCCGCACTCAGCGCGTGTGTCCGAAATGTCGGCACAATACGCATGATAAAAATGCCCGTTATTGCAATGCCTGCGGAAGTGAGTTACCTGATTAAATAAAAAAACCTGCCGCGGTGAAACGGGCAGGTTTCTTCTATACCCTAAATAATTCGAGTTGCAGGAAGGCGGCAAGGAAGAGAATCCCCAGGAGCTTACTGTGGTAAGTGACTGGGGTGAGCTGACGCAGCCAACACACATGCAACTTGAAGTATGACGGGTATATATTGCTACGTGTTTGAGATGATGCTTATTCACGCCACAGAATATGGCAAATCTTGTGGTCTTTTTCGCGACACAGCAGCACACGGGCAAAGATATCGTTAATATCACCGCCATCGGTATCGGCCAGGCCAATCACCACTTCGGCAAAAAAATCCGGGTTGAGGTCAAAATCGACGTGTTCTTCCCAATCCGGAGCCGGGTCAAACAACTCGGCACCGCCGCGTTCTTCAAATTGTAGGTTGAACAGAATGACATCCGCCGAGTCGAGGTTGTCGACAGCCAGTTCCAGGAAGATATCGTAGGCTTGTTCAAGCGTTTCGTCTTCGGTCAGGCGATTGTTTAAATCCATATCCATGATTGCTACCCATTAAACATCTGATTGGCACGTTTTACAGCAACGGACTGAAGAAGTAAAACAGTCGCTCGGCGATTCGTTGCCACAGCGGACGTTTTAACCACAACCGGGCGTCCAGCAGGCGCGAGCGGGAGATATAGTCGTCCTGAACTGCCGCCAGATCGCTACCAAATCCGGCATCGTCGATCACCAGCGTAATTTCGAAGTTAAGCCACAGGCTGCGCATGTCGAGATTCACGGTACCGACCAGACTGAGTTCGCCGTCAACTAATACGCTTTTGGTATGCAGCAGTCCGCCTTCAAATTGGTAAATCTTCACCCCTGCCGCCAGCAGTTCACTGAAGAAAGCGCGGCTGGCCCAGCCGACCAGCAGCGAATCGTTCTTGCGTGGCAAAATGATGCTGACATCGACACCGCGCTGGGCGGCAGTACAGATAGCATGCAGCAGATCGTCACTGGGCACAAAGTAGGGAGTGGTCATGATCAAATGCTCTTTGGCTGCATAGGCGGCGGTCAACAGAGCCTGATGAATCAAGTCCTCCGGGAAACCCGGGCCGGAAGCGATGGTATGAATTGTATGCCCACTGGCCTCTTCGAACGGCATGATATTGACGTCTGGCGGTGGTGGTAAAATTCGTTTTCCGGTCTCAATTTCCCAGTCGCAGGAATAGACGATGCCCATGGCTGTTGCCACCGGGCCTTCCATTCTCGCCATCAGGTCAATCCATTGACCCACGCCGGAGTCTTGTTTAAAGAAACGAGGGTCAACCAGATTCATACTGCCGGTATAAGCAATATAGTTATCGATCATGACCATTTTGCGATGTTGACGCAGGTCCATACGACGTAGAAAGACGCGCATCAGGTTTACCTTCAGCGCTTCGACAACCTCAATCCCCGCATTGCGCATCATGGCGGCCCACGGGCTGCGGAAAAAAGCCACGCTACCCGCGGAGTCGAGCATTAAACGGCAGTGTACGCCGCGTCGAGCCGCTGCCATTAACGATTCCGCGACTTTATCGGCCATACCACCGGGCTGCCAGATATAGAACACCATCTCAATATTGTGACGAGCAAGCTGAATGTCGCGGATAAGCGCCTGCATAACGTCATCTGATTCGGTGAGTAGCTGAAGCTGGTTGCCTTTAACGCCAGCGATGCCCTGGCGGCGCTCGCAGAGTTGGAATAACGATTCGGCGACCGGGCTATTATCATCGGCAAAGATATGTTTGCAGGCTTTGAGATCTTTTAACCATTTGGCCGTCGAAGGCCACATTGCGCGAGCGCGCTCAGCGCGGCGTTTACCCAGATGCAGCTCGCCAAACGAGAGATAGGCAATGATTCCCACAAGCGGAAGGATGTAGATGATCAGCAACCACGCCATTGCTGACGGAACTGCACGTCTTTTCATTAGTATGCGTAATGTTACACCAGCGATCAGCAGCCAGTAACCGAGTATGACCAGCCAGTTAACCACTGTGTAAAAGGTTGTCATAGATGAAAAATCCTTTTGAATGACTTTATGTCATGAGTTTACGCATCAACATCAATCTGGCAAATAAAAACGCAGCGAAAGCGTTGGTCACCCAGATTCATCGGTCTATAATGCTGGCTGTTTTCACTCGTAGAGTAGTAGCAATGAAGCGTAGTAGAACGGAAGTAGGGCGCTGGCGCATGCTAAGACAGGTGAGTCGCCGTAAAACACGCTGGCTGGAAGGCCAATCGCGTCGCAATATGCGCATCCTCTCCATCAGAAAAGAGCTGGTGAAACGGCAACGTCATTCCCTGCTGTTCACTTTCTCTGAGTTTTGAGAGTCGAAACAAAAGGCACCGCTCGCGGTGCCTCTGTTTTTGGTCAGGGTCTTGTTTCAGAATACCTTTTTGAAAGGCTTAACGGACACTTTCTGATAAACCCCGGCAGCGATATACGGGTCATCATTGGCCCATGATTGCGCCGCTTCCAGTGATTCAAATTCTGCAATAACCGTTGAACCGGTAAAGCCAGCCACGCCAGGTTCATTACTGTCTACAGCAGGCATTGGGCCAGCGGTCAGCAAACGACCTTCATCATGTAATAGTTGTAAACGCGCCAGGTGCGCGGGACGTACCGACGATCGTTTTTCCAGAGAGTCGGCGATATCTTCAGCGTAGATAACGTAAAGCACGGCATGGCTCCTTATTAATAAATTGGCGAATCACGTTAAGTGAAACCGTCGTTGACTGCAATGCAAAGATGCGCACGACCCTTAGATTGCCATGCTCTGGCGCCTTTTTGTCAGAAAAGGGGGCAAATTTTGATGCAAGATAACAACCCTAGTTGAATATGATTGCTATTTGCATTTAAAATCGGGGCATCATTTTTCAACAGAAACGACTATGAGCGCAATGACCCTTGATTTACCTCGCCGCTTTCCGTGGCCTACGCTACTGTCCGTGGTTATCCACGGAGGTGTTGTAGCGGCGTTGCTGTATACTTCGGTACATCAGGTTATTGAACGACCTTCGCCTTCGCAGCCTATCGAAATTACAATGGTGGCCCCGGCCGATCTGGAACCGCCTCAGGCGGCGCAGCCGGTGGTTGAACCCGTAGTTGAGCCGGAGCCTGAACCGGAAGTGGTGCCTGAACCGCCAAAAGAGGCACCGGTTGTGATCCATAAACCCAAGCCGAAGCCAAAACCAAAACCGAAGCCGGAAAAAAAGGTTGAGCAGCCAAAGCGTGATGTGAAACCAGCGGAAACGCGCCCTGCATCGCCGTTTGAAAACTCAAATACGGCACCAGCGCGCACGGCACCAAGTACATCGACCGCGACCGCTAAACCAACCGTTACGGCCCCGACCGGTCCACGAGCGTTAAGCCGCGGAGAACCGACCTATCCAGCTCGTGCCCAGGCGCTGCGCATTGAGGGGGATGTTCGCGTTAAATTTGATGTTACGCCGGACGGTCGCGTGGATAACGTGCAGATCCTCTCCGCTCAGCCAGCTAATATGTTTGAGCGTGAAGTGAAGAGCGCTTTACGTAAATGGCGCTATGAAGCAGGTAAACCGGGTACTGGCATCACCATGACCATTCAGTTCCGTCTGAAAGGCGTGAAGATTAGCTAAGAGTGAGGCCCCTTAAGGGGCCTTTTCCATTAATACGTCATCAAGCGCTTTCTGCGCCGTGACCAAATGTTGTCCACCAAACAGAATCGCCCGGTTCAGCAATGTATATAGCTGGTAGATGGGTTGACGTTCGAGAAAGCCGGACGGCAGCGGTGAAACGGATTGATAGCCGTCGTAAATTTGCGGTGGTTGTTCAACATGTAACGGCAGCATAGCCAGATCGCACTCTCTGTCGCCCCAATAGCAGGCCGGGTCGAAAATATAAGGTCCATTCGGCCCTAGCGCACAATTACCAGACCATAAATCACCGTGAAGTAATGATGGCTGTGGCTGATGATTGCTCAGCCGCTGTTGTACAGTGTCGACGAGAGTATCAATATCGCCAAAATGCAGACCTTTTTCGGCGGCTAACTCCAACTGCCAGCCAATGCGCTGCTCAGCAAAGAAAGTAGACCAGCGGCGCTGCCACGCGTTTGGCTGTGGGGTGGTAGAAAGATCGTTATCAAAATCGAGACCAAACTGCGGCTGATCGCTCCATTGATGTAAATGCGCGATTTGTTGACCTAACAGGAAAGCATTATGCGCATCCAGTGGCCGGGGAGGGAGATATTCCATCACCAGGAAACTGTAATCCCGGTCGCTGCCGACAGCAAAAACCTGCGGTACGCTAACGGTTTTACTTCGTGACAGCAGCTCAAGCTGATCTGCTTCGGCGGTGAAGATGGGCAAAAGCTCCCGTTCATCACATTTTACGAAGTAATCTCGCCCACCAAAGCGTAAATGCCAGGCTGCATGGATTTCTCCACCAGGTAGTTCGTTTCGCAGTTCGATTTCAGCTGCTTCAGTGTGCCAATCGCTTAACAAATTGCTGATAGCTTGCCACATGCTGTCTCTCCCCTATGTTTTCCACCATTTCATAAGGTTAGCGCATAACCTCGGTGTAAAATTCGAACTGACGCACAACTGACGGTTTCTACTGCGCTAATCGCACTTATTGAGCTTTCAACCACTGATCAAATGTGGTGACGGTTATTTCGATAGGTCTACCCAGGGCGGTTTCGGCTAAACCGGCGCTTAAAGCTTTGACCTCTTCTGCGTTCTGCGGTGAAAGAAGGCCAAAAGTATTGGTTCCAAGTTCGTGTGGAGCGCCTTCATCATCGTTCAGAACAAGGGTAAATCCGGCTCGGGTGAGGTGATTACTCAGTTCGTTAATTTCAGTTAACGTCCGTTCGTGAAAGCGTGCTGTGATGACCCAGGCAATAATTTCGCTACTCATTTTTCACCCTATTGTTATTCATGAAATTTTTAGCATAGACCATCATGATAATTTGGCGACTCCCTCTGGAGGCTTAGAGGGAGTGCAGGCGTTTACTGACCGCGCAAATAGTCGTAGATTTTTTGCGTATTCTCCAGCGAGCAAAGACGAGTTCCCTGGTTAATCGTTGCGGCGCTACCGGCAGCAACGCCAAAACGCACCATATCTTCAAGAGTGGCATCTTCCGCCAGTCGCAGGGTCATTGCGCCGACCATACTGTCTCCGGCGCCGACGGTGCTCTGGCTTTTCATCGGTGGCGGTACGACCTGCACGCTGCCGCTGGCATCTACGCCCAACGCACCCTGCGGCCCCAAAGAGACCACAACGCGAAGAGCCTTGCCGGTGCGAATTAACTCCTGGGCCGCCTTACGTACATCATCTGGTTGGTTGAGATCTCGTTGGACGAGGGCGCTCAATTCTTTCTGGTTCGGCTTAACCAATTCAATGTTGCCAACATCGAGGGAGGCGGCGAGGGCTTCGCCGGAGCTATCGATAATACAGCGCAGCCCATGTTTTTGAGCGTTTTTGACCAGCTTTGTCAGGCTTTCGACGCTGATGCCTGGTGGCAGACTGCCGCTGATAACCAGCAGGGATCCGGGTGAGATGGCGAGAACTTTTTCTTCCAGACGATGGAACTCTTCCTGGGTTAACGCGGCTCCTGGCATGACGAAACGATACTGTTCACCGCTGGTATTCACATGCACATGAAGATTTTGTCGCGTCCAGTCATGCGTTTCAACTGTCTCTACTGGAACATGTTCATCGGTCAGCAGGGCGGTGAGATGTTCCCCCGTGGCGCCGCCGACGGGGAATATTGCGGTAGCGCTGCCGCCAAGAAAAGTAATGGCTCGCGCAACGTTTATCCCGCCGCCGCCTGGTTCGAAAACGGGAGCGCTACAGCGTAGTTTGCCTTCCGGGTAGATTTGCGGGGTCTGAGTTGCGCTGTCGAGCGAAGGGGCTAATGTGAGCGTATAGATTTTGGTCATCCAATTTCCTCCATAATAGAGTTTAGCTGCTCTGTTTTTAAGCATGGCACTTAAAGGAGGGCAGGGAAAGTAACGAGTGACATTTGCACCAGCATCTCTTTTTATCTTTATGAAATAAAAATTGTTTTGAGAAGCCTCTTATACAAAAAATGAAATAGTAATTGATTGCTAAGTTAATCGTGCTTTTTTATAATTTAGCCCCTTTCCAGGAGCGGCAATCAGCGATCCTCGCGAAAGCTCCCGGGACCATCCAGGTCTCCTTTTATGTTGTACGGACTTTAAATTAAATGAAGCTTTTGAAGACAGTACCCGCAGCGGCAATGCTGGCGGGGGGGCTCTTTGCATCTACATGCGCAATGGCCGATGATTCCGTTTTTACTGTCATGGATGACCCTTCCACTGCCAAAAAACCTTTCGAAGGTACTGTTAACGCTGGTTATCTGGCGCAGTCCGGCAATACGAAAAGTTCCTCGATGACTGCGGACTCTACTTTGACCTGGTATGGTAATACTACAGCGTGGTCACTTTGGGGGAATGCCAGCAACACATCGTCAAACGATCAACGCTCTTCGGAAAAGTACGCAGTAGGCGGGCGTAGTCGTTATAACCTGACCGATCAGAATTATATTTTTGGCCAGGCGAGCTGGTTGACGGATCGTTATAACGGTTATCAGCAGCGTGATGTGCTCACCGCGGGTTATGGTCGGCAAATCCTCAATGGCCCGGTACACAGCCTGCGTTTTGAATTTGGTCCTGGCGTACGTTATGACGAGTATACCGATGGTGACAACGATACTCAGCCGCTGGGCTATGCTTCTGGTACCTATGCGTGGCAGATGACCGATACCACCAAATTTACACAGGGTGTTTCAGTTTTCGGCTCTGAAGATACGACGCTCAACACGGAAAGCGCGTTAAATGTTGCTATCAATGCACATTTTGCTCTTAAAGTAGCCTATAACCTGACCTGGAACTCTGAACCGCCGTCCTCAGCGCCAGCGCACACCGATAGACGTACTACTCTGTCGCTCGGTTATAAAATGTAATATTTCAGGCCGGGTATTCCGGCCTGATTGTTTTAAATTTAGCAATAAGTGACATTATTATTTTTGGCCTTTCGTTTTATTTTTTATAAAAAGAAATTGCCTTCATAATTTCCTCATAATTGTCTTTTTGTTGACAAATATGCAGTTAATTTGACACGAAAAGATAAATATTTAGTCGGACAAGAATGTGATCTGGATCTATACTGTTTAGCACTGACGGAGATAATGCCTCCGTTCAATTAGCTGAAACAAATAAGAGAATCACTATCATGAAAAATAACAAAATCGCAATCGCGGCTGTGATGCTGTGCACGCTATCCTTTGGCGCATTTGCTGCTAACACGGCTCCACAGCCAGCCAACAACGACCATACTCAAGTTGGCATTGCTAAAGCGACTGACGTTGAAGCGGGCTCCAATATTGCTCCAGGTTCCCAATCAACGGGTCAATCAATGAATGATGCTTTTGATGTGCACAAGCTTGTTGCCGGTGAGTGGTCCTGATATTTCATCTGACACATCATTTATATTTCATTATTTCGTAAAGCAGCAAGCCGGGTAATGATGTACCGGTTTTGCTTTCCGCATTTTTTGTTAAAAATCCATTTTTTGTGTTAAATTCTCATTATCACACTTGGTTTTTATCATACCAATATCGTTTCTTTTTTCGCATATCATCAAATCAAATAGCGTGCGTTTTTTTGGGCTGCCACCTCTTGTTTTTCCATCAACAATAACCATTTAGTCTCATGCGACTTTAATCACACAGTAATGATGTGTAAACTAACAGTCGGTGTTATCAACAGGCGACTGCGGGTGGGTACGATTCGGTAAACGGTCGTGCGCATATTTCGCAGAGTGAAGCGGGAACCGGGTCTGAACTTGTTGATAATTATGATTATATTGTTTTGTATGTGCTCTTTCGTGTAGGTCCCTATCACTGTTTCCCTTTGTTCATCCCCGTTTCACGATTCCATTCCAGGCCCGCGCCAGCGTTGACTTAAGCCCTCCCAGGTGTTTCACTCCGTTTTATTCTATTCCACGTTGTGCCACGGAAATTGTGTACACAACGATGTACACAGTAAAACGGATGTACACATGCTTACTGATGCCAAATTACGCAAGATGAATGGCAAGCCGATCCCGAAACGGATTGAGCTTTCAGATGCCAATGGGTTGTCTGTTCGTGTAACCCCTAACGGCGTCATTGTTTTCCAGTACCGGTATAAAATTGACGGCCGCCCCCGGAGAATGACGATCGGTCAGTATGACCAGGTTTCATTGAAAGAGGCCAGAGAACAGGTATCTGAATTCCGCAAACTGGTCGCTGTGGGTAAAGACCCGATAACCGCGCGCGATATGGCCGTTGAAGCGAACATTAAAGCCGCCACTGTAGAGGACTGCATAAAGGCATGGCTGGGAAGTGCATCAGCAAGCAGATTGGTTAAGCGCGATCAGTGGGAGAGGGCTTTATATCGCCATGTGGTGCCCTATGTCGGGAGTATGCTTGTCGATGAGATGGCTATTTCTCACTGGCAGCCAGTGTTTAAGCGAATGAGAGATAACGACGCCGAGACATATGCCGGAGAAGTCCTTTCACGCATGAAAACGATTTTCTCTTACTGCATCCGAATTGAACTGATAAAGAGAAACCCGGTCACCGATCTGCGTGTTATCGATGTTGGCAAGCCGGCAAAGAAAGGTAAGCGCAATCTCAGCGACAAAGAAATAGGCGCGTTCTGGCATGCGGTTGAGGCGTCAACTATTACTCATCAGAACAAACTGCTTCTTAAGTTACTTCTGCTAACCGGCTGTCGCGGCGTAGAGCTCAGACTGGCGAAAAAGGCGGATTTTGATTTAGATGCAAGGGTGTGGCGCGTGCCGGATGAGCATTCGAAAACGAGGGAGCCATTCGAGCGCGGGCTGTCATTAAAGGCGGTAGAAATTCTGCGGGAGGCATTTTCCCTGTATGAGGATTTCAGTCAGGTATTCCCGCCAGCGGCTAAGAAAGAAGACCGACCGATGGCAGCAAGCGTGATCCTGAATCTTGCCATTCAGCTTCGTGAAGATATGACCATCGATCACTGGTCGATACATGACTTACGTCGCACTGCAAAAACCAAAATGGCAGAGCTTGGTGTTATGCCACACGTATCTGAAAAAGTGCTTGGCCATAAACTTAGTGGCGTCCTTGCCATTTATGACCAGCACAGTTATCTGCGTGAACAGCAAGAAGCGCTCGATCTCCTTGCTGCCCATATTCAATCATGCGTGGACTCAACGAGCCCCTGAGAGGCAAAGAAGCGCATTACGTCGCAATAGCGATACTGCTCACCACCTTTCCCCGGGTTCGTGCCTGGGGCTGGTGCAGGGAAGGGGGTTCCGCTCTGCTCCCAGTCGCGGCGCTTCCTCCAGAAAGTGGTCCGTGAAATTCCTCCCAGCATGGCCTGCACCGTTTCACGGTTAATGATGGCCGGCTGAATAGTGATGTTTGTGTTCTGCATCTACTTATACCCCTTCTGGTGCTTGCCGCGTAATTCCTCTTCCTCATGGAAATCAGCGCAGCGCTGACAGCCCGGCACTGCTTCCCGCCGTTTTGGTTTGATCTCTTCCCCGCAATCGCAGCAGTGAGTAGCTGAAACAGCGTTATGGTTAATGCGCATGTTCTGGATGGTCATTTCAAGCCGGCGCTCTGCCAGCTCGTTGGCCTGATCGATGATTTCTGGCATATCAGCGCTCCTTTATATTTCCGTTCAAAATGCCGATTTCGACATAGAGGTGGCTTGGTGTTAAACCGAGCTGCTTAATGACCGACATGCATCCGTTAAGGATCGGCCGTGATATCTCGTCGCAACTAACAGCAGGTGATGCCATCCTCTTCGCCTTAATCTCATCGTTTGCTTTGCGTGCGACGTTGCGCAGGGCATTTTTCTGTTCTTCTGGCGTCATGCTGCCTCCCGCTTCTTGTTGAGATGGGGTGCATTCGAAAGGAAAACCGCCCTTGCAAATCCAAGAGGCGTTGCGCTGCGAATGTTGGCGCGCTCGTCGCTGGGTGGGCATTCGTGAATGCGGTTGTCCGGATACCAGTCAGTCACCAATCCGGCAAAGGACGTTCCGGATATGGCCTCGATCGCCTTTTTCTTCGGCACCATGCGGCCGCAGGCCAGCCTCACGGCGTCGATAGCCGCTTCAACCATCGGGTGCATATTCTCTGCCGGCGCCTTGAAGCCGTTACCCATCCAGAGGCATGTCTGCTTCGTGTAGTTGTCATCCGCGCACAGCCCAGTGAACTGGTACGGATGGAATGTGTAATTGGCCGAGCCGAAGATGCTGCTGAAAACGCTCACCGGGTTTTCGAATGCCCACGGGCAGCCGGCCGCCAAGCCAACCATCCGGCATTGCTCAGCGACCAGCGCGGCCTTGCCTTGGAAATGCGGGTCTTTGGCGCGCTTGGACTCGAACCAGCGGGACCCGGAAACAGCCACGTCCGTGCATGGTGGGAAGCCGATGACGATGACGACGTTCTCAGAGCGGATGATCTGAGATAGCCGCGGCATCGCCTCAAGAATGGTTGCCGATATGCGCTCAATAGAACCGTCGATCGAAGTCTCAGGGTGCTGCGGGTCCACCAGAACGGCACGATAACCTGCTTCAACCCACGGCTCAGCCATGACACCAGTGATATCGCACAGACAGATAATGGTTCCTTTGCTCATGCTGCCTCCGTCTTAACAACGTCGATGGCGCAGCCGGGTATCAGCTCAACGGAAGCGGTGGCGCACTGGTTACCCCAGTGATGCCAACCTGGCGCAGCGCTGCGGCTGAAAAGCTCAATCCGCGGCACATCGCCGTAAAGTAGTTCCAGACGGTGGCGAACTTCCCACGGTTTCTCGCTGTGCGCGCCGAGCGGGCTGTAGACCACCTGCTTAATGCCGGCGTGTTTGCGTTCCAGTCCGGCGCCACGGGTGGCGATCAGCACGTCTTCGGTATTGGCGCGGGTGTGGTTGCCACCGTTCATGCGCGTCTCTGCATTCAGCAGGTCAAGGAAGTCGTAAAAGTCGGTCACATTTACCTCTGCCAGAGCCTTGGTAATTCGCAGCTCAGCCAGCTGGTTCAACTTCACCCAGGTGAAGCCCTTCATCGTGCGCACCGTAAATCCCCAGGCCTCGGCCAGCTCGATCGCCTCCTGGTTGTGGGTGCCGGTGTACCACATCGCCAGCACCGCGTTTTCGGCCGCCAATTCCCACACAGGCAGGCGCTTCAGGTCGATGAGTCGCATTGTCGAATAGTGGTCCACTGCGGCGCCGTTGCTGATTGTGTTCCCATAAGCCCAGGGCGGATCGGCGTAAATCAGAGAGTATTTTCTGCTCATGCTTCACCGCCAGAATTTGGTTTCCATGTAAACTCAGGAGCGATAATCACATCCATGCAGGTTCCGCTATCGTTGTATTGTTCGAGCATTTCAAGAGTGTCAGCGTCAGTCTGGGTATCCCCGTAACTACCAACAATGCAGAGCAATTCAACAGGCGCCCCGAGGTTTTGCAGGGCAATAGTTAACTGCTTTGCTAATGCCATTTTCATCGCTTCGTTACTCATGCCACCACCTTCTTACTGTTCATCAGCTCAGCCAGGCGCTGAGCCTTTAATGGGTTTTTGATAACGTCGCCGCTTGGGGCGATCCATCCCCGGCGATTGATGGAATAGGGAAGAGTGATACTTCCAACGGTGATCCCGTCGTGGTTATGTTTCATTCTTCCTCCCGTGGAATTCGATAAATTTCCCCACCAATTAGCCCGTCACCCCATTTCTCTACAGAGAGGTAGGGTATTACCTGCTCAAGTTCAGGCGCTGAAATGAATACCTCGCGCATTTCAAGAGCTGGCGCCCATCCTTCGTAATAAGGATCGTGATAGTTGAGAGTTATTCCGGCTGTATGACCAAGAGCACCCTTTGCCGTCTGCCAGCGGTGAAATGCTGTGATGTTGTTACGCGCGTCCTTGCGCAGGATGGACAGGATTGATTCAGCTGTTACTTTCATGGCTGCCACCTGCATTTTCAGTGCTTCCTAACGCCTGCTTTATTTCCCTGCGCCGGATGCCAGTTACCTCATGGCATTTGCTTTGATGTTCGGAAAATCCGTCCAGAGCAAACCATGCTTCGCTGTATTTTTGAGTTATGACTTCCGGGTTGTTTTCACTCTCAATTTCCCGGCAGAACTCAGCGAGAATATCGTCCGCTTCCTCTGTGGTTATCGACGGCTTTACTGGCTGACACTGGTCACCGCTTGATGCTGCTGATGGCAAAGCCCATACAGGCAGAGCAGGCGGTTTCCAGTAAAAAGCGCCTAACTCTTTAGTGCGTGCGTAAGTAAAACCTTCTGCTTTTTCGCCTGATATGGTTGCGAAACCTACGTCCAGATCGTAGAGATACCGGCCTATTCCCCACTGAACAGCAGCGCGCTTCATTGCGCTTGAGCGTCCGCCTTTTACAGCCTCAACCTGCGTGTTTTCGGACGCATCCCACTTGGTGATCCACTCCCCATCGACCTTTATGGAAATTCCGCATTCGACGCCGCCATTGTTTGGGATATCGCGGTACTCATTACGCCAGCCAGCCTTTCCGCAAACCTCATCAAGGCGTTTCATGATTGCCCGGTTTGTGACATAGGCCAGGACCTTTGCCCAAATTGACGATCCGCTTTTCCCTGCCTGCTGAATACGCCACTCGATATCCTTATGGGGGAATGGGGCGTCAAGTAGCTCAAGATTCATTGAAAATTCCCCGCGAATTCATCCCAGCTGATAACCGGGTTCTGCCGTTCCGCAGAAAGGTTTACTGGTTCGTCATCGTCGAAATCACGTTCGCCGATCGCATCGCTCATCAGCTGAATGAATTCGTCGTCATCCCATTTTTCCGCCGCGCTCATGCTGCTTTCTCCCGATGAGTAATGACGTAGCCATGCTCCGCCAGACATTCGATCACCACGTCCCAATCCAGTTGCATGAGGACTTCACGACTGTTAACCGTCCCCGACAACACCACGTCTTCCAGCTCGACGGTTAACGTGTTATGCGGGCCTACAGATGTGCGCATGTCTGTGCATTCACATTTGATGTTCATAAGCACCTCAGTAACTGATACCGGTATGAGGAATGCGGCCGTCTTTAACCGCGGTGAGCACCTCGATAGCCTGTTCCCGGGTAAGGCTGGTATTGGCCAGAAGAGCTTTGACGATTTCAGTGCCTACAGCCTTGCGGTGCTTAACGTCGGCTTCGCGGCGAGCCTGCTCATCTGCTTTGCGCTTCTCTTCGGCCAGACGGGCATGTTCGCGTTGCTCTGCCTCTCGGCGGATGCGGTCGGCTTCTTCCTGAGCCTTGCGGCGCTCTGCTTCCACGGCGGCCTGTTTTTCACGCTTAGCACGTTCAGCTGCTTCTCGCTGTTCGCGTTCGGCCCGCTGCTGAGCTTCAATACGCTCACGTTCTGCGCGCTCTTTTGCCAAAATCGCCTCGCGCTCTCTGGCAGCCGCGGCGTCAATTTCACGCTGTGCCTTTTCTGCTGCCTCACGTTTGGCTTTTTCTTCCGCCTGGCGAGCAATCTCTTCTTCGCGGGCAATGCGCTGGCGTTCGGCTTCGGCTGCTTTATCTGCGCGTTCGCGGTCAATATCTTTATCCATCAGCAGGGCCATTTCGTGGTCCGCTTCGAACTTGGCCGCCAACTCCTGATCGAACTTGATGTTCATTTCCAGCGCTTCGGCGTGCATCGCGTTCATGGCTTCTTCGGCCTTAATTCGCTCCTGCTCTGCCTCCCATTCAGTCAGCGGCCGGCGCACTTCATCTTTCAGCGCATCGAGACGTTCGCGGGCAACGCGGCGGCTTTCGTCGATTTGCTTTGGCAGAGCCTTCAGCTCAGCGACCAGGTCTTTACCTGCGTTGTCGATGTACGTTTTAGAGCGCGCAACCTTGTGAGCCATGGATGCGATAGCGTCGCGGCCTTTTTTGGTGGTCACGTCCGGAACCAGACTACGAGCCTCTTTTTCGATTAGTTCGATAAGCGGGTCGAGCTGGTCGTTATTGGTGAAAACCGCCATCGCGTTCTTTTTCTCGATGACGACTAAATCTGTTATTTCGCTCATGGTTTCCCCTGAAATTTGGTTGTAAGAATCCCCGGCGCGATGAAAGCCGCCTGATAGCTCAGTTAAATTCGTGCGCTGATATGCGCGGGTTAATGCGTCCCGGCTGGTACCAGATTTGGCAGCAGCTCACGCGCTTCAAAGCACTGGCGGATATGGCGCAAGTTACCCTGTGGCTCGAACCAGAAGGTTTCCTTCAGGTAGTCACGTGAAACCTTCCAGGTGGCGCCAGTTTTAGCGTTACGCATCATCACGGCGCGTCCGCTGTTAGGAATTGAGTTAGCCATTGAACACCACCGTAACGTGCAGAATTTTGATAATCGCCGCCGCCCAGATAACGCCGCAGACCAGCAGGCAGTAAATCAGTGAACGAATGCCTTGTTTGCTCATACTTCCTCCCGCGCTTTCAGCATTGCGTCGGCCATCAGGTAAGAAAGTTCAGCAACCATGTTTTCATGGTGAGTAGCCACAGGGTGCTTATCGCTCTCTGGATAACTTGCCAGCCAGCCCTGCATCACTTTTGCCGCAAAGTAATCACGAACAGTCAAACCTTCGTACCCTTGCGTTGGATATGCAGGGCCTCCATTGTTTTCTTTGCTCATTTTCCACCCCAGCATGCGAAGCTAAAAAAAAGGACTGCAACCAAAAACGGAACGACCTTTAACCAAAAATTACGCCATGCGCGTTTGTCTTGTTCGCGGATCATTTGCCACTCCTTAACACATGAAGAGAAGAGCTAGCCTTCTACCGATTCAGTTGGAAGACCAATTAACCGGTTGAGGTCCTCAACCTTCAGCGCAGGAAGGGCAGCTTTGGCGCTGTCAACGTTTTCAGGTATAAGCTCTTTGCTTTCAGGCCATACTTCTACAAGGCGACTCAGGGTAGTAACGGATTTCAGAGCAGCCCAAACAGTCGCCTCAATTTCTTTTTTTCTGGAATTGAGCTTTTGCTCTTCGTCGATAATTGAATCAAACCGCTTGGTAATTTCATGCTCGGCACCAAAGAGACACAGATCACGGTTTGGAGTAACCAGAAAAATTTCTTTTCCTTCGCTGGTTCTTCCGTATGAGCACCAGCCAAGACGACGACCGGAAATTGCAATGTTGATTGAGCTTTGCGGATTGCCGGAAATGTGAAGCGAAGCGCCAGCACTGCGAAGCTCTGCCTCTAATTTCTCAAGCTTTTCATATTGCTTATCGACCTTGTCGGCCTGTTCTTTGCCACCAAAAGCAGCGATGCGAGCATCTCTTGCAACTTCCTGGCGCTTAAGGTCAAGGGATTCAATAGCGGTGATAACCCCTGATTTTGCCAGCGCGTTTTTAGCGATTTGTTCGCGTAAAGCATTCGTCAATCTTACTGATGTCATCTCTTCACCTTTGCCTTATCGCGGCTAACGGAACGTTTTGACTTCACCCCGGCGTTGCCGGTGTTGTTTGGATGGGTTGATAATGTACTAATGGTTCATCATTGTAAAGTACCAAAAGTACATTTTATTTGAGTGTGAAGTTCACTTTTATTTAACTATATGAACTTTAAGTATATTTATTTTTATTTTGTTTGCTGTTATGCTCAAAAAAACATCAGTGAGGGCAAGGTTATGGGGCTGGGTATGGATATGGAACGGGATGAGCTACTGGAAGACCGGGCAGCGTTTATCGCTGGTGAAATCGGCGGGGCTGTTGTTGAGCTTATAATCGACGGTGCGACAATTGACCGTGACGCTATTGTCGAACGGCTGGAGGCCAAGCGACGCTCTGTAGGCAATGTCATTCATAAGGGGCTGCTGCGTGATGCTGCGGAGTTCGCGAGGAAGGGGCAATAAAAAACCCGGCTGACGGGCCGGGTTTTGCTTTTAACTTACTTTATGTCAAGCTGCCTTACGGTGCATTTCTGCAAGCATGGTTTGCTTACGCTCTTCCATGTCAGCGACAATTGTGTTCAGTTGTTCAGCCAGTTTAAGCATGTCAGCGATAATTTGTAGTTTGTTCATGTGCATGCGCCTCCTTCGGGACCTCATTGCAAAAAAAAATCACTTAAAAATAGTAGCTCGCTTCAGAGTTCTAGAGCCAATGGCACACATGTCAGGATTCTTGTTTTTTATATCCCTGATAAGAATTTGAGCTGTCAGCAATACTTGCTGCAAATCAAGCGCGCCAAGCTCTTTTGCCTTGTTGTCCAGTTCAAGAATTATATGATGCAGTTCGTCTAAAGACGGATCAACTAGCTCATGTAGTTTCTCGATACCAAGCTGCTCAAAGCTTGTGACAACAAAATCTATTAATGATTTCACCGCAATTTGAACTTGGTACAGTTGTTTCTCTTCAATAGAGGCTTCTGCACCATCAACTTTAACGGCGTCTCTGAACTCATGGGACACTAACTATACTCCTTATATAGGATCCCTTAAAGAGGTTTTCAACTGGAATCGCTCAAAAAAGGAACATTCTGACCATATCTTACAAAAATTTGTTGACACGAAAATAAGCATAGATGCGATTGACCTCATAATACACTAAGCATCAACCTTTGAAAGATGGTGGTCATAAAAATTACTTAATCTCTTCAATAGGCAGATGCCTACCCATGCTTCCTGTAAGTCTGTGGCATGCTGCCAATAACCTTCCCGAACACGAAAACCCGGTTCATCTCGTCTTTCTCAATCGGGTCCCAGGGCGTATAAATCTTGTTATCGGAGATAACCAGCAGCTTGTCTTTCATCTTCTGCAGGCGCTTAACGTGCGCTGTATCGTCGTAGAGGAACGCGTATATCCCGTCACCGTCGAAACTCTTAACGCTTATATCGACGAACAGCAGATCACCCGGCTCAATCGTGCCAGACATGCTGTCGCCGCGGACGTTGATGATCCGGATGTTCTCAGCCTTACGCCCATCAAACATGTGGCGTGCTTCAGCTGGCGCGTACTCAACTGACCGGAGTATCTCCACGAACTCCTGATTGATAACCCCTGGGCCAGCGCTAACCGCTATATCAAGTAGGTCAATTCGAAAGACTTCCTTCAAGTTGGATGCTGCCTCTGTATCGATCCCGTCCTCATCTACGTCACCAAGCAGATATGATGCAGACGTACCAATGTGAGAGGCCAATGCTTTTAGCGTTCCTCGTCTTGGTATTGACTCACCATTGAACCATTTGCTTACGGCCTTAGGTGTCAATTTCATTCTCTTGGCGATCTCAGCTTGGCGACCATGCGGCATCAATCCAGCTTTATCGCAGGCCAGCGCTAGCCTAAGAGAGAATTCTTTTCGCGCTCTTTCTTCGTGAACCATATGTTCAATCATAATATCACTTGCATGAACTATCAGTTCCGACATAATATGTACTTACAGTTCATTATTGAGGGTTAAAAATGGCACCTAACAGTCTTGGCGAAATCATCAAAAAGATTCGCGTTCCTGTTGTAGCTGAAGCCTGTGGTTGCTCGCCGCGCGCAATTTACAAATGGATTGCCAACGGAAGTCTTCCAAGAACGGACTACACCGAAGAGACCAGCTACGCAGAAAAAATCGCGCTTGCATCCGGCGGCCAGTTTACCGCTGCTCAGATCCGAGAAGTCAGCAAGCCTAAAGCCGCCTGACCGGCGGCCATTCCAAACAACACCAGAGGAAGTATCACAAATGGAGAGTTCAACAACACGCAACAAAGTGGAGGCCCGGAGAATTGAAAGCTGGTTGCACAGCCAGATAGCAGAACTGGGAACCACGAATATCGCCAAAGTGGCCGGAGTGAATAAGTCGACGGTAAGTCGCTGGCGGGAAAGTCTGCTGCCGAACATGTCGCTGCTGCTGGCCATCCTGATTTCTAACCGAACGGGAGAGAAGGGGGACTTTGAGGCATGAGGGGTTACAGAAAAGGCGAAAGCCGCAGTGGTAGGACACTAACGGCTTTCTACGCGAATTAACTGGATCAATTCACAGGAGTAATTATGCCTAAGAGCAACAGATTTTACCAGGCACAAACACATAAAAATGTTACTCGTGACCGTTTTGTCCGCTCGGTAAATCCAGTGGTGGCTGAAAAGATGCGCGCCATTCTGGAAGAGCTGAAACGGAAGGAGGAAGGCCGTGAGTAACGTTCTCCGCATATCCGATTTTAGAGGGTCTCAGAAGCCCATGGAGAAACCTCAGCCATCAGGGCAGGGGTTGGTATTCCTGCACCGCAAAGTAAGAGAGCTTCCGTTCTACAAGAGCGACAGTGAAGCCGTCCATTTGTGGATCCATCTCATCATGGAAGTGAACGCAGCGGAAGGTATGGTCACCACTGAGTTTGGTGAATATCCAGTTGGTCGTGGTCAGGTGATTACCGGGCGCCATACCCTATCGAAAGACACAGGGATAACACCTGACCGGGTGAAATATCTTCTGAACAAATTCGCCAAAATGGGCATGATCACCACACTGGCAAACAAGAAATTTACCCTCTTAACCGTCACCAAATATGACGATTATCAGCAGTTTTTTGTGCCAACAGAATGCCAACAGAGTGCCAACGCAAACCCAGTAACCACGCTGCGTACAAGTGAGGTTGTGCCAACAGAATGCCAACATAGTGCCACAAACAATATATTAAATAATATCTCTTCTACTGACGTAGAAGAGAGTGCATCAGCATCGCAAAAATCAGAACCAAAAAAACCGTCTCTCAGCTGTGAGCAGGTTGTTGAGGTTTACCACCGGGTTCTGCCAGAAGCACAAGGCATCAGGATCCTCACTGATAAGCGCCGTAACCTGATCCGTTCGTTCTGGCAGAAGGCCAACAAAATTACCCGTCAGCTTGATGGCCATAGTTTTACCCTGGCCGACTGGGAGTCTTACCTGAGCTACATCGCCAGTAACTGCCGGTGGATGCTTGAGAATCGCCCTGATCAGCGCACCGGGAAAACTTGGCGCCGCAAGTCGCTGGAATACTTCCTGAACGTCGATGTCTACGCCAAAACGCGCGAGGGGGCCTGTGATGACCTCTGATTTCATGACACCTCCGCACAGCATTGAAGCAGAGCAGAGCGTACTGGGCGGACTCCTGCTGGACGACGACAGCAGCGAGCGCACTCAGAAGGTGCTTTCGATCCTCAAGCCGGAATCTTTCTACTCGCGTCAGCACCAGGTCATTTTCGCTGAAATGCGCCAGATGTACCGCGACCATAAGCCGGTTGATCTGCTGACCCTGTTTGATGCTCTGGAAAGCAAGGGGCTGACAGAGACCGTTGGGGGCTTTGCATACCTGGCTGAAATGTCGAAGAACACACCAAGCGCGGCGAACATCGTGGCCTATGCAATGCGTGTCCGTGAGACCGCGATGGAACGCTACGGTATCGAGAAAACAACGAAGGCGATCGAATTGCTTTATGCCCGCAACGGCATGACGGCAGAGCAGAAATTTGACGCTATTCAGGGGTTGTTTACCGAGATAACCGAGCACGTAAAAACAGGTCGACGGACAGGGCTTCGCACGTTCTATGACGCTGTGAATGACTGGTCAAATGAGTTTGACGATCGGATGAAACCTGATGGTCGTTCCCGTGGTTTATCGACTGGGATCCGCTCTCTGGATGAGCTTCTCGGTGTGAAGCGCATTGTGCGCGGCAGCCTGTTTGTTATAGGCGCTCGCCCGAAAATGGGTAAAACCACGCTCTATACCCAAATGGGCGTTAACTGCGCCACGGTCGAAAATGAGCCGGCCCTGATGTTCTCCCTGGAAATGCCGGAAGGGCAGATGGTGGAGAAAATCACTGCGCAGAAGGGGCGGATCTCGCCGAACCTGTTTTACCCAGACATGACGAAGGACGACTACGGCTATCGGGGCGACTGGAACGGCGATCTGAAGAAAGCTACCGGCGTTATGGGAGCGCTGATTGACACCAATAACCTCCTGATTGATGACACACCGGGTATTTCACTGGCGCATGTCATGGCTGAGTCACGTCGCATCAAGCGCGAACGCGGCAAGGTCGGAATGATCCTCGTTGACTACCTGACGCTGATGACTGCCGATAAGGCAGAGCGAAATGACCTTGCTTACGGGCTGATCACCAAAGGCCTCAAGACGCTGGCGAAGGAGCTGGATTGCGTCGTGGTTCTCCTGACTCAGCTCAACCGGGATCTGGAGAAGCGAACCAACAAGCGCCCGCTGCCGAGCGACTCCCGAGACACAGGCCAGATAGAGCAGGACTGCGACTACTGGCTGGCGATTTACCGGGAAGGCGCCTACGACGAGAACGCAAACCAGAGCGACACAGAGCTACTGCTGCGCCTTAACAGGCATGGCGAGACTGGTGTTGTCTATTGCGAGCAGCGTCACGGGGCGATTTACGACTGCGACCAGGAAGCTGCCAGCCAGCGCCGGCGCGAGAAAGAAGAAAAGCCAACTAAACGGGGTGGGTTTTGATGAAAAAGAACTCTGGCAAACAAGCCGTAATCAATTACATCGGTCAGCATCCGGGCTGCAACTTTCAGGATATCCGCCGCGGTACCGCGCTTGATTCTTCAGTGGTCAATTCCTCCCTGTGGCAGATGAACAAAGACGGCCAGGTTAAGCGTGAGGGGGAATGCAGGAGCTACCGCTACACCCTGATCGACACGACAGCCGTAACTGAAAGCGATCCATTGGTTCTGTATCGGAAGTGTCCTGGCGGCGTAAACCCAATGACCGACCTGTTTAACCAGTGCCTGGCGGGAGTGAGAAAATGAACATTGAAACAGTAAACGAACTCATCACCTCCCTGGAGAGTGCAGGAGAGCTGTCGATCAGAGAGCAGAAGTTCCTGAAGCTGGCTAAAGCACATGTGCAGCTGGCTGCGGAGAATACCTATCTGCTCAACGGCGCAGCCCGTGAACTCAACACTTCATGGATGTTCCACAAAACGATGCTGGGTGCTCAGGCGGCGCTGGCTTGCCTTTCGCTTGGCAGGGAGTCTGCTGCTCGCGACTGGCTGGGAGGTACTACAGACGAAGCAGGAGCCGAGATACCCGACGATATTACTGTTGCTGGCCTGCAGGAATGGTTCGACAGCCAGATGATCAGCAATGACGGGAAAAGCGGATTTTTGACCAGGGCGGAAGCCGAAGAAGCTATCAGGAAGGCATGCCCCGCCACCGATCGCATCGTAGTCGGGATTAAGGCTGATGGGGTGGAGGAGTTTTTGAAAGGCAGCCAACTGCCTTACCAGATTGCAACCGTTCTGGCTGATTACGACAACGCAGACGACGAAACTCTCCACCACGTCATATGGTCTGGACAGCCGCCAGAGCCTGATGGGGATGTTTGGCATCTCGAATATGTATCTCGCGGTAACGCGATTGCTCGTGAAGTGCTGAAGCAGCTGCGCGAGGGGGCCAAATGAGCAACGCTATCGATGCACATCTCACCGATGAAGTGATCAACGCCGCATTCGAAAATACTAACTTCGGGCGCGACGACTTTCGAACCATCCTGGCTGAAACCGTTATGAAACGTGCCGCTGGTTATCACTCTGGCTGGACGGCGACGACCATTTGCACTCGCCTCAAACTGCTGGGTAAACAGGAGCGGCCAACAAAGCTCGGTCTGACGTTCGCCTTTCACCACTACTACCGCCAGAGCGTCCGCGATGCGCTGATGACAAAACAGGAGCAAGCAGCATGACTGATATCACCGAACTGGCGCAGAGCATGAAAGCGGCAGCAGAGAAAGCGACTCCGGGTGAGTGGGTTTATTTTCCGAAAAATACCAGCATTGAGTATGACGTAGGCAGTGATGAATCTCAGGGCTCAATCCTCTATGTCGATAGTGGTGATTTCACCCAAGCTCAGACAGACCGGAATGGGGAGTTCATCGCCCTGGCTAACCCTGCCAACATTCTCGCGCTGGTAGAGGCGCTGGAAGCTCAAGGAACTGAAATTGAATGGATGCGCAAGCGTATCGCTGGACTGGGTAAGGAGCTGGAGGTGAGTGAAGAGCGGCGAGTTAAGTGGTTTCAAATGGCCCAAGCGCTCGGTAAAAATTTGGACGGCACAGAGCGGCGCATCGCCGAGCTGGAGTCCCGCACCGTCACCGTGAAGCTGCCGCCACGGGTTGATACCTCAAATGTCCCATTTGCAGCGCTCACCTGGAATTGCTGCCTGGACGAGATCGAGAAGCGTCTTACTGCCGCTGGCATCAAGTGGGAGGTTGAGTAGATGGCACTGACCAAAAAACAGCGCGCTGAGCTACGCATGAAATTTGGCGGCCGCTGCGCTTACTGTGGCTGTGAGCTGCGCGATAAATTCCATGCCGACCACGTTGAGGCTGTGCGCAGGAATATCAGTAAGGGATACGCGATGGATAAGCCAGAAAACGACAACATCGACAATATGGTGCCAGCCTGCATTCCATGCAATCTGTTCAAAATGTGCAGCACTGTTGAAGACTTTCGCAGCCGCATCGCGACTCAGGTTGATGTGACGCGCCGGGCGTCGAGAAGTTACCGCACTGCGGAATCGTTCGGACTAGTCCAGCCGACTAATGCGCCGGTAGTTTTCTGGTTCGAAAGGTATCAAGGAGTGGTGGGCTGTGAGGGGGTCGAACCCGCGACCAATGGATTAAGAGTCCAGTGCTCTACCAACTGAGCTAACAGCCCACAAACTTGACGGCGATAAACATACGCCTGTTGGCCTGAGGGTGCAATGAGCGTGAGGAAGATATTATGACCAGCAAAGTAACCAGAGACATCATTCAGAGCGAAATTGCCGACTTCTTCGCCGGGGTCGTTGAAATTCACACAGAGTTAGGTGGCCCGAACACCGTAGAAGAGGCGCAGAACCAGCTAACAGATCGCGTGCTTGCCTGCGTACCAGAGGTGGACAGCGAGCCGGTGGCTGAAGTGGTATCAGTGTTTGGCGATTCGGAAAGCATTGGCGAGCGAGAACTAAAACTGCTCGTCGGTATTCAGAACATGCCATGCGGGACTAAGTTTTATCGCCACGCGCAGCCAGCTCCGGAAACAGAACGTGAGCCAATAGCCTGGCTCAATGATGCGTATCTGGCTCGCGGGGTGGTTGATGGCGAGGCTGGCAGCGAGGACGCTGGTCCTGGGTATATTCCTGTTTATCGTGAGGCATCACCAGCGCCGGTAGCGATGGATGACACAAAACTAAGAGAGTTATTCGATTCCTGGTTTGCGTCAGATTGTTCTTTCGATCTATCCCCGGAGGCGTCAGAGGCAGACAACATTGCCTGGCGTGAATCTTACTGGTACGTATGGCAGCGTTGCCGCGCCGCCATGCTCCAGGCTGGTACCCTCACCAATGAGGATACCAAACAAGCATGGACTGGCATCCCTGATATCGATAACGCCATCAACATGCTCGACCGCATCGATACACTGGAAAGTTGCGATGATGACCGTATTGAGGCTGTTAAGACCGTTTTGCGCCGACTGGCAGGCAGCTCTCCGGTAATTCCGGATGGTTACGTGATGGTGCCGAAGGAGCCGACAGCGCAGATGTATGATGCAGGCGACCGGCAGATGACAACGAAGCAAGTGTGGGATGTCATGCTCGCAGCCGCCACGCAGTTACCCGGCAGCGAACCTGCCGCAGTGCCGGGCAGGTGGATTCCGGTAAGCGAGCTGATGCCTGAAGACCGCATATCGGTAATCCTATGGGATGCTGAAATTGGAGAAGTAACAAGCGGTCACTACAGCCATAAAACACAGACTTTTTATCATTGCGGCGATGCTATCGAAAACGAGATAACCCACTGGATGCCGCCTCCATGCGCCCCGCAGGAGGTGAAAGGTGAATAAGGTCGAATTGCTTCAGAAAATATCGGCACTCGCTACTGAATGCCACACGCTGGCCTGTGAGCTTGATATCGGCGATGAGCGTACCGAGATGTTCGAAATCTACGGCGTGCTGCACAACCTCGGTCGCCGCGGGTACGCCAGCCAGGTAGGGCGGCGAATGAATCCACTGCTCGCATCCTGCGATGACGATGACGATGACGACGATTGGGGCGAGGATGACGACTGATGCCTAAATCCCCCGCAGAACGCAAAGCCTCCAGTTGAAATCAAACCCCTCTCCTGAGGGGTTTTATCGTATATGCTCATTTTGCTTTTATCCCCGGGAAGGGCGATAATTACCTAGTCAGTCTGGACAACTGACAACTTTACCCCGGCGCCAAGTGGGGACACATGGCGCAAACACTGCAATTTGAGAAGAGTTATCAAAACGTACTGATTCCCGCAGAGCCGGGAACCAGCGAATACCTGCAACTTATCCCGGTAGGGCAACTGCTTTGCGGTGAGTTCCGCAAGCCCCGGAATTACGCATTCCACAAAAAGTTCTTCAAGCTTCTGACTCTCGGGTATCACTACTGGACCCCTTCCGGTGGTCTCATTGAGCCCGCGGAGCGTACCCTCATATCCGGGTTTATCGACTTCCTCTCATCCGACTTCGATCAGCGCGCCGCGCTCCAGAACGCCGCGGAGATGTATCTCTCCTCTGTCGGTATTTCTCGTTCCCGCGATATGGCGCTGCTGAAGCACTTCGAATCCTTCCGCGAGTGGGCAACCATTCAGGCTGGCTTTTACGACGAATACCAGATGCCTGACGGTAGCCATCGTCGTGTCGCAAAGTCGATCTCCTTCGCCAGCATGGACGACAGCCAGTTCAACGGCGTCTACAAATCAGTGCTGAATGTGCTCTGGAACTACATTCTGCGTCGCAAATTCCACTCGCCGGCTGAGGCTGAAAATGCCGCCAGTCAGCTGCTGAGCTTTGCGGGGTGATGGGTATGCAATGTCTTCTCGCCAAAGTAATGGAGCGCGGCATCTTCCCGCGTTCCTGCGCGCCGCCGGCGCAAAGTCGAAGTAAAGCCTTCCGACATCCCAACCTTTCACTATACGGCCCACCTGGCGGATGTCCGCTGGCTGCGCCGTGCTGCTAGAAGGAAAATTGCATGAGCATTTATCAACGCATTAACGGCGCTGACTGGCGCAACGTATGGGTGGTTGGCGATCTGCATGGATGCTATACGCTGCTGATGAATGAGTTGGACAAGATTAAGTTCGATCCGGCTAGCGACCTGCTTATTTCCGTTGGCGACATGGTTGACCGAGGAGCTGAGAATGTTGAGTGTCTGGACTTGATAAATCAGCCGTGGTTCCGGGCTGTGCGTGGCAACCATGAGCAGATGATGATAGACGGCCTGTCAGCGCACGGAAACGTTAATCACTGGCTGGTTAACGGCGGCGGATGGTTCTTTAACCTTGATTACGACAAAGAGCGCCTTGCCAAAGCCCTTGCGTATAAGGCAGCAGAATTACCACTCATCATTGAGCTGAAAACAGGTGATAAAAAAGTCGTAATTTGCCATGCCGATTATCCGCATAGTGAATATGAGTTTGATAAGCCAGTTGATGCGGATCTGGTGATCTGGAACCGCGAACGCGTCAGTGATGCGCAAGATGGAATTGTGCATGAGATAACCGGCGCGCACCTGTTTATTTTCGGGCATACCCCGGCTCGCCAGCCTCTCAAATACGCGAACCAGATGTATATCGATACTGGTGCGGTGTTCGGTGGCAGCTTGACTTTGCTGCAGGTGCAGGGTGGTGGCCATGCTTAAGCAAACTCAGCGCCGGTGCAAAATCTGCCGCACGAAATTTACTCCAGCATTTGAAAACCATCGTTGGTGCTGTCCGGAGCATGGCTCTGAATTAGCGCTTCAGGAACTGGAGAAGAAGCGCGATAAGCAGGCCCAGGCGAAAGAGAAAAAAGAGCGTGCCGCCTGGCGCAAGCGCAAAGCAGCTGTGAAACCTCTCAAACACTGGGAAGACATGACCCAGCGCGTCGTTAATGACTACATTCGCGAGCGCGACTTTGACCTGCCGTGCATCAGCTGTGGAACATTCGAGACGGTCCAGTGGGAAGCCGGGCATTACCGCTCCCGCGGTAAAGCATCCCACCTGCGCTACAACGAGGACAATATCAATAAACAGTGCCATCACTGCAATGTTCAGCTGTCCGGCAATCAGCAGCAATACCGCATCAATTTGATACCCAGAATCAGCGTTGAGCGCGTCGAGGCGCTTGAAAACAACAACACCCCTCACCGATACACCATCGAAGAACTGGAGGGCATCAGGCGTCATTACAGTGCGTTACGTCGCGCACTCGTCAAGCAAAGGGAGGCCGCATGAACCAGGACGTAATTGATCGCATCCGGGAGCGCTGGCAAAAGCTCCGCCTCTGCCGGCACCGCGGAACGGTGATGACCGACTATCGCATTTTACGGAATTACGTTCGCATCTATCAGACCCTGGGAGAGAAAGCATGATTAACACTCAATACCTCCAGTATGTTCGCCAGCAGCTGATAGTGGCCACCGCCGATCTGAGCGGCGCGACGAAAGGGCAACTGGTAGCCTTTGCGGAAAACGCGATGTTTGAGGCGACGGCGCGCAGCAGTAAGCGGATGAAGGTAGTCGACCCGGCAACCGGGAGAATGGTTAAGCCGAGCAATCCGCCGGTACCGGGGAAACAGTCCCGCGCCAAAGGCTCAGCAATCGCCCTGGTTCAGCCCGTGGAGTATTCAACGGCATCATGGCGCCGCGCACTGCTGTCGCTGGAAGAGCATCAGAAAGCCTGGCTGCTCTGGAACTACAGCGACAATATCCGCTGGGAGTACCAGGAGACGATCGCCTGGTGGGCATGGGAGCAATTCAGCGAGAAGCTGGCCGGTGCGCGTATCGCAAAGAAAACGGTTGATCGCCTGCGTCAGCTTATCTGGCTGGCGGCTCAGGATGCGAAAGCGGAGCTGGCAGGGTGCGGCCAGTATCAGTACGCTGATCTTGCGGCTATGGTGGGTGTAGAGGTAAAAAACTGGTCCAAGACGTTTACAGTGCACTGGGAGGCTATGCATGCGGTGTTTGTTCAGCTGGATCGAGAAGCATTACTCGCCTTAACAAAAACACGTTCGGAACAAAAAACGACATTTTCGCAGCAGAGTATTGCAAAAGTAGATTAAATGCGTCATATTTGAGTCTACTTTGATATGCTGCCTTAACTTTAAGTGGCGGCATGAAGCATAAAAAGAGCCCTGGCGGAAACGTCGGGGCTTTGTCGTTTCTGGGTCAGAAGCACAGCGGTTGTGCGTTCGGCTGTTAACCGAATGGTCGAAGGTTCGAATCCTTCCTGTCCCGCCAGATAATGGCCTGACCTGATGACGGGTTCATACCCCAACTTATCAGGGGTGTTGTTAGCGCAACGCCAAAGGCCGCCATATCCCCTGCCTTGGGACCCTTAAGGCTACCGCGCCGTCATTTTTACCCTTGGTATTCCTTCCCGCCTTGAGCGGGTTTTTTATTATCAGGTCCCGCAGGAATCATCATCGACACGCTTCGTTGTTAAATCCAGCCTGACGGGCCTGACCCTTTTCAAACACACAGCTTCCCGATCTTTAATCGGAGGCGGTAACTATGGCTAAACGTATGCAAGACAAAGAGAGCATTGCCGGGATGTCCTGGCTGGTTCTGCTGATGATTGCTTGCTGGGGTGGACTTGTCCGCTACCTGATAGATGTGAAGCAGAGCAAGGCAACATGGAGCTTGATCAATGCTCTTGCCCAAATGGTGGTTTCAGGGTTTACCGGCGTTATTGCTGGTCTGGTGAGCATTGAAAGCGGATTGAGCATTTACATGATACTGGCCACTTCCGGAATTAGCGGGGCAATGGGTTCTGTTGCTTTGACCTATTTCTGGGAGCGCATTACCGGGGTTAAGGCGCCATGACAGCAGATCAGATTATCGAGGGCATCCTCGGTAAAGAAGGGGGTTACGTAAATAACCCTAATGATAAAGGCGGGCCAACGCACTGGGGCATCACTCAGACTACCGCCCGTGCATATGGCTACGCAGGTGATATGAAGGCGCTACCGCGGGAAACCGCCAAAGCCATTTATCTGTCGCAATACTGGACTGAACCGAAGTTTGACCGCATCGCCGAGTTGTCGCCAGCCATTGCGCAGGAGTTATGTGATACCGGCGTGAACATGGGGCCACGTGTCGCCAGTACATTCCTGCAGCGCTGGTTATCAGCTCTGAATATGCAGGGCAAGCTCTATCCGGACCTGAAGCCGGACGGCGCGATAGGCAACATCACTATTGCAGCGCTGAAAAGCTATCTGGCCGTTCGCGGAAAAGACGGTGAAACCACGCTGCTGAAGGGGCTGAATTGTAGCCAGGGCGCCCGCTATCTTGAGCTTGCTGAAGATCGGGCGGCAAATGAAGATTTTCTCTATGGTTGGGTAAAGGAAAGAGTGGAACTATGAACTATCTCATTAACCGGCTGAAAGAGCCGTCAACCTGGCGCGGCATCATTCTTGTTGTTGCCGGTGTATTTGGTTATCAGCTGCCTCCGGGCATTCAGGAAACCGTCATCGCTGGCGGCGTAGCGCTGGCTGGCGTTGTTGGTGCGGTAATGCCGGACAGCGTTAAAAAGTAACGCGCTATGCTGATACTCTTCATTCTCCTGTCGATATGGCTCTGTCGACTACCGGAGAAGCCGGCCTGGCTAGCAGTTAGGCCAAAAATCTCAACGCTGGCGCTCGAAGATGAGCATCCGGCACGCAGTAAGGGGCTGCGCTGAGATAAGAGCCTGCATTACAGGAGCCATTCACAGAGTGGCTTCGATAATGCTTACCCGACAAGAAGCATAGATCTGGTGTCGACCAAAGAGGTGATCCACATCTTGACGGCTCGCAAAGACGAGAAGTGGCGGCGCAACTCTGAGAAGAAGTGGCAATGTCGCGTTTATAATATTCTGAAAATGTTATCTGAAAAGTGCCATTGGCAGAGTTTTATATAAGTTTAATGAATTGCCGGATAAAAAATTACCCGGTAAGTATTCGAGCAACCCAGAGGAATGTTCTGTATGGCTCAAAATGAAGACCGCCGACCATTCCCCCCTGTCAACTTCACTGGCGAAAACTGGCTGCCTTACACCCGGCTTATCCCTGCTACCGAAATCGGCGAGTGGGTAAATCAGCATATTCTCCCCGAAGATGGTCGAATCCATAACCCTGACCATACGCATTTGCTCGATGCTGACGTCGCGTTCATGTGGGCTTCAGGCTCATTCGCCAAAAGTGGCCGCATTGTGCTGGGCCAGTGTGAGCAGGTAATGATGCGCGCCGGCGGCTGGCAGAAGTCCCGCATGGAGCAGCAGATGCACGAATGGTTCGGTCGCATACCGAAGTTCATCATCACCTTGGCTGCTGACTACTGCGAACAATGTAACGATCTGGAGTTCTGCGCACTGGTTGAGCATGAGCTTTACCACATCGCCCAGGCTACCGATGACTATGGCGCGCCGAAGTTCAACAAAGAGACCGGGATGCCGGTGCTTAAACTTCGAGGTCACGACGTCGAGGAATTCGTTGGAGTGGTCCGGCGTTACGGTGCCAGCAAAGACGTGCAGGAAATGGTGGATGCGGCGAACAGGCCGGCGGAGGTTGCTCATATCGATGTTGCCAGGGCTTGCGGGACTTGCATGCTGAAACTGGCTTAATAATTGGACTGTACTGGACGGATGGTGAAACATGGCTGCACTAAAACCAGAAGTGAAAGCCTACATCATTCAGATGCTTGCGTGCTATGACACGCCCTCTCAGGTGGTCGAGGCTGTCCAGAAAGATTTCGGTATCGCCATCACCCGTCAGCAGGTCGAAACTCACGACCCGACAAAGGTCAGTGGTAAGACGCTCGCCAAAAAATGGGTAGACCTGTTCAGCGCCACCCGCGACCGCTTCCTCAACGAAATTTCCGACATCCCGATCGCCAACAAAGCCTACCGTCTGCGCGTCCTGCAGCGAATGTCGACGACTGCCGAGAACATGAAGAACATCGGCATGACGGCCCAACTACTGGAGCAGGCAGCCAAAGAGGTGGGTGAGGCTTACAGCAATAAGCAAAAAGTCGAACACACCAGCCCTGACGGTAGCATGTCGCCGCGACCAACGACGATCAGACTGGTAGGAGTAGAGCCAAAAAATGGAAAGCCAGGTTGACCTACAAATCCCGGCGAAGCTCGTTCCCGTATTCGCGACAGAGGGCATTCGCTATCGTGGCGCGCATGGTGGTCGCGGTTCCGCAAAGACACGCACATTCGCGCTGATGAGCGCAGTTAAAGCTTATCAGGCAGCCGAAAGCGGATTAAGCGGCGTCATTCTCTGCGCTCGCGAGTTTATGAACTCCCTCGAAGAGTCATCGATGGAGGAAGTGAAACAGGCGATTCGGTCTGTTCCCTGGCTGGATGATTACTTCGATATTGGCGAAAAGTACATCCGCACCAAAAACCGCAACGTTAGCTACGTCTTCTGCGGTTTGCGCCACAACCTCGACAGTATTAAGTCAAAGGCGCGCATTCTGGTTGCGTGGGTAGATGAGGCTGAGTCGGTATCGGCGACGGCCTGGAAGAAGCTGCGCCCTACGGTGCGAGAAAATGGCTCTGAAATATGGGTGACATGGAACCCGGAGAAAGACGGCAGCGCCACTGACAAGCTCTTCAGAAAGAACCCGCCGAAAAGCTCGATGATTGTCGAGATGAATTACAGCGACAATCCGTGGTTCCCGGATGTACTCGAAGAAGAGCGCCTCGAAGATATGGAAAACCTCGACTACGCCGATTATGCGTGGATTTGGGAAGGCGCCTATCTGGAGAACTCAGACAAGCAGGTGCTGGCGAATAAATACATCGTGCAGAGCTTTGCTGATGACCTGTGGCAGAAAGCTGAACGGTTGCTGTACGGTGCTGACTTTGGATTCGCGAAAGACCCCAGCACTCTCATAAGAATGTTCATCCTCGAAAGTACTCTTTACATCGAATACGAGGCCTATGGCAATGGCGTAGAGCTCGACGACATGTGGAAGTTTTACGCTGGCAAAACCGATGCCACGCCGAAACAACTTGGAGAGTGGAAGGTTACTGACGAGGCAAAATTCCCCGGCATACCTGAGGCGCGTAAATGGCCCATCAAAGCCGATAACTCTCGACCGGAAACCATCAGCCATATCAAAGGGCAGGGATTTAATATCTCAGCCGCCCAGAAATGGCAGGGCAGCGTAGAGGACGGCATTACCTGCCTGCGCGGGTTCAAGCAAATCATCATTCATCCTCGCTGCAAAGAAACGGCGAAAGAAGCGCGGCTTTATTCGTACAAAACGGACCGGATCACCGGTGAGGTTCTGCCTGTTATTGAGGACAAGAACAACCACTGCTGGGACGGCGTCCGGTACGGTCTGGACGGGTATATCAAACGCAAGCCTCAGTCGATGGGGATGATGATTCCGAAACGCCTTCGCTAACCAAACGGACAAACCATGACTGACAAATTAACTCTCGCCGTCAACCATGCGTTGAACGATGCGCGGATGGCGCGCGCCCGAATGGGGCTGATGGCGCCAACGATGGGGCTGGACAATAAGCGCCATTCCGCATGGTGTGAGTATGGCTTCCCTGAGCAGGTAACCTACGAAAACCTTTATGCCCTGTACCGTCGCGGTGGTATCGCTCACGGTGCTGTTGAGAAGCTGGTGGGCAAATGCTGGCAGACTAACCCGGAAATCATCGAGGGTGACGACGCCGACGAGAGCAAGGATGAAACCCCTTGGGAGAAGAGCGCCAAAAAGGTTTTCACTAAGCGACTCTGGCGCGCTTTTGCTGAAGCAGACCGCCGCCGTTTAGTCGGTCGCTATGCTGGCATCCTGCTGCACATCAATGACTCCAGAAAGTGGGACCAGCCGGTTGTTCGTGGGAAGTCACTAAAAAAGGTTACGATCGCATGGGCCGGTTCGTTAACTGTCAGTCAATGGGTAACTGACGAGAATTCGGCAGACTACGGTCAGCCAAAGCAGTGGAAATACGTTGAGAGTCTGCCAAACGGAGGGACCAATCAGCGATTCGTGCATCCCGATCGCGTCTTCATCCTGGGTGACTACTCGAATGATGCCATTGGTTTCCTTGAGCCTCCTTATAACGCCTTTGTCAGTCTCGAGAAGGTGGAGGGCGGTTCTGGTGAATCGTTCCTGAAAAATGCCTCAAACAAGCAGGCTATCAACTTTGATAAAGACATCGACTTTGCAAATTTGGCTTCGCTGTATGGCGTCTCGGTAGATGAGCTTCAGGAGCGCTATAACGAAGCAGCCAGAGAGCTGAATGTTGGTAACGATGTACTCCTGATCACCCAGGGCGCGCAGGTCACGTCGATGGTCTCTGCTGTTTCAGACCCGTCGCCTACTTACAATGTCAACCTTCAGACAGCCTCGGCTGGGGTGGATATCCCGGCGCGTATTCTTGTCGGCAATCAGCAGGCTGAGCGTTCAAGCACTGAAGATCAGAAGTATTTCAACGGTCGCTGCCAGTCACGGCGAGGTGACCTGTCATTCGAAATTGAAGACTTCAGTGACAAGCTCATCGACCTGAAAATTATTGATGCAGTCAGCGAGAAGACGGTTATCTGGGATGACCTCAACGAGCAGACTGGAACTGAGAAGCTCGCCAATGCAAAAACCATGGCTGAGATTAACCAGACGTTCCAGGGCAGCGGAGAAAGTCCGGCATTCAGTCGCGAAGAAATTCGCACAGCTGCCGGTTATGAAAACGTCGATGAATTCCCGTTAGGAGAAGAGGATGGCGACGAAGAAGACGAAGCCACCTATTCTGCCGCGTAACTACCAGGATCCGACCGGAGCCGATGCGCTGGAACGCCGGGCAATGAAAGACTTCGCCAGGCGGATGAATAAGATTGGCAAAGCGTACAAATCAGCACTCGACAAAATACCTTCCTCCCTCGCAGTAAACGCCAGATACGAATACCAGCTAAACCCAACGCTACTCTCCATCATCCTGAACGATGCCAGTTACCTGGTTGATCAGGTACTGCTTGAAGGTGGCGATTACGACTTGTGGTTTTACGAGTACATCGATCTGGCTTCGGAGAAAGGGACCGGGCAGTCGTTCTACAACCTCAGCCAGCAGTCGCCGGTGTACGCCGCTGGTCGTGAGTCGCTGGCGTCCATCCTCGCAAGCGACCCGTACCAGCAACGAATGGCGCTGGTGCATGCGCGTGTATTTGAGGAAATGAAGGGGCTGACGGCTGACGTTAAGCGCGACATGGCGCGCGTGCTGACTGATGGCATGGGCCGTGGTCTCAATCCGCTGGACATTGCCCGCAACCTGACTGACCAGACCGGCATCGAGAAGCGCCGGGCAAACCGTATAGCACGCACTGAAGTGACTACCGCGCTGCGCCGGGCTAAGTGGGATGAAGACCAGGAGGCGAATGACCTTTACGGCCTTAAAACGCTTCTGGTTCACATCTCGGCGCTTTCACCGACAACGCGGCATACCCACGCAGTGCGCCATGCCCACCTCTACACCAATGAAGAGGTCCGTGACTGGTACAGCAAGGATGGCAACTCCATCAACTGCAAATGCAGCCAGCAGTCGGTGCTGGTGGATGCGGACGGTAATCCGGAATACCCGGACACCATCACGAAACTCAAACAGGAATATAAATCGATGCAGGCGCGCGGTTACGCCTGGGCGGAGAAATAACTATGCCTATGCAGGTCAATATCACCACGAAGGTGAACAGCCAGTCTATCAGGCGCGAAACATACAACGATCGCGAGCATCTGGTACTGCCGAGTTACACGCTGCCGGCGAACGTCGTCATGAATGGCGGGCTGTACACAGAAGATGAAATCAACGCCCACTATCAGGGGCTGGAAGGCACGCTCGCGCCGCTGGGTCATCCACAGGTTAACGGTCAGTTCGTGTCGGCCTTCTCTCCTGAAGGTCTTAACGTCGGCTACGTAGGCGCGTGGAATCGTAACGTTAAGAAGTCCGGCAATCGTATCTACGTAGAAAAATGGGTGGATGTGGCTCGAGCTGAAGAGTCGGAAGGCGGGCGAGAACTACTTGAGCGCGTCGCAGCTATTGAGCGTGGCGATGACGTTCCGCCCATTCATACCAGTGTCGCCGCTTTCCTCGACCAGCTTGAGCCTAACGAACAACAGAGAGCTACTGGCGCCGAGTGGGTGGCGAAGATTCACAGCATGGACCATGACGCCATTCTGCTGCATGAGGTTGGCGCGGCGACACCAGAGCAGGGCGTGGGCCTGATGGTCAACGCAGACCTCGCGCAGCCTCTGAGGGCTAATTCAGGCGCGTTGGTGGGTGAATCCTACAGGGAGCGCGAACAGCGTCTCGATCGCGCAGCCAAAGCGAAGTTTGCGGCGGGCGCGGATGAATACGCCTGGATTGCTGACTTCACTGACTCGCAAGCGGTAATCATCCGCAACGGCGGAACTGCTGAGGTGTTTGGGTACAAGTCTGAGGGCGGAGTTATCACCTTCGACGATACCGGCACCGCAGTAGCGCGCCAGGAGTCGTGGGTCGCAGTCGTAGCTAACAAATTCAAATCATTATTTACACCGCAGGAACAGCCTGCAACAAACCACCAAACGGAGGGCGACATGCCTTTAACCAAAGAAGAACTGGAACAAATCGGCAGCATGATCGGCCAGGCTGTTGCGACCAATACCGAAAAGGCGCTGAAGCCTCTGACGGATAAAGTTGACGCGCTGCAGGTCAACCAGGACAAACTCTCGGAAGCTCTGACCGCCAACTCCCGCGCTGAAGAGAAAACCAAGCGTGATGCAGTGGCGAAGGTTCACGGTGAGATCGTTGCGAATGCGCTGACAGGTGAAGCGCTTGAAGCGATGTACAAATCGCTGGGTGAAGCTGCAGTTCTCGGTACTAACGCAGGTCAGCAGCATAAAACAACCGGCGCGCCGACCGCTGAAGAACATTTCAAATAAGGAGCCGCAATAATGGCACGTTATCGTCGCGTTAATATCGACGGTCAGTCTCTGTACAAGACCGAAACCCGAACTACTGCCGCTGCGTTGCTTCCTGGTACCGCCGCAACCATTAACTCATCTGGAAAGTTTGCGCAGGCCACCGCGCTAACCGGCCGCCTGTACATCATTGATGTCGGTTACCACCAGGGCCTGAACATCACTGAAGCAATCCCGTCCGGGGACTCCGCAGTAGGCAACTACGTAGAAGAAGGCCGCGAACTTGCTCTGCGCTGCCTGCCGGGTGCGTATAAGAAAGATAGCCCGATCAAGCTCGGCACCGCTGGTCAATTCACCCTTGCGACATCTGACACTGACTCGGTGATCGGCTATAGCCAGGACGAATACACCATCGCTGCAAGTACCACCGATTACATCCGCGTGCGTATGCGCGTTGGTACCGTTGCCGCTGGCGCATAACAAAAGGATAACCAGATATGTATTTCTCCAAAGAGACGCTGGCGACTAACTCCCGCCTTGGTGGTCACTGGAACGAGCTGTGGGCTAACCGCAATATGTGGAACCTGCAGAACGATTCCATTATTGCGGCTAACCGCGCGATTATGACGCCGGAAATGTTGGCCTGTAACGCAGTAGGCGGGTTTACTCGCGACTTCTGGGCTGAGATTGACCGTCAAGTGCTGCAGCTGCGCGATCAGGAAGTAGGGATTGAAATCGTTAACGACCTGATCGGTGTGCAGACTGTCCTTTCTGTCGGCAAAACTGCGAAACTGTATAACGTTGTCGGCGATATCGCTGATGATGTTTCTGTCAGCATTGACGGCCAGGCGCCGTTCTCCTTCGACCACACTGAATACGCCAGCGATGGTGACCCGATCCCGGTATTCACCGCGGGTTACGGTGTTAACTGGCGCCATGCAGCTGGCATGAACTCGGTCGGCATTGACCTGGTTCTGGATTCGCAGATGGCGAAGATGCGCAAATTCAATCAGAAGCGCGTTAACTACTACCTGAACGGTGATTCAAAAATTCAGGTTCAGTCCTACCCGGCGCAAGGTATCAAGAACCACCGCAACACCAAAAAGCTGAACCTTGGCTCTGGTGCCGGTGGTGCAAACCTTGACCTGACCACAGCCACCATGACTCAGTTGTTTGAGTTCTTCGGTAAAGGTGCGTTCGGCACTCTGGCCCGTGCTAACAAAGTTGCAGCGTACGACGTGATGTGGGTATCCCCGGAAATCTGGGCGAACCTCGCGCAGCCGTATGTCGTCAACGGTGTAGTCAGCGGAACCGTCCTGCAGGCTGTCCTGCCGTTCGCGCCGGTTCGTGAAGTCCGTCCTACCTTCGCCCTCAGCGGAAATGAGTTCATCGC
Source organism: Klebsiella sp. GFKo11 (assembly GCF_056490265.1). NCBI lineage: Bacteria > Pseudomonadati > Pseudomonadota > Gammaproteobacteria > Enterobacterales > Enterobacteriaceae > Klebsiella > Klebsiella sp. GFKo11. The sequence goes on from NZ_CM151369.1 coordinate 2,676,239, forward strand.
ATATGTGCGCCGTCAGGATGTCATTTCCCCGCTGGTTGGCATGGCCGTTGGTGTTGTTCCGCTGCCGCGTCCACTGCCGAACGTTAACTACAACTTCCAGATTATGTCTGCTGAAGGGCTGCAAATCACCGCAGACGAGCAGGGACTTTCTGGTGTTGTCTACGGCGCAAACCTGGCGTAAGGGGATGGCATGGCTAAGTACCAGGTTGTCAGGCCGTGGCATGGCGTAAGTGCCGGTCAGGTGGTTGAAATGGAGGGATTGCACCCATCATTAAAACCGCACGTCATCATGATTAGCGAAGGGGAGTTAACTCCCGCGACGCCAGAGGCCAAAACGGGCCGGAAGCGCAAAGCAGAAAGCGAAGAAGAATAGCCGCGAAAGCGGTTTTTTTATGCCCTGTGAAAGCAGGGCTTCATTCTCTCGGAGTCGATAATGGTCACTCTCGAACAGGCTAAGGAGTACCTCAGCGGGCAGGGCATCGAGATCCCCGACTTTGTCCTGCAGGCGTTCATTGACCAGGCGAACAGCATTCAGGAATGTCTTGATGCGCATTACCCGGCATCAATAGCCTTGCTGATTCAGCTTTACTTGCTGGCTCTAATGGGGCTCGGGAGTGGCGATAAGTACATTTCCAGCCAGACTGCTCCCAGCGGCGCGTCTCGATCGTTCCGCTACCAGTCATTTTCAGACCGATGGAAGGCCTCTGTAAACCTCCTTCGTAGTCTGGATAAATACGGATGCGCTAGCGCTCTTATTCCTGCCGATCCGACTGCTGCGCCAGCATTTGCCGGTATATGGATAGGCAAAGGCGGATGCATGTGCGGGGATAAGTAATGGCCTGGATTTCAGTTCAGCAGCGGCTGCCGCGAACGTTCACCCGGGTGTGGGTCATGACCGATACCGGCCAGCAAACGACGGCATACGTGAAAAGCGGCGGTGAGTGGTTCATCAACTGCGCCCGCATACGGGCCACAGGCGCCGCAGTGCTGCGATGGAGGGAATGAGAATTGGTGTATAAAAAGCCAGCAAATGGTAAAATTAACGAGCCGGGGAATGCGTCAACATTACCACCGGCCCTAACCATCATTACCTATTGCGGAGGTAACTCATGGCTCATCAAATCTTAAGCCATCAGCACCATAGTGCGCCATCTTATAATGGCGTTGCAGGCGTTTATCAGATTACCAACACCATCACTGGTGAGGCGTATATCGGCTCCACTGTTAACATTTCTGGCCGGTGGTCCAGCCATCGCTACAAGCTCCGAAAAGGCACGCATGGAAACAGAAACCTTCAGAAGTCATGGGATAAACATGGCAAAGGTGTCTTTGAGTTTTCCGTTCTGGAGGTAGTGAGTGATAAATCCGAACTTATTGCAGCCGAGCAGCGATTCTTTCGCGAATTAAACCCGTCTTTTAACATTGCGCCAAACGCTGGGAACAGCCTCGGAGTTATACACACCGAAGAATCCAAGGCTAATATGGCGGAAAGCCGGCGCGGAGATAAGAACTGCTGGTTCGGCAAAGTTCCGGCCTGTGCAGGTATGAGCAGACAGCCTGAGGTCAAAGCTAAGATATCAGCCAAGAATTCAGGCGCTGGCAACCCTATGTTCGGTGTTACCCCGCCACACGCCAAGTTCACTGATGAGCAGGTGCGCGAAATTCGTCGCTCCATTTCTGAAGGTGATTCACTCACTGTTATCGCTAGCAAGTATGGTGTTTCAAAAGCGACCATTGCTCATATCCGGCAGGGTCGATCCTATACGAGGGTGGTGTAATGTCGTCATCGGCTTCATGGTCATACACGGCAACGGCGACAATCTGGCGGCGCATACGCGATGCTGACGGTAGCGATACCGACGGCGGAGGTCAGCCGTACGGATGGGAGCAGCCGATTGCTATCCTCTGCGACTACCAGGGCGGACTCTCTGCGAAAATTGGCGACCTCGGCCGGGAAATCGTGGTTAAAAACACGATATGGACCGAGTACGCCGCGGCGAGGGATGGGGATTCCATTCTTATCGGTGCATCAACCGCACTGCAGCCGCCGGACGAGGCCGACGAGATTCGGCAGATCGTCCAGTTCGCCGATACGTTCGAGCGACTGGCGGATGATTATGCGATTATCACCAGCGCGTGATAAAATGTAATGGCGCGGCTAGACCGGCCAGTCGAAAGCAGAGAACACAGACTCTGTTGCCGCGCACCTCTCTCTGTGAAACCTACTGTGAGGTTTGTTATGGCTAATGACCCTGATATCGATTTTTTACATCAATGTTTCAGTTATAACCCAAAAACTGGAATTATTACCTGGAAACCTAGACCAAGGATTCATTTTTCAACCGAAAGGGTATTCAATACTTGGCACTCTAGATTTTGCGGGAAAGAAGCAGGTTGCTTGAACATCAATGGATATTTAGAGATTGGTATTCAAGGTAGGCTTATGAAGGCTCATCGTATAGCTTGGGCGCTATCTTACAGAGCCTATCCAGAGGGCTTCATTGACCACATCAATGGTGTCAGAAACGATAATCGCCTAATTAATTTAAGGGATGTCGACAGGGTTGGTAATGGAAGGAATTCGGCAAGGCATAAAAATAATATCTCTGGCGTTTGCGGGGTACATTGGCGCTTAAGGGATAATCGTTGGGTTGCTTCGATTAACCATGCGGGTGGGCAGATTCACCTCGGATATTATGAGAGCCTGATTGATGCTGTTGCTGCAAGAAAGTCAGCAGAATTTAAGTATGGCTACCATGAAAACCATGGGCGAGCCCAATAATTCACAAAACAAGGTCGCTACGGCGGCCTTTTTTACGTCTGGAGTCTGACTATGGGCGCTAAAGTTCGCGGCATCCGCCAGGCTAAGGCCAATCTCGACCGCATCATTAAGGATGTGCAGGGGCGAAAAGTTGTGCGCGCGTTGCAGTCGGCGATGCTCATCGGTAGTGCTCAGGCATCACTTTACACCCCGATCGATACGTCGACGCTCATCAATAGCCAGTTCCGGGAAATCACTGCTAATGGTGTGCGGGTGACCGGGCGCGTTGGCTACACGGCGTCTTATGCGGTGTTTGTTCACGACCCGGAAGTGAAGCAAACTTTCCGGCGCGCATCGGCGCAGAAAGAGTTCTTAACGAAGGGCTTCGAGGATACCCGCAGCCAGATTGATGCCGCGGTTAAAAAGGAGCTTTCGCTATGACACCTGCGATGTATATGCGCCTGAGGGACCTGTTTGTAGACGAAGGGCTAACTTCCGGGTTTAAGGTGCAGTGGCGGCAATGGCGCGACACCGGCAAGGATGCCGATCAGTTCATCGTATTTCGACCTTCTGGCGGTACCAATATCGAGTACGACCGCGGCGGTGACTGGTATGTGATGGTCGATGTCGTTTCATCGAAATCGAATCCTGACGCTGCTGACGCCGCGGTTAACGCCATCGTCGAATACATCAGTGCACAATCTGGCGCGGATGACTGCGTAGGCGCGCTGAGTCTTGTCGGCAATGTTCCGGCGCCAATATCCACCGAAGAGGGCCGGTTAGTAACCCGGCTGCTCGTCTCATGCACATACGGCGAATAATCGCCAGAATCACCCATCAGGCTGCCATCTGGCGGCCTTTTTTATTTGAGAGGTACACATGCAAGGCTGTGCTAATGATACCGGCAAGCTGATTGGGAAGGCGGCCGTGCTCCGCATGGCTATGGGCTGTGCGGATACGGTCCCTGAGCTTTCTGAATGGAAACGCCTGGGGGCGTTGACGACTAAGGGCTTCGACTACTCCATGAATACCGTCACCTCTGAGGCTGACGATACGAAAGGTCTGGTTGAGAACCTTGTCAACAACATGGACTTCACCATCTCAGGGGAAGGTGAGTTCCGCAAGAAGGATAAAACGACGGAAGTTGGCGCCATCGCTATCTCGAAATATATTTTCGATGAAGTGCAGGCCGGCCGTCAGCCGACGGTCTGGGTCCGCTTCGACTTTGTGGGCGAAGACGCCGGAACCTACATCATGGGTTATTTCAATACTACCTCATGGTCCGGTGATTTTGGTACGTCCGACATTTCCACCTTCTCCGGTGAGTGGAAAGTTTACGATGCTGACACCGTCGTATTTGAAGTCGCTGGCCCGGCACTGGCATTTACCACCAACCTGACGGCGACCAAATCTGTTGCGGCCGGTTCTGCACTTAACATGCCGGTGGTGGTTGATGGCGGTACGTCTCCATACACCTACGTCTGGAAGAAAGACGGTTCGGTTGTCAGCGGGCAAACCACGGCAACGTTTAACAAAGCGAGCGCCGTATCTGGTGACGCCGGGGTTTACACCTGTGAGGTCACCGACTCCTCAGCGACACCGGTCAAGATCACCTCAGTGGCATGCACGGTCACGATCAACTAACCACGTCGTGAATAGTACAAAGGGCGTTGCGGCGCCCTTGATACTGTTTATGGAGCGACTATGACACCCATTAAAGAATTAGGCGAATGCGTTATCGGTACTGATTACCGGGAATTCTTTTTCCGGCCGTCATTCCGCAACATGGCGCGCATCGGCGAGCCTGCTGAAATCGTTCAGGCGTTCTATGACCTGTGCAACGACGAGGCCACTCCATTAATACAGCGCGCGGCTGAGTCCTATATCCGCGACGAGTACAGTCGTCTCCCGGATTGCGTGCTGCGATATATCCAGAGCGGGCTACTGACCCGCAAAGTCATCATGGCAGCGCATACGGTGCTTACGGCGTGCTGCGACGATGATATAGGTGATCTGGTCGGCTGGATGCGTCCGGGGAAAGGGCGCAAACGCGGTTTCGTCTGGCGGCCGGGCAGTCTTCCGCCGGAGGATATGATTATCATCGCGCAAAACCTGATGACGCACGGCATCGTCGGCAAGGCGAAGATTCGCCAGCTGCAGCGCCATGAAAGCAACGAGACTACGTCGGAGTTTCGCGCCACTGACTACATCATGGCGGCCCGAAATCACTTCGGTATAAGCCGGGATGAGGCCGAGAATCTCACCATGACGGAATTTGCCCTGATGCTCAACGTCAAATACCCGAACCAGAAAGGCTTCACCCGCGAGGAGTACGACACGGTTATGGACGAAGACGATCGCCGGTGGCAGGCGATGATGCAGCAGGAACAAGCCAGCAAAACCAAATAAACCAGCCTCGGCATAGTCCGGGGCTTTTTTATACCCGCGACAAATCGCGCATTCGCGTGCGTATCTTCCAGCAAGAGCTTTCCGTAGTGTGAGTCTGAGACAGGGCGGTGGATTTCATCGTTCCGCTCTTGGCTGCCCATGTCTACGCGAACAGGCTCGCACCACAGAAAGGTAAATACGATGAAATATCCAACCGTATCAGTAAACGGCGTTTCCGTTCGTGTCGATGACTATGGGCGTTACAGCCTGAACGACCTGCACGCCTCCGCTGTATGCAGTGGTCAGGCCAAAGAAAATCAGGGGCCAAGCCAGTTCCTTCGCTCTAAGAAGGTTAAGGAATTTGTTCGAACCTTAGCCAGAATGCAAAAATGCACTCTGGAAGAAAATCAACCAGTTAAGGTTATTAACGGCGGTTTGAATCAAGGTGTCTGGGCTCTGGAGATCGTCGCAATTCGCTATGCTGCTTGGCTCAGTGCTGAATTTGAAATCCGTGTTTATCAAACCTTCCAGTCTCTTGTTCGCCAGGGCTTTGATGCCATGGCCCGCTTAAACAAAATAGACCATGTGATAAACGCAGAAACTAAGGAAGTGAGCCAGTGCGCAAGTCGAATGGGTAAGTGGGGTTCTGGTGGGAGAAAACGGCTACTGTTGGCGGCCCGCGCCCGTGTAGTTGACGAGGTTCAAATGTACCTACCTGGTTTTGAGGCGTGAACCCCACAGAACCGTGGTTTTTGGATTGCCCACTTGCGTGGGCTTTCATCTGGAGATGATCATGTACCTTCACATCACTTTAAATTCAGGCAGAACAATGCACGGTGGCATGACTCAGTCCACTATCGAGGTTGTAGAAGCATCCTATGGGGTCAGGTCTGGTCGTCATGAGGGCGAACAACCAGCAGTATCATGGCGGACCCCATACTGGAAACCATCGCATCATAGTGAGATAGAAGGCTTCCTCTTCCTTGACGAATCAGACGTTGCGATCCTCGAGTCGAATGACGGCAAAGTGCTTCATGAGTGGCATGGTGCAAAACGCTCCGTTGTCGATGCGGAGGCGTGATGGATATTCAGAAGAAGCTAGAAAGAGTAACCCCCGAGTTATTATCGGAATTCCTCTATAAAAGAGGCGTGAAGGTTTTCAGGTGCATGCTCTGCGGCGGTGAAGATGTCGCAATCACACAGAGAACTATTAATCCTTGCCAGTCAAATGAAGTGATAATAGCTGATGCCACAATGGGTGATGCAAACGGCCATCCTCAGGCGATCATGAACTACCAATATCGTGTTATATGCAAAGAGTGCGGGTATGTGCATTTCATCTCAGCGTTACCGATAAAAGACTGGCTTGATAAGAGAGAAGAAGGTGAGGAAAAGGCCTGCTAGGGTGGGTTTTTGCTTTATGAACCAGTTGCCTATCAGCTAAAATCGCTCAATACAAAATTAAGAAGGGATGCATAATGACAAACCTCCCCTGGGATCATTTCCTCAGCGCCGATAATGACCTCGTCGAATATCTTGAAAGTCAAGGTGAGGGATGCATCAAGGAAATTGAGCAATCAAATGCAATTAACCGGGAAAACGGGTACAAGCTTCTCGGTATCCTCATTGTTGGCGTCGGCTCTTCATTTTTATTACTGACACAAAATAATCAGCCTCGTTTTATGACTTTGGGGATCGGGGTTTTTATGCTCTATTGGGCTGCGTGCGCTATCTACTTGGTTGTAGGCGTGTTATCTGTTCAGATGCGTGCCTTGCTTAATTCTCCGCCAGCAGATCTATACACCAGCCTATACAAGTCACTCAGCCAAGAACACTACGACGAGCTTACAGAAGCGGGATTCAATGGGGACCGCAACCCGATGTCAGTTATCAGGCGTATTAGATTAGTCAATCTTCATAATACAGCTGAAGAATTGTGTGAGATGAATGAGCGCATCAGATCAAGGTTAGAAAGAGCGAGGATCGCAACAATCCTCACTCCGGTTTGTGCATTAGCTATTTCTACTGTGGGCTATCTTTTTTTCTGACTTTGTCGGCAGAGTTCCCAACAAATCTTCGCTCAAGCGAGAAGTTGGTTCCCGGCTTAACTTCCTGAGGGGGTTGCTTAGTCGGCTGCTGCGGGGGTTGTGTATTGCCTGGCTTCGCTTCGGGCTCGCTCATTTTTCCTTCCTATGGTTCGATTTGAGAATATCGAGTACATCGTTCTTAAGCTGCAATATACGTATGCAGAAGAAGCATTAACCTACCCTGGAAGCGCACCGCCGAACATCCTGACAAACGATCAGGCATTTTGTCGTTCTCCCGCATCCCTGCTAATCTGTCGAAAACAAACCAAAGTGGATAGGGATATGAGCGAACAAGAACAGCTGCAGCGCCTGGGTGAAGAAATCGCAGGGGCATATTTACGGCACCTAAAAGAAACAACCGGCGGCGATACGGTGACCTATGACGGAGTTACCAAGACCGTCGTTTTTGAACAACTCGTATTCGGGTTGGTTGGCGTGGCGCATACCAATGCGAGAAAGCATCCTGACGATCCCGTATTGAAGGACCCGCACAAGCATTTATCGCAGATGATTAACCTCTTTTCTCGACCATATACGCTAACCGATTTCGGCCTGAGCGTTATAGAAATGATGAATGAGAAATCCATTCACAAAGAGCGCGGGGTGGCGATGTGAGGCGGTTTATCATTATCGGACTACTTTTCTTGTCGCCATTTTGTTATGCAAAATCTGATGCTCAGATTGTTAATGACGCAAAAGAGGCTGTAAGGAAAGAGTTATCTCAGAAGTATAAGCCAGGAGACTGCGAAAGATGGCGGTTGCTTGAAGACAGCGGGAAAGCCAGGAGTGGTTCCGCAGTCATTAATTGCGACAGTAACTTCAACCCATTGTTAGGGCTGGAATTCTCAGAGGTAAAGGTATTCAGACATGAAAGCTCAAACGCTGTCTGCGGTATAGTTTCAGGGCATACAGATATAAGCAGAATCGGAGGAAGATTCGTCTATACGGACGGTGATAGCGGACATGTTTTTATTAAATACTCAAAATACCCATTCCTTTTGATGTCGAAAAATACAGATATGCTTAAACTTCTTGATAAGCAATTGGAAATAGAGTCAAAGAGCTGTAATTAGTTTTACATCAAATTAATGATAAACCTCGCCTCGGCGGGGTTTTTTATTGCCCGGAGGGAGCATGGCGGAAGGTGAAAATGTTGGCGGAATCTACATTGAGATCGAGGCAGATGTTGCAAAATTGCTTACCGGCCAGCAGCAGGCGAATAAAGCCCTCGATAGCATTGGCGATAATGCACAAAAAACATCAGGGCAATTCAAAAAACTTGATACGCAACTTAACGCTACCTCGAAAGTGATGTCTTCAGGGTTAAGGGGGGGCGTTCAGCAAGCCGGCTACCAAATCCAGGACTTCATAGTACAGGTGCAGGGTGGACAATCTGCATTGGTTGCTTTCAGTCAGCAAGGATCGCAGCTAGCCGGGGCGTTTGGTCCTGGAGGCGCTATCGTCGGGGCGCTAATAGCGCTTGGGACTGTTGTTGCGGGGACTTTAATTTCATCTCTTAATGGCGGTAAAAGTGCAATGGATGCACTTAAAGATGCCGCTGAGAGGATGAATGACGTTATCTCTGTTTCCTCTCAGGGAATTGCAGCGCTTTCTGACAAATACGCAAACCTTGCAAGGGTGAATGCCACCGCTGCGACATTGCTCAGAAACCAGGCTCTAATTGAATACAATCAGGCCATCTCAAAAATACCCAAAGCGATAGGTGATGCGGCTGACTCTGTTCTCTCGTTTGGCGACAAAGCAATATCAGCGTTAGCAGGTGGCTATGCCTCAATAGAGGGATTTAACGATCGCCTTAAGTCGTTAAATATAACGACTTCTGATTACTCTTCCGCAATGAAGCAGGCGTATGGGGCTGGACAGGCGTTCTCGGCAACAGCCAATAGCATAGGTAATACTGTCGGTGCTGTAGCATCTAAGTTGGGAATATCAGAAGAGGCGGCCTTTGGCCTTACTAAGCAACTCGCCGATTTAAGCGACAACCCATCCCCGCAGGCTCTCCAGACTTTAGCGTTAAGAATTGGCGAAATGATTTCGTCATCAAAAAACGCCAAGCCAGAATTGGTTGAGCTTTACAACAAGATTGTTGATCTTTCCACCGGAGCATCTCAGGCGGCCTTTAACTTTGAATTGTTGAAGAAGTCCACCGATAACCTGACCTCCGGGCAAAAAAGCTTAATTCAGCAGTCCGAAAGAAATCTGGCGCTATCTAAATTGCAAGGTGCCGCAAGGGCTAAGTTGGCCGCCCAGTATGCTGCTGAGGATGCGGGATTCTCGAAAGACGATCCGCACACTAAGCGAATGATGGATGATGCTGCCGCGACTTACACCAATCTCGATTCGCATAAGAAACTGACAGCGGAGCAGAAGAAAGGGGAGAGTCAGGCAGAAAGAAATGCAAAGGTTGTTGAAGAGTACAGTCAGAAAGCGAAATTGGCCGCTGATTCTACGAGCGAACTCTCGCGCGAGCAGGCGATACTGGCGGCAAAACAGAAGTTAACGAATGCCACACCACAACAGGTTGCTCAAGTTGAAAGTGATGCGGCAGCGGCATGGGATAAGGCGAATGCTCTCAAAGCCCAGGCCGCTGCGCAAAAACTCCTCCCTGAAACAAGAGAGAACGCTTCTTATCAGCAGGATATGAAGGATCTGAAAACCGCTCTCGACGGTAAGAGGATAACCCAGCAGCAGTACAACCAAACTAGCGAACAATTGGAGCAGCAGCATCAGGTAGCTTTAGCAAAAATACGTGCAGGGCAGGCTGTGACGCCACAGCAGCAGGCCGCCGGTGATGTTGACCCAGTTCAGCGCCTTGCCAACCAGCACACCCAGCAACTTGCGTTAATCCAGCAGTATGAGCAGCAAGGTGTTATTGCTCACAACCAATCCCTGATGCTGAAAAATGCAGCTGACATGCAGTACGAGAAGGCTAGAACTGATGCGCAATGGGCTCTCTTTACTCAACAAAGCATTGGTTACGAAGCGCTGGGTGCTGCAGTTGACTCTTTTGGTCAAGGTGCGAGCTCTGCACTATCTAGCGTGATAACTGGCACTCAGTCAGCTTCAGACGCTATGCGTGGTCTTGCTGATACCGTACTGAGTAGTGTCATTCAGACATTCGTTGAAATGGGTCTTCAGCAAGTTAAGTCAGCGATTATGGGAACCGCGGCTCAAGAAGCTGGAATCGCTGCAGTAACCGCGGCGCAGGTAGGGGGCCTTGCCACTACCACTGCGGCGAGCACAGCCTCTGCTGGCACGACAATGGCGGCGTGGCTTCCTGCTGCTCTGGTTGCGTCTGTGGGCTCGTTTGGTGCTGCTGCTATCATTGGTGGGGCTGCACTGGTTGGGGCGTTCGCGTTGTCTAAGACGCTCTCTGGCGGCAGGAAAAACGGCGGTCCTGTATCGGCTGGCTCGATGTACCAGGTAGGTGAGGGCGGTATGCCTGAAATCTACAAGGCCAGTAATGGCAGCCAGTACATGATCCCCGGTGATAACGGTTCAGTCATCAGCAATAAGGATTTGCAGGGTAGTGGTGGTGGATTAAACGTGCAGGTGGTCATCAACAATCAGGTGTCGAATGCTCAACCTCAGTATATGGGCGCTAATCAGGTTGATGGTAACTATGTCATTGAGTTTCTGATTTCTGATGCAGAGCGTAACGGACCGTATATCAGTACGCTACAATCGACGCTTGGCGTATCTCGCAGAGCTAATGGAGATTTTTAATGGAAGACAACATTTTTTCTGGGCCTGAGTTTGCCAAGAAGATAAGCGACATCATGGATACGTTGTTTGCTGAAAGTGATAGGGGATGCGTGCTAGTAGCCTCAAGTATGATAGAGGAAGGATTGCTCGAATTAATTTCATCTTTTTTGCTTCCTCCTCTTAACTCAAAAGATGAGTTATTTCATGGGCCTTCAGCACCATTCTCCTCGCTTGAGTCCCGAATTGCCGCAGCTTATCGGCTTGGACTGATAAAAAAATCTGTAGCTGTCAGCCTTGGTATTTTCCGTAAAATCAGAAACGAGTTCGCTCACAGAATCGAAACCATTAACTTTGATAATCAAAGTTGCATAAACAGGCTCAATGAGATTTATAGACTTTCGCCAGAAATATCAGAATACCTTGATGATTTAGGTAAAAGAACAAACAATCATCCATTACCAATAAGGATGAAATTCGTTTTGTTTTTTGCAAGCAACATAGCTGCTATAAAAACTGTAAAGTCAGAAGTGATTCAAATAACCCCACTAGACTAATCTGAACTATAAAACCAACCCGCTCCGGCGGGTTTTTTATTGGAGTAGATAAATGGAAGATAAAAAATTGCTGGCATCCATATCGGTCGACACCAGCGAGGCTCAATCGCAACTTGATAGCCTAATCTCCTTACTTGAGCTTAAATTTGGTTCCCTTCAGTCTGTCCCTGAGCGTATCTACGAGGAAATCCTTGCCGTGGCGAAAGACATCGTTTTTGCTGATAGCCCTTCCGCAGGAGGCACAGGACTCGACATTGTCTATGGTGTGCGGTTCGGCGCTAAATATGAATTGCTCACTGCCGCAATCAGGGCAGGAGAGTTTGACTCTGAATTTCTCTGACATATACCCCATCCTTTCTCTGTGTGAAAAACACACAGTAACAGTGGTACACATTTAGCAACATCCTGATATTCGATCAGTGCCGCAGCCGCGGCTTTTTTTATTGCCCGGAGGAAACGTGGCAACAGTTTCATACCCGGATATGCTGCCGCTTCCTCAGCGCGCAGATCAGAACATGACGCAGGATACCGCCTGGCAGACAACGCAGCCGGCGGTCGGGCCCGTCATTTTCACACCGCTAACCACTGACCTGAAATCAACCTGGTCGCTTCAATGGATTTTTACATTGAAGCAGGCCGAACGGTTTAAGTCGTGGCTACGCTCGCCGACCTATTGCGACCGCGGGCGTAACTGGTTCCAGATGCCGATCGACCTCGGCGACACCCAGGGTGTGCAGCTGCAGACGCTGCACTTTATCAGTATGCCTGTGCAGACCAGCAAAAACGGCAATATCGTCACCTGGACTGCCAGCGTCATCTGTAACGGTATCGAGGACATCACCGAGGACTACGACGACTGGATCGTCAATGCGCCAGAGAACTACGGCTACTGGCTGGATTATCTGGTGACGTCCGTTATGCCGAGGGCTGACTAATGCCAACACTGAGAGAATGGAAAGAGCGACGGCCGGCGAGCGACATCAAGCAGACCATTGAGTTTTATCACCCGGCGTTCGGCTATTACCGGGTGGTCAATAAGCTGTTTCGTGAAGCGACGTTCGGCGGGAACGTTTACCAGCCGGCGGCCTTCAGCATCATTGAGCCGAAGCAGGATGGCTCGGCAATTATCTCGATGGCGATCACCTTTGAACAGGGCGCGGAAGAGGTAAGGAGCACGCTGAAGAGCTGGAAAGGAGCGGGGCGCATGACCCCCATTACCTGCGTATACCGGCAATGGAATACGATCGGTGATTCTGATCCGCTTAAGACCTGGTCACTCTTTGTGAAGGACGTCGGCGCCGATGGCAGTAACGTCACCGTTAATGTCGGGAAAACTAACCCGCTGACGCTGGCGAACCCTCTCATTTACACCACGAAAGACTATCCTGGACTGATTAACGTATGAACCAGAGCGACTTTATCGGGCTTGTTAACGGCAATCCCTGGGCTAACCGCGCCTGCACCTTTGATGAGGTGGATTGCTGGGGCCTGGTGGTGCTGTATTACCGTCACGTGCTCGGTCTTGAGCTTCATCACGTCGCCGGCTACGAATCAGGCGCGAACTTCATCACCTGCTACGAGGAAGAGGCAAACCACTGGCGCAAGGTGCCCGCCCCGGTTTCTGGTTGTCTGGCGGTGTTCTACTACGGCAATGAGCCAGCGCACGTCGGCGTGATGATCAACCCGGGAAAATGTCTGCACTCCCGCGGCGAGTTCGGTTTTGTCCGGACGGACAGCGCCGTCATCCTTCAGAAAATCTATAACAAAGTGGAGTATCTGGTGCATGGTTCGATATGAGCTTCAGCGTCTTCCAGGCGCGCCAAAGCAACACGGTACAACGGAGCCGGGAACGCCTCTGATAGTCTTGCTTGATAAGCTGAAATTGCACAATAACGTGGTGGTAAAGCTTAACGGCAGGGAGTTAGACGACGATTTCGACCTGTCCTGTCTGCTACGTGCCGGGGATACGGTGTCGGTATTTGATCAGCCGGAGGGTGGTGGTCTGATAGGGACATTACTCAACCCTATTGAGCATCTCAACCCGATCCGCTTCACCAAGAAAGTGCTTGGCTCTCTGATGGGCACGCAAAGCGCAGCCACGCCTTCGGTGTCCACCGGAGAATCACCAAACAACGATTTAACAGGGCAGACTAACCGGGCGCGACTGTACAAAGGGCGTCCAAATATTTACGGCTCGTGCCGCGTGTTCCCTGACCTGATTCAGGAAGCGCTTTTTGAGTTTGTCGATAACAACAAATACATCACAGAATGGTTCGAAGTAGGTTATGGGAAATACACCATTTCCTCAGTTCGTTACTCGGAATCAAATCTTGGCAGCCTGGCAGGTGCCAGTTATCAGGTATTCGACCCGGGTGTGACGATCGGGACCATCGATGTCGGGTACCAGTTTGACGACGTCGATAATGAAGAAGTGCCTGGACTGAATGAAAGCGAAGATTTCCCAGCACAGACCGCGACGACGACAGCGCCGACGGCGATGGTGATTGAGAGCAACCAACTCAAGGTAACGGTGCTCTCTAACGATGACAACTTCACGTACTTCGCCGCTCTGGCCGTGCCGCACCCGGTGACATTTGTTATCAACGCAACGTGGAACTCCGGCGGCAGTGCGGTAACCCGTAATGTCACTGGCAGCGGAAACATCGTTTCTTCTGAGAGTTTCATCGGTGAAGATACGCTGTCCTATACGGTGTTTTATCTCGCCGATATGACCGGGGAGATCACCACGCTCCCGGCTGATGCAACCATCAACCTGGTGCTGTTCACTCTGAACGACCAGACGCCACTTGTAATTGGCCCGTCAGTTTCACCGCTTGAATCGTCGCAGGTGTGGGTGCACGTAATGGTGCAACTCGGCGCAACGGCGGGAACGTCACGCTATCGGATCCGGTTCTGGAAAGTCGACGACAGCAACAACCAGATACCGGGGACTTCTGAGCAGTACGATTATTTCTTCGATAACGATTTTCAGGTGACTACGAGATATTTTCGTACCTCGCACAAATACACACCGGCAGCCGGAGCCGGGCGTTACGCGGTGACGATTGAGCGCCTGGACAACAGTAACGACGGTAATGTCGTGACGTTGATGGCGATCCACGCGGTGAATGTGCGTGAAAACGTGGTTTACCCTGACGACACTATCGCCAAAGTCACCATCAAAGGGCCAAATAACAGCAACAGCAATCGCGAGCAGAAGTACAACATGCTGGCTCAGAGGCATACCATCAGTTATGACAGGGCAACCGGTGCGATTGATTATACGCTTCGTCCGAGTCGCTCGTTTGCTGACGCCGTACTGCATGAGTGGATAGTCATTGGCAGGCAGGACTCCGCTAGCATCGATATCGCTACGCTGTACGCGATCGCCGATTCCATCACTGTCCCCGAACTCGCTTACTTCGATTACACCTTCTCGGATGAAAAGTTGTCACTCGGCGAGCGGATCAGCACCATCTGTAATGTTGCCCGCGTCGGCGGAAACAATATCGGCGACGTGCTGACATTCTGGCGTGATGAGAAGGTGGTTAATCCGGATGCGGTTTTCGCGCGCTCAAACATGTTCTGGGACGAGTATAAAGTCACGTGGACCATGTCACTGCCAGGCGGCTATGACGGCGTCACGTTGGACTATGTCGACCCGCTCACCAATAAAAAAGCGTACATCTATCTGCAGATTGACCAGAGCGGCATTGTTGAGGTCGAGGACGCGACCATTAACGCGCTGCAGATCAGCCTTGATGGCTGTCGTAATAAAACGCAGGCGGAGGACCGGGCGTGGCTGGAAGCTCGGAGAATACTTTACTCTCGCCTTGGCATGACGGTGAAAGTGCTGGAATCCACGCAGGTTATTCGCGGCGCGGTAGTGCAGTGTCCGGACATGTACGACAACAAACAGCAGAATGGCTATATCACCGGGCGCATAGGCGATGTGTTTTCGACGTCAGAGCGTATCGACTTCTCTCTCGGCGATATGTGGGTGGTGATGACGGATAGCCTCGGTAATTATCGCGGCCGCTGGCGCGCATACCCCGTAACCGGCAAGCCTAAGGCATTTCAGGCTGCAGCTGACGCTTTCGACCTGAACATTTACGACAGAACGACGGTGCAGAACGCCAGCCGCTATTTCATCGCAACAAGCACGGAACTTAACTCAACAATCTGGAGGGTCGAAACAGCGAAACCCAACGGTGACGACACTCAGACGTTAACTCTTTCTGAATACTCAGACTCGATTTATCCGTAATACACAGCTTTTATAACCAACCTTCGCGCACACCATCAAATCCACTCTGAGGGATTCGTGCGCCTTTTACATAGGGCGACATGCACAATGGCACAAGTACCACTTCCAACCCCGACCGATAATGAAGTGCCTAGCACAGATATTCGGGATGCAGTTTATGCCGGCGCGATGCTGGATAAAACTGTCACCAGCACTGAACTTACGTACACCGATCGCCTCGGTGGTGAACACTACACCGTAGACGGAATTAAGGCTGAAGGGGACAAAGTCGTTGAAGAAACGCGACAGAACCTAATTCCGCTTAGTCGGCAGTACATGACGCTTGATGCGGCTCAGGCCGACATTGCAAATATTCAGGATGGTTCGACAACCTATGTTCGTAGCTCTGATGGAGGATCGCTGGCGGATGAGTACATCAATAATTCAGGTACGTTGACTGCGACCGGAAGGAGAATGATATCTAAGGAGTACGTAGACGAACAGTATGAAAGTATCAACTCTAAAATATTCGAACTACCTCAGAGTTCAATACCATATGCTGCCGGGGTGCAGTTTAATAATGGAAGCGTGGCACCATTCATGAATAGCGACGGACGACTTTTATATCTTGATGAGAATGGTGAAGAGAAATTGGTCGCTCCGGATTCAGACATCTATTTACGCCCATACGCTGAAATACCTGGTTATGTCTTGCCAGATGGCTCTGTTTGTCAGCGCATAGTCATCGATCCTGAAAACAAGATTGTTGAGGCGTGGACCGAAGATGGGGGGTATTATTTTGCGACCCCTCAGGGGTTAACCCGAGTTGGAGAAATATCCACTGCTGCCGGGCAAATTAATTATGCGTCCGCATCAGTTAGCACCATGTTTTTGAATTATGGAACCACCCGCCTTTCTGTAGATAACGACGCCCGCCCGGTGATGTATGTTCTACCGACGTGGGGACAGTCACTTGCCCAGGGCTGGAGTACGGTAACAGACGACACATTAATCGCGACAACAAATCTGTACCCAGAAAATATGTTTATGTTCACGTCTGATCGTGGTGAAGGCCTGGAAAATCCCAACCGCGGAGCAGAACAAATTGACTCCATTTCGCCTCTTAAAGAAACGATTAACGGTGGCTGGAAAGAGACTGCGTGTTCGTCGTCGGCGGCGCACATTATTAATGCCGTAGAGAGTATGACGGGTGTGCGAATTAACATCCTGCGCTATGTGGCCGCAGACGGCGGTAAGGCGTACCGGGACCTGACGAAAGGCTCTACAGCGTGGAGCGGGCTGATTCAGGGACTTATTGACGCAAAACGAGTCTGTGAGTCGCTGGGATACCGCGTCCAGGTGCTGGGACTGGACGCAAAGCTGGGTGAGACAGACACGGACGGAACGCCGCGAATGTATCCTGAACAATACACCCGGTTCTTGATGAATCTGGACCGTAACTACAATGCCGAGGTGAAAAGGATTTTTGGTGGTGACCACCCCGACGTCAATATTTTTGTAGAGCAATGCAGTTGGCAACCTCACGGGTCATGGGATAGTCGCGTTCGTCAGGGACAACTTAACGCTGATGCTGTTGGGAACATTCGTTTTACAGGCGGAAGCTATCAGTACCCGCACATAGGGGATGTGATTCATATTAACTCGAAAGGCCAGAATAGCCGTGGCGTACAACTGGCTCGGGCGGTTGTTTTTGAATGTTTTGGGACCGGATTTATCCCGATCAAACCTTACCTTGCCTATTGGTCTGGCAGTAACACGATAGACGTTCGTTTTTTAACGTCAGTTGAAATTACCAAGGACACGTCAGATGCCGTTGTCAACCAGGCGGGTCTGGGAGCTGGAGGCGGTTTCCGAGTTCGTAAGCTAGCGGGTAACAGGGACGAGTTGACAATTACGGATGTGTCGATAAACAGCGCAGTTAACCCCGCGATTATCAGAATTACTGTTACCAATCCTGACGCTGTCAGGGACGTTCAAATCGGATACGCCCTGGCGCGAACCGGAACAACAACTCAGTCTGGTCCTATTGAGGGCGCGCGCGGAATATTCAGAACAAGTGCAGGGATAACGAATCTCTACACTGGCGAAACTGAATATCAATGGCTTCCTGCTTTTCTAATGGAGATAAACTAATGCTCGTATTAAAAACAACAATAGCGTCAACAAACCCTAACCTGCCCGTAATTGATATCAATCCAGAAGAAGTCGCGATACTGGCAATGAATCCCACGGCCTGGATAAGTGCTGATTCCGGCGTTACGGCTTCCGGGGAGGCGGTGTCTCTTGTGCGCGATAAAACAGGTTTGTATGAGTGGGGGCTGGTTACCCCCACTACGACGCATCCGCCAAGAGTTATCACCTCCGGTACGCGCAAAACACTGCGTTTTGATGTGGCGGCATCTAACCCAGGGATCATGAAGAAAACCGGTAACGAGCTGACATTTCCTGCAGATGGTATTTTTACGCTGTTTATGGTTCACCGCATTCCTGCTGCGAACACGGAGGGGTTCACGGCAACCGGTGGTAATATCTGCGGAAACAACGCTGCAGAACCTAACGTTGCAAGATTCCGTTTCGGGGGGGATAGCTACACCGGTAATAATATTTTCTACAACCACGGCAGTAAAAGTATCTCTTCCTCTCCTGAGAGCTTTCCGATAAACACATCTGTAGCAGACGTCAGGGATTACGCGTGGCATATCTCAGTTGTCACTGCACTGTCTGATTCACATTCGTGGGAGTATGACGGTGTTGTATTGCAGACAACGGCATACGGTGCAAAACCGTTCAGTACAGATGAGTCACGAAGAATGACGGTTGGCGGAGCTGACAGCCCGTTTGCGCTGCAGTTTCGGGGAGACTTGTCGACGTTAATTCTGATACCTGGAGCAATCACTGTCGACCAGAAAAATACCGTGTATCAGTATCTTGCGGGAATTAAAAATGATCTTACAGCGTAATCGAGGTTTTCAGCGCTGAAAATTGATAGCCGCAGCCTTTCTTGATCTTCGCCTTCAATAAAAATACTGTATATGCAAACAGTATTTATTGGAGGGTAGATCATGCTTCGACAATCAGACATCAACCAGGCCTTTCGGGAGTCGATTCTTCGGAACTCGAAAGGCTACCAGTATCTGCACACGGTGGATTTTGTTTCATCTATGCAGCAGCGTGGCATCCACTTTTCATACTCTGAGGCTAACCGATGGATAGAGCGCTATCAGAACTGCTTTGCTGACAAAACGCCGGACCATAGCGAAAACCGTTTGTGGATTTTGAGAAACATGGGGAGGGTCATGTAATGGGCTTTCCATCGCCAGCTACAGATTATGTAGAGAGCACCCTGACAGTGAGCTCACTATGCAATATCGGAGCTAACTCGCGAGTCATCAGCACTGACAGCGGCTTTGCTGTTCTTGATTTGTCTCTGAAAGCTAAGCAGGGGAGCACTGTCCTGATAAGGCACGCTGGATTCATGGAGTTTGCGAAAATATTAGGCAGGGCGTTTATCACATCTGACGGAGAGGCCATTGAAGGGGAAGCGCTGGATGACGTGGAAGTGATCGGAGTCGTCACGTATACGATTCACGATGCGAGGCATGATGAGAGGCCAGCATAGACATAGAGAAAAATCGGTGCGCACCCAAACTCGTATGTCCGGAACATGATGCGCCGGTTTTACCGCTCGGTAAACCGGTGCGTTTACGTTCTGGAAAGCTGCTCGCAAAATCCTTTCCACAATAAATGAATCGGATCTGCCATTAGGCTTTGAATCTGATTTTATAAACCTAATATTGTTGCAGCTTTCATGAGAAGTTGATGGCGTGTATCATAGTGACTCGGTATTAGGAGTTTATAGCGGGTACATTTTGGATTTTGTACATCCTGATGTACACACTAAGCAGAGTGAAGCTCAGAAACGCGTGTAAGCCACTAATATTAATAAATTAATCAATTTTGTATGTGCTCTTTCGTGTGGGGCACCACTGCAAATAAGGACATGAAATGCCTGTAATTACGCTTCCTGATGGCAGCCAACGCCATTTTGATCATGCTGTGAGTCCGATGGATGTTGCTCTGGATATCGGTCCGGGTCTGGCGAAAGCCACTATCGCTGGTCGTGTAAACGGCGAGTTGGTTGATGCTTGTGACCCAATCGAAAACGATGCAACTCTGTCTATTATCACCGCGAAAGATGAAGATGGTATTGAGATTATTCGTCACTCCTGTGCGCACCTTTTAGGGCACGCAATTAAACAGCTGTGGCCAAATACCAAAATGGCGATCGGCCCGGTTGTCGACAATGGTTTCTACTATGATGTCGATCTGGACCATACCCTGACCCAGGAAGATATCGACGCGCTCGAAAAACGTATGCACGAGCTCGCTGAGAAAAACTACGACGTCATCAAGAAGAAAGTCAGCTGGCATGAAGCGCGTGAAACCTTCGTGAAGCGTGGCGAAAACTACAAAGTTTCGATTCTTGATGAAAACATTGCTCATGATGATAAGCCTGGCTTATACCATCACGAAGAATATGTCGACATGTGTCGTGGCCCGCACGTGCCGAACATGCGTTTCTGCCATCACTTCAAGCTGATGAAGACTGCTGGTGCCTACTGGCGTGGTGATAGCAACAATAAGATGTTGCAACGTATCTACGGAACCGCATGGGCAGATAAAAAGGCGCTGAATGCTTATCTGCAACGTCTGGAAGAAGCCGCCAAGCGTGATCACCGTAAAATTGGTAAGCAGCTCGACCTGTATCATATGCAGGAAGAAGCACCGGGTATGGTGTTCTGGCACAACGACGGCTGGACTATCTTCCGTGAACTGGAAACTTTCGTGCGCTCCAAACTGAAGGAGTACCAGTATCAGGAAGTTAAAGGTCCGTTCATGATGGACCGTGTGCTGTGGGAAAAAACCGGCCACTGGGACAACTACAAAGATGCGATGTTCACAACTTCTTCTGAGAACCGTGAATATTGCATTAAGCCGATGAACTGCCCGGGCCATGTGCAGATCTTCAACCAAGGGTTGAAGTCTTACCGCGATCTGCCGCTGCGTATGGCAGAATTCGGTAGCTGTCACCGTAATGAACCGTCAGGCGCGCTGCATGGTTTAATGCGTGTACGCGGCTTTACTCAGGATGATGCCCATATCTTCTGTACCGAAGATCAGGTGCGTGATGAAGTCAATGCTTGCATTCGTTTAGTCTATGACATGTACAGCACTTTCGGCTTCGACAAAATTGTCGTCAAACTTTCAACGCGTCCGGAAAAACGTATCGGCAGTGATGAAACGTGGGATCGTGCGGAAGCGGATCTGGCCGTTGCGCTGGAAGAGAATAACATCCCGTTTGAGTATCAACTGGGTGAAGGCGCATTCTACGGCCCGAAAATTGAATTTACCCTTTATGACTGCCTCGATCGTGCATGGCAGTGCGGTACTATACAGTTAGACTTCTCCCTGCCGGCTCGTCTGAGCGCCTCCTATGTAGGCGAAAGCAACGAACGTCAGGTACCTGTGATGATTCACCGCGCAATTCTAGGGTCGCTGGAGCGCTTTATTGGCATCCTGACCGAAGAGTTCGCTGGTTTCTTCCCAACCTGGATTGCACCTGTGCAGGTTGTGGTGATGAATATCACCGATTCTCAGGCTGAATATGTCAACGAATTGACTCGTAAACTACAAAATGCGGGCATTCGCGTAAAAGCAGACTTGAGAAATGAGAAGATTGGCTTTAAAATCCGCGAGCACACTTTACGTCGTGTCCCTTACATGTTGGTCTGTGGCGACAAAGAGGTAGAAGCAGGCAAAGTTGCCGTGCGTACCCGTCGTGGCAAAGACTTGGGCAGCCTGGACGTAAATGAAGTTATCGAGAAGCTGCAACAAGAGATTCGCAGCCGCAGTCTAAAACAACTGGAGGAATAAGGTATTAAAGGCGGAAAACGAGTTCAAACGGCACGTCCGAATCGTATCAATGGCGAGATTCGCGCCCTGGAAGTTCGCTTGACAGGTCTGGAAGGCGAAGCTTTGGGTATTGTGAGTCTGAGAGAAGCTATCGAAAAAGCTGAAGAAGCTGGAGTAGATTTAGTTGAAATCAGCCCTAACGCCGAACCGCCAGTTTGTCGTATTATGGACTACGGCAAGTTCCTTTATGAAAAGAGTAAGTCTTCTAAGGAACAGAAGAAAAAACAAAAAGTTATCCAGGTTAAGGAAATTAAATTCCGACCTGGTACCGATGATGGCGACTACCAGGTAAAACTCCGCAGCCTGGTTCGCTTTCTGGAAGAGGGTGATAAAGCTAAGATCACGCTGCGTTTCCGCGGTCGTGAGATGGCTCACCAGCAGATCGGTATGGAAGTGCTTACGCGCGTCCGTGACGATCTGAGTGAACTGGCAGTAGTCGAATCCTTCCCAACGAAGATCGAAGGCCGCCAGATGATCATGGTGCTCGCTCCTAAGAAGAAACAGTAAGGCCTTCAAGTAGCAATGCCAGTGGAACCCACGGGTTCCGCAGGTGTTGTTCGCCTACGTTTCGTTTATTAACAATGCGAAGTGGAAGTTATTAAAATGCCAAAAATTAAGACCGTACGCGGTGCTGCTAAGCGCTTCAAAAAAACCGGTAAAGGTGGTTTTAAGCACAAGCACGCTAACCTGCGTCACATTCTGACCAAAAAAGCTACCAAGCGTAAACGTCACCTGCGTCCGAAAGCCATGGTTTCCAAAGGCGATCTGGGCCTGGTAATCGCGTGCCTGCCGTACGCATAAGTCGTTAACCCTTTTAACTTTTTAATTAGAATAGATACAGGAGAGCACATATGGCTCGCGTAAAACGTGGTGTAGTTGCCCGTGCACGTCACAAGAAAATTTTGAAACAAGCTAAAGGCTACTACGGTGCGCGTTCTCGCGTATACCGCGTTGCCTTCCAGGCTGTTATCAAAGCTGGTCAGTACGCTTATCGTGACCGTCGTCAGAAAAAGCGTCAGTTCCGTCAACTGTGGATTGCGCGTATCAACGCAGCAGCACGTCAGAACGGTATTTCTTACAGCAAATTCATCAACGGCCTGAAAAAAGCCTCTGTTGAAATCGACCGTAAGATCCTGGCTGACATCGCAGTATTCGACAAATTAGCGTTCACCGCTCTGGTCGAAAAAGCGAAAGCAGCTCTGGCATAAGCCAGTTGAAAGAGGGAGCTTGTCTCCCTCTTTTCGTTTCAACACTATCAATACATTGACTTTTATTGTCGTAAGCTTTTCAATACAGGTCTTCCGTTTCGTACCAGACAAGGTAATGCAAGCATGAATGCTGCTATTTTCCGCTTCTTTTTTTACTTTAGCACCTGAACTCAGGAGGCTAGCGCGTGAAAGAAGAAACGGAAAACAGCGCCAGAAAGCCTCCCACTGTGGAGGCTTTTTTCGTATATGAACTGGCTCATTCTATTTCAAGCTGCAGGTAGGTGAATTAACTCGTGCGATCCAACTGGAGCAATCTGCGGTAGATACGGATTTACCCACTACCTGTCACTCGAAATAGTGAGAGCAAAATAATAACCATAACCGGTGTCTGCACCGACATAATGAGGAAAACCATGTCACATCTCGCAGAGCTGGTTGCCAGTGCGAAGGCAGCCATTAACGAGGCATCAGATGTTGCTGCGCTGGACAACGTCCGCGTGGAATATTTGGGTAAGAAAGGGCAATTGACCCTTCAGATGACGACCCTGCGTGAGCTGCCTGCTGAAGAGCGCCCGGCAGCCGGTGCGGTTATCAACGAAGCCAAAGAGCAGGTCCAGCAGGCGCTTAACGCGCGTAAAGCTGACCTCGAAGGCGCTGCGCTTAACGCGCGTCTGGCCGCGGAGACCATTGATGTCTCTCTGCCGGGGCGTCGTATCGAGAACGGTGGCCTGCACCCGGTTACCCGTACCATCGACCGTATTGAAGGTTTCTTCGGTGAGCTCGGCTTTACCGTCGCGACCGGTCCGGAAATCGAAGATGACTACCATAACTTCGATGCGCTGAATATTCCTGGCCACCATCCGGCGCGTGCTGACCACGACACTTTCTGGTTTGATGCTACGCGCCTCCTGCGTACTCAAACTTCAGGCGTGCAGATTCGCACCATGGCGAATCAGCAGCCGCCAATCCGCATCATTGCGCCAGGGCGCGTATATCGTAACGACTACGATCAGACTCACACCCCAATGTTCCACCAGATGGAAGGCCTGATTGTTGACACTAACATCAGCTTCACCAACCTGAAGGGAACGCTCCACGATTTCCTGCGTAACTTCTTTGAAGAAGATTTGCAGATTCGTTTTCGTCCGTCCTACTTCCCGTTCACAGAGCCTTCAGCTGAAGTTGACGTCATGGGGAAAAATGGTAAATGGCTGGAAGTGCTCGGCTGCGGCATGGTGCACCCGAACGTACTGCGCAACGTTGGCATTGATCCGGAAATCTATTCCGGCTTTGCCTTCGGTATGGGTATGGAGCGTCTGACTATGCTGCGCTACGGCGTAACCGACTTACGCGCATTCTTCGAAAACGATCTGCGTTTCCTCAAACAGTTTAAATAAGGGCAGGACAGAACAATGAAATTCAGTGAACTGTGGTTACGCGAGTGGGTTAACCCGGCCATCGACAGCGAAGCGCTGTCGGACCAGATAACCATGGCAGGCCTCGAAGTTGACGGTGTTGAGCCGGTCGCGGGAAGCTTCAACGGCGTTGTCGTGGGTGAAGTGGTTGAATGCGCTCAGCACCCTAATGCTGACAAACTGCGCGTAACGAAAATCAACGTTGGCGGCGAACGTCTGCTGGACATCGTCTGCGGTGCGCCGAACTGTCGTCAGGGTCTGAAGGTTGCGGTTGCAACCATCGGCGCCGTACTGCCGGGTGATTTTAAAATTAAAGCGGCGAAACTGCGTGGCGAGCCTTCTGAAGGTATGCTGTGTTCTTTCTCCGAGCTGGGTATTTCCGACGATCATAGCGGCATTATCGAATTGCCTGCTGATGCGCCGCTGGGTACTGACATCCGTGAATACCTGAAGCTGGACGATAACACCATTGAAATCAGCGTCACGCCGAACCGTGCCGACTGCTTGGGTATTATTGGTGTTGCTCGCGATGTGGCCGTGCTCAACAAAGCTCCGCTGAATGCTCCGGAAATCACTCCGGTTGCGGCGACTGTTGATGATGTTTTGCCTATTCAGGTTGATGCGCCGGATGCATGCCCGCGCTATCTGGGCCGCGTAGTGAAAGGCATCAATGTTAAAGCACCGACTCCGTTGTGGATGAAGGAAAAACTGCGCCGCTGCGGTATCCGCTCTATCGATGCTGTGGTTGACGTCACCAACTATGTGCTGCTTGAACTGGGTCAGCCGATGCATGCATTCGACAAAGACCGCATTGAAGGTGGGATTGTCGTACGTATGGCGCATGAAGGGGAGACGCTGGTTCTTCTGGATGGCTCTGAAGCGAAGCTGGATACCGATACTCTGGTTATCGCTGACCATCAGAAAGCGCTGGCAATGGGCGGCATTTTCGGTGGTGAACACTCTGGCGTGAATGACGAAACGCAAAACGTTTTGCTGGAGTGTGCCTTCTTCAGCCCGCTCTCTATTACCGGTCGCGCGCGTCGCCATGGCCTGCATACCGATGCATCTCACCGCTATGAGCGTGGTGTGGATTCTGCGCTGCAGTATAAGGCAATAGAACGTGCGACCCGTCTGCTGATGGATATCTGCGGTGGTGAAGCGGGTCCGATCATTGATGTTACCAATGAAGCGACGCTGCCGAAACCTGCCACTATTACGCTTCGTCGTAGCAAACTGGATCGTCTGATTGGCCATCACGTTGATGATGCGCAGGTGAGCGATATTCTGCGTCGTCTGGGCTGCGAAGTGACAGAAGGTCAGGACGAGTGGAAAGCCGTTGCACCGAGCTGGCGTTTCGACATGGAGATCGAAGAGGACCTGGTCGAAGAGGTCGCTCGCGTTTATGGCTATAACAATATTCCTGATGAGCCGGTCCAGGCAGGCCTGATCATGGGCACCCACCGCGAGGCGGATCTGTCGCTTAAGCGCGTGAAAATGTTGCTCAATGACAAGGGCTACCAGGAAGTCATTACCTATAGCTTCGTCGACCCAAAAGTGCAGCAATTGATTCACGCTGGTGAAGAGGCGCTGATTCTGCCGAGCCCGATCTCCAGTGAAATGTCGGCGATGCGTCTGTCATTGTGGACTGGCCTTCTGGGTACGGTGGTGTACAACCAAAACCGTCAACAGAGCCGTGTACGTATCTTTGAAAGCGGTTTACGTTTTGTACCTGATACTCAGGCTCCGTTGGGGATTCGTCAAGACGTAATGCTGGCAGGTGTTATTTGCGGCAACCGTTATGAAGAGCACTGGAACCAGGCAAAAGAAAGCGTCGACTTCTATGATTTAAAAGGCGACCTTGAGTCAGTTCTTGACCTGACTGGTAAATTATCTGACATCGAATTCCGTATCGAAGCCAATACAGCGCTTCATCCGGGACAGTCCGCAGCGATTTATCTGAAAGGTGAACGTATTGGTTTCATTGGGGTTGTTCACCCGGAGCTGGAACGTAAACTGGATCTGAACGGTCGCACTTTGGTCTTCGAACTGGAGTGGAACAAGCTCGCAGACCGCGTGGTGCCTCAGGCGCGCGAAATTTCTCGCTTCCCGGCTAACCGTCGTGATATCGCTGTTGTTGTTGCGGAAAACGTACCAGCAGCCGATGTTTTAGCCGAATGTAAGAAAGTTGGCGTAAATCAGGTAGTTGGCGTAAACTTATTTGACGTGTACCGCGGTAAAGGCGTGTCGGAAGGCTTTAAGAGCCTTGCGATTAGTCTAATCCTTCAGGATACCAGCCGTACACTCGAAGAAGAGGAGATTGCCGCTACCGTCGCCAAATGTGTAGAGGCATTGAAAGAGCGATTCCAGGCATCATTGAGGGATTGAACCTATGGCGCTTACAAAAGCTGAAATGTCAGAATATCTGTTTGATAAGCTTGGGCTTAGCAAGCGGGATGCCAAAGAGCTGGTAGAGTTGTTTTTCGAAGAGGTTCGCCGTGCTCTGGAAAACGGAGAGCAGGTAAAACTCTCGGGGTTTGGCAACTTCGATTTGCGTGATAAGAACCAACGCCCGGGCCGTAACCCGAAAACGGGTGAAGATATTCCTATTACAGCCCGGCGAGTGGTGACTTTCAGACCCGGTCAGAAACTTAAAAGCCGTGTCGAAAATGCGTCACCCAGAGACAAATAATCTGAACTAACTAAAAAGGCCGCTATGCGGCCTTTTTTCTTGCTAGCGCGAGAGTGAGCCATCGTGTGGTAGGCGTAGTGATGATGTTATTCCTGAACATCAATGATGACTTTCATTGTCGTTTCACGGTTGCTGTCGATGTATTGATAAGCTTCCCCGTAATCTCTAAAAGCAAATTTTTTGGTTATCAATGGGTTTAGTTTTACTTTACCTTCGTTAACCAGACGAATAGCTTCTACATAATCCTCATTCCGGTACATCATCGATGTATTCAGGTCCAGTTCATGGTCATTCAGGATTGCCAAATCGACCTGCGCGGGGCCAGAGAACACCGCAACAAGAATGATTGTACTGCCTTTTCTGGCGTTTTTTATTGCCTGTCCTATGGTGATATTGGTGCCTGCACACTCGTAGATGACATCGGCCTTGTCTGGCCCAAATATCTGCAGCATCGATTCGCCAAAGTCGTTGTTTTTGGTGTTAACGACGTCAACAATTCCGCATTCTTTGGCTTTTTCAAGCCGTAGGTCGCTAATGTCGGTGAGCATAACGGCTGCTGCGCCCATGCCAAACGCCGTCTGTGCAACCAGATTACCAATAGGACCGGCTCCAATGACTGCAATCTTTTTGCCGCGTATATCTCCAGCCTGCCGGATGGCATGGACCGCCACAGCCAGCGGTTCAATCATGGCACCTTCTTCGTAACTCATCTCCTCTGGCAGCAGCGTGACTTTCCCCGCGTCTACGATAAAGTACTCAGAGGCGGTTCCGGTTGACTGAAATCCCATCACTTTAAGTTCTTCGCAGAGGTTATATTTCCCGTGTCGGCATGGATAGCATTCACCGCAAACGATTTGTGGCTGAATCGTGACTTTTGCGCCAACCTCAAACCCGGATACACCTTCGCCCAGCGCCATAATTTGTGCAGAGACTTCATGTCCTTGAGTCACCGGATATGTCGTGAAAGGGTGCTGTCCGTGATAAACGTGAATATCTGAGCCACAGATACCAATATTCATTACTTTAACAAGGATTTGTCCTTTTTGGGCTTTTGGCATGGCGATCTTTCTAAATTCAATATGTTTAGGCTTAGTCATGACTTGCTGTAGCATAGATTATCCTTAATTTAATTGATGTTTCAAATATGAATAATGCCCACTAACTTTTGCGGGCGAAGATAAAGAATTTCATAGCGCTCAATTATTTATCGCTGACAAGCCAAACATTCTCAATACACATTGCTATATACATCGCGATAAAACTACTTTACTCTTCAATATAATTTTTAACCCATACGTTGCTTGATAATGTAGTTTTTAGCGGGGTTTATATAATTTTTATGCTCACCATGTGGAATGCAGATCACTTTTTTGAAAAAATAGACACCAAGCCAGGCGTGGATTACATGCTTCGTGCGCGAGAGGGGGTACCGGACGAAGGGGTATATATACAACCCCATATGCATCTTGAACATGAGGTTATGTGGTTCCACAAAGCTCAGGGTAGTTACAGCCTTGGTAATGAAAAATTTGCCATTAAAAATAATACGTTAGTTTACGTTAGTCCACTGATGTTGCATGATATGGAACTGAATTTTACTGCCGATCATGAGCGTTTTTTATTACAGTATGATAATGCCATACTAAGTAAATTAAAGTATCCTTTCCCAATGATAGGATCGCAGGTTGGCGTTGTGATACAGCTTAACGAGCGGGAAGCTGAACGATTACAGTTTATTTTTAAATGGTTTGCTGAGATACACGAAGCGCCTCATTCAGTTCAAGACGTCAACCCGGTGATGATTCTGCTATTAAATACAGTGCTTAGCCACGCTTCTCATGCAGAGCTGGTGTCGGCAGAAAGTGAAAATGGCACATCTTTCGAAAATATTATCAATTTTATCATCGAAATGGAAACCAGGACGTCCTTCAACATGACTTTGGATGAGGCGTCGGCGTCCGTTGGTCTATCGCCCAGCCACTTCTCAAGAACGTTCAAAAAGATTATGCAGGTCAGTTTTAAAGAGTATCTGGTAAGGAAGAAAATTGCTATGTCTGCCAGTCTCTTAACAAATACTGAGTTAAATATTACGGAGATAGCATATCAATGTGAATTTACGGATAGCGCTTACTATTGCTTCCAGTTTAAGAAAATTGTTGGTGTGACGCCCAAGAGATTCAGGATTAACAGTCGAACTTCGAGGCAACTATCAACAAGCTATGATGCACTAAGCTGAATGAGCGGCAGTGCTTTCACATTAATGGTTTAGGTATTGTGGTGAGGTGAAAGAATAATGCAAATGAGTACAAGGCGATCGGGTTAGGATAAAAGCTTTCAATGATACAGAAGGAATTATCAGCCTGGGTTATAAGATACGGCTTATGGGATGTTTTTTTCTAAGTGTGATCGATGTTTCTCTGTATGCGCAAAAAAATTATATAAAGCCACTTAAAGAATATATTTTTCAAATGCATCTAAGTCTACTTTTATTACGAGAATAATTGCTTGTTATTACAATATTTCTAATGTCTCGTGTAAATAAAGGTGTCTCTATGAATAAAATAGGATTTAAAGAAAAAGTTGGCTATGGATTGGGTGATGGGGCATCGAATATCATCTGGCAAACTATCATGTTGTTTATGGCCTATTTCTATACAGATGTATATGGACTGAGCGCGTTTCATATGGGAACGATGTTTCTCCTTGTTCGGGTTTTCGATGCGTTTGCTGATGTTTATGTCGGCTATTTAGCTGACCATACGCGAACGAAATTCGGTCAGTTCAGGCCGTACTTGCTGTGGTTTTCATTGCCTTTCGGAATTTTTGGTGCTTTGACATTTTACACGCCGGATCTTGGTGAAATCGGTAAAATTATTTATGCCTATATATCATATACCATATTGTCTCTTTTTTATTCTCTAGTGAATATCCCTTACTGCGCGATGATTAATAACATCTCCAATGATGCGAAAGAACGTGTGTCTATGCAGTCGTATCGATTTGCCTTTGCGGCCCTTGGCGGGATTATCGTCTCCTCCGTTGCGTTATCACTGACCAAGGTGCTGGGCGATGGTAATCTGCAGAAAGGCTACTTTTATGGCATGGTACTCATGGGCGGTTTGAGCACTATTCTGTTCCTCCTGTGCTTTGCTATGACGAAGGAACGCTACATTAAGGAAGTTGATCAAAACCAGAAATTTAGTGGAATTTATAAAGAATTGAATATTCTGATTAAAGACGTGAACTGGCGTTGTATCTTTAGCCTTAACGTCGTTAACCTAATTGCCGCAATTCTTAAAACCGGTGGCGCAATATATTTTGTGAATTACTATTTACTGCGTCCGGATTTAGTCAGTATTGTGCTATCAACAATTTTAGGCGTAAAATTTATTGGCTCCATGTTTACCTCCATTCTGTATGGTAAATTTGAACGGCTAGCGGCCTACAAGGTAACAATCATAATGCAGGCCTTTATCATGGCTATGCTTTTCTTTATCCCCGCTAATTATGTCATCGTGGCCTGCATAATGATCGCTGCGGTTCACTTTCTTGATGCCAGCGCTTCGCCTTTGCAGTGGAGTTTGTTAAGCGACATTATTGATAATCTGGAAAAGAAAGCGGGTAAATCCCTTAGCGGCCTGGTCTTTTCTACCAATATTTTTGCCATCAAAATTGGTATTGCTGTTGGAGGTGCGATCATTGGCTGGTTGTTGACATTAGGTGGTTATGTTGGCAATGCACCGGTCCAAACGGATTCAGCGATCCTGGTTGTGCGTCTGCTTTTTACCATTATCCCTGCGGTAATGGTTCTAAGCTTAATATTAATTCTGAAAAAATACCGCAATACCGATGCTGATAACAATACTGTGGCAATGCTTTCTACGGAAAATGAACAAATCAGTCATTAATGGGTTTACAAGAAATATCACAAGGAGTTATGCATGACCGTTATTACGAATCCCATTATCCCCGGGTTTAATCCAGATCCTTCAATTATTAGAGTCGGTGAGGCATATTATATCGCCACCTCAACATTTGAATGGTTCCCTGGCGTTTGTATTTATAAATCCTATGACCTTAAAAACTGGAAGCTGGTCTCATATCCATTGAACCGAAAATCGCAGCTGGATATGCTTGGTAACCCGGATTCCGGTGGTGTGTATGCTCCTTGTCTGAGCCATCATAATGGACGCTTTTATCTAATTTTCACTGATGTGAAAAATGTAGCCGGGCGTTTCTGGGATCCAAATAACTATATTGTGACTACGGAAAATATTGAGGGGGCGTGGTCTGAACCTCATTCACTCCACAGCCGCGGAATCGACCCATCTCTCTTCCACCACAGCGACGGTACAAAATGGCTGGTGAGCATGGAGATGAGCCATATGGACGGCGGTAGGCCCAATTTTCCAAAGTGGAATGGAATTATCATTCAGCAGTATGACGCCGAGGAACACCGGCTTGTTGGCGAATGCCGGAAAATATACTCGGGTACGACCTTGGGCATCACAGAAGGGCCGCATATCTACGAAGCTAACGGTTGGTTTTACCTACTGACGGCGGAAGGCGGCACATTCTATGATCACGGTGTTACCCTGGCGCGTTCACGTGATCTTTTTGGGCCATATGAAACTGACCCAATTGGTCAGATGATGACTTCGCGTTACGATTGCCGTTTGTCTCTGCAGCGAGTGGGGCACGCGGATCTTTTTGAAAACAGTATCGGCGAATGGTTTATTGTGCATCTTTGTGGAAGACCTCTACCGTCAAAAGGGCGTAGCCCGATGGGGCGGGAAACGGCCATTCAGCGAGTCTACTGGAATGATGAGGGTTGGTTAAGACTGGCGAACGGCAAGACGACGCCGGAAATTGAGGTACAGACAAACCTCAATGAACGCGCATGGGACGAGCAACCTGCAAGGGATGATTTTGATTTACCTGAGCTTCCTTTGCATTATCAGTCGTTACGAATTCCGCTGAATGAAGATATGTGTACGCTCAAAGAGAGAAAAGGTTGGCTCAGGTTACGCGGACGCGAGTCGTTGAGTTCACACCATTATCAGAGCTTGTTAGCGAGACGACAGACTGACTATATGTTCACCGCCCAGACCTGCGTCGACTTTAATCCACGCTCATTTCACCAGATGGCGGGCTTAGTTTGTTTTTACGACACCACCAACTTTATCTATTTGAATATATCCTGTAATGACAATGGAGAACGAACCGTTAATCTGATGGTTAACGACCTCAATAACTTCAGTATGTTAACTGGTGATGGAATTAAAATTGCCCGTGAAGGCTATGTTTATCTTAAGGTTTGCGTAAAAGGCGATGCGGCCTGGTTTTACTATTCGCTGGATGAAAAAACGTGGTTCCCGGTGGGGGATTACGTGGAGTACAGCAAGCTCTCCGATGAATATTTTAAAGAGAGGATGATCGAGCGTTTTACCGGCGCATTTATTGGAATGTGTTGTCAGGATTTTACTGGCGAGAAAATTTGCGCTGATTTTGACTATTTTTCCTGTACCCCGCTTAGCGATTAATAGCCTGAATAGTTTATCCAGCTGAGACTGCAGTAGATGCAGCCAGCTGGACTTTTCACTGAAACTAATTTCGGGTTTAGGGCCGTTTCTCTTTTCTCTGATGAATGTCCACCGTAAAATCAACCACATCTCTCTCCTGTGTTACGGAACCTATGCTGACCTTTGCTCAAATTCAACAGCGCCGCAGTCGGCGTTGGCTTATCGCATTAACCTTGCTGCTGCTGGTGACGTCGTCCGTCAGTCTATGTGCTGGCGATCAATGGATCGGCCCCGCCGAATGGTTCACCGCCAAAGGTGAGCTGTTTATCTGGCAAATTCGCCTGCCGCGAACCCTTGCCGTCCTGCTGGTAGGGGCTGCGCTGGCGCTTTCGGGGGCGATAATGCAGGCGCTGTTTGAAAACCCGCTGGCGGAACCGGGGCTGCTGGGCGTATCCAATGGGGCTGGGGTTGGCCTGATTGCCGCCGTGCTGCTGGGAAAAGGGTTGCTTCCTGGTTGGGCGTTAGGGCTATGCGCGATTCTTGGCGCGCTAGTCATCACCTTTATTTTGCTGCGTTTCGCCAGACGGCACTTGTCCACCAGCCGGTTGCTGTTGGCGGGTGTCGCGCTAGGTATCATCTGTAGTGCACTGATGACCTGGGCTGTCTATTTTTCTACCTCTTTCGATCTTCGTCAGTTGATGTACTGGATGATGGGGGGATTTGGCGGCGTTGACTGGCAGCAGTTGTGGCTAATGCTGGCGCTGTTGCCAGTGTTGGGCTGGGTGTGTTTGCAATCGCAGCCGCTCAATCTGCTGGCGCTGGGCGAAGTGTCCGCGCGACAACTGGGCTTACCGCTGTGGCTATGGCGCAAAGTGTTGGTGGTGGCTACCGGCTGGCTGGTGGGGGTTAGCGTGGCGCTGGCCGGGGCGATTGGTTTTATTGGCCTGGTCATTCCGCACATTCTGCGTTTATGCGGTTTAAGCGATCATCGTGTTTTGCTTCCAGCCTGTATGTTAGCCGGAGCCAGTGCATTACTGGGGGCGGATATTGTCGCACGTCTGGCGCTGTCGGCGGCGGAACTGCCCATCGGCGTGGTCACCGCGACGCTGGGCGCGCCGGTGTTTATCTGGTTATTGTTAAAATCAGGTCGCCCGCAGTAGGGCAATACAGGCGCTGTATTACCACAGCGCCTGCAATAAGTCGGGAATATTACCAGCCTTTAATGGCATCGCCCTTGTAGACTTCGGCTGCCTTATCTGCGACTTCTTTGGTTTGGAAGGCTTCTTTCAGCTCCTGAACCTTTTTGCTGTCTTTATTATCTTCGCGCGAAACAATGGCGTTGACGTACGGAGAGTCCGGGCCTTCCATAAATAAACCATCGCGGGCGGCGGATAAACCAGCCTGCGCAGAGAAGTTGGTATTAATAATCGACAGCGCAACGTTCGGGTCATCCAACGTACGGGTTAGTTGCGGCGTATCAACCTCGACAATTTTCAGCTGTTTTGGATTGTCGATAATATCCAGAGCCGTTGGCAGGTAACCGACACCGTCTTTCAGCTTGATTAAGCCTTGCGCCTGGAGCAGCAGCAGGCTGCGGCCCAGAGTGGTGGTTTCGTTGGAAATAGACACCGTTGCGCCGTTAGGCAGTTCGTTGATGTTCTTGATTTTCTTTGAGTAAGCGGCAATCGGGAAGACAAAAGTTTTACCGACAATCGCAAACTTGTAGCCGCGCTCTTTTGACTGCGCCTCCAGATAAGGCAGCGTCTGGAAAGCGTTAGCATCGACATCTTTATTGTTTAAGGCTTCGTTAGGCAGGACGTAATCATTAAACGAGATAACCTCAACATCAAGGTTGTATTTGTCTTTTGCGACTTGCTCAACCACTTTCCAGATAGCCTCATCCGGACCGGTGTTAATCGCCACTTTAACTTTATTATCTTCATCTGGCGAACAGGCCGAGAGTAGCGCCACGGAGGCGGCAATTAACGCCGTGCTAAACATCTTTTTCATCAATAAAACTCTCTCAAATTAACAATTAACGAAATACTATTACATCCATTTATCACTGTACACTGAATTGCTCTGTCTCCTTGTTGAGATGAATTCATGTTGTCAGGGCTGTTACATCAAGAGACACTCCAGGGCGATTCAAAGTAGAATGACGCGGTCTGAATCCGCTACAGTAGATAGGGATCACCACGCAGAAACCGGTTTAATTCACTGAGGGAAGGCTATGCAACACGATATTCTCAATACTGAAGTCACCACCATTGATGGTGAGAAAACAACGCTTGCGCCTTATGCAGGCAAAGTGCTGCTGATCGTCAACGTTGCGTCAAAATGTGGCCTGACGCCGCAATATGAGCAGCTGGAAACTTTGCAAAAAGATCTCGAAAGCGAAGGTTTTAGCGTGCTGGGCTTTCCATGTAACCAATTCCTGGGGCAAGAGCCGGGCAGCGAAGAAGAGATTAAAACGTTCTGCAGCACCACTTACGGCGTCACTTTCCCGATGTTCAGCAAGATTGACGTCAACGGCGAACATCGTGCGCCTTTGTATCAGAAGCTGGTCGATGCCGCTCCACAAGCCATCGCGCCGGAAGGTAGTGGTTTCTATGAGCGAATGGCCAGTAAAGGCCGGGCGCCGCTGTATGTAGACGACATCCTGTGGAACTTTGAAAAATTCCTGATTGGTCGCGACGGTCAGGTTATCGGTCGTTTCTCACCAGATATGACGCCGGACTCCCCGCAGCTGGTGGCCGCGATTAAAGGAGCTTTAGCCAAATAATGCCGTTTTTGATGCAGCTACAGGATGTAGAAGAGGCGGGACGTCTGGCGCCATTTACCGCGGATGTCCGACCCGGAGAGATTATTCACCTGGTGGGGCCAAACGGCGCGGGGAAAAGCACGCTGCTGGCGCGAATGGCGGGTCTCACCACTGGCCCCGGGCAGGTGACGCTCAATGAGCGCCCGCTGAACGACTGGCCAGCGCAGGAACTGGCGCGTCATCGTGCCTATCTCAGCCAGCACCAGATGCCGCCCTTCGCGATGCCGGTCTGGCACTATCTGTCGCTGCATCTGCAAAACGAGACGCAAAACGCGCTCCTGAAGACCATCGCAGAAAAACTGGGTCTGAGCGATAAGCTCGGACGCCAGGTGAATCATATTTCGGGCGGAGAGTGGCAGCGTGTGCGTCTGGCGGCGGTAATATTGCAAATCCATCGCCAGGCCAATCCTGCCGGACAGCTGTTACTGTTGGATGAACCGATGAATAGCCTCGACGTGGCGCAGCAGGCCGCGCTCGATCGGGTATTAAGTGAACTTTGTGCTTCAGGTATTGCGATCGTCATGAGCAGTCACGACCTCAATCACACCCTCCGCCATGCCCAGAGCTCCTGGCTTATCCGTCAGGGGGAAACTATCGCCTGCGGCAGCACATCCGAGGTGCTGAGCGAAGAGAATTTAACCGCCGCCTATGCGATGGCGTTTCAAAGAGTGGAGGTGGCGGGTCATCTTATGCTCGTTGCGTCACAGTAGCACGCAGTAGCCTTGCCAGCGAATTGCTAAACAAGCTAAATTATTCTGACAATAAGATAGGGAACAGAGGAATCGTCTGAGATGCGTTTCTGGTTCGTGTTGTTTGTAGCGCTATTTCTGGCGGGTTGTAGTAGCCATCGGGCGCCGCCGCCAAATCCGCGGCTTGCAGATTCTATTACCGTTGTCGCCAACCTCAATGAGCAGTTAAGAAACTGGCGGGGAGCGCCGTATCGTTATGGCGGAATGTCGCCGCGCGGTGTTGATTGCTCCGGTTTTGTGCTGATGACTTTTCGCGATAAATTCGCGTTGCAGTTGCCGCGCGAAACCCGCGAACAGGCGGAAATAGGCACTAAGATTGATAAGAGCGAATTGCTGCCCGGCGATCTGGTCTTTTTCAAGACGGGCTCCGGAGAGAGCGGCTTGCACGTCGGTATTTATGACACGGATAATCAGTTTATCCACGCCTCAACCAGCCAGGGCGTGACGCGTTCATCACTGGATAACGTGTACTGGCATAAGAAATTCTGGCAGGCGCGAAGGATTTAACGTTGGTCAATTAGCCAAAGGGAAGCGCCAGTTTCCCTTTTTCATCGCAATACCCCTGAAATCCCTCCGTGTTAATAATTTGTTGAAAGCACTACACTGGAGACCGGAGGTACTATGGCCCTGTCTTTTACTACCCACTGGCGTGATGAACTGCCGGATTTTTATACTGCATTAACACCGACTCCGCTGGAGAATGCGCGGCTTGTCTGGCACAACGCATCACTGGCGCGAACGCTGGGCATTCCTGATTCGTTATTCAAACCAGATCGGGGCGCTGGCGTATGGGGTGGCGAAACCCTGCTGCCGGGGATGTCGCCGCTGGCGCAGGTTTACAGCGGTCATCAGTTCGGTTCCTGGGCCGGACAGCTTGGTGATGGGCGCGGGATTTTGCTTGGCGAACAGCAACTCTCCGATGGTCGACGCTTTGACTGGCATTTGAAAGGTGCCGGACTCACTCCCTATTCGCGAATGGGCGACGGGCGGGCGGTATTGCGCTCGACGATTCGCGAAGGCCTGGCCTCGGAAGCGATGCATGCGCTGGGCATTCCCACGACCCGTGCGCTGGCGATAGTGACCAGCGACACGCCGGTGTATCGGGAAACCGTTGAACAGGGTGCGATGCTGATGCGCATCGCGGAAAGCCATCTGCGTTTTGGCCATTTTGAGCACTTTTACTATCGCCGTGAGCCGCAAAAAGTTCAGCTACTGGCAGACTTTGCGATTCGCCATTACTGGCCGCATCTGCAAGACGAAGCCGATAAGTATGTTTTATGGGTTAGTGACGTTGTCACGCGAACAGCGGAAATGATCGCTAACTGGCAAACTGTCGGCTTCGCCCACGGGGTGATGAATACCGATAATATGTCAATTCTGGGGCTGACGATGGACTACGGGCCATACGGTTTTCTTGATGACTTCCAGCCGGGCTTTATCTGCAATCATTCTGATTATCAGGGGCGCTATAGCTTTGATAATCAGCCAGCGGTGGGGCTATGGAATCTGCAACGGCTGGCGCAAACGCTGTCACCTTTCATCAGCGCTGAGGCATTAAATACCGTGCTGGATGGTTACCAGCACGCACTGCTGACGGCGTACGGTCGCCGTATGCGCGATAAGCTGGGGCTGTTTACCCAGCAAAAAGGCGATAACGAGCTGCTTGATGGACTGTTTGCGCTGATGGAGCGTGAGGGTAGCGACTATACCCGAACCTTCCGTATGCTGAGTGTGAGCGAACAGGCTAGCGCTGCCTCGCCGCTACGCGATGAGTTTATCGACCGTACCGCTTTTGATAGCTGGTTTACCGACTATCGTGCGCGTCTGCGCGATGAGCAGATTGAGGATGCACAGCGGCAGGCGCATATGAACAGCGTAAACCCGGCAATTGTACTGCGTAACTGGCTGGCACAGCGCGCGATAGAACAAGCGGAGCAGGGTGACATGAGCGAGCTGGAACGTCTGCATAACGCATTATCTCAGCCCTTTGCTGATCGAACGGATGATTATATTAACCGTCCGCCAGACTGGGGGAGGCGTCTTGAAGTGAGCTGTTCCAGCTAGTAAATCGTTATCCCTGCCGTTATAGGCGGGGATAATTATTTGGTCAGTATCAGCTTGCCCGCATTGGTCTGGCGCAATAAATAACGCTGACCGCCGTGTTCGATAACCACCCGTCCTTCGCTACCTAATAACGTGCGGCTGTTTATCTGCCTGTCCGTGGAAACGGGGTAAGGGGCATTGTCTTTTGTTTTTTCTGCTGTGGCAGTGTTATCCATACGCGTCATAGCACTCAAAAATAAAAATAAAAGCAACAATGATTATCATTATCAATAATGTTGATTTTCACGGCAAGTATTTTTTACAGGAATACCATATTTGGCAGGTTTGTTGTCGGGGGCTAAGAAAATATCCCCACCACGAATGTGGTAGGGAGAAGGGCTAAAGGCGGGTTGCGGTTGCTGCGGCTAGTTCCGCAAGCAGACGTTCGCTATCTTCCCAGCTCAGGCAAGGGTCGGTAATCGATTGTCCCCTGGTCAGCGGCTGGCCGGGGATAACCTTCTGCGTGCCTTCCTGAAGGAAGCTTTCGGCCATGATCCCGGCGATGGCTGTTGATCCCGCGCGGATCTGCTGGCAGATGTCGGCGCAGACGTCCAGCTGACGGCGATGCTGTTTCTGGCAATTCCCGTGGCTAAAATCAACCACCAACTGCTGCGGCAGGTTGAATTCCATCAGCACATCCCCGGCAGCGGCGATATCGGCGGCGTGGTAGTTAGGCTGTTTCCCGCCACGCATAATGATATGACCATAAGGATTGCCGCTGGTCTGGTAGATGGTCATCTGCCCCTGTTTATCTGGCGACAGGAACATATGACTGGCGCGGGAAGCGCGAATGGCGTCAACGGCAATACGCGTATTGCCATCGGTACCGTTCTTAAATCCTACCGGGCAGGAGAGCGCCGAGGCCATTTCACGGTGAATTTGGCTCTCGGTGGTGCGCGCGCCGATAGCGCCCCAGCTAATCAGGTCGGCAATAAACTGCCCGGTCACCATATCGAGAAATTCGGTGGCGGTCGGCACACCCAGCTCGTTCACCTGCAACAGCAGGCTGCGGGCCAGCTCAAGGCCATGATTGACCCGATAGCTGCCGTTCAGGTCAGGATCGGAAATCAATCCCTTCCAGCCAACCACTGTGCGCGGTTTTTCAAAGTAGGTGCGCATCACGATTTCCAGCTGCGGCTGGTAACGTTCGCGCATTCCTTGCAGGCGGTGCGCATACTCCATCGCCGCATCAGTATCGTGAATGGAACATGGGCCAATCACCACCAGCAGGCGGCGATCTTCACCGTTGAGGATCCTCTCGATTCGGCGGCGTGAAGCGGAGACGTGTGCTGCAACATCGGCAGACACAGGGTGCCGTTGCGCCAGTTCCGCGGGCGTTACCAGGCTTTCAATGCGCGCGGTACGCAATTCGTCTGTTTTATTCATTGGGGTCTCAAAAATCTGTTTCTTCCGCGGCGAAAATGCCGGGAAGTGATGCGCATCACGATAAACCAATCCCTGCTTATTGCAAGAGCAGGGCATGATCCTGTATGAGCCACGGGTGATAGCATAAACAAATTTTTGATATCGTACTAGCTCGTTAGTACATTCTGCGGCTTAGCCCCATAATATCCATGATTTTAGTGGCGATTTCTTCCACGGAGTAATTGGTACTGT
This sequence comes from Klebsiella sp. GFKo11, assembly GCF_056490265.1. NCBI lineage: Bacteria > Pseudomonadati > Pseudomonadota > Gammaproteobacteria > Enterobacterales > Enterobacteriaceae > Klebsiella > Klebsiella sp. GFKo11. The sequence goes on from NZ_CM151369.1 coordinate 2,716,122, forward strand.
TCAGGCAAGGTATCTTGTTTTTGCGATACAGCGCTTCAACTTCGGTTACTTCCATCCGACACTGGCGCATGGAAGCATAGCGGCTATTTTCCCGTCGCTCTTCACGGATAGCCGCCAGACGTTCTGGATTGATAGTTAGCCCGAATAGTTTGTGCTGTAGCGGTTTTAACGATGCGGGAAGAATCAGATTGTCCATATCATCGGCGATAAACGGGTAGTTGGCGGCGCGAATACCGTATTGCATCGCCAGATATAAGCTGGTGGGCGTTTTCCCACAGCGCGAAACGCCAAGAAGGATCACCTGAGCCTGGTCGAGGTTGCGCAGTGAAATCCCGTCATCGTGCGCGAGGGTGTAATCGATAGCGGCGATACGCGCATCGTACTTATTCAGATTACCCGGCGTTAAACCATGGGTGCGATGAGCGATCGGCGACGGGTCGAGACGTAATTCCTGCTGCAGTGGGGCCACCAGTGCCTGAACGATGTCCTGACAGAATCCTTCACTTTGCATGATGATGTCGCGAATTTCCGGAATAACGATGGAGTAGAACACCAGCGGACGGATACCGGTTTGTTGAAAAATCGCGTCAATTTGCTCCTTCACGGCGCGCGCGCGGCTGATATTTTCGACAAACGGCAGGGTCACGCTGCTAATGGCGACCGGGAATTGCGACATAACCGCATGACCCAGCACTTCTGCCGTAATGGCGGTACCGTCGGAAATATAAAACACGTGGCGATCTACAGCACTTTCCATTTTGACCATCCGGTATAAAGAGTTTAATTAGCTGAAAGCTGATATTAAATTTAAGCATATCGCTCCAGGCTTTGTCTCATATTTAAAAAGTGAAACACTATTTTTATTTTTAATGAAAAGCCCTATTCATTTTTCGCAACTGCGTATCTTTTGTATCAAAATCCACCAGATTATTGAAGAATCATTAGGTTAGCTATATCCGGAAAAGAATCCTAAAAACGAAAAAATAATTTGCTTGAACGATTCACCGTTTTTTTAAGCCGCGTAAATATGTCAGGATAAATCCCGTAGTCGATCGTGAATTATTTATCACTGGTATTAAATCACAAAAGGATTGTCTCGATGTCCAACAATGGCTCGTCACCGCTGGTGCTTTGGTATAACCAACTCGGCATGAATGATGTAGACAGGGTTGGAGGCAAAAATGCCTCCCTGGGTGAAATGATTACGAATCTTTCTGGTATGGGTGTTTCCGTACCGAACGGGTTTGCCACCACCGCTGATGCTTTTGATCAGTTCCTGGACCAAAGCGGTGTTAACCAGCGCATTTACGCACTGCTGGATGAAACCGACATTGACGACGTTTCCGCATTAGCGAAAGCGGGCGCACAGATCCGTCAATGGATCATTGATACGCCGTTCCAGAGTGAACTGGAAAATGCGATTCGCGATGCCTATACCCAGCTGTCCGCTGATGACGCTGAGGCTTCTTTTGCCGTTCGCTCCTCCGCGACCGCTGAAGATATGCCGGATGCCTCCTTCGCCGGGCAGCAAGAGACATTCCTCAACGTGCAGGGCTTTGACGCCGTGCTCGTCGCGGTGAAGCACGTCTTTGCTTCGCTGTTTAACGATCGCGCAATCTCCTACCGCGTGCATCAGGGTTACGATCACCGCGGCGTGGCGCTCTCCGCCGGGGTGCAGAGAATGGTGCGCTCCGATCTCGCCTCATCCGGCGTGATGTTCTCCATTGATACCGAGTCCGGCTTTGATCAGGTGGTGTTTATCACCTCCGCCTGGGGCCTCGGCGAAATGGTCGTGCAGGGCGCGGTGAACCCGGATGAATTCTATGTGCATAAGCCGACGCTGGAAGCGGGTCGCCCGGCCATTGTGCGTCGCACCATGGGGTCGAAAAAGATCCGCATGATTTACGCCCCGACCCAGGAACACGGGAAACAGGTGCGTATTGAAGATGTTCCGCAGGCGCAGCGCGACGTTTTCTCGTTAACCGACGAGGAAGTGCAGGAGCTGGCGAAACAAGCGGTGCAGATCGAGAAACACTACAACCGTCCGATGGATATCGAATGGGCGAAAGATGGCCACACCGGTAAGCTGTTTATCGTGCAGGCCCGACCGGAAACCGTGCGTTCGCGCGGCCAGGTGATGGAGCGTTATACCCTCCATGCACAGGGGCAGATTGTTTCCGAAGGGCGTGCCATCGGCCACCGTATTGGTGCGGGTCCAGTAAAAGTTATTCACGATATCAGTGAAATGAACCGCATTGAGCCCGGTGACGTGCTGGTCACCGACATGACCGACCCGGATTGGGAGCCGATCATGAAGAAAGCGGCGGCGATCGTCACCAACCGTGGCGGGCGTACTTGTCACGCGGCGATTATCGCCCGTGAGCTGGGGATCCCGGCGGTAGTGGGCTGCGGCGATGCGACCGATCGCATTGAGGAAAACCAGAACGTCACTGTTTCCTGTGCGGAAGGCGATACTGGCTACGTCTATGCCGAAATCCTCGACTTCAGCATTAAGAGCTCCAGCGTTGGCGAAATGCCGGATCTGCCGCTGAAGATCATGATGAACGTCGGCAACCCGGACAGGGCCTTCGACTTCGCTTGCTTGCCGAATGAAGGTGTGGGCCTGGCGCGTCTGGAGTTCATCATCAACCGCATGATCGGCGTTCACCCGCGTGCGCTGCTGGAGTTTGACGATCAGGAACCGGCTTTGCAGAACGAAATCCGCGAGCTAATGAAAGGCTACGACTCGCCGAAAGAGTTCTACGTTGGTCGTCTGACTGAGGGGATCTCGACGCTTGGCGCGGCATTCTACCCGAAACGAGTGATTGTGCGTCTCTCCGACTTTAAATCTAATGAATACGCCAACCTGGTCGGCGGTGAGCGTTATGAGCCGGAAGAAGAGAACCCGATGCTGGGCTTCCGTGGAGCCGGTCGTTACGTTTCCGAAAGCTTCCGCGACTGCTTTGCGTTGGAGTGTGACGCGGTAAAACGCGTTCGTAACGATATGGGCCTGACTAACGTCGAAATCATGGTGCCGTTTGTCCGCACCGTGGCGCAGGCGAAAGCAGTGGTTGAAGAGCTGGAACACCAGGGCCTCAAGCGCGGCGAAAATGGCCTGAAGCTGATTATGATGTGTGAAATCCCATCAAATGCGCTGCTGGCTGACCAGTTCCTCGAATACTTCGACGGTTTCTCTATCGGTTCCAACGATATGACGCAGCTGGCGCTGGGTCTGGACCGTGACTCCGGTGTGGTCTCTGAGCTGTTCGATGAGCGTAACGAAGCGGTGAAAGCGCTGCTGTCGATGGCGATTCGCGCGGCGAAGAAGCAGGGCAAATACGTGGGTATCTGCGGGCAGGGCCCGTCTGACCACGAAGACTTTGCCGCGTGGCTGATGGAAGAGGGGATTGATAGCCTGTCTCTGAACCCGGATACCGTGGTGCAAACCTGGCTTGGCCTGGCTGAACTGAATAAGTAAATTTTCGCTAAAATATGTCATCCCCGTCAGTAATGGCGGGGATTTTTTTTGTTTTCGCTCACCCGCACCGATTATTTGTGCTCAGTCACATAAAACGAAAAAAACAAAATACCGTAATCCGACAGTTAATTTCTACAATTGTCCCTTCTCTGTTTATTACTAATACTGACACAACGTTATCAAAAATCATGATAACCACTTCCTGAAATACCTCTTCTATTGTGTACAGGATAATAATAATGACACTTTCCTCGGTACTCACTACAAAAGATAAAATAGGTTATGGTCTTGGCGATATGGCCAGCGCGCTGGTGTGGCAAACGGCCACGCTTTTTCTGGCTTATTTCTATACTGATGTTTTTGGTTTACCTGCCGCAATCATGGGGACGATGTTTTTGGTCGTCAGGGTTATTGATGCGGTGGTCGATCCCTGTATTGGCGCCCTGGTCGACAGAACCCGTACCCGGCACGGGCGGTTTCGCCCCTGGCTATTGTGGTTCGCCATTCCGTTTGGCGTAAGTTGTATTATTACTTTCTACGTTCCTGATGTTGGACCAACAGCAAAAATCGCTTACGCCTGTGTCACTTACGCTATTTTAAGCTTTATCTATTCGGCGATTAACGTGCCTTATTGCGCTATGCCCGGCGCGTTAACGATGGACCCGCACGAGCGTCACTCGCTCCAGTCGTGGCGCTTTGCGCTGTCGTTTATTGGCGGGCTGATTGTCACCGTGATTGCGCTGCCGCTGGTCGCCCATCTGGGACAGGGTGATGCGCAAAAAGGCTATTTTTATGCCATGAGCCTGATGGGTATCCTCGGCATCGTGCTTTTCTTTAGCTGTTTTTTCCTGACCCGGGAGCGATATACCCCGCAGGGCGACAGCTCAGGTTCGTTATTAAAAGACCTTAAGCTGTTAGCGGGAAATAGTCAGTGGCGCATCGTTTTTATCTTCAATATTTTATTACTTACCGCGGTGGTGACGCGCGGCTCGGCAACCATGTATTACGTCAAATATGTGATGCAGCGCCCGGATATGGTCTTCACATTTATCGTTACCGGGATGATTGCGGCGCTGCTCGGCGCATTATTATCTGCGCGCCTGCTCGGGAAATTTGACCGCGTACGTTCCTATCAGTGGACAATTATTACTTACGTTGTTTTTGCAGCGGCTATTTTTTTTATTCCCGCCAATCAATTGTGGTTAATATTGAGCCTCAACGTCATCTTTGGCTTTATTCAAAATCTCACCACGCCGCTGCAATGGACTATGTTCTCTGATGTGGTGGATTACGAAGAACATCGCAGTGGACGACGTCTCGATGGTCTGGTGTTTTCTACCGCGCTATTCGCCATTAAATTCGGCCTCGCGCTTGGCGGCGCCGTCGTCGGCTGGGTGCTGGGAATGGTGAACTATGCCCCCAATGCGCTGAATCAATCCACCACGGTGTTAAACACCATCAATGCGCTTTTCACTCTGGTGCCATCGGTACTGTTTATCGCCATGGTGCTTCTGCTGATGCTCTACAAACTCAACAGCCGTACGGCAGACAGCATCGCCCGTGAACTGGCCCATAAACGTGAAGCGCGCGCGCAAGAAACAGCGCAGCCGACGCTGAATTCAGCCCTACAGGAGTAATAACATGACTGTGATTTATAAGGATGCTCATCGCCCTATCGCGGAACGCGTTGCGGATTTATTGTCGCGAATGACGACCGAAGAAAAATTTGCCCAGATGCACGCGTACTGGCTGGTGTTGGCGGAAAATGGCGATCACCGTGAGCGCAGCGATATGAGCGATGAATTCGCTGGCGTCAGTGAGCAGACTTCATTGGCGGAAAGGCTGAAACTTGGCGTCGGGCAAATCACTCGTCCCTTGGGGACACATATTGTGGATGCGCAGAGCGGCGTGCGGGCGGCGAATCGCCTGCAAAAAATGCTGATTGAAGAGACCCGGCTGGGTATTCCGGCGCTGTTTCATGAAGAGTGTCTGGTTGGGCTGCTGTGCAAAGATGCGACGCTGTTCCCCTCATCGTTAAACTACGGTTCAACCTGGGACCCTGAGTTAGTCGAGCGCGCGGCGCGGGAAATTGGCGCTGAAGCCCGTTCGACCGGCTGTAAACAGGGGCTGGCTCCGGTGCTGGACGTCTCTCGCGATGTGCGCTGGGGACGGACCGAAGAGACCTTTGGCGAAGATCCGTGGCTGGTTGGGGTCATGGCCTGCGCCTACGTCAATGGCTTACAAAGTGAAAAACGCGATCTGCTGGCGACGCTCAAGCATTACGTCGGGCACTCGTTTAGCGAGGGCGCACGCAACCATGCTCCGGTACACCTTGGTTTTTGCGAACTTAACGATACCTTCCTGCTGCCGTTCGAGATGGCGGTGAAGCTGGCCAATGCCGGTTCGGTGATGCCAGCCTATCATGATATCGATAACCAGCCGGGCCACAGCGATAGCTTCCTGCTGACCACCGTTCTGCGCGAGCAGTGGGGCTTTGACGGCATTATCGTTGCCGACTACGGCGGCGTCAGTCTGCTGCATCAGCATCACGGTATCTCACACGATGCAGCAGAGTCCGCAGCGCTGGCATTCAATGCCGGTCTTGATGTGGAATTGCCGAAAGATGATTGCGCACGTCACCTGCGCGAGGCGCTGGATCGTGGATTAATCACTCTGGCGAAAATTGATGAGATTGTTGCCCGCACTCTGACCGAGAAATTCCGTCTTGGGCTCTTTGAACACCCCTATACCGACGTGACGGGTATTGTGCTGCAATCGGCAAGCGCCCGTCAGGCGGCTCGCGATGTTGCGACACGCTCGCTGACGCTACTGGAAAACCGGGGCGCGATACCATTGTCGGGTAAGCCGAAGGTGGCGGTGGTGGGTCCCACCGCCGACGATCCGCTGGCGCTGCTGAGCGGTTACAGCTTCCCGGTGCACTTGATTATCAGCGATATGGTGGATGAGGTCTCGCAGGTGACTACGCCGCTAGCTGCTTTGCGGCAGTATCTTGGCGAGGAGCAGGTCAGCTACGCTAAGGGCTGTCATATTATTGAACAGCGGATGGCCGGTGCGCCGGTATTCCCTGGCGATAGTGGCGGCAAACCGATGCAGCAATCACCGGTCTCGCTGGACGTCAGCCTGATCCCAGATGCGGTAAGCGCCGCCCGGGAAAGTGATGTCGTCGTGGCCTGCGTGGGTGACCTGGCGGGTCTGTTCCAGAGCGGCACAGTGGGTGAAGGTTCCGATACCGACAGTCTGAATCTGCCGGGCGTTCAGCAGCAGCTTCTGGAAGCGCTGGTTGCCACCGGTAAACCGGTTATTGTGGTGATGACCGGCGGGCGACCTTATAACCTACAGGGGCTGGAGGACAGCATCGCTGGCTTGCTTATGGCATGGGCGCCTGGTCAGGAAGGTGGCTGGGCGATAGCCGATGTGTTAACCGGTCGCGCCGAACCGCAGGGACGCTTAGTGGTCAGCGTACCGAAAAGCGCCGGTGCGATGCCCTATTACTACAACCATAAGCTGAAAAGCGGCGGTACGCCGTTTGCGTTTCACTTTGGCTCACGTTACCCATTCGGCTACGGGCAAAGCTGGACGACGTTCGATTACGCCGAACCACATTTGCTGGCGCAGGAGGTTAACGTGGAGGGTGAAATCGCCGTGCAGATTGCCGTGCGCAACAGCGGAGAACGCCGCGGTAGCGAGGTGGTTCAGCTCTACGTTCGCGATAAAGTCGCCTCGATGGTGCGCCCGCTCCAGGAGCTAAAAACCTTCCAGCGTGTGACGCTCGATCCTGGCGAAACGGCAACGCTGAGCTTCTATTTGCCGGTAGATATGCTCAACTTCACCCGTCGTGACGGTCAGCGAATTGTCGAGCCGGGAGAGTTTGAACTGCAGATTGGCGCATCCTCCGCAGACATTCGCGGGACGGCAACCGTAACGGTGAATGGTGAGGTTCGCGAGCTACCACGGGACTGGCGCATGATGAGCCGTTGCGAAGTGAGCTGACAAAAAAATGCCCATCGTGGGAGATGGGCAAAGACTACACACAGCAATTCGTTGTTTCACTCAGGGGATTTCCATGCTTATAAATCAATGTGTTGATTCATAACCGTGAGCTAATAGTAGGCACAGAGATTTTTTGCGTCGATCAGATTCCTCTCAATAGTTAAATTGAGGTAAAGAATCTGCGAAGTAAATGTGTCAAATGGCTTGAGGGAAGGGGATTGCTGTGTGCGATGTATCAGTTTTATTTAAGTTTAAGCGGCATTGCCCGGTGGCGGCTAGCGCCTTACCGGGCCTACGAAAAATGCGTAATTTTGTTGATATTATGGGTTTTGTAGGCCGGACAAGGCGTCAGCCGCCGTCCGGCAAGAATACGAGCACAATATCTAAACCAGGTTTGTCATCAGTCTTAAAGGCGAGTTTCCCCGCCTTTTCACTCTATTTATCCAGAGGGGCTCGCGTATTCAGCTCGCTGAGTTCTTCCAGCACCAGGTCAGGATCTTTCGGCGGCGGTGGCGCTTCGTTGACCCATGCATCGTACAGACGCCAGGAGACGGCCAGCAGCACCGGGCCAATAAACAGGCCAATCATACCAAACGCCACCAGACCACCGATAACGCCGGACAGGATGAGAATCATCGGCAGGTCTGCGCCCATCCGAATCAGCATTGGGCGGATAAAGTTATCCATCGTGCCCACCACGCAGCTCCACACCAGCAGCACGGTGCCCCAGGTGGTATCCCCGGTCCAGTACAGCCAGATAATTGACGGCACCAGAACCAGCAACGGCCCCAGTTGTACCAGACAAGTAAAAATCATCACTACGGTGAGCAGCGCGGCGTAGGGCACGCCGCTGATGGCAAGACCGATACCGCCCAGTACCGCCTGAACCAGCGCGGTCACCACCACTCCCAGCGCCACGGCGCGAATCGCCTGACCTGCGAGGATAACCGCCGCATCGCCGCGTTTTGCCGCCAGACGAGTAGCAAAGTGGCGGAATCCATAGGCCACCTGTTCGCCGCGCCAGTACAACAGGGCGCTAAACAGCAGCATCAGGCCGCAATAAACCAACAGCTTGCCGATATGCGCCGCCTGGCCGACAAACCAGGTGGTGGTGGTGCCAAGGTAGGGGCGAATTTTGGTCATAATTGCCGTCCCCCCCATCTCCAGCAAATTATGCCAGCCGGTGTACAGCTTATCGCCAATCAGGGGAATACTGTTCAGCCACGCCAGATCGGGCGGGGTAAAGTTGCCGCTGGTGACCACCTTAATAAGCGGCGTGCTGTTATCCACCAGGCTGTTGACCAGCAGTGCGATAGGGATAACGAACAGTAAAAAGAGCAGCAGCGTCATGACCAGCACGGCCAGAGAGCGTTTGCCAAAAAGCAGGCGCTGCAGGCGCAAAAGTACTGGCCAGGTGGCGATAACCACAGTGCCGGCCCAAGCAAATGACAGGATAAATGGCTGCACAACCCACAGGCAGGAAATAATTATCAGGGACAAAAACAGCACCGACAGCAGAACTTGCGGTATGTCCCGGGGCTGGTTGGGGTTAATCATAGTGAAATTTTACCTTTGCAGTCGCGTCAAAAGGCTGACGCAGCGTAATTCCATATACTGATAATAATATCAATAAGTTCGCGCGCCTGATTTTGCGCTTAATTCTGGCGGGCGCATATGAAAAAAATGTGATAAAAAGTTGAGTGCACAACGCAAACGTTTAATCACTTACAACACAACATAGTCAGGCAGGGTCGAGCGTCATGATCCCACAAATTTCTCAAGCGCCAGGTGTCGTTCAACTGGTGCTGAATTTTTTGCAGGTACTGGAGCAACAAGGTTTTACCGGTGATACCGCCACAAGTTATGCCGACAGGCTAACAATGGCGACTGATAACAGTGTATATCAACTGTTGCCGGATGCGATTTTATTCCCCCGTTCCACGGCAGACGTTGCGCTGCTGGCAAGAGTGGCGGCGGAAGAGCGTTTTAAAACGCTGATCTTTACGCCACGCGGCGGCGGCACCGGCACTAACGGGCAGGCGCTAAACGCGGGCATCATCGTCGATATGTCCCGCTACATGAACCGCATTATTGAAATCAATCCTGAAGAGGGTTGGGTGCGGGTGGAAGCCGGGGTCATTAAAGACCAACTTAATCAATATCTTAAACCCTACGGCTACTTTTTTGCGCCGGAGCTGTCGACCAGCAACCGCGCCACGCTTGGCGGGATGATCAATACCGATGCCTCCGGGCAGGGCTCGCTGGTCTATGGCAAAACCTCCGATCACGTTCTCGGCGTGCGTTCGGTGCTGATCGGCGGTGATATTCTTGATACCCAGCAGATTCCCGTGGCGCTGGCGGAAACCCTGAGCGCTGAACAGTCGGCAATCGGGCGTATTTACCGTACGGTTTATCAGCGCTGTAAAGCGCAGCGGCAGCTGGTTATCGATAAATTCCCCAAACTTAACCGCTTCCTGACGGGCTACGATTTGCGCCACGTCTTTAATGACGAGATGAGCGAATTCGATCTAACCCGCATTCTGACGGGTTCAGAAGGGACGCTGGCGTTTATCACCGAGGCGCGGCTGGATATCACCCGTCTGCCGAAAGTGCGCCGTCTGGTTAATATTAAATACGATTCGTTTAACTCAGCGCTGCGCAACGCGCCGTTTATGGTTGAGGCGAAGGCGCTATCGGTGGAAACCGTCGACTCGAAAGTGCTCAATCTGGCGCGGGAAGATATTGTCTGGCACTCGGTCAGCGAACTGATCACCGATGTCCCGGATAAAGAGATGCTGGGATTGAATATCGTCGAATTTGCCGGTGATGACGCCGAGATGATTGACCGCCAGGTGACGACGTTGTGTCAGCGTCTGGATAAGCTGATTTCGAGTAACGAAGCGGGCGTCATCGGCTGGCAGGTTTGTCATGAACTCGACGGCGTGGAGCGCATCTATGCGATGCGTAAAAAAGCGGTCGGGCTGCTGGGGAACGCCAAAGGGGCGGCTAAACCAATACCTTTCGCCGAAGATACCTGCGTGCCGCCGGAACATCTGGCGGACTATATTGTTGAATTCCGCGCGCTGCTTGACGGTCATGGCCTGAGCTACGGCATGTTTGGCCATGTCGATGCTGGCGTGCTGCACGTGCGCCCGGCGCTGGATATGTGCGACCCGCAGCAAGAGATGCTGATGAAGCGCATCTCTGACGAGGTGGTGGCGTTAACCGCCAGGTACGGCGGCCTGCTGTGGGGGGAACACGGCAAGGGGTTTCGCGCCGAGTACAGTCCGGCATTCTTTGGTGAAGAGCTGTTTAACGAATTGCGCAAGATTAAAGCCGCGTTTGACCCGGACAACCGCCTTAATCCCGGGAAAATCTGCCCACCGGAGGGCGTTGATGCGCCGATGATGAAAGTGGATGCGGTTAAGCGCGGTACTTTCGACAGGCAGATCCCTATAGCGGTGCGCAGCTCGTGGCGCGGTGCGATGGAGTGCAACGGCAACGGCCTGTGCTTCAACTTCGATGCCAAAAGCCCGATGTGTCCTTCGATGAAGGTCAGCAACCATCGTATCCATTCGCCGAAAGGTCGGGCGACGCTGGTGCGCGAGTGGCTACGTCTGCTGGCGGATCGCGGTATCGATCCTAACCAACTGGAAAACGATCTGCCGGAAAAACGTGCCAGCCTGCGGACCCTGGTCGAACGCACCCGTAATAGCTGGCATGCGCGCAAAGGAGAGTACGATTTCTCGCATGAGGTAAAAGAGGCAATGTCCGGCTGTCTGGCCTGTAAAGCCTGCTCGACCCAGTGCCCGATAAAAATCGACGTCCCGGAGTTCCGTTCGCGCTTCCTGCAGCTCTATCACAGCCGTTACCTGCGCCCGGTTCGCGATCATCTGGTGGCAACCGTTGAATCCTATGCGCCGCTGATGGCACATGCGCCGAAGACCTTCAACTTCTTTATTAACCAGCCGTGGATACGCAAGCTGTCGGAAAAGCATATCGGCATGGTGGATTTACCGCTGCTCTCGACGCCCTCGCTGAAACAGCAGATGGTTGGCCATCGCTCGGTAAATACGACGCTGGAACAGTTGGAAGTACTGAGCGCCGAGCAGAAAGCGAAGATGGTGCTGGTGGTCCAGGATCCGTTTACCAGTTATTACGATGCGCAGGTGGTGGCCGATTTTGTCCGTCTGGTCGAAAAGGTCGGTTATCAACCGGTACTGCTGCCGTTCTCGCCAAACGGCAAGGCGCAGCATATTAAAGGTTTCCTGACGCGCTTTGCGCGCACCGCGCAGAAAACTGCTGATTTCCTCAACCGCGTGGCTCAGCTAGGCATGCCAATGGTCGGTGTCGATCCGGCGCTGGTGCTCTGCTATCGCGATGAATACAACCAGGTGCTGGGCGATAAACGCGGTGATTTTCGCGTGATGCTGGTGCATGAGTGGCTGCCGCAGGCGCTGTCGGCGACTGCCGTGCAGGATCAGGGCGGCGAGTCGTGGTATCTGTTTGGCCACTGTACCGAGGTGACGGCGCTTCCTGCGTCGACCAAACAGTGGGCGGATATTTTTGCGCGCTTCGGTGCGAAGCTGGAAAACGTTAATGTCGGCTGCTGCGGCATGGCCGGGACTTACGGTCATGAAGTGAAGAATCACGCCAACTCGCTGGCTATCTACGCGCTTTCCTGGCAGCAGGCAATGCAGCGTCTACCGCGTAACCGCTGTCTGGTTACCGGCTATTCGTGCCGTAGCCAGGTGAAGCGTATTGAAGGTAGCGGTGTCCGTCACCCGCTGCAGGCGTTACTGGAGATTATTGGATGATTTGGAAACGTCAAAGCACGCTGGAACAGCTGAACGCGATGGGTGACGGCAATATGGTCGGCCTGCTGGATATTCAGTTTGAAGCAATTACCGATGACTCGCTCGAGGCGACGATGCCGGTAGACGGTCGCACCCATCAGCCATTTGGGCTACTGCACGGCGGCGCGTCGGTGGTATTAGCCGAAACGTTAGGCTCGGTGGCCGGCTATTTGTGTAGCGAAGGAGAGCAGAAAGTGGTGGGGCTGGAGGTCAATGCCAACCATATTCGTTCGGTGCGCAGCGGCAGAGTTCGCGGCGTGTGCCGGGCACTGCACGTTGGCTCTCGCCATCAGGTCTGGCAAATCGAAATCTCTGATGAGCAGGGGCGTCTTTGCTGCTCTTCGCGGCTCACCACGGCAGTGATATAAGGTAATCAGGGGGGAGCATTTCCCCCCTGAACTTTACTGCGTCTCGTCTTTAATGATTTCACTTGCGCCATTCTTCTGCACTGAAGCAATCCCCTTTTTCGCAGCCTCCTTAGATGAGTACATTTCACTGGAGGCGATCGTTTCGTGATTGTCCGCCTTTAGCACAAAATACCAGGGTTGAGAGACGTTCTTTTCCGATTTTTTAATGACGTAATAGCCCATTCTTCACTCCTTATATGAGTTACCCACGCCATAATCTGTAGACCATCATCTCTCATATGACAAGCATTCACATGATAAATATAAAATCATAAAAACTTCGTAATATATATGCTAATATTTTAGATACCAAAGATTTACAAGGTAACAAAGAGGACGGAGTTAGCTATGGGTATCATTTCCTGGATTATTTTTGGGCTTATTGCCGGTATTTTAGCCAAGTGGATTATGCCGGGGAAAGACGGCGGTGGTTTTATCGTTACCGTAATTCTCGGTGTCATCGGTGCTGTAGTCGGTGGCTGGATCAGCACCTTCTTCGGTTTTGGCAAGGTGGACGGGTTTAATTTTGGTAGCTTTATCGTGGCGGTAATCGGTGCGCTGGTTGTACTGTTTATCTACAGGAAGATTAAGAGCTAATTTTTCCGTCGCACGAACTGAGTCATAAAATGAAGAGGCTGCCGCCATTGTCGGCAGCCTTTTTTAATCGTTTTAAATCACCTGATTGGCTGATAAATACATGGTGAAGGTATGGGCTTACAGGTCCGGCATATCAGGCACTGGCACGACTTCCACGCGAACTTCATAATGTTTAGCTTTGCTGGCAGGAATAAGCGATGTGAGTTTATTAATGGTTTCAACCGGGTTATCGGTTGCTACTGTTGCGGAGAATAATACCGGCTTTTGCGGCGGTAAAGGGGGAAACGGCATCGGACCGTGGCCCTGAGTGAGTTCAAACGGCGGATGGCCTGCATTATTGGCTGTCGGTACGGGAGCCTCTGCTTTATCTGCTGCAAAAGCGCTGGCGGCTGTAATCGAAACAATTGCGAAAAGTGCAATGATTGCTTTTTTCATTTTTATCACCTCGTGAGTTTGTGGATAAAAGCATAGAGGCTACGCTTTTGGCAAACAATCCCACGGCGGGCGAATCCTATGAATCTCCTTATTTCTTAACGAATGTGAAGGCCTTGCCGATGACGGCGAGGCTCACGGATTTATAGGGGGGAAGAGGTTAATCGAGCAAAACGCTTATAATTAACAATACGACCATACACATCGACATTACATCTGTTTCTATATCCATAATCCAGTACTACATACGTTCCTGATAAGTCAGCATTGTGACATTGCGTTTAAAGATGAAGAAAATTTAGCAGCTCATTTTACACGAGCTAGCTTTTGGCAAATAAATCTTTATTTCTGTGAAACAGGAGTACTTATAATGAAAATGAATAGAATCTATTGCATGAATGTATTTGTTTTGAACTAGTATGAGAATTGTTCGTTTTTCGCTCACTCACTGCGAGTCGAGCACTGGGGGCTAAGCAGCTGATTTGACTCATCGGGGTAATCAGCAGAACGACTCTTTTTCTATTTCAAAAATCGGTATTTTCGATACATCTTTTCCATTGCGCCTCAGCACTCCGCCTGCTAATAAATAACCTATTATTTTTCAATCTATTAAAACAAAAAATGATGGGCTGAAAACGCGGGGAACAGGGTCTATGCTTATAAAAAGTACAAAAAAAGAGCCTGATGAAGGAATACCCCTTCTCCAGATGGGTTGAAGTGATAATCATTATCACTAACATAGCGATATGCCCTGATGGCGTCAACCTATGAGGTAGAGCGATGGAATCACATGCAGGAACATTTAATCCCGACGATTTTAGCTGGCGCGGGCTGGTGATGACCCCAGCCGCCGCTGCTCATATTCGCGATCTGGTCCGTAAGCAGCCCGAAATGCAGGGGCTACGTTTAGGCGTAAAAACCAGCGGTTGCGCTGGTTTTGGTTACGTTCTCGAACTTATCGCCGAACCGGCGAAAGACGACCTGCTGTTTGAGCTTGACGGTGCAAAGCTGTGGGCGCCGCTGCAGGCCATGCCGTTTATCGATGGTACCGAGCTCGATTACGTTCGCGAAGGCTTAAATCAGATCTTTAAATTTCATAATCCAAAAGCCCAGCACGAATGTGGCTGTGGTGAAAGTTTTGGCGTTCAGGCGGAGTAACTATGTCTCGTAATACTGAAGCAACTGACGATGTCAAAACCTGGAGCGGCGGGCCACTCAACTATAAAGAAGGCTTTTTCACCCAGCTACAAACTGATGAGCTGGCAAAAGGCATAAATGAAGAGGTGGTTCGGGCGATTTCTGCACGCCGCAATGAGCCAGAATGGATGCTGGAGTTTCGTCTTAATGCGTTTAAAGCCTGGCAGGAGATGGAAGAACCGCATTGGCTGAAAGCGCACTACGACAAGCTGAACTATCAGGATTACAGCTATTACTCAGCGCCCTCCTGCGGCAACTGCGATGATACCTGCGCCTCCGAGCCTGGAGCCACACAGCAAACAGGCTCCAGCGCGTTTCTGACCAGTGAAGTGGAAGAGGCGTTTAACCTGCTCGGCGTACCGGTACGCGAAGGGCGAGAAGTGGCCGTCGATGCCATTTTTGACTCAGTCTCGGTGGCGACCACCTACCGCGAAAAGCTGGCGGAGCAGGGGATTATTTTCTGTTCCTTCGGCGAGGCTATCCACGATCACCCGGAGCTGGTGAAAAAATATCTCGGTACCGTGGTGCCCGGCAATGACAACTTCTTTGCCGCCCTTAACGCGGCGGTCGCATCCGATGGCACCTTTATCTACGTGCCGAAAGGCGTGCGCTGCCCGATGGAGCTCTCGACCTACTTCCGCATTAACGCCGAGAAAACCGGCCAGTTCGAACGCACGATTCTGGTGGCCGATGAAGGTAGCTACGTCAGCTATATTGAAGGCTGCTCGGCGCCGGTACGCGATAGCTACCAACTGCACGCGGCGGTGGTCGAAGTCATCATTCATAAAGACGCCGAGGTGAAGTACTCCACGGTGCAAAACTGGTTCCCCGGCGACAACAACACTGGCGGGATCCTTAACTTCGTCACCAAGCGTGCCCTGTGCGAAGGCGAAAACAGCAAAATGTCCTGGACCCAGTCGGAAACCGGCTCGGCGATCACCTGGAAGTACCCAAGCTGCATTCTGCGCGGTGACAACTCCATCGGTGAATTCTTCTCGGTGGCGCTGACCAGCGGTCACCAGCAAGCGGATACCGGCACCAAAATGATCCATATCGGCAAAAACACGCGTTCGACGATTATCTCGAAGGGGATTTCCGCCGGCCATAGTCAGAATAGTTATCGCGGCCTGGTGAAAATCATGCCGACGGCGACCAACGCGCGCAACTTTACCCAATGCGACTCCATGCTGATTGGTCCGGATAGCGGGGCGCATACCTTCCCGTATGTGGAATGTCGCAACAACAGCGCTCAGTTAGAGCATGAAGCCACCACGTCGCGTATTGGTGAAGACCAACTGTTCTACTGTCTACAGCGCGGGATCAGCGAAGACGATGCGATTTCAATGATCGTCAATGGTTTCTGTAAGGACGTCTTCTCAGAGCTGCCGCTGGAATTTGCCGTTGAAGCGCAGAAATTGCTGGCGATTAGTCTTGAACACAGCGTCGGCTGATAACAAAGGAAATAAGATGTTAAGTATTAAAAATTTGCAGGTCGCCGTTGAAGATAAAGAGATCCTGCGCGGACTGAATCTGGACGTTCGCCCTGGCGAAGTGCATGCGATTATGGGGCCAAATGGTTCCGGCAAAAGTACGCTCTCGGCAACGCTCGCCGGGCGTGAAGACTATGAAGTCACCGGTGGCAGCGTGGAGTTTAAAGGCAAAGATCTGCTGGAACTGGCCCCTGAAGATCGCGCGGGTGAAGGCATCTTTATGGCCTTCCAGTACCCGGTAGAGATCCCCGGCGTCAGCAATCAGTTTTTCCTGCAAACCGCGCTTAACGCTGTGCGCAGCTACCGCGGCCAGGAGCAGCTCGACCGTTTTGACTTCCAGGATCTGATGGAAGAGAAAATTAAGCTGCTGAAGATGCCGGAAGATCTGCTGACCCGCTCGGTCAACGTCGGCTTCTCCGGCGGCGAGAAAAAGCGCAACGATATCCTGCAGATGGCGGTGCTGGAACCTGAACTGTGCATTCTGGATGAGTCGGATTCCGGGTTGGACATCGACGCCCTGAAGATAGTCTCTGACGGCGTCAACTCTCTGCGCGACGGCAAACGTTCATTTATTATCGTCACCCACTATCAGCGTATTCTCGACTACATCAAGCCTGATTACGTCCACGTGCTGTACCAGGGACGGATTGTGAAATCCGGCGATTTTACTCTGGTCAAACAACTGGAGGAGCAGGGCTATGGCTGGCTTACCGAACAGCAGTAACGCGCTGCAACAGTGGCATCATCTGTTTGAAGCGCAGAGCGAGCAGCGCAGCCCGCAGGCGCACCAGCACCTGCAGCAACTGCTGCGTCTGGGCTTGCCGACGCGTAAGCATGAAAACTGGAAATATACGCCGCTGGACGCATTGCTCAACCAGACCTTTGTGACGGCTCAGCCGGAGGCGCTGACTCCTGCGCAACGGGATACTCTGGCACTGCCCATCGATGTCTGGCGTCTGGTGTTTGTCGACGGCCAGTTTAGCGCAAGCTTAAGCGATGATCTGGCCGCCAGCGGTTACGATGTCAGCGTGGATAACCAGCGCCAGGCGCTACCCGATGCCGTGCAGCCAGAGGTGTTTCTGCACCTCACCGAAAGCCTGGCGTCAACCGTCACTCACATCCGCGTCAAGCGTAACCAGCGCCCGCAAAAGCCGCTGGTAATCATGCATCTGACTCACGGACTGGCGAACGATGAGATGAACACCGCTCACTATCGGCATCATCTGGAGCTGGAGAGCGGCGCGCAAGCGACGATCATCGAACACTACCTGAGCCTGAACGACGAACGCCACTTTACCGGCGCGAGGCTGACTATGTCGGTGGCAGATAACGCTCATCTCCAGCACATCAAGCTGGCCTTTGAGAACGCACAGAGCTACCACTTTGCGCATAACGACCTGGCGCTCGGGCGCGATGCCTCGGCTTTCAGCAGCAGCTTTCTGCTAGGCGCTTCGGTGCTGCGCCACCACACCAGTTCGCAGCTCAATGGTGAAAACAGCAACCTGCGCATTAACTCACTGGTGATGCCGGTCAACAACGAAGTGTGTGACAGCCGTACCTGGCTTGACCACAAGGTGGGATATTGCAACAGCCGCCAGTTGCATAAAACTATCGTCAACGACAAAGGTCGGGCGGTGTTTAATGGCCTTATCAACGTGGCGCAACATGCAGTTAAAACCGATGGTCAGATGACCAACAATAACCTGCTGCTGGGGCGTTTGTCCGAAGTGGACACTAAACCGCAGCTGGAGATTTACGCCGATGACGTTAAATGTAGCCACGGCGCGACTATCGGCCGCATAGACGATGAGCAGCTGTTTTACCTGCGCTCGCGCGGTATCACCCAGCAGGCGGCGCAGCAGATGATTCTTTACGCCTTTGCCGCAGAGCTAACGGAAGCTATCGGCGATGAGGCGCTCAGGCAACAGATCCTGGCGCGTATTGGCCAGCGTTTGCCGGGAGGTATGGCATGACATTTTCAGTGGAACGGGTGCGTGCGGATTTCCCGCTGCTCAATCGTGAGGTTAACGGCCAACCGCTGGCCTATCTCGATAGCGCCGCCAGCGCGCAGAAGCCGGAAGCGGTGATTAATGCTGAAGCAGAATTTTACCGCCACGGCTATGCGGCGGTGCATCGCGGTATTCATACGCTCAGCGCGGAAGCGACGGCGCGAATGGAACAGGTGCGCCAGCAGGCGGCAACCTTCCTGAATGCCCGCTCAGCGGAAGAACTGGTGTTTGTTCGCGGTACCACCGAGGCGATTAATCTGGTGGCGAACAGCTGGGGGAGTGCCAACGTCGGCGCTGGCGACAATATTATCGTCAGCGCAATGGAGCATCACGCCAACATTGTGCCGTGGCAGATGCTGTGCGCCAGAGTTGGGGCGCAGCTGCGGGTGATCCCGCTCAATCAGGACGGTACTCTGCAACTGGACGCTATCCCAGGTCTGTTTGACGAACGGACCCGCCTGCTGGCTATCACCCAGGTTTCGAATGTGCTGGGCACCGAAAACCCCATTTCGGCTCTGATTGCTTTGGCTCATCAGCATGGGGCTAAAGTGCTGGTCGATGGCGCACAGGCGGTGATGCATCATCCGGTAGATATGCAGGCCTTGGATTGTGATTTTTACGCCTTTTCCGCGCACAAGCTGTACGGTCCAACCGGAATAGGCGTGCTCTATGTTAAGCAGGAAATATTGCAGGAGATGCCGCCGTGGGAAGGCGGCGGGTCGATGATCGCCACCGTGAGCCTGACGGAAGGCACCACCTGGGCAAAGGCGCCATGGCGCTTCGAGGCGGGAACGCCGAATACCGGCGGTATTATCGGCCTTGGCGCGGCGCTGGATTATGTTAGCGCGCTCGGGTTGGGGCATATCGCTGAATATGAACAAACCCTGATGCGCTATGCGCTACAGGCGCTGAAGAGCGTGCCGGATTTAACCCTTTACGGCCCGGAAAACCGTCTGGGGGTGATTGCCTTTAATCTCGGTAAGCATCACGCCTACGACGTCGGCAGTTTCCTCGATAACTATGGGATTGCGGTGCGGACCGGTCATCACTGCGCGATGCCGTTAATGGCGTTCTACGGTGTTCCGGCCATGTGTCGTGCGTCGCTGGCGATGTACAATACGACGGAAGAAGTGGACAGGCTGGTGGCTGGGCTGCAGCGAGTCCACAAATTATTGAGCTAAAGGAAGCAACCATGGCGGCTTTACCGGACAAAGACAAACTGCTGCGCAACTTTAACCGTTGCGCAAACTGGGAAGAGAAGTATCTCTACATTATTGAACTGGGCCAGCGCCTGGCACCAATGAGCCCGGAAGAGCACATCGCGCAGAACATCATTCAGGGCTGTCAAAGTCAGGTGTGGATCGTGATGGCGCAGGATGAGACCGGCGCGATTACCCTTCGTGGCGACAGCGACGCGGCGATCGTGAAAGGGCTTATCGCAGTGGTGTTTATTCTTTATGATCAGATGACCGCCAAAGATATCACCGCTTTTGACGTGCGTCCGTGGTTCGAAAAAATGGCCCTGACGCAGCACCTCACTCCATCCCGGTCGCAAGGACTGGAAGCCATGATCCGCGCAATTAGTGCGAAAGCGGCAATTCTTAGCAAATGTCCCGTAAACCCTCGTCCAATGCGGGCGGGGATATAAGGGGCGCTAACGTTGTTTTACATCAAAATTCACCCACAAAAATACTGTATAAATAACCACTAATTTTCTGACGGTATTGAGATGAAGCGAGCGACTAAAGTACGCATTTACCCGACCGACGAACAGGCTGCATTCTTAAATGCGCAGTTCGGCGCGGTTCGGTTCGCGTACAATAAAGCCCTGCATATCAGCCGCCACATGTACCAGCGTCACGGTATTTCTCTCAAACCAACACGCGATATAAAGCCGTTGCTGGCGGTGGCGAAAAAATCCCGCCGCTATAACTGGCTCAAAGATTACGACTCCCTGGCGCTACAGCAAGCGGTGATCAATCTGGACAGGGCATTTGCTAATTTCTTTCAGAAGCGGGCTAAATTCCCCACTTTCAAACGCAAGCACGGCAGACAATCCAGCTACCATCCCAACGGAAAGGTCCTCACTGACGCTATCCAGTTGCCGAAAATCTCACCGGTCCGGGCGAAGGTTCACCGTGAGATTGTTGGTAAGGTTTCCAGCATCACCATCACCCGCAACGCGGCGGGCAAATACTACGCCTCAATACTCGCTGACGATGGGCAGGAAGCGGCAGTAAAGCCGACTTATATCACCACCGTGGTGGGCTATGATTTGGGGCTGTCGCACTATTTGATTGGCAATGATGGCGGAAAAGTGGCTAACCCTCGCCATCTGGTCAACGTATACCGCCGTTTACGCCGCGACAGTAAGGCGCTGTCCCGTAAGAAATTGGGGAGCGCAAACCGCCGTAAGGCGCGCTTACGCCTTGCCGCGCAGCATGAGCGGGTAGCCAGTGCCCGCGCGGATTTCCAGCACAAACTTTCCAGACGAATTATCGACGAAAACCAAGCGGTGATTGTGGAAACACTGAAGTCGGCAAACATGATGAAAAATCGTCGCCTTGCCCGTCATATCGGAGATGTGGCCTGGTCCGGGTTTGTGGCAAAACTCGCCTACAAAGCGGAGTCGGCAGGGGTTCACCTGGTCAGACTGGATCAGTGGTTCGCCAGCTCGAAAACGTGCCATTGTTGCGGACATAAGATGGCGGAAATGCCGCTGAAAGTACGCGAATGGACTTGCCCCGGCTGTAATATTCACCATGACCGCGATATCAACGCGGCGATCAACATCCAGCACAAGGGCATCACAGAATTAATGGCGGCAGGACTTGTCGTCAAAGCCCATCGAGGCTTGTGTCAGTCTGGCGTTATGCCAGTGGCAGCCTGAGAAGTGGGAAGCCTCGCCGTTTACGGCGTGGAGTAGTCACCTAGAATAAAACAGGTAGATTCATATCCGTGGCGCTTCGCTTGCACGGGCCTACGGAAAACTCATAGCCTGATGATATTATGGGTTTTGTAGACCGGTTAAGGCGGCTAGCCGCCACCCGGCAAAAATGCGAGCACTGTGTTTAAAACGGGTTTGTCATCAGTCTCATTTTATTCTGTTATGCGCGACGGGAGTTCGCTTCTCGTCAGTATACAGGCCTGGTGTTTTATCAGCGAAAGAAGGAATCTCAGTATGAAACGCGCGTCCCTCATTACCATAGCCCTTCTGAGCGCCCTCAGCGCGTCACACGCTGCCTGGGCCGTTGATTACCCACTTCCCCCAGCCAATAGCCGCCTGATTGGTGAAAACCAGTCCTGGACAGTGCAGGAGGACGACCGCAATCTACAGGCGATAGCCCGTCGTTTTGACACGGCGGCGATGCTGATCCTTGAAGCGAACGATACTATCGCGCCGGTGCAGCCTAAGCCGGGCACTCAGGTGCTGATTCCCTCGCAAATGCTGCTGCCTGACGTACCGCGAGAGGGGATTGTCGTCAACCTGGCTGAACTGCGCCTTTACTACTTCCCGCCGGGCGTGAATCAGGTGCAGGTTTATCCGCTGGGAATTGGCCAACAGGGGCTGGAAACGCCGGAGATGACTACCCGTATTGGACAGAAAATCCCTAATCCGACCTGGACGCCGACGGCGGGCATACGAGCCCGCTCGCTGGAGAAAGGAATTAAGTTGCCGCCGGTAGTGCCTGCAGGGCCGTATAACCCGTTAGGACGCTATGCGCTGCGTCTGGCGTACGGTAACGGCGAGTATCTTATTCATGGCACTAATGCGCCGGACAGCGTGGGGTTACGCGTCAGCTCAGGATGTATGCGAATGAATGCCGCGGATATTCAGTCTTTATTCAGTCAGGTGAAAAGCGGCACGCCGGTGCGCATTATCAATCAGCCAGTGAAGTTCGCCGTAGAGCCTGACGGCAAACGCTATGTTGAAGTTCATCGTCCGTTAACATCTGATGAAGGTAGCAATACGCAGACGATGGCCTATACGCACCCTGCGGAATTTCATCAGTTTGCTGGCGATAAAGCGGTAGATGAGGCGTTACTTAAGCGCGCGCTGACCAGACGAGCAGGGTATCCGGTGGCGGTATCAGGTAGTGAGAACGCGACCTCAACGTTGTCGGTACAAAATGCGCCGGTGGATGAAGCGAAAAGAACGCAGTAGGCGGGGCGAAAAGCAAAGCAAAAAAAATGGCGCACAATGTGCGCCATTTTTATTACACAGATACTATTACTTACGGTATTTAGTAGCTGCGTTGTCCAGACGCTGGTTAGCGCGTGCTGCGTCATCTTTAGCAGCCTGAACGTCGGAACGCATTGCGTTCACGTCGTTGCTCAGCTGGTCAACTTTAGCGTTCAGAGTCTGAACGTCAGAAGACAGCTGATCGATTTTAGCATTGCTGGAGCAACCAGCCAGCAGAGTAGAACCCAGGATTACCGCGCCCAGTACCAGTTTAGTACGATTCATTATTAATACCCTCTAGATTGAGTTAATCTCCATGTAGCGTTACAAGTATTACACAAACTTTTTTGTGATGAGAATATTTTTTTACTTGAATGCACTTATTTTTGATCGTTCGCTCAAAGAAGCATCGAAATCGTCGCTTTAGTTTAAAAACGTGTGTGAAAACAGCACGCTTCCATCGGATTCATCTTAGATAATCTCTGGTTAAATAGTAAATTCCGATTTGCATTTTTATTAATAGTAGCTAGTACTAAAATAAAAAAAAGCGCCCCGAAGAGGCGCTTTTAAAGGAAATACTAATTAACCTGTAAATTATTACAGCACGTGCACAGAAGCGGTATTGGTGGTTCCGCTTGGGACTAACGCGCCGGAAACCATAACAACTACGTCACCTTTGCGTGCCAGGCCGCTTTGCAGCGCCAGCTCTTTACCCTGGATATAGAAAGCATCAGTAGAAGAAATATCTTCTACCAGCTGCGCCACAACACCTTTGGTCAGCACCAGCTGACGCGCAGTCGTTTCGTTGGTGGTCAGCGCCAGGATGGTCGCATCCGGGAAGTATTTACGTACGGCACGTGCAGATTTACCGCCCTGGGTTGCGACAACAATCAGCGGCGCTTCCAGTTTTTCAGCTGTTTCAACCGCACCGCGGCAAACCGCTTCGGTGATGCGCAGCTTACGGTTGTCGTTGTTGAACTCCAGACGGCTGGTCATCACGCGGTCGGTACGTTCGCAGATGGTCGCCATGATGGTGACTGCTTCCAGCGGGTATTTACCTTTTGCGGATTCACCGGACAGCATCACTGCATCGGTACCGTCCAGGATGGCGTTAGCCACGTCGCCTGCTTCTGCACGGGTCGGACGCGGGTTTTTGATCATGGAATCCAGCATCTGAGTCGCGGTGATAACCACTTTACGCGCGCGGATACATTTCTCGATCATCATCTTCTGAGCGAAGATAACTTCTTCTACCGGGATCTCTACGCCCAGGTCGCCACGTGCAACCATGATGCCATCAGACGCTTCGAGGATTTCGTCGAAGTTGTTCAGGCCTTCCTGGTTTTCGATCTTGGAGATGATCTGGATCTTCTCGCCGCCGTGGGCTTTCAGGTGCTCACGGATTTCAACGACGTCAGAACGTTTACGGATAAAGGAAGCAGCAACAAAGTCAACGCCTTGCTCGCAACCGAAGATCAGATCTTGTTTGTCTTTTTCAGCCAGGGCCGGCAGGGCGATGGAAACGCCCGGCAGGTTAACGCCTTTGTTCTCGCCGAGGTCGCCGTTGTTCAGTACTTTACAGACAACTTTGTTACCTTCGATTGCGGTGACTTCCATACCGATCAGACCATCGTCTACCAGCACGGTGTTGCCAACGCTCAGGTCGCTGGTGAAACCTTCATAGGTCACAGCAACGATATCGTTATTACCGACAACGGATTTATCGGTAGTGAAGGTGAAAGTCTGACCGGCTTTCAGGGAAACGTCGTTACCGCCTTCCAGCTTAATGGTACGAATTTCCGGACCTTTGGTATCCAGCAGGATAGCCGCTTTCTTACCGGTTTTACTCATCACATTGCGCAGGTTCTGGATGCGCTGACCGTGTTCCGCATAGTCACCGTGAGAGAAGTTCAGACGCATGACGTTCATGCCCGCGTCCAGCATTTTGGTTAACATCTCTTCAGATTCGGTTTTCGGACCGATGGTGCAAACAATTTTGGTCTTTTTCATGACAGTTTTAGTCTTTAAGTTGTGAAGGATAAGGATAGGGGATTCTCACTCCGTGGGCGCACTGCCATGGAGTTAAACCTGTATTACGAAAGTTGCTATGCCACGCTCTAAGGATAGGTGACAACAATAGAGCGTGCAGAAGAAAGTGTGCTGGCGGTTCAGCCCATGAAAAGAGGCAATGTGTTATGCGTTTAGTCATGCAATCCAATGCGCTGAAACCATTCAATACGAATTTGTTGGGCATTATACGTTGCCAAATCCAAAAAAGAAAATGAAAACCATGTTTCATTTCTATAGTCATGTACTTAACAAAAAGCAAACTAATCCTATGATTTTGCGCAACACATTTTTTCACCTGGTGACAAGATAAATAGCGCGAAAACGCGGATTTATTCACAAGTTTTGCAGAGAAAATCATCTGCTGGTCAGCAAAAGCGGCACTGGTTTGATTTATCCAGAAAATATATCAATAATGATTTGATTGATAATGAAAATTTGTGAGCCAAATACAATGGGAAATAAAGCGAAAGACGACGAACTGTACCAGGAAATGTGTCGTGTAGTCGGCAAAGTCGTGCTTGAAATGCGCGATTTGGGCCAGGAGCCGAAACATATCGTTATCGCCGGCGTCCTGCGCACCGCTCTGGCTAACTCTCATGTTCAGCGTTCCGAACTGACGCAGGAAGCGATGGCGAAAGTTGTCCATGCTCTTTCAGGAAACTAGCCGTTCCTGCGCGCTGCCTTTTCGCTTCAGGAAATCACGAAGCGAACCACCGCTTTGACGGCAATATCGCAGTGATGTGTGACCATCGCTTCATCATCAATTTCCGGCAACGGATCGTCGAGATACAGGCTGCTGAAGGTATAAAAGTTTGATACCTGATAAAAGCTAAAGCTGCTGATCAGCCGATGCACATCGCGCGCTTCCAGTCCTGCCTGAAACACCCCTTGCTGCTGGCCACGCTGAAGAATGTCTTCAAGAATCGACAGGGCAGTGCGGTTTAGCGGTTTTAACTGACCGGAATTTTTTAGCCATTTCCCGCGCTGCATATTTTCCATACAGATCACCCGCATATAGTCGGCGTGCGTAGCGTGATAGCGTACGCTCCACTTCACCAGTTGCACCAGCGCCTCGACCGGCGGCACGTTTTCCAGCCCAAGCTGCTGCTCGGTTTCGCGAATACGTGCATAGATGTGCTGGAGCACCGCCTGATAGAGCTGCTCTTTGGTCTTGAAGTAATAAACCACCATCCTTTTCGTGGTCTGCGCTTCGGTGGCGATCTGTTCCATTCGCGCACCTGACAATCCATGTTCGGCGAAAACGGTAATGGCAGCGGCAAAGATCCGCTCTTTGAGGGATTGTGCTTCATCGTGAGCAACGGCGGACATAACGGCTCCTTTTTAATAAGATGCAAAAAATACACATATCGATCACAATTTGGCAACCTATCATGGCGCGATTGAACCAAATGATACATATTCAGGTCTTAGGTCAGCTAATGACACGAGGACTCTATGCTGCGCTCAATCGCTACCGTCTCCATCTCCGGCACCTTACCCGAAAAGCTGCACGCGATTGCCGCGGCGGGCTATCAGGGCGTCGAAATCTTCGAAAACGATCTGCTCTATTATACGGGTACGCCGAGCGATATCCGTCATCTGGCAGCTGATTTAGGGCTAAAAATCACGCTTTTTCAACCCTTTCGTGATTTTGAAGGCGCCAGCCGCAGTCAGTTCGAAGCGAATCTGGAACGTGCAAAGCGCAAATTCGCGCTAATGCATGAACTGGGCTGCGACACTATGTTGCTGTGCAGCAACGTCCAGCCGGACTGTTCCGCCAACGTTGAGCTACAGGTCGCTGACCTGCGTGCGCTGGCTGAACTGGCGGAGCAAGAGGGCATAGCTATTGGCTATGAGGCGCTGGCCTGGGGTACGCACGTCAACCGCTGGCATCAGGCCTGGGAGCGGGTCAAAAGCGTTGACAGCCCGGCGCTGGGCATTGTGCTCGACAGCTTCCATGTTCTGGCGCGCGGCGATACGCTCCAGCGTCTGCCGGAAGTCCCGGCAGAGAAAATCACCTTTGTGCAGATGGCCGACGCGCCGCTGATGAAGATGGATATTCTGGAATGGAGCCGCCATTTCCGCTGCTTCCCCGGTCAGGGGCAGTTGCCGCTGGTGGATTTCGCCTGCGCGCTAACCCGCTGTGGCTATCGCGGCCCGTGGTCGCTGGAGATTTTCAATGATAGCTTCCGCGCCTCGCCCAACAATGTGACGGCGAAAGATGGCTATCGTTCTTTGCTGTGGCTGGAAGAGCAGACCCGCCAGCGGTTACCGCAGAGCAGCGTGCCGTTGTTCGCGCCTCCTGAACTTCCTGAGTACGCCGGGCTGGAGTTTATCGAGTTCGCCGCGAATCCGGCGGAGGCTAAAGGGCTGGGACAGCGGTTGGCGCAGCTTGGCTTTGCCGAAGAGGGAACGCATCGCTCAAAACGCGTCTCCCTCTGGCGTAACGGCGGGGCCCGGGTGGTCGTCAACGCGCAACCGCACAGCTGGGCCGATCATTTTCACCAGCGCCATGGGGTGTCATTGTGCGCGATGGCGCTGCGCGTTAGCCAGAGTGAGGCAATTGTCGAGCGCGCCCGCGCATACGGATATGCCACCTGGCAGGGCGACGCAGGGCCGAATGAAAGCCCGATTCCGGCGATTTGCGCCCCGGACGGCAGCCTGGTTTATCTGATTGAGATGGGTGATGATATTTACACCCGTGATTTCCATCTGTGCGCCGACCTGCCTCTGCGCGACGATTACCTCGGAATCGATCATCTGGCGTTGGGGATGGAAGCGGACAGCCGCGATAACTGGATTATCTTTTTCCGCACCGTATTTGGCTTCAGCCTTGAGCACGAACAAACTCTGCCGGACCCGTACGGGCTGGTGCGCAGCCTGGCGGTGCGCAGTCCGCAGGGCGATATTCGTCTCGCATTAAATATCTCGCAAAGTCGCGCCACGCAGATTGCCCGCTCGGTAGCCTGCTATCAGGGCGCTGGCCTTCAGCACGCGGCCTTTGCCTGTCGTGATTTACCCGCCACGCTTGAAAGCCTACCGCAGGTCTCCGTCAACGCGCTACCTATCCCAGCGAACTACTACGAGGATCTGCTGGCCCGTTTTGGTGAGAGCGACCGCGTTAACATGCTAAAGCGCCTGCAAATTCTCTATGACAGCGATGGCAGCGGCGGCGAATTTCTGCATCTCTATACCCGTCCCTTCTCCGCAGGACGTTTTTTCTTCGAATTGACTGAGCGACGCGAGGGTTACGCACTTTATGGTGCTGTAAACGCAGCGGTACGCTTGTCAGCAATGCAGTACACCGAGTAATGTAGCAGATGGTTCACAACGCAACAGCACAAACACAATAACAACACGTATCTGTACTCTATGACAGGAAACGACTATGAACTCTTATAGCCAAAATCAGGCGACGGCGGGCGCAGCCAACGGCGTGCGACCTTCCCGGCGGCGTATCGGCATTCTTGCGCTGCTGGCCGTCGGCACAATGATCAATTATCTCGACCGTACGGTGTTGGGGATTGCCGCACCGCAGCTGACCGCCGAACTGGGTATCGATGCCGCGGTGATGGGGATCGTCTTCTCCGCTTTTGCCTGGACCTACGCGCTGGCGCAGATCCCCGGCGGGATCTTTCTGGACCGCTTTGGCAACAAAATTACCTATTTTCTGGCGTTGACCCTGTGGTCGCTATTTACCATGTTCCACGGTATGGCGGTGGGCCTGAAAACGCTGCTGCTGTGCCGCTTTGGTCTTGGCGTCAGCGAAGCGCCCTGTTTCCCGGTGAACAGTCGGGTGGTGAGCGCCTGGTTCCCGCAGCAGGAGCGTGCAAAAGCGACGGCGGTTTATACCGTCGGCGAATACCTCGGGCTGGCCTGCTTTTCACCGCTGCTGTTCTGGATTATGGGCAGCTTCGGCTGGCGGGCGCTGTTTATTAGCGTCGGCGCGGTTGGTGTGCTGTTTGCCCTGGTGTGGTGGCGTAATTACCGTGAGCCGCATGAGGATAAGCATCTTAATCAGCAGGAGCGCGAGCATATCGTCAACGGCGGCGGGATGACGACCGGAGCGGAACAACACACGGCGTTTAGCTGGCCGCTGATCCGCCAGCTGCTGGCCAAACGGCAAATTCTCGGCGCCAGCATCGGGCAGTTCGCCGGTAATACGGTACTGGTATTCTTCCTCACCTGGTTCCCGACCTATCTGGCGACCGAACGCCATATGCCGTGGATCAAAGTCGGCTTCTTCGCCATTATGCCGTTTCTCGCGGCGGCGGGCGGCGTGATGTTCGGCGGTTGGGTTTCGGACAAATTGCTGAAAGCTACCGGCTCGGCAAACCTTGGACGCAAGCTGCCTATCGTGGCCGGTCTGCTGATGGCGAGCACCATTATTTCCGCCAACTGGCTGACCAGCGATCTGGCGGTCATCCTGGTGATGTCGTTCGCCTTCTTTGGTCAGGGAATGGTCGGTCTGGGCTGGACGTTAATTTCTGATATCGCGCCAAAAGGCCTCGGCGGCCTGACCGGCGGCTTATTTAACTTCTGCGCCAACCTTGCCGGTATTTTGACGCCGCTGGTGATTGGTTTCATTGTGGCCGCCTCGGGTAACTTCTTTTACGCGCTTATCTATGTTGGCGGCGCGGCGCTGCTGGGCGTGGCGGCTTATTTGTTTATTTTGGGCGACGTTAAACGTATCGAACTTTCGCAGTAATATTTTTGCAGTAACTAAAGGAGCAGGGGATGGTGATTAGTGGTAATACGCGGCTGATAGCGCATCTGGGCTACCCGACCGCTAAATTTAAAGCGCCGATGATTTATAACCCGTGGTTTGCCCATCAGCAGGTTGATGCCAAAGTGGTGCCGATGGGCGTGAAGCCAGAGGATTATGCCGCCTTTGTGCCGACGCTGTTTAAGATGACCAATATTATCGGCGCGCTGGTCACCATGCCGCACAAAATCACCACCTGCGAGCTGGTCCAGCATATTAGCCCGACGGCGGCGATTGCCGGAGCCTGTAACGCGATTCGCCTTGAAGCCGACGGCAGCCTGAGCGGTGATATGTTTGATGGCGATGGATTTGTTCTTGGCATTCAGCGTAAAGGTTTCGTGACACAAGGGGCGCGAGCGCTAGTGGTTGGTAGCGGCGGCGTAGGCTCGGCCATTGCCGCTTCGCTGGCGGCGGCGGGCGTTAGCGCGCTGACGCTGTACGACGCTCGTTCGCAGACCGCTGAAGCGCTGGCTGAGCGTCTGCTTGCGCACTATCCTCAGCTGGATATTACCCTGATGCAGCGCGACCCGCAGGGGCACGATCTGGTGGTTAACGCGACACCGCTGGGAATGAAAGAGGGCGATCCGCTGCCGCTGGATCCTCAACGTCTGACGCCGGGAACCTTTGTCGGCGAAGTGGTGATGGCCCAGGAGTTCACGCCATTATTGCTGGCGGCACAGGCGGCGGGGTGCCCAATCCAGCGCGGTACCGATATGTTGTTCGAGATGATCCCGGCTTATCTGCGCTTCTTCAACTTGCCGGTGGCAACTCCGGAACAGCTGCGGGAGCTGGCGGAAATTCGTTACTGAAACGGGCTGAACCCGGGTAATATGGCGCTATATTTTTCGTTTTATAGCGATTTTTTTTATGACCACCTCTTTAACGCTGTTGGCGGCGGGAAGCCTGAAAAGTGCTTTTATCCCGCTGCTGGCACGCTTTCAGCAGCAAACCGGCATCCCGGTCGATGTTCATTTTGGACCTGCAGGCCTGCTGCGCGAGCGCATTGAGGCCGGGGAACCCTGCTCCGTTTTCGCTTCAGCCAACACTCAACATCCACAGGCGCTGCGTCAGGCCGGGCTGGCCGGAGAGTGCCACTTATTTGCCCGTAATCAGCTTATGCTGACCGCCAGGCGCAGCGTGGAAACCGACGAGCGGGACTGGCTGGCGCTTCTCCGCGACCCGGTCTTGCGCCTGGCGACGTCAACACCGGGCTGCGACCCGTCGGGTGACTATACCTGGCAGCTTTTTTCCCTGATTGAACAACGTTGCCCCGGCGTGGGTGACGCCATTACGGCTCGCGCGCAGCAACTGGTAGGGGGACGAGACTCTCTGACCATACCTGCCGGTGAAACCGCCGGAGCGTGGCTGATTCGCGAAAACTTAACCGATCTGTTTATTGGTTATGCGCATTACGCTACGCAGATGGCAGCGTGCGATGACCTGCGTACCCTGGCCATACCGCCGTCGTGGAATATTCGCTGCGACTATCAGCTGGCGCAGATTGAACAGAGCCCCGGAGCGCAGCAGCTGTGCCGCTTTATCCTCGGCGTGGAGGGCCAGCGCTTCCTGAAAAACGCTGGTTTTTTAGCTATCAACGATGAATGGTAAACTGCGGGGCCAGCAGCGGAACCGCCGATCCGGGATGATTGATTTTGCGCACCGGCAAACCATAGGCGCGCTGAAGGTTCTCTTCCGTCAGCACGTTGGTGGATTCGCCTGCCAGCCATTCTCCATCAGGCAGCAGGAGCAGCGTATGGCTCGCTACCTGCAGAGCATGGGTCGGGTCGTGAGTGGTAAACACCACCGTGCGCCGCTGGCGATGGGCGAGGTCGCTGATTAATTGCAGTACCACCTGCTGGTTGGCCAGATCCAACGCCGAGCAGGGCTCATCCAGCAGGATATTCTGGCTGGCTCCCACCAACGCCCTGGCGATCAGTACCAGCTGCTGCTGGCCGCCGGACAACGAACGAAACACCTTACCGGCCAGCGACGCGATGCCGAGCTGCATCAGCGCCTCCTGCACCTGGCGCTCATCTTCCGCTGACGGCTGAGCGAACAGATTGACGTGGCGGGCTCGCCCCATCAGCACTACATCGCGCACCTGCCAGCTAAAGGCCGGGCGAAAAGATTGTGGCACAATGCCGATACCGCCCTCACAGGTAAACTGACCGCCGAGCGGCGTCAGTACCCCAGTCAGGGTATCAAGCAGGGTGCTTTTACCGCGCCCGTTTGCGCCGAGCACCGCCCAGATATCGCCGGAACGGCACTGTAAACTCAACGGAGTAAACAGCGGCTGGCTATGACCATATAACAGATCGGTTAAACGCAAGGAAAGCGTCATCAGAATGCCCCTCTGCGCCGTGAATGTACCAGCAGATAAGTGAACAGCGGTGCGCCAAGCAGGGCAGTAATAATGCCAATAGGGATCTCGGCCTGGGTTAACGTGCGGGCAAGGTCATCGACGACAATCATAAAACCGCCGCCAAGCCAGAAGGCGGTCGGCAGAAGACGCCGATGATCGGCCCCCACCAGCAGCCGCGCCAGATGCGGAATAACCAGTCCGACCCACGCAATGCTGCCGCTCACCGCCACCTGGGAAGCCACCAGCACCGCGCAGCACACCAACACGCCACGGCGCAGAGCGGTAACGGAAACCCCCAGCCCGCGAGCGTCTTTGTCCTCCAGCGCCAGCAGATTAATCCGCCAGCGCAGCTTAAAGAGCACTGCCGCCGCGCAGCCCACTGGAATTGCCATCATCAGCACTTTGTGCCAGTTGGCAGTGGCAAAACTACCCAGCAGCCAGAAAACAATGTTTGGCAGCGTTTCTTCGGTATCGGCCAGGTACTGCATCAGGCTCACCAGCGCGGCAAAAAAGCCGCTGAGAATAATCCCTGAGAGGATCAGCACCAGCGTGCTTTCCCGCCCCTGAAGTGCGGCAATCAGGTACACCAGAATCAGCGCGGCAAGACCGAAGAAAAAGGTTGAGGTCATCATCAGCAGGGTATTGAGCCCCAGCAGAATCGCCAGCGTACCGCCAAAAGCGGAGCCGGAGGTGACGCCGATGATATGCGGATCCACCAGCGGATTCTGGAACACGCCTTGCAACGTGGCTCCGCACAGCCCCAGCGCGCCGCCGGCCAGCAGCGCCATCACGATCCTTGGCAGCCTCACCGACCAGACCACCTGTCCGGCCACGCCGTCAACGGGCGAAAGATGCGCCAGCTGGCGGAAAACTTCCGCCAGGCTTAACGGGTATTGACCAAAACAGATTGAAGCGACGGCAATTAACAGCGTAACCAGCGCGAGGGTGCATTGTACCAGGGCCGGGTGGCGATTACTGAGCATCCGGTGTCCACTTCACGCGATAGAAACGCTGATAGTAATCCTGCGCTTTCGCATCAACATCGACGTTGTTATAGCGGGACGGGTAGAGCTTTTTCGCCATCCACAGTTCGCCAATAGCCAGCGCTTCCGGCATCGGGTAGCCCCAGGCTTTGGCGTATTCCGGCATCAGCCACACGCGGTGGTTCTTCACCGCGTCAATGCTTTGCCACTGCGGGTCGTTCTGGATCTGTTTGACCACCTCCGGGTAGCGGTCCTGGACAAAAATCACCTCCGGGTTCCACTGCAGCACCTGCTCCAGCGACACCTGACGTGCGCCTTTCACGCTGGAGGCAGCCACGTTCAGCGCCCCGGCGTGCGTCATCATCAGGCCGGTATACTTACCCGAACCGTAGGTATTGAGGTCCGGATTGGCCATATATACCCGTACCCGCTGATTTTCCGGGATATCGGCAACCGGCGCGTTGGCTTTTTCCCGTGCGCTAAAGGTGTAGTTAATCAGGTCTTCAGCCTGAGTTTTACGATCAACCACATCGCCAATCAGGCGGATGCCCTGTTTCAGGCCCTCGTTGTAGGCCTGCTCTTCATCGGCCATCGTCGGGTTCATTTTGTTTTTCTCACCAGCGGCATCCTGGCGCAGCGAGACGGCCACCACCGGGATCCCGGCGTTTTGAATCTGCTGGATCATCGCCTGTGGCGCATAGTTGGCGACAAACACCACCTGCGGATGCAGAGCCAGCAGGCTTTCGATATTGACCTGAGTCAGATCGCCCGGCATCGGCAGTTTCTCAATGCCCGGCATAAAGCGGGCAAACTGCGGGCCGAGCTGTTTTTTCCAACTGCTCATCACGCCGACGATATGGTCAGCGGCGTTAAGCTGCACCAGCAGGTTTAAGGTCTGGTGCTGAAGCACCACGGCGCGGGTGACGTGGTCGGGGAGGGTGACCTCGCGGCCCAACTGGTCGGTGACGATGCGGTCAGCAAAGGCCTGACCGGCGAACAGACTGGCGCTTAGCAGCGTCAGCGCCAATAAAAAACGCGGTTGTTTTGACATGGAATGGCTCAGTTGCGTAAAGGGAATCGCTATGTATTAGAGTACATAGCGACGCCGATCGCAATTGCTAGCAGGCCATTTACCCCTTCAGGACAGGGTTATTCGTAAAAAACTTCTTCATCGGCCATGCGTTCTTCGAGCTGGCTAACCACTTTTTGCAACGAGGCGAGATACTTCTCTGCTGCCTGTTCAATGGTCATTGCCTGGGCCATATACACCAGGTTCAGGCAGCCGACAACCCGCTGCTGGCGGCGGACGGGCACCGCAATCGAGGCAATTTTCTCCTCCTGCTGCCAGCCGCGAAAGTTTTCGCCATAACCGTTGTGCCGGGTGCGTTCGAGAATGGCGGCCAGCTTTTCCGGCTCCCGCGCCAGCTGGTACTCCGCTTCCGGGCGTGCGGCCAGCATCTCGATGATTGGGCTTCGTTCGTGTTCCGGCGCGAAGGCCAGCCAGGTTAATCCGGAGGCGGTCAGCAGCAGCGGCAGGCGGCGGCCTACCATCGCCCGATGGAAGGAGAGGCGGCTGAAGCGGTGGGTGGTTTCGCGTACCACCATGGCATCCACATCAAGAGTCGTGATGTCGGTGGGCCATAAAACCTCCCGCAAAAGCTCGCCCAGTAGCGGCGTGGCGAGGGCAGAAATCCAATGCTCGTCACGAAATCCCTCACTTAATTGCCGAACTTTGATCGTCAATCGAAAGCTGTCATCCGAGCGGCTGCGGCGAACATATCCCTCATCTTGTAGCGTTTCCAGTAGTCGTCTGACGGTGGTGCGATGCAGGCCGCTAAACTCAGCCAGGGTGCCGACCGTCGCGCCTCCGTCGAATTTATTTAACAAATTTAATAACAATAACCCGCGGCTTAATCCGCGTACCGTCTTGTAATCCGCTGACGAATTTTCGCTCATATCGCCTCGATAAAAATCATTTTAAACAATCATGTGCACCTGGTGCACATTTAATGATGTTTTGATTGTAGCGCAATTTAGCAACTCTATACTGACCTCACTATAAAAATATATTCACATTTAATTAACAAATTACCGCGTTGTTGATGTTTTCCCGATAGCGGCAATTTGACCGAAGCGTGAGGTTTTGAAATGACAACATCTAATCCTGATATCCAACCGGTCGTGCAGCATACCGCCCAGGTGGCGATTGCCGGTGCTGGCCCTGTTGGTCTGATGATCGCCAACTACCTGGGGCAAATGGGCGTCAGCGTGCTGCTGATTGAGAAGCTGGATTCACTGATCGATTACCCCCGCGCCATTGGTATCGACGATGAGGCGCTGCGGGCGATGCAGGCTGTCGGACTGGTGGACAACGTACTGCCGCACACCACGCCGTGGCACGCCATGCGCTTTCTGACTCCGAAAGGGCGCTGCTTCGCCGATATTCAGCCGATGACCGACGAGTTTGGCTGGTCGCGGCGTAACGCTTTTATTCAGCCGCAGGTGGATGGGGTGATGTATGACGGCCTGAGCCGCTTCCCCCACGTGCGCTGCTTGTTTTCCCGCGAAGTTGAAGCCTTCAGTCAGGATAGTGACGGTGTCACGTTAAACCTACACGGCAGCAATGGTGAGCACGAAACCGTACGCGCCGACTGGCTGGTAGCCTGCGACGGCGGTGCCAGCATTATTCGCCGCGCGCTGAATATTCCCTTTGAAGGGAAAACCGCGCCGAATCAGTGGATTGTTATCGATATCGCTAACGACCCGCTTGCCACTCCGCATGTCTATCTGTGCTGCGACCCGGTGCGCCCGTACGTCTCCGCCGCGCTGCCGCACGGGGTACGTCGCTTTGAATTTATGGTGATGCCTGGTGAAACCGAGGCCCAGTTGAGCGAGCCGGACAATATGCGCAAGCTGCTGAGCAAGGTGCTGCCGGACCCGGATAACGTCGAGCTGATCCGCCAGCGCGTCTATACCCATAACGCGCGCATCGCCGAACGCTTTCGCGTGGATCGCATACTGCTGGCGGGCGACGCCGCGCACATCATGCCGGTCTGGCAGGGACAGGGTTACAACAGCGGCATGCGCGATGCTTTCAATCTGGCGTGGAAGCTGGCGCTGGTGGTGAACGGCCAGGCCGGAGAGTCGCTGCTCGATAGTTACCAGCAGGAGCGCCGGGACCACGCGAAAGCGATGATCGACCTGTCGGTCACCGCCGGTAACGTACTGGCGCCGCCGAAACGCTGGCACGGCGCGGTACGCGATGGCGTTACCTGGCTGCTCAACTATCTGCCGCCGGTCAAACGCTACTTCCTCGAAATGCGCTTCAAGCCGATGCCGCAGTATCAAGATGGCGCGCTGCTGGCGGAAGGCGAAGGCAAAAATTCCCCGGTCGGCAAGATGTTTATCCAGCCGAAGGTCACGCTTGAAAACGGTGACGTCACGCTGCTGGATGAGGTGATTGGCGCGAACTTCGCCATCATCGGCTGGGGCTGTAACCCGCAATGGGGGCTGAGCGATAAGCAGATTTCCCGCTGGCGCGCCGCCGGAGTGCGTTTTATCCAGGTGGTGCCGGAGGTGCAGATTCATTGCGACCAGGACAACGTTCCCGGCGTCATTCGCCTCGGCGACACGCAAAATCGCCTGAAAAGCTGGTTTGCGCAGCACGATACCGCCATCGCCGTTGTGCGTCCGGACCGCTTCGTCGCCACCGTGGCGATACCGCAAACCCTGGGCAATAAGCTTGATGCGCTGGCGAGCAAAATGCAGCTGGCATCCGCGCAACCCGCAACAACGATTGAACAGGTGGCCTGATATGAATGCTTATCTTCACTGTCTCTCGCATACCCCGCTGGTGGGATATGTTGACCCGGAGCAGGCGGTGCTGGACGAGGTCAACGGCGTGATTGCTGACGCCAGGGCGCGAATTGCCGCCTTCGACCCGGAGCTGGTGGTGCTGTTTGCCCCCGATCACTACAACGGCTTTTTCTACGACGTGATGCCGCCGTTCTGCTTAGGCATTGGCGCAACCTCTATTGGTGATTTCGCCAGCGCCAGCGGCGAGCTACCGGTGCCGACGGCGCTGGCGGAGGCCTGCGCTCACGCGGTAATGAAAGACGGTATCGACCTGGCGGTCTCTTACTGTATGCAGGTGGATCACGGCTTTGCGCAACCGCTGGAGTTTCTGCTCGGCGGGCTGGATAAGCTGCCGGTTCTGCCGGTGTTTATCAACGGCGTGGCGACGCCGCTGCCGGGCTTTCAGCGCACCCGGATGCTGGGCGAAGCCATCGGCCGCTTTCTCACCACTCTCAATAAACGCGTACTGATCCTCGGTTCCGGTGGACTTTCGCACCAGCCGCCGGTACCGGAGTTGGCGAAGGCTGATGCGCATATGCGCGACCGGCTGCTGGGCAGCGGCAAACAGCTGCCGCCGGACGAGCGTGAACTGCGCCAGCAGCGGGTGATCAGCGCAGCGAAGCAGTTTATTGATGACCAGAATTCGCTTTATCCGCTCAATCCTATTTGGGACAACCGCTTTATGAGCCTGCTGGAGCAGGGGCGGCTGGCGGAGCTGGATACCGTGAGTAACGAAGAGCTGTCGGCGATGGCGGGTAAATCAACGCACGAAATTAAAACCTGGGTAGCCGCCTTTGCTGCGCTATCCGCTTTTGGCAACTGGCGCAGCGAAGGCCGCTATTACCGACCCATCCCCGAGTGGATTGCCGGATTTGGCTCGCTGAGTGCCGCCACGCAGAACTGAATAAAAGGGAGAACATATGAGCTATCAACCACAAACAGAAGCCGCTACCAGTCGTTTCCTCAACGTTGAAGAGGACGGAAAAACTTTACGCATTCACTTTAACGACTGCGGCCAGGGCGATGAAACCGTGGTCCTGCTGCACGGCTCCGGCCCCGGCGCTACCGGCTGGGCTAACTTCAGCCGCAATATCGATCCGCTGGTCGAGGCGGGCTACCGGGTGATTCTGCTGGACTGCCCCGGCTGGGGGAAAAGCGACTCTATCATCAACGGTGGTTCTCGTTCAGACCTCAACGCTCGGGTGCTGAAAAGCGTCGTTGACCAACTGGATATCAGCAAAGTGCATCTGCTGGGCAACTCCATGGGCGGCCACAGCGCGGTGGCCTTTACCCTGAGCTGGCCGGAACGCGTTGGCAAACTGGTGCTGATGGGCGGCGGAACCGGCGGCATGAGCCTGTTTACGCCGATGCCGACGGAAGGGATCAAGCTGCTCAACGGCCTGTACCGCGAACCGACCATCGAAAACCTGAAAAAGATGATGAATATCTTTGTTTTCGATACCCGCGATCTGACCGAAGCGCTGTTTGAAGCGCGCCTCAACAATATGCTGTCGCGGCGGGATCATCTGGACAACTTTGTCAAAAGCCTGGAGGCCAATCCGAAGCAGTTCCCGGACTTCAGCCCGCGCCTTGGCGAAATCAGCGCCCGGACCTTGATCGTTTGGGGGCGTAACGACCGCTTTGTACCGATGGACGCCGGGCTGCGTCTGCTGGCAGGCATTAACGGATCCGAGCTGCACATCTATCGTGACTGCGGCCACTGGGCGCAGTGGGAACACGCGGAGAGCTTTAACCAACTGGTGCTCGATTTTCTGGCGCGGACCTAAGGAATCATCATGACCACGTTATCTCTTGAACAACTGGCGCAGCGGCTGCGCGAGGCCGAAACCCAAGGGCAGGCGCTTGAACCGTTGCGCGATATTATTGGCGTCGACAACGCCGAAGCCGCCTACGCCATCCAGCGACTCAACGTCCAGCACCACGTCACCAGGGGGCGCCGGGTAGTGGGGCGTAAGGTCGGACTGACCCATCCCAAAGTGCAACAACAACTGGGCGTTGACCAGCCGGACTTCGGCACCCTGTTTGCCGACATGTGCTACGGCGATAACGCCAATGTGCCGTTCTCCCGTGTTTTGCAGCCGAAAGTGGAGGCCGAAATCGCTCTCGTACTTAAACACGATCTGCCGCATGCCGACACCACCTTTGATGAGCTGTACGCCGCTATCGACTGGGTGCTGCCCGCGCTGGAAGTGGTCGGCAGCCGCATTCGCGACTGGTCGATTGGTTTCGTTGATACGGTAGCTGACAACGCTTCCTGCGGCGTCTACGTGATCGGCAGCCCGGCGTGCCGACCGGAGGGGCTGGATCTGAAAAACTGCACCATGCGCATGACCCGCAATCAGGAGGAAGTCTCCAGCGGACGCGGTAGCGAGTGCCTCGGTCATCCACTGAACGCGGCGGTATGGCTGGCGCGCAAAATGGCCAGCCTTGGCGAGCCGCTGCGGGCGGGCGATATCGTGCTGACGGGTGCGCTGGGGCCGATGGTGGCGATTAACGCCGGCGATCGTTTTGAAGCCCATATTGAGGGTTTAGGTTCAGTGGCGGCTAGTTTTGTCGCCGGAGAGGAAGGCAGTCATGCGTAAACGTAAAGTCGCGATTATCGGCTCCGGCAATATCGGTACCGATTTGATGATTAAAATTCTGCGCCACGGGCAGCATCTGGAGATGGCGGTGATGGTTGGCATCGACCCGGAATCCGACGGCCTGGCCCGCGCCCGGCGCATGGGCGTCGCCACCACCCATAAAGGTGTCGGCGGTCTGATGCAGATGGCGGAATTTGCCGACATTGATTTTGTTTTCGACGCCACCAGCGCCGGGGCGCACGTGAAAAACGACGCCGCGCTGCGCGAAGCCAAACCGGGAATTCGCGTTATCGACCTGACCCCGGCGGCTATCGGTCCGTACTGCGTACCGGTGGTCAACCTTGATGCCAATCTGCAACAGGGCAACGTCAATATGGTGACCTGCGGCGGCCAGGCGACCATCCCGATGGTGGCGGCGGTTTCACGGGTAGCGAAAGTGCACTACGCGGAAATCATTGCCTCTATTGCCAGCAAATCCGCCGGTCCGGGGACGCGAGCCAATATTGATGAATTTACCGAAACCACCTCACAGGCCATTGAAAAAGTCGGCGGCGCGGCGAAGGGCAAAGCGATTATCGTGCTGAACCCGGCGGAGCCGCCGCTGATGA
Source organism: Klebsiella sp. GFKo11 (assembly GCF_056490265.1). NCBI lineage: Bacteria > Pseudomonadati > Pseudomonadota > Gammaproteobacteria > Enterobacterales > Enterobacteriaceae > Klebsiella > Klebsiella sp. GFKo11. Next base: position 2,756,028 of record NZ_CM151369.1, read on the forward strand.
TGCGCGACACCGTTTATGTGTTAAGCGAAATGGCGTCGCAGCAGGAGATCGCCGCCTCAATCGAGGCGATGGCGGCGGCGGTGCAGGCCTATGTGCCGGGCTACCGCCTGAAACAGCAGGTGCAGTTTGAAGTGATCCCGGAAGATAAGCCGGTGAACCTGCCGGGCGTTGGCCGCTTCTCCGGCCTGAAAACATCGGTTTACCTCGAAGTCGAAGGGGCAGCGCACTACCTGCCAGCCTACGCGGGTAACCTCGATATTATGACATCGGCGGCGCTGGCAACGGCGGAGAAAATGGCCCAGGCAATGAACGGCGCAGCGGGAGAAGTAGTATGAACGGTAAAAAACTCTATATCTCAGACGTGACCCTGCGCGACGGGATGCATGCTATTCGCCATCAGTATTCACTGGATAATGTCCGCCAGATTGCCCGAGCGCTGGATAGCGCAGGGGTCGATTCAATAGAAGTGGCGCACGGCGACGGCCTGCAAGGCTCCAGCTTCAACTACGGATTCGGCGCGCACAGCGACCTCGAGTGGATTGAAGCGGCGGCAGAGTCGGTCAGCCAGGCGAAAATTGCCACTTTACTGCTACCCGGTATCGGCACTCTGCATGACCTGAAAAACGCGTATCAGGCCGGGGCGCGGGTGGTGCGGGTAGCCACTCACTGCACCGAAGCTGACGTCTCGGCGCAGCATATCGCCTTCGCCCGCGAGCTGGGTATGGACACCGTTGGCTTCCTGATGATGAGCCATATGACCACCCCGGAGCAGTTGGCGCAGCAGGCGCTGAAGATGGAATCCTACGGTGCGACCTGTATCTACGTGGTCGATTCCGGCGGGGCGATGAATATGAACGACATTCGCGATCGTTTTCGCGCCCTGAAAGCGGTACTGAAGCCGGAAACCGCTACCGGGATGCACGCGCATCATAACCTCAGCCTCGGCGTTGCCAACTCCATCGCCGCGGTGGAAGAGGGTTGCGACCGCATCGACGCCAGCCTGGCAGGGATGGGGGCCGGAGCAGGCAACGCGCCGCTGGAGGTCTTTATCGCCGCCGCCGACAAACTCGGCTGGAACCACGGTACCGATCTTTACGCCTTAATGAACGCCGCCGATGAACTGGTGCGCCCGCTACAGGACCGTCCGGTGCGCGTTGACCGCGAAACGCTGGCGCTGGGCTATGCCGGGGTGTACTCGAGCTTCCTGCGCCATAGCGAAGTGGCGGCGGCGCGCTACGGCCTGAGCGCGGTGGATATTCTCGTCGAACTCGGCAAGCGGCGGATGGTGGGCGGTCAGGAAGATATGATCGTCGATGTCGCGCTGGACCTGCTTAATCGTAATAAATAGAAGAAATGCTCGGCTGATGGCAAATGTGCTTAAAAGCGAATGAGGGTTCGTTTTTCTCCCTCTCCCCTTCGGGGAGAGGGGAGGATCGTCCGTGCTCTTTTTAGGGTTTGTCATCAGTCTCAATGCGCGGCTGGCAACGTATCAGCCGCCATTCACCTGCTCCGATTATCCGGATATCGCAAAGGTACCCTATGACCCAAACCACGACTGCAAGCAATTCACGCCTGATGTTAACCGTCGGGCTCTGTTTTATGGTGGCCCTGATGGAAGGGCTGGATCTGCAGGCTGCGGGGATTGCCGCCGTCGGCATGGCGCAAGCGTTCGCGCTGGATAAAATGCAGATGGGCTGGATTTTTAGCGCCGGGATCCTCGGCCTGCTGCCCGGCGCGCTGGTGGGCGGCATTCTGGCGGATCGTTATGGGCGCAAGCGTATTCTGCTGGGCTCGGTTCTGCTCTTTGGCCTGTTCTCCATCGCCACCGCTCTGGCGTGGAATTACCCGACGCTGCTGCTGGCGCGTCTGTTGACCGGAGTTGGGCTGGGCGCGGCCCTACCCAATCTGATTGCTTTAACTTCCGAGGCCGCCGGTCCGCGCTTTCGCGGCAGGGCGGTGAGCCTGATGTACTGCGGCGTGCCGATTGGCGCAGCGCTGGCGGCGGCGCTGGGCTTTTTCGGCCTCGCTTCGGCCTGGCAAACGGTATTCTGGGTTGGCGGTGTCGTCCCGCTGCTGCTGGTGCCATTACTGATGCGCTGGCTGCCGGAATCGCCGGTCTTTCGGCGCAGCGTAGAAGGCGTGCCGTTGCGTACGCTGCTCGCGCCGGGTAACGCCGCCGCCACGTTGCTGCTGTGGCTGTGTTATTTCTTCACGCTGCTGGTGGTGTATATGCTGATTAACTGGCTGCCGATGCTGTTAGTCGGTCAGGGTTTCAGCGCCAGCGAGGCGGCGGGCGTGATGTTTGTTCTCCAGTTCGGTGCCGCCAGCGGCACGCTGCTGTTGGGGGCGCTGATGGATAAGCTCAGCCCGCTGTGGATGTCGCTGCTGATTTACACCGGCATGCTGGCGTCGCTGCTGGCGCTGGGCACCGCATCGTCTCTTGGCGCGATGCTATTCTCGGGATTTGTTGCCGGACTGTTCGCCACAGGCGGGCAGAGTGTGCTGTATGCCCTGGCGCCGCTGTTTTATCGCACCGAAATCCGCGCGACCGGGGTGGGGACTGCGGTGGCGATAGGGCGTTTAGGGGCAATGAGCGGCCCGCTGCTGGCGGGAAAAATGCTCGCGCTGGGCACCGGCACCCTCGGCGTGATGGCGGCTTCGGCTCCCGGAATTTTGCTGGCAGGTGCGGCGGTGTTCTGGCTGATGAGCCGACAAAAGCGCGCTGCGCTGGCCTGATAGAACAGAGAGGTTCCCGGGGGCGGCGTGGAAAAGCTGCGCCTTGTCCGGGCTACCGGCCCGCAGAAGCTTGTTGCTTGTAGTCGAGGGAGCGCCATAATAAAAAGGCGCTCAAAACCGTTCCCTCGCTCCTTTGGAGAGAGGGTTAGGGTGAGGGGAAGTCGCTCGCAGGATACCTTACCTTGCGCATCCACCCACTTTGGCATACGTTAAATCATCATCCATTGATTCTTTCGGGCATCATGTCTTTTACATCCCGCTTATTGAGCGATATCCCCGGCATCCGCTACGCCTTTCTCGATGTTCATGAAACTGCCGCCTTTCCCTATGGCGAAATGGCACCGGTCAAGCTGGTTCACGGCAACGTTGTACATCACTATCAGGCACCGCAGGCGGAGCGACCCCATGCCGACGCGATGTTTACCGCCGTCAAAGGGCAGAAGATGGGGGTGGTGACCGCCGATTGCCTGCCGCTGCTGATGGCTTCGCGAGACGGGCGCTATATCTGTAGCGTCCACGCGGGCTGGCGCGGCGCGGCCAGCGGGATCATCGAAAATAGCCTCGCGCTGTTTCGGCGTTATCAGGTTTCTCCCGAAGAGCTGGTGGTGGTGAGCGGGCCGCATATTCATCCCTGCTGCTACGAAGTTTCGTCAGATTTTTATCAGGCGCTGCTGGCAATGCCTGCGGGCGAACTGGCAAAACGCCATCATGAACGTATTTTTCAGCCTCATCAGGCCTCGTCTGAGGGGGCCCGTGCGAAAGCGACCAGCAGCGATAATTTATGGTTTGATCTGCGGGTTTTTGCCGAACTGCTACTGCGCAATGCGGGCGTGCCGGATGAAAATATGGAGTGGCTGGGAAGCTGCACCTACTGTACGCCGCAGTCGTTGGGGTCGTTTCGCCGCCGCACCCATACGCCGGCAGAGAAGTCGTTCCAGTATTCCTGGATCATGCGCGAGCCGGGCGATGATGAGTTGATGAGACGAAATGATGATTGATGATGTGTAACATCGGCGGGCGTTTGCTATCTCTGCACTCCTTCAAACAAGGAGGATTGCAAAATGAAATTGAACTCGTTCGCTTTAAGTCTCGCCCCGCTGCTGGCCGCCAGCGCTTTTTCCGCTCATGCTGGCCCACAGGCTCACGTGGTCTGTGCGTATCACCATACGCTCGGCGATGACGCCATTATGATGTTCGGTAAGCCGAACCAGGCCATGTGGCATGACTTTTTCGGCAACACCCATACCGATGCGGTGTCTACTTACCAGACGCTGCGCGACCAGCCGGAAACCACCTGCGATAACAAAGCCGACAGCTCTGCCTACTGGGCACCGTCGATGAAGCTACCGGATGGCCAAATCGTCACCCCCGCCTACCAGAAAACCTATTACCAGACCACCAAAGTGGAACAACATCCGCTGCATCCGTTCCCGGCGGGCCTCGAACTGCTGGCGGGCGATCATCATGGTTCGGCACCCAGCTCGCGCATCACTTTTCTGTGCGCTAACGGCAAAGGCTACAGCAACAAAGCCGGAGAGGTTTGCGGGCTGCGTAAAGCGGGTGACGCGGTACAGTTTAATATCGGTATTCAGTTCCCTAACTGCTGGGATGGCGTCAACCTGAAACCAACCCATGGGCACAGCAACGCGGCGTACGATGTAAATGGCGCCTGCCCGACCGCTTATCCGGTCAAAATGCCGACGGTGAATATGAACATTGCCTACGTCTTGCCGCAGATCAAATCCCTCGACACGGCGAAAGTTGAACTGTCGATGGACCCGGTAATGAACGGTGATGTACGTGAAGAACATTGGGGCAGCATTTACTCCGCCCATGCTGATTTTATGAACGGCTGGACGGTGGAAGGGGCGCACTATATGACCGAGCGCTGCATGAATAAGGGGATCGATTGCGGGAGCGCGGTGCCTTATGGTTTCACGACGGTGGAAGAGAACGCGCTGGTAGACAGCACTGAACCGACCGCTACGCATGCTGCGCCAGAAAATCTGGTGGTGAGCGATAACTGGAAGAACGGTGGTCGCACGCATAATCCGGAAACCATGACGCTGGTGAAATTCCAGATCCCGCCGCTGCCGCAGGGTCAGGACGCCTCACTGTTTAAATATCAGGTGCGGATTTACGGCGGTAAAGTGGAAACCAACGGTGCGGATCAGATCTTCTTCTATCCGGCGAGCAACGACTGGAGCGCAGATAGCGTGACCTGGAACCATCGTCCGTCCTGCAACTACAGCTCTGATGCCTCGTTATATCTCAATTCATCGCGGGAATACCGGATGGTGAACGTTGATAAAGCGGTGCGTAAGGCGCTGGCGGAAGGAAAAACCGAGATCTCCTGGTATATTGGCGGCGACCGTCAGGGCAACAGCTACCATTTCGACCCGGCTTTCGCGCAGCAGGAGCCAATGCTGATGCTGACCGGTTTTAAAACCACGCCGGAGATCTGATTTCGGTAGGTGCCGAGAAACTCCCGGAGGCGATGCTGCGCATCTGTCCGGGCTACCGCCCACAGACGGCGATGAACCCGTAGCCCCGGTAAGGCGTCAGCCGCCACCGGGGAGATCATCCGAAGCTGCGTTGGATGTGGTTTCCCGGGTCGCGGCGTAAACGCCTTACCCGGGCTACCGCCCGCAAACGGCGGTGGACACGTAGCCTCGCTAAGCGCAGCGCGAGCAAGGAGATTTACAATACCTTAAACCCGTGCGTGCCATCGCGTGCCAGCTGTTCAACCAGGCCGAACTCCCAGTCGAGGTAGGACTGCATTGCCGCAGGGGAGTTATCGGTTCCTTCATACGGGCGGCGATAGCGATCGCTACGCGGCGTCGCCAGATGCGTCTCACCATGCTCCAGCGCCAGCCCGGCATCAATCCACGCCAGCGTTCCGCCGTTCAATAGCTGTACCGGTTTACCGGTTAATGCCGCCACTTCCGGCACCGCGTATCTTGCCAGCAGGCTGCTGCCACAGGTGACAACGTAACGTTTAGCTGAGGGGGTTGTCTCCAGCGCCTGGCGCAGCTGCGAGCGTACCAGCCAGTACGCGCCAGGAATATGTCGGGCGACATAGTTGGCGCTGGTGGTGAAATCCAGCACCACGGTACCCGGCTCCCGTAGCTGTTCCGCCAGCTGCTGCGGCGAAATCTCCTCCACCTGCGGTCCCGGAGGGACGCTGATGGCTGGGGTTCCTCGCTCGTTAAAATCATCCCGCCGCACATCGTTTAATACCGCAACTTCCCAGCCCATCTGCGCCAGCCAGGAGGCGGTTATCGGTGCGCGAATCCCATCATCGGCAATGAGTACAATCCGCGCCCCGCGCACGCTGGCGAAATGATCGGTTTCCTGTACCAACTGCCCGCCGGGAGCGCTCACGCTCTGCGGCAGATGGCCCGCCGCGTACTCTTCCGGGCTGCGTACATCGAATAGATACGTGGTACGTTCGGGCTGCCGCTGCCAGCGCTTAACGGTGTCACTATCGATAAAAATCACACCCGCGCGCTCGGCTAGCTGTTTCACCTGCGCCACGCGTTCGGCTGAGGCGTGAAAATCTGTATCGTAGCGCCGCTGCTGACCGTGTTCGAGTTCAAGCCCGGCTAAGGTCCAGCCGATGGTGCCGTTACGCAGCGCGTAGACCGGATTGGGCAAACCGGCGTTACGTAACGACTGCGTACCGATAATGCTGCGGGTGCGTCCCGCGCAGTTGACGATAACCGTGGTCTGCGGCGAAGGGAGCAGCCCCTCAATACGCAGCGCCAGCTCTGCGCCGGGCACGCTGATGCTGCCGGGAATATTCATAGTTTGATACTCATCGAAGCGGCGCGCGTCGACGATAACCACCTCCTGCTGACCGTTGATTAGGTCTTTCACTTCTTCGGCGCTCAGCGAGGGCGTATGCCGCTTGCTTTCCACCAGTTCGCCGAAGGCTTTGCTCGGTGAATTGACGTCCTGAAACAGCTCTCCGCCGCTGCGCTGCCAGCCCTGTAGACCGCCCTCCAGCAGGCTAACATCCTGATATCCCCAGCTATGCAGACGCTCAACGGCCAGTTCCGCCAGGCCTTCGCCGTTGTCATACAAGGTAATCGGCGTCGTCAGGCGCGGTACGCGACGGAAAATTTCCAGCTCCAGCTTGCTTAGCGGCAGGTTAGCGGCAAACAGCGGATGATTGCGGGCGAACTCCGCCTCTTCGCGAAGGTCGATCAGCGCCAGCTCCGCGCCGTCAAGCAGCGCCTGGCGCAGCTGTGCCGCCGGGCGATAAGAGTAATCAGGCATATTAATTATCCTTAGAGAGATCCCAGATATTGGGTAAGTGGCGATTGGAGTAGCCGGAAACAAACGGTTTAACGAGGCCTTCCTCGGTATAAACCGCGCGCCTGACGCCGCCGATATTGCCGCCGTAGACGTGAATGCTGATAGAGACACTGTCCGTCAGCGCGTTGCTTACCCGGTGAATGTCGCCGTCGCGGGAAGAGACCTTTTCCACCTCGCCGGGGGAGAGGCGCTCGGCAAGGCCGCTGGACACCGGCTGACCGTGCTGGTCCAGGCGGTAGCGCTGATTCTCCTCCGCGCCGCGCAGCATACCGATGGCTCCCCACACCCGGTGATCGTGAATCGGCGTCGATTGCCCCGGCCCCCAGACGAAACTCACAATGGAAAAACGCTGCCCGGAGTCGGCGTGCAGCAGATACTGCTGATAGCGGTGGGGATGCGGCAGCGTGTACTCCTCCGGCAGCCAGTCATCTTTTTTCACCAGCGTCGCCAGACGACGGGCTACGGCATCCAGCAGGGCGGGCTCATCGGTAAAATCGCGATGCAGGGCATCAACGTCTTGAATAAACTGGCGTAATTTTTCCACTCGCGGTGCGGTCATGATCGCTTCCTGTTGTCGGGACTGGTCTTTACGCTAGCAAAGGCGTTAATATAATTAAAATGCAATTTCCGCATATATTAATATGCAAAATTAACATTAAGGACGCTATGCGCATCGACGACATCGACGCTCTGCTGGCCACCGTGCAGTTTTCCTCCCTGAATCAGGCCGCAGAATATCTTGGTATTACCCAATCGGCGATTACCCGCCGCCTCCAGCGTCTGGAGCAAACCCTGAACGTGACGCTGCTGGAGCGCCAGACCCGACCGCTTACCCTGACTGCCGCCGGGCACCGGGTTTACGAGCAATGTCTGAGCATCAAGCGGGAAACTAAAAAACTGTATGGCCTGCTCGACCCTGAGGCTGAGCCGCACGGCATCCTGCGTCTCGGGGTGCCGCAAAGCGTGGCGGAAATTGCGCTGCAACCGGCGCTGGCCGCGCTGCGCCAGCAGTTTCCCGCCCTGCAACCACAGGTCACCTGCGGCTGGAGCGGGCTGTTGCAAAGGCGGCTGGAGAGCGTCGAACTGGATGGGGTGCTGGCGATGGGGCCTGAGCAACTGAGCTTTGCTGAGGGCTACAGCGGGCGGCTGCTTTGCCCGCTGGATATCGTGGTGATTGCGGCGAAAAGCTGGCGTCTGCACGTCGGAGCGCTGCGGGACTGCGCGGAGAAAGGCTGGGTGCTGAATCCCGACGGCTGCGGCCTGCGGGCGGGGCTGATCCGTGAGCTGCAATCGCAAGGGCTACGTTTAGCGCTGAATGTGGAAACCGCCGGCGCCCAGTTACAAATTAGTCTGGTGGCTCAGGGGCTGGGACTGGGCCTGGTACCGCGCGCTGCGCTGGCCGCCAGCCCGTGGCGCGATGAAGTGACGGTGCTGACGCTTGAGGATTTTCAGCCCGAGGTATATCTGTGGTTGGTTAATGCGCAAAATCTGGCTAACCTGAGCCAGCCGCTGACTTTTTTTGCCGCTAAGGTCGTTCAGCAACTTAATGTATCTGCATGAAAGATATATGTAATTTTTTAAATGCTTATATCGCATATTAAGATATGATAAAAATGCATTTTGTTCATTAAGAGCCTGTGTATAGGGTAATGAAAACGCGCCGCCGCTGCGGCCCATTCGTTATCCTGATACAAGGAGTTCTGTATGAGCATTCAGTTTCTCGGCATGATCGGTCATCGCCTGTCGTCGGAAACCATCGCCCCGGTTGGCCCGATTTTTGACCGCGATTACATCGTGCGTTTTGCGCAAACCCACGAGGCCGCCGGGTTTGACCGCCTGCTGGTGGGCCACTGGTCCGATCAACCTGATGGGTTTCTGGTGACCGCGTTGGCCGGGCTGTCGACGCAAAACATCAGCTTCCTGCTGGCGCATCGCCCTGGTTTTGTCTCGCCAACTCTTGCGGCGCGTAAATTCGCTACCCTTGAACACCTGCTGGGTGGACGCCTGGCGGTGCATATCATCAGCGGTGGTAATGATGCCGAGCAGCGCCGCGACGGTGACTATCTCGATCATGACCAGCGCTATGCCCGTACCGATGCCTTCCTCGACACCCTCCGCAAGGTCTGGACCGCCGAACAACCGGTGGATATCGCCAACGATTTTTATCAAGCGGAACAGGCCTGGTCGGCGATCCGCCCGCTGCAAAAGCCGCATATTCCCTTGTATTTCGGCGGCTCGTCGGAAGCGGCTATTGCCGTGGCCGGAAAGCACGCCAACGTTTTCGCCCTGTGGGGAGAGTCGCTGGCGCAAACCGATGAAACCATCCGGCGCGTGCGGGCCGAGGCGGCGAAACATCAGCGTGAGATTGGCTTCAGCGTCTCTTTCCGCCCGATTATCGCCGACACCGAAGCCGAAGCCGGGGAAAAGGCCGAGCATATTCTGCACGTCGCCACCGAACGCGCTGCGCAGACTGAAGGCGGTTTCAAAACCAAGCCCGATAGCGTCGGCGCGCAGCGCCTGCGGGCGACAGCGGCGCAGGGCAAGGTGGTGGATAAGCGCCTGTGGACCGGGATCGCCCAACTGGTCGGCGGCGGTCACAACTCCACCGCGCTGGTGGGCACGCCAGAACAGGTTGCCGACGCGCAGCTCGACTACTACGACCTTGGCGTGCGCAATTTCCTGATCCGCGGATTCGATCCGCTCAACGATGCGCAGGAGTACGGGAAAGCGCTGCTGCCGATAACCCGTGAAAAAGCCGCTTTGCGCTCCGTGGCGGAGCGCGCATCGTGACCGATTCCGCATTCGATGATTGGTCGCGGCGGCTGACGGAGATCCGCCAGCTAATGGCAGAGCAGGCGGCCAGCCTCGACGCCAGCGGTGAATTTCCTCATCACAATATCGAACGTTTGCGCCAGCGCGGCTTTTTAAGCCTTGCCGTGCCGCGACAATATGGCGGATCGGGAGCCGACTTAGCGCGTCTTCAGCAGGCTATCGCCGCCATTGCCTGGGGTGAACCGGCGACGGCGCTGATCGTCTGCATGCAGTACCTGCATCACTTGCGGCTGGCGGAAAATGAAAACTGGGCCGAGCCGCTGCGCCAGCAGGTTTTTCAGGATGCCGTTGAGCGGGGCGGGTTGATTAATAGCCTGCGCGTGGAGCCGGAGCTGGGATCTCCGGCACGCGGCGGCCTGCCGAAAACCGTGGCGAGCCGCAGCGCGGAGGGCTGGCGAATTAGTGGCCACAAAATCTATACCACCGGAATCGAAGGCCTGAACTGGCTGGCGCTCTGGGGTCGCAGTGACGACAGTACGCCGCTGGTCGGTACCTGGCTGGTACCCCGCGATAGTGACGGCATCACCGTGGTGAAAAGCTGGGATCACGCCGGAATGCGGGCAACCGGCAGTCATGAAGTCATTCTGAAAAATGTGCAGGTGTCTGCAGAGAATGCGGTGGACGTATGGCCAGTCGATGCGCCCCCCGCGCCGGATGCCGAGCAGTTTCGCCTGTTTGCCAACCGCCATACGGCGCTGCTGACGGCGATTTACGACAGCGTCGCCCGTGCCGCCCGCGACTGGCTGGTGGCATGGCTGAGTGCGCGTATTCCGGGAAACCTCGGGCAGCCGCTTTCCAGCCTGCCGCGAGTGCAGGAAAAGGTCGGGCAGATTGACGGCTTACTGCTGGTGAATCGCAACCTGCTGGGGAAGGCCGCGGAGCTGGGCTTCTCCGCCATCGAGGCGAATCTGGCAAAAGTCACCATTACCGGCAACGCCATTCAGGCGGTGAACCTGGCGCTGGAGCTGACCGGCAATCATGGTCTGAGTCGGCAAAACCCTCTGGAACGCCACTATCGCAACGTGCTGTGCGGGCGGGTACATACCCCGCAGAGCGACAGCGCGTGGCTGGCGGCAGGCAAATACGCTTTTCAAAAATAAGGATAATTCATATGCGCATACCCAAATTCACCCGTTTAGCCGGGGTGGTGATGCTGTTGGCCCTGAGCGGCTATGCGGCGGCTCAGGAGCGAATCACTCTACGCATCGCCGATCAAAAAGGCGGCATGCGTTCGCAGCTGGAAGCCGCCAACGCGCTGCAAAATCTCACATACGACATTAAGTGGGCCGAGTTTCCGGCCGCTGCGCCGCTGGCGGAAGCGTTGAACGCCGGTGCGGTGGACGTGGGGATTATCGGCGATGCGCCGCTGCTGTTTGCGCTGGCGAACGGCGCGCCGGTCAAAGCCATCGCCGTTGATAAAAGCAATCCAGCGGGGACCGCGGTGCTGGTCTCTCCCGGCAGCCCGCTGAAAAGCGCGGCGGATTTGAAAGGCAAGCGTATTGCCACCGGTAAAGGGTCGATTGGTCATTTCGTGGCGCTGAAAGCGCTGGAGCAGGCGGGCATTTCGCCCAAAGAGGTGCAGTGGGTGTTTCTCGGCCCGGTGGACGCCAAAGTGGCGCTGCTTAACGGCTCGGTAGATGCCTGGGCGACCTGGGAGCCGTACACCACTCAACTGGTCAAGACCGCCGAGGGGCAGATTCTGGTGAGCGGCAAAGGGCTGCTGCCGGGCAACACTTTCCTCGCCGCCACCGATGATGCGCTGAACGATCCGCAAAAACGCGCGGCGCTACAAGATTATCTCAATCGCCTGGCCGGTGCTGAGCGCTGGGCCTACGCCAACCTTGATAGCTACGGTAAAACGCTGGGGGAAATTATCCGCTTCCCGGCGGATATCGCCCGCGCGCAGTTTGCCAATCGTCAGTCGCAGTGGCTGCGCCTGGATTCGCAAACGGTCGCCCAGCAGCAATCAACGGCGGATTTCTACCTCGCTAACGGCCTGATTCGCGCAAAGCTCGACGTCACGCCGACATTTGATAACGGTTTTAGCGTGCCTGCCGCGCAGGCTCATGCGGAGGTCGCGCCATGATGCGTTCCGGTTTTTCCCGTCGTCGCTTTTTACAATTAACTGGCGGCGTGGCGCTGGCGGGGGCATCGCTGCCGTTATGGGCTCACGATATGGCGGCGATGGCGAGCAGCGACGAGCCTCCGGCACTGCGTCTGGCACAGCCGTACAAAATCAAGCTGGCGATAAACAAAAGCGCGGTGTGCCTCGCGCCGGTCGCCGTCGCGGAGCAGCAGAAGATTTTCAGTAAATATAATCTCGACGTTGAGTTCGTTAACTTCGGCAACTCAACGGACGTACTGCTGGAGGCGATTGCCACCGGCAAGGCCGATGCCGGAGTCGGCATGGCGCTGCGCTGGCTGAAGGCGCTGGAGCAGGGCTTCGACGTCAAGTTGACCGCCGGAACCCACGGCGGCTGTCTGAACCTGCTGACGGCGAAAAACTCGCCGTTTGGCGGCCTGGAGAGCCTGAAAGGGCAAACCATCGGCGTTACCGATATGGCCGGGCCGGACAAAAACTTCTTCGCCATTTTACTTAAGCGCCACGGCATCGACCCAATAAGCGACGTGCAGTGGAAAGTCTATCCCGCCGATCTGCTCAGCGTCGCGCTGGATAAACGCGAAATCGCCGCCATTAGCGGTAGCGAACCATTTAGCTATCGCCTGCTGGAAACCGGTAAATATCAGCTTATCGCCAGCAATATGACCGGCGATTACGCCAACCTGAGCTGCTGCGTGCTGGGCGTCAGCGGTACTCTGGCGCGAGATCACAAACCTGCCGCCGCCGCGCTCACTCAGGCGATTCTTGAAGCGCACAGCTACGCCGCGGAACACCCGGAAAGCGTGGCGCAATCCTTCCTGGCCCATGCGCTCAATACCAATGAAGCGGAGGTCAGCGGGATCCTTCACGGGCAGGGGCACGGTCATCATGCGGTGGGCGAGGCGTTTGTCAAAGAGCTGACGCAGTACGCGGTGGATCTTCAGCGGGTGCAGGTGATCAAGCCGGGGACCGATCCTCATCAGTTTGCGGAGAGTATTTATGTCAACGTTTTCGCCTGAACGGGTGCGGTTGCGCCCGACCCGCGGCAGGCCGCTGTGGAATGAAGGCCTGCTGGCTGGCGTATTGTGGCTGCTGGGCGGCTTTTTTACTCTCGCCTGGCCGGATGTCGGACGGCGCTGGCCGTTTAGCGAAGGTTGGGCGCTGGCTCAGTTCACCGTCGGCGGGGGATTACTGCTGCTGGCGCTGAGCTACCGCTACTGGCGGCAGCGGGGCGCGCGGTTGCAACATGCCGGGAAATGGCTGGCGCTGCTGCCGGTGCTGTTTGCTATATGGGAAGGGCTGACGGCGAAGACGGCGTTTCTGCCGGTACCGTTTTTCGCGCCGCCGCAGGCGCTGATTGAAGTGCTGCACGATGACTGGCCGCGCCTGCTTGACAGCCTTCTGCATTCGCTGGGGCTGCTCGGGCTTGGCGTGCTGCTCGGCACCAGTTGCGGTTTTATCAGCGGTCTGGCGATCGGCTGGTCTCAGCGTATCGGCTACTGGGTGCATCCGGTTTTGCGCCTGCTGGGGCCGGTGCCGTCCACCGCGCTGCTGCCTCTGTGCCTGTTTATCTTCCCTTCAAGCTTCGGCGCCAGCGTTTTTCTGATTGCGCTCAGCACCTGGTTTCCGGTGACCGTGCTGACCTGGTCCGGGGTGATCGGTATCGATAGGGCATGGTATGACGTGGCGCGGACCCTGGGGGCCAGCCAGCGCTTTCTGATCCTGCGGGTGGCGATCCCCGCCGCGTTGCCAAACGTGTTTGTCGGCCTGTTTATGGGCCTCGGCGCGTCGTTTTCGGTGCTGATCGTTGCTGAAATGGTAGGGGTTAAATCCGGGATTGGCTTTTATTTGCAATGGGCGCAGGGCTGGGCGGCTTATCCCAATATGTACGCGGCGCTGCTGGTGATGGCGTTTTTATGCTCGGGCCTGATTAGCGGGCTGTTTATGGTTCGCGACAGGCTGCTGAGCTGGCAGCGGGGAGGGATGAAATGGTAACCGCGACGCTAAATTCTCAGGCGATATCTACCGGCGCAACGGTATCGATTAGCCATCTTCATCATGCTTTTACGCTTGGCAAACAGGCGGTTCCGGTGCTGGAGAATATCAGCCTCCAACTACGGCCCGGAGAGAGCGTCGCGCTGCTTGGGCCATCAGGCTGCGGTAAATCGACCCTGTTGCGGCTGCTGGCGGGGCTGGAGGCGCAGCAGAGTGGGCACATTCAGATTGATGAGGCGGCAATGGATGGACCGGGGCCCGAGCGAATTCTGGTGTTTCAGGACCCGACGCTCTACCCGTGGCTGACGGTACGGCAAAACGTGCTGCTGGGGCCGCAGGCGCAGGGCAAGAAGGGGCTTGAGCCGAAGGCCGACGCGCTGATTTCACGGATGGGGCTTGAGGCGTTTAGCGAGGCCTGGCCGCGCCAGCTTTCCGGCGGGATGGCGCAGCGTTGTTAAATGAACCGCGCCTTCTGTTATTAGACGAGCCGCTGGGCAAACTCGATTCGCTCACCCGCATCAGCATGCAGCGGGAGCTGATCGCCCTATGGCAGCAGCAGGGCTATACTAGCCTGCTGGTGACCCACGATATCGAAGAGGCGCTGCTGCTGTGTGAGCGGGTGCTGGTAATGTCGCCGCGTCCGGGAAGAATTATCGCTGAGTTCTCGCTCCCGCTTGAGTTTCCTCGCCATCGCGATAATCCGTTATTATTACAGCATCGTCAGGATATTTTGCGTATTCTTGGCCAGGAAGAGGATTGGTAAGTTGTTGATACCGGGTCTGTGTGGCCCGGTAATTGAATTAACATCTGGAAGGCCGGCGTTTTAGTATTTCGCTGATGGCAATTCAAAGAGGAATTAACTTACCGCCTGGGTAAGGTTGTCGGCGAGAAAGTTATCTATTTTCCTTCAGGGCAGATTCACTTAATTCTCATAAAAATGACAACGAGAATGACGATGGCATTAATGAGGAGTTTAGCGAAGAAGGGGAGCTGTTATCCACATCAGCCTTTTGTCTTCCCCGGCAGCGCAATGCTGCCGGGAACTTCTATCAACTTAAAAATCCATTTTCACCGTAAACTGCACTTCGCGCGGGTCGCCAATCTGGTTACCGAGGTTATTGGTGCCGATAGATGACGTGTAATAGGTCTTATCGAACAGGTTCTTCACGTTAACCTGCAGAGTGACCGGATATTGCAGCTTCATCTTATAGGCCGCGAACACATCCGCTACCGCATAGCCCTGCAGATAATAATCTGCGCCGTTGGTGCCGGAACGCTTGCTGACCGCCCGACCGCCGCCGCCAACCGTCAGAGTATTGCTGTCGTAGACGTTATGAATGTCATAGCTCAGGAACAGCGAACCGGTGTGCTTGGGCACGTTCGGCAGCGGTTTGCCCTGATAATCCGGGTCATCGGTAACTTTCGCGTCGGTATAGCCGTAGCTGGCGATGACGCTCAGGTTATCGGTCAACGATCCTGCTACATCCACTTCCACGCCGCGCGAGCGGACCTTACCGGCGGTTTTCGCAATGGTTTCATCGCCCACCGCTTCGGTATAGAGGACGTTACGCTTATCAATATCGAACAGCGCGATATTGGCAGTAACGCCGCTGAACAGCTCAAACTTCGCGCCTAATTCGTAGGAAGTGGACTCTTCCGGCGGCAGGTTACCGATATAGCTGGCGATAGAGGACTGCGGCATAAACGACTGTGCCACGTTACCGAACAGCGAGATTGTCGGCGTCAGCTTATACACCAGGCCAACTTTCGGCGTCCATTTCTGGTCGCTGCTGTCGGTGTTGACGTTAAACGGACGGCCTTTACCCGCGTACTGGGTGTAATACTGATAGCGCACCCCGGCGACGGCTATCCACTTATCGGTCAGATAGAGCGCATCCTGAACGTAGCCCGCATAGCTCTCCTGCTGAATGCGCTGGTCACTATCGGATGCCGAAACGCTGGAGCACTTGTCGACCGTGCCGTAGACCGGGTTATAGATATTGAACCCTTTCACGTTCTTACAGCGGATCATATCGGTACGCAGCAGATCGTAATTCTCGTACGCCAGGCCGGTGAGGATCTCGTTGTAGAAACCGCCTATCACCACGTTACCCTGCAAATCCGCCCGCGTGGAGTGCATTTTCTGGGTTGAACCGTGGGTGGCGTCGACGCGGCGGGTCAGGTCTCCGGTCGCTGAATCATAAGCCATCACGCGGGCCTGGTTATCGTTGTAGTGATCCTGGCTGTAGCTGTAGTCAAAGCGCGCGGTCCAGGCATCGCTCAGGCGGTATTCCGCATTCAGCTGCGAGAGGTCGGAATAACCGTCGGTGATGTTAAACGGTTCATCAAAACGCGTTTTGCGATCGACGTTAACCGCATGACCGGTGTTCAGATCGAAGATGGTGCCGCGATCGAACGGGGTGCTGTAGTTACGGTGTGAATAGGAAACGTTTACCGTCGCCCGCTCGCCGAACCAGGTCAGGGAAGGGTTAATAAAGCTGCTCTTCTCTTTACCGAAATTGCGCCAGTAGTCTTCATTCTGATATTCGCCAATCACCCGGTACGCCAGCTGCGTCCCTTCAATGGGGCCAGTTACGTCAAACTGACCGGTGCCGCCGCCAAAGCTGGTGGAAGTGGCGGAAACGGAGCCGCCGAAGGTGCGCTCCGGGCGCTTGGTGACGACGTTTATCAAGCCGCCGGGGTCGAGAATACCGTATAGCGTTGAGGCCGGGCCTTTCAGCACTTCGACCCGCTCGGTGGCGGCGGTAAAGCTGCGCGGCAGCACGGTGCGCAATCCGTTAGTCATGATTGAACCATCGCGGTTAGAACCGAAACCGCGGCGGCTAAAGGCGTCCTGGGTGCCGCCTAACGTATTGGTTTGTACGACGTTAGCGACGTTATACAACGCCTCATCAAGATTGGTGACGTGCTGATCTTCCAGCACTTTATCGCTCACGGTATTGACCACCTGCGGAATATCCAGCATCGGCATCGAGGTCAGCGTGGCGGTTGAGGTACTGACCGGCTGATAGCCGCTAGTGGCGTTCTGCTGCGCGCCGTCAGCTACCACCGTAATCGTCTCGTCGGCGGTTTTCTTTGTTTTATCGGCGCTATTTTCTGCCGCCAATAATCCCGGTGAGGTCAAAAAAATCAGTGAAAAAAGCGCACGCCCTTTTAATGCCGAAAAAGGGACATTTAATGGAATCATTTTCTGTTTCTCGTGAACGAACCTCGCCTTTGCGGAGAGGTAAAGCCAATAAAATCATTGCCCTGAAAAATAAATCTATCTGTAACCACTTTTAAAATGCGTCCAGATATGTAATTGAGAATCATTCAACCACGAAGAAATGTAGTAGTAAATGTTATGTAAGATAAAAAATCGCCAGCAGCAATAATCAATATTTTAGCGCTGAATTGAGAAAGTGAGTTTGAATTAATCATTTGTTTTTATTGATTATTAAATCTCTTTGTTCGCGTGTGGTTTTTGGTAGTAACCTGGCGTTTCTTCCGTAGCGATGGGGTATTGACTACTACATTCATCCCCCGCATGATCAAAAGAGAATGAGATTTATTTTTGTTTGAGTGCGGAACGTGCGGGTTAGCGCCACGCCGTTGCGGCGCAGGAGTGAGTTATGCCACAGCGGGTGTTACCTGCAGAGCAGGGGATCGTTCTCGATTCCCTGTCGGCCGGATATGGCCAGACGTTAATTGTCGATAATATTCATCTGACCATCCCCCATGGGAAAATGACGGTACTGGCCGGGGCCAACGGCTCCGGTAAATCGACGCTGCTGTCGACTATCGCCCGGATGCTCAAGCCGCTGGGCGGCTGCGTGCGCCTGGACGGTGAGGTGATTCACCAGATGCCGACCCGGGAGGTTTCCCGCCGGTTGGGTATTTTGCCGCAATCGCCGCTGACGCCCGAAGGGCTAACGGTCTTTGAGTTGGTTTCGCGCGGACGCTATCCCTGGCAGGGGCTGATGCGTCAGTGGTCCGATGCCGATGAACAGGCGGTTGAAGAGGCGCTCCGACTTACCGGCACCACCGAATTTGCCCATTTACCGGTCGACAGCCTCTCCGGCGGCCAGCGTCAGCGCTGCTGGATTGCGATGGCGCTGGCGCAGCAAACGGCGACCATCCTGCTGGATGAACCCACCACCTGGCTCGACCTGCGCTATCAGGTCGATATCCTCGAACTGCTGCAAACCTTAACCCGCGAACATGGTCGCACCGTAGTGACCGTCCTGCACGATCTGAACTTTGCGGTGAACTACGCCGACATGCTGGTGTTTCTCAAAAAAGGGCAGATCGCCGGGGTGATCGACGAAGGAGAAACCTGTACGCCGGAGCTGATTAAAACCGTCTTTGACGTTGACGTGCAGATGTCAGTCAATCCGCAGACCGGTAAGCCTTTTTTTATGCCGTTTCGCGTTCGCGAGGAGAGGGATTTATGAGCGCCTCCGCGCTGTCCCTGCATCGCCGACAATCCCGGCCCCGGCTGGCGCTGGTACTGCTGAGTCTGCTGCTGCTCGGCGGTTCGCTGGTGCATCTCGGGCTGGGCGCGCGCTGGATTGCACCGCAAACGGTTATTCAGGCGCTTTTTCATTACGATCCGCGCAACTTCGATCACCGCATTATTGTTGATTTACGCCTGGTGCGCCTGGCGGCAGCGCTGCTGACCGGCGCGGCGCTTGGCGTGGCGGGCCTGCTGCTGCAAACCGTGATTCGCAACCCGCTAGGCGAGCCGCATATTCTTGGCCTGAACGCCGGAGCCTCGTTGGCGGTGGTGGCGACTTCGGCGCTGGGAATTAGCCTCGGCGGCGTGGCGTTAGCCAGACCGCTGACCGCCGCCTGCGGGGCAGCGCTGCTGTTTGGCGGCGTGATGCTGCTGTCGTCGTCAGGGCGAGGCGGGGCGACGCCGCTACGCATTACCCTGTGCGGGGTGGCGCTGTCGGCGTTTGCCTCGGCGGTGACGGCGGCGATTCTGATCCTCGATGAACAAACGCTGCTGGCGATGCGCACCTGGCTGGCGGGCGATCTTGCCGGTCTTAGCTGGCAAACGTTGCGGTCCGCTTTGGTTCCGGCGCTGGCGGGGCTGAGCATTGCGCTGGTGCTGGCGCCGCGCCTGAACGTGTTGGCGCTGGGCGATAAGGTTGCGCTGGGGCTGGGGGTGAAGATAGTGCAGACCCGCCTGCTGGGGCTTGCCGCCATCGCGTTGCTTTGCGGCTCGGCGGTGGCGGTAGCCGGGCCGATTGGTTTTGTTGGCCTGGTGGTGCCGCACGTGGTGCGTCGTCTGGTGACTGAAGATATTCGCCTGGCGCTGCCGCTGGCCGCTCCGGTCGGTGCGTTGGTGCTGGTGCTGGCGGACATCGCCGCCCGCACGCTGGTGGCTCCTCAGGAGCTGGCCACCGGTGCGATGACCGCGCTGGTCGGCGCGCCGGTGTTTATTTTTATCGCCGCGAGGTTTTTTAAATGAAGAGCGCCGCCCATCGCGCCGGGTTTCGTCCATTTGCTGCGGGTTCTTATCGGTTGCTGCTGCGCCCGGTGGCGCTGAGAATCGCTGGCGGGTTGTTGCTGGCGATCCTGCTGTTGGCGCTATTCGGTCTGACGCGCGGCAGCTTCCCTATGCCCTCCGGGACGTTGCTCCAGGCGCTGCTGGCTCCGGAAAACGTGGCGGAGCAGCAACGCTTTATTTTGTTTGATATCCGCCTGCCGAGGCTATTTATGGCGTTGTTGTGCGGGGCGATGCTCGGCCTGGCCGGGGCGGCGATGCAGAGTATTACCCGCAACGGCCTGGCGGATCCCGGGCTTATCGGGGTGAAAGAGGGGGCCAGCATCGTGGTGCTGGCGCTGGTGCTGTTCTTCCCGGCGGTGGGACTCGTCTGGCGGCCGCTGGCGGGGATGCTCGGCGGTGTGCTGGTGGCGCTGCTGGTTCTGCTGCTGGCCCGCGACTGCTCGCGGCCGCGATTTATTCTGATCGGTATCGGCGTGTCGTGGACGCTGGCGGCGGCGGTTGGCATTTTCATGACCACCGCCGATGTGCGTGACGTGCAGACGGCGATGATCTGGCTGGCGGGCAGCCTGCACGCGGCGACCTGGCCGCTGCTGGTTGTGGCTTTTTGCTGGGCGCTGCCGGGGGCGCTGATTCTGTTTCTTACCGCCCGGGCCGCTGATGCGGCGCTGCTGGGCGACCGGACCGCCATCGGCCTCGGTGTGCGTTTGCAACAACTGACGCTGCTGCGCTTTTTCGCGCCGGTACTGCTGACTTCCGCCAGCGTCTCCTGCGTCGGCAGCCTGGGTTTTGTGGGCCTGATGGCACCGCATATGGCGCGTTTTTTACTGCGCGGCGGCCAGGTAGCGCTGCTCAGCGGCAGCGCGTTGATTGGCGCACTGCTGGTGTTAGTGACCGATACCCTGGGGCGCCTGGCTTTTGCTCCGCTACAAATTCCGGCGGGAATTGTGATTGCCCTGGTCGGCTGCCCGTTTTTTATTGTGCTGCTTTGGCGTCGTCGTGACGCCTTGTAAATCAAAAGGATTGCTATGCGCTGGTTCATTTCTCTGCTGGTCTTAATGGCGGGGGTCGCCACGGCGGCCGATACGCAAACATTTACTGATGACTTAGGCCGGACGGTGACCGTCCCGCTGCACCCGCAGCGCATTGTGTCGATGCACGATCTGGATATCACCATTCCGCTGATTGAGCTTGGGGTGCCGCCGGTCGCCAGCCACGGACGGACCCGTCCTGACGGCAGCCATTTTCTCCGCTCCAGCGCGCAGTTAACCGGGATCGATTTCGATAACAGCGCGATTCAGTTTATCGGCACGGCGGATATCGACCTTGAAGCCGTCGCCGCCGCAAAGCCAGATTTGATTATCACCGAGAACAGCCGCCACGTTTCGGTTGAACAACTGGAGAAAATTGCTCCGACGGTGAGCATTGACCACCTGCAGGGCAGCGCGCCACGCATTTATAGCAAGCTCGCACAGTTGACCGGCACCCAGCCGCGGTTATTGATCCTCGAACGTCGCTATCAGGAGCAGATTAAGCAGTTGAAGGCGACGGTGGATACGCAAAAGATTGTCGTGTCGGTGATTCAGGCCAATAACGGCAAGGTTACCGTGCATCACTCTTATCATGCCCTGGGACGCGTGCTGCGCGATGCCGGATTCCGCTTCCCGCCGCTGATTGACAAGATCCCCGATGGCCAGCGCATTGACGTGAGTGCCGAACAGCTACCGGAGCTGGATGCCGATTTCGTATTCGCCACCTGGCGCTCGGATACCGGCGGAAAGCCGCAGGATGAGCTACAGGCGATGGAAGGCGTGATGCCGGGCTGGTGTGATTTTATGCGCGCTTGTCGTACCGGGCGCTATATTCTGCTGCCGCGTGAAGATGTTATTTCGAACTCGTTTGCCGCACTGACGCTGATGGTCGCCCAGGTTCAGTCGCATATTGCCGGACGCCCTTTGCCCGAGGGACTGAAATGAAAACGCCGGTGAAGAGAGAGAAAGGGCGGGTTGACCTGTTTGGCGAGCGTTTTCGCGCCCGCGCGCATCAGCTGTCGCCACGTCTGCTGGCGGTGGTCAGCTATATCAATGACAACCGTGAAGTGGTGCTGGAGCGTACGGCCATGGAGATCGCTACTGCGACGAATACCTCGGATGCCACGGTGGTGCGGGCGATTCAGGCGCTGGGTTTTGCCGGGCTGCGTGAGCTTAAACAGACCATGGAGCGCTGGTTTGGTCCGTCGGCGACCTCGTCAGAAAAAATGATCTCGACGGTGGGCGCGCTGTCCAGCGATGTGAATTCGAGTATCGATTTCGTGCTCGAAGGGCACCAGCGGGCCTGCGCGGTGCTGTCGCGTCCTGATAACCGCGCGGCGGTGGCTCAGGCGGTGGCGCTGCTGAGTGATGCGCGTCAGGTGGGCATCTTTGGTATCGGTGCGTCGGGCATTCTCGCCGAATATACCGCCAGGCTGCTGAGCCGCATTGGCCTGCCTTCGTATGTGATGAACCGTACCGGATTTAGCCTCGCCGAGCAGCTCATTAGCCTGCAACGCGGCGATGTGCTGATTATGATGGGGCAAAAATCGCCGCATCGGGAGGGAATGACCACCCTGCGTGAAGCGCGGCGGCTGGGGATCCCGACGATTCTGCTCACCCAGGCGGTGGACTCCCGCTTTAGCCAGGAGGCGCAGGTGGTGATCGACGTGCCGCGCGGCGACGACAATGGCCGAGTGCCGCTACATGGTACGGTGCTGGTGTGCCTGGAGATGATCGTGCTGTCGGTGGCCTCTACCGCGCCGCAAAAGACGGTAAAATCGATGAAGCGGATCAATGAATTGCATCGGGCTATTGGTAAATCCGGCGGTAAACGAGGCTAATCAAAAGATAATTCACCGCCGGGAAGGTTTCCGGTTGCATGCCCTGCTGACTCTGTGTATTTTTATGCAAAATAAATGCATAAAACGGAGTTGTTATGGTTAAGAATTGGATGAAAGCGTGCTGCCTGATGGCAGCGCTGATTGGTACCGCTCAGGCGGCCCAGCAAACTTACGTGGTCGGCTCCGGCGGGACCTATCGTCCGTTTGAGTTTGAAAACAGCCAGAAACAGCTGGAAGGTTTTGATATCGACATCATCAAAGCGATCGCGAAAGCAGAAGGTTTTGATATCAAACTGATTAACACCCCTTGGGAAGGGATTTTCGCCACCCTGGGCACCGGCGACCGCGACATTATTATCTCCGGGATCACCATCACCGATAAGCGCAAGCAGATGGTTGATTTCTCCGCTCCGTACTTCCCGGCTGAACAGTCCATCGTCGTTCCTGCAGACTCTAAAGTTACTTCACTGGAAGCGCTGAAAAGCGAGAAAGTCGGAGTGGTGAACTCCAGCACCGGCGATATTGTCGTTTCCGACGTACTGGGTAAAAACAGCACTTCGATCAAGCGCTTTGATAATACCCCGCTGATGCTGCAGGAGCTGTTTGAAGACGGCGTGAGCGCGGCGGTAGGCGATGTTGGCGTAGTGAAATACTATATCAAGCAGCACCCGGAGAAGCAGTTCAAACTGGTGCCGGACGCCAAATTTGAACGTCAGTATTTCGGCATTGCGGTAGCGAAAGGCAACAGCGAACTGCAGGCGAAAATCAACGCCGGTTTACAGAAAATCGTTGCTGATGGCACCTACGCCAAAATCTATAAAACCTGGTTCGACGAGAACGTCCCGACGCTGCCAGCACAATAATCTGTATTTTTGTTTTCATCACGGCTATCGACATTAACGATAGCCGTATTTTTTAGGGAAGGGTTATGACGGGATTCCGTTGGGAGATCATTGAGGAGTACGGTCCGCTGTTTATGGACGGTGCCTTGATGACCATTAAATGTACCATTATCTGCGTGATCCTCGGCACCCTGTGGGGGCTGACCCTCGGGCTGGGGCGAATGGCGAAAGCCGAGCACGGGGTATGGAAATACGTTCTGCGTTACCTGGTGCAGTTTCCGGTACGCTTTTACGTCAGCGCGTTTCGCGGCACGCCGCTGTTTGTGCAAATCATGGTGGTTCACTTCGCACTGGTGCCGCTGTTTATCAATCCGCGCGATGGGCTGCTGGTCACCAGCGGCATGATGAGCGCCGATTTTGCCCGCGAGCTGCGCTCCAACTACGGCGCGTTTCTCTCCTGCGTCGTGGCGATAACGCTCAATGCCGGGGCCTATGTTTCCGAAATCTTCCGCGCCGGTATCCAGTCTATCGATAAAGGACAGATGGAAGCCTCCCGCACGCTGGGAATGCCGTGGTGGAAAACCATGCGTCAGGTCATTCTGCCGCAGGCGTTTCGCCGCATTCTGCCGCCACTGGGTAACAACGCCATCGCCATTGTTAAAGACTCCTCGCTGGCTTCAGCCATCGGCCTGGCGGACCTGGCCTACGCCGCGCGTACCGTTTCCGGCGCTTACGCCACCTACTGGGAACCCTACCTGACCATCTCTCTGGTTTACTGGGTTATTACTTTCCTGCTGGCGCAGCTGGTTAACCGTCTGGAAAAGAGGTTTGGCAAAAGTGATTCACATTAATAATCTGCACAAGCGCTTCGGCGACAGCCACGTTCTGCGCGGCATCAGCTGTGATATCAAACCGCAGGAAGTGGTCTGCATTATTGGTCCGTCGGGTTCGGGAAAAAGTACCTTTCTGCGCTGCATGAACGCGCTGGAAACCGTCAGCGAAGGCGAAGTTGAGGTGAACGGTTTTGCCGCCCACGATCGCGCCACTGACATTAATAAGATGCGCGAAAGCGTCGGTATGGTGTTTCAGCGTTTCAATCTGTTCCCGCATAAAACGGTGCTGGAAAACCTGATTATGGCGCCGATGAACCTGCGCGGTATGGCGCGGGCCGAGGCGGTACATCTGGCGGAAGAGCTGCTGGCGAAGGTAGGGCTGAGCGACAAGCGCGACGCCTGGCCTTCTAGCCTTTCCGGTGGTCAGCAGCAGCGCGTGGCGATTGCCCGCGCGCTGGCGATGAAGCCGTCGATCATGCTGTTCGATGAACCCACCTCGGCGCTGGATCCGGAGCTGGTGGGCGACGTGCTGGAGGTGATGAAAAATCTCGCCAGCGAAGGGATGACCATGGTTATTGTGACTCACGAAATGGGCTTTGCCCGCGAAGTGGCCGACCGGGTTATCTTTATCGACCAGGGTATTATTCAGGAAGAGGGCAAACCGGCGCAGATCTTTAGCGCGCCAGTAAACCCGCGTACCGCTGAGTTTTTGAGTAAAGTGCTGTAATGGCTTTCAGCCCCGGCGTGCGCTATGCCGCCGGGGAACAATCCGAATGATTTTGTTGCTCATTCCATGGAGTGCGCTGATGTTAAGGAAGGTGTTCGTCCCGCCGGTTTTACTGCTGCTGTTTGTGCTTTTCGATCTGTTGATTGCCGGGCGCGAGTTCTGGGCGTGGCGGCCACTCTATTTCGGCCTTGCGCTAATCCCTCTTATCATTAGCGCAGTTATCGTTCTCGGGACGCTGCGCCAGTTTCGCACCCACCGTACCACCCTGAATCCGCTTCGAGCGCAAGAGACCACGACCCTGATGACCGACGGCTGGTTTCGCTATTCGCGCAATCCAATCTATCTGGCGATGACTGGCGTACAGCTGGCCCTGATTATTCTCAGCGGCAAACCGCTACTGCTGCTGACGCTACCGTTGTTGATCTATTTGCTGACTGTGCTGCATATCCACCCGGAAGAAGCGGAAATGGCTCGTCTCTTTCCTCGCCAGTGGCCGGAGTATGCGCGTAAAGTGCGGCGCTGGTTGTAGGATTACCAGCTCCGACAGTCGCTGATTTTCGAAGCCCGGAGATAAAAACTACCGTGCGACTTCGCTAATATCATCCATCTCTTCTTCGCGTTCACGCGCATCCGCCAGCAGCGCTTTTTCGCTTTTGCCGAAGCACTGAATCAGCAGGAACAGCGCGCCGCTGGCAAACAGCGTCATCACCAGACCATCATAGCCCGCGACGCTAATCAGCAGGCTGCTGACCACCGGACCCGCGACGCTGCCCGCAGACCAGAAAAACCCCAGCAGAGCGTTGATCATTATCAGCTTCTGTCCGGAGAAGGTTTTCCCGGCGCGAACCAGCGATAGCGTATAGAGTGCGCCCGCCGCGGCTCCCAGAATCATACAGCCAACAATAAGCTGAATATTTGATGCCAGCAGGAACGGTAGGGCCAGCAATGCGAGGCAGAAGACTACCGCGCAGGTTAGATGTACGCGGCGGATGCCGAAGCGGTCGGCAATCCAGCCTAATGGTGCCTGGAACAGAGCATCGCCGGTCAGGACTACCGTGACCAGCAGCACCGCCATCACTTCATTTAGCCCTTTATCCATACCGTACAGCGGCAGCAGCGCCAGAATGCTGGCATCAAAGAACGCAAAGCAGAACACGCCGGAAGCCAGTACCGGTAAAAAAGCGCCAAGGCTGCGCCAGCTGGCGTGTTCGGCGAGTCGTTCGCGGCTACCTGTCGGCAAGTGACGCAGCATCAACAGGCAGGCCACGGTGATGCCGCCAATGACCAACAGCGCCCACGGCTGATAGTCTGGCCCGGCGGAAATCAATAATGGCCCAGCCAGCTGACAGCCGGTGAAGGCAGAGGCGTAAATCCCGGTTAAGGTCGCCCGATTTTTGCCCGCCGCGCCGCCGGTTATCCAGCTCTCCCCGAGAACGATAATTACCCCAGAAGCCATACCGGTCAGCAGTCGCGGCAGCAGAAGATGTGCAATATCAAAGCTCAGGCAGGAGGCTACCGTGGAGACTGCGAGCACCACCAGGCTTGCGGCCAGCAGCATCCCCATCTCAAAGCGTCGGCACAGCGCAGGTGAGAGGAAGGAGGAGATCATCATCCCCGCTGGCGGTAGCGCGGCCAGCAGGCCAACGTAGACGGTATCAATCTGCTGCTGCGCCAGCTCAAGGCTGATTAAAGGCACCGTATAGCCGGTGATAAATCCCACTAGTGAAGCGGCCATGATCATCGCCAGCGTGGGGGCAAGGCGACTCTGGTCTGGGTTGAACATTTTATTCCCGATAACGGAATTCTGAAGAGTGAATTATTCGGCGAAAGGCCAGTATAGCTGCATAATAATTAATCGCACGCCTTCTGTCACCGTTGATATGACTGCCAAAAAAGGCGGCTCTGACGGGATGCCTCGCTAATGCGCATGGGCTCAGGGTTTGCTGAATGTTGTCAGCGCGCGGGCGAAAGGATATAACCAATAGGATCGTCGGTAACCTATACCCGTCATACTTCAAGCTGCATGTGCGTTGGCTGCACTCACTCACCCCAGTCACTTACTTTAGTAAGCTCCTGGGGATTCGTTCTCTTGCCGCCTTCCTGCAACTCGAATTATTTAGGGTATATAACCGCAAATTATTGAATAAAACACTGGTTCAGCGCTGATGCTGTGCAGGAAAGGAGTAAGACATGGCAGTATCCCCTTCACTGATCGCCGAGGCCATCCGCTGGCGACGTGATTTTCATGCTTGCCCTGAACTGGGATACCAGGAGCAGGAAACCTCGCGGCGTATTGCTGAATTACTCACTTCATTTGGACTTCAGGTTCATACCGGGCTGGCGGGTACCGGCGTGGTGGCGACGCTGGAGAATGGCCCTGGTCCGGTAATTGGACTGCGGGCGGATATGGACGCGCTGCCGATAACCGAACTGGGCGATGTTAGCTATAAATCGCGCAATCCAGGCGTGATGCACGCCTGTGGGCACGATGGACATAGCGTAATGCTGCTGGCGGCAGCCGCGCATTTGGCGCAAACCCGCCGCTTTAGCGGCACCGTCCACTTTGTGTTTCAGCCCGCCGAGGAGAATCTGGGCGGCGCGCGTAAAATGGTGGAAGAAGGGTTGTTCGACCTGTTCCCGATGGACGGCATCTACGCGCTGCATAACTGGCCGGGCATTGCGTTGGGTCAGGTGGCGATTAACAGCGGGGCGATGATGGCCTCGCTCGATGCGTTTGAAATCACCCTGACGGGGAAAAGCTGTCATGCGGCGATGCCGGAGCGCGGGGCGGACCCGATTGTCGCCGCGGCGCAGTTGATTATGGCGCTGCAAACGATTCCTTCGCGCCGCCTTTCACCGCAGGAATCTACGGTGGTAAGCATCACCCAGATTGCCGGCGGTGAGGCGATTAACGTTCTGCCGGATAAAGTTGTGCTGCGCGGGACCTTTCGCTGCCTGAACAACCAGGTGCGCGAGCGGGTGAGGGGGCTGATTGAGAGCTATGTCGCCGCTCAGCCGCAGGTCTCTGACGTCGAAGGGGAGATCTCCTGGTATCCGGGTTATCCGGTGACGACTAACGATCCTGCCCAAGCGCAAAAAGTTCGCGATGTGGCGACCGCGCTGCTGGGGGAATCGGCGGTGAGCTGGAACGGAAACCCATCCATGGCGTCGGAGGATTTTGCCTGCATGCTGGAAGCCTGTCCAGGAGCCTATTTTTGGATAGGGACCGACGGCGAGACGGCCTCGAAGCCGCTGCACAATGCCGGGTATGATTTTAATGATGAACTGATTCCGCACGGCGTAGCGCTGTGGACGGCGCTGGTGGAAAAGCTGCTGGCGTAAGATGCCGATCCCGGAGGCGGTGCTGCGCACCTGTCCGGGCTACACGTCCTTAGCCGTCTGCGATCCAGTAGGCCGGGCAAGGCGTTAGCCGCCGCCCGGCACCAGGGCGAAATACGCAGGGAGATGCGTCCTTCTCCCTGCACCGTTTTACATGTTAACCGCCGCTTTCAGGCGGGCTTTCATCTCGCTGTAGCTGGTCCAGGCGTACTGCTCGGCCCAGCGCTGATCCTCAATCGCTTCCACCTTCACCGCACAATATTTGGTTTCCGGCGTCTTCGAGATTGGGTCGAGATTGTCCTGAGTTAATTCATTACAGGCGCCCACCCACCACTGATAGGTCATATACACGGCCCCGAGATTAATGCGATCGCTGATGTCGGCGCGGGTAATTACCTTGCCGCGTCGGGAACTGACCCACACCAGCTGTTGATCGGCAATCCCCAGACGCTGTGCGTCGGCGCGGTTGATTTGCACCCGGCCCGGTTCATCGGCGAGCGACTGCAACGCCGCACAGTTACCGGTCATAGAACGGCAGGAGTAATGCCCGACTTCGCGTACGGTGCACAGCACCAGCGGATACTCTGCATCCGGTATCTCCGCGGGCGCTCGCCACGGTGCGGCAAACAGCTGACCCTTTCCGGTTGGCGTATCGAACTGATTGTCCTTATACAGCCACGGCGTGCCGGGGTGATCCAGCGTAGGGCAAGGCCATTGTACGTGGTTCATATCGCCCATTTTTTCATAAGTGACGCCATAGAACAGCGGGCACAGTTCGCGCATTTCGTCCCAGATCTGCTGGTTATTGTCGTAATGCATCGGGTAGCCCATTTCGCTGGCCAACAGACTGATGATTTCCCAGTCGCGCTTAACGTTACCGGTGGCAATAATCGCCTGTTCGAAGCGCTGAAAACCGCGGTCGGCGCAGGTAAAGACGCCGCCATGTTCGCCCCAGGAGGTGGCGGGCAGCAGCACATCAGCGATTTCTGCAGTTTTGGTCATAAAGATATCCTGCACCACCACAAAATCGAGCGCTTCGATACCTTTGCGCACCAGACCCAGATCGGCCTCGGTCTGTAGCGGGTCTTCGCCCATGATGTAGTAGGCTTTGATCTCGCCGGTCAGCGCTTTATGCGGCACCTCGGTGATGCGGGTCCCAACTTTGTCGTCCATCAGCGCTGGGTCAATGCCCCAGGCTTTGGCGAATTTAGCGCGTGCGTTAGCATCGGTGACATCCTGATAGCCAGGGAACATATTCGGCAACACGCCCATATCACAGGCGCCCTGGACGTTGTTTTGCCCGCGCACAGGTCCCACGCCGACGTTAGCGCGTCCGAGGTTGCCGGTTAACAGCGCGAGGCTCGCCAGCCCTCTGACCACATCCACTGCCTGACCAAACTGGGTCACGCCCATGCCCCACATAATGGTGGCAGAAGGTGCGGCGGCAAACATGCGCATTGCCTGACGAATCTCAAGCGCCGAAACGCCGACTATCTCTTCGACAGCCTCGGGGGAGTAGTCTTTGACCATTTCACGATAGGCATCCAGCCCTTCGGTATAACGCTCGACATAATCATGGTTATACAGATTCTCTTCCAACAGCACGTGGGCGAAGGCGTTAACCAGCGCCATATTACTGCCATTGTTGAGCTGGAGGTGGCGGTCGGCGATGCGGGCGGTTTCGATACGGCGCGGGTCGCAGACGATGATTTTCGCGCCGTTTTCGCGCGCTTTAATCACCCGACGGGCAACGATAGGGTGGGAATCGGCGCAGTTATAGCCAAATACCAGCAGGCATTTTGAGTTTTCAATATCGCTAATTGAGTTGCTCATCGCGCCGTTGCCGAGCGCCAACTGAAGACCGGCCACCGACGGGCCGTGGCAGACGCGGGCGCAGCAGTCAACGTTATTGGTGTTGAGCACTCCGCGGGCGAACTTTTGCATCACATAGTTGGTTTCATTGCCGGTACCACGGGATGAGCCGGTGGTCATAATGGCGCGCGGACCATGTTTTTCTTTTATTTCACGCAGTTTTTTCGCCGTATAGCGGATAGCTTCATCCCAGCTGACCGGGGTGAATTTACCGCCTTTCTGGTAGCGAATCATCGGTTGTTGCAGGCGTGGCGTCAGCAGTTGCGTATCGTTGAGGAAGTCCCAGCCGTAGTAGCCTTTGAGGCATAGCTGATTTTGGTTAGTCACACCATCGGCCGCTTCGGCGCGGATAATTTTATTGTTATCGACGACCAGCTTAAGTTTGCAACCGGCCCCGCAGTAAGGGCAAACGCTCGTGATTTTTTTCATCAGTAACAGACCTGTTAACAGAGAATAAACAACAACGGACAGACCGGGCCCGGCCCGCCTTTGTCAGGGCGTCCTCTGCCAGCGCATCGGCAGAGGACGGGAGCGTTATGCATACACTGTGCCAAAACTTAACATTATGATTTCATAGGGAATAGAGGGCTGGGCAAGTGAGGGTGATGATGATGTCGACACTAATGACGATGACATGACGCCCGGTTGGGCGTCATGAAGGGACGGGTCAGGCCAGCTTAAGCCGTAGCTGCGCGAGAGTCTCTGCGGGTAACCCGACTTCCTCGGCGGCGGCGCAAATCGCCTGCCAGCTCCCGGCATCCAGTGGAATACCCTGCGCCAGACGTTCCTGACGGTTGGCTTCTTCCCACTCGCCCGGTGCCAGAATCGGTGTATTTTCATCATGCGGTGACTGTTTGCACCAGTCGATAAACGCCTCGGTCTCACGCTGCATATCTGGCGCGTCGAATGCTTCCGGGCTGAGAATGATGGTGGTCATACAGTTGAAAATAGCGTCTACGCTGGCTTGTAGATTCTCCTTATGCGAGGTTTTGCCACCGGATACCGCGCCGCCGATCACTTCACACAACGTCGCCAGCGCGTAGCCTTTATGCTCGGCAAAGGTCAACAGCGCGCCGAGCGGCGAGGTCTGCATAACCGCCGGGTCGGTGGTGGGAACGCCCTGAGCGTCAATCAATGAACCTGGCGGTACCGGAACGCCTTTGTGCCATGCGACGCGGGTCTTACCAAAGGCGATAGCGCTGGTGGCATAATCTAGCAACAGCGGGGGATGGCCTTCGCGCGGGAACACCACGCACAGCGGGTTGGTACCGAAGCGGCTGTCTTTGCCACGGAACGGCGCGACCATAATGTTGCCGACAACGTTCACGAAGTGAATAGAGATCATTCCGGCGGCGGCGCACTGTTCTGCCCAGTAGCCGATGCGGCCTATGTGGTGCGCGTTACGCAGTGCGACGGCAGCCATGCCGTGCTGTTTCGCTTTTTCGATGCCCATCTGCATGGCTTCATGAGCCACTACCTGACCGAACCCACCGTTACCATCAAGGGTGACGACCGCGCCTGCATCCTTCATCACGCTGGCATGGCGGTTGAGCTGAAGACAACCCAGCGCGTGGGAACGTACATAGCTTGGGATCATGCCTACGCCGTGGGAATCATGACCGGCAAGGTTAGCGGCAATCAGATGGTCGGCAACGAGGGAGGCTTCGGTGGGAGTACTGCCCATATGAGTGAACAGCGTTTTAACAAATTGATGCAGGTCCGTAGCCTGGAAGCGATGTCCTGTCTGCACTGATTTTCTCCTGTTTTTGGGTTGCGGTATTGTTGTTTTATGATGTTTGCGCTTCCATGCTGCTCTGTACGTCGGAGAAGATCAAGGTTTGAACCTGGTATGTAAAGAGAGTTGCTGAGGGGCAGAGAACAGAATTGAGGCCCGGAAGTCTGGTTGTGCTGTTAAGAATCATTATTATTAAAATCTCATAATAAATCTTACCTGTCGAACATGATAGGGATATAAAAGAGAGCGCAACAATGAATATCAGTGCATTTTTTCTGATGACCATCGCTATTTTACTGCTGGGAATATCGGTATATAGCTTGCTAAGCTATATTAAAGAGCGCCGGGCCAAACGCTTTCGGCCTTTCCGCCAGCGATAAGTTTGATATCGAGAGGCGAGTTAACTCGCCTTATTATAATTGTCTCGCCAGACTTTCGGTGATACGTGATATTTTTCGCGGAACTGCTTGCCAAATAATGGATGGCTGACAAAACCGCAAACCCAGGAAATCTGCTCAATTCGAAGCTGCAGGTTATTTTCCAGCATCTCTCGCGCAGCCTCTAAACGTATGTCTCTGATTAATGCCATCACCGATGTATTCTGTTCATTAAAGGCTCTGTCGAGACTGGCGCGCGAGCAGCGTAGCGTTTGCGTCAGCATATCTGGTGATAAGCTCTGTTGATGATAGTTCTGCATAATGAAAGACTTAGCGCCATTAAATAGATGGCTTAGCTTGCCTGGGGAAAATAAGCCTCTCTCTTTAGCGACATCGGCAAGCATGATTAAAGCCATATTATGCAATCCATCAACGACGGTTGCCGTCTCTTTTGTTGACAGAATGGCAGACTGCGCATCCAGTAACTGCATATGTGATTTCAAAAATCCTGCCAGATGATGATTTTCTAAAGAGATCATTGGGCTGTTTAATTTCCCACTGAATACTTCGTTTATTTTATCGCTGCGGGGAATAACGTAGAGCTGTTTTACATCATTACATTGATAATGATAATAGTCGTTGCGTTGGTGAACAATTAACGTTCCCTGATTCACCTGTGAGCTGGCGGACTCTTTACGACCGCGAATGATTTGGTTGCCCTGAACGATCAGTGAAATATAAATCGAAGATTCCGTTGTCTGGTGCGGGTCGAATATCGTTTCGTTTTTTGAACCCATCGCACTACAATAATCTCCGTTAACGCCGGAGATAGTTTTATGAGTGGCAATAATCTCTTCCGGCCGCCGATTGTTAACTACTTCAATACCGTAGCAGTTAATGTTCTGCGACAATCTCTTATAGCGCTCTTCGGGGGCGATATCCGCTGCGCTTAAAACATGTGGAACGTACAGCGCCGTAGGTCTGGACATAGTTGTCTCTTATCCCAAGGTGACGGTTGCAGGTGGGTTGTTTTTACCTGTCGATTATAAGATTAATCTTAAAGAAAACCAGAGGTCAGGCGTTTTTTTACATTTCTCAGGTGCCCGGCATGCAACGAGTTTTATGACTATTAGTTTTTCTAATAAATTGCCTGCAAGAAAGATTATTTTTATATATGTAAAAAATAGGGTTAATATTTTTAAGCATAATTTTGATTGTCACGAAATATCAAATCAAGCAAATACGTATTGTCTGGAGGGCTAGACAAAAGAATGGGAATGGTTGCACTCTATATTACAGATGCCAACTGATGGGAAAGATGAGCGCATGCGTAAAGGTAAAATTATTGTTTTAGTTTTGATGGTTTTTTGTATTCTTATTTTTGCAATTGTTGCCGCCTGGTTTTTACTGTCCAAAGACAATTTTGCCGTACCCGAAAACGCGGAAACAGAAGCCGCGGTTCTCCAGGTTGCTGGTTTAACGCGTAATGGGCAACGCGATCCGCAGGCGCTGAAATCGCTCTATCAACAACGCGTGGCGGTGCGTCAGGTAAATCTTGATAACGGTCAGTTGTTGGCTATGGGAGCAGAGAGCAACGTGAAAAAACGCTGTGTCGAACTGGCTGCGTCACGCGATCCGGCGCAAATCCGCCAGCGCTGTTCGCTGGGTGAGGTTTACGTTGTTCGAGATAATAATGATGAAATTCAGCAAGTTATACTTCCGGTTTACGGCAAAGGCGCGAAGTCGATGATGTATGCCTTAATCGCCCTTGAGACCGATGGCCGAACGGTAAAAGACCTGTTGTATTACCAGCAGAATGAAACGCCGCTGCTGGGTGCAAGAGTCGAAGACCCAGACTGGCGTAGCCAATGGCCAGGCAAGAAAATACGCGATAATAACGGCCAGCCGGCGCTAAAGGTTATTCAGAATAATCCCGGTCAGCATGATGACTATACGGTGGATGGAATTAGCGGTGCGACCCTGACTTCAACCGGCGTCGAGAAGAGTATTCATTACTGGGCGGGTGAGCAGGGATACGGTAAGTTTCTTCAGCGGCTACAGCAAAACCCTGAAATATTAAATCGTTAAAAATAAATCCCGCAAAATATCCCTCAAACAACCGGTGTGAATACAGCACCGGTTTTTTTATGCATCTGATTCCGTTATTCCGCGATAGGAAAGCCTCTATGCCCGCCTAATAACCCAGAGTTATAAATATTTAGTTCTTTGCAACATTTTACACAAATTGTCACAGTTTGACATTTTCATGATCCAGGTCATGTACATTACGAGTAAAAATGACAACGATAATCATTATCATTAACTCTAATGGGATGCGTCATGGCTGTTCCTCGTTCTTTCCTGCTGCTGATGTTGTTTAGCCTCGTGTTCGGCAGCGCGTGCGCGATGGCGCAGACCCACTATGCGCCGTATATCGAGGATATCGAGCAACGTCTTGATAAGACAGCCGAATTCTATCAGCAGCAAAAAAATACCGAAGCGCGCCGCGAGGTGCAAATGGCCTACTTTGAAGTGTTTGAAAACCTCGAAGGGCCAATCCGCATTAACATTTCGGCGCGGAAAAGCTACGAAATGGAGAGTACCTTCGGTGAGATCCGGCGCATGATCGGCGAGGGCAAACCGCAGAGCGAAGTTCAGGCGCGGATCGACGGGCTGAAGCAGGCGCTGCGTGAGGTGGAGCCGATACTGGACGGCGGGCATCGGCTGGTGGCGGAAGAGCAGCATACCGCGCTGTCGCGCGATGACATTGCGCTGCACTGGCAGGATAGCTTCCGCATTATTGACGATATGCTGGCGCAGGCGGTGACGGAGTATCAGGCCGGTAACTATGCGCAGGCCAGCCAGCAGGTGCAGCAGGCGCACTATCAAGGCTTCAAAAACTCCGAAATGGAAACCTCGGTACGTCAGAATCGCTCGGCGAAAGAGGCCGCCGCCATCAACCAGCAGTTTACCGCGCTGATTACCCTGACCTCCCAGCCGGACCGCCTGAACGACGTTTCGTATCAGGTCACCACGTTATTGCAGGATCTGGAAGATATTCTGCCAGGTCTGCCAACCACCCGTGACGATCAGCCGGTAAGCGCTCCGGCTAGCGCAGGCAACGCCACACAGATCGAGGATACGGGAGCCCGGGCGGATTGGGCGAGCGTCGCTGCCGGGATTAACCAAAGCATCAATGCTGCTCTGGTGCGCTATCAGAACGGGGAAGGGCAGGATGCGATTCTCGATGTCCAGGACACCTATTTTGACCGTTTCGAAGCCACCGGAATGGAGAACAAAATCGGCTCCCGCGACTCGGCGTTTAAAACCTCCCTTGAAGCGCACTTTACCCGCATGGTTAGCCTGATGAAGGCCAACCAGCCGCAGGAAAAGCTGGTTGCCGAAGCCGCTGCGCTGGAGCAGGACCTGCAAAAAGCGGTGGCTATGCTGGGCGAGGGCGAAGAGACCCAATGGAGCCTGCTGCTCTACAGCCTGATGATCATCGTGCGCGAAGGGCTGGAAGCGTTGCTGATTGTGGCGGCTATCGTGGCCTATCTGGTTAAAAACAACCATCACGACAAGCTGCCGCTGATTCGCCAGTCGGTGATTGTCGCGCTGGTGGCCAGCGTGGCGACGGCGTTTATCTTCCAACTGCTGTTTACCAACTCTGGCGCCAGCCGGGAGCTGCTGGAGGGGATCACCATGCTGATTGCCGTGGTGATGCTGTTCTTTATGAGCTACTGGCTGCTGTCGAAGGTCGAAGCCCGCCACTGGAAAGCCTGGCTTGAGGGCAAACTCTCCCATTCGCTGTCGCGCGGATCGCTGGTAGGGCTGTGGCTAACCAGCTTCCTCGCGGTCTACCGCGAAGGTGCCGAAACGGTACTGTTCTACTACGCCCTGATTGGTGATGCCCAGGGGCTGCCGGGTCATCTTGCCATCGGTGCCGGGTTTGTTATCGGCTGCGTGGTACTGCTCATTGCCTGGCTCATCATGCGCTACTCGGTGGTTCGACTACCGCTTAAACCCTTCTTCATGTTCACCGGCGGTTTTATGTACCTGATGGCGTTTGTTTTCGCCGGTAAAGGGGTACTGGAACTGGTGGAGGGCAAACTATTCCAGCCAACGTTGATTAACGGGATGCCCGAAATCAGCTGGCTGGGGATTTACCCCTACGTGGAAACGCTATTGCCGCAGATTGTATTGCTGATCGCGGCGCTGGTGGCGCTATGGATCATGCGCCGCCGCCAGGCACCAGGTGAGACCATAAAAACAAGTTCCTAATCATTTTAAGACGAGAGGATGAGTCAGATGACCATTAAGAAGACCCTGATTATCAGCGCAACCGTAGCCAGCATTTTCACCGCACCTGCGGCGCTGGCCTTTAAAGAGTATCCGGCTGGTGAACCTGTCACCATGAATGAGATGGAGATCGCTGCGGTTTACCTGCAGCCGATCGATATGGAACCGCGCGGTATGGGTTTGCCGGCAGCGAAATCGGATATCCATCTGGAAGCCGATATTCATGCTGTTGAAGGCGGTAAAAATGGTTTTGGCGCAGGTGAATGGATCCCTTATCTGACCATCGCCTATACCCTGGTCAATAGCGACACTGGCGAAAAACAAGAAGGCACCTTTATGCCGATGGTGGCGAGCGATGGCCCGCACTACGGTGCGAATATCAAGATGATGGGCGTTGGTAACTACAAAGTGACCTACCACATTGACCCGCCGTCAAAAGCCGGGATGCACCGTCATACCGATAGCGAAACCGGCGTCGGTCGTTGGTGGAAGCCGTTTGATGTGAGCTATGAGTTTAAGTATGTCGGTCTGAACTAAGCGTCATTAAACGCGAGCGCTATTACGCAGGATGGTCGACGGGTCATCCTGCGGCGTATTTTTCATCCGCCGTACTGAGTTGAAGTCATGAGCTATTTTTTCGTCACGACGCTACAGGTCTTTTTCTGCATTGCGCTGCTCTCCGCCGTACTCTGGGGCCGCGGCAACCCTCCTGCACTGCGCCCGCTGGTCTGGACGCTGCTCACCGCGCTGGCTGGCGGACTGTTCGCCGGGCTGTTTATTCGCCCGAGCCAGTCGCTGGAGCTTCTTTTCGTTGGTGCTGAAATTCTCGTTTCACTGCTATTTTTGCTGAGCTTCTGGTGGTCAACGCCGCGGGTTCGCTATCTGTGGCAATGGATCCTGACCTTTGGTGCGGCCCGCCATTGGGCGCTTGACCCGAACCTCGGCGGCCTGACCTCCACGCACGTGCTGAATACCGATCTGCTGCTGAATCTGACCGCGCTGGTGCTGGCGTTCGCGCTTTTGTGCCTGGCGTGTGCGCTCTGCGCCATGCTCCTGCGCCGGATGCGCGGGTTCTACTGGCCGCTGACCCTGCTGATGATGGTCCTGTTGTGGCTGCCGCTGAGCGGGAATTTGCTGCTGCTGTTGATGAAGCTACAGGTGGTGCCGCTGCTGAAGCCGCTGCTGAGCTTCGTCGCCAAAGTGACTAACAATGCGGCGATGTATAACTGGGCCGCCGCCGCGGTACTGCTGTTAATGTGCCTGTTCTGGATCCCGGCGCTGCGCCGCTATTACCGCAAGGTAAAAGCGACGGAAGAGCCAATCTCCCGCCGTCTGGCGCTGGCCGAACGCCGTGGAGCAACCCGGCTGTGGCTCACGACTATTTGCTGCGCGCTGGCGATTATCGGCGGCCAGCTATGGTGGGATCTGGTGGCTTCACAGCCGCCGCGCTTATCCGAGGCGCAGCCGGTCACGTTGGCCGCCGACGGCCTGGTGCATATCCCGGTTGAACAGGTGCGCGATGGCAAACTGCATCGCTTCGTCTGGGTGGCGGATGACGGCAAAGCGATCCGCTTTTTTATCATTAACCGCTATCCCGACAAGCTGCGTTTCGGCGTGGTGTTCGACGCCTGCCTGCTGTGCGGCGATCAGGGGTATGTGATGGAAGGCAATCAGGTGATTTGCGTTGCCTGCGGCGTGCACATCTTTATTCCTTCCATTGGCAAACCCGGTGGATGCAACCCGGTGCCGATCGACGACTGGCGCAACGATGACAAAGAGCTGACGATACCCGGCGCGGCGCTGGCCGTGGGGGGAAACTATTTCTCTACCGTCCTGACAATTAAAGTGACCGACCCGGTGGATGGTTCAACGCTGACCAATACCAGTGCCGACTTCAAATACAGCTATGGCGGTAAAACCTGGTTCTTCTCATCAGAAGCGAACTATGACCGTTTCCGCAATGCGCCAGAGCAGTTTGTTCCTGACGCAGTGAAGGAGGAGTAGCGATGCTGTGGCGAATGATCTACCAGTCATGGGGGCGCAATCTGCGGCGTAAAGCGCTGGCGGTATTGACCGTGTTTCTGGCGACCAGCCTGATCTCGGCGCTGCTGGCAGTCTCTATCGACATCGGCGACAAGATGTCCCGCGAGCTGAAATCCTACGGCGCTAATATTCTGATTGAGCCTGCAGGGCAGGCGGCGCTGCCCGCGCTGTTTAGCGAGCAAAGCAACCCGCTGGCCAGCGACGATTTTCTGGATGAATCCGAGCTGCCGAATATCAAAGATATCTTCTGGCGCAACAACATTGTTGGCTTCGCACCGATGCTCGGCGGCGAAGTGAGCGTGGATGGCCATGATATCCGCGTGCTGGGGACCTTTTTCAGCCAGCCGGTCGCTATCCCGGATGAAGAGGGATACGAAACCGGGCAGCGGACGGTCAGCCCGTTCTGGCAGGTGAGCGGCGAATGGCCGCAGGAGCCGGTCGGTGAGACACCGCAAACCCTGGTCGGCCACGCGTTGGCGCGAAACTACGGCTGGAAGCCCGGCGATCGCCTGGCGTTAAAGGTCGCGGATAACGTGGTAAACGTGCAGGTGAGCGGTATTTTATCCAGCGGCGGCGATGAAGATAACCAGCTGGTCATGCCGCTTAGCGTGGTGCAGCAACTGCTGGGGCTACCGGGGAAAGTACAGGCGATCCGCGTGTCGGCGCTGACGGTGCCGGAAAACGAACTGTCGCGTCGGGCGCGAGAGGATCTCGAAGCGCTTAATGCCGAAGAGTACGATCTGTGGTACTGCACCGCCTATGTGTCGTCTATCGCCCACCAGCTTGAGGAGGCGATTTCCGGGGCGGAAGTGCGTCCGGTCTGGCAGGTTGCCGCTTCGGAAGGCGTGGTTATCGATAAAATTCAGCTGTTAATGGGCGTGGTAACTTTAGCCGCGCTGGCCGCCGCCGCGATGGGCATCGCCTCATTGATGACCAGCACCATTATGGAACGCGCCAAGGAGATTGGCCTGATGAAAGCGCTGGGCGCGCGGCAGTGGCAAATTCTGCTGCTGTTCTATCTTGAGGCGGCGCTGGGCGGCCTGGCCGGTGGAGCATTTGGCTGCATCGCCGGATGGGGGCTGGCGAAGGCTATCGGCCTGATGCTGTTTGATACGCCGCTTAATTTTGCCTGGGTGGTGGTGCCCTGCGTGCTGGTGATTGCGGTGCTGATTGCGTTAATCGGCACCTGGTTCCCGGCGCGGCGTATTGCCCGTCTTTATCCTGTGGAGGTGCTGTATGGCCGCTAAGCGCGACATGCTGTGGTTATTAGTGTGGCGGGCGCTGCGGCTGCGTATGCAGCGGGTCAGCGTGGTATTTGCCGCGCTGGCGGTCGGCGCGACCATCGTCACGGCGCTTTCCGCCGTGTGGTTCGACATTAATAGCAAAATGAGCGAGGAGTTGCGCACCTTTGGCGCGAACTTCTACATTGGTCCGGGCCATGGCACCAGCATGCCGCAGCCGGAGCTGCAGGCGATTCTTGACGGCGCACCGGGTGGACTGATTCACGGCGCCAGCCCTTGGCTCTACGGTACCGCGCGCACCGAGCTGGAAAAAGTGGTGATGGTCGGTGTGTGGTTTGAGTCGCTGCAAAAACTGGTGCCCTATTGGCAGGTCAACGGCAGCTGGATCGGCGTTAGCTTTGACGATCGCAACGCGATGATTGGCGTGAAGCTGGCGCAGCGTCTGGCGCTGAATATTGGCGATAGCGTGACGCTGGTGGACCATAGTCGGCGCAAGAAACTGCTGATTAAGGGCATCGTTGAAGCCGGGGACGCGACCGACAATATGCTGATTGTCAGCCTCGACGTAGCGCAGTCATGGCTGCAAAAGCCCGATGTTATCAGCCACGGGCTGCTTAGCGTCAGCAATGACCTCGGTCAGGTGGAGAGCTACGCCAGCCAGTTACAGCGGCAATATCCTGACCTTGAGATTCGTCCAGTGCGTAAAGTATCGGCATCTGAAGGGCAGGTGCTGGAGAAAATTAAGGGGCTGATGGGACTGGTATCGATAGTTATCCTCGCGCTCTCATCCCTGTGCGTGAACACCACCCTGATGGCGATTGTCGGTGAACGCGCTCGCGAGTTTGCCCTGCAAAAAGCGCTGGGGGCCAGCAACGGCGATATCATCCGCCAGATGTTACTGGAGACCAGCATTATCACTTTTGCGGCGGTGGTTTGCGGTTGGGTGCTGGGCTATCTGCTGGCGCAGCTGCTGGGATTAACGGTGTTTAACGCCAGTATCTCGCTGCGCCTGCCGGTGCTGCCGATTACCCTGATTCTGTCTTTACTGGTCGCCCTGCTGGCGGCCATTGTTCCGGTGCGGCGCGCGGTGAGCGTCGAACCTGCGAAAGTGCTGAAAGGAGAGTAACGCCATGACCGTCACGTCTTTGCGTCAGATGGCGATTGAAACGCGTCATTTATATAAGCGGTTCGGGGAAGTAACCGCGCTGGAAGATATCAACCTGCGCATCGCCCGCGGCGAGTTTGTCGCTATTATGGGGGCGTCTGGTTCCGGTAAAACGACGCTGATGAATATTCTCACCTGTCTGGATACCGCCAGCGAAGGGCAGGTGATCCTCGACGGAACCGACGCGGCGGCGCTGGATGAAGAGGGGCGCAGGCGCTTTCGCGCGCAGAAAATTGGCCTTGTGTTCCAGCAGTTCCACCTGATCCCGTTTCTGACGGCGCTGGAAAATATCATGCTGGCGCAGCATTACCACAGCGTGGTGGATGAAGCTGCCGCCAGAGCGGTGCTGGCTCAGGTCGGCCTTGAGCATCGTGTTACCCATCTACCGAGCCAGCTTTCCGGCGGTGAGCAGCAGCGCGTCTGCATTGCCCGGGCGCTGGTTAACGAGCCACCGGTTATTTTTGCCGATGAGCCAACCGGTAACCTCGATGAAGAGAACGAACAGCGGGTGCTGGATCTGCTGACCGATTTGCACCGGCAGGGGCGCACCATTGTGATGGTGACCCACAACCCGGCGCTGGGGCAGTTCGCCGATCGCATCGTGCGTTTGCAGCACGGAAAGTATCTGGGAGAGGAGGTGAATCATCATGCGCATGCCTAAAGTGATGCTTGTCCTGCTGCTGGTGCTGCTCGGCGGCTGCAAAGAGGAAAAGCTGGCGCGCGGCGAGGCGGCACCCGCGCTGGCGGCGTTTGATTTGCAG
This sequence comes from Klebsiella sp. GFKo11, assembly GCF_056490265.1. Classification (NCBI taxonomy): domain Bacteria; kingdom Pseudomonadati; phylum Pseudomonadota; class Gammaproteobacteria; order Enterobacterales; family Enterobacteriaceae; genus Klebsiella; species Klebsiella sp. GFKo11. The sequence goes on from NZ_CM151369.1 coordinate 2,797,630, forward strand.
GGGGAATCGGCCAGCCTTGAGCGCTGGCAGGGCAAGGCGGTGTATCTCAATTTTTGGTCATCAAGCTGCGGCGGCTGTCTGGCGGAGATGGATTCCTTACAGGCGCTCAGCCAGCGCTGGCCGGATAAACTGGTGGTGGTGGGCGTCAATACCGACCCGGAATCAGTCGATATCGCGCCGCTGTTAGCTAAACATGGCATCAGCTATCCGGTGCTGCGCGATCAGCTCAAAATGACCCAGGAGCGCTATCAGGTTATCGGCACCCCAACGTCGGTATTGATTGATAGCCATGGAACGGTGCTAGATTTGCATCAGGGCCTGCGCAAGCCCGAGGAGTTACAGATGGTGTTTAGCCAGCTGGCGCAAAAATAGTTTCCCCCGCGCGAGCAGTCTTGTAGCCCGGACAGGCGCGTTAGCGCCGCCTCCGGGAAAATAGTGGTAGCCCGGGTAAGGCGTCAGCCGCCACCCGGGATGTCTCACTTACAGATACTGGCTCAGTAGCGCCTCAAGGCTGTTCTGGTCCACGGCAAACAGGCGAATACCTTCGGCGAGCTTCTCCACCGCCATCGCATCCTGATGATGCGCCCAATAAAACTCCGCTTCACTCATTGCGGCGGGCTTCGCCTGAACCTCACCTTCATACGTCAACGGCGCGGGTACCGGCCCCTGAGTTTGCTGCAATTGCGCCAGCAGTGCCGGGGAAACGGTCAGACGGTCGCAGCCGTTAAGCGCCAGTACCTGTTCTGGCGTGCGGAAGCTGGCCCCCATCACCACCGTCCGGTAACCGTGCATTTTATAGAAGCGATAGATCTTCTGTACCGATTCGACGCCCGGATCGTTCTCGACGGTGAAGGTGGTATCAGGGTTGTTTTTCTTGTACCAGTCGTAGATGCGACCGACAAATGGGGAAATCAGGAAAACCCCGGCATCGGCGCAAGCTCTGGCCTGGGCAAAGGAGAACAGTAGCGTCAGGTTGCACTGGATACCCTCTTTTTCCAGCGTTTCTGCCGCGCGGATCCCTTGCCAGGTGGCAGCGAGCTTAATTAAAACCCGATCTTTACCGATCCCTTTCTCTTCATACAGCGCAATGATTTCCCGCGCTTTAGCTATGCTGGCCTGAGTATCAAACGAGAGGCGAGCATCCACTTCGGTTGAAATACGTCCCGGAACGCTTTTCAGGATCAGCACCCAGATACTTACCGCCAGATAATCGGCAATATCCGCAGGCTGTACCGCTTTTCCATTCTGGCGAGACTTCACCGCCGCGACGGCATCCTTCACCAGTTTTTGGTACTGCGGAAGCTGTGCCGCTTTATAAATAAGCGAAGGATTGGTGGTCGCATCTTCAGGCTGATAAGCCATAATGCTGTCAATGTCCCCGCTGTCGGCAACAATGGTTGTCCGCTGCTTTAGTTGTTCAAGCTGATTCATCGCTATGACCTGTTTTTCAATAATAGGGCTGGAAACAACAAGGAGAAGGCAAGGCCCGCTCCTTATTGTTGGTTGGATGGGGGATTATTTTGCCTGCGCGACGCGGGAGGTCAGGCCTGGCATATTGAAGCATTCGGCTTCGTTCTGGATCATATCTTTAATTTTATTGACCACGTAACGCTCAGGCTCGACGCCAAACGACTTCAGATTGGCAAACATGGTTTGCATCTCTTTGACAACGTCCGGTTTTTCGTAGTTGTAGTGGCCGCTGAGTTCAAGAATCTCTTTCAACAATTCTGGCTCGTTAAAGATTTGCTCTTCGGACTTGTTTTTGTGCTCATCGGTCATCCATTTTTCCCATTTGTGGCTCAGCACGCACTCGCGGGTCAGGACGGTTTTTAAATCAGACGTTGACTTGATAAAGCCTTTCGCCGCCAGATCTTTCTCGACTTCCGCCAGCTTCAGATAAGCGCGGGTTTCAATGGTGCCGTAGGCCGGGGCGACGTTCATCGCGGTGATGCCCAGACCCGGATGCTTCAGTAGAATTTCATCCGGCAGGTAGTCGCCGTTATGCTCTTTCAGGCCCACGCCGTGGCGGGTGCTGATAGCCGAAAGCTCTGCGGACTGCTTATCATTAAAGTGGCCAACGTTCTTGGTCAGGCGGGTCAGAGTGCCGGTTTGACCGACGATAAACAGCGGCTGCGGCAGCGATTCAGCGGCCAGACGCTTATTCAGCTCGATAATAAACCCTTCATAGGCGCTGACGTCGGTCAGGCCGCCGTTGGTCTCTTCGGTACCGACTTCATAGAAGAATTCCTTCAGGCTATTGGCCTTACGGTACTCTTCGCAGAAGCGAATCAGCTCAACGGTGCGGCTCAGAACCAGTTCAATATCAATGACTTTACCAACAACGTACGGGTCTTTCGTCGGGTCAATATGCAACAGGTCGAAACCGGCGTCCATATCAATCTGATAAGAGCGGCGGGCCAGCTTCATCGCTTCGGCTTCCGGAATATGATCTTTACGCTCTTTATCACGCTGCCATGGGCCGCCGTGGTCGCGGCAGAGGAAGTAGTCACCGTTGAAGCCGACTTTTTCCGCCATCGCTTTCAGGTCGGCAGCAAAGCGGAACTGATCCCAGTTATTAACGTAACCCGCGCCAAACTCATCGGCATCAACCTGGTTGCGGCTGGCAATAAACATCAACGGCAGATCTTTTTCTTTACCCAGTTCAAAGCAGGCCTGAATTAACGCCGGAGACATTGGGCCAATTCCCAGCATCGTAGACTTGCCACCGTTAACAATATAATCGACGTACTGTTTCATTGTGTTTTTCATGATAACTCCTCAGACTTTATTCATATCAGAAGTGATTGTTTTTTTAGCCGACTCTTTTTTTACCGGCTCGCTAATATTGGGGCGCAGAATATGCAGACAGATGGCGGTGACAATAACGCCGATAAGCATATCGATGACGTACCACATTGGCGCTTTATTGACGCCAGCAATGGCAATTAATCCACCGTGGGGAACCATAGATTCGACGCCGTGAACCATAGCCAGACCGGCACCGACGGCGCTACCGATAATAATTGACGGCAGCACGGTCTTCAGATTTTTAACGGCGAAAGGAATCGCCCCTTCGGTAATGCCAATTAATCCCATAAAGGCAGCAGAGGTCCCCATTCTTCTTTCATCTTCAGCCCATTTACGCTGGGAAATAAAAGTCGAGAGGGCAATGCCGAGCGGTGGGATAGCGCAGGCAATACGGTAAGCGCCGTTCGGGCCATAAATACCTTCTGCCATTAATGCGAGGGTAAATGCCGTGGCGGTTTTATTGACCGGTCCACCCATATCAAAGGCCGCCATGGCGCCGAGAATTAAACCTAATACGACGCCGCTGCTTCCCTGCATATTAGAGAGCATGGAAACCAGCCATTTCATGGCAAAACCGATGGGCCCAATCAGTACGTACAGATAGAGCATGCCGACAATAACGCTTGAGACGATGGGAATAATCATGATCGGCATGACCGGCATCAGCACTTTGCCGACCTTCCAGGTTTTTACCCATTTAGCGACGTAGCCGCTGAGAATACCGAGCAGCATTGCGCCGAGAAAACCGGTTACCACGTGGTCCGCGCCTAGCGGCGTGCTGGCCATAAAACCAGTGATTAAGCCCGGCGTCAGCCCCGGCTTACCGGCGATAGAGTAGGAAATATAGGCCGCCAGCACCGGAATCATCATTCCCAGCCCGGCGCTGCCGATAGCGCCAAGGTTTAATAAGAATGGATTGGTGACGACCATGCCTTTGCCCGCAACCGGCTCGCCGCCAATCAGCGACAGCGCCAGACAGATGCCGCCGACCACCACCACCGGCATCATATATGACACGCCGGTGCTAAACGCTTTAACTAAATCATCCTTAATGGCTTTTGCTTTTTCCGACATTTTTTATCCTCCCGATACCCTGTATTTTTATGGGATGACATACGATTTACGGGCGTAGTCATCCCCGGGCGCTTTTGCGTCATAATTGAAATACAGCGTTCGCAGAAATTTAATTAACGTTTTTATTCACCGATGGCGAATGCCGAAATAAATTCGCATCGGTGGTTTGATTTATTTAACCAGCTTCTCGGCTCTGTCAATAATCGCCGCCGGATCGCGAACCACTTCCGCCGGGTTGAGCGAAATAATCAGGCCAGCGTCTTCTTTTTCTTCAAAGCGTTCGACGCCTTCAATACCGATGGCAATTGCCAGAATAACCACATCGGCTTCGGCAATTTCGTCTTCGCTTAATTCGTTTCCAATTCCCATGCCGCCCTGGGTTTCGACTTTGACGTCATAACCTCTTTTTTTACACTCCTGCTCAATCGCTTCCTGGGCCATATAGGTGTGGGCGACTCCGGTAATGCATGCTGCGACTCCGACAATTTTCATGAGTGACTCCTGATTTTTTATTTGGCTGTAATTTTAAATATGGCTTAATAATTTCCTGATTTCATACGGCCAGAGTATTGGCCATCAGGTTGTAGAGTACGGTGACGTTTTCGGCCTGTTTTATTTCATTGCGGAAATCCTCTTTCATTAGCTTTCTGGCAAGCGTAGAGAAATATTTCATATGCTCATTAGGGTCGGCGGATTTACTCACCGTCAGCATAAACACGGTTTCGACCTCCTGATCGCCCCACATAATGGGCTTCGCCAGGGTCGCCATACTGATAGTGGAGTAGTGAATATGGTCCGACTTGGTGTGCGGAATGGCGAAGCCATAGCCCACGGCGGTGGAGAATGAGTCCTCGCGCGCCCAGATGTCGTCGCTGAGTTGATCCCGATTATCGGTGCGATGGTGCAGCCACAGATTGTCGGTCATCTTTTTGATAACCTCGTTTTTATCACTGGCTTCCAGATCGCAGAGAATGAAATCCGGGGCGAGGATCGGCATTTTGCTAACCGCTTTTACGTCCGGTGAACGCAGCGTGGTTTTGACCTCAGCAGAGCGTTTTAACGCCACGATATCCTGCGCTAGCCGCTGGCATTTAGCGAAACTCAGCTCCCGCAGCGCATGTTTAACGCCTGGAATCGAGGTGCCGCTCATGCTGAGCTCGTCAAAGCCCATGCCGACGAACAGCGGCAGAAAATCTTTGCTGGCGCCCAGCTCCCCGCAGATGCCAATCCACTTGCCAGCACGATGGACCTCATCGGCGGCAAACTGCATAGCGCGAAGAAATGCCGGGGCATAGTTGTCGTACACCGCCTCAACCTGCGTATTTCCGCGGTCGGCGGCAAAAAAGTACTGCGTCAGGTCGTTACTGCCGACGCTGAAGAAGTCCGCGTATTCGGCTATCTCACGAATTGCGAAGATGACGGAGGGCACTTCCAGCATCACGCCGAGCGAAATCTCATCGTTGAACGCCAATCCCTCGCTGCGCATCGCGCTTTTCACCTCCTCCAGCACTTCACGACACCAGATAACTTCATCAACGTTAGCGATCATTGGGATCATGATTTTGGCATTGCCAAATGCCGAGGCACTGAGGATGGCCTTGAGCTGCATGGTAAAAAGGTCGCGATAGTGCGGATAGGTGCGTACCGCCCGGAAGCCGAGAAACGGATTTTCCTCTTCACCGAGGTTCATATAGTCGACGGGTTTGTCGCCGCCGATATCGAAGGTGCGAAATATCACCGGCTTCCCTTCGGCGAGCTGCATCACCTGGCCGTAGAGCTCAGCCAGCTCGCAGTAGTCCGGTGCGGTTTCACGATCCATAAAGGACATTTCGGTACGGAACAGCCCAATACCTTCAGCGCCGTTGTTGAACGCGGCTTCGGCTTCCGCCAGGCTGGCAATGTTGGCGGCGATTTCGATGCTATGGTTATCGCGGGTCATCGCGGGTTGGCGGACGTTAGCCAGCATCTGCTGTTGCATGGTCTGCTGCACGGTGATTTCGTTGCGGTAATAGCGCAGGACTTTTTCATCCGGTGCGGTAATCAAAATGGCCGGGTTACCATCGATGATGATGTCATTCTCTGCATTCAACGCCAGAGCTGAACAATCGATATCCGTCAGGGTTGGGATACCAAGCGAACGGGCCAGAATAGCGGTGTGAGATGTTTTACCGGTGGCGGATAACACCATTCCGGCAAGATACTCTTTATTGATGCCGAGGAACTGACTCGGCGTCAGGCTATTGGCCAGAATAATCGATGCTTGTGTTAATTTAAGGCTGTTTTGTGGTAATACGCCAGCACCATAAACCGAAGTAAGTAATTGCCCGGTAATATCGAGAACGTCCAGGGTGCGCTCTTTAATATATTTGCTCGATGAGCGATTAAGAATTTCACAGAACGCTATGGCAGCCTTAATGATCGCATCCCAGGCATTTTCTCCGCCCGCAATCGCGGTGGAGATATGGCGCTGGAAGGTTGCATCGGTAATTATTGATAAGTGCGCTTGCAGGATATCATGCTCAACGCCTTTTTGGGTTTCCAGAGCCGTCTGCTTATCATGTTTGAGCGTTTCTAAACCTGCCATAAAAATACGCTGCTGGTGCTCAGTGGAATATTCACCGCCGGGGTTACGCGCCAGCATTTCATCCAGTGACAGGCTCTGAATACGAACGGGTCTGGCAATGGCCACACCGCCGCTGATGCGTGAACCCTGAATAAAACTGAGCTGGGTTTCCCGTAGAGAGCGTGGGAGATAGCCTGCTGGCGCTGTTGTTTCTTCCACCTGGCTGACTTCGAAGGAGGGGAGTTTTTTGAGCAGCGCACTCAGCTGTTGGGCAGCGTTTGCAGCATCTTTTCCACTGATTGTAATTTCACAGGCGTCGCTGAGTAAGGTATCGGTGGCGACAATCGAGAGCGCGCTTTTGCCATTGCCTGACATTCCGCTGCGAATATTATTCCAGCACACCGCAGATTGAAAAGTATTACACAGTCGTTCGATATGCCCCGCCGGTCGGGCGTGAATACCATCCTTCAGATTACATTGATACGTTATTATCTCTGACATTGTCACTCCCGATAATCTTTAAGCGAAAGCTAATTAATTTTTTGAGCAGGTATTAATGCCTGCGTTTCATGTTTTATATCCTTCATCGTTCTCGCTCTGCTTTGAATAGAAAAAAAGTGACCTTTGCTCAAATAAAAAAAGCTCGGTTGTTATTTTGTGATCGCAGTCATAAATTTAGCGTGTAAAATCTCTTGTGATAGTTATCACACTCTTATTAACGATCGAAGGTCGGTAACGTATTTGCTATTAAAGTGCTTTTCTTTCTATTTAATGGTTGTGGGGTAATGGAGTAAAAATAAAACACACTCATTTATTTTGCCGTGGTAGATACGATGCATTTTCGTGGAGTATTACTGGATTTAGACGGAACGCTGGTGAACTCGCTGGATTTCGTTGAGGCTTCCTGGAGTTTATGGGCGACTAAAAAAGGCCTGGAGCCGAGGGCGGTATGCCATTATCTCCACGGTAGACCCGCCCTGAGCACGCTGCACCACTTTATGCCCGATGCCAGCGAACAAACCCTCATTGATGAATTTCTCGCGTTGGAAGAGTTTGAAGCGCGCAATACTGACGGCATTACCGCAGTGAACGGTGCGGTTGATTTTCTCCGCCAGCTGGAGCAGTTGCAGGCTCCCAGGGCCATTGTGACTTCCGGGTCGATGAAGGTGGCCTCGGCACGGATCCGCCAGGCCGGTTTTCCGTTTCCGCCGGTACTGGTGACCAGCGAAGATATTCATCACGGCAAGCCGCATCCCGAGCCGTTCCTGACGGGTGCAGCCCGACTCGGTCTTTCTCCCGCTAACTGCCTCGCTTTTGAAGATTCCACTGCCGGTCTGCTTTCTGCTACCCAGGCGGGATGCGTAGTGGTTGAAGTGTTGACCCGTCAGTCGGTTGTTCACGATATCGATACCTGGCAAACCATTGATAACTACCTTGACCTGCGCGTAATGCACAAGGGTGAGGCGGATTTTTTCCTTAAGATTTAGAGGGAGTTTTAAATGTCATCACGAAAAACCCTGGCCAATGCCATCCGTATGCTGAGCGTTGATGCCGTGCAGCGGGCGAACTCCGGCCATCCGGGCGCTCCGATGGGAATGGCGGATATTGCCGAAGTGCTGTGGCAAGATTTTCTCAACCATAACCCGAATAACCCCGCATGGGCCAACCGCGACCGTTTTGTGCTCTCCAACGGTCACGGCTCGATGCTGATCTACAGCCTGCTACACCTTACCGGCTACGACCTGCCAATGGATGAGCTGATAAACTTCCGTCAGCTGCATTCGAAAACGCCGGGCCACCCGGAAGTGGGCTATACCCCCGGCGTAGAAACCACCACCGGGCCGCTGGGCCAGGGGATCGCCAACGCGGTCGGCATGGCGATTGCCGAGAAAACCCTCGCGGCGCAATTTAACCGTCCGGGCCATGAAATCGTCGATCACTTCACATATGCCTTTATGGGTGACGGCTGCATGATGGAGGGCATTTCACATGAAGTGTGCTCTCTGGCGGGGACGCTGAAGCTCGGTAAGCTGGTGGCGTTCTACGACGATAACGGCATCTCTATCGATGGCCATGTTGAGGGATGGTTCACCGATGATACCGCTAAACGCTTCGAGGCCTACGGTTGGCACGTGGTGCGCGGAGTCGATGGGCACGACCCTGAATCCATCCGCGCCGCGATTGATGTCGCAAAGTCGATTACCTCCATGCCGACGTTAATTATCTGCAAGACGGTGATTGGTTTTGGCTCGCCGCATAAAGCGGGTACTCATGATGTCCACGGCGCGCCGCTGGGCGAGGCCGAGGTGGCGGCGACGCGTGAGGCGCTGGGCTGGCCGTATCCGCCGTTTGTTATCCCTTCTGAGATAGCCGCGCAGTGGGATGCTCGCCAATCAGGGCAGGCGAAGGAGGCTGCATGGAACGAGAAGTTTGCCGCCTACGCTCAAGCCTTCCCCGAGCTGGCTGGCGAATATACCCGCAGAATGAAGGGGCAGCTGCCCACAGAATTTGCCAGCAAGGCGCAGGCGTTTATTGAAAAATTACAGGCCAAACCGGCGAAAATCGCCAGCCGCAAAGCCTCGCAGAATGCGATTGAAGCCTTTGGTCCGCTGTTGCCGGAATTCCTCGGCGGCTCCGCGGATTTGGCTCCATCAAACCTGACCTTGTGGTCCGGGTCTAAAGCGATTAACGAAGAGCCCGCCGGGAACTACATTCACTACGGCGTGCGCGAGTTCGGTATGACCGCCATCGCCAACGGTATTGCGCTGCACGGCGGCTTCCTGCCGTATACCTCGACGTTCCTGATGTTTGTCGAATACGCGCGCAACGCGGTGCGCATGGCGGCGCTGATGAAGCAGCGCCAGGTGATGGTTTATACCCATGACTCCATTGGCCTGGGCGAAGATGGCCCGACCCATCAGCCGGTCGAACAGATTGCTTCGTTGCGCCTGACGCCGAACCTCAGCACCTGGCGGCCCTGCGATCAGGTGGAATCGGCGGTAGCGTGGAAGTATGGCGTTGAGCGGCAGGATGGCCCGACGGCGCTGATTTTCTCCCGGCAAAACCTGACCCAGCAGGAACGGACCTGGCAGCAGGTGCAGGATATCGCGCGCGGCGGCTATATACTGAAGGATTGTGACGGGCAACCACAGCTGATTCTTATCGCGACCGGTTCCGAAGTTGAGCTGGCAATGGCTGCATATCAACAACTGACGGCTGAAGGCGTGAAGGCTCGGGTGGTCTCGATGCCGTCCACCGATGTCTTCGATACACAGGATGCGGCGTATCGTGAAGCGGTGTTGCCGAAAGCGGTTACCGCTCGCGTGGCAGTGGAAGCCGGTATCGCGGATTACTGGTTTAAATATGTCGGGCTGAACGGCGCGATTATCGGTATGCAGAGCTACGGTGAGTCCGCTCCGGCGGAACAGCTTTATCAGGCGTTCGGTATTACCGTTGAGGCGGTGTTGCAGCAGGCAAAAGCGCTGCTGGCTTAATCTTTGACGGCCCCTTATACCCTAAATAATTCGAGTTGCAGGAAGGCGGCGACGCAGTGAATCCCCAGGAGCTTACTCTAGTAAGTGACTGGGGTGAGCGAGGAAAGCCAACGCACAAGCAACTTGAAGTATGACGGGGATATACGCTAAGGGGCCGCTTTTCATTAAGGGAGAGATAACATGTATCCCGTCGATCTTCATATGCATACCCTGGCCAGCACCCACGCCTACAGCACGGTGCATGATTATATTGCCGCAGCGGTGCGTAACCATATTCGCCTGATCGCCATCACCGACCATGGCCCGGAGATGGTTGATGCGCCGCATCCGTTCCACTTCAATAATTTGCGCGTACTGCCGCGGGTGGTTGATGGGGTCGGGATCCTGCGCGGTATCGAGGCCAATATTAAATCCGGCGGCGAGACCGATTGCAGCGACAAAATGCGCGCGTCGCTGGATTTAGTGATTGCCGGATTCCACAAGCAGGTGTTTGCGCCTGCGGATATCAGCACCAATACCGATGCGCTGATTGCCGTGATAGCGAGTGGGAAGGTACACATTATTAGCCACCCTGGTAACCCGGAGTATCCGATTGATATCCCGGCGGTGGTGGCCGCCGCCAAAGCCTGCGACGTGGCTCTGGAGGTGAATAACGCCTCTTTTGTCCTGTCGCGTCAGGGCAGTGAGGGGAACTGTCGCAAAATTGTCGCCGCCGTGCGCGACAGCGGCGGACTTCTCTCGTTGGGTAGCGATTCACACAGCGCATTTTCGCTGGGGGATTTCAGCGCCTGTCAGCATCTGCTGGCGGAGGTGGATTTTCCGCCATCAAGAGTGCTGAACACCTCCGTGCGTCAGGTGCTGGCGTTTCTTGAGCAGCGCGGTGGGGAGCGGATTGATGCGCTTTATGCGCTGCCGGGATGAAAAGCCTTGTGGGTTAAACCCTCACCCTTAAAAAGGGAGAGGGAGTACGGCGTGCTGTGCGGTTTTGAAGTTGGGCGGTTGTAGCCTGAACAGGTGCACGGCACCGCCTCCGGGAACACCTTCTACAGGTCAATAACGTTGCCTCGCGGCAGATTTAAAGACTTGCGAATGGCGGCGATAACCTCCGCCGGTTTGAGCAGCAATGAGTTAATGCAGACGTTCAGAATACGACAGCCGTCAAAACGTGAGGGGTTATCGATCGTAATGTCGGAGGCAATAATTGCGAGCTCTGATTCGAAAATATCTTTATCGGTAATGGGGTTCTTGAGCCCCAGCACGCCCTGAGTCTCTATTTTGATCGCAAAGCGATACTGCTTCGCGAGTTTCTCCAGTTGCTCCGCGGCCATATAGGTGTGCGCCACGCCGGTCGCGCATGCGGTCACCGCCACAATATGCAGATTCCGTTCGCTGGAGAAGGGCTGAATCTCATCTCTTCCTGCACGAGTGGTCATATGCTTGCTCCCTTATTTTTGCGCCGGTACTCAAGCGGCGTACAGTCGTTAATATCGCGAAATACCTTGCAGAAATAGTTGGTGTCAGTAAAACCGCACTTCTCTGAAACCTCGTTTATTTTCAGATTGGTATTGGTTAGCAGTGCTTTTGAACGCGAGATGCGGGCTAACTTGAGATATTCATTAAATTTCACGTCTGACTCCTTCGAAAACAGACGCGACAGATAGCCGGGGGAGATATTAAAGGTCTCGGCGACGCTCTCCCGACTAATGTCCGTATTGTAGTGGCTATCAATATGGCCTTTAATTTCATCCAGTAGCGAAAAGGGTCCTCGCGGATTATTCAGGCCATCGGTAATTTGGTATAGCAGGTCGTTAAGCAGTGCATAGACGATATGGGAAAAGGTCTCGCCGGTATTGTCCTGTGCCCACGCCAGGGATTCGGCCAGCTCAAGCAGGCGGTCGCGAACCGAACTGCTGGATTTTTGCAGGTTATATTTCTCCACTTCTTTAAACTGCGTACCGTCCCAGTTGCTGATGCTAAAACCGACATCCTGCTTCCAGAAAACAATCGACATGCAAATAACCGGGCTTTCCCACTGCGGTGAGTTCCAGCTGTTGGCGGGAATATAGGTAATCGTACCAACCGGGCGTTCATATTTAACGATTCTGTCCGCCCCTTTCGGCAGCAGCATGCTGAGCGCCCCTTTTACCGTCAGTTCGATACGCGGCACGTGCAGATGATAGGCCATCGCCGGGGCCTGCGCGTTGCCGTTGGCCACCAGCACGCTCTCGTTAGTGGCGCACAGGTTACTGAATTCACTGAGGATCGATTGAATAAACGTAGCCATATTATGCCCGTGGTTTAATAACGGTCTTTAAGACCTTGACCGCAACTGCGGTCGTGATGGTCCCGACGATCACCGAAACGATATAGCCAAAATGGTTACTGACCACCGGTAATACAATCAGCCCGCCCCACGGGGCGGCGTTGGTTGCCCCAAACCATAAAGAAAGGACGGCGGCGACCGCGCTGCCGAGCATAATCGCCGGGATCACCCGTACCGGATCCGCTGCCGCAAACGGGATCGCACCTTCGGTGATGCCGACAAAACCCATAATCACTGCGGGCTTCCCGGCTTCCCGCTCTACATCATTAAAAATGTCTTTAAACAGAAAGGTCGCCAGCGCCAGCCCCAGCGGCGGCGTGCAGTCGGCGGCGGCCACCGCGGCCATCAGCTGCGGATTGGTCGAGATCAGGGCGACGGCAAAGAAAAAGGCGGTTTTGTTCATTGGCCCGCCCATATCGACAGCAATCATACAGCCCAGAATGGTACCGAGAATAATGAACGAGGCCCCCTGCATATTGCCAAGCCAGACGCTAAGCCACTTCATGACCCCGGCAATCGGGTCGCCTATAATGTAATAGACCGCCATTCCGGTCACGAACGTGCCAATCAGTGGAATAATAAAAATCGGCAATATCATGCGTAGGAAATGGGGAATATTGAGCCGGGCAATCAGATTAAGCAGGAGGTAGACCACCAGTCCGGCAATAATCCCGGAGAGCATGCCGCCCAAAAATCCAGCGCCCATTTGATACGCCATTAACCCGCCGATGGCGCCCGGCGCGATGCCCGGTTTATCGACCATTGAATAAGCGATAAAACCCGACAGAATGGGGATGAACAGGGTTAATCCCGCCATCCCAATTTGCGACATCGCTTTCAAAAATCCGCGATCCGGCACGGCGGCTTCACCGTTAAACATTACCGCCAGCGCCAGCAGCACGCCTCCGGCCACCACGAATGGGATCATGTACGACACGCCGGTCATGAAATGCCGTTTGGTATTTTTTAATAGTTTTAACATGTCAGCCTCATAACGTTTGGTGATCAGAAGGCCAGAGTTCTGGATATCAGGTTGTAGAGTGCTTTTGGGTTTTTCATTTCTTTGACCAGACTGACAAATTCATCATTCATCAGCATGCGCGCCAGGGTGGAGAAATATTTCATATGCTCATTATCCTGCGCGGAATTGCTGATCGTCAGCATAAACAGGGTGTCTACCATCACGCCGCCCCAGGCTATCGGCTGCTTAAGCGTTGCGACGCTAATAGCAGAGTCGTGGATGTAGTCCGTTTGGGCGTGGGGGATGGCAAACCCCGAGCCGACAACGGTAGGAAAAGGCACTTCCCGGGCCCAGATGTCGTCACATAGTCTGTCCCGCTCATCGGTACGCTCACGCAGCCACAGGTTATCGACCATCATTTTGATCGCTTCGTTTTTATCGGCGGCGTCAATATTCCACAGGATCATCTCCGGTGACAGAAGCGGTTTTTTCGCCGCTCCGCCGCCCGAGCGTTGCAATATGGCTTTGACCTGGTCTGCGCGTTGGCTCGCGAGCAGGGTTTGCGTTAGCGTCTGACAATCGGCAACGTTAAGCTTTCTGAGTGCATTTTTAACCCCTGGGATTGCGGCGCAGTTCATACTCAATTCATCAAAACCGATGCCGATGAGCAGGGGGAGAATGGGGGCGTCGGCGGCCAGTTCGCCGCAAAGCCCGATCGGTTTACCGGCGCGATGGGCCTCGCTGACCGCAAACTGCAGGGCGCGTAAAAAAGGCGGCGCGTAGCTGTCGTAGAGGCTCTTTACCTGAGCATTTCCCCGGTCGGCGGCGAAAAAGTACTGCGTCAGGTCGTTACTGCCAACGCTGAAAAAATCGGCGTATTCGGCCATTTCCGCCATGGCGAACAGCACCGAGGGAACTTCCAGCATGATACCGAGCGCAATCGCTTCATCGAATGCCAGCCCTTCACCGCGCATCTCCTGCTTGACCGACTCCAGTACCTCCCGGCACCAGAGAAGTTCTTCAACTCGCGTAATCATCGGCAACATGATTTTGGCCTGACCTGCCGCCGATGCGATAAGAATCGCCTTCAATTGGGCGGCGAAAAGGTCGCGATAGTGCGGATAGGTACGCACTGCCCGGAAGCCGAGAAACGGGTTCTTTTCTTTGTCGCTGCTAAGGTAGTCGACGGGCTTATCACCGCCGATGTCAAAAGTGCGAAAGATAACCGTTTTACCCGCAGCCAGAATCACCACCTGTGTGTAAAGGTCGGCCAGCTCCTTGCAGGTGGGGGGCGTATCGCGGCCCATAAAGGTTATCTCAGTGCGAAACAGCCCGATGCTTTGTGCGCCATTATCAAAGGCGGCCTGCGCTTCGGCGAGGCTGGCAATGTTCGCCGCGATCTCAATGTGCTGCCCGTCGCCAGTCTGTGCCGGCGTTGAAGCGTTTGCCCGTAATAACTGCTGCATGGCCTGCTGCACGGCAATTTCCTGGCGGTAATAGCGCAGCGTCTTCTCATCCGGATGGGTAATCAGAATTCCGGGCTCACCATCAATAATTATCTGCCGCTCAGGCTCAAGCTTGAGCGACGACATATCGATATCGGTCAGGGTTGGAATACTTAATGCGCGCGCCAGGATTGCCGTGTGCGATGTTTTTCCCGTGGACGATAACACCAGACCGACGATCCGGTTTCTGTCGAGAGCCAGAAACTGGCTGGGAGTCAGGTGGTTGGCGAACACAATCGCCGGTTCGTTGAGCGTAAGCGGCGAGTGTGCCAGCGCCTGTTCGCCATACAACGTGCAAATAAGCTGCGTAGCGATGTCGAGGATATCCAGCGTTCGCTCCTGAATATAATGGCTGGATGAGCGCTCAAGCATGTGGCAAAAATCGAGAGCCGCCTGGGCGATGGCGGACCAGGCATTGATATTGTTATTAAGATAACCGATCGCCTTATCCCAAAAGGTCATGTCGGTAATTAGCGAGAGATGGGCTTCGATAAGCTCGCGTTCAACGCCGTGGGTTTGTCCAAGAGCCGTCTCTTTCTCTGCGCGCAAAGCGTCTAAACCAGCGATAAGTCGGGCCGTTTCATCTTCAAGGCGATCAACGTGGCCCGGATTTCGCGCGATGATGTCGGCGAAAGTGAGGCTTTGCACTACCCTTGGTTTGGCGATCGCCGCGCCTTTATTTATGCGGGTTCCCTGAATAACCTGCGGGTTCAGCTCCCGCAGGCAGCGGGGCAGATAGCCCAGGCTGGTCACCGGTTCAGGTGCAAGGCTAAATGTCGGCAGGTCGCAAAGCAGAGCGTGAAGCTGTGCGGCGGCGTTCTGTTCATCATTGCCGCTCAGTGAGATACGACATTCGTCATTTAACAGCGTGTCGGTAGCTATCAGCGAAAGGGCGCTTTTCGCGTTGGCCTGAAGGCCGGTGCGGGTGTTCTCCCAGTCGATAGTGGCCTGGAATAAATGACATAATCGCGCGATGTATCCAGCAGGCCTGGCGTGTATACCTTCACTTAGCTCGCATATATAAGTTAGGACCACCGCCATTTCGACTCCTGAGCGCTTTCGTGCACGACAATGAACTGCTGGATCCCGCTATCTTTCCCTGTTCGTACTGGCGATGACATAGTAAAAAAGTCACCTTTACTTAAAAATAGTGACCTGATTGTGATTTTGTGACTTTTGTCATATTTATGCTCGGCGAGAGGTTCTTTTATTTCATTGATTTATGTTGTTTTTTTGTTTCTCTTTTTTACGATGAGTTTGCGAGATGAGTCACAAAATTGCAGTTCAGGGATGAGCTTGCGCACCCAGTAGTAAGAGGGGGCGGGGTTTTATTTGTCCTCGATGGCCGGCTATTTCATCACGGCAGAAAAATAAAATATTACGTATTCCCCCTTTGGTCAGCCTAAATATTGTGATTGAAACTCAACAAACTTAATCTTTTCTTAATATTCCCGCGCGGTAACCTTTATCTAATCTGCGATATCTCACGAATCTTTATTTAAATTACGCCAGCGTCACAAAAGTCATAAAAAAACAGCCTCCGGCGTTGCAGGCTCCTGGTGTCCCGCTATATGTTAAATTTGTGTTTTAATAATATTCCATAAAGGTTAAATTTATGTATATGAAAATTGGTGGGTTAGTGATTTCACTGACGACAATATTGTCCTGCCCGGCGCTGGCGGAGCTCCCGCAGGGCTACCCGGCAGATTATCAAAAAGTGGTGGATGCAGGGATCAAAGAAGGCAAAGTTGTCATCTATTCAACGACGGATACTAAGGCTGCAGGTCCGCTAATTAAAGGATTTGAAGCGCAATATCCCGGTATTAAAGTTGAATATAACGATATGAACAGTACCGAACTATACAACCGTTATATCAGCGAACAGGCAGCGGGCGGCGGCAGCGGCGACGTGGTCTGGAGCTCCTCAATGGATACGGCGTTGAAACTCGCCACCGATTACGCCGAAGAGTACGCCTCGCCCGAGCAGGCTAAGCTGCCGAAATGGGCGGTTTGGCAACAGAAAGCTTACGGGACTACTTACGAACCGGTGGTGTTTATCTATAACAAACGCCTGATCCCAGAAGCTGATGCGCCGGACTCGCATACCGCGCTGGCGAAGCTTATCGCCGGTCAGGCCGATAAATTCAAAGGCAAAGTCACCACTTACGATATCGAAAAATCGGGACTGGGTTTTATGCTGGCGGTCCAGGACAGCAAGGCTGACGCTAACTACTTTAACGACCTGGCCGGGATCGCTAAGGGTGGGCTGACCGTACAGTCATCCACCGGCACGATGATGGAGCGCGTCTCCTCCGGTGAGAACCTGATTGGCTACAACATACTCGGCTCGTACGCAGAGGCGCGCGCGAAAACCGACCCTTCACTCGGTATCTCATACCCGAAAGATTATGTGCTGGTGCTCTCCCGGGTATCGTTTATTACCGCTGAAGCCGGCCATCCTAATGCGGCGAAATTGTGGTTCGATTATGTGCTGTCGGAAAAAGGACAAAGTATCCTGGCAAATCAGGCGGATATTCCGTCTCTGCGCAATGATATCGAAGGTAAAAATGATATTGATGGCATGACCAAAATGCTCGGCAGCGCGCTGAAGCCGATTCCGGTAGATGAAACGTTACTGGAATACCTTGAGCCGAAACAACGTCTGGAATTTATCAAACAATGGCGTACCGCCGCGGCGAAATAACCCTCCAGGGCTGTATTTCTTTTTTGTGCAGCCCGTTTAATGCCCGGCAGGTCTAAGGGATCGCATTTGACTGCTCCCCGCCGTAAACGGCGAGGATTCCCACACTTCACAGAGCCGAACCTAAGCCGCTTTATGCGATTCAGGATTTACAGGCTCTCCGTGGGCTAACACTGCCAGCCCGGCAGCTTTGATATTACGCGCCGCATTAACGTCAAGATCATGGTCTGCGCCACATTCTGGGCAGTGCCATTTACGAACATCAAGAGGCATTTTTTGCATGATATATCCGCAACAGCTACAGCGTTTTGAGGACGGGAAAAACGGGTCGATTGCGACCACCGAACGCCCGGCCCATTCGCCTTTGTACCGGAGTTGGCGCGTAAATTCACCCCAGCCTGCGTCTGCTATCGCTCTGGACAGCGACGGGTTGCGGAGCATGTTCTTCACTTTGAGGGATTCGACGCAAACAACCTGGTTCTCGTTTATCAGTTTGCGGGATGCTTTGTGCAGAGCATCCAGACGGCAATCAGCTATTTTCGCGTGGAGTCGGGCCACCTTTAAGCGGGCTTTGGCGCGGTTCTTTGAGCCTTTAGCCTTTTTACTTAAACGACGCTGGAGCAACGCCAGGCGGGCCGCGTATTTGGCGGTATGGCGGGGATTGCCGGATTTGAATCCGCTATCGGTGACGAACAAATCTTTTAAACCCACATCAATGCCGACCGTTTTTGCGGTGACCGGCAGTGATACAGGCTCAAACTCGCAGAGGCAGGAGACGAAGTACCGTCCGGCTGCATCTCTGGAAAGGGTGACGGTAGACGGAGCAGACGGCAATCCACGGCTCCAGCGCACGTCTAACGGCGCTTTACTCTTAGCTATATACAACTGCCATCACGGTATTTGAATGCGCTGGCGGTTAATTCCGCGGCCTGCTTATGGCGCTTACTTTTGAATGTCGGGTATGCAGCACGCCCGGCGAAGAAGTTCACAAAGGCGGTCTGTTGGTGGCGTAAAGACTGCTGTAATGGCACGCAGGAAACATCATTGATCCAGGTAAATTCCGGCTCTTTTTTCAGTGCCGTTAACCGGGCACTGGCCTGGGCATAACCTATTTTCTCCTGCCGCTCGTTGTACGCATCAGTGCGCCAGCGAAGGATTGAATTGTAGACAAAACGCACACAGCCGAACGTCCGGGCCAGAAGCTCAGCCTGTTCGGCGGTTGGATAGAATCGAAATTTATATGCGCGTTTCATACTTCACATCATATACACGAATCTGTGGGGCTGTAAATGTATACAGGTAAATCCAAAATAGGGTTAGCTTCCTCTTTCCTCCCCGCCCGCATTGGGCGAGGTCTCCAGAGGGATATTTGATGAATATATTGCGCCGAAAATGGCAGGGGCTGCCGCGCGGCATCGTCGTATTGATTACGGCACTGGCGATTTATGTCCCGCTGTTATTTATCGTGGTACAGAGTTTTCTTTCAGCCCCATTTTTTGCACGCTCGAAAGAATTCAGTCTCGAAGCTTTTGAATTTATCTTCACCGACCCGGATTTTTATCTGGCGCTGAAGTCCGGTTTTATTCTCGCCTTTGGCCTGGTGATCATCGCGATCCCGCTTGGCGGGATCCTGGCTTTTTTAATGGTGCGCACCGATTTGCCCGGACGACGGCTTATTGAACCGCTGATTCTGGTGCCTATTTTCGTTTCACCGATGGTGCTGGGCTTTGGTTACGTGGTGGCGGCCGGGCCGGTGGGCTTCTTCTCACAGTGGGCCGAACGACTGATAGGCTTCGTGCCGTGGAATATCTACTCCATGTTCAGCATCGTAGTGATCGCCGGGCTGACTCACGTTCCCCATGCTTATCTCTATATCTCTTCGGCGCTGCGCAGCGTTGGGTCGGATGTGGAGGAGGCCGCGCGGACGGTTGGCGCATCGCCGTTACAGGTGATGACCTCGGTGAGCCTGCCGATGGTGCGTCCGTCCATTCTCTACGCCTGCGTACTGCTATTTTTCCTCGGTCTGGAAGTGTTCGGCCTGATGCTGGTGTTGGGCGATCCGGAAGGCAACATGGTGCTGGCGACCTATCTTTATAAGCTCACCAATAAGCTGGGAACGCCTTCTTACCACCTGATGGCAGCGGTGGCGGTGGTGCTCATTTGCATCACCATTCCGCTGGTGATGCTGCAGCGCCGCCTGATGCGAACCGCTAACCGCTTCGTCACCATGAAGGGGAAAGCCTCGCAGGCCCGCGCGCTTCCGCTGGGAAAATGGCGTTGGGTCGCCGGGATTGTGGTGGTGGCGTGGTTGACGGTGACCATCGGCGTGCCGCTGATTGGCGTTGCGCTACGGGCGTTTATTTCGAACTGGGGTCTGGGCGTTTCGCTGTGGGACGAGCTGTCGCTGGCGACGTTCCGCAATATCTGGCAGCAGCCGAACCTGCTGCGCGCCATCGTTAACTCAATGGCGATTGGCGTGATTGGCGGGGCGCTGGCGGTGGTTTGCTACCTGTTCGTTGGTATTGCGATGCACCGTAAGCCGGACAACGTGACGCGCTTTCTCGACTACAGCGTGCTGGTGCCTCGCGCGGTGCCGGGCCTGCTGGCCGGACTGGCGTTTCTGTGGGTATTTTTGTTTCTGCCGATGTGGTTGGATCAGTCGCTGAAAAACGGTTGGCTCTCCGTGCTGCCGGTCGCCGACTGGCTGCGCGAACATCTGATTGTCCAATTGCGCGCGTTGCGTAATACCATTTTCAGCGTCTGGCTGGCCTATACCGTGGTGTGGATGGCCTACGGGCTGCGCCTGATCTCCTCGACGTTGCTGCAGGTGGCTCCGGAGCTGGAGGAGGCCGCGCGCAGTACTGGTGCATCGCGCGGGCAGATTACCCGTCATGTTACGGTACCGCTCTCGCGTTACGGCCTGATCGGCTCCTGGCTGCTGATGTTTCTGATCTTCGAGCGAGAATATTCTACCGGGGTCTATCTGCTCTCGCCGGGAACCGAAACCATCGGCTCAATGCTGGTGTCGCTGTGGGCGGCGGGGGCTATCGATATCGTTGCCGCACTCTCTTTTATTAATATCCTGCTGGTGGTCGTCGGTCTGGGTATCGCCCTGCGCTTTGGAGTGAAATTACATGATTGAATTATCGGTAGAAAATCTGCACTTGACCTACGGCGATAATCCGGTGCTGAAAGGTGTGTCAATGGAGCTTAAGCGGGGAGAGGTGGTCTCGTTGCTCGGGCCATCGGGTAGTGGTAAAACCACGCTGCTGCGGGCGGTCGCCGGCCTGGAGAAGCCGACCAGTGGGATGATTACCATTGGCAAAACCCGGGTGTATGACGGCAATCCACGCAGCGAAATCCCGGCGGAGGAGCGCAATCTGGGGCTGGTGTTTCAGTCCTACGCGCTGTGGCCGCATAAGACGGTGTTTGAAAATGTTGCCTATCCGCTGAAGCTGCGCAAGGTGGCGAATGAAGAGATAAAACAGCGGGTGCAGGCGGTGCTTGATCAGTTGGGGCTCGGCCATCTCGGCAATCGCCATCCGCATCAGCTCTCCGGTGGTCAGCAGCAGCGCGTGGCGATAGGCCGGGCGCTGGTGTACAACCCGCCGGTGATCCTGCTGGATGAACCTCTGTCGAATCTCGACGCCAAGCTGCGTGAAGAGGCGCGGGTTTTCCTGCGCGAACTGATTGTGAAGCTGGGGCTGTCGGCGCTGATGGTCACTCACGATCAGAATGAGGCGATGGCGATTTCCGATCGCATTTTGCTGCTTAATAACGGGGTGATTGAGCAGCAGGGGACGCCGCAGGAGATGTACGGTAACCCGACAACGTTATTCGCCGCCGAGTTTATGGGCAGCAACAACCGTCTGCATGGCAAAATTACCGATCTTGAGAACGGTCGGGCACGAATTGAAGGGGCCAGCTGGGCGCTGTGGGGGATGGCGGGAGAGGGCGTCAGGGTGGGTGAGGAGGCGACGGCGGTGATCCGTGTTGAACGCTTACGCCTGGCGTCATCGCCCGATGACAATATGCTGGCGCTGCCTCTGCTGACCAGTATGTATCTCGGCGATCGTTGGGAGTATCTGTTCCGCACTAAAGGCGATGATTTTGCCATTCGCGCCTACGGCAGCGCCCTGCGCGATGCCGAACATTGCCATCTTTCGCTGCCCGTAAATGATTTATGGATTTTCCCTAAGGGCTGAGAGGCTTAAATGCTGATCTCAGGAGGGACAGAGATGTTTCCTGTTAACCCTTATCAAACCGAAATAAAACCCGCGTGCTTGCGGGTTTCAGATTGCTGACAAAGTGCACCTGGCTGGAATTGCCCGGTGGCGGCTAGCGCCTTACCGGGCCTACGAAAAACGCACAATTTATTGATATTTTGGGTTTTGTAGGCCGGGCAAGGCGTCAGCCGCCGCCCGGCAGAAACGCGAGCACAATCTTATAAACCTGGTTTATCATCAGTCTCAAACCCGCGCTTGCGGGTTTTCTCTTTGCCAAAATAGCGTAAAAAGCGTCATCTGTGTTGTCTGACTATTGCTCAATCACGCGTCTTGATCGGTAGTTGGCAAGGGATAAATTAAGCGGCGGTTCTTGCTGAAGACTGGAAAAGTTTATGGCAGTAGGGGCAAATGAGTTGAGCACCTTTTTGTACTCGGCTGAAGCTGTGTTCTGAATCCTGGGAGCAGTTAGGGCAGTTGCATTTTACGAGATAATTACGGCGAGTTTTAGAGTCTTTGCGTTCTGACATATGATATTTCCTGATCTATGGGGTTAAGACCATACCTCATTTGCACGTAGATAGCTCTAACTGATTCTCTGACGCAACGGTGGTTTCATTCGATTGTGCGGCTTGCGCTGTGATCAATTGATGACAGAAATAGTTTTTACGTACAGGACGTTGCAAAAGAGTAAAATTTCCCCCAATTTTTTGTGATTTATATCACCCTTTAAAATAGACGTGTTATTTATCAGGGTGTTAGTGATATCATGTGTTTGCGATCAGAGAACAATTTTCTCCATATTCGTCTGATTAGAGGGAAAATAGGTAAGATTTTCTTCCCCGCCTAATATACATTTTAACTGTGGTTGAAGGATGCAAATCACTATGTTGATGATGAAATGGCCATCTATTATCTGGCCATTAAACGAAGTTTTGGCTGCTGTTTTATACGCCGACTTTGCTAACCAAAAAAATATAAGCTCACGATATTTTATGACTAATAATAGTTTGAGTGTACCCTATGAAAAATAGAACTATAGATATTGCAACCCTGGCTGTTCATGCTGGAAATCAATCCGATCCGGTAAACAACGCTATATTTACCCCGATTGTGACCGCCAGCTCTTTTATTCAACCTAATCTTTATGAAGGCGGCGATTTTTGCTATTCCCGCGTTTCTAACCCAACACGCACAGCTTATGAGTCAGCGCTCGCGGAACTGGAAGCAGGCATTTATGCTACCGCCACCGCGTCTGGAATGGCGGCAACGAACATTGTTATGGAGTTACTGCCGAAGGATGCGCATATTATCGCGATGAAAGGCGTATATGGCGGCACCTGGCGACTGTTTGAAAAACTGAAAACATTAACTACCGGGGCGACTATTTCCTATGTCGACCTTAATGATGAGGTGAGCCTGGTTAATAGTATTCAAGAGAATACGGCTTTAATCTGGATCGAAACGCCGACCAATCCACTACTTGAGTTGGTTGATATTGATAAGGTTTGTCGCATTGCCAAAGAACACGCAATCCTCACCTGTGTCGATAATACTTTTGCCAGCGCCTGGAATCATAAACCGCTCGAGATGGGGGCGGATATGGTAATGCTCTCCACCAGTAAATATATCGGGGGACACTCAGATTTAATTGGCGGTGCGGTGATCACCAATAATGAAGCATTAGCAGGACGGCTCGACTTTATCAAAACCACTATCGGCTCAATTGCTTCGCCTTTTGATGCCTATCTCGCACTACGTGGCATGAAAACGCTGGATCTGCGCATGGAACGTCAGTGCAGTAACGCGTTGCGAATTGCAGAATATCTCGAAAACCACCCGGCGATTGCCAGTGTTTATTACCCAGGCCTGCCGTCACACCCGCAATACCCGCTATGTAAGAAGCAAATGCGTTCAGGCGGCGCGGTAGTGACGGCGACCTTAAAAGGCGACATTCAGAGCCTGAAGCAATTTATCAGTGGTCTGCATTATTTTGTGCTGGCGGAGTCGCTGGGCGGCGTGGAGAGCATGATTAATCATTCGGCCTCCATGTCGCATGGGGCGATGTCAAAAGAAGAGCGCGAGGCTATTGGCGTTTATGACACCACGCTGCGTTTTTCCGTCGGCATTGAACATGTTGATGACTTAATTCAGGACCTGGACATCGCCTTCGCTGGTATGGACATCAAACAGGATAACCATCATGCATGACTATGGCATCTGGACGATCATTACCCCGCTGGTCACCATTATTCTGGCAATCCTGACTCGCCAGGTGATCCTCTCGCTGCTGACCGGTATTTTTGTCGGCTATGCGGTGATTAACCACAGTATTATTCAAGGCGTTGGCGGTACCCTGAACGGGATTATCGAAACCTTTGCGTCCGCAGGTAATGCGCGAACGATTATTTTTATGGTGATGATCGGCGGCATTATGCGGCTGATCGTCGTCACCGGCGGCGTGCGTAAACTGGTGCAATTTCTCTCGGAGAAAAACGATTTTGTCACCAATAAGAAGTCGGTTCAGCTGCTGGCGATGGTGGTCACATCGTTAATTTTTATCGAAAGTTCGATTAACCAGCTTATTGCCGGCGCCTCGACTAAAAACCTGGCCCGGCGCTATAAAGTCTCGCCGGAAAAGATGTCCTATATTATCCAGACGTCCTGCGTCTCGGTCTGTTCATCGGTGATGATCAATGGCTGGGGGGCGGCAATGATGGGGGTTATCGGCGTACAGATTGCGCAGGGCTATCTGACCGGTGAGCCTTTTGAAGTGCTGGCCAGCTCAATGGTCTGGAATACGATGGCCTGGTTTTCATTAGCCTCGGTACTCTTTTACATCCTCTCCGGCTGTAGCTGGGGACCCATGAAAAAGGCGGAAGTGAAGTTTGAAACCACCCTGACGGAAATAGAGCAGGATCAGGGGGAAGATGAAGCGGACCCGGTTATTGATCACCCGGCATGTAATTCAATGCTTAACTTCTTTATTCCGATTCTATCCACCGTATTAATGGTGCCAGTGGTGCTGTATATCACCGGTGATGGACAATTTTCCAAAGGCAGTGGTTCCATGTCGGTCTATTCCGGCGTGATGTTCGGTACCGTGGTCTCTTTTGTCTGGTTCAGAGTGCGCGGTATTCTCAACGTTGAGAACTTTTTCAAAGAGCTGTACATCGGCTATGCCAGCATGGTCAAAATTAGCTCAATTATGATTCTGGCCTTCCTGATGGGGCATATTTCGGCGGAGCTGAACACCGGGCAGTATATTGCCTCGATTACCTCCGGCGTTATTCCATCCGGTTTCTCGATTGGCTTTATCTTCCTGATTGCAGCGGTAATGTCGCTGGCGACGGGCACCTCCTGGGGAACCTTCGCGATTATGATCCCGATTGGCGTTCAACTGGGCGTGTCATTAGGTATTGACCCGCACTTTATGATCGGCGCGGCTATTTCCGGTTCAATTTTCGGCGACATGACTTCACCTATCTCCAGTGACGCTATCGTCGCATCGATGGCGACCAACTGCGACCATATTGAACATATCCGTACCCAGATGCCTTATGCGCTGGTGACGGGAGGTCTGGCGCTAATTGTCTATTTAATTGTTGGGTTTACCCTCTAACACTAAACATGATTTAAGGATTGACGATGACGAAGATTATTACGACTGAACAGGCTCCGGAAGCGATTGGCCCTTATATTCAGGGGGCGCGAACCGGTAATTTCATTTTTACTTCGGGTCAGTTGCCGATTAATCCGCAAACCGGAAATATTCCGGAGTGCGCTGAAGGTCAAACCCGTCAGAGCCTGGAGAATGTTCAGGCGATTATCGAAGCCGGTGGGCTTACGGTTGGTGATATTTGCAAGGTCACTATTTTTGTCAAAGACCTGAACGAGTTTGCCGCGATTAATAATGCCTATGCTGAATTTTTTACTCAGCGCAATGCCTCTTTCCCGGCGCGTTCTTGCGTGGAAGTCGCCCGGTTGCCAAAAGACGTCAAAGTAGAAATTGAGGCCGTGGCCTCTCAGAGCTAATCGAGCATCAATAAGACTCTACGGCGGCTGATGGCCGCCGTTTTTTTAAGAAAGGAAAGCGTCTATGTCCGTAAAAGAGTTTTTGAATACGTTACCGCGCGTAGAGTTGGTCGGTGGCGTTACGCCTGTTCAGCATCTGAAGCGCCTGTCGGAATATTTGCAGCGCGATATCTATATTAAACGCGATGATGTTTCACACCTTGGCATGGGCGGCAACAAGCTCAGAAAACTGGAGTTTCTGGCGGCAGATGCCATTAGCAAAGGTTGCGACACGTTGGTGACTGCCGGGGCGATTCAATCCAATCATGTACGCCAGACCGCGGCAGTGGCGGCGCATCTGGGGCTAAAATGCGTGGCGCTGCTCGAAAACCCGATTCAAACCACAGAATCCAACTATCTCTACAACGGTAACCATCTGTTGTTTAGTCTGATGGGCTGCCAGGTTGAAATGGTTGATGAGCTTAATGACCCGGATGCGCAGTTGCAGGTGCTTAGCGACCAGCTTTCGGCAAAAGGTGCGAAACCCTATATTGTTCCCGTTGGCGGCTCGAATGCGCTGGGTTCATTGGGCTACATTGATTGCGCTATAGAAATCGTTGAACAGTGCGACCAGCTGAGCCTCAATGTTCAATCCGTCGTGGTGCCATCAGGGAGCGCGGGGACGCATGCCGGGCTGGCGGTGGGTTTTGCTCACTGCCAGCCTGATATGGAGGTCGTAGGGGTCACGGTTTCTCGCCTGGTTGGCGATCAGCAGCCTAAGGTTGAGAAACTGCAGCGCGAGTTATCCGCTATGTTGAAGATCGAGTCACTGTCGCCGTTGAGGCTATGGGATGAGTATTTCGCACCGCGTTACGGGATGCCGAATACTGAGGGGATGCACGCGGTGGAGTTGCTGGCGCGGCTGGAAGGGATCATGTTAGATCCTGTTTATACCGGCAAGGCAATGGCTGGCTTGATTGATGGCGTGAAAAGGTCGCGGTTCGCCGGTAACGGGCCGGTGATGTTCATTCATACCGGCGGTGCCCCGGCGCTGTTTGCCTATCATCCTCACGTTTAGCCAGCATTTTAAACATGAGTTCGAACCACCCTGATGCCTATGGGCCAGGGTGGTTTTTTTTACGTTACGGCCTGGGGAGGTATAAAGGGAGAGGGGGGCTTTTATGCCGGGCGGCGGCTGACGCCTTGCCCGGCCTACAAAATCTTATACGTTACCGTTGGTCTGTGTGGGGGGACTAATAACGTTTATGTGCCATGATTTCGATGATTTGCCGGTCGGTATGCTGCATGGCGCGTCCGGCGATATCACAAAGATTGCGGATGGAATTTTCCACGTCGCGCTCAACAATTCCGTCATTCCCCGAGACCACCGAGTTATCCAGCGCCAGCAAAATGGCTTTCCAGGCAGAAGAGATACTGGTCGATACTTTCATTGAACAACTGCTGGAAGCGCCATCGCAAATCATGCCGCTGACGTCGCCAATCATGTTATTCACTGCCATGGCGATGTTGTCAAAGTTGCCGTCCATTAACCAGATAATCCCCGCCGCAGCACCCATCCCAGCGGTGGTGGTCGCGCACAGCGCCGACAGCCTCGGGAGTTTGCAATGGATATAGATAGCCACCAGATGTGAAAGCGCCAGCGCGCGGGCCAACTGCTGCGGGCTGGCATTGAGACGCTCGGCAGCCACCACCACCGGCATGGTGGCGGTGATCCCCTGGTTGCCGGAGCCGGAATTTGTCATTGCCGGTAGCGTCGCGCCGCCCATTCTGGCATCTGACGCGGCGCTGGTTCGGTAGAGGATCTCGGTAAAAATGTCGTCGGAAACGAGGCCCTTATCGACCTGGCGTTTGAGCGTTGGGCCGATGTGCAGGCCCCAGTCTTTAGACAGACCTTTCTTCGACAGGGCGTTGTTCATTGAGCCGGCGTCGAGAATAAAGTCGAGCTCTTCGCAAGGAACGACGCTAATGAAGTCATAAATGTCGCGCAGTGAACTGTGGACGAGCTGTTCCAGCGGATTGATGATGTCGTCACTGACCAGGCTTTCGTCTTTGATAAACAAAGGCTGACCCATTTTTTCAATCGAAACTACGTTGGTGTGGTCGCCAACAATGGTGACCGTGGCGTGCTGATCCCCGGCGTAGACCCTGGCGCGAACGTAGAGTATTTCATCACAGGGATCCTGCAATACCACGCGCACGGCTCCGACTTCTAATAACGCTCTGGCGGCATCAATTTCCCGTTGGGTGGCTCTTTTCAGCACTTCGAGCTTCGCCTGAGGATCGCCGGCGATAGCGCCCAGTGCGGCCGCAATGGGCAGACCGGTCATTCCGGTACCCGGGATAGTCACGCCCATACCGTTTTTCATTAAATTCGGTGATACCGCAGCTTCGATACGCACAATCGCGCCGGACAGGTGCTGCGCCGCGACGGCGCAGGCGAGGGCGACCGAGACCGGTTCGGTGCAGCCTAAAGCGGGTTTAACTTCCTGTTTCAGAGCATTAATGAAGATATTCCATTTAACGCGGCTTTCCCGGTGTGACATGACTGAGCCTCTGGGTCGGTACAGAAAAGTGTGAGTCGAGCGATGGCGTGATTTCTCGACGTTGATGTGCGCCTGTGGGCCGCGTTTGTCAATGCGACCGGCAGGAACGATAGTGGGAATATTAGCGCACTCGGCAGAGAAAAAAGTTGCTAGTTAAGTCTGTAAAACAGAGGATTCGGAGGAAATTTTTCTTCTTATTGGCGAACAATAGAAGTTTTTTTACCGTGTCCGATCGGCGATAGGGGAGATAAAAAAACCGGCAGGGCTGCCGGTTTTGCAATTAGATTTTGCAGGCGTCGCCGCAGTCGTCGTCGGCAACGATTGCCTGGGCTTTTTTGTCAGCATCTTCAAGGCGTTCAGCGTTACGTTCTTGCGCTTCTTCCAGGCCGCTAAAAACCAGGTTGTCGAGATCAATTTCCATGAGTTACCCATTTAAGTTCAGTTTTGACCGTAAGCAAGTATAGGTAAATCGGTCAACGGATGCACCCGGTGTGAGCGTGGACAGCACATACCGGTAAGCGCTGGCGCTATTTGATGCGGTTTAAACGGATAAAAATAGCAGGACGATCGCCAATGATAATTGATAACCAGATATCAATTATTAGAATGCTATTTATTAAACGAAACGACAACGAATGTTGGTTTAAACATTGACTTGCGGGGATTATGTTAATATCGCTGCGGTTATGGATGTATCTATGGATCTTAGTCAATGGTATCGACAACAGCAGTAGCCGCCATCAAAGAATGGCGGAAAAATAATAAAGTCATTTGTCATGTTAAACTCAAATATAAAAAGGTATTACGTAAATGCAGAGAGATACCTTTAACCGGAGGTAAATACAAGGAATATCAGGCGCTATGTGAAAAATACGCTTGTTCTAAATTAACCGGTGCAACGCAGGGGCTGGTTAGCTTTGAGGATAAACCCTTTAAAGCTTATCTAAACAAGAAAATGTCAAAAAGGGCGAAGCTCGACATCGCTTATGGCGCTTTGAATTTTATAGAAAAAACCTTCCGCCCTGAGGTATTGCCGCAGCTGTATGATGTGGCGGCGTTTGGTCGTTCGATGATCGCCATTCCCCTGAAAAACGGATCCAGTATTGAAGTGAAGCTGCTGGCGTCGCCTTTTCAGGAAGAAGGGGAACTGATGCTATTAATGTTCCTGGACGATAAACGCGTTTACAGCATCTGTTTTTCCTGTACCGAAGATGGCCGTGCCTATATTGGCGGTATTCAGGGAGGGAAAGATATTGATAATGAAGAGGTCAAAGTACTGACCAAAGAACTTTATGGTACTCGACCGAAAAATTTAATTATCACCCTGCTGTACGGTTTTTTAGCACATTATAATATCAACGACATTTATGCTATCGACAGCCATTACCATGTTAAGTGTGACAGAGTAAAAACCAGCTATTCTGAGCTGTGGCTGGAAATAGGCGGCGTGAAGCATTATCGCGGCTGGTATAAATTACCGCCGACTGAGATAAAGAAAAGCCTGGAAGAGGTCAAGAGCAAGCATCGTAGTCAGTTTATCAAGCGAGAAGGCTTGAAAGAGCTGGCGCAGATGGATCTTGCCACTTCACTACGCGAGATTGGCGTGAGTCAGCACGCGGGTTAAACGTCGAGGCTCAATTGCCGGCCAGCAGGGGGCTGCTGGTCGGTAATTTTAGCACAAATTATCTTCGATTTTTGTCTGCGACTTAATCCTACGTTGGAGCATATATATCGCCGCTGGCGAAATTATTCTGTATGCTCGAATTCCTTAAGGCGTTGTGGTAGCTGATGGATAGCAATAAGAACACCACGCGAGAGGTGGATAGCTCCCTGATCTTTCAACTTTGCCAACGTACGCATTACGCCGCTACGTAATAAAAATGTGCGTGAGAGAATGTAGTTTGCAGCAGTAATTTTATGCCTAATCTCCTCTGGTTCATTATTTAACTCGACTAATTGATGGAGGATGATTTCATAGCAAGAGAGTTTTGAAACCTTAAAACAGTGTGAATAAACTTTTGCTGAAGAGTATTCCAGCAGGCGCGAAACGTTTTCCCATAGTTGATGCTTGGCGATAATTTCATGCGCGTTTTCAATAGAGATTAATCCAATGATTGATGTTTCCTGAGTGCGTAGATAAATATGACGGGAGAAACGCAATTGACTATTCATACCAAATATAAACGGACCAGATTCGGAGTTGATGATCAGACCATCGTTGCTGCGATACAAAGCCATCGTACCACTGAATAAAATTAAACATTGCTGCTGATTTTCCCTCACTATGCCGATGTTTCGTCTTTTTTCCATTAACAATTTGTTACATTTGGCTTCCATGAATAGAATGAGTTGTTCGATGTCATACAGGGGTTTATTGATTGCACGAAGCAGATTGGTGTCATTTTGTATGCGGGGTATGATTTCCATGTGTTTGTTTTCCTTCTAAAAAAAGAGAACTCCCAAAAATAACAAATAGTAGCAAAAACATTATCAATGACTCTGTGTAGATTGATAAGACTCTATTTAGTCTACACATAGACCCGAAACATCTTGCTGGGAAAGTGGAGATAAGCTAAATATTAATTGTGTTGACAGAAATACAATCATTAACACCTTTCAGACTGCTTTAATTTTGAGTTTTATAATTTAAATTGATTTGGATTATCCTTAGTTGATGGTTTTTTTCTGGTAATGATATTAATAATCATTAGAGGAATGTGGTGTATGTAGTCATAAAGGATTGCTCGACAGTGGGTAGATAGTAGCCATGAGCAGAGTCAATACAGGAGCTATGTTCCTGATGCTCCTTTGAAAATACCGTCAGGTCGGCTATGAAAAAACGAAAATATTTGAGCAAAAAGGAAGTAGATGCTTTGATCCACGCATCACAGCAGCAGGAAAATACGTTGCGTGATTATTGCATGCTACTCATGTGTTTTATTCACGGGTTACGCGTCAGTGAGTTGCGATTTTTAAAAGTTAGCGATATTGATTTTTCCGGCCAGCGAATAGCTATACGGCGCTTAAAAAATGGTTTTTCAACGGTTCATCCTCTGCAGCCCAGAGAACACCTTGCACTTAAACAGTGGCTGGTTAAACGAGCGGGATGTTTAAATGCAGACCTTCCCTGGCTTTTTCTTTCGCGCATAGGCACGCCGCTATCGCGTCAGCATATTCATTCAATGATGCGCAATTATGGCGTGCAGGCGGGAATTCCCATCCCCGTACACCCACATATGTTACGCCATGCTTGCGGTTATGCGCTGGCGGAAGAGGGTGTAGATACGCGACTGATTCAGGATTATTTGGGTCACCGTAATATTCAACATACCGTACTATATACCGCCAGTAATCCGGCGCGATTTAAAGTCATTATCCTTTAAGCATTAATGAAACCTGGCTCCGTAAGAGCCAGGCAAGATTTAATTATAAGTGAAATTCATTATTACCATCGAACTGATATTCCCGGCCGTTGCGCCGCCTGTGGTGCTATACAGGCGTGCTTGCATATCGAATGTAGCACTATTATTGCTGTCGACATTAACCGACAAGGATTGACCATTACCGGCATTAACTGAACCGGTAACTTGCTGGAGTTCAATGGCAACATTGCGTGAGTTATCTGGCTGGCTTATATTGGCATATAATTTATTATCAATGCTGTCTATGGGGCCGGAAAAATGAGCGGTGACTTTGGATGTCCCGGTAGGGCAATCCCTCAATGTTACATTGAATTTTTTCCAGTCGGAATAGGAACTTGCCTCGCTCAATTTTTGACTGGGGATATTCTGCCCCAGGTTAATGCTATGAATGCCATTGTTCTCAAGAGTGCAGGAGGAGGCTATGATATCCCCGCTAATATAAATTGTGACATCGGCAGCGTATGTGGGCCACGGTAACGAAATTGCCATAAATATAGTTATGACGACAGGGCTGGCGATAATTCGCATTATCGACTCCTTATTAACAGGTTATAAATATGGGGTGGAATATTTTTAGTTGTACATCATCGTTAAGGTTGCAACCGCATTGGCGCTTCCCGGTATGATCTCCGGTGTATCCTGGTAATAGCGAAAAGTTAAAGGCAGGGCTATTGACGCTCCAGCTTCCGGGATGTGCCCGACCGGAAAGAAAGTATCAAATTGCACGGGATTGCCGTTATATAACACCTGCACGCCAAATCCGGTGATGCCTCTAATTAGTTGAATCTGATGTATAATGCGGGCTTTTGAGGTTCTTTCATGGCCAGCGTTAACATTCATTGTCCTCGTTGTCAGTCTGCACAGGTCTACCGCCATGGTCAGAACCCTAAAGGCCATGACAGATTTCGCTGCCGTGACTGCCACCGCGTTTTTCAGCTCACTTACACTTATGAGGCCCGTAAGCCGGGCATTAAAGAGCTGATCACTGAAATGGCCTTCAATGGCGCCGGGGTTCGCGATACCGCCAGAACACTGAAAATTGGCATTAACACCGTCATCCGGACTTTAAAAAACTCACGCCAAAGCGAATAACGTCTTCGCCCGTTGCTCATGCTGATGTGGCGCTTATCTGCGAACTTGATGAGCAATGGAGTTTCGTTGGCAGTAAAGCCCGGCAACACTGGCTCTGGTACGCGTATAACACCAAAACAGGGGGTGTACTGGCCTACACTTTTGGTCCCCGTACCGATGAAACCTGCCGGGAACTACTGGCACTGCTTACGCCATTCAACATCGGCATGATCACCAGCGACGACTGGGGCAGCTATGGCCGGGAGGTGCCGAAGGATAAGCATCTGACCGGAAAAATATTCACCCAACGGATTGAGCGCAATAACCTGACGCTGCGCACCCGCATTAAGCGCTTGGCTCGTAAAACAATCTGCTTCTCGCGTTCAGTAGAGATCCACGAAAAAGTCATCGGGACGTTTATTGAAAAACACATGTTCTACTAATTGGAAGCATCACCCCAAATCCTTGTGCAACGCCAGTTTCATTGGTTAAGGCTATTATGCCGTTTGCCGTAGAGAGATAACGCTGACTACTGATTGAGGTATTCACCGTGACCTTATCATCACATCTCACTGGGATATTCAGGGTCTGTTCTGCGCTTGTGCTACCAGGGCCGGAAAATTGACTGACTGGAACGGTGCCCATCACAACATTTAACGTTGAAGGCACGGTACAGCTCACCGATTTGTAGATGATATCCCCGGTATAACTCACGTAGTTTTGCGGTCCTTGATTACCAATACCAAGACCGGTGTCGTAAACCCCCATACCGAATTGCGTCTGGGCGGCATCCAGCGTGCCACTAATGGCGGTTTCCGCCGTTTTCACCAGCGTTAATTTAACCGTATACCCGAAATTCATTGATGGGTCGGTAGAAATATACCCCAGGGCATCTGCGCGTGTATCGCAATTACGACCCGCGGCTTTAATCCTGCGACCTGCGCTATTTTCCAGTGCAATGCCAATTCCTTCAACCCCCGTTTTATAGACTCCTGGAAAGCCGGCGATCTCCGTGCCAGTGCCATAATAGCAGGCGATAATGGGGTGTCCTGGCATGACGGGGGCCCAGCCGATCCTGTTTTTACAGCTGCCGCTAAAGGTAAAAACTCTCTGGGTTCCGGGAATATCGCTTCCTACCGGCAGCGCCCTTGATACCGCGATTCTTGAAAGCTGCTGGGTATAGGGCGTCGGGGGCGAACTGGGGCAAAAGTTATCCGCCGCATGGGCCACGGGTACTGCTCCTGCTGTCAGTATCGCGAGTACAAAGGGGTACGTTAATCTCTTCATGTCGCCATGCTCCTGTTACAGACACTGTCCGTTAATTTTGATGATCCCGCTGCTGTTTTGTGCCAGGCGGTAATTAACTTTGCATAGACCATCCGTCTCATTGCCCCATTTCACCTGCAGTTGGCCGTTGTCTTTTAGACCCGTCAGATAAACCTGCCCGCCGTCACCGACAATAAAGCTTTTCTGATCCGGATTTTCTACATCGGTGACCATCGCGCCGAAAGGAACCGGGGAACCGTCGCGTCTTTTCAGATTCATCAAAACTCTTTTACCGAGGCTGGTTTGATAACGGGCTTTCACCACCGCGCCGCGCGTTGGGACGACGGTTTGCGTGGTCAGCGTCAACTCAGCATCATCAGCCAGGGTTTCGGTATTCAACGTCAGATCGTTTTTACGATACGGGCTTACGTAGGGCACGACGGTATAGCCAAAGAGGTCGGTTTTGACGCCTGACTGCCCCTGCACCATGACGTTTTGCGCGCCGGGGGCGGCGATAAGCGCGATGGTTTCTCCAAGAGGTTGGCTGAAGGTAATGCCGTTGCGATGGGCGACAATACCGCCCTGAAGCCCGTAGTTCAGACGCTCGCTATAGCGGTCCCAGGCATATCCGCCGAGCAGTTCCCCATATGAGGCACGCCAGTCAGCATTGATCCCGCCGCTATTTCCCTGCCCCTGAGAGCCATAGCCCTGCATCACGCTCCAGCTCAGATTGTTATCGGCAAGCAGCGTGCCGCCAATACTCAGGCTGTTGTTGGTGTTGCCCTGTTTGCTGGTATTAAGCATGTAGCTGGCATAGGTTGATTTGCCGGCAAAAAATTTATCCAGCGGAACGTTGATATTGAGCGAGAAGAGTTGGTCGCGATCATATGTGCGCCCGGAGTGCTGACCGTAGCGTTCGGTGGAATTGATGTTGTAGCTGTAGGTCAGCCCGAAACTGATGCCGTTGTACGAATTATTGTAGCTCGCGCTGTAGGACTCCATACGCTTATGGCTGTTCCAGTAATCTTCGCGTATAGCACTGAGCGCGATGTTTCCACCGACCTGAAAAAGATCCTGGGTGATGGTGAGCTCTGCGCGATTGCGTCTGCGCTCGGCCTGGGCATACCGCTGTCCATCGCGCCAGGTGTCGAGGACCTCTTGCATCCCCCAATAGCCGCTGGTGGCGTAGCGATATCCCGCCAGCGCGAAGTTGGTGCCGGTCTGTACCAGATTTTTGCTGTAGCGAATCCGCCAGGATTGGCCGTCTTCCCGCTCCTCACCTTTTTGATGCGACCAGGCCTGGGTGACATCAGCGGAAATAGCGCCAAGATAACCCAGGTTTTTACCGACGCCCAACGCTAAAGACTGGTATTTGCTGCTGAACTGACCGCCGCCGTACAGGGTATATCCCGCAGGCAGTCCGTAAATTACGTTGCCAGTTGTCAGCGGTATTTTGTCGATGCCGTTGTCATACGCGCGGTAGACCCCGGTAGTCACGGCGTATTTTAACCGGCCTTCACGTTGTAGTACGGGGACCGAGGCGTAGGGCACGACCAGTAACTGTTCGCTGCCGTCGGATTCTTTGATTGTCACATACAGGTCGCCGGAGCCGCCGGTAGGGTACATATCGGTAATTTCAAAGCTGCCGGGGGATACGTAGGTCTGATAAATGACGTAACCGTTCTGGCGGATCGTGACCTGGGCGCTGGTTCGGGCAATCCCCCGGACCACGGGCGCATAGCCTCGCAGACTTTCCGGGAGCATGTCATCATCTGACGCCAGTTGGCCGCCGCGAAACGGAATACTGTCGAAAACATCTGAAGGCGTGGTGCTGTCGCCAAGCGTCAGGCGGCTCTTCAGAGAGCGTATGTCGCGCTGTGCGTAGGTATAGACCGTATCCCATTTTGCCGAGGTTGTGCCTTTTGCATCCTGACTGCTGTTGCGGTTCCAGGTGGTGTAGTTGCGCAGCCGCCAGGGGCCAATGTTAAGGCCGGGGCGCAAGTTGGCGTACTGGCTGTTGCTGTCGTTCCCGATGCCGTTTTTCGCCCAGCTATCCGCGCCGCTCACGCTGTAATTTAATAAGGCCGCAGGAACGCCATCATCCCACAGCGCCGGATCGACCCATCCGCGTGCGGCGTTGGCAATCGACGACTGCGGAAAGCTCAGTAGTAGCTGTTGACGGGAGAAGCGAAAGTCAGCGCTGGCTTGCGCAATAGCGGAGAGCCTGGCGCAGGTGGCGTCGGCGGCCCCGAGTTGCGGGTAACGGCGAGTCATGACGCCCCATGAAGCCAGGTCGCTCACCGCCAGGCAGGGCTGCAATGTCTCTTGCCCCTGGGCGTTTTGTTGAAGCCGGAATTCAACATCGCGGGTATCCACCTTGCTGTCATTGACGTAAATATCCACCCGGTAAAGACCTGGTAACTGTCCTCCTTGTTCGTTGAAGGCGGAGAGGTCGGTTGTTGCTTGTCCGCCCGAACCCGTTTCAAGAAGGGCAGGATTAAACAGCTCGCGGGCATACGCTTCGCAGGGAATACCCGCCATTAGAATAAATTGGGTGGCGATAAAACAGGCCAGATGTTTCATACGCAGGGGCGTATCGATCGAAGGTCTTTTATTCATCCTGAAATACTCCTTAGCTGGCGGGGGAAATACCCGCAGCGTAAACAGTCGACTGCAGTTCGTTAGCGAACAGCGCTGTGACTCTCCCCAATGCCGCCAAAGTCACTGATGATTTTCCAGGACACCTGACCTGATATGTTGGCTGGAGTGTCAAAGGTTGCCGAACTCATCGGCGCGACAAAGGTGGCTTGCGCAATGGGATGATTTCCTACCGTCACTTCGTTGAAATTCATATAAAACGCTGTCGGGTTTGTTACCGTCAGCTTGTTACCGC
The DNA here is from genome assembly GCF_056490265.1 of Klebsiella sp. GFKo11. Lineage (NCBI taxonomy): Bacteria > Pseudomonadati > Pseudomonadota > Gammaproteobacteria > Enterobacterales > Enterobacteriaceae > Klebsiella > Klebsiella sp. GFKo11. The sequence continues at coordinate 2,834,512 of NZ_CM151369.1, forward strand.
GATGGCTCCAGCTCAGTCTTTTCGTCACTTCTTCAGGAATACCCTTTACCGTACTGGGACGATAGATAAGCTTGATACGGGTTCTGATAGCGATCTGTAGGGTATTTGCGCCATCAGGTGTATTGCTTGCTGGAATGGTTTTAACGTTGAGCCAGTAGAGTGATTCGCGATCGACAGGAAGTTTGCCGCCGGTATAGACGATCCGCAGCAAATTCTGTTCGTTGCCCTCCAGACGGAATAGCGGAGGGGTAATAATAAAAGGTGGTTTCGCCGGATCGTTGGCTTGGGACTCAATCCAGGATTGAATAAGGTAGGGGCTGGTATCGGAATTGCTGACGCTCAAAGAAGTCTCTTTTTTAGCGCCATCAAAAATAAGCCGCGTGCCGCCGACGGTAACGCCACCGTTTTCGGCGATGACTGTCTGACTACTGACCAGCAATGTGAGGAGGAGAGGGAGTGCCATATATCTGCTATGCATGATGTCCATATACTCCACAAAAAATAAGGGGGACGGACCGGTCGTAACCGGCCCGCAGGAATATCGCCTGCAGAACAGAAATAAGCAGGCGGAATATCCTTTAGTTGTAATTGAGGGTGAAGTTGCTGGTCGAATTCGCCTGACCTGCGGTCACTGTGCTTGCTGTCGCATAATAACGAGCAACGAAGTCGAGATTATTATTACCAGGGCTAAGGGGATAAGCGGAAGAGGCAGTATATAATGGGACAACGACGTTTTTATTGTCCATCAGTTGAATACCCACCCCTTTTGCCATATCCGTCTGCTGGGTCAGCGCCAGAAGAGTATTGACATTGCTATCCGCCGTACCATCGAATTTCACCGTGGCGGAACTGACGGATTTTGGACAGTCTTTCAGGGCTATAGTGAATTTCGTCGGCGAGGCGGTGGACCCTGCGCCGGTGAAGGCCTTACTGGAGACTGTCCCCATCATGACCGACAGAGGGTTACTCATGTTATTAACAACGGTACAGGCGGTATCGGTAATTGAGCCGTAGAAATTAATTTTACCATCATCAGCAAAAACGGATGCTGACATTGCGCCGGTCATCATAACTGCGGCAATAAGACATTTTTTCATAAATAGGGTCCTTAACATTTAAGATCTATGATTTACGGGGTTGGCGATTTTTAAGATCGCGAAGCACCCTTATTAATCTGAACGCCATGGGTTCCTTGGAAATACCTCTTGCTGTAGATGAGCTTATTTCTGCAGGAGACATTTTGTATCAAAGTGTCATGTTTGGTTTATTCGGTTTTATTCTTTGGATTTGCGAAAATAAATGCCATGGAAGGCGTCTTTTGTGAAATTAAATGCCAGTGCAGAGCGGGGAAATGTTAAGGATGTAGGTTTGTGGCGATAGCGATATTGATAGGCAGATGAGAGTCAAAAAATGGAGGTGATTTTAATTCATTGATAATTAATGGAATTAGTCATTGCGCACAATAAAAACCACATAAGTTGACAGGTTATAGGCTATTCATTATGTTAGTGACAATCTGATACATTATGTCAAGTAAGGCGCATATTATTTATGTTTTCACCATATATTTTTAAATCTTGCGGCATTACTCGCTGTATAAAGCACCGTGTGCTGGATGTTTCTGTGGCCGAGATAATCCTGAATCAGTCGGGTATCCATTCCTTTATCGGCGAGTGAAAAACCACAGGCATGGCGAAGCATATGGGGATGTGCCGTAATCCTTAACCCAGCTCTTTGACTGTAATGACTGATCAGCACGTGGATCCGCTGACGCGATAGTGGCGTCCCTTTTTGCGATAAAAAAAGCCAGTCACTGTCACTATTACGATAGTTTTTTCGCACAGACAGCCAGTCATGGATGAACGCCTTCTCGCTGGAAAATAAAGGATGAGTGGTAGAAAAACCGTTTTTAAGACGTTTGACGTAAATCGAATTGTTATGCAGGTCAAGGTCAGATAGCTGCCAGTGACGAATTTCGCTCACTCGACAACCATGAATAAAACACATCCAGATCAAGCAACGGTCTCTTTCCGGGTTAGCGCCTTTCGATGCTTCGTGAATGATTTTTTTAATTTCCGTCTCCGTAAGATATTTTCGTTTGTTCATGATTAACCTCCTGAATAGTCATGATGATGTTTTGTCAGATAGATAAAGGGACGAAATACTACGCCATATCGGGCGCAACTAACGAATTGCGCCCGGTATGATTAAACAGGGGGCGAAGGATAGCAAGGTGGTTTCCGGGTCTTCCATCGCCGCAGTATGGGCTGATTTTTGCCTGTATCTGACCCGTTTAGGTCGGCTGAAAATCCTCGTGCTCCTTGGTGTAAGACTCGTTTTCTGCTTAGTCTTATAACCGCATGACTCTTCAACTTACTTTTATAAATTAAAAAATTTTAAACATTTAATGCTGTATAATTTTACATAACATTTACAAATGCATATGATTTCTTACGTTCTTCGCTCTGGTCTGGAGCGTCCAACCAACATGATATGCGGTCTGTGCTTTTATCATCTCGATAAGGCACTGTTTAAAATAAATGTTTTGGTTTTTTCGACTGACGTCGTATGGGATGAAATATGGACGAACGACAAGGTAGCGGGAGAGGGATTTTCTTCACCGTCTACCGGTTACTCTTTGTACTCCTAAGCTTTGGCATAGGGCTTTTTTTCACTATCTGGGGCGGCAAACTCCTCTCTCTTGGCGGTAGCGCCTGGTATCTGCTAGCCGGTGTGGCTTATCTGCTTATCGCCGTCGGCTTTATCACCCGCAGTAAATATGTTCTCCCTTTCGCTATTCTGACTTTCCTGTTAACCCTGTGCTGGGCACTGTATGAAGTGCAGTTCAGCTACTGGGGCCTGATCCCACGCCTGGTGGTTCCGGCGCTGATGCTGATGTTGGCGCTGTGGCTAGCGACCACGCTGCCGGTGAAACGCGCTCGGGTGCGCTACGCCAACTGGAGCGCGTCGGCGATTTTCCTCGCACTGCTGGCGACGCTGGTGTCGGCGTTTTACCCGCACGGTGGCATTCATAACGGGGTGGTAAAAGCGAGCAATGACAAAACGCCAACGCTGGCGTCGAAAAGCGATAACTGGGAATTCTTTGGTCGCGATGCGTCCGGTACCCGCTTCGCGCCGTATGATGACATCACCCCGGAGAACGTCAAAAACCTGAAGGTGGCCTGGACCGCGCATACCGGACGGCGTCTTACCGGTGCCGGGATTGGCGTCGATGAAAATACTCCGCTGCAAATTGGCGACACGCTGTACTCTTGCACGCCGCTAAACGTTGTCACCGCGCTGGATGCGGATACCGGCAAACCGCGCTGGCGTTTTGACCCGCAGGCGCAGACCGCTGAACACGTGACCTGCCGCGGCGTGGGTTATTACGATGTGCAGAGCGACGATTCGCTGAGTGTGGAAGAGAAGTCCAGTCCGGCGTTGCAACAGTGCCCGCAACGTATTCTAATCTCTACCGTTGATGCACGCTTGATCGCGCTGAACGCCAAAAGCGGCGAACTGTGCGATGACTTTGGCGACCACGGCAGCGTTGATCTGAAACAGGGCATGGACAATACCGAAAACAGCAAGCGCTATCACCCGACCTCAACGCCGGTGATCATGGGGCACATTGCGGTGCTTGGCGGCTGGGTGCGCGATATTGTTCACGGCGAGCCGTCTGGCGTGGTGCGCGCGTTTGATGTGCGTACCGGTAAAGTGGTCTGGGCCTGGGACGTGGGCCAGCCGGAAAACATTACCGATCCGGAAAAAGGTCGTGTCTACACCCTCGAAACGCCGAACGTCTGGACGGTGCCGGGTTTTGATAAAGAGCTGAACCTGATTTACCTACCAACCGGTAACGGCCCGCCAGATTACTGGGGCGGCGATCGCAACGAGGCTAAAGAGAAATACGGCTCATCCGTCGTGGCGGTGGATGCCAGCACCGGGGAGACAAAGTGGGTCTTCCAGACCGTGCATCACGATATCTGGGATTATGACCTGCCATCGCAGCCGGTGCTGTTCCATATGAAAAACGACAAGGGCGAAGAGATTCCGGTTCTGATCCAGACGACCAAAACCGGGCAGATTTACGTCCTTGATCGTCGGACGGGCAAGCCGGTGACCCGCGTGGAAGAGCTGCCTGTTGCTCACGATGGCGCAGAAGGTGAGCATCTCTCGGCGACTCAGCCGTTCTCCACCGGAATGCCGCAGTTGGGCGTTGAGCCGCTGACCGAGAAATCGATGTGGGGCGTCACGCCGTTTGATCAGTTGATGTGCCGTATCGACTTCAAAGAATCGACGTATCTGGGGATGTACACTCCGCCGTCAGAGAAGCCCTATATTGAATGGCCTAGTCTGCTGGGCGGTATGAACTGGGGTGGTATCACCATCGATGAGCGCACCGGTACGCTGTTCGTCAACGACATGCGGATGCCGCTGAGAATGTCGCTGGTGCGTCAGGAGGATATGGCGAAATATAAAGTCTCCACCGACGAAGTTCCGGGCTTTATGGGCACCGTGCGTCCGCAGGTTGCCGGGCCTTACGGCGGCGTGCGGATCGACATTCTGCAATCGGCGCTGGGCGTGCCGTGCAATACGCCGCCGTTTGGCACCATGAGCGCGATTGACCTCAACACCCGTCAGTTGATGTGGCAGGTGCCGATGGGTTCGGTTGAGGATACCGGTCCGCTGGGCCTGAAAACGCATCTGCACATCCCATTGGGTATGCCGACGTTGGGCGGCCCGACTTCAACCGCTTCCGGGCTGGTGTTCTTTGCCGGGACTCAGGATAACTACCTGCGTGCGCTGGATTCCTCGACCGGTAAAGAGCTGTGGCGCGCCCGTCTGCCGGTAGGTGCCGTGGCGGCTCCGCTTATCTATAAGTCACCGAAGACCGGGAAAGAGTATGTGGTGATCTCCGCAGGCGGCGCCAGCCACTCGCCGGACGTTGGCGATGATATTATCGCTTACGCGCTGGAAGAGTAGCGCTTACCGGTTATAAATCACTGAACCACCTCATGGTGAAGTCAGAATCCGCAAACGTTAACCGTTTGCGGATTTTTTGTGCTTGTTGCACGGGCTACTGAGCGCAATTTCAGCGATCTCCTTGCCTGTAAAACGGTTACAGGAAAAGTCTTCTTAAGGAAATTTATAACCTGGATCACGGAAATTAATTTCTAAAACATAAAATCTATTTCCGACATTAACTTGCTAAGATTTTTTTCGAAAGCCAATGCTGTGCACGCTCAGCATTTACGTAGAGGTACACCTCATGCGCAAAGATTTAACCAGCAATGAGCTTAGAATTTACAAATTCTGTCAGGAGAACCCCGCAGACGTTTATGAAATGCGAATTCATGAGCTGGCGGAGCGCGTATATACCACCGCGCCGTCAATTTCAAAACTGGTGAAAAAATTAGGCTTCAACAACTATCAGGAGTTTAAGGTTGATATTCGTGATGCTTTCTCGATGTCCAATAGCTCCCAGCAGCATCATGCATTTGTTAGTCAGTATATGCAGGAAGTACAGGATGCCTTAACCCGGGTCTCAGAGAAAAAAGTACAAGCATTTTGTGATTTTTTATGCGGCTGCAATACGATCATTACCTGGGGATACGGGACGTCGGACAGCGTTGCCCGCTACGTCAGCTATAACCTGATGGTGCTCGGTTTTAATATTCTTAACGAAACGGATTATACCAATTGCAACGTGCGTAGCCGCTTTCTTACCCCTGACGACTGCGTGTTAATTGTGTCAAATAGCGGTGAGTCGGAGATGTTAGACGAGATAATGTCTAACGCCAGAAAACATGGGGTCAAGGTAGCGGCGATCACCAGTCGGCAAAATTCGACGCTAGCTCGTCAGGCCGATGCCGTATTGATCTATAAAAACGCGATTATAAAAGACAGCGTATTTGAAAATATTAGCTACCCGATTCAGGTAGCGATCGTCGATATCATGCTTTTCCATTTATCAAACGTCAGAAAAGTGTCGCTAAAATTTAATTCTAAGGTAGAAGACTCATGAAAAAAGTTAAGCTGGTGGTGATCGGGGCAGGGAGTAGCTATACGCCGGAATTAATTGAAGGGGTGATAAAAAATCATGCTCAACTGCCTATTTCGCACATTGATTTCGTTGATGTGGAGATGGGGCAAGAGAAAATGAATATTATTTTCCAACTGACCCAACGGATGCTGGCGAAAGTCGGTTTAGCGATTGAAGTCACCCAGACATTCGATCGTAAAGCTGCGCTGCAGGGCGCTGATTTCGTCATTACGCAGCTACGTGTAGGGGGCATCGACGCCAGAATCATTGATGAAGCGCTACCGAAGTCATACGGTTTCATTGGTCAGGAAACGAACGGCGCGGGCGGTATGTTTAAAGCCTTGCGCACCATCCCGGTGATCATTGAGATAGCTAACGAGATGAAGGAAATCTGCCCTGACGCCTGGCTGATTAACTTCACCAATCCTGCCTCAATGGTCACGGAAGCCGTCCTGAAATACAGTAACAATCATCGGGTTATCGGGCTGTGTAATGGCCCTATCAATATGACGCATAAAGTCGCCGAGCTGCTGAACGTCAATGTGGATGATCTATACGTTGAGTTTAAAGGTTCCAATCACATGAACTTTATCACCAAAATTCTTCATAAAGGCGAAGAGTGCATTGATAAAGTGATTGATATTATGAACGCTTCTGATGTTGACGAACTTGGCTTCAAAAACGTGAATAACGAGCAGTTTAATCACGAGTTGTTATCCGCCACTCATCTTATTCCCTCTTCATATTTGAAGTATTACATCAAAACGGAAGAGCTGCTTGCTGAGCAGAATGCGGCTGAACTGTCGCGTGGAGAAGTGGTTAAAAATATTGAAGCTGAACTGTTTAAAAAATACAGTGACGAATCCTTGCAGGAGAAACCTAAAGAGCTGGAGGCCAGAGGTGGGGCGCTCTATTCCACTGCCGCATTAAATGTCATTCGGGCTATTTATCTGGATGATAAAAGCATCCAGGCGGTCAACGTGCGTAATAATGGCGCCATCACCAATTTACCGTTCGATGCGGTGGTTGAAGTGAATTGCGTGCTGACCCGCAACGGACCAATACCGATTTGTACCGGCGAAATTCCTTCGCCAGCCAAAGGGATTGTTTCAATGATGAAAGATTATGAGGCTCAGGTGGTTAAGGCCGCGGCGACTGGCGATTACCCCACACTCATATCTGCGTTTGTATTTAACCCCTTATGCTCAAGCGATAACCGCGGCATTGAATTAGTCAAAGAGATGCTGCTGGCCAATAAAAAGTATTTACCTCTGTTCGCCAAAAAAATTGAATCACTTCAATCGCGGGAGCTTTCTGATGAAAACGACAACCTTTAGCAATAACCCTGCGCTTGCCGCGCAGGTAGTTAGCGAGTTAGCCGAGCTTAAGCCGAATTCACGTATCTTGATTCCGTCAGGAAGTACGCCGTGTTGGATATATGATGCCCTGGCAGCAACCACTATTGCCAAAGACCATACTTTTTTTGCTCTCGACGAGTGGGTCAACGTCCCAAGCGATCTGGACGGTAGTTGTCTGAGCATGATTAACGCGGATTTTGTACATAAGTGCCAGCATCCGGTGAAGTTGGTGCATTTCGATCCTTTTGCCGCGATGGAACAGAATATCGCCATGTATAACGCGGCTCTGGAGGAGCAGGAATTTGATTATGTCATTCTGGGTGTGGGAATGAACGGGCACATTGGCTTGAACGAACCCGGCGTGACGTTTGATGCAGACTATCTGCAGACCGAACTGGATGACATCACCATTAAGGTCGCCAGTAGCAAATATTTTTCTGGCGATGTGACCCTGACCGAAGGCATCACCGTGGGCCTGAATAAGATCGTTAAAGCTAAAAAAGTGATTGTGATTATTAACAACGAAAACAAAAAAGGCGTCTATCAGGATATTGTCAATGGTGATGCACTCAATACCAATATACCCGCCGTTTATATTAAAAAATTCCCTCAGGTTCATTACTATATTACAAAAGATCTGCAAGGATAACTGCCTATGAGCATAACCTCTTTACTCGAACAAAGGATGTTGCCATTAGCTGAGAAAATATCGTCAAACATCTATTTGTCGGCACTAAAAAGTGCATTCATTGCTCTGATACCTTTTTGATTGTCGGTTCCTTTTTTCTTTTACTGACCAATTTCCCTGTCCCGGGTTATAGCGAATTTATGACTTCGCTATTAGGGAAGGGGACGTTAGATAAACTCAATTACGGTATTAATGCCAGCTATGGATTGATGACGCTATTAGTGATTGTGACGTTTTCAAAAGAACTGGTTGAAAAGCTCAAGCTGAGCCAAAGCACCGCTATTTTGCCAATCGCTATCTTTTTCTTAATGTCGCCAGGGAGTATTACCACCGATTCAGGTGAAATTGTTTCAGCTGCGTATGCGCTGGTCGATTTTAGCTCTGAGTCGATGTTTTTAGGGATTATCGTCACGGTGGTCACCATCAAGATGATCGAGTTTCTTGAAAACAGAACTTTTACTATTAAGATGCCCGCGAGCGTACCGTCTGAAATTGCTAAGTCGTTTAAATCGCTGGTGCCTATTCTGATTGTTCTGCTGTTCTGGATAATCGTCAAGGTGCTGTTTGAAGCTACGCATTTTGGCACGCCGGGCAAATTTATCAGCGTGATGCTGCAAGAACCGCTGTTATATCTGGGCAACTCGATTTTTTCACAATTGATTGCCGAGATGTTGATTAGCCTGTTTTGGTTCTTTGGGATTCATGGTGATTCGATTGTGACCTCGGTGATGGGGCCGATTTGGCAAACGCTCAGCGCACAAAATCTGGCGCAGACGCAGGGGGGATTAGCAGCCACCAATATCATCACTCAGCAGTTCAGAGATGTATATTTAATTGCTGGCGGGACGGGGTTTACCGGCGCATTGCTGATCGCTATTTGGCTGGTTGCCAAAAGTACGCGATTAAAGCAGCTGTCGAAACTTGCGGCTCCGGCAGCGATATTTAACATCAATGAACCGATTATTTTCGGTTTGCCGATAGTACTGAATCCGCTGATGCTGATTCCGTTCCTGGTCACGCCGATTGTCCTTTGTACGCTGACGTATATTGTTATCGCGATAGGTTGGGTGCCGCCGACTTCCGGTATTTCTATTCCCTGGACTACGCCAATATTTATTTCCGGCTTTCTGACCACCGGTATTTCAGGCGTAGTGTTACAAGCGGTTAATCTGGTTATCGCCACTGCTATCTATTTACCGTTCATCAAGGTGCTGGATAAACAATACCTTCACGAAGAGAGTCAGTGTGAAGAGGCGCAGGTTTAAATTATAAATCCCGGCTCAGGCAATGCTGAGCCGGGGAGCGGGCTGAACCGCACAGCACAGACCTTCTGTTAGCGTTTTATTCATCATGTTGTCCCTTATAAGGCACTAAGTTACTTTTTACTTCTCCCCTGAAACCAGTGATACAAGTAGGATACGCGTAGAAAACGCTATATAGTGTTGTACATAACGAAGGTGAATGGCCCAGGGAGCGTAATGTGAACTTGTTTATGTTTTATGTTGGCGGCAATGCAGGGAAATCGAATATTGAAGTGCATGATATTCAGTTTGTGGTGGCAGAGACGCCGGAGGCGGCCTGGCCTGCGTTACGTCAGGCGTGGTTTGGTGATGCGGATAAAATTCATGTTGATGGCTACAGCCGTATTAGCTGGGCTGATGGTTATGACGTGACGCTGGCAAAAGAACCGTCATCCAGTGATGTGAAGTTATTTTTTGTGAATGCTGGTGGCTATCGCCCGGACACGCTGGCGGAGTTACATGAATTCGATCTTTTTGTCGCACATGATGTGAAAGACGCGAAGCACAAAGCGTTGCAAAAGCTGCTTTGTGGTGTCGATCAGCAGCATAAAGACAATCTTAAAGAAGTGGATGATTGCCTACTGTTGGAAAAGGTTGGCGACTGGTATCTCCATCTCACGCCCAACGCCAAAGGTGTGGCTCCGAAACCAGAATGGCAGGGCTACCAGCCGATTGGCCTGGTAGCCGGTTAATCATTATTCGGCATCAGGGCATATCTGCCGCCACCATGACGGCTTCATGTCCTCAAATGAGTGGAACTCAGGGGCAAAGGTTTTATCATCAGGCTGGTCGAACGCGCCGGTCAGCAGGGCGATAACCGGGCCGTCATCAATGGCCCCCAGTGAACTGCCGCAACGCGGGCAAAAGGCGCGGCAGGTGTTCTGTGACGAGCGCCATGTTGCTGGCGCGCCGCCATCGCCGGTCCAGTTGACGTCTTTGGCTGTGAACTCCAGCCACACTGCCGTCTGAGCACCGGTATGTTTCTGACACATATCGCAAGAACAGCTGTGCGGGCTGACTGGGTTAACGGCGCTGAAGCGAATATAGCCGCACAGGCAGCCGCCGGTTAGCGTTTTGCTCATCATATCCCTCTATTGTGGCTGCCACAGCGTGTCGGGTTCAGCAAAGCCTTCTTCTACTCGTGCGAAGAAGCGGCTGGCGTGCAGGCCGTCGACAAAAGCATGATTAAACTTGCCTGCTACCGGGATAATGCCGTTTTTTAGCTTACCCCAGGTGAGGGCGGGAACCGCCGCGCCAACATAGTATTCAGCGTGGGTAATCGCGCTGAAATGCAGCCACGGCAGGCAGCTGGCGCAGAAAAAGTTCTCGCCTTTGACAATGAGCGGCGCCGGAGCGGTGTGTTTGGCGGCATTAATGCTCGGCGTCGCTGCCCGGCTGAAGGTGCTAAAATCGGCGGCGTTGTCGCACCATACCTGGCGGAACCCTTCATGAGCGGTCATCACCGGCGTCATCACCGCCAGTTCATCATATTCGATAATATCGTCGCCCAGCAGGCGCTGTTTAAGCTGTGGTACCCCGTTTGCCGCGCGAACCAGCGCGTAGAGTGCCAGTTGGAAGAGAGAGACGTCGCGGTCTTTTGCGCACTCGTATAACCGCTGTGCTTCTAAGGGTACGCAGAGGTTAAAACTGGGATTGGCAAAACCGCGATAAAAATCAAAATGATCTTTTCGCGGCCAGCTTTGTTTATCGATCACGCGATAGTTGGCCACGGGCATCTCCTTTTTCGCATTTGTCCCACACTATGCGACGATTTCAATCAGGTTGCCATCAGGGTCTTTGATAACCGCTTCGTAATAACCGTCGCCGGTAGTACGCGGAGCAGAGACCAGGATACCTTGCGCCTCGGCGCGTTTAGCCAGCGCATCGACTCTCTGCGCACCGTCAACGCTTATCGCCAGATGAACCCAACCGGTGTGGTTATTATCCGGTTTCAGCTCGCTCAGACCCGGTTTGGTCATCAGTTCAATGGCAATATCATCACCGATTTTGACAAAGTAAGATTCAAACCCGAGGTTAGTCTGGCTGCAATACTTTTCATTTATTTCGCCTTCAAAAAACGACACCCAAAAGCAGGCCTGTTGCTCAAGCTGGCGGGTCCATAGGGCGATATGGGCAATTTTCATTTCAAACCTCTTCACACGGTGTGTTGACAGTCAGGGACAGAATGCACGATCATGCACTTTGTTGCTCGATAAAGATTTACCAGGAGTTATTGTGCTCGATTATGCTGCTTTCCCTAAACAACGACAAGCGTTGATTTGCCAGATCCTGCAAGAAAACGGTAGGGTGATTTGCGCTGAGCTGGCCAGCCGTCTGAGCGTATCAGAACACACAATTCGCCGTGATTTACATGAACTTAGCAAAGAGGGTTTTTGCAAGAAGGTTTACGGTGGGGCGGTTATGACTCTGCCTGAGTCGGGAGACTACAGCGAGCGCAAGGATAAGAATACGGCGATAAAAAGCAGAATCGCGCAGAAGTGCGCAAGGTTGGTTAAGCCCGGCGGCTGCATTTTTATCGACACCGGCACCACTAATCTGGCGATGGCGGAGGCGCTGCCTGTTGAGCTGGCGCTAACGATAGTGACCAATTCTCCGGAGATCGCCGCAGTGCTGCTCAAGAAACCGCTGTATGACGTGGTGATGCTGGGCGGCCAGATCCAACGGGCTACCGGCGGCTGCGTGGGGGCATCCGCCGTGGCGCAGATCCAGGGGATGTTGTTTGACCAGGGCTTTATCGGCGGCTGCGCTATGGCTCCGGAGTCTGGTCTCACGGGATTTGATTTTCCCGACTGTGAGTTTAAAAAAGCGGTTATTAAGCAGTGCAGCGAAATCATCGTGGGCCTGACTTCGGATAAGATCCCCGCGGTGGCGCGCTTTGTGGTGGTCGAAAGCGGCGACATTGATGTGCTGGTGGTGGAAGAGAATGTCAGTCGTGAATATAGCGATGCGTTCCGCGAGCACGATATTCGTATTTATACCGTTTAAGCGGGAAGCGCTAGCCCGAGCGGCGAGTGCGCTCGGGCCATGAGGTTATTTCGACAGCGAAGTCGCTATCAGGCGCAATCCCAGCGCACCCAGTACCGTGGCGGTGACGATATCGATTTTGTGCTTCAGACGCAGATAGACGCTGCGCGGCCGGGCGGAAGAGAGTACCAGGGCCACCAGTGAATACCAGCTGACATCAATCAGAAAGCTCATCAGCGGTACGATATAGTAAAAGGCTACCGGGATGCGCTCTGGCAGCAGGGCGGTAAAAATAGAGGCGAAGACCAGCGCCGTTTTCGGATTGCTGAGCTGGGTATAAAGACCGTCGCGGAAGGTTTTCAACAGCGACTGTTCTGCTGCCATGCCCCCGGCGGCGAAATCCATCGGCTGCGCTGCGCCGCGATAGATTTTATAGCCTAACCACAACAGATACAGGCCACCGGCAACCTTCAGGCCGATAAACATCTCTGGTACCGCCGTCAAAAACTTCTGTAAACCCATCATTGCCATAATCGAAAAGATAGCTGCGCCGGTACCGGTCCCCAGCGCGGTGACCAGGCCATGAAGGCGTGAACGGGCCACCGCGTTGCGGGCGACGTAAATAAAGCTCGGTCCCGGGCTTATCACGCCCACGATAAGGACTGCGGCAATGGCCATCAGGCTGGATAAAAACATAAACGCTCCCGATTAATGTTTAGTGCTGAAGTCATCAATGACCTTCGCTCATAATTGTTTTCTAGTGAAAAAATAAACAATCTTTGCCGCAATGTCACCACGCTTGCATGGGCCGGCAAAAATGGCGGTTGTTTTCCCGGAGGCGGTGCTGCGCACCTGTCCGGGCTACGGGTTCGCAGACGTCGTTGATCCTATAGGCCGGTTCAAGAGCTCGCCGTTACCCGGTAAAATGCGGGTCCGGTCTTCAAAACCAATTTGCCATCAGTCTGATGTTTAATCTCTTATTCGAATAACGATTCCCATTCTGCTCTTCAGTGATACACTGGATAAATGTGATCTTTGTCATATCGTCATTAAAACAGAGAAAAGAGACACTGCTATGCAACATATCATTGAGGGCTTCCTCAACTTCCAAAAAGAGATCTTCCCACAACGTAAAGAGCTCTTCCGTAGCCTGGCGTCCAGCCAGAATCCCAAAGCGCTATTCATCTCCTGTTCGGATAGCCGCCTGGTGCCGGAGCTGGTGACTCAGCAGGATCCGGGTCAGCTGTTTGTTATTCGTAATGCCGGTAATATCGTTCCCTCTTTCGGACCGGAGCCGGGTGGGGTTTCCGCCACTATCGAGTACGCTGTCGTCGCCCTGGGCGTGACCGATATTGTAATTTGCGGCCACTCCAACTGCGGAGCGATGAAAGCGATCGCGACCTGTCAGTGTCTGGATACGATGCCCGCAGTTTCCCATTGGTTGCATTATTCCGATGCGGCAAAAGCGGTGGTTGATAAAAAGACCTGGGCGAATGAGACCGATAAGGTGAATGGGATGGTGCAGGAAAACGTCATCGCCCAGTTGAATAATATCAAAACCCACCCGTCGGTCGCCGTTGGCCTGCGCGACAATACCCTGCGTCTGCACGGCTGGTTCTACGATATTGAAAGCGGTGATATTCGTGCGCTGGATAAAAACAGCAAAAACTTCGTTTCGCTGTCGGAAAATCCTGACGTTTTCTTCGAGTAAACCTCTCTTTTCAGGGCACGGAGGCCCTGTGAGTCACGCCTTCCTGTTCGGTATCCCTTGCCTGTCAAACTTCAGTTTTTCTGCGTATCCATAACGGAGCGCTGCTTCGTGAGCGCTCCATTGCATCCGGCTTATAGCACGCCGTCGCCGCCGTCCGAGCACCAGACCTGGCCGGAAGTGAAGGAACAGGCGTCAGAGGCGAGGGTGACGTACAACGGGGCAATCTCCACCGGCTGGCCAGGGCGACCCAGAGGGGTATCGGCACCAAACTGGCGCACCTTCTCATCAGGCTGCCCGCCGCTGGATTGCAGCACCGTCCAGTAAGGACCGGGCGCAACGGCGTTGACCCGAATCCCTTTCGGACCCAGCTGCTTAGCGAGAGATTTGGTAAATGCCACCAGGCTGGCTTTAGTTTGCGCATAATCCAGCAGAATGGGGCTTGGCTTAAAGGCCTGCACTGATGAGGTATTAATAATGGCGCTGTGTTTTTTAAGGTGACGCAGGGCTGCTTTGGTTATCCAGAAGGCCGCATAGACGTTGGTTTTAAAGGTGGCGTCAAAATCCTCAGTTGAGAGATCTTCCAGCGATTCACAATACTGCTGGCGTCCGGCGTTATTGACCAGAATATCCAGCCCACCGAGTTCGCTGGCGGCTTGCTCCACCAGGGCTTCACAGAAAGATTCGCTGCGAATATCACCAGGAATGGGCACGGCTTTGCGTCCTTCAGCCTGAATCAGGGCGATGACGGTTTCAGCGTCAGATTCTTCCTCCGGCAGGTAGTTTATCGCGACATCCGCGCCTTCTCGGGCAAAGGCGATAGCCACCGCCCGGCCAATCCCGGAATCACCGCCGGTAATTAGCGCTCGTTTACCCGCCAGGCGTTCGGATCCGACATAGCTCAATTCGCCGTGGTCCGGCGCTGGTTTCATCTCTTCGGCTAAACCCGGCGGCGATTGTGGCTGCTCAATAAAGGGGGGACGGGGATACTTCGCGGTATTTTTAGCGTCGTCGCTCATACTGACCTCCTCGTGGTAAAGGGTTAAGGATAGGCCCTCAGGCAGCGCATAAAACTCAAGTGGTGAATAAATGAACGCTTTCATTTTGTTAATTCACTGAATGATTGACGGTAATTCACTGATTGCCGGGAAATTTTTTTGAATTGTGACGGCGCAGAGGTGTTGTGAATTTTAGGACTATTCTATCGAAGCTGCATGGAATATTCAGGTCGGGTTTTATCAGGGGTTGGATATATTTAAGCCGCTAAGAGTGAAATGAATAATATTATTCTCGGACGATTCGCGAATTATTGCAGTTGTGAAAATAGATATTAGCGACCAGACTTTATGAGACAAACTGGATATTAATCGGGGGACTGCGGGAAATAAAAGTGGTCCCGAGGCGATAGCGCATACAGGAGAAACCTATGTCTGTACACAATCCAGCCGATCCTGATAAGCAGGGGCGGCATCCGGCGAAAGAAGACCGGCGCGAGCAGGGGGAAATCCCACGCAAAAGAGACGACAGCGAAGATCATAAAAAAGATCCTTATCATCCCCGGCCTGAAAAGCGCTAATCCGCCGAGGCTGATGAACTCACTTGTTTGAGATAGTGTGCCCGTATTGTTGCCGGGTGGCTGCCAGCGCCTTGCCCGGCCTATGATCTCTATTACCCGAACCGCAAGCCGCCGTCCTCCGACGGCGGATAAATTAAAGGTCAATTAACGGCAAAAGCCTGCGTGAGCGGCTCGCTGGTTGCGATATTGCTTTCGCTATCGCCGTGCCGATTTCAGCACAGGCGGTGATGCCCTGGACAAACGGCTGGTCATGCATCAGCCAGGGGATTGCGCCAAACGCAATGCGCCCACGCACCTCAGCCGGTTCCTGCAAGGTGTAGTCGTCCCCGACGTCGGG
Source organism: Klebsiella sp. GFKo11 (assembly GCF_056490265.1). Taxonomy (NCBI): domain Bacteria; kingdom Pseudomonadati; phylum Pseudomonadota; class Gammaproteobacteria; order Enterobacterales; family Enterobacteriaceae; genus Klebsiella; species Klebsiella sp. GFKo11. Next base: position 2,850,511 of record NZ_CM151369.1, read on the forward strand.
AATATCATCGCCGGTCGCCAGTAATTGCTTTCTTAAATGTGGAAAGGGGAGATCGGTAGTTTTGAGCGGTTTCTGCCCCCGCGCATCGATAAACACATCATAGATATAGCGGTTATCGTGGCTAATAATCAGCGTTTTATCTTGCTCAACTGATAACTCATAATCCGCGCCCAGAGCGAGAATGCTGATGATGCCGGCTTCGCGCAGCGCCAGTAGCCGGCGAATAGACTCGGAGGGAATGGCGGCGTAACAGTCAATAAACACCCGGGCGAGGCCCCGGCTGAAGCGCTCGCGGTCCCGATCGTTGAGATGCGGAACCATCTCCTGAACGGCTTCGTGTAGCCGCAAAATAACGTAGCGCCAGGGCACGGTGTAACGCTCTCGCTTATGACGTTCAACTTCGTCGAGATTCGCCCGTGCCCAGTGAAATGGATTGCGCTGCTGGCGTTTTTGAAACCACGCCTCGCTGAAGTTGTCGGCGTCCAGCGCGTTAAGGGCGATGTTCTCGCTCCAGCACGGGTCGGCCAGTTTGATTTCCTGCGCCATCAACTGAAATACCCGGTCGAGTAAGCCGTCGGCACCCGCTGCGATCTCTTTTTCGATCGCACTTTCGCTGACGATATGCAGTGGCTCCCAGGGAATAGGGCAGTAAAAATCGGCTTCGGGCAGAATGCCGGAGCGGGACATCAACACAATATTGAGCGCCTTGCTGTCATCATCCAGCCTGAAGGTCAGCGCTCCATCGTCCGAATCAGTAAATCTGCCATGCTGAACGACGACGGCCATTGCTGCATCAATCCCGCTGAGCGAGGTGCCCATAATCCCCACCCGACAGGGCGGAATGTTGGCTTCCATCAGGCCAGACCACGGGCTGGGAAAATAAGTTCGGGTCGACTCCTCTTGCGCAGGCCACACGTGGCCGGTGGCGATTACTGCGAGACTGAAAACGTCTGCTGTTTGCTCGCCTTCGGCCCACAGCCTGACGCCTTGCGCGGTGGCCTGCAGGTCGGTGACAGCGCAGGATTCATGAACATGCACCCGAAAGCCTCGTTCTTTAGCTTGTGCAACCAGCCCAATAAACTGGTCGCGAAAGTATTCGCCTAGCAGGATACGCGGCAAAAATTGACGATCATGCAAAGCGTCATAATCCACGCCATAGCGCGCAAGGTGCGCCTTGTCCTGGGCTTTTAGCCACTCGATGTAGGTGCACAGAATAGGCGGGATCTCAATGCTGGCGATATTCGCCAGCATCATGCGTGAATTTTCTTCATCACTGTAGGGCATGCCCACGCCCGCTTCATGGGCTTGCTCATAAATCGATACGTCCAGCGGTTCGTGGTGTTTAAGGAGTGCAAACAGGGTATAAATTCCGGTAGGCCCCGCGCCGATGATGGCAATTTTTTTCATCTGGAATGACCCGCTGTTGTGTTGATGTTACATAGATTCGCTGTCCTTACGCAGATTTAGTGTGGTCGAAAATTGTGATAGAGGCCAATTCAGAGACTCCTCTTGCGAAGTTGAGTCAGAAGAGGAGCCGATTTTAGAACCACGTTTCGAGCTGAGCGCCGAAGAAGAGCGTCCCGGCGCCATGGTAACCGGCGCTGCCGAAGGTATCGGTGGAAGAGTAATTATCCAGCGATTTATCCCAAGCCATCCATGTCGCAAAGAAGCGAATTTCCGGGCGTTCAAAAAAGTCCGTCACGTTCTGCATTTTAAAGGTCGGGGCAAAGGTGAGCTTGTAATAACTGCCGCTGGCGGCTTTATTGCCGTTAAAGCCTTTCGGATCGATATCCATATATTGATAGCTGGTCTCATATTGCAGCGCGAAATTTTGGTTAATTTGCTGGATCACTCTGGCATTAAGCGTCACCCAGTCGTAATGGTCGGAATCGATATAGCGATTATTGCTGCTCTGAGCGACGACCAGGGGCGCGAGGCTCAGGCTATCGGTGAGCGAAGTAATGCCGTAAGAGGCAAATTTCACCGTCCAGGCCGGATCAATCAGGTAGCCGTCGGAACCCGGCCCGCGCACTTCCGCACCTAGCGCGCGGCCATAAAGCAGCACCGTTTTAGTCCGGCCGGGGCGCAGGCCATAGAAACTGTCGCCATGATAAGCCAGCATGGTGTTAAAGCCACTCGAGGCGGCTTTATCTGTGGCCAGCCCGTCGTTAATCCGCTTATCGTTATCCTGCGAGTAAAGACCGTTGACCATCCACTGCCAGTTATCCAGGCGGTTATTGAGCGAGAAGGTATAATTCTGAATATAGGTGTTATCAGCCCCGGTCATGTTGTTATATTCAACGTTCTCCATCGTATCAATATCATTGAAGTTACGTCCGTAAACCGCCAGATTGGTCTTAATATCGCCCCAGAAGTTCGCATCATAAATGCCGGCCCCGGTACCGATTAAATTCATCATGTCGGAGTCGAGCCAGTGAATATCGAAATTATCCCGGTCTTCACGTTTCCCGGCCCATAGCGTGGCATTTTTGAATGCGCCGCTGAACGAGGGCATGTCGCTCATTTCCACAAACGCCTGACGCACGTTCATCTGACCATTAAATGAACTGTCGGTATTATAGGTTTTATCCCATTCGGCAATTTTCATGTAATAACGCAGCTGGCTATTATTGTCATATTTACGCCGATAGTTGATGTCAGCAGTGACGTAGGTATCGGATTCGTTGCCAAGGCGACCAACGCTTCCCCCGGTGCTTCCTGCTGGCGTCAGAGAAGGGCCGACGGTGCTGGTGGTGCCTTTGCTGGTCAATATCCCCGTTCTTGCATAGCCGCCAAATGTTATCTCCGAGCGATCGTCTTTTTTGACCGCGCTAGCGGCTGACTGACTCTTGATTAACGCAAGATCTGCATCGGTTTTTTGTTCAACGGCCTGCAATCGCTCTTCTGCGCGAGCGGCATTTTTCTCGGCTCTGGCGGCTCTTTTTTCCGCATTATCAATTTTGCTGCTGGCATCTTGTAATTGTATTCGCGACTGCTTTAATTCGGCCTCAAGCTTTTCCAGTCGGGCGTTAATTTCGCTTAAGGTTGTATCCGTCGCAAGGGCAGGCGCTGGCAAAGCCAGCGCACAGAGCGTAAGCATATAGGCTTTCATTATTAAGACCTGTACAGGAGGAAGCGGTGCTCTGAACACAGGGGTGCAGAGCACATATTACTGTGCCATTGAAAATGGATTATTTAACTGCTTGTTAAATTAATGATTGGGCTTTGTTATCCCCTAAGACTTTTTCGTGGTTTTATTCGCATTGACAAAAACGAACGTCATTATGAAGGCGAAGATAAATACGGCGACTCCGACGCTAATATAGGAAATAAACTGATAACGGTCATACAAATACATTAATGGCGACAGCAGAACCGCCAGGCCGTAAGAGTTGGCTTTTATCGACAGCAAAGAGAGGACCATTCCACCCAGCGCGGAGCTGGTTAACATCACGATAATAGCGCGGAGTCCGGACTGCATCACAATCCCGAACAATGCGGGTTCAGAAACGCCGAGTAGCTGGGTAATAGTGGCGGAAATACCCGCGGTTTTAAACGCGACATTTTTGGATTTTAACGAAATAGCCAGACACACGGCGGCGTTGGCAAAACCGTACATCGCGCAAACGGTAATTAATGGATTGAAGCCAGTACCCGCAATCAGCGAGGTTTCAATCATAATGAACATATGATTTAAACTAGGATTTAACCACCTGATTTTAATAGTCTTATGCTGTCACTTTTTCTCTTTGGGGCACCGTTGGGGCATTTTCTCGCAGGGACTGATTTAGTATGGCCACCTGTGAAGCGCTGGACTCCGGCATCCATGCACCATAAACCCTGTACACCATCAGTGCGTTTGCGTGCCCCATTTGCGATGCAATAAAAGTTGGATTTGCTCCAGCAGACAAGGACCAGCATGCGTATGTATGGCGCGACTGATATGCCTTCCGTGAACGTAAGCCAGCTCTTTTCATCGCTGAGGTCCAACTTGGCCCGAGAGAACCTACTGCATAATACCCATCAGGTTTGTTATGATGTCTTGTAGGCTGAGGAACAAAGATAAACGTGCAGGAATGATGGGTGCTTCTGCCATATTCACGCAGTTTAACTTCTATACGATGCTGCTTCCCGAGCCGCGTCAGTTCTGCCTGATTTTTCAGTACATCAATCGCAGGTTGAGTGAGATAGATTACCCTGTCAGTACTGGCCTCTGTTTTGGGTAAAGTAAAATCTCCCATGGTCGTGAGATTGCGCCTCACGATCATGGTACCCGCCTTCAAATCAACATCTTCCCACGCCAGAGAAACTAACTCGCCGTGTCTGACACCTGTATAAACCGCCAGCGACCAGAGATTTTTGGTTTGTTGCTGGTGACAAGCGTCGATTAACCGGGAAAACTCATCTCTGCTAAGCGGATCTGGCTTAGCTCTGGCTTTCTTCAGTACTCCAATGCTGGTGCAGGGGTTTTCCTCTGCATAGCCGTTCTCGTGAGCAAACTGAAAAAAAGAAGAGATGATCCCCATGTAATAATTTACTGTTGGGGCCGTTCGTCCCTTTTTCACGGTCTTTCGGTTTGGTCGCGCCACGCAGTAACCCGTCAGCAGTTCCTTCCTGACATTCAACAAATCTTCTTTCGTGACCGTCGAGATCAGTTTTTTGCCGCCGATATGGGGAAGCATTACTCTCACTACCGATTTATAGCGACTTAATGCGTTTGCACCGACTTCCATGCCTTTAAGTTCAAGCCATTTATCCGCGAGAGCTTGCACCGTAATCTCCTTTTTCTCCATACCAAAGTTTTTGAGATTTGGTGAATTCGGGAACTGCGCAGCATAGTCAAAGCTACCCATGCGGATAGCGAAACATACTGATGTACGCAGTTCCCCGGCAACCTTGCGGTTTTTAGCGGTGTCAGGGACACCGAGATTTTCCCTGACACGCTTACCTTTAAAAATGAACCATATGCGGAGTGATTTTCCGTGGTTCTCAACGCCCGTTGGGTATGATTCTTTACTCATTGTTCCCTCCCGACGTCCAGGAGCGGTGTAAGCTTACCTGTTTCATACCTCCCGATCACCCAATGGTTGCTTTTGCGCCTGAAGCCGATGACGATGACGACGTTCTCAGAGCGGATGATCTGAGATAGCCGCGGCATCGCCTCAAGGATGGTTGCCGATATGCGCTCAATGGGACCGTCGATCGAAGTCTCAAGGTGCTGCGGGTCCACCAGAACGGCACGATAACCTGCTTCGACCCATGGCTCAGCCATGACGCCAGTGAAATCGCACAGGCAGATAATGGTTCCTTTGCTCATGCTGCCTCCGTCTTAACAACGTCGATGGCGCAGCCGGGTATCAGCTCAACGGAAGCGGTGGCGCACTGGTTACCCCAGTGATGCCAACCTGGCGCAGCGCTGCGGCTGAAAAGCTCAATCCGCGGCACATCGCCGTAAAGTAGTTCCAGACGGTGGCGAACTTCCCACGGTTTCTCGCTGTGCGCGCCGAGCGGGCTGTAGACCACCTGCTTAATGCCGGCGTGTTTGCGTTCCAGTCCGGCGCCACGGGTGGCGATCAGCACGTCTTCGGTATTGGCGCGGGTGTGCTTGCCACCGTTCATGCGCGTCTCTGCATTCAGCAGGTCAAGGAAGTCGTAAAAGTCGGTCACATTTCCCTCTGCCAGAGCCTTGGTAATTCGCAGCTCAGCCAGCTGGTTCAACTTCACCCAGGTGAAGCCCTTCATCGTGCGCACCGTAAATCCCCAGGCCTCGGCCAGCTCGATCGCCTCCTGGTTGTGGGTGCCGGTGTACCACATCGCCAGCACCGCGTTTTCGGCCGCCAATTCCCACACAGGCAGGCGCTTCAGGTCGATGAGTCGCATTGTCGAATAGTGGTCCACTGCGGCGCCGTTGCTGATTGTGTTCCCATAAGCCCAGGGCGGATCGGCGTAAATCAGAGAGTATTTTCTGCTCATGCTTCACCGCCAGAATTTGGTTTCCATGTAAACTCAGGAGCGATAATCACATCCATGCAGGTTCCGCTATCGTTGTATTGTTCGAGCATTTCAAGAGTGTCAGCGTCAGTCTGGGTATCCCCGTAACTACCAACAATGCAGAGCAATTCAACAGGCGCCCCGAGGTTTTGCAGGGCAATAGTTAACTGCTTTGCTAATGCCATTTTCATCGCTTCGTTACTCATGCCACCACCTTCTTACTGTTCATCAGCTCAGCCAGGCGCTGAGCCTTTAATGGGTTTTTGATAACGTCGCCGCTTGGGGCGATCCATCCCCGGCGATTGATGGAATAGGGAAGGGTGATACTGCCAACGGTGATACCGTCGTGGTGAGTTTTCATTTCCACTGCTCCCCGAAGGTGAAGCCGATCTCCGCCAGCGATTCGTCCATCTTCTCGATGAACTCCGGCACCATTTCGTTGAAGTCGGACATGTATTTGTCGTCGCGCTCAACAACCACGTGGTGAATGCCTTCTCGCTTCATGCGAGGGTCATAATTCGCGAAGTACCAGGCATCCTTCCCGGTTACCCACATGCTGAATTGCACCTGGGCCATGTAGGCGGATTTGATAGCCTCGAAGCCGCCAAGCCGGAATTTCATGAAGTCGCGAGAGGTGAAAGGGCACTTCAGCTCAAGGCCGCGGCCATCACTGCACAGGCCATCAGGTGAGCAGGCGGTGCGCATTCCTTCGTCGCGGAAGAGGATCGGCGACTCGGTTACCTGTACGTCAGTGGTGAACTCAAACAGTGTGCGGGCGTCGTCCTCGTACTGTTTCCCCCATGCCAGAGCCTTGGCGTTAACCTCCGGCGCTGCGCCGGTGCAAACCTCTGCGAGTAGCGTGTGGAAATAGGACATTTTCATGTCAGTCCACTTTGTGCCAGATCTCGGTTTTGAAATGACGTTGTGAACTTCCGATGCGGTTATGACGCCGAGGCGCAAGCGGTGCCAGGCTTCATCGCCCTGTTCAACGCGGGTAACGTCAATGCCGGTGCGCGCAAGGATGATTTCAGGTGTCATGCGGCCGCCTTATTTTTCAGAAATCCGAGAGCCTTAACCGCCTCTTCTTGAGTCAGTTCTGATGATTCACGAATGTCACGGCGGAATATTTTTGAACACAGAGGCAGCAGGTCGTCATCCCATGTCTTATTCATCGTGATAAGAACGTCGTTAATCTCTTTGATGATTGCTGTTTCTGCCGGTGTAACATCGCGTTCTGGCTGGCGTTGTGCGGAAAAGTTAATACCTTCTTCGCTTTCGGTGTTCACGTGATCTATAGCCGCATCAAGGCGCTCACGGCGTGGCCAATATTTCGCAGCCTGTTTAACAACAGTCTTGAGGATCATCTGCTCTTCGTCTGTGAGCCACGGGCATGATGTGCCTTTGTTCTTGTAGGCTTTCCATGCTTCTGAGCGGTCTCGAATCGCGTAGATATCAGCAATGCGCATCGTGTGAGTCAGGTAGTCGCCGTCGTCGCTTTTGATAACGACGTAGGCACCTACAATGTCGCCGCGCTGTTCTGCGGTGTCGAAATCGTTGTAAATATGAACCGGTGGCTTATCCAGACCTTCGCGGTGAAACTGATCGTTCTTACGGACAATTGCCGACTGGCACCACTTGATAGCCCCGGATTGCTGCGCAATGTGCATCAGGCCCATGTAGCTGATGTCGAGACAGATAGCCCCTTTGCGCGGCACCAGATAAGCCAGCTTCTGAGCCGGGTTAAGGGACACGCCAATCCCGGCGACATTCATTACAGCGCTTCTGGTGCTTACCGGGTTCGCGGCGCGCCTGCTCATCAGCTTTGCGCTTCTCTTCGGCCAGGCGGGCCTGTTCACGCTGCTCTGCCTCTCGGCGGATGCGGTCGGCTTCTTCCTGAGCCTTGCGGCGCTCTGCTTCCACGGCGGCCTGTTTTTCACGCTCAGCACGTTCAGCTGCTTCTCGCTGTTCGAGTTCGGCCCGCTGCTGAGCTTCAATACGCTCACGTTCTGCGCGCTCTTTTGCCAAAATCGCCTCGCGCTCTCTGGCGGCCGCAGCGTCAATTTCACGCTGTGCCTTTTCTGCTGCCTCACGTTTGGCTTTTTCTTCCGCCTGGCGAGCAATCTCTTCTTCGCGGGCAATGCGCTGGCGTTCGGCTTCGGCTGCTTTATCTGCGCGTTCGCGGTCAATATCTTTATCCATCAGCAGGGCCATTTCGTGGTCCGCTTCGAACTTGGCCGCCAACTCCTGATCGAACTTGATGTTCATTTCCAGCGCTTCGGCGTGCATCGCGTTCATGGCTTCTTCGGCCTTAATTCGCTCCTGCTCTGCCTCCCATTCAGTCAGCGGCCGGCGCACTTCATCTTTCAGCGCATCGAGACGTTCGCGGGCAACGCGGCGGCTTTCGTCGATTTGCTTTGGCAGAGCCTTCAGCTCAGCGACCAGGTCTTTACCTGCGTTGTCGATGTACGTTTTAGAGCGCGCAACCTTGTGAGCCATGGATGCGATAGCGTCGCGGCCTTTTTTGGTGGTCACGTCCGGAACCAGACTACGAGCCTCTTTTTCGATTAGTTCGATAAGCGGGTCGAGCTGGTCGTTATTGGTGAAAACCGCCATCGCGTTCTTTTTCTCGATGACGACTAAATCTGTTATTTCGCTCATGGTTTCCCCTGAAATTTGGTTGTAAGAATCCCCGGCGCGATGAAAGCCGCCTGATAGCTCAGTTAAATTCGTGCGCTGATATGCGCGGGTTAATGCGTCCCGGCTGGTACCAGATTTGGCAGCAGCTCACGCGCTTCAAAGCACTGGCGGATATGGCGCAAGTTACCCTGTGGCTCGAACCAGAAGGTTTCCTTCAGGTAGTCACGTGAAACCTTCCAGGTGGCGCCAGTTTTAGCGTTACGCATCATCACGGCGCGTCCGCTGTTAGGAATTGAGTTAGCCATTGAACACCCCCGTAACGTGCAGAATTTTGATAATCGCCGCCGCCCAGATAACGCCGCAGACCAGCAGGCAGTAAATCAGTGAACGAATGCCTTGTTTGCTCATTTTCCACCCCAGCATGCGAAGCTAAAAAAAAGGACTGCAACCAAAAACGGAACGACCTTTAACCAAAAATTACGCCATGCGCGTTTGTCTTGTTCGCGGATCATTTGCCACTCCTTAACACATGAAGAGAAGAGCTAGCCTTCTACCGATTCAGTTGGAAGACCAATTAACCGGTTGAGGTCCTCAACCTTCAGCGCAGGAAGGGCAGCTTTGGCGCTGTCAACGTTTTCAGGTATAAGCTCTTTGCTTTCAGGCCATACTTCTACAAGGCGACTCAGGGTAGTAACGGATTTCAGAGCAGCCCAAACAGTCGCCTCAATTTCTTTTTTTCTGGAATTGAGCTTTTGCTCTTCGTCGATAATTGAATCAAACCGCTTGGTAATTTCATGCTCGGCACCAAAGAGACACAGATCACGGTTTGGAGTAACCAGAAAAATTTCTTTTCCTTCGCTGGTTCTTCCGTATGAGCACCAGCCAAGACGACGACCGGAAATTGCAATGTTGATTGAGCTTTGCGGATTGCCGGAAATGTGAAGCGAAGCGCCAGCACTGCGAAGCTCTGCCTCTAATTTCTCAAGCTTTTCATATTGCTTATCGACCTTGTCGGCCTTTTCTTTGCCGCCAAAAGCAGCGATGCGAGCATCTCTTGCAACTTCCTGGCGTTTAAGGTCAAGGGATTCAATAGCGGTGATATTCCCACTTTTCACTATACGGCTCATCTGGCAGACGTCCGCTGGCTGCGCCGCGCTGCCCGGAGGAAAAGCCATGGCTGATTTACGCAAAGCAGCTCGAGGTCGCGAATGTCAGGTTCGCATCCCGGGCGTCTGCAACGGTAACCCTGAAACCACGGTATTGGCCCATATCCGCATTGCTGGATTGTGCGGGACCGGGATTAAGCCGCCTGATCTGATCGCCGCTATCGCCTGTTCATCCTGTCACGATGAAATAGACCGCCGCACGCGCCTGGTAGATGCGGAGTATGCGAAAGAGTGCGCACTGGAGGGAATGGCCCGAACGCAGGTTATCTGGATGAAAGAGGGGTTGATAAAAGCATGAACCAATATCGCATTTCATTACCCTGGCCGCCAAGCAACAACCGCTACTACCGACACAATCGCGGGCGCACACACATCAGCGCGGAAGGGCAGGCATACCGCGACAGCGTCGCCAGAATCATTAAAGACTCGATGCTTGATATCGGCCTGGCCACACCACTGAAAATCCGTATTGAGTGCCACATGCCGGATCGCCGGCGCCGTGACCTGGACAACCTGCAAAAGGCTGCATTCGATGCTCTGACGAAATCAGGTTTCTGGCTCGATGACCAGCAGGTTGATTATTACAGCGTGAAGAGAATGCCTGTCGTCAAAGGTGGGCGGCTTGAGCTGACCATTACCGAAATGGAGGCCGCATGAGCCGGGACGTTATCGAACGCATCCGAGACCGCTGGATAAAGCTCCGTCTTTTACGCAGCAGTGGCACCGTGCTGGTTGACTACCGCATCCTCAAGAATTTCGTTCGCATCTATCAGACCCTGGGAGAGACAGCATGACAGCGCAATATTTAGAATTTGTTCGCCAGCAGCTGATAGTGGCCACCGCCGATCTGAGCGGCGCGACGAAAGGGCAACTGGTGGCTTTCGCAGAAAATGCGCAATTCACCGCTACGGCGCGCAGCCGGGGAAGGAAGAAAGTAGCCGATCCGGTCACCGGGCGCATGGTAAACCCATCAAACCCGCCAATCCCCGGACAGCAGTCCCGCGCGAAAGGTTCAGCAATCGCTCTCGTTCTCCCCGTTGAGTACTCGACAGCCAGCTGGCGCCGCGCGCTGCTGTCGCTGGAAGAGCATCAGAAAGCGTGGTTGCTGTGGAACTACAGCGACAATATCCGCTGGGAGAACCAGGAGACGATCACCCGGTGGGCGTGGGAGCAATTCAGCCAGCAGTTGGCCGGCGTGCGCATTGCAAAGAAAACGGTCGAGCGTCTGCGTCAGCTTATCTGGCTGGCGGCGCAGGACGTCAAGGCCGAGCTGGCAGGGCGGGAGGCGTATGAATATCAGGCGCTGGCGGAGCTGGTTGGTGTAGCAAAGTCCACATGGACAGAAACCTACCTCCCTCATTGGCTGGCGCTGCGCAGCAGTTTTGTGAAGCTTGATAGCGACGCTCTCATATCGGTAACGCGATCACGTTCACAACAAAAGGCGACAAATTTAGATGTAAGTCTTGCAAAACCGAACTGAAAGGCATATATTTCATGTAAATCTGATATCGTCGCCATAGCTTCGATTGTCGACACACAAAGAATTCAAGCCCGAGGTTAACGCCTTGGGCTTTTTGCTTTCCGGCGACACGACAGGGTATTCGCGAGATGCATTGCATCAGTACCCCTGTCACATCGTCGTATAGCATTGAAAATGAAATTGGCAGATGTTAAATTTCTGGGGTGGTGAATCCCCCTGTGCGGAGGGGCAATGCCAGGTCGAGTTATTTTTTTGCGCTTATTGCGAGTCGTTCCTGACCTGGCAGCGACTCACCGGGAGGCACCCGGCACCACACACATACTGCATAACCCTATCTAAAGGCCTGCCATTCCGGTGGGCCTTTTCTTTGGGCAAAAAAAAGCCCGCATGGTTTCATGCAGGCAAGGCAGTTACATTTAGATTTTGTCCCGGTATATGTTTTTTTGTCCGGAAGTCGAAAGATACTGTCTCGAATACATTTTGTAAATAACGGATTCAAATCACAAGGCCATGCATTTGCATGGCTTTTTTATTATCAGGTCCCGCAGGAATCATCATCGACATGCTTCGTTGTTAAATCCAGCCTGACGGGCCTGACCCTTTTCAAACACACAGCTTCCCGATCTTTAATCGGAGGCGGTAACTATGGCTAAACGTATGCAAGACAAAGAGAGCATTGCCGGGATGTCCTGGCTGGTTCTGCTGATCATTGCTTGCTGGGGTGGACTTGTCCGCTACCTGATAGATGTGAAGCAGAGCAAGGCAACATGGAGCTTGATCAATGCTCTTGCCCAAATGGTGGTTTCAGGGTTTACCGGCGTTATTGCTGGTCTGGTGAGCATTGAAAGCGGATTGAGCATTTACATGATACTGGCCACTTCCGGAATTAGCGGGGCAATGGGTTCTGTTGCTTTGACCTATTTCTGGGAGCGCATTACCGGAGTTAAGGCGCCATGACAGCAGATCAGATTATCGAGGGCGTCCTCGGTAAAGAAGGGGGTTACGTAAATAACCCGAATGATAAAGGCGGCCCAACGCGCTGGGGTATCACGCAGACTACCGCCCGCGCATATGGCTATAGCGGCGATATGAAGGCGTTACCACGGGATACAGCCAAAGCAATTTATCTGTCGCAATACTGGACAGAACCGAAGTTTGACTGCATCGCCGAGTTATCGCCAGCCATTGCACAGGAATTGTGTGATACTGGCGTGAACATGGGGCCACGTGTCGCCAGTACATTCCTGCAGCGCTGGTTAACGGCGTTGAATATGCAGGGCAAGCTATATCCGGATCTGAAGACGGACGGCGCGATCGGCAATCTCACCATCGCCGCCCTGAAAAGTTATCTCGCCGTTCGTGGCAAAGATGGCGAAGCCACGCTGCTAAAGGCGCTGAATTGCAGCCAGGGGGCTCGCTATCTTGAGTTGGCCGAAGCGAGGCCGGCTAACGAAGCGTTTCTATACGGCTGGGTTAAAGAGCGGGTGAGCCTATGAAGATGATTATTTTCGCTCTGCTGGCGCTGGTGGCCGTGCTGGTTCTGTTGCTAGTGCGCAAATATACCCGGCTGGAGTTTGTTGGTCATGCCCGGTTGCTGCTTAAAACATGGTCTGTCCGCCTGGGTGCTGCCGGCGCTTTGGTCGGTGTATGGGCCCAATCATTTCCGGACGCAGCTCTTCATGCCTGGGCGATGCTGCCGCCGGATATCAAAGATATTCTGCCTGCAAACATTGTGGCAATGATTAGCCCGGCCCTGGTGGTGCTCGCCATCCTCTCTCAATACGTCAGACAGCCAAAGCTGAAAGAAATAGCCGATGAGCAGCAGGAGGCGCAATGAGCCTTGAATTTATCAGCGGGCTGGTAGTCGTTCTGCTTGGCTTAATCGCTGGCGCGTTTGGGTTAGGCCATGCGCGCGGGACCAGCAAGGCGGAAGCCAAAGCCGAGCAGCAGCGCACTGAAGAAAACGCCGCTGCTACCGTCGCCGCGGCAGAACGCCGGGCTGATGCAACGAAAGGGGCCAGCGATGTACAGGAAGACGTTAAGCGTATGGGCGATGACGATGTTGATCGGGAGCTGCGCGAACAATTTACCCGCCCCGGTGGTAGTTGATACCGCGTGCAGCTGGGTGCGGATCATCTACCTGACTGACCACGATATAGACGTGATGGATAAACAGACGAAGCGCGACATTCTGGCGCACAACAAATCAGTGCAGGCGAACTGTCTGACGAAACCTACTAATAATAGGTAAATTCATGCTTGCTGATTGGCGGTTAACACGCTAGTTGTTCGTGATAAAATTCCTGGGGTGATGTTTTCTTAAAGGAATTCGTGATATGGACGTGCTAATTGACAGTGCCCTCGAAGGCTATTTTTTTCTCTTACTCGATATGTGGCCAGTTTTGATTGTTGCTTTCGCAGGGTTGGCCATCTCATTTTATGGCGTTTTAATGCGTAGAACTGCGGTCACCTTCATTCTACTTGCAGCGATAATAGGAACTGTAGGTTCGATTTATGCTTAATTCAGACTGCAGACAATATGCACCAAGTCAACTGCCAGAAAGGTAAGTGACATTAGTCAAAGTTAAATGAGATTCGTCTTAATTGCCTTAGTGCCTGGGCGTAGATTGAAGATGCTGCAATCAGCAGCATCACTCTGGGATATAACAATGGGACAGTATTATTACGTTAATAAAAATGCGCAGTTTAATGGCGATCACGAAGTACATGTGAGTTCATGCACTCGGTTGCCAGAAGAGAAAAACAGGCTGTATCTGGGGATTTTTGAAACTTGCTCTCCGGCAGTGAGAGAAGCCAAGAAAACCTACTCGCAATCAAATGGCTGTTATTACTGCTGTTATGCGTGTCATACGTCCTGACAACTAGCATGAATCAAACCAAGGTCGCCAGTGGCGGCCTTTTTTATTACCAGAAGCAGGAGAAGAAGCATGTTAACAGTAAAAGTGATGTCGCCTGGTGGCGGTGAAGAAATTCATTGTGGACTGAGCGTTGGCTTCAACCCCAACCAGCAGAGTATTGCCGTATCGGGAATGGACCAGAACGTATTCCTGAAGCAGGGAGAAGTGGCCTACGTGATGAACGCAAACGGCAAGACCATTTCACGTTACGAACACCTGGAACGACAGTAGGCATTACAGAAGCTCTTCAGCGAAGGGCTTCGATAATGCTTACCCGACAAGAAGCATAGATCTGGTGTCGACCAAAGAGGTGATCCACATCTTGACGGCTCGCAAAGACGAGAAGTGACTGAGCAACTCTGAGAAGAAGTGGCAATGTCGCGTTTATAAACTTCTGCAAATGGTGCCGGTAAAGTGCCATTGACAGAGTTTTATGTAAGTTTCATGAGTTACCGGTTAAACAATTCCCCGGTAAGTATCCGAACAACCCAGAGGAATGTTCTGTATGGCTGAAGTTGAAGACCGCCGACCATTCCCTCCCGTCAACTTCATTGGCGAAAACTGGCTACCGTATACGCGGATTATCCCGGCTACTGAAATCGGAGAGTGGGTAAATCAGCACATACTCTCTGATGAAGGCCGGCTCCATAATCCTGACCACGAACACCTCGCTAATGCACTCGCTGACGCTGATATCTCGTTTATGTGGGCGTCAGGTGCATTCACCAAAAGTGGCCGCATTGTGCTTGGTCAGTGTGAGCAGGTAATGATGCGCGCCGGCGGCTGGCAGAAGTCTCGCATGGAACAGCAGATGCATGAATGGTTCGGCCGCATAGTGTCTATCCTGTTGGGGAGGGGAACCTACCTGAACTCATGCAGACCAGTAAGGGCCTGTTTATGATTCCAGGTGATAGCGGGAAGGTATTCAGCAACAAAGAGGTTACTGGTTCTCCGAGTATCAAAAAGGCATCGACCGGTAGTGAGTATCAAAGCCAAAAAAGCGATTCGGGTAATGTTTCTGGAATATCGAACTCAAACCAGGGGTTAAACGTGCAGGTGGTCATCAACAATCAGGTGTCGAATGCTCAACCTCAGTATATGGGCGCTAATCAGGTTGATGGTAACTATGTCATTGAGTTTCTGATTTCTGATGCAGAGCGTAACGGACCGTATATCAGTACGCTACAATCGACGCTTGGCGTATCTCGCAGAGCTAATGGAGATTTTTAATGGAAGACAACATTTTTTCTGGGCCTGAGTTTGCCAAGAAGATAAGCGACATCATGGATACGTTGTTTGCTGAAAGTGATAGGGGATGCGTGCTAGTAGCCTCAAGTATGATAGAGGAAGGATTGCTCGAATTAATTTCATCTTTTTTGCTTCCTCCTCTTAACTCAAAAGATGAGTTATTTCATGGGCCTTCAGCACCATTCTCCTCGCTTGAGTCCCGAATTGCCGCAGCTTATCGGCTTGGACTGATAAAAAAATCTGTAGCTGTCAGCCTTGGTATTTTCCGTAAAATCAGAAACGAATTCGCTCACAGAATCGAAACCATTAACTTTGATAATCAAAGTTGCATAAACAGGCTCAATGAGATTTATAGACTTTCGCCAGAAATATCAGAATACCTTGATGATTTAGGTAAAAGAACAAACAATCATCCATTACCAATAAGGATGAAATTCGTTTTGTTTTTTGCAAGCAACATAGCTGCTATAAAAACTGTAAAGTCAGAAGTGATTCAAATAACCCCACTAGACTAATCTGAACTATAAAACCAACCCGCCCCGGCGGGTTTTTTAATGCCCGGAGGAAACGTGGCAACAGTTTCATACCCGGATATGCTGCCGCTTCCTCAGCGCGCAGACCAAAATATGACGCAGGATACGGCATGGCAGACGACGACGCCGGCGGTCGGTCCCGTCATCTTCACGCCGTTAACCACTGACCTGAAATCGACCTGGTCGCTGCAGTGGAAATTCACGCTGCAGCAGGCCGAGCGCTTTAAATCGTGGCTCCGATCGCCGACGTACTGCGACCGTGGACGTAACTGTTTCCAGATGCGGATTGACCTTGGCGATACGCAGGGCGTACAGCTGCAGACCCTGCATTTCATCAGTATGCCGGTACAGACCAGCAAAAACGGGAACATCGTCACCTGGACCGCCAGCGTCATCTGTAACGGTATCGAGGACATCACCGAGGACTACGACGACTGGATTGTCGATGCACCAGAGAATTACGGTTACTGGCTGGATTATCTGGTCACTGCCGTTATGCCGAGGGCTGATTAATGCCGACATTGAGAGAGTGGAAAGAGCGCCGGCCGGCGAGCGATATCAAACAAACTATCGAGTTTTATCACCCGGCATTCGGCTACTACCGGGTCGTCAATAAACTGTTCCGAGAGTCCACGTTCGGGGGCAATCAGTACCAGCCAGCGGCTTTCAGCATTACCGAGCCAACGCAGGACGGTTCGGCGATTATCGCGATGGGGATTACGTTTCTCCAGGGCGCAGAAGAAGTCCGTAGCACGCTGAAGAGCTGGAAAGGGGCTGCACGCATGACGCCGATAACCTGCAAATACCAGCAGTGGAATGCAGTAGGTGATGCTGAACCAATGAAGTCCTGGTCACTGTTTGTTAAGGACGTCGGCGCTGACGGTAGCAATGTCACTGTGAATGCTGGCAAGACCAACCCACTGACGCTGGCCAACCCCATTATTTACACCACGGAAGACTATCCTGGGCTGATTACCGTATGACACAGAGCGAATTTATCGGGCTGGTTAATGGCAAGCCCTGGGCTAACCGCGCATGCACGTTTGACGAGCTTGATTGTTGGGGCCTCGTCGTTTTGTATTACCGCCACGTGCTTGGGCTGGAGCTCCACCACGTTGCCGGCTACGAATCTGGCTCAGATTTCATCACCTGCTACGAAGAGGAACTCGAGCACTGGCGCCGGGTTCCGGTGCCGGTTTCCGGCTGCCTTGCGGTGTTCTATTACGGCAATCAGCCGGCGCACGTCGGCGTAATGATTAATCCGGGGAAATGCCTGCACTCCCGCGGCGAGTTCGGTTTTGTCCGCACGGACAGCGCCGTCATCCTTCAGAAAATCTATAACAAAGTGGAGTATCTTGTGCATGGTTCGATATGAGCTTCAGCGCCTGCCTGGCGCGCCAAAGCAGCACGGAACAACGGAGCCGGGAACGCCTCTGATAGTCTTGCTTGATAAGCTGAAATTGCACAATAACGTGGTGGTAAAGCTTAACGGCAGGGAGTTAGACGACGATTTCGATCTGTCTCGGGCGCTACGTTCCGGGGATACGGTGTCGGTATTCGATCAGCCGGAGGGAGGTGGTCTGATAGGGACGTTACTCAACCCTATTGAGCACCTCAACCCGATCCGCTTCACCAAGAAAGTGCTTGGCTCTCTGATGGGAACGCAAAGCGCCGCCACGCCTTCGGTGTCTACCGGCGAATCACCAAACAACGATTTAACCGGGCAGACTAACCGGGCGCGGCTGTACAAAGGCAGACCAAACGTTTATGGCTTGTGCCGCGTGTTTCCTGACCTGATTCAGGAGGTGCTTTTTGAGTTCGTCGACAACAACAAATACATCACCGAATGGTTCGAAGTGGGTTATGGGAAATACACTATTTCCTCTGTGCGCTACTCAGAATCGAACCTCGGCAGCCTGACAGGTGCCAGTTATCAGGTATTCGACCCGGGCGTGACGATCGGGACCATCGATGTCGGGTACCAATTTGACGACGTCGATAACGAAGAGGTTCCAGGTCTGAACGAGAGTGAGGATTTCCCGGCCCAGACCGCAACGACAACAGCGCCGACGGCGATGGTGATAGAGAGCAACCAACTCAAGGCAACGGTGCTCTCGAACGATGATAACTTCACGTACTTCGCCGCGCTGGCAGTGCCGCACCCGGTGACGTTTGTTATCAACGCAACGTGGAACTCCGGTGGCAGCGCGGTAACCCGTAATGTCACTGGCAGCGGAAACATCGTTTCTTCTGAGAGTTTCATCGGTGAAGATACGCTGTCCTACCCTGACGACACTATCGCCAAAGTCACCATAAAAGGGCCGAACAACAGCAACAGTAACCGCGAGCAGAAATACAATATGCTCGCTCAGCGTCACACTATCAGTTATGACCGAACAACTGGCCTGATTGACTACACGCTGCGCCCGAGCCGCTCGTTTGCTGATGCCGCACTGCATGAATGGATAGTCATCGGCAGGCAGGACGCCGCCAGCATCGATATCGCTACGCTGTACGCTATCGCCGATTCCATCACTGTCCCCGAACTCGCTTACTTCGATTACACCTTCTCGGATGAAAAGTTGTCACTCGGCGAGCGGATCAGCACCATCTGTAATGTCGCCCGCGTCGGCGGAAACAATATCGGCGACGTGCTGACATTCTGGCGTGATGAGAAAGTCTATAACCCTGATGCGGTTTATGCTCGCTCAAACATGTTCTGGGATGAGTACAAGGTTTCCTGGCAGATGTCTTTGCCGGGTGGCTATGATGGCGTCACGGTTGATTATGTCGACCCGCTCACCAATAAAAAGTCGTACATCTACCTGCAGATTGATGAGAACGGAATCACTGTCGCAGATGATGCGACGATTAACGCCAGCCAGCTGAGTCTGGACGGGTGCAGAAACAGAGCGCAGGCAGAGGACAGGGCCTGGTTGGAAGCGAGTCGCATTCTCTACTCTCGCCTGAGCATGACAGTGAAAGTACTGGATTCGACGCAGGTCGTGCGCGGCACGGTTGTTCAGTGTCCGGATATGTACGACAACGCCCAGCAGAACGGTTATATCACAGGTCGCACCGACGATGAGTTTTCCACGTCAGAGCGCATCGACTTCTCTCTCGGCGATATGTGGGTGGTGATGACGGACAGCCTCGGTAATTACCGCGGGCGGTGGCATGCATACCCCGTAAACGGAAAGCCCAAAGCGTTTCAGGCCGCTGCTGACGCATTCGACCTGAATATCTACGACGGAAATTTCGTACAGAACGCCAGTCGGTATTTCATCGCTACCGACACCGAACTGAATTCCACCATCTGGCGCGTCGAAACGGCGAAACCCAATGGTGACGACACTCAGACGCTAACCCTCTCTGAATACTCTGACTCGATTTATCCGTAACACACAACAGTAATTACCAACCTTCGCGCACACCATCGGATTTGCTTCTGAGGGATTCGTGCGCCTTTTTATAGGGCGACAAGCACATGGCAGAATTACCAACACCAACGCGAAAGACGGTACCGAGTGATGATATTCGTGACCACGTTTATGCGGGTGGAATGCTGGATAAAGTTGTTACCAGCACTGATTTAACCTACACGGATCGCCTCGGTGGTGAGCATTACACCGTCGACGGAATCAAAGCAGAAGGGGATAAGGTCGTTGAGGAAACTCGCCAGAACCTGCTCCCTTTGAGTCGTCAGTACATGACACTTGAGGCGGCGCAGGTTGACATTGCTAACATCCCGGATGGGTCAACCACTTATTACCGCAGCCCTGATGACAGCGCACTGGCTATTGAAGTTATCAATAATGGAGGTACGCTTGCGGCTACTGGCAGAGTAATGCCGTCTCAATATTCTGTTGAGGTGGTTAAAAAGTTGGCGACATCACCTGAGTTTAATGAAACAGATTTTCGCATGGCTAACTTTGACGCCAATTATTTATGGCGCGGGCATATCCATGAATTTACACCGTTCACCTCTGCGACATCAGTTGGGGTGCAGGTTACCAACTTTTCTAGCAATAACTCAACTACGGCAGCGGGGCGAGCAGGCGTTTACGTTGATGGAGTTTTGCAAACTGTTATTTATTTGCCACGCGCCGGATCGCGATATATTGATGGCAAGTTATATGCCCCATTTACACCGTTTCGCATCGAATCATGTGAGCAATGGCGCGTTGCTGACGCCAACGCGACTACTGTTCGCATTCAATTTACAGTTCCCGCTCACATTCTAACTCAGGCACCGGTAGCTGATTCTGTTCATGGATATTATGACTTGTCGGGTAAATTTTCTCCGATGAGTGTAAATGAAATCACTACGGCAACTGATTATGCTATTGCGTCAACGGCGGTACTGAATGTTTTTCAACTGGTCCTGAAAACCGCAGATATTATCGCTGCCGGGTATGACTACACCAGCCCTTCTGATGTTGAAGCGTTTGTGCGCATTATCGGCAAAAATTCTCTGTTTCTTGGATACACGGGAGTGTATTCCGCGATTCATGGAGTTGAGGGGTATTATTCGCGCTGGGTTAAGCCCGGGTTAATCTCTGTAGCGCCACTGGCAGGCTCCGAAGCCATGGTGGCCAGGTTAACAATCCTGAGCCGAAGCGATAAGCCTCTGGCGCAAGTTAACAGGCTTGAGTACCGGGCTGCCGATGTAATAAATGCATCATATGCGCTGAATAACTTCCCCGTGGAGATTAAGGTTAATTTTGGACAGGGGGAGGTGCACCAGAATACCGTGTTGCTTCTCACTGATTCTAACGGCGGCCTTATTCCTGCGCAATTCAGCCCTGAGTGGTACCCAAACCCGAGGACTCGTGCAGATCAGGGCTATTATACTGACGGCTCAGTTTCGTCCGGATCGGTATTTTTCAATGACACGCTGAGCGCAGGACAGCAAAAGTTTTACGAGCTGAAGGCATTTTCTGGTCCGGCAGTTTCCGGTGCAGCAATGCCGACAGTAACTCCCAAGTCTGCCGGGATTTCTGTTTCATTCGGTGGATACACGTACGACTTTACATCATTCGGTGGCCTGGGTTCAGTCACAACGCCGCAAGGAAAAGCGTTCGCAGTTCAGGTTCAGTCCTGGACGTCCGGTATTGATACTGGTGCTATAACCGACAAGTTATCGAATATTCAATACACGCAGCGCATTGTCAGTCGCGGTCCTGTATTTATCGAGATTGAGCAAATTTGTTACAACGCCTCATATACATCCATGGCGGCGTATTCAGTGCGACACACAACTCGTTACCGTATATTTAAAAACGGGAGAATTTATATACGGTTCATGCACCACGCCGCGCAGGACATTCCCGTTAATGCATTGTGTGGCGTGAGTCACCGCATGATAATGCCGGGAACTAAACTGGCGGTTGATGAAGAGCGTTATTATTCAGGTCACATTGCCGACGCAGATACCGGGCATACAATCACCATGACACTGCAGCGCTCGCATGGCGACGTTCATCGTGACGGCACGGCATACGGACCGACACGCCCGGGATATTTTTACGCGGGCAATCCTACCACTGCATCCACCCGTATTATGGGGGGGTGGAAAATTACCTCACTGACAGACTATTCCCTGCTCAACTGGCCTGTTGATAAAGATTATTGCTGGACAGGAGAGGGATTTATTGATTTTGAGTCAGATACCGGTGCATCTAAAGACACACTGGCGGCGCTTTACAACCGCCCGGTCGGTCGTTTTGGCCATCCGTGCTGGCCATCCTCTGTTCGTGAGCGGTTATTCCGTCGGTTTGATGATTTTTGCACGGGTAGCATGGAGTGGTTTAACAGTGCTGCTGCAACTTCATATTCCGGGGGAACCAGTAAGACAAAATATTACCAGTCCTACACATGGGATATTTATCAGTATCTGACGAAGGGCATGGGTAGCCTTGATGATATATATACGCGCTTTAAATTCCGCTGTGACAACTCGTTTGGTGGGTTTGACGCCATGGGAGATGGATATCTGACCGGGAAACTGGTTCTCCAGTTCTCTTCTCGCCTGGTTGTTCCGGTATACGAGTGGCTCTACAAGGCCGCGTCGCGTGAGAGTAACGCGGCGATTGTTTCTGCTCTGAAAGTCTCGATTGCAAGTTATGCTGACGGCATTGTTACCCGTTTCAATACAAGCGGAGGATGTCCATTAAACGGATCTCAAAATGGTGTCGGAAACTCAAACTCCAATGCAGTGGCCATGCGCATCCTTGCGCTTGCTATCTATATGGGTACTGACACGACGGGAGCATATCAGACCGCGCTCAATGGTCTGAACTCACTGCTGACCGGCC
Organism: Klebsiella sp. GFKo11; assembly: GCF_056490265.1. Taxonomy (NCBI): domain Bacteria; kingdom Pseudomonadati; phylum Pseudomonadota; class Gammaproteobacteria; order Enterobacterales; family Enterobacteriaceae; genus Klebsiella; species Klebsiella sp. GFKo11. The sequence continues at coordinate 2,872,801 of NZ_CM151369.1, forward strand.
CTCTGTTCAATTATGTCCCTGGCGTTCTCAGTGATGAGGCATACAGTGCATCAAAACCGTCAGACTGGCTGGTACAGGCAAACTGGCTGCACTATCAGGCATATGTTGCTAATAACTATCTGGCCGCTTGTGATGTTATTGGCGTGACGCCAGGGGTTGATATGGTCACCTATCTGTTACAGGCTCAGACCGGGTTTGGTGGATTTGAGGACGTTTTTTACTGCATATCAGAGAGTCGGCGTGGGTCGTTCAATACGTACACATTTGCGATGTATCCACTCATTAGGTCCGGCACCGCATCAGGTATATGTGCCGCCGAGGCTTTGTGGGATCAGGTTGAAGCACAGCACACCGCAATCGTTGGTATGACTAAACGAATGTACGATTTTGACGGCAATACGGCATCCGGGGATGCGCGATATGAAGTGTCATTCAATGCAACCGTTCTTGCTGATTGCATGCTGAAGTTCTGGTTTGACGCTCGCAGTTAAATCAGTTGGTTGCGGCTATCGCGAAAATTGATAGCCGTACCTCATTCAACGATATGAGGCAGGATGATAGCCCTGTTTGATAACATGGTGAGAGTAACCTTACTTTAACTATTGTTTCCTGAAATTAACATCTGAGATAATAACTCAACGAAGGATAGAGCAAAGAGTGGTTGAATGTGAGCAGCAAGGAAACGTTAACGTTCGCGCAATTTTTGATAATTAATAGTCACCTTGCCAAAGTCTCAGATACCTGGGCTGATTTGTGGGCATTGATTTATTACACGGGTATGAGCGCTGGAAGACTGCTGACGATCCAGCACGATGATATTGATGGCAATTCGATACTGATACGAGAGAGGGGGAGGCTGAAAGCGCTGCGCGTTGAAATTCCACCTACGGTGATGGCGATGCTAGCCCGGCGACGGGAAAGGCATCCAGAGGATATTTTTGTGTTCCAGAGCCATTCAAATCGTGTGAAGAACGAATGTCGGCCAGTAACACTCATTGCTTTCAATACTGCGTTGAGGCATGCGTCTAAATCACTACCCGCAGTCACTGCAAGCAGTAGCAGTGCAAGAAATGTGTCTGACTAGCAACTCCCTGGATCCGTTAGTGAGGGAGGTCTGCGCAATTCTTTGGTGGTTTTTCTCCCCCGCGATTCCAATATTCAGGCTTGGGACATCAATGGGGCATGGATGGGGCATTTTGAATTGGCAAAGTTCGCCAAAGTTCGCAAACAACGACAATCGATTGTTCTGTCCAACCGCTAAAAACGGCGCTCCTGGACGATATTTGTCGATTTTTAGTTATCTAACTTCATAATGAACATATGATGCATCCCGGTCATCACCGCAATCGGATAGATAAAACCAATTAACAATCCGCCAATACCCGCCGGTAATGTCAAAAATTGCTGGATGGCCATTACCGCATAATGTTCAAAACCATGTACCAGCGGCCCTAGAATTAATAAGGCGATAGCGACCGCGATCAGAATGACAATAAATGGCGTAAAAATAAGATCCATAGAATTAGGCATCACCCGGCGGAAAAATATTTCCAGTTTCGCGCCGATAATGCCGGTGATGAGCGCGGTCAGAATCGACCCCTGATAACCCACCAGCGGAATAAAGCCAAAAACATAAATAGGGCTGCTGTTGCCATACGCTACGTCGTAGGCGTTTGGTAGTGCGGGGGAGACCAGCATCAGGCCGATCAAAAAGCCGATAATCGGCGTTCCGCCAAACTTCTTAAACGCCGACCAGCAGATAAATGCCGCAAGAAAGGCAAAGGCGGTATCGCAAAGTACCGTGGTCAGCGTTTGCAGGGCCACGGGAATATCCGCGACGCTGCCGCCAAACCAGGCCTGCACCGTGTCATTAAAGATAACGCCCTTCAGGCCGAGGAACAGACCGGTTGCCCCGAGTACCGGTACTATCGGCACAAAGACGTCGGATAAATTGCGTATCCCTCGCTGTAAGCGTCCCGTGCTTTGCTTCGTCATCTCATCTTTGCTGACTTCGGCGACCTGATATTCGTTAACGAACTCCTGGTAGACTTTATTCACAATGCCGGTACCAAGGATTATCTGATACTGACCCGAATTATAAAAAACGCCTTTCACTTCGCTGATGTTGCGGATTCTTTCATCATCAATTTTTTGCCGATCTTTCACCTGCAAACGTAAGCGAGTGGCGCAGTGCGTCGCGGAGGCAATGTTCTCCTTGCCAATGGTATTAACAATTTCGATGGCAATATTTTTATATTTGTTCATCTTTAACTCATTCCTTCACGAGAATGGTCTGATAGGGTTGCAGGGTTGCGCCAATATCGGCGTAATTATTGAGGAGCACTTCGCCCGCCGGAAACGTAAAAGGCAGTTGTTGGGCACTTAAATTAGTGATAGAGACAAAGCGTTGGGTGTCTGTTTTCCGTTCATAGGCCACGATGCGGTCGTCTACGTTCTCTATCGGCGCGAATGAACCGTAGATAAGTGCTTGCGGGTAGCGCTTATTTCTTAAGTCGATCATCTTTTGATAAAAAGAGAAAACGGAATGTTCATCAGCAGCCTGGCTTTGCGCATTGACGCTAAAGTCAGGTGCGGAGAAAGGCAGCCAGGGCTTCGCGCCCAGGTTAAAGCCAGCGTTAACGCCATCGGACCACGGGAAGGGGGTTCGTGAGTTATCCCTTGAGCGCTGGTTGATAAAGCCTAAAGCCTGTTCGCAGGTAAAACCTTCCGCCAAAGAGCGATGGTAGTTATCCAGGCTTGAAATATCATCAAATTCATCAATGCTCGTGCGCTGGAAGTTTTTCATCCCCAGCTCCTGGCCCTGGTAAATAAACGGCGTTCCCTGCATGAAAAAATACATACCGGCCAGCGCCTTGGCGCCGATCGCGTTTTGATACTCAACGTCGCGGATGAGTTTTGACAGCGCGCGCGGCTGGTCATGGTTTTCAATAAACGTCGTTCCCCAGCCGGTCTGGCAAAATGCCCGCTGGCTGGCAAACAGCGCTTCTCTGAATTCGCCAATACGCCAGTCGCGCTGTTTAAACCACTCTGAACCGTTTTCGACATCGATATCCGCAGCGTGGAAATCAAAGATCATATTGAAGTAGCCATTGGGGCCAATATAGCTGTCGTACTCATCCAGAGGGACGCCCGGCGCTTCGCCCACGGTTACGCAGCGGTGGCGGTTGAACGTTTTTTCTTTCAGCTCATTGAGAAATTGCTCAATCCCCGGTCGATTACGTGATTTACTTTTGATGGATGCCAGGCCATCAACGCCATCGGCAGGCAAAGAACCGTAGTCCTGATCTTTTTTAATAAACGTAATTGCGTCAATACGAAACCCGGCAATGCCTTTATCCAGCCACCAGTTGACCATGGAGTAGATTTCCTCACGCAGTTGAGGATTTTCCCAGTTCAGGTCCGGCTGTTTTTTATGGAAAACGTGAAGATACCAGGTCTCTTCGCCCGCAACTTTTTCCCATGCGCTGCCGCCGAAGATGGAGCGCCAGTTATTCGGCGCGCCCCCCGCAACGGCGGGTTTGAAAATGTAGTAATCACGATATTTTGATTGAGGGTCAGCAAGGGCCGCCTGGAACCAGGGATGTTCGTCGCTGGTGTGGTTGACCACCAGGTCGATCATTACCTGTATTCCCATTTCTGACGCCTGCTTGATCAGGTCGTCAACATCCTGCATTTGGCCCAAATCAGGGTTCACCGCATAGTAGTCGGCAATATCATAACCATTGTCCGCCATCGGTGACTGATAAAAGGGCGAGACCCAAATCATGGTAATACCTAATTTCTTGAGATAAGGCAGTTTGGCAATAATACCTTTGATATCGCCGATACCGTCGTTATTACTGTCATAAAAACTTTTTGGGTAAACCTGATAAATGACGGATTCTTTCCACCATGCGGTCTGTTGCGGCTGGTTCATAGCTTCTCCTTGGTATGAAATCGATACCATATTGCGATAAAAAAATTAAGCGGATGCCCTGATGATTAATTCAGACTGCAAATCTTCTTCGTCATAGCGATATTGAGCGTGGTTAATCATCGCCAGCAGGCGTTCTACGGAAATTCGGCCTAGCTGTTCAATGGGCTGGCTGATAGTGGTTAGCGGAATAGGGATCATCTCGGCAATGGGTAAATTATCAAAGCCCATAACCGCCAGTTCACCGGGAATGCTGACCCCTTTGGCTGAAAGCGCGGAAATCAATCCGCAGGCAACTTCATCGCTACCGGTAAAAATAGCATCAGGGCGCTCGCTTTTATCCATTTTCAGGATTTGCTCAGCCAGGTGCCGCCCGTCGCGGTAAGTATGAAGATGGCGGAAAATAAGATGATCGTGAATTAGCTGATGTGCGCTTTGCATAGCGGTAATAAAGCCACGGTTTCGTCTGCTACCGTGCCCTTTTTGCTCAAAGCTCCCGCCCGTAGAGTAGGCGATTTTTTGATAACCTTTGTTGAGCAGCCAACTGACCGCATTGTAGGTTGCCAGTTCATCATCCACCTTAACAACCGGCAGGCTGGTGTCATCAATGCTGGTGTTGCACAGCAGAATAGGGCCATATTTCTGATATTGCTCGATGACGTTTTTATCGTTCTCAACGGCACATAAAATAAGACCATCAATAATCTTTTTCTTCAGCAGATCGAGACAGCTTTCCTCTTCCCCTGCGCTGTCATGGTTTTGCACGATCAGTACTGAATAGCCATGCTTGCGTGCGGCCACCTCAAGGGCATCGACCAGGCTGGCAAAATAGGGGTTGGTTATCCGTGAGATCAGTATGCCAATCCGGTGGGTTTTCACGCCGCGCATCTGCTGTGCGACGGTGCTCGGCTCATAATCCAACGCCTTCATCGCCGCGAGGATTTTTTCCTTTTTATCTTCAGAGATATAAGGATGATTGTTCAGGAAACGAGAAACCGTCGTTACTGATAAGCCTGCTTTTTCCGCTACGTCTTTTATGGTTGCCATGGTTTTTATGAAATCGATATCACATGGGTGTAAAATATTTTTGGACGTCATCTAAGTCAACCGTATTTTTAGAAAATATGATCTGATTCACAATAAAATTGCAGGGTGCAAGAAGCTTACCCGCGTGCGTGAGGGCGACTTAAAAGGTGTATTATGTGGGTCACAAAATGGATGATGAAAAGGAAAAACGATGTCTACACCCATCTTTCGCCAGGCGACGCCCGCCGATGTTGATCGCTGCTATACGATAGAAATCATCGCCTATGAAGGCGATGAGGCCGCGACCCGGGAAAAAATCGCCACCCGTATTAATCGTTACCCGGAAGGTTTTATGTGCATGGAACTGGACGGCGAAGTGATTGGATTTATCAATGCGGGCTGCGCCTGGGACGTGGTGATGTCGGATGAAGAGTTCAAAGAGCTTATTGGGCACGACCCCGCGGCACCAAATGTGGTCATTATGTCGGTGGTGTTAGATCCAGATTTTCAGGGGCAAGGCTATTCATCGCTCATGATGCGCGAATTTGTCTCTCGCATGAAAGCCATGAACAAGCAAACTATCCATTTAATGTGCAAAGACCGGCATGTCGATCTTTACGCGCATTTTGGCTACCGCTATATCAAACCTTCTGAGTCCGATCATGGCGGCATGGCCTGGCATGAGATGATGATGGAGCTGTAAAAGAAACTACACAGACGTTAAGCCGCAACAGGGGGGCTGGTTCCCCTCAATAAGGATGTCAGTATGGGTATGGTAGAACGGAAGAATTATCCGCAATTGGGTGAGGTTAAGGCTCCCTATGTCCACTCAGTAAGGCATGGTAACACGCTCTATATTTCAGGGCTGACCGCGTTTGGCACGGTTGCGCAGCGTTCAGGCATTGCCGGACAGGCTGAAGAGATCTTCAGCCAGATCGGAAACATCGCCAGCGCCGAAGGCACGGATTTTTCAGCCCTGATTAAGGTGACCATATTCATTACTTCTTTTGAAGAGATCGACGAGTTGCGTGAAGTGCTCTACCGACATTACGGCGCCAACTTGCCTGCCAGTTCTCTGGTTGAAGTTAGCCGCCTTTTTTCACCCGATCTCAAGATAGAAATTGAGACTGTATTCGGCCTCTGACTTATTGCTTATCGCCGGACGGCAATAGCCGTTTGGCTTGATAGGCTTTTGCCGAATGTAGAGGCAAACTGACGAATCAATCGGTTTTGTCAGGCACGATGATGAGAATACTGAAGTAAAATCGGGATGAAGAAGAGAGGGAACAACCGGAAAATAAAATGGTGCGTCTGAATGGACTCGAACCATCGACCCCCACCATGTCAAGGTGGTGCTCTAACCAACTGAGCTACAGACGCATTATGGTGCGTTTAATTGGACTCGAACCAACGACCCCCACCATGTCAAGGTGGTGCTCTAACCAACTGAGCTATAAACGCATTATGGTGCGTTCAATTGGACTCGAACCAACGACCCCCACCATGTCAAGGTGGTGCTCTAACCAACTGAGCTATGAACGCAATGTTGCAGTGGCAACGGGGACGCATATTAGCGACAGGGAGGGGTTGTGGCAAGAGGCAAACGTCACTTTTCTTCCAGATTTCACGCGATCGCAGAAGTTTTATCCATGTTGCTTATATTTTACTGATGCAAAAGAAGATTTCTTCGTCGATTACGGACAATGGTGCTCAATCAGCGCCGTTGTCATATACCCGTCATACTTCAAGCTGCTTATGTGTTGGCTACGGATTACTCGGCCCATCCATGGGCCTCGCCCTTACGGGCCGTCGCAAGCGACGTTCAAATCTGCTCCCGGCAGATTTGTCGCTCGCCCCAGTCACATAGTTATCTATGCTCCTGGGGACTCACTCCCTTGCCGCCTTTAAGCAACTCGAATTATTTAGGGTATAGATCGGATTAGCGCGCTGCGCGCTGCGCGCTGCAAAATCACGCTGGAAGGCTGACGTTGCAAAAAGCGCATACGCAGCATCATCATGATGGCCGCAGAGGTTAAACCGATAATAAATCCGCACCAGAAGCCTGCAGGGCCCATTCGCGGAACCACAATATCGGTTAATGCCAGCAGATAGCCGCTTGGCAGTCCCAGCACCCAGTAGGCGGTAAAAGTGATAAAGAAGATGGAACGCGTGTCTTTATAGCCACGCAGGATCCCGCTGCCGATGACCTGAATCGAGTCGGAAATCTGGTAGATCGCGGCTAATAACATCAACTGGGAAGCCAGCGTGATGACCTCAGGGTTGTCGTTATACAACAGCGCGATTTGCTTACGCATCAGGACAGTAAAAACTGCCGTGATGACCGCCATGCACACCCCGACGCCAACGCCGGTTCTGGCTGACGTTTGCGCTTCCAGGGTTGAGCCCTGACCAAGGCGGAAGCCTACGCGAATGGTCACTGCCGCCGCGAGAGACAGAGGCAGAACGAACATCAGCGAGCTGAAGTTAAGGGCTATCTGGTGTCCGGCCACGTCGACAATGCCCAGAGGGGATACCAGCAGCGCGACGACGGCGAACAGGGTCACTTCAAAAAACAGCGCCAGCGCAATCGGCAGACCCAGTTGTACCAGTCGCTTGATGACTTCGAAATCTGGTTTGCTGAACGGCTCTGGGCTGCGAATATCACGCATTGAGCGTGCCCGGCGAACCCAGGAGATCATGCTGAAAAACATCACCCAGTAAACCGAAGCTGTTGCGACGCCGCAGCCAACGCCGCCAAGCTCCGGCATCCCGAAGTGACCGTAGATAAAGATGTAGTTAACCGGAATGTTGACCAGCAGGCCGATAAACCCCATGACCATTCCAGGTTTGGTTTTTGCCAGGCCTTCGCACTGGTTACGTGCGACCTGGAAGAAGAGATAGCCCGGTGTACCCCACAGCAGCGCGCGCAGATAGCCAACGGCTTTATCTGCCAGCGCCGGATCGATGTTATGCATCGAACTAATGATGTAACCGGCGTTCCACAGTACAACCATCACCAGAACAGAGACGAAGCCCGCCAGCCAGAATCCCTGGCGTACCTGATGGGCAATGCGGTCGCGACGACCAGAACCATTCAATTGGGCAATGACCGGAGTCAGGGCCAGCAGCAGACCGTGGCCGAAGAGGATCGCCGGTAACCAAATCGAGGTACCAATGGCGACCGCCGCCATATCGGTGGCGCTATAGCCGCCTGCCATAACGGTATCGACGAAGCCCATAGAGGTCTGGGCAACCTGAGCCAGAATAACGGGTATAGCCAGTGCTAATAACTGACGCGCTTCAATAAAGTACTTCTGCACCTGAACACCTTTATCTTGTTGTTATTTTAAGACTAAAAAAGCCGCCCAATATGGCAGCAAGAAGAAAAAAGCAGAGGGATTTGCCAGACTATTGTAGCGAGGATTAGCCATTTAGCCAGTGAAAAAATCCCAGTGCACGTTGTGCGCTGGCAACCTGTTTTGCCACCTGTTATTGTTCCGCATAGCCTAAAACGGTAATGATACCGTCACGAATTTATACAGGAGCAAAATATGTTTACCGGTATTGTGCAGGGGACCGCGAAAGTGGTGTCCATAGACGAAAAACCCAATTTTCGTACCCATGTGGTGGAGTTGCCTGAGCATATGCTTGCGGGGCTCGAAACCGGGGCGTCTGTGGCGCACAATGGCTGTTGTTTGACCGTCACCGAAATTAACGGCCCGCGGGTGAGTTTTGACCTGATGAAAGAGACGCTGCGTATAACCAACCTGGGCGCGATCCGTGAAGGCGATTGTGTGAACGTTGAGCGGGCGGCAAAATTCAGCGATGAAATTGGCGGTCACCTGATGTCCGGTCATATTATGACTACTGCGGAAGTGGTGAAAATTCTAACATCGGAAAATAATCGCCAGATTTGGTTTAAGGTCCAGGACCCAACGCTGATGAAATATATCCTCTATAAAGGATATATCGGTGTTGATGGGATTAGCCTCACCGTGGGTGAAGTAACGCCAACACGTTTTTGCGTGCATTTGATTCCCGAGACGCTGCAACGTACAACGCTTGGCGCGAAAAAACTGGGCGATCGGGTCAATATTGAGATTGATCCGCAGACTCAGGCGGTCATTGATACCGTTGAGCGCGTGTTGGCAGCAAAAGACGCCGCGCTGAAAGCGGCGGCGGAGTAATTTATTCGACAGCCCGGTTGACGTGGCCGGCTGTCGTTTTAGATCATTGAAATCAAATTTTTACTGCCGTCGCGGTGAGTAAAAAAAGAAATCCCTGCGCCAGCGGCGCAGGAGGGACAGCGATTAGCGAGCCACGCGCAGGCCGTGCTCGACACCGCGAGAAAAAACCACCTGCCAGAGCTGAATATCGCGGGCGCGAAAAGCACCAGCACAGGCATTCAGGTAATAGCTAAACATACGTTTGAATCTTTCCGAATAGTTGTCAGCGATTTCCGGCCAGCTATTGAGGAAACGCTCATACCATGCCATTAGCGTGGTGTCATAATCGGCACCGAAATTATGCCAATCTTCCATCACGAAATGCGTTTCACTGGCCTGTGCGATGTGGCGTACCGACGGCAGACAACCGTTGGGGAAGATATATTTATTAATCCACGGGTCGACGCTATGGTCGGTTTTTTTCGAGCCGATTGTGTGCAGCAGGAAACGACCGTCAGCTTTTAAATTACGATCCACCACGTCAAAATAGGTGTCGTAATTTTTAGGCCCGACGTGTTCAAACATACCAACGGAAACAATGCGGTCAAAACTATCATGCAAATCGCGATAGTCCTGAAGCAGAATTGTTACGTCCAGCCCTTCACAACGCTGCTGGGCCATCTTTTGCTGTTCGGCTGAAATAGTGACACCAACAACGCTGACCTGGTAGTTTTTAGCCATATAGTAAGCCAGACCACCCCAGCCGCAGCCAATATCCAGCACCCGCATTCCGGGTTCAAGCTGCAGCTTTTGACAGATCAGATCTAATTTTGCCTGCTGTGCATCTTCCAGATTCTGCGCATCTTTCCAGTATCCGCAGGAATATTGCATAAAAGGGTCGAGCATGCGGCTGAAAAGATCGTTACCTAAGTCGTAATGTTCTTTGCCGACTATCCAGGACCTTTTTTTACTTTGCAGATTGAATAAGCGAGCGCCCGCGATGCGGAGGGTATCTTTAAAATGGTGGGGAAGCTGATTTTCCAGTCCGGCGCGTAAGACCTTGTGGAAAAATAAATCCAGCCGCTCACAATCCCACCAGCCGTCCATATAGCTCTCTCCCAATCCCAGCGACCCTTCTTGTAAAACGCGCTTAAAAAAGAGAGGATTTTTAATCCGCAGATCGGAGGGGGCTGGACCATTAATTTCGATGCCCGCACGGCCTAATAACTCAGCGACAATCCGGTACCAATCATCATTTGGTACGCTTACTTCTTCTATACACGATGAACTCATAGCTTCTCCATCACGCCCAAGTGATCAGAACCTTAAAACAGCGTAGACGCTTTTCTGGCTTTGTGAGAAATCTCACGGACAATCCGTGAGGCTGCTATCCGACGTAGAACAGAGGAAGGGAGATAACCCTTGCCGAAAGGCCTTCCATGGAGAAACGGGACGCATCCTGCTCCCGTTAAATCAATTAATCTTTCTATTTATGTGATGCCGGATCCAGTATAGGCCGCTAAAAACAGGCTTTCAATAAAAATATGTTAGCAAGCTAATTACTGGACCTTAACACTATCTGAAGATTACCTTAAGCATGTGACGATTCTGTTGCCAACGCGGTGGCCTTGTACTGCATACGGTAACCGATACCGGCCAGCACAATGGAGATAAGCATCACGCTGGTGGTGGTTTGCAGCGGTGTCGCTATCAGCGTAGAAACCAGCAAGCTGGCGATAAAGCAAAGACCCAACTGTAAGGTATTTTGCAAAGCTGCGGCGCGACCGGTCGCCTGCGGGAACGGCTTCAGCGCCTGAGCAACGACGATAGGATAAATACCGCCATTTACCACCGCCATTGCACAGAACGGAATCATTAATCCGACAAGCGTGGCGTTAGCCTGCAAACCTACCAGCCAGGTAGCGGCAACGCTGATGGAGAAAATCACCAGCAGCCACGGCAGGATCTGCTGCCCTGACCATTTTTGTAAAGCCGCACGGCAGCCGTAACCACCAACCAGAAACGCGATAGTTTGCGGAACGTAGCTCAGGCCGATAACGGTCGGGCTGTACCCCATCTCGTGAAGAATAAATGGCGAGCCGGTCAACCATGCGAAAAAGCTGGCGGAGCAGGCGGCATAAATCAGCACGTTGCCGCTGTATTCGCGCGAGCGTAGTAGGGCAAGGAAAGTCAGCTTCTGCTGGGTGCCGACAACCGTCTTTTTCGCCGCTTTCAGGCGCAAGGCCGGCAGCATGAGCAACAGGGTTATCGCGAACAGAACGGCGAAAATAGCCTGCCATTCGAAATGAACCAGCAGCCAGCTGCCGAGCAGCGGCGCCAATGCTGGAGACAAGCCCACCAGCGGCATAATGGCGGCAAAAATACGGTTTGTGCGATGGGCTGGGTAGTAATCGGTCACCATCGCTTGCCAGGTCACGGCGGCGGCGCAAACGCCAATCGCCTGAATGAAGCGCAGCGCCAGCATCAGCGTGGCATCTTGCACCCAAAGCATCCCCAGACAGCCGATAGCGAAAATGGCCAGGCCGCTTAGCAGTACCGGCTTGCGTCCGTAACGGTCAGAGAGCGGCCCCCAAAAAAGCTGTCCAATGGCAAAGCCTGCCAGGAACAAGCTCAGGCTGGCGCTGACTGAAGCCGCTGAAGTGTTGAGATCTTGTTGGATCGCGGCGAAAGCCGGCAGATACATATCGGTGGCCAGAAAGCCGAGCACGCTGAGCCCGGCCAGCCAGACTAAGAATCCTTTCCCAGGTTGTTGCAATTGTTGCATAAAATTCTCTTGTTATTGATGCAGGTACGGTGCGGCAGAGTGTAGGGAGTGCATTCGGGCTTGTGAAACGCTAATATTTGTCAGGTGGATTCAAAAATTTTGTAGGCAGAATATGTGGTCAGAATACTCACTTGAGGTGGTTGATGCTGTTGCGCGTAACGGCAGTTTTAGCGCAGCGGCGCAGGAGCTACACCGCGTACCTTCAGCGGTGAGTTATACCGTGCGTCAGTTGGAAGAGTGGCTGGCGGTTCCGCTCTTTGAACGTCGTCACCGCGATGTCGAATTAACCCCGGCCGGGGTCTGGTTTTTGCAGGAAGGGCGCTCTGTTATCAAAAAAATGCAGATCACTCGCCAGCAGTGTCAGCAGATAGCCAACGGTTGGCGCGGGCAGCTATCCATTGCCGTCGATGACATCGTCAAACCGGCGCGCATGCGGCAAATGATCGTTGATTTCTATCGTCATTTTGATGACGTTGAACTGATTGTCTTTCAGGAGGTATTCAACGGCGTCTGGGATGCGTTAGCTGATGGCCGCGTGGAATTAGCTATTGGCGCGACGCGCTCTATTCCCGTCGGTGGGCGCTATGCGTTTCGCGATATGGGGATGCTGAGTTGGGATTGCGTGGTGGCCAGCGATCATCCGTTGGCGAAAATAGACGGCCCGTTAAGCGACGATGTGTTGCGCAACTGGCCGTCGCTGGTACGGGAAGATACTTCACGCTCGCTACCGAAACGCACGACGTGGCTGCTGGATAATCAGAAGAGGGTGGTGGTGCCGGACTGGGACGCTTCCGCGACCTGCCTCAGCGCAGGGTTGTGTGTTGGCATGGTGCCAAAGCATTTTGCACAGCCGCGAATTGATAGCGGAGAATGGACGGCGCTGGCACTGGAAAATCCATTCCCTGATGCGGCCTGCTGCCTGACGTGGCAACAAAGCGATGCTTCACCGGCGCTGATGTGGCTGCTGGATTACCTTGGCGACAGTGAAACGCTGAACAGGGAGTGGCTGCGGGCGCCGGAATAGCCGGCGCCGCGAGGAGAATTAACGGCGATAATCGACAAACGGGCCGTCGGCCACGGATCGACGTTCGACCAGGCGCGGATGTACTTCAATAGACTGGGATATTTCGCGCTTGTTGACGATGCGGTCCAGCAGCATGTTGAAGGCCGCTTCGCCCAGAGAATCTTTTGGCTGATGGATGGTGGTCAGCGCTGGGCTGAAGTAGCGGGCGTTGCGCACATTGTCATAACCGATCAGCGAAATATCCTGCGGCACGCGCAGACCCATTTCATCTGCTGCACAAATAGCGCCCATCGCCATGATATCCCCGCCGCAGAAAATCGCCGTCGGGCGATGGTGTTGGCTGAGGATTTGCTGCATCGCGCGGTAGCCGGATTCCGGCTCGAAATCACCTTGCACGACCCAGTTTTCAGGAACGTTGATCTGCGCTTCTTCCATCGCTTTCATAAAGCCGGCCAGGCGGCCGGCACCGGTGTTCCGCTCAAGCGGGCCGGGGATCACGCCAATTTCGCGATGACCGCGTTCCACCAGATAGCGCCCGGCGATATAACCCCCTTCGAAGGCGTTATCGATAACCGAGTCGGTGAAGTCGGCTTTTGCTTCACCCCAGTCCATCACGACCATCGGAATATGGCGATATTCTTCCAGCATGCTCAGTACCGACTCAGGATACTCAGAACACATCACCAGCAGGCCGTCCACGCGCTTCTGCGCCATCATTGACAGGTAGGCGCGCTGTTTCTCCGGATCGTTCCATGCGTTGCCGAGAATCAGGGTATAGCCCTTCTGGAAGCAACTTTTCTCAACGGATTCGATAATTTCGGCAAAATAGGCCGCTTCGCTGCTGGTCGCCAGCAATCCGATAGACTTGGTGTGATTAACCTTCAGGCTGCGAGCAACGGCGCTGGGGGAGTAGTGCAGTTCTTTAATCGCAGCCCACACAGCGTTGCGCGTCTCTTCTGCAACGAAACGCGTTTTGTTAATTACATGTGATACTGTTGTAGTGGAAACGTTTGCGCGCTTCGCTACATCTTTAATAGTTGCCATTACTTCTCACTCCAGACCTTGACCTGATCGCCCGTTAATCGGTACGTAAACGTTTGCCTGTACACACCCTGATGCCAAAATTGAACATTGCATCACGTCGGGAAAACGACACAGAACGACAGGAAGGGGTCAATGGCCGATACGCTTTCAAATTAGCGTGGGATTTTGTCCGATCTTGGGGCAAAGGGGAAGAACAAAAATGTGCATCCCTCTAAATCTCGGAAGATATTTGCGCTAATCTATGTAAAAATGAGCAAGCTCACTTTTCATGTGGGGATAATCAAGGGGAAAAATTGATGGATACAGATTTAAAGTTTTCGCTGACAACGACGATTATTGTTCTGGGTTTGATTGTCGCCGCAGGGCTCACCGCCATACTGCACTAATTCCAATATGAGGGAGACATCGTTCTCCCTTTTCTTTTTCCACCATTATTATCAATTTCGCAAAAATCTTTTGCCATTTCGTTTACTTTTGTTTTTCTGTGATTGATGTCATGCTTTTGGCTTCTGATGAGATGCCGTCGCTGAAGACGGCCCGATGGAGTCATTGAATGAAAATCAACTTTCCCCTGCTCGCTCTGGCGATCGGTGCCTTCGGTATCGGTACTACCGAGTTCTCCCCGATGGGGCTATTACCGGTTATCGCCAAAGGCGTGGATGTCTCTATTCCGGCTGCGGGAATGCTTATTAGTGCCTATGCCATTGGGGTGATGGTTGGCGCGCCGCTGATGACTCTGTTGCTTTCGCACCGCGCGCGCAGAAATGCGCTGATTTTCCTGATGGCGATTTTTACTCTTGGTAACGTGCTCTCTTCAATTGCACCGGATTACACCACGCTACTGCTGTCGCGCATTATCACCAGCCTCAATCACGGCGCTTTTTTTGGGTTAGGCTCGGTGGTGGCGGCGAGCGTAGTGCCGAAGCATAAGCAGGCCAGCGCCGTGGCGACCATGTTTATGGGGCTGACAATTGCCAACATTGGCGGCGTTCCGGCGGCGACCTGGTTGGGGGAAACTATCGGCTGGCGAATGTCGTTCCTTGCAACGGCGGGTCTCGGCGTGGTGGCGATGGTCAGCCTGTGGTTTTCCCTGCCAAAAGGAAGCGCGGGTGAGCGGCCTGATGTTAAGCAGGAACTTTCAGTACTGATGCGCCCGCAGGTGCTGTCAGCGCTGCTGACCACCGTTCTGGGGGCAGGGGCGATGTTTACGCTTTACACCTATATATCACCGGTCCTGCACAGCATCACTAACGCATCGCCACTGTTTGTGACCGCGATGCTGGTACTGATTGGCGTAGGCTTCTCGCTGGGTAACTACCTTGGCGGTAAGTTTGCCGACCGCTCGGTTTCCGGGACGTTGAAGGGCTTTCTGCTGCTGTTGATGGTGATCATGCTGGCGATCCCGCTACTGGCCCAGTCACAAATTGGTGCGGCTATCAGTATGGTTGTCTGGGGTGCCGCGACTTTTGCGGTGGTTCCGCCACTGCAGATGCGCGTGATGCGCGTGGCTCACGAAGCTCCCGGGCTGTCATCATCGGTTAATATCGGCGCTTTCAACCTCGGTAACGCGTTAGGCGCAGCCGCCGGTGGTGCGGTGATATCTGGTGGGCTGGGCTATGCATTCGTACCAGTGATGGGAGCGATCATTGCGGGCGTTGCGCTACTGCTGGTTTTTTTCAGCGGTCGGTCGCAGCCGGAAGAGGCTTTTGCTAACCACTAATCGTTCATGAATAGTATGTGAATTGTGTGTGAAGTGAAAAATAACCGCAGAAGGCGCAATCCTTCTGCGGTTTGCTTTTACGCCGCCAGATTGGCCGCCACAAATTTCCAGTTCACCAGCGCCCAGAAGTGTTCCAGATAGTTCGGACGCGCATTACGGTAGTCGATGTAGTAAGCGTGTTCCCAGACATCAACGGTCAGCAGCGGGGTTGCGTCGCTGGTCAGCGGCGTACCGGCGTTGCTTGTGGAAACAATCGCCAGGCTACCATCAGCGTTTTTCACCAGCCAGGTCCAGCCAGCACCAAAGTTTTTCGCTGCCGCGTCGGTGAATTTTGCTTTGAAATCAGCAAAGCTGCCGAAGGATTTAGCGATAGCTGCCGCCAGTTCACCTTCAGGTTCGCCGCCAGCGTTTGGTGCCAGGCAGTTCCAGTAGAAGGTGTGGTTCCAGACCTGAGCTGCGTTGTTAAAAACGCCGCCATCGGAAGAGCGAACGATTTCTTCTAAGGTCTTGCCTTCAAACGCGGTGCCTTTGATCAGGTTGTTGAGATTGGTGACGTAGGCCTGGTGGTGTTTACCGTAATGGTATTCCAGGGTTTCTGCGGAAATGTGCGGCGCGAGGGCGTCTTTTGCATATGGTAATGCAGGTAATTCGAACGACATTGCTACTCTCCTTTTTATAGTTATACCCTTCATACTTCCAGCCGCATCTTTGTTGGCTGCCTGCACTTACCCCGGTCACGTACTATTTGTACGCTCCCGGGGATGCGCTTAGTTGCCGCCTTGATACAACTGGAATTATTTTGGGTATAGTTCGCGCAATAACCATGTATTACGCAAGGTGATAGTAGCAAATTAAAAGATGTGGCAAAAGAGAGTGTTACCCCGCCGCAGAAGCGACGAGGCAGAATTAGCGAATGGTTTTTGGCGTCATGACGCGGCGCGCGCCAACGTAATGGCGTTCCCAGTAATCTTCACTCAGCGAGGTTATTTGAATATCGCGACCGGTGCGCGGGGACTGGATAAATTTACCGTTGCCGACATAGACACCAACGTGATCGGCGGTACCGCGCCCACGGGTGCGGAAGAAGACTAAATCACCGCTTTGCAGCTCACCGCGATCGACCGGGCGGGCATCGCGCAGATGATACATTTCATTAGCGGTACGCGGGATGTGAATTTTTACCAGATCTTTATAGGCATAATAGACCAGACCGCTGCAATCAAACCCGGTTCGCGGCGAAGTACCACCCCAGCGATAAGGTTTGCCAATCTGATCCATTAACTTCGACATGGCGGTGCTTTGCGCCTTTTGTACCCGAGCTTTATGCGCATCGGCGATGGTCAACTGAGGCTCATCAGCGACAGGTTTACAGCGGGTTTTATAGCCTTTGCGCACGACGCACTTTTTCTGCACGCTTGCTCTGGCGACTTTGCTTTCTGCTACCGATTTTGTCGAGCTAGCGCACTGCTTTTTGTAGCCTTTGCGCAATACGCATTTTTTGCTTGCACCGGCAACCTGACGGTTAAGCGCGGTTTGGCTTGAGGCGGTTGTGCGGGTAGGGGCTTTTGCGCGGCTGGCGGTCGATGTTTTCTTGCTGGAGGTTTTAGCGGTGGTTTTACTTTTGGAACTGGCTGCTTTTTTCTTACGCTCTGCGGTAGTGCCTTTGGCCGGATGCGCTTTTGGCGTAGCCGAAGCGTGCGTATGCCCGGAAGCATGCGCCAGCGGCGTAAATGAGATCGACGTAATAAGTAATGCACAGAGCGAAATCGCGATTTTGTTAAGACGCGCCACTGAGCAATCCCCTGATTAAATTACAGACATATACAGATGCCTGACGATGAATGACAAACCGCATCGATTCTAAAGCATAAAAACCCTGAGAGTTAATATTCTTTTGTATCTAAAGTGTCGTTTGGTTAACGATTGCAAAAAAATACGTCAGACAATAACCATGTCGCATGAAAAATGAGCAACACACTCTTGCGTCAGACGATAAAATGATATTTTTGAGGCAACTTCTGGGCACAGAAGATAAAATGTGAAGAGTGACAAAAATGTTATTATCGGTCCTGCGTTCAGGACGCTACAATGACAAATTACTGCCGTAGAGAAGTTTAAGGAAGCAAGACAATGAGCACGACTTTAGAAAAAATCCAACATCAAATCGCTGAAAACCCAATCCTGCTGTACATGAAAGGGTCCCCGAAACTGCCAAGCTGCGGTTTCTCCGCCCAGGCCGTGCAGGCGCTGTCTGCCTGTGGCGAACGTTTTGCTTACGTCGACATTCTGCAGAACCCGGACATCCGCGCAGAGCTGCCGAAATACGCAAACTGGCCGACTTTCCCGCAACTGTGGGTTGATGGCGAACTGGTTGGCGGTTGCGACATCATTATTGAGATGTATCAGCGCGGCGAACTGCAAACGTTGATCAAAGAAACGGCCGCTAAGTACAAGACTGACGAGCCGAAAGCAGAGTAATTTTTGCTGCCAATAAAAAAGCGACTTCTGGTGGAGTCGCTTTTTTTGTCTCTACTATTCTTCGGCTACCGGTAACGGCCAGCCGCCAAGTCGTTTCCAACGATTGACGATTTCGCAAAACAGCTGCGCGGTTTGTTCGGTATCGTAAAGCGCCGAGTGCGCTTGGGTGCCATCAAATGCCATACCCGCGGCGATGCAGGCTTTCGACAACACCGTCTGGCCGAGCGCAAGCCCGCTTAGTGCCGCCGTATCGAATGTCACAAACGGATGGAAAGGGTTGCGCTTCAGGCTCGCGCGCTCGGCAGCCGCCATGGTAAAACCATGATCGAATGTGGCGTTATGGGCGACCATAATGGCACGGCTACAATCGCTCTCTTTCATCCCTTTGCGGATCATTTTGAAAATCGCGTGCAGGGCATCATATTCGCTCACCGCGCCGCGCTCAGGATCGTTCGGGTTAATCCCGTTAAAGGCCAGAGCTTCAGGCTGCAGGTTGGCACCCTCGAAAGGTTCAACATGAAAATGCAGCGTTTCGTCCGGCATCAGCCAGCCTTGCTCATCCATTTTCAACGTAATAGCGGCGATCTCCAGCAGGGCGTCGGTTTTGGCATTAAATCCCGCGGTTTCAACATCAATTACCACAGGATAGAAACCGCGAAAACGGTCGCACAGACCATTAAGTTGAGCGTTCTCGGACATCAGATTCTCTTAGCTGGAAAAAAGTAGCGCGCATTATGGCAAATTTTGCCACCGCTTGCAGCAGGAAGGGGGATAAAACAGCGGGCGCCGCCGATGGACGCCCGAAGCAGATTAGTTGCCGAGGCCTTTGCCGGCATCTTTCTCTTCAATCAGTTCAATTTTGTAACCATCCGGATCTTCGACAAAAGCGATAACCGTGGTGCCGCCTTTGACCGGACCCGCTTCACGCGTCACGTTGCCACCGTTCTGGCGAATACGCTCACAGGCTTCAGCCGCGTTATCAACGCTTAGCGCGATGTGGCCGTAGGCGCTGCCGAGATCGTATTTATCAACGCCCCAGTTGTAGGTCAGCTCGATAACGGCGGTATCGCTTTCTTCGCCGTAACCCACGAATGCCAGTGAGTATTTGTACTCAGTGTTTTCGCTGGTACGCAGCAACTTCATGCCCAGCACGTTGGTGTAAAACTCAATCGAACGTTGCAGGTCGCCAACGCGCAGCATGGTGTGAAGTAAGCGCATAATGTCCCCTATGCAGTTTATTTTTGATACATCAGAGCGTTAAGTATAGCGGCGATAACCCGCCGCTATCAATGCAATGGAGGGATTACAGAGTAGGATAATCGGTATAGCCTTCCGCGCCGCCGCCGTAGAAGCTTTCCGGGCGCTGTTCATTTAGTGCGACTTTTTTCTGTAAACGCGCAACCAGATCCGGGTTGGCGATATAGTCCCGACCAAAAGCGACGGCATCAATCAGGCCTTTGCCGATCAGGTCATTGGCTTTTTCTACCGTATACGCGCCTGCACCGATAATTGCGCCAGGGAAACGGTCGCGCACTTTCTGGCGGAATTCATCGCTATACGGTTGGCCGCCTGCCCAGTCCGGTTCGGACATATGCAGGTAGGCAATACCGCGTTTAGCCAGCTCTTCAATCAGATACAGCGCATCGGCTTCTTCGTCCGGTCCGTTGTCGACGTTCTGGAAGCTACCGATTGGCGAGACGCGAATACCGATACGGTCGGCGCTCCACTCTTTGCTCACCGCATCAACGACTTCCAGAACCAGACGCGCGCGATTTTCAACGCTGCCGCCGTACTGGTCGGTACGATGGTTAGAGGTCGGGGAAAGGAACTGGTGCAGCAGGTAACCGTGCGCGGAGTGCAGTTCGACAAGGTCAAAACCGGCATCGCGAGCGTTACCGACCGCCTGACGGAAATCATCAACGATCCCGGGGATCTCATCGATTTCAAGTGCGCGTGGCATAGAGGTATCAACACGAATCGCGTGGCCGTGCTCATCGCGCAGCGAAGTACGGGTACCGGCGCTAATCGCTGATGGCGCAACCGGTGCCTGGCCGCCAGGCTGGATGCTGTTATGCGAAATGCGTCCGGTGTGCCACAGCTGAACGGCAATGTGACCGTTTTCGGCATGTACACCAGCGGTGATTTTCGTCCACGCCGCAATCTGTTCCGGGCTGTGCAGGCCAGGGGCGCCAGCATAGCCTTTCGCCTGAGCGGAGATCTGCGTAGCTTCGGAAATAATCAAGCCGGAGCTGGCGCGCTGACGGTAGTATTCGCCCATCAGAGGGGTTGGAATATCGCCTGGTTCAATGCTACGCAGACGCGTCAGCGGAGCCATGAATACGCGGTTAGGTACGGTGACCGCACCGACTTTCAATGGGGTAAACAACTTAGATTCTGACATAATGACTCCTGAGTAGACCGGTCGTCTTGAAACTGGTTAAATAAAAACGCCTGTTAAACGGCAGGCGCAGCAATAATATTTTTAGCGTGGGCAAGGGCGCTTTCCAGCGGCGTTGCGCTACGGGTAATCTTGGCCTGCAAATTGGCCCCCAGCCACAGAGAGTAAAGCACCTGGGACAGAGTCAACGCATCGCCAGCGAACATCAGACTGCCTTCCTGACGGCCTTTCTCCAGGGCATCACCCAACAGAACGATAATCTGGCTGGCACCTTTATCCATCGCAGTACGCATGTCTTCCGACAGATCGCACACTTCTGCCGACAGCTTCACCGTCAGACAACCGCTGATAATACCCTGTTGGCAAAACTGGGTCAGCGTATGCTGGTAGTAGGCCAGCAGACGGTCGCGATAGTTCCCCTCGCCGTGGTCGAAATGCTCGACCAGGCGCTGAAGATATCCGGCGTAATGATATTCAAGCAGGGCCACGCCATACGCTTCTTTTGAGCGGAAGTAGTGGTAGAAAGAACCTTTCGGCACTTCTGCTGTTTTCAATAATTCGCTCAGGCCCATACCGGTAAAGCCCCGCTGCATGCAGAGCTGCTCGCCGGTGACCAGGATATGTTCGCGGGTAGTGCATTCACTGTGCTTGTTCATGGGGCTCACTGTAATAGACCGATTGGTCTAATGCAAGCGATTATTAAAAATGCCGCCTGGCGCAGAGGCTGGTGAACAAAATTTGCGAATGATGAGTGAAACGTCTTCAATAAAGAAAGAGAAAGATGGCAGGAGAGGCGAAGTGGCTGAACAACTGGAGTTCTTTCCGGTACAAAGTCCGTGCCGGGGGATTTGTCAGTCAGATGAACGCGGCTACTGTCGGGGTTGCCTGCGCAGCCGTGATGAGCGTTTTAACTGGCAAAAAATGAGCGATGTGCAAAAGCAGGATGTATTGCGTCTATGCCGGCAACGCTGGCTGCGCAAATTACGCGCAACCAAACAGGATAGTGCGGAAGAACCGCAGCAACCCTCACTGTTTTAAGCACGAAACTGCGTATACTCAGAACACTTTTTTGTTGAGGAAGCTGTTATGGTTCAGCGTATTGCTATGGCTCCGCAGGGGCCGGAATTCTCTCGTTTTGTGATGGGCTACTGGCGTCTGATGGACTGGAATATGTCCGCTAAAGAGCTGGTTGGCTTTGTTGAGCAACACCTGGATCTGGGTATCACGACCATTGATCACGCCGATATTTATGGTGATTACCGGTGTGAGGCGGCGTTTGGCGAGGCGTTGAAGCTGGCCCCGCATCTGCGTAGCCGGATGGAAATCGTCACTAAATGCGGGATCGCCACCCGGGCGCGGGCAGAAAACACCATCGGCCACTATATTACCGACCGCGACCATATTGTGCAGAGCGCGGAACAATCGCTGCGTAATCTGGCCACCGATCATCTCGACCTGCTGCTGATTCATCGCCCGGACCCGTTGATGAATGCTGACGAGGTTGCGGAAGCCTTCCTGGCGCTGCATCACAGCGGTAAAGTACGCCACTTTGGCGTCTCTAACTTCACGCCAGCTCAGTTTACTCTGCTACAGTCGCGCCTGCCGTTTACCCTGGCGACCAATCAGGTGGAAATTTCTCCGGTTCATCAGCCGCTGTTGCTTGATGGTACGCTGGATCAGCTGCAGCAACTGCGCATCCGACCAATGGCCTGGTCCTGCCTCGGCGGCGGTCGCTTGTTTAACGAAGAAAGCTTCCAACCGCTGCGTGATGAACTGGCCCGCGTGGCCCAGGAACTGAATGCCGAAAGCATTGAGCAGGTGGTATATGCCTGGATCCTGCGCTTGCCTTCGCAGCCGCTGCCGATTATTGGCTCTGGAAAGATTGAGCGCGTGCGCTCTGCGCTGGTGGCTGAGAAGCTCAATATGACTCGCCAGCAGTGGTTCCGCATCCGTAAAGCGGCGTTAGGCTACGACGTTCCTTAAACCTCGCTCGCCTCCGTAATGGCCTACACTTGTCAGTGATACAGCCATTTCGGAGGTGTTATGCAACGATGTATTCTCGCACTCTTTACACTTGCCGCCAGTATGGGCGTGCAGGCGGCAAGTGAAAATGTCGATATCAATCTTGTGACCAGCCAGAGCGTGGGTCAGGCTATTGGCAACATCAAAATCAGCGAAACGGATAAAGGGCTGGAGTTTACGCCCGATCTTAAAGCGCTGCCTCCCGGTGAGCATGGCTTTCATCTTCATGCCAACGCCAGTTGTCAGCCCGCAATCAAAGATGGCAAAGCTGTCGCCGCCGGTGCTGCCGGGGGACATTTTGATCCACATAATACTGGGAAACATGAGGGCCCGGATGGCGCAGGTCATCTTGGCGACCTGCCTTTCCTGGTAGTCAATAGCGATGGCAAAGCAACACAATCCGTCGTGGCTCCGCGGTTAAAAACGCTTGATGAGGTGAAAGGAAAGGCGCTGATGATTCACGTGGGCGGCGATAACATGTCTGACAGCCCGCAGCCCCTCGGCGGAGGTGGCGAGCGTTTTGCCTGCGGCGTCATCAAGTAGCTCTTTCGGTAATCGTTCCGGCAATCGGCGCCTGCTCAAGCTGCGATAGCGCGCACCACAGTCGCCAGATAACCGCCGCCAGCTCTCTTGCCGCGGGCTGGTGGTGGTGATTGAGCGCGTCGCAAATTCGCTGCAATTCCTGAAGCGTTGAAGCGAGCGGTCGCTGCTGCACGCCGCGTTCGCTCATCACGTCGCGCAGCAGGCTAATACACAAATCGCGTACCTGCGAGAGCGGGTCGGAGCGTGTTTCCCATTCGCGAAGCTGCCAGACCACGTGGGAGCAGTTGAGCAACACTACGCCCCAACGCAGCAGCCAGCGGCGTGCCAGCGCATCCTGGCTGTTGCTGAGTTGGCTGATGTGATGATAAACCAGCGATTCAAATTCGTGTTCGCTATGCTGCGGGCGGCGGCTTAATTGGTCGACAAAGTGACGCCGTAACGCCCGAATGTGCCGGCGGCTTTTACGCGCGTCTGAACCCGGACTGATGATTGCGAAGGCCAGCCAGGCAAGACCTACTCCGATGATTTTGCCCAAATTATCGTTGAGAAATGAAGCGTAATCATAGACCGGTGGATTGGTCACCGCGATAAATGAACCCATAAAGACAATCAGTTGTCCCCAGAGTCCGGCGAATTTGGGCATCTGTAATTTAAGCAGTTGCATGGTCGTCAGGAGCGGGAACAGAAACAGCAGAAATTGCCATAAATCGGTTATCTGCACCATCAAACCGAATTTAACCACGAAGCTGAACAGCGAGAGCAGGACCAGCGTGCGCATTAAAAGCGTTAATGACTTAAACGGCGAAGGTGACACTGAGTAGAGCACGCAGCAGATGGCCGCCAGGGTCAGGGCGGCGGCACAGGCCTGCCATTGGGTGCTAATTCCCCAGGCACCCACCATCACCAGCGCGAAAAAGGTACGTACACCGTTCCACAGCGCTTCAGCTTGATCGGTATGGCGAGTCAGCGCAGGTGCTGAGGGAACGTTAAATTCGGTCACCACGGTGGCGTTTTCGATGCGCTTAATCCATCGGCTACTCTCCAGATAGAGGCGGCAAAAATAGCGCAGACGCTTCCAGAAGGCGATATGTCGATAGTCCGCTTCCGCTGGGGGCGCCAGGGGGGCGATGAGCTTCGCGATGCTATAACTGTCGGTCCCTGAATGGGTTAACTCGTTCAGCAACGCTTCCAGAACCTCCCGGGTGTTAGCGGGTGCCGCAGGCCAGTTGAGCAGCATTCGCCGCAGGCTTGAAATCACGCTGGTCATTCGCAATTGCTGATGCAGCAGGTAGTTGAGCAGTGGATTTTGCCGACGAAAGCGATAGTGACTCCAGAACGCCTGAATACGCAGCAGATTCATGGTCAGAATTTGCCCAATCACACTTTCATGCGCGGTGCGGATCGCATCAGTGGTTTCCGGAACCCACAACATGCTGGCGTGCTCTAACAGCCGGGCATGCATGTTCTTCAGGGCGGTCAGTAACGTCGTACCATCCGAGGTACTCGGTAAAATCATCATCATCAGACCGCCGCAAAGAATACCCACGATCACTTCACAGACCCGCGACTGGGCGATGGTCCACAGTTCGTTAGCATCAGTGATATTGATAACCGGAAAGGCGATGATGGCGCAGGTATAACCGGCGAGCTGGAAGGCGTAGGCAACGTTGTTGGTATACATTGCGCAGGCCCAGGTACAGAGCGCTATCCACGCCGAAATGCTAAACAGAAACAGCCAGGGATCGTTTAGGGTATGTCCGGCCAGCAGCAACGCCGCGCAGGCGCCGAGCAGACTGCCCGCAATGCGCCCGAAGCTTTTACTGATCACGCCGCCGACGGTTGGAAAGCTCACTACGGCGGCAGAAGTCATTGCCCAGTAGGGCTCATCGAGATTCAGCCAATAGGCGATGCTGAGCGCCAGGCACATCGCGATCCCGTTACGCAGAGCATAGCGCCACTGCGGACGGCTGGCCTTAATCCACGGGAGCGAGCGCCACGTTAGGGCCTGCAGCTTCATTACTGTGGGCCAATGGCGACGGTACAGGTGGTACCGGAAACCAGCGTGGTATCCGATGGTAAGCTGTCAAACTCAATGCGCACCGGGACGCGCTGGGCCAGGCGGACCCACGGAATATTTGGCTTAATGTCCGCAACCAGACCGCCTCCGCTTGCAACGCTTTGATCGACAATCGCACGACCGATACTACCTACGTGACCCTGTAACTTTTGTTTGCTGCTGTAGAGAATGATTTGTGCACTATCGCCCGGACGGATATTGCGCAGCTTGGTTTCTTCAAAATAGCCGACCACGTAAAAAGAGTGACTATCAACGAGAGCAAAAACCGGATGACCCACGGAGGCGTAGTCGCCAACGCGAGTTGACAGGTTGGTCACCCAGCCATCCACCGGGGCTTTAATTTCAGTTTGTGTGAGTTGCCACTGAGCGTGATCAAGGCTGGCCTGCGCGACGTCAACCACGGCTTTTATAGCCTCAAGATTGGTATTTGCGGTATTAAGGGCGGTATTGGCATTTTCCAGATCTTCCGCCGAGATAAAATTCTGCGACAAATTACGCCGACGGTTGGCATCGCTCGCCGCTTTCTTCTGTTCAGCTTTGGCTTTCGCCACTTCAGCTTTTGCTTTGGCTAACTGTGCCTGGGCGTTGAGAACGGCAATTTTATAGGGCGTATCGTCAATTCTGAACAGGACATCCCCGGCTTTAACCAGCTGGTTGTCGCGAACGTTTAACTGCAGGATGCTACCGGAAACCTGTGGGGTGACCCCCACCTGTTCGGCGCGAACCTTTCCGTCGCGGGTCCAGGGGGATTGGGTGTAGTAATTCCAGACCAGCCAGGCGGCAATGATGGCCAGCGCGACGACCAGTAAAGTGGATAGGTATTTTAGTTTCTTCATGGAATGAATATTACCAGGCAGTCAGTAAAACCAGCGCCAGACAGACAGAGAGCGCAAACAGGGACAGGTCCATTAGCAGGGGATGCCAAATCTCACCTGCGTACATCCAGTCGCGAAGCTGACGGTGAATCATCAACCAGATAAAGAAGCCCAACAGGACAGCTTTAAAGATAGGGGGGAAGTAGACGGAAGCGCCAAATATCAGGTCCTGGAGCGACAATCCGGCAGTGTTGAGACTCAGTTTCACAAGCAAAAATCCTTGCCGTTGCAGGAGAAATGTTCAGGTTATGCGATTATTCACATTGTAAATCATTGTCTTGATTTTAGTGAATCAGGTAATTCATTTGTTTTGATAATTTAAATGCTGCACACTATTCTAAAATCAGTATAATAACTTAGCAAGCTAATTATAAGGAGATGAAATTGGAATCGCCACTTGGTTCTGATCTGGCACGTTTGGTTCGCGTTTGGCGCGCGCTAATCGACCATCGCCTGAAACCTCTGGAGTTAACGCAGACGCACTGGGTCACTCTGCATAACATTCATCAGCTGCCGCCTGAACAGTCGCAGATTCAGCTGGCGAAAGCCATTGGTATCGAACAGCCATCGCTGGTCCGCACGCTTGACCAACTGGAGGAGAAAGGCCTTATTTCTCGCCAGACTTGCGCAAACGATCGGCGGGCAAAACGTATCAAGCTTACGGAAAAAGCCGAGCCGCTGATCAACGAAATGGAAGAGGTGATCGGCAAAACGCGTGATGAAATTCTGGCAGGTGTTTCCGCACAAGAAGTGGAAACGTTGCTCAATTTGATTCGTAAACTTGAACAAAATATCCTCGATCTCCAGGCAAAAGATTGACCTTGTGAGGCCTTGAGTAGTTTCAAGGCCTCCTTTTTATTCACCTTATTCATGCCAAACGACAACGCGATTGCGGCCGTTATTTTTGGCTTCATACATCGCTTCATCTGCGCGTCGAACGCACTCCTCTGCTGAAATGCCAGTGTTCTGCGTGGTGAAGACCCCCATACTGATGGTCATTCTTTCCGGTAGTTCCGCTCGTTCCAAAAAGGCGAGCCTGGCTCCAGGAGTGGTTACTACTGCTCGCTGAAGAAAGTAGCATCATTAACGTAAAGATATAGGCGCTACAGAAGAATGCACCGCTGTACCAGAATATATTACGCAGTTGCGTCACGTAAATAAGTAAGATCAGCGTTAATGACCAGATGATAATTAACACCAAACCAATTCGGCTATGCCACAGCGGTGTAAAGGTAAAGGTTAAATTATCAATAAAGTCTATATTCAGCCACGGCGAATGGCTGGAGTGAACCCAGGATAGCGTCAGTATTACGCTGATGAAAAAAATGCAACCGATGAGCACTATAACATGAGTTTTCCATGAGTTGATTGTTCTATGACGGAAACAATATAAGATAGTTGAGGTGGTGAATAATACTGCCATCATGACGTTGCGAAAAAAATAAAAAATCAGCGCATCGTTTTGATTAACGGCACGCCCCTGACCGCAAAGCAGCCAGTCTGGGTAGCTGCTCAGCGTTCCCAACATCAACAGGGCCGAGCAGCAGAAAGCGAAGGCGATGGGGGTCAGGTACAATTTTTTCATCGCAGAGATATTTCATTGCCATAAAACAGGCAATGGTAAGATGGAAACTCATCAATGAAATAGTCAGGACAGGAAACAGCGTTGGCGATGTTGTAGAGATACGATGAATTAATGAGCCAGCCTGAAAATTAATCGCAGTAATAGAAATAATGCAAGCAAGGACATAAAGAAATATACGATGAGATAAACGCTTCAGATGAAAAGGCATAGGCTGCATCCCTCAATAAAGGGCAATGTAAAACGACAGGTTGTCGCAAATGGTTAGGGAAAAATAATGGATTGGCAAGTTTGATTTATTGAGCAGGCGCAAACAGCAGAAGGAATATAAGAATAAAATCTAAATGTATTTTCTGGGGTTATATATTTTGGTAAGCAATGCTTTTTTATATAAAATGCGGCCCGGGAGGACCGCATAAGCACTTTTAGCGCGGGGAAACAGTAACCTGGCTGCCGCTGCCGGCAATGGCTACGCGCTGACCGACTGAGAACGGGGTGCTGCCCTGTTTCTGTACCACCATGATGGTGTTACCGTCATCTTTGCGAATTTCCAGCTCAACGCCCTGGGTTTTGTTCATCGCACCCTGCACACCCTGGCCTGCAACGCCACCTGCGACCGCGCCTGCCGCCGTTGCCAGCGAACGACCCGTACCGCCACCGATGGTGTTACCCAGGAAGCCGCCCAATACCGCACCGCCGATTGCACCGATCGCATTGCTCTCATCACCGCCCTGAATCTGAACTGCACGGGTGTGCACGATGGTGCCGTAGGTCACGCTTTGGACCTGTTTGGCTTCAGATGCGGAGTAAACGTCACCGGACAGGCCGCTGCTGCTGACACAGCCTGCAAGTGTAAAACCAATCATCGAGACAGCCAAAACACGTAAAATCATTTATGAATCTCCTGTTCACCAAGAAGCGTTCTATTGAACTTCCTTGTAGCCAATTATATGGCATTTAAGCGTCTGCTGGCATAGCAGATGCGTGGACTATACAAAAAATAATAATCAGAGTCGTCTCAACCTAAACTAAACATAAGTTCTTTACGCTAAGGACAATCGCACTGCTTGTATTGTTAAAAAATATTATAGCAGCATAGCATTGCCCCCCCGTTTATGGTGGAGTGTGGATATACGAGAGTCATGGAATGAAGGAAAGCGTATGAAATCAGGTCGCTTTATCGGCGTAATGTCCGGCACCAGTCTTGATGGTGTTGATGTTGTTCTCGCAGCAATTAATGAAAACTTGGTCGCTCAGCAGGCCAGCCTGACGTATCCCATCCCCATTGCTATTAAAGAAGATATTCTGGCTATCTGTCAGGGACAGCAGTTGACGCTGTCGCAACTGGGTCGGCTTGATACGCGCCTCGGGCGGCTGTTTGCCGATGCGGTTCTGGCGCTGATGCGTCAGGAGAATTTGCAGGCATCGGAAATCATCGCCATTGGCTGTCACGGTCAGACGGTGTGGCATGAGCCTGGCGGTGATGCGCCGCATACTATGCAAATTGGTGATAATAACCAGATTGCCGCGCACACCGGGGTGACGGTGGTAGGGGATTTTCGCCGCCGCGATATGGCGCTTGGCGGGCAGGGGGCGCCGTTGGTTCCTGCATTCCACCATGCGTTGTTGGCGCACCCGGTTGAGCGACGCATGATTCTCAACATTGGCGGCATCGCCAACCTCTCTTTGCTGGTGCCGGGACAGCCGGTACGCGGCTACGATACAGGCCCTGGCAATATGCTCATGGATGCCTGGATTTGGCGTCAGTGCGGCAAGCCCTATGATAAAGACGCGCAATGGGCCAGCGAGGGGAGAGTTTTGCTGCCGCTGCTGCAGGACATGTTAAGCGATCCGTGGTTTGCGTTGCCCGCACCGAAGAGTACCGGGCGTGAATACTTTAACTACGGCTGGCTGGCGCAGCATTTAGCGCGGTATCCGGGACTGCGTGCTCAGGATGTGCAGACTACGCTGACGGAACTGACCGCCGTGAGCATCAGTGAACAGGTGCTGCTCAGCGGCGGTTGTGAGCGTCTGTTGGTATGCGGTGGCGGAGCGCGTAACCCGCTGTTGATGGCGCGACTGGCGGCGCTGCTGCCGGGAACCGAAGTGTCGACTACCGATGAGGCGGGGATCAGCGGCGATGATATGGAGGCATTAGCTTTCGCGTGGCTGGCATGGCGCACCCTCGCCGGATTACCGGGAAACCTGCCTTCCGTGACCGGTGCTTCGCAAGCCTCTGTGCTGGGCGCTATTTTTCCGGCAAATCCACCGCAGAATCAGAGTTAACTGAAATCACCCGCCGGTATTTATTTGTAAACTGGATATCGTTGAAGGAGGGCGTAATGCTCTCCTGGACCGGGAAAGTCGAAGGCAAACTGATGAAAAAAATTCTTATCCTTGCTGTACCTTTTATGCTCGCGGGCTGTAGCTACTACAACCAGTTTGTCGAGCGGATGAATACGGACACGCTGGAGTATCAATGTGACCAGAAGCCGTTGACCGTCCATCTGAATAACACCCGCCAGCAGGTCAGCTTTATTTACGATAACCAGCAGCTGAATTTGCCGCAGGGGTTATCAGCATCCGGCGCTCGCTATACCGATGGCGTTTACGTTTTCTGGTCTAAAGGCGATAGCGCAACCGTCTATAAACGCGACAGCGTTGTGCTGGAAAACTGCCAGCTACAGGCCGCCAAACGTTGAGATTTCAGTACTGGGGGCGCACAATGACGCCACCCTTTGACTACTTTCTCGATTGCCATGTCTGATAACGACGAATTGCAGCAAATCGCGCATCTGCGCCGTGAGTATATCCGTGGTGGCCTGCGTCGCCACGACCTTCCCGCCGAACCTTTGGCGCTATTTGAACGTTGGTTGCGTCAGGCTTGTGACGCGAAACTTGCCGATCCTACGGCAATGGTTGTCGCGACCGTTGATGAAAACTTGCAGCCTTACCAGCGCATCGTTTTGCTGAAGCATTACGATGAACGAGGTCTGGTGTTCTACACCAACCTTGGCAGCCGCAAAGCGCACCAGATTGAAAAAAATCCCCGTATCAGCCTGCTTTTTCCATGGCACATGCTGGAGCGCCAGGTGATGGTTATTGGCAAAGCTGAGCGTCTCTCGACGCTGGAGGTGGTGAAGTATTTCCACAGCCGGCCACGCGATAGCCAGATTGGTGCCTGGGTGTCACAGCAATCTAGCCGCATCTCGGCTCGCGGTATCCTCGAGAGCAAATTCCTTGAACTGAAGCAAAAGTTCCAGCAGGGCGAAGTGCCGTTGCCGAGCTTCTGGGGTGGATTCCGCGTCAGCATTGAGCAGATGGAGTTCTGGCAGGGTGGTGAACACCGCCTGCACGACCGTTTTCTCTACCAACGACAAAACAGCAGCTGGCAAATCGACCGCCTGGCACCATAAAGGACGCAAAATGTTGTGTTAAGCGCTGGTGCTACGTGGCCCGGCGCTTTATTCTATGTACTTTTCGCGTCTGGCGAAAAGTCGTGTACCGGCAAAGGTGCAGTCGTTTTATACATGGAGAATTTGATGGCAAGCAGTAACTTGATTAAACAATTGCAAGAGCGGGGGCTGGTAGCCCAGGTGACGGACGAGGAAGCGTTAGCAGAGCGACTGGCGCAAGGCCCGATCGCGCTCTATTGCGGCTTCGACCCAACCGCCGACAGCTTGCACTTGGGGCATCTTGTTCCATTGTTATGCCTGAAACGCTTTCAGCAGGCAGGCCACAAGCCTGTTGCGCTGGTTGGTGGTGCCACGGGTCTGATTGGCGACCCGAGCTTCAAAGCCGCCGAGCGTAAACTGAACACCGCAGACACCGTGCAGGAGTGGGTCGATAAAATCCGCAAACAGGTCGCGCCTTTCCTCGATTTTGATTGTGGCGATAACTCCGCCATTGCCGCGAATAACTACGACTGGTTTGGCGGTATGAACGTGCTGACTTTCCTGCGTGATATCGGCAAGCACTTCTCTGTTAATCAGATGATCAACAAAGAAGCGGTCAAGCAGCGTTTGAACCGTGACGATCAGGGTATCTCTTTTACCGAGTTCTCCTACAACCTGCTGCAGGGTTATGATTTTGCCTGCCTGAACGAACTGCACGGCGTGGCGCTGCAGATCGGCGGTTCCGACCAGTGGGGTAACATTACCTCTGGTATCGACTTGACCCGCCGTCTGCACCAGAACCAGGTATTCGGTCTGACCGTTCCGCTGATCACCAAAGCTGACGGCACTAAATTCGGTAAAACCGAAGGTGGTGCAGTATGGCTGGATCCGAAGAAAACCAGTCCGTACAAGTTCTACCAGTTCTGGATCAACACTGCGGATGCAGACGTTTATCGCTTCCTGAAGTTCTTCACCTTTATGGACATTACCGAGATCAATGCCCTTGAAGAAGAAGACAAAAATAGCGGTAAAGCGCCTCGTGCCCAGTATGTGCTGGCAGAGCTTGTCACGCGTTTGGTTCACGGTGAAGAAGGTCTGGTGGCAGCAAAACGCATCACTGAAAGCCTGTTTAACGGTAATTTGAGTGACCTAAGCGAAGCTGATTTCGAACAGCTGGCGCAGGATGGCGTGCCGATGATCGAAATGGAAAAAGGTGCTGACCTGATGCAGGCGCTGGTGGATTCTGACCTGCAGCCGTCTCGTGGTCAGGCGCGTAAAACCATCGCCTCTAATGCGGTAACCATCAACGGTGAAAAACAGTCTGACCCGGAATATTTCTTCCAGGACAGTGATATTTTGTTTGGTCGCTTCACCTTGCTGCGCCGCGGTAAGAAAAATTACTGTCTGGTCTGCTGGAAGTAATTGCGTAAAGGCAGGGGCGTGGGAAACCACGCCCCTTATTTTTTGCTGTCAGGTAATCAAGATGAAGAATATCCTCGCCATCCAGTCTCACGTTGTGTTTGGCCATGCCGGCAATAGCGCCGCTGAATTTCCGATGCGTCGTCTTGGCGTTAACGTCTGGTCGCTTAATACCGTCCAATTCTCCAACCATACTCAGTACGGAAAATGGACCGGATGCGTGATGCCGCCAGCGCACCTAACGGAAATTGTTCAGGGTATCGCCGATATTAACCAACTGCAGCGCTGTGATGCTGTGCTAAGCGGTTATCTGGGGTCTGCCGAACAGGGCGAACACATTCTCGGTATTGTGCGCCAGGTCAAAGCTGCCAATCCGGCAGCAAAGTATTTTTGCGACCCGGTCATGGGACATCCTGAAAAGGGGTGTATCGTAGCACCTGGCGTAGCGGAGTTTCACGTGCGTTATGCGCTACCGGCGAGCGATATTATTGCGCCACACCTGGTTGAACTGGAGATCCTTTGCGGGCATCCAGTGGCTAACGTCAGCGAAGCGGTTGCTGCCGCGCGCGAGCTGATTGTTCAGGGGCCGGAAGTGGTGCTGGTCAAGCACCTCTCGCGTGCTGGTTTGAGCATGGATCGTTTTGAAATGCTGCTGGTCACTGCAGATGAAGCATGGCACATCAGCCGTCCGTTGGTGGATTTTGGCATGCGCCAGCCGGTGGGCGTAGGCGATGTCACCAGCGGTTTGCTGCTGGTTAAACTGCTGCAAGGGGCTAATCTGCGCGATGCGCTGGAGCATGTTACCGCGGCAGTCTATGAAATCATGCTGGCGACAAAAAATATGCTGGAGTATGAGCTTCAGGTGGTGGCGGCGCAGGATCGTATCGCTCAGCCGGAGCATTACTTTAGCGCCACGCAGCTTTAAGCCTGAAGAGCTTGCCCGACGAGCGTCGGGCAAGTATTTGCCTTACTTCAGGCCTTCGGCTTCCAACGCCGCGGCGACGGCAGGGCGCGCGGCAACATGCTTCATCCAGGCCGAAATGTTGCTATAACCTTCCATATCCAGCTTCACGGCATACGCCCAGCGAAGCACGGTGAACAGATAGCCGTCGGCGATGCTGAAGCGGTGCCCGTTAAGCCACTCTTTATCCTGCAGGCACTCATCAACATACTGCATTTTTTTATCTAGCTGCGCGCGAGCGATGGGTTTGAAATCCTCCGGCGTATCCGGGCGGAATAGCGGGGTAAAGCCCTTATGCAGCTCTGTCGCCACATAGTTTAACCATTCCAGCGTCTGATAACGGGCAATGGAACCCACCGGGGCCAGTAGCTGGCGGTCAGGCACGCGATCCGCGATATATTGCATGATAGCCACGCCTTCAGTCAGCAGCACATCATCATCCAGCAGCAGCGCCGGAACCTGCCCCTTCGGGTTGATCTGCAGATAATCATCCCCGTTTTCGAGGCGTTTTTTCATGACGTCAACGCCCTGCAAGGTGAAATCCAGCCCGCTTTCGCGCAGCGCGATATGCGAAGCAAGAGAACAAGCGCCGGATTTGTAGAACAGTTTCATCGATAACTCCTCGTGGCTACGGTTTTCTGTATGTTAGTCCGCTCAGGGGTAAAAAAAAACCGCTAACAGAGCGTTAGCGGTTTAAATTTTTGGGTTTTCCCGGATAGCTTAAGCAGTAGCGGTATCGCTGGCTTTCGCTGTTTTGTCGTCATCCAGGGTCATGCGGTTCAGCTTCGGTGCCGTCAGCAGCATCAGGATAGCGATAACGCCGGTTGCTACACCAATATGCAGGAACACGCGACCGTACACTTCCAGAGACATCAGCGGGTCAGTTACGTTTTCTGGTACTGCCATCATATTCGCGACATAGCCGCCGATGAGGTTAGCGCCAGCGGTTGTCAGGAACCAACTACCCATGATGAAGCCCATCAGACGCTGTGGAACCAGCTGTGCAACCATGGCCAGGCCGAGACCGGAAATCATCAGTTCACCAATACTCTGCAGGCCGTAGCTGATAACCAGCCAGCTGACGTTAACGATACCAGCATCGCTGGCGAACTTAGCGCCCAGCGGCAGCACGAGGAACGCGCCAGAGCACAGAACCATACCAATAGCGAACTTCATCGGCATCGGTAAGGTATCGCCCATTTTGTTATAAATAGCGGCCAGAATCGGACTACCGATAATGATCCAGAATGGGTTCAGCGCCTGATACTGTTCAGGCTCGAACGCGATGCCCAGCAGCGAGTGTTCAACGTTACGAATCGCAAAGAAGTTCAGAGAAGTTGGCATCTGGCTATACAGGACGAAGAAGATAATTGCCTGCAGCATCAGAATGAATGCCACCACCATTTTACGCCGCGCGGCGCCCTGCATTGCAAAGGCTTCTTTAGCGAAGATAAAGATGATACCCAGAGCGACGACGCCCAGCGCCATACGTGCAATACCCTGGTTGTGCAGCAGCCAGGTGGCGATCGCTACCAGAACCACTACACCGACGATAGTCGCCAGCAGTTTGCCGACATTTACCGGTTCGAAGTCAGGTTTAGAGCCGTACTGTTTCACCCAACGCTGGCAGAAAGCAAAGTTGATGATGGTGATCACCAGGCCTACGAAGCTCAGCGCAAACGCCACGCTCCAGCCAAATTTTGCCGCCAACCATGGTGTGGCCAGCATAGAGAAGAAGGAGCCGATATTGACGGACATATAGTACATGGTAAATGCACCGTCCAGACGCGGGTCGTTCTTGTCATAGCAGGTAGAGAGCAGGGAGGACGGGTTGGCTTTAAACAGGCCGTTACCGACGGCGATAGTCGCCATACCCATATAAACGATAGAAGCATCGTGCCCGGACCAGGCGACAAGAGCGTAACCGATAGCCAGAACGATGGCACCGAGCATAATGACGCGTTTAGTGCCCAGTACTTTGTCGCCCAACCAGCCGCCGATAGCCACCAGACCGTATACCAGGGCGCTAAAGGAGGAGAACAGAGTGATAGAGTCCGCTTCTGACATACCCAGCTGTTTTACCAGGTAAACGGCCATGATCCCTTGCAGGCCGTAGAAACCAAAACGCTCCCATAACTCAATAGAGAAGATGAGATAGAACGCGCGTGGTTGTTTGAAAGCGTTCAAACTGACGCTTTCTGTTGGTTTATTGTTTGCAGTAGACACAAATACCTCTTTTTTTACATCCCATATTAACGGGGGGTGTTCGGGGCGCAATCTTAGAAGACCGCCGCCTTTATAGTTATTCTGGAGGGAAAACGGCAGGTAATGTTCACTATCCTGTCTCATCAGGCAATAGCTTTGTAATAATCTGTTACACATATCCCGTGCGTTATAATACACCGCCTATTCAAATGTTATGCAGAGTTAAATTTCATCGTTTGACCAATGAAAGCGTTTTTATCTGCTGGGATCCGAAATTTATCGCATAATGGCAATATGTTCTGCTGTTAACGCTTGCATCCAGTCATATAGCCCATAATCCTAAAAATTGATGGGGTATTGTGTTGGCATTTAAGGTAAGGGTATTTGAATAAGCAGATTTACGCATTAATACATTAACAGTAAATTAACAAAAGCATTGATAAGTGACCTGGATCACAAATGTATAGAAATTTTGACTCTGAAAAAAATGAATAACCTGGCTAGTAGTTATATCGCCGAATAATCAGCCAGTACATAGGCGAAACTATGGCGTTAATGACGGGGAAATGAGTGATTAAACAGGGTCATAACCACAGGTTGGGTTATGGCCCTGAATTTCGTTAAGGATAAACCTTCTCTTTAAACTCGCAAAGGTCCTCGATCAGGCAAGAACCGCAGCGCGGTTTGCGAGCGATGCAGGTGTAGCGACCGTGCAGAATAAACCAGTGGTGACAGTCTACTTTGAATTCGGCAGGAACCACCTTCAACAACTTTTCTTCGACTTGTTCAACGTTTTTACCGGGGGCAAATTGTGTCCGATTGCAAACGCGGAAGATATGCGTATCAACGGCGATTGTCGGCCAGCCAAAGGCGGTATTAAGCACGACGTTGGCGGTTTTACGCCCAACGCCGGGCAGAGCTTCCAGCGCTGCTCGGTCTTCCGGTACTTCGCCGTTATGCAGTTCAAGCAGTAGCCGACAGGTTTTAATGACGTTTTCCGCTTTGCTGTTAAACAAACCGATTGTTTTGATATACGACTTAACGCCGTCAACGCCCAGCTCCAGCATCGCGGCTGGCGTGTTGGCTACTGGATAAAGCTTTGCCGTCGCTTTGTTGACGCTGACGTCGGTAGCCTGTGCTGAGAGCAACACGGCGATTAATAACTCGAACGGAGAATTGAAGTTCAGCTCCGTGGTAGGGTGCGGGTCGTTATCCCTGAGCCTGGTGAGGATCTCCAGGCGTTTACTTTTATTCATCCTAAGCTTTTCCCGTCACATCAGACGGCGCAATAATTTCGGCTTCTGCCGCTTTTGCTTTGCGCTGTTTGCTACGTTCATCGATGAGGTATTTTAGCGCCAGCATCATCCCAAGGCCAATAAATGCGCCCGGCGGCAGCATCGCCAGCAGAAACGGTGTATCAGTATGAAATACTTCAATGCGCAGCACTTTAGCCCAGCTACCCAGCAGGCTATCTGCACCGTCAAATAAGGTACCGTTACCGATAATTTCGCGCATCGAGCCGAGGACAAACATGGCGCATGTTGCCCCCATGCCGATGGAAAACCCATCCAGTGCCGACAGCGCCGGGCCTTTTCGGGCGGCAAAGGCTTCCGCACGTCCAACGACGATACAGTTGGTCACGATAAGCGGGATAAAGATCCCCAGCGACTGATACAGGCCAAAGGCGTAGGCGTTGATCAGCATCTGCACGACGCTCACTACCGAGGCAATGATCATCACGTAAATCGGAATACGGATCTCCGCAGGCGTCCAGCGGCGCAGGCTGGAAATCGTCAGGTTGGTCAGCGTGAGCACCAGGGTCGTCGCCAGCCCAAGCCCCAGGGCGTTGGTAGCGGTAGAGGTCACGGCCAGCAGGGGACACATCCCCAGCAGTTGAACCAGCGCGGAGTTGTTTTTCCACAACCCCTGAACAATAACGTCTTTTACTTCGCTCATGGTCTAGTCTCCACAGGCGGTGAATGTGGGAATCTGCGCAGGCAGCGTTTGTGCGTATAAACCCGCACGCTTAACGGCGTTAACCACAGCTCGCGGGGTAATCGTGGCCCCGGTAAACTGATCGAAATCACCACCGTCTTTTTTCACGGCCCAGTGACTATCGCTTTGCCCGTGAATAACTTTACCGGCAAAGAGGGTGATCCAGTCAGAAATTCTGAGCTCAATTTTATCGCCCAGGCCTGGCGTCTCGTGGTGCTCTGTGACGCGGGTACCCAGCACGGTACCTTTAAAATCGGCGGCGACTAGTAGCTGAATGGCCCCGGAATAGCCGTCCGGCGCGGTAGCTTCCATCACTGCGGCAATCGGCTGCTCGTTGTTTTCAGCAATCCACACTTTATGCTGACCTTTGCCCAACTCTGGCGCGGTAACCAGATAACAGCTTTTCAGCAAATCATTGTTATAAAGATTGGCCGGCATAACCTGGTCGAATAGGGCTTTTTGCTGCAGGGCGGCCTGGTCCTCAATGGTACTTTTGGTTAGCTCATTGATGGCCGCCGTCAGTCCGGTGGAGCCCGCAGCAAAGAGTGCCAGCGTAATGCCGTGTTTGCGCATGCTTTGTAACATGTTCGGGTCCTCAGCGGTGGCCATACGCGCGCGGACGCGTGTAATAGTCGATCAGTGGAACGGTAATATTTGCCAGCAGGACGGCAAAGGCGACGCCATCCGGATAGCCACCGAAGCTGCGAATCAGCCAGACCAGCAGGCCCGCCAGCGCGCCGAAGATCAGGCGTCCGCGGTTGGTGGTGGAGGCGGTCACCGGGTCGGTCAGAATAAAGAATGCGCCGAGCATCGTCGCGCCGGACAGCAGATGGATCTGCGGCGAGGCGAGGCTCTCTGGTGAGAATATCCATCCCAAAGCGGCGCAAACGGTCAGGCTCAGCAGGAAACTGACCGGGATATGCCAGCGAATGGCTTTTTGCCACAACAGGAACAGACCGCCCGCCAGATAAGCCATGTTAACCCACTGCCAGCCGAGACCAGCCAGTGCGCCACCGTAGATAGGGTATTGCAGGATCTCGTTCACCCCATGGCCGGCATGCAGTGACGTTTTGAACGTGTCCAGCGGTGTTGCCTGGCTGATACCGTCGATTCCTATGCGCAGGCTGTTCATATCGCCGCCAGCCGCGGTTTGGCCGGTAAAAATCACCCGCAGCGCATCACTAAATCCAGGGACGTTAGCCGCAATCTCATGCGGTGGAAGCCAGGAGGTCATCTGCACCGGGAAGGAGATAAGCAGCACCACGTAGCCAATCATCGCCGGGTTAAAAGGGTTATGCCCCAAACCACCGTACAGCTGTTTGGCGATAATCACCGCGAAAGCGGTGCCCAGTACGACCATCCACCACGGGGCAAATGGCGGAATGCTGACGGCCAGCAGCAGGCCGGTCAGTAGCGCCGAGTTATCGGCGAGGATCGCGGGAATATTTTGTTTACGCAGCTTAAGGATGGCGGCTTCCGCTCCCCATGCCGTCAAGGATGCAAGAATAATTTGCAGCACGGTGCCCCAGCCGAAAAACCAGGTTTGAACCACAATGCCGGGAACGGCGGCGAGCAGCACCAGCAGCATAATCCGCGAGGTCTGGCGCTGGTTGTGGGTATAAGGGGAACTTGCGATTCTGAAAACCATTTAATCCTCGTTAACTGCCTGCCGGGATGCTTTCCGGGCCTGAACGCGGGCGATTGCTTCAGCGACGGCCGCTTTACGGGCATCGTCATTGGCTGCCGACGGGGGAACTGCTTGTTGTTGTTCGGCTTTGCGGGCCTTAGCGCGGGCGATAGCGGCTTCGACCGCAGCTTTGCGTGGGTCAACCGCTGCGGCTGTTGGCTGCTCTGCGACGACAGGTTCAGCCGAAACCGCATGCTGTTCAGCTTTGCGGGCTTTGGCGCGGGCGATAGCGGCTTCAACCGCAGCTTTGCGTGGGTCAACCGATGCGGCTGTTGGCTGCTCTGCGACGACAGGTTCAGCCGAAACCGCCTGCTGTTCAGCTTTGCGGGCTTTGGCGCGGGCGATAGCGGCTTCAACCGCAGCTTTGCGTGGGTCAACCGCTGCGACTGTTGGCTGCTCCGCGACGACAGGCTCAGCCGGAACCGCCTGCTGTTCAGCTTTGCGGGCTTTGGCGCGGGCGATAGCGGCTTCAACCGCGGCTTTGCGCGGGTCAACCGCTGTGGCTGTTGGCTGCTCTGCGACGACAGGTTCTGCTGGTGCTGCCTGCTGTTCAGCTTTGCGGGCTTTAGCGCGGGCGATAGCGGCTTCGACGGCGGCTTTACGTGGATCGGCGGCGGCGGGTTGCTCAACGGCGGATTCAACCGCAGCGCTATTCTGTTCAGCTTTTCGGGCGCGTGCCTCGGCCTTGCGAGCTTCGCGAGCGGCGATAGCCTCGCTATTATCCGGTTTGGCGCCAGCCAGCACGATAATCGGCTGGGCGGCATCACGTTGTTTTTCACGAACGCGTGCCAGGGCGGCGTTAATGGTATCCTGATCTTGCACCGCCGGTTGTACCGCAGCTTGTTTATGACGCTCCTGACGTGCGGCCTTATCCCGCTCCAGGCGAGTCTGACGCGCTTCAAAACGCGCTTTCGCTTCTGCGGCGCGCTTCTCTTCCTGAGCAATCGCGTAGATCTCGGCTTTTTCCTGACGGAAATACTGCACCAGTGGGATATTGCTTGGGCAAACCCAGGCGCAGGCACCGCATTCGATACAATCTGCGAGGTTGTGACCGGTTGCTTTGTCGTGCTGCTGACCTTTACTAAACCAGTACAACTGTTGTGGCAGCAGATCGGCAGGACAGGCGTCGGCGCAGGCGCTACAGCGAATGCAGCCTTTTTCCTCTTCCGGCTCGCCCATTTCCGTTGCCGACGGGGCCAGCAGACAGTTGGTGATTTTTACCACCGGCACATCAAGCCACGGCAGGGTGAAGCCCATTAGCGGGCCACCCATAATCACCATTGGCTCAGCGCTCGGGCAGAAACCGGCGTCTTTAAGCAGATGGCTGACCGGGGTACCCAGTCGTGCCCAGACGTTACCCGGACGCGAAACTGCTTCACCGGTTAGCGTGACCACACGCTCTGTCAACGGCTCGCCGTCGATCACCGCGCGTTTTACCGCATAGGCGGTACCCACGTTTTGCATCAAAACGCCGATATCAGATGAACGTCCGCCGTGGGGAACCTGTTTCCCGGTCAGGATTTGCGTCAGTTGCTTAGCGCCGCCAGACGGATATTTCGTTGGGATCACACGCAGCGCAATACCGTGGGTATCGGCTAATACCGCGCGCAGCATTGAAATTGCCTGCGGTTTATTATCTTCGATGCCGATCAGCACCTGGCTCGGTTGCAGGATATGGGCAAGGATACGAATACCGTCAACGATCTGTGCTGCGCAATCCTGCATCAGGCGATCGTCGGCGGTGATATAGGGTTCACACTCGGCAGCGTTAATGATTAAGGTGTCGATTTTGTCGCCGCCACCGCGCAATTTCGTCCCGGTCGGGAAACCGGCACCGCCCAGTCCGGCCACGCCAAACTGGTGAATGCGCTCAATGAGGTCTTCACGTGATTTATTCTGGTAGTCGTTCCAGCCGTCGCGCTCAATCCAGCGGTCTTCACCGTCGGCATCAATAATGACGCTCATTTCCGCCAGTGCGGACGGATGAGCGGTGGAGTGCGGAGCGATGGCCGTTACGGTGCCGGAGGTCGGCGCGTGAACCGGCAGCATTCTGCCCCAGCCGCGCGTCAACGGCTGGCCGCGCAGGACGCGATCGCCCGGCTGAACGCACAGCTCCCCTTCGGCGCCAATATGCTGCTTCAGCGGAATAACCAACCGATGCGGCAGTGGGACCTGACGCAGCGGGGTGCTGTTGGACTGGGTTTTCATTTCCGGCGGATGAATACCGCCGTTGAAATCCCAGACTTTGTCTTTTCGAAAAGCGGAAAATAACTTAAACATGTTGTTCCACAGGAATAATGCGTACCGGAATGGTTTGAAGATCCCATTTCCAGGTTTCTGTCGTCGCGGCGACCGGACGCAGTTCAATACATTGTGTCGGACATGGCGCGACGCAAAGATTACAGCCGGTACAGAGGTCGCTCATCACCGTATGCATGGCACGGGTGGCACCGACGATGGCATCGACAGGGCAGGCCTGGATGCATTTCGTGCAGCCGATGCAATTTGCTTCATCGATCACCGCCAGCATCCGTACCGGCTCCAGCTCTTGCACATCGCCGTCAGTGGGCTGCGGGTCGACGTTCAACAGCTCGGCAATTTTGAGCATCACCGCTTCGCCGCCGGGGGCGCAGCAGTTGATTTTCTCACCTTGCGTGCCCACTGCTTCCGCATAGGGACGACAGCCGGGGTAGCCACACTGGCCACACTGGCTCTGCGGGAGCAGGGCGTCAATTTTTTCAACTACCGGGTCATCTTCCACCTCAAAGCGGCGGGAGGCGTAGCCCAGAATTAAGCCGAAAACCAGCCCAAGCAGGCTGATGGCGACAACGGCTATCCAGACAGCGTTCATTACAACTTCACCAAACCACTAAAGCCCATAAATGCCAGCGACATTAAACCTGCGGTGACTAACGCAATGGCGTTACCGCGAAACGGCGCGGGGACATCCGCAACCACCAGACGCTCGCGAATGGAGGCGAAAAGGACCATAACCAACGAAAAGCCAACTGCGGCGGCAAAGCCGTACAGTGCCGACTGCAGGAAGTTATGCCCAAGGTTAATGTTCAGCAGCGCCACGCCGAGCACCGCGCAGTTGGTGGTGATCAGCGGTAAGAAAATACCTAACAGGCGATACAGCGCCGGACTGGTCTTACGCACCACCATCTCGGTGAATTGCACGACAACGGCGATGACCAGGATAAAGGCCAGCGTGCGCAGGTAGACCAGGTTCAGCGGGATGAGGATCCAGGTATCAATTAGCCAGGCGCAAATAGAGGCCAGCGTCATCACAAATGTGGTAGCGAGCCCCATCCCCATAGCGGCTTCCAGTTTTTTGGAAACCCCCATAAACGGGCACAATCCAAGGAACTTCACCAGCACGAAGTTGTTAACGAGGACAGTACCCACAAAGAGCAGTAAATAATCAGCCATTATTCGACCTGAAATAGAAAAAGCCGTCTATTATCGAATAAATCGATACACGCGACAACAGGTTAACTGTGTGGTTATTACGGATTCACAAAGGTCCGTTTAACCCGCTCAGAACGCCTGAAGTAAGGCGCCAGCAGCGCAGCCGCGAGAAGAGGGAACAGAAGCTGGCGCAGTGCCAGGACGTCCGAAATCGGAGAAAAGGCAAAGGCTTTTATCGCCAACAGGAGCGTTATCAATAACCAGATAATGTAATGTTTTGGTACACCTTTGCGCCGCTTGAAAAAGGCGATGGTCAGCCAAAGCGTGTAGTACCACATAGCAATCGAGAACGCTAAGGACGCAATCCACAGGGCAAGGTGCTCAGGACTCATATTACTCAGCAATGTATAAGTCTGGGAAGACATCAGGGCATGAGTAAAAAGAAGTAGCGACAATGAGGCGCTAAGTAGAGCAACCAGCAGCCATGCCAACGGCGCCAGAAGCCATCCGCCAATACGTTCCACAGAGTCAGAGGACATTATTACTCCCGAATTCAACGCCAGTTATAAATAAAAGCAGGGCGGGAAGTATAAGCAACTGGCGTGAATGATTACAGTCTTTATTGCACGTAGCGCCAGACGGACTTAGGGACTTCACCGATGTTGAACAATTTACCGCCGGAAACCAGCTCCGCCCGGCGATGGTCGGCAGCGCGATACATGTTGACGATCTCTTCGTTATCGGTCAGGGAATAGTTAAGGTGGTCAAAAAGTTTTTCCAGACTTTCCAGCGAACTG
Organism: Klebsiella sp. GFKo11; assembly: GCF_056490265.1. NCBI lineage: Bacteria > Pseudomonadati > Pseudomonadota > Gammaproteobacteria > Enterobacterales > Enterobacteriaceae > Klebsiella > Klebsiella sp. GFKo11. The sequence goes on from NZ_CM151369.1 coordinate 2,916,345, forward strand.
ATTTTACGGAATTTTAATAAGTAGTCCTGAACGGTCATTTGCGTATCCATTTTATAATCGGAATAAATAAGTCGAATATTACCAGCTTTCAGTAAACCTGTTCTCAACCAACAAGCCTTTACTTTCTCAGGCTGTAAGGAATTATTTCGGTTGTAAATACTTATAACAAGAACAGACGGCGTTCCCGGCGTAATACAAAGAAAATTTAAGAATATTCCAGAACTGAATCAGGCGCCGGAAGGCGCCTGGGAGAGAAGATTAACGCTGTTCGCCTCGGCTGGCAATAACGTTTTGGTACCAGAAAAAACTCTTTTTTCGTTTACGCGCCAGGTTTTGCTGGTGATCGACATAGACGAACCCGTACTGCTTTTTATAGCCGTTAAGCCAGCTTAAAAGGTCGATAAAGGACCAGGGGTAGTAGCCGCGCACGTCAGCACCGAGCGCCAGCGCATTTTCCAGCGCATTAATATGGCTGCTGAGATAGTCAATGCGCGGGTCGTCAACGACCTCGCCATCAATAATCGGGTCTATTGCGCCCAGTCCGTTCTCAGTAATATAAATCGGAATATCACCATAGCGCTCTTTAACCATCATGATACCGTCGGTTAACCCCTGCGGCCAAACCTCCCAGCCCCATTCGGTATAGGTGCTTTGCGGGTTGCGCACGAAGTAAAAGAGCCCATCAACCCCAGGCTCGCCGCCGGTCGGCTCTTCAGGAGGCTGCGCCGATACGGTTTCACGGCGATAGTAGTTAAGGCCGATAAAGTCACAACGGTTCTCTCGCAGCAGGGCATCGTCGCCAGCCGCAAACGCCGGGACGCCCCAGAGCGCTTGGGTTTGTTGCAGCAGCGCTTCGGGGTAGCAGCCTTTTAAGACCGGATCGTAAAGCCAGTGGGTGTGGATAGCGTCTGCCATCTCGGTCGCACGCTTATCTTCTTCGTTGTCGGTTAGCGAGGTGTGAGGTTGCAGGACGTTAACGAAGCCAATCTCGCCTTCAACGCCCATTTCACGAAAAGCTTTGATAGCCAGCGCATGGGCAATAAAGACGTGATGACAGGCCTGAATGGCGCGCGCCGGATCACGGACGGCGGGTGGGTGGAGGCCGTTAATGTAGCCGTGGCCGATAAAGACGATGGTTTCGTTAAAGGTGGCCCACAGTTTCACGCGGGAGCCAAAACGTTCGTAACAGAGGCGGGCATACTCAGCGAAAGCCTCTGCCGTGCTGCGCGCTTCCCAGCCGCCTTCATCCTGCAATGCCTGCGGCAAATCCCAGTGATAGAGGGTTATCATCGGTTCAATATTATGCGCCAGCAGTTCATCAATCAGATCGCTATAAAATTGAATACCCGCTTCGTTAACTTCACCGCGGCCGTTGGGCAGCAGGCGAGGCCATGAAATAGAGAAGCGATAGCTCTGCAAGCCCATTTCCGCCATGAGAGCGACGTCTTCGCGAAAGCGATGGTAATGATCGACGGCGATATCACCGGTTGTGCCCTGAAAAGTGGTGCCCGGGAGGTGGGAATAAATATCCCAAATAGAAGGGCCTTTGCCATCGGCATCGTGTCCGCCTTCAACCTGATAAGCTGCGGTAGCGGCGCCCCATAAAAAGTGTTGCGGAAATCCGGCCATGAAGAAACTCCTTATCGAATGATAAGGTGAGTGTAATGAAAGCATGTGCAACTGTGCAACCGGTTTCTGAAACCGGTTGCACAGTTGCGAAGCGGGTCACTGTTTATTTAGACAGCGGCTTCGTCTGAACAACATCAATAGACGGTGGAGACTGGTAGTTATCAATATGATGGGCGATAACTAAAAGCAGGGCCGAAACGCCCAAAACAATCCAGCCAATAAGTTCAACAATACGATTAAAAACGTTTTCCATAACTCTAAAGCAAATAATCAAACCAGGCTGAAATGTTACTAAATGACTGAAGCAACGCAAGCGTTACCTGGCTTCAGTTGCGCAACTGGCGTAAAAACGATCAATTATTCCCATAAATAATGGCCTGAGACCTATAGTGAGTATAACGACGTTATTTCTCATTAAAGGAGTTGCAAGATGAGTGACGCTATCCGGGTTGGATTAATCGGTTACGGTTATGCGAGCAAAACCTTTCATGCGCCATTAATTAGCGGCACGCCGGGAATGACGCTGGCGGCGGTATCCAGCAGCGACGAAAGCAAAGTGCTTGCCGATTGGCCCGTAGTAAAGGTGGTTTCCGAACCGGGACAACTCTTTAGTGACCCAACCCTCGATCTGATTGTGATCCCGACGCCAAACGATACCCATTTCCCGCTGGCGAAGGCTGCGCTGGAGGCGGGCAAGCATGTGGTCGTTGATAAGCCCTTTACCGTGACGTTGTCACAAGCTCGCGAGCTGGATGTGATTGCGAAGAGAGAAGGACGCTTGCTATCTGTGTTTCACAATCGCCGCTGGGACAGCGATTTTCTTACCGTTAAAGCGTTGATTAACGAAGGTCTGCTCGGCGAGGTAGGTTATTTCGAATCCCATTTTGACCGCTACCGGCCGCAGGTGCGCAATCGCTGGCGCGAGCAAGGCGGTCCGGGCAGCGGCATCTGGTACGATCTGGGTCCACATCTTCTTGATCAGGTGGTCAACCTGTTTGGCCTTCCCGTTAGTATGAATGTCGATCTGGCGCAATTACGCCCGGGCTCGCAGTCCACCGACTATTTCCATGCTGTTTTGGCCTACCCGCAGCGTCGCGTGGTGCTGCACGGTACGCTGCTGGCTGCGGCGGAAACGGCGCGCTATATCATTCACGGTTCGCGTGGGAGCTATGTGAAATACGGCCTCGATCCGCAGGAAGAGCGGTTGAAGGGCGGCGATCGTTTGCCACAGGAAGGCTGGGGATACGATATGCGCGATGGTTTACTGACGCGAGTTGAAGGTGAAGAGCGGAGCGAAGAGTCGTGGTTAACGCTGCCGGGCAATTATCCGGCTTACTATGCGGCGATTCGCGATGCTCTTAACGGGAGCGGCGACAACCCGGTCCCGGCGGGCCAGGCTATCCAGATTATGGAGTTGATCGAACTGGGTCTGGAGTCGGCCAGACATCGGGCGACCCTAACTCTGTCTTGATAAAAAAGCCCGGCAACCCAGACCGGGCCAAAGATTATGCCTGCTGTACGCGCGCAATCAGTGCTGCTTTTTCCTGTGGGCTTAAAAAAGCGAGTTCCAGACCATTCACCTGCGCCTGACGAATTTGCTCGCGACTCAGGCCTGCAGCAGGGGCCGCGACGGTATATTCGTGGATAATATCAACGCCCTGTACGGCCGGGTCGTCAGTGTTAATACAGGCCAGCACGCCATGTTCCAGGAACGTTTTCAGCGGATGCTGGGCCAGTGAGGGTACGGTACTGGTCTGGATATTTGACGTCAGGCAGGATTCAATACCGATACGCTGCGCGGCAAGATAATCCATCAGCGCCAGATCTTGTACCGCTTTTACGCCGTGACCGATACGTTCCGCGCCCAGCTCACGAATCGCCTGCCAGATGCTTTCCGGGCCTGCGGCTTCTCCCGCGTGCACGGTAATGCGCCAACCCGCATCGCGGGCACGGCTGAAGTGGTCCATAAACAGATTGCCAGGAAAACCGAGTTCATCTCCGGCGAGGTCAAGAGCAGTAATGCCGTCGCGGTGGGCAAGCAGGGCTTCCAGCTCTTCCTGACACGCAGCTTCACCGAAGGTGCGGCTCAGAATACCGATCAGACGCGCTTCAACGTTAAAATCGCGGCTGCCTTCTTTCACGCCGGCGATGACCGCTTCTACCACGCCTGCAACCGGCAACTGGTGCGTCATTGCCATATAGCGCGGGGAGAAGCGCAGTTCAACATAGTGCAGGCCATTTCGCGCCGCATCCTCAAGGTTTTCGTAAGCAACGCGGCGGCAGGCTTCCAGCGAGGCCAGCACTTTTACGCCCCAATCCAGCTTAGAGAGAAAACTCACCAGGTCAGGTTCATTGCTGGTGACCTGTACGTGCGGACGCAGGGTATCAAGAGTGTTTGCTGGAAGAGAAAGATTGAACTGACGGCCAAGATCGAGGATGGTTTGGGCCCGGATATTGCCATCAAGGTGGCGGTGAATGTCGGTTAGTGGCAAAGTTGAATCAATCATGGTCGCACTCTTTTTTAGTTAAAGTGCGCACTATTGTACATCAGAGCGATAAACGGTTAAAAGCTCTGAAAAATACCGAATAAATCAATGGAAAAGAGAAAAAGCAGGGAGGATTACCCTTTTCAGTGCATGGGCGACGGTAGCGTTCATAGCAAAACGCTATTAATCATAGTGAAACAGTCTTTAATTTTGTCAGTGAGATTTTTTATAGTCTCCGGCACTAGTTTTCCTGCAATGAATGGCAGGCTATTTTAAAAAGGACCCTGGGAATATGGTTTTCACGTTAAAAAAAATTACGGTATCTCTGGTTGTGGCAAGTGCACTGTTGCTGAGCGGCTGCAAACCTTCTGAGCAGGACCCCAATCACGTCAAAGTGGGGATTAGTGCGGGCGTTGACCAGGAAGTGTGGGCGGTGGCGCAAAAAGTCGCAAAAGAGAAATACAATCTTGATGTTGAAGTCGTGACGTTTAATGATTTCGTGCTTCCCAACGAGGCGCTCAACAACGGTGACCTGGATGCTAATGCTTTCCAGCACAAGCCCTATCTGGATAAGCAGATTCAGGAGCGCGGTTACAAACTGGTTGAAGTGGGGACGACGTTTGTTTATCCGATAGCCGCCTACTCGAAGAAAATCAATTCAGTCGCGCAACTGCAAGATGGCGCACAGGTCGCGGTGCCGAATGACCCGACCAACCTTGGACGTGCACTGCTTCTGCTGCAAAAACAGGGGCTGATTACGCTTAAAGATGGCGTCGGGCTGTTGCCGACCTCGCTGGATATTATCAGCAACCCGAAAAATCTGAAGATTGTCGAAATTGAGGCCCCGCAGCTAACCCGCGCGCTGGACGACCAGCAGATAACGATGGCGATCATCAATACCACCTTCTCAAGTCAGGTGGGGCTGTCACCGTCGCGCAATGGCCTGTTTGTAGAAAGCAAAGACTCGCCTTACGTCAACATCTTCGCCAGTCGCATCGAAAACAAAGACAGTGAAAAGGTCAAAAACCTGGTAAAAGCCTATCAAAGCGATGAAGTCGCCGCTGCGGCGGAGGAGCTTTATAAAGGTGATGCGGTGAAAGGCTGGTAATCCTGTGAAATACCCGGCCCGGTAAGGCGTTAGACGCCGCCGGGCCTGTTGGCTCGCGCCTATTTTTGAATTAAATAACGAATGGTTGGCCCATCCTGCTGGATATCAAGCACGGTGTAGCCATGATTTTTCGCATCCAGCGGGATATTGTTAATCGACTGCGGACAGTCGCTGACCACTTCGAGAATTTCGCCTTTCTTTAGCGAAGGCAGAGCTTCCAGAGTGGCGATTGCCGGATAGGGGCAGGGTTCGCCCACCATATCGAGGCGATAATCAGGAACGATAGTTTTCATGCTGTCTCCTTAATGGACGCGGCGGCGAGGGACTTGCGGCGGAAAAAGTGTTTCTCCCAGGCGATGACCAAAATTAGCGCGATAAGCAGCAGAAGATAGGTTACCAGCAGGCCGCCGAAGGGGCCAAATGTCGCTAATAGATTGATTTTATCCCAGTTGGTTGCCAGCACCGGTGATAGCCCATCCCAGTAATATGCAAGGATAGTTGAGCCAATAACGTTGCCCAATCCGACCCACCAGAAATGCACCTGTCCCTCAACAGCACGGTACATCCAGCCGGTTTCACAGCCGCCCGCCAGCACGATGCCGAAGCCAAACAGCAGGCCGCCGATGACCGCATTAGGGCCCGCCCACATAATTTTCGGCTCCATGCCAAGCTGCACGTAGCTAAAAATCCCAATAGCGCTGGCGGCCATACCGAAAATAATCGCCTTCGCCATATTGGTACGCCCGGTGATCCACATATCGCGGAAAGCGGAAGTAAAGCAGATCTGCGCACGTTCAATCAGCAGGCCAAATCCAACGCCGAACAGCATGGCCAGACCGAGCTTAGGTTGATTCGCAGCCGTCAGCAGTCCCCAGGCGATCATGGCGAAAAAAACCAGCATCCCAAGGCGGAAACGACGTCGCGCCTGATCTGGCTTTTGCGTTAAAGGCGACGCGCTAGAGACCTTTTGCATCTTCACCGGAATGCGAAAAATAGGTAGCAAGGTAAAGCGCGCACCGAACCAGGTGCCGATGGCGGTAGCGATGGCAAAGAACCAGGCATGCAGAGAAAACTGCGGAATGCCGGTGAAGAATGCTGCCAGATTACAACCCATCGCCAGACGCGCGCCGAAACCGGCGATGATCCCCCCGGCGATAGCCTGGAGAATACGAACCCGGCTGCGCGGGAAGCGTAGCTTAACGTTGTTGGCCCACAACGCTGCGGCGAAGCAGCCGCCGAACATGCCGATAATCATCATGCCGTCGATACGGGTTAGTGGTGTTCCCTCAAGATGAATCAGTTTGTAGTAGCCCCACTGTTCGCTGTGTACGCCAACCAGTTGCAGTAACTGTCCGCCCCAGCGAGTAAATTCGCCGGTGACCGCCCAGAAGGTACCGGTAATACCGAAGTAGTAGGTAGAGAGAATGCCGGCGGCGATAACTGCGGGAACGGGTGACCAGAACTTAATCAGCCACGCTTGTTTGAATTGTTGCCATGTCATGAAAATGCCTCTGAACTCAGAAGGTTTATACCCTAAATAATTCGAGTTGCAGGCAGGCGGCAAGTAAGTGAATCCCCGGGAGCTTACTTAAGTAAGTGACAGGGGTGAACGAACGTAGCCAACGAACATGCAACTTGAAGTATGACGGGTATATTACCCGTAGCGGGTTGGAGAGGCGCAATAATACGCCGTTTGAGCAGTTAAAACTCTCGACGGGATCAAAGTGAGGCGATGATATGAAGGTAAAAGGCCACGCGTTGTGGCCTTTTACAAGCGGCTATCCACTGCTTTATCGAGGTGATGATGGATTGTCAGCTTATTCTTGTATTAATTGAATCCGAGGCGAACGAGGCCCAGCGGGCAATATAATCCCTCATGGCCTTCAATTTCCACGCAATCTGAGCGACGGAGCTGCTCTGCCGTTTTGCCGCTCCCGTGAATGGCCTTAATAACGCCCGTCGCGCCATTGTCGGCTACCATAACCATGCTGCCTGTCGAGATAGCGTTACGGTTACGATCGTAAGTTTTCATGGTTTCCTCCTTTCTAAGTCTATTTTGACGGGATGGTTAAAACGGCATTTTAATACACCTTCGGGGAAGGTTTTTTTTTGAGTTTTGTCAAAATAATGAACGGTTTTTCGCTAAAAATATAATGGGGTGGAATGGTTAAATTTAAAGTCTGATTATTCCCAGGGGGTATGGTGCTAAACAATAAAGAAGTATTTCATTTGGGTTACTGTTTTATGAACGGATTATTACACTTGTCAGGGGCTGGATAATAGCGAAAGATAAGCTTCTTCGGGCTTAATTAGCGCTCACTGAGGATCCTGAGGGATATATGAGTCAAGACGTCACCAGTAAGATGTTAAAGCCTGATTTTGATATGGAAGTATCCGGCTTAGTGCACGGATATGTCTTTCGTGAAGGTAGTTTACCCCTGCGGATCACCTCAAATGAGGTTTGCACCCAATATCAACAACTGGATAAGGAAAATGATTTTGTCTGGCTGCATCTGAATCTCAATCATGCAACCGCTGAGAAGTGGCTCAAAAGTCAGTTTACCGTGGCAGACTTTTTCTTTGAAGAGATCCGTGGCGGTTCCCACACCACGAGGATTGAACGGCAGGGCGAAAATTTGTATGCCGTTCTGAACGATGTCATTTTTCATCCCAAGGATACCGGCTCGGAAACCTCGACGCTGTGGTTATATTGCAGCCAGAAGCTGGTGGTGACCGCCCGCTATAAGCCGCTGCGCTTTATTGAATGGATGCTCCCGCGCTTGCAAACCCTCAAAGTGAATTCATCGACCGAACTGCTTGCTTTTTTGCTGGAAGAGCAAGAAGAAGTTCTCGAGCAGGTGGTTCGTCAGGCCAGCCAGCATGTGGATGTGATTGAAGAGCGCTTGCTAAGTAATCATGTCCAGCGTAATCGCGCCGATCTGGCGCGTCTGCGGCGAATGCTGCTGCGCTTTCAGCGTCTGTTAGCGCCCGAACCGGCGGCGATGTTCCGCTTACTTAACCGTCCCCCGGCGTGGATCGACCGCTCAGTGGTGCAGGAGTTTCGCCAGTTCACCGAAGAGTTTACCGTGGTGCTGAACGATCTTTCTGGATTGATTGAGCGGATCAGCTTGCTACAGGAGGAGATCAGCGCCAGACAGCTCGAACAAAGCAACCGCACGCTCTACACCCTGACGGTGATTACCGTGCTTGCGTTGCCAATTAATATCGTCGCGGGCTTTTTTGGAATGAACGTCGGTGGAATACCGCTATCGACCAACCATCATGGTTTTATTTGGCTGGTGGTGATTGTCGCCGTATTTACTATTGGAGCCGGATATTTGGCTTTTCGGCGGCGGGATGAGCTTTAACGACAGCGGTAGCGGGTTGACCGCTACCGTTTTCGTAGTTTGATGGGCGGTCAGCGCAGCGAGCGCAGGGCGGCAATCAGCCCCTGAATGCCTTTTTCTAGCTTCTCGCGTGGGCAACCCGCATTCAGGCGGACAAAACCCTTTCCTTCATCACCGTAAGTGTAGCCGGGCATAATGGCCACTTTCTGCTCTTCAATTAACGCTTTTTGCAAAGCCTGATCATCAACGCCCAGCGGACGCAGGTCAATCCACGCCAGATAGGTTGCCTGCGGCGGCTGCCAGCTTAGCTCGGGGAAAGCGAGATTGAGTTCATGGGCGATGTAGCGCAGGTTTTCTTGCAGATACTCGCGCAGAGCGTCAAGCCAGGCAGCCCCTTCACGATAGGCGGCAACATGGGCGATCAGCGCCGGAACGGAAGGGGAAGAGAGACCGTCGCGGTTCTTGAGCGCCTGTAAATAGCTTTCACGTGTGGTGCTATCGTCAATTAACCCGTATGCACCGGTAAAAGCCGGAATATTGAAGCTTTTTGATCCGGAAGTGAACAGCGCCCACGGGCCGCGAGCGACATCGCACCATGGGGTATGCTGATGTTCAGCCCACACCATATCCATATGGATTTCGTCGCTTATCACCTTCACGCCATGCTTTTCGCACAGATGCGCCATGGTTTCCAGCTCTTCGCGGGTCCAGACTTTGCCGGTTGGGTTTTGGGGACTGCATAGCAGCAGGACCGTATTACGTGGTTGAGCCAGTATCTGCTCAAATTCGGCCATATCACAACGCCATTGGCCGTTGTCGAGCGTTAGCGGAGCCGGGGCAATGCGCCGCTGGTTGCCTTCAATAGTCTTATAAAACGCGTCATAAGCTGGCGTATGCACCACGATACCGTCGCCAGGCTCGGACCATTGGCGAATCATCTCCGCCACCATGTAGATAACTGACGGCCCGTAAACAATGGCTTCACGGTTGATTGGACTATGAAAACGGCTGGCGAACCAGTGGCTCACTACGCTAAGAAATTCATCATTTTTCCAGCGACTATAGCCAAAAACGCCGTGCGCCAGACGCTTGCTAACGGCATCCAGAATGCAGGGGGCGGTGGCAAAATCCATATCCGAGATAGTAAATGGTAGCAAGTCGGCGGTACCGAAGCGGTCGGCAACGTAATCCCATTGCGTACACCAGGTGCCGTGACGGTCAACCGGCGTTGAAAAATCAAACATCTGAACTTCCTTAATCAGAGTCTCCCTTCGGTAACGAAGGGGGAGCGGAACTTAAGCCTCAACGGCATTTATCAAATAGCCCTCTGGATTCGCTTTCAGAGCTGACGGAATCGCCGCAGCATTTTACGCTGATTTACCGGTGATGCAGGTGACGGATTTCTCAAATGCGACAGTGTCAGTAATGTGAAATAGCCCCTCGTAAGGGGCTATTTGTTGTTTACTGCTGCGGGGCGGCTGGCGGAACCACCTCTTGCGGAGTGGTTTCTTGTGGCAGGGTTTCCTGCGGTGCCGGTTCCGACACAGCAGGAAGCTCTAAGCCAAACATGCCGGCAAACTCATCCAGCGGCATTTTCTGACCGTTGAGCGTCACCTGACCGTCAGCGTACTGCAGGCTGGAGGTGATGGCGTTATCTTCCATGGTGGTGATGCGGAACATCTGGCCCATCGCCGCCAGGCCTTTCACCTGCTGGTCAGCCAGTTTGGCGGCGTCTGCGGGCTGATAGCCTTCAAGCCCGGCAATTTGGGTCATAAAGGCGGTTGCCATATCCACAGGGATCACCAGCTTGCCGTCGAGAGACTTGACGCTACGATCCACTTCATCGGCCAGAGTCTGCGGCGGTGTTGTGTTTTGCGATGGGTCTTGCAACAGAATGGAGAAATTGAGCGTCGTTTCGCCTTTTGCATTACGCCAGCTCAGCGGTGCGATGGTCAGCGAAGGATTACCTTTGAGCATCATCGGCAGCGTGCTAAAGAAGGTTTGCGTCAGCGCCTGCTGGTACAGCTCCGGGTTCTGCGCCAACTGCGGGTTTGCCATCAGCGCTTGCGCTTCGGCGTTATATTTTTGGCTGAATTCGTGGAAAGCCTGGCCATCAATATTATCCAGTTTCAGGGTCAGCCTGCCGCTACCAATATCCTGATTTTGCAGCTTCAGGCTGTTGATGGTGTAATCCAGCTGGCTATTAATGCCTTTCCCGTCGGCGGTCAGCGTGGAATTGCCGTCGACTTTCATCCCTTCAAACAGTGCCAGCTCTTTGCCTTCAACGCCAATTGACAGTTTTTCCAGCGAGATGGCTTGTTTGCCAATGCGCTCGTTGAAGCTGGCCATCTCGGTGGTGCCATCGGTTTTCAGGTTATTAAAGATGACCTGAATCTTCTGATTGTACTCGTTAACCGCGTTGATCTGCCCGCTGCCCGCTTCGCCGCTCAGATTGATGGTTTTACCTTCGCGGTCAGAATCCAGTTGGAACTGCCCGCCGCTGAAAGTCACCTTCTCATCGCCTTTCGCGTAATCCAGTGGATTGAGCACAATCGCGGACTGATTATCGCCGCTGTAGGCGATGCGGGTATCGATGGTAAACGGCGTTTCGCCTTTCGCGATGTCGAACAGCGCCTTACTGGCGTCGTTATTGACTAACGTGGTTTTGACGGAGGCCATCGATGGCGCGAGGTTAAAGTTTTTCAGTGAGGCCAGCGGGAAGGGGCCGTGATCGACGACTTCGTCAAAGACCAACGATTGTCCGGCAGCAAGCCAGCGGGTCTCTTTACCGGCAATCGGTTTAACCACCAGCTGTAAATGGCTGCTGAACAGACCGCGTTGGTAGTCCTGATAAGTCAGCTCAACGCCTGCCTGCGGTGCGCTGCTTTGTAACTGAGCATTGGCCTGTTGCACCATATCGGCAATACGGCTTTCCAATTGCTTTCCGGTGTACCAGGAGCCGCCGGTCCAGACGACGCCCAACGCGATGATAACTCCAGCTGCGATCAGCGATTTTTTCATAGCATTTGTCCATAAATGAAACCAGGCGGATCGGGCCGCCTGGTTGTGTTGTCATGATGGGTGAAAGTCTAGCAACTGTGGCTAAAAAGTTCAGTAACTTACTAGAGCTTATTGAACACGCGCGCTACGCGACCGGTGCCGCTAACCTGTACTGGCGATTCGTTACAGGCAACAAACGCCGATTCACCCGCGGTCAGCGTCAGGCTCTGCTCGCCTTTAGTGATAACGGCTTCACCCTCAACGCAGAACAGAATCGCCGCGCTATCCTGGGCGATGGTTGACGCCTGCGCAGACAGGTCATGCAGAGAGAAGGCGAAATCATCGACCGGGATCGGGAAATCCAGCTCCGCGCCGTGGGTCACTGGCTGAGTCAGCAGCTCGCCCGCAGGTTTGGCTGTAAATTTAACGTTAGCGACTAGCTCTGGAATATCAATGTACTTCGGCGTCAGGCCCGCGCGCAGAACGTTGTCCGAGTTAGCCATTACCTCCAGCGCCACGCCCTGCAGGTAGGCGTGCGGGGTTTCCGCAAACAGGAACATCGCTTCGCCTGGGTTCAGCTTCACTACGTTGAGCAGCAGCGGAGAGAAGAGGCCGCTATCGTCCGGGTAGAACTCGGCGATCAGGCGAATCGTCTGCCACGGTTCTCCCTGCTCGCTGTCCAGCACGGCCTGCAAGACGCTTAAGGCGTGCGCTTTCTCATCGCCTTTCATATTCAGCAGGCTGGCAAATAGCCGGCTCAGATGTTCGCCGTCCGGCTGCGCAAGAAACTGGGCAATGGCCGGATGGGCATCGGCTACCGGCTGCAGCAGATTGACGATATCGGCAAATTCGCGGAAGGCATTCATGGCGAGGAACGGCGTCAGGGCAAAAACCAGCTCCGGCTTGTGGTTTGGATCTTTATAGTTACGCTCGGCGGCATCAAGCGGGATCCCGGCAGCGTTCTCTTTGGCGAAACCAATTTCGGAGGCCTGTTTGTTCGGATGAACCTGAATAGATAGCGGCTGTGCGGCACACAAGACTTTAAACAGGAACGGTAGCTCGCCGAAACGCTCTGCCACTTTCGCCCCGAGCAGGGCGGTTTTATCGCCTTCAATCACTTCACGCAGCGAGCGCGGAGTACCGGCGTTATCTAGAATCTGCGAGCTGCTTTTCGGATGCGCACCCATCCACAGTTCTGCCATCGGCAGGTTGTTCGGGTTGGCGATCCCATAAAGTTCGGTTAAGGCGGTATGGCTTCCCCAGGCGTAGTTTTGCACTGAGTTGATGAGCTTTTGCATTCTCAATCCCTGTTTCCACTTGATAGTAATGGCTCTATTAAACCAGCAAACGCCCGATAAGCAACCGGCGCGAAGAAAAAGTCGTCCTGGTCTCAGTTTTTGTTAAGAAATTGTGTAAAATCGATCGACTCGCTTTTCTACGGGCAAATGGAGTGTCTGCCTGAAATATAATCAGCCAAGCAGTAAGTGAGAGCACAATGTCGAATAAACCGTTTGTATATCAGGATCCTTTTCCACTGAAAAAGGACGATACCGAGTACTACCTCCTCAGCAGTGATTACGTCTCCGTCGCCGAATTCGCCGGCCAGGAAGTCCTGAAAGTTGAACCTCAGGCGCTAACGCTACTGGCACAACACGCTTTCCACGACGCCTCCTTTATGCTTCGCCCGGCTCATCAGCAGCAGGTCGCCGATATCCTCAACGACCCTGAAGCCAGCGAAAATGATAAATACGTGGCGCTACAGTTCCTGCGCAACTCGGACATCGCCGCTAAAGGCGTGCTGCCGACCTGCCAGGATACCGGCACCGCGATTATCACCGGCAAAAAAGGTCAACGCGTGTGGACCGGCGGCGGCGATGAAGCGGCGCTGGCGCAGGGGGTCTATAACACTTATATCCAGGATAACCTGCGTTATTCGCAGAACGCCGCGCTGGATATGTATAAAGAAGTGAACACCGGCACTAACCTGCCTGCGCAAATTGACCTCTACGCCACCGATGGCGAGGAGTATAAATTCCTCTGCATTGCTAAAGGCGGCGGCTCGGCGAACAAAACCTATCTGTATCAGGAAACCAAGGCGCTGATCACCCCGGCGAAGTTGAAAAACTATCTCGTCGAGAAGATGCGTACCCTGGGAACCGCTGCCTGCCCGCCGTACCATATTGCCTTTGTCATTGGTGGCACCTCGGCGGAATCTACGCTGAAAACCGTAAAGCTGGCCTCAACCAAGTACTACGATGGTTTGCCGACTGAGGGCAACGAGCACGGTCAGGCTTTCCGCGATATTCAACTGGAGCAAGAGTTGCTGCTGGAAGCGCAGAACCTCGGCCTCGGCGCGCAGTTCGGCGGTAAATACTTCGCTCACGATATTCGCGTTGTACGTCTGCCGCGTCACGGTGCATCCTGCCCTGTGGGTATGGGTGTTTCCTGCTCGGCGGATCGCAATATCAAAGCGAAGATCAACCGCGAGGGGATCTGGCTGGAGAAACTGGAGAGCAATCCAGGGAAATTTATTCCCGAGCATCTGCGCCAGGCCGGTGAGGGCGAAGCGGTTAAGGTCAACCTGAACCAGCCGATGAGCGATATTCTGGCACTGCTGTCGCAGTATCCGGTGTCGACCCGCCTGTCGCTGAGCGGCACCATTATCGTGGCGCGCGATATCGCCCACGCGAAGTTGAAAGAGATTATCGATAACGGCGATGAGCTGCCGCAGTACGTGAAAGATCACCCGATTTACTATGCGGGACCGGCGAAAACGCCGGACGGTTATGCTTCCGGCTCCCTCGGCCCAACCACCGCAGGCCGTATGGACTCTTACGTTGACCTGCTGCAAGCGCACGGTGCGAGTAAGATCATGCTGGCGAAAGGCAACCGTAGCCAGCAAGTCACCGATGCCTGTCACAAGCACGGTGGGTTCTATCTCGGCAGCATCGGCGGCCCGGCGGCGGTGCTGGCGCAGCAGAGCATCCGCAGCCTGGAGTGCGTGGCCTACCCGGAACTGGGGATGGAAGCTATCTGGAAAATTGAAGTGGAAGACTTCCCGGCGTTTATCCTGGTGGATGACAAAGGCAATGACTTCTTCCAGCAGATCCAGAGTTCGCAATGCACCCGCTGTGTGAAATGATCTCAGCCGCCCTCAGGGGCGGTTTTTTTATGCCGCTTAGCGGCACGAACCACCAAAACAACTTATAAATCTGACCCATACTTAATGTTTTAAGCAAGTGAGCTTTGTCGCTATTACACACTTTGAATTCAAGGAGAAAGTAATGACAACGCATCGCAGTGAAAAAGACTCGATGGGCGCCATTGACGTGCCCGCAGATAAACTATGGGGCGCGCAAACCCAGCGCTCGCTGGAACATTTCCGCATTTCGACGGAAAAAATGCCGGGCGAGCTTGTCTATGCGCTGGCGCTGACCAAGCGCGCGGCGGCGAAAGTGAACCACGACCTCGGCCTGTTGGCGGCAGAGAAAGCTGATGCCATTATTCGGGCCGCTGATGAAGTGCTGGCGGGCAAGCATCCCGACGAGTTTCCGCTGGCCATCTGGCAAACGGGTTCTGGCACCCAGAGTAATATGAATATGAACGAGGTGCTGGCTAACCGTGCCAGTGAACTGCTCGGCGGCGTGCGGGGGATGGAGCGTAAAGTCCACCCTAACGATGACGTCAATAAAAGCCAAAGTTCCAACGACGTTTTCCCGACGGCGATGCACGTGGCGGCGGTTATTGCCTTACGCGTAAAGCTGATCCCACAGCTTAATGTGCTGAAAAAGACCCTCCACGATAAATCCGTTGCCTTCAACGATATTGTCAAAATTGGCCGTACTCATCTACAGGACGCCACGCCGCTGACCCTCGGCCAGGAGATTTCAGGTTGGGTGGCGATGCTTGAACACAGCCTCAAACACATCGACTATGGCCTGCCGCATCTGGCGGAACTGGCGCTGGGCGGGACGGCGGTCGGAACTGGACTGAACACGCATCCGGAATATGCGGTGCGGGTCGCGGCGGAACTGGCGAGCATCAGCGGTCAACCGTTTGTTACCGCGCCGAATAAATTTGAAGCGCTGGCGACCGTTGATGCGCTGGTGCATGCTCATGGGGCGCTAAAAGGTCTGGCCGCCTCGCTGATGAAAATCGCCAACGATGTGCGTTGGCTGGCATCCGGTCCTCGCTGCGGGATTGGGGAAATCTCCATCCCGGAAAATGAACCGGGATCGTCGATTATGCCAGGTAAGGTCAACCCGACCCAGTGTGAAGCCCTGACCATGATGTGCTGTCAGGTGATGGGTAACGATGTGGCGGTGAATATCGGCGGCGCGTCGGGTAACTTCGAGCTTAACGTTTATCGCCCGATGGTTGTCCATAACTTCCTGCAATCCGTACGCCTGCTGGCCGACGGCATAGAGAGCTTTAACGAACACTGTGCGGTAGGGATCGAGCCTGAGCGCGAGCGCATCAGCCAGTTACTCAATGAGTCGCTGATGCTGGTGACAGCGCTCAACACGCATATCGGCTATGACAAGGCGGCGGAAATCGCTAAAAAAGCGCATAAAGAGGGGCTCACCCTGAAAGCTTCCGCGCTGGCGCTCGGCTACCTGACGGAAGCTGAGTTCGATAGCTGGGTGCGCCCGGAAGAGATGGTCGGCAGCATGGCTACTCGCTAGCCAGCCACAGGTGCAGCCTCGGGATCAATAACCTGAGCGACTGTGCCTGCGGTTTATAGCGGTACTGCACGTTATCGGCATCATAGTTCAGCAACTCCCCCAGGTCCGGCACGCTCACGCCTTTGGTGCCGGATATCAGCGTAATCAGTGGCCCGGGGCAGGCGTATTGCACCTGCTTTTGCTCCCCGGCATACCAGACCCGGGCGATGGGCTGCACTTTCACCGGCCGTTTGATCTTAAGCTTTGCCCGCTGCGGCAGGGCGGCAATATCCTGATACTCCCGTTCCAGCTTGCTTTGCCACTGTTCGCGAGTCCACGGCGGAACCGCGCGCGGTGATTGCAGGCTTTTCTCCAGTTGCACCAGCACCTGATCGCGGGTCAGGTTTTTAATTACATGCTTATTTGCCCAGCCGAAACGGATGGTGCTCGGGTCACGCAACGGCGTCAGCGTGCGGTAGGCGCTGAGGGTAATCAGGCCCGGAAGATGGCGATGGACCCACTCGAAGCGCGCGGCGCTGGGGAGTCCGGAATCAATGGTGACAATCTTCTCGAAGGTCGCTTTGAGGGCGTTGATATGGGCGATTTGGCGCAATAATTCGGCCTGCTCGTTGATATCAGTCTGCAGGCAAATCGCCCCTGGCAAGCGCACGGCAGCCTTACTGCTGCGACTTTCCGACTGCTGCTGGATAAACAGGTGGCTATAGTGGCTGAGCGCCATCTCCAGCGCAGTTTTGCCGGTATGCTGAACCACTTTGATCGCGTCCAGCGGCTGGTGTTCGGCATCTTTGCTCACCGGCGGTAGCTCAAATACCCGGGCAGCCAGCAGGCGGCAAGCACTCAGGGACTGCCGCAACGCCAGGAGTTCTCGCTCCAACTGACGAAAGGTGTCGTTCAAACGGTCAACAAGGTCATAGCTAGCCATATTTTCCACCTTAGTTACAACATACTAGATGTTTTTTGAACTATACGCAGGCCTCGGCATCTGCGCAAGGGCTAATCAGGTAGAGGTAAAATCAGGCAACTGGTGGTAGATAGGCCAGCTAAAACAGAAACTTGCTCCGCCCAATGGACTGGCGTCGCAATGAACCTCTCCGGCCATCGCCTGGGCGATACTGTGCACGATAGCCAGGCCGAGACCGCAGCCGCCGGTGGCGCGGTCTCGGCTGGGGTCGAGGCGGACAAACGGCTCAAAAACCCGCTCCCGTTCATCAGGCGCAATTCCCGGACCATCGTCTTCTACCCACAACGTCGCACGCGAGCCTTCTAGCGTTAGGCTCACTTGAATCCGTTGGTGACTGTAGCGCAGGGCATTGTTGACCAGATTATCCAGCACGCGTTCCATCAGGCGCATATCCAGCGCGCCATAATTTCCGGGGATGACCTTGCTTAACGCCACCTCGCGCTGTGGGTTAACCATCTGAATGTCTTCAATGTGAGCGCTGATCCACGCCGGGAAGTTGGGGGTGGTGAGCTTCAGTTCGTTTTGCGGGCGGTCAAGACGGGCGTAGGTCAACAGCTCCTCAATTAAGGCTTCCAGTTGACCAATATCGCGGTTTAGCGCCAGCGATTCCGCTTCAGTCAGATTCTCGCTCATCTCCAGGCGATAGCGCAGACGAACCAGCGGTGTGCGCAGTTCATGAGCGATACCGTCAATCAGTTGTTTCTTGCTGGCAATGAGCGCATTGATGTTATCGGCCATCTGGTTAAACGCCACGCCCAGACGCTCAAAGCTGGACATGCTGTCAAAATGAATCCGCTCGGTCAGATGTCCTTCACCAAAGCGCTGGGCTGCGGTTTCGATACGTAGCATGTCCTGCCAGTGGGGGCGCATCCAGATAAATACCGGGAAGGCCAGCGAGATAGCGATAAAAGCCATCAGCGCGATATCCAGTAGCCGCATCTCGTGCAGAAAATAGAGATAGGGCACCGGGCCAACAGAAAGGACATAGTGACTGCGCGGAATTCGCTGGATAAAAGTGTACTGGTCATCGAGGGCGACAATATCCCCGGCGCGCAGATGCTGCATCGAATTTTCCGAGAGCTTAAATTTGCTGATCGGTTCGATATGCAGGTCGAAGGAAAGATTCAGGTCCAGTTCTTTGAGGGTTTTGCTCCAGTCGCGAGGTGGGATCTCCCGCAGCTCGCTGCGCATCAGATACAGCGAGCTTTTCATCAGGTCGTCCAGCGACTGACGGCCTGCGCGCTCGGCGGTGAATTTATACACCAGACCGACCATCATGGTCATCACCAGGAAACAGACGAACAGCAGCAGGTAAAACTGCACAAACAGTTTCTTCATAGCCAGACCCGTAAATTAATTATCCCAGGCGTGCGGGGCGAACAGATAGCCTTTATTGCGCACCGTCTTGATGCGATATGGTTCTGTCGCGTTATCGAGAAGCTTTTTGCGCAACCGTGAGATAGCAACATCAACGCTGCGGTCCATTCCGTCGTAGGTCACGCCGCGCAGGTTTTTCAGCAGAGCGTCGCGGTCCATAATTTGTCCAGCATGGGTTGCCAGCTCCCACAGTAGATCGAAGTCTGCCGTGGACAGCGCGATGCTTTCGCCGCTCAACATCACCTGGCGATTGACCGGGTCAATGCTCAGGGACCCAAATGTGATGGCTTTATGCGGCGTGAGCGAGGAGGGCGCTCCGCCTGCTGGTGTGGTGATATGCTGACGCAGATGCAGGCGCAAACGAGCCAACAGTACGGCGGGTGGAGTGGTTTTCAGAATATAATCGCTGGCACCCATTTCGAGCGATAAAATATGGTTCATATCGCTGTCAAGAGAGGTCAGCAGCACGATTGGGCCCTGCCACTTGCCGCGTAAATCCCGGCACAGCGTCATGCCGTCTTTACCCGGTAGCATGATATCCAGCAGCACCAGATCCGGCTTTTCTCGAGCGATGACTTCTTCCGCCCGGTCTCCACGCGGCTCCACGATGACATCCATATCGTGTTTTCCCAGATAAGCGGCGATGAGGGCACCAACTTCCGGCTCATCCTCAACATAAACGATTTTATTCATATTTTATGTGTATATGTAAAAGGGCTAACATACACTGCGATTAATTTACCTGCCATTACTCTTTTATAAACAAATGTTCTTCCGTTATGCTGCGGGTACTTGTTGTTTAAATGTTAAGGCAAAAGGAATGGGGTTGTTGATTAAAGCGCTGCTCGGGGCGCTGGTGGTTGTCCTGATCGGCGTACTGTCCAAAACGAAAAATTACTATATCGCCGGGTTAATTCCACTCTTTCCTACCTTCGCGCTGATTGCACACTATATCGTCGCCAGCGAACGGGGCATTGAAGCGCTGCGGACTACCATTGTGTTCGGCATGTGGTCAATCATTCCGTACTTTATCTATCTGCTTTCGCTGTGGTATTTCACCGGGGTGATGCGCCTGCCGTTTGCTCTGGCAGGCGCTGTCGTGTGCTGGAGTCTTTGCGCGTGGCTGTTAATTATCGGCTGGAGCCGCTTCCACTAACGCAGATGACGGCCGCCGTCGACGGCGAATGAGCGGCCAGTCACATAGCTACTACTGAATAGATATTCTATAAGGTCGATAATCTCTTTTTCGCCTGGGGCAATTTTCATCAGCGATTTGTCCAGCGCCTGTCGACGGTACTCTGCATCGTCGCCTTCATTAAACAGGATAAGCGATGGGGCAATGGCGTTGACTTTAATTTCCGGGGCCAGCTTGCGAGCAAACGAGCGGCTCATGTTATCCAGCGCGGCCTTACTGGCGGCGTAGGCAATATGTTTATCGCTGCCGCGTTCCACGACGTAATCAGTGATGTGAATAATATCGCTGGCAGCATGGCCGTGACCGCTCAGCAGGCATTCCAGCGCATGGTTAAGCAGGTAGGGCGCGTTGACGTGAATTTGCATCATGCTGGCAAGCACCGTGGTTAACGCAATTCCCGGCTTTTCCGCCATCCAGCCGCTGGCGTTATGAATGATGGCTCGCAGACCGCTGCTGGCGTGCGCTTTCACCTCTTCAGCGAAAGCCAGAATGCTTTCGTCGGTGCTGAAATCCGCATGCAAACAGATAGCCCCGGCTTCACGCAGAGCGTCGATAGCCGGATAGTACGTGCGGTAGCTGATGATAACGGGCTGTTGTTGTGTCAAAAAATGGTGGGCCAGGGCGAGGCCAATACGACGACCTCCGCCTGTTATCAGAATCGGGCGAGGCTGGATTTCAGCCATGGGTATCTCCTTTGAGTTCAGCGGCAGGGCAACCGCTTACCCCACCAGCATCCACGTTGCCGGTACGGCGGCAACCAGCAAAAAACCAATTAATGCCAATTCACGGCGTTTGAGCGAGCGATCGTGCTGGTGTGTACGACGGGCATACAGGAAAACCAGAAGACCCGGGGCGTAAAGTATCACCGACATCAGCAAATGCACAGGGCCGGACGCATATAATAACCATAAGCCATAAATGCAGGCTCCGACACCTACAGCCTTATGCAGTGGGCGGACCGCAATCTTCAGCAGAAACGCGCCAACGAGAAAATAGGGGACCAGAATCATCTCGGAAGCGATAGTCAGTAGCGTGTTGTAATCCGACCCGGTGAGCCAGATCAACACCAGTGAAACCTGCACGCTGATATTGGTGAGCCACAACGAAGCCGACGGTGCGTTATTTTTATTCTGTCGCGCGAAGAGGCGCGGGAACGCTTTATGCGTTGCCGCCAGAAATGGGACTTCCGCTGCCATAATTGTCCAGCTCAGATACGCCCCGCAAACTGAGATAATCAGCCCTGCGGCGATAACAATCTCGCCCCATGACCCCATCATTTTGACCATCAACCCGGCCATCGAGGGATTACGAATTTCCGCCAGTTCAGCGCGCGGAACCACGCCCAAAGAGAGCAGCGTCACCAGCAAATACACTGCCAGTGCCGACAGCACCGCCAGCAGCGTGGCGCGTCCTACGTCCTGTTTATTGCGAGCGCGGGCGGAAACCACTACCGCGCCTTCAACGCCGATGAACACCCACAAGGTGATCAGCATGGTGTTTTTCACCTGCTCCCACACCGGTACGCCTAGCGCCAGGCCGCTAAAATCGAGGCGGAAAGTCTCCAGGCGAAACGCGATGGCGGCCAACGCGACAAACGCGCCCAGCGGCAATAGCTTAGCGAGCGTTGCGGCCAGGTTGATACCCGCTGCCGTCTGCACCCCGCGCAGAACGAGGAAATGCACCACCCACAGCAGTACGGATGCCCCCACGATTGACTGCCAGGTGTTGCCATCGCCAAACAGGCGCAGTTCTGGGGTATCGGTAAAGAAGCTTAGGGCGGAGAAAACGATAACCAGGTAGGAAACATTAGCGATAACCGCGCACAGCCAGTAGCCCCATGCAGAACAGAAGCCAATCAGCTCACCAAAACCTTCGCGGGCGTAGGTAAAAATGCCACCGTCGAGTTCGGGGCGAATTCGGGTCAGCAGCAGCATGGCGAAGGCGAGAAACAGAATTCCCACACCAGTAATCGCCCAGCCGATAAGCAGAGCGGAAGGGCTGGCGACGGCCGCCATGTTCTGCGGCAAACTGAATACACCTGCACCCAGCATCGAGCTGAGTACCAACGCGGTCAGGGCGCTAAGGCCCAGTTTCTTATCCATTGCATTCCCGAGGTGATAACCATAAAGCTAAGAATATTTATTTTGCGAAATCGCATAAAAATGGAGGATTGCGCTAAGGCGCGGGATTTTACGGAGTGTTTTGTATGCATGCAATGGAGAGAAATGAAAAAAAGCAAAAAGGCGACAAAGCGTCGCCTTTTTGTTCAGTCGGGGAACTGTTATTTGTACAGGTCGGCGCTGATGGTGATGTTGCCACCACGTTCCTGCCACTGACGGGTGATGTGATAGTACTTCGCGCCTTTCTTCGCTGCGCGTTTTGCCGTCTGGTAAGAGATTTCAGTCATGTTACCGTAGTTGCCGGTGAACTTGATGCTGTCATAAGGAACCATCTGTGCGGCGGTGATTTTGTTCACTTCTTCAACTTTAGTGCCATCCGGCAGCGTGACAGTGTAACGCCCACCTTTAGAGGATTGCGTTTCAAAGAAGCGACCTACCCCGGTACCTGAACCCACGGCGGCGGTGGTAGCAACGCCTGGAATTTCAACTTTTTTGGCTGCGTCGCCGCCTTCAGCCAGCGCTGCGCGACCGGCTTCTGAATCTGCAGGAATGGCATCTGCGCTTTGCAGAACGCGTTTTTTGGCATCAGCTTTGTAGATGTAAGCAGTAATACGCTGGTTGCCGCCCTGGTTAGCATCAACCTGGCGCACGATAAAGAATGAGGCTGCGCCTTTGGCTTTCGCCGCTTTGGTGATCGCGTCGTTGACTTCCGGCTGGCTGCGGTAGAAGCCCTGGACGGTGACGGTATCAAACGGTTCCAGCTCAACGGCCTGGTCTTTAGGCAATTCCATGACGCCGTTGATAATGCGATTTTTTGGCGCGTCGGCCTGCGGGGCGTTTTCTTTATAGAAATCTGCCGTTACGCGCAAATTGCCGCCGCTGCCGAAATCAGACGTGTCGACAACATAAAAGGAAGCTGCGCCTTCTTTGTCCGCTTTACGGGAAACGGCCTGCACCGCGTCGCCGATGGCGTTAAAACGGCCTGTGACCACTACGCGGTCGTAGGGCTTCAGCGCTGCCGCCTGCTCTGGAGTCAGCTCGGTCGCTGCATGCGCAGACAACGCGGTCGTAGCCAGAAGAGCAGACGCCAGGAGTGAGTTCTTAAGCTTCATAAAAATAATCCTTTGCCTTGCGCAAACCATGTACTGGTATTGTTGTTGACTGAAAACGTTTGATTATTGCATTTATCGTAAGTGACTGTCTGCGTCAATTTTCAGTTGTCGCCCGAAACGTATAGTGCAGAAATATAACATTTTTCGATATGTGGAAAAAACAGCCGCTTGACCAGCAAAATCGATAATCCATATCACTTTCATAAGTTAACGTAATGTTAATGTGATGTTCCGGATGGTAATAAATGGCGAATTAACCCATCATCCAGGCGAATTATCAGGTGTTGGCGTAAAAATGAGGTAAATATTGCTGCCTGACACGGTTAGCCGTGAGTTTTACCAATAAAATCAAAATTTCTGTTTTATCGCTGTAGATCACAATCGGTATTTTCAGTAGGTTATAAAAAGTTTGTTACTGTTTCATTTTTTCAGACATATGTCAGGTTGCGCTTTCTTTCGCCACCGGACGGTCGTTTGTGAGAAAAGTAAACCATCATCAAAAACCGATGGAAGGGAAAACTATGCGTATTGGTGTACCAAAAGAGAGACTAGCCCAGGAAACCCGGGCAGCCGCCACGCCGAAAACGGTGGAGCAACTGCTGAAACTCGGGTTTAACGTCGCGGTAGAAAGCGGCGCCGGTAAACTGGCCAGTTTCGACGACGAGGCTTTTGTCGAGGCCGGGGCAGAGATTGTTAGCGGTAATGACGTGTGGCAGTCAGATGTCATTCTGAAAGTTAACGCGCCGGATGACGATGAGATCCAGCTGCTTAACCCCGGCACGACGCTGATCAGTTTCATCTGGCCTGCGCAAAACCCGCAGCTGATGGAAAAACTGGCGGCGCGTAACATTAACGTGATGGCAATGGACTCGGTGCCGCGTATTTCCCGCGCCCAGTCGCTGGATGCGTTAAGTTCAATGGCTAACATCGCCGGTTATCGTGCGATTGTCGAAGCCGCTCACCAGTTTGGTCGCTTCTTTACCGGGCAGATCACCGCAGCCGGTAAAGTTCCTCCCGCCAAGGTGATGGTTATCGGGGCAGGGGTTGCGGGCCTGGCAGCCATTGGTGCTGCGAACAGCCTCGGCGCGATCGTCCGCGCGTTCGATACCCGTCCGGAAGTCAAAGAACAGGTGCAGAGTATGGGCGCCGAGTTCCTGGAGCTGGATTTTAAAGAGGAAGCGGGCAGCGGCGATGGCTATGCCAAAGTTATGTCTGAAGCCTTTATCAAAGCTGAGATGGCGTTGTTTGCCGCCCAGGCGAAAGACGTTGATATCATCGTGACCACTGCGCTGATTCCGGGCAAACCCGCACCGAAGCTGATTACCCGCGAAATGGTTGACTCCATGAAACCTGGCAGCGTGGTGGTCGATTTGGCGTCGCAAAACGGCGGTAACTGTGAATACACCGTATCGGGTCAAGTGGTAACGACCGCTAACGGCGTAAAGATCATCGGCTATACCGACCTGCCGGGCCGTTTACCAACTCAGTCCTCACAGCTGTACGGCACCAACCTCGTCAACCTGCTTAAACTGCTATGCAAAGAGAAAGACGGCAATGTCGTTATCGATTTTGATGATGTCGTTATCCGCGGCGTTACCGTGGTTCGCGAGGGTGAAGTCACCTGGCCCGCACCGCCCATTCAGGTTTCTGCTCAACCGCAGGCGGCAGCGAAGAAGGTTGAAGCACCAAAAGCTGAGGCGAAACCGAGCTCACCGTGGCGCAAGTATGCGCTGATGGCGCTGGCGATTATCCTGTTTGGCTGGCTGGCAAGCGTGGCGCCGAAAGAGTTCCTCGGCCACTTTACCGTTTTTGCTCTCTCCTGCGTGGTGGGTTACTACGTCGTGTGGAACGTTTCTCATGCGCTGCACACGCCGCTGATGTCGGTGACAAATGCTATTTCAGGCATCATCGTCGTCGGAGCATTACTACAGATAGGCCACGGCGGCTGGGTTAGCTTCCTGAGCTTTATCGCGGTGCTGATCGCCAGCATTAATATTTTTGGTGGTTTCACCGTCACTCAGCGCATGCTGAAAATGTTCCGCAAAGGATAAGGGGTAACAAATGTCTGGTGGATTAGTTACAGCTGCATACATTGTTGCCGCGATCCTGTTTATTTTTAGCCTGGCAGGGCTGTCTAAACACGAAACCTCTCAGCAGGGCAACTACTACGGTGTTGCCGGGATGGCGATTGCGCTGGTGGCGACCATTTTGGGGCCGGACAGCAGCAACGTCGCGTGGATCCTGCTGGCGATGGTTATCGGTGGCGCCATTGGTATTCGTCTGGCGAAGAAAGTTGAAATGACCGAAATGCCGGAGCTGGTGGCGATTCTGCACAGCTTCGTAGGTCTGGCGGCGGTGCTGGTAGGCTTTAACAGCTACCTGCAGCATGAAACCGGCATGGAACAGATTCTGGTCAATATTCATCTGACCGAAGTGTTCCTCGGCATCTTCATCGGTGCGGTGACCTTTACCGGTTCCGTTGTCGCGTTTGGCAAGCTGTGCGGCAAGATGTCCTCCAAGCCGCTGATGCTGCCGAATCGCCACAAGCTGAACCTGGCGGCGCTGGTGGTTTCTTTCCTGCTGCTGGTGGTGTTTGTTCGTACCGACAGCGTAGGCATGCAGGTTCTGTGTCTGCTGGTGATGACCGTTATCGCGCTGGCATTTGGCTGGCACCTGGTGGCCTCTATCGGCGGTGCAGATATGCCGGTCGTGGTTTCAATGCTGAACTCCTACTCCGGTTGGGCGGCAGCGGCGGCGGGCTTTATGCTCAGCAACGACCTGCTGATTGTGACCGGTGCGCTGGTCGGTTCTTCCGGTGCGATTCTGTCTTACATCATGTGTAAGGCGATGAACCGTTCGTTCTTCAGCGTGATCGCAGGTGGTTTCGGTACCGATGGTACGGCTGCCAGCGGTGATGAAGAAGTGGGCGAACATCGCGAAATCAGTGCTGAAGAAACGGCAGAGATGCTGAAAGAGTCGCACTCGGTGATCATCACCCCAGGCTACGGCATGGCGGTAGCACAGGCACAGTATCCGGTAGCGGAAATCACTGAGAGACTGCGCGCGCGCGGGATCAAAGTGCGCTTTGGTATTCACCCGGTAGCCGGGCGTTTGCCTGGTCACATGAACGTGCTGCTGGCTGAAGCGAAAGTGCCTTACGACGTGGTGCTGGAGATGGATGAAATCAATGATGACTTCTCCGATACCGACACCGTGCTGGTTATCGGTGCGAACGACACCGTTAACCCGGCCGCGCTGGACGATCCAAACAGCCCGATCGCCGGAATGCCGGTGCTGGAAGTGTGGAAAGCGCAGAATGTGATTGTCTTTAAACGTTCGATGAACACCGGCTACGCTGGCGTACAGAACCCGCTATTCTTTAAAGAAAACACCCACATGCTGTTTGGCGATGCCAAAGCCAGCGTCGATGCAATTCTCAAATCTTTGTAATGTAAAGCGTTTAATTTAAAACGTTTACTTCTTAAGCCGTCTCTTCTGAGACGGCTTTTTCATATGCATGATGAAGCCATTAATTGCTCATAAAATAGTCAGTCCGCAGTGTTATACTCAGTTCGTTTTCCCACCAAACTGAGGATATTATGGATACCGAGTTAACCCCCACGCAATTGGCCATCGAATTTCTGCGTCGTGACCCTACCGTTTTAACCCCTGCGCAGTATCTGAAAAAGCTAAAACTGCTGGAGCTGGAGTTTGCCGACTTAATGGCGCTCTCATCCATGGAGCTTAAAGAAGAGATCGATCACGCCTGGCGTTTAGGTATCCACTAACGTTTCGTTACCGGCATTTGCTGTTGATGACAGGGGCCGTAAAGGGCCCTTTATTTTTGCCTTGAACATAAAAAAATCCCCCGCGCAGGCAGGGGATAGTTTTTATTACAGTCTATTTAAGCGCTGGCTAATCGTCTTCGTCGTCATCCAGTTCAACCGGCGTCTGGTACTGATCCGGTTTCAGCGCCAGCAGGTCGCAGCGCAGGTGATCGATAACCTGTTCGGCAGTATTGCCGAGGAAGGCCGCCGATAACCCGGTGCGCCCGATGGTACCCAGCACCACAATCCCTGCCTGCAGATGCTCAGACAGGTCGGGAATCACCTCTTCAGGTAGACCTTTCTCAACGTGGGTACGGCTTTCATCAATGCTGAATTTTTGGCGTAACGCTTTCATCGCCAGCAGATGCTGACCGCGAATGGCGTCGTTATAGATACTGGGGTCAAAATCAGGCAGTTCAATCGCGATATTGATTGGTGTTACCGGATAAGCGCCCACCAGATGGACCTCGGTATGGTTAACCTGTTCCGCCAGTTCAATTGTTTCTCTTACCAGCTTCTCATTGAGCGCGTTGTGGTAATTCTCTTCGCTGGCGAGGTTGACCGCCACCAGCGCTTTACCCCCTTCCGGCCATGGCTGATCTTTAACCATCCACACCGGACATGGACATTTGCGCAGCAGATGCCAGTCTGTTGGGGTGAAAATAACCGCTTCCAGCCGGTCGTGCTGGTGCGCCATCTTCAGGACTAAATCATGCTTATCGCTGATGATTTCCTGAATAATGGCCTCAAAGGGACGGTTGTGCCACACCACTTTGATGTCGATGGGAATACCGGAATCAATATAAAATTTGGCCTGCTCGCGGATCCAGGCGCTACGCTGGCTGATAACGCCCTGGCGCATGGCCGTGCGTTCATCAGGGGACAGCAGGGTGGTCATCTCATAGGAAAAATCATAGATCGGCAAAAAGGCTTTGATGCGTCCACCAATCCTTTGGTGCAGATACACCGCACGCCGCAATGCAGGCTGGTCGTCCTGATTGGGGTCAATTACTACCAGCATGTTCTGATACTTTGCCATACAGGGTCTCCTTACAACTGTAACCACAGTTCGTAATTAAAAAGATAACCTATATGGATGAAATGAAACAGGGGATGTGCCTGGCCAGATCAACAAATTAGAAAAAAATTCGCGATCTGGCCCAGTGACAGAAGAGTTATCAGGCGACGTTGCGGGCCTGACCGGCAAGTTGTGCCAGCAGGTCGCTATTTTCGATGGTGATATATTTGCCTTTGACCGCCAGCATACCGCTTTTCTGGAAACGCCCCAGCAGGCGGCTAATGGTTTCCACCGTTAGACCCAGATAGTTACCGATATCGCCACGGGTCATGGTCAGACGGAACTCACGCGGGGAGAAACCACGTTGAGCGAAGCGACGGGAGAGATTATAGATAAAGGCCGCCAGGCGCTCTTCTGCGTTCTTTTTGGAAAGCAACAGGATCATGTCCTGATCGCCTTTGATCTCGCCGCTCATCAGACGCATCATCTGCTGGCGCAGATTCGGCATTTTACCGGAAAGATCGTCCAGGGTTTCGAAAGGAATTTCGCAGACCATTGAGGTTTCCAGCGCCTGAGCAAAGCTCGGGTGGTGGCCGGTGCCGATGGCGTCAAAACCCACCAGATCGCCCGCCAGGTGAAAACCGGTAATTTGCTCATCACCCTGTTCAGTGATGGTGTAACTCTTGATTGTGCCAGAACGAATTGCATACAGCGATTTCAGCTCATCACCGGCTTTGAACAAGGTCTGTCCTTTCTGGATAGGCTTTTTCCGCTCGATGATGTTATCAAGCTGATCAAGCTCATGCTCGTTCAGAGTAAAAGGGATGCAAAGCTGGCTGATGCTGCAATCCTGGCAATGGATTGCACAACCGCCAGACTGAATGCGTCGTATAATTCGCTTTTCCGGGATCATAGGTCTGCTCAGGCTTTTAATTGATATTGGTCAATTTTAACATCTTTTTGGTGAGCAGGTAAGCCTCGAACCTCTGAAACACGTAATATTAAGAGGGTAAATCAATTATCCCTCTTATCTGCTTGATTACGAATGAGTTGTTGGAACGTATGGGATTGTAAAATTACCGGAAGATTCCAGAAAAGGCACATACGGTCAAAGAAGCAAATACCCCTCGTGGCGCAATAACCACTCTTTTCGTTGTACGCCGCCAGCGTATCCGGTCATGGTGCCGTTGCGCCCGATAACGCGATGGCAGGGCACCACAATACTGATTGGGTTGGATCCGTTTGCGGCACCGACCGCGCGCGCAGCACCAGACCGACCCAGCGTTTCCGCGAGCTGGCCGTAGTGCATGACCTGACCGCAGGGTATGGTGCGCAGCGCTTTCCAGACTTCACGTTGAAACGGCGTGCCTGCAGTAGCGGTAGGAAGGGTGTCGATAATGCTCAGATCGCCTGCGAAATAGTCGGCGAGCTTACGGCTTAAATCACCCGGATTTGCGGCGGCAACGCGTTGGTAACCTTCGTGGCGATAGTGCAGATCCAGCAGTTGCTCCATGCGATCGCTATGCTCTTCCCACTCCACGGCGCGTAGTTGATATTGCTCGTCGCAAATGATCCACAGCGGCCCCATTGGGGTATCGATTTTGTCCTGCAGCAGCGTCAGCATCGTTATTCCTCTTCCCTTGTATTAGGCCAACAAGATACCACGCGGCCCGCGCGGGCAACTATACCTCCAAAAGATAAACATCTCTGGCGGTAAAACAACGTAAACGGATTGAGGGCGCAGGGCGTCGCCGCTATAGTAATCCCCGGTGGTAGCTGGAGGAACGCGCATGAATCTTGACGACAAATCCCTATTTCTTGGCGCTATGGAGGACGTACAGCCTCTGAAGCGCAACAACGACGTTCACTGGCATCCCGAGCGTAACGCTCGCCCCGTACAACGGGTAGACACCCTGCAGCTCGATAACTGTCTCACCACCGGCTATCTCGATATTGTGCCGTTAGCCACCGCGCTGGAGTTTAAGCGCGAAGGGCTGCAATCCGGGGTGCTGGATAAACTGCGACGCGGCAAATATAGCCAGCAGGCGAGCCTGAATCTACTGCGTCAGCCGGTTGAACAGTGCCGACAACTGCTGTTCGCCTTTGTGATTCAGGCGCAGAAGGAGGGGCTGCGCAATTTGCTGATCGTTCATGGCAAAGGGCGCGATGATAATGCTCACGCCAATATCATTCGTAGTTACCTGGCGCGCTGGCTGGTGGAACTCCCGGAGGTTCAGGCCTTTTGTACCGCGTTAGGGCACCACGGCGGCAGCGGCGCGTGCTATGTTGCTCTACGCAAATCTGCCGAGGCAAAACAGGAAAACTGGGAGCGCCACGCCAAACGCAGCCGCTAGCGCATCAGTAACGTCAGCTCCCGGGCCGCTTTTTGCAGCTCGGGCAAAACTCTTTCCAGCATCTCACGCGTTGAAACCTGCCCGGCATGAACGCCGACGTTAAGCGCCGCCTGAATTTGCCCCTGCGGGTTAAACAGCGGCACCGCCAGCGAGCGTAGCCCCATTTCCAGCTCCTGATCGTTAAGCGCGTAGCCTTGTTGATGAACGCGTTTAAGTTCAGCACGCAGTTTCGCTACCGAATCGACGGTTTGCGGGGTATAGCGAATCATTGTCACCCGGCCCAGCATATCGTTGAGCTTTTCTTCCGGTTGATGACTCAACAGTACCCGTCCCATCGAAGTCGCCCACGCGGGAAGGCGGCTACCGATATCCAAATCAATGGTCATAATTCGTGAACTGGAGGCGCGGGCAATATAGAGAATGTCGTCGCCATCAAGCGTCGCGATAGAGCAGGACTCATTAAGCATTTCGCTTAAATGCTTCAGTACCGGCTGCGCGGATCGCGCCAGCGGCGTGGAGGCCAGCCAGGCGTGCCCCAGAGCCAGAATCCTCGGGCGCAGCTGGAAATTTTTGCCATCCTCGGCGTAAACAAAACCTAATTTGCTCAGGGTATACAGGCAGCGACGCACTGCCGCACGCGGAATACCGGTCTTCTGGCTGATTTGCGAGATGGACAGCAGTGGGCGCTGTGGGGTGAAGGCCTGAATCACTTCCAGCCCGCGCGCCAACGAAGCCATAAAGTTCGGATCGCCCTTAAACGGATCGCTATCGCCCGTCAGTAAATCGTCTGGATGTTTCTCCATTTTCGTCTCCGTATTTGCCATCGATCACATTCTTTCGCTAAAGATATACGATGTTCGATTATCGCACCATATTTCGATTATCGCCCTTGACCAACATCGTTAAGCGGGTCACATTTTGTGCGAACAACGAATAAAAGTGCGATTACCGCACATACAGGAGCGACCTGATGATTGATAAAAGCGTGTCGACGCTAAGTGATGCCATCGCTGGGATCCACGACGGGGCGACCATTATGATTGGCGGTTTTGGCCCCGCCGGTCAGCCGACGTACCTGATAGATGCACTGATAGAACAGGGGGCCCGTGATTTAACCATCATTAACAATAACGCGGGTAACGGCGAAGTGGGCCTGGCGGCGTTACTGAAAGCCGGGCGGGTGCGCAAGATGATTTGCTCGTTCCCGCGCCAGGTGGATTCACAGATTTTTGATGATCTCTATCGCCGCGGCAAAGTGGAGCTGGAGCTGGTACCGCAGGGAAATCTGGCGGCACGCATTCAGGCGGCAGGAGCCGGTCTCGGTGCGGTATTTACTCCTACGGGTTACGGTACGCCGTTGGCTGAGGGTAAAGAGACCCGCGAGATCGACGGCCGTCATTACGTTCTTGAATATCCCATCAAAGCAGATTTCGCGTTGATTAAAGCCCATCAGGGCGATCGCTGGGGCAACCTGGTTTATCGCAAAGCGGCGCGTAACTTCGGTCCGATTATGGCGACCGCCGCGCAAACCACCATTGTGGAAGTCTCGCAACTGGTCGCCCTGGGGGACCTCGACCCGGAAAGCGTTATCACGCCGGGCATTTTTGTCCAGCGTGTCTATTCCCTGGAAAACCTGATTGCTGCCAAAAGCGCCTGAGGAACCCATTATGCAAAAACTGAATCGCGATGAGATGGCCCAGCGCGTGGCCCGCGATATTCCTGAAGGCGCTTATGTCAATCTGGGCATCGGCCTGCCGACCCGTATTGCTAACTATCTTCCGGCGGATAAAGAGGTGTTCCTGCACAGCGAAAACGGTCTGCTCGGGATGGGGCCGAAACCGCAGCCGGGGGAAGAGGACCCGGAGTTGATTAACGCCGGGAAAGAGTATGTGACTCTGCTTCAGGGCGGTTGCTATTTCCACCATGGTGACTCCTTCGCCATGATGCGCGGAGGCCACCTGGATATCTGCGTCCTTGGAGCCTATCAGGTCTCCGCCCGCGGCGATCTGGCGAACTGGAGCACCGGGGCGCCCGATGCCATTCCCGCCGTCGGCGGCGCGATGGATCTGGCTATCGGCGCGCGTCAGGTCTTCGTGATGATGGATCACCTGACCCGCGATGGCGAATGCAAACTGGTCGAACACTGCACCTATCCGCTGACCGGCGTTGGCTGCGTCAGCCGCATCTATACCGATCTGGCGGTGATCGATATCAGTGAGAACGGCCCGGTGGTGCGGGAAATCTTTAACGGCCTCTCTTTTGAAGAACTGCAGCGCATCACTCCGGTGACGCTGACTTTCGAGCAACTGGCGGAAAGCGCGTAAGGAACCTATGATGAATCAGGCATTTATCTGCGATGCGGTGCGTACACCGTTCGGTCGTTTTGGTGGTACGCTGGCGACAATGCGCGCTGACGATCTGGCGGCGCTGCCGCTAAAAGCGCTGCTGGAACGTAACCCAGGCCTTGACCCGGCGCGTATTGATGATGTGATTTACGGCTGCGCCAACCAGGCCGGGGAAGATAACCGCAACGTTGCCCGCATGGCGCTGCTGCTGGCCGGGCTGCCGGCAAGCGTGCCGGGCAGTACCGTTAATCGCTTGTGTGGTTCCAGCCTTGATGCGATCGGCATCGCAGCGCGCGCGATTAAAAGCGGCGAAACTCAACTGATGATTGCCGGTGGCGTCGAAAGCATGTCGCGGGCACCGTTTGTGATGGGCAAGGCGGAAAGCGCCTTTAGCCGAACGATGCAGATGGAAGACACCACCATCGGCTGGCGCTTTATCAACCCGCAGATGAAAGCGCTGTATGGCGTTGATTCAATGCCGGAAACTGCCGAAAACGTGGCGGGTGATTTTGCCATTTCGCGTGCCGATCAGGATGCGTTTGCGCTGCGTAGCCAGCTGCGCACTGCGGCTGCGCAAGCAGCTGGACGCTTTGCCGATGAGCTGATCGCCGTTTCGGTCCCGCAGCGAAAGGGTGAAGCGCTGCTATTTACCCAGGATGAACACCCGCGCGGCACTAGTGCAGAGGCGCTGGCGAAACTACGCGGCGTCGTGCGTGCTGATGGCTCGGTCACGGCGGGTAACGCCTCCGGGGTTAACGACGGTGCCTGCGCGCTATTGCTCGCCAGCGAGCAGGCGCTTACGGTAAATGATTTACAGCCGCTGGCCCGTGTGGTCGGCGTGGCGACGGCGGGGGTTGCGCCGCGCATTATGGGGTTTGGCCCGGCACCGGCGGTGCGTAAGGTTCTGGCACAAACCGGCCTGACCCTTGGGCAAATGGACGTCATTGAGCTGAATGAAGCTTTCGCCGCCCAGGCGCTGGCGGTGACGCGCGATCTGGGGTTGCCTGACGATGCCGCGCACGTAAACCCTAACGGCGGCGCCATTGCGCTGGGCCATCCGCTGGGGGCTTCAGGTGGGCGTCTGGCGATGACTGCGGCGTATCAGCTGCGGCGAACCGGCGGACGCTATGCGCTGTGCACCATGTGTATCGGCGTCGGTCAGGGGATCGCGCTGATTATTGAACGCGTTTAAGGAGCCAGAATGAGTTTGTTGACCCCGATGATGCGCACCAGTCCGCTGACCACCTGGTTCAGCGATGCGCAGCGGGTGCAGGGTATGCTGGATTTTGAAGCCGCGCTGGCCCAAGCTCAGGCCGAGTGCGGGCTGGTGCCGCAGGCGGCGCTTAACCCGATTATCGAATCATGCCAGCATCAGCAAATCGACTTTGCGGCTTTGGGACAGGCCGCAGCCAGCGCGGGCAACCTCGCCATCCCGCTGGTAAAACAGCTCACCGCGCGGGTAAAAGCTCAGGACGAATCGGCTGCGCGCTATGTCCATTGGGGAGCAACCAGTCAGGACGCAATTGATACCGGCTTGATCCTGCAACTGCGCGGCGTGCTGGCGGAAACGGACGCGCTCTTACAACGCCTGCTTGATGCGCTGGCCAGCCAGGCCGAGCGACATCAGCATACGGTGATGCCCGGGCGTACCTGGATGCAGCATGCGCTGCCGGTGACCTTTGGCCTGAAGCTAGCGGGAACGCTCGACGCGCTGCTGCGCTGGCAGATACGTCTGCGTGAAATGCGATCAAGGGTGCTGGTGCTGCAATTTGGCGGTGCCGCTGGCACGCTTGACTCGCTCAAAGCGCAAGCGCCACAGGTTGCCGCTGCGCTGGCAAAAACGCTCGACCTGAACCTTCCCGATACCCCATGGCACAGCCAGCGCGATCGATTGTTAGAAGTGGGGGCGTGGTACGCGGGTGTTTGCGGCACTCTTGGTAAATTCGCCAATGATTTTTCCCTGCTGATGCAAACCGAAGTTGCCGAAGTCTCTGAACCGGTCGCCGAAGGTCGCGGCGGTTCATCGACCATGCCGCACAAACGTAATCCCATCTCCTGCGCGGCAATCTTGACTGCCGCTCAACGCACGCCCGGACTGGTGGCAACGCTGTATGCCTGTCAGATTCAGCAGCATGAGCGCGCGCTGGGCGGATGGCAGGCGGAGTGGGAAACGCTGCCGGATCTGATCACCCTCGTCGGCGGCGCGATGGCGCAAAGCGAAGCACTGGTGCGTGAAATGCAGGTGTTTGCGCATAAGATGCGCGCCAACCTTGATATCACCCATGGCCTGATTATGGCGGAAGCGGTCACCCTGGCGCTGGCGGAGTTTATCGGTAAAGCCGAGGCCCATCATCGGGTTGAGGCCTTGTGTCGTCAGGCGATGGATGAATCTCGTTCGCTGCTGAGCGTGCTGGATAACGATCCCTTGGTCGGTGAGCATCTTTCCACCAGCCGCTTAACCCAACTGCTGGACCCGGCAACGGCGACCGGCAGCGCTGAACTCTTCGTGCGTCAGGTGATGGCGCGCTATAAGGAGCAACGTAATGAAGGTTGATTATCAGATTGACGGGCCGGACGGTGCGCCGGTCATCGTACTCTCCAATTCGCTGGGGACCACCCGGGCGATGTGGCAGCCGCAGCTCGCGGCGCTAACGCAGCATTTTCGCGTCCTGCGCTACGATACTCACGGTCATGGTAAAACCAGCAAAAGCGGAAAGGTAACGCTGGCGCAGCTTGGCGAAGATGTGATTGCGCTGCTCGATCATCTTAATATTGATAAAGCCTGGTTTTGCGGTATTTCTATGGGGGGGCTGACCGGACTGTGGCTGGGGCGTTTTGCACCTGAGCGTTTTTACGCCCTGGCGGTCGCCAACACCGCAGCGCGTATCGGCGATCAGGCGAGCTGGCTGTCGCGTGCCCGCGCGGTTCGTCAGGAGGGGATGGACGTTGTGGCTGCCGGATCGGCGGATCGCTGGTTTACCCACGAATTTCGTCAGATGACGCCGGAAGTGGTGGAAGCCCTGTGCCATCAACTGACCCATAGCAATGCAGAAGGTTATGCGGACTGTTGCGAGGCGCTGGCGGCGGCCGACCTTCGCGCCGAAGTGGCGCAAATTCCGCTACCCGTTTTGATTATTGCCGGGGAAAGTGACCCTGTCACTACGGTGACGGACGCCAACTTCCTGCATCAGCAGATCCCCGCCTCACAGGTGGTGGTACTGGCAGCTTCTCATTTATCGAATATCGAAGCACCGAAGGCGTTCAGCGCCGCGTTGCTGGGCTTTTTCCAGGGAGAACAGCATGGAAGATAAACAGCGTTATCAGCAGGGAATGGCAGTGCGCCGCAAGGTGCTTGGCGATACCCATGTTGATAAAACCCTGCAAAAACTGACGCCGCTCAATGAGGAGTTTCAGGATTTTATCACCCGCTACGCCTGGGGTGAGACCTGGACCCGTCCGGGCCTCGATCACCATACCCGCAGCATGATTACCATCGCGATGCTGATTGCCCTGAACCGCGAAGCTGAGTTGAAAATGCATCTGCGCGCAGCGTTTAATAATGGCGTCACCCGCGACGAGTTAAAAGAGCTGATTATGCACTCCGCGCTCTACTGCGGCCTGCCCGCAGCTAACGCCACAATGCATCTGGCGCAGCAGGTGTTTGATGAGATGGATAGCGGGTCCTGATAACAATCCCCGCCAGGCGTGATGGATTACACCATGCCTGGCGGGGAAAGAGCCTTAGTTTACTGATGCCGGATGTGTTTCAACAGTTTGCTCCGCGTCATCCACCTCCGCACTCTGGCGGCGCAGCGCCAGCAGGCGGCAAATCTCCGCGTGCTTTTCTTCCGTGAAGGTAAAGCGGGACATGCACAGCAGGCGAATCAACGACCCGATTGCCGGGAGCAGGCAAATCCCAAAGAACAGGCCATTCAGCACGCTCTCGCTCTGGCTTTGTGCTTGCGGAATATAACCTATCATCGTCAGCCAGATGCCAATCAGCCCGCCACCCACCGCGACGGACATTTTTCCGGTGAACGTCTGGCCGGAGAAGGTGATCGCCGCGCAGCGTCGATGGGTATGATATTCAGCGTATTCGATGGTGTCGGCAATCATCGATGAAGTCAGAATGTTGCTCATCATGACAAACAGCGTGCTCAGGCCAAGCAATAAGAACAGCATCGCCACGTGCTGATAGCCGATAAACCACATCACCACGCGAACCACAATATCCAGCGCGCAAAGGATCATAAACAGCTGACGTTTTTGCATATGACGGGTGAGAAGCGGGGCAATCAGGCAGATGACGGCGGCGGCAATCCCCATCACGCCTATCGCCATTTGCAGGCTGCCATCGCCCAGATTGTAGATAAAAAAGTAGATATAAATGCCGTTCGCCACGTTATGAAAGACGCAAAAGAAAAACGACAGCAGAATAATAAACAGCGGCTTATTGTGACGCAAATTGCGGAAGGTATCGCGAATGGTGACCTTTTCCGGGCTTGGCGGCACGCGCTCTTTGATCTGAAAGAATCCGTTTAACATCAGCGGCAGACCCACCAGCATCATCACCAACGCAGCCATAAAATAGCCTTTGTCATTGCTGTACTGGGCGAAGAAGGCCGCCAGTTTGGGGAAGAAAATATTAGCACAGGCGATACCGGCGTTAACCCCGAGCATGGCGGCGGTCACCGCGCGGGTACGCTGACCGGAATCGTTAGTCATCACCGATGACATCGACCAGAACGGAATATCGGAAATGGCGTACAGCGTGCCCCACAGTATGTAGGTCACCCCGGCATACAGGATCTTAGTGGTGAGATCGGCTTCTATTTTGTAAAACGCGAGCAGGGTGACGCCGGTGATTAACAGCGGTGCGATCAGCAGGAAGTGGCGAAACTTACCGAAGCGACTGTTTAATGTATCCATGATACTGGCGAACAGCGGGTCGTGAACTGCATCCCAGGCTCGGGCGATCAAAAATATGGTGCTCGCCGCGAGGGCGGAGATCCCCAGCACGTCAGTATAAAAATAGTTAATAAACGAACCCACTAAACCAAAGCTAAAACACTGACCTAAACCATAGCCAAAATAGGACCATAACTCGCGAGAAGGTATTTTCATGGTGCTTGCCATCGTGTGTTCCCTCACGCCCCGGCCGCATTGGGTCAGGGCGTCTGTAGAGATAATATTTTTTATGCTTTATTCGAATGCAGGCCAATCCGACTGAGTTTACGCACCAGCGCCATTTCGGCTTTGGCAAACGGAATGCCGTTTTCGTCAAAAACGTCATGGAACCACAGGCGACAGTAGTCCGGTGAGTTTTTCATCACCACCGGCCACGGCAGCCAGGTCTGGGTTTTTCCGCGCACCAGCCCCCACTGATAGGGGGCGATATTAGCGGCATGCATTAACGGGAGCTGCTCTTCGATCAGGCTGCCGACATGGCGCGCCAGCCACTCGGTGCAGAACAGCGGCCGTCCGTGCTGTTCGAGCTGGTGGATGATGGCCACCATGCGTGCGGTATTGGTATAGGCGTGAAAGCTGATCACATCAGATAATGCCAGCGCAGTCTGGTCTAAAGGATGTTGATAGAACACCTCGCCTTCGACTTCGTCCGGCAGTTTCCATGCGCAGACGGTGAGTGGCTGCGTCGGATCTTCTTCCCGCACCCAGCGAAACGCCGCCTGCATGAGTTCGAGGGCGTAATGTTCCAGTTTTTCGTCATACAACACTTCGACGGTGCCAGTGGAAAAAATCCCCCGGTTGCCCGGCTCGTTATACAGATCCCAAAGCAGCACGCGGCGGTCGTCGCGGAACTGGCGCACGATATCACGTACGTAGCATTCAACTTCAGGCCAGGCATCGCGGTTACAGACGATTTCCCGCCCCGGACTGGCGGCCGCCTGACTATTGTGTTTCCCCGGCTCTGGTGCTTTTTGCGGCCCAAGGTAAGGCTCATCGCCGGAGAAACCGCAGTCATCCATCAATGTCAGCATGGTGCTAAACCCGCGCTCATCGGCCAGCGTCAGAAACTGGTCGATACGCGCTATGAGCCCATCGCGATCGTGCTGCCAGACGATAAACGGCAGGTTGATGCGCAGGGAGTTGTAACCCGCCTGCGCCGCCCAGCCAAGCTCGCGGTCAATTGTTGGTGCGTCAAAGGTTTTCGCCTGCCAGATATCCGTCCAGTTCACCGCCGTTGATGGCAGGTAGTTAAAGCCACATAGCCAACCCTGTTGCTGATACCACGTCTGTGCCTGTTCAGGTGTCCATTGTTGTTTCATCATCGCCTCGCTTGCTGATAATAATTAGCTAATAAATATTAGTTGACGTATAAATGAGCAAATAGCGAAGTAAAAAAAAGCGAAGCGAGTCACAATCCTGGTGGGATCAAGGCAAAGAAACGTGAGCGAGAGCGCAGCTGGCGCAAACTGCGGTTATGATGTTGGTTCTGTATGCGAAGGGAAGGGATGATGAAACGCAAAACCAAAGTGACGATGAACGACATCGCCAGAACCGCCGGGGTTTCCCAGGCAACGGTATCGTTGGTGCTCAATCAGTCGCGCAATATTAAACTTAGCGAAGAGACCCGTCAGCGGGTGATTGAGGTGGCGACATCGCTGGGTTATGACCGCCTACCGGCGATTCACTCTCCGCGTAATCAACAAGAGATAGCCCTGCTCATCAGCTCATTGCAGAGTTACGATCCGTTCATTGATGCCATAAGCCAGGCTCGCGAGGCGGCGTGGCGCAATGAAATCCTGCTGACGGTGTATGAATATGGTGATGATGCCGAACTGGCAATCAACATTATTCGCCAGCTGGAAAAGCGCAACTGCGTGGGTATTATTCTTGCCTCTCCGGTGACCACCGTTAGCGATATGTCGCAGTTTCGCGAGTGTACTGAACTGCCGCTAGTGCTGCTTAACCAGCGCGATCCGGATTCCCCGCTGCTGCCGTCCTTTGTTCCGGACGACTATGCCAACGCGTTTCAGGTGACGCGCCATCTAATTAGCCAGGGGGCGCAGCGGGTGGCGCATATTACTGGCGAAGGATGGATGGAAGCGACAAAACAGCGTCTGGCTGGATGGCGTGCGGCGCTGGAGCAGGCGGGGATCGCCGTGCAGAATGAGTGGATTTGTGAAACCAACTGGCAGTTCAGCGAGTCGCACCAGGCCACGCTCAAGCTGCTGGCGCTGGAAACACGTCCCGATGCTATTTTTTGCGCCAGCGACTGGCTGACGATTGGTTGCTATCAGGCGCTGGCAATGCAGGGCATCGCGATCCCTGAGGATATTCTGGTGGCGGGTTATGACGACCAGAAAATTTCTGAACAGCTCACCCCGCCCCTGACCAGTATTCAGTTGCCCTACAGTGAACTGGGACGTCTGGCCGTTGAGTATTTGTGCAACGAGGAAGATGCCGCAACCCACGTGACGCTTGCCGGGCGGCTGAAAACACGGAAATCGAGCCAGCGTTGACACCAACAGAGGCCGTCATGAGACGGCATCTGGCAATATTCAATTTTTATTTCGTTACATCCCCATAATAAAAATATTTATATTTATCGCATTCTTTGATACCAATTTATTGATTTCCTCAAATGATTTGTTTTTAATTTCAAGAAATAAATTGCAGGGTGTGTTTAAATTTTGATTGAGAGCCTGTTTTTATTAAAAAACATATATCTAAATGTGTGATTTTGTAATGGAAAAATAAAAGGCCTCATACCTGGTCTGGCTTTTTATGCAAAATGATGAGAGGCCGTGGTGTGGACATAAAATAAAAAGCATGGTAATTATTTTGTTGCTAATGCAAGACTTTAATTTTTACTAACGCGCTCAACCACTGACTCTCGATAATAGTGAGAAGGAATTTATATGGAAACTCTGTCCAACAACCTTAATTTAAATGACTCAATGGATATTGAACTTAATAACGAGTTGGCTAATCGGCGCGAAAAACTTGTCCACCTGCGTAAGCAGGGTGTCGCTTTCCCTAACGACTTCCGTCGCGACGCGATTTCCCTTGAACTGCATAATAGCTACGATGATGTGGCGAAAGAGGAACTTGAGGCTTTAGAGTTTGAAGTCAGCGTTGCGGGGCGAATGATGACGCAGCGGATTATGGGGAAGGCCTCTTTCGTGACCCTGCAGGATATGGGGGGGAATATTCAGCTCTATGTTTCCAGCGACAACATCTCTGAAGACATCTATAACGACCATTTTAAAAAATGGGATTTAGGCGATATTCTGGGCGCTCGCGGTCGGCTTTTTAAAACAAAAACCGGTGAGTTAACCATTGAGTGCACCGAGATTCGTTTATTAACGAAGGCATTGCGCCCGCTGCCGGATAAATATCACGGTCTGGCCGATCAGGAAACTCGCTATCGTCAACGCTATCTTGATCTGATTGCCAACCCTGAATCCCGACGTACATTCCAGCTGCGGTCAAATATTTTAGCCACCACCCGTAATTTTATGCTGGAGCATGGCTTCATTGAAGTTGAAACGCCAATGATGCAGGTTATCCCTGGCGGTGCTTCCGCCCGTCCGTTTATCACTCATCATAATGCGCTGGATATTGATATGTACCTGCGTATCTCCCCTGAGCTTTATCTTAAACGTCTGGTGGTTGGCGGCATGGAGCGGGTTTTTGAGATCAACCGTAACTTTCGTAATGAAGGCATTTCACCGCGGCATAATCCAGAGTTTACGATGATGGAACTCTATATGGCGCATGCCGATTACCAGGACCTGATTACGCTGACAGAGTCGTTGTTCCGCACCGTGGCGATTGAAGTGCTTGGCTCACCCATTGTGGAGTATGGTTCCCAGGATTTTGATTTTGGTAAGCCATTTGCAAAAATGACCATGCGCGAGGCCATCAAAAAATTCCGCCCGGAAACGGATATTAACGATCTTGGCGATGACAGCAAGACCAGAGCGATTGCGGAGTCTCTGGGTATTGAGATAGAGGAAAGCTGGGGAACCGGGCGCATTATCGCGGAAATTTTCGATGAAGTGGCGGAAGCGCACCTTATTCAGCCGACGTTTATTACGGAATATCCTGCGGAAATATCGCCTCTCGCACGCCGTAATGATATTAATCCGCAGTTTACCGACCGCTTCGAATTCTTTATTGGCGGTCGGGAAATCGGCAATGGATTTTCCGAGTTGAATGATGCTGAAGATCAGGCTGAACGCTTTAACGAGCAGGTTGCCGCTAAAGACGCGGGCGATGATGAAGCGATGTTCTACGATGAAGATTACGTGACTGCACTAGAATACGGCCTGCCGCCAACCGCAGGTTTAGGTATTGGTATTGACAGAATGGTGATGTTATTTACCAATTCACACACGATCCGCGATGTGATTCTCTTCCCTGCGCTTCGTCCGATCAAATAAGCGTCCGATAAAAGCCAAACCCACATTTGTGGGTTTGGCTTTTACTCATTATGTTGTTCAACTTTCCGCATCATCAGAGTGAGGCGCATTTTTCAGATGCCGCAAAACGGTATTAAGGCCAATATGCAGCGATCTTGCCGTTGCCCGGCACCCCGTTCCTTGCGTTGCCATATCGACTATCGCCTGACGGATGCCTGGTTTCGAGGCGTTATAACGAAAATCAAGCTGAAATGTTTTTCGGCAATACTTGCAACGATAGCGCTGGACACCCGACGCTGAGTGCCCGTTATTCGTCACACAGTTGGCTTGATGGCAGCGTGGGCAGACTATTTCACTATTCGCCATTGAGCTGTTCTCACGGTTAATATCAAAAACCTCTGAGATTGATGACAAACTTGATTTAGATAAGGTGCCGTATTCTTGTCGGGTGGCACCTGACGCCTTACCCGACCTACAAAACCACCAACACCATCAAGTTATGCACTTTCCGTAGGCCCGGTAAGGCGCTAGCCGCCACCGGGCAATTCCACAAGAACGAACTTTGTCAGCAATCTGACCTCTTCGAAGAGAGGTATATGTATTTATGATTTAATGACATGTCCGTAGGCACGTTTATAACCATCGGCATCTTCCTGGATATAAACCCCCTGTAGTTCAGGTGCGAAGCCCGGCAGCAGGTTAATGCCTTCTTCCAGTGCGAGGAAATAACGTTGAACCGGACCACCCCAAATTTCACCCGGCACCACGCATAGCACCCCTGGCGGATAAGGCAGGGCGCCTTCGGCGGCAATTTGGCCTTCAATATCTTTCAGCGCGACTAGCTCCACGTTACCGCGAACAAACTCCATATTAGCCTGCTGCGGATTCATCGCGACCCGAGGGAAATACTTTTTGCGGAACATCTCTTTTTGCAATTGCTTCACATCGTAGCTGACGTAAAGGTTGTGCATTTCCTGGCACAGTTGGCGCAGGGTATAGCCGCGATAGCGTTCTTCGTGATTGGCATACAGCGCCGGTAAAACCTCTGACACCGGAGCATCCTCTTCCAGCAGGCGTTCGAAGCGAGCAATCTGCGCCACCAGATGACGCATTTTGGCCATATCTTCCGCCGGGGTCAGCAGGAACAGAATCGAGTTGAGATCGCATTTTTCCGGGACGATACCGTTTTCACGCAGGAAATTCGCCAGAATTGTCGCCGGTACGCCAAAGGATTCGTACCTGCCGGTTTCTGTATTAATCCCCGGTGTCGTCAGCATTAACTTGCAGGGATCAACGAAGTACTGATCTTGCGCATAACCTTCAAAGGCGTGCCATTTCTGGCCGGGAATGAAGTTAAAGAAGCGCAGATCGCCGGCCATCACATCGGTGTCGTAATCCTGCCATTTTTTGCCATCAACCATCGGCGGCACAAACGGACGGATGTGCTGACACAGGTTCATAATCAGCTTGCGAGCTTCGATCCCAAACTTCACGCAGTCCAGCCACAGGCGTTTGCCGCTGTCACCTGCGTGCATTTTGGCGTTGACATCAAGGGCGGCGAATAGCGGATAGAACGGGCTGGTGGAGGCGTGCATCATAAACGCATTATTCATGCGTTTATGGCTAACGTAACGCAGCTGCCCTTTGATATGACTATCTTTTTTGTGGATCTGCGAGGTTTGAGAGAAGCCGGCCTGCTGTTTGTGTACCGACTGGGTCACCAGAATGCCCGGATCGTTCTCGTTGAGATCCAGTAGCAATGGCGAACAGTCTTTCATCATGGGAATAAACTGCTCGTAGCCGACCCACGCGGAGTCAAACAAGATGTAGTCGCACAGGTGACCAATCTTATCGACCACCTGACGGGCGTTATAGATGGTGCCGTCGTAGGTGCCTAGCTGAATAATCGCCAGACGGAACGGGCGCTGTTCG
Source organism: Klebsiella sp. GFKo11 (assembly GCF_056490265.1). Taxonomy (NCBI): domain Bacteria; kingdom Pseudomonadati; phylum Pseudomonadota; class Gammaproteobacteria; order Enterobacterales; family Enterobacteriaceae; genus Klebsiella; species Klebsiella sp. GFKo11. The sequence continues at coordinate 2,960,230 of NZ_CM151369.1, forward strand.
TTAGTGCGCTCCGGCGCGACCTCGTTCACCAGTTTGCGCAGATATTTTTCATCAAAGCAGGGGGAGTCAATACCACCGATAAAGCCAAATGGATTACGCGCCGTTTCCAGATACACCGGCGTTGCCCCGGCCTGCAGCAGCGCGCCGTGGTGGTTAGATTTATGGTTGTTACGATCGAAAAGCACCAGATCGCCCTGCGCCAGCAATGCATTCAGCACCACTTTGTTGGAGGACGAGGTACCGTTAAGCACGAAATAGGTTTTGTCGGCGTTGAACACTTTCGCCGCATGCTGTTGCGCCGCGCAGGCGGCACCTTCGTGTATCAGCAGGTCGCCCAGCGCCACGTCAGCATTGCACAGATCGGAACGGAAAAGATTTTCGCCAAACCAGTCGAAGAATTGGCGACCGGCAGGGTGACGACGATAGAACTGGCCGCCCTGGTGACCCGGGCAATCGAATGCCGCGTAGCCTTTACTCACATAATCGACCAGCCGACCAAAGAACGGCGGTAATAATTCGCTCTCATAGCGTTCAGCCGCCGACTCAAGCTGTTTACCATAATATTCGCTGTTGGCGTCACACAGTTCGAAAACGCCCGTCACCCGTGGGAGAATATTGGCGGGCAAGTCATCTTCGCAGCAGGTGGCAACAAACACCGGCAGCCCAAATCCGCAGGCTTCTACCGTCCGCAAAATACCGTTTGTCGCATCTTTAACCGATAACACCACGGCGGATACATCGGTAAAATCGGTATTATGTACATCGCATACATCTCGCTCGCTGGTAAAACAGGAGACGATATCTGAGCTCACTGCAATTTTATTATTAAATTTACTCATAATAGACTCGATAATTAATGGGAAGTATCCCTGGCGCAGACAAAAGACAAAAGACAAAAGACAACAGTAAGCCGGTGAGCCTATATAGCCCCTTGTGCAAACTATTAATTTCCCCTGCGCCGGGGCTAATTAGATATTTATTGTGGCTTTAATACTTTTACCGTATAGCGGCCATCGCTTTGTCGATAGGCTCCGTGGATATCGGTTTCAAAACCAGGGTAATGCGCCCCGATTTCGCACAGCATCTGCAGGAACTCCAGCACCGGACGACTCTCTTCGGTCAGCATCTCCCCGGGCATGACCAGCGGAACGCCCGGAGGGTATGGTAAAATCATATTGGCGTTAATTCGCCCAATCATCTCCTCCAGATAAACCTCCTCGGTTAGGCCATTAAGCTCAAGCTGGAAAGCACCGTGAGGATTAATCATCATTTCTGGTAGGACTTCAAAAGCATGGAACATTAACTCTGGCAAATTATGCTTCTTGATAAGCTGGTGAATATTTTGCGCCAGTTCCTGAATACGCATTTCTTCGTAAAACGCGGGCGCTTCCTGATATAAAGAGGGGAGGATGTTTTTCACCCGCAAGTTTAAATCATAGGCGCGTTTGAAATCGGTCAGGGCGCGCAGCAGGCTCAGCGCTTTGGTTTTATCAATACCGATACTGAACAGGAACAAGAGATTATAGGGGCCTGTTTTTTCGACAATAATACCGTGCTCATCAAGGTACTTCGAAACGATCGATGCCGGGATTCCCATCTCAGCCATAGTTCCATCACCGTTCATCCCTGGCGTGAGCAACGTGACCTTGATAGGGTCAAGGTACATATGTTCGCTGTCGATGTTTTTGAAACCATGCCAGCTATCTTTCGCATCCAGTTTCCAGCAGCACTCTTCACTAATGTCATCCGGTTGCCAGACATCAAAGAACCAGCCTTCCGACTGTGAACGCAGCTTTTTGATCTCTTTACGAAAGCGGATCGCCCGCGCAATCGAATCATCAATCAAGCGTTTACCTGCATTACCTTTCATCATGGCGGCAGAGGTTTCAATTGACGCAACAATCCCATAATGCGGCGAGGTCGATGTGTGCATCATGTAGGCTTCGCTGAAGGTTTCTTCGTTGAAATCACCTTTTATATGGATCATTGATGCCTGGGAGAAAGCGGCTAACAGTTTGTGCGTTGATTGGGTTTCATAAATGATTTTGCCTTCTACGCGCTCGCCGCTCATCCCGCACAACCCAGAATAGATAGGGCTGAAATTGGTGTAGGGCACCCAGGCTGAGTCAAAGTGGATGGATTTTACATCGAGATTTTTCTTAATGAAATCCGTGTTATAGAGCAGGCCGTCGTAGGTTGAGTTGGTCACTACGGCGTGCACCGGCCAGCTGGCATTCGGTGTGTTTTTAACGCGCTGAGCTATGGTTTCGCGGCTAAATTCGCTTTGCGGGATCCCTCCGAGGATGCCGTAGGCATTGCGCGTCGGGCGAAAATAGATAGGTGTGACATCGCTCATCATCATCAGATGCGTCAGCGATTTGTGGCAATTACGATCGATGAGTATGGTGCTCTGTGCGGGCGCTGCGTACATCCCAACAATTTTGTTGGCGGTCGATGTGCCGTTGGTCACCATATAGCTACGTTCTGCATTAAACGTTCGCGCAATATACTCCTCAGCTTCTTTATGCGGGCCGGAGTGATCGAGCAGCGATCCCAATTCAGAAACGGAAATCGAGATATCGGACTTCATGGTGTTCGAACCAAAGAAGTCATAAAACAGACTACCCACGGGTGATTTCTGGAAGGCGGTTCCCCCCATATGTCCAGGCGTACAGAACGTGTATTTACCTTCGCGAACGTAATTAAACAACGCTTTGGTCAACGGCGGCAGGATCTTGTCGATATACTCATCAGTGCCCATTTTCATTTTTTGCGAGATCTCATCGGCCATACCCAATGCATACTCAAAAAATTGGATGTTGAGGCGCAGTTCATTCAATGTGACATCCAGCGTTGAATGTTTATTAGCGAAGGCATATAGCGGTAAATGTTCATTCATTGCGCTAATTTTTTCACACAAATCCAGACTGTAAATATCCCAATCAAAAATGACCCCGCACAGTCTGGAATTGTTTTCGATAAGCTTCAGTAAATCATCAGCATCGTTGGGATACACGACTTGGTGATGCCTCTAATTAGTTGAATCTGATGTATAATGCGGGCTTTTGAGGTTCTTTCATGGCCAGCGTTAACATTCATTGTCCTCGTTGTCAGTCTGCACAGGTCTACCGCCATGGTCAGAACCCTAAAGGCCATGACAGATTTCGCTGCCGTGACTGCCACCGCGTTTTTCAGCTCACTTACACTTATGAGGCCCGTAAGCCGGGCATTAAAGAGCTGATCACTGAAATGGCCTTCAATGGCGCCGGGGTTCGCGATACCGCCAGAACACTGAAAATTGGCATTAACACCGTCATCCGGACTTTAAAAAACTCACGCCAAAGCGAATAACGTCTTCGCCCGTTGCTCATGCTGATGTGGCGCTTATCTGCGAACTTGATGAGCAATGGAGTTTCGTTGGCAGTAAAGCCCGGCAACACTGGCTCTGGTACGCGTATAACACCAAAACAGGGGGTGTACTGGCCTACACTTTTGGTCCCCGTACCGATGAAACCTGCCGGGAACTACTGGCACTGCTTACGCCATTCAACATCGGCATGATCACCAGCGACGACTGGGGCAGCTATGGCCGGGAGGTGCCGAAGGATAAGCATCTGACCGGAAAAATATTCACCCAACGGATTGAGCGCAATAACCTGACGCTGCGCACCCGCATTAAGCGCTTGGCTCGTAAAACAATCTGCTTCTCGCGTTCAGTAGAGATCCACGAAAAAGTCATCGGGACGTTTATTGAAAAACACATGTTCTACTAATTGGAAGCATCACCCACGACTTTAAAATCACTCCGCTCTAAAGCCCTGTGGAGTTCTCTGATGGGTTCTTCTTTAAAATAAACGCCCATGTGATTCAGTATGGCAATAACATTCATGACAACTTCCTTTATTTGGCAATTACAGATTCAGATTCTTGCTCTTTGACAAACATGCCCCAGAACGTCCAGCCGGCAAAGGTCACTAATGCTCCCATTAACATGGCATCAGACCCGGACGCATAGAGCGCGTAGAAGCTATAAACTGTCCCCACAAAAGCAATAATGTTGTTAAATTTAACCTGCTTGCCATGGGCTTTAGCGAGGCGCTGCATCGGGATTAATGCCGCCATCGACAGCACGTAAGGGACTAAGTTTGTGACAACGGCCAGGTTCACCAGGTTATTAAATTGTTCGTTTAATGAAGGGCTAATGGTCATTAAGGCAAGGACAGTTTGAATGATGCCGAGAATAATCATACCGGCGATCGGCGCATCCGTTTTGCTGACTTTAGAGAATATTTTCGGGAAATAGCCAATGTCCGAAGAGGATTTAAATACCTGGGCAACGGTGAACTGCCAGCCAAGAAGAGAGCCGATACAGGCAATAGTCATTAGCGCCATAATCACTTTACCCACGCCTGAAGTGAAAATAGTCGCGAAGGCTAAACCGAAAGGTGCTGTTGAATGTAATAGATCGGCATTGGGGACGATCCCGGCGATAACGTTAGTCGAGAGAATATAAACGATCGCACAGACTAAAGTGCCGCCGAATACGGCAATCGGTACGTTTTTTTGTGGGTTTTCAACCGCATCCATATTGGCACAGGCTGATTCCAGACCAAGAAATGCCCATAATGTCATAGAGATAGAGGTTGATACCCCAGCGAAGAAGCTCTCATGGCGCGGGTTCCAGGCTTCGGCATAGAGTGACGGATGGAACCAAAACCAACCAAAAAGGCTCAGGCCAACGACAGGGATAATCACGCCCCAGACGGTGACAGAACCAATTCGACCGGTAATTTTTGGACCGCCAAAATTACAAATGGTGGTTATCCATAAAATCACAATCGTTGCGATACAAATTCCCACTGGTGATAACACTACCCCCAGCAGATCGCTGCCGTAGCCCACTGCTGAAATAGCAATCGCAATATTTGCAATCAACAGGCTAATCGCATAGGTGTAGTTCGCAATAAAATTACCTGATTTCCAAAAGGCATATTCTGCATATCCCCCCATGCCTCCGGATTTATTACTTAACAGGCCACATTTCGAAAATGCATAAGCTAAAGCCAAAGAACCGACGGCGGTCACCAGCCAGGACAGAATAGACATTGTGCCAACTTCAGCTAACTTTGTTGGCAACATGATAATACCAGAGCCCATCATGTTAACGGCTGTCAAGATTGTTAGTTGAGTGACACCCATTTTATTGGTGCTAGATTTACTCATTTTTACCTCAATTATATAATCGATATACGCAGGCAAAACATGTCCCATCGTTTTTAACGATGTCGTGTTTACTGCCCAGTTGCATATTTTCTCAGGGAATAATGGCTATCTTTTGATACCGTAAGCTGTTAATCAGGGAATGAAATAACCACCTGTCAAACGTCACTATTCTGCAAGAGAAATTTCCTGCCGATAGCATTCTGTTCGAGAAGGGTCAGTTTTTATGACAATAGCTACCCAGATAAATATCCCATAGAGGATATTCACTCAGGCACTATGTTAGCGGAGTGTTATTTAACGATACTGAAAGAAGTGAAAGTCAAAATAATCCCGATGGGAAGGCATCATTATATGCGTCACCCTTCGTATATGCGGCATGTGCCGGCTATTGTTTTCCATAATTAACGCTCGGTTGGTATCAGTGGTCAGCATTATAAAAGCAAAGATAATGGATTCCGTGATAAGAGTCACCAATCATTCAAGTGTTAAATCTGGAAGCATCAGTGCAGTTTTATAATCTCTTTTTAAATATCAATATGAAATGAATGCATTTCATTGTTTATGTGTAAATGGAAATTTCAAATATCGACTAAAAATTACACTGTTGCGCTATTTTCACGCTATCAAAAAATTATTGACGCTATTTTATTGCTAATGACGCTATTTTATTGACGCATTTTAAAATAATTTATTTTTAATTTTGTCGTATCGATCATTATTTTTTCTAAGCATATTGATGCCGATTTATTGGTGTTGATTTCAATTTATTGATTTTCACCTCAGGGCGTGTCCGGCAATAAATTGTCGTAAGTAAAACCATATGCTCCATATGGCAATGAAGGATTATGCTGAATGGCGGATAAGCCTGGGTAATTGAGCTTGCGCACGAAATTCGCGAGGAAAGGGGGGGTAACCGTAGTTTTGTTTTTTCGATGAAGTTGAGGGACTGGCTGGAGGAAGGGAATAGCCCGGCGGTTTTGCCGTCGGGCCCTTGGGTCAGCTATGCGCCTGACAACTACCGGCTTAGAGCCTATCCCAGTAGGCGTTATTGGCGCAGGCAGTTTGGACACGGACAGCGCGGAAGAACCGGAGCGTACACGTAGTACGTGAGGATTCTGAGCACTGCCCAGGTTCAAAGTGGCAAGCAAAATAGCCCTAATGAGATAGGTTCTTACTGACAGTATTGCTTAAGCAGGCCGTATTGCTCGGCGATCAGATGATAGCGATACACCGGACGCCCGGTGGCGCCGTAGTGAATGCTGGTATACAGAATGTTAATCTGCGCCAGCCAAATCAGATACTTACGGCAAGATACCCGAGAAATACTCACCGCTGCCGCCAGTTCGTCGGTGGAAAACTCAATGTCCGGGTGCGCATCGATCCACTGGCAAAGGGTGCGCAGCGTCTGGGAGGTTAAGCCTTTTGGCAGCTTACGCGCATCGGTGGCTTCCGGCGCGCTGCCGTGCAGCAGCCGATCAACATCCGCCTGTTCGTACCAGGGTCGGCCGGTCATCAGCTTGCGCTTTTCGCGCCAGGCGGTCAGCGCCTCTTCAAAACGCGGGAACTGAAAGGGTTTGATCAGATAGTCGACTACGCCATAGTGCATAGACGTCTGCACCGTTGTGGCGTCGGCGGCGGAAGTAATCATAATCACATCGATGGCGCGGCCCGAGGCGCGAATGGTGGGCAGCAGATCCAGGCCGCTATCCTGCTGCATATACACATCCAGCAGGACCAGGTCTATCTCCAGATCCTTATCGTCAATCATCTCCCTGGCTTTACTCAGCGTTGACGCCGTGCCGCTGCAGCGAAAGCCGCTGACGCGCGCTACGTACAGGCGGTTCAGTTCGGCTACCATGGCATCATCGTCAACAATTAATACATTTATCACGCACTTTTCCTCTTACTATCCCAGGGAAGATGAACAAAAAATTGGGTAAACACGCCGGGTTCGGACTCGACGGCCAGCGTGCCGCCCAGTTCGTGAAGCTGCTGGCTGGCAAGAAACAGCCCGACGCCGCGATTCTCGCCTTTGGTGGAGAATCCTTTATTAAAAATATCATCAATAATCGCCTGTGGAATACCGGGGCCATCATCGCTGACTTCGCCGCTCAACCAGCCGTTCTGATAGTGTAACAGCAGGCTGACTTCGCCCTCGGCCTGGCCGCTCATAGCATCCAGCGCGTTCTCGATTAAATTGCCCAGCACGGTGATCAGCACGGTTACCTGTTTTTCATTCGGGCTGTCCGGCACCAGGCTCTCTTCGGCAAGCGTGAGGGTAAAACCGCGCTCCCTGGCATGCTGAATTTTGCCGATTAAAAATCCCGCGACGACCGGCGATTTAATGCGGTTCTGGATTTCACCAATATCCGCCTGATAAGTGTGGGCGGTGTGCAGCACGTACTCTTCCAGCTTGTCGTAACTCTTTATATTCAGCAGGCCGAGAATCACGTGCAGTTTATTCATAAATTCATGTGAGGTGGTGCGCAGGGCGTCAACGTAATTCACCATCCCATCGAGGCGCTGAAGCAGTTGGCTGACTTCGGTTTTATCACGGAAGGTGCTGATTGCGCCCACTACGTCATCCTGGCTGCGCACCGCAACGGTGTTGCTGATCAGCAGAAGGCCGTTACAGCCCAGCTCCCGATCGTAAATGGGTTCTCCGGTTTGCAGCACCTCCTGCAAATCCGCCAGCAGCGGCGTATCGGTGATGTCATTATTAGGGCCGTTAAACAGGATATCGCGCGCGGCGGGGTTAATCAGCGTGACCTGGCCGTCAGCATCTACCGCCACGACGCCCTCTTTTAACGAGTGCAGCATCGCCTGGCGCTGCTGAAACTGGTTGGATATCTCCTGCGGCTCCAGGCCCAACAGAACGCGCTTCAGACCGCGAACCAGACTCCAGGTACCAATGGCGCAAACCAGCGCACTGAACAGCACGGTCAATATTACATCCCGGCGGCTGGTAGCGATTTGCTGATCAACTTTGCTCAGCGAAATGCCAATCGCCACCACGCCAATTTGCCGGTGGTTATCGTCAAAAACAGGCGTAAAAACCCGCAGCGCCGGGGCCAGTACGCCGTGGTTAACGGCAACGTTCTCTCGACCTTTTAGCGTTGGCAGAATGTCATCGCCAATAAAAGGTTGACCGATAATCTGGCTATTGGGGTGTGAATAGCGGATGCCGTCCATATTGGTGACTACGGCAAACAGCAGCCCATTGCGTTTGGTGGCCGCCAGCGCCAGCGGCTGGATGATATTATTTTGCGGCGATAAGGCCAAACCACGTTTGACTTCGGGGGTATCGGCCAGCGTTCGCGCCACCGCCAGCGCCGTATCTTTCACACCGTCGCGCGTCGCGCCGCTGATCTGCATAAACCACAGGGTATAAACCAGAATCAGCACCGAGCCAATCACGCTGCCAATCATTAAGGTCACGGCGGTGCTCAGCTTCATATTCATTGGGCGTTTACGCGCGGGCGAAGCCTGCTGAGCTAGTTTGTTCATTCCGACCTCAGGGTAAAACTCATAGAGTGGTATTATCGCTGAACGAAAGGCTTTCATAAAACTGTGTAATAAAAGCAAAATATATTGCGAGCGAGCAGTTGGTGCATATCGGGCAAATCCACTATGGCTTATTTGCCGCATTCAACCCGCAGATAATCGACAAACGCCCGCAGCGGCGACGCCATTTGCTTACGGCTCGGGTAGTAAACGTAAAAGCCGGGGAAGGCGGGCGTCCATTCAGGCAGGAGCTGAACCAGCTGCCCTGTCGCTAACCAGCCGTCAACCTGATGAGCAAACTGGTAAGCGATTCCCACTCCCGCCAGTGCGATGGGGGTGAGCATCTCCGGCTCATCGACCACAATTGGCCCTTTGACCGCGATTTCACAGCTTTCATTGTCACGTTGAAACTCCCAGCGATAAACGCTGCCATCGCTGGGCCGCCGATAAGTCAAACACCGATGTTGCAATAAATCCTGCGGTTTGTGGGGCCGTGGAGCCTGCGCCAGATAGTGCGGCGAGGCGACCACTTTCATCTCAAGGTCGCCGCTTAGCCTGACGGCAATCATATCCTGATGGAGCTTCTCGCCCAGACGAATGCCGGCATCGAACCCGGCTGAGACGATATCAATCAGGCAATCGTCGGTGACAATATCCAGCTCAATATTGGGATAGCGCTGAATAAAGCCGCCGAGCAACGGGGACAGATAATGAATGGCGGCGACCCGTGAAACATTGAGCCGCAAACGGCCTGCGGGATTATCGATAGTTTGCGCATCGGTAACCGCTTCCTGCAGGCCCGCTAGCGCCGGGGCGAGCCGCTGCATCATGCGTTTACCTGCTTCGCTTGGCGCGACGCTGCGCGTGGTCCGGTGCAGCAAGCGCACGCCGATACGCTCTTCGAGTCGCCGTATTGTTGCGCTTAAGGTAGAGGTCGTGATGCCAAGATGTGCGGCGGCTCGGGTGAAACTGCCTTGCTCAACGACCATCGCGAAGGCTCTTAATTCAGCAAAATCACTTCCTCGCATTATGTCGGTTTTCCCAAATAGTCCTGTTGATAATTGTTCTATTATCAAACATACCCCTGCTGGTTACCATCCCGTTGAGTGTCATTAACCATCAGGAGCGATCAGCAATGGCGAGATTTACGGCGAAACGAATTTTAGTCACCGGAGCGACAAGCGGTATCGGGCTTGCCGGGGCAAAGATGATTGATAGTGAAGGGGGATATGTTCTGGCGACGGGGCGCGATCCGCAACGGCTGGAGGCACTGTGCAGGCAGCTTTCCGACCGGGCGCGGGTGGTCTATAACGACGCCAGCGACCCGACGACAGGCGAGGTGCTGGCTCGCGAGGTTGAGGATTTTGGCAGACTGGATGGCCTGTGGTTGAATGCCGGATATGCTGGCGTCGGCGAACCCGCGCAGGTTAATCCGCACAGCTTTGACAGCATGATGGCGGCCAACGTGCGCGGGCCGGTACTGCAATTGGCGGCGCTTGCCGGAGCGCTTAACGCGGGGGCCTCGGTTATCGTGACAGCATCGACGTCGGCTTATGAGGGGGCGGCAGCGGCAAGTCTCTATTCAGCGACGAAAGGGGCGCTAATTTCGCTGACTCGCTGCTGGGCATCGGCGCTGGGGCCACAAAACATCCGCGTCAATACTCTGGTTCCCGGGCCGATAGATACCGACTTTCGCCATTTTATGAGCCAGGACTTTCGCCGCGAATTTGAAACATCGGTGGTGAGTCGGCTGGCGCTTAACCGCCAGGGCACGGCGGAAGAAGCGGCAGAAGTGGCGCTATTTCTTCTCTCTGATGCGGCATCGTTCGTCACCGGAAGCCAATATTTTGTCGATGGTGGACTGGCGATGTACTGAGTCTTCATTTGTCCCTGCGTCGCCGCCTTTCTGCAACTCGAATTATTTGGGGTATATAAAGCAATATATTTCTCCGTGATGACGGTTTTTGCTGTTAAATATTCCTTCGCCTAATCTCTGGTTTACTTTTTTAAGTTAAAAAACCAGGTTAATAATAATTGACTATGTGTGCGAAAGTGTAAATGATATTTTAAAATAAAGTAAAAGTGCGTTAATATGCACCCTCTTATTACACTTGTGCTATGTGATATCTCTATTATGCCTGCAATTAAAAATACGATTATATCTATGACCGCATTAGCGATGTTCGTCAGTTCGGCGACATATGCAAATGACGATACCTCGAAAAAAACCGATTTCCTGTTGATTGGCGGCGGCATTATGAGCGCGTCGCTGGGGACCTGGCTGCACGAATTACAGCCGGAGTGGAAACAGGTGATGGTTGAGAAGTTAGATGGCGTTGCGCTGGAGTCCTCGAACGGCTGGAACAACGCCGGGACCGGGCACTCCGCTAACATGGAGCTGAACTACACGCCGGAACGCCCGGATGGCTCTATCGACGTCAGCAAAGCGCTGGATATTAACGAGCAGTTTATGATCTCCCGTCAGTTCTGGACGGCGCAGGTCAAACGCGGCATTTTGCACGATCCGCATGCATTTATTAATTCCACCCCGCATATGAGTTTCGTCTGGGGTGATAACGTGGATTATCTGCAAAAACGTTATACCGCCTTGCAGCAAACCACTTTATTCCAGGGGATGAAATTCTCCACCGATCACGCGCAAATAAAGCAATGGGCGCCGCTGGTTATGGAAGGTCGCGATCCGCAGCAAAGAGTCGCGGCGACATGGACGCCGGTGGGTACCGACGTTAACTATGGGGAAATAACCCGCCAGCTGATCGGCAGCCTGAAGAAAAATAACAACTTCTCGCTGCAAACTTCGTCTGAAGTGACCGATTTTAAACGTAATGCCGATAATTCATGGCACGTGACGATTAAAAACGTGAATAGCGGCGAAGAGCAGGCGATCGATGCTAAATACGTCTTTATCGGCGCTGGCGGCGGCGCGCTGAAATTACTGCAAAAAACCGGTATTCCGGAAGCGGATAATTACGCCGGTTTCCCGGTGGGCGGCTCCTTCCTGATGACCGAAAATCCGGCAGTGACCAAAGAGCATCAGCAAAAAGTTTATGGTCAGGCCTCGGTGGGCGCACCGCCGATGTCGGTACCGCATCTTGATGCCCGTTTCCTCGACGGCAAGCGCGTGGTGCTGTTTGGGCCATTCGCCACCTTCTCAACCAAGTTCCTTAAAAACGGCTCGTTCCTGGATCTGCTGAGCACCACCACCACCGATAACGTGCTGCCGATGACACACGTTGGTCTGGACAACTTCGACCTGGTGAAATACCTGATTAGCCAGGTTATGTTGAGTGATGATGACCGCTTTGCGGCGTTGAGAGAGTATTACCCAAGCGCACGTAAAGAGGACTGGAAGCTGATTCAGGCCGGCCAGCGCGTGCAGATCATCAAGAGAGATGCTGAAAAGGGCGGCGTGCTGAAGTTGGGTACGGAAGTGGTGGTCGATCAGCAGAAAACCATCTCCGCGCTGCTGGGTGCATCGCCGGGCGCTTCAACCGCCGCGCCAATCACCCTGAATGTGATTAAGCAGATGTTCCCGGAGCAGTTTAACTCCCCGGAATGGCAGAGCCGCATTCGCGATATCGTCCCAAGCTACGGTCAGAAGCTGAACGGCAACGTTGCGCTGACTCAGCAGGTTTGGAATGACACCGCTGCCGCATTGCAGTTGACCAAACCGCCGGTGATCGAGATGAACGCCGCCGCGCCGGTCATGACCGCAAAACCGGCAGAGCCTAAGGCGGAAGCGTCGCCGCAGCACGATATGGCGCTCTAAGCCCACGCCTGTGAAATTGCCCGGTGGCGGCTAGCGCCTTACCGGGCCTACGGGACGAGTTTGGGTTTTGTAGGTCGGGCAAGGCGCTAGCCGCCGCCCGACAGAAATGCGAGCACGGTAACCCAAACAAGTTGGCGACTCGACTCCCACGATTAATGAATCTCACTCATAACCTCAATCCCCCTCGCAGGGATTATCCCGCGAGCCTTTCCCGCTAAACTTGCCGCTCTCCTCATCGCAATCCCTCTCCTCAACGGAAATAATAATGACTTCACCGCAAACGCGTGCAGCCAGCGGGCCGCTGTTTATTCTGATTCTCAGCGGGCTGATGGCGTTCACCTCGCTCTCTACGGATATCTACCTGCCGGCGATGCCGGTAATGGCTGCCGAATTACAGGGCGACGCTGAACTGACTATCACCGGTTTTCTGATTGGTTTTGCCCTTGCGCAGCTGGTTTGGGGCCCAATTAGCGACCGCCTCGGACGACGAATGCCGCTGTTTATCGGCATGGTACTGTTTATTATCGGTTCTGCTGGCTGTGCGCTGTCGACTACTATCGATCAAATTGTCTTCTGGCGCGTCTTCCAGGCACTGGGAGCCTGCACCGGACCAATGCTGGCGCGGGCGATGGTGCGCGATCTCTTTGCCCGCGGCCGGGCGGCGCAGATGCTTTCAACTTTAACTATCGTGATGGCTATTGCGCCGATTGCCGGGCCGCTAATCGGCGGGCAGATGATTAAAGTCACCAGCTGGCACGCTATCTTCTGGCTGTTGGCAGTGATTGGCGCGCTGATGTTTATCGCGCTGCGCTGGCTGCCGGAAACCCTGCCGCCGGAACGTCGTCAGCAGGGCTCAATGCTGGGGGCATTTCGCAATTATGGTCAGCTGTTGAAAAACGCGACTTTTATGCGCTACACCCTGAGCCTGACCTTTTTCTACGTCGCCGCCTATGCCTTTATTACCGGTTCGCCGGATGTCTATATTCGTTACTACGGCGTTGCGCCGCAGCATTACGGCTGGCTGTTCGCGGTGAATATTATTGGGGTTATGGCGATGAGCGTGGTAAACCGCCGTCTGGTTCAGCGCCACGCCCTGAGCTCGCTGCTGAAAATATCGCTGGCGGTTGCCGCGCTAGCCGTCGTGATACTGGCGACGGGCGTCAGGCTGCAAATTGGCGGTATTGGTCTGATAGTGGCCAGCGTGTTCCTCTTTTTCTCGATGAACGGCGTGATTGCCGCCACCTCTACCGCCGCGGCGCTGGATGAGGCAGGGGCGTTTGCTGGCTCGGCCTCCGCGCTGATTGGCTCATTGCAGTACGGCAGCGGGATTATTTCTTCGTTACTGCTGGCGTGGCTGCGTGACGGTACGCCATGGACGATGGCGTGGATCATGGCAGCCTTTACCCTCGCCAGCCTGCTGCTGGCCTGGCGAAATCAGTAAATTGCAATAATCTATGTCTCTGCGCGTATATCCCGGTTTCGGCTAATACTTCAATCGTTAATTGCGTTTATACTGTCTTGAAATCACAAAAGAAAATACAAATAAAGACCGAAGTGCGGGGCGCAATGCAATGAAAGACGACATTAATCAGGAGATCACCTTCCGCAAGCTGTCGGTTTTTATGATGTTTATGGTGAAGGGCAATATCGCCAGAACCGCAGAGGCGATGCAGCTGAGCGGCGTTAGCGTTCATCGGGCGCTGCACACCCTGGAAGAGGGGGTGGGCTGTCCGCTTTTTATCCATAAAGGACGGAATCTGTTACCGCTCCCGGCGGCGTGGACGCTGCTTGAATACTGCTAGGACGTGATGAGCCTGATGACTCGGGGACTGGAAGCAACGCGCAAAGTGGCGGGCGTTGGACAGGGGCGGCTGCGCATCGGTACGCTTTACTCCCTGACGCTGGAAACCGTGCCGCGCATTATTATGGGCATGAAGCTGCGCCGTCCTGAGCTGGAGCTGGATCTCACTATGGGCTCGAATCAGATGCTGCTGGATATGCTGGAAGATGATGCGCTGGATGCGATTCTGATTGCCACCAACGAAGGTGAGTTCAGCAATTCCGCTTTTGATGTGGTCCCGCTTTTCGAGGATGATATTTTCCTAGCTGCCCCGGCAACGGAGCAACTGGATACCAGCCAACCTGCCGAGCTGCGCGATTACGCTGAGCGTAAGTTTGTCTCGCTGGCGGAAGGGTTTGCCACCTATGCGGGCTTTCAGGATGCGTTTCAGGTAGCCGGATTTGAGCCGGAAATTGTCACCCGGGTTAACGACATCTTTTCAATGATTAGCCTGGTGCAGGCGGGGGTGGGGTTTGCGCTGCTGCCGGGACGCATGAAAAAAGTCTATGAAAACGACGTACAGCTGTTGAAGCTGGCGGAGCCATATCAGATGCGCCAGCTGATTTCGATTGTCTATTCACATCATCGCGAACGCGACGCCGACCTGCTGGCGCTGGCGGCAGAAGGGCGCATGTACGCCCGCAGCCTTAACCATTAAGCCGGATAGCCAGGTGACGAGCGACTTCCATGCCGCTGCACTCCAGCGAAATGCTCTCTCCTTGCCAGCCCGCCTGGCGGGTGAGACAGGTCAGAACGCCGCCCGGCGGCATCTCAATTGCCAGCCGCGCCTCGCGCTCATCGGCGGCAACCATCGCCTCCTGCCAGCGCACGGTACGCGCCATATTCAGCGCCAGATCGTCGGCGATTTTCCGCGGGTCCCAGAGCACGCGCGCCGTGGAGCCGCTCAAATACGCGCAGCGTGGGTGCTTGAGCGTGATGGCAGAAAAGGCCTTCGCCAGCTCCGCCGCCGGTTTATCCAGCAGCGCGCAGTGCGACGGTACGCTGACCGCCAGCCGCTGCGCTTTGCTGGCTCCCGCCTTCAGCGCCAGCTGTGCCACTCGCGCCATCTCTTCGTCGCGCCCGGCAATCACTATCTGCGTTTCGGCGTTAAGGTTGGCGATATACAGCTCGCTGTCGGCAATCAGCTTTTCTACGCTGTCGAGCGTCAGGCCCATAATGGCGGTAAGCCCGTAGCCGTGAGGATAAGCTTGCTCCATTAAATCGCCGCGTAGCGCCACCAGACGCAGGGCGTCGGCGAAGTCCAGCGCATCGGCAATCACCGCTGCCGGGAAAGCGCCGATCGACAGGCCGCTGACCATGTCCGGGTTTACGCCCTGGCGCTGAAGCTCCCGCGCCCAGGCAACACCGGTAATTAACAGGCACAACTGCACCGCGCGGGTATGTTGTAACGCGGCGGCGCTATCTAAAATATCGACTTCATCGCCAAGCACGGCGCGCGCTTCAGCCATAATATTCTGGCTATCGGGGATAGCGGCGAGCATACTTGAATGCTGGTTTCCCTGACCGGGAAAGGTAAAGAGAATTTTCATGCTTCCTCCCTGTTCCACGGCGTCTTGGTAAGACGCGCGCCGTGGGACGTCTTCAGCAGGGCGCGGCCATCGCGCAGCCACTCGTTAAGTGCGAAAGCTCCGGCTGGCGTTTCAACCTGGGTATCCGCCCGGCAGGGCAACTGGGCGACGCGGGATTGCCATTCGAGCAATGCCTCGCGGGCCACAGGCTGCGGGGCGCGAATGAGTAGATCCAGATCGCTGGTGGCGTGGAGAACGGGAATTTCGGTGGCCAGCGCGTAGCCGGTGCTGCCGGTAATGCCCCAACGCCACGGCCAGTCGTGCAGGGTCAGTGAAATAGCCGCCTGTAGCGGCGGCTGAGAGACAAACGGCGAGCGCAGAAGCAGCTGGCGGTCGGCGAGCGTTTCCGGGCTGATGGTACGAACGATATTCTCCATCCGTACCCAACCCGCCGCCCGCTGTTCGCGCTTCATACCCCGCACGCCCACCGGAATGCGGGCATCGGCATCAACGTCGCGTCGGACCACCACAGGCAGGCTGACTCGCCAGTGCTGGGCGACCCAGAGTTCCTCGGTGGCCTCCAGCGCACAGGCATGATTCAACCAGACTAAATCGTGAGGACGCGGCGTTGATGACATCGTTAGATCCCTGAAGTTAAAGTGATAAACAGCGGCAGCGACAGGATACACAGAA
The DNA here is from genome assembly GCF_056490265.1 of Klebsiella sp. GFKo11. Lineage (NCBI taxonomy): Bacteria > Pseudomonadati > Pseudomonadota > Gammaproteobacteria > Enterobacterales > Enterobacteriaceae > Klebsiella > Klebsiella sp. GFKo11. Next base: position 2,976,809 of record NZ_CM151369.1, read on the forward strand.
CCGAGCTTAACAGCAGCACAGCTTCCGCATCCGGCGACTGCACGCCAAAGCGGTTACCGAACACCACGCCGAAGAAACCGGCCGCCAGGGCAATCATCAGAATCGCGGTGATGGCGATGGAGCCATGCAGACCGAGCAGCATCACCAGACCCCAGGCAATAAACGGTTGCACCAGCAGTTTGACGATGGTCGATGTGGCGATCAGCGTATTGAGCTGCAGCTTACGCGCCGACAGGATCACCCCGGTCAGGAACAGCGCTGCGGCGGTTGCCGCCAGGCCCAGCGGTTTAATGGAGGAGAGCAGCAGGTCCGGCATTTTGATACCGATGGCGGAAAGTACTACCCCCAGTAGCGGGCCCCAGACAATTGGTTTTTTCACCGAACGCCACATCAATACCGGCAGCATCGCCAGCGTTGAACCGCTGTTTTCTCCGGCTGCCAGCGCTTTTTCACGTTCCAGAATCAGCAGACAGAACGGCGTCATCAATACCGAGCCGCAGGCAATAGACACGGCGACCGAGAGCGAGGTTGACGCACCTTCGCCGAGCACGCTGCCAAGAATCGGCAGGCCGAGCGCAGCGTAGTTAGGCAGCGCCACGGTCAGGGTCAGCACGGCGGCATCCTGCGGTGAGCGCTTAAAGAGGCGGGTGGCGAGGAAGTAGATGGCCGCGTAGGTAATCCACATCGCGCCGGTGAGCACCAGCACCAGCGGTGATTGGGCGACGATGCCGCCCCACGGTGTCTGTACCGTGGCGCTGAACAGCGTCGCGGGCAGGGCGAAATCCATCACGAAAATGTTGAGCAGCGAGACGTTTTTGTTATCGACCATTTTGGCCTTACCGGCCCAGAAGCCCAGCAGCATGATGACAAAAATCGGCGCAAGAGCATGAATAATCACATAAGTCATAAATCACCTGTAAATAGAATAGAGTACTGGCGCGATTGTTATAATTTCTAAAAGCAGACTCTCCCCAAAGACACTCGATAAGTGCCTTTGGGTGGCTGCTTCCGGCAGGTTTTCTTTTACTTGGGACTGACTACCAGCTGGCGCGCATGCGATCGCGCACCTGTTGGGAACTACGACGGTTCTCCGCGCCCAGGCGGCACTTCAGGGTGGCATCCTGGCGGGCGTCAGCGATGGCGTCGCGCAGGGTGGTGGTGACCAGCGTCAGGTCGCGGGCGTCAGGGGCATCCGGATTGCTGATGTCGAGCAGGGCGGAGAGCAGGCCGAGCGTTGCGTAGTTGCTGACGTCATAGGCCATCGGCGGAATAGTTGCCGCCAGTTTCTCCAGCGCCTCAACAGTACGCAGGGTGATCCGCGCGGCAGACTCTTTGCCCATAGCATGAACCAGCACGCCGCTGTCGTTAAAGGCGATCAGGCGGTTGGCCTGGTAGCCGTGGGCCAGAAACGCCCCGGACATCGCTTTGCCGACAATCAGGCCAATCACCGGGTGACCAGCAAGACGCGCTTTGGCATAAGCGCCTGCCGCACCGGCCAGTGCCTGATGAATACCGAAGGCCTCTTCGCGGCGACCATAGGCCTGGCTGGGCACATCGATAACCGCAATGATTGGGCGCTTCACCGGGTTATCCGCATCGGCGTCGATCGTTTCGTTAACCACTTTCGCCAGCGTCCAGCCTTCAAGCAGGCCAACTTCGCCCTGAGCGGCGCGCGGGTAGTGGTTATTAGCATCCGGCACCACGGCGATAAAACGCACGGACTCGCCGTTAAAATCGGCATCGGCAACCTGTACTGACGGGCACAGACCGCTCATCAGCGGGGCATTCGGTGCCAGCTGGTTTAGCCACAGCGCGGCGCGATTAGTGAACTGACTCATTATTTCTCCTCCCGGGCGAATAGCTGTTTGATCTGCGCGGTATCCGCCTGCTGGCGGGTATCGAAGTGGGTCAAACGGGTCAGGAAATCATCATATTTGTCGCTGCGATGCTGGGCCGGTACGCCCTGGGCAATCGCCTCGTTCATCGCCGTTTTCACCGCGTTGACGCCGTCACCCACCAGCGCATCCACCAGGCCGCTGGCGTAGCGAATTTCGCCGCCGGTCATGCTCCAGATAAACGGACGGTCGCGGGAGTCATACTCTTCAATGCCTGCTTCCTGTTCGATAACCTGTGGCCCGTTGAGCCCCAGGCGCGCTTCACGAGTGACAATCAGGTAGCTGCACAGCGCTGCGGCGATGGACATCCCACCGAAGCAGCCGACGGTGCCGGTGATAATACCGACCACCGGGGTGTAGCGACGCAGGTCGACAATCGCGGCATGAATATCGGCGATAGTGGCAAGGCCCAGGTTGGCCTCCTGCAGACGCACGCCGCCGGTTTCCAGACACAGCACCGCCTGGGTGGGGATACCGTTGCGGTTATCTTCCGCCGCCAGTTCAAGCGCGGCGGCCATTTTCGCGCCGGAGACTTCGCCCATGCTGCCGCCCTGGAAGGTGCCTTCGATGGCGATCACCACCGCGGGTTGACCGTTAATGGTACCTTTCGCTACCACCATGCCGTCATCGGACTGCGGGACGATACCCTGCGCGCCTAGCCACGGCGACATGATGCCTTCGAACGGGTCGAGCAGCTCGCGATAGCTACCGTCGTCCAGCAGGATGCGGGCGCGTTCGCGGGCACGTAATTCGATAAAGCTGCGATCGTTACGCATGAGCCACCTCCTCAAAAACCTGTTCAATACGGATACGCGCCACGCCCGGCGTGGCGCCGAAATCGTGGATAACCAGCAGCCCGCCGGGCAGGCCGTTAACCAGGTTCAGGCGGTCGAACAGCGCGTTCCAGCGCGCCTGGCTGTTGTCCACCGAGGTGGTGATTTCTACGTTGAGCGTGTCGCTCTGTCCGGCGGTATAGAGCACTTCCATATCCCCGGAGCCTACAACGCCTGCCAGCGCTTTGCCGCTGAGGGCGCGGTTGGCAGGAAATGACAATTTGATCTGTTCCATAACATCCTCTGAATGCGTTAGGCGGAAACCCGGTCGAGAAACAGGGTGGCGGCAAGCAGATCCGCAGCGCCACCCGGCGAGGCGTTCTGCGCCAGCATCTGGGCATCAAGTCGCGCCAGAGCGGCTCGGCCCGCAGCTGTCGCACATCCTCCGGCGGTTAGCACCCCGGCTGCGCCTTGCTGCATGGCGTCAAGTCCCGCCATTCCGGCGCGGGAGAGCACGCAGGTATCGCTGAGCGAAGTCATAATCGCTATCAGCGCGTCGAGGCGGGCTTGCTCTTCGCTGGCCCCCTGTGCCCGGCTGCGCAGTAGCTGCGGCAGCGCCAGGGTGGTGATGTGCGGAAAAGCGCACTGCGCCTCTTCACGCGCACCCGGCACCTGCCAGCGGCGGCTGGCGCGCAGACCTTTACTAAAGGTCTTCGGCGCGCACGCGTCCGGCAAACGGGCGAGGGCGGCGGCAGTTTCCGCGATTTTCTGTGAATGACCTTTTCCCCCCAGCATGGCCGTTGCGCTGACCAGCAGGCCAAGGGCCCAGATAGCGCCGCGATGGGTGTTGACCCCCGCCGTCGCCTGCATCATCTGCGCTTCGCCTTCACGGCCCAGACGACCCACGGTCTCGCGCAGGGCGATATCAACCGGGCGCAGCCAGCTTTGCTGCGCCAGCGCGTGAAAAGTCGGTGTCAGGCTGTGGGCCGAGCGTTCCATTAGCGCCAGATTCAGGTCCTGATGCGCGCCGTTGCCACGGCTATCAACCAGGCCCGGTTTTGGGCTAAGGCGCGCTTCGTCGATCAGGCAGTCGCTGGCGATTTGCGCCAGACGCTGGGCCCGGGTTTCTGCGAGTTGGGGAGAGAGGTTTTTCATTACCAGCTCCGGAATTTTGCCGGTGGGTTGTACAGGCCGTCGGACCATTCCACCAGGTCGGCGACGCTGCCAGCGGCCAGCAACGAACGGGTGGCGTCGCTACGGCGAATACCGATATCTTCCGGGTAAACGACTTTTCCGCTGCGGCGTAGGTCGGCTACGCGTTTGGCGTCAACGCCGAGGCCGATATCGGTGATCCCGGCCACCGCAGCGACCATCGCCCGGCGCTCCTCAAGACTTTCCGCGCGATAGAGATAAGCGATGCCTTCTTCGGTCAGCACATGGGTGACGTCATCGCCGTAAATCATTACTGGCGCCAGCGGCATTCCGGAGGTTTTCGCCACTTCAATGGCATCCAGTTTTTCTACGAAGGTTGGTTTAACGCCCGCCTGGAAGGTTTCCACCATCTGCACCACCAGCTTTTTGCCGCGCTGCATTGGGTCCGGTTCGGTAATCATATTCAGCCAGGCCGGGGTGGCGTGACGACGACCGTGCGGGTCATGGCCCATATTCGGCGCACCGCCGAAGCCGGAAAGACGCCCGCGGGTGACGGTTGAGGAGTTGGCGTAGCCATCCACCTGGAGCGTCGAGCCGATAAACATATCCACCGCGTACTGGCCTGCCAGCTGGCAGAAGGCGCGGTTGGAGCGCATGGAGCCATCTGCGCCGGTAAAGAACACGTCAGGGCGGGCGCGGATGTACTCTTCCATCCCCAGTTCGCCGCCGAAGCAGTGCACGCTCTCCACCCAGCCGCTCTCAATCGCCGGGATGAGCGTCGGATGCGGGTTCAGGGTCCAGTGTTTACAGATTTTGCCCTTCAGGCCGAGCTGCTCGCCGTAGGTGGGCAGCAGCAGTTCGATGGCAGCGGTGTTAAAGCCGATGCCGTGGTTCAGTGACTGCACCTGATGCTCAGCGTAGATGCCTTTAATCGCCATCATCGCCATCAGAATATGTTCTTGCTTAATCAGGCGCGGGTCGCGGGTAAACAGCGGTTCGATAAAGAACGGTTTGTCGGCGACAACGACGTAGTCAATCCACGAACCGGGGATATCGACGCGCGGCAGGTCGCATTCGTCGTCGACCAGTTCGTTAACCTGCGCAATGACGATGCCGTCATGGAAAGCGGCGGCTTCAACCAGCGCCGGAGTATCTTCGGTACTTGCCCCGGTGTAGAGATTACCTTTGCGGTCGGCTTTGAAACCGGCAATCAGTGCGACGTTCGGCGACAGGTCGACGTACAGGCGGGAATAAAGTTCGATATAGGTGTGAATGGCACCAATTTCCAGCAGACCATCTTCCAGCAGTTGCGAAATGCGCAGGCTTTGGGTGCCGGAGAAGGAGAAATCGAGCTTGCGTGCGATGCCCTTTTCGAAGAGATCCAGATGCTCGCTGCGCCCGACGCTCGGCATAATCATATGCAGGTCGTGGATTTTTTGCGGGTTGACTTCCGCCAGCATCCGCGAGAGGAAATCGGCCTGTTTCTGGTTGTTGCCTTCCAGCACCACCCGGTCGCCGGGAGCCAGCAAATGTTCCAGAACCGCAACCAGCTGGTCGGTGGGAATGACTTTACCTGAGATCTTAGCCTCGGCCAGTCGCCGCTGTTTTTCCGTCCGGCGACGGTTCCAGACCCGTCCGGTCGTTTGTTCGGCACTCATTGTTAACCTCCTGATTCGACAAATCGTTTTGATTGTCCTGGTGTGGGAGTAAGTGTGCGTCCCGACGTGGCAGGCATCAATTAAGGCTGGCGGCGAATTGTTAGCGTGAGAGTAATAATTGGCGGGGGAGAGATGTGATGGCGATCAATAATGAAGGTGAATGATTGGTCTACGAGCAGGGGGGGATGTGTATAAAAAGAACCCGAGTCGGCATGGTTTAGGGACTGTTGCATTGGCGCTGCCGCTTCCCGGTGGCGCTGCGCTGACCGGGCTACGGGGTCACCGCAGTTTGCGGACAGGTAGCCCGGACAGGCGCGTTAAGCGCCGCCTCCGGGGAATGTGCTGGAGCTGATGCATTGGCGCTGCTGCTTCCTGGTGGCGCTGCGCTGACCGGGCTACGGGTTCACCGCCGTTTGCGGACAGGTAGCCCGGACAGGTGCGTCAAGCGCCGCCTCCGGGGAATGTGCTGGAGCTGATGCATTGGCGCTGCTGCTTCCTGGTGGCGCTGCGCTGACCGGGCTACGGGTTCACCGCCGTTTGCGGACAGGTAGCCCGGACAGATGCGCCAGCATCGCCTCCGGGGAAAGCGCGTGCAATGTCGTTAGTTTTTACTCAAATCACTCAGCAGAAAGGCAATACTTTGCCCGGCGACCGTCTGCTCGAGGGCGATTTTGACGATAATCGTCAGCGGCACCGATAGTAGCATTCCTACCGGTCCCAGCAGCCAGCCCCAGAAAATTAACGACAGGAATACCACCAGCGTTGATAACCCCAGTCCACGGCCCATAATGCGCGGTTCGAGGATGTTACCGAACACCAGGTTGATAATCAGATAGCCCGCCAGAACCACCAGCGCGTCGTACAAACCGCCAAACACCAGCACCTGCAAAATCGGCGGGATTGCCGCGAGAACCGAACCAATATTAGGAATGTAATTCAGCGCGAAAGCTAACAGTCCCCACATAAAGGCAAAACGCACATCGAGCAGCACCAGCATTCCCCAGACCACCAGGCCGGTTACCAGACTGATGGCGGTTTTTAACACCAGGTAGTGGGAGACACTGTCGAGGGCGCGCTGAATCGCCCCCATGCCTTCCACCGGTCGCGACATCAGCTGTTGCAGCTTGGCGGGTAGCTGCGGGACTTCCAGCAGCATAAACACCACCGTCAGCAGCAGCAGGAAGATAGAGGACATCGCGTTTGAAAGCTGAGTGAGCAGACTGGTGACCAGAGTCATTACTGCGTTAGGGTCAATATATTTATTAAGCTCAACCACCGAAACGGTAAAGCCGAAGCGCTGTAGCCACGGCGCAATGGTCTGCATCGGTTCATAGAGATAGTTGCGATACTGCGGCAGGGTACGCGCCAGCTCATTGAGAGAAGTCCCCAGCGAAGCCAGCAGTACGACGGCAAGCAGGACAATCAGGCCCACCAGCAGTGAAATGGCCAGCACTCTCGGCACCCGACAGCGCACCATAAGCTGAACCAGTGGGTTAATCACTACCGCCAGAAACAGTGCCAGCACGAAAGGGACGATGATATCCGCCGCGAAGCGAATGCCGGTCAGGATGATAACCATCATGCCGAGCATGATGACCATTTTTAAGCCGTTAAGCGTGATGATGGGTTTGGCCATACCGCTCCCTGCGAGAAAAAATGAGCTCTAATGTGTGTTTATTGTAGACGCTGGCAAAGTCGGCGTCTCAACGCGTTGCATCTGCTAGAAAGAAAAACGCGACCCATTAATAAAGAATTGCCAGAACGATATCATAATGTCGATTTTTATCAGAAAAAACTAATCAAAATAAAATACCCAAGGTAAAGAACTGCAAAGACTTTGAGTTAAATGTAGCATTATGGTACAAATCGGCTTGTGTATAACTACCGAGGACAATTTTCATCCGCAAATGATGAGAAGCAATAGCGCGGATAATTGTAATTTTATGGACAATCAGTTCAGGATGTTTATTTCTTATCACCCTGCAGTTTCCCTCTCTCACTCCCGTTTTCTTGGCGAGCAGCACTGGCGCTCGGCGCTTTAGTCTTCTTCTCTCTGCCTGAGCTGGCGCGCTGCGCACGGCTAAAATAACGTCAGAATTTTTCCGGTTTACTCGAGTAAGCCGCTGTGGATTATATTCTCAAGCAGGAGAAGGGATCATGTTTTATTGGATTTTATTAGCTTTAGCTATCGTTGCTGAAATTACCGGCACGCTATCGATGAAATGGGCTAGCGTAAGCGGTGGACATACTGGCTTTATTTTGATGCTGGTGATGATTGCCCTTTCATATATTTTTCTGGCCTTCGCGGTCAAAAAAATCGCCCTTGGCGTAGCCTACGCCCTATGGGAAGGGATCGGTATTTTACTGATCACTATTTTCAGCGTGCTGTTGTTTGATGAGACGCTATCGGCGATAAAAATTGCTGGCCTGGTCACCCTGGTCGCCGGGATCGTATTAATCAAGTCCGGGACGCAAAAAACGGTGAAACAGCGCAAGGAGAGAACTCATGCAACAGTTTGAGTGGGTTCATGGCGCCTGGCTGGCGCTGGCGATTGTGCTGGAAATCATCGCGAACGTTTTTCTGAAGTTTTCCGACGGGTTCCGGCGTAAATTCTACGGCGTAATGTCGCTGGCTGCGGTCCTTGGCGCATTTAGCGCGCTTTCGCAGGCGGTCAAGGGGATTGACCTGTCGGTGGCCTACGCGCTGTGGGGCGGTTTCGGCATTGCGGCAACCATTGCTGCTGGTTGGGTGCTGTTTGGTCAACGTCTGAATTATAAAGGCTGGGCCGGACTTATCCTGCTGGTGGCAGGCATGGTATTAATTAAACTTGCCTGATGTGATGCTGCTCGCGAATGCGGGCAGCAAAATCTGTTCTCTGTATTACGCTTTAAAAAGAGCCAGTTCGGCGCATCTCCCGGCTGGCCGTGATGAGGACAGAACATGATTCACTCGTTAGGTTGGCGCAATATTCCCTCCGCCAGAACGCTTTCCGTCATGATCGTCCTCGCCGGGGTCGGCTTAATCGTGTCTGTTATTTCTCTACTCTATCTCTCTCAACATCTGATAGGCCTCAAAGCCAACGAAATCGACAAGCATCGCTCGGTGCTATCGGTGAATGGCGCAGTACAGACCTCGGTCAACCGCGTGCTGTCCCTGGTGCTGGATAATTCTATCTGGGACGACGCGGTCACTCAGGCCTATGCCACTAAACTCGATCCGAAATGGCTCTACAACTCATGGGGGTCGGGCTTTAAAATTAATAATCTCTATGACGGCACGTTCGTGCTGGACCAGAACCACCACGTACTGTGGGGATCGTTCCGCAGCCAGTCCTTTACTGAGCAGGATACGCAATTTTTAGGCAGCGGTTTCCAGACGCTTATTACGCAACATGCTGGAGAGCTACGCAGCGGTAAAAGTGCCTTTGCCGGGATTACGCGCACCCGCGCGGGGATTGCCTTTGTGGGTATCGGCCTGATTCGCCCAACGGTCGGGCGTTTGCAGGTTTATGATGACACCCGCCGCTACCTGGTGATCACCCGCCATATCAACCCGCAAATGCTCGAACGCCTGGGGGATACGTTTCAGATTCGTAATCTACATGTCACGCTGACCGGCGGCGAATACAGCATTCCGCTGCTCACTCAGGCCGGGGAAATCGTTGGTTATCTTAGCTGGCAGCCCCGGCTCCCCGGTGCAGAAGCCTCAAAAGCGGCATCGAACAGCATTCGGCTGATTGCTGCGGTAGCGGCGGGGTTGATCCTGCTGTTTATTCTCTTTAGTAGCCTTGGGCTGTACAAGCTGGCGCGCGGCGAAAAGCTGGCGCGCAATATCGCCATGACCGACTGGCTCAGCCGCTTGCCCAACCGTAGGGCGCTGATCGAGCGGCTTAATCAGGTCTGCGAAAAATCGCAGTATGAAACGCAAAGCGTGGTATTTATCGACCTCGACGGCTTCAAAGACGTCAATGATAATTATGGCCATGATGTTGGCGATGCGCTGATCACCTATATTGCGAAAGAATTGCGGGAGCGCGTTCCTTCTGGTGGGATGCTGGCGCGGATGGGCGGCGATGAGTTCGCGATGACAATCAGCGGGGAGCTGGCGGTCAATCAGGCGTCGGCATTTGCCTGGGCGGTGTTGGAAATGCTGAAAGCCCCCGTCACCTTAAACGATCGCAAAATCTATATCAGCGCCAGTATCGGTATCGCCAGCGGCGTTCCGGCGACCTGTTCCAGTACCGAGCTGTTTCGTCGTGCCGATATTGCCATGTACCACTCGAAGAAAACCGGCAAAGGGCGCACAACCTGGTATGACGAAGCGCTTAGCGACGCGCGGCAATATCAGCTCAATATCGAAAACGGCATCCGTCAGGGGCTGGAAAATGAAGAGTTTGATGTCTGGTATCAGCCGATAGTCAACGCCGACACGCTGGTGATGGAAGGAGTGGAAGCGCTGCTGCGCTGGCCGCGACGCCCTCAAGGGGCGCTACCGCCGGATGCGTTTATCGGCATTGCCGAGAGCAGCGGCCTGATCTACGCCCTCGGCCAGTTTGTCCTCTATCGCGCCTGCTGTGACCTGCAGCCGATGGGTGACCTGCTGCTGTCGGTGAATATTTCACCGGCGCAGTTCCGTGACCCGGAATTTGAGTCGCGAGTGGTACAGGTGCTTGGACGCTGCCATTTCCCAGCCCGCCGATTACAGCTTGAGATCACCGAGAGCTATGTTCTGGAAAATCCCGATCGCGCGAGAGCGGCGATTGAGAATTTAAAATCGCTGGGCATTGCGGTGGCGCTGGATGATTTCGGTACCGGATACTCAAGCATCGGTTATTTACGCAGCTTCAGCTTTGACAGCCTCAAAATTGATAAATCGCTGGCCGGGCTGGTGGATGTCGATACCCAGGCGGCGGAGCTGGTACGCGGTACCGTGCGTATTGCCGGGGCGCTAGGCATTACGGTAGTGGCGGAAGGCGTTGAAAATCAGCAACAGCTGGCGCTGCTGCGTCGTGCGGGATGCGACAGATTGCAGGGGTTCTATTTCAGCGAGCCGATGCCCGTCGCTTCTTTACTACAGCTGCGCCAGCAGCAGGGCTGACCGCTTATTGGGCGGCCAGAGTTTCCAGTTTGTCGCGAAAACCGGTCACCGATATGGCTCGATTATCCGCCCGCCAGCGATCTTTAGGTCCCGGAGCCGAACTCTGTACCGCAATAACCTGCCAACCCGTGTCGGTTTTCAGCAGCAGCGGGGAACCGCTATCGCCCGGTAAGGTGTCGCACTGATGCGACAGCACCGACGTCTGCGCCCAGCCGGTCACCACACAATCTTCATGAGTGTAGAGATTATCCAGATGATCTTCCGGATAGCCGGACTGCGTGACTTTGCGTTCAGCGGTCTTCAGCGCGGCGGTCAAATCGGCCTTATTGCCGCTAAAAATGGGTATCGGCGTAATTCCTGAGGGGGCATAGCGCAGCATGATAAGGCCAAAATCCCACGGTGCTGCCGCGGAGGGCACTATCCAGCCATCGCCGTCGGCCTTCAGCCGTTTACCCAGCGATGGGTCAACCCGGCCTTCAATACCGTGAATTTCATACACCCATCCCCCTTTACGCGAGATGAAGCGCAGCGCAACGGGTTTATCCGGCTTGCCTTTGGGCGGCGTAAGCAGGCAGTGCCCGGCGGTCAGCGCCAGATTGGGCGCAATCAGCGTGGCGGTGCAGAGGTTGCCGCTGGCGGTTTCCAGTTGCCCGATAGCGTCCCACGGCGTATCTGTGGGGTTATTCACCGGTTTACGATCATCATGACCGAAAAACAGCGTCTTAATATCTTTTGCACTCATGCCATCATCATCAGCCTGAGCTAGCGCGGGAAATAGACAAAATGAACACAGTAATAACAGTACGTCTCTACGCATATCACTCTCTGGGGAGTTAATTATGTATATTGAAAGTAGCAGCAGATTTAAGTTTATGAAAGTTAAGAATAATTTTAATGAAGCCCTAACGCCCGTAAAAGCAGAAAAAACAGTCCTTTTTACGTAGGTGAATAGCGTAATTTCAAACGGTTAACATCGATTTTCTGCTGCGCTATTTCCGCAGAAACAGGGGGCGGAAGCAACATAAATCGTGTATCCGAACGTACAGCATCCTGCGCGGGGTAAAAAGCTTTCTTACTGCAGATTTTTCTTAAGGTGAGTGTTCCAGAAGGCGATGTTACTGGTTAAACAAGAGCTATCTATAAAAGAACAAATACTTCTTTACCTGTTTCTCAATTACTTTCAAAGCGAAACATTTTCTCACCCAAAACGTTGTTATTGCTATCACCTTGTTGAGCAAATAGAGATGTTGTCCCGGCGATGATATCTGCAATCTCTCATTACCCGATGTACGGGAGGGTCTATGTCTAAACAAGGTATTCGCGCATTAGTTTACGTTTCTCTGGTGTCCGCCATGATTTGGGGCACCACGGGCTATCTGCTGGTCACGGCGGTTCATGTCTTGTAAACAGGCGCTTGCCCCTGGCGAGTGATACTGTCAGGGAGAGACTCGGGAACATGCTGATGCAAAAAGTCGTGCAGCAATGCGATGGGCTGTGAGTTAAGCGTGTTTTTGGGCCACACCATATAGTATCCCTCGCCGGTGGCAACGGCTGTCGAAAAGGGCAGCGCCAGCAGTCCGGCGCGGATCGCCGGTAGATTGAGCAGCAGATCGCCAATACTGACGCCGTGGCCGCTCATGGCTGCCATGGTGCCTTGTTCCAGGGTATCAAAAACTAAGCCCTGACTAATATTCGGCTGTTGTTGTTGTTGCCCGCAATATTGCAGCCACCGCCGCCAGTCCCGACGATCGGTCGAAGGGTGAATCAGCGTGCAGGTGGCTAAATCCTGCAGGGCCTTTTGTTGCATCCCCGGTGCGCAAAGCGGGATGAGCCATTCGGCAAACAGCAGACTACAGACATTATCGTCGCCAAAATTACCGTCGCCGAGCAGGATCGCGCAGTCAAACGGCTCCTGAGCGAAATCGACGCAGTCCCGGTCCATCCACAGGCTACTCATTTCAACTTCCGGGCGCTGATGCTGCTGGCGAAACTGTTGCAGAACGTCCAGTAACCAGCGCATGGTGAGGGTGGACGGCACTTTCAGCCGTAGCTTTCCCGCCTGACGGCGCAGGGTCTGACAGGCCCGGTCAATCGCCGAGAAACTCTCTTCTAATGCTTTCGCCAGCTGCTGTCCTGCGTCGGTAACCGTGACTTTTGGTCCATGGCGAAAAAAGAGCTGGCACTCAAACCACGCTCCCAGGGTGCTGACATGGCGGCTGACGGCTCCGGGCGTGACGTGTAGCGCGGCGGCGGCCTTGCTAAATGAGCCAAGACGCGCGGCGGTTTCAAAGGCGCGCAGAGCGTAGAGCGGCGGCATCGACATCGACTATTACTCTCTATATTGAGTAAAACTCACATTGAAGCTCACTATTTGTCGTTTTTCAACTCTGAAATCAAGGCGGAATATAGCGTCTTTATCATCGAATAGTGAGTTCAGTTCATGGATTTTTCATTGCTTGCAGCCTACTGCCTGACGGTACTGGCGCTGATTGCCACGCCGGGGCCGGTGGTGTTATTGGTCACCGGAGCCGCGGCGCGCGAAGGGTATGCCAGCGCGGTACGCACAATGGTCGGGGGAAATCTGGCTTCGTTAGTTTTGATTGCCGCGGCAGCCGCGATGCTGACGGGGCTGGTGGCGTTAGATCCACGAGCGTTGACGCTGCTGGCGATTGCCGGGTCGCTGTATATCATCAAGCTTGCGTTGGGTATGTTGCGGGAGAGAGCGGCACCAGGGAGCGTATCGGTGAAGCGGAGCGGGGTGATGGCAGGGTTTGTGACGGCACTAAGCAACCCGAAAGATATTCTCTTTTTTGCCGCTTTTTTTCCGCAGTTTATTCATATCACCGCCAGTATCGGTTTGAGTCTGGGGCTGTTAACGATGGTGTGGGTGATTATCGACCTGAGCGTACTGTCGCTCTATATTCTGGCGATTCGTCGCTGGTTAACGGCGCACTATGCGAGGAAGTTGACCTCGGTATCGGCGCTATTCTTGCTGTTTTTGGCCCTGTATGGCCTGGGCTATAACCTCTGGCAGCTAACGGTTCAATAGAGGAAAAAGCGGCTGGCGATCAGCGCGCAGATAATCAGTAATATCAGGATGAGCTCAAAACGATAGCGCCGCAGCATGGTGCTCTCCAGAAAAAAACGGCGCTGAAGCAGCGCCGATATCATATCAAACAGCCTAACCGGGGAGATTAAGCAGCCGGTTGTGCAGCAGGTTTAGCGGTATTGTGTTTGGTCGTTTTGTGGTGCTTTTTAGCTGCCTGTGCTTTCTGAGCTACAGGTTTAGTGGCGGCTTTTTTGTGTTTTTTAGCGGCCTGGGCTTTCTGGGCAGCAGCGGGTTTGGCTTCTGCTTTTTTGTGTTTTTTAGCAGCCTGAGCTTTCTGCTCTGCGGCCGGTTTGGCAGCGGCTTTGTGGTGTTTTTTGTGATGCGTGGTTTTCGCGGTGGTGCTGTGGGTTGCAGCAGCCGGAGCCGGAGTGGTGGTGGCAGCATCGGCAGCGAAAGCAACAGAAGACAGACCCATTGCAGCGGCAACGACCAGAGCTAATACTTTTTTCATTCTGATATCCTCGAAAAGGTTTCTTGTTTCAACCCCACTGCGGGGCCGTTGAAAGAACTATATGCTTGTCTTATCGAGGTTTCCGTGAGTGTTTGGTTTCGGTGTGTAACGGTATGTACAACGCCTCTGAACCAAGACGGAATAAGGCGTCGGGGAGACCGACGCCGCTGCTTTTACAGGTACCGCGAGGTCAGGTGCTGGCGGAAAAAGGCGCTATTGAGATCTTCCCCGGTGGCATGTTGAATCAGCTGAGAGGTACTGAAGCGGCTGCCGTGCTGCCAGATATTCTGCCGCAGCCAGTCGAACAGGGCGCTAAAGTTGCCGTTGGCGATGTCGCTTTCCAACTGCGGTAGCGCCCGTTTGGCACAAGCCATTAGCTGCGCGGCGTACATTGCGCCCAGAGTGTAGGACGGAAAATAGCCAAAGCCGCCGTCGGTCCAGTGGATATCCTGCATACAGCCATCACGGTAGTTACCGGTGGTGGAAAGACCCAGCCAATGCTGCATTTTTTCATCCCACAGCGCCGGAATATCCTCCACTTCAATATCGCCATCAATCAATGCGCGTTCGATTTCGTAACGCAGAATAACGTGTGCCGGATAGCTCACTTCATCGGCGTCAACGCGGATAAAGCCCGGCTTGACGCGCTGGTTCCACGCAATGAAGTTATCGCGATTGAAGGCCGGTTGCTCACCAAAGTACTGGCGTACCGTTGGCAGCAGCCGTTGCAGGAATGCCTCGCTACGGCCCAGTTGCATTTCGAAAAACAGGCTTTGTGATTCATGGATTGCCGTCGAACGGGCGAGGGCGATAGGCTGATTGAGCCAGTTACGCGGCAGATTTTGTTCGTAGCGCGCGTGGCCGGTTTCGTGGATCACGCCAAACAGCGCGCTGAGCAGGTCGTTTTCGTTGTAACGCGTGGTGATGCGCACATCCTGAGGGACGCCGCCGCAGAACGGGTGGGCGCTGATGTCCAGGCGTCCGCCGTCAAAATCAAACCCTAGCACGCGCATCGCTTCCAGCCCCAGCTCACGTTGGTCGGCGACGGGGAACGGCCCCTGCGGTTCGATGAGCGGCATTTGCGCCTGCTTCTCAACAACGTTAGCGAGTAAAGATGGAAGCCAGGATTTGAGGTCGGCGAACAGGACGTCCAGCCGCGCACTGGTCATATCTGGCTCGAAAATATCCAGCAGCGCGTCATAGCGGGAGCAGCCTTTGGCTGCGGCGCGGATTTGCGCTTCTTCGCGGCTGAGCTTGACGACTTCGCGCAGGTTTTCGGCAAATCCCTGCCAGTCGTTTGCCGGGCGCTGGCTACGCCAGGCGTGTTCGCAGCGGCTACCTGCCAGCGATTTGGCTTCAACCAGGCTTTCGGGCAGCAGCGCCGCCTGTTCGTACTGGCGCGTCATTTCGCGCAGATTCGCCTGTTCTACATCATTCAGCTCTTCCTGGCGGGCATTGCGTAGCCATTCGCCTACTTTTTTATCGGTCAAAATTTGATGCTGCAAAACGCCGAGTTCAGCCAGCGCTTCACCACGCGCTGCGCTGCCGCCGGGCGGCATCATGGCGAACATATCCCAGCCAGCGATGGCGGAGAGATGCGAGAAGCGTGAAAGACGCTGAAAGGTGCGAGTCAGCTGATGATAGTTTGATGCGTTATTCATATCGGGATTCTCGCTTGTTATCAGTTATCTGAAGGAGTTGAAGTATGAAGAGTATACCCGTCATACTTCAAGTTGCTTATGTGTTGGCTACGCTCGCTCACCCCAGTCGCATAGTTTATCTATGCTCCTGGGGACTCACTCTCTTGCCGCCTTTAAGCAACTCGAATTATTTAGGGTATATATCGACTTTACACCATTGTAATCCTTCACTGGCAGAGGCCCTATGGGCACGGGACGTGCGAAATCATATGTACAAGTGAAATCTTTGTTTTGATGACGGTTTCGGATGTGGGAAAGTGATCCACTTCATGTAGCCAATTAACGATAAAATCATGCCCGATAGCGCATTTCAGGATGGTGAATTCATCCTTAAGCATTCCCGTAGTCAAATTGAAAAAGCCGGCAGACGTATTCGCAAAGGTACTGCCTCTGAAAAGGACATCGTTATCATTCAGGAATACCGGGCGGCACACGATCGACCGATGAGGCATATTCGTAGCGCCCTGGAGCAGTTTGGCGTGGGGCAAGTCACGTCAAGGTTAAAACGTTTCCCCACTATTCTGGATAAATTATCCCGTCCCTCTCTGGATGGCATGACCTCCACGACCATCAACGTGAGCCAGATGAGCGATATTGCGGGCTGCCGCGTGATTATGGATAGCTATGATGATTTGGTTGAGGCCGAAATCTATCGAACGGATATCGACGGGGCGATCGTTAAGCGAACAAGAGACTATTTAATTGCCCCCAAAACCACCGGATATCGCGGAATTCATCGAATTTATTCCTGCGGAGGGTTTGATGTTGAAGTGCAGTTCAGAACGAAATTACAACACGTCTGGTCAACCGCCATTGAAATTGTTGACTTGTTTGAAGGCACAAAACTTAAGACCAGTCCGCAGCAGGCGGACCCTCGCTGGCTGGAGTTTTTCAGGCTATTTAGCGAGATCCTTTACTGCAAGGATGCCGGGATTGTTACGGCGGAATTGCCAGGTAACATCAATGCTCTCAGGGCGCTGGAGTCCGAGCTTTCCGTCTATACCAAGTTGATGTCTTTTACTATCTCATCGCCGCACATCCTTGATGATTACACCGGTATAGATAGCGCGGTGATCTCTGTGACGCCTGCAGGCAAAGTGATGCAGGTCGATACCGTTTTATTCACCGAATTTGAGAAACTGGATGCGATGGCCCTGTATCAACAAAATGAGGCGAAAGGGCTCACCACCATCATGGTCAATGTGGGTGACTTCAGCAAATTACAGGAAGCCTATCCGGCCTATCAGATTGATATTAGTCAGTTCACCACCGAGTTACTGAAGATAGTGCAATAGCGCAAAATGAGGCGGCGCAAGGCGTGGTGCACAAATCTTCCAGACAACGCCGAAAGGATCGTCAATGCTGCGGTAAAGTGGAGGAGTGTATGACTCATGACTGGCTGGAGCTGCGACAGCACGCAGACTCGGGAATTGAAACGATTAAGGCGCATTTTGAAGGCCACGCCTATGATCCACACTGGCACGACAGCTATCTGGTGGGGATCACTCTGTCCGGTACTCAGCAGTTTTCCTGCCGCCGTGAACGCCATCGCAGCCATCCGGGTGATGCTTTTTTACTGGAACCGGGCGAAATCCACGATGGCGATGCCCCGATCGTTGGCGGATTCACCTATCTGACCTTTTATCTTGATGAAAAATGGCTGACCGATACTCTGCAAGGACTGTATGAATCGGTTCCCGGAAGCTATTCGCTGCATTTTGCCCGCACGTTGACTCGCGAACCGCAGCTGGTGCGCGCGATCGGCGAAACCTTTAATACCCTGCACGGCAATGAGCTGCGCATTGTCCAGCAGAGCTGCATGGACAGCTTGCTGTCCCAGCTCACGGCGCATTGCCACTGGCGCAAAAAATTGCCCTCGCATATCCAAAGTGCGGCAGTGGCTCATCGGGCGAGAGATTATCTGTATGCTCATGTGGGGGAAAATATTGGCCTTTCCGATTTGGCCCGCGAGACGGGCACCGACAGGTTCACCCTGACGCGCTGCTTTAAGCGTGAGTTCAACCTTGCGCCTCACGCATGGCTTATTCAACTGCGGCTGGCTAAGGCGCGACAGCTATTAGCCTGCGGTGAGTTGCCGGTGAACGTTGCCGCCACGCTGGGTTTTGCTGACCAGAGCCATCTCGGGCGCTGGTTTCTGCGCTCATATCGGCTGACTCCGGCGCATTACCGTCGCCTGTGCACAAACCTTCCAGACGTTTCCTGAAAATATCCGCAAAGTAGTCGCTTGCCTTATAAAAGGAGCTACCTGTGGATCTGCTGCCGTATCTGTTATTTGCTTTTGTCGCCTCTATCACCCCTGGGCCGACCAATATTTTGATTCTGGCCAACAGCCAGCGTTATGGCGTGAAGGCTACGCTATCAGCGGTAATTGGCGCATGCGTCTCGGCCAGTCTGATTGTGATGATATCGGGAGCTGGAGCCGGGGAGCTTTTGCACCAGTATCCGCTGGTGCGGCAGATAATGAGCTGGACCGGGGCTTTATGGTTGAGCTGGCTCAGTTGGCAGCTCTTTAGCGCGCCGCCGCCGGATTTAGCTGGCGGGACGCAAAAGCGTTTTACCGCTCGCGCGGCGGCGTTGTTACAAGTGGTGAATCCGAAAACCTGGATGATGGCGCTGGCGGTGGTGAGCCTGTTTGCACCAACGGGCCAGCATCCGCTGCCAGTGATTGCGCTGATGGCGCTGTGGTTTTTATTGATATCGCTAGTTTGTCTGGTGGCGTGGGCGTGGCTTGGGCAGGTGGTCAATCGGATGTTTCGTACCGATCGTGGGTTGGTGGGTTTCCAGCGCACTATGGCGCTGCTTTTGCTGCTCTCCGCCTGGGCGGGAATGCTGAAATAACCATTATTGCGCAACCTTAAACGCCGTTAGCCACCAAAATCAGCATTATGTATTGATTAATCGGTTGCGTATTTTATGTTTAGGTCGAAATAATCCAAATGTGCGCAAAATAGCAGACTCTTTCTCTGGCCAGCGGCTAAACTCATCAAAGGCGCTGGCTGCTGATGCGGGGTTGATTATGAATCCGTTTACCTGGCTGTTTATCGCACTGCTTTCCGTTGATGCTCTCAGAGAGTTAATGGGTATGTCGTCGGTTCTGGGAATGTGGTGAGCAACGTGGCCCGTTCAGGCCACGTTAAGACGTTTTATTTCAGACGTTTGTGTAAACACGCGCCGGTCAGAAGTGCTGCTATTAACATCAACGCGATAAACCCGCCGACGCCGTTCCAGCCGTAGTTATGCCAGAAAACCCCACCCAATGTACCCGCCATACTGGAACCCAGATAGTAGCTAAATAAATAGAGCGATGATGCCTGACCGCGCGCGCGTCGGGCCCGTGGGCCTATCCAACTGCTGGCGACCGAATGTGCGGCGAAGAACCCGGCGGAGAACAGCAGCATGCCAATAAAAATCAGCCATAGCGATGAGAACAGGGTCAGCAGCAGGCCGCCGAGCATCACCGCCGTGGAGAACAACATCACCGGGCCGCGACCGTAACGCACCGTCATGGCCCCGGCTTTCGGCGAGCTCCAGGTGCCGGTCAGATAGGCCACCGACAGCAGGCCAACGACCGCCTGGCTCAGCGACCACGGCGAGAGCATCAGGCGGTAGCCGATATAGTTAAACAGAGTGACGAACGACCCCATCAGCAAAAAACCTTCGAGAAACAGCAGCGGCAGGCCGCGATCGCGCCAGTGCAGGCGGAAGTTAATCAGCAGCGATTTCGGCCGCAGCGAGGTCGGACGAAAATGGCGCGATTCCGGCAGGATGCGCCAGAACATGATCGCCGCGGCGAGGGCAAAACAGCTAATCACCGCCAGCGCGATGCGCCAGCCGAAGAAATCGGTGAACACCCCGGTCAACAAGCGGCCGCTCATGCCGCCAATGGAGTTACCGCTGATATACAACCCCATTGAGAACGCCACAACGCTGGGATGAATCTCTTCACTCAGATAAGTCATACCGACCGCCGCCACGCCGCTTAGCGATAAGCCGATCAATGCGCGCATAATCAGAATTCCGTGCCAGCTTGACATCATCGTCGACAGCAGAGAGCAGCACGAGGCCAGCACCAGCGCGGTAACCATCACCTGTTTGCGACCAATGGCGTCGGAAAGCGGGCCGGTAAACAGCAGACCGACCGCCAGCATGGCTGTTGAAATCGACAGCGAAATACTACTGCTGGCCGGTGAAACGCCGAACTCGCTGGAGAGCACTGGCAGAATTGGCTGCACGCAATAGAGCAGCGCAAAGGTCGCCAGTCCGGCAGAAAAGAGCGCGAGGGTAACACGAATAAATTGCGGGGTGCCGCGTTTAATAAACTGATTTGGCTGGGGAACGATAGCGTCGCTGACGTCGCTTGCCGGCACGATGTCAGCGGTAGTTGTACGACTCACGGAAAAATCCTTGCTGATAAACAGAGAGTTAAGTGGCCTCGCAGGTCACCAGTAAAGGGTATGAAAATGTAAATATTCTGTCTAATATATTAATAATCTCAAATAAGACGTTTTAAATATGAATATCGAACTGCGTCACCTGCGCTACTTTATTGCCGTTGCCGAAGAGCTACATTTCGGTCATGCGGCGGCGCGTTTGAATATCTCCCAGCCGCCGCTTAGCCAGCAGATTCAAATCCTTGAACAGCAGATTGGCGCGCGTCTGTTTGCCCGTACTAACCGCAGCGTCAGCCTGACGGAAGCAGGGAAGCAGTTTTTGGCTGATAGCCGACAGATTCTTACCCAGGTTGACGAAGCCGCCGCCCGTGCTGCCCGTTTACACCATGGTGAAACCGGTGAGCTGCGAATCGGTTTTACCTCATCGGCTCCCTTTATTAAGGCGGTATCCGACACGCTGTCGACTTTTCGCCGCCGCTATCCGGATGTGCATATCCAGACCCGGGAAACCAACACCCGGGAACAAATCGTGCCCCTTAACGAGGGAACGCTCGATCTGGGGCTGATGCGCAATACCCAGTTGCCGGATACGTTGGCCTGGGAAAGGGTGCTGCGCGAGCCGCTGCTGGCCATGGTTCCGCGCGACCATCCCCTGGCAAGCCAACCGAGCGTCAGCCTGCGGGAGCTGGCTCGGGAACCGTTTGTGTTTTTTGATCCTCACGTAGGAACCGGGTTGTACGACGATATTCTCGGGCTGATGCGCCGCTATGGCTTAACGCCGGTTATCACTCAAGAGGTGGGTGAGGCGATGACCATTATTGGACTGGTCGCCGCCGGGCTTGGCGTGTCAATTCTGCCCGCATCGTTCAGGCGGGTTCAACTGTCGGAAATGCGCTGGTTACCCATTGAGGAGCAGGACGCGGTATCTGAAATGTGGTTGGTGTGGTCGAAGCATCACGAGCAGGGACAGGCGGCGCAGCGCTTTCGTGAGTCGCTTCTCGCCAGCGCCACATTAGATTTTTAGGACAAAAATCATCTAGAAATGTGCGGTAAATCACAAGGCTAAGTAAAAATTTGACGTGAAGCATTGAAGTGCTTCACCATAGCCCTCAGTTTATTTCGAAGCGCGAAAATAAAGGGAGTCAACGGTGGTAGCGGACAGTCAGCCAGGCCATATCGATCAAATAAAGCAGACCAACGCAGGCGCGGTATATCGCCTGATTGATCAGCTTGGCCCGGTGTCGCGTATCGACCTCTCGCGCTTCGCGCAGTTGGCACCTGCCAGTATCACCAAAATCGTGCGTGAAATGCTGGAAGCGCACCTGGTGCAGGAAACCGAAATCCAGGACCCCGGCAGCCGTGGGCGTCCCGCCGTTGGGTTAATGGTGGAAACGGAAGCCTGGCACTATCTTTCCATCCGCATTAACCGCGGCGAAATCCATCTCGCCCTGCGTGATTTAAGCAGCAAGCTGGTGGTGGAAGAGCAGCTTGAGCTGGCGTTACAGCATGTTCAGCCTTTTGCGACGCGCGTACTCGATCATGTTGATCAGTTTTTTATTCGTCATCAAAAAAAGCTGGAACGATTAACCGCTATTGCCATCACCATGCCGGGAATTATCGACACTGAAAACGGCATCATCCACCGGATGCCGTTTTATGATGATGTTAAAGATATGCCGCTTGGCGAGATCTTATCTAACCATACCGGGGTCTCGGTCTACATTCAGCATGATATCAGCGCCTGGACCATGGCTGAGTCGCTGTTTGGCGCGTCGAGAGGGGCGCGGGACGTCATTCAGGTGGTTATCGACCATAACGTTGGTGCTGGAGTCATCACCGATGGCCGCCTGCTACATGCGGGCAGCAGCAGCCTGGTGGAAATCGGCCATACTCAGGTCGATCCGTACGGAAAACGCTGCTACTGCGGTAACCATGGCTGCCTGGAAACCATCGCCAGCGTCGAAAGCGTGCTCGAACTGGCACAGGTTCGGATGGCTAAATCGATGAGCTCAATGTTGCATCAGCAGCCGTTGAGCGTTGAATGGTTATGTCAGGCCGCGCTGCAGGGGGACCTGCTGGCGCGGGATATTATCAGCGGCGTCGGGAACCACGTCGGGCGGATTCTGGCAATCATGGTGAACCTTTTTAACCCGCAAAAAATCCTCATTGGCTCCCCCTTTAACCTGGCCGCGGATATCTTGTTTCCGGCAATTTCTGATTGTATTCGGCAACAGTCGCTACCGGCCTACAGCCGCCATATTGCGGTAGAAAGCACCCAGTTTTCTAACCGGGGAACGATGGCTGGCGCGGCTCTGGTCAAAGATGCGCTCTATAACGGATCGTTGCTGATACGACTGTTACAGGGTTAACATTTTTTCATATTCACACCAAAAATTGCGCTATCTCAAGCTGGACTTTGGCAGCTTCGCGTAGACTTTTTCCACAGTTGACTATTTCTCTCCTGTATTTTTCATCAACATAACTGTGGGGCTAGTGATGTTTAAGCGTTTCTTCATAACAGGTACTGACACTGCTGTCGGGAAGACGGTGGTCTCCCGTGCGCTGTTGCAGGCACTTGCTGCCAGCGGCAAAAGCGTGGCCGGGTACAAGCCTGTGGCGAAGGGCAGCAAAGAGACGCCGGACGGACTGCGGAACAAAGACGCGCTGGTTTTACAGAGCGTTTCTTCGCTGGTGCTGCCGTATGACGCTGTCAATCCCATCGCGTTAAGCGAAGATGAAAGCAGCGTGGCGCATAGCTGCCCAATTAACTACAGCCTGCTGTCGGATGGCCTCCAGCGCCTGAGCGGTCAGGTCGATCACGTGGTGGTCGAAGGCACCGGTGGCTGGCGCAGCCTGATGAACGACCTGCGTCCGCTCTCAGAGTGGGTGGTGCAGGAACAGCTTCCGGTACTGATGGTGGTGGGTATTCAGGAAGGCTGCATCAACCACGCCCTGCTGACTGCGCAGGCCATTGCCAATGATGGTTTGCCGCTGATTGGCTGGGTGGCCAACCGTATCAATCCCGGTCTGGCGCACTATGCTGAAATCATCGACGTGCTGAGCAAAAAACTGCCGGGGCCGCTTATTGGCGAGCTGCCTTATTTACCGCGCGCCGAGCAGCGCGAGCTGAGCCAGTATATTGATTTATCGATGCTCGGCGAGGTGATGGCGGTAGATAGAGTCACGGCGTAACGTCCGCGACAGCACTGATGCCAGTACGCTGGCAATCAGTAAGCCGGGGAGTAATACATACTGTCCGGTCATCTCACAAATCATCAATGTAGACATAATTGGCGCATGGGTCGTGGCTGCCAGAAATGTCGCCATGCCGGTTAAACCAATCATAATCGCTATTTCCTGATAATCGTGCAGCCACAGCCCCATAAAGCTGGCGAACAGCATGCCTATCCCCAGCCCAACAAACAGCGTTGGCGTAAATACGCCGCCCGGAGCGCCGGAGCCGCTGCTCGCCAGCACCGCCAGCAGCTTGCACACAAAGACGATAATCACGGCAGTAAACAGCGGCGGCGACAGAAGATAGCTTTGCACCACGCTATAGCCATTCCCCCAGACCGCCGGGGTGATCAGCGACAGCAGACCGACGATGATGCCTCCCAGCGCCAACTGCCACGGAGGAGTCAGGCGAAGGCGAACAAAACATTGATGGCTGAAGCTCATCAGCCAGATAAAGAGCGGCCCGCATAGGCCAGCCAACAGGCCGGTTGCCAGCATCAGAGCATAATGCGTGGCGCGCAGGGTGTCGTGGAATTCAACGTGATAAAGCGGCGCTGACCCACCGTTCATCAGATTGGTCAGCAACAGGGCAACGACGGCGGCAATTACTACCGGGCCAAGCGAGGCCAGCATCAGGGTGCCGGCCAGCGGCGCGTGATAGGCGCTCGCCATCCCGGCGGCGGCACCGCAGGCGACCCATAACTTCCACTCGTCTTTTGGCGTAAAACGGCGGGCAAACAGCGAAGCCGCCAGCGCCGCCAGCAGGATCATCGCCCCCTCGCGACCAATGGCGCTGCCGGTGGCGACCACCAGCAGTGAAGCCAGCGATTTCACCAGACTGGCTGGCGTATCAAACACACCGTCCCCGGTTTCCAGAGCTTCCATGTAGTCGGTTGGCGCATGAGGGCGCTCAACCGTGCGGCGTTGCCAGAGCCAAAGCAGGCATCCCGCAGCCATCCCGCCAAGTGCAGGCGTCAACAGCCGCCGCCACCAAGGGAGTGATTGGGCAGCATTAACCAGGCTGCCGCTGTCATTGCTGAGAAACAGGCTTTCCAGGCCCGCCATGGCATGGCGAAACAGGGCGACCGCTAGTGCGGCAAAGATGCCGACTAACGTGGCAATTAACAGGCGACGAAACATGACCTGGACATCAGGATAACTATGCAGACGGTGCATCAGAGGGTACGGGTAGTGGAAATTATGGTTTATTGTGATTGGAAATAAGGATATACGCAAAAGCTATAAGTGCTTACGTTGGTTTTTAAGTGACAGCGTCACTTGTTGCGCCATGACTGTGGGGCAGGCATGGCGCGGAGGATTACCGATAGAGCGGTTTTTCAGCGACCGCGCAGGGTAAGTGTTCTTGCCATTGAGCGAGCGTTGCTAGCGCCAGCTGGCCCAGCGCCTGATAAAACGGATTTCCGCCATCAGCGATAAACACGCTGAGAAAACGGCCTGACCACGGTAGCAGATGCCAGGCAAGCAACTGCGTAAAAGCCTCATCCTGACCTGACTCGCAGAGCCAGGCGGCCAGCAGCAGCAAAGTACCGAAGCCATCTTCCGGTTCAGAACGCTGCTCTGCCAGACTGATGCCATTCGTGCGCATCCACTCGCGTAGCGCCAGCGTTGAATCGCCGAACAGCACGCTTTCTTTGTCCAGCCACACGGAGCCCCAGGGCGGTGCAGGCAGCGCCCACGGACCGATAAATAAGCGTTGCCAGGCTTGCGGCAACGGTTCATCGTCAGCCGTCGAGAACTGCGTCGTCAGCGTATCGGCGACAGCATATGGCCACTCAACCTGCCAGCTACCGTCGCGAAAAGCGGCGATCAGCGGGGCGGCCTGCGGGCTATCCGGGGCAAAGGAAAACAATGCGCCCAGCGTACGGGCGCTAAGGGCGACGGCGTCGCGGTCTTGCGGTTGCATCATACTTGTTCCTTACTGCGCTGGGTGCGGCAGCACCCATTTATTAACCGGCAATCGCCGTACCGACGGTCATATGCAGACCATAAAACAGGCCGCGCCCGATGAACTCACCGAGCAAAACCAGAATCAAACCAAGCACCAGACTGGCGACATGCGGGTTTTTGCGTCTTGCCAGCGGGCAAATCCAGCAGCCGAGGCCCAGCGTCAGCAGTACTAAGCGCAGGATTTGCAGCCAGCCATAATCCGGTAACAGGGCGCTGGCCTGCTGGACTGAACTGTGGATCTCCGCCAGTTCGGTGTTTTGTAAAATCACCACCGCCAGGCTGGCCAACAGCGCCAGAGCGCTCATTGAGGCGAACACTCTGCCATTAAAAGGTACGTTGGCGATGCGCAGCAGCAAGGCTGCGAACAGTGGGCCGCACAGCACCATCGTCAGAAAGAATGAGGCAGTGGTGTAGCCATTGTACCAGGTTGGTACGGTATCAATCTGGTATACCAGAGTCATCTCAAGCACGAAAAGGCAGCCGAGCAGCATGGTCAGCAGCAGCCAGGCCTTAGTTAATATTCGCGGCATTTTTCCGAGAATATTGAGCAGCCACCAGATTCCACCCACGGCGAAGAACAGCGCACCGCTGGCGATTTCGTTACTCAATGCCGATGAGCCAACGCGGTTAAGCGAGTTAAATGCCCGTAGTGGTGAACCGAGGTGAATGACCGAAGCGAGAAAGCCAATTCCCATCAGCAGCCAGATAAAAAACATACTGCGCACCAGGCGCTGCTGAGCTTCAGAGTTGTTGTTTAATGATAGCCAGCCAAGTCCGGCGACGATAATCGCCCCTGCGACGCTTTGCCCCAGCACGGTAAACAGCACTAGCGGCCATTCATGCCATCCATTTCCCATTTTACACCTCCTTTGGATTAGCCAGATAGCCGGTGGTATCTCCACACGGACGCGCATTGGCGTTCGGTTTGATAACGATACTCGGCCTGGTGAAGTGTGCCGACGGCAGCGGTGCGACGGCGGCAAGTTGGCCATGTTTTTGGCGCAGTTCTTCAATAGGTCCAAAATCGAGCGCCCGCAATGGACAAGACTCGACGCAAATAGGTTTTTTGCCTTCGGCAACCCGGGTGTGGCAGCCGTCGCATTTGGTCATATGACCTTTCGCCGCGTTGTACTGCGGCGCGCCGTACGGACAGGCCATATGGCAATAACGGCAACCGATGCAAACCTCTTCATCCACCACCACAAACCCGTCATCGCGTTTGTGCATCGCACCGCTGGGACAGACCTTAGTACAGGCCGGATCTTCGCAGTGGTTACAAGCGATTGAGAGATAATAGGCGAAGACGTTTTGATTCCAGACGCCGTTATCCTCCTGCCAGTCGCCACCTGCGTATTCATAAATGCGGCGAAAGCTGACGTCCGGGGTTAAGTTTTTATAATCCTTACAGGCCAGCTCGCAGGTTTTGCAGCCGGTGCAGCGGGCGGAATCGATAAAAAATCCATACTGTGTACTCATGGTTTACTCCTTAAACCTTCTCGATTTCGACCAGATTGGTATGCTGCGGATTGCCTTTAGCCAGCGGCGATGGGCGATGGGTAGTGATCGTATTGATGCAGGCACCGTGATCGACGCGATCGCCACTCATGTTGGCATCATGCCATGCGCCCTGGCCCATTGCCGACACGCCGGGCATGATGCGCGGGGTTACTTTGGCCGGGATCCGCAGCTCACCGCGAGCGTTGAATACTCGCACTATATCGCCGTTCTTAATCCCGCGCTTTTCGGCATCCAGCGGGTTAAGCCATACCTCCTGACGGCAGGCGGCCTGTAGCACATCGATATTGCCGTAGCTGGAGTGGGTACGCGCTTTGTAGTGAAAACCGAACATTTGCAGCGGAAATTTATCACGCAGTGGGTCATCCCAGCCTTCGAAGGTGGAGGCATAGACTGGCAGCGGGCTGATGGTTTCATCCTTTTCCAGTTGCCATTTGGCAGCGATATCTGCCAGTCGGCTGGAGTAAATTTCGATTTTACCCGATGGGGTTTTCAACGGATTCGCAAGCGGGTCTTTGCGGAAATCACGATAAGCGACGATGTGTCCGTTAGGGTCTTTGCGCTTGTAGATGCCCATTTGTTTCAACTCGTCATAGCTCGGCAGAGCCGGGTCTTTTGCCAGCATTTTGCCGTACAGGTGCTGTAACCACTGCTCCTGGGTACGGCCTTCGGTAAATTTCTGATAAACATCATCGCCTAAGCGTTTCGCGATTTCACAGAGGATCCAGTAGATGGGTTTGCGTTCAAACTTGGCTGAAGTGACTGGTTGACTGAAGATGAGGTAACCCATATTACCGGCGTAGTCGTTGGGAATAATATCTTCCTGCTCAACGGTCATCAGGTCCGGCAGCAGGATATCGGCGTATTTAGCCGACGAAGTCATAAAGTTTTCGATAACCACGATCATCTCGCACTTACTTTCGTCCTGCAGGATCTCATGGGTTTTGTTGATGTCAGAGTGCTGGTTGATGATGGTGTTACCGGCGTAGTTCCAGAAGAATTTAATCGGTACATCCAGCTTCTCTTTACCGCGCACGCCGTCGCGAGTGGCGGTCATCTCTGCGCCACGATCGATGGCATCGGTCCAGCTAAAGCAGGAGATGGCGGTTTTAACCGGATTCTCCAACACCGGCAGGCGTTCAATGGTGATGGTATAGGTAGATTCTCTCCCCCCGCTGTTGCCGCCGTTAATACCGACGTTACCGGTGAGTATCGCTAGCATGGCTATGGCGCGGGATGCCAACTCGCCGTTGGCCTGGCGCTGCGGCCCCCAGCCCTGGCAAATATAAGCCGGTTTGATGCTGCCGATTTCCCGGGCCAGTTTCACAATGCGGTCAACGGGAATGCCGGTGATACGTGAGGCCCACTGTGGGGTTTTGGCCATGCCGTCATCGCCTGTGCCAAGAATATACGCTTTGTAATGTCCGTTTGCCGGGGCATCTGCCGGAAGCGTTTTTTCATCGTAACCGACACAATATTCATCGAGGAACGGCTGGTCGACCAGGCCTTCGTTAATCAGCACCCAGGCGATGCCTGCCACCAGCGCGGCATCGGTACCGGGACGAATGGGGATCCACTCATCCTCACGACCGGCGGCGGTGTCGGTGTAGCGCGGGTCAATAACGATCATTCGCGCGTTTGAACGCTCGCGTGCCTGCTCTAAATAATAGGTAATGCCGCCGCCGCTCATGCGGGTTTCCGCCGGATTATTACCGAACATGACCACCAGTTTGCTGTTTTCAATATCGGAGGTGCTGTTGCCGTCATTGCTGCCGTAAGTGTAGGGCATCGCGCAGGAAATCTGAGCGGTGCTATATGAGCCGTACAGATTCAGTGAACCGCCGTAGCAGTTCATCAGGCGTTTTACGGGAGAGGCTGCAGGAGAGGAACGGGTCATATTGCCGCCGACGATGCCGGTGGCGTAATTGAGATAAACTGCTTCGTTGCCGTAATCGTTGACGACCCTTTTGAGGTTATCGGCAATCGTATCCAGCGCTTCTTCCCAACTAATACGCTCAAACTTACCTTCGCCGCGTTTACCGACGCGTTTCATCGGGTAATTGAGGCGGTCAGGATGATTAATGCGGCGACGAATAGAGCGGCCACGCAGGCAGGCGCGAACCTGATGATCACCATAAACATCCGGCCCGGTATTATCGGTTTCTACCCAGACAACTTCGTCATCGCGTACGTGCGAACGCAGGGCGCAGCGACTGCCGCAGTTGACCGAGCAGGCGCCCCAGACAATACGTTCTTCGCTCTGGGTAGCCTGTTGAACCGCAGCGGCGGCGGTACGCAGGCTAAAAGGTAACGATAGACTGCCAGCCGCAAGAGCCAGCGAGCCAAGGGCGGATGATTTTATTAGCGTTCGACGGCTGAGGCCGCCGGGATATTCCTGGTTAGACATAGCTCACTCCATGATCTTGTTATAATGGTGTAGGGACGACGCCGCCGTAATAGGGTGGCGTGGAGTGAGAAATAATACTTAAAAGGGGTTAGGAAGATCTTATCCCCGGTCAACCGAGGGATAAGACCTTTTACAACAAAACGGCAGGAGGTTACTGCGAGTCGCTGTCGCGGGTGTAGATAATTTTAAACGTATCATTGGCGCAGTGGCCGACAACCTGCGCTCCGGGTTGATCGGTTTGATCGTTCGGGACAATCGCGAGGCTAAACCCTGATTCAGGGACGCCGTTATTGATGATTTTTTGCTGAATATCGTTTTTAACCCGCTCGCATGAGTCGGGTGCTGCCAAAGCGGATGCTGAACCCAGCAGCAGGGCCGCGCATAGCCAGGGTGATAATTTCATCATAAACTCCTTATTGACCTTATCCAGATTTAAGCATAGCAGACGTGGTGTAAACAATTGTATTTGCTAATATGATTGCACTATGCACAAAAGGAATCGCGCGTGAAAAGACTGTTTTTGCTGGTATCGGCAGTATGGGCGCTTAGCGCCTGCGATGAAAAGGCAGCGCCACAAGCGTTTACGCCGGAAATGGCGAGTTTTTCTAACGAATTTGAGTTCGATCCGCTGCGCGGGCCGGTGAAGGAGTTTACTCAGACGCTGTTTGATGAACATGATAAAGCGATTAAAGAGGTGAGAGCGCGTTTGTCAAACGAAGGGTGCTTTGATCTTATCGCTCTGGATAATCGTGAAGAGAACACCGGTGGGACGTGGTTGCTGGATGCGAATTACTACCTTGATTCTGAAACCCATGAAAAACGCCTGCGCTTGCAGGGGAAATGCCAACTGGCTGAAATGGTGTCTGAAGGGATGAAGTGGGAGATGGATGATAATGGTTTTATCGTAACGTCAATGGGTAAAAAAACAACGACCTCTTATCGCTATGATAGCGAGGGTTTTCCGCTGGGGAAAACCACGACGGCTAAAGATGCGCGTTATGCGGTAACGCTGACACCTTCAGCCGACTCACGTCAGAAGTTGAACTATAGCGCCGTATTGGTTTCAGATGATAATTCGGTCGGCAGCGTACAGCAGACCTGCGAATACGATGATTATTACAACCCGACTCGCTGCGAGCAGCAGATGGTCGATAACAGCGTCCAGCCACCGCTGACTTACCACTACACTATCAAAAACACCATCGAGTATTACTGAGCCGTCGGCTTGAGCAACGTCTGACCTGGTGCTTTGTGCTCGGTCAGGTACTGGTGCTGGAACAGACACATGCGGATAGTATTGCGATATTCGCCGTTGATGAAGAATTCATGAATGAGTTCACCTTCCACTATGAAACCGAGCTTGCGGTAAATGTGAATTGCCTTTTCATTCTCTTTATCAACAATGAGATACAGCTTATAGAGGTTGAGCACCATAAAGCCGTAGTCCATTGCGAGCTTCGCAGCGCGGGTTGCCAGACCTTTCCCCTGATAATCCGGGGAGATGATTATCTGGAACTCCGCACGGCGGTGAACGTGATTGATTTCCACCAGTTCCACCAGGCCGGCTTTTTCACCGTCGCATTCGATGACAAAGCGGCGTTCGCTCTGGTCGTGAATATGTTTATCGTACAGATCAGAAAGTTCGACAAAGGCTTCATAAGGCTCTTCAAACCAGTAGCGCATAACGCTGGCGTTATTATCGAGCTGGTGGACAAAGCGTAAGTCTTCGCGCTCGAGTGGGCGAAGTTTGACGTGATGAGCGTCAGTCATGGGAATACCTAATACCTGTGAGTTATTGCGCAGTTGTATGAATTGTGGCGCCCGCAGGCGCCAGAAATTACGGTGCTACGGTACGGCCAGTGCGGCGATCAAGGCAGCGTAGGGTGTTGGGTTCCCAGTACGCGTTAACGTTCGCGCT
Source organism: Klebsiella sp. GFKo11 (assembly GCF_056490265.1). Classification (NCBI taxonomy): domain Bacteria; kingdom Pseudomonadati; phylum Pseudomonadota; class Gammaproteobacteria; order Enterobacterales; family Enterobacteriaceae; genus Klebsiella; species Klebsiella sp. GFKo11. Next base: position 3,008,099 of record NZ_CM151369.1, read on the forward strand.
CTTCTGGCAGTTGTCCTGAGCATCAAAAGCCACGTCGGCTTTGTCCCACTCTTTCTCGGTACGCGTGTTGACCTTCTGGCGTAAAGAACGGGTGTCGTTCCACTGTTCTTTTTCCATCGCGGCCTGCTGGCGGCTTTGCGCGCTATCGCCGGATTCAATCACCAGCTTGTCAGTTTTGGCAAATGACGATGCGGTAAAGATTACCGCGCTCAGCGCCAGCATAGCGGTCAGGCACCAGCGTTTGTTCAATGTCATATTCATCACGATTTCCTTTAAGTGATCCCCTTAGTCTGAGTTTACTACATCTCTTTTCGACGGCATACCCGACAAAACAGACCTGGTTATGGGGCATTATTGCGTAGAATGGATTAATTCCTTGTCCCCTTTACGAATCTTTAAATGCTAAAAACAACATTACTTTTCTTTGCTACCGCCCTGTGTGAAATCATCGGCTGCTATTTACCCTGGCTATGGCTGAAACGTGGGGCAAGCCCGTTACTGTTGATTCCGACTGCTTTGGCGCTGACGCTGTTTGTCTGGCTGTTGACGCTGCACCCGGAAGCCAGCGGTCGCGTCTATGCGGCTTACGGCGGTGTTTATGTCTGTACGGCGCTGCTCTGGCTGCGTTTTGTTGATGGCGTAAAACTGAGTCATTACGACTGGGCAGGGGCGCTGATTGCGCTGTGCGGGATGCTAATCATTGTGGCAGGATGGGGACGAGCATAGCGATCGCTTTGAGTTAATCATCCGGACCAAACCCGCATTGGTCCGGATTGTTTTTTCCCATCTTAATTCATTCCCGTCTTTTGAGATCCCATTTTGGCAACCGAGAGAATGTGATCGAACGCATTCTTTTTGATCGTCATACTTGTATGGTAGTAGGTCTGATGTTTTAATTTTATGCACTAACCGCATAGATGTAAGGAAGATGAGATGAAGATCGTTGCCGCTGAAGTTTTCGTCACTTGTCCAGGACGTAACTTTGTCACCCTTAAAATCACCACCGATGACGGAATTGTCGGCTACGGTGACGCCACGCTAAACGGCCGTGAGCTGCCAGTCGCATCGTATCTGCGCGATCACCTTTGTCCGCAGCTGGTAGGGCGTGATGCGCATCGTATTGAAGACATCTGGCAGTTTTTCTATAAAGGCGCGTACTGGCGTCGCGGCCCGGTGACGATGTCGGCCATTTCCGCCGTCGATATGGCCCTGTGGGACATTAAAGCAAAAGCAGCAGGCATGCCTTTGTATCAGCTGCTGGGCGGGGCATCGCGGGAAGGGGTCATGGTTTACTGCCACACCACGGGCCACTCCATTGATGAAGTACTCGATGATTATGCTCGCCACCAGGAGATGGGATTCAAGGCTATTCGCGTGCAGTGCGGTGTGCCGGGTATGAAAACCACCTACGGCATGGCGAAAGGCAAAGGGCAGGCCTACGAACCGGCTACCAAAGGGCAGTGGCCGGAAGAGCAGTTGTGGTCGACAGAAAAATACCTCGATTTTACGCCGCAGCTATTTGCTGCCGTGCGCGAGAAGTTTGGTTTTAACGAGCATTTACTCCATGACATGCACCACCGCCTGACGCCGATTGAAGCGGCGCGCTTTGGTAAAAGTATCGAAGACTATCGCCTGTTCTGGATGGAAGATCCGACCCCGGCAGAGAACCAGGAGTGCTTCCGCTTAATTCGTCAGCATACCGTCACACCGATTGCAGTTGGGGAAGTCTTTAACAGCATTTGGGATTGTAAGCAGTTGATTGAAGAACAATTGATCGACTATATCCGCACCACCATTACTCACGCCGGTGGGATTACGGGTATGCGCCGCATTGCCGATTTTGCTTCGCTCTATCAAGTGCGCACCGGTTCACACGGGCCGTCAGATCTGTCGCCAGTTTGTATGGCCGCAGTGCTGCATTTCGACCTGTGGGTGCCGAACTTTGGCGTGCAGGAATATATGGGCTATTCCGAGCAAATGCTGGAAGTCTTCCCGCATAGCTGGACGTTTGATAATGGCTATATGCATCCGGGTGAAAAACCGGGCCTGGGCATTGAGTTTGATGAAAAGCTGGCAGCGAAATATCCCTATGAACCCGCTTATTTGCCGGTAGCCCGTCTGGAAGACGGCACGTTGTGGAACTGGTGAGGAGAAAGAAATGAAAAGTATTGTGATTCGTCAACCTAACGAGTTAGTGATTGAAGAGCGTCCAATTCCGCAACCTGCGGCAGGGGAAGTGCGGGTCAAAGTGAAACTGGCGGGAATATGCGGTTCTGATAGCCATATTTATCGCGGGCACAACCCATTTGCTAAATATCCGCGCGTGATAGGGCATGAATTTTTCGGCGAGATTGATGCGGTTGGTGAAGGTGTCACTGATAAAGCCGTTGGCCAGCGCGTCAGCGTTGACCCGGTGATTAGCTGCGGTCATTGCTATCCTTGCTCAGTGGGAAAACCGAACGTGTGTACCTCTTTAGTGGTGCTGGGCGTTCATCGGGATGGCGGTTTTAGCGAGTACGCAGTCGTGCCGGCTAAAAATGCCTGGTTGGTACCGGATACGGTTTCTGACCGACATGCGGTGATGATTGAACCTTTCACTATTGCGGCTAATGTTACCGGACATGTCTCGCCAACTGATCAGGATGTTGCGCTGGTTTACGGGGCTGGGCCGATGGGCCTGACGACTATCCAGGTACTGAAACGGGTGTACCGCGTTAAGCAGGTGATCGTGGTTGACCGGATTGATGAGCGTCTGCAGATGGCGCAGCGCAACGGAGCGGATTGGGTTATCAATAATGGCGAGAAGCCGTTACCCGAAACGCTGAAAGAGAAGGGAATACAGCCGACGCTGATTATTGACGCCGCCTGTCATCCGACGATTTTGCAAGAAGCCGTCACGTTAGCCTCACCGGCGGCAAGAATTGTGTTGATGGGATTCTCAACAGAACCCTCTCAGGTTGTTCAACAAGGCATTACCGGGAAAGAGTTATCTATTTTCTCGTCACGCCTGAATGCCAATAAATTCCCGGTGGTAATTGATTGGTTAGAGCAAGGGCTAATTAATCCAGAGGAGCTGATCACTCACGAATTTGAGTATCAACGTGTTGTTGATGCACTGGAACTTTTTGAGAATGACAGAAAACGTTGCTGTAAGGTTTTATTAACCTTCGGGCAATAATTACGAGTGCGGACTCTATATCCTACAATTAGAGATAATCATTATGACTACAGTTAAAAATGAGAGAACAACATCAGATCTCATTCGTGCAGCCGTATCTGGTTGGTTAGGTACCGCGCTGGAGTTTATGGACTTCCAGCTCTATTCTCTTGGCGCGGCGCTGGTTTTTCATGAAATATTTTTCCCTGAACAATCTGCTGCCATGGCGCTTATTCTGGCAATGGGGACTTATGGCGCAGGGTATATTGCACGAATCGTCGGGGCATTCTTTTTTGGTAAGATGGGTGACAGCATAGGGCGTAAAAAAGTCCTGTTTATTACTATCACCATGATGGGGATTTGTACCACCCTGATTGGCGTTCTGCCAACCTACGCTCAGGTCGGTATATTAGCGCCGGTATTACTGGTCACTTTACGTATCGTTCAGGGATTAGGCGCCGGGGCTGAAATTTCCGGAGCGGGCACCATGCTGGCAGAATATGCGCCAAAAGGTAAGCGCGGCATTATCTCTTCGCTGGTCGCGATGGGAACCAACTGCGGAACGTTAAGCGCCACGGCCATCTGGGCGGTCATGTTCTTCGTACTGGACCGCGAACAGCTCGTCGCGTGGGGATGGCGTATTCCGTTCCTGGCAAGCGTTGTGGTGATGATTTTTGCTATCTGGTTACGTCTGAACCTGAAAGAAAGCCCGGTATTTGAAAAGGTTAGTGAAGAAAATGTTTTGCAGGAAGAGGCTGCGGCTAGTGAGAACACCCTCGGTGCGATGCTGAAAAGTAAGTCCTTCTGGCTGGCGACGGGTCTGCGCTTTGGGCAAGCGGGTAACTCCGGCTTACTGCAAACATTCCTCGCAGGTTATCTGGTACAAACGTTATTGTTTGATAAAGGTATACCAACTGATGCATTAATGATTAGCTCGGTTATTGGCTTTATCACTATTCCTTTCCTGGGGTGGCTATCAGATAAAATAGGTCGTCGCGTACCTTACATTATCATCAATATCTCGGCGATTATTCTGGCTTACCCGATGCTGTCGATAATTGTAGATAAGAGCTATAGCGCAAGCACTATTATGGCGTCATTGATTGTGATTCATAATGTGGCGGTGTTAGGTCTGTTTGCTCTGGAAAATATTACCATGGCCGAACTGTTTGGTTCCCGTAATCGCTTTACCCGTATGGCGATTTCGAAAGAGGCTGGCGGTTTAGTTGCCGTAGGCTTTGGTCCCGTACTGGCTGGTGTTTTCTGTAATATGACCGGCTCATGGATGCCCATCGTTATTATGCTAGTTTGTTATTCAATCATTGGTTTAATTTCTGCCATTCTGATGCCAGAAGTCCGCGACCGTGATTTGAGTTTGCTCAATGATGCTGCAGATTGTACGCCGGAGAAAAAAACGGTCGGCAACGGGCAATATATTTGAGTTCCATAGAGTCCGCACCTTGATGATAGTTGTAAATTAATAACCTGCCGGGCTTTTAGCCCGGCATTTTCTATCCCTTCATGCAAAATATGCTGAATATATAACGATGTTATCTTCTTGTATGGTAGTTGATGAAAATCAAAGGTGTTATACCAATCATATGAGATGGTTTATATCACTGAGCCATTCTCATTGAGAATGGATTTTTGAACATCATAAAATGAGAGTCACCATGGAAAACACGCTTTTAACAGCTAATGCCACGCTGCCTTCTTACGATCGCAACCGGCTCGTTCCGCGTATCGTCCACCTGGGATTCGGCGCATTCCATCGCGCCCACCAGGCGGTATATGCCGATATTCTGGCAACAGAACACGGCAGCGACTGGGGTTATACCGAAGTGAATTTAATCGGCGGCGAGCAACAGATTGCCGACCTGCAACAGCAGGATTTGCTGTATACCGTCGCCGAGATGTCGGCGGATGCCTGGACTGCTCGCGTTGTCGGCGTGGTGAAGCAGGCGATGCACGCCCAGGTAGATGGTCTGGAAAGCGTGCTGGCGAAAATGTGTGAACCGCAGGTCGCCATTGTCTCATTGACCATTACTGAAAAAGGTTACTGCCACTCCCCAGCGAGCGGTGAATTACAGCTGGATCACCCGCTGATTGTCGCCGACTTGCAAAATCCGCATCAGCCAAAATCAGCGCCGGGCGTGGTTGTGGAAGCTTTGGCACGACGCAAGGCGGCCGGGCTGGCCGCATTTAGCGTCATGTCCTGCGATAATATGCCGGAAAACGGCCACGTGATGCGTAATGTCGTTTGTGCCTATGCCCGTGCAGTTGATGCCGATCTTGCTGAATGGATCGTGCGCAATGTTACTTTTCCATCCACGATGGTTGACCGCATCGTCCCGGCCGTTACAGCGGATACGTTGGGCAAAATTGAACAACTCACCGGCGTGCGCGATCCTGCTGGGGTCGCCTGTGAACCGTTTCGCCAGTGGGTTATTGAGGATAACTTTGTTGCCGGTCGTCCGGAATGGGAAAAGGCGGGCGCTGAACTGGTATCTGACGTGCTGCCGTTTGAGGAAATGAAGCTGCGTATGCTCAACGGTAGCCACTCTTTCCTGGCTTACCTGGGTTATCTGGCCGGTTATCAGCATATTAATGACTGTATGCTGGACGACAACTATCGCCGTGCCGCGCATGCGCTGATGCTGAATGAACAGGCTCCGACGCTGAAAGTACAGGGCGTAGATCTAGCGCGTTACGCAGGTTTGCTTATCGACCGTTACAGCAATCCGGCGTTGCAGCACCGCACCTGGCAGATAGCGATGGACGGTAGTCAGAAGCTGCCACAGCGCATGCTGGATTCGATTCGTTGGCATCTGGCACATGGCAGCGACTTTACTCTGCTGGCGATGGGCGTTGCGGGCTGGATGCGCTACGTCAGCGGCGTTGATGACCAGGGACAGGCAATTGAAATTTCTGACCCGTTGCTGCCGGTGATTGCCGGGACCGTGCGCAACAGCGAAGAAGGTGAAGGACGAGTGAAGGCATTGCTGGGTATTGAGGCCATTTTCGGTCAGACTCTGGTACAGGAAGGCCGCTTCGTAAATGCGGTCACTAACGCCTATTTAGCACTGCAAAAGAACGGCGCAAAAGCCACTGTTGGTGCGTGGGCCCAGGCCAACTAAATTTCTCCATTCTGATGCCGCCTTACTGGCGGCATTATCCCTCGCAATCCTATGATGTATCCTGCCTGAATTTCCCATTATTGATTTTAACTCCGGCTCTGCTTTCATCAGATGCGGAACAAAGACTCTGCAGAGAGTGTTAAATAATATTTATGCTCACACTATATGATTAATTAATTCATCACTCTTATTCCAAAACCCTTCTTGATTAGCGTATTAAATACATGTCTATATTAGTGTGATCTTTGATGGTTTTTTAATGACGATCACTTGTATGGTAGTAGGTCTGATGATTAAATTCCGCGTGATGATTGCTGGTAAATTGGCATGGAACGATATCTAATCAATCAGAAAAGGTGCAGGAATGCGTGATTTAAATAATAAATGCAAATGGTTGGCCAAAACAGTCTGTGTACTGCCGTTATTGATCGTTGGCGTATGTAGCGGGGCGGAATCACTAAACGTAAGTACCTCTTTATCTCCTGATGACCCTATCTACAAAGGATTGCAGTCCTTTAAGAAAAACGTTGAGTCGCGCACTAATGGTGATATTAAAATAAAACTGTTTTCGAGCGGGCAGCTTGGGGCTGATAACGAGCTGTTACAGCATGCCCAGGCGGGAAGCAATGTTGGTGTTATCGTTGATGGTGCCCGTCTGGCGCAATTTGTGCCAGAAATGGCTATTATTCCCGCTCCTTTTGTTTTTAAAGATTACCAGACGATTAAAACCTTTATTAATAGCCCTGTTTTTGCTCAATGGAGTGAAAAAATGGCGAAGAATTCAGGACTCACACCTCTATCATTTAACTGGTATCAGGGGGCTCGTATGCTGGTGACGCAGAAACCAGTACAGAAACCTGAAGATTTATCCGGCGTGAGAGTTCGTGCACTGGAAGCGCCGGTAACCATTGAAACGATTAAGTGTATGGGAGGCGCGCCAACGCCTCTATCCTGGTCTGAAATTTATTCATCTATTCAAACTGGCGTCGTTGATGCCGCTGAGGCGCAACCCACTGCGGTTTATGGTTCTAAATTGTATGAAATTACAAAATTCATCACTAAAACAAACCATATACATTTAATGACCGGCATTATTGTTTCAGAAAAATGGTTATCCACGTTAACGCCTGAACAGCAGACAATCCTGAAAGAAGAGGCACAGAAGAACGGCGATATCGCTTCCGATAATACCATTGCCGCCGGAGACAACATGCTGGCGGATATGGCGAGCAAAGGAATGACGATTTCTGAAGTTGATGTTAAGCCTTTTGTTGATGCCTGCGCCTATGTCCCGAAAAAACTGGGCCTGGAATCTGCACTTGAACAGGTAAAAAGCGTTATTAACTAAAATTACCTCGGGGGTGAATAGCCCCCGTTCGCAGCATTGAGGTTAAAAATGAAATTTTTTCGCCAGTTTGAACTCGCATTTGCGCGTATTGGCTTGGTTGCGATCGTTATCATTATTCTTGCCGGGGGCGTGGGACGAGCTATCGGTCATCCTCTTATTTGGTCGTTAGAAATTGCCATGGTAATTTTCGCGTGGATCAGTATGTTTGCTATTGATTACGCTTTCCAGGTTCGCCGCCATATTGGTATTGATGCCGTAGTCAATTTTTTCCCACAAAAATTAAAAAGAGTATGTTTGTGGGGGAATGAAATTATTATTCTTGGCTTTTTATTATGCGGTGTCTGGTACGGTTTTAACTTCGTTATCACCACGCATCTTCAGGTTCTGCCGGTTACTGAGTTATCTCTGGCCTGGTTGAATAGCGCAGTACCTACTGGATGTCTTCTCATGCTTTTTACCTCGCTGGAGTTTTTATTCGGCGGTTGTCAGGAAAAACAGCAAAAAAATGAGGTCGAGATATGCTCTTAACCGTCGCCCTGTTTGTGGTGTTATTGATTGTTGGCATGCCGGTAGGGATGGTTATTGCGATATCCAGCCTGAGCTATTTTTTTACTGCTGATTTTTTGCCAGTCGGTATTGCTTTTCAAAAATTTTCCGCGCCGACTCAATCTTTTCCTATCCTGGCAACACCATTATTTCTCCTTGTTGGGAATTTACTGAATAAATCAGGTGTTACCCATCGTCTACTCGATTTTGCCCGCATCATCTCGGGATGGATGGTCGGCGGTCTGGCGCAGATCAACGTGCTTTTGGCGTGCTTGCTGGGGGGCGTTTCTGGTTCAGCTACCGCAGACGCGGCGATGCAGGCGCGCGTCCTGGGTTTACCGATGGTCGCTCGCGGATATCCGAAAGCGTTTAGCGCCGTGGTTATTGCGTTTAGTTCGTTGATTACGGCGACCATTCCACCGAGTATCCTGCTGATCTTGTATGGTTTTGTCGGCAACGTTTCCATTGGAAAACTGTTTATTGCCGGGATTTTTCCGGGATTGCTGTTAACTATCATTATTATGGTGACAAACTATATTCTTGCCCGGCGCATGAATATTAAGCCGGAAATGGCTTCGTTACCAAACAGGAAAGAGGTTTGGCTGAGTTTTAAAAACAGCTTCTGGGCACTCATGTTCCCGGTTGTTTTAATTGTTGTTATCCGGTTGGGTATTTTTACTACCACGGAAGCAGGCGCGTTTATTGTTTTATACGCCTTTGTTATTGGCCGCTATGTCTATAAAGCCCTTGATAACGCCACGCTATGGGAAGTTCTGAAGGAAACCATTAGCGATATTGGCGTCGTTATGCTGCTGATTATGTCTGCGGCGATTCTCGGGCATATCACTATTCTCGATCAAATTCCGCAGCAGCTCGCCGAGGCCATTATCCAGATTACGGAAAATCGTTATGGTATTCTGGTTCTGCTATTGGCTTTAATTGCGGTTGCGGGGATGTTGTTTGATGGTAGCGTTATTATATTGCTCCTGACCCCCATTCTATTGCCCATCGCGGTTGAGGCTGGATTTGATCCGATACATTTCGGTTTGGTTTTTGTGGTGCTCACTTTATTGGGCGCCAATACACCCCCGGTGGGGATCTGTATGTATACCGTTTGCGGGATCTTAAACTGCAGTACGGTCGCATTTGTCAGAGCTTCAATTCCTTATCTGATCGCATTCTTTGTATTCATTGCGATGCTGGTGATCTTTCCGTCTATTACTTTGTTCCTGCCACAGACTCTGATGTAAATCTTGATTGCATCAATATCATATAACACAAGGTAAGACCGTAAATTGAGTATTTATGGTCTTACTTTTTTATATTATTTGAGGTTATGTATGCCGCTAGTTAACGCTTCGTTTATGATCAACAATGCACCCGGTGTGAAACTTTACAATGAGGTAGCAAAATCGTTGCCGATTATTGATTATCATTGTCACCTTGATGCCAGAGATATTTATGAAAATAAACCTTTCAACCATATAACAGATCGGTGATGCCTCTAATTAGTTGAATCTGATGTATAATGCGGGCTTTTGAGGTTCTTTCATGGCCAGCGTTAACATTCATTGTCCTCGTTGTCAGTCTGCACAGGTCTACCGCCATGGTCAGAACCCTAAAGGCCATGACAGATTTCGCTGCCGTGACTGCCACCGCGTTTTTCAGCTCACTTACACTTATGAGGCCCGTAAGCCGGGCATTAAAGAGCTGATCACTGAAATGGCCTTCAATGGCGCCGGGGTTCGCGATACCGCCAGAACACTGAAAATTGGCATTAACACCGTCATCCGGACTTTAAAAAACTCACGCCAAAGCGAATAACGTCTTCGCCCGTTGCTCATGCTGATGTGGCGCTTATCTGCGAACTTGATGAGCAATGGAGTTTCGTTGGCAGTAAAGCCCGGCAACACTGGCTCTGGTACGCGTATAACACCAAAACAGGGGGTGTACTGGCCTACACTTTTGGTCCCCGTACCGATGAAACCTGCCGGGAACTACTGGCACTGCTTACGCCATTCAACATCGGCATGATCACCAGCGACGACTGGGGCAGCTATGGCCGGGAGGTGCCGAAGGATAAGCATCTGACCGGAAAAATATTCACCCAACGGATTGAGCGCAATAACCTGACGCTGCGCACCCGCATTAAGCGCTTGGCTCGTAAAACAATCTGCTTCTCGCGTTCAGTAGAGATCCACGAAAAAGTCATCGGGACGTTTATTGAAAAACACATGTTCTACTAATTGGAAGCATCACCAACAGATCTATGGCTAACGGGCGATCACTATAAATGGCGAGCGATGCGCGCCAACGGTATTGATGAGCGATATATTACTGGCGATGCTAGCGCAGATGAAAAATTCCGCGCATGGGCGTTGACGATCGAATCCTGCTTTGGCAATCCGTTATATCACTGGACGCACCTTGAGCTGCACGCCTATTTCGGTTGTGAAGAAACGCTAAACAGCCAGAACTGGCAGAGAATCATGGCGCACTGCAATGCGCTCATTGGTCAAAAAGAGTTTTCACCTCGAGAGCTCATCAAGCGGTCAAATGTTGAAGTTCTCTGCACCACGGATTCGCTTCTCGACTCTTTACACTTCCATCAACAGTTAAAGAATGAGTACAACTTTGAAGTGAAAGTATTACCGACTTTTCGTCCTGATGAGCTTTTCGTCGCTGATACCCATGCGTTTAGCTTGTTTATCGACAGATTCTCGCAGGTCAGCGGTTTTGCCATCAAAACGTTTAATGATTTTGATAAAGCTATAGGTCAGCGTATTGACCATTTCCATTGGGTCGGTTGCCGTATTTCCGATCATGGGCCGCAGTTTATTTGCTGGAATTGCGCAACGCAGTCAGAAGTAGAGTCAATTTTTTGCAGAAAACGGCAAGGAAAAAAACTAACCACAGATGAACAGACGATTTTAAACAGTGCGATCTATCTTCTTTTAGCTCGCCATTACAAGCAGCGTGATTGGGCGATGCAAATCCATTTCGGGGCGATTCGTGATAACAACAGTACGATGTTCTCACGATTAGGTCAAAATAAAGGGTTTGATTCGATAATGGATCAGTCTCTGCTTGCGGTACATCTGAACCAGTTTCTGGTGATGCTTCCAATTAGTAGAACATGTGTTTTTCAATAAACGTCCCGATGACTTTTTCGTGGATCTCTACTGAACGCGAGAAGCAGATTGTTTTACGAGCCAAGCGCTTAATGCGGGTGCGCAGCGTCAGGTTATTGCGCTCAATCCGTTGGGTGAATATTTTTCCGGTCAGATGCTTATCCTTCGGCACCTCCCGGCCATAGCTGCCCCAGTCGTCGCTGGTGATCATGCCGATGTTGAATGGCGTAAGCAGTGCCAGTAGTTCCCGGCAGGTTTCATCGGTACGGGGACCAAAAGTGTAGGCCAGTACACCCCCTGTTTTGGTGTTATACGCGTACCAGAGCCAGTGTTGCCGGGCTTTACTGCCAACGAAACTCCATTGCTCATCAAGTTCGCAGATAAGCGCCACATCAGCATGAGCAACGGGCGAAGACGTTATTCGCTTTGGCGTGAGTTTTTTAAAGTCCGGATGACGGTGTTAATGCCAATTTTCAGTGTTCTGGCGGTATCGCGAACCCCGGCGCCATTGAAGGCCATTTCAGTGATCAGCTCTTTAATGCCCGGCTTACGGGCCTCATAAGTGTAAGTGAGCTGAAAAACGCGGTGGCAGTCACGGCAGCGAAATCTGTCATGGCCTTTAGGGTTCTGACCATGGCGGTAGACCTGTGCAGACTGACAACGAGGACAATGAATGTTAACGCTGGCCATGAAAGAACCTCAAAAGCCCGCATTATACATCAGATTCAACTAATTAGAGGCATCACCCAGTTTCTCGACGCCCTGGCACGCAATAATGCATTACCAAAAATCATTTTCTACAATCTTAACGCCAATGATAACGATATTGTCGCCTCGACGATGGCCAACTTTCAGACGGCGGATAATGGTGTGAAATCGCCTTTGCAGTTGGGTTCCGGCTGGTGGTTTAACGACACCCGTCGCGGTATGGAGAACCAGTTAAATACGCTGGCCGATCAGGGGTTGCTGATGCATTTTGTCGGTATGCTTACGGATTCGCGTAGTTTTGTCTCTTATACCCGTCACGACTATTTCCGACGAATTGTTTGTAACCTTATTGGTGAATGGGTTGCCCGCGGAGAAGTGCCTGACGATCAGGAGATTTTATCCCGGATGGTCAGAAATATTTGTCATGATAATGCCGAGCGTTACTTCAGATTCTGATTTTTTAGCGTCAGCAGGTGAGGGGAGCGCCCTCGATTATCGGTTAATGCAAATCAAGCCATTAGCGTAAAAATTGATCCAGATCGTTGAATACACATAACTTTAGCTATCCACAGCTAAATATATATAATTTATATTTATTTTAATGAATTAAATATTTATTTGGCGGATGTGTTGTTCTCCCGTTGTGATAAATATGGCATGATGGCTTAAATTATTTAGTTTTTTGAGAAAAGGAGAACGGACTATGTACAAAAAAATATTGTTGCCCGTAGACGTTTTTGAAATGGATTTAAGTGACAAAGCCGTTCGCCATGCGGAGTTTTTGGCCTCAGCGGATGAAGGTGAAATCACGCTGCTGAACGTATTGCCAAACAGCAGTAGCTCAGTTCTGCGCGGTTTCGCAGCCGATATTCGTAAATTTGAAGCATATATGCGGGAAGAGTCAGAGAAAAAGATGAGGTCGCTGTCCCGTCTGTTCTCAATTCCTGCTGAACGCATTCACTCCCGGGTCGTGTTTGGTAACGTGCGTGATGAAATCTTAGCGATCGGCAGTAATGATGACTATGACGTGATTGTGATTGGCTCGCGTAAACCGGGCATTTCTACTCATCTGTTGGGATCCAACGCCGAGTCGATTATTCGCTACGCAAAAATACCGGTTCTGGTGATTAGATAACATAGATAGCCTGAACATTTGGCGGCAGGTGAGAGACTCTGCCGCTATCTATATTTTTACTCTTCGCTGAACCAGTCGCTATTTTCCTGACGTACGAGCAGAACGGACTCACTAATTTCCTGCAGGTGCAGGCTCATCGCTTTTTCTACGGCATCCGGGTTACGGGCGACCAGCGGCTGGAAAATATCATAATGCTGGCGCAGCATCATATCGGGAGGAGTGACGTGATCGAGGCTCATGTAACGCACCCGGTCAATGGTGGCTTTAATATTTTCGACGGTATCCCAGGCTAATTGGCAGTCGGCAATTTGCGAGAGCTTCTGGTGAAATTCATCATCCAGCTGAAAGAAATCATTTAATTGCTGGCGTTCGACCGCCGCACGCTGCTGATTGAGATTTTGCTCAAGCTGATAGAGCTGTTCATCATTCACCATCCCGGCGGCGCGTCGCACCACAGCGCATTCAATGGCCTGGCGGACAAAACACCCATTACGCACCTGCGAGAGGGAAATCTTGTTCACATAGCTACCGCGCTGTGGGCGAATCTGAATCAGGCCGTTTTCCGCCAGTTTAATAAAGGCTTCACGCACTGGCTGACGAGAAACGTCAAAGCGTACGGAAACTTCCTTTTCGGACAGTGGGGTGCCGGGCGGGATCAGGCAATGGACGATATCCCGACGAAGGATACGATAAATTTGCTGGTTTACAGGCTGTGTCGGATTCAGTTGGGATTCTGCGGCCATTGTGCTTACTTTTAAATGGAATTTTGCGCTATTTTACGCGTTTTTTGCTTTCCAGCCCAGACCCGGTCTGCTGACCGGGTCGTTGAGCTTAGCCCTGACGATGAATGTTTAGACCGGCAAAACTTTGGCTGACTGGCATCATTTCAAGGGTGTTGATATTGACGTGTTTCGGCAGGGTTGCGACCCACCAGACCGCTTCGGTTACATCTTCCGGCGTCAGGGCTTGCGTATTCTCATAAGCTTTGTCCGCTTTGGCGTCATCACCTTTAAAGCGCACATTAGAAAATTCTGTTCCGCCTACCAGACCGGGTTCAATATCGGTCACGCGAACGGCGGTGCCGTGAAGATCGGCGCGCAGATTCAGACTAAACTGGCGAACAAAAGCCTTCGTCGCGCCGTAAACGTTACCGCCAGCATAAGGCCAGCTACCAGCGACTGAACCGATGTTGACGATATGACCGCGGTTACGTTCAACCATGCCAGGCAGAACCGCACGGGTCATGTACACCAGCCCTTTATTGTTGGTGTCAATCATATCTTCCCAGTCTTCAACGCTGGCTTTGTGTGCGGGTTCGAGCCCCAGCGCCAGTCCGGCGTTATTAACCAGAACGTCAATGGCTTGCCACTCCGCGGGCAGCCCGGCGATCATCTCTTCGATAGCCGCACGATTACGCACGTCCAACTGCGCGGTATAAATGCTCTCGCCCAGCTCATCCTTCAGCGTCTTCAGGCGCTCTTCGCGACGCCCGGTGGCAATGACTTTGTGACCGTTAGCGACAAAACGGCGAGTAATACTTTCACCAAAACCTGCTGTTGCTCCGGTAACCAGGATAATCATCTTACTGTTCCTCAACGCTTTTTGTGTCTTTATACCATAGCACGCGATATCGGCGACGGGTAATGGAAATCGTCGGACAACATTTGACGAGCGGGGAAATCATTGCGATCAATCAATGAGTTGCCTAATCTTACAGGATAATCGTGTTCAGGAGATGATGATGTTGGACAACAACCCTTTTTTAAGCGTCAGCCTGCTACCTTACCAGGCGCCGCGTTTTGATTTGATTTCAGATAGCCATTACCGCCCGGCCTTTGATGAAGGCGTACGGCGTCAACGTGAAGAGATTAGCGCGATCGTTAATAACCCGGCTCCGGCGGATTTTACCAATACGCTGGTGGCTCTGGAGCAGAGCGGGCAGCTGCTGGCGCGGGTGACAAGCGTCTTCTTTGCTATGGCTGGAGCGGATACCAACCCGATAATTCAGGAACTGGATGAGCAGTTTTCTGCCGAACTGGCTGAACTGGGCAACAATATCTGGCTCAATGAGGCGCTGTTTGAGCGTGTGAAACAGGTTTGGCAACAGCGTGATTCTCTCTCTCTGGACGCTGAATCCATGCGTTTGCTGGAGGTGACCTGGCAACGTTTCACCCTCGCAGGCGCAACGTTGGCAGAAGAGCAAAAAACGGTGCTGCGGGCGCTGAATACGGAAGCTGCGACCCTGCAAAGTCAGTTTCAGCAACGTCTGTTGGGGGCGGTGAAGTCCGGTGGTCTGGTGGTAGATTACGCCCATCAGTTGGAAGGGCTCAGTGAGGATGAAATAAGCGCAGCGGCAGAAGCGGCGCAGGAGAAAGGCTTAAACGATCGCTGGCTGCTTGCGCTGCTTAATACGACTCAGCAACCCGCGCTGCTTTCCCTGCAGGACAGGCAGACGCGAGAAAACCTGTTCGCTGCGGGTTGGACGCGTAACCAAAAAGGCGATGCCAATGATACCCGCGAGCTGGTATTGCGGCTCGCGGAGATCCGGGCCCGTAAAGCGCAACTGCTTGGGACCGCTGATTATGCGAGCTGGTCGATGGCTGACCAGATGGCAAGAACCCCTGCGCAGGCCTTTGCCTTTATGCGGCGGATAGCCCCTGCGGCGCGAGCCAGAGCCGAGCAGGAGCTGGCGGATATTCAGCAGGTTATCGACAATGAAGGCGGCGATTTTCAGGCTGCGGCCTGGGACTGGCTCTACTATGGCGAGCAGGTGCGCCGGGCGAAGTTTTCTATCGACGAAGCGCAGCTAAAGCCGTATTTCGCCCTCGACCGCGTCCTGCGCGACGGCGTATTCTGGGCCGCTTCTCAGCTGTTTGGTATCCGCTTTGTTGAGCGTTTTGATATCCCGGTTTATCACCCAGATGTGCAGGTATGGGAAATTTTTGACGCGAATGGTGAGGGGTTTGCGCTATTTTATGGTGACTTTTTCGCCCGCGATAGCAAAAGCGGCGGGGCGTGGATGGGCGTTTTTGTTGAGCAATCAACTTTGCGCGCGCAGCATCCGGTCATCTACAACGTCTGCAACTATCAGAAACCCAAGGCTGGCCACAGCGCATTGCTGTCGTGGGATGAGGTGATTACGTTATTCCATGAGTTTGGTCACACGCTGCACGGCCTGTTTGCCAGCCAGCGGTATGCCAGCCTCTCAGGCACGAATACGCCGCGTGATTTTGTTGAGTTCCCGTCACAGATTTTTGAACACTGGGCCAGTGAACCGCAGGTATTCGCCCACTATGCGCGGCATCATCAAACCGGTGAAGCCATGCCGGAAGCGTTACGTGATAGCATGTTCCGGGCGGCGAAGTTTAATAAAGGTTACGACATGAGCGAGCTGCTCGCGGCGGCGCTGCTGGATATGCACTGGCACAGCGTGTCGACGGAAACGCTGCCGCAGGATGTTGATACCTTCGAAGCGACGGCGCTGCAAGCGGAGAATATGGATCTTTCCGCCGTGCCGCCGCGTTATCGCAGCAGCTATTTTTCGCATATTTTCGGCGGCGGCTACGCCGCAGGGTATTACGCCTACCTATGGACACAGATGCTGGCGGACGATGGCTATCAGTGGTTCGTTGAGCAGGGTGGTTTAACCCGTGAAAACGGCCAGCGCTTCCGCGAGGCGATTTTGTCGCGCGGCAATAGCACTGATTTAGCTGAACTGTATCGCCAGTGGCGCGGGCACGATCCTAAAATCGAACCGATGCTGGAAAATCGCGGGCTGAACGTTTTATAGTCGGTTTTGTAAGCCGGGTAAGGCGCTAGCCGCCACCCGGCAGAAATGCGAGAACAGTAACAAAAAATCGGTTTGTTTATCGTTTGAAACTCCGGGCAGGGCTATTTCCTCTGATAAACATTGGCAAAATGTGAATTACCACATTAAATCGTCGGGCACTTTAAAATCAGCATACGGATCATCTTCATCCTGCTCTTCCTGACTCAGCGCGCTGTTTAAAACAATACTGTTCGCATCTCGCTGCGCGATTTTATCGGCCACGATCGCGGGGATAATTGCGTATTCACTCTCGCCACTGCCATCAATAACCAAACGCGCGATGGCGAGACGGCCGTTAATCAGCTGAGTTTGCGTTGTCTTATCCACAACAACTTTTTTAATTAAGTTGTTATCCGTGAAGTTAAAATCAATATTGCCTTTTGCAATGACGATTTTGTTCATTTCAATGAGCTGCTTCACCTGAGCTTTATACTCTTTAGATAAAACAGCTTGTTTTTGTTGTTCGCTTAGCTGTTTATCACGCTCAAGCTGCGCTTTTTTATTTTCTTCCACAGCCTCTCTTGCTTCGCGAGCCTGAACTCGTGATTTCTTCGCTGTTCTCTGGACTTTAGCCATCTTTTTGCTGGTTACTAGCCCTGCTTTTAGCATCTGTTCTTGTAAGGTGAGTTTTGTCATCTTCGCTTCTAAACCCGTTGAAAAATTTTTGCGATTATACCTGTAATTTTAGCTGATGTGTCAGTGCGCGGGGATGACGTTGCGATACGGTCAGAACGAGGTGGACCTGGTGAATCATCCAGTACAGACATGGAGTGCATAAAAAATCACATGAAGTGGTTTATTTTTGTTATAAATGCATCTTTAGCGGTTTTTTATGGAGGTCGAAGATGATTGTCAGAACCTGGCACGGCTGTGTTCCTGTTGATTTTGGTGAAGCGTTTGCAGACCATTTGCAGGCAACCGGCGTGCAACATTCGGCGGGTATCCCTGGAAACGCGGGAGCATTTGTCAGGCGAGAAACTCAGGGAGAATGGGAACATTTCTTTCTGGCGACTTACTGGGAGGATCTGGATGCGGTCAAAGCGTTCGCTGGTGAGAATTACCATGTGGCGGTAACCTACCCTGATGATGAGCAATTCCAGCTCCTGTCCGATCCCTATGTCTTTCAGTTTGATGTGGCGAACGTCTTGGCGATTTGAGTGGGGTAAAGCACTAAAAATTAAGGCCCGAAGGCCTTAATCTTACTTACGTCCAGCCAGTAAACCAATGACCAGCCCGATGGCACCGGCGGCCAGCAATCCGGTAAGCGGGTTTTCTTTGACTCGCTCCGAAACTTCGGAGACCGCATCTGACGCCTGGGCGGCGTATTTACGCGCTGCGCCTTTCAACTGATGCTTAGGCGAATCTACCGCATCACCAAATTGCTGTTGGGCTTCCCCGGCAATTTCGTTGACTTTGTTACCGACCTTGTCCGCCAGATTTTGCGCGTCGTTTTCATAATCTTGTGATGACATGTGATTCTCCTTTCGTTTGACTCATTTAAGTCTAGTGGCTGACGGAAGAAGTTCAAATGCACAGGCCGCTGCGGCTGTATTCCAGGATTTTTCCAAAGACCGGATGAGTTACACGCTGCCGTGCTTTTTCAATACGCCTTTGTCGTCAAAGATAAACATAATCGACTGCCCAAGTCCGTTCTGAAGGGCGACGCCATCGGCGTTGGTTTTATATAGTGCTGCACCTGTCGAAAGGAGCACTAGAGAGATTTTTTCATTACATAACCCTGGTTGTTGTTTTCCGCTTCAGTACAGGGAACAACTTCGCCATAAAGCCTTCGCCAGAATTAGTGGTTTTCCTGACATTTCAATTGATTGAGACTATTCTGAGTAATAAAATCCACGTAACTTGCTTTCTTCCAAAGCGACGACTGATAAATAAGAGCTATTGAGATTCACAATTCCTCTTTTTTCCTTCATCATTTGTCAGCTTTTGCTACTAATAATCAGCGTTTAGCTCAGCATAAGAAATTTATTTTTTTACTCAAGGTCGGTATGAACTATAAGAATGTACTGAAGGTTGCGTTACTGCTTGCTCCCGTGGCGTTGCTGAATCTGTCCACGCCTGCCTGGGGCGCGGACGTGGCGAAAACAACAACCTGTCAGAAAGCGCCGCCTGCGGTGGACAAAGAGGGCGTGCCGCTACCGCCCGTTGTCGGAAAAGAGGGGGCTCGGCCTGCTCCGGCAAATGGCAAACCAGGTCATGACGGCCCCGCGGCAAACTGTCAGCCAGTGGCTATCGAAAACTAATCATTGACCTCAACCCGGGAGGGACATGGTGCACCCGTTAATTAAGGTCATGCTGGTAGGGGGTAAAGGAGATGGCCTGCTGGTCAGCGTCGCCGATACCGCGACAGAAGTTTCCGTCACGCCTGCGCAGTACGGCGCAAAATCCGGTCAGCCGCTGAGCTATCGGATTGTGTCGCAAACTATCGATGATGAGCGCTACTTTTTCGGCGTTTTCAGTGAGAGCCATGAGGATACGGATAAACTCAAGAGAGTGGCGTTGACTCGCGGCATGAAAAAGTTCTTCAGTTGATCCGATGCCGGACGGTTATCTGTCGTCCGGTCGGGTCATGTTTCGTTTTCCTCCCGCCTCCGATACAGTATACCGATACGCCTTTGCACGCTTCGGAAACGCTATGATTAACCACATCCGCATTAAAAACTTCAGATCGGTCAGGGATATCGAGCTGGAGCTGGGTGCGCTGAACATTGTTTTCGGCCCCAACGGCTGCGGCAAGTCCAATATCTACAAAGCTATTCATCTGCTAACCGCCTCCGCTGACGGACAATTTTCCGGCTATATCAGTGATGAGGGCGGACTGGAAAATATTATGTGGTCAGGGCCGAGTGCGCCAACGGACCGCTTTCCGCGCCGGTTGCAGCTTGCCTGTCTGACCGATGAGTTCGACTATGAGTTGCAGGTTGGCTTTCCGGAAAAACTGCCTTATCCGACCCAGTTCGTGCTGGACCCGATTGTCAAAGAGGAGTCTATCTGGCTGGCAGGCTTTTCCCGACGACCTTCATCGCGCGTGCTACAGCGCAAAAATCAGGCCGCGTTTCTGGTAGATGTTAACGGCGAAAAAAGTACCTTCACCGATACTATTTATGAGAACGAATCCATCTTTGGTCAGTTGGGTGAACCGCATCGCTTTCCGGAGGTCTCGCGGGTCAGGGAGACCATGCGACGCTGGCGTTTTTATCACGAGTTCAATATTGGCAGGCATTCGCCGCTACGCCAACCGGCGGTCGGCTACCGCTCGCCGGTACTTGATAGCAATGGGCATAATCTTGCTGCCGCCTTTCAGACTATTGTGGAAATCGGCGCGGAGGAACTGCTGCATGAGATCCTCGCCGAGGCCTTTCCGCAATGCACATTCTATTGTGAGAATGAGAATTCACGTTTCTCAATGAAGATGCGGCGTAACGGTGTTTACCGGCCTTTACTGGCCTCCGAGATGTCAGACGGCACGCTGCGTTTCCTGTGCCTGGCGGTGGCGTTATTGAGCCCTCGTCCACCGGCATTTCTGGCGATCAATGAGCCGGAAAACAGCCTGCACCACCAGATGTTTCCGGCTCTTGCCAGATTAATTGTTGAAGCGTCTCGCTATAGCCAAATCTGGTTGACCAGCCATTCTGCCGAGCTTTCCGAATTGATTTCCTCAATGGCCGACGCGCGAATTTATGCGCTGGAAAATAGCGATGGAGAGACGCGAATTATTGAGTAATATTGGCTATTTGCATTCTAAATGCCGCCGGGTTATTTCCGGCGGCATCTATTCTATGCCGCTGCCGGGAGCAGCGTTTTACTACCTTTCAGGGTAAATAGTGAGATAACCGTAAAGCTCAGGGTAATACAGCCGAGGATCAGATAAGCCTGATGGAAGCCAACGGTATCGTACATCCGTCCAACCCACGCTGACAGCACAACGCCTGAAAGCTGTTTCGATAAATTAAAACCAATCAGGAACAGCGTGGCAGAGAGTTTTGGGTTAAAGGCCGACGAGATATATTTAAAGGTGCCCACCAGCAGGAACGGAACTTCAAACATATGCAGCATTTTTAAGATAACCACTTCCACCGCCGAGGTAGCAAAAGACGATCCTAAAATACGCACTGACATAATCAGTCCGGCGGTCAGCAGGGCATTCTTGGCACCAATTCGGTTAACAATAGCCGGTGCGCAGAACATGATTAGTGCATTAAGTAGCTCCCCGCCAGTGGTGACGAAGCCAAAGATTTCGGTCCCACGTTGCGGGCTGGAGAAGAAGCCTTTAAAGAAGTTGGCGAACTGCTGGTCGAAGACGTCATAGACGCTGGCGACGCCAACGACATAAATGATGAAGCCCCAGAAACGTGGCATCCGCAGCAGCTCCGCGGCGGTGCGCATGGAGAAGGCCTGGCGATTAGCACCCAGCGCGTCGATAACCTCAGCGCTATTGCTGCTTTCCGGTTTTGATACCCACAGCAGCACGCCAAGGATCAGCGCAAAACCGGAGGCGATCCAGAAAGTAATATTGGGATCAATACCAAATAAAATGCCGGTGATTGATGCGCATAGCGCCCAGCCGATACAGCCGGAAACGCGAACCTTACCGTATTCAAAACGGTTAGCGCGGCTGACACGTTCAATATAGGCTTCTACTGCCCCGGAGCCGCTGGAGAACACGATCCCCAGGTAAATCCCGCCCGCCAGCGCACCCGCGATGATATTCATCTGCAATAACGGCGAGAGGACGAAAATAAAGAATGGCGCGAACAGTATTAATAAAACTGTGATGGTCCACAGCAGATGCTTACGCAGCCCAAGCTTATCTGAAATTAAACCAAATATAGGCTGGAAGATAATGGCGAAGAGCGAAATTGAGGAGAAGACGATCCCCGTTTCGGTTTTGGTTAAATGGTTAACTTCCGCCAGCCACACCGGGAAAAAGGGAAAGTAAGCCGACATAATGAAATAGTAGAAGAAAAAGAACAGCATAAAGTAAAAGAAGTTATGCCGTTCTCGGGGCGCGAGTTCAGAGAGTTTCATTGTGAATATTCCATCTTATTATGCCTGTAAGGTTGGGGGCTTTCGCCCCCGATTATTATTGGAAGTGAATCGTTAACTGATATTGCCATTGTGTCTCAAGCAGCAGCCATTGCTGTAGTACGCTTGGCGTCCAGGAGTCATCGCCGCCGATGCCCATATGCTGGCCATCGAGGGTGACCCAGACGCCGTCTTCCGGCTTCATCCAGTGCCAGTGGTCCGTTTCTGTTAACTGCGCGGTACTGTAGGGCTGTACTGAGAAGTGGAAGTTACCCGCCACATGCCAGCGACCCCAGTCCAGCGCCTTGTTATCACAACGCAGACCGTTTTCGGTTGGGAAAATATACGCTGTGCTCATCTCTTCCAGCGGCAGCTGCCAGCGGGAGAAACAGGCGCTGGCGCGGCGATCCGGGTAGTTCTCATGCGGGCCGTAACCCAGCCAGGAGACCGGCTGATGCTGGTCCGGGACCTGGAAATTCAGCCCGACGCGCGGCAGCGGCGGCAGGGTGCCAGCGCGTTCGCCATCAACCGCCAGATGCAGCTTACCCTCAGCATCAAACGTCATCCGCCAGTGGCTGACGATCACCACTTCTTCGCCGCGCAAATAGTGCCAGCGGCTATCGATCACCACTTGATGGGCCAGACTTTGTGCCTCGCACAGCACGCAGCGGGCGCTAAGATTGTAGAGACCGGCGCTTTTCCAGCGTTCAACCCAGGCGTTAGGATCGATGCGTTCCACTTCGCTAACGCCAATATCGTTATCCAGCGGTGCGCGCACGAACTGGTCACGCAGCGGCGTCAGTAGCTGTTCCACGCCGTCTACCTGCCAGTGGCTCAGCAGACCGCTTTCCCGGTCGATAGTCCATTGTTGCGATCCACTGCGTACAGTCCAGGCGCGGTCGCTGCTGCCCAGCGTTGGCGCAGCACCCTCAGAAGCAGGAGCGCGTAAGGCCAGTGGTGCGGCGAGTGGGAATTGCTGCCAGGCGACGCGATGTCCGGCGTCGGACCAGGCGGTGGCCTGCGGCTGGACCACTTCCAGCGTCAGCCACACCTCTTCGGCACCGGCAGGCAGCACCAGGTTCTCGCATAGCGTCAGCTCGCTCTGGCCTTCGGGCGCAAGATCGAGCTTCATGCTGCCCTCGGCAAAGGTTTCACCTGCCGCCTGAACGTGCCAGCGCAGCTCTTCGTTATCGGTGGTACGGAACAGATATTCGCTGCTGATACTGATACGCAGCGGGCTTTGCGCCAGCAGGGTAAACTGGAAAAACTGCTGCGCATGCTTAGCTTCAATTAATGAAGGGTGCGCGCGGCGATCCGGGAACACCAGACCGTTCATACAGAACTGGCGATCGTTCGGTTTATCGCCAAAATCGCCGCCGTAGGCCCAGCCCACGCAGCCGTCGTCGAAGGTTTTGCTAATGGCCTGATCGGCCCAGTCCCAGATAAAGCCGCCCTGCAGGCGCGGATAGTCGCGAAACGCCTGCCAGTAATCGGCAAAGTTACCCAGGCTGTTGCCCATCGCGTGGGCGTACTCGCAGAGGATCAGCGGACGCTGCTCGCCCGGCAGGCTGATCCATTTTTTGATCCCCCATTTGGGAACAGTTGGAATCAACTGGTCACGCTCAACGCGGGCGTACATCGGGCAGATAATATCGGTTGTGCTGCTGTCGGCGCCGCCGCCTTCATATTGCACCGGGCGTGAGGGATCGTTGCGTTTCAGCCAGTAATACATCGCTTCGTGGTTGCTGCCGCCGCCGGATTCATTTCCCAGCGACCAGATAATAATTGACGGATGGTTACGATTGCTTTGCAGCATCCGGCTGACGCGGGCGCTGTAGGCCGGCAGCCAGGACGGATCGTCGGAAAGGCGATTCATCGGCACCATGCCGTGGGTTTCGATATTGGCTTCGTCGACCACGTACAGGCCGTAGCGGTTGCATAACTCATACCAGCGCGGAGCGTTAGGGTAGTGGGAGCAGCGCGCAGCGTTAAAGTTATTCTGCTTCATCAGCAGAATGTCCTGCACCATGTCCTCTTCGGTTACCACCTGGCCGCGCTGGTGGTGATGCTCGTGGCGGTTGACCCCGCGGATGAGCAGCGCTTTGCCGTTCAGCAGCAGCAGACCGTTATTGATTTCGACACGACGAAAACCGATATCCCATGCTTCAGCTTCAATCAGCTCATCGCCGCGCCACAGCGAAACGACCGCCCGGTAGCAGTTCGGCGTCTCCGCGCTCCACAGCGCTGGGTGTTCAACCTGCAGACGGATCGCCGCGCGCTCGGCGTAGTTTCCGCGCTCATCAATCACCGGCGAGCCCGGCAATTGCTGGTGGCTGGCGACCAGGCGAGCGCCATCCCACAGTTCAACCTTCACCGTCAGATCTTCCAGTTGCTGTACCGGCGCAGCGACGTTTAAATTGACCAGCAGCTCGGCATCGCGATACAACG
Organism: Klebsiella sp. GFKo11; assembly: GCF_056490265.1. Classification (NCBI taxonomy): domain Bacteria; kingdom Pseudomonadati; phylum Pseudomonadota; class Gammaproteobacteria; order Enterobacterales; family Enterobacteriaceae; genus Klebsiella; species Klebsiella sp. GFKo11. The sequence goes on from NZ_CM151369.1 coordinate 3,032,581, forward strand.
CATCCAACTGCGGAGTGAGTTGAACATCGATGAGGTGCAGCGCCGGTTTATGTAACAGCCACACCGAGCGGAATATCCCACTCATCCGCCACATATCCTGATCTTCAAGCCAGGTTCCCGCACTCCAGCGCATCACCATGACGCAGATGCGGTTTTCGCCCGCCTGCAGATACGGGCTGAGATCGAAGGCGGCGGGCAGGCGACTGTCCTGCGAGTAACCGACCCATTTGCCGTTGCACCACATATGAAACGCCGAGTTGATGCCATCGAAGATAATCTGCGTCTGACCTTCGGCCTGCCAGTGTTCATCGACGCTAAAGGTCCGCGAGTAGCAGCCAGTGGGGTTCTCGTCAGGGACGCGCGGCGGCGTCGTATCGATAGGGTAGCGGACGTTAGTATAGATAGGAGCGTCGTAGCCTTCCATTTGCCAGTTCGACGGCACCGGGGTACTGCGGCAGTCCGGCAGATCGTCATTGATCCAGCTGGCATCCACATCGAACGGGCTGCGAACGTAAGAAAACTGCCACTGACCATCAAGCAGACGACGGCTTGCCGAAGGCTGGTTATCCCGCGCTGCGCCGGTATCGCGCCAGCTGGCGAAAGTTGGGTGGGCCGCTAAGCGGTTGAGGTGAGTAATGGTCTGGTTTTGCCAGTCTTCCCGGGCAATTACTTCATTAAACGTCGGTCCTGCGGTAGAGATAGAGTTATGTTGTTGCATACACATACCTGACGGATAAGTGCGAAAATGTCATTCGCTAGACAAGAATGGTTTCGTTATCAGATATTTTCATTTAGGCCGCAATATTGGCGAAATTGAAACCCACTGGCGATCACGAAATGCCAGAAAAATGGCTGATTCTTGTCGTCTTTTAAACATAAAATGTTAGCGGGCGACATTTAGGTTTTCAGGCAGAAGGAGCGGGCGATGCAGCGCCGTTTGGCAACGTTAGAAGATGTGGCCCGCGAGGCCGGGGTTTCTCAGCAGACGGTCTCTCGGGTACTGAATAATCCGGAGGTGGTTTCTGAACGAACCCGCGACAAAGTGATCCGCGCTATGCAGGCGTTGCACTATGTGCCGAACCGCTCTGCGCAGCTGCTGGCGGGAAAATCCGCGCCGTCGATTGGGCTCATTACCGCTTCGTTGACCCTGCACGCGCCTTCGCAAATCGCCGCGGCGGTAAAAAGTTATGCCGGTTCACATCAGCTGGAGGTGTCGATTGCGATGCCGGCGCAGATCGATTATTCGTCACTGCAGGCGCGGTTGAATGAGTTTCGTGCCCAGCACATTCGCGGAGCGATTATCAGCTTGCCGCTGGAAAGCAGCCTGGCGGAGCGGCTGGTAGAGGAGAACCCGGATATTTCCTGCCTGTTCCTTGACGTTTCGCCGGACACTGATGTGTGTTGCGTGCGCTTCGATCACCGCGACGGCTGCGGAGCCTGCGTGCGCCATCTGTGGGACTCAGGACATCGCGAGTTCGGATTACTCGCCGGGCCGGAGAGTTCGGTCTCGGCACGGATGCGCTTGAGCAGCTGGCGCGAGGCGCTACACCGGATGGGGGTCAGCAATGCGGTGACGGTGTTTGGCGACTGGAGCGCAGCCAGCGGCTGGAATAAAACCTTTGAACTGCTGCATCAGCATCCCAGTATCAGCGCGATCGTGGTGGCAAACGATCAGATGGCGCTCGGGGTGCTGAGCGCTCTGGCGCAGCTTAATCGCACCGGTAGCCAGGCAATTTCCGTTACCGGCTACGATGATACGGCGGATAGCCTCTACTTCCAGCCACCGCTCACCACCGTCGCACAGGATTTTAATGTACTGGGAAGAAGGGCGGTCGAGCTGTTGATCCAGTTGATGGCCTCCCCACAGTTAAGGATCCGCGAACTGCTCCCCACGCGGTTGATCATCCGCCACTCAACCTGGCCTTGCGCGGTTGAGGCGGAAGATGAGAAGGCGCAGTTAATCGCGCAAATAAAAACGCTGGTGGAAAAACTTTGAGCAACGGCTTCGTTTAGCTTTCATTGAAGAAACGTGTGATAACGTAATGAAAAGACGTAGGCAGAGTGATTAATGCTCTGAACGTAAAAACAATCTATCCATGCAAGCATTTATTTACCGCCAATAACCTGGCGGTTTTTTTTGCCCGTTTTCTGGCCAACGGGCAAGAGTATATTTTATTTAATGCTGTGATTAGGTGATTGTTTGACCTTTTAGAAGCATAAATGCGCTGTTTTTCATGTCGGTGGTTAACAAATTCTCGAAGGTTATAGTTTTTTTAGTAGCATAAAATGCTGTTGACGAGGAAGTGAGTGAAATCTTTGTCAGGTTAGGCATAGATACTCTACTCTGGAGCGCATAAACCGGGGGAATAAAATGATGATGAAACTGGTCGGTAAAGCGCATCTGGAGCAGGTGGACTGGCATGCAGTCGCGGCTATTATCGCCGCCGCAGGTCTTAATCAAAGAGACGTCGCATTAGTTGAGCGGGCCTTTCGCCACAGTACTTTTTGCTGGTTTGGTTATGAAAATGGTCAGCTGATTGCGGTGGCGAGAGCCATTAGCGACCTGACCTGGTGCAGCTATCTGGCGGATGTTGCGGTTGTTCCACGCTGTCAGGGAAAAGGATACGGGCAGCAGCTGATGCAGGCGGTCAGCAATGAGCTGCAGCCGTTTGGTAAAACCTTTATCTACTCAGTTGTGGATAAAATAGACTTCTATCGCCGCTTTGGTTTTGAGCTGCTCACGACGGGAATGGTATGCGCCAGCGAGGAGAGCCTGATTCGCCTTCGTGAGCAGGGGTATATTGACGAATAAGGCCATTTAAACCAACAGGAATATATAGGAGTGCGGGAGTCGCGGAACCGACAACAACCTTGTTGTCGGTATTTTCTGTGCATGTTATCTGCTGCCCTGAGCCGAACAACGGTCTATTTATTCGTTGTTAAGCCCTGAAACAGAGAAGCGAATTTGTTCACCACATAAGGGGCAAATAACGTCATGCCAGCAACCAAAAATTTAATAATTTCACTGACAGAACCCGAGTTGGATATTTTTCCGTTTTTGCCAAAGTCCAGTAATATTAAAACGCCAAAACCGATAAACATAAACAAAATGACTATCGTACCCATCAGCGCGATGAGTCGGCTCGAACTGGCTTTCATTACCGGAGCCAGAACAGGTTTGCCAGCAGCGTCATAAAGAGGAGATTTTGTCACTGTAGTCGTACCTCCTGCTGTCACCGTAACTTCATTGATAACCGGTAAATCAACATCTTCAGAAAGCGCATCGGCCAAAGACCACTCTTTAGGTAGAGAATTGCGGATGACTAAAATAGAAATCAGCGCACCAAAAATAACGATAAAAAGTAATATATAAATAAAAGCCATACTGGTGTTTACCCCATCAGAGGCAGAGACTTGCGCTTGAACTGCAGTAGAAAATAAGAGTAATGTGATTGCATATGCTGATGCGTGTCTTTTTAACAAAAACATAAATATACTCCTCACCAATAAATATAGATTTAATTATTATTTGAATGCAAAGATCGAGTAATCTACACGTATATTACCACTAAGATCGGGGATCCCGTCGCGTTTGCGTTCTCCATAGCGATAGTGTTCTTGCTTATTGAGTGACATATAGAGCAGCCCTAACTGATCGTCGGGGTTGTTTTTTAGTGTGGTGGCAACGACATTCGTTAAAAATTTCGCAATTATAACGCCAGCTGCAAAAGCGGGATTGACTGTCCCAAGAATAATTGTGCCTAAATTTGTAGCAAAAGTATCAAAGTCGGGCTGTGTAATGACTGATTCCAGCCGCATTCCAATATCATTGATATTTTTATCATCTTTAATTACCGTCAGACACCAGTTAAAGTTCTCCGGGATGTTGGGGGTAGAATAAAGTACATATCCAGTATCACCAAACGTCAGGACGGAGTTATCTCTGACGTTATCTACTTCATTAAATACTCGCGCTGATGCTACCTGTTGTACTGCTTGTATAAGTAGTTGTTTTTTTATCTCCTCATTTTTTTCTGCATACCAGGCATCAAGTATTGGGATGTCAGAGTCTGAAGTAATAAAACTGATTAATTTGACTTGTGCATAACCATCGCCAAAAAAGAGAAATGCATTTTTATGATTATCTAAAATTCTGACTCTGTTTATCCGAAAATAGAACATACACACTCCTGTAATGGGTGGAGATAACATGTATATGGAATTCACTAAATCAGTATTGTTAACTCATCGATCAATAGCAGTATAGATTGGCCCCTTAAACCATGCCAATGGTTACCAGCCTGGAGACCACTCCAAAGAGAGGAAAAAAATTTAATGCCATTGCTTTATTTCTAAGTAAGGGTCTTGTGTTAGATAAAGAGATAATAAAAGAATAAAATAGTCCTTTCCATGGAGTCATTGATCTAAAGCGCAGTCGCGCCTACTAACTTTGGAAATCCCGACTTATGTGAAATAACATCCAGCCGCGACGCGGACTGGATGTCCGTGGTAAACCATTGCAACCGATTAGTTATTGCACTTGCCCGGTACGGCTAGCTTAACTTCCGGTTTGGAAACAACGCGCATACCTTCGCTTTCAGGAACCTGTTCCAGCCCGGCCCCACCAACGAATACGCCCATTTTAATGTACTGGCGAACAAAATAGTTCTTCCCTGGGGTGGCATTGAGCGTCAGATTATTTGGGGAAAACTCGGATTCTGTCCCCAGCACATGCGGTTGACCTGTCGGGTGATGCTTCCAATTAGTAGAACATGTGTTTTTCAATAAACGTCCCGATGACTTTTTCGTGGATCTCTACTGAACGCGAGAAGCAGATTGTTTTACGAGCCAAGCGCTTAATGCGGGTGCGCAGCGTCAGGTTATTGCGCTCAATCCGTTGGGTGAATATTTTTCCGGTCAGATGCTTATCCTTCGGCACCTCCCGGCCATAGCTGCCCCAGTCGTCGCTGGTGATCATGCCGATGTTGAATGGCGTAAGCAGTGCCAGTAGTTCCCGGCAGGTTTCATCGGTACGGGGACCAAAAGTGTAGGCCAGTACACCCCCTGTTTTGGTGTTATACGCGTACCAGAGCCAGTGTTGCCGGGCTTTACTGCCAACGAAACTCCATTGCTCATCAAGTTCGCAGATAAGCGCCACATCAGCATGAGCAACGGGCGAAGACGTTATTCGCTTTGGCGTGAGTTTTTTAAAGTCCGGATGACGGTGTTAATGCCAATTTTCAGTGTTCTGGCGGTATCGCGAACCCCGGCGCCATTGAAGGCCATTTCAGTGATCAGCTCTTTAATGCCCGGCTTACGGGCCTCATAAGTGTAAGTGAGCTGAAAAACGCGGTGGCAGTCACGGCAGCGAAATCTGTCATGGCCTTTAGGGTTCTGACCATGGCGGTAGACCTGTGCAGACTGACAACGAGGACAATGAATGTTAACGCTGGCCATGAAAGAACCTCAAAAGCCCGCATTATACATCAGATTCAACTAATTAGAGGCATCACCACCTGTCGATATTTGCTGATAGAAAAATACTTTGTCGGCGGTTTCTCCGATGCAGCGCCCATCAATATAAACATCTTTTTTTAACGCTTTGCCGACAAAACTGTCCCTGTATATGTAGAGACCGGCTTTACCGTTTTCCGGTGTAGGAAACGATTTAGCCGTTGTGTTTTCAGTATTGCTGGCTAAAGGGACCGAGGCGCAACCGCCAAGAAGCATTGAAGAAAGAATAACAGCTGTAAGGATTATTTTATTCATAGGATTCTCAATGAGTTAAAAAAACAGCAGAGCAAGGATAATCTCATTTTATAAGTATGTCACCACTGAAATGTCGCGTAACAAATTGTAAACATAAGGGCCAGGTGTCAGATAGGACATAACTGAGGGCTGAGAATGGCCACATACTGGTGGGTGCTCGCAGAGTATGCTGAACGGGGATTATTGCAGTGCAGTTCTATAAAACGGGAGTATTCGCCAGGAATTGCCATCGCTTCTGCTCATCAGGGTAAACGCTTTGGCCGATGCATTATAATTTTGGCAGGCAAAGACTTAGAGCAAGTCTTTGCCTTGTTTCGTCAGGCTGGGCGCAAAAAGAATTTCGTTGGGGTTCTGCCTTTTCCGCTGGCGAAGCGCTCATGTGGTACTGGTTTTTGATTATCGGCAATAATCATTTTATCGTCGTCAATACGCTCCAGAACCAGATAAATATGATCATAACCATGGTGAGCGGTCGGTCCGCAGGTGGAACCCACATCGCCTGGCTGTTGTTGGCCAACAGGAATGGTTGTCCATTGTCGATGATCGTGCAGATAATTGCCCAAAGCTAACGCCTGCATAATATCGGGAACGGCTATGTCTCCTTCTTGTAATAGATTGGAGAGATTTAGCGCACAACCATCATGCGGCCAGTGCTCATGGGCTAATTTAAAGAGCTCAATCGCCGCGATTTCCTGAACCTTGTCATAACGGGACGGGGTCCGGGCAATATTCATCACTTCGATAATTTTTTCTTTGTCGCTGAGCAGCACAGTATTCTCAGCGAACATCGCCTGAGGAGGTGTTTTGAGCGAGAGAAATGTCTGGAATTCTTCCACTGCATCACGCCGCACATGTGAGATAACCTTGCTGGGGTCTTTTATCGTGCCGCACCAGGTGGTGTTGATGCGCAACAATCGCGCGCAATACTCTACTGCCAAATCGTGGTCTTCTTTCATTTTTGTAATGAACGTTTCAGCCGTGTCTATACCGCGCTGTTTGGCAAAGTCAAACAACGCGGAATGTCGACCACCAATACTGTCAAATGATACCTGAAAAGCTCCGGCTTCTTCGCTCTCAATGTGAGTCAGGGAACGATGATTTTTCTTATCAACCCCGGCACCCCAGCGCCAGTCGGATTCAAAACCCGCCTGTACGCGAAGTACCTCACACATGACGGCTTTTCGGTGAGCAAGGCTGGTATATGGCCCTAGCGCACCTTTCATTACTGCGTAGATATCATGAAGCTTATTTTCAGCGAAAACATCATCAGGTAAAGCATCTAAGGTATCGACTATTTGATCCAGGAACTCGATGGGGGGGCGGGCGTGTTGTGCGCTGACAGGGTAGCGGGTCGTAATGAATATACGTTTGTTCATAGTAGCGGTATCCACTGTGTAGAGTCGTCACCGGGAATCACATCAGGAAGTGGAAGGTTGAGCGTTTTTCACTCAGCTCTCCGCTGAATAGTATAGATAGGTTATTATTCACTATATGGCATATCTGGTTAAATTTTTGAGTACAGATAATCCAGGCCAGCAGACACGCAGCTTTAGAAGTTCAAGCGCAGGCTAAACGGTAAAATATAGAGTTTTTCACAGAGAATCTAACGATGTGATTTCAAAGGCCAGAAAACAGAACGCCCCCTGGTGCATCAGCAGCAGGGGGCGTTTACGGGTGGGGATTATCGGCGTTCATCAGTCGTCCCATTTGTGGCTTAGATACGCGGCAAGAAATCCAAAGAACACAATGGTTCCCAGAACTGCCATAAATACATGCATATTTCCCAGCATGATTAACCTCCATTAGTTTTGCTTTGCGCTAAGTTGTCCTCATTGAACAGGTTTACGGTTGTTGGATACATCATAACCCGGCCATTCTAAACAAACGCTTAACAAATTGCCGGGAGTGACTATTTGAGGAAGGGTTACACCACTTTCCTGTCAGCGAGTGACTTCTTCCTGTACTGCAGCGGACTAAGCGCAAACTGTTGGCGGAAATGGTGGCGCAGGGTACTGGCATTGGAAAAACCGCAAAGCTCGGCAATCTGCTCAACGCTCAGTCGGCTGTGAGTCAAATGCTGCGTAGCGCGCAGCAGGCGCTCATCAAGCAGCCAGCGGGCAGGGGTTTTGCCGGTGGCATTTTCAAAACGACGTAAAAATGTGCGCGGCCCCATACCGGCTTTTTCCGCCAGCGAGGCTACGGTGTGGCTGCCGGCGAGATTCTGATGCAGAAAATCGAATAGTTGCCCCAGCCGCTGGCTCTCTCGCGCTTTGGCTACCGGACGCACAATCTGTTGCGCCTGGCCGCCGTCGCGATGAGGGGAAACCACTAAACGCCGCGCGACGGTATTCGCCGCTTCGATACCAAAATCGTCCCGTACCAGATGTAAACACAGATCGATGCCCGCAGCGCTTCCTGCGGACGTCATCACTCCCTCTGCGCCGACGTACAGCACATCGTCGATCACCTCAATCAGCGGAAATCGTGCGCGGAGCTGCTCGGTATAGCGCCAGTGGGTTGTGGCCTTGCGTCCGTTAAGCAACCCGGCGGCGGCCAGAACAAAAACTCCGGAGCAAATAGAAATGATCCGACAGCCTCGTTTATGTGCCGTGACCAGTGCTTCGCACAGCGCAGGCGGAACGGGGGCGTCGATACCGCGCCAGCCGGGCACCACGATGGTATCCGCCTCGTTTAACAATGCCATGCCGCCATCGGTCATCAGACGAATCCCACCGGTAGCCCGCAGTTCGCCTTCATCGACGGCAGCCACGGCAAATTGATACCAGCGTTCGCCCATCTCCGGGCGAGACAGGCCGAAGATTTCTACCGCGACGCCAAATTCAAAGGTACATAACCCGTCATAGGCGAGGGTAATTACCCGGTGGCGTGACAACGTCACGGATGAGGTTGTCATGATTTCAACGTTTTCAGTCATGGTGAGCGGCAGATGTCGTGCTGGAGGTTAATTAAAGTAGTGGTATCACAGACAAGGAGAAGATGCCATGAGTGTTGTAACCGCAATTGCCCCTGCCAGTTCCACCGACGCTGCCGCCTGGTTTCGTCATAAGCTCAGTCTTGAGACCGACTGCGCCGATGTTTACAGCGCGATATGCGACGGCGCACCTGACTTCGTGCTGCTGCACGTGGTTGGGAGTGAAGAGACGTTTGCCCGCCGCCATCTTCCCGGCGCGCTGCATTTGCCCCATCGGCAGATAGATGAGGCCCGAATGGCGCAGTGGCCTGAAGAGACGCTGTTTGTGGTTTACTGCGCCGGTCCGCACTGCAACGGGGCAGATGCCGCGGCGATGAAGCTGGCACTGCTGGGGCGTCCGGTCAAAATGATGCTCGGCGGCCTGACCGGCTGGGAAGATGAAGGATTGCCGTTCGCAAAATGAATTTATTTCATGTGACATGAATTATTCTCGTTTGCCGATGCGCTGCGTGCATGACAGTATCTGGACATATAGCCATCCAGAAGTCTAAATATTCAAATAATAAACTATCACGGTGGGCAACTAACCTTGCCCACTGCTAAGGAGACACCATGCAACGTCATCAGGCCCCGTTCCGCGCAGATATCGTCGGCAGCTTTTTACGCCCGGACGCCATTAAACAGGCCCGTCAGCAGCTCAGCGCTGGCACCATTGATGCGCAGCAACTGCGTCAGGTTGAAAATGAGGCCATTCGCCATCTGGTGCAACAGCAGTGCGAGTGCGGCCTGCATGTGGTGACCGACGGTGAGTTCCGTCGCGCATGGTGGCACTTTGATTTCTTCGACGGCTTACAGGGGGTTGAGCGCTACGATTCTGAAAAAGGCATCCAGTTCAATGGGGTACAGACTAAAGCGCACGGGGTTCGCGTTACAGGCAAACTGGCCTTTGGCGACCATCCGATGCTGGAAGACTTCCGTTACCTGAAAAGCATCAGCGGCAACGCGCAGCCGAAAATGACCATTCCCAGCCCAAGCGTGTTGCATTTTCGCGGCGGGCGCAAAGATATCGACGCCTCCGTCTACCCAGACCTCGCCGACTATTTCGATGACCTGGCAACCACCTGGCGCGATGCGATCCGTGCCTTCTACGATGCGGGCTGCCGCTATTTGCAGTTGGATGATACCGTCTGGGCCTATCTGTGCTCCGATGAACAGCGTCAACAGGTTCGCGATCGCGGTGAAGACCCGGACGAACTGGCGCGCACCTACGCTCGTGTCCTGAATAAGGCCCTGGAAGGAAAGCCGGAGGATCTGACTATCGGGCTGCACGTGTGTCGCGGTAACTTCCGCTCGACGTGGATCTCCGAAGGCGGCTACGAGCCGGTGGCGGAAGTGCTATTTGGCGGCGTCAATATCGATGCCTTTTTCCTCGAATACGATAACGACCGTTCCGGCGATTTCGCGCCGCTGCGCTTTATTCGTCCCGGTCATCAACAGGTCGTGCTGGGGCTGATCACCACCAAAAACGGTGAACTTGAAAACCCGGAGGGCGTGAAAGCACGCTTACAGGAAGCGGCGCAATTCGTCCCGCTGGCGCAGATTTGCCTCAGTCCACAGTGCGGTTTTGCTTCCACCGAAGAGGGGAATTCCCTGACTGAGGCTCAGCAGTGGGATAAAGTCCGTCTGGTTACTGATATTGCCGAACAGGTCTGGTAATTTCTCTTCTTAGCGCAGCGCTGCACTATTTTGAGGCAGCGCTGCCCATTATTTTTCCCTCCCCACGTCTCCCGCCGCGTTTTAAGGCCACTGAACAACCTGGCACCGTTTTTGCCTTATCACTTCCTGTCAGTCGTTAATTCATTTTTTGTCTTTGCGCTATTCAGGAGTGAAATACATGCAGCGTCGAACATTATTAAAAGCTTTTGCACTCTCCGCCTCTGTGATCAGCATGGGCATCTCTTTCCAGGTTTATGCCGCCGACACCATTAAAGTCGGGATTATGCATTCGCTCTCCGGGACGATGGCGATTTCCGAAACTCCGCTAAAAGATGTCGCCCTGATGGCTATCGACGACATCAATGCCAAAGGTGGCGTGTTGGGGAAAAAGCTGGAGCCGGTGGTAGTAGATCCGGCGTCAAACTGGCCGCTGTTTGCTGAAAAAGCGCGTCAGCTGCTGACGCAGGATAAGGTCGCTGCGGTGTTCGGTTGCTGGACCTCGGTGTCGCGTAAATCGGTTCTGCCGGTGTTCGAAGAGCTGAACGGCCTGCTGTTCTACCCGGTGCAGTATGAAGGCGAAGAGATGTCGCCAAACGTCTTCTACACCGGCGCGGCGCCAAACCAACAAGCGATCCCGGCGGTGGAATATCTGCTGAGCGAAGACGGCGGTGGGGCAAAACGCTTCTTCCTGCTGGGCACCGACTACGTCTACCCGCGCACGACCAACAAAATTCTCCGCGCCTTCCTGCATGCCAAAGGTATTCAGGATAAAGATATCGAAGAGGTCTACACCCCATTCGGCTATAGCGATTACCAGACCATCGTCGCCAACATTAAGAAATTCTCCGCTGGCGGCAAAACGGCAGTGGTCTCCACCATTAACGGCGATTCCAACGTCCCGTTCTATAAAGAGCTGGCTAACCAGGGGCTGAAAGCGACTGATGTTCCGGTGGTGGCGTTCTCCGTCGGCGAGGAAGAGCTGCGCGGCATAGACACTAAACCGCTGGTGGGCAACCTCGCGGCGTGGAACTACTTCGAATCCGTAGATAACCCAACCAACCAACAGTTCGTTGCCGATTATCGTGCTTACGCCAAAGCGCACAAGCTGCCGAATGCCGACACCGTGGTGACCAACGACCCGATGGAAGCGACCTGGGTTGGGCTGCATATGTGGGCGCAGGCGGTGACCAAAGCGGGCACCACCGATGTCGACAAGGTTCGCGAAGCGATGGCCGGTCAGACCTTCAAAGCGCCGTCGGGCTTTACGTTGACCATGGACGCCACCAATCACCATCTGCACAAACCGGTGATGATTGGCGAAATCGAAAGCAACGGCCAGTTTAACGTGGTCTGGCAGACCGAAGAGCCGGTACGCGCTCAGCCGTGGAGCCCGTGGATCGCCGGTAACGATAAGAAGCCCGATCACCCGATAAAAAGCGCCAGCAACTAAGCGTTAAACCCCGGCACAGCGCCGGGGTGATGGATTCTGTCGTCCGGGCCCGGTGCCCGGATTTCCCGAGAAAGGAGAACGACCATGAACGCATTGCGCCTCATGAGTTACTTCGCGCTGCTGATGGTATTGATACCGTGGCGAGCGCAGGCAGCGGACGCCGACGATTTCGTAGCCGCCAACCGCAGCCAGCAGGCCCAACTGCTTGAACAGTGGGCCGCCGCACCGCAAGCGCCACGTTTACCGCTGCTACGGGCGCTGAAAAGTGAAACATTACAATCAGATAATAGCGGTCACGCTTTCAGCAAGCAGGGCGAAAACCTGCTTGCGTTGGGTGCGGCCACAACTCCTGTCGGTATAACAAAGCCCGTACGCCTGACCAACCGCCTGCGTAATCTGGCAGCCAGCGCGCTGGCGACTCATCTACTGGTAAGTGACAACGTCACGGAAAGAGCCGCGGCGGTAAAAACGCTCCAGCGCGAAGCGACGCCAGAGATGGCGGGTCTTTTACAGCAGCGTCTGACGGTGGAAAGCGACAGCACGGTGAAATCGCAGCTGGAAATTGCGCTTGCTCGCCTGCAGCTTGCCAGTCCGCAGCCTGCACAGAGGCTGGCGGCTATTGAACTGCTTGGTCATTCTGGCGATCCGGAAACCCAGGCACTGCTGACGCCTCTGACCGACTCACAACATGAACCCAACCCGGCGATTCGCGCGGCGGCGCAGGAGAGCCTGAGCAAAATCCAGCATCGCTTGCTGCTGGGCGATCTTCTTGGTCAGGCGTTTATGGGGCTGTCGCTGGGCTCTGTTTTACTGCTTGCCGCACTTGGCCTGGCGATCACCTATGGTCTGCTGGGGGTCATCAATATGGCTCACGGGGAGATGCTGATGATTGGCGCTTACAGCTGCTGGCTGGTTCAACAGGCGCTGGCGCAGCTGGCCCCGCAGTGGCTGGCTTTTTATCCGCTGATTGCGCTGCCGGTCGCGTTTATGGTGACTGGCGGCATTGGCATGGTGCTCGAGCGTACCGTTATCCGCCATCTTTACGGACGCCCGCTGGAGACGCTGCTCGCCACCTGGGGTATCAGCCTGATGCTGATCCAACTGGTGCGGATGCTGTTTGGTGCGCAGAACGTTGAAGTGGCTAACCCGGCGTGGCTCTCCGGCGGCGTGCAGGTTTTACCAAACCTTATCCTGCCGTGGAACCGGCTGGCGGTACTGGCTTTCGTGCTGCTGGTGCTGCTGTTCACCTGGCTGACGTTGAATAAAACGCGATTGGGAATGAACGTGCGCGCGGTGACGCAAAACCGCGCGATGGCGGCCTGCTGTGGGGTGCCTACCGGACGCGTGGATATGCTGGCGTTTGGTCTTGGCTCCGGCATCGCCGGACTGGGCGGCGTGGCGCTGTCGCAGCTCGGCAACGTCGGGCCGGAACTCGGTCAGGGCTATATTATCGATTCGTTCCTCGTGGTGGTGCTCGGCGGCGTCGGACAGCTGGCCGGGAGCGTGGCGGCGGCGTTTGGCCTTGGGATCTTTAACAAAATCCTCGAACCGCAGATGGGCGCGGTGCTGGGCAAAATCCTGATCCTGGTGATGATTATCCTGTTTATTCAGAAACGTCCACAGGGACTGTTCGCTCTCAAAGGGAGGGTTATTGACTGATGAGCCAACCCATTACCTTAACGCTGGCGCGCAAAGCGCCGCGCCCGCTGCGATGGCTCGGTGTTCTGTTATTGCTGGGCCTGCTAAGTATGCCGTTTCTGGCGCTACTGCCCGCCACACATCCGCTGGCGGTTTCCACCTGGCTGCTGACGCTCACCGGTAAAATCCTCTGCTACGCGGTTGTCGCCGTGGCGCTGGATTTAGTCTGGGGCTACGCCGGAATGCTCTCCCTCGGCCATGGGATCTTTTTTGCCCTCGGCGGCTACGCGATGGGTATGTACCTGATGCGCCAGGCGGCGGGTGACGGGCTGCCAGCCTTTATGTCGTTTTTATCGTGGAGCGAACTGCCGTGGTTCTGGTGGGGCACTCAACATTTTGCCTGGGCAATGCTGCTGGTGGTGCTGGTACCCGGTTTATTAGCGCTGGTTTTCGGCTGGTTTGCCTTCCGCTCGAAAATCAAAGGGGTCTATTTTTCAATAATGACCCAGGCGCTGACCTACGCCGGGATGCTGCTGTTTTTCCGTAACGAAACCGGTTTTGGCGGTAATAACGGTTTTACCGGCTTTACCACGCTGCTCGGTTTCCCCGTCACCGCTATCAGCACCCGGGCGGCGCTGTTTATGGCGACGGTACTGCTGCTGTTGCTCACCCTGTGGATTGGCTATGTATTGGCACAAAGCAAATTTGGTCGGGTACTGACGGCGGTGCGCGATGCCGAAAACCGCCTGATGTTCTGCGGCTACGACCCACGCGGATTTAAGCTTTTGGTGTGGACGCTGTCGGCGGTGCTGTGCGGCCTGGCGGGCGCGCTATACGTGCCGCAGGTCGGGATTATCAACCCCAGCGAAATGTCGCCAACCAACTCTATTGAAGCGGCGATTTGGGTGGCGTTGGGAGGCCGCGGGACCTTAATTGGCCCGGTACTCGGCGCAGGGCTGGTCAACGGCGCGAAAAGCTACTTTACCGTGGCGATGCCGGAATACTGGCAGCTCTTTCTTGGGCTGATTTTTATTATCGTGACCCTGTTTTTACCGCGCGGAGTGATTGGCCTGCTGCGTAAAGGAGACCGCTGATGCAACCGGAAGAAGGACTTTTTACCCGTCAATTGCCGACGGACAGATTCCGTGAGCAAACCGACCCGGTTTTGCAACTGGAAGAGATTAACGTCAACTTTGACGGTTTTCAGGCGCTGACTAATCTGTCGCTGCAAATTGGCGTGGGTGAACTGCGCTGCGTGATTGGCCCTAACGGTGCCGGGAAAACCACGTTAATGGACGTGATCACCGGCAAAACCCGCCCGCAGAGCGGCAGGGCGCTTTACGATCAATCGGTAGATTTAATGACCCTCGATCCCATCGCCATCGCCCGTCAGGGCATTGGACGTAAGTTTCAGAAACCGACGGTGTTTGAGGCGCTGACGGTCGCGGAAAACCTCGAGCTGGCGATGAAGGGCGATAAGTCGGTGTGGGCCAGCCTGCGGGCGCGCCTGAACAGCGAGCAAACTGATCGAATCAGCGAAACCTTGCGCCTGCTGCGGCTGGAGGGTGAACGTTCCCGACCGGCCGGGCTGCTGTCGCATGGCCAAAAGCAGTTTCTTGAGATCGGTATGCTGCTGGTCCAGGAGCCGCATCTGTTGCTGCTGGACGAACCCGCCGCCGGGATGACCGACGCCGAAACGGAGTATACCGCCGAGCTGTTCCGCACCCTGGCCGGGCAGCATTCGCTGATGGTGGTCGAGCATGATATGGGGTTTGTCGAGACCATCGCCGACCGGGTGACGGTGCTCCATCAGGGGCAGGTGCTGGCGGAAGGGTCGCTGCGTGAAGTGCAGGCCAACGAACAGGTGATAGAAGTTTATCTCGGACGCTAAGGAGCGCGGATGCTACAGGTTAATCAGTTACATCAATACTATGGCGGCAGCCATATTCTGCGCGGTGTGGATTTTTCCGCTCGTCAGGGAGAGATTACCTGCCTTCTCGGGCGCAACGGGGTGGGGAAAACCACCTTGCTGAAGTGTCTGATGGGGCTTATTCCGGCGCGCAGCGGCGAAGTGCTGTGGCAGGAGAAAAATATCACCCAGCGCAAGCCGCATCAGCGAGTGCAGTCCGGGATCGCTTACGTTCCGCAAGGGCGCGAGATTTTTCCACGCCTGACGGTAGAAGAGAACCTGCTGATGGGGCTATCGCGCTTTCCCGCTCGCGACGCGCGGACGGTACCGGAAGAGATTTATCAGCTGTTTCCGGTATTGAAAACCATGAAGCAGCGGCGTGGAGGGGATCTTTCCGGCGGTCAACAGCAACAGCTGGCGATTGGTCGCGCGCTGGCCAGCCGCCCGCAGTTGTTGATCCTTGATGAACCAACGGAGGGAATTCAGCCATCGGTGATTAAGGAGATTGGCGAGGTGATCCGCCAGCTGGCGAATCGCGGTGATATGGCGATTCTGCTGGTTGAGCAGTTCTATGATTTTGCCGCCGGGCTGGCGGACCGCTACCTGGTGATGTCACGTGGAGCGATTATCCAGCAGGGTAACGGCAGCGATATGGAAGCCGAAGGCGTGCGCGGAATGGTCACCATTTAGTCATTCCCGGATACCAAACCGCACGGACCCGTAGCCCGGGCAAGGCGCGTTGAGCGCCGCCCCCGGGGAAAACGCGCAGAGGATTGGCTAATTTCCCGGAGGCGATGCTGCGCATCTGTCCGGGCTACCAAACCCCATCCCGCACGAACCCGTAGCCCGGGCAAGGCGCGTCGAGCGCCGCCATCGGGGAAACCGCGCAGAGGATTGGTGCATTTCCCGGAGGCGATGCTGCGCATCTGTCCTGGCTACCAAACCCCATCCCGCACGGACCCGTAGCCCGGACAAGGCGCGTCGAGCGCCGCCCCCGGGGAAACCGCGCAGAGGATTGGCGAATTTCCCGGAGGCGATACTGCGCATCTGTCCGGGCTTGTATGATGACTCCATCAGAAAGAACCGGCCAGTTCTCTCTGATGGCGGTCCGGATGCCGTGTCCGGGCTTAGGCTTTCGCGCCTGTTCCGTAGATCTTTGCACCGGACTGCCGTTCTTTCTCATGTGATAAACCGGACAGTATCATGGACCGGCTTTCACCGGTAACCCGTATTCGCAAGGTTGGTTTCACTATGGAAAATGAACTGTACTTCATCGGCATTGATGTAGCCAAAGCTAAGCTCGATGTTGATATCCTGCGCCCTGATGGTCGGCATCGCGGTAAAAAATTCGAAAATACGCCCTCCGGACATGAAGCGCTTGTCCGCTGGCTTCGCAGCCATGATGTGAACCATGCCCATGTCTGCATGGAGTCCACCAGTACCTACATGGAAGAGGCTGCCGCGTATCTGAGTGATGCCGGTTATACCGTCTCCATTATCAACCCCGCCCTGAGTGCCGCCTTCGCCCGTAGTGAAGGGTTGCGCAGTAAAACCGACAAAGTCGATGCCCGTATGCTGGCGCACTTCTGCCGGGAGAAACGTCCGTCAGCATGGGAGGCACCGCACCCGACAGAGCGAGCCCTGAAAGCGCTGGTGTTACGGCATCAGGCGCTGACAGAGATGCAGACGCAGGAGAAAAACCGTCAGGAAACAGCCCCGGAGGTCCAGTTAGCGAGCATCGATGTGCTCCTGGAGTGCCTGAGTGCTGAACTGAAACGTATCGAAAAACAGATAAAAGACCTGACGGACAACGACCCGGATATGAAGCAACGGCGGAAGCTGCTGAACAGCATCCCGGGTATCGGCGAGAAAACGGCGGCGGTCCTGCTGGCGTATACGGGACTGAAGCTGAGGTTTGCCACAGCGCGGCAGTTCGCCGCGTATGCAGGGCTGACGCCGGTGCAGCATGAGTCAGGCAGTAGCGTGATGCGGGCAAGCCGGATGAGTAAAGCGGGTCCGGTTCAGTTGCGCAGAGCATTATATATGCCAGCAATATCAGCGCTGTATCACACGGCGTGGGGAAAAGCGTTCAGAAAGAGACTGGAAGGGAATGGCAAACGCGCGAAAGTTATCATAGGGGCGATGATGCGCAAGCTGGCGCAGGTGGCGTACGGAGTGCTGAAGTCAGGGGAGCCGTTCGATGCGTCACAACATGGAATAGCGGTAGCGTAGGGACGAAAAGACTGCGGGAATAGAAAAACAGCACCCAGAGGGTGCTGTCGCTGGTGTGTCTGTCATCCAGAAACCGGAGAGAGCCCCGCAACTAAAAATGGTTGCCGATGCTCACAGTATCTACCTTACGGCAGGTGCATCGTGGGGGGTATTGTTTTGTAGCCCGGGCAAGGCGCATCGCGCCGCCCCCGGGAAGGTTTTAAACATCGCTGATATCGTTGAGCAGATGCTGGATCAGCAGCGGTATTGGCCTGCCGGAGGCCACGCTCTTGCCGCCTTCTCGCCACAGCGCCGTGCCGCTGACGTCGAGGTGGGCCCACGGGATTTCCGGTGGGCAGAAATGCTGCAACAGCCAGGCGGCGGAGGCACTGATTGCCGCGTTGTTGCCCGGCGTATTGCAAAGATCGGCAATCGCGCTTTCGGTCTGTTTTTTCAGCCGACTGTCCAGCGGCAGCGACCAGACTTCATCTCCGCTCTCTATTCCCGCCTGAGTCAACGCCGAGCGCAGGGGGTCGTTTTGGGTCATTAAACCACTGAGGTCATAACCCAACGCTTTCACCACCGCGCCGGTCAGCGTTGCCATATCGATAATATAGCGCGCCTGCGGATGCCGTTGGCTGGCCCAGGCGATGGCGTCTGAAAGCACCAGACGACCCTCGGCATCGGTGTTGTTGATCTCTACCGTTAAGCCGTTACAGGCGCGCGCGACGCTGCCGGGCTGCATGGCGTTGGGGCCAATGGCGTTTTCCGCCAGCGCCAGCACGCCCATCACCCGCACCGGCAGCGCAAGCTTTGCGATGCTTAGCATCAGGCCGAGCACGTTGGCCGCGCCGCACATGTCATACTTCATGGTATACATCCCAGCGCCTTCCTTCAGCCACAGTCCGCCGGTGTCAAAGGTCACGCCTTTACCGACGTAACAGCGAACCGGACCATCGGTGATGCCATCATAATGAATCGCCAGCAGGCGCGGCGGGCGCTCAGAACCTTTTCCTACCGCATGCAGCAGCCCGAGCCCCTGGTCAATAATCGCCCGCTCATCCAGCACCTCGCAGCGTAGAGAAGGAATGTCCGCGCACAGACGCTGGGCTTCTTCTACGACATACTGCGGCGTGCACTGCTCGGAGGGGAGGTCCGCCAACCGTCGTGCGGCGAGCATACCGTGCGCGGTGGCCTGCTGCTGATAAGCCAGCGTTTCCAGCGCCGCTTGTTGTGCTGGCAAAGCGTAAAGCGCGAGCTGGCGCAGGCGGGGCCTTACGGCCTTCACCTGATGCAAACCTAAATCATCAAGCTGCCAGTCGAGATTGAATAAATAGCGCAGCGCTTTGCCTATCGCACCATGTGCCTCTCCCAGCGAGCAATCGAAAACCAGCACATCGCTTACCGGCGCTTTGAACAACGGGCGCAGCGCCTCGATCAGGCTGTCGTTAAGCGAGTCCTGCCACAGCGACTGCGGGATAAGCGTAATGCGGGCGAAAGGCGAGCAGCCAAAGCGGGCATCCGCCACTTCGCCGCGCGCGGCCTGCTCAACCATTTCGGCGAGCAGGGGGCTGGCGTTGTGGGGGGATTGCGCTAACAGCGTACTGCCGGGCCAGGTCACCAGATGTGCGCCATTGCAGGTGCTATCCAGATGGTTAATGAAACGATAATCCAACATAACTTACTCCTCGATGGGGGCGCGAATGCGTGCGGCGTAGGCCTGCATCCATTCGTCGTCCACCGGACGATAATGGGTTTTTTCCTGCACGCGCTCGGCACAAAACACGGTGAGCGGCTGCGTCGCGCTGGCGATCACAAAAGAGAAGGTTTTGATATTGGTCGCCGCGCCGAATTCGCCGTGGCGGTTCATGCAGACCACCGAAAGATCCCCCGCGCGACCAAAGCGCGACATCAGCTTGTCTTCCAGTTCGCACACCACTGAATCTGCTGCCTGCTGCGGGGTCATCCCCTGAGCCATTCGCCGCACGATCTCGTAGCTGGTACAGCCTTTCATCAGATCTTCACCGACGCCGGTCGCCGTGGCGGCTCCGGTTTCGCTATCGCAATAGAAGCCGGAACCGATAATCGGTGAGTCGCCCAGCCGCCCGCGTTTTTTCATAAACAGGCCGCTGGTTGACGTTGCGACGCTCATGGAACCTTGTTTATCGAGGCCGATAATGCCGACGGTGTCGTGGCCATCGTAGGGACTGAGGCCTTTATCCAGCGTTTCGCGGCAGCGCTTGTGGTAGTGCTGCATCGCCCGCTCGGTCAGCATCTCTTTGGCGGCGAACCCCTGACTCAGCGCCCACTCACGGGCGCCCTGACCGACCAGCAGGCTGTTGTATCGCTGGCGGCTCAGGGCGTGAGCCACCTTGACCGGATTGGCGATGTCCACCAGATTGCCAACCGCGCCGAACGCCAGGGTGTCGCCGTTCATATAGGCGGCGTCCAGCTCGACCTCGCCGTTTTCCGTTGGTAAACCGCCATAGCCCACTGATTTGTACAGTGGAAAATCTTCGACTGCGGCTACCGCATTGACTACGGCGGTAGAGGTGTCAGCCCCGGCGGCCAGCGCCGCAGCGGATTCCGTTACCCCTTCCAGCGCCATTCGCCAGGTGGCAATAATTCCCCACATTGGTTTACTCCTGTTTAGCAAGCGTGTTGTCCGTTTCGGCACGGGCGGTGATTTCCGCCGCACGATACTGCTTATCGACGATGCGCATGAAAGGCAGGTACAGCATCGCGCCAATCAACAGATTAAGCAGTTGCATGATGCTACCGCTGAGATGCCCGGTGACGATAAAACCGCTGATCACCGGCGGCAGGGTCCACGGAATAAAGACCCCGGTAGTGACCGCCACCGCACCGATTTTCATCGCTGCGTACTGCACCGTCACCAGCACCAAAGGCACCAGGTTAAACGGGATCAGCATGATCGGATTCATGATCACCGGCAGACCGAAGAGAATCGGTTCGTTGATATTAAAGATGGAAGCGCCAGCGCCCAGGCGGGCGACTTCGCGCATATTTTTGCTGCGGGCAAAAATTAGCATCGCAATCACCAGCGATAGCGTCGCGCCCGCGCCGCCCATCCAGATCATATCGAAGAACTGTTCGGTAATGATGTGCGGAGGCGTCACGCCAGCCTGAATGGCGGCGATGTTATCGGTCTGGTTTTCCATCCACAGCGGACGAATGATGCCGTTAATCATTGAACCGGAGTTGATGCCGACCGACCACAGAATGGTGATGCTGAAGACGGTCATCAGCGCGCCAAAATAGGAGGTGCCGTAGTGACGCACCGGCGAGGCGACGACCTCATAAATAAACTGATGGATGGTCACGTAGTGGGTGTGCTCAAACCCTATACGAATCGCCAGGATCAGAATCATCACCAGCAGCGCCGGGATCAGCGCGGCGAAAGATTCCTGTACCGCAGGCGGAACGCCTTCCGGCATCTTAATCACCAGTTTTTTACGCTTGAGCCAACAGAAGAGCTCGGTCCACAGTAGCGAACCGATCATGGCGACGAATAATCCTTTGGTACCAATCCACTCCACCGGGATCACCGTGATGCCGCCGTTTTCTGCCACCTTGATAAACGGCGTCAGAATAAGAAAACCTACCAGCGAGAGGATACCGCAGGAGATACGGTCATCGCCGTAGTGTTCCGCCAGGCGGTAGGCTACCAGGAAGCTGATAAACAGTGACATGGTTGAGAAGACCGCGTTAAACGGGATCTCGATAATCGCGCTCCAGCTGGCACCGAAGGTGCTGGCCATAAATTGCTGATACGCCTGATTGGGGAATGACGAAATCACCAGCAAAATTGAACCGACAATAATAAAAGGCATGAATGAAACGTAGGCGCCGCGGATAGCACCAAGGTGACGCTGCTGGGCGGTTTTCGCCGCCAGAGGCATCAATTTAGCTTCAAGAAATCCCAGAACATTGTTCATTGTGAACTCCGTACAAGATCGACAGGGGTTGTGTGTGTTATCTATGACGGATTATGAGAGAAAGCGGTGGCCTGAAAGGTGAAGCGGTTCACATTGTATTCTCTGCAATAATATATATCTCATATGATTGGTTATTTTTTCTTGTAGGGGAATGAATGGAAATCAAGCTGCACGCCAACGCCACTACCACGCCAAGAACGCGCAAATATCTCCAGGAATCGGATAAAAGTGACCGGGAACTGGCGCAGGAACTGGGGATTTCCATTACCACCGTTCGCCGCTGGCGTAACCGCAGCCAGATTTCTGATAATCACACTACGCCGCATTTAATACACAAAGTGTTGAGACAAGAACAGGAAGCATTGATTAACACACTGCGTGACGTCCTGCGTGCGCCGCTGGACGAGTTGCTGTTTATGGTTAATGAAGGACTGGGGATCGCTATCTCCCGGGCAACGCTGAACCGTTATCTGCATCCGGCGCATAAAGGGCGAAAGAATGCCGCACCGCAGGGAAAGAAGGCATTAAAAGCCGGGTTGCGCGCGGATACGCTGATGCTCCATTACCGCCTACTGGCGCTCTCAATGGACGACGGCGGCGAGCATCATCTGCTATGGGCGCAGGAGCCGATTAGCGGCTGGTGCTTTGGCCGCATCTATTGCGGGATTTCGCCCGCGCTGGTTGATAGCTGGCTGGAGCAAGTGCTGGAAGCCTGTCCGGCTCAGATACAATGTCTTGAGACTTATGTGCAAAAAGGCTTTCATCCTTCCAGCGCGGAGCTATTGTGTAGAGCGGTAGCGGCACAAGAGGTTGGGGCGGTACAGCTGAGTGAAAGATTAGCCGACGTTATTCCGGCGCTGGATGAACCCGATGCGACTCTCCAGCGTCTCTGCGCGCTGTGGAACCAGGGGCGGACACAAAAAAAGCTGGGTGATATGACGCCGCAGGCGTTTCTTGAGTCGCAGGGGCAAGAGTGAGGGTAAATCTGCTTTAGCGCTTGTGTGCGCATTATTGTCGGGTGGCGGCTGACGCCTTACCCGACCTACAAAACCCGATCCCGAATCCATCTCGTAGGCCCGGTAAGGCGTTAGCCGCCACCGGGCGATTGTGCAAAAATGCACTTTGTCTTACTCAAAACAGCAGCGTTGAATTTCCTGAACGCTTTGTTGTGAGATAGCTCAAAAATCCATAATACAACCGGCCTGAATGACCACATACCGTGTCACGATAGATATCCATAGACTTGATGAATATTGATTATTTGGGGAGTGGTATATGACTTCACTCGTGCAGCGAACGCAGGTCATCGAAAACTGGTATCGCGAGTCCGATGATTTTTCGACGCTGGTTAATTATCGGGTTCTCAGGGCGGGCCATATCCGGACAAACGGTAATTTCCATATTCAACGTCAGTCGGTTGTCGGGCATGAACTTATATTTTGCCTTAAAGGGCGTGGGGTTATTCGGCTGGAAAATAATCTGCATCATGTGCAGGAAGGAAATCTGGCCTGGCTACCGGTACGTTGGCCGCATGAACATTATCCTGATAGCGCTGAACCGTGGGAAATATTATGGCTGAGAATTGATAGCTCAAAATTAAATAATATCATGCAGATTCTCAATGTTCTTCAGGAACCTGTATTTGCCTTCCAGCAGCCGGAGAAAGTGACTGAAATTTATTATCAACTGTTCAGTTTAATGAAAAGCCATACTCTGGTTTCAGACGCGCACTGCGATGCGCTGTGCGCAAAACTTATTTTTACCTTGCTGGAGAACCGCAGCCAGGAAACGGAGAAATCTCCGGTGATTACCCATCGCGGCCTGGGGCGGCTTATATATCAGATCCACAGCCACTATAATGACGAGTGGGATATTGAAAAATTTATGCAGTACTGCCAGGTGAGTAAATCGCAGCTATTTCGCCTGTTTCAGGAAACCTTTAATCAAAGCCCGTTAAAATGGCTGAAAAATTATCGTCTGTCTCAGGCTCGGCGGTTATTAGTCGAAACCGACGACACAATT
Organism: Klebsiella sp. GFKo11; assembly: GCF_056490265.1. NCBI lineage: Bacteria > Pseudomonadati > Pseudomonadota > Gammaproteobacteria > Enterobacterales > Enterobacteriaceae > Klebsiella > Klebsiella sp. GFKo11. The sequence goes on from NZ_CM151369.1 coordinate 3,056,187, forward strand.
AGCAAAATCGCCGGGCAGGTGGGTTATAACGATCCGCTGCATTTCTCGCGCGACTTTCATCGCGCGGTAGGCGTTTCGCCAAGCGAATTTCGCCGTCAGGAAAGACAGCTCTCGGATGGCGCGTGAATACGAACGGCTTCGTCAGGGAAGCCGTTCGCTGCGATCAGAAGAAGGTTTCCATCTGAATACCAAACGACCACTCTCCACCAGAGGTAAAGCCTTTCTGGCCCAGCGTATCGTTGGGACTGTAGTTATCCAGCGCTTTATCCCAGTTCATCCAGGTGGCAAAAACGCGCAGTTCCGGGCGGGTGAAGAACGGCGAGACATCGTCCGGGCGGAAAGTCGGGGCAAAGGTGAGCTTATAGAAGTTGCCGTGGACCTTCTGGTACTGCTGATAGCCGTTAGGATCGAGATCCATATACTGCCAGGTGGCTTCATAGCCTAATGCGAAGTTCTGCGTGATATTTTGCATGACGCGACCGTTCAACGTTACCCAGCGATAGTCATCGCCTTTGACGTAGCTATCGCTGCTGTATTGCGCAAGAATTGAAGGTGCGAAATCCCAGTTGCGGGCCAGGTTCACCATGCCATAGCTGGCAAAACGCAGGGTGCTGGCGTCAGAAAGCAGCGCCGGGTCGGTACCGATATTTTTCACCTCCGCGCCCAGCCCTTGCCCCCATGACAGCACGCTGCGTGATTCACCTTGTGCCATCCCATAGAAGCTATCGCCCTGATAACCGAGCAGTACGGTGTAGCCTTTATTGGCGGCGTTGAAGACTTTATAGCCGCTGAGCGTTTCACGTTCCTCGTTGTCTTTGGCCTGCATGCCGCTGACGAAAAGCTGCACCGGCCCGAAATAGTTGTTGGCGGTGAGAATGTAGTTCTGCACATCGTTATTCACCACGTCGACATCGCCAAAGCTGCGCCCGATAAAGGAGAAGTTGCTGCGCGTGTTCTCTGACCAGCGAACGTCATAAATACCACCGCCGGTGCCGTTGAGCGCCACGAACTTGGAGTCCAACCACGGAATTTCAAAGTTGTCGCGGTCGACGCGCTTCCCGGCCCACAAGGTGGTGTCTTTGAGCGGCCCGGTAAAGCTGGGCAGGGAGGCGATTTCGGCAAACGCCTGGCTGACGTTTAGGGTGCTGGAGTCGGCGGTCCAGTCGTTGTAGCTCTTTTGCTGGTCGGCGATCATGGTCATAAAACGGGTTGTCGCGCCATTATCCAGACGTTGTTTTTTCTCCAGATAGACTTCGACGTAGGTGTCAGGTTCGTTACCCAAACGGCCAATCGCGCCGCCGGTTTGCCCGGCTGGGGTCATAAATGGGCCACCCTGGGTATGGCGGGCGTTGTGGTTGGTCATCATCCCGGCGCGCGCGTAGCCGTGAAGTTCAAAATAACCATTATCGTCCGGGGTGATTTTTTCAATTTTTTGCGTGCGGGTTTCAAGGTCTTCGACTTTTTTCTTCGCCTGGTGCGATCCCTCTTCAGTTTGTTTTAACTGGGTCGCCAATTGCGCGTTTTTTTGTTCAGCGATAGCCGCGCGGTTTTCCGCCTGCTGGAGCCGTAATTCCAGTTGATTTAGTCGTTGTTCAACGCTGATATTGGACGCAGATAAAGCATAAGGGATCGTCAGTATATTTATCAGACAGAAACCGGGTAGGGTTATAGAGGTAATTTTCATATTATTCTCATAAGTCACTATCATAAATAAAAAAGACAGGAAACCCTGCGCTTATTAATAAGCGCAGAGAGATTGTTATTTATCTTTCAACTAATCTAAGTGGTAAACTTCTTCCATTTCAGCCCATAGCGTACCTTCCGGTTCGCCGTCGAGTGGCATCTGGCATGGGCCGGTCTCCTGCCACCACTGCTGAGTTTTTAAATGCCCAGCCATTTTCTTTTGATCGGCTTCATAATCGTCACCGTCATATTCGAGATAGCTGAACAATAATCCATTTTTATAATAAATTGAGAAGTTGCGTAGGTTGCACTCTTTAATCATTGCGTTCACTTCCGGCCAGGGGTTAGCGTGCAGCTCTTTATAATAATCCAGTTTTTCCGGGCGGACTTTAACCACACAGCCAAAGCGGCGAATTTTACTCATCGTCGTCATCCTTATTAATAACGTGGGCACGTTGCAGAATCTGTTTAATTTCGGCTTTCATCTCTTGTGTTAATGGTGATGCGGGAGGTAGGGAATAAACGGGAATATCCAGACCGGTCAGCTGTAGCGCATATTTCACGGCGTTATAAAACGGCACGTCAATGCTGTAGAGCGGTGGGATCCAGGAAAGAGACTGCTGTAGAGCGACCGCCGCGGCAAAATCCTGACGCTGCCAGGCGGCGAGTATTCCGCAGGTGAGTTGTGGCGCAAAGTTGGCGCTAGCCGGGATACAGCCGTCACCGCCGAGGATCAGAGTGCCCAGTAGATATTCGTCATAACCTGCGAATACCGCGAAATCCGGGCGCAACGGTTTGACCGCATGCAGGGTTTCCCGGATATGTGAGAGTGTATCAACGGTATCTTTCAGTCCCACGATATTCGGGCAGTTCAGCGCCAGCGTTTTGATAACCGATGGTGGAATCGACTGACCGGTCAGCACCGGGAAATTATAGAGAATAATCGGCAGCGGCAGAGCGTTAGCAATGGTGGTGAAGTGGTGCAGTAGGTTGCTTTCGCTCAGAGGATTGTACCAGGGATTGACCACCACGACGCCGTCGGCTCCCGCGAGTCGCGCATGTTCGCCAGCCGCAATCGTCTGCTGAGTCCCACAGCTGGCGATACCGATCAGCACCGGTTTTCTCCCGGCGACCGTGGTAATGCAAAATTCCGTGACTTGCCGCCGCTGGGCATCGGACATATGAGCAAATTCCCCCGCGCTGCCGAGGAAAAACAAGCCGTCGACCGGGGAGGCCAGCAGGTGTTCAATTAAGCACGCCTGGGCAGATTGATCAAATTCTCCCTGCGCATTAAATAACGTCGGGACCGGGGGGATCACCCCGCGAAAAATAGGCTGAGTCATTATGTTCTCCTGTCGCGTATTCCTGAGTCAGTACCAGGCGCAGGCGAGGGCCTTCACACTCATCGCTGAGTGTGTTCTCGCCTGCAAACTACGCGTTATTTATTTAACGGATTTAATCGGTAATACAAAAAATGATGATGCGAATACAAACACAATGGCGGCAATAAACAGCGACGAATAATCATTATTAAAGGTCGCCAGCAGCCAGGCGGATAATATTGGGCTGAAGGATTGCGGTAATACGGTCGCAATCGTCAGAATGCCCATATCTTTACCCGCTTGCTTTCCGCCGCCGGGTAATACCTGTGTCATCAGCGCCATATCAATAGAGGTATAAGCGCCATAGCCCAGCCCCATGATGGCGGCATAAATATACATCCCGGTAAGCGTTGGCATAAACAGAGGCACACACAAACCGGCAGCCATTAACAGGGTTGAGAGGAAAACAAAGATTTTTCGCCGCTGCAGTTTGTCCGAGAGCACGCCGGAAACCAGGCCGGAGAACAGTAACGTCACCAGGGTGATCACCGAGATAGTGCCGATGGCGTAGTTAGACTCCTCGACGCTTAAGCCAATGAAATCCTGCAAAATATACAGCTGATAGGTTACGACCCCCTGGTAGCCCAGATACATGGCGAAGCGACCAAAGAACGCCCAGCCAAAATCCGGGTACTTACGCGGACTGACCCAGAAGTTTTTGAAGAACGAGCCCCAGCGGAAGGGTTCAACTTCCATGTTTCGGGTAGAGGGTTCACGGTTGATAAGGACAAAAGCCACGCAGCAGGCGGCAATCGCCAGCGCAAATACCAGGTAGCCTAGTTGCAGGTTCCACGCCAGATAGCCTGCGAGGATAATCCCCACCGTACCGCCGGCAGTCGAGCCCGCGCCGACGAAACCGGAGGCGATACCGCGGTTTTCAGGTAAGAACCGGTCGGCGATCACGGTGGCTAATGGACCGTTCATGCAATTAAGCGAGACGGCAGCCATCAACCAGAACACCGCAATACCGGCAATCGTGGTGGTCATTGAAATGCCGAAGATAGCCAGCCCACCGATTAACGCGCCGCCAACGATAAACGGTGAACGACGCCCCCAGGTTGAGCGGCAGCGGTCGGATAACGCCCCGGCAATCGGCTGGGCAAAAATGGTAAACAGCAGCGCTGAGGTCATCACGATCGCCAGGTTATTAGCCTTATTGGCAGGATCGATTTGCGCCACGTGGTTGGGGAGAAGAACCGAGATAACCCCACAATACAGCGCCAACAGTACAAAGAAATTGGTAAACAGCGAGGCCAGCAGGATATTTTTCTTACGCCCCGTGACTCTGTTGCTATTTTCTGACGATACGCTATCAGGTTTATCGTCAACCTTGCCGGCAGGCAGTGAGTTGATATTATCGGACATGCTTATTTCCTCATTATTATTCAGTAGGGTGAATTGAAAATAAACGTTATAAACTCCGGTTTTATTTATTTCCCCCTTCTGATTGCGTCAGATATATACGGCGCGCGTTTTCGCCCATGACTGCGTTAATATCCTCCAGCGATAAATGGGCAATCGCCGCCATCACGCACGTTCTCCAGCGCGGGTAGCCACCGGCCAGCTCGACCACCGGCCAGTCGCCGCCGAATAAACAGCGCTGCGGGCCAAATGCCGTTATCGCCTGCTGGATCCACGGCTGAAGCTGCTCGGGTTCCCAGCGCTGCCAGTCGGCTTGTGTCGGTAAACCGGATATTTTGCACGCCAGCAGAGGAAAGGCGGCCAGCGCGATAAATGTCTCCTGCCAGGTCTGCCACTGGTTATCAGCGATAGCAGGTTTCCCCATATGATCCAGCACCACGCGAGCATCAGGTGCGTGTTGATACAGCCACGTCAGTAAATCGTGAAGCGCAGTCAACTGAGAGGCCCTGACGCACATATCCAGCACAAAGCCCTCACGAGCGGCAGCCAGTAAACCGTCGCGATAATCGGTGTTGTAAAACAGCTCCAGGGGCTCGTTTTGCAAGGAGCGCCGGATCCCCACCACGCGCGGCAGTTCATGTAAATGACGCAGGTAAGGCACCACGGCATTGCCCGTTTCCAGCGGAGCCCAGGCGACAATACCGACAAGCTCAATGGGGCTGGTTTCCGCCTGCTGGTTTATCCACTCCACCTCCAAAAGCGCCTGCTGCGCAGCACAGTCGGCCTGAACCACAATCGCGGCATCCGGCGATTGAGCGGCTTTAGCCAGCTGCGCAGGCAAAAAAGACCGGTTAAGCGCCGGGAGATCGCGCAGCCAGTCGTAGTGCAGCACGCCCGGATCCCAGAGATGCAAATGGCTGTCGAGGATCTTCATTTTTGCGCCTTCCCACCGTTGCCCGGCAGCAGGTCCCAGCCAATATTCAGCACCGGAGCCATTAACTCATCGATTTTCGCGAGCAGCTCCGGATCCAGCGGCTGCGTACACCAGCGGATATTATCCAGCATATTGTCGGCGCTGGCGGTGCCGATCACCGTGGAGGCAATGCCGTTATCCGCCGCGGTGGTGAGTGCAAATTGCAGGGCGACCTGGGCAATATTTACGCCGTGGCTGTCGCACAATGTAGAAACTTTACGGCAGATAGCCTGCACATCCTGATGCGCCGGATGCCAGTCGGGCGCGCCGCCTCGGGTCAGCAGCCCCATCGAAAGCGGTGAGGCGTTGAGGACGCCGATACCCGCCTGATTCAACCGTTGCGCTACCGCCCCAAGCCGCCTGTCCTGTAAGGTCCAGGTGCAGTAGGCCATCACGCTATCCACTTTTTGCTCGCAGGCGACGCGCTCCAGTAGCGCCAGGTCGTAGCCGGTAATGCCAACGTGGCGCACGACGCCGCTCGCGCGCAGTTCGCGCAGTGTCGGCAGCCCTTCATCGAGCAATTGCTGCATGTCGCCATATTCAATGTCGTGACACTGAATCACGTCGATGTAATCACAGCCTAACCGGGTCAGGCTTTCGTCTACGCTGCGCAGGGTAGCCTCGCGGGAGAAATCCCACAGGCTGTCGCCGTAGCGCCCGACCTTCGTCGCCAGGGTATAGCTGTCGCGCGGTACGCCTTTCAGCGCGACGCCCAGCGCGGTTTCCGCTTTGGTTAGCCCGTAATAGGGAGCGACATCGAAATAGTTCACGCCGTGGGCGAGAGCCGTCGCCACGGTTTCGTTGGCCTGCTGTTGCGACACCGGGTGATAGATGCTGCCCAGTGATGCCGCGCCCATCGCCAGCACTGGGACCTGAATCCCCGTGCGTCCAAAAGGTACTGTTTTCATTGTTTGTTCCTTACGTTTAATCGTTGGCAGACGTTCGTAGGCTCAGGCGCAGCCCGGCGCGTTCGGGCCTGACGTGCGGGCCTTGTGCTATCGTCCAACTGCCATCGTTCTGCTGCTGTTGCAGCGCGTTTTCATCGATGGCGATCCCCAATCCCGGTTCATTGCCCAGCACGATACCGCCGTCTTCGATGCGCTGATCCACGCGTAGTCCGGTAGGGAAGCTGAGGTCCTGAATTTCGCAGCTCAGATGATTGCTTACCGCCGCTGCCGCGTGGGCCACCGGGTTGGCGTTGTAGCCCACCGGACTGACCGGCAGACTAAAGGCCTGCGCCAGGTTGGCCACGCGCAGAAAATGGGTAATGCCCCAGCACATGCCCGCCTGAAGAACATCCACCGCGTTCTCTTTCAGCAGCGGCAGAAACTGTTCGAGGCCGGTGAGGTTCTCCCCGGTGGCGACCGCGCAGCGCACCTGTTGGCGGATTGCGGCGTGTCCGGCGGCATCCCAGCGGCGCACGGGCTCTTCGATCCAGCTCAGATCCAGCGCTTCCTGTAAACGGCTGACGTAGCGCACCGCCTGTTTGGCGCTCATCGACTCGTTAACATCAATCATTACCGCCGGAGAGGGGCTGTTGACGAGATACACCTCGCGCACCGCCAGCAGGCGCTGTAAGTCCTCTTCAACGTCGAGACCGCCTTTGAGCTTAAAGGCGCTGAATCCACGCTCGGCAAAACGCTGATGCAGTGCGGTTAACGCCTCCAGCGGCAGTGGAAAATCCAGCCCCGACGCGTACCCGGGGACAAAAGGGCTTCTCGCGCCGAGCAGCCGCCAGAGCGGTTCCCCGGCACATTTGGCTTTCAAATCCCACAACGCCATATCAACCACGCCAATCGCGCCGAAAACGCTGCCCGCATGGCCGCTTTTGAAGACCCAGGCCTGCATCCGGTCGTAGAGCGCGGTGACCGCACGTGGGTCTTCGCCTTCGATAGCCGGAAAAATACGCTCAATATCCGCGTGTCCGCCAACGCCGATACCGCTAATGCCTTCATCGGTTTCGAGGATCAGCAGCGGAACTTCCGTTACGCCAGAGGTGAGGGTGCCGTTGACATCGCCAATCGGACGTCCCCAGCGATGCCAGGTTTTAATCGTGCGCCAGCCGGTGATTTTCATGCGCCTGACTCCTCTTTCTGCCGCGAGGTGCGTAAATCAATCACCATGCGTCCCTGGATGGCGCCGTTGTCCATCTCGTTGAAAATAGCGTTGATCTCTTCTAGCTTGCGAGTCTGTACTATCGGACGAACGCGTCCGGCCAGCGCGTGCTGGAAAGCTTCCGCCAGATCCTGACGGGTACCAACCAGGCTGCCGACAATCTGAATACCATCGAGCACGGTTTTGACGATGTTCAGGTCAAGATCGCCCGGGGGGACTGCGACGCACACCACTTTGCCCCCGGCCCTGACGCTATTGACGGCCTGGTGAAAGGCGGCGCGCGCGACGGCGACCACCACGGCGGTATGCGCACCACCAGCGGTCAGCTCCTGAATGCGCGAGGGAACGTCGTCCCGGCTCGGGTTGAGGGTGATTTCTGCGCCGCACTCGCGGGCAAGCTCCAGCTTGTCGTCCTGTAAATCAATAGCGATAACGCGGGCGTTAAAGACGTTGCGGGCAAACTGGATCGCCATATTGCCAAGCCCTCCCGCTCCCCATATCGCCAGCCACTGCCCGGGGCGAACGCCGGAAACGCGAATGGCTTTGTAGGTGGTGACACCAGCGCAGGTGATGCTGCTGGCAACCAGCGGATCGAGGCCGTCCGGGACTTTAACCGCGTAGTCGGCTTTCACGATGCACTGTTCAGCCATCGCGCCATCGACGCTGTATCCGGCGTTTTTCACGCTGCGGCAGAAGGTTTCCCGGCCGCTGACGCAGTATTCGCACACGCCGCAGCCTTCATAAAACCAGGCGATGCTCACCCGGTCGCCGGGCTTCAGACAGGTCACGTCATCGGCGACGGCGCGAACGATGCCGATCCCTTCATGGCCGGGAATGCGTCCCGGTACCGGGCCAAAATCGCCTTGCACGACGTGGAGATCGGTATGGCAGACGCCACAGCACTCAACGTCGACCAGCGCTTCACCGGAGACTAACGGGCGCACCGGCATCTGGCGAATCTCGACTTGACCGGGATGACTTTGACTCACTACAGCTGCTTTCATCATGACCTCCCGTCAGTTCAGTTGCGGCGTGACGTTATCGTTAATCCGCTGACGTCGGGCGACATAGGCGGGCAGGGGCTGTACGCCTGAAGCGTCGGTAAACCAGGCAAAAGGATCGGTGCTGGCGACGAGGGCGAAATTTGCCCATGGCTCGAACGATCCGGAACGGATAATCAGCTTGGCTTTGTGCGCGATGTCGTGGCATAGCGTTTCGTGGCTGGCGGCGAGAAACTCCGCGCCAGAGCCGGTATAGATAGTTTGTACTTCGCGATACAACTGCGGATGGCAGTCGCGCACTTCGCTGGCAAAATGCACCTCTTCAACGAAAATCTCTTTGCGCAAAACGCGCAGGATGTCACGGACATCAACCGTGCCGGGCCACAGACCCAGATCGATGCGATTCGCGCTGGCGGGAATTGGAAAACCGGCGTCGGTTACCAACACAATATCGGTATGGCCGAGGGTCGCCAGGGCAGCGGCAAGTTCAGGGTGTAAGATTCTATCGGGTCTCATTATTGTTATTCCTCGGTCACGGCATGCGATTGCAAGAAGGCATCGACGTCGGTGCGGTATTTGTAAGAGGGCACGGTTTCCCAGTCAGAGCAGCACAGCGCTGCGGTGGCGTTGGCAAACAGGGCCGCTTCGCTTATCGGCTGACCTTCGTCCAGCGCCACCGCAAGGGCAGCGTTGAAGCTGTCGCCCGCGCCGTTGCTGTCAACCACCTCAACCAGACAAGGGGGAATTTCCTGCGTGGTTTGCGGGCCGAATACTGCGGATCCCGCATCGCCCAGCGTCATCACCACATAACGGCAGCCCGTTTCCAGCAGCATGCTGGCGATTTCCCGGTTGCTACGAGCGTCGTCCGGCGCCAGGCCCAGCGCCACGCGCGCTTCGGTTTCATTGGGGGTGAGGTAGTCGATCGCGCTCAGATCGAGACCGCGGAGATCTCTGGCCGGCGCGGGGTTAAGAATGGTGATTTTATCCAGCGACTTTGCGCGTCTCAGCCCGTAGAGCGCGGTTTCCAGCGGAATTTCCAGCTGGGCTAGCGCCACGCCGCAGCTTTTGATTTGATGCAGGGCGTTATCTACCAGCGCCGGGGTAAAGAGTTTGTTCGCTCCCATATCCACGACGATGACGTTACGGGCTTCTTTATCTTTAATAATCAAGCCAGCTCCGGTCGGCAATTCGGTGGTCAGAGTGAGACCATCGATATTGATCCCTTCCTCCAGCATCAATTCAACGAATTCGGTGCCAAAAGTATCTTTACCCACCACGCCGCTATAGACCACGTCAGCTCCCAGGCGGGCAGCCTGAACCGCCATATCGGAGCCTTTTCCTCCCCAGGTCTGGCGGAAGTCATGCCCGATTAGCGTCTCACCAGCCAGCGGAATGCGCTCGGCGGTCATCACCAGGGCTTTTGCATAACTGCCGAGAATAAATACACTCATCACATACTCCTTAAATTGTGCGGGTGTGGTACCGCCATTTCCGGCGGTACCGTTCGGTTAATAGGCGTTGATGTCGCCGACCAGACCTTTCACCAGCTCGGGTCCTGAGCTGGTGCCAACCAGCTCTGCGCCTGCAACGAACATCTCTTTCATCTTCTCCATAGTGTTCACTTTACCGGATACTTTGACCCGGCAAGGGGCCTGGATATTGGCTTTGAGAAGTTGAACATCTTCTACCGTTGCCGCGCAGCCGCCTTTGCCCCAGCCGCTGGATTGTTTCACCCAATCAATACCTGCTTCATAGGCGTAGCGAGTGGCTTTGATTTTCATCGCCTCTTCGGTGATAAAACCGAACTCCAGCATTGCCTTCACTTTCATTCCCAGGTCGTGGGCGATGTGGGTGACTTCCTTCAGTTCATTGAAATAGAGGTCATCCATTCCGCCGAGTAAAAAGCCTGGGTTCGGTGGGAAATCAAATTCATCTGCGCCTTCTTTGGCCAGTTCTCTCACCACGGCGACTTTCATGGCCGTTGTGTCGTTGGCCTGAGGGAAGTTCACGGTGGTGGCGACGCGAATACCGGTTCCTTTCAATACATCTTTGGCGACGGAGACCCAGCACGGTGCGATCATCGCCGCATCGAACTGATACTCCATGCAGACATTCAGATGCTGAATCAGTCCTTCACGGGTTAAGTCCGGGTTGACGTTGGTGAACTGAATGGCCTTCGCGACCTGACGGGGATCATTAAAATCGATCATGTACCACTACTCCTGTTGGCTGAAAAAACATACGTTACGATGTGAATGACATGGGCTTACTGTAAGGAGGTGGCAGAAAAGGCGTGATAGGCAAGAATCCCGACCATATGGACAGAATTTTCAGACGGATAATTTTGTGAGGGAGTTGGCAAAACGAGCGTGTTTATGGTGCTGAAAATGGCTGGCGATGGCGGGTTTCAATAGGTCCAGGGCCTGAAAGCGAAGTCTCTTCGCTACTTTAGCGCGGAGCCCGCGCGCTCATTTGCCAGGGCTTTCTTCCATTTACAACTGTGATAGCAAAAATAGCCTATCGCGAGCGGTAGCGTCAGGGGGGCCAGTACAAACCAATAGAGGGCACCGAATCCACCTACGCCACCACCATTAATGACTTCAAACACGCGCTCAGACACGATTGAAAGCAAGAGATCGTCGGCCATCCTTTTAGCAAATGGCCAGAGAAACATGGAGAGCCACAACAGGGCATTAATCCACCAGTGCTGGATTATCTCGTTGAAATTATAAATATTTATACCGAAAAGAATAATTCCCGTCGCAAGCTTGCCAATAAAATCTGTACTGTTTATAAACCGGAGCGCAGGGTGCCGCTGCTGCTGGGTGGTATTGTTAGCTAAACGCCGCATCCTGCTTTTACCTGGGTTCTTCTTTTTCCTGCTCACGTGACCTCTTAGCTTAACTACTCGTTTTTATTCAATTTATCACTTTGCATTCTGTATTGTCGCCCCTGGGCCCAGGGAAGGGAGGAGCCTCTAAGCGATGCATTGTACATATAACAGATTAAATGTTATGTTATAACATAATTAAAAAATCATTATAAAATATGTGACTATTCACCTTTCTTTTTAAATGATAATGATTATCATCTTTTCTGGGTAGTGAAAGATGAAAAAAGTTCGCCTGCTAATGGAGGAGAGTTTGACAAATTGTGGTACGGCCGTTGACCCGGTGCTCAGCGTCAATATCGAATCATTGCCGCGACCCGGCGGTGGGGAACTTCTCTCCGGGATTCATTTTAATACCGCTAAAGGGGAGTGCCTGGCGGTCATTGGGCCGAATGGCAGCGGTAAAACATCTTTATTACGTGCGATTGATCAGGAACTCACATTGCGGGATGGCGACATTCGGATATTTGGTCGTTCCATTGCGACCTTGACCCGGCAGCAGCGGGCCCAGCAGATTGCGGTGCTCGCGCAGAATGACGCTCCCGATTTGCGGCTGGCGCTTGAAGATTATGTAGCGCTAGGACGCATTCCCCATGCCCGGGATATGTCGCGTCGTGAACACGAAGCCATCGTGACCAGCGCCATTAACGATACCGGGTTGCAGAGGTTCCGAAAGCGTTCGCTGTCTGCGCTTTCCGGCGGAGAAAGGCAACGAGCGGCGCTGGCTCGGGTGTTGGCTCAGTCACCCGCGTTGGTGTTGCTGGATGAGCCAACTAACCATCTGGATCCTCCTGGCCGGGTGGAACTGCTTTCGCTGGTAAAAAGTAAAGGAATCACAGTGGTGGCGGTGCTGCATGATTTATCGCTGGTTGAGTCTTTTGCCGATCGCGTTTTGCTTTTGTCGCAAGGGCGTGCGGTGGCCTGGGATAAACCGGAGCGGGTACTTGTCTCTGAACAGCTTTATCCCGTTTTCGGCTTGACCTGTTTTACCGTACCGCACCCTGATACGGGTAAGGCTCTGCGTATTTTTGAGGTTCCAGGCTATGCCTGATGAATATATGAGGATCGTAATGAATAAGTGGCTTGTTGGTATTATTGCTATTATGTCGGTTACTGCGGTGCACGCTGCTGATTATCCGGTAACCATTGAGAGTTGCGGAACGCCAGTGACATTCACGCAAGCGCCAAAGAGGGCGGTGATCCATGATCTTAATATGTCTGAAATGGCATTCGCACTCGGTTTACAGGACCGCATTGTTGGGCTAACCGGTATTAGCGGTTGGTATAAAATGACGCCGGAATTTAAAAAGGCGATGGGATCAATTCCCGAACTGGCCCCTAAATACCCTTCACTGGAAACGTTGCTGACGGTGAATCCCGATTTCTTTTTCGCGGGCTGGAATTACGGTATGAAAGTGGGCGGCGAGGTGACGCCAACCGTCCTTGATAAATATGGCATTAAGACTTTCGTATTAAGTGAAAGCTGCGTTTTTACTTCTGGCGATAAACGCAAAGCGAGTATGGATCTGTTGTATAACGATGAGCTGACGCTGGGTAAGATTTTCGGCAAGCAGAAAGAAGCGCAGGTGTTAGTCGACGGCTGGAAAAAAACGCTGAGTACGTTGCCAAAATCGCCGCAAGGCGCGCAACCGTTGAAAGTGTTTGTTTATGATTCGGGCGAGGATAAACCGTTTACCAGCGGTCGCTACGCTATGCCAACGGCGATTATTGAAGCGGCCGGAGGTAAAAACGTGATGGACGGGCTGGATATTAGCTGGGGGACGACCTCATGGGAGAGCGTTGCGACGGCGGAACCGGACTTTATTATTCTCCTGGATTATCAGACCGGCAGCGGGGCGGATATGCTTCGTCATTTCCTGGAAAATCACCCGTTAATGAAGATGACACCTGCGGTGAAGCATCAGCGTTATCTGAAGTTGCAATACGCTGAGTTGACCCCGGGGCCGGCCAATATTAAAGCGGTAGAGAAGCTGGCGCACGCGATGTACCCGACGGCGAACCAATGACCTTTTCTGCATACCGTTACCATTGGGCAATATGGGGTGCGCTGGTTGTTTTAGCTGGGTTAATGCTGCTTAGCGTTGCCAAAGGCAGCGTACCGTTATCGCTGATTCAGGTTCTGGGCGCATTAGGGCTCATGGACGTTCCAGTCTCTGAGATGGTCAGGCGCATTGTGATTGATCTACGCGTCCCGAGAACGCTGCTCGCCGTAATCACGGGAGCTGTTCTGGCGATGGTGGGGGGACTGCTGCAAACCACCACCCGCAACGATCTGGCCGATCCCTTTTTATTCGGTCTTTCCTCCGGCGCATCGGCGGGGGCGGTACTGGTGATCACCCGATTTGGCGAGCGGCTTGGCGCACTCACGCTACCGGTATCGGCGTTTGTCGGCGGGATCTGTTCCGCTGTGGCGGTGATGCTGCTGTTTCATTTTAAAAAGCAGCGCGGTGCTGAACATCTGGTTATCTGCGGGCTGGCTATTTCCTTTTTATTTGGTGCGCTGACCAGCTATCTGATCTTCTCCGGCGATCAGCGGGCCGCCAGTTCGGTGCTGTTCTGGTCGCTGGGAGGGCTGGGGCTAGCGCGTTGGGATAATCTGCCTTATGCCATATTTAGTCTGCTGTTTCTCGGCGCTTTTGTCCTGCTACGTTGGCGTTCGCTGGATGGTTTGCTGGCCGGTGAACAGACCGCGCAATCATTAGGCATTAACGTCAGCCGCCTGCGGATGGAGGTTTTCTTCTGCTGCGCGCTGGCTACCTCTTTGCTGGTGGCGTTAACTGGAGTAATTGGTTTTATCGGGTTGATGGTGCCGCATATGTGCCGCTATTTTTCCGGCGTTAAGCATCTGCTGCTGCTTCCTTTATGCGGCCTGTGGGGAGCGGTGCTTTTATGCGGTGGCGATATTGTCAGCAGGACGTTGCTGGCCCCGCAGGAGCTGCCAATTGGCATTATCACTGCGGGAATCGGCGGCCTGTTTATTATTATGTTGTTGGCCAGAAACCGCTCGTGAACTCATCAACGCCAGGTCATCCCCTGGCGTTTTCAACAGCCCTCGGCAAAAGAACGTCACCTTATCCCGTCTAAACGAATCGCAAACAACTATTCAGAAGACGGATGGTAAATTCACATTCCTCCAGAGTAAGATGTCGAACACTGGGTTTATGTTTTGATAAATCATTTTTTTTAATTCTATTTATTAGATATCATCTCTTTTACAGAGTGTTGTGCTGATTTTATCTATCACACTGATTGTTAATGAGAAAAATCTTAAAAGGAGTGGGCGGTTTGTCAGCCTGCACAGGACCATGGTGACATTATATGGTTTGAGTTATTGAGGGATTTTTCTGAAAACTGGTTGTCTGGACATTAAATATTAAACAAACTTATAATTCACCCACTTCACTCATGGGTATATCCCCATGGCGCGTATTATACGCATTTCTATAAAGGATTATTTAGCTTTCGTGAGGAAAAGGGATGTTAACTATTTTCAGCCACAATCATTTTTTCAAAAAAGCCATGCGGCTGAAAATAAATGATGTAAAGGCGGTCAGACAGGCGAATCTGGTTGACCTGTGCTTGACAACCTACACATCTGGTCACAACGCGCAGTTTCATTTTCTTATCAATAGCTTTGAAATGAAGAAGAATTTTGTCTGTTTTAAAGTTGAAGATAATATTATTTGCTTGATAAACAAAAGACGCACGGCTCATATTGCTAACATAATATCCAGAGTCACTGATGGCATTCCCGTGGGTGAGGATATTTGCTTAACGGAGAGAGAGTTTCAGTATATTTTTATTATGAAATTTAATTTACTGGCAAAAGATTACCCCGATCTACTTGGCGTTTCGCCAAAAGTTTATAGCAACTATAAAAGAAAATTAATCGAAAAGTTTGGCTTTAACTCATTTCATTCGCTCTTGGCATTATCTCATTATTTACATGCCTCCTCGATGATCGATAAATTTATGCCGTGAAGACGATTTCCGCACCAGTGTGGCCCATTGATTCTGCGATGCTGCTGGAATAGTGAACATCAAAGTGTTGCACAACGGACCTGGCTTCCGTAAATTCATGGATATGAACCTTGTCCGCATATGGAAAATATCATGGATGTGACCGCACTGAAGAAAACCACCCTGACCGAACAGATTATGGAGCAGATAGCCTCGCAGATCACCTCCGGAAAGCTGAAGCCTGGGCAGCGTTTGCCGAATGAACGGGCGATGGGTGAGATGTTCAATGTCACGCGCAGCCGGGTTCGCGAAGCGCTGCGCGCACTGTCGCTGATTGGGCTTATCGAGATAAAACCAGGCGATGGCAGCTATGTTTCTGAGAACAAACCACAGCTGCCTGAAGAGACGATGACCTGGATCTTCCATAAGGAGATTCACAACCTCGATGAAATTTATGCGGCGAGGAAGCTTATAGAAGAAGAGGTTTACCTCACCGCGATTACTGCAGTGACTCACGATGATCATATCCGTTTTCAGGCGATAATTGACCAGATGGCGGAGCTGATTTCGCAGGATGGTCAGCCGGAGGCCTATCACCAGTTGCTTGATGAGTACGATCTGCTGATGGGACGCCTGTGCGGCAACCAGATTTATGACAAGTTAATGCAGACTATCGTGATGCTGCGTAAGGATTTTTCGCGCAAATTACTGAATGCCGACGGTGCCATGGCGCACAGCTTTAAGCTGCGACTGAATATTCATGAAGCCTTTGTTCTGCGGGATAAGGTTCAGTTGCGTAAAAATCTGAAGTCGTTCTATCAGTCTTCGCGCAAATTCTACGATCGCATCGCGGATAATAAAGATAACTAATATGGCTAAAGTTAAATCTGCTGAAAGATCGTTTCGTCTTCTGGAGTTGATTGCCAGCCACCGCGAGGGGCTGAGTTTCACCGACCTGCAAACCAGTCTCGACATCCCCAGAAGCTCCGCCCACAGCCTGATTCAGGAATTTCTTGATAACGACTACCTGTTGTATATGCCGGATACACGGCTATATCACGCGGGGCTGGCGCTGATAAAAATCGCCGCTAACTGCATTGAGAGCACTGACCTGGTTCGCGATCTGCGGCTGCTAACCGCCTTTTTGAGTAAGCGTCTAGGCAAAACCAGCCACGCGGCGATTCTCGATGGTAAGCAGGTGGTCTATCTGGCAAAAGCGCTGGCTCAGGACGACCTCTCACTGATGCGGCATATTGGCAACCATCTCCCGGCGCACTGTACCGCCGTTGGCAAAGTGCTCCTTAGCCAATATCGTGATGAAGACCTTGTGCAGTTGTATGGCGACGCGCCGCTGGAAAAAATGACGGTGGACTCAATAAGTTCGTTACCGGTGTTGCTGGCAGAACTGCGCCAGGTACGCGAGCAGGGTTACGCGATTGAGCAACGGGAGGCCAATGAACGCGCGGCCTGCGTTGCGCTACCTATTTATTCCTCAAATGGCAAAATGGTGGCGGCTTTTAGCGTGACGTTTCTTGCTTACGAATGGGAATCACTGGTGCTGGAGGACATTCTGCCAGTGATGAAAGAGTGCCGGATACTGGCGCAGTAGTCGCTGTATCCCCCCGGGTCGCGGCCGTCTTCAGCCGTCTGCGATCCCGTAGCCCGGCGAAGGCGCTTGCGCCGCCCCCGGGAGAAAGGCCGCAGGGGAGTAGAATTTCCCGGAGGCGATGCTGCGCATCTGTCCGGGCTACCAGCCTTCAGCCGTCTGCGAGCCCGTAGCCCGGGCAAGGCGCTTGCGCCGCCCCCGGGAGAAAGGCCGCAGAGTGTTGCAGAATTTCCCCGGAGGCGATGCTGCGCATCTGTCCGGGCTACCCGTCTTCAGCCGTCTGCGATCTTGTAGCCCGGGCAAGGCGCTTGCGCCGCCCCCGGGAGGAAGGCCGCAGGGGAGCAGAATTTCCCGGAGGCGATGCTGTTTGTGGCATGATCATCCCGGATTATGCGCGCCAAGCGGTGGTGCGCCCACTGTGCTGGTGAAGATCTCGCCGTCGATTTTTATCGGACAGCGGGTGGTTTGCAGGGTTTTCCCGCTCTGCAAACGCACTTCTTGTAGCATCTTCAGCGACTGAAAACCTTCGCTGGCAATGAGCTGCTCCCAGTCCATCACTCGCGCGCACCAGATATCCTCCGCTTCCAGAATACTCAACCACTCCTCGCTCTTTTTGTGCCGCAAATGTTCGAGCAAAATTTGCTTGATCTCATCTCGCCGGGTAAACCACTGCTGCGGCTCGTTAAATTTCAGCAGCGCGGTGCAGCCCAGCAAATTTCCCAGCCGGGGGATGGGGGCCATCGCCAGCGCAATAAAACCATCGACGGTGGGATAAATACCGTAAGGCGCCGAAATATAGGCATTGGCGTTATTGACCGCGCTTCTCACTGGCGGCTGTCGTCCATCGTTCAGCCAGGTGGTGAGAACTTCAAACTGCAGATCGAGAATAGCATCCAGCAGGCTCACCTGGACCAGGCATCCCGTGCCGGTCCTCGCCCGCTGTACCAGAGCGGCCATCAAGCCCTGAACCAGATATTCCCCGGCGAAAATATCGCAGACGGACAGCCCAAAAGGAAGCGGCGGCTGATCCCGGTTGCCGTTGAGCCAGCACAGACCTGAGAGCGCCTGCACCAGCAAATCCTGACCGGGACGCGAAACCCAAGGGCCGCTGTCACCGTAGCCGGAAATTTCACCGTATATCAGACCGGGATTGATCTCCCGCAGCGATGCATAGTCCAGGCCGAGCCGCGTTGATACGCCCGGACGGTAATTAAAGATGACCACATCTGCCTGCTCGAGAAGCGGGCGCAGCCTGCTTTTCTGCGCGAAGTCTTTTAGATTCACGGTGACGCTTTTTTTATTGCGGTTAATCGCGTGGAATAACGAGCTGTCGCCATCAACTTGCAGTTCGGAAATGTAGAGCTTGCGGCAGATGTCGCCGCCATCGGGGTTCTCGATTTTGATTACGTTGGCCCCAAGGTCGGCAAGCCGAAGCGCAGCCGACGGGCCGGAAAGGAACTGGCTGAAATCCAGTACATTAATACCTGACAGTGGTTTCATTTCTCTGCCTCCCGTAAATGAAAATCGGCCTGAATTTGTGCGCTACTTGCGCCTAACGCTGGAGCCGGGCGGGAAGAGGAGGCGCGTGCGCCATTAAAGCGCAGCGGGGATTTCAGCATCGCGATCGTGTTGCCGTCCTCAAGTTTGACATGCTGGATCATATCCAGCGCCTGGAATCCCTCGCTTGCCGTCAGCGTTTGCCAGTCGCAAACTTCAGCGCACCAGTAACCCGCTTCCTCAAGTCGGGTGACCCAAAATGCGGCGCTATCTGTCGCCAGAATCCCGGCAATCACCTGCTTGATCTCATCCCGACGGCTGAACCATTCGTCCGGTTTGCGATATTCGGCGAGCGCTGGAGAACCCAAGATTTCTCCCAATTCAACCACTGAGCCCATAGCGAGCGCGATATAGCCCTGTTGCGTAGGATAAATACCGTAAGGCGCGGCGAGATAAGCATGGGCGTTATTTTCCGCGCTACGACAAGGCGGTTGATGTCCGTCGTTGAGCCAGGTGGTCAGTACTTCGAACTGCATGCTGAGCAGCGACTCCATCAGGCTGACCTCAACACGTCCACCAAGCTGAGTTTTCCCCCGACGAATCAGGCAGGCGAGGATCCCCTCGACCAGATGTGCACCGGCAAGTGAATCGGCAACCGAGAGCGCGAACGGCGTCGGCGGCTGGTCCTGATTGCCGTTGAGCCAGGTGAGCCCCGACATGGCCTGCACCAGCAGATCTTGACCGGGTTTTTTAACCCACGGTCCCTCGGTCCCGTATCCGGTCACGGATGCATAGACCAGACGAGGATTGAGCGCCTTTACCTGTTCATAGCCAAGACCGATTTTGTCCATCACGCCGGGGCGAAAATTTTCGATAAGAACATCGGCCTGCGCGATCAACTGCTTAACCGCAGCCAGCTCCTGGGGCTCTTTCAGATTTGCCGTGTAGCTCTCTTTACCGCGATTAATAGTATGAAAAAGCAGGCTGTCATTATTAATCCACTGATTATTAAGGCTCAGGTTTCTGCTGGCATCCCCACCCTGAGGACGTTCCACTTTGATGACCCTGGCCCCCATATCCGCCAGGCGCAGCGCAGCGGAAGGCCCGGCCAGAAACTGGCTGAAATCCAGTACCACTAAACCTGTTAAAGGAAGCATAGTTACCCCATTAAGCCGCGTGATTTTTGATAAAGCGCGTTCAGGTGGGCAAAGACAGCAGCGCTGTTGCCACCGTGCATCACATACTCCTGAACCACATCACCAGCGTGATCCTGAAAGTTCAAAAAGCCGCTGTAGCGCGGACGCTTTGCTGAGCGATCAAGAGTGGGAAGGGTGTCGATGAAGAAATCCAGACTGCGGCGATTTACCTCTTTATCAAGCCAGGCCCCGCGATGGCCCGGCTGACCGCCGTTATCAAAGAAGAGGGTTTTCTGTACCTCTGCCGAGGCGGTATAGCTGGCATAGGCGAGGGCAGCCTCTTGATGCGGACATTTCGCGGAAATGGCCAGTCCCGTCCCGCCAAGCACGGTTTTCAGCGGCTCGCCGTGCCAGGAGACCACATCGGTCGCCTTCAGCAGGTGGCGAGCATATCCGGCGCGGGAGTAATTTGAATAGCCATAGGCGAAGGGGCAGTAGCTCCACTCATCACGGGTCGAAAGCTGTTCGTGAACGGCGATAGGGTCGTAGTCAAAAATCTCTTTTGAACAGTGGCTGGCCAGTTCGCGCAGCGCTTCAAGCGCTTCGATGCCGGTATCGCGGTGGGTAATATTTTCCTCGTCAAACCAGGTGCCGCCGCGGGTGGCGCAGAGCATCAGAAAATCCATCAACAAGTTGATCGGGATCCCGGCGTAAATCACTTTGCCGCTGCGGGCAAGGCTGAGTAAGTCTTGCCAGGTTGCTGGCAGGGCGAACTGCCCTTGTTGCAGATGATCGGGCCGATAGACCGCGACAGGCGTGGCCGCATCAATGGCGAGGGCGCTTTGAAAACCGTTAAATAGATAGCTTTCGTGGGAGCCGCCTACCGAATTGGCCGCCTGATCGTCAAGATACGCTTTTGGTAAATGGTTTTGCAGAGGCAAAAGGATCGCTTTCTCCGCGACAAAGCCCGCCCACGGATGGTCAATAACCAGCAGGTCGTAATGCCGCGCCAGTTCATCCAAATCGCCATCGGCGAAGGCCTGCAATGAACGTTTTTCCCATAAAATTTCGATGTCGGGATGCAGTTCGCTAAACCGCTGTGCGGTTGCGACAACGGATGTGAATCCGCGGCTATGACCCCAGGTAATGCCCCTCAACGTCACCATAACAACTCCTTTTTGCAATGAACTTCACATAAAATTGGTACTACCGCACTACCATTGAGTCACAGCTACTGATACTTTTGTAGTCAGATTAGGTGAATTTGTGATCAGCATTGAAAAATAATAATTGAAGTTTTATTTCGATTGACCATTAAAAAAACGAGAGTTAGTTTTCGATTAGTTTTTATTTGTGGTCATTGATTCACATATATGAACAAAACAATGAGGATAATCCTTGAGTAAATAATCTAATTAACAGGAGATGCTCTATGCTAGCGGGATTTTTTGTATTGATGATCGCTTGTATGTTCCAGGGAAGCTTTGGGCTGGGGATGAAAAATTACTGGCCATTTTCCTGGGAAGCCTTTTGGGTGATATTTTCTATTATCGGCATACTGATCATTCCTATTGTCTGGACGTGGATTGAAGTTCCAGGATTTTTAAAATACATCCTGATGACGCCCGGTTGGATTTTAGCTATCGCCGCCGCCTGCGGTTTTCTTTGGGGTATTAGTGCCATCTGGTATGGTAAAGGCATTGATAATATTGGCATGTCGTTAACCGTCGGGATTAATACCGGGGTAGGGTGCTCACTCGGTTCGCTAATTCCGTTATTTATCCTTAACAAAATACCACCTGCTAACTCAATGAGCTGGCTGCTGGCCGGAATGGCGGTGATGCTAATTGGCGTAGGGGTTATCACCAAAGCCGGTATTCTCAAAGATAAAGAGTCAAAGCAGGATGCTTCGCGGGTCAAAAACGATAAATTTGTCAGCGGGCTATTGATGGCGCTGGCCTCGGGATTTGGTACCGCGGCGATGAACGTCGGCTATACCTACGCCAGTCGGGCCAGCGCGCTGGCAGTGGAAGATGGTATCAATCCGGTGAGTGCTAGCCTGATTGCTTACGTCATCGTTTTTGCCTCCGGCGGCTTCATATCCAATATCGGCTATGCGCTGTGGGTATTGAGAAAAAACAACACGTTCAGCGACTTCGCCCGCCCAGGTTCTTCCTTTGCATGGTTTAAAGCATTACTGACCGGGGGGATCTGGTTTGCCGCATTAGGGTTATATGCCAAGTCCACGGCGCTGCTGGGCGAGCTGGGGCCGGTCATTGGTTGGATAGCGTTCCTCTCCGGGGCGCTGATTATTTCCAACGCCTGGGGACTCAAAACAGGTGAGTGGCAAGGTTATGAAAAACCAAAAAAAGTTATGCTGCTGGGTAACGTTATTCTGGTTCTATCCGTCGTTATCGTTGGATATGCCAACGGATTAGCATAAAGAAGAGGATAAAGAGATGACAACACAACTGAACATGCCGCAAAACAGTAAACCTATCGTCATTATTGGTGCTGGCGGTATTGTCACTGACTCACATTTACCCGCGTATCGCAAAGCCGGATTCCGGGTTCTTGGTCTGTATGACCGGGATTATCAGAAAGCACAAAGCGTGGCTTCGCAGTGGGATATTCCTCATACCTGCCAGACGATTGAGGAGCTGGTATCGCTGGCGAGATCCGAAGACTGCGTATTTGATATCGCCGTACCGGCCTCAGAAATTTTGCCGATTTTACAGAAACTCCCTTCGCAGGTTGGCGTATTGATTCAAAAGCCGATGGGCGAATCCATTGAACAGGCGAAAGCCATTCTTGATTGTTGTCATGAGAAAAATATTACCGCTGGCATTAATTTCCAGCTACGTCGCGCCCCCTTTATGATCGCCGCGAAGAAAATGATTGATGAAGGTCTGCTTGGCGATATTCATGACGTTGAAATGCGAGTTATTTGTCAAACGCCGTGGAATCTTTGGAAGTTTCTTTTTGAGAAAGAACGGATGGAGGTTAACTACCACAGCATACATTATATCGACGCGATTCGTTTCTTCCTTGGCGACCCCCAGTCCGTTTATTGTAAAACCATGAAGCATCCTAAAATGATGGAGCTGGCGCAAACTCGTTCATCGATTATCATGGACTATGGCGATGTTATTCGTGCCAATATTCATACTAACCATGGTCATGATTACTCCCCGGATAAACAGGAGTGTTTCTTCAAAATAGAAGGCACTAAAGGGGCTATTAAAATCCAGATTGGGGTTATTTTAAATTATCCGCAGGGCGCTGACGATAAATTTGAATTCATTCTTGATGATGGTAAAGGGTGGCGAACGTTAGCAATTGAAGGGACCTGGTTCCCGGATGCCTTTATTGGTCCGATGGCGGGGCTACAGTGCAAACTTGAAGATCCAAATTATATCTGGCTTAACGACATCAATGACGCCTGGAAAACCATGTGCGTGGTGGAAGCCTGCTACCAGTCAACCGCTAGCGGTGCGACAGCGGTGAAATACTGATTACTACGGGAGGTCTGGCATGTTGCACATTACCGATACGCATCTTCATCTATGGGATCTGTCGCGCTTTCGTCTGCCTTGGCTTAGTGCGGTTCCGGCGTTGAATCATGATGTTAGCTGGCAGGATTATCGCGCGCGGGTTGACCAGGAAAAGTGGTGTATCGACCGGGCGCTGTACGTCGAGGTTGACGTCGCGCCCGAGCAGCGAGATGAGGAGAGCCTATTTCTGCACGAACTCTGTGAAGATCAGGCGAATTTTGTCGAGGGCGGCATTATCTCCCTCGACCTGCAACAGCCAGATGCGGTCTCACGCTGGCTTGACGCCGGTAAGTACCATACGGCGATCAAAGGCGTGCGTCATGTTTTGCATGTTGCCAGCCAGCTGCCTGGCGCCTGCCTGACCTCTGATTTTCTCAATAATGTTAATGCGCTGGGTAAAGCAGGGCTCTGCTTTGAGGTCTGCCTACGTAATGAAGATCTGGCGGATGCGGTGGCGCTGACGGAACGGACGTCAACGACCCTGGTGCTAAATCATATGGGCAATGTTGATAGTGCCCGGCTGATGGAGGAGGCGACCTACGCGGCGAACTGGCGGCAACGTTTGCAGGCGCTGGCGCAGCAGCCACACGTCTGGTGCAAAGTCTCTGGGGTCAATATTCCCGCTGATGGTGATATCAGTCTGGTACATCCGGCCGTTGAGCAGTGTCTGGAGATCTTTTCCGCCGACAGGATCGTCTTTGCCAGCAATTTCCCGGTCTGCTTACTGAATACCGGACTGATCCCGTGGGTCGATACGCTAATGCACATTACCGAAGGGCAGGGCCGCGCCTGGCAAGAGAACTTTTTTAGCCACAATGCACACGAACTCTATCGGTTGAGGGAAGTATGACGCGCAGGCGTCTTTGACCGATATCTTTTAGAACATCAGGAGTGACATATGAGTACGAAATTTAGCGGCATTATTCCCCCGGTCCCTACGTTGTTTGATGAGCACGAGCAGCTGGATCGTCCGGCGATGTCGCGTCTGATTGACCATCTGCTTGCCAGCGATGTGGATGGACTCTTTTTTCTCGGCAGCGCGGGCGAATTCGCCCATATGTCAGATAGCCTGCGCCTGGAGGTGATGCAGTTTTGCATTGAGTATGTTGCGGGACGTAAGCCGGTACTGATTGGCATCTCACACTCGGGAACTCAGGCAACCCTCGAATTTGGCCGTAAAGCGCTGGAGGCTGGTACCGACGGCGTGGTAGTGATCAACCCATGGTACAACCCGTTGGGCGATGAATATCTGTTCGAGCATTTCCGCTATATCGCCGAACAGTTGCCGGTACCAATCGTGTTGTATAACTTCCCGGCGCTGACCGGCCAGTCGATCCCTGTTTCCTGTATCCAGCGTCTGGCGCTGGAATGCCCGAATATCGTGGGTCTGAAGGATACCGTTGATACCTTAAATCATATTCGCGAAGTGATTCATGCGGTGAAACCGCTGCGCCCGGATTTTGCTGTGTTCTCCGGATATGATGAATATCTGTTTGGCACCCTGATTTTAGGCGGCGACGGCGCGATCCCCGCCAGCGCGAACTTTGCCCCGGAGCTGACCTGCGGCATTTATCAGCACTGGCGTAACGGGGAGCTGAGCGAAGCGGTCGCGTTGCAGCAGCGGTTGTCCTGGATCCCACCGCTCTACGGCCTGGATGTGCCTTTTTATAACGTCATTAAATACGCATTACAGCTTATCGGCCTTGATGTGCCGGTGAATTCGTTGCGCCCGACCGGACCATTAAGCGAAGAGCGGAAAATTAAAGTTCGTGAGGTGCTGAAGCAAAGCGCCATTATCTAATCAATTTACGAGGGATAATATGAAAACTATTCAACGCTTCGGCGGTGTTATTCAGGTTAAACCTGAAAAATATGCTTATTATGCGCAACTGCATGCTAATCCCTGGCCTGAAGTGAATGCCATGATTAAAGCCTGTAACATTTCAAACTACTCTATTTATTTTAAAGATGGCTGGCTGTTCAGCTATTACGAATATCACGGCGATGATTATCAAAACGATATGGCGAAGATGGCCGCAGACCCGGTAACACAGCGTTGGTGGGAAGAGTGCATTCCGTGCCTGACTCCCCTGGAAACCAGAAAGGAAGGGGAGCTGTGGGCATCAATGGAAGAGGTTTATCACCTGGAGTAACCGCCTGAAGAGGTATGAATTATGTTTATTGATAAATGTTTCGAAGATTTTTCCCTGTCTGAATGTCGGACAACAACGGGGCGCACCATCACCGAAAGCGATATTGTTATTCACGCCGGGCAGACCGGCGACTTTTATCCCCATCATATGGATGCCGAGTGGTGTAAAACTCAGTCTTTTGGCCAGCGTATTGCCCACGGTACTTTAACTTTTGCCGTCGCCGTTGGTATGACGGCTGGCATTATTAATTCCAAAGCGATGACCTATGGCTATGAAAAATTGCGTTTTCCGCATCCGGTTTTTATTGGCGATACCATTCGGGTCAATATTTCTATTAGCGAAATGAAAGATCACCCGCGTAATGAGAAATACGGCTTTGTGACGGAAAAGCTGGAGGCCGTGAATCAGCGCAACGAGTGCGTCATGGCGACGCAGCATGTGCTTCTGGTTGAAAAACGGAATATTGGCGAATAAAAGTACGCGCCTGTCCGGACCTACGACTACCGCATAACATGTTGATATTGTGGTGTTGTAGGCCGGATAAGGCGTTAGCCGTTACCCGGAAGAAAGACCTACCCAATGCGTGTTGGTTATTTATTTAATAACATGACCGATCATTTGAATAAAACGCAACTGCTTACCCGTCTTTTCATCTCCCCTGGTCATATCGGCTGCGGCAAACACATTTTCGCACTTCTGCCACTCCAGCCACGCCTGGCGACCGGAGGTCATGTGGCGACACTGGCTGATGGTCAAATATTGGCTCTTAGACCACACAGAGCGCCAGCGGTCGGTGGTCAGGAGATTCACGCCGCTATCAATAAGAGAACGCATTTCAGGGAGTGCTTCTGCGTTTTGAGTACGCAACCCCGGGATAATGACGGCCACCATACCGCCATTTTTGATATACGGCGCGATGCATTGATCAAAAAAAGAGCTACCGGTGCCAAAGTAGTGCCAGGCGTTAATACTGACAACCGCATCAAAAGCGTCGCGAGCGAAGATCCCGAGTCCTGGGGAGGTGCTGATGTCGAGATTGATGGGCGTAATTTTGTTCTCCATGCCAGCGGAAGCGAAGCGACGGGCATTATCATCAGCGTTAACCCACAAATCCGCTGCCACAACTTCGACGCCAAATTCGGTTGCCAGATACATTGATGACAGCCCCGTACCACAGCCCAGATCGAGAATACGCATGCCTGGCCAAAGTTCCAGGGAACGGCTGAGTTCCTCTACCAGTCTCAGCACATTCGGCCCCATCATATTCTGATTAAGATAATCTCTCGGGCAATTTTCTGGACTAAATTTATTCATTACTAAAGCCATCCCTTAAAAATACTGTAGCCGACGTCCCTTTCACAGAAATACTAAACAAACCTTAAACAGTGGTGGTATAATGTTTTGAAGTTTTGTAAAAAAGCCTAAATAAAGCTGGCAATAAAAATCAGACAAAATCAAATCAGGGTAGAAAACTCCGAATATACCGTTTGAAAGCCGATGTGGCGAATTGGCGCGTTTATATATAGGATTTTTCCATCTCAAAATTTAAATTGTAACATATTGATTTAATTATAATTTAACAAAATTAAATGTTTAATTTATCTTATCATTAGAATTTCCTTATGCAAAAATATGTATTTTGGTTGAACATTCTGCTTTTGCAGGTTGAAAGGATTCTGATTCAGAATAATTACGTGTTGGCAGTGCGATTAATTGACGTGTGTCAATTAACAACCACCACCTCTGTCACAATTACGGTTTTTGGTATAAAAATAAGGAACTTTTCATTTCAAGTCGTCTTGAGAATTATCGCATAATGGATCCGCTCAGAAGGCATCTGAGATTTGATATTCTTTTAATAAATAATAGTTAGGGACGAAATAATATGAAATTAAAATTACTAACAGTGGCCGTCTCTACACTTCTTGCTGCAGGAACTTTGCAGGCAGCTGAAGTGTATAACAAGGACGGAAACAAACTCGACCTCTACGGGAAAGTGACCGGCCTGCATTATTTCTCCGACGATAAAGGTGAAGATGGCGACCAGACCTACGCGCGTCTCGGCTTTAAGGGTGAAACTCAAATCACCGACCAACTGACCGGTTACGGCCAGTGGGAATATGAATTCAGCGCCAAAAACGTTGAAGGCAACAATTCCGGAGACAAAACGCGTCTCGCGTTCGCGGGCCTGAAGTTTGGCGAATATGGTTCTCTGGACTATGGCCGTAACTATGGCGTCGCCTATGATATCGGTGCATGGACCGATATGCTGCCAGAGTTCGGTGGTGATACCTGGACGCAGACCGACGTCTTCGCCACCGGTCGTACCACAGGCGTTGCTACCTACCGTAACAACGGGTTCTTTGGTCTGGTCGACGGCCTGAACATTGCCGCACAGTATCAGGGCAAAGAAGAAGGTCGTGATCTGGCGAAACAACATGGTGATGGTTGGGGTCTGTCTTCAACTTATGAGTACGAAGGATTTGGCGTAGGTGCGGCCTATGCGGCTTCCGACCGTACCGATGCTCAGGTTAAAGCTGGTCGTGATTATCCAAACGCCTACGCTCGTGGTGAAAAAGCGGAAGTGTGGGCTGCTGGTCTGAAGTACGATGCCAACAACATCTACCTGGCGACCACCTATGCTGAAACCCGCAATATGACCAAGTTCGGTGACGGCTATATTGCTAACATGGCACAAAACTTTGAAGTGGTTGCCCAGTATCAGTTCGATTTTGGTCTGCGTCCATCCATCGCCTACCTGAAATCAAAAGGTAAAGATCTGGGCCGCAACGGCGACCAGGATCTGGTTGAGTACGTTGATGTAGGCGCGACTTACTACTTCAATAAAAACATGTCTACCTACGTAGACTACAAAATCAACCTGCTGGATGACAATACGTTCACCAAAGCTGCCGGTATCAGCACCGACAACATTGTTGCTGTAGGTCTGACCTACCAGTTCTAAGTCACGCGTTTTACCCTATAATGCCTGCCAGCTAACCCTCCTGGCAGGCATTTTTTTGGGGAAAGCAGGGCGATAAAAAACCCGACGCCGTTTCCAGCGCCGGGCAGGGAGAGAAGGGGAATTTAGGGCGCAGTACTGAAAAACTCACCGAATTTCACAGCCAGCCAGCCAACCGGGGTGGTTGCTCCTCCAACGATATTCGTGATTTCAGACATCCCTTCCGGCACCGGAATATTAGAGTTGACCGCTGCCTGGGTGTACTCTTTTGAAATATCCGTCCCGACGTACAAAATGCAGGTTATCACCAGCGTACCGGTAATAAACATGCGGAACATATTGCGTTTACAGAACGGCGTAACCATTGCCAGCAGGAACATCAGCGAGGCCAGGTCGACAAACGGCAGCACGCGGTTGCCCGGCAGGATAATTGACAGCACTACCGCCATTGGGATCAACAGCAGCCCGGTCGCCAGCACCGAAGGCTCGCCTATGAGCAGCGCGGTATCCATCCCGATATAGAAATCGCGGTTAGGGAACTTAGCCTTCAGCTTAGCTTCAGCGGCATCGCGAACGATCAGTAAACCCTGAACTAAAATTTCGATCATTTTTGGTAGCAGCAGCATAGCGGCGGAAACTTTAATCGCCAGCGACACCGCAGCTAAAACATCGTATCCGGCAAGGAAGGCCAGCAGCAGTCCCAGCACGAAGCCCAGGGTCAGCGGTTCACCAAAGACGCCGAATTTCTTATTAATGCTCTCCGGGTCGAAATTAATTTTATTGATCAGCGGGATCTTATCAATAATATAGTTACAGGCAATACCAAACGGGACATAGGTTATACAGGTAAGATGGGGGAAAGAAATCCCTTTAAGATTATAGTTTTTTTGTAAATATGGCGCGGTTAAATCTGCTGCCAGCAGGGTTAAGACAAATATACCGAAAGTAATACCGACTGAGAGCCAGTAGTTACCGGTTCCGGCATACACTACCGATCCCATAATCAGGAAAATCCAGTAGTTGAATATATCGATATTGACCGTTTTGGTGAGTTTGAGCAGCAGCATGGCGATATTGATAACGATAAAACCGACGACCACCGGCAGCATCAACGGCGAACCCCAGCCGATGGTCGAAGCGGTCGGCCAGCCAGTATCCACCACCGTTAGCTGCAGGCCAATGCGCTCTACCATCGCCTGCGAGGCCGGGCCGATGTTGGTTAACAGCAGACCAATCACCAGGCCAACCCCTTCAAAGCCGATCCCCACGAGCATCCCGGCTTTAAATGCGGTGCCGATTTTTACCCCAAAACAAAGTGCGATAATAAAGAATATTACTGGCATCATTACTGATGCCCCCAGACTAATAATGCTGTTGATAAT
Organism: Klebsiella sp. GFKo11; assembly: GCF_056490265.1. Taxonomy (NCBI): domain Bacteria; kingdom Pseudomonadati; phylum Pseudomonadota; class Gammaproteobacteria; order Enterobacterales; family Enterobacteriaceae; genus Klebsiella; species Klebsiella sp. GFKo11. The sequence continues at coordinate 3,085,864 of NZ_CM151369.1, forward strand.
ATCCATAATAATTCCTTAAACAGGCGGCTGAATTGGGCGCGAGCGAACCCGTGCCCAATGGGCCGTATAAAAATCTTAACTGGTTCTTTTAATATTTAGCCGAGTTTCTTTAATAAGATCTCAGAAAATAACTTTGGCGAATTGCTGAATGCGTCAATCGTGCTACCGGCAATATGCGGTGTTATCGTGACGTTATTCAACGTATAAAACGCGCTAGCGTCCGGCAAAGGTTCATCATCAAAAGTATCCAATGCCGCACCCATAATTTTTCCTGCCTGAAGTGCGGCAATCAGATCCTGTTCGTTGATTAACCCTGAGCGTGCCGTGTTGACAATAATGGCGCTTGGTTTCATTAGCTCAAAATGATGGGCGTTGATCAGGTTTTCGGTTTCCGGCGTCATGCGGGCGTGTAGCGACACGACATCCGCCCGCTGAACCAGTTCGTCCAGCGAGTCCACCTTTTCATAGCAATCGTGCCCGGAGACGTATTTATCATAAAAGATAATCTCGCTGCCGAAACCGCGCAGGAACCCGGCGACCAGCTGGGCGATGTGCCCCAGCCCGACCAGACCGACCACTTTACCGCCTAGTTCAGGAATGGCCTGGTGGTTAGGGCTGTCTTTGCGCCAGAACTTATCGCGCAGCGCGTCGTGCGAACGGGCGATATTGCGCATTTCCGCCAGGATCATGCCGACGGTAAACTCCGCTACGCTGCGGGCGTTGCGCCCCGGCGTGTTCATGACCTCAATTCCGCGGGTTTTCGCCACTGCCTGGTTGACGTTTTCAATTCCGCCGCGCAGCACGCCCACATACTTGAGCTTTGGCAGTTTATCGAAAACTGCCGCATTAACCGGGGCGAACTGGGTTATCAGGATCTCAACGTCCTCAGCCCCCTGGAGCAGGGCGGCGGGCAATGCCACCGCTTCAGCGCCTTGTTGCTCAACTTGTAAATTGTCCTCCTGTAGCTTTTCGATTGATTCATGCGACCATTCGCGAACTTCCACCTCGATACCTTTATCTTTAAGCGCTTTCAGGCCTGCGTCCATCATCGCTGCATTGATAAAAAGATCGGCAATTGCCAGACATTTCATAATGATTCTCCATAAATTAACGCATCAACATACCGCCGGTGACATCCAGAGTTGCTCCCGTCATATAGCTGGTTTTAGGAGAAACCATGAAGACCCCAATGTCGGCAATTTCCTGCGGTTGGGCCACACGGCCCACCGGAATACGGCTGACGTAATAGTCAGGGTTTTGTTCAATGTTTTTACGGATCATCGCGGTATCCATGATGCCGACGGCGATGTTGTTGACATTGATTTTTTGTTTTGCCACTTCACGCGCCAGCGAGATAGAAAAGGCCACCAGGCCCGCTTTACTGGCCGCGTAGTGGGCATGACCTGTGGTTGAGCCGTGGAAGGCCGCCTGGGAAGTAATGTTCAGAATGCTACCCGCCTGATCTTTACTCAGACAGTGATTCACAAACAGCTGGCTTAAGTGGAAGACCGCCTTCAGGTTGACATTCATCACCTTGTCCCAGTCCTGCGGCGTGATTTCGGTGACATAGCCACTCAGCCAGATCCCGGCGTTGTTAACCAGAATATCGGCATTACCCAACTTCTCGATGCAGGTGGCGAACAGATTCTCCCGGCTTTGCTCATCGGAAAGATCGGTTTTAACCGCAATAATCTCGACGTTGGTGATGCTTTTCACCGTTTCGACCAACTGTTCCGGGCACTCTTCATCACGCATATACGTGAAGCAGATGTTGACCCCCTCTTTGGCCAGCGAGAGGACAAACTCTTTGCCGAGTCCCGTTGCGCCGCCGGTAACGATAGCTGTGCGATGGTGTAAATTCAGATCCATACTTTCCTCACTTAATGCGTGATGTAGTTACTGCAGCTTTTCCACGGAGACTGCATTTCCGATAACAGGTTTTTGTAGAGCTGATACTTATCCTGATAGACCTTGTTGTTGTCCGGATTAGGGGCGACGGTGCGCGAAACGTGAACCATCTCGTTTGAGGCGGCAAAGACATCATCAAACCAGCCAACCATCACTGCTGCGGTCATCGCGGTGCCCAGCGTGCCATGCTCTTTAACGTCAACAATCTCCAGAGTGGACTGGAAAATGTCGGCAAAGACCTGTAGCCAGACCGGGGAGTTGGTGACGCCGCCCGCAATACGAATGGTGCGGCTTAAATTTGGGTTGATATTGCGTAAACGCTCGGTGTGATAAAGATGACTGAACGCGACGCCTTCGTAGATTGCGCGCAGGAAATGCGCCTTTTTATGGAAACTATTGAGTCCGATAAAACCCGCTGAAGCATCCGGGATGGTGTTGGATCCAAATACAAACGGGAAGAACAACAAGTGGCTTTCATCGGCGGTGGTTGTAGAGACCAGTTCATTGCACAGCTCATAGACCGATGATCCCTGCGCCGCAGCGGTTGTGCGGTCACCTTCCATAAAGTTATTGATAAACCACTCAAGATTGCTGGCGGAAGTCGGGCTGGCCTCGGTGATTAACCATTTACCCTCAATCGGGTAGATAGAGGTCATAAACAGATCTTTATCGATAACGGGATGGTCGGTCACGTATTCGTTGATGCTCCAGGTCCCGGTGATGATCGCCAGCTTATCCAGAGTATTGATACCGGAAGCGACGGATGAAGCGGAGATATCAAAGACGCCGCCGGAGACCGGCGTTCCCGCGCATAACCCAGTTAACCGGGCTACTTCATCAGTAATATAGCCGCAGCAATCGGTAGAACGCTTAATCGGCGGAAGTTTGTCGCGTAGTTCGCCAAGACCCCACCAGGCCAGCAGCGATGAATCATAATCTCGGACGCGGACGTTGATCAGGTTGGTGCCTGAGATATCGGTGAGTTCGAGGAAGGCGTCACCAGTCAGGTAAAAACGAATCAGATCCTTGACCATAAAAATGTAGCGCGCCTTACTCAGCGTTTCAGGCTCATGGTCTTTTAGCCAGGCGAGAAGGGCAACGGGCTGCCCGGCCCAGATGGACTGCATGGTTTTTGGCAATATATCGGTCAAGAACGTTGGTTCGCGGTACCACTTTTCAACGTACGCTTTCGCCCGGCTGTCGGTGGAGATAATCCCGTTACGCACCGGCGTACCGGTTTCGTCCACCATATACAGTCCGTTGCCGTGGCCGGTCACCGCCACGCCTGTAATCTGGCTGGCGTCAATACCGGACTGGGCAATAGCTTTTTTAATCACTTCAACGTTTGCCGCCCACAGTTCGTTGATATCGCGCTCGGTATGAAATTCCTTTGGCGTTAGCATTTGCGTTGATTTTGAGGCGATGGCCACCACGTTACCGCTGCGGTCATAAATAGCCGCTTTGGTCACGGTGCCGCCATTATCAATACCCATGACATATTGTTGGTTCATTTTCGTGAACTCCTTATTAGTTACCATAATCCGGGTTCGCTGGTGGTGATACCCTTAAATCCGGCATGGAATATTTTATCGACAAGGTATTTCCGCTTAACAAAGCCTCCGGCGATGAATATCACATCAAAGCCTTTTAAATTCCGGCTAATCAATTCCAGACACTGGCAGGCATATTCAGCAGGTAAGATTTCAATGGCATCCGGCGGGTTATGCTTAACAATGTCGATGGATTGATCCAGCGAACGTGAGTCGATAAGCAATACCCGAAAGATAGTTAACAATCCCTCTTTTTTGGCATAGCGTAGGGCCGAGAGATTGGACGAAATAACACCATCAACCTTGTAGTAACTTTTTAGCAGGCCGATCCCGGCCTGGTCAGGTTTAAAACCACCTAATAGCTCTAGGTGAATAAGCACTTTTTTGCCGTTCTGATGACATTTGCCAATCAGCGACTGCAAATTACCAATATTGGCTTCGGATAACAGTACATATTCTGACGAACAAGATAATGCCTGTTCAAAATGTTTATATTTTCTAACTGAAGGAATGATGGTGTTATTTAAGAACATATTAATATCCGATGTTATTTAGCCATGTAGAGGCTGTAGGCATCTTCCGCTGTGGCATTTTCATGGATGATGGCATTCAGACCTGCTACTACTTTTGCGGGCTGTGGGTCCTGGGTAATATTGCGGCCCACTGCCACTCCTTTTGCACCAACCTGCATACAGTGCTGAACAAATTTAAAATAACCGTCGATGCCGGTTTTCGGCCCGCCCAGCGCAAGAACCGGCACGCCTGCCGCTTCGACGATGAGCCGGTCATCTTCAGTACCGGTAAAGCGGGTTTTGATAACGTCGGCTCCCAGCTCAACGGCGATGCGGGCCGACGCGGCGATAATGGCCGGGTTGTTGGAGTCATCACTGGTGACGGGGTAGCCGTACGGCAGAGATTCAACGATCAGTGGTACATTCCAGCGATCGGCGGCCTGTGCCAGCTGCATCGCCATGATGTGCGTTTTTTCTTCATTAAACGCGCCGGGGAAGGTCATACAAACCACGCCTTCAGCACCAACTTTCAGCGCATCTTCGATGGAAAAAACAGGGGTTGTATCGGGAACGGTATTATCAAAAATACTCACTGTGCTATCGACGCGTAATACAACAGGAACGCTATTGAAAACTTCACGGAAATTTTTCAACATGCCATAAGTCACCAGCGCGCAGTCCAGACCGCTTTCGACCAGAGTGGGGAGCTGGTTTATTGTATTATCAATACCATTTGTTTTGGTTGAAAAATAGTAGCCATCCAGCGCCAGCGTGACCGATTTACCATCTTTTGCGAAAATGCGAGAGAGACGACGTTCTTTAGACATTTTTTTACTCCTGAGATAGAAAAAACAAAAAAAGCCCTCAGAGACTTTCGTCTCTGAGGGCTTTCGATTCACTTACCCTTTTGATAATCGTTCAGAAATCCAAACCATTATCAATGCAATTTTTCAGCCTTTTGAGAAGGGGTTTAAATACTGTTTAATTTAAACCCGTTCTCCTGCTTGCTTAAATTACTAGCATGTCCGAGTTCTTTCTGTCTAGTCATTGTTGGCAAAATGAGATATGCATCACAAATTTAAATTGAGCTTAATCTTAATCAATTTTGTTAATTTTAGTCGATTCTGGTCTTGTCACGCTAACCTTATGTCAGGTTTTTTTCAGAAGTAAACATTCAAGGCGCATATTTTCTTAAGGTAATGTTTACCTGATTCACTATTCGGCTATTCCTGTGTTTTATTGTGCCAAACTGATGCTTTAATCCATCATTGCTGCCTGCATCTTGCAGGTCATGAGGTTTTTTATTCTGTCGAAATAAATCAATTCCTCAGGTTAACAAGAAAATTCCTAATGAATTTATTTTTAGAGCTTGCCGGGGCGCGGGCGTGTATTTTTCCAGGGTGATTTTAACATGATTTTTCTTAAGGATGTATGCAATGGACAGTGGCTGTGCGTAAATTTATACTCTGCCGCATTCATATTTTAATATACATTTAGCTCGGCATTTGTCATCTGCTTCATGGCCTAATGTATCTTATTGATAATCAGTAATTAATATTATTTTGCTCTCCGGGCAGAATATCTCTGTGGGCGGCAACGCCAAAGCAATACATCTGGAAATGTTTATTAAGGATATATAATGAAAAAGTCTCTTTTGGCAGCATGCGCTACTTCTATTCTCTTTTGCTCCGGCGCAATGGCAGCGGATCCTGTAACGGCTTCCGCAACGGCAAGCTGGGATGCCTCTGCAACAAAAGACACCACCAGCCTGCTGGTCGTTACGCCGCTGCGTTCAGTTTCCTTTGAATATGCCGAAGGTCTGAAGGCGTTTAATTCTCAGGACGGTGCGTTCGATATCACTATTCAGGGACAGGCTGGTGCTTCTGACTTCGTATTAACCTCTCAACTGGTGACTAATACGCTGAACCGCGCGGCTGATGGCTCGACGCTGGAAGTGGGGGTGGCATGGAACGGTGCAAAACTGTCTAAAACCACTCCGGTGACCATGGTTAATATTGGTAGCAATATTACTGCTGGTCTGGAAAATCTGGCTGCTGGCTATGCGGACAACGTGAACCGTACCAGCACCCAGAGTGCTTTTCTGTTTACCGTCGATTCAGCTACCTCTAATGGTACAACTGCGACGCCGTTCGCTTCCCTGGCTGACGGCTACTGGAATGGTGACGTTAAAGTGCAGTTTACCGCCGAGTGGACGCTGTAATTTCCCCATAGTTAAATCCTAACCTGCATAAAAGGAGGGGTATCCCTCCTTTATTTTAATAATGAAAAAATCATATACCTTTTTGTTTTTGACGCTGTTTCTCAGCGGTAGCGCGGCGGCCATTGGTGTCGGAGAAGTGACCTCGATAATGTTCGCCGATGACCAGATGCTGGCTAAAGAGATCGACAATGCCAGCGATTCGGCGCGGTTCGTCAGCGTCAGCGCGCATCGAATATCTACGCCGATGTCCGGCGGAAAAATCATCCCGATGGAGCAGAGCGGAGAGCTGCTCTCAACCCCGGCAAATATGATTTTACCCGCAGGCGCCAGAGAGCATTTCCGCTTTATTTATCATGGCCCTAAAGATGATAAGGAACGTTATTACCGGTTGTCATGGCTGGATGAGCCGGTGAGCGATCATCAGGCCAGCAGCAACTCACGTCACGGTTTGGCGACCACGTCGGCGCAAATTAACACCATTCTGGTCGTGGCGCCGCGTAAAGCAAATTTTAATTATCAGCATAACGGCGATACGGTGACCAATACTGGCAATGTAACCTTCAGGGTCATTTCGTATGGCCCGTGTAAGGATTCTGAAAAAAATAACGGTGAAGGTTGTCGCGAACGTTATTACGTGATGCCCGGGCTCAGCGCAAAAATAAAACAAACGCAAATGGCGAATAAACAGACGCGAATCGGCATCTGGCACGAAGGTAAATACATTCACGTCAAATAGAGAATTACAGATGTCAGGATGGTTTTTCAGAAAAGGAATGCTGCTGTCGGGATTATGCCTTGTCTGCACGGTGGATGTCTCGGCAAGTGATATCGCAGAAAAAACAAAACTGCTGCGCGTGGGTGACTATATTATTCCCCCCGTTTTTGCTGATGCGCTCAAACAAGGTATGAGGGTACCTGTTTTTATCCGCTATAAAGAGACGGAGTTGCCGATGCGCAGTCGACAAAAAATAGCCGATGCGCTGATCGCCACCGAAAATGGCGCGCTGACGATCCGCGAACTCACGCTGGTTTCCACCCCGGATAATCTCTCGCTATCTGCGCCGGTCGAGGAGATTATTAACGGGTTACAGGACCAAACGTTTTCCGACGACATGATGCTGCACCTCTCCGACGCGGCGCAGATTACCTTTGACGTCAGGGCGTTTTATCTTGAAATGACCGTGGACCGCAGCGCTCTGGCGGCAACAACCCTCGCCAGGCACAGCTCGTTGGGGAATTCTACCGCCAGTGCGCCATCAAACGTGCTCAACTATACCTTTGGCACTTATCATCACCGGTATAATGGCTATGACGGCACCAGCAGCTATCTGACTTTGGATAACACCTCGGCGATCCGCGAACACCATTTAAATCTAAACGGATCTTTCTATGGCATCGGCTCGGCCAACAGCAGCGGCAATCTTTACCGGGCAATGTATGAACGCGATATAGAAGGCAATCGCCTGGCGTTGGGGATGGTGGATACCTGGAATCTACAGTCCATCGCTAGCATGAATGCGCTTAATTCCAGCCGTATCTACGGCGTCAGCTACGGCAATAAAAGCAATTCGCGACTCGAAGATACCACCTTATCCCTGACGCCGATTACCGTCTTTTTACCGGCGGAGGGCGAGGTGCATATCCTGCGAGACGGCAAATTATTGAGCATCCAGAACTTTGCAATGGGCAGCTATGAAGTGAATACCGCAACGCTGCCGTTTGGGATTTATAACGTTGAGGTGCAGGTCATTATTAACGGTAAAGTCGCCAGCAGCCGCAACGAACAGATCAATAAGACCTATGCACGTGGTTCGAGCGTCACGGAAAGGTGGTCGTGGCAGGTGTTTGGCGGGCTGCTGGAATACCATAAAACCGACTATCGTCCGCAAAATGCCGTGCGCGAGGGCAAGCAGGAGACCTGGCTGAGCGGCGGCGCGGCTGCAGTAACGCTGCCATGGCTTGCCGGGACATCGTTCAAAACGACGCTATACGGTTTCGACAGTAACGCCGTGAATGAAAGTGAAATCGACGTGATGTTTAACGAACGTCTGCGGGCTAATCAGCAGATACTGCTGGCTAATGACGGTAGCCGAAAAAGCATCACCACCCTCAACTTGAGCCTGCCAGCCGGTTACGGCTCGCTTTGGGGCTCCAGAGAGTTTTCTCATATTGGCAACCACTTATCGCTGCGTAAAGGGGATTACTTTACTTATGGCGCGACGCTGCCTTTGCAGTCGCTGACGCCTTATCTCGGTTCATTGACCTTTAGCCGAACGGAAAACTACACCAACAAAACGCGCTATAACAACCTGGATTATTCACAGACTCTGGCATCCGGGCGCTATGGCACAGTGACCTTGAGAACCGGGGTGCAGAACTATCACTATCAGCGCGATCAGGACACCACACGGGATAAATACGTCAATCTTGACTTCTCGCTGCCGCTGGCGGCGTGGTTCAGCGCGGGCCTCTCCAGTGAAAACGGCAATATGCTGGCGAATGTGGCGCTCAGAAAGCGCTTTACTGACAGCACGATTACCCAGGCCGGTCTTTCAGCTTCTCAGCGGGTAAAAAGCAAAGAGAGCGAAAGCTACCGCAGCGATAAGCGGGCAGTTAACGGTTTTCTCAGCTACGACAGCAAATACAGCAGCGGTACACTATCAGCCACTCATGCCTCGGATAACAGCACCAACGTCAATTTCAGTACCCTGGGCAGCGTCGCCTGGACCGGGCGAGACGTGGTTCCGGCGAAGGGGAGCTTCACCTCTGGCGTATTGATCCATACCGATTTCAGCGACAACGCCACCATGACCGCCAAAATAAACGGCCAGCATTACCCGCTCAGCGGTAAGAAAAACTTTATCCCACTGCCGGCATACGGGCGCTACAGCGTGGAGTTAATGAATGACAAACGCAGCGCCGATAGCATGGATATCGTCAGCGGCAGAAATCATCAGTCAGTCCTGTACCCCGGCAATGTCGAAGTTATACGCCCGGAAATAAAACAGCTGGTGACGGTATTTGGTCGCATTCGCCGCGATAACGGCACCGTTGCCGCGCACCTCGATATTCACAACCACATTGGTAAAGGGCGCACCGATGGGCAGGGAGAATTTGCCATGGATGTTGATAAACGTTATCCGACCATCACTCTGGTCGAGAAAAACGGCTCGCGATGCGAACTTGAGCTGAATTTGCAGGAGGCGCGCGGCGCGGTGTGGATGGGCGATTTGCAATGTGAGTCGCAAATTCGTATGGCGGCGCAAGGGGAGGGGCAACATGGGACTCTGTAAATCATTTCCTGGCCTGGCGCTGAGCGTGGGCCTGTGCGTTGCATCACTTCAGTGCTGGGCGGTCACCGCCAGCAGCAGCGGCTCAGGCAAAAACGACTATATGTTTATTGAAAACCATGTCGATAACGAATATTTCGTGACTCCCGGAAGCCTGGACCCGCGCTTTACCGGCGCTAACGTCTGGACCCGCTACTCGACCAAACAGCGCAGTCTGGGATATATGGGCTACGTCAGCTGGAGCTATCGCTCCTATTACTATGACATGTGGCTATCGGACTCCCCGGTGAACTCACCGTTTATCGGGATTCGCTGTATGACGACCGGGGCTAACTGTCCAACACAGGGATATATCTCCGGTGAGGTTATTGATAATGAAGGATTTTATCATACGATGGCCGGTAGCAGCCTGGCAAACGGGGGGACCGGCTACGCCACGTTCTCCCCGGCAATGTATGAATATCTGCGTAATCGTCAGCCGGGAGAAACCGACGCTTTCGTACTGAATCTTTGTTATACAAAAACGGACTACGATGCGGCATCCGGCCAGCGTTGCCGGGATCTCGCATCCGGAGCGACATGGCGTTATTACACCATCAACGCCACCAAAGTCGGGCATTTGACGCTCAACAGCACAGGCGCGCTGGCGGAGATCTGGATTGCCAGCGATGGGACGCCCAGCGTGAATGTTGGCAGCGAACACTGTGAGGTGAGCATCGTTGCGGGCGAAAGCGGAATGACCTGTAAGATGGTGTCGTATCGCTACCGGGAAACCAAGCGCGTGACATCCTCTTTGTCATTTGAGATGGTGGTTGATACCGCTACGCTGGGCTTTAGCCCAGCGGCCAGAACGATCAAATATAGCGGCAATGGCTCAACCTGGTATAACTGGAGTTCTTCAACCACCTATTCCAATGTATTTACCGCCGAAGGTCAGTATGTTTATGTTTTCCTGTCGAAAACCTTTTTTCAGAATCTGATCCAACGTGGAATTAGCATTACCAATAATGATGAGCTGTTCACCTTTTTCTTTGATAACAGCAACACCGCGCAGTCAGGTTTTTATCAGTTTACGGCATCGAGTACGATCAATATTCTGCCGAAAGAGTACGGCATCAGTATTGTGTCAACGGATGGCAATTCTGCGCCAAAAGAGTCGGGTAATATCGGCGACCCGATGCCAATTGAATTTGAATATCAGGTGACGGTATCTTCAGCTCGTATGGCCGATGCGGTGACAGCTCAGGTGACGGGTGATGGAACGACAATTGATGGGATTTCGTACTGCCTGTTCACCTCGCAAGAGGGAGGCTGGCAGGTGCCGATCCCCGCACTGCTTTCGTACACTGCTTCTACGGGGGAAACGCTCAGCGCTCGTAATAGCTGCATCGATGCTGAGATCGACATGACCGACGCGCGCTGGACGCAAACGCCATGGAATGCGGCGATCGATGACGGCTACTTCTTCTCTACCCGCCTGAAGTTACAGTTTCCAATGGACGATCCGCGCTCAAGGCGCACGCTGGACGGCAGCGACTGGATGGGAACGGTCAACGCCAGCGGCGAGGTAAAAGTCACCGCAAAATGGCTGGGCGTCGACTGATGGCTATGCGAACGCAAGCGCCTGTCATGCTGGTGGCCGTCGCGCCGCTGGCAGTATCGGGGGCGTTTTTTAACGCTGTAATTTATGAGATGCCCTCTGACCAGACGTTTATCTCACAGCCGATGTATAACGACACGCCGCGCAATAATATGTACACGATCTCCGCATGGAAAATTGCGAAACCCGGTGCGGGGGATGAACCGGTTCTGCCCAATCAGGGCGAGCTGCTCTACGCGCCGCTGCGTTTCAATTTACCGCCGGGAAGCAGTGAATATTTCCGCCTCTATTACAAAGGTCCTGAGGATAACCAGGAACGTTATTATCGGGTGGTGTTTAAAGAGACGCCGATGACGCTATTGCCGCTCAGGGATACGCCGAAAAAAATGGATGTGCTGCCGGTGGTGGCCATGAGCACCATTCTGGTGGTCAGGCCGCGCCAGCAGCGGCTTGAATGGCAGCTTGATGAGCAAAAGGGGATACTTCACAATAGCGGAAATACGTTTTTCCGCGTGATTATTCACCAGGGATGCGCAGGTGATGACGAACGCTCCACGCAGTTTTATATGCTGCCTGGCGAACGCTATCGCGATGCTGCCTTGAGCGGGAAAAACAGAAAGTTCGTTGTGGCCAATCAACGTTACTTTACGCTAGGGAATGCCTGCGCTGAGGCTCGGTAACGTCTGATATAGCAATGTTTATTCCGATAGCAGCAGCGATTCAACTGCCAGTTGTACCAGGAGTAGCAGGACGGCAAGAAACGCAAGCCATTTCGCAGGACGAAGTTTGTTTTCCGGGATAGATGTGTTACGCAAGCGATTGAACCATTTTTTCTTTTTCATTGATGACGTCCTGTCTTTGATGTCTGTCGGCGATGTCGGCAGAAAATGAACTAATCATCTGATATTAATGGATTAGACGACAATATCCATTAATAAATTACGCTGGTTTAGGTTTCATTCAATAATTGGACTCCAATTAATATATTTAATAAATAATATTGATGGTCTGTATATAGCCGGCTATTTCAGACCATCATCCGCGTCCGATAAAAGATTAATCAGAATTCAAAGTTCATGATCCCACGGCGGATTCGCTCCTGGCCTTGAGACCGTCACTGCCGCCGCCCGCATACCGAGGTCAACGGCATGACGCACCTGCTCACGTGACAGCGTCACTAATTTGCTTTTCTCAAGGCATTGCGCCTGAGACAGGCTGGCTAAAATCCCGGCATTGACCGTATCTCCGGCACCGACGGTGTCAGCAACGTGCACGCTAACGCCGGGAACATGCAGTTTGAAGTTAGCCGTCCACGCATCAGCACCATCCGCACCACGGGTCACAACGATAAGTTTTGGACCCAACGTCAGCCAGCGGGCAATAACCTCATCTTCGCTTGCGCGCTCGCCAAACCAAGCAAGGTCTTCATCCGACAGTTTGACAATATCCGCCAGCGCTATCATCCGCATCATACGGGCCAGATGCTTCTCCCGGTCCTGGATAAAGATTTCACGGATATTGGGGTCGAGGAACATCACCCGGCGCGGGGCTTCTCTCACCATCAATGATTCATAAACGCTGCCGCACGGTTCAGCTATCAGGCTGATGCAGCCGAATAAAACGGCGGTAACGTCGTCGCCCAAATTGGGCAGATTGCTTTCTGCCAGCATTCTGCCCGCGCTGTTTTCATCGTAAAAGGTATAGCGTGCCTGTCCGTGTACCAGCCTGACGAAGGCCAGCGTCGTCGGCAGCGGCGCTCGTGTGGAAGGTGAGAAATCAACCCCGGAAGCTTCAAGAGACTGGCGCAGCATATCGCCCATAAAGTCATTTGAGAGACCAGAAAACAGGCTCACCGGCATTCCCTGGCGACCCAATGCGATCGCGGTATTAAACGCCGCACCGCCGACGCAGGGAATAAATGCTGAGGCATTCTCGCGGGTTCGACAGGGCAGCATATCGATTAAGGCTTCTCCACAGCACAGAATCATTGGTCGTCTCCTTTGCTCACTGATATGTACGGCGGCGTTTCCAGTTGATTGGCAATATGCATCCAGTTATCGGCAAATATTCCGCAGGCAGTTTTGATATCAACCCCGACAGGCAGTTCTGGGCACTCGTTTTCGCCGTTACTTCCCCAGTTGACCCATCCTGACTGACGGCGTTGGACTATCTGAAAAGCGCCGGAGGGTTGAGAAGTCCACCAGATCATTGCCCGACCGCTTGCTGAATCATATTCGACGGTTTTACTGGCCGGACCGGGAAAAATGGTTTCATCGGGCACGGCGGAAACATCCACAGGCGAATCGGTGAGTATCCACTCCCGTTCATTCAGATCGGCCCTGAGGTGCGCTCTGGCGCGGACTAAGCCAAGTCTTTCACGGATCTCAGCTTCATCGAGCACGTTCTCCCAGCGACAGAACATTCTCCAGTAAAGATCCCAGTGAGCAGATGCCATATCACAAAGCTGTTCGCGGAATTCGGCAAATTTCGAGCTTTGATTCTCTGAGGTAGTGACGGTATGGGCGACCATCGCGACCAGCTCTTCGGCGTAGGGGTCGCCTGCGCGATAGCGGGTGCCGCCGTGAGCGGCGAAGCGATCGAATACCAGCTTTCCGGGGCCGCTTTCAAACTCGTCGCCAACGGTAATTTTATTGGTCACCGAGCGTCCGTTAATCACGGTTGAAAAATCATCTACGCGGTAGCGGCGCTGAAACCAGGGGGTATTCCAGCTGAACTTCCAGTCAATAGAAAAGCGCTTACCGCGCAGTTCCGGTAATAAACCATCGGGGATCGTTCCATGCATTCGATAGTGATGATAGACCGGACCTTCTTCGATCGTTTCAATATCAACGAGGGTATGTTCAGGCGGGTTAATCAGGCCGTTTTCGGGGGTAAAGAACGGGCCGTAAAATCCGCCGATGGCATTATTTCCGGAAGGAAGGAGTTCGATGTTGTCCTCCCGGCGGCGGAAGTGGCGCAGACCCCACTTGGATGAACCCACCCCCTGAGCGGTTCCCCGGCACATTTCCAGATCAAAGCAGCCGGTATTAAGACGGGCAAAGCAATCTGCCTCTTTACCGTTCAGTTTTTGAATGCCCGTGGCCTCACGGGTTTCGGCATCAGTGCAAGGACGCTCAAGTCGTAAACGAAGCGTGCCGGTAAAGCTGACCGTAGCGATGAACGTTGTACTATTTTCCACCACCGAATGGTTAAGCCGTTGGCAAAGGATCCGCTCTCCCGTTTCGGCAGTGGCCCACCACAACGGTTCTGGCAAAATGTCCGGGATAGTGAACGTAATGGGTTCATGATCCCGAAGGCCGTTGAGCGGGTCTTTTAGCGTAATTTGGTATGTCATGGCCATATACTCCATCAGAATTTAAGCAAGCGAAAACCCGCCGCCTGAGCGGCGGATAAACAAAGCGTCATGGAAAGTTAGCGTGGTCGGGCGATCTCTTTTTTCCGCCAGAAGGTGAACAGCTCCGGATGCTGCTTCAGCCCGTCTATCGCCACGGCGAGTATGATGACGATGCCTTTGATTAAAAGTTGGGTGAAGAAGGGGACGCTCAACAGGATCAGTCCAGTGCTAAGTACGCCAAGGATCACTGAGCCTATCAGGGTGCCAATAATCCGCCCGCGTCCACCGGCAAGGCTGGTGCCCCCCAGGACAACCGCCGCAATCGCGTCCAGTTCATAGCCTGTCCCGGCGGTAGGTTGGGCGGAGATGACCCTCGCGGCAAAGATAATGCCAGCCAAACCTGCGCAGACACCGGCAATCATATAGACGGCGGCAAGAACACGTTTCACCCGTACACCGGCCAGACGAGCAGCCTGAGCGTTGCCGCCGACGGCATAGATATGACGCCCGAATCGGGTACGCTCAAGGATGAACCACGCCAGCAGATAAACCACCAGCATGATAATCACTGGAACAGGGATACCGGCGATATAACCATTTCCCAGTTCACGGAAGCTGAGACTACTCGAAACAATGGGTTGTCCTTCGGTAATGGTGTAGGCCATACCGCGCAGAAACGTCATCGTGCCGAGGGTCACAATGAAGGGGGCGAGGGCGAGATAAGCGGACAGGACGCCATTGAGCAGCCCGCAGAGAGCACCAACGCCGATGCCGGCCAGAATCGCCAACGGTGCCGGGATACCGGCCATCGCAGCAACGACCGAGACCACGCCGGAGACGGCGACGATAGAACCGACGGATAAATCAATGCCGCTGGTTAAAATCACGAAAGTCATGCCTGCTGCCAGGATGGCGTTAACGGAAATCGATCTGGCAATATTCAACAAGTTATCGACCCGATTGAAGTTAGGGGCAAAGGTCGACATCAGGATCAGCAGTACCAGCAGAACGATCAGGATCCCCACCCGATCCCACCATTTTGCAAAATCAAACGGCGCGTTGACCGGCAGTTCCGTCACTGGTTTATTGTTGTCCATGGCATTCTCCGGGTTGACTGGTGAAGGTTCCTGTTGCGTGCAGCATCACTTCTTCTTCCGTTGCTGAATGTGAAGGTAACTGGTGAACGATACGGCCAGCGCGCATGACCAGTAGTCGGTCGCTGATCCCAATGGCCTCGGGCAGGTCGGAAGAGATAACCAGAATGGCTTTTCCGGCGCGGGCGAGCTTGTCGATCAGTTCGTATATTTCTCTTTTCGCGCCAATATCGACGCCGCGCGTGGGTTCATCGAGGATCAGCAACCGTGAGTCGCGTAGCAGCCAACGCGCCAGCGCCGCTTTTTGTTGGTTACCGCCGGACAGGGCGCTGACCGGCAGCTCAACTGCATTTTCTCGCAACCGAAGTCTGCGCATCTGTTCGAGAACCGCCGTGCGGATGGATTGACGTTTGACGACACCGCTGGCGACAAAGTTATCGAGAGAGCTAATATCAATGTTGTGCTCAACCGAGTGCCCCAGGAACAGCCCCTGCGTTTTTCGGTCTTCAGTCACCATCCCAATACCTTCTGCGATGGCGGCGGTAGGGTCTGAAGGGTGGATCGCCTTGCCATCAATATGCACGCTACCGTGGGTTCGCGGATCGGCACCGAACAATAGCCGGGCGACTTCGGTGCGCCCGGAACCGACCAGTCCGGACATGCTGACCACTTCCCCCGCCCTGACGTCAAAAGTCACCGGGCCGGTTGCGCTACCCGCGAGTTCTCTGACATCCAGCAGCACATCTCCAGGCGTGCGGGGGTCGTGTTGATACAAGTCGACAATTTGCCTTCCCACCATCATGCGCACGATATCAGTGGTGGAGACGCTGCCCATGGTTTCCGTGCCGATCCAGGTGCCATCGCGGAACACCGTGACCCGATTGGCCAACTGCCATACTTCTTCCATGCGGTGTGAGATATAGACCATCCCGACGCCGTCCTGACGCATCTGTTCAATCAAGCGAAATAACTGCAGCGTTTCCGTTCGCGACAGGGCCGCTGTTGGCTCATCAAGCACGAGCACTTTGGCGTTTTCACTGACGGCGCGGGCGATTTCCACCATCTGCTGGCGCCCGATACTGAGCGACCCGAGCGGTGCATGCGGGTCAATATCCGCATTGATGCGATCCAGCTTATGCTTTGCTTCCCGGTACATCCGTTTCCGGTCGAGAATACCGGCAAAGGTCGTAGGCTCCTGACCGAGAAACAGATTTTCCGCCACCGTCATATCCGCAACCGTATTCAGTTCCTGGTGGATAATGGCGATACCCTGCTTGCGAGCATCACGAGGTGTGCGTATATCAATCTCATGCCCATCTTTAAAAATGGCACCGCTGTCGCGCTGCTCATTTCCGGAAAGAATTTTCATCAGCGTGGATTTACCCGCCCCGTTTTCACCCATCAGGGCGTGAACCTCTCCGGCAAATAAATCAAAACGTACATTGTTCAGCGCCAACGTCGCGCCGTAGCGTTTTGAGATCCCCTCAAGCCGGAGCAGGGGTTGTGATGATCTGTCGGCCATTGTCTTTACCCTCCGGGATGAACCTGAAATTCATCCCGTTTATCGCATCTTGAAGTGATGTTTTTACCAACCCGGATAGCTACTCACGTTATCGCGCGTGACCAGTACGCTGGGGATTAAAATGGTATGGGAAGGTACGGGTTTATTCGCCACGATATCCTGAGCAAGCGATATGGCCTGGCGTACCATTTCTCCGGGGTTTTGCGTTGCGGTACCGATAAACGGTGAGCCGCTGCGTTTTAGCTCATCAACTGCTTCCGGGCTGCCGTCTACGCCAGTGACTTTGATGGTGTTTGCCTTGCCCGCCTGTTCAACGGCCAGTACGGCGCCCAGAGCAGAGGGATCGTTCATGCCGAAAATACCGGAGACATCCGGGTTGGCGGTGAGCATATCGGTGGTGACCATCAGGCCGGAAGCACGGTCGTTGCGTGATGCCTGCTGACCGACGATTTTGATATCCGGGTATTTTTTAGCGACGTTTTTACACCCTTTAATACGGTCGATAATCGTCTGGATCGGCGTTCCATCAACCAGCAGCACTTTGCCTTTTCCGCCCATCTGGCTGAACAGATATTCACAGGAGGTTTCTCCGGCCTGGATGGCGTTGGTCATGATGGCGGCGTCAGCACCTTTAGCGGGCGTATCGACCGCAATAACGATGATGCCCGCGGCTTTTGCCCTTTGAATTGCGGGCTCAATCCCGGATTCGTCAACCGCAGAGATAATAATGAGATCCATTTTTTGCTGAATAAAGGCATCAATCTGGGTGTTCTGATTTGCCAAATCGACCTGCGCGTCTTGTACGTTAATGGAGGCACCGATCTCACCAGCGGCTTGCTTAGCATTTCTCTCCATTGCCGAAAAGAACGGGTTGGACATGTCCTGCACCATTAGTCCAATACGGGCAATTTTTTTGCCCTCCTGGGACGCGGCGCTGGCGATGGGAGAAAATCCGGTCATGGTGGCGATGACCGCTGTAACCGCGACAGCCAGCCATGCTTTGCGAAGTTTAGTCATGTTCTGCTCCTGTAATTATCTCGTTGTATGACGGTACGGCCAGGTATGGGGGAACCTCAGAAATAATCCCCTGATGTTGTTTTGTAATATTGGCTGAACGCTCAGCCATTATTTAAATAGATGAAAATGCGTCTTTTATTTCTTATTAGTTTTGCTACAGCCGCAGGACTGGCGAACAACCAGCTCGGCGGGCACTCTGAGTTGCGTTGTGGTGTCTCCTTTTCCTTCTTCTTTTATTAATCGGATCAGCATTTCTGCAGCCTGCTTGCCAATTTCTTCACTATTTTCATTCAGTACGGTGAGCGGTGGATTTAGCAGCGGCGCCCAGTCAAATTCGTCATAGCCAATAAGGGCTATATCGTCGGGAATGGCGATTTGCCGTTGCTGAAGCTGTTGAAGCGACCCCAGCAGAATAGGGTTGTTACCGGCAATAAGTACGTCGGGCAACTGCGCCTGGCTATCGAGGTATTGACTCAGTTTTTCAGAAGCTGAATGCGCGTCATTTTCGGTTTCCAGCACCCGCAGCGTTGCGCCGCAGCGTTCTGCCGATTCGCGGATCCCGCGTTCGCGTTCAAAGCGTGTCGTCCAGCGTTCGGGGTAGATAAGCAGCAGCCAGTTTTTATATTCGTGCTGCGCCAGATGTTCACCGACTAACAGGCTGGCATGATAATTATCGGTGGTCACGCAGGGAAAATTATGATCGCCCCGAGGAGGGGAATCGACAAAAACCACCGGAATATCCCATTTAGCCAGCAGACTCAGGCTCTCCGGATGGAGCGTCACCGTCGAAATGATGCCCGCCATTCGGGATTCAATCAGACGGTTAATCATGCGATCTTCCTGGGTCCGATCGTAGATACCGTTTACTGCAATATCCCCAAGAACCACGGTCCATTGCGAAGGTTGCAGCATATGCTGAATCCCGGACATCAGGTTGAGGTAGTAGGAGTTGGAGGCGTGTGCGGTGATAACTGCCACGGAATCCCTGCTGGAACGGCGTAGCGCCTGGGCTGCACGATTAGGGACATAGCCAAGTTCCCGCGCCACCTTGAGTATCAGCTCCCGGCTGTCATCCGCAACGCCATCTCCGCCGTTTAGCGCACGTGAGACGGTAAACATTGAGAATCCTGTTGCCTCACTGACGTCCCGCATTGTCGCTTTTCGCATTTTCCACTCTCTATCTTTATGTGTATCAACTGGCGATATAAACGATTATTCCATTAACCTAAACGTTTATGATGTAAAACATAAACGTTTAGGTTTGTTAGATCAGTGAGCGGTTTCTCGTTTTGTGAACAAGATGTAATCAAGGTGGTTTGTGAATGAAATTTGATATTTATTGATTTCATGCATGATTGAACGCTCAATCATTTTGTTACTCTTGGCCTATTCGTTCGCAATCAGACAGGGTAGTCGCGTTGGAAATCTTTTTTTAACCCACTGAAAAGTATTCTCTAAATATTTTTCACATCGCAAAAAAATCACGGTCCGTTATAGACGGATCCGCTTTTGTATGGGTTAAAAAAAGGGTTACCATGAAAGTCACATGGAACGTCAGTCCTGTGGGCTACCAGCTGATTAGCAAACGCTGTCCCTCATGTCATGGGGCGCAGGATTTCACGCCATCCGGAGCCTTCCGGATCAATTCGCAAAAAAAGGTACTGGATGTCTGGAGTATCTATAAGTGCGTGCGCTGTGCCTACACCTGGAATATCAGCCTGTTCTCTCGTTTGCCGATCGGTAAAATCAATCCGCAACTCTATGGGCAACTTGTCGCTAACGCTGAATCTGCCGTTCAGCACTATTCTCACGATCTGCAGGTTCTGCGGCGCAACGGCGCAACGCTATCAGGTTCGCCTGAATTCGTTGTTGAAGAGCGGTGGCAAATCAGCCTTCTTCGCACTTCTCGCGTTAGGGTAAGAGTCAGACTGGAACGTACTTTTCAGGTCAGTTTGCTGGCGGTGCTGCGCAGTCATCTGGGCCTGAGCGGCAACGAAATCCGCAAGCGCCTTGATTCGGGAGATATTGCGGGTATTACGTTGAAGACGTTGAAAGCAAGAAGATTAAGGCCAGAAGGGTATACGCTTTATATCGCTACGGAAGTTCTCCTGGCGCACAGGCGTATTCAATTATCTGCAGGATCTGACCTGAGGAGAAAATAGCCAGTACCCCGGATAGTTATTCTATCCGGGGAGCTGCCTCGCAAAAATTAACTCTGGTTGCTATGAGAGGAAAAATAACCTTGCCTTTATTACTGGGTATTTATACAGTTTTAGCGCGTGTAACAACACGCCAATTGCGTCGATTGCAAGAGCGACGCCAGGCAATCCGAACGCCGTCACGGCGGAATCTGTGTTTACCAGAGTTTTCGCGGAAAGCCCCTTCCTTTGAGGTAGGGGATGTAGAGCGAAGCGCCCGCCAGGGCGCTAATGAGGCCGGTTCTGCTCTTCAATGTATTTCTTAATCACCTCAAGGGGCGCACCGCCCACACTGCCAGCGAAATAAGATGGCGACCATAGCGCGTCTGACTTCCAGGCGGGCTTGTGCAGGTCTGGATGATGCAATTTCATCTTGCGGCTACTAACCCCTTTCAGGCTGTTAACCAGCTTGCTGATTGACACCTTCGGCGGGAAGTTAAGCAGCATATGAACGTGATCCGACTCGCCATTAAATTCCACCAGTTCGCACTCAAACAGCTTGCAAACGTTGCGACAAATCCCCTCAAGCGTTTCCAGGTGCGTGTCATTAAAAACACGTCCGCGATACTTCGTAATGAAGATTAAATGACAATGCAGCATGAAAACACAATGCCGCCCCGTTCGATATGCCAAGCTCATAGACCAACCTTGTAAATATGTTTTAGGTGTGTAGTGTAGAGTGCTATGAGCATTCAGACCAAAACTTTATCAGTCAGAATTAAAGACCGCCACACCGCTATTTTGAGGCAAATGGCCTTTGAGGTTAATCAGGTCTTCAATCTGGCAAATGAGATAACCAGCGCGGCATACAGCAACGCTGGCGCTTTTGGTGCGCAGGTTCCAAAGTGGTTAACCGCGTTTGATGTTCAGAAGATGACAACCGGTATACAGCGTGAGCGCGGCTATTCCATCGGCAGCGCTACGGTACAGGAGGTGATCGCGCACCACGGCAAGGCACGCAAACAGTTTAAGCGTTCCCGCCTGCGCTGGCGTGTTAGTGGTGGCGCTCGCCGTTCACTGGGCTGGGTGCCGTTCAAGTCAAAACAGGCGCAGTTGCAGAATGGCTGCGTTAAGTTCGCCGGCCACTACTTTAAAGTTTGGGATAGCTACGGCCTGGCGGGATACAAATTCCGCGCTGGTAGCTTTTCAGAAGATAGTCGGGGGCGCTGGTACTTCAATATCTGCGTAGAGGTTGTGACCGTCCATACCACGGGCGCGACCGCTGTCGGCATTGACCTCGGATTAAAGGATACCGCCACAGTATCCGATGGTAGCAAGCTGGTAGCTGGTCGTTTTTATTGTGACCTGCAACCAGCGTTAGGCAAGGCGCAGCGGGCAGGTAAAAAAGCCCGTGTACGCGCCATCCACGCAAAAATTAAGAACCGCCGCAAAGATGCCCTGCACAAGTTCAGCACGGCGCTGGTAAACAGCCATGCGGGGATATTCGTGGGCGACGTGAGCAGCAGCAAGTTAGCCAAAACCAAAATGGCTAAGAGCGTTTTAGACGCTGGCTGGGCGATGCTCAAAACACAACTGGAATACAAAGCGATTGCGCGGTCAGTGGTGTTTGAAGTAGTCAACGAAAGGTATTCCACCCAGGCTTGTTCGTGTTGCGGAGCTATCTCCGACAACAGTCCGAAAGGTAGAGTAGGCTTGCGAATAAGAGAATGGACTTGTTGTGAGTGCGGAACCGCTCATGATCGCGACGTTAACGCCGCAAAGAACATTCTCGCGGCAGGACATTGCCGTCTGGCTGTAGGAATCCCCGTCCTTTAGGCGGGGAGGATGTCAAAAAGGAGAGAACGATGTCTTTGGATACCCGCAAAGAAGTGTTGTTTGTGCTGATCCCAGAGTATGCCGACTGGGAGTTTGCATTATTAGCGCCGGGGTTACGTCGGGGATTTGGCGTATGGGAACCGCAATATGACGTCAAAATCGTCGCACCGGATGAGGGCCCTGTCACCTCTATCGGTGGTGTTCGCTGCCTGGCGGACTATACCTTCCAGACGATGCCAGAAGATTACGCCGCCCTGGTGTTGGTTGGCGGGCTTAACTGGTGGGGTGAAGAGGCACTGCGAGTGGTGCCTCTGGTCAAGCAGGCGCTTGCCCGGCAGCTAGTGGTTGGGGCTATTTGTGATGCATCGGCATTTTTAGGTGCCAACGGTTTTCTCAATGAGGCCGCTCATACATCAAACGGTCTGGCCTATCTCCAGGGCAAAGCGGGGTCAGCCTATCGTGGCGAAGCGCGGTACCAGAACGTCCCTTCCGTGCGTGACGGCAACCTGGTGACTGCCAACGGTGTCGGTTTTGTCGATTTTACCTGCAATATGCTGGCCGCATTAGACGCGGCGCAGGAAAAGGAGATTGCAGCGATGAGAGCGGCGTTTACATCAGGAATGTTTCCTGAAGGTTGATGCGATACAAAGCGCGTCGGAAAGAGGGGCCTGGTTTTGCGTGCTTAGTGCACATCAGCATAATAAACGAACGCCAGCTTATTGCCGTCGGGGTCTCTGACGTAGGCGCTATAGAAACCTTCACCGTACTGCGGGCGGTGTCCTGGAGCCCCTTCATCGGTTCCCCCCAGGCTTAGCGCCAGCGCATAAAGCTGCTGAATGTGTTCAACGGAACGCGCATTCAGCGCAACCATCACGCCGTTGCCGGTTGTTGCCAGCTGTTGGTTAAACGGCCTGCCAACGCACAGGCCGGTGGTGCGGTTTTCGCTGAATGTCCCCCATGATGCGCCTTCATCGCTCCGACCGCTCTGCGGGTGTCCCAGCATTTCCATCAACGGGTCGTAAAAACGGATAGCACGAGGCAGATCGTTGGTGCCAAGCATGATATAGGAAAACATGGAGCCTCCTGGATTTTCGCCTGAGTAACATGTCAATCTAGCAGCTATGGCGGTGACGCAGGGCCTGGCGGGCCAAAAGTTCTACATTGCTCGTGATTAATCAGCGCGGGTTGTTATCTGTGGCAAGGTATTTGAACGCAGGTAAAGAAATTAACCTTATGAAATATAATGGTAAATGGATGTTTCAATCTTTTTGTTTATCGTAAAACGATAAATTATTATTGTTTTGCAGTGATTCTGTGTATTCTGTCATCACTTACTCAGAGAAATCACGAGGGATTGAATGTCTACTGATGCACTTGCGCGGTTCAGCCAAAGGATGGTTAGTATCACCCTGTTATTGATGGTGGCGATTATCGTGATGAATACGGCCGTTCTGTTCTTTCCATCGATATCATTGACCCATGAGCTGGCGGGGATCAATCTCTCGCTATCGGATCGACTACTCTCGACGCTTAACATTCGCTTACCGGATTTACCATGGTGGCAAGCCGTTGGTGCCGGGGTCATCAGCTTTCTGGTTGTGCTCCCTCTTTGCTACAGCCTGTTCCACCTGCGGGCGCTATTTCACTCCTATGCGCGCAGGGACTACTTTTCTGCCGGTGCGGCACAGCATATGCGCAAAATTGGCGCTTCACTGGGGGCCTGGGTCATCATGACGATCGTCGTGGACCCGCTACTCAGCTATTGGCTAACGATGCTAAAGCCCGCAGGCGAACGTGAGATATTATTCGGGTTTGAGCTGCAATCAATAGCCTGGCTTTTTGTTTCTGCCTGCGTCATGGCGGTGGCGAAAATACTGGAAAAGGCAACTGCGATCAATGAAGAAAATAAACTCTTTCTTTGAAAAATTGCAATAAGCGATGATTATTATAAATCCGGGTGTAATTTCCACCCGGAATACTCCAAACTCTCTCGTTATGGTGTTTTTTAATAATCAATGAAATGCATTATTTGAAACCAGTCTATTTTGCTAACAGGATGTTATTTATCCATTTGATATTGGCAATATTTTTCTATTGCCAACAGGAGTTCCTATGCTCGTAAAATATGCAGGCCTGGCTATATGTATTCTGACAATAACATTCGCCTCGGTAAGCGCAAGAGCCTTAACCAATCAGGCGGTCAGTGTCTCAGAAACAGGAAAATATGAAATATTACATCGGGGAGACTATCTCCTGTTGATGGCGGAAAAGAAACAGCGACTGGCCGAAGAACCGCACAACAACGCGCTGCGCTGGGAACTATCCCAGGATGAGCTGATGAGCGGAAACCTGGAGGATGCGGAAAAAAGCCTCGAGCCGCTATTGGCAGTGGCTGCCTGGCAGGGGAATGCGACTTATTCTATGGGACTCATTCACTATTCGCGTGGACAATATAGTGAGGCAGAAAAAAATTTCTCCGCTATCAAAATGGATTCGCCGTTTTATCAGAAAAGTCGCTCAGGACTTCTCTACGTCTATTACCAAACCGGGCAATATGCAAAAGCGCTACAAATATTCAATCACGACACTGAATTATCACATCTTTCCGATAATGAGAAAGCGCTCGTGCAATTAATGAGAGACTTTGGCGATATAAAATCTTATCAACTGCTGTGGCGGGAAAATAAGGCCAAACTTCCCTTTATTTCGATGAATAATCTGCCGGTGGTATCCGTCAAGGTGAATGGGCAACCCATTAATGTCTTCATCGATACCGGAGCCGATCTTTTTGTCATTAACTCTACGCTGGCTGAGAAAATCGGTATTAAGCCCATCGCCAGCTATGCCGGGATTTATGCTGGCGGTAAAACAGCAGAAACCCGCTATTCGCGTCTGGAACGTCTCGACTTAGGGGCGGTGACGCTGGGTAACGTGCCTGTCGACTTAGCGGAATTTCCGCCAGAGTGGATTTTTACCGATGAGAAAACGGGAGAGACGATAGAAGTTGACGGTATTTTATCGACCGGGGTGTTCCATCAGTTCCTCACCACACTGGATTATCCACAGAGACAGCTCGTTCTGAAACCCAGAAGCGGAACTACAGCTCATGTCAGCCCTGATGCGACAACAGCCGCCAGGCTCCCGTTTATTCTTGATGGTTCGCATTTCATGATTGTGAAAGGGGCGGTCAACGGTAAAGAGGGAATGACCTTTTTCCTCGACTCCGGTCTGGACGACCCGGAGGCTTCGATTCTACTGCAGCAAGGGGCTCTGGATTATGTCGGGATTAAGCGCGATCCGCAGGATGCCTTTATGCCGGATAACAGTAAAGGCGGGCTTGGCGGCGGTGGCTTTGAGATAACCCGATTAAGCATTGATAGCGTTGCTTTAGGTCCGCTAAAGCAGACAGGGTTAACCGGTCTCTTTGGTGTTCTGCCTGACGCGTTGTACCACACTGAGTCGGGGATGATTCTGGACGGTTTTATAAGCCATCAATTCCTCAGGCACTATAAGTGGACGATTGATTTTGATTCGATGGCTATGACATTTGAGTAGAAGCAGAGGCGGGAGGGTGCCCTCCCGGCGTCTCAGCTCAGGTCGTGCAAATCTTTACCATTCGGCGGCAGCAGCGAAAGGTCGTGGAAATCGACCTTAAGTCCACTGCGTTGCGGCGTACAGCACATCACGCCGACCTTTGCCATCCCGGTTGGAAAAGGGCACAGGCGCAGCAGCGGCCAACGGTGACCGTCTGTGGAATATTGCAAACGTAGTGCTTCTCCCTGACGGGTCAGGCGCAGCCAGAACTCTCGGGGATCTCCTGAATAGTTGCCGGTTGCCCAGTCTGATTTCCCCAGCGTCAGTACGCTGCCGATGGCGGGTGCGCCGTCGTTATACTCAATGCCGGCCTTAAGCCAATGTCGCTCATCCTGCATCAGCATAATCCCCGCCTGGTCATACAGGGTGTCGAAATCAGCGCGAACCCGAACCTGGAAGGTGAAATCGCTGGAGATTTCCGTTGCGTAGATATGCCCGGAAAAGCGCTCAAACCCGTACCAGGTTTCACGCCAGAAGTCAGTTTGCGCGTCGGTTACCACGCTGAGGACGCCATCCTTATCGGCCCATGTTGTCGGTTCGTTAATCCAGTGACATGCCTGATGCATCATGCCTCCTGTTTCTGCTGAATAAGGGATATGAATAGTTCTGCGGCCTCGGCTGCCTGCTGCGCAAGGCATGCGTCCCACGCCTGGCTATCGGCATCACAAAAGCCGTGCTGTGCATTGAACATTCGACAGGACACAGACGGCTTTTTCTTAAGTTCATTTTGCATTATGCGGGGATCGAACGCGGGCTCATCGCTGGCAATAATAACAAGCGTCGGGCAGGGCGGCGCAATGTCACTGTGCTGACGGATCCGTGAGCCATAATGGCAAATGACACCGTCGCAGAGTCCGCTTCTGGCGGCCAGCCAGCCTAAGGTTGCGCCCACGCTATAGCCGATCACCAGTACCGTGCCATATTTTTCCCTTAGCCCGGCTAGCAGGGACTCGACACCCGCCGTATCAAAGCCGACGTTATCGCTAAAGTGGCGGTAGGCTTCATCCTGCTGGTCATAGCGGAAAGGCGCTGAATGGGGAAAGAGCATTGGGGTATAAACATCGAAACCGCGTCTTTTCCATATATCAGCGGTTCGCTGAATATGCGCATTGATGCCATAGATTTCATGCAGCAGAACGATGGCTTTATCGCAATCAGGTAACATAAACGCGCCTCTGTTGGATAAAAATGAGTTTGTCAGAAATTGAGAACCATCCCGAACTGGGTCAGTGTATCAGAGCCCGTCAAGATGGTTGCTCGCTTCTGATTGTTTCTTGCCTGTACGCCTACCTTTCCGGCGCAACCGTGCGCGACATTGCAGCAACGATAAGCATCAACAAGGTGATAAAAATAAACGCATAGGTCAATGAGCTAAGATGCGCGACATAACCAATCAACGCAGGTCCCGCCAGTACGCCCAGATACCCCATGGTGGTAATCGCAGGAACGGCTACGGATTGTGGCATGACCTGCTGACGCCCCACGGCTGAGAACATCGCCGGGACAATATTGGCACAGCCTGCGCCGACCAGCACGTAGCCAAGCAGCGACAGCGACCAGGCGGGGACGAACGTCACCAGGCAAAAACCGATGGCGGCCAGAATGGAACCGCCAAATACCACCGGTACAAAGCCGAGGCGAGTGATAAGGCGGTCGCCGCTCAGGCGGACTGCGGTCATCGCTATGGCAAAGAAGGCAAAACCCAGCCCGCCCAGGTTTTCCGGCATGCCGCGAACTTCGGTGAGAAAGACGGCGCTCCAGTCGAGCACCGTGCCTTCGGCCAGAAAGACCGCAAAGCAGATTATGCCGATCAACAACACGATGCCTCGCGGGATAGCAAATGCAGGCCCGCTGGACGGGTTGGCCCACGGTAAAAGCCCTTTGGTACAGATGAGTAACAGCCCGGTGACGATCAGTGCAACAGTGATGGTGGCGGAGAGAGCGGCAAGTCCGGCGGTCAGCAGGAGAGTCATCACCCCGGCACCGGCAATTCCCCCGACGCTGTACATCCCATGAAAGCCGGACATTAATGGTTTGTTTGCCTGGCGTTCGACGATAATCGCCTGAATATTCATGGCGCAGTCCGTCACGCCGATGCCCACACCAAATATCAGCAGCATAAAACCGAGCAGCCGGGCATCGCTAATGATGGCCAGTAAAGGCATGGACACGATAACGATAGCCACTGACGACACAATCACCCGACGACAACCGTAGCGACTGGTCAGTATGCCGGTCAGCGGCATGGCAATAAGCGCGCCCATCCCCAGGCACAGCAGCAGGGTACCGAGCATGGCGTCGTTAACTGCCGTGTTGCTTTTGGCGAATGGCACGATCACCGCCCAGGTTGCGGTGGCAAAGCCTGAAATGAAAAACGCGATACGTGTTGCCAGGGACTGGCTGGCATTTAGAGCAGAAGCGTGCATTGATGTTCCTTGTCGTAAGATCGTAAGGCTTCCCTGTACTCAGTTGGCATCACGCCGATACCTTCAGAGAGGACTAATCATTCAGGTGCTCAATATTGCTCGAATGGTGTTTTCAGGGTGGTTTTGTTGCTCGATTTTGCAATATTAGCGCAAGGGCAGCAAGCGTTGATTAGCTGAAGGCACTGGTCAGGATGTCCGTAGTATCACAGTCTGTTGCATGCTAAAGGGGGATTATCATAATAACTGTGAATACTCTGAGCATGACTCCTGCGGTAACTCACAGTAAAGGAACATCTTGCTTATTTTTCAGGGAGAAATTCATGTTCGATCATACCGGCATCACCGTGACTCATTTTGAACGTAGTAAAGTTTTCTATACCTCGGCGCTCTCGGCCCTGGGCCTCGGGATCAGTAAAGCTCCACCGGGCGAGCGGGTGGGGTTTGGCAATTTACAAAAGACCGGGCTGGAGCTGGCGGCGGAAACCTTCTGGATAACCGTCGGGATCCCTTATGTACCCCGAACCCATATTGCCTTTCGTGCGTATTCGGAAGAAGAGGTCGTGGCGTTTTATCACGCCGCTCTGAAAGCAGGTGGCCGTGACAACGGTTTGCCCGGTCTACGGCCCCAGTACGGCGCCGGCTACTATGCTGCATACGTTCTCGACCCCGATGGCTACAATATCGAAGCCGTTTATCGATACTAATGCGTCTGGATCTCTGGTCGCGCCAAATGGATATACAAGTTGTGAATCGGGATAAATTACTTCAGCTACTTAATAATCTGCATATCGATTATCGCTATATTGAACATCCGGCAATGAACAGCGTCAGCGATCGAGAGCGCTATGCGGTGAAGCTTCCTGCGCAACTGCTTAAAAATATGCTCTTAAAAAACAGCAGCGGACGCCATTTCTATCTTTATATTCTCGATGGTGAAAAGAGGGCCGATCTGAAGGCGTTAGCCAGAGAAATTGGTGACTCCCGTCTCTCCTTGGCAACGCCTGGCGAGCTAAAGCAGCTTTTGGGACTGGAGCCGGGCGAGGTCACTCCCTTTGCGCTGCTAAACGATCCGGCTCATAAAATTAAGGTGCTGATTGATGCCTCGGTTGATGAACTGGGACCATTAGGTATTCACCCATTGGTGAATACCGCCACAGTGTGCATTTCACTCAGCGCGCTCCATCAATTTTTACACTACTGTACGCATGCATCTCAGCAGGTCGGCGATGTTGCCGGTCACTGCGGCTAACCGCAATGACCGGTATTTTTAATACACTAACGTTGCGTGATGCTGATCAGACGGTTGCAGCTTTCAGACGGGCAGCAAAGGCTTTCAGTTCTGTCAGCATGGCATCACGATCGTCAACATGTTGCTCAATGATCTTCACAATAGCAGAACCAGAAATCGCTCCGGCGGCGCCCGCTTCTAATGCATCCGCAACCTGGCCCGGGGTTGAAATTCCGAATCCCTGTAGCGCCGGGACAGCCTGGTATTCTTTAAGCTTCGCCACCAGATGTTGCAATGGCACTGCGCCACGATTTTCCGCACCGGTTACGCCCGCTCGCGACAGCAGATAGGTGTAACCGCGACCGTGCGCGGCAATCTGGCGCAGTAGCTCATCGTCAGCGTTGGGCGGACAGATAAAAATAGGCGCAATGTTGTGGCGTATTGCCGCCTGGCGGAACGGGGCTGATTCTTCGAACGGGACGTCCGCCACCAGTACCGAATCGACTCCGACGCGGGAACAATCGGCATAAAATGTATCGATCCCTCGGTTATAGACCAGATTGGCGTACATCAGCAGGCCGATGGGGATAGTCGGATATTTCGCGCGGATAGCCGCCAGCATCTCGAAGCAGCGGGCAGGGGTGACGCCTGACGCAAAAGCACGCAGAGCGGCGTTTTGAATGGTCGGGCCATCAGCC
The DNA here is from genome assembly GCF_056490265.1 of Klebsiella sp. GFKo11. Taxonomy (NCBI): domain Bacteria; kingdom Pseudomonadati; phylum Pseudomonadota; class Gammaproteobacteria; order Enterobacterales; family Enterobacteriaceae; genus Klebsiella; species Klebsiella sp. GFKo11. Next base: position 3,115,853 of record NZ_CM151369.1, read on the forward strand.
AGCGGATCTGAAAACGGGATCCCCAACTCCAGCGCATCAGCACCTCCGGCAACCAGCGCGTCAATGATTTGCAGCGATAGCCCCGGTTGCGGATCGCCCAACATGACAAAAGGAACAAATGCGCCTTCTCCACGGTTTTTCAGCTGCGTAAACAAATCGTTATAGCGTTCCATCACATTTCTCCTCGCGCTTGCAGAATGTCGTGTACGGTAAAGATGTCCTTATCGCCGCGACCGGAAAGATTCACCACCAGCAACTGCTCTTTGTCCGGATTTTCGCGCATCATCCTCAAGGCATGAGCCAGCGCATGGGATGACTCAAGTGCCGGAATAATCCCTTCAGCGCGGCTCAGGGTTTTAAATGCTGCCAGCGCTTCATCGTCGGTCACAGAGACGTATTCTGCGCGACCAATGCTGTTCAGATAAGCATGTTGTGGCCCGACTGATGGGAAATCGAGGCCAGCGGAAATAGAACAGGACTCTTTGATCTGGCCGTCATCAGTCTGCATCATGGGCGACTTCATGCCGAAGTAAATGCCGGTGCGACCGTGTTTTAACGGTGCTCCGTGCTCACCGCTCTCAATGCCATGTCCCGCAGGCTCAACGCCAATCAGCCCGACCTGTGGGGTATCGATAAAGTCCGCAAACATGCCGATGGCGTTGGAGCCGCCGCCCACGCAGGCGATAACGGCATCCGGCAGGCGTCCCTCTTTTTCCTGTATCTGTACTCTGGTCTCTTCGCCGATCATGCGCTGGAATTCACGCACGATGGTTGGAAAAGGATGCGGCCCCGCGGCGGTGCCGAGCATGAAGTGGGCGGTTTCATAGCTTCCGGACCAGTCGCGCAGAGCCTCGTTCGACGCATCTTTCAGGGTGGATGAACCGCTGTGAACGGGGATCACTTCCGCACCCATCAGGCGCATACGGAAGACGTTAGGCGACTGGCGTTCAATATCTTTCGCGCCCATATAAATGCGGCATTTCAGGCCCAGCAAGGCACTAGCCAGGGCCGATGCTACGCCGTGCTGTCCGGCACCGGTTTCGGCGATAATCTCCGTTTTGCCCATACGCTTTGCCAGCAGCGCTTGGCCAAGAACCTGATTGGTCTTATGCGCGCCGCCGTGCAGCAGGTCTTCTCGTTTTAGGTACAACGTTGTGCGGGTTCCTTGCGTAAGATTGCGGCATTTTGTTAGCGCTGTTGGACGACCGGCGTAATTTTTCAGGAGATGGGTAAATTCAGCCTGAAAGAGCGGATCTTCGCGAGCGCTGACAAACGCCGCTTCCAGCTGGCGTAGCGCCGGGATCAAAACCTGCGGAACATACATACCGCCGAATTCGCCAAAGTAGGGGTTAAGTAATGTGCTCATTATTGCTCCTTAATATATGCGCAGTACCTGAGTCGGGTTCCATCTCTCCCGGTGAGGACTCTGCACGTGAAGTGAAATCGGGTACTGCGCAGCGGTCGCGGCTATTTTCCTGCGCCGCATACGTAAAATCTGGACAAAAAAAAGCCCGCTTATTGGCGGGCCGGGTATCGGTGTGCAAACTGCAGACGTGACGATACTGCCCGTTAACGGGAAGTGCGCCACCAGCTGTGCAGAGTCATCATGATCACGAGTTGCATTTTTCGATACCTGGAAAATAGAGTTTGTACTAGTAAACTAGTTCTTGAGGTCAATGTCAACTTTGGAATTATTGGTACCAAGAATCGATCATTGCGATTTTTCTCGTCAGCGCAAACGTGAAACAGCGCATTGCTTCAATGCATCAAGTCGAGTTACCGTGGTTTTTTCAGCTGATTTTCTAACACGTTAGCGAGACCGTATGAATCTGAACCGTGCCGATATGGCCGATCTTATCTATTTTTGCGCCATCGCACGCCATCACAGTTTTAGCAAGGCAGCCATCGAGCTTGGTGTCAGCGCCTCGACCCTCAGCCACGCCCTGAAGGGGTTTGAGGCGCGACTGGGCGTACGTTTGCTGAACCGCACCACTAAAAGCGTCACTCTGACGGCGGCGGGTGAGAGCTTGGCCCGCGCGGTGAGCGAACCGGTAGCCACAATCGATGCGGCGATCGAGCAGCTTAATCAGTTCCGCGACTCACCCGCAGGACGCATTCGGCTTAACGTCGCCGTTGAAGCCGCCACGCTGCTCCTGGCTCCCATTTTGCCGATTTTTGCTGAGCGCTATCCCGACATTGAACTAGATATTGCCGCCAGCAACCGCATTATTGATGTGACGGAAGAGCGTTTTGATGCCGGGATCCGCTACGGCGGAACAGTACCTGAGGACATGGTGGCCCAGCGCCTCTCCGCCGATGTTCGCTGGGTTGTCGCAGCGTCTCCGGCCTATCTCGCGCGGTTTGGAGAACCTCAGCATCCAGACGATCTGCATCACCATCGCTGCGTTAGCAACCGGCTGGGGAATAATCGTATTTACAAGTGGGAGTTTGAGCGCGGTGAGGAGCAGCTCACCATAAAGGTCCCCCCTTTGCTGACGGTCGATCAGGCGGAAACCGGGGTGGTGGCGATATTGCAGGGATTTGGTTTGATGTACCTCCCGGAACCGCTGATTTCTCAGCACGTCAGCGAAGGGCGTCTGCGCCTGGTCCTCACCGTCTGGGCTTCTTCCGGGCCGGGGTTCTATATCTATTACTCCAGCCGTCATCAGCTTCCCGCAGGGCTGCGCTTATTGATTGATCTTGTCAGAGAGTTAAAACCGCTGGGCCTGTAGCCTGATTGATGAAAATTACTCACAACCCCATTCGATAAGCGGGGCTGGCTCCTTCGCAATGCACGCCTTACCCTTGAGGCAAAAGAGAAGGAGACCTCAATGAAATTACAACGCCGCAGTATCCCTGGACTATTTTGCTTTTTGGCCGCCATCATCTTTTTTATCGGCTCTGTCAGTACCCGCGCGGTCGCAGAGACGAAAACCCTGGTGATTGTTTCTCACCCTTATCCTGAACAATCGGTCATGACCAAAGGTCTTGAGACCGCAGCGCAAAGCGTACCCGGCGTGACCGTGCGCAATCTGGAGACGCTTTACGGTTATGACGCGCGAAAAATCAATGCCGATGAAGAGCGACGCCTTATGCGTGAACACTCGCACATTGTTTTCATTTTCCCCACTCACTGGTTCAACATTACGCCGATGATGAAAGCCTGGATGAACGATACCTGGGGCAGCGTGGGACCAGGGTCGTGGCAGGGCAAGGAAATGCTGATTGTGACCACCGCAGCGGGAGGCGACACGACCTACGGCGAGTCCGGTCGAATTGGCGTCAGCCTTGCCGACGTATTTATGCCGATGAAGGCCAGCGCCCTGCATACTGGAATGACCTGGCTTCCACCGCTGGTGTTTCAGAGCGCCACTCGCAGCCAGTTGCCTGAGTATCAGCGCCAGCTAGTGGAAAGACTCTCAAATTAATTTGCCCACAAGGAGTTGACCATGAAAGGTTTTATTGCCGTTGCTGCGATGTCACTTATGTTGGGCGATCCTGCCTGTGCTGAAGAAAAAAGAGGTACCAGTATGACTCCATTTACTCCATCCGCATTGTCGACTACGGATATCCAGTCGGTCTCCCCGGCGCTTGCACGTTTTGGCAATGAAGTCCTAGCTGAGGATCTCTGGAAGAGAAATGAACTCTCGCTGCGCGACCGGAGTATCGTCACCATCGCTATTCTTATTGCCCGCAATCAGCCCGCTGAGCTGAAGCATTACGTTGAAATCGCCCTCGATAACGAGGTCACCCCGGCTGAAGTCTCAGAGGTGATGACTCACCTGGCCTTTTATTCCGGCTGGCCAAACGCCATGTCCGCCATCGCCGTGACGAAAGATATTTTTGCCGCTCGTGGTATTAGCCACGAGCAGCTGGCGGCGGCCTCACCGGCGCTGCTTCCCCTCAATCAGGAGGTTGAAAACCAGCGTTCGGCCACGGTAGAAAAGAGCGTCGGCCCCATTTCCCCAGGGCTTGTAAAGTTCACCACCGATCCGCTTTTCCTTGACCTGTGGCAGAGACCGGGGCTGAAGCCGCGCGATCGCAGCCTGGTAACGGTGAGTGCGCTGATTGCTGCCGGGCAAAGTGCGCAGATTGGCTATCATCTTAATCGGGCGATGGACAACGGTCTTACGGCGCAAGAGGCCGGGGAGATAGTGACTCACGCGGCGTTCTATGCGGGATGGCCCAATGCTTTTTCCGCCGCGCCGGTGGTTGGCGAAGTTCTGCGCGCTCGCGGTCTGGTCGGATGAGCCTATGTTTAAAACTCTCAGCACCGCGCTGTTTATCTTTGCCGCGCTGACGGGTGTCGCATCGGCTAACGGGCAGGAAAACAAGGTGAAAATTCAGTTTGTTTTTAACGGGGTTAAAGTGGTTGGCTCTCTGGAGGAGAGCGCCGTCACGCGCGAGTTTTTGGCGCAGTTACCGTTGACGGTGAAGCTTGAGGATTACGGCTCAACCGAGAAAATCGCCTGGCTACCGGCGAAGTTGCGCCAGGCAGACGCCCGAGAATCGATGACGCCGAAGCGGGGTGATATCGCGTATTACGCACCTTGGGGGAATCTGGCTATTTTTCGAGAAGATTACCGCCATTCGCCGGGTTTAATAAAGCTGGGTAGGGTGGAGCAAGGGCTTACCTCACTTAATCTGTCCGGTGCTGAAGTGGTGACTATCACGCGTGATGAGGAGCTATAAACGACTCCCTGCTCTGGCGATACCGCGGACATGTTATTTTTTAACCGTCAGGTAACCGCTAATTCTGTAGGCTTCTTGCTAAGAAAAGCGTTGGGCCCTCCGGCATAGATTAAATCTGGCCGGAGGACCTGCTACTTAAAAGACAGGGACGGCATTATGCAAAAGCATCACCGCCAAGCTGCAATGTTCCATTGAGGGATGAGGTTTTTATCACGAAATTCTGCCCGCCGGGCCAGACGACGGCGTTAGTTGCGTCCGTTACCATGCCAGAAATAGACGGGAGCTTATCCGTGGTACCGCTGCCTGCAATTCTCGCAATTAATTCGGGTATCGCGGCAGCGACCCCCAGAACCAAAGCAACAATGATCGCAACAACAATGCGCACTGCACCCTCCAGCATTTTAGCAACGCCAAACGTAATACACGCAGCAATAATTCCGGCAATGACTTCGGTGATAATGACCCATGTCGCTTTTTCAACCCAGCTGTTTTTATCAGCTGGCCGCAGATCATAATATGAGAGCGTTTGTTCACCTTGATCATTGTTACCTAGCTTAACGCCCAGATAGCTGGTGGACTCGGCATAGGCATCTATACCTGGCAATATAGGAATATGCACTTTCATATACACCACCAACGTATCACCCTGCACCATCATCCAGAATTGTTGGCAAACGGGATAATAATCGCTCAGGGCATAGGTGATTTTCTTCATCGGGACATCTTTGGTATTGACGATCTTGGTATTATTCCCCGTAAGCTGAAAGTAGCTGTCGTCAACATTGTTATCCCACGCATTCGCCAGGGTCGGCAAGGCCATCTGTTGTAAAAACATTGATTGTGAGATCGAAAAACCTGATTGCTGTCCGTCGGGGACTGCCGCCGGGGCAATCTGGTTAGCCAGTCCATCAACGCTGTGATCAAGTACCATGCATAGCACGCCAAATAGCTGATTATTGCCGGCGGTATCCTGGTAATAAGCATAATCAGTCGTTGTGGGTTTAAGCCAGGCAAAAGCACCGCTGGATGCCTTCATATTTAAATTAACCGTATTAAAAACATAGGTTATTTGCTCAAGATGGGCGTTGAGATAACCTTGAATGGCCGCTTTTAACAATGCATTAAGCGTTTCATCGCCAGAGTTGGGATTATCTATTTTCAGAACCACGACTGGCTCGACGCCAGAACCTGGACTGCTCTGGTTGAGTTTTAAATTATAAGGAATACCATTTTCTTCCTGTGCATTTTGCTGCTCAAGGTACTTCAATGTGACCTGGACTGTGGCGATCACTCCATTAATACTGAGAGGATTGCCCCCCACTGGCGTCAGCGTCCCATTGGCGACCGGTATTTTCATATTCATCAAACCGCCTGTTCCGCCAGCAGTAATTAACCATGGGCCAAAGTTGCCATTAATAGTTAATGTTACTAACGACCCTTCAAGGGTGTAATCAAAATTTGTTGGGTACTCGCCAGAGGCGGAGAAAACCTCATTGACTTTATCAACCGGAACAGCAAAAACAGTGTCCCAGCCCAGGGTAGTAAACGTCATCGGATCATATAACGATTCACCTTGTAAAGTTGTCGCCAGACGATGGCGCCGGGTCAACAATTGTTTGTTGGTATGCTCGGAACGATTGATTAACTGGCCGCTGAGCAGCGAGGGGTTATTTTCATGGTCAGGAAATTGGAACCGTAATGCACCACGATAAAGGGCATCTTCGGGTAATACCGTTTCAGTAGACATGATGAACTCCTAACATTGGGTAGCTATTTCAGCGGTGACCTATGCGGTGATAAATGCATTCCCACCAAACTGGAATGTTCCATTCAGTTGGGCGAGCGTAGGGGTAAATGATGTGCCGTCAGGCCAGCTGACTGGATTGGTCATATCAATTACCAAACCCTCAACCGAAGGCAGATGATCTGCGACACCGCCACCAACGATAGTGGCGACCAGACTGGCCGTAATAGCAGCCGCCCCCATCACAACCGCAATGACGCAGGCCACCACAATACGTGCGGTGGTCGTCGCCAAAACGCCCACGATGGTGCTGATCACTGCGCCCAACAATGCAATCAGTACTTGAGTAATCACAATCCAGTTTGCGATGTCTACCCAGTGATTTTGGTTAGGGGGAGCGGCTTCTACATAGCCAAGTGTGCTGGTACCATCTTCTTTCGTTACCAACTGAAGCGAGAGATAACAGGTTTCTTCGTAATAAGCATCTATGCCAGCTGAAATATGACAGTGCACCTTCGAGTAAATACAAATCATATCAGCATCAATCCAAAGTCGAAATTGCTCGATTTTAGGATGGTAGTTAATTGCTCCATATTTTACGGGGGCCGTGGGAAGTTGCCTATTCGCAATAATGGTGGTGTCGATTGCTAATAACTTAAAATCATCTGCTGTGGTATTTTGACCAAATGCTACAGGTAAACCGGGCAAAACCATTTGTTTCATAAATAATGGCTGGGAAACTGAAAACCCGGATTGTGATTCTGGAGGAATAGCCATTGGACCGAGTTGGTTAGCCGCAGTCCCCGGCTCATTATCTTGTACCATACAAAGAACACCAAATACGGCGTTATCAATACTGGCAGCATCATAATAGGCGTAGCTACTGTAAGTTGGTTTAAGCCATTGGAAACTTTCTTTATCGGCCACCATATTGAGGTTGATAGTATTAAAAACGTAGGTAAACGCAGACAGGTTTTGATTTAAATAGGCCTCAAAAGCCGCAGAAGCCGTTGCCAGTACCGCTGGGTCGCTGGAAGCAGGCAATTCAACTTGCAGGACTGTGACTGGATAAAGACCGCTTTGTGACTGAGTATTGAACCGTAGGGCATTCAGTGTGCCATTCTCAGGTATCTGCGGTTGCGGAACATAAACCAAATTTACCGAAATGGTTACTTTTCCCCCTGCCATATCAATTGGCTGCACACCAACGGGGGTGAAAGTACCGCTACTAATTGGAAGCGCCATGCGTACAATTCCGCCGCTTCCCCCGGTCGTGAGTGCCCAGGCACCGAATTTACCTTTAATATTGACGTTAATAATCGAACTATTCAGCGTGTAATCAAATGATTCAGGGTATGCCCTGGAAGCAGCAAAGGCCGTATTCACATTTTTTACCGGTACCGCAAATACGGTATCCCATCCCAGGGTATCGTTTTGTTGCACGGTCCTCAACGCCGTATGGCCAGCGATTCCGGGCGACTGTGGGCCAACCGCGCCGAGTGATGCGGCGCCGACATGCGGGGCGCCAAAAATGCCTGGAATTTGAATTCTGACCGAACGTTTAGTGGGGGCAGTGTCATCTTGAGAAACAGGATCTTTAATTTCACTCATACTATAACTCTCCGATGATGTTGTTTAAATACATGACTGTTTTAATCCCCAAATACTGTCGACGGTATTAAACTACGCGTGAAAATATTTCACTGAACTTACGTAGCTAACCTGTCTGGAACGATAAATGTCTCCAGTTAACCATTCCCGGGGAGTGCCACAGATTATTTACTGGTCATCACAATCGCATCTTCCATTGTAACGGAATCAGCAACAAAACTACTTGCTCCAATAAAATGAACGGATGAAGGAGGTACGGCAGGAAAAAAATTCCCGGAGATCTTATCTGATAAATCTTTGACCAGAGCGCGGGCAATGAGACTGACTACCGCGGCACAGATACCATAAATAACTGGCCCAAGTGGTATCCAGTACCAAGGGATGTCGATGTCATAGCCCGAATTTGGATTCGGATCTGATAAGAAACTGATGGTTTTATTATCGCTATTAAAATAGAACGAATTATTGGCAGTAACATTCCAGCTACCACTCAAACCAGCATAAAAATCACAATCTCCACTAGCCTGAACATTGAGTGAATTATTGTGTGCGGTAGCGACCATACGTGACATTCTGGGGTAATAGGTAATTGCGGCCTCTTTCATTCCCCCAAGAGATATTGATGTACCTGGCCTGAGAGAAAGCGAAGTCACTGCCCCTGAATTAATGACGAAAGCATCCGCTGGCGTTCCAGCCGGTAATGAGGCTAATAATCCGGGCAAAATAACATTTTTAAAATAAAGTAGGTTAGAAAATGCAAAACCCGAGGAAGCACTGCCTTGCTTCACCAGTGCTGGATCGCAAATAAGGGGAAGATTATCGATTGACTGAGCACTTGATAATAGTACCAGATAACCGCGTTTAGGGCTATTCAGTTCAAAGTATGCATAGGCAACATTTTGTGGTGCCAGCCAGCTTTCCACTCCCGGTTGGACGGGGTTAATGGAGGCAAATATAAAACTGAGTTCGTTGGCATGATCGACTAGCGCTTGCGCTAATGCATTAAGAATAATGGCCTGGACATCCACAGCCGGAGGTAATTTTGAAAAGCCTAACGGCAGCACCAGCCCTGGATATCCTTGTCCTCCAAGAGTCCCGGCTTTTTCGAAAGCAAACCGCAGAACCTTTACCGCCGGATCTGTTGGTGAAGGAAGTAAAGCCAAAGATATCTGCATTAATGCTGCTGCCCCAGCCAGATCGATTGGACTGCTATTAGACGAGGTTAATGTCCCGGTCTGGAAGTTAATTTCCAGGTTTAGTAATGCGCCATTACTACCGCCCGTGACGATTTGCCATTGGCCAAATTTCACCTCGATATTGAAATCACCTAGCTGACTATGGATCTCACTATTAAATCCGGGAATTAACGTTGATGCGGTTTGCGACAGAGCATTATTAGCCTCACGGATATCTACCGCATAAGCGGTATCCCAACCAAATAAATTCATTTTGGCAGCCCTCGATAGAAAGTATAGGTATTTAATGGAGAACATTCCTACTGGATTAGTGATAGTTCAGCGTTGTGCGAGTGTCAATAGATTGTAATGTAGCCGATACGCATCTTTTTTAATGCCAGTGCCGTCTTGTAAATAATTACTTGTTGAAATTCAAGTCTAATTAATAAAATGCAAATTATATATATGTTTAAATGTCAGTTAAGTTCGTATAAAATAATAAAATAAATATTTCAGTGGGTTAGGTTTCATAAAGAAGTCCGTTAACAATCATTATCTATTGAAAATTCAGCGAGCTAATGAAACTGGAAAAAAACATGAAAAAAATGCTCCTTGCTAATAACTGCATTGTATCTACAATTGAAGATTCTTACCCTATATCACGTGCTTTCAAATTGAGTAAAGAATGCTGTGTTTATGTCCGCAGATATATACCCTAAATAATTCGAGTTGCTTAAAGGTGGTAAGATTCATTATCACGTAACACGACACTCATCCCGATCAAGCATCTGGTGCCTTCAAACGCACAATGAAATGTGAACCCCCGCATCGCCAAAAATCATCTACACTTTTTCAGCCAAACCATTTTCATGCCCACGAGACGTGATAGCCACCAGACAGAACACCCGACTCACTGCAGGCGTCAGCCAGCAGCCTTGTTTTCTCAATAGAGGAGTTTGTAGCATGGCATTTGTGACAACCAAAGACGGCGTTAATATTTTCTATAAAGACTGGGGTTCCAGAGATGCGCAGCCCATTGTATTTCACCATGGCTGGCCGTTAAGTGCGGATGATTGGGATAATCAGATGCTGTTTTTCCTGGCAGAAGGCTTCCGGGTGATTGCTATTGACCGGCGCGGTCACGGTCGCTCAGACCAGGTGAGTGAAGGTCATGATATGGATCATTACGCCGCGGACGCTTCGGCTGTGGCGGAACATCTGGATCTGCATAACGCCGTGCATATCGGGCATTCTACCGGCGGCGGGCAGGTTGCGCGCTATGTTGCAAAGTACGGCCAACCACAGGGACGCGTCGCCAAAGCGGTGCTTATCAGTTCGGTTCCGCCATTGATGGTCAAAACGGACAGCAATCCAGGCGGGACGCCTGTTGAAGTTTTTGATGGTTTTCGCCAGGCGCTGGCTGCTAACCGTGCGCAGTTTTATCTCGACGTCGCTTCCGGGCCTTTTTATGGCTTTAACCGCGATGGCGCAGAGGTGTCGCAAGGTACCATTCAGAACTGGTGGCGGCAGGGTATGATTGGCAGTGCGAAGGCACACTATGAGGGGATTAAGGCGTTTTCTGAAACCGATCAGACCGAGGATTTAAAAGCCATTACGCTACCGGTGCTGGTTATGCAGGGGGATGATGATCAGGTTGTTCCCTATCAGAATGCGGCGATATTGCAGGATAAACTCCTGTCTGATAGCCAGCTAAAAATTTACCCCGGCTACCCGCACGGTATGCATACCACCCATGCTGATGTGATTAACGCCGATCTGCTGGCGTTTATTCGATCGTAACTGAGAAATCAGAAAGGCCGCCAGATGGCGGCCTTAATCGAAGCGTCAGGCCTGATTCAGGCTCTCATGCTGGAGGATTTTCAGTAACTCATCCTTCAACAGAAGTTTTTCTTTCTTCATATGAACAAGCTCAAGACTGTATCCTTTGCCGTCAGCTCCTTCTATCCGGGAAATATCGTGATCGAGCGCGTTATGTTTTTCGAATAGCGATTGAAAGCGCGAGTGCGAGGTTTTCAATCGAGAAATCAACTCTCTGTGTTCTGGAAACATGTACCTTCCTTGTTGATAGAAAAACGTGTGTACGAAGACACACACGTTTAGATTAACCACAGCAATGAAATGGTAATGAGAACAGTGTCGCGTTTATGTTACAGGCAGAGGAATTTCAGGCGCTGGGGAGGGGGGCCGTAACTAAGAGCCTATCCCATTAGGCTCTTAGCCGCTGGTGGGGTTTTAGTAATTAAATGGAATCCGCCAGGCGGTCGACAACAACTCTTCCACTATTATCAAACTGCGTTATGCGGTAATTCACACAATACGAACGACGGGTAGTAAACTGATTAAATAAGGCCACGCGGCCTTTTTTGTCGCCGTTGCTATTGATAATGATCCATTCAGTGACATCCGTTGCGTTTATCATATCGTCGCTTGCGCATTGTTGTTCAACCAGGCGATCTTCTTCTTCTACCAACAAAAAATCTCGTAACATTTACTTATCTCCGCTCATCATTGTTTTTAACAATACTCCTTTTATCGATTCATTCAATTAAACATTTTAATCAATTAACGTAATTATTAGCCGGAAACTTATCGTCTTGTTTGAGTGCTCATTGTTTTGTTTTTAAAGGAAAAATAATTAATTCATGACGCAAAAGGGCAGATTTAATTCCATTAGAATAACTTTCTCTTTGATAAAATCGTATGTGACAACGTCACATTCTCTGAAATGCAAAAAGCGTGTTCAAACGATAAGTGGGCACGCTCGACGGGTTAAAACTTGAACATCAGACCTGGCTCACAGATAAGAATTTTGTATTATTGATGCGAACTTGATCACTTGACTGGACAAGTGGCGCTCGCCTATGTTGAAAGCACCTTCTTATCCGTTCCAGGGAGCAAGAAACATGGGCATCATTCGTACCTTAAACGGCGACATTGCCGCTAATCAACTGGGCGTGACCTACAGCCACGATCATATCTACTGTATTCCGCCTTATTGGGCAGAACGTCAGGATGACGACCTTTTGCTGGATGACCCGCAGGCTTCCGAGCGTGAGTTAAGTGATTTCCGTCTGGCTGGTGGCAACGCTATCTACGACGCCACCGCCCCGGATTACGGTCGCCATGCGGCAACCGTCGCCGAAATGGCCCAGCGTCAGCAACTGCACATTATCGCCACCGCCGGTTTTAACAAAGGCTTTCTGTGGAGCAGCCTGCGTCCAGGTTTTTCACAAAGCTTTGCTGACTGGATTGCCAACTCAGAAATTGATGAACTGGTTGAGCACGTCTGCCACGAAGTCACCGAGGGGATCGAAGGAACCCCGCATCGGGCCGGGGTGGTGAAGTGTGGTACGGGATATAACACGATTTCTCCGTTAGAGAGAAAAACCATGGAAGTCATTGTCCGCGCCCAGCAGCGCACTGGCGCGCCGATGCACAGCCATACGGAAATGGGGACGATGGGATTAGAACAGGCGCAGATTTTTACCCGTCTGGGGCTGGATCTTTCCCGCTTATGTTTCGCTCACATGGATCGCAACCCCGAACCCTGGCTGCACCGTCAGATCGCCAACACCGGGGCGTTTCTCTCTTTTGACGGTATCAGCCGCATCAAATATTACCCTGAACATATCCGCACCCAGGCCATTCTGGCGCTGTGCCAGCACGGTTATCAAAAGCAAATCCTCATCGGCGGCGATTTTGCCCGCAAATCGATGAGCGCGCATTACGGCAAAGGGGGATTGGGGCTGAAGTTTATCCTCAGCGACTGGCGGCCAAGATTCGTCGAAGAGGCGCGGGAGGCCGGGTTTGACGGCGAAGCGTTGTTGCATGACTTCTTTATCGAAAATCCGGCTCGCTATTTTACTTTTAGCTAAGGGGGCGCGATATGAAACTTCACCATCTCAATGAACGCGAAGCCCGGCGGGCGTTACAGAAGGCGCAGATTGCCTTGCTGCCGCTGGGTGCGGTCGAGCCACACGGTGATCACCTGCCTCTGGATACCGACAACCTGCTGGCCGAGCGCTTTTGCGCCCGGCTTGATGAGCAGTTAGGCGAGTGCGCGCTGAGCCTGCCCGTTATTTCTTACAGCCAGGTGTGGTCGCTGCGTGGTCATGCGGGGGCCATTGATATCGGCAATGAACAACTGACGTCGATGCTGGTGTCGCTGGCGGAGAATATGGCCAGCTACGGCATTACTACCACGGCGGTGATTAACGCGCATTACGGCAATTTTGATGCCATTAAAGCGGCTTCCCGCCAGCTTAAGGAGAAAGGCATCACGCTGCTCAGCTACAGCTGGGCAGGTATGGAGCAGGAGGTGCAAAAGCGGCAAACCTCGGCGGTGGCTTATCCCGGCTATATGCATGCAGACGAGGTCGAAACCTCGCTGATGCTGGCGCTAGCCCCGGAGTTCGTCACCATGGCGAACGCCCGTGCGCACTATCCGGTATTTCCACAGAATTTCCGCTATCAACCGATACGCTGGACCGAGTTTTCTGATTACGCCGTGCTAGGAGATCCAACCAGGGCCTGCGAAGAGAAAGGCCACGCTTTCGTTCAGCAGGCGCTGGAGACCACCCTGGCCTCTATTCGCCATCACTTAACGCAAGGAGCAGCCGATGATCGAAAGTCAGTCGATAAAGGTTGATTGCCCGGCCAGCAGCCCGGAGGAGGCGATCCGCGAAGCGGGGAACGCGCTCTGTCGCGCGGGAGCCTGTAGCCCGCAATACGTTCAGGCCATGGTTGATAGCTACTGTGAGCTTGGCCCCTATTTTGTCATTGCGCCAGGGCTGGCACTGCCTCACGCCCGCCCCGAACAGGGGGCAATTAAGGCGCAAATCAGCCTAATCAGGCTGCGCGAGCCGCTGGCATTTGGTCATGCGGAAAACGACCCGGTGCAGGTGGTGCTGGGGCTTTCGGCAACCAGCAGCGATGCGCATATCCATCTTATCCAGCATATCGTCACCGTGCTGAGCGATGAACATAACCTGCATACCCTGATGCACTCTCACGATCCTGAACAACTTTATCAGCTGTTAGCCAGCGCATCGTAGGCTGCTCGCAGCGTTTGTAGCTTAATTAACACGGAGTTAATAGCGATGAAAATTCTGACAGTCTGTGGTTTAGGTATGGGCTCAAGCCTGATTTTAAAAATGAACGTCGAAACGGTGTTAAAACAGCACGGTATTCAGGCCTCCGTTGAACATATGGATGTTTCTTCAGCCGCATCGGCCAATGCCGATGTAGTGATCACCAATGCCGAACTGGTGGACAATCTAAAACATCTGTCCTGCCCGGTGGTGGTGGTGAATAACTATATCGACAACGCTGAAATAATCCGGGCATTGACGCAGGCCAATATTCTGCAACCGGGAGCGTCGTCATGAGTGAATTTGTTGGCGTTCTGCGCTGGATAACGATCAATATTTTTGGTGAGGCGTCGATTTTAATTGGCCTGATTGTGTTGCTGGGCTTGGTGCTGCAAAAGAAACCGCTCGCTGATATTGTTTCCGGCACTCTGAAAGGGATCCTGGGCTTTCTGATCATCGGCGCGGGAGCCGGGATTATCGTTTCCGCTTTACTGATATTTCAGCCTATCTGGACCGAGGTATTCGGCCTCAGTTCGATGAACCTGACCAATATTATCGGTCAGGCGCGTTTTAGCGAGCGCTACGGCAGCAGCGTGACGATCGCCATCGCTGGGGGATTCGCCATCAACCTGCTGCTGGCCCGGCTCACACGCTTTAAATATATCTATCTCACCGGGCATATGATGTTCTGGACCACAATGATTTTTGCCGGGGTAATGGTGAACACCGAGCCCGGTATTTCAGCGGTGCAGTTAACGCTAATGCTGACGGTGATTATGGGCCTGTACTGGACGTTACAACCCGCGCTGGTCCAGCCCTGGGTACGCAAAATTACCGGTAACGACAACGTGGCGCTGGGGCATACTTCGGCCTCGGTGGCTCTGCTTGGGGCGCTGTTTGGACAGCTATTTGCGCGTAATAAAATCAGTTCCGAGGATATCAAAGTCCCGAAAAAGCTCGGTTTTCTCCGCGATTCCAACGTGGTGACCGCATTAACGATGTCGCTGCTGTTTTTTATCGGTACCTTTATTCTGCAAATAAAAGGCACGGCGAAGGCGGCTGAAATTCTCGCGCAATCTGGCGACCTGAGCTTCTACATCTACGCGCTCAAGCAGTCGCTGATGTTTACCGGAGGCATCGCCGTGGTGCTGCTTGGCGTGCGCATGTTTATTGGTGAAATGGTACCGGCGTTTAACGGCATTGGTTCGCGGCTGGTTCCCGGCGCAAAACCAGCGCTGGACTGCCCGATTCTGTTTAACTTTGCGCCAAACGCGGTGGTGCTGGGCTTTGTCGGCGCGTTTGTTGGTTCGCTGCTGTGGCTCACCCTGATTGGCCGCTACACCGGCTACGTATTTATTCCCAGCATGATTGTGATTTTCTTCCACGCCGGAACGGCAGGCGTTTTCGGCAACATTACCGGCGGCTATAAAGGTGCGCTACTGGCGGGATTTATCACCTCGACGGTGGTCGCGTGGGGGCAATATTTCTGCGTGACTGGTTTTATCAACAACACCATTCCCGACACCGCATTGTGGGCCGGCGACAGCGATATGTTTGTTCTTGCGCCGCTTATTCACCTTTTGACCAGCATGCTGACGTTCTGACGGGGAGAAAATAGATGAGCGATGCATTGAAGCAGTATTACAGCCAAATCCGCCAGAAGCTGGCTTTTCTCGAACAACGTCCAGATGAGCTACTGCAGGCAGCGGAAATGATGGCGCAGAGCATCCTGGCACAGCACAATATCTTTGTTTTCGGGGCCAGCCACGCCGGAATTCTGGCGGAAGAGATGAGCTATCGGGCAGGCGGTCTGGCCATTATCAATCCGCTTTTCACTCCCGCACTGATGCTTAACGTCAGGCCATTAACCCTGACCAGCGCGGTGGAAAATGTGGAGAATCTGGGGCGAGTGCTGGTTGAGCAGTCGCCGCTGCGTGCGGGTGATACGCTGTTGATTCACTCAGTCTCCGGGCGAAACGCGATTACGATTGATGTCGCGCTGGCGGCGAAATCCGGTGGGGCAAAGGTTATTGCTATTACCAGCCTCGCAACGGCGGCGCGGGTGACGTCGCGCCACTCCAGCGGCAAGCTGCTGGTCGATATTGCCGACATCACCATCGATAACCACTGCGAGTACGGCGATGCTTCCGTTAGCCTGCCGGGCCTGGCGCAGAAAGCCGCGCCGTTATCCACCATTATGGGCGCGACGATTGCCAACAGTCTGGTACTGCGCATTTGCGAAATCATGCTGGAAAATGAGTGCACTCCGCCTATTCTCGCCAGCGCAAACATAGACGGTAATCAGGCGATAAATCAGGATATACTGAGCACATACAGGAGCCAGATACACTACCTCTGAGTGGAGCACAAGTATGTTTGAGTCGGATGGACTCCCTCTCTATTTAAGGATAAAAGACGTTATCCTGCAGCGGATCCTCTCTTTTACCTATGACGATAAACTCCCGGGTGAGCTGCTGCTCGCCGGGGAGTTCAAGGTCGCGCGCGGCACCATTAAACAGGCGATAGATTCGCTGGCCAGCATTGGCATGGTGTATCGGGAGCAGGGGAAAGGGACCTTTATTAACCGCGATGCGTTGCAGAAATACTACACCGACCTCCCGGACGTACTGACCACCTTTGATGCGCCAGGGGCCGTCGAAGTGGACGTGCTGTCGCTAATTTCGACCATGGCCGATCGCCAGGTGGCGGAGCAGATGGGGTTGGATTTAGGCAGCCAACTGATGCGCCTGGAGCGGCTGTTGGTGCAGGGAGAAAAACCGGTCGGCCACGTTCTGACCTGGCTAAATGGGCGGATTTATAATGATTTGAGCCACGTTGACGGCAGCCGATCGCTGTATAAGCAGCTGCGGGAAACCTTCGGCTACTCGCCAGCCAACGCCACGGAGCGCTATACGCCGGTTTCCTGCGATACCCGCACGGCGGGATTGTTAAATATTGAGCCGGGGCGCCCGCTGTTTCGCATTGAGCGAGTCGCCCGCGATCTGGATGACGTGGTGCTTGAATACAGCGTCACGCATACCCTTGATGCCAGCCTGTCGCTACAGATCGCTACCAGCCAGAGCAGCGTGAGCCAACAGTGGAACTGTATGATTGATAAAGGGCGTTAATCCGCTTCCCAGGCGAGAATATCGCCTGGCTGACACTCCAGCGCCTGGCAGATTTTTGCCAGCGTATCAAAACGAATACCTTTCACCTTTCCCGATTTGAGCAGCGACAGGTTCTGCTCGGTGATCCCGACATAAGCCGCCAGCGCCCTGGACGTCATTTTTCTCTCCACCAGCATTTTGTCCAGATTAACCACCACTGCCATAGTCAGATGAACCCCTTATTCTCATTTTCTGTTCAGATCTCCGGAGCATGGAGCGAAACGTCAAAAATAACAAGCCGCCCGTTAGCAGCAGCACAAAATCGCTAAGCAAAAGAATGATCTGGGCATAGGGATGCGGCCAGAAATAGACCAGCGGGACCAGAAATCGAAACAGCGGCAGCAAAACGCCCATACCCAGCATCGCCAGCGCTATAATAGCCGACTCGTGAGTCAGGATCGTCGGTTGCAAACCTCGGTATCATCCCCTGGCTTCCCGCAATTTTCTGGCCATTGTTACCTTTGCCAAAAATCTCTTTACGCCATAGTGTACACATTCTTCTTTTTCATGGAGGTTGGAATGTTAAAAGTCATCGCCGAAGATTTTATAAAACCTGAGGATATTGAGGCTGTTATGCCTTTGTACCGCGAGTTAATAGCGTCCACTAAAAAGGAACCTCTTTGCATCGCTTATGATCTGTATATTGATGAAAAAGATCCGGGTCATTTCATTTTTATCGAAGAGTGGCCGGATCGGGCGGCGCTTAACCTGCATTGTGCAAGTGAACATTTCAGGCGACTTGTGCCGTTAATAGATCACCATAAGCGGAAAGATGCTCAATACATACTGATGAGTTGCCAGGTAAGTGAGGTAAGCTCTTGAAATTAAGAAGAAATGGTTCTCAGCGACCTGCATTTTCCTGCGTGGGGCATTACCACGCAGGAAAATGCAATGACTATCGCCAGGAGGTGGATAGGGGGAAAAACAGGTAAATCGCAACTATCACCGAGATATTAAGTATCACGCTGATGATGAAGTATGATTTAAGTCGAATTATATCCAGGTCAGGCTTAAGGAAGAAGCCTCTGCTATGGGTCAAATTCGCGGCTCTACAGGATGTTTATACTGACGAATAATGTTGCGGACAAAAGGCCCCGTCAAAATGAATCCATATGAAAAAGAGTATCGGCAACGGGTTGCAAATGGCGCTATCGCGTGGGCTGGAGATGGCTATCTCAGGGCAAAAGAACAACAGGAACGTGTTTTTAACTGGCTCAATCTGCATCAGCTCTTTCCCAAACCTGGGGCGCAGATACTTGAACTGGGGTGTGGGAATGGTGCAATGGCAGCACAATATTTTGCTGAACGCGGGTATTCGGTGTGGGGAGTAGATATATCCGAAACCGCTATTCAATGGGCTGAAGAGCGTTTTCAACAAGCCGGTCTCTGCGCAAAGTTTTTTGTCGGAGATGTCTGCCATATCCACCAATGCCGGGATTCATCGTTTGAACTGATTATTGATGGTAGCTGCTTACATTGCCTGATCGAGGATGCCCGGCACCTCTGCTTTGCAGAGGTGCGACGGTTGCTGAAGCCCGAAGGGCGATTTGTGATCAGCTCCATGTGCGGGATGCCTCGTTATTCTAAAGATATTTCTGCTTACGATCCCATTGGGCATCATTTATTAAAAGAGGGTAAGCCCTGGCGGACACTGAAACCCCTTCAGGCACTACTGAATGAGGTGCGGGATGAGCAATTCAACGTGCTTGAGATGAGCGTGAATGAGAACTCATGGTGGGATCATGCCACTCTGGTATGCTCAGTAAATGAACGTTTTGACCAACAGCCAGTTGATTAGCGCACAGTATTAGCGAGCAGCTGTGCCCTAAAACCCAGACAGCGGAAACATCTCGTCTGTTCTTAAACATTTCGACCCGTCCTGGCGTAATCGTTAATCGTCACCTTGTCGCCGTGCTCGGTCGCTCCCGCTCTACCGGACCGGACCTGCTTATCGAAGAAAGTAATGAGCATAGTCTGGAGAGGTGAGTCCCCCTATAGGCCTGATGATAACGTCACTCGAGCGAATGATTTTAATATTGATCGTGCGAGCTTCAAAAAACATGGGTCGCCAAAGTTGTCCGCTTAACCGTGGTGGCGTAATATACGATACATATATAAATCGTTACGGTACGTATAAATGGGTATTGTGAAAATTTCTGACCTGCTGCATGACGACATCCGTGATGCCAGTAAGGCGATGTCGCGTTCGGTCAACGCGCAGGCGGAGTACTGGATCCGCCTTGGAATGATGAGCGAGCTTTATCCTGAGCTTAACCATCAGCAAATTAAACTGATGATGCTGAAGTCCGGCTCCGATCGTTTGCTGGAGGTGATCAATGCTATCAATTCCCATTAAAACCACTGACGAACTCGCCCGCCAGCGCCACGCAGGCGAACTGCTGGCCTCGGTCTTTGACATGCTGGATACCTTTATTCAGCCTGGCGTCACCACCATGGCCATCAACAATCGGGTTGAGGATTTTATCGTCAACGAGTTGCATTCGCGCCCGGCCAGTAAAGGTCAGTATGATTTCCCCTACGTACTAAATACGTCGATCAATGACGTGGTTTGCCACGGTATGCCGAAGGAAACGGAACATCTGAAATCCGGCATGATTGTTAACGTCGACATTACGCTGGAAAAAGGCGGGCTAATTGCCGACTCCAGCAAGATGTACCTGATTGGTGATGTTTCTCCACTGGCTCGTCGACTGGTGAAGAAAACCTATGAAGCGATGTGGAAGGGGATCAAGGTTGTTAAACCCGACGCAACCTTGGGCGACATCGGCCATGCGATCCAGTCCTATGTTGAAAGCAACGGCTACAGCGTGGTCAGAGAGTACTGCGGACACGGCGTCGGTATAGAGATGCACGAAGACCCTCAGGTGTTGCACTATGGCAAACCCGGTACCGGTGCCGTACTTAAAGAAGGGATGGTATTTACCATTGAACCGATGGTAAATCAGGGCGATAGCCGGATAAAAAACAAAAAAGACGGTTGGACGGTGGTCACCCGCGATAAGAAACTGTCGGCGCAATGGGAACACACCATTGCCGTCACCGCGCAGGGGTTTGAGGTATTGACGCTGCGTAAAGGTGAAGCGATCCCGGACTAAGCCTGACAACAGGTTTCAATCCTGCCGACTGAAACCTGTTTAACTCCCGCCAGCGGCGACTACAACGCCGTTTCTTTACGCCCCATATAGCGCTCCTTCCACAATGCACCCGCCACGCCGATATCGAGGAACGGGGAGGGCGGCATAAAGTTTGCCTGCCCCAGCGACTGCATCGCCGCGATCAGCGGGTTATCCTGCCCGAGAGCCAGGTCGGCGAGCAGCGTCCCGGCGATGGTTTGTTTTGACACCCCGGCACCGTTACAGCCTCCGGCGGTCCACACCTGCGGCGCAAGTCGCCCCCAGACCGGCGCACCGTTGCGGGTCACGCTAATAGTCCCGGACCAGGTCCTTTCCAGCGGCACATCTCGCAGTTCCGGGTAGGCATTGTGGAATAACGCCAGATGCTGGCGCGCGGCGTTGGCGGTTTGTCCCGCAGTGATGACGCCCCGCAGCGCCGGATCAACATGCTGGCGAATCAAAAAACGATGATCTCGGGTATAGCGCAGCGTGGCCCCGGCGATGGCATTCACCGGCGTCAGCCCCCAGCTTTCCATTGCGGGCAGACGCTGGCGCTGTTCAGCCGTAAGCGGGGCGGTGATGCTGGCATAGGTCGCCATTGACGCCTGGCGACTTATCACTGGAGAGAGTTCACGAGAAAGCGCATTAGTCGCCAGCATAATCTGCCTGGCCTGAATCGTTCCCTGTAGGGTTGTCACCCTGATGCCGCCGTTTTCGTTGTGAATAGCCAGCGCTGGCGTCTGATGGTAAACCGTGACGTTTTCCGGGAGATGGCGCGCGAGGCCCGCAATCAGTTTTGCCGGATTCACCAGAATACAGCTGGGGGTATAGATGCCTTTACTGTAGATCCGAGTTCCCAGCTTCTGATACAGCTCTTCGCTATTCAACAGGCTGTAGGGTTCCTGCATAAGCTGAAGGTTATCAACGTACTCCTGCATAATGGCTTCGCTGGATGGGTCAATCTGGCAGTGATATTTGCCAACGTTTTCCCACTCACACTCAATCTGCTGTGCAGTCACCGTTTCTTCTAGCAGGCGGATCCCTTCCTGGAGCAGGGCGCGATAGTCCTGCGCTTTTTTCAACTCGGCGGTAGAGCTACCGATATTATGCGGCAGGCCAATAACAAACCCTGAATTTCGGGCAGAGGAACTGGTCGCCGCAGATTCGGCGTCAATAAGCACAATTTTCAGCTGCGGGTTGAAGCTGGCTAACCGGCGGGCAAAACTCACGCCAGCATAGCCGGAGCCAATGACGACCCAATCAGCGTTGATGTCTCCACTCAGCTGCGGTTGTATTTGGCGGTCAATCTCATTAAGCGGCCATCCCACCTGATTTTGATTGAAAGGGATTGATGCAAATTTCACGGTTATTCTCCCTGTGGCAAAAACACCTGCATGGCAGATGTGAATAAGCTCGCCGGACTTCGTTTTGTTGGTCTGGATATCGAGTCGGCAAGTACAGCATGCTGCCAGGACATCCCCTGAATAATCAATATTCTGAATGATAATCACCTAAGCAACAATTTTGCAGAATAACAAGGAACAGGCAAAATAACACCTCTTACCATATGGATATAAATTCATCTTGCGCCCCCCGCAGAATTTTATGACCCTCGCGCAGGCGCAGGCGCAGGCGCAGGCGCAGGCGCTGGAGGTGGAGGTGGAGGTGGGGCAGTTGGAAGCTGAATGAATCGCTGGTGTCAATGTGACAATCGGTTATCGTTGCGCGGGTTCATCCACTATTTTTTCGCATAGCCAGTTGAGACTCTCTTTAATCGATTTCCACCCCTCATCCTCCTGAATGGCGATGCCACCAAAGGTGGGGGTGCTTCTCGACTTCAGCATAAAGTACTGTATTCCCGCAAACAGGGTGGTAATGATGATATTCAGCTTCTCAACGTCGCCGGGGTAACCTTCTGCCAGTCGTACTTTAACGTCCAGCCCCCAGCGCTCCAGCGAAACGTTGAGGATCTCTGTCAGTACGTTAGGGCTGCTGACTTCCATCGCCAGGATTTCCTGCGTCAGCGGACGAGCACGCAAGGCATCAATGATCTTATCGATAAACAGCTGCAAGCGCGCGATGAAAGGCATGGCGGCAATATCATACCCGGCCAGAAGTTCATCGACGGAAGGCCAGAAACCGCCGTATGATCCAAACGCGGTCAACAGCTCATCAAGGCCACCAAAATATCGGTATATCAGGACCTTATCAACACCCGCTTCCCTGGCAACTGCGTTAATGCCAAGTCCTGCCGCCCCGTCACGGATTAATATATTGCCGACCGCATTAAGGATAATCCCCCGCGTTTTATTACGATCGCGCGGGGAATGGCGTTTTGCGGATTCTCGGGAAGACATTGACGCTCCAATTAAATGACCAGGTCAGGAAGGTTTCGGCGCGGCGAGAGCGGCGCAGGGTCAGCATACCCTATACGGGCAAGCATCTGTACCGTCTCTTTTTCTGGCATAACGGTTAAGACCTGGTAGAGCTTCTGCTGGCTTTCAATCATCGCAGGATAATCTTCCAGCGCTTGTGACATTGGCTGCAGGGCGATACCGAGCTGCGTGGCCCTTAAATGTAAGCGGACAAAGGCCCGTCCAGCTGCAATCTGCTGCGAGCGAGAGTTGCCTGTAGTGACCAGCCACACCCACCCCGCAGCGCTGCTTGCCTGCTGCTCACCCATTTCACGCATGCTTTTCATCATTGCCGAGTTTTGCTCGGGTACGCGGTCGCGTGGAAACATCCCCAGCCGCTCGGCCAGTTCGGGCAGGAATCCCTGAATGACGATACCATCACGGTAATGTTCTATCTCACGCCGTCCGATACGGGTGACCTTAAGCATTTCCAGCATGATTTCCGGTTGTTGCAAATCTATTCGCCAGGCCTCAGCGACCTGGGCGCTGATTTCAGATATTTTCCTGGTTTGCACGCTACCGTGGGCGACGGCGTCCCGGCGACTCCCGGCGGCGAGCAGCAGAGACAAGCGCTCCTCTGAAATTGACGCTGTCTGATGAAATGTCTCTCTATTGACCCGACGCGAAGCAGCGAAAGGCAACAATCCGTCCGGCTCCTGCGCGGCTTGCATCCGGGTAAAGATGAAGAGGGCGACAGGCTGATTTACATCTTTATTGGGCGCTAGTTGTTCCACCTCGCAGTGAACGCCATCGGCATTTGCCGCCATACACAGCAGTTCAATAAATCCGCCCAGGGAGATCATGGTTTGCCGACACTGCGGATCGGCTGCGGGTAACAGACTCCCGGTGTCGACATACAGCGCCATTTTGTCCGGTCGGGAAGTCAAAGCGACCTTCCAGGGCTGCATATTGTGCGAACTGGGGGCCCGTGCGGCCACCGCCAGCCAGCGATAGCGGGGATCGCCATCGTTGACTGGCGCAGCGATTACAGTTGATTTCAACGTGTTGCCGCAGCCGTTTAGCAAAGGCAAGAGCAGAATCGACGCGCCCCCCAGCAGGCGAAGAAATCGACGACGCCCTGTATTTTTATTTGTATGAGTCAACATAGTACTTCCCTTTATCACCAAGTGGTGATATTTACATTGTCACTCGTCGGTGACAATGTAAACACGGAAGGTAAAAAACTCTCGATGAGATCCAGGTTTTGTTGGCAGGAGGTGTATTCTTCTATTCACTGCCTGTTTCCGGCGAGCCGCCGCGAACGGCCGACAGGACGTGCAGTATAAAAGCCAAATTTGTCGTATGGCCTTTTTTGCTGGTATCGCTGCTTATTGGGCTGGCTTATTTGCAACCAACAATTAAGCTTACGACTGTTATTATGATCTTGGCGGCAATCGTGTTGATTGCCGGGAAATATTCCTCCCATAAAAGCCAATCAAACGATAAGCCGCTATTCGGACCTTTCACCTTTGATGAAATCAGCCCTGACTAACGGCGTTAAAAAATATATCTATTTCTTCCATATCTGCGATGCCATGATCGCCCGTAGTCCTCTCTCAACCGCACGATTATTCATTGTATCAAGGGATAAATTGCCAGACATCAATCTCAAGCTTCTGCATCTCGATCGGCATATCATCTACGAGCTGATTAGCCATTTCACGATCATTTTTTAAACAGTGGGTAAAGTAAGCATAAGATTTTTCATTAATTATGACTACATCTCAAACAATATGTATTAGGATTTTTCCTAGCGATAATTCCTAATACACTTCGCTGTAAAAAAACAATCATAAGATGTTGATTTTTATTAATTTAATTAAATTATCCTCAGCCAATCCTGGCCTTCAGGTATATGAGAATTAGAATATAACAAATTTACAGTCATACTTTTACACATATTGTCGTATTTATTTGCATAAACAGCATTTTATTCTGCATATTTTTATTAAAAAAAATTATTTACTCGCAATCGCTTTGTTGGTAGCGACTTGTATTTAATTGTAAGAATTTTCGCGTTAGTATTAATTCGCTGTCAGGAATAAACATAACTTAAGAAGTTGAGTATTTCCTCTGTCTCAATAGATATGAGCATCACTCTTCGTAAGTTATTTTTCAGGATGGTTATCCAGTAACTTTTAATATAACGGAATGTATTATGAAAATTAGCAAAATCGCATCTGCTGTTGTTCTTACTATGGGTGTCGCCTCTTTCGCAGCTCAGGCCGATCAGGGAAGCGGCAAGGTCACCTTCTGGGGTTCCATTATTGATGCACCGTGCTCAATCAAAAATGGTTACGGCGATCAGCGTATTGAACTGGGACAGATTTCCAATACTCATTTGGATAACGGCGGTATTTCTACTCCTCGTCCGTTCGACATTCAACTGGAAAACTGCTCTTTTGAACTCGACCCAGCGACGCAGGATCCACTGTATAACACCGTGAAGGTCACTTTCGCTGGCGGCAATGTCCCGGGTGACATGACAATGCTGGCAATCACCGGTCAGGCTGCTGGCGCTGGCGTGCGTATTCAGGATTATGCAGGTCAGCCGATTACTTTATTGACTCCGAGCGCTGGCCGTGGCCTGGGCATTGGCGACAATACCCTGAGCTTTAGCGCTTACCTTGAAAAAATCTCCACTGTAGCTAACGTGACGCCTGGTGATTTTGAAGCAGTAACCAACTTTACCCTGGCTTATGAATAAGGCGAGCCCTGTTCTCATGTAGCTTTATTCGGGCTGCATCTGCAGCCCGATATTCAGGAGCACAGTCATGGTAAAAAAATCGCGTTTCCTGGCATTGAGTTTGTTATTAGGGATATCTCCGTTGTCGGTAGCATCCGATCAGGGAATGGGCCTTGTCACGATGAATGGTCAAATTCAGGAGTCGGCCTGTTCTATTCATACTGACGACGTCTGGCAGGAAATTCCATTTGGTGTGATCTCTTATAACGATCTGAACCAGGAAGGAAAAGCAGTGATCAAGCCCTTTGCCGTACGTCTGGTGAACTGTTCACTGGAGCGTAGCCAGGGCGGCCTGTGGCAGAGCGTGAATATCACATTTGATGGGGAGACTGAGACTTTTCGCCCGGATATTTTTAGAGTACACGGCGATGCTCAGGGGCTGGGACTACGTATTCACAACCAGATTGGCGATCTGGCAAGGGCAGGGGAACCGATGCCCGAAGTCATGCTACAAAATGACAATAACGAATTACGCTATTTATTTTCGCTGGTGCGCAGCGGTAAATCGTTGTCGGAAGGTGACTGGTACGGAATTATTCGTTTTATGGTGACCTATCAGTAACGGAAAATACCATTGGATAAAAAACGGGTAAGCATATCTATGACGACTTATTCAGGTTATTTCCGGAATTGACACTTTCCCTTCGGTGAATTCTACCAGGCAATAAATGGATTAAAAAAATGAAAAAAAGCAGACCACCAGCTTTCTACCTGCGACGTCTGGGTATTTACATTGTTATTGCCATTTTTGGTTCTACATCACCGGTAGTGGCAGTAGAGTTCAATATGGATATTCTGGATTCAGAAGATCGCGAAAATATTGATTTATCCCGTTTTTCGAGGGCTGGCTATATTATGCCCGGGACCTACACGCTAAGTATGCGTCTGAATGAGCATGGTATATCCGATCAGGAAATTTCCTTTGTTGAAAGAACCCACGACGACCAGGTCGTTGTTGAAGCCTGCCTGACGCCCGCGCAGGTCGAATTACTCGGTCTGCGGGAAGATGCACTCAAAATGATCCAATGGCTCGACGATGGTCGCTGTGCTGATTTTATGGCGCTTGACGGACTCGTCCTGCGTGGTGACTTATCCGAATCCTCCTTACATGTCGCGGTACCTCAAGCCTGGTTGGAATATCAGGATGCCTCCTGGCTACCCATTTCCCGTTGGGAGGAGGGGATCCCGGGGATACTGGTCGACTACAACCTGAATACCAACGTCACCTGGGCACGCCAGGGTAACCAGAACCAAAATGCCAGCATTAGCGGCACCACGGGCGTTAATCTTGGTGCATGGCGTCTGCGTGGGGATTACCAGGGGAGTTATTACAATACCACCGGGCGCTCAGATAGTACCTCGCGCAATTTCGACTGGAGCCGTTTCTACGCCTATCGCGCACTGCCCGGCATTATGTCAAAGTTGACCGTCGGCGAGGATTACCTTTCTTCCGACCTTTTTGATTCGTGGCGCTATACCGGCCTGTCGCTGGTCAGCGATGAAAGCCAGCTACCGCCAAAGCTGCGCGGCTACGCACCTGAAGTATCCGGTATCGCGCGGACGAATGCTAAAGTGACCGTCAGCCAGCAGGGTCGGGTTATCTATGAAAGTACGGTTGCGGCCGGGCCATTTCGCATTCTGGAGCTGAGCAGCGCCCTGACCGGGCGACTGGATGTGCGGGTGGAAGAGCAAGATGGCTCCGTTCAGACATTTTCGGTTGATACCGCTCAGGTTCCTTATCTGACGCGACCAGGCCAACTGCGCTATAAGCTGACGACTGGTCGCCCGCGCGACTACAACCACAACACTCAAGGGCCGTACTTTGCCACGGGTGAGCTTTCGTGGGGTCTCTCTAACGCCTGGTCACTCTACGGCGGCGGCGTTTTCTCCCAGGACTATAACAGCGTGGCATTGGGGGCAGGGCGTGATATGAGCGTCTATGGCACCATATCCGCTGACGTCACCCATGCCAGTGCACGTTTTCCGGGGGATAAAAACCGACACGGGAGATCCTGGCGACTCAGCTATTCCAAACGTTTTGACGAAATCAGCAGTGAGGTAACGTTTGCAGGTTATCGCTTCTCTGAACGCGACTATCTCACCATGAGTGAGTACCTGGATATGCGCTACAAAGATGGGTATATCGGCAACAGTAAAGAGCTCTATACCATTCAGGCGACCAAGAATTTCGAAGATTTGCGCCTGTCGACACATATCAACTGGTCCCATCAAACTTACTGGAACCGCGCAGCAACCGATCGCTACAGCGTATCGCTTAATAAGTATTTTGACCTTGGCGACTGGCGACATCTGTCGCTGTCTCTAAACGCTGCGCGCAGTGAGTTCAACGGTCGCAAAGACGACAGTGCCTATATCTCACTCACCATGCCACTAGGGTCAGGTACCGCTGGCTACAACGGCAGTATGAGTCGAGATCGTTATACGCAAAATGCCAGTTGGAGCCAAAGACTGGATAACAACGATTATTACAGCATTAACGCCGGTAACAGTATTGGTGGTGGTCAAGGGACTCGTAGTCAGATGAGCGGCTACTACTCGCACCTGGGCAGCATTGCGGATGTAACCACCAACGTTAACTGGGCGCAGAGCCAATACACCTCTTTTGGTATCTCTGCCACCGGAGGCATGACCGCCACGCTTGAAGGGTTGGCGCTGCACTCCGGCGGCGTGCAAGGTGGTACGCGACTGATGGTGAGTACTGATGGCGTGAGCGGCGTACCGGTTGGCTATCAGGGTTATACCAATGCTTTTGGTATCGCGGTGATCCCCGGGGTGCCTAATTATTACCGAACCAGCGCTGAGATTGATGTTAACCGCCTACCGGACGATGTGGAATCAGCGGGCTCGCCTATTGCCGAGCTGGCGCTGACAGAAGGCGCTATCGGTTTCCGTCGTTTTGACGTCCTGAAGGGTGCCAAGGTCGTGGCGATTCTCAGTCAGGAGGACGGTCGCCATCCGCCGTTTGGCGCAACGGTACATAACGCAAAAGATCGCGAACTGCGCATGGTCAGCGACAGCGGTCTGGCCTGGCTAACCGGGGTAAATCCGGATGAACGCTTAACCGTGCACTGGGGCGGTTCCGCTCAGTGTGAAGTCGTACTGCCAAGAGTGCTCCCTGCACAGCAGTTGTTACTGCCTTGCAAGCCGATCGCTCGCGGCTGATAAAGTGAATGGTGATGTTATGAAAGTAAATAAAATGGCGATGACTATGCTGCTGGGGAGCCTGGCGGTGGGTCTTGTGAACGAAGCCGGGGCAGCGATTGCCCTGGACAGAACGCGGGCGATTTTCCCCGGTTCGGAAAAAAGCATGTCACTGAACATCACTAATGACAGTACTTCAATGCCATATCTGGCGCAGGGATGGATCGAGGATGATAAAGGGGCAAAGATTAGCGGTCCTCTGGTGGTTGTCCCCCCGCTGCAACGACTGGAAGCGAAAGGCAAGAGCTCAATGCGTATCAACGCGATGCCGGATGCAGCTATGTTGCCCCAGGATCGCGAGACCCTTTTTTATTTCAACGTGCGCGAAGTCCCGCCAAAAAGCGATCGACCGAATGTGATGCAACTGGCGCTCCACACCAAAATAAAATTGTTCTACCGACCGAAGTCTATCCTGCCGGAGAAATATAGCCGTTGGGATAACCAATTGGTGCTGCATAAAGTGAGCGGCGGTTATCGGGTAGAAAATCCTACGCCTTACTACATGACGGTGATTGGGATTACGGCAGCGCCAAAAATGGCCGTGGCAAAGGGATTTCAGACGGTGATGGTGCCGCCGAAATCGACAGCAATGGTCAATAGCTCGCACTATACCGCGCCGCACGTGACGACGATTAACGACTTCGGCGGTAAGCCAACTCTGCCGTTTAGTTGCAACGGTAATCTCTGCCGGGCTGCAGCCTCCCCGAGATCCTGATGGGCACCGGGGTTGTACACAGGAGAAGCCTGATGAAAAAAGGATTTGGTCGAACCACCCTGATGTTGTGGCTGTTGACCGCCGGGACTATTTCTACGGCAGGTGCCGCAAACTGGGATACCGATGGCCTCAATGGCGGACTGCGTGCTACCGGCACACTGGTCGCCTCACCGTGCGTGCTGTTACCTGAGTCAGCAGAACAACATCTCGATTTAGGCAGCACCGTCGCATGGGGGCTGGAGCAACCGGGGAGCACCACGTCGCCGGTGCAGGTTTACATCAAATTAGACCGCTGCCCTGGCGAATTTCAGTTTATGCGTGACCGCCAACTCATGCGGGGCTCAATGATGCTGAACGGGCAGTCCGCTGTGAAAATGACTATCTATGGCGAAGTGGAGCCCACGGATGGGCGCTTTTTCCGGGTACACGGCGGCGTGGAGGGCGTAGCGCTTCGTCTGAGCGACCGCCAGGGAGAACTTTTGCGACCCGGCATGCAGAGCCGACCACAGGTGCTTAATCCCGGTCGTAATGATCTGGTGTTTCAGGCCCAACTGTGGCGTCTTCCAGCACCGCTGATGGCCAACGAATGGCGCAGCGTGGTGAATATCGGGTTGGAGTACGAATAATGAAAAGACACATAGCGCGTACACTGAGCCTGACAGTTTTTCCCCTGATGCTATTGCTGACAGGTACTGTGGCCACTCATGCCGATACAGATGTTTATTTCTCCGGCAATCTGATTGCCGATCCTTGTGAGCTGCATGTGGACTCAGAAGATCAGATTGTCGATTTTCGCAACGTACCATCGAAAACGTTTATTCAATACCATCGTAGCGAACGTGAGCGTTTTTCAATCTGGCTAACGGAGTGCGATTTGTCGCTCGGAGACACGGTAACGGTGACCTTTATAGGCTCTGAGGATCTCTATCAGCCTGGGTTATTTGCCGTTACCGGAACGGCTGCCGGGATAGCCATTGCGCTTGAAGATGAGAGTGGCACCCCGGTGAAACCCAATGTCCCTATGCGTCCATCAGCATTGGTCGCAGGTGACACTTTTTTGAATTTCCAGGCTTTTATTTCTGCGCCAGTACATAGCCTGGTAAGGGAAGGGGATTTTGAGTGTATAACTACTTTTCTGCTGGAATATGATTAAAGACAGTTGGTTGTAAAAAAGCCATATATTGGCCTGACTTTAAAGCAGTCAGGCAATGTTATCAATGCGTTAATTATAGCGAATTAAGCATTTATATATTTTTATATCAAGATCTGTTTACTTCCTGATATTTGAACTGCAGGGAGTGATGGAATTAATAAGAAATAACTCTGGAGTTAATAGAAACAATGTTCAGATTAGGATGGATCGCAACGATCATTGCAGGCACATTTTTAACCGGCTGCGTCCCACAAAAGGCGCCATCTCTAGTCACGTCCTCAATTGAGGACGTAGCGCCGCCAACCAATGCAGATGGAGAGTTGGATATGGTGCAGTGTGAGAAAGAGCTTAGTGCTTTGGCGTCGGTAAACCAGGCAAGGCAAGTTGATCTCAAAGCTCGCTTTGAACGAGTGATGCACGGCGCATCGGGCTATACCGACGTTCGTGGTTCAATTAATCCAGAAACACGCAATGCCATTGATGCTTTGTATAAGTTTCAGGCGGTAAAATTGTGTTCGGAGATACGTGGAGAAATGCTGAACAGCCTGGCGGTAAAACCTACAGGTGAGCGTGTCGAATGAGCCGTAGAGCAGGGAGTGCTGTAGTTTTCATTCTCGGCATTGTTTTGATCCCCTGCTCCAGGGCAGATGTTTTGAACTATGCGCGTGAATGGACGTCTCGTGATAGTGAAAATAAAGCCGTCACGCAACCGCCAGTGCAGGAAGCGAAACCGTCCGCTCAGCGCCCAAAGGCTCAAGTACAGAGAGTCACCCCCACCAGGGATAAACCTAAGGAAAGAAAACCGGCTGCCATAAAGGAAAAAGCGGTCTTGTCGGCGACTACCGATAGTCAAGTTGCAAAAAGGACACCCGCAATGAAAGCTGACAGGCCAGTTATAGCGAAGGATGCCAATAGCCAAATGGATATAAAACTGCCTGACGCCAGAATTTTAGGCGGATGGATTAAATCCTTGATACGACATATATCACTTAACCCCTCTGATGCTGAAATACGTCATCTCTACCAAATGCAAAGTGATGAGTTACAAAGAGTTAATACTGCGTTGTCTAATAGCGACCAGGAAATGAGTCGCCTTACGAGTAAAGAACAAGAATTGCAGTCACTTATTGTTCGCGCCAGCGAAATGGAAGAAAAGAATGCACAGTGGCAAGTATTAACGCAGAAGTTACAGCAAAGTCTCAAAGAGGCGCAATATCCTTCATTGCCATCCACTGATGACGGGCTAGCGGATTTTGCTGCAGGTATGGCTATGGGGGTTGACGTGCTGGAAGTCCTTAAGCAACGTGATGAACAGGGGGTTTACGTTGATAAGTCACTATTTCTGGCAGGAATTTCTGAAACGGTACGCGGCGAGCGACGTCTGCCCCAGGAGCAATTTGAACGCCATCTCTCGCGGGCAAATTTGCGGGTAGAAGATGCCATGCAGAAATTAATTAAAGAGAAAGAAGTGCGGGATAACGAATGGTTGACGAAATTCATTAACGATAAAGACACTCTGAGTGCTGGGAAGGAAGCCTGGTATAAAATAGTTTATACCGGTGAGCAATTATTTCAGGGTGACCACTTAGCTGGAGAATTAACAATTTCGGTAAGCCGCCGTCTTTCAGACGGAACGTTGATTGCAGATTCCGATCTTTCCGGCCTGGTATTGCAGGAAAAGTTTATTGACCTTCCTGACTGGCTCCAGGTGGTGGTTAACGCGGTTCGTCTTCACGGGGAAGCTGAATTAGCGGTGAAAGTGAATGAATATGGTGACCCTTGGGAGCAGGGTACTCATGTGGAACATTGGCGAATTCGCGTGAGTGAACAGCAGGCAATGTAAATATCATGAACCAAACTTTACGTTACTTTTAATATATTGCGAACATCATCGCGATAGTTCATTAAATATTAATTGTATAATTATCCTAATGATTTATTTGTAAGGGTAACACTACCATCAAATCTTAAAAGGAGTAGAGAATAGTACATTATGTAAACAAAACACAGCTTCCCGTTCATATTGCGACTGAGAATAATTATTTTTCTCAGGGTATTATTTTTCTGCTAAAGGAGTTGTTTGAAGACGAGTATGGCGAGAATATTTCAATATATTTAGTCGAGGAACTAGAGGAAGCGGACCTGATCGTAAAAATGCAATCGCCGGGAGAAAAGGCATTTAACTGGGTGGATTGTGAACAGTTCAGTACGCAGGGTGACTATAAGCACACATTACTGAGCAAAAAGTGGGTCAGCGTCTATCCACGTAGTGAGCACTATGACCGAAATTTTCATTGCCCTGTAGTGAGTTCTGTTATCGCAATGAGAAACTCGGTTGCCACTATTCGTCGAAAATTATTCATGCTTTTTTTCGCCGACCTGATGTGTGGACCTCCGGACTTACGCAAACCGGGTTGTAGTACATGTCCTGGAACCTACCATTTGACATGGCGCGAGCAACTTCTATTAGGCTATTTAAGCAAGGGCTTAGGCCATAATGAAATCGCCATGAGAATGGGGTGTAGCATTAAAGCACTGAGTAGTTATCGCCGTTCTATCATGCGCAAAGTTAATATTGACAGATACAGCGATTTCGTTTTATGGCTGGGAAATAAATCCATCTCTGATAAATATTCAAAAGTTGTTAATCACCAGGCTCATGACGGTGGTGAATTCCAGCTTATTTGGGATATATCCTTTTCTGGTGATGTTGTTGAAGGTCTTGATGATAAAGATCGGGTATTACAAAGTATAAAGCGTTTAATTAATAAACGGTTAGGAAAAAGCGATTTTGATGATGAGGTCTGGTTAACAACTCGTGAAATTGCAAATGAAATGGATATCAGTATCTATAGCATGCGTTATTTATTATGCCAGATGGAAACTAACGGCAAAGTTGTAAGTATCAAAACGGGTAGAGGCAGAAGTAACACTCTACGTTGGAAACTAGCGAGTTGATTATTGCCCTGGCGATTTGACGCATTGTGGGCAGTATTAAAGCAACAGATTAATAGTGCGCTGGCTTTCAGGAAGTTTAGGAATGTTCATCGATGCTTTTCTGAAAATAGGCTGCGCACTAAGAAACCAATATGTACAGATATGCATAAATTGTAAATTATCTGAAAATGAAATGGATTTCACTCTTTGCTATCAGAGATGAAATATTTATGGTCCTGTAAGTGATACGACAGGTGAAAGTATGAAACTGAAATTAATGTCTTTTTTGGGTATTCTGCTGCTAACGGGAAGTCTGCATTCAGTTCAGGCTGCATTATCTGTGGAGCGCTCTCGTGTCATTTTTAATGAAGATGATAAATCGGTTGGGTTAAACGTAAAAAATAACAATATCCAGGATCCTTATCTTGCTCAAGGATGGATGGAAAACGAAAAAGAAGAAAAACTGAGTGGCCCATTGATGATATTGCCGCCCGTACAGCGTATTGAGCCCGATGGTAGAACGATGATCAGAATTCAACGGGTCGCTGATACCTCGAATCTTCCCAGCGATAGAGAAAGCGTCTTCTGGCTTAACTTACGCGAGATCCCGCCAAAATCAGATAAACCCAACGTTTTGATGCTAGCGATGCAGACTCGCATGAAAGTGTTCTGGCGTCCAAAGGGAATTAAGGTTGATCCGCTCCTTGACGTGGTGCCTGGCGCAGAAACGCTGACCCTGATTCGTAAGGGTGATAGCTATGAGGTCGTTAATCCGACAGCCTATCATTTTTCATTTGTCGAAGTGCGAAGCAGCCTGCACGGAAAAGGGCTAGATGACTTTGAACCAGTCATGGTTTCTCCGAAAGATAAAGCGGCGCTACCGCTACCCGCCTCCCGGATGGGAATTAACCCGGTGTTGATGTTTATCAATGACTACGGCAGCGCACGGTTGCTGCCTTTTACCTGTACTGGCAACCTCTGCCGAGCAGGGAAAGTGGCACAACCAAAGGAGGGCTAATATGACGCGCCAACACTCAACAACATTTCGGATGTGCCTGATGATGGCCGGAGCCATCCTGCTTCTTTCTGGCGAGCGAGTAACTGCTGCGGAAGGAGATACCACCACCATCAACGTCACAGGCACTCTGCTTGACGGCCCTCAGTGCGTTATTGATGGAAACGATACTGTAGACGTGAGGTTTGGCAATGACCTGATCACGCGCCTGGTCGACGGGGTGAATTATAAAAAAGAGATTCAATATGGTCTCACCTGTACCGGCCTGAACAGCAATGCACTCAAACTGACTATACGCGGCACTCTGGCGAGTTTTGGCTCCGGGCTTCTGCTGACCAACAAGGGAGGACTGGGCATACGCCTGTATAGCGGAAGTTCAGGTACCACACTCATGACCCCCGGTAGCTACGTTAACTTCAATGGGACAACCAATAAACCAAGGCTGTGGGCTGTACCCGTGGCTCAGAATAACGCCACGCTTACCGCAGGTCCGTTTGCTGGCACCGGCACTATGGTCATTGACTATCAGTGAAGCAACAGGAGAGATACACCATGAAACCCTTAAGCCTGCGTAATGTGTTGCTTCCCATTGGTTTTTTAATCAGCACCAGCGTTCTGGCTGATGCAACAGTGAACTTCAGCGGTATGTTGATCGAAGCGCCGCCGTGCGTCGTGCATAACAACAACGTCATCACCGTCAACTTTGGTAACGAGGTTATGACGACCCGTATAGATGGAGCACAGTATCGAAAGCTCATCGACTTCGATTTAGATTGCTCCATGGCGGTATCGTCAAGTCAGAAAGTGCGGATATCAGGCACTCAGGCCAGCTTTGACAGTACGGCGCTTGCGGGTGGTAAGACCGGGCTGGGTATCGCGCTGTACAACGGTAACACCCGCCTTAATGTGGGTTCCTGGGTGAATTTCACCGACCCCAATATTCCGAACCTGTACGCCGTCCCGATTAAACAAAGCGGTGTGACCCTGAGCGGCGGGCCGTTCAGAGTCGTGGCCTCTCTGGTTGTGGAGTATCAGTAAATGACGCAGAGAAACAAGTTAGTGAAACGCAACAGAACAAGGTATGTCCCGATTCTGCTGGCAGGTTTGATGACCGGTCCAGCGTTCGTTCAGGCTGCAGACCCGGAAAATCTCGAGTTTATCGGCACCCTGGTGACACCGCCGGCCTGTTCTATTAGCGAAGGGGGACCGGTCTATGTGTCGTTCGGTGATGTGCGGATAAAGAAGGTGGTGGAGGGGAATTACCGTGAAACCGTACCGTTATCCCTGAAATGTGAGGACACCACGCCGGCATGGCAGTTGCAGCTCAGCGTACGCGGCAATGCGGCTAGTTTTGACGCCGATAATGCCACCGTAGTGACCCCTGAACAGGCGAATCTTGGCGTAAAAATTTACCAAAACGGCCAGCCGTTTAAGCTGGGCGAGGCAATAAATATCAACAGCGTAACGTTACCGGGCATTGAAGCCGTCCTTGTTCAGCGCACCGGGGTGGAGTTAGTGGAGGGATTATTCAGCGCCACTGCGACCTTGCGGGCGGAATATCAATAACGCGATTGATGCACAGGAGAGTGCAGGTGAAGAAAAAGTTATTTCTGGCCGCGTTAGCGGCAGCCATGATACTGCCAGTGTCTGTCCCCGTGTACAGTGAAAACTATCGGTGGAAAACGATTACCAATGTAAGGTTAGTCCCTTTTGGTACGGGTGGTGTTGAGTGGATTATCACCACAGGCGATATTACTGTTAATTCAGGCAGCGTTAGTCTGGATTCTACAGTGAATTTTTTTGGAAATCATGAGGGTTTAATGATTGCAAATGCACTGACCTCCCAAGGCTATTTTTGGGGAACAGCGGATGTTGCCTCAAGTTATCCTCAACCGGCCCTCAGTGGAACCTGGCGGGAGGTACTCAACGCTAGCGTCGGCAGAGTTCGAAACCAAATTTCCATACGAA
Source organism: Klebsiella sp. GFKo11 (assembly GCF_056490265.1). Classification (NCBI taxonomy): domain Bacteria; kingdom Pseudomonadati; phylum Pseudomonadota; class Gammaproteobacteria; order Enterobacterales; family Enterobacteriaceae; genus Klebsiella; species Klebsiella sp. GFKo11. The sequence continues at coordinate 3,152,657 of NZ_CM151369.1, forward strand.
ATTATGGTGTCGACGGAGGTTCTTCCACCGTCTGTTTCGGATATACGGATTTTGATCGCGAACTTGGTATCGTTGATTTTTCAAAAATTATTTATCCACCAGGTGCCGGTGCAGGAATAAATTGCGTTTCTGTACCACCATTGAACGAGTGGTGTGCCATGACCGTGCCCCGGGTGACGCTGAGCTTTGGTACGCTGATGCTTGACCAGGCGGTGGGGAAAACAGCGGACACCACGGTGGGCGTGTCCTGTACCTCTTCCTCGGTTAGTTATGTGCTGAAGCTACAAACGGGCAATACTTATATCCCGCTTAGCAACGGCATGCGTGCAAATCTGGGTCTCGGGACGACCAACTCGGCTCCAGGTAATACCACCTATTCCGGCTCCCAGTCCTCTCTGCGGTTAAGAGGAACGCTGGCGGGCACCCCGACTTCCGCAGGAGCCTTCAACGGAAACGGAGTGATGATGGTAGTTTATAACTAAGTCGGCCTTACGTTCCGGTGAGATTGAGTCGGATGCTCTACACCCGCTCAATTCTCGCCGGTAGCCCCTGACGTACCGCAGCGCCACTGACCCAGTCCAGCCAGGTGTTGCTGACCTCGCGCGTCGGATCGGCAAATCCCAGATCGTTAAGGTTAATCCCGGATTTTATCTGCGCTGCAAACGGCAGCGCTTCGCCGTCAAGCGTGTGCTGCGCCGCGCCCATTTCCCGATGCCCGTAGCCGTGCTCAACGGCAATAACCCCGGGCATTACGCCGCTTAACAGACTGATTTCCGCTTCGACCTGGCCGCCGGGCGTTGAAATACGCACTCTGTCGCCATGACTCACCCCGTAACGGCTGCCATCCTGCGGATTCAGCGCCACCAGGTTTGTCGGCTTGAGGTGATGCAAGCGCGGGATCACCGTCGAGGCACTGGCCATGGTGTTGGATTTAAACGAGATCAGCTTTAGCGGCCACTGCTGCGCTGGAAAAAGTTCATCTACAGAACGCCCGTCCGACAATCTGGCCGGGTACCATGCCGGGCAGCCGCTGTAGCGCTCGCCGGTGATGGCGTGCCGATGCGCCGCCACCTGCGCATTCCAGATTTGCAGCGGCTTTTCCCACTGGTTGCCGACACGACCATCAGTCCGCCCGCTTTTGTCGGGGGCGAAGCGCCCGCCGCGCGAATAGATAAAGGCCACGCGGCTGACTTCGTCTGCTTTCAACGCCTGGCTGATAACGGGCAGGATGCGCTGCACGCCGCTGAGCGTAAGATCCTCCGTGACGGCTTCAGCAACCGGCGCTTTACCCATAAACGCAATATTGGCGGCTATACGCAGATAATAGTCTTCAGCCCGGTTTAGAGGGTAGCGGTTACCCTGAGCATCGGTGATGGCGTTTTCGCCAAACCCCGGTAGATTCAGGCGCTTTGCCACCGCGATGCAAAATGACTCCATCGCCACCGGCTCACCGTCAGCGGTTCTGGCGGTGGCGGAAGGGACTATCGGCCAGCGAGCGGTGGTGGCTTTACTGGCGACCCCGGCCCACGGGGCGCTGAACCCCCAGCTTTCGAAATTGTGAGTGTCCGGAACGATATAGTCGGCCAGCGCGGTGGTCTCATTCATGAAAGCATCGATGGCGATAAACAGCGGCAAGCGTTGCGGATCTTTCAGTTTTTCTTCCGCCACCGCGCGGAGTCCCGGAACGCCGTACAGCGGGTTGGTCATATTGGAGATCCACGCCTTCAGCGGATAGGGGTAGCCCTCCAGCGCGGAGGTGAGCAATTCGGTCAACTGCCCGGCAACGAACGGATACCACGGCGCTTTGGCCGGGAAGGGCGAAACGCCCGCCGCCACCTTGTTGCGATACTCTTCGGAAGATTCATACGCCGTTTTACTGCGCGCAATACTCAGCCCTTTGGGCTTCACTTTGCCGGGAAAGCTCTCCATGTTGTAACGCGGTCCGTCTGTCGCGCCGTTAAACTTGCCGCCGCCGACGAACACGCCGCCTTGCAGGCTGAGATTGCCGATCAGCGCGTTAAGCATCATCACCGCCCAGGCATTATAAAAACCGTTCCCGGCCATCATCCCGCCGTGGGTGATCACGGCGGCCCGGCGTCCGTGAACGGTGAACGCCTGCGCCAGGGCGACAATTTTCTTCTCCGGAACGCCGCACTGCTGGCTGTACTGTGCGAGGGTAAGCTTTTCAGCCGACTCTTTGAGCAGCTGGAAGCTGCTTTTGACCGTGACCGTTTGTCCACTGACGAGCATGAGCTGGCGGGTAACAAAGAGTGCAGCGCGGGGGCAGTCGCTGGCGGCGACAAGTTCACCGCTATCACTGACCACCATCGGTTCGCTGGCAGCGTTCGCGTTCAGGTGGGCAAGGGTTAAATGCTGTCCAACGAGCTCGGGCAGTTCATCGGTAATCACCAGATGGGTGGCGTTGCTCCAGCTTTTCTCCCCAGCCAGCTGCATTGCCTGCGCGCCCGGTATCGCCAGATAATCGGCGTTGTAACGCTGGTTTTCGATAATCCAGCGAATCATCGCCATCGCCAGCGCCGAATCGCTCCCGGGGATCACCGGCAGCCAGCGTCCGCGATCGTCCGCCATCACCGTGGTGAGCGGCAAGGCTGGCGCGACAACCACATACTGAAAGTCATCGCGCAGGCGGGCGCTGGCGAGCTGTCTGGCCTGACGCTTAAACGGGTTGCCGGATTGCGCGGGCGAGGTGCCCATAAATAGCGCAAACTCGACGTTATCCCAGTCGGGCTTCACGTGCGGGTTTTTATCCAGATCGCCCATTAACGCCCCAGAACCTGCGCGATAGGCCAGCCCACAGTACGAGCCGTGTGCGCCGAAGTTTTTGCTGCCGAAGCTGTTCAGCGCAAAACGACGCAGAAAGGTATCGCGCCCGTCGTCGCTGGTATTGGTGACCAGCAGCTGGTTGGATTTCGGGCCAAACCCCGGATGCTTAGGGTCGATGGGCGTCGTCAGAGAATAAATCGCCCGCAGGCCGTCAACGAGCCCTTCACCAAACAGATCGCCGCCTTCGACTACCTCTTTTACCAGCTGTTCAAAACTGATGCGCTGCCATTTCCCTTCGCCGCGTTTACCGACGCGCTTCATCGGTTCAAGAATACGCAGCGGGCTGTACAGCCCTTCCAGCAGCGTCGCCCCGCGGGCACAGGCGGTGGAGCGGCCATCCAGGCCATTTTCACCCGCCAGCTGTTCCATCGCGGTTGAAAAAGGCACCGCCGAGTCGATGTGATGTTCATGGGAAAGCGGATGATAGGGATTGCCCGCAATGCGCAGCACTTTGCCTTTCTCGCTATCCACTCTCACCCTTACGCCGCACTGCGTCCAGCAGCCAAAACATTGGGTCATCGAAATGACCTGTTGTGGATTTTGCCGCCAGCCCGTATTGGCATTAGCCTCCGGGATCAGGGCGTTGCCGAAGAGCCGGTCGCGAGTGATTTTACCGGAAGTGCCGTTGAGCAGGCCATCGATAGCTCGCTTCGCCACATCACGATAGCTCAGGGCGAAGGTGGCCATTCCGCCTGCGGCGAGGCCGACTTTAAGCCACTGACGACGGGTTAAATTAGCCATGTTGCATTCTCCTTGCGAGTCCGTTCACGGTTTCACTAACGATAATAAGCAGCGCTATCCACAGGCCAAACGTCCCGAGAATAGCCAGCCAGCCATCGGTCCCGGCGGGCAGAGTGTAAGGGTTGAACTGGGCGTTAAATTTCGGCAGGGTCTGTACCTGAATCAGCAGCGTCCAGCGCATTAACCAGCACAGCGCCATGGCACTGAGGACCAGCACACTGCGCAGCGGCAACCCCAACGGGCGGCGCAACGCCAGTGTGCAAAAGAGCAGCGAAATCAGCCAGAAGGCCAGCCAGCCGAGTGCGTAATGGCGGGCGGAAGGCGAGATCGCCAGCCATTGCCGTATCGCGGTGCCGGACAGGGTATCGCCGCTGACCCACATCGCCACCACCGCGGCCAGCAGAATCAGCGCCGAGAGTTGCCACCGCGCCAGGCGTCGCTGAAGGGGAAAATCATCGCGAGTTGCCACAATCAGCAGGGCGAAAAAGGTTTGCAGCGCGCTGAAGAACATCGCCAGTGGGAAGGCATAGCTGAACCAGACCGGGCGCGCCTGGACAACTGAAACTTCACGTCCGGTGTAGACCAGCAGGCCAACCGCCGTGAGGGCACTGGCAAGAGCAATCCATTTGGTGACGCCGTAACTTTTATTGAAGAGCTGTTTGACCCACTGCGCCACAAACCACAAGCCTAAAAACAACGTGAACAGCGGCAGGAACAGCGCGCCCCAGGGCATCCAGGACCAGGGCGTGGGATAGGCGTAGAAATGCCAGAAGCGAGCGGTCTGATGCAGATCCGCCGTCAGCGCCAGCGGGGCGGTAATGGCGCAGGTCAGGGCGATCAGCAGCGTCAGGTTTTCCAGCTTCGGGTTCTGATTTTTACGCCAGTGGAGCGCGCAGCCAAAGAGCGCAGCGCAGGCGGCAATGCCGATAAAAAAGAAATATTGCACCGCCCATGGTAACCAGCTCACCTCCTGCGGACGCGCCAGCACCTCTTCGATGATCAATGCGTGTGTCATTCAGACCTCCTGCCAGAGTGCGGGTTGGGCATGGCCCATCAGAGGCGTCACAAACGCCTCATCCAGCCCGAGATAGAAAACGTGGGGCAAGGTGCCGTTTTCCGGCTTCAGTACCTTGATGGCGTCATGGTGCAAGGCGAGCATCTGTGAGATGCGGCTCTGACTATCGTTGATATCACCGATGACGCGCGCACCGCCAACGCAGGACTCCACGCAGGCGGGAAGCAGCCCGGCTTCCAGACGGTGCACGCAGAAAGTGCATTTATCGGCGGTCTGCGTTTCATGGTTGATAAAACGCGCATCGTAGGGACAAGCCTGCACGCAGTAGGCGCAGCCCACGCAGCGGGTGTTATCCACTACCACAATGCCGTCTTCACGCTGAAAAGTGGCCTGTACCGGGCAGACCGGCACGCAGGGGGGATTGTCACAATGGTTACACAGTCGCGGGAGCAGAACGTTGGTCACCTCATCATCAAGCTGCACCTGATACTGATTGACGTGAGTGCGAAACTCCCCCTGCGGCGTCTGATTTTCTATCGCACAGCTGACGGTGCAGGCCTGGCAACCGATACAGCGACGCAGATCGACGAGCATCGCGTAGCGGTGGCGAGGGGAACCTTCACGGCGCTCCGGCGAAAAGGGGAATTTCGCCTGCGCCAGCGGCACCAGAGACGCGCCGGCGCTGAGAACGCCCAGCTGCGCCAGAAACTGTCGTTTACTGCTGTCCATTTTTTTCTCCCTCGCGCGGCAACAACTAAACATTTGTCACGTCGTTGGTTTGCGTGTGATGAATAAAGAATGTTGATGATTTACAGTGTAAAAATCGCGGCGGGGGCAGCTCTATTGTGGTTAACCACATACCCGGCGGGTTGTTGATCTAAAACAACATAATGAACAGGGATAATCGGGTGAGAGCAAAAAAACGGCGACGTCTGGCGCTGCTGGCATCGGCATTACTGCTGAATGCTCAGGCATGGGCGGACTCATGGAATATCGGCGTTCTGGCGATGCGGGGCGAGGTTTTTACCCGCAGCCACTGGCAGCCGCTGGAAGCCGCACTTAATCAACAGCTACCGGATCAGCAGTTTCATATTCAGCCGCTGGATCTACAGCAGATGCAGGAAGCGGTGAATAAGGGTTCCGTGCAGTTTGTGGTGACTAATCCGGCGCAGTTTGTGCAGTTGAATAGCCACTCTCCGCTGCGCTGGCTGGCCTCTTTACGCTCATCGCCCGGAACGGGCAACGTGATAGGTAGCGTGATTTTAACGCGTCGCAATAGCGGTATTTCGTCAGCAAGCGATCTTATCGGCAAGACGATAGGGGCTATCGATCCCCAGGCTTTCGGCGGTTATTTGCTGGGAATGAAGGCGCTGAGCGACGCCGGACTGAGGCCGGAGCGCGACCTCCATCTACGTTTTACCGGCTTTCCCGCCGATGCGCTGATCTATCTGCTGCGTGAACAGGTGGTGCATGCGGCGATTGTGCCGACCTGCCTGCTGGAAAAAATGGCCGACGAAGGGCTGGTGAATAAAGCCGATTTTGTGGCGGTTATTCGCCGTCCTGCGGTCATTCCTTGCCTGACCAGCACGCCGCTGTATCCCGACTGGTCGTTTGCCGCGCTGCCCGAAGTCAGCGATGCGCTGGCCGATCGGGTGACCCGCGCATTGTTTAATGCACCGGAGGATGCCGCCTTTCACTGGGGGGCGGCGGCCTCGACCAGCCAGGTAGAGGCGCTGTTGCGCGAAGTCCGGCAGCACCCCCAGCAGCGGCGGCTGTGGCTGGATGTCAAAAGCTGGCTGATCCAGCACCGGTTCATCATGGGCGGAACCGCGTTGGCCCTGTTGCTGCTGACGCTAAACTATATCTGGGTGATGCTGCTGGTGCGACGGCGCGGCAGGCAGTTGGAACGCAACGCCGTGCAGTTACGCGAGCAGGAGCAGGCCCTGGAAACGGCAAGGCAGATGAGCGTCCTGGGTGAGATGACCTCGGGCTTCGCCCACGAACTGAATCAACCGCTGTCAGCTATCCGCCATTATGCGCAGGGGTGTACGATCCGTTTGCAGAAACAGGATCGGCAGCATCCGTTGCTGCCCGCGCTGGAGCATATTGATCAGCAGGCCCAGCGCGGGGCGGATACGTTACGTAATCTGCGTCACTGGGTCAGTCAGGCGCAAGGGGAGCCCATGCAAGCGGATGAGTGGGAACAGATTAGCGTTCGCCAGGCGATTGACCATGTCTGGCAGTGGCTGCGTGTGCCGCAGCAATTTCCCCAACTGCTGCTGAACAGCGATGTTGATCGTTCGGTGACGCTCGTATTGCCGCCGGTACTGCTGGAGCAGGTGCTGGCGAATCTGATCCTCAACGCGGCGCAGGCGGGGGCGAAAATGCTGTGGATCAGCGCCGTCCGGAAACCCGGAGTCGTCAGTATCACCTTGCAGGACAACGGCGGCGGTATAGATGATGCGCAGCTGAGTCAGATGTTTCAGCCCTTTAAAACCCGTCGAAAAGAGGGGATGGGGCTGGGATTAGTGATTTGTCAGCGTCTGGTGCGCTTCGCCCGGGGGGAGATCAACATCATCAACCGCGCCGCACCTGACGGGCACAACGGCATCGCCGTCATGCTGAATTTTTCGCAACAAGAGGACAAGAGCAGCCATGGCGATAATTCATCTCCTGGATGATGATCTGGCGGTCACCAGCGCATGCGCATTTTTGCTGGAAAGTCTGGGTTATGAAACGTTGTGCTGGGAGGAGGGGGAAATATTTCTGGCACAGGCCGACCTCTATCAGACTGGCGTGGTGCTGTTGGATATGCGGATGCCGGTGCTTGACGGTCAGGGCGTTCATGAGGCGTTACGTCAGCGTGGCAGTACGCTGGCGGTGGTATTTCTGACCGGGCATGGCGACGTGCCGATGGCGGTAGAGCAGATGAAGTGCGGGGCGGTGGATTTTTTGCAAAAACCGGTTTCTGCCCAGCCGCTGCAAACCGCGCTGGATCGTGCGCTGGTGGTCTCCGGCGAGGCGTTTTCACGGCATCAAATCCTGACCAGCTATCAGCAACTGACGCCCAAAGAGCGTGAACTGGCTCTGCTGGTGGTGAAGGGACTGATGAATCGGGAGATTGCGGAGATGATGAACATTGCTGTACGCACGGTAGAGGTGCATCGGGCAAGAGTGATGGAGAAGATGCAGGCGGGGAGTCTGGCGGAATTAGTCCGGATATTACAGCAGGTTATGTAGTTAATCCTCTGCATGATCTGTAGCCATTTCAGCGTACGTGTAAACCGCTGCCGCTTCGATTACAACACAAAATTTGGTAGGGAGTATGGAGGACCATGCAATTGCAAATGATATTCATATTCATTATTGTTTGCATTCCGTAAGCTACTGTAAAGAAAAATTACATGTCTACAGCATCTGTAAAGAAAGCCACGCTCTGCGCACTGGCCATTTCATTATCTCTTCATGCTTTTTGCGCGTCGGCAAAGGATTTCAGCGAGAAGGATTTCCGCTCACAACCATTGGGTCATGGGGTTTATGAGCTGGCCTATGATAACGGTCAGAAGACGATCTTTGCCGCCTCGGCACCCTCCTTTGAGAAAGATAAAACGGCCGGCGTGGTGTTTCGCCTGGCCGCCGACTCTCTGCAGATTAATGAGAAGATAGCCACCGAGCGCCGTACCTTTGCGCTCTCTCTGGATGAAGAAAACCATATCCTGTATTTGGGTAACGCCCTGGACGGTTCAGTCACGCTTCTGGATACGCTGACCAACAAAGTGATTAAAACTATTCAGCTCAGCGATGATTCGGATCCTGATAAAAAGGCCCACGTTCGTGAAGTCGTGCTCGATAAGCAGAATCAGCGCCTGTACGTTTCCGGGATTGGAGGTAAAGACAAAGGCCTGCTTTGGGTCGTCGATACGCGTAAACAACAGTTGCTGGAAACAATCGGCAAAATCGAGCCGGTGGGTTTTGCTGTGGATGCTACGGGTGAGAAGGTTTATGTGGTCACCGGTAATGGGGAGCTGGTTACCCTTGATGGCAAAACATCAAAACTGCTTTCCCGTGTGAAGGTTGATCCGGCCGAAACTGAGCATTATTTCCTCAATATCGCCCTGAATAGCGCTGCGGGAGTCGGGTACATCGCTGATACCAATACCCGCGATGTGCTGGTGGTGCAACTGGATTCCGGCAAGCTGGTTCAGCGTATTGCCACGCCTAACTCGATTGCGGTGCTGTATAACGCCGCGCGCAATGAGATCTACGTTACCCATCGCAACGATCGCTCGATTAGCGTGATTGACGCGAAAACCAACGGTGTCAAACACACTATCAAAACGGCGGCCATGCCCAACAGCCTGGTGCTTTCTGCGGATGGCAGAACGCTTTATGCCAGCGTCAAACAGGACGAAAAAACCGACCAGGCTGACTACGTTCTCAAGATTGATCTAACTAAATTTTAAGGACTTTTTTGTGACGATTAAGACACGCATGGACGTGGCGATTGCGCTCGCCTTCGCCAATCTGCCAGCGGCCGTTTACGCAGCAGACAGCACGCCCGTCAACGAAGAGCAGATGGTGGTGACCGCCACCGGATTCAGCCAGGAGAGACGCGAGGCACCCGCGACGATCTCGGTACTCGATGAGAAAGCGCTGAATACCCGTTCGAATCAGAACGTGACGGAAGCCATCCGCGAAATGCCGGGTGTGCTGGTGGGCAACGGTCACGGCAGCCTGGCAACCGGCGATGTGCAGATGCGCGGTATGGATTCGTCGTATACCTCGTTCATGGTCAACGGCATCAAGCAGTCTACCCGCGAATCCCGGCCTTACGGACACCATATCGGGACTGAGGCGGCCTTTATGCCGCCGCTGGCCGCCATCGAACGGGTTGAGGTGATTCGCGGGCCGATGTCCTCGCTGTATGGTTCGGACTCCATCGGCGGTGTGGTTAACGTCATCACCAAAAAGGCTTACAACCTCGATAAATGGACGGGAGTGCTGGAGGATAATTACTTCCTGCAGGAGAAAAGCGAATACGGCAATACCAACCAGACCAACGCTTTCTTTATGGGGCCGGTGATCCCGGGCAAGCTCGGGGTGAGCGTGGGGGCGGATTACCTTGACCGCCGCGATGATGATAGCCCGACCAAAGAACGTTTTGTTAAACATCAGGCAGGGAATCTGGATGCAACGATTTCGATGTCGCCCACCGATACTCAGCTTTGGGATCTGAACGCTTCCAAAGGCAATCAGGAGAAAACCCACAACGATAAGCAGTGGTACTGGGGCTTTGACCGCGATGCGGCCTCGCTTTCACAGCACGCCTGGTACGGCGATGACCTCGTAGAAGTGAAGAACTTTATCAGCTACGAGAAAGCCCGCACGGAGTATCGCGTGCCCGGCATGGATTCGCAGTTTATTAAGCAGAATAACTTCGAAGCCAATAGTGCGAACACCTTTACGCTGGCCGATCACAAGTTAACGCTGGGCGTGAACTTTACGCGCAACGAACTGAACGACACCTTCGGCATAGAAGATAAACAGGCACCTGGCGTGACCCCGGTCAGCAAGATCACCCGCCACGGTTGGGCGGTATTTGCGGAAGATGCGTGGATGATGGTGCCGGACTTCACGCTGACAACCTCAGCGCGTCTGGATCATGACAGCTACTTTGGCTACCATGTGACGCCGAAGCTGTACGGTAACTGGACCATTGATGAAGCCTGGGCGCTGAAAGGGGGCGTTTCCGCGGGTTATAAGAAGCCGGACCTGCGTCAGAATAATGCCGGTTTTACCAGCGTCTATGGTGCTTATCCCTATTCTGAAATCGGTATTGGTAATGATGACCTGAAGCCGGAACAGAGTATCAACACCGAACTGGGCGTGTACTGGCAGAAAGATGCGCTGGCGCTGGATGCCACCATCTTCCATACCAAATTCAAGGACAAAATCAGCGATCACACCATCTGTACTTCCTCTGCTACCCAGCAGTGTCAATACAATGGCTATACCGCTGACACCGTGTCGCAATACATCAACGTGGGTGATGCGGAGATTTATGGTCTGGAGCTGAACGGCGACTGGCAGGCTACCGCTGCACTGAAAGCCAACGTGAACTACACCTATACGCACAGTGAGCAGAAAAGCGGTGACTATAAGGGTTACGCGCTGAGCGATTTCCCAAGCAGCATGGCCAACGTTTCACTGACCTGGAATACGACGAACGATCTGGAACTGTGGACCAAGGCAAGCTGGCGCAGCAATTCACCGGATATCGGCAAATCCAGTTCAACAGAGGCCTATGCGCTGGTTGATTTAGGTGCGCGTTATCACCTGAATAAGCACGTTACGCTGATGAGCGGTATCTACAATCTGTTTAATGTGAACCCGATTTACACCACGTCATATCGGCAAACGTCGATGCTGGAAGGGCGGCGTTATAATTTCGGCGGCCGCGTCGAGTTCTAAGTATGATGCAGGGGCCTGATGGCCTCTGCAGACCGCCTGGTGCTTTTATCTTCTCTCCGTTTCGCCATTTAGATTGCACTTCTCGCTTTCTGGTACGCCAAAATCTTACTAAAAGTATGAATCATGTCTTCTTACTAACAAAAAGTAAGAAATTAGCGTGCTATTGATCACTTTTCACCCAGATAGTTGTTGATGGATATCTGCCGATGCAGGTATACATTACAAAAAGTTTGATTGCCTAACATAAAATCAGGTTGATATGAAAAACATACAAGAGAACTTGAATTTCTTTATTCCGATGATGGAAGGGATAGCCAACCAGTTTGGTGAGAACTGCGAGGTGGTCTTACACGACCATTCTCTGGGGTTGGAGAGCAGTATCGTCGGGATCATTAATGGTCATGTCACTGGTCGAAAAGTAGGAGACCCCAGCAGTAACCTGGGCCTGGAGGTCCTTCGGGGCACTGACGTAAACGGCGACAGGCATAATTATGTCACCCGTACCCGTGATGGTAAGACGCTGCGATCAACCTCTGTTTACATTCGCGATGACAATAAACAGGTCATTGGCGCACTGTGTATCAATCTGGACATCAGCGATATTTTACTGGCTGAGAAAATACTGAATAAGATGGCCGGTCGTGGTGATTCCACGCCGGCAAAAAAAGAGGACATCAAGGAGGTCTTCGTCAAGGATGTCAATGAGCTGCTGGATTACCTGATTGCTGAATGTATGGCGCTTATTGATGTCCCGGTCAGCAATATGTCTAAACAGGATAAGCTTAACGCCATTAAATTTTTCGATGAGAAGGGCGTTTTCCTCATCAAAAAATCAGGAGAGAAAATCTGCGAGTTTCTGAATATTTCAAAATATACCCTTTATGCCTATCTGGGAGAGGTTCGAGGGGAGAACCCATCTATTGACGGTTAGCCGTCAGGAGGAAAAATGTTAACAACACCTTATGTTGCACTGGATATGGATATCATGGAGAAAAATATTATCGCTATGACGTCCGGACTGGCGCGGAATAATATTCAGCACTGGCCGCATATCAAAACCCATAAATCCGTGCGGCTGGCTAAGCTTGAGCAAGAGCTTGGAGCGAGTGGGATTACCTGTGCCAAACTATCAGAAGCGGAAGTGATGGCCGCTGGCGGGATTACCTCTATTCTGCTGGCTTATCCGCTGATTGGCGAGGATAAATGCCAGCGCTATGCTGAGCTTGCGCGTAAAGTCACTCTTCGTACTATTGTCGATAGCCTGCCTGGCGCTGAGGGATTATCGCGCGCAGCGGTGAGAAATAGCCTGACGTTTGACATCGATATCGCCATTGATTTCGGCGCACACCGGGAGGGGATTCAACCAGAACAACTGCTGGATTTCGCCCGCGCGGTGGCAGAGCTTCCAGGTTTAAGGGTAAACGGTGTATTCACCTATGCCGGTACCATTTATCAATATCGCAGTGAACCCGATATTCGTCGGGCAGCACGTGAAGAAGCCATGCTGTTAATCCAAAGTAGGGATATCCTTAACGCACACGGTTTTGCTATTGAAGTCTTATCCGGCGGCTCGACGCTTTCGTCATTTTATGCCGATGAGCTGAATGGAATTACAGAGTCACGAGCCGGGAATTTTATTTTCGGTGATATGAATGCCATTAATGGTGGAATTTATACCCCTGAAAACTGCGCCCTGACAATTTGTTCAACGATAGTCAGCATTCCACTACCTGGCTATGCCACACTGGATGCTGGTACCAAATCGCTGACCTCAGATCTCTCTGCAACAGCAGGGTCTTACGGGTTGATTCAGGAGCATCCGGATGTCGCTCTGGTGAAACTCAATGAAGAACATGGTTATTTGCGCTATGACCCGGAAAAAGTTTCGCTGACCATTGGCGAGCAGGTGCATATTATTCCCAACCACTGCTGCGTGGTGGCTAACCTGGTCGATGAAATATATGCATTCCGCAACGGAAAATTAAGCGAAACGATTGCTATAGACGCTCGCGGAAAAAGCTATTAATTAACTAAGAGTATTATCATGACTAATATTGAACTCACTGCTGGCGAACGGCAGGAACTCACTACGCTCCTTTGCCGGCTGATAAAGTTTCCTTCGGAAAATCCTCCGGGAAATGAAAAAGCGGTCGCACTATTTATCGCTGAGGTATTACGTGCTGAAGGAATTGACGTCGATATACAGGAAGTTGCGGCGGACCGACCGAACGTCATCGCGCGTCTCAAAGGCCAACAACCCGGCAAGCGGCTGATCCTTAACGGTCATTCAGATGTGGTGCCATGCGGCGAAGGGTGGTCGGTAGACCCGTTTGCTGCGGTCATTGATGGTGATCGTATTATTGGCCGAGGTGCGGCAGATATGAAATCCGGCGTGGCGGCCATGATGTTTGCTGCAATCCTGATGAAACGCCGTCAGTACGCCTTCAATGGTGAAATTGTTCTGCTGTTTAACGTTGATGAAGAGCGGATTAACCTGGGTATGGAGCACTTTGTTGCCCAGGGAGTGAAAGCAGATTATGCCATTATTGGCGAACCCACCTCGCTGGAGATTTGCGTGGCCCACAAGGGGGTGAGTCGCACCCGTTTGACCACTCACGGTACCGCCGGGCATGCAGCGAAAACCCGCAACCCGGATAGCGCCATCGACAAAATGGCGGGACTCCTTCCTGTATTACTTGAGGAATGCCGTCGGGTGAAGCTTAAGCATCATGAGCTGCTGGGCAATGCCTCTATGCTGGTGACCACCATTAACGGCGGCAGTGCGCCGAATATCGTGCCGCAATCATGCAGCATTGAAATCGATCGCCGCGTATTGCCGGGAGAAAGACGTAATGAGATCAATGACAGCTTGCAAAGGGCTCTCCATGGCATCGGTCTCAATCAGCAACAGGATTATTCGCTGGAGAACTACCTGTTCATTCCGGCATCGGCGATTGAAGAGTCTCACCCGTTGGTAGAAGCCGCCTGTCAGGTCGTAGACTCGGTAACCGGTGCAGCGAGAAAAACGATTTTTGATGCGACGTGTGAAGCGCCATTTTTCTCGGTCGGGTGTCAGATCCCGACGATTATTATGGGGCCAGGAGATTTAGCCCAAGCCCACGTCAAAGATGAATATGTAAAAATTGAGGAACTTCACCAGGCAGCACAAATATATACGTCGCTGGCATTATATTTGCTGAAATAAATCATCGGGGAACCACAATGAATATTGAAGCTCGTATTGTCGAACTGGGTATTACACTCAGCGAACCTACTGCACCTAAATTCTCTTATGTTCCGATTAAACAGACGGGAAATTTACTCTACTCTTCGGGAAACGACTGCCGGGTTAATGGCGAGTTAATTTATCAGGGAGCCCTTGGGAGAGATTTATCGATTGAACAAGGGCAGGCGGCGGCTCGCCAGTGTATTATCAATATTCTGTCGTCGCTGAAAGGATATCTTGGCGACCTCGATCGGGTCTCTGGTTGTATCAAAATGCTGGGTTTTGTACAAAGCGTCGAAGGTTTTAAAGAGCAGCCGCTAGTCATGAACAGCGCTTCCGATTTACTCATTGCGATATTTGGCGAATCGGGCAAACATGCTCGCTCGGCAATCGGTACCAATACATTACCTTTTGATACGCCTGTTGAAATTGAACTTATTTTTGAAATAAAAGATTAAACATAATTAGTATTTAGCATTAGAAAACCTCCGGGAATATATCCGGGTCTCTGTGACGTCACGATTCTGCTCTCAGCAGAATTGTGCCGTGGTTAACCTTACAAAAGGATAATATATGTCCAGTCAAGCAAGCCCTCGCCTGAAGCGTTTGCAAATTATGGCATTATTGTTTTTGCTCGTGGCGGGTATTATTAATTTCCTCGACAGAACCTCACTTTCTATTGCCAATACCACCATTCGTGAAGAGATGGGGCTGACGGCAACGGAAATGGGATTGCTGCTGTCGGTATTCTCATTCGGCTACGCCCTGTGCCAGCTGCCGATTGGCATGGTGATGGAACGCTACGGAATCAAAAAGGTCTACGGTTTCGGCATCTTCCTGTGGTCTGCGGCCCAGACCGCACTGGGGTTTGTCGGCTCTTTCAGCCAGATGATTGTCGCTCGTGTCGTACTGGGTATCGGGGAGTCTCCGCACCTGCCAACTGGCGTGAAGGTGGTGAATGACTGGTATAACATCCGTCAGCGCGGCGTGCCGATGGGGATTGTTAATATGTCATCCACTCTGGCGCAAGCGCTGGCGCCACCGCTGCTTATAGCGATGATGCTGGCTTTTGGTTGGCGCATGATGTTCATCATTATTGGGGTGAGCGGTATTATCCTTTCCGTTCTCTGGTTTGTGTTCTATCGCAATCGGGAAGATGCCGGACTGTCGGCGGAGGATATTGCACATCTGGAAGAAGAGACGCCACCATCCAGTAAGGAGAAGGTGACCCTGAAGGACTGGGCCGGGCTGTTTAAGCAGAAATCCATGTGGGGCATGATTATTGGGTTTAATGGCGTCGGCTACATGGTTTGGTTGTTTCTGACCTGGCTCCCTTCTTATCTGGAAATGTCACGCGGCCTGAGTCTGGAAAAAACGGGTTGGGTAGCGGCAATTCCCTTTCTGTTTGGTGCCGCCGGGATGCTGGTTAATGGCGCAGTCGCCGACTGGGTGATGAAACGTGGCGCGGATAAAATGAAAAGCCGCAAGTGGATGATCTGCCTCGGTCTTCTTTGCGCAGCAGGCTTTACGCTTCCGGCAGCATATACTGACAGCACCTTTATGGCCGTAGCCTGTATCAGTATGGCGCTATTCTCAATTCACTTTGCCGGGACATCGGCATGGGGATTGATTCTGGTATCGGTACCGTCGCGTCTGATAACGTCGGTCAGCGGTATCCAGAATTTCGGCGGCTTTATCGGCGGCTCTTTTGCACCGATTATTACCGGCATGATTCTGGACAACACCGGTTCGTTTACCCTGGCACTGGTCGCATCTTCCGTCATTGCTTTTATGGCATCACTGGTTTATTTCTTTATGGTGAATAAACCGATTGTTGACCCTGCCGCACTGTAATTGCTGCGAGTAACAAGCAAAGAGAAGCCTCCATGCTGGCGCTGGAGGCTTACTTATCCCTATATTTTCAATCAGCGCGTGATGGACTTATTCTAAATAATTTTCCTGCATTTTTTTAAAGTCAGCGTCGCTAAAACCCAGCTCAGTTTTAATATAATCATTAACGCTGCCGGACATCGCCTTCATGGCATTTAGCGCTTCAACAATAAACACTTCGCGGGTATCGATCAGCGTAAGCAAATAATCGAGTACATCCTGATTATCGGTAATCTGTCGATAGGCGGCCATTTTCACGTTGTTGCGCTCCAGACGGTTAACGCCGGTGAGCATATAGTCGGCAATAATGTCCTTCTCCGAAACGCCCAGCATGGAGAGAATCAGCAGGGCGCCATAGCCGGTGCGATCCTTGCCGCCGCGACAGTGCTGAATATTCGGCGTATTACCGGGGTCAAGCAGCACATTAATCATTGCCTTAAAAGCATTTTTTGACTTCTCACTGACCACGAAATTCCGATACTGCTCAATAACCTGGCCTCCCTGACCATTAATTAATTCACCAGGAATATCGCTTATCACGCTTTCTATCAGGGCACGATCCTCATTGCTCGGCTCAGCGGCAAACTGGGCGGCTAACTCAGCGGTTTGCGCTGTAGCATCCAGGTGAAAAGTTTGACGTTCACCGATAGAGCAATTGGGGCTCTTAGCGATTTCATTGGCACTGCGGTAATCGATAATAGTTTTAACGTGCAAGCCTTCCAGATAGGTCCGGGCCTGAGGATGCAGATTATGCAAATGGTTGGAGCGGTAGAACATGCCCCATTTAACCCTTTTCCCCTCCGCGCCGATATAGCCGCCCATGTCCCTGAAGTTATTGATGCCGGATACCGGTAGGGTTCTTTCGGCAAACAGCCAGGATTTTCCCGCATGCTCAAGAATAAAATAGATACGTTGCCCTGCCTGCAAAGGGTCATCCAAATACACCGCGTCGACAGCACAGTCGGTAATAAGCTGGCGCTCTGTTGCGTTGACATTATTTTCCCGCGCCCAGTAAAGCGCGGCGTTGTCCAGCGATGGTGAGAAGCGAATTTCAAGCTGCGTCAGGTTTTTGCGAATAACTGAAAACTGCAATATTTCATTCATGCTTAATCCCTTTAATTTAAGATTCCCAATGTCGAGAAGATCACCCCAATAACCATCATGCCGACGATAAGAGCGACGGTATGTTTACCTTTAAACTTTTTGACCAGGAAAAAGATACCCAGAGCAAATAGCAGGGTGAGCAGATTGGGAATAACTTTATCGAACATCTCTTGCACTTTGATCGACTGTTCACCAACAGCGATCACCAGCGGCGTTGATACTTTCACCGTGGTGGCAATTAGCGACCCCAGTACCATGACGCCGACCACGTTGGCAACGTTGGAAATACGCTGAATAATATTTGAGTTTTTCGACTGTTCGATTAAATCGACGCCTTTATTGTAACCGTAGTGGATAAAGAAATACTTTGAGCCGACGTTGACGATGTTAAACAGAAGAAACATCAGAATAGGGCCGATAATATTTCCCTGGAGCGCAAACGCCGCACCAATACTGCCGCAGATCGGCAACCAGGTAAATTTCAGCAAGCTGTCGCCCAAACCAGCAAGCGGCCCCATAAGCCCGGCTTTTACCGAAACAACGGCTTCTTTTTCTTCTTCAGTGGTTTTTTCTTCGAGCGCGGCGGTGACGCCCATGATCAGCGCGCCGGTATTCACCTGCGAGTTGTAAAACTCCAGATGGCGCTTCATGGCTTTAATACGCGTGGCCTGATCGGCATCGGCATAGAGTCGCTCGAGGACCGGGATCATGCAGTGGGCAAAGCCGATGGTCTGTAACTTCTCATAGTTAAAGGAGAATGACATTGACTGGATATTCCAGAAAATGCGGTTAAGGTCCTGCTTTGTCAGCTTTTTGTCCTGGGTTGAGGTGTCAACCACGCGATAAGAGGCGATGTCGCTCATAGATCATATCCTTCTTCAGACTCGGTATCGGGCTGTTTTTCTTTTTCCGCTGGTGGATTTGCGGCTTTATTACCATTGCTGTAGGCCATGTCATAAAGCACGGCAAAAGCCAGAGCGATAAAGGTGATAGGAATAATTGGCAACTTAAGGTAAGTCGTCAGCATGAAGCCGAGCAGGAAGAAGAACCACATCCGGCCTTTTAACAGCATTAAAAGCAGAATACATACGCCGATTGCGGGGATCATTTTGGCGGCGACCCCCATTCCGGTCAGAATGCTTTCCGGAATGGCGGCCAGAATCCGCCCCACCAGGTCACCGCCAAAATAGACGGCCAGGAAGCAGGGGACGGCGCGGATCAAAAACCACATCGGGGTGGAGAAATAGTGGATCTTGATCAGTTTGCTATAGTCACCATTCTGGATGGATTTCTCCGCCCAGACGTTCAGGAAGCTGGCGAAAGAACGCCAGACAATGAGAAGCTGCTGGCAGAGTATGGAAACCGGAACGGCGAGGGCGATGCCCGCGGCGATACCGCCCTTGGAAGAAATACCCAATGCGACGCCGATGATAGACCCGGCGATAACGTCAGGTGCTGAATACGCGCCGACGTTGCCAATTCCCATCCACATCAGTTCCAGCGTGGCGCCGATTGCCAGTCCCTGAACCATGTCGCCCATAATAATGCCGGCGACAGTTCCCGTCAGTAGAGGGCGTCGCAGCATCTGCGGCCCGACGTCGTCCAGTGAGCAGATACCTGCCCAGATGGCGACCAGAATAGCTTCAATTAACATAGCGTTACCCCTGGTTATTTAAAGTCGTCGTTCACGCTGGTGCTAAATTAACGTCCGTAGGTCCACTACCGGATCTTTTGGTACCATTTGTATTTCCACGGGAATATTTCTGGCGATAATGGATTTAAATGCCTGCTCTTCTTCTGGCGTCACGGAGACGGCGCGGGAGAGCGTTCTTCGGCCTTCCTGCATTCTCATTCCCCCGACGTTAAGTTTGTCGATTTTTATTCCGTTTTCCACCAATGTATTGACGTCAATACTGTTGGTAAAAAGCAGCATTGTGCGTCTTTTTATTTCCGTCTTTTGTAGGATTTCAATAAATTTCTGTACACCAAATACTTGTACTTTTAATTCCGGCGGTGCCGACATCGTTAAAACAGACTGCTGAATTTTATCGGCGGCAACTTTGTCGTTGATGATCAGCACTTGTTCGATATCATGGTTCTTGACCCAAGTGGTAATAACCTGTCCATGAATAAGGCGGTCGTCAATTCTTGCAAGATTAATAGGCATAATAATTTCTCCTACAGGTCGGTTGATTGTGTGCATTCTGCCTGTAACGTTTCCCCGACGTTAAAACAACTCCCCGGAAAAACTTCTTCGATAATTTCCCCAATCTCCTCAAGCGGCAAATCGCGGTTGCTGAGGACTTCCAGCAGCGTCGGAATATTGAACCCACAAAACAGTAAGATATCGTCGTAGGTGAGAAATAGCTCACTGGCTAAGTTGCAGGGTGAGCCACCCATCATGTCAACGAGAATAACGACACCGTTTCCCTTCTTGATCGCCTGGTAGGTTTCCAGCAGGGTGGCGCGAACGTCGTTGATGTTGCTCTCAGGTTGCAGCGATACCACAGCAACATTGTGCTGTTCGCCAATGAGCATCTCCGCACAGGAGAGTGCCCCCTGGGCAAAGGGGCCGTGACTGACCAGAATGACAGGAACCTCAGTTTGCATGTTTTCTCCCGATCTGATTTGTAAGTTACATTATTACTAAATTTCTTTTATATGTTAGTAATACTATTACTTTCAGATGCGCGAATACACAGGGCAAAAGCCCATTTATTCATTCTGCGAGAGTGATCACTCTTCAGGTATTCATCGCCGTATTGCGTTTACGACATCGCAACATGGCGAGGGAAAGGAGCTATAGCGCGGTATCTATCAGGATTTGTGATTTTGGTTGTAGAAACGCTGGGCACGGTTTTGGGCTTGTTTCAGCAGTCGATCATCGTATTGCTGAACAAAGAGGTTCGTGACCAGCATATTAATGACCGAGAGCTGCGACATTTTCGAACGGATGGGGATCAGTCGCGACACGCTCTCACTGGTGATGGTATGCAGAAGAATCGTGGCGAGACCCGAGATGCGACTTTGACCCATTTTGGTGATGGCTATTGACGGGACGCCAAGCTGTTGAGCCATGGTAAGCAACTTAACCCCTTCCAGATTTTTACCAGAATGGGAGATGATAATCACCAGGTCATGTTCATCGAGCGTGTTTACGATGCTGTACTGGATGCTGTAATCAGGATGACAACTGACGTCCTTTTTTATTTTGATCAGCTGATATTCCAGTTCTCTTCCTACCAGCCCGCTGCTGCCGGCACCATAAATAACGATCTTATTGCTTTTCCGGATGAGCTTAATCGCCTGGTCGAGCTGCTCGACGTTAACGATAGCGTGGGTCTCGTCAATAGATGACTTTTCAATCAGCTGAATTTTATGGTTTACGCTCTCGATAGAATCATCAATATTGATGTCTTCCTGCAAAATCTTTTCGTGATTGTGGCTACCTGAAGAGGTAATCAGGTCAATTTTGAGATCGCTGAAGCCCTGATAACCGAGTTTATGACAAAGGCGCAGTATGGTTGTCGTGCTCACATCGTTAGCCTTTGCCAGAGACTGAATGCTCATGCTCTTCAGCAGCGGTTTATTTGCCAGAATATAGTCAGCGACCAGGCGCTCTTTGGTGGACAGGCTATCGTTAATTTCTCTTAGCTTTAAATCAAGCATCTGACCACCTTTACTGGAGTAGAATTTTCGTTGCCGAACATCATACAAGTTGATGTTGAGCCAATCAATTACCGCCTGAATTAACGTAAGGTGAGGGTGTTGTCCAGGCAACCACGGTGCAGGTAATATTGCTATCATCAGGCAGATTTGAATATTCGTGACTATTTTTCTATCAGGGAAATTATGAAGTATCAGGACGCATTGCAAAGACTCTTGTTAAATGATCCGCTAAGGATGGACGCGCTTTATACCGTTCAGGAATTAAAACTCAATGATGGCTGGATCGGAGCCGGGTTCGTGCGCGATGCCGTTTGGGATTGCTTGCACGGATATGGGCAAAGGCCCGTTGCAGGTGATGTGGACGTTGTTTGGTTCAACTCAGAACATAGCGATCCCGTTCATGATAGCAGCCTTGAGGAGACGCTTAGTCTGCAATCATCAGGCTTTAACTGGTCGGTGAAGAATCAAGCCAGAATGCATCAACGCAACGGCAACGATCCTTATCTCTCTACAGAAAATGCGTTGCTGTACTGGCCCGAGACAGCGACAGCTGTCGCCGTCAGATTGGGGGAGACAAATCTTATTGAGATTATTGCGCCTTATGGGCTGGATGATCTGTTCGAATTACGTCTACGGCCGACACCCATATTTGAGCGTGAAAAGCTGAATATTTTCAGGCAACGTGCGGCGGCAAAACGGTGGCTGGAACGTTATCCCAGGTTGCAGTTTATCGCGACCACATAGCCAGGGCGAAAAAATACCCGGCACGTGTGTGTCCGGGCTTAACGTATGATTATTGCTGATGACATTAATCCGGTTCAGTTATTTAACTGACTGGGTCACCAGCATCCAGATGTTTTCATTCTAATGAGGATTGACCTACTGTAGTTCCATGATAATTTGCAGCTGTGCCTCGACGGTTCCGGGCTTCACCGTCTGGCCCGGAATGGCTTCCAGAGAAGCAATAAAATTGCCGGAAAAATTATTCAGCCCCGTCGTAGAATCGTAGCCATCATCACTGGACAGTAGATTTTTCAATAAGTACCAGCCACCGTTTTCTCCTGTTCCTACAACGGGGCCCGAGAGTAGATTGATCGGTTGTGACGAACTGTTGTAGATACGGATCCCCGTTCCGGATGAGACGCCATTAGCACCGTAATTATTATTCAGTAACCAGGTATATGCGCCTTCTGCCGTTGTCAATCCCAGCGCTGATGCCTTAGCTGCTGCCTGGGTGTTATTCACCATAAATCCCATGATCACCGTTGAACCTCCCATCATTGATGCCCACGACTCATCGCCGTTACACTCGGCACTCACTGAAAAAATGGCCTGACTGGTTGTGCCTGCGGCCAGATCCTGGGCCAAAATGGGAGGGATATTCACCACCGGCGAATAGTCTTTGACACGACAACCGCCATGCCCCCATGTGATGAACTTCGCATCAAGCCAGGAAGCAACCGGAACGATCGATGCGTAATCCACGCTCCTGCAGCTGTTGTTCCCTGGAGCCAGCGTCGAGTGATAGCCAGGCCCTTGAAAAACAACATAGCCAATGGGTACGCCTCCATGGGAATATATTCCGGCCCAGGACGTTCCGGATATTGCCCCCGCTTTGATTAAATCGACGGAAATACCGCTGAAGGCATTAGCTGGTACATAGATATAAGTACCATCATTAAATACATCCTCTGCGGGAATAGCTCGCCGCTTCCAGTAGGGGGTAAAATACTCTCCAGACTTCAGATTAGTCGCCCGATAAGCGAGATTTCTTATCTCGGTATAATAAGCCCCTGCGGCTTCAGGAACTTCACGACTACAAATCGCTGAAGACGAACGTGCGTCGCCAAAAGCATAATATTCGAAAATACTTCCCAGATCGGCAGCATCGCAACGATAAATAATATCATTTGGTGCAAGCCCGCCGGAGGCTGAAGGGTAGGAGGCATTGCCTCCACTGTACAGGACTCTACCATCGGCATAAGTCAGAGAACTGAATCTGAGCCTTTGCGGTATTCCTAAATCTCTTTGATTAAACGAAGACCCGATATTCGTGGCTTTTGTCACCGTGTATCCGGCATCCCGCGCTGCCTGAGAAAGCTGACTCGTCGATGTGGTGTTAATACAGATGGCGGAGCTAATGCCAGGCAACAGTGCAGGAATCAGAAAACTGCACAGATATAATCCATATTTCATTATTTTATTTTTCCTCTTTCTGTTCTGTGCTTTATCGGCCCTGTACCTGGGCGACATGCTTCAGACGATTACCATCGTCATTGATCACTTCATAGTTAACGGTCGCACATTCGGGTATATGCCCCTTAAATGGCAGGATGAGTCTGGTACCGGGCGCAATCAGTACCCCCGTCACCATTGTTTTACCGCAGGAGAGTGTTGCCAGCGTCATATGCCAGGGGGTCGGATTCCTGACGCTAAGTTGTGCCAGGGTTCCTTGCATCTGTCGTGCAAAAATGAGTTTTCCCCCCTCCTTCTCCGAGGGGGGAGCCACTCCTTCAGGACGAATAAACAACTTCATCCGGATACGCAGAGGCAGTATCACGCGCGACGTTGCCTTGTCGTCCTGAAGCGACGCTTTTTCATTTTGAACGGGAAGCGGGGGAACCTGGTAGATATTGAGCCAGTACAGCGCTTCTCGATCGGGGTGTAGAAGGGTTGGATTGGCCAGCAAAATTTTTACAGAACGCTCCTCTCCCGGTGACATGCGAAAAACGGGAGGCAGGATAACGACCGGCGTTTTAACCTTATCCGGTGATACGCCAGGATTGCCTTCATCAACCCAAACCTGTACCAGCATGGGCTGGTCTCCGGAGTTGTCCAGCGACAGGGGCACGCTTTTCTCTCCGGCATTGATGATTGCCCGGGTTATGTCAACGTTCACCACTGCTGGCGTTGCTGCGCTAAACAGCGTCGCAACAAGAATGACAATTGTATGAACAGTTCGCAGGGCACAAGATCCCGCTTTAATATTCATGATTTTTATTCCCGTTTACATGGCAGGGCTAGCTGATGAATACCCGTATCTGGCCGCTGAGCGGGCAACTGGTAGTAGACGCGGCATTGCTGAGAGGCTTTGGTTCCCCAACTAACATAAAGTACTCCGGACTGATCCGGTAAACGGGCGTAGATTTGCCCGGCCTGGCCGACCATCCCCAGCGATGCGCCTTTACTGTCCGCGACTTCAGCGCCCATCGGCGGCGCGCTGCCGTTCGTCAGAGTGGTATTGATCAGCACGGCCTGACCGCTGAGCGTGGCAAAAGTGACGCGGGTAATCGCTCCGGCATAAGGCACTACGCGTTTACTGCCCCCCTGTAACTCAACATCACCATTCATCTCACCCGTTTCCAGGCTGACGGTGTTGTAGCGATAGGGCGTCAGAGACGGCAGCAGGGCATAGCCGAAACGGTCTACTTTCGCACCCTGTCCGTTACGTATTGTTGCGCCCTTTGCGCCTGGAGCGGCAATCAGCGCAAAAGTATCGCTGGTATAGGGACCGACCGTCAGCCCGCCGCTGTGCACGAGTAGCGTGCCTGATGTTCCCAGACCATACTGGCGGTAGTCGTGGCCGCGCGAGGCTGTGCCACGTAATGCCCCGAACGATGTGCGTGTTTCCAGGCTTCCGCCAAAAGTGGTGCTATTGCTGTCCTGATCAGGTCGTTCCAGTCCCGTGTAAACCGACCAGGAGTATGCCTGGGCCTCCCCAGCCGTTCCGCTGGTGCTTGCCATTACATTATCGCCTGTACCACTTCGGTTAGCGCTCAGCATTAGCTGTGAGCTATTTTGCCCAAAATTGAGCGGCACTGAGACATTGAAGGAGAAGGTGTTTTCGGTGTAGCGGCGGCTGCGATCGTCAGTATCCAGGAAACTGCCATAATTGCGGCTGGTCTGGACGGTACGCTGACGGGCAAAATTAAGGTTAAAGCCGATATTGCGCCAGCTGTTACTGTATCCAAGCTGTATCTGAGTGAGACGTGAAGCGTCGCTGTAATAATCTGCTGTACTGGCATTCAGGCTAAGGATCCCCCAGCGATCCATAGACTGGTTGAGCGTTGCTGATAAATGGTTACGCTGATATAGAGTGTCGGAATGGTAAGTAATATGATCCCGATACTGCTGGCGCACACCCAGCACATCCTGAAGGTCACGATAGCCGCGGGTAGAATAGCGGTAAGCCGCCAGCATCAGGTTGGTCCCGGTAGAGAACGCCTTACCGTAGCTGGCTTCCAGTCGCCAACCCTGCTCATTGCGGCCGTGTTCGATCTGCGCGCGGGAATACACAGCATTAAGACCAAAGGCTCCGGCTGAAGTGGCAATGACGCCACCCAACAATCCGGCCTGATAGCCATCAGCAATGCGGATACCGGAGTTAGACGTCAGGTAATTATTTACCCCCCGCTTCAGGATACCCTCAACAAATTTATTGTTCTGGTCATAGTAATGGCGAACATATCCACCTGCCAGGCCATAACTCCAGTTGCCTGGCCGGACAGAATCCGGGACGGAAGAGTAGGGGACCGTGAAAGTGGATATCTGCC
This sequence comes from Klebsiella sp. GFKo11, assembly GCF_056490265.1. Classification (NCBI taxonomy): domain Bacteria; kingdom Pseudomonadati; phylum Pseudomonadota; class Gammaproteobacteria; order Enterobacterales; family Enterobacteriaceae; genus Klebsiella; species Klebsiella sp. GFKo11. The sequence goes on from NZ_CM151369.1 coordinate 3,178,170, forward strand.
CGTCAGCTTCAATGACCCGAACATTCAGGTCACCCTGGTTGGTGGTGTTATACAAATCGTTGATAACAAAAGCTCCAGGGGAAACGGTGGTTTCATAAATCACCTTTCCCTGTTGCAGGACCTCCACCCGGGCAGTGGTGTTGGCCACTCCGCGCACTTCCGGCGCGTAACCCCGTTTACCCTGAGGCCACATTTGCGGATCGGTACGCAAACGAATGCCGTTAAACGACAAACTACCAAAGAGGCTGCTGTCGGTCGTCGCATCGCCAAGAGTGAGGACGCTGTTGATGCTCTGCAGTGGGCGCTGAAGCCAAACACGTGAGGAATTGTAGCGGTATTGTCCTCCGCTAATACTGTCGTCCGAGTAACGCAGGTTTCCCTGGTGGCGCAGCTGCCAGAGGCCGAAATTAAGACCGGTGTTGATATTGCTCCACAGATAATCATATCGGTAGCCCGATGAGGTGTTTTCCGTGCGATAGAGATTGGTATTATGTCTCAGAAAAAGCGCAGCGTTCCCCGCCTCCCACTCGGATGCGGGGATATATCCTCGTGGATCCCGATAAAGCTCTGCCTGAGGGACGCTGATGTTAAGACGAAGGGCGGCTGTATCAACCTCCCAGCGGATATTTTTCCCCAGCGCACTGATAAACCGACAGGCGGGTGGTGTTTCCGGTAAAACATGCGACCCTGCGGGCACGCGGATAGTGCTGATTTCAATCTGTACTGGCGTCAGGCAGGGTTCCGTGCGCCCTTTATTCTCGGGAGGCTCAGCAAAGGTGATGGTTTCCTGTCCCCGGAGCAACTGCCCGTTCAACCAGATATCCAGCACATAGTCTGCGGTTGGCAGCTCTTCATCGCTCTGATTGAAACGAGAAAGGTCCAAAGCGCTGTCGTAGCCGCTTCCCTGCAGTAAAGTGGGATCGAAATAATATTCTGCCGCCGCAGAGCCGGGCAACAGCATAAGCACCAACTGAGTGCCCGGGATCAGCAGCTGTTGCAGACTCTTACAACGGGTAATCTTCACTTATTCTCGCTCCCTGATCGTTAATCAGCGTAATGCGTACGCTTTTCATCCCTGCTGGTGCTTTCCCTGAAAAGGGGAAAAAGTGGTCACTAAAAGGCGGAATAACAACGTCCTTATCCCCGAAACGAACGGTCTTATTCCCTGACGGCGACACCGAAGAGGCGGTGACGTAAAACGGCTGGTTACTGGTCACTTTCACGCCGGTTTTGCCGTCCAGGACAGCATGACTGACCCGCAGGTTTTGTAGTATTTCCTGTGGATTACCGTCTATTCCTGCGGGACGATAAAGAAGCTTGACCCGGTTACGTAGCATCACCAGGATGCCATTCTGTTTACGTCCATCAGGGGCGTCAGCCACGTTGGCGGGTGGAACCTGCATGAAGTTGAACCAGAACAGCGACTCCCGGTCTTGCGGCAAAGGTTTCGCGCCCGTGTAGACAATTCGCAAAATCTGGCCTGCGCCGGACTGAATGCGAAAAACCGGAGGTGTGACAATGAAGGGGACGGATGCTGATTGTTCTGAACCGTTTTTCGGGTTGCCATCATCAACCCATGCTGTAATGACGTAAGGAAAATTATCGACATTCCGTAACTGCACGTCGGTGGATTTAGCCCCGCCATTATAAATGACACGGGTTCCCAGCATGGTGACACTGGCCTGCGCCGTACTGATGGCGGCAGAGGCCAGAAGAAATCCCAGAATGCCGGGAAGTACCGCTTTGTAATAAAGTTTTTTCATCCGACACGTCCATGACGATACGACGGGAGGAGCCCCCCGTCGCAATGACCGGTAATTACGGGTAAGTAACGGCGTACTGTAAGGAAGCCTGGACGGTACCTACAGTTGCTGCACCGGTGGCATAGTAACGAGCGGTGTAGGTGGCAGAAGCTTCGGTATCGCCGGCTGGCAGGAGCAGATCAGGGCTGGTGTAGCCGCCTGTCAGGTTAATCGGCGTCCCCGTCGTATTAAGCAATTGGATATCGACATTGTTCGCGGTACCGGTGTTGCCCAGACGACCCGCATCAGTCACATTGTTGCCTACGAAGACGGTCGAAACAGTCACGTCATCTTCAGAAACCGTGCAGTTTGAAATGCCCAGGTCAAAAGTGGTGTCTTTGTCTGTTGCACCGCTAATAGCCAGATCTGCCGCACGGGCCGTTGGGAGTAACACGACAGGGGCCACTTCGTTACCGTTAATAGTTACAGTACAGGTCTGGTCCGCAACAGCTCCCTTGAAAGTGATCGTGTTATCCGATAAAGCTAGTGCACTGGTAGATAACAGGGCAGAGGAAACAGCGGCAGCGATGAATAATTGATTTAATTTCATAAAAAAACAAACTCCGTTTTGCATTAAAAACACTGACGGATATTCCGTCAGCGGTGGTTAACCCGCCAGAATTATTCTGAGCGTCACAAGCAGTAACGACGGGCATATTCGAATTTCAGTTTTAAAAAACACACTATTACTATTAATGATTTAGGTTAGACCAGTTTTTTCCGCTACCCTAAAAGCATCGGCCCTGATTATATTAGTGCCAATTTGCCACCCTGAATGTTACAGCGGCTATTAAGCGCTATACGGCTCCACTTAGCGTGATTAAATCCCGACAGATCTGAATATTGACGGCATTGCAGTGCTGCAGTCCGTATTGCATTAAAGTTTTTCGTTTTAAGCGATAAAGATGCTTGGCACCGGTTTCCATTTTCATCTCCAACTGCTGCGGGGAATATCCGCGGCTGAGGTAACAAAACAGACGAATTTCCCGCACCGAAAGCCTCCTGTGAGTCAGGGGATAGTGGCTGATTTGACTGAGGCAGGCCATTAGGTCACTCATGCATGTACCGTGCGGAATCAGCCACGGGAAGCGTCCGTCATTGAAATAGCGATGACCATGATTCTCTTTTAACATAATAACTACTCTGCTGGTTGCCATGCCTGGAAGCATAGCAATCCTGCTCCGCTCTCCAGTATGTGATACATGAATAACCACCACATCCCCGAAAGAGGGAGAGAATTTACCCGGCGCATCGATAACAGGAATACAGTAAACATTCCCATCATAAATTTCATTATGGGCCTGAATACCTGATAAAAAAAATAGATTGTCAGATATAAAATAATAATCCATAAATTTCTTTTGCTGTCGGTTGTAGTTATTAAGGCAACTAGGCATTAATTCTTCCCTGTCAAGAAACAATATCTAATGCACTGTGACTGAATATCCATTAGCCACATCAATGTTCTTTTAAATAAACAATTCAGCAATCAATCTCATATGCAGGAGAAGTGTTGTCTGAGAAGTACTTACGTATAAAAGATATTTAAATTATTAACTGATAGTTTCAAATGATTACAATCGTTTAAAACGATCAATAGGAATTAATTTGATAGTTAGTGACTATCAAAGGGGTGTTTATTGATCGCTTAACTCGATTAAATAAATGTTAAATAATATGATGCCGATAAGTATTGCAGAGTAGCGTAGCCGTTAGATTTAATATAAATACGCAATGTTACTCGCCTTTAAAACCGAAGAAATACTGCAAATGTAAGACCAAATGACCATTTGGCGGAATAAACATCGATGACATATATATCAACCTGTTAATTAAATTATGTCATTAGGGGGAATAATCTTATAGAAGAAACGCGTGAATAAGGCAAAAAATGACTTGTCAGGCTGAATCTATGATGGACCAAAATGGCGGAAATAAGTATCAGAGCAGATCCCGTCATCGATTATTTTCAGATTTTTATAGCAATAAATATGTATCATTTCACTTGTAAATATTGAGTTAGTCAATGAATTATCCGTATGACAACCCACGACAGCTCAAGAGATAGTTTTATTGAGCGCTGGGATTTCTTCTCTGTGGGTTTCCTGCGCCGACGCGAGGGGCCATCTCCGGCAGGCAGTGCCTGAGAACGGTTAAGCGCGCGTTCCCTGCGCTGACCGATACTGCTTCACTGCCAGAAGGGCCGACGGCCGACGGGCTTATCGCAGTCGATTCTGGTCGCCGCCTGCACCCCGCCCATCGGTATATATGCCAGTACCAGCGCGCCGATAATCAGTAACCCAGCCATAAACCACAAGCTGGCATTAAAATTCCCGGTCATTTCCCTGTCCCAGCTTGAGGTTTGTTCGCTAGACGTAATAGATTAATAAATTCAAGTGTCCGCCCGAGTCGCTTATTGTCCACGATAGCCCCCTGGTCAATTTCCTGAAGACGATCATAGGTGGAGTAGGGAAGAGTAACCCCGTTAAACCGTAGCTCTTTCCCGCCATCCGGGTAGTGCCAGACCTCGATATATTTTCCGATTGCCTTGCGACTGATTTCATTGTCTTCAATCAGATAGAGCACTTTTTCATACTGAACCGTCAGTGATTTTGAAACTCGGCGCGGTTCCCGCCATGTGAAAAAAGCAGCCAGATCATCATCATGTTCAAGTGGCCGGTGAACATCAAAGTCATGCCGGGGCGCTTTAGCAAAGCGCCGGTTGTAATCGACCATAAACTCATCTGCAAAATCATTGGCAGCATCCACTGAAGAAATGCCCCTGAGCCGGAGCTCCTTTACGAGGCGATCCTGAAGCGTCAGATGAGCACGTTCCACGCGGCCTTTAGCAGAGCTTGTATTGGCGCAGATAGTCTGGATATTCAGTTCGTGCATCGCACGGCCAAACTGGGTATAGCCGTCGCCACCGGTGGCATTTTTATTGTTGATTCTGAAGACGCTGGCTTTGTCGCTGTACAACGCCAGTGGCTTGCCATGCTTTTCCAGATAGCCCCGGGTGGCTTCAAAATAAGTGAAGGTCGATTCCGATTTCACAAAGAGGAGTTGCATCAGGCTACTGGTTGCATCGTCAACGCAGACCAGTGCAGTACAGGCAGGCGCACGGTTCTCGAACCAGTGATGGTCGCAACCATCAATCTGTATCAGTTCGCCGCAGCAGGCCCGCCGATAGCGTGGCTGCTGAATTTTTGGCGCACGTTGTTTGCGGGGTATCCAGAGACCGGCTTTGACCATGAGTGAACGGACAGTCTCTTTGGACAGGTGAACATCGTGCAGTTCTGCGAGTTTCTCACACGCCAGCGTCGGCCCGAAGTCGGCATAGCGTTCGCGGATAATATTGAGTGCGTACCGGGCAAGACCATCAGGCAACTGATGGTTGCTGGGTTTTCCGCGACGACGGTTAGCCATACCAAGCGGGCCAGATTCGTGGTAACGCGACAGAAGGCGTCGGCACTGGCGATCGGAAATACCCAGGCGCTGCGCTGCCATTTGAGTTGTCAGACGGCGATCAACGACATCCTGAAGGATTTTGAGTCGATTAACTTCATCCAAAGTGAAAAACTCCGCTGCATGAGCCGCCATGGGGATCTTCCTGTTGATTATACATGACGGACATCTTAACTTAGCCTTAGCCCAAAGCGGACATTACAACTTTGCTGTTACATCCTCTGTCAAGGCTCAGTAGAAATGTCTAATCACTGGCTCGTTAGAAATGTCTATTGGGTGCCAAGTTTTAATATTATAAAAAAAGATTTAGATGTGATGACTGGGAATGTGCAACGAAGGTTAAGAGTTACCATTTTTTTCGTATCAGGATTTGATGCTTATATCAAGCTGGTAACTCTGAATCATTTAAACCAACAATTTGACAGGTTTTAAAATAATACTCTAAATTATTTACGCCCTACATCTAACCGTTACGCATCCTCATGGTTCGGGTCATATCATACGAGCATTTATCTCTGTCATTATATGTTAACTCTATGAGTTTTTCCAAATTTTCAGGATTCCAGCATATCTGATCCCAATTAACGACTGAAATGTAAGAATCCTTTTTCATAAAATTATCAATTATCCTTGCTGGCATATATGGAAATCTTTCTTCAAATGTTGATCTTTTATCAATGTTTGTCCATGAAGAGATTCCTGGGTGTATTTGCTCTTTTTCACTTTCCCCATGAGTAGACCTGATATAGGTCGTTCCTGTGCTCGGTAAATTGACAACTAATATGCCTGATTTTTTGTTTTTTGGGCTATCTCTCATACTGGAGAATACCTCCCAATCAATATGTTTTCTGTTTTTTGTTTCCAATCCAACAAGTAATATTAGAACCGAAGTATCTCTAAGGTAATCATCCCTAATTATTTCTCTTATTTTTTGAGCCTCTTCATCTTCGTCAATATCGCCAAGTGAGACTGAGCGATTTATGAATATATCATGCTCTTTATTCATTTCTTCTAAGCGATTTTTGTACAGCTGATCATTTGCATGATGATAGCTGATGAATACATTATGCTTCCCCATTACTTTTATCCTTTAGCTGTGTGTACCTCTTTCATTTTGCACCATAATCCATATCATATAACAGCACTTTTTTTGAGTACATCGTTTTGTCATGGCATTCGATTATGGCATACTAAAGAAGACCTAGACGCCTTAAAACCCCGTATCTTGCACCTCTATCTCGCTATACGTGTCCGGGTCACGCGCCCATAGCAGCAGTGGACTAAGGAGTATGTAATATGTCTGACCCAAGTCTAGCCAAGCCTTTTCTGGTTATTTATATTGTCTGGCACCCAATGTTTTCCGGTGGAGCTGCATTAGCAGAAACACTTCGTAGTCATTTTCGTCGTGAACTTTACAAGAATATTGCGGGTGGAACCGGTTTGAGTGTTATTTTTCGGTTTGAAGTATTGCCTGAAACAGGGAAGCCACTGGCAATTAACTTTTCTGAATCAGAAACGACGGCGGTTATCGTACTTGCCGAATCAAATATGGCAAAGGACCACGATTGGAACATTTGGCTTCATGAACTCTCGGCGGAGACAGTAAACGCTGGATTGGGCACTCACATTTTTCCTGTGGCGATTGAACATGAAGGATTATCAACTGGCCTTGAGGAACAGGCCGTACGTTGGGATCTTTGGCTTCAAGAAGATAGCAACGATGTAGCATCGATGCAGCTTCGATTAATCAGCACCCTAACTTATGAATTTTGTCGGATGTTGCGCCACTATCTTGAACATCTAAAGCAACCAGACAAATCTGATGATGAACTGCTTCAATACCTTCGAAAAGTCCAGATATTCCTTAGCCATTCTAAACATGATTCGGATGGTGAGCGGATTGCATACTTAATACGAGATCAATTGCACAAGGGGAATGGGCTTAGCTCATTTTTTGATGTCCATGACATCCCAGTCGGGCTTCGTTTTAATGAAGTACTGCTTAAGCAAGTTGCGCAAAGTGCTGTCGTCGCTATTCACACTGACACTTATTCTTCACGTGAGTGGTGTCGGAGAGAAATTATTGAAGCTAAGCGTTACAGCGTACCATTAGTTGTCGCAAACTGTATCAATGAGCTTGATGAGAGGGGGTTTCCCTATATGGGGAATGTACCAATCGTTCGGATGGACCCTCAACAAACAAATCGTATTAGTATAATTATTGCGCGTTTGTTGGATGAGGTTTTGAAGGATTTTCTATGGCGTTGCCGTGTTCAATTGGTTGATTGCAATGAATCTAATATTCGGTTCGTTCCACGAACGCCTGAATTAATTTCGCTTGCAGGCCTATCGTTTTCAGGGAATGGGCAACCGTTGATTATTTATCCTGATCCACCTTTAAGTGCTGAAGAGGAACGCTTATTTGAAGAAATTAAACCAGAAATTAAATTTCGCAGTTTTACTGAGTGGATGGCAGGAGGGATTGCATAATGGCTTATCGGGAAGCACTGAGTCAGCAAGTAATTGCAATTTCAATATCTGATAGCCCGGATATGCCGCTACTGGGGCTGAGTGAGCAACACTTATCTGATGCCATGACAGAAATATCAAGGCATCTTTTGGCGCTTGGATCCAGAATTGTGTATGGAGGAGATCTACGCATAAATGGTTTTACCTCATTATTGTTTGAACTGGTATCCCGACACCGTAGGGATGCGGATGAAGGAGATGAACGTCCGAGTGTATTGAATTATCTTGCATGGCCAGTTCATATGCAAAAAGATGAAGCTGAATTAATCGCCCTTAGTAATCATCTTAGTGGAATGGCGGAACTAGTTTTGTTTGACCGCGATGGTTCACAATTGCAACTGCAAGAACGAATACAGCGAGCAGTGGTAACTCCACTAGAAGATGACTGGAGAATAGGGCTGACTGCTATGCGTAATGCTATGTTACGTGATACGCATGCCAGAATAGTTCTAGGGGGACGCATTGAAGGTTACAAAGGAACAATGCCGGGTATTGCCGAGGAAGCGTTGATGTCAATTAAAGCGAAGCAGCCGCTTTTTATTATGGGTGGTTTTGGTGGATGTGCTAGAGATGTTGCTGAATCGCTCAACATTGCCTCCCCGATTAGTTCTGCTGAAAAACATTGGCCAGGCCGTGAAATGTTTAATGGCTTTACTTTTGACGATCTCAATAATGGTTTGTCACAAGAAGAAAATATTATACTAGCTCAGACACCCCATGTAGATCAGGGCATAACAATGATCTTGAGGGGACTTTTCCGTAAATACAGTTGAATATGCTTATAGTTTACAGCTACACAGAGACAACTTGATTATGAGGTTTTCGATGTTTGTTGCCATAATTTCTCTGCAAGCATCAATTGCCTTACCGTTTCGACTGACAGGTTGATACTCTCAGACGTTATCAGCATTCTTTGTGCCTGTGTCGGCCCCACGCTCTGGCACTCAGTTTTCAGAAAATGAATAACGCGGGCTTTAAGCTCTACCTGAAGCCGGTGATTACTGGGTTTTCCGCGCCGCTGGCTGACTAACCCGACAGGTCCTGCCTGTAGGTATTGCGCAATCAGACGGCGGCAGTGACGTGGCGTTATCTCCATTGACGCAGCCGCTTCCGTCAGACTTAATTCACTGGCCAGCACAGCCTCAATGAGTTCCAGTCGGTAGCGTTCCCTGAGAGACATCATCACTTTTTCATCTGTTTCTGGCATATTTGGCCTCTTTTTCAGGATTTTTTACTCGTTGTTGCTCGTTTGCCTCGGTTCATCTTTTACCAAAAATGGCCTCCGAGCTACCCTGAAGCTTTAACATGGCTTCAAGCATGTCATCTTCGTTCAGTGAACGCTGAGATTTGTTAATACTGGGTGCATGCCGTCTGCGGGAAGGTTCATCGCCAGCAGGTACCGACTGTGACCGGTTATTGTCACGTTTTCTCTGGACCTGCCTGGCAACGTCCAGCACATGGCCCAGTCTTTTATTATCTGCAATCGCGACGGGGTCAACTTCCGACAACCGGTCATAGGTGGAATAGGGGAGCAGCACATCATTCAGGCGCAGTTCCTTATGCCCGTCAGGATAATGCCAGACATCGATATACTTACCGATGGCCCGACGGCTGTACTCACTGTCTTCAATCAGATAAAGCAGTTTATCGTACTGTACTGTAAGGTTTTTTGAAACTCGCCGGGGTTCGCGCCAGGTAAATTCCGCATCAAGATCATCGGTTAATGTCAATGGCCGGTGAGCATTGAAATCATGCCGGGGGGCTTTGGCAAACCGCTTGTTGTAATCGGTCATGTATTCTTCGGCAAACGCATTTGCTGCTTCTATCGTACTGATCCCTTTTAACCTGAGCTCTTTAACCAGCCGGTCCTGAAGTGTCAGATGGGCGCGTTCAACGCGGCCTTTTGCCTGACTGGTTTCCGCGCACAGAGGGGTGATATTAAGGCAGCGCATGGCCCTGGCAAACTGGGTTTCACCGGGACCTGTGGTGGCGTGTTTATTATTGACTCTGAACACGCTGGCTTTATCGCTGTAGAGGATCATGGGTTTACCGTATTTCTCGATATAGCCACGGGTCGCTTCAAAATAGGTGAATGTGGATTCAGATTTCACAAACAGCAGGTGCATCAGGCGACTGGTGGCATCATCAACATAGACCAGAGCAGTACAGGGCCGACCCCGATTTTCAAACCAGTGATGGTCGCAGCCATCAATCTGGATCAGCTCGCCGGTACAGGGGCGTCGATAACGGGGCTGGTGAATTTTCGGCGGACGTTGTCTGCGGGGGATCCAGAGTCCGGATTTTATCATGAGGCGTCTGATGGTTTCCTTGCCAAGGACGAGACCGTGAACTTCTTCCAGCTTTTCCCGTGCCAGTGTCGGACCAAAATCAGAGTAGCGTTCCCGAATGATACTCAGCGCCAGCTCAGTCAGTGATGTGGGCAGCAGGCGGTTTCCGGTGCGACCGCGACTCTGGTTGTTCATACCAAGCGGTCCGGACTGACGATAACGTTTCAGCAGACGGCTGCAATGGCGTGGCGTGATGCCGAGCATCTCCGCAGCCTGGCCAGGACGCAGGTTGCGATCGATGACGTCCTGAAGGATTTTTAGGCGGTTAATTTCTTTCACGGTGAACATCCCGGCGTCATGTATAGCCATAGAAAACTCCTCATCAGGAAAAAGCGAGTCGTTGACTAGACATACAGGTCTGAAAACTATAGCCTGGACATTCCTAATGAGCCACAAATAGACATTAGCATTGAGCCCCTACATCCTCAGTGCGCATAATGTATATTATGTTAAATCACCTACTGTGGTAAATAAGTTCATATGACACTCCCACTAACTGATAAATCAATACGTTAGGATTTCTGATCTCCCTCTCGTTTCTTGCATTAGGTACAGAGTACATTCTCTTCATATCCATGATAATTTTGAGGTAAATATTGTGTATTCACTAAAGCAGTTGGTTATCTCAGGCCGTAAAAGGCGATGGATCCTGATGGACTTGGAAACCTCTCTGCCGTTGCTGTATCCCCTTAGGTACCATATTGACCATTTGGCTTTCCGCTCATTGTCCACACAGTCAGCTTCACTTCAATCTGTGAAGTTTTTTTACGAATTCTGGAGGCAAAAGTATGGTGTCTCGTTTTGCTACAGCTTCTATTCATCTGACCACAATCCAGACATTGCTGTCGGTGAAATGCCCGCATTTTGGATGTATCTAGAAAATGGCCACAACGTCCAGTCAAATGTGTTGTCTTTAACGAGAGTCACAAAAGCCAATAGCTTAACTCATACAGTTAGAGTTCGTGCTGTGATCCATTTCATTTCTTTTTTGATTAACACCTACATATCACCTGCATACCGGGATGACTCTCCCAAAGCATTATCACTTTTGGCTTCGCGTTTACACACCCGTTTACAGCTTTGCCGGGAGAATTATCGAACGCTTACATCAAACAAATTTTCGCAACATAGTCACAGCAGCCAAGGATTTCAGAGTTTGTCTGGGGCAATGGTGCTCAGCCTGTATGGAATAATAACCCCCTCTTCTGCCCAAAAGCATAACCCGCTAAATCCTTTCCCTTCCGGGCATCTTCAGTTCCGCAATTTTTTGATTATTCGTCTGTTGTTAAATTATGGTTTACGAACAGGTGAGCTATTGTTGTTAGAGTGCAGCTCAATTAAACCTAATTTAAAAGGTGATAAGTTTAGTTTGATTGTGACAACTGTCGACGAGGCATACGAACCAAGAAAGAATGCGCCATCTCTCAAAAATGCATGGGCTAATCGTGTGTTGGAGCTCGATAAGCAGGATTATATTTTTTTAAGCATTTATATAGCAAAGCTTCGACCAAAAACTGATAAACACGATTTCATCTTTACATCGAGTCAACAGTCAGCGAAGCCTTTGTCCTACACATCAGTTCATTCTATTTTTTCGAAAATAGATCAGGTCTTCACTAACCAATATCCAGAGTACAAATCACCGTTGTACTCTGACTCGTTGCAACGATTGACTCCGCATACAACCCGACATACTTGGGCCTTTTTGACATTGCAAAAAATATGGCATTTAAAATATTTGAAAAGCCAGCAAAATAAAACACACTTTATTGCTGAAGTCCCTTCCCTCTCAGGGATAATGGAAGAAGCCAAAGATGAACTACGACTGATGGGGGGATGGAGTCCGACAAGTCAAATGCCTGATCTATATGCAAAACGTTTCCTGTCTGAGCAGGCTAATGCTGCCAATGTCCAACGAATTATTCAAGACAATGCAGCGCTACATAATACGTTAGATACTATAATGGATAGCACATGTACTGGGGCACACCTCTCTTGCCGTAGCTAAATACTACATTATGGCAACTCCCGCGTTGGCCTTGATCCGTGCTAAAGCGCTTGGGTCGAATCCCGTTTGGCAAAATATGGTGGCTATGATGCTCACTGGGGAACTGGTCGACTCAGCACATTGGAAAGGCCATCCAGTGGTGGGACTCGTTGGTGACGAGTTGCATGATAAAATTGGTGGTTGCTCCAGGAACAGTAGTACATGCCCTTTCAGCGAAGTGCGTTCTTGTTACGGCTGTCTGTATTATCGCCCTTTTACGGATGGTGAACATCAGGCTCTACTTGAATGCGTCAAAAAAGAAGTCGATGAACTAATCGCTATTTCAGACGGTGTAGGTAATTCCCGAAATCCGCTCATTTTAATCCATGAAACCACACAGTTTGAAATTGAGTCTGTTATCGCCCGCTGCCGTTTTCATCAGGAACAGGTGAAGTCCAATGAAAAATCACTTTGAGCATTTTCAGGCTTTTATTGAAGAGCAAAAAAAATGGTTCGAACAGCACCTGTCTGCTGATTTTGCCCAAACATGGAATGATCATATCTGGGTAAGTGGTAACCAGGGAAGTGGATGGTTGCGAGGGAACGGCAGAAATACATTACGTTTTGATGAGATGAACAGATTCAAAGGTATTGTAGAACATCTGCCCATCGACAAAGAATATAGTCAGTTCATGAAAGCTATGCTGGTAGTGGTTTACCGACAGGGAAATAGGAGTATGTCGCCAGCGGTGGCAAAGGCAACTTTGATGATTCTGAAACGATGGTACCATGCGATGCTTTATGAGACAGGACAGACCCATCCATCTTACCTGAGCACAGTTGTCATTCAACGAGCGATGGATCTTCTCAGTAGCGTTTCATCTCCTAGTGACCCCAATACAGCTAACTATAAAGGGCGGTGCGTTAGCCTTCAAAAATTGGTCAATCACTTCACATTTACGTTGGTTAAACTGCAATACAACTCTGATGTGAAGTATACCAACAAAACCAACTTGACCCGCAAAGCCCGGGAAACCATGGCGCTGAAACAGCAGGCCAAGCTGTCTGATACCACTACCGATGGTGAAGATGCGTTGATTACCATTCGCGGATTTCTGAACATAGTTGCATTAATCCAGCGGGTGGAAAGTGATGCTGAGAAAATCGCGTTAAATTGCCTGTTGTTATTGGTTATTACCGGCTTTCGCTCCATTGAAGCGTTTAATCTCAGACAGGATGCCCTGTTTAAACGCCAGATTGATGATCCGGCAATCTGCAAACGATTTCAGGACAAGGGATTACCCGATTATTTTCTTGGTATCCGTTATGTTGGTGTCAAAGGTGCTGGGTAGCGAACGCATTGGGTAGAACCGCTGGCAGTACCGCTGGTCGAGAGTATATTCAGTACCGTTAAAATGTTGACCGCACCAATACGCAGCCATCTTACCTATCTACGGGCAAAATCTTTTGCTGATTACCTGCCACAGGCCATCAGCAACATGCCCGGTGAACGAGTCGAACTGGACGATGTGGTGAAGTACATCACCCAAACTACCTCAAGTTTTCGGGGCCGGGCAGGACAACGGGACAAAACATCCAAAGCCCTTAGCAAAAGAGGTGTGCTGCCCGTTCAAGAAATACCAGGCCCGAAAAACAGCAAATCTATCTATTATTCCAAGACTGCTCTCAATCATTACATTAAGACCGAATTTGGCCTGGCGAATGCCAACGAACCCTGTACACACGCCTGGATGGAAAATGGCAAACGCTACCAAGTTAACTACGAGGATCTGCTATTTCTACACGAGAAGGGTTCGCTGGCATTAAAGCGCACACTGGCTTTGCTGGCTACACCGATACCCTTCACTAACACACTTATGAATAAATTCTTAGGCAACGTTGAGCCTGATGGATCAGTATTCAGCAAATATCAATTACTGGAGGAGGATGGCACCTCGACGCGGATGCGTACCCACATTCCCCGGCACAACATCAATACCTTTCTTGCTATTGCGGATATCTCTGACCACTTACAGGCAATGTTGATGGGTCGAGTGGACATCACGCAGAATCAGCATTATCAACATCTGGCGCTTGCAGAACGGCGAAAAGCCGCCTCGTTGGTGCCCTTGCAGCCGATTTCGACAGCACTAACTGTCTCGCCCTCTTCGTCCTCCATTGCTACGCCACTGGATATCGTCAAACGGACCGGCCAACTGGCGGTCACGGAACACATGACTTTGGACAATACCATCAAAGCCAACCTGCATACTTTTGACGATCGGGATGATGTAGCCAGGTTTGTCGAGGCGTCATTTGCTAACGGCCTCTTTGAAGATGTTGCTGCCGCCTTTGAAGAAATCCGCGACGCAGAAGGACCAGAGCAAGCCTCTGACATGGTGGCAAGACATGCCGTGCTGTATCCGCTGAAATTTGGCTCCTGTATGCGGGAAGTTAACCTCTGGGGATGTCCTTATCGACTGAAATGCCAGAGTGCTGCCTTTTGTGAACATTTCACGCTGACAGGCCGGATAGATGAGCTACCAAATCTGATTGCCAAAAAACAGGCTTTACAGCAAGCACATTCGAAGTTGACCCAACTTACTCAACATCAGCCTGATTACCAGACCAGACTGGCCGACATCGAACGACGGTTACAGCAACTCGAGGCAATACAAGCACAATGGCATCGTCGTGCCAAGACTCAACAACTGGTTGCTGCTGAGAGTGTGTTGTCTGGTGGAGTAATCACCGAGGGCAAAGTCCGTACACTGGCCCAGCTTTTTGCACTTGAATACCAACAATTGATGCAGGAGAATGATCGATGCGCGGCAAGGAACTGAACACACTGATTGAGCACGAATTACAACTGATGCTGGTTGAAGGCTTTGACAAGTCCCCTATTTCCGCCAAGGCCCTGCATATTAGGCTCAAGGCAAAAGGTATCGTTAACGGTGGTTTAAGTACGCTGAGCAGCCTAGAGCGTAAACGCCTAATTGCTGCCTATGTTGACCAGCAACTTGGCCCATTGAATCTACGCCCAAAAGAAAAACAGCAATACGTCAACCGCAAAACCCGTCAGGCTTTGCTGGCCAGAAACCAGCAGTTGCAGGCTGAAGTCAGTGAATTGCGAGACCAATTAGCGCAAAATACCCTTTCGTTGATAGAAATTGTCAAAGCGGTAAAAATCAATTCGGTTATACCGGTGGAAAGCCTGTTGGCCAACCATATGATTCGGGAACTACATAAGTCGTCATAATTCTGACATGGAAGATTTAGCCGACAGCTTCCCGGTTGTCGGCAGAATGCTGGTTGTATTGATAAACATATATTTATGGCTCCCTCTTTTGAGTTTGTTATCTGAGAGGGCGTCTCCCACTGTAATGTCCTGCTTGGTTCATTGCATCAGTGTAATGCTACACTTTCGTTACCTTCAAAAAGTTCAGTCGCTTTATATGTAATATCATTTTTTGTCAGCATGCTTTTCGCCTGGATGCCTTTTGAGTGCTTCGATAAGATTACTTCGCTCTTCCTCTGTCATCCGGGATATGAGTAATGCAAGTTCAGCTGTGGTCTGATCATCACAAAAAAAGTAGTTCAACGGCACGTTTAACTCTGCCGCCATCCGTCGAAGCGTATCAATATCGGGGACATGGCGCCCTTTCTCATAATGATTCATACGACTGCTAGCCGAAGCGGGATCAAACCCAACAAGGAGGCCCAATGAGCGCTGTGATAAACCCGCCCTGCTTCTCGCTTCCTTAAGTCTTTCTGGTATCGGATTTTTTTCAGACACTGATTCATCTTCATTGGCCTCGAATGCTTAGATTGTCTAAGTATCTGCCATTGTTGTATACTTAGCAATCCTAAGTTAACTGCCTTGTTTTAGTCATATGAATAGTCGAGTATCCAACGCTGAGTCGTACATATTTTCCGCAATAATCTATATTGCTAAAGATAACTTCACCAGTAACGATGTGGCTCAAATTCTTATCGAGCGATTTTCACTTCCGAAAAGTTATTTTAAGGTAAAAGCTTTTGCTTATAACCAAATTCAGTGTTTAGTTAGAAAAGGATTATTGAGTAAAGTCAGAAAATCAGGCGCGTATCAATATGTATACTCAGTCACATCTGAATTCAATGTCGTAAAGAAAAGCGTAGAGTTAATTGAGGCACCCAAAAAAAATTCCAGTCAACTTGTTTTAAGTGCTACCAGTCATGAATACAGAAATGTAAATATTCAAATAAGAACTCTTATTGAAAAATACAGCAGCGAGTTGGAAAAAGTATCAGGAGCAAAGGAGATTTATGAAGAGTTGATAATTGCCGTGCCGAGCAGGGAAAATGAATTCAGAAAACTTTCTCTCGAGCAAGAGAAAAAGCAAATTAAGATAAATGAAAAAATAAACACATTGATTGGGATTTTTAATAAAACCATTGCAATAAGGCAATGACTTTTAAAAAACATTTAAAGTTAAATAAGTCCATGAAAGAGAGAGGGCAAAGCAGAGTCCGCCCTCTCCCTTCACACACTGATAAGCCTCATTACAAAGAGGATAACAGCGTGCACCACTATATGCTAGTCCTTAATAAATATAATATCAGTCAGCCCCAGATGCAACCTTTAAAATTTCAGCACTATTAGTTAAACAACGAGCTCATTCTTACACCTTATAAGGTGTAAAGTAATAAAACACCCTAAAGGCTGTTTTTTTTGCGAGGAGTGAACTTATTATAAAGCAATCGACATGGTCACCTACTTATGGATACTCTTTTTCCGGTTAGACTTCTTAGCCAGTTACGCCCGCTTTTAATTGGTTTTCGTAAATCAAAAGGATTAACTCAAAGAGAATTATCTGCCAGGTTGGGTGTAACTCAGCAGACTTATGCTCGCCTTGAGGCAAATCCTTCAAAAGCAAGTGATCCCTTCCCTGTAAACAGTGAGCGTTATAATTCTTGCCATTTCGACTATACGTCACCCAGGCCTGTAGACGTTGACACTATTCGCGAAAAAAAAGTGGTGCTTTAATGCGAAACATTCCGCTCGGGATGAAGCAATGCAAACATTCGGTAAAGGCCTTTTTTATTATCGGAGAGAAGCGTTAATTACGATAACCCTGAATAGTTAGCCATCACATGCAATTCATGGAACGGTAAGTAACCAAACTACATATCAGCCAACAGCATCCCGGCCATTCCATCCAGGCGTTTTTTTACCTTTTCCCATCCGGGCATAACCTGCCCCATCAGCCGGTAAAACTCCTCGCTGTGGTTGTGCTCAGCAACGTGGCATAGCTCATGGAGCAATACATAGTCGATGCATTCCGAGGAAGCCTTTACCAGCCACGGGTTAAGTGTCAGGCAGCCTTTTGCAGAACAGTTTCCCCATTGCGTCTGCATTGCTCGTAAACGTATCGGAGGACGCTCACTTACCCATAAGGTTTGCGGTATCAGTAAATCCAGTCTGCGTTGAAACACATTTCTTGCACGTTCCCGATACCACTCAGCCAGCACCGCCTTAACGCGTTCAGCGGATTTGTGTCTGACGGTGACTTCCAGACGGCCCCGCAACATTTTCACTTTTTGCGGGACAGCAGCATCTTCTGTTACTTTCAACTGGTATTGCTTGCCAAGGTAGTAATGGCTTTCGCCACTCACGTACTGGCGCGGGACGATATGTGTTTGTTGCTCCCTGAAGTCGCGCAGTTGCTGGTATATCCAACGCCCTCGTTTTTTCAGCGCAGACAGCACATCCTGCTCCGGCGTTCCGGATGGTACAGATGCGACTACCCGGCAGTCCGGATGAACCTTGATAAGTATCCTGCCTTTGACGACCTGCCGCAGAGCACACTGCACCACGATGGTTTCATCACCATAAACAAACCGTACAGCATTTATGGATAGTGACTTTTTCTCACTCATGATTTCATCAAACCAACGCGCAGGATCTGGATGATGGTTTCAACGATACGGTTTACCTGGTTCATTCCAGCACCGATCTCTCGACAGGCAGTAAACAGTCGCGGCAACAGGCTTGTCTTAACGGCTTTCTCAATATCCTGAGGATTGAGGGAATTTTCCGAAACCGCTTTGACAATAATAGTGTCCACTTCGAAAGCCAGCTTCGTCCATTTATCCTGAACCTGATCATCGTTTACCGCGAAAACCTCAGGTAGCTCTTTTTTAAATACTCCGTAGTATGCTTGCGCATGTTTGTTTACGGCCAGCGCATCCGGGATGTCGCTGAGTTTGCGGGTTTCCACCTGCGCCTCAAACTCGCGGAAAAGAAGATATTGCTTCAGCGGATGGTCGAACAGTTTTTCTGCTTCTTCGATAGCCATACGCAGAAGTTTGGAAAATGCCTCCTGAGCATACGGGTCATCACGCAGCTCCTGCTCAATCATCTTCGTCACGCGGGTTTTAATGATGTCGGTTTCATTGCGGGTTTTGTTGCTGTCCCACTCTTCGGGCTTTTCGCTCTTGCCCATTTTACCGACTTCATACACGCCATCCGGTTCACGAACCTCAACGCCGGTGACATGCTTATCCAGCAATTTTTTCACCTGCTCCGAGTAGTCGTCATAATTGACCTGCTCACCACTGACCTGCATCGCCCACTGGCGCAGGCTGGACATCTGTTTTACGGTTTCTTTATAGAGATTTCGGTCTTGTTCCGTAAAGCTCTTGTCGGTGAAGAAGGTGGCGGACTGCAGCGCTACTTTCAGGCATCCGGCAAAGGCCGTTAGCGCCTCGAAGAAATCATCACGGGTTTTCTGATGGATATCGACCATCTCTCCGTCACGTTCTTCCATTTTAGGCACCAGTACTGCACGTAACTGCTCAGTATCATTTTTGTTTTTAACACCGGCAAATATGGCCCACAACTGGTTATACAGATGCGGCAGACGTTTATATTCAGAACTCATGGCGCTGTACAACCCGTCAATATCTTTGATATCGTATCCGCCCTGAGTTCGGGAGGCGAGGTCCTGATATTTGCTGATAGTCGTGTCCAGCTCAGCCAGAATACCGCGATAATCAATCAGCAGACCGAACTTTTTTAGTGGATGCAGTCGGTTCACCCGCGCAATCGCCTGGATAAGGTTGTGGGACTTAAGCGGCTTGTCGATATACAGCACGGTATTCTTCGGCTCATCAAACCCGGTGAGCAGTTTATCAACGACTATCAGCAATTTGAGCTTCTCATCGGTATCGAAACGACTGATGATATTGCGGGTATACACAGACTCATCCTGCGTGCCGACGTTATCTTTCCACCATTTCGTCACTTCCGGCAGTTTGCTTTCATCCACCTCAGTATTCCCTTCCCGGGTATCCGGCGGGCTGATAACTACAGCTGACTCAAACAACCCGGCTTCATCAAGATACTTTTTATATTTGATGGCGGAAATCTTGCTGTCGCAGGCAAGCTGGCCTTTCAGTCCCTCATCAATATTCTTCGAGAAGTGCGTGGCGATATCGAGTGCGATCAGACGGATGCGATCATCTGCACTATAAACCTCACCTTTACGGGCATATTTACGCTTAAGGTCGGCTTTTTGCGCTTCGCTTAACCCATCGGTAATACGATCAAACCAGGCATCTATTGCCCGATCGTTAACCTCAAGGTCGGGAATACGTTCTTCATACAGCAAAGGTGTAACGGCTTTATCTTCTACCGCTCGCTGCATGGTATAAGCGTGGACAATCGGTCCGAATTTATTGGTGGTCTTATCTTCTTTTAGCAATGGCGTACCAGTAAATGCTACAAAGGCGGCGTTCGGCAGTGCCAGTTTCATTCGCACATGGTTCTCACCACCCTGGCTACGGTGTCCTTCATCAATCAGAACGATGATATCGGGGCTGGTATTGACGCATTCAGGAAGTTTTGTCGCTGAATTAAATTTCTGGATTAGGGTGAAAATGATGCGTTCTTTACCGGAGCCAATCTGTTTCGCCAGCATCTGCCCGGATGTCGCCATTGCATTGGCTTTGTCTTTTTTCCCGGCCAACTCGCCGCCGGATGCAAAGGTATTGCTGAGCTGTTCTTCAAGATCGATACGGTCCGTCACCACCACGATACGACACCGCTTCAGGCTGTCATGAAGAATCAGCGCCTTGCTGAGGAACACCATGGTGTAAGATTTACCTGACCCCGTGGTATGCCAGATCACCCCACCTTCCCTGCCCCCGTCTGGTCTGCGGGTACTGATGCGTTCCAGCAGTCTTTTTATCCCGAACACCTGCTGATAGCGGGCAACAATTTTTCCGGTTTTTTTATCAAACAGGGTGAAGAAGCGGGTCATCTCCAGCAGACGTTCCGGTGAAAGCAGACTGATGAGCAGCTTATCCTGCCCGCTGACTGCCAGTTCCCCCCCATCGATTAACTGTTGATACCATTTGAGATCGACTGAAGGACGATGATCAAACAACGCATGAATTTGTTCAGTCGATAACTTATGGTTGCGCAGCGCATACATCTGCGCGTAAGTAATATCTTCTTCGCGCCATGCCGCCCAGAATTTCATTGGTGTATGACAGGTACCGTAGCGCCCGTCATGCCCGTTAATCGACAGTAATATCTGGCTGTAAGCAAACAGCTGCGGGATTTCGTCGTTGAGCTGATTGCGGATACTCTGGGATATCCCTTCGTCAATGGTTGGCCCTTTCTTGCCGTGACCCGCCGGGCTTTTCGCTTCAATGACGGCCAGCGGGATACCATTCACAAAACACACAATATCCGGCCTGCGGGTTTCGACACCGCCTGACCGCAATACCGTAAATTCTTCGGTAAAATGGAACTGGTTATTTTCCGGATGTTCCCAGTCGATCAGCGCAATGGTGGGGTTCACCTTCTTGCCATCGACAAACTCCGTGACGGCGATACCGTAGAGCAGATGGTTATACATCCGTTCATTGGCTTTGAGCAGCCCTTCATTGAGCGCCGGAGAACAGACCTGTGATATCAGGTTATCCAGTGCTTTTTCCGATAACTGGCAGGTTTTGCCACCCGCCATAAAGGAACGCTTCGACAGCTCTTCACGCAGAACCGGACGCAGCACCACCTCATCCTGTTTATAGCCCCGGTAATCCATAATCTGTTTCGGAGATAAAAACGTCCAGCCGAGGCTGGTCAGTAACGTCAGTGCCGGAATTTTGGCGCTGTATTCTTCCTGGAATTTTGGCGTGTACGTCTGGTTCATCATTAATCCTTTTCTTTCTGGCGCTACTCGCTACTGGTCACATGAAGATTCATCAATGCAGACAGCACTTCTTAAATTTTTTACCGCTGCCACACGGACACGGGTCATTTCGCCCGGGCATGTTTTCTGCCCCCTTCACTGGAACAGGCCGGGATGATGCCTCTGACATTCTCACTGACAACCAGTACTGATAAAGTGCCAGTGCAGCAGGCTGAATAAGGGAAATACTTTTCTCAAACTGCTCTCCGGTCATTTTCTCAAGTACAGGAAAATTCTTCTCCACGCCATGAAGAGCGATCACTTCCAGAGAAGGCCGTAACTCACCGGGAAGACCAGACCAGTCATCCAGTGACTTTCCTTTCATATAACCAAAACACCACTCTTCCACAATGGTATATTTTTCCCCCTTTACCTCACGCTCATTGAAAATCGGTTCAAACTGTTCAGGGGCCTCATACAGGCAGCCAGCGATATCGTTCATATGCTGAAAACACAGCCCCACAAAACGCGTCATCTCTTTTTCAGTGGTCCAGCGAGGGTGGTAATCACCTCGCCCCCAGATAGCACTGAGCCAGGTATTAGGGGAAATCGTATTCGGGCCAGAGACAATCGCCGTCAGAAAGCCATCCAGCTCAGAGAAACAGAGCACAGAGTCATCATTGCCGTATTTCATCAACACCTCTTCCAGCCAGTCGATTTCCCGGTCAATCAGCGGCCCGCTTTTCGTCAGTTTCATTCGGCAACCGCCTCATCGACCTTAACACGACGTTTGCCAGTCAGTAGCTGTTGCATCAGGGCTTTTTTCTCATCTCTCAGGCAGGCGAGTTTTTTCTCAAGTGTGTAGATTTCGGCGTCGGCTGCGGACAGCACGGTGGCGATCTTTTGTTGCTCTTCGATACAGGGCAAATTAATGATATGCGTTTTAATGTTTCCGGTTATTTGTGGTTGACCGGAACCGGATATTAAATACTTCAGATCACTGCCATTCAGAGTATAGAATAGAAATTTTTTACTCACGTAGGAATAGTTATCCGTATTGATAACCATTGCATTTCCGGTAATCCACGATTTTGCTTGAGTCCAATTGACTATGCCGCATGTGCTACCCCGGCAAGTTACGGCTATTTGTTCAGTTTCGTGGTTAAACTCTTGATAAAATCCAATAACTCCATTTGCGCCATAAACTGGATACCCCGAATCAGACATCATAGACTGGGATATTGTTTTTGGTTGATAAACATCAGCTACATCTGAAAGAAGTTTTTTCTCCCATTTACCATTAAACCTCACCCCATTCTCATCCAGCAAGCGTTTCTTCCCGGTAAGCAATTGCTGCATCAGGGCTTTTTTCTGCTGCTGGCTGTTGGCGAGAAGCTTTTCCGTCACCGAAATCGCCTTATCCCAGGTGGACAGAATTTGGGCGATTCTCTTTTGTTCGGAGAGAGAGGGAACAAGCACTTTGAAGCGCTCAGTATCCTTAATCCCGAAAAAATTCATTGCACTGCCGGAATCTCGCTGTTGAATCTGTTTTTGAAAAAATGAGCCTCTTAAAAATTGGAACAGATACTCCTTGAGGATACAGTCATTACATCTCACGAGCGTTAACTGGGGACCAATGTTTGCAGTAGCTATATAATCAGGAACGATCGCTATGGTTCCAACATTCGCACCGCGATTTGTAAAAAGAATATCACCAGCTACTATTTGCGCTTTTTTTAACGATTGATGCTTTTCTTCTTTTATATAGTCAAACTTATCGGGATTAATAGTACCAATACCACCAATGACCTTTGAAGTTAAGAATGGGATGCCACTTGCTACAAATTCATCGGCCTTTGGATAATCGGCCCCATAATTTCCATCCTGAATTTTACTAGCAACATCCTTAAGATGCAGAACTTCCCACCCCTTAGGCACCATAACCCAACTCCTTCAGATAACCCGCCATCTCAACTTCCAGCTTCGCCAGTTCCACCTTCAGTTGCTCACGCTCTTTACGCACGGCCAGCAAATCGATCTCGTCCTCTTCCTCAAAGGTGTCGACATAGCGTGGAATATTAAGGTTATAGTCGTTATCCTGAATCTCCTTCAGGCTGGCGAGATAGGCGTATTTCTCAACGTTATCGCCTTCACGATAGGTTTTAACGATCTTCTGGATATTTTCTGTGCTGAGCTGGTTCTGATTTTTACCAGCCTTGTAATCACGGCTGGCGTCGATAAACAGCACCTTGTCATCCACTTTCTGCTTTTTGAAAATCAGAATCGCAGCCGGAATACCGGTACCGTAAAACAGTTTTTCCGGCAGACCAATCACTGCATCCAGCAGATTTTCATCAATCAATTTCTGGCGGATCTTGCCTTCGCTGGAGCCACGGAACAACACACCGTGTGGCACCACTACACCCATACGACCAGTTCCCGGTTTCAGGGTTTCAATCATATGCAGAATAAAGGCGTAATCCCCTTTGGTTTTCGGTGGCACGCCGCGACGGAAGCGACCAAACTTGTCGTGCTCGGCCTCATCATGGCCCCACTTATCCAGGCTAAACGGCGGGTTGGCGGTCACGATATCAAACAGCATCAGATCGCCATTTTTATCGAGTAGTTTCGGGTTACGAATGGTATCACCCCACTCGATTTTGTGGTTGTCTTCGCCGTGCAGGAACATGTTCATTTTCGCCAGCGACCAGGTGGAGCCAATCGCTTCCTGACCGAATAGCGCATAGTTACGGCTCTTATGCCCGGAGACGATTTTACGCCCGCACTTCATTAATAATGAGCCAGAACCACAGGCTGGGTCACAGATGGTGTCACCGGGTTGCGGATCAAGCAGTTCAGCAATCAGGTCTGAAACTTCTGGTGGGGTGTAGAATTCCCCAGCTTTCTGTCCACCGCTGGCAGCAAAATTTTTGATCAGATATTCATAGGCATTACCGATAATGTCCAGCATACCGACACGGCTTGGCTTCAGGTTAAGATCTTCACCGGCGAAGTCTTCCAGCAACTGCCGCAGAATAGTATTCTTCTGTTTTTCTTCACCCAGACGGTCGGTATTAAACGAGATATCCTGGAACACGCTTTTCCCGGCATCTTTCAGTTTGGTGCCGTTGGCTTCTTCAATGGCGTGTAACGCCTGGTCGATACGCTCACCGTTGCCCGGCTCATGACGGCGCTCATACAGTGCATAAAAACTAGCATTTTTCGGCAGCACGAAGCGTTCGTTAGCCATCATCGCTTCAATCAGCTCCGGCGCGTCACCATACTGCTTTTTATATTCGTCATAGTGATCCTGCCAGACATCCGAAATGTACTTAAGGAACAGCATGGTAAGGATAAAGTCTTTATAGGTATCGGCACTGATGGTGCCACGGAAGGTATCGCACGCGGCCCACAGGGCTTTGTTGATAGTGTCCTGATTGATTTTGTCGTTCATGAATCATCCTGCTATGAAGAAAACCTTACGATGTGTTGTATTCATCGTAGAAAATTTGGTGCAGATAATACCTTAAGGTGCGTCTTCAGGCACGTCAAAGCCGCATCGTGCGAAGTGGATTTTTCCTGAGGGGAATAGGACTCTTTTTGCCCGTAATGTGGTGGACTGGTCGATGAAACAAACACTAACGCGCGGCTTGGTACTGGATTGACCTGCTCCCCGTGATATCAATACACCCTACCCCAGTGACGGTAAAACGCATTTTACAACCTTTTATTACATTGGGAATGGTCCATGAACTGAAGCAGATTAAGCTGTCAGGAAATACTCATAAGAGGTGCATTTCCTGTTAGTTCATGAAGTTCTCTTGAAGTGATTTCATCTTTCTATTAAAAATATCTTTTAAAGCAATGAGATATGTACCATATGGTTTATGAACTGAACTCTCACACAACATAAGTTAAATGTCCTTCATAGTTCACTGGAGCAGCCACAGAAATCAGCATGTTGTGAATGTTGAGATACCTCCCTTTTATTGCATTAGGTCTGTCGTACATTTACTTCACTTCATTCTGATTGTTAGGTAATTGATATGAAATTCAGCAACGTAAGACTATTAGTCAAAAATTACCGCAAATGTTTTAACTTCTACACCCAGCAACTTGGTTTGGAAGCGGTCTGGGATATTGAAGATTGCTATGCCAGCTTCAAAGTAGCTGAAGGAATAGTACGTTGACCTCCCTCTCCCGCTTAAACCAGGATGATGCGCTGCAGGGCTTACTGAAGCGTGCACAATCCGCGGTCCTTAACTCAAAATGAACTTAAAAGCTGACGCCACTAAATACAGCAGACAAATATATTGTATCGTCTGCCATCCCCATCGGGCATAACGCCAGCGGTAACGTTCGCGGGCGTTAGCTTCAGCAATAGCCGGGGCGATATCCAGAACCGGTTTTTTCGCCTTCCGTTTTATAAAGCTCCAGACTCCCAGGGCAAGAAGTAAAATCATGATCGCTTTTGGCAGCAAAGATAGGGAGTCATGCATTTTGAATTAACATCCTGTTTTATCCATATGGACGTTCAGTCTACCGCGATTTGAATACAAATAAGTTATCTGGTTTAATATTTTACCCATAAAGATAAGCAGACACTTCATTCATAAACAAGAAATGGTGGATATGGGCGGGTTTATTGCTAACGCTAAGCCACCGAAATGCCAAAAGAAGCGGCCGATTTTATGGGGAGCGCCCCGCTCCCCGCACCAGAAATAGCTTACAACGAAATACCGGAAAACGACATAAAACCCAGCGACATTAACCCGGCGGTAATAAATACGCTGCCTAATCCGCGTAATGCTTTAGGCATATTTGCGTACTTAAGTTTTTCACGGATCCCGGCCAACGCCACAATCGCCAGCATCCAGCCGATACCGCATCCGGTGCCGTAGGTCAGCGACTCAAGGAAAGTGTACTCACGCTGGACCATAAAAATCGTCGCGCCAAAAATGGCGCAGTGAATGGTCAGCAGCGGCAGAAACGGACCGAGGGCGTGGTTTAACGCATGGAAGTATTTGTCGATAACCATTTCCAGAATCTGCACCAATGCAGCGAGAACGCCGATAAAAGTGATGAAATCGAGAAAGCTCAGGTCAACCCCATCGATCAGGGCATTCTCTTTTAAAAGGTAATTGTAAATGAGGTTGTTAATGGGCGTTGCTATCGCCAGCAAGGCCGTCACCGTCAGTCCGAGACGAAAAGCTACATCAATTTTTTTCGAAATAGCCAGAAAGGTACACATACCAAGGAAAAAATTGAGCGCCATATTTTCGACGAACACCGCGCGGATAAAAATATTCAGGTGAGTTTCGAACAAGACAACCTCCATGTTGTTGAGTTATTTCTTAATAGTGCCAAATTTTCAGCCAAAACAGGAAATTAAAACTCGGTTTTGCCGAGTTGATCACCTTTTAATTTCCTGTGTTTTGGTAGGAACAGAAGTCACTCATTCTCTTTCTTGCTTAGCGAAACGAGCGTGAAAGCATCTGAATGTACTCATTAACCGCTACCGGTTTCGAGAAGTAGTATCCCTGATAGATAGCGATCCCCATATCCTTAAGCACCTCAAGCTGGCCCTTATCCTCAACACCTTCCGCAATGACCTGACAGTTAAATTTCTTCGCCAGATTGACCATGTTCTTGACCACCAGCGCAGAGGCATTATTGGTCACAATGTTAAAAGTAAACACCTTATCAATTTTGATAATTTCAGGGTTAAACTGCTGAATGTAATTGTAATTAGCGTGCCCGGTACCGAAATCATCCAGCGAAAACTGTACGCCCATTTTTCTGAGCCGATCCGTCACTGCCGACGTTTGCAAGGTATTTTCAATCGATTCCCGTTCAGTAATTTCCAGCACCAGGCGTGCCTGTAAGTCTTTCAGTTGCTGAATAAACGTCTGACATAGCGCGACAATCTCGTCGTCCTGGAAGTTTACCGAGCTGGTGTTAAAACAGATAAACAGCCCTTTTGGGATCACTGACTGCTGGCGGCGAAACTGGCGAATGACCTCGGCGAAACAAATCGCCGTGATCTCTTTGATCAACCCGGTCTGCTCAGCGACAGAAATAAACTTATCTGGCGCAATAAACCCCAATTTTGGGTGCTCCCAACGCACCAGCACTTCCCCGCCAACCACCCTTCCCGTCTCATCGCTGACGATGGGCTGAATATACGGTTTGAGCTGTTTAAGTTCGATCGCTTGTCTGAGCTGATACTCAATCGTATTGCGGTAGCGCAGATAATTCCTGAATAAAAACGTGAGCAACAAGGAGGCCAGGATAATCGCGATCAACGTATGTTGCTCATAGCGAATAAACGCCCTCACCCCGGATGCCCAGGCACGATCGGCGATGACCGAGAAGTTAAACTGCTCTGACTTTAAGCTAACGGGGGCTTTGATATCTGGCGTGGCGATGACTTCCCCCTTACGCGTCATCACCCGATCGCCGACCTTTAGATACAAATGCGAGTCGCCATCAAGAACGGTCAGGATATTGTATAAATAATAACCATCAACACCGACAAGAACCGTATTTCCTTTATCATCCTGTTCGCTATACACCATCAATGGATGCATAGGCGTGATTTCATTACCGCTGAATAATTGCAGAGCACCTTGCGTATATTGAGTCCGATCGAATTGAAACTTCCGCCCCCCAAATACCGAGGTGCAGTATATTTCATTATTCTTACCAAAATTCACCGTCCGCACATCAGGAATGGTGGCAACCAGGGTGCGCAACTCTGTCAGGACATTCTCATCACAGTTTTTCCCCATAAAAGGTTCGGCCATATTAGCGGCCTGTTCCGCATGTGAAACCGTGACATCGAGACTCGCTATCGCCTGCTGAAGCCGCGAATGGACATCCTTATCGACTTTTTTTTGCATTTGCCAGTAGCAAAGTCCCGTACCCAGGCTCAGTACCGTAATCAGAAATAAGAATATCCACAGATGGCGGCGTAAAGATGAATATTTCATTGTGTTAATCCAGTTCGACTCACCATGAAAGACTGGTGGTCAATTGTTTGGTCAAATTTTAACAAACCCTGTTTAAACTTGCCCTGAACCAATCAAGTTTTAATGCATATCAATGATATACCATGGCAAACAGTTGCGTGATGCGAGGAAAAATTTATCGTTCTACGACTCACGCGTCTACGCGGTGACACATGCAGCTAAACTATTGACTTAATGTCGAATAATACGAAAATGACTCTTTTGCACGACGACCAGAAAAGCTGGCAAATATGATGATCCGCTCTCGTAGCTCTCTTTTGACTAAATTGAAAATATCCGGCGTAGTGATAGCCGCCGCTCTGTTACTGGCTCACTGTACCAGTAAGCCACCTGTTTCTCTGGTCACCCCGATACCGCCCGTAGCGAAGCAGCCAACGTTGCCCAAAAGCCATGAGCCGGTGCGCGGCGTCTGGTTAACGACCGTATCGCGCCTCGACTGGCCGCCGCTGGAATCTGTTAACGGCGGCATCGACGCCAGTCGCCGCATTCGCCTGCAGCAGGAAGCGCTGATCGCCAAGCTGGATAATCTGAAAAATCTCGGGATCAATACCGTGTTCTTCCAGGTGAAGCCGGACGGCACCGCGCTCTGGCCATCAAAGATTTTGCCGTGGTCCGACATGCTGACCGGGAAAATTGGCCAGGATCCTGGCTACGATCCGCTGAAGTTTATGCTCGATGAAGCGCATAAGCGTGGAATGCGCGTTCATGCGTGGTTTAATCCTTATCGCGTCTCCGTCAATACCCGTCCTAAAACCGTGACTGAGCTTAACAGCACGCTTTCGCAGGTTCCCGCCAGCGTCTATGTCCTGCACCCGGAATGGATCCGCACCTCTGGAGACCGCTTTGTCCTTGACCCGGGCATTCCGCAAGCGCGTGACTGGATAACCAGTATTGTTGCTGAAGTTGTTGAACGCTATCCGGTTGATGGCATACAGTTCGATGATTATTTCTACACTGAATCGCCGGGATCGGCGCTTAACGACAACCGGACATTCCAGCAGTATGGTCAGGGTTTTGCCTCGAAGGCAGACTGGCGGCGGCACAATACCCAACTGCTGATTGAACAGGTGTCCCGTACCATCAAACAGCTTAATCCCGACGTGGAATTCGGCGTCAGTCCGGCGGGCGTCTGGCGCAATCTGTCGCACGACCCGGCGGGTTCCAACACCCGAGGCGCTGCGGCCTACGATGAGTCTTATGCCGATACCCGTCTGTGGGTTCAGAAGGGTTGGCTGGATTATATCGCCCCGCAAATTTACTGGCCCTTCGCTCGCGACGCGGCTCGCTACGATGTACTGGCAAAGTGGTGGGCTGACGTGGTGAAGCCCACCAATACCCGTCTCTACATCGGCGTAGCGCTCTACAAAGTAGGCGAACCGTCAAAGAACGAGCCCGACTGGATGGTCAGCGGCGGCATGCCTGAACTGAAAAAGCAGCTTGATCTGAATGAATCAATGCCGCAAATTCAGGGCACGATTTTGTTCAGAGAGAACTATCTGAATCAACCACAAACCCAGCAGGCCGTTAACTACCTGAAAAGCCGTTGGGGCGGTTGATTACTTCACCTGACAGGCTAGATGCCTGATACCACAACCATCGCTGGAGGTTTTATGCTTAAGAAATCGCTCATTGCTCTGTCTCTGTTTTGCGCGCTGTCGCCCGCTGCTTTTGCGGGCAATAGCGAAAGTGAACAGTTAAACAAAAAGAACGTTATTGAGTTTTATAACAAAGCGTTAAACGACAAAGATTTTGCTGCCGCGAAGCCCTACCTCGGCGATCGTTACATTCAACACAACCCGATGGCGAAAGATGGCGAGGAGGGTTTTCAGCAGTTTATCGCTTTCCTGAAGAACAAATATCCCGACTCGCACAGCGAAATTAAGCAGGCGTTTGTCGACGGGGATCACGTGATCCTGCACGTCGAGGTTACCGGGCGTGAACCGGGCGTCACGCGTGCAATCATCGATATTTTCCGCGTCGACGAGCAGCATAAAATCATCGAACACTGGGATGTGACCCAAACCGTTCCAGAAAAGACCGCCAGCGGCAATAGCATGTTTTGACCCACCAGCCAGCGGAGCACCTCTCGTTGGCCTTCCCTCTTCCCAAAGCCTCTTTGATCGTATTGAGGGCTTGTTTAAACAATTTATTTACTTTACTGTAAAGTAAATAAATTAATGGGGAGAAAATGATGTTCAGCGGCAAAAAGTGGGCAAAGCTGTTTTTTTTCATTGGATTATCACTTTTTCCATGTTTGTTAAGCGCCTCGTTGCTGAAACCAGTTCCCAGCGAGGCGCATCTACTGGAGGCGTGCTCACCCGAACAGGATCCGGCACAGGCTAAACTTTGCCGCATCCTCTTCATCTATGAATATGCGCAGAAACGGCAACACGATCTGCGCGTTCTGTTACAACAGAATATTTTCAGCATCCAGACCTACGACTATCTCTGGAGTGAATATCAGCGCACGAAGTCATGCATTGAAATCCATCGATATCTCGTTGCCAAAGCCTGCGATGTGCTGAACTGCCCGGCGGCACCCTCTTCGCCTTTTCAAGGGCAACGCCCCGACTCCAGCCTTATTGAACCGCCGCCTATTTTCGCCCTGCAAGAACCCATTAACTGATCCGAGGTGATCGCGATGCTGGCCCGCTTTTTTATCTTTCGACCCGTTTTCGCCGCCGTCATCGCCATTTGTATTATGGCCGCCGGAACCCTTGCGCTATTGACGCTTCCCGTCGAACAATACCCGGATATCGCCCCGCCGGGCGTCAATGTCACGGCGAACTATCCTGGTGCCTCCGCTGAAACCGTCGAGGACAGCGTCACGCAAGTTCTTGAACAGCAGATTAAAGGCATTGATGGCCTGCTTTACTTCTCCTCCAGCAGCAGCTCAGCCGGACAGTCGCGGATCAGCCTCAGTTTTGATCAACATATCAATCCCGATATGGCGCAGGTCCAGGTGCAGAATGCCGTCAATCAGGCGATGACTCGTTTACCGCAGGAGGTTCAACAGCAGGGGATCACGGTGACAAAATCGCAGGGTGACAGCCTGATGGTGGTCGCGCTGTATGATGAAAGTCATCAGTTAACCAGTATTGATATCAGCGACTTTCTTATTAGCACTCTTCAGGAGCCACTTAGCCGGGTTGATGGCGTCGGAGAGACGACCGTTTTTGGCGCGCAGTATGCCATGCGCATTTGGTTAAATCCGCTGCAACTCACCAGCTATAACCTGATGCCTTCCGATGTACAGGCCGCCGTTGAAGCGCAGAATACGCAGGTTACCAGCGGGGAAATCGGTTCACTTCCGACGCTAAATGGGCAGTATCTGAATGCGACGGTAACGACCCAATCACGCCTTGAGCATCCACAACAATTTCAAAACATCATTCTGCGCACCAACAGCGACGGCTCCGTGATTTACTTGCGCGACGTTGCGCGCGTTGAGATTGGTGCTGAAAACTATCAGAACCAAACGACGCTTAACGGTTTTCCTGCCGCCGGGATCTCCATTCAGTTAGCATCCGGCGCCAACGCGCTGGAAACAGCGGAGAAAGTCCGGACAGAGGTAGAGCGTTTAACGCCGCGCTTCCCGCAAGGCGTTATCGCCGCTTACCCGCGAGACAGCACGCCGTTTGTGACGGTCTCGATCGAAAGCGTGGTGCATACGCTGATTGAAGCGATTCTTTTTGTGGTGGCCGTGATGTATCTCTTTCTCCAGAGCTGGCGGGCGACGCTGATCCCAACGCTCACGGTTCCGGTTGTCCTGCTGGGGACCTTCGGCATTCTTAGCCTGCTGGGCTACAACATCAACACCCTGACGCTGTTTGCAATGGTTCTGGCGATCGGCTTGCTGGTTGATGATGCGATCGTAGTAGTGGAGAACGTCGAGCGCTTAATGGCGGAGGAAGAACTCACGCCACTGGAGGCGACTCTGCGCTCCATGCAGGAGATAACCGGCGCGATCATCGGTATCGCGTTAGTTCTTTCCGCCGTTTTTATTCCGATGGCATTCTTTGGCGGATCGGTGGGGATTATTTATCGCCAGTTCACCGTGACCATTGTCTCCGCAATGGCGCTCTCTGCGCTGGTCGCCCTGACCCTGACGCCAACGCTGTGCGCCCATCTGCTACGGCCCGGGCACATCAAAAAAGGGATGTTTTTCACCTGTTTCAATCGTGGCGTTGAGATAAGCCAGAATCGCTACCTTGCGCTGCTTCGGCAAATAGCCGGTCGCCCTTTTCGTTTTGCGCTGCTGGCTTTGATGCTGTCGCTATTGATGCTCTGGCAATATCAGAAGCTCGCGACAGGGTTTCTCCCCGAGGAAGATCAGGGCGCGGTGATGGTTCAGTTTACCCTCCCTTCGGGCTCGCCGATGTCGATGACCGAAGAGGTGGGTGCTGAGATTACGCGCTATTTTATGACCGAGGAGGCCAACAACCTGAATGTTATCTTTATGGTGACCGGGAGAAATAACGCCGGCAGCGGGCAAAATGTGGGGATGGCTTTTGCTGAATTAAAACACTGGGATGACCGTCCCGGCGCGTTCAATAGCGCGCAGGCCATTATCTCGCGGGCAAACCAGCACTTTAATCAAACATCCCGGATTGCCACCATCAGCATCACATCTCCGCCTACGGTTCGCGGTCTTGGGCAATCCAGCGGTTTTGAACTGTGGTTGCAGG
Source organism: Klebsiella sp. GFKo11 (assembly GCF_056490265.1). Classification (NCBI taxonomy): domain Bacteria; kingdom Pseudomonadati; phylum Pseudomonadota; class Gammaproteobacteria; order Enterobacterales; family Enterobacteriaceae; genus Klebsiella; species Klebsiella sp. GFKo11. Next base: position 3,211,202 of record NZ_CM151369.1, read on the forward strand.
ATAGCGCGGGAAATGGCTATCGCGCCCTTACCGAAGCGCAAACCGCTCTGCTTAACACGGCCAGAGAAAATCCTAATCTGAACGCCGTGCGAATCAACAGCCTCGAAGAAAAAGCCCAGCTACAGGTGGATGTCGACCGACAAAAAGCGCTGGCGCAAAGTCTGGATCAGGTCGATATCAACAGTACGCTCTCCGCGGCCTGGGGCGGGGTTTACATCAATGACTTTATCGATCGAGGGCGCGTTAAACGCGTCTATATGCAGGGTGATGCGCAGTGGCGTTCAGCGCCAGAACACTTATCCGCCTGGTTTGTGCGCGGTAGCAGCGGCAATATGGCCTCTTTCGACAGTTTCGCCTCATCACGCTGGACCACCGGGCCGCAGATGTTGCAGCGCTTTAACGGTTTATCCGCCGTTCAGTTTCAGGGCGGCGCGGCCCCGGGCTTCAGTTCTGGCAAGGCAATGACGGAGATAAGCGGACTGGCGGGCGCTCTTGACGGCTTCGACATACAATGGAGCGGCCTCTCCTTTCAGGAACAGGCATCATCCACGCAAACGTTATGGGTGTATCTGGCGTCGCTGGCATTCGTGTTTTTATGCCTGGCTGCGCTGTATGAAAGCTGGTCTATCCCGATCGCAGTGATGCTGATCATCCCTCTTGGTATTTTGGGGGCCGTGGGCGCATCAAGGCTGGTCGGGTTCGAAAACGACATCTACTTTCAGGTCGGCATGCTGACCACCATGGGGCTCTCTGCCAAAAATGCGATCCTCATCGTGGAGTTCGCCCTGACGCAGTTCCGACAAGGAAAAACGCTGGCTGAAGCGGCCCTGGAAGGCGCACGATTGCGATTGCGCCCTATCGTCATGACTTCACTCGCATTTGTTGTCGGCGTTATCCCTCTGGTACTCTCTACCGGTGCAGGCGCTTCCAGCCAAAAAGAGATAGGGACTGCGGTGATCGGCGGTATGCTCACCGGGACCCTGCTGACGTTGCTTTTCGTCCCACTATTTTTCTTGCTGGTTCAGCAAGGGATCGTGCAACTGAAAAGACGCAAACCGTAAGGATTGAATCGATGGCGAATCAACGCGGGCGGCCAATGAAAGCCCGCCCCCGCATTTTACAAACTGCCCGCGAACTGTTTCTTCAGCATGGGCTTGATGTATCTCTGGACACTATCGCCGCCGAAGCGGGAACTTCGCGACCGACGCTGTACAGCCATTTCCCCGGTGGTAAAGACGCGCTGCTGCTGGAAACTTTTGAGTTTCTCAATGATAAAATGCAGCCACCCTTGCGCCAGCTCTTACAGGAAAGTCAGCAGGATCTCCCGGCGCTGCTGCGCGGTTTCGCGAAAGTCGTACAGCAACACTTTTATACGCCGGAAAATATCCATTTTCAGCGCTTACTGATCCAGGTGCTGGTGCAGAAACCTGAGCTGTACCTCACTCTCGAACAAAGACCTTCAGGTCGCGTATTACAGGCGTTAAGCGAAATACTGACGCAAAAACGCGACCAGGGCCTGCTGAACATGAGCGACCCGAACCTCCAGGCTACCGCGTTTCTCGGCGCAATTATGGGCTATCTGCTCCCGGGAGCGTTAATTGCGCAAAAAGCGGTGGAGCCAGAGAAGCTGGACCAGCTTGCGGAGTGTGCGATTAGCGTCTTTCTCTCGGCCTGGGAATATAAACCGTAAATTTTTTTCATCTAAGCGCAACTTTTCTGCCTGCTCCTGCGAATTGAATAACTGAGTTGACCAAAACCCAGATTGTCCATCCATCGCAGGAGCTGATAATGAAATCAATAAAAACCCTCGTGTCTACCCTGACCCTCGCCGCCGTCATCGCGTTACCTGCATTCAGCGCCAGCGCGGCGCTGCCAGTAGGAGCTAAAGCCCCTGACTTCGAGCTGCAGGGTGCGCTGGCCGGTAAATCGCTGACATTCTCACTTAAAGACGCGTTGCAAAAAGGTCCCGTGGTGCTCTACTTTTTCCCGGCGGCCTTTAGCGCAGGCTGTACCATCGAAGCGCATGATTTTGCTGAAGCCACCGATGATTTCAACAAAATGGGCGCGACGGTCGTTGGTGTCACCGCAGGCAACACCGATCAGGTGAACGATTTCTCCAAACTAGAGTGTCGGGATAAATTCACCGTGGCAGCCGACCCAGGTGCCAGGGTTGCGGCGCAGTATCAAACGCTGATGGAGATGAAAGGCAAAACGCTTTCCGACCGTACCTCTTACGTGATTGCGCCAGATGGCAACATCTTACTGAGTTACACTGATAGAAACCCGGAAACGCATATTGAGAAAACCCTGGCTGCCGTTAAGCAGTACGACGCATCTCACCCGCAAACCCACTAAGCACAGAGGCCAGCGATGTTAACTGCCATGCTGGCCGCCTTTATTGGCGGCATCATCCTCAACTTTATGCCCTGCGTATTTCCGGTCGTCTCGCTGAAAGCGCTGGGTTTGCTGCGTCACTCAGATAATGCCGCCAGCGCACGGCGCGAAGGACTCGCATTTTTGCTCGGAGTGGTGATAACCATGATGGCGCTGGCAGGCATTCTGCTGGCGGTGCGAGCCGGTGGTACTGCGGTTGGCTGGGGTTTTCAGCTGCAATCACCGCTGGTTATCGCCCTATTGTCGTTGATTATTCTGACCGCGGCGCTCAATTTGCTTGGCGTATTTGAAGTGGGCTTAGCCGCGCAGCGCGTCGGGGCGCTGAATATTAACCGAGGCGAATTTATGCGTTCCGCGCTGACTGGCGCATTGGCTATAGTCGTCGCAACGCCCTGCGCCGCCCCCTTTATGGCCAGCGCCATTGGCTACGCTTTAGTTCAGCCGCCTGCAGTGGCGCTGACGGTTTTTCTGGCCCTGGCGCTGGGTTTTGCGGCACCGTTTACTCTCATCTCACTGTTCCCGGCGCTGGCAAAAGTGTTGCCGCGTCCCGGCGTCTGGATGGATATTCTTAAGCGCGTGCTGGCGTTTCCGATGTTCGGCGCTTACGCCTGGCTGGTCTGGGTGCTAGCACAGCAGGCCGGAAGCAGCGCGCTGGCGGCATTACTTGCGGCCTCCGTCGTGCTAAGTTTTGCCGCGTGGCTGTACGGCATCGCCCAGCAGCGTCGTTTTCACGGCAAAGGTCACAAGGTGCTGTTTGCGGTCACCGCGGTTCTGTTTGCGGTCACCGCGGTTCTGGTGGCTGCGGTTATTGTCCCGCTTCCGGGGGTCATGAAAGCCGAAGACACGTCGCCCGCCGAGGCTCAAACTGCCGACGTGACCGCGCAGAAGTGGACGCCGCAAACCGTCGCGCAACAGAGAGGACAGGGAAAACCCATTTTCGTTAATTTTACCGCCTCCTGGTGTATCACCTGCCAGGTCAATGAAAAAACGTCGCTCTCTACCCAGGCAGTTAAAGAGGCGCTGGCAAAAACCGGGACCCTGTATATGGTGGCTGACTCCACAAAATTTAACCCCGATGTCGATGACGCGCTCAACCAGTTCGGCCAGGGCGGCCTGCCGTTATACGTGGTTTATCCGGCCGACGGTAGCCCGCCGAAGGTGCTGCCGCAGGTTCTTACCCCTGGCATTGTGGTCAACGCACTTAATCAGGCTGCCGGTAAAAAAGCGTCATAGCACAAGGCGGATTATGCAAACAAACGATAGCGCGCGTGAAAGCTGGCCCGCGCTAATGGAACGGGCGCAGGCGGGCGACAGGCTCGCCTACACTCGGCTGTTAAAAGCGCTGGTGCCGGTGATCCGTTCGCAAATACGTAAACAAATCAGCGACGATACGCTAGTCGAGGATGTGATTCAGGATGTCCTGCTGACGGTACATCGGGTTCGCCATACCTACGATCCGGCATTTCCCTTTCTGCCCTGGCTGATGGCGATTATCTCAGCGCGCGTGATTGATGCGCTACGGCGGCGCGGTCGTCATCAGCACTGGGAAATTAACGAAGAGACTCTGCCGGACGTTCCCTCCACGCCGCCAAGGCAAAATCAGGATACCCAGGAGGAGCTGGCGGATTATTTGCGCCAGCTGCCCGATCGCCAGCGTGAAATCGTCGAACACGTGCATCTGCGAGAAATGAGCCTGACGGAAGCCGCCGAGCATAACAATCTAAGCGTTGCGGCAGTGAAGTCGCTACTGCATCGGGCGCTGAGGAATCTGCGCCGTTTTGGAGCCCATCATGACCGATCATAATGTGTTGATTGAAAAACTCAGCCGCGAGATGCAGCCGATAAAGCGTCCGTGGCCAACAGACAAACGGGTCTTCGGCTGGCTGGCGGTGGCGCTGCCCTGCGCTATCGCTGTAAGTTACTTGCTACCGCGAGGGTTAACCGATTGGTCACAGCCGGGGGCCATATGGGCTGTCGCGCAGCTACTGTTGGCCTTTTTGCTCGGGACGCTGGCCATCCGCAGCGCTTTCACTATGAGTATTGCCGGGCGGCAGGCGCTAAGTTGGAAAACATTGCTGCCCATCGGGTTGATGTGGCTCGGGTTAAGCCTGCGCAGTATTCCCGGTGATACGCCAGTGATGCACGATAACGACAGCATTAGCTGCTTTACCTTTCTGCTGGCAGTAAGTTCGCCGATGATAGTACTGATGATTGCCAGCCTGCGGCGCACCCGCGCGCTCAACCCGGTACGCAGCCTGGCGATGGCGGGATTGGGGATCGCCAGCCTGGCGGTGAGCCTGCTGTCCTTTTGTCACCCGGTACATCTGCACGCCCTGGATTTCGTGATGCACCTGGCCGCCATAGTAGCAATCATGGCGCTGACAATTCTGGTCGGTAGGCGTTGGGTGAGCGTTGGCGAGTGATTGTTGATTTGTACGACAAATTTCAATATGTGATCTTCATCACTATTCAGCATCGGCCAGGGGGGTAACCTGGAAAAGTTATTTCATTGAAGAGAGAAGCTTATGAACGCAGTAAAATCACTAAAAGCAGACTGGGCGATTATTACGGTGATGATTGTTGTCGCGGTCGTGATGTATGGCTACTTAATTCCTAAGTACTGGTAATCTACGTTATACCTGTGTTGAACCGCCCATCCGTTCGGGCGGCTCACAGAATTATGCCTACTGCTGCTGGTTATTTAACGTCTTAATCAAAAACGGCACCGAGTCGCGTAAAGACGGGTTAACCGTACCGCTATGATCCAGTCCTTCGTAGATATGCACATCCGCTTGCGTTCCCGCGCTTATCACCGCATCAGCAAAACGTTTTTGCATCGCCGTTGGCACATTCACATCAACGCTACCCATGCCAATAAATACCGGATGATCGATTTTCAATGTTGGATAGAGCATCGTGCCTACGCTGGCGCTGAGCAGCGAATCGATACCCGGCTTGAGAGAATTGCCGGCATTAAGCCCTGCCTTCATCACTTCATCGTTTAATGGCGTAATACACAGGTTGGTCGCCTCTTTAAGCAGCGGCAGCGCTTTCGCCTGGAAATAGTCGGCGGGATTTAGCTGCGGATTAGCATCGGCGGCTGAAAGATAGATATAGAAGATATAGGGAATTTTCGGATCGCCACCGGTCTGGACTTTGCCACCCGCAGGCGGAAGGATGTCAGCAGCGGTGGTCCCTTTTTCAAAATAAGGCGTACCGGTCAACACCGTTGCGCGAATATTCAGCTCTGGCGCATATTCAGGCTGATATCCTGCACTGGCGAACGCGGCATGTGCGCCCTGGGACTGCCCTACCAGAATAAGCTCATTCTTAAGCGGAAATTGTTTCAGCGCCGCGCGAACTCCATCCAGAACACTCCACGCTTCACCACGAGCATTAAGATAATGGTGTAAACCCGAAGAACCCAGTCCGGCATAATCCGGGGCAACCACCGCATAGCCTAACGACAGCCACGTATTCAAATACTGCTTATCGCGATCGCTACGCGGGTTTAACGAAGGCGCACAGTGATTAGCAACGCCAACGGTGCCGTGGGCCCAGACAACCACAGGCCATCCGCCTTCCGGGGTTGTACCGAAAGGAATAAATACGGCGGCAGTATCTTCGCGCACGGTTTTGCCATCAACGCCGCTGTGGGAAGGATAATGCAGGAGATACTGTTTCGCGGCTTCGCTTAATCCGTGCTCTTCACTGAGCGGAGAAATCACATCCGCAATAACCGGTAGAGAGCTCATTGAAAGTAGCAGTAGCGCTGAGGTCGCAGTAAGAAGTTTCTTTGAGATTGAATAAGTCATGACATCCTGTTCCTGTCTTTGTGATGCACTTATTGCAGACCCTTACGCTTGAATATCAGGTCAATGAAGCTAGCACTTCTCAATCAGGTGTAGCTGAACTTTATTACGCCCCGCTTTTTTAGCTGCATATAACGCTTTATCAACGCGATTAAACAACTGATCTATCTCTTCGCCATGCTGATGTTCCGCAACGCCAATACTGACCGTAACAGGTACCAGCAGGTCCGGCGTATGATGTTCGCTGATGGCATAGCGAATTTTCTCCGCCATCTCCAGCGCCGTTTCCAGCGAAGCATTTGGCAGGAACAGTAAAAACTCCTCACCGCCCCAACCATAAATTTTATCGTCGATGCCCCCGGCAGCGGCCAGGAGAGCGGAAATTGCCAGCAGAACTTCATCACCCTTCTGGTGCCCGTAATCGTCATTGATCAGCTTGAAATGGTCGATATCCACCAGTAACAGGCAAAATCCTTCCGGTTTAAACGAAGGCGACTCCACGACGCGGTAAAATTCGCGACGATTAAGCAGTCCGGTGAGCGAGTCGTGTGAAGCGGAGAACTCCAGCTCTTTCTTTAAATGCACTTCTTCGGTGATATCGTGAATAATGCACAGCATCAGGCGCACGTTGTATAAAATCACCGGTCCAGCATAGACCTGAACATGCCGTATCGCGCCATCGGAAAGTATGTGGGTAAAATTAAGCGGTTTATGTCCCCCGGGTAAACTCACCACGTTATGCATAATCGGCAGGACGTCGCGACCGAGGGTATTTATCTGCCAGGTATGCCGGGTCCGAATTTCTTCAGAGGAGTAGTTATAAAAACGCAGCGCCGCAATATTAGCATCAACAATTCGGCCATCTTTATTGGGGTCGATTAATAGCATCGGTGCCGAGTTAGTCATAAAAAAACGGGCAAAGAAACCATTATTACGCCGTTGATAAGAACGAGAGGCTGTATTAACCGATCTATTCTGCGGCAGCAGTTTTACCGCCTCAAAGAGAATTAAGGCTCCCTGCTCCTCTAATGTAATCAGGGTCGTTTTACAGCTGATAGAGGCCAGTCCCTCAGCGGTTTCAATGGTCCATATTTCATAGACTTCGGTAATATTCTGCAAGTAGCGCAAATAGTGCTGTAGCGCGGTTTCCGGGCATGTCGAGAAGGTCCCTTTGCGCATTTGAGCGAGGGTCATATTGCCGCACAGCATCTTAGATGCCTGGTTGGCGAAGATGATATTTTCATTGAAAGGATGGACTACCCAAACGGGGGTGCTTAATAAGTCAAAAATAACAAGTTCTTTTAATAGCATACAAACCTCCGCCCTTCCAAACCTTCCACTTCAACAACCACATCATATGAGCAGGTAATGCATTGAGCGTAAAATTAACAATAATTAATATATTTTTGAACGTATTGCCGGAAGATTGCCAAGTATAGTCCGTTTTGCCAAACAAAAGACCGTTTGTGATAGCAGGATGGCATTTCATTTGAAATAAAAATGAGATTTTTCTTAATTTCAAGAGGATAAGCAAGAAACACGGATCTGGTAGTATCTTTTTAAGAAAAAATATGCATTAAAACAATGTCGTGTCAGCTCTCTTTTCCTGAAATCAGAGTCCCTTCGCTTTTTATCGTTCCAAACAATGATAGATTTTTATCATTAATGGATAAGGAGTGACATTTATGTCTGCGAAGAAAGTGACCATGACGGACATTGCCAGAGATGCCAGAGTCGGCATTGCGACGGTGGACAGAGTGCTTAACAAGCGTACCCCGGTCAAAGAAAGTACGGAACGCAAAGTGCTTGAATCCGCGCGTCGCTTAGGGTTTGCCCTGGAGCAATCGCACTATCGGCTGGCCGCTGGTCAGTCGGCAGTTCCTCTCAGAATGGGATTTATCCTGCTGCAGCAATCGCACTCTTTTTATTCTCAGCTGGCGCAGGCTCTCGAGCTGGCGGCGATGCCCTGGCATGCCCCAAATCAGGCTCCCGTTTTTCTGCATTATGATATTAATGCTATCGACGAGATGGTCGCTGGTATCGCTCGCCTGAGCGATGAAGTTGATGTCATTGGCATTGTGGCGCTGGATAACCCGCTTATCCGCCACGCCGTCGCTCAGGCCGCCGATAAAGGCGTGCGCGTATTCACTCTGCTCTCCGACATGGCCGTCGCGCAACGCAGCGGCTACATAGGCCTCGATAATCAGAAAGCGGGCCGCACTGCAGGCTGGGCGGTTGACCGACTGTGCCACAGCGAAGGGGAAATCGGCATTATCGTCGGCGATAACCGATTTATCTGTCAGGAAAACTGCGAAATTAGCTTCCGCTCTTACCTGCGCGAACATGGTAAAGGCGATTGGGTGCTGGAGCCGGTACGCTGCCATGAAAGGACTGATATTGCCCAACAGGTAACGGACAAAATGTTGCAACAATACCCTTCACTGACGGCGATTTACGCGCCCTGCGGCGGCGTTGAGGGTATCATCGCCGCGCTACATGCCCATCAGCGCCAGCATCAGGTCACGCTGATTTGCCATGGTCCCGTGGAGAACGGCGAACTGACGTTAATCGACGGCACCATTGATTTGATGATTACGCATCGGCTGAGCGAGTTTGCCGCCGCGACGATACGCGAGTTTGTGCAGGCAACCAGCCAGTCGCAGGCGACGTTTACCGCCGCGCTACAACCTTTCGATCTGCTCACCAAAGAAAATCTCTGATTTCCTGCGTTATCCGCAACGCGCGCTCTTTCTCTGCGCGCCTTCTCGTACCTGATATTGATAAAAAACCATCAATTTAACTATCAAAATAAATCTTGAATCACATCAAAGAATTTAAATTTCATCATTGTTGATTTTGAAATATTCATTCAATACTGGTCATGTTTTCTCCTCAATCTGCAAAGGAATCCATCATGACCATACATATTGCCAATGCGCCATGTAGCTGGGGCGTCGATGATCCCAAAAACCCCTATCTGCCACCCTGGTCACAGGTGCTGCAGGAAGCGGCGACCGCGGGCTACAAGAGTATCGAACTGGGGCCATGGAGCTACCTGCCGACTCAGGCTGATGAACTTAGCGCGGCACTGAATAAACAGGGGCTGTCGCTGGTAGCCGGAACGATCTTTGACGATCTGGTCAGCGAAGAAAACTTCCCGAACATTGTCGAACTGACGCACAACCTCTGCCGCAATCTGTCGCAGGTTCCAACGGCGGAAAAAACGCCCGGAAACTCGTTCCAGCCGCCCTACCTGGTGATCATTGATTTCGGTAATCCGCAACGGGCCAAATACGCCGGACGCAGCGACCTTGCACCACGGCTTTCCCCTGCCGACTGGAAGCGGATGATTAGCCACATTGTCACCATCAGCAAACTGGCGTGGCAGGAGTACGGCGTTCGCCCGGTTATCCACCCTCACGCAGGCGGTTGTATCGAATTTGCCGATGAAATAGACCTGCTGGCAACGCAAATCCCGCACGACGTTGCCGGGCTATGCCTTGATACCGGTCATCTCTACTACTCGGGTATGGACCCGATTAGCTGGTTGGATCGCCACTTTGACCGGCTCGACTACCTGCACTTTAAAGATGTCGACCCGGAAGTGTTCGATAGCGTGATTTCCCGCGGTATCGACTTCTTCGCCGCCTGCGCGGAAGGTGTGATGTGCCCGCTTGGCAGCGGCGCTATTGATTATCCGGCGGTTCGCGCGTTTCTGGATAAGCGCGGCTATCAGGGCTGGATAACCATCGAACAAGAACGTGACCCGCGCAACGTTGAAGGCAGTTTGCAGGCGGTCACGGAAAGCCTGCGCTACCTGCGCTCCGTCGGATTTTAATCAGGAGATAACCACATGATTAACGGTACAAAACCTGTAGGCAGGTCGTTACGCTGGGGCATGGTTGGTGGCGGTGGAAGCAGCCAGATTGGCTATATTCACCGCTCTGCGGCGCTGCGCGACGGTGCGTTTACCCTGCTGGCAGGCGCATTCGATATTGATGCCGAACGCGGGCGAGAATTTGGTCAGCAGTTGGGGGTGAGTGCTGAACGTTGCTATCCCGACTATAAAACCCTGTTTCGTGAAGAAGCGGCGCGAGAAGACGGCATCGAAGCTGTTTCCATCGCTACGCCGAACAACACTCATTACGAGATTTGCCGGGCGGCGCTGGAAGCCGGGCTGCATGTAGTCTGCGAAAAACCGCTGTGCTTTACTGGCGAAGAGGCCGATGCGCTGGTGGCCCTTAGTGAGAAGCAGCACAAAATCATTGGCGTCACCTATGGCTACGCCGGGCATCAGCTGATTTTGCAGGCCCGAAAGATGATTGAACAAGGGCTGCTGGGCGAGATCCGTATCGTCAACATGCAGTTCGCACACGGTTTCCACAATCAGCCGGTAGAGCAGGAAAACCCCAGTACCCGCTGGCGCGTTGATCCGAAATTTGTCGGTCCCAGCTATGTCCTGGGCGACCTGGCCACGCATCCGCTGTTTCTGGCAGAAACCATGGCCCCGAAGCTCAACATCACCCGTCTGATGTGCTCTCGCCAGAGCTTTGTCAAAAGCCGCGCCCCGCTGGAGGATAACGCCCATGTGCTGATGGAATACGACAACGGCGCGATCGGCTCGATGTGGTGCTCGGCGGTCAACAGCGGTTCAATGCACGGGCAGAAAGTACGTATCGTCGGTGAAAAAGCCAGCCTGGAGTGGTGGGATGAACAGCCCAACCAGCTGCGCTATGAAATCCAGGGCGAGCCGGTGCGAATTCTGGAGCGCGGGATGGCCTATCTCGATCCGCTAGCCTTGCAGGACGACAGGATCGGCGGCGGTCATCCCGAAGGGCTGTTTGAGGCCTGGTCAAACCTATATCGGCGCTTCGCTATCGCCATGGATGCGACCGATCGCCGCGACGCCGCGCTGCTGGAAAACTTCTGGTATCCGGATGCCAAAGCCGGCGCGCTCGGCGTGCATTGGGTGGAGAACTGCGTGCGTTCAGCAGATAACGGCGCCAGCTGGGTTGAGTTTCGTTAATGTCGAGCCGGCAACGGCGGCAATCCTGGCATAGGCCGGGTAAGGCGGCTCGCCGCCACCCGGCAAATTAAAACGTGACAATGTCACTAAAATTCGCCAAATTCACAGCATTGTAATCAAAAAGCGAATGTCGTATAACATTGGCCAAACCGAGGGGTGTCCCGTGAGGGCTGAGATGGCGTAAGCCGAACCCTTTGAACCTGATCTGGGTCATGCCAGCGAAGGGACGGGTTGGCATTTCCGCCAGTTTTGCGCCATTGCCTGTTCACACTTCAGCACGCCCGGATCTCCCCTTAATCAGGAGGTCCTGTGATTCTTCCCGCGTTTACTCAAGGTCTTTACGGTCGTCTGCGTCAGCAGGCTGGTGATGACTGGCAACATTACGTCGCCCATCCTTTTCTGCGCCAACTCGCCGACGGTACCCTGCCCGAACCCGCTTTCCGCCGCTATCTGACCCAGGACTACCTGTTTCTGATCCACTTTGCCCGCAGCTATGCGTTGCTGGTCAGTAAACTGCGTACGCTACCGGAAATGCGTACCGCCGCCGCGTCGATGAACGCCATCCTCGACGAACTCCCGCTGCATGTTGGCTACTGCAACAGTTGGGGGCTGAATGAGGCGACAATGGCCAGCGAACCTGAAGCCGCGGAAACCGTCAACTACACTCGCTATGTGCTGGACATTGGTTATTCCGGCGACGCGCTGGATCTGCTGGCGGCGCTGATGCCCTGCGTTGCCGGATATGCGGAAATCGGCCTCGGTCTGCTGCACGATCCGGCAACAAATTTGACCGCTAACCCTTATGCCTCCTGGATCCGTAACTACGGTGATGAGGGCTACCTGAACGGCGTCAATGCCGCCATTAGCCTGCTGGAAACGCTCTGGCAACAGCGCGGCGGCGAGGCGCGTTTTGCTGAACTCAGCGCTATTTTTACCACCGCCACGCGGCTGGAAGCTAACTTCTGGCAAATGGGGTTGAATGTCGTCACGGAGCGCCCGGCGTGACTGCGCCCGGCATTACTGTGCGTGGTCTGAGCCTGCGCTTCGGTTCGCGGCTGGTTTTCGACAATCTGACGTTTGATATCCCCGGCGGTCAGTGGGTTTCGCTGCTGGGGGCCAGCGGTGCCGGGAAAACCAGCCTGCTGCGCATTCTCGCCGGGCTGGCAAAAGCCACTGCGGGCGAGGTTCGCGCCAGCGACGGTCAGCCGATAGCTAAACGGCTGGCGTGGATGGGGCAAAAAGATCTGCTCTATCCCTGGCTAAACGTGCGTGACAACGTCTCCCTCGGCGCGCGTCTGCGCGGGGAACGGGTTGATACCCAGCGGGTTGCGACTTTATTACAGCAGGTTGGCCTTGAGCATTGCGCTAACGACCGCCCGGCCTCGCTCTCCGGCGGTATGCGCCAGCGGGCGGCGCTGGCTCGCACCTTGTATGAAGACCGACCCATTGTGCTGATGGACGAGCCTTTTTCAGCGCTCGATACCATCACCCGCACGAAAATTCAGACGCTGGCCGCCGAGCTGCTGGTGAACCGCACCGTGGTGCTGATTACCCACGATCCGATGGAGGCCTGTCGACTAAGCCATCGCTTACTGGTGCTCTCTCCCGCCCCCGGTAATATCGACGATTCACACCGCTTATCCGGCGTTCCGCCGCGTGCACCCGACGATCCTCACCTGCTATCGAGCCAGGCGGAACTATTGCAACAGCTAATAAGGGCTAACGGATGAGCGGGAAACTGTTTCGTGGCTGCGTAGTGTTCTGCGGCCTGCTGCTGCTCTGGTGGTTGGCAAGTCGTAGCGGCATTCCCGCCTTTTTGCTCCCATCGCCGTCGGCAGTCGGCAATGCGCTATGGGTCAATCGGGCTTATCTCGGCTGGCACACTCTGATTACATTGAGCGAAATACTCAGCGGCCTCGCGCTCGGCGTCCTGCTCGGCGTGATTCTGGCACTGTGCATGATCGTCTCGCCGCGTCTTCAGCGCTGGCTGATGCCGCTGGTACTGACCAGCCAGGCGATCCCGGTCTTTGCCCTCGCCCCGCTGCTGGTGCTGTGGTTTGGCTTCGGCATGAGCGCCAAAGTCATGATGGCGGTGCTGGTGATTTTCTTCCCCGTCACTTCGGCGTTTTTTGATGGTCTGCGGCGGGTCAACAACGACTATCTCGATCTGGCGCGCACCATGGGCGCTTCATTTGGCGCGCAGTTGCGCCACGTACGGATGATGGCGGCGCTCCCGGCGCTCGGCTCGGGCCTGCGGATGGCCGCCGCCGTGGCTCCCATTGGCGCAATTATCGGCGAATGGGTCGGCTCAGCTGAAGGCCTGGGCTACGTCATGCTCAACGCCAACGCCCGCCTGCAAACCGATATCTGCTTTGCCGCCCTGTTTATTTTGGTACTGCTGACCGTCCTGCTGTGGCTGGCGGTGGATGCTTTTTTACACCGGTTGATCAACTGGACGCCGGAATAACAACATATAAGGAATAACGATGCGTAAATGTATACTCGCCGGAGTCACCTTCACCGCGCTGCTCAGCGCTCAGGCGCTGGCTAACGAGAAGCTCACCCTGGTGCTGGACTGGTATATCAACCCCGATCATGCGCCGATAATGGTCGCCGAGCAGATTGGCGCGTTTAAAGAAGCGGGCCTGGACGTTAAAATTGTACCACCGTCCGACCCGGCGCTGCCGCCACGACTGGTGGCAGCCCGTCAGGCCGACCTGGCAATCACCTATCAGCCACAGGTGCACTTTTTTGCCGATGAAGGACTGCCGCTGGTGCGTGTCGGCACGCTGATTAACTCGCCGCTAAACACGGTCATTGCGCTGGATAAAAACATCAAAACTCCGGCGGACCTGAAAGGTAAAAAAGTTGGTTATTCGGTCAGCGGTATTGAACAGGCGACGCTGGCTACCATGGCGCAGCATGCGCAAATCGATCCCAAAAGCATTAAGCTTATCAATGTGAACTTCCAGTTAACCAGCGCCCTGCTGGCCGGTCAGGTTGATGCGGTCATTGGCGGCTACCGTAATATAGAAGCGCTGGAAATTAAGCTTCAAGGGAAAGATCCTGTGGTGATGAACGTCGAGGACTATGGCGTTCCGGCCTATGACGAGCTGGTGATTGTCGCCAACCGCGATGAAGTTAACGCCCCGAAAATCAAAGCATTCCTCGGCGCGTTGCAAAAAGGCGTCACTTACCTGCGCGCCCATCCGCAGGAGACCTGGCAGGCGTTCGCCGCCGCGCATCCGGAGCTCAACACCGAGCTCAACAAGCAGGCATGGCTGAAAACCATTCCTCTGTTTGCTACCGATCCGGCCGCGCTGGATAAACCTCGTTATGAAGCTTACGAACAGTTTTTATATAACAACAAGTTGGTGAAAAAAGTCACACCTTTAGCAAATTATGCGCTTGAACTGCATTGATTCATCCTGGTGCTGGCGGAAATTTTTTCGCCAGCAACGTCAGCGAAGCGGTAATAAAAAATGAGAAATTACTTCACTAATAATTACAATTTTAAAGGTCTTTCATCCTTTAAAAAACTTCACTTCTATCAATGAGTTACCCCCATTTTTAACAATGTAAAAATAACGTAAAAATACCGCAATCAATAAAACGTTGAATGCGGATTTAAAAAGCCATATATTGTGCCCGCTTTATGCATAGCGATTCAATTTCTTACACCAATTTATTCAACCAGCATTCAACCGTAACGCTGGTTGTGGGAGTGATATGATGACGGATAAAGTCCGTATTGATACTTTAGGCGCAGATTTATTAGATGCAAACAACGATACCTTTTTGGCCCGTCAGGCTGAATTCGAATCGAATGTCAGGAGCTACCCACGCAAGCTGCCCCTTGCGATTACCAAAGCGGAAGGCGTATGGCTGACCGATGCGGATAACAAACAGTACCTGGACTGCCTTGCCGGCGCCGGTACTCTGGCACTCGGTCACAACCACCCTGATGTGCTGCAGAGCATCCAAAGTGTCATTACCAGCGGCTTGCCGTTACATACTCTCGATCTGACGACTCCGTTAAAAGATCGCTTCTGTGAATACCTGCTCTCCCAGTTACCTGGCGAAGGTAAAGAATACTGCCTGCAGTTCACCGGCCCAACCGGTGCTGATGCCGTGGAAGCGGCGCTGAAGCTGGCGAAAAAATACACCGGCCGTTCTTCCATCATCAGCTTCTCCGGCGGTTACCACGGGATGACCCACGGTGCGCTGTCCGTCACCGGTAACCTGTCACCAAAAGAAGCCGTCAACGGTATGATGCCGGAAGTGCAGTTTATGCCTTATCCGCACCAGTACCGCTGCCCGCTGGGTATCGGCGGTGACGCAGGCGTGAAAGCGCTGACCTACTACTTCGAAAACCTGATCAACGACGTTGAAAGCGGCGTGCGTAAACCGGCGGCGGTGATCCTCGAAGCCGTTCAGGGTGAAGGCGGCGTGAACCCGGCTCCGGTCGAGTGGCTGCAGCGCATCCGTAAAGTGACGCAGGAACACGGCATTCTGCTGATTATCGATGAAGTTCAGGCGGGCTTTGCCCGTACCGGTAAATTCTTCGCCTTCGAACACGCGGGCATTGAGCCGGACATCATCGTGATGTCTAAAGCGGTAGGCGGCGGTCTGCCGATGGCCGTTCTGGGTATCAAAAAGCAGTTCGATGCCTGGGAACCGGGTCACCATACCGGCACCTTCCGCGGCAACCAGCTGGCGATGGCTACCGGCCTGACCACCCTGCGTCACCTGAAAGACAACAACATTGCCGATAAAGTCGCCGCCCAGGGCGAGTGGCTGAAAGGCAAACTGGCCGAGATGCAGAAACGTTACCCGGTTATCGGCCACGTGCGCGGTCTGGGCCTGATGATTGGTATCGAGATCGTCAAACCGAACGAAGCGCCGGATCACATGGGTAGCTACCCGGCTGATGGCGAGCTTTCTGCACTGCTGCAGAAGAAATGCTTCGAAGCGGGCCTGATCCTCGAGCGCGGTGGCCGCCACGGCTGCGTACTGCGCCTGCTGCCGTCCCTGCTGATCAGCAACGCGGAACTGGAAATTTTCTTCGACAAATTTGAACAGGCCCTGCTGGCCGCCGGCGTAAAACCGGTCTGAGTGGAGTAAGTGACCGCAATGTCCAAATTGAATCCAATTCTTGCTGGTTCCGCGCAGAGTATTGACGCCTATCAGCAAGCGATTGCTCAGACCAGCCAGGCGGTAGCGCAGTGGCTGCAGCAACCTGAGATGTATCAGGGGAAAAGCGTTGACGAGCTGCGTGAGCGCATCACCCTTGATTTCAACGAACAGGGTCTGGGCAACCAGGCGGCGATTGAACGTGCGATCGAGTACTTCCTGAAAGACAGCCTGTCGGTGCACCACCCGCAGTGCGTGGCGCACCTGCACTGCCCGAGCCTGGTGATTAGCCAGGCGGCGGAAGTGCTGATTAACGCCACCAACCAGAGCATGGACTCCTGGGACCAAAGCCCGTCAGCGACCATCATCGAGATCAAGCTGATTGAATGGCTGCGCGCTCAGGTAGGCTACGGCGAGGGTGATGCAGGCGTATTCACCAGCGGCGGCACCCAGAGCAATATGATGGGTCTGATGCTGGCGCGTGATGCCTTTTTCGCACGTATGGGTCATTCCATCCAGCAGGATGGTCTGCCGGGCGATATTCGCCAGTACAAAGTGCTATGTTCTGAAAACGCCCACTTCTCGGTGCAGAAGAATATGGCGCTGATGGGCCTTGGCTACCGTTCCGTGACGCTGGTAAAAACCGACGAATTCGCGCGGATGGACGTGGCGGACCTGAAAGCGAAAATCGCGCAAGCCCAGGCTAACGGCGAGCAGATTATGGCGATTGTCGCCACCGCTGGCACCACCGATGCGGGGGCGATTGACCCGCTGCGTGAAATCGCGGCAGTGGCGGCAGAGCACCAGATCTGGCTGCACGTTGACGCAGCCTGGGGCGGCGCGCTGCTGATGTCGGAGAAATATCGCGATCGTCTGGACGGTATTGAGTTAGTGGATTCCATCACCCTGGATTTCCACAAACAGTTCTTCCAGACCATCAGCTGCGGCGCGTTTTTGTTAAAAGAAGCCCGCCATTATGAGCTGATGCGCTATCAGGCGGCCTATCTGAACTCTGAGTTCGATGAAGAGCACGGCGTGCCAAATCTGGTGTCAAAATCGCTGCAAACCACCCGCCGCTTCGATGCGCTGAAGCTGTGGATGGGTCTTGAGGCGCTGGGCCAGAAGCAGTACGCGGAGATCATCGATCACGGCGTGACGATGGCGCTGAACGTGGCGGATTACGTCGAGACTCAGCCGACGCTGGAGCTGGTGATGCAGCCGCAGCTGGCAAGCGTGCTGTTCCGTTCGCGTCCGCAGCAGATGGCAGGGAGCGACGATGCCGCCATCGCCCTGCTCAACCAGCGGGTTGGCGATGCGCTATTGGCCTCCGGTCGTGCGAACGTCGGAGTGACCGAGCACAATGGCGTGACCTGCCTGAAGCTGACGCTGCTGAACCCGATCGTCACCTTAGATGACGTGAAGGTGCTGCTGAGCCTGGTAGAACGTACCGCCCAGGAACTGCTGGCGCAGTAAGCTAGTTTCGCAATAAACGCTGAAAAGCCGATAATTCACTTTATCGGCTTTTTTTTATATTTTAAAAAGTGACATTGTCACTAACAATCCCGGAGGCGGTGCTGCGCACCTGTCCGGGCTACAGCTTCACAGCCGCCTCCGGGGAAACAGCGCGCAATGCAGCCGCAGTCAATCTCCCCTTTAACTAGCTCAGACTCTCGCCTCTTGTAACAGCTGCTGGATCATCTTCTCCTGCTGGGCGTAGTCCCCTTCGCCAAAAGCGGTATAGCGCAGCTTGCCTTTGGCATCGAACAGATAATGCGCGGGCCAATACTGATTACCAAACGCGTTCCAGATGGCGTAACCGTTATCCGCCACAATAGGGTAAGTCAGCTGCCATTTTGTGACCGCTTCACGCAGCGCGGGCAGCGAACGCTCCCACGGATACTCCGGAGTATGTACGCCCACCACCACCAGCCCGGCAGCGCGATATTTATTCGCCCACTCGCGCACGTAGGGCAGCGTGTGCTGGCAGTTAATACAGTCCCGGGTCCAGAAGTCGATTAACACCACTTTGCCCTTTAACGAAGTGTTACTGAGCGGCGGACTATTGATCCACGTACTACCGCCTTCCAGTGCAGGCATTTCGCTGGTTGACTGCGGCGCAAAAACTGGCTGTAGAACCGCTTTTTGCTCCGGCGGTGGCAAACCAGCGCTGAGACGCTGCTCCAGCCGTTGCGTCAATCCGTTAGCCCCTTGTAGAAAACTGTCCGCCCCGCTGGCTATCAGCACCACCGATGCCAGCATCGCCACGCCCGCCAGCTGACGCAGGCGTTCGCTAAAAGCCAGACCTTTACGCAAACGCGCAGTCAGCCGCGAGCCGAACAGCCACAACAGTGCCAGCATCAGCGCGCTACCGCTACCGTAAGACAGCAGCAGTAATCCGCTGGTGATCGAGCTGCCCTGAATAAATCCAAGGCTGAGGATCGCGCCCAGTACCGGCCCGGCGCACGGTGCCCACAGCAAGCCAGTGGCCAGACCCGCCAGCAGCGCGCCCGCCCCTCCGGCGTGCTGATAGCTGCGCGCGTTAATACGATTCCCTAACGCTACCACCGGAGCCGTCAGGCGCTGCGCGGCCTTTGTGGATATCAGGCTCACTCCGACCAGCGCCAAAAACAGCAGCGCCAGCCAGCGTCCGGCAAGCGTCAGGCTCACCACCCAACTACTGGCAACCGTCACCAGCAGCGAAACGGCGGTAAACATCAGCACCATGCCGCTGAGCATCAGCAGCAGATGAGCCCTTTTACCGCGCACGCTGGCAAAAATTAACGGGATAACCGGCAAGGTACAGGGGCTCAGCAGCGTCAGCATACCGCCGAAAAAAGCAATCAGAATGGACATACACGCTCTCCTCAGATGAGTTAGCTGCCTGAAGCGGCAGCCAACCCATTACAGCAGGCGTATGTATGGCTAAAGTGTCTGAAATAGCGGGAATTTGTCGGCTTAGTTATCTGTAGCGCCCGGGGATACAGAAGGATACAAAACGGTGGCAAACAGCAGCACCGAGACCTCCAGACCGCCCCTTGAGCAATTGCGTAGCGTCAGCTTGCCCGCCATCTGACTGGCTAGCTGTGCGGCAATTGCCAGACCCAGCCCGGTGCCGCCGGTATCGCGATTGCGCGAATTCTCCAGCCGATAAAAAGGTTGCAGTACCGCCTCCAGTTGATCATCGGGGATCCCTGGTCCTTCATCGGCAACCTTAATTGTAATGTCACCGTTTTGCGCATCTTCGAGGCTGACGGTGACGCTATCGCCAAATTTCAGCCCATTATCAATCAGATTGCTCATAATGCGCCGCAGCGCCTGCGGCTGAATCAGCACCGGTCGCTGGATAGCGCCGGGAATAAAGCGCACCGCTTTGCCAACATCAGCATAATCACAGACGATAGTGTCGAGAAAATCATTCAGGTTGAGACGCTGGCGCGACTCTTCCAGCGGCTGGGCGGAGCGGGCAAAAGCGATCCCTTCTCTGACCAGGCGGGTCATATTGTCCAGGTCTTCCAGGAGCTTGTCGCGTAATTCCGGCTGTTCCGCCATCTCGACCCGCAGCTTCATTCGGGTAATTGGCGTTTGCAGATCGTGAGAGATCGCCGCGAGGATCCGCGCTCGCTCCTGTAAATGGTCGTGAATACGCGTCTGCATGGCGTTAAATGCCCGCGCCGCGTGGCGAACTTCAACCGGCCCCTGCTCTGCCATCACCTCAGGCACATTCATTGCCGGTTCGAGGTGGTCAATGGCGCGGGTGAAGCGGGTCATCGGACGCACCACCTGACGCACGGCGTACCAGGCACAAAACAACAACAGTAAGAATTGTGCGGCCAGTACCACGGGTAGCCAACGGGCGATCGCCGGCAGGCGCGGCCACAAATCAATGGTTAGCGGCGCGCCGTCGTGCAGGGTAAGGTGGGCTTGAATATGCTCGCGCGGACCGGGGATCGCCACAATGCTTAGCGGATAAGTGCCGCTGAGCGTTTCTTGCAAAGTCCGCACCGCATCACGTACCCGCCAGCTGGTGGGATAGTCGCCGCCTTGCCCCGCCGTAAGCTGATAGCGATAGTTACCGCGCGCCAGCCGCGCCAGCCACTGTGGGCGTTCGGCGGCAGGAAGACGATTAAGGATCGCCACGCTGGTGGCGACATCGTATTCGAGGTTGCCCAGCATCACGCTGCGGGCGCTGCTCATCCGCTCATAAAGTAGCAATGATAGCGTTAAGGCGTTCGCCAGCAGCAGCGCGAGGAAAATCATCACAACCAGCCGGGACTGCAACGATGCGGGCCAGAGCTTCATTCGCGGGCCTCGCGAATCGACACCGGAACCGAGAGCACATAGCCTTCGCTACGGACGGTTTTGATATAGGCCGGTTCGCGGGCATCTTCGCGCAGGCGCTGACGTAAACGGCTCACCAGCAGGTCAATGGAGCGCTCGAACAGTTCGGCATCCCTTCCCTGCGTCAAATTCAGCAGCTGATCGCGATTCAGTACCCGCTGCGGGTGATCGAGGAAAACCCGCAATAACCGATATTCCGCACCGCTTAGCGCGACGATAGTGCCGCTGTCATCAAGCAGATGCCTTGCCGAGGTATCCAGCAGCCAGTCGCCAAAGGCGATGAGTCGTCCGGCCTCGGTAATCTGCAAATTTGGCGGCAGCGCCCGGGTGCGGCGCAGAATGGCCTTGATGCGCGCCAGCAGCTCGCGAGCGACAAAGGGCTTCACCAGATAGTCATCGGCACCCATTTCAAGCCCCAGAATTCGGTCGCTGTCGTCGGTGCGCGCGGTCAACATCAGAACCGGAATGTCCTGCTGACCGTTGCTGCGCAGTTGGCGACAGAGAAGTAAACCGTCGTCGCCGGGCAGCATCAGATCCAGAACGATCAGATCCACTTGATGCGCGTTGAGCACCGCCCACATCGCCTTGCCGTTGGCGGCCCCCGTCGCGCGATATCCCGACTTTTCCAGATAACCGGTGACCAGCTCACGAATATCGCGGTCATCATCAACAACCAGAATATGATCAATACGTTCCAAAGCAGGCTCCGGTAAAAAAATGCCACTCAAAGAGAATATGCGCTATCGCCGGAAGCGCAACTTCACACCCCGGCGCAGCAGTTACAGATGATCGGCATCGACAACTGCCTGCACGAACGCCTGGGGGGCTTCCTGCGGCGGGTTATGGCCGATATTGCCTTTGAATTCGCGATGCTCGTATTTGCCAGTAAATTTAGCGCGATAGCTTTCAGGTGCCGGGTACGGCGCACCGTTGTTATCACCTTCGATGGTGATGGTCGGAACGCCAATAGTCGGCAAAGCCGCCAGTTTCTGCTCGTAGTTTGCGTATTTCGCTTCGCCTTTCTCCAGCCCTAAGCGCCAGCGGTAGTTGCTAATGGTCACCGCCACGTGATCGGGGTTATCCAGCGCCTGCGCGCTCTGTGCAAACTGCGTATCACTAAACTGCCAGCCCGGTGAAGCCTGATGCCAGATAAACTTCGCAAAATCGTGAGTGTTCTGCCGATAGCCTGCCTCACCGCGTGGGGTGGCAAAATAGAACTGATACCACCACGACTGCTCGGCCTGCGGCGGCAGCGGTTTTTCGCCAATTTGCTGGCTGCTAATCAGATACCCGCTCACCGAAACCAGCGACTTCACCCGCTCCGGCCACAGCGCGGCTACGATATCCGCCGTACGTGCGCCCCAGTCAAAACCGGCAAAATCAGCTTGTTTGATATGCAAGGCATCCATCAGATTAACGATATCTTTCGCCATTGCCGAAGGCTGACCGTTACGCGGCGTTTTCGCTGAAATAAAGCGCGTGGTGCCGTAACCGCGCAGATAAGGCACGATCACCCGGTAGCCCTTCTGCGCCAGCGCCGGGGCGACGGCGGCGTAGCTCTGAATATCATAAGGCCAGCCGTGTAGCAGGATCACCGCTTGCCCGTCGCGCGGGCCGATATCCACATAGCCAATATTGAGATCTCCCGCCTGTATCTGATGCAGAGCGTTAAAGGCGGCGCTGTCCTCCGCCGCGCAGACGCTGGCGGAAACCAGTGAGGAGCAGATTAGCGCCAGGGCGGCATATTTACGGGATAAAAAAGTGGTGTTCATGATGGTTGCCTCTTCATGGTTTGGATGACAGGCCTATCACAACACCGCGATGTATCTGCACTGTGCGCGCAGAGGGGGGATTTTGTCGCACTGAACTCAGATACACGGTGATACAAAACGGAAAAATCAGACGTTATCCGGCGGCAAATAGTTAGCCACAAAACGAGTCAAAATCGCCGATGCCACAGGACTCTCTTCGACTTCACGGCTCAGTTTGTCCGGGTCAACGCCCTCATTACGCAGAACCGCCTGACGATACGCAATCAGCGAGCGGGCAATTTCCGGAGTGATTTCCGGATGGAACTGCGTGGAGACGGCATGCTCGCCATAGCGAACAATCTGGTGCGCATCGTGACTGGACGAGGCCAGCACCTTCGCCCCTTGCGGCAGTCGGGTCACGGTTTGCATATGCGTAAGATGTGCGCTGAAGGGGGCCGGATGGTCAGCCAGCAGGCTGTCAGTTAATCCATTCGCAGAGAGAGTAACGGTTTTGCTTCCGGCTTCGCGCCCTGCAGGATGGTAATCCACCTCGCCACCAAGGGCGTGCGCCATAAGCTGATGCCCATAGCAAACGCCAAACAGCGGCATCTCAATAGCCATCGCGTCGCGGATCCACCCGGCGGTCATTTCACTCCATGGCAGGCGCTCGGTCACCATATCCCATGACCCGGTGATCACCGCCACGGTGTGGTTATCCGGCGCGGGAAGCGGTTCCCCGGCAAACACCCGCGCCACGCTGATTTTATTGCGCCACGGCGCGAGCAAATGACCGAACCAGACGGGAAGATCGCCATGGTCAGAGGCGATTTCAACCGGCGGAGTGCCGGTCTGGATAAGAAGTAGCGTATTTCGGCTTAACGACATCAGAACGCCTTTTTCACAACAACACAGAACTCTACTATGAGCAAAAGCGCTAACGGCGGCAAATAACCAATCCGTTAACGCTTATGCTCTGAGTGAATAATGCCCTATTGCGCGTCGGCGCTGTCTACCTGCGGCACCGTCGATTGTGCACCTTGCGCCGCTGGCGCATTGGCAGGGTCAAAAATATGGTCGAGGATCGCGCGTGCTGTTGGCCCGGCAACCACGCCATCGCCGCCACCGTTTTCCAGAATCAACGCCATCGCTACCTTCGGATGCTGATACGGCGCAAACAGGGTATAGAAAATATGATCGCGCAGGCGGACCGGGATCATTTTGGCGTTATACACCTGATTCTCCTTCAGGCTGAAGACCTGCGAAGTCCCGGATTTCGCCGCAATCTGATACGGCGCGGTATGAAACAGCTTATAGCCCGTGCCGTTGGGCTGGTTCGCCATGCCGTACATCCCGTTGCGCACGATTCCCCAATACGGTGAATGCGGGTCGCCAACCTGCGGTAAATTTTGCGGCGGCTGATAGCGCTCGACCTTGTTGCCCTGCTTCATAGAGTAAAGCAGATGCGGGTTTTGCACTTTGCCGTTATTGATAAGCGTAGTCAGCGCTTTCACCATCTGAATCGGCGTGGCGATCCAGTAGCCCTGGCCGATGCCGACGGAGATAGTGTCCCCTTGATACCACGGTTTTTTATGCACCCGTTGCTTCCATTCCCGGCTCGGCAACACTCCGGCGTACTCTTCGTTAAGATCGATGCCGGTTGATTGGCCATAGCCGAATTTGCTTAACCACTCATGGATACGGTCGATGCCCATTTCGAACGCCACCTGGTAGAAAAAGGTATCCGCCGACTCTTCAATCGCTTTGGTGACGTTAAGCATGCCGTGACCGCTCTTCAGCCAGTCGCGATAGCGCCGCTGGGTACCGGGTAGCGTCCAGGTCGGCGCGCCGAAGAAAGAAGTTGTTGGGGTGATGACCCCAGCCGACAGCGCCGACAGCGCCATATAGGGTTTAACCGTTGAGGCGGGAGGATACAGCCCCTGGGTGACCCGGTTAATCAGCGGCCGGTCAGGATTATCGAGCAGCGAGCGGTAGGCTTGATAGCCAATACCTCTGACAAACGGGTTTGGGTCATAGCTGGGGCTGGAAACCATTGCCAGCACCCCGCCGTCGCGCGGATCCACGGCCACTACCGCCGCTCGCTGCCCCTTCAGCACCGACTCGATATACTGCTGCAAATGCAGATCCAGCGTCAGGTAGATGTTCTTTCCGGCAACCGGCGGTACCTCTTTTAGCAGACGTACCACCCGGCCATGGTTATCCACCTCAACTTCCTGATAACCCGTGGTGCCGTGCAGCGCTTTCTCGTAATAGCCTTCAATGCCCTGCTTGCCGATATTATGGTCAGCGGCGTAGTTCTCTTCTTCGCCCGCTTTCGCCAGCTTTTGCAGGTCACTGTCGTTGATTTTCGAGACATAACCGACAACGTGCGCCAGCTCCGCGCCATACGGGTAATCGCGCTGCTGATAGCTATCAACGGTGACGCCGGGGAAATGAAATTCATTGACCGCAAAGCGCGCCACTTCCACGTCGCTGAGATCCGATTTTAAGGTCACCTCTTTATAGCGGCTGTTGTGGTGCATGTCGTCGCGGAAATCAGCAATATCTTCGGGCGTTAAATCAACAATCGGCGTGAGCTGTTCCAGCAGCGCCGTCATATCGGCGATTTGGCTCGGGATCACCTGTAAACGGTACAGGGTGATGTTTTGCACCAGCGGAATGCCGTTGCGGTCGAAAATCAGTCCCCGGCTCGGCGCAATGGGCAGCATTTTGATGTCGTTCTGATTTGAGCGGGTTTGATAGAAGTCGTGCTGATCTACCTGCAGGCGGTAGAGGTTAATAATCAGTATGGCAAAGCAGACCACCACCAGTAGAAAAGCAATGACAGCACGGCGAATAAATAGCATCTCTTCCGCTGAGTGGTCGCGAATTTCATCTCTCATTAGGGACATTAGCGGTCATTTACCTGGATTACAAAGGGCCTGAAAAGGGAAAAGCGGGGAAGAATAGCGTTATCGACGCGGGAGCCCTACCGAAAGGTTGCTAATGATTTGGCAGAAATGTATCAGTATGTGAGGGATAATAAGTGACAACGTCACACTATTGACCTCTGTTGGCAACGCTACAGAGGTCAATACCCATTAGCCAATAGACAGAGAGGCCGTCTGCTACCTGCGTGCCTCAAAGGCGATTTTAACCGCCATCCCCGCCAGTACCGTCGCCATCAACCAGCGCTGAAACTGTTGCCATAAAGGACGTCCAACAAGAAACAACGAAACCTGCCCGGCCAGCACCACAAGCAGCGCATTGACCGCCACGCTAATTATTGCCTGCGTAAACCCCAGCACCAAAGACTGAGAGAGAATGCTGCCGTGTCCTGGCGTAATAAACTGCGGCAATAGAGAGAGGTACATAATGGCGATTTTTGGATTCGCCAGATTGGTCACAAAGCCCATCAAGAACAGTTTGCGGCCGCTATCCGCGGGAAGATCGCGCACTGCGAAGACCGAACGGCCTCCCGGCTTCACCGCCTGCCAGGCCAGATACAGCAAATAGGCGACGCCGCTGATGCGTAAAATGTCATACGCATAGGGAACGGCGAAGATCAGCGCTGTGATACCGAAGGCGGCGCACAGCATATAAAATACAAAACCCAGCGCCACGCCGCCCAGGGAAACCAGCCCGGCCCTTCTTCCCTGGCAAATCGAGCGCGAAATCAGATAGATCATATTCGGCCCCGGCGTCAGCACCAGACCAAGGGCGACAAGAGCAAAGGTTAGCAACGACGAAAACTCAGGCATAGCATATCTCCAGTCAATGAAGTGATGCCCAGGCGCGCGGCGGCTAAAACCATGCTCCCCAACAGTAACCTGTCTTAAGCGCCAGTAACATGGTGCTGAACAGTATGGTCGCGTTCGGCGGCGAGCGGCAACTCACCTGAACAGGTGGGCGCCATCTTTCAGCTGATTTTGTCTTTTTGCGCCGTACTGGAGCGATAGATAAAGAAAAGCACCAGCCCCAGGCAGATAATCGCCCCCAGCCGTCCAGGCGAAAAAGTGATGGCATCATTTCCCAGCCAGCCAAAGTTATCAATCAGCAGACTCATGGCCAGTTGGCCAAAAATCACCGCCACCGTCGCCGTTGCGGTGCCAATACGCTGTACCGCCAGCACCATAATCACAATATAGGGCACGCCGCAGAATGCGCCCAGAAGCTGCCATTTCGGTACGTCCAGCAGCGTAGCCGCCTGGCGGGGTTCAAAGTAAAAAATCAGTAGCGCCGTAATCACTCCACCTACCGCAAAAGTGAGAAACGCACTACGGAATACGCCAACCTGGCTGCCTAACCGGCCATTGATCGCAGCCTGCATGCTCAACATTGCGCCGCCAACCAGCGCCAGCAAAATCATTATGCTACTCATGAGATATTCCTCAGCTTGTGGCGATTAAAATCAGAGCGACAACGATAAACAGCAGAGCGATAAGCCGCCGACCATCAATTTTACGTTTTGGCGAGCCAAACAATCCGTAATGGTCGATCAGCAGGCTTTTGCATACCTGACCGGCGAGAATGCCAATCATGGTCATGGCGATACCGATAACCGGCACGGCAACGGTTAAGATGACGACGTAAATCGGCCCCAGAATTCCCCCGGTGAGCTGCCAGCCCGGCAAGGAGAAAAATGAAGGGCTTTGTCGTGGGCCAAACAGCAGCATCAGCAGAAACGTCAGCGCGGTTCCACCGCCAAAGATACTGAAAGTGGCCCATAAATCCCCTACCTGCCCGGCCAGCGGCCCTAAAAGACCGGCTTCAACGGACAATCCCATACCGCCGACAATCACCAAAAAAATCAGTAATAACTGCATCGTTGCTACTCGCTTATTGATCAGGCGGCAGAGCATAAAGCAGCGGAGTGATGTAAAAAACGATACAATCAAGGAAACACTTTTGCGGATATTGCATTAATGAGTGATGCAGACAATGTGAATTTTCGGGCGCTACAGCTATTTATCGCTGTTTACGACAGCCAGAGTTTTTCAGTAGTCGCACGGCGGGAAGGTGTTTCTCCCTCTATGGTGTCGCGGGTCATCCATCAGCTTGAGGACTCCCTCGGTCAACAGCTGTTTTATCGAAACACCCGCGCAGTGGTGCCAACCGAAGCCGGACGCCTGTTCGCCACTCATGCCAGAAGCATCAGCGAACAGTTCAGCGCCGCCAGGCGCGATCTTCAGGACCGGAGCCTCCAGCCTGGTGGACTGGTGCGCATCAACGCCCCGGTCTATTTTGGTCAGCGCCATATCGCGCCGTGGCTGCCGGGCCTGACGGAACAGTATCCGCAGATGCAAATTGAACTGGCGCTGACCGATGACTTCATCGACCCTCACCGTGAAGCGACCGACGTTATTTTTCGTATCGGCAGCCTGCCGGATTCCAGCGTTCATGCCAGAGTGCTTGGTATGCAGCACCACTACCTGGTTGCAGCCCCGGAATATCTACAACGGCGCGGCATTCCGGAGACCCCAGAGGATCTTCGCCAACACAATACGCTGGTCTACAGCGGTTCAAACGGACCTAATCGCTGGCTGTTCCGCCTTGCGGATGGAGAATGGGTGCACTATCCGCAAACTCCGCAGTTGGCCTCAAACAATGCCGATGCGTTGCTAACCTCTGCGCTGGGCGGTATGGGCGTGGTGCTATTTCCTGACTGGATGGTGAATGAAGCGATTGGCGAAGGAAGGCTTATTAAACTGATGACCGATTATACCGCCGCTATCAGCAGTACGCCTTCGCCGGTTTCCGCCATTTACCCTCACGCCCGGCATCCCTCACTAAACGTGCGCGCGGTGATTGACTATTTTATCGACGCTTTTGGTACGCCTTTATACTGGCAGCGCTAAGCGGTTATACGCACTAAAATTGTCATAACTCAAACAATTAGCATTCGATGAAGACGAAAGCACTTTAACGTTTCCTTTACCCCTTTGTTACGACTATGGTTATTACGGTGGTTTTGATAACCAACCGTTTAACAACAATAATTGCACGGTTTTTATAATAGTAATTGAACGGAAATAGCTATTAAATCCGTAGACTCATTCAAATATCGCTTATTGGTAGCAGTGTATATCGTAATGGCATTCACAAAAGCAAACGGAGCCTGATATGAGCACGTCAAACGATCCTTCGAACACTCCATCGGCAGGGAAATGCCCTTTTCACGCCGAAACGCCAACGCAGAGCGCCGGTGGTGGTACCGGCAACCGCGACTGGTGGCCAAACCAACTACGTGTGGACCTGCTAAATCAGCACTCCAATCGATCGAACCCGCTGGGTGAAAATTTTAACTACCGGGAAGAATTCAAAAAACTCGACTATTCAGCGCTGAAAGCCGATATCCGCGCCGTGTTGACCGACTCGCAGGAGTGGTGGCCAGCAGACTGGGGCAGCTATATCGGGCTATTTATTCGTATGGCCTGGCACGGTGCAGGTACTTACCGTACCGTTGACGGACGCGGCGGCGCAGGCCGTGGTCAGCAGCGCTTTGCGCCGCTGAACTCCTGGCCGGATAACGTCAGCCTGGATAAAGCTCGTCGCCTGCTATGGCCGGTGAAACAGAAATATGGTCAGAAAATTTCCTGGGCCGACCTGTATATGCTCGCAGGTAACGTGGCGCTGGAAAACTCCGGTTTCCGTACCTTTGGTTTCGGTGCCGGTCGTGAAGATGTGTGGGAACCCGATCTGGATGTTGACTGGGGCAACGAAACCGAGTGGCTGGCGCATCGCCATCCGGAAAGCCTGAATAAGCAAGCCATTGGCGCCACCGAGATGGGTCTGATCTACGTTAACCCGGAAGGGCCTAACGCCAGCGGTGACCCGCTCTCCGCAGCCTCTGCGATTCGCGCCACCTTTGGCAATATGGCGATGGACGATGAAGAGATCGTCGCGCTGATCGCCGGGGGACATACGCTGGGTAAAACGCACGGTTCCGCAGTGACCACCCACGTTGGCGCCGAGCCGGAAGCGGCACCAATCGAAGCACAGGGCCTCGGCTGGGCGAACAGCTACGGCAGCGGCGCGGGCGCGGATGCCATCACCTCCGGCCTGGAAGTGGTCTGGACGCAAACCCCGACCCAGTGGAGCAACTACTTCTTCGAAAACCTGTACAAATATGAGTGGGTACAGACCCGCAGCCCGGCTGGCGCAATCCAGTTTGAAGCGCAGGACGCTCCGGAGATTATTCCTGACCCGTTTAATCCGGATAAAAAACGTAAGCCGACGATGCTGGTTACCGACCTGACGCTGCGCTTCGATCCGGAATTCGATAAGATTTCCCGCCGTTTCCTTAACGATCCGCAGGCCTTTAACGAAGCCTTTGCCCGCGCGTGGTTCAAACTGATCCACCGCGATATGGGGCCGAAATCCCGTTACATGGGCCCGGAAGTACCGAAAGAAGATCTGATCTGGCAAGACCCGTTACCGGCAGCTATCCACGCTCCGACCCCTGCGGATATCGCCACGCTGAAAACCGCCATTGCCGAGGCAGGCCTGTCGGTCAGCGAACTGGTTTCCGTTGCCTGGGCATCAGCGTCCACCTTCCGTGGTGGCGATAAGCGCGGCGGTGCCAACGGCGCGCGTCTGGCGCTGGAGCCGCAGAAATCCTGGCCAGTCAACGCTATTGCCTCCCGCGTTCTGCCGACGCTACAAGCGATTCAGAAAGCGTCGGGCAAAGCGTCATTGGCCGATATCATCGTGCTGGCAGGCGTGGTTGGTATTGAGCAAGCCGCTGCCGCTGCGGGCGTACGGGTAAACGTACCGTTTGCGCCTGGCCGCGTTGATGCGCGTCAGGATCAGACCGATGTTGAAGCGATGGACCTGTTGCAACCATTGGCCGATGGCTTCCGTAACTATCGTCGCGTTGAAGGCGGCATTTCAACAGAGACCTTGCTGATCGATAAAGCACAGCAGCTAACCCTGACGGCTCCGGAAATGACCGTTCTGGTCGGTGGTCTGCGTGCGCTGGGAGCGAACTTTGATGGCAGCCAGCACG
The DNA here is from genome assembly GCF_056490265.1 of Klebsiella sp. GFKo11. Lineage (NCBI taxonomy): Bacteria > Pseudomonadati > Pseudomonadota > Gammaproteobacteria > Enterobacterales > Enterobacteriaceae > Klebsiella > Klebsiella sp. GFKo11. The sequence goes on from NZ_CM151369.1 coordinate 3,241,661, forward strand.
GCGTGTTTACTGACCGTGTGGGCGTGTTGAGCAATGATTTCTTCGCCAATCTGCTCAGTATGGGCACCGTCTGGAAAGCCGTGGACGAGCAATCTGAGCTGTTTGTCGGTCGTGACCGTAAGAGCGGCGAAGAGAAATACACCGCGACCCGCGTTGATCTGGTATTTGGTTCCAACTCCGTGCTTCGTGCGCTGGCGGAAGTTTATGCCAGCAGCGATGCGCAACAGAAATTTGTCACCGATTTCGTGGCAGCATGGACCAAAGTGATGAATCTGGATCGCTTCGATCTGTAATCCCTTCCCCGACGGGCTTCGCGCCTGTCGGGGTTTTCTCTCGCTCTACTTCCATCAGTCGGCTCACGGCAACTTTTGCAAAATACTCGCCATGATCACCGTAAAATTCCGCACATCTGTTTTAACGTTAAACGCAGGGTTTATCGCTTTGCGGCCAATGAAGCCATCAATAAGCGCGAAAATGGTCATTGTGGCCTCTTGCGCGTTAACATGTGGACTAAACTCTCCAGCCGCTACGCCTTTGCGGATAATGTCTGCCACGCCCTCGCGCATAACCTTGTCGCTGGCAGAAAAAGCCGCGCGCAGATGCTCTTTTCTGGCCGACTCCGCAATGATCTCAACCCACAGTTGATGAGATGACGGATAGCCCACTTCCTCTATGCACGAGGTCGTGAGACTGCAAATCTGCTCAAAGCAGGAGCCGTGAAACTGCTCCTGATGCTTTGCCAGCGCTGATTTCTGCTCTTCAAAGATGATCGCTTCAATCAGCTCATCTTTGCCTTTGAAATAGGTATACATCGCCCCGAGGCTAATCCCTGCACGCTGAGCAATCTCCCGCACGCTGGTGGCGTTAAAGCCCTTTTCAGCAAAGCAGGCCGCCGCCGCGACGATCAGTTTATGGTACGTTTCTGAATTTTTTGACATTTTTACAACCTCCAGCGATGGGCAATTTTAGCCTCTTTTGCGCGGGACTGGCTAGACGTTGTACCGTGATACTTGCGCAAACTTCAGCTGAGAGATAGAGTGAATGAACGTTCGTTCATTTTTGTATTCACATCTGAACTGAGGACTTCATGACCCACTCAACTCACGATAATCTCCGTCTGATCTTCCCGCAATGGCAAGGCGGGAACAACGCGCCCTACTATTTTGGTTCCCAGCTTCTTGCCTGGCTGGCTCCCGCATCGCAGGGGCCGGTTGCTGAAGTCGCCGTCACGCCGCCATCCGATAAACCGCTGGTGAATGAAAATGGGATTGTGGGACGTCGCCAGGTTGTTGCCCAGTTGCGTGATGCGCAGGAGAAAATCGCAGCGCACCGTCCACAAACCATTGTGACGCTGGGTGGCGATTGTCTGGTCTCACTGGCGCCGTTCGCTTATCTCACTGAGAAATATGGCGATAAACTTGGCATCCTGTGGATTGACTCGCACCCGGACGTGATGACCCCGGCACAATATCCGCACTCTCATGCTCACGTCCTTGGCGCGCTGATGGGCGTGGGAGACAACGAGCTGACTCGCGACGTTAAAACGCCTCTATCGCCGCGCAAAGCGATGATTGCCGGTATTCACAACCCGCTGGAATATGAAGCACAGTTTCTTGCCGACCACGCTATCGCGACCTGCGATCCGCAAGCGGTGAGAGACGGCGCTCAGGCGGTAAGTGACTGGATAACCCGAGAAGGTATTGAATATCTGGCTGTCCATCTTGACCTTGATGTGCTTAACCCCGAGCTATTCCGCTCGGTGCTCTTCGCCAGACCGGGACGCGGGGAACACGACTTTGGCGATGTAGCCGAAGGGAAACTGACGATGAGCGAAGTGGTCACGCTGGTCAATCAGGCTACTGCGCTGGCATTACCGGTAGGACTTACCGTCGCGGAACATCTGCCCTGGGACGCAATAAACCTTAAGCAGATGCTTGCCGAATTACCGCTTCTTAAATGATTGCTGTTCCCCCTGATATCTTCAGGGGAACACGGCCTACTCCCTGATGGGGATGTCGTCATGAAATTCATAGAGTAATCAATTAAATAAGAACTCTGAATAACTGAATATGGCAACATTTAATGAGTGACACTAATCGTTATATATTGACATACATAGCGATCATCCCTACCCTTAATCATCATACAATTATAATTCGTACCCTTCAGACGGAGACGTGAGTCGCTCTCGCCTCATTCCACTTTCACCAGTCTGAAATTAAAACTCATGCGCTTAACGAAACTCGCTTTATTGACCGGGGTTATTCCCTGCACCTCATTGTTTATGGCGATGACAGCCCATGCCGAAGAGACCATGGTGGTCAGCGCCGCGCCGCAGGCCAACGCAGAATCTCTTGATGACAATACCCCTGCAGCACAAAAGCAGGCGACGCTGGGTAACCTCGGCAAACGCATGCTTCTCGATGTACCGTGGGCGGTACAAACCATGTCGGATTCTCTGATTCGCCAGCAGCAGCTCGGCAGCGTTAAAGACGTTTACCGCTATATGCCTTCCGTACAGGGCGAAGGCGTGCGCCCGCAAACCCGCGGCATGCAGGGTAGCGTAGTACAAAACAGTATGATTGATGGCCTTAACGTAGTCTCAACCACCGAATACCCGGCGGAGCAGTTCCAGCGTATCGAGGTGTTGAATGGTATGGCGGGCGCGCTGTACGGGCCGGCTAACCCAGCGGGGATGTTTAACCTGGTATCAAAGCGGCCAACCGATGTTCCGCTGCGTCGGGTAACCGTCGGCGGCGGCACCGGTTCGGGTGCCAACGCAGCGCTGGATCTGAGCGGACCACTGGATGCTGGTGACCGGGTTAAATATCGTCTCAACCTGATGGATCAGGATGGTAGCGGCTATACCCACGGCAGCCGCCAGCGCAATCAGTATGCCGGGCTGGCGCTGGATTTTCAGCTGACCGATAAAACCGTGCTTGAGAGCAACTTCAGCTACTATCACTTCTATCAAAAAGGGATGCCCGGCAGCTTTGCTCTCGCCAAAGGCACCCATTTTCCGTCGGCATTGGACCCAACGAAAGACAAATATGGCCAGTATTACGCCGGGAATGATGACACCACCACCACCGGTAGCCTGCATATCAAACATGACTTTGACGGCAACTGGCTGCTGGATGTTGGCGTGCTGCGTCAAATTGCCGATCGCGAATCCACCGCCGTCACCAATACGCTCACCGATAATAAAGGCAACTACACCACTACGACTGCCAACTCTGCCGCCAGCCGTTTTACGATCAACAGCTATCTGGCGAACCTCACCGGCAGCGTGGAGACCGGCTGGCTACAGCACGATCTGGCGTTCGGCATGCGCGGTTTTGTGTGGAAAAACTATAATCCGCGCAGCGGCGGCACCCAGACGCTGGGCAGTTCCTCGCTAAACGATAATCCGACGTTTGAGCGCCCAAATTATCCTGATTTCACTGACCGCTATCATTCAGCCACTACCACCCAGCACGTGTTTCTGCTGAGCGATACGCTGACCTTTAACCCGCAGTGGAGCCTGCTGCTTTCCGGCAGCGAAAACCTGTTTACCGTCAGCAACTACAACAAAAGCAGCCAGCGCAGCAGCAAAAGCGATGATAACGGCGTCAGCGGTTCCGCCAGCCTGATGTATAAACCGATTGATAACGTCACCCTCTATACCACCTGGGCCAACAGCATGCAGCAAGGCGATAGCGCGCCAACCGGTGCTAATAATGCCGGTGAAGTGCTCGACCCCTACCGCAGCCACCAGATTGAAATCGGTGCCAAATATGCGCCGACACAGGATTTGCTGCTAAGCACCGCGCTATTTCAGGCTGAACGTCCGTTTGCTTATACCAACAGCAACGGCGATTTCGCTCAGGACGGCACGCAGAAAAACCGCGGGATCGAGCTGATGGCCGATGGTCACGTCACCCGTAATCTGCGCCTGTTTGGCGGCGCGACCTGGCTTGACCCACGCCTGCATGATACCTCAAGCGCCAACGCGGATGATAAACAGGTCGTTGGTTTGCCGCGCTTTACCGCCAATATGCTGGCGGTTTACAGCATCCAGCGGCTGCCAGGCCTCGACGTGAATGGCAACATTCATTATGTTGGCCGCCGCGCGACCGATAACGCCAACGACAGTTGGGTCGGCAGCTATACCACTGTCGATCTTGGCAGCAACTATCGCACCCGGCTGTTCAATACCGACACCACCTTTAGGTTAGCAGTCACTAATATCACCAATCGTCACTACTGGACCAACATCGTTCCCGGCGCGTTGACCGGCTATACCGGCGCCGGATACGCCAGCGCGCAATTAGGCGCGCCGCGTGAAGCGACGGTCTCAGTGCAGTTCGACTTCTAAGGAGCCCAATGAAAAAATTAGCTGCTGGTTTACTCTGCGCTTTTCTGGCCTTCCCGGCGCTGGCTGCACACCAGGTGACCGACGACGCCGGACACAACGTTACCCTCCCCGACAGCGTGGACAGGATTGCCGAAGGCTGGTTCGCCCACCATTCGCTGCTGATGACGCTGGGAGCGGGCGACAAAATTGTCGCTACCGTCAACCGCCCTGACGCGCGCCCGTGGATGTTCCATATTGCGCCGAAGCTGCATCAGGCACTGATCGCTCGCGGGCCGCACTTCACCAGCGAGGCACTGCTCGCCCAGGGAGCCCAGGTGGTATTTGTCGCGAAAGATAACGGTGACGCCGCCGCATTTCGCCAGGCGGGCCTGCCGGTTATGGAGATGCGTTTTACCGACTATCCTTCGCTACAGCACTCGTTAACCACCACCGCGCAGGTGATTGGGAGTCAACAGGCTCTGGCGCGGGCTAGCGAATATAATCAATATCTTCAATCAGTTATTGATAGCGTCGGGCAAAAAACAGCGTCACTCAGTGATAATGAACGCCCACGAGTACTGCATATTCAATCGCTGAAGCCGCTGAAAGTTGACGGCAGCCATACGCTGATTGACACCTGGATCCGCCTGGCGGGAGGTCAAAACGTCGCAGAGGAGATTAATGGCAACATGCAGGAGGTTTCGCCGGAAAAAGTGCTGGCCTGGCAGCCGGATATTATTATCCTCGGCCCCGGCAGCGGCGACTGGCAGACATCAGCCTGGGCCGGGCTTTTCGCCAGCCTGAAGGCGGTGAAAAACGGTCAGGTGGTGCAGAATCCGTCAGGCGTTTTCCCGTGGGATCGTTATGGCACCGAAAGCGCATTGCAAATTCAGTGGGCAGCAAAGCTGTTTCATCCACAGCGCTTCGCCAATGTTGATATGGTGAGCGTCACTCGTGATTTCTATCAGCGCTTTTTTGATTATCCGCTTAATGAGAAAGAGGCTGGGCGGATTTTACAGGCGCTACCGCCGCAACAATAAGTCAAAACCCCAGGCCACAGGCCCGGGGTTCCTTTTATCTTATCCAGATAGTCAGCAAAATAATGATGACCGCAATCATCACCACCCGAATAAACACGTTATCCAGCGGAGTTTTTCGCATTATCTTCCCCTCACTCTACGATTTGCCGGATGGCCAACAGCAGCACCAGTAAACCCACCAGGAAAAACATCAGCGCGATGAGGTTGTCCGGAGAACGATTCATCTCGACACCTCCTTTTCATCAGAACCACTGACCAAACCGTTTGATATAGAAGCGCTTCATCCCTTGCGCCACCAGGCAGTAGCTCAGCAGCGTGGCAACCAGCCACGGGAAGTAGCTCAGCGGCAGCGGCTCTAATCCCACCATCGCCCCCAGCGGCGAGAACGGGATATAGATACCCAGCGCCATAATCAGCACGGTGGTCAGCAGAACCGGCAGCGTGGCGCGGCTCTGAATAAACGGGATCTTCTGCGTTCTCAGCATATGCACAACCAGCGTCTGCGACAGCAGCCCTTCGATAAACCAGCCGGACTGGAACAGCGCCTGCGCTTCGACATTATTCGCCGCAAACACGTACCACATCAGCGCAAAAGTGGAGATATCGAAGATGGACGACGTCGGGCCAATCCACAGCATAAAGCGACCGATGTTTTTCGCATCCCACTTGCGCGGTTTGCGCAGAAACTCTTTGTCCATCTTGTCCCACGGCAGCGACAGCTGGGACAGATCGTACATTAGATTCTGGATCAACAGATGGATCGCCAGCATCGGCAGGAACGGGATAAACGCGCTCGCGACCAGCACCGAAAAGACGTTGCCGAAGTTAGAGCTGGCGGTCATGTTCAGGTACTTAATAATATTGCCGAAGGTCTCACGCCCCTTGATGACGCCCTCTTCCAGCACCATCAAATCTTTTTCCAGCAGGATGATATCGGAAGCCTCTTTGGCGATATCCGCCGCACTATCGACGGAGATCCCCACATCAGCGTCACGCAGCGCCGGGGCATCGTTAATACCATCACCGAGGAAGCCAACGGTATGGCCGTTTTTCTGCAATGTTTTCAGAATGCGTGATTTCTGTAGCGGCGTCAGTTTGGCGAACACCGCGCGCTTTTCTACTTCGCGCTCCAGTTCGTTATCCGTCATCGCTTCGATCTGTGCCCCGGTCAAAATGTCGTGCGCATCAATCCCTACTTCAAGGCAAATACGCGCCGTCACCACCGGGTTATCGCCGGTTAACACTTTCACCGCTACGCCGTTATCACGCAGCGCGGTAATCGCTTTTCCCGCGCTCTCTTTCGGCGGGTCGAGGAAGGTCAACATTCCTTCGACCGTCAATCCCTGCTCATCGGCAGTACTGAGCGGAGTTGTCAGAGCGGCATCATCCAGCTTGCGGGTCGCCAACAGCAGGACGCGGAAACCCTGAGCGTTGTAGTCCTCAGTTTTGGCTAACAGCAGATCGCGACGGGTTTCATCCAGCTCGACCACCTTATCGCCTTCGCGCAGATGCGTCGCCACCATCAGCATCTCTTCAACTGCGCCCTTGCAGATCAGGTTTTTGTCGCCATGACGCACATCTTCTACCGAGACCGACACACGGCGACGCACAAAGTCGAACGGCAGTTCATCGAGCTTCACAAAGCGTTCTTTCGTCGAGGGGGAAATCCGCCCTTCACCAAAACGCAGCACCGCTCTGTCCATCAGATTACACGCGCCGCTCTGGCTGCTGCTGTTCAGCCACGCCAGGGTCAGCACCCGGTCGCTCTCGGCACCGCTCACATCGAGATGGTGCTCAAGAATGATATTGTCCTGGGTCAGGGTGCCGGTTTTATCGGTGCACAATACGTCCATCGCGCCAAAGTTCTGAATGGCGTTCAGACGCTTGACGATCACTTTGCGTCGCGACATGGCGATAGCGCCTTTCGCTAAGTTTGAACTGACGATCATCGGCAGCATTTCCGGCGTCAGGCCCACCGCGACCGCCAGGGCGAACAATGACGCCTCGACCCAGTCGCCTTTGCTGAATCCGTTGATCAGCAACACAATAGGCACCATCACCAACATAAAGCGGATCAGCAGCCAGCTGACGCTGTTCACTCCGCGATCGAACGCCGTCTGGGTACGGGTTCCAACGATGGATTTCGCCAGTGAACCAAACCAGGTGCGGTTTCCGGTCGCCACAACCACCGCCTGCGCCCTGCCGCTGGTGACGTTGGTACCCATCAGGCAGATGTTGCCCAGCTCAAGCAGGCTTTTATCCTTGTTCGGCGAAGGTAGCCGATCGCTGTCCTTGCCGGAGACGCTGGCCATCACGTCATATTTCTCAACCGGTAGCGACTCGCCGCTGAGAATCGACTGGCTGACAAACAGGTCCCGCGACTCCAGTAGACGAACGTCCGCCGGAACCAGGTCTCCCGCAGCGAGGAAAATCACATCGCCCGGCACCAGTTCTTCAATAGGAATCTCTTCCTGAACCGGGCCGATATTGCCCGGGCCGCGACGCAGCACCGTGGCGGTAGTGCGAACCATCGATTTCAGCGCCTGCGCCGCCTTGTTGGTGCGAAACTCCTGCCAGAAACGCAATAACCCGCTCAGGCTGACCATCGTCACAATAATGATAATTCCGGTCAGATCGGTCTCTTCGCCGTTACGCAGCGGTAGCCAGTAATCGGTCACGAAGCTGACGGCGGCCAGCGCCATCAGGACATAGATAAACGGGTTATTGAATGCCTGCAGAAGCTGGATCAGCGCCGGAGGTGCCTGTTCATGCGCAACCTCATTACGGCCATAATCCTCAAGCCGCTCAAAGGCATCTTCCGTTGTCAGCCCCTGACGGCTGCTGTTTAGCCGCGCCAGCGTATGGTCCGGGCTGTTAAACGCCTCAGTCTCAATTGCGAAGCTCTTTTTATGCTGCTTATCATTTTCTGACGCAGACCGGTTTACTTTCCGGTTTTCTATTTTCATGTCAGTCATGATTGTTCCCCAAATTTAAAACGTGTTTGTCCCTGCATAAAATATCTATGCATAATGTATTTCTTTCGCTATTAAGCGCGTATTACTTTAGGCCTATGGGAATATCCATCATTCCCTCCTTATGCGACCATTCGCAGGATGATTGAATTAAGAAAGCATCAGTAAAATATAAAAATGGCAGCAAACATTCTTCCATTTTGCGGGAAGAAACAACTGCCAACTTTAACGATGACGCGACAAAACCTCGCCCTGACAGGCGATTAGCGTCGAAGACGTGGTGGAGGAAACAGCGTGTTTTTAAACATGAACATGACGATTATCCTCGCAGCAGCGCTGCGTTTACTTTATAGGGGATGCAATCGTCAATAACAGAAGGATTGCTGCCCGCCGGGTGGCAAGCAGCGCAAAAGAAATAGCGTCAGCTTGCCTTGATGTTTAAGTAAGGGTGACTGTCCAACATATTTCTCCTGATTGAATTTGTGCTCATTATAGTCACTCAATTATTTGAGTAAAGTTAAAATGTCGCTCTGGTGATGGTTTGTTTAGAATTATCTAATAGCTAAAATTATTTGATCATTTGACGTTACAGAAAAAGAACTCAGGCCCCCATTCCGCTTCCCCCGGTGGTTTGCTTCAAATCCCGCCGCCTGTGTCGCTTAAAACCAGCGTATTCACGAATACTTTCACATTTCATCAACATTTTCCGCTGCACAGCGTCGTTAAGAGAAGCGATTAAAAATTTAAAACTATTAACAATCAATTAACATTAGCAGGCAAACATTTTATCTGAGGAAAATAATAATATGTCTACCACCCAGGTTCTGGGCGACGCCACATTCGCCTCCCCAGGACAACCCCACGCCAGCTTAACCGCTCGCATCGATGCGCTGCCCGCCTCCATCGGCCTGTGGTCTTTTATCACTCTGCTGGCGCTGGGCGGCTTCTTCGAGCTGTACGATCTTTTTCAGACCGGGTATATCAGTACCGGACTGCTGGCAGAGGATATTTTCCATACTGGCGAGAACGGCATCTTTGGTATCTCCGACCAGGCGGCTTTCGCCTCATCCACCTTTCTGGGGCTGTTTATCGGTGCCAGCCTGCTTGCACCGCTGGCGGATAAACTGGGGCGACGCCACACCTTTATGTTTGCCCTCGCCTGGTACGGCATTTTTTCATTGATTATGGCGTTGCAGAACAGCGCCGAAGGGGTAATTTTCTGCCGCTTTCTGGTTGGGATCGGCCTCGGTATTGAGCTGGTAACCATCGACACCTATTTAAGCGAATGGGTACCGACGCATCTGCGCAACAAAGCCTTCGCTTTCGCCTTCTTTATCCAGTTTTTATCGGTACCTGCGGTGGCGCTGATGTCATGGATGCTGGTACCGATCACCCTTTTCGGCCTCACCGGCTGGCGCTGGGTGATTATCTTCGGTGCTCTTTGCTCCCTGGTAATTTGGGTTATTCGCAAAAAGCTGCCGGAGTCAGCGCGCTGGCTGGATGAAAAAGGCCGTCATGAAGAGGCGCACGAGGTGATGTGCGAAATGGAACAGCGCTGCGGCGTTTCTCCTTCCCCCCGCCACCATGTCGAGAAACAACCGTCTCAGCGCAAAATGGGGGCTTTCAAAGAGATCTGGGCTCCGCAATACCGCAAACGCACCATCATGCTGATGGTGATGAACTTTTTCCAGGCAATCGGCTTCTTTGGTTTTGGTAACTGGCTGCCCGCACTGCTTTCCGGCCAGGGGGCAAGCATCACCCATAGCCTGCTGTATGCGTTCTTTATTACGCTGGCCTACCCGATTGGCTGCCTTTTCTGCACCCGCTTCGTACATCGCTTCGAAAACAAATGGCAAATAGTTCTCTCGGCGCTGATGACCGTGGTGTTCGGCACCCTGTTTGCGCTACAAAACAGCCCGGTGCTGCTGGTGATTTGCGGATTTATGATCACCTGGTCCAACGCCTGGCTGACCATCAGCTACCACGCCTATCAGGCTGAAGTGTTTCCGACCCGTATTCGCGCACGGGCGGTAGGTTTCTGCTACTCCTTCAGCCGCCTGTCGACGGCGATCACCAGTATTCTGATCGGCATTATTTTGCAATATGCCGGTACGCCAGGCGTCATCAGCTTTATTGTCGCCAGTATGCTGATGGTGATGCTGTCAGTGGGAATTTTTGGTCCAAAAACCCGGGGAATTAGTCTGGAAGATATCTGATAGAGAGCGCCACTTTATGCCTGACAGAACACACGTCAGGCTTGAATTTATCCAGTCGCAGATGGCAGGCTATGAGCGAGTAGTCGCTAATCAGGTAGGAAAAAATGGATCATCCTTCAGCAAAAAACATCGTCGCGCTGTATGAAAAGCAGTGGGCCACGTTTCAGACCCTGCGCTCTACCAGCCTGTTTGAAAAGCCGTGGCTGGACAGATTTCTCAGCATCATCAAGCCTGGAGGAGCGATCCTGGATATTGGCTGTGGCAATGCCTCGCCGATTGCCGAATATCTGCTCAGCCGGGGTTTTCGCGTGACGGGTGTTGATGCTTCGCCGTCAATGATTGCCCTGTGTCAGCAGAAATTCCCCGCCGGCCGCTGGCTAACCGGAGATATGCGCGAACTGGCGCTGGCAGAAAAGTTTGATGGCGTGCTGGCGTGGGACAGTTTTTTCCATCTTCCGCGGACCGATCAGCGCAGGATGTTTAGCCTCTTCGCCGCCCATGCTGATGACGGCGCGGCGTTGATGTTTAATACCGGTACCAGCAACGGCGAGGCGATCGGCCTGTTTGCTGGCGAGCCGCTTTACCACTCGAGCCTGGCATCGGAGGAGTATCAGGCATTGCTACAACAATATGCTTTCAAGGTGGTGAAACATAGCGTGGAGGACCCGCAGTGCGGTGGCCGCACGGTCTGGCTGGCGGCTAAGCGCGGCTAGCTTACCGACTCGCCAAAAATCCTTTGCGCATCGGCAAAACATTTTTCCGCCAGCGACGATACCGGTTCTTTGTTGCGCATAATCAGCGCCAACATCGAGTCAACTTCAGTCTCCGCGATGGGTCTGATGTCCAGATTATCGCTCAACGCTTCAAGACCGTTATTGAGCGGCATGATCGCGCAGCAGATCCCGGCCTGCACCGCCTGGATAATCTGAAAAGTAGAGTCGCTTTCGAAGACGTACTTCGGCGCCAGCCCCTTGGCCTTAAAGCTCATTTCTATCGATTCGCGGTAGTACATGCCCTTCGTCAGAAACCCCAGCGGCAGCGCGGCCAGCGTCTCCCATTCAGGAGTCGTATCCTCAAACTGATAGTGACGCTTATCATGCAGCAAACCCATGCGGGTATTTGGCAACCAGACCACATTAAACAATTGGCTATCGACGTGGTGCAGATAGCAGATCCCAAGATCCAGCTGGTTGCGGCTAACGCCGTCGATGATCTGCTCCGAAGTCATCGACAGCAGGCTGAACTGTAGCTCCGGGTATTTATCCGCCAGCGGTTTAATCAGTTGCATCGGATTCAGGCTGGCTAACGGTACCATTCCGACTCTTAACTGACCTACCATCTGCCCGCGACAAATCGCCGCCTCCGCTTCCAGCCCGTCGTGCGCTGCCAGCAGCGCTCGTGCCCACGCCAGAATGCGTTCCCCTTCCGGGGTAAATCCCTCAAACCGCTGCCCACGCTGGATCAGCGTCAAATTAAGTTCTTCTTCAAGATTGCGAATACGCATAGAAAGCGTGGGCTGGGTGATATGACAGGCCGCCGCGGCCTGGCCGAAATGACGCGTCCGGTCGAGCGCAATCAGATATTTAAGCTGTTTGATATCCATCAGTTACCCAGTGTGTTTGCGCTTTCTCATTGTGCTGTAAACACAGCAGAAAATGTTAGTTAAATGTTATGTGCAGCGTTGACGAAATTCAAGCGCCGTTCGGCTGTTGCTGGTCCCACGTTCACAGGGCTACACTCATGCCATGCACTGGCAGGAGAAACCGTTGAAAACTCGCCTTCATCACGTTCAGCAGCACCGGCTAACTCTGCCGGGGCTGGAAGCCATGTCGTTAGTCACGGAACAGAGCTTTCCGCGCCATTCGCACGATCAATTTGGTATCGGCATTTTCACTCAGGGCGCGCAGCACTCGTGGAGCCATCTTGGCAAAATCGAGGCCGCCGCCGGAAATATCATTATGGTCAACCCGGGAGAGATGCACGATGGCATTCCGCTGGATGGTCCCCGCAGCTGGCAGATGGTTTATCTCAACCCTGAACGGGTTGCTGGCGAATTTCAGGGAGAGAGGAAGGCCGAAGATATTCTCCTGCGCCCGGTCGTTGAGGACCCGCAGCTGCGCGGGCTTATGCAACGGCTTTTTAGCGAGATTACCGCCCTTGTGACCGACGATATTGCAGTGGAAGAGGCGCTGCTGCAATGCCTGATGCGGGTCACTCGTTTTCATCTCTGCACCAGGTCGCCTGATAAATGCGACTCTCCGGCTGTTGCGCTGGCCAGACAATATATTGATGATGCCCCTGAAGAGAAAATCTCTCTCGACGTTCTCGCCGCCCTGAGCGGTATCAGCCGCTTTCAACTGATCCGCGGCTTCGCACGCGAAACCGGCATCACGCCGCACGCCTACCTGATACAGTCCCGCGTGCGATTGGCACGCCGTCTGTTAGCTGCTGGCCATTCACCCGCTGACACCGCGCTGATGGCCGGTTTTGCCGATCAAAGCCATCTCACCCGTGCCTTTCAAAAACAGTTCGCCATGACGCCAGGACGCTATCAGGCGCTCCGTTAGCTGGCGGCGTGCAATTTTGTTCAATACCGACGCGACGCTTTCATAAATACTCAGGCCTTCGATTCTTTACGCCAGGAACTACGTTATGTCGTTAATCAGCCCTGAGTTTCTTCTGACTTCACTTATTGTGGTTATCGCCCCCGGCACCGGGACGCTTTACACCATCGCCACCGGTTTATCGGCGGGAAGGCGCATGAGTTTTGCCGCGGCCTTCGGCTGCACGCTGGGCATTATTCCGCATATGCTTGCGGCGATAACCGGGCTGGCGGCGATCCTCCACAGTACGCCCGGCGCATTCGAACTGGTGAAATATGCGGGCGTCGCCTGGCTGCTGTATCTGGCGTGGGCCACCCTCACCCAGCGCGGTAGCCTGAGCGTGGAAAATAGCGAGAGACGCAATCTACTCCAGGTGATTACCCACGCTATCCTGATCAATCTGCTTAACCCCAAGCTGCCGCTCTTTTTTCTCGCCTTTTTGCCGCAGTTTATCCACAGCGACTCGGCTTCCCCGATCAAGGAGATGCTGATATTAAGCGGAATATTTATGCTGATGACGCTGCTGATTTTCATGCTCTATGGCGCATTTTCAGCGGCGATGCGCGGATATGTGCTAACACGCCCCAGGGTCTTACAGGGGCTCAGAGTGAGCTTCGCCGCCGGGTTTGTCGGGCTGGGTATTAAGCTTATTCTGGCGCAAAAGTAGCGGAGCGCCCACGGCGGTAAATACGCCGTGGGTGAGTATTGACCTAACGAATCCCTTCCAGCGTACGGATCTCTTTCGAGCGTAGCGTCAAGCGAATAGGCGCCGATTTATAAGAGGGCGTGCCGCTCTCTTTATCGAGATAATCCAGTGGCACCAGGACGTTAGCTTCGGGATAGTAAGCCGCGACGGTGCCCGGCGCGATGCTGTAAGCGACCAGCGTGATATCTTCCAGCCGCTGGTGATTACCCGGCAGCGCGGAGCGAATATCCACCCGGTCGCCGTGCTCGAACCCCTGCTCCGCCATATCCTGCTCATTCATAAACAGCACATCGCGACGGCCAAAGACGCCGCGGTAACGGTCGTCCATGGCGTAAATCGTGGTGTTGTACTGATCGTGGCTACGCAGCGTAACCAGACGCATCACATCGTCACCATCAACTTGCTGGTTTTCGTGCACGCCGTGGAAAACCGAGAACATCGCTTTGCCGGTTGGCGTCGGCCAGATACGTTCTGTTGGCGGCAGCGGCATTCTAAAGCCGCCGGGATGGCGAATACGCTGGTTGTAATCATCAAAACCGGGAATTGTCTGCTCGATCAGGTCGCGGATCTTGTCGTAATCGGCGACCAGCCCCAGCCAGTCAATTTTACTCTCCGGCAGGGTCGCCATGGCCATCGCAGCAACAATCGCCGGTTCAGAGCGCAGCTGCGGTGAACCCGGTTTTAGCTTGCCCGACGAGGCATGAACCATCGACATCGAATCTTCCACGGTAATCGACTGACGCCCCGTCTGCTGGATATCCAGCTCGGTACGCCCCAGACACGGCAGAATAAAGGTCTCTTTCGCCACCAACAGATGCGAGCGGTTAAGCTTGGTGCCAATATGCACGCTTAGATCCAGGCTTCGCACCGCCGGGAAAGCGCGCTCATGATCCGGCATCGCCACCGCGAAGTTACCGCCAAGGCACAGCAGTGCTTTTGCTTCACCGTCGATCATCGCCTGTAGCGCTTTTACCGCATCGTGACCATGCTCCTGCGGCGGCGTGAATCCGAACACCCGTTGCAGGTTGGCAAGGAACTGGGCGCTCGGTTTTTCGGTAATGCCCACGGTGCGGTTGCCCTGCACGTTGGAGTGGCCGCGCAGCGGGCAGATCCCGGCCCCTGGCTTGCCAATATTGCCACGCATCAACAGCAGATCGGCAATCAGGCGTACGTTCGAGGTACCCTTGTTATGCTGGGTGATGCCCATCCCGTAGGTAATAATGGTGGCGTTCGATTTAGCATAAGCCAGCGCCACGCGTTCAAGACTGTCGCGCGTCAGGCCCGACTCGCGTTCAATATCCGGCCAGCTTGTGGCATGCAGATCCTGCGCAAAGTCAGTGAAGCCCAGGGTATGTTCGGCGATAAACTCCCGATCCAGTACTTCGCCCTGCTCTTCTTCCATCCGCAGCAGCGCCTTCGCAATGCCCTTCAACGCCGCCGCATCGCCGCCCGCTTTAACCTGGAAATAAGTGGAGGCGATGTTGGTCGAGCTGTAGGTCGCCATCTCAATAACGTTCTGCGGATCGGCGAAGCGTTCGAGCGCCCGCTCTTTTAGCGGGTTGAAAACAATGATCGGGACACCACGGCGCGCCAGTTCGTGCAGCGTGCCCATCATGCGCGGATGGTTGGTGCCGGGGTTATGACCGATGGAGATAACCAGTTCAGTTTTCTCAAAATCATCCAGCGAAACCGTGCCTTTACCGATGCCAATAGACTGCGGCAGGCCGACGCTGGTCGATTCGTGGCACATATTGGAGCAGTCCGGGAAGTTATTGGTGCCAAATTCGCGGGCAAACAGTTGGAATAAGTAAGCGACTTCATTGGAGGCGCGCCCGGAGGTGTAGAACTCCACTTCGTTGGGTTGCATCGCGCTGAGGATTTCGCCGATGCGGGCAAACGCCTCTTCCCAAGCGAGCGGACGTAGCGTATCGCTGCCCTTATCGTAAACCAAAGGCTGGGTTAAGCGCCCGTAGCCTTCCAGTTCGAAATCGCTCTTCGCCAGCAACGAAGTGACGGTGTTGGCCGCCAAAAACTCCGCGGTGACGCGTTTGCTGGTGGCTTCCCAGGTAACCGCTTTCGCACCGTTTTCGCAGAATTGAAACGTCGATTTATGCTCTTTGTCCGGCCAGGCGCAGCCGGGGCAATCAAAACCATCCGGCTGGTTGGTGCGCAGTAGCGTTGCGGGGGCATCAAGCGCATCCATTTGCGTGCGAACGGTGATGGCGGTGGCTTTTAATGCTCCCCAACCGCCCGCCGGGCCATCATAGGGATGGACGCCAGGGACGACGCGTCTTTTATTACTCATGTTGACTCCTGATACGCTTTCGGCGGCGGATTGCAGGTGAAGCGCCGCATTAATTCTTATCGCCCGCTACCAGTAAGTATGACGGGCGTTTTGTTAACGAAAGCATAACAATCAGGGCGGTAACTGTATAATCAATGTTATCTATCACGCGTTAGATTTAACTTATTTAACGATTAATAAACATACAATTTCATTTGCCAGATCAGGTTAAATTGTAATAACGATCGGGCTCAAGCTTATCCGGCAGAGGGTGCTGATCGGTCATATCCAGCAGGTTGCGTTCAATGGTGTTGCACATCGCATTGAGCGGCAAGTCGTTAGCAGCGGTGCCAAACGGGTCTTCCAGCTCCTCCGCCAGCGAATCCCAGGACAGGAAGGTATAGGAGATAAATACCGAGACAAATGGCGTCATGTAATGCAGGTCGCCAACCAGCGCGAACGGCAGCAGCGCACAGAATAGATACACCGTGCGTTGTAAAATCAAGGTGTAGGCAAAAGGCACCGGGGTACTCGCCAGGCGCTCGCAGCCGCCAAGGGCATGACCCAGCTCATCGAGCTTATTGTCCATCAGGCTGTGGCTGATATCACTCATCTTCCCTTCTGCCCGAAGACGCCCCAGTTCATCGCCCGCCAGCAGCAGGATGCGATTGGTCGGCATCGAGCTGGCAAGAATCTCGGCAACCGTCTGCGGCGGCAGTAACCGCGCTAAATCCGCGCTCGGATCCGTTTTACGCAGCTGATGCTTCAGGCTCCAGCTAAAAGCGACCAGGTAGCTAACCAGGCGTTGGTGAGATTCACTCTCCATCGGAAGAATATTTTTTAGCTGACGCACCAGCGTTCTCTGGGCAATCAGCACCGTTCCCCACAGATTGCGAGCTTCAACAAAGCGGTTATATCCTGCGCTATTACGAAAACCGAGGAAAATGGCAATGGCGATCCCTAGTAAGCTAAACGGCGCGACGGTCAGATGGATGCCGAGTTGCTCGTACCATTGATAGCTAATGATGGCGATAATCGACATCATCACGTTAAGCAGCAGGCGAAAGACGATTTTTGACAGCACCGAGCCGTGCCAGTCAAACAGACGAAGAAACCAGTGTTGTTCTGGCCGAATAATCATTTATCTATTAACCGATTGTATTTTTATATTGTTTAAAAACACGACATTGTGTCAGGCCCGCTATTAATCAGCGATAAAAAATAGCGGCTGAATTATGGACCCTTTTTATTTCGTTGGCAATCTCATGCTGAAAATATATAACCATGGATGCAGCATGGAAATAAAACCATACCCTCAGCTAAGTTAGAACAGACTTAGTTGCCGACTGGCAGGGGTCTATATGAATCATCATATTCAGGACGTTATGATTTTTTAATACCCGCGCGCGGGCCAATAGCGCAATATCATGCCCTTCAACAACTGACAAATTCCCCGCCACCTCAACGTGTACATCCACCAGGATTAAATCACCGGCGCGGCGGGTTTTCAGGTCATGCAGTGCGATGACTCCGGGCGTCGCCAGAATAGTCGTTTGTATCTGCTGTTCGGTATCGCTATCCACCGCGCGATCCATTAAGTCATGCAGTGCATCAATGGCAAACGAGTACCCCATGCGGGTGACCAGCACGCCGACAACAAGCGCGGCAACCGGGTCAAGCCATACGAACCCGGCAAGGTTACCGATAATACCAACCGCCACCACCACCGACGATGCAGCGTCGGAACGGGCGTGCCAGGCATTGGCAATCAGCATCGAAGACTGAATTCGCTTCGCCACCGCCAGCATATAGCGAAATAAAACTTCTTTGGCAACCAGCGCGGCAAGAGCGACCCACAGGGCGATGATATGAACATCCTGAATGGATTCGGGGTGCAGCAGTTTGTTGCAAGCAGACCACAGCATACCCAACCCAACGATCAACAACAGTGCGCCAATCACCATTGAAGCACCGTTCTCATAACGCCAGTGGCCATAATGGTGATCGCTATCCGAAGGCTTGCGGCTTTTTTTATTGGCGAGCAGAACCACAAAATCAGCGATCAGATCGGAAAAAGAGTGAATCCCATCGGCTATCAAACCCTGTGAGCCGGAAAATATCCCTGCCAGCACCTGAAAGCTGGATAAAAAAAGATTTACCACCACGCTGATTAGCGTACTTTTACGTGCGACCGTGGAACGCTGATGATATTTATCATCAGGCTGAGTTTTCATCGTCATTGAACACCTCTATTGAAAGAGAAACAACGTACACGATTTTGTTTAATTTTTCCTGAGCAATATGCTGCCGTTAAGCCAATATTTAAGTTTTTATAATATCGTCAATATTTAAATGCGAATAATTTCTTTTTATAAAATATAGCCTCAACAATAATAGCCTTGGCTATATTTATGCCACGCTTCGCATTCCCGAATAATTAATATTCATTCATCCGTCGCATCGCGCAATGATAGGCGCCATTGCGTACCGAAGCGCGCAGGACGCGAGCCACACCGTGTACGGTCATTCGCGCACTATGTCGCTGCAATGCGCTCATCGGCAAATTAAGCTTCTCCTGCGCCCAGGATGGCAGCAGGTCGATACCGGCGCGCATCATCATCCGCCCGACCGGCTGACTCAGGCGGCCCGGCAGCCGCGTTGACAACAGCACGTTAGCCACTTCCTGCGTGCGTTCGTCGCAACGCAGCACTGGTCGCATATCCTGCAAATAATCGGCAACCTGCCGCGGCGTGACCGGGATGTCGCGAGCCCCCAGACGGCGGGCGATTTCGGCGGCTTCCTGATAATACTGTTCCTGGCGGGCGGCGCTGATCACGGTCCGTTTGTAACGCAAATGGGAAGCCATAAAGCTGCTGCATTCGGCAACGTGAACCCAGGTGAGCAGTGCGGGATCGCTGGCCTGATACGGCGTACCGTCTTTATCCTGACCGCTCACGCGCAGATGAATCCCCTGCACTTTGGCGATCAGCCGCTCGGCGTCGACGGTGGTACCAAAGGTAGTGGCGGAAATAAACTGGCTGGTGCGGCGCAGGCGACCAAAAATATCTTCGCGGAAGTTCGAGTGATCCCAGACACCTGCCAGCGCCAGAGGATGCAGCATCTGCAATAGTAACGCGCTGACCCCGCCGCACAGCATGGACGTGAAATCCCCATGAACCTGCCAGATGGCCGACTGCGGGCCAAACAGCCCCGGCTCGCCTTTAGGATGTTCAAAATCGATCTCTTTAAGCGCCATGCCGGTTAAGCCCAAAACCTGAACTTCAATCATTGTGCGTACACTGGCCATTGCGTTACTTGCTCCTTTCCGTAAGCGGAAAAGATAGCATTAATCTACGCAGGTGACATTTGGTTAAAGAAGGAAGTGCCCGCCTGAGACGGGCAGCGGGGAATTATGGATTAAGCTGATAGTCGAGGCTTATCTCAGCATTAAGCACCTGCGAAACCGGGCAACCGGCTTTCGCTTTTTGAATGATGCCGTCAAACACATCGGCCTCGATGCCTGGCAGCACAATTTTGCTCTGCAGCGCGATTTTGGTAATCGCAAAACCGCCGCCGGATTTGTCCAGCGTCACCACAGCCACGGTATCAATTGAGGTTGCGGTATAGCTCTCTTCGCTGAGCATCAACGACAGCGCCATCGAAAAACAGGCCGCATGGGCCGCGCCGATCAACTCTTCCGGGTTGGTCCCCTTCACGCCTTCGAAGCGGGTGTTAAAGCCATAAGGTTGCTGGTTCAGCGCGCCGCTCTCGGTGGAGACAGTTCCTTTACCGCTTTTCAGATCCCCTTCCCAATGCGCCTGACCTTTCTTATGGATTGCCATGATATCGCTCCTTTTTGACATTAAAGAAATAAAGTATAGAAGCCATTTCTCTTTCAGGCAGCGCACTGTCGTTTAATCAGACGAATCCAACGGGATATTTTTGCTCATATTAACGCCGGTAACGCGAAATCCGGTGGCTTCG
Source organism: Klebsiella sp. GFKo11 (assembly GCF_056490265.1). Lineage (NCBI taxonomy): Bacteria > Pseudomonadati > Pseudomonadota > Gammaproteobacteria > Enterobacterales > Enterobacteriaceae > Klebsiella > Klebsiella sp. GFKo11. Next base: position 3,261,802 of record NZ_CM151369.1, read on the forward strand.
TAGACATGGCGAGCGCGTTGATTATCCCCGGCGACGCGCAGTTTAATTTGCATAAACCCTTTGCTTGCAAGTTCACGTTCAAAAGCGGTCATCGCCTGCTTGCCCAATCCCTGCCCTTGAAAAACGGGGGAAATATAGAAATCGCAGATAAACGCGGAGCGCGTTTTCGCATCCGGCTTATACCATAGATAGCCAATTCGGGTTTCCACGCCCTCAACATGATTGAGTAAACAGAGCAGAACCTGGCCGCCGGTGTTAACGCCATCGGGTAAATCTTCGGCGATTTCCCGCTGTGCCTGAGCTAAAGCCGCCGACGGCGAAAGCCCGTAGTTTGCGGCAATTTCCGCCGCGTAATCGGGGATAAAATAATCGAGGTAAGCCGGGTACTCATCCTCGCACATGGGTCGAAACAAAATCATCCATTTACTCCTTTAGATCCGTGGGTTGCGCCAGTCGTTGCTGAACCTCTTCCAGAAACAGCGGCAGCGCGCTGGGCTGATAATCGCGTGAGAGATAAATCCCATACACGCTTAGCGCTTTTGGCTGATAAGCCGGTAAAACCTGCCTTAGCGCCCCGCCGTTAAGCGCCCGCTGCGCCTCCAGCTCCGGAAGCATCGCGATGCCACAACCGGCCACCGCCGCCTCCAGCAAGAGAGAGGAGATCCCGGCGCTGAGATTACCGGAAACCGCCACCGCCACGCTATCGCCTTGTGGATCAATAAACTGCCAGGTCTGACTGGCGAAATGGCTGTAATGCAGGCAATTGTGGCGAGATAAATCATCCGGCGTGTGCAGTGGTCCATTCTGCTGTAGCCAACGCGGAGAAGCGCACAGCACCGAACGGCAAACACCAAGACGACGAGCGATAGCTCCCGGCTCCGGGTTATCGGTGATGCGGATCGCAACGTCAATCCGTTCACCAATCAGGCTCACCGGATGATTATTGATATCCAGCTCAAGGCGCAGCTGCGGATAACGGGCAAGAAAATCGGGCAACAGCGGAGAAATGAGCTGCATAGCGGTGAAGTGCGCACAGGCTACGCGCAGCGTACCGCTGGGGACCGCGCGCTCGGTTTGTCCGGCGATTTCATCCGACAGCTGCGTGAGCGTGCGCGTTTTTTGCAGTACCTTTTCCCCGGCGGAGGTTAGCGTCAGCCTACGGGTTGAACGGTGTACCAGCCGGGTTCCGGCCCACTGCTCCATCTGCTCGAGATAGCGGCTGACCATCGGGCGCGACATCCCCAACGCTCGCGCGGCGGCGCTCAAACTCCCCAGTTCACAAATACGTATATACACCTGAGCGGCGATCACCCGATCCATCATTCGATTCCATCTGCACGATTTATGAAACTCAGCATCTCTTTTTTCAGGAATATTCGCAAATCATGAAATGCGTAAAATAGCGTTCATTCACCTGATAAAGAGAAAACGCGCATGAAATCATCTGTCCTTGCCATCGCAACCACCCTGTTCAGCACCACCGTACTGGCTGCGCCTTTGACGCTGCAAACCTACAACCCGCAGGAAAACGGCATTTTTGCCGTCAACTCCACCCTCGCCACCGGCCCGCATGAAGCGGTACTGTTCGATGCCCAGTTCAGCGTGAAGGATGGTGAGAAGCTGGTCGAGATGGTTCAAAAAAGCGGTAAGAAACTGACTCGTATCGTGATCACCTCCGGGGATCCGGATTTCTATTTTGGCCTGGAGCCGCTGGTCAAAGCGTTCCCGCAAGCCAAAGTGGTCGCGACCGCTGAAGTGGTCAAACATATTAATGCTACCAAAGAAGCCAAACTGGCGTACTGGGGCCCGCAGATGAAAGACGGTGCGCCGAAGCAAGTTTATGTGCCACAGGTCATCGAAGCCAACACGTTCACCATCGATGGTGAAAAAGTCGAAATCCGCCAGCCGCAGAACTACGCCGCTTTCGTGTGGATCCCGGCGAATAAGGCGATTCTCGGCGGAACCGGCGTGGCATGGGGAATGCACGTCTGGACGGCGGACACACAAAGCGTCGAAAGCCGCCAGCAGTGGGTTAATACGCTCAACGAAATGGCTTCACTACATCCGCAGCAGGTGATTCCAGGCCACTATCTTGGCACGCCGCCAGCAGGCGACCGCGCGATTGTCTTCACCCGCGATTACCTGACGCAGTTTGAGCAGTCGTTAAAGGATCATAAAGATTCCGCGGGCGTGATTAAGGCGATGAAGCAGCGCTGGCCGGGGCTCGCAGAAGAGAGCTCGCTGGAGCTGAGCGCCAAAGTGAATACCGGCGAGATGAAGTGGTAGTTCTGGCTATGGATGGCGGCTGGCACCAGTGCAGGCGGTTGGTGTAGGCCCGCGCAAGCGAAGCGCCGCCGGGCAATAGCTGATAGACGGTGCTATCTGCAATCCAAAAGAGACTGTTCTTAATCTGTCACGGCAACATTGCTAAACCTGACAATATGAACCACGCTGATTATCGCCGCACCAAAAATGGGCGGCGTACTTAGGGTTAAATTTCGTCCGATTTACATCGGGCTTGTCCTTGAAACCAGAACCGGATAAAGGAGTAAGAATGAAATCGAACCATCAGGCACGTCATCTTCTCGGTCTGAACTACAAGCTTTCCCAGCAGAAAAAAGTGCTGCTGGAAGGCGATGCGGAAACCACGCTAAACCACATCCATGCTACCGGTCGCAAACGCCGCGGTGGCTAATTTTTCAGCTGAGTGATGATAGAAACACCGTCCTGCATGCAGGATGGTGTTTTTTTAAGACTATCGACTGCATGTTTACCCTTCTTTGATGCCATCTGCTCTATACTCTGCCCGCTGCAATTCCCTGCCAGCCCCTCGCCTGTCGCCGCGCCTGGGCTGAAGCGATCACCAAGGAGTTAGTGCGATGCAATTCACTCATAAGAAAAACCGTTCTCTTTACATCCCTTACGCAGGCCCCGTTCTCCTTGAGTTTCCGTTACTCAACAAAGGTAGCGCCTTCAGTATGGAAGAGCGCAGCAGTTTTAACCTGCTGGGACTGCTGCCAGAAGTGGTCGAAACCATCGAAGAACAAGCCGAACGCGCGTGGATCCAGTATCAGGGATTTAAGACCGAGATCGACAAGCATATTTATCTGCGCAACATCCAGGATACCAACGAAACGCTGTTCTACCGCCTGGTTGGTAACCATCTCGACGAGATGATGCCGGTTATTTACACTCCGACGGTAGGTGCTGCCTGCGAACGTTTCTCTGAGATCTATCGTCGCGCCCGTGGCGTTTTTATCTCTTATCAGAACCGTAATAACCTCGACGACATTCTGCAAAACGTGCCGAACCATAACGTCAAAGTGATCGTCGTGACCGATGGCGAGCGTATTCTCGGTCTCGGCGACCAGGGTATTGGCGGGATGGGTATTCCTATCGGTAAGCTCTCGCTCTACACCACCTGCGGCGGCATCAGCCCGGCCTACACCCTGCCGATAGTGCTGGATGTCGGTACCAACAATCAGCAATTGCTTGATGATCCGCTGTATATGGGCTGGCGTCACCCGCGTATCACCGACGACGAGTATTACCAGTTCGTCGATGACGTTATTCAGGCGATTAAAGCCCGCTGGCCGGATGTGCTGCTGCAGTTCGAAGACTTCGCGCAGAAAAACGCCATGCCGCTGCTTAACCGTTACCGCAATGAAGTTTGCTCGTTTAACGACGATATTCAGGGTACCGCTTCAGTGACCGTTGGCACGCTAATTGCCGCCAGCCGCGGCGCGGGCAGCCAGTTGAGCGAGCAGAAAATTGTTTTCCTTGGTGCCGGTTCCGCAGGCTGCGGTATCGCCGAGCAGATCGTGGCGCAGATTCAACGTGAAGGTTTAAGCGAAGAAGAGGCCCGCAAACGCGTATTTATGGTTGACCGTTTTGGTCTGCTGACCGACGCCATGCCGAACCTGCTGCCGTTCCAGAGCAAACTGGTGCAAAAGCGCGAGTCTCTGCAAGGGTGGGATACCACTAACGATGTGCTGTCGTTGCTTGACGTGGTACGCAACGTCAAACCAGATATTTTGATCGGCGTTTCCGGCCAGCCGGGGCTGTTCACCGAAGAGATAATCCGCGAGATGCATAAGCACTGCCCGCGGCCGATCGTGATGCCGCTGTCGAACCCAACTTCCCGTGTGGAAGCTACGCCGCAGAACATCCTTAGCTGGACCGACGGCGAAGCGCTGGTCGCCACCGGTAGCCCGTTCGCGCCAGTGACGCTCAAAGGCAAGCAGTACGTTATCGCCCAGTGCAATAACTCCTATATTTTCCCAGGAATCGGGCTTGGCGTTATTGCTTCTGGCGCATCCCGCGTCACCGACGAGATGCTGATGGCCGCCAGCGAGACTCTCGCGAAACACTCACCGCTTGTTAATAACGGTGAGGGCCCGGTTCTGCCGGAGCTGAAGGATATTCAAACCGTTTCGCGTGCGATTGCTTTTGCGGTGGGGAAAATCGCCCAGGAGCAAGGCGTGGCGGTGAAAACGTCAGCTGAAGCGCTGCTGCAGGCGATTGCCGATAACTTCTGGCAGCCGGAATACCGGAATTATCGCCGGACCTCTATTTAATCAGTTGTTGAAGGGGCCTCTACTCAGGCCCCTTTTAATTAATTTTTCGTGGATATTTTCTACACTGACAGGCTAATCTTGCCTCTTTCCATCAATATCGCTCAATCTGTTTAGTAAACACAGGACTTAGCTTTTGAATGTTCTCACAGAAGCCGTATCTGGCCCCTTTCTTAGTCATCAAAGCCTTGTGGGATGGTTATATCCTGTATAGATTATGATTCATCACAAGGAAAAAAGTCCATTTGTGCCGAAATACAAAAACAGGACATTAAGCATGGCAAATATACGTGATGTTGCTCAACTGGCTGGTGTATCAATCAGTAGCGTATCAAATTTTTTGAATAATCGCTCTGATAGAATGAGTGAAGCAACTCGGCTGCGAATTCAAAAATGCATGGCTGAACTTAATTATTCAGCCAAGCGAGTAATAATGCCGACTGAGAAGGACCAGGCTAAAACATTAGGGTTACTTGTCCCTTCCATTCTTAATCCGAGCTTTTCTGCATTAGCGCATCAGCTTGATTTAGCTGCCAGAGTTTATCGCCATCGATTTTTATTAGGTAACTCTTATCGCAACGAAGATGAAGAGCGAGCATTTATTCAGGACATGAAATCCCATGGTGTCCATGGGCTCATTGTTGCCGCCAGTGATATCAGAAAGACGCATTTTATTCACGCTGCTGAGCAAGGAATGATAATTGCGACCTACGACAACCGACTATCTGAAAGCGTGCCATCGCCAATCCGTTATTTTGATAGTATCTCTATGGATAACATTGAAGCAGGACGAATAGCAACGCAGCATTTATTAGATTGCGGTTGCCGGGAACTCGTATTTGCAACTGAAAGTAGTTTAACTCTTGGTAGAAGTCATAAAATTCAGGGATTTCAATCAGCGATTAAATATTCCTGTCATATTGCGCAAGGACGAACTCTTGAAGGAAAAGCTTACAGTGCATATGGCGATACGGAAATGTTTGACCTTGGTGTTATGTTGGCCCCAAAGATCATCGCCATGACGCCGCGACCAGATGGCATTGTGGCCATTAATGATGCATTGGCAATCGGTTTAATGGTTGGGCTACGCTCAGCCGGATGCTCAATCCCAGCCGATATATCAGTGGTCGGTATCGATAATATCTCATTATCAGCTCTTGTATCACCATGTCTGACATCAGTGATGCCACCTCTTACCGAAATGGCAGAGCTCATTGTTACACGATTAATTCAGCGTATCGAAAACCCCACACTACCAACAGAAGAGTTTTTATTCACACCTAAACTTATTAGCAGAGACTCCGTAAAGCAAAACAATATTTAATTGGATATAAAATAAGTCATTAAAATTGATATTCACTTCAACGTATTGAAGTGAATATCAATGGTATCAAATCTTATAACACTTAGCAGTAAAACTGGAAAACAAATTATGACCAAGCGAACTCCGAATAATATCGAGCGTAGCGCAATAAGAAAATTGACATGGCATATTGTGCCGCTAATGATTTTACTATATTTCCTGGCCTTTCTTGACCGGAATAACATGGCCTATGCAGCGATAGCTTTAGAAGACAGTTTAGGTTTAACTGCCACTGCCTTTGGTTTTGCATCAGGAATATTTTTTATTGGTTATTTCATGTTTGAGATCCCAAGCAACGCAGGCACCATTAAATTTGGGCCGCGACTTTGGTTTACTCGTATTCTGATTTCATGGGGAATATTCGCAACCTTAATGGGTTTTGTCAGAACACCAACCGAACTCTATATCTGCAGGTTTATGCTGGGCGTTTGTGAGGCTGGTTTCTTTCCATCCGTCGTTTACTACTTTACTGTTTTCTTTCCTCCCGCATGGCGGACAAAAATTCTCGGTATGTTTATTATCGTTCAACCGCTATCAAACGCGCTTGGCTCCCCCGTTTCCGGTATGATCCTCAGTATTGAACAAGGCTGGTTAGGGTTAGAACCCTGGCAATGGCTGTTCATTCTGGAAGGCATCCCGCCGATTGTCATCGGTCTGGCTCTCCCTTTCTTAATAAAAAACTCGCCGCAAGAAGTAGGTTATCTTGATGCCGAAGAGAAAGCCTGGTTAATCAATAGTACTCAGCGCTCTAAATCAGGCTCAAAAATTTCGCTTGCGGAATTCTTGAAAGGAATCAAAAACCCTAAATATCTCCTTTACGCCATGCTCAATTTTGGCATGGTATGCGGTATTTATGGTTTCGGTATGTGGTTGCCTTCCATTATTACCGCTATATCCGGGGATAACATTTTACGCGTTAGTCTGATAGCCCTGATTCCTTATGGTCTGGCAGCCTTGCTTGTCTATCCGTGGAGCTTGTTGGCGACTAAAACAGGGAAAATTGGTGTATTTTCCGGTGTCAGCATGCTTATTGCAGCAGTTGGACTTATTGGCGCAGTCATATTCTTTCAATACAACATTATTGTCTCGCTTTCATTCTTGTCGATTGCGGCAATTGGAATTTACACCGCCGTTCCACCCTTCTTGTCTATGCCAGCGAATGTTTCAACTGGTGCCGCGACGGCAGCAGGTCTGGCCTTGGTGAGTAGTATTGGCAATATTGGTGGTTTTGTCGCTCCGTGGGTAGTCGGTTTACTTAACGATCTCACACACAGCAGCACGCCGGGCCTGATTTTTCTGTCTTTATGTTTACTGGTTACCGGGCTCATCTGCATTTTTTATTGCGCCAAACAACGTGAAGGCGTCATACATTCCTGAAGTTTTAAACAATTGAGGTCACATAATGGGAAATCTTAAGGGTAAAAAAGTTTTTATTACTGGCGCCGAACAGGGTATTGGCAGAGCAACCGCCGAACGACTAATACAGTCTGGCTGCGATATTTATATGCACTATCATAGCGGTGAAGAAGGCCCCAAAGAGTTAGCCGCCTTCGCTCATTCGCTTGGGCAAAAAGCAGCCTGGGGTTATGCAGACCTCATCGATACGGATGAAGCCACGGATTGCCTGTTGAAGGCAGCAAACTTTCTCGGAGGCATAGATATTCTTGTCAATAACGTCGGCGGAATCGTGGGACGTAAATGGTTAGGGGAGATCGATCGGCAATTTTGGCAAACCGTAATAGATGTCAATATGACGACCATGCTCAATATTACGCAGGCTGCGTTGCCTTTCCTGAAGGCGGCGAAAGACGGTGCAAGTATTATAAATCTGGCTTCGCTCGCGGGCAGATCTGGCGGCCATGCTGGCTCATTAGTGTACTCGACCACTAAAGGGGCCATTCTGACCTGGACTCGCTCGCTCGCAGCAGAACTCGGCGAATACGGTATTCGCGCTAATGCAGTTGCGCCGGGGCTTATTCTCGGAACCCGTTTTCATAACCGCCATACCAGCAAAGAATCTGCCGACGAAACAGTTAAGCATATCCCGCTTGGTCGGGGCGGAACGCCGGATGACGTTGCTCGCGTAATCACTTTCCTGGCGGCGGAATATGATGGTTTTGTTTCCGGCGCAACAATTGATGTTAACGGTGGTATTTACCGCATGTAAAGAGGCCACTGGAGGCCATAAATCCCTCCTTAACCTGGAAATCGTTCATGATTAAATATGACATTATCCACCCTGAACTGCTTTGTGCTCTGGCGAAATGTGGTCATAAAACGCAACTGCTGCTCGCAGATAGCAATTATGCTTGTAATACTAACGCCCCGGCTGATGCCTCACTGATTCAACTGAATTTATCGCCAGGCATGATTCCAGCAACCTATATCCTGCAAAAACTGCTCTCCTGTATCAATGTCGAGCATGCGGTGCTAATGAGTTCTCCTCCCGAATTCGAAAACACAATTGCTACAGAATACCGGATGCTACTGCCCGAAACCTGCGAAATAAGCTATCTGGAGAGAAATGCTTTTTATGCCCAGGCTAAATCACCCTTGACTCAGGTGGTTATTGCATCAGGCGAACAACGGCGTTTTGCCAATCTTCTTCTAACGATTGCACCCGCCTGAATAATTGCTGGCTACCAGCACTCGCTGTTTAACGCCGCCTCCTCTGGTGGCGTTCCTCCTTCCGATCTTCTTAACGATAACTAGCCAAAACCTCTTTATCCCTCTACACTGCCGTCACCCATCAACTAACTGAATAGAAAAGGAGGATCCCATGCCGTACTGTGAAATGTTTAGTTTTTCACATACATTTGGCGATCGCACCAGCTCAAGCGTTATCGGTATCGTGCTGCGATAACTTCAGCTTGAGCGAAGAAACCAAAGACTAAATCCCTTCCCTCGGGCTTACCGGGTTATCGTCAGCGATGTTTGACGAGGCATTTCTATGCCTGTAACTCTTGAGTAAGTTCACAATGAGCACATTACTAACTGCACAATCTCTTCATGTTGATACGGCGTTTGGCCCGCTGTTCACCAACCTCTCCTTTACCCTGAAAAAAGGCGACCGCATTGGCCTGATTGGCTATAACGGCTGCGGTAAAAGTACCCTGTTACAGGTGCTCGACGGCACGCTGTCCCCCACTTCAGGTAACGTGGCGCTGGCTAATCATTGCCTGATGGCGCGCGTAGAACAACATCTCCCGGATACGCTGTTAGCGCAGCCCCTGCTCGACGTTGTGCTGGCAAAACTCACGGCTGTCGATCGCGAAAGTCAGCGTTGGCAGGCGGAACGACTGCTGGCGGAGATGGGCTTTACGCCAGCGGAAACTCAACAGCAAGCGTCAACCCTGAGCGGTGGTCAGCATACCCGACTACTGCTCGCCAGGGCGCTGATTCAGCAACCGGATCTGCTGCTGCTGGATGAACCGGGAAACCATCTCGACCTGCCGACCCTCCTGTGGCTGGAAAGCTTCTTGCAAACCTGGCAGGGGAGTTTCGTTCTGGTGTCGCATGATAACCCGTTATTGGATGCTGTAACTAATACCAGTTGGATCCTGCGCGACAAAACTCTGCACGCCTTCTCCCTGCCCTGTAGCGCCGCCCGTCAGGCGCTGGAAGAGCAGGACGCCAGCGACGCGCTGCGTCATAAAGCGGAGCAAAAAGAGATCGACCGCGTCGCCGCCAGTGCCAAACGATTAGCTATTTGGGGCAGGACGTACGATAACGAAGATCTCTCACGCAAAGCCAAGCAGATGGAGAAACAGGTTCTGCGCCTGAAGGAGAGCCAAACCGACCTCACCGCCGGAACGCCATGGCGGCTGGCGCTGCACGGCGACGCGCTGCGGGCAGACCGACTGCTGGAGATAGAGCAGCTCCCTGTTCCGCCAGCGCCGGGGCTGCCCGCGCTGTTCACTGCGGGCCTGGCTCGCCTGAAAAGCGGCGACCGGGTGGCGATTATGGGGCGCAACGGCTGCGGTAAATCCTCACTGCTGCGTCTGCTGTGGCGGCATATGCAACAGAACACAACGGAGAACGGTTTACGTCTGCATCCGCGACTGAAGCCGGGTTATTACGACCAGACCCTGCATCAGCTTGCCGATGACGTCACTCTTCTTGAGGCACTGGAGGCTTTTGAACCGGCACCGGAAATACGCAAGCGAGCGCTGATTTCCGCCGGATTCAACTGGGTGCGTCACGGGCAAAGGGTAAGCACCCTAAGCGGTGGCGAACGTTCACGACTGCTGTTTGTTGGCCTGTCGCTGGCCTGCTATAGCCTGTTGTTGCTGGATGAACCAACTAACCATTTAGATATTGATGGCAAAGCGGCGCTTGCAGAAACGCTGCGCGATTATCCCGGCGGTCTGCTGTTAGTCAGTCATGACCGGCAGTTAATCGACAACAGTTGCAACCGCTTCTGGCTTATTAATGAACACGGGCTTAGCGAATGGAACAGCGCCGATGAAGTCTATGAAAATCTGCGCGCCGCCGTTCGTCGCCCGATGGCGCAGACCGCGACAGCACTCACCATCGAACCTGAAGAGGATAACGATACGCTGCTGGAACGGCTAGTCATGCTGGAGCAACTGTTGGCTGACGATCTGACCCGTAGGCCAAAACATCAAAAACCGCAGTTGCAAGCACAATGGCGTGAGGAGATTGCTACCATTAACACACGGTTAAGTTAATGAATTTCCCCCGGCGTGAAATAACTGCGCCGGGGGATTATTTATTATGATTATGTCGACTGTTTTACCCGAGTAAACTGCTGTTCGGTCATCATCCTGCCCCACTGATCCCCCTGCCACTCTTTATGAAGTGTGAATCCGAAGGATTCATAAAGCCTGCGTGCGGCATTCAGTCCGCTGAACGTCCACAACTGCACTGTCGAAAAATCCTGGCCGTCACAAAAGGCCATAGCTTCGCTCAAAAGACGTCTGCCGATTCCGCTCCCCCGACAGCTATCGTCAAGAATAAACCAACGCAGATGCGCCTCATTATTACCGAGATCCTGACCGTCAATCGCCACCGACCCGACAATTCTCTCGCCCTGCACCGCAAGCCAAATCCGGCTACACGGCGTATCAAGACGACCAGAAAACTCCGCCAGTCCACTAGCGACTTTACTCTCAAAAAAGTGACCAAACCCATAGTGCTTCGCATAGTACTCGCCGTGCATCTGCGCAATGCGGCCAATCATTCCCGGTCGATAACCCGTGAGGATGCTGATCTCTTTTTTCGGGGCGACGGCCTCAGCATCACGGCATTTTTCTAGCGCGTAAGCCCAGGTTGTGAGGCCCTGCGCAACGTTTTGTTTTTGGTCGTCGGTCAAATAAGCCAGCGCAGTAACGACCCGCATTGCTCCGTAGGCGTGAATTTTGCTGACGGTAGCCACGCCTTTTGCTGTTAATTCAAGCTGCTTAAAACGCCCATCGTGAGCAGCGGGTTTTTCCTGTAGCTCTCCGGCAGCAAGCAGTCGGGAAAGCATTCGGCTGACGCTCGATTTTTCAAGACCCAGAATCTGAACCAACTGAGCAGCCGTCATGGCACCGCGAACCGAGATTTCAAGTAAAGTGTGGACCGCAGAAGGTGAATAATCCGTGGCGGCAAGCGTGGTATTCATAAAACCCAGCTCGCGCACCATCAGGCGGGAGGCGGTTCGAATTTCATCAACAAGTGAGGGTATCGTCATTTCAGTTCAGCAGATTTAATAAATGGTTGCATGATACAACCATCTTCATACATATGCTGTCAATACGTGATGCTGGACGTACGGCAGATGCTCCAGCATCATGGCGGGGCTGATTGCCTGAATGCTGGCATATTTATCTACACGAATATTGATATTACGTAGAAAAATCGACAGGCACCGGATGGTGCCTGTTTATTCATCTATTGCGGATTTTTCTCTTTCCAGGCGTCCCATGCCGCTTTAATCTCCTGCTTCGCGGCAGCGGCATCGTTAAACCCGTTCAGCTCAACTTTTTTGCGGCCATCCGGCAGCTGTTTGTAAACGCGGAAGAACGCCTCAAGGCGCTCCTGCTCAATTTTTGGCAGGTCGCTCACATTTTTGATGTCATCGTAGGTCGGATCGATTTTACTCGCCGGAACGGCAATAATTTTGTCGTCCTTCTCGCCGCCATCAATCATCTTCAGCACGCCAATCGCGCGCAGCTTAATCAGCGTTCCCGGAGCCATTGGCGCACGGGTATAAAACACCACGTCCAACGGGTCACCGTCTCCCGCCAGCGACTGGGTCAACGAACCATAGTTAGCCGGATAGGCCACCGGCATTGACTGAAAACGGTCAGCAATCAAAAAGCCCGTTTTGGCGTCCGTCTCATATTTAATAATACCGCCCGCCGGAATTTCAGTGACCGCATAAAACTCTTCGGGATTGTTTTTCGGCTGTGGAAAATCCAGAACGTTTTGCGCCTGAACGGCAGCAGTAAACAGAAGACCTGCGGCAAGGATAGTTTTTACCAGATGCATTGTATTGTCGCTCTATCGTTATAAGAAATTGAAAAACAACACGATAAAGGGATTAGATGAATAAAATATGACGTTAATTTTTCATTACGATGAACGCCAGCCTCTTAAAATCCCCGCTGCAAATATACGAATTGCTTTTTATGCAAATGCTTAGCGTAAATCCTTATTTCCTTTGTCAAAACGCGCGCCCGATGATGGCAACACAATAGATAACAAAGGAATTCACCATGCAAACCCGTTTTCGCCTGCCCGCGCTGGCGGCACTTTTTTTAACCGGTACCTTTTCCGTGTGGGCCGCCGACGCGCCGGTTAAAGGCGGCACACTAATTTATCTGGAGCAGCAACCGCATACCAACCTTTATCCGCCAGCCGGAGGGTTCTATCCCAACGGAGGTATTCTCAATCAAATAACCGATAAGCTCACCTGGCAAAACCCGGAAACATTACAAGTCGAACCGTGGATTGCCGAAAGCTGGAGTGCTAACACCGATAAAACCGAATATACCTTTAAGATTCGCCCTGGCGTCACGTTCTCTGACGGCACGCCACTGGATGCCAATGCGGTAGCAAAAAACTTCGACACCTACGGTCTGGGAAATAAAACGCATCGCCTGCCGGTTTCTGAAGTGATTAATAACTACGACCACAGCGAAGTTATCGACCCATTGACGGTCAAATTTTACTTTAAAAAACCGTCACCGGGTTTTCTGCAGGGCACCGCCACTATTGGCTCCGGGCTGGTCTCTCTCAGCACTCTCGCACGTAATTTTGAAGAGCTGGGCGACGCCCGCCATATTATTGGCTCCGGACCGTTTACCGTTAAAGATGAAAAGCCGGGGCGCGAACTCACCCTGGTGGCGCGTAAAGATTATCAATGGGGGCCGAAAAACCTCGCTCAGCAGGGGCCCGCGAATCTCGACGGCATCACCTATATCGTGACGCCGGAAGACAGCGTGCGCATTGGCGCGCTATTAGCAGGCCAGGCCGATTTTATCCGCCAGGTCCAGGCCTATGATGAAAAACAAGCGACCGATCAGGGTTTTAAAATCTATGCAGCTCCGACGCGCGGTGTTAACGATAGCCTGAGCTTCCGCCCCGATAATCCGCTGGTCGCCGATCTGCGCGTCCGTCAGGCGCTGCTGCATGCAACCAACGCCAAACAGGTAGTTGAAACCCTGTTCTCCGCCAACTATCCGCAGGCCACCTCCGTCATCGCCACCACGGCGGCGGGCTACGTTAATCTCAGCGATAAACTGGCGTTCGATCAGGCCAAAGCAAAACAACTGCTTGATGACGCTGGCTGGAAACCGGCCGCCGACGGCATTCGGGTGAAGGATGGGCAGCGCCTGGCATTAACCGTCTATGAATCGCTGCCGCAGCCGCAAAACAAGGAAGTGTTGCAACTGATCGCCCAGCAGTGGCGTCAGGTTGGCGTCGCACTGGCGGTAAAAGCCGGCGATGCCGGCAGCCATACGCTGGATAACCTCGACCCGCTGAAAACTCCGCTCACCGTATCTGAAGTGGGTCGCGCCGACCCGGACGTGGTCAAAAGCATGTTCTTCCCCAACAACCGCGATGCACTGCTGCAAAAAGGCGGCTCCAGCGACAAGGTACAAAGCTTCCGCGACGATAAACTCAACGCGCTTTTGACCGCCATTTCCGCCGAGGTTGAACCGCAAAAACGTCTCCAGCTTACCGGCGATGCCCAGCGCTATCTGCTCGATAACGCCTACGTGATCCCCATTTTTGAAGAGCCGCAGGTCTTTGCCGGCGCGCCGTGGGTCAAAGGCGTCAGCTTTGAAGCGGTAGGCCGCCCGTCGTTCTACAGCGCGTGGCTGGAAAAGCACTAAGGAGCATGCGATGAACCATTATCTTCTGCGGCGTTCAGGCCAGGGATTACTGGTGCTGTGGGCGGCGTTTACCCTTTCTTTCGTGCTGCTACAGGTGCTGCCGGGAGATGCTGTACTGATCAAGTTTCAGAATCCGGACCTCGGACTCAGCCCTGAACAAATCGCCGAAATGCGCATCGCCTATGGGGCCGACAGCCCTTTGTGGAAACAGTATTTTCATACTCTGTTCGCCATGTTGCAGGGAGATTTTGGCTATTCGCTACAGGCCGGGCTACCGGTCAGCACGCTTATCGCCAGCAATCTGCCGGAAACAATAAGCCTGGCGCTACCCGCCTTCGTACTGGCGGTATTGCTGGCCTTCGCCCTCGCCTTCGCTTCACGGCTGCCGGGCCTGCGCTGGTTGAGCAATTCTCTGCAATCACTGCCGGTGCTGTTTATCTCGCTGCCAACGTTTTGGCTGGGGATTGCCCTGATTCAGCTTTTCTCGTTCCAGCTGCGTTGGATCCCGGTTATTAATCCGGGTCCGATAGAAGGCCTGATCCTGCCGATCGTCGCCGTCGCAATACCGATTTCGGCCCCGCTGGCGCAAATCCTGATGCGCAGTCTGGATCAGGTCGCCGCGCTGCCGTTTGTCGCCGTCGCCCGCGCCAAAGGAATGAGTGAGACCGGCGTCCTGTGGCGGCACGTCATCGGCAACGCCTTGCTACCGGTGCTCAATATTGCGGGTCTGCTATTGGGGGAACTTATCGCCGGAGCACTGATCACCGAAACCGTGTTTGGGCGCGGTGGACTCGGTTTGCTGACCCAACAGGCCGTTAATAATCAGGATATTGCCGTGCTTCAGGCTGTGGTGATGATTTCCGCCCTTGGCTTCGTCCTGATTAATCTGCTGGTCGATCTGCTGATGCCGCTGTTCGATCCGCGCCTGAAAACCGTTATCGGAGGTGTAGTATGAGCCTGGTTGATTACGCCACCGCCGCTCGTCGCAGAACGACAAACTGGCGCTCGCTGCGCTTGCAGCCCGGTTTACTGCTAGCCTGGACGGTGATGAGCGTTGCCGTACTGATGGCGATTGCTCCACAGTTATTTACCGCTTATAACCCGCTGGAAGGCTTTCCCGGCGCACAGCGTTTAGCTCCGCAGGCGGGTCACTGGCTGGGAACCGACCAGTTGGGCCGCGATCTCTGGAGCCGCATTGTCTTTGGTGCCGTCCACTCGCTTTCCGCCGCGCTGGCGGCGGTGGCGATTGGCCTGATCGTCGGGACCGCGCTGGGCACTCTCGCCGGGGCGCTGGCGGGACGTGTTGAATCGGTGGTTATGCGCCTGGTCGACGTTCTGCTGGCGATCCCCTCTTTATTACTGTCGCTCACGGTCATTATCCTGCTCGGCTTCGGCACGCTCAATGCCGCCGTGGCGGTAGGCGTCGCGGCGATAGCCAGCTTTGCCCGTCTGGCGCGCGCGGAAGTGGTGCGCGTACGCCACAGCGATTTCGTTGAAGCCGCATACGGCAGCGGCGGCACCTTTTTCGCCGTCTTCTGGCGGCATATTCTGCCCAACTCACTCACCGCTGTTCTGGCCTTCGCCACCCTTCAGTTCGGTCAGGCGATTCTCGCACTCTCGACCCTCAGCTTTCTCGGCTACGGCACGCCGCCGCCGGTACCAGAGTGGGGATTACTGATCGCCGAAGGCCGCAACTACCTCTCCACCGCCTGGTGGTTAACCACCCTTCCCGGCATTGCGGTCGTCGCTGTCGTGCTTGCCGCCAACCGCATTAGCCAGCAATTTAGCGGAGAACGCCGATGAATGTTTTAACCGTAGAGAACCTGCGTATTAGCTATCGTTCACAACGCCAGTGGCGTGAAGTGGTGCACAACGTTAGCTTCAGCGTAAAGCGTGGTGAAATGCTGGCGTTTGTTGGCGAATCGGGCTCAGGAAAAACCACTACCGCTCAGGCAATTATTGGCCTGCTGGCAGATAACGCGCGCCGGGATAGCGGGCGTATCAGCATTAACGGTGAGGATATCAGCAACTGGTCTGCAAAACGACTCGATGGCCTGCGCGGTGCGCGGATTAGCCTGGTTCCGCAAGACCCGGGAAACTCCCTTAACCCGGTCAAAACTATCGGCGCGCAGGTGGGTGAGATCCTGCGGCTGCATCAAAAAAGCAGCGCCGCGGAGCGCAAAGAGCAGGTGCTGGCGCTGCTGACTAAAGTCGGTTTGAGCCACCCGGAACAACGCTTTGATCAGTACCCCCATCAGCTTTCAGGCGGTATGAAGCAGCGGGTACTGATTGCTATCGCTATCGCCCTGGAGCCTGATTTAATCATCGCCGATGAGCCGACCAGCGCCCTCGACGTCACGGTACAAAAACGCATTCTTGACCTGCTCGATACGCTACGCAGGGAGTCCGGCACGGCGGTACTGTTTGTCACTCACGATCTGGCGCTGGCGGCGGAACGCGCCGACCGCCTGCTGGTCTTCCGCCACGGAGAGATTCAGGAGCAAGGCGCAACCGGCGATGTGGTGCGCACGCCGCAGCATGCCTATACCCGCCAGTTGCTCAGCGATCTCCAGGGATCGACGCTGGCCATAGCCCCAACCTCCGGGCGTATCCTGGCGACCCCGGCAATTCGCGTTGAGGGCATCAGCAAACGTTTCTCATTGGGTCATTCCCACTTACAGGCGCTGGACACCGTGAGTTTCGAGGTTAAACGCGGCAGCACTCATGCGCTGGTTGGCGAGTCCGGTTCTGGCAAAACCACCCTCGCGCGGATCCTGTTGGGGTTTGAAAAGGCTGATATCGGTCACGTCTCTATCGATGGTATTGATGCCGGGCATCTCAGCCGCGAGGCGCTGCGCCAGCTACGACGCAAAATCCAGTTCGTCTACCAGAACCCCTTTGCCTCGCTGGATCCGCGACAAACGCTATTTGAGATTATTGAGGAGCCGTTAAAAAACTTTGACCATCTGAATGTCGAAGCAAGACGTCAACGCGTGGAAACGGTCGCCGCCCGCGTGGCGTTAGCCCCAGAACTGCTCTCGCGAACCGCCCGGGAACTTTCCGGCGGACAGCGCCAGCGGGTCGCCATCGCCCGCGCCTTAATCCTTGAGCCGACGATCCTCGTGCTGGATGAGGCAACGTCCGCACTGGACGTCACCGTACAGGCGCAAATTCTGGCCCTGCTGCAACAGCTTCAACAACAGCTCGGGCTGACCTATCTGTTTATTACTCATGATTTAGCGACGGTACGCCGTATCGCCCACAGCGTTACGGTGCTGCAGGCTGGCCGGGTTGTTGAACACGGCGAGGTCAGCCGACTGTTTGCCGCCCCGCAGCATGACTATACCCGCGAGCTTATCGCCGCTATTCCCTGGTTTTCATCGCCGAGCAAGGAGGTCGCATGACCCGCAAACGACTGGGATTTTTCACCCGCCTGTTGGACCACGCAACGCCCAAAGAGCGCTATCGGCTGGCAACCGAGCAAATTCGCCACGCCGAGCGTCTGGGGTTCGATAGCGCCTGGATTGCCCAGCACCATTTTCATGAACATGAAGGCGGTCTGCCGTCACCGCTGGTATTTCTCGCCCACGCGGCGGCGCACACCGAGCGCATTCGTCTGGGAACCGCCATTATCACCCTGCCGATGGAAAACCCGCTGCGGGTAGCCGAGGATGCCGCAGTGCTGGATCTGTTAGCGGATGGTCGGCTGGAGGTGGGCTTCGGCTCAGGCGGAACCCCCACCTCGTTCCTGCCCTTCGGGCTGACAATCGATCAGCGCAGCACGGTGTTTAGCGAGCATTTGCATTTGATCCAAAGCGCCTGGCGCGGCGATTCGCTATCGCATCCGGATAACCATCTTTACCCTCAGGCGCCGCAGCTTGCCGAACGCATCTGGATTGCGACATTTTCCATTGAAGGCGCCGTTCGCGCGGCTCAGTCCGGGCACGGATTAATGCTCTCGCGAACGCAACCGCGCCCATCAGGACAACCCACGCTGCCGCTGGATGCTATTCAAAATCCAATTATTGATGCTTACCTTGCGGCGCTGCCAGCAGGCGTTGAGCCACGAATACTCGCCTCGCGCACTGCGTTCGTCGCCGATAGTCAGGCGTATGCGCTAGAAGTAGCGGAACCCGGTTTACGCCAGCAGGCCGCGCAGCATCGGGCCGCAGGTCATGAGATCATTGGTGACACCGTCACTGATTATTTATCCCAGCTTGACGCCCACGTTGGCGACGCAGAGCACGTTGCCGCTTCGCTGGCGCAGGATAGCGTGCTATCGCGGGTCACTGATATTTCGTTTCAGGTGCACTCCGTTGAACCGTCGCACCGCGACACACTTCGTTCCATTGAGCTGATCGCTCAGCATATTGCCCCGCAGATACGATAAGGAGTCACCATGACGTTAAGTCAGGATATTTTGGCTGAACTGGCAGAGATTGCCCCGGATTCCGCTTTAGCGGCGGCGCGCGCTGTGCGCGAGGCAGCAACCCGCCACGCGCAGGGAAGCTATGAAGTGCTGTTCAGTCAGCAGGATAACGATTTTCCGCTGGACGAGCGTTTTGCCATTGCTGCGAAGGTGGCGAAACTGCACCAGGCCGATGCGCTGGCCGCCCACTATGCCGGTTTTGGCATTGCCGACCCCACGTCACCTCGACTGACCCCGGCGCTGGCCTTCGCCCGACTGTTAACATTTACCCCGGTGGAAGCCACACCGTCGGCGCTGGAGGCCTTGATCCGCGCCAGATGGAGCCTGCGCGGTATAGTGACGCTTGCCCAGCTTATCGCCTTCGTCAGCTTTCAGAGTCGGCTAGTCAATGGGCTACGTCTGCTTAACGGAAAAGCCACCACCGTCGCGGAAACCCCGGTGGTTGCGGGCTTCTGGCACACCGCGCCGCAGACCGTCAGCGGTAAGAGTGCGCCAGTGCATTTCACCCGCGATGAGCTGCACTGGGAGCCGTGGCTGGATGCCAAACCGTTGGCGGAATTTACGCCGGATGAACAAGCGCTGCTGGCGAAATTTGGCCATAGCGATTCGCCCTATTTCCGCCTGCTGGCGCGCAACCAACCGGTACTGGAACAGCGCACATTAACCGATAAAGGGATTTTCTATACCCCCGGCGGCCTGCCTCGTGCTGAACGAGAACTGGCGGCGACGGTAGCGAGCAAAATCAACGGTTGCATCTACTGCGCCTCGGTGCACGCTCGCAAGGCAGCACAGCTGGCGAAAGATGAAACGGCAGTTGAAACGCTGCAGGCAGTGACGCCGGGAGAAAAGCTGAGCGACGGGCAGACGCCGCGCTGGCAGGCGCAAATCGATTTCGCCGCTGCGATTTCCGTTACCCCTCCAGCGCTCGCCATCAGCCACCTGACGGCAATTGAACAACAGGGGCTGGATACGCTGGCGCAGCTGGATTTGCTGCAATCGGCGGCCTTCTTCGCCTGGGCCAACCGTTTAATGTTAACCCTCGGCGAACCGTGGCAGGCGTAATCGCGACGGAATCAATCAGACCAAACGCTGCTGACAGCGGGCATAAATCAGCAGCGAACTGAGTGCCAAAAACGAGAGCAGCGCGGCCGGTAAAGCAACGGAGCTCCAGCCAAAACCGGCCGTCACCACCATCCCACCGAACAGCGCCCCAATGGCGCTGCCGAGATTAAAGGCGATTTGCCCGCCCGCCGCCCCCAGCATCTCGCCGCCTTTGGCATTTTGCAGCAGCAGAATTTGCAGCGGCGCTGCCAGGGCAAAAAGCGCCGCGCAGCAAATAAATGCCAGCGTTAATGATGCGGCTTTATTTTCACCGAACAGAAATATCAATAATAAAGTGGCGACAATAATCCCATCCGTGACGGCGGCAATACGTAATGGGCTATAGCGAACGGAAACTTTACCGCTGAACAAATTGCCTAATACCATTCCCAGCCCCACCAGCATCATAATAAATATGACGGCACTCTCGCCAAAACCGGAGACGTTAATCATAAACGGCTTAATATAGCTAAACCACGCAAATACCCCGGCATTACCAAACATCGTGGCGGCAAAAATAAGCCACGGTGCGGGAGATTTCAAAAAATGGAATTGCTCGCTCAAGCGCGCCGTTGATTTATCAAACAGCGTGGGAATCCACCAGGCAATAGAGACCAGAACTGCAACGTCAAAGACTGCAATCGCCAAAAAGGTATAGCGCCAGCTGAACTGGTGTCCAAGCCAGGTCCCGGCGGGAACCCCCAGTAAATTGGCGACCGTCATCCCGGCGATCATCCCCGCTACCGCCGCAGTGACCTTCCCTGGAGGAGCGGTTTTCGACAGGATGATGGCCCCCACGCCGAAAAATGCACCGTGCGGGAAGCCGGAGATCAGGCGACCCAGCGCCAGCATCGAATAGCTGGCGGACAAGGTAAATATGGCATTGCCGATAACGCAAAGGGCCACCAAAAACAGCATGACCGACTTTAACGAAAAGCGGCTAGAGAATAACGCCATAATCGGCGCGCCGATGACCACGCCAAAAGCATAATAAGAGATCATATTGCCTGCGGCGGGAATGGATATGCCGACATCATGAGCGATTTCAGGTAATACGCCCATAATGCCAAATTCCGCCATGCCGAGTCCGAAGGTGCCAAGCGCTAATGAAAAAATTGTTTTTTTCATACATCTGTTACAGGAGTGAAAAGACGGCCGGCATTATTGACTATTCAGCACCAGCAAACCAGATAAAAACGCGCGGCGGGGGTTTTATCCATATAACAGCTCGATTCGTTCATGCGAAGCCCGGACGGGCCGCGTGAAAATGGTTTAAATGCCAGCGTCCAGCTCTAAGAATCAGTGGGCTCAAACGGTTAAACGCCCCCTTGATCTCAACTTAACTTAAGGTTGTAGAGTGTCCCCCTCAGCAATTCACAGAGTGAGAAAAGCATGCAACCTGTTGATGTCGGCTTCACCCATGTCGCCTTTACCGTTCGCTGCCTGGCAAGCAGCATTGATTTTTATACTCGTTATACCGCAATGACGGTTATCCACCAGCGCGAGCCTGACTTGCCCTCAGCGCGTAAGGTGGCATGGCTCAGCGACAGTACCCGACCCTTCGCGCTGGTGTTGGTACAGAGCGACGAACCGGCCGATACTCCGCTGGGTCCCTTCGGCCACCTCGGCGTCGCCTGCGCCACCCGGCAGGAGATTGACAACAAAGTCGTCGAGGCGCGACGCGAAGGCGTCTTACGCCGGGAACCTGAACAGGCGGGCGATCCGGTCGGATATTTCGCCTTCTTCGCAGACCCTGACGGCAATACCCTCGAGCTTTCATGGGGGCAACAGGTCGGCCTTCAGGTCATCAATGGCGGGCTTCTTGCCTGAACGACGACACGATCGCCCGGCCGTATCATAACGGGCAATATTTCCCGCCGCCTTGCCGCTCAACGATTACACTTCAAAGAGATATCACGGCAGCACGGAGAATCGAGATGGGTAAAAAAAACAGCGGCAAAGCGTCCGATACGGCCATGAAGGTCGCTCCGCTCGATAATAAAGAGTATGAAAAGTCATTGCGTCGGCTACACGTTGAGCTGGTGAAGTTACAGCGCTGGGTGGTGCATAAAGGGCTGAAGGTGTGCATCGTCTTTGAAGGCCGCGACGGCGCCGGTAAAGGCGGTACAATCAAAGCGATAACCGAGCGAGTCAGTCCGCGAATTTTCCGCGTCGTCGCCTTACCTTCGCCAACCGAGCGCGAAAAGAGTCAGCTCTATTTCCAGCGCTATATCAAGCATCTACCCGCCGCTGGCGAGATTGTGATTTTCGACCGCAGTTGGTACAACCGCGCTGGCGTTGAACGCGTGATGGGGTTTTGTACCCCCGAAGAGGTGCAAAAGTTTCTCGAAGGAGCGCCAATGGTGGAGCGTGGCATGGTGGAGTCCGGGATCATCTTGCTTAAATACTGGCTGGAGGTAACCCCGCAAGAGCAAGAGCGCCGTCTGCGCGACCGGATCGACGACGGACGCAAAATCTGGAAGCTCTCGCCGATGGATATTAAGTCTTTCAACCGCTGGGACGACTATACCGAAGCCCGCGATGCGATGTTTGCCGCCACGGATACTGCCTGGGCGCCGTGGTTTGTTGCTCGCTCGGAGGATAAGAAACGCGTGCGCCTGAATATTATTACCCATTTGCTTTCACAAATACCCTATGAGTCTCTGCCCGTGGAACACGTTACCTTACCAAAACGCAAAATAGGCAAAGTCAAAGCAACCAATTTCCCTTTCCGCTTTATTGCTGAAAAATATTAATTTTCCCCTCACCTCTGCGCAGAGTTCTCCCTGTGCAGAGGATTATTACGATAACCGTTAATATTTCATTCTGTTGCTTTACGCTGGAAGCCGTCTCGCAAAATAAAAAACAAAGTTAATAATAGCGTTTATTTCTAAGTTTGGTGGAGCGATAATAAGGATATCAACAGGAAGGAGTCTATAATGAAGAGCAACGCGATGAATAAAAACAGGACTGGCGAACATGATGCATCAACTCAGTCTGCCTCATCTCAAAAGACATCTTGCGAAACGGACAAGCAGAAACGGAACAAAGAATTCATTAATGCAATGAATGATTTTATTGCAAAGAATGGGACCATTACGGATGATGAATTTTTCAGGGTGTTTTAATGCTTAAACAATTTAATGTATATCGAAATTGCTCCATGCAGACTAATAAAACACTGCCTTATTATATGATAGTGCAGAATGATTATTATGCTGATCTGGCAACCAGAGTCATCATACCTTTAATGCGAACCCAGTTGTTACCTTGTTGGCACCAGCATGTCGCGCCAAAGGTTAATATAGAATTCGAAACTTTATTACTTTGCACACCAATGGTGACTAACTTAAATAATAAAAAAATACAGCAGCAAGATTTTATCTGTAACCTGAGCAATGCTCGCCAGGGGGTTATTGACTCTATCGATACCCTGATTACAAATTGCTGATAACCTTAGACCCGCTCCGTCATCACCGGAGCGGGGAACCATAGCTAAGGCTTACTTCAGCCCTTCACGACTTTCTTTCTTCGCTTCCATACGCTCCACGTCGCGATACCAGCGCGGGTGATGCTTCTTCGCCCAGCGGCGGCTCACCTTCCCTTCGATCATTCCCTTAATCGATCCTTTAACCCAGAATGCCATATACATATGGATCAGAATCGCATGAATGAGAATAATCGCCGAGGCCGCGTGGATCAGCAGGCTATAGCGAATCACCTGAATCGGGAAATAGTGGGCAAAATAAGGCCGCCAGATAATTACACCGGTCACCAGCAGCACAAAGATCATGCTCATAATGGTCCAGAACATCATTTTCTGCCCGGCGTTATATTTCCCCACCCGCGCCACTTTATGTTCGTTGCCCTTCAGTACCTCGACAATGCCCTTCAGCCACGGAATATCCTGTTTATCAGGAATATTGTGATGGACGAAACGCACGAACATAAACATCAGGGCGACGAAAATCAGCACGCCAAAGAACGGATGCAGAATACGTCCCATCTGCGGTGTACCGAAGGTTTCAGTCAACCATTGCAGGGTCGGGAAGAAAAACGAAATGCCCGATAGCGAGACCAGAAAGAAGCAAATCACCACCGTCCAGTGACAGGCGCGGTCGATAAACTTCGTGCGCACAATCATTTTCGATTTACTCATCATGCTCCTCCTCATCGTCATCCACTTCCTTGTTCGGCCCAATCCCGATGTAGTGATAAATCAGCCCGGCAAAGGTGGCGACAAAACCGATGGCGGAAAGCGGCTTCAGCGCCCCTTTCCACAGATTGATAGAGGTATCGATCTGCGGCTCTTTCGGCAGGTTATGGTACAACTCCGGCCGATCGGCATGATGCAGTACGTACATCACATGCGTACCACCGACGCCCGGCGGGTTATAAACGCCAGCATGCGGATAACCGCGTTTCTTCAGCTTTTCAACCCGCTCATGCGCCACTTCCAGCATCTCTTTCTTGGTGCCGAAATGGATAGCGCCGGTTGGGCAGGTTTTCACACAGGCCGGTTCCTGGCCGACGCTGACCCGGTCAACGCACAGTGTGCATTTATAGACCCGGTTATCCTCTTTGTTGAGGCGCGGGACGTTAAATGGACACCCTGCGATGCAGTAGCCGCAGCCAATGCAGTTCTCCTGCTGGAAGTCGACGATACCGTTAGCGTACTGAATAATCGCCCCGGCAGACGGACACGCCTTCAGGCAGCCCGGATCCTCACAGTGCATACAGCCATCTTTACGAATCAGCCACTCCAGCTTGCCGTTCTGCTCGGTTTCGCTAAAACGCATCACCGTCCAGGACTTAGCGCTGAGATCGGCGGGGTTATCGTAAACCCCGACGCAGTGTCCAACGTCATCGCGGATATCGTTCCACTCGGAACAGGCCACCTGGCAGGCTTTGCAGCCCACGCAGGAGGAGACATCAATCAGCTTTGCCACTTCCGCCTTAAAATCCCGCGCGCGCGGCGCGGGCGTGATCGGGTTGGTGGCGGAGCGTTTAATGATGTCCTGAGTTTCCATCGCCATTCATTCGCTCCTTACGCTTTCTCGATGTTGACCAGAAACGCCTTGTACTCCGGCGTTTGCGAGTTGGAATCACCCACGTTCGGCGTCAGGGTATTGGCGATGTAACCTTTGCGGGCCACGCCTTCAAAACCCCAGTGCAGCGGGATCCCGACGGTTTCCACCTGCTGACCGTTAACGTTGAGCGTTTGCAGACGGCGGGTTACTACGGCCACCGCACGAATAAAGCCGCGCTTGCTGCTGACCGTCACCCGATCGCCATTGGCAATCCCCTTCGCGCTCGCCAGACCCTCGCTGATTTCGACAAACTGTTCCGGCTGCGCAATCGAGTTGAGCAGCGCATGCTTAGTCCAGGTGTGGAAATGCTCGGTCAGGCGATAAGTGGTACCGACATACGGGAACTTGTCCTTCTTACCTAAACGCAGGGCATCTTCTTCATACAAGCGCACCACCGGACTGGAGATGACGTTCGGATGCAGCGGGTTGGTCCCCAGCGGCGTTTCCATTGGCTCGTAGTGCTCCGGGAACGGCCCTTCAGCCAGCTTATCCAACGCAAAGAGGCGGCCAAGACCTTCTTGTTGCATGATAAACGGCCCGGTTTTACTGCCCGGCGGCGCGGTATTGAAGTCCGGAATATCATTCCCGACCCATTTACTGCCGTTCCACTGGATCAGCATCCGTTTCACATCCCACGGTTTACCGTTGATATCCGCCGAGGCGCGGTTATACAGCACGCGGCGGTTGAGCGGCCACGCCCATGCCCAGCCCAGCGTATTGCCAAGCCCTGACGGATCAGCGTTATCGCGGTTGGCCATCTGGTTGCCCTGCTCGGTCCAGCTCCCGGTGTAGATCCAGCAAGACGAAGCGGTGCTACCGTCATCACGCAGCAGCGCGAAGCTGTTCAGCAATTGACCTTTCTTCGCCAGCAGCACACCGTTGGCGTCGTATAGATCTTCCAGTGCATAGCCGTTGTTCTCTTTGGCGATCTCTTCCGACTCCGGATGATCCGGCTGTTTGTAGTTCCAGCCCATCTTCAGCAGCGGCTCGACGCCTTTGCCGCCTTCAGTGCGATACATCTCACGCAGACGGTGGTAAATACCGGCCAGAATTTCGCCGTCGTTACGTGCTTCGCCCGGCGCATCCTGACCCTTCCAGTGCCACTGCAACCAGCGCCCGGAGTTGGCGATAGAGCCATCCTCTTCGGCAAAGCAGGTGGACGGCAGACGGAATACTTCGGTCTGAATCGCGGCGGAATCGACGTCGTTAGACTCGCCGTGGTTTTGCCAGAAGGTCGATGTTTCGGTGACCAGCGGATCGATAACCACCATGTACTTCAGTTTGCTCAGGCTGCGGACAACTTTGTTTTTGTCCGGGAACGAAGCCACCGGGTTAAAGCCCTGGCAGATATAGCCGGTGACTTTGCCGTTATCCATCATATTGAAATACTTGATAACGTCGTAAGCCTGGTCCCACTTAGGTAACCAGTTAAAGCCCCAGTCGTTCTCTTTCTGCGCCGCGTCGCCATAGAAGGATTTCATCAGGCTGACGAAGAACTTCGGATAGTTGCTCCAGTAGTTCACCTGATCGGCAAGCGTTGCTTTTGGCGTATTCGCCGCCAGATAGCTTTGCAGGCTCGTCTGTTTTTCAGATGGCAGCGTCAGATAACCGGTCAGACTGGTCGAGAGCAGACCTAAATCGGTTAATCCCTGGATATTGGAGTGACCACGCAGCGCGTTCACGCCGCCGCCCGCCATGCCCATATTGCCAAGCAGCAGCTGGATCATCGCCATGGTGCGAATGTTCTGCGCCCCAACGGTATGCTGCGTCCAGCCCAGCGCGTACAGGAAGGTGGTGGTTCTATCCGCTGCGCTGGTAGAGGCCAGCACTTCGCACACTTTGAGGAAATCGGCTTTCGGCGTACCGCAGATGTTCTCCACCACCTCTGGAGTATAACGAGAAACGTGCTGTTTCAGCAGGTTCCACACGCAGCGAGGATGTTGCAGAGTTTCATCGCGCATGGCGTAGCCATTTTCGTCGAACTGATAGTTCCACGAAGATTTATCGTACTGACGTTTTTCAGCATCGTAGCCGCTGAACAGGCCATCATCAAAACCGAAATCTTCACGAATCAGCAGGTTAGCGTTGGTGTAGTGTTTAACGTACTCCGCATTGATTTTGTTATTTTGAATCAGGTACAGCAGAACGCCCGACAGGAAAGTAATGTCGGTACCAGAGCGAATCGGCGCATAGATATCAGCCACCGACGCCGTGCGCGTAAAGCGCGGGTCGACGACGATAAGCGTCGCATCGTTGTTGTTTTTCGCTTCCATCGCCCAGCGGAATCCCACCGGATGGGCTTCAGCGGCGTTACCGCCCATCACCACCACGACGTTAGCGTTTTTGATATCAACCCAGTGGTTGGTCATCGCACCGCGACCAAATGTTGGAGCAAGACTTGCTACCGTTGGTCCGTGTCAGACGCGCGCCTGGTTATCTACCGCCAGCATGCCGAGAGATCGCACAAACTTCTGCGTCAGCATACCGGTCTCATTACTGGCCGCCGAGGCGCACAGCATCCCGGTGGAGAGCCAGCGATTCACCGGGACGCCCTGTTCGTTCTTCTCGATAAAGTTGGCGTCGCGGTCGGCTTTCATCAGTTTAGCGATGCGGGTAAATGCCTCATCCCAGGAGATACGCTGCCATTTATCTGAACCCGGCGCGCGGTATTGCGGATAGCGCAGACGGTTTTCACTATGGACGTAGTCCAGCAGACCCGCGCCTTTCGGGCATAGCGCACCGCGGCTCACCGGGTGATCGGAGTCCCCTTCAATATGGTAAATCGATTCTTTAGCGTTTTTCGCGCCGTCGCCCAGGCTATACATTAATAGCCCGCAGCCCACGGAACAGTATGTGCAGGTGTTGCGGATCTCTTTCGCACGCAGCAATTTATAGTTGCGCGCCTGAGCCAGCGCCATTTTGGGTGCAAAACCCAATGCAGCAACTGTTGTTCCGGCCATACCGCCTGCGCAGATTTTAAAAAACTTTCTGCGGCTGACGTCCATTGTTCCCCTCCATGCGGGATGTTTATTCATCGAGGAAGGGAAAACTAACAGCAAAGCCCCTGTTTTATTTGCGTCAAATCAATGTCCAAAACGCATGCCCCCTTAATAGTCAGGAACGTCGAAATTCATTACCCCATTAGTATTAAGCGTTAAGGAAAATATCCCCCTGAAGCCAACAAAAAGTGTTATAAAACCCGACTGCATTTGAAGCAACATCAGGTTAAATATGGAAAAGAAGAGAGCTACGCTGATTGGATTCGCCGCCATTATTCTCTGGAGTACGATGGTCGGGTTGATACGCGGCGTTAGTGAAGGGCTTGGCCCGGTGGGCGGCGCGGCGATGATCTACAGTCTGAGCGGTATTTTGCTGATCTTTACCGTCGGCTTCCCGCAAATACGCCAAATCCCTCGCCCCTACTTACTGGCAGGTAGCCTGCTGTTCGTTAGCTATGAAATTTGCCTAGCGCTGTCGGTAGGATTAGCCGGAACTCGCCAGCAGGCGATTGAAGTGGGAATGGTCAATTATCTGTGGCCCAGCCTGACGATTTTATTCGCCATCTTGTTTAACGGGCAAAAAAGCAGCTGGCTGGTGATCCCCGGATTGTTACTGGCGTTATTTGGCGTTACCTGGGTATTAGGCGGTGAGCACGGTCTGAATATCGATGAAATAATCAGCAACGTAGTCTCCAGTCCGCTGAGCTATATTCTGGCCTTTGTCGGCGCGTTTATCTGGGCGGCCTACTGCACGGTTACCGCCAAATACGCAAAAGGCAAAAACGGCATTACTCTGTTTGTCCTGCTCACCGCCCTGACCCTGTGGCTGAAATTCCTGTTCAGCGAGCAGCCGCCGATGGTCTTTAGCTGGCCGGTCATCATCAAGCTGGTCACCCTGTCAGTCGCGCTGGGATTAGGATACGCGGCGTGGAACGTCGGTATCCTGCACGGCAACGTTAGCCTGCTGGCCGCCGCCTCCTATTTTACCCCAGTGCTCTCTTCGGCGCTGGCGGCGTTGTTGCTCAGCGCGGCACTCTCGTGGTCATTCTGGCAGGGTGCCGGGATGGTGTGCATCGGCTCCCTGCTCTGCTGGCAGGCGACCCGGCGCTAAGCTACCCGATGGCGGCGGATATCTTTCGCCGCCATCGGGACTTCATTTTTTAGCGATATAAATTTCGTAATGCTGCCCTTTCTTTTCTGCAGAATAAGTGCGGTATGTGGCAACAACCAGATCCTCATCGTTATAGTTCAGGTAGTAAGGTTGCAACATCCCTTCCACCGGTAATATACGCTGGGTGGTTTTATTTTTAATGTCTGTTTTCCAGATGCAGGCATAACCGCCATCGTTATCAAAATAAAATGAATTCTCATCGCCCCAGGCATAGTTGCGCATATATTCGAAATCATTACCCTTTGAAGTCTCCCCCTGCGCCAGGAATACATTAATCCCCTGATCCGGCCTGTCAGCCGGGAAATAGAACATCCCTTCGTCATAATCATCGCGTGACGCCAGGCGCCATTTCCCATCCGGGGACGCTACCCGACTGGTGCACTCCTGAGTTTCGCAGTAACCCACCCATGCCTCTTTTTTTAAGCTTGCCTCGCTGCGCGTGGTGCTCTGCGTTTTTTCCGCCTTGTCACTGGTGGGATCAAGAGTGTAAGTCTCTACCGTATAATCGGTGCTATCGACCAGCTCTGGATCGGGGCGCTGAAGAACGGAATAGACGATACTATTCGTACTACCGGGGTCGTATTTAATCATCACATCGTCACGGTATGAATATTCGTAATGAGCAACAATCAGTGACTTCCAGCCGTTTTCAACGCGAATAATATTGTTAACCTGCTTATCGCCCTCTCTTCCGGAGACAAGAAAATAGATAACCAGATCACCGTTCACCACTCTGTGCGTCAGCACTCGCCAGTCAGAGTCATCCAGTTTATAATTCCGTGATGAGATAACCCATTCTGGTACGATGACCTTAACCCGCCAGCGGTCCTCGGTAATGGTAAAACCATTTTTATTTTGCAAATTCTGCGCCATGGGCGGGTCGAGTAAATCGCCATCACGATTAAAAACGTCATCGACATTCCGAAAAGGTGAAATCGCGGTTAAGTCTTTATTTCTGGCAACATATTTTTCTTTTATACAAGAAATATCATCCCCACACTGATTTCTTTCTTTCACCCATTGGCGCTGTTCCCTGAACAATGTGCCGTGATTAATGCTATTATTAAGTGCCGAAGTAAAAAACAGGTTTAAAACATTATCCACACTTGATAGATAAGTATCATTACATATCGTTAATTCTGTCTTATTAAGATTTTGAGCAGAACAATCAAACCCTGCGGCATATACCGGCAGCGATGCTATAAATAACCCAGCACCGCAGGTTAACTTTTTTGCGTTACGACTAAAGCACGTCAGTGTCATTGTGAATTCCTTTTACCTTTCCCTGCCACTTTCTCATACGGTATCCGGAACATTAATTAACATACTCAGATGGTAAACGACAGCACAACGCATCTCCACATAGAAGAATCAGAAAAAATAAAGAAGATTGGATAAATAAATATCCTCCGGCATAGCCGGAGGTTTTTCAGATGCGCCTATAAGGCTCTGTTACCAGCCGCGCCCTAACAGGCGCATCACGACCTGACATTTGCATCTATGGATTACTTACCGCCCGTAAACGGGCTGCCAGGATATGGGATCGACAACTGCTCGCCCATTTTATCCTCTGCAAGTTGGTGCTTTATGTATTCTTGTATCCTGCTCGTGTTTTTCCCTACCGTATCAACGTAATACCCTCGGCACCAAAACTCTCTGTTACGGTATTTGAACTTCAAATCGCCAAACTGCTCATAAAGCATCAGGCTGCTCTTTCCCTTCAGGTACCCCATAAATCCAGATACACTCATCTTGGGCGGGATTTCCAGAAGCATATGGATGTGATCCACACAGCATTCCGCTTCCAGAATATTCACGTTTTTCCATTCGCACAGCTTTCTTAAAATACTCCCTATCGCTTTGCGTTTTTCCCCGTAGAACACCTGTCTCCGGTATTTCGGCGCAAAAACTATGTGATATTTACAGTTCCAGCGGGTGTGCGCTAAGCTCTTTTCGTCCCTCATTGGGACCCCCTTTTGATTTCTTGTTGAACGTTTGCAGTTGCCAGACCGCAAACTGTTTTAACAAATCAAAAGGGGTTTTTATAACTGGCCCAAAGCTGAAAGCTTTACTGAACCCCCAGCCTAGCTGGGGGTTTTCTGTGCACAATAAAAGCCGGAGAATAACTCCGGCAAAAGGAATTAATTCAATTCCGGCGCTTTCGCCAGGCTGCGCCAGATACCTGCCGTCAGCAGTAAAAGCAGGACGCCGGCCGTCGCCAGCACGATGCTGTGCGAGTTGATAAACGCCGTCTTCGCCGCCTCAATCAAACTTTGCGCCGGAATGGCGGGCATCGACTGCGCCAGCTTAATCGCCTCGCTAATCGATGATGACGCTTGCTCTGCCGCCGCGCCTTCCACACCCATCGGCAGAATAATTGACGACGTGTAGCTACGAGTCAGGATCAGGCCAAATAGCGCAATCCCCAGGCCTGCACCCAGCTCGTAGGCCATGGTTTCAATGGCTCCTGCTGCTGCGGCCTTCTCCTTCGGCGCGGCAGCCATAATCGCTGAGCTGGAGGCGAGCAGCGCGCTGGCGACGCTGAAGCCCAGTAGCGTCATCAGCCCCCAGGCCTGCCACTGCTGAGTGCTGAAATCGGTCATCGACAGGCCGAGGAAGCTCAGGGCGCTCAGCAACATACCGCCGGTCGCCACCTCGCGCAGCCCTAATCGTGACACCAGCATCCCGGCAATCGGCCCGCTAAACCCGCTGGCTACCATCACTGGCAGCATAAATAGCCCGGCCTCAAAAGGCGTTTTGTTATGCACAAACTGGAGTTCCTGCGCCATCAGCAGCTCGAAACCGACCAGGGTGATCAGCGCCGTCATCGCCATCATCACACCACTTAAAATAATGCGGTGGGTAAACAGACGCATATCGACCATCGGGCGTGCCGCCGAGAGCTGCTTACGCACAAACCATGTCAGCATCGCTGCGCCAGTAATCGCCACCAGTCCGGTTATCCACAGCGCCATTTGCCCTTTCAGCGCCGTTTTGGCGCTAAATACCAGCATCAGTATGGCGGCAATAAGGATCAACGCCTGGAATAAATTGAGCGGCTGTTCGCGCCGCGCAGGCTGGCGTGGGACCACTTTGGCATTAATCGCCATCACCACCAGCACGATCGGTACGTTGATCAGGAATACCGAGCCCCAATAGAAATGCTCCAGCAGCATGCCGCCAACCAGCGGGCCAAATGCCGCACCGCCAGAACCGACCGCCGCCCACAGGCCGAGCGCCATGTTACGATGGCGGGCTTCCGAGAAGGTGCTACGGATCCCGGCGAGCGTTGCCGGGACGATCATCGCTGCCCCTACCGCTAACAGCGCGCGGGAAGCAATGAGCGTCGCTGCCGTGGGTGAAAACGCCGCCGCCAGCGATGCCGCGCCAAAAATACCGCTACCGAGCAGCAGCAGCCGTTTGAAGCCGATTTTATCGCCCAACGCGCCCATCGGCAGCACCATGCCGGCCATCACCAGCGAATAGATATCAATAATCCACAGCAGCTCATTGCCGCTGGTTCCCAGCGCCACGCTCAGCGTCGGCGCAGCCACATGCAGTACCGTGGCGTCAATCGCCACCGGAATATAAACCAACAAAATCGCCATCAGCGTCAACCATTGCCGAGACATACTACTTTTCCTCAATGTTGAAATTGGACATTTGTCCAGGATGGCGATCCTGCCGTAATGTTGAACGAGTGTCCAACTTTTTGTTACTATCGCCAAAAAAACAGGGGTCACGGAACGTTATGAGCTATTTAAATCGCGATGCGCGTCGGGAAGTCATTGTGCTGGCAGCCATGCGCGTGGCGCTAAGAGGCGGACTGGGCGCGATGACAGTCCGCCAGATAGCGGCTGAGGCTGGCGTTGCCGCCGGGCAGTTGCATCACCACTTCACTTCCACTGGCGAGTTAAAAGCCCATACCTTTGTGCGCCTGATCCGAGAAATGCTCGATATGCCGCTGGTCAGCAATGATGCCAGCTGGCGCGAGCGCCTGTTTTCAATGGTCGGGAGCGATGACGGCAGGCTTGAGCCCTATATTCGCTTATGGCGCGAAGCACAGCTGCTGGCC
The DNA here is from genome assembly GCF_056490265.1 of Klebsiella sp. GFKo11. NCBI lineage: Bacteria > Pseudomonadati > Pseudomonadota > Gammaproteobacteria > Enterobacterales > Enterobacteriaceae > Klebsiella > Klebsiella sp. GFKo11. The sequence goes on from NZ_CM151369.1 coordinate 3,294,949, forward strand.
GACAGCGACAGCGATATCAAAGGCGCATACCTGTTAACCATGAGCATGTGGCATGAAGAGACGCTGAAGATTATCCTGTGCGGAATCGAGGCGGGTGAGTTTCAGCCCAAGGACAACGCGGAAAGTATCGCCTGGCGGCTGATCGCCCTGGTCTGCGGCCTCGATGGTATTTACGCGTTGGGGATGCAGGAAATTGATGATGCCACCTTCAACCGTTATATAAACTATTATATATCGATGGAGTTATTTTAATTCAACGTTACATTCTGTAACAAATAATCCCCCCCGATTATTCGCGCGTCTTCTTATGACGCGCTTTTCTTATCTATTCTTCAATCATTACAACGGATAAAAAAACCACCTCTGCATACAGTATTTTCTTAATTTACTGTTTTTACTTATTTATTCTTTTCACTGAATACTGTTCATTCGAGGGCAATATGTCGACAGAAAATGAGAAGAAGAATCATTACCTTTTAAAAGAGTGGAAGCCAGAAAACGCGGCATTCTGGGAAAATAAGGGAAAGAAAATAGCGCGGAGGAATCTTTGCATTTCCGTGGCTTGTCTGCTACTCGCCTTTTGCGTGTGGATGCTATTTAGTGCCGTCGCGGTCAATCTCAATAAAGTCGGATTTAATTTCACCACCGACCAACTCTTTTTATTAACCGCCCTGCCTTCACTTTCCGGCGCAATATTACGCGTACCCTACTCCTTTATGGTGCCTATATTTGGCGGGCGCTACTGGACGGTATTAAGCACGATTATTCTGGTGGTGCCCTGCATCTGGCTGGCAATTGCTATTCAAAATACCGCTACTCCATTTTGGGTATTTATCACCATTGCCCTGCTGTGCGGTTTTGCTGGTGCCAACTTTGCTTCCAGCATGGGAAATATCAGCTTTTTCTTTCCCAAAGCCAAACAGGGCAGCGCGCTGGGGGTGAACGGCGGGCTCGGCAACCTCGGCGTCAGCGTGATGCAGATGATTGCTCCGGCGGTGATCTTCCTGCCGATATTCGCGTTCCTCGGCGTTCACGGGGTTCCCCAGGAAGATGGCTCCATCCTCGCGCTAAGCAACGCGGCTATTGTCTGGGTACCGCTGCTGGTCATCGCCACCATTGCTGCCTGGGTGGGCATGAACGATATTGCCAGCTCAAAGGCTTCGGTTCGCGATCAGCTCCCGGTCCTGAAGCGCCCGCATATGTGGCTGTTAAGCCTGTTATATCTGGCGACGTTTGGTTCTTTTATCGGCTTTTCCGCCGGTTTTGCCATGCTGGCGAAAACGCAGTTCCCGGACGTCAACATCCTCAAGCTGGCCTTCTTCGGGCCGTTCATCGGCGCGCTGGCGCGTTCATTCGGCGGCATTATCTCCGACCGTCTCGGCGGCGTCCGGGTCACCCTGATCAACTTTATCCTGATGGCGCTGTTTACCGGCCTGCTGTTCCTCACCCTGCCTGGCTCCGGTTCCGGCAGCTTCCTCGCCTTTTACGTGGTGTTTATGGGGCTGTTTCTGACCGCCGGTCTCGGCAGCGGCTCCACCTTCCAGATGATCGCCGTAATTTTCCGTCAGATCACTATCGAGAGCGTTAAGAAGCGCGGCGGCAGCGACGAACAGGCCCAGCACGAAGCGGTAACCGATACCGCGGCGGCGCTCGGGTTTATCTCCGCCATCGGCGCGATTGGCGGCTTCTTTATTCCGAAAGCCTTCGGCACCTCTTTAGCCATGACCGGCTCGCCGGTCGGGGCCATGAAAGTGTTCTTTGTCTTCTACGTCGTGTGTGTGCTGGTGACGTGGTTGGTCTATGGCCGACGCACACCGGCAAAAAAATAACGAGAAATTTGCCGGATGGCAGCTAACGCCTTATCCGGCCTACGGGATCGAGCGGTCTTGTAGGCCGGATAAGCCATCCGGCAATGGCACGATGCCGTACATTATCGAAGCAGGAGAAATGTCATGAGTAAACTACTGGATCGCTTTCGCTACTTTAAGCAGAAAGGCGAGACCTTTGCCAACGGTCATGGTCAGGTGTACAACACCAACCGCGACTGGGAAGATAGCTACCGTCAGCGCTGGCAGTTCGACAAGATTGTCCGCTCCACGCACGGTGTGAACTGTACGGGCTCATGCAGTTGGAAGATTTACGTTAAGAACGGGCTGGTCACCTGGGAAACCCAGCAAACCGACTACCCGCGCACCCGCCCTGACCTGCCCAACCACGAACCCCGCGGTTGCCCGCGCGGTGCAAGCTACTCCTGGTATCTTTACAGCGCTAACCGCCTGAAGTATCCGCTGGCGCGCAAGCGGCTGATCGAGCTATGGCGCGAGGCGCTGGCTCAGCATCCGGATCCGGTGATGGCCTGGGACAGCATCATGCAGGACCCGGTCAAAACCCTCAGCTACAAGCAGGTGCGCGGTAAAGGGGGTTTTATCCGCTCCAGTTGGAAAGAACTGAACCAGCTGATTGCCGCCGCCAACGTCTGGACGATTAAAAACTACGGCCCGGACCGCGTCGCTGGCTTCTCGCCGATCCCGGCGATGTCGATGGTCTCTTACGCCGCCGGTACCCGTTACCTGTCGCTGCTTGGCGGTACCTGCCTGAGCTTTTACGACTGGTACTGCGACCTTCCCCCCGCATCGCCGATGACCTGGGGCGAGCAGACTGACGTCCCGGAATCCGCCGACTGGTACAACTCCAGCTACATTATCGCCTGGGGTTCCAACGTTCCGCAGACCCGTACGCCGGACGCCCACTTCTTTACCGAAGTCCGTTACAAAGGCACGAAAACCATCGCCATTACCCCGGATTATTCGGAAGTCGCCAAGCTTTGCGATCAGTGGCTGGCCCCAAAACAGGGTACCGACAGCGCGCTGGCGATGGCGATGGGCCACGTGATCCTTAAAGCGTTTCACCTTGATAACCCCAGCGATTACTTCCTCAACTATTGCCGCACCTATACCGATATGCCGATGCTGGTGATGCTCGACCCGCGCGAGGATGGTAGCTACGTGCCGGGGCGTATGGTACGGGCCTCCGATCTGGTCGACGGGCTGGGCGAAAGCAACAATCCGGAATGGAAAACCGTGGCGTATAACAGCGCAGGCGAGCTGGTCGCGCCTAACGGTTCAATTGGCTTCCGCTGGGGTGAAAAAGGTAAATGGAACCTTGAGCAGCGGGCTGCCGGGCAAGAAACAGAATTAACGTTGTCGCTGCTGGACAGCCGCGATAGCGTCGTTTCGGTTGGTTTCCCCTACTTCGGCGGCAACGAAAATCCGCACTTTCGTAGCGTCAAACAAGATCCAGTGACGATTCATCAGCTCCCGGTCAAACAGCTGCCGCTGGCTAATGGCGAAACCGGCCTGGTGGTGAGCGTTTATGACCTGATACTTGCCAACTACGGACTCGATCGCGGCATAGAGGACACCAACGCGGCAAAAGATTTTGCTGAAGTGAAAGCTTATACCCCGGCGTGGGCCGAGCAGATCACCGGCGTACCGCGCCAGCATATCGAGCAGATCGCCCTGGAATTCGCCGATACCGCACATAAAACCCACGGTCGGTCGATGATTATCCTCGGAGCCGGTGTCAACCACTGGTATCACATGGATATGAACTACCGCGGGATGATCAATATGCTGGTGTTCTGCGGCTGCGTTGGTCAGAGCGGCGGCGGCTGGTCGCACTACGTCGGCCAGGAGAAGCTGCGCCCGCAAACCGGCTGGCTACCGCTGGCGTTCGCCCTCGACTGGAACCGCCCGCCGCGCCAGATGAACAGCACTTCTTATTTCTACAATCACGCCTGCCAGTGGCGCTATGAAAAACTTACCGCTCAGGAGCTGCTGTCGCCGCTGGCGGACGCCAGTAAATTTAGCGGTCACTTGATCGACTTTAACGTGCGCGCCGAGCGTATGGGCTGGCTCCCCTCTGCGCCGCAGCTGGGCGTCAATCCGCTCACCATCAAACAGCAGGCCGCCGCCGCAGGTCTTTCCCCGGCCGACTTTACCGCTCAGGCGCTGAAGTCCGGCGATATCCGCTTTGCCTGCGAGCAGCCGGATAACGGCAAGAACCACCCACGTAACCTGTTTATCTGGCGCTCCAACCTGCTGGGTTCCTCCGGCAAGGGCCACGAGTATATGCTCAAATATCTGCTGGGTACCGACAGCGGGATTCAGGGCGATGAGCTAGGTGCGACCGATGACGTGAAGCCCGAAGAGGTGGAGTGGCAGACCGCCGCCATCGAGGGCAAGCTCGACCTGCTGGTGACCCTTGATTTCCGCATGTCCAGCACCTGCCTGTTCTCCGATATCGTTCTGCCGACCGCCACCTGGTACGAAAAAGACGATATGAACACCTCGGACATGCATCCGTTTATCCACCCGCTCTCCGCCGCCGTCGACCCGGCGTGGGAGGCGAAAAGCGACTGGGAAATCTATAAGGATATCGCCAAAACCTTCTCGGAAGTCTGCGTTGGTCATCTCGACAAAGAGACCGATGTGGTGCTGGTGCCGCTGCAGCACGACTCCCCGGCGGAGCTGTCGCAACCCTTTGACGTGCTCGACTGGCGCAAAGGCGAATGCGATTTAATCCCCGGTAAAACCGCCCCGTCGATTGCCGTCGTTGAACGTGACTATCCGGCCACTTACGAGCGTTTCACCTCTCTCGGCCCGCTGCTCGACAAGCTGGGCAACGGCGGCAAAGGCATTTCGTGGAACACCCAGAGCGAGGTCGATTTCCTCGGCAAGCTTAACTACGTCAAACTTGATGGCCCGGCAAAAGGCCGTCCGCGCATTGATAGCGCCATTGACGCCTCGGAAGTGATCCTCGCCCTCGCCCCGGAAACCAACGGTCAGGTGGCGGTAAAAGCCTGGCAGGCGCTCGGTGAATTTACCGGGCGTGAACATACCCATCTGGCGCTGAATAAAGAGGATGAAAAAATCCGCTTTCGCGATATTCAGGCCCAGCCGCGCAAGATTATCTCCAGCCCAACCTGGTCAGGCCTGGAAAGCGAGCACGTTTCATATAACGCCAGCTATACCAACGTCCATGAACTGATCCCCTGGCGTACGCTGTCCGGCCGCCAACAGCTGTATCAGGATCACCCCTGGATGCGCGCCTTTGGTGAAAGCCTGGTGGCCTATCGCCCGCCAATCGACACCCGCAGCGTCAGCCACATGAAGGAGATCCCCCCTAATGGATTCCCGGAAAAAGCACTTAACTTCCTGACGCCGCACCAGAAATGGGGCATCCACTCCACCTACAGTGAAAATCTGCTGATGCTGACCCTGTCGCGCGGCGGGCCGATTGTGTGGCTTAGCGAAACCGACGCCAAAGAGCTGGGCATTGAGGATAACGACTGGATTGAAGCCTTTAACGCCAACGGTGCGCTCACCGCCCGTGCGGTGGTCAGCCAGCGCGTACCGCCGGGCATGACCATGATGTATCACGCTCAGGAACGCCTGATGAATATTCCGGGCTCGGAAGTCACCGGTCGGCGCGGCGGGATCCATAACTCGGTCACCCGCGTGTGTCCGAAACCGACGCATATGATCGGCGGCTATGCCCAACTGGCCTACGGTTTTAACTACTACGGCACCGTCGGCTCCAACCGCGATGAGTTCATCATGATCCGCAAAATGAAAAATATTGACTGGCTGGATGACGAAGGTCGCGATCAGGTTCAGGAGGCGAAAAAATGAAAATACGCTCACAGGTCGGCATGGTTCTTAATCTCGACAAATGCATTGGCTGCCACACCTGCTCGGTCACCTGTAAAAACGTCTGGAGCAGCCGTGAAGGGATGGAGTACGCATGGTTTAACAACGTGGAAACCAAACCGGGTATCGGCTATCCGAAGAACTGGGAAGATCAGGAGGCGTGGCAAGGCGGCTGGGTTCGCAGCATTACCGGCAAGCTCACTCCGCGCCTCGGCAACCGTGTCGGCGTACTGTCTAAAATCTTTGCCAACCCGCTGATTCCGGGCATTGACGACTATTACGAACCGTTCACTTACGACTACCAGCACCTGCACAATGCGGCTGAAGGTAAACATCTGCCCACCGCCCGCCCGCGCTCGCTGATCAGTGGCCAGCGTATGAACAAGATTGAATGGGGCCCGAACTGGGAAGAACTGCTCGGCGGCGAGTTTGAAAAGCGTGCCCACGACCAGAACTTTGCCGCAATGCAAAAGGAGATGTACGGTCAGTTCGAAAACACCTTCATGATGTATCTCCCGCGTCTGTGCGAACACTGTCTCAACCCAAGCTGTGTCGCCACCTGCCCGAGCGGCGCTATCTACAAGCGTGAAGAAGACGGTATCGTACTGATCGACCAGGACAAATGCCGCGGCTGGCGACTGTGCATCAGCGGCTGTCCGTACAAAAAAATCTACTTTAACTGGAAGAGCGGCAAGTCGGAGAAATGCATCTTCTGCTACCCGCGTATCGAATCCGGACAACCGACGGTCTGCTCCGAAACCTGCGTCGGGCGCATCCGTTACCTCGGGGTGCTGCTGTATGACGCGGACCGCATCGAAGAAGCAGCCAGCACCGAACATGAAACCGATCTCTACGAGCGCCAGTGCGACGTGTTCCTCGATCCGCATGACCCGGCGGTGATCGAAGAGGCGTTGAAGCAAGGCATCCCGCATAACGTGATTGACGCAGCGCAGAAATCCCCGGTCTACAAGCTGGCGATGGACTGGAAGCTTGCCCTACCGCTGCATCCGGAATACCGCACTCTGCCGATGGTCTGGTACGTCCCGCCGCTGTCGCCGATTCAGTCGGTGGCCGATGCGGGCGGCCTGCCGAGCAACGGCAATATTCTCCCGGCGGTGGAAAGCCTACGCATTCCGGTGCAATACCTCGCAAATCTGCTCAGTGCGGGCGATACCGGCCCGGTGCTGCGCGCCCTGAAACGCATGATGGCGATGCGTCACTACAAACGCTCCCAGACAGTGGAAGGCGTCACCGACACCCGCGCCATCGAAGAAGTCGGCTTAAGCGTGGAACAAGTTGAGGACATGTACCGCTATCTGGCGATAGCCAACTACGAAGACCGCTTTGTGATCCCAACCAGCCACCGCGAAATGGCGGAAGACGCTTTCCCGGAAAAAAACGGCTGCGGCTTCACCTTCGGCGATGGCTGCCATGGGTCGGATACCAAGTTCAACCTCTTCAACAGTCGGCGCATCGACGCCATTGACATCGGTGGCGTGCGCAAACACGGGGAGGGAGAATAATGCAGATCCTCAAAGTCATTGGTCTGCTGCTGGAGTATCCGGACGAGGTGCTGTGGGAGAACCGTGAGGAGGCGCTGACGCTGGTCAGCGCCGATGCTCCGGAGCTGCTACCTTTCGTCGGGCCGCTGCTGGCAGCGAAGCTCCTCGACCGACAGGCCGAATGGTGCGAAGTGTTCGAGCGCGGGCGTGCTACTTCGCTGCTGCTGTTCGAACACGTCCACGCCGAATCCCGCGATCGCGGCCAGGCGATGGTTGATTTAATGGGCCAGTATGAACAGGCCGGTTTGCAGCTAAACAGCCGCGAACTGCCGGACCACCTGCCGCTCTATCTGGAGTATCTGAGCATCTTACCGGAGAGCGAAGCCCGCGAAGGGTTACAGAACGTCGCGCCGATTCTGGCGCTGCTCGGCGGGCGCTTGAAGCAAAGAGAGTGTGAATACTATCGGCTGTTTGACGTACTGCTGTCGCTGGCTGATAGTCAGTTAAACAGTGACAGTGTCACGAAGCAGGTGGCGGGGGAAAAGCGCGACGATACCCGCCAGGCGCTGGATGCAGTGTGGGAGGAGGAGCAGGTGAAGTTTATCGAAGATAACGCCACCGCCTGCGACAGCTCCCCAATGCAGTCTTATCAACGACGCTTTAGCCAGGACGTGGCACCACAGTATGTCGACGTCCGTGCCGGAGGCCCGAAATGATACAGTACCTTAACGTCTTCTTTTACGATATCTACCCCTACCTCTGCGGCACGGTTTTCCTGATCGGCAGCTGGCTGCGCTACGATTACGGACAGTACACCTGGCGCGCCTCGTCAAGCCAGATGCTGGATAAGCGCGGGATGGTGCTTTGGTCGAACCTGTTCCATATCGGCATTCTCGGGATCTTCTTCGGCCACTTCTTCGGCATGTTGACGCCGCATTGGGTCTATTCCTGGTTCCTGCCGATGTCGCAGAAGCAGCTGATGGCGATGATCCTTGGCGGGGTTTGCGGTGTGCTGACGTTAGTCGGCGGCATCGGGCTGCTGGTTCGTCGTCTGACGAATCCGCGCATTCGCGCCACCTCCACCACCGCGGATATCCTGATTCTGAGCATTCTGCTGATTCAGTGCGCGCTCGGCCTGACGACCATTCCGTTCTCCGCGCAGCACCCGGACGGTAGCGAAATGCTAAAACTGGTGGACTGGGCGCAGGCGGTCGTGACCTTCCACGGCGGCGCGTCGGCGCATCTTGACGGCGTGGCGTGGATTTATCGTGTCCATCTGGTGCTTGGGATGACCATCTTCCTGATATTTCCGTTCACCCGCCTGGTGCACGTCTGGAGCGCCCCGGTGGAGTATTTCACCCGCCGCTATCAGGTAGTACGTTCAAGGCGCTGAGCCTTTCCCCTCACCCCGACCCTCTCCCCAAATGCGGGGAGAGGGAGAAAGGCAGACTGGCGCAGAACGCAAACTCCACACCGTACGATCCCCTCTCCCTTCCAGGGGGAGGGTTAGGGTGAGGGTAAAACGTCAAAACCTACTTCCCCGCCTCCGGATGCGTATCAAACGCCGCCATCACCGCCGCTAACTCCGCTTCGCTAAAGCCATATTTCGCATCGTCAACACCGAGGCCGAAACGTGTTTGCAACGCTTCGTACAGCGCCGGAACGTCCGGTAAGTCCAGCTTTTCGACCACATGGTTTTTATCCCAATGGGTAAAGTGGAAATTGGTTAACGTCATCTTGCCACCGTCCGGTAAATGGCGACACATCAGCAGATGGTGACGGAAGTGCGACTGCGGCCAGTGCGCCGACCAGAAGTTGCCCATCACGTAGTCAGAAGCGTACTGACGACCCAAATCAAAATGGTACATCGACTGCCAGTGACCGTGATGGCTGAACTGCAGCGCCCATTCATCCCCTTCATAAATCAGGCGATACTCACCGTGCGGCGTGGTTTGTTCAACATCCGCCAGCAGCCGAATCGGCGCGGTCAGGGTCTGACCGCCAAAGCCGACATCGGCAATCCAACGCTCGCCCTCAACCTCCACCAGCAACAGCCGATGAGTGCGCGGCGGCATATGCGGTGGATTGGCCAGCACCACTCGCCCCAGCAGGCTGCGCACGTTAAAGCCCATCTCGCGCAGCGCCCTCTCCAGCAGACCATTTTGCTCAAAGCAGTAACCGCCACGACGGCCATGAATCAACTTATCTTCCAGCGTCCGATCGTCGAGATGCATCTCTCTGGGCAGCAACACATCCAGGTTCTCAAACGGGATCGCGCCGTTATGGTGGATATGCAGTTCACGCAAGGTGTTAATCGATACTTCAGGGGTTCCCGTCCAGCCCAGACGAGAAAAATAGGCGCTTAAAAATGGACTCATCAATGCCTCCAGCAATCGGTGTCCGACATTTATAGCCTGTTTTTTCTGCCTGACCAGCTATTTTGTGCGATCGCCTTTATTCACGCGTGCCCCGCTGCATCAGCGCCAGCGCGCTGAGCATTAAAGCCAGGCCAGTAAATAGCGTCAGGGAAGCCATTGCCATCCCCTGTCCTACCGAGCCCTGCTCAAACTGACGCCAGATAAACACCGCCACAGTTTGCGTCCCCGCCGGAGCCAGCAGCAGCGAGGTCACCAGCTCGCGGGAAGCCACGGCAAACACCATCAGCATCGCCGCCAGCAGCGCCGGAAATACCAGCGGCAGAACGATCAAACGTAGCGCCTGCAATGGCGTTGCGCCATGCACCCGCGCCGCCGGTTCAAGGTTATTACCGAGTTGGCGCAGCGCGCTGCCGACATAGCGCACCGGCCACGGCAGCAGCAGACAGCAATAAGAAAGCAGCAGCATAAACCAGGTGTTATAGGGAGAAACCGGCCAGAACGGCTGATTCCACAGCAGAATCAGCCCAACGCCGACCACCACGCCCGGCAGCGCTGCTGGCATCAGCGATAATGCATCGACAATCGCACTCCCTCTGATTTTCTGCACCAATACCAGCCAGGCAGCCAGAAGACCAATCAGGCCGACGATCAACGCTGAAGCCAGCGCCAGCGAAAGGCTGGTCCCCAGCGCTGACAGCGCATCGCCCTGCTGGGCAAACAGCGCATCGAAATGCCTGAAGGTAAAATTGTCGGCATGAATACCACCCGACAGCGTCCCCATCAGGCTGGTCAGCACCATCGATGCCCCCGGCAGCAGCACCGCCAGTCCGCCGATACCCGCCATAAACAACACCGCCGGAAGCGCCAGCCAGCCTAAATCCGCCCCGCTATTCTCTCCCGGCTTGCCGGTTACGCTGGTCACTTCTTTATCGCCGACCAGCCGCTTTTGCAGCCACCAGGCCAGCAGCGCTACCGCAATCAGCAGCAACGACAGCAGCGATGCACCCGGCAGGTCGATAGGCCAGTCGGCGAGCTTTTTCTCTATCCCGACGGTGAGCATCACCAGCCCCGCCCGCGAACCGAGCGCCGCCGGAACGCCATACTCTTCAATGGCGAGGGTAAACGCCAGCAGCATCCCCGCCGCCAGCGCCGGAGAAAGCATCGGCAACGTGATATGCCAGAACGCCCGCCAGGCGCTGGCTCCGTGCACCCGCGCCACTATCGCCAGCCGCTGACCGCTCGCCAGCAGACTGCGCGAGACCGCAAAATAGACCACCGGGAAGATGTTGAGGGTCATCACCAGCACGATCCCGCTGCGGCTGAACAGCAGATCGTTCAGATCCCAGCCGGTCAGCTGTTGCAGATAGCCGTTGCTTTGCAGTACCAGCATCCATGACAGCGCGGCAATATACGGTGGCGTAAGAAAGGGGATCAGAAATAGCAGATCCCACAGGCGCGGCAGCGGCAAGTTAAACAATCCGCGCAGCACGCCCAGCGGCAAACCGATAATCACGCTCATCAGCGCTACGCCGCAGGCCACCCATAGGGTGCCGCCAAGCATCGTCGGCAGCTGCGGGTCGGCAATCAGCGACGATACGCCGCTAAACGCGCCGCCCAGCGAACCGGCGCTAAACTGGGGGAATATCGCCTGCAGGACGATAAAAAAGAGCGGTAACGCCACCAGCACCAGCAGCGCCGTTAGCGTTCCCGTCGAAATAAGTTTCTGTTTCACGGTAGTTTCCTGGAAACGATCCCCGTCTGCGATCCGATAGCCCGGACAGGCGCGCCAGCGCCGCCTCCGGGAAATGCACCGGGCTCTGATACCTCAGCGTTGCATCTTCCCGGTGGCGCTACTGTATGACTGGGCTACTTTGGCCAAGCAACGTTTCGCAACCCGGGGAAATCGATTTACTGCGTGAAGAGCGAATTAAAACGTGAAAGGACCGCGCTACGTTCGCTGTTGCCATCGCTGGTGGTCGGCAGAATTTTCAGCTCATTGAGCAGCGGACGCTTAGCCTGAACATCGCTACGGGCGGGCATTAACCAGGCATCGGCGACCAGCGTCTGACCTTCCGGGGACAGGACATAGTCAACAAAAGCTTTAGCATCGTCTGCATGCTGGCTGGTTTTAAGGATCATCATTGGACGCGGCGCAATAACCGTACCGCTGGCCGGGAAAATCACCTTCAGCGATTCACCCTGATGAATATTGCCGTAAGAAACATAGTCCACCGCGCCGAAGACCGCCGCTTTCGCCCCCTGCATCACCGGCGTCACCGCCTGGGCATTCGGCCCGCTGACCACCATGCCGTTCTTTTTCAGCTCGTCAAACAGCGCCCAGGCTTTATCACCCATGCCATTCTGTAACCCGATCAGCAAATCCAGCGACGCGCCGGAGAGCGCCGGGTCCGGCGTGGTGACCTTATCTTTGAACGCGGCTTCGGTCAGGTCGCGCCACTCTTTCGGCTCCGGGGTGCCGCTTTTGGTGTTCCAGACGATCCCCAGCGCCGAAATACCCTGAGCGACGTAATCAGCGGATTTCAGATTCGCCGGAACCTTATCGGCATTAACGCTCTGATACGCCAGCAGCCAGCCGCGGTTATGCAAATCCTCCGCCGTATCCCAGGAAGCGGAGATCAGCACGTCCGCCTGCGGGTTCGCCTGTTCGGCTTCAAGACGCGCCATCACCTTGCCGGTAGTGGCCTGGAAAATATTCACCTTCACCCCAGTTTTCTTCTCATAGCCGCTGGCGAGACTTTTCGCCAGAGAGCCCGGACCGGCGGTGTATACGGTCAGCGCGTGGGCGCTGGAGATCATGGTGGTCGATAACATAATCGCGAGCGCAACTCCTGTCTTAATGGTCATAACGGTTTTCATGCGGGTTCCCCTGAGGATGAAGTAACGGCGCGGACGGCAGCAATGCTGCCCGCAGATAAATGCACAATCTTGTCTGCCAGCAGCTCGGCTTCGCGACGGTCGTGGGTGACGTAGACGGCTGTAATCCCCAACTGACGCAGCAGGCGGCTCATCTCCACGCATAGCGACTCGCGCAGTTCGCTGTCAAGGTTGGAGAGCGGCTCATCAAACAGCAGCACGCGGGGTTCTGCCACAATGGCGCGGGCCAGGGCGACGCGCTGCTGCTGACCGCCGGAAAGCCCCGACGGTTTGCGGTCAGCAAAGCCGTTGAGACCGACCATCGCCAGCGCCTCCTCGACGCGCTTTTGCCGTTCGTGACGCGCTACACCGCGCATACGCAGCGGAAAAGCCACGTTCTGCGCGGCCGTCATATGCGGCCACAGAGCATAGTCCTGAAAGACCATACCGAGATCGCGCTGTTCCGGGGGCATTCCCCAGCCGGTTTTCGCCACCAGACGATCGCCGAAGTGAATTTCACCGCGGGCAGGTACGGTTAGCCCAGCGAGCAAGCGCAGCAGCGTGCTTTTGCCGCAGCCCGAAGGCCCCAGCAGCGCAACGATGCTGCCCGCGTCGATATGCAGACTGATCTGATTAAGAACGGTATGAGTGCCGAAGGCGAAGGAAACACCGTCGAGTTTGATGCCGGTAAGCGCGCGCATTATCGCCCTCCCCATTGGGAAAGCGATGCTCTGCCAGCGGTCAACATCCGCCGGGCCGCGCTCACCTGAGATAAATTCAGGGGAGCTAACATATTGTGATCCTCTTTGGGACTTAGTGCCGCCGACTATAGGGAGCCTGTATGACGTATTGATTACATTTTCATTGCGGATTAACGTGTGGTCAGGCATCAGACCCATTTACCAAGGAACGCATATGAGCCGTTTTCGCCACGTGGAACTCCAGTACGCCAGTCGCCTGCTTAATCATGGCCCGACCATTCTGATAACCAGCTATGACGCCCAGTCTCAACGCCGTAACGTCATGGCCGCCGCGTGGTCGATGCCGGTGGAGTTCGCGCCGCCAAGGCTGGCTATCGTGGTGGATAAAAGCGCCTGGACGCGGGAAATTATTGAGCGCAACGGCACCTTCGGCATCGTCGTCCCAGGGGTGGAAGCCGCCAGCTGGACCTACGCGGTCGGCAGCATCAGCGGGCGCGATGAGGATAAATTTAACGCTTACGGCATTCCGGTAGTGCAAGGCCCGGAACTGGGATTACCGCTGATCGAAGAGAAATGTCTGGCGTGGATGGAGTGCCGCCTGCTGCCGCCAACCGCAGCCCAGGAGCAGTACGACACCCTGTTTGGCGAGGTGGTTTCCGCCGCTGCAGATGAGCGCGCGTTCGTCACCGGTCGCTGGCAGTTCGACGACGATAAGATCAATACGCTGCATCATCTCGGCACAGGAAATTTTGTCGCCAGCGGTCGCCACGTACAGGCTAATACCCCGGAAGAGTAAACCTTACCGACCCGCAGATTGTTGAGAACGGTAGCCCGGACAGATGCGCAGCATCGCCTCCGGGAAATGTCCAACGCCGAGTAAAGCGTCAGCCGCCATCCGGCAAAAAAACAGGCTCGACGTTCAGGCAAGACTTGTCATCAATCTCCACATTTTTCGCTTGATCGTCTATCGCTTCAGCCATATAGTTAGTCGCCATACTATATGGCTGAGGCTGATATGGAACTTGAACAAAAATACCTTTCGCTGCTGCAGGAGGCCGAGCGTCATCAGCTTGCTGACGTCGACAATATCCGCCTCTGTTTTCAAACTCTATCGTTAGCGGCTGCCATCGACCGCGATTGCGCAACGCTGCTGGCTCCGTGGGGATTATCCGAGGGACGTTTCGTGCTGCTGTTTTTGCTCGATGCCGCAACCGACGGTCTCGCTCCCAACGTGTTGGCGGAAAAAGCAGGCGTCACCCGGGCAACCATTACCGGGCTGCTTAACGGTCTTGAGCGTGACCAGTTAATTGAGCGTCATGCCGACCCTCTTGATGGCCGGGCCATGCGCATCGCATTAACCCCTGAGGGCAAGCAGCTTATCGGCAACGTCTTCGCCCAGCACGGCCGTTGGATTGCAGGCTTATTCAGCCATCTCTCAGCGCAGGAACGCACCCAGCTATCCGAACTGTTGGCGAAAGTCGCCGCCGGTACGCTGGCAGGAAAAAGTCTCTCATGATCTGGATATCAACCCAAAGGAGTCACCCGTTATGTCCCACTATTTAGTCGAACTTTATACCCCTAACTCCGCCTGGTGCGCGCTGTCTGTGGAGCAGCGTCAGCAGTTTATCAATGGCATTCAGTCTGGGATGAGCGGCCTCGCGCAATGGGGCGTTGAACTCCTGACGCTGGCGCAGACCGATACCGCTATCGATAAAGCTTCCCCACACCGTTTTTTAGGGATCTGGCGTTTTCCTGACGCTCAGGCCCGCGATGCGCTGTTGGCTGGTATCGCCGCCAGCGGCTGGTATGATTATTTTGAACATATCAATGCCGCCGCGAACACCGGTAGTCTTGAAGAGCATCTGAGCGCGCTAGGTTGATTCTCTGCGCGCTTCCCCCGGGGGCGGCGCAAAGCGCCTGCCCGGGCTACCGGTTCGCAGACGTCTGAAGACGGGTAGCCCGGACAGATGCGCAGCATCGCCTCCGGGGAATCATGTCACTTAGAAAGGAACTCGCTATGAGCGTACCGCAAACCCAGGATCAGCTACTGGCAGCCATCGAAAAAAACTTCGCTAAATTGGCCGATTACCTGGCACATATTCCCGAAGATAAAACGTACGAAAAGACCCTGGCTGGTCACGCGCAGGGTACGATGATGAGCGTTCGCGATCTGGTCTGCTATCTGCTGGGATGGAATGAGCTGGTGCTCAAATGGATAACTCTTGACGAAACCCGGCAACCTATCGACTTCCCGGAAACCGGCTTTAAATGGAACCAGCTCGGACTGCTGGCGCAGAAGTTCTATGCCGATTATCCATCGCTGAATTACCCTGCTCTGCTTACTGCCCTGCATCAGGCGAAGCAGCAGATTGCCGCCTGCATCGAAGCGCGGGATGACAACACGCTTTACGGCCAACCGTGGTATGGCAAATGGACGCTGGGGCGAATGATCTCCTTCAACACCTCGTCACCTTATGCCAACGCCTGTGGTCGTTTGCGCAAATGGGCAAAGGAACAAAATGTGCCGTTGAAATAATCTTTGTCTCAGCGCAGCAGTCGACGCCGGTCTTCGCTGGGGGTCAGGCCAAACACTTTTTTATATAAGGTGGTGAAGTGGTTACTGTTCGCGAAACCGCATAAATAAGCTACTTCTGTAATCGTCATATCGGTTTCGCGTAATTTTACGCGGGCCGAGACTAAACGCAGGCGTTTTAAATAATTATCCGGCGTCAGCCCGGTGGCCTCTTTAATATGGCGAAAAGCGGTTCGCGTGGTCAGATGAAATTTCTCCGCCAATTGCTGCCAATTATGCTCTTCAAAACAGTGCTCCTGCAGCCAGGTAAGCAACTTATGTAGTTTATACTTTGTATTGCTATATTCGGCCTCTGATTCCGCATGCAAAATGGTGGTAACGAGCTGGAAAAACGCAGCTTCGCGCAGTGCGCTATTTTCAGCCTGCTGGCATTCAGCCGAGAATATCTTTTCAACCAGCTCCCGGCAGATATGACGGGTATCAGGGGCCAGCCAACCGTAGCAAGAGGCCTGCTGCGCCGAGAACTTCTGTAATAATGCATCAAGATGCTGTAAATATCGAAACTCAACCAGCGGATTAATTAACACATTAATCAGCTTAAGCGTCCCCAGCTCATCATAATAATGCACATCGCCCGGCTGAACGTAAAAAACATCGCCCTGTTGAATATATAAAGGCCGACCATTAATAACGTGTAAACCGTGTCCCTCTTCAACAATCACCAGTTCGGCAAACTCATGACTATGCTCATGGCTATTATCTTCCGGGTCACTAGCGTACATCCCCAGCTTATCCTGCGGATGGGTGAAATAATACTCAACGGTCAACATCATCATTTATTAAGTCCAAAACGGCATACGGCGCAGTGGCAAGATAATGCATTTTGGCGGTCGTCACGAGCAAGATTTATGGAATTGTGATCGCCAACCTCTCCATCCCACCATCATTGCCATTTTCTCAAACGCTTTGGCATTGCCAGAGTGGTTGCCGCAGGCAGCGGCATCTTATGCTGCACTCAAATAAACACAGAGGACGCAGTATGTCACAGGCTATTCAGCATAATTCTCAGGTCAAGATGACCCGTCACCAGGATTTTTTACGCACCGCCGAGGTGCTCCGGCCCTCGCTGCGCAGCGAATTACACCCGCCTGTCGCCGTGATAGAAGCCCAGACTGACTCCCGCGCGCTATTTGGCTGGCGTGCTGAAACGGTGAGTACCCTGGAGGCCTTTTATCAGCGCGAACTGACCAGCGGCGATAGCGTCATCATCGATTTTGGCAGCCACTACGTCGGCTACCTGCATTTGCTCTGCCAGAGCGCAGGAAGCCCGCCGGATGCCCCTGCACACCTGCAATTCACCTTTGGCGAAACCCTCAGCGAAGTCTGCGAATCCTTCAGCGAATACCAGGGCTGGCTCAGCAGCAGTTGGCTACAGCAGCAGGATCTGTGGCTTGACGTACTGCCCGCAGAGATTGACCTGCCGCGCCGCTACTGCTTCCGCTACCTGAAAATCGAGGTCAAAGCGGTATCGAGTAAATTCCGCCTGTGTTTCGACCAGATACAGGTGAACGCCGTGACCTCGGCTACCCAAACTTGTCCAGCGAGCATCTCCGCCGATCCGCAACTGCGAGAGATCGACCAGATTGCCGTTCTGACTCTGCAAAACTGCATGCAGGAAGTCTTCGAAGACGGCCCTAAACGTGATCGCCGCCTGTGGCTCGGCGATTTACGCCTGCAGGCGCTGGTCAACGATGTGACTTTCTGCCGACACGACCTGGTGCGCCGCTGCCTGTACCTCTTCGCCGGACATACCCGAGAAGATGGCATGGTGTCGGCCAACGTTTTCGTCCAGCCGGATGTCATTGCTGATGACACCTTCCTGTTTGATTACTCACTGTTTTTTGTCGATGTTCTCTACAACTATCTGCAAAGCGCTGAGGATATTGCCACCGCTCGCGAGTTGTGGCCCACGGCTAAGCGACAGATCGAGCTAGCGCTGACCCGCTGCGACGACTCAGGCCTTGTGCGCGATAGCGACGACTGGTGGGTATTTATCGACTGGCAAGAGTCGTTGAATAAACAGGCCGCCGCGCAAGGGGTGCTGATTTACTGCCTACAGCGTGCCATCTGGCTGGCGGAACGTTTTGAACCTGAACGGGCGGCGAGCTATCGCACCTGCCTGCAACAGCTCAAAGCGGCGGCGCTTGATACGTTATGGGACGAACAGCAAGGCTTTTACGTTAGCGGCGCGCAGCGACAGGTTTCGTGGGCTTCGCAAATCTGGCTGGTACTGGCGGAAGTCGGTACTCCTCAGCAGCGCCAGGAGATTATGCGTAACCTGGAGAAAAATCCCCCCGCTATCGCCATGAACACGCCCTATCTGCGCCACCACTATATCGCCGCCCTGTTGCAGTGCGGGCTGCGCGATGAAGCAATTGCGCAGATCAAAGCCTACTGGGGCGCAATGGTCGATTACGGCGCGGACACCTTTTGGGAAATTTTTGACCCGGCGCGCCCTGAGTTTTCCCCTTATGGCAGCAAACTGATAAACAGTTATTGCCATGCGTGGAGCTGTACCCCGGCCTGGTTTATTCGCCAGTACGGACTTTAACAACAACGATAAGCGAGTTCATTTTATGGCAGAAACAACTTTTACCCTGTGGCGGCAGCGCGTTGGCTACGGCATCGCTGACCTCTCCTGCAACCTTGTGTGGCAGATGATTTCTCTTTATCTGATGTTCTTTTACACCGACGTGATGGGCCTTCCTGCCTATTATGTCGGCCTGATGTTCCTCGTCACGCGTCTGGTGGATGGCGTTGCCGACGTACTGATGGGGCTGGTTATCGACAACACCACCACCCGCTGGGGGCACTGCCGTCCGTACTTGTTGATTGGCGCGGTGCCTTTTGGGCTGTTGTGTATTCTCGCCTTCTACGTGCCCGATTTCGGCACCACTGGTAAGCTGATTTACGCGTTTATCACCTATCTGTGCCTGTCGTTTCTCTACACCATCGTCAACATTCCGTTCTGCGCGATGCTGCCGTTTCTGACGAACGACTCGCGGGAGCGCACGACCCTGTCAGCGGTGCGTATTCTGCTGGGATCGCTTGGGGCGACGATTGTTGCGGTCGCTACTCTCCCCCTCGTCGGCACGTTAGGCAAAGGTAATCAGGAACACGGTTTCTTCTATACCGCGGTCATTTTCGGCGTGATTGCCACCTTTTTCCTGCTGGTGAGTTTTCGTAACGTCAAAGAAAATATCAGCATTACTCAGGAACGCATGACCTTAAAACGCGCCTGGGTCAGCCTGCGCGCCAACCGTCCGTGGTTTGTGTTCGCCATTAATATTTTCCTGATGTGGGGAGCGTTCTTCTTCCAGACCGGCGCGCTGGTTTACTTCTTCCACTACTACGTTGGCAATAACGATCTGACGGCGATCGTTGCCGGGATCTCCACTTTTGTTCCACTACTCGGCACCCTCACCGTGCCGCTGCTCGCCAGCCGCATGAAAAAACGCCATGTTTATCTGATTGCCAGCGCGATCAACCTTGTCGGGATGGGCATGATGATGGCGGCAGGCGTTAATAGCTGGGGACTGATTGCCGGTGCGGTGGTTCTGTCGCTCGGCGCAGGGCAACGCACGGCGATCTACTTCTCGATGCAGGCCGATCCGGTGGATTACGGGGTATGGAAAACCGGTATCAACACCGCCGGGATTTTAACCTCGATCAATGGCTTCCTCGGCAAAGTCGCCATGGCAGGCGCAGGGGCGATTACCGGCGTGCTGCTCTCTTCCGGCGGCTATATCGCCAACCAGGCGCAAAGCGACAGCGCGATGCTGGCGATTAAAGCCTGTTATCTCTACATTCCGGCATTGCTGATTGTTGCCTCAATGCTGTGGATTGGTCGCTTCTATCGCCTGGACGACCAGTACGAGCAGATCCGCGCCGACCTCGACGCCGGACGCCGCGCGCCGTCGGACACTTCGTCGGTATCTGGAGAAAACCACGCTCTGTAAGGCGTACAACACCGCACTACTTCTGGAAAAATAAGGATTCGTATGCGTATCTCTTTGATTAGCGCAGCGGTTTGCTGCGCCCTTTTTTCGGCCTGGGGCGCGAGTGCCGCGCCTCTCACCATCGAACAACGGCTGGCGCAGCTGGAGGCCCGGCTTAATCATGCGGAGCAAGAAGCGGGAGAAGCCAACCGTCGGGCACAGCAGGCGGAACAACGCACCAGCGCCGCAGAACAGCGCGCGGCGGCAGCGGAAAAACAGGTACAGGGTCTGAGCCAGCGCACCGCAGCGACCGAGCAAAAACAGCAGGCCACCGACAAACAGCTGGCGAAATCCAGCCTTACCGACGGCTTTGAATTTAACGCTTACGCCCGTTCCGGGATGCTGGTTGATAGCCACGGTAAAGGCGCGCGAGGTGGTCCTGGGATCTCCCCGGCCAGTTCGCTCAACGGCGATGCCCACGTTGGCCGTCTCGGCAATGAAAAAGATAACTATGTGGAGTTGAGTTTCGGCAAGAAAATGACCTTCAGCGACGGGTCATGGGCGCACTTTAAAACCATGCTCGCCGATGGCGCGACCAACCCGGACCCTTGGGTGCAGGATAACGACAGCCACCACCTTAACGTACGCCAGCTGTACGTTGAAATGGGCAACTTCGCTGATTTTTCCGGGCCGTTTAAGAGCGCCTCAATCTGGGCGGGCAAGCGATTCGACCGCGATAACTTCGATATTCACTTTACCGATAGCGACATTATGTTCCTTGGTGGTACCGGCGGCGGCATCAACGACGTGGCCTGGGGCAGCCATCTGCGCGGTGATTATTCGGTTTATGCACGTAATTTCGGCGATCTGGGCAGCGATAACTACGAAGACAACGATATTCAGAACCTGATGTTCACGGCGAACCACTTCTGGAACAACTGGCAGTTGATGACCACGGCGATGACTGCCCAGGGCAACGATGACCTGAAGGATAACACCTCGACCACCGGTAGCTATGCCCTGCGTAGCGATAATACGGCGAAGAGCGGTTATTACGCGATGCTGGCTTATCACGATAAGCAGCAGTTCTACGGCCTGGCGCCAGGGGTATCCGAAAGCGCCTTACAGTACGGCGGTGGCCTTGGGGCCGAAGCGCGTCAGCCCGGCAGCGATGGCGATCTCACCGAGAATGCAAAATCCTTGCGCTTTGCATCATACGGAATTTTGCCGCTGGGGAAAAACTGGCAGTTGGCACCATCGGTTATCGCCCAGCACAGCGAAGACCGCTACCGCGATGGCGACCGCTACGATTGGGCAACCTTCAACCTGCGGGTGTCTCAGGGGATCACCCGCAACTTTGCCCTGCTGTATGAGGCTTCCTGGCAGTATATGGACCTCAATCCAAACGGGAGAAGCTATCGTTACAATGACGGCGTGCATCAATACCAGGCGGTGAGCGGCGATTTTTATAAGCTGACATTCGCCCCGACGTTCAAAGTGGGCGATGTGTTTGATATTAAAGCGCGCCCGGAGATCCGTTTCTTCGTGACATGGATGAACTGGGATAAAGACCTTGATCGCTACGCGATTAACGACGATTTCGGCAGCAAAGGCTTTACCGCCGGTGGTAACTGGAACTTCGGCGTGCAGACGGAGATTTGGTTCTGATACAGCAGCACGGCGCCGTGTTCCTCCCGGGGGCGGCGCAAAGCGCCTGCCCGGGCTTGTATGATGACTCCATCAGAAAGAACCGGCCAGTTCTCTCTGATGGCGGTCCGGATGCCGTGTCCGGGCTTAGGCTTTCGCGCCTGTTCCGTAGATCCTTTGCACCGGACCGCCGTTCTTTCTCATGTGATAAACCGGACAGTATCATGGACCGGCTTTCACCGGTAACCCGTATTCGCAAGGTTGGTTTCACTATGGAAAATGAACTGCACTTCATCGGCATTGATGTTGCCAAAGCTAAGCTCGATGTTGATATCCTGCGCCCTGATGGTCGACATCGCGGTAAAAAATTCGAAAATACGCCCTCCGGACATGAAGCGCTTGTCCGCTGGCTTCGCAGCCATGATGTGAACCATGCCCATGTCTGCATGGAGTCCACCAGTACCTACATGGAAGAGGCTGCCGCGTATCTGAGTGATGCCGGTTATACCGTCTCCATTATCAACCCCGCCCTGAGTGCCGCCTTCGCCCGTAGTGAAGGGTTGCGCAGTAAAACCGACAAAGTCGATGCCCGTATGCTGGCGCACTTCTGCCGGGAGAAACGTCCGTCAGCATGGGAGGCACCGCACCCGACAGAGCGAGCCCTGAAAGCGCTGGTGTTACGGCATCAGGCGCTGACAGAGATGCAGACGCAGGAGAAAAACCGTCAGGAAACAGCCCCGGAGGTCCAGTTAGCGAGCATCGATGTGCTCCTGGAGTGCCTGAGTGCTGAACTGAAACGTATCGAAAAACAGATAAAAGACCTGACGGACAACGACCCGGATATGAAGCAACGGCGGAAGCTGCTGAACAGCATCCCGGGTATCGGCGAGAAAACGGCGGCGGTCCTGCTGGCGTATACGGGACTGAAGCTGAGGTTTGCCACAGCGCGGCAGTTCGCCGCGTATGCAGGGCTGACGCCGGTGCAGCATGAGTCAGGCAGTAGCGTGATGCGGGCGAGCCGGATGAGTAAAGCGGGTCCGGTTCAGTTGCGCAGAGCATTATATATGCCAGCAATATCAGCGCTGTATCACACGGCGTGGGGAAAAGCGTTCAGAAAGAGACTGGAAGGGAATGGCAAACGCGCGAAAGTTATCATAGGGGCGATGATGCGCAAGCTGGCGCAGGTGGCGTACGGAGTGCTGAAGTCAGGGGAGCCGTTCGATGCGTCACAACATGGAATAGCGGTAGCGTAGGGACGAAAAGACTGCGGGAATAGAAAAACAGCACCCAGAGGGTGCTGTCGGTGGTGTGTCTGTCATCCAGAAACCGGAGAGAGCCCCGCAACTAAAAATGGTTGCCGATGCTCACAGTATCTACGGGCTCACAGACAGCTGAAGACGGGTAGCCCGGACAGATGCATAGCATCGCCTCCGGGAAGGCAGCGCAGTTACATACTGTAACCCGGTTTCTTAATCAACTGCTCTATCTGCGGGGCGATTTCGCTGTCCCAGACCTGCTGCCAGTCGCTCGGTTCAATCTGTTTGAGGGCCACGCTTACCGAGCTGTCTTTACTGCTCAGATGGCGAACCAACACTTCGGTAATATCGGCAGCCAGCGCCGTTTTTTGTTCATCGTTCAGATCGCGGGGGAAACATTTAATATCTACGTGTGGCATAGCAGGCTCCTTATTGTCAGAACGATAAAGCTATCATAGCGCACATCGTTCAGTTCTCATTTTGTGCCTAAATCTACTCGTTGCGACGCAGCTCTTTTGTGATCCCCTAGTACCCCAAAGCCTGATTTTACAGACTCGAAGAACGAAGAGGCGACAAAAGGAAATAGAATGAGTTTCAAAGCGGAATCCGCCTCGCAAGATACAAAAAAGCCCTGCTGGTGAGGCAGGGCTTTTTATTTTCTACCCTCAGTATCTAAGCCAGAGACTGAGCGGTATAACGCGACATGGAACGTCCCGACAGGCTGAGTATAGCTCTGCGATGACCCATTGCCAATAAAAGACAACATCCTATAATACCCCTCGTCGGATATTCCGTACGCCAGATCGCAACTGATTCAAGCCCTGGCTGCCGGACGGGTGGTGCCGCGGGTAGTGCCCCGGTTTGGAGTGCGGCATGACGTCCCGACAAACGTACAACCAGCGTTGACAGGCAATGTTAGGGTAAGACGCTGGCATTGCGCTCCGCAAGTACGGAGAGCGGATGTAATGGACTTACTGTCTGTGATCATCGCTGTAATGGAGCTGATTCTGGCACTGCTACAGTTGATTGACCTGTTCAGATAATCAACAGGTTGAAACGCACCAAAGGGGGAATACCCCATTCCCCCTTTAACAACTCTACGCCGACTCCCGCACCACCAGGTGAAAGCCGATATCAACAATCACCTCTTCTTCTCCGCTGCCTTCGATGCGGTCGGCTAACAAAGTTGCCGCCTGCTCACCGATGGCGTGGCGGTCAACGCTGACGGTGGTAATAGCCGGACGGTTGCTGGCGGCGAAATCCAGATCGCCAAAGCCGATCACCGCCAAGTCCTCCGGTACGCGCAGACCGCGGCTTTCGGCTTCCATAATCGCCCCTTGTGCCAGGGTATCGGAACTGCAGACAATAACGTCAAACTCGCCGGAACCGAGCAGCTCAGCCAGGCCGCGGCGCCCGAGCGCCAGCGATGCCGGAAGCGGCACTTCGACCTGCGGCGCATCTTCAAAACCGTGTTTAGCCAGCCGGGCGCACAGCCCCTGTTTACGCAGGGTCGCACGCGAGTCCCCTGCCCACAGCAGTCCCGGACGGCGATAGCCTTTTTCCAGCAAATACTCGCCGATGGTCTCGCCCACTTTTTCATGGGAAAAGCCCACCAGCATATCCAGTGGCGTCGGCGTCAAATCCCAAATTTCCACCACCGGTGTGGCGGCATTAAGAATGGTTTTCTTTAGCGCCGGAGCGTGCTGGATCCCGGTCAACACCACGCCATCCGGGCGTCGCGAAAGCAGGGTTGCCACCAGCTCGGCTTCGGTCTGCCGACTGTAGCCCGCCACGCACAGCAGCATATGGTAACCGCGCGCCGCCAGGGTATCGCTCAGCGCCTGGATGGTATCGACAAACATATTGTTGTTGATTTGCGGCACCACCACCGCAACCAGCTTGCTGCGCCGTGACGCCAGGCCACCGGCCAGCGCATTGGTGATATAGCCCGTGGCCTGCACCGCCTGCATCACCTTTTCTACCGTTTTTGGCCTGACCAGCTGCGGCGTATTCAGCGCCCGACTGACCGTCATCGACGACAGCCCGGCGGTACGGGCAACATCATCCAGCGTCGGTGCACGCGTCGGTTTTCTGCTTTTCACGACTAAGTCCCCGTGTTGAGTCGTTTGTTGTGGGCATTATTGATGAAGCCCTACGCAATTGCCAGCCTGCTCCTGCGCATCCTCAATAGAATCAACGATCTGCAAAATAAAATGTTATCGCTATCATTATGCATTGTGAATATTCACAAATCTCTTTGGATCGTGATATGCATTGCATAATTTTACCATTAAGAACCGTTAATTGTGATCGTTTGTACAAATTAAAATCAACGTCGTGGCGCAAAAACAAAATCAGGATTAAAAATGTTAGCGCAAACATTTTTAATCCAAAAGGAACTTACCATGACCTCTAGCGCTAATTCCGAGTCCGTGACTTACGCCAAAGCTTCCGGCGTCAAAACCGCCGCTGAAACCGGCGATCGCATTGAACACGTCAAACTGTCGCTGGCCTTCCTGCCGCTGGCGACCCCTGTCAGCGATGCCAAGGTCCTCACCGGACGGCAAAAACCGCTGACCGAAGTGGCTATTATCATTGCCGAAATCCGCTCCCGCGACGGTTTTGAAGGGGTTGGCTTTAGCTATTCCAAGCGTGCAGGCGGCCAGGGTATTTACGCCCACGCCAAAGAGATTGCCGATAACCTGCTCGGTGAAGACCCGAACGATATCGACAAGATCTACACCAAACTGCTGTGGGCCGGTGCTTCGGTTGGTCGTAGCGGCATGGCGGTGCAGGCCATCTCCCCTATCGATATTGCGCTGTGGGATATGAAAGCCAAACGCGCCGGGCTGCCGCTGGCAAAACTGCTCGGCTCGCATCGCGATTCCGTGCAGTGCTACAACACCTCCGGCGGCTTCCTGCATACGCCGCTGGATCAGGTGCTGAAAAACGTGGCTATCTCCCGCGAGAACGGCATCGGTGGGATCAAACTAAAAGTTGGCCAGCCGAACACGGCTGAAGATATTCGACGCCTGACGGCAGTGCGCGAGGTGCTGGGCGATGATTTCCCGCTGATGGTGGACGCCAACCAGCAGTGGGATCGCGAAACCGCCATCCGTATGGGACACAAAATGGAGCAGTTCAATCTTATCTGGATTGAAGAGCCGCTGGATGCTTACGATGTCGAAGGCCACGCGCAGCTCGCCGCCGCGCTGGATACGCCAATTGCGACCGGTGAGATGCTGACCAGCTTCCGCGAGCATGAACAGCTGATCCTCGGTAATGCCAGCGACTTTGTGCAGCCGGATGCCCCACGCGTCGGCGGGATCTCTCCGTTCCTGAAAATTATGGATTTGGCAGCGAAGCATGGCCGTAAGCTGGCCCCGCACTTTGCGATGGAAGTCCACCTGCACCTTGCTGCCGCCTATCCGCTGGAGCCGTGGCTGGAGCACTTCGAGTGGCTGAACCCGCTGTTTAATGAGCAGCTTGAGCTACGCGACGGCCGGATGTGGGTTTCTGAGCGCCACGGTCTCGGCTTTACCCTGAGCGAACAGGCCCGCCGCTGGACCCAGCAAAGCTGCGAGTTTGGCAAACGCCCATAATCGATTTCCCCGGATGGCGGCGTAAACGCCTTATGCGAGCTACAGGCCCCGTAGCCCGGGCAAGGCGCATCAAGCGCCGCCCCCAGGAGAAAACAACATTTTCCCGGAGGCGATACTGTGCATCTGTCCGGGCTACCGGTCCGCAGACGACTGAAAACCCGTAGCCCTGCTGGGGAAAAACTTCTTTTTGGCTGTACCCACAATACACAACCCTGCAAAGGAGTTGATTAAAATGCAACAGCAAATAAAACGCAGCAACGTGCGTTACGGTATATTATTATTTTTATTTCTTGCCACCGTATTTAATTATGCCGACCGGGCAACGCTGTCCGTCGTCGCGCCAATTATGAGTAAAGAGTTAGGTTTCGACCCGGAGGCGATGGGTCTGGCGTTTTCGGTATTTGGTATTTCCTACGTTATTATGCAAATACCCGGCGGCTGGCTGCTGGATAAATATGGCTCGCGTCTGGTCTACGGCTGCGCGCTGATCGGCTGGTCAGTGGTGACCATGTTCCAGGGCACTATCTTTATGTTCGCCAGCCCGCTGGTAGTACTGGTGATCCTGCGCCTGATGATGGGGGCCATCGAAGCACCGGCCTTTCCCGCCAACAGTCGCTTAAGCGTTCAGTGGTTCCCGAATAAAGAACGTGGATTCGTGACTTCGGTTTATCAAGCCGCGCAGTATATTTCGCTGGGCATTATTACGCCGTTGATGACGATTATTCTGCATAATCTAAGCTGGCACTATGTATTTTATTATATTGGCGCTATCGGCGTCGTGCTGGGGATATTCTGGCTAGTTAAAGTTAGAGACCCGCTACATCATCCAGCAATAAATCAGCAGGAGCTCGATTATATTCGTGAAGGCGGCGGCGAGCCGGAATTAGGCAGCAAAAAAACACAGCAGAAATTAACTCTTGCGCAAATTAAGAGCGTTTGCGTCAACCGCATGATGATTGGCGTCTATATCGGCCAGTTCTGCGTCACGTCGATTACCTGGTTCTTCCTCACCTGGTTTCCGACCTACCTCTACCAGGCTAAAGGCATGTCAATCCTCAAGGTTGGTTTTGTCGCCAGTATCCCGGCGATTGCCGGATTTATCGGCGGCCTGCTGGGCGGCGTGTTCTCGGACTGGTTGCTGAAGCGCGGCTACAGCCTGACCACCGCCCGCAAGCTACCGGTGATCTGCGGCATGCTGCTCTCCTGCGTGATTGTCGTCGCCAACTACACCTCTTCAGAAGTGGTGGTGATCGCCGCCATGAGCCTGGCATTCTTTGCTAAGGGCTTTGGCAACCTTGGCTGGTGCGTGCTCAGCGACACCTCGCCAAAAGAGATGCTCGGCATCGCGGGCGGCGTATTCAACATGTGCGGCAACCTGGCAAGCATCATCACCCCACTGGTGATTGGGGTGATCCTTGCTAAAACCCAGTCGTTTGATTACGCCATCCTGTACGTCGGTTCCATGGGCGTGCTGGGCCTGTTCTCCTATCTGTTTATCGTCGGGCCGTTGGACCGCCTGACCCTGACCCCGCGTACCGCTTAATTTAAGACCTGGCGAGAATTCGCCCCCGCTGTTTCGCATCACACTCCTGCGGAACAGCGGTTTTTTAGTAAGTTATCCCCGGCGGATTAACCTGCGATTGCGCCACCTCTTCGCCCTGCTCGCCCCAGCGGGCAAGCACCTTCTGGTACTCTCCGCGAGCAATAGCGCCATCCAGCGCGGCCTGAAGCGCAAAGACCAGTCCGTTGCCTTTTTTGGTAGTAGTGGCGACGTAAGCTTTTTTCGGCCCCAGCCCCACGACTTTAGTTTTGCCGCTTAGCGCCGCTTTGTAAGCCGCCACCGACTGAGGACCAAAGAACACATCCGCCCGTCCGGACTGAATATAGAGGTTGCCGGAAGCGTCATCGGTCAAGTAGACGGGCAGCGCCGGTTTGCGCCCGGCGGATTCATTTTCGGCATTCCAGCCAAGTAGAATTCGCTCTTGATTGGTCCCGGAACCGACAATCACCTTTTTGCCGGAAAGATCCGCCGGACCGTTTACACGGGCGATATCGCTGGTGGATTTCACGGAAAACGCCAGCGAGTCGACGCGGTAGGTGGCAAAATCAAACTTCTCTTTACGCTGCTCGGTCACCGCAATATTGACCAGCGCCACATCATAGCGCCCGGAGGTGATCCCCAGCGGCCAGTCCTCCCAGGCGGTGGGCACCAGCTTCAGCTTCAATCCAAGGCTCCCGGCCAGTAGCCGTGCGATATCCGGATCGCTACCGATACGCGTGCGGTTATCGCTGGCCAGCAGCGCCAGAGGCGGCGAATTGAGCGCTGAAATAGCGACCGTCAACGTTCCTGGTTCAACGAACCGATAGTTTACCGGGATCTTCGCGATTGCCTGTTCATCGCGCGTCACCGGCAGCGGCTGCTCATTGGCGCGCAGGTCGATTGCCGCCTGCGTACCAGCAGACAGGGTGAATAGTGTCAGGGCAACAAATCCATTTCTCATGCCGGTAATACCCTCGATAAAAATTGCCGCGTGCGCTGATGCTGCGGATGGTTGAGCACCTCATCGCTGCTGCCCTGCTCGACAATCTTGCCGTCGACCATAAACACCACCTGATCCGCCACTTCTTTGGCAAAGCCGATTTCATGGGTCACCACAACAAGAGTGGTACCGGAGCGCGCCAGTTTTTTAATCACATCCAGCACTTCCCCCACCAGCTCGGGATCGAGCGCGGAGGTCGGTTCATCAAACAGAATCACTCGAGGGTTGAGCGCCAGCGCGCGGGCAATGGCGATACGCTGCTGCTGACCGCCGGAAAGGTGCCGCGACCAGGCGTCGGCTTTATTGCGCAACCCAACGACATCAAGCAGTTCATAGGCGCGTTCAATGGCCTCTTTGCGGGTTACCTGTTTATGGGCGATGGGCGCTTCAATCAGGTTTTCCAGCACCGTCAGGTGCGGGAACAGATTGAAGTTCTGAAACACGTAACCGACGTTAACCCGCTGACGAAGGATATCTTTCTCTTTCAATTCATACAGCTTATCGCCTTTACGACGGTAGCCAATATAGTCGCCATCAATCTGGATAAAGCCTTCATCGACACGCTCAAGGTGATTAATCGCCCGCAACAGCGTCGATTTTCCCGAACCGGACGGCCCAAGGATCACCGTGACCGTGCCGGGTTTAATTTCCAGCGACACGTCATCGAGCGCTTTATGGCGACCGAAATATTTGCTGACGCCGGTAATGGAAATATGACCATTATGAGAGTTGGGCATGAACGGGCTCCTGCGGTTGTGGGCGACGAACGAGTTCAACGCGACGACTGCTGTGTGCGCTATTGACCGCCGAACGGCGTTCGCTGCGCGCCAGGCCGCGTTCAACCAGATACTGAATAAGCGACAGCACGCTGGTGATCACCAGATACCAGGCGGCCCCAACCATCAGCAGCGGGATCACTTCCTGAGTGCGGTTGTAGATCATCTGGATGGTATAGAACAGCTCCGGCATCGCCAGCACGTAGACCATCGCCGTTCCTTTCGCGAGGCTGATAATTTCGTTAAAACCGGCCGGTAAAATAGTGCGCAGCGCCTGCGGCAGAATAATGCGCAGGGTGCGACGGCTCGCCGGAAGCCCCAGCGCCGCCGCAGCTTCATATTGACCGTGATCGACGCCAAGGAAACCGCCGCGAATAATTTCGGCGGTGTAAGCGCTTTGTACCAGCGTGAGCCCAACCACGGCGGTAGAAAACTGCCCCAGTACGTTGATGGTTTCAAAGTTAGCCCAGCTAATGCCGGTGAACGGAATGCCAATCGACAGGGTGTCGTAGAGATAAGAGAAGTTGTAGAGAATAATCAGCACCACGATCAGCGGCAGCGAGCGGAACAGCCAGATATAACCCCAGGCGAGGCTGCTCAGCAGCCATGAACTGGAGAGTCGGGCCAGCGCCAGCAGACCGCCTAAAATCACGCTCAGCACCGTACCGAGCAAAGTCAGCAGCAGCGTCTGCCCCAGACCTTCGAGGATCACCGGGTCAAAGAACCAGCGGGCAAAGACGCCCCACTCCCAGCGCGGGTTAAAAGCAACGGACTGAATGACCACTGCCAGCGCCAGCAGCGCCAGCACCGCGCCAACCGCCCGCAGCGGATAGCGTGCGGGGACAACCTTAATCGTTTCCGGGGTATGCATATTGGCTCCTTAAGCGCTCTGGCTTAGCGCGCTGACCGCCAGCGCTTTCGTGAAGCGCAGCCGACCATCGAACGGCGGCAGGCTGTACTCTTCCGGGTCGCGATTGAGGTCAAACTGCGCCTCATAGCCCTGGCTCAGGTAGAGCCGTACCGCTTCCGGTTGACGAAAACCGGTGGTCAGGTAGATGTGGCTATAGCCTGCCAGCAGCGCCCGGCGCTCCAGCTCTTGCACAACTTTCCCCGCCAGTCCTTGCTGGCGCAGACCTCGATGGGTCCAGATCCGCTTGATTTCTGCGGTATTGGTATCTTTCGGCTTATACGCACCGGTGGCGATAATTTCGCCGTCGCGCTCCAGCACAATAAATAGCCCCTGCGGAGCCAGATACCACTCGGTAAGCTCGACTTCGGCATCACGGGAAAAATAATCACCGTAACGCGAGGCGTATTCGCCAAACAGCCCCTCAATTATCGGCTGTAGCTCCGGCGTTTCCGGAGACACATCGCGGAAGATATCGCTCATAACGCCTCCTGTTAGTCGCCAAGTCCGGCCGGGTTAATTTCAGATTGTGGAATGCTCTCCACCCCTTCGCCCCAGCGGTTCAGCACTTTGGCGTAGTCGCCGCTCTGAATTGCGCCGTTCAGCGCCGTCTGTACTGGCTCCACCAGGCCGCTGCCTTTTTTCACCGTCACCGCGATATGCGCCGCCTTCGGCCAGCCGCCGTCAACGCTGCCCACCAGTTTGGTTTTGCCGGTCAGCGCTGCTTTCCACGCGCCAATGACGTTCGGACCGAAGAACGCATCGGCTCGCCCGGATTGCAGCGCCAAAGTTTGGGCGGCATCATCTTTGGTATACACCGGGGTAAACGGCTTCAGTCCTTTCTTGACGTTTTCAGCGTTCCACGCCAGCAGGATCGCTTCCTGATTGGTGCCGGATCCGACGATGATCCGCAGCCCGGCGATATCCTCCGCTTTTTCAATTTTGTTCAGCGGGCTGGTGCTCTTCACGTAAAAGCCGAGCGAATCCTTGCGGTAGGTGGCAAAGTCGAACTTCTCTTTGCGCTCTTTGGTGACGGTAATATTGCTGACTGCGGCATCATATTTGCCGGAGGCGACGCCGAGCGGCCAGTCTTCCCATGAGGTGGGGACCACGTTCAGCTCCAGCCCGAGGCTATCGGCCACCAGGCGGGCGATATCCACCTCACTGCCGAGCAGGGTTTTGTTATCGTCGGAGAATACGGTCAACGGCGGCGAGTTCAGCGCCGCCACCGCGACGGTCAGTTTGCCCGGCACGGCCAGGTGGAGACCTTTCGGCAACTGCGCGATGGCCTGCAGATTTTTCGCCGTATGAATCGGCGTTTTGTTGGCCTCCAGGCTCACGCCGGTGCCGTTGATATTCACGTTCTGCGCCCAGGATGAGGCGCTAACGGCCAGCGCAAGCGCCAGTAATAGCGATTTTTTCTGCGTTTTCTGCATAGCGGGTGTTCTCTATTATTGTTTTTGGAATTGATTAACGGGCTCAGCCAGCCCTAAGCTTTCGCGTAGCGTGCTGCCGGGATAATCGCGCCGAAATAGCCCACGCTGCTGAAGAATCGGCACCACCTGGTCCACAAAGCGCGGGAAGGTATCCGGCGTGCCGCCCTGGATAATAAAACCGTCCGCTGCATGCTGTTCAAACCACTGTTGCAGACCATCGGCCACCTCTTCAGCGGTCCCGGCGAAACGCGGGCGCGGGCTGGCAGCCTCCAGCGCGACCTGACGCAGCGTCAGGCCTTTTTCGCGAGCGTTGCGTTTAATCTCGTCAGTGGTGCTGCGAAAGCTGTTCTGCCCGAGGTCGCCGATATCCGGGAAAACCTCATCCAGCGGATACTGGGCAAAGTCGTGGTGCTCGAAATAACGACCGAGATAATTCAGTGCATCGTCAATCGATACCAGCGCGGCGGTGGTTTGATATTGCTGCTCTACATCGTCGGCGCTATCGCCAACGATCACGCTGACGCCCTGGAAAATATGCAGCTCGTTCTCCCGGCGACCGTACGCTTCCAATTGACTTTTTACATCGCGATAAAAAGCCTGCGCTTCCGCCAGCGACTCCTGATGGGTGAAAATAGCATCAGCATGGGTTGCCGCCAGCTTTTTACCGTCATCGGAAGCACCGGCCTGAAATATAATCGGACGCCCCTGCGGGGTGCGGGCAATATTCAGCGGCCCGGCAACTTTAAAGAAATCGCCGTGGTGGTCGAGAGTGTGCAGCTTATTTTTATCAAAAAACTGCCCGCTCTGTTTGTTACGCACAAAAGCATCCTGTTCCCAGGAGTCCCATAGTCCTTTCACCACCTGCAAATATTCATCGGCGATGCGATAACGCAGCGCGTGGTCCGGGTGCTGCGCACGGGAGAAGTTTTTCGCTGAGCCTTCCAGCGGCGAGGTCACCACGTTCCAGCCCGCGCGGCCGTTGCTCAGATGGTCAAGGCTGGCGAACTGGCGCGCGGTGGTAAAGGGTTCGCTGTAGGAGGTCGACAGGGTGCCGACCAGCCCTAAACGCGATGTCACCGCCGCAAGGGTGGATAATACCGTCAGCGGTTCAAAGCGATTTAAAAAATGGGGGATCGATTTTTCATTAATATATAAACCGTCGGCGACAAAAATAAAGTCGAGCTTGCCCTCTTCCGCTTTTAGCGCCGTCTGCTTAACAAAATCAAAATTAATACTGGCATCCGCCAGCGCGGCCGGATGACGCCAGGCCGACATATTTCCCGATGCACCATGTAATATGGTGCCAATGCGCAGTTGCCGTTGTTCGGACATCGTTACCTCTTCCCTTGTCAAAATCTACAGTTGCTGAAGTGCCTGTTCCGCCAGGTCGGCAAAATAGTGCGCCGCCGGGGCAATTAAACGCTCATCCGGATTAAATGCCGGATGATGGAGACCAAATTCGCTGGCGCTGCCGATGCTGACAAACGCGCCGGGGATATGCTGAAGGTAGACGGCGAAATCTTCACCGCCGAGGTGTAAATCCGCATGATGCGTGCGGTAGCCGGACTTATCGGCCACGTCGCTGGCGAAGGCAGCCCAGCGTTCGTCATTCACCAGTGCGGTCGGGCCGGAATACCAGAACACGTCGATCTGCGCCCCAAAGGCGCTGGCAAATCCGGCGGCGATTTCGCTGACCCGCGTTTTTACCCGCTGCTGCACCTCGCTGCTGTGGGTGCGCAGCGTCCCTTCCAGCTCAACGCTTTCCGGCAGCACGTTCCAGGTATTGCCACCCTGAATACGCGTCACGCTAAGCACCACCGAATCCAGAGTATTCACTTCGCGGCTGGCAACGCTTTGCAAAAGGGTCACTAACTGGCTGGCCAGCAGGATGGCGTCTTTGCCTTCATGGGGCCGTGCGGCGTGTGCGCCTTTACCGGTTACCTTAAACACAAAGCGATCGACGTTGGCGTAAAACGCGCCGCCACGGGTGGCGAATTCACCCACCGGCAGGCCCGGCTCATTATGCATACCGAAAATCGCTGATACGCCCTCCAGCACGCCCGCGCGGATCAGAGTCTTCGCACCGCC
This sequence comes from Klebsiella sp. GFKo11, assembly GCF_056490265.1. Taxonomy (NCBI): domain Bacteria; kingdom Pseudomonadati; phylum Pseudomonadota; class Gammaproteobacteria; order Enterobacterales; family Enterobacteriaceae; genus Klebsiella; species Klebsiella sp. GFKo11. The sequence goes on from NZ_CM151369.1 coordinate 3,328,898, forward strand.
AAAGTTTTCTTCCGCTGGCTGGAATAAAATGCGCACCCTGCCCGGCAGCCGGGCTTCGCGCTCTTTGAGCAGCAGCGCCGCGCCGAGGATCACGCTGGTGTGGATATCATGTCCGCAGGCGTGCATCACTCCGGCATTTTGCGAGCGAAACGGTACGCTGGTTGCCTCTTCGATGGGCAATGCGTCGATATCGGCACGCAGAGCAATCACCTTATCACCGGAACCGACTTCGGCGACCGCGCCGGTTTTCAGGTCATAAGGCAGCAAGTTGATACCACCGCTTTGCAGCCAGTCGCGAATACGCGCGGTGGTGTCGACTTCCTGCAACGAGAGTTCCGGGTACTGGTGCAGCTCGCGCCGCCAGCGAATTAACTGCTCGTCAAAGCTCATGGCTGCACCTCCGCGCTCAGATGCGCCTGGGCCAGCAGGCGTAAGGAGTTAAGACGCGCCGCGCCGTCGGTAATAGGGGTGTCGATAATAAATTCGTCAATGTTCCAGGCGGACTGGAGCGCATCGAGCTGCGCTTTCACCTCTTCCGCGGTACCGAACAACACGGCAGATTCCCGGCGGGCAATACGCGTTGGCCTGCTGCCCGCCTGACGGGCAAACGCCACCGCCTGCGCTTCGCTGCCAACGCTCACCCGCTGGCCGTTTTCCAGCTCAACGCCCCACACTTCTACCTGTTTCGCCAGTTCGGCAGCGGTGGCGGCATCTTCAGCGACCACCACCTGGACCGCGACAATCGCCTCGCGACGGCTGAGTTCACGCCAGCGAGTCAGCACGTCGCGCAGCAGGTTTTTATCGCCGTTGAGATGAGCGGCGAAGACAAAGTTCCAGTCAAGCTGCGCCGCCAGCTGCGCGCTCTCAAGGCTGGCTCCCAGGAGAAAGCCATCGGCACGACGCGGCGGGATCGGCGTGGCGCGCACACTCTCTTCACCATCGGCATCGGTTAGCGATAGCCAGTTATCCAGTTGCGCAAGTTGATCAGCGAATGAGCCTTTTTCCTGTGGATTAAGCCCTTGTTGTAAAGCGCGAGTGGAGAGCGGCAGGCCGCCGGGTGCTTTGCCGACGCCAAGATCAACGCGCCCCGGCGCAATGGCGGCGAGCATATTGAAATTTTCCGCCACTTTGTACGGGCTGTAGTGTTGCAGCATGACGCCGCCAGAGCCGACGCGAATTTTACGGGTTTGTCCGAGGATCCAGGCGATCGCCAGCTCCGGCGACGGGCTCGCGAGCTGGTCGGTATTGTGATGTTCGGCAATCCAGAAACGATGATAGCCCCAGGCTTCCGCCTGTTGCGCAAGCGTTAATGTACGCGCCAGCGCCTGTGCTACCGTTTCCCCGGCTGCCAGCGGGCTTTTATCCAGGATACTGATTCGATAAGACATTTCGCAGGCTCATGTGAATTAACATGTCTGCATTATTAGAAGCGGTCGCGGCCGCTGAGAAACAATTTATTTACATGTGCTCTGCCGGAAATTAGATATGCGGGGGTACGAAGTACCATTGGGAAAGGTCAAAAGCTCCCGGAGGCGGTGCTGGCGCACCTGTCCGGGCTACCGGTCCACAGGCGATTGTGAACTCGTAGCCCTGTTAAGCGCAGTGCGAGCCGGGGGAGATATCTGCGGCAACATTGCAATCTGCTTTCCCGGAGGCGGTGCTGGCGCACCTGTCTGGACTACCGGTCCACAGGCGATTGTGAACCCGTAGCCCGGCTGAGCGCAGCGCGAGCCGGGGTTTTCTGGAGCTTAACGACGATCTTTCCAGACGGTTTGCACGTTGCAGAATTCGTGCAGGCCGAAGTGGGATAGCTCACGACCAAATCCGCTTTTCTTCACCCCGCCGAACGCCACACGGGCATCGCTGGCGCAGTAGCCGTTGATAAACACTCCGCCGCACTCCAGCTCGCTGGCGAAACGCTGAGCCTGCTCCTCACTGGTGGTATAAACCGTCGCAGAGAGGCCAAATTCACTATCGTTTGCCAGCGCCAGCGCGTGGTCGGCGTCTCGTGCTTCGGTGATGGTCGCCACCGGGCCAAACAGCTCCTGACGGAAACCCGTCATCTCGGCGGTGACGTTCCCCAGCACCGTTGGCGCATAGTAATTACCCGCGCCTTCGATTTTCTCCGCACCCAGCAACAGCGTTGCGCCTTCTTTTAAGGTTGCAAGCACCTGCTCATGCAGCTCATCGCGCAGGTCGAAGCGCGCCATTGGCCCGACATAGTTCTGCTCATCGCGCGGATCGCCCATTTTCAGCGCGGCGACGGCGGCGACGAATTTCTGCGTAAAGGCGTCAGCAATCCCCGCTTCAACGATAAAGCGTTTTGCGGCGGCGCAGACCTGCCCGGTATTCTGATAACGACCAATCACCGCGGCTTTTACCGCCTCGTCGAGGTCGGCGTCGTTCAGCACGATAAACGGATCGGAGCCACCCAGCTCCAGCACGCATTTTTTCAACGCCGCGCCGGCCTGCGCGCCAATAGCCTTCCCAGCCCGCACGCTGCCGGTGACGGTCACAGCAGCAATACGCGAATCGTTAATAATCTGCGAAACGCCGTCGTTGGTAGCATTAACCCAACCAAACACGCCAGCCGGGACGCCCGCTTGTGCGAAGATCTCACCAATTATCGCCGCGCTGCCCATCACGTTCGGGGCATGTTTGAGCAAATAGCTGTTACCTGCCAGCAGAATCGGTACCGCACCGCGCAGCACCTGCCACACCGGGAAGTTCCACGGCATGATAGCCAGAATGGGACCCATCGGGCGGAATTCAATCACCGCTTTATTGTCTTCAACCAGAGTCGCTTCGGTATTAAGCATCGCCGGACCATGCTCGGCATACCAGTCGCAAAGATTGGCTGATTTAGCGACTTCGCCGCGCGCCTGGGCAATCGGCTTGCCCATCTCAAGGCTAATCATTTGCGCCAGCTCTTCAGCGCGGACACGCATCGCGCTGCCGACGTTACGCAGCGCAGCCGCGCGGTTCGCCACGCTGACGTTGCGCCACTGGCGATAACCCTGGTCCGCAAGGGCAATCGCTGAATCGACTTGCTGTTCGGTCGCCCACGGCAGAGACGACACCATTTCACCTGTCGTCGGATTCACGGAAACCGCATGAGTTGCAGATAAATTCATCGTTTTTCTCTCTGTGTTGATTGCGAAGTGACCTTATTCTGGCTTACCCTACCGTTCATTAAAAATGAATAATATTAAGCAACATTTTCACGAAAAGAGAATGCTATGGATCTGACCCAACTCGAGATGTTCAACGCCGTCGCTATTACCGGCAGCATCACTCAGGCCGCGCAGAAGGTGCATCGCGTGCCGTCTAACCTGACGACCCGTATTCGCCAACTGGAGGCAGATCTCGGCGTCGAGTTGTTTATCCGCGAAAACCAGCGCCTGCGCCTGTCGCCCGCCGGGCACAGTTTTTTACGCTATAGTCAGCAAATTCTGGCTCTCGTTGATGAGGCACGCATGGTCGTTGCCGGGGATGAACCCCAGGGGCTGTTTTCGCTCGGATCGCTGGAAAGTACCGCCGCCGTGCGTATCCCTACTACGCTGGCGCACTTTAATCAGCGCTACCCAAAGATTCATCTTGCCCTCTCCACCGGCCCCTCCGGCACCATGATCGACGGCGTACTTGAAGGCAACCTTAGCGCGGCCTTTGTTGACGGTCCGGTGGTGCATCCGGGGCTTGAAGGGTTACCGGTGTTCCCGGAAGAGATGATGATCGTAGCACCAATGGGCCACCCGCCCATTGCTCGAGCCAGCGAAGTGAACGGAGCCAGCGTCTACGCGTTTCGCGCCAACTGTTCCTATCGACGTCATTTTGAAAGCTGGTTCCATGCCGATCGCGCCACGCCGGGTCGAATTCACGAAATGGAGTCCTATCACGGGATGCTGGCTTGCGTGATTACCGGGGCCGGGCTGGCGCTGATCCCGCGCAGCATGCTGGAGAGCATGCCGGGCCATCAGCAGGTCTCCGCCTGGCCGCTGGCCGAAGAGTGGCGCTGGCTAACGACCTGTCTGGTATGGCGTCGCGGGGCGAAAACCCGTCAACTTGAAGCGTTTATAGCGCTGCTGAACGAAGATCGACAAGCAGCAGTTTCTCCATAAAGATGCTTAACGGGTCCGGCTGATACGGCGCGAAGGCGCTACGGGTCTGATAGCCATTACGGGTATATAACGCCACGGCCGCATGCTGATGGATACCGGTCTCCAGACGCACGGTGTGGCACTCGCGCCGTAAAGCCTCTTCTTCCAGCGCCGCCAGCAGTTTCTCGCCAAGCTGCTGACCGCGATGGGTTGGGTCGATAAATACCCGCTTCATCTCACCAAAGCCCTCCTCCCCCAGCACAATTGCCCCACAGCCAACGGCCTGCTGTTGCGGGTCGCGGATCAGCAGCGCAATCACCGATTCAGGCGGCAGTGCGCTAAGATCTATCAGATGATTGCTTTCGGCCGGATAAAGCGCCTGCTGGTAGACGTCCAGTTGGGCGATCAAGGCGTTCAATTCCGGGTGGTCCAGCGGGGTCGCGGCGATGGTATACATAAATAAGCTCCTTTTTTAAGCGCACTGTAACGCGAGGCGTACGCTGAACCGCCATAGCTTTAACTTATAGCTCCCGCCCCCTCTTGCGCTAACCCCTTGAGGCGCAGTAATTTTGCGGCACGATGTCTGTTATCAGGAAAAAATGATGAATACCAAAGCGCGTAAGGTGATGATTATCGGGGCCGGAAACGTCGGCGCCTCTGCGGCCTATGCCCTGTTGAACCAGAATATCTGCGAGGAGCTGATCCTCGTTGATCTGAACAAAGCCCGCGCCGAAGCCCACGCTCAGGACCTCAGTGATGCAGCTGCTTACATGCCGGGAATGATGACGATATCCACACGCGAAGCCGGCGACTGCGCCGATGTCGATATCGCGGTGATCACCGTTTCCGGCGGCGCGCTCAAACCGGGCCAGACGCGCCTGGACGAACTGACCAACACGGCGAAAATCGTCAAAAGTATCGTCCCGCAGATGATGAACGGCGGCTTCAACGGCATCTTTCTGATTGCCACTAACCCTTGCGACATCATCACCTGGCAGGTGTGGCAACTTTCAGGCCTGCCGCGCAGTCAGGTACTGGGCACCGGCGTCTGGCTGGATACCACCCGCCTGCGCCGGGTGCTGGCCCAGGAGCTGGACATCGGCGCGCAAAGTATCGATGCCTTTATCCTCGGCGAACATGGCGATACCCAGTTTCCGGTATGGTCGCACTCGGCGGTCTACGGTTCAGCCATCGGTGACGTTTATCAAAAACATACCGGCAAAGCGCTGGACCGGGAGCTGATTGCCGAAAAGGTGCGCAAGCTGGGGTTTGAAATTTATTCGGGTAAAGGCTGCACCGAATATGGCGTTGCCGGGACCATCGCTGAGATCTGCCGCAATATTTTCACCGGCAGCCATCGCGCTCTTGCGGTGTCGTGCATTCTTGATGGCGAGTATGGTGTGAGCGGCGCGGCGGCAGGTGTTCCTGCGGTGCTGACGCAAAGCGGCGTGCAGCAGATTATTGAGTTGCAATTAGCCGACGACGAAGCGGAGAAGTTCCGCCACTCTATTGAGGTGATTAAAGCCAATATCGCCCGTTTACCGTAAATTGCGTCCCTGTCACAGCCAGAGCGCCTTAATAGCCGCTCTGGCATTGCAAACTCTAACGAAAACTCCCCTGAATCGCGGTTAATGCGATGGTGTAAACGATATCGTCTACCAGCGCACCGCGTGACAGGTCGTTTACCGGCTTACGCATCCCCTGCAGCATTGGCCCGATAGAAATAAGATCAGCGGAACGCTGCACCGCCTTATAGGTCGTGTTGCCTGTATTCAGATCCGGGAAGATGAATACCGTTGCGCGACCAGCCACTGCCGAATTGGGCGCTTTTGATTTTGCCACGTCAGTCATCACCGCAGCGTCATACTGCATTGGACCGTCGATCTCCAGATCGGGGCGTTTTTTCTGCGCCAGCCGAGTCGCTTCGCGCACTTTCTCTACATCACTACCCACTCCGGAGGTGCCCGTGGAATAAGAAAGCATCGCTACCCGTGGTTCGATACCGAAAGCGATGGCCGAGTCCGCCGACTGAATCGCGATTTCCGCCAGCTGTTCTGCACTCGGATCCGGATTAATCGCACAGTCGCCATAAACGTATACCTGTTCCGGCAATAACATAAAGAATATGGAAGAGACCAGCGAGCTGCCCGGGGCGGTTTTGATCAGCTGCAGCGCCGGACGGATGGTGTTGGCGGTGGTATGAATCGCGCCGGATACCAGACCATCAACCTCGTTCTGCTCGAGCATCAGAGTACCCAGAACCACGTTATCTTCCAGCTGTTCACGAGCGACTGCCTCATTCATCCCTTTGTTTTTACGCAGTTTAACCAGCCTGGTCACGTAGCTTTCACGCACGACCTTAGGATCAATAATGGCAATCCCTGCCCCCAGTTCAATCCCCTGGGCCGCAGCAACGCGATAGATCTCATCCGGATTACCCAATAGTACGCAGGTTGCTATGCCGCGCGCAGCGCAGATAGCCGCGGCTTTCACGGTGCGCGGCTCATTGCCTTCAGGCAGAACCACTCGTTTGCCCGCTTTGCGCGCCTGCTCAGTGAGTTGGTAGCGAAAGGCGGGTGGAGAGAGGCGGCGGCGGAGCTCGGAGGCCGCAGTTAGCGATTCAATCCAGTCCGCGTTGATGTAGCTCGCGACATATTCCTGCACTTTCTCAATACGCTCATGATCGTCAACCGGGATTTCATAGTTGAAGCTCTGCAGGTTCAGGGAGGTCTGCCAGGTGTTGGTGTTAACCATAAATAACGGCAGGCCAGTGGCGAAAGCGCGTTCGCACAACTTGCTCACGTGCGGGTCTATTTCGTCACCGCCGGTCAGCAGGATAGCGCCGATTTCAACACCGTTCATGGCCGCCAGGCAGGCCGTAACCAGCACGTCAGCACGGTCTGCGGAGGTGACTAATAACGCGCCCGGACGCAGATGTCCCAGCATATGGGAAATACTGTGGGCGCAAAACAGAACCGTTCTGACACGGCGAGTGCGCATATCACCCGCGTTCAATATCTTCGCTTTCAGGTGATGCGCCATATCAATGGCCCGGATAGCCATTAACTCAACGCTCCAGGGAATAGCTGCCAGCACGGGGATAGGGCTACTGCTGTTCAGTTTAGTGAGAAAGCGGTTCCAGACCATCGTATTCGGAATGCTATCCCCTGTAACAGGGTTATCCCGTTTGTTAAAGCCTTTATCCTCCTGAGGAGCATTGATTTTATTAATGATAACGCCGCTGATATTGCTATTTTTTACGCCACCAAAACTGCTGCGCACCAGCTCCATGCGCTCATGAAGCTGTGTGGCTGTATTTTTGTCATGCGCCATCACAAAAACGATTTCGGCATTCAGGCTTTTAGCGATGTCATCATTCAGCGACTGGGCAAACTGATGTTTGTGGGTGGGGCTCACACCTTCGATAAGCACAACATCCGCCCCCTGCGCGCATGCGTGATAGCGGGCAACGATGGCTTCCATCAACTCATCTTTCTGATTGCCAGAAAGCAGCGCTTCAACATCGCTTATATTTAGCGGCTCTGCACAACATAGGTCCGAACGTATACGAGTAAGCATTGTGGTCCGGTCAGGCATCTCTTCGCTGCCAGGCGACTGCGCAACCGGTTTGAAGAGACTCAAGCGAACGCCTTTGCGCTCCATGGCGCGAATTAAACCGAGGCTGATGCTGGTCAGGCCGATACCCGACTCGGTAGGAATTAACATTATAGTTCGGGACACGGAGGCTCCTTTTGAATAACCGTGGTATTAACAGATAAAGAGTCTGATATCCGTTATTTTATCATTGCATATGCCTGGGTAATAATAGTGCTGTGGACGCGGTTAACCGCATCCACAACTCTATGCAATTAAAACAGTAAACGAATAACAGGCTTTGCTCCGTGCTTATGGTTTAAGCTTTATCAGCGCAGATAAATCGACATCTTTTTGATAATCTACATTATCAAACGCAAAACCATTCAATTGCAGAAACTCTTTTTTATAACCTGCGTAATCTCCAACCTCAGCGAAATTATCATCGGTCAATGTGGCCATTAATTTATTAACGGCCTGCTGAACATCAGGACGAAGTTCCCAATCATCAACACGAATCAAGCGGGCGGCATCAACCGGTACACCCGCTGGCAAGTAAAGCTTTTGACTAAAAAGACGCTGCATTTGTTCAATACAGGTTTCATGCAGCCCCATCTGCTTCATGACTTGATACAGGCATAATACATAGGGTGAAAATGCCGGAATAAAGACACTCGCTTTAGTGACCAACGCCTTGCAGACAGAAGCGTAGGCTTCACCTTGGTCGGCAGATAATAAATCATTAAGTCTGTCGGCGGTTTTTTGTAAGTGTTTCTTGGCGAGACCCAGAGTACCGTCATGATAAATTGGATAGGTCAGTTCCGGGCCGATATAGGAAAAGGCCACTGTTTTAGCGCCCGTCGCCAATGCGTTATTTTGCCGCAACCAGCGAATCCACTCTTCCCAATCTTCACCGCCCATCACTTTTTCGGTTGCCAGGATCTCTTGTTCGTTTGCCACTTCCAGCACGGTGGTATCCAGGCAGTTTTTTTCCAGATTAACGGTTTTACCACTAAAAGGTTTGCCCACCGTCTTCAGGCAGGAGCGCCACGTCTCACCGGTTTTAGGGTCCGGACGTAAACCGGTTGCCAGGCTATAAACCACGAGATCGATTTGCCCACCGAAATCGCGGTTAATCAGCGCCATCACCTCTTCTTTCACTTGTGCCGAAAATGCGTCGCCGACGATATTATGCGCAATTCGCCCTTCGGCTTCAGCCTGCTCGCGAAAGTAAATATTGTTATACCAACCAGCGGTTCCCACGCCTTTTTCGCTCGGGCCACGTTCAAACGATACGCCGATCGTATCCGCTTGTGCGCCACCAAAGGTCAGCGCCACGCGCGCGGCCAGGCCAAACCCTGAAGATGCGCCAAGAATTAACACTCGCTTAGGTCCATGTTCGATTTGCTGATGCTTTTTGCTGTAGTTAATTTGGTTTAATACCGCCTGCTGACAACCTTGCGGATGAGCGGTTCTGGCAACGACGCCATTAATAACGGGTTCAATAATCATAGTGGTATCCTGAAAATTAATTTATTTTTTCGGTGCCATCACCACGGCAACACCCTCAATAACAACTTCGTTGTTCTGATTAGTCGTTGTCGTAGAAAATTTAGCAATATTCTTTGCGAGGTTAATTTCGATCACCTCGCAGGTTGCTTTAACCGTATCGCCGATAAAAACGGGACGGCGAAACTTATTATCCTGGCCAAGATAAATTGTCCCCTCACCGGGAAGTTGCATTCCCAGCACCGCTGAAGTCAACCCCGAGACCAAAACGCCGTGCGCAATACGCTTACCAAAGATACTCTGTTTCGCCACCATATCATTAATATGAGCGGGGTTGATATCCCCTGAAATACCAGAAAAAAGCAGCACATCGCTTTCAGTAATTGTTTTTTCGAAACTGGCTTTTTGTCCGATAAACAAATCGTTAATTGTATAAGACACAGTATCACCTCGATGAAATATCGTTACGTAGTCACAAGTGTAGTGTATTAGTAGATAGAATTAATGCGTTAATGCCAGCCCCATTACCTGCTCATTGAAAATACGTGCATCCATTAGCTTTAATGATGGGCTGATAACAGGAGCGAACTCCATTTTATCCAGAATATCGCGTTGTAAATCGACACCCGGCGCTATTTCGATCAGTTCGAGAGTTTTATCCGCCAGTTTAAATACCGCACGTTCAGTAATGTAATACACGGCTTTATTATTTTTGCGCGCCGTATCGGACGAAAATGTAATTTGCTGAACCTGTTTAATAAACTTGATGATACGCCCATCACGCTTGATGTTAAGTTTACCCTGTTCAACGACGATTTCACTTTCGCCAGCGGTAAACGAGCCGCAGAAAAAGACCTGTTTTGCATTTTGCGTGATATTAATAAAGCCGCCGCAGCCCGCAATCTTGATGCCAAACTTCGACACGTTCAGATCGCCCTTCACATCCGTCTCTGCCAGCCCAAGAAAAGCCTGGTCCAGGCCACCGCCGTCATAGAAATCAAACATCTGATCCTGGGTGATAATGGCTTCAGGAAATGCAGATGCGCCAAAGGACAGACCACCGGCAGGAGAACCGCCGATTGCCCCGGGCTCCACGGTGGCGATCAGCTCCTGAGTAATCCGCTCCTCATCAGTCACCTCGGCAATCACCTCCGGAGCACCAATGCCATAGTTTACGATGGCATTTCTCTTCAGTTCCATCGCCGCCCTGCGAGCGATAATTTTTTTCACATCCAGCGGGCGCATTTTTTTACCATTACCCGTTCTGCTGCCCCGTCCGACGTAGTTTTCATTCATGGCTTCGGCAAAAGTTTGCATATGCAATTCATCCTCCGCCACCACCAGCGCATCAACAAAAATACCGGGGATTTTGACCTGCTGTGGGTCAAGCGTACCGTTGGCAACAATACGTTTAACCTGGACAATCACTTTTCCTCCCTGATTATGAACCAGTTGCGCCGCAGCGAGGTTCTCCAGAATCAGGCACTCATCTTCCATCGTGATGTTGCCACGCTCATCGGCCGTGGTCCCACGTAAAATAGCGACCGTAGCATCAATTCGTTTATAAAAAAGGTTTTCAACACCGTTAACTTCGGTATATGAAACGATATCTTCCGTTGTTTTAGCATTAATTTTCCCGCCTTCTACGCGCGGGTCGACAAAAGTCCCCAAACCAACATGGGTAAAGGTCCCCATTTTACCCGCAGCGCTGTCGCGAAAGAGATGGCAGATCACCCCTTGGGGTAAGTTATAGCCGGTAATTTTACCTTCATTGGCGAGTTTTTGCAGTCGTGGAATCAGCCCCCAATGTCCGCCGATGGCACTGGCGACCAGACCTTCATGAGCCAGGCGATTATTGGCCTTTTCTTTGGCATCACCCTGCCCGGCTGCAAATATCAACTCAAGATTGCGTGGATATCCGACAGACAGAAATTTATCTTCAATGGCTTTCTCAATAGATTCCGGCACAACCGCACCGATAAATCCCCCCAGAATGACTTTATCGCCATCCTTAATTAAATCAGCAGCCTGCGCAGCAGTGATTTTTTTAACTGATTGCATTATAAATATCCTTTAAATTAAAAAAGCGGTGGCATATGAAAGCATTACGATGACGGCAAGCATCGGAAATAGACAGGTAACAATAAATAGCTCTTTGTAGCTTTGTTTATGCGTCAGGCCACAAACACCCAATAAGGTAATAATAAATCCGGAATGCGGTAAGGTATCCAGTGTAGAGGCGCTGAACACAATAATTCGGTGCATTAATCCCGCAGGAATATGGTGTGCGTTTGCCAGCGCCAGGAGATCCTTGCCAAACGCCAGCATCGCTAAGCCAACCCCGCCGGACGTTGAGCCAACAATCCCGGCCAGCACCGCGGTCCCTACGACAGCGGCAATCATTGCAGAGCCAGGGAGAGCAAAGACGGCGGCTTTAATCACGGCAAAAACCGGTAGCATTTTCACCACGCCGCCATAACCAACCTGGGTGGCGGTATTAAATATAGGTGCCAGCGAATCATTCGCGCCTTGCGCTAAGGTGCGGGTAATATTTCCAACCTCTTTACGATAGAGGATCAATGTCACGATAATAGCGACGCACAGTGATACGGTAATCGCCCAAATCCCCTGAACCCCACCGAAACTAGCGTAATGGTTAATAACATGATCGAGTTCGAAATATTTGGTCAGAAGAATATTTCCCACGATGACAATGGCGATAGGCGTGATGGCAACAAAAATATTCCCCTGGATCCTTAATTTTTCACTTTCCTGCCCTTCGCCATAGCCTTCGCCTTTATCTTTAGCCCGCTTAACCAGTCGGGTCATATACCATACGCCGATCGCCAGCCAAACGATGGTACCGATAATGCCTACATCCATGCCTGAATAGATGGTGGTTTTGAATATGGGGATGGGAATAGTATTAATAAACTGTGCAGAGCCAGGGGCGACGTAAGCAGGCAAACAACCGGCACAAATGGCGCTGGGTAATAGACGACGCGGGTAGTCGCTATTGATAAAAATCGTTCTGGCAATCGGTAATACCGCGAATACGACAACAAAAACCGACACCCCACCATAAGTGAGCAGAAACGACGCCAGAATGACAGCCAGAATCGCCTTCTTTGGTCCCATTATCTGAGAGATAAATTGGGCAATCGTTAATGCAGCGCCGCTAGCATTCATTAAGGTGCCGAAAATCGCCCCAACAAGAAAAATAGGGAAATAGGCTGCAACAAAACCGACCACCGATTGCATAAACGGCCCGGTCCATGAATATAATACCGGGATGTCAGAGCCGAGGAAAACGGCAACCATTGCCATTAGTGGTGAAACAATCAGTACAGGTACGCCGCGATAGATAAGATAAATCAAAAAAACCAAAGAGAGGAGTAAACCAATCATAATGCCCTCTGTGAATATCAGTAATATTCGCATTGCATAAACAATGCGAATAGGGGGTATTTTATTTTGTTAGCTTGAGGATAATTGCAGTACCCATACCGCCGCCGATGCACAGAGAAGCCAGACCGGTATTTTTATTCTGCTTTATCATTTCATATAACAGCGAAACGATAATGCGCCCGCCGGAAGCCCCAAGAGGATGACCAAGGGCAATCGCACCGCCGTTAACGTTCGTTCGGTTTTCAAACCACGACTCATCCACCTGATGCTCAGCGCTGAGTTCTCGCGCAACCCCCATCGCCTGAGCGGCAAAAGCTTCATTAATCTCAAGCAGATCGATATCGCTGAGGTGCATATTCGCTCGTTTTAGCGCATTGCCAATGGCCGGTACCGGTCCTAACCCCATCAATGCAGGATCAACGCCCCCCTGCCCGCAGGCGATAACTTCAGCCAGCGGTTCCAGTTGCCATTTTTCCAGCGCTTCCCCGGAGGCCAGCACTAGCGCAACACCGCCATCATTAATGCCAGAGGCGTTTCCCGCGGTGACCGTCCCCTGTTTGTCAAAAGCCGGCTTCAATTTCGCCAGCTGTTCCAGAGAGGCATCTTTGCGTGGATATTCATCACGCGTAAATTTCACTTCCCCTTTACGGCTGAGAACGGTGACTGGCGCAATTTCGTCGTCGAATCGCCCTTGCTCCACGGCCTGTACGGCTTTTTGCTGGCTTTTCAGAGCAAATACATCCTGAGCTTCACGGCTAAAATGGTATTTTTTAGCGATATTTTCTGCCGTGACGCCCATATGGTAGCGATGAAAAGCATCAGTCAGGCCATCTGAGATGAGGGAGTCAGACATCTGCTGAGCTCCCATTTTCATGCCGAACCTCGCGCGGCTGTCGATCAAATAAGGTGCCTGCGACATATTTTCCATCCCCGCAGCAACCACCAGATCCATCTCTCCGCTTTTGATTTTTAAAACGCCGTCGATAACCGCCTTCATTCCACTGCCGCAGATCATATTTAGGGTCAACGCCGGAATTTCGTGCGGAATACCGGCTTTTGCCGCCGCCTGTCGTCCCGGCCCCATTCCTTGACCTGCCGCCAACACGTTACCGACAATGACTTCATCAATATTTTCAGGACGAACTTTGCTTTGTGCCAGAGCAGCTGAAATGGCCGTCGCTCCCAGTTCGTAAGCCGGTACCGTCATCAGGCTGCCGCCAAAAGATCCCAATGCCGTCCGTTTAGCTCCAACGATATATACCTTTTTCATTACCCACTCCCTAGATAACTAAGCCGCCATCAATTTTCAGCGTCTGGCCGGTAATAAAATTTGCCTTCTCACTGGCGAGGAAGAAAACGCCATTGGCGATATCCTCTGCCAACGCCATGCGTCCAAGCGGCGTTTTATCAACCATATGGGTGATTACTTTTTCAGGCAGATTTTTGGTCATTGGCGTGACAACGAAACCAGGCGCGACACAGTTAGCGCGAACTTTCGCACCTTTTCTGGCGAACTCTTTGGCCCAACCTTTGGTCATCGCAATCACGCCGCCTTTGGTTGCCGCATAATTGCTTTGACCAATATTTCCATCGGTACCCACGACAGATGACATAGTAATAATCGAACCAGTATCATTTTCCATCATTAACGGTGCGATGGCCTGAGTCATATTGAAAACGCCCTTCAGGTTAATATCTATAACCATGTCCCAATCTTGCTCAGTCATTTTAGCAATCAGATTATCGCGAGTAATTCCGGCATTATTTACCAGGACATCAACGCGCCCATCATCCAGTCTGATTTTGTTAACCAACTCACTAATTGCCAGGCGATCGCAGACATTTAGCGTTACCGGAATCACATTCTTAAGCGTTTCTTCACCATTATGTTTAATATCACAGGCGTATATCTTTGCTGCCCCACCCTGGGAAAATAGTTCAACAATTTTACGCCCAATACCTTGCGCCGCTCCAGTCACAATACAAATTTTATTTTTCATTTCATTCTCCCAAACGGATTGATTTCACATATTCATCTGAACACTCAGGCCTATGTTTCGTATTTCGCATTTAGTAATACCAATGAAAAGTGACGGGTTCAACTTGCGGAAAAATCACTTCGCCACGCCAATACACACATGCAACATTCATCTACAACACAACAACATAAATATTTTTATTGATAAAATTCAAATGGTTATATTTTTGAAAATGTCCCGAAAGCACAAAAACATAGTGCGTGACTTCACAATTTATATAAAAACACAGGGCAACTTAATTAAAATATTAAAAACTGTTTTGCAAAAATGAAGGTGTCATTTTAAGCATATCAACCTTTTATATATTGCCGTGAAAGAGGCTCGGGGAATGATTGACTTTCTCTGGCCCAACAACTTAACATCAGCCATCAATGGGTTTATTACGCGTGTCGGGGGCTGTCTATGTTAGACAAAACGGTTTTTTTTATGCATGTCGTTCGCTTCGGTTCAATATCTGAAGCAGCAAAGTCATTCAATATTACCGCAGCAACCGGTAGTCGCTGGCTCAAAGAACTGGAAGAAGGATTAAATGTCCCACTTTTGGTTTCGACAACGCGTAAAAACCAACCCACTGAAGCGGGCATGTTACTTTATGATAGATTTCATTCCGTATATCAAAACATCCAGGAGATATACAAAGAAGTTGAGACTATTAATAATACCGACAAAGGCGTTATCGCGATTGCATCAACACCGCTCTTTTCGCGCAATTTTCTTTCTAAAATCATTGGCGAATATCTTTTTATTTGTCCGGGAGTGAATTTCAAAATCGAAGAAACGCCCTATGTTGATGAAAATAAAAACAACACTGACTTTTATATTCGGGCCTGCGCAACCTATCGGGGCTATATTGAGCCAGATAGTTTATTGGTTAAAAAAAAGCTCTTCAATTACCCTTTGGTTGTTTGCTGCTCACCAGGTTACATCAGCGCTTATGGCGAACCCACAACCCCGGAAGAGCTTAAGTTCCACAACTGTATTTATACATCGACGTTAGTAGGCGGGAACCGTTGGCAATTCGAGGTAGATGGTGAAATCACTACTATCGAAATTGCCAAAACGGTAGAAATTGAGAACAGTGAGTTTTTAAAGTCGGTGGCACTGGCGGGCGGCGGCATCGCCTATCTTCCGCTACCTTTGGTTAAAAAGGAGTTAGCTAACGGTGAGCTAGTTTCAATTTTAAATAATTATATCAAGAGCAAGTTTGAAATCAGTTTATGGTTTCGATCGCAGAAGAGTATGCCCAGTCGCTGTGCAAAATTTAAAGAGTTTCTCATCAAAAGAACCGATGAGATTAAAGATGTTATCAATTACTACTGAACGCACGGACTGAGTTACCAGAACGACGAGGTAAACAGTCGATTGTTACACGGCGCGCAACATCGCCCGTTTGCCGTAAATTGCGCTCCCGGCTAGTCGGCGATGATCAGCCGGGGATGAATATGCGCTAAGACTTCACGCGTCTCTTCCGGCAGGTGATCATCAGTGATGATATCGGTTAACGAGTCAAGATGAGTGATGTTGAACAGCGACCAGGCACCGTATTTCGAGCTGTCCGCCAGCAGAATTCGCCGCCGGGCGTTGGCGATTAAATCGCGCTTGAGCGCCGCTTTTTCTTCCGTTGGCGAAGTGACGCCCTTCTCCAGATCCCAGCCATTGCAGCTGACAAAAGCCAGATCGGGCCAGATGTTTTGCAGCAGTCGTCGACCGTGTTCACCAATGCAGGACTGGCTGCTATCGTCAATACGCCCGCCGATAATGGTCACTTCGATTTGCTTGAATTCGGATAAAAACAGAGCGATATGCAGATCGCTGGTGATTACTCGCAGCGGCAGATGAGTAATTTGCCGAGCGAGTTCAATCATCGTCGTCCCGGCATCGAGGACAATGGCGTCCCCGGCCTTGACTAACGCCGCCGCCGCGCTGGCGATGGCGTATTTTTCCTGCTGGCTACGCTGGGATTTTTCCTGCGTCGTCGGCTGTGAAGGAATAAACCGGTTAAGGGTCACGCCGCCATGAGTACGGCTAATTACCCCTTCCTGATCGAGTTTAATCAGATCGCGGCGAATCGTGGCTGGCGATGCGTTGGTCACCGCTACGAGCTGATCCACTGTCACCAGATTATGGCTCTTCAGATAATCCATAATCTGCTCTAACCGGTTATATCCCTTCATATTATTCCTGTGCGATTTGCATGGCGAGCTCAATAGAGGTAGCCATGCTGTCAGACTTAGCTTTACCTGTCCAGGCAATATCAAACGCCGTGCCATGGTCTGCGGATGTACGAATAAACGGCAGTCCGGCAGTGATATTCACCCCATCATAAAACCCGAGCAGTTTTAGCGGAATGTGCCCCTGATCGTGATACATCGCCACCACCATATCAAACTGTCCTTCGTGGCACTGCATAAATACCGTATCCGGCGGGCACGGGCCGGTCACGTTCAACCCTTTGGCTTTCATCGCTTCAACGGCCGGGCCGACGATACGAATCTCTTCATCACCAAACAGACCGTTTTCCCCAGCGTGCGGGTTAACGCCTGCGACGGCAATGCGCGGATTGCTAAAGCCAACCCGACGCAGGAAGCTATCGGCGATACCAATCACCGTTTCGACTCGCGGCTGGTTCAGGGTATCGAGAAACTTGCGCAGCGCGACGTGGGTGGAAATATGGATAACTTTGAGCTTATCGGTATACAGCACCATCGCGTAATCTTTGGTCTGCGTCAGATGGGCCAGCATCTCGGTATGCCCCGGGTAATTGTGTCCTGCCAGGTGCAGCGCTTCTTTGTTCAACGGCGCGGTAGCAATTGCAAAAACCTCACCGGCCATCGCCAGTTCGGTCGCGCGCTTGATGCAACGGTAGGCCAAATCGCCTGCCTGCGCCTGCACTTCCCCGACGCGTAGCCCTTCCGGGTCAGCCAGCGGTTCGTCGATAACGTTAATGGTGCCAGGGCTAAACTGTGCCTGTCCGGGATTATCAATGATTCGCAGCTCGGCGCGCGGGGTGATCTCCAGCGCCAGAACACGCCGTAGCGTCTGCACGCAGCCCACCACCACAACGGATGCGCCGTTCAGTTTTCCCTCCACCAGGGACTTAATAATAATTTCCGGGCCAATGCCTGCCGGGTCTCCCATCGTTACCGCAATGATGTTAGTCACTCATTTTCTCCTCAATAAAGTTCACAACCTCCAGCAGGGTGGTTTGTGTTCCGAATCCGCCTGCCTTGGTCATTACCGGCCGTTGCCAGCTACTACCCAGAAAATTGCCGTACGGCACGCACTGCGCCACGCGACCTGTAATATGAAATCCACTGGCTCCCAGAGCCTGCGCGACGGCGATAGCCACATCACCGCCGGATAAATAGAGCGCTCCCGGCTGACTTTGCGCGATAGCCAGTTCGCTGACTCGCGCCAGATAAGCGCAAATACGCTCGCCGAGGGCGGTGCGATCAACCCCATGCCGTTGGCACAGGGCTTCAATCCCCTTTCGCGCCTCGCTATCGGGGCGAGTGGTAACCACACAATGATTGTTTTCGCTCAACACGGCGGCAATGCGCCGGGCATCTGCCGTTGCGTCGCCGCCAAAGGCCATCGCGACGTCGATATCAACCCGCGTTACGCGCGGATGTTCGCCAAGGAGGGCAATTTGCTGTTGAGCGATTTCGCTCATCGAGCCAACGACCGCCAGCAGCGGCCCGTGCGGCGCGGTGGCCAGACTTCGCGCCAGGGCGTCGCACAGCCCGGCAGACCCCACCAGCAGCACCCTCTGCGTAGATTCCGCCACCGCCGCGATAATGGCGTCCAGTTGGGCGTTCTCTTCTGCATCCACGATCAGCACGCTTGCTGCGTTTACGGTTTGCGCCAGCGCAGCCCCCAGCGTATCGACCGTTACCCGTGAACAGCGCGTATTGCTTTGCTGTGCCACCACGGTGGCGATATCAGCACTGCTCACCGGCGTTTTCGGGTCAGTTGCAAACTCAGTCTCATCAACCGGCAAGCCGTGCACATAGCACTTACCTTGCCGCGTCACCCGACCTGCCGCCGGGAAGGCAGGAGCCAGCACCGCGATCGGGCAGTTGAGCGCCGTCATTGCCGCGTCCAGTTCAGCGCCAAGATTCCCGCGCAGCGTGGAGTCGATTTTTTTTACCGTCCAGCGCGGCTGGAAACGCGGCAAAACCGCCTGTAGTAAATGCGTGACCCGCCGCGCCGCCTCTGCTGCGGGCTGCGCACGGCTATCGCTATTGAGGATCAGCGCCTGCGCTTCTCCCTGATAGCTGGCGCTGAACGCTACTTCCGCCCGCATTCCAGTCTCCGCCAGGCTAACCCCTGCGTCATTGGCCCCGGTAAAGTCATCTGCCAGCACCAGCACCTTGTTATCACCGCTGCCCATCGTTTTCCCTTTTCTCGCTGTTCGAAACTGTTTATGATTATATTCAATCACAATTGATTAAATGTGAGCAAGCTCAAGTTATTAAACCGCCGTATAAATTATAACTTCACCCACAATGTGAGTGACCCGAATAACGGATGATTAAGTTTAATCATTCATAAGACAGGAGAAAGGAAGTGGCAACCATTAACAGCACTCTGATTAGCGGCGCGGGCGCGTTTACTGCCCTGGTTCCGTTGCTGGTAGGTAAACAGCGCATTTTGCTGATTACCGACGCCAACGTCGGCAAACTTGACGCTGCTCAGCAGATCCGCGCGATTCTGGAAGGCGAAGGACGTCAGGTACAGGTGATTGATGCGGTCCCTGCCGAGCCGAGCCAGCATGATATGGCGCAGATCCAGAACCTCGTTGGCGCAAGTCAGCCGGAGTTAGTAGTCGGTATTGGCGGAGGTAGCGTCCTCGACGTGACCAAACTGCTCTCCGTTTTGCTGCATCCTTGCTCGCCGGGGCTGGACGCGCTGCTGGCAGGTGAAAAGCCGCAGCAAAAAGTGATGTCGCTGTTAATTCCTGCCACGGCGGGCACCGGCTCCGAAGCCACGCCGAACGCGATCCTGGCGATCCCGGAACAGAACACCAAGGTGGGAATTATCTCCCCGGTTTTGCTGCCGGACTATGTTGCCCTGCTGCCTGAACTCACCACCAGCATGCCCGCGCATATCGCCTCTTCGACCGGCATTGACGCGCTGTGCCACCTGATTGAGTGCTTTACGTCAACCGTCGCTAACCCGGTCAGCGATAACGCGGCGCTAATTGGCCTGCGCAAGCTGGTACGCAATATCGAGCTTTCGGTGACCGAGCCGCAGAATCTGACCGCGAAGCTGGAAATGCTGTGGGCCTCATATTATGGCGGCGTGGCAATTAACCATGCGGGCACCCATCTGGTCCACGCCCTCTCCTATCCGCTTGGCGGCAAATACCATCTGCCGCACGGCGTGGCTAACGCTATCCTGCTGGCCCCTTGTATGAAAGTGGTGCGTCCGCACGCGGTAGCGAAGTTTGCGCAGGTCTGGGATCTGATCCCCGATGCCGACCAGACCTTCAGCGAGGAAGAGAAATCTCATGCGCTGGTTGAGTGGCTTGCCGCACTAGTAAAACGCCTGCAGCTACCAGATAACCTTGCCGCGCTGGGCGTACCGCAGGAGAGCATCGGCGAGCTGAGCGAAGCGGCGCTTAACGTCAAACGTTTAATGAATAACGCGCCGTGCAGCGTGAACCAGGATCAGGTCCAGGCGGTTTATCGCACCCTATTTCCAGAACAATAACACCAGGGAAGAAATGAGAATGAGCAATGCAATTACTGGCGTACTGACCGCCATTGTGACCCCTTTTACCGCCGATGGCGCAGTGAATATTCCGGCGCTGAAGCAGCAGGTTCAACGTCAGCTTGCTGCAGGAAACGGTATTTTCTGCGGTGGTACCAACGGCGAGTTTTTTGTGCTGAATGAAGCGGAAAAAGTCGCCGTTGCCAAAGCCTGCGTTGAAGAAGTGGCCAGGCGCGCCCACGTGGTGGCGCATATTGGAGAAGTGTCGACTCGCGAAACTATTCGTTTAGGTAAGCAGATTGAAAAGCTCGGCGTCGATGCGGTCTCGGTGATCACGCCGTGGTTTGTGCCACTCAAGCAGGATGAGCTTATCAGCCACTACACCGCCATCGCTGACGCCCTGAGCGTTCCGGTATTTCTCTACAACATTCCGGCGCGTACTGGCAACACCATCGAACCGCAGACAGCGCGCACGCTGGCAAAACATCCGAACATTATCGGCGTCAAAGATAGCGCTGGCAGCTACGAAAGCCTGAAGGGTTTCCTTGATGCGGTGCAGGATATTGCCGATTTCGACGTGCTGAACGGTCCTGACTCGCTGATCCACCAGGGCTTCGTTGACGGCTGTTCCGCCTGTATTTCCGGGCTGGCCAACGTCGCGCCGAAAGAGATCAACGCCATCTGGGCAAACTTTAAAGCGGGTGATGTTGACGGCTCCCGTCTGGCTCAGGAGAGCGTGACAGGACTACGTACCGATCTTTATAAAGTCGCGTTCTCCCCGGCAGCAGTGAAAAAAGCACTGCAGCTGATGGGCCATGAAGTTGGCGATAGCCGCTATGCGGTCAGCTTTACGCCAGCGCAGTGTGAGCAAATTAAACAGGTTATTGCTCGATATATTCCCTGAATATATCGGGAATAATTAATTAAACTGTCGGTGCTGATATATACGAACAAATAGACCAGCACCGACAATATTCAGAATATTGCATACGATGTCTTACGTAGCGTAAGGGATATTTTTAATGTTTATATGGATGCTTGACCCAGATATATGGTTGACGCTGGTTACGCTCACCTTTCTGGAAATTATTCTCGGGGTCGATAATATTATTTTCCTCTCGCTGGTGGTGGCAAAACTTCCGCCGCATCAGCAAAATATTGCCCGTAAGTTGGGATTAAGTGGCGCGATGGTAATGCGCGTGTTATTGCTGGTGTCGATTGCCTGGCTTGCACACATTACGGTTCCGCTGTTTACCATTGCAAATTTTGTGGTGTCGGTGCGCACGATCATTTTATTTGTTGGCGGTTGTTTCCTTATTTACAAATCGTTGCAGGAGATCCGCGGCGAACTGATGCAGGAAGAAGAGTCGCACGGCGGTAGCCAGCGGCAGCTCTCACTGGCAGGCGCTATCGTGCAGATCATGCTGCTGGATATTGTCTTCAGTCTGGACTCTGTGATCACCGCTGTCGGTTTGTCACAACATATTTTCATCATGATTACCGCCGTGATTATTGCCGTGGGCATAATGATGTTCGCCGCCAAAACCATTGGTGATTTTGTCAATAATACGCCGACGATGAAAATGCTGGCATTAACCTTTTTGTTGCTGGTCGGCGCATTACTGGTTGCCGATAGCCTGGACGTCCATATTGCGAAGGGATATCTCTATTTTGCTATTTTCTTCTCCCTGACCGTAGAAACATTAAATATCGTTCGCACTAAAAAAATCATTAAGGCTTCGCAGCAGGATGAAGCTTACGACTCATTACAGCTCAATAAATAAAACCCTACTGAATAATAATGGAGTATGAATATGTCTGTAGTAACCGCAATTCGTGACGGGATGATTTGTCAGCATGAACAAGATGCGCATGTGGAAACCGCGATGCTGCCGTCATCTTGCCCGCAAAACCATGCAGCTAACCTGCTGCCGCTGCCGGACGGCTCGCTGATGTGCGTGTGGTTTGGCGGTACCCAGGAAGGCGTTGCCGATATCTCCGTTTGGGGCTCGCGACTGCTCCCGGAAAGCCGTCAGTGGAGCAATGCGGTGAAACTGTCCACTGACGCCAGCCGCTCCGAGCAGAACCCAGTGCTGTTTCTGGCCCCGGATAACGTGCTGTGGCTGCTGTGGACCGCGCAGATCTCTGGCAACCAGGATACCGCCATCGTGCGCTATCGCCAGTCTACCGACCTGGGTCAGACCTGGGGCGAAATAGCCACCCTGCTCGATAAACCCGGCACTTTTATTCGCCAGCCAATTACGGTGCTGAAGAACGGCAACTGGCTGCTGCCAGTGTTTTATTGCCGCACTCAGCCGGGCGAAAAATGGGTTGGTAACGATGATATCAGCGCCGTCAAAATTTCCTCCGACCAGGGCAAAACCTGGCGCGACGTCGAAGTACCGCAAAGCCTCGGCTGCGTGCATATGAATATCACCGCTCTGCCGAGCGGCACACTTGTCGCACTATTCCGCAGCCGCTGGGCCGACAACATCTACTACAGCCAGTCGGTAGACAATGGTGAAAGCTGGTCAGTACCGGAGCCGACCGAGCTGCCTAACAACAACTCCTCGATCCAGGTGACCACTCTTGCCAGCGGCGAACTGGCGCTGGTGTTTAATCATATGAGCGCAGCCGGTGCGCTGGAACGTCGTGCGTCGCTTTACGATGAAATCGACGATGGCGATAACAGCCGCAAAGAGCCGGAAGTCACCAATGGCCGTACCGCTTTCTGGGGCGCACCGCGCGCACCGATGACCGTGGCTATCTCTGCCGATGGCGGTAAAACCTGGCCGTGGCAGCGTAACCTCGATGAAGGTGACGGCTACTGCATGACCAATAACTCGCTGGATAAACGTAACCGCGAGTTCTCCTACCCGAGCATTAAACAGGGCGCGGACGGTTCTCTGCACATTGCCTACACCTGGTTCCGCCAGGCGATTAAATACGTGCACGTTTCCCCGCAATGGGTGAAGGAGTCCGCCCGATGATCGTCGGAAATCTTGACGCCCTGCCGCTGGCAGGGCTTCCCCCCGCGCTGTGGCAAATATTGTCGCACCCGGACGCTTCGCTACAGGCGCTAAGCGCCAGGGAAGACGGACGCTGGCAACCGGAGGGTTGTGGCTGGTTTTGCAGTATCGGCGAGGCGCATACCCAACCTGCCGCACAGCGCCACACCGAATATCACCATCAATGGGCCGATATTCAGGTGATGCTGTCAGGCTGCGAGGTGATTAACGCAGGAATGCAGGCTGTCGCATGCGATGGCGATGAAGAGCGCAAACCGGATCTGTTTATCGCCCGTGATTGCCAGCATCCGGTAGCCATCACCCTGCACGCAGGTGATTTTGCAGTCTTCTTGCCTGGCGAGCCCCATCAGGCGCTGTGCGCGGTTGACGCGCCAGCAACGGTGCGCAAAGCGGTCTTTAAGGTGCCGCGCGAAATGCTGGAAGGGTAAATAAGGAGATAGAAAAATGACAATGGAAATGATTCTGGCGCTGGGCATCCTGGTGCTGATGATCGTGTTGATCATGTCGGACAAGATGGCCTTTGGCGCACCACCGCTGCTCGCCTGTCTTTTACTGGTGGTGACCGGGCTATCAAACGTTCAGCAGGCCTTTGCCGGGTTTGTGAACTCAAGTGTGATTATGATCGCCGGGTTTATGGTGGTGATGGCGGCGCTCCAGAAAACGCGCCTCATCGGCAACGTGAAATCCTCAATGGTCAGCCTGGTCAATAAAGGCAGCTACAAGAGCTATGCGCTGCTGTTGGTGATTGTGATGATTGGCGCGAGCCTGGCGGGTACCGGTTCAACCGGCTACTACGTGCTGATTCTGTCGCTGGTTTCGACAATCCCCTACAGTAAAAAGCTGCCGACCTCAAAGCTGATGATGCCGTTGGGTTTTGCAACCAACCATCCATTAATCCCGATTAACGTCGCGCTGCTGTTTGGCGTCACCGCCACGGTGCTGCAAACTGCGGGTTTCACCGCAGAAATTTCGATGGTGAAATTCGCGCTGGTGAATCTGGTGATGTCGCTGGCGTTTCTGGCCTGGTGCCTGATCTCGTATCGTTTTTTACCCGATCACCCGATTGCCGATGCGTCTGAGGAAGCGATGTCGGTACGGGAAGAGGAAGCCGTCAGCCTGCCCGCGTGGAAAGAGTACTGCACCGTGGGGGCATTTGCCATCAGCGTTGTCGGTATGATGCTGATGAATCAGTTGGGTAATATCGCCTATGTGGTTCCGGGTCTTGCCGCCGCTTTTGTGATGATGATTAACGTCGTCGACTTCAAAGAGGTGCGCGATCATATGGGCGCGCCGGTTATTCTGATGATGGCGGGGGTTATCGGCGTCGCCGATGCGCTGGCCGGCACCGGCTTTACGGCGATGGTGGGTGATGCGGTAGCAGGCGTTCTCGGCGCTAACGTTTCGCCGTTCCTGTTTATTTTTATCTTTGCGCTGCTGACCAGTACATGTTCCACATTTACCGGCTCCAACATGGGTTCGGTGTATATCTTCGCGCCCATTGCTATCGCCGCCTGTACTAGCCTCGGCCTCAACCCGACCGCTGCCGCCATCGCGGTGGTCATTTCGGGCTGGAACGGCGGCTATATGCCAATTGACGGTATGCCGGCGATGATTCTGGGAATGGGGAAATATAAGCTGCCGGAGTTCTGGATATTCTCCGTGCCGATGTACTTAATTCGTATTCTGGCATTATGCATCGGCGCTATCGTGATATTTCCAATGTAATTATCAAATAAGAGCAGTTGTCGTATGACCCGCTAGTGGCTCTGGTTTTTCGTTGAGTACGCAGCACTCTTTTGCCCGTACCCCCTACGGACACGGGATCGGCATAATTTTTTTGCCGATCCCGCATTATTTTCATCACCCGTATTCGCTTATACCCTAAATAATTCGAGTTGCAGGAAGGCGGCAAGAGAGTGAATCCCGATGAGCTTACTCTGGTAAGTGATTCGGGTGAGCGAGCGCAGCCAACACATCTGCAGCTTGAAGTATGACGGGTATATTTAGCGCAGCGTTATGGTGCCGATTAAATAGGTTGTCGCCTGGCCGCCAATCAGCACCCGGTCACCCTGCCACTGGCAGCGTAGATCGCCGCCGCGAGCGGATACCTGCCGCGCCTGCATCTCCGTTTTACCAAGCTTCTCGCCCCAATACGGGATCAACATGCTATGCGTCGAGCCGGTCACCGGGTCTTCCCACAGCGACTCCCCCGGGCAGAAGAAGCGGCTGACAAAATCATACTCATCATCTGCGGCGCTAATACAAATCATTTTACCCAGGCGCTGAAGCTGGTGCATATCCGGTTGTACCGCTTCTACCTGCTGACGATCGCGTAAGATCACCAGGTAATCGCGAGCCACGCGTACTTCCTGCGCTTCGCTTAGCCCCAGACCGGCAAGCAGGTCCGCTGGCGGCTGTTCGATGACCGTCGTCGCCCATGCTGGAAAATCCAGCGTCAGCCAGTCGCCGCTGCGCGTCACGCGAAGCTCGCCAACGAAACGGGTACTAAAGATAATCGTCGATGACGGATAGTCGAGGTACTCAAAGATGACGTGCGAAGCCGCCAGCGTCGCGTGGCCACAGAGATTAATTTCGTGCAAGGTGGTAAACCAACGCAGCTCATATCCTTCATCAGTGCGGACAAAAAACGCGGTTTCCGACTGATTGTGCTGCTGAGCCATTTTCAACAACGTTTCGTCCGGCAACCATTCGGTGAGCGGGCAAACTGCCGCCGCGTTGCCGCCAAAGTTGTGGTCGCTGAACGCATCGACCAGATAAAAGTTAATTTCCTGCATTATTCTGCCCTTTCATTTTTTTTACTTATCGATAACATGACATAAATGCAGTAAATGCACACGTTCTATAGAGAAATTAATCTGTTAGCGCCTTTTACCCTACCAAAACAAAAATGAGACACACGTCACAAAATGATTGTATTTTCAGCAGCAATCGTTTTAAGATCGTGCCACTTCTTTCCTCTTAGTAACCAGCCCTGAACTTATGATTACAGACACGGTTTCACGCAAGGTCGCGTGGCTTCGCGTAGTCACGCTTGCGATTGCGGCATTTATCTTTAATACCACCGAGTTTGCGCCCGTGGGCCTGCTGTCGGATATCGCCGACAGTTTTGGCATGGAAACGGCACAGGTCGGGATCATGCTGACCATCTACGCCTGGGTCGTCGGCCTGATGTCGCTGCCCTTTATGCTGTTGACCAGCAAGATGGAGCGCCGTCGTCTGCTGGTTGGCCTGTTTATTCTGTTTATTGCCAGCCACGTGCTGTCGTTTCTGGCATGGAACTTTAACGTTCTGGTCATCAGCCGTATCGGCATCGCTTTCGCCCATGCGGTGTTCTGGTCAATTACCTCGGCGCTGGCTATCCGTATGGCCCCTGCAGGTAAACGCGCTCAGGCCTTGAGCCTGATTGCCACCGGTACCGCGCTGGCGATGGTCTTTGGTATCCCGATCGGGCGCATCGTGGGGCAATATTTTGGCTGGCGTACCACCTTCCTGGTGATTGGTGTGGGCGCGCTGATAACCATGGCTTGCCTGATTAAACTGCTGCCAAAACTGCCGAGCGAACATTCCGGTTCGTTAAAAAGTCTGCCGGTACTGTTCCGTCGTCCGGCGCTGCTCAGCATTTATTTACTGACGGTGATTGTGGTGACCGCGCACTACACCGCCTACAGCTATATTGAACCGTTTATTCAGACGGTCGCCGGTTTAAGCGGTAACTTTGCCACCGTGCTGCTGCTGACCCTGGGCGGCGCGGGCATTGTCGGCAGCATCCTGTTTGGTAAGCTCGGCAACCGCCATGCATCCGGCTTGATTAACGCCGCAATTGGCCTGCTGTTGGCGTGTCTGTTGCTGCTGTTGCCGGCATCGCATAATGCCAATCACCTGATGCTGCTCAGCGTCTTCTGGGGCGTGGCAATCATGATTATCGGCCTTGGAATGCAGGTGAAAGTGCTGGCGCTGGCACCAGATGCCACCGACGTGGCAATGTCGCTATTCTCGGGGATCTTTAATATCGGTATCGGCGCGGGCGCGCTGGTCGGCAGCCAGGTCAGTACCCATCTGTCGATGGCGTCGATTGGTTACGTCGGCGCTATCCCAGCCCTCGTGGCGCTGGTGTGGGCAGTGATGATTTTCCGCCGCTGGCCGGTCTCACTGGAAGATCAGCAGCCACATCACTCCTGATTATTTGAGTAAAAAAAGCCTGCCGATCGCTAGAAAGGCAGGCTTTTTTACGTCTTCAGATCGTGCCGAACCCCCTGCTGTGTGACATAAGGTTAGAGTCCAGCCTGTTTTGGTTACTGTTCTCGCATTTTTGTCGGGTGGCGGCTGGCGCCTTACCCGACCTACGAAAACCAAATCCGGCGCAGATCTGTAGGCCCGGTAAGGCGCTAGCCGCCACCGGGCAATTCAAGAAGGCAGATTTTTTTACGTCTTCCGTCAGGCGTGATAAGTAGAGACGATCTCCAGCACGCCATTAATAATAAACTGCACGCCCATACAGACCAACAGGAAGCCCATCAGGCGGGAGATAGCCTCGATGCCGCCCTTACCCACCAGACGCATAATCGCCCCGGAGCTGCGCAGGCAGCCCCACAGAATGAGTCCGACCAGCGCAAACGTCACCGGCGGCGCCACCATCACCACCCAATCAGGAAAGTTAGCGCCGTGCTTTACCGTCGACGCAGAGCTGATGATCATCGCAATGGTCCCCGGACCTGCTGTACTTGGCATCGCCAGCGGGACAAAAGCAATGTTAGCCGTCGGTTCGTCTTCCAGCTCTTCTGATTTCAGCTTGGCTTCCATCGAATGGTGCGCTTTCTGCTGTGGGAACAGCATGCGGAAACCGATAAAGGCGACGATCAGTCCCCCGGCAATACGCAGTCCAGGAATCGATATTCCGAAGGTGTTCATCACCACCTGTCCGGCATACCATGCCACGATCAGAATAGCGAACACATAGACAGAGGCCATCAGCGACTGACGGTTACGCTCGGCATTGTTCATGTTCCCGGCAAGGCCAAGGAATAGCGCCACGGTAGTCAGCGGGTTTGCTAGCGGTAGGATCACGACCAGCCCCAGGCCTATCGCTTTAAAGAGATCCATCATAGAAAATTAAGGTCCTGTAAGTGTTGGATTATCAAAAAATGACGCGCCCTGAGTATATCGTTTGCCGCCAGGTTGTTGCCAGTTTCCCGCAGAACGCATTCATCAATCAGTAAAATCATAAGACAGCAATGTTAAATAGAGTGACCTGAGTCACAACGATTCGTTTTAGCAAATCGTGGCATCGGCCAATCAATCAGTTTGACTTATATTTGCCTAGGCAATAATATCCCCAGCAACTAAGTCATTGCCTGGGCAACCATTGTGAAAAGTACGAGCGACCTGTTTAACGAAATGATCCCCCTTGGTCGCTTGATCCAGATGGTTAACCAGCAGAAAGATCGCCTGCTCAACGACTACCTCTCACCGATGGATATTACGTCCACCCAGTTTCGGGTGCTCTGTTCCATTCGTTGCGAAGTGTGTATTACCCCCGTTGAGCTGAAAACCGTGCTCTCGGTCGACCCAGGCGCAATGACGCGCATGCTTGACCGCCTGGTCTGTAAAGGCTGGATTGAACGGTTACCCAACCCCACTGACAAGCGCGGCGTGCTGGTGCAGCTAACAGCAGACGGCGCAGCCCTTTGTGAGCATTGTCATCAGGTTGTGGGTCAGAAATTGCACCAGGAACTAACAAAAAATCTGTCGGCAGATGAAGTGGTCACTCTTGAGTATTTGCTCAAAAAAGTTCTGCCGTAATAAGAAGAGGTAAGATGATGTCCAGACGTAATAACGACGCCATCACTATCCATAGTATTTTGTCGTGGATTGAGGATAACCTGGAATCGCCCCTGTCGCTGGAGAAGGTTTCAGAGCGCTCAGGTTACTCCAAGTGGCACCTGCAAAGAATGTTTAAGAAAGAGACCGGTCACTCGCTGGGCCAGTATATCCGCAGCCGTAAGCTGACTGAAATTGCGCAGAAGCTCAAGCAAAGCAACGAGCCGATTTTGTATCTGGCCGAGCGTTATGGCTTTGAATCGCAGCAAACGCTGACGCGGACTTTCAAAAACTATTTCGATGTGCCGCCGCACCAGTATCGCATTACCAATGTACCGGGCGAGTCACGGTACCTGCTTCCACTAAATAACTGTTGTTAATCGCCTGCAAAAAGACGTATTGAGGAAATCATGAAATTATTCGCTTCCGCCGCCATCGTGCTATTGGCGCTGGTCTCCAGCCAGAGTTTCGCGGAGCAAACCACCACTCCGGTTCGTCACAACAATCGGGATGCGATGATTATTCCTTCCGAACATAATGATTCGCCGTTTGATTTCAATCACATGGCTTCGGGCAGTGATAAATCAGATGAATTAGGCGTGCCGTATTACAACCAGCAAGGCCTGTAAAATCCCTTTTAGCCCCGGCAACGGGGCTTTTTTTTATCCCCGCGCACAAGAAAACCACATCCCGCCACTTCACTCAACGTCCTGATCAGAAAACTATCGCCCATATATAAGTGAGCATTATCGTCCACCGACGATATAGCAGGATAATTTATCGCTAAATCCGAATTTGTAGCGATAGCGTACTTTGAGCAGTTTTTTTGCTATTTAACCTACCGATCGGTTTGTAAAATAGTCTGCGTGCAAGTTGATAATAATGAATAGAAAAATTCACCGCCTAACCTACTGATTCAACAGGGTTCCCAATGAGATGGATTAATTTTATTACAGGGCGAAATTTAAATGCGTTAATTGGTTACTTTAAATCCCCCAATCCAACTGACGTAACAGAACACGCACTTAACGAAATATGGCTTAGACAGAGGATGGTAAATCCCCTTCCTGTTGTCGCGGTAATGATGTTATTACTTTTTTCATTTTTGCTGCCATTTCAGATGGGACTTTATGCCTTTGTTCTTCCACCAGCCATCTGGGTCTCAATCCTGTTCCCACCGGTCTTCATCGTTTTACTGGTGGTGATTTTTGCCATGAAATCAATAATTAAAGGCAGAAAATGGGCGGTCACTGCATTCAAATATCTGTTTTTTATCAACTGTTTATTGTTCTTAGCATCATTATGCCTATCTTTTCATGCAGATAATATTCACGGAAAAATAATCATACTTATTGCCGGAATGTTGCTGTGGTGCAGGGTTTTACTCAACAGCCGTTCTTTCTCAACGACAGTAAAATTCTTTATTCATAAAAAATTGGCCTGGAAAGCGATTAAAGAAGTATCAAGCCAGATATAGCTGTCACCGCCGTTTTGCCGGATAACGCCTTATCCGGCTTACAAATTCGACTGTTTCCTCAGATTACGCCATGCCCGGACGCACGATCCGCAGGCCAAACACGTTGATATACAGCCCGGCCATAATTAGCACCGCACCCAGCAGTTGCAGACCGTTTAGCGTCTCGCCAAGCAGCAGCGCGGCGCTGGCCATTCCGACCACTGGCACCAGCAGCGACAGCGGCGCCACGCGCCAGGTTTCATAGCGTCCGAGTAGCGAACCCCAGATCCCATAGCCAACAATGGTGGCGATAAACGCCAGATACAGCAGCGAGAGGATCGTCAGCAGATCGATATGCAGCAGACTTGCCGCCATCACCTGAGGGCCGTCGAGGAGCCACGATGCCAGCATAAACGGCAGCACCGGGATCAGCGCGCTCCACACCACCAGCGACATAATCGGCGGTCTGCTCTCGTGCGACATGATTTTCTTGTTAAAAATATTGCCGCAGGCCCAGCTCAGCGCCGCCGCCAGCGTCAGCATAAAACCCACCAACGGCACATGCTGGCCGCCAAGACTGGCTTCCACCAGCACCAGCACACCAAAAATCGCCAGTGCGATCCCCGCTACCTGTTTACCCTGCAACCGTTCACCGAAGACAAATGCCCCGAGAATAATGGTGAAGAAAGCCTGAGCTTGCAGCACCAGCGATGCCAGCCCGGCAGGCATGCCGAGGTTAATGGCGCAAAACAGGAAGGCAAACTGACCGAAGCTTATCGTCAGGCCATAGCCCAGCAGCAGGCGCAGCGGAATTTTCGGCCGGGCGACAAACAGCAAGGCAGGGAACGCCACCAATAAAAAACGCAGTCCGGCAAGCATCAGCGGCGGCATGTTATGCAGCCCCATCTTGATCACCACGAAATTCAGCCCCCATACCACGACCACCAGCAATGCCAGCAGCCCGTCTTTACGCGTCATAACCTGCCTCGGTTGTTATTGGAATTTTTGTGAACAAAATCAAAGTACCGAATAATTCGCCCGACGCATAGATCATTAATTTCGGTAGGGCCCTGGTGCCCTTTTCATCACCGAAGGGAACTATACAAGCCTCGGTTAGCGTGCTATTTGTGATCGGGACAACAAAAATAACATCACATCAGGCAAGGAAAAAATGATACCGACACTCAGGCGCTCAACCGCAGCGCTGCTGGCTTCGTCATTGCTGTTAACTATTGGTCGTGGCGCAACGTTACCTTTTATGACTATCTACCTCACCCGCCAGTACCAACTGGAGGTAGATAAAATCGGCTATGCGCTGTCGACTGCATTGATCGTCGGCGTGTTGTTCAGTATGGGTTTTGGTATCCTGGCCGATAAGTTCGACAAAAAGCGTTATATGACCATCGCCGTACTGGCGTTTATTGGCGGCTTTGTGGCGATCCCATTGGTTAATAGCGTTGCGCTGGTCGTGTTTTTCTTCGCGCTGATTAACTGCGCCTACTCGGTGTTCTCTACCGTGCTGAAAGCCTGGTTCGCCGACGTGCTGTCGCCGGAAAAGAAGGCGCAGATTTTTTCGCTCAACTATACCTTTCTCAATATCGGCTGGACCGTTGGACCGCCGATAGGCACCCTGCTGGTGATGCACAGCATTAATCTGCCTTTCTGGCTGGCGGCGGGATGCGCGGCGCTGCCGCTGGTATTCATTCAGCTGTTTGTACAGCGTACAACGGCGGCAATTGCTCATGATAACGCCATCCAGTGGTCGCCTTCAGTGCTGCTACGTGACCGGGCGCTGCTGTGGTTTACCCTTTCCGGCCTGCTGGCCTCCTTCGTTGGCGGCTCTTTTGCTTCCTGTATTTCCCAGTACGTGCTGGTCGTTGCTGATAGCGATTTCGCCGAGAAAGTGGTTGCTGTGGTGCTGCCGGTCAACGCCGCCGTGGTAGTGGCGCTACAGTACGCGGTTGGGCGTCGCCTGACCGCCCGCAATATTCGTCCGCTAATGACGTTTGGTACGGTGTGCTTTGTGCTTGGACTTGGCGGCTTTGTGATTTCTGGTAATAGCCTGCTGCTGTGGGGCGTTTCAGCTGCGGTCTTTACACTCGGTGAAGTCATATATGCGCCGGGCGAGTATATGCTTATCGATAACATCGCCCCGGCGGGTATGAATGCCAGCTACTTTTCTGCTCAATCACTGGGCTGGCTGGGGGCGGCTTTTAACCCGATGCTGACTGGCACCATTCTGACCCACCTGCCGCACTGGTCGCTGTTTGTGATTTTGATGGTGGCGATTGTCGCCGCATGGTTGATGATTTTCCGCGGCATGAACGTGCGCCCGTGGAACGGAAACGCGGTCGCCAGCGCGTAAACCCAGGCACCGCGCGGCTGTCAGGTTGCTGTCGTGTCTCTGTCGGGTTCCGATCGTGGTGCCCGACAACCTTATAGATAACACTCCGTCTCAGGTTTTCACCCGGAGATAGAAATGATGAACAGCAATAATCAGGTTAAACAATTGCGTTTGCAGCACGCCTGGTCACAAGAGCAGCTTGCCGAACTTACCGGGCTCAGCGTGCGGACCATTCAGCGTATTGAGAACGGCGATCGTCCAGGTCTGGAAACGCTGAGCGCTCTCGCGGCGGTATTTGAAGTGAACGTCGCCGAGATTAGCGGCGATTCATCTGCAGGGCATGAAGAGTCGCTGGATTTACGCATTGAAGAAGCTAAAGAGCGCGTTGAGCGAGAGAGTCGGTTTTATCGATCGCTGACGGTGGCGGTGGTGGTCTGCGCTCTGCTGGCAGTGCTGAACTGGCTCACCGGTTCCGAGAGCTACTGGTCCGCGTGGGTGGCGATTATCTGGGGGGCGCTGCTGGTGGTCAAAGGGTTGCGCTTGTTTGTGTTTGGCGAATGGATCAAGAACTGGCGGCAGGCGCGCTTGCAGCGGCTGTTGCGCAAGTAGCCTTTTGAACGACTCTGTGCGTTTTCCCCGGGGGCGGCGCTTAACGCGCCTTGCCCGGGCTACGGGTCCGTGCGGGATGGGGTTTGGTAGATACTGTGAGCATCGGCAACCATTTTTAGTTGCGGGGCTCTCTCCGGTTTCTGGATGACAGACACACCACCGACAGCACCCTCTGGGTGCTGTTTTTCTATTCCCGCAGTCTTTTCGTCCCTACGCTACCGCTATTCCATGTTGTGACGCATCGAACGGCTCCCCTGACTTCAGCACTCCGTACGCCACCTGCGCCAGCTTGCGCATCATCGCCCCTATGATAACTTTCGCGCGTTTGCCATTCCCTTCCAGTCTCTTTCTGAACGCTTTTCCCCACGCCGTGTGATACAGCGCTGATATTGCTGGCATATATAATGCTCTGCGCAACTGAACCGGACCCGCTTTACTCATCCGGCTTGCCCGCATCACGCTACTGCCTGACTCATGCTGCACCGGCGTCAGCCCTGCATACGCGGCGAACTGCCGCGCTGTGGCAAACCTCAGCTTCAGTCCCGTATACGCCAGCAGGACCGCCGCCGTTTTCTCGCCGATACCCGGGATGCTGTTCAGCAGCTTCCGCCGTTGCTTCATATCCGGGTCGTTGTCCGTCAGGTCTTTTATCTGTTTTTCGATACGTTTCAGTTCAGCACTCAGGCACTCCAGGAGCACATCGATGCTCGCTAACTGGACCTCCGGGGCTGTTTCCTGACGGTTTTTCTCCTGCGTCTGCATCTCTGTCAGCGCCTGATGCCGTAACACCAGCGCTTTCAGGGCCCGCTCTGTCGGGTGCGGTGCCTCCCATGCTGACGGACGTTTCTCCCGGCAGAAGTGCGCCAGCATACGGGCATCGACTTTGTCGGTTTTACTGCGCAACCCTTCACTACGGGCGAAGGCGGCACTCAGGGCGGGGTTGATAATGGAGACGGTATAACCGGCATCACTCAGATACGCGGCAGCCTCTTCCATGTAGGTACTGGTGGACTCCATGCAGACATGGGCATGGTTCACATCATGGCTGCGAAGCCAGCGGACAAGCGCTTCATGTCCGGAGGGCGTATTTTCGAATTTTTTACCGCGATGCCGACCATCAGGGCGCAGGATATCAACATCGAGCTTAGCTTTGGCTACATCAATGCCGATGAAGTACAGTTCATTTTCCATAGTGAAACCAACCTTGCGAATACGGGTTACCGGTGAAAGCCGGTCCATGATACTGTCCGGTTTATCACATGAGAAAGAACGGCAGTCCGGTGCAAAGATCTACGGAACAGGCGCGAAAGCCTAAGCCCGGACACGGCATCCGGACCGCCATCAGAGAGAACTGGCCGGTTCTTTCTGATGGAGTCATCATACAAGCCCGGACAGGTGCGCCAGCACCGCCTCCGGGGAACTTCACTATTCCTCATTTACCACCGGTTTGACTCTTACCGCAAACAACACAATCACCATCGCGCTGACCAGCAACAAGCCGCTACCGGCGAAAACCCCGCTGGCACCGTTAAGATCGAACACCGCTCCGCCGCCTGCCGCGCCTGCGCCAATCGCCAATTGAATAGATGCCACCAACAGCCCGCCCGCGCTTTCCGCTTCATCAGGAACCGTAGTGGCAAGCCACGTTGACCAACCCACCGGCACCAGGCCAAAGGCAAAACCCCACATCGCCACTAACAAACCATCCAACAGCGCGAAGTGCCCGAACGTCACCATCATCAGCGCCAGCACGCTCATCGCCAGCGGCACCAACGCCAGCGTCATGCGCAGACTTCTGGCCAGCAGATGACCGGCAATCGACGTACCGATGAAGTTCGCTACCCCAAAACCCAACAAGATCAGGGAAACCCCTTCAACGCTGGCCTGCGCCACGGTCTCCAGAAACGGTCGCAGATAGGTGAAGAAGGCAAAGTGACCGCTGAAAATGAGGATCGTCGCCAACATTCCGCCAATCATGCTCGGACGGCGCAACACCTTAAACAGCGTCGCGAAGCTGCCCGCGCTTTCCGGGCGCATCGAAGGCAATACCCACAGCTGCCACAACAGCGCAACTACGCTCGGCAATGCGCAAATAATAAACACGTTGCGCCAGCCTATCAGCGCGCCGAAATAGCTCCCCAGCGGCGCGGCAACCACGGTGGCAATCGACACAGCAGAAAAGATGATCGCCAGCGCTTTCGGTACCATCGCCGCCGGAACCAGGCGCATAGCGGTGGCGGTCGACATCGACCAGAAGCCGCCAATCGCAATCCCTAACAACAATCGTCCAAGTAGTAAAAACTCAAGCGTTCCGGCGAAGGCCACCATCATGCTGGAGATGATTTGCAAAACGGAAAAAAACATCAGCACCCAGCGGCGGTCAATGTTTCTGGTCGCAGTAGTGATCAATAGGCCGGTGAACAACGCCACCAGCGCCGTTGCGGTTACCGCCTGCCCCGCCATGCCTTCGCTGACCCCGAGGCTTGCCGCCATCGGCGTTAACAAGCTGGCAGGAAGAAACTCAGCGACAATCAGGCCGAACACCCCCAGCGCCAGCGCATAAACGGCGCGCCACGCGGGTTTAGCGCTTGCCAGACTCTCTTCAGCGGCAATGCAAGAACTCATATACATCTCTCCAGAACAATTAACATTTCGTTAAGATTAGGCGGTTCTGTTCGGACGATCTATGATACATACTCTGCAATTATTGATAATTCGTCCGGGAGTGATGTAATGACTCAGCAAGCCCTCGATCTCACCAGTGAACTGCTGCGCGGCATGCGTCTTTCCGGCGTTAACTATCGCCGCATCGAGACCAGCCGCCCGTTCGGCGTCGAGTTCAGCCATGTGCCCGGCAAAGCGCAGTTCCACTTTATTAGCCGGGGCCCGGTGCTGCTGCGCATGGCCAGCGGTCAACGTCTGACGCTGGCAAGCGGCGATGCGTTATTTATTCCCAACGGCGATAGCCACGCGTTGCTTTCCGACGAACAGGCCCCGGTGATGAACGTCCTGAAGCTTCCCAGCGAACCGGTTTGCAGCACCGTGTGTTGTGTTAAAAATGAGGGCGACGACGCGAAAAATGGCAGCGCCATTATCTTTAGCGGCTGCATGGACTTCGAACTGGGCGGCATGCAGCCGCTGGTCAAAGCGATGCCCGAAGTGATGCTGGTCAGCAGCCTGTTGACCACTCGCCCGGAGATCCAGCCGATGCTCGCCGCCATGGAGCGTGAAACCCTGACGCGTCAGGCGGGCTATGCTGGCATTCTGGCGCGGCTGGCGGATGTGGTCGCCGCGCTGATTGTGCGGGGTTGGGTGGAGTGCGGTTGCGGCAATGCCACCGGTTGGGTGCAGGTGCTGCGCGACCCAAAGCTGGCCAAAGCCATTTACGTCATGCACCAACAGCCCGGCATCAACTGGAAAGTCGAAGATCTGGCCCGCGAGGCGGGGACCTCACGCTCGGTATTTGCCGAACGTTTTCTCTCCGCCACCGGTACCACACCAGCCCGCTACCTGACCGAGCTGCGGATGCGGCTGGCGGTGCAGTACATTTCCCATGAGGGACAGGCGCTGGAAAAAGTGGCCTTCAAACTGGGCTACAGTTCGCATGCCGCCTTTAGCCGCGCCTTTAAACGCATCACCGGCAAAGCGCCGGGCGCACTGCGTGACCTGTCGCGGGGAGAAGAGTTTTAGCCCTGCCCTAATTCGCGAGTGCGCCTGACCGCCGCCAGCACGCTACGCTGAAGCCCAGCGGCGAAATCACTACTATTCAGCTCGTACAGACCGTGAATCCCCACTCCCGCCGGTGAATTGTTGATATCCAGAAGCTGGCGCGGATGCTTCTGGCTGCGGCGCAGCATCTCTACCGCGCCGAGCAGATTTTCCAGCACCACTTCCGTGGCCTGAGTCCGCGACAACCCAGCCAACACCCCGGCATCGGTAAAGGACTCGATAAAGTAGTAGATATAGTTGGGACCTGCGACGCCAAAACCGGTGAAGATATCGATCAATCGTTCCGGCAGATACAGTACTTTGCCGAAACCGCGCAGAAACGGCTCGACCCGCTCCGTGCTGGCCAGGGCGTTTAGGGTCACGCCGCTATAGCCAAATCCGGTATCGGTCAGAGTATTGGGGATCACCCTGACAATCGGCGTTTCAGCGCCAAACAAGGAGGACAGTTTTTCCAGCGTCACTCCAGCAATCAATGAAACAACCGTCGTTCCCCCCGTCAATTGCGAACGAGCACGGTCAGCTACCGCCGTCAGATTGTCCTGCGGACGGATCCCCAATACCACCAGAGAAGCGTCCGTTAACCCGCGACCGTCCGGCAGCGAATAGTGGTTTTGCAGATAATCAACTCGCGTACCATCAATATCCTCCAGCGAGATCTCTTCCGCTCGCAGCGTGCCGTTGCTTAAAGACGCGCGAATAATCGCCTCCGCCATCTGCCCGGCCCCGATAAAATGAACATTTGCCATTATGCCTCCTGCTCTTCTGACTGATAAAAACGCAGCCGACAGACTGCGTCACCGCGAGCCAGCGCGGTCTGTACGTCTAACTTCAGTCCCGGGAATGCGTCGGTTAACGCATGGTCGCCTTCCATACAGATATCGCACAGCGTCTCAACTTCACGGGCATCGCGCCCCTGCTGCCGCCAGCAGTTGACGTAAGGGCAATAGTGAAACAGGACGATAAATTCCGTGCGGCTGGCACTGACGGGCTCCATCTCATAAACCTGAGATTCAAGACCGCGAGTAAACAGCCTGGCGAACGCTTCCAGATCTCGTCCATCGTGCATCTGCGCGCGTATCTTATGCCCAATATCCCGGCCATAATGACGAATCGCCTCACGGGCAAAATCATCAGTGATGTTACGCTGGCGGCTTTCATCAAGCAGATAACCGAGGGTTGCCGCCCGCTTTTCGGTGATCGCGCGCAGTGCCAGAGTGACTTCATCAGTTAAGGTTGCCACGTTATGCACCAGTTTTGCGGTGATTTCGCTCATGCGCTTATTCCCAGTCGGTATTGACTTTGACGTCATTGGCGCCCGGTAAGGCGTACACATCTTCGGCGTACCACTTACGTGAAAGCTCGGCGAGCGTGCCGTCCTTTTTCAGGGCCGCCAGTTGGCTATCAATCTCTTTGATCAACTGTGGATCGGTATTCTTTTTATATAAATAGACGTTAGGGAATAAGCCGACAGAATCCGAAGCTTTAAGGTTAAGATTTAGCGCCTTATTTAACGCCAGCAGCGCGCCAATAGGATAAATTGCCGCATCGTATTCACCTGAAGCCACCGCTTTAAAAATATCAGCGGCAGACTGCTCACCATTCGGTTGCAGATTAATTTGCTGCGTCGGGTGCTTTTTATTGTAGTTTTCAATCACCGTATAGCGCGCATCGGTGGTATGAATCGGCACCAGCTTTTTCTTACCGCTGGCAAGATCGCCAAGATTATGAATATCGTTCTCGTTATTACGCACGATCAGGCGTAAATCGCTGATCCCGGTCGGTTCACCGGAGTGTTCGTATTTTTCTGCCCGCTCTTTAGTGAGATAAAAGTGATCCGCCGCGAGGGTATAGGCCCCGGTAGATAAGCCGACTATCATCGCATCGCGCGAGACAGCATTAAAATGAAATTTATAATTGGCCAGCCGCTGATCCAGCACCTTTAACAGATCGCCATCATAACCGGTAATAGTATTGTTATCGTCAACAAAACTAAAAGGAAAACCGTTGGCATTCACCACCACTTCTACCGTTTTCGCCGTCGGGCTTTTTTCAGCAGCCTGCGCAGCGCTAATTCCCATTGTCAGGAACAAAGAACTCACCAGTAACGTTTTATTTTTCAAAATACTTTCCCCAAAATGATAAAGTTGCCACTCTTTTTTGTGCATCTCCTCGCCAGCGTGCGCTCAGAGATATTTCTACGCTGCGCAATGCCCGGGCGATCGCCAGACACAACACGATGTAAATCACCAGCACCACGCAATATGCTTCGACAAAGTGGAAGCCGCGTGCGGCGGCGATGTTGGCTTTCGCCATAAGGTCAATAACGGTGATGGTATAAACCAGCGAGGTATCCTTAATCAGATCGATCAGCACGCTGGTGAAGTTAGGCAGCGCGGATACCGCTGCCTGCGGAAAGATAATCCGCCGAAACTGGGTAAACCCGCTGACGCCAATCGACCAGGCGGCCTCCCGCTGCCCTTTATCAACCGCGTTCCATCCGGCGCGAAAGGTCTCGGCAAAATAAGCACTGAAGATCAGCGACAGCGCGGTTACCGCCGCCACTAGCGGTGAGAGCTTATAGCTGAACATATTCTCCTGCGGGCCGCCAAACAGTCCGGCGGCAATCCACGGCCAGACATAAAAAAAGAAATAGAGCATCACCAGTACCGGTACCGAACGGCCAAAGGAGATGAATATCTTCGCCACATATTTAACGCCGGGTGTCTGGCGAATAATGACATATGCCAGCACTGCCCCCAGCAGGGTAGAAAAAAGTAGTGATAAGAGCGTTATCGCCAGAGTCACCGGTAGTGCGCTCAAAATAAAGGTAAAATTATCCCGAATGAATGCAAAGCTAAACATGTTAATCTGTCACTCCAGCAGGAACTGATATTTCTTTTCAATACGGGTGGTAAAATAGAGAATAATACTATTCAGCAACCAGTAGACGATTATCACACTAATAAAGGCCGCAACCTGTTTAGCACCATAGCTATTTTGTGAGATCTTCTGTGCCCGACCAAAAATATCGACAATACCAATAATATTCACCAGAGAGGTCATCTTCACCAGATTGATTAAAAGATTACCAAAGTTGGGAATAGCAATAATTAATCCCTGGGGGAAAATAATTCGCCGAATGCCAATGTGCCAAGGAATATTCAGGCTTCGAATCGCCTCCTTTTGGCCAATATCTATTGCATTCCATGCCGAGCGGATCATTTCGGCGAAATAAGGACTGATGCTGACCGAGATAGATAAAATGGCAAAGGTGGTATCGCCAACCAACAGCGGTGGAAGCGCCAGCGCCGTCAGAATCAGTTTGCCACCGAAGAAAAACAGCAGGATCAGCAGCGCCAGCGGTGCCCCGCGCAGAATATCGGTATACCCTTTTGCAACAATCCTGAGCGGCGTAAATCGACTAAATTGTAGCACCACAATAATCAGCGCCAGCATCAGCCCCAACAGCAATGATGCGAAGGTCATCCCGAGGGTGATCGGTAAATTCTCCAGCAGTTTGGGGATAATCTGGATGATATCCTGCCAGCTAAACAACGCGTTATTGTCCATCTTTAGCCTCAACCATGGTAGTGCAAGCGAGCCAGAAACGCCCGGGTTCGCCCCTGCTGCGCGGCACCAAATATCTGCTCCGCGGGCCCCTGTTCAACAATTTCGCCGTTTTCCATAAACACCACCCGAGAAGCCACCTGGCGGGCAAACTCCATTTCGTGAGTGACGATAATCATCGTCTGCCCCTCGGCGGCAATCGTCTGTATCAGTTCCAGCACTTCGCCGACTTTCTCCGGATCCAGCGCCGAAGTCGGCTCATCCAGCAGCAGTACAGCGGGGTTGATTGCCAACGCGCGGGCAATACCGATGCGCTGCTTTTGCCCACCGGAAAGGCTATGAGGATAGTGGTCTTTCTTATGCAGTAGCCCTACCTGTTTTAATAACCGTTCGGCAATGTTTTCAGCCTCCTGTCGCGAGTGTTTTTTGGCATAAATCAAGCCTTCGGTGATATTTTGCAGTGCGGTAAGATTATGAAAAAGATTCCACGATTGAAAAACCATTGCGGTTTTGGCGCGTAGCTTTTCAATTTCCTTTTTACCCGCCTCTGCACAGTCCAGCGCCACATCATCTATTTTAATTTGTCCGCTATCTGCGGGTTCTAAAAAATTAAGCGTCCGCAATAGCGTTGTTTTTCCTGAGCCGCTAGGGCCAATAATGCAAATAATTTCGCCGGGATTTACGCTCAATGAAACATCTTTGAGTACCCGCTCACCGGAAAAACTTTTACTGATTTTATCGAGAGTTATCATAATGAGATATTCGTGAATATATTTTCCAATCCGCCGCTTATCGACGTTTGTTGCTGTGTAAAAACTATATTGCTGCGGTTCAGGGGATAGCAAACAAGAAAAAAACGGTGATGCCTCTAATTAGTTGAATCTGATGTATAATGCGGGCTTTTGAGGTTCTTTCATGGCCAGCGTTAACATTCATTGTCCTCGTTGTCAGTCTGCACAGGTCTACCGCCATGGTCAGAACCCTAAAGGCCATGACAGATTTCGCTGCCGTGACTGCCACCGCGTTTTTCAGCTCACTTACACTTATGAGGCCCGTAAGCCGGGCATTAAAGAGCTGATCACTGAAATGGCCTTCAATGGCGCCGGGGTTCGCGATACCG
Organism: Klebsiella sp. GFKo11; assembly: GCF_056490265.1. Taxonomy (NCBI): domain Bacteria; kingdom Pseudomonadati; phylum Pseudomonadota; class Gammaproteobacteria; order Enterobacterales; family Enterobacteriaceae; genus Klebsiella; species Klebsiella sp. GFKo11. Next base: position 3,370,952 of record NZ_CM151369.1, read on the forward strand.
CCAGAACACTGAAAATTGGCATTAACACCGTCATCCGGACTTTAAAAAACTCACGCCAAAGCGAATAACGTCTTCGCCCGTTGCTCATGCTGATGTGGCGCTTATCTGCGAACTTGATGAGCAATGGAGTTTCGTTGGCAGTAAAGCCCGGCAACACTGGCTCTGGTACGCGTATAACACCAAAACAGGGGGTGTACTGGCCTACACTTTTGGTCCCCGTACCGATGAAACCTGCCGGGAACTACTGGCACTGCTTACGCCATTCAACATCGGCATGATCACCAGCGACGACTGGGGCAGCTATGGCCGGGAGGTGCCGAAGGATAAGCATCTGACCGGAAAAATATTCACCCAACGGATTGAGCGCAATAACCTGACGCTGCGCACCCGCATTAAGCGCTTGGCTCGTAAAACAATCTGCTTCTCGCGTTCAGTAGAGATCCACGAAAAAGTCATCGGGACGTTTATTGAAAAACACATGTTCTACTAATTGGAAGCATCACCAAAAAAACATATCTAAAGTCGAAAAATAACTTTTTATATATTTGTTATGGTATTAAGTCCGGATTGTAACCAATGCATCACCATTCAGTGGGGTTAACACTGAAACGCCAAAATCATTCAATTTTTCTGAAAAAGATGCGCAAATTGTTTCGATTTTAATCACCGCATGCTCGGTCTATTATTTATCACATCGGGGCAACAACGCTCCAACACTGACAAAACACATAAGGAATACGACCATGAAATCCATCAAAACTTTCGTTGCAGTTGCTGCTCTCTCTATGATCTCTTTCGGTTCTTTTGCACAAAGCGTTAGCGCCAGTGCCTCAACTCTGGACCGCGCAGAAGCCAAAATCGCCGCTCAGGCAGCAGAACAAGGCGCGTCATACAAAATTACCAGCGCTCAGTTTAATAACCGCGTGCATATGACTGCTGAACTAACTAAATAAGATCGACAACATTGCCGGGCCGCCAAAAGAACAGGCGACAGCGACAACACGATGAAATAAGGAATTAAATATGAAAAAAATCAGCGTGGTCACCGCACTGCTTTTGGCCGCTACACTGTCATCTACCGTGATGGCCGCAGAGAATAGCTTTGCGCGACCAGAAGCAGGTTCAAATATAGATACCTCGGTGCATCAGAACCATATTGATGTCAGCCATGCTTTCGATAAAGAGAGCCTGACGGCGGGTAATCTTCAGTAAGTAAGACATAGCAAAAGGAGCGCGCGGAAATATCCGCTGCGCTCCTTACTTTTTCTGCCAGTTCGCCCACGGACTCTCTGTCGGGGCATCCGCAACGTCTGACGCCACATCCGTCAGCGAGTCGATATACAGCTCCTCCACCTCTTTGCGCGCCCACGGCGTGCGGCGTAAAAACTTCAGGCTCGACTTAATACTCGGATCGCTTTTAAAGCAATTAATATTGATGCGCTTCGCCAGTTCAGCCCAACCGTATTTAGCGACCAGCGCGTTGAGCAGGGCTTCCAGCGTGATACCGTGCAGAGGATCTTTTGCGTGCTGCATGACCGTGTTTTTACCTGAATAGAAAAATTTCGCCCACCATACTGGCTCACGACGCCGTGCGCAACCCGACTCACCCTCCTCTTAGCCAAAATTCGCAAAAGCACAGAACCCTGCGCAGACATAAATTAGAAAAGAACGTTATTGGTTGATTATTTTCGCTTAAGGCAAGCTGGCTTCAACCACCCGACTGAGGAATCGATCATGCGCTGTTGTTGTCCCCGAACCCTGAATCTGACTAAACGAAAATGCCTGAAAACCGCCTTCGGAGAACACAATGAACGCGACAACCCTACCGATACTGGATCTTGCCCGCTACGCGAACCCCGCTGAGAAAACGGCGTTCCTCGCCGACCTGCGCCACGCGGCACGCGATATTGGCTTCTTTTATCTGATTAACCACGGCGTTGATGCCTCGCTGCAACAGGCCGTCCAGCAGCAGTCCCGCGATTTCTTTGCCCTTGCGGATGAACAAAAACAGCAGGTGGCAATGATTCACTCTCCGCACTTTCGTGGCTACAACCGCGCCGCATCGGAATTAACCCGTGGTCAGCCGGACTGGCGCGAGCAGTTCGATATCGGTGCCGAGCGCCCGGCGCTCACGCTCAACGAACGCGCCCCGCGCTGGCAGCGCCTGCAGGGGCCAAATTTATGGCCCGAAGCCTTGCCCTCACTCAAACCGACATTGCTAACCTGGCAGCAGGAGATGACCCAGGTTGGGATCACGCTGCTGCGCGCGTTTGCCGAAGCACTGCACCTGCCGCAGGATGCCTTTGATGGCCTGTATGGCGATAAACCCAACGAGCATATCAAGCTGATCCGCTACCCGGGCCAACAGGAAACGCAAAGCGCCCAGGGCGTCGGCGCGCACAAGGATTCCGGTTTTCTCAGCTTTCTGTTACAGGATGAGCAAAAAGGATTGCAGGTCGAAGTTTCACCCGACCGCTGGATTGACGCCACGCCGCTGGCGGGAAGCTTTGTCGTGAATATTGGCGAGCTGCTGGAACTGGCAACCAACGGCTATCTGCGCGCGACGGTGCACCGGGTGGTCTCTCCGCCCGCCACACGGCAGCGTTTGTCGATTGCTTTCTTCCTCGGCGCGCAACTGGATACCGTGGTCCCCGTTTATACGCTTCCTCCCGAACTGGCCCGTGAAGCCCTCGGACCGGATAGCGACCCGCAAAACCCGCTGCTGCGTGAAGTGGGCTGGAATTATTTGAAAGGACGTCTGCGCTCGCATCCTGATGTCGCTGAACGTTACTACCAGGATGTCTTTCGCGAACGCGCCGAGCAATTGATCGTTTAAACATAACAACAAGCAAAAGGAATAAGATAATGAAATATGCCGCATTTAAACTGGCAGGGGTCGCACTGTCTCTCTCTCTGGCGTGGACTTCCGCTCAGGCCGCCGCGCTGCGCGTTGCCGCTGACCCGGTGCCGCACGCTGAAATCCTGAACTACATTAAAAAAATCGATCCCAGCCTCGATTTGAAAATTGTCGAATTAACCAGCGGCGTGAATGCCAACGAACTGCTGGCTAACGGCGACGTCGATGCCAACTATTTCCAGCACGTGCCCTATCTGAAGGATCAAGAAAAGGCGCTCGGCAAAACGTTTGCCGTTGCGGCGACCGTGCATATTGAGCCGCTGGGCATTTATTCGCGCAAACATAAAGATTTTAAATCGTTGCCTGAGAATGCCACCGTGGCGGTGCCAAACAACACTACTAACCTGAGCCGCGCGCTGTTTCTACTGCAAAGCCAGGGGCTGATTAAGCTGGCGGCAAAATTCACCGACCCGGCGACCACGCTGGCGACACCGAAAGATATCGTCGAAAACCCGAAGCATCTGAAGATTCTTGAAATTGAATCGCCACAAATTCTCGGTCGTTGGACGACGTCGACCTGGCGGTGATCAACGGTAACTATGCGTTGGAAGCCGGACTGGTTCCGGCAAAAGACGCGCTGGGTCTGGAAAGCGCCACCAATAACCCTTATGCCAATATCCTGGTGACCACGCCGGAGCTGGCTAACGATCCGCGCATCAAGGCGCTGGCAAAAGACCTCACTTCACCGCAGGTTGCTGAATTTATCCGTAAACAATATAACGGATCGGTGATCCCGGTAGCCCCTCAGTCATGATTGAGGTTGTCGGGCTGAGTAAAACCTATGCCGGAACAGGCCGACCGGCGTTAAACGATGTCTCTCTGCAAGTACCAAAAGGTGCCGTTTACGGCATCCTCGGGCGCAGCGGTGCAGGCAAAAGTACGCTGATACGCTGCCTGAATTTGCTGGAGCGGCCCACTGCGGGCCGCATTATTGTGAACGGAAATGATATTACCAGGATGGATAAAACCGCGCTGCGCGAGTATCGGCTGCGCACCGGGATGATCTTCCAGCACTTTAATTTACTTCACGCCCGCAGCGTGGCCGACAATATCGCGGTGCCGCTGGAGATCGCCAAAGTGCCAAAAGCCGCTCGCCAGGCGCGCGTGATGGAACTGCTTGAGCTGGTGGGGCTGGCGGACAAAGCCGTCGCCTTCCCGTCTCAACTTTCCGGTGGGCAAAAGCAGCGCGTCGGTATCGCCCGCGCGCTGGCGGCAAGGCCGGATGTCCTGCTGTGTGATGAGGCCACCAGCGCCCTCGACCCTGAGACCACCGCCTCGGTGCTTAGCCTGCTGGCAAATATTAATCAACAACTGAACCTGACTATCGTGCTAATCACCCACGAGCTGGAGGTGGTAAAAACCCTCTGCGATCACGCGGCGCTGCTGGAGCACGGGGAGATTATTGAAAGCGGGAGAATTGCCGATCTGCTGGTGGCCCCGTGGTCACGGCTGCGACAATCGCTACTGCATGACCCTCAGGCGGAACGGGATTTTCTCGCCCGCCACGGATTTCACGGGAGGCCATTATGCGGGGTAGCATGAGTTGGCAAGATCTCTGGCCGCTGTTGCTTCAGGGCACGGTAGATACCATTTATATGGTCGGTCTGGCGGCACTGTTTACGGTGCTGATCGGGCTACCTACCGGCGTGCTACTGTTTGTCTCACGTCGCAATGGTCTGTCGCCGATGCCAAAGCTAAACACAATACTGGGAGCAATTATCAACTTTGGGCGTTCGCTGCCGTTTATCGTCCTGCTGATTGCGTTGATCCCTTTCACCCGACTGATTATCGGCACCACCCTGGGCAGTACTGCCGCAGTGGTTCCGATCACGATTGGCGCTTTTCCGTTCTTCGCTCGGCTCACTGAGAATGCGCTGGATGAGGTGGATTACGGGCGTATCGAGGCGATTTTGTCGATGGGCGGCAATATCTGGCACGTCATCTTTAAATCGCTTTTGCCGGAAGCGCTGCCGACGCTGCTGGCGGGCATCACGCTAACCATCGTGATGCTGATCGGTTTTTCCTCGATGGCGGGCGTGATTGGCGGCGGCGGGCTGGGGGACCTGGCGATCCGATACGGCTATCAGCGTTTTAATAATGAGGTGATGGTCGGGACGGTACTGATTCTGGTCGCGCTTGTGCAGGGCGTACAGATGGTCGGCGACCGTCTGGTGCGCGGTTTAGCGCACCGACGTTAGCGGGACATGCGGTTTTCGCTATTGAAAACCGCTTTCGCTAATCAGGGTTTGAATCAGTTCAGCCGCCGAAAGCTCACGAATAAGATTAACGCCCTGTCCCGCCCAGTGCGCGCCGTACTGATGATCGCCCTGGGCCTTTGCCGCAGTCGCCAGCGCTTTCCCGACATCGTAAGCCACGGGATACGCCGGTACCGCGTGCAATTCTTTCATCTCACGCCAGCCATTCGCAATACATCTTGCCGGACGCCCGGAAATCGCCGAGGTTAAAAAAGTCTGCCCATCGGAACGGTCTTTAATAGCCTGCCGATAACCAGCATCGGCGGCGGATTCCGGGCACAGCAAGAAGGCCGTGCCAAGCTGTACGCCCTCAGCGCCAAGGTTCATCACGCTGTTAATTCCCGCGCCGTCCATAATCCCGCCTGCAGCAATGATCGGTAATTCCATCTGCTGTTTCAGCGCCTGAACCAGGGTAAAGGTGCTCATCTGCCCGTCGGGCGCGAGCGGGTCAAACATCCCACGATGACCACCGGCTTCGTAGCCCTGCGCAACAACCATATCGATCCCGTGCGCTGCGATCCATAGCGCTTCCTTAACGCAGGTGGCGCTCGCCAGGGTGACGATACCTTTTTCGCGCATCCGGCGGATAACCTCCCGATCCGGGATGCCAAAATGAAAGCTGATCACCGCCGGAGCGAGGTCGAGCAGCAGCTCTGCCATCTGTGGATTCTGTTGAAAACTGAGATAAATTTCCGCCAGCGTTTCGGGGGGATGACGATTAAAACGGGAAAACTCGGGGCGCAATTGCTCAATCCACTGCGCCTCACGCTGCGGGTCGCGGATCGCAGGGTCGTGGCAAAACAGATTGACGTTAAACGGTCGCGTCGTTAACTGCCGGGTCCGGTTAATTAACGCTTCAGCCTGAGCCACCGTAGACGATCCCAGCCCCAGCGAGCCAAGCGCCCCGGCATGGCTCACCGCCGCCGCCAGTTCCGGCGTCGAGACCCCCGCCATCGGTGCCTGAATAATGGGATAATCGATATCAAGCTGCTGCGTAAGCCGGTTGCTCATGGGCTGTCCTGTTAAAATTTGCGCGATTGGCTGATTAAAATCTCTTTTAGAGATGCTAATATCAATATTATTTTCAAATTAAGAATAAAAATATGAACCACACCACATTACAGATTTTCAAAACGGTGGCGCAGGAGCAGAGCGTCACCCGTGCGGCAAAGCTTCTCGGGCGGGCGCAATCCAATATCACCACCCGCATTCATCAACTGGAAGAAGAGCTGGAAGTTGAACTTTTTGCCCGCGGCAATAAGAAGATGCTGCTGTCGCCCGCCGGGGAGAACTTTTTGGGCTATGCCGTGAAGATCCTCAGCCTCGCCGAAGAGGCCAAACAGGCGCTGCATCCAGCCATGCCGGGGGGGAATTTACGCATGGGGGCGATGGATGCCACCGCCGCCAGCCGTCTGCCGCAGCTTCTCCCTCTCTTCCACACCCAATGCCCGGAGGTGACGCTGACGCTAAAAACGCAGCCGACCCGCCCGCTTATTCAGCAGGTGCTTGACGCTTCTCTCGATTGCGCACTGGTCTGCCTGCCGCAAAACGCAGCCGCACCTGCCGACATTGAATCCGTGCCGATATTTAATGAACAACTGGTACTGGTCATCCCGGTTAATCAGCAAAATTTTCGCTTTGCCGCCTTCCCGGAAGGCTGTTCCTACCGGGCACAGGGCGAAATTTTCCTGGCTCAGTGGGTAGACACGCAGGTCGACATTCAGGACGTCAGCTCATACCACGCGATGATCGCCTGTGTGGCCTCCGGCGGCTACGCCTGCCTGTTGCCACAAAGCGTGCTTGATACCCTGGCGTTTCCCTTGGGGTGCCAGGTGCAGCCGGTCGGACAAGCGATCACGCAACTTATCTGGCGCAAAGGCTATACCTCACCGGCCCTTGAACATATGCGCCAGATCCTTGAATCAGCGTCCGACATTTGACTGCCGCCGGACTCCCATAACGACCAGCGCAGCGGCGACCAGAAGCGCAAATGTCGCCGCACTCAGCGAAGGATTGAACGATCCGCTGCGGTTATACAGCGCCTCGGCGACCAGCGGGCCGATAATTTGCCCTACGCCATAGGTCGCGGTCATCGCCGCAACCATATTGAATGACACCAGATGGTTCAGCCGCCTTCCCTGCGATAGCGCGATAGTCACTGTCCCCAAAAAGGTGAAACCAACCAGCAGCGCGCTCAATATGCAAAAGGGTAACGAATGGCTCCACGCTGGAAGGATCACGCCGACCGCCTGAATCAGCAGATTTGCAGTAAACGCGCGGCGATAGCCAAACTTAATCACCAGCCGATGCCAGACAAAACATGACGGAACCGCCGCAAGTCCGAAGATAGCCCAGATTTGCACCGGATCGATGGCGTTCAGCGAACCGCTGAGAAACAGCGGCAGATAGGTGGCGGTAATAATGTAGCCGAAACCGGCCAGGCCATATATCAGCAGCAGTTTCCACGCCTCGCGCGCCCCGCCCTCTGCCTGCTCATGCTGTGCGGTATCGGCAGGTTTGTAAGCGATAAGATAATCGGCCGGACTCAGCAATAAGCGCAGAGCCAACACAAACAGGACGCCAGCGCTTATTGCACATATCAACCAGATTTGCTGGCTGGAGAGCGCCAGCGACTTGCCCAGGTAGATAACTTCAGCCGACAGAAATATTCCCATCCCGACGCCGGAATAAAGCACCGGCGCGCCGTTATGATGCTTCATATGCTGTAGCAGCCACAGCGAAGCGGCAATCAGCGTGACCGCGCTCAACAATCCAGCAATACCGCGTACCACGATAATCGCCAGTGGCGAAACTAAAAATGCCAGTACAGCCATGCACAGCAACGTTAGCAGCGCGGAAAGTAGACTTAACAATCTGGCGTCCGCAGGCCTGGTTTTCGCCAGCAGCAATGCGCCCGCCAGATAACCGGCGTAGTTTGCCGAGGCGGCAAGATTGCCTTCGCGCAGCGAGAGCACCTGCTCGTTCAGCATCAGCGGCAGGATGCCGGTATAGGCAAAACGCCCGTAGCCCATGCCAATGATCAGTACGACTGAACCGGCCAGCGCCAGTAGAAAAGCCTTTAACTCAGGTCTGATTTCGCCAACGTTCACCTGTTACCCCTTTAATTTAATCTCAAAAAGAGAATTATTGTTAATTATTATTCTCTTTTCATTATGATATCGGTTAACCCGACGCGCAAGTGACTCCATGCAGAGGCTTGTCGCCCTGCATGGTGAGAGACTTTACGTAAAAGGTATGGAGATGCTTCGTCGGAGGGCGAAATATGGCGTCAAGCTGGTTTGAGCCCCGAACAGCTAGGTCCGGGATCATTTAGCGATGGCTTAGCGCCAGTTTGGCGGCAAACAGCATAAAAACGCCGCCGGTAGCGCGATCCATCCACTGAACAAACAGCGGCGTTTTCAACAGATTAGCAGCATAACGGCTGGCTATTATGAGAGTTAGCGACCACAGTGTGCCGATCAGGACATGAATGGCGACCAGCAGAAATGTCCAGCCCACCGGAGAGTGGCCGGCGGGAATAAATTGCGGCAGGAAAGACACATAAAATATGCCCATCTTGGGATTAAGCACATTGCCCAGCATCCCTTTTAAAAACCAGTTGCTGGCCTGTCTCGTCGTTATTTCCTGGCTATTAAAATGACGGCGCGGTCGGAGAATTAACTGAACGCCCAACCAACACAAATAAACGGCACCACACCACTTTAGTAGGTCATACGCCAGCGCCGATGCCGCCAGCAACGCCCCAAGACCAAAGGCGACCACCGCGCCCCAGATAAAGCACCCGGCATCAATACCTAACGCTGCCTGGAAGGCTTTTTTACCGCCTTCCACAGTGGACGTTCGCAAGATCAGGGCCGTATCAAGGCCAGGAGTAAGAGTCAGCAAGAGTGCTGCGAAAGAGTAAGCAAGAAGGGAATCTGCGACGGACATTTTGTCTCTCCGAAAGCGAGGATTTTAGGCAAATGCCTCTACTGAGGCAATCAAATAAATTTCATATTCCCGCAATCGAGTACTGACAACTTGCAAGTCCTTCGCGACAAATGCCGTAGGTAAAAGCAGATACAGTCATTCGACCAAACGTTCATCAAGACAGGTACTTATGACACTTATTCAAATGCGTATCGCCAGACCGGTCGTCCACCTTTCATTCAGTAGCAAAATGTACTGTGAAGGGCTGGGGCTTGAGCAAATCGCGCAGTTTTCCGACCATGATGGCTTTAGTGGGATGATGGTTGGTCGTCGGGATCTCGGCTGGCACCTTGAATTCACTCTCTGCCACCACCATCCGGTAACGCCCTCGCCCAGCGAGGAAGATTTGCTGGTGCTGTATTACCCGCAAATTGCACAGTGGCAGGCGCAATGCGAGAAAATGCTGGCCGCCGGTTTTGCGCAGGCCAGCGCGTTTAATCCGTACTGGAATGTGAACGGTAAAACCTTTGTCGACCACGACGGCTATCGGGTCGTGCTGCAAAACAGAAGCTGGTCGTAGTGACTTATCCTTCCCCTGAAGAGCTGAGAGGCGGTTCCTTCTCCCCTTCGGTTAGAGATTAGGGTGAGGAGGATATTCGCACAGATGCCCTCACCCCGGCCCTCTCCCACAGGGAGAGGGAGAAAACCATCCCGACATTTTATCTGGAGATGTCCTCGCGCAGCCACGGGGTGACGGTAACCCCGGTCAGCAGTCCTTCCGGGCTAAGCAGCCGCGTCACGGTCTGGCCCCAGGGTTCCATGCGGTTATCGACCAGCAGACGGTAGCCTCTGGCTTTCAACACGTCGGTCGCGGAGTCGATATCGCACACTTCAAACTCGATCCACGCCTGGGGAATGGGGAGATCGTCAGGCCAACGGTCGGCGCCAAAACAGGAGCGAGCGGCCTGTGCCAGCGGCCAGAGGGCAAAATGTTTTACCCCACCCAACGCGTCATGATCGGTGAGCAAGTAATCTTCATTATTGGGCATCGGTTTTAACGGCAGGCCCAGCGCATCGGTATAAAATGCGCTACTGTCTGAGGTTGATTGCGTTATCGGCCCAAAGCCCGCAACAAACAACACATCCATACCCGCTAAATCGTCTTCCATACTCTTTCTCCTGGTCATTGTCCGTGATGATTTAACAAATTTTATACTCTGTTGCGTGCCGCTTGCCCAGATTCCTCTTCACACATTAGAATTTTTAGTAGGTTTGGCTGAATCATTGAGAAAGCGCATGGTCTGCTCGTCGCGCCCGGCAGCACTGCGCTATGCTTAGCTTCCCTTTTGTTTTAAATACTTAGCGTTATGACCACTTCCGTCAGCACCACTCAGCTTAATCTGCGCATTATTTCGATCGTTGTCTTTACCTGTATTTGTTATCTCTCGATTGGCCTGCCGCTCGCCGTGTTGCCCGGCTATATCCATTACCAACTGGGATACAGCACCTTTATCGCCGGGGTGGTCATCAGCCTTCAGTACATCGCCACGCTGGTCAGCCGCCCCCATGCAGGCCGCTATACCGATATCTGGGGGCCAAAAAAAGTTGTCAGTCTGGGGATTATTTGCTGCATGTTGAGCGGGCTGTTTACCCTGCTCGCCGTCCTTTTGCAGGCCGTGCCGCCGCTGGCGGTGACCGCTTTACTGGTCGGCCGTATTTTCCTCGGCGTCGGGGAAAGTTTTACCGCCACCGGCGCAACCTTGTGGGGGATTAAAACCGTTGGCGCGATCCACACTTCGCGAGTTATTTCATGGAACGGCGTGGCGACCTATGTGGCGATGGCGGTCGGTGCCCCGCTGGGGGTGCTGCTCAATAGCTATTTTGGCATTAGCGGATTTGCCATTGTCGTGGTGCTGGTGGCCATCGTGGGGCTACTGTTTGCCCGTACCCGTCAGGACGTCAGCGTGACGGCGGGTATCCGGGCACCGTTTCATGTGGTGGTGCGAAAAATCTGGCCTTACGGGATGGGGCTGGCGCTGAGCACCGTGGGTTTCGGGGTTATCGCCACCTTTATTACGCTCTACTTTTCCGCCCATAGCTGGCAAGGCGCGGCGTTTACACTTTCCCTTTTCAGCGTCGGCTTTATCTGCATCCGCCTGGTGTTGGGCAACATGATTACCCGCTACGGCGGCGTGCCGGTATCATTAGCCTGTTTTGTGGTGGAGTGTCTGGGCCTGCTGATCATCTGGTATGCCCCCTCTGCGTGGATTGCCGGAATCGGCGCATTCCTCACGGGTTCAGGTTTTTCGCTGGTCTTCCCGGCGCTTGGGGTTGAAGCGGTAAAGCAGGTCGAAGAGCAAAACCAGGGAACGGCCCTGGGTACCTATTCGGCATTTCTCGATCTGGCGCTGGGGTTAACCGGCCCGGTTGCCGGATGGGTGGCGGGTTATTACGATCTGGACACTATTTATTTGCTCGCCGCGGTGGTGGTCGCGCTGGCATTTATATTGATTTTGCGAATTTATCTACGACAACGCGCTGATTTGCAGCGGGCCTGAGGAATACTCTTCGGACGGCGTTTCTCGCGTTGCCTGGTAAAAAACTAATCAATATTTGACTGCTATTCGGCTTCCGTGCCACCATCGCCTCAGCGTCCGGCTGGCGGCGCAATGGTGGCACGGGTGGATATCAGAGACCGCATGATTAAGGTCCATGCCCGTCCTCAACCTGATTCTGGCGGGAAATAAAAGACATGCACCAAAGTTTTAATCAGCGCGTTCATTTCTATTACTGCATTCTGGTTGCGCTGAAAATACACGCAAATTCAAAGAAATCGGGCGGCGTTCGCGGGAAGAATAACTTCCTGCTGAAATGGCTACGCAAAGCCCAGGACAACAATATATTCCACTCGGATATTGCCAGCGAGATCGAATGGCTTCGCGGCAAAATCATTCAGGCTGGCTATGACACCGACCTCGAACCGATGCTGGATTTTGTCTACGCCACCGCCAAACGTGCGGAAGACCTTAAAAACGCTGACTGAGATTACTGATAATGTGCGCCTCTCGGGCCCGGGCCTGCGGAAAATGAGTCACCTGATGATATGGCGGGTTTTGTAGGCCGTGCAAGGCGCCAGCCGCCGCCCGGCAGAAATGCGAGCACAATATCTAATGCTTCCCCGGACCGCCAGGCCCGGGGGAATTGATAACGTTAGCGCTTTTTGCGGTGCGTGAGCAGATACACCGCGGGGATCACCAGCATCGACAGCAGCGGCGCGGTGATCATTCCACCAATCATCGGTGCGGCAATACGCTGCATCACCTCTGAGCCGGTCCCGCCCCCCCACATAATCGGCAGCAACCCGGCCATAATCGTCGCGACGGTCATCACTTTCGGACGCACGCGCAGCACCGCGCCTTCATGAATCGCTTCGTTGAGGGTCCGATCATCAAGTTGCTCACGCCGTTTGGCGATCGCCTGATTTAAATAGAGCACCATAATCACCCCAAACTCCGCCGCGACGCCCGCTAGCGCAATAAAGCCAACGGCGGCCGCCACCGACAGGTTATAGCCCAGCAGCCACAGCAACCAGACGCCGCCAATCAGCGAAAACGGCAAGGTACCCATTATCAACAGCGCGTCTTTAACCTTGCTGAAGGTAACGTAAAGCAGCACGAAGATGATCATCAGGGTAAACGGCAGCACGATTTTCAGCTTTTCAGTGGCCCGCTCCAGATATTCATACTGCCCGGACCAGGTCAGCGAGATCCCTTCCGGCAATTTAACCTGTTTGCTGACCTCACTCTGCATTTCGTCAACAGCAGATTTCAGATCGCGGCCGCGAATATCGACGTAGATCCAGTCCGACAGGCGGGCGTTTTCGCTTTTTAGCATCGGCGGGCCGTCGGTGATGGCGATATCCGCCAGCTCGGACAGCGCCACCTGCGCCCCGCCGCTGGTGACCACCGGCAGATCGCGCAGCTTTTGCAGCGAGTCGCGCATTTCACGCGGATAGCGCACGCTTATCGGGTAACGTTCACGCCCTTCGATGGTCTCGCCAATGTTATCGCCGCCCACTACGCTGGCGACCACAGATTGCAGCTCCTTCACCGACACGCCATAGCGGGCCGCTTTTACCCGGTCGATCTTGATATCAATATAGCGTCCACCGTCGAGACGCTCAGCCAGCGCCGACGTCACTCCCGGTACGTTGCGCACGATGCGCTCGATCTCCTCGGCGGTTTTTTCAATTTCCGCCAGATTGTTGCCGTTCACTTTGATGCCGACCGGGCTTTTAATGCCGGTTGCCAGCATATCAAGGCGGTTACGGATCGGTGGCACCCAGACGTTGGCAATCCCCGGCACTTTCACCGTGTTATCCAGCTCGCTAATCAGCTTATCCATGGTCATACCGGGCCGCCATTCGCTTTTTGGCTTGAACTGAATGGTGGTTTCCAGCATCGTCAGCGGCGCCGGGTCGGTGGCGCTATCGGCACGACCGGCTTTGCCAAACACGCTTTGCACTTCGGGAATGGTTTTAATCAGGCGATCGGTTTGTTGTAGCAGGCGTCCGGCTTCGCGACTGGAGATCCCCGGCAGCGTGGACGGCATATACAGCAGATCGCCTTCATCAATCTGCGGCAGGAATTCGCTGCCAAGCTGCGCCAGCGGCCATAGCGTGGCAACCAACAGCACACCGGCGGCGGCCAGCGTCGCTTTTGGCCACTGCAACACTTTATCCAGCAGCGGTTCATAGGCGCGAATCAGCCAGCGGTTGAGCGGATTAGCTGTCTCATCGGGGATTTTGCCGCGAATAAAATAACCCATCAGCACCGGAACCAGGGTGATCCCCAGTCCGGCGGCTACCGCCATCGAGTACGTTTTAGTGAAGGCCAGCGGCGAGAACATCTTGCCTTCCTGCGCCTCGAGGGTGAATACCGGAATAAACGACAGGGTGATGATCAGCAGGCTGCAAAACAGCGCAGGCCCCACTTCCGACGCCGCCTGCTGGGCAATTTTCCAGTAATCATCTGAAGATGGCTGGCGCTCGGGGTGATCGTGCCGCCACTGCTCCAGCACCTTGTGCATATTTTCAATCATCACGATTGCCGCATCCACCATCGCCCCGATGGCAATCGCAATCCCGCCGAGCGACATCATATTGGCGCTGACGCCCTGATAGTGCATGACGATAAACGCGCCGAGGATCCCTAGCGGTAGCGTGATCATCGCCACCAGGGCGCTGCGAAAGTGAAACAAAAATAGCGAGCAGACTACCGCCACAACGATAAACTCTTCGATAAGCTTATGGGTCAGAGTCTCAACCGAGTTTTTAATCAGCTGCGAGCGGTCGTACACCGGGACAATCTCCACGCCAGCGGGCAGGCTTTTTTTGACTTCCGCCAGTTTGGCCTTCACCGCGTTAATGGTGGTCAGCGCATTTTTGCCCGAACGCATAATGATAATCCCGCCCGCCACTTCCCCTTCACCGTTGAGTTCGGCGACACCGCGACGAATCGCCGGGCCGCGGCGCACGCTGGCAACGTCGGAAAGCAGCACCGGCACGCCGTTGCGCGAGGCAATCACCACCTGATTAAAGTCGTCAATGGATTTCAGGTAGCCGGTAGTGCGCACCATATATTCGGCTTCGCCCAGCTCCAGCACCGAGCCGCCTCCCTCCTGGTTGGCGCTCTGAATGGCGCTAATCACCTGCTCGTGCGTCACGTTCAGCGCCCGCAGCCGGTCAGGGTTGAGGATCACCTGGTACTCTTTCACCATCCCGCCGACGCTGGCGACTTCTGAAACATCCGGCACGGTTTTCAGCTCATATTTGAGGATCCAGTCCTGAATCGCCCGCAGATCGCCGAGGCTGTGCTTACCGCTTTTATCGGTGAGCACGTATTCAAACACCCAGCCGACGCCGGTGGCGTCCGGCCCTAACGAGGCTTTCGCTTCCGGCGGCAGGCTGCTCTGGATTTGGCTCAGATACTCCAGCACGCGGGAGCGCGCCCAGTACGGGTCGGTGCCGTCATCAAACAGCACGTAAACGTAGGAATCGCCGAACATCGAAAAGCCGCGTACGGTTTTCGCACCCGGTACCGATAGCATGGTGGTGGTCAGCGGATAAGTGACCTGGTCTTCAACAATTTGCGGCGCTTTGCCGGGATAGCTGACGCGGATGATCACCTGAGTATCGGAGAGATCCGGTAACGCATCCAGTGGTGCCTGCTGTACCGACCAGACGCCCCAGGCAGCCATAATGAGCGTCGCCAGCAGCACCAGCAGACGGTTGCGCAATGACCAGCGGATAACGGCGGCAATCATGGCTGCTCCTTAGCGCCGGTCATCGGCATAATTGAGGTGACTTGCGCCCCGTCGTCGGTCAGGGAAAAGCTGAACATCACCGACTCGCCGGGGCGGATTTGCTGACGCTGCTGCGGCGTAATGGCAAAATCCATGGTCATCGCTGGCCACTTCAGTTCCGGGACCGGCTGATGCTCAATAGTGACCGATTCATCGTTCAGCACTTTGATAACACCATGCGTCGAGTACGTTTTAGCCTCCGTGCCCTCCTGCCCGGCGATTTGCGGCAGCGCGCTGCGCAGGCTGGCTTCGGAGTCAATCAGGAACTGGCCGGAGGTGACCACCTGCTGGCCCTCTTCGAGGCCGGATTTGATCTCGACCAGCCCGTTCTGCGCGCGTCCGGCGGTGACCTCAACCGGACGGAAATGCCCTTCGCCATCAGCGATCAGCACGCGGTTGCTGGTGCCGGTGGCGATCAGCGCCTCTTCCGGGATGGTCAGAACGGCGCGACTCTGATTCGCCTCAGCCAACTGGACGTTTAAGTACATTCCCGGCTTCAGTTGATGCTGCGGATTCTCCAGCACCACGCGCGCTTTCAGGGTGCGGGTGGTGGCTTCGAGGTCGGGCAGCAATTCACTGACTTTGCCCTGGACGGTCAGCCCGGGCCAGCTGCTGGTAGTCGCCGTCACCTGACTACCGAGACGCAGCAGGCTGGCCTGGTTTTCCGGGTAATCAATCACTATCCATACCGGGTCGAGGCTCGCCAGTTCGAACAGCGCCTGAGTGGCCGTCACCTGCGCACCGGTTCGCACATCGAGTTTATTGACGTAACCTGCGTTTGGCGCGCGAACGGTCATGCGGGTTTGCGGTTTGCCGCTGCGCTCGACGCTGCGAATAATCGCTTCCGGCATAAACTGCAACTGCAAGCGCCCGCGCGCGGCGGCGGTGAGCCCGCTATCGCCAAGCTGCCTCACCGCCAGATACTCCTGCTGCGCTGCCGCCCACTGCGGGATCCACAGCTCGGCCAGTGCTTGATTCTTTTTCACAAATTGCTGCGAGGCGTTGACGTAAAGCTTCTCAATCAGGCCATTAGCCAGTGCTGGAACCGTTTCAACGCTGCGTTCGTCAATAGCAACGGTACCAAACGCGTTGAGTTTGAGCGCCAGCGCCTGACGGGAAACCTTTGCCGTACGTACGCCGAGATTTTGCTGCTGGCGAGCGCTAATCTGCACGCCGCCCGCATTATCGCCCTCACCTTCATCGGCATAGCGCGGAACCAGGTCCATATCCATAAATGGCGATTTGCCCGGCTTATCAAAACGCGCGCCGGGGGTCATCGGATCGTACCAGTACAGCACTGTGCGGCCTGCTACCGCATCCTCTCCACCGTTGGTCATTGTCGGGGCTTTTCGTGCGCCCAGCCAGTATCCGCCCGCAGCGGCAAGGGCGACGGCCAGCGCCACCAGGGTAATAACAGATTTAAGCTTCATTATTTAACATCCTGCGGAATCAGGTAGCGAATGGCAGCCCACGCGTCAGCGAGCGCTTTCTCGGCATTGTTGCTGGCGATTTCGCCGCTCAGCAGATCGCGACGCACGGATAACAGCTCGCTAAGCGCAGAGCTGCCCGCCCGATATTGGGCATTTACGAGGCTGACTTTTTTGCGCAGCAGCGGCAGCACCTCGCTTTGCTGGCGGTCGTATATTGCTTTCGCCGCGTTATATTGCGAGATCAGCTGATACTGCTGCGCCTGGTGTTCGCGCAGGAGTAGCGTTAGCTGGTCGTTGGCCTCAAAGGCGCGCGAAACATCGGCGGCGTGGTCTTTGTCCTGACGTTTGCCCTGAAAAATAGGCATATCGACGGTGAATATCACTCCGACCATGTCGTCGTAATCATCCCCGCGCCTGGCGTAATAGACTTCAACGCCGACGTCGGGGATCGCCGCCACCTCCGATTGCCCTGATTTCGCTTTTGCCAGATCGGCTTCTCGCGCGGCCTGGATCAGCTCCGGATGGAGTTTAACCCCCTCGATTAAGGTGGTTTCATCCGCCGGAAGTCGTTCGATGCGCGGCAGCGGGCCGGAGATATCGCGCACATCCTTGCCGGTGAGCTGCAGCAAGCGCGCCTGAGCGACCTGCACATCGCGACGCGCGTTATCCTGCTCATTTTTCATCGCATTCAATGCCAGTTGAACGTCCAGCACGCTGCTGGGACTGGCGCTATCGCTACTGACGCCCGCTTTTTGGACGCCAATTTGCCGGGAAGTTTCGCTGATCAATGTCTGTACTGAGCGTAGCGATTTCTGCGCCACCGCCAGCGCCAGCCATGCCTGAGCGGTTTCCCGTTGGAGCCGGGCGCGAATCACATCAGCGTTGGCAGCCGTTCGCCGCGCTTCGGCGGTTATCGAGTCGGCTTTGCGCTCGCGTTTGGTACTGCTGACGTAGTCCTGCATCACACCGACCCGCTGCATGGTCATACCCTCACGGGTCAGGCGGCTGGCGTTGTTCCCCCCCAACGGGACGTTCTCAATGCCAAATTTCAGCTTTGGGTCGGGGAGCTGCATGGCGGAGTCCGCCATGTTTTCTAATGCGTTAACCTGATGATCGTTAGCGGAAAGCTCGGCGGAGTAGCTCTGCGCAGCCGACAGGGCCTCCGCCAGCGTCGTCGCCCAGCCGTTGGTAGAAATCAACGACAGCAGAAGCGGCAGCCCAAAGGCCGCCTTATTTAAGATGTGCATAGTGACTCCGGAGTTATTGCGCGGTAATGGAAACGAGCGCGTAGCCGGAGTCAGTCTGACGGAAGGTAAAATTAACCCGCTGCCCCACTGCTAACTTTTCACCCTGATACTCGCCGAGCGCAAAGCTCATGGTCATCGCGGGCCAGTTCAGTTGCGCAACGGGCGAATGGGCAATGGATACCGAATTATCGCGCCAGGCTTTAATCAGCCCATTTGCCGAATAAGTCGTAACGGAATCATCCTGCTTATTCATATTCGACATGTCCGTCATCGTGGACATATTGTGGTGATGCATGGCGCTGTCTTCGGCGCTGGCGGGAAATGAGACGGCGGTAAAGGTCAGAACGCTGGTAATAAGCAGAAAAATAGAAGTAGAACGCATCATAATATCTCCGAAAAAAACATAAAGTCGCCCGCAGACCGGGCAGATCTGATGGATGTTTTTAACGGAGATTTATTCTCTGAAGCGGCAGAAGCGTATTTCAGCCGGAGGGCCAGTGACCGGCGGCGTATGCCAGTCCATACGTTCAGCGCAACTTTCCTGCTGCGGGGAAACCACTAACAGTGCGGTCTCTGAGGGAAGAGCATTTAGCTGCAGCGCAGTTGAAGAATTAGGCTGAGCCGTGTCCGGGTCACAGTGTTTCTCGCAAATAACCTTCTGACCAGCGCTTTCCATACTGGGCATACCCATCATGCCATCAACAATATGGTGAACCTGCACTTCCGGCGCGACCGATGGTTGGCCGCCGCCATGATGCGCCGCGACCGCGAGCTGAAGATTGAGCAGTAACCAACAGGCAATAACAAGCCCAGCGCGGATACGTAGCCTGCGCCGGGTTGCTTGTTTAAATAATGCCTGAAGTAACGGGATCATATTGATATTCACAATGAGATGACCGCCGAATTAAATCACACTCACCGGCAGAATTAAATAATATTTCAGAAGGAAAAACAGGTATTAAACAGAATGAAGTTTCTCTATATACCTTTACACATAATAGTGAAATAACGATTTGACCTTCCCCCAAGGGGAAGGTGTATGGGCCTGGAAATAATGTACTTAATAAATGACGAAAATGTTATTTATATGTGACTCAATTATAAATTAAGCCGCTACTCCAGCACTAGCGTATCGCCCGTTGCCGGGGCCGCGTCCGCTGAAAGCCACCATCGCCCCCATGAGCCGGTGCAGTGGCACGCCATAATTTTTTCTACCTTTTGCTGCTGCAAAAACAGTTTCAGCTGGCGTATGAGCCAGGGGGAAGCGCTGCGCAGATGAAGACCGCCGATGACAGCGTGTATTTTCTGTTCGCCCATTATCTTCTGGCAGTGCCTGATGGTATTGATCAATCCGCGATGTCCGCAGCCGCAGATAATGACCAGCCCTCGGGTCGAGCGGTAGATCAGCACGCCTTCATCGGCAATATAATCCTGTGTCTGACCATCAAGTACGCCGTAAGCTTTTGGCCTGGCGACGGCAATTTCACCGGACCACGTTAACCACTCACTAATCCGCAACGGCTCGCGGCTATACTCCATCCGGTGGCGGGAATAGTCGATTTCCCGCGATAGTTTCTTAATTTTCCAGCGTTGCCCGACCAGCGATAGCGCCGAGTAACGCCGCTTCGCAATTTGCGGATGGCAGATAATACGACTGTTATCCGGTAGCCACGGCACGCCGCCGCAGTGATCGTAGTGCCCATGCGACAGCACCGTCGCAGTTAAATCTTTTAAAGAAACGCCCATACGCTGGGCATTGTGTAAAAAACTGCCGTCAGGCCCGGTATCAAACAGGACGCGGCTGGTTTCATCTTGCAAAAGCAGGCTCAAACCCGGTTTCGCCCGCAGCATTTTGTCCTTTCCCTCACCGAGTCGATTTTCAAGCAACACCTTAATTATTAGAGCCATTGTCCTTCCGATAGCCACTATTTCACGGCGCGTAGTCTACCTGGCAACCACTGAAAGTACCGTGATGCATCGCTCAGCACGGTGCATAAAAAAGTGACGGTGTCACTGAAAAGCGTCAACGATTTTGTTGCCAGAGCGTCATTGCCGTCTATGCTGATGGCAAGTTTCTCACAACCGGAGCGCACTATGGCAGACTGGAACCCTTCACTGTATTTGAAATTTGGCGCGGAACGTACGCGCCCCGCCGCTGAACTTCTCGCTCGTATCGCCCATCACCCCGCAGCGCTGGCCATCGATTTAGGCTGTGGACCGGGCAACAGTACCGCCCTGTTGCGCGACGCCTGGCCGGAGGCAACGATTATTGGCGTCGATAATTCACCAGCGATGCTGGAAGAAGCCGCCCGGACGCTGGCCGATTGCCGGTTTGTCGCCGCAGATATCGGTGAGTTTCGCCCCGAGCGCCCAGCGGACGTGATCTACGCCAATGCTTCTCTGCAGTGGCTAACCGATCATCAGCGGCTGTTTCCTCATCTGGTGGGGAATCTTGCGGCGAATGGCGTGCTGGCGGTGCAGATGCCTGATAACTGGCAGGAGCCGTCGCATACCCTGATGCGCCAGGTAGCAAACGAGCTGGGGCATCCGGCTAGCGGACGTCATCCGCTGCCGAGCGTGCAGGAGTATTACGATATTCTGACCGCTAGCGGCTGCGAGGTGGATATCTGGCGCACAACCTATTACCACCCTCTGGATTCACATCAGGCCATTATTGACTGGTTGCAGTCCACAGGGCTTAGACCGTTTCTGCAACCGCTGGATGAACAGCAGCGCGAGGCGTTTCTTGAGCGCTATCTGGAACTGCTCAGAGAGCATTATCCGTTACAGTGTAACGGAAAGGTTTTATTGTTATTTCCTCGCCTGTTTATAGTGGCGCGACGCTCGTCTTGAACGATAAGAATGGGAATACGGCGCCGGAACGAGCGCCGTATCATCTGATTTACCAGGAAAGGTGATGTACCAGGGAGAGGTCCCATGCGGTGGCCAACAGCGAAAGAAACATGATTAAATTGACGACTGTCTCTATGCGTTTTTCCATTTTTGCTTCTCCTGAGCCGTTTTCACCTGTTTTACAGATAAAATCTTAACAACTTCTTAATCTCAGACTTTTAGAGCGTTATGCGGTAGCGAACATAGTCATCAGCTGGCGTGAATTCATCATAAAGACGCCGGGCCGGATTGTCAGTGCGAGTATGCCAGTAAAGACGCGACCATCCTTTCTCTATGCCTTCCGCTTGCAGCGATTGCATTAGCGTCCTGGCGATACCGCGCCCGCGCACCTGCGGGTCAACATACAGATCTTCCAGATAACAGATTGGGGTTTTTACCCATGTTCCTTCGTGGAGCACGCAAATCGCAAACCCAACCACTTTCCCGTCCACCATGGCAACGCGGCCCAACAGCGGCGAAGCGGTATCAAGCAGGCGTTGCCAGGTGTATTCAGTGACGTCCTGCGGCTGCGGGCTGCCGTAAAATTTGGTGTAACCTTCCCACAGCTGTAACCACTGCGCTTTGTCCTGCGGACCTGCTTCGCGAATCTCAATGACCATCGCATTTCCCCTTAAACGGATAAGCCATTATTTTCCGGACAGATAATTTCTTCAAGCGCCTGGGACACAATTCATCCTTTTCGCTCAACGAGGAATACGCTCAGAATGATGAAATCACGCTTTTGACGACCTCGATCGTGTTCCAGGACGCCGAAACAAGACGCTTCAGGTATCAAGGTGACACATTCATCGCAATCGGGGTTACATCATGTTCAGAACGTGGATTTTTTTATTATCGACCTTATTCTTTTGTCTCCAGGCGCATGCCAGCACCGGCTTTCGTCAGATAACGCTCCCCGGTTCAGGGCCTGACACCGTGAAAGTGACGCTGTGGTATCCCACTGTGATGCCTGGAAAAATGGAGCGTGTGGCAGACAATCCTGCTTTTGTTGGCATTTCCGTTATTCGCAACGCGCAGCCAGTACCTGGCGCACATCCTCTGTTAGTGCTGTCGCACGGCTATAACGGAAATTGGCGAAATCTGTCCTGGCTCGCTACCGCTATGGCCGCCCAAGGATATATCGTTGCGGCACCGGATCATCCAGGGACCACCACCTTTAACCAAAACCCCATTGAGGCAAAAAAGTTGTGGCGGCGTCCACAGGACATCACGCGGGTGATTAACTTCGTGATGAGCTCGCCCAATTTGGTTGGTGAAACAGATAAGAGACGCATTGCCGCCGCTGGCCACTCGCTGGGGGGCTGGACGGTCATGGAACTGGCCGGTGCTCGCTTCGACACAGCTCGTTTTAAGCAAGACTGCCAACAGCATCCGTTGCGCGGTGATTGCAAAATCGCGCAAAAACTCGGCATAAATGAACCACAGTCTCCGGAGAAACTTGCTGCGAACTTGCAAGATAAGCGAATTAAAGCGATCGTTTCTCTCGATCTCGGAATGGTGCCTGGATTTACCCCACAGAGCCTGCACACTATCAACATTCCGGTCCTGCTCCTGGCAGCCCAGAGTGATGCACTGGCCGCACTCCCTGCCAAACAGGAGTCAGGGTATCTTGCTAGCGAAATCCCCGATCGATGGGCAAAGTTTGAGTTGGTTAATGGCGCGACACATTTCAGTTTTATGCAATTGTGTAAGCCAGGAGCCGTGGCGCTTATTGAAGAGGATTCTCCCGGCGACGGTATCGTCTGCCAGGACGGTGAAGGGGCAAATCGGGCCTCCATCCATCAAATAGTGGCCCAAAAGGTCATGGTATTTCTGAACTCGTCGCTTGATTATCGCGCGCCTGTTGACGAAAAGCAGTAGGCGACATACCGCAAATACGCTGAAACTCGCGGTTAAAATTGGATTTGGTGGTAAATCCCGAATCCAGCATGATTTCAGTCACGGGCTGCGGGCTGCTGAGTAGCAACGCCTGCGCCCGTTCAATCCTGAAACAGTTAATCCACTGCGATACGTTGCACTGACATAATGCGTTGACCGCAGCTGAAAGCTGACGTGCAGGAATTCCCGTTTTTCTGGCCAACAAATTTAATGTGAGGTCGGGATTAAGATAGATTTGCGTTGCGCGAACCTTTTCCTCAAGTATCACATAAATCTCATTCTGCTCGCCCGCGGGTTGTGTGGGCGGTTCGGGAGTGACTTCTTTGTTGAGAGGTGCATTGGATACGGCGGTGGTTCTTCCCGCACTGATAATGGCAAAACCAATTAACGGCAGTAGCATGGCCTGAAACAACGCCACGATAGCGGGAGCTTGTCTGCCGCCGGTCATACTGAAGTCAAAAGCGATAGTGAGATCGGTCAATGCGGATATACACAGAAAGCAACCGGCAAAAAAAGCCATCCGCGTTGTCTGCAAGGATTCACTGAGTCGGCTGAAGATAAAGATATCGTCCCCTCGCCATGCGACCCACATCAGGCCGCATCCGTAGCTGAAAAACAACAGGAACAGCACCATATCGGTCGCTGTGGGCCAAATTCCCTCGATAAGTAAGGTGATGATGACCGGGCCGACCAGCCATGATAAATAGCGTGGTCGTTTCATTTCTGTCAACGACATAAAACTGTGCCAGGCGATAGGTGGTAACAAGACTGCCATCATAGCCTGAAGATTTCTCAGCGCGACTGAATCATACTCCCAGCGCAACATGCTGACAGAAAGAAGCAATATGCATGCGCTAAGAAATTGTACCGTACCGCGGTGATGAGGTTTGCCTGAGAAAAGAGCCATGGCAAGTAGGATAAACAGTGCGAGCAAGGTCACCACGGGAAACGGTACAGAAACCATACGAGTCATTCCAGAACAGAAAGTAATGCGGATTTTTACATATATTGAAGAGCGTTGTCTCTCCTGATGTCAGGATTCATCTCCCTGTTTTCCTTCAGTGCTCTGCCAAGCTTTACGAGCAGGGTCTTTCAGACCGGTGATATTAAATAAAGCATTCAGTATGTTGTAACTAATTTAAGCGCAAAACTAACCCGGCGGTAGCCGGGTTGAGATCGATAACAAATCAGCTTCAGGCATTGTGCCTGGATAATCGCCGGGTGGCGGCCGCCGCCTTACCCGGCCTGCAAAATCCAGCGTGCGGTCTTTAAGAACATCAGCACAGCGGTTTAACCGCCGCACGCATGCCATCGCGCAGAATAGCATCCAGATCCTGCGTAACCTGCTCTACCAGGCCAGAAACTTTAGTCAGATCCTGCTCCCAGTGGGATTCAACGGACAGCACCGCTTTCACCAGTTCACCGGTGCTGATTTGCGCATCACGATGCTGGGCCCACAGCGCCTGATAGCTTTCCATCCATTCAGCGTCATCCTGCACCGGATAGCTCTCGCCGTTACGCTCACCGCGGTAAAACGCGATCAGCGCCGCCAGTGCAAAAGTCAGACGTGCCGGGAGCTTGCCGCCCTTCGTCTGCCCCGCCAACAGCTGTGGCAAAATACGGGTGCGATATTTAGTCATCCCGTTAAGGGCGATAGACAGGAGCTGGTGCTTGATGTACGGGTTACGGAAGCGCCCGGTTACCGCGCTGGCGAAAGATTCCAGCTCATCACGCGGCAGGTCGAGAACCGGAATGATCTCTTCATAAATCGCCTTCTCGACGAAAGAACAGATTTCAGTGTCATTCATCGCCTCACCAACGGTATCCAGGCCAGCCTGGAAAGCGACCGGCACCAGCGCAGTGTGCGCACCGTTAAGAATGGCGACTTTGCGCTCTTTATACGGCTTAATATCGTCAACGATCAGTACGTTAAGCGCCAACTTGTCGAGGCGTAGCTCCGCGGCCAGGGATTTTGGTCCCTGAATCACAAACAGGTAGAAGTGCTCTGCGGTGTCAAGGAAACCATCTTTATAGCCCAGTTGCTCTTCAATCTGCGCCGCTTCATCACGCGGATAGCCGGTAACAATGCGGTCCACCAGCGTGGAACAGAAGGCGTTAGCCTCATCCAGCCAGGTCAGGAACGCTTGCGGCAACGCCCACTCCTGCGCGTAGCGCAGCACCAGTTCACGCAGCGCTTCGCCGTTATAATCAATCAGTTCGCAAGGGATGATGACCCAGCCCTTATCCGCCGCACCGGAGAAATAGCTGTAGCGCTCAAACAGCAGGCGGGTCAACTTCGCCGGATAGCTGACCGCAGGCGCATCATCGAAACGGTCGCCTGCGTGGTAGCTGATGCCCGCTTCAGTGGTATTGGAAAACACAAACCGCATATCAGGGTTATGCGCCAGGCGCAGCAACTCATCGTAATCCGCATAGGCGCTGATTTCCCGGTTTACAGAACGAATCAGCCTTGCATCGCTGACCGCTTCGCCCTTCTCATTCAGGCCACGAATGATCGTGGTATAGAGACCATCCTGAGTACTGAGCGACGGTGGGAATGAACTCTCAATCGGACGCACGATCACCACCCCAGAATTCAGGTTGGTATGCTCGTTCAGCAGATCGATCTGCCAGTCGATAAACGCGCGCAGAAAGTTGCCTTCGCCAAACTGGATGATACGTTCAGGGTACTGCGCGCCCGGGAAATCGCGACGGTTTAATGTTTTCACAAGGGTTCCCTCATAGAGTAGTCATACAACCTGAGTAATTGGTCCAATAAGTTATCAGGTTTTTACATGAGTGAAACCCTGTTTTGATCAAAGCTGTATGCAATATCAAATTTATTATAGAAATTTATAGAACAGAGACGTCGCGGTCAGCTCTCCGTCCGGCATCAGCGCATAGCGCGGAATTTCCCCAGCTTTTTCCCAACCGCATTGAAGATAAAAGTTTTCTGCGCCACTGCCCGTCGCCGTATCCAGCACCAGAACGCTCTTACCCTGCTCACGCGCAATCTCTTCCAGCCGGTTCATCAGTGCGTTAGCCAGCCCCTGTCGACGTGCATTTTGGTGAACCAGAAGTTTGGCGACGTCGGCACGGTGCGGTTGGTTTTCCGGTTGGTCGGTGATTAGCTGTACTGTACCGACCAACCGCTGCTGCGCATCTACCGCCGCGAGGATGGTACGCTCCCCGGCGGCAACGCTCTGCGCCATTCTCTGCCAGAATGCCGTCGCGGTTTGCGGATTAAAGGGCTGCATAAAGCTCACCGACGCCCCGCCGTTGACGCAACTGACGAGGATGTCGGTTAATTGAGAAAGGTGTTCGTGAATATCGTCACGCGACAGCGTGCGCAGAGAAAAGGATGTGGTCATAAGTAACTCCTTGAAATCGACCACACCACTATGTTTTTAACGTATATTTAACACAACAATATTTATCATCGCGTTTTCTTATAGCGTGCTTTCAGCCAGCTTTTCCGTACAGATCCGGTTACGCCCAGCTTTTTTCGCCCGAATCATATAATCATCAGCATCCATTAATAGCTGATTAAATAGATCGTTCACCCGCGCAGCGCCGAGCTGTCGGCTCTCCATTCCCATACTGATAGTCAGTTTGATCTGGCTTTGACCCCAGGTAAAGGTTTGCGATTCGATGCCCTGGCGAATTTTCTCCGCCAGTAGTTGTCCTTCCTGCTCTGAGGCCGTTAACGCCGCGACCACGAACTCTTCGCCACCAATACGCGCCACCATGCCCTGTTCACCCGCCAGCAGCCGCACCTGCTGTGCAAACTGGGCCAGCACGCAATCACCGCACTCATGCCCCCACCGATCGTTGACCTGTTTAAAGCCGTCGATATCCAGCACCATGACCGTTAATAGATTTTCGGATGATAATGGCCGACGCTTCAGCGCTTCGCTTAAACCGGAACGGGAATAAACGCGCGTCTGGAAATCAAAATCAGCACGCAGCGCCAGCTGTTTCATCAAGTTATTAATCGCTTCGACGCTGGAGGCAACAATAATCGGGCTAATCAGCATTGCCGCTATGCCAAGCCGGGTCGAGAAGAGCTGCCACGGCTGCATCCGCGTATCGTGCGAGAGATGGATAAGCGAGTTAGCCACCAGCAAAATTTCGCTAATTCCGGTAATAAAGGTCAACAGGCAGGTTAGCGGTAAGGGGTACCGAATGGC
Source organism: Klebsiella sp. GFKo11 (assembly GCF_056490265.1). Taxonomy (NCBI): domain Bacteria; kingdom Pseudomonadati; phylum Pseudomonadota; class Gammaproteobacteria; order Enterobacterales; family Enterobacteriaceae; genus Klebsiella; species Klebsiella sp. GFKo11. Next base: position 3,398,075 of record NZ_CM151369.1, read on the forward strand.
ACACCAAATCAGCGCCGGTAGCGGAAAAGTAATGCTCCCCGCCCCGCCAACGGCGACGCCGAGAATAATCGACAACACCAGGGCAATAGCCGGCAGCAGCTGACGCAAGCGAAAACGGCCAAATGCCGAGGGCAGCGTCAGTGTCAAAACAAACGGCAGAATCAGCACGGCTGTTGAAAACTGTTCGCTAAACCAGTCCGCCAGTTGGGGAATAAAGGTGGCGCGTTCAACATCCACCGACCCCAGCGCACCCACGGCGGCACACAACAACGCCGCCAGCAAACAATAGCAAAACAGACTCAGCGCGTTAATCGGGCCAGGCATTGAATCCGTTCGCCGTTTGTCCCACAGAATCAACTGAGCAAGGGTGACAATAAAAACAATATTGGAGAAATTAATCAGGAAGGAAGCAAAGCCCATTCCCCAGCGCGAAGTTAAACCGTCATAAACCAGCATGGCGGCAAAACAGACGGCGTAAAAATAACTGCGATTTAGCCAAATATAACGTGCGAAAATACCCGCCATTACCGCATTCAGCGGCCAAAAGAAGGACAGTTCCTGAACCAGACGCAGCATCGCGCCAAAGAAATGCAGCAGTAGCGTTAACGTGAACAAGACCAGCGCATCGCGCACGGGTTGTTCCTCACGAAACAGCGTGAATGACCGAATCGACAGTGGAGACATTCATGATTATCCGTCTAATTGTTTCAGGCAATTATTATGTTAATAATTAGTTAGCACGGCATCATATCATGAGAATAATTATCAGGCATACACCGACGCCTGATGAATTAAAGCGAGCGTTGGTCGGGAGAATTCATCTGGATGACCAGCCAGTGGTGAATGACCTGCACCACGTAGCGCTGCTCTTGCTCGCTAAGTCTCCGTCCTTGCGGGATGGCATGCCACTTTTCCAGACACCCGCGACAGCAGGTAGCGGTGGCGTGTTGCGCAATAAACACCGGATGCCCACGCATTGGGGTTTGTTTACCATCGTTAGGTATTTCAGCAGGAGCCAACCGCTTGCCGATAAAATCGGCGGCGTGCTGGTCAATAACGTCCGCCCCTTTATCATAGCAATACTGCCGCTCCTTAACGCCAAGGCGAAATCGGGAGCGAAAAGTGGAACGCTGAAGGCGAGAAAATAGAGTGTCGATTGGCACCATCAGAACACCGACCTCCCCAGTTTTTGGGTGAGTTTTTCCAGTAAAGCGATACCGGCCAGCGAGTTCCCGGCTTCGTCAAGCTCCGGGCTCCACACCGCAATCGCCATCTCCTGCGGGACGATAGCCACAATCCCCCCGCCAACGCCGGATTTCGCCGGTAAACCAACGCGCCAGGCGAATTCACCGGCGTTCTGGTACATGCCGCTGGTCATCATCAGCGCATTAACCTGGCGTGATTGAATCGGTGCAATAACCGGCGACGTAAGGTGCGGAGCAATGCCGCTATCGGCAAGAAACAAGAACGTGCGCGCCAGTTCGACACAGCTCATCTCCAGCGAGCAGTAATGGAAGTAATTTTGCAGCACCGTCGCAACATCGTTATGAAAGTTGCCGAACGATTTCATCAGCCACGCGATGGCGGCGTTACGCGCCGAGTGGTCAAATTCGGAACGGGCCACCACCGGATCATAGGCAATATCGCTCACGCCGCTCAGGCGACGGACGATTTCCAGCATTCTCTGACGCGGCGCGCTAAGACGGCTTTGCAGCATATCGCAGACCACCAGCGCCCCGGCATTAATAAACGGATTGCGCGGTTTACCCTGTTCGATTTCCAGCTGCAACAGCGAGTTAAATGGCTGCCCGGAAGGGTCTTTGCCCACTCGCTGCCAGATCTCCTCTTCCTGATAGTGGTTCATTGCTACTATCAGGCTCAGCACTTTCGAGATAGATTGGATAGAGAAACGCTCGTGAGCATCACCAGCGCTGTAGTGTTGACCATCCACCGTACAGATAGCAACGCCGAGCTTATCGCCGCTGACGCTGGCCAGCGCCGGAATATAATCCGCCACCTTGCCGCGCCCAATCAGCGGCCTGACTTCAGCCAAAATGGCATCGAGCATTGCGTTATTGATTATTGTCGCCACACGCGGCTCCTTGCCAACATCAAAATTCGGGCTGCAATTATAGGCGCACAGGGAGTGAAGAAACAGCCTCTTTCTGCCTCTTCCGACCGTACGTTATGGCTCATCGCGGATAAAAAAACCATTGATCAAAGTTACAAGTAATATAAAAACACGCTAATCATTCCCCCTCAACAAGGAAGCAAGGGTTAAATTTAATGAGCAAATCACATACAGAAGTGAGTAAATTTTTAAGTTATGTCTTACGCCATCAGCCCGAAGCCATCGGACTGATACTGGATAACGAAGGCTGGGCGGATATCGACACATTGATTGCCTGCGCGGCCAGAGAACGCGTGCAGCTCGACAGGCAACTCATTCAATCAGTTGTTGAAAACAACGATAAAAAGCGTTTTGCCATTTCAGCCGATGGCCAACGCATCCGCGCGGTTCAGGGGCACTCTTCCCGACAGGTTGATATCACGTTTATTGCAACAACGCCGCCTGAGTTTTTATTTCATGGGACCGCAACGCGATTTGTTGATGCGATCCGTGAGCAGGGGTTGATTCCCGGTGCCAGACAATATGTGCATCTGTCCGACAACGAAACAACCGCGGCTGAGGTGGGAAAACGTTACGGTAAGCCCGTGGTGCTGAAAATTAATGCCTTATCGATGTATAAGCAGAACATTGAGTTTTATCAGGCGGAGAATGGCGTTCGGTTAACGGCGGCGGTGCCCGCGAAGTTTATTGAGTGATAAGACAATCCCGGAGGCGGCGCGCCTCCTGGTTCACGTTCGGCATTGCTGTTGAAGCTCGCGGACCAACGCCTCGGTCTGCTGCTGGTTGCGCAAACGCACAAAGCGAATATGTTGATATTGTGGGTCCTGCATATCCGCCAGATAGCGCTGGCGATTATTACGCCAGGTTTTTAGCGTCCAGAGAATAATGGATTCCCGACTAAAGAAGGAGCGGCGGAAGGTTTCGCAATTGCCGGTGCCGGGCCACAGCTCCTGTCGGCGGCTTGCACGGGAGGCCGCCCGCCATACCGCCTGGCGGAAGGTGCGCCAGAAGCTGTAATCCACCCATACCACCAAATCAACCTCACGCCATTTCACCGAACGGCTGCGGTTGTAGTTGCCGTCCAACACCCAGCCTGGCGCGTCGAGAGCAGCGGCAAGTTTGGCGTAAAACTCATCATCCGGCGTCCCTTGCCACTCCGGCCGCCAGTAAAGCACATCCATTTCGATATAAGGTAGTGACAGTTCCTGAGCCAGCCGACGCGCGAGGGTAGATTTGCCGACGCCGCTGGTCCCTACTACGTTGATTTTCATCGTTGTCTCTCGGGCAAAATGCGGGCTGAGAATAATAGCGCAATAACGTCGCAAGCGATGAGCAAAATTCTCTGACCATTCTCCTGCCGGCAGAAAATAACCGATCTCCTTGATATTTAAGCAAGTGCTGCCCGCTAATGTTTTGCGTGCGTCCATTTTGTGATGCGTGTAGGATTCTCCGCCATGTTGGCTTATCTCATTCACCAGAATGATGGGGGGGCCAGCATCACGAACCACTCATGGACATTGACAGGAAAATAGCAATATCAATGAATACGAAACACACTACTGTGGCGGAGCAGCATGCGGCAAAACGCCACTGGCTGAACTCGCAAGAGTCCGGTTATCACAAGGCAATGGGCAACCGTCAGGTGCAGATGATCGCCATCGGCGGTGCCATCGGTACCGGTTTATTCCTCGGCGCGGGCGCGCGCTTACAGATGGCAGGTCCCGCGCTGGCGCTGGTTTATCTGGTCTGCGGCCTGTTCTCGTTCTTTATTTTACGCGCGCTGGGCGAACTGGTGCTTCACCGCCCTTCCAGCGGCAGCTTCGTCTCCTACGCCCGTGAGTTCCTTGGCGAAAAAGCCGCTTACGTTGCGGGCTGGATGTACTTTATCAACTGGGCGATGACCGGCATTGTCGATATCACCGCCGTTGCGCTGTATATGCACTACTGGGGCGCATTTGGTGATGTTCCGCAGTGGGTTTTCGCCCTTGGCGCGCTGGCGATTGTCGGCACCATGAACATGATCGGGGTGAAATGGTTCGCCGAGATGGAGTTCTGGTTCGCGTTGATAAAAGTGCTGGCGATCGTGGCGTTTCTGGTGGTTGGGACTATTTTCCTCGGCAGCGGCAAGCCGCTGGACGGCAACGCCACCGGCTTCCATCTGATTACCGATAACGGCGGCCTGTTCCCACACGGTCTGCTACCCGCGCTGGTGCTGGTGCAGGGCGTGGTTTTCGCCTTCGCCTCTATCGAGCTAGTAGGCACCGCTGCTGGCGAGTGTAAAGACCCGCAAACCATGGTGCCACGTGCGATTAACAGCGTTATCTGGCGTATCGGCCTGTTCTACGTGGGTTCGGTGCTGTTGCTGGTTTTGCTGCTGCCGTGGAATGCTTATCAGGCCGGGCAAAGTCCGTTCGTCACCTTTTTCTCGAAGCTGGGCGTGCCGTATATCGGCAGCGTGATGAATATCGTGGTGTTAACCGCTGCGCTCTCCAGCCTGAACTCCGGTCTCTACTGCACCGGGCGCATTCTGCGTTCCATGTCGATGGGCGGTTCCGCGCCGCAGTTTATGTCGAAAATGAGCCGCCATCATGTGCCTTACGCCGGGATTCTGGCGACGCTGGCGGTCTACGTGGTCGGGGTATTCCTCAACTATCTGGTGCCTTCGCAGGTATTCGAGATTGTCCTTAACGTCGCTTCGCTGGGGATAATCGCTTCGTGGGGCTTTATCGTGGTGTGTCAGATGCGCCTGCGTAAAGCGATTAAGGAAGGCAAAGCGGCGGACGTCAGCTTCAAAATGCCGGGCGCGCCCTTCACTTCCTGGCTGACTCTGCTGTTCCTGCTGAGCGTGCTGGTATTAATGGCTTTCGACTATCCGAACGGTACTTATACTATCGGCTCGATTCCGCTGATTGCCGTGTTGCTGGTTGCGGGATGGTTTGGCGTGCGTAAACGCGTGCAGGCCATTCATAGCACCGCGCCGGGGATCGAAAAACAGCAGTAAATCACTTTTGCGGTTTGCCCGCAGGGGCAAACCGCGATGACAACCCTTAGTTGTCTTCCACCAGTTGAGCGACATCACTGCTGTTGATCTGGCGTTGGTTGCCGGACTCATCGGTATAGCTGGTCATGCCGGTATCTTTATCCAGCTTCGGCTTACCCTGAGTCACAATCGTCTGCCCGCTTTTTGTTGTCATCACGTAGTTTGAGCTACAGCCCGCCAGAAGAGCCAGCATCGCGCCAGCGCACACAACCATTAATGATTTTTTCATCTTTTCTCCAGGATTAATGCCACCGTCCCGCTTTCGCAGGGAAGAGGTAAGTGTATAACCATTAAATTTATCAGGCTAACAAGGGTTTGTAACAGAGGGTGATATAGGCGAGCAGGAGGGGTTGCCCCCTCCTGAGAAGATTACAGCGCGATGCGGATAACGTCATCCGGCTGGGTCGCTTCTTTCTGACGAGTCGATTCCTGCTTCACGCTGACGTACAGCGTTTTACCATCAGCGGAGAGCGTCAGGCTGTTCGGGTGAGTCGGGGTTTTGAAGGTCTTGACCACTTTATAGCTCTTACCATCAATCACGCTCACTTCACCAGCTTTACGATGCGTCACGTAGGCTTCATTGCGGGTCGGGTTAAACAGCACGGCCAGAGACTCCGGCGCGGCGATTTTCTCCAGCACTTTGCCATCGCGAATATCAACCACCAGCACTTCCGGCTGTTTGCCGTCGGTAATAAAGGCGCGGTGACCAGCAGTATCGAGGCTCAGGTTCAGGTAGAAGTGCTCTTTGCCGTCATCCTGCAGCTTTTTGCGTGACAGGATCTTGTTGCTGGTGCTGTCGATAGTCACCAGCTCGCCATCAGCGTTGGTGGTGTAGATACGATTGGCCTGGACATCCACTGCCAGGCCCGTTGCCATTGAGCCAGTATTAGCAATGGTATCTTTCAGCGTCAGCTTGTCACCATCAACCACCCAGATCACGCTCTCTTTACCGAGACCCGTGATGTAGACAGTATTGGTTTTCTCGTTGACCGCCAGTTCACGCGGGGCCAGCGGGCGTACGGTTTCGCTACGTTCGCGGGAGTCAAGTACCAGACGCCCTTTCACCTTGCCGGTTTTGGCATCAATCGCCGTCACTGTGCTGTCGGTGGTGTTGCCAAACCACAGGGTTTGGGTGGCGTTGTTGATGGTCGCGCCGAACGGTTTCAGGTCGTTATGAATAACCTGAGTCACCTCAAGGGTCGTCGGGTCAAGACGATAAACGATACCGCCTTTATCCAGCGAACGGCTCTGGGACGTGGCAACCCACAGCGCATTTTCTTGCTGGCTATAAGCCATTTCGTATGCGCCCTTGCCGACGGCCTTGCGCAGCATTTCTTCCGCCGCGTGAGCGCTGAAGCTCCCCGCCAGCAGCAATGATGTTAATAACAGTGAACGGCGCAGACGCGGCGCGGACAGATGACGTAATGACATAACGACTCCCTTTGATAAAACAAATATGTGCCTGCTCGACAGTGCTTCCGGGCGCAAAATCATTGTTTTACGCCATTTACGGAATGCGAATAGTAATCATTATTTATCTCAATGTGGAGCATTAATTACGTATAGTGGCCTTGAGATCACGCAATTCCTGCTATTTGTTAACTCAAATATCGTTAAGTCTTTTCAAATAATTTACAATAGAGTTAACATATATACATATGTTCCATTTGGTTCGTTTTGCGAGTAACTCTGATGAAAATCCTTTCCGTGCGCGCCGCCGCGCTCCCCGCCCTGCTTCTGCCGCTGGTTGCCAGCGCGCCAACCGCCAGCGCCGCTGAACAAACCATGGTCGTCACCGCTGCGCCATCTACGGTTTCTGAACTCGATACCCCAGCCGCCGTGAGCGTGGTTAACGGCGATGAAATGCGCCAGGCCGCGCCGCGCGTTAACCTCTCCGAGTCGCTGGGCGCGGTTCCCGGCCTCCAGGTACAAAACCGACAAAACTACGCCCAGGATCTGCAGCTTTCTATTCGCGGCTTCGGCTCCCGCTCGACCTACGGCGTGCGCGGGCTGCGCATATACGTCGACGGTATTCCGGCCACCATGCCCGATGGTCAGGGGCAAACCTCGAATATTGACATTGGCAGCCTCGACTCGCTTGAGGTGCTGCGCGGCCCCTTTTCCGCGCTGTACGGCAACTCTTCCGGCGGAGTAATTAATGCCACTAGCCAGACCGGCAGCCAGCCGCCAACCATCGAAGCCAGCAGCTACTACGGTAGCTTCGGTACCTGGCACTACGGCATGAAAGCAACCGGCGCTGTTGGTGACGGTACGCACGCGGGCGACGTCGACTATGTGGTTTCCACCAACCGCTTCACCACCCACGGCTCCCGCGACCATAGCGGCGCGCGCAAGAATCTCGCTAACGCCAAACTGGGCGTGCGTATCGACGACGTCAGCAAGCTGACCCTGTTGTTCAACAGCGTCGATATCAAAGCTAACGATGCGGGCGGCCTGAGTTATGACGAATGGCAGAGTAACCCACGCCAGTCTCCCCGCGGCGATCAGTACAATACGCGCAAAACCATTAAGCAGACCCAGGCCGGTTTGCGCTATGAGCGCCAGCTGAGCGAGCAGGACGATCTGAGCGTAATGATGTACGCCGGTGAGCGCGAAACCACGCAATATCAGTCGATTCCGCGCGCGCCGCAGCTTAACCCGACCCATGCGGGCGGCGTTATCGACCTGACCCGACACTATCAGGGGATTGATACCCGCTGGACCCACCGCGGCGAGCTGCTGGTACCGGTCACCTTTACCACCGGTCTCGATTACGAAACCATGAGCGAGCGCCGCAAAGGCTTCGCAAACTTTGTCATGAGCAACGGCGCGCCGCAGTACGGCGAAAAGGGCGACCTGCGCCGCAATGAACGTAATCTGATGTGGAATATCGACCCGTATCTGCAAACTCAGTGGCAGCTTACCGAGAAACTTTCGCTGGACGCCGGGGTGCGCTACAGCTCGGTGTGGTTCGATTCTAATGACTACTACATTACCCCAGGCAACGGCGATGATAGCGGCGATGCCAGCTATCACAAGTGGCTGCCAGCGGGCTCGCTAAAATATGCAGTAACCGACGCGTGGAATCTGTACGTTTCCGCCGGTCGCGGCTTCGAAACGCCAACGATTAACGAGCTTTCGTATCGTTCCGGCAACCAGGGCGGCCTGAACTTTGGTCTCCAGCCGTCAACCAACGAAACCGTCGAAATTGGCAGCAAGGCGCGTATCGGCAATGGCTTGTTAACCGCTGCGCTATTCCAGACTGATACCGATAATGAGATTGTTGTCGACGCCAGCAGCGGCGGGCGTACCAGCTATAAAAATGCCGGTAAGACCCGTCGTCAGGGGATGGAGCTGGGGCTGGATCAGCAGTTCGGCGACAGCTGGCGTTTGAAAGCAGCGTGGACCTGGCTGGATGCGACCTATCGCACCAACGTCTGCGACGACTCGAGCTGTAAAGGCAATCGTATTCCGGGGATCGCCCGCAATATGGGCTATGCGTCCTTCGGCTATCAGCCCGAAAAAGGCTGGTACGCGGGCAGCGATATTCGCTATATGAGCGATATTATGGCTAATGATGAAAACACCGCCAAAGCGCCGTCCTGGACGGTGGTCGGCCTGACGACCGGCTATAAATGGAGCTACGGCAAGGTGGATATGGATTTGTTTGGCCGCGTCGATAACCTGTTCGACCGCAGCTACGCGGGATCGGTTATCGTTAACGAATCCAACGGTCGCTACTACGAACCGGCACCGGGTCGCAATTATGGTGTCGGGCTGAATCTGGCATGGCGGTTTGAATAACGGTCGCTTCTCTCATCAGGTTGCGTACTTTTCGTAGGCCCGGTAAGGCGCTAGCCGCCACCGGGCAATTTCCAAAACCTGCGCTTTGCCTTAAATAATGTTTCTTAAGGACAATTCAAAAATAATCTTTTCCGCCTGGCAGGAGAAAGCGATAGAAACGTCGAGCTTCACCTCATCACCTGCGGCCACAATGGTATAGTCAACCTGCGGCGGCTCGCTGGCGGGCGCTGCGGCTACAGCACGTTCACGAACGGCTGCCAGTGTAGATTCCGCCTCCTCGCGTGATGGGAAAGTTTTCGCAACCTGCCAGACGCAATCCTCATTATCAATAATCGACCCAACATCGATGGCGCAACCTTTAGTACTGCATTTATCTACAACATCTTTCATCGTGGTAACCTCTTGAGTTTTGATCAGGATAAGAATCCGTCAGCAGAAAAGCAAACCATTAAAATTCGTATGGATTAGTCTTTCATCAGTATATGTCACTGGAAGAGTCAACTTCTTGCGCCATCGCATGGCGGTATCGTGATTGCACATCGATAAAACACCACAGCTCATGCATCGTATCAACCCGCACTCAACTGCGATCAATCGTGCACGCCATCACACTATCCTGCGTTGTGCCTCGTCTATCCCGTTTTACAGCGTTACCCTTGTCACAAAACAACGCCAATAAGGAGCCACCATGGCACTGCCAGTAATTATCGATTGCGATCCGGGTCATGATGACGCGATTGCTCTCGTTCTTGCCCTCGCCTCGCCGGAGCTTGATGTTAAAGCCGTCACCTCGTCCGCTGGAAACCAAACGCCGGACAAAACTCTGCGCAACGTGCTGCGGATGCTCACCCTGCTGAAACGCCAGGATATCCCGGTGGCCGGCGGCGCGCTCAAGCCGCTGATGCGCGAGCTGATTATCGCCGACAACGTACACGGCGAAAGCGGGCTGGATGGTCCGGCGCTGCCGGAACCCGATTTTGCCGCGCAAAGCTGTACTGCCGTTGAACTGATGGCAAAAACACTGCGTGAAAGCGCCGAACCGGTGACAATCGTGGCAACCGGGCCGCAAACCAACGTCGCGCTGTTACTCAACAGCCATCCTGAACTGCATAGCAAAATCGCCCGCATTGTTATTATGGGCGGCGCGATGGTGTTGGGTAACTGGCAACCGGCGGTCGAATTTAATATCTACGTCGACCCGGAAGCGGCGGAGATCGTTTTTCAGTCCGGTATCCCGGTGGTGATGGCCGGTCTGGACGTCACCCATAAAGCGCAAATTCACGCCGAAGATATCGAACGCTTCCGCCGTATTGGCAACCCGATTTCGACGATTGTCGCCGAACTGCTCGATTTCTTCCTTGAGTACCATAAGGATGAAAAATGGGGCTTCGTCGGCGCGCCGCTGCACGATCCTTGCACCATTGCCTGGCTGCTGAAACCGGAGATGTTCACCACCATTGAACGCTGGGTCGGCGTGGAAACCCAGGGGAAATATACTCAAGGGATGACGGTGGTTGATTTCTACAACCTGACCGGGAAAGAGCCGAACGCCACGGTGATGCTCGACGTCGACCGTCAGGCGTTTGTTGACCTGCTGGCCGAGCGGCTGGCGTTTTACGCGTAACTCACGTCATAAACCCCGGCAGGCGCTACTGCCTGCCGGGAAATACGTCACTCATCTGGAGAGACGCGAACCACCACTTTACCGAAGTTCTCGCCCTTCAGCAGACCGATTAGCGCCTGCGGCGCGTTCTCCAGGCCTTCTACCACATGTTCGCGGTATTTGATTTTTCCTTCCTGCACCCAGCGCCCCATCTCCTGCTGGAACTCCGCAATGCGGTGGCCGTAATCCTGGCCGATAATAAAGCCCTGCATCCGAATGCGCTTTTTCAGGATTGTTGCCATCAGCAGCGGCAGACGATCCGGGCCGTCCGGCAGAGCGGTGGCGTTGTAGCCGCTGACCAGACCGCAAACCGGCACGCGGGCCGAGGTGTTTAACAGCGGCAGGACTTCGTCGAACACTTTGCCGCCGACGTTCTCATAATAGATATCGATTCCCTGCGGGCAGGCTTCGAGCAGCTTGACGGCAAAATCAGGCGCCCGGTGGTCGATACACACGTCGAACCCTAAGGTTTCGACCGCATAGCGGCATTTCTCGCTACCGCCAGCTATCCCCACCGTACGGCAACCTTTTAGCTTCGCGATTTGCCCGACCGTTGCGCCAACGGGCCCGGTTGCGGCGGCGACCACCAGCGTTTCGCCCGCTTTCGGCTGACCAATATCCAGCAGCCCCATATAAGCGGTAAAGCCCGGCATCCCCAGAATCCCCAGCGCCCAGGAGGGATGCTCAGGATTGTCGCCTAACTTCACCAGCCCGCTACCGTCTGACAGTTCATAATCCTGCCAGCCGCCGTAGCCGAGCACCCAGTCTCCGGGCTGGAAATCGGCATGATTCGATGTCACGACGCGACTCACGGTACCGCCCACCATCACCGCGCCAATTGCCACCGGCGGCGAATAGGATGGGGCATCGCTCATACGCCCGCGCATATAAGGGTCTAATGATAAATAAACGGTACGCAGCAGTAGCTGCCCCGGCCCAGGAGACGCGACGTCGCCCTCTTCCAGGCGGAAGTTTTCCCCGGTCGGCTCGCCATGTGGACGAGACGCCAGTAGCCAGCGGCGATGACGTTGTGAATTAAAAGCCATAACAAACTCCTCTTTTGACAAGTCTGTACTGAGGCTAGCTGCTTTCCCGGCAATACGCATTGACATTAAGAGCCTATCCCAGTAGGCGTTATTGGCGCAGACAGTTTGAACACGGACAGCGCGGAGAAACCGGAACGTACACGTAGTACGTGAGGATTTCGAGCACTGCCCAGGTTCAAAATGGCAAGTAAAATAGCCCTAATGGGATAGGCTCTAAGAGGCAGATTGATTGAGTCGGATGACCAGATAAACGCAGGGTTGCGCAGATTCATTAATAAAGCGGCAATCGTTAGGCGGCCCAAGCTCAAGGCAGTCTCCCGCCTGCATCTCGTGACGCGTGTTGCCTTCGACAAACACCAGTTCGCCCTGCTGCAACCAGATGAGCTGGCGAGCCAGCGCATAAGAGGCCGCTGGCATCGGCACATCGCTGCCTGCCGGGAGTTCTATCTGCACCAGATCGATGGGCAGGTCACTGCGCGGGGATACGTGGCGGCGCAGATAGTGGCTCTGCGGGTCGCGCCACACTGGCTGGTTCGCCAAACGCAACAGCTTACCTTCCTGCATCTCCGCACGGGCAATCAGCGTTGACATACTGATGCCAAATGCGCCGGAGAGTCGCCCAAGCATTGACGCCGTCGGGCTGCTTTCACCGCGTTCGATCTTGTGGATCATCGCCCGTGACGCCCCCGCCCGCTCTGCCAGTTCACTCAGCGACCAGCCACGGGATTCCCGTTCGATACGGATGCGCGCGCTGATGCGCTGATTAAGGTTGTCTTCTAAAGTATTCATAACGTGACACTATAGTGTATGCGTCTGGCAGCAACAAGCGGTCGCAGCGAGCGGTATGACGCGACATAATAAAATATAATGACCAAAGCAGATGACAATCTTGCGTACATTATTGTAATAATATCGTACTACTATAGTGTACAACCGTTGAGGTTTGCCATGACCATCCGCCATGCCAGTAAAGACGATTGCGCCGCGATCGCTGAAATCTATAACCACGCGGTAGTGCATACCGCCGCTATCTGGAACGACAAAACCGTCGATACGGACAACCGTATTGCCTGGTTTGAAGCCCGCCAGTTTGCCGGCTACCCGGTGCTGGTCAGCGAAGAAAATAGCGTCATCACTGGCTATTCCTCATTTGGTGACTGGCGCGCCTTCGACGGCTTTCGCCATACCGTCGAACATTCCGTCTATGTTCACCCGGATCACCAGGGTAAAGGGTTGGGTCGCCGCCTGCTGGTTGCGTTAATCGCCGAAGCCAGGCGGTTGAATAAACACGTGATGGTTGCCGGTATCGAAGCGCAAAATGAGGCTTCTTTGCATCTGCATGAAACACTGGGGTTTGTCACCACCGGACACATGCCGCAGGTGGGCACGAAATTTGGTCGTTGGCTGGATCTGACGTTTATGCAATTACAGCTCGACGATCGTCGCGATCCGGACGGCAGCGCATGAACCAGACGCTGACCCTGGCCTGTTTAATTGCCGCAGGGGTTGGGCTGGTGCTGCAAAACACGCTGATGGTGCGCATTACCCAGTCCTCGTCCACTATTCTTATCGCGATGCTGCTTAACTCGCTGGTGGGTATTGTGATTTTCGTGACAATACTGATGCTACGCCACGGCGCAGCGGGGTTTCAGGAACTGGCGGTTAGCGTGAAATGGTGGACATTAATTCCCGGTCTACTGGGATCGTTCTTTGTTTTTGCCAGCATTAGCGGCTACCAGAACGTCGGAGCGGCGACCACGATTGCGGTGCTGATTGCCAGTCAACTGGTTGGCGGGCTGGTGATTGATCTGATCCGTGCGCACGACGTGCCGGTTCGCGCCCTGATTAGCCCGCTGTGCGGCGCGGTGATGCTGGTGATAGGCGCCTGGCTGGTGGCCAGACGCCAGTTTTAAGCGCTGATGGATAGCACCGTGCTCGCATTTTCGCCGGGTGGCGGCTAGCGCCTTACCCGGCCTACAAAACGGTGGCCAGACACCAGTTTTAACAGCGATTTAATGAATTTCGCCGCCGCGGGTCAACTGCTCGCGGCGCGCTTCCTGCTCTTCATGCTGCTGGCGACCATGATGAGCGATGGCATTACGCAAGCGCTGCTGCTGGGCATAGCGCTCTTCGCGTCCCAGCTCAGCGTCATCGCTCAGCGCGATCAGCAATTCATTCATATGGGTAATGACGCCTTCCGCAATCGTGGCATCCACGCGGGCGATCACTTCATCCAGATGTCGCATTCTTTTCTCCTTGCGGCCTAATTCAGTTTTACTTTGGAAAAATCGCTGCCCATCAGGCTCACGCTATAGCCACTGACGTTGCTGCGCGTCGCGTAGAAGGTTTTCCCGGTCGCCAGAGTTAGCCACGGGGCCTGCTGATAAAAAATCTCCTGCGCCTGACCATACAGCTTCGCGCGCTCCTGCGGGTCGCTCACCAGGATAGCCTTTTTCACCAGCGCATCGTAGGATTTATCGCACCAGCGGGCGACGTTAGAGCCGGTTTTAATGTTGTCGCAGCTGAGCAAGGTGCCGGCGAAGTTGTCCGGATCGCCGTTATCAGACATCCAGCCAAACAGCGCGCTGTCATGCTCGCCTTTGCGCATTCCGGCAAGATATTCACCCCATTCATAGGTGACAATTTTGGCTTTGATCCCAACCTTGCTCCAGTCGTTCTGGATCATCTCCGCAATACGCCGCGAATTAGGGTTATACGGACGCTGTACCGGCATCGACCACAGGGTCACTTCCGCGCCCTTTTCCAGTCCGGCCTGCTTGAGCAGCTCTTTCGCCTTCTCAGGGTCATAGCCATAATCCGGTAGATCTTTCTTGTAGCCGAGCATATTGGCCGGAATTGGTGATTTCGCGACGCTACCGGAGTCCAGGAAGACCGCTTTGACGATCGCTTGTTTATCGGTCGCGTAGTTTAAAGCCTGACGCACCAGCACGTTATCAAACGGTTTTTTCTCGGTATTGAACGCCAGATAGCCGACGTTAAGCGCTTCCACCGAATGCAGGGCCAGGTCTTTATTACCTTTAATCACCGGGAACTGTACCGGCGACGGCGCAGGAATAATCTGGCATTCGTTGGTTTGCAGCTTCGCCAGACGCGTCTCGACGTTCGGGGTGATCGAGAAGATCAGATGTTTGGTCGGCACTTCACCATCCCAGTAATGCGGGTTAGCGATATAGCGAATCAGCGAGTCCACTTTATATTGTTGCAGCGCGTAAGGTCCCGTGCCGATAGGCCAGGTATCGACGTACTCCGGCGTGCCTTTTTTCAGCATTGCATCGCCGTATTCGGCAGAAAGAATCGACGCAAAATCCATCCCCCAATCGGCGAGGAACGCCGCATTCGGCTCGTTCAGGACGAACTGAACATGATAGTCATCGATCTTTTTGACCTCTTTGATCAGCTTATCCAGCCCGACGTCGTGGAAATATTCATAATTTCCTTGTGAAACATTATGGTACGGGTGTTTATCGTCTTTTTGACGCAGCACCGAGAACAACACATCATCGGCGTTAAAATCGCGGGTCGGTTTGAAGTATTTGTTGCTGTTGAAATGTACGCCCTTGCGCAAGGTGAAGGTCCAGGTTTTGCCGTCCGGGGAGACGGTCCATTCGGTCGCCAGCGAAGGGATTGGCGTATTTTTTACCGGGTCAAAGTTGATCAGGCGGTTATAAAGCACCTGCGAACTGGCGACAAAAGACGGCCCTGAGCTGGCAATCTGCGGGTTGAAAGATTCCGGCGAGGCTTCGGAACAGTAGACCAGCGTATCGCTCCCCGCCGCCAATGCAGTACCGGCTGGCAATAGCGCGCTTAGCGCCAGCGCAAGCAGTGTTTTCCCTGTAGACATAATTATAAGCCTTATGAATTTGTTATATACCCGTCATACTTCAAGTCGCATGTGCGTTGGCTGCGTTCACTCACCCCAGTCACTTACTTTAGTAAGCTCCTGGAGATTCGTTCTCTTGCCGCCTTCCTGCAACTCGAATTATTTAGGGTAAACGTTCTCTAATAACAGCATAAGAGAATTCAACCGGCAAATAATCAATCGGTATCAGGTTATGCTGAAAACGTCGTTTTCGCCGATTAATTCAACACAAGTTTATTTTTTCACCATTGGCATCATCAATAAATTGTGAAGTCTCCGAAAGGTTGGGAAAAAAGGGGGCGATTACCGCCCCGCTCGCCCCAGGACGCGGTGCAAACCGATACACTCGGCAAAATCGCCATACCAGGAGACGCTAACAATGACAATAACCTGCAATCTGTACACCAACGGCCAATGGCACGATGCCGAAGGTCATGCCACGTTTAGCCGCCATAGCCCGGTGACGGAAGAGATCGTTTCTGTCGCCAGTGCTGCAACGTTGACCGACGCTCGTCGCTGCGTGGAGGCCGCTGCCGCCGCTTTTCCACAATGGCGTGAAACGGCCCCCGTAGAGAGGCGTCGTCTTCTTCTGGAAGCCGCCGAGGAAATGCTGCGCCGTGAGGCTAAATTTATTGCCGCTATGGCGGCGGAAACCGGTGCTACCGCCCACTGGGCCGGGTTTAACGTCCATCTCGCCGCCGACATTCTACGCGAAGCCGCCGCGTTGACGACGCAGATCGAGGGGCAGGTTATCCCATCTAACGTACCGGGAAATCTGGCAATGGGGATCCGCCAGGGCGCGGGGGTTGTGCTCGGCATGGCACCGTGGAACGCGCCGTTAATCCTCGCAACCCGCGCTATCGCCACGCCGTTGGCCTGCGGCAATACGGTTATCCTCAAAGGCGCAGAACTGTCGCCTGCCACGCAAGGGCTGATTATTGATGCGCTGGCAGCAGCAGGTTTTCCCGCTGGGGTCGTCAACTATCTGACCTGTGCGCCCGCCGACGCACCTGAACTGGTGGAGTCGCTGATAGCGCATCCCGCCGTGCGCCGCGTTAACTTCACCGGTTCCACGCCGGTGGGGAGAATCATCGCCCGCACCTGCGGCGAACATCTGAAACCGGCGGTGCTTGAGCTTGGCGGCAAAGCCCCGCTGCTGGTGCTGGATGACGCCGACCTCGAACAAGCGGCAGCAGGCGCGATTTTTGGCGCGTTCGCCAATGCCGGACAAATTTGCATGTCGACCGAGCGAATCATCATTGATAATGCCGTCGCAGATGAGTTTGTTTTGCTGCTGGCCAAACGAGCGGCAGCCCTCCCCGCCAGCCTTCTCGGGCCGGTAGTGGATATGAAAACCGTCACCCGCTGCAATACGCTGATAGACGATGCGCTGGCGAAAGGCGCGCGTCTGCTAACCGGCGGCAAAGCCAGTTCGACGCAAATGCGCCCCACACTGCTTGATGGGGTCACCCGGGAAATGCGCATCTGGCGTGAAGAGTCTTTCGGCCCGGTGAAAGCGATTATCCGGGTTGAAGATGAAACGCAAGCGCTGGCCGTTGCCAACGAAAGCGAATATGGCCTCTCGTCGGCGGTTTACAGCCGGGACAGCGCCCGGGCATGGAACCTGGCGCAAAACCTGCAAACCGGCATTTGCCACATCAACGGCCCTACCGTGCATGATGAAGCGCAAATGCCGTTCGGCGGCTGCAAATCTTCCGGGTATGGCCGCTTTGGCGGACGCGCGGGGATAGCCGAATTTACCGAACTGCGCTGGATAACGCTGCAAACCCGCCCGCGCGAACTGCCATTTTAAGCGTCACGACTTATTGGAGACCGCATCGTTAAGCTGACGTTCTGCCTCAGCGCTAAAGTAAAAATCGGCCAGCGTTTGGGCCAGCGCTGATGGATTTTCCCATGCCATTGAGTGCCCTGCCTGGGGCACAATAAACAGCGGGATTCCGACGGCTTTAACGTCAATGGCTTCCTGCGCGGGGAGAGAAAGTTCGCCGTAGACCAGGGCCTTACGGCAGGCTAAAGCGCTAAAGCGGGTAAACCAGGAAGGCGTAACACCTTTCACCAGGCTGCTTGCCCCGTGCCAGACGGCCCGGGGAGCGCTGTTTTGCAGGCAACCTGCCCAGGGTGATGTTTCAGCCGATAGCATGTCGCCGTAGCCCTGAGCAATAAAGCGCTCCTCAGGTTGTTCAGCAATGCGTCTGCTGTACATCCCTCCGCCGGGATACAGATTCGGCTCGGCCACCAGCAGCGCCAATACTCGCTCAGCAAGCAGTTCTGCCGCTTCAATCGCAATGCTGCCCCCCATGCTATGTCCATATAAATAGCAGCGTGTAAGCGCTAAGTGTTCCAGTAGTTCGACCACCACCTTTGCCTGATCGCCGGTGCGATAGCCAAAAGAGGCCGGTTTATCGCTATAGCCATAACCGGGTAAATCAACAAGGAGCATCCGCCGACCTGCCAGCGCGGGATCGGCGGCAACGCGAGGATAATCATACGTAGAGGCGCAGCCCAGGCCGTGAATAAAAACAATAGGTTCGCCGCGACCGGGCAGATCGAGCCAGCGCACGGTGGCGCCAGCCTGAGAGGAAAAGAAACTGTTCATCGATGACCATCCGTTAGTTATCACTGTTTTTTTAAACAGCCATCATATAACGCAGGGTATCGATTTTTAAATCAGAACAACGAGACCAGCAGCGCCATCGGGAAGCTGAACGGCCAGGTCGCGCCGATCAACAACGCGGCAAGCAGACGTATCCAACGGCTCTCTTTGGTTAAGAACCAGCTTATCACGGCACAGATACATCCCATAACGGCATAAAAAACCAGCATTTTCTGGTATACGGTCATTTTTTCTTCTTCCTTCCCTGATCAGCATTTTCACTAAAGACAATGCTCTTTCGCACCCCAGCGTGCATCAGAGATGATGAAATCTTAAAACAAAGGCAAGCATAATTTTCAGAAAGTCGATCGATTCGGCTTTGTCCGATAGCGCAATCTTTGACCTCGTACTATACCTGTAGAGGCTTACTCAAAAAGGTGGCGTTATGGATGTTTCCAGCAAAACCGTCATTCTGATTAATGTCGGCGCAGCACTTGCGCTCATCAGCCTGTTGTCCGTTCGTTTTGGTTGGTTTTACTGATTTTACTCAGCGATGAAACCTAAAAAAGCAGCCTTCAAGGGCTGCTTTTTTACGATTTGAAAGCGCCCGCATCAGCAGCAGACCCGCTTTTTTGCAAGGCAAGCACCTTCAGACTTTCAGGATTGTATGCCGGTAACAGATCGACTTTTTCACTATCCCACTCGGCAGCGATGCAGATAGCTTCCGGTACCCCCTGCTTTTCACATCCAATAATATGTTTAGCCGGGAAATTGCCGTAAAGAGTTGCCGTGGCGCAGACCACAAATAGAAAACATGCTATTTTTTTCAAAACAATATCAACTTCGAAGTAACAAATTGCGCGGAATGTTCGCATGAGCGGCTATGGAAAGTCAAACCCAGCCCCCCTGGCCTTCCTGAAGTCGCCGCCCATATGAAATTAACAAACAAGTTACATCTATGCGTATTCAAAATACCAGAGATAAATAACAAGCACCGCTCACGTTATTTCTATAACCCCCAAACACAACGATCGCACCCGATAATTAATAACACCAATATTAATGTGGTTTAATCTATAGAGTTATTGATAAATATAAATACACATTAAACACAACATTGAAATTGCTACCTGAGAACGCAATACGGTTATCATGTCTCTCAGCCAGATGAGCGCTTCACATCCATCAGTATTCAAGATTAAAGCATTGATGAGACAATCTCACTATTAGCACGAAATGCGATTACTCCTGATTGCTCGCGAATTGAACCAAGATGAAAATTTCAAAAAATCAATTAATAAACATACAGTTACCATCATCCACGTGAGTATTTTGCATGATTTTGTCATTTAAATGATAGGAAATATCATTTGCGTTATCTGGCATAAAACCATACATTCATAAACACAAGTTATGCAATGCTTGTTTTTCACTCATTCAATTTTTTGAGGTGGTACATGTCGGGAATCGCCGTTCTTATTGTGGCGTTAATTTTACTGGTCGCTGCGATTTATAATCTCGTGTCTTACTTTCGCGATCGTAGGCAGTCGAGTTTACCGAGCAAAAAAACAAAACGTTAGCATGATAATTATTTTAGAAAAATAAATTATGCCTTCGTGTTATTGATTATTGATGATACTCCGTCATTTATTCTTCTGGGTAAGACCGCTTTAACCTGGCAGCAACATTTGCCAAAATCACACCTGCACGCTGCTCTCAATCATTCGCAATAACCCATACAAAAAGCCCCTGCAAGCAATGCAGGGGCTTGATAGTCGTTGCCATTCCCGACGGGTGTTATATCGCACTACCCGCCCGGGGTACATCCTGCACCCAGGGTGGTTAACAGACCCCATCCGGCGCTTATCTCCGGCACTCATGATGGCTTAGCTCTTGAAGGGGTTTGAGAATATTCTCATAAAAAAACCGCTCTGTTTTAACATTTGCTGCTATCGCAACTATTAGCAAGCTAATTTAGAAACCGCGTAACTATATCGCATGTTCGTTCTATCCGTGTTTAATCATCACGTGTCTGACTACTGTGTAATCTTCCAGGCCATACATCGACATATCTTTGCCATAGCCGGAGAGTTTCTGTCCGCCGTGCGGCATCTCGCTGACCAGCATAAAATGAGTATTAACCCAGGTGCAGCCATACTGTAAACGCGCGCTGAGGCGATGCGCCCTGCCAACATCTTTAGTCCACACCGACGACGCCAGGCCATACTGCGAATCGTTAGCCCAGTTAAGCACCTGTTCTTCATCCTCAAACGACGTGACGCTCACCACCGGGCCAAAGACCTCGCGCTGCACGATCGCATCCTCCTGCTTAGCGCCCACCAATAGCGTGGGCTGATAGTAGTAGCCATGACCCGGTGCTTTGCTGCCGCCGGTCACCACCTGAATATGCGGCAGCGCGCGAGCAGCATCGACGGCGGCGCTTACTCTTTCAAGATGCGCCTGTGAGCTCAGCGGCCCCAGTTCGGTTGTTTCATCATCCGGGGGCCCCATCTTCAGGCTGGCGACCGCAGCGCCCAGTCTTTCCACCAGTTGATCGTAAATCCCTGCCTGCGCGTAGAGACGACAGGCGGCGGTACAATCCTGCCCGGCGTTGTAGAAACCAAAGGTCCGCACGCCCTCCACCACCGCATCAATATCCGCATCATCAAACACGATAACCGGCGCTTTGCCGCCCAGTTCCATATGGGTACGTTTAATCGACGAGGCAGTATGGCCGATGATATGCGCCCCGGTGGCAATTGAACCGGTTAATGACACCATTCGGACTTTAGCGTGGGCCGTCAGCGGATCGCCGACGGTTGCCCCGCGACCAAAAAGCACGTTAAGTACCCCGGCGGGAAAAATATCTTTTACCAGTTCGCCCAACTTCAGCGCAGTTAACGGGGTAATTTCTGAAGGTTTGATCACCACGCAGTTGCCTGCCGCCAGCGCGGGCGCCAGCTTCCATGCCGCCATCATCAACGGATAGTTCCACGGTGCAATAGAGGCAACCACGCCCACCGGGTCCCGGCGGATCATGGAGGTATGTCCTTCAAGATATTCACCCGCCGCCATCCCCGGCAGGCAGCGGGCCGCCCCGGCAAAGAAGCGGAACACGTCGGCGACCGCCGGGAGTTCATCGTTCACCACGCAGTGTAACGGCTTACCGCAGTTTAACGACTCCAGCTCAGCCAGCGCCTGCGCATGTTCCGTGATGGTATCTGCCAGCTTGAGCAGATACTCAGCACGGGTTTTCGGTGTGGTCTGGCTCCAGTTGACAAACGCCTCATCGGCGGCTTCAACCGCGGCATCAACCTGCGCCGCCGTGGCTTCGGCAATCGACAAAATCTCTTCACCGGTGGCAGGATTAAACACCGGCACCATTTCGCCTTCCCCAGCCACTAACTTACCGTTAATTAAAAGGTTATGTTGCATAGTCGTATCCTGTATCGGTGTTTTATTTTCCGTTTTCAGCACTCATATCGCCGTCACGGGTGAGCCACCAGGCCCCCAAAATCGGTATCGTCGTCACCAGCATCACCAACAGCGCCACCACATTGGTCACAGGAACATCGCGCGGGCGACCAAGCTGATTGAGTAGCCAGAGCGGCAACGTGCGTTCATGTCCCGCAGTAAAGGTGGTGACGATAATTTCATCAAACGACAGGGCGAACGCCAGCATCCCGCCCGCCAGTAGCGCCGATCCCAGATTGGGCAACACGACGTAACGAAAGGTTTGCCAGCCCGTCGCGCCTAAATCCATTGATGCTTCCACCAGGCTCCACGAGGTCCGGCGAAAGCGGGCAATCACGTTGTTAAACACCACCACCACGCAGAAAGTCGCATGACCCACGACGATGGTCAGCAAACCCGGCTCAAGGTTGACCGCCTTAAACGCGGTGAGCAGCGCAAGCCCGGTAATAATACCGGGCAGCGCAATCGGCAACAGTAGCAGCAACGACACCGCGTTTTTGCCAAAGAAAGTGCTGCGCCATAATGCTCCTGCAGCCAGCGTGCCAAGTACCAACGCGATAGCCGTGGACAGCGCAGCTATTTTTAGTGACAACGTCACGGATTCAATAATATCGGCACGCCCTGCCGCTTCGCTAAACCAGCGCAGGGTCAGGCCCTGCGGCGGAAAGCTAAAGGCGGCATCTTCGGTATTAAACGCATAGAGGGCGATGATCAGTAGCGGGAAATGCAGGAATATCACCCCTCCCCAGGTTGCTACTTTCAGGAACAGCGGTGCGCGTTCAGAGTGCATCAAACGCTCCCAGACGTTTCACGAACGCCAGATAAAGGGCAATCAACACGATAGGCACCAGGGTAAAGGCAGCCGCCATCGGCATATTGCCAATCGCCCCCTGCTGGGAATAGACCATATTGCCGATAAAGAACCCCGGAGGCCCCACCAGCTGCGGCACAATAAAATCGCCCAGCGTCAGCGAGAAGGTAAATATCGACCCCGCCGCAATGCCGGGGATCGCCAGCGGCAGCACCACGTAGCGGAAAGTCTGACGCGGACGCGCGCCAAGATCGGCGGAAGCCTGAAGCAGCGACGGCGGCAGTCGCTCCAGCGCAGCCTGCACCGGCAGGATCATAAACGGCAGCCAGATATAGACGAACACCAGAAAACGGCCCAGCCCCGAGGTTGAAAGCGTATTGCCTCCCACGGCCGGAATGGTCAGTACCAGGCTCAGCACGCTTTCCAGCCCAAGGTGGCGAAGAAACCACTGCGCTACGCCATCTTTCGCCAACAGCAGCGTCCACGCATAGGCCTTGACGATATAGCTCGCCCACATCGGCAGCATCACGGCGATGTAAAAAAAGGCTTTCATTTTGCCGCGGGTATAGCGCGCCATGTACCACGCCATTGGCAGCGCCAGAATCGCGCTGGCAACAGTTACCGATAGCGCCATCACCAGCGTGCGCAGGATGATGTCGTAATTCGCCGGGTTAAACAGCGCCCGCAGATTGGCCAGCGTCAGGTCGCTGGTCACCGACATAGTAAAGTCATCAAAGGTGTAAAAGCTTTGCCATAACAGCGTCAGCAGCGAACCCAAATAGACAATGCCAAACCACATCAGCGGGCCAAGTAGCAAAAGAAACAGGCCCAAAGAGGGTTTACGCCAGAATAATGCCGACAAGCGACCGGTTGAAGCAGGCGGAATCACCATGGTCATGTCAGCCGCCGCTTTCCAGAGGCACCATCGCTGCTCGCGACCACGAAGCCATTACCGTTTGCCCCACCGGCGGCGCGTTTAACGCGGCGTGACCATCAATATTTGCCTGGCTCACCAGCAGCTTTTCGCCATCGGTCAGCTTCAGTTCGACGCGCGTCGCCGCCCCCTGATACTGCACCGCCTGCACTACGCCCTGCGTCTGAATTTCCCCCGCCGCGTTCAGGCGAATGTGTTCCGGGCGTAGCGACCATGCCCCGGCCATCGCACACAGTTTTTGCGCACGTTCGCTGCTAAAGACGTTGGCGGTCCCGACAAACCCGGCAACAAACGCTGTTTTGGGCCGCAAATAGAGGTCCTGCGGCGCATCAACCTGTTCAATTCGCCCGTTATTAAACACCGCAACGCGATCGGACATCGACAGCGCCTCGCCCTGATCGTGGGTGACAAAAATAAAGGTGATGCCCAGCGCCTGTTGCAGTTTTTTCAGCTCAACCTGCATCTGTTCGCGCAGTTTTAAATCCAGCGCGCCGAGCGGTTCATCCAGCAGCAGGACGCGCGGCTGATTGACCAGCGCCCTGGCAATCGCCACCCGCTGGCGCTGACCGCCAGAAAGCTGAGAAGGTCTGCGTGCCTGGACAAAACCGAGCGCAACCTTTTCCAACGCCTCCTGCGCGCGAACATGCCGCTCCTTTTTGCCGATCCCTTTGACCATCAGCCCGTAGGCAACGTTGTCGAGCACCGACATATGGGGAAACAGCGCATAATCCTGAAAAACGGTATTCACATCGCGCTGCCACGGCGGTAGTTCGCTGGCCGGTTTGCCAAAAATACGGATCGCCCCGCCGGAAAGCTGTTCAAACCCGGCGA
Source organism: Klebsiella sp. GFKo11 (assembly GCF_056490265.1). Lineage (NCBI taxonomy): Bacteria > Pseudomonadati > Pseudomonadota > Gammaproteobacteria > Enterobacterales > Enterobacteriaceae > Klebsiella > Klebsiella sp. GFKo11. The sequence continues at coordinate 3,422,303 of NZ_CM151369.1, forward strand.
TTAACCGCAGGCAGGTGGTTTTGCCGGAGCCGGACGGCCCCAGCATCGAGAAAAACTCACCGTCGCGAATGGCGATACTGACGCCATCCACCGCCCGCACGTCGCCATACAGGCGCGAGACATTATCAAACTCAACCGCGTACATGTTCTTCGCCTCCGGCGACTTAACGACCGCCCATAATCGCGATGTAATCCTGGGTCCAGCGGCTGTAAGGAACGAATTTTCCGCCTTCAGCGACCGGTGTTTTCCAGAACGCAATTTTGGCAAACTCATTGTAGCCATTGGTCTCGCAGCCTTTTTCCCCGAGCAACGGACTGGCTTTACAGCCCTGCGGGACGACCGGCAGCGAACCAAACCACGCAGCGACGTCGCCCTGAACTTTCGGCGTCAGCGACCAGTTCATCCACTTATAGGCACAAACCGGATGTTTGGCGTCGCTATGCAGCATGGTGGTATCCGCCCAGCCGGTGACTCCCTCTTTCGGGAAGACGGTGGCGATCGGCTGGCCTTCCGCCTTCAGACCGTTGGCCTGATAGGGCCAGGCGCTGGAAGCGACGACGCCTTCGTTTTTAAAATCGCTCATTTGTACGGTAGTGTCGTGCCAGTATCGGTGAATCAGCCCATGCTGATCGCGAAGAACCTTCAGCACCGCCTGATACTGCGCTTCGGTAAGCTGATAGGGGTCATCAATCCCTAATTGCGGCTGGGTCGCTTTGACGAACAACGCGGCATCGGCAATATAAATCGGCCCGTCATAGGCCTGCACGCGCCCCTGATTGGTTTTGCCGTCCGGCAGGTTTTGTTTCACAAATACCACGTCCCAGCTATCCGGCGGCGTCGGGAAGGTTTTGTTGTTGTACATCAGCAGATTGGGCCCCCACTGATACGGGGTACCGTATACCTTCCCGCCGACGTTAAACCACGCGCCTTTTTCAACGCGCGGGTCGAGGGTTTTCCAGTTGGCAATCAGCGCGGTGTTAATCGGTTGCACGCGCTTGCCCATAATCAAGCGCAGGGACGCATCGCCGGAAGCGGTCACCAGATCGTAGCCGCCTTTAGCCATCAGGCTGACCATTTCATCGGAGGTGGCGGCGGTTTTCACATTCACCTGGCAGCCGGACTCTTTTTCAAACTGGGTTACCCAGTCGTAGCTTTTATCCGTCTGGCCGCGTTCGATATATCCCGGCCAGGCGATAATATCGAGACGCCCTTCTCCTTTATCCAGAGACGTCGGCGGCTCGGCGGCCTGCGCCGTCAGGAAGGCCATACCCAGCACACAAAGGCTGCCACGGGCAATTTTTTTGCTCATCGGGTCTTACTCCTGTCACAAGAAAATTAGCGGCAGCCGTGCCGTAAAAATATCTCCCTTGGAGCCTATCCCAGTAGGCGTTATTGTCGCAGGCAGTTTGAACGCGGACAGCGCGGAGAAACCGGAGCGTACACGTAGTACGTGAGGATTTCGAGCACTGCCCAGGTTCAAAATGGCAAGTAAAATAGCCCTAATGGGATAGGCTCTTAATAACAGTAGACGGCGCGCTTAGGCCCCTGGGGAAATTTATTCAGGTTGTGACAAAGGGCGCATTACGCAACAATTAATTAACATGATATAACTTTGTGGATTATAGACAAGGAGTTAGCGGGGTAATACGACTATGCGAATTTCCTATTGTTAGTCGCGGTAAAATAATAACCAGCATAATGCCCGGCTTATTTTACGGGCCGGGATAGTCGACTGGAAATAAACAAAAGTGACTTCAGTTGCTCCAGACGACTAACCAAGTGCGAACCTCTGGAATTGCCCGGCGGCGCTTCGCTTGCATGGGCCTACCGAAATATGGGTTTTGTAGGCCGTGTAAGGCGCTAGCCGCCACTCGGCAGAAATGCGAGAACCATGGCTAAAACAGGTTTGTTATCCGCCTCAAGCTACTTCAGCATCTCGCGGATCAGTTCACCCAGCCGCTTCACACCCTGCTCCTCTCTTTCACCCCAGCCCCATGCGGTATTAAAACGGAAAAACGAGGTCCAGCTGGCGGTGGTGGAAAACATTTTTCCCGGGGCGATGCTGATGTTATACGCCAGCGCGCGGGCGCTCAACTCTCCCGCATCTGTCCCGGCGGGCAGTTCGAGCCAGAGAAAATAGCCGCTATCGCTGTGGTGGATTTTGACTTCGGCGGGAAGATGGCGAAGCAGCGCCTGCCAGGCCAGCTGTTTGCGCTCGGCAAGCTGTCGGCGCAACCGCCGTAAATGCGCGTCATAGCGCTTGGTCGAGAGATAATCCACCAGCGCCAGCTGCATCGGCGAACTGGTGGAGAGCGTGCTCATGAGCTGCAATTGCTGAATACGCCGGGCGTGTTTGCCCGCCGCCACCCAGCCGATGCGAAACCCGGGTACCAGGCACTTAGAAAATGAGCTGCAATGCAGCGTCATGTCATCACGATCCCAGTACTTCGCCGGCAGCGGCTTCTCGCGGCCAAAATAGAGTTCGCTGTAAACATCATCTTCAATCAACACCACGTTATAGCGCGCCAACAAAGCGACCAACTGCGCTTTTTTCTCCGCGCTGAGCGTGAAGCCAAGCGGGTTCTGACCGTTGGTCATCAGCCAACAGGCCTTGACAGGATAGTTTTGTAACGCCTGCTCCAGCGCGGCAAGATCAATCCCCTCTTTCACATCGGTCGCCACCGACAGCGCCTTCAGGCGCAGCCGCTCCAGTGCCTGAAGCGCGCCGTAGAAACAGGGGTTTTCCACCACCACCCAATCACCCGGTTCCGTCACCGCCTGCAGGCTGAGATTCAACGCCTCCAGCGCCCCGGCGGTAATCACAATTTCGTCCGGAGAGATATTCATTCCCTGCAGCGCATAGCGGCGAGCAATGGCGTGACGCAGTTCATCGTTACCCGGCGGCAGGTTTTCAATCACGCTCATGGCGGTGGCGGTTTTGCTCACCTGCGCCAGCGAGCGGTTAAGCTGCGGCAAAGGGAACAGCCGCGGGTCGGGAAAGGCCGAGGCAAAAGGCAGCATCGACGCTCGTCTGCTGGCCTGTAGCACATCAAAAATATAGGTGTTGATATCCACCGCTTCATCGCGCGTTACCTGTGCGGGCGGCTCCGGCTGACGCTGTTTGATCGGCTGAGGCGCAACATAATAGCCGGACTGCGGGCGGGCGATAATCCGTCCCTGACTTTCCAGCAGTTGATAGGCATGGCTGACGGTCATAAAGCTCATCCCGCTACTCACCACCTGTTCGCGCAGCGACGGCAACCTGTCGCCAGGTAGCCATACGCCAAGCGCAATCTGTTCGGTAAGCTGCTGCGCCAGCTGCTGGTACTTTTTCATCGTCGGGTCCGGTTTATCATTCTTGTAACCAATGATATATCAGATGATAAATAATGGCAGTTTATAAAAACTGTTATGGTGTGTAGTGAAACAACACATTCCCAGAGGCGGCTGTAAATCTGTAGCCCGGACAGATGCGCAGCATCGCCTCCGGGAAATTCACCAATTCTCAGCGCGTTTTTCCCGGGGGCGGCGCTTGACGCGCCTTGCCCGGGCTACCAATCCGCAGACAGCGGTAAATCTGTAGCCCGGCGAACCGGGAGATATCCATCCTGCGTTTTGCCAAAATTTCATAACAGAACCTAACTGTTATAGGGAAAAACAGCGTTTCTGTTCCTGCAACCTGACCTGGGTGAAGCCTAGAATTGCGCTGAATCAATTTTGTTGCGGAGTTCTGCATGTTCGGTCTTGATGCATTCCACCTGGCGCGGATCCAGTTTGCCTTCACCGTGTCATTTCATATTATCTTTCCCGCCATCACCATAGGCCTGGCCAGCTACCTGGCGGTGCTGGAGGGGTTATGGTTAAAAACCAAAAATCCAACCTGGCGCTCGCTGTACCATTTCTGGTCGAAAATCTTCGCCGTTAACTTCGGGATGGGCGTGGTTTCCGGGCTGGTGATGGCCTACCAGTTCGGCACCAACTGGAGCGGATTTTCAGAGTTCGCCGGGAGCATAACCGGCCCGCTGCTGACTTACGAAGTGCTGACCGCCTTCTTTCTTGAAGCCGGGTTCCTCGGCGTGATGCTGTTCGGCTGGAACCGTGTCGGCCCTGGTCTGCACTTCTTCGCCACCTGTATGGTGGCGCTGGGGACGATTATCTCCACCTTCTGGATCCTCGCCTCCAATAGCTGGATGCAAACGCCGCAGGGGTTTGAAATCGTCAACGGCCAGGTCGTGCCGGTGGACTGGTTCGCGGTTATCTTTAATCCGTCATTCCCTTACCGCCTGCTACATATGTCGGTGGCGGCTTTTCTCAGCAGCGCGCTGTTCGTCGGCGCGTCGGCAGCGTGGCATCTGCTACGCGGCAATAACACGCCCGCGGTGCGTGCTATGTTCTCTATGGCGCTGTGGATGACGCTGATTGTCGCCCCCATTCAGGCGATGATCGGCGATATGCACGGGCTGAACACGCTCAAACATCAACCCGCCAAAATTGCCGCGATTGAGGGCCATTGGGAGAATATTCCCGGAGAGCCGACCCCGCTACTGCTGTTCGGCTGGCCGGATATGCAGCAGGAACGCACTCGCTACGGTCTGGAAATTCCGGCTCTCGGTAGCCTGATCCTCACCCACAGTCTGGACAAACAGGTCCCCGCGCTGAAGGAGTTCGCCGCGGAAGACAGACCTAACTCCACCATTGTTTTCTGGTCATTCCGCCTGATGGCCGGGCTTGGCATGCTGATGATTCTGCTCGGCGCGCTGGCCCTGTGGCTGCGCTATCGCGGTCGTCTGTATCACTCAAAACCCTTTCTGCGCTTTGCGTTGTGGATGGGACCATCGGGGCTCATCGCCATTCTGGCGGGTTGGGTCACCACCGAAGTGGGTCGTCAGCCGTGGGTAGTTTACGGCGTACAGCGCACCGCCGATGCCGTTTCCGCTCACGGCGATCTGCATATGTCCATCAGCTTGCTGACCTTTATCGTGGTTTACAGCTCGGTATTTGGCGTCGGCTATAGCTATATGCTGCGCCTGATTCGTAAAGGCCCGCAGGAAGCGCAACCGGCTACCTCAGGAACGCCAGCACGCCCGCTTTCCGCCGCGACAGACGGTGTACAGCAGAAGGAGTCCCACTAATGGGTATCGATTTATCGGTTATCTGGTTTGTCATTATCGTCTTTGCCACCCTGATGTACATCGTGATGGATGGCTTCGACCTGGGGATTGGCATTTTATTCAGCACCACACGGGATGCTGCAGACCGCGATGTGATGGTAAATAGCGTCGCACCGGTCTGGGATGGCAATGAAACCTGGCTAGTGCTCGGCGGCGCGGGGCTGTTTGGCGCTTTCCCGCTGGCTTACGCGGTAATTATTGACGCGCTGGCGATCCCACTCACCCTGATGCTGATCGGCCTTATCTTTCGCGGCGTCGCCTTTGAATTTCGCTTTAACGCGACGCCATCACACCGTCCGTTCTGGGATAGAGCCTTTATGGGCGGTTCGATTCTGGCGACTTTCACCCAGGGCATGGTGGTTGGCGCGGTGATCAACGGCTTCGCGGTCAGCGGCCGCAGCTTCAGCGGCGGGATGTTTGACTGGTTCACACCGTTTACTCTGTTCTGCGGTTTGGGTCTGTGCATCGCCTATGCGCTGCTGGGTGCCAGCTGGCTGGTGATGAAAAGCGAGAATTCGCTGCAACGAAAAATGCGCGTTGCCGCACGCGGCCTACTACTGGCGCTATTGGTCATTATTGCGGCAATCAGCATCTGGACTCCGCTGGCGCAACCGGCTATAGCCCAACGCTGGTTCAGCTTGCCTAACCTTTTCTTCCTGCTGCCTGTACCGCTGCTGGTCGCCGCGATAAGCGCCTGGCTATGGCGAACACTGCGTAATAGCGCCAGCCATCTGCTGCCTTTTGTCCTGACGCTAGGACTGATTTTCCTCGGCTTTAGCGGTCTGGGAATTAGCATCTGGCCGTATATTATTCCGCCGGGCATCACCCTCTGGCAGGCCGCCGCGCCGCCGCAGAGCCAGGGCTTTATGCTGGTCGGGGCGCTGCTGATTCTGCCGGTGATCCTTGGCTATACCTTCTGGAGCTACTACGTTTTTCGCGGCAAAGTTCAACATGGCGAGGGGTACCACTGATGCAACGATTATGGCTTAAAAGAACATTGTGGATGATTGCCCTGTGGGGCGGCAGCGTGCTGGCACTGGCGGCGGTGAGCATGGGATTTCGATTGCTGATGACGGCGGCGGGATTAAGGGTTTGATACCGCCGCCCGACAGCAAGTCTGCCGGGCGGCGGCTAGCGCCTTGCGCGGCCTACAAAACCTACAATATCATCATGTTACGAATTCCCCGTAGGCCCGGTAAGGCGTTAGCCGACACCGGGCAATTCCAGAGAGGTGCACTTTGTCTGCAATCTGAGCCCGCTATCAGGCACCCTTGCGCTTGGGCAGAGTTTTTAGCAAATCGTCCGGGCTGACGGAAGCGACAATACTGCCCGGCAGCGGCATTTTCAGGATATGGTTTTTCATCTTGCCAATGACGTGCATTTCACACGGGCGGCAATCGAACTTCAGCGTCAGCACTTCATCGCCATGAATCAGCTGCATTGGCGTCGCTTTCCAGCTCTTAATCGAACCTTTGGCCTGTTTCGGGCACAGGTTGAAGGCAAAGCGCAGACAGTGCTTGGTGATCATCACCGGCACGTCGCCCTTCTCTTCATGCGCTTCATAGGCGGCATCAATCAGCTGTACGCCATAGCGCTGATAAAACTCGCGGGCCTTATGGTTGTAGACGTTCGCCAGAAACGACAGATGCGTTTCCGGATAGGCCGGCGGCGGCACGCAAACCGGCTTACGGCTTCCTCGCACCACGGCCTTCAGTCGTGCATCATCCAGCATTTCTACCGTTTCACGACGCAGTTGATTAAGCAGACTGTTCGGCACAAACAGCGCCCCCGGCAAATTAACCTGCACAGCGCGCGAGTAGTAAATCGTCTGGCCTAGCTTTGCCACGCCGTCGCGCAGGTTCGCCAGCGCTTTCTCGGCCTGAGTTGCTTCAGAAAACTCGCCGTCAAGAGTGTGGGTAACGCTCACGCCCTCTTCGCTGGTCATGGTTAAGACCAGCTGTTCCTGCCAGCCGCTCAGTTCGATATCCACCGCGATTCGACGTTCGCTGGAGGTTTTCAGCAACGCCTGCTGCCAGTTATGATCGAGGTTGCGGTTCAACGGCTGGTGCGGGCGCACTTTGTACATGTCGGCGGGCATTTCATTCGGCCATACGCGATAGCGGTTTTCGCCGGTTTTTTCTACCGTATTGGCGCGAAAACCGACGATTTCACGTTTGATCATCACGTTCAGACCATCGCCGTTAGTCAGCGCCTCAGTCACGTCGACGTCGAGAAAATCTTTCCCCACTTTCAGCACTTCGCCCACCGGTAGGCCGATAAACTTCGGCGAGTCAAACGCGCCGATATCGTCTTTACGCGCGTTAACAAAATAGTCGGTACTGCCGCGATGGAAGGTTTTATCGGTTGAAGGAATAAAGAAGTGTTCGGTGCGACCGGCGGAAGCGCGCGCCAGATCGCCGCGATCTTCAATAATCGCATCCAGCATCTGGCGATAATGCGCGGTGATATTCTTCACGTAGCTCATATCTTTGTAGCGACCTTCAATCTTGAAGGAGCGCACGCCCGCATCGATCAGCGCCGCCAGGTTGGCGGTCTGGTCGTTATCTTTCATCGACAGCAGATGCTTTTCGTAGGCCACGACGCGGCCCTGATCGTCTTTCAGGGTATACGGCAAGCGACAAGCCTGCGAGCAGTCGCCGCGGTTGGCGCTGCGCCCGGTTTGCGCATGGGAAATATTGCACTGGCCGGAATAAGCCACGCACAGTGCGCCGTGAATAAAGAATTCAATGGTCGCGTCGGTGTTATCGTAAATGGTCTTGATCTGCTGAAGATTCAGCTCGCGAGCGAGAACAATCTGGCTAAAACCGACGTCGGAGAGAAACTTTGCTTTCTCGACGCTGCGAATGTCGCACTGGGTACTGGCGTGCAGTTCAATCGGCGGAATATCAAGTTCCATCACCCCCATGTCCTGAACTATCAGCGCATCGACGCCGGTCTCGTACAGGTCGGTAATCAGGCGCTGCGCCGGTTCCAGCTCATCATCATGAAGAATGGTGTTCAACGTCACGAATATTTTCGCGCCGTAGCGATGAGCGAAAGGCACCAAGCTGGCGATATCGCTCAGGCTATTGCTGGCGTTGTGGCGCGCGCCAAAGCCCGGTCCGCCGATATAGACCGCGTCGGCACCGTGTATAATCGCTTCACGAGCGATCGCGGTATCGCGGGCAGGACTGAGAAGTTCAAGATGATGGTTTTGCAGGCGCATACGCTCGTCGTTATCCATTATAGGGGGTCGAAATGGCGGCTATTGTAGTCAGAACTACGCGCAGACTAAAACATTTTCCGCCGCCGTCGCAGGGGGAATTTTCGGTTTTCAGCAAAGCATTGAAGGAAAAGGTATTTCCCAGAAAAAGCGCCGGAGGATACAGTTATCACGTATTCCGGATTTTCCTCGTCACGTTGTGATTTGCTGTCTCAGTCATTTGCCTGGCTGCGAGTTCGCTCGCGGCTTTTTTATTTTTCTTTCGGGTAGTGGATCAGCGAATGGAAATGGGCAGTCTGCACGCTACTATTGCGATAAGCATGGGCTAAGTCACCGGCGAAACGCCGCCCCTCACCGGGCTGCAACGACAACCACTCGCCTTGCAAACAGAGATCCAGCACGCCGCTAATCACCACCACATGCTCGATAACCCCTTGCTCATGGGGCGTAGACTCACTCAGCGCGCCGGGGGCCAGGGTAATGGAGAAATGGTCAAATCGTAGCACCGGGTCCCAGGGAAATATTGGCGTCACCACCATCGCCTGCTGCTGCGGGTCAAATGCGGCCGGTGCGGCGGTATCATCAGCCACGATAAACGCGGAGAACGGCACGTTCAGGCCGGTGGCAATCTTCCACAACGTGGCGACCGTCGGGCTGGACTCATTACGTTCAATCTGGCCCAGCATCGCTTTGGATACGCCGGTTTCTTCCGCTAGTCGCGACAGACTCCAACCGCGCTGTTGGCGCAACGCTTTTAGGGTCGCAGACAGATGTTGCGCAATATTCATTCCACCTCCCAATAATATCTGAGGGAATTATACGCATATTCACCTGATTCTACAGGGCGTATAGTCATTCAGCTGTTACAAGTACCGGTTTACCTTCCCAGATCCGTGCCAATAGAAAGCCAGTTGTACGTTATAGCGCACAGTGTTAAGTTACATCGACCGCTATAACGCACAAGAGATACTCATGCGCACATTTACCATACCCTTTCCGACGCTGCTTGCCGGATTTGTCGCCGTATTAGTCGGCTATGCCAGCTCCGCCGCCATCATCTGGCAGGCCGCTGCCGCCGCGGGAGCCGATGCCACGCAAATCGCCGGCTGGATGACCGCATTAGGCCTGGGAATGGGCGTCAGTACCCTGGCGTTAACCATGTGGCAAAAGGTTCCTGTTCTTACGGCCTGGTCAACTCCCGGTGCAGCGCTACTGGTCAGCGGCCTGCAAGGAGTCACGCTGGCGCAGGCGGTTGGCGTCTTTATTTTTGCCAACGCCTTAATCGTACTTTGCGGCGTCACTGGCCTCTTTGCCCGGTTGATGAAGATCATTCCTCATTCGCTGGCGGCGGCGATGCTGGCCGGGATTTTGCTGCGCTTTGGCATGCAGGCTTTCGCCAGTCTGCAAGGGAATTTGCTGTTATGCGGCGGTATGCTGGCCGCCTGGCTATTGTGCAAAGTCTGGTTTCCCCGCTTTGCCGTGGTAGCCGCACTGTTAGTGGGAGGTGCGGTAGCCGGGCTAAACGGAGATGTGACAACGTCACAGATAAATTTGAGTTTTGTTGCCCCTTCTTATATTGCTCCGGTGTTTACTCCTGCGCTGCTGCTTAGCGTCGGTTTGCCTTTTTTCCTCGTCACCATGGCTTCGCAAAACGCCCCCGGCTTCGCCACGCTTCAGGCTTCGGGTTATCGGGTCCCCGCTTCACCACTGATCGTGGCAACCGGCGGCCTGGCGCTGCTGCTGTCACCGTTTGGCGTGTATTCCATCTGCATCGCGGCGATTACCGCCGCCATTTGCCAGAGCCCGGAAGCCCATCCGGAACCGCAAAAACGCTGGCTTGCAGCGGCGGCGGCAGGCATTTTTTATCTGCTGGCGGGGATATTTGGTGGCTCGATTACGTCGCTGATGGCAGCGCTGCCGATGGCGTGGATCCAGATGCTTGCCGGGCTGGCGCTGCTCGGTACCATTGGTGGCAGTCTGTTTCAGGCACTAAACCATGAAAATGAACGCGATGCGGCGGTGGTGACTTTCCTGATAACCGCCAGCGGCGTGACGCTGGCGGGCATTGGATCTGCTTTTTGGGGACTGATGCTCGGCGGCGTCAGCTATGTTCTGCTATCAACGCTGCGCCGCCCGTAGCTGTGATGGCGTCAGGCCAGTGGCGCTTTTAACCCGGTTGCTAAAATGACTGGCGGAGCTGAAACCGCAGGCCATCGCAATATCAGTTAATGGCAGAACGCTTCGGCAGATGAGTTCCTGCGCTTTGAACATACGGCGCTGCATGACGTACTGATGTGGTGCCATTTTCATCGACTGGCGGAACATCCGCGCAAAATGGTACTCACTCAGCGCTGCTTCCCGGGCCAGATCCGCCAGCGTCAGCGGCTGGTCCAGATTTTCCTCAACCCACGCCACAGTATTGCGCAAGATATGCGGTGCTAGCCCGCCGGTCACGGTAGGCAAACGCCACTGAACGTTAGAGTAATTCTGGATAAGATGCGTCAGTAGCAACGTGCTGGCGGAGCTTAGCGTGAGTTGGTTCGCCTGTTGCTGCCAGTCGTTATCCAGCAGAAACTGGCGATAGACGGCGGTAATTTTGTCATCACTGGAGAAGGTTTTTTCCTGCAAGGTGAATGAGGCTGGGCTGCGGTCCCAAATCTGCTCGCCAACCCGGCGCAAATGCTCGTCCGTGCAGTACAGATGAACAAACGAAAGGTCGCCGCGAATATCCCAGGTGCTCTCATCACCTTTCGGCATCAGACAGAAACGGTCCGGCCCGCCGCCGTTTTTCCAGCCATGAGCGGTTTTCTGGTAGCTTTCATAACCATCGGCAACATACAAGCTCAGGGTATGGTGATCGCTTTGTACCGTTATAGTATCGAGATTGTTATACCAGGCCGCCAGTTGAATACCGGAGTTAAGCTTCACCGTCTCCCGCAGCACGGCATTTTTTTGACGCAATGTTTCGAAAGTCCCGTAAGCCATAGCCTTCACAATTCGGATTCTGCAGGCATCCAGTCTATGAAGAGTCGCAGGCAGATACCAGCCTTCACCCGCCGATAACCAAAAATAAGCGCAAGAATTTGCAAGTCAGCAACAGGCTGATGACAGCACGGCGTAGCCTAAGGCGTCAGAATGACGGATACAACACTCACGGGAGAGACATTTTGAACGCATTACTCTACGGATTAGTCGTCGTTATCTGGGGCACGACGTGGATTGCTATCTTTTTGCAGCAAGGACCGGTCGCCGCGCCGGTGTCCATTTTCTGGCGCTTTGCGTTGGCCAGCGTCACGATGCTGACCGTTCTTCTGGTCACCCGCCGTCTGCGCCCGCTGGCCGCACGCGACCATCTCTTCTGCCTGCTACAGGGCTGCTGCGTATTCTGCTTTAACTTCTGGTGTTTCTATACCGCCGCCGCGTATATCAATACCGGCCTTGAGTCGGTGATATTCTCCATGGCGGTGCTGTTTAACGCCATTAACAGCTTTCTCTTTTTCCGCCAGCAGCCGCCGGGTCGCTTCTGGCTGGCCGCCGCGCTGGGCCTGGCAGGTATCGTTACGCTGTTCTGGGATGATTTATGGGCCAACGGCCTGAATGCGTCGCTCTTATTCGGCATCGCGCTTAGCGCGCTAGGAACCTACGGCTTTTCGCTGGGGAATATGCTCAGCATTCGCCACCAGCGCCGCGGTCTGGAGACGTTAACGACCAACAGCTGGGCCATGCTTTACGGCACGCTGGTGATGGGTGCCATTGCTCTGGTACGCGGTGATAATTTTACGCCGCAGTGGACGTTCAGCTATATGGGCGCGCTGCTGTATCTGTCGCTATTTGGTTCCGTTATCGCCTTCGGCGCCTATTTCACTCTGGTGGGCCGAATTGGCGCGAGCAAAGCCGCTTACAGTACTTTGCTGTTTCCGCTGGTCGCGCTGACAATCTCGACGTTTTATGAGGGATATGTCTGGCATAGCAATGCCGTGGCTGGACTGGCGCTGATTCTGGTCGGGAATCTGGTGATGTTTGCTCGTCCTGAGCAGTGGTTCCTGCGCCGCAGGCTGGCATAGGTAAATTGGGACGACCGGTGCTGCATTCTTGTCAGGTGGCGGCTGGCGCCTTACCTGGCCTACAAAAACCGAGTTCAGCCGCCAGTCGATGACTGACTACCAGTAATTAAAAAGGCGCTATCAACTCATAGCGCCTTTCTTAATTGATAAAACTGACTTAGCGGTTGTTCGGGTCGAATTTAACCGCGTCAATCGCCATATCATCAATAACCTGCTTCAGGGTATCGACGGTTAACGGCGTATTTTCATTGGAGAGATCTTTACCCTCGCCTTTGCGCACAACTTTGATGACCGGCTTTTTAGTCGCCGCATCGATCAGCTCACCTTCAAAGTACAGGTTGGTATCCATGGTACGGTGGCCTGTTGCCGCCTGAGTACCGGCGATAATCATCGCCACCGGGATGACTTCATAGAACTGCAGGCCTTCTTTGCTGGAATCCACGCCGGTGATGGCACCACGGAAGATCAGGCTGCGTTTACCTGCGGTGGTTGCCAGCGGCTTACGCTCGGAAATAGCCTGTTTCATCTCTTTGTTGGTGTAATTTAAGATATCGGCCAATGCCTTTTCGCCAACCTGCGTCGTCGGTTTTGGTACCGGATAATAAGTGATCGGGTTATAAACAACGTTGTCGTAATTGCTCGGATTATAATCCGGAGAAATCCAGCGCAGCTCCGGTTTACCGGAAGCGGAGGTGGTTTCTTTTAAGTTTGAGTAATCTTTTAAAAAACCGGAATATTGTTCGGGTTTAGCGAGTTTTGATGAGCAGCCGGCTAACGCTAACAGGCCAGCAAGCGCGGCGACCTTAAAAAATAACTGAGTACGCATAGGTTAATCCCTGTAAATGTAATCTATCGGCACGTGTTATAGCAAAATACAGGGGTAAGTTTTGTGGCAAAAAAGGTGGTACGTCAAGTACCTGGATAAAATAAACCCGCTGTTGCCAGCGGGTTCTCATTGTATTTATTTTATATCCACCTGATAAAAAATATGCTTGCCAAAAGGATCTATTTCATAGCCGGAAACGTTTTTACGCACCGGTTCAAAAATAGTCGAATGAGCAATCATCACCGCTGGCATCTGGTCGTGCATCATTTGCTGCGCCTGGAGATAGAGTGCTTCGCGTTTTTGGCGATCGGTTATCGATTTAGCTTCAGTAATCAGCTTGTCAAAAGGCTGATAGCACCATTTCGCAGAGTTAGAACCGCCGTTTGCCGACTGACAGGTAAATAGCGGGCCGAAGAAGTTATCCGGATCGCCGGTAGCCGTCGTCCAGCCCATCAGCGCCGCCTGATGCTCACCATCCTTCACGCGCTTTAAATATTCACCCCACTCATAGGTGGTGATTTTGGTCTGCACGCCGATTTTCGCCCAGTCGGCCTGAATCATCTCGGCCATACGTTTGGCGTTCGGGTTATAGGGACGCTGGACCGGCATCGCCCACAGGTCGATAGTGATCGGACCTGCAACTCCCGATTCATCCAGCAGAGCTTTAGCCTTCTGTGGATCGTATTCATAATCCTTCAGATTGCTATCCGCACTCCACACGCCGGGCGGCAGCAGGTTTTTTGCCGCCGTACCGGTACCGTGGAATACCGCTTCAATAATCGCCGGTTTATTGATCGCCATGGCTAAGGCCTGACGAACTTTGACGTTATCAAGGGGCGCTTTCTGGGTATTAAATGCCAGGAAGCCGGTGTTGAGACCCGCTTTGCTCATCAGATTGATATCTTTGTTCTCTTTCATCCTCGGCAAATCAGCCGGGTTGGGGAACGGCATCACCTGACACTCATTCTTCTCAAGCTTGGCATAGCGTACTGAGGCATCCGGAGTAATGCTGAAGATCAGCCTGTCGATATTGGCCTTCCCCTGCCAGTATTCCGGGAAAGCAGTAAAAAGAATGCGCGAATCTTTTTGATACTGGGCGAGTTTAAACGGACCGGTACCAATCGGGTCCATATCCACCCGCTCCGGCGTCCCGGCTTTTAACATCGCATCGGCATATTCCGCCGATAAAATAGAGGCGAAATACCAGGCAAGATCGGCAACAAACGGCGCTTCCGCGTGGGCGAGCGTAAAACGAACCGTATATTCATCCGGCTTATCGATATTGGTAATTAATTGACCAAACTCGAGACTTTCAAAATTGGAATAATTACCACTGGAGACATTGTGATAAGGATGGTTAGGATCTTTTTGCCGCATAAAAGAGAAAATCACATCGTCGGCATTAAAATCACGGGTCGGTTTAAAATATTTATTACTCTGAAACTTAACGCCTTTACGTAAATGGAAAGTATAAACTTTGCCATCTTCGCTGACCTCCCAACTTTCTGCCAGGCTCGGCAGCAGTTCGGTGGTCCCGGCCTTAAAATCGACCAACCGGTTGTAGACAGGCACCGCGCTGGCATCCACGCTGGTACCAGAGGTGTAGAGCTGAGGGTTGAAGTTTTCCGGCGATCCTTCGGAACAGTAGACCAGCGTTTTTGCGCTAATAGCCGAGCTGGCCGTCAGCGCGGCTAATGCCAGAGCAAGCGTCGTGAATCTGCGTTGCATATGCTTTCCTTTTTAATTTGTCAGCTAATGAATAGCTTGTTGTTTTGCCGTTCATACATAACACTAAAGCCTCATTGCAAACACCTGAAAAAACAAATAAAGAAGGAATCACTATGTCATCTCCGCTAGCCAGTCAATTAACCCAGCGCTTCTTCCGCTATCTGGCGATAACCAGCCAGAGCGACCCGCGCGCGACCACCCTGCCCACTACGCCGGGACAACACGCGATGGCGCAGGAGCTTGCCGATGAGTTACGACAGCTGGGCCTGGATGAAATCGTGATTGACGAACACGCTACCGTCACGGCGGTTAAAAAAGGCAATGTTCCCGGCGCGCCGCGGATTGGCTTTATTACCCATATCGATACCGTCGACGTCGGCCTGTCGCCGGATATTCATCCACAAATTCTGCGCTTTACGGGTGAAGATCTCTGTTTAAATACTGATAAAGATATCTGGCTACGAGTGGCGGAACATCCGGAAATCTCCGCTTATCCGGGTGAAGAGATCATTTTCAGCGACGGCACCAGCGTACTCGGAGCCGATAATAAATCCGCCGTGACAGTGGTGATGACGGTGCTGGAAAACCTGACGGCGGAGCATCGCCACGGCGATATCGTTGTCGCGTTTGTCCCGGATGAAGAAGTTGGCCTGCGCGGGGCCAAAGCGCTGGATCTTTCCCGCTTTGTCGTCGACTTCGCCTGGACTATCGACTGCTGCGAGCTGGGCGAAATCGTCTATGAGAACTTTAACGCCGCAGCAGCGGAAATCCGCTTTACCGGCGTCACCGCCCACCCGATGTCGTCAAAGGGTGTGCTGGTCAATCCCTTGCTAATGGCAACCGATTACATGAGCCATTTTGACCGCCAGCAAACCCCGGAGCATACCGCCGGACGCGAAGGCTACGTCTGGTTTAACGGTATCCAGGGCGATCAAAACAGCACATTGCTACAGGCCAGCATTCGCGATTTTGACCTTGAAAGTTTTAACCGTCGCAAGCAGCAGATTGGCGAAGTGGCGCAGAAAATCGCCGCGCAGTATCCAACCGGCAGCGTCGAATTCCACGTCAGCGATACCTATAGCAACATCAGCAATGCGATTGGCGAAGATCGCCGGGCCATCGATCTGATGTTTGAGGCGATGGAAAGCTTAGGGATCACGCCGAAACCGACGCCGATGCGCGGAGGCACCGACGGCGCGGCGCTATCGGCAAAGGGAGTATTAACACCAAACTTCTTTACCGGCGCGCACAACTTCCACTCGAAGTTTGAGTTTCTGCCGCTACGCGCCTTTGAGGCCTCTTATCAGACCGCGTTACAGCTCTGTCTGCTGGCCGCGCGTTAAATCGGTTTGCGCGCCAGCATAGTGGCGAAACGCAGCTTAATGCGATTACCGTTGGCGTCGGTGCGATGCAGTTCGCCGACGTCTTCGTTGTACTTGAGGAACTCCCAACCCGCGTAATAATTACGCAGCTCTTTCGGTTTAAAGGCAAACGGGAAGCCAACGGTGCACGGATAGTCTTCAGTATCCATCGCCGCGACGATCAGGTTGTATCCACCTGCTTTAGTGCAGCGCTGCATGTTATCAATAAGCCCCGGGATCGTCTTTGCCTCAAGGAACATCATCACCACGGTGGAGAGAATAAAATCATACTCGCCGTCAAAGCTCAGCGAGTTAAGGTCCTTAATCGCCGCCTGCAGGTTCTCCAGCCCTTCCGCCTGACGAATACTTTCAAGATTGTTGATGCTGGCCGGGTTTTTATCCCATGCGGTAACGTCAAAGCCATTAGCCGCCAGATAAAGGCTATTGCGCCCGTTACCGCAGCCCAGATCCAGCGTCTTGCCCGGCGCGATCAGCGTAGCGGCATGCACCACTTCCGAGTGGGTGCGGGTCATGCCGTATTTATCGGTAAAGTAGTTTTCATCACGAAGAGTCATGGTTAATCCTTATTTTTTAATAACGTGTCGCGATCGACGCGAATCAGCAGTTTGCCGCGCATCAGCAGCAGGAAGGTACGAATCAGCAGTAGCCCGATAATGACGTTGGTAAAGATAAACAGCGGCATCGCCAGGGCATGAAAAAATCCGTTGGGATGGGTATGACCGAGATGCAGCCCGGTGGTCGCCAACGCGGAGATACCGAACGAGAAGCTCCAGAACGACGCGTTAAACGGCTGGCGCAAATACCACGGCATCAGGCGCAACATAAACAGCAACTGGAGCAGGCCGTAGCCAAACAGCAGCTTAGCAAAGGTATCCGCTTCCCCACCGTTGACGCTCAGCCAGGCGCTGCACGCCACCAGCGCCGGGGCCAGTTGAATGCCCAGCGAGGTTCGCATGGCGGTCGGTAGTTCGCCGTCGCTGCGCAGGCGCTGCAAAATCACCGGCTCCAGGCTGAGCCACGAGAAGATCCCAGCACCAAGAAATACCAGCCCGGCGTCGTTAAAACCCAGCGCGCCGCAGGCCATGGCGCTAATAAAGTTGTTTGCCACCGTCGGCAAGTAGAGACCCGGCGTCGTTGCCTCTCCGGGGTGTTGCCCCCGCCATAGCCCGGCGCTTTGCCAGGCAGAATAGGCGAGCTGTAGCACCACGCCAAGACTAAACAGGACCAGCGATAGCGATCGCAGCCATGGCACAAAGCCGATGGAGACCAGCATGGTGGTCGCCGGAAAAAGGCTGACAAAGCTGCTGGCGATCGGGTGACGTATCTCTTGCAGTACGCTATGCGGAAAACGTAGCGCCCGCGAAATAAACGCGACCGCCAGCAGCGCCCAAATGACCATCGCCAGAATCACCAGCCCGTCACCAATAACCCGGCTCACCGGCCAGATGGTACTGGCATAGCGCCAGGCGAAGCCCATACCGATAATGCCCAGCACCATGCCAAAGTAACCCGCCGGTAAATTCAATACCTGACTCTTATTCTGGTTTTTATTCATTTTGTTTAATATTTCAATTTATCTTAAGTTGCATTTTAAAAGAACCTTCAAAAACGCGCTACGGAGTTTTTTGCTATCTTTATGTTAACCATACGTAATGAGAAAGTCCGATGCGCAAATATTGCCTCAGTGAGAAGGTTCGCCAGTTTCACTATGAAGAGGACGGGAACAAACATAGCGCAAATCTGCGGCAAATTGTCGCCTTGCGTGATTTCGCTGACGTGAAAGTCGGGGACGAAGGCGGCTGGCTGGACGATGAAGAGGCGCTGAGCCACAGTGGAGAATGCTGGATTTATGATGCCAATAGCGCCGTTTTTGATGGTTCGAAGATTGAGGGCAACGCGCGGTTGACCGGCGAGTGCGTGATCGGTCACGGCGTCATCATTAGCGATAATGCCCGCCTGGATAGCGTACACATCAGCTATCACGCGCGAATAAGTGACAACGTCACGATAGAATCATCCCGGATTCGGGGGGGTTGCCATCTGGCGGACGACGCGCGGATCCTCCCCCACTGCCTGATTATCGCCGCTCAGGGGCTCACCGCCGACAATGATAAGATCCTGCGTATTTATCAGCGGGCGACGGTCAGCACATCGCGGATTGTCCATCAGGCGCAAATTTACGGTGATGCCTTTGTTGAACACGCGTTCGTCGAACATCGAGCGGAGATTTTTGACAATGCCCGACTGGAAGGTAACGACGAGAACGATGTTTGGGTTTGTGATAACGCCAGGGTCTACGGCAACGCGCGGATTATCGCCGGGCGCGAAGAGGACGCCATTCCAACCCTGCGTTACAGCTCGCAGGTCGCGGAAAATGCAATCGTAGAGGGAAACTGTCTGCTTAAGCACCGGGTGATGGTCGGCGGCCATGCGCACCTGCGCGGTGGGCCAATCCTGCTTGATGATGAGGTGTTAATAGAGGGAAACGCGGCTATCTGTGGTGATGTGATAATTGAACATCAGGTGGCAATTCGCGACGGCGCACGAGTTGAGGCAAGCGCTGGCGATGCCATTCACATTCGAGGCGCAAAGGTTATTAGCGGCGACGAGCATATTACCCGTACGCCAATCGTCGGTTTTCTGTAAGCCTTACTCCCCGGGGGCGGCGCTCAACGCGCCATGCCCGGGCTACGGATCCGAGCGGTCTGTGGGTGTTGTAGCCCGGACAGATGCGTAGCATCGCCTCCGGGAAGAACCAGCATATTACCCGCACGCCCATAGTCGGTTTTTTGTAAGCCTTGCCCCCGGGCTACGAGTCCGGGCGGTCTGTGGGGGTTGTAGCCCGGACAGATGCGTAGCATCGCCTCCGGGAAGAACCTCAGCTTTATTGCCCATCACAATCAATAATTCGCCCGTAGATATTCTGGTCATCATACGAACCGTTGAGGAACTCGGCCTGCTTCAGACACCCTTCAAGCGTAAAACCATTGCGTAACGCTACCTGATTGCTCTTATGGTTCGCCACCCGGCATTTGATCACGAACCGGCGAACCGTACCGCTGCGAGCGTAATAATCCATAAAAGCCTGTAGCGCCTGAGAAAGCAGCCCCTGTCCATTATGACTTTCGTCAATCCAGTAGCCGATATACGCGGTCTTGTTAATCGGTTCAATCTGGTTAAACGACAGCACGCCGATAATCTCTTCATGCAAAAAGAGCAAAAACATTTTAGCGTAGCCGCGCTGATGCAGCATTACGTTGCCCTGCACGTGGCGACGGGTTTCATCTTCGTGGCTGACCTCAGCGGGCCAGCTCAGCGATTGCTGAAGCCAGTGCTGGTTTTTAATCACCAGTTGGTGCAACTCAGTGACGTGACGTTCATCAACAGCACGCAGGGAAAGCGCGTCGGTCACGGGGATTTGTTCTTGCATGGGGGTGTTTTCAGCAGACATAGCGCACTCTTACAGAAAGGCAAACGCCCGCAGAATCTCCTCTGCGGGCGGGACAAGGAGCGATTACTTCATCACCCTATCATCAACGTAGTTGCGCTTATCCGGCGCTGGCGGGAAATACTGATACAGCCAGGTTTCGCTGATCGCCTCCCCCTGACAGCGCAGGAACATACGCATCTCCACCGGGTCGGTAGAATCCGAGGTCGGATACCAGTCAAACTGGATGCGATAGCCATCAAACGGTTCGACGTAGAGGATCTCTATCTGCTTCGCCTCGCCGCTCGACAGGGTAATCACCGGCTCAATGCCCTTCGGCGCAGCAGCTTTCAGATCGCCACCGACAAAATCGATGGCAAAGCGACGGGTCCATTTATCCGGGTAGTGCTCGCCCGGCGCCCAACCTTCCGGGAAGCCGCCCATCCCGGTGCGCGTCGCCATCACCCGCGCCAGCGGGGAACGTACCGGCGGCTGCGCGCTCCAGTAGAGACGATAGCGGAAGTCCAGCTCATCCCCGGCTTTCACCGGTTTCGCCGGTTGCCAGAAGCAGACGATATTATCCAGCGTTTCGCCGGTGGTTGGGATCTCCATCAGGCTGACGGCCCCTTTGCCCCACTGGTTACGTGGTTCAACCCACAGGCTTGGGCGCTTGTTATACCAGCCCATAATGTCCTGATAGTGGGAGAAATCGCGATCCAGCTGTAGCAGGCCAAAACCGCGCGGGTTCTTATCCTGGTAGGCGTTAAATTGCAGCTTTTGCGGGTTGTTCAGCGGACGACAAATCCACTCGCCGTTGCCCAGCCACATCGACAGGCGATCGGAGTCATGGATTTGCGGATGGATAGTGTCGCACATCCGGCGTTCGTTATTGCCGCAGCTGAACATGCTGGTCATCGGTGCGATGCCCAATTGTTTGATGTCCTTACGCGCATAGATGTGGTTTTCCACATCCATAATCACCTGCGTTTCCTGGCAGTTGACGACAAACTTATAGGCCCCGGTGACGCTCGGGCTGTCGAGCAGGGCGTATACGGTAAATACCGTCGCTCCCGGTTTGGCGGTTTCAAACCAGAAAGAGGTGAAGTCCGGGAACTCTTCCGGCGTATCGGTAAAGGTGTCGATAGCCAGTCCACGGGCAGAAAGACCATACTGATAAGTACTGTCCACCGCGCGGAAGTAGCTTGCACCGAGGAAAGCGACGATATCGCGACGCGCCAGCTCCGGGGCTTTAAAGACGCGGAACCCGGCAAAACCGAGATCGCTCTGGCCTTCCAGCTGTTTGGTGTCGACGCCGGCATCATTGTATTTAAACAGCTCCGGGCGGAAGTGAATTTCCCGCGCCTGCTGGCTTTGCGAATCCAGCGAGAACATGCGCACGCGGCGGCGGAAACCCATGCCGACGTGGAAGAACTGAATATCCAGCTTGCGCTCTTCGATATTGCTCCACAGGGAGTGTGCCGCATCATACTGAATGCTGTTGTAGGCCTGTGGGGTCAAGTTCGCCAGCGTTGGCGGCAGATCGCGAGGCGCTCCGCCCCATGGCTGACGGGCAAGGTCATGCGCCATCGATTGCAGCACGGTGTAGTCAAAACGGCGCGTCAGCCCATCGGCAATTCCCGAATCTTCGGCGAACGCGGCTTTACTGAACAGAGAGGCGACTCCTGACGTTCCGCATACGGCGGCAACAGCCATGGAAGATTTGAGAAAACGTCTGCGGTTCATGCCTGAGAAAGCATCCTTATTCATATGTGAATTGAGACGCGACGTAACAAACTCATGCGTCGTGAATGTCGCTCACTCTAGACAAAAACGATTGATAATCCAATTGTTGGCGGCAGAAAAAACGTGAAAAAAATATGTCCACCGGACCAGACCGAATTCCCCCGCAGGTCAGACCTCGGGGGAATGGCGATTATTTGACGCTGACGTCAATACCCGGGAAGTATTTACCCGCCAGACGCGTGATGGTGCCGTCAGCGCGAACTTTATCGATAGCCGCGTTCAGCTGTTTTTGCGTCGCCTCATCCCCTTTACGCAGGCCGTAGCCAATCCCGCTGCCGAGAATAGTGTCGTCAGCCACCGGTTTGCCGATAAAACCAAATCCTTTGCCCTGCGGTTTGCTGAGGAACCCTGCCTGTCCGGCAGCGGACATCACCAGCGAGGCATCAATGCGCCCGTTAAGCAGATCGGCCCATGCCATATTCTGGTCTTTATAAGCGACGACGGTAACGCCGTGCTTTTCCCAGTGCTCTTTGGCGAAGGTTTCCTGAATCGATCCCTGCAGGACGCCAATGGTTTTCCCCTTCAGCCCTTCCGGCGTCGCCTGCATCCCGCTATCCGCCTTGCCTACCAACTGCGAAGGGATACGGTACATAGGCTGCGTAAAATCAATACTCTTGCGCCGCTGCTCGGTAATGTTCATGGCCGAGTTAATCGCATCGAACTTCTTCGCCACCAGCCCCGGGATTAGGGCATCAAACGACGTTTCAACCCAACTGCATTTCAGCTGCGCCGCCTGGCAAATTGCATTACCCAGTTCGATATCAAATCCCACCAGTTCCCCGGCCGCGTTGCGGCTTTCGAACGGTGGATATTCTGCTTCGACGCCGTAGCGCAGCTCGCTGGCCGCCAGCGAGGAAAAAGTGCAAATCATCCCCAGCGCGAGGGTAAAGGCTTTTATCTTCATCAGGTGGCTCCTTAGCATGGCTTAACGTGACACAGTGCCCGAGCACCGGCCCGCAGTGTTGCTTCATCTTTGGCAAAAGAGAGGCGAATCAATTTGTTATCAGTGCCATCGGTATAAAACGCCGACAGCGGGATCGTGGCAACGCCATAATCGGTAATCAGCCGTTTGACCATCTCGCTGTCGCTTTCCTCGCTGAAATGACCGTAGTCCGCCAGCAGGAAGAAAGAGCCCGCACTCGGCAGCAGCCGAAACGGCGAGTCCGCCAACAACTGCACGAGCAGATCGCGCTTTTGCTGATAAAACGAGGCCAGCGAGAGCCAGGATTGCGGGTCGCGCATATGGTCAGCGAAGGCATACTGCATCGGGGTATCGGCGGAAAACATCAGAAACTGATGCACTTTGCAAATTTCGTCCATCAGCGCAGCCGGGGCGACACAGTAACCCACCCGCCAGCCGGTGACATGATAGGTTTTGCCAAATGAGGAGATAATCACGCTGCGCTCCGCCAGATCCGGGTGAGTCGCCATTCCGTGATGCTGTGCGCCATCAAAAACCACGTGTTCATAAACTTCATCTGACAGGATCACAATGTCGGTATGGCGAGTTAGCGCCGCTAGCTGGGCTAAATCATCCGCTGAAAACACCTGCCCGCTTGGGTTGTGCGGAGTATTAATAATGATCATCCGCGTACGTGGGGTAATCGCCGCGCGAACCTCATCCCAGTTAACGGCAAAATCCGGTACCGTCAGCTTAATCGCCACCGGCGTCGCACCTTGCAGGCGCACGATTGGCGCATAGCTATCAAAAGAGGGCTCGAAATAGATGACCTCATCGCCAGGATGCACCAGTCCGCTAATGGCGGAGTAGATCCCCTGACTGGCGCTGGCGGTAATCAACACCTCGTCGTCCACATCGTAATGCGTGCCGTACAGCGCGGCGATTTTTTCGGCGATGCGCTCTTTCAGCACGCGCAAACCGGTCATCGGCGCGTACTGGTTATGCCCCTGCGCCATTGCCCGGGTCACGCCTTCGACAAGGTGTTCGTCGCAGGAGAAATTCGGTGCGCCCTGAGAGAGGTTTACGGCATTATGCTGCGCGGATAGCTGACCAATCACGGTAAAAATAGTGGTGCCGACATCCGGCAGTTTAGAGCGGGTGCTCACCGAAGAACTGAGGGCCATGGTTAATCCTTTTTCACTTTATTTGCATAAGCATTCAATCCAAAGGTTCGGGATGCGACAATCGAATTGTTGTCATAGTAGCTATGCACAGCGATCATGGCTTAAGGTGAAAAACGGCCAGCAGAGCTGCCGACCGTGAGAGATTATTTCTGATTTAAGAGGTTAAAGCTGGTCATCAGATTGCGATAGTCCGGGATATGGTTGGAGAACAAGGTCCCCAGACCTTCAACATCATTGCGCCAATCGCGATGTAGCTCACAGGCTGCGCCAAACCAAGACATCAACTGCACACCCGCCTGCGACATGCGATCCCATGCGGCATCGCGGGTAATCGGATTAAACGTGCCGGACGCGTCGGTTATCACAAAGACATCAAAGCCCTCTTCAATCGCCGACAGTGCCGGAAATGCCACGCAAACCTCGGTCACGACGCCGGCGATAATCAGCTGCTTTTTACCCGTGGCTTTGACAGCCTTAACAAAATCTTCGTTATCCCAGGCATTAATGTTGCCAGGACGAGCAATGTAGGGCGCGTCCGGGAACTGCTCTTTCAGCTCCGGCACCAACGGACCGTTGGGACCATTTTCGAAGCTGGTGGTTAAGATGGTCGGCAGACCGAAGTACTTCGCCAGGTCGCCAAGGGCAAGGACGTTGTTCTTGAACTTATCAGGATCGATATCACGCACAAGTGATAACAGTCCCGTTTGGTGATCCACCAGCAGCACAGCGGCATCATTTTTATCCAGACGAACATACGGTTTGGCCATGGTCTCTTCCTCATTTCGACATCAGATTTTCCGCCTGCAGGCAGTCTTAGCGGATTGTTTGGTTAGCAGAACTGATAATAGTGTAATAACTCGCTGAGGATTAGCCGCTGAATGTGAGACGCATTGTCCCATTTGTGGAACAAGCCGTGGCATACTGCTAAAAAGCAACACCAACCGCAGGGATACTCCTGGCACTTTTTTGTCTTTGATTTCAGGAAGAAAATAATGAGCAAAAATGTCGTTATCTGTTGTGATGGAACCGGTAATGAAGTGAAGGCGGAGCTGTCAAATGTGCTGAAGCTTTACCGGGTGATGAGCAAAAACGCAGCGCAATGCGTCTATTATCAACCTGGAATTGGCACTATTGGTCAGCACAACGCCTGGCAACAGTTGCGACAAAAAGTCCGTGGATGGTTTGAACTCGCCACCGGTTTCGGCCTGGATAAAGACATCCTTTGCGCCTACCGCTTTCTTTGTGAAAATTATGCTCAGGGAGATAAAGTGTGGCTTTTCGGCTTTAGCCGTGGGGCGTACACCGTTCGCGTACTGGCGGCCATGGTGAACATGATTGGCCTTCTCAATAAAGACCAATTGAATCTCGCCGAATACGCCCTCGCCGCCTACAAGCGCGCAAGTTTAAGCAATGAACCACCTCATCAGAGCAAGCAGCCCTCTTCAGCGCTGGCCGATGCATGGCACTTCTCACGGGTCGCCGGAACGCGGATGATTCAGATTGAGTTTATCGGCGTGTGGGATACCGTCTCCTCAATACTGATCCCAAAAAAATTCGGCCTGCTGCTGGATGTGGAAAAGCTGCTCTATACCCAGAAAAACCCCATTGTGAAGTGCCTTCGCCAGGCCATCGCCATCGATGAACGGCGTCGGATGTTTCGACTGCATCACTGGCTCGAACCCCAATCTTTTAGAGCCAAACCTTTTAAGCCTGAAAGCGATATTACGCAGGATGTTAAACAGGTCTGGTTTGCGGGCGTTCATGCGGATATCGGCGGCGGATATCCGGAAACGGAGAGCGGCCTGTCAAAATTTCCGCTGGCCTGGATGATAGAAGAAGCCCGGTCGTACGGCCTGCTGGTGAATCAGGCCAATATTAATCAAATGGTTTCCGGCAAGCCGCGCCAGGGCAGTAAATATCGCTACGCCGCGCCGGATGAAATGGCTGAAATTCATCGTTCATTGACGCTGTCCTGGATCCCTCTCGAATGGTTGCCAAAAAAGGTGAAAGCCAGGGAGTGGCGTGAGCGTCGGGACTGGCTGGGTTGGTATCTTCCGCGAGGGGAACCAAGGTTGATTCCTGAGGGCGCGCTGATTCACCAATCCGTTAAGCGGCGCATGGCAGCAAGCGACTATCGGCCCGTTAATCTCCCTCAGCGCTACGAGTGGGTTGGCGTGGCGGGTAGTGAACCGCTGGCCCCCCTCTGAACCGCCCGCTGACAGGGTGACTTGCGCGGTATAGCCATGACATACTGGTTATGATCAAAACGCATAGCTGGAGACGACATGTCGCGAAGCGCCCTGCCATTTAATACCGTGGAAACCTTTCTGGTCACCGCCAGGCATCTCAACTTAACCCACGCCGCCCGCGAGCTGTGCCTGACGCAGGGTGCAGTTAGCCGACAGATTGCGGCACTGGAAAGCTGGTTTGGTTTCCCGCTGTTTGTTCGCCACGCTCGCGGGCTGCGGCTTTCCCCGCAAGGCAGCGCGCTCTACCCGGAGCTACAATCCGCTTTCGCCCGCCTGGTGACGGTCGCAGAGCAGGCCCGTCAGCAGCAAACCGTGGTGCGCCTGAAAGCACCTACCTGCGCCATTCGCTGGCTGGTACCGCGTCTGGTCGCCATTGAGCAACGCCATCCGGAACTGCAGGTCGCCCTGACCACTACCACCGAACATAGCGTTAATTTCAAAACCGAGCCTTATGACGCAGCGATCATCTTCGGCAGCCACCACAGTGCGGGCGAACTGTTGTTTGAAGAGGCGCTAACGCCGGTGATGAACCGCACGGCGGCAGGCGATAACCCGCTGAGTGGGATGACCTTTTTACATCCGACGCGGGACAAAACCGACTGGTCGCTGTGGCTGGCGCAGTTCTCCCCCGAGAAACCGCTGCCGATGAGTAAAAACCAACATTTCGATACAATGGATCTGGCGATAACCGCCGCCATGCAGGGGCTGGGGATAGCTATCGCCGACGAAACGCTGGTGGCGGAGGATTTACGCGCCGGTCGCCTGACGCGCCCTTTTGCCCTTAGCGTGAAAACCGGTGCCAGCTATCGGCTGGTGGTGCGATCCTCGCAAAGCAAAGCCGACGGACTGGCGCGCTTTCGTGAAGAGCTGATTAATCCAGGGTCACATGATGTTTCATGACCCGGCGAAACAGCGCCAGGCGAGCGCGCATAAAGCGGTTTTCTACTTTAAAACCCGCCTGCTTGTGCAACCCGATTCGCAACAACCGATCGCGCCCACGCAGGCTGGCGGGCCAGCGTACCGTCCCTGAAAGCTCCTGGCAGCCGCCGCCCGCTCGCCGGGCGAATTCAACCCAGTAATCCGCAACCTGCGCCGCAAAATCCCGATCGCGTTCATTTGCATAATTACGCACCGGCTCAGCCAGTTCGAGATTATCAAAAACGTATGCCACTTCGTTGCCGTGCCACGCGCCGTGCGGATAGGTTTCATGCTCGGCCTCGGCAACATAATCAAACCAGTAGCGCCAGCACGGCTGCCCTATACGCTGCTGCGCCTGCATGACCACGTAGCCCAGCGTGGTAAACGCCATGTCGCGACACACTTCGCGTCCCAGCGCTTCATCCCCCTTGACGCCAGGATAGAGTAGTTTAATTAACCCGAGACCAAAGCGGCGTTCGCGACGCAGTTTCTGGATTTGCCCGGCGATGTCGACGCCAAACACCGCCATGACGCTGGCCTCGTCGCTATTTGAACCAATCATCACCGGTAGCGGATGCTGGCGTCCGCTAAAGAACGTTTCCAGCATCGGCTGCGGCAGGACAGCATCGCCAACGATAGGTGCCGGGCCGATAGTTAACGGCGCGGTCAGCGACCAGAACGCCTCAGCCGGGATCGCCCGAAGTTGTTCGGCGCTAGCCTGCGGCAAAGCGAAATGTTCAGCGATCAACTGCCCCTTCGCCAGCGCCTTCTCGCGCGGCAAATCCGGCAAGGTATAGCCGCTTTGAATGATCGCTTTATGAAACAGCCCTTTGGCTTTCGGCGAGGTCAGCAACGACAGCACGCTGCGCGCTCCGGCAGATTCGCCGAACAGCGTTACGTTGGCAGCATCGCCGCCGAAGGCATGGATGTTTTCCTGAACCCATTGCAGCGCGGCAATCTGGTCGAGCAGAGCAAAGTTATAGATTCTTTCGCCATCTTCGCCTTCCAGCGCTGGATGAGCAAAAAAGCCCAGATGTCCCAAGCGGTAGTTGACCGTCACCACCACCACCTCGCGGGAAGCCAGCGCTTTACCGTCGTAGGGTGGCAAGCTGCCGGCACCGATGGTGTAACCACCGCCATGCAGCCAGACCATCACCGGTAAAGCGCGCGCCCGAACGGCGGGTGACCAGACGTTAAGGTAGAGACAATCCTCTGAGAAGCTGCCGGGATCGCCGCCGCCAAGTTCACGGCAATACTCGATATCCTGCCAGCTGGAAGCGGAGAAAGTATCAGCCTGGCGCACGCCCTGCCAACGGGCAGCAGACTGCGGCGCGCGCCAGCGAAGATTGCCGACGGGCGGTGCGGCATAGGGAATGCCGCGCCAGATGTGTATTCCTTCTTCGGAGGTGCCCGATAAGGTGCCCTGCCGGGTTTTCACCAGCGGGGTAGACGGATTCTGCATGACCTGCTTCCTTTAACGACTCATGCCAGCAGAGTACTGATTTCACAGCAGACCGCAACGTCGTTTGCTGCGCTCTTCCGCCTGTCGATACAGTTCAAACTCATCATAGACCGAGCCGCCCAGCGCCGTTTCAAAGGCCTCGCGGCTGGCGTTGCCGTGGCTATGAGACTGAATCTCATTGCCCAGGTTCGACTGAAAAATCCCCGCGGCGCTCACCGGTAAGAAGTCTTCATAAATGATCGGCTGCGCAATCACCCAGCCACGTTCGATTAATGGCTGCGGATCATCGCCCGGTCGAAACGCCTGGCGATGCGCTTCGCCTGAAGGGGTCAGACGGTAGCGGAACCAGGCCAGCCCCTGCTGGCGCAGCAGAAATTCGCTGTCCGGGAACGCGCTAAAGACTTCCTGCAAATGGCGCTGGTGATTAAGATTATCTTTGCCCACCCCTGCCTCGCTAAGCAGCCGGTCATAGAGGGCGCGGCCCTTCGGCGTCAGCGCAATGCCGCGCTGCTCAATTTCGCCAAAGCGGGCGGTGTGCGTACCTTTATGCTCCCCGGCAAACATCACCGGCTCCTCAAGAGCCTTAAAACTGGTCTGACGCAGTAAAATCGGGACTTCACGCCTCGGCGGTCCTTCAATCAGCGCTTTCGGCGTGATACCGCACTCCGGCATTAGCGCCTGTACCCGGTCGATATCCAGCGTGCGTGGGGTCAGATGATTGATATGACAGCCGGGGAAACAGACCACATCGGCAATCAGCCGGTGCTCTTCATGCAGCGCGTGATAGGTTTCATCATCAACGGTGGCATGGCGATGCCAGCGAAAGGTTTCCAGCGCCTGATTGACAAACTCACGTGCTTCAGCAGAGGTAAATTCACCCTTATCTTCATAAAGCGCCACCAGTTCACGACAGCGAGGAGTGAAAATATCGCGGCGGGCGAGAATTTTCGCCGCCCGATTGCGCAGCTCAACGTTAGCAATTAGCTCCAGACGCAGCAGCGAAGTAAAAACCCGAAACGGATTGCGCGCCAGCGCCGCGTCGTCAATGGGCCGAAACGCGGTCGAGTGAACCGGGACCCCGGCCTGCGACAGATCGTAATAGCTAACGGGATACATTCCCATGATGGCAAACATGCGACGTAAGGTCGCCAGTTCCTCCGCCGTTCCGACGCGGATCGCGCCGTGGCGTTCAACGTTCAGCCGCGCTAGTTCATCGGCATTGGCCAGTTGTTCATGCAGCTTCGGGTTATTTTCCAGTACTGCCAGATTAACGTCGGCCACCAGCTCCAGTAACGTCCCGTACTGGGGAACTTCCTGCTGGTACATCGCCGACATCGCCTGCGAAAAGCGTTCCCGAATCTCATCAGCCGTGATGGTGTTCGCCATGATGTCTTACCTCCAGTGAATACTCCCTGGAGTGTAGGAAAGCTGCTCGCAGGCGGCGGGAAGAATTTACAAACTGTGATGCGGATAGCTGAGCGACTTCTTTTAGCTGACCACTTCATAACCACTGGTTATGAAAAACACCCTTTAATTTCACTTTAAATTAACAAAACATTTACACACACTGCTTATGGCGATATTACAACAACATGCCCCTCTACCGATAAAACGGAGTACCCTATGAACGATAAATGGTCACCGCGCGAGGTTCTGCATCGCGACTACAACAGCCATCCTCCCGCTTACGCGCCGGGCTATAAAACCAGCGTTCTGCGTTCACCGCGCAATGCGCTGATCTCCCTTCAAAACTCACTCTCAGAAATTACCGGACCGGTGTTCAGCAGTGATGATCTGGGCGCACTGGATAATGATCTTATCCTTAATTATGCCAAAGAGGGTTTGCCCATCGGCGAGCGCATCATTGTGCACGGCTACGTTCGCGATGGGTTTGGCCGTCCGATGAAAAACACGCTGGTTGAAGTCTGGCAAGCTAACGCAGGCGGCCGCTATCGGCATAAGAAAGATCAATATCTTGCTCCCATCGACCCTAACTTTGGCGGCTGTGGCCGGGTACTGACCGACGAAAACGGCTATTACTGTTTCCGCACCATTAAGCCAGGCCCCTATCCGTGGCGCAACCAGGCGAGCGACTGGCGACCGGCGCATATCCACTTCTCTCTTTCCGGCGAAGCCTGGGCGCAGCGCTTAATCACTCAAATGTATTTCGAAGGCGATCCGCTGATTAAACAGTGCCCTATCGTCAAAACCATCAATAATGATGACGCTATTCGGACGTTAATCGCCGAGCTGGATACCCACGCCGCCGTGCCGCTGGACTCTCTGGCCTACCGTTTTGACCTTGTGCTGCGCGGTCATCGCGCGACGTTGTTCGAAAACCGCACTCAGGGGGCCGCCCGATGAAAGATTTTTTACCTGAAACCGCTTCGCAGACCGCCGGTCCTTACGTACACATCGGCCTTGCGCCGGACGCCGCCGGTTTTCACATCTTTGAAAAGAACTTTGGTCCGACGTTGACCACGCCGGCCACCGAAGGCGAACGCATTACTATCGAAGGCCGGGTGATTGACGGCTCCGGGACGCCGGTACGCGATGTGCTGCTGGAGATCTGGCAGGCCAATGCCGCCGGGCGTTATAACCATCCTGACGACAGGCAGCAGAACAAAAAGCAGGATGCGGAATTTCGCGGCTGGGGGCGTAGCTGCTCGGACTTTACCAGCGGTATCTGGCGCTTTGAAACGATTAAACCCGGCTCCGTTATCGGTCGCGATGGCCGCGTAATGGCACCGCATGTGAATTTATGGATAGTGGCACGCGGGATTAACATTGGCCTCAACACGCGGATGTACTTCTGTGATGAACAGGATGCGAACCAGGCCGACCCGGTACTGAATCTGATTGAGTGGGAAGTGCGCCGCCAGACTCTTATCGCGCAACGCGAAGTTCGCGGCAATGAAATCGTGTACCGCTTCGATATTCATTTGCAGGGCGAGAACGAAACCGTCTTCTTCGATATCTAGCATTTCTCTTCTTTTCATGCCCCCGCTCACCGGGGGCCTCTCTTTTTAACAATCTCAACAAAATCAACTTGTAAAATAATAAGATAAAATGTTAATAATATTTTGCTATGAAGTTAACAAATTTAATCAACATTACTTGTCACTGGCGCACCTCTGTTTTTAACATTGATTATGCAAAAAAATGGTCTTTTCAGTCAGCGCATTCGCTTGCGCCATCTACATACCTTCGTGGCCGTCGCTCAACAAGGAACTCTTGGGCGTGCGGCTGAAACCTTAAATCTTAGTCAACCGGCTTTATCAAAGACGCTTAATGAGCTTGAACAGCTAACCGGCACGCGGCTGTTTGAGCGTGGGCGACTGGGTGCACAGCTCACGCTGGTCGGTGAACAGTTTCTGACTCATGCCGTTAAGGTGCTTGATGCGCTCAATACCGCGGGCCAGTCGCTGAATCGCAAAGAAGGTCTTAACAGCGACATCGTGCGTATTGGGGCCCTTCCTACTGCCGCTCTGGGCGTTTTACCCTCGGTAATTGGTCAGTATCACCAACAACAAAAAGATATCACGTTGCAAGTGGCGACCATGAACAACACCATGCTGCTGGCGGGGCTGAAATCGGGTGAAATCGATATCGGTATCGGGAGAATGTCCGACCCGGAGTTAATGAGCGGTTTGAACTACGAACTGCTGTTTCTCGAATCCCTGAAGCTGGTGGTTCGCCCGGGGCATCCGCTGCTTCAGGAGACGGTCACGCTGAGCCGGGTGATGGAGTGGCCGGTGGTCGTGTCACCAAAAGGAACCCTGCCGCGTCAGAACGCTGAAACCTTGCTGCAAAGTCAGGGCTGCAAAATTCCCTCAGGCTGCATTGAAACGCTGTCGGCCTCGTTATCGCGCCAGCTCACCGTCGATTACGACTACGTCTGGTTTGTCCCCTCTGGCGCGGTAAAAGACGACCTTCGCCGCGGACTGCTGGCGGCGCTACCCATCCCGACCCAGGGAGCAGGTGAACCCATCGGCATTCTGACTCGCGTGGATGCCACCCTTACCGCAGGCACGCAGATCTTGCTCAGTGCGATTCGCAAATCCATGCCGGTCTGACTGGTGCTTTAATCATTTCCCCGGTGACGGTCCTGTTAACCGGGGAAATAGTTGTTTTTTCCTACGCGAATGCGCAACTCCATTCACCAAAATAATCAATTAGTGCGAAATCATTCATTAACAATTGCGTAGATTTATTTAACAGATCTATCATATCCATGATTTCACCAAATGGTTCACTTGAAATCAATAACAGCAAAAAACAGGCTTTTATGAAGGCCACAATCACTTCATTCAAAAGACTTCACTTGAAAAATTGATTCATCTGGTTCACGCCTGTACAGGGGTGGTTAAGGAGAAAAAATGGCAACTGGCAACGTGCCACGAGGGTTCCCCCGGATCCTGCAGTGGCTTCTCGCCGGACTGATGCTGATCATCGGTCTGGCTATCGGTATTCTCGGCGCAAAACTGGCCTCCGTCGGCGGCACCTTCTATTTCGCAATTATGGGCCTGGTGATGATTATCGCCTCGCTGCTCATCTTCCGTAACCGTCGCGGCGGCATCGTGCTGTACGCAATTGCTTTTATCGCCTCTATCATCTGGGCAATTAGCGATGCTGGCTGGACGTACTGGCCGCTGTTCTCGCGCCTGTTCGCCCTCGGCGTGCTGGCCTTTCTTTCTGCGCTGGTCTGGCCGTTCCTTTCCCGCCAACCAGCGAAAAAAGGCCCGGCGTTTAGCCTTGCGGCGATCTTCGCCGTGGTGCTGCTGGTCAGTTTCGGCTGGATGTTCAAATCCCAGCCGCTGGTCAGCGCCAGTGAAGAGGTGCCGGTCAAACCGGTCGCCGCTGGCGAACAACAGAAAAACTGGGAACACTGGGGTAACACCACCCACGGCGACCGTTTCGCTGCGCTCGACCAGATTAACAAACAGAACGTCGACCAGTTGCAGGTCGCCTGGATCGCCCATACTGGCGATATTCCGCAGAGTAACGGCTCCGGTGCGGAAGACCAGAACACCCCGCTACAGATTGGCGACACACTTTACGTTTGTACGCCTTACAGCAAAGTGCTGGCACTGGATGTTGATAGCGGCAAAGAGAAATGGCGCTATGATTCAAAGGCTACCGCGCCGAACTGGCAGCGCTGCCGTGGCTTAGGCTATTACGAAGATAGCCAGGCTCAGGTAACAGCCACTGCGGATACACAGCCGGCAGCCTGTTCTCGTCGCCTATTCCTGCCGACCACCGATGCGCGCCTGATCGCCATTAATGCCGATAACGGCAAACTGTGCGAGACCTTCGGCGACCACGGTATTGTTGACCTCAGCGTTGGCATGGGCGAAATCAAAGCGGGTTACTACCAACAAACCTCCACGCCGCTTGTCGCTGGCAATGTGGTTGTGGTTGGCGGTCGCGTGGCGGATAACTTCTCCACCGGCGAGCCTCCGGGCGTTGTGCGCGCTTACGATGTTCACACCGGTAAGCTGGCGTGGGCATGGGATCCGGGTAACCCGAATCTGACCGGCGAGCCGCCGGAAGGCCAAACCTACACCCGCGGTACGCCGAACGTCTGGTCGGCCATGTCTTATGACGCGAAGCTGAATCTGATCTATCTGCCAACCGGTAACGCTACGCCAGACTTCTTCGGCGGCGAGCGCACTGCGCTTGACGATAAATACAGTTCCTCTATCGTGGCCGTTGACGCAACGACCGGTCAGGTGCGCTGGCACTACCAGACGACTCACCATGACCTGTGGGACTTCGACCTGCCTTCTCAGCCGCTGCTGTACGATCTACCTGACGGCAAAGGCAGCACCACCCCGGTGCTGGTGCAAACCAGTAAGCAGGGCATGATCTTTATGCTCAATCGCGAAACCGGTGAGCCGGTGGCCAAAGTGGAAGAGCGTCCGGTTCCGGTAGGTGATATCAAAGGCGAGCGCTATTCCCCTACTCAGCCTTACTCCGTTGGTATGCCGATGATCGGCAACGAGACGCTGAAAGAGTCCGATATGTGGGGCGCAACCCCTGTCGACCTGCTGCTGTGCCGCATCCAGTTTAAAGAGATGCGTCACCAGGGCATCTTTACGCCGCCGGGCGAAGACCGTTCTCTGCAATATCCAGGCTCGCTTGGCGGGATGAACTGGGGCAGCGTGTCGGTTGATCCGAATAACAGTCTGATGTTCGTCAACGATATGCGCCTTGGCCTCGCTAACTATATGGTGCCGCGCGAGAAAGTGGCGAAAAACGCCAGCGGTATAGAAATGGGTATCGTGCCGATGGAAGGTACCCCGTTTGGTGCAATGCGCGAGCGTTTCCTGTCACCGCTGGGTATTCCGTGCCAGAAACCGCCGTTCGGTACCATGTCGGCGGTGGATCTGAAAACCGGCAAGCTGGTGTGGCAGGTTCCGGTCGGCACCGTTGAAGATACCGGCCCGCTGGGGATCCGCATGCATATGCCCATCCCTATCGGTATGCCGACGCTGGGCGCTTCGCTGTCTACCCAGTCCGGCCTGCTGTTCTTCGCCGGTACTCAGGATTTCTACCTGCGCGCGTTTGATACCGCCAACGGTAAAGAGATCTGGAAATCCCGTCTGCCGGTGGGCAGTCAGTCCGGCCCGATGACCTACGTTTCGCCGAAAACCGGCAAGCAGTACATCATCATCAACGCTGGCGGCGCTCGCCAGTCGCCGGACCGCGGCGATTACATCATCGCCTACGCGCTCCCGGAGCAGAAGTAAGTTCAAGGGCCCCGATTGGGGCCTTATTGCTGGCAAACTGCGTTCTTCTGGAATTGCCCGGCGGCGCTACGCTTGCACGGGCCTACAGGAAACCACGGTTTTCGTAGGTCGGGTAAGGCGCCAGCCGCCACCCGACAAACAGTCAGCAAAATAGCAAAACTATTTCTCGCCATCCTACGGGCCTCTTACGGGGCCCTTTCTTTATTCAGCTATGTTATTATTGCGAATGGTTATCAATAATAACAACTGAACAAGGATAATGGATGAAACGTTCAACCTGCCGCCTGCTTGCGGGCACCATTATGTCGATAATGGCTGCATCGGCTCAGGCGTTGAAGGCTCCAGAGGTGGACCTGCGCAATCCGACGATATGGGAAGAAAAAACCGTGAATCCGCTCGCCGATAAACAACAGCCCTGCGAAGTGTTCAGCGGGCCAAACTGCTCGGTGTGGGAAGATGAGAAATCGGATATCCAACGTGAACGGGAGCGACGAGAACAGCGGCGGTGGCAAAACGGTTATGAAAACCTGCGGAGGGAGTAATTCTGCTTTAGCGATAACCCGGGCATGCCCGGGTTATTATTTTTACCGAAAGATCAATTCTCGCCGAAATGAATCACGGTGCGAATGGATTTACCTTCATGCATCAGATCGAATGCTTCGTTGATCTGATCCAGCGGCATACGGTGGGTGATAAACGGGTCGAGGCGAATTTTGCCCGCCATCGCCTCTTCCACCATTCCCGGCAGCTGAGTACGCCCTTTCACGCCGCCAAACGCCGAGCCGCGCCAGACGCGACCGGTCACCAACTGGAACGGACGGGTTTTGATCTCCTGGCCTGCGCCAGCAACGCCAATAATCACGCTCTCACCCCAGCCTTTATGGCAGCACTCCAGCGCCGCGCGCATCACATTGACGTTACCGATACACTCAAAGCTAAAGTCCACTCCGCCATCGGTCAGTTCAACAATCACATCCTGAACCGGTTTGTCGTAGTCGTTCGGGTTGATAAAGTCGGTTGCGCCCATCTCTTTAGCGAGGGTGAATTTTTCCGGGTTAGTATCAACCGCCAGAATACGTCCGGCTTTCGCCTGTACCGCGCCCTGAATGACCGCCAGGCCAATACCGCCGAGACCGAAGACCGCCACGGTATCGCCCTCTTTCACTTTCGCCGTATTGTGAACCGCACCGATACCGGTGGTCACACCGCAGCCCAGTAGACAAACTTTGTCCAGAGGCGCCTGCGGGTTAACTTTCGCCAGAGAAATTTCGGCCACCACGGTGTATTCACTGAAGGTGCTGGTGCCCATATAGTGATAAATAGGCTCGCCGTTATAAGAGAAACGGGTGGTGCCATCTGGCATCAGCCCCTTACCCTGAGTGGCGCGTACCGCCTGACAGAGGTTGGTTTTGCCCGATTTACAGAACTTACACTCGCGACACTCGGCGGTGTACAGAGGGATCACGTGATCGCCTGGTTGCAGACTGGTCACGCCTTCACCCACTTCGACCACAATACCGCCGCCTTCGTGGCCCAGTACTGCCGGGAAAACGCCTTCCGGATCGTCGCCAGAAAGAGTAAAAGCATCGGTATGACATACGCCGGTATGGGTAATTTTGACCAGCACTTCGCCTTTTTTCGGCGGTGCGACGTCAATCTCAACGATTTTTAGCGGCTGGCCTGGGCCAAACGCGACTGCTGCACGTGATTTCATATTCTCTCTTCCTCGTCGTGATTTTATTTTAAGTAGGATCGTAGCAGATGGCCAACTTCCGCCATTCTGGCGGCGCGTTGGTCTGGCGTCGTTTCGCCGCTCACCAGTTCATCTTGCAGGTGAATTTCAACCATTTCGCCCATCAGGCCGTTAGCGGCACCGCGAATAGAGGCGATCTGTTGCAGGATAGTCATGCAGGGTTCGCCGGATTCCAGCGCCCGTTCGAGCGCTTCAACCTGGCCGCGTATG
The DNA here is from genome assembly GCF_056490265.1 of Klebsiella sp. GFKo11. Taxonomy (NCBI): domain Bacteria; kingdom Pseudomonadati; phylum Pseudomonadota; class Gammaproteobacteria; order Enterobacterales; family Enterobacteriaceae; genus Klebsiella; species Klebsiella sp. GFKo11. Next base: position 3,459,357 of record NZ_CM151369.1, read on the forward strand.
CGTCGTACCCGGCTGAGGGCACGTTTTTTATCTTCAGGTGAGTGTGGCATGATTACGCCCTCAAAATCATATAGGGGGGTATACTATATTTTTTCGCTTAAAGAGGCAAATCAACTCGCCGCTTTAACCGTAGCATAGCGGCGAAAATTTACTCTTAGTCGAGATCGAGGATCATAGATTCACAGCGTAAATCAGCATTAGCCATTTTCGAATACCAGAGTTTTTCACCCAACGAAATAAAGCCCAGGCGTAGATAGAAACCGGCTGCATTTGGCGTCGCGTCGAGCGCAATTGTCCTGAACTTACGTTGTTTGGCTTCCCCGATAATTGCCGCCATGATCATGCTGGCACAGCCCTTACCCTCCCATGTCGGCAAGGTAAAAATGGCTTCAACGCTCCCCTCTTCGATATCGAGATAACCACTGGCGACCGGCTTTCCTTGCCCATCATCGACAACAAAGAAGGGATTATCGCGAACCGCATGACGATAACCTTCAGGCATGCCATCGGGAGTCCATGCGCGTATGATTTCCGGCAGATAGCTTTCCCGGCAGCCGTGGCGAATCGCCTGATTACGGATATCCCAAAGTGCTGGAGCTTCGTCTGCGATGGCAACTCTAACTCTCATCCCTTTCTCCTCAATTTTTATTGTTGATAACATTTTTATCACAATTATCAAAGGAAGAAACAAAAAACCCGCCGAAGCGGGTCTGAAGATGTTTAGCGTTTGCGCGGCATCATCCGCAGCAGCGTGTTGTCTTTCCAGAAATAATGGTGCATCAGCGCCGCCAGCGCGTGCAGGCCGACAATAAAGTAGCCAGTGTTTGCCAGCAGCTCGTGCCAACCCTTCAGCGTATCCACCAGCTCAAAGTTGCTTTCTGCCGCATGGGGCATGGTCAAACCAAAAGCAAACCACGGATTGCCACGATAATACATCATCACCATGCCAATCACCGGCAGCGCGATAAACAGCAGATAGATAACCAAATGCCCGAGGTGCGCAAAGCCCGTCATCATTGGCGACGGTTTGGGCACAATTGGCGGTGCGGGAGATTTCAGACGCACGAGCAGACGCGCCACCATCAATACAAAGACAGAGATCCCGCAAGAGACATGAATCATATTAATGACCGGCCGCGCGCTCCGAGGGAAAAAGCCTCGTAGCTCCATTGCCGCATAAGCGCCAATCACTAACAAAAAGACCAGCCAGTGGATGCCTATCTGCAGGCCGGAATATTTATCGCGCATGGAAAACCCTTAAGGAAACAGTGATGCCGTCAACATAACTACCTTTCCTTAAAAATTCATTAACTTTTACGAAGCATTAACAAACTATTGCTGAACATGATGTAATCAGATTAAAAGCAAACAGTTAGCGCCGTTTTATTTGGGGGTGACGTCATCCGGGTTCACCAGCCCCTCTTCTGGCCTGACAGAAATTTATCGTCCAGACTGAAAGCAAAAACGTGGTCTGCATCGGCATTGTGCTTTACACTGCGCGCTGCAAAAAATGAGTAGATAAACGATTAACCAGGCGGTAAGGCGATGAACGGAACGATCACAACGTGGTTTAAAGATAAAGGCTTTGGATTTATCAAAGATGAAAACGGTGAGAACCGTTATTTTCATGTGATTAAGGTCGCCAATCCCGATCTGATTAAGAAAGATGCAGCCGTCACTTTCGAACCCACTACCAATAACAAGGGCTTATCCGCTTATGCGGTAAAAGTGATACCGGAAAGCAAATACATCTATATCGCGGGTGAGCGTATTAAGCTCACGTCGATCAAGTCCTATCTTGTTTACAGCGAAGAAGTGCCAGCCGACACCCGCATTGATAAAGAAAACGCTGTACTGTCTGTAGGTGCGCTGATGGGGAGTATCAGGCCAAAATCAGCCGCTAAACCGGGTGAAATACGCTCGCTGAAAAAGCTGGCGGTGACCACTTTTCAGGGAACGACGTTAATCTTTTCTGAAGATGAAATAGACGTGGATGCCACGGTAAAAATGCTCAAGGTCTGAAATGATCCTGTGCCGAAATCTTGCTTGCATAAGCAGGATTTCGGCATCGTTTAGTCGTCAGGATATTTAGCGAATTTATTTAACCGAGAGTTCCCTGCGGATAATTTCTGCCCCTGCACTTAACGCATTTAGTTTGCCTGCGGCTACCTGACGAGATAAAGGCGTCATGCCGCAGTTAGTCGAAGGGTAAAGCTTGTCAGCGTCGACAAACTGAAGGGCTTTGCGTAATGTCTCAGCAACCTCCTCCGGCGTCTCAATAGAATTCGTTGCCACGTCGATGGCCCCGACCATCACTTTTTTACCGCGAATCAGCTCAAGCAGGTCCATCGGAACATGCGAGTTATGACATTCCAGTGAGATGATATCGATACTGGATGTTTGCAGCTTAGGAAATGCTTCTTCATATTGACGCCACTCTGTGCCCAGCGTCTTTTTCCAGTCGGTGTTCGCTTTGATGCCATATCCATAGCAGATATGTACCGCCGTTTCGCATTTCAGTCCTTCCACTGCTCTTTCTAAAGCCGCGATCCCCCAGTCATTCACTTCATCAAAAAACACATTAAAAGCCGGCTCATCAAACTGAATAATATCGACGCCAGCAGCTTCTAGCTCTTTGGCTTCCTGATTCAATATTTTCGCAAATTCCCAGGCCAGTTTTTCGCGGCTTTTATAGTGGTCGTCATAAAGTGTATCAATCATGGTCATAGGCCCAGGTAGCGCCCATTTAATAGGTTGTTTGGTGAGCTGACGTAAAAACCGCGCGTCCTCAACAAAAACGGGTTTTTGGCGTTCAACAGCACCTGTGACGGTTGGGACGCTTGCTTCATAGCGATTACGAATTTTCACCACTTCACGTTTTGCAAAATCAACACCGCTGAGGTGCTCAATAAACGTTGTCACAAAGTGCTGACGCGTTTGCTCGCCATCGCTGACAATATCGATACCTGCACGTAATTGATCGTACAGAGCCAAACTCAGCGCGTCCTTTTTCCCCTCAATTAACTCTTCATTTTGTAGTTTCCAGGGGGACCATAGTTTCTCAGGCTCAGCGAGCCACGAAGGTTTGGGTAAACTGCCCGCAGTCGAAGTGGGTAATAATCTTTTCATAATAGTTGGCCTTATATCGTTAATTAAATAGCGTACTGAGCAGACCACTGATCGAGAATGTTCTTGTACGGTTTAATGAAGTTCTCTTCAGTAAATTTCCCCTGCTCAATAGCCAACTGGCTACGCTCTTCCCGGTCATAAACAATTTTTGTCAGTGAGTGATCCTGGTGATTCAGGTCAGGTTGATAGCACTGCCCTGCCGCAGAGTTGGCGTTGTAAATCTCAGGCCGATAAATTTTCTGGAAAGTTTCCATCGTGCTGATGGTACTAATCAGCTCAAGATTAGTGTAATCGCTCAGTAAATCACCTGAGAAATAAAAAGCCAAAGGTGCGACACTATTTGCAGGCATAAAATACCGAACCTGCAAGCCCATTTTTTTGAAATAGCCCTCAGTCAACGACGTTCCATTCTGTTGGTATTCAATGCCCAGCACAGGATGCTCATTACCTGTTCGATGGTAGGTGTTTTTATTGGATACGCTGAGGCATATCACCGGCGGTTTGCTAAAGTTATGTTTGTACTTACTTGAGTTTACAAAACATTTAAAGATATTGCCGTGTAAATCACCAAAATCATCGGGAAGACTAAACGCTGATTGCTGTTTATTGTGTTCTAACAGCAATACGCTAAAATCATAATCTCTGACATAAGAAGAGAAGTTATTCCCTACAATACCTTCAATACGTTCGTTGGTTTTTTTATCAATAATATTCGTTTTTAATATTTCTATTACTGGAAAAGTGTCGCCATTAGCTTCGATACTCATCTCGACAGAAATGATTTCAAGCTCGAGCGAATAACGCTCGCCTTTCGGATTATCCCAGTGCGCCAGAGTGTTTAAACGATTGTCAATCATCAATAAAGTGTTACGCAAATTCTGCTGGCGATTTTGCCCTCTGGCTAAATTAGCAAAGTTAGTTGTAATACGCGTATTTTCAGAAGGGTTATAATTTTCATCGAAAATACTGCTCTTAATCGTAAAAGTAAAATTTTTATTCATCGCAATTTTGCATCCTGAGTCCTGACATGAAAACTGAATTTATACCCGTCATACTTCAAGTTGCATGGGCGTTGGCTCAGTCAGCGGTCTTCATGTTGCCAATAAGTTAATATGGTGTATTTTATGCCAGAGCCACTGGATGAGTGAAAGCGAGTTAATTTCATTACAACATGAGCAATCTTCATGATCTTCTGTCGCTGATTTGGCGCCAGGCCAATCCTGTTTACAATCTGCCTACCCCAGCTAATATGCCCTTAACGAATAAAACTGAAACAAAAAATTATTAAGCGTCAGCATGTTAGCGCCAACCTCCAGAATTCATTAAATTTTTCATATGGTTTTTTCGAACGACTGGCCATTTTGCACAAATGTCCGGTTGCCCAATCCCGATGGCTGGACTAAGCCTGGAGAAGTTTTAACGTATCAATTCAACTTACCAGGAGATTTCCATGAGCAAACTTGGGATTAATGGATTTGGCCGTATTGGACGTTTGGTGCTACGCCGGTTGTTGGAAGTGGAAAGTTCTTTAGAAGTGGTGGCCATTAACGACCTCACCTCGCCAAAAGTGCTGGCCTACCTGTTAAAGCATGACTCTAACTACGGCCCTTTCCCATGGAGCGTTGATTTTACTGAAGATGCGCTTATCGTCGATGGCAAAAAAATCACCGTGTACGCTGAAAAAGAGGCTCAACATATTCCGTGGAAAGCGGTGGGTGCCGAGCTGATCGTCGAGTGTACCGGTTTTTATACCTCCACTGAGAAAGCGCAGGCCCACCTGAGCGCAGGTGCGAAAAAGGTGCTGATTTCCGCACCGGCAGGCGATATGAAAACCATCGTTTACAACGTTAACGATGACACTCTGGCCGCAGACGATACTATTATCTCCGTTGCCTCCTGCACCACTAACTGTCTGGCGCCGATGGCAAAAGTCCTTAACGATGCGTTCGGTATTAAGCTAGGCACCATGACCACCATTCACGCCTACACCGGCACCCAGTCGCTGGTCGACGGTCCGCGTGGCAAAGATTTACGCGCTTCCCGCGCGGCGGCGGAAAATATCATTCCGCATACCACTGGGGCTGCGAAAGCGATCGGTCTGGTTATCCCGGAACTCAGCGGGAAATTAAAAGGCCATGCCCAGCGCGTACCGACCAAAACAGGATCGGTAACGGAACTGGTCTCCGTGCTGGCGAAAAAAGTCACCGCCGAGGAGGTCAATCAGGCGATGAAAAACGCGGCGGCGAACAATGAATCGTTCGGTTATACCGAAGAGGAAATTGTCTCGTCAGATGTGATAGGTAGCCATTTCGGTTCAATTTACGACGCCACGCAGCTTGAGATAGCCGAAGCCGGTGATGTTCAGTTGGTTAAAACGGTGGCCTGGTACGATAACGAATATGGCTTTGTCACCCAGCTGATTCGCGTACTGGATAAATTCGCAAAATAATCCCGCATAAGGCAGATGGTACTTGGCTATCTGCCTGTTTTCACTCCGCCGACGCGAGTCTTTCGCGTAAAAACTCAATGAATATCTGTGTCCTGGCAGGTAGTAAGCGCGTTTCAGTCATGGCATAAACGGACTGCGGAGAACCGTGCCATTGCGGCAAAATCGCGGTTAATTTCCCCGCAGCCACTTCGTCGGCCACTACCTCCACTGGCATCAAAATGATCCCCATGTTGAGCGTCGCTAACCGACGAATCATCCCCACACTATTGAGCGTAAACCGCCCGCTTACCGCCACCGTCTCACTTTGCTGCTGGTGATGCAGCGTCCAGGCGTTATTTTTGAGCATTCCCAGACAGGCGTGATGCGCAAGGTCGGCAGGTGTGGCGGGGAGCCCAGCGCGAGCGAGATATCCTGGAGAAGCATACAGATAAGCTTTCATCGACATCAGCTTACGGGCGATGAGCAGAGAATCTTTCGGCTCGCCTATGCGGATCGCGACATCAGACGGCTCGCTAATTAAGTCAACTTTTCGCGGGGTGACATCAAACTCAAACGTAATGCCAGGATAAAGCCCGGCAAACTCGGCAATAATCGGCGCCAGCCACGTCACGGCAAAATCGACCGGAAACGAAGCTCTTAAGACCCCTTCAGGCTGAGTCATGATCTCACCTAATTGCTCATGCGCCAGCCGCGCTTCGTCCACGATGCGGCGGCAACGTTCAAAATAGATCTGCCCGGCATCGGTCAGCTCTATTTTACGAGTTGTCCGATGCAGCAACCTCAGACCTGTCGACTTTTCAAGCTCGCTGATTCGGCGCGACAGAGTTGACGCTGGCGTCCCGGTGATCTCCGCCGCGCGACGAAAACCTCGGGCTTTAACCACCTCAACAAACAATGACATATCGCTTAGATAATCGTTCATTCAACTGTGCCATTTATGGAACAATGAAATCCATAGTACCCACTTTATCCTTTTCATGAAACAGATGATGATTGACCTCATCACGTTCAGCGCGCCAACTACCATGCGCCCAAGAGGATTTCACCGATGAGTACAGTATTCAATCCCGTTTCAATAGGCCGCTATACGCTGGCAAACCGCCTGGTCATGGCACCAATGACTCGCTCGCGCGCGCAATATGATGGTACGCCCGGCGAATTGGCGGCAACCTACTATGCACAAAGGGCCAGCGTTGGGATGATTATTGCCGAAGGAACTCAGCCATCAGACGATGGCCAGGGATATCTCACAACTCCGGGTATCTACACGGATGCCCACGTGACTGGCTGGAAAAAAGTCACTGCCGCCGTACACGCCAAAGGCGGCAGGATATTTATCCAACTGATGCATGCGGGCCGCATGTCCCATCCGGACAATACGCCACACCACCGAGAAGGCGTGGCACCCTCGGCCATCGCACCGGGCGCGCCGATGTTTACCGCCAGCGGAATGCAGGAAATCCCCACCCCCAGAGCGCTTAGCCGCGATGAAATTCAGCAGACCATCGCCGATTTTCGCGTCGCCGCGAGAAGAGCCATTGAAGCCGGTGCGGATGGTGTAGAAATACACGGTGCCAATGCCTACCTTATCCATCAGTTTCTGGCACCTAGCGCCAATACGCGCACCGATGAATACGGAGGTTCCATACAAAATCGCGCGCGCTTCGCCATTGAAGTGACTCAAGCGATTGCCGATGAAATAGGTGGAGATCGCACAGGTATCCGACTCTCCCCCGGGATGAATATGTGGGGAATCGACGAAGGAGAAGACCGCGCGGATCTCTATCGTTACCTGGTTGGCAAACTCAATAAATCAGGTCTTGCATGGCTGCATGTTATGCATATGGGTGATGAAAGTCTGCTCAGCGACCTGCGACAAATCTGGAGTAGTAAACTGATCCTTAATCGTCCTGGACGCCCACGCGAGGAAGTTGGCTGCGATGTAAATTCCGGCCTGGCGGACCTGGAGTCTTACGGTGCGATGGTGCTGGCAAACCCGGATTTTGTCGAGCGTCTACAAGCTAATGCACCCATGAATGAAGCACAGCGGGAGGGCTTCTTTGGTGGAACGGAAAGATTCTATACCGACTATCCGACCATGAAGTAGTTCGACGGGCCCCGCTGAATCATCAGCGGGGCTTCGGACAATGGTTTATGACTGCAAATAGACCACCTGAGTTTGCAGATACTCATTCAGGCCATGACGCCCATCTGCGCCGCCAATTCCCGATTTACGCCATCCGGCATGGAAGCCCTGCATCGCTTCAAAGTTTTCGCGGTTGATATAGGTTTCGCCGAACTTCAGCCCTTTTATTGCCTTCATAGCGACATTCAGGTCACGAGTATAGATAGATGAGGTCAGGCCATAATCGCTATCGTTGGCCATTGCCAGCGCCTCTTCAAGCGTGTCAAACGCCACCACCGGCAGTACCGGGCCAAATGTCTCTTCATGAACGATATCCATCTCCTGACGCACGTCCAGCAGTAGCGTCGGCGGATAAAAATAGCCCTTTCCTGCGACCGCTTTACCGCCAAGGGCAACGCGGGCACCCTGCGCGACCGCCTTCGCCACCTTCTGCTCAACGCGCTCCAGCGCGGCGGCGTTGATCAACGGCCCCATGGCGATATCGTCACGTGATGCCGGGTCGCCAAACTGCACCGCTTTCATCGCTTCGCCAAGTCGGTTAACGAAGCGGTCGTAAATCCCTTTTTGCACATACACGCGCTCGACGCAGTTACACACCTGCCCGGTATTGATGACACGCGAATCCACCACTGCCTTGACCGCCAGCTCGATATCCGCATCATCCATCACGATGGCTGGCGCTTTTCCGCCCAGCTCAAGGCAAACTTTGGTGATATTTTTCGCCGCAGCGGCCATGATTTTCTCACCCGCCACCACGCTGCCGGTCATGCTGACCATCGCCACTTTCGGGTTACCCGCCAGCTCCTGGCCCACGGTTTCACCACGGCCCAGCACCAGGTTAAATACCCCCTTAGGCAGTCCGATCTCATGGACAATTTGCGCAAAGGCGATGGCGTTATTTGGCGTAAATTCACTCGGTTTAATGACGATGGTATTGCCGGTAATCAACGCAGGAGCCAGCTTGCGAGCAATCAGGAAGAACGGGAAGTTCCACGGCAGGATACCGGTCGTTACGCCCAGCGCGCGTTTAAAGACCAGTATGTTTTCGCCCGGACGGTCGCTCTGCACGATTTCACCTTCATAACGACGTGCCCATTCGGCCATATAGTCGAGGTAATCAGCGGTAAATGAGACTTCGACCGCCGCCAGTTGCTGAATTTTCCCACCTTCGGCGACAATCAGCGCGGCGATTTCATCCGCCCGCTCGCGAATGCCGGCAGCAATTTTGCGCAACCATCCCGCCCGCTCAATGGCTGGCAACGCTTCCCAACCGGGCTGTGCGCGTTCAGCCGCCTGAATCGCCCGCTGTGCATCCTCCGCGCTCCCGTCAGGAATGCGCGAAAGCAGCGCTTCCGTCGCCGGGTTGATAACATCAATCCAGGCATCACCGCGGCCAGATTCAAACTGACCGTCAATGTACATAGGGTGTTGAACGGGTGCTGTCATGGTTTGCTCCTGTGGAGTTATTGTTTTTAACAAGTGAATTTAATGTTAAAAACTATCTCCTGAACGGCAATTCGATAGTCCTGACGCGCGTTTTTGTGAGTCATTTCATAAAAATAGAGGAGTTCGACGCAGAGATAATCACAATTCGATAACACATCATGCCCGTTTGCGATAATCCTGACGCAAACGGGCAAATTTGCGCTTGGTTATAAGACGTTTTTAATGCGGGCTGGCAGCGATGGGGTTAAGCGCATCAAGAAAATTGGCGAGAACGCAGGCGCGCATCCATGACTGGCCGCCAGGACGGCGGCCAGAGAGCGGGCGAAAGAAATATTCCCCTTCACTGACATTTTGCTGAAATAAAAAATCTAACCCAGAGTTCGCGCGTTCAGCGCATCGGACAGCAGACGATCATCACGCAGCGTCTCCCACGCCTGCACAATATGCGGCGGAATATCCACATGGGCGATAAACCCCTTACCCAGCGGGCCGTATCCCTGCGGATTATCTGCCAGCCGCGGCAGTTCGCCGAGGATTAACGCCAGATAGCGTCCAACCGGCCACAGACCCTCTTGCTCACCACTGAAGGTTAACCCGTTATCACTGTTGCACAGCACAGGCGAGCAGCCCGGCGTGCTGTACCATTGCGGCGCAGCGGTCTCCTCCCCCTGCCAGACGCGGGCAAACGTCGCCATCGTTCTGCGCTGCATCGTCGGGTCTTGAATCACCACGCCCGTGCGATGTGCAATCCCTCTCTCTTCGAGCATTTGTCGGGTAAAGCGCGCGTTCTCTCCGCAGTTGGTGGAGCGGTCTTCCACCACAATCCTTTCACGAGGAATCTGCCAGAACTGATGGGCGATATCAGCAAGAATATGCGACTCGGCGCGCCCCGATACCAACAGCGTCCGGTAGCGAGAGTCGCTCAACACCGCATCATATAAAAATGAGGTGGAATGGCCGATGCCGCCGCTGATCAGTAACGGCACAGCGTGACGTGCCGCCAGCTGGCAGGCGAAATCAATGGTCGGGATCACCGCATTACCCGCCAGTACCACCACATCTATTTGCGGATCCTGTGATAAATCATCTTGCGCCAGCCAGGCCCCCAGCCGGTTTGCCGCCGCCAGTGTATTAGTCGGTAATGATGGAAAATGTTCTGCCATATCCTCTCCTTTTCACGCCATTTCACCCTTAAGTTCCCGGCCACCATCATAAACCGCCAATTGTGCTTTGGGTAATAAAGCGCAAACATCTCGTCAACGCTTTCATAGCAACAAAGTCAACACATCCACATAGCGTTTTGTTCACTTTTTGAAGAGAGTCAAGATTCTAATAAATAGGGATAAATAGCCACAACTACGGCTTTAATGCACAAAGATGCATATTCATCCGCAACAGGCGTTATTTCTCGTTTTTTTATTCATAAAAAACTCAAGCCCACCCGTAACGACAGCATATTCTGAATTTTTGCCAAATACCGTCCCATTAAATTGGTGATAACATTCTCGTTACAGAGTTTCTCGCTGTATCTTTCCACGGTTAACAAAATAATTATCACTGCAAAACAGGACTCTTATGGAAAAGTTATCTTACGCTTCTGAAAGTAGTACATCCCCATGGACCACCTACCTGCGCCAAATTGACCGCGTCGCGCCCTACCTGGGCGATCTCGCCTACTGGATCGAAACCCTGCGCCACCCAAAACGCGCGCTGATTGTTGATATTCCGGTACAAATGGATGACGGTACCATCCGCCATTTCGAAGGCTATCGCGTCCAGCACAACCTCTCGCGCGGGCCAGGTAAAGGCGGGGTGCGCTACCATCCGGATGTAGACCTGAATGAAGTCATGGCGCTCTCTGCCTGGATGACCATCAAGTGTGCTGCAGTCAATATTCCTTACGGCGGCGCGAAAGGCGGGATCCGCGTCGACCCGTTCTCATTATCCGAAGGTGAGCTGGAGCGTCTGACCCGCCGCTATACCAGCGAAATCGGCATTATTATTGGGCCGCAAAAAGATATTCCGGCACCAGACGTCGGCACCAACGGTAAAGTGATGGCCTGGATGATGGATACCTACTCCATGAACCACGGCACCACCATCACCGGCGTGGTTACGGGTAAGCCTATCCACCTCGGCGGCTCTCTGGGCCGTGAAAAAGCCACCGGCCGCGGTGTATTTGTGACCGGACGCGAAGTAGCTCGTCGCAGCGGGATCGAAATTGAAGGCGCGAAAGTCGCGTTGCAAGGTTTTGGTAACGTCGGTAGCGAAGCAGCCCGCCTGTTCGCGGGCGTCGGCGCGCGCATCGTGGTGATTCAGGACCACACCGCCACTCTGTTTAATGAAGGCGGCATTGATATGGCCGCGCTGACCGCATGGCAGGCCGAGAACAAACAGATTGCCGGTTTCCCCGGCGCGCGCGAAATCGCCAAAGAGGAGTTCTGGACGACGCAGATGGATATTCTGATCCCGGCGGCGCTGGAAGGCCAGATTACGCGTGAACGCGCCGAAACCATCAGCTGCAAACTGGTACTGGAAGGCGCTAACGGCCCGACCTACCCGGAAGCCGATGATGTGCTGGCCGAACGCGGCATCGTGGTGGTACCGGACGTTATTTGTAACGCCGGCGGCGTCACCGTGAGCTACTTTGAATGGGTGCAGGATATGGCCAGCTTCTTCTGGAGTGAAGAGGAGATCAACGCCAAAATGGACCGCATCATGACCGATGCGATCGTTCATGTCTGCGAAAAAGCCGCTGAAAAAGAGTGCTCTTTGCGTACAGCCGCCTATATCGTAGCCTGTGAACGTATCCTGATGGCGCGTAAAGATCGCGGTATTTATCCAGGATAATCTGACCTTCTCAGCCCGGTTTATGCCGGGCTTAGGTTCGCTGCTCGTATTTTCGCCGGATGGCGGCTAACGCCTTATCCGGCCTACAAAACCCACGGTACCAACATGTTATGCATCCTCCTGTAGGCCCCGCCGGGCAATGCAACACCTTCTTAGCCCAACCGGTTGTGTTTTCTTATCCCCCTACAATAAACGCACATACCGTTAACTGATTTTTATCAATCAGCTTGAATTCTCGTTTTGGCCAGGCCTAAAATCATTAGAGCTCTAACGATATTGCAGACTGGCCTATGGATAACCGACAGCTTAACTTCTCCCATCTTTTATATCTGACCGCCCACCACTGGCGGCTTGCGGTCAACCGTCGCCTCAAAAACCTTGGCATGAGCCAGGCCAGTTGGGTCGCCGTTGCCGCCATTGCCCGTAACGAACAGCCGCTATCACAAAGCGAGCTGGCCCAGGAGCTGGGCGTCGAAAGCGCCACCCTCGTGCCGCTGCTTAACCGACTGGTCGATCTCGGCCTGGTTGAGCGGGTCAAAACCGAACGCGATAAGCGTAAACGGCTGCTGATCGCCACCGCCAAAGGCCTTGAGATTTATCAACAGGTGAAAACGGTGGCCGACGGTTTGCGTGAGGAGATCCTCACTGCCATTACCCCAGAAGAACAGCAGCAGACCCAGCGGGTGCTGGAAAAACTGCTGCGCGAGGTGGAGAAAAAATAATGCCTCGCCGTAAAAGTAACCCCTACGTTCCCCACGACTGGGCCCCGCATGAAAAACCGGCCATTCTCGGCTCACCTTCAACGCCTATTCACAGCACGCCAAAACGTATTGCCTACGGAATCGTCGGGCTGCTGGTGTGCCTGACCGGGGCGCTGGGCAACGCGGTGGTCACTGCCAACCTGCAGCTATTGCAGGGGACCTTTGCCGCCTGGTCGACAGAGATCGCCTGGCTACCGGCGGTCTACGTGATGACTAACGTCTCCATCAACCTGCTACTGGTGAAATTCCGCCAGCAGTTTGGCCTGCGCGCCTTTACCGAAGGTTTTCTGGTGCTCTACGTGCTGGTGACCTTCTTCCACCTGTTCGTTAACGACCTCAGTTCAGCCCTGATGGTGCGCGCGGCGCATGGCATGGTGGCGGCAGCACTCAGCTCGTTAGGGATTTATTATCAGGTGCAGGCCTGGCCTGCCCGCCATCGGCTAAAGGCGCTGACTATCGGCATCACTAGCTCCTCGCTGGCGATCCCCCTTGCCCGCCTTTTCTCTACCGAACTGCTACAAATTGATGAGTGGCGCGGGCTGTACTTCTTCGAACTGGGGCTGGCGCTGGTGTCGCTGGCCTGCGTGATGGCGCTGAAGCTGCCGCCGAGCGATCGCAAAAAAGTGTTCGAGAAGAAAGATTTCATCACCTTCTGCCTGCTGGCACCGGGGATGGCGCTGGTGTGCGCAGTGCTGTCGCTGGGGCGTCTGGACTGGTGGTTTGAAGCGCCGTGGATTGGCTGGTCGCTGGCGGGCGCAGTGGTGTTGATTGTTTCCGCTATCGCCTTTGAACATAACCGCAGCAACCCGCTGCTCAATACTAAATGGCTATCCAGTGGCAGTATTCTGCGACTCGGGCTGATTATGCTACTGATCCGTATCGTGCTGGCGGAGCAGAACACCGGAGTGATTGGCTGGCTGCAGTACGTCGGCCTGCAAAATGAGCAGATGACCAATCTGGCCTGGTCTATTTTTGCCGGGATCGCCTGCGGGATTGTCGCCAGCTGCCTGACGCTAAATCCGCAGCGCCTCTACTGGCCCACCGCCACGGCGCTGGCGTTGATAATGATTGCATCACTGCTCGACAGCCAGTCGACGATCCTCACGCGACCAGAACAGCTGATGTTCAGCCAGTTCCTGCTCGGTTTCGGCAGCGCCTTCTTCCTCGCCCCGGCGATGCTGGCGGGCATTGGCGGCGTGATCGCCGATCAGCGCAACCTGGTGAGTTTTTCGGTACTGTTCGGTATGAGCCAAAACATCGGTGGCCTGCTGGGCTCCGCCATTCTCGGGACCTTCCAGACCTGGCGAGAGAAGTTTCACTCCAGCCAGCTTGCCGACCAGCTCACCACGCTTAATCCGCTGATCACCGAACGCTTACAGCAATACAGCCAGATGTACCAAAGCCAGATTGGCGACAGCACGCTGCTGAACGTTCAGGCTACCACGCTGCTGCAAAACGCCGCCACGCTACAGGCCAATATTCTCGCCTACAATGACACGTATCTGCTGACGGCGGCGATTTCCGCCGCCACGCTGGTCTGGGTTTTCTGGCGCTTAATAAGATTGCGTATTACCGCCCGTATCGCGCTGAAACGCGCCACGGGCAGCAAATAAAATTTTCACTCTGGAGTCGTTATGAGTCAGCAGGATGCGGCCAAACAACAGGCCAACACCCGTAATAATATTCGCGTGGTATCCATTTTTACCGCCGCCGCCATTGGTATCGTCGGCGTACTGGTTATTCTTTACGCCTGGCAGCTACCGCCATTTACCCGTCAAAGCCAGTTTACCGATAACGCCTATGTGCGCGGGCAGACCACCTTTATCAGCCCGCAGGTTAACGGCTATATCACTCAGGTGAAGGTGCAGGATTTCAATCAGGTAAAAGCCGGAGACGTGCTGTTTCAGATTGACGATCGCATTTATCACCAGCGCGTTCACCAGGCGGAGGCTCAGGTGGCGATGAAAGAGGCGGCGCTGAAGAATAACCAGCAACAGCGTAAAAGCGCGGAAGCGGTGATCGCGCGTAACGAAGCGGCGCTGCAAAACGCCCGCGCGCAGAATCTTAAAACGCAGGCGGATCTGAAACGCGTTCAGGAGCTGACCGCCGACGGTTCCCTTTCCATTCGCGAGCGCGATTCTGCCCGCGCCAGCGCGGCGCAGGGCAATGCGGATATTGAACAAGCGAAGGCAACGCTTGAGATGTCACGTCAGGATCTGCAATCGACCATCGTTAACCGTGACTCGCTGGTGGCCGATGTCGCCAGTGCCAAAGCGGCGCTGGAGCTGGCGCAAATCGATCTGCAAAACACCCGTATAGTCGCTCCGACTGACGGCCAGCTAGGGCAGATTTCCGTCCGGCTAGGCGCTTACGTCACCGCCGGGACGCATTTGACCTCGCTGGTGCCGCCACAGCACTGGCTGATCGCCAATTTAAAAGAGACCCAGCTGGCGCAGGTGCGCGTGGGACAGCGGGTGACTTTCACCGTCGATGCGCTGAACGGCGAAAAATTCACCGGTACCGTACAAAGTATTTCCCCGGCGACCGGCGTTGAATTCAGCGCCATTTCGCCGGATAACGCCACCGGTAACTTTGTCAAAATCGCCCAACGCATTCCGGTGCGTATCGCCGTGGATGAGGGACAGAAAAACCACCAGCGGCTGCGTCCGGGGATGTCGGTGCAGGTCACCATTGATACGCGCGGGGAGGAGAAACAATGATCCGCCCGCTCACCCTCACCGTCATTCTCGCGTTGGTTGGCTGTCAGTCTGCCGACATCCAGCAAGCCGCCCCCACGTTACAAATCCCCGCCGCCTGGCGCGCGGATTTCGGTCCAGGCAGCCCGGTGGAAGGCGTGTGGTGGCGCAACCTTCACGACAGCACGCTCAATCTGTATGTCGATCAGGCTCTGCGTTACAACAGCGACGTGCTGATTGCCCGCGAGCGGGTGAATGAGTATCAGGCGCGGGTTTATGCCGCCGACAGCAGCTTGTTTCCCTCTCTTGACGCCGGACTAACCGGCACCCGCGCGCGTTCGCAGTCGGCAGCGACCGGCCTGCCTGTCCATAGCACGGTGTATAAAGGCGCGCTAACCGCGAGTTACGATGTTGATATCTGGGGTGCAAACCGTAGCGCCGCCAGCGCGGCGGAGGCTAGCCTTGAGGCGCAAAAGGCCGCTGCCGCGGCGGCGAACCTGACCGTCGCGACGTCGGTGGCGGTTGGCTACGTTACTCTGCTCTCGCTGGATGAACAGCTGCGGGTGACGCAGCAAACGCAAAAATCGCGAGAGGATGCGTTTAATCTGGCGAAACGTCAGTTTGAGACGGGCTACACCTCCCGTCTGGAGCTAATGCAGGCGGATTCGGAACTGCGCTCTACGCGGGCGCAGATCCCCCCCTTGCAGCACCAAATCGCCCAGCAGGAAAATGCGCTTAGCCTGCTGATCGGGTCTAACCCGGGAGCCATTAAGCGTAATGAATTCGCCCAGTTGACGCCGCTGACGCTGCCGGCACAGCTACCGTCAACGCTGCTTAACCGCCGCCCGGATATCGTTCAGGCTCAACGTCAACTGCTCGCCGCCGACGCCACGCTGGCGTCCTCGCAGGCGCAGCTGCTACCGTCAATTAACCTTACCGCCACCGGTAGCATGCAGGACCGTACCCTGCCCGATCTGCTCGATAATCCGCTACGCTTATGGAGTCTGGGTGGCAGTATTTTGGCACCGCTCCTCAACCGTCAGGCGCTAAATGCTCAGGTGGATGTGTCGATGGCCCAGCGCAATCAGGCGCTGTACGGCTATGAGAAAACGGTGCGCAGTGCGTTTAAGGAGGTGAACGACAGCCTCGATGCGATTGGCCGCTACGGCGAGCAGTTGGCGGAGTTACAAGAGCAGGAGAAAGTCGCCCAGGAGACTCTGCGTATTGCCCAGAACCGCTATCGCAACGGTTACTCATCTTACTTAGACGTGCTGGACGCCCAGCGCACGCTGTTCTCCACCCAACTCAGCGTGGTGCAGGTGGAAAACAACCTGCTGCTGGCACAAATTGATTTGTACCGGTCGCTGGGAGGCGGCTGGTCTGATTCACCAGAGAAGTAATACGGGAAGTCTGACATGCAGCAACAGTGGACGGCAGTAGATAATTATCTCGTTGAAGCATTAATCCCCAGCGATCCGATACTGGAGCGGGTTCTCGATAACAACGAGCGCGCCGGGCTTCCGGCTATCGATGTCGCCGCCAACCAGGGGCAGTTTCTGGCCCTGCTGGTACGAATGACCCGCGCAAAACGAGTGCTGGAAATCGGCACTCTCGGCGGCTACAGCACCATCTGGATGGCCCGAGAATTACCCACTGATGGCGAATTACTCACTCTGGAGGCCGACGCCCATCATGCCGCCGTGGCGCGGGAAAACCTCCGGCTGGCGGGCGTTGATAACAAGGTTAAGGTACTGGAAGGCCCGGCGCTGGCGACCCTCGAAAAGCTGGGCGATTGCCCGCCGTTTGACCTGATTTTTATTGATGCGGATAAGCCAAATAACCCAAACTATCTGCGCTGGGCTCTGCATTATTCCCGTCCGGGGACGTTGATTGTTGGTGATAACGTCGTGCGCGACGGTGAAGTGACTAACCCGCACAGCACGGACGATCGCGTTCAGGGCGTCAGAGCGTTTATTGAGATGATGGGCAGCGATCCTCGCCTGACGGTCACGGCGCTGCAAACGGTAGGCAGCAAAGGCTGGGATGGCTTTACGCTGGCGTGGGTGAACCATTAATTAATCTGAGAATCCGGATTGCGGCGCTAAGCCACAATTCGGATCATGCCTGCTATTGTTGATACTCATACTGGTATTTCTGCTGTAGCCGTTGCCCCCTTTCCACATATTCCTCATCCGCTGAACGTATTTTCGTAATAATATCAGTCAGCGTACAGTTCCCGATGTTGTCCCACGCCGAACACATATTTTCCATAATCAGTTTGGCGTTGCCATATGCAGCCTCGTCAGATAACCAGCGTCCTTTACGGTCCCAGCGAGACTGACGGTCGTAAGCAGTGGAAACAACGCGGCTTAAGCGACCCTTTTCGTTATAACTAAAATCGGTGAAAACCTTCTGCGGAGAATCAACATCATATTCCCGGACCAGGCGATGCTGGTCGTTATAGCGGTAGCGCCTGGTTCTCGTGTCGCTCAGTTTCTCCCTCCCTGTCTTATCTTCCTCTGACCAGACGATCCGCCCCAATTCATCGGTATGGAAATAGCGGCTCGTCGTTGAGGTATTCACTTCTTTATCCCTCTTAATGACAGTCGTGATTTCCTGTACCCACCCTTTACCGCCATCCTCGCTGTTGCGGCTAAGTTTGATTTTAGTGCTTGATGTCATACCACCACCAAAATCGCTCTCCCGCGTAGCTATACGGCTTTCCAGCATACCGCAGCGGGAAAAAATCATCTTGTTGTAATACTGATTATCCTCACCGGAAATCTGCACGCTACGTAGCTCTCCCGTAAACGGTACCATTCTTGTTAAAATAAAAAAATTCGCTTCGTTGATAGTCAGTTGCGCCTTATCGCAAGCGTGGCCGTTTTGCCATTTCCATAGCGTAAATGCCACGCCGCAGGCCACTACGACGAAAACAGACATAATAACTTTTGTTTTTTTCCGCATAAGCGACTCACGGTGATGCTTCCAATTAGTAGAACATGTGTTTTTCAATAAACGTCCCGATGACTTTTTCGTGGATCTCTACTGAACGCGAGAAGCAGATTGTTTTACGAGCCAAGCGCTTAATGCGGGTGCGCAGCGTCAGGTTATTGCGCTCAATCCGTTGGGTGAATATTTTTCCGGTCAGATGCTTATCCTTCGGCACCTCCCGGCCATAGCTGCCCCAGTCGTCGCTGGTGATCATGCCGATGTTGAATGGCGTAAGCAGTGCCAGTAGTTCCCGGCAGGTTTCATCGGTACGGGGACCAAAAGTGTAGGCCAGTACACCCCCTGTTTTGGTGTTATACGCGTACCAGAGCCAGTGTTGCCGGGCTTTACTGCCAACGAAACTCCATTGCTCATCAAGTTCGCAGATAAGCGCCACATCAGCATGAGCAACGGGCGAAGACGTTATTCGCTTTGGCGTGAGTTTTTTAAAGTCCGGATGACGGTGTTAATGCCAATTTTCAGTGTTCTGGCGGTATCGCGAACCCCGGCGCCATTGAAGGCCATTTCAGTGATCAGCTCTTTAATGCCCGGCTTACGGGCCTCATAAGTGTAAGTGAGCTGAAAAACGCGGTGGCAGTCACGGCAGCGAAATCTGTCATGGCCTTTAGGGTTCTGACCATGGCGGTAGACCTGTGCAGACTGACAACGAGGACAATGAATGTTAACGCTGGCCATGAAAGAACCTCAAAAGCCCGCATTATACATCAGATTCAACTAATTAGAGGCATCACCCGCTATCTTTTCAGAATCCATAAAGAAACCCGGCCGCTTACGCTAACCGGGTTTCTCAAGGCTGAGTTAAACTACGTTGTCAGGCGCTGATCTGATCCATCGCCTGCAATACCCGCTTATCCGAAATCGGGTACGGCGTGCCGAGCTGCTGGGCGAATAGGCTGACGCGCAGCTCCTCGATCATCCAGCGGACTTCCTGCACGTCATCATCCTGGCGACGGTTAGGCGGTAGCTTATTCAGCCACTGCTGCCACGTCTGCTGGACGCTCTCCACTTTCAACATCTGCACGCGGTCGCGATGCGGGTCGATAGCCATTTTCTCCAGACGTTTTTCAATCGCCTGCAGATAACGCAGCGTGTCACCCAGACGGCGGAAACCGTTGCCGGTAACGAAACCGCGATAAACCAGCCCGCTCATCTGCGATTTGATATCCGACAGCCCCAGCGCCATGGTCATATCCACGCGGCCTTTCAGACGCTTGTTGACGTTAAATACCGCAGTCAGAATCTGCTCGACCTGTTTGGCGATTTCCACTACCGTCTCGTTCAGCTCGGCGCGCACTTTTTCATGCAGCGCGGCAAAGCCCTCTTCCGTCCACACCGGCCCCCCCGCTTCATCGATCAGCTTATCGACGCCGCAGGAAATACAGTCATCAATCAGATCCAGCACCTTACCGTACGGGTTGAAATAGAGCCCCAGCTTGGCTTTGTTCGGCAGCTTCTCGTGCAGATACTTAATTGGCGACGGAATGTTCAGCAGCAGTAAACGACGCAGACCGCGCCACATTGCCTGCTGCTGCTCCAGCGGATTATCAAACAGCTTGATCGCCACGCTGTCGCGTTCATCCACCAGCGCGGGCCACGCTTTCACTTTATAATTGCCGCGCTTCTGCTCGTAGCTCTCCGCGAGGGTGCCAAAACTCCAGATATGCAGCCCGCTCTGCTCGATACCATCATCGGCGACCGCCGACAGCGTTTCCTGCACTTTACCCTTCAGGGCATCCTTCAGCTCCTGGAGCGAACGCCCTTCCTGCAGCTTCTTGTTCTTATCATCCACTACCCGGAAGGTGATTTTCAGGTGATCGGGTACCTGATCCCACTGCCAGGACTCGCGGTCGATAGTCACCCCGGTCATCCGGCGCAGCTCGCGCTCAAGAGAATCGAGCAGTGGCAACTCCAGCGGCGTCGCGCGGCCCAAAAATGCTTCCGCGTAATTGGGCGCAGGGACGAAGTTGCGGCGAACCGGCTTCGGCAGTGATTTAATCAGCGCGATAACCAGCTCGCGACGTAAACCGGGGATCTGCCATTCAAACCCGGCGTCTTCGACCTGATTTAATAAAGGCAGCGGTATATGTACCGTCACGCCGTCGGCGTCGGCACCCGGTTCAAACTGATAGGTGAGACGCAGCTTCAGGTTGCCCTGATGCCAGAAGTTCGGATAGTCCAGCTTGCTGACCTGCTCCGCCCCCTCTTTAATCAGCATGCTCTTCTCAAAGTTGAGCAGATCCGGCGTCTCGCGACTCGCCAGTTTCCACCACTTATCGAAGTGGCGCGCGGAGACAACGTCATGGCTGATACGCTGGTCGTAGAACTCAAACATCGTTTCGTCATCGACGAGAATGTCGCGGCGGCGCGATTTATGCTCCAGCTCTTCGATTTCGTTGCGCAGCTTCAGGTTGTCGCGGAAAAAGGCGTGACGCGTCTGCCAGTCGCCCTCCACCAGCGCGTGGCGGATAAACAGTTCGCGGCACAGAGCAGGGTCAATCTGGCTGTAATTCACCTTACGCGCGGCAACAATCGGCAGGCCGTAAACGGTGACCTTTTCGGTCGCCATCACCGCGCCCTGCGCGCGCTCCCAGTGCGGTTCGCTGTACGAGCGTTTAATCAGATGCTGCGCCACCGGTTCAACCCACTCCGGGTCGATACGCGCGGCGATACGCCCCCACAGGCGGCTGGTTTCCACCAGTTCGGCAACCATCGCCCACTTCGGCGGTTTCTTAAACAGTCCGGAACCAGGGAAGATGGAGAAACGCGCATTACGCGCGCCAGTAAACTCCTGCTTATCGGCGTCTTTCATGCCGATGTGCGACAGCAAACCGGTCAGCAGCGTAACGTGAATTTCCCGATATTCAGCGGGTTCGCTGTTAACCGGTATACCCAGCTCTTTGACCACCTGACGCAGTTGGGTGTAAACATCCTGCCACTCGCGCACGCGCAGATAGTTAAGGAAATCGACCCGGCACTGTCGGCGGAACTGGTTCGATGACAGCGCTTTCTGCTGTTCGCCGAGGTAGTTCCACAGGTTTACAAACGCCAGGAAGTCAGACTCTTTGTCGTGGAAACGGCGGTGTTTCTCATCGGATGCCTGCTGTTTATCCATCGGCCGCTCGCGCGGGTCCTGAATGGATAGCGCCGAGGTGATGATCATCGCCTCGCGCACGCAGCCGTGTTTTTGCGCTTCCAGCACCATCCGCGCCAGACGCGGATCGACCGGTAACTGGCTGAGCTGGCGGCCCATTGGCGTCAGCTTATACGCAGTCTGCTGCTCGTCGGTGGTAATCGCCCCGAGCTCTTCCAGCAGGCGTACGCCGTCCTGAATATTGCGCTTATCCGGCGCTTCAACAAACGGAAACGCGGCGATATCGCCCAGCCCCAGCGCGGTCATTTGCAGGATAACGGACGCCAGGTTGGTACGCAGAATTTCCGGGTCGGTAAACTCCGGGCGCGACAGGAAGTCATCTTCCGAATAGAGACGTATACAGATCCCTTCCGACACGCGACCGCAGCGGCCTTTACGCTGGTTAGCGGAGGCCTGCGAAACCGGTTCGATCGGCAAACGCTGCACTTTGGTGCGGAAACTGTAGCGGCTGATACGCGCGGTACCCGGGTCGATAACGTACTTGATACCCGGTACGGTCAGCGAGGTTTCCGCGACGTTGGTCGCCAGCACGATCCGCCGCCCGCTGTGGGCCTGGAACACACGGTTCTGTTCGCTATTGGAAAGCCGCGCATACAGCGGCAACACTTCGGTGTGGCGCAGATTTAGCTTATTGAGCGCATCGGCGGTATCGCGAATTTCACGCTCGCCGCTCATAAAGATCAGAATATCACCGGCACTTTCGCGCCCCAGCTCATCAACGGCGTCGAAAATCGCCTGTAACTGATCGCGCTCGGTGTCGTCCGCATCTTCGACAATCGGACGATAGCGCACTTCCACCGGATAAGTTCGGCCGGATACTTCGATAATCGGCGCGTTATTAAAGTGGCGCGAAAAGCGTTCCGGGTCGATGGTCGCCGAAGTGATAATCACCTTCAGATCCGGACGACGCGGCAGCAGCTCACGCAGGTAGCCGAGCAGAAAGTCGATATTCAGGCTGCGCTCATGCGCTTCATCGATGATGATGGTGTCGTACTGCATCAGCAGTCGCTCCTGCTGGATCTCTGCCAGCAGAATACCGTCGGTCATCAGCTTGACCATCGTGTTGTCGCTAACGTGGTCGCTGAAGCGGACTTTATAGCCGATACAGCCGCCCGGTTCCGTTTGCAGCTCTTCGGCAATACGGTTGGCAACGGTTCGCGCCGCCAGACGACGCGGCTGAGTATGACCGATTAAACCTTTGACGCCGCGCCCCAGCTCCATACAGATTTTCGGCAACTGAGTGGTTTTACCGGAACCGGTCTCCCCCGCCACAATCACCACCTGGTGGTCGCGCACGGCTTCGAGAATCTCTTGTTTTTTCTGGCTGACCGGCAGGTTTTCCGGATAGGTGATATCTGGTCGGGCGGCTTCGCGCAGCAGGACTCTCCCTGCCGCCTGTTCAATTTCTTGCGCCATCTCCTGAAGAATGGCCTGTTGAGCTTCAGGATTTTTAACCTTCTTCACGCCGTGCAGGCGACGGGCGAAGCGCGGTTTATCGCGCAACATCAGGCCATCAAGCCGTTGCAGGAGCTGTGAGAAGGTGATTTTTTGTTGTTCTGTCATAGCGTTATCGGGCAGCGCACTGCCGGGAAAAATCTCTTTTGAAGTATCGCGTTAGAGTACCACATCCGCACATTTTGTGCCTTGTTCAAAAAAACTGAACACAGAGTTCGATTTATTGCGCTTTCTCTGTGGCATGATTGTGAATACAGTGTCAACAAGCACCAGGGCATCGGCCCGTCAATCACATTAAAAGGAAACACCCATGAGCAAGGTATTAGTTCTGAAATCCAGTATTCTGGCAGGGTACTCGCAATCTGGTCAGCTGTCCGACTATTTTGTTGAACAATGGCGTGAAAAGCACGCTGAAGACGTTATCACCGTGCGCGACCTGGCAGCAAATCCGATTCCGGTACTGGATGGCGAACTGGTTGGTGCTCTGCGTCCGAGCGATGCGCCGCTGACTCCGCGTCAGCAGGAAGCCCTCGCGCTTTCTGATGAGCTGATCGCTGAACTGCAGGCAAACGATGTGATTGTTATCGCCGCGCCGATGTACAACTTCAACATCCCAACCCAGTTGAAGAACTACTTCGACCTGGTGGCGCGCGCTGGCGTGACCTTCCGTTACACCGAGAAAGGTCCGGAAGGTCTGGTCACTGGTAAACGCGCCGTTGTTGTGACCAGCCGCGGTGGCATCCATAAAGATACCCCGACTGACCTGGTAACGCCGTACCTGTCTACCTTCCTGGGCTTTATCGGCATCACCGACGTGAACTTCGTGTTCGCTGAAGGTATCGCTTACGGTCCGGAAGTGGCTTCCAAAGCACAGTCTGACGCAAAAGCCGCCATCGACAGCGTTGTTGCTGCATAAGGCTGAACACCTCCCGCTTCACAGCGGGAGGTGTATTTTACTTTTTCTCGTAGCGCAAATACCCCGCCACGCCGCCGCCCCCATCCTTTGGATGATTGATCCCATTGCTCACCTCTACGCAAGGAAAATCAAAAGGCGATACCCCTTCAATGCACGCCACATTCACACCATACTGCTGCGGATTCGAACGCCGCTGATGAAAAGTATAGATCCCGCACACCGAGCAAAAAAAGTGCACGGCTTCGCCAGTATTAAAGCGATACTCCGTGAGCTTATCTCGTCCACGTAATATATCGATTCCTGCAAGCGGAGCAGAGACCGCCACCGCTCCCCGCATCCGACAGTACGAGCAGTTGCAGCGCCGAATGGTATTGAATCCATCGCTGAGTTCAACGGTAAATGCCACCGCGCCGCAGTGGCACTGAGCGGACAGTTTTTCAGCCATAGCGTCTTCTCTCTTCAGGCATTGGTCATACAGCCTGTATTAGGGGTGAATGTAAAGAACAGCCTGCAAACATACTTAACCATTCACGCCATTAATGCCAGTATCAACATCATCTACATTGCGGTTTGCCGTTTCCCCGGAGGCGGCGCTGCGCACCTGTCCGTAGGATCCACAAACAAAAGGGCCATCTGGCGATCGCCGCAGATAATCCATACCGCTAATATCTCATCGCGGGCAGGTTGTTTATCACAATAAAATAACCTATTAGCTGGAATGGCGCGGTCACCACATCCCCGACCAAGGCAAAAGGATACAGAAGACCGAGCGCAGAAAATTTCGAGCCTTCTTTCTCTAAGTTAATCGTCGCCGGTAAGAAGGTCACTTTATCTTTACCGCCAGATTTGCTCTGTAATACGCCGGAGACATAATTCATTCGATAAATCAGTTCAGGACGTTCATCACCCTGGTAAAGACGAAAACCAGAGGCAATCAGCACCTGTTTCTCTTTCTCAGTCAATTGACGATCTCTTACGATATAGCTAATTTCAATCGGCCCGTTGCTGGAAAATTTATGCTTCGAATTCACGTGGAACGTAGTCAAACCCGCATAAAATGATAAATAATTGATATCTATAATATTTCCAACATCTCCTTTTGCCAGAAAATCAGCGAGTGCCTCTCCATCGGAGGTTATCTGATAGGTGTATTTGTCGCCAACCAGACTTAACGTATTCCTCTTTTCCATCCCGTTACTGCTTGCCCGCATCGCGTAAAGCGAGTCTTTATCAATGGTATTGGCGCTTTTACTTCGCTCAATCTTCTCTGACAACCCCATCGTCATACAGCCGGATAAAAGCGGTGTCAGTAATAACAGCGCGCCGATAGTTTTCCATTTCATCATTGATCTTCCTGATTGTTATTTCATATCAAAACATTAAAGCCAGTATCCACATCATCTACGTTGCGGCGACAGCCATCAGCGTTCGGCGAAGCTGTTTGAGTGCGCCCATTTTACCCTTCCCCGGAGGCGGTGCTACGCACCTGTCCGGGCTACCCGATGTCTCAAGCCCGTAGATACTGTGAGCATCGGCAACCATTTTTAGTTGCGGGGCTCTCTCCGGTTTCTGGATGACAGACACACCACCGACAGCACCCTCTGGGTGCTGTTTTTCTATTCCCGCAGTCTTTTCGTCCCTACGCTACCGCTATTCCATGTTGTGACGCATCGAACGGCTCCCCTGACTTCAGCACTCCGTACGCCACCTGCGCCAGCTTGCGCATCATCGCCCCTATGATAACTTTCGCGCGTTTGCCATTCCCTTCCAGTCTCTTTCTGAACGCTTTTCCCCACGCCGTGTGATACAGCGCTGATATTGCTGGCATATATAATGCTCTGCGCAACTGAACCGGACCCGCTTTACTCATCCGGCTCGCCCGCATCACGCTACTGCCTGACTCATGCTGCACCGGCGTCAGCCCTGCATACGCGGCGAACTGCCGCGCTGTGGCAAACCTCAGCTTCAGTCCCGTATACGCCAGCAGGACCGCCGCCGTTTTCTCGCCGATACCCGGGATGCTGTTCAGCAGCTTCCGCCGTTGCTTCATATCCGGGTCGTTGTCCGTCAGGTCTTTTATCTGTTTTTCGATACGTTTCAGTTCAGCACTCAGGCACTCCAGGAGCACATCGATGCTCGCTAACTGGACCTCCGGGGCTGTTTCCTGACGGTTTTTCTCCTGCGTCTGCATCTCTGTCAGCGCCTGATGCCGTAACACCAGCGCTTTCAGGGCTCGCTCTGTCGGGTGCGGTGCCTCCCATGCTGACGGACGTTTCTCCCGGCAGAAGTGCGCCAGCATACGGGCATCGACTTTGTCGGTTTTACTGCGCAACCCTTCACTACGGGCGAAGGCGGCACTCAGGGCGGGGTTGATAATGGAGACGGTATAACCGGCATCACTCAGATACGCGGCAGCCTCTTCCATGTAGGTACTGGTGGACTCCATGCAGACATGGGCATGGTTCACATCATGGCTGCGAAGCCAGCGGACAAGCGCTTCATGTCCGGAGGGCGTATTTTCGAATTTTTTACCGCGATGTCGACCATCAGGGCGCAGGATATCAACATCGAGCTTAGCTTTGGCAACATCAATGCCGATGAAGTGCAGTTCATTTTCCATAGTGAAACCAACCTTGCGAATACGGGTTACCGGTGAAAGCCGGTCCATGATACTGTCCGGTTTATCACATGAGAAAGAACGGCGGTCCGGTGCAAAGGATCTACGGAACAGGCGCGAAAGCCTAAGCCCGGACACGGCATCCGGACCGCCATCAGAGAGAACTGGCCGGTTCTTTCTGATGGAGTCATCATACAAGCCCGGACAGGCGCATCGCGCCGCCTCCGGGATTCATTCCCAACCAGATTTTTATATCAAACCACTAATGCCACTAACTACATCACCCACGTTGCGGCGACAGCCATCAGCGTTCGGCGAAGCTGTTTGAGTGCGCCCTGCTGGCGCTCGATAAACGTCAGTTCACGCAACCTTGCGCGCCGCCAGATAAAAGCCAGCGCCTCTCCGACATGCTCGTTATTCTCCTGCGTGATGAGCGTGAAATAACGTGCATCCAGCCAAACTCGCCAGCAGCCAAAAAAGACGATCTCGCATAGCAACACGATGACGGCGCGCATCACGCCCGGTGGCGCGATAAACATCGCCCATAGCAATGGCGGAGTAGCAAACAGCAGCAGATAACGCCAGCTGGCCAGCGTGTGCTGAAGCAAACGATGCTGAAGATCCGTCTCAGTTGTTACATTGTCACTTTCTGCTGCCATTGCCGTAGCCTCTCCAGATGTTCATTGGTCAGCACCACCTGCGGACGACTTCGGCGCAGAGAGGAAACCGCCAGCTCTACCGTTGCCACATGGCCGTAGCACAACAGCCATGCTGCCACCACCATCGCGCTGCGCGACAATCCCAACGCGCAGTGAACCAGCACCGAACCCTGCTCCTCGCGCAGTGTTTCCAGCATCGCCACCGCCAGCCGCAGCTCGGCTTCCTCCGGCGGCACCAGATCCAGCATCGGTACGCAGTAATAGGTGCGCGATAACGTGGCGCGGCTGCGCGGAAATTCGCAGGTCAGATCCAGCACCGCATGTTGTTCAGGCGGGCGGCGCGGATAGCTGCCAAGGTAAACGCCCGCAGCGATGGCGCTCACCGGCGGCAGGCGTCGAGTGAACCAACGCATCGACAACCACATGCCAATACGCCACGGGAGCGTCAGCCAATATACGGAGGGCGGCAGCCGCCCCAGCTCATCTTTGCCCATGGTCGCCGCGCCAAACCCGCCATAGCCGCGTCCGGCAATCAGCAGCGCCACTACCGGCCAGAACAGCACCAGTAGTGGCCAAAAAGACCACGGCCCCAGCAGCGCCCCCGCAACCATGCAAAAGGTTGCCCCCAGCACGTAATACCGCGCCAGCCTGAAGTGGGCTATATCCGGCTGCTGCCAGCGCCAGCGGCTTTGATAAGGCACCATCCAGTCGATTAACATCCCCACCGCAAGCCCGGTCACAATATCAATGAAATGATGCTGCCAGGTGGTCAGTACCGAAACCGCAATCAGTAAAAACCAACCACTGCATAGCCTGCGCCAGACGCCGGAAAGGTGGCGGCTGAAATGACGCCACAGCAGCCAGCAGAGAATAATATGCAGCGATGGCGACTGGTTATACGGTAAGTCAAACTGCTCAAGCTGGCTGAACAACCAGCCCGCCGCGCCGGAAACCGGCGGACGCGTAAAGCTAAACTGCAAGGGGAAAAGTGCAAATCCGACGCAGGCGAGAACCGAAGCTAACACCAGGCGGTGCACCAGCCGTCGCTGCTCAAAACGCGTCGCACAGACAAACAGCGACAGCCCGTAAAACAGATCCAGACTCCAGTAAGGAATAATGCTCCACGGAATAAAGGGGATCGCCGACTCCCAACCAAACACGATGCTACCCACGTCATGATGCTGAGCATCGCGAAAGGCGGTAAATAGATTCAGCTTGCCGTAGGTGAAGAAGAAAAACGGAGCCAAAAAGAGTAACCAGCCAACCGCCTGCAGCATGACCTTACGACGTTCAGTCATCACGGCGCACCGCCATGGAAACGGTGAAAATCCCCCACTCGTCAATCAGCTGCGTACATTTCTCAAAGCCCGCTTCGCGCACCAGTGCATCCATTTCGCCCTGGGTACGCACCCGCATCACCCACGCTTTGCCATCTTTATGGCTGGTCAGCGACCAGGCGATGGTTTTTAACTGCGGGTGCCACGGCTGGCCGGTATAAATCAGCACCCCACAAGGTGGGATAGCCTGCGCAAGGCCTTTTAGCGACTCACGCACCGGCGCATTTTCCGGGAACAGCTCGTACAGCTCGGAGACAATGCCCAGCGTCGGTTTCGGCTCCAGCGCCGCCAGCTCCGCGCGGTTAAAGGCATCGCCCTGCTCAAAGCGCGCGCGGGCTGACATACCGCGTTCCGCGATCATCTGCTGGCCCTTCTCAACGTTCAGCTCGCTGTAATCACGCAGCAAAATGTCGCTTACCGTCGTTTCTGCCTCCAGCGCATCGAGCACGTAGCGCCCATGTCCGGCGGCGATATCCACCACTCGCACCGGCATGCCTTGTGCTGAGAGTTGCGCCACTGCTTGCTGAATCAACTGCTGGAGATGGACCTTACGCTGACGAATACCGCGCCAGCCAACGCTACTCAGGTAATTTTTATCGATGTGTCGCCCCAGCCAACTGCTGCCCTGCGGCTGGTTACGGTAGACATAATCGAGGGTGCTGCCAGAGTCAAAACCGGTTGTAAAACCCAGACGTACACCGGCGGATTGAGTTCCCAGCATCCTCATCGCATAACGCAGACCACGGTAAGCAAAATCGTCGAAAGAGTAAGGCTCCGGGCCGCCGTTCAATTGCCGCCAGTTATCCGCCCCCGGACTCCAGCGATCTTCCTGAGAGTAATCGAAAGGCTGCGGCGGCTGCGCGTACAGCACGTCAAGAAACGCGCGTATTTTGTCGAATGCCAGCGCGCGGTCGCGCTCACCCAAGGTATCGTGATAAAAACCGGGCAGCACATGCATTTCTTTCAGCGGGTGACGCAAACGCTGGTAAAAATCACGTTGCGGCTTACGGTGAACCACATAATCCGCACCGGAAACCAGCATCAGCGTCGGTAAGGTGATTGCCGCCGCGTCGCTCACCAGCCGCTCCGCCGTGCGGTAGAGATCGAGCAAAATATTGACCGCAATCGCCCGCGCAATCAGCGGGTCCTGATTAAAACTCGCCACGCGCTGCGGGTCGTGCGTCAGGTATTTTCCTTTTACATAGGAATTAACAAAAAACAGGCCGCGCAGTTTGTGCATCAATCCCAGACCCGCGCGCGCGAACGGGACGTAGAGCTTGACCTTAAACGCGGGCGAAGCCAGCACCAGGCCGCGAATATTCGGCGCATAATCATGGGCCCAGGCGGCGGCCAGCACCGCGCCAACGCTTTGTGCAATCACCGTAACGTCCAGCATGTCCGCCTGAGAATTCGCCGCCGCAAAGCAAACAAACTCATCGACATCGCGCACCGAACGCGCCAGTGAGGGACTAAACCCGCGCGCTCCTGGGGAGCTCCCGTGACCGTGTGCATCCCAGGCGTAAAAATCGGCCTCAGGCATGGCTAACTCATCAACGATATGTTGCAAACGCCCGGAGTGCTCGTGCCCCCGATGGAACAGCACAATA
This sequence comes from Klebsiella sp. GFKo11, assembly GCF_056490265.1. Lineage (NCBI taxonomy): Bacteria > Pseudomonadati > Pseudomonadota > Gammaproteobacteria > Enterobacterales > Enterobacteriaceae > Klebsiella > Klebsiella sp. GFKo11. Next base: position 3,489,588 of record NZ_CM151369.1, read on the forward strand.
ACCTTACGCAGCGCCCCTGTAGCAAGCGCTGGCCAGTAGCGATAAAACAGCGACGTGTTGTCGCTGGTGACAAAATGGTGTTCTTGCGCAATGCGAGTCTCAACCATGAGATTTTTATCCTTGTGTACGCCGTAGCGTTAGTAGCAGAAATAGCGAATAAAGTGGAAAAACACCGGTGCGGTAAAAATCAGTGAATCCAGTCGGTCAAGAATGCCACCGTGGCCAGGGAGCAGCGTGCCGCTATCTTTCACGCCAATATCGCGCTTCACGGCGGACATCACCACATCACCGCAAAAACCGGTGACGCCGATGATACCCCCCGCCAACAGCGACATCCCCCAGCCGAGCGGCGTCATTAACGGTCCCAGCAGAACCGCAACCAGCATCGTAGAGCCGATCCCGCCCAGCAGCCCGGCCAGCGTCTTATTCGGGCTCACTTTTGGCGTCACCCTGATGCGCCCCAACGATTTGCCCCACAGATACTGCGCGACATCGTTAAATTCGGTGAGCCCAACAAGGTACAGCACCAGCAGCGCGCCGGTTTGCAGGCCGTCGGCGGGAAGTATTAGCAAAAAAGCAACATGGCTCACGGCAAAAACGGTGGTCATCAATCCCCAGTGCAGCTGAGCCGCACTGTGTAAGAAGCCCTGAGTCTCGCCCACCAGCACCATCCGGGCAGGCAAAAAGAGAAAGGCATAAACCGGAATAAAAATAATGAACAGCCCATACCAGTCGATGCCGATTAACCCGTAGTTAATGGGGATAGCGATAAACATCCACAGTACGGGCATCCGGTCGGCATCGCGCGCAGGCACCAGCGTCAGAAACTCCTTTAACGCCAGCACGCTCACCAGCGCAAAGAAGGTTAACGCCAGCCAGCGGGGACTGATGAGCGCCAGAGAGAAGAGAACGACAATCACCCACCAGGTGCGGATGCGTAGGGTCAGCTCACGCCAGTCTTTATTCGGTTTGCACCAGACCAACAGACCATTAATCAGCGTCGCCAGCAGCAGCACGGCGAAGACCGCGACCAGCGATTTTTCCAGCAGCATCATGGGTGATTCCCCGGAAGCACGCTGCGACAGCGGTTGATGATGGTCCAGATCAATAGCAGCGTGACAATCCCCCACGCGACATTGCACCACGCGATCAACTCCGGCCAGCCGCTCAGCGCCAGTCCCCAGGCGCCGAACACCAACGCGCGATCGCTCTTACCCATGGGGCCCGCATAGCTTCGCACGCCGTTAATCGCCTGCGCCAGAACCCCGGCGAATTCGCTGAAAACGGTGAAAAATAACATCGACAGCACCAGCAGCGGGCTGCTGCCAGGCAATAATATAAAGGGAAGATAGAGCGCGATATCAGATAAGACATCGCCGAATTCATTCAACAGCGCGCCGAGCCGGGTCTTCTGATGACATTCCCGGGCCAGCATGCCGTCCAGCGCATTTAGCGCCATACGGATAAACAGCACGATCGGCAGGAGCCAGAACAGTTCGGGATTGGGGAACAGCAGCAACAGACCGCCGGTGAGCAATGAGAGGGCCATCGCGGCCAGGGTAACCTGATTAGCGGTGATCTGTTTCTTCGCCAGGCAGAACATGAGCGGACGCAACAGCGCCTGAAATGCCGGTTTCACGCAGTAGAGGGTCATTATCAGTCCTTGATAAGGCAAAGGACCATACTGCATCAGAGCGCTATCCGACCGCCACTGCGCTTACTATAACAACGCCAGTTTCAGAATTAATTCAGACTCTGGCGCGGATTCATGTTACTGCTGCGACTTCGGCTTCAGGTTTTCATCAAACTCCAGCCGCTTACGGTCGGGTTCTGCTTCGCTCAGCGGTTGCACCTCAAAAAGCGTGTTCTGGCAACGTTCTACCAGCACCTGATACTCACGGGTGCCCTGCTTTTTCCACGTCAGTTCCTGCTCGGTTAAGGTACGAATCGCCTTAGCCGGGCTGCCGACGATCAGATGATTAGCGGGCATCTCAGCCCGGGCTTTCACAAACGCCGACGCGCCGACAATACTGTTTTCACCAATGGTCGCACCGTCGATAATCACCGCGCTCATGCCAACCAGCGCATTACGCCCAATCACACAACCGTGCAGGATCGCGCCGTGGCCGATATGCCCGTCCTCTTCCACTACCGTATCCTGCCCCGGAAAACCGTGCATCACGCAGTTATCCTGAATGTTCGCCCCATCTTTCACCACGATACGACCAAAATCACCTCGCAGGCTGGCGTTGGGGCCAACGTAAACCCCTTTACCGAGGATCACATCGCCAATCAGCACGGCGGTTGGGTGAACGTAGCTTTCGTTAGGTACGACGGGGATCATTCCGTCCATCTGGTAAATCGGCATGGCGTCTCCTGTTACGCCTCGGCTAATCCGCCAAAGCGTTGATAATAGAGCGGCCCCGGCGCAGGCAGTTCGCCTACCGAGCTTTCGCTTTTTTCACTGACAAAGGCCTGTGCCCCGGGTGCGACACGTTGATAGATATTGATACACAGCTGACGCGCGGTCTGACCCAGCCAATGTGCTGGCAAAAGTTCCTCTGGCAACAGCGGATCTTTCAGCACCACGCGGCGATAGAAATGGATCAGCAGTAAACGAATCTGAAAGCAGCGTTCCGGCGTCAGTTCGTCCGCCTCGGCGTCGCGCAGCAGCGGCAACAACGGGCGAAACAGGGTGATAAACGCCTCATACATGGCATTTTGTTCGGTCAGATGCCAGCACTCCTCGACCCGTTCACGCAGCGCAGCGCGGGAGAGCGCCAGCGGCGAATGGGCTTCAAAGCAGATAACGTTTTCCGCCACTCCCGCTTCGTGAAGCAATGACTGCACGTCGGCGAGCTTTTGCGACGGCGAAGCCAGCAGGCTGGGCGCGAGCACACCAAAACCCTGCCAGATTAATTGTTTTTTAACTTCAGTCAGGGTGCTTTTTTCTAACCCTTCCGAGAGTAGCAGCAGCCAGGTGCCGTCCCATTCCGGGGCGCTAGCGCGATAGATTTTGCTTTCGGCGCGGCGCGTAAGGCGCAGACCTTTGTCGCTCAGCCGATAGAAGCTACGGCGGCCGATACGTACCACGTCCAGCCACTCCTCTTTATTGAGGCGAAACAGCGCGGTGCGCACAAAGCGCTCACCAAAGCCGAGTCCTTCAAGTAATGCTGCCACGCTGCCGAGCCAGACTTCACCGCCGCGCTGGGATAAGCAGTCGCCGTACAATGACGCGATAAGCGAGGTACCGCTAATAGGCATCGCCGTCACCGCCTGCTGAATAAAGCTATCGAGTTTGTCCATATGATTCATTCTGTTGTTATTTTTGTCCTTTTTGAATCATAGCACAGGAAATCCCGGAGGCGGCGCGATGCGCCTGTCCGGGCTTGTATGATGACTCCATCAGAAAGAACCGGCCAGTTCTCTCTGATGGCGGTCCGGATGCCGTGTCCGGGCTTAGGCTTTCGCGCCTGTTCCGTAGATCCTTTGCACCGGACTGCCGTTCTTTCTCATGTGATAAACCGGACAGTATCATGGACCGGCTTTCACCGGTAACCCGTATTCGCAAGGTTGGTTTCACTATGGAAAATGAACTGCACTTCATCGGCATTGATGTTGCCAAAGCTAAGCTCGATGTTGATATCCTGCGCCCTGATGGTCGACATCGCGGTAAAAAATTCGAAAATACGCCCTCCGGACATGAAGCGCTTGTCCGCTGGCTTCGCAGCCATGATGTGAACCATGCCCATGTCTGCATGGAGTCCACCAGTACCTACATGGAAGAGGCTGCCGCGTATCTGAGTGATGCCGGTTATACCGTCTCCATTATCAACCCCGCCCTGAGTGCCGCCTTCGCCCGTAGTGAAGGGTTGCGCAGTAAAACCGACAAAGTCGATGCCCGTATGCTGGCGCACTTCTGCCGGGAGAAACGTCCGTCAGCATGGGAGGCACCGCACCCGACAGAGCGAGCCCTGAAAGCGCTGGTGTTACGGCATCAGGCGCTGACAGAGATGCAGACGCAGGAGAAAAACCGTCAGGAAACAGCCCCGGAGGTCCAGTTAGCGAGCATCGATGTGCTCCTGGAGTGCCTGAGTGCTGAACTGAAACGTATCGAAAAACAGATAAAAGACCTGACGGACAACGACCCGGATATGAAGCAACGGCGGAAGCTGCTGAACAGCATCCCGGGTATCGGCGAGAAAACGGCGGCGGTCCTGCTGGCGTATACGGGACTGAAGCTGAGGTTTGCCACAGCGCGGCAGTTCGCCGCGTATGCAGGGCTGACGCCGGTGCAGCATGAGTCAGGCAGTAGCGTGATGCGGGCGAGCCGGATGAGTAAAGCGGGTCCGGTTCAGTTGCGCAGAGCATTATATATGCCAGCAATATCAGCGCTGTATCACACGGCGTGGGGAAAAGCGTTCAGAAAGAGACTGGAAGGGAATGGCAAACGCGCGAAAGTTATCATAGGGGCGATGATGCGCAAGCTGGCGCAGGTGGCGTACGGAGTGCTGAAGTCAGGGGAGCCGTTCGATGCGTCACAACATGGAATAGCGGTAGCGTAGGGACGAAAAGACTGCGGGAATAGAAAAACAGCACCCAGAGGGTGCTGTCGGTGGTGTGTCTGTCATCCAGAAACCGGAGAGAGCCCCGCAACTAAAAATGGTTGCCGATGCTCACAGTATCTACGGGCTTGAGACATCGGGTAGCCCGGACAGGTGCAACGCGCCGCCTCCGGGGGAAGGTGCTAACCGTTAGCGGCAGCTTTACGCAAATCAAACACCCGGCACGCCTTACCTTCGGAGCGCGGAATGCTGCCGCAGTTGACGATGCTCACGTCGGTGGAAATACCGACCATCGACTTAATACGGTGGCGCAGATGGTGGCAAATCTGGCAGCGCTGCTCATGACTCAGCGCCAGACCGCTCTCTTTTAGCTCCACGCGCACCGAAAGTGAATCAAGATGCCCACGGCGATCCACTTCCAGCTGGTAATGCGGGGCCAGATGTTCAATCTTGAGGATCTCTTCTTCCAGCTGCGACGGGAAGACGTTGACGCCGCGAATAATCAGCATGTCATCACTGCGCCCGCTGATGCGATCCATCCGGCGCATAGTGCGGGCGGTGCCCGGCAGCAGGCGCGTCAGATCACGGGTGCGATAGCGGATCACCGGCAGCGCTTCTTTGGTTAGCGTGGTGAACAGCAGCTCCCCATGTTCGCCGTCGGACAGCGGCGTGCCGTCGTCCGGGTTGACCACTTCTGGGAAGAAATGGTCTTCCCAGATAGTCGGGCCGTCGCCGGTTTCAATGCACTCCATCGCCACGCCCGGCCCCATCACTTCGGACAGGCCGTAAATATCCAGCGCGGTAATCCCCAGACGACGCTCAATTTCGGCGCGCATTCCCGCCGTCCACGGCTCGGCGCCAAAGACGCCGGTACGCAGCGAGCAGCCGCGCGCGTCGCCGCCCATCTGGCGTTCGAGTTCTTCAATCAGGTTCAGGCAGTAAGACGGCGTCACCATGATCATGTCAGGCTTGAAATCACAAATCAGCTGCGCCTGTTTCTCGGTTTGTCCACCGGACATCGGGATCACCGTGGCCCCTAAACGTTCCGCGCCGTAATGCGCGCCCAGGCCGCCGGTAAACAGGCCGTAGCCGTAGGCGACGTGGATTTTGTCCTTCGCCGTGCCGCCCGCCGCACGCAGGGAGCGCGCCACGATATTGGCCCAGGTGTCGATATCATTTTGCGTATAGCCGACGACGGTCGGTTTGCCGGTGGTGCCGGACGATGCATGGATACGCACCACCTGCTCCATCGGCACCGCGAAGGTGTCGAACGGATAGTTATCACGCAGGTCCTGCTTGGTGGTGCAGGGAAACTTGCTTAGGTCACTCAGCTCACGAAAATCATCCGGGTGAACGCCCGCCGCGTCGAACTTGCGGCGATACATCGGCACATTCTCATAGGCGTGTTTTAACGTCCACTTCAGACGTTCGGTTTGCAGAGCCTGTAATTCGTCACGCGATGCAGTTTCAATCGGATCTAATGTTGTTGTAGTTGTCATTTTGTAGGGTATCCGCAGGTCAATTAGCTCACACTCGCTCGAGGATCAGGGCAATGCCCTGGCCCACGCCAATACACATCGTACACAGCGCATAGCGTCCATTGCGTCGTTCCAGTTCCAGCGTTGCTGCCAGCGCTAAGCGCACGCCGCTCATTCCCAACGGGTGGCCTAAGGCGATGGCGCCACCGTTGGGATTCACGTGTTCAGCATCATCTGCCAGACCCAGCTGGCGCATCACGCCCAGCGCCTGAGCGGCAAACGCTTCGTTCAGTTCAATCACATCCATATCGTTAATATTCAGCCCGGCGCGTTCCAGCACTTTACGTACCGCCGGTACCGGCCCCAGCCCCATAAAATTCGGCTCGACGCCCGCTGTCGCCATCGCCACGATGCGTGCTCGCGGCGTCAGCCCCTGCGCACTAGCCTGTTCTGCGCTGGCAATAATCATCGCCGCCGCACCGTCGTTCACACCGGAGGCGTTGCCAGCGGTGATCACACCGCCTTTGCGGAACGGGGTTTTCAGTTGAGAAAGCTGTTCGAGGGTAGTTTCCGCACGCGGATGTTCATCATCACGCACCGCGCTAACCGCGCCCTTTTTGCCGATAATCTGCACCGGCACAATTTCCTGCGCCAGAATGCCGCCCCGCTGCGCTTTGGCGGTACGCTGCTGGCTACGGTAAGCAAAGGCGTCCTGGTCTTCGCGGCTGATATTTAACAATTCAGCTACATTCTCCGCCGTTTCCGGCATGCTGTCAGTACCAAATTGTTGCTGCATGAGCGGGTTCACAAAACGCCAGCCGATGGTGGTGTCGAACATCTCCGCCTGACGCTGGAATGGCGATGTCGCCTTGCCCATCACAAACGGCGCACGGGACATAGACTCCACGCCACCGGCAATCAGCAGATCCGCATCACCGGATTTAATCGCCCGAGCGGCAAAGCCAATTGCGTCCAGACCGGAACCGCACAGGCGGTTGATGGTGGTGCCCGGCACAGAATGCGGATAGCCCGCCAGCAGCGTCGCCATATGCGCGACGTTGCGGTTATCTTCCCCGGCCTGATTGGCGCAGCCGAAAATCACATCGTCGATAGCGCTGGCGTCAAGCGCGGGGTTACGACTGAGTAATTCGCGCAGCGGGATGGCCGCCAGATCGTCGGCGCGCACACCGGCCAGCGCACCGCCGTAGCGACCAATCGGGGTACGAATGCCGTCACAAATAAACGCGTCACGCATTAGACTTCTCCTGTAATAGTGCCGCCGATGCGGTGCGATTTGCCGCGAAACAGGGCCACGATTTTTTGCTGCTGGTTGATAATTTCAATGTCATAGACGCCGGTCAGCTTGCCCTGCTGTTTCACCCGCGCGGTGGCGGTGAGCAGCTCGCCAACAAAGGCCGGACGCAGGAAATCAATGCTGGCGGCAGACGCCACCGCCGCCAGCCCCTGACTGTTGCAGGCGTAGGCGAATGCGGTATCAGCGAGCGAAAACAGCTGTCCGCCGTGGCAGGTTTGATGGCCGTTCAACATATTCGGTGACACCGCCATGGTCATCTGCGCGTAACCCTCATCCATTTCGATAATCTTGATACCCAGCGTTTTGGCACAAGTATCGTTCTCGTACATGGCGCGAGCGTTGCGCCAGGCTTCATTACTCATGACGCATCTCCAGTAGCGCTTTTTCGCGCAGCAGCGCACTCGGGCGATAGCGTTCTTCGCCGTAGTGCTGTTGTAAGTTTTCCAGCAGATGCAGCACGCGCGCCCAGCCCAGCGACTCGCCCCAGGCAATCGGGCCGTGCGGGTAGTTAACGCCCAACCGCATGGCGGTATCGATATCTTCGGCGCTGGCGACGCCTTTTTTCACGGCGTCCAGCGCTTCATTCGCCAGCATCGCTACCGTGCGCCACACCAGCAGGCCCGGATAATCGGCAATGCGCAGCACTTTTTTGCCCTGCTGCTGGAAGAAATAGACCGCTTTGTCAGTGGCGGATTGTGAATTGGTAGCGGCACTCGCCAGCACCACCGTGTCGCTCGCCGCGTAGTCGTACACCACCACCGGGCGGTTGTGTTGGACGCTTAAGGCCAGCGCGGTTTCGCCAGTGGTTTCCAGCAGCAGCACCTCATCCAATTCAGTGACAACGTCACGCTTAATATTCTTTGCGGCACATTGCGCTGATACCGCAGCCAGCGCCAGTTCCGGTTGTGCTTCAACAGGCCAGCGGTAAACGCCGTGACCGCTTTTCTTCCCCAGACGTCCGGCAATAGCCAGCTCTTGTTGCAGCAACGACGGCAGAAAACGACGGTCCTGCCAGAAGGCGTTAAACACCGAACAGGTCACGGCAAAATTGACGTCCTGGCCGATAAGGTCGGTCAACGCCAGCGGCCCCATCGGGAACCCGCCGCCGTCGCGCAATGCGGCGTCAATCACTTCAGGTGCTGCCACCTGCTCTTCCAGCGCCCGCCAGGCTTCGGCGTAGTACGGACGCGCCACGCGGTTGACGATAAAGCCCGGCGTCGAACGGCAGCGCACCGGCTGTTTGCCCCACGAGCTCACGCACTGGCACAGCTGCTCAACCACTTCGGTTGAGGTGGCAAGGCCGCTGACCACTTCGACCAGCTTCATCACCGGTGCCGGGTTAAAGAAATGCAGCCCGGCTACGCGCTCAGGATGTTTAATGCCTGCGGCAATGGCGGTGATGGAAATCGACGAGGTATTGCTGGTCAACAGCGTCGACGGGGAGCAAATCTCCGCCAGCTGGCTGAACAGTGCCTGTTTGATCTCCAGACGCTCGGACGCGGCTTCAATCACCAATTGCGCATCGGCAAGCTGATTCAGTTCTCTGGCGGGCGAAATGCGCGCCAGCAGCGCCTGCGCCTGCTCAGCGCTGATTTTTCCGCGGCTGACGCGAGAATCCAGACGCTGGGCGATACCGTCGATAGCGCGGGTAATCGCGGCAGTGGAAATGTCATACAGCAGCACCGAATGCCCGGCGCTGGCAGCCACTTCAACAATGCCTGCGCCCATGGTGCCGCCGCCAATCACGGCGACGGTGTGGAGTGTTTGCGTCATGGCTTATTTCCCGCTGAACTGTGGAGGACGTTTACCAAGGAAGGCGCTGACGCCCTCGCGGTAGTCGTCGCTGCGCCCGGCGAGGCGCTGGTAATCGCGCTCGACGTCAAGCTGTTCATCCAGGGTATTGGTTTCCGCCAACTGCAACGCTTTTTTGATAAGCCCTAAACCGTAGGTGGGCTGGGAAGCCAGATGGCGTGCCAGCGTCAGGCTGGTGTCTTTCAGCTCCGCGTCATCAACCAGTTGCCAGATCATGCCCCACTGCGCGGCTTGTTCAGCGCTCAGGCTGTCCCCGAGCAACATCAAGCCCATTGCGCGGGCACGGGTGGTGACGCGTGGTAATACCCAACTTCCGCCGCAGTCCGGCACCAGACCGAGCTTGCTGAAAGCCATCACAAATTTGGCGGAGCGCGCCGCCAGCACGATATCGCAGCCCAGCGCCAGCGTGGCACCAGCCCCCGCCGCCACGCCGTTGACCGCGCAAATCACCGGCTTAGGCAGCGCGGCTAAGCGACGTACCAGCGGGTTATAAAAGCGCTCCACCGACATGCCTAAATCCGGCGCGGGGCCGCTCGGGTCAACGTTGCGATCGTTGAGATCTTGTCCGGCGCAAAAACCGCGCCCGGCACCGGTTATCAGCAGGCAGCGAATGGTATCGTCACGTTCGGCCTGCTTCAGGCACTCGGACAACTGCTGGTGCATGGCGTCGTTAAAGCTGTTGAGCCTGTCCGGGCGGTTCAGGGTAATCGTCATCACGCCCTGGTCGATATCGCTAAGAATGAATGCGTCCACGGTTAACGTCCTTTGAAAGCTGGGGTGCGTTTTTCTAAAAAGGCAGCGATGCCTTCGCGACGGTCTTCGGTGGCGCTGAGCAGCGTAAACAGCTGGCGCTCCTGGGCGAGCCCGGCCTGCAAGCTCACTTCCTGCGCCAGACGCAGCGACTGTTTGGCGGCACGCAGCGCCAGCGGCGAGTGACGGGCAATGGTCGCCGCCAGTTTCAGCGCGTATTCGTCAGAAAGGTTGGCCGGATGGATATCGCTGACCAGCCCGGCCTGCTGCGCGCGTAGGGCACCAATGGTTTCACCGCTCAGCACCATGCGGCTGGCCAGCGCTTTGCCGACGCTACGAATCAGGCGCTGGGTGCCGCCCGCCCCCGGCATGGTGCCGAGGGTGATTTCCGGCAGACCAAAGCGCGCGTTATCTCCGGCAATCACCAGGTCACACAGCAGCGCCAGCTCGCAGCCCGCACCCAGCGCATAGCCGTTGACCACCGCAATCAGCGGCTTGTTAAAAGCATCAATACGCGCCCATAAGTGCGGGCGAATATCGTCAAAGGTGGCGGGCAGGTCTTTATCCGCCATTTCATTAAGATCCGCGCCCGCCGCGAAGTAGCGCGGGTTACCACTTATCACGCAGACGCTAACGCTTGAGTCTGCCGAAGCACTTTCCAGCGTCTCGGCAATCTGCGTCAGCAACGCGTTATTCAGCGCATTACGCGCCTGCGGACGGTTCAGAGTTAGCTGTAAAACGCGGTCGTGACGGGTTATCAGCAGTTCGCTCATGCCATCCCCCGCGCATCAAAGTCGACTATCACATCGCCGCTGGTCGGCAGCGCCTGACAGCTCAGCACATAACCCGCCGCCAGTTCATCGGCTTCGAGGCTGTAGTTCGCCGCCATCGCTACTTCGCCGCGCACCACTTTGCATTTGCAGGTAGCGCAGACGCCGCCTTTGCAGGCAAACGGCAGGTCGGCACCCTGGCGCAGCGCGGCGTCGAGAATGCTGTCGTCTTCCGCGCTCAGGGCAATGGTTCTTTCGCGACCGTCCTGGCGAATCGTCACCGTGCGTCCTTCAGCCTGTACGCCGGTGGCGCGCTTGACGCTGGTGCCCGGCGTATTGAAACGCTCAAGGTGAATGGCTTTTTCCGGCATCCCCAGCGCACGCAGCGTGGTTTCTGCGTCATCCATCATCGCCGACGGACCGCAGATAAAGGCGTCGTCAAAGCGGCTGAAATCGAGCAGATGTTCAGACAGCGCGCGCAGTTTGTCGCCGTCAATGCGCCCCTGTAGCAGGTCGCTGTCCATCGACTCCTGGCTGAACAGATGAATCACCTGTAAACGCTGGGGATAGCGGTCTTTCAGGTCAGCGAGCGCCTGGCGGAACATCATGCTGTGGCTGCTGCGGTTGCCGTAAATCAGAGTGAAGCGGCTGTCGGGTTCAATCGTCAGCGTGGCTTCGATTATCGCCATCATCGGCGTGATGCCGGAACCGGCAGCAATCGCCAGATATTCGGCCTGACGTTCAGCCTGTGGCTGGTAGCCGAAGTGGCCCTGCGGCACCATCACCTCAAATGCCATACCCTGCTGGATATCACTCTGGGCGAAGCGGGAAAAACGACCGCCGTCGATGGCTTTCACCGCCACGCTGATTTCAGACGGCGAGCGGCTGCGGCAGATGGAGTAGCAGCGACGCAACTCTTCGCCGCCAAGACGGGTTTTCAGCGTCAGATGCTGGCCCGGACGAAACGCGTATTGATTACGCAGCTCGTCGGGAATGGCAAAGGTGATGGTCACCGAATCGCGGGTTTCCGGCTCGACGTTTGCCACGGTAAGCGAATGAAATGTTGTCATCGCGACCTCAAATACATTTAAAGTAATCAAAGGGTTCACGGCAGCTTTCGCAGCGATACAGCGCTTTGCAGGCCGTGGAACCGAATTCACTGATAAGCGAAGTGTGGGTGCTGCCGCAGCGCGGACAGAGCACATCCTTCGGCATCTCGTCGGCGTGACAGGCGTGGGCCTGCGGCGGGCTGATGCCGTACTGACGCAGGCGTTCGCGGGCGTCCAGGCTCATCCAGTCGGTGGTCCACGGTGGATCAAGCTGTAATACAATGTGCACCGGCGTGTAGCCGTGCTCGGTCATCACCGCGCGAATTTCACCTAACAGATGTTCAGTTGCCGGGCAGCCGGAATAGGTTGGCGTGAAGCCAATCACCCAGCCGTCGCCGCGACGATCTACACTGCGGACCATGCCGAGGTCGGTAATGGTCAACACCGGGACTTCCGGGTCGGGGATAGCGCTTAGCAATCCCCAAACGGTATGCACCTCAGCGGGCGCGATGGCGGCAAGACGTTGCATAGCGACCTCCGTTTACCACTGCTGACCGGGGTAAGCACGCTGCAGGTACTGCATCTCGGCCAGCAGTGGCCCCAGATGTTCACTATGCAGCCCCTGTTTGCCGCCGCTGCGAAACGCCGCTTCTTGCGGGATCTGCAAACCGGAATCGAGCAGCGCGGTGTGCACCGTCGCCTGCCATTCGGCCTGTAGCTCACACGGATCGACGGCGATCCCTTGCTCAATTAAGGCGATCTCCAGCTCATCGGCCAGGAACAGCTCGCCGGTGAAGCGCCACAGGCTATCAACCGCCTGCTGCATCAGGTTTGCCGAGTGTTCGGTGCCGTTGCCCAGACGTTCCAGCCAGCCGCGGCTAAAGCGCTGGTGATAACGCACTTCTTTCAGCCCTTTGGCGGCGATGGCGACAAGCTGCGCGTCGCGGCTGTTCACCAGGCGGCTGAACAGCGCCACGTGCCAGACGTCGATAAAGAACTGGCGGGCGATGGTGTCGGCAAAGTTGCCGTTCGGCTGTTCGACCAGCAGCAGATTGCGGAACTGGCGTTCATCGCGACCAAAGGCCAGCGTGTCTTCGTCGCCGCTGCCGTTAAGCTCGGCGGCATAGCTGAGAAAATGGCGCGCCTGACCGAGCAGATCGAGGGCGATGTTGGTCAGCGCCAGATCGATCTCCAGCTCCGGCGCATGACCGCACCATTGGCCTAAACGCTGGGCCAGCACCAGGCCGTTATCGCCGAGGCGCAGGGCATAGGTTGCAACGGGATTTGAGTTATTCATCGCTGCCTCACATATGTTCCATGCCGTCCGGCACGGTGTAGAACGTAGGATGGCGGTAGACTTTGCTCTCAGAGGGGTCGAAAAACGCGCCGCGTTCTTCCGGCTGCGAAGCGACGATTTCGCTCGCCCTCACCACCCAAATCGAACAACCTTCGCTGCGGCGGGTGTAGGCATCGCGCGCGTTTTCCAGCGCCATCTGGTCATCGGCGGCGTGCAGGCTGCCGACGTGGCGGTGAGACAAACCTTGTTTACTGCGGACGAACACTTCGTATAACGGCCAGTATGTTTTGCTCATTTTTATTCTCCTTAGGCGGCGCTGCGGGCCTGCTGTTTTTCGGCATGCGCCAGCGCGGCTTCGCGCACCCATGCCCCCTCTTCCCAGGCCTTGCGTTTTGCGCCCAGACGCTCGTGGTTACAGATGCCACGCCCGTTGATGACTTCGTTAAGTTCCTGCCAGTCAATCTCGCCGTAGCGGTAGTGACCGGTGGCTTCGTCAAGGGTCAGGTCAGCATCCGGCACCTGCATGCCGAGGATTTCCACCTGCGGGACGGTGTTGTCGACAAAGCGCTGACGCAGTTCGTCGTTGGAATGCAGTTTGATTTTCCACGCCATGCTGCGGGCGCTGTTCGGCGAGTTGTCGTCGCTTGGGCCGAACATCATCAGTGCGGGCCACCAGAAGCGGTTAATGGCGTCCTGCAACATCTGACGCTGTTCTTCGCTCCCTGCCGCCAGCGCCATGCAGGCTTCAAAACCCTGACGCTGGTGGAAGCTCTCTTCTTTGCAGATTTTGACCATCGCCCGGGCATACGGGCCGTAGGAAGTGCGGCACAGCGCCACCTGATTGACGATCGCCGCACCATCAACCAGCCAGCCAATCACGCCGATATCCGCCCAGGTCAGGGTTGGGTAGTTAAAAATGGAGGAGTACTTCATCTGCCCGTCGAGCATCTTCTGATACAGATCTTCACGGGCGCAGCCGAGAGTTTCGGCGGCGCTGTAGAGGTACAGGCCGTGCCCGGCTTCGTCCTGCACTTTCGCCAGCAGAATCGCTTTGCGGCGAAGCGTCGGAGCGCGGGTTATCCAGTTACCTTCCGGCAGCATGCCGACGATTTCTGAATGCGCATGCTGACCAATCTGGCGGATCAGCGTTTTGCGGTAGGCGTCCGGCATCCAGTCCTGCGGTTCGATGGCTGTATCCTGCGCGATGCGCTGGTCAAAGCGTTTTTCTTCTGTCACGTCATCACCTTATGATTCCGATAAATTCAACAAATCAATTTTTGCGAATCACTTTGTTTTATAAAAGTTACATCTTAGTTAAATAAAACCACAAATTTTGTTTGCGCATTTTGTGATGAGTACCGCAAAGGCTTTTAACAATCCCTTTATAAACAGTGTGATGTCTCTATTGGAGAAGGTGTTTGCGATCGCATTGTTAACAAATTATTAAAATCAGGCTTGCATTTTATGATTCAGAAAAGAACTATTTATAGCGAGATTACGTAACATATCTGGAGAATAACCATGCAGCAGTTAGCCAGCTATTTATCCGGCGCCTGGCAGACCGGCCGGGGCCGCACCCGCACCATTCATCACGCCATCAGCGGCGAAGCGTTATGGGAAGTGACAAGCGAGGGTCTGGATATGGCGCAGGCGCGCCGTTTCGCGATTGAACGCGGCGGTAAAGCGTTACAGGCGATGACCTTTATTGAACGCAGCGCGATGTTAAAAGCGGTGGCGAAACATCTGCTGGAGCTGAAGGCCGATTTCTATGCCGTCTCCGCCGAGACCGGCGCAACGCGGGCGGATAGCTGGGTGGATATTGAAGGTGGTATCGGCACCCTCTTCACCTACGCAGGCCTCGGCAGCCGCGAGCTGCCGGACGATACCCTGTGGCCGGAAGATGAACTGATCCCGCTGTCTAAACAGGGCGGCTTTGCCGCGCGTCACGTGCTGACCTCAAAATCCGGCGTGGCGGTGCATATCAACGCCTTTAACTTCCCCTGCTGGGGCATGTTAGAAAAGCTCGCCCCAACCTGGCTTGCCGGGATGCCCGCGATCATCAAACCGGCCACCGCCACCGCGCAGCTGACTCAGGCGATGGTCAAGGCGATTGTCGACAGCGGGCTGGTGCCGGACGGCGCGATTAGCCTGATTTGCGGCGGCGCGGGCGATCTGCTCGACCAGCTTGACCATCAGGACGTGGTGACCTTTACCGGCTCGGCAAAAACCGGGCAGCAACTGCGCGTACATCCCAATCTGGTGGCGAAGTCTGTTCCCTTCACCATGGAAGCGGACTCGCTGAACTGCTGCGTGCTGGGCGAAGATGTCACGCCGGAACAGCCGGAATTCGCACTGTTTATCCGTGAAGTGGTGCGCGAGATGACCACCAAAGCCGGGCAAAAATGTACCGCTATTCGCCGCATTATCGTGCCGCAGGCGCAGGTCAACGCGGTGCGCGAAGCGCTAATTGCCCGGCTGCAAAAAGTGGTGGTTGGCGACCCGGCGCAGGAAGGCGTGAAGATGGGCGCGCTGGTTAATAGCGAGCAGCGTCAGGACGTGCAGGATAACGTCAATCGTCTGGTGGAAGCCGGATGTGAAGTTTTGCTGGGCGGTAAAGCCGATCTTAACGCCGCCGGGGCGTTCTTCCCGCCGACGCTGCTGTTCTGCCCGCAGCCGGATGAAGTGGCGGCGGTTCACGCCATTGAAGCCTTTGGCCCGGTGGCGACGCTGATGCCGTATCAGAATAGCGAGCACGCGATGGCGCTGGCACGTGCCGGTGAAGGTAGCCTGGCGGGAACCTTAGTGACGGCAAAGGGTGATTTGGCCCGTCAGTTTATTCTCGGTGCTGCACGGGCGCACGGACGTATTCAGGTGCTGAACGAGGAATCATCCGTGGAATCCACCGGTCACGGTTCCCCGCTGCCGCAGCTGGTACACGGCGGCCCGGGACGCGCGGGCGGCGGCGAAGAACTCGGCGGTCTGCGAGCGGTAAAACACTACATGCAGCGCACCGCGATTCAGGGCAGCCCGACCATGCTTGCCGCCATCGGCCAGCAGTGGGTGCGCGGCGCGCAGGTGGCGGAAGACCGCATCCACCCGTTCCGCAAATATTTTGAAGAGATCCAGCCGGGCGACAGCTTGCTCACCCCGCGCCGCACGCTGACCGAAGCGGATATCGTCAACTTTGCCTGCCTGAGCGGCGATCACTTCTACGCCCATATGGACAAGATTGCCGCCGCCGAGTCGATTTTTGGCGAGCGCGTGGTACACGGTTACTTCCTGATATCCGCCGCCGCCGGACTGTTTGTTGATGCGGGCGTCGGCCCGGTGATCGCCAACTACGGCATGGAAAACCTGCGCTTTATCGAGCCGGTAAAACCGGGCGACACCATTCAGGTACGCCTGACCTGCAAACGCAAAACGGTGAAACGCCAGCGCAGCGCCGACGAGAAAGCCACTGGCGTGGTGGAATGGGCGGTGGAGATTTTCAACCAGCATCAGCAGGCGGTGGCGCTGTACTCCATTTTGACGCTGGTCGCGCGTCAGAAAGGGGATTTTCCTGCGTAATTTCCGTGCGATTGCCCGGTGGCGGCTAACGCCTTACCGGGCCTAAATTTGAGTTTGTAGGCCGGATAAGGCGCTAGCCGCCATCCGGAAAAACCCGACACAATCACCTGAATGCCTCTGCGGAGGCATTTTTTATAACTGGCATAACTGACCAATAACCTGGCAAGCGTGAGCAAACGCCTCGTGACGTTTGGCTGTTAGGTTAAGAGACTGGAACCGAAAAGCCTGGCACGGCACAACATAACGATAAGATGAGGTCACAATGTCTAACGCTTTGATTCAAAAGACACGCAAAACCGCACTGGCGCTGGCTATCGCCCTGTGTTGCGTCGGGACTGGCCCGGCGTTTGCCCACGGTGGCGAGGCGCATATGGTCCCGATGGACAAAACGCTGCAAGACTTTGGCGCGGACGTTCAGTGGGATGATTACGCACAGGTGTTTACCCTGATTAAAGACGGTGCCTATGTGAAGGTGAAGCCGGGCGCGAAAACCGCGATCCTCAACGGCAAGTCGCTGAACTTACAGGTGCCGGTGGTGATGAAAAACGGCAAAGCGTGGATTTCTGAAACCTTTATCAACGACGTTTTCCAGTCCGGACTCGATCAGACCTTCCAGGTCGAAAAAGTCCCTCACCCGCTAAACTCGCTGTCATCAGCAGAGATTGGCGAAGCGGTCACTATTGTTAAAGCCGCGCCAGAGTTCCAGGCCAACACGCGCTTCACCGAAATTTCCCTGCACGAACCGGATAAAAAAGCCGTGTGGGATTTTGCCCTCAATGGCACGCCGGTTAACGCCCCGCGCACCGCCGACGTGGTGATGCTCGACGGTAAACATGTGATTGAAGCCGTGGTCGATCTGCAAAACAAAAAGATCCTCTCCTGGACGCCGATTAAAGACGCGCACGGCATGGTGCTGCTTGATGATTTCGCCAGCGTGCAGAACATCATTAACGCCAGCACCGAGTTTGCTGACGTGCTGAAAAAACACGGCATCAAAGACACCAGCAAAGTGGTCACCACCCCGCTCACCGTCGGTTACTTCGACGGTAAAGACGGCCTGAAGCAGGACGCGCGCCTGCTTAAAGTGGTCAGCTATCTCGATACCGGCGACGGCAACTACTGGGCGCACCCGATTGAAAACCTGGTCGCCGTCGTTGACCTTGAGCAGAAAAAAATCATCAAGATTGAAGAAGGCCCGGTGATCCCGGTTCCGATGCAGTCGCGTCCGTACGATGGCCGCGACCGGGTCGCAAAATCGGTGAAACCGCTGGAGATCATCGAACCTGAAGGCAAAAACTACACCATCACCGGCGATATGGTTCACTGGCAGAACTGGGACTTCCACCTGCGCCTGAACTCCCGCGTCGGGCCGATTCTCTCCACCGTGACCTATAACGATAACGGCAAAAAACGTCAGGTGATGTACGAAGGATCGCTCGGCGGAATGATCGTGCCTTACGGCGACCCGGACGTGGGCTGGTACTTCAAAGCGTATCTGGATTCCGGCGATTACGGTATGGGCACCCTGACCTCGCCAATCGTGCGCGGCAAAGATGCGCCGTCTAACGCCGTGCTGCTGGATGAAACCATCGCCGATTACACCGGCGCGCCGTCGACCATTCCGCGCGCCGTCGCCATCTTCGAACGCTACGCCGGGCCGGAGTACAAACACCAGGAGATGGGCAAACCGAACGTCAGCACCGAGCGCCGCGAACTGGTGGTGCGCTGGATAAGTACCGTCGGCAACTACGACTATATCTTTGACTGGGTGTTCCACGAAAACGGCACCATCGGCATCGACGCCGGGGCCACCGGCATTGAAGCGGTGAAAGGCGTGCTGGCGAAAACCATGCACGATCCGAGCGCCAAAGACGATACCCGCTACGGGACGCTGATCGACCATAATATTGTCGGCACCACCCACCAGCATATTTACAACTTCCGCTTAGATCTCGACGTCGACGGCGAAAATAACAGCCTGGTGGCGATGGACCCGGAAGTGAAGCCAAACACCGGCGGCGGCCCGCGCACCAGTACCATGCAGGTGAATCAGTACAGCATCGACAGCGAGCAGAAAGCGGCGCAGAAGTTTGACCCAGGCACCATTCGTCTGCTGAGCAATACCACCAAAGAAAACCGCATGGGCAATCCGGTTTCGTACCAGATTATCCCTTACGCGGGCGGCACGCATCCGGTGGCGACTGGCGCGAAATTCGCCCCTGACGAGTGGATTTATCACCGTCTGAGCTTTATGGATAAGCAGCTGTGGGTCACCCGCTATCATCAGGATGAGCGTTACCCGGAAGGCAAATACCCGAACCGCTCGATTCACGACACCGGTCTGGGGCAATATGCGAAGGACGATGAGTCGCTCGATAATAACGATGACGTGGTGTGGATCACTACCGGCACTACCCACGTGGCGCGCGCCGAAGAGTGGCCGATTATGCCGACGGAATGGGCGCATGCGTTGTTGAAACCGTGGAACTTCTTTGATGAGACGCCAACGCTGGGTGAGAAGAAGAAGTAAGGTGATTTGAAGGCTGAACGGCGATAAATCCGGGAGGTGGGTTTATCGCCGTTTTTTATGATGGGGTTATGCCAGATATAGTCATTCACACCCTGAGAGTTACACTTTTAAGTGATTCAGGGTATGCGCTTACTGGTTACGAATATTGTGCCAGAATCATGTGGTTTGATGATTGCCGCTTTGCTTTCGAGCCAGTAAGTGCTCCACGTTCGCTAACGAATACTCAGGGCATGCAGAAAAACTGCTGACTATATTTCTTTCGAAGAGCGTGGAATGCATACCAATCCTCGATTTAAAGGAGCTGGTGATGACTGCGATTAATCAGTTTGCTGCTCATGTTGGTCTGGACTGGGCGGATAAAAAACACGATGTCTGCGTTCAGTTTAAAAACGGCGAGCGCATATTCCAGGTGGTTGAACACACTCCGGAAGCACTTGATATCTGGCTCAACGAGTTGCACCAAAAGGTGAAAGGCAGGATCGCTATCGCCCTTGAGCTGAAGAAAGGCCCGGTGGTGTATGCTCTCCAGAAGTACCCATTTGTCACTGTTTTTCCTGTGCACGCGTTGTCACTGGCCCGCTATCGGCAGACCTTCTGGCCAAGCGGTGCTAAGGATGATCCACAGGATGCTGAGTTAGCATTAGAGCTAATGCTACGCTATCCCCAAAAGATAAAAGCCATAGAACCCGACAATGGCAATATCCGATTACTTCAACAGTTAGTTGAGCAGCGTCGACTGCTGGTTGAGGACAAACGCCGCTTTGTGAATCGACTCATCAATACGCTAAAACAGTATTATCCTCAGCCCCTGGAGTGGTTCTCACATCGGGGTAGCTTACTGTTGTGTGAGCTGATTATCCGGTGGCCCAGTCTGCAACAACTGAAACGAGCCAGGCGCGACACGATTCGCAACTTTCTGAATGCCAAAGGTGGCCGCGCAATGGCCCTTACCGAGCAACGTGTTGCGAATATTGATAACGCGATCCCATTGACGACAGACCTGAGTGTTATAGAGGCTAATGCTTTGATGGCAACAGCACTGGCGACACAAATTAAAGTCGTGAGTGAAATCATCAAAACCTATGACGAACGAATCGAAACGCTGTTTGACACATTGCCAGATGCTGGGCTGTTCAAATCACTTCCGGGCATGGGGCCGTGTATGGGCCCACGTATGCTTGCTGCACTTGGTGATAACCGTGATCGGTTTAACAGCGCTGAAGAAATTCAAAACTATGCAGGTATTGCACCGGTGACCGAACGAAGTGGCCAGAAATCATGGGTTCACTGGCGATGGCAATGTGCCAAGTTCGTCAGGCAGACCTTTGTTGAATGGGCTGCCAAGACGGTTAATTCATCATACTGGGCCAAACTTTATTACCAGAGACAGCGAGAAAAAGGGAAATCGCATCAATCAGCAATCCGGGCTCTGGCGTTTAAATGGATAAGGATCATTTACCGCTGCTGGAAGACCAGAACCCGCTACGACGAAGCTAAATATTTGCTGACACTGGAAGCGCGAAAGTCGCCCTTACTGAAGCCATAAAAAGCTTGTCGAATGTCTCAGGGCGTGAAGCGGACAAACGCCGTCCGGTGTAGCTTTACAGTGTCCCCAAAATCATTGGTAAAAAAAACAGCAGATGACAATGAATTTATTTTCGAATAACTGGCGAAAAGATAGTACGGATTTTGCCGGGATTGTTTTCTCGGCTTGAGTAAAAAACCGGTTGAAAAATAGGTACTTCGGTATTAATTTAGGTTGAGAAGAAATCACGAAGAAGGCAGAAAGAGCAACGGACCGCAAAACCTGTTACTTAAATTACTGGCGTAATTCTGTACCAGATTCTACTGCCACTATGGCCAGCATTAAGCAATTGAGGAAAATATGAATTTCCCCAAATATAACCAAACTAATTCTCAAGAAAGATTAGGTGTAAATGCTGTCGCAGAAGCTATAGCAAAAATTGGCCAGATTTGGCGTGAAACTCCAATGGCTGACGTTGGAATTGATGGCCAGATTGAGTATGTTAGTCCCGAGGGGTTTGCCACAGGAAGGATGATAGCTGTTCAAATAAAGTCAGGGCCATCCTTTTTTAAGGAAAGCAAAGGAGATTGGGTTTTCCACCCAGAAGAGAAGCACCGATTTTACTGGGAAAGATTTCCGTTGCCTGTACTCATAATTATTCACAACCCAGATACTAATTTAAGTTATTGGCAAGATGCTCGCCAAGTGTTAAGAGTTGCCAAGCCAACAGATGCAAAGGGTATTACCATACCCAAATTAAATGTCTTACAATCTACCAGTGCGAAAACACTCTTTGAAGGGTTTGCGGTCATAGATCAAGACTTCATGTCGGTCGAAGAGGTTCTTGACTATTTGATTAAGGCTAAAAGTAACAATGCTTCATTTCCTGTATCATATTTCAATCTATTCTGCTCCGGCCTAACTAATATCTGTCGCTCTTTATATTTTGGTATGGATGTAGCAATGACCGTGGCAGACGTTGAATTACAAAATCAAAATTCACCTTTTGGTGTCGGAGTGGGCGACTCAGAACATAATTTTCTGTTTGAGTATATAAAGTTCATCGTACACCAGCGTATAGCTGATGTTGATTTCTCTGACTGTATGATTGACTGGTATGATCGTGCGATGCAGCCATCTTTTATGGCACCACTGACCTCTAGAGGTAAAGAATTATTACGGCTCATCCATGAATTAGAATGTAGGTTAAAGGCGGAAGACAAAATAGAAGATACTGGGCTTTTACACGCCGCACAAGAGGGTTTTGTGCAGTTGCTATTTACCACAAGCGAAATACAGAGGATTGAACTTACCAATAAAATTCAGCGAGAGTACTTAAAAAGTGCCTAACAAGCATGTTGTCGGACTGGTTTTCTGCTGCGATCTAAACTAGCCGAAAATGTGAGCGTTATGTCCACAATTCGCTCACAGCGGACCTTTTGTTGGGCAGTAATTTATCCAACGATACGTTCAGTGATAACCTCCCGTTGATATCCGTGTATGTCATGCATAGTGTCACAACTCAATGGTGGACCGGACGGGGGCATCGTAAGATGCGCCGGTGCGCTGAGGCCGGTAGTTCCAACCCCGTCTGGTTCTACCACCAATGAGATTGGAACCCTGACATACCGGGCATCCCTCAGGACGCTTTCTCATGTACTGTCATGATGAACACCAATGGGCCCTCCTCCCGATTTTCATAGAAATGAGGAACGTCCGTTCTGGCTGTTGCCGAACACCCGGTCTTCACCAGATACAGTTGGTCCTGCACGCCCAGCGTGAGCGTGCCCGTCTGAACATAAAACAGTTCCAGCGTCCCTTCCGTATGGCCGGGTGACGCAAATTTTTCCCCCGGCTGCATTTCCCACATCCAGAGCTCTGTCATTTCGGGCCCACCCGAACCTGCGAGCAACCTTGCTCTTCCGCCTTTTTCACCTGCCCACAATTCTGGGATCTCATCTTCAGCAATGAGATGCACGGTCGGTTTAGAGCTGACATCAACAAAATCCGCCACCGAAACGCCCATCGCGGCAGCCAGGCGGCATAACAGGGCAATGCTGGGATTCGCCCGGCATCCCTCAATCTCAACCAGCGCTCCCTTGCTGACGCCCGCCCGACGGGAGAGTTCATCGAGGGAAATTTTCTTTTGCTTACGATACAGCTTGATCCGTTGAGAGACGGCTTCATTCACGGTGCTGACGATAGAATTTGCGTCGGTCATTAAATTGACTTTTTTGGTCATCGGTCATTATCATGGAATAAATTAGTCATTACAGGATTATCTCGTGTTAACAGTCTCTCCGTCAATTGCCCTTGAAATTTATCGTATTGCTCCCGGCTTTCGGGCACTCAGCATCTCCGTAAAAGCTGCGCCAGTACTTAACCCGGATACGGGAGAAACAGCGCTGCGAGAAGCATGTGAAGCGGTTCTGAGCGGTGAACCAGTATGGGCGGAATCTCATCTGGCAGCATGGGCCGAAGTTTTTCAAACGTTTGGCGCAAAACCCAAACGCACCCCTTGCTCAGCTGATGCGTTACGTAAACGCGTATTGCGTGACGGAACGATGCCAGCGCTCGATCCCATTGTTGATCTCTATAATGCCGTGAGTCTCCGCTACGCCGTTCCGGTTGGTGGAGAGAATATCGCTGCCTATCAGGGTTCGCCGCACCTGGCGGTGGCAAAAGGAACAGAGCCTTTTGATACCGTCAAAGAGGGTGAGAACGCCGTTGAATATCCTTCGCCAGGCGAAGTTATCTGGTGCGATGATACCGGCGTGACCTGCCGCCGCTGGAACTGGCGACAGGGGATCAGAACCCGTTTAGGGGTGGAAGCTCAGCAAATGTGGTTCATTCTGGAAAGTCTGCCGCAGATGCCACTGGAGAAGCTTTACGAAGCCGGGAAGATGCTAACCGACGGCCTCGAAAAAATGATGCCCGGTCTGCGGTTTGAGGTGGCTCTCATCGAAGAGCAATGCCAGTAATATCATTCAGGAGAAACAACATGTTCACCGGTTTATCTGCTTTCCCGTTAACCCCGATCGCTGGCAGTGGCGTCGACGAACAAGGATTCAGTAAAATTGTGGCCCGACTGGTGGCGGCCCGTGTTGATTCGATGGGCATTCTGGGCTCAACCGGAAGCTATGCATATCTGACCCGGGAGCAGCGCAAGCGCATCGCGGCGCTGGCCAAACAGCTTGCCGGGGATATCCCAATGATGGTGTGTGTGGGGGCGGTCAGTACCGATGCCATCCTGCATCTGGCAGATGATGCGCAGGCAGCTGGCGCGAATGCCCTGTTGCTTCCGGCGGTCAGCTACCAGTCTCTGCGTGATGAAGAAGTCTTTACACTTTTTGAGACGGTGACCCGGCACGTGTCTGTCCCGGTGTGTATCTACGATAATCCGGGCACCACGCATTTTACCTTTACCGATGAACTGCACGGTCGTCTCTCATCACTGGAGGGTGTTCGCTCGGTTAAGATCCCCGGCGTCCCGGATAGCCCGGCGGCAGCGGCTGAGCGGGTGAATGCGTTACGTCACCAGTTGCGCCCTGGCGTAACCATCGGTATTAGTGGCGATGCCTATGCCGGGCTGGGATTAAACGCCGGTTGTGAAGTCTGGTATTCCGTATGCGGCGGTCTGTTCCCGGAGATGGCGAAACAAATCACTGAAGCAGCCGCAGCGAAGGATCATGAACGTGTTACTGCCCTGTCAACTCGCCTTGAGCCGTTGTGGGCGCTGTTCCGTAAACATGGCGGGAGTATTCGCGTGATTGCCGCTGCCGCGGGTGTGCTTGGACTTACCGATACGGATTGCCTGCCTCGCCCTTTGCAGCCGTTATCGGCAAGCGATATTGTGGATATTGCCCGCGTGATAAGCACGCTGGAGCTGAAGTAACTCCCCCAAAGGACCGACAGTCTGGGCTGATATCTGCAAGACTTCAGCCCGGATGTTACCCACGGATTGATTTAGCCAGTTTCTTTTGCAGCATGATGACCATGACGGGAAATCCACATGCGGCGAATGCACTGACAACCAACAGCCGGTTTAGATTTTGCGTGGTTAATCCCTGGTCAGGGAGTAATAAGGACGACAGAAAGAAGGCAAAAGTGGTTATCAGGAACATCATGGCTGTCTGCAGCGAAGAAAAATTAGCGCGTTGTTCATCTTCAGGATATTGAACCGCGACCGACGACGCGCAGACAAGTCGGCTATAAGAGGCGCCAAGGAATAAGGTGATAAATAGAAAGACATTATGGTAACCCATCGCCGGGATCAGCAAACTGGCGACAAACAACAGTGTGGAAAGGGTTGCCAGCATCAACGCAGGTAAACGTGACGTCAGAATACCGGTTATTTTTGTAGACACATAACCGGCAACCCCGCCGCTTAAGAATAATAAAGGTAATAGCTTTTGCTGTGCGCCCATATATTGCGTCATTAATGGCGTCAATATAGGAATGATCAGCATTGGGCTAAATTGCACAAGCGCAGAACAAGAGGCAAAGAGTAAGGTTTGAGTATCAATAGACAGCCTGGCCTTTACGCCTAATGAGGCCGTATCCCTGGGGAGGATAAAAACGATCAACGGTAAAGCGATCAGGCAAAGTAAACTGATTAACCACAGCGCAATATGCCAACCATAGTGCGTGCACAAAAATAATATTGTGGGCATGCCGACGATACTGACCATCGAAAATGAGGCAATCACCGTCGCCAGTATTTTTCCGCGTAAGTTTGCCGGGGCATGATTAATTAAAATACTCGTCCCTACCCCCATTGTTGTACCCCCAACTAAGCCTGCGCAAAATCGTAGTGCCAGAAGAATGCCAAAATGCGTGGTGAGTGTGGACAAAAAGGTGAGCGCTCCCAGCAACAGCATATTTTTGATTAAGAAGGTTTTTTTATTAAACAGATGGATGCAATAAAACGCAGTAATCCCAGAAATGACCGCACCCAGCGTGTACATCCCCGAGACATAGCCAGCATAGGATACCGGCACCGAAAACCCGTCGGCCATAAAAGCAAAAACAGGCGTTAACGCCATATATTCCAGCGCATTAGTGAACTGGATAAACGCCATGACGAAGGCTATCCGCATAAGGGCTTTGTGATTAAACGTCTGTGTAGTCAGTGACATAGCGAGCAACCTATGGATGAAAGAGACCCGAGTTTAATCGCTATCAACTGTGTTTATAATATGGTAGAAATGGCAAACATTATTATCATATATGGGATAGTTAATGCGTCCGGCCCTTGATTTTACGACCCTAAAAGTGTTCGTTGCGGTGGTGGAAAGAGAAAGTTTTGTTGGGGCATCGAAGGCCCTGGAAATGCCGACATCCAATGTGAGTCGTTGCATTTCTCAGTTAGAAGAAAAACTGAATATCCAGCTTATTGAGCGCAGCACCCGGCATATGAAGCTCACCCAGGCGGGGCACCTGCTCTATACCCGAGCGAAGCCATTACTGGAGGCGCTTGAGCAAACCGAGACCGAATTAACGTCACGACAGATGCAACTCAAGGGTCCATTACGGATCTGTATTCCCAATGAGATAGGCCCTGCACTGCTGGGTTCCGTTATTGCCGATTTCGCCTGTCAGTACCCGGATCTGGAAATTAGCTGTGTCACCAATTTGTCAGGTTTCGAATCTCTGCGCGATGATCTGGATTTGGCTGTCATTATTAGCCGTGGTCAGATGGAGGACAGTGATTATATCGCTCGTCATCTGGTGACGATTCCCTGCACCATTGTTGCAGCCCCCTCCATCATTAAGCGCTATGGCACCCCTTCTTCTATCCAGCAATTTGCACAATTACCTTGCATTACAACGGTCAGTGCATTGAAAGGCGCCCCCTGGCAGTTCGTCAATAAAAAGGGAGGATTCGAGACCATTAAGGTTAAAGGGCATTATCGGGTCAACAGCGGAGAGATGGCTGGGCGCGCTGCGGTCGCCGGGGTCGGTTTTGCCATTCTTTCGAAACAGGCCTGCCAGCCCTACATTAACGATGGACGGTTAATTGAGGTGGAGTTTGAACAATCGGCAGCCCCATTGCAGTTGTTCGCCCTCTATTCAAACAGGCGTTACTTACCGACGAAAACAAGAGCGCTTATTGATTTCATCCAGCAGAAATTGAGCGATATCTCCTTCGGGGTTTAATGGTCACCGGGATAACAGGGT
Organism: Klebsiella sp. GFKo11; assembly: GCF_056490265.1. Lineage (NCBI taxonomy): Bacteria > Pseudomonadati > Pseudomonadota > Gammaproteobacteria > Enterobacterales > Enterobacteriaceae > Klebsiella > Klebsiella sp. GFKo11. The sequence goes on from NZ_CM151369.1 coordinate 3,516,426, forward strand.
CAAGGGACGTCTGTTTATTGCCCTTTCCCGCAGATGTTGCAAATAGATATCACACAAGCTCTAATTGTGTGAATAACCCAGCAAAAGCACTTCTACCGTGAGGATTTCAAGATGACTCCCTTTCATCAACTGACGGCCACCAGCCTGCGTGGCGAAATGATCCCCATGGCAGACTACGCGGGCAAGCTGGTTCTGGTGGTAAATACCGCCAGCCAGTGTGGTTTCACCCCACAATACGCAGGCCTTGAAGCTCTCTACAAAAAGTACGCCGCTCAGGGTCTGGTGGTGCTTGGTTTTCCCTGCAATCAGTTTGGTAAGCAGGAGCCCGGTGGTGCCGATGAAATCGCGCAGACCTGCCACATTAACTACGGCGTGAGCTTCCCGATGTTCGAGAAAGTGGAAGTCAACGGCGCGGCAACGCACTCGCTGTTTCGTTATCTGAAAGAGGAATTGCCCGGCGTGCTGGGCGGACGGATCAAGTGGAACTTCACCAAGTTTTTGATCGGACGCGATGGTAAGCCGCTCAAGCGTTTTGCGCCCATCACTACCCCGGAGAAGATGGAAGCTACAATCGTTGCTGCACTTGAAACCTAAGTTTCCCCTCATCCACGCCCTTCACTTTAGCGATTTTTCCATAAATTGATTATATCCGTGTTATGCCTCAGCGGGCATTTGAGAGGCATTCAGGCTCACCTCCTGTTGGCTAACATTTATAATGTTAGGGTCAATTAATGGTTAGCTCAAAAGAAATAGTGGCGCATTATGTCATTGTTGCGGTCGTGGCTTATGATCCCGCATGATTGAAAAGATGGCAGGAATGAAGGAAGAATATGCCAATATTGCTGAGGCTTAAATGGATTGAGGGGCAAGGAATGGGATCGTATAAAACAGTAAAGAGAATCGTTATGCTGACCATTGTGGCCAGCCTGGCTGCGGGATGCGCGCCGTTACATCCTCCCGGCTGCCATAAGACCACGGCAATCGGTAATTGCAGTTCAGGACGCTGGGATGATCAGGATGAATGGGGTGCACAAGCGCGGGCAATCAGGGCGGCAATAAACGCCAAACTTGCTGAGCCGCAAAACTGGAAAGGGAAAAAATGCAGGTTGCATATTGAATTTGCTCAGGATGGCACGGCTTCAAACATATCAACCAGCAATGGCAATAAAGCCTATTGCCAAGCGATAAAATCAGCAGCCCAAAAAGCGAAATTCCCAGCCTTCAACAATCCCGAAGTCTATAGAGATTTTCAAAAATCCGGCTTCGACATGCGCGGTTAGCCACACAAAAACTATCTAAATATCTGCTCCTCGCTCATAGCAGATCTGATGGTCACCCAGTCTATCTGCTGCGTGCCATGAGCGGATATTGCTAACTCCCCAGCATAATAATTGTTGGGGAGCCTCTTAAGACCAAGTCACCGCGAAAGAACTTTGATGATCCGAGATACACACTCATCGCTGGATAAACTGTATGAGTCTAAAATGAGGTGTTCTCTGTTCCATGGTTCATAATTCAAATCAGTAACATCTTTCCAATCCGGCAGGGTTAACCCCTCGACTTCAGACACCCTTGTTTCTACTCGTTTACGATGCTCAACCTTATCAGAGCATACAATTTCAATTTCTAAAAAGCCGGTTCTTACAGATAGAGCGATATCCCGATAGGCATCACGGGTTAATGCCAGTGGATTCACTGAGTCAGCGATGACTGTTGCTCCTAATTGCAGGTTTTCCCTGGCGAGTGAGTAAGCAACAAAATAACCAGTAGGCCCCATTTCACGGTCATCTTCTTCGGCTTTAAGTATGGCTTGCTCAATCGTGTCTATTCGCAAGTACAGAGCATTTAATTGCTTTGCCAAAGCCTGAGCGATAGTACTTTTCCCGCTTCCAGGTAGGCCACTGAAGATGATTAGCATAACTTGCCCTTGAGTGATGAAATCCAAAAGTATTAAAACACACCGGGCTATGAATTGTGGGAATTCATGCCGCAGCAATATGATGATACCTCGCTCAAAGCAGCACTTGCTGTTGCCGCTGACAAGTTTGAACCACCAGCAAGAGACAACGCTATCACTACGGCAGGAATAGGTTTCCCCCCACACAAACCCTGTTGACTTATTCTGTAAAAAGATTACTTTTCAGGACATGAAGAAAATACTTATTATTGTCCCCGATGGCGGCATGCTGTTTGAATCCGCCGGTATTGCCGACATTCTGATGCAGGCCAACCGTCTGCATCCGGAAGGCGCTACGGACATCTGTTATCAGGTCCAGCTAGCGACAACCCAGCCGCATCAGGTGATCCATGGTCAGTCCGGTTTAAATCTACTGGCCGATCATCGCCTGCATGAGATAGACCCTCGCGAGCCTCTCGATACCATCATTATCACCGGCAGAGGTCAAAACCCGCAGGAAGGGATCGCGGTGGTTGACTGGCTGCGCCTTGCCGCTCCCCATGCTCGTCGCATTGCCTCCATTTGCGGCGGTGCGATGCTGCTGGCGCAAACCGGACTGCTGGACGGCAGACGCGCCACCACCCACTGGAAGCTACTGGAAACCATGCAGGCGGAATATCCTCAGGTGCGCGTGGAAGGCGGTCCGCTCTATATTCAGGACGAACACATCTGGACCTCAGGCGGGGTCAGCTCCGGCTTTGACCTGACGCTCGCGTTGGTTGAAGAGGACTACGGCTTCAGCCTGGCGCGCGACATCGCTCAGGACTTCGTCATGTATCTGCGCCGTCCCGGCGGCCAGCTGCAATTTAGCCGCTACAACTTTCAGCAAACCAGCACTCTGGGCCCAATTAACGATCTGCTGGCCTGGTTGCTTGAGAACCTCACCGCCGACCTTAGCGTGGATAAACTGGCGGAAAAAGTCGCCATGAGTCCACGAAATTTCACCCGCGTATTTACCCGTGAAACCGGCGCTTCTCCGGCGCGCTACGTTGCCGAGGCCCGTCTCGCCGCTGCCCGGCAGCGTCTGGAGCAAACTCACGAGACGCTGGAGCGTATCGCCGAACAAACGGGATTTGGCAGCAGCATCAACCTACGGCGGCTGTTTGAAAAACAACTTCACCTCACACCGGGTGAATATCGCCAGCGCTTTCACTGTCGTAAAATGGCGTAAAGTGATCCTTTTTTGTCATTTACGCCAACCCATGACCGGCCTACATTAGCTCCAGAGACAACAGATAAGGAGTTGATCATGGTAAAGGTCGGTATTAACGGTTTTGGCCGTATCGGACGTAACGTACTGCGTGCTGCACTGGGTAACCCGGATATTCAGATTGTGGCAATCAACGATCTGACAGACAGTAAAACGCTGGCGCATCTGCTGAAATACGACTCGCTGCTCGGAAAACTCGACGCCGACGTTACCGCCGGTGAGGGGCAACTGGTGGTTGACGGTAAACCCATTACCGTGTTCAGCGAACGCGACCCGGCCAATATCCCGTGGCGTGAGCGTGAAGTCGATATCGTTATTGAAGCTACCGGCTTCTTCACTGACCGTGATAAGGCGGCGGTGCATATTCACAGCGGTGGCGCAAAGCGCGTGATTATCTCCGCTCCCGGTAAAAACGACGATTTAACCATCGTGATGGGCGTTAACGATGGGCTCTACTCCCCGGATAAACACTTTGTTGTCAGCAACGGGAGCTGTACGACTAACGGCCTGGCACCTGCCGCACAGGTTCTGCACCAGCATTTTGGTATTAAGCATGGTCTGATGAACACCACCCACGCCTACACCAACAGCCAGGCGCTGCACGACCAGCCGGAAAAAGACCTGCGTGGTGCCCGCGCCGCTGCGCTGTCGATTGTGCCTTACTCCAGCGGTGCCGCAAAGGCGCTGGGTAAAGTCATCCCTGAGCTGGATGGCCGCTTAACCGGTTATTCGCTGCGCGTCCCCGTTCCGGTAGTGTCCATTGTCGACCTGACCGTGACGCTTGAGCGGGATGTGACGGCAGAAGAGGTCAATAATGCGTTTCGTGAAGCCGCCGCAGCGGGACCGCTGAAAGGGATCCTCGGCTATAGCGATGAACCGCTCGTCTCAAGCGACTACCAGGGTGACCCGCGCTCTTCCATTATCGACGGTCTGTCAACGCTGGTGATTGGCGGCAATATGGTCAAAATTCTGGCGTGGTACGACAACGAATGGGGATTCTCTAATCGTCTCGTCGACCTGGCGCTGTTGATGGCAAGGCGTGAACGCTAACCCCCTGCTCTCGCACTCAATCTAAAAAGCATAAATGCCCTCTAGGGGCATTTATGCTTTTACGGCAATGTGCGGAATGCAAATATTTTCTGATCAGGTATTCCTGTCGTGCTGGAAAATATTTAGTGCACAAATAACGCGATCAAAATAATGATAGGAATAGGCACACCCAGAAAGAAAAGCAATATTGAACGCATAGGTTCCTCCTTCATAATGAATATTGAAAGCTATAAATCACGCTGACGGCCGCCATAGGTTGCGCAGAGGCTGGCGACAAACGCACCGATTAACAGAGAAATAAATGACCACAGGGTGACATAGCTAGTGGTTTTTCTGGCAGTATCTGCGGCCTGCTGCGCTTTATTTTTTGCCTCTTTCAAATTGGCCTGCGCTTTATCATAAACAGACTGAACACGTTGCTCGGCCTCTTTCTGACTGATGCCGGTATTTTGAGAAACTAACTGCGCCACATAAGTCAGGTCATCCGGGGGAAGCGCGCCAGAATAAATACTGTTAGCAAAAATACCCGTAACCTCTGCTAATTGCGCTGGTGACTCGGCTCTTGGCGGCGCGGGCTGATTCATTGCCATGACGTCATTACCTGATGAATTTGCAGGAAGTCCGCTGTTTTCTGTCGGGGTGGGACCGGTCGCCCTAAAAAGTGAGCGGGTAAAATATTCCATCGATGACTTCGACAGCACAGAGGATTTGTTTCCCGCATTATTCATGGCGGTTGCCGTCGCGCCCCCGGCAACGGAGCCCACCACTTTTGCGCTACCGCCGATGAGAGAACTGATGGTTGTGGTCAAAAGGACTGCGGATACAAGCAATGCAACGGCCCACGTCAAAAAACCATGCGCAGTATCGCGAAAATAAACTTCATTGGTATGAGTATCAACCCATTTCGTACGAAGGCGTCCGGCCAGGTATCCCCCCATTCCTGATGCCACGATTTGTGTAAATGTCAGCCATGCGATAGCGGCAATGCCTACGGTACCGGCCGCAAGGCCGTGATTTTCCCAAGGGGAAATGGAGGTAAGGCCTAATCCAGCGCCAAGCATAAGCAACATCAGCGCCAGCGAAGCCGCTGCAGCTGCGCCTGCAAATATTGCCCCCCATGATACCGCGCTTGCGCTGTTTACAGCGGCGGCAGGCAAGTGCCTAGCGGGTTCCTGATTGCCTAAATGGGTAGATTCGTAGATATTCGTCATTTACGTTGTCCTTTAAAATAACTCTTTAGTCCCGAAGCCGTATTGCACAAACGTCCACAGCAGAAGTTTACCTGCCAGATCTATGGCAACATCGAATTGGGTAATAAACGAAGCAGCTATCACTACCGCTTGAATTGCGGGCGAATCGATATAAAGCCAACCATCTAAATTAATACGAATTAACGATGCATGAATTTAATCAACAATTTGATATTAGTAGAAGATATTATTTTAACCATTTTTTATCGCCCAAAATATCACATTGCAAGTGTAACTAACTGTAAATAATGAGAATATATTTGAAGGTGAATTTGCCGCGATAATGTCCATTATAGGCAAACACTCTTAACCTCTCTGGAATTATCTTATTTTTGTGGCAATCATCCTCTGAATACTTGCATTTATTAAAAATGGCGTATATTTCTATTTGTATTATTGATTATTTAATACGCCAGATTTAAACGTAATAAATTGCCTTACTGCAGCCAGGTTTACCTATCAACCTGGCCACAAGAGCCGCGCGGGGAATGTTCGCTTCTCGCCCATTGCCCAGCCGGCCTTATCATCGTTACCGTGGCCATACCTGCGGAAATTCATCGGCGACCAGCGGCTCGCCGTCGCGCAGCTTAAGTCCGGGAAACGGCGGCGATGTCACCCCACCACGATCGGCGAAAGTCGCATCGTCCCCCACCCACCGAGCGGAAAAAACCCGGCGCGAACGAGTGGTTGAATTCCCCTTAGCCCCATGTAGCGTGCGAAAATGAAACGCCACCGCATCGCCCGGCTCCAGCGCCCAGCTCACAATGTCATAATCCTCCTCATGGGCATCAATATCCGGCAGCTCTTTAAAGCGTGTGTGTGCGTAGAGCTTTGAACCGTTAAACCGCGTTGGGCTGAATTCGTCATCCCACAGATGTGAACCGCGAATGCAGCGCAGCGAAATCTCCTCCGCCACCGGATCCAGTGGGATCCATAAGCTCACGTTCTGCCGCCCTTCCACGCAGTAATAGGGCTGATCGTGATGCCATGGCGTAACGGTACTGCCGCCAGGCTGTTTCACTAGCGTGTGTTCGTGGAAAAACTTCGCCGTCTGCGAGCCCATTAGCGCCGCGGCGATTTCCGCCGCCGGAGACTGAAACACAAAATCCCTAAATTCCGGGATCCGCGCCCAGTTGCAGTAGTCCTGAAAAAACGGCGCAGAACCATCCTTTGGGATCACCGTTCGCGCATGGCCATACTCGCTGGGGTTTGCCATCAGCGCGGCGACGCCGCCCGACAGGCTCTCGATCCACGGCGTAAATACGCCCTTGAGTAGCACCACGCCATCCGCCTGCCAGCGGTCGATGGTCTGTTGATCAATACGCGGGGAGTGCTGGTTTTGCATAGTCGCCATCCTGTGTTGATAGATCAGGTGAGAGAATCGGGGGTATCGGCGCGCATCCATGCGCAAAGGTTTTTCAACATCGCCATACAGCGTTCCGTCTGGGAGATACTGATATACTCGTCCGCCTTATGGCCCTGCTCCATGCTGCCCGGCCCGCAAATGAGCGTCGCAATGCCCGCCTCATCAAACAGGCCGCCTTCGGTACCATAGGCAACCGTTGTGAGACTGTCTTTACCGCACCACTGCGCCAGCCAGCGGGCAAAGTCCGACTGCGGGTCGCTCAACAGTCCCGGATAGTGGCTTAGCGGCAGGAAACGGATATCGCAACTCTGCGCCACCTTGCGCATCGCCGGGAGAAGCTGCTCGCGGGCATAATCGCCCAGGGCGTCTGTCACCGAATGTGGTTGCGTGCCGGGCAAATAGCGGATTTCAAAATCAAACCAACAGGATTGCGGGACGATATTCAGCGCCGCGCCGCCGTGGAGGGTTCCCACCTGCAGCGTGCCCGATGGTGGGGAAAACCGGCTGTCCTGTTGCTGCGCGAAGCTTTCACCCAGCGTATCCAGGCGGTTAATCAGCTTCGCCGCATAGCTGATCGCATTAACCCCTTGCGGAGCATAAGCTGAGTGACAGGCGTGCCCCTCCACGCAGCAGCGCATGGCAAGTTTGCCTTTGTGCCCATAGACCGGGCGCATTTCTGTCGGCTCGCCGATAATGCACAGCGCCGGTTTTTCAGCCGACGCACCGAGAAAATCCACTAGGCTGCGCACGCCCAGACAGCCGACCTCTTCATCATAAGAAAACGCCAGATGCAGCGGCATTCGCAGCGGCGCTGCAAGAAACGCCTCCAGCGATGCCAGAACGCAGGCGATAAAACCTTTCATATCCGCGCTGCCGCGACCGTAATAGCGCTCGTCGCGTTCGGTCAGCGCAAACGGCGGCACCGTCCACGCCTGGCCATCCACCGGCACCACGTCGGTATGGCCGGAGAGCATCACGCCGCCGGGACCCGATGGGCCGATTCGGGCATACAAGTTCGCTTTGCGTCCTTCGTCATCATAAAACAGCTGTGATGTTATGCCACGCGCGTGCAAAAAGTCGGCGACCCAGGTAATCAGTGCCAGATTCGACTCGCGGCTGGTGGTATCAAACGCCAGCAGCTCTCCGAGGATCTCCTGCAGGCGATTACTCATCGCCCGGCACCCCGTAGGTCGGCGCTTCACGCGGGTCCAGCGCGCGGGTAATGTACGCTTCCATTTGCGGCTCATAGGCCAGCCACAAAGCTTCCAGCGCCGCCACCGGGCTCTCTTCCGCCCAGTCCACGCGTAAATCAACGACTGGCCAGGCGTAATCTTCCACCACTTTCAGCGCCGCCGAGTGCTCCGGCCCCGCTTCGCCGCCCGCATCAATTCCCGCCTGCAGAGCCGTAATCAAACGGCTGGCCAGTTCACCGGTAGCACCTTCGAACGCCGCCGTCATAGCGATAATGACCTGCGGGTTGGCGAGCATATTTCCCGCCGCCACGCAATTCTCGCCCTGCGCCACCTGCCAGATACCCAGCGTATGCTCGCCGCTGAAAACGGCGCTTTCGCCGCTGGCGTCGATCACCACCACCTGGCGATAATCACTAAACCGGTCTTCGCCCAGCGCCTGCTTCAGGGCCTGCTCCGGGGGGAGCCCCGCTTCCAGACCGGCAAGGATCTGCGGCCCAAGTGCGGGCAGCGTAATATTCTGGCTGGATACCGCGCCAACGCCAGGTAGCAGCCACGGGCAGCGAGCGCCGACAGCAATGCTCGACGAGCTAATCGCGATCCCTAGCTGACCTGACTCCGGGCACAAGGCGGAAATAGAAATGGTCATAACGCCCCCTGTTCATTCCAGTCATCAGGTATCACCGCCGTGACATCAATTTCCATCAGCCACTGCGGCTGCGCGAGAGCCGACACCACCACGCCGGTCGAAATCGGAAACACGCCTTTCAGCCATTTACCCACTTCCTGATACACCGGCTCGCGATAGCGCGGGTCAATAAGGTAGGTCGTCGTTTTGACGATATGCGTCAGATCGCTTCCGGCCTCTTCCAGCAGTTGCTTAACGTTTTTCATCGCCTGCTCCGCCTGAGCGCGCGGGTCGCCAAGACCTATCAGGTTGCCGTCAAAATCGGTTCCGACCTGGCCGCGAACGTAAACGGTATTGCCTGCGCGTACCGCCTGGCACAGATCGTTGTTGAGCGTCTGATTCGGGTAGGTCTCTTTGGTGTTAAACATCCGAATGCGGGTATGTGTTGGCATATTTTGCGTCCTCAAATCAGGCGTTAGCAGGAGGGTTGGTAGTGTTGATACTGGCGCTGAATGGCAATCTGATCGGCGATATATTTCGCATCGTGCCAGACGCCCCAGATAAAGGTTGAGCCACGACGAGAAAGCCAGGGTAAGCCAAGGAAATAGACGCCGGGTTCGCTGGAGACACCGCGATGATGCTGCGGGCGCTGCTGTTCATTAAAGGCGTTCACCTTCAGCCAGCGGTAATCGGTGGTATATCCGGTGGCCCAAATAATGCTGCGCACGCCCGCTTTTTGCAGATCGAGTTCAGCGAGCGGTTGGGTCAGGCAATCAGGGTCGGGCAGGAAGAAGCGTGCCTCCGGCTCTTCTGGCAGCGTCAATCCGTTGCGGGCAATATAGTCATCGGCGGCATCGAGCAGCGCCAGATAAGAGGCGTCACCGAGGCGAATATTGTCCTCCAGATCGTCGCGGAAGAAGGCTTTCCCTTCGGTAAAGGATTGGGTTTGGCCAACCAGGGTAATGCCCTGGTGCGCCAGCTGGCGGAAATCGACGGTATTTCCGCCCCGAGCGCCGCTGACCGCAATCGTCACGTGCTCTTTTCCAGGCTGGTTGGCTGGCGCATCCCACAGCCCTAATACTCCCAGCCACCAGCAAAAATCACGCTGACGGTAGCGGCGCGGCGGGCGATCGTGTGCGCCGACAGACAACCACACCGCGCGCCCTGCCCGGCGTAACTCATCAGCGATTTGCACGCCGGAAGAGCCTGCGCCAACCACCAGTACGCCGCCTTCCGGGAGCTGCTGCGGATTGTAATATTGTGCAGAATGAATTTGATGAACTGCGCTATCCTGCGGCGCGATAGGCGGGATCGTCGGGAGCTGGAATGGCCCGGTGGCGGCGACGATGCGCTGAGCCTCGATGATTCCCTGCGATGTCTCGACGCGAAAGCCCGGACGCCCGTCTAAACGTTCAGCGCTGAACACCTCAACGCCGGTGCGTATCGGGGCATTAAACATTTTGGCATAAGCGGCGAAATAGTCGGCGATCTGCTCTTTGGCGACAAAACTATCGGCATCGCAGCCAGGAAACGTCATGCCGGGAAACCGATCGTGCCAGGCGGGTCCGTTGGCGACCAGCGAATCCCAGCGGCCGCTGCGCCAGGCCTCAGCGATGCGTTTTTTTTCCAGTACCAGATGGGGGACGCCGTGATGGGTCAGATGCTCGCTCATCGCGACGCCTGCCTGTCCCGCGCCAACCACCAGGGTATCGATTTCTGTAATCTGATCTGTCATTTCTGTGTCCTTCAAGCACGGTTGTCCGGCTATTTGCCGGAATTGACAGAACTCAGGTTAAGTAAGTGTGATGAAATGGTAAAATATTATAAAACGTTCCTCTGAATAGAAATTTACGAGGCTATATAAACAATAAAAAATAATGTTTCCTGTTAGCCAAATAAAATAATCAGACCTGATGCGGTGTTAACTCAATGCTGCGACAATAATCCATAAAGAGCTGCGTCGGACGCGTGGGTTCATTATTTGTCAGATGCGCCATAATTAATGTGGATGCCGGCATTTCATCGGCAATATCCAGCTGCACCAGTTTTTCACCATCATAGGTCATGTCACAAAGCGGGCGGGTAACCAGTACCGAAAAGCCTAATCCCTGCCCGACCATGCAGCGCACCATTTCAATAGATGGCGAACTGTAGGCAACTTCCGGGTGATAACCTTTTTCCTTAAATATCGAGACAAAATAGTTTTTGCTGGGAACCGCATCGAGCAAAATCATCGGTTCCCGGCTTAACTCCTGAAGCGTGACGCATTTTTTCTGCGCCAGCGGATGAGACGCAGGCAACAAAGCATAAGGTTTATGCGGCGCATTCAGCAGCTCTTTATGAATGGAGTGCCCTAATTCCAGATCGTAGACCAGCGCCAGATCGAATCGCCCACGGTGCAGGCCATGCATCAGTTCGTGCTGTTCGCCATCGTAGAGCTGGAGGGTGATTTCGGGATACATTTTTTTAAACCCGGCAACCAGCTTTGGCATATACAACGGCGCAACGGATTCAAAGCAACCCACAGAAATAGTCCCGGAAACCAGCTCTTTATCCGCCCGCGAATTCTGCTCAAACTCATACGACAGCCGCAGTAGCTCTTTGGCTTTATCGTAGAAACGCCGTCCGCCAGAGGTCAGGGAAACGCCCTGCGCATGATGGCGGATAAACAACTGCTGGTCGAAAGTGCTTTCAAGGTTTTTAATCGCAATCGAGATTGATGGCTGAGCAATGTGCAGCTGGCGGGAGGCCTCGGCAATACTCTCCGTTTCCACCACCGTCACGAAATACTTTAGCTGTTTAAGGGTAAATCGGTTCATAGCGTCACCATTGATAAAATATTGTCTTACTGCAATCAGGCTTAGTTTTCCGATATGCAACTTGCAAGCCTCGTGCCATACCGATTTTGATTAAAATATTGATTGGCCAGTCGCTAACTCTATTTCTTCGCTTCTTATTCCTTGAGTGATATTTACCCGATTGCACCATAAAGTCTCGCCCTGCACCTTATTGGCTCACCACGCGCCCCACTATTGCGCAAATTTTCATTTCATGGGAAATTCGGGTTAAAAATAACAGTGATTGTTTTTAAGTTGTTTCAATACTGTTTCGCATTAATTGCGTTGAATTACTTAAGGTTAATATTGCTGTATAGTTTTTTTAAACTTAAAGACCAAAAATTTACTAATTGCCTCCAGTGGAATACTGCCAGCATAGTGTCATTGCAATATGAACGCTGGCGACTCCCCATTTTAGAACATTGGAGTCGCCTTAATTTCCGTTAATGATGGCGAGTGAAATAGCCCATGACGTTTAACTGGAACTATATGTTAAGCCTGCTCAGCGATGTCGATTTTTGGCAGGCCACCTGGACCGTCATCAAATTAAGTTTGCTGACCTGGGCTTTCAGTATTGTGCTGGGATTTATTCTGGCGCTGGCAAAACAGTCGATGCGCAAGCTGTTTAATGTGCCTGCCCGCCTCTATATCTGGCTGTTTCGCAGTATGCCGCTACTGGTGCTGCTGATTTTTGTCTACAACATGCCCCAGGCGCTGCCGTCATTTGCGCCGGTGCTGAACGACCCGTTCTGGGCCGGGCTGCTGGCGATGGTACTTAGCGAGGCCGCCTACATCGCTGAAATCCATCGCGGCGGGCTGCTGTCGATCCCTAAAGGACAAAGCGAAGCCGCTCGCGCGCTCGGGCTGCGCTATGCCGGAACCCAGTGGCGGGTGGTGATCCCACAGGCGCTGCGCGTCGCCCTGCCTGCATTGGCCAATGAGTATATTGCCATCGTCAAGCTCAGCTCGCTGGTATCGGTCATCTCTCTGACCGAAATCTTAATGGTCGGCCAGCGCCTCTATTCGCAGAATTTCCTGGTGATGGAGACCATGGCGGCGGTGGCGTTTTATTACATCCTGATCGTCACGGTCTTTGATTTCCTGCTCAAACGCCTGGAGACCTGGCTCGATGTCACTCAGCGCAAAACCACGCGCCCGGTGGATGAGGAAATGCAACGACTGGCGACGGTCCGGCGTCCGGCGATGGCCCGCAGCGTCAGCGCAGCGCAGGAACCCGCGCTACAGGCCTCAAAGCTGCATAAAGCCTATAACAATGTCGAAGTGCTGGGCGCGGTCAGCCTGCAAATTCAGCCCGGTGAGGTGGTTTCCGTTATCGGCCCGTCTGGTTCCGGTAAAACGACGCTGATTCGCCTGCTAAACGGTCTTGAGCAGATCGATAACGGCGAGATCAAAATCAACGGACAACCTTTTATTCACCTGGATCGGCAGGGACAACAGAAGCCGCGTTTTATGGAGAACAGCGAACATCGCCAGAATATCGGCATGGTATTCCAGAGCTTCAACCTGTTCCCCCACCTGACCGTTCTCGGCAACCTGCTGCTGGCGCCGCGCTATCACCATCTGGCCAGCGAAGGCGAGCTGAAACAGCACGCCTGCGAACTGCTGCATAAAGTCGGCATGCTGGAACACGCGTGGAAGTATCCGCATCAGCTTTCCGGCGGCCAGCAGCAGCGGGTGGCGATTGCCCGCGCGCTGATGATGCGCCCGCAAATTATGCTGTTTGATGAACCCACTTCGGCGCTGGATCCGGAAAAAGTTAACGAGGTGCTACAGGTTATCGAATCGCTGGCTCATGAAGGCATCACCATGGTGATCGTCACCCATGAGATGAACTTTGCCTTCAAGGTTTCCGACCGAATTGTGTTTATGGAAAAAGGTCGCGTGGTCTGCGACGACACGCCTGCGGCAATGCGCGACGGCCAACACCCGCGCGTGGATGCCTTCCTGAAAGATGTCTCTTTGGCTTAACGCCTCCGTTCCTCAAAGGAGAAGATTATGATTGCGCAGTGGCAAATCGAACAGTTTCATCAGCAGGGTTTTCTGGTCGTCGAAGAGGTGCTTAACGCAGAGGAAGTCGCCCTGTTGCAAGCCGATTTCGACGCCTGGGTCGAAGAGAGTCGGCAGCATAGCGAAGTCTGGGGGGAAACTCTCGACGGTCGACCGCGTTTCGATCTGGAAAGCGATCACGCGGCCCACCATCCTTCGCTGCGCCGGGTAAGTTCGCCCACGGAGATTTCCGCCGCCTACTGCCACGCCGCGCTAGATTCAAAGATGGCGGCGATTGCCGGTCAGCTTATCGGCGGCAGCGGAACGCGTTTTCATCACAGCAAAATAAACTCCAAACTGCCGCACACCGCAACGCAGGTAAAATGGCATCAGGATTTTCTGTTTACCCCGCACAGTAACGACGACATCATCACCGCCCTGCTAATGGTCAGTGAAGTGACGCCGGAAAATGGCCCGCTCAACGTGGTGCCGGGCAGCCATCAGGGACCGCTGTGGTCCCACTGGCAAAACGCGCGCTTTACCGGCTCGGTGGACCCGCAGGTTGAAGCGGCCCACTGCCAACAGCCGCAAGCCTGTTTTGGGCCATCGGGATCGGTATGTTTTATGCACACTCGCCTGCTCCACGCCTCCAGCCCGAATGAAACAGACCTGCCGCGTACGCTGTTTATCAGCGTGTATGCAGCGGAGGACGCCCTGCCGTATGGCGAAAATCCGCTACCCAGCATTCATGCCGGTCAGATGGTTGCCGGCGAAGAGAGCGGCCTGGTGCGCAGTACCGTTAATCATTTACGCCTGCCGCAAAAACCGCGCGGCGCATCCTTTTTCGTCCAGCAGGCCGGTACCGATCGCGCCAGCATGTAATTTGCCCACTCCCTGGAGGTTGTATGAAACGTATTAATGCTTTGCGCCCTGCTGCCCTGCTCCTTTGCGCCACCGGAGCCCTGACGTCCTTTAGCTCGCTGGCCTTCCAGCAGCCGGGGAAAATCACCGCGGGTTCGGATATGACCTTTTTCCCGTATGAATATATGGAAAACAACAAACCCGCCGGATTCGACATCGAGTTCCTTGCCGGACTAGCGAAAACCATGGGCCGCGAGGCGGTGAATATTGATACCCGTTTTCCGAATTTAATTCCGGGCTTACAGGGCGGGCGTTTTGATATCACCAACTCGTCGATGTACATCACCGCCGAACGTCTGAAGGTTATCGATATGGTGCCCTATCTGAAGAGCGGCGAAGCAATCCTCGCGCTGAAAGGCAGTGATTATCAGCCGAAAACGCCAGAAGAGTTTTGCGGCCACAAAATTGGTTCCATGGGAGCCACCTCATGGTTGGCGCAATTGCAAAAGCTCTCCACCGATTACTGCGTGAAAAAGGGCCTGAAGCCGATTGCGCTCAGTGAATACACCACCGACCCGCAAACCACTCAGGCGCTGCTGTCGCGGGCAGTAGAGGCGCAAATCACCGATGCGGCGGTGGCGCGCGGCGTCATTGATAAACTTGGCGATCGGGTGGTTATCTCATCGGAAACCCTGATTTATCCGGTGCTGAACGGTTTTGGGGTGAAAAAAGGCAACAGTGAGGTGAAAACCGCACTGGAAGAAGGCCTGAAGAAATACAGCGCCACGCCGGAATACGCTGCGTTGCTGAAGAAATACAACTTCCAGGCACCGACGCAAGAGGATCTGCAAACCCTGATGCCAAAAGCGGAGTAATTATATGGCCCGGTCTTATGAAGAACAGACGCGTATCGACCTGGCGGCTACCTTTCGCATCATCGCCCATCTCGGGATGCACGAGGCGGTGGCCAACCACTTTAGCGCGGCCATCTCGGCGGACGGCAAAAAGTTCCTGCTGAACCCGAAGTGGAAACACTTTTCGCGGATCCGTGCCAGCGATCTACTGCTGCTGGATGCTGATGATGAAACTTGCGCCCATCGGGTGGATGTAGACGCCACGGCGTGGGCGATTCACGGGCAAATCCACCAGCGTCTACCGGAGGTGCGGGTGGTGCTGCACCTGCATCCGGTTTACACCACTAGCGTGGCTTGCCTGGAGACGCCGCATATCCCGCCGGTGGATCAGAATACAGCGCGCTATTTTAACCGCGTTGCCGTCGATACGCTTTATGGCGGCATGGCAGACACCACGGCGGAAGGCGCCCGACTGGCGTCGCTGCTGGCCGATAAGCGCCGACTGCTGATGGGCAACCACGGCGTGCTGGTAACCGCCCCGTCTATTGGCGAGGCATTCGATGATATCTGGACGCTGGAGCGCGCCTGCCAGATTCTGGTGACCGCCTGGTCAACGGGGCAGCCGCTGAAGCAACTCTCTGATGAGGTGGCGGAGAAAACCGCTCATGATTGGGAGGATATCGCCGACTTTTCACGTCAGCATTTCGAAGAGATGAAGCAGATAATGATCGACGCCGATCCGTCGTTGCTGGATTAGCTGGTTTCCCCGGACAACCGCGTCCGGGGATATCCCTCTACGAAGCAAAATCGGCGGTGATAGTCTCGCGGATACGGTTTAAGCGCGGGTTTTCCCGCTTTTTATGCCACACCAGGTAAAGATAGCTGGTCGGTGAGATCTCGACTGGCGTCGGTGAGACTAACCTGCCCTGCGCCAAAGCATCGGCGCAATGATAATCCGGCAGCACGCTCCAGCCCTGCCCGTCGATCACCATCTGGCGGATAACCCGCATGTCCGGGATCGTCAATGCCGCCTGCAACGGCGGTGCGCTATGGAACATCGTCTGCCACAACGTTCGAATCAGCGGTAGATCTTCGTCAAACGCGATCAGCGGCAGTTGGCTGAGGGTAGTCATGTCAGGCGCCACACCAATGGCGTCGGTCAACGCAGGACTATGCACCAGCAGCATTCTTTCCGTATGCAGCAAGCAGTAGTGGTAATTTTTTTCATCCGGCACGCTGGCGGTAATGGCAAAGTCGACGCTGTCATCCCCCAGCATGGCATAAATTCTCGCCCGGTCGCCCACGTGAAAGCGCACCCGATATCCGGCATTCATTAATTTTGCGAGGGTTGGGGTAAAACGGTAATAAACAAAATCCGAGGAGCCGACAAAATAGACCGTCCCACCCGCATCTACCTGTGGACGATAGCTGGCAATTTTCGCCTCCACACCGTCAATAAACGGTGCAACGGCCCGAGCCAGCTCTTCCGCCGCGTCCGTGGCCTTGACCCCACGAGCCTGGCGGACGAATAGCGGTTTACCCACCAGCGACTCCAGCGCCTGAATATGCTGCGAGGCTGCGGGCTGGGTGATCCCAAGTTGCTCCGCAGCACGGGAAAATGAGCCAGTTCTGTATGCTTCAAGAAAGGTTCGCAGGTGGGTCAGATGGCTCATTCAGGGTTACTCTTCGTTTAATTTGCTTATTAGGCTACCGCACCCTCCGCGCCAGCGGCAAGACGACGCGTAATTTGCCACCACAATAATCCCAAACCCAGTAATGAGAGCAGCGCACCAGCAAGCCCTACCCACACGATACCCGCGTGAACGATTGTTATCCCTCCCAGCACCGAACCCAGAGCGATTCCCGAGTTAAAACCGGCGATATTGAGCCCGGCGGCTACGCCGTGAGCGTGCGGCGCATGAGTCTGGGCAATGCTAATAAGGCGAGCTTGTAGCGCAGGTACGGCGGCAAAAGTCAGCATCCCTAACAGGGCAACCAGAATTCCCATGAGCCAGAGCGAACCACTGAATAGCCACATTCCCGCCGTGACGATAATGATCCCCAACACAATCAGTACCGAGGCGCGATTAACGCCAAGTGCATCAGTCATTTTGCCACCGAGGATATTACCCAACGCCGCCATCACACCGTAGATCAGCATGAATATACTGACCGTTGCCGTCGTCACGCCGGTTTTCGTCGTCAGAAGTGGCGCAATATAGGTATAGGCGGTAAACGAGCCGCCGTAGGCCAGTACTGTTACTAGCGCCCCGGCCAGCAAGGTGGGATTAAGCATCGTGGCAAGATGACTGAGCGCAGAATTGCCTTGCGCATTTTTTGGCGTAGCCAGCGCATCTTTCATACCAAACAGCAGCCCAAAGAAGCCAATCGCACCAAAGAGGCCAATCGCTGCCATTACATAACGCCAGGGCACCACACCGGCCAGAACGGTGCTGGCCGGCACGCCAATAGCCATGGCAAGCGTGAATCCGCCGAACACTACCGCCACGGCGCTACCGGCCTTTTTCGGGCCCGCCAGACGTGCGGCGGTGCTTGACGCGACGGCGAGAAACAGTCCATGGCCCAGTCCGGCGATAAACCGCGCCGCCAACAGCAGCGTCAGATTGGCGGCAAAGGCCGCGGCGAAACTTCCCAGCGTGAAAACCACGGCGGTCACCAGCATCACATTTTTACGACTCCAGGACGCGGTAAGCGCGGTGAGAACCGGTGCGGCCACGGTGGCACCCAGCGCATAGGCCGTCACCGCACCACCGCTCTGTTCAATGCTCACGCCTAATCCGTTTGCCATCACGTCAGTCAGTCCGATGGGTACAAATTCAGCTAAACCCAGCGCAAACGCGCTGAGGGTGAAGATATAAATAACGAGCGGCATAATCGCCTCCGAAAAATGAAGAGGCGATAAAAATACGGAGAATTAAGACATAACTGAAATTATCGATTTTATATCAGACATTAATATTTTTATGTCATGGTGATGGCGTCGAAGAGCGAGATACGGCGACTATCCTGATGATCGCACCTGTCCGAACTACCACACCCACGCAGGGCCGTAGCCCCGGTAGGGCGTTAGCCACCACCGGGAAAAATACCGCTAATACCGCACGCAAACCGATTTCGTTTCGCACCAGTCATTCAGCCAGTCAGGGCCAAAATCGCGTCCGGTACCGGACTGCTTCATGCCGCCAAACGGCAGGTTGGCGTCAATCAACGTATGGCTGTTAACCCACACTGTGCCCGCCTGTAGACGGTCGGTATAGTTCAGCGCCTGAGTCAAATCACGCGTCCACACGCTGGCGGTCAGGCCGAAATCGCTGTCGTTGGCCAGCCGTAGCGCTTCTTCACCGTCGGCAACGCGCACCAGGTTGACCACCGGGCCAAACACCTCTTCACGAGTGAGGCGCAGGTTAGCATCCGGGTTAATCACCAGCGTCGGCGGTATGTAGAAACCCTGCGCGTCAGGGCCAACGCTGCCGCTGATCAGTTCCGCGTTCTGCTGGCGGGCTTCGTCGAGATACGCCGCCACTTTGGCGCAGTGCGCCTTCGACACCACCGGGTTTATCTGGCTGCTCTCCAGCATGCCAGGTCCCACCTTCATCGATTTCACCGCTTGTTCGAAACCATTCACCAGCGTATCGAACAGCGGCGCTTCGATGTAAATCCGTGAGCTAGCGGCGCAAACTTGCCCTTGGTTGAGGAAGCTACCGGTCATCAACCCTTCGATCACCCACTGGGGATCGGCATCTTTGAGTACGATAGCCGGGTTTTTACCGCCTAATTCCAGGGTTACGCGGGTCAGGCGGTCGGCGGCCACGCGGGCAATCTGTTTACCGGTGGCAGTCGAGCCGGTAAAGCTCACCTTCGCCACTTGCGGGTGCGAGGTTAACGCTGCGCCGCATTCGGCACCGCTACCGGTGACCACGTTGAACACGCCATCCGGCACGCCCGCTTCCGTTGCCAGTTCCGCCACGCGCAGCAGGGTCAGCGGCGTAGTTTCCGACGGTTTAATGACAATAGAGCAGCCAGCCGCCAGCGCGGGCATCACTTTCCACATGCCAATCATCAACGGGAAGTTCCACGGCACGATCCCGGCCACGACGCCAACCGGCTCTTTTTTGGTCCACGCCTGATAGCGCGCCCCCTGCGGAAACGGAATCGACACGTCAAGCGTTCGGCCGCTGATCTTAGTGGTCAGCCCGGCGGTATAGCGCATCCAGTTCAGGGTGCAGCCCACTTCAAAGGCGCGAGAAATGTTGATTGATTTACCCTGTTCAAGGGTCTCCAGTTGCGCCAGTTCTTCGCCATGCTGTTCAACCAGATCGGCAAAGCGCAGCAATATGCGTTCGCGGTCCGCGGGCGTGCGCCCGGCCCAGCTGCGGGAGACAAACGCACGCCACGCAGACATCACCGCGCGGTCGACGTCTGCGGCATTGGCATCCGCCGTGCTGGCGATAGCCTGCCCGGTGGCCGGGTTCCAGACGGTTAAGCGCTTTTCACTCTCTGCCGTCTGCTGCGCACCATCGAGGTACAAACCATGCTGTCTGTCTAAAAACTGCTGCACGCTGGCAAGTAGCGCGACCTGTGATGTGGACATACCCCTTCCTTATTGTTCGCGGATAGTGGTTTCAGTCTAAGTCGGGGTCGCCATTCGCGCTTTTTTCTCTGTGACATTCGCTTGTGCCGCTGTGACAGGCTCCGCAATTAAGCCGATTACGCGGACAGAAAATGTGCCGCAGGTAATAGTTCTTTCATATACTCCGCCTCCGGCCCTTGCCTCCAGAACCATAAATGCAACAATACAAAAACATTATTATTACAATGGATGCGCGATGAGCACGGCAAATCGTGGGCAGGATTACCAGCATTGGTTAGCAAAAATCAATCAAGTCTGCGGGCAATTCGCCGCCCGGCCGCTGGATGATAATTTTCACGGTGAAATAGACGCCAGCTATGCGGGCAGCCTGAAAGTCAGTACCGTTACCGCTCGCGGCATCAACCTTTATCGTACCCGGCAAGAAATTAAGCGCGACAATGACGCCTGGTTTTATACTGTTTTCCAGCTTTCCGGCCAGGCGACCGTCGAGCAGGATGGCCGTCAGGCGCTACTCGAAACCGGCGATATCACGCTGATTGATGCTTCCCGTCCGTGCTCGATTGTCTGGCAGCAGACCTCGCGTCAGGCCTCCTTGTTATTACCAAGAACGCTGCTCGAACAGCAACTGCGCGGCAGCGAAATCTGCATTGCCACCCGGCTGGCGAAAAGCCTGCCGATGGTTCAGCTAAGCCAGCGTCTGCTGCGAGAAAGTATGAACAGCCCAGAGCTGTCGGCAAGCGAAAGCGAAGCGGCGCTGGAGGCGATTGTCTGCCTGCTGCGTCCGATGCTGCATCATCAGGAGGCTCAGCCATCGCGGCGCGATAAGCAGTTTCGCAAAATCATGGATTTAATCGATGAGTCAATTCAGGCGGAACACCTGCGCCCGGAGTGGCTGGCCAGCGAAACCGGGATGTCGGTACGCAGTCTGTATCGGCTGTTTGCTGAAAAGGGGCTGGTGGTCGCGCAGTACATTAAGAATCGTCGGCTCGATCTGTGCGCCCGCGCGTTGCAGAGCGCACATGATGACGAAAAGCTGGCGGGGATTGGCTACAGCTGGGGTTTCAGCGATCATAGCCACTTTTCCACCGCCTTTAAGCAACGCTTCGGCATCTCGCCGGGGGAGTATCGCAAGCGCTGCCGTTAGCTATTTTTTCAGCCATTTGCCGTTAAGGCCCTGCACATATTCCCCCGGTTGCGCCCTGGCGACCAGCTTCTGCCCGGCCATTTTCGCTACCTGATCCACTGGCAGATTGTTGTCATCCGCCAGTTGCTGATAGCTCTCACTGCGCGCAGCATTAATCTGTTTAACCAACGCCAGGGTTTCTTTATCCTGTCGCAGCGGTTCAAGATAGCCATTGAGGGTTTCGCCTACCCGCCCCTGCTGGCGAGCTTCGTTCAAGGTTAAAGCCAGTGCCTGAGTGCTGAATAACACGAGCGCCAGCGTCGCAGTTAACAGTCGTTTTCTCATCATCGCCTCAGAACAGATCGCTACGCGATTTGAGCAGATTCTCAACATCTTTATCCACCTTGATATGAATTTCATGCTCAATTTTGACATTCATATTGATGGTGATCGGCTCCTTTGATGCCGCAATCTCAATGCGCGGCGTACAGCCCGCCAGCAGCATGGTCGCCAGAAAGGCGGTGAGTAGTTTGATCATTATTGTTGTTCCTTACAGGTGTTACTGTCCTGACAGCGCTGCGCGGGCAGCCTGGCATTTTGTTCAAGCCACGCTTGCAAATTGTCGCCAAAACGCAAGCTGCGCCACAGGTCAAAAATATTCTCTTCATGGGAATAGTTTAAGTGCACCGTGTTGCTTTTGCCCTCTACCCGGCTGGTGCCGCTAATCGTCGCCTTCAGCGTCAGTACGCCAAGGTTATCGAGGTTGATGCGCGTCCACGAGGTGGCGACTTCCATATAGCGCAGCCAGTTTATCGCCGCCCCGGCGGAGACGTTGTCGGCCACCAGCGCGTCCGCTGTGTCTTTATCCAGGCGCATTGTCATCGGCCCCGGATTATTGAACCAGCCGTCCTTGATTATCCATTTATCGTTATTCAGCCACAGCGGCAGCGCACCGTTAAACGGTCCGGAAACCGCAAACTGCTTCACTTTGATAGCACTAACCAGTTCGCTGCTGGAGATATTTTGCAGACGAAGCAGCGCCGGATCATGCTGCGGCATCCGCAACTGCTGCATGGTCAGCTTGCCGCCGAGTATATCGACGCTGACGTTGCTGAGCTGCAACGGGGCGTCTTCGCTCCACGGGTAAGAGCCCTGGAGATCCGCCGTCAGATTACGCGAAGTGAACTGGTTGACGATTTCCCCAATACGCAGCGATACCGGATGACGGGTACCGAGCTGCCAGGTACCTTCACTAAAGCGGAACGGCAGAACGAAATCGACGCCGTTAATCTGGTTATCCGGCATCCAGGCGCTACCGCCTTTCAGGACGCCGTGCCCGCCCGCTTCAAAACCCTGATCGGCGGCGGCAGAGAACGCCACCTGAGCGTACAACTCGCCTTCGCGTAGATTCATTTTCCACTCGGGCGGCACCAGCGGCTGGAACACGGTTAAAGACTGTTTTGGCCACCACGCCTGTCCACGCAGTCGTTCGCCGTCCCAGCGCCCGGTAACGCGCACCGGACCAATGCTTTGCGCATGCAATGAACCGTTGAACTGAAACCAGGTCGGGTCGCGCCCATCGACGTTAAATTTGAGCGTCGAGGGCGGGAGTTCGCTGCCGCCGCTAAAGGTGGTTTTTCCGGCGTCCAGCGACAGCGCTCCGGTCAGTTTCGGGTGCTGTTCATCGCGCAGCCAGTGGATCGGCTCTTCCAGCGTCAAACGCGGCGTGCTGACCAGCATGGAGCCGTATTGCAGCTTATCGAAGCCCGTAGACAAGCTGTTGAGCACGATGGCGCTGTCGGTCCACTCCCCTGCGCCTTTGACATCCCAGCGCGCCTGCATCGGCGTAAAATGGCCCTCGCCCCAATAGCGCCACTGCCAGCGACCGCGGTCGGGCATGAAGTTGTCGGCCTGACCGTCAAGATGCAGCGTAAAGTCGCCCATCTCCTGCTCGTGGGCGCGCAGAATGGCCTGCAAGCGACCATCCACGCCCTGTTGGGTCACTTTAACGCCCGCCAGCGGCCAGCGGATCTCATCAATATTGAGCGAATCAATCACTCGCCCGCGCGAACGCAGCAGCGCGCCGGGATGAAAATCGAGCACCGGCGCGGTGAGCGGACCACTCAGCTGTGCGGGCAGTTTGGCATAAAAAATCAGATCGCCGAGCTTGGCTTCACCGGTCAGCTGGAGCGGCATGTCGCTGTTATCCATGCTCAACTTACCGGGGCCGATATTCAGCACCGCGTTGCCCTTACCGGCCTGACCCTGGGTCAGCACGTTCAGCCGCCCGCTCACCTGCATCTGCTCACTACCCTGCTGCCAGTTACCTACCGACAGCGCGACGCGACCGCTCAGCGCATTACCGGCGTATTCGGTGTGCCAGCGGCCATCGCTGATGGCGATACGATCGGGCGTAATTTCCCACGGCAGGTCAAGCATTGGCTCCACTTCACCGCGTGGCGTAACCAACAGCTGTCCGCGATTCTCTTGCCACTCGAGTTCGGCATCCACCAGCCCGGGCGCTTGCGCAAACTCGAAGGTGCTGAACAGGTGACCATCGACCGGGAAGCCGTCCGGCACCAGCGGCATATGAAACTCGCCCACCAACTTCACCGGGGCCTGATCTTCCACTAAACGCGCGGAAAAGTTGCTGACCGTCAGCGCCTGGCCGCGCAGCCGCGCCTGAACAGAAATCTCTTTTCCGGCATAGCCAATATCCTGCTGCTCTGGCGTGAGCGACATCACCAGCCGCCCTTGCCATTTTTCCCACGGCGACAGACGCAGGTTTTCAATGGTCAGCCAGCTATAAGGAAGCATCGATTGCCATTCGGCGAGGGTTTTCGGCGCACCGGGAGCGGCTTCGCTCTCCGGCAGCTTGTTCAGACAGGCGCTGTTAACATCCAGCTCAGTGATATGTAAACGCCAGCGACTGGGACGGGACAGCTCGGCATTAGTGACGCGAGCGATTTCGCAGTCGCCCACCAGATAGCGCAGATCGGGGATACGCAGCGAGGTGCGCGTCAGGCGTGGACTGTCATTCAGGGCGATCCGGGTTCCGGCAGGCAGCCAGATCCCCGCCAGCGTGGGGACCCAATGGGTGAGCGTCAACAACAAAGCCAGCGGTAGCAACACGAGTGCTAATAATAGCGCGATGGCGGCTTTATATTTACCCTTCATGGGCAGCTAATATCCTGATTCAAAATAAGTAAAAGCCGAGAGGCCGTTATTGTGGCACGTTCGACCTGCGAGTTAAAGTTTCCGTCCCGTTTAAGCGTAGTCGCCGTCGCGTGATTCTCCAGCAAGCTATTGAGCCGATGTTTAGTTTTCCCCTGCGACACTGATTAACATCTGCAATCACAAACGGGCGATCCTGTGGAGTTGATTATCTCGCTGGTGGAGCACGCTCAGCGCCATTATTCATTGGTATTGCTGATGGTTTTCCTGCTGACGTTCACGAAATCCTGCGCCGTTATCTCGCTGCTGATACCGGGCACCTCCGGGCTACTGCTGTTTGGTACCCTGGCCTCCGCCAGCGTCGGGCATTTCTTGCTAATGTGGCTTAGCGCCAGCCTCGGCGCAATCGGCGGATTCTGGCTCTCGTGGCTGGCAGGACGCCGCTACCGACACCATCTGCATCGCATTCGCTGGCTTAATGCCGAACGTCTGGCCCGTGGCCAGCTGTTTCTGCGTCGTCACGGCGCATGGGCGGTCTTTTTTGGCCGTTTTCTCTCTCCGCTGCGCGCCACCGTCCCGCTGGTGACCGGCGCCAGCGGCACTTCTCACTGGCATTTTCAGCTCGCTAACGTCAGTTCCGGTTTGCTCTGGCCGCTAATGCTGCTGATCCCCGGGGCATTTAGCCTTAATATCTGGTAAAAAACATTATCTTTCAAAGAGATTCCTGAACCTGCCGATATGCTCTAGAATTATCACTATAACCTGATGATTAAACTAATTTTGAGAATTTGTAAGATTATTTTAATTATGCTACCGTGACGGTATTATCACTGGAGAAAAGTCTTATGAAAATCGCTGTGTATAGTACGAAGCAGTACGACAAGAAGTATCTGCAGCATGTTAATGATGCATACGGCTTTGAACTTGAATTTTTTGACTTCCTGCTAACCGAAAAGACCGCGAAAACTGCCAACGGCTGCGAAGCGGTATGTATTTTCGTTAACGATGACGGTAGCCGCCCGGTGCTTGAAGAACTTAAAGCCCACGGTGTGAAGTACATCGCCCTGCGCTGCGCCGGGTTCAACAACGTTGACCTCGATGCCGCCAAAGAGTTGGGGCTGCGCGTGGTGCGCGTTCCGGCCTACTCGCCAGAAGCGGTCGCGGAGCATGCTATCGGCATGATGATGTCGCTGAACCGCCGCATTCACCGCGCCTATCAGCGTACCCGCGACGCTAACTTCTCTCTGGAAGGGCTGACCGGTTTCACCATGCACGGTAAAACCGCAGGGGTTATCGGCACCGGTAAAATCGGCGTCGCCGCGCTGCGCATTCTTAAAGGCTTCGGTATGCGCCTGCTGGCATTTGATCCCTACCCAAGCGCCGCCGCGCTGGATATGGGGGTGGAGTATGTCGATCTTGAGACGCTGTACAGAGAGTCCGATGTTATCTCCCTGCACTGCCCGCTGACGGATGAAAACTATCATCTGCTGAACCACGCCGCTTTTGATCAGATGAAAGATGGCGTGATGATCATCAATACCAGTCGCGGTGCGCTGATCGACTCTCAGGCAGCGATTGACGCCCTGAAGCACCAGAAAATTGGCGCACTGGGGATGGACGTTTATGAGAACGAACGCGATCTGTTCTTTGAAGATAAGTCTAACGACGTTATTCAGGACGATGTTTTCCGCCGTCTCTCCGCATGCCACAACGTGCTGTTTACCGGCCATCAGGCGTTTCTGACCGCGGAAGCGTTGATCAGTATTTCGCAAACTACCCTCGACAACCTGCGTCAGGTGGATGCTGGCGAAACCTGCCCGAACGCGCTGGTCTGATTTTCCTTTCCCTTTTGTGCTCCCCTCTCACGGGGGGCACATTCAGATAATCCCCACAGAAATCACCTGCGATACAGTTACAATCCCCTTCATTTATTGATGTGATAAATATTTCTGGAGATTAAATGAACAAATTTGCTGCACTGCTGGCGGCGGGAATGCTGCTATCGGGCTGCGTCTATAACAGTAAGGTGTCGACCGGAGCGGAGCAGCTTCAGCACCATCGTTTCGTGCTAACCAGCGTCAACGGGCAGCCGCTGAAAGCAGGAGATAAGCCGCTAGAGCTGAGCTTCGGCGAAAAGATGCCGATAACTGGCAAGATGTTCGTTTCAGGTAATATGTGCAACCGTTTCAGCGGCACGGGCAAAGTCTCTGACGGCGCGCTGAAGGTTGAAGAGCTGGCAATGACCCGAATGTTATGCGCGGATCCGCAGTTGAATTCGCTGGATGCTACGCTCGGTAAAATGCTGCGCGAAGGCGCACAGGTCGACCTGACGGAAAATCAGCTCACGCTGGCCACCGCCGATCAAACGCTGGTATACAAACTCGCCGACCTGGTGAATTAATAGTTACCGCAGCTTCCGCCTGCCAGCGCCTGCTCGCTGCAGCGCTTGCCGTTTGGCAATGCGCACATGCCGATAGCGGAGCCATCAAGCTGGCGGGCCACCGATAACGAGCCGCCGACCATCGCGCAGTTTGCCTCACCGCTGCTGCTCATCGCAGCACGCATCCCTGGTGATACGCGCGCCGCTGTTGCCTGCTGAACAGGTTCATCGTTACTGCTACACGCCGACAGTAACAACGCGGCACATCCGACTAAAAAAGCTGCTCGCATTCTCTCTCCCCTCAGATACATCTGAAAATGAACAAACCCAAGAATAATAGGCAGCACAGCGAGCGGCGTCGAGAGGCAAAGTACGTATTTATGCGCCGTATTAACATTTTCTAGCAATTTTTTTGCGCAAAGGTTGATCTTATCGAGAAAGCCTGCAAGCAATCGGCCCCACTAATAAATAGGGGGTATCGTGAAAATATACGTTGAGATATTTCTTAAGTAGCCGACGCGTTGCAGAATGAGCGCATGAATACGCGCACGTAAAAATTCAGGATCGCCATGTTACGCAATTTGTTTAAATCTGAAGCAGATAAAACCAGAGACGAACTTACGACATTCAGGAGCTCACTTTTACCTTTTATCAAACAGTATCAATTGGAAGATCGTTGGCTGGAAGCATGTGAGGTCGCGTTTCGGGGCGATGATGCCATAACCTGGATCGAAAAAAATAGCCAACTCACGCGTTCAAGCCTCTTTTTTCAACGTGCCAAAGAAGAGATGGTTGCTGGTGCGTTTGCGGCTTATTTGCTGACGCATGCGCTGCCTCCCCTTTATTCATCGCATCTGAATACGCTGAAGCGTAAAGAACGTACGTTGACCGTTACCGACGATTATGGTGTTGAGCACTATGAAAAGTGGTTTAGCGAGCTGGAATACTTCTTCGAACACGTCATTAAATACGACCTGAACCACTGGATTGAACAACACCAGCAGCAGCTTAATCAGCTATGGCCGGACAACAACCCGGCGGAGTCAGTATGGGGGTCTGGTCGCGTGAGCTATCGCGCGTTCACTTTACCCGGGCAGTTCGAACGTATAGTCAGGCGCGAGATCATGCGCGTGGTGGACGAAATGCCCGAACCGCATACGCCAGGCTATAGCCCCCATTTAAGCGGAATCGACTATGAGCATTTTGTCGCCAGCTGTTTTGAAAAAGCAGGTGCCGCCTGCCAGGTGACGCGCGGCAGCGGCGACCACGGTCTGGATATTCTGGTCGATTACCGGGGATGTCGGCTGGCGGTCCAGTGTAAACACTATCAGGGAAAAGTTGGCAATAAAGCGATTCAGGAAGTCTTCGCCGCTAAACAATTCTACGATTGCCTGCTGGCCATGGTGGTCAGCAACAGCGAGTTTACTCCCCATGCCAGACAAGCGGCGCAAAAGCTGGATGTGTATCTTTACCATCATGATGAAATAGCCGCGTTTATTCAGATTCTCGATGAGTGGATTGATGCGCCTGAAGTTAGCTAATATGGTCGTTATTTCATACATAAAGATTGTGCGTGGTACAGGGATAATAGACCCTGTACCTTGCTTAAATATTAACTCATATATCATCTCCTTTTAACTCAGCAGCCGAAAAAAGCATAACAACTAAAATATATTCACGAGCTGTAGAATAATACTTTCTCCATTAACGATTTTAACAACCACCATTATTAATTGATTTATGACAAGCGGGAATTAGGAGGTTTAGTTGGTGCTCAGGAGATTATCAACTCCGAGCTGACGAGACGTGTCCATCGCATTTCTCCTGATGCTGATGGCTGGGTGAAAACCAATGATACTGCTGACCTCCATTAGTACGGAGGCCAGCGAACATGAAAAGAACAAATCAGCCGTGCCATTCAAGAAGTGTTTGAATAGGCTGAGTTTTGGCTGACTGAAGCATGAGAGAGAGGGCCATATAGCCCTTAACTATTTAATTCTCAGTTTGTTAAGCCGTTCCCCAACCTCCAGAACCACGACTCATCGTCACTGTACCAGCAACCAATGCTGCAGTACCGGAACCCGATACAACCACTTCACAGGTGACTGTGCGGTCATAGATATCAGTACGCACCCCATGGAAAGGTATTACACCAATAAGCGATGCTCCCAGGTCTCTTCCAATAGATGTAACGGTAAAGACTCTACTCCCCTGAATCCATACTTCTATGCGGGTGCTGGAAGTACTCATCCCTGCAGTCCAACGAACAAGCCCGCTTACAGAATACGTTTTCGCTGATTTAGCTTCACCAGAATCCGTATGAATGGCCTTAGACTTCCACTCCGAACCCGATTTAACCGGCAACGCCCCCATGCTAGCGATATCACCCTCAAAACTTTTGGCGCGAACTGTGCCGCTGAAAGTGCCACTCGTTGCTTCGATAAGGGCAGTTTGCCGGAACCCCGGAGGCTGTTGACTCCACCACAGCCAGGCTCATTCGGTCATATGCCGCATCAAATGTCGGATTGGGAATATAATCGTCGCCCGCCGCGCCGACAGCTCTGATGGCTGACGTTAATCCCGTTATATTGCTGTTCGCCGCCGTCAGACCGCTTTCGGTGTTCGCCACCCGACCGCTCAGAGATGTCAGAGCACTCTGATCCGCCTTTTTGTTCACATTTGTGTTGGTCGTCGACAGGTCGTTTTGCAGCTTAGTCAGAGCCGTACTCTGAGAGGTGATCGTCCCCTCCGCACTGGTCACGCGTGTTGTCAGGGCACTGATTGCTGAAGCATTTGTCGAACTTGCGATTTCATCAGTAACGTCATAAACAGCAATACTGTCGATAGCCACTACGGTCGCAGAAGGATATGCATAAAATGCAATGCGTGCATCTGTTGCGCTCTCAGGCAAAACGGAAAGATTTACCGTCAACGTTTCAAACGCACCTGTTTTTGTTACGTAAGCCTGCGTCTGCGTATAAGTGTTCGCCGTTTTCGAATTGAAAATTCGGCACAATATACCGCCTGAACCCGAGATCAACTTTGCCCGCACTTTGAAACGGAATCGACGCGAAGAGCTGACCGGAAACCATTTGGCATTATTTGCCATCAGTCCCGGATTGTTTGCATCCCCGGTATGTGTGATGACCACACCAGTTGAGCCATCCCCGCTTGTAGCTCCCCATACAATGCGGCTAGGGTTCTGCTGATTCCATGCATTTAACTGGTTTCTGAAATCATAGTTTTCGACAAGGTTCTCACCGATGTCACGAGTACTATCGAGCGAGGCTTCAAGCTGGGTAATACTACTACTCTGGCTGTCCAGCTTCCCTTCCGCGTTCGTCACTCTGCTGGTCAGAGAGTTCAGCGCCGCAGTATCCGCTTTTTTGCTGACGTTACTATTTGTGGTTGCCAGATCGTTTTGCAGTTTCGTGACTGCATTACTCTGGCTGGTGAGAGTCCCTTCAGCGCTCGTCACCCGGCTCGTTAACGCCGTGAGCGCGGAGGCATTGGCATTAGCCGTATTCTGTGCGGCGTTCGCGTCTGTGATATCCGTGATGACTACGTCATCAATATACAGCTCGTAACCAGGCGTTCCACTTCCCGTAGCGCCACGACATGAGATCCAGACAAGACCACGCGTCATCTTCGCTGGAATAGAACATGTCCCGGAGAATTTAACCCACTTGCCGCGACCGCCTAATGAAACTTCATTGATTGTTACTGCCCCATTCCATGAATTAGAGCCTGCTGAGTTCTGCGCATTTATCCCAACAATCGTTGACCAACCACTTGATGGAGCCTGGTTTGCTGGCATCATTGCCCATAGTTCGATGCGGAAGATCCCACTTTCACGAACACTAGAACGAGTACCCAGCAGCTTATCACTATTCCCACTATCGCCTGAGGGGCGGCGCGCGCATAAAGATTTTGAACCGCTAAAAGCGTAAGCGGTGGACACAGCCGCAAGACTACTATTGCCAACCTGAGCGCCTGCGGCATAACTCTCGAGCGAACCATCAAACCACGGATTACCAACCTGCGCCTGCAGTGTGCCGATACTGTTGTTTAACGATGTAAGGCTGTTGCTCTGGCTGGTGATTGTTTTCTCATGTTGAGTGACCGTGGTATTCAGGCTGCTAATAGCTCCCGCGTTTGCCGTAATGTTCACTTTATCCGTAACATCAACAAAATAGAAGTCGTCAAAATACTGCACACCCGATTTCAGCGATGAGTAGATCGCGACATCGACCACACCATCGATTGTTGCCTTCCATGTGCCGGTCAGTTCAGTCCATGACGAGCCAGTGGACAGGTTCGCCGTATTGAACGGGCGATCGTAAAACAGAGATGTCTGACCAATACGCAGTTTGTTATTGCCCTGGTCCAGCATAACCGAACCACCCAGAGCACGAGCAAACACGCCGATTTTGTAGGTGTTGCCTTTGACTACAGGAACCTTCTGAGAGATGCCCGCCAGACCCACGCCACACATCGCAATTTTGTTGCCATAGTTGGGTGACTGCGCATTGATAACAGACCCGGCGCTGCCCCACCCGGTGAAAGCGTCCTGGCCGCGCTCAAATGAGCCGTTGGAAATCAGGTTGCCGGGAATTTTGCTATCCGCTGCCAGGCTGGCCGCGGTATCACTCAGGGAGTTGTTCAGTTGTGTCAGGCTACCGCTCTGACTAGTCAGGGTCTTACCCTGTTCCGTTACGGTGTTCTGCAACGACTGCAACGTGGTCGCATCCGCCTTCTTGTTGACATTGGTGTTCGTTGTCGACAGATCGCTGGTCAGCTTCGTAATAGCGCTGTTTGTCGCCGTGATGTCCTTCCCATGCTGTGTGACCGTATTTTGCAGGGACTGAACGGCACTCTGATCCGCCTTTTTGCTCACATTCGTGTTAGTCGTTGTCAGGTCATTCTGCAGTTTGGTGATCGCGCCGCTCTGGCTGGTTAGCTTGCCTTCAGCCGTATCAACACGGCTGGTCAGGTCAGTCACTGCTGAAGCATTCGCCTTCTTCGACACGCCGGTCGATGAGAAAACATCGATTTTACGGATATAGAGACGCGCACTGGTAGCCGGTGCCCACCCGCCAACGGCAAATCGCAGATAAACAAACTGCCCCGTGAAGTTCGACGGGATGGTCAGCTCAACGCTTTTCGTCTGCCAGCTGGTCGTCACCCCACTCAGCCACGGTGATACTGAAGACAACCAGCCAATCGGATTACCTAAATCCGTTATCACGCCGACGGTATCAGACGATATGCTGTTAACCGTTTCCGATGTCCTGTACTCAAAAGACACGGTCAGAATGGTATCGGCCTCGACGGGGATACGTGTGACGTTGGCAACACGAATGGAGCCGGTGGTCGT
Source organism: Klebsiella sp. GFKo11 (assembly GCF_056490265.1). Classification (NCBI taxonomy): domain Bacteria; kingdom Pseudomonadati; phylum Pseudomonadota; class Gammaproteobacteria; order Enterobacterales; family Enterobacteriaceae; genus Klebsiella; species Klebsiella sp. GFKo11. Next base: position 3,548,302 of record NZ_CM151369.1, read on the forward strand.
TCTCAGGGCTTTTTCACCTGAATCGTAAGTGAATGCCGAACCGGTCCCGGAGTTCTCCCAGAACGACAGATCCACATCCATTCCGCCGTTGCTAATCAGGCTCCCTTCAGCCAGGGAGTTTTTCAGCATCGTCAGCTGGCCAGACTGAGTGGTCAGGCTTCCTTCCGTCGCGGTGACCCGGTTGGTTAAAGCCGTGACCGCGCTCGCATCGGCCTTTTTATTCACATTCGTGTTGGTCGTTGTCAGGTCGTTTTGCAGCTTTGTGATCGCCTGGCTCTGGCTGGTCAGCGTTTTATCCTGCTGGCTGACGCTGGACTGCAGGCCGGTAATGGCACTGCTGTTTGCCGCCACGCCCGATTCGGCTTTCCCCACGCGGTTCGTCAGCGAGGTCAGCGAACTGCCCTGGGAAGTGATCGTGGTGCCCTGTTGTTCCACTTTTTGCGTCAGTGACTGAAGGGCGCTGGCGTCAGCTTTTTTCCCGAGCGTGGTTTCCAGCCCGCTGATTTTGCTGGCCTGTGCGCCCTGCGCAGTCGACAGGGAACTCAGCTCCTCTGCCACGGTTGATTTATTGTCGTTGAACTGCGTCTGGAGGGACTCCCGCGCCACGACTTCAGCCCGGTCGGCGGTGATCCGTGCGTTCATTTCCTGATACAGCAGGCCGGAGCGTAAATCGCTCAGGCTGTTACTATCTGTCGTTCCCCTAATCTGCGCCGCCAGGGTGGAGCGTTTCAGCACCTCCGCTTCATCGGCCTGGGTCCGGGCCATCTCCTCATTGCGTAACGCCGCCGTACTCGCCGCCGGTGCCGGTCGTCCGACCGATATCCAGTGGATCAGGAAATAGTTGTCCGCATTCTGCCCCGGGGCCAGATCGAGACGAAAACGGCGGACCGTGCCAGACGCATTCCAGTTCACATCGGAGATGGCCACCACGCTGATATCATCGCCGTCAAACTCCTGCTCCGCGATGTTCACCGAGCGGGCATCACTCCAGCCGGTTTCCTCTGCACCAATCCAGTAAAGCCGACCTTTCCAGACCGGGTTACCCACGCGTTTAATACGCAACATGATGGTGCGATAAGAGGAGGACGGGATTTTTTGTCCGTTGGGTGAGCGGCAGGATGAGCTACTGTTCGACGCTTTCAGCCAGCCGTCATCCGTGATTTGCATCGGTACCTGACCGGCATCGTCCTCGGTCCACCCTTCGTTGTCTTTATCGAAGTACCAGATGTTGAACGAATCAAACTGTTGGCCACTACCGGCGGAAATTTCAGAAATCTGACGGGCCAGTGACTCGTCGCCATCCTGAATAATGGTCTGCAGGGTATCAATGGCGGCGACGCGCTCAATTTTTTCATTCAGCAGCTGGTCTGCTGCCTGCGCGGCTTTCGCGTTGACGTCTGCTATACGGTCGGCGGTCTCCTGTTTTACCGCTTTGTCCCAGCCCGTATTCGCCTGGGCAATGGACTGTTTCAGGCTGTTTTCAACCGTCTGCAGCTGGGATTTTAACGCGGCATCCCCCTCGGTCAGGGTTTTGTTGACGTCAGTTATCTGCTGGTCAATGGACGTATTAATATCAGTCACAGCATCAGTAATACTCTTGTTCACTGCCGAGATATTGTCACTGAGCGTCTGATTGACGAGATCGATATTCTCCGTTATCGACTTGTTGACCGAGTCTATCTGCCCGTCAACCTGTTTACCGATCTCCGCAACGGTCTCATCAAGACTCTGGTTAATATCAGTAACCTGCTGTGCAACTCCATCACGAATAGCATCAGCGGCTTTCGTCAGCTCTTCGTGAGCCTCTCCGATATCCCGCTGAACTTCCTGCCAGGCAGGTGTATCCTTAATAGCATCCGTCAACTGGTCGTAATATTCGCTAATATTATCGCTGGCCTGCCCCTGAACCCAACTTGTCCAGGGGCTTTCGTTACCCAAGCGATCGACAATACGCACCCGGTACCAGAACGTTGCGGCAATCTGCAGACCCATCTGCTGATACGTTTTGCCCGGATACGCCACGTCAGACAGCGCCATCGCCCCGCTGCCGTTTGGATTAGGGCTATACTGCAACTCCGTTTTCTGGGTATCACCGGCACCGTCCGGAAACCCCCAATTCAGTTCAACACCATGCATCAGCGATGTGGTTGTCAGGGCGATCGGCGCAGAAGGCATACCGATCTTTCCGGTCAGCATTTTCTCTTCAGAATACGACCAGCCGCTGGAAACTTCAGCCGCATTAATAGCGCGCACTCGCACGGTATAGCGCCCGGCGTAAATACCTACAACATCAAACGATGACGCGGAACTGCGAGGAATATTAACCCAGTTGCCTTCATTGCGGCGCCACTGCGCTTCGTAGGAAATGGCGTTTTTTACCGCAGACCAATGAACCTGCAGCGTTTCAACACTCATCCCCTGATTAACCACCGAATAGGACTCAACGACGATATTAGCTGGCGCACTTTGATTTCCCGGGGGAATAACGCTGATCGGTCGACTGTCGATAACCGCGCCGGTATCAATCCTCGCATATTTATCAGGATCGTGAGCGGCTGCGGAAATAGTGAATGTACTATCGTTATTATCTTTAACACTCACAACCCGATATTGCTGAACCTTCAGAGAGTCAGATTCTACAGCCCAAACGCATTCTGTTTCCGGTACTTCAGTATATTCGGTAGTAACGGTGACAATATACCCATCGACATCCTGAATAGTCCGGCTTTGCGTCACGCCTGACGGCAGGTTCATCAACAGCCTATCGCCAGTTTTTGCTTCCGTTTTACGATCGAGCGTAATGACGCAGCCATCCACTTTACTAGTGCGGCCCCCGTTGAATTTACCCGCCAACATTTCGTCCGCCACCGCAATGACATAACCGGGTTGCGGAATATTGCCGTCGAGTCCGACGGAGAACGTCACTACGCGATCTTTATTGTTGGTCAGGATCCCCCAGCGCCCTTTACGGTTAGCTTCCGACTGACGGGTACAGCCAATCGCCGTCAGTTCAAGCTGATTGAAGCCATAGCGAGCCACCAGCGGCTGCTCAAAAACCGGCTCCATCGCATCAGCATATTCGTTCTCAGGATCGGACCAGGAAACCAGCGCGTTGGTATAGCGCGTTTTGCTACTGCTGCTGGCATATTGAAAACGACCATTAATCACGTTAGCTCTGGTGTAGGTGTAGTCAATATCGCGAGGCATATCCGCCAACGCTATCACCTGATCGCCACTCCAGCAGGTCATGCCGCGGAAAATAGCTGCAAAATCACGTAACACCGTGTAGGCATCATTGCGATCCTGAATATAGACGTTACAAAGATAGCGTGGCTCGGTGCCATCACCGCCCTTACCGTCAGGCACAGGTTCGTCGCAATAACGGGCAACCTGATACAACGTCCATTTATCGATATTTTCTGAGGTAAGACGATTTCCCAGACCAAAACGATCGGTAACGATCAGATCGTAAAAAATCCATGCGGGGTTATCTGTCCATGCCCATTTAAACGCGCCCGTCCAGATGCCCGAATATTGTCGGGTTTCCGGGTCGTAATTGTCAGGAACGCGAATAACGCGCCCGCGAGGACTACAGGCAATTTTGGGGATAGAACCATTGAACTGACGGGAATCAAATTCAACGTAAAGCAGGGCCGTATTGGGATAACGTAATTTTGCGTCGAGAATCTCAGCATAGCTTTGCAACGTCATGACATCGCCAATTTTTGAGGTACTGACGTCTTCTGTGACCTTACGCAGGCGCAAAACCCAGCCCGTATTAGCCCGAGGTAAATCAATTCGATGGCATCGTTCATAACCGGAAGAGGTTTTGCCGGTAACCGCGCTTTCCAGTACCGTTTGCCAGGTGCCTCCGTCAGTTTGCAAATCGACAGCGTAGCTCACGGAGTTACCCATCAGATCGCCGTTATCTTCTTGTTTAAATAAAGATGGCCATTTTAAGCGCAGACGCACGGCAGAAAGCTGAGTATTACTAAAAGAATGGGTCCAGGCCGTTTTACTGGATATTTCCGTACCTACGTTAATTTCATTTTCTGAACCAGGGATCCCCTGAATATAATTCTGTGCCTGAGTACCAGAGCGAAATTCCCATACCACACCGCTAAAATTTTGTGAACCGTCGGAATTTTCCAGCGGCGTTCCATCAAGGTAAATATCCTTTGCGGTAAGTGCGCCAGCAAACTCGCCCTCGCCCAACGCCATAAGAATTTTGGCTTTTGCTACGGATTGTAAATCATCTGGCTGTTCCGTTGGGGTACGCGGACTCGAACTCCCGCCCTTGCGCCCTTTAATGAGGTGCTGTGTCATAGATATTATGTCCATAAAAAAACCACCTAAAGGTGGCCAGGAAAGAGAGAGGTTTTATATTTTACTGCTGGTCTTCTACATAAATCCCAGCGGTAATAATTGCACCGCCGATAAGCCGCTTGCCGTATAACAGCGGCACCGGATATCCCTGCGCAGTGGTATTTGTCACACCACCGAAGGCGTAAGAGGCTTTATTTTCAGGGGATTGTTGGCTGGCTAATCCGGGAACCTGAGGTGAGAGCATCTGAAGAACGCCGCCAAGTGCCATTGAAGCCCCCAGCATTGCGACGCTACCCCAACCGGAGCCAGCAGCAATGGCAGCAAATATGCCTCCAGCGCCCATTGTCGCGATTGAAGCGATCGCAATCAAAGCCACACCTAATATCGTTTGTAATACACCAGCTTTTTTACTACCAATAACCACGGGAACAATCCGTACTACGTTATCATTTATTGGGAAAGGTACATCATCTTCTCTAATATTCTCCTTTCCTTTAAATACTGCATATGTTAAGCCCATTGCCTTACTGTTGTTCATGAATTTCTCAAATCCATTTATAGTACAACATAAGGCGCGTATCGCTTCGGAGGTTGTCGCTACCATCCGACAATGCGATTTCCCGAACTTTTTACCCAAAATGCCGCTCAGTTCGATCCTGACCATACGTTCTTGCATAGATACTCCCTCTGTCTGTAGTTTTAGCTTTGCGTTATTAAAAATAAAAACATAAATCTCATCCCACCATGAATATAATAAACATTATATATGCAATTTCATATATGCTAGCATTGAGCATGAAAATCATCTCTAACCCACCAATTCTAAGATCAGATATTAATTAAATAAACAGGCATGCTATGATTTAAAATAAAAGAGGCATTCACAACTCATTATCGCTACTCAAGCATTCAACCCGATCTGTTATAACGCAAAACCTTCACCGTTCTTTCCTGCCAGTATCCACCGTAAGGTACCCGCTGACTCAAGTGACCATACAGATGATGTAGTAGCATATTATCCTCCAGCAGAATACCTGCGTGATTCCACTTATTCGCCTGCACCTGCATGATAATCATATCACCGGGTTGCAGCGGGCCAGAAAACTCGCGAAATCCGCATTCATACCAGCAATCATGGTAAAAGTTATCAGGGTAATCATCTTCCCACCACGGATAATCCACCCGGTAGTCCGTCAACTCAACACCATGCTGCTGGCGAAAATAACTCATTACCAGCCCCCAGCAATCATAGTGACCAAGAACAAACGGGCGCTCCAGTAGCGGCAGTTCCCCCCGAGGATAAATCGTGCGGAAATCGCCTTCCGGCCAGCTAAAGATATGCCAAGGTAACAACATCGCGTCACACTGAGCCTTATCCAATTCGCTTGGCTGGGTCGTAGCATCAGGGTGGCTGTGCACAATCCCCGTGACGGTACCCCAATCCTCTGTCTGAGCATAATCCTCCGGCGCAAGGACAAAATGCTCTTGTGGATCGTCAGCAATATTACGGCAAGGAAAATAGCGTTCTACTCTTCCTCTTTGCGCAATCGCACCGCAGCACTCACGAGGATACTCCTGCCGGGCATGCTCCTTAATAGCCCTGATAACCTTCTGGCGCATATTAACTCCGAATTAAAGACGTGCCGGGGAAACCTCCAAAAGGTAGCTCGTTGTCTTCACCAAAGCGTAATTTACAGGCTGATAAAGTACCGTTGCAGACATCCAGCGCCGGGTCGGTAACAGATATATTATTTTTATCAAAATATCGCTGACCGGTATAATCACAGCCATCACCACTGCGGTATTTGTTTCTGATACACCAGGTACAGATAGAATGTAGCTGGCGAGTTGGGATCATGATCCCTTGCAAATCCATTGGGCTGGCAAGAGTGAACTCAATCGCTTCATTCGTTTCTTCACTTTTGGCATCAATAAAAAAGACCTTTCTTTTTTCCTGCGTGGGATCGGCAGCCGCATTCCCCTCAGGAAAATTACGTGCATCAAGATATTTTGCCAAAGTATCGTGTACCGTAACCTTCGCCTGAACCAGATCATCGTAATAAAGACACAGAGCAGTAATTGAGGCATCAATATTTGCGACCTTAAGCGATGGCTGCGCGTCCCGACCGCTGGTGGTAGACTCAATACCTTCAATAATACAAGGCCATGGCATATATTCATTTCCTTGCCACCAAATGGGTTTGGCAGGTAAACGAGACTCATCGCCGCCCGCAGCCAGAATTTCGGACTCACTATGAGCGATACTGTGTCCGTGAAAATATAAGACGTCATCCATTCCAAAGACGCTACCATCAATCTCCAGCAAGCGTATTTCATTCCCTGGTTCAAGTTTTTGATAATCAGCTGTAATCATGGTGCATATGCCTGGTTAAATGTGGCGGTTACCGTCATGACCTGACTTGATAACGGTGAAAGCTTTAATGAGTCGGGGCTGACGCGATAAAGTCCAGATTCACCCGTTGGTGAATCCCAGATAAACGACTTCGTTACATGGCGGCGCATAAACTCGAGTACCGCTAATATCTCTTCCTTTTCGCCAGTTAATGTCACCGGCCAGGTTTGTTTTTCAGAATGAATACCATCGCCCACGATCTGCTGGTAGCCATCACCAAAACTAGCCTCACGGACGTTAAAATTAAAATCTCCTTGCAAACCCGCTTGTATTTGCGTTCGCCAGGTAAAAGTTTCTATTGCCATATCATCTCCGGGAATCAAAAAATTAACGCGCGTGATTTGCATTCCAAATAAGGCCACCCGGCCTCAATTCATTCGCCACGCCAGCACGAACTGAACGGTCGATAGTCTGCTGCCAGGCGCGATTCACCGCGCCATTATTGTCAGTCGATTGCGGTTCTGAACTCTGATTCTGAATAAGTACTGAGGTCTGAATAGTAAGTGGCCCAGCACCAGAAGAACCCAGTCCCTGCATCGATGCCGTTCCCACATAACCGCCGCCCGCATACCCCTGCGCACCGCGCATCATGGCGTATAGGTTGCCAATCCCTATCGCCGAGGTCGCCTCTTTGGTAAAAACAAATTCGCCGCCATGAACAATCCCTCTTGGCTCATATTTACCACCGTCTCCGGTATATCCGCCCCCGGAACGACCCGTTAAAACATTACCAATGGATGCTACCCAGCCGATGCCGGAATTCGACATCGCGTTAAAGGAAGCCTGCATGGCTTTTACCAACAATAATTGGCTAAGCATCTTCAGAGTCCCTTTCAGAAAGGTCATCAGGAAATCACTAAAATTCGCCTTTCCTGTGGTTATATATTCCACCAGCGAGTTTCCCATTGAGCTAAAAGCGTCTTTAGCTAAATCCTTAAGCTTGCCATGAACGTTTTCTCCATCCTTAAGGAATTTATCCCATGCCTCTTTGGCTCCTGACATTAAACCGCCGAGCCAATCACTCTTACCCACATCTTTCTTACTATTTCCGGAATTATCTTCTCTCTCTGTGCCCGGTAGGAAAGGTATTAACGCATTACCCGCCGCGACTTTTGGAATACTGCCCATCCCTGTTAATGAATCCCAGTAACTCTTAGGTCCTGACGTGATATTGTAGGTCTCATCCTCAGATTTCTTTACCATATCCTGAAGTATTGGCCCCATTCTGGCTGGAGGAAGGGGTAACGTCTGCATTAACCTTTTCAGGCCATCCGTATGCTTTTTCTGGATATCTGTTGCAGCACGAAAAGTCTTATTAAACTCTTCACTTTTACGGCTGGCAACAGTGACTTTCTGTTGATATTGATCCAGAAGTCGGTTGCTTTTTTCCAGCTCACTGTTATTCATGCGCAGTGTTATTGTTGTATCACCCGCCATTGACTTTCTCCTGAAAGAATAAACCAGGCGATAGCCTGATTTAATTTGATTAATAAATAGAACATCCTTCCGATGAAAATCCTAACTAGTTCTGTAGTTTATTCAGGATATTCAACGCCACCCGTTCCATTATCTGAAGATCGTTTATTGCGGTTACCTCGTCAGCTACATCATAAACCCTCATGAGCCATGCTAGGACATTATAATCCAGACCGATGACCCCTCCCGGGCTGGTGCGCCACTGCGTGCTGGCCGCGCGAAAAACCACAAATGCAGGCCAGATATCAGGCCAGACGTTGATAACAACATCGTCATAGTCTTCGGCTGTCAGACCGAATGCGCTAAGCTCATCCGCTGATGGTTCAGGCGTATAGAATGCAGAGGCAACCGCAATCAGTTTTTTTCGCGATTCCCCGTCAGCTCCTGATAATAGGTGGTCATTATTGCTTTAACCGCCCCCGGATAGTTATCTATCAGTGTTGCCATATTTTCTCGCGTACAGGGTTCAGATAATGCCCAGTCGTCGACGATCTCCAGTAAAAAATCACTGGCGGTTTTCTCGTCAATATTTTCAAGTTCTGCCAGCTCTTTTATTGGCCGATGCTTAAATGTAAAATTCAGTACTCCGTCGTCTTCACCAGCACGGGGAATAATGACATCCGCTTTAAAAACAGGTTTAGGTTGTAATTTGAAGATAGCGCTCATAAGTACCCTTAAAAAAGGCTCCCGCAGGAGCCTAATCGAATTTATTTTGTGTTCTGCAGATAAGGAAAATGATTAATCTTCCGATTTGTAGAAGGTAATATCCCGCGAGTGAATGGAAAACGCGACTTGTACGGTTTCAACACTATTCACAGCCGTCACCGGTTGCGGATCAAACGACGGAACACCGGACCAATAGCGGTACTCTTTCGCATTCGGAACAAACATGCGTAGCGGTAAAATTTGGCCATAACGATCCGCCATGCTCAACACGTTGTAGATTGCTAATGAAGCATCATGGGCTAACGTGAAGGTTTGATTTTTAGCCGCCTTAAAAGTACCAATATTACGCTGGCGATCGTCTGCCAGAAACTGTACCTGTGCATACTGCTGTTCACCACCTGATTGCGCAACTTCCGTAATCTGTGGAATCTCAGTCCACTCAGTGATTTTCTGTAATTTCCCGCTACCGGCATGAGCAGGGAAAAAATTCCTGTCGCTAGAGTTAACAACCGAAATGGTTACGCTATTCGTTGTTTGCGCAGTGATTCTGGCAACTAAACCATCGATAAGTCCCCATCCCGAAGAAATAAGCACGACATCATCAACCTTAAGGTTATGATTTTCAGCAACGGTAAAAATAGCCCCTTCGGCATTAGAAACCGTACTGACTGAAACTGGATTACTCAGGCCGGAGCCAACAAAAACGGTCGAGCCATTAGGCAGAGCAAAAGCCATAATAATATCTCCATTATTGATATTTAAATTTAGAATGCACTTTATAAAAATCAGTTTGTTTAATTATGACTTATTGTTATGCATCATAATTATTACGTTTTAAAACTAAAACTATTTTCCCTGTTAATTTATTATGAGTTTTCGGAGCTGCCATTGTGCAATACGCTATCAGGGATGCGTTTTGTTACTGGTTCATTTTCAAAAATCTTCATGCCATACTGCCCAATCCACGTCGCATTTTGGTTAATATTACTAAAAATAAACTCCATAACTTCAAGCATTAACTCTTGAATTAAAGTTGCTGAGTTATCACGGCACCAACTTTCGATCGAAGTCAGAAGAGGATCGGAGCCATTAGCAATGAACTGCTCGCCAATACTATAATGCTTCGTTTTGTTTTCATCAGTAATACAATGCAGCTTACTGATTTGTAGAATCTCCGCGGATGGCCCAACAGTTTGAACAGTGAGCGTTACAATTTTATTCCCTGTTTCCTCAGCAACAGTGGATGAGTAAAACATTGAAAGAGTTAAATCATTAGATGTATACATTTATTTTCTCCAGGTGACAGTTACGGTACTAATTATAGTAGTAAAATATTTGAGTTAATCGCATTCAGAGGTTCGTCATTAAATATTACATAGCTATTCTCGCCTTCAACCAGCCATATACAAATGATTCATTGGAATCATACTTTTCAACCAGCTCCAGATAATACTGTCCCTGGCTACAATTCAGTGCTCGAAGTAATACGTTCTCTCCCTCTTTCCCTCTGCGGATAAGATAAAGACTCAACGCATTTAAGGTTCTGGGGCCAATAACTCCATCCGATATGAGATCCGGATAGAGCATTCCACGATGATTAAAAGCATTTAGCCACCGTTGAAGCCACTTGCTTGGTAATGACGGTCCCATGTTGACACCAGCATCACACAACTTTTCAGCGATAGTGGCAGATATGTCAGCAACCTGATCAAACCGGGGCGCAATCCAGTAGTCAGCATTGAGAATATCCAGCGCTCGCTGACGCGTCAGGTTTCGCATATCGCCATCATAGCCATGGGCCCGGGCGGTCACCTGAGTAATTCCCCAGTTTGTCGCCCCACCTTTATCATCCGGATGATTTACATAACCGCCCTCCTTATCCAAAATGGTTTTAAAAATGTCATCTTTGTTCATACATGCCTCATTTATACCCGTCATACTTCAAGTTGCATGTGCGTTGGCTTTCCTCGCTCACCCCAGTCACTTACCGGAGTAAGCTCCTGGGGATTCCCTGCGTCGCCGCCTTCCTGCAACTCGAATTATTTAGGGTATGTCGATTAAATGTGCAATATTCCCTTTCGCACGAAATACGGCCATAAAAACGAAAAAATTGACTACAACAACCAACCAGTGGGTCGACTCATATAAGCCGAACAAATAGCGAAACGGTATGCTGGCATAGGTAATCACGAGTAAATATGCTGTACACGATACCCATGGCCGATATCTCCTGAGCTGTGCACGGCGATAAAACATCAAATTCAGGGTAATAAAAGCGCAGAGAACTGAATTAACTAGCGCAGGAAGGTCATTTTCCATTCGTACGCTCATTATTATGCCGGGTTAATATTTTGTACAAATCGGTTAGTTCTTGATTATTCAGAAACGTGAGGATCTTAATAATAAGTGCAGATATCAGCACCGCGCCCAGCGCGTCTAATGGACTTTCACTATACCCTGTCCAGGATGCCAGTTTCGTCCCGATTAACCCGGCCCCCAGGACACCAACAATAAAGGATGTCATGAAATAAGCGGCCAATCGAAAGCGGGTAATATTTACCGCAGTTGCCACATAAAATACCGCACCAGCAAAAGCCCCAAAAACAACGCCATAATCAATACCTGTTACCAACCCAAACATACCAGCTCCCATTAATCCACCAGCAACAACTAGCGATGTACCGGAAACAGGATCAGACATTTATCCTCCCTTCTTTCACTGTGAGTGATGATGATGAATACCGAAGTGCAGAATAATTTTTCATACTTACACTACGATTACCTCGCCGTTATTTTCTTTCTTTTTTGTAAACCAAGTGCATAGATCGCCCGATGGCAAAGATAATCAGCGGATTCTATATATTTATGCCCGAACTCTTGTTGATAAATAATTGCCGCTCGCTCAATTTGGCATTTGTATTCTTCACGTTGCCAGATGACATCCTGAGCAATAAATTTTATAGGCACAGCGTTATCAATAGAGTCCGGCGTATGATGTACTCCTTTGGCCTGAATCTGAGCGCGACCAGGCGTCGGTCGATGCAGAACGTCTGCAGTGAGGGTTTCAGGATTTTGCAAGTGCGAGCGACGTTCACGGCGTCGGCCTGCTGCAGAACCCTTAAACGCGGTTCGACGGGACATAACGGCCTCCTTAATGATCTTTGGTGGTACGGTCATAGCGGAGACATTGGCTTAAACGAGCCTTATTGAAAACCCCATCCCAAAGTTCATTATTTGAGGAAACTGGCTTTTCAGCCACGTAGATTCATTACTGAATCGTTGTACTCATCATCAGGATGATTGAGGTAAATCGTGTTGATGAAATAAAGATACCTTAAGGTTACCTAAAAATAAATACCCATGGGTATTTTTTTGTATTAAAATTTGTAATTGCATGAAAATAAATGATTTTTATGCGTAACTCATTTGACGGGAGAGTTGTAAAGGAGATGGAAGAGTACAAGTGTTGCCCATGCGATGGCCTAAGCAACCCTGATAGCGGAGCCCGTGGAACATTCTCAACAGGGCTTTGACACGACGCATCTGCACGCCTGACGTGCAGATGGCTGCATTTACACGAAGCGTTTAACGCTGTGGCTATAGATAACGCGGCCGATAATTTTCAGATATTGTTCATGGCTTTCGCCAATCGTCCAGTCGGCATATTTGCTGTTATCTGAATGCACAAGCAGGCCATCGGCAGTGAACTGGAGACGTTTTACCAGCACCGCGCCTTTAAATGAGAAGACATAGATGCCGTCACCTTCGAAGTAATCTTTCGATACATCAATAAAGATGTAATCGCCAGTTTCAATCGTGCCTGACATGCTATCGCCGGATACCGTGATCACTTTGATATGCTCTGCGGGCCGGTTACCAAAAAGCCTGAGCGCGCCGACGGAGTCATAGGTGATACTGCTGACGGTTTCATCAACTTCACTTGAGACAATACAACCGGGTCCGGCACTGGCTTGTGCATCCAGAACTTCAATAACGTATTGTATCTGTGGTGAATTTTCCACTCGTTCGCTCACGCTATCAATACTCCCGGTAATACCGTCCATCCATCCACGCGGCAGATTGAATGAAGATTCAATAAGTTCGACCATCTCGTCAGCTATCCTTTTCTTTTGCTTCTTACCTTCGGGGTAGAGCATCCGTGAGACATAAGAAGGCTCCCGACCAATGGTTCGGGCCACATCAACGGCTTTTCCGCCACATAAATTATCGCGGATATAGAGCAGGCGTTGCCGCCGGGTTTCGTATTTGTCCATAGGAGCGATTTTAACGTCATTTACCATCAGATGGGCAAAATATAGCAAACACTCATAAAATTACCTACAGGTAATTATCATCAATGTCCACGCTTCATCATCTTCCTGGTGCCGAACGGAAATCGGCAACATTGCTACTTATGGAAAAATGGCGCACTCAATTTTGGTGTAGGGTGTCGTCCATACGCGAGTCTCTATGCTCAAGCTGAACTAATTTATCTAACTTATGGATTTTGTAGCGCCTGGAGATCAAAAAAGCCTGGTTCTTTGGCGTCTATACTAAAACAAGCAGTCGCAAACGGGGTAACACAGCGCTCGTCAAAAATGAATTGATAAGAATCCTGTAAGGTTGCGCTGATGTCGGGTTGCAAGAAAAACATAAGCAAATGCTCAGGGCGTGTCCTTGAGCATAAATTTTATATTTATCAAACATTAAGCAATGTGAGTATTGAATATGATCACTATCGACGGTAATGGTGCAGCCGCCTCAGTCGCGTTTCGCACCAGTGAAGTTATCGCCATCTACCCGATTACGCCCAGCTCCACGATGGCGGAACAGGCGGACGCCTGGGCTGGTAACGGGCTGAAAAACGTCTGGGGCGACGTTCCCCGCGTCGTCGAAATGCAGTCGGAAGCCGGGGCAATTGGTGCCGTACATGGGGCGCTGCAAACCGGCGCCCTCTCGACCTCTTTTACTTCATCGCAGGGTTTACTGCTGATGATCCCGACGCTGTACAAACTGGCAGGCCAACTGATGCCGTTTGTTCTGCACGTCGCTGCCCGTACTGTGGCAACCCACGCGCTCTCTATCTTCGGCGATCACTCTGATGTGATGGCAGTGCGCCAGACCGGCTGCGCGATGCTCTGCGCCAGCAGCGTCCAGGAAGCGCAAGATTTTGCCCTGATTTCGCATATCGCCACACTGCAAAGCCGGGTACCATTTATTCATTTCTTCGATGGTTTTCGCACCTCGCACGAAATCAATAAAATCGCCCCGCTTGCCGACGATACCCTTCGTAGCCTGCTGCCGCAGGATAAAATTGACGAACATCGCCAGCGCGCGCTGAATCCGGAACATCCAGTGATCCGCGGTACCTCCGCCAACCCGGATACTTACTTCCAATCCCGCGAAGCAACTAACCCGTGGTACGACGCGGTCTACGATCATGTCGAAACCGCCATGAACGATTTCGCCGCCGCCACCGGACGCCAGTACAAGCCGTTTGAGTTCTACGGCCATCCGCAGGCAGAACGCGTCATTGTGATCATGGGCTCAGCCATTGGTACCTGTGAAGAAGTGGTTGAAGAACTGCTGAACCGTGGCGAAAAAGTCGGCGTGCTGAAAGTGCGTCTTTACCGCCCCTTCTCCGCCGCTCATCTGTTGGAAGCCCTGCCGGAAAGCGCCCGCGCCGTCGCAGTTCTGGACCGCACTAAAGAACCTGGGGCTCAGGCAGAACCGCTGTATCTCGACGTGATGACCGCCCTGGCGGAAGCCTTCAATCGCGGCGAGCGCGAAACTCTGCCGCGCACCATCGGCGGTCGTTATGGGCTGTCCTCCAAAGAGTTCGGCCCGGAGTGCGTACTGGCGATCTTCAACGAACTGAGCGCCGCCAAACCGAAACCGCGCTTTACCGTCGGCATCTATGACGACGTTACCAACCTTTCCCTGCCGCTGGTGGAAAATACCCTGCCGTCGGAAGCCAAGCTGGAAGCGTTGTTCTACGGACTCGGCAGCGACGGCAGCGTCTCGGCCACCAAAAATAATATCAAGATTATCGGCAACTCAACGCCGTGGTTCTCGCAGGGCTATTTCGTCTATGACTCAAAAAAAGCCGGCGGCCTGACGGTTTCACACCTGCGCGTTAGCGAGAAGCCGATTCGTTCTTCTTATCTGATTTCACAGGCGGACTTCGTCGGCTGTCATCAGCTCCAGTTTATCGACAAGTATCAGATGGTCGAACGTCTGAAGCCTGGCGGCATTTTCCTGCTCAACACACCTTACAGCGCTGATGAAGCCTGGTCTCGTCTGCCGCAGGAAGTGCAGGCGACGTTGAATCAGAAAAAAGCGCGGTTCTATATCGTCAATGCGGCAAAAATCGCCCGCGAATGCAGCCTCGGCGCGCGTATTAACACCGTTATGCAGATGGCGTTTTTCCATCTGACACAAATTCTGCCGGGCGATAGCGCGCTGGCGGAATTGCAGGGCGCTATCGCCAAAAGCTACAGCAGCAAAGGTCAGGAACTGGTCGAACGCAACTGGCAGGCGCTGGCGATGGCCCGCGAGTCGCTGGCGGAAGTGCCGTTACAGCCGGTCGATGGCAACAGCCCGAATCGCCCGCCTGTGGTGTCCGATGCCGCGCCAGACTTTGTCAAAACGGTGACCGCCGCGATGCTGGCCGGACTCGGCGATGCGCTGCCGGTTTCCGCTCTACCACCGGATGGCACCTGGCCGATGGGCACTACACGTTGGGAAAAACGCAACATCGCCGAAGAGATCCCGATCTGGAAAGAGGAGCTTTGTACTCAGTGTAACCACTGTGTCGCCGCCTGCCCGCACTCGGCTATTCGCGCTAAAGTTATCTCCCCGGAAGCGATGGAAAACGCTCCGGCCAGCCTGCACTCTCTGGATGTGAAGTCCCGCGATATGCGCGGGCAGAAATATGTATTGCAGGTGGCGCCGGAAGATTGCACCGGTTGTAATCTGTGCGTCGAAGTGTGCCCGGCGAAAGACCGGCAAAATCCGGAAATCAAGGCCATCAATATGATGTCGCGCCTTGAGCATGTTGAAGAAGAGAAAGTGAACTATGACTACTTCCTCAATCTGCCGGAAATTGACCGCAGCAAGCTGGAACGTATTGATATCCGAACGTCGCAGCTGATTAGCCCGCTGTTCGAATACTCCGGGGCCTGTTCCGGCTGCGGCGAAACGCCGTATATCAAACTGCTGACTCAGCTGTACGGCGATAGAATGTTAATCGCCAACGCTACGGGCTGTTCATCTATTTATGGCGGCAACCTGCCTTCCACACCCTACACCACCGATGCCAACGGTCGCGGCCCGGCGTGGGCCAACTCGTTGTTCGAGGATAACGCCGAATTTGGCTTAGGCTTCCGCCTTACCGTCGATCAGCATCGTCAGCGCGTTATGCGTCTGCTGTCAGAGTTTTCCGGTAAGCTTCCGGCAGAGCTGAACGACGCGCTGCATGCAGAAGCTACGCCTGAGGTGCGCCGTGAACAGGTTGCCGAACTGCGTAAGGTTCTGGCAAATGAAGAGGGTGCGAAGGAACTGTTAACAGACGCCGATGCGCTGGTAGAGAAATCCATCTGGCTGATCGGCGGCGACGGCTGGGCCTATGATATCGGCTTTGGCG
Source organism: Klebsiella sp. GFKo11 (assembly GCF_056490265.1). Taxonomy (NCBI): domain Bacteria; kingdom Pseudomonadati; phylum Pseudomonadota; class Gammaproteobacteria; order Enterobacterales; family Enterobacteriaceae; genus Klebsiella; species Klebsiella sp. GFKo11. Next base: position 3,564,828 of record NZ_CM151369.1, read on the forward strand.
GTCTTGACCACGTGCTGAGCCTGACCGAAAACGTCAATATTCTGGTGCTCGATACCCAATGCTACTCCAATACCGGCGGCCAGGCCTCGAAGGCTACCCCACTGGGCGCGGTCACTAAGTTTGGTGAGCACGGTAAGCGCAAATCGCGTAAAGATCTCGGCGTGAGCATGATGATGTACGGCCATGTGTACGTCGCGCAGATTTCACTGGGTGCTCAGCTTAACCAGACGGTGAAAGCGATTCAGGAAGCAGAGGCTTATCCGGGACCGTCGCTGATTATCGCCTACAGTCCTTGCGAGGAGCACGGTTACGATCTGGCCCTGAGTCACGACCAGATGCGCCAGTTGACCGCAACCGGATTCTGGCCGCTGTACCGCTTTGATCCGCGTCGTGCTGATGAGGGTAAACTTCCGCTGGCGCTTGACTCCCGTCCACCGTCAGATGCGTTAGCAGAAACGTTGCTTAACGAGCAGCGCTTCCGTCGCCTGAATGCACAGCAGCCGGAAGTGGCGGAGCAGTTGTGGAAGGATGCAACAAAAGATCTGCAAAAACGCTACGACTTCCTCGCGCAGCTGGCCGGTAAGGCGGAAAAGCCAGCGACGGAAAGTTAAACCGCGGACGTTTTTTCAGCATATAAAAAAAGCCCGAATATCAATTCGGGCTTGTCATTTAACCGACCAATAAAAACCATTCTCAGGAACGGACGGCAGCAAAAAAATTTTTGGATGACAATAAAGGCATATAACGGGCGGATAATACGACATTAATATTGACGTGTATAATTTTTATTTTATATACTTTCAGTGAAAGTATTCACTATAATTATCATCATTTCATTCGTATTATTTGTTTTAGATTTTACTTATATCGTAACAATTGATACTTACCATATATTAATTCGCTCCTTTAGCATGAGTTCACTTCCCTTGAGGAAGCTAAAACAAAAACAGCTAAAGGATTGTCTAAATGAAAAGAAAAGTACTGGCCCTCGTTATCCCGGCATTATTAGCTGCTGGCGCTGCTCATTCCGCTGAGATTTATAATAAAGACGGAAATAAACTAGACCTCTATGGCAAGGTAGACGGTCTGCATTATTTCTCTGATGACTCTTCTAAAAATGGCGATCAGTCTTACGTTCGTCTTGGCTTCAAAGGCGAAACCCAGATTAACGATCAACTGACCGGTTACGGCCAGTGGGAATACAACGTCCAGGCGAACAACACCGAAGGGGCTGACAACCAGTCCTGGACCCGTCTGGCGTTTGCTGGTCTGAAATTCGCTAACTACGGTTCATTCGATTACGGCCGTAACTATGGCGTGCTGTACGACGTAGAAGGTTGGACCGATATGCTGCCAGAGTTCGGTGGCGACTCCTACTCTCAGGCTGACAACTTCATGGCTGGCCGCGCCAACGGCGTAGCAACCTACCGTAACAATGACTTCTTCGGTCTGGTTAACGGTCTGAACTTCGCCCTGCAGTATCAGGGTAAAAATGAAAACGCCGGTAGCGGCGAAGGCACCAACAACGGCGACCGCAGCGTGCGCAACGCGAATGGCGACGGCTTTGGTCTGTCTACTTCTTATGATTTCGGTATGGGTATTAGCGCCGCTGCCGCTTACACCTCTTCTGATCGTACCAACGATCAGATGACCCAGACCACTGCCGGAGGCGACAAAGCTGAAGCATGGACGACTGGCCTGAAATATGATGCCAACAACATCTATCTGGCAACCATGTATTCAGAAACTCGCAACATGACTCCGTACGGCAACGGTAACGGCGTCGCGAACAAAACGCAGAACTTTGAAGTGACCGCTCAGTATCAGTTCGACTTCGGTCTGCGCCCGGCAGTTTCTTTCCTGATGTCTAAAGGTAAAGACCTGAGCAATACCGATGGCGACAAAGACCTGGTGAAATATGCTGATATCGGCGCAACCTATTACTTCAACCGTAATATGTCTACCTACGTTGATTACAAAATCAACCTGCTGGACGAAGACGACAGCTTCTATTCTAACAGAGGCATCTCTACTGATGACGTTGTAGCATTGGGCCTGGTTTACCAGTTCTAATGTTAAGGCCCGCCGGTAACGGCGGGCTCTCTCCTTCTCTTACCCCTCCAACAGCCTCAGTCAAATCAAAACAATATATCTAATGCCTTAAAATAGTCGTCCGATGAATGATATATTGCTATCAAGAACTGCCGTAGCCGTAGAGGACGCCCGTTATGAATCATCAGCCCGTAAAATCTTCCCGAATCACCTCCGTCGCCTACGACGAGTCCTCTGGCATTCTTGAAATACGCTTTCGCGATAACCAAACGCTGCAGTATATCGGTGTCCCGCCGCGTATTTACCGTAATTTCCTGCAAGTTGTTTCTAAAGGTCGTTTTTACGATGGCGTCATCAAAGGTAAATTTACCGAACGCCGCTGCACCTGATAGTAAAAGTGTGATTGTGGTCAATGTACAATAATCGCCTGGATGGCCTACACTTTTAGTGGTTACTTAAACAGGAGGTTTTATGAACAGAATGATTCTTGTGCCCATCGATATTTCCGATACAGAATTAACTGACCGCGTTATCAAGCATGTTGAAGCAGAAGCCAGAATCGATGATGCCGAGGTGCATTTCCTGACCGTCATTCCCTCCCTGCCCTATTACGCTTCGCTGGGAATGGCCTACACCGCTGAGCTACCTGCGATGGATGACCTGAAAGCGGAATCTGAATCGCGGCTGAAGGAAATTGTGAGTAAGTTTAATATCCCGGAAGACCGCATCCATTTCCACATTACGGAAGGTTCGCCGAAGGATAAAATCCTCGCGATGGCGAAATCGCTACCCGCAGACCTGGTGATTATCTCTTCGCACCGTCCCGATATTACCACCTATCTGCTGGGCTCTAACGCCGCCGCCGTCGTGCGCCATGCCGAGTGTTCGGTGCTGGTCGTGCGTTAACCCTCTTAGCCCGCCATCGTGCGGGCTTTTTGTCTTTATTTCGCACCCTAAGCCGTGAATTATCGTTATACCCGTCATACTTCAAGTTGCTTATGTGTTGGCTGCGTATTACTCGGCCCATCCATGGGCCTCGCCCTTACGGGCCGTCGCAAGCGACGTTCAAATCTGCTCCCGGCAGATTTGTCGCTCACCCCGGTCACATAGTTATCTATGCTCCCGGGGACTCACTCCCTTGCCGCCTTTAAGCAACTCGAATTATTTAGGGTATATATCGGCTGATATTATGACTATTTTTAACGTGCTATTAAATTTAGTAAGTTGTTACTTTCTCTTTTTGCTGTATAAAATCCCTCTCCCCACTGAGGGTTTGTTATACAACAATTATAGGGATGATATGAAAAAGTTAATGATGGTAGTTTTAGCCGCAGCCGCTATTTCTGGCTGCGCCCAGCAGAGCTTTACGGTAAATCCTGGCGTTACCGTTCAGCCTCAGCAAGTCACCACCCACCACTTCTTTGTTAGCGGAATTGGCCAGGCCAAACAAATCGACGCAGCTAAAGTGTGCGGCGGCGCGGACAAAGTCGTCCGTACCGAAGTTCAACAGACTTTTGTTAATGGCCTACTGGGTTTCGTGACTCTGGGTATTTATACCCCGCGTGAAGCGCGCGTCTATTGCGCTAAATAATCGCCTGCGGCAGGGATCGCCTGATGCCTGCCGGTTTTACCTACGCCACAAAGCCCTGCTATATTTACTCCCGGCGGATTAAATTGCCTTAAATGTGCTGACATATTCCTCGCTAATCCGTACCATACACGCCACACTTTTTACTCATCATCATTCAGGTGTAGACGCGCTGGCGATGTTCATTTCGCCCTCAAGCCGCCCTGGCTTGCCGCCTTTCTACAACCTAAATACAAATGAGTAGATGTTAGACCGAATTCATCGTTATCCTCAGCCAACCGCTGTCAGGGTACGTATGCCACACTATGAATTGAGCCACTATTAAATGCTGCAAAATCAAGAAATTAGCAAGAAAGAAAAATACAACATCGACAAGCTGCAAAAGCGCCTGCGTCGCAACGTCGGTGAGGCTATCGCCGATTTCAATATGATTGAGGAAGGCGACCGTATTATGGTCTGCCTTTCCGGTGGCAAAGACAGCTACACCATGCTGGAAATCCTGCGTAATCTGCAAAGAAGCGCGCCGATTTCCTTCTCGCTGGTCGCGGTAAACCTCGATCAAAAACAGCCGGGCTTCCCAGCGCATATCCTGCCGGAATATCTTGAGCAGTTGGGTGTTGAATACAAAATTGTTGAAGAGAACACCTACGGCATCGTTAAAGAAAAAATCCCGGAAGGCAAAACCACCTGCTCGCTGTGCTCTCGTCTGCGCCGCGGAATCCTCTATCGTACTGCCACGGAGCTGGGCGCGACCAAAATCGCCCTGGGCCACCACCGCGACGACATCTTACAAACGCTGTTCCTCAATATGTTCTACGGTGGGAAGATGAAAGGCATGCCGCCGAAGCTGATGAGCGATGATGGCAAGCATATCGTTATCCGCCCGCTGGCCTACTGCCGCGAAAAAGATATCGAGCGCTTCTCTCAGGCGAAAGAGTTCCCGATCATTCCGTGTAACCTGTGCGGTTCACAGCCTAACCTTCAGCGTCAGGTGATTGGTGATATGCTACGCGACTGGGATAAACGCTATCCGGGACGCATCGAAACGATGTTCAGCGCGATGCAAAACGTGGTGCCATCTCACCTCAGCGATACCAACCTTTTCGACTTTAAAGGGATTAACCACGGTTCGGCGGTAGTTGACGGCGGCGATCTGGCATTCGATCGCGAAGAGATCCCGATGCAGCCTGCGGGCTGGCAACCGGAAGAAGACGAAGCACAGCTCGATGAGCTGCGTCTGAACGTGGTGGAAGTTAAATAATGACGAGCGTCTCAGGCCACTGCCTGAGACGCGTTTTCAACGCTTATTTCAGCAGACGAACCCGGCAGGCTTTACCTTTGATTTTACCGTTTTGCAGTTGCTTAAACGCCTTATGCGCCACGCCCTGACGAACGGCAACGTAAACATGCGCCGGATGGACGTTGATTTTACCGATGTCCGCACCATCAAGACCGATATCACCCGTTAACGCTCCCAGCACATCGCCCGCGCGCATCTTGGCCTTTTTACCGCCATCAATACACAACGTCGCCATTTCCGCCTGTAGCGGCACAATGTTGCTATTTACCGGACCGTTCATCCAGTTCAGCTTTATTTGCAGCATTTCTGCGAGAATATTCGCGCGCTGCGCCTCTTCCGGCGCGCAGAGGCTGATTGCCAGACCACTTTCACCGGCACGGGCAGTACGACCAATACGATGCACGTGAACTTCCGGATCCCAGGCCAGTTCGTAGTTCACCACCAGCTCCAGCGACTTGATATCTAATCCGCGAGCGGCAACATCTGTCGCCACCAGTACACGCGAGCTGCCGTTGGCAAAACGCACCAGCGTCTGGTCACGATCGCGCTGTTCAAGATCGCCATGCAGCGACAATGCACTTTGTCCGGCAGCATTCAGGGAATCGCAAACGGCCTGACAATCTTTTTTAGTATTACAGAACACCACGCATGAGGCAGGCTGATGCTGACTCAGTAGCTTTTGCAGCAGCGCGATTTTACCGTGTTGCGAAGTTTCAAAGAACTGTTGTTCGATAGCCGGAATGGCATCAACGGCATCAATTTCAATGGTCTGCGGATTGTTCTGTACGCGACCGCTAATCGCCGCGATAGCTTGCGGCCAGGTGGCAGAAAACAGCAACGTCTGGCGCGAAGCCGGAGCAAAGCGGATCACTTCGTCAATGGCGTCGCTAAACCCCATATCCAGCATGCGGTCTGCCTCATCCATCACCAGCGTTTGCAGGGCATCCAGCGACACGGTGCCTTTTTGCAGGTGATCGAGTAAACGCCCCGGTGTGGCAACGATAATATGCGGCGAATGCTGTAGCGAATCACGCTGCGCGCCAAAAGGCTGCCCGCCGCACAAGGTTAAAATTTTAATGTTTGGCAGGAAGCGCGCCAGACGGCGCAGTTCACCTGCGACCTGATCCGCCAGTTCACGCGTCGGGCACAACACCAACGACTGCGTCAGGAACAGCGACGCATCAACGTGCTGGAGTAATCCGAGGCCAAATGCCGCCGTTTTACCGCTGCCGGTTTTCGCCTGCACGCGCACATCTTTACCGGCCAAAATCGCGGGCAAAGCCGCCGCCTGAACCGGAGTCATCGAGAGATATCCCAGTTCATTCAGGTTATCTAGCTGGGCGGCGGGCAAAACATTCAGAGTAGAAAAAGCGGTCACAATTATTTCTCGCATTACATTAAAGGGCGGACAATCTGCTGGCGCGTATCCTCGCAGATCTCCGCTCGCGATGCGACAATTTAATCGGTTCATCGTCAGGCGGAGGATCAGGTAACGGATGCGGTCGCGGTCTGGGATCGGGCACCGGAACCGGGTCGTTAGGTTCAGGTGAGATAGGTATTGAGTTCAGTGGCTGATAACGCATATTGACTCCCGGTTATGGGCGGGTACACCAATTAAGCGTAGAAGCTGACAAACAGAGCGCAAAAAAAAGCCGACTCATTAAAGTCGGCGTCGTACGAATCAATTGTGCTATGCAGTAATTCAAAAAAGGAAGTAAGACAATATGGAGCGCAACGCCCATCGCTTGACGTTGCATTCACCTGCGAGAGAGATATTGCCCTGAATGGGTAGGTGGTTTATTGATTTCGCTCAAACATTGCCGGGTTTTCACCATCATCATTATGAAAAAAGGCGATTCTTTACAGCCATTTACTACGATGCAACCACCATGTAACACCGCCAATGAGAACAACTAACATTATGCAAAAAATAGAAAAACCCATATGCCAGCTGTTGCCTGGAATACCACCGAGGTTGACGCCAAACAGCCCGGTTAAAAAGGTGCTGGGTAGAAAGACCATCGCCATCAGCGACATCGTGTAGGTTCTGCGCGATAGCGACTCCTGCATAATCTGCGCTATCTCATCGCTCATAATCGCCGTGCGAGCAATGCAGCTATCAATCTCATCAAGCCCGCGTCCCAGGCGCTCGGCAATATCCTGCATCCGCCGCCGCTGGTCATCGGTTAGCCACGGCAGACGTTCGCTGGCAAGCCTTGCATAGACATCCCGCTGCGGCGCCATATAGCGGCGCATGACGATAAGCTGTTTACGCAACAGCGCCAGAAAACCGCGCGGCGGCACCTGCTGATCCAGGAGGTCATCTTCCAGATCGATAATGCGGTCGTGAAGCTGCTCGATAAACTCGCTCGCATGATCGGTCAGAGCATCGCAAACGTCTACCAGCCAGCTGCCGCCGTCTGTCGGACCATTACCCTCTCGTAAATCGCCAAGCACATCGTCCAGCGCCAGGACTTTACGCTGCCGGGTCGAGACGATTAAACGCTCATCCATATAAAGGCGCATTGCCACCAGCTGGTCTGGCCGCTCATCGGTACTGCCGTTGATACAACGCAGCGTGATCAGCGCCCCATCACCAATCCGCGTAACCCGGGGACGAGTGCTCTCCCCGGATAGCGCATCACGTACGTTATTGGGCAGCAGCGGCGTTGAGGCCAGCCATTCCGCACTATCAATATGGGTATAATTGAGATGCAGCCAGCAAGGATGCTCTTTATCGATGGTGTCGCTGTCGGCCAGCGGTTTAACGCCGCCCTGCCCGTCGAATACCCATGCAAAAACGGCATCCGGCACGTTCAGTTCCGATCCCTTAATGGCGTCCACTGGACCTCCGTAAACTCATGCACATTTCCGTAGTCTAGCCTTACACTACGGTTACGCAAGAGTTAATCAAGGCATGCTGCTGAATTCGCTGGTAAAACGGAGGGGAGGAAAAAAGAACCCGCCGTCGGCGGGTTGTGGATGTGCTTTGCGATGCTGTGCCTAACCCGCGTTATAAGCCACCGCCAAAAAACAGGCTGGCGGGATGGCAGGCTAGCGGGAGCCGTTCATTTTTTCTCTTCTGCGTACTGACGAGCGTTATCGTGCAAATGGGTACACATGCTTTAATCCTCCATAGTCGTAAGCACAACAAAGATAGATGAGAATGTGTATTTTGCAAGTTTATACCCGTCATACTTCAAGTTGCTTGTGCGTTGGCTTTCCTCGCTCACCCCAGTCACTTACTTCAGTAAGCTCCTGGGGATTAATGAGAGGCTCCTGCCTCTCACCGGAGGCCAGTCTTTGACTGGTCAAATTCGTTCCCGACGAATTTGTCACTGCGTCGCCGCCTTCCTGCAACTCGAATTATTTTGGTTATATTCAACGCGCATGTCTAAACAATCTTTCATTTGCAAATATTTCAACAGCAGCAAAAGGTCCAAATCATTGTGTAAATTGAATTTAGACATAATTATTCTTTTATGGGAGAAGACCGTCTTAGTGCAAAGCGCGAGTTTTCGCGCGATATCACTTACCGGCAGACCTTCATGTAATGCTGCGGCAACTTTTTTCTGCTGTGGGGAAAGTTTCCGATGACGACATTCACAACACCGCACATCAGGTTTATCCATCGATGGCGCTTGCATCGGCAGGTGAATCTGTTTTATTTTTGCCATAATTCGATTTATCTGTACATCCTGCTGGATAAAGACCATATCCTGCAGACATAATGGCAAAGCCCCTCCCGGACGCATGAACCGCTTATCAACCAAACCGATAAGTAAACCCACCCGGCGATTCAATAATTCCGGGTGGCAAACAAACTCCTCTCCCCGGCACAAATTCAGCGCAATAATATCAGCATCAACGATGACCTCTTTACCAATATCGTTTATTACGTGCATATTAAATAACACATCGGGAAAGAGACTTTCCATTAACTTACTAAACCCTACCCTAAAAAAGTAGTTATCATTTTTAATGAAAATATTCAATATCGTCACTTCGATCTCTAATTTATAGGTGATAGCATATCGAGCATCAACCAGACGATTGTTGTCACTGAAATAACAGCGACTGCCGTTTTACAAAAAAGCATACAGAAAAGCATGACAATCCTTTATTGCCAGGTAAACGTCGCAGTAACCACCGCACTAATTGTTCCAGGTGTAACGTTCCCTTGCGAACTAAATGCTCGGGCACGTAGATGGTAGCGATACTCATTATTGATAATAATGCCGCTGACTGTTTTATCTTTCCCTAACGGCTGGCCGTCCGCTGTTTGCAGCTGAATCGCTATATTGCCTGCGCTGCCAGCATTCTGGTAGAGATCATCCGTCCCGGCGCTATCGGCATTGCCGGATAACTGCATCGTGGCTTTTACCGTTCCCGCCGGGCAGCGTTCAATATTAAAATCAAAGAATACCCAGTCTGTGGCTGAACCCGGCGTATACAGAGATGAGGACTGAACACCCTGCGCGCCCGTCAACGGGACGGTTCTTGCGATACTATCGCTGCTGATCTGGCAAGGTGCTGCAACAATCTTACCTTTGATATTCAACGCAACCGGATCGCCCCCGAAAGCTGTAGCGGAAATAAAGATCAGACCCGGGAGCAAATATTTTAACTTAGTTATCATTTCCCCTCCTACTGATAAGTCATATCCAGCGTTGCCGTGGCATTTGCCTCGCCTGCTTTCACCAGCGATTTAGTCTGGTAATAGCGCGCCATAATCGGGAAGCTTTCCAGCCCGCCAGGTGACTGTTTTAACATCAGTCGATTGTTTAACTGTATCGGGACATTGTTATAAAGCAGTTGCACTCCGACGCCATCTGCGACGTTATCTCCCCCCTGCCCGGTTAATGCCAATACGCTGGCATTAGCACTGGCATCAGGGTTTTGTACGCCTTTAAGCTCAACGTTAATATTGACACCCGGATTGCAGTTAAGCCCTAAATTCTGCGTGTCCGTATGTGAAGGTGTAAACCCAGCTGCAGAGCCAAATTCTGCGGCACTGACGGAACCCAGATCAAAATTCAATACCTGGCTCGAAATAGAGCAACTGAGCACATTTACTTGTGAGTTTGCATCCAATGATATTTTCGTAAAGTAACTTCCCGGAGTGCCAAACCAGGCCTGGGCAATTAATCCCGGCGTTAACAAACCAGGCGTTATATTTCCTGTTTTCACCAGCGACACCGTATAATAACCAAGATGAAAAACATAATTCGGCGTCACCGGAGGTAAACTAAAATCGCCGGGCATACCGTTAATTTTTATCCCTACGCCATCCAGATTTGTTTTATAGACCCCACTAATTGACGACTCGATACCAGACAAATACACCATAGAATAATTCCCTGGGCAAGATTCCCCGGTATCAGAAGTAATTCTAGCTTGCGCATAGCCCGGCGATACCGTTGAAGCAATAGTCGCCCCCGGAGGGGTATCGCGCTGGACATTAACCGTGCCAAAGCTGACGGTATTTATCTGTTCAAGTAATACCTCACAAGTTACCGCTGAGCAGGTAAAAGCCGTGAAGCCTAATATAAAAATAATAAAACGTATTAATTTATCCATAGAAATACTCATCTACTTCAGGCCAATAAAACTTAATGACAGGTAAACTCTGCCATGCTGATTCCGCTGACGCTACTCTCTCCAGCCAATGAATAATTCACCCGGCAGCGCTGCGAATTATCTTGTCCCCAGACAACAATTAACTCACCTTGCGGCGGCAATCCCGTCAGATAAACCTGCCCTCCTTCATCAAGGATGGCGCTACGCCCCTCATTTCCTTTGAGGCTGACCAGCGCGCCAAATGGCACGGGCTGCTGGTTAATTTGTTTGAGCGTCAACAATGCCCGCATTCCCACGTTGGCAACATAGTCTGCTCGCACCACCGCGCCACGCGTCGGAATGACGGTTTTATTAGTAATATCCAGATCAACGTTATCCGGTAACGTAGCAGTATTCAGACCAATATCATTCTTACGGTAAGGTGAAACGTTATTTGTCACGGTATATCCGCGAAAATCCGTTTTCGCACCATTCTGATTATTAACCCCCACGCCAGTTGCGCCCGGGGCTTTCACCAGGACATTCGTTTCGCCCAACGGTTGCGATAGCGTGACACCATCAGCATGAGCCAGGATGCCTCCCGCCAGACCATAATTCAGCCGTTCACTGTTTTGGTCGTAACTGAACCCCGTCGTCACTTCGCTGTAGGTCCCCCGATAGTCAGCGTTTGCGCTGCCGTTGTAACCGACATCATCAGTACCATAGCCCTGCTGAACGCTCCAGTTCAGCGCGTTTCCTTCCAGAGCCATGCCATTTATTCCAACGGTGTGCGTTGTTCCGCTATTCTTACTGGTATTGAGGGCATAATTTGCCCAAGCGCTGCTGGCAAAGCGCTGCAACGGTATGCTGATGTTGAGTGAAATAATCTGCTCTGAACTCTGCGAGTCCTGGGTTCGCCCACCAGAGGTTCCGCCATTTTTGCTCCACGTCCAGTTAATTCCATAGCTAATCCCTTGCCAGGAGTTGTTATATCCAGCGCTAACCGAAGAGGCAGAACGGTTGGTGCGCCAGTAATCTTCGCGCACCGCGCTCATCATAAACGAACCGGCACGTTCGCCCAGCGCCTGGTTCAACGTCACTTCCATTCTATTGCGCCGCTGTTCACGCAGCGCATTGCTATTGCCCCAGGAATCCAGAACCTCCTGCATGCCGTAATAACCGCCGGTGGAGTAGCGATAACCCGCAATCGCGAAGTTGGTCCCGGTTGCCACGATATTTTTGCTATAGCGCATTCGCCACGACTGACCGGATTGCTTTTCTTGCCCCTGAGGATGCGACCAGGCCTGCGTCACATCGCTGGATATCGCCCCGACCTCTCCGAGATTCTTCCCTAGTCCGCCGGCAATAGACTGATATTTCGATGACTCCTGTAAGCCGCCATAGATCGTTAATCCGCCAGCCAGCCCCAAAATTCCCGTCATCTGGCCAAAAGGTGTTTTATCGACCTGGCTATCATAGGAACGGTACTGCCCGGCGGTTAGAGCATATTTGATTCGTCCTTCGCGCTGTAATAACGGCAGCGAAGCATAGGGAACGGTAAAATTCTGCTCGCTGCCATCAGCTTCTTTAATGGTGACATTCAGATCGCCAGAGCCGCCGGTGGAATACATATCACTAATTTCAAACGCGCCCGGTGCAACATAGTTTTGATAAATAACGTAGCTATTTTGACGAATAATCACCTGCGCGTGAGTCCTCGCAATCCCGCGGACCACCGGCGCATAGCCGCTCATCGACTCCGGCAGCATGTCATCATCGGAAGCTAACTGGCCACCACGAAACGGCATGCTATCGAAAATATCGGCGGGTGCCGTACTATCACCCAGCGTTAGCTGCGCTTTTAACGCAATAATATTACGCTGCGCATAACTATAAACCGTGTCCCACTTATTCGTTCCCTGGCTGTCTCGATTCCAGGTCGTATAGTTACGCAGGCGCCATGGGCCAACATTAATACCGGGACGCAAATTGGCATATTGATTGTTGCTGTTTTTATCCTGATTGCGCGCCCAATTGTTAGCTCCGCTGAACATATAGTTCAGCATGACGGCATTAATTCCTTCATCCCAGAGTTCCGGAGAAACATAACCTCGGGCTACCGGTGATAGCGCCGCTTGTGGAACACTTAACCGTAGTTTTTGCGTATTAAATAGAAACTCAGAGCTGGCCTGCGGTATTGCAGAGAGATTTGCACACTCTCCTTTTCCTGACAAAGCGGGGAATTGTGCCGTTTTCACACCATAGCTCCGCAGCTGTTCAACCGTCAGGCAGGGTTCAAGCACCACCTCCCCGCCTCCGTCTTTGACGGTATAAAACACAATATCCCGAGTATCAACCTGACTATCATTAATAATCACATCAACATGATAGGTACCCGGTGCCTGAGCACCGCTTTCAAACGCCGAAAGATCGGCCCCTTTCATCGCGGGATTATCAATTTCAAGAAGTGCCGAGTTAAAGAAATCACGGCCCTGCGCACTATTCCACATTGATGACGATACCAGCGAGATCCAAACCGCCAGGAATGAAGGATAATATATAGATATTTGCTTCAGTGCTTTCATTAGCATTAACTCCCTTGCGATAGCTTTTATCATTTTTATTTCCGCTATCGTCTGATCATTTTATTTATAACCTGGCGACATGCGTCACTCCAATTCCGCCATAGTCATTAATAATTTTGAATTCAACCTGTGTCGAGGTTCCGCCGGAGGGCAATCTGTACGAACTGGTTGAACCAGGTGCGACAAATGTCACATCATCAATTTTTGACGCCCCCACTTTTATTTCATTAAAATTCATATAGTAAGGCGTTGAATTGGTCACCAGAATGCGATCACCCGTTCTTTGCCATTTCAATTTATCCGCCTGTTCTTCCGGGCCTGATTTATTTAGAGCGGAGGGACGATAAATGAGTTTTATTCTTGTTTTGACAGCCACCTGTAAAGTGTTATCCCGAGGTGCGACAGACGGAATAGACTTAATATTCAGCCAGAACATAGATTCTTTATCCTGCGCTAAATTTCCGGTCAGTACGATGCGCATAACGTTTTGCTGTTTTTTATCCAGCCGATACAACGGTGGCGTAATAATAAAAGGCGCTTTACCTCCACTGGTGGATGGCGGCTCTATCCAGGATTGGATCAGATAGGGTAAATCGTCAGGGTTCGTAATACTTAATGATGCCTCTTTTTTATCACCCGCGTAAATGACGCGCGTCCCGCCGATAATCACCCCTGCGTAAGATATTGAGGTGATAGTTGCCATTAACAGCGTGCTCATCATGACGCCAGTAAAAAACTTCATTGAATACTCCGGACAGTAAGGGCCGAATATCGGCCCCGTTTGACGCTAAAGAATTAGTTATAGTTAACGGTAAAGTTAGCTACTGCGTTAGCCGTACCGGCGGTAACAACCGCCTGAGTTGCCTGGTAGGACGCATAGAAATCGAGGTTGTTATCAGCCGTTGTGACCAGCGGATAGCTATAGCTATTGACCTGGTTCAGGCCCTGCAGGCTTTTATCCGCTGTCATCAATTTGACGGCGACCCCCGTTGCCGCGGCAGCCCCCTGAGTCACAGCCAACAAATCACTATTGCTTAAGTCATTCGCGCCATCGAATTTCACTTTCGCCGAGCTAACGGAAGCTGGGCAGTTGATTAATTTAATCGTGAACTTCGTTGAATCAGACTCATCTCCTGTACTCTGGAAAGAAGTCCGGGCTACGCGACCAAGGTCAACGGTCATCGTGTTGCCACTGCCGATATCAACAGTACAGGCCTGGTCAATAATTTCACCGGTGAAGTTGATTGTACCGTCAGCAGCATAAACGTTTACTGCGGACAAAGCGGCGCTAACGGCGAATGCGGCGATCATTATTTTATTATTCATTGTGATACTCCTTACTTGGTTAAGTATATTCCTGTGAATAAAACATTAGATGTATGTCTCATCAGTTCATATTTCACAGAAATTCCATTGCTTCATCATATTGGTATGTAAATAGTCATTATGTCGGAGGTAACGCATGAGAATATGCTTACCATAAAAAACATTAAACAGGAGATATCAACCCGTAATGAATCAATATTAAAAAACCCAACATCATTACTACTGCTTTAAATATTGATATAAATACACACATCAACTCAAGTGATTTTTCGGTGTAATTTTACACCGACAGGGATATTCACTCCCTGCTACATATTGGCACATAATTTCGGTCTCAAATGAATCGGCATATTCATGCACAACGTTCTCCCAGCAGAGAGTTAAACGTATCTGACGGTATAAAAACAGTGAAAACAAGTATGTACAATGCTTTAACCTTTAAACCTAATCAGCATATTGAAAACCTGATCAACCAACTCAAACCTGAATCCAACATATTTGAAACATATGCAAGACAAAAAATTAACTATGAGAATGATAGCTCCCGCAAATGTTACTTGTTGCTTTCGGGAAGTATTGCCCTTTTTCGCACCCGAGATGGCTTTATGATGAACTCGGAATCAGCTCCTTATGTTTTTGGTTTAAGCAATCAGCTTGCGGCTGCTGACTATCTTTATATGCAAACGATGGAGCCTTCCCGCATTGCCTGCCTGTCTTTATTTACAGCAAACGCAATTATTGCCGAAAGAGATTTATGGGAGAGTTTGTCACATCTGTTAATTTACACAGCGGGAAGGGTTTACGATCACTGCACGCGCATTTCGGCACCAACTTCGTACGCGATTATACGTTCTCAGCTGTATGAATTGATGCAGGAATCCGAGGAAATTCGCCACACTATTACGGCGGCAAATTATATCCAGTCGCGTACGTTCCTTTCTCGCAGCAGCATTATGAAGATCCTCGCTGAACTAAAAAAGGGGAGCTACATTACGACCGAGCGAGGCATTCTTTTACAGATAAAACAGGGCATCCCGATGAAGTACTAACGTTTTCTCTCAACGGGCATTATGTTGTCCAACGACAATGTTCTGCTAGATTTAATGTCATATCAGATTAACCAGAAAAATCTATGACAGCGCACGATCGTCACACCGATATCAAAATTCCCTCCCCGCATCTAACGCGTCTTCTTGCCGCGGTGACTTGCGATGAGGATTTCCGCACGATGGCTAAAGGCAGCAAACTTTTTTTTCGCCGCAGCGCAGAGCCACTGTGCCATTTTGTACGCAAAGGGAGTCTTCTGCTCGCTCGTAATGAAGATGCATTCTCGCTCGGTATTCTCTCCGCCCCACTGGCATTGGGTTTTACCGTACCGTTATCCGAACATCTTCATATACGTACGATGACGGAATCTGAAATCGCCACCCTTCCTTATGAGCAAGTAATGGCGTTGGTTGAAGAAAAACAAGTTTGGGATCTTTTAGCTAAACACGTTATGTTCGTGACTAACAAGCTTTTCATTTATAACGAAATGCTGACGGCACCTACCAGCTTTGATATTTTACGCTATCAGTTACTGATGCTCATTCAGGAAGCTGACGAAATTCGTGCCAGTACCGCTGCTTATCAGTACATTCTTGACCGCACCCGATTATCACGCAGCAGTATTATGAAAATGCTGGCTGAGCTTAAAAAGGGCAACTATATCCAGTTGGAAAATGGCAAACTGATCGCCATTCACCATTTACCCACCCGCTTTTAAACGCCCAACCAGGTTACCCACCTTTGCAGATAGTCAGTATCGGCTGGGCAAATTTTCAAAACGTGTAGTTCATACTCACCGAAACGTTACGGGGTTCGCCATAAACCGCCGAATCATCCAGATACGAGTAATATTCACGATCGAACAGGTTATTGACGTTCGCCTGCACGGTCAGTTGCTTCGTTAACTGGTATTGCGCAAACAGGTTAACCAGCGGATAACTCCCCTGATACAGACGCTGCGTTTCACCATCCGGGCCGGTCACATCCTTATAAACCCGGTTTTGCCAGGTTGCACCGCCGCCTACGGTCAGCTCAGGCAGCACTGGAACACGGTAGCGGGTAAACAGTTTGAGCTGTGTTTGAGGAGCGAAACTGTTGTAGCGGCCGCTGCTATCAGTAGCGACGTAGCGAGTGGCGCTGAAGGTCATTTGCATGTTGTCCGTCACCGCGCCATTAACTTCAAACTCCGCCCCCTTACTCACCGCGCCTTTTGTCGCGCGATAAGCCTGTTCGCTGGAGCCATTGACAAAGACCCCGCTGATGGCTTCCGACGCGTTCTCCTGCTCGATGCGGAAAATGGCGAAGTTGGTGGTTAATCGGCTATCCATCCAGTCGGCTTTTAGCCCGGTTTCGTAGTTCTTGCCGGTGATTGGCGACAGCCATGCCCCATCAGCGGATCGTTTAGTTTGTGGCGAGAATATTGACGTATAGCTGGCGTAGGCCGACAAACTTTCCGTGATGTCGTAGACCACGCCGCCGTATGGCGTCATGTTGTATTTGCGCATATCGCCACTGCTGCCGTTAGCGCTGTACTGCGTATAGCGAGCGCCAAGAATGAGCGACAGCGGATCGGCCAGAGAGAAACGCGCGGCGGTATAGGCTGATTTCTGCCGCACAATATCATCGGCATTAAGATACCAGTCACCCCATTCCGGCTGAGCGACGCTGCCGTTCCAGTTGTTATTAAAGATGCCCATCTGGTCGCTATCCATCGGCCCATCCTGGCTATAGCTCGCGTTGTGCTGTCGGCTGTAGCTGGCCCCGGCCATAAGCTGATGCTGGCGGCCAAATAAATTAAACGGCCCGCTGGCGTAGGTATCAAAAGAGTCAAGGGTCCGTTTGCCGCGGTCTTTACTGCCCCAGCCGGTGGTACCTTCACCGGTGGTCGCATCGGGGTTACCCATCACGTACAGCAAGGTGTCGTTAAACGTCTGCTCGCCATGAGTACCGTTGAAACGCAATGACCAGCCGTTATCCCAGTCGTGGGTCAGATTGGCAAACACCTTGCGCGATTCGACAGCGTAGCGCGTCCAGTCGGCTGCCGTATTGGTGCTGCGATCATAATGGGTGCGCGAGCCGTCGCTATACAGGCTCGGTAGCCCGCCCCACGTTGGATTACCGGTATTGGTTTTTTGGTAATCCCAGCCCAGCGACAACGTTGTCCTGTCCGTTAAATCTGCATCCACGACGCCGTAAAGAAACTTTTTGGTCTTATGATAGCGATCCAGCCAGCTATCCTGATCCTGATAACCAGCAATCACCCGTCCGCGTACGCTGCCGTCGGCGTTGAGTGGTGTCGAGAAATCGCCGACATAGCGCTGCTTGTTCCAGCTCCCGTAACTGGCGCTGACGTTGCCGGTTACAGTTTTGCTGTCGGCTTTTTTGCGCACCATATTCACCGTCGCGCCGGGATCGCCTGCTCCGGTCATCAGCCCGGTTGCGCCACGTACAATTTCAATACGATCGTAAATAGCGGTATCTTCCGCCGCATCGCCGTAATTCCACGCATCGCCCAACGAGGTGGGGATATCGTCGTAGGAGAAACTGGTGATTTCAAAGCCGCGAGAGTAGTAATACGAACGTTCGCTGTCGATTTCCTGCGATGACACGCCGGTCGCGTTGGTCAGTACATCATCGATAGTTTGCAGGTTTTGATCCTTCATACGCTGCTGGGTAACGATGCTGACAGACTGCGGCACATCACGCGGTGCCAGCAGCATTTTGGTGTCCGCACGCGTGGTTTTCGCGGCGTAATCCTGCGGGTCATCCGCGGTATTTTCAGTACTGCCGTACACCACCATATTCTGCTGAGTATTTTCTGCTGCCTGAGCAGGGTGAATAAACGCGTGTACGGCCAACGCCAGCAGCGAAACGGTAAACGGTTTTACTATTTTGTTTATGGATGCGTGCCCTGAACTTCCCTTGCCATTGAGAAACATAACTTTTTTCCATCAGGAATTATTCTTGTGAATGCAGCTGTTGCGCCGGCAGCGCTGATGAAATAGCCCTCTATTCCATGAGGTTTAGCGCCGCAAATAACGTGAAACAGCAACAATTGAGAATGGAAATGATAATTATTTGTTTTATTAAACTCATAGTGTTTTGTAAGTTAACTGTAAGGAAATGTATACTTACATAAAATCAATGTATTAGCCTCTCCTCACCCCGCATTCCCACTCACTACCGCTGAAAAATACCCATCCAGGGTCTTAGAAATCAGCGATCTCCCCCCTCCCACTCCGTTAGCCAATTTGCTCAACCCAAACAAATGATTATGATTCTCATTCTTGTTTTAGCGACGTTGCTCTGCCTTAGAGCACGTAAACCCAATGATGGAGTTCAGAATGAAATCGTTGTTCAGCCCGCGTAAAACCACGCTTTCCGCTGCGCTGGTTACGGCATTGACCCTGACCACGTTGCAGGCCATGGCAGAGACATCGCCACCAGCCGCTTCCGCCGTCCACCAGAAAACCACATCACCTCTGGTCCAGCGTCAACTGGGGGATGGTTTATATGAGTTGGCTCTGATACCCGGGCAAAATGCCCTGTTTGTTGCCAGCGCTCAGGGGTTCAAAGACGTTAACGGCGGCATGCTCTACCGACTTGACCCGACAACGCTGACCACCACGGTCGAAACCCATACCGATCTCAAAAACTTTGGTATGGCGGTCGATGATAACGGTCAGGTTTTCTACACCACTAACTCGCTGGACGGCGGCGTGTCAAAAGTGGATGCCCATAGCGGGAAAGTCCTGCAACGCCTGATGTTCGAGGGCAAGGACAAGGATGGAGATCCCGTTGGCGCGCGGGAAGTTCTGTTTCACGACAATCAACTCTACATCGGTCGCGTGACCGATCCCGGCTACATTTCCGTGGTTGATGCAAAAACCATGACTTTGAAAACCCAGATTGAAAAAGCCGGCAAATGGGTGACCGGGATCATCTACTCTCCGCTAACCAAACGCATCTATGCGGCTAACGGCGGCGGCGAAATTCTGGTGATTAATCCGGCCACCAATAAAATTGAAAAACGCTGGACGCCGGGCGACGGCAAAGAGTACCTGTTCCTCAACATGGCGGAAGATCCGGCGACTGGCCGCCTGTTCGTGACTGACGATTCAAAAGCGAAAACGACGCTGGTGTTTGATGAGCGTACGGGCAAAGTAATTAAACGTCTTGAGGGTGATGCGCTGGGGATCAAATTCAACGCCAAACGCAATGAAATTTATATCAGCCAGCGCGAGTCGAAAAAGGTATTACAGCTCGGCGCCACCAACTATGCGCTGAAAAATACATGGTCTTTCGATAGCCATCCGAACAGCCTGCTGATTTCTCCTGACGGCAACACGCTTTACGTCACCATCAAGCAGGATTTCAACGAGGATAACACAACCAAAGGCCCTGACAGCGTGGCGCGCATTGCGCTGAACTAACCTCCGCATCATCCCGATTTCTTTTGCCGCAAAATGCTGTATTATGCGAGTTATTGCAGTATTTTGCGGAATTTAAAAGATGCATAAAACGGCCAGGCAAAAATACCTGCTTGATATTCTTAGCGAAAAGGGTGAAGTCACTATCAGCGAGCTGGTAGATAAGCTGCAGGTTTCTGCGGATACCCTGCGCCGCGACCTTACCGATCTCGAAAAACAGGGCCTCGCACAGAAGAATCACGGCGGCGCTATCGCCCTGAATCTCTCGTTGATGAACCGCCAAAGCAGAAACGCTCTGCTCGCGGATACCAAACAGCGCCTGGGCAAAATGGTGGCTGAGAAGATCCCCAGCGGATCGACTCTGTTTCTTGACGCAGGCAGCACGGTACTGGCCGTCGCGAGCCAGGTAACCGGCCCCATGACGGTCATTACCCATTCTCTGGACATTGCCCAGCACTTCAGCGATCGCCCGGATATTCAGCTTATTCTGCTGGGTGGAAAATGGGATATGCAACAGCGCCTGTTTGCCGGTCACGCCACCCTGTCGCTGCTCGAACGCTATCGTGCGGATATCGCCATTCTTGGCGCCTGCGCGCTTCATGCCGAACTTGGCCTGAGCGCCAGCCAGGAAGCCGATGCCCAGGTGAAGCGCGCCATGCTGGCCGCCAGCGCTGAACACTGGCTGGTCGCCGACCATATGAAACTGAACCACTGCGAACCCTGGCTGGTCGCTGAACTCACCGATATCCATCAGCTCTTTCTCGACCGTCCGTGGAAAGAGTTGAAGGATAACGGCTCAATACACCTCAACATCGCTGATGCGTAATGACGCGGAGACGCTTATGAATAACGCTAAGAACATCAATATCGCCCTGATTGGCTATGGTTTTGTCGGCAAAACCTTCCATGCGCCGCTGATCCAATCCGTTGACGGCCTGAATCTGGCGATTGTCGCTTCCCGCGATGAAGAAAAAGTGAAGCGCGATTTGCCGAATGTGACCGTAATTGCCTCACCTGAAGAGGCTATTCAGCATCCGGATATCGATCTGGTGGTCATTGCCTCCCCAAACGCGACCCACGCCCCGCTCGCCCGGCTGGCCTTAAACTCTGGTAAGCACGTGGTGGTCGACAAACCGTTTACGCTCGATATGCAGGAAGCCCGCGAGCTGATTGCGCTTGCGCAAGAGAAACAGCGAGTGCTGTCGGTGTTCCATAACCGCCGCTGGGACAGTGATTATCTCGGCGTTAAGCAGGTTATCGAGCAGGGACTTATCGGTAAGGTTAAACATTTTGAATCGCATTTCGACCGCTTCCGCCCGGAAGTCCGCGTTCGCTGGCGCGAGCAGAATGTGCCGGGCAGCGGCCTGTGGTTTGATTTAGGCCCGCATATGATTGACCAGGCGCTGCAGCTGTTTGGCCTGCCGCAATCCGTACAGGGAAATATCGCGACCCTGCGCGATGGTGCGCAAATTAACGATTGGGCGCATGTGGTGCTGAATTATCCGCAGCATAAAGTGATTCTGCACTGCAGCATGCTGGTGGCCGGCGGCGTATCGCGCTTTACCATTCATGGCGATAAAGGCAGCGTGGTCAAACAAAAAGCGGACCAGCAGGAGAGTCAATTACTGGCAGGTGTGGTTCCTGGCAGCGAAGATTGGGGCCACGACGACGATAGTCTGGTGGTTTACGATGCCGATCTCCAAACCCAGGAAATCAGTACACCGCAGGGCGACCAGCGTCAGTACTATATTCACGTCCGTGATGCGCTGACCGGGAAAATCAACAACCCGGTATCACCATTAGAAGCGCTCGCCGTGATGGCAGTACTGGAAGCCGCGGTGCAATCTGCCGAGAGCGGGATGACGCAAACTTTAGCGCTGACCGCCGATGAGCTGGCTGGCCTAAAATAAGCAAGGTTCTGTAACCAGGGAAATCGCCGGGCAAGCAATAAAAACCACAGCCAGTACGGACCGGTAGCCAGGACAGGTGCGCAGCAGCGCCTCCGGGAAACCGCCACGCCGTGTCGACATTATGCCCCGTCGTTACAGGCGCTTCAGCGCCGTCTTCGGGGAATCTATCCGGTCTACAGTTTCACCCGCATCAGATCGCTAAAACGGGTGGTGTAGGCCGGAGATAGCATGTTTCGCTTCATCTCCCAAGCACGCTCTATTCCCTGAGCGGCAAACCAGAGACGCCCTTTTCCTCGTTGGTTAACGTGATCGAGTACCGTCATGAGCTGCTCGCTATTGGCTCGCGGCCGATAGTCATCAAACAAGCTCAACTGAGCCACCCCCTGGCTAAAGAAGTCGCCCAGCATTACGCCACACTTTTGAAACCGATACCCCTCCCGCCAGATGGCATCCAGACACTTTATCGCCGCAGCGACGATATCCCGGCTATCCTGCGTTGGGATCTGGATTTTGGTCCCGGCATCTTTACCATAATAGACTTCATTACCTGCAAACGGGCTGGTTTTAATAAAGGCGGAAACATAGCGGCAATATTGATGATCTGCACGGAGCTTCTCGGCGGCGCGAACCGCATGGCTGCATATTGCTTCACGCATCGGTTCATATTCGCTCACCTTTTGGCTAAACGAACGCGAGCAGATGATTTGCTGCCTCGTCGGCATAAACTCTTCCGGTTCAAGACAAGGCTCGCCGCACAACTCTCGCACTGTGCGCTCCAGCACGACGCTAAAATGTTTTCTGATAAGCGACGCGGGCGTTTCAGCAAGCTGAAGCGCCGTTTTAATGCCCATATCATTGAGCTTTTTCGCTATTCGTCGACCAACGCCCCAGATCTCGCTGACCTCAACCTGAGCCAGCAGTTTTCGCTGCCTGGCCAACAAAGAGAGATCAACAACGCCTCCGGTTTGCGGCCATCTTTTCGCTGCATAATTAGCCAGCTTAGCCAGTGTTTTAGTCGGCCCAATTCCCACACCTACCGTCAAGCCAGTGCACTGGAGTAATGTCGTTCGCACGTGGCGACCAAATGCCTCGAGTTCCCCTGGACGATTAAGCCCGGTGAGATTCACAAATGCTTCATCAATGGAATATTGGTGAACTGATGGGGCCAGCTCTTCAAGAAGGGTCATTACACGGTGCGACATATCGCCATACAGTGCGTAGTTACTGCTAAATACCGCGATCTGGTAACGCTCAAACTGAGATTTCACTTTGAAATACGGCGCGCCCATGGGGATCTCAAGCCGTTTAGCTTCGCTATTTCGGGCAATCACGCAGCCATCATTATTGCTTAATACCACCACCGGACGCCCGCGCAAATCGGGGCGAAAGGCCATTTCACAGCTGGCGTAAAATGAATTCACATCTACCAGGGCAAACATTAGCGAAACCGATTAATGCTGAACGTGACGACGCCAAAAATCTCCAGCTCTTCACCACCATCGTGTAGTTCAATCGGAGGAAAATCAGGGTTCATCGGCATCAATTGCATCACGGGATGCGTGCAGAGGCGTTTGACCGTGTATTCACCGGCCAACGAGGCAATGATGATATCGCCATGCGTTGCTTTCAGGCTGCGATCCACCACCAGTAGCGAACCCTCATAAATACCGGCATCAACCATCGACATGCCTGTCGCCATCACAAAATAGGTCGCCGCAGGATGGCTGATACAAAGCTCGTTGAGATCAATCCCCTTCTCAATATAATCCTGCGCCGGGCTGGGAAACCCACACGGGACAAGATCGCTAAACAACGGAATTGATATGACCTGACGCAATTCAACCGGCTTGTAGAACATCATGATAAACTCACCTGCACATACTGTATTTATATACAGTATCAATACTTCAATGGCGTTAATCAAGCCACATGCAGGGCATTAACGTGAACACATTGAAGTTGTGGAGAATTTAGCATCCGTACGCTAATCATATCGTCGATATTGTGTAGGGGCCCCTATACGTATTCCCGATGGTTTGTATTGCTCTCTGGAAATTTCGGTCAATTGGGAGGAGGATAGAATCCGCCAATCGGCTCTTTGCTCACAAATTGTGGCGATCCATCCGACATACTGAACGGGAGATTCTTATGTATTACACGTTAGGAGACACCACTCTCCACTTTTATCGCTATCAGTGCCGCTTCTACGTCGCTCATTGGGACGGTGGCCATGTGATGACAGAGAAGTTCAAGCCGTTCATTGCCTCGATCACGGAGAAGACGGGCATTGATGCAAAGAACGTTGAGGCAGTCGCACGAGACTACTTCACTAACGTTGATTAAGATTGCACTGGCTACCATCGCTATCGGGTCTCCTGAAGCGATGGTGATCGTGTTACGTAAGGCCGAAAAACTTATCTCGCAGAAATAAAACGCCAGTGTCGCATGATTGTAAAACTTAGGCCGTAAGATGAAGCCCGGACGCCACCAGCGCTAAAACGAGGTGAAGAGATGGGAATAGTCAAGGCCAGTGATTTGGAACAGGCAAAGCAGCTTCTGCAATCCAGTGAAACCATTAAAATCGAACTGGATTTTGAACTCGACTCTGATGAGTTTTTTAATTTTGCCATTGAGCACTGCACCAATGGAGCAAAGCTCACGCGCGTTGACGATCGCTTCGTGATTTCACGCAAAAAAAAGTAACCCAATAGCCATATCCGATCATTCACAACATCACAGAAGATTTTGTTTCTGGCTTCTGTGATGGTGAAGATGCCGTCTAATAAATTAGTATTAGAATATTGACGTATCGCGCATTTTCATCAGCCATGGAGGAATAATGTAGCTTCGGTATCTCACCGAGGATTAAATTGTGAAAAAGTTATTAATATGTTGCCTGTTCGGCGAAACGGCAGGAATTATTGCCAGAAAAATGCAAAAAATAGCCGATACTCAGGGTTTAGATCTTTTAATCAGTGCCGTTGGTGTTGAGAATTTCTTTAGCGTAGCACCTGCCTATGACGGCGTTTTGATCGCTCCACATATTCAATATAAGATCCCAGAATTCATGAACTCATTGAATTCGGAACAAGAAATTGCAGTGATCGAAAGTTTGCCTTACGCATCATTTGATGGTGAGAAAATCCTCACGTTCGCAATGAGTACGATTCCTCAATCACTAACATAATGTGGTTTAGTATGCGCTATGCAGAACCCGTGAAATCACGGGTTCCTTCACCCGCACGCTTATAATTTTAAATTAAACAAATAATCTCTCGCAGAGTTCCAGGTAAGAAAGATAATAAGCACGACCATTATTTATACCAGGAAACACCATGCGTAAGCTCTCCCTTGTTATGCTGGCTACAATGCTAACAGCCTGTAGTTCACAGCCTCCCAAAACCTTAACTAAAATAGATGCGTTACACATCCCCGTCGTGCAAAACAATCCACTAGCCAGCGACCCGGTTGCGACAACGATGCTGCATCAGAAAAATAAGCAAATCATTGATAATGTATCATTCAGTTTAAAAACAGATTATCTGTTAGATGTGAAAACTAACGATATTTTTGATGTCCATAGCCAGACGTATCGGGTTTATGCTTCGCTGACAAAATTGGATCAAATGCGCTTAATGAATAACTACTATCTGAAAGAGCAGAATATCGCTGGGTTACAGAAGATGAACGACTCTCTGCAATCACTCACTGAGGGATAAAAAAGAGCCCCCTTATTATCAATAAGGGGGCTCTTTCCAGGCCGTTGAATTTACTGACCAAATCGATAGCTGACGCCAGCCATCACGGAGCTCACATCGCTGCTCATGCCAATCTGGTTTTCGTTGCCCACATTGTTAACCCACTGATACTCGAGACGCCCCGACCAATTGTTGTTAAAGGCATACTCAGTACCAATCGCCACCACCGGACGCACGCCGGTATCAAAACGGTTATGGCCATTCACGTCAGACTCCGCGCGATAGCCCATCAGCCCAGCGCGGCCATAGAGGTCCCAATCGCTGGTCAGGCCGTAGCTGGCTTTCAATGAGAGCTGCAATCCCTGACTTTTCATCTGCGAGCCGGATGCACCATGGCGACCGTTGATCCCCATATTACCTAAATAATCATACCCACCTTCTACCGCCAGCCACGGGTTAATCTGATAACCGGTAAACACACCGCCGCCGACGTTATCACGGTCTACATCGACAGAGTGATCGGAGCTTGAGTCACCATAATGCGACCAGCCAAATTTAGAACCCGCATACCAGGTTCCCTCCTGTGCAGCAGCAAAAGCAGTGGTCGCGGTAAAAGCATTAGCAATAATTAACGTAATAAGCGTCTTTTTCATAAAAATCCTGGTGTCGACCCGTTGTCGAATAAATGAGATACTTAAGAATTAAGTGGGTCTACAATAGAATATTAATGCGGCAATGATAACCGCTTTATTATTTAATTTTGGACAAATCAACCAACCTAAAAACGCTCAGGTAAATTATTCAATTCAATCAAATAACCACCGCGTTTAAAAACGATATAGTTACCACTTTTTAACGCAGAAAGCACATTTAATACACTACTTCGGGATAAATGTGTGCGTTCCTGAATATAATCCAGAATAGATACACGCATTCGAGTTTCCTCCGGGAGCAGGCTCATTTCTATTAAATGATTGCGAATGACGGCATAGGTTCGTTGCTGCACCACTAGGGCATCACGATAAAAAAGATAGGCCGTATGATACGACAACAATGAGGCGACATCTTCCCATACGCCGTGCTGACGAAAGGCCTCCATCGCTTTTTGCGCATCGACACGCAGGATTGTCGATTCAGTTTCCGCCCGCAGTTGATGGCCGCGCACCGGCTGGATCATTTCAGCGATGCCAAACAGATGTGGGTTGTAAACGGTGACAATTAGCAGGCCGTCTGATGCCCTGAGTATCGAAAGCTCGCCTTCCTGAAAAAGGTACAACTGAGGTTGATTTTTGTGCGTCCAGGTAATGCGTTTTCGCGGCACTACTTTCATTTTTTCGGCAATCGGCTCCAGCAGTGCCGTCAAGCGTTGGATACTCTCTTCCGGGCGAACAGGTGGTAAAATGTGCATAGAAATACCTGATAAGTTTCAGTCAGCACAATTATAGAACGTCATAATGTTTTCGTAAAAATTGCGCAACTCAGTATTTACTCATATCAGGACACAATAAAAAACCACGATTGTATTTAAATTTAAACAAACCTAAAAGCCAGACGAAGGCAATTCGACCATAAAAAACACAAATAAATACAGAAAGTTACACTTTGGCGAGGAGCTGATTGGTGTCTTAAAAGGAATCGAGACGGAAAAAGATATGACACTATAGACGTCAAAAGGCCCCTTTCGGGGCCGATTCGTTATTTCCTTAACTCCAGCGATGCTGAGTTTTTAGAAATATGTATGGCGATGTTATCGAATGTAATCATTGAAGATTTACAAAAGATACATTTCGCGCCAAACGGATTTGTTGCAGACACATCGTAAGCCGATGTTCTGTACTGTGACCCATGACAGCATGGGCACCTGAAATGAATGTGGTCAGTCATGATGTTAGCCTCTATTTGCTACAACATTCACTACCGCAGGGACATTTAGCCATATTCAACTGAAAACGCTTTCCTGGTTTTCAATGACAACGCAAAAAGCATTGTTCTGAATGGTCGATAATAACAAAGACATCATTGTCATTAATTCTTAAAGATAAACCCGAAACTCTTCGGATTAAAATCTATACTGCACCAGCGATCTTTTGGATGTTGTTTGTTTTTTAATGTGCCTTCGGCACGTAACGTTAAGTAAAATTTAATACAAAAATATTAAGTGTATTCGGGATGTCGTATCTCTCATACACTTTCGATCATTTTAGAATGGGTACACTGGAACCGTCTGCTTCAATATACCCTTTACTACTCTCTTGTAAACCTGTCTACTCGGGCTTAGACCGTCATCGTTGTCGCAGGTTCAAAAGATTTTAGAAAATTATTAATCGCGCAAAATGACATTTGCAGCAGCAGGACCTTTGGCGCCATTCTCGATAGAGAAATCAACTTTCTGCCCTTCAAATAAGGTTTTGAAACCATCACCCTGAAGTGCAGAAAAATGTACAAAGACATCCTTACTGCCATCCAGTGGAGAAATAAAACCAAAACCTTTGCTTTCGTTAAACCATTTTACTAAACCAGTCATCTTCTCAGACATAAATATTACCTCAATAATCAGCGCCTTACGGCGAAAAAGTTCGCATCACAGAATTTAATTAATAACGATAAGGAGGCTCGAAAAAAGGATTATCTATGGATAACGCTTGAGATGAGAACTGCTTTACTAAACCGCTTTATTTTTAGGTCTGTGTACCAAACCAACCCCCTATTGATCGCACAGATAACAATTGATAGCAAGCTTTATTTTTATAGAGACTCTGTTCAGCTGGCAATATTGCGCCAACTACGGTTCGCATTCCCTCTTCTACCAGGCTATATCTTAGACACCTAATTCACACGGGAGTGGTTATGATGAGTAAGAAAATTCTAATGCTGGTCGGCGATTATGCTGAGGACTACGAAACGATGGTGCCATTTCAGGCATTGCAGATGATTGGTCATCAGGTTGATGCAGTCTGCCCTGACAAAATCACAGGCGACTACATTATGACTGCAATCCATGATTTTGACGGTGCCCAGACTTATAGCGAGAAGCCTGGTCATCGTTTTATTCTCAACGCCGATTTCAGCGCAGCGAAGGAACAGGATTATGACGCTCTGCTGATCCCCGGCGGACGCGCGCCTGAATACCTACGATTGAATGATGAAGTACTCAAA
Source organism: Klebsiella sp. GFKo11 (assembly GCF_056490265.1). Classification (NCBI taxonomy): domain Bacteria; kingdom Pseudomonadati; phylum Pseudomonadota; class Gammaproteobacteria; order Enterobacterales; family Enterobacteriaceae; genus Klebsiella; species Klebsiella sp. GFKo11. The sequence goes on from NZ_CM151369.1 coordinate 3,593,479, forward strand.
CTAGTACAGGCGTTTGATGCTGCACGTAAACCGATTGCCGCAGTTTGCCACGGTCCCCAACTGCTGGCCGCCGCGGGGATACTAAAAGGACGCACCTGCAGCGCCTACCCGGCCTGTGCACCGGAAGTACGGCTCAGCGGTGGTCATTATGCCGACATCGGCATCGATCAGGCGCACGTCGATGGCAATTTGGTCACCGCCCCTGCCTGGCCAGCGCACCCGCAATGGCTGGCGAAATTTGCCGAACTGTTGCAGAAGTAACGCTGCAGTCCTCCTGTTGAATAAAACAAACGTGACCAGGTGACGACAAGAGATAATCAGAAAAGACAGGCTGGCGCTGAAAACAGCGCCAGTTGCGGGTTTTGCGATGGTGCACTTATCAGTGCTTCAGATTGCTGACAAAGTGCACCTCTCTGGAATTGCCCGGTGGCGGCTAGCGCCTTACCGGGCCTACGAAAAATGCACAATTTATTGATATTGTGGGTCTTGTAGGCCGGGCAAGGCGTCAGCCGCCGCCCGGCAGAAACGCGAGCACAATCTTTAAACCGGGTTTGTCATCAGTGCTTCTCAATATACATCGTGCGGCTGTATGCCACATCTTCCGGGTTGGTTATCGGATATCCTTTCAACCACGGTTTAATCAGACGCCCGTTGGTGTATTGATAAATTGGCGCGATAGGCGCTTTCGCCATAATGATTTTTTCCGCAGCGTTGTAATCATCGTTGCGCGCTTTTTCCGAGTTTTCCAGCGCTGCCTGAGTCAGAATTTTGTCATAGGCCGGATCGTTAAAGCGGGAAATATTGCCGCTGTGGGTTGAGGTCAGTAGCGACAGGAAAGTCGACGGTTCATTGTAATCCCCTACCCACGAGGCGCGGATCACATCGAAATTCCCGGTATTTCGACTGTCGATATAGGTCTTCCACTCCTGATTTTGCAGCTTCACATCAACGCCAAGGTTTTTCTTCCACATCGACGCCACCGCGATAGCGATTTTCTGATGATTTTCCGAGGTGTTATACAGCAGAGTCAGCTTCAGTGGGCGGTTTGGGCCGTAGCCCGCAGCTTGCAACAATGCTTTAGCTTGGGCGTTCAGCTCCTCCTGGCTCATGCTCTCAATTTGCACCGGCTGCGGAGTGAAGCCTGCGGTGACATCCGGGGTAAAGCGCCAGGCCGGTTTCTCGCCGGTTCCCAGGATTTTCTCTGCCATCAGACGACGGTCAATCGTCATGCTCAGCGCCAGACGCACGCGCTCATCGGCAGTTGGCCCCTTCTGCGTGTTAAACGCATAGTAATAAGTCCCCAGCTGCGGCGGGGTATAGACTTGCCCCGGGATGTCCTTCAGCAGCTTCTGATACAGGTTTTTCGGGAATGACTCAGTGATATCGATATCGCCCGCCAGATAGCGCTTGGTCGCCGCCGACTCCTGGTTGATCGGCACAAACGTAACCTGCTGAATAACCGTTTTGGCGTTATCCCAATAGTGCGTATTGGGGACCACCACCAGCTTTTCATTCACCACGCGATCTTTTAAAACATACGCGCCATTACCAACCAGATTGCCAGGGCGCGTCCAGTTATCACCGCTTTCCACATTGGCTTTCTGCACAGGATAAAAGGCGAAACTGGCCGCCAGATTGCTGAACCACGGCAGCGGTTTATCCAACTGCACGCGCAGGGTCCGCGCATCCACCGCGGTGACGCCGAGGCTATCAGGCGCAGCTTTACCATCAATAATATTTTGCGCGTTGCTGATGCCCGCCAGAGCGGCAAACCAGGCGAATGGCGAAGTCGTTTTTGGGTCCACCAGCCGCCGCCAGCTATAGACAAAATCCTCTGCCGTCACCGGCGTGCCGTCGGACCAGCGGGCGTTGTCACGCAGGGTGAAGGTCCAGACGCGGTTATCATTGCTCTGCCAGCGAGTCGCCACGCCAGGAATCAGGTTGCCTTTCGCGTCCTGATTGACTAAACCTTCAAAGAGATCGCGGATCACCTGAATTTCTGGCAGGCCCACGGCTTTAGCGGGATCTAATGTGGCGGGTTCATCTTTAATGTGCCGCACCAGCATCTGTTTTTCAGCTAATACGGTGCCCGGAGGGACATCCGCCGCCCAGGCAAGAGAAGAGACGCTGGCTAACCACAGCGCGCCGCATGTCAATGTGACAGGATACTTCATAAGATCCCCTTTAAAATAAAAAAACCAGAGCTGGCAGTGCGATAATTATTTGTTTCATCACCTGAAATTGCAAACAGCTTGTGATAGAAAATTGACATATATGCTGATTTCTCGATCGCAGGAAACTGTTTGATTCCGTGACGGTTTTACACAACACTGCTCAAAATAACCTGATAACAGGATGCCCTATGCCCGTTTCTCGTCCTCGCCCTCAACGCGGCGCTTTTCCGCCGGGAACCCAGCGCTACGGCCAGTCTCATCTCGGCGCACCGCTGCTGTGGTTCCCTGCACCGCTGGCCGATAGCCGCAGCGGTTTAATTCTTGCCGGCACCCACGGCGATGAAAACTCATCAATCGTCACCCTCTCCTGCGCGTTACGCACGCTCAAACCGGAGCTGCGCCGTCATCATGTGGTGCTGGCGGTGAATCCCGACGGCTGTCAGCTAGGGTTACGCGCCAACGCACGTGGAATCGACCTGAACCGAAATTTTCCGGCGGCGAACTGGAAGGAAGGCGAAACGGTTTACCGCTGGAACAGCGCGGCAGAGCAGCGTGATGTGGTTCTGCTCACTGGCGAAAAGCCCGGTTCAGAGCCAGAAACCCAGGCGCTGTGCGAGCTGATCCACCAGATCCATCCCGCCTGGGTCGTTTCATTTCACGATCCGCTGGCCTGCATTGAAGATCCTGGCCACAGCGAGCTGGGACGTTGGCTCGCCGATGCCTTTACTTTGCCGCTGGTGGGCAGCGTCGGCTATGAAACGCCCGGCTCCTTTGGCAGCTGGTGCGCCGATATCGGCCTGCCGTGCATTACCGCCGAATTTCCGCCAATATCCGCCGACGAGGCCACGGACAAATACCTGTCGGCAATGATTAGCCTGCTGCACTGGCATCCTCAAAGATGAAGTACGCCGGTGCTGAAATGCAGCGCCGGTTCAACATCCACCGCCAGCCAGGTTGGGCCATCAAGATCGGCAAAACGGGCCAGCGGCACCAGCGGCAACGCGGCGCTAATGGCTCGCGAGGTACACAGCATACAGCCCAGCATCCGCGCAAATCCCTGTCGCTCCGCCTCCTCCGCCAACAGCAACGCTTCGGTCAGGCCGCCGGTCTTATCGAGTTTAATATTGACCATTTCGTAGCGACCACGTAACGCCGCGAGGCTGTCGCGGGTATGGCAGCTTTCATCAGCACAAACAGGCAACGGATGGATAAAATTCTCCAGCGCCGCATCGTCCCCCGCCGGAAGCGGCTGCTCCAGCATCGCCACGCCGATATCCGCCAGAAGCTGACAACGCTCAGCCAGACCATCGCTACGCCATGCCTCGTTAGCATCAACAATTAACGTCGCCTGCGGCACCGCTTCGCGAATCGCTATCAGCCGTTCGCTAATCAGATGATCATCAAGCTTCACTTTCAGCAACGTGGCCCCTTTCTCCCACAGCGCCGCCGCGCTGGCTGCCATCTGCTCAGGCGTACCAATGACCACCGTTTGCGCGGTGACCACCCGGTTAGGCAGCATGACGCCTGACTGCTGAGCAATGCTCTTACCCGCACTGCGCGCTTGCCAATCCCAGAGCGCGCAATCGACGGCATTACGCGCGGCTCCCGGGGGGAGCAGGTTTTGGATCTGCTCACGCGAGATGCCGCGTTCAATCTGTTCGCCAATCGTCATAATCTGCGCCATCACCGAGGCGATACTCTCGCCGTAGCGGGGGTAAGGCGTGCATTCCCCCACGCCTTTCACGCCATTTTCTTCGATCTCCACCACCACCACTTTGGCCTCGCTGCGGCTGCCGCGGGCGATCACAAAAGGAGTATGTAACGGCCAGGCTTCTTCATAGACTCGCAGATTTCGCATTCCCTGAACCTCGCAGGTAAATATTAAAAGGATTTGCCGTGCTGATGACTGATGTCATACACTAGCCAGAACGTTAACTATATGTAAACAGGAAGATAACCATGTCACAAACCGTGCATTTCCAGGGCAACCCCGTTTCTGTTCAAGGCACCATTCCGCAGGCAGGCGCTAAAGCGCAGCCGTTTACGCTGGTCGCCAAAGATCTCTCTGACGTCGCGCTGAGCCAGTTCGCAGGCAAACGTAAAGTGCTGAACATTTTCCCAAGCATCGATACCGGCGTTTGCGCGGCATCGGTACGTAAGTTTAACCAACTGGCGTCTGAACTGGACAACACCGTAGTGCTGTGCATCTCCGCCGACCTGCCGTTCGCCCAGTCTCGCTTCTGCGGCGCTGAAGGCCTGAACAACGTTGTCACGCTGTCCACCCTGCGCGGCGCGCAGTTCCTGGCCGACTACGGTGTCGCTATCTCCGCAGGCCCGCTGGCCGGTCTGGCGGCGCGCGCTGTGGTCGTCATTGATGAAAACGACCAGGTTGTTTACAGCCAACTGGTGAATGAAATCACCGAAGAGCCGGACTACGACGCCGCTCTGGCCGCGCTGAAAGCGTAATAACACAGCTAAGCACCCTGAGCCCTCGTTGATCGGGGGCTTTTTTATTCCCGCGCCGCATAGCGGGAGATAAAACGTGCAATCGCCGGACCGGTCAGCAAGATGGTGAACAGACGCAGCGTCTGCATCGCCATAATAAAAGACATATCCGCCCGCGTACCCGCAGCAATAATCGCCACCGTATCCAGCCCGCCGGGACTGGTTGCCAGATAAGCCGTCATAAAATCCAGCGGCAGAACCTGCGTTAAGCCAAAAGCCATCAGCGCACACAACAGAATCAAGCCAACAATCGATGCCAGGATCTGCGGTAAGGTTTTCAGCGCCAGCAAGAAAATCTGTTTATTAAACTTTAGACCAACGCTCCAGCCAATGGCGGCATAGGCCAGCGCCAACAGCCATTCCGGGAGTTCGAGTACCAGCCAGCCCTCTCCCTGCACCAGCGCGCCGAGCAACATCGGAAAGAGCATCGCCCCCGACGGAAAGCGCAACCGTAGACCCAGCCACCCTGCCGCCGCGGTCAATAACAGCGTGAGCGGAAGCTGCCAGCTTATCGGAGGAAACCAGATAACCTGCTGGGTCATCTCCTGAGCATCGCCGCCGAGAGCGACGCGAACGACCAGCGCCGCGGCCCCGGCGACGAATAGCACCCGCAGGTACTGCATCAACGCCACCAGCCGAACATCGGCACCGTAATCCTGAGCCATAACCACCATCGCCGACGCGCCGCCCGGCGAGCTTCCCCACGCGCCGGTGGCGCCTGGTAACGCGCTATAACGCACCAACAGCCATCCCGCCAGCGCGCTAATGGCGAGCGTGGAAAAAAGAATCAGCAGCACCAGCGCCCAGTTTGCCAACAGAACGCCGAAGATCGAGGGCGTGAGGCTATGGGCAATCATGCAGCCAATAATCGCCTGGGCAGCAATAAAAAACGGGCGGGGTACGAGAATTTCTGCGCCGCGAAGGCTAAGAGTAATCCCGGCAATCATCGGCCCCAGCAGCAGCGCTGCGGGGAGATGAAACCAGAACAAAACAAAGGAGAGCGCACCGGAGAGCGCCAGCAATTTCATCCACTGAAAGAAGTGACTACGCGAAATCCACATGCGTATTCCTGAGAGAAAAAGAGTAAAAGCGGAGTATATACAAGATCATGCTACGGGAAGAACCCTCCTTTTTTGGAAACGCTAATCGGCTGCGCAAGCAGCCGGTGGTGAGGATTAGTCGTCGTTTTTCTTCTGGCTCAGGCCATACTCGCGCAGTTTATTGGCGATCGCGGTGTGCGAGACGCCAAGGCGTTTAGCCAGTTTACGCGTGCTGGGGAAGTTGCGATAAAGCTGGGTGAGCACAGAGCGCTCAAAGCGGCGAGTGATGTCATCCAGCGAACCTTCCATCGCTTCTTCGCCCACAGGCAAGGAGGCCACATCGTGATCCGGTAACAGAATATCCTGCGGACGCAGTTCAAAACCGTCCAGCTGCGTCAGCGCGCGATAAACCGCGTTCTTGAGCTGGCGCACGTTGCCCGGCCAGCTATAGCGCGTCAATACGCTATTTAAATCAGCAGAGAGTTTAGGACGAGGGATCCCCTGCTCATCGGCAAAGCGCGCGACGAACAGTTCGGTCAACGGCATGATATCCTGCGGGCAGTCGCGTAGCGGCGGCAGATACAGGGTCAGAACGTTGAGACGATAATAAAGATCTTCACGGAACAGCCCTTTCTGCACCAGCTCCACCAGGTTTTTCTGGGTGGCGCAGATCACGCGTACGTCGACATGAACCTCATGATCTTCGCCAACCCGGCGGAAGGTACCATCGTTGAGGAAACGCAACAGTTTGGTCTGCATTCTCGGCGACATCTCACCGATCTCATCCAGCAGCACCGAGCCACCGTTCGCCTGCTCGAAGAAACCTTTTTTACCCTGAATCGCGTCGCCAAACAGTTCGCTTTCCACCGCATCTTCCGGAATAGAGCCGCAGTTCAGCGCCAGATAGGGTTTTCCCGCGCGCGGGCTGGCCAGATGACAGGCTTGAGCCAGCAGATCTTTGCCGGTACCGGTATCGCCAACGATCAGCAGCGGCGCGCTAAGCATTGCCAGCTTGCGGGCCTGCTCCACGACATGGCGCATTTTTGGACCAACGGCGAGGATCTGACTAAAGGCACTGGTATCCTGAATGGTCATGGTTTGCAGCTGTCGGCCCATGCGGACCGTTGAACGCAGCATTGCCACCGCACCGGTCAGCACTCGCTCGCCGTGCTCACCTTCCAGATAGACCGGGGTGATTTCCAGCAGGAAATTCTGTCCGTTAACCACCACATGCTCAGCATGCGATTCCTGCGGGCTATTTTCCAGCCAGCGCTGCACGTTGAAATCAGTGATCAGTTGCGCGACCGGATGGCTGCGCAGTTTGTCCTGGCTCTGGGCAAACAGCTGACAGCTGGCCGGGTTAGCCAGTTCAACTTTCCCCCTGGTATCCAGAGACAGCACCGGTTCCGGCATCGCCACCAGCAGTGCGCTAAGTGCGAGATGTTCACGTTCTGATGGCATCCACGGCACGGTACGCACATCTGTCACTCCAGCAATACGGCGAATTTCCGCCATCAGGCTGCTGAAGTTGGCAAACTCCAGTTCGGCGAAATTGAGATAAATTCGGCCAATAGGGTCGATATCGATACCGCGCAGATCGATACCACGCAGCACCAATAAATCGAGTAATTCACGGGTCAGACCAAGACGGTCTTCACAAAAGACTTCAAGACGCATAGGAGTTTTCACCCTAAAAAGGCCAATGACGGATGAATAATAGGACAGTTATTTGCTGGCGTGAAGATAGCTGTCAACAATTATTGACAGTATGGCGGAAAAATGGCCTTTCTGCCGTAAAGTTATACGTTCAGAGCGGACACATGACCAGAATCGTTCAGACGAGTCATCAGCCCTCAAACCGGCAAGGTACCTTATGCTGGTTTGAGGGCAGCATCATCGAACCGCTCCGTTAACGCAAAATATCGACCACTCCCGTTCTTCCGTTCACCCTGACCCGCATCCCATTCTCCAGCAGCGTCATGACCCCGCGCACGCTCATCACTGCCGGAAGCTGCAACTCCCGCGCGGTGACCGCCCCATGTGACAACGGTCCGCCGCTTTCGGTGATCACTCCGCTCGCGCGGTAAAACAGCGAGGTCCATGCAGGATTGGTCGTACGAGCCACCAGAATCGCGCCTTTTGGAAAAGCAGCAAACTCCTCCGGCCCATGAACCAGAAAGACCTCACCTTCCACCTCGCCAGGGCTACCAGCCATCCCCTGTAATCCCTCACCCTGCTGCAATTCGGGGATCGCATCATCTTCGCCAAGATTCCATGACGGACTGCGCTGTTTCGCCGCCTGCCAGGCAGACTTATTGGCGTGCACCTGCGCGGCCAGATCTTCGAAAGCATTCTGCGCCACCGCAGCGTCAAGATCGGCGAATGACGCGAAATAGAGATCATCCGCTTGTTGCAGAATACCCGCCGCCGTCAGCCGCTCTCCCATCTCGCGCACGCCGCTGCGGAACGGCAGCGTCAGACGCGTGGTCTGATAATGCTCAAGGTCGTCCAGCCAGGTATAAACGCGCGCCAGGCGAGTCACCTCTTCAACAAAGTAGCGCAGATCTTCCGGCACCTGAGCCAGCCAGACGTGCTGCGCCGCTGAAGCCGCCAGCTTGCCGTTAAGCGCCTGCGCCGCCAAATCATCGTCCGGCAGCTCCACCAGCATTTTCAGCTGATCCAATACAATATGCGGCGCTTCAAGCCAGGTCGGATAATAAGCGTCGAAATCCAGCTCGCGATGGCCGTGGCGTTGCAGGAACTGGTTGAACTCAGTATCAAACGCAGGATACGCGCTAAGACGTGAAACAAGCGCCAGCGACGGGGTGTCCGCGAACTCCCGCAGTAGCTCAGGCTCGTTACGAACCTGCCGCGATAGCGCCCACAGTTCGGCGTTAACTTGCCCGGTTTTCGTCTCGGCGACCGACAGCAACAGATCGAACATCGATTTGGCCTCTGCCGCAGGCATCGACATTTGCAGGATCTGGTAGAGCACGGCATATAAGGTGCGCTGGGTCAGGGAAATAGCAATATTTGGCAGGAAATAACGTTTACCCGCATCGCGTACCCGCAGCAGATAATCCCAGCACTGCGCCAGCGTGTAGCTAGCCAACGGCTCGCGCATCAGCGCGCCGATTTCCAGCAGATAGGTATCCAGATCGCGCATCCAGCGGATCGGCAACTCCTGCACCCAGGCATAGCGCTTTGCCAGAGTCGGCAGAGCCGCTCGCAGTTGCTCCAGCGAACTGATGCCGCCGGGCATTCTGCCAGCATACAGTTCCACCGCATTCTGGTTGCCATAGACATAGCACTCTTTTACCGCGAACCATTTCCCCCCAAAACCAGGCAGGCCCATCAGGGAAAAAGAGAAGTTGAGCGATTCATGGAAACCTTCCTCTACCAGATCCCAGGTCAACGGCGTTACCGCGTTAGGGAAGCGTTCAGCGGATTCATCGCGCGTCCAGCGTTCCGGCACGAACGTGACCGGACGGGATTGCAGCAGATAGAACGAAGCGCCGGAAAATGCCCATTCAATATCCTGGGGAAAACCAAAAAACGCCTGAGCCTGCCGGGCGACGCTCGCCACCGTCAGACATTGTTCATCGCTAAGCGAACTCTGCGATTGGCGGGATGCGGGCAGGACCACATCGTGTACGCCCTGGCTGTCTTTCAGCAAAATCGTCGTTTTTTGTCCGATACTACATTCCGTGACTTCTCCCTGCGGCATGGCAACGCGGTATTCATCCACCTCCCGCTCGCCGCCGACAACGCTCTCACCTAATCCAAAGCAAGCGTTAATCAACACTTGCTCCAGCTCGCCGCGTACGGGGTCGATGGAAAAGGCCACACCAGCCGCATCGCTTTCCGTCATCTCCACCATCTGCTGGATCACCACCGCCATCGCGGCATCGAGGTGAACGAGTTGCAGATGCGCGCGATAGCGCATGGCGTGTTCATGCCATAACGAAACGTAGCATTCGCGCACCGCGTTGAGGATCGCATCAGCGCCACGCATATTGAGCAAGGTATCGTGCTGTCCGGCGAAAGCCGCGCCGGGCAGATCTTCAAACGTCGCTGAAGAACGCACGGCAACGTTCCAGTCCTTCGCACCAAGCGCGTCCAGCCGTTGCGTTACCGCCGCGCGTAGCGCTTCCGGCAAAGCTTGTCGACGAATAAGCGCCTGAATTTCGCGGCTGCATATGCCGAAATCGTCATATTGTTGCAGTAGCGTCTGGATTTGCTCTCTTAGCGGCGCCAGAAACAGTTGATAAGCAGAAGCCGACACAATCAGACCGGGCGGCACCGGCAGGCCCCCTGCGGTCAGACGCGCGAGGTTGGCGCCCTTCCCCCCGCTCAGCGCCAGTTCACTGGCGTGCGGATCGTGAAAGGTAAAAATCATCGAGTCTTCCGTTAGCATTATGCCTTCCTTATCATGTTGTTACGGCTGGAGAAGCCGCAGCGGCGCAGCCATACCAGCACCAGAAACGCCAGCAGAGCACCAAAAATCAGATCGATGCCGTAGTGATAGCGCAGATAGAGCGTTGCCAGAATCAACCCCACCACCAGCGGCGACAGCAACAGCGCGCAAAAATAGCGATGCTGTAAAAGCAGATAACCAAACACATAGAGGCTAATCCCGCAGTGCAGGCTGGGAAAAACGTCCATACCCGTTCCGCCACTCGCCACCAGCGAAACCAGCAGCGCGGTCAGCGCGCCGCCTTGCGGCGGGTAGGAGAAAACGTCCGGAAAAGCAAGATACGGCCCGGCGGCGGGCACCAGCAGATAGCCGATAAATCCAAAGAGATACATCAGCATCAGGCCATAGAAGAAACCACGGCTGGCAAGTTCATGGCGACGGAAAGCGCAAAACAGCACCGGCAGCAGAATAATGAAATAGAACGAGAGGTAGCACAGGCTCATTACCTCACTTAACCAGACCCTCTCCCAGCCGAGCAGCCGTTCAGTCAATCCGCTACCGAATAGCCAACGATCGCCCGCCAGCAGCCATACGTCCATTGAGCGCGGCATCGCCAGCTGAATCGCCTTAAACAGAGGGAAAACCAGCCAGCTGGCGGCAAACTGCAGTACGCCAATCCAGCTGCGCCAGCGCGACGACGAACGCATTGATTGCAGCAACAGCAGCCAAACCACCACGCAGGCGATTACCGGCGCAATAAATTGGGGGTCATGCAGTTGCCAGGCGGAAAAAATCCCCAACCCGCAAATCAAGGCGATCAGGGCTAAGTAGACCCCATAACCCGGACGGTTCCGGGAAGCCAAACCGACAAAATGGGTATTCTTTATCAGGCTCAAACGTTTTCCTCCCCCCAAACCGAACGTTGCCGCCACCCCAGGTAAGCCGCTGTATAAAGCAGCCACAGCCAGGGAAAGAGAATACCCAGCACAATCAAACAGGGCAGCCACAGCAGCGAGGCGGCAAAACCGCTCGCCAGACGAAAAAAGGCCACCGTATTGCGCCCGTCGGCCTGTCTGCCAACCCACCAGGCGCAGAGCAGAACCGGAAAAAGTACCAGCACAAACGGCAGTTGCAGCGCGCAGGCCCAAATGTTTCTTTGCCGATGCCGCTTATCAGATGTTTTTTCAGCATGCGTTCCGCTTGCCGTTCGTTTAAAAGCCAACGCCCAGGATTCGCTATGCCGCCGCTGGTGGGCATAGCTTTCGGCGTCCGCCATGGTCGCCTCGCTGTCGCAGTTGACCGAAACCTGATTCAACGCATTACTCACACATTCAGAGATTTCAGTTTCCCAGGCCTCCTGGGACTTATCTTCCCGCGCGGGAAATACCAGCGCTTCGCCAACCAGCAGCTCGACCCGCGAACCAAAGCGATCCGGAGCCTGGTAGAAACTCCCTACCGGGATCACCCGAAAGCGCTGGCCTTCCTGCAACAGTCGGCGAATGATTTTCACGGTTCCCGGCTGATAAGGTTGTGGTGCATAGCTCCATTCGCTGGTGCCTTCCGGAAAGATAACCAGACTGCCGCCCTGCTTTATATGGGCAGTAGCGTGCAGCACCGGGTTTCCCGCCTGCGTCCGGCTAAAACCGTAGCGAACACGATCCTTGTCGCGCACAACCGGAATGCCGGTAAATAGCAGGCGCAAAAAACGCGATCGCAGCAGTTGAACGGAGGCAAGAAACTGGCCATGCGGCAACAGTGGGCTGACCACCCACCCGTCGGTCGCCCCATTACGGTGGCTGACAAGCAGAATTGTGGGTATAGCGTCGTCCAGCGGTAAAACACGGTGGCCACGCTCGTCAATAAAGTCGATCGAAGCGTAGTAGAAATGGCTCAATAGCCTGGCGATAAAGCGATACCAGCGCGGCAACGCTCTGCCCGGAGTGAATCGCAGCCAGGGAGGATTACGTTTTTCCATAACGTGCGGTTGTCATCATGTCCTTGTTTAACATTTCCGCACAATAGACGCTTCGTTAAGGGATTACAATGAGCAGTTTGGGGGCATCATCGCCCCCTCAGAATTACTGTGGGTGAAAAGCGGGCATCAGCTTCCGGTTATGTTCGATAACCTCGTCCAGCGCCTGTTCAAGCTTCTCACCGCTGACGATCAGCGGGTTCAGCACCAGCGCACGCCAGGCGGTATGCCGGTTACCCGTTATCGCCGCTTCGATGGTCAGCCGCTCGAAAGACTTCATCAGTTGCAGCAGGCGTAGCGTATCTTCCGGGAAGGACGCCACATTCAGCGGCTGCGGGCCGGAAGCGGTAATTAACGAGCTCACTTCAACCGCACAGTCGTCCGGCAGGCCGTTAATCGCGCCGTTGTTACGCGTGTTAACGTGCATAATAATGCGCTTGTCATTATAAATACCGTTCATCAATTCACAGGCCGCTTCAGAATAGTATTGCCCGCCGCGCCCTTCCAGTGCCTTCGGTTTTACCGCCAGATTCGGGTCGCTGTACTGGGCGAACAGCTCTTTTTCCAGTAGTTTAACAACTTCTCCGCGCGTCCCTTCCCCGTCAGCCTCCGCCAGCTCCTGGCGCAACATGTCGTCCTTAATATAGTAATAACGCAGATAGGCGCAGGGGATCATCCCCAGTCCTTGTAGCAGATGCTGCGGCCAGCGGAACGGCGGAATATTGCGCGGTACCAGCGGATCGTTACCTGCGCTAATCTGCGCAATGGCTTCCGGCAGCCACTCTTTGCCTTTATGCAGAATCTGCCGCACGAAGATGAAGTGGTTCAGGCCCGCAACCTGCATGATGAAATCATTTTCGTTGGCGCAATTAAGCAGCTGTGCGACGCCCTTTTGCATAATCACCGGCACGTTGCACAGGCCCACGGCTTTAATTTTGCTATGACGCAGCACCGCCTCCGTCACCATGCCCGATGGGTTGGTGAAGTTCAGCAGCCAGGCGTCCGGGCACAGGCGTTCCATATCTGCCGCAATCTCCAGAGCAATCGGGATTGTCCGGCAGGCATTGGCAAAACCGCCCAGCCCGTTGGTCTCCTGGCCAATCAGGCCATATTTTAACGAGATGCGCTCGTCGCTGATGCGCGCATCCAGGCACCCGGCACGGAACTGCGAGCAGACAAAATCCGCGCCCTGCAAGGCGCTTTCGCGGTCAAGCGTCGCCACCACTTCAATAGACAAACCCGCTTTGGCAATCATTCGCCGCGCCAGCCCGGCGATAATTTCCACCTTTTCTTTGCCGTCTTCAATGTCGACCAGCCACAGCATCTTAACCGGCATCTCAGCGTGCCGTTTAAGTAAACCTTCGATCAGTTCCGGGGTATAGCTGGAACCGCCGCCAATCACCACAATTTTGAGTCCTGACATGGTATATCTCCATTTGATATAGGGTATAACTATTTAAAACCGTCATAACTGGCGGAACAAACGAAATAAAATGGCTCATGCATGAATATGATTAATGCATAACGGAGAGTGACCATGCTGGAGCAACAAAGTATTCTTGCGCTACTACAAACCTTTGAAGTGACCGCGCGCCACCTTAGCTTTACCCTCGCAGCACACGAAATGAACCTCACCCAGGGAGCGGTGAGCCACCGAATTCGCAAACTGGAGATGCACATCGGCTTTCGCCTGTTTATCCGGCTGACGCGTAAGCTGGCGCTAACCGAAGAAGGCAAGCGCCTGCTGACCACGCTAAGCCACTCGCTGCGCGCCATTAATGATGAAATCGAAGATATTCGCGAACAGGATCTGCGCGGGACGCTGCATGTTGGCATCGCACCGACGCTGGCGCATTTGTGGTTGATGCCGCGCCTGCCGCGCTTTCAGGCGCAGTGGCCGGGGTTGAACTTACAGTTTCGCGTGCGGGCCGGAGTAATGGACTTTAACGAAGAGCGTGTGGATCTGGCTATTTACTACGGCGCGACCCAGTATCCCGATCTCTATCAAGAGCGGTTGATGGGTGAGAACCTGCTCCCGGTGTGCTCGCCGGAATATCAGGGTCAACATCAGCCGCTGAGCGCAGGAGCATCGTCGGGAGTGCTCTGGATCCACGCGTCAGAATCGACGGATGTCCAGGATCAGTTCAGCGAGTGGCGATTATGGTGTCAGCAAACGGGGGCGAATTTACCTTTTGAGGGGCGTTATTACGCCGTGAATAACCACTCCATCGCGATTCAGATGGCGGAGAACGGTTTAGGGGTGATGATGGGCCGTCAGACGCTGATTCAACCTCTGCTCGACAGCGGTAAGCTGGTGGCATTGAGCGAGGAAAAGGTGCCCTCGCCGTTTGGATATGACCTGATTTGCCCGCAAGAGAACCGCTCGCGCCCGCGTTTTCTCGCCTTTAGTGAGTGGTTACAAGATGAGTGTGGTCAGGATAAATTCCCGGTGACGTAGTGCTGGACGGTAGCCCGGACAGGTGCGCCAGCACCGCCTCCGGGAAACAACGCGCGCAGCGTCTGATTCTCTCCCCGGTGGCGGCTAGCGCCTTACCGGGGCTACGGATTCACAGCTATCTGCTAGCCGGGAAGCCCGCAAAAAACGCTATTTCTCCGGACTGTTTTTACTCTTCTGTAAGGTATCTTTCAGTTGACCAATCAGCTCGCGGCGAAAATCGCCCAGCCGCGGCTTATCATCGGCGATCCATGGCAGCGGGCGACAGAGTTCCATCGCTTTAATCCCCAGCCGTGCGGTCAGCAGTCCGGCACCAATGCCCTGGGCCGCGCGCGCCGACAGCCTGGCCGCCAGATCCTGCGACATCCAGTCCATCCCCACTTCCCGCACCACCTCGCTAGCTCCGGCAAAAGCGATATTCAACAGCACCAGACGGAACAGGCGCAGACGGCTGTAGTAGCCCAGCTCAATGCCGTACAGCGTGGCGATGCGGTTGATCAGGCGTAAGTTACGCCAGGCGATAAACGCCATATCCACCAGCGCCAGCGGGCTGACGGCAATCATCAACGTCGATTCCGCCGCCGAGCGGCTGATTTCGCGCCGCGCCTGGGCATCAAGCACTGGTTGCACGATCTGCGCATACAGGCTGACCACTTCGCGATCGTTCTGCGTCTCGTGGATCGCCGCATACCAGCGCTGTAGCGCCGGATGCGATTGATCCAGCCCCGCCTGCTGCGCGAGTTTTTCACAAAACGCACGCCCTTTGCCAACCGCATGGCTGTGCATCAAATCCCGCGCCTCATCGCGTTCGTGCGCTCGTTGACGCAGCCGCCGCAGACGCCGCCATTCGGTCGCGACTGAACCGACGCCAGCGCCAATAATCAGCGCCCCGGCAGCGCAACCGCCAAGCGCGATCCAGTCCTGCGTCTGCCAGGCGGTCATTGTCCACTGCACGCCCTGCGCGACCACGCTCACGCCGAAAATAGTCAACCCGGCGCTGACCATTTTCCGCCACAGGCTACGTTTGGGCCGCAGAACTGATTCAACAACCGCCTCCGCCGCCCCCTCTTCTTCTTCCACGACATCAAGGCGCGCCGGAGCAAACTTCCCGGCATCCACGTCATCAAAAGCGCGGGCGGATTTGAGAATTTGCGCCTTTTCCGCCTCCAGCGGGCCGTCGAAATCGATACGCGGTTTTAACGGTTCGGTCATCGCAACTTATCTCCAATTAAAAATTCCAGCGCCGCATCGAGGCGAATATGCGGCAGCGGCTTATCAACATCCATCACCTGCGGACGGAAGTTTTCAAACTGAAAGCCCTGCTTCTCCCAGAATGCCTGGCCCGGCAGACGTGCGGGCACCTCGCCGGGATAGACGGTCAACGGTTGACCATCGCTCAATCGGTTACCCCGCAGCGCAGGGATCTTCTCGCCATTCACCTCGATAAGCCCGCTCTGAGTCGCCTGAATTGACGCCAGCCCCAGGCAATCCATGCTGATCCCTTCAAACGCCGCATTTTGCCACGCGTCCTGAATCAGCTGTTGCAGCAGCGACACCATATTACTGTGCTGATCGATGGTCACGTGATCGGCTTTGGTGGCCGCAAACAGTAGTTTATCGATAACTGGCGAGAACAAGCGGCGGAACAGCGTGCGCTGGCCATAGTGAAAACTTTGCATCAGCTGCGTCAGCGCCAGGCGCATATCGTTGAACGCCTGTGGCCCGCTATTGAGCGGTTGCAGGCAGTCCACCAGCACAATTTGCCGATCGAAGCGCAGAAAATGGTCTTTATAGAAACCTTTGACGACTTTCTCGCAGTAGTATTTAAAACGCTCGCGCAACATCCCGGCATTGGTGTGTTTGTCCGCCTGGGCCAACCTGGCCTCCCCAGTCGCGTCAACATCCGGCCAGGGGAAAAATTGCAGCGCAGGCGCGCCGGCCATTTCGCCTGGCAGCACAAAGCGCCCGGGCTGAATAAAGTGCATCCCTTCGCGTTTACAGGTGTGCAGATAATCGGTCCACGCGCTGGCAATCTCCGCCAGGCGGGTTTCATCGGCCGGAGCCAGCGGGTCCAGCCCTTCACAAAGCTGCCGCCAACGCGTCGACCATTCCGCTCTCTGCCCTTGCAATAGCCCGGTCATCTGTCGTGACCAGGTAAGATAGTCCTGGGCCAGCATCGGCAGGTCCAGCAGCCACTCGCCGGGATAATCGACGATTTCCAGATACAGCGTTGAGGTCTCTTTAAAGTGGCGTAACAACGAATCGTTGGAACGATAGCGCAGCGCCAGGCGAATTTCGCTGACGCCGCGGGTGGGCGTTGGCCAGACCGGCGGCTGACCATACAGTTGGGCCAACCCTTCGTCATAGGTGAAGCGCGGAATGCCAAAGTCCCGTTGCGGTACGCGCTTGACGCCGAGCAGACGCTCCTCTCTGACCGCGCTCAGTAGCGGTAGACGCGCCCCGGTGTGAATATTCAGCAGTTGGTTGACCAGCGCGGTGATAAAGGCGGTCTTACCGCTGCGGCTGAGGCCGGTAACGGCCAGACGGAGATGCCGATCAACCCCACGATTAACCAGCGCATTGAATTCAGTTTTGAGTCGCTTCATCGCCATCCTGTTATGCCTGAAGAACGAGAGAGAATAATATGGGGACTATACGGCTAATTATCAATGGCTTGCATTAGCCCCGCGACCGCGGGGCTGAAGATTACTTACTGGCGCTTTTTGGCATATCTATCTGATTAAGGCCACCCGCATTAACTACCTGAGTGTAGCCCATCTCAGTCAGCATCTGCTGGGCCTGACCCGACTGTCGCCCGACGTTGCAATAAACTTTAATGGTATCGTTTTTATCCGGAACTTCGCTCGCAATCCGCGTTTTTATATCAGCCAGCGGGATGTTAATCGCCCCTTCAACGTGTTCTTTTTGATACTGCTGCGGAACGCGAACATCTATCCAATGCTCCGCCGCAGACACCGGTAAGGCGACGGCCAGAGCTAAACCCAGAAGCAATTTTCGTAGCATTTTATCATCCTGATATGTTGAGTTTTTAGGCACTCATAACATACGCCATCCGCGACGTTTAGAAAACCGTTGTGCCGCCCGGCTAAACGCTTATTGTTGGCGATCGGCGCTCTTGTATTGTCATTAGCAAACTAACTTCATAAGATATGTGGCATTAACTTACGCACGGAGTCCAAAGAATATGTCTCCTACCATTTACGATATCGCGCGCGTGGCTGGCGTATCAAAATCGACGGTATCGCGGGTGCTTAATAAGCAAACCAATATTTCTCCAGAAGCGCGAGAAAAAGTATTGCATGCGATTGAAGAGCTCCAGTATCAACCGAATAAACTTGCTCGTGCTCTAACCTCTTCAGGCTTTGATGCCATTATGGTTATTTCGACACGCTCGACTAAAACTACTGCTGGCAATCCTTTTTTCTCTGAAGTGCTACATGCGATTACGGCAAAAGCAGAAGATGAAGGTTTTGACGTTATATTGCAAACATCACACAGCGCGGAAGAGGATCTGCAAAAATGTGAAAGTAAGATAAAACAAAAAATGATTAAAGGCATTATTATGTTGAGCTCACCCGCCGATGAATCATTTTTTTCCCGCCTGGATAAATACGACATTCCGGTTGTCGTGATTGGTAAGGTTGAAGGCCAATACCGAAATGTTTATTCAGTTGATACCGATAACTATCGTGACAGTATTGAATTGACCAATGCGCTAATCAATAGCGGTCATCAGCATATTGCCTGTCTGCATGCGCCGCTGGATTATCATGTTTCTATTGATCGAGTTAATGGATATAAACATAGTCTGAACACCCATCACCTTAAACTCCATAGTGAGTGGATTGTAGATGGCGGCTACACCCATGACTCAGCGCTTTCCGCCGCCCGGGAATTACTCAGACATCGTCTTCCCGATGCGGTTTTCGCGACGGATAGCTTAAAACTGATGAGTTTATATCGTGCGGCGGCTGAAAAGAATATTACCATCCCCGATCAGCTTGCCGTTGTGGGCTACAGTAATGAAATGCTGTCGTTTATTCTTACGCCCGCCCCGGGAGGGATTGACGTACCAACGCAGGAGCTAGGCGAACAAAGCTGTGGCCTGTTATTTAAGCTGATCGCCGGTAAAAGCATGCCGCAGAGTATTACAGTGGCGACGCATATGCTATTACCTGAGGCCGCCAGATAAAAAAGGGGCAAACCTGCCCCTTGATAACTCAGAAGGCGTAGTTGATACCTACGCCTGCATAATGGAATTTATCGTTCTCGCCCTCATCATGGTTTTCCCACTCGAAAGCATATTCCAGTGACATCGATAAACCATTCTGAAAATCATAGGCATAGAGCATCCCAACGCGGTTGAAGTTATGCCCCTCACGCTCAGGATCGTCCTGCCAGTCCCAGTTGGTCCAGCGATCCAAACCGATACGGGTGTACGGCGTCAACGTTGTATCGCCGAGCGAGATAGGCAAATAAGCGCGGATCTCCTGGGTAGAAAACTCGCCGTTATTGCGCGATGTATCCATATTAAATCCGCGTTCCAGATAATAGTTGGCGACCACGGAGAAAGTATCATCAATTTTATAGGTAAAGCCGGTTTCCGTTTCTACACGACTATCAGCATAGCCGGTCTTATCCAAATCATTGGCAAATTGATACATGGAAAACCAACCGCCAAAGCGCCAGTCATCACTCAACTTGATATCCCAGTCTGGTTGAATCTTCCAGCGCTGCATATTTGCTGTGCCTGCGTCATCGCCATGTTCATCCTGGAAGTGATAGCCATAATTACGAAAGCCACCGGTTAAACCGAGCGTAAAATCATCATCACCGAAAATTTGATAACGAATCTCCAGCTCCGGGCGGTCGAAATAAGTACCACGGGTACCGTTGCTATAATCAACCGGGCCTTCCTGATAATACGCAACGGCAATTTTCCACGGGCCTCGTGAGGCATTAAACCAAATGGAGGGTTCAGACAGCCCATCCATATCTTCCGCCTGCCCTTCAACGTTTTCACTTTCATACATTGCGCCAACATTAAAATGCCAGTCGTTATTTTCAGCAGCCTGCGCACAGGCCATTCCTGCGCACATAATGAGCGCAGCACGGCTTAGTAAGGTATTCATTTTAGATCCTTTAAAAAAATAAAAGACACATGCACGCCGGGATAATTCCCGGCATTTATATTTATTGAATTACAGCTTCACTATCGGTATCAAAGAAATGACATTTATCCATATCAAAATGGATATTGATATTTTCTCCTGCGTGATAATCATTCATTGCTCCGGCACGGACAACCAGCTCGTGCCCCCCTACGGTGGTATATAACATAAATTCAGCACCGGTTAATTCTGCTACGCTGATATGCGCCGCGACGCTGTTTTTTTCACGTTGTTCAGGGTGTACATCCTCCGGACGAATACCCATCACCACCGCTTTATGCATATATTTTTGCGCATTCAGTACGGCTAATTTGTCCTGCGGGATCGTTAGCTTCAACGTTTCGGTAACAAATTGATTTCCATCAATAGCGCCACGGATAAAGTTCATTGCCGGCGAGCCGATAAATCCAGCGACAAACATATTTGCCGGGTGGTTATAGACGGTCTTCGGCGCGCCAACCTGCTGCACGATGCCATCTTTCATAATGACAATGCGCGTCGCCATAGTCATGGCTTCGGTTTGGTCGTGAGTCACATAAATCATGGTGGTATTCAGCTTCTGGTGCAGCTTGCTAATCTCCGCCCGCATCTGAACACGCAGTTTTGCATCGAGGTTAGAGAGCGGTTCATCCATCAGGAATACGCCCGCTTCGCGAACGATCGCTCGCCCAAGCGCCACGCGCTGGCGTTGGCCGCCGGATAACGCGCCAGGTTTGCGCTTCAGGTATTCACGCAGGCCGAGGATCTGCGCCGCCCAGCTGACGCGCTCCTCAATAACCGCAGCGCTGATTTTCTGCATTTTCAGGCCAAATGCCATGTTGTCATAGACGGTCATGTGCGGATATAACGCGTAGTTCTGAAAGACCATCGCAATGTTACGCGCCTTCGCCGGAACATCGTTCATCCGTTTACCATCAATCAGCAGATCGCCCGCGCTGATCTCTTCCAGCCCCGCAATCATGCGTAGCGTGGTGGATTTCCCGCAGCCCGACGGACCAACAAAAACAATGAACTCTTTGTCTTCAATTTCCAGGTTAAAGTCTTTAACCACATGCACCTGGTTATCGTATATTTTTTGTATATGTTGCAACGAAAGCTGTGCCATATTGATTCCCTTACTTTTCGTTTTGCCAGAAAGCCGATAAGCACGGCCACGTCAGAAATTCAGTTGCCGGAAGATGCAAATCCGCCCCGGCTAAAGCCTCGCCCACCCCTACTGACAGCATGCCGCTGGCGTTGATAGCATCGATACCCGCCTGCGCATCTTCGATCCCAATACAGGCTTCAGGCCTGACCCCCAGCCCTTTACAGGCGGCCAGAAATATCTCCGGGTCCGGCTTCGAACGGGTGATTTGCGACGAATCGGCGCAAAAATCGAAATAATCCGTCAAATTCAGCGCACATAAAATGGCCGGAGCGTTGAGCGAAACCGAGGCAAGACCGACCAACACCTGCTGTTCGCGCAGCGTACAAAGCAGTTCCCGAATGCCCGGCAGCACCGACTGGGCTGTTAGTTCACGCAGTGAGTGCACGTACAGCGCATTTTTTCGCGCTGCCAGTTGCGCGCAGTCGTCAGAGCTAAACGCTCCCTCTTTACCGCCAAAACGCAGAATACGTTGCAGCGATTCCCCCCGGCTGATGCCCTTCAGGCTGTCGTTGAACGCTTCATCAATAACAATGCCAATCTCGTCGGCTATCTGCTTCCAGGCGAGGAAATGCAAATGTGCGGTGTCGGTGATCACCCCGTCTAAATCAAAAATAATGGCCTGTAGTTTCATTCATTCGCCCTCCCTGGTAGCGGTCCCAATTGGGGATAAAATAAAGTCGCTCAACTTCAATACCTTCTCACCGTCAACGACAACCCGGTGACCATTGAGCCACAGCGTGACCGGCGCGGAGCTATCCACGCAAATCGTGCTGCTATCTATGGAGATAAACATGTCGCCCCCCTGCCAGCGCAACGGAAATGAGAGCCGCTGCCACGCCCCAGGCAGCGACGGGTTCAGATGCAACTCCCCGTGGCGCACGCTGACGCCCGCAAATCCCTGGATCGCGCCAAGCCAGATAGCCCCGGTGGCCGCTGCGTGAATACCATCATCACAGCTGTGCGGATCGTCGCCGAGATCGATAAGCGTCCCGTCGAGCCAAAACTGGTAACCCTGTTCCGGGTCGCCGCAGCGGGCGGCCACAATACCGTGAATCGCCTTGCTTAAAGAGGAGTCATGAATGGTGCGCGGTTCATAAAAATGCAGGTTTGCCTGACAAATTTCCGGCGTAAACGCCTCCGGCAGCATATAGGTCAGCATCACCACATCCGCCTGTTTGAGAATTTGCATCTCATTAACTTCAGCGCGCGAGTAATCGAGCAAAATGGTCTGCTTACCGGCCTTCGCCTTATAGGACGATAAATCGATAACCGGCTTGCTGAGGAATGAATCATCCTGCGGCAACACACCATCCGCCTGAACTTCCGGCCGCCACAGGTGCTGCAAAAAATGTTCAGCGCGTTGCATAAACGCTTCGTCAGCGATCCCCAGTTCGCGGGCAAAATACAGAGCCTGCGCGACGTTGTTCCAGGCCATATAGTTAGTAAACGCGTTGTTGTTCACATGCTCGGTATATTCATCAGGACCGATGACATCATGAATTTCCAGACGCCCGTTGATCTCAACCGCGCGGCTAATCCAGAACTTCGCAGTATCCAACAGCAGCGCCATGCCCTCACGAGACATAAACGCCCGGTCTCCGGTCGCCTGCCAGTAAACGACCACGGCCCAGGCAATATCTGCAACCAGGTGGTGTTCCGCCAGCGCGGAAGCCACTTTTTGCCGTAATCCGGTTCGGATGTTGATGGCGGCAAATTCCGGGGTCTCTTCCCTGCCGCTACGCGCGCTTTCCCAGGGAAACAGCGCACCCTGCCAGCCGTTCTTCCGGGCTTTTTCCCGCGCGCCCGGCAGGTTATGCCAGCGGTAGCGCAGTAGGTTTCTGGCAATATCTGGCTCGGTGAACAGATGAAATGGCAGCAAAAAGACTTCGGTATCCCAGAAAATGTGGCCTTTATAGCCCTCCCCGGTGATGCCCTTCGCGCCAATGCTGCTACGTTCATCATGCGCTGGAGTCATGATGCGCAAGTGATAAAGCGCATAATCCAGCGCCTGCTGATCGGCGCTATTGTGGCTCACAACCTGAACGCGACGACGCTGCCACCATGCCTGCCAGTTCGCCGCCGACTCCGCAAATAGCGCGTCGTAACCGCGTTCAGCGCAAACTTCCAGCCGACGCAGGCCCTGGCGACTCCAGCTCTCCACAGAAAGAGACTGCTCGCTGCGCCACTCGATCCAGGTGAGCTTCTCCAGCGTCAGGCTTTGCCCCGCGCTGACCTGCGCGCTGTTGTGTTGCAGTAAACGACGCTCTTTCGCCGTAAAGCAGCGCTGCACATCGCCTTTCACACAACAATAAGACGAAATCGCAACGTCATGGCGGCCATCCTGAGTGGTATAGATCCCCTGAAGAAGATGCTGGCCGAACACTCTGACCTGAATTTCATCCAGATGCTGGCGACCGTGATTGGTCGTGGTAGCGTCAATTCCGGTCGATAGCGAAATCGTCGCCTCACCGTCCAGCGGGGTAATCACCACCGTCATAGCCAACAGCGGCAGTTGCTCCGCCGAGGAAAAACGTCGGCTCTCAATCGCAAAACGCGCGCCGCCGGGCGATCGCCAGAGAATTGTTCGCCGCAGTTCCCCGGTCGCAAAATCGACGTGGCGCTGCCAGCTTTCAATGGTGCCGCTCAGCAGAGAAAAGATCTCGCCGTTCAGGACAATATCCACGCCGATCACGTCCGGTAGATTGACCAGTTCGTTGATCTCATTTTTTCCTGCCCGATGATAAAGTCCGGCCAGAAACATGCCGCGCGTCTGTTGCGTGTAATCTTCTTCGTGGCACGCGCGAATGCCCATATAGCCATTGCCTGACGCCATCAGAGAGGCACATTTATTCAGGTTATGCGGGCAAAAAACCGGATCGGTTAACATTACAGGCTTAGTCATAGTTCCACACACATCCCTGTTTCTGCGGATTGATAAAGCGCCGCCACCAGCTGTTGAATCACCAGTCCCTGCTCGGCGTCAGCGATCGTGACCGGTTCTCCCTGAACATGTTTCACAAAGGCTTCCATACTGCGAAAATGACGCTTGTCATCCGCTTGTTCACGCTGGCACAGCACGTTGAGCTCACCATCACGATCGTTATAAACCTGTGCAGGGAACAAGGTTGCCCCCGCTTTATCGCCGCAAAAGTTCACGTTCATAATCGACTGTTCGGGGATATTCAGCGCAAAGGAGGTTTCGAGACGCAAAATGCCGCCATTGTGAAATTCAATGGTGCCAAATAGTGAATCTTCCACGGTATAAGTCGCGGGATCCCACTCGCCGAACTGACCGCTATTTTTGCGGGTGCCAATCTTCTGGAAGCTGTGAGCGAAGACATGTTTTACCTGGGGAAAGCCCAGCACGTACATCGCCGCATCCAGCATGTGAACACCAAGGTCGATCAGCGGCCCGCCGCCCTGCAGCTCTTTATTGGTAAACACGCCCCAACCGGGCACGCCGCAGCGCCGCAGCGCACGAGCATTAGTGACGTAAATCTCCCCCAGTATGCCCGCCACGACCTGTTCGCGAAGCAGTTGTGTATCAAGCGCAAAGCGATGGTGAAAATCATAAGCCAGCACCTTGCCCACTCGCCGGGCGGTATTGCACATCTCAAGGGCCTGCTCCGGCGTCATTGCTGGTGGCTTCTCACACATCACATGACAACCGGCCTCCAGCGCGAGCAGAGTATGTTCATAATGAAAACGGTTAGGCGAACAGACGCTGACAATATCCGGCTTCACGTCGCGTAACATTGCTTCAAGGTCATCCCATGCTTGCGCATTACCGTATTTATCTGCCAACGCCTGGGCCTGAGACAGGTGGCTGTCACAGACAGCCACCAGTTCCAGATCGTCGCGGGTGCAGTAGTACGAAGCATGAACTTTATCCGCCACCTGCCCGGCACCAATAATGGCGACGCGTAGCGGAGAGCTTGTCATTGCACTTTTCACGGAAATCCTCTTAGCAGGCGCGCAGCCAGGCCAGCGACTGACGGTAGGCTTCCGGCAGGTTATCTGCCCTTACCCGTCCCTCATACACCACGTAACCCAAGTAGTTATCCTGACGCAACTGGTCGAACAGCGCGGCGAAATCCAGGGTGCCGGTACCCGGCTGATAGCGGTGGTTATCGGCGATATGTACATGCCCGAGCAGATCGCGGTTGTCGTGCAGCGACTGCGCCATATCGTCTTCTTCGATATTCATGTGATAGAAATCGCCGATGATCTGCACGTGCTTCAGGTCGTTTTCCTCGATATAACGACGAGCGTCGGCGAGGGTGTTGATCATGTGATCCTGATAGCGGTTGAGCGGCTCCAGGTACACGACGGTACCGGTGCGTTCCGCCACTTCATCAAGAAAGCGCAGCGAGTCGCTCACCGCTTTGCGGTCACCGGCAAGGCTACGCGGCGAAACCATCGGCGGTAAGCGGAAAGTGAACATGCCCCAGGCCGCCGGGACAATAATGCCCTTGCCGCCCACTTCCGCCAGCGCTTCCAGAATGCGTTCGATTTGCTGCAAGCCGTTCAGGCGACGCTCTTCAATAAAATCGCCGATCCAGCCGTCGTAGCCGCCGCAGGCAGTTGTCACCGGCAGGCCGGTTTCTTTAATCGCCGCTTTCACTTCGTCAAGATTGTTTACTAACAGCTTGCCGTCGATTTCAAAGCCGTCGAAGCCCATTTCTTTGATATAGCGGAATTTTTCCAGAATATTTTCCGGGAAGAATGCCTGATTCTGAGTACCAATTTTCATCTTATTCATTCCTTTGAAATTAAAACGTCACGCCCATTTTGATGCTCTTTTCCGGATGCTGGTCGACATACTCCATGTAGCTTTCCGGACTGTGGGTAAAGGTGACAATCGGATCGATAATCTCTTCACAGTCGAGGTATCCGTTCATCAGCAGTTCCCAGCAGGTGTTTTCAATACGCTTGCGGCTCCAGCGCGGATAGTCCGGATTCGGCTCGCTGCATGCGCGGGCAAAAACAATTTTCGCGTTGTTGAAGTGCGCTTCACGCCCGAGGTTAAACCCGGCGGCGAAGGGTTTGGCGAAGGCCACGTAGGAGATGGTGCCGCCGTAGGCCAGGCCGCGAAGCGCTGATTGCAGCGCGTCCGGGTAGCCGCTGGTTTCGATGATCACATCAGCGCCCTGCTTACCGGTCAGCTTCTTAATTTCCATCCCCACATCGGTACCGATAGGATTCAGGCAGAAATCCGCGCCGTGGCGACGGGCGATATCGCAACGATGGGCGATCGGGTCAACGCCGATCACCACCGATGCGCCCGCTTTTTTCGCCAGCTGCACCGCAATCTGACCAATGGCGCCCAGCCCGACGATGACCACAAAATCCCCAACGCGTACGTTCGCATCGCGCACGCCGCTCATGGCAAACTGCGCCGGGTCGTAGCAGACCGCGTTTTTCCAGGAGCTGCCTTCCGGCATTTTGCGCAGTTTGTAGTTGTTCACTGCGTTGAAAATCACCGTTTCAGACAACGGTCCGTGGCCACATACGCTGTCGCCGATAGCGTAGTCAGTCACGTCGCTGCCGCATTCGATGATGTCGCCTACCACCATGTTGCCTAACTGGAACTTACCAAATTCGATACCGCGCGGCGCGCCTTCCGCACGTGGCATAAACATCTGCCACTCGGCGTTGAAATCTTCATCAATAAACGGGCTGACGCCGCGGAAATCCACAACTTCAGTACCATGTTTCGGCGCACCGAACCGGACGCGGATTTTCACTTCGCTCGCTGACACGGCTCTGTCTTCATATTCCACTAATGCCGCAACGCGCGGTTCAGTTGCCACTAACTTTTTCATTCATAACTCCTTAATTAAAATCGGCCGCTTTAGCCCTTCACGCCGCCAGCGGTCAAACCACTTTTAATAAAACGTTCAGAAAGTGCGTACATAATGACCACCGGTAGCGCGGTTACCAGCGATGCGGCCATCATGCGTCCCCAGATATAGTCAGGCGTGCTGAACAGCGCATTCAGGCCAACCGGGAGTGTGAAATTGCTGGCGCTGGAAAGGAAAATCGAGGCGAACAGATAGTCGTTCCAGGCCACCATAAAGCAGTAGACGAAGACCGATACCAGCCCCGACATCGCCAACGGCACGGTAATGCGGAAAATGATTTGCAGTCGGTTAAGGCCATCCATCATTGCCGCCTCTTCAATCTCATCCGGGATGGTGTCGAAATAGCTCTTCAGCATAAACACCGCCGTCGGCAGCGTCTGCGTCACCATGGTGATGATGAGCGCCATTTCGGTGTCGTAAATTCCCAGCGCAGTGATGATCTTGAACAGCGGCACCACCAGCAAAATGCCCGAGAACATATAGACCGTGTAAAAACTGGCGTTGATGGTCATCCGCCCCTTGAAGCGCAGGCGTGAGAGCGCATATGCCCCGAGAATGCCCAGAAACACGGCCACCACGGATGAAACGACTGACACCACCATGCTGTTACGAAAGTAATCAACAAACGGAAAAATCAGCGGGTTAAAAATGTCGACGTAATGCTCCAGCGTCCAGTGCTGCGGTAATAACGTTGGATGCAGGGAGATCGCCTCTTTGGCGCTCTTAAACGAGGTCATCAGCATCACAAAAAACGGAAACAGCGTGATGACCAAAAAGACAATTAACCCGCAGTAAAAGCCGATACGGCCGAGCGTGCGCTTATTTGTTGCCATTGAGGTTCACCCGTTTTCTGGTCAGCAGGATAACAGCGAAAATGATGACGAAGAGGACCACGGAAATGGCCGCCGCTTTGCCTAAGTCGTTAAATGCAAACGCTGTTTTGTAGAGATACACCCCGAGAATATCGACTTTAGTCGTCAGCAGATAAACGTCGGCGAACATATAGAACATCCAGATGGTGCGCAGCGTGACCACGGTGGCCAGCACCGGCATGATCGCGGGCAGCGTGACAATACGAAACCGCTGCCAGGCATTCGCGCCGTCCATCTCCGCCGCCTCATACAGCGATTTATCGATGGTCTGTAAAATCGCCAGAAATGAGATAAAGGCATAAGGGAAGTAGCGCCAGATGGCGAACAGCACCACCAGAGCAAAACTGCTGCCCGGATTATCGAACCACAGCGGTGCCTGATCGTAGAGATGAAGCAGATCCACGCCGAGGTAGTTCACAATGCCGTAGCCGTTGTTGAACATGTACTTCCAGGCAAACACCAGCGAAATGGAAGGCGTCACGTAGGAGAGAATCACCAGCGAGCGCGCCGTTTTGCGCAGGCGAAATTCGCGGTTAAAGAACATCGCCACGCCCAACCCCAGCACCGTACTACCGGCCACGACCAGCGCGGTATACCAGACCGTCATCCACAGCGAGTGCCAGAATCCAGGATCGGAGAGAATGCGAATATAGTTGCTCAGCCCGACAAACGTGGAATCGATGCTCGGATTAAGCGGCAAACGCAAAAAGCTGATTTCGATATTCGAGATCATCGGCCAGGCCACCAGGCCTCCCAGCAGCAACAAGCTGGGAGCCAACAGCAGCATGGCGAATGGCATATCGGAACGACCAGAAAATAACCTATTCATCACACCATTCCACTTCCGCATTAACGCTGTTCAACAAGTTCATCGAGTTTTTTCTGGCTGCCATTGATCGTCGCAGAGAGGTCGGCTTTACCTACCGTGACGTCATGAACCATCTTGCTAACCACGCCTGAACCCGTCACATCGCCCATACGGGTAAAATTCTTGTCCCCTACCGCGCCAAACACCTGAATATTGGGCAGCTCAGCAATGAGTTGGGCTGGCAATTCCCCCAGCGCCTTAATGACATCGTTTTCTTTCCAGGCTGGCGTATTCACGACTGCCTTGTTAACCGGCAGCGCCGCCCCCGGTGACATCAGCACCCAGTCGGCAATGTTGTCGGCCTGTTCCATAAAGGTGACAAATTTTTCAGCCGCTTCCGTCTCTTCTGTTTTCTGCCCATTGGTGATGGTGAGCGAAGTCAGCATGCCGTAAACCGCCGAATTTTTTTCCGTCGGGACCACAAAGCCAACGTTCTTCGGATCGCCCTCTTTAATGACCGCAGGCAGAATATAAGTGGAGTAGATAGCCATCGGCGCGGTGCCGTTCATAAAGGCGTCTTTCACTTCCATAATGTCGTTAGAACCCGGCATCGTGTTCTCGGCCAGCGAGCGGTAATATCCCAGCGCCTGAGTCATTTCCGGCGTATCAAGGGTGATCTTGCCCTCGGCATTAAAAACGTTGGCCTGGTTCGATAACGCAAATTGCGAGAAGGACTGCTCGGTCAGGACGCTCTCAGCGGTGGGTAATGCGATGCCATATTTTTTATTGCTCGGATCGTTAAGTTTTTGCGCCACCGTCAGCAGTTGCTGCCAGTTTTTCGGCTCTTCAAGCCCGGCCTTAGCCAGCACATCTTTGCGATACCAGATACCGCCAATCCAGGCGCTGACCGGTACGCCCGTCCATGCACTACCATCTTCAGTGCGAACAATACGCAGCACGCCGTCGTAGAACGCATCTTCCCCCACTTTCTGGATAACGTCTTTCACCGCATTGCGGTCAATAAGCTGCTCTTTATCCATTACCTTGGCGTAGTCGTGGCTGGTCTCGATCACCTCAGGTAATGAACCGCTTCGCGCCAGCGTGATGACCTTGGTGTTGTAGGCATCCTCTTCCACCGGAACCTGCTTCACCGTGATGCCAGGGTTTTCTTTTTCGAAACGTTCAATCAGTTTTGTAATAACCGCCTGACGTTCCTGTTCCACAGAGGAATGCATAAATTCGATGGAGACGTTGGATTTATCTTCATCTTTACACCCGGAAATCAGGGCGCAGGAAACCAGTGCTGATATCAGCACAATCTTTGAATTAAGCATTAGATATTCCTTTTTATTTTTTAATCCACATAACCTGCCACGGAGACAACATGACATGCTTATCCGTTATATTTTCACCACCTATCAGATCGAGTCCATTTATCTGATCTATATTTACACCCTGTTTGCTATCGCTGACGTTAAACAATGCCACGATGGATTCACCGGTATCTGCCTCACGAATAATTTGCATGACGCAAGGCGAAAGATAATTGATGGCAAAGTGGCTATCAGGATGAAAGGCTTTATTATTTCGACGAAGCATAACAAGGTGCGATAGCTTATGATAAATAGCATGGCGCAATGTCTCGTCGTTTTTTATTTCAGTTTCAATTTCTTCGATAAAATATTTCTTGCGATTGATAGCACGATTATATCCCAGTTGTTCTACACCGTCATAATCATTACGCGAACCCAATATGCTTTGAATATAAATCGCAGGTACACCGGGAAAGCTTAATAAGATCGCGTGCGCAAGAGTAAAGCGGGCAATGCGCTCATCGTCGCTGCTGTTACGGCCACTAAGCGCATCTATATAGGTGACGTTGATTTCATAGGGGCTGCGCGTGCCGTCCGGGTTATTTTTCCAGTTAACCAACGCCCCCTCTTGCTGCAACGACTCAACCAGTTGCACGATTTCCTCTTCCGGCAGCAGGCCGCGAAGCGGGTTCAACCCAATGCCATCATGTGAGGCGAGAAAGTTAAACCAGGTCGTTTTATTCGATGGCAAGATTAATGACTGCGCCCAGTCGCACAGTACTCGCACATCCTGCCGCTGCACGGCGTGCAATACTAACGGAGGCAGCGAAAACTGATAGACCATATGAGCTTCGTCATGGCCATTGCCCAAATAAGAGATGTTGTCTTTGTGCGGAACATTGGTTTCGGTGATGATAATCGTACCCGGAGCCACTTCATCGGAGATAGCCCTTAATAACTTGATTAACTGGTGCGTTTTATCCAGGTGGATACAGGTGGTACCCGGCTCTTTCCACATAAACCCAACCGCGTCCAGTCGGATATAATCGGCCCCCTGTTCAAGATAGGCCAGCAGCACATCAACCATGGCCAGCAGCACTTCAGGACTGCGGTAGTTCAGATCGACCTGGTCTTCGCTGAAGGTCGTCCAGAGATGACGAACCGAATTATCCTGCATAATAAAAGGCGTCAACAGCGGCAGCGCTCGCGGACGGGTTACCGCACTGAGATCGGTCTCAGGAGCAACGTCAATAAAGAAATCTTCAAACCCAGGAGCTTGCTGTAAATAGTTTTTAAACCATTCACTTTTGGCCGACATATGATTACAAACAAAATCAAACATTAATCGGCTACGTTGGCTCAGTACATTTATATCGCACCATTCACCCGTTTCACTGGCAACCTGGTGATAATCAATCACTGAGAATCCATCATCTGATGACCAGGGATAAAAAGGCAAAAGATGGACATGAGAAAAAATAGATTCTAACCATTTTGCATAAAACTGATTGAAAGTCGGGAGCGGTTTTTTCTCCTGACTGCGGAATTGATCGGCGTACGTAATAAGTACGACATCTCCTTCATCCCAACCCTGCTTGCGCTGTTTTTTTATTAATAATCGTGATTTATTAATACGCTCACTTAGAGCCTGTGAATGATGCTCTAAAAATGTTTCCCCATAAACTTCTGTCAGGATTTTTTGGATTTCTGTGTTCACTTTAATTTTCCATGGTAGCGGTCCCACGAAAAAGGAGACTACTCCAGGAAAAATAAGCTGTCAATCAGATGGGAGGGTTCACGGGGGGACAAAAAAGGATTTTAGCAGCCCCAAAAATCGTATTTGTGAGCTGCCGCAAATAAACAAGTCGTTTGTAGCCTGAGTGTTACATGAATTATACGATTCTGTGGTTAACCATGATGATTAGTATAGCGTTTGGAAAACCTGGCTGCGGCGCGGCTCAATATCGGCTCCAGAAGCACCGCCAGCAGCATTTTTAGCGGCCGACGGGCGACGGATTTAACCGCCCAGCCAGCAACGCCGGCCGGGCCATAACGCAGCGCGGTCAGCAGAACCAGCTTGCCCGCGAATTTCAGACCTGGTTTCACTTTTTGCCCTGCCTGCTGCCATTTCATGTTCATCATTAACCTCACGTTCAGTTACAGCTGGCGAAAACGACTGCGCAGCGAAAAGGTATCGGAGGTGACGTAACGTTCCATTTCACGTAAACGACGCTCCCCCGCCGCCAGTTCCTTATCTGCGGCAGCCAACAGTTCTCCACTGCTCTGCATTTTTTCACCATTCAGTTCGCTTTCCGGCATCGGATCCAACGCGAATGAGAGAATAATGTAGGCCACGACCACAAACAGGAACAGGCCAAAAATCATTGCCAGCACGGTAATCAGGCGCACCAGCTTCACCGGGACGTCCAGATACTCCGCAATACCGGCGCAAACCCCTTTCACCATGCCGCGCTGCGGAATGCGCCACAGTTTTTTACTCAAATCCAGTCCGCCCATTATTGGTCTCTCCAGTTCGGATGCTCAGCATCAAGAATGGCTTCCAGCGCCTGAATACGCTCGCGCATCCGCTTCGCGTCATCGGTCAGTTGCAACAGACGCTGCTGTTCGTTCTGCGATAAGCTGCCGCTGGCGGTGCGATTGTTGTAGTGCAGCCAGAGCCAGACCGGCAAAACAAACAGCACAAACAACGTCAAAGGGATGGCGAGAAAAAGCATGCTCATGTCGACTCCTTGCAGGTGGCAGCGGCACATCTCGGTGCCGCCCAAAAAAGATTACTGGTTATTTTGATTCATTTTGGCTTTCAGCGCCGCCAGCTGCTCGCTGATTTCATCGTCCGCTTTCAGGTCGGCGAACTGCTGATCCAGCGATTTGTCTTTGCCAAAACGATGGCTTTCCGCTTCGGCTTCCATATGATCGATGCGGCGTTCAAACGATTCAAAACGCGCCATTGCCTCATCAATCTTGCCGCTATCCAGCTGACGACGAACGTCGCGGGAAGAGTTGGCAGCCTGATGACGCAGCATCAACGCCTGCTGACGTGCGCGGGTTTCGCTCAATTTGTTTTCCAGCTCGCCGATCTCTTTTTTCATCCGCGTCAGGGTTTCATCAACCAGTTGCGCTTCATGTTCAAGGCTACCAATAAGATCGGTCAGCTTCTGTTTTTCGATAAGCGCAGCGCGAGCCAGGTCGTCTTTCTCTTTACGTAACGCCAGTTCAGCTTTGTCCTGCCATTCACCCTGCTGGGCGACGGCCTGCTCAATACGACGACTCAGCTGTTTCTTTTCAGCCAGCGCGCGCGCCGAGGTCGAACGGACCTCAACCAGCGTGTCCTCCATCTCCTGAATCATCAGTCGAACCAGCTTCTGCGGGTCTTCCGCTTTCTCCAGCAGGGAGTTGATGTTGGCATTCACGATGTCGGCAAAACGAGAAAAAATACCCATAATTTCAATCCTCATAGTTCTTGGTGTCAGGCATCGGCCTGTGCAATTATTAATACAAATGGCGTGCCAACTTTTTATCTCATTGATTTTAAAAGATGAGGTTGTTATCTGCGCAGTGGATTGCTAAAGTGATTTGGTGAATCACACTACTAAATGGCGAAATTCATCATGGCGGAATACAAGGACAACCTGCTCGGCGAAGCCAACAGCTTTCTTGAGGTGCTGGAGCAGGTCTCACGGCTGGCACCGCTGGATAAACCAGTGCTGGTGATTGGCGAGCGCGGTACCGGTAAAGAGCTTATCGCCAGCCGCCTGCACTTCCTCTCTTCCCGCTGGCAGGGGCCGTTTATCTCGCTGAATTGCGCCGCGCTCAATGAAAATCTGCTCGACTCCGAGCTGTTCGGCCACGAGGCCGGGGCGTTTACCGGCGCCAGCAAGCGCCATCCGGGGCGTTTTGAACGTGCTGATGGCGGTACCCTGTTTCTTGATGAACTGGCAACCGCGCCGATGCTGGTGCAGGAAAAACTGCTGCGGGTGATTGAATATGGCGAGCTGGAGCGCGTTGGCGGCAGCCAGCCGCTGCAGGTTAACGTTCGCCTGGTGTGCGCAACCAATGCCGACCTGCCGCTAATGGTAGAAGAAGGGCTGTTTCGCGCCGACCTTCTCGACAGGCTGGCCTTCGATGTGGTGCAACTGCCGCCGCTGCGCGAGCGGCACAGCGATATCATGCTGCTCGCCAGGCAGTTTGCTATCCAGATGTGCCGCGAGCTCGGGCTTCCGCTATTTCCCGGCTTTAGCGAGCGGGCGACGGAAACGCTGCAAAACTACCGCTGGCCCGGAAATATTCGCGAATTGAAAAACGTGGTTGAGCGCTCGGTCTACCGCCATGGCAACAGCGACAGCGAGCTGGATAACATCATCATTAATCCCTTTCACCAACGGCAAACCTCACCGGTCGTCGCAGAAAAAAATAACGCCGGGCCTGCGCTGCCGCTCGATTTGCGTAGCTTCCAGCACCAGCAAGAAAAGAGCCTGCTGGAGATGAGCCTGGAGCAGGCAAAATACAATCAGAAACAGGCAGCGGAATTGCTCGGTCTCACCTACCACCAGCTACGGGCGTTGCTTAAGAAGCACCAGCTCTGAACCGAACGCAGGATTAGAAAAATAAGTGACGCCGTCACTAAATTACCGATGAATTAATGGTTAATTATTTGTAACTAGCAAGATACTTCAATGTGAATTATCATCTGCGCCATGACCATTCAACGGACTGAAAATACAGATGATTCCGGTTAATTCCTCGACGCTTAGCCGCTATGCCGCGCACGTCAGCTTAATCCATACAATGAAAGGCCATAAGGCCCCTGCGCTGTCGGTCATGATGATCTTTTCAGACCTGTGCATCCGTTCAACCGAGGATTCCTATCGCCAGCAAGGCTGGGAAATTACGCAGAAAAAAAGTGGTCTGGTACTGCGAACCTATGTTGCCACCCATCACGATGGTGATGAGTTTGAAATTACCCCCAAAGATTATATCGCGCGATATAACCAACTCCTTCCGCTGTAGCCCTCCCTGCCCAGCAGCGGTGGAAACACGGCTAACTGGAGAAACCGCTAATAAAAAGATACCATGTGGCAAAAATCAGGGTGCCCGCGCCCCGTGGGACATATGAATCTCTTTTCATAATACCTTCGCTCGCCTGACGCCAAACGCAGGGTGATTTAAGAGGTATACTCGAAGTTAATAAGCGGTTTAAATTTGAATTAGTTGGCCAAATAACCAACGCAACCATCGCTTACATTATCTCCATAAGCAATTAAGGTGGTGGTAAATGTTATTTAATATTAATAAGATAGAGCCTTGCTCTATAATCAAAAAGATACTATGCGCCTGAAATTGTCATCTCTCCTGGCAGCCGTCTCTATGCTGTGCGGACAGGCCTTTGCCGCGCCAGCGCTGCCTGCTCACGCCGATATCCGTGATAGCGGCTTTGTTTATTGCGTCAGCGGTCAGGTCAATACTTTTAATCCGCAAAAGGTCAGCAGCGGACTGATTGTCGACACGCTGGCCGCCCAACTCTACGACCGCCTGCTTGATGTCGACCCTTATACTTACCGTCTGGTGCCTGAGTTGGCGGAAAGCTGGGAGGTACTGGATAACGGCGCGACCTACCGTTTCCATCTGCGCAACAACGTGCCATTCCAGACCACCGCCTGGTTCAAACCCACCCGCAACTTCAATGCCGACGACGTTATTTTCACCTTCGGACGCATTTTTAACCGCGACCATCCATGGCATAACGTCAACGGTAGCAGCTTCCCTTATTTCGACAGCCTGCAGTTCGCCGACAGCGTTGAAAGCGTGCGTAAGCTGGATAACCAGACCGTCGAATTTCGCCTGAAACGCCCGGACGCCTCGTTCCTTTGGCACCTGGCAACCCACTACGCCTCGGTCATGTCGGCGGAATATGCCGCGAAGCTGGCGCAGGGCGATCGTCAGGAGCTGATTGACCGCCAGCCGGTCGGCACCGGTCCGTTCCAGTTGGAAGAGTATCGTAGTGGCCAGTACATCCGGCTACAGCGCCATTCAGCCTACTGGCGCGGCATGCCGTTGATGCCGCAGGTTGTCGTCGATCTCGGTTCCGGCGGGACAGGTCGCCTGTCGAAATTGCTCACCGGCGAGTGCGACGTGCTGGCCTGGCCCGCCGCCAGCCAGCTCTCAATTTTGCGTGACGATCCGCGACTGCGTTTGACCCTGCGTCCAGGGATGAATATCGCCTGGCTGGCGTTTAACACTGCGAAACCACCGCTCGATAACCCGGAAGTGCGTCATGCGCTGGCGCTGGCGATTAATAACCAGCGTCTGATGCAATCGATCTACTACGGCACGGCAGAAACCGCAGCGTCGATGCTGCCACGCGCCTCCTGGGCCTACGATAATGACGCCAAGATTACCGAATACAATCCAGCGAAAGCGCGCGCCCAACTGAAAGCGCTGGGGCTGGAAAAGCTAACCCTCAAACTGTGGGTGCCAACCAGTTCGCAAGCCTGGAACCCCAGCCCGCTGAAAACCGCCGAGCTTATTCAGGCGGATATGGCGCAGATCGGCGTAAAGGTGATTATCGTGCCGGTTGAAGGTCGCTTCCAGGAGGCAAGATTGATGGATATGAACCACGATCTGACGCTCTCTGGCTGGGCAACGGACAGCAACGATCCGGACAGTTTTTTCCGCCCGCTGCTGAGCTGTGCGGCGATTACCTCGCAAACCAACTACGCTCACTGGTGTAACCGCGAGTTCGATGAAGTGCTGCAAAAAGCGCTGACCTCGCAGCAGCTGGCATCGCGTATTGAAGCCTATAAAGAGGCGCAGCATATTCTCGCCAACGAACTGCCAGTACTGCCGTTGGCTTCTTCGCTGCGTTTACAGGCTTACCGTTACGATATGAGAGGCCTGGTACTGAGCCCGTTTGGCAATGCTTCCTTTGCGGGCGTCTCGCGCGAGAAAGAAGACGAGGTGAAAAAACCATGATTATTTTTACCCTGCGCCGCTTCCTGCTGCTGCTGATTACGCTCTTTCTGCTGACCTTCGTCGGCTTTAGTCTGAGCTATTTCACGCCGCACGCCCCGCTACAGGGCGCTTCGCTGTGGAACGCCTGGTTGTTCTGGTTTGAAGGAGTACTGCACTGGGATTTCGGCGTCTCCAGCATCAACGGTCAACTGATCTCCGAGCAGCTCAAAGAGGTTTTCCCGGCCACCATGGAGCTGTGCATCCTCGCCTTCGGCTTCGCGCTGTTAGTCGGCATTCCCGTCGGTATGCTGGCAGGGATTATGCGTAATAAATGGCCGGACACCCTGATTAGCGCCCTGGCGCTGATGGGCTTTTCTATTCCGGTCTTCTGGCTGGCGCTGCTGCTGACCCTGTTCTTCTCTCTGACGTTAGGCTGGTTCCCGGTATCAGGGCGCTTCGACCTGCTGTATGAAGTCAAAACAGTCACCGGTTTTGCGCTGATTGACGCCTGGCTTTCTGATTCGCCGTGGCGTCATGAAATGATCGTCAGCGCCGCGCGTCATATGGTGCTGCCAGTGCTCACCCTGGCGGTGGCGCCGACTACCGAAGTGATCCGCCTGATGCGTATCAGCACCAGCGAAGTCTACGACACGAACTATGTCAAAGCCGCAGCGACTCGCGGCGTTTCACGGCGCACCATTTTGCACCGTCACGTGCTGCACAACGCCCTGCCGCCAGTGATCCCGCGTCTGGGATTACAGTTTTCCACCATGCTGACGCTGGCGATGATTACCGAAATGGTCTTTAGCTGGCCGGGTCTTGGCCGCTGGCTGATCAACGCCATTCGTCAACAGGATTACGCGGCGATTTCGGCGGGGGTGATGGTCATTGGCGCGCTAGTGATCATTGTGAACGTGATATCCGATATTTTGGGTGCTATGGCTAACCCACTGAAACATAAGGAATGGTATGCCCTACGATAGCGTTTATCTGGAGAAGCGCCCGCCCGGCGCGCTGCGCACCGTATGGCGAAAATTTTATGGCGATACGACCGCGATGGTGGGTCTGTACGGCTGCGCGGCGTTAGTGCTGTTATGCGTTTTCGGCAGTTGGTTCGCCCCGTACGGTATTGACCAGCAATTTCTTGGCTATCAGCTATTGCCGCCGTCGTGGTCGCGCTACGGCGAAGTCTCATTCTTCCTCGGCACGGACGATCTTGGCCGTGACGTCCTCAGCCGGCTGCTAAGCGGGGCGGCACCAACGGTAGGCGGCGCGTTTGTGGTGACCCTTGGCGCAACCCTGCTGGGTCTGGTGCTGGGCGTGATTGCTGGCTCTACCCATGGCCTGCGCTCAGCCATCATGAACCATATCCTCGACACTCTGCTGTCGATCCCATCCCTGCTGTTGGCAATTATCGTCGTCGCCTTTGCCGGGCCGCACCTCAGCCACGCCATGTTCGCCGTCTGGCTGGCGCTGCTGCCGCGTATGGTACGTTCGGTTTACAGCATGGTGCATGACGAGCTGGAAAAAGAGTACGTCATCGCCGCCCGCCTCGACGGCGCGTCGACGCTGAACATTTTATGGTTTGCGGTGCTACCGAATATTACCTCCGGCCTGGTCACTGAGATTACCCGCGCGCTGTCGATGGCCATTCTGGATATCGCTGCGCTGGGCTTCCTCGACCTCGGCGCTCAGCTCCCCTCTCCGGAATGGGGAGCAATGCTCGGCGACGCGCTGGAGTTGATTTACGTCGCGCCGTGGACGGTGATGCTGCCGGGGGCGGCAATCATGCTAAGCGTCCTGCTGGTTAACCTGCTGGGCGACGGGATCCGCCGCGCAATCATCGCCGGGGTGGAATAATGCCGTTACTTGATATCCGTAATTTAACCATCGAGTTCAAGACCAACGAAGGCTGGGTCAAAGCCGTCGATCGCGTCAGCCTGACCCTGGCAGAGGGCGAAATTCGCGGGCTGGTCGGAGAATCTGGGTCGGGAAAAAGCTTAATCGCCAAAGCGATTTGTGGCGTCACCAAAGATAACTGGCGGGTGACCGCTGACCGTATGCGCTTCGATGATATCGACCTGCTGCGCCTCTCGAACCGTGAACGCCGCAAGCTGGTGGGCCACAACGTATCGATGATTTTTCAGGAGCCGCAATCCTGTCTTGATCCTTCCGAACGTATCGGCCAGCAGTTAAAGCAAAATATCCCCGGCTGGACCTTTAAAGGTCGCTGGTGGCAACGCCTGGGCTGGCGTAAACGTCGCGTCATCGAGCTGTTACACCGCGTGGGGATTAAAGATCATAAAGACGCCATGCGCAGCTTTCCCTACGAACTCACTGACGGCGAGTGCCAGAAGGTGATGATTGCTATCGCGCTGGCAAACCAGCCGCGGTTGCTGATCGCC
Source organism: Klebsiella sp. GFKo11 (assembly GCF_056490265.1). Classification (NCBI taxonomy): domain Bacteria; kingdom Pseudomonadati; phylum Pseudomonadota; class Gammaproteobacteria; order Enterobacterales; family Enterobacteriaceae; genus Klebsiella; species Klebsiella sp. GFKo11. The sequence goes on from NZ_CM151369.1 coordinate 3,632,612, forward strand.
GATGAGCCAACCAACGCCATGGAACCGACGACCCAGGCGCAAATCATCCGCCTGCTGACGCGGCTCAATCAGAACAACAACACCACCATTTTGCTGATCAGCCACGATATGCAGATGCTGAGTAAATGGGCGGACAAAATTAACGTCATGTACTGCGGGCAGACGGTAGAGAGCGCTCCCAGCGAAGAGCTGGTGACCATCCCCCATCACCCGTATACCCAGGCGCTGATTCGCGCAATCCCGGATTTCGGTAGCGCCTTGCCGCATAAGAGCAGGCTCAACACCATGCCCGGGGCGATCCCATTGCTTGAACAGTTACCGATCGGCTGCCGCCTCGGCCCGCGTTGCCCCTATGCCCAGCGTGAATGCATCGAAACGCCCCGGCTGGTGGGCGTGCGTAACCATCTCTACGCCTGTCATTTCCCGCTGAACATGGAGAAAGAGTGAAATGGTCGAAACATTGCTTGAAGTGCGCAATCTGAGTAAGACCTTTCGCTACCGTACCGGCTGGTTTCATCGACAAACCGTGGACGCGGTCAAGCCGCTGAGCTTTACCCTGCGTGAACGCCAGACCCTGGCCATTATTGGCGAGAACGGCTCAGGGAAATCAACGCTGGCGAAAATGCTTGCCGGAATGGTCGAGCCCAGCACCGGCGAACTGCTGATTGATGACCATCAGCTGGAATTCGGCGATTACTCTTATCGTAGCCAACAGATTCGCATGATCTTTCAGGACCCGTCGACTTCACTCAACCCACGGCAGCGAATTTCTCAAATTCTCGATTTTCCGCTGCGTCTGAATACTGACCTCGAGCCAGAAGCACGACAAAAGCAGATTATCGAAACGCTCCGTATGGTCGGGTTGCTGCCGGACCATGTGAGTTACTATCCGCATATGCTGGCGCCAGGGCAAAAACAGCGCCTCGGTCTGGCCCGCGCGCTAATTCTGCGCCCGAAGGTGATTATTTGCGATGAGGCGCTGGCGTCGCTGGATATGTCGATGCGTTCACAGTTAATCAATCTGATGCTGGAGTTACAGGAAAAACAGGGTATCTCCTATATCTACGTCACCCAGCATCTGGGGATGATGAAACATATCAGCGATCAGGTTTTAGTGATGCATCAGGGGGAAGTGGTCGAACGTGGCAGCACCGCAGATGTACTGGCCTCGCCGCTGCATGACCTGACCAAACGTCTTATCGCCGGGCATTTTGGCGAGGCGCTCACGGCCGACGCCTGGCGTAAAGACGGCAAATAATCCGAGGCGTACAATACGATGATTATTCCGGTTCAGTTTTCCTCTTTACCCGTGACGCCGTGGAAAAACGGCGGCGGCGAAACTCGAGAAATTGTCAGCCTCCCCTCGCCTGATGCGCCTTTTATCTGGCGCGCCAGTATTGCCACCCTGAGTAACGATGGGCCGTTTTCCCTCTTTCCTGAGGTTGACCGGGTGATTACCCTTCTTGAAGGGCAGCCGCTGTGGCTGCACGGCGACAACATCGCGCAGCGCCTTGAATTATGGCAACCGTGGGCTTTTGCCGGAGAATGGCCCCTCGTCAGCGAGGGCATTTCCGGACGCGGCCTGGATTTCAATATCATGACTCAGCGCTCGCGCGCCGCCGCTCAGGTCACGGTTGTCGCAGAGCAACAGCAGCCCGGCGCGGAAGGTATCGCCTGGGTGCTGCAAGGTCGCTGGCAACTGGCTGGCAAGACCTGTACAGCCGGTTCAGGGATCTGGTGGCACGGCGAGTCGCCGGGAGAGCTGCTCCCGCAATCTGCGGATGCCCGGCTTTTACTGGCCGAGATTGAACGCCGCTAACAACGGATGTCTGTCATATCAGAGGGTATACTCTCTTGTATGCACGGTAACCCTTACGTGATAAGGCGTAAGGGACGACAGAAAAATATCGTGACACAAGGGGTCGTCAGTGGGATATAATTCCCGGCTAAATTTGAGTTATTTTGAAATAACAACGCTAACCAAATGATTGTTAAAGTAAAAATACGCAATAACGATAAGGATTAAAGCTATGGGTTTTCTTTCCGGTAAGCGCATTCTGTTGACTGGCCTTGCCAGCAAACTGTCCATCGCCTACGGTATTGCGCAAGCAATGCACCGTGAAGGGGCTGAACTGGCGTTCACCTATCAGAACGAAAAACTGAAAGGTCGTGTGGAAGAATTTGCTGCGGCACTGGGTTCCAACATCGTACTGCCGTGCGACGTGGCTGAAGATGAGAGCATTGAATCTCTGTTCACCGAGCTGGAAAAAGTATGGCCGAAGTTCGACGGTTTCGTACACTCTATCGGCTTCGCTCCAGCGGATCAGTTGGACGGCGATTATGTTAACGCGGTCACTCGTGAAGGCTTCAAAATCGCCCACGATATCAGCGCCTACAGCTTTGTGGCGATGGCTAAAGCCTGCCGCGGTATGCTGAACCCGGGCTCCGCCCTGCTGACGCTGTCCTACCTGGGCGCAGAGCGCGCGATCCCGAACTACAACGTAATGGGTCTGGCGAAAGCGTCCCTCGAAGCTAACGTTCGTTACATGGCGAACGCTATGGGTCCGGAAGGCGTTCGCGTTAACGCTATCTCTGCCGGTCCGATTCGTACTCTGGCTGCTTCCGGCATTAAAGATTTCCGTAAGATGCTGGCGCACTGCGAAGCGGTCACTCCGATCCGCCGCACCGTCACCACTGAAGACGTGGGTAACAGCGCAGCATTCCTGTGCTCCGACCTGTCTGCAGGCATCTCCGGTGAAGTCGTTCACGTTGACGGTGGTTTCAGCATCGCCGCAATGAACGAGCTGGAACTGAAATAAGTTCTTTGCCCTCCTCGCGTCCGTGAGGAGGGTGCTTTCCCCCGCACTTTTCTTTTGTTATTCCAATCCGCTATTTGTTAGCACGTATCAATATTTTCTCCCGCTCCGGGGTTAAGCCAGGATAGTTCAGCATAGCGCAACCGCGAAACGGTGGTTTGCCACATACCGAACAAGGATCCCCCATGGAGCAACGCCGCGTTAACGGCAAAAACCACTGGTATCATGAGACCCAGTCAACAATCTGCCCGGTGGATGTATTGCCGCTCGTCCCTGAAGCCGCCCATGTCGAAGATCGCTTTCTACTCGACCTGACTCTGCCCGAAGATCTTTTCCAGGCGCATGCGCGTTGGATAGCGCCTGCCCGTCAGTTAGCCGATGCCTTCTTCCCGACGACAGTGGTTGTGAGCCGCTTGCAAACATTTAATGCCTACGACCGGCTAAGTACTGCGCTGACCGTGGCACAGGTTTACGGCGTACAGCGCCTGTGTAACCACTATGCTGCCCGCCTGGCACCGCTTCCCGGCCCGGACTCTTCGCGAGAGAGCAACCGTCGTCTGGCACAGATCACGCAATATGCTCGCCAGCTTGCCAGTTCGCCTTCGGTTATTAACGCGCTATCCCGCAGTCAGTTGGATGAGGTGGGCTTGACCAGCCGCGATATTATTCTGATCAATCAGATTGTTGGCTTTGTCGGCTTTCAGGCCCGCGCTATCGCCGCATTCCAGGCCGCATTAGGTTATCCGGTTCGCTGGATACCCGGCATGCCGCAGCAGGAAGATGCGCCAGAAGCGCTTTTTGCCGCGAGTGATGTCGACTGGCAGCCGGGCCTGGACGATTCAGATTTACACTACGCTAATGATGAGCGTCAATCGCTGTTAGCTGACTGGCAGAAGCATCCCGGTTTGTTCGAACTGGCACCGCTGCTGGCGACACAGGAGCCACCTCTTAGTGTGCTGGAACAAGTTCTGACACATCTCAGCGACGCGCAACAGTTTGTCAGTCAGGTGGCGCTGATAACCGCACGCATTAACGGTAGCACCAGCTGCTTTAACGCTTGGGTCGCACGATGTCCGGATTTGCCAGACCTTATTGAGGCTTTGCGTGGCCATGAGGCAGACGCTCAGGCATGGGGGCAGCAACATCCCCAGGAACGCGTCATTTTACAGGCCGTCCAGCTTTTGACCCGAGCCCCAGACCGCTTCAGCGCCGCCCAGCTAACTCCCCTTATTGAATACGGACTCTCTCGCACTTCGGCTATCGACCTTCTTGCCTGGTGCGGGCTGTGCGGTTGGATGAATCGACTGAAAATCGCCCTCGGGAATGTGTGTCAGCAGACGTAAAATGCTGAAACAGCGCTTGCTGAGGCAGGCATATTCGCGTAAAAATGTCAGCCGCTCTTTTAGCCACGAAAATAAGAAATTATGTTTCAGGACAACCCGCTGCTAGCGCAGCTTAAACAGCAACTGCATTCCCAGACTCCGCGCGTTGAAGGGGTCGTTAAGGGGACGGAAAAAGGCTTTGGCTTCCTGGAAGTCGACTCGCAGAAAAGCTATTTCATTCCGCCGCCGCAAATGAAAAAAGTGATGCACGGCGACCGTATTATTGCCGTGGTCAATACTGAAAAAGAACGCGAAAGCGCTGAGCCGGAAGAGCTGGTTGAGCCTTTTCTGACGCGTTTTGTCGGCAAAGTTCATAAGAAAGATGACCGTCTTTCCATCGTTCCTGATCATCCGCTGCTGAAAGATGCCATTCCCTGCCGGGTCGTTCGCGGCGTTGAGCATGATTTTAAAGAGGGTGACTGGGCCGTTGCTGAAATGCGCCGTCATCCACTGAAAGGCGATCGCGGCTTCTATGCCGAGCTGACCCAGTTCATCACCTATGGCGATGACCATTTTGTACCATGGTGGGTTACCCTCGCGCGCCACAATCTGGAAAAAGAAGCGCCGGATGGCGTAGCAACTGAAATGCTGGATGAAGGTCTGGAACGCCGCGATTTAACCGCGCTGGCTTTCATGACTATCGACAGCGCCAGCACCGAAGATATGGACGATGCCCTGTACGCAGAGCTTGCCGCGGACGGTAAACTGCACCTGACCGTCGCTATCGCCGATCCGACCGCCTGGATTGCTGAAGGCAGCAAGCTGGACAACGCGGCGAAAATTCGTGCCTTTACCAACTATCTGCCGGGGTTCAATATCCCAATGCTGCCGCGCGAGCTGTCTGACGACCTGTGTTCCCTGCGCGCCAACGAAGTTCGTCCGGTTCTGGCCTGCCGTATGATTCTGGCTGATGACGGTACCATTGAAGATGATATCGAATTCTTCACTGCCACCATCATGTCCAAAGCGAAACTGGCTTACGATGATGTTTCCGACTGGCTGGAAAATAACGGCAGCTGGCAGCCAGAGAGCGATGCCATCGCTCAGCAAATCAAACTGCTGCAGGATGTCTGCCTACGCCGTAGCGAATGGCGTAAAACCCACGCGCTGGTGTTTAAAGACCGCCCGGACTACCGCTTTGTGCTGGGTGAGAAAGGTGAAGTGCTGGATATCGTTGCCGAACCACGTCGTATCGCCAACCGCATTGTTGAAGAGTCGATGATTGCCGCCAATATCTGCGCTGCCCGCGTGTTGCGCGATAAACTCGGTTTCGGCGTCTATAACGTCCATACCGGTTTTGATCCGGCAAACACCGAGCAACTGGCTGCGCTGCTGAAGACGCACGATGTGCACGTTGACCCGGTGGAAGTACTGACGCTCGAAGGCTTCTGCAAGCTGCGTCGCGAGCTGGACGCGCAGCCGTCTGGCTTCCTCGACAGCCGCATTCGTCGCTTCCAGTCGTTCGCGGAAATTAGCACCGAGCCGGGACCTCATTTCGGTCTGGGCCTCGAAGCTTACGCGACCTGGACCTCTCCGATCCGTAAGTACGGCGACATGATCAACCATCGTCTGCTGAAAGCGGTTATCAAAGGGGAAACCATTGCGCGTCCACAGGATGACGTTGCGGTACAGATGGCGGACCGCCGTCGTCTTAACCGCATGGCGGAGCGCGATGTCGGAGACTGGCTATACGCCCGTTATCTGAGCCCAAAAGCCGGAACCGATACGCGTTTTGCAGCTGAAATCATTGATGTCAGCCGCGGTGGAATGCGCGTGCGTCTGGTCGATAACGGTGCTGTCGCCTTTATCCCGGCTCCGTTCCTGCACGCCGTTCGCGATGAACTGGTTTGCAGCCAGGAAAATGGTACCGTGCAGATTAAAGGTGAAGTCGTCTACAAAGTGACCGACGTAATCGACGTCACGATTGCCGAAGTTCGCATGGAAACCCGCAGCGTGATTGCGCGTCCTGCCGCCTGATAGACTGCCCTGTGCGGCTCCCGTTCGGAGCCGCATTCTGGCCCTTCCCGTTGTTTTCCTGCGCGTTTTCCGCTAATAACAGTAGATGAGTTAGGTTGTGAGTTTTTTTCGCTTCTCTTTTTCATCCGTTTTTAGCATCATTGATTTTATTCACATTTGTAACCAGGATTACGCCATGTCAGATCTGAATGCCCGCCTGCTCGCCCAACGTATTGATACCGTGCTGGATATCCTGGTTGCCGGAGATTATCACTCCGCCATTCATAATCTGGAAATTCTAAAAGCTGAACTGCAGGCGCTTTCTAGTGACGAACAGGAAGCCAAGCCCGGCCAAACTAAAGCGCCGTGGGAAATCTAAAAACCTTTATCGCCGCGGTCGGCCGTTCAGCGCCGATTGTCAGCCTCAAATAGCCCTTTAACTGTGATGTTGCTATGAACGCCCGACAACAAAGTATTTTGCAAATGGTCATTGATAAAGGCCGTATGAGCGTGTCCGATCTCGCGAAGATGACCGGTGTCTCTGAAGTCACTATTCGCCAGGATTTGAATTTACTGGAAAAGCAGAGCTATCTGCGACGTACCCATGGTTTCGCTGTTCCTCTGGATAGCGAAGATGTGGAAACCCGCATGATGACCAACTTTTCTATTAAACGAGAGCTGGCTACGCGAGCCGCTACGCTTGTCTCTTCCGGCGAGACGGTGTTTATCGAAAACGGCAGCTGCAACGCCCTGCTTGCGCGTACGCTTGCCGAGCGTGGCGATATCACCATCATCACCGTCAGTAGCTATATCGCTCACCTGCTTAAAGAGACGCCCGGAGAAGTCATTCTACTGGGGGGGATTTACCAAAAACGCAGCGAAAGTATGGTTGGCCCACTGACGCGGCAGTTCATTCAACAAGTTCACTTCAGCAAGGCCTTTATTGGTATCGATGGCTGGCAAGCTGAAACCGGGTTTACCGGTCGGGATATGATGCGCGCCGATGTCGTCAACGCGGTGCTGGAAAAAGGCTGTGAAGCGATTGTGCTAAGCGACAGCTCGAAGTTCAGCGTTGTTCACCCCTATCCGCTAGGCCCTGTAGAACGATTTAATCGCATTATTACCGACGACAACCTAAACGATGCCGTTCGCGATCGGCTGGCTGCGTGCGGGTTAATCGTCGATATCGTTAATCACTCCTGATTCCCCATTTCACTGCAACACCTCACTCTGCCGGGTAAATACCCGGCTCATGCTTCGTCTGAGACTTTTCTGACACCTGAATTAAGACTTTTTACCTCCCTGAAAATTTTATAGAAAGTAAAATTAATGTTAGCGATATAACAGGAAGTGACTATCACCTGCGTGATTAGAGTAACACCTGCGCAACTCAGCTTCATGGAATACCCCTTAAGCAGGAGTAACAAGCTATGCTTATAGGAAGTTGTATCCGTGAATAGATTATTCAGGAGAAAATTATGATGACTTCAATGAACAAAAAAATGGCCGCTGCGGTCCTGGCAATAACAGTTGCAATGTCTCTGAGCGCTTGTTCTAACTGGTCTAAACGCGATCGTAACACCGCTATCGGTGCGGGTGCCGGCGCAATCGGTGGTGCAGTGTTAACTGACGGTAGCACCCTGGGTACGTTGGGCGGCGCCGCAGTCGGCGGTATTATTGGCCACCAGGTTGGTAAATAATATATATTGGATTAAAGAGAATAAAAATATAGTAACTGACTAGTACAGCAGCAAAATTTAAGGCCGCGATATTTATCGCGGCCTTATTTATTGATTAACCGCCAGCAAGCTTAACCCTCATTCCTTTGGCTTCCAGAAGCGATTTGAGTAAATCACGCTTATCGCCCTGAATCTCAATCACGCCATCCTTCACTGAACCGCCGCAGCCACATTTCTTTTTCAGTTCAGCAGCCAACTTAGCCAGCGCCTCGTCGTTTTCATCGATACCTGTAATCAAGCATACGCCTTTGCCTTTGCGACCGCTGGTCTGGCGCTGAATGCGCACAATGCCATCACCTTTCGCACGCTCTTGTACCTGTTTGGGTTCATCGATACGCCCGCTGTCCGTCGAATACACCAGACGACTGTTGGAATCGCTCATCACGCCCCCTTATTCAATGATGCATTAATACTACTTAGCGTGGCGGCCGGATCGACAGACTGAGTCACCGGGCGACCAATGACCATATAATCAACACCAGCGGCCAGCGCCTGTTCCGGCGTCATGATCCTCCGCTGATCGCCTGCATCGCTGCCTTGCGGACGAATGCCTGGCGTCACCAGCTTAAATGCCTGACCTAGTTCCCGTTTGAAGCGCACCGCTTCCTGTGCTGAACAAACAACGCCATCCAGGCCACAGTTCTGGGTCAGCGCCGCCAGCTTCGCGGCATAATCGGCCGGGGAAAGCGTAATGCCCAGATCCTGTAGGTCGCTGGCTTCCATACTGGTTAATACGGTCACCGCGATCAGCAGCGGCGCATCATTACCAAATGGTAGCAAGGCTTCACGTGCGGCGGTCATCATTCGCGCGCCGCCGGAGGCATGAACGTTGACCATCCAGACGCCGAGTTCTGCCGCAGCAGCGACCGCCCGCGCCGTGGTATTTGGAATATCGTGAAACTTCAGATCGAGAAAAACCTCAAAACCACGCTGGTGCAGACAGTGGACAAACTCCGGCCCCAACAGCGTAAACATCTCTTTGCCAACCTTCAGGCGGCAGTCGCGTGGGTCGATGCGGTCGACAAATGCCAGCGCTTTATCACGGTTATCATAATCAAGAGCAACAACAATTGGAGAGGATGTGACAACGCGGGAAGAAGATGTAGCAGTAGACGTCATGACCGGACCTTAATTGTTGATGGGCGCCAGTGTGGCGCAAAAAAGGTAAACGGGCAGCATTCTACCTGCGATAAGGCGAAAATGACAGGTTGTATTTCCCGCCCTGCCAGGCGGGTTTACTTCCGATGCCAAAGGAAATGGAGAATAAAAACACCTTAGTATGTTGTAACTAAAATGCGGATTTTTTTTAATCTACTGCCCATCAAGGCCGCGAATTGGCTTAATTGTTGCCCATGAGCGACAGGATGGACAGTGCCAGTACAGGGTATGGGCGGTAAAACCACATTTCTGGCAGCGGTATCGCGGCTTACTGCGAACCTGTTCACCGACCATCTGGCGTAAAACGCCCAGGCTCTCTTTCGCTCGCCCCTCTTCAGCCTCGTTGATATGGTAGTCAATCAGCTTATGGAACACGCGCATCGTTGGATGACGCTCCAGCTGACGCGTGACGTAGTTTTGCGCCGACTCCATACCTTCCCGCTGTTCAAGGATTTGCGCCAGCATTAAGTCAGCGGTCGCCCCGGTATTTTCTTCTGCGCAGCGGCGCAAAAACGCTTCCCACTCATCGGTTTTGCCCAGCTGCTGGTAACAGGTTTGCAGCATGTCTAACGTTTCGCCGACCAGTTCTTTGTCCTGCTCGATGACGCGCTCCAGGCTCTCTACCGCTTTGGCATAATCGCCCTTTTCCATCCATACCCGGCCCATCATAATGGAAACTCGAGCGCTATTACGATCGGCAGCGGCACCTTTTTTCAGCAACGTCATGGCCTTATCCAGATCGTTACCCGCCATTTGCTGTAAGGCAAGCTCACACCAAAAATTGGCAATTTCGCCGCGATGTTTATCTTTGCCCAGCTTAACCAGACGTTCTGCCATTTCGATAGCGGACTGCCAGTCGCTGGTTGCCTGATAAATTTGCAGCAGCTGTTGCAAGGCGCCGAGACGAAAATCGGTTTCATCCACCAGCTGTTTAAACATGCTTTCCGCACGGTCATACAGACCAGCGGCCATGTAGTCGCGACCGAGTTGCTGTACGGCCAGCAGTCGCTGGTCATACGTCAACGAAGCGCTTTCCATCAGGCTTTGGTGAATGCGAATGGCCCGGTCAACCTCGCCGCGGGAGCGGAACAGGTTACCAAGCGTCAGGTGGGCTTCAACGGTACCGGTATCCTCTTTCAGCATATCGAGGAATAGATCAACGGCTTTATCCTGCTGATTGCTCAGCAGGAAGTTGCCCCCCGCCACATAATCACGTGACAGACGGCTCGCATCGTCCTGTTTGGACTGTTGTGCACTTCTGCGCCCCATATACCAACCGTAGGCAGCGGCAACGGGCAAAAGCAGAAACAACAACTCCAACATAAATGATTATTCCTTCACCGCGGGAACACCGGCTTGCGCAGGTGTAGCGCTGGTTGGCGCGATCTGGTGTTCCAGACGCTTGATTCTACGTTCAGCACGCGCCAGCGAGACGCGAACGCGCAGCCAGAAAAGGCCGCAAATCAGCCAACCAATAGCAAAACCAGCAGCAAACAGGACGGCCAGCAGTGTCGAAATCCGGAATTCACCCTGCGCGAGCAAATAATTGAATGTGACTACCTGGTCATTTTGCGCACCCAGCGTCACTGAAATGACAAAGATCGCTAACACCAGTAAGAAAATGAGTAAATATTTCACATTACTTCCCGTTATGTGGGTTGCGCGAAAAAATCCCGCGTTCAGCCCTATAAAGTATCATTTTCGCCGCAGCGGTGAAATGGAAATGCACAACGCCAGTACAGGATATGCGGCCTGATGACGGTAAAGTCAACATTACTCCGGGGCTGCAGCCCTTTTTTTAATGTCCTGAGCCTCTTCTCCTGGCGGCGATAGCGGACCACAAAACCGTTGCGTAAGCCAGGTCGCCAGGGTAACCAGCAGCCAGGAAATCACGGTTGCCACGATCAAGTCCAGCGGCCAGTGCATACCAAGCGCCAGGCGGCTGCCCATCACCGCAGTGGCCCATGTTAGCAGTAGCGCCAGAGTGACCCAACGACGCCGCGGCCACAGCAAACCAACGCCGAGTAATGCCCAACTGGCGGCAAACATCGTGTGACCGGATGGGAAAGCGAATCCAGTCTCTTTCTGCCAGTGCTTACGCAGAAATTTAGGAATTTGCTGCTCTTGCGCTAGCTGCTCATGCACCAGTTTAGCGCGATCTTTACGTTTCAATGCGTAGAATTGATTCACTGGCACTTGTTGCGTCTTTTCCAGCCAAATGACGAAGGGCCGAGGCTCCTGCACGCGATCTTTAATCCAGGATTTCATGCCCTGCCCGATCAAAATTGCAGCCGCCAGAATCAGAAACAGCACGATTGCCGCCCGTAGACGAAAACGCAGGCACCACAGGAACCAGCCGCACAGGATAACGTGGGTAATAACGCCCCAGGGTTGAGTCACCGTTTCGGTCACCCAATACAACAGCTTCATCACCCCTTCCGGCAACCCTGGATGCCATTTCCAGCCGGAAATCCAGACTACAACAGGCATAACCAATAACAGCGCCGCGCCAACGGCGGTTCGTCTGGCAATCAACAGCATCTCGTCTCCTTATCATTGACCTGGATATCATAACGGAAAGTGGTTCGTTTGTGCGCTTTGCACGCAAGCAGCCGTGCGCAATTAGGAGAACGTCACGCCGTTGTGGCAAAATAGCGGCAAACAGAAGCACAGTCAGGTGCTGATAGAATCTGGAGAATCACATGCAGCTTAAACGTGTGGCAGAAGCCAAACTGCCAACCCCATGGGGCGATTTTCTCATGGTGGGTTTTGAAGAACTGGCAACCGGGCAGGATCATGTTGCCCTGGTTTTTGGCGATATCTCGGGGCAGGTCCCCGTTCTGGCTCGCGTACATTCAGAGTGCTTAACGGGCGATGCCCTTTTTAGTCTGCGTTGTGATTGCGGGTTTCAGCTAGAAGCGGCATTGTCGCATATTGCCGAAGAGGGCCGCGGCATCCTGCTATATCACCGTCAGGAAGGGCGCAATATTGGCCTGCTGAACAAAATCCGCGCCTATGCTTTACAAGATCAGGGTTATGACACGGTCGAAGCTAACCATCAGCTCGGTTTTGCCGCCGATGAGCGCGACTTCACGCTGTGCGCCGATATGTTTAAGTTGCTCAACGTCGATCAAGTGCGCCTGTTAACCAACAATCCGAAGAAAGTCGAAATTCTGACCGAAGCAGGAATCAACATTGTTGAACGCGTACCGCTGATCGTGGGTCGTAACCCGAAAAATGCGCACTATCTGGATACGAAAGCCGCCAAAATGGGGCACTTGCTCAATAAATAATCCGGGCAGAAAAATTCAGGGCCAGCATACGCTGGCCCTCTTTGTTTAAAGCATCGTGGTTTATAGCATATTGCGAATGACATAATGCAAAATGCCATCGTTCTGGTAGTACGTCAGCTCAGTGGCGGTATCGATACGACAGCGGCAGTCTATAACGTCCAGTTTGCCATCTGCTCGGGTTAGGGTCACCGGAACCGTCATCCCCGGCTGCAGTGATCGCAGGTTGCTGATATCGATCCTCTCCTCACCAGTGAGTCCCAGCGTTTTACGCGTAACACCCTGCGGGAATTCTAACGGCAATATCCCCATCCCAATCAGGTTCGAGCGGTGGATACGCTCAAAAGATTCGGCAATAACCACCCTGACGCCAAGTAGACGCGGTCCTTTCGCTGCCCAGTCGCGGCTGGAGCCTGAGCCATACTCTTTCCCGGCAATCACCGCCAGCGGCGTGCCTTCATCTTTGTACAACATTGCCGCATCATAAATCGCGATAGGTTCACTATCGGGAAGATGGCGCGTCATCCCTCCTTCCACTCCGGGCACCATTTCGTTGCGAATACGGATATTGGCAAACGTACCGCGCATCATCACCTCGTGATTTCCGCGTCGCGAACCGTAGGAGTTAAAATCGGTGCGTTCAACGCCATGATTTTGCAGGTAACGACCCGCCGGGCTATCGGCTTTGATGCTACCCGCCGGTGAAATGTGGTCAGTCGTCACTGAGTCACCCAGCATCGCCAGAATGCGCGCGCCATGAATGTCTTCTACCGGTTTGGGTTCAACGCCCATGTCGTCAAAGAACGGCGACAGGCGAATATAGGTTGAGTCATCCTGCCAGTCGTAGGTATCAGAGCGATCGACTTTTATCGACCGCCATTCGGGCGTCCCTTCAAACACCTCGGCGTACTCCTTATGGAACATCTCCGTCGAAACCTGCTCAACCGCATGCGCGACTTCTGCTCCACTTGGCCAGATATCTTTCAGATACACGGGCTGACCGTCTTTGCCGATGCCCAACGGATCGCGGGTCAGGTCGAGGTTCATATTGCCCGCCAGCGCGTAAGCTACAACCAAAGGTGGCGAGGCCAGCCAGTTAGTTTTCACCAGCGGATGAATTCGGCCTTCAAAGTTACGGTTACCGGAAAGCACGGCCCCGACGGTCAAATCGCCCTGTTTGATTGCGCGCTCAATCGGATCCGGCAACGGCCCGGAGTTACCGATACAGGTAGTACAACCATACCCCACCAGGTTAAAGCCCAGCTCATCAAGATATGGCGTCAACTTTGCGTGGGCCAGATAGTCGGAGACCACTTTCGAACCCGGCGCCAGCGAGGCCTTCACCCACGGCTGCGGCTTTAGTCCCCGCTCGACAGCATTTTTTGCCAGCAGGCCGGCGGCCATCAACACGCTGGGGTTAGAAGTGTTGGTACATGAGGTAATCGCGGCAATCGCCACCGCACCATCCGGCAGCGAATATTGCTGTCCGTTCAACGTATAGTCGATGGGCCGTTTGTCTTTCTGCGCATGGTTAACTTCCAGCTCGGCGCTGGCGGCAAAAGCTTTAGGGACATCACCCAGAGCAACGCGATCCTGCGGGCGCTTCGGCCCTGCCAGGCTAGCTTCTACGGTCCCCATATCCAGCGCTAGAGAGCTGGTGAAGACCGGTTCGTCCCCTGGCTGTCGCCACATCCCCTGCGCTTTCGCATAGGCTTCCACCAGCGCCACCTGCTCTTCGCTGCGCCCGGTCAGGCGCATATAGCTCAACGTGACGGCATCAATAGGGAAGAAACCGCATGTCGCGCCGTACTCCGGCGACATATTAGCGATGGTGGCACGGTCTGCCAGAGGTAGTGAATCAAGTCCATCTCCGTAGAACTCGACAAATTTACCCACTACGCCGTGTTTGCGCAGCATTTGCGTCACGGTTAGCACCAGGTCGGTGGCGGTGATACCTTCACGCAGCTTGCCGCTCAGCTTGAAACCGACAACATCCGGGATCAGCATGGAAACAGGCTGCCCCAGCATCGCGGCTTCCGCTTCGATGCCGCCAACGCCCCACCCCAGTACGCCGAGGCCATTGATCATCGTAGTGTGCGAGTCGGTCCCGACCAGGGTATCCGGGTACGCCACCCATTCGCCGTTTTGCTCTTCACTCCATACCGCCTTGCCAAGGTACTCAAGGTTAACCTGGTGGCAAATCCCGGTGCCCGGCGGCACCACGCTGAAGCGGCTGAACGCCTGCTGTCCCCAGCGCAAAAATACGTAGCGTTCGTGGTTACGCTCCATCTCAAGACGGACGTTCTCTTCAAATGCATCATCATCGCCAAAGCGGTCTACCGTCACCGAGTGGTCAATAACCAGATCGACGGGAGAGAGCGGATTCACTTTGGCGGTATCGCCTCCCAGGCGTTTTACCGCTTCACGCATCGCTGCCAGATCCACCACTGCGGGAACACCGGTAAAATCCTGCATCAGCACACGTGCTGGTCGGTAGGCGATCTCTCGATCAGCATGAGCATTTTTCAGCCATCCGGCCAGGGCGTGAATATCTTCGGCGGTTACCGAATCACCGTCCTGCCAGCGCAGAAGGTTCTCCAGTAGTACTTTGAGCGATTTAGGTAAACGTGACAGATCGCCCAATTCTTTGGCGGCCAGCGGTAAGCTGTAGTAATGCCAGGTCTTATCATTAACCTGTAAGGTTTCCTTGCTGGCGGCTCGTAGGGTTGACGACATAGCTCCTCCTTAACATAGGGATAGCAAGCCCTGATCCTCCTCAGGGACATTATTAAAGATAACACATCTTTGACGTAACATTTTGATAACAACCCGAATTGCTAAAATCGATGAAACGCATCAAGACAGAAATTTTGAATAATGGGTGCTAAAAATATTGAGAAGGTTTGAATGAGGTGCGTTTTATTACTGCGGAGTTGTATTAGTACACGAGTACAAAAGAAGAACTAATCGCCACTATTTTGACGATTAGTTCAGCAAAGTAAATTTATAGAGAGAGACCAAAAAGGCAAAAAATATATACTCCTTATGACTGTTATTTTATCGAATGGAAATAGTTCTCAAATCCAGTTTGTCATAAAAAAGACACAATCAATTTGACTGGAAATGTGCTCTAGTTAAGTAACCACACGTTGCAGACAACCAGAGCAATGACGCTCCAGAACATCGCAAGCCCAAGGATAACGGCGCTCCAGGCCTTACTTCTCAAAACCGGATCTATCTCAGTCTTGTCACGTTCCTGTGACATCGCATACTTCATATAATCGATATCACTAATCATTTTTTCACCACCAATCGTTAATAACAACTAAGTACAGATAAATCTTAATTATGGATTCAGTATTAATCCAGTGAATTTGCCTCTCAGAAGATAAATTTCATCAATACTTTGATCGCGACGGGTATATTTGCAAATGTGGTAGGATGAGTTAGCAAAAATTGTGATTCAGACGAGGTTTAGATATTCAATTATAGGCCATCATAGGATTTGGCATCCCCTTGAGGATGCCATTATTATTTATACGCTTATTTTTCCGGTAACTTAATATCTTTGAACATCGCTTCAATATCTTCATTTGAACGCAATGCCACAGCGGTATCGACGACATCACGCGTCAGATGTGGGGCGAAACGTTGAATAAAATCATACATATAGCTTCTCAGGAAGGTACTGCGACGAAAGCCGATTTTAGTCGTGCTGTGGCTGAAAATATCGTTGGCATCAAGTTTGACCAGATCCGGATCGGAGACAGGATCGACTGCCATGCTGGCAATAACCCCTACCCCAAGGCCCAGGCGCACGTAAGTTTTTATTACATCAGCATCGGTTGCGGTAAAGACAATGCGTGGCGTCAACCCGGCACGGTTAAAAGCAGTGTCCAGCTCGGAACGACCGGTAAACCCGAAGGTGTAGGTCACCAGCGGATACTGCGCCAGTTCCTCGATAGATACCGAACCTCGGGAAGCCAGCGGGTGCTCCGGCGTCACAACCACGGAGCGGTTCCAGTGATAGCACGGCAGCATGACTAAATCATCATAGAGATGCAGCGCTTCGGTCGCGATCGCAAAGTCAGCATTACCTTTCGAGACGGCCTCAGCGATCTGCGTTGGCGAGCCCTGATGCATGTGCAATGAGACGCGCGGATAGCGCTCGATAAACCCTTTAATCACTCCCGGGAGCGCGTAGCGAGCCTGAGTATGAGTGGTCGCAACGTACAGCGAACCTTTATCAGGCCAGGTGTGTTCACCGGCGACCGACTTTATCGCATCCACTTTTGACAATACTTCACGAGCAATGCGGATGATCTCCTGCCCGGCGGGAGTCACCTGAGTTAAATGTTTGCCGCTGCGGGCGAAAATCTGAATTCCCAGCTCATCTTCCAGCATGCGGACCTGCTTGCTGATGCCTGGCTGTGAGGTATACAGCCCTTCGGCAGTAGAGGAGACGTTCAGATTATGGTTAACAACCTCAACGATGTAGCGGAGCTGCTGTAGTTTCATGGCTGATATCCGATAACGCGTAAAATGAACCCGCTTAATACATTTTACGTTCAGGCGACTTCCTGGCAGGCAAGCAATACCCTACCATCCCTGCGACTCGCCATGCTGGCGCCACAACGCATCCTGAAAACGATGATGTATAAGACGATTTGATAATAAAAAAGAGATTAGCTATAACCACTATATCATTTATATCTACAGTGTATAGATACTAACGAAAAATAATAAGCCGGTTATAAGGCGGGGGAAATACAGGATTAAATGTTGTAGATCAGTGACCTGTGATGTTAAAAAGGGCCGCGATGCGGCCCTTTTTAGCGGTCATAGCGCTTACTTCTTCGCTTCAGTCCATTTGCCATCAATATAGAAGGCTGACCAGCCTGTCGCTTTACCGTCTTTCTCTGAAGCAACGTACTGTTGCTTAGTCTTACGGCTAAAACGCACCATTGTTTTGTTGCCTTCCGGATCCTGCTGCGGCGCATCGGCCAGGTAACGCAGTTTCTCAGCCAGACGATCGCGGAAGCGATACAACTCCTCCACTAACGGCGCGCGAGTTTCACGCGATTTAGGGAAGGTGTTCGCAGCCAGGAAAACACCTGCTGCGCCATCACGCAACACAAAGTAAGCGTCTGATTTCTCGCACGGGAGTTCTGGCAGCGGAACCGGATCTTCTTTCGGTGGTGCCACTTCCCCGTTACGCAGGATCTTACGCGTATTTTTACACTCATCGTTGGTACAAGCCATGTACTTACCAAAACGCCCCATCTTCAGGTGCATTTCGGAACCACATTTTTCACACTCAACGATCGGACCATCATAGCCCTTGATACGGAACTCGCCCTCTTCGATCTCGTAGCCATCGCAGGTCGGGTTATTACCGCAGACGTGCAGTTTACGCTTCGGATCGATGAGGTAGCTGTCCATCGCCGTGCCGCATTTCTGGCAGCGACGTTTGGCGCGCAACGCGTTGGTTTCGGCGTCATCACCTTCCAGCACGTTCAGCACTTCGTTTTCCGGCACCAGGTTGATGGTGGTCTTACAGCGCTCTTTCGGCGACAGCGCATAGCCTGAGCAACCCAGGAAGACGCCGGTCGTCGCGGTACGGATGCCCATCTGACGGCTACAGGTCGGACAGTCGATGCTGGTCAGCACCATCTGGTTCGGCTGCATACCGCCATCTTCAGGGGCTTTTTCTGCTTTTTCCAGCTGGTTGGTGAAGTCGCCGAAGAAGCTATCGAGCACCTTCTTCCACTCGGCTTCGTGGTTAGCCACCTGGTCAAGACTGTTTTCCATCTGCGCGGTAAAGTCGTAGTTCATCAGCTCGCGGAAGTTGGCTTCCAGACGATCGGTAACGATCTCACCCATTTTCTCTGCGTAGAAACGACGGTTTTCACTGCGCACATAACCGCGATCCTGAATGGTCGAAATGATCGACGCATAGGTGGACGGACGGCCGATACCGCGTTTTTCCAGCTCTTTAACCAAAGAAGCTTCGCTAAAGCGCGCAGGCGGTTTGGTAAAGTGCTGTGCCGGGAGCAGTTCAACCAGGCTTAAGCTATCGCCCTGTTTAACCACCGGCAGAACCCTGTCTTCATCGCCTTTACGCAGCGCTGGCATCACTTTCGTCCAGCCATCAAAGCGCAGCGTACGACCGCGCGCCTTGAGCTTAAAATCACCCGCTTTTACGGTCAGCGTGGTGGAATCGTATTGCGCAGGCGTCATCTGACAGGCGACAAACTGGCGCCAGATCAGTTGATACAGTTTCTGCGCATCCGCTTCCATATCTTTCAGCGATTCCGCCACCACGTTCACGTCGGAAGGACGAATCGCTTCGTGCGCTTCCTGCGAATTCTCTTTGCTGGTGTACTGATTGGCGTTTTCCGGCAGGTATTTCTTGCCGAAATTATCGCCTATATAATCACGAACCATATTTACTGCATCCTGACTCAGGTTGGTGGAGTCAGTACGCATGTAGGTGATGTAGCCCGCTTCATACAAACGCTGCGCCATCATCATGGTTTTCTTCACCCCGAAGCCCAGACGCGTGCTGGCCGCCTGCTGCAGAGTGGAGGTAATAAATGGTGCGCCAGGTTTGCTGCTGGTTGGCTTGTCTTCGCGTTCAAGGACGCTATAACCCGCTTTTTCCAGCAGGCTGACCGCCGCCATAGTTTCGTCACGATTCACCGGACGGAATGGCTTGTCGGCTTTATGCGTTACCTGCAACGCCAGCGCGTCGCCACCAGGCGTGGTGGTGTTGGCGTCAATTTCCCAGAATTCTTCCGGAACAAACGCTTTAATTTCGCGTTCGCGCTCAACAACCAGACGTACGGCAACGGACTGAACGCGGCCTGCGGACAGACCACGAGCAATTTTTTTCCACAACAGTGGAGACACCATGTAACCCACAACGCGGTCCATAAAACGACGCGCCTGCTGGGCGTTAACACGGTCAATATTCAGTTCGCCCGGCTTTTCAAAAGCCTGACGGATAGCATTTTTGGTGATCTCATTGAACACCACGCGACTATAGCGCTGCTCATCACCACCGATAACTTCCCGCAGGTGCCATGCAATGGCCTCCCCTTCGCGGTCAAGGTCGGTTGCGAGATAGATGTGGTCGGCTTTTTCTGCCAACTGCTTGAGTTCCGCGACGACCTTTTCTTTACCCGGAAGTATTTCATAGTGCGCATCCCAGTCATGCCACGGGTCCACGCCCATACGATTGACCAGAGCACCACGTTCATCCTTCTTAGGCTTTTTAGCCCCTTTGGTGGCGGTAGAGTCGGCGCTCTTTTTGGAAGCTGAGCCACTGGTCGGCAAATCGCGGATATGACCGACGCTGGATTTCACCACGTAGTCATTACCCAGATACTTATTGATCGTTTTGGCTTTTGCCGGGGACTCAACGATAACGAGAGCTTTACCCATATTCACCTTTACCTAATTTGATTCATCCAGGAATACATCGCACATTGATTCACCATCCACTGGCGACACGTCACAACCTAATGTTGCGTCGTTGTCGATGGATATCAACCCTTTGCATTGGTTTCACATCCATAAAACCAGATTGCTGAGTTTGCTGGCTTTATCTTGCCAGGCGACATAGCACGAATAATTTTTGGCCGAATGTCAAGCAAATCTGCTGCCAGATCGCTGAAAGCGTCACACTGTACCTGATAAAATTCGTTACGCAACTTTATTAGCATGCAAAAGCAAATCCCGCCACTAAACTGATGTTTATTAGGCCTCTGCGGTTCCCCCAACAAGATTAATGGAAAATTTGCCCCTCGCCGCCGCGCGGCGTAGACTACCGGCGAAGAACCACAGGAGGCATTTATGCAAGGTACAACCCAACCCATCGATCGCCAGACGCTGCTTGAAAAAGCCAATAAACTCATTCGCGAACATGAGGATACGTTAGCCGGGATCGAGGCTACCGACGTCGTTCAGCGTAACGGCGTGCTGGTGTTCAGCGGCGAGTTTTATCTTGATGAGCAGGGTCTGCCAACGGCAAAAAGTACGGCGGTATTTAATATGTTCAAATACCTCGCACATGAGTTGTCTGATAAATATCACCTGGCAGATTAACCATTACCTGCCGGGCTAATACGACAACGCGAGGCTTGAGCCTCGCGTTGTTTTGTTTACATCAGCGGTTTTTGTCCGCGTTGCCACCATCGTAGCAGCAGTTTGTCGGCACTTTCAGCCGCGCTGCCGGTAAAGCGGTCGAGCATCTTCTTACGTTGTTGATAACGCACGCTGATGACCTCGTGCTTATCCATCAGTCCCAGCAGCAGTTCATCACTGGTTTCCACTGCGTCCACCAGGCCTTTTTCCAGCGCCTGAGTACCGTACCAATGTTCGCCGGTCGCCACCTGCTCAATATCCAACGAGGGGCGCATCTGGTGAACAAAATCTTTGAACAGCCGATGCGTATCGTTCAGGTCTTCGCGGAATTTCTGTCGCCCTTCTTCGGTATTTTCGCCCAGCATCGTCAGGGTACGTTTGTACTGTCCGGCCGTATGCAGCTCAATGTCGATATCTTTGTTTTTCAGGAAGCGGTTGATATTGGGGATCTGCGCCACGACGCCAATAGAACCAAGAATGGCAAACGGCGCAGAGACGATTTTATTTGCCACGCAGGCCATCATGTAGCCACCGCTGGCCGCTACTTTATCTACCGCTACCGTTAACGGGATCTGTTTATCACGAAGGCGCTGCAGCTGCGAAGCGGCAAGACCATAGCCATGCACCACGCCGCCGGGGCTTTCCAGGCGAATAACGACCTGATCCCGCGCTTTCACCGCTGCCAGCACCGCGGTAATTTCTTCACGCAGGCTGCTAACTTCGTGAGCATCCATACTGCCTTTAAAATCCAGCACCCAAACGCGCGGCTTGCCTTCTGGCTCTGCCGTGCCCAACTTCGCGCGCGCCTTTGCCGCTTTTGCTTCCTGCTTAAGCTTTTTCTTTTGCCCTTTGTGCCACAGTTTTTGCTGTGGGCCGTCGAGCAATGAAACCGCCAGCTCTTCCTTCATCTCCTTATATTGCTCGCTAAGATTGGTCACCCGGAGCTCACCGCGCTGCCTTTTGCGCTGAGTCAGGTTAACAATAATGGCGACGACAACCGCAATAGCGACAACAATGGTCGCGATTTTGGCCAAAAACAGGCCATATTGAGCAAGTAATTCCACGTTTTCACCTTGTGTAAAGCACTGACGTTGACGCACAGTGTACATCAGCCATCTGCGAGAAGTCTTTGTGCTTTGCGTCGCATGCGAGGCGCATTCCTGTTTTTTTCAGCGACGATGAAATCGTTGCAAGATATTAATTCCGCGAAGACTTTCCGTTTCGCTGATTGCAATAGCAGGCGCTTTCAGGCATAAAGCGCAAAAGTAAGATACCGAATAGCCAGCGCGATTGTCAGCAGATCGCCCGAGGAGTCGCCGTGCATTATCAACCGCAACGTCACCTGTTACAGGACCGCATCATCCTGGTTACCGGCGCCAGCGACGGCATTGGCCGTGAAGCCGCCCTGACCTATGCCCGCTACAGCGCCAGCGTGATCCTGGTTGGCCGTAATGAAGAGAAGCTGCGTCGCGTCGCACAAGAGATTCAGCAAGCAGGAGGTATTCCTGCCCCATGGTTCACGCTTGACCTGTTGACCTGCACGCCGCAGGAGTGCCAGCAGTTGGCGCAGAAGATTGCTATTCACTACCCGCGCCTCGACGGGGTGCTGCACAACGCGGGTCTGCTGGGCGATATCTGCCCAATGGATGAACAAAAGCCGGACGTATGGCAGCAGGTTATGCAGGTGAACGTAAATGGCACCTTTATGCTCACTCAGGCATTGCTTCCTTTATTACTCAAATCTGAGTCCGGTTCTCTGGTCTTCACCTCCTCCAGCGTGGGTCGTCAGGGGCGAGCGAACTGGGGTGCTTATGCGGCGTCCAAATTTGCCACCGAAGGCATGATGCAGGTGCTGGCAGAGGAGTATCAAAGCCGCCATCTGCGGGTTAACTGCATCAATCCTGGCGGCACGCGCACCAAAATGCGCGCCAACGCTTTCCCAACCGAAGATCCGCAAAAATTGAAAACGCCTGCCGATATCATGCCAGTTTATCTGTGGCTGATGGGCGACGACAGCCGTCGCAAGACGGGAATGACTTTTGACGCCCAACCGGGCCGCAAACCAGGAATCGCACAATGAGTGATGAACGCTACCGTGAACGCCAGCAGCGGGTAAAAGATAAGGTCGATGCCCGCGTGGCGTCAGCCCAGGAAGAACGCGGCATTGTGATTGTGTTTACCGGCAACGGTAAAGGCAAAACTACCGCCGCTTTTGGCACCGTTACCCGCGCCGTCGGGCATGGCAAAAAGGCCTGTGTTGTGCAGTTTATTAAAGGCACCTGGCCGAACGGCGAGCGCAATCTGCTTGAACCGCACGGCGTTGAATTTCAGGTGATGGCCACCGGCTTCACCTGGAATACTCAGGATCGCGAAAGCGACACAGCCGCCTGCCTCGCCGTCTGGGAACATGGGCGCAGAATGCTGGCCGATGAAAGCCTGGATCTCGTTTTACTGGACGAGCTAACCTACATGGTGGCCTATGACTACCTGCCGCTGGAAGACGTACTGACTGCTCTGCGCAACCGCCCTGCGCATCAAACGGTCATTATTACCGGTCGCGGTTGCCATCGTGAAATTACCGAACTGGCCGATACCGTCAGCGAATTGCGCCCTGTTAAGCACGCGTTTGATGCCGGAATTAAGGCGCAGATGGGGATCGATTACTAAGCGTCAGCCGTTCAAGCAACGCATAATTAAGCGGCAGGCACAGGCAATCTTCCCCCATAGCCAGTTCGCTTTCGAGAATGTTTTGCCGCGAGACAAAGCGTTTACGATATTCGGTCGGCGTCACCCCACAGTATTTGTTAAATGCGGCAATCAGGTATTTATGCTCCTGAAAGCCGCAGCTGTGGCTGATATCGGTGATTGGCGTTCGGGTGTCGCGCAGTAAGGTGCGGGCTTTATTCAGCCGTACCAGCGTCAGATACTCTTTGAAATTATGCCGACTGACCTTTTTAAACAGCCGCGAAAACCATGAGTAGCTCATCCCGCTATGGCTGGCGACTTCGCTCAGAGTCAGCGGTTGGTCAAAATGCTGATTAATAAAATCAATGCCTTTCTTGATCATCGCCTCTTCACGCAGCGTACTTTCCGCATGTTGCGTCGGCTTCCCGGCGGTCACTATCGCATCTAATAACAGATAAATCGCCGCGATGCGTTGAAACGGCGGGTGGCTATCAATCAACCGCTCCAGTAATGCCGCCAGGCGTCGATGTACGTCGTTGTCAGTTGACGAATAAACCTGCCCGGAAGTGCACCAACTCAGCAGTGGAGAAGGATGTAACTCATCAAACAGGCCGGGAGAAAACTGTACGGTCACCAGTTGGCTTCCCGTCTCCTCCGCGCTAAGCGAGTGCACTTCTTCAGCGTTGATATACAGCATATCCCCCTGCGCCAGCTCCACGCTTTGCTGTCCCACGGAGACCGTAAAGCGCCCCGCCAGCACGGTAATCAGCTCCGGAGCCGGATGCCAGTGAGGTTCGCAGTAACGCACCTCGGCGGCAAACACGTTCAGCTTCTCTGCGTCAAAAGCAATCAGCTCATAGCCGCTGTTTACCGTTTGCCGCCCGGTTTGCATCACTGCGCGAGAATGAGTGACTGAAAAAGGGAACATGCGCAATCTCCTGTCGTTAGCCGTTAATTACGTCCCGCCAGCACGGCATTGAGCTCATCACGATCGATATCCAATGCTAAGAATTCAGTCAACGCGATCAGCAACCCGCAGAACAGATCCGGAGCCAGTCGAATCAGCTTTTCACGTACCTGATCCACCGGCAATGGACTCTTATCAGCGATCAGATTCACCACGCGGGCAAAAGCCTCCGGCTGTTGGATCAACTGCTGGAGCGAATTATCATCGCGTAGCGGCACATAGCGCGGCGGGCAGTCCACTGTCATTTCGGCACAGAGCGGCAGGTCGCGGGATGAGCTACCAACGCGGAGCTTCCAGAGACCCGGCGTCACCACCCAGTCTCCAAGGCCTGGGTGGTAACAGGCCAGCTCGGCAACAGGCAGTTGCAGGCTCACGCGACGAGTTTCCCCTGCGGCCAGTTCCACTTTACTGAACGCCTTCAATGCCTGCACTTCACGAATCAGTTCCCCGTCAGGCGCACTCACATATAGCTGAACAACCTCTTTACCGGCGAATGCTCCGCAGTTGGTCAGATCAAACGAAACGCTGAGGGTCTCATTTTCCCCTAATCGGGAGGCTGAGAGCGCGATATTATCGTAAACAAATCGGGTATAGCTTAAGCCAAAGCCAAACGGAAACAGCGGAGTCAGGCGGCGTTTATCGTAGTAACGATAGCCGACAAAAAGCCCTTCTCCGTAGTGATGGCGTAGATTCTCTCCCGGATAGTGCAGCCATGCGGGGGTCTCTTCCAGCGAATTGGGAACCGTCACGGTTAATTTACCGCACGGGTTACGCTGGCCGAAGAGAATTTCCGCCACCGCGCGGCCCATGCCCTGCCCGGCGAAGAAAGTTTCCAGCAGCGCTTTACACTCGCCAAGCCATGGCATGACGACCGCATCGCTGTTGGCCAGCACCACCACCACATTCGGCTGGACCGCCGCCACTTCCCGGATCAGCCGCTCATGAACCGGCAGAATATTCAGGCCCTGACGATCGCCATTCTCGCCATCTTCACCGACGGCGGTGCTGACAAAGATCACCGCCACATCCGCCTCCTGCGCAACGGCGCGGGCCTGTGCCAAAGCCTGTTCATCACAGCGCAGATCGTCCGGGGCACCCACCGCCCAGGAGACGCTAAAATCATCTCCGGCGAGGTCAAAAATTTCATCCAGCGGACGATCCAGCAGATACGGCACGGTGGTTGCGCATCCGGATCCCTGAATCACCGGCTCCTGCGCCGGCTTACCCAGCACCGCGATGCGTGGCGTCTTCCCTGAGCGCAGCGGCAGCAGATCATCTTCATTTTTCAGCAAGACGATAGATTCGGCTGCCAGTTGTTGCGCCAGCGCATGGTGCGCCGGAAAATCAGCGCGCGTTTGCGGACGACGATGACGCTGGACTTTATCCAGCAGCGCCAACATTCGCTGACAAGCGCGATCCACGACTGACATCGGCACCTCGCCTGATTCAATCGCCGCCAGCAACGTTTGTTTATCGCGTCGGGTTTCCGGCATCGCCAGGTCGTTGCCCGCCATCAGCGAGGCCGGACGGTCCTTGATCCCGTACCAGTCGGACATCACCAGGCCGTCATATCCCCACTCATCGCGTAGCACCTGGGTGAGCAAAAACGGGTCCTGGGACGTCTGCACCCCGTTAAGGCGATTGTAAGAGGACATCACCGTCCACGGTTGGGATTTCTTAATCGCGCGATGAAAACCGGCAAGATAGATTTCGCGCAGCGCCCGCTCTTCAATAATCGAGTCGGTGATGCCTCTAATTAGTTGAATCTGATGTATAATGCGGGCTTTTGAGGTTCTTTCATGGCCAGCGTTAACATTCATTGTCCTCGTTGTCAGTCTGCACAGGTCTACCGCCATGGTCAGAACCCTAAAGGCCATGACAGATTTCGCTGCCGTGACTGCCACCGCGTTTTTCAGCTCACTTACACTTATGAGGCCCGTAAGCCGGGCATTAAAGAGCTGATCACTGAAATGGCCTTCAATGGCGCCGGGGTTCGCGATACCGCCAGAACACTGAAAATTGGCATTAACACCGTCATCCGGACTTTAAAAAACTCACGCCAAAGCGAATAACGTCTTCGCCCGTTGCTCATGCTGATGTGGCGCTTATCTGCGAACTTGATGAGCAATGGAGTTTCGTTGGCAGTAAAGCCCGGCAACACTGGCTCTGGTACGCGTATAACACCAAAACAGGGGGTGTACTGGCCTACACTTTTGGTCCCCGTACCGATGAAACCTGCCGGGAACTACTGGCACTGCTTACGCCATTCAACATCGGCATGATCACCAGCGACGACTGGGGCAGCTATGGCCGGGAGGTGCCGAAGGATAAGCATCTGACCGGAAAAATATTCACCCAACGGATTGAGCGCAATAACCTGACGCTGCGCACCCGCATTAAGCGCTTGGCTCGTAAAACAATCTGCTTCTCGCGTTCAGTAGAGATCCACGAAAAAGTCATCGGGACGTTTATTGAAAAACACATGTTCTACTAATTGGAAGCATCACCCAAAAATCAAACTCGCCTGCACTGCGCTAATGCCGTAAATGTTAGTATAGAAATATAATAAGAAAAGTGAAACAAAGCCGAATGATAAATTAGAGGCAAAGTCACCAAAGCCGTAGCCTATTTTTTCTTTCACGCCGATAACCACATAGCTTGCCGATAGTTTTCCTGCTGTATCCATTTTTGGCTACCCGTTTATGTAATCAGTGGCGTCAGTATATGGCGTTGGCTGGCACAGCGCTTTGCGTTATTTGTCCGGGAATTTCCCGTTTTTTGTCTTTATGCAGAAGTGTGAAAGATATCACAGGCAGGAGAAAATAAAGCGAAAATTCCGGCGGTTACCCGCCGGAACGAAAGTCATTAACCGTTACCGTTATTACGGCTGCTGGAGCGACGGCTATTATTGTTATTGCCGACCTGGCTATGGCGCTTGACCGCACGACGAATTTGGTTCGCTTTCATGCGACGACGATCTTTCTCGACCGCCACTTTTGAGGTGGTTTCCGGCGTCAACTCCACCAGCTCACGCAGGTAGTTGGTTTGCGCCAGGTCCAGCTCGGTATAGCCGCCGCGAGGCAGGCCCTTCGGCAGCGGAATATCACCATAACGAACGCGGATCAGACGGCTAACCTGTACGCCAACGGCTTCCCACAAGCGGCGAACTTCACGGTTACGCCCTTCGGTCAGCGTCACGTTGTACCACTGGTTAATCCCTTCACCGCCGGTGAATTTGATGGTTTTAAACGCCGCCGGACCGTCTTCCAGCTGTACGCCACGAGATAGTTGACGAAGCTTATCTTCATCAACCTGACCAAACACGCGCACGGCGTATTCGCGTTCAACTTCACGGCTCGGATGCATCAGGCGGTTTGCCAGTTCACCGTCGGTGGTGAACAGCAGCAGACCGCAGGTATTTACATCCAGACGACCCACGGCAATCCAGCGCGCGCCGCGCAGTTTTGGCAGACGATCGAATACCGTCGGACGACCTTCCGGGTCGTTACGGGTACACAGCTCGCCTTCTGGCTTGTAGTACGCCAGCACGCGACAGATTTGTTCCGCAGACTCTTTCACCGAAATCAGGTGACCATCGATACGAATTTTTAAACCAGGGACAATTTCAACGCGATCGCCGAGAGTAGCGATTTTGCCATCGACGCTGACGCGGCCAGCTTCGATTTTAGATTCAATTTCACGGCGGGAGCCGTGGCCAGCGCGGGCCAGCACTTTTTGTAATTTCTCGCTCATTGAGCATCCTTAAGGTGTCGCCTTCCCAGGCGTCGGGATATTATATATAAACCTATACAAATCAATGTGTTAGCACATTTCATTGAAAACTATTATACGCGATGTTCACCAGTTTGTAACCTAGTTTGTAACCCACTTTGTTGGCTATGAACTGTTAAGTGGTTAAGAGAATTTTAGAAATAGAAAAAGGGGCGTAAGCCCCTCTTTTAGTTACCGCTAGCACTCGTAGCGCCTTGTAGATCAATTGCTAGTTGATTAGCTTGAGCCTGAAGCTTACTCGTCACTTCCAGGTCGATAAACTGCCCCATTCTGCTGTAATCCGGTTTAACATCAATAACATTCATCACCTGTGCAGGAAGAACGGTGATATTAGGCGCAGAATAGGATGCAGGCTGGTAGCTTTGAGGGATGGCATTGTTACCCGTAATGAGGGGGACGTTAGGAGAATACCCACCGTCTCTCACCCCTCTTCCTACATTTCTAGGGTCAAATCCGAATACATCATTTACCCATGAAGCAGCACTATCAGCAGAGCCGGACACCATGTCATTTACACTATCAATCACACTGGCATCGCCAGATTTAAATACTGAGGGAAATTCTTTCTGTAACCATCCCATAAATTTGGAATAGCCATCTGTAATTTGGGTAGCAAACATGGTGATATTCTTAATCAGGTTGCCTGTTTCACTCCCTAACTCTTTAAAAGCAGGTCCTAATTTCTGAATAGAGTTAACAAAATCATCGCTGTTACCGAATGCCTGAGTAAATCCAACCATCATTTGACGAAGGTTCGAATCCATAGCAGCCCCACCTAAACTCATAGTGCGTGCTAATTCCTTCGCAGCATCTTGTTGCTCTTTAGTTAATAAGCCCCCTGCTTTCTTTAACTCCTCAAAATTATTAGAAAGTTCTGCGCTGTTATTAGCCCAGAGTTTAGTATAATACATCGCATCATCATAAAGGTTTTCAATTTTATTACTCATCTGCTCAGGAGTGAGGCCTTTTTTCTGATACCCGTTAACAATACGATTCATAAAATCAGCGGGAGATGTGGAATATTGTTTGATTTCTTCTTTACTCATTCCCAGGTCAGTCATTATGGTATCAATTGCAGAGTTGCCGCCCTTCCATTTTCCAGACTTTTTATCAAATGTGCTGTCTTGTCCAGATTGGTTAAGCTTTTCAGTCAAATCTTTCATACCATCTACCAATTTTTGACGTCCTGTCACACCATCAGACCCGCTATCAATCCCGTTAACCTGTGCATACCTCTGCATGGCGAGGATGGTATTTGGGTCTACGTTAACACTCTTAGCGGATGCTGATAGCTCATTAACGTCCCTCGCCTGTTCGGTCACAGCCGTTCTGATACGTTCCCCCAGGTATCCGGCAGCTAATACACCACCACCTGCCATCCCAGCACTAGCCAGAGCGCCTGTGCCAGCCCCTAGGAAGCCCCCAGACATAAACCCTTTCCCTACACCTGCTAACTTCCCTCCAGTGCTTATAGAGGCTGTCTGAGTGGCTTGTGTTACACTACGCCTTGCGGCCGCAGCACGCCTAACTAGAGCTACCTCTTCCTTTATCAGCTGATTCATACGAGCCTGACTAATTACACCCTGCTCATATTGTTGTGTAATGTTATGGACAGCCTTAACAGCCCTATATTGCTCATCTACAGTGCGGCCTGTAATACCGTTGAGGGCTAATGCTGCACTACGTCTTTTAATATCTGCTGTATCAGCCATTTTAATAGCTTGTGCCTGTGCTCTTGCAGCGCCATTTGCATTCCCTTTTCCTGATACTCCAGGAGTTTTAACAGGAGAGGTAGTAGCACCATTAATAATCTTTTGTTGAGCCTGTGCAGCCGCTACAGCTTGTTTAACTTGTTTTTTTAAATGCTTCTGGTCAAGACCAATCTTTAATACAGGCTTTTGATTCTCAATAAAATCCTTAATGCCTTTCACTGAGTCTTTAGCTTTTTTAAGAGTGTCTTTGGAAACACTAAACTCGACAACGTTGACTATTTTAGAGACCTTAATTTCCATCATAAGCTTATTCCTCTTTATTCTCTGAAAGCATAATAGCTAACGTCTCTTCTACACCGTAGCCATAACGAAAGCGTAATGTGTTGAAAGTGTTAATATTAAGGCCAAATGTTCTGCATAGTTCACTAATATTGATTAATTTCTCGGCATCACTTCCCTTTAGATTAATGCCAGCGCTTTTCATTATAAATTTCATACTCTCTATCCTCTTAAAACAAGAAAAGCCCATAGGAGCGGGGCCGATTTGCTTTCGGTTGTCTCCCTCACCCCTATAGGCTTATATTTATATAGCTTTCTCTTACGACTGAGTGATCAGGGTAGAGAAGCCGAATCCGTGGTTAACTGGAAGTGTGCTATGTTCAGTCACGATATCCAGAGCATCCCCACGTTCACGCAGCATCTGCCAGGTGTAATATTCACTTGCACTCTGATTCATCAGGTCGAAACGTGTAGAAGCAGGGCCATACACATTCTGATAAACGTTAGCACCTGCACTAAATACAGGAATTGCAATTGCTGAATTATCAGGAATAAACTGTGAAAGCAGTGGGTCACTTACTTTAACGATATCAATATTAGTCCCTGGAATAGAGAAGAAGGATACGTTAGGCAGTAGCTCACGACGCTGGAATACAACGTTAGCCGGGTCTTGTGGCAATACATACTGGAATGCAGTAGCAAACTGTGCAGAATAACGCAGAGCATTATAGAATGCAGGAGTGGCGAATACTACAACACGTTCAATCTTACTCATCAGGCCATCAGCTTTCTCGTTAGTTGCATCAATGATTTCATCGAACATTTCAAACGGGTTAACAGTGGTAGAAGTGAGGTCAATCACTTTAGTCATTCGAGTTGCATCGAAAGTGGTGCTCCAGTCAATCAGCTGGTCATCAGTGTACGGGGTAGTTACAGTGCCAGCAAACAGGGCCTGTGCAAATGCTTTTTCACGTGTGCGGTAATATGCAATAGCGTGGCGGGCTACATAATCACTCGATACATCCAGCAAGGTTTGTTCAAGTTCAGTGCCAAATTTACGTTTGCCCTGGATGTCACTTACTTTCACCATGTCTTCACGATGGAAGAAAGGAATTTCGATAATGCGGTCAGTCCCAAAACCACGTTTAGTAACATCATGCTCAGAGCTATAACGGCTCTTAGGAGTGTTCAGCAGGGATTCGTTAGTAGTAACGATATCTGAGATTACAATTTTAGAAGTATCAGAAGGAACACCATCAAATACATTCAGTGCATTAAGCATGTAGTTATTCTGAGGGGCTACTGAGAAAATAGGACTCAGGTCAACAATTTCATTTCCGAAAATCATTCTTTATTTTCCTTTTATTATTATTCTTATATTAAGAAGTCTGGAATTCCTGGAAACGGAATCCTTGTTTAACGAGTGCTACAACAGCAGCATCAACATCACCTGCATTCAGGTTGCCTTGCTTAACATGAACCCATGACCCCATTGCAGGAGAGCGTAGAACGTTCACACAACGAGCAGAACCAGCAGGGACATAATCAGCTACAACAATGTAGGCATCATCACCAGAGGTATACAGAGAGCCATCAGCACCCAATACATCGCCAGCATGCACATCAGCAGCCAGAGTATCAAATTGCATATCCATAACACATGCAAAAGGGTCTGTAGCATAACTCACAACATCGGTGAACCCTTTATTGTGGTCGAACAATTGAGATAGATTAATCATTTAGACATTATCCTTATTTAATTTAGATTTTAATAGTGCTGCGTATCGTTCATTAAAAGTGAGTGTATCAGTGTTATCGCTTTTCTCTACTTCTACGCCAGCTTTATTAAGTCGCTTTTCAGCTTCTTCAATCACTTCTTCCACAGGGATATTTAGCATTACAGCAGTTTTAATACATGCAGATTTAAATTCTTCCTGTGACATTTTTGTGATACTGTTCATTTCTTTTTTCATGTTAATTCTCATTTATATATAATAGGTCTTTAAAAGTAACTATGTAATTGTTTAAAAGTAACTTTGAAAGTGCTATTTTAAGTGAAATAAATTTATTTCAAGTGGGGATAAAAAGAGGGCACCCACTGGTAATAGGTGCCCTTCTTTGAGTAGAAAATAAATGCGGCAACATTATTAACTTATCCAACCGCTTCCTAATTCAGTTGATAAGAGGAGTTTTCTATTCTCCTGTTTTTTCATCGGAGCTACCCAATGATGCTTTTTGATAATGACAAAGTAATGCTTCCCAACATGCCAGATGGCTACTTGTTGTTAAACTATCTACCTGTAATAGATAATAAAATAAAAGCTACTGACTATTGTCAATAACAAAAATGTGCAATCTATCTAGATATACACTAAAAAATACTACCATCCACTTAAATTAGGGGACTTTTCTCTCTATTTTCGATTTAAGGATAAATAAATAAGAATAAATGCGGTTTGGTAGTATTTATTAGTATATTCTAATAAATGATGGGGAAAATAGTTCAGAGAAGAAGGCTAAAAGCGTTTATACTGTGATTGCAATATAAAGCAGCCTAATTCCCATCAGAAACAAAACCCTTGGAAAGTAAACGTTTCTGATTTGGAGTCAATGACCAATTAACAAAACGAAAAAGTGCAATATCAGAAGAATGAAGAATCTATAAGGAGGTAGTGTCTTCTCTGAAATATCTTACCCTTAAGATAACATTAACATTAAAATATGTATTTGTCAATAGAAAAGTGAAATAAAATACGCTCAAGTGACAATTGAAATTGTATTTCACCTTGTAACGAGTTTTATTTCAAGTAGCCCCCAAAGATAAAAGAGGCTTACGCCCCTTATTCGAGATTGTCTACAAACTGTGTGATTTCTGTCTGAATGTTAACGAGGACATCAAGAATATAAATCATCTCATCCTGGTATTCAGGTGTCTTACAGAACTGACTTTGGTTAAACCAGTTGAGTGTTACATTAATTCCTCTGATCTTCTGATTAATATACTGTGTTTTATCTACAGCATATTTAAGAGTCCCCTGAGAAGGGTTATTATAGAAGTCGTTATAAGCTTCTAACAGGAATAGAGAGTGATTTACATCTAAATCCTCTACAGTGGCTAACAACACTTCCCAGGGAGTGAGTTTATCCTTAACAGGTGCTTGATCTTCCTGAATTGCTGTGAGTTCCTCGTGTTCAATTTGTAATGGGGAAACCTGTTCCAGCGCTTCACGTCCACGGCCTGCACGATTCATACTATTGATTGACATATTTGTATACCTCTGTTTTAAAGTTTGTTATAGCCCCCTGTAAGGGGCCCTATATTTGAATTGTTGTTTATGATGTTTGAATCAGATAAGAAGGGTACCTACCTTCTGAATTCTTTTCTTTAGTGAAGCAGAATACTACAGTATCCTGCTGTTTCTGGTTAATCTTCCCAGAAGTGAAATACATGTAATAATCCCCGTCCGGGTGGTCGGTGCGCCCATGTAGCATGTCCTGTGAATTACAGTAGTCAGCATAGGCCTGCACCATTTCATATATTGTATTATATTCAGTCAATTTTCTGTCCCTGTGTAATTTTTAGGATAGTGTCTGCGAGGTCTGTATAAGTGCTGGAAGTATCGTCCCTGTTATTCAGTCTTTTCCATGCAATATGCTCATCTTCACTCTTAAAACCTAACGCTTGCCACCTTTCTAATTCATCGTTAAATTTAGTGGTCATTCGTTTACGAGGATTAAAATAAACATTATTGTTATCACAAATACTATCAATGATTTCCTGTTCCTCTTGTGTGAGTGCTGGGGAGTCTTTATATTCTGGGGTTGCATCCCACTTAGGGACGCTCTTCTCTCTAGATTTTCTTTTACTTCTGCCTACTGCTCTAAGCTGTAATTTGTTAACGTTTAAAATGTTTCTATTTTTACTCAACGTTCCTCCAGTTTTTATATTTTATTTTTAGTGTATGAGTTAGATTGGAAATTAAAATTCCCCAAAGGGCAAAACTTATTAATGATTGCATGTATTCCATAATGGTAGCTCCGATGTGTTTAGGAATTATATTGAGAGGACAGGTTACTAACAGTGCTGTCTTTTTTAACTGTATTAGTGTTTGCCTTAGTTTTAATTGTCTTACCTTTATTCGTAGTGCTTTTTGTCTTAGTGGCTATTACATCCACCTCCTTACTACTAACTAATCTAATCTTTTCAAATGACAAATCAAACTTCATTGCATCAATAGCATCATCGTAATTATAACTGACACCTGTTAGGACAACGTTCTCTAATACAGCGTCTCTTGTAACCAGTGAGATAGTTTGCCGCGCTTCGAATGTGGTGTTTAACCAATCAATAGCCTGTTTAACCCTGGTGCCGTTGGCCCCAGCACTTGAGATAATATCTCCCCGTAATTCGATAGGAGACTCAGTAATCCAGCCTGATATATTGATTGAATCGTTTTTAATTTGAATATGGTCGCTCACTTCACTACCACTCTCTATTGCATAACTGGAAACGTCTGCCTTGCGCTTTACACCAATTTGAGGGACACTATCAAACGATAGAGCACTATATTCCTGAATGTAACTAGCAGAGGAGTCGTTGCTCATGCTCGCTATTACACAAAACCCATTCTCTGATTTAGTTTTACTGGTTGATTTAGTGGAGGTTGTATCATTAACGGACGCCATTATTCAGCCTCCATACGTGAAATCAATTCTTGTAGATATTCTTTAACAATCTGGTCTTGATATTCCCAAACTTCAACCCCTGCATACTCTGCAAGTTTGAAGAGTAGTTCTGTTTCATTTTTATTTAACTCTGCCATCATTACTCCAATATTTGTTTACTGTTTGTAGTTCGATATCACTAATCTCTGAACATTGTTCAGGAGTGTATCCCTGTGATTTATAAATACTAACAAGCTTCTTAGTATGTTCTCTCCAGTGTTTATCTATTTTATCCGTCTGCCCCTCTTCAAATGAATTAGAAATTGATACTACTCGGAATGTGTCATTCCCAAACATTTCAAAGGTTACTTGATCACCAAACTTTAGAGAGGAGAGGTTCTTTTTAATATCTTCTTCTGTGATATCAAGTTTTACTGCGAGGGATTTTATAGAATAGAGACTGCTTTTATTTTCTTTAAGGTAGTTGTAGATCTCTAAATCTCTTGCTTTAGTTCGTGACATTTATTCTCCTATTTCCAATTTCTTTTTACTGTGGCAATACCTAAATCTAATAGTTTCACTACATCTTTTTGTTTCATTCCCTGTGCTTTATACATTTGAATCATTTCCCTTGTCTCATTCCCTTTTGTTGTATTGTATGGTTTAACTACTTCCCTTGCTTTTCTTTCTTTCACTGGAAGGTCAAAGCCTAAACTTTCTACCTTTGCACCAGGAAAGTAATAAGATTGCAGATAGTTAGCAGTAGCTAAATCAGGAACAATGTATAATTGAGGTCTATTAGATTCAAAGTCTCTTATAGAACACCGTGAAACAAACTGATAGCATTGCTCATAATTCATTGCGGCTTTACGTCTGCTTGCTAATTCATTTGCATCCCATCCGTTTAGTTCTGCATACAATTTCCATTTACCTGTTACAGAAGGATGGAAGTTTGAGCATCCAATGAAAGCAGCTTTTGTTGTGTGTTGGTAGTTGTTCAATCCGT
This sequence comes from Klebsiella sp. GFKo11, assembly GCF_056490265.1. Taxonomy (NCBI): domain Bacteria; kingdom Pseudomonadati; phylum Pseudomonadota; class Gammaproteobacteria; order Enterobacterales; family Enterobacteriaceae; genus Klebsiella; species Klebsiella sp. GFKo11. The sequence continues at coordinate 3,668,207 of NZ_CM151369.1, forward strand.
AACTTGCCATGCTAACCCTGTTAGACTCCCCAAAGATTTCATCTCCATAAGATTCAAAGTTGCATACTGATTTATCTTTATTAGTTGCAAAGATATATCCATCACCTAACAATGTTCTCACTTCTTTATTAAAATTGTTAAGGGTATATGCTAATGATTCCTGTGTAGCGTTCTTATCTGTGAGGGCTTTTATCTCAATAGGCACAAGCTTATGCTGTCTACGCTCTGTATGAGGCTGTAGGTATTCAGGAGCAGGTATACAGATGAAGTGTGCAACCTCTTTAGCCCACCATAAAAACTCACTACGGCTCACACCAGCGCCCATAATCACAAAGCTTTTGCACCAGTTAACGCTAATGAGTATCGGAGAGATTCCATAACAGAAGAAGTGTTTCTCTTCATCAAACATCAACCCGGCACCGTGTAACATAGCCCATAATAGTTGTTTTAAATCTCCGCTGTTAGCGTTCTTCTCTCTATAATACTTTTCAAACTCCTCTCTGTTCTCCCCCTTTATATAGAAGAGTGATTCTTTTTCTTCTATCCAGTTTAGAAAGGGGTAGTTTTCATCAGCATTCTTTTTAAAGTCTACTTTAATCCATCCACCGAATGAGGCGGCGGGTATTTCATCTACACAAACGTCAAAATGTAACAGCTTATCTTGCATCTCATTATCAAACGCTGCTTTATAACAATACTGTTTATAGCATTCATGAGTGCAAATGATAACTTTGTATTTAAAGGTGTCTTCGAGAGCATCAGAGAGTGTTTTGACTGCTGGCTCACCCATAACACGGAATACTTTTCTTTTAAGTATCTCGTTGAGATTGTTCTGGAATTGTTCTGCTAGGTTATGAGTAGGAACGACAATGAGGGAAAGTTTATCAGGATTACCTAAGATGTATTCTTTCAGTCTGTGACTCTTACCGCTACCGCAAATCGCATCTACATATTTAATTACTGGAAACTGTTTTAGTCTTTTTTGCTTCATTATTTTCCTCATCGACAAGGACATGTTTAATCACTAACTCTTTAATAAGAGCAGGGATCGTAGTGTGTTGTTCAGTTGCTTTAGCTTGGAGTTTCTTATACATATCTGAATCAAAATTAATATTCATTTTTAACCCCTTTACTTGATCTTCTTAATACTTTGAATCTGATCAAACAGTGCTACTGCTTTACGATAGCGCTCTGCTCTGTCCAAGTGTCCCATGCTCTTAGCTGTATGTTGACTACGTTTTGCATTAAGACGTTTAAGTTCACCTGACAGGAGGGCATCTAAGATTGCCTGAACATCGTAGTATTTGAAATTAGACATATTACTATCCTCTTTTTGGTTATTAAAAGTAATAACACCATGCAACCAGAAGGCCCATAGTGCAGTGTTTATTTGCTTATTAATGAGATGATAAGTATTTAAATATCACCTTATATAATCAATAATAACATGTTACCTACCTTTTGTCAATACCTGAATGCAAAAAAGTGTACTATTTTTAGTACCTTACGAAAAGTCAATAGGGTTTACAAATGTTACATAGTTGATTTATATAGATAAAGGGTAAAAATCCGGCTTCAGTATGCATTGATATATTATCAGACACATTCTATAAAGGTATCATTTTATATTTACATAAGCGCTATTGTAATTAAATTTTGATACCTTTTTAGTTTTGCATACTAATAGTTATAGTAAATATCTATCTTAATGAAGAGCTTGCACGAGTTAATGAGTGTGAGCTGTGAATTGTAGATAGACTTACTCAAACAGCTAGCATGAAATAAAAGGGCTTTTTCTTTTATTGAGTGGTAGTAGTAGGAGTTAGTGTTTCCCCTCGTTAGTGAACGGGGGGATATCTCTCGAAGAGTCTATGTGAAAGGTGCTTTTTCCTTTTGCATAGTAGATAGTGAGGTTAGTATAGTGATTCTTGAATGTGTTATGACACATTTCAAATGAGTGTCGGCTATCTGCGATACCCCTCTACGCTTCGCTGACTCATAACAACTATCTATATAAAGGAAAGAATCTTCATAGTGTCGTATGTGCATTACATTTACATACTCTCCGTAAGGGCTGACCACTGTCAGTCCAACCCTCACTCCCACTAAAAAAAAGAAAAGTCTTTTGTTAATAACAGAAACATCTCTACAATTGATTACATGCAAAAAGAGAGAATGTAATGAGCGATACCCGAAGGGAGTGCATAGCACTATCGCTATATATCACCTACAATAAAATTTATCTGAATAAAACATGATTATGTGCAATATGTTTCTGTGCAAGAATGTCTCTCAAGTTAAGCCGGATTTAAATACAATTTAATTAACGTTTAATATGCATTAATTCACTCTTTAATACCCCTTTTAATCAATGAAAAGAAAGGCTGTTTTAAGCTGTTTTAGAGGAATTCTGTGCAATAGTGTATTATGTGCAAAGAGAGACAAAGCCAGGCGTAGCAGGGCTTACAGGCTATGTAATGTGCAAGACAGTTTTAGTTATTGTTGAACGAGTTTCTACGTTTACTTTCGAATGAAACTTTTCGTGCAAAAACAATCAATTTTCAACTATAAATGATATTGAGAATCATTATCATTAAAGGCATGTTAAACCTGTCGCCTACGATGGCGTGACCTACCCCACCAAACAATAACTTATTGAATTTTATAGTGTTTAAATAACACTTTGTCTTTATTCAAAGTTTTATGCAGCGCGTATGCATAAACTCCGCATAACATAACACTATGCAAACTAGAGTTTATAAATGTTATCACATTGAAATTTATAGGATATTTTGAAATTATGAATTAAATGAGAATGGGTCGCATTTGCGGTGTGTTCAGTAGTGATCATGTTCTTGCATTTCTGCTAATTGTACGGTGATGTACGGTGACTTGATTCACTAAGGAGAGAATTCATGAAAAGAGACGGTAAAGGCATTCTGTTAAAATTGTTGATACCTGCATTCATTGTGCTAGCCCTGCTCTATTGTATCAGTGCAAGAGCCGGACAAATCACCCTAACCAACCCACAGGAGGAACAGACGGAGAACGGAAAAACGCTATGCATCTATGAGAACAGCAATTACACATTCACCTATCTAACTAAAGGAAATTGCCCCTATGCCAAAACATTTGACACAGAGGCTAGTAATTGATTTATAAAGAATGTAAAAGCCCGCAAACTCTATAATGATGGAGACCACGGAATTAAATGATACTCATGCTCATTACAAAAAACACTTAAACGCTCCCAATCAACCTTAGCATTTGCAGGAAAGAGTTTTTTATCATTCGAGATATAATTGTGCCCCTTTTCCATCGTAAAATACTCCCCCTGTAGTTCCTTGCCTATACGTGCACCATAGCTATTGATATCGCTTAGATAAACCCAGCCATCATGCCCAAGTCTTGTATAAAGTAAGCCATATGGGAGACCGGTGTCGGGGTCTTCGATACGAAACTCATCATATATCATAGGTTTTCCGTCTGTTGTTAACTCAACAACACGTTTGATACTTGGTGCAATATGTCCCGGTAATTCAGCCAAAACAGCATTCATTACTTCCAGGTCACTTTTTAGTGGTGAGTTTGCGTCAGACCATACATCTAAAGTATGTTCAGTATTTTCGTAGTCATAATAAATTCTGATATTTCCAGCCATTGGTTACACCTGCGTTAATTTTCAAATGGGTGATATCACCAGTTCACACTATCTACAACTTGTAATAGATCATGCAATGGTGGTCTGTGTGTGTATCTTGCAGTTATGCCTAGCGATTGCGTTCTACTATGTCCGACAACGAATTGAACGAGTGCAGCGTTACCCGTTTTCGCTATAGCCTCCGATATGAAGGTATGGCGGCATGCATGAATCACCCTCTCCTGCCCAAATTCGTTGTATTTCGGAACATTGCAATCATCCATTAAACTACGCCATTGAATAGCGGTATATTCGTAGGTTGGCAAGTCGTTAAACACAAGATCACCATCTTTAAGGGGCTTAATTCGAGCTAACAACAGCGCCTCAATACTTTTACTGATCGGGATTTGTCGTTGTGCGTGTTCCGTTTTACCGTCCGCAATGAAGATGTAGTAACGCCCCGTCTCCTCATCTTTGCGTATGTGCTCCTTGCGTATAGCCGCCATTTCACCCCGGCGAGCACCTGTGTAGATCAAAGTCAGGAAGTAGTCTTTACGCCAATCGGTAAACGTAGATAACCGTTCTATGAGCCGTTGCATCTCAGGCCGCGAGTAATGTCCGCCCTTGTTCTCCGTCACCTCATATTTAATCCCCTCAGTGGGAGCCTTTTCTAAGATATCCTTTTCATCTTTAAGGAAAACTTTGAAAAACGAGGAATAAATCTTGAGGTGCTTTTTAACATTGGCACTACTGATCAAATCGTCTTCAGGAACATCAAAATCTATGCACTCCTCTAACGTCATCTCTGAGTAGGGTTTCACGTTTCGGCGTGGCAGGTTCTCAATCACTGCCAGTGTTTGGCGTATGTGCTGTTTGGTGATACTCCCCACAGGAATATCCCCTAAAACATGCATCAGCACCTCATAGAAACGATTATTCTCACGAGCTATGGTGATAGCCCAGGTTTTCCCCTTCTCAGCCACAAACAGCTTCCAGGCCTCAGAAAGTAACGGTGTAGTGTCATCGTTAGGAGCATCAACAGTTACAACAGCCTGTTTAATTGCTGGCTGCTTCAGCTTTTCAGTTTCAGCCAATTGTGATTGCATGGATTCAACAAGAGCACGATAACGGACAATATCACCAGCATAGAACGCCTCATAAGCCTGGTGTAGCATGGTCTGGTGCATATCAATCTGACCCGCCACCTCATAAGCTTGTTCTACGTCATTTTGACCGAAAGAAACTTTCTTCTGGTGCAGAGTGGCAAGTAACATCCGAGCGGTAGAGTCATCCCCGCTATAGACACGGTTTAGAAGGGTCTCAGATTGCCCCTTAGCCTCCTCAACACTCTTTGATGCTGAAATAGGACTATCAGGGAAAATTGACTTGTTCAATCGTCCGAGTTCCGGCATCCGCTTAACCTCATCAACGCCTAGCCTCAACCAATCCAACAAATAGGTATCAAAATCGCGCTGAGTGGCTTCTCTGAAACCGTCAATATGCATTTTGAATTGCTCGACGGATAGCGAACCATTTTGAACAAGGGGGATGTATGGGCTTAGGCGACTCATCGTCACCTGCACAGCTTTCAAAGAATCAGTGCCTAAACTACGACGAAAGAAGGTTCCATCAGGGAGACGAAAATTGATGTAGAAAGTGTTGCCGCGTTTGGTAGTGAATTTCGGGGCTTTGTTGTCCACTCTGTTACCCATTGCGTTGACCCTTTTGTTATTCATTTCATAGAGTTAACGCTAACGACTTGATTTGATATAAAATGTTGCCGCTGAGCAGCGAGGCGGTGTCGCCTTCCCAGGCGTCTGGTATACTTCGAAAAACATGACGCTATCAAAATTATGATTTAACGCCATGTTCTGTATATATATTTTGCATCCAGGCATATCATGTTCTGCGTCGTTTTAACGGCCACAATTGAGACATGCCCTCTCGCGTGGGCGAACATGGTACACGAACTTTAAGATGAATGCTTCTTTGCGTTTCATGTGGCCGCGCTTTTCCACCAGGATACAAACAATCCTTATCAATTATGATTCATGCTGACGGATTTTCCTGTGGCCGGAAAGGCCGGTCATCAGGCTTTCGAGACATAGAGGCGTTGAAGTTCATCATTGCGGGTCAGCGCCTGCTCGGTTGCGGCCCTGTTTCATCAATAACACTAATGATTGTATTGCCATTTATAATTTTTAGGATTATTCTCAATTCACATTTCGTTTTACCCCCTTTGGGATTCATTATTCAATTAAAAACAAAAAGTCTGGAATGAGCTCATATACCCGGTCTAATTTTAAAAATGAGTTTTGAAAATGAAAAACATTGAACACCTCAAACTTCGTGATGTGTGTTACGCCAAAATAAGAACATGCAATAACGATGAAATGATAATCAAAATTTCCGACATAAACATGGTGGTTGCACAAGATGATATTTGCATTCTTTCATTAAGAAATATGCCATCACCGGTAAAACTAAGAAACAAACTCTCTGAAATTGAGTCGTTGCTCAACATGACTCAGCATACCGTCATTCCTTGCGTTGACTCAGCCCACACTGGTTCAGACGATACATAATCACAATAAAGTCACAATCTATACCCTAAATAATTCGAGTTGCAGGACAAAGCACTCGTGCCTTGAACAGCGCTTGCGCTGGCCCCGAAGACCGAGTAACGCGGCAAGGAAGTGACAAATTCGTCGGGAACGAATTTGACCAGCCGAAGGCTGGCCTCCGGTGAGAGGCAGGAGCCTCTCATTAATCGCCAGGAGCTTACTGAAGTAAGTGACTGGGGTGAACTGACGCAGCCAACACACATGCAACTTGAAGTATGACGGGTATATACATTTAATCATGAAGGGGCTTAAGGCCCCTGTCATTTCATAAAAAATCACGGTTCAAGTTAATTTTAAACCCACTGCTACTGCATCATAAAAACACACATAATATTTAATCGCGCACCTATTATAATTAATAGTTTTCATTATTAACCTGTCGATAAAAATACACACATTCCATTCAAGAAAGAAAAGACAGCTTCAGCGTACCAGGGAAAATATTACCATCCACCTCCGCCGCCGCCTCCTGCACCGCCACCGGAAAATCCTCCGCCGCTGCCGAAACCAGAAACGCTGGAGGCCCCACTGCTCAAATGCGCCTGTAAGGACAACAACATCCCGGATCTGGCTATCTCCGGCGTCTTAATCGCCGCCGCCAGGGATGGAGCCAGGCGATTGGCCCACTCCTTACCCAGCCCTGCGGCCACTGCCCAGCTAAGCAATGAAATATCCAGATAACGGGACTCGCCTTTGCGCCGTCGTCCGCTGTACGTCGCGGCCTCCAGGCGTTCCAGATAATGGATTACCCCCCTGGCCCGGGCAAAGCGCTGCTGGCCTGATTGCGTAAGCTGTGGAAGCAAGCAAAATCCCAGCGCGGTGATATAACCGGTCAGGCACCAGGCGCTGAAGTATCCGGCGGGCATATACCATTGAAAGAGCGAAAAACCCATTTTTGCCCATAGAAGCAGAAAAATCAGGCCACCACCGATAAGCGGAAAGAACAACGTTGCCAGTAAACTCTTGCGAATCGGTTTGCCGAGATCGCTCTCAACCACCAGGTTAACGCCGCTAAAGAGAAGCGGAAGAACGAAGAAAAGGCCCGCAAAACAATCCGCAGTTAAGGTTCTGGCCGTCCAGCCCGGACTCTGTGCATTAGCAAGTGCCTGAGTCGCAAATATCGCCACAATCCCACACAACAGGAAGCTCAAAGGCCGATATCCCGCGCCCTTATGCTGCTGACGATAATGTTTCTCCATCCGAATAAAAGCTTTACGCAGCGTTCTATTGTAGCGCCCTTTGAGCACCACCTTATCGCCCTTGCGGAACAACAGATCCATCAATAGCTGCTCTTCCTGGGTCGGTATATCGCTTTTTCTGCTCGCCCCCGAGTGAACCCTCACCAGGCATTGATGCGTTTTGTCACCCGACACGCTCTCCAGCGCCACCCGCCCCTTCACAATCAGGTTAGTCACATCAGCGCAAAAGCCTTTATCGTCGTAGGTCTGCTTTGCCGCCATGCGCAGATAACCCGGCGAAAACTCCGTGGACATTGACGTCAGCTCCGGCACGTCAACCGGAGTAAAGCGCGGCCTGCGTAGCCATAAAAATAAGAAATAACCCGCCAACAACCCGCAGGGGATCCAGACGATCAACGACGATAGCGTGGGGATAAAAAGATGCGGGAGAAGATGAGTCGCCTGCGGCTCTGCGGCATCAGGCAACAGCGCCCGAGGCCAGCGATAGAGTACGGTAAAATCCTGCTGGTAGAAGGGTTCGCGGGACTCAATGTGCCCGCCCGGCAGAAGGTGACCATTTTTTAACCTTTCACCATAATCGCCGGTAAAAAAGTCGATCTGCTTAAACGGATCCCCTTGAGCATCCGCCAGCTGCAGAGCGAAGCGAACCTGGTATATTTCGAACGACCAGCTATCGCCGGTGACGTTCCAGATAAGCACGTCATCATCGCCATCGCGGATAAACGCGTTGCTGACCTGATAGTGCACCTGGTAGCGATAGTCGCCTTCCGGCAGAAGAGTCTGTTCATCCCCCACGACGATTCTCATGGTCCCCCTGCGCCAGCGAAGCTGCCAGGGTTCAGGTTTGCCGTCACGGGTCACGCCGATAACATGATACGTCAGCAGGGCCGCGTTACCGTCCGGTCGCACCCACATGCGCGGAAGATCGCGAAAAAAACCGTGCTTAATCTGCCTGTTGCGCGCCTGGAAGTGAATGTTTTCTTGCACATCCAGCACGCCGTCCGGGCGCATAGTGGCCTGGACGTCAAACAGAGAAATAGCTTCTGTCGAGGGGGATAAAATATCTGAACGCGCATGGCTGAACGGAGCACTGAACAGCCATAGCAAAAGAAAAAACCGACACATCAATGTCCATTTCATCACTATTCCTTCCGTGGAACAATTGGGAGATTACAAGAACGGCTTCACATCCCCTACGCCTTCACGCACCACCACCGGCGCATCTTCGGTCAGATCGATAACCGTGGTCGGCTGCTGGCCCAGATAGCCGCCGTGAATAATCAGATCCACCTGTTTCTCAAGGCGATCTTTGATCTCTTCCGGGTCAGATTCAGTAAACTCGCTTCCCGGCAGCATCAGTGAGGTTGAGAGCATCGGCTCGCCGAGAGTTTCCAGCAGCATCTGCGCAATCGGGTTCGACGGCACGCGCATACCGATAGTTTTACGCTTTTCCTGCAGCAAACGACGCGGCACCTCTTTGGTCCCTTTGAGGATGAAGGTGTAGTTACCCGGCGTGTTGTTTTTAATCAGCCGGAACGCCACGTTATCAACAAATGAATAGGTCGACAGCTCGGATAGATCGCGGCACATCAGGGTAAAGTTATGACCGTTTGGCAAATCACGGATACGACAAATCCGCTCCATCGCACCTTTATCTTCGATTTTGCAGCCTAATGCGTAACCAGAGTCAGTCGGATATACGATAACCCCGCCTTTACGCACAATTTCCACCGCCTGGTTTATCAACCGCGCCTGCGGGTTTTCCGGATGGACATAAAAAAACTGGCTCATACTTCCCTCTCAATTTTGTTCTACGGCCACTTCCCAACTGCGCCAGATCCCTTCTACGCCAGCGGGTAGCCAAAGTTTACGGCCCAGCTCGATCCACGGACAGGGCTGATGGAAATCAGACCCCTGGGAGGCGAGAAGGCCAAACTGCACGGCGTAAGCAGCAAGCTGTGCGCGTTCATGCGGTGCCTGCTGGCATTGAGCGACTTCCATCGCATCGCCGCCCTGCTCACTAAAATGGGCTAACAATCTTTTCAGCCACTTGGCAGAGAGGTCGTAGCGCCCAGGATGGGCAATAACCGCTTTGCCGCCAGAATGATGAATGACATCAATCGCTTGTTTTATTGTACACCACTGTGGCGGAACGTAACCGGTTTTCCCACGCGCGAGATATTTCTTAAAGACGTCAGCAATGTTGTTCGCATAACCCCCTTCGACCAAAAAACGGGCGAAATGGCCGCGCGTCACCGCCCCGCCGTCGGCCAGTTTCAGCGCCCCTTCCCAGGCACCAGGGATCCGTGCTTTATCCAGCCGTTCTGCAATCAGCTGAGCCCGCAGCTGGCGGCGTGCTTTCTGTTCATCAAGTAGCGCGGTCATCGCCGGATGGGCAATATCAATATTCAGCCCGACAATATGAATCTCGTGGTTTTCCCACAGCGTGGAAATCTCCACGCCATTTATCAACGTTAGCGGTAAACCTGCACGTTCAATTTCCGCTTTGGCGGCGGGTATTGCCGCCACGGTATCATGATCGGTAATCGCCAGGGTGCCGACGCGCATCTGGTGGGCGCGATGAACAAGTTCTTGTGGAGTCAGTCGCCCGTCGGAGGCGATGGTATGGCTGTGCAGGTCGTAAATCACTGCGTAGTTGGTGTTGCTCAAGATGACTCCTGCTGGACATAAACCTGTACCCGTCATACTTTAAGTGACAGGAAAGTTGGCTGCGTTTCGGTGATTCAAATTATTGATAATCTCACCAGGCGCATCATCATACCGACTCACCGATAAAATCTGCAAACAGGGGTTGACTTTACACCTCCGGACTAGTTAACTAGTACGAAAGTTCACATGAAGGGGTATCAACGATGAAAACGCAATTTATCACTCTGCACGGCTGGTGGCGTAGCTCCTGTTATCGGGCGGCGTGATCGCGTTTTGCACTCAGCATACAGATACCCGGCCCGCCAATGAGCGGGCTTTTTATTGGACAAATTATTATACCGAACAGGCGAGAACAATAATGCAAACATCAAAACCGGCACTCGAGCTTCTCACCAGCGACGCCATCTATCGGGAAAACCCGACGGCGTTATTCCACCAGCTATGCGGTGCGCGTCCGGCCACCCTGCTGCTGGAATCCGCGGATATCGACAGTAAGGATGATTTAAAGAGCCTGCTGCTGGTGGATAGCGCGCTGCGCATTACCGCGCTAGGTGACACTGTCACTATTCAGGCACTCTCCGCTAACGGCACGGCGCTGCTGGATTTGCTGGATAATACTCTGCCTTCGGGTATTGATAATCAGCGCCAGCCAAATGGGCGGGTGTTAACATTCCCTCCTGTCAGCGCGCTGCTTGATGAAGACGCCCGCTTATGTTCATTATCGGTATTTGACACTTTCCGCCTGTTGCAAGAGCTGGTTACCGTGCCGCAGGACGAGCGCGAAGCCATGTTCTTCGGCGGACTGTTTGCTTATGACCTGGTCGCCGGTTTCGAAAACCTGCCGCCGCTGGAAAGCGATACCGCCTGCCCGGATTACTGTTTCTATCTGGCGGAAACGCTGCTGGTTATCGACCATCAGACTAAAAACACCCGCATCCAGGCGAGCCTGTTCACCCCGCTGGAAAATGAAAAACAGCGTCTACTACAGCGCATCGCCCAGCTTCGTCAGCAATTGAATGAGCCGCCCGCGCCGCTGCCGGTGACGACAGTTGCCGAAATGCGCTGCGACTGCGATCAGAGTGATGAAGAGTACGGTGCCGTAGTGCGTAAAATGCAGCGCGCCATCCGCGCGGGTGAAATTTTCCAGGTGGTGCCATCGCGCCGTTTCTCGCTGCCCTGCCCGTCGCCGCTCGCCGCTTACGATGTGCTGAAGAAGAGCAACCCCAGCCCGTATATGTTCTTTATGCAGGATAACGATTTCACCCTGTTCGGCGCATCGCCGGAAAGCTCGCTGAAATATGACGCCGTCAGCCGCCAGATTGAGATCTACCCGATTGCCGGAACCCGTCCGCGCGGTCGCCGTACCGACGGTTCGCTGGACCGCGATCTCGACAGCCGCATTGAGCTGGAGATGCGCACCGATCACAAAGAGCTTTCCGAACACCTGATGCTGGTTGACCTGGCGCGTAACGACCTCGCCCGCATCTGCACGCCGGGCAGCCGCTACGTGGCCGACTTAACCAAAGTCGACCGCTACTCCTTTGTGATGCACCTCGTCTCCCGCGTGGTTGGCGAGCTGCGCAACGATCTCGACGTGCTCCACGCCTATCGCGCCTGTATGAATATGGGCACGTTGAGCGGTGCGCCTAAAGTGCGCGCAATGCAGCTTATCGCCGCCGCTGAAGGCAAGCGCCGCGGCAGCTACGGCGGCGCAGTGGGTTACTTTACCGCCCACGGCGACCTCGATACCTGCATCGTGATTCGTTCTGCTTACGTGCAGGATGGCATCGCCACGGTACAGGCCGGTGCCGGTATCGTGCTTGACTCCGTTCCCCAATCTGAAGCGGATGAAACCCGTAATAAAGCTCGCGCGGTGCTGCGCGCTATCGCCCAGGCCCATCACGCGAAGGAGATTTTCTAATGGCCGACATTCTGCTGCTCGATAATATCGATTCATTTACCTATAACCTGGCAGACCAATTGCGTTCGAACGGCCATAACGTGGTGATTTACCGCAACTCAGTCCCGGCGCAGGCGCTGATTGAGCGCATCGGCACCATGAAAAACCCGGTATTGATGCTTTCTCCCGGACCGGGGACGCCGAGCGAAGCAGGCTGCATGCCTGAACTGCTGACCCGACTGCGTGGTAAGCTGCCGATTATCGGCATCTGCCTCGGTCATCAGGCCATTGTCGAAGCTTACGGCGGTTACGTCGGGCAGGCTGGTGAAATCCTCCACGGTAAAGCATCAAGCATTGAACATGATGGTCAGGCGATGTTTGCCGGGTTGACTAACCCACTGCCGGTTGCGCGCTACCACTCGCTGGTCGGCAGCAATATCCCGGCCGGGTTGACGATCAACGCCAACTTTAACGGCATGGTGATGGCGGTGCGCCACGATGCAGATCGCGTCTGCGGTTTCCAGTTCCATCCTGAGTCGATTCTGACCACTCAGGGCGCACGCCTGCTGGAACAAACGCTGGCCTGGGCGTTGCAGAAGCTGGAGCAGACCAACACTATCCAGCCAATTCTGGAAAAACTGTATCAGGCCGAGACCCTGAGCCAGCAGGAGAGCCATCAGCTGTTCTCCGCAGTAGTGCGCGGCGAAGTCAAGCCCGAGCAACTGGCCGCTGCGCTGGTCAGTATGAAAGTGCGCGGTGAGCATCCGCAGGAAATTGCCGGGGCCGCTACCGCGCTGCTGGAAAACGCCGCGCCGTTCCCGCGCCCTGATTACCTGTTTGCCGATATCGTTGGTACTGGCGGCGACGGCAGCAACAGCATCAATATTTCGACCGCCAGCGCCTTTGTTGCCGCCGCCTGCGGCCTGAAAGTAGCGAAACATGGCAATCGCAGCGTTTCAAGTAAATCAGGCTCATCTGACCTGCTGGCAGCCTTCGGTATTAATCTCGATATGAATGCCGATAAATCTCGCCAGGCACTGGATGAAATGGGCGTCTGTTTCCTGTTCGCACCGAAGTATCACACAGGATTCCGTCACGCGATGCCGGTCCGTCAGCAGCTCAAGACCCGCACCTTGTTTAACGTGCTGGGGCCGCTGATCAACCCGGCGCATCCGCCGCTGGCGCTGATTGGCGTTTATAGCCCGGAACTGGTGCTGCCGATTGCGGAAACCCTGCGCGTACTGGGGTATCAGCGTGCTGCCGTGGTCCACAGCGGCGGCATGGATGAAGTGTCGCTCCACGCGCCGACGGTGGTCGCTGAACTGAACAACGGCGAAATCAAGAGCTATCAGTTGACCGCCGCCGACTTTGGCCTGACGCCTTACCATCAGGAACAGTTGGCTGGCGGCACGCCGGAAGAAAACCGTGACATTCTGACACGCTTACTACAAGGTAAAGGTGAAGCCGCTCACGAAGCCGCCGTCGCCGCCAACGTCGCCATGTTAATGCGTTTACATGGGCACGAAGATTTGAAGGCCAACGCACAGCACGTCATCGAGGTCCTGCGCAGCGGAGCGGCCTATGACAAAGTGACCGCATTAGCGGCAAGAGGGTAAATAATGCAGACCGTTTTAGCAAAAATCGTGGCCGACAAAGCGATTTGGGTAGAAGCCCGCAAACAACAACAACCGTTAGCCAGCTTTCAAAATGACGTCGTGCCGACGCAGCGCAATTTTTACGATGCCCTTGCCGGTACCCGCACCGCGTTTATTCTCGAGTGCAAAAAGGCCTCGCCGTCTAAAGGTTTGATTCGCGAAGATTTTGACCCGGCGACCATCGCCGGGGTCTACAAGCACTACGCATCGGCTATTTCGGTGCTGTGCGATGAGAAATATTTCCAGGGCAGCTTCGATTTTCTGCCAATTGTCAGCAAAATCGCGCCGCAGCCGATTCTGTGTAAGGATTTCACCATCGATCCTTACCAGATTTACCTGGCGCGCTACTATCAGGCCGATGCCTGCCTGCTGATGCTCTCGGTGCTTGATGATGAACAATATCACCAGCTCGCCGCCGTCGCGCACAGCCTGAATATGGGCGTACTGACCGAAGTGAGCAACGAAGAAGAGCTGGAACGCGCCATCGCGCTGAAGGCCAAAGTGGTCGGCATCAACAACCGCGACCTGCGCGATATGTCGATTGACCTCAACCGCACCCGCACGCTGGCACCACGACTCGGCCATGACGTCACGGTGATCAGCGAATCCGGTATCCATACTTATGCCGAAGTGCGTGAACTGAGCCACTTCGCCAATGGCTTCCTGATTGGTTCAGCGCTGATGGAACACGACGATCTGAACACCGCAGTGAAACGCGTGCTGCTCGGCGAAAATAAGGTCTGCGGCCTCACCCGTCCGCAGGATGCCCAGGTCGCGTATGAATCCGGCGCCGTATACGGCGGACTGATTTTCGTCCCCACCTCGCCGCGAGCGGTAAATGAAGCCCAGGCGAAAGCGGTTATTGATAGCGCTCCCCTGAGCTACGTCGGCGTATTTCGCAATGCGCCGGTGGCAGAGGTTGCCGCCCGCGTTGAAAGCCTAAACTTAGCCGCCGTCCAGTTGCACGGTGGTGAAGACCAGAGCTATATCGATGCCCTGCGCGCCGAGTTACCGGCCAAAGTGCAAATATGGAAAGCCCTCAGCGTTGGCGAAACGCTGCCGCAACGCAATCTGAACCATGTCGATAAATACGTTTTTGATAACGGCCAGGGCGGCACCGGCCAGCGTTTCGACTGGTCTTTGCTGCAAGGTCAGGACCTGCGTAACGTGCTGTTAGCAGGCGGCCTCGGCGCCGATAACTGTGTAGAAGCCGCCAAAAGCGGTTGTGCCGGACTCGATTTTAATTCAGGCGTGGAGTCACAGCCGGGTATTAAAGATGCCAGCAAACTGGCCTCGGTGTTTCAAACGCTGCGCGCATATTAAGGAGCAACAATGAGTACTTTACTGAACCCCTATTTTGGCGAATTCGGCGGGATGTACGTTCCGCAGATCCTGATGCCCGCCCTGCGCCAGCTTGAAGAAGCGTTCGTTAGCGCGCAGAAAGACCCGGCATTTCAGGCCGAATTTACTGACCTGCTGAAAAACTACGCCGGTCGTCCGACCGCGCTGACCAAATGCCGCAACCTCACTGAAGGTACCCGTACCACGCTGTATCTGAAGCGTGAAGACCTGCTGCACGGCGGCGCGCATAAAACCAACCAGGTGCTCGGTCAGGCGCTGTTGGCAAAACGGATGGGCAAAACGGAAATTATTGCCGAAACCGGTGCGGGTCAGCACGGCGTAGCCTCTGCCCTCGCCAGCGCCCTGCTCGGCCTCAAATGCCGCATTTATATGGGCGCAAAAGATATCGAGCGCCAGTCGCCGAACGTCTTCCGTATGCGCCTGATGGGTGCAGAAGTGATCCCGGTACATAGCGGCTCATCAACGCTAAAAGATGCCTGTAACGAGGCGCTGCGTGACTGGTCCGGCAGCTATGAAAAAGCCCACTATATGCTCGGGACCGCCGCCGGCCCGCACCCGTTCCCAACCATCGTGCGTGAATTCCAGCGCATGATTGGCGAAGAGACCAAAGTACAAATTCTTGAGAAAGAAGGTCGCCTGCCGGATGCGGTTATCGCCTGCGTCGGTGGCGGTTCTAACGCTATCGGCATGTTCGCCGACTTTATCGACGAAACCACTGTTGGCCTGATTGGCGTGGAACCGGCGGGCCACGGGATCGAATCCGGCGAACACGGCGCACCGCTGAAGCACGGACGCGTTGGTATCTACTTCGGTATGAAATCGCCGATGATGCAGACCGAAGACGGGCAAATTGAGGAGTCCTACTCCATTTCCGCTGGACTGGACTTCCCGTCAGTTGGCCCGCAGCACGCCTATTTGAACAGCATTGGTCGCGCCGACTACGTATCAATTACCGATGACGAGGCGCTGGATGCCTTTAAAGAACTTTCCCGTCATGAAGGGATTATTCCGGCGCTGGAGTCGTCCCACGCCCTAGCGCACGCGCTGAAAATGATGCGTGAGAACCCGGAAAAAGAGCAGCTGCTGGTGGTTAACCTCTCCGGTCGCGGCGATAAAGACATCTTCACCGTACACGATATTCTGAAAGCGCGAGGGGAAATCTGATGGAACGTTACGAGACGCTGTTTGCACAACTGAAAGCTCGCCAGGAAGGCGCATTTGTTCCCTTCGTGACGCTCGGCGACCCTAACCCGGAACAATCGCTGAAAATTATTGATACGCTGATTGAAGCGGGTGCCGATGCGCTGGAGCTGGGTATCCCATTCTCCGACCCGCTGGCGGACGGCCCAACCATTCAGGGCGCGGCCCTGCGCGCATTTGCCGCAGGCGTCACGCCAGCGCAATGTTTTGAAATGCTGGCGGCAATTCGTCAAAAGCACCCGACCATCCCGATCGGCCTGCTGATGTACGCAAACCTGGTGTTTAGCCCTGGCATTGATGAATTTTATGCCGCATGCGAACGCGCGGGTGTTGATTCAGTGCTGGTAGCCGATGTACCGGTCGAAGAGTCGGCACCGTTCCGCCAGGCCGCATTGCGCCATAATATCGCGCCAATTTTCATCTGCCCGCCAAATGCCGATGACGACCTGCTGCGCCAGATTGCTTCCTACGGTCGCGGCTATACCTATCTGCTGTCTCGTGCGGGCGTGACCGGCGCGGAAAACCGCGCCGCGCTGCCGCTGCATCATTTGATTGAAAAGCTGGCCGAATATAACGCTGCGCCACCGCTGCAGGGCTTTGGTATCTCTGCGCCGGAGCAGGTCACCGCCGCGATTGATGCCGGCGCTGCCGGGGCGATTTCCGGTTCTGCGATCGTCAAAATCATTGAGCGTAACGTTAACGACCCGCAGGCTATGCTGTCTGAACTGAAGACCTTTGTGCAGAGCCTCAAAGCCGCCACCAAAGCGGCCTAAGCACGCCTGCCGCCCGGCACTGCGCCGGGCGGTTATTTCTGCTGTAAGCTGTCCGCGTACTTGCGCGTCAAACGAAACAGCGCCATCACATCCTCTTGCGCCCATCCCACCAGCACTTGATTCATCAGCCGCGTTCTTGCAACCGAGATACGTTCGATCATTGCTTGACCCGCTTCGCTAAGCGTGACTTCGCTAATCCGCCGGTCTTTGGCGTTTGGCTGCTTTCGCGCCAGCCCCTGCGCTTCCAGTTTCTTCACCTGCCTGCTGACTGTGGTGTAATCGCGCCCGAGGCTATCCGCCAGCTCCACGACCCCCACCGGCCCACTGCGCCCTACCGCCACCAGCAGCGGAAAGAGGATCTGATCAAGCTGAACTCCAGCAACCTGCAGTATCTGCTCATCGCGCACCGGCTGGTTCATCACGCTGATGATGTCGAGCAGCGCACCGTGAAACTCGCTGATGTCATAATTATTATGTGCATATTGCATATATTATTTAACCGGGTATAGTGCCGTTAACTGATATGTGCATTTTACACATAATCACCCCAGGAGAAAATACTATGAAAGCAGCCGTCGTTTTTGACCTGCAACAAGGCCCGATTTGGGCCGATTTTAGCGACCCGCAGCCCACTGAACATGAGGCGTTGGTCAAAGTGCGCGCCTGCGCTATCAGCCATGTCGTGAAAAGCCGGGCCTCCGGCAAACATTACAGTTTTGATGGCCGCCTGCCTTTCGGCGTCGGGATTGATGGCACCGGAGCATTGCCTGACGGTCAGCGAGTTTATTTCGCCTTCCCCACCGCGCCATGGGGCAGCATGGCACAGTGGGCACCGGTCGCGCTAAACCACTGCCTGCCGCTGCCGGATGATCTGGACGACGTTACCGCCGCCGCAATGGCTAATCCGGGCATGTCCGCATGGGCGGCGCTGGTCAAGCGCGCGGGTCTCAAGGCCGGAGAAACGGTGCTTATCAACGGTGCGACCGGTAGCGCCGGACAGCTGGCGGTACAAATCGCCCGCTTTCTGGGGGCCAAAAAGGTGATTGCCACCGGGCGCAACGCGTTAAAGCTCGCCTCCCTCGGGGCCGATAAAATAGTCAACTTAAGCGAAGATGATGCCACCGTACGGTCGCAGTTTGCGGAGCTGGCAGCGCAGCAGATTGATGTCGTCGTCGATTACCTGTGGGGTCACAGTGCTGAACTGTTGCTCCCTGCGCTGGCAAAGCATAGTCCAGGGAAGGCGCCGGTACGCTTTGTTCAGGTCGGTTCACTTGCCGCCGCCGATATCACGCTCAGCGGCGCGGTATTACGCTCTGCACCGTTGCAACTGATGGGCAGTGGGATTGGTAGCCTGTCCATGCCACAACTGCTGGCGGCGACCGGGGAAATGCTGCAGGCCTCGGTCGCCGGGAGATTTACCATTGCCACCACTGCACGGCGGCTTCAAGACGTTGCCACGGTCTGGCCACAGGATGACAGCCAGAAACGCACAGTTTTTATCGTCGATTAAAAAAAAGCGCTTCCGCACAAAAGTTGGGGTTGATATCTTAAATGAGAAATATTATCTTTCTCATTACCGAATAGTTGAGTAAAAAACTCAGGTATTCGGTACGACATTGCTCACATTGCTTCCAGTATTTTTGCCCGCACTTGTGCGGGCTTTTTTTTATGATAGCTGACACACCTTGCGCACCAGTTGTCTTAACCAGCAATGGGAGAGACAATCCCTTCGTAAATCAATAAAATCTATTTTAACCCATTCTGCGACTGACATTGCAGCTGACACTAACTCTACGGAGCAACTAATGAACGATGAAGTACCACTGAAATATTATGACATTGCCGATGAGTATTCGACCGAATCCGCAGAGCCAGTGAGCGAGTCAGAACGTGAGCCATTGGCTCGCTATTTTCAATTGTTGATCACTCGCTTGATGAACAACGAAGAAATCAGTGAGGAAGCACAGGGAGAAATGGCCATTCAAGCAGGGATCAATGAGCAGCGTATTGATGATATCGCGAACTTCCTCAATAAATGGGGCAATGAGTAGATCTTGTTAAAACGATGTACGCAGGCCAATGTATCCTTTCATAGTAAGTCACTATCAAGCCAAACCGTTCGCGGCATAATTATTACAGAATAGAATACCAAGAGCTGGTCATACAGCGACCAGCTCTGCCGAAAAACTTTAGAACCGGTAGCCTGCGGAGAACATAAACACCCACGGATCCAGGCGCACGCTGTCATGCTGGCGAGCCTCGCCCAGTTTATAGCTCGCGGTGGTGTCGATATCCATGTACCACACCGACATGTTAATCAGCCAGTCACGGTTAATCAGGTAATCCATACCGACCTGACCCGCAGCACCCCAGGAATCTTTCAGGCTCAGATCGGAAATCCCCTGATTTTTACCATTGTCGTTCACACCTTCGTCAAAGAAGGTGGTGTAGTTGATACCCACACCAACATATGGACGCAGCTTGCTGCTCGAATCGCCAAAGTACCACTGCGCCATTAAGGTCGGCGGTAAATGGTGAACGGTGGCAATATTACCGGTTGCTGCGGTGCCTACCTTATGACGGAACGGCGTCGCGGCCAGCAGCTCAACCCCGATATTATCGGTTGCCATATAGGTGAAGGTCAGGCCGAGCTGCGTGTTATTGCTGACGCTAAATCCCCCCAGGCTTCCCAATGTACCGCCCGCCCCTTCCGTTGGCCTTACCGTTGCCGAACCTGCGCGAATAAAAAATTCACCAGCTTCATGCGCCCAGACGCTGCTGCTGGAGAGAGTGCCGAGAATAACAAATGCCGCTGCTAACTTTTTCATATCCACTTCCTCATTATGGTTATTCAGCGCAAGAATATACCTACAATGAAGTATGTTTGATCCAACATAGCTCACACAAATTCGGGAAATTTAACATTTATTGATCCAGATTAATTTTCACTTTTTTCATATAACTAGCGATAAACATACTGTATCAATTTTCTGTTTTTACTGGAGCCAAGGCGATGGACCGCTGATTGTGCCTTCTATTTACAAAGATATACTTAGCGCGCAGGAGCAGAGACTGCTACCCAGGCACGATTTGCGGTACAATCGCCGGCTAGTTAACACCTGCAAGACTCAAGGAGAATGCATGTCTATCACGGCGAAGTCCGTCTACCGTGACACCGGAAACTTTTTCCGTAATCAGTTCGTCACTATTTTGCTGATTGCATTGTTGTGCGCGCTTATTACGGTAGTACTTGGCCATGCCTTTTCACCCAGTGAGGAGCAATTATCGATTCTGAGCGAAGGCGATAGCCTGACGGGTAGCGTCGGGTTGTTCGAGCTGGTGCAAAGTATGACGCCGGAACAGCAGCAGGTCCTGCTACGAGCTTCGGCAGCCTCTACATTCTCTGGACTGGTGGGCAATGCGATCCTTGCGGGCGGCGTTCTGCTGATGATTCAGATGATCTCCTCAGGTCAACGCGTTAGTGCCTTACGTGCGATTGGTGCTTCTGCGCCAGTGCTGCCAAAGCTGCTGCTGCTGATCCTGCTCACGACTTTTGTCGTGCAAATGGGGATGATGCTGGTGGTGGTGCCTGGCGTGCTGCTGGCGATCGTCCTTTCATTCGCGCCAATTATGCTGGTTCAGGACAAAATGGGTGTTTTCAGCGCCCTGCGCAGCAGTATGCGTCTGGCATGGGCCAATATTCGCCTGGTTGCACCCGCGATAATCGGCTGGCTGCTGGCGAAAACCCTACTTCTGCTGTTTGCATCCAGCTTTGCCGTACTGACGCCAAACGTTGGCGCAATCGTGATAAATACCATCAGCAACCTGATATCCGCATTGTTGCTGATCTATTTATTCCGCTTGTATATGCTTATTCGCAACTAACTTAATCTGGGTCGGGCGCTCCCGGCCCATTCTGAACGACGGAATCGATGTATGAAGCAGTTTCTGGATTTTTTACCGCTGGTAGTCTTCTTCGCATTCTACAAGCTCTACGATATCTACGCCGCAACGACCGCGCTGATTATCGCTACCGCCATCGTGCTGATTTACAGCTGGGTGCGCTATCGCAAAGTCGAGAAAATGGCGCTGATTACCTTTGTCCTGGTCGCATTTTTCGGTGGCCTGACCATTTTCTTCCATAACGATGAGTTTATAAAATGGAAGGTCACGGTCATCTACGTTCTGTTCGCTGGCGCTCTACTGTTTAGCCAGTGGGTAATGAAAAAGCCGCTAATCCAGCGCATGCTGGGTAAAGAGCTGACGTTACCGCAGCAGGTCTGGTCGCGTCTGAATCTGGCCTGGGCGGTATTCTTCATTCTTTGCGGTTTGGCGAATATCTACATCGCCTTCTGGTTGCCGCAGAATATCTGGGTCAACTTTAAAGTCTTCGGTTTAACCGCTATGACGCTGGTGTTCACCCTGCTAAGCGGCGTTTACATCTATCGCCATATGCCGCAGGACGACAATCACTAAGTTCGCTTCGGCACGCACAATTCCCTGCGTGCCGCCTTCTCCTCTCTTTTTATATACAACGCATAAAAAACTTCAGCTGAAACGGTTCATGCCGTAAGATATTTCGTATAGAGGATGGCATTCCCTCTTGAACCGCCATGTGGCTAATGATGCCTGCTTTTTATTCCCGGACCGGGAATGGGCAGGCATATCTGTATTGCAGGCACCGCGTCCGGGAAGGTTAACCTTCTAAGGAAATAACGATGCGTGCACCCCGATTTTCACAACTCACCCTGTTTTTCTTCCTCGGGAAATGGCTGTTTCTCGCCTTTATCATCGCCGTCCTGGCGGGTACGGCATCGGCTTTCTTTCTTTTCTCCCTTGAATGGGCTACTGCAACGCGTGAAACGCATCGCTGGCTTATCTGGCTGCTGCCGATCGCGGGCTTTGCCGTCGGCTGGATTTATCTGCACTACGGCACCCGCGTGGAGGCCGGTAACAATCTCATTCTGGAAGAAGTCCACGATCCTAAATGTGTGATCCCCCTGCGTATGGCACCGCTGGTCTTTTTCGGCACCGTGATATCGCACCTGTGCGGGGCGTCAGTGGGCCGTGAAGGGACTGCGGTACAGATGGGAGCCTCGATTGCCGATCAATTTACGCCTATTTTTCGCCTCGACGACGACACGCGACGGACGGTGCTCATGGCCGGGATCAGCGCCGGTTTCTCCTCAGTTTTCGGCACTCCGCTCGCCGGAGCGCTATTTGGGTTGGAAGTGCTGGCCATTGGAAGGATGAACTACACCGCCATCCTCCCGTGTCTGGTCGCCGCAATCGTCGCCGATCGGGTCGGGATCATGTGGGGGGTGCAACACACCCACTATATCGTTTCCAGCATTCCACCCCTCACCCTTTGGACCCTGGCGGCAATGGTTATCGCGGGTTGCTGCTTTGGCCTGGCGGCACGCGTTTTCGCTGACAGCACGCATTTCATTGGCGGGTTAATGAAAAAATATGTTCGCTATGCGCCAATGCGCCCGTTTACCGGCGGTTTGCTCATTGTTGCTGCCGTCTGGCTGTTTCATGGCGATCGCTATATTGGCCTCGGCATACCGGTGATTGTGGATGCCTTTCAGCATCCACTAGCTCCGTGGGATTTTCTCGGCAAACTGGTTTTCACCGTGACCTCTTTAGGGAGCGGTTTTAAAGGCGGAGAAGTGACGTCGCTATTTTATATCGGCGCGACGCTTGGCAATGCGCTGGCTCCGCTGCTACATATGCCGGTGAGCTTTCTGGCCGGGATTGGCTTTGTCGCCGTCTTCGCTGGGGCAGCTAACACCCCTATAGCATCGACGCTGATGGCAATCGAATTGTTTGGTTCTGAAATCGACATTTACGCTGCGCTAGCCTGCGCTGTCGCCTGGCTGGTTTCAGGATATACCAGCATTTATCGCGCGCAGCGGGTCGCCTGTCTGAAACAGGGCTATGTGCCGACGGGCATTAGTCTGGCAGAACTCCCCGCGTGGTATCAGCAACAGAAAACCGATAAAACAATGGGCAAATAATCTCTTCAGGCCAGGAACATCCCAGCAAGTCGGTACGGTAAACCTTACCGACTCCTTCACGATATCTACCAGATGCTGGAAAGTTGCGGCAATTGTGAGGATTTCATGGAGATTCGCCTCTCGCAATTGTAATGATAATAATTATCATTGATATTCTCGATCTCAATTTTTCATGACTTGATATGGATATTTAAAATGAGATCGCAGAAAAATCACATCGCCACTCCCCTGGCCCTGGCCATCGCTGGTTTGCTTAGCCCAGGGGCTTTCGCCGAAGAGGCTGAATTGGATACCGAAACGATGGTGGTTCGGGGAACCGCGGAAGAAGCGCTAAAGCAGCAGCCGGGCGTCTCGATTATCACCGCAGAAGATATTGCTAAAGATCCGCCGGTTAACGATCTGTCTGAAATCATTCGTAAAATGCCCGGCGTTAACCTGACCGGCAACAGCGCTAGCGGCAGCCGCGGCAACAACCGACAGATTGATATTCGCGGCATGGGGCCGGAAAACACGCTGATTCTTATCGATGGTGTGCCCGTCAGTTCGAGAAACTCGGTGCGCTATAGCTGGCGCGGCGAGCGCGATACCCGCGGCGACAGCAACTGGGTTCCGCCGGAAATGGTCGAGCGCATCGAAGTTCTGCGCGGCCCCGCGGCTGCTCGCTATGGATCAGGGGCAGCAGGCGGCGTGGTCAATATCATCACCAGGCGCCCGACCAACGACTGGCATGGCTCACTCTCGCTCTATACCAATCAGCCGGAAAATAATAAAGAAGGTTCCACCAACCGGGCTAACTTTAACCTTAACGGACCGCTGGCCGGGGATGCCCTGACGATGCGTCTGTACGGTAATATCAACAAAACCGAGCCGGATGCCTGGGACATCAATAGCGCGCAAAATGGCTCTTATGCCGCAGGCCGCGAAGGCGTGCGCAATAAAGATATTAACGCCCTGCTGTCATGGAAAGTAACACCGCAGCAGATTGTCGATTTCAGCTATGCCTACAGCCGCCAGGGCAACATCTACGCCGGTGATACGCAGTACAGCAACAGCAACATGAGCCCAAATGGTCTGATCGATACGCTATACGGCCAGGAAACAAACCGCATGTATCGCCAGACCTGGGGCCTGACCTATAACGGTATCTGGGATTGGGGCCAGTCTAAAGCGGGCGTCTATTACGAAAAAACCAACAACACCCGCCTGCAGGAGGGCTCCACCGGCCGCGTAGAGGGGATGATCAATAGCGATGAATACGCCACCAGCCGCCTGGAATCCTGGCGTTCAACCGGCGAACTCAATATTCCATTCAACTGGTTGGCTGAGCAGACGCTTACGCTGGGTATGGAGTGGAATCGCGATGAGTTGAACGATCCGGCGTCGATGCAGGCCACCAGCGTGACCGAAGAAGTCCCCGGCACTTCCGGCAACCCGTCTGAGCGCAGCACGAAAAATAGCGCCACCCTCACCGGTCTCTATCTCGAAGACAATATTGAAGCGACGCCGGGCACCAACATTATCCCCGGACTGCGTTTTGACTATCACAACGATTTCGGCAGCAACTGGAGCCCGAGCCTGAACCTGTCGCAGGATCTGGGCGATATGTTTAAGGTCAAAGCGGGTATTGCCCGGGAATTTAAAGCGCCGAACCTGTACCAGTCCAGCGATGGCTATTTGCTGCGCACGAACGGTAACGGCTGCCCGAATACCATTGGTAACGGTAGCTGCTATTTATTAGGTAACCCGGACCTCGACCCGGAAATCAGCGTCAACAAAGAGATCGGTCTTGAATTTAACTTAAATGGCTACAACGCCGGTATTACCTGGTTCCGTAATGATTACAAAAACAAAATCGTCTCCGGCACCGACGTGTTGGGTACTACCGCCAGCGGAGGAAACATTCTCCAGTGGCAGAACGGCGGTAAGGCGGTCGTCGAAGGTCTTGAAGGGACCCTGCTGGTGCCGGTGATTGCCGATACGCTGAACTGGCGCACCAACGCCACCTATATGATCAAATCGGAAAACAAAGATACCGGCAACCCCCTGTCCGTCATTCCGAAATATACCATCAACACCATGCTCGACTGGCAGGTTAACAGCAAGCTCTCAGCCAACGTGAACTGGACCATGTACGGTCGGCAGAAACCGCGCGAATACGCTGAAATTCGTAACGAGATTGGCGTACTGGCCACCAACGAAGTCGGTTCCTATTCTGTCGTCGGAATTGGCGGTAACTATCAACTGATGAAAGATTTACGCCTGAATGCCGGGATCAGCAACCTGTTCGATAAGCAGCTTTATCGCGAAAACTCGGGCGCGTCGACCTACAACGAACCGGGTCGTGCGTACTACGCTGGCGTCACGCTCTCCTTCTAAACCTCTACGCCCGCATTAGCGGGCGTCTCCCCCTATTCTCTCCACGCCCTTTTCATAGTAGCATCGCGCCTGATCATCTTTGACGAGTACAGAGTAGAGAATGACAACAACAGATCTCGCGCCGAAGGGCGAATTGGTTTTACGCACCCTGGCGATGCCAGCGGACACCAACGCCAACGGCGATATTTTTGGCGGCTGGCTAATGTCGCAAATGGATATCGGCGGCGCCATTATGGCGAAAGAAATTGCCCATGGTCGCGTGGTGACCGTGCGCGTCGACGGCATGACCTTTTTACGTCCGGTCGCGGTCGGTGATGTGGTGTGTTGCTACGCCGACTGCGTGAAACGCGGCAATACATCGGTGACCATCAATATTGAAGTATGGGTAAAGAAAGTGTCGTCTGAGCCAATCGGGCAACGCTACAAGGCAACCGAAGCGCTGTTTATCTACGTTGCGGTGGATAACCAGGGCAAGCCGCGCGCGCTGCCTGCCCAATAATGCAGATAGCCCGGCAACCTTGCCGGGCTATCTGATTACAGGAAACCGAGTAAAGAAAAGAAGAAGTAGCCGATCACGATGGTAATCACCGGCAGCACGTACAGCGGGAAATACTGCACCAGAATAGTATGACGCGGCACCACGACGCGTTCGGCGATCTGCTCGCGCGTCAGCCCTTCCGCCCCCTTGGCCTGTTCAAGAATCAGCTGATCCTCAACCCCCTCACGCAGAAACTTCGCCTGACGGCTCATCCGCGCGCCGGATGCCTGCAGCGCCATCCCGACAAAGATCAGGATATAGATAATCCAGAAGCCGATATTCATGCCGTGCTTAAAGTCCGGGAGCGGCGAGTTGTACCAAAAGAAATTCAGGAACGGCGTATTGAAGCGCATCATTTCGATCATCACATGCGCAAAATCCATCATCACCGCATCAATCCCCGGCTTTTTCTCGCTGTGCTCGTACATAAACTTCAGCACCGAAATCAGCGTCGAGATAACTGCCGGAATAAACACCACCCACCCCAAAATACGTTTAAGTACTGCAATGCGTCCAGCTTGTTGATACGTCATGGGTTCCCCTTGTTAAGACGCTCTAGCCACTCTAAGAACCTATCTCAGGCTATTTCACTTGCCACTTTGGACCAGGGCAGTGCTCAAAATCCTCACGTACTTCATGTACGCTCCGGTTTCTGCGCGCTGTCCGTGTCCAAATTGGCTGCGCCAATAACGCCTGGTGGTATACGCTCTAAGTCTACCTTCGTCGGCGAATTTCGCCCAATAATGCGCGGTATGATATACCATGAGTGCCAATTCGTTATCTACTTACGCTACAGGAGAGGGACTTATGTCAGCCAGGCGACAGATTCATGCCGCAATTTTTGATATGGATGGATTACTGATTGATTCCGAACCGCTATGGGATAAGGCAGAGCTGGAGGTGATTGCAAGCCTCGGAGTGGATATTAGCCGCCGCAGTGAAATGCCCGATATTCTGGGGCTACGCATCGATTTAGTCGTCGATCTGTGGTTTGCCCAGCAGCCGTGGAAAGGCCCGGATCGCGCCGAAGTGACCGCGCGAATTATCAACCGCGCTATCCAACTGGTTGAAGAAGCGCGCCCGCTCCTGCCCGGCGCGCGGGAAGCGGTGGCGATGTGTAAAGCGCAGGGGCTGAAAATCGGCCTGGCCTCAGCATCGCCGCTGCGGATGCTGGAAAAAGTCCTCACCATGTTTGAACTGCGCGACCAGTTTGATGCACTCGCTTCCGCCGAAATGCTGCCGTTCAGCAAACCGCATCCACAGGTTTATCTGAACTGTGCGGAAAAACTTGGCGTCAGCCCGCTGAACTGCGTGGCGCTGGAAGATTCTGTCAACGGCATGATTGCCAGCAAAGCGGCGCGGATGCGCTCTATTGTCGTGCCTGAAGAAGAGAATAGCCGCGATCCTCGCTTTGTGCTGGCCGATGTGAAGCTAACGAGCCTGAAATCCCTCACCCTGACCGACCTGCTCGGTTAAGCCATCCGGTGATAATGGGATGGTATCCCTATCCCATTATCACAAAATTAAAACACCGTTTCATTTTTAATTGTTTTTTCTTCCTCCTCCCTCTATGCTTGTCCTCAATGGCGTTATTTAACGCATGAAATCAGCATACAGAGGTGCATATGGTACTGAACGCCTTTGACCTTACGGGTAAGGTCGCTATCGTAACGGGTTGTGATACCGGGCTCGGCCAGGGCATGACGCTGGGCCTTGCGCAGGCCGGGTGCGATATCGTCGGGGTCAATCGTAGAATTCCCCATGAAACGGCGGAAAAGGTTCAGGCGTTGGGCCGACGCTTCACAGCTATCCAGGCCGATTTGAGTCACCAGGATGAGATTGGCTCGATTGTCACTCAGGCCGTTGCTGCGATGGGCAGAGTCGATATTCTGGTCAACAACGCTGGCACAATCCGCCGCACCGATGCGCTCGATTTTTCAGAAAAAGATTGGGATGACGTCCTGAATCTGAATCTGAAATCGGTCTTTTTTCTTTCGCAAGCGGTCGCCCGGCAGTTTATTCAGCAAGGCGATGGCGGAAAAATCATTAACATCGCCTCAATGCTCTCCTTTCAGGGCGGCATTAGAGTGCCTTCATATACCGCCTCAAAAAGCGGCGTTCTCGGCATTACTCGCCTGATGGCTAATGAATGGGCGGGACATCGCATCAACGTTAACGCCATCGCGCCGGGATATATGGCGACCAACAACACTCAGCAATTACGTGATGATGCCGAGCGCAGTAAAGAGATCCTCGACCGCATTCCTGCCGGGCGCTGGGGCGTTCCGGATGACCTGCAAGGGCCGGTGGTATTCCTCGCCTCTAAGGCAGCAGATTACGTCAGTGGCTATACTCTGGCGGTTGACGGAGGCTGGCTGGCACGTTGATGGTTTTGTGACAAAGAGTTACACCGTCACCTCTTCCGCACACTGTATAAAAACCCTATACTGTATGAATTGACAGTTTAGGGTTTCTTATCATGACGGCGGAAGGTCACCTTCTCTTTTCTATCGCCTGTGCGGTATTTGCGAAAAACGCGGAATTAACCCCCGTTCTGGCCCAGGGGGACTGGTGGCATATTGTCCCTTCCGCAATTTTGACCTGCCTGCTGCCCGACATCGATCACCCTAAGTCATTTCTCGGGCAGCGTTTACGCTGGATTTCAAAACCGATAGCCCGCGCCTTTGGTCATCGCGGCTTCACCCATAGCCTGCTGGTAGTCTTCGGCGCTCTTGCGCTGTTCTCGTTAAAAGTGCCCGATGGCTGGATAATCCCGGCGGACGCTGTCCAGGGGCTGGTGCTGGGCTATCTCAGCCATATCCTTGCCGACATGCTGACTCCTGCGGGGGTGCCGCTGCTTTGGCCATGCCGCTGGCGCTTTCGCTTACCTATCCTCGCACCCCGTAAAGGCAACCAGCTAGAGCGCGCGCTGTGTATGGCACTCTTCATCTATGCGGTGTGGATGCCGCAGACTTTTGCCGATAATAGCGCCGTGCGCTGGTCATCAAGCATGATTAACACGCTGCAAACCACCTTTAATCGATTTATTAGTCACCAGGCAGGACAATAAACAAGCGAATTACCCATTTAGTTATAATCAATTCCATTTGAATATAAGTAACGAATAACGCCTTCTGCTACCCTTGCCGTCATAAGAGTTGGTTATTGACCAACCCGGTAAAAAAGATATCAGGAGAACGGGGATGAATTTTCCATTAATAGCGAACGTTATCGTGTTCGCGGTTTTGCTGTTGGCGCTGGCTCAAACCCGCCACAAACAGTGGAGCCTCGCTAAAAAAGTACTGGTCGGTCTGGTTATCGGCGTTATTTTCGGCCTGGCGCTGCAATTTATCTATGGTTCCGACAGCCAGGTGCTGAAGGATTCTATCCAGTGGTTCAATATCGTCGGTAACGGCTATGTTCAGCTACTGCAAATGATCGTTATGCCGCTGGTCTTCGCCTCTATCCTGAGCGCGGTCGCCCGTCTGCATAACGCTTCACAGCTGGGTAAAATCAGCTTTTTGAGCATTGGCACTCTGCTTTTCACCACGCTGATTGCTGCACTGGTCGGTGTTCTGGTCACCAATCTGTTTGGCCTGACCGCTGAAGGGCTGGTGCAAGGCAGCGCGGAAACCGCTCGTCTTAACGCCATTCAGAGCAACTATGCCGGTAAAGTGGCGGACCTGAGCGTCCCGCAGCTGATCCTCTCTTTCGTACCGAAGAACCCGTTTGCCGATCTGACCGGCGCGAACCCAACGTCGATTATCAGCGTGGTTATCTTTGCGGCCTTCCTGGGCGTCGCGGCGCTGAAGTTGCTGAAAGATGACGTCGCCAAAGGCCAGCGCGTGCTCACCGCCATCGACACGCTGCAAAGCTGGGTTATGAAGTTAGTGCGTCTGGTTATGCAGTTAACGCCGTATGGCGTGCTGGCGCTGATGACCAAAGTGGTTGCTGGCTCTAACTTGCAGGACATCATCAAGCTCGGCAGCTTCGTTATCGCCTCCTATCTCGGCCTGGGCATTATGTTCGTGGTGCATGGCCTGCTGCTGGCAGTGAACGGCGTGAGCCCGCTGAAGTACTTCCGCAAAGTGTGGCCGGTGCTGACCTTCGCCTTCACCAGTCGTTCCAGCGCAGCGTCTATTCCGCTGAACGTCGAAGCGCAAACCCGCCGACTGGGGGTACCAGAATCTATCGCCAGCTTCTCAGCATCATTCGGCGCGACCATTGGTCAGAACGGTTGTGCGGGTCTTTACCCGGCAATGTTGGCAGTCATGGTCGCTCCGACCGTCGGTATCAACCCGTTCGATCCGCTATGGATTGCCACCCTGGTGGGCATTGTCACCGTCAGTTCCGCAGGCGTTGCGGGCGTTGGCGGCGGCGCAACCTTTGCTGCGCTGATCGTTCTGCCGGCAATGGGTCTGCCGGTGACGCTGGTGGCGCTGTTAATTTCAGTTGAACCACTGATTGATATGGGTCGTACCGCGCTGAACGTCAGCGGTTCAATGACCGCCGGTACCCTGACCAGCCAGTGGCTGCGTCAAACCGACAAAACCATTCTTGATAGCGAAGAGGATGCCGAACTGGCCCACCGCTAATCTGAGAGGGCCATAAAGCCTTCAGAGATAAAAAAACCGCTGATGACCTCAGCGGTTTTTTTGTTTTAGCGCGCGCCCTCAGGCATCTATCTCGCCTTCCTGCCTCATCTGCTCCGCCCAGCGCTGCGCCGCTTCCGGCACGTTAAACGGCGGTGAACGGCGAAAATGTTCGTCCACCAGTACAAAGGCGACGTACTTATTGCGCAGCACCCAGACATCGCGATAACCGTCCATTTTGACGGCGTGTTCCGGCGGCGCTGGCTCCACTCGAGGCACGTAGCTAATGACCTGACGATTTTGTTGGCGATGTGGTTTCATCACAAATAGATTCACTAAACAAAGCGGGAAACATAAACCCCTATCATAGCTGAAAGCGCCCCCTTTCGTCGCCCCCTGCTTATTATCCTTAAAAGGTAAAAGTCCTGGAATAAAATCTGCAGGAACAGATGTTCTATAGTTAGAAGGGTTTTGGTTCAGCAACGACCATTTTCAGTAATGAAAACAGGAGCGAGCAATGTCAGAGAAACACCATAAACCACAAACCCACCAGTCACCGGTTCACGATGACCGGGAAGCGAAACCTGGTCTCGATTCTTTAGCACCCAGTGACCAGAACTGGCGACCCACACCGCACCCCACCGCTCCGGGTGAAGAGCCGACCGCGCCTGGCAGTATAAAAGCCCCGGATACGCATAGCGATAAGCTTGACGCGCTGGATAATCATCGTAAAGACGGCGAGGATTTTGCGCTCACCACCAACCAGGGCGTACGTATCGCTGACGATCAAAACTCGCTGCGTGCGGGCAAACGTGGCCCCACGCTGCTGGAAGATTTCATCCTGCGCGAGAAAATTACCCATTTTGACCATGAACGCATCCCCGAGAGGATCGTCCACGCCCGAGGCTCCGCAGCGCACGGCTACTTTCAGCCCTATAGCAACCTGAGCGACATCACCAAAGCCGATTTTCTCTCCGACCCGGAGAAGAAAACCCCGGTGTTCGTGCGCTTTTCTACTGTCCAGGGCGGTGCAGGGTCCGCCGATACGGTGCGCGACATCCGCGGTTTCGCCACCAAGTTCTATACCGACGAGGGCATTTTTGATCTGGTCGGCAATAACACCCCCATCTTCTTTATCCAGGACGCGCTCAAATTCCCTGATTTCGTCCATGCGGTAAAACCGGAACCTCATTGGGCCGTCCCGCAAGGGCAAAGTGCACATGACACCTTTTGGGACTACGTATCACTACAGCCAGAAACGCTGCACAACGTAATGTGGGCGATGTCCGATCGCGGTTTACCCCGTAGCTATCGCACGATGGAAGGGTTCGGTATCCATACCTTCCGCCTGATAAATGCCGAAGGCAAAGCAACCTTTGTACGTTTTCACTGGAAACCAGTAGCGGGCAAGGCCTCTCTGGTGTGGGATGAGTCGCAGAAGCTGACAGGTCGCGATCCTGATTTCCATCGTCGTGATTTATGGGAAGCCATTGAAGCGGGAGATTTCCCCGAGTATGAACTGGGGCTACAGCTCATCCCCGAGGAGGATGAGTTTGCCTATGACTTCGATCTGCTGGACCCCACCAAGCTTATCCCGGAAGCGCTGGTCCCTGTTCAACGGGTCGGGAAAATGGTCCTCAATCGCAACCCGGATAATTTCTTTGCCGAAAATGAACAGGCTGCGTTTCATCCCGGGCACATCGTGCCGGGGATAGATTTCAGCAACGATCCGCTGCTGCAGGGCCGTTTATTTTCCTATACCGATACGCAGATTAGCCGTCTTGGCGGACCTAATTTCCATGAGATTCCTATTAATAAGCCCACCTGCCCGTATCATAATTTCCAGCGCGACGGTATGCATCGCATGGATATTGATACCAACCCGGCAAACTATGAACCTAACTCAATCAACGATAACTGGCCCCGCGAGACGCCGCCTGCCGCTAAGCGCGGAGGATTCGAATCCTACGCCGAGCGGGTAGACGGCGAAAAAATTCGCCAGCGCAGCCCGTCGTTCGGCGAATACTACTCTCAGCCTCTTCTGTTCTGGCGCAGCCAGACGCCACTTGAGCAGCAGCATATTATCGACGCTTTTAGTTTTGAGCTGAGCAAAGTCGTCAGAGAGTGGATCCGCGAGAGGGTTGTCGATCAACTGGCGCATATCGACCTGCAGCTGGCTCAGGCTGTGGGTAAAAATCTCGGTATCGAACTCACTGACGACCAGCGCAGCATCACGCCGCCGCCGGATGTTAATGGCCTGAAAAAGGACCCTACCCTGAGCTTGTACGCTATTCCCAGTGGAGACGTGAAGGGTCGCGTGGTGGCGGTGTTACTTAACGATCGTCCGGTCGCCAAGGAGCTGTTGGTGCTGCTGAAAGCGCTCAAGGCAAAGGGAGTGCATGCCAAACTACTCTATTCCCGTATGGGTGAGGTGAAGGCCGACGATGGTACCACTCTGCCGGTTGCCGGGACTTTTGCCGGGTCGCCTTCATTAACCGTAGATGCGGTCATCGTTCCCGGCGGCGATCTGCAAAGCCTGAGCAACAACGGTGATTTCCACTATTACCTGCTGGAAGGCTATAAACATCTGAAGCCGATTCTGCTGGCAGGTGATGCCAGACCGTGTAAAACGTCGCTTCAGGTCGCCAGTCAGGGCGAAGAAGGGATTGTTGAAACGGACGCGATAGATGGCAAATCCATGGATGAACTGATTACCCTGATGGCGGCACATCGGGTGTGGTCAAGAAGCGCTAAAATCGCCGCAATTCCTGCATAAAAAACAAGGCCCAGCATAAATGCCGGGCCTCTTTACCTGTCATACGTCGCGATAGGTTCCGAGCCGATAGCCGCGTTCGGCTATCGCGTACTTCAGCGAATCAGATGTCAGCACGTCCAGCTCGGTCAGACGCGGGTAACAATAAGCGCTGCCCATAATGGTGTTATCGACAAAAGCCGGGTGGCACATCACTTCCAGCGACTTTTCGTCACGCTGGATGGATGCTTCCAGAGTTTGCAGAAACAACCCTTCACAAACGGCTTCACCATAAAATTCACTGGCAAATCCCTCGCTGCTGCGCGCTGCATCCTGCTCCAGTCCGGAAAGGGTCGCTAGCTGGCGATCGATACGCATCGCCACGCCCTTCTCACGTGCAAACGCCGCCACGATGGGGTAGATCTGCGCAATCATATGCACGTGGTGATGGCTATCAATATGCGTCGGCTCATAGCCAAACAGCTCGACAAACCGGCGATACTGGCACTCCAGCTCGTGGGCGATTTCATCCAGCGGCAGGCTATCCTCTTCCGCCATCTGCCAAATCCACTTACCCAGACGCCCTTCGCGGGTTAAGCCCGGCATCGCTGACAACGGTTCGCCCAGCGTCAGGACAAAGTGCATTCCGACCGCCAGTTCCGGCACACAGCGGCTGAGCTGGGCGGCGTGGCTAATCGCCGCGCCGTTGACCAGTGCCGTCGTGGAGGTTACCAGACCATTTTTGCAAGCTTCGACAATACCGTAGTTTTGCCCCTTGCTGAGGCCAAAATCATCGGCATTCACGATCAACACGCGTTCCATGAGCCGCTCCCTTTACTGTTTCAGTTTTTCGATAGTCGCCGCAAAGTTTGGCAGCCATTGCTCGTGCGCGAGGATCATCTCCCGTGCCAGCTTTTCGGCATCACGATCGGAGTGGATCAGCGGGCTCAGGTTAAGTGCCAGCAGGACATCATCCAGCTTGCCGCTGATTGCCGCTTCGCTGGCCGCCACTTCAAAACCCTTAATGGTGTAAATCAGCCCCAGCACTTTCTCATCGAAATGCGTGATGCGCGGTGTCGGTTTCGCGCCATCACGGCCCAACGTGCAGGTCATTTCCACCGCCCAGTCGGCCGGGATGTTATCAATGTGGCCATGATGCGGCACGTTCACGTAGTGCTCGGCCTGCTTATCATTGTAGATGGCGTTGATCACTTCACAGGCTGCGTCTGAGTAGTATGCCCCGCCGCGCTGCTCCAGCTCTTTCGGTTTGATGTTCAGATCCGGATTTTTATACAGCTCGAACAGCTGTTTCTCAACTTTCTGCACCACCTGTGCGCGCGCACCGCCTTTATAGTACTCACCCATTTCAATCGCCAGCATCTCTTTTGGCTTGAAGTAGTAGAGTAGATAGGAGCACGGAATCAGGCGCAGTGAGCGAATCAGCCCTTCGCTAAACGGCAAATCAAAGATATTTTTCACTGAGTTTGCGGTCAGGCGACCGGAAGCCACGCCGTCCAGCAGTTCGTCAAAGCGCGAAACGCCGTTAACCAGCACGTCGCGGACAAACACCAGATGATTCAGACCAAACAGATCGATGTTCAGCTCATCGCTCGGGCTCAGCTTCAGCACGTCGGTGATAAACATCTTCATGCCGATTGGAATATTGCACACGCCGATAAAGCGCTTAAAGCCGGTGTGGCGATAGACCGCTTCGGTCACCATACCTGCCGGGTTGGTAAAGTTAATCACCCAGGCGTTAGGGCAGACTTCCTGCACATCCTTTACGATGTCAAAAATGACCGGAATAGTGCGCAGGCCTTTAAACAGACCGCCCGCCCCGTTGGTTTCCTGGCCTAAATAACCATGGCTCAGCGGAATGCGTTCGTCTTTCTCACGCGCCTTCAGTTGGCCAACGCGCAGTTGGGTGGTCACGAAATCCGCCCCTTCCAGCGCCGCGCGGCGATCGAGGGTTTTATAGACTTTCATCGGCACGCCGGCTTTTTCCACCATGCGCTGGCACAGGGCGTGGATAATATCGAGCTTTTCCTGCCCTTCTGCGACGTCCACCAGCCACAGTTCGGTAATTGGCAGTTCATGATAACGTTTCAGGAACCCTTCCAGTAATTCCGGGGTATAGCTGCTGCCGCCACCGATAGTCACGACTTTCAATTTCTGGCTCATTATTTTCTCCCTTGTGGACTACGCATATACGTACCCCACTCTCCGTTTAAATACGGACAGTTAACTTGAATATTTAGACCGCGCGGAATATTCCGCGCCCGCTTAATTAATACTGGTGAGGTGTTTCCGATAGCTGCTGGGGGTAAATGAAGTCAGCTTTTTGAATGTTTTAATAAACAAACTTGGGCTACTGTACCCCGACTCATAGGCAATATCGGTCACCGAGTAGTTGGTTATCTCTAACTGTTTCTTGGCGAAGTTGATACGAATATCATTAATTATCTGCATCGGCGTTTTTGCATAATAACGTTGGGTCGCTCGGGTTAAGTACTCCTGAGTTTTTCCGGAGAGCTCAACCATATTTTCCAGTGCGCACTCGCCAAACTTAAGATTATCGTGCATCCCCTCGACGGCATTTTTCAACCATTGCGGAATCACATCTTCCACGGGTTCCTCGCGGTAATGCCGTAAACGATTAAGGGTGTAAAACGAGACCAGTTCGATAAATTCGTCAAATTCAGTTTCGCGAAAATTCAGCGATGCAATAACCGACTCAATGTAACTGAGAAAAGTACTTTTGACGCCGTAGACCTGAGAAGCAACCACACCAAACGGTATCAGCGGCAGATAGTGTTTCTCAAAGAAACTTTTGCTAATGCCGACGTTAAGAATGCGTGTCGCGCCAAATTCATAAAAACTCTGGTGATGCGACCCCATCGGGATGAAGACAAAATCCCCGCGCTCCAGCAGCACCCGCTTACCATTAATGACCTGATAATAGCGGCCGGTTAAAACGATGGTGTACTCGTAATAATCATGCTGGTGAAGCCCGCTCACGCTTTCCGTTTTGTTATAAATGACCACATGAAAGTTTTTGCCGTTGAACAGTTGTTGCTCCCGGGCGGTACTGATTTCAGTGGTCATCATCTTTGGTTGCCTCATCGTGTCGATGACCTATTGTACCTTCTCGTGCAGCTCAATCAATTCGGCAACCAACTCACGAGCCAGCATTGAGGTCATTAGATGATCCTGCGCATGAACCAGCACCAGGCTCACCTTCACTTTACCTTCACCCTCATCGCTCTCGATCAGCTGCGTCTGTACAAGATGCGCTTCGCTCAGCGCCACCCTTGACTGCTCCATCATGGTTTTCGCTGCATCGAAGTCACCCTTTTTCGCCTGCTTCAGTGCGGCATAGGCCAGACTGCGTGCTTGCCCGGAGTTGATAATCAGCCCCATAACCACCTCTTCGAGGTCGTTTATCGGCGTGTCTTCTGCTGCGATATTATCCAGATCAAACATACTCATTCCCTCGTTGCTCAGGCGGTACGGGAAACCTCCCGCACCGCTCGATATTAGAATTTCAGTGCGTTAGCGATATCTTCTTCGCTCTCTTCCTGCTCAATGACGCCCTGCGCTTTGTTGGAAATTATCACAAACGGCAGGTAGACCAGCGTGGCTATACCCAGGTTGAAAAGTGCGAGTAACAGTGCAGCAACGCTGCCGTTAGTGTTAAAGAAGGCACCTAAACCGGTCGGCATGGTCCACGGCGCGATGTTGGTAATCGGCGGGATGATACCCAGGGTGTAAGCGGTCATGGTGATAGCCGCCAGCAGAGGCTGAATCAGAATGAACGGGATAAACATCACCGGGTTCATAATAATCGGCAGACCGAACAGGATTGGCTCGTTAATCTGGAAGATGCCTGACGGCAGCGCCAGCTTCGCAACCTGACGATGATCCTCACGACGTGAAGCGATGAAGATAGCGATGATTAAGCCCAGGGTCGCACCGGTACCGCCAAGGAAGATGTAGGAATCAAGCATCGGCTTGGCCCACATATGGAAACTCTTACCTGCTGCCAGCGCGGCTTCGACAGAACCGTACTGCTGGTAGGTGGCGATGTTTTCCAGCGCCCACGGCGTCATGATTCCGCTATCCAGCGCCGACAGCGCCAGCGAACCGTGTACACCGAAGAACCACAGCAGCGAGGTGAAAATCACATACGCCCAGCCAACGACGGCACCCATTGAGGCCAGCGGCGTGGAGATGGTATCCATGATGATCTGGTGGAAGTTAGTGCCCCAGTGGGTCAGCGCCCAGGAGATAATCCCCATGATCGACAGGATAATAAAGGCAGGAATGACCGCCGAGAATGAGCGGGAAACCGAAGCCGGTACGCTGGACGGCAGCGTAATCACCCAATTACGATGAACGATGAAGGTGAACATCTCGGCAACGATCAGGCCGATCACGATACCCGAAATAATATTAGCGCCGCCTAACCAGTTAGCACCAACGGCGTAGGCTTCACCCACGCTATAAGGCGTAACGGTCATAAATGCCGCGACGGCCAGTAAGCCTGCCGCCATCGGGTCCACTTTACGCTCTTCAGCTAACGCGGAACCGATAAAGAAAGGCGCCATCAACGACATAATACCCAGCGTACCGTTATAAACGTTACCGCCGATAGCTTTAAAACCGTTGAGGGTTTCAATTGTAGAAGCATCCAGACGAATGCCCATTGAATAAAAGAAAGAGCCGTCGCCAAAGCTCAGAAATACGTTGTTAATTAGAACAAACATTGCCCCAGCTAGCGTCAATGGCATTAACTTAATAAAGCCGTTCTTAATTGCATTGACGTGAGGTTGTCTTCCTATTCTGACCGCAAAAGGAAGGAGTACCTTTTCAAGCGAATCAATCACTTTACTCATAATAAATACCCTTTAAGGCCGTAATATAATTATTACGGCGATGATGGATGAAATTACTCTTTGACGGGAAAATAAACTCTCGATACTCCGGACAGCAAAGTGGCTAAAACTACCCCTACGAAGTTGTTAGCATTGCTATCCGAAATATGTCGAGTTTTAAAATAAAATTATTGTGCAGCAGCTTTCTTAATGGCCGCAACGGCCGCTTTCAGTACACCTAAACCATCGATCTTACCGTATAATACAGAGTCAATCACTTCTACTGGCTTGTTTGGCAGCAGACGCTGAATATCTGGCAGCATATAGGAAATTTGTGGGCCTAATAATACGACATCGGCATCAGGGCCTTTTTCACCGGCCAGCGTTTCCGGAAATGCTTCAATAATAACCGGCACTTCATACTTCTCAGCCTGTGCCCGCATTTTAGACACCAGCAGAGATGTAGACATCCCAGCAGAACAGAACAGGTAGATATGTTTCTTTTCCATGAACGCTTCCTCAATGTGTGTGACCTGCGCTCTCTGCATCCTGATGCCTGAGAGCCGGGTAAGACATGTTTTCTTTCAATTAGTATTGTTTATGCATTGAGTATACGGCATCACCTGGCAGCAGGATAATTCCTCCTTGAGCAAAATTGTCTCTCATTGACCTTGCGTTTTGACTACCCTCACATTTCCCTCAAATAATTCGCGCAATTAAATAAGCATGACAAATCATAAAAAAGCCCGACCACTGGTCGGGCTTACGTAGAAATCAGCAATACGGCGGTATCTTACTTGCTGTTGCGCGGATCCGTGTCGTACTCTGCGCAGGTCTGATAGCCAGAATTGATAACGTGTCCCGTATCGTCTAAGGCAACAAAATAGGTTTCAATTTTACCATCGCGTTGACCCAGGATGTATGTCTGGCAGGTACCACGCGCATGAATCATGGTGACTTCAGATGAAGGTTTACCGGCAATTTGCGTTACCTGAGCACGAGTCATACCTTTTTTAACGTCTTTAACCACCGGCTGCGTGAACTGATCTTTGGTACGGTCATAGGCCGTACACCCTGCCAGCATGGTCAATACTGCTGCTGCGCCCAGAAATCCTGCAAAATTCTTGTTCATATACCATCCTCTTTTTTTTGGCGTGTTAATAAGCCTGGAATAAATATCGTTATTTTTCAAGCCGAAGGTGGAAATGAGCAAAAATTAAGAGCTTTCCAATAATAAAAGCTATGTCCTTGAGGTTGCATGCTTTTGCGTCACTCAAAACTGTGATCCTTGTCGTTTTACCGTCAAAGAGGTAGCTTAAACCCTTGCTGATTGCCAAACAGATTCACTTCCCGGAGGGCGCGATGACGCTACAACAAGAAATTATTCAGGCGCTGGGCGCAAAACCCCAGATCGATGTCGAAGGCGAGATACGCCGCAGCGTAGACTTTCTCAAGTCTTACCTGCAAACGTATCCTTTTATAAAATCACTGGTTCTTGGCATCAGCGGCGGACAGGACTCAACGCTGACCGGCAAACTGTGCCAGTTGGCCATCAACGAGCTGCGTGCCGAAACGGGCGATAGCAGCTTGCAATTTATTGCCGTCCGTTTGCCCTACGGCGTGCAGGCGGATGAGCAGGATTGCCAGGATGCCATCGCCTTTATTCAGCCGGATCGCGTATTAACGGTCAATATTAAAGGCGCTGTGCTGGCCAGCGAACAGGCACTGCGTGAAACGGGCATCGAACTTAGCGACTTTGTTCGCGGCAATGAAAAAGCCCGTGAACGTATGAAGGCGCAGTACAGTATTGCGGGGATGACCAACGGCGTGGTGGTCGGGACCGACCATGCTGCGGAAGCGATTACTGGATTCTTCACCAAATACGGTGATGGTGGTACCGACATTAACCCCATTTTCCGTCTCAACAAACGTCAGGGCAAACAGCTGCTGGCGCAGTTAGGCTGCCCGGAACATCTGTATAAAAAGCTGCCGACAGCCGATCTTGAAGACGATCGCCCCTCCCTGCCGGACGAAGTGGCGCTGGGCGTGACCTACGACAACATTGACGACTATCTGGAAGGCAAAACATTGGACGAGAAAATCGCCAAAACCATCGAAGGCTGGTATCTCAAAACCGAACATAAACGTCGGCCGCCGATTACCGTATTCGACGACTTCTGGAAAAAGTAACGCCCCTCTCCTTTCACCCCGGCTCAGGTCGGGGTTGTTTTTTACCCTTCTCTGCTTTTCTTGCAACTGCTATACTGGATAAATAAACAGCACCAGGAGTGATAGTGGCAAGAAGGCAATCCGCACCGCGTCTCGAATTTGAAGCGGCAGCAATTTATGAATATCCCGAGCACCTGCGTCCATGGCTTGAAGCGCTGCCAAAGCAGCCAGGGGTGTACCTGTTTCACGGTGAAAGCGAGACTCTGCCGCTTTATATCGGGAAAAGCGTCAATATCCGCAGTCGGGTGCTGTCTCACCTGCGCACGCCGAACGAAGCTGCAATGCTGCGCCAGGCGCGGAGTATTACCTGGCAACGCACGGCGGGTGAACTCGGCGCTTTATTATTAGAAGCACAGCTCATCAAAGAACAGCAGCCTTTATTCAACAAACGCCTGCGGCAAAACCGCCAGCTGTGTTCGTTACGTCTGACGGACTCCCGCCCGCAGGTGGTCTACGCGAGCGAACTGGATTTCTCACAGCAAAACGATCTCTATGGTCTGTTTGCAAACCGCCGCGCAGCGCTCCAGGCACTGCAAAAAATCGCCGATGAACATCGCCTCTGTTACGGACTTATGGGGCTGGAACCGCTCAACCGTGGCCGCGCCTGCTTTCGTTCCGCGCTGGGCCGCTGCGCGGGTGCCTGCTGTGGTAAAGAAAGTACAGACGCGCACCATCAACGACTGCGTGAAAATATGCAAAAAATGCAGTTGGTATGCTGGCCGT
The DNA here is from genome assembly GCF_056490265.1 of Klebsiella sp. GFKo11. Lineage (NCBI taxonomy): Bacteria > Pseudomonadati > Pseudomonadota > Gammaproteobacteria > Enterobacterales > Enterobacteriaceae > Klebsiella > Klebsiella sp. GFKo11. The sequence goes on from NZ_CM151369.1 coordinate 3,709,334, forward strand.
GGCCCGGCGCGGTCGCACTGGAAGAAAGCTGTGGTGACATGACGCAATATCACATCATTCACAACTGGCTGTGGCTGGGTGCCGTCGATTCTCTACCGCAAGCGTCAGCGTTAACGCGCCTGTCGGCCAAATTTGATCATGACGGTTATAAAATATTGTGCAAACCGCTGCTCAGCGGCAGCTATAAGCTTCATCCGCTATGAGCGGAGTTTAAACCCCGGTTTATGCCGGGGCTATTTCCCCGCATTTACCAGCCGCCACCGCCTCCACCGCCCGAACCACCGCCGGACGAGCCGCCGCCGGAAGATCCCGAACCGCTGTAGCTCGAGCCTGATGAGCCAGATCCTGAACTGCTGCTGGGCGTTGGCATCGAAGACGTTCGGCAGGACTCGCTGAAGTGACTTACGCTCCCCCAGTCGGCGCTGGCAAACGCCGCCGACATTGCGCCGGTACTGCTCAGATAGTGCGCAAAGGTATCGGCCCAGGTTTTCCCCACCCCGAGCGCCAGCGCAACCGGCAGCAGCTCTTCAAAGTGGGTAATCATCTGTGCGGGCGGATAGATAATCTGATAACGATGCTTTTCAGCGGTACCGAGATACAGTTGCAACCCTTTGGCGATCGCCAGCTCATCCAGCCCCTGTTGCGTATAACGAGGCGTTTTCCAGCCGACAAAAATGCATAGCACGATCGCGGCCAGCAGCGCGCCGATATAACCGGCAGGAAGCTGGGTTACAGGCAATATCCCGAAGAGAAAAAGCCCTCCCCCCAGCGTCGCGAAAGGACCAAAGATGACAGCAAAAAATAGCAGCCCCGCCCCCCAGGCGCGCCACATTTCCCGCGGATGGCATAAAAAGCGCAGCAGAAACGTCAACATCGTTGCGCCGATCAGCATAAAGAGCGCCGCCGGGATGGTGAGCAGCGCAACTTCAACGTTAACCCAGATACCGCAAATCACCGGTATCAGCAGTGCAATATAGATGCAGCGTCGCAGCGGTTGCGCCCACTTGCGAAACAGTTTAGGGCGTAGCGCTTCACAGCGTTTATCCTGCCGAACGCGGCCATTCTGCATCGACTTCTGATGGGCCACGCTGAGGTCGATATTCTTTCTTTTACCTTTAAATAGCGTGCTTAATAGCTGCAGGTCATCGCTGTTTAAGCGGCTGTTCCCCTCAACGGGCAAACGAGTCAGCACCTGTTTTCCGCCCGAGTCTGAAAGCCAGGGACTATGGGATTGATTTTCGTCCCCCTTCACCGCCATCCCGCGCTTCGCTACCAGCCCCAAAAGGTCGCTACTAAAAGCAATATCATCATATTTACGCCGGATGAGAAAACGCAGATAGCCCGGCGACATCCCGGCAGGCAGCGAAAAGAGCGGTACGACCGGCGGCTTCCTCAGTCCTGCTTTGGTCACGTGTTTCCGCCACCAAAGGCCGTAGTACAACGCCATCATCAGCAACGGCAGCCATATCACACTGGTCTTCAGCGTCGGAATAAGGAGATGCACCAGCGGCAACGCGGCTTCCGGTGCCGGAGCGGCAGCAAGAATCGCCCGCGGCCAGGTATAGACAACGGTCAGCCCTTCCCCTTTTGCCAGCGGTCGCAGAGTACGCACACTACCGTCGGGCAGAACTTCCGCATTGTGCTCCTTGGCCCCTGCGAATCCGGTATACACGTCAATAGAACGCAGCCTGGCGTCTTTGGAATCTACATTGAGATTATTGGCTGCTCCCGGCAGCTCCAGACGAAAGCTGGCCCTGGTTATCGGCCAGGCCCAGTCGTTTCCCGTCACGTTCCAGTAAAGCTCATCCCACTCGGGAAAGCGGCTGAAATGGTTACTGATCTGATAGCGAATCTCATAATTGTAGATCCCCGGCCTGAGGGTTTGTTGTGCGCTCCCAATACGCAACGTCAGCGTTTTGGCCTCTTTATCAAGGCTATAGAGCTCATATTTACCATCGCGCGAAACCGATTTAATCTCATAATCGACGCTGAAAATCTTGCCGTCCTGACGATTCCAGGTCAGGGGCAGCGTACGAAAAATTCCCCGACGGATCTCTTTTCCCAGCGCAAGCACCTTAATATTTTCTTGCATCTCCATGCTGCCATTGGGGTTAAAACGCGCCCGGGAGTCGAAAGAGAGAATATGTTCATACGCCGGGATCGCGCCTGGCGGGAGCTGGGAGGCATCCTTGAGAATAATCACGTTATCTGAAGCGAATATGGCAGGGCTGGCCAAAGACAGCAGCAGCCCGAGAACGTGCAGCAGGCGGGTGGACAAATTGAACATGCAATCACTCCATCCGAGGCGATTTGGCCTCTTCGGGAGAGTCCAGTTCAAAAAACAATTCTGTTTTAAAATTAAACAGCCGCGCCAGCAGCAGACTGGGGAAAGACTCCACCAGAATATTGAAATCGCGTACCGTACCGTTGAAGTAGCGGCGAGCCATTTGCAACTGCTCTTCTATTTCGCTGAGGGATTGTTGCAGGGAGAGAAAGTTTTCGCTGGCTCTGAGCTCAGGATAAGCTTCGCCGAGCGCAAATATGCGCCCAATCGTGCCAGCGTAGCTGCGCTCGTTATCCGCTATCTGACGAGTATTGCCCACCAGTTCGCCACGCTGGCGGGATATCTCTTCCAGCAGTTCCTTTTCATGCTGCGCATAGCGTTTCACCAGGCTTAGCAGATTAGGCGCCAGGTCGTGACGACGTTTGAGCTGTACGGCAATACCGCTCCAGGCCTCATCTTTGAAACGCCGCAGGGAGATAAAGCGGTTATAGGTCATGACGACCCAGACGAGTACCACAACGATAATGGCCAGACCGATATACATTTCCATATGTTAAATCCATAAAATAGCAAGCAGCATTAATATTTGCATGTACCCGCAATGATACCAAGGGTATCTATCCTGACACACTCGACCCTGTGGGGTAAATCGGGTTTAACTAACCGGGCATTTTTCGGTTAACCGGCTATATATAAAGAAAAAACCGCCGGCCCTGCCCAAAGCCTGTTGGCATTATTGGGCAAGACCGGCGGTCTTAAGTCAGCGCGCTGAGTTATTCAGCTGGTGCAGGCATTTTACCTTCAGGCGCTTTACGTTCTGTCAGATGCTTCTCAAAATTGGCATTAAACTGTTTTTTCTGTTCCGGCGTCAGAATGTTGTAAATCTTGTTCTGGGTTTCCAGACGGGCCAGCGCCATCTCTTTGTGCTGGGCTTCCATCTTATCCATCTGCGCTTCCGCCTTCGCTTTATCGAAGGTGTCGCTGGCGACCAGTTCATGCATCGCGCGGCGTTCATCCAGAGACGGGCGTTTCATATTTTCACGCTGGCCTTTCATGATGTCGCGAATTTGCGTTTTCTGCGCATCGGTCAGGTTCAGACCTTTGAACATCATTTCGTGCGGGCCGCCTTTGCCTTTATGATGCATCATCGGCTTGCTGTCGGTTGGAGTGGCGGTAGCGTCTGCCGCGTGAGCCAGGTTAGCCGCGCCCAGAGCCAGAGTAGAGGCAACAAACAGTGCAGTAATCTTCTTCATAGTTCAATCCTTACTTTGCGTTATTCTTACGGCGCGTTGCCGTGTTGACGAGATAAACTTTACGACGTTTATCGTCAATTAGTCAGAGCAAGCGTAAAACAATGAAAGTGTAAAAAACATTTTCTCGCCAATTGTGGAGAAAATATGAAAAATAAGGAGAGAATTGCAAGGATAAATAATTAACAGGCTGTTTTATCGAGAAATTATGGAGATTATAAATCAGCAAAGATTAAAAACAAAGCATTTAACCAGGAATAATCTGCAATCAATCTTCAGCGCACAAAAAAATAAGATTAAGGCAGAAAGCCAATTACGCAATACCCCGCCGCCCGACCGGACGACGGAATATCTAGAACCGCTCCAGCATCAGCCCGGCCCGCTGGCCAAAAGCAACGCCAGGGTTGGGAAACAGCACATATTCCTGCGCTTTTTCCACCACGTAGCGGATATCGCCATCTTCGGCCAGCAGCGTACCGGCGGTGAACGACGTGAAGTTGAGCGTTTGCGCCGACATATGCAGTCGAAACAGTTCGCTGCTGCGGGTGATTTGCTGTATCACCCGGTAGCGTAGCGGTGTTTGCCCCTCCTCCAGTGTCATATCCCCCGCCAGTAGACGTGCCAACGCATGTTGGGTCGCAGCAAACAGATTCAGATCATTGTCGCCAAACGGTAACGCCTTGCCTAACTCCAGCGTGCAGGAAAGCGCAGCAAAACGTTCACAGCTAAAATGGGTAAAGGTGCCGCCCGGTTGCTGATGAAACACCAGCGCTTCCAGGCCCGCCGCGCCCAGCCAGCGCAGAAAATCGTCATCCCACGGTTTATCCCGCGCCGGAAGCACGCCAAACCGAGGGTGGAGCGAACCGCGAATGGCGGTGTGTAAATCCAAATGCCATCGCTCCCCCGGGCTCGAGGCATAAAACCGTGTCACTGCACGTTCTAACTGCCTGGCGCGAGCGGTTTCATCACTGGGACTAAACGCTCGCCAGCGCTCACCAAACATACGGTTGATATCACTGTGCACATAGCGCTTGTTCGCTCGCAAAGCCGGTGGATTACCGAGGATCACCAGCAGCCGCCAGCGTAGCGGTAGCTCTCCGCGAAATAGCTGACGCAGCAGTAAATCAGTGATTTCAACCGGTGCGGTTTCATTACCGTGAAGCCCGGCTGACAGCACCAGCGAACGATCGCAGGACTCATGGGGGATAAGCTGCAAAATACCGCAGTCAAGCCAGTGCCAGCGAAAGTGCGCAGTTTGGCCATGAAAATGGTGGGGCAAACGCCCCGCCAGGGTTAATGCCAGAAAGTCATCCACAACGCCTCCTTATTGCTGGAACGGATAGACCGAGACGAGGCGCAGGATTTGCGTTAAGCGATCCAGCGCCTCACGCCCTTCGCGCAGCAACTGCGGGTCGGCAAGATCCGCCTGAGTCAGACGATCGCGGTAGTAGCGGTCCACCCAGTCATTAAGCGTCACGAACAGCCCGTCGTTCATCATGACCGCCGGATTGACTGCCTTCAGCTCGCTTTCGTTCAGTACCACCCGCAAGCGCAGGCAGGCGGGGCCACCGCCGTTGGCCATGCTTTCGCGCAGATTGTAGACCTGTAGCTCGTCAATGGGGTTATCCTCAGCCACCAGCTGGTTAAGATAGCGCCAGACACCCGGATGCTCCTGCGCTTCCAGCGGCAGAATCAGCCGCATCCCGCCTTCGGGTTTACTGAGCAACTGACTGTTGAACAGATAGGTTGCCACCGCATCTTCGACCGAGACCTGGCTTGCCGGTACGACGAGAGGCGTAAATCCAGGAACCTGCTGCGCCAGCTGTTGCAGCAGCTGCGGCTGATCAACAAACGCCTGCTCGTGGCAGAACAACACCTGCTGGTTGCTCACCGCGATGACGTCATTATGAAAAACGCCTTTATCGATCACCGCCGGATTTTGCCGGGCGAAAATCACCTGCCGGGGATTAACCTGGTTCAGGCGGGCAACGGCCTGGCTGGCCTCCAGCGTCTGCCGCGCCGGGTAGCGCTGCGGGTGGCTTTCGCCCCCTTGCTGGCGACCATAAATAAACAGCTGTACGCCCGGCGCACCATATTCGCCGCCGAGGCGATTATGGTTTGCCGCCCCCTCGTCGCCGAACAGCGAGACCTGAGGCAGCGCGCCGTGTACCGCAAAGTGCTGTTCATCAGGGAAAATAGCCCGCAGCAGCGCTTCGGTGGTCGGCGCTTCGCTGGCGCGGTGGAATTTATCATTCAGATTGGCGACGGTCAGATGCACCCGCCCGTCCAGGGAATCAGCGGACGGCGAGACCGTGGCGGCGTTCGCCACCCACATCGATGAGGCGGAGCTGACCGAGGACAATAGATCGGGGGCCTGGCACGCCGCTTTTTCCAGCACCTGTTCATCGTTGCCGGTAAAGCCAATCTGGCGGAGCAGTGGCAAATTTGGTCGCTCCTGCGGCGGGATCAGCGCCTGCGGATAGCCCGCGTCAGCAAGGGCTTTCATCTTCTTTAGCCCCTGCTTCGCTGCCAGGTGCGGGTTCGATACCCGATAGCGATGTTTGGTCGAGGCTTCGTTTCCAAACGATAATCCCGCATAGTGGTGGGTCAGACCCGGCAGCCCATCAAAGTTCACTTCCCAGGCTTTCATTGGGTTGGCTCCTGCTGGAAATCCAGCCCAGGGCTTAGCGTTGCCGGTAGCGACAAATCCGGTGACTCCAGGCTCGCCATCGGCCAGGCGCAATAGTCTGCGGCATACCAGGCACCAGGGCGATGGTTGCCGGAAGCGCCGGTGCCGCCAAACGGCGCGGTGCTGGCAGCTCCGGTCAGCGGTTTGTTCCAGTTAACAATCCCGGCCCGCGCCTCCAGCAGCAGACGGTCAAACTTCTCGCGTTCAGCGGAGATTAGCCCGCACGAGAGCCCAAATCGGGTCGCGTTGGCAAGGGTAATCGCCTCGTCAAAGTCGTCATAACGCCAGACACAAAGCAGCGGGCCGAACACCTCTTCATCAGCCACCTGCGCCACCTCGCTCATCTCGACGATGCCGGGCGTCAGCAGGGACGTTCCGGCCTGCAGCAAGCGCGGCTCCAGCAGCGTCTTGCCACCGTTTGCCACATGCGCCAGCCACGCCTGATGGACCTTTTGCGCCGCCTGCGCTGAAATTAACCCACCGAGGAACGGCTGTGGGTCAGCATCCCACGCATCGGGGATGAGTTTTTGTGACACTGTCACAAGCCGTTGCAGAAACGCATCGCCCGCCTCACCGCGTTTAACCAGCAGACGACGCGCGCAGGTGCAGCGCTGTCCGGCGGTAATAAACGCCGACTGGATCGTCAGATGGACAGCGGCGTCGATATCCTGCGGCTCATCGACAATTAGCGGATTATTGCCGCCCATTTCGAGGGCGAGAATTTTTTCCGGCTGGCCCGCCAACTGTTTATGCAGTTGGAAACCAGTATGCGAGCTGCCAGTAAACAGCAGGCCGTCGATATCCGCCTGCCCGCTCAGGGCCTCGCCGGTTTCACGGCCGCCCTGCAGCAGGTTAAGCACGCCCGGCGGCAGGCCCGCCTCGGCCCACAGTTTTACCACCGCCTCACCGCTCTGCGGGGTCAGCTCACTGGGTTTAAAAACCACGGTATTGCCCGCCAGCAGCGCCGGAACAATATGCCCGTTAGGCAGATGTCCGGGAAAATTATAGGGGCCAAACACTGCCAGTACGCCATGCGGACGGTGGCGCAGCGTCGCGGCTCCGTCGGCCATCGCGGTCTGTGCCTCTCCCGTACGGCTATGATAAGCACTCACTGAAATAGCCACTTTATTGATCATCGCAGTGATTTCCGTTGCCGCTTCCCAGCGCGGCTTGCCGGTCTCCTGAGCAATGATCGCCGTTAATTCCGTCTTGTTCGCCTCCAGCAGCGCGGCAAACTTTTCCGCTATCGTCCGACGCGTAGCGAAGGGCTGACGCGCCCAGGCCGGAAACGCCTGACGGGCAGCGCTCACCGCCAGCGTAACCTGCTCGGTATCCGCATCATTACCCTCCCACAGCAGCGCCTGGCTCACCGGATTGTTTTTAGTTCGGGCCGGGCCGCGACCGCTTTGCCAATCGCCATTAATCCATAAACTCATGATTTTTTCTCCTCGGGGCACAGGCGAACCAGTCTGACCGGGTCGCCGACGTGGCATTTCAGGGCATCGAGTTCGCGCGCGCTTAACATTAAGCGATCGGTTTCCGGGTCGGCGTGAACTAACATGGCGCGAAACTGCTGATATTGCTCATTGGCGACCAGACACACTGGCCACTCTCCAGGCGCTGGCTCTCCTTCTGCGACGGTGACCAGCCGACTTTTGCGGATAGCCCTGACGCGGTTAATTTCACACTCCAGCGTCGGACCGCCGTCGAAGATGTCGACGTAATTAAGATAGCGGAAGCCCTCTTTCTCCAGCACCGCACGGGCCGGGGCCGTTTGCGGATGGACCTCGCCGATCACCGCGCGCGCCTCATCGGATAGAAAGTCGATGTACAGCGGATGCTTCGGCATCAGCGCGGCAATAAATGCCTTTTGTCCGGTGCCGCACAGGTAATCAGCGCGGGAAAATTCCATCGCAAAGAAACGTTTGCCGAGGCTTTCCCAGAACGGCGAATAGCCATGCTCATCGATAACCCCACGCATCTCCGCCACCACTTTTTCGTTGAAGCGCTCGCGGAACGCGGCCATAAACAAAAAGCGCGATTTCGACAGCAGGTAGCCGTTGCCCTCTTTGCGCCATTTCGGGTCGAGAAACAGCGTACACAGTTCGCTGCTGCCGGTATGGTCGTTACTGAGAAACAGCGTCGGCAAGGCGTTATAGACGTTAAGCTCTTTCGAAGCATGGACCTGGGTCCCGACGCGGTAGTTGTACCAGGGATCGTTCAGCCCAACGGCAACCTCGATAGCGCAAATCCCCGCTACCGCGCCGCTGGTGCAATCCTCAAGTACGAACACATAGCCCTGTTCACTTTTCGGCAGCTCACCGCGCCAGGTCATCTGCGAGCGCTCAATCCGCGCAGCAAGCGTTGCCTCGTCAGCCGGAAGCGACGTCAGGCCGCCGCCGGTCTCGCCCGCCAGGGTCATCAACCCCGGCAGATCCCCTTTTTCAACAGGACGGATCACCATCATGATGAGACCCCCGCAAGAAAGTGTTTGCAGGCCAGCTCAAAGCGATCCAGCCCGCAGTTAACCTCTTCTTCACTGACAATTAGTGCGGGCGCAAAGCGCACCACGTTCGCACCAGCAATCAGGATCATCAGCCCATCTTCCGCCGCCTGGTTGCTGATAGCCTTTGCCTTCCCGGCATATTCCTCTTTCAGCACGCAGCCAATCAGCAGCCCCAGACCACGGATCTCTTTAAACAGGCCGTAACGCGCGTTAATGGCGTTGAGTCGTTCACTGAACCACTGATGGCGCTGCTTAACGCCGTTGAGCACGGCTGGGGTATTGACGATGGATAACACCTCTCCAGCCACCGCGCAGGCCAGCGGGTTGCCGCCGTAGGTGGTGCCGTGGGTACCGACGGTCATTACGCTCGCGCAATGCTCCGTAGCCAGCAGCGCGCCAATCGGGAAACCGCCGCCCAGCGCTTTGGCGGTCGAAAGCACGTCCGGCGTGACGCCATAGTGCATATAGGCGTACAGCTCACCGGTGCGCCCGACGCCAGTCTGCACTTCATCGAAAATCAGCAGTGCGTTATGCGCATCGCATAGCTCGCGCAGACCGCGCAGGAAATGGGGATCGGCAGGCACTACGCCGCCTTCACCCTGCATTGGCTCAACAATCACCGCGCAGGTATCGTCATTAATCAGCGCTTTTGCCGAATCAAGATCGTTGTAAATAGCGTGCTGAATTTGCGGCGGCAACGGCGCGAAGTCCTGAGAATAGGCGGGCTGGCCGCCAGCGGAAACGGTGAACAACGTGCGGCCATGGAAGGCATTTTTGAACGCGACGATGCCGCTTTTCTGGCTACCGAAATGGTCATGGGCGTATTTACGCGCCAGCTTGAGCGCCGCTTCGTTGGCTTCAGCCCCCGAGTTACAGAAAAAGACCCGGTCGGCAAAGGTGGCATCAATCAGCTGTTTAGCCAGGCGCAATACCGGTTCATTGGTATAGCCGTTGCCGGTATGCCAGAATTTCCCCGCCTGGTCGGTCAGTGCCTTCACTAGTTGCGGATTCGCGTGACCGAGGGCATTAACCGCAATACCGCCGGCAAAATCGATATACTCCTTCCCCTGCTGATCCCACAGGCGTGAACCTTCGCCGCGTACCGGAATAAAAGCCGCTGGCGCGTAAACAGGCATCATCCATTCATCAAAGTGGCTACGCGTAATTGACTGAGACATATCGACCTCTTCCGGTAAATAAAAAGTTTAAATAATGTTAATAAATATGGTTATCACGGTGTAAATGTAGATTGCACGGTTCGTGCCAGCCAGAGGAAAAAATGCATAAATCGAGGTCAATAACGAAATATCAACAAGTTACAAAAGTCACTTATTCACACAAAATGCATAAAAAGTGAATAAAAATGTCACGCGAGCCTTTTGCAGTGGAAAAAAAAGAAAGATTATGCAGAGGTAAGATATAATTCTGTAATTGTGATCCTCTACGAAATTTATCGGTAATATTCGCCCTTTTTTGGCGCATCGCGTTCCAGAATGGTGCACAGTTTGTGCAAACGGGCTATGGGCTACCGACCACAGCAATTGGCAGATTGACTGCTCCCCGCCCTAAAGGGCGAGAATTCCCACTTCACGGAACCGAACCTAAGCCGCTTTATGCGATTCAGGATTTACAGGCTCTCCGTGGGCTAACACTGCCAGCCCGGCAGCTTTGATATTACGGGCCGCGTTAACGTCACGATCATGGTCTGCGCCGCATTCTGGGCAGTGCCATTTACGAACATCAAGAGGCATCTTTTGCAGGGTGAAACCGCAACAGCTACAGCGTTTTGAGGACGGGAAAAACGGGTCGATTGCGACCACTGAACACCCGGCCCATTCGCCCTTATATGCCAGCTGGCGCGTGAACCCACCCCAGCCTGCGTCTGCTATCGCTTTAGATAGCGACGGGTTGCGGAGCATGTTCTTCACCTTGAGGGATTCGACGCAAACGACTTGGTTATCGTTAATCAGTTTGCGGGTGGCCTTGTGCAAGACATCCATTCGGCAATCGGCAATTTTCGCGTGGAGTCGGGCCACCTTTAAGCGGGCTTTGGCGCGATTTTTCGAGCCTTTGGCCTTTTTACTTAAACGGCGCTGGAGTAGCGCCAGGCGTGCCGCGTATTTAGCGGTATGGCGGGGATTGCCGGACTTGAATCCGGTATCGGTGACGAATAAATCTTTTAAACCAACATCAATGCCGACCATGGAAGCGATGATCGGCAGTGATACAGGCTCAAACTCGCAGAGGCACGAAACAAAGTACCGCCCGGCGGTATCTTTGCTGATCGTGACCGTGGAAGGGACAAATGGCAAAGGGCGACTCCAGCGCACGTCTAAAGGCGCTTTGCTCTTTGCCATGTACAACTTGCCATCACGGTATTTAAACGCAGCATCGGTGAGCGTAACGGCCTGTTTATGGCGTTTGCTTTTGAATGTCGGGTATCTGGCACGTCCGGCGAAAAAGTTTGAGAATCCGGCTTGTTGGTGGCGCAAGGCTTGCTGTAGCGGCACGCTGGAAACGTCGTTGAGCCAGGCAAATTCTGGCTCCTTTTTCAGTGCTGTTAAGCGGGTGCTGGCTTGCGTATAGCCGATTTTCTCCTGGCGCTCATAGTACGCGTCAGTGCGCCAGCGAAGGATGCTGTTATAGATAAAACGCACGCACCCGAACGTTTGAGCCAAAAGCTCAACCTGATCGGGTGTTGGATAGAATCGATATTTATAGGCGCGTTTCATAGGGCTAATAAAATACGCTGAAAAATATAAGCGATGTTGACGAAGGTCAACAAAAATTACGCAGTTACCGCGCTTATATCCCCCCCGATTGGGCGAGGTCTTACGCGCAAATTGATAAAACGTCTAAGCGCAGCCAGACCGGCGAATTTCTGCTACCATCCCTGCACTATTCACCTTGCACAGTGGCAGCAACTATGAAATTTGTCTCCTTTAATATCAACGGCCTGCGTGCCCGCCCGCATCAGCTGGCCGCCATCATCGACAAACACCAGCCCGACGTCATCGGCCTGCAGGAAACCAAAGTTCACGACGATATGTTTCCGCTTGAAGACGTGGCGAAGCTTGGCTACAACGTTTTTTATCATGGGCAGAAAGGTCATTACGGCGTCGCGCTTCTGACCAAAGAAACGCCGATCTCCGTGCGTCGCGGTTTCCCAAACGACGGTGAAGAGGCCCAGCGCCGCATTATCATGGCGGAAGTCCCTTCCCCATTTGGCAACGTCACGGTCATTAACGGCTACTTCCCGCAGGGTGAAAGCCGCGATCATGAAACCAAATTCCCGGCAAAAGCGGCGTTTTATCAAAATCTACAAAACTACCTGGATACCGAGCTGAACAAAGAAAATCCGGTGCTGATCATGGGCGATATGAATATCAGCCCTACCGATTTGGATATCGGTATCGGCGAAGAGAACCGCAAGCGCTGGCTGCGTACCGGTAAATGCTCGTTCCTGCCGGAAGAGCGTGAATGGATGGAGCGCCTGTTGGGCTGGGGTCTGGTCGATACATACCGCCATGCCAACCCGCAGGACAACGAGCATTTCTCGTGGTTCGATTACCGCTCGAAGGGCTTTGATGACAACCGCGGCCTGCGTATCGATCTGCTGCTGGCGAGTAATCCGCTGGCGCAGCGTTGTATCGAAACCGGCATTGACTATGAGATTCGTGGCATGGAAAAACCGTCCGACCACGCGCCGGTTTGGGCAACCTTCAAACCGTAAATCTCTCCCTGCATCAGGCTCTCTGCCCCGGAGAGCCTGAGCCATATCAAAAAAGCCGCGGTAATAGATTGTGAACGGCGGCAAACTATTATACTGTCGCGCGCACTTTTACTGCCCGCGCAAGACAGGAGAACCCAATGCAAAAGAAGCCGTCATAAAGCAGAATATAAGCTGCTTTTTGTTGTGGTCGTATTGAGCATTGTCGCCTGTATTATTCAGCAGTCGGGTTTCACCGAGCTGGTGACTCATTTTCATCATCTGCGCGAGGTTATCCTTCAGAGCGGAACCTTCGGCTATACGCTCTATATTCTGCTGTTTATTATCGCAACCTTGTGTTTGATGCCAGGAAGTATTTTGGTTATTGCCGGAGGGATTATTTTTGGCCCGCTGCTGGGCACCGTACTATCGCTGCTTGCCGCGACCGTCGCCTCTTCGCTTTCGTTTCTGTTTGCCCGCTGGCTGGGCCGCGATCTACTGTTAAAATATGTCGGACGGACGGCGATATTTCAGGCAATCGAAAAAGGTATCGCTCGTAGTGGAACCGATTTTTTAATTCTGACGCGGCTGATCCCGTTATTCCCTTATAATATTCAAAATTACGCCTATGGCCTGACGGCTATTCCGTTCTGGTCATTTACCTTTATTTCCGCCATCACTACCTTACCCGGCATATTTATATATACGCTGATGGCCAGCGAGCTTCTCCGCGACGGTATTACGCTCCTCTTTGTGCTTAAACTGACTCTCGCAGGTCTGGCCTTATTTGCCCTGATACAGGCGGCGAAAAGATACGCCCGCTACCGGCGAATCGATACCGAACAACGACAGGCTGACGATGAAAAATTATAACGCGTACTATCGGGCGGCGATCGGCATCGTGCTGATCGTCGCCCTGCTGGCCTGGTGGCTGGTACCTGGCGTAAATACGTTTATGCAGCACAGCCTCGCGGCTTTTGCCACACTCGATCAGCAGGCGATTGAGCGCTTTATCGACTCCTGGGGTCCACAGGCGGCGCTCGTTTCCTTCGCACTGATGGTTCTGCAAGCTATCATCGCCCCGCTTCCCGCGTTCCTGATCACCTTCGCCAACGCGTCGCTGTTCGGCGCCTTTTGGGGCGGCGTGCTCTCGTGGGTGAGCTCCATGACCGGCGCGGCGCTATGCTTTTTTATCGCCCGGGTATTGGGTCGCGAGGTGGTGGAGAAACTCACCGGTAAAAGCGTGTTGCAGAGTATGGATGGCTTTTTTACCCGCTACGGCAAACACACCATCTTAATTTGCCGCCTGCTGCCGTTCGTCCCTTTCGACCCGGTGAGCTACGCCGCCGGACTCACATCGATACGCTTTCGCCACTTTATGCTGGCCACCGGTGTCGGCCAGCTACCCGCGACAATTGTCTACTCCTGGGCCGGTAGCCTGCTCACCGGCGGCACCTTCTGGCTGGTGACCGGTTTATCGATTCTATTTGCGCTGGCAATTGTGGTGGTCGTCGCAAAAGCCCTCTATCTTGAACAGCAAAAGAGGAGTTCACGATGAGCTTACCGCCCCTGAAGTCAATTCCCCTGATCTTACGCCCGCAGGCCTGGCTGCACCGCCGCCACTACGGCGAAGTACTCAGCCCTATCCGCTGGTGGGGGCGCATTCCGCTGGTGTTTTACCTGGTGTCGATGTTCGTCGGCTATCTGGAGCGCAAACGCTCGCCCCTCGACCCGGTACTGCGATCGCTGGTCAGCGCCCGCATTGCGCAACTCTGCTTGTGCGAGTTTTGTATTGATATTACCAATATGAAGCTGGCGGAACGTACCGGTAGCAGTGACAAGCTACTGGCAGTCGCCGACTGGCGAAACAGCGCATTGTTCAGCGAGCGTGAGCGGCTGGCACTGGAGTATGCCGAAGCCGCCAGCATGACGCCTCCGGTCGTCAACGATACGCTGCGCAGTAAAATGGCCGCGCAATTTGATGCCCAGGCGCTAACCGAACTCACGGCGCTTATCGGTTTACAGAACCTGTCGGCGCGCTTTAATTCGGCGATGGCGATCCCCGCACAGGGGCTATGCCAGATCCCAACCGATTCAAAACCATAAGGAGTGGTTATGCGCAGTTTGTTGATCCTGGCTTTACTATTGCTCTCTCCATTGACTGCCAGCGCCAACTGGCAATCCACACAACAAGAAGCCCGCGGTCAGACGGTATGGTTTAACGCCTGGGGTGGAGATCCGGCGGTCAACCGCTATCTCGATTGGGTCAGCGGCGAAGTAAAGCGTGATTACGCCATCGACCTGCGCATCGTGCATATCGCCGACGCCGCAGACGCGGTTAAACGCATCCAGACCGAAGCCCGGGCCGGGCGCAGTCAAGGTGGTTCCATCGATCTGCTGTGGGTCAACGGCGAAAACTTCCGCACTCTGAAAAGCGCAAATCTACTGCAAACTCAATGGGCGGAAACGCTGCCCAACTGGCGCTTTGTCGATACGCAAAAACCGGTACGTGAAGATTTCTCCATTCCCACCGACGGCGCGGAATCACCGTGGGGCGGCGCGCAGCTCACCTTTATCGCCCGCCGCTTACAAACGCCTGATGCCCCCAAGAATGCGCAAGAACTGCTGACGTTCGCCGCCGCGCATCCCGGTAGCGTCACCTATCCGCGCCCGCCAGATTTCACCGGCACCGCTTTTCTCGAACAACTGCTGCTGACGCTGACCCAACAACCTAATGCCCTGAGCCAGCCGCCGCAGGAGGCCACCTTCGCCGCCGTGACCGCGCCGCTGTGGCAGTATCTCGACCATCTTCACCCTCTGCTGTGGCGTCAGGGCCGCGACTTCCCGGCTTCGCCCGCCCGTATGGATACGATGCTGACGAGCGGTACGCTTAAGCTTTCATTGACCTTCAACCCGCTTCACGCGCAGCAAAAAGCAACCAGCGGCGAACTACCAGAGGACAGCTACGGTTTTGGCTTCACGAAGGGCATGCTCGGTAACGTCCACTTTGTGGCGATCCCAGCCAACGCACGCGCCACGGCGGGCGCAAAAGTGGTCGCCAATTTCCTGCTCTCGCCCGAAGCGCAACTGCGCAAAGCTGACCCGGCAATATGGGGCGACCCCAGCGTGCTGGATCCGGCGAGTTTAACGGATACTCAGCGCCAGGCCTTTAACGCCGTTGTGCCGCAGAATATGCCGCCGATGCTGGGCGAACCGCACGCTGCCTGGGTTGATGCGCTGGAGCAGGAATGGCTGCGCCGCTACGGTACGCACTAACGCTGCTAACCTGGGGAGCGGTGGCGCTGATCTATTTACCACTGCTCCCGGCGGCTTCACTGATGGCGCTGCCAGCACTGCGCCTCTCCTGCTGGCAGGCGCTGTTTGCCGATCCACAGTTCACTCAGGCGTTAACGGCGACTCTGGTTTCGACGCTGCTGTCGGTTGGCGGCGCGCTGCTTATCACCGCCACTGTTGTTGCCGCACTCTGGCCATCGACTGGCTGGCAACGGCTGGTGAGAAGGCTTCCGCTGCTGCTGGCGGTACCCCACATCGCTTTCGCCACCGCTGCCCTGCTGCTGTTTGCCGAGGGCGGCTGGCTCTATCGCCTCTGCCCCTTTTTATCCCCCACGGTCGACCGCTACGGCATCGGTCTGGGCCTGACGATGGCGGTTAAAGAGAGCGGTTTTCTGTTGTGGGTGGTTTATGGCCTGTTGGGTGAGAAGCGTCTGGCCGGGCAGGCCACGGTATTAAAAAGCCTCGGTTATGGTCGCTGGCAGTGTCTGAAATGGCTGGTTTTACCGATGCTGCTTCCGTCGCTGTCGATAGTGCTGCTGGCGACCACCGCCTGGAGCCTTTCGGTGGTGGACGTCGCGCTGGTGATCGGCCCCGGCAACCCGCCGACGCTGGCGGTGCTGGCATGGCAATGGCTAAACCAGGGCGATGATGCGCAGCAGGCCAAAGGCGCTATCACCAGCCTGGTCTTGCTGTTGATCCTCGCCGTTATGGCGACCGGGGCATATGGCGCGTGGCGTCTCTGGCGTCGGCGAATACCGCGCGTTGAGGGAATGCGTCAACCCCAGCCACGAGCGCTGGCGGGGAAAACGTTCGCCATTTTCCTGCCACTGTGCGGCGTGGTCTGCGCCCTGTTTCTCGCGGCCGTCGCGCAAAATACTCAGCCGGTCAGCGAGAGCATCAGCAATAGTTTATGGTTGGGGCTATGCTCAGCGCTTATCGGAGCGGTGATTTGCCTGCTATGGCTGGAGCTTGGCCCCTCCCGCGTCAGTGGATGGATTTGGCTACCGCTGGTTTTGCCCGCGTTACCGCTGGCGGACGGGCAATATCAGCTGGCGCTGTATGCATGGCTGGACGGCGAGTGGCTCACCGTTTTGTGGGGACATCTGCTGTGGGTGGTGCCGTGGATGCTGTTTATCCTGCGCCCGGCGTGGCGTAGTCTCGACCCGCGCACGGTGCTGGTTGCGCGAACCCTCGGCTGGCAACGGGGGCGCATTTTCTGGCTGGTCACTCTGCCCTCGCTAACGCGCCCTTTGTTGACCGCGCTGGCGGTTGGCTTTTCAGTGAGCATCGCGCAATATCTGCCAACTCTGTGGCTGGGGGCCGGACGTATTCCAACGCTCACCAGCGAAGCCGTGGCCCTGAGCAGCGGCGGCGATACGGCAACCCTCGCCGCCCAGGCGTTATGGCAGCTTCTTTTACCGGCGATTTTCTTTGCCCTCACCGCCCTGCTGGCCTGGCTGACGGGCCGCTATCGACAAGGATTACGCTAATGTTGACCGTCAAAAACTTAACCCTGGAGCTCGATAAACAGTCGCTGCTGCGCAATGTGGATTTTTCAGTGGTTCCCGGTGAAGTCCTGACGCTGATGGGGCCATCCGGTAGCGGAAAGTCGACCCTGTTTGCCTGGATGGTGGGTGTGCTGGAAGAGAATTTCCGCGCCTGCGGCGAACTGTGGCTGGATAACCAGCGCTGCGATAATTTGCCAATCGAGCGGCGATGCATCGGTATTTTGTTTCAGGACGCGCTGCTGTTCGACCACTTCAGTGTGGGGCAAAATCTGCTGCTAGCGCTTCCTGCAGACATTAAAGGGATGCAGCGAAAAACGCAGGTGGAACAGGCGCTGGAGCGCGCCGGGCTGGCGGGTTTCTATTCCCGCGATCCGGCGACACTTTCCGGCGGCCAGCGCGCGCGGGTCAGCCTGCTGCGGTCCCTGCTGGCCCGACCGCGAGCGCTGCTGCTGGATGAACCGTTTAATCGCCTCGACGTTGACCTACGCGCCGACTTTCGCCAGTGGGTATTCGACGAACTGACACGTCTGGCGATCCCTGCGGTACTGGTCACCCATGACAGCCAGGATACTCCCATTGGGGGGCGCTGTTTGCATATGAGCCTCTGGCATTGAAAGCCTGCGCTATCGCAAAGAATTATTCACTGATAACGCGGAGAATTGCCGCTCAATTTTCTACTGTCGGGCATTTCGATGAAACGTGTTTCTCAATTGACCGCACTCGCCCTACTGATGGGGCTTGCTGCTACTTCCACCCTCGCCGCTGAAACCATGCCAACGCTCGCGCTTTCCACCCTGCAACAGCAGAATGGCGTCACCATTGATACCCGTCTCAGCGCTTTCTATAACGGTTGGCCGCAAAACGCCAACGGCACGCAAGGCCATGAGCCGCAGGCGCTGAATCTTTCCGCCAACTGGCTTAGCGCCATGAGCGACGAGCAAATCAGCGACTGGGCTAAGCAACATAATTTACAGGCGGCAACGCCGATTGCGCTGTACGGCAATGCGGACGACAACGCCAAAGTCGCAGCACGGCTTCAGTCCGCCGGATTTACCCATCTCAGCACGCTCGGCGATGCCCTGAGCCAGGCAGATCGTCTGCAAAAGCTGCCGCATTTTGAGCAACTGATTTATCCGCAGTGGCTGCACGACCTTCAGCAGGGTAAAAAGGTGACCGCCGCCCCTGCCGGACAATGGAAGGTGTTTGAAGCCGCCTGGGGCGCGCCGAAGTTTTATTTGCTCAACCATATTCCGGGTGCCGGTTATATCGACACCAACGAGGTTGAAAGCGAGCCGCTGTGGAATAAAGTCTCCGACGAGCAGCTTAAAGCGATGCTGGCAAAACACGGTATTCGCCATGACACCACGGTGATTCTGTACGGTCGAGACGTGTATGCCGCAGCCCGCGTGGCGCAGATCATGCTGTATGCTGGGGTAAAAGATGTGCGCCTGCTCGATGGCGGCTGGAAAACCTGGTCCGATGCCGGGCTGCCGGTCGAGCGCGGAACGCCGCCGAAACAGAAATCCGAGCCGGATTTCGGCACGACGATTCCGGGTCAGCCACAGCTGATGCTCAATACCGAACAGGCTCGCGCCCTTCTGCATCGTCAGGACGCTTCGCTGGTAAGCATTCGTTCCTGGCCGGAGTTTATTGGCACCACCAGCGGCTACAGCTACATCAAGCCGATGGGTGAGATTGCCGGCGCCCGCTGGGGCCACGCCGGAAGCGACTCTACCCATATGGAGGATTTCCATAACCCTGACGGTACCATGCGCAGCGCCGATGATATCGCCGCCATGTGGAAATCATGGAATATTCTGCCAAGCCAGCAGGTCTCTTTCTACTGCGGCACCGGCTGGCGCGCCTCAGAAACGTTTATGTACGCCCGGGCAATGGGCTGGCAAAACGTCTCGGTGTACGACGGCGGCTGGTACGAGTGGAGCAGTAATCCGAAAAACCCGGTTGAAACTGGCGATCGCAAACCGGAGTGATATCGTGGTTTTGATGCCGGGCGAGGGATTTGCCCGGCACGCTAATGATAAAGGACGATGAAATTGACCATTAATACCGATTATATCGAGAATCTTATTCTGACATTCATGGTGGTTTTACCCATTGTGGCCACCGTAGCTGTTGCATGGCAAACCTGGTATAAACATAAGTCCGATCCCGACACTTTCGGCAAACACTGGCGCGTATGGCGCAATGCAATCCTGACGATAGTTATTAGCGCTGTAGTAGGTTTTGGCCTGGTGCTGGCCAGTCTTACAAACTAATTCACTCCTGATTCGCCGTACCACCAGCGCTCTCATTTTCTTTTAGAGTCAGACACCCGCGTAAAGGTCGTCAGAACCCATAGCCCGGCTAAGCGCAGCGCGAGCCGGGTGGAAACAGCGCCAGCGAATCAGACTCAACACATTTCCCGGAGGCGATGCTACGCATCTGTCCGGGCTACCGGACCGCAGACGACGGTGAACCCGCCGCCCGGCATCAAACATGCTCACTAAACTCTCACCTGTTTAAGTGTTACATAACCACTCCACACCCGCGTAAAGGTCGTCAGCCAGCACAGCGCGCCAAAAATCCACGCCAACCAGGCAAACCATTCAGGGAACAGGCAGCCCAGCACAAACAGCGCAATGGTCTCCGTCCCCTCGGTCAAACCGCCAATGTAATAAAACGATTTATGGGCATAGCCAGGATTATCTATCTGATGCTTCGCCGCCAGCGCGGCAAAGGCCAGAAAGCTGCTGCCGGTACCGATAAAAGCAAACAGCAGCCAGCCGCCCGCCAACGCATTGTGCGTCGGATCGGCGAGGATAAAGCCAAACGGCACCAGCGCGTAAAACAGGAAATCGAGCGAAATATCCAGAAAGCCGCCCGCGTCGGTCAGCCCGCGCCTGCGGGCCAGCGCGCCGTCTAAACCGTCCAGCAGGCGGTTGAATACTATCGCCGCCAGCGCCGCCTGATACCAGCCCAGCGCCAGGAACGGCAGCGCCAGCACGCCAATCGCAAAACCAAACAACGTCAAGCCATCGGGAGAAATTGCAGGGCGATCCAGCAGCGCGGCGATGGCGTTGAGCACAGGTTTAAGTCGAGGATGTAAATGGCGGTCAAGCACGGAGTCTCTCCAGCGGGTTTAGGGTTGTTTGAACGGCAGGAAGGCGGTGATAATAGGCCATTATCCCGCACAGAGCGATGATTCACATGCTAAAAACCATTGATGTTGTTGCCGCCATTATCGAACGCAACGGGCAAATTTTGCTGGCACAGCGGCCTGCGCACGCCGACCAGCCGGGGATGTGGGAATTTGCCGGTGGTAAAGTCGAGTCAGGCGAAACACAAGCTCAGGCGCTGACCCGTGAGCTTCAGGAAGAACTCAGGATTGTCGCCCAACCGCAATGCTATATCGCCAGCCATCAGCGCGAAGTCTCCGCCCGCCTGATTCACCTTCACGCCTGGTGGGTCCCGCAATTTAGCGGCGAGCCAACAGCCCACTACCACAGCCAGCTACGCTGGTGCTCGCCGCAGGAAGCCTTAACCTTCAATCTTGCGCCAGCCGACATCCCCCTGCTGGAAGCCTTTATCGCCCAACGTGCATCTCTCCTTTCCCGCTAATTTTGTCAGGCTATTGTCATCGTTTTTGATTATGACCAAAGCCTAATTATAAATTTTGCTTTCTGGACAATTTTTCCTTGCTTAACTAACGATTCCCGGTGGTATAGTCGGAAAATCGGCCTTTTCAAGAGCCGAATCATAATAAATAAATGCAATCACAATCATAAGGGGAACTTATATCAATGGATCAGACGTGCACTCTGGAAGGTTTTCTCGCCCGCGTTCAACAGCGCGATCCAAATCAAACTGAATTTGCTCAGGCAGTCCGCGAGGTGATGACCACCCTGTGGCCTTTCCTTGAGGAAAATCCGCGCTATCGTCAGCTGAATTTGCTTGAACGTCTGGTTGAACCAGAGCGTGCTATCCAGTTCCGCGTTGTTTGGGTTGATGACCGTAATCAGGTTCAGGTTAACCGCGCATGGCGCGTGCAGTTCAACTCCGCTATCGGCCCGTACAAGGGCGGTATGCGTTTCCACCCATCGGTAAACCTGTCGATTCTGAAATTCCTCGGTTTTGAACAAACCTTCAAAAACGCCCTGACCACCCTGCCTATGGGCGGCGGTAAAGGCGGTAGCGACTTCGATCCTAAAGGCAAGAGCGATGGCGAAGTGATGCGTTTCTGCCAGGCGCTGATGACCGAACTGTATCGTCATCTTGGCCCGGATACCGACGTTCCGGCAGGTGATATCGGCGTAGGCGGTCGTGAAGTGGGCTTTATGGCCGGGATGATGCGCAAGCTCTCCAACAACAGCGCCTGTGTGTTCACTGGTAAAGGCCTCTCCTTCGGCGGCAGCCTGATTCGTCCGGAAGCAACCGGTTACGGCCTGATCTACTTTACCGAAGCAATGCTGAAACGCCACGGTTTGGGCTTTGAAGGCGCTCGCGTCGCAGTTTCCGGCTCGGGCAACGTCGCGCAATATGCCATTGAGAAAGCGATGGAGCTTGGCGCGCGCGTTATTACGGCTTCCGACTCTAACGGCACCGTGGTTGACGAAGCTGGCTTCACCAAAGAAAAACTGGCCCGCCTGATCGATATTAAAGAACGCAGCCATGGCCGCGTAGCCGATTACGCCCGCGAGTTCGGCCTGACCTATCTTGAAGGCAAGCAGCCGTGGGGCGTACAGGCAGATATCGCGCTGCCGTGCGCAACGCAGAACGAGCTGGACGTCGATGCTGCCCGTCAGCTGATTGCTAACGGCGTGAAGGCCGTCGCGGAAGGCGCCAACATGCCAACCACTATCGCGGCAACCGACCTATTCCTCGAAGCGGGCGTCCTGTTCGCGCCGGGTAAAGCGGCTAACGCCGGTGGCGTGGCAACCTCTGGCCTGGAAATGGCGCAGAACGCCGCGCGCATGGGCTGGAAAGCGGAGAAAGTTGACGCTCGCCTGCATCACATCATGCTGGACATCCACCACGCCTGTGTGGAATACGGCGGCGAGGCGAAGCAGACCAACTACGTTCGCGGCGCGAATATCGCCGGTTTCGTGAAGGTCGCTGACGCCATGCTGGCTCAGGGTGTGATTTAAGACATCGATAACGCCTCACCGAAACAGGTGGGGCGTTTCTTTTTTGTTACTTAACTTCTTTATGGCAATGGATAATAGCTACTTTCCAGCTCGCACTGGATTATTAATTGTTTTGCCCGCGCTTGCGCCTCTGCAATTTCCTCAGGTGACATCGCTCGCTTTATTCTCAACTTCATCCCTGCCGGGCCATAAATAAGCGCCCATGCCCATGCATCGGCATTGCTTTTCTCGGTCCCGCATCCACGGTGATACAGCGTAGAAAGCGCATCCTGAGCTTGTTTGTGCCCCCTGAGCGCTGCACGTGCGCACCAGGTAAAACCTTGTTTCTCATCCTTCTCCACGCCCTCGCCGCCTTCCAGATAGATCTTATGCAGCATAAATGCCGCATCGGTATCCTCGCCTTGTTCAAAGGCCTGCGTAAACCAGTAAACAGCCTGGCGATAATCAGAAAGGTGATTTTTATACAACTGCGCAAGGTTAAACTGGCTATCCTTATCGCCCTGTTCTGCCGCGAGCGTGTACCATTTGCATGCCTGATGGGAATCCTGATTCACACCATCTCCATCCTCAAACATAATGGCCACTCTATTTTGTGCTGCTGCGATCCCCTGTAATGCTGCGGCATGAAAATAATTAAAAGCCGTCTGGCTGTTTTTTCCTACACCAGTACCTTCCAGATAAAGCATCCCTAAACTATATTGCGCATGGCTGTAATTCTGTTCTGCCGCCAGATTTAACCAGTAAAAAGCCTGATGATAATCGCTATCGGAAATATAGCCAAAACGATGGATTTGACCAAGATAGAATTGAGATCGGCAGCAGTGGCTTTGCTCCGCGACCTTGTAAAACCATTCATAGGCCTGGACATAATCCTGTTGGTGATGCCTCTAATTAGTTGAATCTGATGTATAATGCGGGCTTTTGAGGTTCTTTCATGGCCAGCGTTAACATTCATTGTCCTCGTTGTCAGTCTGCACAGGTCTACCGCCATGGTCAGAACCCTAAAGGCCATGACAGATTTCGCTGCCGTGACTGCCACCGCGTTTTTCAGCTCACTTACACTTATGAGGCCCGTAAGCCGGGCATTAAAGAGCTGATCACTGAAATGGCCTTCAATGGCGCCGGGGTTCGCGATACCGCCAGAACACTGAAAATTGGCATTAACACCGTCATCCGGACTTTAAAAAACTCACGCCAAAGCGAATAACGTCTTCGCCCGTTGCTCATGCTGATGTGGCGCTTATCTGCGAACTTGATGAGCAATGGAGTTTCGTTGGCAGTAAAGCCCGGCAACACTGGCTCTGGTACGCGTATAACACCAAAACAGGGGGTGTACTGGCCTACACTTTTGGTCCCCGTACCGATGAAACCTGCCGGGAACTACTGGCACTGCTTACGCCATTCAACATCGGCATGATCACCAGCGACGACTGGGGCAGCTATGGCCGGGAGGTGCCGAAGGATAAGCATCTGACCGGAAAAATATTCACCCAACGGATTGAGCGCAATAACCTGACGCTGCGCACCCGCATTAAGCGCTTGGCTCGTAAAACAATCTGCTTCTCGCGTTCAGTAGAGATCCACGAAAAAGTCATCGGGACGTTTATTGAAAAACACATGTTCTACTAATTGGAAGCATCACCATCCTGTTCTACCCCCTGGCCATAATAATATTTATGCCCAAGCTCATATTGTGCGTCAGTGAAGCCTGCATGGGCTGATTTAAAACACCATGCAAAAGATTTAATATCATCAACGGCTACGCCCAAGCCATCCCGGTATAAGATGCTGAGATTATGTTGCGCAGCGCTTTCACCCTGGTCAGCGGCCTTGATATACCACACCCTGGCCTGGTGATAATCCTGCGCGACACCCCAGCCATGAAAGTACATGACCCCCAGATCACTTTGCGCGAAATCATAACCACTCTCTGCGCTTTTAACGCACCAGGCAAAAGCCTTAGCCAGATCCGCTTCAACGCCCGTTCCGTTACGTAACATCTTTGCCACTTCACGCTGTGACCAGTTATGTCCCTGTTCGGCGGCTTTCAGATACCACTCAAACGCCAACGTCTGATTCTGCTCGATACCGGAACCTGACTTATACATAAACCCCACAGTATATTGCGACTTATCATCGCCCTGCAGCGCGGCCTGCATAAACCATTTAAATGCTTCTTGCGCATTTGTCTCAACGCCAACGCCATCGCGATACAGGGTCCCAAGGTTGTGCTGGGCAGAAATATGCCCTGACTCCGCCGCGCGGGTAAACCAGTACGCCGCCTGGGTATCGTCTTTTTCGACATCCGCGCCAATAAAATATTTTTGTGCGAGCTGGTTATATGAAAAAACATGGCCTTGTTCTGCGGCGCTTAAATAGCTGCTAACCACCATTGATGATGCGTAGCAATTATTCAGTACGTTCAACGCATTAATTAGCTTGCGATAACTTTGTTTATGTACAGCGGCCAGTGCATGAAAACGGTCGGACAAAGACCACGCGCGGAGTTGTTTGTCCGGTTTATATGACCATTCAACCAATTCTGTGAGCTGACATAAAAACGGTGCAGACAGCGGAAGCTGATCAATCTGCATCAGCAGCGCAAAATCGAACCACTTCTTACTTTTCTCGTTATCCCGTAAGGAATAATAGCTATCTTTAATTTTATCGCCGCATTCAACTTCATCAATAGCCGACATCTCGGCAAAGAAATAAGGCGCAATCTCTTTTTCAATATTACGATACAGAATACAGCCTTCGTTTATCGCCGTCTGGATACTGGCCTGAGCGCCCCCCGCAACCAGATGCCAGCGAAAGGTTTTTGCCGCGGCTAATACCAGTAACGGGCGCGATATCTGGTGCAGGTTGACCAGCAGCGCCTCCTCAAAACGTATGCGCGATTTGAGGTCCAGAAGTTCGAGTTCATTCAAAGCGCTTTCTAGCTGCTTCTGCGCATTTTCCGGGAGCTTTTCATTCGCCAGAAACAGGCGCTCCAGAACATTTTGCCAGTTCAAAGACGCGCTCACCGCGCCCGGAGATCGGCGCTGGATTCGTATTCGTGGCTGAGGCATATCAACAATATCTTGACGAATATTGATATTATCCCGTTCGGTGTGTTCTTCTTCATCTGGAAAGACATCGTCCACCTCTTCCCAGCTCAGCGCCGCTTCATAGGCGTTACGTAGCCGCTGATACGCCTGCGGATCGTCCTCCGGACGATTGACCTTCACTAATTGCGCAAAGCGCCGCTTAATTTCACGCAGCTCGACTCCCGGCTCCAGGCCTAATATTTCCCAGCACGTCATACCTGCAAACCTCCCTTCCATGGCTCAGTACCTATACCTCGATATTACCGTATTTACCTTAACTGATATCTTCTAATATATTGATGAGCAATATCTTCCGCTTCAGCTAATTCTCTGGCGGATAATTTACGACGAATCTTGCCTTTATCTATTTCAGGATGTGGAGTCGACGAAATAATTATCCAGACCCAAGCCAAAATATAGTTAGTATCGGTTCCAAAACCGTTAGCATACATAAATGCAACCACCTCCTGAGCTCCTGCGTGATTGAGCTTAGCGGCTTTTTCATACCAAAATAAGCTGGAGCTGTAATCTTTTCCTATTATACCCTCCCCGCGCATGTAGATCTTCCCCAGCATGACTGCCGCATCAACGTTCTCCTGCTGCCCGGCAGCCGTAAACCAGAATATGGATTTCTGTATATCTCGGGGAACTCCAGTTCCTTCAAAATACATAAAGCCTAATTTAAACTGAGCATCGCCATATTCCTGCTCGGCCGATTGCATTAACCAATATTGCGCCTTTGCATAATCTGGCTGCATTATTTCATCATCACTGTATAGCTGCCCAAGATTATATTGGGCAATAGCATCTCCTTGCTCTGCGGATTTGGAGTACCATTCAATAATCATCTGATAATTTTGCTCAATGCCACGTCCGTGATAATACATCATTGCGACTTCATTCTGTGCAGGTGCATATCCTTGCCGTGCGGCTTTAAGAAAATAATCATAGGCCAATTGATAGTTAATCGGGCCAGACAGGCCATCACGATACAATATACCTAGATTATATTGGGCAACATCACAATGTTGCTCAGCGGCCAAAGTGAACCATCTCAACGCCTGCTGGTAATTTCGGCTGCCTGTTGTTTCGTTATAATACAACCAACCCAGATGGTTTTGGGCATGAGCAAATCCCTGCTGTGCCGCTTTCTGGAACCAATAAAATGCCTTTACATAATCTTGCATATCCGAGGTTTCGCAGATATAAATTCGACCAAGATCGTATTGTGCATAGACATTTTCTTGCACTGCACTCTTCATAAGCCAATAGATAACCTGTTGAAAATCCTGATTTGTCCCCTTACCTTCGCGGTAGCAAACGCCTAATGAATGCTGTGCATCGGCATGCCCCTGCTTTGCTGCACAGGAGAACCAGAAGAAAGCGCGATTATCATCCTGTTCGACATCTTCTCCCTGCTCATAGAGCAGTCCGAGGTTATAGCGTGATATCGCATGCTTTTGCTCCGCCGCTTTGGCATAACTCACTGATGTTTTCGATGTATGGTAAACGCCGTCGGCTGCGCTGATAGCAGCGCACAGTTTTTCATACCCCAGCGGGTGGATTATCTCTAACGCGTGAAAACGTTCAGAAAGCGACCAGCAACGAATGCTTTTATCTGGCTTAACTGACCATTCAAGCTTCTCAACTATAAAACCCAGAAATGCACTGGAGAGATCGTATCTGACGATTTGCATTAATACCGCTGCATCAAACCACGGTCTGTTTTCCGCATCATCAGCATAGTTCTGATAAATACGTTTAAGCCGATCGCCGCTTTCAATTTCATCAATAGCCGACATATCAGCAAAAAACAGCGGTGCAATTTCCGCTTCATTCAGTAACCAAAGCGTACGCTTGTCATTAATCGCGCAGCAGGCAGCCTGATGATTGCCCCCGGATGTCAAATACCATTTAAATTTTTCTGCCGCCGCCAGCGTCAGCAAAGGACGAAATACCCGACTCAAATTTAAAGCCAGATGTTCCTCAAACTGTAAACGTGCTTTCAGGTCGGAAGAAGAAAGCCTGGCGACAGCCTCAGTTAACTGGGCTTCAGCCTGCTGAGGCTTGCTCTCGTTGACTAAGAATAGATCGTCAAGCACGCTTTGCCAGCTTAGCGTCGCGCTTACCACGATGGGATTTTGATGATGGATGCGGGCTGATATATTTACTGTCGGAAATCTAATACGCGTGGGCGTGGCGCGCTTCGACACCGGCTCTTCATCGTCCCACACATCGCCATCTCTAATTGGATTCTCTTCACTAGATAGCGCCTGCTCGTAGGCATCGCGTAACCTCTGATAGACAACCGGATCGTCCTCCGGACGATTGACCTTCACTAACTGCGCAAAGCGGCGCTTAATTTCACGAGGCTCTGCTCCTGGCTCCAGGCCTAATATTTCCCAGCACGTCATCTCAGAACTCCTTTTCTTCTTTCATCTTTATTTAAGCTGAAATATCCGCCGATACCTTGCAGCCATCGCTTGCGCTTCCGTCATCTCCTCAGCGGATAATTTTTGCCGCACGGTTTCTTTATCGATATAGGGATTATCGCCTCCGGCAATAATGATCCACGCCCAGGCCTCAAGATAGCTCTGCTCTTTACCCGTCCCGAGGGCATACATCGCTGCAAATTTTCCCTGAGCCTGGACGGAACCTAATCTGGCCGCTTTTTCATACCAGTAGAAGGCATTATTTTGGTCTTTTTTTACACCATCTTTGCCGGCGGCATAAATCTCTGCGAGGATAAATGCCGCTTGCGCCACGCCCCGCTGACCCGATTCCGAAAACCAGTGAACCGCCTGCTCAATATCAGCGGCAATATGTTCACCGCGGTAATAAAGACACCCCAGCTCAAACATCGCCTCGCCAGATCCATGCTCCGCCGCTTTGCTGTACCAGGTCAATGCTTTTTGACGATCGGGGGGCGCTAATTCCCCTTCATTATAGATTTTACCTAACCAATATTGCGCGTCGCCGTTATTCTGCTCTGCGGCTTTGGTATACCAGACCAGCGCCTGCTGCACATCGCGTTCTACCGCTTGCCCATTGTAATACAGATGCGCCAGCTCAAGCTGCGCCGCGGTATTCCCCTGTAGCGCAGCCTGACGAAAAAGTCCAAATGCCCGCAGGCAATCCGTGTCGATACCGTCGCCGACAAGACAGATAACGCCTAGCGCATATTGCGCATAATCATCATTCTGTTCCGCCGCTCGGGAAAACCATAAAATTCCCTGCTGACGATTTCGGGTGACCCCAAAACCGCCTGTGTATAAACGACCCAGCGCATACTGCGCGCTCGCATGGCCTTGCTCCGCTGCCTTGCTGTACCATTGAAACGCTGCGTTGTTATTACGTTTTCGTTCATAAAGCTGGGCAAGATGATACTGAGCGGGCGCCAGTCCCTGCTCTGCGGCGCGTAGATACCAGTGCATAGCCTGCGACTCATCTTGCGGAACGCCAAAACCACCGTAATACATTTTTCCGATGGAAAAACAGGCTTCGATATCGCCCTGCTCAGCAGCTTTAAGACGCGCAGACAAGACTTTCGAGACGTGATAACCATCCGATTCCAGCTGAAGCGCGCGCACGACTTTTTGATACGCGGATTGGTGAATAGATGCCAGAGCACGGAATCGCTCATTCAGATTCCAGACCAGTACCGACTTTTCCTCATCTAAACTTTGGGCTCTCTGTATTTTCTCCGTCTGCGTCGTCCACCTGATTTTTTCACTTATCATGCCCAGATAATCAGCAGAGAGCACAAGCCCGGCTATTTTCAGCAGTACGGCGATATCAAACCATTGCAGGCTTTGCGCATCGTGCTCCAGTGCGGCAAAAATAGCGTAGAGCTTTTCGCCGCACTCTACTTCCTCAATGCAGCTCATGCCGTTAAAGAAAAGCGGCGCAATATCCCGCTCAATGCGCCGATAGATCAGGCAATGGTCATTAATGGTGTTTCGCGCACCAGTATCATCCTTATCCGTCACCAGATGCCATTTAAACTTTTCCGCCGCCGTCAGCATCAACAAAGGACGATGGTCCCGCGCCAGCTTTGCCATCAGAGTGGTTTCAAACTGTAGCCGGGATTGCAGGTCAAATGCGACGAGATCCACCAGCGCCCGCTCCAGCTGCAAGTCGACAGCTTCCGGGAGGTGTTTATTTTCCACCAACAGAGCCTCCAGCACGTCAGCCCAGCCATTCTCCCGGGTAACCGGAGGTGGTGGGCTAACGGGCGTGACGCGCGGCAAAACAACCGGTCTGACGCCCGCGGTAGTGCAAGGTTCAACGTGTGGCTGCGAGCTGTGATCATCCGTACAAGCCAGCGCCTGCTCGTAGGCATCGCGTAATCTCTGATAGACAGCCGGATCGTCCTCAGGGCGGTTAACCTTTACCAACTGCGCAAAGCGGCGCTTAATTTCGCGCGCCCCGGTTCCCGGCTCCAGGCCTAATATTTGCCAGCAGTTCATAGCAGGCGGTCCGTATCTATACCGTCGAGAATTTGATTAACCTGTTCGCGGAAGGCGATGATCTGATCGTTTTCCTGCTTTTCCAACAGATAGCTGAACTTCCGCGAGCACTCGCTGACCCATTCACGTGCATCGCCAAGGCTCAACTGATAGAGATGATCGAGACGGGCCATCAGCGCCTGGTTCGCCTGTTCATCGCGTGGGTGAATTTTCAGCGTGCTGAGTTTGGCCTGCGACTGTTGGATCTGATCTTCCGTCAAAGTGCCCGGATGCTGTTGAATAAGCAGACTGCTGCGGTTGCCGGTTAACGGTACATGAATATCAACATCGAGCAGCCCGTTAATATCGTAGGTAAAACGAACTTGTATTTCCACCTGCCCCGCCGGTTTTGGCGGCACGGCAATAGACATTTCGGCCAGAAAGATATTGTCCTCCACCATCCGGCTCTCGCCCTGGTAGATTTTAAAATCCACATTAGTCTGGTCGTCATTAACGGTATAAAAATTCCGCACCCGACTACAGGGGATGCTACGGTTGCGCTCAATAATTGGCGCAAAGTAGCCCGACTCTCGCGTGTGACCCAGCGACCTTGAGGTATCGACGCCCAGGGTGTAAGGGCAAACATCAGTGACCACCACATCCTCAAGTTCACTATTGCGCATCTTGAGCGCGGCCTGAATCGCCACCCCCTGCGCTATCACCTCATCCGGATTCAGATGCATTGCCGGCAGACGGCCAAAGAGCTGCGCCACCAGCTTGCGGATAAGCGGCATACGCGTCGTTCCGCCTACCAGAACAATCTGGTCCAGCTGCGAGATATCCAGCCGGGCATCACGAATCGCCATTTCCAGAGGTTCCCGAATGCGGGCGAAAAAAGATTCCAGCAGCAATTCAAAATCCGCCTCGGTAATTTGCCACTGATAACGCTCACTCTCGATTTCCACGCTGAAAACCGCCGTTTCACGCAGGCTCAGTGCCCGCTTAACCCGTTCGGCTTCTACTCGTAGCTGCCGTTGTAGAGTCGGCTCCCGCCATTCGATCTCTTCCGGGAATTCCTGCTGATGGCGAAAGGCCTCGACCAGAATATCCACGATATCCTCACCGCCGAGGAAGTTATCCCCGGCGCTGGCGCGCACTTCCATAATATTGTCGAATAATTCCAGAATAGAGACGTCGAACGTACCGCCGCCCAGGTCGAAGACTAAAAACTGATGTTCATCTTCCTGATTGTGTAAGCCATAGGCCAGCGCGGCAGCAGTCGGCTCGTTAATTAAGCGCTCAACGGTCAACCCGGCCATGCTGGCGGCGATTTTGGTCGCTTTACGCTGCACGTCACTAAAGTAGGCAGGAACACTAATCACCGCCTCCGTCACCGGTTCGCCCAAAAAATTCTCGGCATCTTCTTTTAGCTGACGCAATACCAGTGAGGAAAGCTCCTCCGGGCGAAACGCCTGTTTCCCCAGCATAATGGTCTGCGAGGTGCCCATAATCCGCTTGAAGTTCGCCGCGCAGTTTGTCGGGCGCACCAGTTGCAGGTCGCGGGCCGCCTCGCCCACCAGCACCATGCCGTCATCATCGACGCTCACCACACTGGGGGTGAGCAATTTACCCAACGCATTGGGAATTAATACCGCTTTTCCCTCCTGCCAGACCGCAACCAAACTGTTTGTTGTACCTAAATCTATTCCAATAATCATTTATCATCCCTGTTTATATAGACCAGAAAAAGTTTGTCAGCGCTAAATACTAATCCATCATAAAGTTTTTGAGAATAAACTAAAGCATTTGGCAATGACTAACCTTTAATTCTACACATAAGAACCCAGGCAATAGAAAACCGACCATTTAATATATTAACGAGAAGAATATATCATTAAGAATAGTAATTTGAAGTTGAGGGAAGTGAATATTTAAAAATGGGGCATTTTACAAATTGGATGCTATTTTGGTCTCTGTTTTCCGCCCCGGCGATTTACACCTTCCCGGGGCAGAAAACTCACGCAGTTGCCTCTCCGCCCGCCTCATCTGCTGGCCGTGATTTTTTCGCCGTACGTTTACGCGGAGCGCTCTTCTTCTTGCCGTCGCCCGGCGCGACAATGCCGCGGAAGCGGCGAACCGGGGTACTACGCGCCTGGTCGATAAGCTGGAACAGCGTGCCTACCAGCGGTTGCATAAAGTCCTGATAGCGGCACTGCTTTTCGCTGATTTGCGTCAGGATCGACTCCCAGTGGGCAGTCATATCCGGACGGGTTGCCATTTCGGGCAGCGAATGGAACAGCGCCTTCCCGGCATCGGTTGAGTGAATATAGCGCCCCTTCTTGGTCAAGAAACCGCGCTTAAACAGCAGCTCGATAATCCCGGCGCGGGTTGCTTCCGTACCCAGACCGTCAGTCGCGCGCAGGATCTTCTTCAGATCCTTATCCTGCACGAAGCGGGCAATCCCGGTCATCGCCGACAAAATCGTCGCATCGGTGAAATGACGCGGCGGCTGGGTCTGACGCTCCACGACTTCGCCCTTTTCGCACAGCAGCTCGTCGTTTTTCGCGACTATCGGCAGCGGCGTCCCGTCGTTTTCCTCATCGCGCTCTTTATTGCCCAGCAGCGTTCGCCAACCAGCTTCCGCCAGGAAACGGGCTTTGGCGATAAATTTGCCGTTGGCGATATCGAGATCGATCTGGCATTTGCGAAACACCGCATCCGGGCAAAACTGCATCAGGTACTGACGAGCAACCAGGCCGTAGACCTTTTCCTCGTTGTCGCTGAGCTTAACCTGCGAACTGCGCGCGGTGGGAATAATGGCATGGTGCGCATCGACCTTTTTATCATCCCAGCAGCGATTGCGGATCTCCGGGTCCACTACCGGCTGCGGCAGCAGGTCTGCCGCGTGCACGCTAATGGCGTTAAGCACCGCATGACGACCGGCAAAATGCTCCTCCGGCAGATAGCGGCTATCCGAACGCGGATAGGTAATGAGTTTGTGGGTTTCATACAGCTTCTGGCAGATATCCAGCACGTTCTGCGCGCTAAAACCAAAGCGCTTCGCGGCTTCAATCTGTAGCGCGGAAAGCGAGAAAGGTAGCGGCGCAGGCTCGGAATCCCGCTTGTCGTTATAAGCGGTAACCGTCGCCGGTTGGCCTTCAATACGCTTAACAACGTGTTCGGCAAGCGGACGATGAAGCAAGCGCCCCTCTTCGTCCTGATATGACTCACAGGCTTCGCTTGGCACCCAGTTAGCGACAAAGCGTTCATCCTTCGGCGTGACGATATGCGCCTTCACGTCGAAGAAATCTTTAGCGACGAAGTTTTCAATCTCTTCATCGCGGCGCACCACCAGGCCAAGCACCGGGGTCTGCACGCGCCCGACGGATAACACGCCCTGATAACCCGCGTTACGCCCGAGAATAGTATAGGCACGAGTCATGTTGATCCCGTACAACCAGTCGGCGCGGGCGCGGGCCAGCGCCGAGACGCACAGCGGAATAAATTCACTGTTGGCACGCAGGCGGTTTATCGCCCGCTCCACCGCCTGCGGGTTAAGGTCGTTAATCAGGCAGCGCTGTACCTGCTGGCGCTTTTCCGGCGCCAGTTGCAGATAATCCAGTACCTCATCTACCAACAGTTGACCTTCCCTGTCCGGGTCACCCGCGTGAATCACTTCCTGGGCATCGCCGAGCAAGCGCTTAATCACGTTAAGCTGTTTGGTCACAGATGGTTTGGGTTGAAGCTGCCACTTCTCAGGCACAATGGGCAGGTCGAGCAGGTTCCAGCGCGCATAGCGCCCGTCATAGACGTCAGGCTGCGCCTGCTCCAGCAGGTGGCCGATACACCAGGTGACCACCTGTCCGTTACCGCACTCAATATAGCCGTCGCCTTTACGATGTGGTTTTGGCAGCACCTCAGCGATGGCGCGACCGAGACTTGGTTTTTCCGCAATAAACAGCCGCATGAAATCAACGGATCTCGATCATTGGGCGACCGCCGCGGGCGGTGACCAGCTCGCCGATGGCGGCAAGCGTAATACCATACTCAGCCGCCGCGGCCTGAACCTCAGCTTCCGCATCCGGCGTTACCGCCAGCAACAGACCGCCGGAGGTTTGCGGGTCGCACAGCAAATCGCGCCACTCTGGCGGCATTTCGCCCATCAGATGACCGTAGCTGGCAAAGTTACGCCCGGTACCGCCCGGGACCGCGCCCGCTGCAATATACGCTTCCACACCGGGTAGTTTCGGGATATCGGCGTAAGTTAGCTGCGCCTGTACGCCCGCGCCACGGCACACTTCGCTCAGGTGGCCAAGCAGCCCAAAGCCGGTGACGTCGGTCATCGCTTTTACGCCTTCAATATTGGCAAACGCTGAACCAACGAGGTTCATCTGACACATGGTTTCCGTCGCCAGCCCCTGATGCTCAGGCTTCAATAGCGATTTTTTCTCGGCGGTAGTCAGCACGCCGATACCCAGCGGTTTAGTGAGATACAGTTTGCAGCCTGCCTGAGCGGTGCTGTTTTTCTTCACCCGCTCGGTCGGCACCACGCCGGTCACCGCGAGGCCGAAAATAGGTTCCGGAGCATCAATCGAGTGGCCGCCCGCAAGGGCAATACCCGCCTGCTGGCAAGCAAAGCGCCCGCCATCGACGACCTGACGGGCGATTTCCGGTGCCAGGGTATTAATCGGCCAGCCGAGAATGGCAATCGCCATGATCGGTTTACCGCCCATCGCGAAAATATCGCTGATGGCGTTGGTCGCGGCAATGCGTCCGAAGTCGAACGGGCTATCGACGATCGGCATAAAAAAGTCGGTGGTGCTGACAATTGACGTGCCGTTGCCGAGGTCATAGACGGCGGCATCATCGCTGGTCTCATTGCCCACCAGCAGGTTCGGGTCGATAAACTTCGCCCGGTCACTCTGCAGAATCGTTTCCAACACTTTAGGGGAAATTTTACACCCGCAACCGGCTCCGTGGCTGTATTGCGTTAAACGAATAGCTTGCTCGCTCATGGACATCTCCTGTCATTGCAATCCCGCTATGGTAGCGCCCAAATGCCAAGGTGATAAGTACGACAGTCCTAAATCGCGCATAGTTGCTCATTAAGCAGACAAAAAACCGATTTTGCGATACAGAACCCTTTTTTTAACGCCATTTTAACCTTTACTAAAAGATGACAGAAATGTGACAAAAATAGTTCTGTTTCATCTGGACATATAACAACGTAAGGAAATTTTAATGAAAAAGCGCGTTCTCGCCCTTTGCCTGGCCAGTTTCTTCTCCATTAACGCTTTCGCCCTGGCTCCAGCCGGTAACGACGTCACCACTAAACCCGATCTCTACTATCTGACCAATGCCCAGGCCATTGATAGCCTGGCGCTGCTGCCACCGCCACCGGAAGTAGGAAGCATCGCATTTTTAAACGATCAGGCGATGTATGAAAAAGGCCGTCTACTGCGCGGCACCGAGCGCGGTAAATTAGCCGTGGAAGACGCAAACCTAAGCGGCGGCGGCGTGGCCAATGCCTTCTCCGGCGCCTTCGGCTCGCCCATCACCGCGAAAGATGCGCCGGAGCTGCATAAGTTACTGACCAATATGATTGAAGATGCTGGTGACCTGGCGACGCGCGGCGCAAAAGAGAAGTATATGCGCATTCGGCCATTTGCGTTTTATGGTGTCGCCACCTGCAACACCACCGAGCAGGATGCGCTGTCGAAAAATGGTTCCTATCCTTCCGGGCATACGTCTATCGGTTGGGCAACGGCGCTGGTGCTGGCTGAGGTCAATCCACAGCGGCAAAACGAAATTCTTAAACGCGGATTTGAGCTGGGTGAGAGCCGGGTCATTTGCGGTTATCACTGGCAGAGCGACGTAGACGCGGCGCGGATTGTCGGCTCAGCAGTGGTCGCCACGCTGCATACTAATCCGGCCTTCCAGCAACAGTTGCAGAAAGCGAAAGACGAATTCGCTCAACAGCAGAAGTAACTTCGTCGCCGTTGGAGCCCCGGAGGCGGCGCTTGACGCGCCTTGTCCGGGTTACGGACTCAAAGCACAGGCCGGGTCAGGCGCTAGCCGCCACCCGGTCTGACTCAGAAGCGCGTCACAAACGGTGCGGTGTCCGGCAGCGCTATGTTGGTTGAAGCTTTGAGCTGCGGCGTGCCCAGATAGAGAAAACCGACTATTTTATCCTGCTCACGGCAGGAAAATCCTTCGCGCACCACCGGGCTCTCGGTTAATGCACCGCTGCGCCAAATGCCGTTAAAGCCCTGTGCGACGGCCGTCATCTGCATGGCCATCACCGCGCAGCCCGCCGACATCTCCTGCTCCCATTTCGGCACCTTTGGATGATCTTCGCAGCGTGCCACTACGGTAATAATCAGCGGTGCACGAAACGGCGCGCTGCGGGCTTTTTCAATCGCCTTCTCATCTGCCCCTGCCGCCACCGCACCTTTTTCCAGTAGCTGGCTAAAGCGCTCACGCCCTTCATCGGCAATAATAAAGAAGCGCCACGGCTGTAGCGTCCCATGGTCCGGCGCACGCAAGCCTGCACGGAGAATATTTTCCAACTGCTCACCCGCCGGAGCCGGGTCGGTCAGACGTGAAGCGCTGCGGCGATTAACCAGTAGTTCGAGAGCATCCATCTGTATAACTCCTGTGATGTGATTTTTCATAAAATTAACATGCGCAAGGATTTTGTTACAGCCCAACGGGTGATTCCTGCTGACAACCGTCGGCACTCTCTTTAGGATAGCCAGACGCGGCGGCCCCTGATGTCCGCCCATTTTTGATAATGCTTAGGGAGAATACATGCGAACTCTTTGGCGACTGCTCGCCGGAATTTTTAAATGGACATGGCGAGTACTCAACTTCATTCGCCAGCTCGCACTGAACGTGGTTTTCCTGGTGCTGGTGCTGGCCTGCGTTGGCATCTGGGCCCAGTTCAGCACCACCACAACGGAGCACACCACTCGCGGCGCGCTGTTGATGGATATCACCGGCGTGGTGGTCGATAAACCTTCGGCCAGCAGCAAACTAGGGGTTATTGGTCGTCAGCTGTTTGGCGCCAGCTCCGATCGTCTGCAGGAAAACTCACTGTTCGATATTGTGCAAACCATTCGTCAGGCGAAAGATGACCGGAACATCACCGGTATCGTGCTGGATCTGAAGAATTTTGCTGGCGGCGATCAGCCATCGATGCAGTATATCGGCAAAGCGCTGCGCGAATTCCGCGACAGCGGTAAGCCAGTGTATGCTGTTGGCAGCAGCTACAGCCAGGGTCAGTACTATCTGGCTAGCTTCGCCAATAAAATCTGGCTCTCACCGCAGGGCGAAGTGGATCTGCACGGCTTTGCCACCAACGGTCTGTACTACAAATCGCTGCTCGACAAACTCAAAGTCTCTACCCACGTGTTCCGCGTCGGCACCTATAAATCAGCGGTAGAACCGTTTATTCGCGACGATATGTCTCCGGCAGCCCGCGATGCGGACAGCCGCTGGATTGGCGAATTATGGCAGAACTACCTCGCCACCATCGCCGCCAACCGCCAGATTACCGCTCAGCAGCTGTTCCCAGGTGCTCAGGGCGTGATTGACGGACTGCGTAAAGTCGATGGCGACACGGCAAAATATGCACTGGATAACAAGCTGGTTGATGAGCTGGGCACCTCCACTGATGTGGAAAAAGTGCTGACCAAGCAGTTTGGCTGGAGCAAAGCGGATAACAACTACAGCGCTATCAGCTACTACGATTACACGGTGAAAACGCCTGCCGATCAGGGCTCCGCGATCGCCGTTATCTTTGCTAACGGCGCGATAATGGATGGCGAAGAAACGCCGGGTAACGTTGGTGGCGATACGACCGCCGCGCAGATCCGCGACGCGCGTCTGGATCCGAAAGTTAAAGCTATCGTGCTGCGGGTCAACAGCCCTGGCGGCAGCGTCAGCGCCTCAGAGGTGATTCGCGAAGAGCTGGCTGCGGCAAAAGCGGCAGGTAAACCCGTCGTTGTGTCGATGGGCGGTATGGCGGCTTCCGGCGGTTACTGGATCTCAACCCCGGCGGATTACATTGTGGCGAACCCAAGCACCCTCACCGGCTCCATCGGTATCTTTGGGGTGATTAATACCGTCGAGAATACGCTGGGGTCGATTGGCGTACACACCGACGGTGTGGCAACCTCACCGCTGGCCGACGTCTCCACCACCAAAGCGCTGCCGCCAGAAGTGCAGCAGCTGATGCAGTTGACCATCGAAAATGGCTATAAGCGCTTCATCACCCTGGTGGCGACCGCGCGTAAGAGCACGCCTGAGAAAATTGACCAAATCGCTCAGGGCCACGTCTGGACGGGTGAAGATGCGAAGGCTAACGGTCTGGTCGATGGCCTCGGCGACTTTGACGACGCAGTGGCGAAAGCTGCAGAGCTGGCGAAGCTGAAACAGTGGCATATCAATTACTATCAGGAAGATCCCACTTTCTTCTCAATGATGGTAGATAGCCTGACCGGTTCAGTCCGCGCGGCGCTGCCGGCAGCGGTACAAGCGTATCTGCCTGCGCCCGTGGCTGCTGCGGCTAACGCGGTGAAAGCGGAAAGCGACAAGATGGCGGCATTCAACGATCCGCAAAACCGTTACGCGTTCTGTTTAACCTGCGCCAATATACGTTAATCCTCTGCCGCCCCAATCACGGGGCGGCATTTTTACACTTCATCCGTTACACACAAAAGCAGCCAACGCCCCTGCAACTTGCGGCGTGTCGGGTATATACTTCGCCGGTCCATATATAACCTAAGCGATGCTATGCAGAAGAAATCTATTTACGTTGCCTATACCGGCGGTACCATTGGTATGCAGCGTTCTGAACACGGCTACATTCCCGTTTCCGGCCATTTACAGCGTCAGCTGGCTTTAATGCCCGAGTTCCACCGCCCGGAGATGCCGGACTTCACCATTCACGAATACGCCCCGCTGATGGACTCTTCCGATATGACGCCGGAGGACTGGCAGCATATCGCTGACGACATTCGTGACCATTATGACCAGTACGATGGCTTCGTTATCCTGCACGGCACGGATACCATGGCGTTTACCGCCTCGGCGCTGTCATTCATGCTGGAGAACCTGGGTAAACCAGTCATTGTGACAGGGTCACAAATTCCTTTGGCCGAGCTGCGCTCTGACGGACAGATTAATCTGCTCAACGCCCTGTACGTCGCCGCCAACTACCCGATTAATGAAGTGTCGTTGTTCTTCAATAACCGCCTCTATCGCGGTAACCGCACCACCAAAGCTCATGCCGATGGATTTAATGCCTTCGCGTCGCCGAA
Source organism: Klebsiella sp. GFKo11 (assembly GCF_056490265.1). Lineage (NCBI taxonomy): Bacteria > Pseudomonadati > Pseudomonadota > Gammaproteobacteria > Enterobacterales > Enterobacteriaceae > Klebsiella > Klebsiella sp. GFKo11. The sequence goes on from NZ_CM151369.1 coordinate 3,748,578, forward strand.
CCTCGCGCCACTGCTGGAAGCGGGGATCCATATTCGCCGCCTCGGTACGCCTCCGGCCCCGCACGGCGCGGGCGAGCTAATCGTACACCCAATTACCCCGCAGCCGATTGGCGTGGTAACGATTTATCCCGGTATTTCCGCCGATGTGGTACGCAACTTCCTGCTCCAGCCGGTAAAGGCGCTCATTCTGCGCTCTTATGGCGTCGGTAACGCTCCGCAAAACGGCGAGTTTATCCAGGTGCTGACCGAGGCCAGCCAGCGCGGCATCGTGGTGATTAATTTGACTCAGTGTATGTCCGGCAAAGTGAATATGGGCGGTTATGCCACCGGTAATGCCCTTGCGCAAGCAGGCGTGATTAGCGGTTTCGATATGACCGTTGAAGCCACGCTGACCAAGCTACACTATTTACTGAGCCAGAATCTGGACGTTGAGGCTATCCGTAGCGCAATGCAGGAAAACCTACGTGGCGAACTGACCCCCGATGAGTAAGGAGATGCACATGACCCAGCGCGCGCTGTTACTGGTCGATTTACAGAACGATTTTTGCGCCGGCGGTGCGCTTGCAGTCCCGCAGGGCGATAGTACGGTGGACATCGCCAATCGGCTTATTGAATGGAGTCTGGCGAGAGGTGAAACGGTGGTCGCCAGTCAGGACTGGCACCCGGCGAATCACGGCAGCTTTGCCAGCCAGCATCAGGTTGAACCCTATACCCAGGGCGAACTTGATGGCCTGGCGCAAACCTTCTGGCCGGATCACTGCATCCAGAATAGCGAAGGCGCGGCGCTGCATCCGCTGCTTAAACAGCAGGATATTGCCGCCGTGTTCCATAAAGGCGAAAACCCGGTCATTGATAGCTACAGCGCCTTTTTTGATAACGGTCATCGGCAGAAAACCCAGCTCGATGCGTGGTTACGCGAGCGCGGGATTGATGAGCTAACCGTACTTGGCCTGGCGACCGACTACTGCGTGAAGTTTACCGTGCTTGATGCACTGAATCTGGGCTATTCCGTCAACGTGATTACCGACGGCTGCCGCGGGGTAAATATTCAGCCACAGGACAGCGCACACGCGTTTATGGAAATGGCGGCGGCGGGCGCGACGCTGTATACGCTGGCAGACTGGGAAGAAACTCAGGCGTAACTCTGCCGGCGTCAGACCTCAATATTGACACCGTGCGATCTTTCTCCCGGGGGCGGCGCAAAGCGCCTTGCCCGGGCTACCGGCCTGCATGGTTTGGTGTCCCGGACAGATGCGCAGCATCGCCTCCGGGACACCGGCAAAGCATCACCCGATGCTCGAAATCTCCTCCAGCGACACTTTGCGCGTTTCGATACCAAAGCAAAACAGAATCAGCGCGCAGAGCACCAGCATCACGCCGAGAACAATGAAAACGGTGATTGAACCATAGCGGGTCAGCAACACGGCCACACCATAGGGCGTAAACACCGCGACAATTCTCCCTACGGCGTTAACAAAGCCCGAACCACGTAGCCGAAGATGCGTCGGCCACAGTTCAGGCACGTAAACCGCCGAAGCAAAACAAACGTACATGTAGAGGAAAAAGATCATCACCAGGCCATAGCTCAAAATGGCCCACTCCTCGGTTTGTATTGAATAGAAATAACCGAGCAGCGCAATAATAATCAGCAGCGATGAGCCAAATAATCGCCGCGGAAAACGGTCAATAACCAATGCCGCAATAAAAATCCCCACCGGCGCGCCAATCATAATAATCGCTGTCATTAAAATAGATTTCGTCACATCGATCCCCGAATTAACGAAAATCGTTGGGATCCACACCGTAATGGTATAAAGCGAAATATTCATCGCGATCAGCACGGTAATCGCCACCAGCGTGCGTTGCAGCATCTGCCCTTTAAACAATAGCCAGAAGGAACCGCTTTCCGGGTACTCGTCCACCTTCAGTTCGCTATTCTGGAAATCTGGCAAGATAATATTCTTCTCTTTCTCGATTTGCGCTTCCACTTCCAGGAGGTGTTTTTCCGCGGCGCTTCGCTGCCCCTTTCCTGCCAGCCAGCGAGGAGATTCAATAAAATACTTACCGGACAGATGCCAGGCCAGCAGCATTGCCACTCCGCCGAGCAAAAACATCATCCGCCAGCTTAAAAAAGCAATAACCACGACGCCAATTGCCGCTGATAGCATTGGCGACCAGTTGCCAACAAATGACAACCGTGCGGACCATTTGCCGCGAACGGCGGGCGGAATAAATTCAGTAAATGAGGCGTAACCGACCATGATCAACGCCCCCATTCCCGTGCCCATCAGGCAGCGGAAAAAGATTAGCCAGTACATGTTAGGGACAAAAGAGGCCGCGCTTGCGGAGATCCCGACAATCAGCAGGTTAATGCGAAATGCTTTGCGCCGCCCAAGATAATCGCCAATAAAACCGCCGGTCAGCGAGCCGATAAAATAGCCGAACATCAGCGCCGAGGTAAATGCGGCATTAAGATAATTATTTGACCAGCCGTTGCTGACTAATTTTGCCAGCACCACGTTCCCGGAATAGCTAAGAAAACCGGTGACTAATAAACTGAAACTAATAATGCCGAAAATACGAAAATGAAATCGAGATAAGGGTAAGCGATCTAATCTTGCGCCGATAGGGTCACAATGTTCCATCTGGATGCCTCAAATTCAGCTAAAATATAAAGTATGGCGATCGCGGCAGAGTAAAACTTGCCGCGCCATCCATCATCATTAGTTTTTTGGCATTAACCCGATGCGATTTTAAATAATATCAGCACCCTCATCTGACATTAATAGACGAGTTGAATATTATTTTCTTTGCAAAATGCAATCCACTCCGCACCCGGTGCCTTATTGGTTATAAGATAATTAATATGACTAAAATCGACTAACTGGACAAAGGCTTTACGATCGAACTTAGAGTGATCGACCAACAGGGCCACTTCTGTCGCCTGACGGATCATCGTCTTCTTGATTTCCGCCTCCGCTTCATTAGAGTCAAGCGCCCCGCTCTGCATGTCCAGGCCTTTGCAACTCATCACCATAATATCAACATGATAGCGACTGATAATCTCTTTGGTGATCCGCCCCTGTAACGATAGCGTGTTCTTATTCAGCTCACCACCGGTAGAAACTACTTTAATTTCCGACTGCGCAAGCTCATGAAACGCTTCCGCCGAGTTGGTTAATAACGTGAGGTCGTTTCTTTCCTTGAGCAGTTTTAATAATTCCATGGCAGTACTGCTGGAGTCAGCAGCCATAGTGGTTTTATTTTTAATAAACGGTAATGCATTGTGCGCAATAATCTGTTTCTCTTCAAAGAAAGACTTTGCGCGCTTATAAAAATGAATATTGTCGGACAACGCAGTAGTATTTAATACCGCCCCGCCATACGTTCGGGTCAAAAAACCTTCATCTTCGAGCTTTTCCAGATCGCGGCGAATGGTTTCCTCAGTCACCTGAAAAATTGAGCTTAAATTAGAGACCACCACTTTCTTATCATTAGCCACCATTTGCTTAATGGCCTGAATTCTATCTTTTGCCGCCACGATGACACCTCTGTTTCCTGCAAAGTAATAATAAGACCTTAGTATCTCACAGGCTATGTTTATTTTCAAAAGAACATGTCTGAATCACAGATTTAAATACTCTTTTACACAGAAACAGAGGTTAGTAACATCACTCTTATTTCGTATCCAACGCCTCTGCCATTCGCCTCATCAATAATGAATCATCATCGGTTAACGAGATCGTCAGGGCTTCGACGTTCTCACGTACCTGCTCTGGTGCCGTCGCCCCGCTTAACAGGGTGATTAAATCACTCTGCTTTAAAATCCACGCCAGCGCCAGCGCCGGGATCGAGCAACGATATTTATCGCACAGTGGCTGCCACTGCTCGAGCATATCAATCACCCGCAGCATATTTTCCCGCTGGAACCAGACTTTGTTGGCCCGCGCACCGCCAGGGACATAATCCCGCGTGATGGTTCCGGTCAACAGCCCCTGCTCAAGCGGTGAGTAGACCTGCACGATGATGCCATTCTGCTGGCATAGCGGCAGCAGTTCAGCTTCCAGCGCCCGATCAAGGATGCTGTACTTGGCCTGGATGATATCCAGCTCGCCGTGCTTGAGATACTCCTTGATATGCCCGGCATCCACATTCGCCGCGCCAATAGAGCGGATTTTCCCCTCTTTCTTGAGCGCGTTAAGCGTATCCATGGTTTCCGCAATGGGCGTAAAGCAAGGCTCTACCGACTGCCAGTGGGTCATATAAATATCAATGCTGTCGATACCGAGCCGTTGCAGGCTGGCGTCCACCTCTTCGCGAATCGACTCAGGCGTAAGGTTTTTATACAGCTGGCGGTCGCCCACTTTGTTAAACAGACTGCCTTCCCGCTCCCAGACAATGCCGCACTTGGTTTCAACAACGATCTCGCTGCGCGGCAGCTTTTTCAGCGCCTGACCAACAATCACTTCGCTATTACCGAAGTTGTAGCCCGGCGCGGTATCAATCAGATTAATGCCGCAACGGTGCGCTTCAAGAATGGTGTCGATACACACCTGCAAATCAAGATCGCCATTCCATGCCGGACCGCCGCCGATGGCCCAGGTGCCCAGCCCCATGCGGGAGAGCGTAATATCCGTACTGCCTAAAGGAATCATTTTCATCTGCCGCTATTACCCTTCGTATTCGTCGAGAAGTTGTTCAACCAGCTTTCTATTTTTCACGCCCGTCGTGGCACCCACGCTGAGTACCGATATCGCCGCCGTCGCGTTGGCAAACAGCGCGCAGTCGCGAAGCGGTTTGCCTTCAAGCAGCGCGGAGATAAACCCCGAGGCGAAGTTATCTCCCGCGCCGATGGTGTCGATGGCGGTAATTCCCGACACCGCCGGGACCTCCATTTTCATATCAGCACGCTTGATAAAGCAGCCTCTCTTGCCGGTCTTAATGACTACCGTTTTCACACCGCAGCTCAGGAAACTGTCGGCTATTTCATCCAGTGTCTCTTTCCCGGTGAGCAGTTTTGCCTCGTCAAAATTGGGAAACAGATAATCCACATAGCTCAGCGCTTCACGGATGTCGTCCAGCGTTTCATTCAGCCGCGGTTTAATCATATCGGCGCAGATAATGAGCTTATGCGCTTTCGCCTGAGTGAAAATAGCCGTTAACGCTTTGCCGTTCAGCAAGGGACTATTAAAGATGCTTGCCAGCGACAGCAGCTTTGCCTGCGAGAAACGGTCAAAATCAACATCGTTAATATTCAGTTTCCACAGGCTGCCGTTGCGGTTGGTGACAAAGGTGCGTTCACCATCGGCTGTGACTAAACCCACGTTAATGGAAGTATCAATATCCGCATCCTGTTTCAGGCTCTGAATATCAATATTCTCCCGACGGCAGTGCTCGATAATAAAATGTCCCGCAGCATCGTCACCTACCCGGCTTATTAACGCAGTACGATGTCCAAGACGGGAAATAATGGTCGCTTCATTAATCGCGTCTCCCCCGGTGGTCATGGCAATACGTTCTAACGGATAAGAATCTACATCAAAGATATTTTTACTCACTGGCTGCAAGGGAATATCAACAATAGCCGCCCCTATACAAATAACCTCGATCTTATCCATATTGTCATTCCGCTTTACCGTCTGAACCAAACAATTTGATTTTCTCCAGCGCGCGCTCTTTTACGGCTTTACGTACTTCACGCTCGACGTGCAGGAACGGCTGGTCCTGGTTCTCCTGCACCGCCACCATCGCGGCCTGGCACAGTTCGGTGTGAATATTGATTTTCGAAATGCCTAATGAAATGGCTTTCTTAATATCCGCATCGCTAATGCCGGAGGCACCATGCAGCACCAGCGGAACGGATACCGCCTGGCGCACGCGTTTAACCACGTCAAAGTTCAGTTTCGGTTCGGAGGTGTAGACGCCGTGCTGGTTACCAATCGCTACCGCCAGCGAGTCACAGCCGGTACGCTCAACAAACTCAGCCGCCTGGCTTGGGTCAGTGTAGTGATAACCGGCCAGCGCCTCTTCGTAGACCGTTTCATTCCCCACATGGCCCAGCTCTGCTTCGACCGGAATACCCAGCGGGTGGAAGAAATCGACCGCCTCTTTGGTCAGGCGAATATTTTCTTCGAAATCAAAAGCGGAAGCATCACGCATCAGCGAATTCATGCCGTGGGTCCAGGCGTTATGGATAATCTCCATACTGCGTCCGTGATCCCAGTGGGTAATGACCGGTACCGAGGCTTTTTTCGCCATAGAAACCATCATATGCGAAAAATCTTCAAACGAGGTATTGCCGACAAACCCGGTACCGAACGAGATAATTACCGGCGATTTCGACTCTTCCGCCGCATCAATCACCCCCATTAACATTTCCGCATTCCACACGTTAAAGTGGGCAATAGCATAATGTTTATTCTGGGCATCGTTTTCCCAATATTTAATATCTGCTAGCATGGTTATTTCTCCCTTTTCAATTAATTAATGATTAACTTTAATAACGCCTTTAATAATGTCGCGTTTGTTATTAACGGATTCATCAAACGCGCGCTGAACATCTTCATAATCGTAAATATGCGTCACCATCGACTTCACATCGAAACGACCGGAGGAGATGGCCTCAATGGTGACCGGATAGCGGTTGGCATAGCGAAAGACGGTCTGAATCGAGACTTCACGGTTAATTTTGAGGAAATTAATCGCCGAATCACCGGGTACCGTGCCGACAATCATGATTTTGCCGCCGCGCATCACCAGATAAGGTGCCTGCTTAACGGTGATGGCTGAACCGGCGGTTTCAAAAACAATATCGGCCCCCATTTCGCCTGAGAATTGCTGGCAGCGGACAACCGTGTCCTCTTTTGCCCCGTTGATGACGGTCGTCGCCCCAAGCTTCTCGGCCATGGCCAAGCGTTTTTCCAGCACATCCACCACCGCAATGTCGGTTGCCCCCATGCACTTACAGGCTTGCAGAGTCATTAAACCGATACAGCCGGCCCCCAGAATGACGATTTTCTTCCCCGGTTTAACATCCGCCAGCATCGCGGCATGCATCCCTACCGCCGCAGGCTCTACCAGCGCCCCTTCCATGGTGTCCATATTATCGGGCAGCTTGTAGGTGAAGCTCTCCGGGTGACACAGATAGTGGGTTAGCGCGCCGCGATAATTTGGCTGAGTAGCCATAAAATCGACATCCGGGCAGATGTTGTATTTACCTTCCAGACAATAACGACAGTGGCCGCACGGCACGCCGGGCTCAATATTGACCCGGTCGCCGGGCTTGAATTTGGATACCCGACTCCCTACCGCCACCACCGTACCCGCGCATTCGTGCCCGAGGCCAATTTCCTGGTTGGGGTCTTTTGGCGGAATAAAAGGACCCGATTCGAAACCATGAACATCTGAGCCGCAAATACCGACGTATTCAATTTTAATCAGCACTTCATGCTCTTTCGGTACCGGCATATCGGCGGTGATAATCTTCATCGTGCCGGGCGTTTTTAATATTGCTTTTGAATTTTGCATTTTCTTTCCCATCAATATTATTTGCTGGTGGCTGCATCAATACCGAGACTTTCGACAGAGACGCCTTTGGTTTCAATTCCGATAGTAGCGATGGCAATGGCGACAATAATGGAGACCGCCCCGAGCAGTACAAACACCCCCGTCACGCCGTAACTATTAAGCAGTACTGCGACCGCGTAAGGCGCAGCGATACCGCTGATACGCCCCACCGCATTTGCCAGTCCGGAGCCACGCAGTTTCGCTTCGGTTGGCCATATTTCCGGTACATACACCGCCGAGGCATAGCAAACGTACATATACACAAAAGTAATAAGGAAGAAGCCTATTAACGTAATCAGTAGCATGCTGGTTTGTAGCGAGTAGATATATCCCAACACGGCGATTAATACTAATAAGCCCACCCCCATGGTCTTTCTGGGAATTTTATCCATCACCAGCATGGCGATAAATATTCCAAACGGCGCACCGAACATACTCATGGTATTTAAGACAATGGAATCTTTCAGGTTAATGCCCTGGGTCATAAATATCGTCGGCAGCCAGTTAATTAAGGTGTACTGCACGACGTTCATGGCAATCAGAACAAAGGAACCTAAAATAACGCGCTTGAGTAATACGCCGGTTAATAAAGCCGAATACGGAACAGAGCGCGGTGCCTTGCCGTCATCTTCTATCACCACGGGCGGCAGTGGCTTACCGGTCTGCTGAACTACGCCCTCTTCTATTGCCCGCATCACTTTTTCGGCTTCCGCGTAACGTCCACGAGACTCCAGCCAGCGAGGCGACTCGGGGAACCAGCGCCAGGCAATGGCGGTGGCAATCAGCGACAACACCGCCGGGATCAGCAGTTGCACGCGCCAGTTCCATTCAGCACTGATTAACGGCGTCAGTCCCATCGCAATCAGCGAGCACAGCGGATAAGACCAGTTACCGATAAACGAGACCCTACTGGACCAAGTACCGCGATTTCTGCCAGGCATATATTCGGTGAATCCGGCAAACAGAGTCACCAGCAGCGCACCTAATCCCACCCCCATCACAAAGCGGCAGGCAATCAGGAAGGTCATATTTGGCGAAAACGCCCCCACGACCATGGCGATAATATGAATCGCTTCATACAGGATAAAGGCATTTTTGCGCCCGGTTTTATCCCCGATAATTCCCCCGGCAAGCGCACCGAGAAACATTCCCGCCGTGGTAATGGCGGAAAACGTAGCGGTGGTGGAATTATCGGTCCAGCCAAGTTCTTTTAACTGCGCGAGAATTAATCCGCCGACGGCATTACTCCAGCACACCAGTAATCCAAAGGCGACCATGGCAAACATCGATGAGTGCCAGCGACAGTCAGGCAGCCTGTCCAGCCTGGCGCCGCAGTGCGGTTTTGCTATCTGTTCCATCCGGGAACCTTCCTTTAATAAATGGGGTTATTCATCAAAGTCGTAAGTCATGATCACTTTAATCGCGGTTTTATCGACCATGGCGTCAAAGCCTTCGCGCCATTGCGACAGGCCGATACGGTGAGTGATCATTGGTTTAACTTTGATCGCGCCGCTGGCCAGCAGGCGGATGGCGTTGCGCCAGGACGTGGAGTCATAGGCCATATGACCAATGATGCTTTTGTTCCACGCGGTGATGTCGTTGATGGAGAAATCGAGAGGTTTAAAGCCCATGCCGACGCGAACGACTTCACCATTCGGGCGCAGCATTTCGATCGATTGTTTAAGGGCGATATTGGCACCGGAGCATTCGATGACCAGCCCCAGATTGTCTTTACCGCAGATTTCCTGGCAGCGCGCGACCACATCTTCGGTGGAACCGTTAACAACAGCTGTCGCGCCCAGCTCTTTGGCGATCGGGAAGCGTACAGCAACATCCTCTTCCAGCCCGACCATCACGATATTGACGGCCCCCATAATGCGCGCCATTTGGACCGAAAAGAGGCCCAATGGACCGGTACCAAAGACCACCACATCCTGGCCTGGAAGGAATTTAGATTGCTGGGCGATAGATTTGTAGGCGTTGCAGATGGGGTCCAGCACTGCCGCTTCTTCATAATCAACGCCCTGCGGAATTTCCCACAGCGCGTGACGGTGAATTTTGAGGATTTCCCCCGGCACCAGACAGTATTTCGAAAATCCACCGCCCCAGGTATTGTTGTCCAGACCCAAATTCACTTTTTCTGTGCAACACAGAAAATCACCTTGTTCACAGGCTGGACAAACGCCGCAGACGTGTCCGCTGTTGTCAGAAACCACCCGCTGGCCAACTTTCCAATCCTTGACCTTTTCCCCCACCCGCACAATGTTGCCCGCAAATTCATGGCCACGAACGGAGTTGAACTGGTCGGAACCACTGTCGACATTGTAATGCTTCATGTCCGCGCCGCAGATGGCCGCCGCTTTGATTTCAATCACTACGTCATCCGGACCGCATACCAGTTCCGGAACCTCAATCATCTTATAGCCGCCAAAGGCCTTACCAAATCTTGCCAGTGCTTTCATTGCGTCTTCCTTTGTGTTTAGTTTGCATCAGTGGCACCAATACTTAACCACAACATCTTCAAGGTCAACATTAAATCTTTAAAACACAGACAATGATCTGCATTTCACAACTTAGATCACAAATACCGCAAAATGGGCCTTACATGGAGGTGGGGGATTGGAAGAAAGAAAAATCGACAGGCGTGCCGCTGCGCTTACACGTACAGCCGTGAACATCTTCGCAGTTTTGTACTGTGGATGATGCTAGCCTGCTAAGGTTGTTTTTTCGCCACGCCATTTCCGTGGCGTGTTTGTTTTAATGTCTTTTTTAGTCAAAGAGGATCAGATATGAAACTTTTGCCTTTGTTGGCAGCATTACCCCTGCTCTGCGCGAGCGTTGTTTCCGCTAACTCACTGATGTCCGTCGGCTACTTTAACGGTGGTGGTGACGTCACTGCCGGTCCTGGCGGCGATATCGATAAACTGGACGTGCGCCAGATTACTCATCTCAACTACTCGTTTGGTCTGGTCTATAACGACGAAAAAGACGAAACCAACGACGCTTTAAAAGACACCAGCAAGCTGCATCAAATCTGGCTATCACCGAAAGTGCAGGCTGATTTACAGAAAATTCCCACATTGCGTAAGCAGAATCCGAATCTGAAAGTTCTGCTTTCCGTCGGCGGCTGGGGGGCACGCGGCTTCTCTGGCGCAGCGGCAACGAAGGAGACCCGTGCGGTATTTATTCAGTCAGCACAGGACATTGTTGAAAAATATGGTCTTGATGGTATCGACCTCGACTGGGAGTACCCGGTCAACGGCGCATGGGGGCTGGTCGCCAGCCAACCGGCCGATCGGGATAACTTTACTGCCCTGCTGAAAGAGCTACGGGCGGCTTTTGGGCATAACAAGCTGGTCACCATTGCCGTGGGCGCAAACGCGGAGAGTCCGAAAAGCTGGGTGGATGTGAAAGCGATTGCCCCGTCGCTTGATTACATCAACCTGATGACTTACGACATGGCGTACGGCACCCAGTACTTCAACTCCAACCTGTATGACTCGACGCAGTGGCCGACGGTGGCGGCGGCGGATAAATACAGCGCCGATTTTGTAGTCAATAACTATCTTGCCGCTGGTCTAAAACCGAGCCAGATGAACCTGGGAATTGGTTTCTATGGCCGGGTGCCTAAACGCGCCGTCGAGCCGGGCATCGACTGGAGCAAACCTGATGCACAGAAAAATCCGGCGACGCAGCCCTACTTCGAAGCACTGCAAGTTGAGCTGTTCAAGTCGTTAGGCTTTGATCTGACCAAAGATACCTATGTGAAATACAACGACATTGTGGCGAAGCTAATCAACGATCCGCAGAAGCGTTTTACTCAGCACTGGGATTATGAAGCGAAGGTGCCGTGGTTGTCGGTGCAGTCGGCTGACGGTAAAGCGCTGTTCGCCCTCTCCTACGAGAATCCACGCTCGGTGGCTATCAAAGCGGAGTACATCAAGAGCAAGGGCCTGGGAGGCGCGATGTTCTGGGAATACGGCGCGGACGATCAAAACCAGTTAGCGAAACAGCTCGCAGAGACGTTAGGGATCAAGCACTGATCGACTCTGTGCCATGCCAGGCACAATAGGTTATGATTATCACCATCCGCTGCGCCAGACATTGGCGCAGTTTTTCATTTTCTACAGGAGGCATGGGGTCTTATGGCTTTTATCCCCAAAAACTACGCCCGTCTTGAAGTCGGTTATCGCGAAAAGGCGCTAAAAATTTTTCCCTGGGTCTGCGGGCGCTGTTCGCGCGAATTTGTTTATTCGAACCTGCGTGAGTTAACGGTGCACCATATCGACCACGATCACTCCAATAACCCGGAAGATGGTAGCAACTGGGAGATGCTGTGCCTGTATTGCCACGACCATGAACATTCCAAATACACTGAAGCCGATCAGTATGGCTCCACGGTGGTGGCGGGCGAAGATGCGCAGAAAGACATCGGCGAAGCAAAATACAACCCATTTGCCGATCTGAAAGCAATGATGAATAAGAAGTAACGCCAGGCGCTCATTACGCTTCAGCGCCCGGCGTTCAACAGCCGGGCCAGGCTATCAGGATTTAAACGTCGCAATCGGTTCAGGCGTAATGCCAAACTCAACTTTTAGCTGCTGCTTGCTCTTCATCACCATTTGTCCGTTGGTGTCGATAGTCATATGCTGCGCTTCAACGTTGTGTCGGGCCTGCCAGAGCATAACCAGTTGCAGACTGTTCTCCTTCTGCTCCGCCGTTAACGCCACGCCATCCGGCCATTTCCCCAACTCCACCGCCGTCGCCAGACGCTGATAAACTTCCGGCGTCATGCTATCGATAATTTGTTCAATTTCCATCTTCCGCCAGCCCCGCTTTGGAATAATTTGCTGAATCGGTTTTTCAACCTTTAATTTGCTCACCATTTTCATCATTGGTGAAGCTTAAAGACGCCGAATTAACACAAAAACGCTCGCCGGTGGGTTGCGGACCGTCCGGGAACACATGTCCAAGATGAGCATCGCATTTTCCGCAGCGAATTTCAGTGCGCTGCATACCGTGGGAGTAGTCCGTTAGATAACGGATCGCTTCCTCGCTGACTGGCTCATAAAAACTCGGCCAACCACAGCCCGAATCATACTTGGTTTGCGAGTGAAACAGCGCTGCATCGCACACCAGGCAGTGATAGACACCATCGCGTTTGTTGTGGAGTAGCCGCCCGGTGAACGGCGGTTCAGTACCGTGATTCTGCGTCACGTAAAACTGCATCTCGCTCAAATCTTTTTTGAGCTCGTCCGAGGAGGGTTTATTCGACATTGGCTTGCTTCTCGCTGTGTAAAGGACAACTTTTCGCGTCAATTCTAACAAAATATTAACAATGAAGCGTGAACTTTTGTTCTAAACTTAGGCGATGCCAAAAGGCAGCTACGCAATTGTGATTAAGATCACGTTTTTATCTTTAATGCCCTTTAAAATTCCGGGCGCAGCCCCCATATGGAATTGGGCTCAAAGGGAAAGTGGGGTAAATCAATCGCGCAAAGGTATGCTGAGGATTGATTTGTCGCAATGATTGACACGATTCCGCTTGACGCTGCGTAAGGTTTTTGTAATTTTACAGGCAACCTTTTATTCACTAACAAATAGCTGGTGGAATATATGACTATCAAAGTAGGTATCAACGGTTTTGGCCGTATCGGTCGCATTGTTTTCCGTGCTGCTCAGGAACGTTCTGACATCGAGATCGTTGCAATCAACGACCTGTTAGACGCTGACTACATGGCATACATGCTGAAGTATGACTCCACTCACGGCCGTTTCAACGGTACCGTTGAAGTGAAAGACGGTCATCTGATCGTTAACGGTAAAAAAATCCGTGTTACCGCTGAGCGTGATCCGGCTAACCTGAAGTGGAACGAAGTAGGCGTTGACGTAGTTGCTGAAGCAACTGGTCTGTTCCTGACTGACGAGACTGCTCGTAAACACATCACTGCTGGCGCGAAAAAAGTCGTTCTGACTGGCCCGTCCAAAGACAACACTCCGATGTTTGTTAAAGGCGCTAACTTTGACAAATACGAAGGCCAGGACATCGTTTCTAACGCATCCTGCACCACCAACTGCCTGGCTCCGCTGGCTAAAGTTATCAACGACAACTTCGGTATCATCGAAGGTCTGATGACTACCGTTCACGCGACCACCGCAACTCAGAAAACCGTTGATGGCCCGTCTCACAAAGACTGGCGCGGCGGTCGTGGCGCAGCTCAGAACATCATCCCGTCCTCTACCGGTGCTGCTAAAGCTGTAGGTAAAGTACTGCCAGAACTGAATGGCAAACTGACCGGTATGGCGTTCCGCGTTCCGACTCCTAACGTATCTGTTGTTGACCTGACCGTTCGTCTGGAAAAAGCTGCTTCTTACGAAGAAATTAAGAAAGCAATCAAAGCTGCTTCCGAAGGCGCAATGAAAGGCGTTCTGGGTTACACCGAAGACGACGTTGTATCTACCGATTTCAACGGCGAAGTTTGCACTTCAGTATTCGATGCTAAAGCAGGTATCGCTCTGAACGACAACTTTGTGAAACTGGTTTCCTGGTACGACAACGAAACGGGTTACTCCAACAAGGTTCTGGACCTGATTGCTCACATCTCCAAATAAGTTGAGATGAGAAAGTAATCTGTAAGAGCGACTTCGGTCGCTCTTTTTTTTGTCTGAAGATAAAGGATTGCGTAATGATTAATAAAATTTTTGCCCTCCCGGTTATCGAACAGCTTACCCCTGTCCTCTCCCGCCGTCAGCTTGATGACCTTGAGCTAATCGTCGTTGACCATCCGCAGGTTAAAGCCTCCTTTGCCCTCCAGGGCGCTCATCTGCTCTCCTGGAAACCTGCCGGAGAAGAAGAAGTTCTGTGGCTCAGCGGTAACACACCGTTCAAAAATGGCGTTGCCCTGCGCGGCGGCGTACCGATTTGCTGGCCGTGGTTTGGCCCAGCGGCACAGCAAGGCCTGCCTTCACACGGCTTCGCGCGCAATCTGCCGTGGACGCTGAAAGCGCATAAAGAAGACGACAACGGCGCGGTGCTGACCTTTGAACTGCAAAGCAGCGATGCGACTCGCCAGTACTGGCCGCACGAGTTCACGCTATTAGCCCGTTTCAAACTGGGTAAAACCTGTGAGATTGAGCTGGAAGCACACGGCGAATTTGAAACCACTTCCGCCCTGCACACCTACTTCAATGTTGGTGATATCGCCGCGGTGAAAGTGAGCGGCCTTGGCGATCGTTACGTTGATAAAGTCAATAATGCCGAAGAGGGTGTATTAAGCGACGGCGTACAGACGTTCCCTGACCGTACCGACCGCGTTTATCTGAATGCGGATGCCTGCAGCGTAATTCATGACGACGCGTTGAACCGCAACATCGACGTTATCCATCACCATAACAGCAACGTGGTAGGCTGGAACCCAGGACCAGCGCTTTCTGTCAGCATGGGCGATATGCCTGACGATGGTTATAAAACCTTCGTTTGTGTAGAAAGCTGCTGCGCGATCGAGCCACAGAAGGCCAGCGAAGAGAAACCTTCGCGCCTGGCGCAAACCATTCGCGTGGTGAAACGCTAGGATCCAGATTGGATAGTCTTGTATTTGTGCCGGGCGGCGGCCAACGCCTTGCCCGGCCTACTGTACTTAAGCCCCGCTAAGTCGGGGTTTTTCTTTAAACCATATCCAGCGGCGTTTTTCTTCCCGGTGCCGGATAGGCTTTATCCAAAAGCGCCAGCTCCTCGGCACTGAGCACAATTTCCAGCGCCGCAGCGTTTTGCTCTACGTGCTCGATGCTTGCCGCTTTTGGGATAGCCAGCACACCCTGATGGCTAATCACCCACGCCAGCAGCACTTGTGCGGCGGTGACGCCTCGGGCTTCAGCGATATTTTTCACAACGGTATGATTTAAAAGTCCATTACGCAGGCGTCCAGCCTGAGCAAGCGGGCAGTAGGCCATCACCGGCAGCCGCTGCTGCTGGCACCACGGCAGCAGGTCATGCTCGATACCGCGGGAAGCCAGGTGGTAGAGCACCTGATTGGTCGCGCACTGATCGCCACCGTCCGCCTGCCAGAGCTGCTGCATATCATCGTAATCGAGATTCGACACACCCCAACGGCGAATTTTCCCCTGCGCCACCAGCGCTTCCATGCCTTCAACCGTTTCCTGCAATGAATAATCACCGCGCCAGTGCAGCAAATAAAGATCAAGATAGTCGGTATTCAGGCGGCGCAGGCTGGCTTCACAGGCGCTGGCTATTTTGCGCCCTCCAGCATTCCAGGGATAGACTTTGGAAACCAGCACTACACGCTCACGCTGCCCGCGAATCGCTTCGCTCACCACCTCTTCCGCACCGCCATCAGCGTACATTTCCGCCGTGTCGATAACCGTCAGCCCCAGTTCGATGCCCGCACGTAGTGCAGCGACCTCCTGAGCATGCAGCGCCTGATTTTCGCCCATATACCAGGTACCCTGACCAATGACCGGGACTGCATCATGCTCACCAAAACGTATTGTCCTTTCTGCCATAAATTCCTCCTGTCGTTTGATTGCACCACCGTAATGCAAAACAGGGCTTTACGCCCTGTTTTGATGCACGAATTGCTTTGTAAAGAAGCACAATCAGAAGGAGTAAGTGATCCCGGTAGAAATCACACCGCTCCAGGATTTGTCCACCATCGGGCTATCGGTGATTTCGTCAGACAGGCGGGTATAGCGTGCAACGCCGTATACGCTCCAGTCGCCGAGGAAACGATAGTTTGCCGACAGCTCCAGGTACGGGTTCCAGCTGCTATCCGGATCGTAGCTACGCATACCGCTGCGATCTGATTCATGCTTCGAAACGCCATAGTAGTACTCGTTCTGATTGTCGCTATTCCACTCCACACCAATACCCGGCGTAAGCGTCAGGTTACCGTTGGTATAGCGATACAGCCAGGCCAGATCCCACACAATGCCGTTACTGTTATCCAACGTATCGCCTGCCAGGGCGGTACGCAGGAAACCGTACTGTGTATGGTGTTCGTAAGAAAGCCCGGCCATCACTGTGGATTTACGTTTATCCAGGCGACGCATTTGCTGGCTGTCGCTATCACCCGGCTTAAAGTACATCGGCGACCAGTAGGCGGTAATCGAGAGCTTATCGTTGGTATCATTCCACAGGTAGTAACCACCACCTAAACCACGAAACCAGAAGTTATCGCTCTCATAATTAATAACGGGCACCGGGTAAACATCAGCATCGTACTGCTTGTAAGGATGTTCGACGACACCCACACCCGCACCCAAAGTGAACTTCCCTTCAGCGTGTACGACGGATGCTGAAGTCACAATCAACACACCAAGTGCCAGAAGTTTGATTTTAGTCACGATCCTTATTCCTGTTGTCAAATAATCAGCGCAGGCAGTTTAACGTTGTAAACGTCATGCCTCAAATTCTTTACCTGTCATTACACTAAACTAACTAATTTCTCATCCTCAGATGACTGCAGGCTGACAACAAAATGACAGCGTGATGACGCCCGTTGACAAGACGTGAGTAAAGCCGTCGCTTTTCTTGATGAGTTATTGATATGTCATTGAAATTGATTTTCTGTGCCATGCAAGTTTTCCAAATGCATCTACGCTTTAATTTAGAAGAAGTAATTGCGGGGCACGTTATCCAGAGACTTCGCCAACCTGGCATAAGGGTTGCTGGAGAATCAGTGAACGTTGTGCGGCTTACCTCTTCCGGGAGCTCCCACTATTCATATGAACGGCTCTCAACCTGTGCTAAATACGAAAGGACGGCATGCCATGAATATATTCGATCACTATCGCCAGCGTTATGAAGCTGCCAAGGACGAAGAGTTCACACTGCAGGAGTTTCTTACCATCTGTCGGCAAGATCGCAGTGCTTATGCTAACGCAGCAGAAAGATTGCTGATGGCCATCGGTGAGCCGGTCATGGTCGATACGGCCCTGGAACCCAGGCTATCCCGTCTCTTTTCAAACCGGGTTGTCGCACGCTATCCGGCGTTTGAAGAGTTTTACGGTATGGAAGATGCCATCGAGCAGATTGTTTCTTACTTAAAACACGCCGCTCAGGGGCTGGAAGAGAAGAAACAAATTCTGTATCTGCTGGGACCCGTGGGCGGCGGTAAATCATCGCTTGCCGAACGCCTGAAGTCCTTAATGCAGCGCGTCCCGATTTACGTTCTGAGCGCCAACGGGGAGCGCAGCCCGGTTAACGATCACCCGCTGTGCCTTTTTAATCCGCAGGAAGATGCGCAGATTCTTGAGAAAGAGTACGGCGTGCCTACCCGCTATCTGGGGACTATCATGTCGCCATGGGCGGCCAAACGTCTGCATGATTTCGGCGGCGATATCACTAAATTCCGCGTGGTCAAAGTCTGGCCATCCATACTGGAACAGGTTGCCATCGCCAAAACCGAGCCGGGTGACGAGAACAACCAGGATATCTCCGCGCTGGTGGGGAAAGTGGATATCCGTAAGCTGGAACACTACGCGCAGAATGACCCGGATGCCTACGGCTATTCCGGCGCCCTGTGCCGTGCCAACCAGGGGTTGATGGAGTTTGTGGAGATGTTCAAAGCGCCAATTAAGGTGCTGCATCCGCTGCTGACCGCCACTCAGGAAGGGAACTATAACGGGACCGAAGGGATCTCAGCCCTGCCGTTCAACGGGATTATCCTTGCCCACTCCAACGAATCGGAATGGGTTACCTTCCGTAATAACAAAAACAATGAGGCCTTCCTCGACCGTGTGTATATCGTCAAGGTACCTTATTGCTTGCGCATCTCGGAAGAGATCCGTATCTACGAAAAACTGCTTAACAACAGTGAACTGACCCATGCGCCTTGCGCCCCAGGCACTCTGGAAACGCTATCGCGCTTCTCAATTCTGTCGCGCCTGAAAGAGCCGGAAAACTCGAGCATTTACTCAAAAATGCGCGTTTATGATGGCGAGAGCCTGAAAGATACCGATCCGAAAGCGAAATCCTACCAGGAGTATCGCGATTATGCCGGTGTCGACGAAGGGATGAACGGCCTGTCCACCCGCTTCGCCTTTAAGATCCTTTCGCGGGTATTCAACTTCGACCACGCGGAGGTCGCTGCTAACCCGGTACATCTGTTCTACGTCCTGGAACAGCAAATCGAGCGCGAACAGTTCCCGCAGGAGCAATCCGAGCGTTACCTGGAGTTCCTCAAAGGCTATCTGATCCCGAAATACGCTGAGTTTATCGGTAAAGAGATCCAGACTGCCTACCTTGAATCCTATTCTGAGTATGGGCAGAACATTTTTGACCGTTATGTCACCTACGCCGACTTCTGGATTCAGGATCAGGAGTATCGCGACCCGGATACCGGTCAGTTGTTTGACCGCGAGTCGCTGAATGCGGAACTGGAAAAAATCGAGAAGCCGGCCGGGATCAGTAATCCGAAAGACTTCCGTAACGAGATCGTCAATTTTGTGCTGCGCGCCAGAGCACATAACAGCGGGCGTAATCCAAACTGGACCAGCTACGAAAAACTGCGCACGGTTATTGAGAAGAAAATGTTCTCCAATACCGAAGAGCTGTTGCCGGTTATTTCCTTCAACGCGAAAACGTCAACCGATGAGCAGAAGAAACACGATGATTTTGTCGACCGCATGATGGAGAAAGGTTATACCCGCAAGCAGGTTCGTCTGCTGTGCGAATGGTATCTGCGGGTCCGTAAATCATCCTGATAGACCAGCCCGGCAGGCGATAACTGCCGGGCTAATAAAACTGCGTATACCCAGTGACATTCTGCTGCGGGGCACTCGCTCCGCCGGAATGACCAAGGGCATCAGTTGGCAAATGCAGTACAGGAGGGCATATGACCTGGTTCATAGACCGACGCCTGAACGGGAAAAACAAAAGCGCAGTCAACAGGCAGCGCTTTCTGCGCCGTTATAAAGCGCAGATAAAACAGTCGATCTCCGAGGCCATCAATAAGCGCTCGGTGACTGATATTCAGAGCGGAGAGTCCGTCTCCATCCCAACGGACGATATTAACGAGCCGATGTTTCATCAGGGTCGCGGCGGGCTGCGCAATCGCGTGCACCCGGGTAACGATCACTTTGTACAAAACGACCGCATCGAACGTCCACAGGGCGGCGGTGGCGGAGGTGGCAGCGGCCAGGGACAAGCCAGCGCCGACGGCGAAGGACAAGATGAATTCGTCTTTCAGATTTCGAAAGATGAATATCTGGATCTGTTATTTGAAGATCTGGCCCTGCCAAACCTGAAAAAAAATCAGCAACGGCAGCTGACGGAGTTTAAGAGCCACCGTGCAGGTTATACCGCCAACGGGGTACCGGCTAATATCAGCGTCGTTCGCTCGCTGCAAAACTCGCTGGCGCGGCGTACTGCAATGACAGCGGGTAAGCGTCGGCAACTGCACGCGCTGGAAGAAGATCTGGATATCATCAGCAAAAGCGAACCGGCACAGCTGCTGGAAGAGGAACGCCTGCGTAAAGAGATTGCCGAACTGCGGGCGAAAATCGACCGCGTACCGTTTATCGACACTTTTGACCTACGCTACAAGAACTATGAAAAGCGACCAGAGCCTTCAAGCCAGGCGGTGATGTTCTGCCTGATGGACGTCTCCGGATCGATGGATCAGGCAACCAAGGATATGGCCAAGCGTTTTTACATCCTGCTGTATCTGTTTCTCAGCCGGACCTATAAAAACGTGGATGTCGTTTATATACGCCACCATACGCAAGCTAAAGAGGTCGATGAACACGAATTCTTTTATTCGCAGGAAACCGGCGGCACGATCGTCTCCAGTGCCCTGAAATTGATGGATGAAGTGGTCAAGGAGCGTTACGACCCGGGGCAGTGGAATATCTACGCTGCACAAGCATCGGATGGTGATAACTGGGCTGATGACTCGCCGTTATGTCACGAATTGCTGGCGAAGAAAATTCTACCGGTAGTGCGTTACTACAGCTATATCGAGATAACCCGACGCGCGCATCAGACGCTGTGGCGCGAATATGAGCACCTGCAGTCAACGTTCGAGAACTTTGCCATGCAACATATCCGCGACCCGGAGGATATCTATCCGGTGTTCCGCGAACTGTTCCACAAGCAGACTTCTAAAAGTGACACTTAGTTAAATAAAATCAGCCAGTTAGATAAACTTTCTGGCTGATTTTTCCATCTTTTGAGTATATTTTATTTTCTTAGTTAATCAATGATATGCATTTCATTTTGGGGAAGCATTCTTCCTTTTAAAGCATAAAATTTGCTCATATCAAATAGGACTTTCATCCTGCCTCATATCGTTGATCGCATGCGTCGCTACGCCGAGCACCTCAACGTCATCAAGCGCTTCCCCTTCTATACTGTCCCCTTCAACCGTGATAAATGAACGTCCCATCAATTTTGCAAACTGCAAATCGCCAGCGACACGTATCAGAACAACACTGCCCTGAACCACTTTGAGAGACAAATCAAGAACAACATACCCACGGTCAGTTGCAATAACTCGTGAGTTTGCTGTGATGTTGCACAGAGAATTCACTGTCAAAGCAGTTTCAATGTAGTCCGTAGCCGGTGACGGGAACCCCATTATCTGCCCTCCACTAAACACTGTTTATATATACAGTAATTTCATCTGATGAATTGATCAATGCAGGTTTCATCTATCGATCTTTAGCACAGAGGTAAGGTGTTGCTTTTTGTACGGATGCCGACTGGAAGACATGTAAATACTGTTCAGGACTCCTCTCCTACCACATCATCCATCTGTTGAGGGGTGAAGCTGTTCTCCAGCTTTTGGGGAAACGTTAGACAACTTATGGCAATAATCCGGCATAGGCTATCATTGAATGTTTTCCTATCTTCCCTTTTAACGAGAACCCCTTGACTTATTTATTGCATTTAGTATAACTGGATAAATTAACAAGCTTTTGGGTAAGGTAACTCATGGCGGAAATAAAAGAAGTACTATCTTCTATAAAGGAAATCCTAATCACCCCAGTTCAAGACTCAATCGAGTTCAGGGCCAAGAATGCTTTTTTTGGTAGTTTTGTAATTTCATGGATTGTTTGGAATTGGAAGGATATATTCTATTTCATCTTGTCTAAGGATGATGTTCTTTACAAAATATCATTAATTAAATCATCTCTACCTGTAAAGTTTGAGAGTTGCACCTTATTTCCTTACTCTTATATTGTCATCCCGATCATCTTTGCTACAATACTTACTTTGTCATATCCTTTGTTTATGTACGGTATGTTAAAAGCACATAGATGGATATTCGATAAAATTGATTTATTTAACAATCAAAGTAACACAAGTAAAGTCATAAGAAGAAAAAACTTAACAGAAGCAGAGGAGGAAAATGAAGGCATTAAAGCTGTTATGCAAGCAAGAACAGCTTTACGAATTGCATTAATGCGTCAAAAAGAGGCAGAGAAGAACTCTAATGTTGATTCTTTATGGCAGAAAGAGTCTGAATTGAGAGCATCAATACATACATTTGAATCTCAAAAAAAAGAGATTGAATTAATTATTGACAGCCTAACTGCTGAGTCGGTAAAAATGGAAAATAAAATAACAAAATTAAGCCAAGAAAATATGGATATTTTAAAATTAAATGAGAAATACGAAACGGCATCAAGAGAACTAGTTGAAATAAGTATCGAACATGACAGAATTAAGCAGGAAAAAATGTACCTCGAAGAGACTGTTCGTGACTTAAAATCAGATGTATCCTCAATGACACATGGTGTACAAAAACTAAGCAGAGTGCGAGAGCAACTTAATAAAATAGAAGAATTAATTAATGGAGGAAATGGTAGTCTTGGTGAAGAGGATTTGCAGTTTTTATTGAGATATTGTCGCGCTGCGATTTTATCATCCAGGTCAGAGTAGCTTACCAATTTACTATTATATAGCCTTTCATTATATGGCTTAATATGAAGTAGCCTGAAATGATGTTTTTCATTGATTGCGCTATGGCGCTGATATGGATTCATGCAGAATGGGACTGGAAAAAGAAAAAAGACGATTAGTGGTGATTGTTTGAATAACCACCACTTTTAGGTTACGCCGTGAGGTCGCTCTTAATGCCAGACAGGTACTGATACACGGTATTTTTCTGGTCGACAGTGATTGCTCCAGGTATCAGAATTAACGTCGACAAGTCTCCCCGAAACTGCAGCGCAAACGGGCTGTCAGCTCCGCCAACCGTCATTCTTCGTGACTCATCTGTACTGAACGGTTTTGCACCGTATGCCGTTGTCTGCAATACAACACCGTCATACTCCCACGAATGTGAATCAGACAGTGCAGTGACAACTGAGATATGCCACGCGTAATCCCTGACGTCTGCTACAGATGTGTTTATCGGAAAGTTCTCAGGAGAGGAAGAGATACTTTTACTGCCGTGGTTGTAGAAAATATTATTACCGGTGTAGCTATCCCCCCCGAAACGGAATCTTGCAACGTTAGGTTCTGCAGCGTTGTTTCCGCAGATATTACCACCGGTTGCCGTGAACCCCTCCGTGTTCGCAGCAGGAATGCGGTGAACCATAAACAGCGTAAAAATACCATCTGCAGGAAATGTCAGCTCGTTACCGGTTTTCTTCATGATCCCTGGGTTAGATGCCGCCACATCAAAACGCAGTGTTTTGCGCGTACCGGAGGTGATAACTCTTGGCGGATGCGTCGTAGTGGGGGTAACCAGCCCCCACTCATACAAACCTGTTTTATCGCGCACAAGAGACACCGCCTCCCCGGAAGCCGTAACGCCGGAATCAGCACTTATCCAGGCCGTGGGATTCATTGCCAGTATCGCGACTTCTTCTGGATTGATATCAATTACGGGCAGGTTAGGGTTTGTTGACGCTATTGTTGTTTTTAATACGAGCATTAGTTTATCTCCATTAGAAAAGCAGGAAGCCATTGATATTCAGTTTCGCCAGTGTAGAGATTCGTTATCCCTGCACTTGTTCTGAATATTCCGCGCGCGCCCTCAATAGGACCAGACTGAGTTGTTGTTCCGGTTCGCGCCAGGGCGTATCCGATTTGAACGTCCCTGACAGCGTCAGGATTGGTAACAGTAATTCTGATAATCGCGGGGTTAACTGCGCTGTTTATCGACACATCCGTAATTGTCAACTCGTCCCTGTTACCCGCTAGCTTACGAACTCGGAAACCGCCTCCAGCTCCCAGACCCGCCTGGTTGACAACGGCATCTGACGTGTCCTTGGTAATTTCAACTGACGTTAAAAAACGAACGTCTATCGTGTTACTGCCAGACCAATAGGCAAGGTAAGGTTTGATCGGGATAAATCCGGTCCCAAAACATTCAAAAACAACCGCCCGAGCCAGTTGTACGCCACGGCTATTCTGGCCTTTCGAGTTAATATGAATCACATCCCCTATGTGCGGGTACTGATAGCTTCCGCCTGTAAAACGAATGTTCCCAACAGCATCAGCGTTAAGTTGTCCCTGACGAACGCGACTATCCCATGACCCGTGAGGTTGCCAACTGCATTGCTCTACAAAAATATTGACGTCGGGGTGGTCACCACCAAAAATCCTTTTCACCTCGGCATTGTAGTTACGGTCCAGATTCATCAAGAACCGGGTGTATTGTTCAGGATACATTCGCGGCGTTCCGTCCGTGTCTGTCTCACCCAGCTTTGCGTCCAGTCCCAGCACCTGGACGCGGTATCCCAGCGACTCACAGACTCGTTTTGCGTCAATAAGTCCCTGAATCAGCCCGCTCCACGCTGTAGAGCCTTTCGTCAGGTCCCGGTACGCCTTACCGCCATCGGCTGAAACATAGCGCAGTATGTTGATTCGTTTACCCGTCATGCTCTCTACGGCATTAATAATGTGCGCTGCCGACGAGGAGCAAGCGGTCTCTTTCCAGCCACCGTTAATCGTTTCTTTAAGAGGCGATATTGAATTAATTTGCTCCGCTCCACGGTTTGGATTTTCCTTTCCTGCACCACGATCAGACGTGAACATAAACATATTTTCTGGGTACAGATTAGTTGTCGCGATTAATGTGTCGTCTGTTACGGTGCTCCAGCCCTGGGCAAGCGACTGTCCCCACGTCGGTAGAACATACATCACCGGGCGGGCATCGTTATCTACAGACAGGCGAGTGGTTCCATAATTCAAAAACATGGTGTTAACTGATGCTGACGCATAATTAATTTGCTCAGCAGCAGTGGATATTTCTCCAACTCGGGTTAACCCCTGAGGGGTCGCAAAATAATACCCCCCGTCTTCGGTCCACGCCTCAACAATCTGGTTTTCAGGATCGACGACTATGCGCTGACAAACAGATCCATCTGGCAAAACATAATCAGGTATTTCCGCATAGGGGCTTAAATATATATCTGATGCTGGCGCAACCAATTTCTCTTCACCATTTTCATCAAGATATAAAAGTCGGCCATCGCTATTCATGAATGGTGCCACGCTTCCATTATTAAACTGCACCCCGGCAGCGTATTCCAAAGTGGATTCTGGCATATCAAATAGTTGGGATCTGATGATTTTGTACTGCTCATCAACGTAATCCTTAGATATCATAATTCTGCCGGTTGGCTCTAACACTCCAGAATTATTGCCAATTTCAATAGCAAGGGCTTTATTATCCGGGCTGCGATAATATGTGGTAGAGCCATCCGGGATATTAGCGATATCCGCCTGAGCCGCTTCAAGCGTCATGTACTGCTTATTCAGCGGAATGATGTTTTGCCGTACTTCATCGTTCTTCGCCATCATCTGACGCCATGTATCCAGCGGTTTCCCGCCGCGGTCATCGACCGTTTCCTCTGGTCCGTTCACTAACCGATCGGCCCGCTTAACGTTGTCTAAAAAGATTTCAGGCGTCGTCGCGCCCAGCGGCGGATTCAGTTCATCTGCTGCCATGTTTTTGCTCCAAAAAATAACCCTCGCGGAAACGAGGGCTTGTGCGAAGGAAATTTGAAAGGGGTACTTGTGGTTTTAAGCGACGTTGCCGGGATATGTAGCGTCATCGTAAGCGTAGAAATCATCACGGTACTGACGGGCAGTCACCTGGCATGTACCATCAGATAGAGGTGCTATCTCTTCTATAATCGCGTCGTATGTCCTGCGTGAGGATGTGCAGAAAATCAGACGCGGCGGTTCGATATACGGATCATTTAATATGATCCCGTCAAACTCTGATTCATATGGAACAGACAGCTGATAGTCTCCAACAGCTGAGGCCACCAGCAACCCAGAGGCCGAGCCATCCTGATAACGCAAAATCGCCCGCGGGCTTTCAAATGACCAGTCGAGCGGCTCCGTAACCGTGAACGTTGTGGCCCCGTCTGCTGTGTTCATTGCTTCAACAAGACAACTAATCGTTTTATTTCCAGGGATATCATCCGTCAGCAAAATACGATCCCCGTAGTTATAACAAAGCGCGTCAAGCTCGGTCGTCGTTGAATAGTTACGCCGCTGCTTTTGATATTTCATCAGCCTGCGCATGCCTATCTGATAGGCGTGATCTCTGTTAAGAACGCCGTCAAGTTCGTAGTTTTCAACTTTAAAAGGTGTAGGGTTGCCAGGCATACGGCATTGCACCGTCTCTTCTGCCCAGGTCGTCCCGTTGATATACGTCACATCAACACCGTCGTAATCGTCATCTGAAGGCGGGGTGAAGGCTGTTTGCAGCTCTTCGGTCATTTCATGCGGGCTGATAACCCCGGTCCACGGCTTAACCCCTTCCCGCCCTACAGATGCCAGTCCATCACTCAGCAGGAAATAGGACCTCCCGGCATTAGCAATCTTCTGAAGCATTTCGAGGGCAGAGATACTGTCACCAGCAGCGAAATCGAAATACTCACCATTGGGTGTCCATACCGTGGTTTCCAGAAGATCAATGGCCTCAGTATCCATATCAAGCCCAAGCGAACCACCAACATGATACAACGCACCAGAAATACTTCTTGCCGCACCTTTGTCATAAATTCGCGTTGCGACAACGTTCACTCGCCGATCAGACTGAGCGGCCAGCTTCCCGCCTGTTTCCACCGTCACCGCCAGAAGCGTAACGCCAGGATAAGATGAAGGCC
The DNA here is from genome assembly GCF_056490265.1 of Klebsiella sp. GFKo11. Taxonomy (NCBI): domain Bacteria; kingdom Pseudomonadati; phylum Pseudomonadota; class Gammaproteobacteria; order Enterobacterales; family Enterobacteriaceae; genus Klebsiella; species Klebsiella sp. GFKo11. The sequence continues at coordinate 3,775,239 of NZ_CM151369.1, forward strand.
GTGAAAGTAACCGCCCCCTCAATGCCTGCCAGTACATAGAATCACGAGCGTTGTTGCTACCCTGCTCGTTCCGGCGGCGACAACGAACTTCGACAAGGCCGGGAGTGCTGAGATCAAACCGTTCAGTAAATCCCAGGCCATTGACGTTTTGCAGAGCATAAACGCCTTCGCGGCTGGTCCATCCAGCACCAGAACCATAAACGCGGTACTGAATTTCCCATTCGCAATGGCGGATACGCTTTTTACCTTTGTTGTCAAAACCACAAATCCCGGAAGGAAACGAGAAGTTCACCTCAAAGGCGTCCACAACTTCATTTTCAGGACAAACAAGAAACGGCCCCATCCAGGTATTATTGTCGTTAATACCCGTAGCCTGATAATCAATCATCGTGCGCGGGGCAAACCCCAACCAGGAAGGATCAACAACACCTTCGACCACACGCTGAACCGTTGCTGTAGTACCGTCAGCATCAGCAATCCGATATTCGTTACCACGATGAGCCAGAGAAAGCCGCTGTGTCCCCTCCGGAATTCCCGAGAATGCCGCACCAGTTGCGCGACCATAAGCGAGCGTAACATTAGCCGTGATCGCAGGACTTCCACCACTTGAGGCCGTACCAGCAGTAAATTCCGGTGTGTCACCAAAAACAGAAACGGGGAGTGCTGATGATGTGATATTTCCGCCCCTCCACGGGCTGGATATTTCAACTATCCGCACAACACCGCCATCATCCTGAGCAACCAGCCCCGACCCCGTCAGCCCTTCATTAATTGCCGCCAGAAGTCCTGACATATTCAGATAATCAGCTACAAGGGAGACGGTGAAGGAAGTTGCATTCCAGGTTAAATCAAATGTCTGTCCCGATGTGGAAAAATCATAGGTTGTCGGTGCAGCATTTCCACGTACAGCAGCAGCACCTCCCCCGACACCAGGAGCCGCATCCTGTTTTGGGGTATACGTTGCGATCACCAGGTCATATTCTGCACCGTTAATCTCCAGCGTGACTGGCATTCCGGCGGCTGGATTAATTTCCGCCAGCGTATCGCTGGTAAGAACGCTATAACCCGATGAGGTTGAAACCAGATAATTGGTTGGCGCAACGATAGTTACAATAGTTCCCGTCACCCACGATTCTGGCAACGCATTCCCTTCATCGTCATCATCGTTATCGTCGTCTAATCCGTTAAATGTCACCGATGCACCGGAAACAGTCATACTGTCAGCGGTGATGTCCGTTGAGTCAGGAGAGGTTTGAGCCATATCAAGGCCCGTCCCGCTTGACGTACCGCCCACTTCAGTCGAGTTGTACCAGTTTTCACTACGACGATCCGCCGACACATCAGCGCCTGGCGGGTAAACATCATGGGAGAACGACTCCCCAAGCGCTGTGGCTGGAGTCTCGCCGACACGAATATCACCATTAGTGAACGCGACATTGCCAACACTCACGCAAAGGAGCATTTCAACACGCATGATCGTTGGGTCATTCGGGTCAAAACGGGTGACCGGTTGCACGACATAATCAGGGTATACCCGATAGCGCCCGAATAATTCCCGGATGGGGTCGCCCAATTTTGCGGTATTGGCTTTTGCCGGATTTAAATCAAGACCTGTTCCACTCGATGAAGAGTATCCGCCTTTGTCCATATTGGACATTGTGATCAAAACATAAACAGCGGAGGCAGCAGCAATCGCCAGCGCCGCCCATGCTGCAACGGCAGCAGCAGTTGCGAAGGGGACAGGATAAATTCGAACATCACTTTCAGGTTTGATAAAGCAAAGTGGCCACTCGTGCGGAGGAACGTTAATGCCCCCTACCTCAACCGCAATCGGGTGTTTTTCCAGTTCCCGATACTCTTTTACATTCGTTACCATCCATTCATGAAAGGACATCGCGCCATGTTCGTGGATTTCCAGAGGCTCACCGGGCAGGCGTGACGGGTAAAATCTGATGGTCATTGCCAGAACTCCACTTTAACGAACCGCCGTTTGAAACGAGACAGAGGAAGAAATGTCACGTTTGTTTGCGGGTTGCACTCTGCAACAAGCAACTGATCGCCAATCCGCACGACGACAGCAACATGTGTGACGGTGGACCCGGAATAGCAAACAGCCCCAGCCCCTTCGCTGGGCTCACAACGGGTCAGCGATATCATCAATTTTTTGGCCTCACGGTTGAGACCACCATCATCTTTCGTCACTCCGGCAAAATCCGGCCAGGCGGGTAGACCGAGGTCCCGACGAACTTCATTGATAAGGCCGAAGCAGTCGAGATTTGGATAATCACGACCACCTTTCAGCCAGACAACGGATTCATATTTTTCCTGTTTGAACATCACGCCTCCGCAAATCACAGGCATAAAAAAACCTCGTCAATGCGAGGTAGATTTGTTGGTTCGCTTACCTATTAGTTCGTGTAGCGAAGTCCAGGGAAGAATGGCAACGTGTAACGATTACGGGGCCAGGCCGTATCAAGTACATTCATATACCCTGCCGTAAGCTGTGCCTGAAGAGCCGTCCAGTACCCGGGTTTCAGCTTCAGCGTATAGGGAGGGGAAGCGGGTGCAGACAGATCATCAGAAGTGTAATTCCGATAGGTCAATGACGATTCACTCAGGTCGTCCAACGCATCCGTAATGATTGTTGAGACCTCACCATCAATGTTACCGACAACAAATTTTAAATCTTGTGTCCCATCACTGCTCCTGGTTGGTAGAGCGATTTCAATTCCTCCCGCTATAAACGTTACTGTTTGCCCTCCTTCTGTGGTGGCGGTGATATCTTCATATCCATTGCAAATATAATGAATCGTATCTCCGACAGTTATTTGTAGTGTTTCAATAATGGCTTCAGAACCGCTGCTGGCATAAAGTTGGTTAATCACCGTCATGTTTTGGCCACTCCTTGTTCAGCGCAATATCAAGCAGCGAGCTACCCGTAATCCATTCTGGATAATACCCCCACCCAGCAGGAGGCATAGGACGCTCCCATAATTCAATGGGCGCAACATAGCGCCAGAACAAACCACCTTCTGGCGTCGGCCCCCTATAGATATCTGTAAACCTGCAGACGTAGTTCTTATGTCCGACAGGCGTCAACAAAGGCATATTAAACCAGGCGCTACCATCAGAAAGAACATCCCGGTACCACGCCTCAAAAGCTTGCGCCTGGGCATCATTAAAGAGCCATGCAATATCTGTTTCTGTAGGTACGGATGTATAAGCACGCCTTTGACGTCGCCTGCCAGTAATAATTGGCGTGCTTTTTAGTGGCGAAACTGGCTTAAGACCAAAACTATCTTTAAGAGGTCCTGGCAAATAGTCCGAGGGGTAATTAATCGGTGTTGTAATAGCCATCAGCCAATTTTCCTCCCCGAGTTTGTTTTCCCCATTAATACCCTGTGCAAATCACCCTGCCCGCTGGCTATGGAGTTAACAGCTTTACGATATCCACGTTCAGCCCCCTCATCAGCTGCCTTACGTACCAGCGACAATGTGGCATCTGAAGGATTGCCATTGATAGGAATGGTGATATTTGGGGCATAGACAGCACCGCCACCAGTTGACTGCGTGGCTACTCTGTCGAGAGTGGCATCCAGCTTTGCGCTGGTTTTAGCGGTGGTGACACGCTCACCCTTCTGAAGGAGCCAAGTACCTGTTTCAGGTACGGAATCGATGCCGTCATGGGCTTGACCCTGAAGGGCAGAACCTATAGCCGTCATGAATACACCAGCAGCAGCTGCTGCTGCAATAGCTTGAGCAGGGGCGACCGCAGGACCTACATAGGGAACGCCAATCCAGGCAGTGAAGGCACTTAAAGCTGCCATTGCAACCTGAGCTGCTGCATATTGCAAAAGTGCGGTACCTATCGACTGTATAAAGGTCCCGGCAAAATCCTTTACATTTAGCTTACCTGTTTCTGCCCAATCGATGATCATATCAGTTAAACTGCTGAATGCCTGCGCACCAACCTGCTGCATGTTGGTGTATAAATCCATAGACGCTTCTATTTGCGTTGCCAGCCCAGATACAAAACCAGCAGTACCATCATTCTGTAATTCATCCTGTTGCTTATAATATTCAGTCTGAAGTTCAAGCCTTTTATTCAGGGCATCCTGTAATGCTTCTGTTTCCGCATCATAAAGGCTTTTGGTGATATCACCTGACTGATACTGACTTAACAGGTCTTCCTGTTTAGACTGGAAATCTTGCTGAATGCCGTTACGCTCCTGCATTCGGTTACGCTCACGGTCTCCAGAGTAACGACCTATAAACTCATTATCATGACCTTGCTTAACTAAATTATTTTGTCTCTCTAAACTTGACACATACTCTGCCACCTTTGCATTTTCCTGATTAAGGCGCAGTTCTTCTTTTTTAGAGTCAAGAGATTTTGCGGCAGTACGAAGTTGTTCTTTTTGGTCATCTGATAATTTTTTCAGATTCCCGCTGGTAATATCAAAGTTTAATTTTTCAAGCTCGGTAACTTCGGCTGTTTTCTTTCCAGTAGTTTCAATAAGTGCAGATTGTTTCTGTAGGTCTAACAATCTGCTTTTAAAAGCATTATCTGCTTTATTTGTTGGCGTTTTAACCGGTTTTCCGTTTGTACCGCCGGGGGGCAGTGCAAAAGGATTATCCGCCCCAACAGTAGCAGACTGAAGAGGTAGCACCGCCTTACTCGCTTTGGAGAGTTTATCTCTTGTTTCTATAAGAGATAGCAACTCATCATTAAGGGCTTTTGCACTGTCATCTACGCCAGTAATCCAGCCGAACATCGACTCACTTTTGGAATAAAAACCACCTTTTCCTTCAAGACTTTTTTGCAGATAAGTAATTCGCTCATTAACCTGGTCTATATTCGAGAGGTCAATATTTCCGCCTAGCGCTGCAAAACGATTGCCTGTACTGGAAGCCAGTTGCCCAGCTCCCGCTGCTGCTTTTACAAGCCATCCAGCAAGTTGAGCAACTTCTGATACAAGATCAGAAATACCTTGAAGAACTAAAGGATCAGTCAATACATCATGAAGCTTATCGAGTGAACTCTGTAAGGGAGTTAGATCAACTTTAGCCAACCCTGCTGCAATCTCAATTTTTAGGCCAGCGACCTGAGCTTCCATATCCTCAAAAAGCTGATTAACCTTCACTAAATCCTCAATAGAGGAAGGATCAGGAGCTACACCATAATCTTTAGCAAGGTCAATAAACTGTTTAAGTTTTTGGTTATTGTTATCAAACAAAGGAAGCAATTTTGAAAGGTCGTTACCCAAACTTTCAAGAATCGTTGTTTTCTCAGCGTTAGTGCTAATTTTCCCTAGAGATTCACCTATAGCGAGCAATTGTTTATCTGGGCTAACTTTTGATAGTTTCTCTGCGGATAATCCAAGAGCATTGAGAGCATCGACGGCCTCACCAGATTTATTGAGCACCGCATCGCCGATCTTATCACCAATATCCTTGAAGATATCAGCAATTTGATCACCGGATACACCGGCTTTTTCAGCGGCAAATTGCCAAGCAAGAAGCTCTTGGGTGGATAATTGTAATGATTTAGCCCAGCGGTCAGTTTCTGATATTTGCTTTGAAGTGGATTTCAGTAATTGAAATCCGGATGCACCTACAGCCAAACCAGCGGCAATGGCGGCAGCACCTATTCCAGTTAATGCCGCACTAGACTTCGCCACATCATCTTGTACTTGCTTACTCCACTTGGCTGATGCACGTTCCGCCTTATCCATCCCTGAAACAAATCCACCAACTTTTGCAATCAGGTCGATAGTAAGAGTTCCTAGTGACTTGCCAGCCATAAATACTCCAATAGAGAAAAGCCCACTTTAAGCGGGCTTTGTTTTAAGAATTATCCTTTAACCTCCTTTTAAGGGAGGAAACAAAATCTTTCCTTAATGACTCAGGGAGATCTCGTTCCAATCTATCGATTAAAGGCATGTTCATCAAAAGGATATCATTAATGCTACTTGAACCATGTTTTCTCAACAACATCAGCGCGAGATTGTCAACAGCCAATATATTTAGGCATGGCTCACCATCCTTTAAAGAAATAAAATCACCCGCTGAACATAATTCTATTTTAGTGAAATCCACCTCTGGCAAAGACTTCTTTCTTCCTGAAAAGGAAATAAAAACACCAGCAAGAAAAAGAACAATAGCAATTAGTAAATAGTTTTGCTGTTGTGCCATGAGTCCAATGTTATTAACTCTCGTACCATCGCCAACATCAACACTCACATCCATAAAGAACAATGCATATACTGCGAGAACTACACCAACCAGCGATAACAACTGCCCCGAACTCTTCATATCATTCCCTCGTGATAATAGTTATCAAAAGGGTATCAGCATTTCTAAAATCCAAAAACCACTATCATTCCCAGGTTTTCATGGCTTCTTCAAGCGATACAGAAGCTTCATTGATATGCGGAGCGAAGTCGCTCACCTTGTACGGCGGAGTATTCTTAGCCTTATTGATGTTGGCGAGAACAGATGCAACCAACGCTGCCCCCCACTCTGTGCGCATCATAATGTTAAGCGGACCATACTTATTGCGGTACTTTACCCACACCTGAAACTCACGAAGGCTCATTCGCTCCTGAGCCTCCGCAATAGTCCGTCCGCCGATGCCGTTCATGACTAACTCACACCAGAACTCGTCTTCTCCTGTGAGTTCGTAGTCTTTCCCAGCTCGTTGACTCCCTGAATTACGGCCAGCAAGGCAATAACAATCGGGCCATCAAGTGCACCACGGTCTTCAGATGCAGTTCCCAGAATGTCCGCCTCGGTAAAGATTTGCTTGCCTTCCTCATCACAGATATGGGCGGCAATACGCCCAGCCACCGGATCAGATTTGCCGTTATACGCCAGCAGTTCAGCTTTTGTGGTGTGGTAGCCCATAGGACGTACAAATACAGTTGCAGTATGTTCTTGCCCGTCACGACCTTTCCATTTGATTTCTTTCTCAACAGGGCGACCAGTGAATGCCCCGGTTTCTTTTAACGTATCGAGAGTAAGTTGCATTTCAACTCCTGAATAATGAAGCCCGGATTTCCGGGCATAATGGTTACGCGGCGGCTTTCGGAACCCATACTGAAGAGCCCGAGCGTTGAATGGTGGCAGAGGTCGTCACAACCGCATTGCCCTGAAAATCGAATGGAAAATCGGAAACATAGCCCTGGAAAATAAACCAGGTGCGACCTGATGGCAGAATCAGACCATCAACCGCATCTTCATCCCCTTCAGGTGCAACAGTAGGAACACTGGTACCATCAGACCAGCCAACGGCAAAAGTTAATGGCGTCTGGTCATTAGCTTCTGCAAGGCCATGTAGCATGATGTGGCTGGCGTTCGTCGGGTCAGCATTGAGCCCGACAGTTGCTGCCGCTGGCGTTTTCAGACCTTTTTTGTAGGTTCTGGAATCCCGCTCACTCAGGCAGGTATCTTCAATCTGATCGGCGGGGTTGCCGCCGGGGTTGAAGCTGGTGATACATTCAACCTCGCTGACCACGCCAGATTTCAGCACAAAGAACTGTGTGCCTTGCGTTAATACAGACATTTTTTAGTCTCCATAAATAGAAAAACCCGCTCGAAGCGGGTCAGTTTGGGGTTGTTGGCTATCTGGTCGTTATCCAGTCAACATCGAAGGAATAGCGGTATTTCATCGTGGAATCATTACGGCTTTGCTCTCCCCACCGGGTGATATAGGCTTTCCCTTCGATGGCATCACGCAATGCGCGAGCCACGGCAATTACATCTGCATCGGTATCGCCATAAATATCAACCTGAAGAGAATAACGGTCGGCGTCAGGCCGCTGGTTAAGGTAATTCTCCGGGGAGCCATCAATGTTTTGCCACACAGCATAGGGATAGACGATGATGTCGTCCTGCATACCGAATGGGTAGAACCTGACAGGTTTAGTCCCCAGCAAATCCTTTACAGCCTGACTTGCAGCGCATACAGAGAATATTGGAGCAATCATACGGACGTTCCTTTTTTGGCTGCGCTACTGACGGCCCGATCAATAGCCTTTTCCAGTTCCAAAGCGAAAATATTAATTACGTCAGTATCAACACCATTCATTGCCGGGCGTAGTATTGGTCTCGCGGCCATATGCTCGGTCCCGAACTCAAGAAATCGCCAGTACCAGGTATCACCGCCGGGATTACCTTTATCTCCGGCTGTATTATAACTTTTATCCGCCCTGCCTTTTCGGACGTTGGCCTTTGTATTGGCATATTGCCTCGCTCCACCCATGACCCCGACACGAAAAGTCGGATCGCCCGTTCTGCGAAAGGCTTTGCTGCTGAAGCTCACGACAATATTTTTATAGATGGCTTCTTTAGTAAGAAAGTCATCGACACGAGCGGCATTATTGCGCGCCCTGTCCCGGATGACGTTTGCTGCTTTACGCAGCGCTGCACGTCCGGTTTTATTGCGGGTCACCTGTGAGACGGCATCCATCTTGCCCAGCACCGACTCAAGCCCGGTAAGGTTAACCTCTACACCATCAGCCATCGTTCATCCCTTCTGAGCAGGGCAGCGTCAGATATTCCTTGCCGCTGCGCGGGTCTGGTAAAACACCTTCAATGTTGTAAATGCCATCGCGATACAGAATCCTGTGCTTTCTTGTGATGCCCGCCCGGTAACGAATCGTTATTCGTGTAGTGATTTCACCCTGTGATGCCTGGGCCGCGATAAACTCCCGCGCAGATAAGGGGGAGATTTCGGCCCAGATGGTTGCGACATCGCGCCAGGTATTGATTACGGCGCCCGTTGTCGGGCTCTGCTCTTTTACCGGCTCCTGCAGGGTAACCCTGTGACGCAATTTCCCGGCCTGCATATCACCCCCTGGGTTTCCCGCTGAGATAGGTTTGCGGCTCTGCCTGCACATCCTCTTCACCGGCCAGAGACTGAATGATCACATCACACAGAGCCATGTTTGATTCAGCCAGGCGGTTTATCGCTTCCGTCTGCTCTCTCTGTGCTGCTGTTTGTTCGCTCAGCGCTGCTATCAGCGCGTTTACCTGTTGCTCGTTCATAGGCTATTTTCGTCCACTTTTTTAACCATTCACGCCGACGGCGGCATCCTTCACAGGCCATTTGTCACCTCAAGTCCCAGGTATTTTGCGGTGCTGCTCCAAAATTGCTTTAACGCCGAACGGGATAGTATTAACGCTGTCGCTGCTCACAGGTTCCCTGTTTTCATACCAGTGCGAAACCAGCAGCATCAGGGCCAGTTTGATATCATCTTCTATCACCACGCCATCAGGATCGTCGTCTGGAACAGCGTTATCATAAAGACGGCAATTAGTGATTTTTTCCGCATGCTTCAGAGAGGCGTTGAGGTAGAGCGTTAACATCACATCTTCTGTGTCATCATCGCTGTCGATACGGCACTGGTAACGAAGCTCTTTTACAGAGGGCTTCATTTGCCCTCACCCCGCTTATTGCTGGTTTTAGGCTTAACTGGTGTTTCAATTTCAGGCTGTTCAGTGCCGTCGAGAATCCCCATCTGGGCAGCAACCTCAAGAGCACGTTCAGGAAGTGAGCCCGCCTCATATTTACCGGCTGGAATGTTTCTTACCTGAATGCCATCAGGTGACCATTTCAGGTCTTTTTTCAGCAGCATCATGACCTCCATAAGAATGGGGCCGAAGCCCCATCAGATTATGCGCCAGCACCGATCTGTAGCAGTTTAATGGCCTGAGAATCGGCCAGCATTCCGCCAGTACGTTTGGTGGTGTAGAAACCAACGAATGGTTTGTTGGTGTACGGGTCGCGGAGGATACGGGTACCAATGCGATCAACGATGGTATAACCGCGTTTAAAGTTACCGAACGCAATGGCTTTCGCATCAGCAGCGATAGAGTGAACGGTAATCCTCATTCATGAGGACCCCGGCAATAACACCATCAATTTTTAATCCCTCTTCGTCTGAGCAGAAAGCAAGGCCGCTTTTATTTTTACTGCTGAGAATATCTTTAAAGAATGCCTCAAGCTCTGGTTTGGTTAGGCCAGACTTCTTCATCCGGCGTAGTGCCTCATTGATAGCCGTTTTCGTTATCTTCCCGGATACCAGTAACTGATTAAACATATTGCCGCCGCTACCACCGCCGATATACGACCAGCGGCCCCACATACGCAGCTTTCCCTGTATCCAGATGCTTTCCAGTGTGCGGAGGCGAACCATTTCGCCGGATTTGCCAACTTCAGAAGGATTAATCATCTTGCGTCTCCACTTACGCCAGTACGCCGATTGCCAGCGAACGATCTAAGAATCGAAATATCAGCTCCAGCTGTGAGCCATATTTCTGTTCAAATGCCACGGTGTCAGCGTGCAACTCATCGTGGTGCGCTCTGCAAAGCGGCAACACAAACAGGTCGTGCGCTTTCGTTCCCATTCCACCTTGTCCGTGGCCTATCAGGTGATGGGGATCATCTGCTGGCTTATTACAGCAGGCACACTGCTGGGTTTTAACCCAACTGGTGTAATTCTCGTTTATCCAGCGTCGGCGCTTTGGCCGAAGCATGAATGATTCCGGCGTTTCAGTATCCACTTTCAGCGCCAGTATCTTTTTTTGGACTAATTCGGTTGCCGCAAACACTGGCTGTAAATCACTTTCTTTCATCACTGACTGGTGCCTGACTTCAGGCAATCGCATCGCTTTTCTTGCCAGCGTTTCCGGTATGACGTGCGACAGATCGTTAATTACCAGCCACCAGCACAACTCCGGAATTGTTAGTACATGGTCCTCATTAAATCCCAGTCTGGAGCGTATGACTGATATCAGCCAGGATACCAGGTTTTTACGCGCAATGCCTGCCAGTTCCTGTGTGAATTGGTCCCTGACAAGATTGTCACAACCCCAGCAAAGGCGAATGCTTCCAGGTTCATGGCGGAAGAGTGTGAAATTCTCACTATGCCAGGTTGCATGCGGATACTGACATTCGAAAGTACGCTCCAGCTCGGCCTCAAGGCCAACTAAACCGCCAGCACGGATCAGCACATCCATATTTTCAAAGATAGGCAATACCGTTGGGTCACCTTCCAGCGGCTGTATTGCTGGAGGGATAGCTCCAGTCTGATATTCAGCGTAACGCTCTGGCTCAGGCTCAATCAGTACACGTCCTCGCCTGAACAATGGCATAAGCTCAGCACCTGGGCGAAGAAGAACAACGCCCATTTTAGGGGCAATCTCAGGAGTAAGTAGTGCTCTCACGCTGCGTGTCCTCCTGCTTTGTGCTCTGTCCACAGGCCACCAATCCACCTGACCCCTTTGGCGGTAAAGCGAGCCTGACTGAACGCGTGGTTTGATGTAAGTGATGTGCCTGTCTTAACCTCAAAACGTCCCGCATCGATATGCTGAGCCATCGGCGTCAGCGTTCCTCCAAGCCGGTACATGATGTCATTCTCAATCAGGAATAAGCGGAACTCTGTTTCCTTAGCCTGAAGAAGCTTTGCCACCTGACGGAATGACATTGAACCGTTAGCAGTACAGTAACGATCAACAAAATCAACCTTCGGTGCGGCTAATGCCAGTTCTTGCGACAGATGCTCTTTCTGTTCCTGCAAATCAGCAGCCAGACGCAAAGCATCCGAGAAAGACTGCGGGATGACCGGATGTTGTGCAGCTTCAAGCTCATTCCAGCGGTCAACAAGGCGTGCTGTGAATTCTGGCGATAATTGCGCGACAACAATAATACTGTCTCGCTTGCCCTTCTCTCCCCTGAAGAGATATACCGACATCGTCCGCCCTGCAGTGGGCTTTTCCTCAATTTGAGGAGAAGCTATAACGCCCTTATCCACCAGCGCTTCAATTGTTCTTTTTACGTTGTCGTGGCGCTTATCTACCAGAACAGATATTTCGATGCTCGACATCGTAACTGTCTTGCTTGCGATTAACTGATTCATACGTTCTCCACTTGTCAGGCAGCTGCAACTGCCGGGGAAATAAATCGCTTAATGGTGATTTCTACTTTCCCTTTTTTCACGATGTTCCCCCACTCCACCAGCATACGTTTCACCTGGCTATCGTCCTCCCAGACACCGGTTTGAGTCAGCGCGTCGAACAGCGCTTTGTTGTAGTTGTCAATATCACGACGGCGCTGATCCGGCGGATACAGAACAATATGAACTTCCGCCAGCTCACTTGATGGCCTTGGGACTGCCCGTAACTGTTCGATAATTGCCGCCCTGGCTGCTTTCTGGAACTTGCGACCAGTCTCGCTAACCAGATGCCGTCCCTTCAGTGGCCCTTTGCTGGGAGCGCGCCAGTAACTGTTTACGCTTGGTGGAAATGGCAGTGTCAGTTTCATAAAGCCCCCTTACAGGATCGCCACGACATCCCGAGCGACTTCCCGCGTGGTGCCATTGCAGGAGATCGAACGACGCGCTTTGATAAATTCCAGATTAAAACCATGCTCGCGGTACAGGTCTACTACCCTGGGGGCTGATGAGTTTGAAATGACTACTCTCGCGCCACGTTGGTGCGCTTCTACGCAGTGCTTAGCCAGCAATACCTGGTCATCCCAGTTAAAACCACCGGCGGCATACGCGGTAAACCCTGCAGTGCCAGGCATCGGTTCGTAAGGGGGATCGCAATACACAACGTCACCTTTCCCTGCAAGGCCGATAGTCCGGCGATAACCGGATGTCATGAATACGCAGTTGTGAGACATATCAGCGAAAGCCTTCATCTCCTGAAACGGGAAATAGGGAGCTTTGTATTTTCCCCAGCCAACGTTGAACTGATGGGCCAGGTTGTAACGCATCAGCCCATTGAAGCAATGCCGGTTGAGATACAAGAATGCAGCTGCACGCTCGGCTGCATCCAGTGTCTGCGCGTTGAATTCCTTCCTGATCAGTTCATAACCTTCAGGATTGCCCATTTTCTCGAACATCCAGCGGGCTTTGTTTTCAACCACGTCAGGCACGACAACCAGCATTTGATACAGATGGATAAGGTCGGGGTTAACATCTGCCAGCAGGAAATCCGCATGTTTATCGCTGTTCAGGAATACAGATCCGCCACCCACGAATGGTTCAATCAGTCGTAAACCTTCCGGGATATACCTGAACAGATCGTTAAGTTGGGTGTATTTACCACCAGCCCACTTCAGAAATGGCTTGCTCATCCTCTGAACCCCGCTGGTATGCCAGAATAATCAACATCATCATGCGTCGGCTTAAATGCCCGATCTTCTCTTGCAGAACCAGCACTCAGTGATGCCGATAGTTTCAGCGACAGTTCATCCCATTTCTCACGCAGCTTTGATGGGCTAAGGATGTTCTTGCACCAGAATGTGTCCTGGTTAGCACGCTTAAACAGCGAGCAGATTTGTTTATGTGTGCGTCCATCGATGGAAACCATCAAGCGAACTTCGTTGGCCCAAGCAGTCCAATTCGGTTCTTTTGGACGAACAACCTCTCCGTCAGATTCTGCCGCCCGCTCGTACATCCCGATGATTTTTCCCCATATGAATTCTGCACAGGTTAAATCGTCCTGAGTTCCCCACTGGCGTTTTGCTGTGCTATACACAACCGCGTCAGGATGTCGGACAGCAAAATCATCCAAATGACTTTCAGTGTCTGGTTGCGAAGCTACCGGACAAGAAGGGGTTTTATTATCTGTAGTACTCTCTGTTGTATTCTCTGTAGGATCATCGTGCCAATTTGACCTGATGACAGCGGTTCGTTTTGACCTGGTGGAGCGTTTCATATTGACCTCTTCCATCGTGTCATTTTGACCTGATGGAAGAGCGCATTTTGACCCCTTCGATTTAGTCACTTTGACTTCATCTAAAAGCTCACTCTCGTAATTGATCGTGTAGTAGTTGGTCATGTCGCGCTGCGACTTGTTGAGCTGCTCGATTTTGAGTACGCCCAGGCTCTTCAGGCGGGTGAATGTGCGCTTCAGCGTTGACTCAGACCAGAACGGGAATTGCTCCAGCCATTGCTCAGTGGTGTTGTAGATCCAACGCACACCGTCTCGCTCAAGCCCGGAGGTTGTCTCCTTCAGCCAGTAGTTAACCTGCTGCAGCGCTATGGCTTCATTCAGCCCAATGCTGTATGCAAGGTCAGGATTGATGACTATCGGCCTTGATGGCATTAACAGGCTCATAAGACCCCTCTATTTCCTTGAATTTTCGTCTGAACTGCTCAAGGGGGCTGAAGCACTCATGCTCGTACCCTTCACGCAGGTATATAACGCGCTGTGTCTGGGGCTCCCAGCGTATGACCCTGACCGGGATTCCGTAGTGATCTCTGAACCATCGGTTAAGTTCTCGCATACGCTCCCCGCCTGACCGTTAAAGTCCCCTACCACCCACTGAGCAAACTGGTAGCATACAGGCTCGAACCCGCCTGGTACTCTTACCCCATACACGAACTGAACCGGACCTGCTCCACCAGGAACCGGACGCGCTATAAGTTGCGACCTGCGGTACTGTGTTGGTAAACTGTTCATGCGTTAGTAATCTCCACTGATAACGACACGCCACGACGCCAGAGGCTGCAACCTGCTGGCGTCACTTCTTTTTGCGTGCAAACAACGTGATAATTGCCGCGATTTCTTCTTCACGTGCTGCCAGATGGCGGCGGTGATGTACCATGATTTCTTCTGCTTCATGTCTTTCGATAACCCCATCATCAAGAGCCTGCTCGATAATCTGATCAACCTGCCCCCTGGCTGCTGAGGTACGCATTGCACGACTAAACAGGTCTACACGATCCAGTTCTTCAAGGTGCGGCACATCCACCAGCAGAGCACCACGGCGACGGGCGAAGTAATCAGCTAGTAACGAGGTGTTTGAAATGTCCTCCATCGCTTCAAGTTCACTTACTTCGAAGAAACGGCAGCCATTTTTCTCGTAAAGGTTGTTGTTGAACTGTGTAACTGTCATTCCCAGGGCACCAGCCATTGCTTCACGACCTCCTGGATATGTTTTACACATCGCTTTCACAACTTCTTTTAGGTTCATACCTACCCCTTTGATATTTGGTTTGTAGTTACTACTTGCCTGTTGAGGCGGTAGACTTTTTGTAAAGTTCAGGACGAAAAACCAGCTTTCCGTCAGTTCTATATGCCGCTTCAGCAGCGCGACCTTTAGGGATTAATCCCCCTGGTCTTTTTCGCCATAAGTAGAAGGCCTCGGTGGATACAGAAAAAAAATCTGCGGCTTTACTCGGGGTCCCAAAGTACTCTTCAAGCTCTGTTGTCGTCATACACCCTCCTAAATTTATTTAGATATTACGACCTAAACTATTTTTGGTCAATTAAAGCTAAGATAATTTAGTTTTTGATGACAGGTGGACAACAGTGAACACATTTGGAGCGCGGCTTAAGACATTAAGAAGAGAAAGAAAGCTGACACAAAAGCAGCTCGGCAAGGTTGTCGGCGTAAGTGATGTAACCATTGGTTATTGGGAAAAAGATCAGAACATGCCTGGCGGTGTGTCATTAACAAAATTGGCGCGGTTTTTTGGTGTGTCTGAGGATTTCCTACTAACTGGAAAGGAAGAGAATTCGAACGTTTCTCCTTCCATAGCTGGAGCGTTGCAAGTCCCCATTATTAGTTGGGTACAAGCAGGAACATGGACATCTGAGAGTGACGCGAGAAACCTGGAAGGGGCTATTGATTACATCTTGACTAATGGACTCCATTCCTTCGGAACATTTGCCCTTAAAGTAAAAGGGAAATCAATGGAGCCAGAATTCAAAGAAGGAGACACAATCATTGTCGATCCTGATTTATGTCCCGGCCCTGGTGATTATGTCGTGGCTAAAAACGGCAGTGAGTATGCAACTTTCAAAAAGTACAGAGCAAGGGGTGTCAACGAAGATGGGGAGGATGTTTTTGAACTAGTCCCGCTAAACCCTGATTTTGCTACTTTAGATTCTTCCGTAGAAAAAATTTCCATCATAGGTGTTGTCGTTGAGCATCGCCGACAAATGCGTCGCTAACTCCCTTCCCTCAATCATAGAAAAGTGAATTACTAAAATTATTTAGTTTTTCACCTTGACCATAAAACTAAATTATTTTAGATTTATTCCATCAACAACATGAAAGCGCACTCCCTCTCCTTCCACTGGTGGGGATCGGTTTGTAAGTCGTCGGAGTGCGCTTCCAGTTGTGATGTGTACAAGCGTACTGCAGCGCCGGTCGACGCAAAGACCCGAAAATCGACTGAGCAACAGCAACTGGTTGCCAATACAAAAACTGAGCGGCGGGAAGTAAGCAGATTAGCGATCTGGTGTCACAACCCTTGTTAACTGTGCTGTGTGTAGTCTTGGCGGTGCCAGTTCATTTCCCTTTCTGGTACCGCCCTTTTTACACAAGACACGAGAGCACCACCGAGTGACGGGCTCATAACCCAATCCGCTCGGGCTGATGCAGAAGCTGGTGCTCTCCTGTGTTGTGTGGAGATAACTAACCAATCCTTTGCAGAGGACATCGAAATGAAATTATCAAAGTTACGTAACGCCATTGTCTATCGGGCTACTTTGCCCAGTATTGAAGCGGTTGAAGGGCACCTGCAGGAATTGCCCTACTCTGAACTTACAGAAACGGAATTCGCGCGGGCTTCCTTCGTCCCTAATCCGATTACCGGCGAGCTGGTTACGCCAATTACTGGCGGTTATGCAATCGTGGTTCGCCGCGATGAGAAAATAATCCCCCAGCACGTCGTGATGAAAGAAGCCAATGAGCGTATCCAGCGCATCGAAAATGCGTGTGGTCAGAAATTGAAGCGCGCTGACCGTAACAACATTATCCAGGATGCTAAGGTTCAGCTCTGCAAACAGGCATTCATCAAGTCGTCTCTGATCCTGGTCCTGTATAACACTGCAGAAAATCTGCTGATCATTAATTCCGCCAATAAAAATATTGCCAATTTAGTCGGGGCGATGCTGGTAAAAGTGATCGGTTCAGTAAAAACAGTCACGATCAACATCAGTGATATTAAAAATGGCCTGACAACACGCCTTAAAAACCATCTGGACGGAGAAGAATCTGCCTTTGCCGGGTTTGAGGTCGGTGATTATGTCCAGCTATCCCGCCTGGCAGAACAGAAAGAAGTTATTCGCTACTCTGCGGAACATACTTCCGTTACCAGTGAAATTCTGGAGAGCCTGAACACAGGTTTTATCGTTGACAACATGGAATTAAGAGGCTGCGGAGTCTCTTTCCTGCTTACAGATAAGTTCCACTTCCGGCGGATCGATACCCAGGATAATGATTTCTCTGATGATGACGACAAAGCCTACCGCTGGCGTCACCAGGCAGGTACGGACATGTTCCAGTTCTGTAAAGTAATTAACCAGCTTTGTGATCTTCTCGCCTACAAAGAGCACGAAGAACAAAAACCAGCAGCCTGATTAGAACAGCAGCAATTACCCCATTCTCAAGGGTTGGGTTGCTGCACCCTAAAGCGCGTTGCAGCGCGTCAGTTGGAGAAAAACATAATGGCAAAAACAGCACAGCAGTTAATTAAAGATGCCTTTGAGGCGGCTAAAACAATGCCTCCTGCTACTGCAGAACTGCTTAAAGGTTTGGCAACCATGCTCGATATTTCGAACGTTACTCTTCGCCAGGCGCGTAAAGAACGTGACGCCATGAAAGAAGAAGTTATTTCCTGGGCTAAAGAATGCGATCGCATTGTTGAACGCCACACTAAAACACGCAGCAATATGCACGTCTTAGAAGCTATGCGGGATATGAAGAATATCTCGGCGGCCCCCACCAGCGGTGTGGAGGCTGTCTGATGGCTAAAGATTCAAAAGTTGTATATGGCGCCAGTGGCAAGACAAACGTTTTAACGTTCGAGCCTGAAAACCTTCATCTGGTTACCGACAAAACTCACCCGCTTTACGATGAGCGGGTCCACCTTCCGATCGACGAAGGGATGGTACTGAACATTAAAGAGCTGGGAGTACTGGAGCCGATTATCGTCTGGAAAGACCCTGAAACAGGGCTCACCTGCGTGGTTGTAGGCCGCCAGCGCGTTAAACATACCATTGAGGCAAATAAACTCCTTCTGAAAGAAGGCAAAGACCCACTGTTTGTTCCTGGAGTTGTTAAGCGCGGATCAGCAAATCAGATGGCTAAATACATGGTGAGCGAAAACGAAATTCGCCGACCTGATACACCGCTTGGCCGGGCTAAAAAAATGTCAGACGCGCTCGACCGCGGGCTCGATGAGGACGACATTGCGGTGTTGTTTGGCTGCAGCGTTCAGACCGTTCGAGCAACGCTCTCCCTTCTCGATGCCACCCAGGCCGTCAGGGAAGCGGTGGAAGCTGGCACAGTTACCGTTACCCAGGCGCGTCAGCTGGCATCGCTTAAACCCGAAGAGCAGCGTGAGAAGGTCTCTGAAATCGAAGCGGCAACTGCTGGCACAACCGGCCATGAAAAAGCCCGTCGTCAGCGTCAAGTTCTCGGCGAAGCAACGCCGCGTATTAAATCACGCAAAGAAATTACAAAAGCCCTCGAAGGTGCCAGCGGTGAATACGCGGCGGCTCTGCGCTGGGTGCTAGGGGAGGCTGTATGAACGCAAAAGAGATTGATGGTGTATTTCAATGTGATTGCGGATTTTCCTGGTCGCGCGGGCAAAGCGGTAGCCATAACTGCGCTGATGGTTTGCGGGAAAAGGTACGGCAGCTGGCTGCGGAGAATGTGGAGCTGAAGGCTGGCGTAACTTACTTCGCATATTCCCCTGAATACGGCTTCGATTACTTCAAAGACAAGCAGAGCGCTATTGATACAGCGCAAGCTGAGATTGACGCTTACCATGAGGACGCAGACGACGGCTGGAGCGAAGATGTTCAGTGCGTGTCATGGGGTATCGTGATTCAACAGGCTCAAGGCTTCGATGCTCAAGGGCTGCATACCTCCGATAGCCAGCACACCTATCAAACATGCAATTACCAGTTGGTTGACTCGGTGGCAACCCCGGCCACCGATCGCATCGTAGCAGAAGCCGAGGCGCGCGGAGTTGAGAAGGCCATCGCCCACCTGAAGAAGTTCAGCAATATCGGCGTTCAGATTATGAATCTGCAATGGCTGGCTGATTCGCTGCGAGAGGGGGCCGACAAATGAGCAACGCTATCGATGCACATTTAACCGATGAAGTGATCAACGCCGCATTCGAAAACACTAACTTCGGACGCGACGACTTTCGCACCATCCTGGCGGAAACCGTTATGAAGCGTGCCGCCGGTTATCACTCTGGCTGGACGGCGACGACCATTTGTACTCGCCTCAAGCTGTTAGGGAAGCAGGAGAGGCCAACAAAACTCGGCCTGACTTTTGCCTTTCACCACTACTACCGCCAGAGCGTCCGCGATGCGCTGATGCCAAAACAGGAGCGTGCAGCATGACTGATATCACCGAACTGGCGCAGAGCCTTAAAGCGGCAGCGATCGATGCCAAAGAGCTCGCCATTATCGCCCGGTATTCGAAAGGTCGTGCGGCGGCGGAGAAATTTTACGCCCTGGCTAACCCAAACAATGTCATCGCGCTGGTAGAGGCGCTGGAGAAGTCAGAGAAGACATCCGAAGCTCGCCGGGAAGCCATAGACAGAACGCACAACATGTTTGTTCGTGAGCGTGACAGGGCAAACGCGGCAGAAGAGGCGCTGGAGAAGGGGCAGGAGATGATTGCATTTCAGCAAGGAGAAATTAAAGCGCTTTTGTCATCGCTGGAGTCCCGCACCGTCACCATTGAGCCATTCCGCTCGTTTGTCACTGATGCTGACTTGGCAGCGCTCCACCGCTTCGTCGAATGCTGTGATGACCCTGAATCTGGCGGTCACGATTTGGAAAAAGAACAGGTAAGGCGGCTTGAGAGTATCGGCGCGTTACAGCGCTCTGGGCGTATTAGCTACATCACAGGCTTTGGTGATTTCCTTATTTCGATTACGGCTGCCATCAAGTGGGAGAGCGCGTAGATGTGGGTGCTTATCATCTGGATGTTCGGGAGCTACAGCCCATCTGACGCGAAGCCGACAATCACCGCACAGGAATTTACGACAGAATCTGCTTGTCGTTCTGCCTTTGCCAAAATCAAAGAACTTAACGATGGTGAACTGGCGCTGCGTGGCGTCTGCATACCAAAGGGGGAGAGCCAATGACAAGCAAATTAACCAGAGAAGAGCGTGTGCAGTCTCTCTACGGCCTGAAGATAGGGCAAGTCCTTAACCCGAGCGATATCGAGAGTATCAAAATGCTGGCCCGCATGGCGCTGGCCGCAATGGACTGCGAGCCTAACCGTAATCCTGTGCTGGCGTATGCCGATAGTTATCGTGATATGGCGAAGCAAGGCGTCGAGTCAGTCCCAATATGGAGCGTTATTACCGATCTGGAGCGAAACATAGCGCCGCTCTATCGCCACGCCCAGCCAGCGCCAGAACACGACCAGGTACGCCGCGAGCACGCCGAGTGGTCGCAGGCCACGTTCGGTAATGTCGGCCCTATTGGCCCGCTGAAACACCTCAGCAAAGAAGCGCTGGAAGCCGCTGCAGAGCCTGGTGACCTCAGCGAGTGGGCAGATATGCAATTCCTGCTGTGGGATGCACAACGCCGTGCCGGTATTACTGACGAGCAGATTACCCTGGCGATGATTGAAAAACTGGCGGTGAACAAACTGCGCGAATGGCCGGAGCCGAAAGACGGTGAGCCGCGGTTGCACATCAAAGAGCAGCCAGCGCAGGTAGTGCCGGAGAAAGCAACCGTTGGCGAAATGCCATTCCTTGGCACCAGTGAAGGGGCATATGTGAGGGGCTGGAATGACTGCCGTGCCGCCATGCTCAGCGGAGATAAGCCATGAAAACTATCGAACCAATCCCGACATTGGCGCTGGATGACCTTCTGCATATGGCAGCTTCCGCGATAGAAGATCTGTTGGAGCACACCGACCCGAACACCAGTTATTATTCTGGCGCGTGGGCTGATGTGCCTGGTAAGTTACGGGCCGCCATGCTCCAGGCTGGCAATTGTCGGGAAAACGGGAATTCGTCAACCAACAATTTTCGGGAAATTGCGGAAACGTCAACCGGCACCGCAATAACGCCAGCAGCACCAGACAAAAAACTGACCGACGATGTGCAGCGGGACGCTAAACGTTGGCGCGCATTGCTGGGAAGTGCCCGCATCCGAATTCTTGGTTCGGCTGGATTCGATGCAACAGCGCACCCTGGCGAAAATCCTGATTATCGACATTTTGGCATGGAAATCTGGACGCATTATCCCAACTGGTTGCACGAGAAGAACGAGTACGGAATTGACACACTGACGCAATATGCTGACGCCATGCTCGCAGCCGCCCCGCAACCCCAAAACGCACAACAAAATATTCCTGAAATTATTCCAAATGAGCTAATCGCTGCGGTTAACCGCCTGCTCGATAGCAACGGAAGCCGTGGCTGTTATAGCGCAATCCGTTGCTACGACGCTCGCGAGGAAGTAGAGCGCTTGCTCGCAGCCGCCACGCAGGATGCTCAGGATGATGCTAACGAATTGATTCCGTTAGTTTCGCGGAATAAGCAGGAGGTGAAGAGTGAGTAAAGATGAATTGCTTCAGAGGCTACAGGCTCTCACTACAGATTTTCATACTCTGGCCTGTGATATGGATATTGGCGACGAGCGCACCGAGGTGTTCGAAATGTATGAGGTTCTGCGACGCATTCAACGCCGGGGCGCAGCTAGTGAAATGCTGGCTGCAACTAACCCTCTGCTTTGCCCTGGCATTCATGATGATGGGGAGTGGATGGATTTTATTGATGAAGATGATGACTGATTTCTGAATAACCCAATCAGTCCACCAGCACTTAACAAGAGAATATTTAACGTGAACCATTTAATGATCGACCTCGAAACTATGGGTAATAAGCCCAATGCCCCTATCGTCTCCATCGGTGCGGTATTTTTTGAGCCCTCAACTGGCGAACTCGGAGAGGAATTTTACCGAGTAGTCAGCCTTAAAAGCGCGGTAGATGGCGGTGCCGTTCCTGACCCTGAAACGATTATTTGGTGGATGCAGCAAAGCGAAGAGGCCCGAAAGGCCATTTGCGATAAAGACGCGGCAATGAATCTTGTTACTGCATTGAGCAATCTGAATTGCTTCATACGTGATAACGCCGATCCAGCAAAAGTTCAGGTCTGGGGTAATGGGGCTACGTTTGACAACGTGATCCTTCGGACCAGCTATGAGCGTGAGTTTGTACCCTGTGTATGGAAATACTGGAATGATCGCGACGTTCGAACCATTGTCGAATTAGGGCGAACCATTGGCATCAACCCGCGCCGAGATATTCCGTTTGAAGGCGATATGCATAATGCGCTGGCTGACGCCAAACACCAGGCTAAATACGTCTCTGCAATCTGGCAGCGACTCATTCCCAGCCCCGTTGCTGGATAGATACAACGGACGCAGCCGGATTAGTGGAGATATACGTATGGGGCAGCTAGTTACTATCTATGACTGGGCATCAGGGCCAAATGGTTTTAAATACCCAGTGAGCAAAGCAACACTGAACAAAATAGCTAAAACCAAACAAACCTACCCGGCTGCAATCAAACAAGGTCGCCGCTGGGTGATTGATGAAGATGCTCGTTTTATTGGCATGGTGGGTGATGTTGATATTTCTACATCTCTGTCAGATAAAGCCCGCCAGTTAGTGGAGAAGGCCTTCTATGGCAGCTCGACCCAGAAAACATAACATTAATATTCCAAACTTGTACTGCAAGTTAGATAAGAGAACATCCCGTATCTACTGGCAATACAGGCATCCCACATCAGGTGTTTTTGTAGGGTTTGGAACCGATGAAGATGCAGCGAAAGCTGCTGCAACTGAGATGAATCGTCTCATTTCGGAACAGGAAGCAAAGCAATCATACGCTCTTGTCGATATGGCCATTAAAGCTAACGCCAAGAAAGCTCCGGGAATGAGAGTTAGCGATTGGATTAAAAAGTATAAGGAAATTCAACAGGAGAGGATGGAAAACAACGAGATCAAACTATCCACATTAAAAAATAGGCGTCTTTGCTCGAATGTTTTATCTAAAAGAACACCGAATCTGCGAATAGCAGATGTGGATACCAAAATCATCGCCACTATTATTGACGAGTATAAAAACGCAGGTAAGCAAAGAATGGGGCAACAGGTAAGGTCGGTTCTTGTTGATGTGTTTAAAGAGGCCCAGCATGCAGGCGAAGTGCCCCCTGGTTATAACCCTGCCCTTGCTGCGAAGAATCCAGTAGTGAAGGTAAGGAGAAAACGATTGACCTTAGCAGAATGGAAAACAATTTTTAAACACGCCGAGGATATGCAGCCAGCTGCGCAGAACGCCATGCTTCTGGCTTTAATTACTGGCCAGCGATTGGGTGACATCGTTGATTTCAAGTTTTCCGATGTGTGGGATGGGTTCCTGCATATCACACAAAATAAGACGGGGTCCAAAATTGCCTTACCACTTTCCCTTAGATGTGATGCCATCGGTATGACGCTTGAAGAAGTGATCGCAAGGTGCCGGGATCGATGCGTTAGCAAGTACCTTGTTCATCACTCAGTTCTGCATGCGACGGCGAAGCCAGGAAGCAAAATCCCTGTGAACTCCATATCGCGGTATTTCACCATTGCAAGGGATCAGTCAGGGATTAAGTGGCATGAGGGTCACACCCCGCCTTCGTTTCATGAACAACGTTCACTGGCATCTCGCCTCTACAAAGAACAAGGCTTAAACGTTAAAACCTTGCTGGGTCATAAAACTGACGCGATGAGCGAAGAGTATGCAGATGATAGAGGGCTGGAGTGGAAAAAGCTTCAGGTGTAGCTACGTGAAAAATGGTGAGGTATTACCCTGCTGGTCTTCTATTTTTCACGTAGCGTTTTGGGGAAAGATATTGGGGATATTTTGGGGAAACAAAAAACACCTTATATTTCAATGAGATATACTTTAGCATTCTGCTCCACAAGCAGACGTCAAAAACCGACAGTTAGTCAATCCAAAACAGCCAGCGACGCGTTGTTGCTGGCTGTTTCCGCTCTCACTTAGCCAACTCGTTCACACTCCGGCGTCAGTGGCAGCAGGTCAGAATCAATCTCAGCCATAATCAGGCTGGCGAGGTTCTGCTTCTGATGCACCTTACCGCACTGGACAATGATCTGCCGCGCGTTGTCATAGCCCGGAGCCCAAAGCCGATTGTTCATGCGCACATCTTTATAGATGGCGATCAGCGGTTTTTTCCATGCCGCCGCCATATGCACAACGGAAGTATCCGGTGAGATAACCAAATCAGCTTGTGCAATCAGCGCCATAGTATGGTGCAGCGTTTTAAACGGATTCACCCTCACCTTTTCGGGCAAAGGAATACGGATCTCATTGCGATGATCGAGCAAGACAATGTTTATATCAGGATACTCTGAGCGTAATTTTTCAATGATTGACGCGAGTTGTTCCTGCGACAAACTGCGGTCCTGATGCCCGGCAAAAATATTAATCACCACCTTACGCCCATCCAAACCGGCCAGATACTCGCGAACTTGCTGATAGGTATCCTGCGGAATATGCAGGTCATAGGACTCCAGATGCTTTTTATCCAGCTTCAGGTGATCGGCAATAAGTGCAAATGTCTTGCTGACGTGCCAGTTTTCGCAGTCAAAATCAAAGGACTTGGTGTAGTGGTTAATCGACGCCCACTTATTAAACCCCAGCACTGACTTAGCTTTTATTTGCCGTAGCAGCAGCATTCTGTGTACAGGGATATCAAACAGCGAGGGGTCAATAATAATATCGTACTTATTATTCGCAAGCTCATCAATTACAGGTTGAGGAACATTGTGTTTGAATTTACGCAGGTAATCCGCGGAATCGACATTTTCAGCTTCATAGATGCGACGGATGTGCGGATTGTGCCGCATAACCTGACTGTTTGACTTTGTCAGCAGGAAATCAACGGTCATCCCCGACTCATGGAGGCATTTAACCAGCGCCGAATCCACAACCACATCGCCTATCGCCCCTTCATTACGCATCATCAGAACCGTTTTAGCCGATGACAAGTCGACATCATGGCGTTTGCGATTATCCCAAAATGCTTTGGCGATATGAACCCGCAAGACATTGCGTACTTTCTTAACAAAGTAATTACGGCGCCTGTTCAGCTCTCTTATTTTTTTGAACTTCCTGGGGGATACCTGCACCGCTGTGTTTTCCATCATCATAACCTCGTAACCACTATCAACAGTACTTCTCCTGATCTTGCTAAGGACTAATAAAAATAAGAAAAGTTCGCTTGATAAATAAAATTCTTATGTTTATGGCGCAGGACGAATAGTAATACTTTTTGTCATTCCAGCATAACTGATTGAAGATAAAATGAGTAAATTGTGGAATTAGCCTGGATATCATCGGGCAACCCAATTTTCATAGCTGCCTTATACTTAAGAAGCTACTTATCCCCCATCCCCGGTCAATATTTGCTCACCGGAGGTAAGCCGTTTGAATGACATACCCAGTCTGAGCATGGTAAAATCAGCGCAATTACTTTGGCGGAACTATCATCATGAAATTAAAGAATAAATTACTCCGCCATTTTATTTCTGCGGGCGTGGTTGTTCTGACCTCTTCATTTCTGGTGTATGAATTAGTCGCCAGCCATCGGGACATGTCAGAATATATGCGATATATCGTCGAAAAAGGCGAAGCCGCATTTTTGTACGATAAATATCAAAATCAGCTTATTATCTCCCAGCTTTCACGCAAACTGGATACGTCCCCCTCTGCGGAAATGGCAAAACAAGCTTGCGACGGCGTACAAACCAACGGAGAAGTCAGTGGGCTAAATATTGCCGGACGCTCGTTTCCTCTGCTTCACGGTACGCTCAGCACCACTCAATCTTCATGTCAGCCGTGGGTTAAGACCTCCCTGCACTACAGGCATTTGACGCAGCGATTATCCAGAACAAGGCCATCTCAGCGCAGAGAACGGGCATTGCCAAATCAGACCAACGCTTTCGTTATTACATTGATTTAAAAAATAAATATGCATATTTTTATTCGCCGCTTGAGATAAACAGCAGCCCGGTAGATAACTGGAATTTTCTCCATGACAGTAAGCTAGGCATAACCCAAACCAGTTTTAACAATTTACTGCGTGGACGCACGCTGATTTCCAGCATCTACGCTGACGCTTTGACCGGGCAGAATATTTTATCTTTTTTAACGCCGGTCTATCATCAGGAGCAACTTAAAGGGGTCGTCATGGTTGATGTTACCCGTAAAGATCTCGGGAAACTCCTCTATACCGCCGACCGTCCCTTAGTCTGGCGCTATCTGGACGTCACCTTAACGGACTCGGATTCAACAACCGAAATCATCGTTCACCGCAGCCAAACGCATATTTTCGGCTATGCCCACTACAACAATCAGGTTGCAGAAAATATGCAGATCGCGCTGTCGCTGGACGTGATGTATTTCCTGCTTAGCTCCTGGAAGCTGTTCCTGTTTTACCTGATATCTACTGGTGTACTGCTGCACCTTGTACGGATGCACTTCCGTTTGTATACCGATGTTTTCAAAGAAAACATCAGCGATTCATTAACCGGTCTTTTCAACCGTAAAATCCTCTCCCCGATCCTTGAGTCCCGCCTGCAAAAGCTAACGGAACAGGGCGTGAATATCGTGTTCATGGCGCTCGACTGTGACCGACTGAAATATATTAATGATACCTGGGGGCATAACGAAGGCGACCGGGCTATTGTTATGCTCGCGCAGGCCATATCGTCGTCCATACGCAAAAGCGATTACGGTATTCGCCTGGGCGGAGACGAGTTCTTCCTGATTCTGATCGATTACGCCAATGAAGATGCTCAGGATATTCCCGAGCGCATCCGCCAACACCTGACGGCGGTTGATATCAATAAACGCGTTAATTTCTCGTGGGGAGCCAGCAGCATGGCGCCGGGAGATAATCTGGTGGACGTGATGAACATCGCCGATGCCCGGCTGTACGAAAATAAAAAACAGAAAAAACATCCACTTCCGGCACGAGAAGGTTAAGCTGGATACTTTAACCCGCAAGGACAGACTGACATGAATGCGCCTGTAATAAAGAGCACCCACCAGCAGTTGCTCGAGTTGCTTAACCGATCCGATGCTCGTTTCCGGGTTGTTGAGCATGAAGCCGTCGGGAAATGTGAAGCGGTATCAGAGATCCGCGGTACGGCCCTGGGTCAGGGTGCAAAAGCGCTGGTATGTAAAGTCAAAGGTCATGGGGTGAATCAACACGTACTGGCGATTCTTGCCGCCGATCAACAGGCCGATTTAGCCCGCCTGGCCGAACATATCGGCGGCAGCAAAGCCTCACTGGCCAGCCCCGCAGAGGTCGATACTCTCACCGCCTGCGTGTTTGGCGCGATTCCACCTTTCAGTTTCCACCCATCGCTGCGTCTGGTCGCCGACCCGCTGCTATTTGAGCGTTTCCCGGAAATCGCCTTCAACGCCGGGCAGCTCGACAAATCGATTATCCTCAACACCGCTGACTATTTACGTATTGCCCAACCCGAGCTGGTGGTCTTTCGCCGCGAGGTCTGACCCCTCCCTCGCCTCTATCGCAACGTTATCTGAGTTATTTCCGATAACGTTGCATTTTATTTTGCATTCTTTGTTACCGGTATCACGAAAAGCATTTTACGTAATTCTGATACCAAATCCCGCAATTGTTAACCCTCCAGCTTCAACCACACTATAGCTCGTAATTACTGAAACCGTATCTTAACGACACCAGGTGACATCAATGACGACTAAAGTTACCCGTAAAGAAAAAATCAGTTATGGCCTTGGGGATATGGCCAGCCATATCGGCCTGGATAACGTGATTATTTTTCTGACGTTTTACTATACCGATGTAGTGGGCCTCCCGGCAGCCTTTGTCGGCACGATGTTTCTGCTCGCCCGTACCGCCGATGCCATCATCGACCCGGCAATGGGCTATATGGCTGACCGCACTCGCTCGCGCTGGGGGAAATTCCGCCCGTGGATGCTGTGGTTAGCCCTGCCATTTGGCCTGAGCTGCCTCCTGACTTACGCCGTACCGCAATCTCTGGATATGACCGGCAAAATGATTTTCGCCAGCGTCAGCTACACCTTCATGATGCTGATGTATACCGCCATCAATATTCCCTACTGCTCGATGGGGGCGGTGATCACCCCCGATAATGACGAACGTATCTCCCTGCAATCCTGGCGCTTCTTCCTTGCCACGCTCGGCGGCGCAATGTCGACGTTTTTCATGATGCCGCTGGCGGAGTACCTCGGCGGCGCGGATAAACTGGCGGGCTATCGTTGGGCGATGGCGATTATGGCCAGCGCAGCGGTGATTATGTTCTGGATCTGCTTTGCCAACACCCGTGAACGTATTAAAGCGCCCGCTACCCATAACAACTATCTGTCTGAACTGCGCGATCTCCTGCGCAACGATCAGTGGCGGGTCGTCGCGGTGCTGGTGATGACCAACATTGGCTTTGGCGTAATCCGTCTCGGGGCGATGATGTACTTCGTTACCTACTACCTCGGCAGCGCCAGCTACTTTATGTGGATGCTAGGCGCGCATATTCTTGGCAAGGCCGCAGGTAGCTTGCTGGCCAAACGACTGACCCGTAATTTCAACAAAGTTCAAATGTTCGGCTACTGCGCTGTGCTGGCGGGGGTGCTGAGCATCGCTCTATTCTTCGCGCCGAAATCCGTTTTCGTGCTGGTCCCGCTGACGTTCATTATCTCCACGCTTTATCAGGCCACCACCACGCTGATGTGGGTAATGATGGCCGATGTCGCCGACTACGGCGAATGGCGACAGGGTAAACGTATGGATGGCGTCATATTCTCCACCTTCCTCGCGGTCCTCAAGCTGGGAATGGCCCTCAGCGGCGCTATCGTCGGCTGGACTCTGGGCTTTAGCGGCTACGTCGCCAACGCGCCAGAACAAACATCACTTGCAATGAACTGCATCGTCGCCCTGTTTACCGTTGTTCCCGGCCTACTCTCGCTGGCGGCCTTCGCCACGCTGCGCTGGTACAAGCTTGATGACCAGACCATGCAGGAAATCAATTTGGCTAAAACGCAATCTCTTGTGAAAGGATGATCTCACCATGAGCGAATTAATACAGCATGCTAACGCCATCGAATGGCGCTTCGAACGGCAGATTTTACGCCTTGAGCCCTGGGGCGAAAACAGCCTGCGGGTACGAGCCACCTGCGCGCCGGAGTTTAATTCGGAGCTTCAGGCGCTACTGACGCCAGAATCATGCCACGCCGAAATCTCCCGTGATGCGGAAACGCTGACCCTGCGTAACGGCAATATCAGCGCGGTGTTGAACCTCAAGGGTCAGCTGGCATTTTACAACCAGCACGGCGAGCTGCTACTCGAAGAGATGTGGCGGCAACGTTCCACCGTCGGTATCGGCGCCAGCGAAAAGAGCCAGGACAAATACGTCAGCGCCCTGAAACTGGACGGCCGCGAATTTAAACCACTTCCTGGGGGCAAATATCAGCTAACGGTTCGTTTTGAAGCCCGCTATGAAGAGAGACTGTACGGCATGGGCCAGTACCAGCAGCCGTGGCTGGATCTGAAGGGTTGTTCTCTTGAGCTGGCGCAACGTAACTCACAGGCCAGCGTGCCGTTTGTGCAATCCAGCCTCGGCTACGGCCTGCTGTGGAACAATCCAGCGATTGGCGAAGCCAGCTTTGCCAAAAACCACAGCCAGTGGACTGCCCGCGTCACCCAGGAGATGGACTACTGGATAACCGCCGGTGACAGCGTAATGGAGATAACCCGCCAGTACGCTAAAGCCACCGGTACGCCCCCCGCCGCACCAGAATTCATTAGCAGCCTGTGGCAGTGTAAATTGCGCTATCGTACCCAGCAGGAGGTGCTGGAGGTGGCTCGCGAATACCGCCGCCGCAACCTGCCGCTCTCGGTGATGGTTATCGATTTCTTCCACTGGCCGAATCAGGGTACCTGGTGTTTCGACCCTACCGACTGGCCGGATCCGAAGGCGATGGTAGAAGAGCTCGAATCAATGGGCATCAAGCTGATGGTTTCAGTCTGGCCGACCGTTGAAGCCCGCAGCCCGCTGTTCCCACAGATGAAGGCTAAAGGGTGGCTGGTGACCAGCGATCGCGGCGTACAGGTCAACCTGGATTTTATGGGCAATACCACCTTCTTTGACGCCACCCATCCTCAGGCACGGCAGTTTGTCTGGGATACGGTAAAGAAAAACTATTTTGACTACGGGATCAAGCTGTTCTGGCTGGATGAAGCCGAGCCGGAGTATCGCGCCTATGACTTCGATAACTATCGCTATCACGCCGGACCGGTGCTGGAAGTGGGTAACCGCTACCCGCGCGATTTCGCCCAGGGCTTCTACGATGGCCTGCGCGCGCAAGGTGAAGAAGAGATTGTCAATCTGGTGCGCTGCAGCTGGGCAGGCAGCCAGCGCTACGGCGTGCTGGCGTGGTCCGGCGACGTTCACTCCTCCTTCCATTCGTTTCGCAATCAGTTGGCTGCCGGGCTCAACATGGGGCTGGCGGGCATTCCATGGTGGACGACCGATATCGGTGGTTTCCAGGGCGGCAATATCCACGATCCGGCATTTCACGAACTATTGGTCCGCTGGTTCCATTGGGCCGTATTCTGCCCGGTTCTGCGCATGCACGGCTATCGCGAGCCGCGGATCCAACCGCCGGAAAGCTATCGCCACGATATTCCTCAATGCGACAGCGGTTCGCCAAATGAGCTGTGGAGCTACGGCGAGGATAATTTCGCCATCATGCAACGCTGGCTGGGCGTCCGCGAGGCGCTACGTCCCTATATTGATGAACTGTACGCCAATGCACATCGCCACGGCGACCCGCTCATGCGCCCGCTCTTCTGGCACTATCCCGACGATGCGCAAAGCTGGCAGGTCGAAGACCAATACCTGTTTGGCCAGGATTTGCTGGTCGCTCCGGTCATGCACGCAGGCCAGCGTCAGCGCGAGGTCTGGCTGCCGGGTGAACATCAATGGGTCGATTTACAGGGGGAGCGCTATCAGGGAGGGCAGCGTATTTCAGTTCCCGCCGGGCTGGAGACTATTCCGTTGTTTATTCGTGAAGGCAGCCCGCTGGTTTCGCTGCTGGTAAAATAAATCAGGCAGATGCCTGAAATAGCGAGCATGCGCTAAAAAAAGCCTGTCTACTCACGCAATTATGCGTAGAGTAAACGGGCTTCTCTTTTTTTATATTTTGGCAAGGACCTCTGCACATGCTCGACACCACCCTGTTAATTCTGCTGGGCCTGGCGGCGCTCGGCTTTATTAGCCATAACACGACCGTTGCAATTTCAATACTGGTTTTAATTATCGTCCGCGTCACCCCGCTTAATACTTTCTTCCCGTGGATTGAAAAGCAGGGGCTGACCATCGGGATTATCATCCTGACTATCGGCGTGATGGCACCTATCGCCAGCGGCACTCTTCCGCCCTCAACGTTGCTTCATTCGTTCGTTAACTGGAAATCACTGCTGGCGATTGCCGTCGGCGTCGGCGTCTCATGGCTCGGCGGGCGCGGCGTGGCGTTGATGGGCTCGCAGCCACAGCTGGTGGCCGGGCTGCTGGTCGGCACCGTACTCGGCGTTGCTCTCTTCCGCGGGGTACCGGTAGGTCCGCTTATCGCCGCCGGGATCATTTCGCTGTTTATAGGGAAGTCGTAGTCAGGCTGGCGAGATAACGTCCCGGCGTTTGGCCCAGCCCTTTTTTAAACATGGTGATAAACGCGGTGGTGGAGTCATAACCCAGACTCTGCGCTGTCTGCTGCACGCTTTGCCCGCGGATCAGCATTTGCAGAGCGAGGATCAGCTGCAGCTGATGCCGCCAGCGGCGAAAGCTCAGGCCCGTTTCGCGCACTACCAGCCGCGCCAGATTACGCTCGCTCATGGCGAACTCCGCCGCCCACTGCGCCAGCGTTTGCCAACGAGCGGGATCATCGGCCATGACCTCCGCCATTTGGCGAATTTTCGGATGTCCGGATACCGGCAGTTGCAAATGCTCCTGCGGCTGCTGGGGTAGCTCGTCAAACAGTACCTGCACCAGGCGGTGCATCGCCGCTGATTCCAATTCTGCCCTGCCGCGCTGGGCCATGGTCAAAATAAGCTCGCGCACCAGCGATGAAATCTTTAACGTACAGCAGAAATTCGGCATCGGGGCCGCACCGGGTTCAATAAACAAAAAGCAGATCTGCGCTCCCGGCGTCGCCCGGTTGCTATGGGGTATCTGCCCAGGGACCCACACCGCATACTGCGGCGGCACCATCAACATGGCATTTTCCACTTCGCAGGTTAGTGCCCCGTGCAGCGCCAGGATCAACTGACCTTTGCGGTGCTGATGACGCGGAATATGCTGCTCGTCCGCGACAACCTGAATACGAAATGCCAGCGCCGCTTCATGGCCGCTGTCCGGGTCATAGCCGTCCAGGCCGAGTCCGATCATAAGATTGTCCGATATTAGCGATATTCTGTCATTTTAGCTTGATTTAAACGGGTCGCAAACAGGCTATTGTTAACGCCTCGTTTTTCTTGTCTGAGATAGCCATGAATTCTGTTTCATCTTCTACCGGCCGCCGTAATCTTTTATTGATTGCCGGTATCTTGCTGATTGCGACCACCTTACGCGTTGCATTTACCGGCGCCGCACCGCTGCTGGACGCAATTCGCAGCGAATATGGCCTCACCACCGCGCAAACCGGCCTGTTGACGACCCTGCCGCTGCTGGCCTTCGGCCTGGTCTCACCGCTGGCTGCGGGCGTCGCACGCCGATTCGGTATTGAACGCAGCCTGCTGCTGGCGATGATCCTGATTTGCCTGGGTATCGGTCTGCGCTCGCTACCTTCCGTGGCATTATTGTTTATTGGCACCACGATTATCGGCTGCGGTATTGCGCTGGGGAACGTCCTGCTGCCCGGATTAATCAAACGCGATTTCTCGCAGCATGTTGCCAAAATGACCGGTGCCTACTCCCTGACGATGGGTGGTGCCGCTGCGCTGGGGTCGGCGATGGTGGTCCCGTTGGCGCTTGCCGGACTCGGCTGGCGCGGGGCGCTGCTGATGCTGATGGTTTTCCCGCTGCTGGCGTTGTTTGTCTGGCTACCGCAGTCGCGTCAGCAGGCCCCTGCGCCGCTAACGAATTCGCGCGCGGTCCACAACCGCGGGATCTGGCGCTCGGCGCTGGCCTGGCAGGTCACGCTATTTCTCGGTATTAACTCGCTGGTCTATTACGTCATCATCGGCTGGCTGCCCGCTATTTTGCAAAGCATTGGCTACAGCGAGGCGCAGGCAGGATCTCTGCACGGACTGCTTCAGTTAGCAACCGCAGCACCAGGGCTGGCGATTCCACTAATTCTCCATCGGCTGAAAGATCAGCGCGGTATTGCGGTTCTGGTCGCCCTGATGTGCGCCGTTAGCGCGCTCGGATTGTGGTTTTTGCCCGCTCAGGCGGTGATATGGACGCTGATATTCGGCTTTGGATCCGGCGCAACCATGATTCTGGGGCTGACCTTTATTGGCCTGCGCGCTAATTCGGCACATCAGGCCGCCGCGCTATCGGGAATGGCGCAGGCCGTTGGCTATCTGCTGGCCGCATGCGGGCCGCCGGTGATGGGGAAAATTCATGATGCCAACGGCGACTGGCATATTCCGCTGATCGCCGTGGCGCTGATTTCAATCGCAATGGCGGTATTTGGTGCGCTGGCCGGTCGCGATCGGGAGATCAACAGCTAGCAACACCAGCGCCCGGCAATTTTCGCTGCCGGGCGTTTACTTATTGGCTTGCCGCGTGCAAAAACGCGTGCACCAGCGGCGATGGGCGCCCTTCCAGAGAATTGCGCTCGTGCTGGAATAGCGTGGCGACAAAGAACGGATGCGTTATCAGCTCCACCGCCCGAATCTCGCCATCATCATCCCAGCCGGTCACCCGCAGATCGCCCTGCTCCAGCTCGCGAGCAAAGTCTTCTGCAATCCCATAGTTGCAGTGGTAACCCTCTTCAATGTTGTCACGCCCATAGGCGCGAGCGATCAGGGTATTGGCACGCAGTTCAATGCCATCTGTCTTTTCCACCAGCGAGCAGCTCAGCGGTGCAATCACCATCCTGCCTTCAGTATCGGTTTCGGCATGCGCAGCATCCTGCCAGCCCATCACATTACGCGCGTATTCAACGATCGCGTGCTGGAAACCGCCGCAGGTACCGAGGAACGGAATGCTGTTTTCACGCGCGTGGCGAATGGCGATAAACGCGCCTTCGGCGTTTTTATAAGGACTGGCGGGAACGACCCAGATAGCATCGTAGTCGGCCAGATCGTCGGCGGAGCTTATCTCGCTGGTTGCCAGCCAGTCGTAGCGCAACGCAAGCTCCATTACGGCAGCGGCATCATCAATCGCCAGCGGAATCGCTTTATGGGCAATTACATCAGGGTTGTAGTCACCAACCAGGGCAATACGCAAGGGGGAGGAGTTCATAGCAGGATCCTTATGTCAGAGCGATTATCAGGCAACACAAGGAGCCTCAGGTTAGCGATCCCGGCGGCGGAACACAATCCTTATTTTTTACACGCCAGGTCCCGCGCAATTTTGCCTGACAGGCGGTATGGTATAAAGCAAAGGAATGGCTACGGATACGAGATGAAGAGCAAAATTCTGGTCAGCGCCTGTCTGATGGGCTTTCAGGTTCGCTATAACGGCAGCAACAAGGCGCAGCTGGCCGACGCGCTATCGCGCTGGCAGCAAGAGGGACGGCTGGTCATCCACTGCCCGGAGCTGGCAGCCGGTTTGCCGGTCCCCCGACTCCCGGCAGAAATCCTCAATGCTCAGGGCGCTGATGTAATGCAAAACCGTGCGCAAATCGTTGAAAGTGATGGCCAGGATGTTACTGCACACTATCAACTGGCCGCCTGGCTGGCGCTGAAAGCAGCGCAAGAAGAAGGCTGTGCCGCCGCATTGTTGACCGATGGTAGCCCAACCTGCGGTAGCCAGTTTATCTATGATGGTACCTTCAACGGGCAGCGCAAACCCGGCTCTGGCGTTGCTGCCGCGCTGCTTCGCGAACACGGCATTACGGTATTTTCCGACGGGCAGATCCCGCAACTGCTCAACTGGATGGAACGAAGGGAGAGTGACGATGATTCAATGTAAACGCGTTTATGACCCACAAGAAGAGAGCGATGGCTATCGCGTGCTGGTTGATCGCCTGTGGCCGCGTGGCATTAAAAAAGAGGCGCTGAACTACGATGAGTGGTGTAAAACGCTCACCCCGTCGGCTGATTTACGCAAGGCTTACCATAGCGAGACAATCGATTTTGCTCACTTCAGTCAGCTCTATCGTCAGGAACTGGATGCCCACCGCGATGAAGGCGCGCGCCTCGCCGCCCTGGCCCGTCAGCAGCAGCTAACGCTACTCTATGGGGCGAAAAACACCCGACAAAATCATGCTCAGGTGCTTGCCGCCTGGCTGGAAGCGCTGGAATAAGCGCTATGACTTAGCCGGATGATCGCGACGCCAGAGATCCCATTCGTCAATCGTTTCGCCACCCGGCAGCTTACAGTCTGTGCGCACGCCCTGCGGGCTTTGTACAGGCACCTGAGTGCCTCCCAGCTGTCCGCAGTAAACCGACGCCGGGTTAGCCATGCCCACCGGATGCGTGGGCTGAGTCTGTTGAGGCTGAGCGCATCCGGCGAGCGCCAGAGGCAGCATGATTGTCATCCACTTCATTTCTACTCCTTAATTGATCAAATCGGTCTTTCGCCCTGAATCTCCACGGTTTCTCCATTTTAACTACACTTTTACCTCGTAGAGTAGCCCCTGTTCTCGAACTGACCAGAGAACAGATCATTCCATAATCAATGAGTTTTTCCCCGTCGCCCCCGACGGGGCTTTTTTTCCTGGTGCCGATACAGGTATTCTCCCAACAGATGTGTTAAATTTTATGTATCTCTGTTTACTCTGCGCTGATGGTCGTTTTTAGCATAATTTGCTGGTAGTCACGATTAGCGTTCGGGAGCCGTATCATTCATGTCCGACTTTATTCTTGCCCGCGTCTCACAAACTCTCGCCAATGAACACTCTCTGGAAGCATTGGTGCGGCAGTTACTTGAGATGCTGGAGCTTGTCACTCGAATGGAATCCACCTACCTGACGCGTATCGACTTTGAAGCGCAGCGACAGCTGATTATGTATGCGCACAACAGCAGCGAAATGCAGATCCCTGAAGGTTTTTCCGTCCCATGGAACGACTCGCTGTGCAAGCGTGCGCTGGACGATCGCTGCCTGTTCAGCAACGACGTGGCCGAGCGCTGGCGTTCGTGCATTGCGGCGCAGGATTTGGGCATAGCCACCTTCTTCAGCATTCCGGTGCGCCTGACCGATGGCTCGCTGTTCGGTACGCTGTGTGCAACCAGCCGCGAAAGACAGCCCTATAACCTTGAGGGTGAGCAGGTCATGAATCTGTTTGCCAAACTCATCTCCCATTACGTTGAGAAAGAGACGCTGGTGCAACAGTTGCGTACGGCTAACGTCGCGCTTGAAATGCACTCTTATACCGATGAATTGACCGGTTTGCCCAACCGTCGTTCGCTGTTTAAGCACCTTTCCGCTCAATTCCCGCGCGCATGTGAGCAGCAGCGCAATGTGCTGATGATTTTTATCGACCTTGATGATTTTAAAGCGATAAACGATCGATTCGGTCACCCGTGTGGCGACAGTTTTCTCATTCAGATTGGCGAGCGTCTCAATGCCCGTGTACGTAGCGGCGATATTGTCGGTCGCCTTGGTGGAGATGAATTTTTAATTGTCGGCCCGGGCCTTGAATTAGCAGAACAGCTAGAGTATATCGCCGCGTTACGCCATGAGTTAACGGGGACCTATTTTCTTGCCGGGAACCGTATTCACTACCCCGGCGCCAGTTTTGGCGTTATCGACGTCAACCCTCAGACGATGGACGTCGAACAGGCGCTGCGTGCCGCTGACGATGCGATGTATCAGGATAAGAAGTCACGCCGCCAGGGGACTTTCTTTCATATAGACTAATACAACGCGTGAATATCCCGTATGATGTCAGGCATATTTCGCACCTATAGGGACAAAACAATGAGACTGGGCATTCTATTTCCGGTGGCTATATTTATCGTTGCCGTTGTTTTTCTGGGCTGGTTTTTTGTCGGCGGTTATGCGGCACCGGGCGGGGCATAATGAAAAAAAGCACCATTATTATGCTTATCATTGCCATTGTGGCTGTAGCGGGTACGCAGTTCGGCTGGTGGTAAGGCGGGTGGCAGAACGCTGAATAAGGCGAACTTCGGTTCGCCTTATTGCATTACGCTAGTCCTGACGATCGGAACCTAAAAACAGGAAACCCAGCGGAATAGAGAATAGCAGCGTGAACACAATGCTATAAACCGTGACCATCGCCCCTTGCAGGAAGAACATTGACGTCGTCCACTCTGAGTACGGCATATTATACTCGCTCACCACGCCCCCAAAGGTCGCACGGCCAACCACGAAAAGCGCGATGGCAAACACCGCCCCTATCGACAGGAAAAACTTCTTGCTGTTTTTATTGCTGGTGAGTTTCTGCAGAATCATCCGGGTTCCCTTTTTTCTGAGCGATAATCGGCTGTATATGTAACACCAATGCAATAAAAATTGAAGGGATTTTGTTACGAAACAGTGATAGTCGCTATCGGGCCGGTCGCGCGTACCGGCCCAACGATTACGACTGAAGGGTCGCCAGACGGGCAGCGAAACCGACAAAGACTAAGCCAATAAGGCTGTTGCCTATTTTCGCCAGTTTCTTTTTCGTTTTGACATAGCGCGTCACAAAAGAGCCGGAGACGATCAGGAAGCTCATGTAGCAGAAGCTAATGATTTCCAGAGTCAGCGCCAGAATAAAGAACGCGAGGCCTGGGGTTTTGGCATTAACGTCGATAAACTGCACGAAAAAAGAGACATAAAACAGAATGGCTTTCGGATTCGTCAGGCTGAGAGTCAGCGAACGCTTAAGAATCGCGCTCCCTGGTTCGGAATCAGACGCAGAATGACCATCGCGCTGGGTTAACACCGCGTAGAGCATCTTACCGCCCATCCACAGTAGATAAATCGCCCCCAGGTAACGGACAATATTGAACAGTACCGGCGTGGTTTTGATAAGCGTCGCGACGCCCGCAAAAGCGAGAAACATCAGTACCGCATCGCCAATAAACACGCCAGCTGCCGCCAGATAGCCCTTTTTAACGCCGTGAGCAACGCCAGTTTTGAGGACAAAAAAGGTATTCGGGCCGGGCACCAGGATAATAAAGATAGCCCCAACCAGATAGGTCAGGTAATTCAAAACACCAAACTCAGCGAACACAACGCACTCCTTCGCTTACAACAAAAAAATATGATCCCGCGCACGTTAACGCAACGGAGACCATTTTGAAAGCGCTGTGAGTGCGGATGTCTTAATACAGCGAAGTTTCGCCCTGCGGACGGGTTTTAAAGCGGCGGTGAACCCACAAATATTGCTCCGGCGCACGCAGGATCTCTTTCTCAATGACTTTATTGATATAGCTGGCCGCATCCTGCTTATCTTCGCCTGGATAATCGCTCATCACATCACTGATATAGAGGCGGTAACCTTTGCGGTCTGGCTTGCGTACCATGCTGATAGTCAGCATTTTCGCACCAGACAAGCGAGATAGCACGTAGGTACCGTTGGTCGTTGCCGCGTGTTCCACAGAGAAGAACGGAGCAAACACGCTTCCCTTGGGGCCGTAATCCTGATCCGGGGCGAACCAAACGGCCTCGCCAGATTTCAATGCATGGACCAGACCAGACAAATTGCGGCGGTCAATCATCGCTTTGTTGGAACGTAAACGACCGCGAGTCTGCACCCACTCCATCAGCGGGCTGTTATGTGGGCGATAAGTTGCCATCATCGGGCGACACAGCCCCATAGTGCGACCACCTAATTCAAGTGACATAAAGTGCACGCCGACAGCCATCACTCCTTTTCCCGCACTCATCGCGTTGTTGAGGTTATCCAGGCCTTCAACGTCAAACCATTTTCTCACTCGCTCATCGCTCCAGAACCATGCCATACCGGTCTCGATAAGACCCATCCCTAGCGACATGAAGTTTTGTTCAATAAGCTTGTCTCGCTCCGCTGGCGACATATCCGGAAAACAGAGTTCGAGGTTACGTCGGGCGATACGTTCACGGCGTTTTAGAAAACGTCGCGATGCCCGGCCAGCGCTGGTACCGATGGTATGTAAAACGGGATAGGGTAATTGAACGATGAGCCAGAGTATGGCAAGGCCAAACCAGGTCCCCCAATTACGGGGATGGAGGAGACTTTTATTAAAAGCGCAAGACATGGTTTTTCCTGTAAACATTCAAACATGAGGTAACGCTTAAGGAAAAAACGAGTCCCTTCATCGAGTCATTAGGCGATACGTATAGCATTACTGACAATAATAATACTGGTAAATTCACTCCGGCAAGTAAAAAACCACGCCAGCATAAAAAAACACAATACAAGCACACCTGTAACAAAATGTAAAATAAAAATGAACAAATCATTACGAATATCTATAAAAAGAATGTTTTCCAGGCTAATCATTCATCAGAGCACCATTGAACTTCGATGCCATGCATGCAGAAAATCATGGGCTGCCTCAGAAGCCATGCGGTGTAGAAGGGAACCACTGGAGGTTAAGTTCGTCCCCTTCCCTGGACCTTATAAGCAATAAATACCACGCTAATCATTACTGGCCAAAATACAAAACCCCACGGCCGTCAATCAGAATTACCCGCCAAAAAAGAGATGCAAGGTGAAATATTTTTGATATTCACTCTGAAATAAGAATCACCTTATTTTACACCGCTGACAGTAAATAATGTTTATCGACAGTTATTCATATTCCTTGCGTTATTTTTCACTCTCCACCTGGACCTTTACACCTTTAACTGAACAGCAGGCGATAAAGTTCAGACGGTGCTTTTGACTTTGGAAAAAGCGCATCATCGATAAAAATCTCGGACGATTCTCGCGCTTCAGTAAACCATTACAGGCAATCTTCAGCGCCTGTTTGAATCCTTCATCTTTGATAAGCCCTTTGGGCGACATTAGCGACATCCGCCCGTGGTGATAACGAACGTAATCGAAACCTGTCCGCTCAAAAAGCGCCTGCCAGCCTTCGGCGCTCAACGGGCTCACGTTGGATTTCACTACGCCCTGCAACTGCATCCGAGCCCCCTCTTCCAGCGCCTCTTGCGTGTACATAATATCGTGGGTCAGCAAACGACCGCCGGGTTTGAGCACGCGAAAATATTCCGCCACCAGCCTCTCCTTAGCTTTATCACCATACATCGTCAGCATCGCCTCATTAATCACTACATCAAAGGCACCATCAGGAAAAGGCAGTCGATTAGCATTAGCCTCCATCACTAATACCCGATTATCCACGCCTTCACGGACGATGTTTTGCCGCGCTATCGCCAGCGCGTCTTTATCCATATCAATTGCGTAGACGCTACAGCGAAAACGCTGCGCCAGCTCTATCGAAGTGGTGCCCATATTACAGGCAACCTCCAGCACTTTGCTGTCAGGAGTCAATCCCGCTTGCTGAAACAACCACTCCGTCGCCTCCACGCCGCCGGGGCGCAGACGAGTTTTCCCCAAACTTGCCAAAAAGGTATGCCCTGCTTTGTCGCTTGCGTTCATCAGAATCTCCTTATCTATAACATGCATTATAAATACATCATTATGATTACCGAGGGAATAATGATAATGAATTTTATTTGCATTAATGGCAGGGGTAATTGGCGGTAAAAAAATCTATTCAATATTTAACAGTTACTTATAGCAACTATTCACTTCATGATTGATAAGCGGATTGCGCTTCAATTGAAATGATAACCATTCTCATATTAACATACGGCACACTGATGAATTTTTCTGAACCCGCTCATGTCCCAGCCTTCCGCTACCGCTGCACCGTTGACGCTTGCCTCGCTGTATAGCGACCATCACGGCTGGCTGAAAAACTGGCTTACCCATAAGCTGCAATCTTCCTTTGACGCCGATGACGTCGCGCAGGATACCTTCGTGCGAATTATGGGCGGCGAGCCGCTGGCAACGATTCGCGATCCAAAGTCTTTCCTTTGCACTATTGCCAAACGAGTGATGATCGACCTGTTCCGCCGCCATGCGCTGGAGCGCGCATGGCTGGACATGCTCTCGCAGCTACCGGAAGAGCTGGTCCCCTCGCCCGAGCTGCGGCAAAGCCAGCTTGAACTGTTACAGCAAATTGACGCCATGCTGGATGGGCTCAATGTAAAAACCCGGGAGGCATTTTTACTCTCGCAGCTCGAAGGCCTGACCTACGCCGAAATCGCCAACCGTCTGTCGGTATCCGTCAGCTCTGTCAAAAAATATATGGCGAGAGCTACCGAGCACTGCCTGCTTTTTCGCCTGGAGAACGGCCTGTGAACCCGGCGTTGAGCGACTCCCGTCGTCAGGCGTTGCGTTCGGCTTCGCACTGGTACGCCGTTCTGAGCGAAGGTCACGTCAGCCCAACGCAGGAAGCCCGCTGGCAACAGTGGTATGAGCAGAACAATGATCACCAGTGGGCCTGGCAACAGGTGGAAAACTTGCGTCAGCAGATGGGGCAATTGCCCGGCGGACTGGCCAGCCGGGCGCTGCACGATAGCCGTCTGGCTCGCCGCCAGGTGCTGAAAGGGCTGCTGCTTTTGCTGGTTGCCGGTGGCGGCTGGCAGCTATGGGATTCCGAACTGGCTGATGGGCTACGCGCCGACTACCGCACGGCAAAGGGCCTGCCGCGCCAGCAGCGGCTTGCCGATGGCACGCTGCTCACACTGAACACCGAAAGCGCTGCTGATGTCCGTTTTGACGCTCATCAGCGCCTCGTCCATCTGCGCTATGGCGAAATCGCCATTAAGACCGCGCACGACAACCAACAGCGACCGTTCCGGGTACGGACTCGTGATGGCTTGCTAACCGCGCTCGGGACCGAATTCACTGTGCGCCAGTTCGCGGGCGGAACACAACTTGCCGTGCAGCAGCACACCGTCGAAGCGGTTTTGCCTTCGGGCAGCAAGCAAAGAGTCAACGCCGGAGAAAGCCTGTGGTTCACCCGCGATCGCTTCGCCGCCCTGGTCGCACTTAACGGCGGTGAAGATAGCTGGACGCAAGGAATATTAACCTTCCGTGATACCCCACTGAGCGAGGTGGTCGCCAGCGTTGCCCGCTATCGCTCCGGCGTACTGCGTTGCGATCCCGCCGTAGCTGATTTACGCCTCAGCGGAACCTTCCCGTTAGGGGATCCTGACGACATCCTTAAGGTCATCGCACAAACCCTGCCGATAAAATTGCAGTTTGTCACCCGCTATTGGGTCACCGTGATTCCGGCTTGAGAAAAAAAATCAAAAAAATTCTCATTCTCCATTGTCCCTTTTCCCCTGCTCGTTCGACTTATTAGGTGAATACAACCAAAAACGATCATGGAGAACTCATGACGCCTTTACGCGTTCTACGCAAACCGCTGCCTCTGGTGATGGCAATTCGTATCAGTCTGCTGCCGTTAGTGGGGCTGACTGCCGTGCCGGTATTTGCCGCCACGCAGTTTGATATTGCAGCCGGGGATTTAGACAACGTACTTAACCAATATGCCGCCCGCAGCGGCATCACGCTCTCCGCCGATGCCAGCCTGACGCGCGGTAAGCTCAGCCCCGGCCTGCACGGCAGTTTTGAAACCGAGCAGGGATTACACACGCTGCTGGACGGCAGCGGATTACAGCTAAAAGCGCTGGGTAATAACGTCTGGACGCTGGAACCCGCGCCCGTCAGTAGCGAATCTACCTTAACCGTAGTGGGCGACTGGCTCGGCGACGCCCGGGGAAACGATGTCTTTGAGCACGCAGGTGCCCGTGATGTTATCCGCCGGGAAGATTTCGCCAAAACCGGCGCGACCACCATGCGCGAAGTTCTGAACCGAATTCCCGGCGTGAATGCACCGGAAAATACCGGTACCGGCAGTCACGATCTGGCGATGAACTTTGGTATTCGCGGCCTCAATCCGCGTCTTGCCAGCCGTTCCACGGTATTGATGGACGGCATCCCAGTGCCTTTTGCGCCTTACGGCCAGCCGCAGCTTTCGCTGGCACCGGTCTCGCTCGGCAATATGGATGCGGTGGATGTGGTACGCGGTGCCGGTGCGGTGCGCTATGGGCCGCAAAGCGTCGGCGGCGTGGTGAACTTCGTGACCCGCGCCATTCC
The DNA here is from genome assembly GCF_056490265.1 of Klebsiella sp. GFKo11. Taxonomy (NCBI): domain Bacteria; kingdom Pseudomonadati; phylum Pseudomonadota; class Gammaproteobacteria; order Enterobacterales; family Enterobacteriaceae; genus Klebsiella; species Klebsiella sp. GFKo11. Next base: position 3,818,602 of record NZ_CM151369.1, read on the forward strand.
TGAGGATTTCGGTATAGAGGGCGGCATTGAGGGGCAACTCAGCCCTACCTCTTCGCAAAACAATCCGAAAGAAACGCATAACTTAATGATCGGCGGCACGGCGGATAACGGTTTCGGCTCCGCCCTGCTCTACTCCGGCACCCGCGGCAGCGACTGGCGCGAACACAGCGCGACACGCATCGACGATGTGATGCTGAAAAGCAAATATGCGCCCAACGAAGTGCATACCTTTAACAGCCTGCTGCAATACTACGACGGTGAAGCCGATATGCCCGGCGGCCTCTCCCGCGCCGACTATAACGCCGATCGCTGGCAATCCACCCGCCCTTACGACCGCTTCTGGGGACGCCGCCAGCTCGCCAGTCTTGGCTACCAATATCAACCGGACGCGCAGCATAAATTTAATATTCAGGGGTTCTATACCCACACCCTGCGCAGCGGTTATCTGGAACAGGGCAAGCGTATTACCCTCTCGCCACGTGAATATTGGGTTCGCGGCATTGAACCACGCTACAGCCAGAGCTTTATGATGGGCCCATCGGCGCATGAAGTCGGCGTCGGCTACCGCTATGTGAATGAATCGACCCACGAGATGCGTTATTACACCGCGACCACCAGCGGCGAGCTGCCCAGCACCGCCAGCCCGTACGATCGCGATACCCGCTCCGGCACCGAAGCCCACGCCTGGTATATCGACGACCGTATTGATATCGGCAACTGGACGATTACGCCGGGCATGCGCTTTGAGCACATCGAGTCGTATCAGGACAACAATATAAAAGGCACCCGCGAGCAGGTCAGCTATAACGCGCCGCTCCCGGCGCTAAACGTTCTTTATCACCTCACCGACAGCTGGAATATCTATGCCAACACAGAAGGCTCATTCGGCACCGTACAGTACAGCCAAATTGGCAAGGCTGTGCAAAGCGGCAATGTGGAACCGGAAAAAGCACGCACCTGGGAAGTCGGCACCCGCTACGACGACGGCGCGCTGAGCGCCGAGATGGGACTATTCCTGATTAACTTTAATAATCAGTACGACTCCAACCAGACTAACGACACGGTTACCGCACGCGGTAAAACCCGTCATAGCGGCCTGGAAGCGCAAACCCGTTACGACCTTGGCGAACTTTCCCCCACCCTGGATAACCTCTCGGTCTACGCCAGCTATGCCTATGTCAACGCCGAAATCCGCGAAAAAGGTGATACCTACGGCAACCAGGTTCCCTTCTCGCCAAAACACAAAGGCACCTTTGGCGTCGATTACAAGCCCGGCAGCTGGACGTTTAACCTCAGTAGCGACTTCCAGTCCAGCCAGTTTGCGGATAACGCCAACACCGTGGAGGAGAGCGCCGACGGCAGCACCGGGCGTATTCCTGGCTATATGCTGTGGGGCGCGCGAGTGGCCTATGATTTTGGCCCGCAAATGGCCAACCTCAACCTCGCGCTGGGGGTGAAAAACATCTTCGATCATGAGTATTACACCCGCTCTTACGACGATAACAACAAAGGCCTTTACGCCGGTCAGCCGCGCACGCTGTATCTGCAAGGATCGATGAAATTCTGATGATGGTTTGTTGCCGGATAGCGGCGCAAGCGCCCTGTCCGGCAAGCTGGAGTTGACTATGTTTAGCATTGTTCGCATGTTTATTTTTGGCCTGCTATTCCTGACAGGCCCCGCATTCGCCGTCACCGTGCAGGATGAGCACGGCACTTTAACTCTTGATAAGACACCGCAGCGGATCGTGGTGCTCGAACTCTCCTTTGTTGACGCGCTGGCGGCGATTGACGTCAGCCCGGTGGGCGTGGCCGATGATAACGACCCATCGCGAATTCTGCCGGACGTACGTGCGCGCCTGAAACCCTGGCAGTCGGTAGGTACCCGCGCCCAGCCCTCACTGGAAGCCATCAGCGCCCTGCATCCTGACCTGATTATTGCCGATAGCAGCCGCCATAGCGGCATTTACGCCTCCCTGCAACAGATTGCCCCGGTACTGTTGTTGAAATCACGCAATGAAACCTGGGAGGAAAATCTGCAGTCGGCGGGAATTATTGGCAAAGCGGTTGGCAAAGAGGCAGAGATGCGGCAGCGCCTGGCGCAGCATCGGCAAACTATGGCAGCGTTTGCCCGCCAGCTACCAGCCGGTGCCAGCGTGCTATTTGGCACCTCGCGCGAGCAGCAGTTCAATCTTCATTCGACGCAATCGTATACCGGCAGCGTGCTGGCGGCGCTTGGCCTGAAGGTTCCGCAGCCGATCAACGGCGCGCCGATGGCGGCGATCAATCTCGAACAGCTGCTGGCGATTAATCCGCAATGGTTGCTGGTGGCCCATTATCGGGCCGAAAGCATCGTTAAAAAATGGCAGCAGGACGCGCTCTGGCAAATATTACAGGCCCAACAAAAGCAGCAGATTGCCGCCGTCGATAGCAACAGCTGGGCAAGAATGCGCGGGATCTTTGCCGCCGAGCGTATCGCTGGCGATATGGTGAAAATCGTCCACCACCAGGCGGTTGATAGCGCACCATGAGGCCGTTCCGTCGATCGTTTTTTATCTGGGGATTGCCGCTGCTGACGCTCATCGGTCTGTTCTGGCTGAGCCTGTTTTGCTATTCGGCAATCCCGATTTCGCCGCTAAATGCCCTGCACGCCTTGCTCGCGCCGAAAACGCCTCCCCTTGCGCAGGCGTTAGTGCTTAATCTGCGCCTGCCCCGCAGCCTGGTGGCGATGATGCTCGGGGCCAGCCTCGCTGTTTCAGGCACGCTGCTGCAAACCCTGACCCATAACCCGCTGGCCTCTCCCTCTTTGCTGGGCATCAATAGCGGCGCGGCGCTGGCAATGGCGCTGACCAGCGCCTTCAGCCCGGCACCGCTGACCGGGCTTTCGTTGGCGTTGATTGCCGCCTGCGGCGGTGGAATCAGTTGGATGCTGGTGATGACCGCTGGCGGCGGCTGGCGTCAGGAGCTGGATCGCAATCGGCTGATCCTCGCCGGGATTGCCCTCTCGGCGCTATGCATGGCGCTGACCCGCATAACTCTGCTGCTGGCGGAAGATCACGCATACGGTATTCTCACCTGGCTGGCTGGCGGCGTTTCCCACGTGCGCTGGGCAGAGTTCTGGCAGCTTCTGCCTTTTACGGTATTGATTATTCCCGGTGTCTTTCTGTTGGCCAATGCGCTTAATTTGCTGAACGTCAGCGATAGCGCCGCCCATTCACTGGGAGTGAACTTGCCCCGTCTGCGCCTGCTGATTAACGCCGCCGCTTTGTTACTCACCGGGGCCTGCGTCAGCGTCGCCGGGCCGGTCGCCTTTATCGGTCTGCTGATCCCGCATCTGGCACGGCTTTGGGCCGGTTACGATCATCGTACGCTTCTGCCTATGAGCGCCACGCTGGGCGCTTTATTTATGCTATTAGCGGATATTCTCGCCAGAGCGCTGGCCTGGCCGGGAGAGCTCCCGGCGGGCGCGGTGCTGGCTCTGGTCGGTGCACCCTGTTTCGTCTGGCTGGTCAGGAGGCGCGGATGAGACTCCGCCGCGTCAGCTTTTTACTGCTCGTTCTGGCGCTGTTAACCGTGCTTTCGTTGCGTATGGGCGCAGTCCCGCTGCCGTGGCGGGCGCTGCTTGATGGCTGGCATCCGGGTAGCGAACATCACTACGTCCTGATGCAATATCGCCTGCCGCGCGTGGTGCTGGCGCTGATAATCGGCGCCGCGCTGGCGGTTTCCGGCGTGCTGGTTCAGGGAATTGTACGCAATCCGCTGGCCTCGCCGGATATTCTGGGCATTAACCATGCGGCAAGCCTGGCGTCGGTAAGCGCATTGTGGTTTATGCCGTCCCTGTCCCCGCTGTGGTTGCCGCTACTGGCCTTTATTGGCGGGATGTCGGCGATGGTCATCCTGATTGCCCTTGCCGGTTTTTCCCGCCCAATGCGCCTGGCGCTGACCGGCGTGGCGCTGTCGGCCTGCTGGGCCAGCGTGACCGATTATCTTTTACTGTCGCGCCCTCAGGAAATCAATAACGCGCTGCTGTGGCTAACCGGTAGTCTGTGGGCCAGAGATAGCTCATTTGTCATCATCGCCCTGCCCCTGCTCGCGATTTTGCTGCCCCTGAGCTTTACTCTCAGCCGCGATCTCGACCTGCTGGCCTTAGGCAGCGACCGCGCCGGAACGCTCGGCGTCAACACGCGCTGGCTTAACGGCTACGGCCTCACTCTGGCAGTCGCCCTCGCCTCGGTCAGCGTCGCGGTCTGCGGCCCTATCGCTTTTATCAGTCTCGTCGTGCCGCATCTTGTTCGCCGCCTGTTCGGTGGACGTCATCGTTATTTACTGCCGGTTTCGGCGCTGATGGGCGGGCTGGTTCTGCTGCTCGCCGATCTGCTGGCGCGAACGCTCAACCCGCCGATGGAGCTTCCGGCAGGCGTGCTGACAGCGATTATTGGCGCGCCCTGGTTTATCTGGCTACTTGTGAGAATGCGTTAAATGGAACTGCGAACGGAAAATCTGACCGCTGGCTATGACGGCAAGCGCATTATTAACAATCTCAACCTGACGTTACCGGGCGGGAAAATCACCGCACTTCTGGGGCCGAACGGCTGCGGTAAATCCACTCTGTTGAAGTGCTTTTCTCGCCTTCTGACGCCGGACGCTGGGGAGATTTGGCTTGGTAATCAGACCTTAAATGGTATCTCGACTCGTCAACTGGCACGGCGGCTGGCACTCCTTCCGCAGCAGCATCACGTACCTGAAGGCGTGACCGTGCGCGAGCTGGTCAGCTATGGTCGCAGCCCGTGGTTGCCAATATGGGGGCGGCTTTCGGTACAGGATAGAGAGAGCATTGAGCGCGCGCTTGAACGAACAGGCATCGCTGCGCTGGCAGAGCAGCCACTAAGCGCCCTTTCCGGCGGCCAGCGGCAGCGGGCATTTCTGGCGCTACTGCTGGCTCAGGATACGCCGCTGGTGCTGCTTGATGAGCCAACAACCTGGCTGGATATCAATCACCAGGTGGAGTTAATGAAGCTGATGCGCGAGCTACAGCTAATGGGAAAAACCGTGGTCACTGTGCTGCACGATCTTAATCAGGCCAGCCGCTACTGCGATCATTTGGTGGTACTTGCTGGGGGCCAGGTGCAGGCTCAGGGCCCAGCGGAAACGGTGCTGACGCCAGAAATGCTGCGCGAGGTCTTCAGTCTGGAGGCAGAGATTCATCCGGAGCCGGTATCGCAGCGCCCGATGTGCGTGGTGAAATAATACGAGGTATGGCGCAGAACGCGCCATACCTGAGGATAATCAGTAAGTGTGGAAATATTGCTGAATCACCTGCGGATTTTTAGTTTGCGTCAGCGCCGTCATCAGCAGAATGCGCGCTTTAGCCGGATTGAGCGAATCGGATACCAGCCCCGGCTGGCCGTCATCAATCGGTACCACGCCGCTACCGGTACGCGAGGCGCGAACCACCACGATACCGGCTTTTTCCGCTTTTTCGATCCCTGCCGCACTACGTACGGAAACCGAACCCGCTCCGGTACCCGCATAGATAATGCCGTCGGCATGGTGCGCAATCGCCGCGTCATACATATATTCCGGATCGTCCTGATAGCCATAAATAATGACCACTTTTGGCAGTGCGTTAAGGTTACGCACGTCAAAAACAGAACGCACGGTGTGAATTTTATCCACCCGGGTTTCAAACTGCGGCTTGCCGCTGACGATAACACCCAGGTAGCCCTCTTCGGGTGCCTTAAAGGTATCCAGCGTCGTCGCATTCGTTTTGGTCACGAAACGTGCAGCACCGATACGGTCATTAAGAACCACCATCACGCCACGACCTTTCGCTTGCGGATCAGCCGCCACGGTTACCGCCTCCAGCAGATTCATCGGACCATCGGCGCTGATGGCCGTTGCCGGACGCATTGCCGCGGTGAAGACCACCGGCTTAATGCTTTTTACCGTCAGGTTGAGGAAATAAGGCGTTTCATCCAGCGTATCGGTTCCATGAGTAATCACGACGCCGTCTACGTCATCGCGGGCCAGCAGCTCATTAACGCGTTTTGACAACTTGAGAATAATATCGCTGGTCATATTTTCGCTGCCAATATTGGCTACCTGCTCACCGTCAACGCGCGCGACCTTGCTCATCTCAGGCACGGCATTAATCAGCGTCTGTACGCCAATCGCGCCGGCTTTATACCCGGTCGTTTGGGTGTTGCTGGCCGCCGAGCCGGCAATGGTTCCTCCGGTCGCCAGGATCACAATGTGCGGCAGGCGCGTCTCACTTAATGCAAAAGTACTCACTGTCAGTAACGCAATGGCCAGTAATGCTCTAAAATTCATAATTACTCATCCCAAAATAGATATTAATCAAACACGCACAGCGTTAATGCAAACGGCTTGCCAGGATTTATTTTTGTTTTAAACATAAAAATGATTAACTATCAGACAAAAAAGGATTTTTTATTCACCCTTGGCGCTACTTTGGTGCAGAGACGCGCTAAAAATGGGCGCTATAAAATTCTGAATCAGAATCAACTTATTCAACGAATTCTGTAATACAGGCATAAAGCGCGTGATGGTTACATAATCGGCAATGTGATGAGCGAAATGAACCAAAACAATTCGGGTAACGCGATGGAGAAAAACGATGCGTATCGCCTTAAAATCAGCATTGATGCTTGCCACCCGCGTCATACAAATCATTAACCCTGAATTACATCTTCATATGCAAAGAACGGCGCTGATTGCGCTAGAGCTTGCGCTCGCGGCCGGCTTGTCTCGTCAGCAGCAGCAGACCATTTTTTGCGCCGCTCTGCTGCACGATATCGGCGTGCTGGGCGACAAAAGGGTTATCGCTTCACTCAACGCGATAGATAATCTCGACGACCCGCATCAGCATCGGGGAGCCGAAATGCTAGATGGGTTAGCCACTCTGGCCCCCATTCTGCCGATTATCCGCGACCACCATTTTAGCCCGAGCCACAGAGGCAGCCTCGAACAGCATATTGTTTATTTTGCCGACGTCTTTGAGCGCCTGTTATCCAGCGATAAAACCGCCACCACCTATCAAACCGACATTGTCATTGATAAATTTCGTGCGCTATATCAGGAGATCGACCCGCAGCTGTGCCAGACCTTATGCCAGCTCGCCCAAAAGGAGCATTTTTGGCTGCATCTTAACCCCGGGCATATTCAGCGGATGCTGGAGATTATCGGCCCAATTAACGCTATTTACATCGATATCGATGGCCTGAAAGACATCTGTTTATTGATCGCCAAAATTGTAGACACCTACAGCAGCTTTACCGCCAGCCACAGTCTGATGGTCGGGAAAATATCCCGAATGCTGGCAACCTACATAAATCTGCCGGAATTAGAGTGCCAAAAAATCGAAATCGCCGGCTATTTACATGATATTGGCAAAATCTATATCCCGTTGGCGATTCTGGAAAAACAGGGTGAACTGGATGACGAAGAGCTACTTCAGGTTCGTGAGCATAGCTACATGACCGGTAAACTGCTTAGCGCCTTTAGCGAACTTGGCGAGATCATTAACTGGGCTGCCAATCATCATGAAAAACTGGATGGCAGCGGTTATCCTCTCCATCTTAATGAGGATTATCTGCAGCTCCCGGACCGAATTATCGCCATCGCCGATATTTTTACCGCCCTCACCGAAGACCGCCCCTATCGCCACGGAATGAGCCTTCAGCAAGCATTACAGCTGATAGAGGCTGATGTTATAAATGGTGCGTTGGATAAAGACGTGTATCGCGTTTTGCACCAGCATGCCAAAGCGCTCCACGCTATTATTACTAACACACTGCACTCTTGAGAGTCGGGCCTGTACGGGTAAACCAAGGGTGCAGTTATAAAAAAATATAATTAATTCATCTGCACGCAAGGATATATCCGGTGAGAATCGCCACCATGACCAACTGGGCCTACGGGATCACCGTCGCCCTGACCCTCGCTTCAGGCATCGCAATGCTGATGGCCTCCAGCGCGGACAATGCCGAACGTCGCGCCGTTGAACAGCGTCAACAGTTCGATCAACTTAGTGAAGAAGTTGAGAACGGAGCCTGGGAGCTTTCAGACCTCGCCCGGCTGTATATCATCAGAAAAAATCCGGATGTTTTACGGGAGTATCGGCAACAGGCTCAGGCAATAACTGCGATTGAACATCGGCTGGAAAAGCTCAGGGACAATGGCGCGACGCTTGAAGAACTGGCGCTATTGCGTGATGGTTTGCAGAAAGCCGATGAATTGCAGGATGAACAGCAAACGGCCCTGGCGCATGCCGATCGAGGGGAAGAGAAAGAGGCGGTAAACTTACTGTACGGCGTTCCCTACGAGCAAGAACTTGAGCAGGTGCAGACGCAGCTTGACCATTTTCGCCTGATGCTTGAAGGCCGGGTGAATAAAACCATTTCCGAGGCCACGGAGAAATCGCGCATCTGGCGAACCCTTTCCGAGGTGATGGTGGGGCTGACGGCGCTGATGTTCCTGTTTGTACTGGGTTTTCTTCTCAAACGCCGGGTGTTATATCCTGTCGTGCGCTTGAGCGATGTCGTGCAGCGACTGGCTTCCCAGGACTACGCCGTCGAAACGCCGCAGTTTACCCAGATAGATGAAATTGGCGATATGGCCCAGGCGATTCGTATCTTCCGCGAAAACGGTCTTGCGCGGCAGCGACTTGAGCAAGAGCGCGATGCCGACTGGGCAATTCGGGAACTGCTGGCGCGGATGACCCAGCGGCTACAAGGCTGCGAGTCGTTCGAGGATGTCATTAAGGTTGCTGAGCTGTTCGCGCCGAATATCGCCCCTGAGATCCCCGGCCGACTCTATATCCTCGATACCGATCCCTGGCAGATGCGCTGCGTCGCGCAGTGGCTGTCGCCGCCGGATGAACCTCTTGTTTTCCATCCCGACAACTGCTGGGCCGTTCGGCGCGGGCTGAGCCACCCACCGGTAAATGGCGAACCAGACATTGCCTGCTACCACCTGCCGCAAGCGCAGGCTAACCAATCGCTGTGCGTGCCGCTCATTGCCCAAGGCGAAGCCATTGGCCTGCTTTCATTCCGCAACGTAACCCCTTCCACAGCCCCTTCTCGCGCCTATCTCGAACTGATGGCGGAAGCGCTGGGGCTGGCGTTGGCTAACCAGCGTTTACGTAACGCGCTACTGGAAAAAGCGCTGTTCGATTCGCTCACTGGACTGCGTAACCGCCATCATCTTGACGATGCTCTGCACACGCAGATGAATCTGGCCGTGCGCAACGGTACGCCGCTAAGTTGTCTGATGATCGATATCGATCACTTTAAGGCAATCAATGATAATTACGGCCACGAGGCGGGCGATCTGGTGATTAAAAGCGTCGCCGCGATCATCCAGCGTGCAGTGCGTGATATCGGGATGGCCTTCCGCTACGGCGGCGAAGAGTTCCTCGTGCTGCTGGCCGGAACCAACGAAGAGGCCGCTATGGCCTGTGCTACCGATATTTATAACAGCGTACATCTGCTGACCTTACGCTATGGACTGGCTGAGATGGGTCAGGTTGATGTCTCCATCGGCATCGCCAGCTACCCGCAGCATACCCAAAGCGATAGCCTGTTGCGCGCGGCGGATGCGGCGCTCTACCGGGCAAAAGAGCTGGGGCGTTCAAGGATTGTGAGCTTTGGGATGTTGAAAACGGAGTGAGTGGCGTTCTTAGCCCCCCTCTCCTCTCGCTAATGCTGCACAGCCGGGGCGGCAGAGACGCTGTCGAATAGCGCTTACATCGCATTTAATAGCGTCTCTTCCATCAGTTGCCCCAGCAGCGCCCTTGCTCCATGAATGGCATCGTTTCCCGGCCCCTGCTCCAGGGTAATCCCCAGATTCCCCGGCGATGGCAGCATACTTCCCGCCACACGCAAGTTGCCGGGCATTCCGATACGGGTACGCACGGTAATGCCAAGCCCCGCCTGCAAGGCTGCCCAAATACCGCTCAGGCTGTGGCTGACAAACACCACTTGCCAGGCGATGTTGGCACGGTCGAGACAATCAATGGCACGGGAACGCATCAGGCACGGGCTTTCCAGCATCACCAGCGGCAACGGCTTGCCCTGCGCCAGCAGCGTGCCGATGTCCAGTTGCGGGTGCGTTATCCACTCCAGCGGACACTGAGCAATCAACTTGCCGTCACGTTGTGCGCTCTCCGGCTGCCAGAGCAACGCCATATCAAGCACGTTGTTATTGAGCGCCTCGAGCAGCGCCCGGTTGCGATCAACGCGGGCAATCATTCGCACCCCCGGATGGTGGCGCTTGAACTCGCCAAGTATTCTGGGCATAAGCGATTCGCCAAAATCTTCCTGCATACCAATACGTATTTCACCCTGTAACAGTTCGCCATTCAGGGCCCGCAGCGCTTCATCATTTAGCACCAGCAGACGACGGGCATACCCCATGATTATCTCGCCATGATGGGTCAGCTCCAGGTGGCGACCTTTCTTTACCACCAGTTCGGTGCCGCACTGTTGCTCCAGTTTTTTCAGCTGTGCACTGACCGCCGAGGTTGAACGGCAGAGGCGATTTGCTGCCTGCGCAAAGCTGCCGCACTCAATGCCAGTTACAAAACTGCGCAGTGCGTCGAGGTCGAGCGTAAGAGGAAGCTTATTCATTATCGTCCTGAAATACGGGATAGATAGTCGCGGATAATTCAATTTTCAGGATCGAAATATCGCGCCAGAATGACTTCACTGTCAATACGGAGAGAGAACGATGACGAAATCCCTTGATCGTGAAACCCTGGCCCGCGTCGCACCAAAGCTGGCTGAATTGAGCCGGGATGTACTTTTTAATGATATCTGGAAACGAGAACCGCTTTCCCCACGCGAGCGCAGCTTAGTGACGCTGGGAGCCCTGACCGCACTTGGCCGCGTTCATCAGTTACCCTGGCATATCCGCTTCGCCCAGCAAAATGGCGTGACCCGTGAAGAAATCGTTGAGGTTTTCACCCATCTGGCATTCTACGCGGGCTGGCCTGCAGCGGTTTCCGCCTTTGAATGCCTGGAAGAGGATTAACGAGATGCCTTTCACTCGTATCACTCTGAATCAGGGTTATAGCGACGCGCAAATAACGCAGATTTCCGACATTCTGCAACAAAGCCTTGAGAGAGAATTTGCCGTTCCGCCTCATGATCGCTTTCAGGTTTTCGAAAGGCTACCTGCGAACCTGCATGTGTTCGACCGCCAATATAAAAGCGGTGGCCGCAGCGACAATTTCATTCAGTTCCATATCACGGCAGGTAAACCTCGCGCATTCGAGCAGAAGAAAAACCTCTGCCGCACGCTATGTGAGCAGCTGCATACGGCGCTGGGTATTAATCCGGATGATGTCATGGTGATCATTCAGTTCAATACCGCCGATGAGTGGAGTTTCAGCAATGGACTGATGCTCTCTGAAGAGGGGTTATGATTGTAACGTGCCAGGGATATCAGTCGCTGGCAGTTTTTGCGCGCCGAATGCAGGTCAGGTTGAGCTTCTGCTCACTGCTCAAGTGCAATAATTGCCAACTCAGCGACTTTTAATGTTGTCGATACATCGCCGTTACTTTCGAGGGACCATGCTGCTGATAGCCCGCACCATGAAATGATCCATTTGAGAAGGCGCTCTCTGTCCAGGCCCGCCGTCTCGGTAACGATACTTGGTCGTTGTTTAAATATCTCCGGAACAGTCGCTACACGCGGCACTGGATTATCAAGATCCGGATTAGTGAAAATATTGGCAAAGTCGAACCCTCGTTCACCTATGAGCCCTTTTGGATCGATGGCCAACCAGCCAGACGTCTCAAAATCAAGCACATTACCGTGGTGTAAGTCACCATGTAACACAACGATATCGCGTGGAGACGAAAGCAATTCTTCTGAGGTCTCCGCACAAATTGTCAGGGTGCCACCATATTTCAGAGCTGCTGGTTTTAGTGCAGAAAACCACTCATGCAGAGTTGTTAACCGGGGCAAGGGTCTCGTGGAGGGGCGATGAAGCCTGTTAGCCGTGGCGCACAAAATGCGACAGGCTTCATTATCCTGACCTTTTCTCGACATCGTTGCCAGTGACGCAGAGCCTGTCGCCCGGGCGAGTAGAATTGCTTCGTTTTCATGCGCAATAACCTTTGCTGCACCGTTACCTTCCCACCATGTCATGAGTGCGTTCCCGGTTTGCTCATCCGCATCATCAGTCACTTTCAGCATGGCCTTAATACCATGTGCTGCTGTTTTAACCGGGAGTAGCTTTGAGGTATGCGTGATAAATGGGTTGCCGTCCGCGATGAGATCCCAACGACTCAACCAGAAACTTAACTTGTCTGTATCCATCACGCTTCCTTTAAAATTCTTATTGTCATTTTCTAGCCCCTCACTGCGCCGTCCGGGCACATTCAGGCCCTCATCTCAGCGAGGGCCTGCATTAGCTGCAATCTGCTGCGGAATACCTTGTCAGGGGATAATACACGCGGATCTCAATTGCGCGAACAGGCTGAAAAACATGTCGTCGGTTGCCTGCATGCGAGTAAAGCCTGCCCGACGCAATTTGCTACCGTCACCAAACATGTCGTAATTCCAGCTAAACACAAAATCGGCAAACTTCCCGTCGTTTAGCTGCAAGATGTCCGCTTCCACCAGCCTGCTCCCGGCAAGTTCGTGCCATTGTGCGCGATAGTCCTTAAATAACTGGTGAAATGACAGTCTGACCGGCGGGGCGCATTCCAGCTCAAACCAGCGCGCGATATGCGGCCACAACTCGCTCCAACGCCAGACGTCACCGTTATTCACGTTAAATGCCTGATTCTCTGCCATCGGCGAGGTTGCTGCCCACAGCGTCGCCTCCGCCAACAATCCGGCATCAGTATGATCAACGATGCTGTGCCAGGTTTGTTCCGATCCGGGAAAGCGCAAAGGTAAATTCTGCGCCTTACACAAAGACGCATACAGTGCGATGCTCAAAGCGAGGTTCATAACATTACCGGGCACTGCGCTACCCACCACGCCCGGCCTGATGGCATTCCAGTGCCACGTTTTTCCATGCTGAAAATCGCTAAGCCATGCGTGTTGAGCTGCGTTAAATTCCGCGCCGGGTACGCCAGGATCGCTTTCGCGTGCAGGGGTTTTGAATGGCCCAAGATGCGCGCCGTAGACTTTGTAGCCCTGCATCAGGCTTACGGTCTGTAGCGGGGCCGTTTTCTCAATGTTACTCACCAGGTTACGCAGCATGGTGACATTCGGTTCAACCATTTCTGTCCAGTTCGCGGCGTTCATCCAGGCGCTGTAAAAAATATGGGTGATGCCGCAGAGGGATTGTAGTCTCTGGGCGCTATGCTGTGCATCCAATAAGTCGACGTTGATTATCGGAATGCCATCAGGGTGGGATGACGCCTGGCGGCTCAAGCCGATAACCTCCCACTTATTGTGCAGCAGCGTTTTGACAAGTTGCCTACCCACAATCCCGTTGGCGCCGGCAACCAGCGCGACCTTTTGTTGCTGCATCTTATTCATGGTGTTTCTCCAGAGAAGGTGACAGATACAGTGTGATATATTATTTTTTTCACACATATCCCATGAAACTGATGACACTTATAAGAAAAATCATTAAATGAACAATAAGCTCAATGCGATTGCCACCTTCTTGCGCGTGGCTGAAGCAGGCTCCTTTTCTGCGGCCGCCCGACAGAGCGGTATCAAACAATCGGCGGTCAGCCAGCAGATTGCCGCGCTTGAGGAGGAGCTCGGCGTGGTATTACTGCATCGAACAACGCGAGTAATGGCGCTGACTGAACAGGGAGAAATCTATCGACGTGATATGCAGCTTTTGTTGGAGGCCATGCGGGAAGCCGAGAGGCGACTGAACCCTGACCATCTATGGCAAGGCAAGGTACATATGCAGTTGCCGAGCGGTCTGGGCCAGATCTTTTTGCCACATCTGCTGGCGCTTCAGACCACGAATCCAGAGCTGCATCTTACGCTTTCACTTGATGACCGCGTTGCTGACCTTGTGACTGAAGGGGTTGATGTCGCGCTGCGCCTCAGCAGTGAGCCCCCGCAGACACACGCAGCGCGCGTGCTGGCGCGCATTGAAACGGCGCTTTTTGCTGCCCCCGGCTTTAAACCCGTGGATGCTGTGAGCAAGTTGACTGGACTTCCTTATGTACGGTTCAGCGGCATCGCACAGGAAGCACCGCTACGCTTAATTTCTGCTGATGAGACTATCGATGTGAAGGTCAATACCGTTTTTCGTGCCAATACCAGTGAAGCGCTGTTACAGGCACTGGAGTCAGGCATCGGTATCGGCGGCATGCAGCGACCGCTCGCGGCCAGGGCTTTGCGGTCGGGTACGTTGGTTCCTGTATTACCCGCCTGGCGGTTACCTGACCGTTTCCTCTATGCCGTCTATCCCGATGCCCGCTTTATCCCCCAGAGAGTCAGAAGCATTATTAGTGCGATCGAACAATTACTGCCTGAGATAACCGGGAATATCTGAAACATTTATCATGCGGCTACCGCTGTGAAAGAAAACTCTGTGAATATTCAGGGAGCGGAAAAAGGAGAAAACAGATCAAGCTGGTAAACCGCCACCATCGCTGAGATATTCAATATCACGCTGATGATAAAGTAGGTTTTAAATGGCTGCTTTTGCGTTTTATGGCGAAAGAGTTGTTGACCCACTATCGCGCCAGGCCACCCTCCCACAACCCCAAATACCAGCAAGGTGAGTTCCGGCACTCTGCGCCAGGCCTTGCGTGCCGCCATTTTATCCACGCCGTAAACAACCAGCGTCAGGATGTTGACGAGCAGAAGCCATATGGCACAGGAATGCGGGGTAAATAGGCTTCCAACCGCCGCGATGGACAGGAGCAAATAACAAAAACGATTGAGATTCATATCAGTAGCCACGGCAGTTATCAGAAAGTCCTGGAATCGAATTATACTCAATATAGATCGCTAAAAGAAACTTCTGCTATGAATCAGAAATAGAGAGCTATTGAGAAAATTTCATGGTCCTCAAGGGCTTGGTGACAGTATAGCTTTGTCTGTTATGAGCAAAGAAAGTACACTATTCATGAAAAGATACTTCTGGGAACCAGACTCAGAAATTCGGCCTCCCCTTTAAGAACATATTTTTGGCAACTGACCAACTAAACCTGCCACACTATGCTGTAACTCAATTAGGATTGTCGCAAATCGCTATCCCCTTCAGGATTTTTGTCATTACCGATGAACAGTCTCAATTATTGCCTGTTTAATCATTTTTTGCTTTGCTCACTCTTGATAGGATTGGCTTGATTTTTTACTTATGGGAATAGGGATATGAAAAAAATAGTTTTGGCACTCGCCGTTATTGGTCTTACCGGATGCGCAAGACCATATGGCCCGGCAGAAAAAATACTAAACCAGGAAGTCGTAAAGCCGAATAGCGCTCATCCGCAAACAAAAGTGACAATAACAAGAAATAAACAATTTATTGCCAGCGCTAGCGGCGGTACATGTAAGTTTTTAATCTCTATTGATGGTAAAGATGTCGCGCTCTTGCGCCAAAACCAGTTCGTGAGCGCATATCTTAATAATGGGCCGCATAAATTAAAAGTGAGTAATGAGTGCACTACGCTGAGTATGGGAATGCGTAAAACACTGGATATTGTTGCCGATGGAACGCCTCAGGAGTATGTAACAGAGCAGGGAGCATGGGGACAATATCGAATGTGGCAAACTAAATAGCAAGAAACTGACGTGAAGGCCGCAGGTTGCTCAGCCTTTTTATTACTGATACAAAACGGGAGCCCGTCGGCTCCCGTTCTTGTTTAACCCAAGGTCTGGATTACATATTCGCGATGATCGCGTCGCCAAACTCTGAACATTTCAGCAGCTTAGCGCCTTCCATCAGACGTTCAAAGTCATAGGTCACGGTCTTGGCAGCGATTGCGCCTTCAGTGCCTTTAACGATTAAGTCTGCAGCTTCGAACCACTGCATGTGGCGCAGCATCATCTCAGCGGACAGAATAATAGAACCTGGGTTCACTTTATCCTGGCCTGCATATTTCGGTGCAGTACCGTGGGTCGCTTCGAACAGTGCACACTCGTCGCCAATGTTCGCGCCCGGAGCGATACCGATACCGCCAACCTGCGCCGCCAGGGCGTCAGAGATGTAGTCACCGTTCAGGTTCATACACGCGATAACGTCGTATTCCGCCGGACGCAGCAGGATCTGCTGCAGGAAGGCGTCGGCGATCACGTCTTTAACTACGATCTCTTTCCCGGTGTTCGGGTTTTTGATCTTCAGCCACGGGCCGCCGTCAATCAGTTCACCGCCGAACTCTTCGCGTGCCAGCTGGTAGCCCCAGTCTTTAAACGCGCCTTCGGTGAATTTCATGATGTTGCCCTTGTGCACCAGGGTCAGCGAGTCGCGATCGTTAGTGATAGCGTATTCGAGAGCGGCGCGAACCAGGCGTTTGGTGCCTTCTTCAGAGCATGGCTTGATACCAATACCGCAATGTTCCGGGAAGCGAATTTTCTTCACGCCCATTTCATCACGCAGGAATTTGATCACTTTATCGGCTTCTGCTGAGTCAGCTTTCCACTCGATACCTGCATAGATGTCTTCTGAGTTTTCGCGGAAGATAACCATGTCGGTCAGTTCAGGATGTTTAACCGGGCTCGGCGTACCCTGGTAGTAACGTACCGGGCGCAGGCAAACGTAGAGGTCCAGTTCCTGACGCAAAGCAACGTTCAGAGAACGAATACCGCCGCCAACTGGCGTGGTCAGAGGGCCTTTGATAGCAACACGATAATCACGAATCAGATCAAGAGTTTCGGCAGGCAGCCAGACATCCTGGCCATAAACCTGGGTCGATTTTTCGCCAGTGTAAACTTCCATCCAGGAAATTTTACGCTCGCCCTTATAGGCTTTCTCAACGGCAGCATCAACCACTTTCAGCATTGCTGGGGTTACGTCAACACCGATACCATCGCCTTCGATGAACGGGATAATCGGGTTATGAGGGACGTTCAGTTTGCCGTTTTGCAGGGTGATTTTTTGACCTTCCGCCGGAACTACTACTTTGCTTTCCATTAACCTCTCCTTCGAGCGCTTCTGGTTCTGCTCTTCCCTCTTCACGCTAGCCGGGCGTTGGCTTTAATCGCCCACTCCCGTCATCGGAATATCCCGCTAACCGGAGATTTCGCGTCCGTGTCGCCTTCCTGTAATGCGAATCGGTTTGAGCAACCTTTTTGTTAATAAGTTGTAATGAGCATGTCAATACTACCTGAATGTTTGCGTCCATGAAAGGCATTCGTAATTAGGCTATAATGCGGCAATTGATAGAGTCTGAAAATACCATGCAAAAAACTTCATTTAGAAAACATCGCGTTGAGCGATTCAGCAAGCAACAAGTCACCAGACAACGTAAAGAACACCAACCAAAAACTGTGATCTTGTTCAATAAACCATATGATGTGTTGCCACAATTTACCGATGAATCCGGGCGCAGCACGCTAAAAGATTTTATTCCGGTTGCTGGAGTCTATGCTGCTGGTCGGCTGGACCGGGATAGCGAAGGCCTGCTGGTACTGACCAACGACGGCGCGCTACAGGCGGCGCTGACTCAGCCAGGCAAACGCACCGGCAAGATATATTATGTTCAGATTGAAGGTGAGCCGACGCAGGAGGCACTGGTCGCCCTGCGAGACGGCGTCACATTAAATGATGGCCCGACCCTGCCCGCCGGCGTTGAGCTGGTTGCGGAACCCGCGTGGCTATGGCCACGAAATCCACCAATCCGCGAGCGCAAGTCGATCCCCACCAGTTGGCTAAAAATCACGCTTTATGAGGGGCGCAACCGGCAGGTTCGCAGAATGACCGCACACGTCGGCTATCCCACGCTGCGCTTGATTCGTTATGCGATGGGCGGCTATACGCTGGATGGACTGACCAACGGCGAATGGCGAAAGGTCGAATAATTCAATCCAAAAGCAGCATAAGGTCATTTCAGGGAAGAAAAATATGCGTTTAGCCCTTCTTGGTACATTGAGTCTCTGCTGCATCTCATCACTTTGTTTTGCAGAGGATAATTGCGACGCCCTTGCCGGTATCGCCGCCGGAGAGGCCAATTACCTCTATGATTCAGCCCAGGTAAAAACCGGGGGGCGACTGCATTTCTACTCGGCTCCCGCAGCCAAATGTTCGCTCCCGGAGTTTCTGATTGCTGGCGACAACGTCGAGATACTCCGCAGTATTGCGCTGGGTGACTCTGCGGATCAGCAGTATCGATACGTACGTTTTCGCGATGCCAAAGGACAATTCGCCATCGGCTGGGTAAATGCTGCCGGATTGGCACCGGAGAATAATCCCCTACCCGTCAGCAGCCAGTGTCAGAAATGGGCAAAAAAAGCGATGCGACAGCGCGAAAGTCTCGCTCCGGCTCAGGATAACCACTATCAAATACAAGGCTCCGGCCGGGCGTGGTTCTACTCCGTGCCGAACGAACAGTGTCGCAGCAGCAGCGTTTTCCTCCTGCCCGGGGATACTGTTTCCGTCCAGGAACAATCCAACGATGATTTTATCGAGGCCGTTTATTACACCGCCGATCGCCATATCGTGCGCGGCTGGTTGAAAAAATCCCGGCTCACGCCCCTAAACCGTGGCGATAGCTACCGTGAGGATATCAATCCTTTATCAACCGACAAAGCATCGCGCCTGGTAACGCTTAATTTACGTCACGACTATAGCTGTATATTTTATGAAAGCTGGAATGCGGAAAAAGAGATTCAAATGATGGTGCGTGAAGATCACCAGTCCCCGCAGTGTCGCGGCGCAGGCGACCCGGAAACATCGCCTGTTATCGCTTACATTAGCCTTAATAAACTCAGCGGCGAAATTCGCTGGCCGGATGTCGCAGAAGGGTTCGAACCATAATAAGGATGCAATATGTTTAAACCGCACGTCACCGTCGCCTGCGTAGTTCACGCGAAAGGCAAATTTTTGGTTGTTGAAGAAACGATCAATGGCAAAGCGTTATGGAACCA
The DNA here is from genome assembly GCF_056490265.1 of Klebsiella sp. GFKo11. Classification (NCBI taxonomy): domain Bacteria; kingdom Pseudomonadati; phylum Pseudomonadota; class Gammaproteobacteria; order Enterobacterales; family Enterobacteriaceae; genus Klebsiella; species Klebsiella sp. GFKo11. The sequence goes on from NZ_CM151369.1 coordinate 3,837,640, forward strand.
GCCTGCGGGGCATCTGGAGGCCGATGAAACGCTGGTGCAGGCCGCAGAACGCGAACTGTGGGAAGAGACCGGCATCCGCGCGACACCACAGCATTTTATCCGCATGCATCAGTGGATAGCCCCGGATCGCACGCCTTTTTTGCGTTTTTTGTTCGCCATTGAGCTTAACGATACGTGCGCCACTGAACCTCATGACAGCGATATTGACCGCTGCCTGTGGCTTAGTGCTGAGGAAATCCTTAACGCGGCAAACCTGCGTTCTCAATTAGTTGCCGAGAGCATCCGCAGCTATCAGCAAGATCCACGTTACCCTCTGTCGTTAATTGGCGAATTTAACTGGCCGTTCACAGGGGGTGCCTGAACGGTTGACGCGTGCTAGAATACGCCGCCTCGAAGTTCAATGTAGTGAGTATTCCAATGTCAGAAAGCCAGAAAAAAGTGATCGTCGGCATGTCCGGCGGGGTTGATTCCTCAGTTTCCGCTTACCTGCTTCTCCAGCAAGGTTATAAGGTGGAAGGCCTGTTCATGAAGAACTGGGAAGAAGACGACGGCGAGGAATATTGCACCGCAGCAGCAGATCTGGCGGACGCGCAAGCCGTCTGCGATAAGCTCGGCATTGAGCTTCACACCGTTAACTTTGCCGCAGAATATTGGGACAACGTGTTCGAACTGTTCCTTGAAGAATATAAAGCCGGACGCACGCCGAACCCGGATATTCTGTGTAACAAAGAAATTAAATTTAAAGCCTTCCTCGAATTTGCCGCTGAAGACCTCGGTGCTGACTACATCGCCACCGGTCACTACGTGCGCCGCGCCGATGTCAACGGTAAGAGTCAGCTGCTGCGCGGCCTCGACGGCAATAAAGACCAGAGCTACTTCCTTTATACTCTGGGTCACGAGCAGATTGCGCAAAGCCTGTTCCCGGTGGGTGAGCTGGAAAAACCACAGGTGCGCAAAATCGCTGAAGAGCTGGATTTAATCACAGCGAAGAAAAAAGACTCCACCGGCATCTGCTTTATCGGCGAACGTAAATTCCGCGAGTTCCTTGGCCGCTATCTGCCTGCTCAGCCGGGCAAAATCATCACCGTTGACGGTGATGAAGTCGGCGAGCATCAGGGTTTGATGTACCACACGCTTGGGCAACGTAAAGGCCTGGGTATTGGCGGCATCAAAGACGGTGGCGAAGACCCGTGGTACGTGGTCGATAAAGATGTCGAGAATAATATTCTTATCGTGGCCCAGGGCCACGAGCATCCGCGTCTGATGTCCGTTGGCCTGATTGCCCAACAGCTGCACTGGGTCGACCGCGAGCCGGTAACGGGCACCCTGCGCTGCACGGTAAAAACCCGCTATCGCCAGACCGATATCTCCTGCACCGTGAAGGCGCTGGATGACGAACGTATCGAAGTTATCTTTGACGAACCGGTCGCGGCCGTTACGCCTGGCCAGTCAGCGGTCTTCTACAGCGGCGAAATCTGCCTCGGTGGCGGTATTATTGAACAGCGCTTGCCGCTGCAGGCCTGACAGACGTTTTTGCCGCTGGATGTACCAATCGGGCGTCCGGCGGTTTACAAGGAGAATGTGTGGCGAAGAATTATTATGACATTACGCTGGCGCTGGCCGGAGTTTGCCAGGCCGCGCGTCTGGTTCAGGAACTGGCGCACCAGGGGCATTGCGATGGCGATGCCCTGCATGTGTCGCTGAACAGCATCATCGACCTCGACCCGGATTCGACTCTGGCGGTGTTCGGTGGCAGTGAAGCCAATCTTCGCCTCGGGCTGGAAACCCTCATCGGCGTGCTGAACACCAGCAGCCGTCAGGGGCTGAATGCCGAACTCACCCGCTATACTTTAAGCCTGATGGTGCTGGAGCGTAAGCTTGCTGCCAGCAAAGGGGCGATGAATACCCTCGGTGACCGCATTGGCGGCCTGCGCCGTCAGCTGGAACATTTCGATCTGCAATCTGAAACCCTGCTCAGCGCGATGGCGGGCATCTACGTTGATGTGATTAGCCCGCTGGGCCCGCGGATTCAGGTAACCGGCTCCCCTGCCGTGCTGCAAAGCCCACAGGTACAGGCCAAAGTTCGCTCCACCCTGCTGGCGGGCATTCGCGCTGCCGTGCTCTGGCATCAGGTAGGCGGCGGACGGCTGCAGCTTATGTTTTCTCGTAATCGTCTGGTTAACCAGGCAAAACAAATTCTTGCTCATTTAACCCCGGAGTTATGATCTATGGAATTATCCTCACTGACCGCCGTTTCCCCAGTCGACGGACGCTACGGCGATAAAGTCAGCGCGCTGCGCGGTATCTTCAGCGAATTCGGTTTGCTGAAATTCCGTGTTCAGGTAGAAGTTCGTTGGCTGCAAAAACTGGCCACGCACGCAGCGATCAAGGAAGTTCCTGCTTTTGCTGCCGACGCAATCGGTTACCTTGATAAAATTGTCGCCGATTTCAGCGTAGAAGATGCAGAGCGCATCAAAACTATCGAGCGCACCACCAACCACGACGTTAAAGCGGTTGAGTATTTCCTCAAGGAAAAGGTTGCTGATGTGGCCGAGCTGCACGCAGTCTCCGAGTTTATCCACTTCGCCTGCACCTCTGAGGACATCAACAATCTGTCCCACGCGCTGATGCTGAAAACCGCGCGCGACGAAGTGATCCTGCCCTACTGGCGTAAGCTTATCGACGCGGTTAAAGACCTCGCGGTACAGTATCGCGATATCCCGCTGCTCTCCCGTACCCACGGTCAGCCGGCCACGCCGTCCACCATGGGTAAAGAGATGGCAAACGTCGCTTACCGTATGGAACGCCAGTATCGTCAGCTAAACCAGGTTGAAATCCTCGGTAAAATCAACGGCGCGGTCGGTAACTACAACGCCCACATTGTCGCCTACCCCGAAGTGGACTGGCACCAGTTCAGCGAAGAGTTTGTGACCTCGTTGGGCATCCAGTGGAACCCGTATACCACCCAGATTGAGCCACATGACTACATCGCCGAACTGTTCGACTGCATGGCACGCTTCAACACCATCCTGATCGATTTCGATCGCGACGTGTGGGGCTATATCGCGCTCAACCATTTCAAGCAGAAAACCATTGCTGGCGAAATCGGCTCTTCAACCATGCCGCATAAAGTGAACCCGATTGACTTCGAGAACTCTGAAGGCAACCTCGGTCTGGCTAATGCGATGATGCAGCACCTGGCGAGCAAGCTACCGGTTTCCCGCTGGCAGCGCGACCTGACCGACTCCACCGTGTTGCGTAACCTCGGCGTGGGTATCGGCTACGCGCTGATCGCCTATCAGTCCACCTTAAAAGGCGTGAGCAAGCTGGAGCTGAATCAGGACCGTCTTCTGGACGAGCTGGATCACAACTGGGAAGTTCTGGCCGAACCGATTCAGACCGTGATGCGTCGCTACGGCATCGAGAAGCCGTACGAGAAGCTGAAAGAACTGACCCGCGGCAAGCGCGTTGACGCTGAAGGCATGCAGCAGTTCATCGACAGCCTGGCGCTGCCGGAAGATGAGAAAGTTCGCCTGAAAGCGATGACTCCGGCCAACTATATCGGCCGCGCGACCACCATGGTTGACGAACTGAAATAAGCCCTCCGCCCCTCTTTCCTGCAGGAAAGAGGGGGATTTTCGCCCCGTCATTTGCCTGCCATCTGGCCCCGGGTTGCAAACCAGAATACCAGCGCCAACAGGCTGACCAACGCCCCCAGCAGGCAAACACCCTGCCATCCTCCGTTTGCATACACCGCAGTTGTACTTATAGCCCCCAGACCACTGCCAACGGCATAAAACAGCATATAGAGTCCGACCAACCTGCTGTGCGCCTCGGGACGAGTGCGGAAAATCATACTCTGGTTAGTGACATGCAGCGCCTGGCCCCCGAGATCCAACAGCACAATGCCCATTAACAACGCCGCCGGTGACCACACCATCAGCGATAACGGCCACCAGGCGAGGAGCAGAATCACCAAAGCCGCAGCACTGGTACGCTGGCCATATCCCCTGTCGGCCCATTTCCCGGCACGGCCCGCCGCCAGCGCCCCAATAACCCCCACCAGGCCTAACGCGCCAATCTCGGTGTGGGAAAAGCTAAAAGGCGGTGCGCTTAGCGGTAGCACCAACGCACACCAAAAAATATTAAACGCAGCGAACATCAGCAACGCCAGCACACCGCGAATCTGAAGCACTCTTTCCTCGCGCAGCAGCCTCAACATTGATGTAAGCAGTTGCGGGTAGCTCAGGGTATTTGGCACCGCCGTTAATACCGGCAACCGACGCCATAACGGCAGTGCGATGCTCAGCATCAGCAAAGCGGCAAAAATGTAAACTCCGCGCCAGCCGAGCAGATCGCTGATGCCTCCGGAAAATACCCGCGCCATCAGCAGTCCGATAAACACTCCGCTTTGCGCGGCACCGACAACGCGCCCCTGCTCATGGGGCAAAGCGGCGCTGGCTGCGTAGGCAATTAATCCCTGAGTCATCGCGGTCCCCAAAAGGCCAACGGCAAGCATGCTGCCCAACAACATCAGGGCAGAAGATGCCATGCTTACCGCAGCAAGCGCGGCAATCAGTAGTATCAATTGTATCGCCATCAGGCGGCGGCGATCCACCCGGTCACCAAGCGGCACCAGCAATAACAACGCCAGCGCGCAGCCAATCTGGGTCGCCGTAATCACACCCCCGACGGCAGCATGGCTAATAGCAAAATTTCGTGCTAACGCGTCGAGCAACGGTTGCGCGTAATACACATTTGCCACACTCAAGCCGCTGGCGATGGCAAATAACCAGACCAGACTGCGTGGCATCACTGCAACCGGGTCCATTGATGATGGCGATACTAATGACGCTTTCATGATTCCAACCTTACCATTCTGGTTTCAAAACAAAACCAGTTGAAGGCTAGATGATGTAGTTTTAAAATGCAACCAGATTAGCCAAATGTCAGGAGAGCGAATGTCGTCGCGTGAAAAGTTGGGAAATGAGACCTGCCCCGTGGCGCGCAGTGTGGATATTATCGGTGACCGCTGGTCGTTGATGATTGTTCGCGACGCCTTTGATGGCATGCGCCGCTTCAGCGATTTCCAGCGCAGCCTCGGAATGGCCCGTAATATTCTCTCCGATCGTCTGCACAAGCTGATGGATGCGGGTATTCTGACCACTCAGGCTGCTTCAGATGGTACGGCCTATCAAGAATACGTACTGACGGAAAAAGGAGAGCGCCTGTTCCCCATCGTCGTCGCGTTACGCCAGTGGGGAGAACAATATCTCTTCGCCGACAGCGAGCGTCATTCAGTCCTGATCGATAAACGGACGCAGCACGCGCTCCCTCTGATGATGCCGGTCGCCCAGGATGGAATGCCGCTAACGCCTCATGAAACAGAGGTGCAAAAAATTAAATAAAACTCGTTATTTAACAGCTGTTTATATTAAAGGTGTATAATTAGAGCTAAACTATTCAAATCATAAATAAAATGGAGAACTGGCATGCGCGTACTCGTGGTTGAGGACAACGCTCTGCTGCGCCATCACCTGAAAGTTCAGTTGCAGGAATTGGGCCATCAGGTAGATGCGGCAGAAGATGCGAAGGAAGCAGATTACTATCTGGGTGAACACGTTCCGGACATCGCTATTGTTGATCTTGGCCTGCCGGATGAAGACGGTCTGTCGCTCATTCGCCGCTGGCGCGGTCACGACGTCTCGGTGCCGATTCTGGTGCTCACCGCGCGTGAAGGGTGGCAGGACAAGGTCGAAGTTCTCAGCGCCGGGGCCGATGACTACGTCACCAAACCGTTTCATATCGAAGAGGTCGCCGCCCGCATGCAGGCTCTGCTGCGGCGTAACAGCGGCCTGGCCTCACAGGTTATCTCCATCCCGCCTTTCCAGGTTGATTTGTCGCGCCGTGAACTGTCGGTCAACGACCAGCCGATCAAACTTACCGCTTTCGAATACACCATTATGGAAACGCTGATCCGTAACCGGGGCAAAGTGGTCAGTAAAGACTCGCTGATGCTGCAACTCTATCCCGACGCCGAACTGCGCGAAAGCCACACCATTGATGTACTTATGGGAAGACTGCGCAAGAAAATCCAGGCCGAGCATCCGCAGGATGTGATTACGACGGTCCGCGGCCAGGGCTATCTGTTCGAACTTCGCGGATGAAAGGCGTGCTACGGCATATTCTGCCGCTGTCGCTTCGCGTCCGCTTTCTGCTGGCGACAGCCGCTGTGGTGCTGGTGCTGTCGCTGTCTTACGGAATGGTGGCGCTGGTCGGCTATAGCGTAAGCTTCGATAAAACCACTTTTCGCCTGCTACGTGGCGAGAGTAACCTGTTCTATATGCTGGCAAAGTGGGAAAACAACACAATTGAGGTCGATATTCCCGAAAACCTCAATATGCAAAGCCCCACAGTGACGCTGATTTACGACGCCAACGGCAAACTCTTATGGGCACAGCACGACGTGCCGTGGCTCACCAAACGCATTCAGCCGGAGTGGCTGAAAAACAACGGTTTTCATGAGATTGAGGCCGATGTCGACAGCAGTAGCATGCTGCAACACAATAACCTGGAAGTGCAGCAACAGCTGGACGCTATCCGTGAAGAGGATGACGACTCCGAGATGACCCACTCGGTGGCGATCAATCTTTACCCCGCCACCAGCACGATGCCGCAGTTGAGTATCGTGGTCGTCGATACCATTCCGGTGGAACTTAAGCGTTCCTATATGGTGTGGAGCTGGTTTATCTACGTGCTGGCGGCCAACCTGCTGCTGGTGATCCCGTTACTATGGGTAGCAGCATGGTGGAGCCTGCGACCTATCGAGTCGCTGGCAAAAGAGGTGCGTGAACTGGAAGAGCATCACCGTGAGATGCTCAACCCGAACACCACTCGCGAGCTCACCCGGCTGGTCAGTAACCTCAACCGCCTGCTGAAAAGTGAACGCGAGCGCTACGACAAATACCGCACCACCCTGACCGACCTGACCCATAGCCTGAAAACGCCGCTGGCGGTGATGCAAAGCACCCTGCGCTCGATGCGCGGCGGGAAGCTCAACGTCAATGAAGCCGAACCGGTGATGCTGGAACAAATTAGTCGTATCTCGCAGCAGATTGGTTACTATCTCCATCGCGCCAGCATGCGCAGCGGCGGTTCTCTCCTCAGTCGCGAACTTCACCCAATCGCCCCACTGCTTGATAGCCTGACCTCGGCGCTAAACAAGGTCTATCAGCGTAAAGGCGTGAATATCACCCTCGATATTTCACCGGAAATCAGCTTCGTCGGCGAACAGAATGATTTTATGGAAGTCATGGGCAACGTGCTCGACAACGCCTGCAAGTATTGCCTGGAGTTTGTGGAAGTCTCCGTGCGTCAGTCCAACGACAACCACCTGCATATTCTGGTTGAAGATGATGGTCCAGGGATCCCCCAGAGCCTGCGTAACGCGGTGTTCGATCGCGGTCAGCGCGCCGATACCCTGCGCCCCGGACAAGGCGTAGGCCTCGCCGTCGCCCGCGATATTGTTGAACAGTATGATGGCCGCATCCTGACCGAGGACAGCTTACTCGGCGGAGCCTGCATGGAAGTCATTTTTGGTCACCAGCTCCCTGACGATAAAGAAAGCTAAAACAATCAGTTTTTTAACGGCGCCTGCATCATGCAGGTGCCGCATCCGTTATAATCCCTAACAAACACCTGCTGTGGAATATAATTATGGATTATCAATTAACGCTGAACTGGCCCGACTTTATCGAGCGCTACTGGCAAAAACGCCCGGTAGTACTGAAACGTGGCTTTGCTAATTTCGTCGATCCTTTAAGCCCGGATGAGCTGGCTGGGCTGGCCATGGAGAGCGAAGTCGACAGCCGCCTGGTTAGCCACCAGGACGGCAAATGGCAGGTCAGCCACGGTCCGTTTGAGAGCTACGATCACCTGAGCGAGAATAACTGGTCGCTGTTGGTACAGGCGGTAAACAACTGGCACGAGCCATCAGCGGCGCTGATGGCTCCGTTCCGCGCCCTGCCCGACTGGCGCATCGACGATCTCATGATCTCATTTTCCGTCCCTGGCGGCGGCGTCGGTCCCCATCTCGATCAATACGACGTATTTATCATTCAGGGCACCGGTCGTCGCCGCTGGCGTGTGGGCGAAAAGGTGCCGATGAAGCAGCACTGCCCGCACCCGGATCTGCTGCAGGTTGATCCGTTTGACGCGATTATTGATGAAGAGATGGAGCCAGGCGATATTCTCTATATTCCACCGGGATTCCCGCATGAGGGTTATTCGCTGGAAAACTCGCTGAACTATTCCGTTGGCTATCGCGCCCCTAACGCCCGCGAGCTGTTCAGCGGCTTTGCTGATTATGTTTTACAGCGCGAGTTAGGTAGCCAGCGTTACGCCGATCCGGACGTGCCGTCGCGGGATCATCCGGCGGATATTTTGCCTGCCGAGCTGGATCGCCTGCGCGAAATGATGCTCGGGCTGATTAACCAGCCGGAGCATTTTAAGCAGTGGTTTGGCGAGTTTATTACTCAGTCCCGTCACGAGCTGGACGTCGCGCCGCCGGAGCCGCCGTATCAGCCCGATGAGATTTACGACGCTCTGCAGCAGGGGGATAAGCTGGCGCGCCTCGGTGGCCTGCGCGTGCTGCGTATCGATGGCGAAGTGTTCGTCAACGGCGAACAAATTAACTCCCCGCACCGCCCGGCGCTGGATGCCATGGCAACGCACCTTTCGCTCAAGGCAGACCATTTCGGCGATGCGCTGGAAGACCCATCATTCCTCGCCCTGCTGGCGGCGCTGGTCAACAGCGGTTACTGGTTCTTCGAGGACTGATCCCCCAGTTTGCCCGGTGGCGGCTAACGCCTTACCGGGCCTACGGCCGAGCTCCGGATTTGCGTACCGACCCGTCTGTTTTGCCCGGTGGCGGCTAACGCCTTACCGGGCCTACGGGCCAAGCTCCGAATTTGCGTACCGAACCGTTTGTTTTGCCCGGTGGCGGCTAGCGCCTTACCGGGCCTACGGGCAGGGCTCCGGGTTTGCGTACCGAACGCGGAGCGGTAGGCCGGGTAAGGCGCTAGCCGCCACCCGGCGTTCTATCTGCGCTCTCCGGCGTCAAAATCGGCAACTTCCCCCGCCCAATCAGACGAATACAACCCCGCGCGAACATCACGATGAAAAGTTGAATACGGCCAATCAATAACTCTCTTCACATAACCATGCTTCACCGGGTTGATATAAACGTAATCTATATGCCGCTGGTAATCTTCTTCGTTGCGAATCGCATGCTCCCAAAAACGCGGCTGCCAGACTTGCTGCATCTCTAACTCACGGGTGAAGATTTTTTTGATATCCCGCCAGCGTCCCGAATAATCGGTATCGCCTTCCGGCAACGTCCAGATACAGTGCATATGCTCAGGTAAAATAACCAATGCATTAATCAGAAAGGGCTTTTTGCGTTTGATAAGCGCGGTGGTGGCACGCAGTTTTTCAATGTGCCGGGTCAGGAGATCGCTTTGGCGGTTTTGCAGATTTACCGTGAAGAACCAGGTACCGCCGGGGATATAACTACGGCGATAATTTGACATCAGAGGTTCCCTCCTCTTCAGCTTATATGGACTCTTTTTGCCCGGTGGCGGCTAGCGCCTTACCGGGCCGACAGGAGCGGGCTCTGGGTTTAGCGTTTTGCCGTCAGCTCGGCGATACGCACAATCACCTGCACCGCTTTTTCCATACCTTCGAGAGTTACGAACTCATGCTTGCCGTGGTAGTTATAGCCGCCGGTAAACAGGTTCGGGCACGGTAAGCCCATAAAAGAGAGCTGCGCGCCGTCGGTGCCGCCACGAATCGGCTTCATTTCCGGCTCAATATGGCAATCAACCATCGCCTGACGAGCAATCTCGACCACGTGCGGGTGCGCCATCACCTTCTCATGCATATTGTAATAGCTGTCCTCAATAATCAGCTCAATATAGCAATCCGGGTGCAGCCCTTTGCCAACCTTCTTGGCGATCTCCATCATTTTGCGTTTGCGGGCTTCAAACTGCTTACGGTCAAAATCGCGGATAATATAGTGCATATCCGCACGATCGACCGTACCTTTGATACTGGCCAGATGGTAGAAGCCCTCGTAGCCTTCGGTGGTTTCCGGTGCTTCATCGGCGGGCACTTCGGCATGAATTCGTGCCGCCAGCGACAGCGCATTGACCATCACGCCCTTTGCGGTGCCGGGATGCACGTTGTTGCCGACGATCTTAATCGTCACCGACGCGGCGTTAAAGTTTTCAAACTCCAGCTCACCCACGCCGCCGCCATCGACGGTATAGGCCCAGCGGGCGTCAAACGCGGCGACGTCAAAATGCTTCGCCCCTTTTCCCACCTCTTCATCCGGGGTAAAGGCCACGCGAATATCGCCGTGGGGAATGTTCTTCGCCTTTAGCGTTGCCAGTGCGGTCATAATCTCGGCAATACCCGCTTTATCATCAGCGCCGAGCAGGGTTTTACCATCAGTGGTAATTAACGTCTGTCCAAGCAGCTGGTGCAGCACCGGAAACATCACCGGAGAAAGCACCTCGTCACCAATACCAAGAGCAATATCGCCGCCGCGGTAGTTTTCAACTATCTGCGGATTGACGTTCTTGCCGCTGAAGTCTGGCGACGTATCAACGTGAGAAATAAAGCCAATGGCCGGAATATCGCCCGCGACGTTAGCCGGCAGGGTGCCCATGACTGTCCCTTTCTCACTTAGCGTCACATTGACGAGTCCCATTTCTTCCAGCTGCGCCTGGAGCAGGCGTAACAGCTTCCACTGCCCTTCGGTGCTCGGAACCTGACGCACACCAGGCTTCGATTGCGTGTCCAAAGAAACGTACTGCAAAAAACGCTCAAGCAATTTATCCATGTAGCCACCCTCTTCTTTTGTGACAACATTATTGATAAGCCGGAAAAGACAAATATTGCGTCAGGTCATTTTTAGCCCGGCAAATGAGAATTTAATACATTTCGAACGATAATGTTGTAAAGGTAGTTCATCGTGGCGCATCAATCATTGGCGATTACAATCGTTTGCCGTAGAATGCTTGCCCTTATTATTTCATGTGCAAACCCAAAGGTGGTTAACCACAAACCCCGCATCGGTAAGCTTTCCGCTGCGTCTACATGGGACAGAGTCAAAAATTGAATATACAACCGCGTTCGCGTTCGCCGCTGGTTCAACTGGCGGGAATTCGCAAAAGCTTTGATGGTAAAACGGTAATATCCGACCTCAATCTGACCATCAACAACGGTGAGTTTCTCACCCTGCTTGGCCCCTCTGGCTGCGGTAAAACAACCGTTCTTCGTCTTATCGCCGGACTGGAAAACGTCGATAGTGGCCATATCCATCTCGAAGATCACGACATCACCCATATCCCGGCGGAAAACCGTCACGTTAACACCGTTTTTCAAAGCTATGCGCTCTTTCCGCACATGACGGTATTTGAGAACGTCGCCTTTGGCCTGCGCATGCAAAAAACCCCGGCGGCGGAAATTACCCCCCGCGTCCATGACGCTTTGCGCATGGTCCAGCTTGAAGAGTTTGCCCAGCGTAAACCGCATCAGCTTTCCGGCGGGCAACAGCAGCGCGTAGCGATTGCCCGAGCTGTGGTTAATAAACCGCGTCTGCTGCTGCTTGATGAATCCCTCTCCGCGCTGGATTACAAACTGCGCAAGCAGATGCAGAACGAGTTGAAAGCCCTCCAGCGTAAGCTCGGTATTACTTTCGTGTTCGTCACTCACGATCAGGAAGAAGCGCTAACCATGTCCGATCGCATCGTGGTGATGCGCGACGGAAAAATCGAGCAGGACGGCACGCCGCGTGAAATCTACGAAGAGCCGAAAAACCTGTTTGTCGCCAGCTTTATCGGCGAAATCAACCTCTTCAATGCCACGGTTATCGAACGTATTGATGAACAGCGAGTGCGTGCTAGCGTTGAAGGTCGTGAATGCAATATCTATGTCAACTTTGCCGTCGAAAAAGGCCAGAAGCTCAATGTGTTACTGCGCCCGGAAGATCTGCGCGTCGATGAGATTCACCACAGTAATGAGGCAGATGGCCTGATAGGCTATATCCGTGAACGCAACTATAAAGGCATGACGCTGGAGTCGGTGGTTGAGCTGGAAAACGGCAAGATGGTGATGGTCAGTGAATTCTTTAATGAAGACGATCCTGACTTTGACCACTCTCTCGACCAGAAAATGGCCATTAACTGGGTAGAAAGCTGGGAGGTTGTGCTGGCCGATGAAGAACACAAGTAGATTCCAAAATGTGGTGATTGCCACCATCGTGGGCTGGCTTGTGCTGTTTGTCTTTCTGCCCAACCTGATGATTATTGGCACCAGCTTCCTGACCCGCGACGATACCAATTTCGTCAAGCTGGTCTTTACGCTGGATAACTACGCGCGCCTGCTCGACCCGCTCTACTACGATGTGCTTCTGCACTCGCTGAATATGGCGCTGCTGGCGACGCTGGCCTGCCTGGCGCTCGGCTATCCCTTTGCCTGGTTTCTGGCGAGATTGCCCGAGAAAGTGCGTCCGCTGCTATTGTTTTTGCTGATCGTGCCTTTCTGGACCAATTCACTGATTCGTATCTACGGACTGAAGATCTTTCTCAGCACCAAAGGTTATCTCAACGAGTTTCTGCTGTGGTCAGGCGTTATCGATACGCCGCTGCGCATCATGTACACTCCCTCGGCGGTGATTATCGGCCTGGTCTATATTCTGCTGCCGTTTATGGTAATGCCGCTCTACTCCAGCATCGAGAAACTCGACCGCCCGCTGCTGGAAGCAGCGAAAGATCTGGGTGCCAACAAGGTGCAAACCTTTATCCGCATCATCATTCCGCTGACCATGCCGGGCATTATTGCTGGCTGCCTGTTGGTGATGCTCCCGGCGATGGGGCTGTTCTACGTTTCTGACCTGATGGGCGGCGCGAAAAACCTGCTTATCGGTAACGTGATTAAGAGCCAGTTCCTCAACATTCGCGACTGGCCATTCGGCGCAGCGACGAGCATTACGCTCACGTTGGTGATGGGCCTGATGCTGCTGATTTACTGGCGCGCGGCACGTTTACTGAATAAAAAGGTGGAGCTGGAATGATCGGTCGACTGCTGCGCGGCGGCTTTATGACCGCCATTTACGCGTACCTCTATATCCCCATTATTATTCTGATCGTCAACTCGTTTAACAGTTCACGCTTCGGCATTAACTGGCAAGGCTTCACTACCAAGTGGTATAGCCTGTTGATGAACAACGACAGCCTGCTGCAGGCGGCGCAGCACTCACTGACCATGGCGGTGTTGTCGGCGACTTTCGCCACGCTTATCGGCTCGCTGACCGCCGTGGCGCTGTATCGCTATCGCTTTCGCGGTAAGCCGTTTGTCAGCGGGATGCTGTTTGTGGTGATGATGTCGCCAGATATCGTGATGGCGATTTCGCTGCTGGTGCTGTTTATGCTGATCGGTATTCAGCTCGGCTTCTGGTCGCTGCTGTTTTCGCATATCACTTTCTGCCTGCCCTTTGTGGTCGTCACGGTATTCTCGCGCCTGAAGGGCTTCGACGTGCGGATGCTGGAAGCGGCAAAAGATCTCGGTGCCAGTGAAATAACCATTCTGCGCAAGATTATTCTGCCGCTGGCGTTGCCCGCAGTGGCAGCAGGCTGGCTGCTGAGCTTTACTCTGTCGATGGATGACGTGGTGGTCTCTTCGTTCGTTACCGGTCCAGGTTATGAAATCCTGCCGCTGAAAATTTATTCGATGGTCAAAGTTGGAGTATCGCCAGAGGTCAATGCGCTGGCGACCATTTTGTTGGTTCTGTCGCTGGTGATGGTGATTGCCAGCCAGTTAATTGCACGTGATAAAACTCAGGGGACGTTAAAATGAAAAAATGGTCACGCCACCTGCTCGCTGCGGGGGCTCTGGCAGTAGGTATGAGCGCCGCGCACGCGGACGATAGCAAAACGCTCTACTTCTATAACTGGACCGAGTATGTTCCACCGGGCCTGCTGGAGCAGTTCACCAAAGAGACCGGCATCAAGGTTATCTATTCGACCTACGAGTCGAACGAGACCATGTACGCCAAGCTCAAAACCTATAAAGACGGCGCTTATGACCTGGTGGTGCCGTCCACCTATTTCGTCGATAAAATGCGCAAAGAGGGCATGCTACAGAAGATCGACAAAAGCAAGCTGACCAACTTCGGCAATCTCGATCCTGAAATGCTGAACAAACCGTTCGATCCAAATAACGACTACTCGATCCCCTACATCTGGGGCGCGACGGCGATTGGCATCAATAGCGACGAAATCGATCCAAAGACCGTCACCAGTTGGGCTGATTTGTGGAAGCCCGAGTATAAAAGCAGCCTTCTGCTGACCGACGACGCGCGCGAAGTGTTCCAGGTCGCGTTGCGTAAACTGGGCTACTCCGGCAATACCACCGATCCGAAAGAGATTGAAGCGGCGTATAACGAGCTGAAAAAACTGATGCCTAACGTGGCGGCGTTCAACTCCGATAACCCGGCGAACCCGTATATGGAAGGCGAAGTAAATCTCGGCATGGTGTGGAACGGCTCTGCATGGGTGGCGCGCCAGGCCGGTACGCCGCTGGAAGTGGTATGGCCGAAAGAAGGCGGCATCTTCTGGATGGATAGCCTGTCGATCCCGGCAAACGCCAAAAACGTCGACGGCGCGCTGAAGCTGATCAACTTCCTGCTGCGCCCGGAAGTGGCCAAACAGGTGGCGGAAACTATCGGCTACCCGACGCCAAATCTCGCCGCGCGTAAGATGCTGAGCCCGGAAGTCGCTAACGATAAATCCCTCTACCCGGACGCCGAGACGATTCAAAAAGGCGAGTGGCAGAACGACGTCGGCGGCGCCAGCACCTTGTATGAAGAGTATTATCAAAAGCTGAAAGCGGGTCGTTAATCGCTCCAGCCTGCCGGGCTTCGGTTAAGTTTAATACCCAAAATAGTTCGAGTTGCATCACGGCGGCAACTAAACGCATCCCCGGGAGCGTACAAACAGTACGTGACCGGGGTAAGTGCAGGCAGCCAACAAAGATGCGGCTTGAAATATGACGGGTATTAATGTGTTACAAGGATAAGTACACATGAAACAAGACAGTAAAGTCCTTTATTATATCTTCCTCAGCATTGGCATCGTGATGATGCTCATCTCCGCCGCTATTTTTTATTATCAATATCGCTCTACCAGCAACGTTATCCATACTACCGGTATTATCGTTGATACCGAATTGCGCAGAAGCAACCCCAACGCCAAAGGGACAAAACGCAACAAAGCCACCTGGCGTCCCGTTGTCGCCTTCCGCCCGACGCCGGATTACACGCTCATTTTTAAATCAAAGAGCGGAAATTCCCTTTATGAAAACAGTGAAGGAGAAACCGTCGACGTTATTTACCCTCCTGGACAACCGCATCAGGCCAGAATCCATAGCCCATGGATGAATTTTTTTAAATGGGGTTTTTTAGGTCTTATTGGCATCATTTTTACTGCGGGTAGCCAGCTTATTCGCCCTTCCTCTAAAAAGAAACGGAGGGTAGTCCAGTGAGGAAGTTAATTACCCTATTGTTCTGTCTTTCGATATTTCATCCTGGTTTCGCAGCGTCAACGCCTGACATCGAAGGATACTTTACGGATACTACCAATACGGTCTCCAGTAAGAGCGACATTATCCAGCGCGCTGAGCTTTTCAAAAAGCAAACGGGGATCGCGCCGTTTATTCTGTTAACCACGCAAGAAACCCTTTTGCTGGCGAAAAAAGCACAACTCCTGCAATCGGCAAAACGACTGGCTGACGAAAATCAGGGCTTCCTTCTGCTGATTATCACTACCGACAGCCGCCAGATTGAACTGATTGGCGACCCGAAAGCACAGTCACGCCTACGGGACAGTCACGCGGCCTTAATCATTGAGAATCACACCCTCGCCTACTGGCAGAATAGTCTGTGGTTCCAGGGACTCAATACCGCGCTGGACGTATTACAGGCGGCGCTATTACAGCAGCCCACTCCGCCGCTCACCTGGTATGCTTCGTCGGATGCGCCCTACAAAAACGATTTGCCCGGCCATCCGCTCGGTTTTCTCTTCTGGGTACTGGCGTTTATGGCCTTCACATGGTGTTTCCGCTTCACCACCCGCTGGCGCTATGCGCTGAAGTTCACGCTGGCCATGACGATAGCCAACCTCTTTTATCAGGCGCTGTGCCTGTTCTTAAGTCACGGCGGGTTCTCACTGCACAAAATTGCTCCGCTATGGGCAGTGCTTATCGGCTTCTGCACCTTTCTGGCTACCTGGCTATGGACGAGAAGAAGGCGTTGAATAACGCCACTGATTGCTGACAAAGTGCACTCATCTGGAATTGCCCGGTGGCGGCTAGCGCCTTACCGGGCCTACGAAAATGCACAATTTATTAATATTGTGGGTTTTGTAGGCCGGGCAAGGCGTCAGCCGCCGCCCGGCAGAAACGCGAGCACAATTTTTAAATCTGGTTTGTCATCAGTCTCAGGCGTTGAATAACGCCGCTCTTTTCTTAACCCTGCTGGTGCAGAGCGTCGGCAATTAAGCGCGCTTCTTTCGCCGGGTCTTCCGCGTGGGTAATCGCAGAGCCCACAATCACCACGTCCGGCTTCAACGCCGCGTAGGAAGCAATCGTTTTGCTGCTGATGCCCCCGGCGACGGCGATTTTGGCATGGCGGCGGTGCTCAATCATCACCGCCAGGTCGTCAATCGGCTTACGCCCCGCGGCCTGCTGGTCGGTACCGGTGTGGACCGCCAGCATATTGGCGCCGGCATCTTCAAGCTGGTGCACGCGCGCCGGAAGGTCATCAACGCAAATCATATCGACCACCACCTGCTTACCGAAATCTTTCGCCGCCATAATGCAGGACTGAATGGTCAGAATATCCGTCACGCCCAATACCGTGACATATTCAGCGCCAGCGTTAAATGCCATTTCAGATTCAAAATAGCCGCCATCCATAATTTTGGCGTCAGCCAAAACTTCTTTATGCGGATATTTCTCTTTAATGGCTTTTATCGCGTGGCATCCTTCACGAATTAAAAAGGGTGTTCCTACTTCAATAATATCAATATCCTTCTCAACTTTATCAATAAAGACCAGCGCTTCGCTTAAGGTCATTTCATCAATAGCCAGCTGTAATTTCATGTTAATTCCCCTATGATTATTCAAGATTGGCGTGCAGCGCAAAACCTTTGGTTAATAGATGGCCGTTCATTTCTGCCAGACGTAAAGTCAGGGTATCGCCGAGCAGCAATACGCTCTCTTCAAACATACTGCCGCCGGGCAGCACGCCTTTAACGTTATCCGGTCCGTCCGGCAGCTTGTCGGTATAGGCCGGCAGCTTCACCGTGACATCCGCCAGTTGGCCTAAGGTTGATTCTGGAAAGATGCTTAACAACGCAATTTTACCGCCCAGACTACGGGCCTTTTTGGCGACCTGAATCAGCAAACCGGTTTCACCGGACGCGCTGGCAAGCAGCAGCAAATCGCCTTCCCGCAACGCCGGAGTCACGACGTCACCAACAATATGCACGCTTATACCGATATGCATCAGCCGCATCGCAAACGCTTTAAGCATCAGCAGCGAACGCCCGGCCCCATAAACAAATACCGCAGGGGCTTCGCTAATGAGCAGTTCCAGATGCTGTACATCATCGGCATTCACTTTTTTAAATAGCTGATGCAGATCGTTGCTGGCCTGAATGACGTTATTTACCGAGTTCATTATCTTCCCTCCCGAACGGGCAATAACTCATCGTGAATATCCAGCATGGACATAATTTCATCGACATAACTGTCAACGTTACCCAAAAAATGAAAACGCGGCGGGTCTTCTTGATAGCTCTGATAAACCGGTTTATTAAAGACGATCCCCAGCCGTGGATTCTCTTTTACCGTGGCAAAGCGTATTTTCGGCAATTGTGGATAATGTTTATTTTTCACCACCGTCAACTGACCGTTCTCTTCATAGACCGAACAGCTCATACCGTGATAATACTGAACGGGTTCGTAGTGGATCGCACAGGGGACATAGGCCAGATTGCTGAATACCAGCGGACCGTCACCAATATTAATTGCGCAGTGGCCATAATTTGGCGGAACAATGATACTTTGCCCGGCCTTAACGACGGCAATAATAATGTCATCTACCGCTAAATCTTGTGGATCAACGGAATAATCTGGTGATTTTTGCAGAACATAGGCCGCCGTACCGCTGATGACTTCATACACCTCAGGGTGCGTATTCTTACCGCTCTCATTAATGCCATGATAATGGCCGCTGGTTTTCTTACGCTCATTGCCAATCAGCCCGGACAGCACAATCGTAATATCGTAGCGATACCTGTCGGCCTCCAGCATTTTTTCATCTTCAGGGAAAGAAATCCCCCGATAAACATCATAAACCAGGGTATTTTTTTTCTCTTCGCTAAACTCCCAGAGTAGCCCCGCCATCTGCCCAGCCTTTTTTCGTCCATAGCCTAAATAATTCAACGGTGCCTTAAGAGCCATAACCTCATCGGTATCCAGCCACAGGGGAATACCGCTATGCGTGAGTAATTTCATAGAACCTCCTTTAAGAGTGAACAGTGTGAAGTACAGCCTTTTCCTGCTGCGCCTTAACGGCGCGAATTTCTTCTTTTAAACGGTCGGATTTCATGCCAAAAACGCTTTGAATATTCTGTCCAACCTCAACAATTCCCGATGCGCCTAATTGTTTAAGCCTGTTCTTATCCACAATAGCTTTATCGACAACATCAATACGCAGTCGCGACATGCAAGCCTCAATGCTGCGCATATTCTCTAATCCACCGTAGGCGGCAATAATGTTGGTGATTAGCGCATCCGATTTCACATCCGCGCTATTACCGTTTTCTGCTAATATTTTTTCACGCCCCGGAGTGAGTAAATTCCAGCGTTTAATTGCCCAGCTAAACAGGAAGTAATAAACCGCGCCCATCACCAGACCGACCGGAATCACCATGTACCAGTTGCCGCCGCGCGGCAGTACGCCAAAAAATAGGTAGTCAATTAAACCGCCGGAGAACGACAGACCAATGTGAACGCTGAACAATTCCATCAGCAGGAATACTACCCCGGCAAGCACCGCATGAATGCCGTAGAGCACCGGTGCGACGAACAGGAACGAGAACTCCACGGGTTCAGTAATGCCGCAGACGATAGAAGTAATCGCGCCGGAGAGCATAATGCCTTTTACCCGCGCCTTATTTTCGTCATCAGCGCAGCGATAAATCGCCAGGGCAATGGCCGGGATACAGAACATCTTGATTGGCGTCAGGCCGGCCATAAAGGTCCCGGCGGTGAGCGGCACCTGGTCTTTTAACTGCGCGAAGAAAATCAGCTGATCGCCGTGAACCACCTGCCCGGCTTTATTAACGTATTCGCCAAACTGTAACCAGAAGGTAGGCCACCAGACGTGGTTTAAACCAAAAGGAATCAGCAGGCGCTCTACGAAACCAAACAGGAAAGCGGAGAACCCAAGGCCGGAGTTCATCATGGTATTAGACAGGCCATTAATCGCATGCTGCACCGGAGGCCAGATGATTGCCATAACCAAACCAACAAACAGCGCTGCGAAGGAGGTAATAATTGGCACAAAGCGCTTACCGGAAAAGAATTCCAGCCAGGAAGGCAAGCTTATCTGGTAATAACGCTTATAGAGCCATGCGGCGATAATACCGATAACAATCCCGCCAAAAACCCCCGTTTGTAGCGATGGGATCCCCAGCACAAAGGTATAATCGCGCACCTGAGATACCGATTCGGCAGTAATACCTAAAAACTGCCCGATGGTGACATTCATTATCAAAAATCCGACTATCGCCGATAGCCCGGCAATACCCTGATCGTTTGACAATCCCACCGCTACGCCGACGGCAAATAACAACGGCAGATTGGCAAATATAATTCCGCCTGCCTCCGACATAAGTTTTAATGTGTGAACTAACCAATTTGCACCCAGAAAAGGCAGCTGCGCCACAATATTGGGATCCTGTAAACTGGTACCAAATGCCAATAAAATCCCTGCCGCCGGTAACATTGCAATAGGAATCATTAGCGAGCGACCAATACTTTGCAGTTTTTGCAACAAATTAAATTTTTCCATTCCGCAACTCCTGATGATCGTTGAACGTCATTTAGCCCGAAATATTTTTTTGCTTTCGCAACTCTGACTTACACGTTTACTCCAGGCTGCGAATAGACTGATTATTTGCCGTGGAATGCTTTTTAAAAACTGTAATAAGCCACACTTATTACTTCCGGTTTTAGCCAAAAACAGGAAGTACTTTGAACGCAATCACACTTAAAGCCGCCATTCCTGCATAAAATAGGAAAAAATTCCTTTTATGGAGCGGAAAACTGATGGCGAATATCGAAGATCACTTCCGCAAATTGTACGCACGCTACGGCGTCGGCCAGGATATGCCGGTCCAGGTGCAGCAAATTGCCGAGTTGTTCGATTGTTCAATAAGAAATGCGCGTATTACCCTCACGCGGATGCAGCAGGAAAAATGGATAGAGTGGCAGCCCCAGCGCGGTCGGGGTAAACAATCGATATTGCGTCTGCTGATCGCACCGGATACGTTAATCAACCAGAATATTGAGCAGATGATTGCCCATTTTGACTACGGCAACGTGCTGAAATTTATTGGCAATGAAAAACAGGCCCTGAATCGAATTATTCAATATCGCTTCGGCGCCCAAGAAAATAATAGCGAAACCCGCGTTCGTATTCCCTATTATCGCGATATTGACCGGCTCAATCCCCTGCACCCGCTGCGGCGTACGGAGCGACATCTGGTTCGTCAGTGTTTAAGCGGTCTGACCCGTTATGACGGCGTTCAGGGAAAAATTGTCCCGGATATCGCGCATTACTGGACTCACAACGAGCAGGCTACTCGCTGGGAGTTCTATATAAAATCAACGGCCCATTTTTCCGACGGCGAACGGCTAAGCGCGCCTCTGTTGGCGCGCTGTCTGAACGCCGCCAGCCAGAGCCCCTGGTTTGCTGCGTTGTTTAGTGATTTATCCGCCATTTACGCTGCCGATGAATACCAGATGGTGGTCGAAACATCTGTCTCAAT
Organism: Klebsiella sp. GFKo11; assembly: GCF_056490265.1. NCBI lineage: Bacteria > Pseudomonadati > Pseudomonadota > Gammaproteobacteria > Enterobacterales > Enterobacteriaceae > Klebsiella > Klebsiella sp. GFKo11. Next base: position 3,858,822 of record NZ_CM151369.1, read on the forward strand.
GAACCGGCTCGACTGCCTGCTGGCGACCCAGGCCGCTCTGATTTTCGACCTGCGGGACAGCGAAATGCGCTGTAGCGGCCCCTTTCGCATTCAGCGGCACCAGGGCAACTTTCTGACGCTCCATCGCAATGAGCATTATCATCAGGCCCGGCCAATGCTCAATGAAATCAACATCTTTACCTGGGCACCGGAGAGCATCAGCATGAGTTTTATCCCGGTGTTACACGGAGAGCAGGCGCTGGATACCCGCCCGCTTAGCGAGCGGCAGCTGGAAAAAGGGAGTTGCTTTGTGCTGGTGGATAACGAAGGGCTTTTCGCTGACGATGTCGGCAGGCGTTTTCTCAATCACGTGCTGCAACCCATGGCGCTGCTCGATCGCACTAATCTTCCACAAGAGTACGCCAGCATCCTGTCGATTGCGCAAGGGTTACTGCCAGAATGGAACCACCGACGGGTCGATTTCGGCAATATTCCGCTACCGTTTACCGCTCACCGTCAGGTAACGATTGCCACCTTCGGTCAACCGGAGCTTGTCGAGCTTGCGCAGGCCATGGCCGACATCCTGCGTGGGCATCATTTTCAATGCACCGTGCACGTTTACACTTTTGAAGAATTTACGATGGGGAACACGCAGAGCGCGGATGTCTGGCTCACTAATTTTATGCTGGATACGCTTTCCAGCCCGGCTTTCCTGGACTGGCTGGCCTCGTCCCCCGTCTTTCGCCATTTGCCGGAAAAAGCGCAGCAGGATCATCGGGCGCTTATTCAGCACATTCTCAATGAGGCCGACGATGTTGCCCATCAGAGTATCAACGAACACTTTCATCAGCTCACTCACCAGCGGTGGATTATTCCGCTGCTGCACCACTGGATGGAGTTCGCTAACGAAAATTCGTTTACCTGGCGCGATTTGAGCACCCTGGGCTGGCCCGATTTCAGCCAGCTGTGGCTATAGTGAAGGGTTACGCTCTAAGCGGGTGGATCCTTGATTTAACCAGCGCTTCCTCAACGTCAAAATCCGCCAGCGGGTAGTTGGTCGCCACCAGATAAAATCGGCCATCTTGCGCCGGGTATTCATGTACGTTGTAGTTCACCATTTTTGGCTGCGCGGAGGCGGAATCTGTATTGGCGGCGTAACGCTGAACCGGCGCTGAGTATTTCGAACGGACCTGGAGAGAGTGGGTTTTGATATCGCGGTAGGTTTCGCCGTGATGTTCGTCGCCGAGGATAAGGTAGTCAACATACTCAGTGGCCATGGTTATATTCCTTCTCTGTTACCTGAGTTAAGGAACATGCCACAAATGAATATTTGATAATGCCTCGTTAGTCACAATGTTACTTTTTTGTGAAACAAAACAGCATTAAAAGCTCCCGGAAGTGCGGCCTTACCGCCCCGCCCCGGGAGCAATCTAAGACCTACAGCAGCGCTTTCGCTTTGGCGACTACGTTGTCAACGGTGAAGCCAAACTCTTCAAACAGCAGCTCAGCCGGAGCAGATTCGCCGAAGGTAGTCATGCCGACGATAGCGCCGTTCAGGCCCACGTATTTGAACCAGTAGTCAGCGATGCCCGCTTCAACGGCTACGCGAGCAGAGACGGCTTTCGGCAGCACGGCTTCACGGTAAGCCGTATCCTGCTTGTCGAATGCATCAGTGGACGGCATGGAAACCACGCGCGCCTTCACGCCTTCGGCAGTCAGTTTTTCGTAAGCAGCTACCGCCAGCTCAACTTCTGAACCGGTGGCGATAAAAATCAGCTCTGGCTGGCCAGCGCAATCTTTCAGCACGTAACCACCGCGGGCGACGTTCGCCAGCTGCTCTTCGGTACGTTCCTGCTGCGCCAGGTTCTGACGGGAGAGGATCAGCGCGGTCGGGCCGTCCTGACGCTCAACGCCGTATTTCCACGCGATAGCAGATTCAACCTGGTCACACGGACGCCATGTGGACATGTTTGGCGTGACGCGCAGGGAAGCAACCTGCTCAACCGGCTGGTGAGTCGGGCCATCTTCGCCCAGACCGATGGAGTCGTGGGTATAGACCATCACCTGACGCTGCTTCATGAGAGCCGCCATACGCACCGCGTTACGGGCGTATTCCACGAACATCAGGAAGGTAGAGGTGTACGGCAGGAAGCCGCCGTGCAGCGAGATACCGTTGGCAATCGCGGTCATGCCGAACTCGCGCACACCGTAGTGGATGTAGTTACCGGCGGTGTCTTCGTTAATCGCTTTAGAGCCGGACCAGATGGTCAGGTTAGACGGTGCCAGGTCAGCGGAGCCGCCGAGGAATTCCGGCAGCAGCGGGCCGAAAGCTTCGATCGCATTCTGGGATGCTTTACGGCTGGCGATTTTCGCCGGATTCGCCTGCAGCTTAGCGATGAACTCATTCGCTTTCGCATCGAAGTCAGACGGCATATCGCCTTTCATACGACGGGTGAATTCTGCCGCTTCCTGCGGGAAGGCTTTGGCGTAGGCCGCGAACTTCTCGTTCCAGGAGGCTTCTTTCGCCTGACCGGCTTCTTTCGCATCCCACTGAGCATAGATATCAGACGGGATTTCAAAGGCCGGGTGTTTCCAGCCCAAAGCTTCGCGGGTCAGCGCGATTTCCGCGTCGCCCAGCGGCGCGCCGTGGGAGTCGTGAGTGCCCTGCTTGTTCGGCGAACCGAAACCGATGATGGTTTTGCACATCAGCAGGGACGGTTTGTCGGTAGCTGCACGCGCTTCTTCCACCGCGCGTTTAATCGCCTCCGCATCGTGACCGTCCACGCCACGAACAACGTGCCAGCCGTAGGCTTCAAAACGCTTCGCGGTGTCGTCGGTGAACCAGCCTTCAACGTGACCGTCGATGGAGATGCCGTTGTCGTCATAGAACGCCACCAGCTTGCCCAGTTTCAGGGTACCGGCCAGGGAGCATACCTCGTGAGAGATACCTTCCATCATGCAGCCATCGCCCATAAAGACGTAGGTAAAGTGGTCAACAATGTCGTGGCCCGGGCGGTTGAACTGCGCCGCCAGCGTTTTCTCCGCAATAGCCATACCTACCGCATTGGCAATCCCCTGCCCCAGCGGCCCGGTGGTGGTTTCGACACCCGGGGTGTAACCCACTTCCGGGTGGCCCGGCGTTTTAGAGTGCAACTGGCGGAAACTCTGCAAATCGTTCAGCGACACATCGTAGCCCGTCAGATGCAACAGGCTGTAAATCAGCATCGAGCCGTGACCGTTGGAGAGAATAAAGCGGTCACGATCGGCCCATTCCGGGTTGTTCGGGTTATGCCGCAGGAAGTCCCGCCACAGGACCTCCGCAATATCCGCCATCCCCATCGGCGCACCGGGGTGACCAGAGTTTGCTTTCTGCACCGCGTCCATGCTCAGCGCACGCAGCGCATTGGCGCACAGGCGGCGGGTATTATTGGTTGTGTTCATCAGGATATTCCCCACGCCTTACAGCATCTGCTGAATCTGATTTTCCAGTTTGACCTGGTCGACCGCGAACAACCGGATCCCTTCCGCCAGTTTATCCACTGCCATGGGGTCCTGATTATGCGACCAGAGGAACTCCGCCTGGGTCATCGGGCTGGGGCGGGTTTCCGTCACGTTGCCTGGCAACAACTGACGGGTCAGGGTACCTTCGCTGGCGGCCAGTTCATCAAGCAGCGCCGGAGAGATAGTCAAACGATCGCAGCCTGCCAGCGCCTGGATCTGCTCAATGCGGCGGAAGCTGGCGCCCATCACCACGGTGTCGTAGCCGTGGGACTTGTAGTACTGATAAATCTGGCGCACGGAAACCACGCCCGGATCGCGGTCCACCTGATACTCCGTCTGCGGCTGATTTTTCTGATACCAGTCGTAAATACGCCCGACAAACGGCGAGATTAAAAAGACGCCCGCTTCGGCGCAGGCCCGTGCCTGAGCAAAAGAGAACAGCAGGGTCAGGTTGCAGTTGATGCCGCTCTGCTCCAGCTCTTCAGCAGCACGAATGCCCTCCCAGGTGGCGGCAAGCTTGATTAAGATACGCTCTGGACCGACACCGTTCTTTTCGTACATCTGGATAAGTTTGCGTGCTTTCGACACGCACATCCCGCGATCCCAGGCAAATCGGGCATCGACTTCTGTCGAGATACGCCCCGGTACGTGGCGCAGCACTTCGCTACCGATATCCACCGCGACCTGGTCGCAGGCGTTAATCAGCTGCGTTTGCGCGCTGCCGCCCTGCTGGCGAGCTTTGCCGATAGCGTCGGCAATCAGCGCCTGATACTGCGGCAGCTGTGCGGCCTTGAGCACCAGCGAAGGATTAGTTGTGGCATCCTGCGGGGCAAATTTTTTAATCGATTCAATATCACCGGTATCGGCGACAACCGTGGTGTATTTTTTCAGCTCGTCTAACTGGCTCATAGTCTGTTCCTTATATTACGACTGCGGATATTAATCTCTGGCGTGCTGGTGTTCGTAATAATCGATACGCTCTACTTTCGATGCAGAGCCGCCGCCTTCATATTCGGATTCAAGCCATGCCTGAATAATTTTTTTGCCCAGCTCCGGGCCAATCACGCGAGCCCCAAGGGTAATAATCTGCGCATTATTACTTTTGCGCGCCCGTTCGGCGGAGAAGGTATCGTGGCACTGGGCTGCACGAACGCCCGGCACTTTATTCGCCACAATGCTCATCCCAATACCGGTGCCGCAAATTAAAATGCCGCGTTCGTGCTCGCCCTGCTTAATCGACATCGCCACCGCATGGGCAACGTCCGGATAGACCGTACTGCCCTGGCGTTTATCGCTGCTGTAATCCGCGACGTTAATTCCCTGCCCATTCAGATAAGCGACGATAGCGTCGCGGAAAGCATAGGCGGCATCATCCGCACCAATAGCGATTGTTTTCATGGTAGTTTCCTTAATTTAACAGTACGTCTTAATTCAGATTTTATAGAAAGAAATTCGGTCGCCAGTTTGGATATATTGTGGTGCTTTGCCACAAAGATGTACCGTCCCTGGTAATTCAGCAGTTATAGCGCCATCAAAATTTAATGTAATATGACCAAGCTGTTTTAAATTTGCCGTTGCAACACTGCCCACCGCAGTCACCCGATAAATAGTCTCATTTATTTTCATTATCTGCCCGGGTGACAGTTCAGCCGTCAGCTCACTGCCCTGGTGTACGGCGCAATACATCGCAATATCGTCAGGAACGGAATCTGAGAATAAAATCAGTTTCTGCTCCAGCAGGTAGTTTTCGACGTATTCCCCAACAGCCGTGATAAGTAATGAATACAACGGCACGGTCATATTATTTGTTTCCTTTTGCGGCATGAGAAGATAATGCCACCTTCTCTTCACTCTCTTCTTTCACTGGTTCAACGACCGGAGCGCGTTTTTTCAGGCGTTTATCGAACCAGGCCACCAGAATCGGTGCGGTGATCATGGTGATAATGCTCGCCGTCGCCAGCTGTGCGGTGGCGGCATCAACGTACATCGCCAAAGAAGGGTCGGCCTGAGCCACCATTGCTGGCGTCAGCGCCGAACTGGCGGCAGTCGTCCCCAACGCGGCACCCAGCGCAGTTTTCTTCTTCAGAAACAGGTTGTAGATAAAGTAGAACACAATGCCGGTTATCGCGGAGATAATACCCAGTAAGATCCCGGACAAACCGGCGGTAAAGACCGTATTGATACTGGAGTTTGCGCCGATAGCAAACGACATAATAATGATGATCAGCGGTTGAGCGGCGGCGCACAGCTGCTTGAAGCGCTCATCAAGGTTGCCCCACAGCATGCCAATCAGTAAAGGGATCAGCATCGACAGCAGCGCGGCGAACGGGATATTAGCCAACCCGCTGACGCCCAGTACCATCATGGTCACGAACGGACCATCTTTGACGCAGAAGACGGAAATAGCCCCAGCATCGCTGGCATCGCCGTAGTTGCTGCATAGCGCGATATACAGCGAGCTGTTGGAGCTGGTTAAGCAGGCAATCAGCGCCAGCGTCGAGATGCCAAGAAAACCATTAGGGCCAAACATCGCCCCAGCGGCCCATACGGCCAGCGCACCGGCAAGGCATTTAAGGAACAACAGCACCGCGCCTTTATAGAGTGGCAGCCCGGCCTGGCGGATATTAATCGATGTGCCACAAATAAGCAGAAAAATGCCCATCATCGCGCTGGAACCGACTTTAAATAATGCGGTCGTCGGGCCGCCGATGCCCAGAACTTCAGGAGCAAAGGTATTAATAAGAATCGCCGCGAGCAACGGTATAATAATTAAACCGCCTGGCACCTTATTCATTTTCTCAAGTATATTTATGTTCATAGGGTAACTCATAAATTATGATTTAACAGAGATAACGACGCAATACTACCCGTACGACCATTACGCCGTTTTTTAGTTATATGACTTTTGGGTTATTGCTGTGATTCTTTATAAATTCTATCGACAATGGTACTAATAATATCCTCCGGCCCGGTTAAACCTCCTTTGCCGACGCAAATCAACCCGGCATAATCGCCCCCGATAATACGCACCATATCGGTTTGCGGTATCACATAGTCAATCATTTCAATACCGGTAGCACCGAGTTCCTTCAGCACATTCACCATGGTGTCACCGCCGGTCATATACAGACCTTTAATTTCACCCGATGCACAGTTAAGCACTTCACGTACGATACTCCCCAATCCCTGGTTAATATTTTCCGCAGCCTGACCGTGCGCCAGGCCAAATCGCTGCTCTTCTTCCTGAAGATTCAATAACCGTCCGGTTAACGCAGATTCAAAAACAAACAGCGCGTTCTGCTGTGCCGGTACGCACTGCCGCGCATGCTGAACCACGCGATTGACTTCGATCTCAGCGGCGTTTTTCTTGTCGACCAGCAGCTCGGCATCGACTGGGATATGGCAAACCCTTTCATCATTGGCGATCAGATGCTGGAGTTGCCTTTTGGTCACCGGCGTTGCGCTCCCGGCGACGACCAGGATCGAGCCGCGCGGGTTTTCCGCTGCCGCGGTCGTTGACGCGCTGTTGCGCGCTTCCCGCATCAGGCCGCGACGCACCGCCAGCCGTTCGGTAAATGGACCCGGATCGACCGCCAGCACATTCCAGTTCAGCGAAACCACCGCCCCGGCAATCGCGTCGACATCCTCAACCGTAATCGCATCAACCACGATGACCCGCACACCGCGCTGCTGCTGTTCCTGGAGATCCTGCTGAATCTGCCCCTCGCCTTTCATCACCGAAGCCAGCGCGATATGCCCGACCTGATGATGGGTTTGCGCTGCCAACAGCCCCGGAACCCACGACTCGGTCACCGGAGTACGCACATCGCGAGCCACATCGGTACGCGAGAGCGCAACGGAGTCAATCACCGAGTAGCCGCCAACCAGAATACGGCGCGACTGCGGCATCGCGGGGACCACTACGGCAACCGTTTCCAGCGGCAGCTGTTCCAGCATAGCGTCGATTTCAAAACCAATACCGCCGCGCAGAGTGGTATCAATACGTTTGGTAAAGTAGTGCGCCCCGCGCGCCTGCAGCTGCTTCACCGCGGCGCTAACCTGATGCTGAGCTTCAGCTTTCGGCAGTGGACGGCTGTCGCTACTAACCACCATCGCCGGATACTCTACTTCGTTGCGGGCGAAAGATTCGGTATCGAAAAAGGCGGCGGTTTTCAAGCCGCTGCGCGCCAGCAGTACCCCAACGGTGGTCGCACCGGTCAGGTCGTCGGCGACGATGCCCAGCTTACCGCCTTCTCCTTGCGGCCAGACCATTTCGATACAGGCTGGCGTGACGCCGGAAACGTATATTCCTTCGTGAATAAACTCCGCCAGCGGGCCGCTTTTGCCGGTTGGATGCAGGTTAATCGTCGGAATACCGCGTTTGGGATAGAGACCGCAGCGCAGCGTGCCGCCGCAGTCGATAACCATCAGACCAATTTCCTCTTCCGGCGGCTCGCCGTTTTTAAAGACATCAACGGACGGCCAGCCGGTAAGCTCGCTCAGGCGTTCAACTACCGGGGGACAAATCCCCCCGGTAATATAAGCAATCTTTTTCGCCTGGCTAATATTAATGGTCAGCGGCCCACCCCAGCCCTTACTGCCCTTGCTAATCAACAGATGTTTTTCCATTTCTCTGCCCTTTTGCTTCGCATGAACGTCAGCGATTAGTGGTTTTTCATTTTCCAGTAGCGCGCCGCAGCCATGGTGGATTCCAGCATGCTGACGGTGCCCGCTTTACCCGTGCCTGCAATGTCAAACGCCGTCCCGTGATCGACAGAGCTACGCATAAACGGCAAACCGAACGTGATGGTCACGGAACGTTCAAAATCGAGGGTTTTACAGGCGATATGCCCCTGATCGTGATAAAGAGAGAGGATGGCGTCATAGCGACCCAGCTTGCCAAGATGGAAAACGGAATCTGCCGGTACCGGGCCGATGGCGTTAATGCCCATGTCCTGCGCCGCTTTAACCGCCGGGATCAGGTTATCGGCTTCTTCATGACCAAACAGACCGTTATCTGAACCGTGCGGATTCAGTGCGGCCACCGCAATGCGCGGGTTCTGGATATTCAGCGCAGTGAACTCATGGTGGATTTGCTGTACGCAAGCCAGCACGCGCTCTTTATTGGCGTAATCGCAGGCATCTTTCAGCGCCATATGGCGGCTGACGAAAAACACGCGCAGATTGTGGACGTGGAACATCGTCAGGCCGTAATCCGAATTGGTTTCAACCTGATAGATTTCGGTATGGCCCGGTAATTTACATCCCGCCAGCTTGATAGCTTCTTTATGAATGGGCGCGGTAGAGACCACATCGATCAGGCCCGCTTTGCCCAGCTCGATAGATTTCAGGACATAGTCCAGCGACATTTGCCCCGCCAGCTTCTGTACTTTCCCCCATTCAATACTCTCGCAGTCGTAATCACCGGTTTCCAGGACATCCAGCGTACCCCAGCTAAAGCGAGCTTCCTGCGGATGGGTAATTTTGTTTATCGGGAAATCACATCCCATGATCTTCATCGCTCTGGCGATAATAGGCACTGAACCAATTAAAAAAGGTTTGCACTCGTCGTAGACGCTTTTTTCCATCATCGTCGCGACTGAAATCTCTGGGCCAATTCCAGCAGGATCGCCAATGGTAAGTGCGACAACGGGTTTTTTCTCTTGTGACATCGTGGACCTCTCGTAGTGGAAATCAGTTTTTGTTCATATGTTCATTGGTTAATCATATGGTCAGAACATTACCTGATGATTGAGAGGTTATTAGTGATTTAGATCACATAAAAAAATCCATAGATTTATTTTATAAAAAAATGTGATCTAACATATGTTCACATAGTGATAAAAAGTTCAATCTCACTACTACGCGAACTCACTTTCACTACAAGCTATTGATTTATCTATTATGGAGAATAACAATGGAACAAATCTGGTTAGGAACCAGCTGGAAAATGAACAAGCCGTTGTCTCAGGCCATGGCCTGGTGTGAAACGCTGACAGAGCGGCTACCGGAGGTTTTACATCCGAAAATTCAGCCGTTTGTTATCCCTCCCTTTACCGCTATTCATCCGGTTAGTCAGTATCTCCAGCAGCACCAAATCCCTTGTCTGACCGGGGCACAGAACATGCATGAAGCGGAAAACGGCGCCTGGACAGGTGAAATTTCCGCCGCCATGCTGGCTGAAACCGGCGCAACCCTGGTCGAACTTGGCCATTCTGAACGCCGGGGCGCATTTAATGAAACCGATGCCGCCATTAACCAAAAGGTGCATAGCGCCCTGCGCCACGGTTTGCGGCCGCTTATCTGCATTGGCGACAGCGCCGACGAGAAGCGCTGGCAGGTATCGCGAGAAACCGTGGTACGACAGATGAAAATCGCCCTGTATGGTTTAAGCGAAGAACAGGTTTTACAAACTCTGGTCGCCTACGAGCCGGTATGGGCCATTGGCGAACACGGCACCCCAGCGACGCCGGAACAGGCCGCAGATATCCACCGGGCACTTCGTCAGGCATTGTGTGAAACCTTCGGCACAGAGACCGGACAGCGCATTCCCCTGCTGTATGGCGGTAGCGTCAATCGGCAAAATGCCGTAGAACTACTCCTTCAGGATGATATCAATGGGCTGTTTATTGGTCGTTCGGCATGGGATGCCAACGGCTATTGCGACATTGTTCAACGCGTTACAGAGGAATTTATTCTTCAGGCGCAGTAGTATTAGGGAGACATCAAAGATGGAAACACCGGGCGATAACTATGACTGAACAAGACTCAGATTATGCGCTGCTGACAGAAATTGCCGTGGCTTATTACGATCAGGAACAAACCCAGGAAGAGATTGCAAAGCGCTTTGGTATCTCGCGCATTAAGGTCGGTCGTTTGCTGAAGAAAGCCCGTCACGAAGGGATTGTCGAGATCAGCGTGAAATATCATCCGGTCTTCAGCTCGCAGATAGAGCAGCAGTTTATTTCTCATTTCGGGATCAAACGTGCGCTTATCGCCTTAGACCATCACGACGAGGACGAACAGCGCCAGCAGGTGGCGGCGCTGGTCAGCAACTATCTGGCCGGGATCCTCAAAAATGATATGACCGTGACCGTTGGCCAGGGGCGCAACGTCGCCGCCGTCGCTAACCATGTGGGGATTTTCCCGGAACGCAACTGCCGCTTTATTTGCGGTATCGGCGGAACCAAGCGCGATAACCAGCTGATCGATGCCGATCACATCAGTCGAAACCTGGCGCGCAAATTTAACGGCTTTAGCGAAACGCTGTACGCTCCAGCCTACGTCGAAACCCCGGAACTGCGTTCAGCGTTTATGCAAAACCGGCTGATTAAAGCTACGCTCGAACAGGCCAGCAAGGCGGACGTTGCCATTATTGGCCTCGGCGATATGAACGAAAACAGCTTTATGGTGCAGTTGGGCTGGTTCTCACCGCAGGAGATAGCCACCGCTCGTCAGGAACAGGGCGTGGTGGGCGATCTCGCGGGCTATAGCTTTTTCAATATTCAGGGCACGCCGGTTGATACGGTAATGAATGATCGGGTTATTGGCCTGAGCCTTGAACAACTGCGCACCATCCCCTGCGTGATTGCTATTGCTTCGGAAAGCACTAAATCAACGGCCATTCTTGGCGCGCTGCGCACCGGCGTAATAGATGTGCTGGCTACCAGCGCATCAAATGCCCGGGCAGTGATTAACATGCAGAAAGCGTTATAAAAAAGGGCGCCGCGGCGCCCTTAAGCAATAATCGCACTCCCCGGAGTGCGGCGCTACCCGACAACGCAAGCCCTGTAGCCCTCCCCGCCCCGGGGCTAACAAAACCATTATGGCTGCAACTCGACGAATATCAGGAAGCAAAGAGAAGGGTTACAGCATCCTCAACGCCACTGTTGCCATTCGGGAAAACAGAAAGCCGGACCGGTTAAATAGACCTCTGCTTAAACGTATATCTACGTGCCGGTTGAGGATGCTGTAAATTTTATGCGCTGACCTCACGCTCGAAGATAGTCATCATATTATCCCAGGCATCTCCCACGTCTTCCGCCAGAGAAAATAGCCCGGATGTGCCGACGATAAAGACATCAACGCCTGTTTGAGCTATCACTCCGAAGGTCTTCTCATTGCAGGAGCCATCGATCTCCGTCAGATAATGCCAGCCGTTCTCTTCGCGCATGGCAATCAGCTGTTTAATCTTATTCAGCGATTCCGGGATAAATTTCTGCCCGGCATAACCCGGATCCACCGACATCACCGTCACTTTATCGAGCAGATGCGCGTACTCTTTAATAGCTTCCGCTGGCGTCGCCGGGTTCAGCACCACGCCACAGCGGCGGCCTGCATCTTTAATCTGGTTCAGTAAACGAAAGATTTTGTTATTCGCCGTCTCAGGATGGAAGCTGATAATGTCCGCCCCTGCCTCAAGACACATCGGAATAATATCTTCCGGGTGGTTCACCATCAAATGCACATCAACAGGCACATCGGTTATCTTTTTCAGATTCTCGATAAAGAACGGCGACAGCGTGATGTTTCTGGCGTAGTTGCCGTCCATAATGTCGACGTGATAGAAGTCCGCTCTGCCGTTCATCGCCGTAATCTGCTCTCTGAACTGGGTTAAATCCATGCACATCAACGAGGGCGAAAATTTAGCTGCCATACCCCATCTCCAAAAAAATCAATTAATTAAACCAGGCCACAACGTGTCCGAGCACGATGCCGACCACGCCGAAATCCGCATCTCCGAAGGTGGTGGATGCAAAGCCCAGGTCGCCCATCAGCGGCAGAAGAATGGCCGGTAAGAAAGAAATCAGTAATCCTTGCGCAAACGCGCCAGCGATGGCGCCTCGGCGGCCGCCGCAGATATTGCCGTACACGCCCGCCGTTGCGCCGCAGAAGAAATGCGGGACCAGGCCGGGAACTATTACGCTCAGGCCAAACAGCGGGCACAGGAACATGCTTACCAGACCGGCGGCAAAGCTTGATAAGAAGCCAACGATGACCGCATTCGGCGCGAACGGGAATACCGTTGGGCAATCGAGCGCCGGTTTAGCGTCCTTAACCAGTTTATCGGCGATACCTTTAAAGGCTGGGACGATTTCGGCGATCACCATGCGCACACCCGCAAGAATGATCCATACCCCGGCGGCAAAGGTCAGCGACTGAATAATGGCGAAGATAATGAAGTTCTGACCACCGCTGATGCTGGTTTCAACAAACGATTTCCCTGCCACCAGAACCAGAATCAGGAACAGAATCATCATGGTCAGCGAGATGGCTACCGATGAGTCACGCAGGAAGTTCAGCGATTTAGGAACCTTCAGTTCTTCAATCGACGGACTGCCCTTGCCTACCGCTTTGCCGACCAGCGCCGACAGCAGATAGCCAGTGGAGCCAAAGTGGCCCAGCGCCAGATCGTCAGTCCCGGTAATTTTGCGGGTAAACGGTTGCAGGATTGCCGGGGAAATCACCATCATAGCGCCGAGGATCACCGCGCCGAGAGCAACAACCCAGAAAGGAGACAGGCCGCCAACGGAAAGGATTACCGCCAGCATCGCCGACATATACAATGTGTGGTGACCGGTCAAAAAGATGTATTTCAGCGGGGTGATGCGTGCCAGCACGATGTTAAACAGCATCCCCAGCACCATAATCATCGCGGTCGCCGTACCGTAGTTCTTTTGCGCCAGCGCGGCCATCGCATCGGTGTTGGGTACCACGCCCTGAATATGGAATGAGTGTTCAAACAGCTGGCTGAAGGTTGTTAACGTGGTGGCGATAATCGCCGCACCGGATGTTAATATCACGAAACCCATAATCGTTTTCAGGGTTCCGGAAATAACATCAGAAATAGCTTTTTTCTGTAATAACAAACCGATTAAAGAAAAAAGACCGACCAGTATCGCTGGTGTGCCAAGCACATCATGAATAATAAACTGCAGCATAGAATGACTCCGTAGGGCCGCAAGGAATTAATTAAAGGTTATCAACCAGGATTTCTTTAATTTTGTTATTATCCAGCAGATTATTTAAACCAAAGACCTGAGCGGAATGTCCGGACAGATGCTCAGCAATATCTTTAGCGCTCAAAATAATATCTGCAGATTCGCTTTTTGCCGAGGTGAGATCGGTATGTGATACCTCCGCCTCTTTGCCTAGCTCGGCAATGATTTTTTTGACATTCATTTCTACAATGAAGCTACTGCCTAAACCATTACCGCAAACAATCAGAATTTTTTTCATGACTAACCTCATTATTCATTGATAACACTGTTAATTTCTTCAATCGTCGATGCATTAAGCAGACTTTCCAGACGTGTCTCATCGCAGAAAATTTCCGCCAGGGCGGTTATCATGCGGATGTGCTCATCACCAGAAACTGCGCATAGCATAATCACGACATAGATAGGATCGTTTTCATCAGCATCAAAAGAAACACCCTCTTTAATATGCAGTAAAGATAATCCATTTTTTTTAGCACCCTGCTCCGGACGAGCATGAGGCATTGCCAGACCGGGAGCCAGAACATAATACGGGCCTAATTCCTCATGACTACGAAAAATAGCTTCAATATAATGTTCATTAATTGATTCATCAGCTAACAGTGGCTGCGCAGAAATAGCCACGGCCTGTTTCCAGTCGCTAACGCTATCCACTATTTGAATCTTCTTTTCTGTTAACCAGGTAGAAATCATAAATCCCCCGCTCTATTTCAATATGGGCCTACTATAGTGGAATACTTTCGTGGCTTACCGTGATCTGCATCTCAAAGTTAGCGCTAACACGATAAAATGTTAAAATACTTGTTACCGCTAACTTTGTTAACCATACTGATGGTGACTGTAGGAATGAGCATTAGTAGTGCCCTGGTCGCCCGCCATCATTTACAATAGGCCGGGGCGATTGGGTAAACAGGAGGAAATCAGTGCAGACGTTACAAGCGGATGACGGCGCAAAAGAAAAACGCAGAAAGAACACCGGCAAAATCACGCTGGCGGAAGTCGCAAAGCTGGTGGGCGTCAGTACCATGACCGTATCCCGCGCGTTACGCATGCCTGAAAAGGTCAACCCGGAACTACGCACGCGCATTGAGGCCGCAGTCAGCGAACTGGGCTATGTGCCCAATTTACAGGCGCGCAGCCTGGCCTCTGCTGATTCAACGCTGGTGATGGGCGTCGTCCCCTCGTTTTCATCGCCCGGTTTTATCGCCGCCTCAGAAACGCTGCAAACCGTCCTCGCATCGCGAGGCTATACGATGATGTTTATCGAATCCGGCCAGGGCGGGCAAAGCGAGGAAAAGGCCTTTCAGCAGATGTTGGCCTATAATCCGGCGGCGATCGTTCAATTCAATATCGATAACATCGATAGCTGTGCGCAGATGCTGATAAATGCTGGTATACCGGTGGTAGAAATCGGCGCGATTAACCACGTGACGACCGGCGTCAACATTGGGGTGGACTACTCCGCTGCATTAAAAAAACTGGTCACTTCGCTGGCGCAGGCGGGCTATAAGAATCTCGGATTACTCTGTACGGCGTCGAACAACATGATGTTCAGGCAGGTATTGAGCGGCTGGAATAGCGGGATGCTTTCGATCAACTACTCTCCGCATCGGGTAGTGACACCGCATTTACCTTCAGGGATCACCACCGGCTTCAATCTGTTGAACGATATTCGCATCACCTGGCCCGAACTGGATGCACTGATCTGTACCTCAGACGAACTGGCCTGCGGCTGTATTATGGCCTGTCATAACGCGGGGATTAAGGTACCGGATACGCTGGCGCTGGCCAGCCTGAGCGGCGGTACGCTGGCGGCAGTCTGCTCACCTGCGTTAACTGCGGTAGAGTTTCCGTGGAGTGAAGCGGGTACGATTGCTGGTAAAACGCTGTTGGATTTGCTGGCAGGAAATACGCTGGAGAGCGCCATTGAGCTGCCCTCCAGCCTGAAAGTTCGCGCCAGCAGCAGAAAGCCGCAGCGTTAAAAACCCTTCAACAGCTTGTCGATAAACTCCGGGACGACTACGCTTGCCAGGCCATAGTGTTTTTCAGCAAATTCACTGCCCACCTGGCTTGGCTCAAGGTTTAGCTCCACCGTATGCGCGCCCTGTAGCCGCGCTTCATGAACAAACCCTGCCGCCGGATAAACGTGCCCGGAGGTGCCGATGGCGATAAAAATATCGCACTCGGCCAGCGCCAGGTAGATCTCATCCATATCCAGCGGCATTTCACCAAACCACACGACGTGCGGGCGCAGCGGCGCGGGGAACTGGCAGCAGTGGCATTTGTCTTCCGTCGTCACATCGCCGGTCCACTCCAGCACCTGCCCGCTCCACGAACAGCGCACTTTCAGCAGCTCACCGTGCATATGTATCACCCGATGATTACCCGCACGCTCGTGCAGGTTATCGATATTCTGAGTAACCAGCAGAAAATGATCGCCCAAAGCTTCTTCCAGCTGCGCCAGCGACTGATGTGCCGCATTGGGTACGATGTCCGGGCTTTGCAACTGCCGACGACGGTCGTTGTAAAACGACTGCACCAGCTCTGGATTACGGGAGAAACCTTCCGGCGTCGCCACGTCTTCTACCCGATGCTCTTCCCACAGGCCATCGGCGGCGCGGAAAGTTCTAATTCCCGACTCCGCCGAAATGCCCGCGCCGGTTAACACCACGACTCTTGGTTTTTCCATCGTCTCAGGGTTCTCCTTATCATCACCGAAGAAAATCCGCTGACGCAGACGGTCACGTAACCGACGTTTGTTGCGGCGAAATCGGCTTAATCGATGTAAGCGGCGCGACTGCATAGCTACCTCTGTAATTAATGAGTCAGATGAAGGAAGGCCGCACCGCGCATGCCTCCGGCATCACCATGACGCGCACGCTCAATGCGCGGCACGCTGGCGACAGGGAGCAGATGTCGCGGCAGACGCTGCGCCAGCCCTTCGGTTATTGCCGTAAAGTTAGACAATCCTCCGCCAAGCACCAGCAGATCCGGGTCAATAATGGTTAAAATATTGCCCAGACATACCGCCAGCAGATCGAGATAGCGCTCGACATGCTCCTGCGCTTTCGCATCGCCCTGCTGCCAGAGCGCAACGATTTCCGGCGAAGTTAAGGATTGTTGATAAAAATGTTCATACAGCCAGGCAAATCCACGACCGGAAAGGTAATTTTCGATGCAGCCAAGCTGACCACAACCGCAGCGGGTCAGCGGAAAATCACGGCCCACCACTTCCAGCGCATCCACCGGCAGGCGGATATGACCGAATTCACCGGTAATATAGCGATGTCCGGTAATCGATTTGCCGTTGAGCACCAGACCACCGCCGACGCCAGTGCCGAGGATCATCCCCATCACCAGCGGATACTGCGTAAACTCATCGTCCCACGCTTCGGAGAGCGCAAAACAGTTAGCGTCGTTATCAAGGCGCACGTCGCGCCCCAAACGCTCGCTCAGATCCGCCCGCAGTCGCCTGCCGCTGGCAGCGGGAACGTTGGCGGCATATAGCGTGCCGTCCTCTGTTTCCGGCATTCCCGGAATACCAATTCCCACAGAGCCCTTGCAGCCAAAACGCTGATCGGCTTCCTGAACCAGTTCTTCCACCGCCAGTAAAAAGGCCTCGTAGCTCTCTTTCGGCGTGGCGATGCGTTTTTCCCACTGCAATCGCCGCTCTTTATCAAATACGCCCAGCGCTATCTTGCTGCCGCCAATGTCAAATCCGTAGTACATTTCAGCAATTCCTCTTGATGCATCGGCAAAGCCGATCATGACGATAAATTACTGGCCACTCAGCACCCTCGCCGGGTCAATGCGGCTGGCGCGGCGGGCGGGATACCAGCTGGCCAGCAAACTCAGCAACAGTGCCGTCACCAGCACGTAAACGACGTCCAGCCAGTGCAGTTCAGACGGCAGGAAGTCAATAAAATAGATGTCGCCGGAGAGGAATTTATGCCCGATCAGATCCTCAATCCCGTTAATAATCGAGGTCAACTTGAACGCACAGATAACGCCAATCGCCACCCCAATCAGGCTCCCTACCGAACCGGCAAGTAAACCATACCATACGAAAATCGCGCGGATCAGGCCGTCTTTTGCGCCAAGCGTGCGCAGCACCGCAATATCGCCGCTTTTATCCTTCACCGCCATCACCAGCGTCGAGACGATGTTAAAGCAGGCCACGCCGATCACCAGCACCATCGCCAGATACATAATGGCGCGGATCATCTGAATGTCGCGATACATATAGCCGTAGGTGCCAATCCAGCTCTTGATATAAACGTAGCTGTTGGTCACTTCACCCGCGTCGCGCACCAGGGTATTCGCATGAAACACATCGTTCACTTTAAGCGCGATACCGGTCACGCTGCTGCCCATATCCAGATACTGCTGCGCATCCTGCATTGGGATCATGGCAAAACTATGATCGAGCTGACCGCTGAGCTGCAAAATGCCGGTGACGTGAAGCCTGACGCGCTTGGGTTGCAACAGTTGGTGATCGGCATCGGAGTTAGGGATCATGATCGAGACCCAATCGCCCTGCTTAACGTGCAGCGCGTCGGCAACGCCCTTACCGAGGATCACCTGCTGCTCACCGGCCTTGAAGCTGGCCCAGGCGTTATTCTGCACAAACGTTGGCAATGAGCTGAGACGACTCTCCTGCAGCGGGTCGACGCCCTTCACCTGAATCGCCCGCATATTGCTGCCGCTCTCCACCAGCCCGGTGAAGTTAATATAGGGCGCGGCGGCAACGATGCCTTTGACCTTTTCAACCTTCGTTAACGCATCGTTCCAGTTGTTCCACGGCTGGTTTACCGGCTCAATTTCACCATGTGGGACCACCGCCAGAATGCGGTTATTGAGTTCGCGTTCAAAGCCGTTCATCGCGCTCAGGCCGACGATTAACACCGCCACCCCCAGCGCAATGCCGATGGTTGAGATAACCGAAATCAGCGACACCATCCCGCCGCGTCGCCGCCCGCGGCTAAAACGCAGGGCAATCAATAACGATAACGGAGAAGCCATTACTCGGCCCCCATCAGGGAGAGTTCAGCGGTCAAGTGCCCATCGCGCATCTCCAGCTGGCGGTTCATGCGTTTTGCCAGTTGCAGGTCATGGGTGACCACCAGAAATGCAGTGCGCTGGGCCACGTTCAGCTCGCCGAGAAGCTGGAAAATGCTGTCGGCATTACGGGCATCGAGGTTACCGGTAGGCTCATCCGCCAGCACCAGACGCGGTTTATTGACCAGCGCACGGGCAATCGCTACGCGCTGACGCTCGCCGCCGGAAAGCTCCGACGGGCGGTGGTCACTTCGATGCTCAAGCCCAACTGCGCGCAGCATCGCTTTGGCCTGGCGTTCGATATCCGCCGCCTTCTGTTTACCAATCAGCAGCGGCATCGCTACGTTTTCCAGGGCGGTGAAATCCGGCAGCAGGTGGTGGAATTGATAAATAAAGCCCAGCTCGCGGTTACGCAGGTCGGCACGAGCTGCGGCAGAAAGCTGGCTCATCGATTGACCGGAAAAAATAACGTCGCCGGAGGTCGGCGTATCCAGCCCACCCAGCAGATGCAGCAGCGTACTCTTGCCGGAACCGGAGGTACCGACAATCGCCATCATCTCGCCCTCTTCAATGCTGAAGCTGACATCGTGCAATACGTCGGTTTGCACAGTGCCTTCCTGATAGCGTTTGCACAGGTTGTCGCATTGCAGCAGGATCTTATTCATAACGTAAAGCCTCAGCGGGTTGAGTGGCGGCAGCGCGCCATGAAGGATACAACGTAGAGAGTAATGCCAGCACCATCGCCACCAGGGCGATGGAAATCACCTGCAGCGGCTCAATGGCTACCGGCAGCGCGGCGCCATCAAGGAACGCGCCGATAATCGGCATTAAATTATTCAGCTGGCTGGCGAGCAGTGCGCCCAGCCCGGCCCCCAGCAGCGCACCGACAATCCCGGCGCTGGCCCCCTGGACCATAAAGACCAGCATGATTTGCCGCGGCGTGAGCCCGAGAGTCTGCAAAATTGCCACCTCACCCTGTTTCTCCATCACCATCATCCCCAGAGAGGTGATGATATTGAAGGCGGCGACGGCGATAATCAGGCTCAGCAGCAGGCCCATCATATTTTTTTCCATCCGCACGGCCTGGAACAGCTCGCCTTTACGCTCGCGCCAGTCCTGCCATTTAGTGCCTTCCGGCAGCGTTTGTTGACTGAGGGTATCAACCTGCAAAGGCTGACTCAGCCAGAGACGCCAGCCGGTAATATTGCCCAGCGGGTAGCGCATCAGGCGAGAAGCATCGTCAATGTTGGTCAACATCTGATAGCCATCGACTTCACTACTGGCAGCAAAGGTGCCGATCACGTTAAACAGACGCTGGCTGGGAACCCGCCCCATCGGAGTGAACTGGCTGGCGGAGGGGACCATCACGCGGATCTGATCGCCGCGATTAACCCCCAGTTGTCCAGCCAACTGCTCGCCGATAATCACGTTGTATTTTCCAGGTTGCAGATCGCTTTGCTTGACGTTCACCAGGTATGGCGTCAGAGGATCTTTCTGCGCCGGATCGATACCCAGTATTACGCCAACCGCCACGCTGCGGGCGCTTTGCAGCACCACATCGCCAGTGGTCAACGGCGCAATCCGGGTGACGCCCTGTAATTTTACCGCGCTTTCCGGCAGCTTTTGCGGATCGATGGACCCTTGCTGGGCGCTAAGAATGGCCTGTGGCATCAGCCCCAGGATGTTGTTTTGCAGTTCGCGTTCAAAGCCGTTCATCACCGAAAGCACGGTAACCAGCGCCATTACGCCAAGCGTAATGCCAATGGTCGAGAGCCAGGAGACGAAACGACCGAAGCGGTCAGCTGCGCGCCCGCGCATATAGCGCAGGCCAATAAAGAGTGCGGCAGGTTGATACATGTAATCCATCTGATTGCTGAAGCCGATGCCCGAGTATATAAGCGATTATGGGCAGCGTAAATGTCTGAAACCTGACGATTTTATTAGCAAACCCATTAAAAATTCAATATAAACAGCCACATAGATAAGTAAGTCCTTATTTATCTTTACGCTTATCAGAGTCCGTTACATTTTTGCCCAAAACATGACATTTGCGATACGGGTTGGCGAATCCAGGTCGATCGCGGATAATCACACTATTGAATATCAGCGAGTTGCCCTCCATATCGGCAGAGCGAATCCCCAAGAGATTATGATACCGTCTATGCCTGAACAAAACCGATACTCTCTGCCGGTCAAAGCCGGCGATCAGCGCCAGCTTGGCGAACTTACCGGCGCGGCCTGCGCGACGCTGGTGGCGGAAATGGCCGAGCGTCACGCCGGACCGGTGATCCTTATCGCCCCGGACATGCAAAACGCTCTGCGGCTGAATGATGAAATCCGGCAGTTTACCGACAGCATGGTGGCAGGCCTGGCGGACTGGGAAACGCTCCCCTACGACAGCTTCTCGCCGCACCAGGATATTATCTCTTCCCGTCTCGCCACCCTTTATCAGCTTCCGACCATGGAACGCGGCGTGCTGATCGTTCCGGTCAGCACCCTGATGCAGCGCGTCTGCCCGCATAATTTCCTTCATGGCCATGCGCTAGTGATGAAAAAAGGCCAGCGTCTGTCGCGGGATGCGCTGCGCTCGCAGCTCGATAGCGCCGGCTATCGCCATGTCGATCAGGTGATGGAGCACGGTGAATACGCCACGCGCGGGGCGCTGCTTGACCTGTACCCAATGGGTAGCGAGCAGCCTTATCGCCTTGACTTTTTTGATGACGAAATCGACAGCCTGCGTCTGTTCGACGTCGACAGCCAACGCACGCTGGAAGAAGTCGCCGCCATTAATTTGCTACCTGCGCATGAATTTCCGATTGACCAGGCCGCTATCGAACTCTTCCGCAGCCAATGGCGCGACCGCTTCGACGTGAAACGCGACGCCGAACATATTTACCAGCAGGTCAGTAAAGGCACGCTGCCTGCGGGGATCGAATACTGGCAGCCGCTGTTTTTTAACGAGTCGCTACCGCCGCTGTTCAGCTATTTCCCGGCCAAAACGCTGATTGTGAATACTGGCGATCTGGAGGCCAGCGCCGAACGATTCCAGAATGAAACCCGCGCCCGCTTTGAAAATCGCGGCGTCGACCCGATGCGCCCTCTTCTACCACCTGAGATGCTATGGCTGCGTAGCGATGAGCTGTTTAGCGAGCTAAAAAAATGGCCGCGCGTGCAGCTTAAAACCGAGCGTCTGGCGGAGAAAGCCGCCAATACCAACCTCGGTTATCAGACATTACCCGAGCTGGCAATTCAGGCGCAGAATAAAGCGCCGCTGGATAACCTGCGCCGCTTCCTTGAATCCTTCAGCGGGCCAGTGATTTTCTCTGTGGAAAGCGAAGGCCGTCGCGAAACGCTGGGCGAAATGCTGGCGCGAATTAAGGTGGCGCCGAAATATATTCAACGCCTTGAAGACGCTACCGGTAATGGCCGCTACCTGATGATTGGCGCGGCGGAACATGGTTTTATCGACAGCCAGCGTAACCTGGCGCTGATTTGCGAAAGTGACCTTCTGGGCGAACGCGTTGCCCGTCGCCGCCAGGATTCACGGCGCACCATTAACCCGGACACCTTGATCCGCAACCTGGCGGAGCTGCATATTGGCCAGCCGGTGGTGCATCTTGAGCATGGCGTAGGCCGCTACGCCGGAATGACCACCCTTGAAGCGGGCGGCATTAATGGCGAATACCTGATGCTGACCTACGCCAACGACGCCAAACTGTACGTGCCGGTGTCGTCGCTGCATCTGATTAGCCGCTACGCCGGTGGCGCGGAAGAGAACGCGCCGCTGCATAAACTGGGCGGCGACGTTTGGGCGCGCGCGCGGCAGAAAGCCGCCGAGAAGGTGCGTGATGTGGCCGCCGAGCTGCTGGATATTTACGCCCAGCGAGCAGCAAAAGCAGGCTACGCGTTTAAACATGATAAAGAGCAGTACCAGCTATTCTGCGACGGCTTCCCGTTCGAAACCACACCGGATCAAGCGCAGGCCATCAACGCCGTGTTAAGCGATATGTGCCAGCCGCTGGCAATGGACCGTCTGGTCTGTGGCGATGTGGGCTTTGGTAAAACTGAAGTCGCCATGCGCGCCGCTTTTCTGGCGGTTGAAAACCATAAGCAGGTGGCGGTGCTGGTGCCGACCACACTGCTCGCCCAGCAGCACTTTGATAACTTCCGCGATCGCTTCGCCAACTGGCCGGTGCGCATCGAGATGCTCTCGCGCTTCAGAAGCGCCAAAGAACAGGCGCAGATCCTCGAACAGGTCGCTGAAGGGAAAGTCGACATACTTATCGGCACCCATAAGCTGCTGCAACCGGACGTTAAGCTGCGCGATCTTGGCCTGCTGATTGTCGATGAAGAGCACCGATTCGGCGTGCGCCACAAAGAGCGCATCAAGGCAATGCGCGCCGACGTCGATATCCTGACCCTGACCGCGACGCCAATTCCGCGAACTCTGAATATGGCGATGAGCGGAATGCGCGATCTGTCGATCATTGCCACGCCGCCGGCCCGCCGTCTGGCGGTCAAAACCTTTGTGCGCGAATATGATGCTCTGGTGGTGCGTGAGGCTATCCTGCGCGAAGTGCTGCGCGGCGGCCAGGTTTACTATCTCTTTAATGATGTCGAAAACATCCAGAAAGCGGCAGACAAGCTGGCAGAGCTGGTACCGGAAGCACGTATCGCCATCGGCCACGGGCAGATGCGCGAGCGCGAGCTGGAGCGGGTGATGAATGATTTCCACCACCAGCGCTTTAACGTGCTGGTGTGCACCACCATCATCGAAACCGGGATCGACATTCCCACCGCCAACACCATTATTATCGAGCGCGCCGACCACTTCGGTCTGGCGCAGCTGCACCAGCTGCGCGGTCGTGTTGGTCGTTCGCACCATCAGGCCTATGCCTGGCTGCTGACGCCGCATCCGAAAGCGATGACTACCGATGCGCAAAAACGCCTTGAGGCTATCGCGTCGCTTGAAGATCTCGGCGCCGGGTTCGCGCTGGCGACCCATGACCTCGAAATTCGCGGCGCGGGTGAACTACTGGGCGAAGATCAGAGCGGTTCGATGGAAACCATCGGCTTCTCGCTGTATATGGAGCTGCTGGAAAACGCCGTCGATGCGCTGAAAGCCGGGCGCGAACCCTCTCTGGAAGATCTCACCAGCCAGCAGACGGAAGTTGAGCTGCGGATGCCGTCACTGCTGCCGGACGACTTTATCCCGGACGTGAATACTCGCCTGTCGTTCTACAAGCGCATTGCCAGCGCGAAAAATGAAAACGAGCTGGAGGAGATCAAGGTTGAGCTTATCGATCGCTTCGGCCAACTGCCGGATCCGGCAAGAAACCTGCTCGATATCGCCCGTTTACGCCAGCAGGCGCAGAAGCTAGGGATCCGCAAACTGGAGAGCAACGAAAAAGGCGGTACCGTTGAGTTTAACGAGAAGAATCACGTTAACCCCATGTGGCTAATTGGTTTATTGCAGAAACAGCCTCAGCACTATCGACTTGATGGCCCGACGCGGCTGAAGTTTATGCAGGACCTTGCCGAGCGTAAAACACGGATGGACTGGGTGCGTCAGTTTATGCGTCAACTGGAAGAAAACACCACCGCTTAGCGGTATTCGGGATACGGCCTGGACGCCGTATCCCGGCCCTCCAACATGCTCTGCAAAATTTACAAACATTTTGCAATCCCCCTGCACTTCCCAACACTCGCTACGCCATAATGCGCAAGACTTTACGTATAAAAATAACCACTTACATTATATGGAATTAGCGTGATGAAAAGCTTTTCGCGTATTTCAATTTGGTTGGGGATGATTGCCATCGCCGCCGCGCTGGCGCTACCCGCCCGCGCCAATACCTGGCCGCTGCCGCCTCCGGGCAGCCGGCTGGTTGGGCAAAATCAGTTTCACGTCGTCGAAAATAACGGCGGTTCCCTGGAGGCCATTGCCAAAAAGTACAATGTCGGTTTTCTGGCGCTGCTACAAGCGAACCCTGGCGTTGATCCTTACGTTCCGCGAGCGGGCAGCGTGCTGACAATTCCGCTACAAACCCTGTTACCTGAAGCGCCGCGCGAAGGGTTAGTCCTTAACCTTGCCGAGCTGCGCCTCTACTACTATCCGCCGGGTAAAAGCGAGGTCACCGTCTATCCTATCGGCATTGGTCAGTTGGGCGGCGATACCATTACGCCAACGATGGTCACTACCGTTTCCGACAAGCGCGCAAACCCGACCTGGACGCCGACGGCCAATATTCGCGCCCGCTATAAAGCAATGGGCATTGACCTGCCCGCCGTCATGCCTGCCGGGCCAGATAACCCGATGGGCCACCACGCCATTCGTCTGGCAGCCTACGGCGGCGTCTATCTGCTTCATGGCACTAACGCTGATTTCGGCATCGGTATGCGCGTCAGCTCCGGCTGCATCCGCCTGCGTGATGACGATATCAAAACGTTGTATAGCAAGATAACGTCGGGCACTAAGGTCACCATTATCAATACGCCGATTAAAGCCTCTGTCGAGCCGAACGGTACCCGTCTGGTTGAAATTCACCAGCCGCTGTCCAAACACATTGATGACGATCCGCAGACGCTGCCTATTACGCTTAACGACAGCATGCAGGCCTTTAAGCAGACCCAGTTAACCGATGAGGATGTTATGGAGCGCGCAATGACGCTGCGTTCAGGTATGCCGGTTGACGTGACGCGTCACCATGGTGGCAGCACGCAGTCGCTATAGCCTCCTGAAAACAGATATAAAAAAACCGCCTGACACAAACGTGCTGGCGGTTTTTTTGTAGCAATAATCAAACAGGGTACAACATATTTCTTGCTAACGCGGGCTGCTGAAGGGGTCAGGTCCGCGTTTTGTCAGTGGCATGACAGGGTACAAAAAATTATTTGTAGATAACCGCAGTCCCGTGAAGGGTGTTAGGACCGGTTACCGAAGTAATACGATAAGAGCTTGCGCCCATTTCTTCAGCCTTTTGCGCCAACTGATCTTCCAGAGAACCCAGGTTGGTCCCGGCGGAAGCGGAAACGGTGCCAATTTTATGCTGGCCTGCCGGAGTTGACTGAACTTCAACAGCGGCAAAGCTTGCGAAAGAGAGCGAGCTAAGAACAGCGGCGATGGCCAATGTTTTAACGTTTTTCATGATTATTATACCTATGCAGATGAATGTTTTTGTAGGGTCGAACGAATTAACTTAACGATCGATAGGCAAATAATAATGTGATCCACATCACACGTCAAACCATTTTTATAACGACCGTTTAACTATTTATAAAAAACTTAAAATTCATACATATATGAATTATTTATTTTTAGAGCAACATCACTGGCAGCCCACGACGTTTATTTTTATAATGCCCTTTCAACAAACCAACACAGGTACAACGGCACCATGACAACTGACGTTCAAGGTTGCGTAAAAAAAAGCCGTGGCCGACCTAAAGTGTTCGACAGGGACGCGGCGCTGGATAAGGCCATGACACTCTTCTGGCAGCACGGCTATGAAGCCACCTCTCTTGCCGATCTGGTGGAGGCGACGGGCGCAAAAGCGCCAACGCTCTATGCAGAATTCGTGAATAAAGAGGGGTTATTTCGCGCAGTGCTGGATCGCTACATCTCTCGCTTTGCCGCCAAACACGAAGCATTGCTGTTTGATGAGGGCAAAACCGTCGATCAGGCATTGCGCGATTACTTCACCGCTGTCGCCACCTGCTTTACCAGCAAAGAAACGCCCGCAGGCTGCTTTATGGTCAACGCCTCTGCAGCGCTGGCGGCCTCGTCTACCGATATCGCCAATACGCTTAAATCGCGGCATGCCATGCAGGAACAGGCATTGACGCAATTTCTACAGCAGCGGCAGCTGCGCGGCGAACTTCCGTCTGACGGCGACGTGAGCCAATTGGCGCAGTTCTTAAGCTGCGTATTGCAGGGCATGTCAATCAGCGCCCGCGAAGGTGCAGATTTCACTAAAATCATGCAAATTGCCGAGACCATGATGCGTCTTTGGCCGCAGGTTCTTCAGCACTAAACCTCTCTTTGACCGATGGCTCCTCCGTCGGTCACCCCCCCTGCTTACCCACACATTAAGTAATGATTTCAATAGGTTATTTGCACATTCCACGTAAATGATATTGATAACAATAATCAATACGGGCAAACTTCAGCCTTAAACATTTCTGTTTATTTCACCTTGTAACAACCGGTGCGCCCGTACCGGAAAACTAAAACAACGATATCGTAAACTCATAAAAGGAATGAGCATGAAAACGCGTCTCTGGGTGCTTAACCCACTGCTGCTGGCAACCGCCCTCCCCGCCTGGGCCGCTGATGACAACATGATCGTCAGCGCCAACCGTACACACCGTACCGTCGCTGAAATGGCCCAGACCACCTGGGTTATCGAAGGCCAGGAAATTGAACAACAGGTTCAGGGCGGTAAAGAGTTCAAAGATGTCCTGGCGCAGCTGATCCCCGGCATCGACGTCAGCAGCCAGGGACGTACTAACTACGGCATGAATATGCGCGGTCGCGCGATCGTGGTGCTGATTGACGGCGTTCGCCTTAACTCTTCCCGTACCGACAGCCGTCAGCTCGACTCTATCGATCCTTTCAACATTGAGCACATCGAGGTGATCTCCGGGGCAACATCGCTGTACGGCGGCGGCAGTACCGGCGGTCTTATCAATATCGTCACCAAAAAGGGCCAACAGGAGCGCCAGGTCGATCTGGAGCTGGGCGGCAAAACCGGCTTTGCTAATAGCAACGATCATGATGAGCGCGTCGCGGCGGCGGTGAGTGGTGGAACCGACCACGCATCTGGCCGCTTGTCCGTAGCCTATCAACGCTTTGGCGGCTGGTATGACGGCAACAACGATGCGCTGGTCCTCGATAATACCCAGACCGGGCTTCAGCACTCGGATCGCCTTGACGTGATGGGAACGGGAACCATCGAAATTGACAATAACCGTCAGCTCCAGCTGGTCACGCAATACTATAAAAGTCAGGGAGACGACTACGGACTGTATCTGGGGAAAAATATGTCGGCGGTGACCGGCGACGGTAAAGCCTTCACCACTGGCGGGCTTAATTCCGACCGCGTCCCCGGCACCGAACGCCACTTGATTAGCTTGCAGTACTCAGATGCTGACTTCTTTGGCCAGAACCTGGTCAGCCAAATCTACTATCGTGATGAATCCCTGACCTTTTACCCCTTCCCTACGCTGAGTAAAGGCCAGGTCAGCAGCTTCTCTTCCTCAAAGCAGGATACCGACCAGTATGGCGCGAAGATAACCCTGAATAGCCAGCCGTTGGATGGATGGGACCTGACATGGGGACTGGATGCCGATCATGAAACCTTCAACGCCAACCAGATGTTCTTCGACCTGGGGCAATCAATGCCTTCCGGCGGCCTGAATAATCAGTCGATTTATACTACCGGTCGTTATCCGAGCTACAGCATTACCAACCTGGCACCTTTCCTGCAGTCCAGCTATGACCTGAACGATATCTTCACCATTAGCGGCGGCGTGCGTTATCAGTGGACGGAAAATAAGGTCGATGATTTTGTCGGCTACGCCCAGCAGCAGGATGTCGCCAACGGCAAAGTCAGCTCGGCGGATGCGATTCCGGGTGGTAAAACCGATTACGACAACTTCTTATTTAACGCCGGGATTGTTGCCCACCTTACCGACCGTCAGCAAACCTGGTTTAACTTCTCCCAGGGCGTTGAGCTGCCGGATCCGGGCAAATATTACGGCATTGGCAAATATGGCGCAGCGGTCAACGGTCATCTGCCTCTGCTTTCAAGCGTTAACGTCGGCGATTCGCCATTGCAGGGAATTAAAGTCAACTCTTACGAGCTCGGCTGGCGCTACACCGGTGATAATCTACGCACTCAGTTGGCGGCTTACTACTCCACCTCAGATAAGACCATCGTCGTTAACCGTACCGATATGACTATCGACGTCGAGTCTGACAAACGCCGTATTTATGGACTTGAGGGAGCGGTAGACTACTTCTTCCCTGATAGCGACTGGAGCGCCGGGGCCAACTTTAACGTACTGAAATCTCAGGTGAAGAGTGAGGGCAGCTGGAAAAAATGGGATGTTACGCTCGCGTCGCCTTCAAAAGCCACCGCCTGGGTCGGCTGGGCGCCGGAACCATGGTCGCTACGGGTACAAAGCCAACAGGTGTTTGATATCAGCGATGCCAGCGGCAATAAGCTCGATGGCTATAACACCGTGGACTTTATCGGCAGCTACGCGCTTCCTCTCGGCAAGCTAACCTTCAGCATCGAAAACCTGCTCAATGAAGACTATGTCACCATCTGGGGCCAGCGCGCACCGCTGCTTTACAGCCCAACCTACGGCAGCAGCTCTTTATATGAGTACAAAGGACGCGGTCGCACCTTTGGCCTGAACTACGCACTGAGCTTCTGATAAAAAAGCCCCTCAGACTGAGGGGCTAATAGAAATAAACATCTTTTTTACGCTTTATTAGTCAGAATCAGCTGGCCATTACCGTCCAGCGGAATTTGCGTTCCGGGGTCGCGATCCATGCGGATTTTACCCTGCTGGTCGCCGATTTTATAAGTGACGTCATAACCGAGCATTTTTTCCGATTTGTCGTACACCGTTTTACAGCGCTGCTGGGTAGTGGTGTAGGTATCCCCTTCCTGCATCGATCCCTGTATCTGGTTACCGGCGTAGCCGCCGCCCAGCGCACCGACCACGGTAGCAACATCACGACCGCGTCCGCCGCCAAACTGATGGCCAATAACGCCACCGGCGACTGCACCTAATACGGAACCCGCGATACGGTTTTCATCCTGCACCGGGCGACGATGGGTCACGGTGACGTTTCGGCACTCCTGGCGTGGCGTTTTAACGCTCTCTTTTATCGGCGTACTGGACACCACCTGCGCATATTGTGGGCCACGATCTAACACGTTAAGACCGGCAACGGCTGCAACGCCCAGCGCGGCGGCCACGCCAATTCCTATACCCGCCAACATCGATTTATTCACGGGAGATCCTCCTTCATTGCTATTGCCTGTAATTCTGCGATCGGGACACAGGGCTTGCAAATAAGAAGCGGATTAAAAATACAGGAAAATAGCAGGATTCAGAGGAATCCGAGAAGATTTAGCGGATAAGGCAGAAGGATATTCTGGAATTGAGCTATAAATATACCCTAAATAATTCGAGTTGCAGGAAGGCGGCAAGTGAGAAAGTCCCGATGAGCTTACTCAAGTAAGTGATTCGGGCGAACGAGCGTAGCCAACGCACAAGCAACTTGAAGTATGACGGGTATAAATCGGGCGGCAAAACCATCAGGTTCTGCCGCCCGTCGGTCATTAATGCAGCTTCAGACGCGGACGAATAATACGGTTGATACGGCCAACCAGCATCATCAGGCCGGTTTTAAAGTAGCCGTGCAGCGCAATCTGGTGCATACGGTACAGAGAGATGTACACGAAACGCGCGATGCGCCCTTCGATCATCATAGAACCGCGCATCAGGTTGCCCATCAGGCTTCCGACGGTGGAATAGTTAGAGAGCGATACCAGCGAACCGTGATCTTTATAGGTATAAGATTTCAGCGGTTTGCCTTTCATTTGCGCCAGAATATTGTGCAGGGCGCAGCTCGCCATCTGGTGTGCTGCCTGGGCGCGCGGCGGCACAAAACCACCTTCCGGACGGGCGCAGGAAGCGCAGTCGCCGATTGCGTAGATGTCCTGATCGCGCGTGGTCTGCAGCGTCGGCTCAACCACCAGTTGGTTGATGCGGTTAGTTTCCAGACCACCAATCTCTTTCATAAAGTCCGGTGCTTTAATCCCTGCCGCCCAGACCATCAGGTCAGCGTCAATAAATTCACCGTCTTTGGTGTGCAGACCGTTAGCATCGGCGCTGGTGACCATGGTTTTAGTCAACACGCGAACGCCAAGCTTGGTCAGCTCGCTGTGCGCAGCGCCAGAAATGCGCGGCGGCAGTGCAGGCAGAATGCGCTCCCCGGCTTCCACCAGCGTCACGTTCAGCGCTTCGTTAGTCAGTCCTTTGTAACCGTAGCTGTGCAGCTGTTTTACCGCATTGTGCAGTTCAGCAGAAAGCTCCACGCCGGTCGCGCCGCCGCCGACGATGGCGATATTCACTTTGCCGTTCGCGCCGAGATTCGCAGAATACTTCAAGAACAGATCCAGCATTTCCTGGTGGAAACGGCGCGCCTGATGCGGGTTGTCGAGGAAAATACAGTTCTCTTTTACGCCTGGGGTGTTGAAGTCGTTAGAAGTGCTTCCCAACGCCATGACCAGCGTGTCGTAAGGTAGCTTGCGCTCGGCAACCAGCAGTTCGCCTTTTTCATTATGCACCTCAGCCAGGGTGATGGTTTTCGCTTCGCGGTTGATATCCATCACCGAGCCCAGTTGGAACTGGAATCCGTGGTTGCGGGCATGAGCCAGGTAGCTCAGCGCATCTACACCTTCATCAAGTGAACCGGTTGCCACTTCATGCAGCAGCGGTTTCCACAGGTGACTATGATTGCGATCGACCAGCGTTATTTTGGCTTTTTTATTACGACCTAGCTTTTTACCCAACTGAGTCGCCAGCTCCAGCCCACCGGCCCCACCACCTACAATCACTATTTTTTTCATTGGTGTAGTCACACAACCCCCTAAAATTATTAACCAATTGTTAATTAAAAGTTATAACAATAGCCTTTAATTAACAGCAGGTTACAGCAATGAAACCATCCAACGAGATCGAGAATAACATGAACGGTGCATTGGTCATACCAAAATTGATATGCATCAAGTTTTACCGCATATTTTTTGAGCGCACAGTCGCATAACTGGATAAAAAAAGCCCGCGGTGTTTTCACACTGCGGGCTGGAGGAGGATCAGCCGAGGGTTTTAAAGGCTTTTATTCGCTGAAGATGAGGAGAGATATTTTTAAACTTGTGGGTCTGCTCTTCATCCCAGATGATCTCGTAGTAATGATGCAGCAAATCCGCCGAACGCTGGCTATTCAGCGCTTCGTCCTGACGCGAGAGCACTACCAGGCAACGATCGCGATTTTTTTCACGGAAGTTATTCACGCACTTAGTGGCGATATCCGCATACTCTTCAGGCCGGTCAATCTTGCCTTCCATATTTTCATTGGGGAACAAATTCGGGTTCAGAATGGCCTGGCGGATATCGCAAAGAAAGCCAATCCGCTCCGCCCAGAAACCGCCAAGGCCCACGCCGCAAATCAGCGGGCGATCGTCAGCGCTCAGCTGTAGCATCTTGTCGACCTCTTTCAACAAGTGCTGCATATCATGTTTGGGATGCCGCGTGCTGTAGCTAATCAACCGGACATCAGGGTCGATAAACTGAAGCTGAAGCACCTTCTCATGGTTACCGGGGCTGTTTGAGTCAAAACCATGTAAATAGATAATCATCGCATCCTCACCAGACAACAACGCCTTTCAGGTTTATTACGCGGATTTCGCCTCTTGCCAGCGCTCGTGAAGCTGTTCGAGCTGCGCGCTTATCGTTTTCCAGCGGGCGGAATCCCTTAACTCCTGACGACTAAAAGAACCTTTATGATACAATTTCGTAACACACTCTGTTTTGATCGGCGACAGGTTATCCAGCACGCTGACCGCACCTTTACGATTATTGCAGACCAGGATCATATCGCAACCCGCATCCAGCGATGCCTGCCCACGCTCGGCATAGCTGCCCATAATCGCCGCCCCTTCCATCGACAGATCGTCAGAGAAAATAACCCCGTCAAAGCCCAGTTCACCGCGCAGAACCGTCTTCAGCCAGTGCGCTGAACCGCTGGCCGGACGCGGGTCAACGTCGCTGTAAATAACGTGAGCAGGCATAATGGCATCCAGCCGCTGCTCAGTGATAAGCGTGCGAAACACCGCCATATCTTTAGCGCGAATCTCCGCGCGCGCGCGCGGGTCACGCGGCGTCTCTTTGTGTGAATCTGCGGTCACCGCACCGTGACCGGGGAAGTGCTTACCGGTAGTTTTCATTCCCGCACCGTGCATTCCGTCAATAAAATGACGGGCTATCGCCAGCGCTTTGTCGGGGTCTTCATGATAAGAACGTTCGCCGATGGCGGCGCTGATATGCCCAACGTCCAGCACCGGCGCAAAGCTAATATCGATATCCATGGCGATCATTTCGCTGGCCATCAGCCAACCGGCCTCTTCTGCCAGCTTACCGCCCTCCTCCATGCCGAGCAGCGCGGCAAAGGATTGCGCCGCCGGTAGGCGGGTAAAACCCTCGCGGAAACGCTGCACGCGACCGCCTTCCTGGTCAACCGCCACCACCAGATGGTTGCGAGAAGCCTCGCGGATCTGGCGAACCAGCTCGCGTAACTGCGCTGGATCGTGGTAGTTGCGGGTAAACAGGATTAGCCCGCCAACTAAGGGATGCGCCAGAATCTCACGCTCTTCCGCATCCAGTTCAAAACCTTCGACATCCAACATTACCGGGCCCACACATACCTCTCTTATCTTTTTATTCTTTCTCTAGCTGACGCCATATCTCATTCGCCAGCGCAATAAACTGTCGATCGCCGGTTTGTTGCCAGCGTCGCTCATACCAGCCTGCCATCAGCAGACGTACCCATGGACGCCAGCGCTGTATTTGTCGCCATAGTTGAAGCTCATCAATATGCGCCAGCCTCGCGTACTCTGACGCTAGCTGGCGGTGCGCCACGGGCTCAATCCATACCGCAGCCAGCTCCAGCGCGATATCACCATCTCCGGCATATTCCCAATCAATAAGCCGCAGCCCACCCTCGCTATGGACAATATTGCCCGCGTGAACATCCATATGTAATGGCGCGAGACGCAACGGCCGAGGTTCGCCGCGTAGCAACAGTTGCTTATGCCAGCGTAACCATAACGGCGTGCGCCGGGCGGAATCGCACTGCTGCCAGTAAAGCTCAAGCAATGGGCTCAGCGTAATACGCCAGCCAAAGCATGGTTGCCGGTGCAGATGATACAGTAACCCCGCAAGCGCCGGACACTCCGGCAGTGCGTTTGCCACGTCACCGATGAAATATTCCACCACCATCCAGGCAGGAGAATAAAAAAGCGGAGCCGGAGCAAGCGTAGCAGGGAGACGGGAGAGCGCATGGTACTGGCGACGAAAATGACAGATTGGCGCCTGCACATCATGCGGCTGGCGCAGAACCAATCTTTGGCGACCATCGCTGATGACACAACTGCCGCCGCTCAGACCGTTTTCAGTCAGCGCGGCGACAGGTGAAAAACCAGGAAAAAAGCGCGACAGCACTTCGTCGCGCGTAAGCTTATTGTTGCTGAACCGCACCTTTACCTGACCAGATAATTTCGCCAGTTTGCACCAGCATCAGTTGCATTTTCAGCTCAGGCGAGTTGACGTTGCCGGTCGCGTTGGAATAGAGCACATACTGTGCGCCCACGGTACGGGCAATACCCATCGCCTTACTGCGGCTGCCGAGGCTATCCTGTGGCGACAGGCCAAGCTGCTGTTTGGCAACGCCGAGTTGCTGCTGCGACACCAGGGTAAATTTACCGTTACCCGCCAGCGCGTTATGTAGCGCTGTTGTCGCCTCAGCGGCGTTCAACGTGCCGTTGGTGCGGTTGTTTACGCTATCAATCAGCAGAATGCTACCTGCTGTCACGCCGCCCGCTTGCAGCATTTGTCCAACCATCGGCTGCACTGCGCTGCTCCAGTCATAATGGCGCACGCGCGGGGCCGGTTGCGCTGGCTCCTCGCCATGTTCAATTGGGCCTGGCTGCGTAGGTATCACAGGAATACTTGGCACAGTCGGCTGCGGCTGAACAGGCTGCTGCGGTTTTGGCTGTGCTTCCTCAACGGGAGCGGGCTGCTGACCTGGCCCTACGCACCCGGCAAGGAATATCGCCAGTGCGGTAACAAGTGCATAGCGACACATTTTAATCATTACGATGACCTCTTACAGATAAAGATAAAGTCGGGCCTTGTGCGCCCCCAGAATATTGGCGCTGCCGTAAAGCGTGACCGAGGAGTGCGCGGGAACCGTTATGCTGCGCGCCGGCTCAAGTGGATGCATCTCCAGCCCTCTGGCGTCATACCAGAAAAAGCGATAATGCACGGTCACCGGTACCTGGCGCTCATTAAATAATCTTGTGGTCGCCGTCGCTTGTATCTCTGAGGCGGTCACCGTCGGTACTTCAGCGCTAATCCCCGCCGCCAGTACGTTAGATTCCATCACCAGACTTTGCTGATCGCTGACCGGTATTTCCGGATGCGAACTGCATCCAGCCAGGAGCGTCGCGGCCAGAAGTGCGCCGAAATGGGCTGCGCGCATGGGTGTTAACCTTTGTGGGCCAGCATTGGACCTAATGGACGCCCGCCCAGCAGATGCATGTGGATATGGTAGACCTCCTGACCCCCGTGGCGATTGCAGTTGACGATCAGACGGTAGCCATCGTCTGCAAGCCCCTCGTCGCGGGCAATTTTCGCCGCAACGGTCATCATCCGGCCAAGAGCCAGTTCATGCTCCGTAGTCACATCGTTGACGGTTGGAATCAGGATATTAGGAATGATCAGAATATGGGTCGGCGCCTGCGGGGAGATATCGCGAAAAGCGGTGACCAGCTCGTCCTGATAAACAATATCCGACGGGATCTCCCGGCGAATGATTTTGCTGAAAATCGTTTCTTCTGCCATGACTGATTCCTTATTAATTTTTATACCGTGCTCTGGCCTGCCCCTGCAGATAAACGCGGATGCACAGGATTCGCTTAAGAGTATGAGCGAGTTACTCCCACTCTTTCAACCTGAAAGCGTTTTTTCTTACGCGACAAAGGACTTAGCTGCTGACTGATTAATCATTTCGCATGTTCGCCATTTTCACTAGCCCACCCAAAACCATTCACCACACATATTTTACCTCTGTTTACATATTAAATATTAATGCGTATATTTCTCATTTGTATTCACATTGAATGCAACGCGCTTTCGATCGACCGCGGTCACAGAGCCTCGGCGAATAATAATTATCATATGATCAAGGGTTTATGATGTCTCTCTCCACCAACACCCGGGATGGGCATATTGCGCCATCTCTGCTTGCCATGGGCATAGCGCTGGCGCTCTTTCCTGACCTCGGCCAGGCCGCCAGTAAGTCCGAAGAAACTCTCATTGTAGAAGGTTCCACAGATACCGCTTCCAGTGCTCAAGAGCAGGATTACAGCGTCAAAACCACCTCTGCCGGGACCAAGATGGAAATGGCCCAGCGCGATATCCCACAATCGGTTAGCATTATCACCGAGCAACGGATGCAGGATCAGCAGTTGCAAACCCTTGGCGACGTGATGGATCACACGACCGGGATCAGCAGCAGCCAGGCAGACTCCGATCGCACCAGCTACTACTCTCGCGGCTTTCAAATTGACAACTACATGGTCGATGGTATTCCGACCTGGTTTGAATCCCGCTGGAATCTGGGTGACGCCCTTACCGATATGGCGCTCTTCGAGCGAGTGGAAGTCGTGCGTGGCGCCAATGGCCTGCTGACAGGTACGGGCAACCCGGCCGCGTCAATCAACATGATTCGTAAACACGCCACCAGCCGCGAGTTTAAAGGCAATGTCTCTGCGGAGTACGGTAGCTGGAACAAGCAGCGCTATGTTGCTGATATGCAAAGCCCGCTGACCGAAGACGGCAACGTGCGTGCGCGTATTATCGCGGGCTATCAAAATAACGACTCGTGGCTCGATCGTTATAATAGCGAAAAAACCTTCTTCTCCGGCATTCTTGATGCTGACCTCGGGACCTCAACCAGCTTATCCGCTGGCTACGAATATCAGCGTATCGACGTGAATAGCCCAACATGGGGTGGTCTGCCGCGCTGGAATACCGATGGCAGCAAAAACCACTACGACCGTTCTCATAGCACCGCCCCTGATTGGGCTTATAACGACAAAGAGATCAACAAAGTTTTCGTCACGCTGAAACAGCGCTTTGCCGATACCTGGCAGGCGACGATGAACGCGACCCACTCCGAGGTCAAGTTCGACAGCAAAATGATGTACGTCGATGCGTACGTCAATAAAGAGACCGGGATGCTGGTGGGGCCTTATGGCAATTACGGTCCGAGCTTTACCTACGTTGGCGGGACCGGCTGGAACAGCGGCAAGCGTAAAGTCGACGCCGTGGATTTGTTTGCAGATGGCGGCTACGACCTGTTTGGTCGCCAGCACAACCTGATGATTGGCGGCAGCTACAGCAAGCAAAATAACCGCTACTTCAGCTCCTGGGCAAACGTATTTCCGGATGAGATCGGTAATTTCTATGACTTTAATAGTGCCAGCTTCCCGGAAACCAACTGGGGACCGCAGAGCCTGGCGCAGGACGATACCACGCGAATGAAATCGGTATATGCGGCGACTCGTATCTCCCTGCTTGATCCGCTGCACCTGATCCTTGGCGTCCGCTATAACAACTGGAGTATCGAGACGCTGACCTACAATATGGAGAAAAACCATACTACGCCGTACGCCGGTCTGGTTTACGACATCAATGATAACTGGTCGGCCTACACCAGCTACACCTCCGTTTTCCAGCCGCAGAATAAGCGTGATAGTTCCGGTAAATATCTAACCCCGGTTACCGGTAATAACTATGAAGTCGGCCTGAAGTCCGACTGGATGGACAGCCGCCTGACCACCACCCTCTCCATATTCCGCATCGAACAGGATAACCTCGGCCAGGCAACCGGCGGGCAAATCCCTGGCAGCAACGGCGAGGCGGCCTATAAAACCGTCAATGGTACCGTAAGCAAAGGGGTGGAGTTCGAAATCAACGGCGCGCTTACCGATAACTGGCAGATGACCTTCGGCGCGACTCGCTTTGTTGCCGAGGATAATGAAGGCAACGCGGTGAACCCTAACTTGCCGCGTACCAGCGTCAAGCTGTTCACCAGCTATCGCCTGCCGGTGATGCCTGATCTGACCGTCGGCGGCGGCGTTAACTGGCAAAACCGTGTTTATAAAGATACCGCTACCCCTTACGGTACTTTCCGTGCGGAACAAGGCAGCTACGCGCTGGTGGATTTGTTTACCCGTTACCAGGTCAGCAAAAACTTTGCCTTACAGGGCAACGTCAATAACCTGTTCGACAAAACCTACGATACCAACATCGACGGCTCGATTGTGTACGGCGAACCGCGCAACTTCAGCATTACCGCCAGCTATCAGTTCTGATTCGCGGTCAATGTTTCGGGAGCCAATCGGCTCCCTTTTTTATGTTATATACCCTAAATAATTCGAGTTGCTTAAAGGCGGCAAGGGAGTGAGTTCCCAGGAGCATAGATAACTATGTGACTGGGGGGAATGAGCGTAGCCAACACATAAGCAACTTGAAGTATGACGGGTATAGACCCATTAAAAAAGGCAGCCATTTGGCTGCCTTAGTCTCCCCACATCACAACTTAGTTGCTACGGATGTACTCATCCATTTCAGTTTTCAGGTTATCGGATTTGGTACCGAAGATTGCCTGAACACCTGAACCTGCAACAACCACGCCAGCAGCGCCCAGTTTTTTCAGGCCAGCCTGATCAACTTTCGCTACATCCGCCACGCTAACGCGCAGACGGGTGATACATGCGTCGAGGTTAGTAATGTTTTCTTTACCGCCGAAGGCTGCAATCAGGGCCGGAGCCATTTCGCTGGTCGCGCCAACTTTGCTGTCTTCAGTTGAATCTTCACGACCCGGCGTTTTCAGGTCCAGCGCTTTGATCAACACGCGGAATACCACGTAGTAAACAATCGCGTAGCAAATACCGACTATCGGGAACAGCCACAGTTTGCTGCTGTTACCGGACAGAACGATAAAGTCGATCAGACCGTGAGAGAACGAAGTACCGTCACGCATACCCAGCAGGATACAGATTGGGAATGCCAGGCCTGCCAGAATCGCGTGGATGATGTACAGGATCGGTGCAACGAACATGAAGGAGAACTCGATCGGCTCGGTGATACCGGTCAGGAACGAGGTCAACGCTGCGGAGATCATGATACCGCCCACTTTCGCGCGGTTTTCGGGTTTAGCAGAGTGCCAGATAGCGATGGCAGCAGCTGGCAGACCGTACATTTTGAACAGGAAGCCACCGGACAGTTTGCCCGCAGTCGGGTCGCCAGCCATGTAACGAGGGATGTCACCGTGGAACACCTGACCTGCCGCATTGGTGTATTCACCAATTTGCATCTGGAAAGGAACGTTCCAGATATGGTGCAGACCAAACGGCACCAGGCAGCGCTCGATGAAGCCGTAGATACCAAACGCGACAACCGGGTTCTGATAAGCAGCCCACTGAGAGAACGTCTGGATAGCAGTACCGATCGGCGGCCAAATGAAGGAGAGCACGATGCCCATAAAGATCGCGGTCAGACCAGAAATGATCGGCACGAAACGTTTACCGGCGAAGAAGCCCAGATACTCAGGCAGCTTAATACGGTAGAAGCGATTAAACATGTACGCCGCGATTGCGCCCGCAATAATACCGCCCAGTACGCCGGTATCTGCAAGGTGTTTAGCCGCAATCTCTTCAGCAGGTAAATGCAGAACCAGAGGCGCTACCACCGCCATGGTTTTCACCATGATGCCGTAAGCGACAACCGATGCCAGCGCAGATACGCCATCGTTATTGGTGAAGCCTAACGCAACACCGATAGCGAAAATCAGCGGCATATTGGCGAAGACCGAACCGCCCGCTTCTGCCATAACATGTGAAACGACTTCTGGCAGCCAGCTGAAGTTTGCGGAACCGACGCCCAGCAGGATACCTGCGATAGGCAGTACGGATACCGGTAGCATCAGCGATTTACCGACCTTCTGCAGGTTAGCAAATGCATTCTTAAACATAATTGAGAGTGCTCCTGAGTATTTGGTGCTTTTTTTACGTTTTCACGCATTGGCCCGGGGGGAGAACCGCGCCGTGGACAGGACGTCTAAGCGCCCTTTATTTATTACACAGAGTAAAATAATTAGCGGAATGATTGTTTGACGGCTATCACGTTTCAATCAGCCTTCAGGTAAAAACTTACACTGTTTTACATAACACGTGTCTGAATGTTGCCAAAAAAGCTTCACCGCCCCATTTGTGGCGGTGAACTTTACTCGCTTTGAGTATTAATTACGAGCCTTAAAATAATAAGGAAGATCAGGCAGGTTGTAGCCGGGCGGGGTCAATATGAAAAAGCGTTGCAAAGTTTTCCGTGGTCCGTTGCGCCAGCGTATCCAGCGAGACACCTTTCAGAACCGCCATGTACTCAGCAACGTCACGAACCATCGCCGGTTGGTTCTCTTTACCACGGTGCGGTACCGGCGCCAGATACGGCGAATCGGTCTCCACCAGCAGGCGGTCGAGAGGCACATAACGCGCGGCATCGCGCAGCTGTTCTGCATTACGGAACGTTACAATACCGGAAAACGAGATATAGAACCCCATGTCCAGCAGCTTACCCGCAGTCTCCCTATCTTCAGTGAAACAGTGTAGTACGCCACCGCAATCCGTCACTTTTTCTTCGCGTAAAATTGCCAGCGTATCGGCGCGGGCATCACGAGTATGCACAATAACCGGCTTGTTAAGTTCCCGCCCGATACGAATATGATCGCGGAACGACGTCTGTTGACGTGTTTTGGTTTCTGGCGTGTAGAAATAATCCAGCCCGGTTTCACCCATCGCCACTACCCCCTCTTCCGCCGCAAGTTTGCGCAGCTCCTCGACGTCGTACTCTTCATCCTGATTTAACGGATGCACGCCACAGGAGAAAGCAACGCTGCCACTCTGTCCCACCAGCTCGCGCATACTGCGATATCCTGGTAGCGTCGTGGC
The DNA here is from genome assembly GCF_056490265.1 of Klebsiella sp. GFKo11. Taxonomy (NCBI): domain Bacteria; kingdom Pseudomonadati; phylum Pseudomonadota; class Gammaproteobacteria; order Enterobacterales; family Enterobacteriaceae; genus Klebsiella; species Klebsiella sp. GFKo11. Next base: position 3,899,233 of record NZ_CM151369.1, read on the forward strand.
AACCGCAAGGCAAAACTTCACATCGCGCGCGGCGGCTTTTGCCAGCACATCGTCCACATTTTTATGCAGCGTTTGATAATCCAGGCCATCAAGGTGGCAATGGGAGTCGACTAAAAACATGATGTCTCTCTCAGAGATGGGATACGGGAAGTACCGTCCCGGGTTGCAGGTAATGTTCCCAGCGCAGAAGGCGCTCGGTTAGCAGTAGTTCGCGGTTAACACCAACAACGTTTAATAGCTGCTCGCGGCAGAAGCTCACGTCGCGCGCTATCGCTTGTAAACGTGCGGCAGGGAGCGTCTGGGCCAGTTGATTCACCAGCGTCCAGACGTCCGGGTTACTGACAAGCGTAATCCCCTGCTGTCTTTTTTGCGCATCAACCAGCAGCGATGCCAGCCAATGCAGGCGAACTGCGGCCTGTTCGTGATTTAAAATGGGTAGCAGCGTCAGCCAGTCACCCTGAGTTAAAACGTTTGCCAGCGCCTGACAAAGCTGTTGGCGCGCAGTCCAGTGCGCATCCTGGAGCAGCTCCAGAGCTGCCGCTGGCGCATTCGCACTAAGACGCAGAGCAGCAAGCAATGCATCTTGTGACATTGTCACTTCACGCTCTAACCACGCCAGCGCGTACGATTCCGGAGGCGGTGTGAGGTGATGTAAACGGCATCGACTGCGCAACGTCGCCAGCAAACGCGCGGGTTCCTGGCAAGCGAGGAAGAACCATGTATTCTCCGGCGGTTCCTCCAGCGTTTTCAGCAACGCGTTGGCCGCCGCGTCAGTTAGCATGGCGGCATCACCGATCCATATCACCTTCGCGCCGCCCAGCCGGGCGTGTTCGTAGAGCTTTTCGTTGACGTCGCGCACGGCATCAATACCGAGCGAACTCTTCCCCTTTTCTGGAGACAACGCATAATAATCAGGATGAGTGCCCGCCTGCATCAACTGACAGCTGCGGCAATGGCCACAGCTTTTATGCCCTTCAGGTTGTCGGCACATCAGGAAGCGGCACAGCGCATAAATCAACGCATCGCTCCCCATGCCCGGCAATGCCTGGACCAGTAGCGCATGGTGACCCCGTCCTGCCTGGTAGCTGGAAACTAGCTGTTCGAAAGACGGGCGTAACCACGGATACCATTTCATGCGCGCAGCTCCGCCACCCATTGGCTCACTACCGCACGAATATCACGTTCCACAGCTTCCAGCGGCTGCGTGGCGTCCACGGTGCGAATGCTGGGGTCAAGTGCGGCCAGCTCAAGGTAGCGTGCGCGGGTACGGTTGAAGAAATCCAGGGATTCCTGTTCGATACGATCAAGATCGCCACGAGCGCGAGCGCGCTTAAGTCCCACCGCAGGCGTCACATCAAGATAAAGGGTCAAGTTGGGACGAAAATCGCCCAGCACCGCATCACGCAGGGTTGCCAGCATGGTTTGATCGATACCACGACCACCGCCCTGATAGGCCTGAGTAGAGAGATCATGACGATCGCCGATCACCCACTGACCGCGAGCCAGCGCCGGTTTAATCACTGTTTCAACCAACTGCACGCGAGCCGCATAAAACATCAGCACTTCAGCTTTGTCATTGATAACTTCATCACCGGTTGACTGAATATCCAGAACCAGGCTGCGCAGCTTCTCGGCCAGAATGGTGCCGCCCGGCTCGCGGGTGAACACCATATCGCTAACGCCCAGCTGTTTTAGCGTCTCTACCACCAGATTACGTGCGGTGGTCTTCCCTGCGCCTTCCAGGCCCTCGATGACGATATAGTTACTGCGCATTTTTTTCCTTAAGTACTTTCAGATAATCCTGCACCGAACGGTTGTGGCTGGTCAGATTGGTATTGAACGTATGACCCCCTTTTCCGTCGGCGACAAAATAGAGATACGGCGTTTTTGCCGGATGGGCAGCGGCATTCAGAGAAGCCTCTCCCGGTGCGGCGATAGGCCCTGGCGGCATGCCGTTAATGACATAAGTATTGTAAGCCGTTGGGGTTTCCAGGTCTTTACGCGTTAACTTGCCATTATAACTCTCACCCATCCCATAAATCACGGTCGGATCGGTTTGCAGACGCATGCCAATACGCAAGCGATTAATAAAGACCGATGCCACGCGATCGCGCTCTTCAGACACCGCCGTCTCTTTTTCAATAATGGAGGCCATTGTCAGCAATTGGTTCTGATCTTTATACGGCAGATTATCCATCCGCCCTTCCCAGGCTTTCTCAACAGCAGCAACCATTTTCTGATGCGCTCGCTTAAGGATCGCCACATCGCTGGTATTGGCGGTATACATCCAGGTATCCGGCCAGAACCAACCCTCCACCCAGTCCGCATGCTCCAGATCAAGGGCCTTCGCGACGGTTTCATAGCTGTCATCCGCCAGCGTATGTTTCACATAAGGCGCATCGCGAAGCTGTCGCAGATAGTCGCTTACCCGCATACCTTCGACAAAGCGCAGCGGAAACTGGGCTTCTTTCCCACTGGCCAACAGTTGCAGCATCTCACGTACCGTCATGTCAGGCGTGAAACGATATGTCCCAGCTTTAAAGTGGGAGAGCTCAGGTTCAATACGTAGCAACCACTGGAACACCCGTGGCCGGTTAATGACTTTATCGCCGTAAAGCTGTTGGCCCAACGCGATGCGCCCGGTGCCCGTTTCAAGAGTAAAGATGGTCTCTTCTTTAATGAGTAACTTGCTATCCGCCAATTGGCGAACTTTCCACATGCCGACGCCCGCAGCAATGCCCAGCACCACTACCAGCAACAGGATGAAACGTAACATTTTCTTCATGACTAATCAGACAGCTCACACAATGGGGCTAAAAAATGGTAAAGCTCGCGCGCGGACCAACATGTGTCGTCCCAACGGCGAACCGGCACCAGCGGCATTAATGCGTTACAGATAAGCACTTCGTCGGCTTCGCGTAGCGCATCGGGGCGCGTAGTTACTTCGACAACGCGAAACGGCGATGGTGCCAGCGTTGCGAGAATGTGCTGGCGCATAATACCGTTTACTCCCGCCTGATCGAGGCGCGGGGTAAAAACATCAAATCCTTTACGCCAGAATACGTTCGCGGCACAGCATTCCGTAAGCCACCCTTCACTGTCAAGAACCAGTGCTTCATCAGCGTCCGTCTGCTCAAGATGAGAGCGGATCAGTACCTGCTCCAGGCGGTTAAGGTGTTTTAGTCCGGCAAGAGAAGGATTACGTCCCAGCGGCATGGGACTTAGCGACACAGAAACCCCTTCTTCTCGCCAGCGGGCATAATGGGCAGGATATGGCGACACGCTAAGAATTCGGGTAGGGTTTGTGCAGCCCACAGTGCTGTATCCACGGCCGCCGGCGCCACGAGTGATCATCACCTTCAGAACCCCCTCCTGGCACGGCTGCGCCAGACGCTGCATCTCCTCGGCTAATACTTTCCAGTCGCTAAAGGTAATAAAGAGTCTTTCACAGGTGGTTTGCAGGCGCGCCAGATGAGCAGGCAGAAATTGTACACGGCCCCCAATTATTCGAGCTGTCGTAAAACAACCATCACCGAACTGCACGCCGCGATCGTTGACCGCAAGCGTTTCACTTTCAGTGCCATTTATCAAAAACATAAAGGACTCCTTATCGCTGGTCGGTCAGTGTCGCAGGAGGAAAGATAGGGTACAAGCGGAGAAAGCCGAATAAAAAAGGCCCGACAAGCGGGCCAATTTTTGATGGGCATTAACGGCATAACTAATGTTGCGCCAGGCGCGCATCAGACCTTTTTAAAGATCAGCGAACCATTTGTACCACCGAAGCCGAAGGAGTTACACAAGGTATACTCCATACCGCTAACCTGGCGTGCTTCGTGCGGGACGAAGTCGAGGTCGCAACCATCATCCGGGTTATCCAGATTGATAGTTGGCGGAACAGCTTGATCGCGCAGCGCCAGGATAGAGTAGATAGACTCTACTGCACCCGCGGCACCGAGCAAGTGGCCGGTCATTGATTTAGTCGAGCTGACCATTACGCGGCCCGCTGCATCACCGAAGACAGACTTAACGGCCTGCGCTTCCGCTTTATCGCCAGCAGGCGTTGAGGTACCGTGCGCGTTGACGTAGCCAATCTGGCCTGCATCGATACCCGCATCACGGATAGCGTTAACCATCGCCAGTGCCGCTCCAGCGCCATCTTCCGGCGGCGAAGTCATATGGTAGGCATCGCTGCTCATACCAAAGCCGACGATTTCAGCGTAGATTTTCGCACCGCGTTTTTTGGCATGTTCGTACTCTTCCAGCACGACCATTCCCGCGCCATCACCTAGCACAAAACCATCACGCTCTTTGTCCCACGGACGGCTTGCCGCCTGAGGACTGTCATTACGAGTGGAGAGCGCACGTGCTGCACCAAACCCACCAACGCCCAGTGGGGTACTGGCTTTTTCTGCACCACCGGCAACCATTGCGTCAGCATCGCCGTAGGCGATAATGCGCGCGGCTTGACCAATGTTGTGTACGCCCGAAGTGCAAGCGGTCGCGATGGAAATACTCGGTCCACGCAGACCAAACATGATGGTCAAATGTCCGGCCACCATATTAACAATTGTGGAAGGAACAAAGAATGGGCTGATCTTACGCGGTCCGCCTTTTACCAGCGAACTGTGGTTTTCTTCGATCAAACCGAGGCCGCCAATACCGGAACCAATAGCGGCACCGATGCGGGTAGCATTCTCTTCCGTCACTTCAAGGCCAGAATCCTGCATGGCCTGAATGCCAGCGACAATTCCATATTGAATGAATGCGTCCATCTTGCGCTGTTCTTTGCGCGAGATGAAATCATCACAGTTAAAATCCTTTACTAAGCCAGCAAATTTCGTTGCATAGGCGCTAGTATCGAAATGGTCGATCAGGCTGATGCCACTCTGACCGGCAAGGAGAGCTTTCCAGGTAGACTCTACGGTATTGCCGACAGGAGACAACATGCCCAGTCCGGTCACAACTACACGACGCTTAGACACGGTTGTCCTCCAGGGAGGGAAAATAGATTCTTGTGGGACAAAATGTAGATAAAACTCAGGCGGTCGAATGACCGCCTGGAGATGTTCACTTACGCCTGGTGACCGTTGATGTAATCAATGGCAGCCTGAACAGTAGTGATTTTCTCAGCTTCTTCGTCCGGAATCTCAGTATCAAACTCTTCTTCCAGAGCCATTACCAGCTCAACGGTGTCAAGAGAATCAGCGCCCAGGTCTTCAACGAAGGAAGCATTGTTGGTAACTTCTTCCTGCTTAACGCCCAGCTGTTCGCCGATAATTTTCTTAACGCGTTCTTCGATAGTGCTCATACTCTTAAATTTCCTATCAAAACTCGCTTTCGCGATGGTTTTCGTAGTGTATAAAATGTTGAAAAATTTGCAACTAAATCCCGGCAGGTCTTACCACGATTTTACGCTATTTTGCGGCTTTTTGCCCTCATAACGCAAATCATTTTGCACAAAACATTACTGTGAATCGCACGGACTGCGCGGTTCCTGAGCGTTTTGCACAAATCTCGGTCAGACCATATACATCCCGCCGTTGACGTGCAAAGTTTCACCGGTGATGTAACTCGCTTCGTCAGAAGCTAAAAATGCAACCGCACTGGCGATTTCATTTGGAGAGCCGAGGCGCCCCGCAGGAACTGCTGCCAGAGTACCCGCACGCTGCTCATCGGTCAGCGCACGTGTCATGTCCGTTTCAATAAAGCCCGGAGCAACAACGTTTACAGTAATACCGCGTGACGCAACTTCGCGAGCCAGTGATTTACTGAAGCCAATCAGACCCGCTTTCGCCGCAGCGTAGTTGGCCTGACCTGCATTTCCCATGGTACCAACCACAGAACCGATAGTGATAATACGTCCATGACGCTTTTTCATCATAGCGCGCATTACCGCTTTTGACAGACGGAAAACAGATGACAGGTTGGTTTCGATAATATCGTTCCACTCATCATCTTTCATGCGCATTAACAGGTTATCACGAGTAATCCCGGCATTGTTCACCAGGATATCAACTTCACCAAATTCTGCGCGAATATTTCCCAGAACAGATTCGATAGATGCCGGATCGGTCACATTCAACAGCAGACCTTTGCCATTGGCACCTAAATAATCGCTGATCGCCTGCGCACCGCTTTCGCTGGTTGCAGTACCGATAACTTTCGCGCCACGGGCAACGAGCGTTTCAGCAATTGCGCGGCCAATCCCGCGACTTGCACCGGTAACCAGCGCGATTTTTCCTTCAAAACTCATGGTTTTCCTCTTTTATTGCTCAAGCGCCGCAGACATGGCCGCCGGCTCGTTAAGCGCGGAGGCGGTCAGGGTGTCAACAATACGTTTAGTCAGGCCGGTGAGGACTTTACCCGGCCCCACTTCATACAGATGCTCAACGCCCTGTGACGCCATAAACTCAACGGTTTTGGTCCACTGAACCGGGCTATACAGCTGGCGGATCAATGCATCACGGATAGCATCAGGTGTAGTTTCACACTTCACGTCAACATTGTTCACAACCCGAACAGTCGGCGCGTTAAAGGTGATTTTTTGTAATTCAACGGCCAATTTTTCAGCAGCAGGCTTCATCAATGCACAGTGGGACGGCACGCTGACCGGCAGCGGCAACGCACGTTTGGCGCCCGCAGCTTTACACGCTGCGCCAGCGCGCTCTACGGCTTCTTTGTTACCGGCAATAACAACCTGTCCCGGTGAATTAAAGTTTACCGGAGAAACCACCTGGCCTTCAGCAGACTCTTCACAGGCTTTCGCAATTGATGCATCGTCAAGACCAATGATAGCTGACATTGCGCCGGTACCTTCTGGTACGGCTTCCTGCATGAATTTGCCACGCATCTCAACCAGACGCACCGCATCGGCAAAATCGATAACGCCCGCACAGACCAGTGCAGAATACTCACCCAGGCTATGACCCGCCAACAGCGCCGGCGCTTGACCGTCCTGCTGCTGCCAGACGCGATACAACGCGACAGATGCTGTCAGCAGCGCCGGTTGTGTCTGCCAGGTTTTGTTCAGTTCTTCCGCAGGGCCTTGCTGTACAAGCGCCCACAGATCGTAACCCAACGCCGCAGAGGCTTCACGGAATGTCTCTTCGACTACCGGGTAAGCGGCTGCCATATCGGACAGCATCCCGACGGTCTGAGAGCCCTGTCCCGGGAACACAAAAGCAAATTGCGTCATGTTTAAATCCTTATACTAAAAACGAACCAGCGCGGAACCCCAGGTGAAACCACCACCAAAGGCTTCCAGCAGAATGAGCTGACCACGCTGTATGCGGCCATCGCGAACGGCCTCATCCAGCGCGCAAGGAACAGAGGCTGCTGAAGTATTACCATGTCTGTCGAGAGTAACCACCACGTTATCCATCGACATCCCCAGCTTTTTCGCCGTGGCGCTGATAATACGCAAGTTGGCCTGATGCGGCACCAGCCAATCCAGCGCAGAACGCTCGAGGTTATTCGCCGCCAGGGTCTCATCAACAATATGCGCCAGTTCGGTCACGGCAACTTTAAAGACTTCGTTGCCCGCCATCGTCAGATAAATTGAGTTGTCAGGATCAACGCGATCGGCGTTCGGCAGCGTCAGCAGTTCACCGTAGCTACCATCCGCATGCAGATGCGTAGAGATAATACCCGGTTCTTCAGAAGCGCCCAGCACAACCGCACCAGCGCCATCGCCAAAGATGATGATGGTTCCACGATCGGTCGGATCGCAGGTTCGCGCCAGCACATCCGCACCAATGACCAGCGCGTAATCAACCGCACCGTTTTTAACGTATTGATCGGCGACGCTCAGCGCGTAGGTGAAACCCGCACATGCAGCAGCAACGTCAAACGCCGGACAACCTTTAATGCCCAGCATCGATTGAACCTGGCAAGCAGAACTTGGAAATGCATGGGTACCGGAGGTGGTCGCAACAATAATCAGACCAATTTGTTCCGGCTTAACGCCCGCCATGTCCAGTGCATTCTTAGCGGCTGCATAGCCCATCGTAGCAACTGTTTCATTCGGTGCGGCAATACGACGCTCACGGATACCTGTACGAGTGACAATCCACTCGTCAGACGTATCTACCATGTTTTCTAATTCAGCGTTCGTACGCACGTGCTCAGGCAGATAACTGCCGGTACCAACAATCTTCGTATACATGTACGCTCAGTCACTCTTGGGTAATATACCTGGCTTACTCAAACTACCGGGCGTCAGTCGTTACCAGTTATCCCAGTCTGAGAACCGGAACTCCCGCTTCTGCCGCCCTCAGGCAGTTCGAAACCTGTAGGGTATAAAGATTCCAGGCGAGCGGCAATCCGCTGAGGGATTTGCCGCTGCACCGCCTGCACTGCCTGCTCTATCGCTACGCTAAAGGCGCGCTGATTGGCAGCACCGTGACTTTTAATCACGGAACCGCGCAATCCTAACAGACAGGCGCCATTATACTGGTCGGGGTTGAGGTGACTGAATCGCCTCGACAGGCTTTTTTGTAACCAACGCTTTAATAAAAGCAGCCACCACGACCTTTTTTTCCCCTCTCCCTGTGATTTCAACAGTGAAAGGAACATTCTGACAACACCTTCCATCGTTTTTAATGTGACGTTGCCCGTGAATCCATCACAAACCAAAACATCCGTCTTACCCGTCAACAATTCGTTGGCTTCCAGATAGCCAATATAGTTGAGGGTTGGCAAGGTTTTCAAAACCGCCGCCGCATCGCGAATACTGCTGAGACCTTTCATCTCTTCTTCGCCAATGTTCAGTAATGCAACTCGGGGATTTTGAATACCGATAACCTCTTCGGCTAAAACTGCCCCCATCACCGCAAACTGCACCAGCATCGTACTATCGCAATCTACGTTAGCGCCTAAATCCAGCACCACCGTTTTGCCCTTCTGCTGATGCGGCAACATCGTTACCAGCGCAGGACGCTCAATCCCTTCGATGGGTTTGAGCAACAGTTTCGCCAGCCCCATCAGCGCCCCGGTATTGCCCGCGCTAACGCAGGCCTGCGCCCGCCCTTCTTTCACTAACTCCAGCGCCACGCGCATTGAGCTACCGCGACTGGCGCGGATCGCTTGTGCGGGTCGCGCATCACTGGCAATAACTGACTGCGCAGGAATCACCTGCAGACGTGAACGTTGTTCAAAATCAGCTTTGGCTAGTAATGGCGTGATAGTGTCGGGATCGCCGACTAAAAGAAGTGTGAGTTGTGAATTAGAGTTCAGTGCCTGCAATGCTGCAGGCACCGTCACGGAGGGTCCGAAATCTCCCCCCATGACATCTAACGCCAGGGTTAGATGTGTCAAGATATCGTCGCTGCTCGGTTTGGTTATTCCCCAGTTACCCGGGGAAATCCTCACTAAGCTTCATCACGCTTTTACTCTTCGTCTTTCACGCTGCAAGTGCGTTGACTGCGCTCGTTCACACCAGTCACATAGTGAGCTATGCTCCGGGTGCTTCTCTCGCTTGCGTCTTCTTGCAACGCGAAATCCATGGAGTAATGCGTGATTACTTAGCGATTACCTTGCGACCGCGGTAGAAACCGTCGGCAGTGATGTGGTGACGCAGGTGTTTCTCACCAGAAGTTTTGTCTACAGACAGGCTGGTGACTGCGGTCAGAGCGTCATGGGAACGACGCATGCCACGTTTGGAACGGGTTGGTTTATTCTGTTGTACGGCCATGGACCTTACTCCTCAATTACTTATGCTTTAAGCTGGCTAATACGGCAAATGGGTTTGGTTTTTGTGCCTCTTCAGGCAGTTCGCCAAAGACCATGTCCGCGTCGGACACTTCACAGTGTTCAGAATCATGCACCGGAACTACAGGCAAGAAGAGGATAATTTCATCTTCAACGAGCGCCTGCAGATCGATTTCACCGAATTCGTTAACCTCAATCGGCTCATACGCTTCCGGCAGTGCTTCCGCCTGTTCGTCATTTCTGACGGGGCTGAAACAATACGTTGTGTGGACATGATAAGGGAACGGTTTCCCGCAACGCTGGCATTCGAGGGTTACCGACACCGTTGCATCGCCGTTTATCACGGCAAGGCGCTGATTATCAATAGCGAACGATATGCTGCATTCCACATCGCTGTCCACGCTGACAACAGAATCGGCGACACGCACAACTTGATCACGGGTATAGATACCTTGGTAATCTAAGCGTTTTTGAGCCGTGCGAACCGGATCGAGAGTCAGGGGTAATTTTACCTTTTGCATAGGGCGCGCATATTAACTTTGTAATGTCATAGAGTCAAAGAAAAAGGCAGCCTCAGGTTGCCTTTTGCCAATTATTCGCACACATTGCGGCGCATAGTTTAAAATGATGCTCTGCGAAGCGCTACATGTGGATGAAAAAATATGTCTGAACTGATCCTGGCGTCAACCTCTCCATGGCGGCGAATGCTGCTGGAGAAGCTTTCAGTGCCTTTTGAATGCGCAGCTCCAGACGTTGATGAAACGCCGCTGCCGGGTGAATCGGCACGCCAGCTGGTGATGCGTCTGGCACAAGCAAAGGCGCAAGCCCTCGCCGAACGCTTTCCACACCACCTTATTATAGGTTCTGATCAGGTTTGCGTCCTGGACGGCGAAATCACTGGCAAACCACATAACGAAGAAAACGCCCATCGCCAGTTAAAGAAAGCCAGCGGCACCATCGTGACCTTCTACACCGGTCTGGCGCTGTACAATTCAACTAATGGTCATTTACAGACCGAATGCGAACCCTTTGACGTTCATTTCCGCCGTTTAAGCGACCAGGAAATTGACAGCTATGTGCGCAAAGAAAACCCACTACAATGCGCTGGAAGTTTCAAAAGCGAAGGATTAGGCATCACGCTTTTTGAACGTCTTGAAGGCCGCGACCCAAATGCACTGGTCGGCCTACCGTTAATCGCCTTATGCCAAATGCTCCGCCGGGAAGGATTTAACCCCTTACTCACATAAGCAGGTGTTAAAATGGGATCGGAGGTTTTAATACCCTCCCGATCCCATAACGAGCTCATTTTACGCAAGAGCCATCAGGCTGGTAAACAGCATGTTGCCGCCGACAAATAACAGCACGCAATACACGATACGCAGAAACGTCTCCTTATTAATGCGCTGCAGGAAGGCCATTCCCAGAAAGAAGCCGATCGCCGCCATAGGGAAACCGATAGTCAGAGCGCCACCAAGATGTTCCGTCCATGCGCCATTACGATACTGGTTAAATGCGTTCCAGGTGTTAAATACCACCCATACCATATTCATGGTATTACGGAATTTTTCTTTTTCCTTAACGGCTTCGATGGTGTAAACGGTAATCAGCGGCCCACCGATAGTGAACGCACCGTGCACAACACCACCTAAAATAAGACAACCATAACGAAAGCATTTTTTCGCTGTCGTATCTGGCACATTAATAGCTTCTGCTTTTTTAAAGATCAATGGATTGACGATATGCTTGTAAATGTTCATTACTGCAATAATCGTGACCATTGCGCCAATACAGATTTTCGCTACATTGGGACTAATTGTATAAAATAAATAGTTACCGACTAATATTCCCGGAACGCACAGGGCGACTATTTTTCCTAAATCTTTCCAGGAAACATCGCGCCAGGTTCTGACCGCCAGAAAATATAAAAAAGGTAAGGTAATCAACGTACCATAAGGTACCCCTACCGACGTTCCTAGTAAACCGTTAGTCACTGATGCCGCGATAACGGTACAGCCAAATCCGGTACATCCCTGAACAAAAAAACCGACAATTTGCATCAGGCCGACAAGTATAAAATCAGTATTGAAACTCATAATATCCGCCCTGGATATAAAGACACTCGCATTATCTCTGGCTTTTTTCCCACCAAACCAGAGAAGTCAGGATGTGGGTCGGCCTCTCTTTTGTTGTCCCGGAGATGTAAAAGCCATATCTCCGGGATGACACAAAATTAATAGACTGCCCACAACATGCTGCACGTCATTATCAGAAATGAAGTTCAGTGCGCTGAATCAAATCTTTCTGTAACGGTTTGCCGAGTTCGACAAAATAAGCGCTATAACCCGCAACGCGAACCAGCATGTCTTTATAATCCTCCGGCTTTTTCTGCGCGGCGCGCATGGTTGCCGAGCTCATGATATTGAACTGAACGTGCATCGCCTGCTTGGCAATATACTCATCAATAAAACTCAGCAGATTATCGCGCCCTTCGACTCCAGCCACCGCTTCTTGTGGGAATCGAAGATTCATCAGAGTACCGTTGGTCGCCAGGCTATGGTCAACTTTGGTTAATGAGTTGACTAACGCTGTTGGCCCGCAGATGTCATGAGAGCCGCCGTCAGTGTGAACTGGCCCCATATTATCGGAGATAGGCTCAAATTTTTTACGTCCATCAATAGAAGCATTTGTGTTCAGACCCATGCCGACGTTGGCATTCACGGAATAAACGCCTGGACTGAATTCTCCCCCGCGCGGCGTCTTTCTACCGCTAATATGACGGCAGTAGCATTCAAACATGAATTTGAACAGATCATCCGCATAATCATCATCGTTGCCGTAGTGGCGCACCTTCGAACTATTGACCAATGCATACAGTTTTTCGTGGCCGACCCAGTTATCCTTAACTGCCTGCAGCATCTCAGCACCGCTATACCGCTTCTCGTCGAACACCAGCTGTTTAATGGTAGCCAGACTGTCCGCACAGGTCGCCATACCCGCCGCCTGCGGAGCGATACCGTTGTACTTCGCGCCGCCTTCAGTCAGATCCTTACCTGAAATCATACAGTCCTCATAGAAAGCGGAGACGTAGGGAACAGGCTTCAGCTCGCGATGTGCATTGTCGATAATATTCAAACTGCTGCACATTTGATCGGTCCAGTATTCAAACTGTTGATCGACGCTTGCCAGAACTTCATCAAAGCTCTTGTAGGTATCCAGGCTACCGGTATCAGGCCCCAGTTGCTCTCCGGTACTAAGGCTGCGGCCACCGTTGACCACCATTTCCATCATTTTAGGCGTATTCACATAAGCCGCATCATGCCAGCCATACTCTTTACCCGCTAAATCCAGCTCGACGCAGCCAACAACGCAGTAATCTCTGGCCTCTTCAAGAGTCATTCCCTTGCGCAGCATCCCCTTAATAGAAGGTGCATCATTGAATAGCTTCGGATGTCCGTAACCTGCGCGGATGCACTCAACGGTCTTAATTTTTAATTCATAAGGCGTATTTTCATGCATGCGAACACAAACCCACGGGTTCATCATTCGCGTATGGGCTGAACCTTCCAGCATCAGCATCGTCAGATCGTTAGTCGCATCATTCCCCTCACGATCGACGCCGCCAAGAGTCAGGCTTTCACCGCCAAAACCACGACCGTTACGCACTGCAACGGTGCCTTTGTCTTTTAGCTTGGTGGGGTTGTTCATCTTCACGTACTGAACTTCGATTAACTCAAGTGCGAACTCTTTAGTCATCGTGTTGTTCTTCATGTCCGCCGCGAACCACGGATAAAGCCACTGATCCATGCGGCCATAGGAAATGGAGTGCCCATTACTTTCAATTTGGATTAGCGTTGTGGCGAAATTGAACAACTGCAGCGCTTGCCAGAATGTCTGCGGTACACCACCGGCGATCTGCTGACAGTTTAACGCCATGGTTTCGAGCTCTTGCTTTCTCTGCGGGTTTTCTTCTTTTTCAGCAGACTCTTTAGCCAATTTTGCATATCGCGCAATATATTTTTTAGCCGCTTCAAGTTCGATAATCATCGCTGTATAGAAGTCACGCTTGTCGCCATATTCAGGATCACGCTTGCTTAACTTTTCCAATCCGGCTTGCGCATTGTCGATCAGACCGTTATAACCCACAGCCATTAAACGGGCGTAATCAATCGCCAGATGCCCTGCTCCGGCATAATGATAAAGATTGGTCTGGAATATCTTCTCGCCAACTTCAGACCCTTTAGTCTGATCTTTTTCAAGCCGACTGTTGATCAAATCATCAACGGTTTTACCTTCCCAATATCGGCAAAGTTCAACGATCTCCTTGCGTTCCTCATCATTGCGAATATAGAACTGATCGTTGGCACGCTCTTCAAAAGGAGAATGCAGGATCTCATTAATGATCCAGTTGACAGAGAACTCAGGATATATCGGTGATGCTTTGGCCGGGGCCGCTATTTCACCAAGAATAAGATCTTCATCATAGATATATAACCTGGTATTCAGCAGGATGTTTTCAAACGCCCTGGCACACTTCAGCTTACGCGGTGCATCTTCATGCTTCTGATATGCTTCAGTTACCAGTCTTAAGCGTTCAACATCAATATCATAAGGCCTGTCGAGAAACGCCTGCCGCAGGCGATTGACGCGGGGGTATGGAGACCAGTCTTCATGATGAACTTGATAGCCCAGGCTATAGGTTTTATCAAAAGGCTGGGTCCCACATGCAGTAGTATGATTTACTTTCATAGAAGTTATCCCATTTAAGATTGAAATAAAATGTTGACTATTTTTCTTTTGTCCCCACCACGCAATGAATGCCGCGCTGGTTAAAATATTCGGCTAGCATCTGGATATGCTTTTGAAATGACCTGCGATTAACCTTCACGTTTTTCATTTTATAAGGAAGACCCAGCGCAGTATATTTCTCTTCACCAAGACGCATAAAGCTTAAGAGCTGTAATGTCCGGATTTTCCCGCCGAGTTCATTAAGAATAAAATCGGCGGTGGCTTCTATATTCGCCATATCATCATTCACATTTGGAATAACCGGAATACGTAAAATGATGTCATGTCTTTCTGCTGTTAACTTTATTAAATTCTTCAGAATCTTATCATTAGATACTTTAGTATATTTTTTATGAATTTCAGGATCCATATGTTTAATATCTGAAATAATAAGGTCGGTGTACGGCAGAACATTCTGCACTTTTTTCCATGGCACATATAACGATGACTCAAGGCACGTCTGAATTCCTTCACTCATGCAGGCTTGAAATAGTTTGGCGACAAAATCACTTTGCAGTAAGGGTTCACCACCAGAAACCGTCACCCCGCCACCAGAGCGTTCATAATAGCCTTTATCTTTACGAATCTCTTCCATGCACTCTTCTACCGACATAGATTTCCCCCATAGCTTAATCGCATCGGAAGGACAGGCATTATGACAAGCCAGGCAGTTTGTACAGTCGTGGCGTTCTATTGAAGTCAGTTTTCCGCGAGTAAACTGTAGTACATTTTCCTGCGGGCAAGTATCGTCACAAGCAGCGCATTTTTTATAGGAAATGCATTTTGTTTTATAGACCCCCACCTGCGCATAGGGCATAAAACTTTCAGGATTGCTGCACCATTCGCAACGTAACGGGCAACCTTTTAGAAATAACTCGGTGCGCAGACCTGGGCCATCATGGATAGTGAAGCGCTGAATATTGAAAATAATCCCTGGTGGTGATTGATTCATTCTGCATTTCCTCAGCGTTCATTTAAATATTAATGCATATAACACATAGTTTACATGCATTAATATTTTTATTTTCAATACCCTATAAACTCAGGATATCTAAAATGAACGCTTTAGAAAATCGACCGGACTTACTATTTTACATAGGGAATACTCCCTATTTTAAACCTCTACTCCGGCTATTTATCTTCAAACCACTTATACAATTGAAAACGACTGTTAACGCCGCATTTAATGTATATATTTTGTATGTGTTTTTTTACAGTATGGTAACTAATTACCAGTTCATCAGCAATTGCCTGATACGTTAACCCGTTATACATCAGCCCGGCAACCTTCTGCTCCGCCTGGGTCAAAGGTAATTTGATGCCAGAGTAGTCATTAACTTTTCGATCTTCTTTCTGAGAAATGGTGATCCAGTGGTAGGTGTCAATAATTCCATTTGAATAGTTTTGATCATAGGTATAGATTTTGAAAATATAGTCTTTTATAACCCGAGTCTGGACACGATGAGTGGTAGTGCCCTCACCTTCATTACCCAATAAAAATGGGAGCCAGTTACAAGGCCTGGTACTGCTAATCTCTTCGGTAATCGAGGGGCCAAGAATATCTTTCAAAAACTCCTGCGCCATTTCATTTGAACTCATGATGTGCATGAAATCATCAGTGATTAAGTATGCTTTCTCACCTGAAGAGATGATCTCATTTTGAATGTTTGAGACAATTTTAGCCTGTTCGTGCTTCTTGAAGTTTTTGTATGAGTTGGCTACATAAACATATATTTTATTTAACGTAGCTATTTCATTATCAGTGAAGTCGCCCTCTTGCTGATTTTTAAAAAAAGCCACCTGAATATAAGCATTGATACCAAATGCCATTGTCACGCCATAATGCTGCTGGAAATTTTCCTCGAGAAATCGCACGTAACCAGAATGTTCATAATCGATCGTGTTAATAATATCGGTTGATTTATATAGTCTTGGTGTGACATTAAAGTAAGTGAGTTGATCGGCCACCGCTTCCTGATGTATCACATGCCTGACAACATCATTCGCGATAAACTTACGGTATGGATGCTCTTTACCATCAAGATGAATACCATCCCAGTTGACCCATGAAAGAAACTTCCCCTGGGTATCGAAATATGAAATTAAGATTTTTTTGAAACCAAAGTTTCGCTCGAGAGAATCCAATAAGACGCTACTAAAAAATTCCCGCGCAGATATTTGTCGCTCTGACATTTCCGAAAAAAAATTTAACTGACCAACACTTTCGTAGTTCATGGTCACTCTCCATTACTTTTATAAATCCGGGGGCCGATACTCTGACCTATTACATCCGTTTTTAACAAAATATGGTTTTTCTCGCAATTCATTTCCATAAGAAAAAGCTGAACATTGAATTTAGATCACAATGGCTCAGCTTTTCTCACAACCTGGCGAATTTAATTTAAAGAATCATTAAAGTTTTAGAAACCTGTCATAACGCCTTTTCGTAAAGTGCAATAATATCCTTTAATGTCGACTGCCGTGGGTTCACCAGAATATTACCGCTTTTCATAGCATCTTTTGCCATATCAGGGATCATTTCAGCCTTAACACCAACAGCAGACAGTGAGTCAGGAATTCCACAGTCGGCATTAAGTTTTTTAATTTCCTCAACAAGCATCTGCGGCTTAAATTTATTTAATACGCCATTGCCTTCACGAATATAATTATAAATCACCTCATAGCGACCGCAGTCAGCAAGCGCATTATATTCAATCACCGTTGGTAGAAGAATTGCGTTCGCGACCCCATGTGGTATATGGAAAAAAGCGCTTACCGGATGGCTCATCGCATGCACATTGCCCAATCTGGCCCACGCAAAGGCGATACCGGCAAAATTGCTTCCCAGCATCATGTCACATGCTGCTGCCTCATCTTTTCTATTCGCAATAAACCGACGCAGGCTACCGCCAATTAATTCCATCGCTTTTTCTGCCATGGCATCAGAAAACGGAGAGGCGCTGGTGGATAGATAGGCTTCTAAGGCATGAATCAGCGCATCAATACCGCATGCAGCAGCAATATGTGATGGTGCAGTCATGATCAATTCAGGGTCCAAAAGTGCATATTTGGGCAGAATCTCATAACTGATAACGGAGAGTTTATAGTTCCTGGCTTCATCCGTAATGACTGACGAAGCCGTGACCTCACTCCCCGTTCCCGCTGTAGTCGGGATCGCGATCATCGGAACAATCGGTCCTGGGACTTTATTGCTCCCTTCGTAGTCAGTGATGCTTCCACCATAGTTAACTAATACTCCCACTGCTTTCGCAACATCTATCGAACTGCCTCCGCCGAGCGCCACAATACTCGTTGCACCACATTTCTTGTAGACCGCAGTTGCTTCATTTACGACGTCTACGGTTGGATTCGGAATCACTCCCAACCAGGTGGTATGATGAATTCCCGCTGAAGCAATAATATCTTCTATCTTTTTTACTACCCCAAGACCTTCGAGACCGGGGTCGGAAATCAAGAGCACATTTTCAGAATGATTTTCCTTTAAGATTTGCGGCAGTTTATTTAGGCAGCCGATACCAAACTCAATGCTTTGCGGTATTTTAAAGTTAAAGCTTTTCATCATCTTCCCTTCTATTTTCAGTAATTAAAAGACATGAATATCTCTTCTTCCCCTGCCCTAAAAATCATAAATTTGGCCTGGGCGTACTTATTTCATAAAATCCGAGAGTTGGCTGAACGCAGGCCAAAATTTCAAGCATGTATAACCGACAATCACCACGAATATGATATGGATGAGAGCCATCAGGCTTCCTCCTTTGAACATAGCCCTGGCATCCAGACCATAGGCTACAGGGATTGCCCGAACGCTGATGGGCAGCATAAATTCTGCGTTGAAGGCCATCACGGTAATAAACCAGTAGGGAATAGGATTCAAACCAAGCTTGGTGGTAAATCCAAGGACAATAGGCAGCACGACAGCGGCTGAAGCAGTTGAGTTTGTTGATTCAGAAATGATGCGGGCCAGAACCACAAATACAATAATGGTAAGCAGCCCACCATCAAGCGATAGTTGTGAGATAAGACTGGCGATTCCAACGCTTGCACCAGAGTCATTCACCAATTTTCCTAACGCTAAACCACCGCCAAAGAGAATAAGCATTCCCCACATGGTCTCTTGTTGCGCCATCTCCCAGGTCAGCATCGGTCCTTTTTTGACCGTAGTTATCACAAAGCAGAGGCAACCAAGAATCAGATATAAATGAGCAGGAGACAGTGCCGGAAAAATAGGTGCATACAGAGGACGCGCAAAAGCGCCAATCAGGCCTAAAATGAACAGCGAAGCGCAGACTTTCTCATCACGCGTCATCGGTCCGAGTTCGCGGTAATTCTTTTCAAAGTACTCGCGCGTTCCATTTAGCATTTTAACTTTCATCGGCATCAGCAGCATACAGGCAAGGCTGACAATCGAAATAATGATGTAAAACGGTGCCATACGAATGAGCCAGTCAACGTACATAAACTCGTGACCAATACGCTCTTCAAGAATTGAAATAGCCGCAAGGTTCATCGCTCCCCCCAGAGGACTCCCTACACCACCAATACCAACCCCCCAGCCAATCGCCAACAGGATTGGAACCGCTGGTTTACATGAAGGTATATCGTCGTAACCTGACGCTGCCAGCATGGCGATAGCAATAGGCGTAAACAATGCGCAAACCATCACATTCGGGAGAATGGTTGAAGCTACGATGCTGGCAAGCAACCAGACCGTAATCTGCGACTTCATTGATGGGCCGATAAGAGAAAGAACTTTTAAAGCAACCCGGCGATCTAAACCAATCGAAGCCCAGGGGATGCACAGCAGTCCCGAACCAAAAATAAGGATGATGCTATCGGACCAATACTGGGCCGTAATGCTCCCCATCGGCACAATATTAAAGAGCGCGTTGATAACAATTGGCAGGAGGCTGGTTACAGCAACATGCACCGGGCGGGTAACCCACCAGAAGATCATCCACAGCAAGGTACCGACAGCCTGTGCGCCTGGGGTTGTCAGGCTATGTGAAAAAATCAGGATAGCCACAATAAAAATGATAGGGCCGCTTAAGAGATATACCAAGCGTCGTGAGTTATTCATAGCATATCCCCAGCGTCAATTCTTTCAGTTGTAGGCCAATAGATGCACATGTGTTTAAAAAACGTAATTATATAGATACGAAAAATCTCAACTTCATATCAATAAAAGTAAATTTATTCTTTTCTACGAAGTGCATCACATTTAGCAAAAACGATTCAGTTATTTTTCAAAAAAAATCCCACCTAATGTCACCACTGTATTTAAAATGTATCTACATTGTTGAGAAATATATGTCATACAGCTAGACCTACTAACATGAAAAAAACAAATTAATTCTTATATATCAAAACCATATCAAACATTAAAAATCAAAAAAAGCAGCTATCCTTACTATTTTCTATAGGGAGAACTCCCTATTTTATAAAGATCATGCGCTATATCTCTTATTGAAAAGTGAAATCCAAAACAAAGTGACGCCGTCTCTATCAGTAATATAAATAGAATGTGAGATACTTTGTTGTGTATTTTTTATATATAGAATAAATAATTGTTGCATGCATTGATTAAATGTCATGAGACAAGCTGCGAAAGGTCAGTTAATTCTCAGCAGTTAGCCCGACAAGCGCTTTGCTGGTCAGTAACTATTTAATCCTGGACGCTCGCTGGCAGGTAAAGTGGCTTATGAAGATTTGCGTACCGTCGATTTTCTCAGCAGCTTAAAAGGGGTCAACGACGTCTTCGCCAAAGTCCATAAAGTATGGGCATCGCAAAATACGTAGGGCTGGAAACGAAAACGTGGCCAGAACTTGACCACGTTTTTTATAAAGCGCAACAGGACGAGGTTTTCCCATGGCTTGATAAGTGGCTCAAATCCTGAGCCTGATACACATTACTTTGCGTTACGCAAAACCTGTAGGCAGCGCTTAAGCTGATTATCTAAAGGCGCTTCGACACGCATAACTTCCCCGGTTCCCGGATGCGTAAATTTCAGCGCTGCGGCATGCAGGAACAGACGGTTAAGGCCGGTTCCTGCCAGTTGCTTGTCGAATTCACGGTCGCCGTAACGATCGTCAAAGGCTATCGGGTGACCGGCATATTGTGTATGCACACGAATCTGATGGGTACGACCGGTTACCGGACTACAGCGCACTAGCGTCGCATGGGTATAACGTTCTTCCACCTTAAAACGGGTCTCTGAAGGTTTGCCCTCCTGATTGACCCGAACAATACGCTCGCCACTTTGCAGAATATTTTTCAGCAGAGGAGCCTGCACCACTTTGGTATGCGACTGCCACTGTCCACGCACCAGGGCCAGATAATCTTTCTGCATTCCTTTATCGCGCAGTTGCTCATGCAGCGAACGCAGCGCTGAACGCTTTTTCGCAACCAGCAAAACGCCAGACGTATCCCGATCGAGACGATGAACCAGTTCCAGGAAGCGAGCCTCCGGGCGCAACGCACGCAGACCTTCGATCACGCCAAAGCTCAGACCGCTACCGCCATGCACCGCTGTACCTGAAGGCTTATTGAGCACCAGAATGTGATCGTCTTCATAGAGAATGACGTCCGCCAGGGCGGCCACTTTTTGCAGATGCGGAGATACCGCTTCTTCTGCCCTTTCCGCTACCCGCACCGGCGGGATACGAACTTCGTCACCGGCTTCCAGTTTGTATTCCGGCTTAACACGTTTTTTGTTCACCCGCACCTCGCCTTTACGCAAGATGCGATAAATCATGCTCTTCGGTACGCCTTTGAGTTGCGTACGCAAAAAGTTGTCGATACGTTGCCCTGCGTCATCATCCGCAATGGCAACCATTTTTACGCTTGGGGTCTCAGTTTTCATGGTGCGCGATTCTAAATAGCCCGACGCATTAGCGCCACTCATTTTTATATGCTTATATTTATCATTATCTGGATTGCATCGCATGCTTCATCGTCGTTTTGTTTGTTATTAGAACAATCTGTATACGCTGGTGAAGAAACTGTGAGTAACCGGATGATAAAAGGTAAAAGTCAACTTGCTATAACAAGCTTAGCAATGGAATAATGATGCAGTTTTCCGTGCTGAACCTTGTTAGAACAAGAAATTAGCGGAATGACCAATTTTGTCTGACCGATCATCCACGCAGCAATGGCGTAAGACGTATTGATCTTTCAGACAGTTAGCGGGCTGCGGGTTGCAGTCCTTACCGGTACAGGCTCTATGGATTTTACGTCGCAGGAAGGCGTCAACTCCGGGATTCCCGGGAGCTCATCTGAGTCAAATGATTGAGATGAGCAGGTTAAGCCAACACGCCTGCAACGTGAAAAACAATGGGTATAAATGGAATCTTCTCTGGTGATACATCCCAGGCAGTTCCCCTGATAATTGCACTGTGTTTCCGTTTGAAATACAGGCGACCGACACTCTGCGCCTCTTAAGCGCGCGACAACCGTGAGGTTGGCGACGTGAACCAGACTCGAGGCCATCGGTTTCCCCCGGTAAGGCGTTACTCTGCCCGTAGCTTAGTCGTCAATGTAAGAATAATGAGTAAGTTACGATGAAAAGAATGTTAATCAACGCAACTCAGCAGGAAGAGTTGCGCGTCGCCCTTGTTGATGGGCAGCGCCTGTACGACCTGGATATTGAAAGCCCCGGGCACGAACAGAAAAAAGCGAACATCTACAAAGGCAAAATCACTCGCATTGAACCTAGCCTCGAAGCCGCGTTTGTTGATTACGGTGCCGAGCGTCATGGTTTCCTCCCCCTCAAAGAAATCGCCCGCGAATACTTCCCTGCCAACTACAACTCTCATGGCCGCCCTAACATTAAGGACGTGCTGCGTGAAGGCCAGGAAGTGATCGTTCAGATTGATAAAGAAGAGCGTGGCAACAAAGGTGCCGCCCTCACCACCTTTATCAGCCTGGCGGGTAGCTATCTGGTGCTGATGCCGAACAACCCACGCGCTGGCGGTATTTCACGCCGTATCGAGGGTGACGATCGTACCGAGTTAAAAGAAGCGCTGGCTAGTCTTGAGCTGCCAGAAGGCATGGGGCTTATCGTACGCACCGCGGGCGTCGGCAAATCCGCTGAAGCTCTGCAGTGGGACCTAAGTTTCCGCCTGAAGCACTGGGAAGCTATCAAGAAAGCAGCCGAAAGCCGCCCTGCGCCATTTCTAATCCACCAGGAAAGCAACGTTATCGTGCGCGCTTTCCGTGATTACCTCCGTCAGGATATTGGCGAAATCCTTATCGACAACCCGAAAGTGCTTGAGCTGGCTCGCCAGCATATCGCAGCGCTGGGCCGTCCGGATTTCAGCAGCAAAATCAAGCTGTATACCGGTGAAATCCCGTTGTTCAGTCACTATCAGATTGAGTCACAGATTGAGTCTGCTTTCCAGCGTGAAGTTCGCCTGCCCTCCGGCGGTTCTATCGTTATCGATAGCACCGAAGCACTGACCGCAATTGATATCAACTCCGCACGCGCTACCCGCGGCGGCGATATCGAAGAAACCGCGTTCAACACTAACCTGGAAGCAGCGGATGAAATCGCTCGCCAACTGCGTCTGCGTGACCTCGGCGGCCTGATCGTTATCGACTTCATCGACATGACTCCAGTACGCCACCAGCGCGCGGTTGAAAACCGCCTGCGCGAAGCGGTGCGCCAGGATCGTGCGCGTATTCAGATCAGCCACATTTCTCGCTTTGGTCTACTGGAGATGTCCCGTCAGCGCCTGAGTCCATCGCTTGGCGAGTCCAGCCATCACGTCTGCCCGCGCTGTTCAGGCACCGGAACAGTACGTGACAACGAGTCGCTGTCGCTCTCCATTCTTCGTCTGATTGAAGAAGAAGCGCTGAAAGAGAACACCAAAGAAGTCCACGCTATCGTGCCGGTACCGATTGCTTCTTACCTGCTGAACGAAAAACGTGCTGCGGTAAGCGCCATTGAAACTCGTCAGACCGATATACGCGTCATCATCGTCCCGAACGATGAGATGCAAACCCCGCACTACTCTGTACTGCGCGTGCGTAAAGGTGAAGAAACCTCGACTCTGAGCTATCTGCTGCCGAAACTGCACGAAGAAGAGATGGCGATGCCTTCTGATGAAGAGCCGCCAGAGCGCAAGCTTCCAGAACAACCTGCACTGGCTGCTTTTGTGATGCCAGATGCACCGCCTGCTCCTGCACAGGATGAACCAACCAGCTCACCAGCGGCTAGCACTCCAGCGGCATCTGCTACGCCTAAAGCGGCTGCACCGGCTCAGCCTGGCCTGGTATCGCGCTTCTTCAGCGCGTTGAAAAACATGTTCTCCGGCGCAGAAGAAGCCAAACCAGCGGAAGTTCAGGTAGAAGCTAAAGCGGAAGAGAAAACAGAACGTCAGCAAGAGCGCCGTAAACCGCGTTCGAATAACCGACGCGATCGCAACGATCGTCGCGATAATCGTGACAATCGTGATAACCGGGACAATCGTGCTGATAACGGCGAAGGTCGGGAGTCTCGCGAGTCTCGCGAAGAAAACCGCCGCAATCGCCGCGAGAAGCAGCAGAACGTCGAGGCGCGTGAACCTCGCCAGACTACCGGTGAAGATGCGGAGAAAGGCAAAGTCCGTGACGAGCAACAACCTCGTCGCGAGCGTAACCGTCGTCGTAATGATGATAAACGTCAGGCTCCACAAGAAGCGAAAGCACTGGCTCCTGAAGAACCTGTCGTGCAGGAAAGCGAGCAGGAAGAACGCGTTCAGACAATGCCACGTCGCAAACCGCGCCAGTTGGCACAGAAGGTTCGTGTTGAATCTGCTGCTGCCGAGCAGGTTGTTGAAACGGTTGAAGCTGCGCAGCCGGAAATCGTCGCGCCGCGTACGGAACTAGCAAAAGTCGATCTGCCAGCGGTTGTTGTTGAAACTGTCGCTGAGAACGACGAAAGCATTGATACACGCGAAGCCGATGCTCGTGAATCTAACGGTATGCCGCGCCGCTCACGTCGCTCTCCTCGCCATCTGCGCGTAAGTGGTCAGCGTCGTCGTCGCTATCGTGACGAGCGTTACCCGACTCAATCCCCGATGCCGCTCACTGTAGCCTGTGCATCGCCGGAAATGGCGTCAGGTAAGGTGTGGATCCGTTACCCAGTCGTTCGCCCGCAGGAACCGCAGCAAGAAGAAGCTCAGGTTCAGGAGTTCACGACTGTAGCGGTAGAACCTGTTGTTTTGCCAGCTGTTGTTGCAGAACCTGTTGTCGCTGAAGTTGTGACACCGGCAGTGGTCGAAGAGAGCGTTGCGGAGCAGGTCATTACCGCTGAGCCGCAAGTCGTCATCAGCGAACCTGAAGTTCCGGTTGTAGAAACAACTCATCCGGAAGTTATCGCCGCGCCGGTTGATGAACAGCCGCAGCTGATCGCGTCAACAGATGAGGTCGTGGCTGAAACTGTCGTTGCTGAATCCGTAGAAGCAGCTACAGAACAAACTGTCGAACCAGAAGAGCTGGCGGTTGCAGAAGAACCTGCCGCAGTAGAGGACGTTGCTGTGGTAGAAGAAATTCCTGTAACTGCGCAGCCAGCACCTGTAGCAGAACCGGTTGTTGAAGCTGAGTCTGAAGCGGTTGTTGCCCCGGTTGTCGTTGTAGCTAATCGCAACGCTACCGCGCCGATGACGCGCGCACCTGCACCAGCTTATGAGTCGGAAGCACCGCGCCACAGTGACTGGGTCCGTCCGGACTTCGCCTTTGATGGTAAAGGTGCGGCAGGCGGACACAGTGCAACCCACCAGGCGTCAGCTGGGCCTACTCGTCCGCAACCTGTAGAGTAAGTTCCACACCTAAAAAGACCGGCCTTTGTGCCGGTCTTTTTTTATTCCCCTTCCGGCTGCTGCATCCCTGCTACCTGCGGCATCACCTCTCGCATCAAATCAAGAAACTTACGCAGCCGTGTCGGATAATAACGCGCCCACGGATAAACCAGATGCACCGGTAGCGAAGAAGCTCTCCACTGCGGAAACAGTTCAACCAGCCGCCCGGCGGCAATATCTTCCGCAACTGCCCAGCTTGAAACTATCGCTACTCCCAGCCCAGCCAGCGCGGTATTGCGCGCCACATGTACGCTATCGGTACTCAGACAGGGGGCAATAGCAAAAGTAATTTGCCGACCGTCGGTCTCAGATTGCAGCATCACTTCATGCTGATAAAATGTACTGATTGCTACCCACGGCAGTGCCGACATCTCCTGTGGAGTCTTTAAGGTCGGAGA
This sequence comes from Klebsiella sp. GFKo11, assembly GCF_056490265.1. Classification (NCBI taxonomy): domain Bacteria; kingdom Pseudomonadati; phylum Pseudomonadota; class Gammaproteobacteria; order Enterobacterales; family Enterobacteriaceae; genus Klebsiella; species Klebsiella sp. GFKo11. The sequence goes on from NZ_CM151369.1 coordinate 3,924,981, forward strand.
GTTCGCCAGTAATGACGGTGAGGCAACAACGCTACGTGGAACCACAGCCAGTTGTACCGACACCGTCGCTGGATCGACTTCAGCGCCTACACGAATCGCGCAGTCGATACCGTCACTGAGAAAGTCTACTGTCTTATCATTCAGCATCCACTCCACTGACAGCTGCGGGTAGCGCTGTAGAAATCCTACTAATGGTCCTAATAGTTGCTGCTGACCAAACGCGTGTGGCGCCCTTACCCGCAATACGCCGACCGGCCGATCGTCTGTAATGCGTAGATCGTCTTCCAGTGCCAGCCAGGCATCTACAACATGCCGCGCATGCTGATAACAGCGCTCACCGTCATCGGTTAACTTCATCGCATGGGTGGTACGTAGAATCAGCTTCGCGCCTAGCAGGCCTTCCAGAGACTGTAATCGTCGACTTACCGTTGCCTGAGTCGTATTCATCTGTACAGCTGCCGCTGAGAGAGAACCAGCCTCAACGATACGAATAAACGTTCGCATCAGTTCTATACGATCTATACGCTCCTGCTTCTTCATTTTTCTTTTGCCTATACGCTATACGTATAACCGTTTTACCACCGGTCTATCTACCACGCCAACCCTATTCCGGGAAAAATAGCGCCATCGCTTCTACGAGGAATTCATCATGACACCAACTCCACTCACTTCCCGCGCCGCCGGATGGGTTATTTTTATACTCGCCCTAGGCGCAGGCTTCAGCGTCGCCTCAATCTATTATGCTCAACCGCTACTGCCGCTGATGGGGGCGAACCTGCATCTGAGCATAGAGGGAATGGGGCTGGTTCCGACCCTAACGCAAGCGGGCTACGCGCTGGGCATTCTTTTTCTTCTCCCGCTTGGCGACCGCCACGATCGCAGGACGCTGATTCTGATGAAAAGCGTCGCACTGGCAATACTTTTGCTGTTGTGTAGCCTGACTGGCCAACTGACTTCACTACTGGTTGTCAGCCTGCTTATCGGCATGGCGGCAACAATGGCCCAGGATATCGTACCGGCTGCGGCCATCCTGGCTCCGACGGGCAAACAAGGGAAAATGGTGGGCACGGTTATGACCGGCCTGCTGCTGGGGATCCTGCTCTCGCGAACCGTCAGCGGATTAGTCGGTGCCCTGTTCGGCTGGAGAGTGATGTATCAGGCCGCAGCTGTCAGTATCGCGCTGATTGGCCTGGTCATGTGGCGCGTGCTGCCACGCTTTGAAATTCACTCAACCCTAAGCTACCCGCAGTTGATGAAATCTATGGCGCATCTGTGGCAACGCTATCCGGCACTGCGTCGCGCCGCATTTGCTCAGGGTTTCCTTTCTATTGCCTTCAGCGCATTCTGGTCAACGCTGGCGGTCATGTTGCTGGCGCATTATCAGATGGGGAGCGCGGTAGCCGGCGGGTTTGGTATTGCAGGTGCCGCCGGGGCGCTCGCCGCACCGCTGGCCGGCGGCCTCGCCGATAAATTTGGGGCAGAAAAGGTCACACAATTGGGTGCCGCGCTGGTTACCATCTCTTTTGCTCTGATGTTCCTGCTACCGATACTGCCGCCGCACGGCCAGCTGATCCTGATAGCCATCTCGGCTATCGGCTTTGACCTCGGGCTGCAATCCAGCCTCGTGGCCCACCAGAATCTGGTTTATGGTCTGGAACCTCAGGCACGTGGTCGCCTGAACGCGTTGCTGTTCACCGGGGTATTTATTGGTATGTCACTGGGCTCCGTCCTGGGCAGCAAACTGTATGTAGCGGCGGGCTGGAGTGGCGTGGTGACGCTGGCGGTCATTACCGGTGCGATTGCTCTTGGGATCCGCTTGCTGGAAAGCGCCCGGGTCGTCTCGGCACAGCGTACCGTTAGGTAAAAAAAGCCGCTCTGCATAGATTGCAGAGCGGCTTTTTATTCTGGTCAACCGGCTCAGACCGTGCGCCGAGCGAACTCTTTCACGCGAAAGCCCAGCAGCAATAGCGTCGCGAAGTAGGCAATGACACCAACCGCAACAACCGCCATCAAACGCAGCAGACGCAATGGCATCGTCCCTAGCGACCACTCAGGCATCACGTACATCATGCCGAGCAGCGCCGCAGCCATCACCACTACCGCAACCACCAAGCGCAACAGGAACAGGAACCAGCCCGGCTGAGGAGTGAAAATTTTCTGCTTGCGCAATTGCCAGTACAACAATGCGGCGTTAAGGCAGGCAGCCAGGCCAATCGATAATGACAGACCCGCGTGCTTCAGCGGGCCAATAAATGCCAGGTTCATTACCTGCGTCATAATAAGCGTGACTATCGCTATTTTTACCGGCGTTTTGATGTCCTGACGCGAATAGAAGCCGGGAGCCAGCACTTTCACAACAATCAGTCCCATCAGGCCAACGGAATATGCCACCAACGCACGTTGCGTCATCGCCGCATCAAAGGCGGTAAATTTGCCATACTGGAACAACGCAACGGTTAGCGGCTTGGCGAGTATCCCTAGCGCCACGGCGCTGGGCAGCGCGAGCAGGAAGCACAGGCGCAATCCCCAATCCATCAACCTGCAGTACTCATCATGGTTGCCGCTGGCAAAACTCTTGGACAGCGAAGGTAGGAGGATGGTCCCTAGCGCCACACCCAGCACGCCGGATGGGAACTCCATCAGGCGATCGGCGTAATACATCCACGAAACGGAGCCGGAGACCAAAAACGAGGCAAAAATAGTGTTAATGATCAGAGATATCTGGCTGACGGATACGCCAAGAATTGCCGGCCCCATCTGCTTGACTACCCGTACGGCTCCCGCATCTTTGAGATTAATTCGCGGTAGCACCAGCATGCCGATTTTTTTCAAGTGCGGCAGCTGATAGGCGAGCTGCAAAACACCGCCAACCGTCACCGCCCACGCCATGGCCAGCATCGGCGGATTAAAGTACGGCGCAGCAAACAACGCAAAACCAATCATGCTCACGTTGAGGAAAGTTGGGGCAAAAGCAGGTACCGAAAAACGGTTCCAGGTGTTGAGAATCGCACCAACCAAAGAAGCCAGCGAAATCAACAGAATATAGGGGAAAGTGATGCGCAGCAGCTGAGTCGTCAGCAAGAATTTATCAGGCGAATCAGCAAACCCTGGCGCCGTCACGGTAATCACCCACGGTGCCGCAAGCATACCGGCAACGGTCACCAAAGCCAGTATCAGCGTCAATAACCCAGAGACATAGGATACAAAAACGCGAGTCGCGTCTTCGCCCTGCTTGCTTTTATATTCGGCAAGAATTGGCACAAAAGCCTGAGAGAACGCGCCCTCAGCGAAAATACGCCGTAAAAGGTTTGGTAACTTGAACGCGACGAAGAAGGCGTCGGTTGCCATTCCTGCACCAAAAATACGAGCGACAATCGCATCACGCGCAAAACCCAACACGCGCGAAAACATGGTCATCGAACTGACTGCCGCCAGTGATTTTAAAAGATTCATTAACGTGTAATTCCACAACCCTGGAGTAAAACGCCCGCAAATGCGGGCGCTGGAAAGTGGCGATAGTCTACCGAGTTCATGATGAAATACTACTGCCAGATGTTACAACGGGTTATTCACTCATCGCCTCGCGCCAGAGTTTTTCCACAATGCGCTGGGCCAACAGCGCCTGCTCGCCTGCAGTTTCGGGAACCGTCTGATTTTGCACACATTCAATAAAATGGCGCGCACAGCCGGCAAATCCACGTTGTTCCAGAGTCGTTTGCCAACCGGGAACCGGACGTTGTATTACGCCGAGCCCACGCTCTTCTTGCCACTCTCGCATATCCTGCACTTCATAGAGTCCACCGTCGGTCACCGCCTGCACCCACTCCCGCTGGCTACCGCCGCGACGGTGCATGCTGGTTGTGACCTGAATTTGTGCGGAGCTGAAATGATGTTCCGCGTAAAGCATTTCACCTTGCGCCGTCGTTTGCAGCGTTCCGCTGCTCAAACGCACCTTATCACCTGCCAGCCACAATGCTGTATCGACAACATGTAAATAGTCATCCAACAGAGTAAAGCGCAGATCGTGGCCCACGCTGTCGCTGCGGTGCTTATCCATTCGCAGCGAGGCCGCATTGCTCAATTGCGCTTTTAGTTCACGATACAGCGGCGCAAAACGACGGTTAAAACCCACCATCAGCGTTAGGTTACGCCGGGCTGCCAGTTCTACCAGCGACTCCGCATCGCTGAGCTTATCCGCCAGCGGTTTATCAACGCAGACATGAACTCCAGCATTGAGCAGTTGGCTCACAATTTCATAATGTGAAGCCGTTGAAGTGTGCACGAATACAGCGTCACACTGTGCTGCCAGTTGCTCTAGTGAATCGGCATAGGGAATACGCCAGGTTTCGCAGACAGGCAACGCTTTCTCTTTTCCACGGGACCACGCCGCCTGTAGCGTCCAGCCGTCCGCGGCCCCCAGCACCGGCAGCCAGGCCTTTTGTGCTATCCCCCCTAAACCAACAACACCTACGCGTAGTTTTGCCGACATGCTTAATCTCCCAGATGAGCCAGCAGTGAATCCAGCCGCGCTTTTAGCTCTGCCACTTCCTCTTCCAGAACCTCAACACGGGCCTGAAGATCATCACCCGGCGGTGAAACGGCTTCCACTGCGGTGATAAGTGAATCCATATCATCGCAGAAGAGATGCATATAGCGACTTTCACGTTTTCCCGGCTCACGCGGCAAGCGAGCGACATACGGACCGTCTTCGCGTTTAGCCAGATTTTCGAGAACGTTCTCAACTTCCGCCATATCGCTGAACTCATGCATCCGTTGTGCTCGTCCCCGGAGTTCACCAGGCGTCTGCGCGCCGCGCAAAAGTAGCGTGGTGACGATAGCCACCTCGGCAGAGGTTAATTTCAGATCGCCAAACTCAGAGTTGCAGAAACGTTGTTCATATTTGGTCACCCGGTTACCGAACCCACTCACCGTGCGCAAGTAGTGTCGTTTCACTAGCGTATCAAGGAGGTCCTGAACATCGCTCTCACTTAACGACATCACCGGCTCACGGTTCGTTTTCTGATTACACGCGGTCACGACCGCATTAACCGATAGAGGATATTGCTCCGGCGTGGTGACCTGTTTTTCCAACAGGCAGCCAATGACGCGCGCTTCATGCGCAGTTAACTGATATTTCATGGTGTCTCCTTAGCGACCCGGGATCCAGTCCGGTGTCGTCAACGCCGTCAATACATGATCGCGCCACTGCCCATCGATCAGCAGATAATCTTTGGCGTAACCTTCTTTTTCAAAGCCCAAACGTGCCAGTAAATCGCCGCTGCGCTGATTATGCGGCATATAGTTTGCCATTATGCGGTGGATGTGTTGCGTGCGTTGCATATAGCGAATGGCCGAAGTTAATGCTTCGAACATCAGTCCCTGTCCCTGCCATTTCTCAGCGATGGAATAACCGAGATAACAGGCGTGAAACGACCCGCGCACGACATTGGAAAAATTCGCCACGCCGACAATTTCTTTTTCTTCCGCATCAAGCAGAGCAAAATAAAATGCCGAACCTTGCTTATGAAACTCCGAGATCATCGACAAACGCGCCTGCCAACCGGAAGGGTAACAGTGGCTGTCATCGCGCACTGGCTCCCAGGGTTTTAAGAACCCTTTATTCTCCGCGTAATAATCGGCCAGACGCCAGGCGTCACGATCGTGAACCAGGCGTACCACCAGCCGGTCCGTCGTCAAACGCACCTTCGGTACGTTACTGCGATAGCCAAACATTCCCCTCTCCTGTTCCCCTGACGCAATACTTACTCACTTTACTATACCTGTCCTGCGCGGCGGTGTGAAAACAGCAACATACCATTTTCTGCACCATCTCCGCTTTTCGATGAATAGCCTCTATCGTTCTTGCATTTTGATAAAAAAATATTGTCGCAAGTTAGCTGGGAAAATAACCTTCTACCCCGCAGAATGTCAGAGCTTATCCTTATTTTTCCCTGGAGGGGAAATGTCCCGCGTATCGCAGGCACGGAGCCTGGGTGAATATTTCCTGTTAGTCGATAACATGCTGGTGGTGCTCGGCTTTTTTGTCGTATTTCCGCTTATCTCTATTCGCTTTGTCGATCAAATGGGCTGGGCAGCACTCATGGTCGGGATCGCGCTCGGCCTGCGCCAGCTGGTGCAGCAAGGATTAGGTATCTTTGGCGGCGCGGTTGCCGACCGTTTCGGCGCCAAACCCATGATTGTCACCGGCATGCTGATGCGAGCCGGCGGTTTTGCTGCCATGGCCGTCGCCCATGAACCGTGGGTATTATGGCTATCCTGCATTCTCTCCGGCCTTGGCGGCACCCTATTCGACCCGCCGCGAGCAGCCCTGGTGGTCAAACTTGTGCGCCCGCATCAGCGTGGCCGCTTTTTCTCTATTCTGATGATGCAGGACAGCGCAGGAGCGGTAATCGGCGCGCTGTTAGGCAGCTGGCTGTTGCAATATGATTTTCGTCTGGTTTGTAGCGCCGGTGCTGCGTTGTTCATCGTCTGTGCGGCATTTAACGCCTGGTATCTTCCCGCCTGGAAACTCTCTACGGTGAAAACACCCGTGCGTGAAGGGCTGGGTCGGGTACTCCGTGACAAACGCTTTGTCACCTATGTTCTGACGCTGACGGGCTACTATATGCTGTCGGTTCAGGTCATGTTAATGCTGCCAATCATGGTCAACGACATTGCCGGTTCTCCATCAGCGGTAAAATGGATGTATGCGATTGAAGCGGCTATTTCACTAACCCTGCTTTATCCGATTGCCCGCTGGAGTGAAAAACGCTTTCGCCTTGAACATCGTTTGATGGCCGGCCTGTTGGTCATGACGCTGGCCATGATGCCGATTGGCTTAAGCAGCAATCTACAGCAACTGTTTACGCTGATTTGCATCTTTTATATAGGTTCTATTATTGCTGAACCTGCACGTGAAACGCTGGGGGCTTCGCTGGCGGATGCCAGAGCTAGAGGTAGCTACATGGGCTTTAGCCGCTTAGGATTAGCCTTTGGCGGTGCCTTCGGTTATGCCGGCGGAGGCTGGCTTTTTGACGCTGGTAAAGCCGCCGGACAACCTGAGCTACCGTGGTTGATGTTAGGCATCATCGGCTTTGCAACGTTTATCGCGCTGTGGTGGCAGTTCAGCCCGAAACGTTCGACCTCAGGAATGCTGGAACCGCGCACCTGAGTTGCCGGACCCTCGTTTCTCTTCCATAATGAATTAAGGACACTCAGTCACTATGGAGGAGAAACGTGAAGTTATATATCTACGATCACTGCCCATTCTGCCTTAAAGCCCGCATGATTTTCGGCCTGAAGAATATCCCCGTCGAACTGATCACGATTCTGGAGGATGATGAATCAACCCCGACCCGAATGATCGGTCAGAAGATGGTGCCTATTCTGCAAAAAGACGACAGTCGCTACATGCCGGAAAGCATGGATATCGTGCATTACGTCGATAAACTGGATCGCCAACCGCTGCTCACCGGCCCGCGTAATCCGGCGATTGAAACCTGGTTGCGTAAAGTCAACACCTATGCCAACCGCCTGCTGATGCCGCGTTTCGCAAAGTCTGCCTTTGATGAATTCTCTACGCCTGAAGCGCGCGCTTATTTTGTGAATAAGAAAGAAGCGTCAATTGGCAGTTTTGCCGATCATCTCGCACATTCCCCCGGGCTGGTTAAGAACATCAGTGACGATCTGCGGGCACTGGATAAACTGATAGTTCAGCCGAACGCCGTTAATGGGGAACTGTCTGAAGATGATATTCATCTCTTTCCGCTACTGCGCAGCCTGACGCTGGTCGCAGGTGTGAGCTGGCCAAGCCGCGTCGCCGCCTACCGCGATAATATGGCCAAACAGACGCAGATTAATTTACTGTCATCTATGGCCATTTAGACCTAAGGCAGCGAAAGGTTTGGTCGTTCGCTGCCACCTCGCTTCTTTTTCAGTCTTTTCCGCTAGCACCTCCCGTGCTGGTAGGCCATGCTGCTTTGTGTCAGGATGAACCTATGGCATGACATTAAGGAACCCAATGAAAAAGATGTTTATCGCGGCCGCGCTTATTGTTAGCGGCCTTCTGAGCGGCTGTAACCAGCTTACGCAATATTCAGTTAGCGAGCAGGAAATCAACCAGGCGCTGCAGAAACGTAATCACTTCGCCAAGGATATTGGCCTGCCTGGCGTAGCGGATGCCCACATTGAGCTGAAAAACCTTACCAGCGCCATTGGTCGTGAAGAACCGAACAAAGTGACGCTAAGCGGAGTGGCGAATTTAGATCTGAATTCATTATTCGGTAACCAGAAAGCAACCATTGATCTGAAGCTCAAGGCGCTACCGGTATTTAATAAAGAGAAGGGGGCCATTTTCTTGCAGGAGATGGAAGTTGTTGATGCGAAAGTCCACCCTGAGAAGCTGCAGTCTGTCGTCCAAACGCTAATCCCCTATCTCAATCAATCACTACGTAGCTACTTCAATCAACAGCCCGCTTACGTGCTGCGCGAAGATGCCAGCACTGGTGAAGCATTGGCGAAAAAGTATGCTAAAGGTATCGAGGTGAAACCTGGGGAGATCATCATCCCCTTCACCAATTAATTTTTCGGGCGCTTCAGCGCCCGTTTTTTTACGGAAATTGATGCAAAGGAAAACGTTTACGCTTATCCTTAGTGCCCGGCAAAAACAGCCCTGATGACTGAACTTATTAGCCGGAGCCTTCCATGACAGCACAATCCCAGGTATTGAAAATCCGCCGCCCTGACGACTGGCATATTCATCTGCGCGATGACGATATGTTAAAAACCGTCGTGCCTTATACCAGTGAATTTTATGGCCGGGCGATCGTGATGCCGAATCTGGTCCCTCCTGTCACCACAGTAGAAGCCGCCATCGCCTACCGCCAGCGTATTCTTGATGCCGTCCCTGCGGATCATGATTTTACACCGCTAATGACCTGCTATCTGACCGATACACTCGACCCGGCAGAACTGGAACGCGGATTTAACGAGGGCGTGTTTACTGCCGCCAAACTCTATCCGGCCAATGCCACGACCAACTCCAGCCATGGCGTTACCAGCACCGATGCCATCATGCCAGTGCTTGAGCGTATGGAAAAACTGGGCATGCCGCTGCTGGTTCACGGTGAAGTCACCCACTCTGATATCGATATTTTCGACAGAGAAGCACGCTTTATTGACACGGTCATGGAGCCTTTGCGCCAGCGTCTGCCCGGCCTGAAGGTTGTCTTCGAACACATCACCACGAAAGACGCCGCTGAGTATGTACGCGATGGTAACGACCTGCTGGCGGCCACCATTACCCCTCAGCATCTGATGTTTAACCGCAACCATATGCTGGTTGGCGGCGTGCGCCCTCACCTTTACTGTCTACCGATTTTGAAACGTAATATCCATCAGCAGGCACTGCGTGAACTGGTCGCCAGTGGTTTCGAGCGAGCCTTCCTTGGCACTGACTCCGCCCCGCATGCCCGTCACCGCAAGGAGGCCAGTTGCGGCTGCGCAGGTTGTTTCAACGCGCCAACCGCGTTGGGAAGTTACGCGACGGTGTTTGAAGAGATGAACGCTCTACAGCACTTTGAAGCTTTTTGTTCACTTAATGGCCCACGTTTCTATGGTCTGCCGGTCAATGAAATCTATGTTGAACTGGTGCGTGAGGAAAGCACAGTGGTAGAGAGTATCTCGCTGCCAGGCGATTCACTGGTGCCGTTCCTCGCCGGAGAAACCGTGCGCTGGACGATGAAAAAATAAATCCCGCGCTCCCTGTTGTAAACGTGCAAATTATACTGTATAAATAAACAGTATATTACACAGGGGGCAATTATGCGCATTGAAGTGTCTATCGCCAAATCTACAGCCTTACCCAGCGGCGCCTTAGAAGCGCTGAACAATGAACTCTCGCGGCGTATCGATCAACAGTTCCCTTCGATGTCAAGTCAGGTGACGGTCCGATATGCAGCCAATAACAATTTGTCAGTCATCGGCGGTTTGAAAGAAGATAAAGACCGGATTAGCGAAATCCTGCAAGAAACCTGGGAAAGCGCTGACGATTGGTTTGTCCGCGACTAGTCAATTAAATTTGCTCCCTCATTGTGCAACTTTTTGCCGGGTCGCCCCGGCTTTTTTATTCTTTTCATACTCAGACATTCCCTATTGCCCCCGCTTACACCCTTATAAAATAACGAAGAATGAAACCTTGTGCGCACAAAAAATCAGCAATCAGTGGTGTATGTATCTCTATTTCGTTTAATTTCTCGAGTTTATTCTTGACTACTGATATAATTAATTTGCTTCAGAAAATATGCATTAAACCTCGAGAACTGTTGTCTTTTAACATATGAAGAAGGGGTTATGATGGAAAAGAATAATGAAGTCATCCAGACCCATCCCCTCGTTGGATGGGACATCAGCACCGTGGATAGCTACGATGCGCTGATGTTGCGCCTGCACTACCAAAACCCCGCTCAAGAAAGCAGTAGAGACGCAGAAATTGGCCAGACGCTATGGCTAACAACGGACGTCGCACGTCAGTTTATTTCTATTCTGGAAGCAGGTATTGCGAAGATTGAATCCGGCGAATACCAGGAAAATGAGTATCGCAGACATTAGCAATAACGCACTAATGTCTAAATATTCACTGAACAGGCACCTATGGGTGCCTGAACTATTTTCGGACTTGTATAACAGCGGGTTGTTAATTACCCTGCTAATAAAGCAATAACCCGGAACTCACCATGCAATATGACCTCATCATTATCGGTAGCGGCTCCGTTGGCTCCGCCGCAGGCTATTATGCGCGACAGGCAGGGCTTAACGTTCTGATGATCGATTCACATCAGCCTCCACATCAGGAAGGCAGCCATCACGGTAACACGCGCCTCATTCGTCACGCCTATGGCGAAGGCGAAAGGTATGTCCCTCTGGTGCTACGAGCACAAAAAATGTGGGATGAATTTGCCGCCGCCAGCGGTGAAGCCGTTTTTGAACGCACGGGGGTCATTAATCTTGGGCCCGCAAACTCCGAATTTCTGCGCAACGTTGCCAACAGCGCGCGCCAATTCCAGCTCAATATCGAAGAAATGGATGGCCAGGCCGTTATGGCTCGCTGGCCGGAAATCCGTGTACCACATGATTATCAGGCGATATTTGAACCGGCATCCGGTATATTGCGCAGCGAGCTGGCTATTGAGACCTGGATCCGCCTCGCCCGCGAAGCAGGCGCGGCCCAGCTATTCAATTGCCCGGTCTCCGCCATTCATCATCAGCCTAACGGTATAACCGTAGAAACAGTAGATGGTGAATACAGCGGTAAAAAACTGCTAGTCAGTGCCGGAACCTGGGCCACTCGCCTGCTGCCAAATCTGCCTGTTCAACCGGTCCGTAAGATTTTTGCCTGGTTTCAGGCCGATGGCCGCTACAGTACCAAGAATAACTTCCCGGCGTTTACGGGCGAATTACCCAATGGCGATCAATATTACGGTTTCCCGGCCGATGACAATGAGTTGAAAATAGGCAAACATAACGGGGGGCAGCTCATTTCAGCCCCCGAAGAGCGCGCACCCTTCGGCGCAGTTGCTACTGATGGCTCCGAATCTTTCAACTTCCTGCGCAACGTATTGCCCGGTATCGGCGGCTGTCTCCATGGCGCATCCTGTACCTACGATAATACGGCTGATGAAGACTTCATTATTGATACTCTTCCCGAACAGCCCAATACGCTCTTGATTACCGGGTTAAGCGGACACGGCTTTAAATTCGCTCCGGTACTGGGAGAGCTTGCCGTACAGTTCGCACTTGGTGAACCTTCTGAGTTTGATCTGACACCCTTTTCGCTGGCTCGCTTTCAGCAATAATAGCCAACTCTGCGGTTCTGCGACCGTGCAAAAAACAACGGCCTCGATTGAGGCCGTTAATCACTGAGAGAGTTTATGCGTCGCCTGTTTGAATTACTGGTCAACAACGTCCGCGAGCATTTTATGATTTATCTGGCACTGTGGCTTCTACTGGCGATTATCGATCTCATCTGGTTATGGTTTTTCTGAAGACTCAGGATCCGGGATCCCTAACCTGGTGTTCAGACGACCGCGAGATTTATTGAAGATTTTATTGCCATTTTCGCGCCCGGCGCGCAGTTTCCGCTGCTCCTCTTCCGGCAGCTTATGCTCTTCCATACAGGCTTCGCTACAGCACCCGGCAAATTTTTCCGCGCAGTCCGGGCACTGAATAAACAGCAGGTGACAGCCATCGTTCAGACAGTTGGTATGGCTATCGCAGGATGTACCGCACTGATGACAATGAGCGATCACATCGTCTGAGATCCGCTCGCCCATACGCTCATCAAAAACAAAATTCTTACCGACAAAGCGTACCGGCAGCCCCTGCTCGCGGGCGCGGCGGGCGTACTCGATAATACCGCCTTCGATATGCCAGACTTTACTGAAGCCGTTATGCTTCATCCAGGCGCTGGCTTTTTCACAGCGAATCCCGCCGGTACAGTACATAACGATCTTTTTATCTTTATGTTCCTGCATCATTTCGACGGCTTTCGGCAACTGATCGCGGAAAGTATCCGCTGGAATTTCCAGCGCATTATCAAAATGACCAACTTCGAATTCGTAATGGTTACGCATATCGATAAAGACCGCGTCTGGATCATCAAGCATCGCATTCACTTCCGCGGCCTTCAGATAATCTCCCACGTCTGAAGCATCAAACGTTGGATCATCAATACCGTCAGCGACAATGCGGTCACGAACTTTGAGGCGCAGAACCCAGAAGGATTTACCATCGTCGTCCAGGGCGATATTGAGGCGCAGACCTTTCAGTGCCGGGTCAAAGCCATACAAAAATTCACGTAACGCATCGACTCGGCTCTGCGGAACGCTGATCTGTGCGTTAATACCCTCATGGGCCAGGTAAATGCGTCCAAAAACGTTCAATTTGGTCAGCGCTAGCCACAGCGCATCACGGGTCGCTTTCGGATCGATAATGGTGAAATACTTATAAAATGAGATCGTCGTGCGCGGCTCGGTTTCAGCCAACATTTGCGCTTTTAACGTCTCATTTGAAATGCGGTTATGTAACACTGGCATGGTGTACCTGCTCGGCATAATCAATGGGTCAATAAACGGCGGGCATCATATAGCAAACACCATCAATTTACATCCCCACATTTTGCGCTACATTTCCCTCATCCCCATTGATGACTATTAACAATAAATGCCTTCAGAGACTGTCATTTTGGCTGATGTATAAAAAAATGCGATAATAGAACGCGTTGCTTAATAAAACAGGTATGAGATGACCCATTTACCTAAATTTTCTGCAGCGTTGCTGCATCCACGTTATTGGTTACTTTGGTTTGGCGTTGGCCTGCTTTGGTTGGTCGTACAACTTCCTTATCCAGTGATTTACCGCCTTGGTACCGGGCTGGGCCACCTGGCCAGACGCCTGATGCGTCGCCGGGCTAAAATAGCCTCTCGCAATCTGGAACTCTGTTTTCCCGAAATGAGCGAGCAAGAACGCCGCCGGATGGTAGTTGCCAACTTTGAATCTGTCGGTATGGGTTTAATGGAGACCGGCATGGCCTGGTTCTGGCCAGCCAGGCGTATCGCGCGCTGGACCGATTCCATTGGCGTTGAACATATTCGGGCCGTACAGGCACAGAATCGCGGTATTCTGCTTATTGGCATCCACTTCCTGACGCTGGAGATGGGTGCGCGCATGTTCGGTATGAATGAGCCTGGTATCGGCGTCTACCGCCCAAACGACAATCCGCTTATCGACTGGCTGCAGACGTGGGGGCGATTACGTTCCAACAAAGATATGATTGACCGCAAGGATCTAAAAGGCATGATCCGCGCGCTGAAGAGAGGTGATGTGATCTGGTACGCACCGGATCACGATTACGGCCCGGCAGCCAGCGTGTTTGTTCCCTTTTTCGCGGTCGATCAGGCTGCCACAACCTCAGGAACCTGGATGCTGGCAAAAATGTCGAAAGCCTGCATTGTCCCGTTCGTACCTCGTCGCAAACCTGACGGTAAAGGTTATGAGCTGATTATGCTGCCGCCGGAATGCGCTCCGCCCCTGGATGATGCCGAGACAACGGCTATCTGGATGAACAAAATCGTCGAGAAATGCATTCTGATGGCCCCAGAGCAATACATGTGGATGCACCGTCGCTTCAAGACTCGCCCACCTGGCGTCCCCTCTCGTTATTGATCCGGCAAATGCCCCGATCCCGCATCTGAACACAGATGTAGGGATTGGCGAGCAGACTCTGGACCTGTTTTAGCTTTAAAAGCTGTCGTCCATTGCGACGATCATTTCTCAGGCGCATAATTAGCAAGCTCATATTTTCAATTATTTGACCTGCTTCGCAGGTCAGTGGAATCCTATGCCCTCTGCTGATACCCCGATTAACTGGAAACGCAATCTCACCGTGACCTGGCTCGGCTGCTTTTTAACCGGCGCCGCGTTTAGCCTGGTGATGCCTTTTCTTCCTCTCTACGTTGAACAGCTCGGCGTAACCGGTCATAGCGCCCTCAACATGTGGTCGGGGATAGTCTTCAGTATCACCTTTTTATTCTCTGCAATTGCCTCACCGTTCTGGGGCGGCCTTGCTGATCGTAAAGGGCGCAAAATTATGCTTCTGCGTTCTGCGCTCGGTATGGCTATTGTCATGTTGCTGATGGGGCTGGCGCAGAATATCTGGCAATTTCTGATCTTGCGCGCGCTGTTGGGCCTGTTGGGTGGGTTCATTCCCAATGCCAATGCCCTGATAGCGACCCAAATCCCCCGGCATAAAAGCGGTTGGGCGCTGGGTACGCTGTCGACGGGCGCAGTTAGCGGCGCGCTGCTTGGGCCTCTGGCTGGCGGTTTCCTGGCCGATCACTGGGGATTGCGTACCGTTTTTTTTATGACTGCGGCTGTTCTGTTTATCTGCTTCTTGTTTACCCTATCCCTCATTCGCGAGAATTTCGTCGCGGTCAGCAAAAAAGAGATGCTCAGTGCGAAAGATGTTTTCTCTTCGCTGAAAAATCCCAAACTGGTCCTAAGCCTGTTTGTGACCTCATTAATCATCCAGGTTGCCACTGGCTCAATTGCGCCAATTCTGACGCTATATGTGCGCGATCTGGCCGGTAATGTCAGCAATATTGCGTTCATCAGCGGCATGATTGCCTCGGTACCCGGTATTGCCGCACTGCTCAGCGCCCCCAGACTAGGAAAGCTGGGCGACCGAATTGGTCCGGAAAAAATCCTTATTGTCGCCCTGGTGATTTCGGTTCTACTGCTGATACCGATGTCATTCGTCCAGACGCCATTGCAGCTTGGGATTCTGCGTTTCCTGTTGGGTGCCGCCGACGGTGCGCTACTGCCCGCCGTACAAACGCTGCTGGTATATAACTCCACCAGCCAAATTGCCGGACGAATCTTCAGCTATAACCAATCGTTCCGCGATATTGGCAACGTGACGGGTCCATTGATTGGCGCATCGGTTTCCGCCAATTACGGTTTTCGCGCGGTCTTTTTAGTCACCGCCTGCGTGGTTCTGTTCAACGCGGTTTACTCTACCCTCACTCTGCGTCGTCCGCGCCGCATTCCACCCACGGACGACGCGAGTTCCGGCAATCATTCAGTAAATTAATAACGCGAGGGGGGTTACCTCCCTTGACGCTTTGCCAACTGCCTTCTATAGATTGAATCGTGTTCATTTCTATTCTTCTTAGGGGGTTAGCCATGCCAAAGGATTCGATGTTCTATGCCACGCTCGAAGAAGCTATCGATGCGGCCCGCGAAGAGTTTCTTGTTAATAATCCGGATAGCGACGAAGAGAGCGCCAACGTCGAGCAATTAAATATTCAAAAATACGTGCTGCAGGATGGGGACATCGCCTGGCAAGCAGAATTTTTTGCCGATGAAGATGAGCAAGGCGAATGTCTGCCAATACTTAGCGGCCAGGCAGCACAAAGCGTTTTTGATGGTGACTATGATGAGATTGAGCTTCGTCAGGAGTGGCTGGAAGAAAATACGCTGCATGAGTGGGACGAAGGTGAATTTCAGCTCGAACCCTCTCTTGACACCGAAGAGGGCCAGGCCGCTGCCGATGAATGGGATGAACGCTAATTAATTGTAGGGGCCATGGCTGGCGTCCAGCGGCAGCAATAGCGTATCAAACACCAGCGAAAAGGGCAGATCGAGAATCGTGATATAGCGCCATGAGGAATCACGCACATCCCACTGTACGCCGGGATAATACTGGTTTCCATGTCCCTGCCCCGGCACCGTACGACTGATAATGCTACCGCAGCCGCTGAGAACCAGCGTCATGGCGATAACCAGTAAAACTCTCATCTATAACCTCTATTTTCAGGTAAAAAAATACCGGCATTTTTGCCGGTATTTTCCTTTACGTACGGCTTACTTCACTTTCAACGCCAGCGGATTCAACGTCAATTGCTGGTAGGTATCCACCCACGAAGAGTATTTCTCCGGCGCAGCCCACACGCGATAGTGCAAACGCGACATTGTAACCGGGTCGCTCAGCAAAACCAGACGACGATCGCGGTTGAGTTTATCCGGCGTCTCGTTCAATGCCTGCTCAACATGACGTTCACGGGCGATATCCAGAATATGGCCATGGCGGTGACGCGCAGTTGCCATTGCCGTTGCCAATGCGTTGAATGATGGATTAAACACGGCATGCATAAAACCATCGTCCAGAGAACGCTGACGATTCAGCGTCAGGTACGTATCGGTATCTTTCAGCACCTGCGGTGGCGAATACTCTTCCGGGATCAGGAATAGCTTACAGCGCTTACTGCGCAGACCTAGCGTGGCACGGCTGGAGAGGGCCGACACGAACGGCGACAGAATCAGCGAAACCACAATCGGCGCCAGCCAGAACAGGAAACGCAGATCCAACCACGCCATACCAACCGCCCAGACCAGGCCCAGCAGCATCTGTGAACCATGGCGCATAAACGCCTCGCCCCACGGAGTCGAGTCATCATCGCGCTGCGGTGAGTTCCAGACTACTTCCCAACCGAGAAACGCACTGACCACAAACACGGTGTGGAACAACATACGCACCGGCGCCAGCAGTACTGAGAAGAGCACTTCCAACAACAGCGAAAGAGTGACGCGAAGGAATCCACCGTACTCTTTCGAGCCTTTGCACCATACCAGAATGATACTCAGCAGCTTCGGCAGGAACAACAGCACCATCGTTGACGCAAAAAGCGCGATAGCCAGCTCCGGACGCCACTGCGGCCAGACCGGGAAAAGCTGTCGCGGCTGCAGGAAGTATTGCGGTTCGGTCAATGCATGCACCACCTGTAAGGCGGTTGAGAGCGCAAGGAACATAAACCACAGCGGTGCCGACAGATAGGACATGACGCCAGTCAGGAATACCGCGCGGTGAACCGGGTGCATCCCCTTAACCAGGAACAGGCGGAAGTTCATCAGGTTTCCCTGACACCAGCGACGATCGCGCTTCAGTTCGTCCAGCAGGTTTGGCGGCAGCTCTTCATAAGAGCCAGGGAGATCGTAGGCAATCCATACCCCCCACCCGGCACGACGCATCAATGCAGCTTCAACGAAGTCGTGCGACAGAATCGAACCTGCGAAGTTACCCTCACCAGGCAACGGTGCCAGGGCACAGTGCTCGATAAACGGTTTTACGCGAATGATAGCGTTATGGCCCCAGTAGTGCGACTCACCTAACTGCCAGAAGTGCAGGCCTGCAGTGAACAACGGGCCGTAAACGCGGGTGGCAAACTGCTGGCAGCGAGCGTAGAGCGTATCCATACCGGATGCGCGCGGCGATGACTGAATAATACCGGCATTCGGGTTCGCTTCCATCAAGCGCACCAGACCGCTCAAGCATTCACCGCTCATCACTGAGTCGGCATCCAGTACGACCATATAGCTATACTGGCTACCCCAGCGGCGGCAGAAGTCATCAATGTTGCCGCTTTTACGTTTCACGCGGCGGCGGCGGCGGCGATAGAATATTTGCCCTCCACCCTGCACTTCAGCGATCAGCTCCATCCACGCCTTTTGCTCAGCCACGCAAATATCCGGGTTGTAGCTATCGCTGAGGATATAGACGTCAAAGTGCTCAGCATTCCCGGAAGCTTTTACCGATTCCCAGGTTGCACGCAGACCAGCGAAAACACGATCAACGTCTTCGTTGCAGATAGGCATAATGAGCGCCGTGCGATGCTCCGGATTCAGCGCCTCATCCCCCACCGTCGAAGCAGAGATACTGTATTTATCACGCCCAATTAGCAGTTGCAGGAAGCCCATCAGCGCCGTCCAGAACCCAGCGGAAACCCAGCAGAAAAGCACGGCAAACAGAATCAGAATCCCCGACTGCAGCACATACGGCAGCAGTTGCATAAAGGAAATCCACAGGTTCTGCCCCACCATATCTGCCGGGTTGATCAGCGCCCAGCCCTGATAAGGCAGAATAGTTTTCATGTACCAGGTTGCCACAACGGTCTGCGCCAGCGTCAACAGCAGCAGGATGTAGCGACGAATCGAACCGACGGTACGCCATTTCTGCTCACTCTCCTGCTCTTCTTTCGTCAGACGAGAAAGATAGCGCGGGGTGACATCGCGTCCACGCAGTCGGTCCCAAAAGCGCCCGACCGGGTTAGTACGCCATGGGTCCGGGAACATAGAGGAACGTTTTGCCTTCGGCATCGCGTTCAACTGTGTACGCCCTTCGTCATCCTTCATCAACTGGTCACCGGCCAGTGAATCCGGCCAGCTGTGTTCCAGTCGTGATTTTACTGACCCCAGCGGCGAGTCATCTTCACGCTTATAGACATGATGTTCAGCGTCCAGTGCTTCATGTACGGCCTGCAGGCTGGCGTCAGGCAACGCGGCTTTTTCTGCGTCCGACAGCGGCAATGCGTCGATGTACTTCGTTATCTTATTCATTAGCAGGCAGCTGATAGCTCCAGGTTTCACTCAGCGTCTGATCGGCATTGACCAGCGCAGCGCGCATTTCCGTCGTTTTCTTCGGATCTTTTACTTTCACGCGCAGGATCATACGCCAGCCTTTAGTTACCGGGTTATAGCGCACCGTATTTTCAAAGATTTCGGCGTTATCGCCGATGCTTGCCTGGGCGGTTACCGCGGTGTCGGCTGGCAGTTTTTTCATCTCAGTGCCGGTAAAATCGACGATAAAGGCGATGGTACCATCCGGCTGGCGAATCAGATTCGATTGCTTCACGTCACCAGTGGAACGACGAGTCTGCATCACATACGCGTTATCTGGCGCATGCAGTTTGTCTTCATCGCGACTGAAGGTGATGGTGTATTTGAAGTTCATCTCTTTGCCTGGCTCCGGCAATTGGTCCGGCGTCCAGTAGGTGACGATATTATCGTTGGTCTCGTCATTGGTCGGAATTTCAACCAGTTCGATTTTACCTTTACCCCATTCGCCTTTTGGCGTGATCCACGCGCTTGGACGCAGGTCGTAGCGATCGTCAAGATCCTCGAAACGAGAGAACTGGCGGCCACGCTGCAGCAGGCCAAAGCCTTGCGGGTTTTCCATCGCATAGCTGCTGACGGCCAAATGTTTTGGATTATTCAGCGGACGCCAGATCCATTCACCATTTCCGGCGAGGATAGAGAGACCGTTGGAATCATGCAGCGCCGGGCGATAGTTGGTCGTCGGAGACGGTTGGTGCGGCCCAAACAGGAACATGCTGGTCAGCGGAGCAACGCCCAGCTTGCCCACTTTGTCGCGCAGGTAGACCTTCGATTGCACATCAACAACGGTGTCGCGGCCCGGCATCACTACAAAGCGATAGGCTCCGGTTGCGCGCGGGGAATCCAGCAGCGCATAAATCGTCAGGCGTTTATCCGTGGCTTTCGGACGTTCAATCCAGAACTCACGAAAACGCGGGAATTCTTCGCCAGAAGGCAGTGCAGTATCGATAGCAAGTCCACGGGCAGAAAGCCCATAAACCTGGCCCTGTCCCAGTACGCGGAAGTAGCTTGCTCCGAGCATGCTGACAATTTCGTCGTTCTTATCTTTGCTATTGATCGGATACAGGACTTTAAAGCCAGCAAAGCCCAGGTCTTTAACCGTGTCTTTGTCGTGCTGAACATTACCAAAATTGAAATAATCCGGGTTATATTTAATTTTACGCACGCTGGTCGCAGTCACTTCATTAATGGTGACCGGCGTGTCGAAATACATCCCCTGGTGGTAAAACTCAAGCTTGAACGGGCTTTTAAGATTATTCCAATAGGCTTTATCGTGATTAAACTGAATTTGCTGATAATCCGCATACTTCATATCGCGGAAAGCAGAGGGCAGGTTACTTTTCGGCGCTTCATAGCCTTTGCCAGCTAACGTTTGAGCCTCTTTTGCGACGTCATCAATGCTGAATGCCCATGCAGATGAAGTACACAGGGACAACATTACGGCTGCGCTTAACCAACGCATTTTCATCATCTGTGGTTTATGTTTCATATAAGTAAGCACTTCCCCCTTTGTGTGCTTAAATCGATCCGATCTATTTTAATGGAAACTCGGGCAATCCGACAACATAATCCCTGCATTGTTCAGCCTGGCGGCACAGGGAATAAACAGTTCACTGTCCCACTTGCACTTTGCGTGCTTATCCTGGAGACAGATACCCAGAGTTCATGTAGGGTTGCAAAGAATTTAAAGGTTATCACGTTGAGTGATAAGACGAATTGTCTGAGAATGTAGCGAAATTGTATGAATAATACTCCAGTACAGCGTGAATATTTTTTCGATAGCATCCGCGCCTGGCTGATGCTGCTGGGAATTCCTTTTCACATCTCGCTCATCTACTCCAGCCACAGCTGGCATGTTAATAGCGTAGAACCTTCATGGTGGTTGACGTTGTTCAACGACTTCATCCATGCCTTTCGGATGCAGGTCTTCTTTGTGATTTCCGGTTATTTTTCCTACATGCTTTTTCTGCGCTATCCGCTTAAGAAATGGTGGAAAGTGCGCGTTGAGCGCGTAGGCATTCCCATGCTAACCGCCATTCCGCTACTGACCTTGCCGCAGTTTATTATGCTGCAGTACGTCAACGGCAAGGCTGGAAACTGGCATACCCTCTCAGGATATGACAAGTTTAACACCCTGGCCTGGGAATTAATTTCACATCTGTGGTTTTTACTGGTGCTGGTTGTGCTGACGACGCTAGGCATTGTGCTGTTTAAATGGCTGACCAGTCGACGTTCTGACACCGCCCCCACCTTCAGTGACACCGTCACAATGGGCCAGCTATCGATGATTTTTCTGGCGCTCGGCGTACTGTATGCGGTGATTCGTCGCACCCTGTTTATGGTTTACCCGCCTGTTCTCAGTAATGGCCTGTTCAACTTTATTGTCATGCAGACGCTTTTCTATCTGCCTTTCTTTATTCTTGGCGCCCAGACGTTTATTAACTCACGCCTGAAAGCGATGTTCACCACCTCATCACCCTGGTGCTTTGTTGGGGCGCTGCTGGGCTTTATCGCCTACCGCCTGAATCAGCAGTATGGGTCTGGCGATGGCTGGATGTATGAAACGGAATACGTCATCACCATGGTCCTTGGCCTGTGGATGGTCAACGTCGTCTTTTCCCTTGGCCACCGGTTGCTGAACTTCCAGTCCGCGCGAGTCACCTATTTCGTCAACGCGTCACTCTTTATCTATTTGGTTCACCATCCGCTGACCTTACTCTATGGCGCATGGATAACCCCGGTGATTAAATCGAATACCTTAGGGTTTATTACCGGGCTGGTCTTTGTTGTTGGGATTGCGCTGATTCTGTATGAAATCCATCTGCGGATACCGATCCTGCGCTTCCTTTTCTCCGGGAAGTTCCAACAAAAAACAGCTAAACCACAGATTTCAGCGGGTTGATAAAGTCAAAAGCTGCCGTGTATTTTGCGTCCGGCAGCTCTACTTTTTCATGAACAACAGATGAAATACGTTGCGGTAAAGCGCCTCCATCGCCGTCTTATCAACTGTCGAGGTCGTTGCCAGTTCACACCGATAGGCTGCACCTTCAGTTAAGATCGCGATAAATTCACAGGCGACATTAATTTGTTCTGCGCTCATTTCAGGATGATAGTGTCGGGTCAGTCGCCCACCCTCTTCTTTCAGACGACGATCGGCTTGATGCATAATTTCGCGCAGGCGGGGATTTCTGGATGCTTCCGCGTTAATTTCCATCAACAGATAATTATCAGTCTTTGTGTCATCGGTCGCTGGGATCACGCCGGCTAAAACTGAGGCCATCCGGACCAAATCATGGTTTCCGTCCACCATCTCGCCAACCCTGGCATTGACTATTTCACTGACGATCGCTTCAACGATCTCTTCTTTACTGGCAAAGATACGATACAACTGCCCTACGCTCAGACCAGCCTGACGCGCAATGTCCGCAACGGAGGCGCCATGCAGTCCCTTTTCCGCCAAACATTTCTGTGCTGCAGCCACAATTTCCGCACGGCGAATCTGTTGTTTATGCAGTACTTTCCCTTCAACCACGCGTAAATCTCCAGTGATGATAATTTCCTGCGAATGCGGGAAACTATCATATCTTATTCCTGCAAGGGATCTGTATAACGAACTACTGCGTCTGAAGCAATCGGGTATAAATGCCAGCCGTTTCAGCATCGAAACAGACAAAAATGACGCGTTCCAGAGGGTTGTAGCGAGTGAGAAACGCATTTACCGTGCGTACGGCAATTTCTGCCGCAGCCTCTTTAGGATACCCATAAACGCCAGTGCTGATAGCGGGAAATGCAATTGAGCGATAGTTATTTGCTGAAGCCAATAGCAGGCTATTTTTATAAGCATCTGCCAGCAACTCTGCCTCCTGCCGGTCGCCGCCGTGCCAAATTGGCCCTACGGTGTGAATGACCGCGCTGGCAGGTAGATTTCCCGCGACGGTAATGACTGCATGACCTGGTGGGCATTCTCCCTGCTGTTGAAGAACGATTTTACAGGCAGCCAGCAGTTCAGGGCCGGCAGCGCGATGAATCGCGCCGTCTACCCCACCGCCGCCAAGCAATGAAGGGTTTGCGGCGTTGACGATAACATCGACCGCGAGCGTTGTAATGTCGCCGAGAATAACCTCAGGTTGAACAGCCATTTCTCCTCCTGTCGGCATACGTCTAAGGATAAATACTTGAGGATAATATGGCATGATAGCCCCCGGGACGAAAGCCTGGGGGCTAGTTGTTACCGATAATCGACGTCCAGAATAGCGAGGGTACGTTGCGGGTTAATGTATCTTAACTGCGCCGAGCGGATGTTTTCGTTGTGAATATTTCCTTTTTCAAGCTGCTGAGCTGATATCCGTACCGTCTTCGCCCGTGGGCAATCCATAACAACCTGATTGTCTGTTGCATTGAGTTGGCAAGGTGCTTCTACAACCTGCCCGTAGAAATGGATGACGCCAGCCTGCACCTGCTCCGCCATGGCCGGGCTAAATAACGTGGGCAAAACACATAAAGCAGCAACTAACGCGCATTGATATTTTTTCATGATAAAACTCCTCGGCATATCTGCATAGCTATCAAAAAGCACAAGCCATCCATGAGTGCATCGAGTCACATCCACTTACAACCAACGCATTTATATTAACAAAACAAAAACAAATTAATTTCATTTATAGCAATATTGTTAACAAAATCGATTCACTGACTGACGGTACAGTGACTCAAGAACGTGTAGACGGGAGGGAGGTTTAATGAAAGGAATTCCGGACACAAAAAAACAGGACCTGAAGCCCTGTTTTAAGGTAAAGCGTGTGGTTTATACGTGATTAGCTGTTTTCGTTAGCCAGTGCTTTATTTTTCGCGGCTCGCGCCGCCAGCCACAGTCCGCTATTTTTCATAGCGTAGCCAAAGACCAGGCCCAATGCCAACGAAGGTACCGCCAAACGCCAGTCGCCGTTGGTCGCAAACGTCGCGCATGCACCAATAAACGTACCGGGTACAAAGGAGAGCAGCAGCTGACGCGCCTGTATGCACATCAGAAACGCCACGATACCTGTCATCACATAGCTCAGGATTTCCAACTGCGGCGCCAGCGCGCTGCCATAAATAATCACCAGCGCCCATATCACGCCGCTCATGACCGTACAGGTGGAAATGAGCAGCCCTTTTAACCCACCTTGCGGACAGGCAAAGTAAGCGGTGCAGCCGAGGAAACCCGCCCAGCTCAGCAGGCCAAGTGCGACAGCCACCCATCCCCAAATTCCGGAGAGAATGCCAGTCGTTAATGCGATTGCGAAGAGTATGTTCATAGTGCGCATCATAGCAGATACGCACCTGGCAAATGCGACATAGAACACATTATGTGAGATGTGTAATTTTGCGTTGCATTAAATTTGTGATTTAAATCACAAATTATTGCTCATTTTCTTCCTGCAGTTCATCCCACATTGCAGAGAGAGCTTCGCGGGTCAGCGGCGCCATAGTACGCCAGAATGGCGTAGTCGCATGCGCTTCAACTTTACCAAGGAAGGCCCCACACCATGGCAGAATGTAATCGGCAAACAGCGTTTCCAGAGTCTCGCTTTCATCCTCAGTGGCATGATCTTCCAGCCATGAGGCAGCCAACAGCAGCGATCCGATATGATCCGTTGCGCTTTCTCCGGTTGGGATCCCGTGTGCACTCAGAAAACCACGAACTTCAGCTTCTGTCGCCCCTTCCACCCATGCGCTACGGTAAGGCGCAACGCTGCACTCTTCACCAACAAACAGGGCATTATATTCGGCGGCCAGCGACTGCATATCACAACTCTTTTGCAGACGCTCCAGCAGCTCATCCTGCTCCAGCGGCCAGCTCGCCGCCAGCTTCCCTTCACGAATAAGGGTAAATAGCGGGACCAGCAGCGGGTCCTGCGGCTGACGGTTGTACAGTGAACCCAGCACGCGGCAGAGGATAGAAAACTCGTTCATTCATTTCTTCCAGTTATTCAAATTAAAGTTCAGCAAATTCAGGGATCGCCGCCATTCCTCGTGATTCAAGGAAATCAAGCATACGCCGGGGTGTCACGTTAAGGATGCGATCCTCCGGGAAATCAACGGCATCAAGGATCTTACGGCATTCGGTAAATTCGCCCAGCGTGAATGCGGTATGGGAATCCGACCCCAGCGCAACCCAACCGCCGGCATCACGCACGGCCTGCGCGACGGCACGGCAATTATCTTCACTTCCAATGCGCGATGAGACAAAAGATGAGTTATT
The DNA here is from genome assembly GCF_056490265.1 of Klebsiella sp. GFKo11. Lineage (NCBI taxonomy): Bacteria > Pseudomonadati > Pseudomonadota > Gammaproteobacteria > Enterobacterales > Enterobacteriaceae > Klebsiella > Klebsiella sp. GFKo11. Next base: position 3,950,230 of record NZ_CM151369.1, read on the forward strand.
GATCTCCAGCGCAACATGGTATTTCGCCGCCGCAGCAGCAATGGCCGGGATATCAACGGGGAATTTGGGATTACCGGGATGACTAATAATATGCACTGCGCCGCTGGCCATGGTGGCGATCATCGCCTCCGTATGGGTCGCCTTATCCTGAGGCGGGAACACCGGCTCGTGGAAACCTGCAATAATCAGGTCCAGAGAGGTGAGCATTGGCCCGGTACAGTCTATTTCGCCCTGTGTATTTTTGATGTTGGCTTCGATGCCGCGCAGAATGCCAATGCCGTCCACCAGCCGCGGCCAGATGCGCATGTTAATGAAATGCCAGTAATGTGGCGCATCAGCCATGTCAGGGCCATGGTCGGTAATGGCAAAGAGTTTGATCCCCTTGCGCTTTGCTTCGGCAATATAATCGTGCAGGGTACTGTAAGCGTGGGTGCTGGCAATGGTATGCATGTGCAGGTCAACAGGATACATCACATTCTCCTTCTCTGTTTGTGGCAAGAATAGCAGGAATATGCGCTCATGATCAGCAAAAACCCCGCCGCAGCGGGGTTATCTCTTAGTATCCTCGCTGGCGATCGACCTGCCCGCTTACCGTTTCGCCTCGTTCCAGTTGGCCGATAGTTCCTGCAATATAAGCAATGGCTTCCTGAGGCCGGGTGACAGCTGCAACATGAGGCGTCATCGCAACCCGTGGATGCGCCCAAAGTGGGCTCTCTTTCGGTAATGGTTCGCGGCTGAACACGTCGAGCATAGCCCCTTTAAGCTTACCGCTATCCAGCGCCGCCAGCAGATCGTCTTCAACCACATGAACTCCACGCGCCAGATTCAGCACATAGCTATTATCCGGAAGCTGCGCCAACAGCGTTTTATCAATAATGCCAACGGTTTCCGCAGTGTTAGGCAACAGGTTAATCAGCACGCGAGTGCTGCTCAGAAATTCGCCCAGTTCTTCTGCCCCAGCAAAACTCGTCACCTGCGGCCAGGACTTACGGCTACGGCTCCAGCTGCGCAGCGGAAATCCCCACGCTTGCAGCCCTTCTGCCACTTTAGCGCCGAGCACGCCCGCGCCCATAATCCCGATAGTAAACTCCTCGCGATGATACTCATCCAGAGGCTGCCAGCGGGCTTCCTGCTTTAATGCCTGGTAATCATCAAAACGACGGAACCAATGCAGAACCTGGCTCACGGCGTACTCTTGCATCTGCAAGCCCATGCCGGTGTCTTCCAGACGGAATAACGGAATCGACAGCGGCAGCATTTCCGGATGTTCCCGCAGCTTGCTAAGGATTGAATCGACGCCAGCGCCAAGGGCAAAGACCGCCTTTAAGTCACGCCCTTGCAACATTTCTACCGGAGGATGCCAGACCAACGCATAGTCGGCGGGTTGGTTATCGCCCGGTTTCCACTCGCGCACTCGCGAACCGGGCAGTTGCTTCTCCAGCTCCGTAATCCAGTACGAAGTGTCAAACGTCGGGTGGTAAAAGATAATCTCCATGATGGCTCCTGATAGCCGACGCCCCAAGCAGGTTAGGTTAGCGTCGTGTTTTATTCGTTGTTTTCTATTGGTTTGTCAGCATAGCAAATTTCGTCTGGCTATCGTGTTAAAAAAGAAATGGTGACAAAAAAATCGATTCTCGCGCATTTAGAAAGCAAGTTGCTTGAAGTTTGGCTAAACGCACGGTTTTTTAAAAAAGTTGATTGACGAGACTTACGTATTTCCCTAAATTAGCGCCCGTTCCCGGCAGCAACGGGAATGACAATATGGTGAGGTGTCCGAGTGGCTGAAGGAGCACGCCTGGAAAGTGTGTATACGGCAACGTATCGAGGGTTCGAATCCCTCCCTCACCGCCATATTTTAAGAAGAGCTCGTACGCAAGTACGGGCTTTTTTTTCGCATGTTGCACCCCTTCAGGGAGGGGATGAGAACCCTCGACCGGGGTTCGACAACTGGCGACAGCCAGTTGGACAGATGACGAGCCTGCGAGGAAGCTGCCCGCAGGGCGAGCGAAGCGAGTCAATCCCTCCCTCACCGCCATATTTTAAGAAGAGCTCGTACGCAAGTACGGGCTTTTTTTTCGCATGTTGCACCCCTTCAGGGAGGGGATGAGAACCCTCGACCGGGGTTCGACAACTGGCGACAGCCAGTTGGACAGATGACGAGCCTGCGAGGAAGCTGCCCGCAGGGCGAGCGAAGCGAGTCAATCCCTCCCTCACCGCCATATTTTAAGAAGAGCTCGTACGCAAGTACGGGCTTTTTTTTCGCATGTTGCACCCCTTCAGGGAGGGGATGAGAACCCTCGACCGGGGTTCGACAACTGGCGACAGCCAGTTGGACAGATGACGAGCCTGCGAGGAAGCTGCCCGCAGGGCGAGCGAAGCGAGTCAATCCCTCCCTCACCGCCATATTTTAAGAAGAGCTCGTACGCAAGTACGGGCTTTTTTTTCGCATGTTGCACCCCTTCAGGGAGGGGATGAGAACCCTCGACCGGGGTTCGACAACTGGCGACAGCCAGTTGGACAGATGACGAGCCTGCGAGGAAGCTGCCCGCAGGGCGAGCGAAGCGAGTCAATCCCTCCCTCACCGCCATATTTTAAGAAGAGCTCGTACGCAAGTACGGGCTTTTTTTCGCATGTTGCACCCCACCACCCGGTAGCCCGGACAGGCGCATCGCGCCGCCTCCGGGAACAGCCAGTCTTCTGCGGCTTCAGACTATCTTCGACAGCACTGCTCCTTACGGATTTTATCAAATCCTAATCCTCCTCCATCCGCTGATACTCTTCGCTCAGGAAATCAACCAGCGCCCTGACCGACGGCAGTAGACCACGACGTGAAGCAAAAACCGCATGGATCACCTCTCTGCGCGGTTGCCACTCATCAAGCACAACCACCAGTTCCCCTGCCGCCAGCTGATCGCGCACCATTAATAAAGGAAGCTGCACCACGCCAACTCCGGCAACCGCCGCTTCTCGCAGCGCCAACATATCCGTTGTCACCATCCGGGGAGCGAAATAGACCTCCGCCCGCGCGCCCTCGGGGCCGGTTAATTGCCAGTGATGTTGATGTTTTCCTGCACCGATACTTAATCCCGGCCACTCGCTGAGTTCAGACGGTGCCTGGGGCACGCCCAGCCGCTCAACTAACGCTGGACTCGCCACCAGCCGATGCCCGCGGTCGGCCAATACGCGCATCACCAGATCGCTATCTTCTATAGGCCTTGGCCGCACGCGAATAGCCACATCAACGCCTTCCCCCACTACATCAACCCGCCGGTTCGTCGCTTCCAATAATAGCGTTACCCCCGGATGACGCTGCATAAACCGCGCCAGCATTGGGCCGATATGTACATGCAAAAGCGTCACCGGGCAGGTCAGCTTCACGCTGCCGCACGGCTCTGAACGCAGCGTTTCCACCGCCTGTTCCGCTGCCTCCGCCTCTATCAACATCGCTTTGCAGTGTTGATAAAAGGTGTGTCCGACCTCGGTCACCGCAAACTGCCGGGTAGTACGCTGAATCAGACGCACCCCGAGACGTTCTTCAAGCTGAGCAATCCGGCGGCTTAATTTTGATTTAGGCTGATCGAGCGCTCTCCCTGCCGCAGCAAAACCGCCGTGATCGACCACCTGGACAAACCAGGCTAAATCATTGAGATCCTGCATCCTTCCTCCATTGTTCCATTTTTAGAACAGTATAGGCCATTTTCACTATCTACCGGGCAATTAGAACTGAATATATGCTTATTCACATCAGAAACAGACATGCAGGAGACCTCCATGAAACAGATTACTGGCATCTATACCGCCCCCTCGCAGCACTGGGTAGGCGACGGTTTCCCGGTTCGCTCGATGTTCTCTTATCAGACTCATGGCGAACAGCTAAGCCCCTTCCTGCTGCTTGACTATGCTGGCCCGCACCACTTCCCGGCTGGGACAGAGAAACGCGGCGTTGGTGAGCATCCGCATCGTGGATTTGAAACCGTCACCGTCGTGTATTCAGGGGAAGTTGAGCACCGAGATTCTACCGGCCGAGGCGGCGTTATTGGCCCCGGTGATGTGCAGTGGATGACGGCAGGTGCCGGAATACTGCACGAAGAGTTCCACTCGGCGAATTTCACCCGAACCGGCGGCGAGCTGAAAATGATTCAGCTCTGGGTCAACCTTCCGGCAAAAGACAAGATGACGCATCCGGGATACCAGAGCATCACCGCTGATGCGATCCCTGTCGTTGCTCTGCCCGATAACGCGGGCCGTATGCGGGTCATTGCGGGCCGCTACAGCGATGTTGTCGGACCGGCGCATACCTTTTCACCGCTCAATGTCTGGGACCTGCAGCTTAATCAGGGTCAGGACATAACGCTGCATCAGCCCGATGGCTGGAGCACCGCGCTGGTCGTGCTGGAAGGTGAAGTTAAGGTGAACGGAGAGGGAAGCGCCCGTGAAGGCCAACTGGTGGTGCTAAGCCAGAAAGGGGAATCACTCCATCTTGAGGCGAGTTCCAACGCGAAAGTCCTGCTGATGGCCGGCGAGCCACTACAGGAACCCATTGTCGGTTACGGCCCATTTGTGATGAATACCAAAGCGCAAATCGCGGAAGCCGTTCGTGATTTTAACAGCGGCCGCTTCGGCCAAATCTAATATTACAGAGGTGAATAGTATGTCGACTCCAGCTAACTTTAACGGTTCTCGTCCGGTGATTGACGTGAATGATACCGCCATGTTGTTGATTGATCATCAGAGCGGCCTGTTTCAGACCGTCGGCGACATGCCGATGCCGGAACTGCGAGCCCGCGCCGCTGCGTTGGCAAAAATGGCGTCATTAGCAGGGATCCCGGTGATCACCACGGCATCAGTCCCGCAGGGGCCAAACGGCCCACTGATCCCGGAGATTCACCAGAACGCGCCGCATGCGAAATATATTGCGCGTAAGGGCGAGATCAACGCCTGGGATAACCCGGAATTCGTTGACGCAGTAAAAGCAACCGGGCGTAAAACGTTGATTATTGCCGGTACCATTACCAGCGTCTGCATGGCGTTCCCGTCAATTGCCGCCGTTGCCGATGGTTATAAGGTCTTCGCCGTGATTGACGCTTCCGGTACCTACAGCAAAATGGCGCAGGAAATCACCCTCGCCCGCGTGGTTCAGGCAGGCGTGGTGCCAATGGATACCGCCGCGGTCGCTTCCGAGCTACAGCGTACCTGGAATCGCCCGGATGCCGCAGAGTGGGCTGAGGTTTATACCAAAATCTTCCCGGCATACCAGTTACTGATCGAGAGCTACGCCAAAGCGCAGGACGTGGTGAAAAACAACGAACAGCTTGATTCACAGCGTTAAAATGCCTGCCCTGCCGCCCGACGGCGGGGTAGTGTTCATTGCTTGACCGAACGGTAAAGAAAGAGTAAATACTGCTTGACCGTTTTAGCGCAACTCCCTATAGTAGCGCCCCGTTGCCCACCTAAGGTGAGCAGCGAAACAATATGGTGAGGTGTCCGAGTGGCTGAAGGAGCACGCCTGGAAAGTGTGTATACGGCAACGTATCGAGGGTTCGAACCCCTCTCTCACCGCCATATTTTAAGAAGAGCTCGTACGCAAGTGCGGGCTTTTTTTTCGCCTGTTGCACCATCCAGAAACTGCATTCGGCCCACTATCACCCGCAACTCTCCGCATGCTACTTTTATATACCCATATAAAAGATGGACATCCAAATGAGCACCATTGCAGTTATTGTTCTGACTTACGTTAAACCGTTAGATGAAGTTGACGCGCAGCTTTCCGCACACGTGGAATGGCTTAAAAAAGGCTACGCTGACGGATTGTTTCTTGCTTCAGGGCGTAAGATCCCCAGATCTGGCGGAGTCATTCTGGCAAAAGGCGATAACATGGATTTGCTACGGGCCTGGCTGAGTCAGGATCCGTTCCAGCAATCGGGTGTAGCGAAAGTCGATATTATTCCTTTCGAAGCCACCATGGCCGCTCCCCCGCTGCAGAACTTGCTTTAAACCAGCAAAAACAAAGCCCGGTCTTCCCGGGCTTTGCAAGCTCAAAAACAATCAGTAGTAGGCTTTAAGCGCGCGCTGACAAAGCGTCGAGCGCACGCAGTCATCGGTCGTGAAGCGCACCACGCCAACCATCTCATCTTCTTCAAAACGCGCCAGCGCATCGACCAGGCCAGACCTCACGCCAGAGGGTAAATCACACTGGGTAATGTCGCCATTGACGATAACCGTCACGTTCTCCCCGAGGCGGGTCAAAAACATTTTCATTTGCGCAGCGGTCACGTTCTGGGCCTCGTCCAAAATCACGACCGCATTTTCAAATGTACGTCCGCGCATATAAGCGAACGGAGCGATTTCCACCTTGCCGATTTCCGGACGCAGGCAGTATTGCATAAAGGAAGCGCCCAACCTCTTCACCAGCACGTCATAAACCGGTCGAAAATAGGGAGCGAATTTCTCGGCGATATCTCCCGGTAAGAAGCCGAGATCTTCGTCGGCTTGCAGAACGGGACGGGTAACAATAATTCTGTCCACATCCTTATGGATCAGGGCTTCAGCTGCTTTTGCCGCACTAATCCAGGTCTTCCCGCACCCGGCCTCGCCTGTCGCAAAGATCAGCTGTTTATTGTCGATGGCATTCAAATAATGCGCCTGAGCGTCATTGCGCGCTTCAATTGGCGATGCATCACGACTATCCCGCGCCATACCAATTGCTTCTACGCCACTCATTTGCACAAGCGATGTGACCGATTCTTCTTCGCGCTGTTTATGGCTGCGCGAATCCTGTCTCAGCACACGTTTGGCCTCACGACGAGCTTTGGTCACTGCTTTTTGTCTTCCCATGGATAGCACCTTGCGTTGTTGGTTTACATCACACGCGTCAACATCGACGCGATTATGCGCACGAACGATTGAGGTTTGGCTTCCTTGTAAGCCATTGCTTGCCTGTCGAATTGACAACGGGTCACGGCTACGCGCACCGCGCACCCTGTCTGGGTTCGAGTTTTCTGTTGTAGTGGGGGATAAATTTGGGGTGTGGGAATCGCGGCCGGAAATGTGGCCCCCGTGCTGATAAGTACGGTATGAGGTTTGACGTTTTCCGTTACAGCAATCGGGCATTCGCGATCTCCATAGTGAGACGACATCACTGCCGGGAACTACCGCGTCTTTAATAAGTACATCAAAAATAATTCTTAATGCAACTTATTTTTCACAAAAAGACAACAAATAATTCTCACTGCAGCTGTTTGGAGTTTCCGACATTAAGATTACAGAAAAATTAAACAAGGCAGGAAATACAAAAAAAGAATGGAAAAACAGCAGAAAACGCCCTGCCCTTACGGGCAGGAGCGTCAGGCTTCAAGCAGCGATTGCCCAAGATAGTGCTGACTGTCGATAACTCCCGGCAGAACAAAGAAATAGCCCCCGCCGATCGGCTTAACGTACTCTTCCAGCGCTTCTCCGTTCAGGCGCTTTTGCACCGTCAGAAAGCCTTTTTCCAGATCGTGCTGATAGCAGACAAACAGCAGCCCCATATCCAGCTGGCCTGAGTTAGTCACCCCCAGCGAATAGCTGTAGCCCCGGCGCATCATCAGGCTGGACTCGGTCTCCAGAGTGCGCGGATTGGCCAGACGAATATGACTATCGAGCGCAATGGTGTCACCGTCCGGGTCCTTGCTGTAATCCGGCACATCGTGCTCATGCTGCATACCCAACGGTGCCCCGCTGTGCTTATCGCGACCAAAAATCGTCTGCTGCTCTTTAAGCGGCGTGCGATCCCAGAACTCGACATGAAACTGAATAATACGCGCTGCCTGATAACTGCCGCCCGTTGCCCACACAGGCTCTTCCTGGTCGGCAGTAACCCACACCACTTTATCCATCAGCGCGTTATCGGTACTGACAGGATTAGCGGTACCGTCTTTAAAGCCCAGCAGATTAACCGGCGTCTCTTTACCTTTACTGCGCGCGGCGCTATCGGAAATGAAGCCTTCCCGCTTCCAGCGTACGCTGAGCAGGTCCGGGGTGTGCTTAATCACATCCCGCAAAGCATGTATCACCGTATCCTGAGTATTCGCGCAAATTTGCAGCAGCAGGTCGCCGTGGCAAAGTGCAGCATCCAGAGAGTCATTCGGAAAACGCGTCATCTTTTGCAGCTTTTTCGGCGCGCGGTTGGCCAGGCCAAAACGCTCGTCAAACAGCGAATGACCAACCGACACGGTCACCGTCAGGTTATCCGGGGCGATCCACGGCCCCAGAATCCCTGAATCCATCGGTGGCAAACGCGGGTTTGGCGTCTCCGGCGCTGGCCCACCTTTGGTCAAAAAGGCAATACGCTGAGTCAGCAGGCGAAACAGACGTTCAAGGTCTGCTTTATCGCTAGCCAACACGTCGAAAGCGACAACCATCATCGACGTCTGCTGTGGCGTCAGCACACCCGCCTGATGCGGGCCATAAAACGGCTGCGCTTCCATGCGCGCATTTGGCGACAACGTCCCCGGAGAGCTGTTGTCTTTTGCCGCATGTGCCACCGGGCAGCCACCGGTAATCGCCAGCGCGCCGCCAAGCGCACCGATCCCTTTTAATAACCGCCGACGCGACGGTTCACTGACATCATACTTTTGCTCTGCCATCGACTTAGTCCAGACCGAGGATCCCGCGCAGTTGTGCCAGATCTTCCGCCAGAGTGGTGATCGGGCCTTTCAGCGCATTGCGATCCGCATCCGTCAGCTTGTCGTAGGTCTCAAAGCCGTCTTTAGTGCGGTATTTGCTCAGGATGCTATCCACTTTCTTGAAGTTGGCATCTACTTTCGCCAGCAGCGTACTGTTCTCTTTTTGCAGTTGCGGACGCAGCAGGTCGACAATTTTCTGCGCGCCGTCAATGTTGGCCTGGAAATCCCACAGGTCGGTATGGCTGTAGCGATCTTCTTCACCGCTGATTTTGCTGGCCGCCACTTCTTCAATCAAACCAGCTGCGCCGCCGACCACTTTTGATGGAGGGAAAGCCAGTTCGCTGATGCGTTTTTGCAGGTCGAGAACATCGGTGTTCAGCTGATCGGCATATTTATCCATTCCTTTGACGCTGTTATCGCCAAACAGCGCTTTTTCCAGACGGTGGAAGCCGGTGAACTTCGGATCTTCTGCTTTTTTCTCGTAGTCATCTTCACGGGCATCAATACTGCCGTCGAGGTCAGAGAACAGCTCGGCAATGGGTTCAATGCGCTCATAGTGCTGACGCGTCGGTGCGTAGAGGGCTTTTGCCTTCTCGATATCCCCCGCTTTCACCGCATCGGTAAAGGCTTTGGTGCCGCTAACCAGTTCAGCGGTCTCAGCGGTAACGTAGGCTTTATAGGCGGTAATAGCTTCACCCAGGCTGAGCAGCGCATCAGCTTTGGCAGCGTCTTTGGTGGCTTCACCGGTCACCGTCAGCTTACCTTTCGGGTTAGTCAACAGGCCGCAGGTCATGTCATATTCGCCAGGCTGCAGGTTCGCCGTCAGCTTTTGCGTAAAACCAGGAGCGATATTCTCGCGCTCTTCCACCACCATCACGCCTTTCAGAATCTCCCACTCCAGCGCTTTCTGGCTGTGGTTCTGAATGATGAACTGGGTTTTGCCCGCTTTCACGGTGACGTTCATCGGCTCACACTGTTTGTCGGTGACGGTCACTTTGACCTGCGGGATATCGGCAGCCTGGGCATAAAAGGCAGAGCTGAACAGCGCAGCGAAGGCGAGCTGCAACGCATTACGGCGAAATTGATTCATGGTGATGACCATCCCTTTCGATAAGTATGTTGTAACTATTTCAATCCGCGATGCCCAACTAAGCAGCTCGGGATGCAGTGGTTTTATTGCTCGGCGGCAGAATGAACAGCACCAGCGCCGGGATCAAATAGATAAAGTAGACCGCCACTTCACTGATGGTCGGCGTTTCCTGATAGCCAAAAATCCCCTCCAGCAGCGTGCCAAATAGCGTATGCGTAGAAAGAACGTTGCTCAGATCGAAGGCGACATCCTGGAAGTGATTCCACAAACCGGCCTCATGGAAAGCGCGGATAGCCCCTGCCGCCAGTCCCGCGGCCACCAGCAGAATAAACAAGCTGGTCCATTTGAAAAACACGCCGAGATTCATGCGAATACCGCCCCAGTAGATCAGGAACCCTAAAACGATGGCGGTTGCCAGACCCAACATAGCGCCGATCGGCGGCCAGATTCCCACATCCTGCTGGAAAGCGGCCAGCAGGAAGAACACCGATTCCAGACCTTCACGAGCCACGGCGAAAAAGACCATCATCACCAGCGCCCAGCCGTGGTTGTTCCCGCGCTGAAGGGCATTGTCGACCGCCTGCTCAAGCTGCTGCTTCACGTTGCGCGACACTTTACGCATCCAGAACACCATCCAGGTCAGAATGCACACCGCGATCACCGCCACAATGCCTTCGAATAGCTCCTGTTCGCGCTGCGGAAACTCACCGGTTGTTTCGTTGATGAAAATCCCCAGACCAAGGCAAAGCGCCGCCGCGAGGAACACGCCAATCCACATTACGCCTATCCAGTTGCCGCGCTGAGTGCGTTTCAGATAGCTGGCGATCAGGCTGACAATCAGCGCTGCTTCCAGGCCTTCACGTAACATGATGAGAAATGGGACAAACATGCCGACACCCTTAAATGTGAACCGCAGTCAATTGATGCAAAGATAGGTAAATATTTCTGATAGTGATTATCATTACAATAATCAGAAACACAAGTGAAATGTGTAGAGAATGATGACGAGTTGTAAATTAATCGCTAACAAATAATGACTTGCGGGATTATCTGCCAGGCATCCTGAAAAACCACAGGATAAGAGAATTTTTCACGGCGGATATTTACCCGGTCCGACGGCTGTGGCTAAATGGCGGCCTAATTGACCTGCGAAATGAACAACATGACTCAATTTTTGCACTTCCTGCTGGCGCTGGTGGTTATTCTGGGCCTCGCCTGGCTCGCCAGCTATGACCGACAAAAAATCCGCATCCGCTATATTATCCAGTTAATTATTATTGAAATTGCCTTGGCTTTCTTTTTTCTCCACGCCGAAAGCGGCCTGTGGTTGGTTAAAAATATTGCTGGCTTCTTTGAATCACTGCTCGGTTTCGCCGCCGAAGGGACCAATTTTGTATTTGGCGGCATGGGCGAAAAAGGCCTGGCGTTTATTTTCCTCGGCGTACTTTGCCCCATTATCTTTATCTCAGCGCTGATCGGTATTCTTCAGCACTGGCGTATTCTCCCCATTTTCATTCGCTTGATTGGTACCCTGCTGTCAAAGATTAACGGTATGGGCAAGCTGGAATCCTTTAACGCGGTCAGCTCGCTGATCCTCGGGCAATCGGAAAACTTTATTGCCTATAAAGGCGTGCTCGGCGACCTCTCCTCTCGCCGTCTGTTCACTATGTCAGCCACCGCTATGTCGACGGTTTCGTTGTCGATCGTCGGCGCTTACATGAGTATGCTCGATGCGAAATATGTTGTGGCGGCGCTGATTCTGAATATGTTCAGCACCTTTATCGTGCTGTCGATAATTACCCCAACGCGTCCCGGCAGCGAGGAGGAAATTAAGCTCGAAAAAATGCACGAATCTCAGAGCTTCTTTGAAATGCTCGGGGAATATATTCTTGCCGGTTTCAAAGTCGCGATGATTATTTTGGCTATGCTGATTGGTTTTATAGCCTTAATTAGCGCGATTAATGCGCTGTTCGCCATGATATTTGGCCTGAGCTTCCAGCAGATCCTTGGTTACGTTTTTTATCCGCTGGCGTGGCTGATTGGTATCCCGCTAAGCGATGCACTTAATGCGGGCAGCATAATGGCGACCAAGCTGGTGGCGAATGAATTCGTCGCCATGATTGAGCTGCAAAAAATTGCCGCCAGCATGACGCCGCGCGGCCTGGGCATTTTGTCGGTCTTCCTGGTCTCTTTCGCCAACTTCGCCTCTATCGGCATTATTGCCGGGGCGATTAAAGGGCTGAATGAGCAGCAGGGAAATATTGTTTCCCGCTTCGGCCTGCGCCTGGTGTATGGCGCAACGCTGGTGAGTTTGCTCTCTGCCAGCTTCGCGGGGCTGGTACTATAATCGTTGAATGTTGGCTTCAATGCTGGCCTGTTTTCCCGGGGGCGGCGCAAAGCGCCTTACCCGGGCTACAGGTTCACAGCCGTTTGCAGGCCGGTAGCCCGGGTAAAGCGTCAGCCGCGACCCGGGATTTGTAAGATTTATGGGGTTGTAGCCCGGACAGATGCGCAGCATCGCCTCCGGGAAACAGCGCGCAACGTAGATCTCATTGGCCCGGGTAAGACGTTAGCCGCAACCGGGCCATTTTACCAGGGCACCGTTTAAAAATGTACGCAGACCAGCTGGTCAACGCGCATCACCGACTCCTGCGCAAAACGTGATTTGTAAGTATTGCGCAGCGCCTCAATCCCCTCTTCGCTCTTCGCCTCTTTGCCATGGATCAGCATCAGCGCCTTGCTCTGCTCGCGCGCGACGGTGCCGTCATTGCCCAACCACTGACCGCGCGCATCAAATACCGTCAGGCCATCGCGAAAGCGCGGCGTCACGTCGCGGTCCACGAACTGCTGCCACTCCTGAGCGGTAATATCTTTCCCCGCAGGACGGCTTAAGCCGAAATAAAGCGTCGTCTGCACCATGGCGTTATCCGCCGGGCAGGCGTTAGCGTCTGCCGCCGGGGCCGTCTTCGCGGCAGGCGCCACGCAGCCGCTTAATATCCCTGCCAGTACCAGCGCCAGCGCACCCTGTCTGAAATTCATTTTGCTATCCTCATTGTTATTTGTGCTGAGATATCAGCGTATTTTCAAGCAATTAGCAAGAGGCACAAATAACAAAGCCCGCAGAACGCGGGCTTAAGGTCAATTCAGAGGATTACTCCGCAGTAGCACGTACCGGCGGCGCAGTATGATAATGCGCGTCCGCTTCGGCAAAGCGTCTTTGCATTTCTGCCGACGGCGCTTTCCCCAGCAGGCTGAATACCACAATCCCCAGGCTACCGAAGATAAAACCAGGAATGATTTCATACAGGCCCAGCCAACCAAACTGCTTCCAGACAATCACCGTCACTGCGCCGATGATCATCCCGGCCAGCGCGCCGTTACGCGTCATTCGCGACCACATCACCGAGAACAGCACCACCGGGCCAAACGCCGCACCGAAGCCTGCCCAGGCATAGCTCACCAGACCCAGCACGCGGTTCTCCGGGTTTGCCGCCAGGGCGATGGACACCAATGCCACCACCAGCACCATAAAACGCCCTACCCACACCAGCTCTTTTTGACCGGCATTTTTGCGCAGGAACGCTTTATACAGATCTTCGGTAATCGCGCTGGAGCACACCAGCAGCTGGCAGCTCAGGGTCGACATCACCGCCGCCAGAATCGCCGACAGCAGGATCCCGGCAATCCACGGGTTAAACAGAATCTGCGCCAGTTCGATAAACACCCGCTCGGCGTTTTGATTCACCGCGCCCGCAGCGCCCGGATTGTTATTAAAGTAAGCGATACCGAAGAAACCAACGGCAACCGCGCCCGCCAGGCAGAGGATCATCCAGGTCATGCTGATGCGACGGGCATGAACGATGCTGTGGTGCGAATCCGCCGCCATAAAGCGCGCCAGAATATGCGGCTGACCGAAATAGCCCAGACCCCAGCCCATCAGCGAAATAATCGCCACAAAGTTCAACCCTTTGAGCATATCGACGTTCTCAATGCTCTTTTGTTTAATGACTTCCAGGGAATCGCCAAAACCACCGACGGAAATAATCACCATGACCGGAGTCAGAATCAGGGCAAATATCATCAGGCTGGCCTGAACGGTATCGGTCCAGCTCACCGCGAGGAAACCACCAACGAAGGTATAAATAATGGTTGCCGCCGCACCGGCCCACAGTGCGGTTTCGTAGCTCATCCCGAAGGTGCTTTCAAATAGACGAGCGCCAGCGACAATGCCGGATGCGCAATAAATCGTGAAGAACAGCAGAATAACCAGCGCTGAAATAATCCTCAGCACCCGGCTGGTGTCCTCAAAACGGCCGGTAAAATAATCCGGCAGCGTCAGCGCGTTATTATTGACCTCGGTGTGAACACGTAAGCGCCCCGCCACCAGCTTCCAGTTAACCCATGCGCCCAGCGTCAGGCCAATGGCAATCCAGCTTTCGGAAATACCGGAAATAAATATCGCCCCCGGCAATCCCATTAACAGCCAGCCGCTCATATCCGAGGCCCCGGCGGAGAGCGCCGTAACAAATGGGCCAAGACTACGGCCGCCAAGGATATAATCATCAAAGTTCTTGGTCGATCGCCAGGCAATAAAACCAATGAGTACCATGCCAAAAATATAAACAGTAAAAGTCACCAACATGGGTGTGCTAATAGCCATGCAAAAATCTCCAGAATTTTTTGTCGACAGCGTCCAACTTTGTCGTTTTTTCCACTACCGGAACGGGGTAATGGCATATTGGTTGTATTGGGCGACCGTATCCTGACGGAAGCTTTGTTTTTTCACAAACGATTTAACACAGCATTTACACGAAATACTTCCGGGACCAAACTTCATTTTGTTATAGGTTGCACTCTCTCACGTTTTTAGCGGTTGCACCACGCAAAAGTGTTAACTCACGCATACAACGCCCCTCATATACAGGGAATAAATACCTACCACTTTCACCATAAAATTTAACAATCAAAGCAATTTTCAGCCTGCCACACAATTCTCAATTAACAAGGTTGCACAAAGTTGCAACATGATGGATATTTCTACGCAACCGCATAACTGCACAGAAGCGAAGTTCGCAAAATCATTCAATCTGCGTCGAGGCGGCAAATTTGTAAGTCTCTGGGAGCATAGATAACTATGTGACCAGGGCGCGCAAATGCAGCCAACAAAGAGGCAGGTTGAAGGATGAAGCGAATGACCAATAACAGGAGTTCCTGACATGGGCACCACCACCATGGGTGTAAAACTTGACGACGCGACGCGCGAACGCATTAAATCCGCGGCGAGCCGTATTGACCGCACGCCGCACTGGCTGATTAAACAGGCCATCTTCAACTATCTGGAAAAGCTGGAAAACGACGAGACGCTTCCGGAACTGCCAGCGCTGCTCGCTGGCGCGGCTAACGAAAGCGATGAGACAGGCACTCCGGGCGACGAGCCTTATCAGCCGTTCCTTGAATTCGCCGAGCAGATCCTGCCGCAGTCCGTCTCCCGCGCCTCCATTACCGCCGCCTGGCGCTGGGCCGAAACCGATGCCGTGCCGATGCTGCTGGAGCAGGCCCGTCTGCCGCAAAACCTGGGCGAACAGGCGCACAAGCTGGCTTATCAACTGGCAGAAAAGCTGCGTAATCAGAAAACCGCCAGCGGTCGCGCCGGCATGGTGCAAAGCCTGTTACAGGAATTCTCGCTCTCCTCACAGGAAGGCGTGGCGCTGATGTGCCTTGCGGAAGCGCTGCTGCGCATCCCCGACAAAGCCACCCGTGATGCGCTAATTCGCGACAAAATCAGCAACGGCAACTGGCAGTCGCATATCGGCCGCAGCCCGTCGCTGTTCGTCAACGCCGCCACCTGGGGGCTGCTGTTTACCGGCAAACTGGTCTCTACGCATAACGAAACCAGCCTGTCGCGCTCGCTGAACCGCATTATCGGTAAGAGCGGCGAACCGCTGATCCGCAAAGGCGTCGATATGGCGATGCGTCTGATGGGTGAGCAGTTTGTTACCGGCGAAACCATTGCTGAGGCGCTGGCTAACGCCCGCAAGCTGGAAGATAAAGGTTTCCGCTACTCCTACGATATGCTCGGCGAGGCGGCGTTAACCGCCGACGATGCTCAGGCCTATATGGTCTCCTATCAGCAGGCGATTCACGCCATCGGCAAAGCCTCGAACGGGCGCGGAATTTATGAAGGTCCGGGGATCTCTATTAAACTCTCCGCGCTGCACCCGCGCTACAGCCGCGCTCAGTACGATCGCGCGATGGAAGAGCTTTACCCGCGCCTGAAGTCCCTGACCCTGCTGGCGCGCCAGTACGATATTGGCATCAACATCGACGCCGAAGAGGCAGACCGTCTGGAGATCTCTCTCGATCTGCTGGAAAAACTCTGTTTTGAGCCGGAACTGGCGGGCTGGAACGGCATTGGCTTTGTTATCCAGGCCTACCAGAAACGCTGCCCGTTTGTCATTGACTACCTGATCGACCTCGCCACGCGAAGCCGCCGTCGTCTGATGATCCGCCTGGTGAAAGGCGCTTACTGGGACAGCGAGATCAAACGCGCGCAGATGGATGGCCTCGAAGGCTATCCGGTCTATACCCGCAAGGTCTACACCGACGTGTCTTATCTGGCCTGCGCGAAGAAACTGCTGGCAGTACCGAACCTGATTTATCCGCAGTTCGCAACCCACAACGCCCATACACTGGCAGCGATTTATCAACTCGCCGGGCAGAACTACTATCCGGGACAGTACGAATTCCAGTGCCTGCACGGCATGGGTGAGCCGCTGTATGAGCAGGTCACAGGCCCCGTCGCCGACGGCAAGCTCAACCGTCCGTGCCGTATTTATGCCCCGGTCGGCACCCACGAAACGCTGCTGGCGTATCTGGTGCGTCGTCTGCTGGAAAACGGCGCTAACACCTCATTCGTTAACCGTATTGCCGATAATACCCTGCCGCTGGATGAACTGGTTGCCGACCCGGTAACCGCCGTGGAAAAACTGGCACAGCAGGAAGGTCAGACCGGCCTGCCGCATCCGAAAATTCCGCTACCGCGCGATCTGTACGGCAAAGGCCGCAGCAACTCCGCCGGTCTGGATCTGGCCAACGAACATCGCCTTGCCTCCCTCTCCTCTTCTTTATTAAATAGCGCCCTGCATAAATGGCAGGCGCTGCCGATGCTGGAACAACCGGTTGCCGAAGGCGAAACGCAGGCGGTGATTAACCCGGCGGAGCCAAAAGATATTGTCGGTCACGTGCGTGAAGCCAGCGAGGCTGAAGTTCAGCAGGCGCTGAGCAACGCGGTCAACAATGCGCCAATCTGGTTCGCCACCCCTCCGCAGGAGCGCGCGGCAATCCTTGAACGCGCCGCCATACTGATGGAAAGCCAGATGCCGACTCTGATGGGCATCCTGGTGCGCGAAGCGGGTAAAACCTTCAGCAACGCCATCGCCGAAGTGCGCGAAGCGGTGGATTTCCTGCACTATTACGCGGGACAGGTGCGCGACGATTTTGATAACGAAACCCATCGCCCGTTGGGCCCGGTGGTGTGTATCAGCCCGTGGAACTTCCCGCTGGCGATCTTTACCGGCCAGATAGCCGCCGCGCTGGCGGCGGGCAACACCGTTCTGGCGAAACCCGCCGAGCAGACGCCGCTTATCGCCGCTCAGGGCGTGGCGATCCTGCTGGAAGCAGGCGTGCCGCCGGGCGTTATTCAACTGCTGCCGGGGCGTGGGGAAACCGTCGGCGCTGCATTAACTTCTGATGAGCGCGTGCGCGGCGTGATGTTTACCGGCTCGACCGAAGTCGCCACCTTATTACAACGCAATATCGCTAGCCGTCTTGACGCGCAGGGTCGCCCGACGCCGCTTATCGCCGAAACCGGCGGCATGAACGCGATGATCGTCGACTCCTCTGCCCTGACTGAGCAGGTAGTGATCGACGTACTCGCCTCGGCGTTCGACAGCGCAGGTCAACGCTGCTCCGCCCTGCGCGTGCTGTGCCTGCAGGACGACATCGCCGAGCATACGCTGACCATGCTGCGCGGCGCGATGGCCGAATGCCGGATGGGCAATCCGGGCCGTCTGACTACCGATATCGGGCCGGTGATCGATGTCGAAGCCAAAGAGAACATCGAGCGCCATATCCAGACGCTGCGGACCAAAGGGCGCAAAGTCTTCCAGGCGGTGCGCGAAAATGGAGAAGATTCCCGCGAATGGACCAGCGGTACCTTTGTTCCGCCAACGCTTATCGAACTCGACAGCTTTGACGAGCTGAAAAAAGAGGTCTTCGGCCCGGTGCTGCATGTGGTGCGCTATAACCGCAACGAACTGGATCAACTGGTCGAGCAGATTAACGCTTCCGGCTACGGCCTGACCCTCGGCGTGCATACCCGTATCGACGAGACGATCGCTCAGGTAACCGGCAGCGCTAACGTCGGCAACCTGTACGTCAACCGCAATATGGTCGGCGCGGTAGTCGGCGTGCAGCCGTTCGGCGGCGAAGGGCTGTCGGGTACCGGTCCGAAAGCAGGCGGCCCGCTGTACCTGTACCGCCTGCTCTCCAGCCGTCCGCAAAACGCCGTCGGGATCACCCTCGCCCGCCAGGACGCCGAGCGCCCGCTGGATGCGCAGTTGAAAACGCTGCTGGAAAAACCGCTGGTTGCGCTACAGCAGTGGGCGGCAGATCGACCGGAGCTGAAGGCCCTGTGCCAGGCGTTCAGCGAACAGGCACAGGCCGGAACACAGCGTCTGCTGCCGGGGCCAACCGGCGAGCGCAACACCCTGACCTTTATGCCGCGCGACCGGGTGCTGTGCGTGGCCGATAACGAGCAGGATGCGCTGACCCAGTTGGCGGGCGTTACCGCCGTCGGTTGTGAAGTGCTGTGGCCAGATGCGCCTCTCCAGCGCGAACTGGCGAAAAAGCTGCCGCGCGAAGTCAGCGAACGCATCCACTTTGCCAAAACGGAAACCCTGATGACCGAACCTTTCGATGCGGTTATCTATCACGGCGACTCCGATCAGCTGCGGGAACTGTGCGAACAGGTAGCGGCACGCGATGGCGCGATTGTTTCGGTGCAGGGCTTCGCCCGCGGCGAGAACAATCTGTTGCTGGAACGCCTCTATATTGAACGTTCGCTCAGCGTCAATACCGCCGCGGCAGGCGGTAACGCCAGCCTGATGACGATTGGTTAGGTAATTTCCCGGAGGCGGTGCTGCGCACCTGTCCGGGCTACCGGATCGCAGACGACTGTAGGCACGTAGCCCGGGTCAGGCGCTCTGCGCCGCCCCCGGGAAAACAGACCGGCATCAACGTCAGCTAATGACACCAGGCGCAGGCTGTGGTTAATTAAGGCTCCCGGACGGGAGCTTTTTTTATGGGAGTTGAACAATGAAACGCACTTTACTCGCTCTTGCCGCGCTGCTGGCAAGCACTCATGCGCTGGCGGACGAATGCAATAACGCCAGCAATCAAACGGAGATGAATCAGTGCACCGCCGCCCAATACCAGGCGGCGGATAAAAAACTGAATGAAACCTATCAGGAAGCACTGAAGCGCGCCTCCGGCAAGCAGCAGGAATTACTCAAAAAAGCGCAGCTGGCGTGGATTACCCTGCGCGATGACGACTGCAAATTCCTCGCCTCCGGCGCAGACGGCGGCAGCGTACAGCCGATGCTGATCAACCAGTGCATGTCCGATAAAACCGTTGAGCGCGAGTCGTTCCTTGCCTCGCTGCTACAGTGCGAAGATGGCGATCAAAGCTGCCCTCTGCCGCCTGCTGATTAACGCAGACGAATGCCTTCGATAATCATCCGCTGCACGTTATCGACGGTTTGCTGAAAGAATGCCTCATCGCGCAGCGTTGCGCCGGTCACCGCCTCAACCTGAGTAGCGAAATCGGCGTAATGCTGGGTGGTCGCCCAAATCATAAAAATCAGATGCTGCGGGTCGACCGGCGCCAGCTTGCCGCTCTCGACCCAGCCGGAAACAATCGCCGATTTCTCATCCACCAGCGCTTTTAAATCACCGGTCAGCTCGCCCATCAGCAACGGTGCGCCCTGAAGCATCTCCAGACAAAACAGCTTCGACGCCTGCGGGTGATCGCGCGACACCTCCAGCTTCAGGCGAATATATTCACCAATCGCCACCAGCGGGCTGATATCTTCACGAAAGGCCTTCAGCGGCGCCAGCCAGATAGCCAGAATCTGCTGCAGCACAGCAATATACAGCGCCTCTTTCGACGGGTAGTAATAGAGCAAATTGGTTTTTGACACCCCGGCCAGCTCGGCGACCTGCTCAAGGCGCGTACCGTGGATACCAAACTGCGAGAACGCGTCCAGCGCAGCGGCCAGAATAGCCTCTTTTTTCGCGCTCACCGCCAGTGAACGTTTTCCGGTCTTTTTCACGGCGCCCTGTGCCATTGATTATCTCCTTCTTTTTACGCCATCAGCATAGCAAAAGCCTACCGCCGACACGACTCTCTGCACCTCGATTGCGCATGACTGCGGTTTTTTCGTGCACTGATTTTGACCATTTAGTCTACTTTTTCGCTGTTATTTTCAGCAACCACTCAGCAACACATTAATAACATTAGCCTTTGCAAAACTGGCATCGCCTTTGCTTTACCTTTGACACGGGGCGACCAAAGGAGATGCAGGATGCAGCGCCGCGCGACTTCTTGTTCAACGACATGCAGAGGTAGGTATGAAAATTGGTGTCTTCGTTCCGATTGGTAATAACGGCTGGCTGATTTCCACCCATGCTCCCCAGTACATGCCGACGTTCGAGCTGAATAAGGCTATCGTGCAGAAAGCCGAGCACTATAATTTCGATTTCGCCCTTTCGATGATCAAACTGCGCGGTTTCGGCGGCAAAACCGAATTTTGGGATCACAACCTTGAATCCTTCACCTTGATGGCCGGGCTGGCGGCAGTCACCTCGCGCATTCAGATCTACGCCACCGCCGCCACGCTGACGCTGCCCCCGGCAATCGTCGCCCGTATGGCCTCGACTATCGACTCTATCTCCGGCGGTCGCTTCGGCGTCAATCTGGTGACCGGTTGGCAAAAACCGGAATATGAGCAGATGGGCATGTGGCCGGGGGATGATTACTTCGCCAGCCGCTACGACTATCTCACTGAATATGTCCAGGTTCTGCGCGACCTGTGGGGCACCGGGCGCAGCGACTTTAAAGGCGACTACTTCACCATGAACGATTGTCGCGTTAGCCCGCAGCCGTCGCAGCCGATGAAAGTGATCTGCGCCGGGCAGAGCGATGCCGGAATGGCGTTCTCCGCCCAGCACGCCGACTACAACTTCTGCTTCGGGAAAGGGGTTAACACCCCCGCCGCCTTCGCACCCACCGCAGCGCGGATGATGCAGGCAGCGGAAAAAACCGGCCGCGATGTCGGCTCCTACGTGCTGTTTATGGTGATTGCCGATGAAACCGATGAGGCGGCCCGCGCCAAATGGGAGTACTACAAAGATGGCGCAGATGAAGAAGCGCTGGCATGGCTGACCGAACAGAGCCAGAAAGATACCCGCTCCGGCAGCGACACTAACGTCCGCCAGATGGCTGACCCCACCTCGGCGGTCAACATCAATATGGGTACTCTCGTCGGCTCTTACGCCAACGTCGCCCGCATGCTCGACGAAGTGGCGGCTGTCCCCGGCACCGACGGCGTGCTGCTGACGTTTGATGATTTCCTTATCGGCATCGAAGCCTTTGGTCAGCGCATTCAGCCGCTGATGCGCTGCCGCGACCATATCGCCACACTCACTCAAGAGGTTGCCTGATGATTACCCTTCCCTCTCGCCCGGAATCCCTGACCTTTGCGCCGCAGCAGAGCGCGCTGATCGTGGTGGATATGCAAAACGCCTACGCCAGCGTTGGGGGTTATCTTGACCTCGCCGGGTTTGACGTTTCCGCCACCCGACCGGTAATCGACAATATCAACACCGCCGTTGCCGCCGCGCGCGCCGCCGGAATGCTGATTATCTGGTTCCAGAACGGCTGGGACGACCAGTACGTGGAAGCCGGAGGCCCCGGCTCACCGAATTTTCATAAATCCAACGCGCTGAAAACCATGCGTAAAAACCCTGAGCTGCAGGGCAAACTGCTGGCAAAAGGTGGCTGGGACTATCAGCTGGTCGATCAGCTCAAACCGCTGCCGGGCGATATCGTGCTGCCAAAACCGCGCTACAGCGGTTTCTTCAACACCGCGCTCGACAGCATCCTGCGCAGCCGCGGCATTCGCCACCTGGTCTTTACCGGGATCGCCACCAACGTTTGCGTGGAGTCGACCCTGCGCGATGGCTTCTTCCTCGAATATTTCGGCATCGTGCTTGAAGATGCCACCCACCAGGCCGGGCCGTCGTTCGCCCAGCAGGCGGCGCTGTTCAATATTGAAACCTTTTTTGGCTGGGTCAGCGACGTCACCAGCTTCTGCGCGGCCCTTGAGCCCGCAGCACCGCTCTCATTCCCGGAGGAGAAACGTTATGCCTAAACAGGTGATTAGTCCGCCAGGCACCACCACGCCTATCGCGCCTTTTGTCCCCGGCACGCTGGCCGACGGCGTGGTTTACGTCTCCGGCACGCTGCCGTTTGATAAGCAAAACAATGTGGTTTATATCGGCGACCCAAAGGCGCAAACCCGTCACGTGCTCGACACCATCAAGAGCGTTATCGAGACGGCGGGGGGCAGTATGGAGGATGTGACCTTCAACAGCATCTTTATCACCGACTGGAAAAACTACGCCGCGATTAACGAGGTCTACGCTGAATTCTTCCCCGGCGATAAACCGGCGCGTTTCTGCATTCAGTGCGGGCTGGTGAAGCCTGAAGCGCTGGTAGAGATAGCGACCGTCGCGCATATCGGGAAACCGGCATGATTAAGCTCAATATCTCCCCGGCGCCTTATCCGGGCGCGCCGGTGGTGGTGCTGAGCGCCGGGCTCGGCGGCGCGGGCGGCTACTGGCTGGCGCAGCGGGCGGTGCTGGAAACACGGTATCAACTGGTGAACTATGACCATAACGGCACCGGTGAAAACGGCGGCCCGCTGCCCGCAGGCTACAGCATGGCGACCATGGCGCAGGAGCTGTACGCGGCGCTGCAAGAGGCGGGAGTTTCGCATTTTGCCCTGGTCGGTCACGCGCTGGGCGCGCTGATTGGCCTGCAGTTGGCGCTGGATTTTCCCGAGGCGGTCAGCGCCCTCGTGCTGATTAACGGCTGGCTGACGCTCTCCCCGCATACCCGTCGCTGCTTTCTGGTGCGCGAGCGCCTGCTGCACGCGGGCGGCGCTCAGGCATGGGTCGAAGCGCAGCCGCTGTTTCTCTATCCGGCGGAGTGGATGGCCGCGCGCCTGCCGCGCCTCGAGGCCGAAGACGCGCTCGCCATCAGCCATTTTCAGGGCAAAGATAATCTGCTCAAACGGCTTAATGCCCTCAAACAGGCCGACTTTTCACGGCGGGCGGCGGCAATAACCTGCCCGACGCTTATCATCAACGCGGCTGACGATCTGCTGGTTCCGGCCTCCTGCTCCCGCGTGCTGCAAGCGGCAATCCCCGCCAGCCAACGGGTGGAAATGGCCTGGGGCGGCCACGCTTGTAACGTGACCGATACCGCCACCTTTAACTCTATTTTATGCGACGGACTGGCCAGCCTGCTGCCCGTTACCAAGGAGAATCCATGAGCGAAGCCATTAGCCCGGCCGCCTGCGCCACGCTGTTTACCGATGCCCGAACCCACAACGGCTGGCTGGACAAACCGGTCACCGGCGACCAGCTGCGTGAAATCTACGCCTTGATGAAAATGGGGCCCACCTCCGCCAACTGCTCACCGGCGCGTATCGTTTTTATCCGCACCCCGGAGGGCAAAGAGACGCTGCGCCCGACCCTGTCCAGCGGCAATCTGGAGAAGACCATGCAGGCCCCGGTCACCGCGATTGTGGCCTGGGACAGCGCTTTCTATGACCGCCTGCCGGAGCTGTTTCCCCACGGTGACGCCCGTAGCTGGTTCACCTCCAGCCCACAGCTGGCGGAAGAGACGGCCTTTCGCAACAGCTCATTACAGGCGGCATACCTGATTTTGGCCTGCCGGGCGCTGGGCCTGGATACCGGTCCAATGTCGGGTTTCGATCGCGAAAAGGTCGATGCGGCGTTTTTTGCCGACGGCGGCTGGAAAAGCAACCTGCTGATTAATATCGGCTACGGCGATACCAGCAAACTGTACGCTCGCCTGCCGCGTCTGCCCTTTGATGATGCCTGTCAGCTGGCATAAGGAGCCCGCATGTCTATTACCGATAAACAAAGCTTTCGCGACGCCATGGCCCACGTCGGTGCGGCGGTTAACATTATTACCACCGATGGCCCGGCAGGCCGCGCGGGGTTTACCGCCAGCGCCGTCTGCAGCGTGACCGACGCGCCGCCCACGCTGCTGGTGTGTCTGAATCGCTCAGCCTCGGTCTGGCCGATATTCAGCCAGCACCAGGCGCTGTGCGTCAACACGCTGGCGGCCGGTCAGGAGGGATTATCGAACATGTTTGGCGGCAAAACGCCGATGGCGGAGCGCTTCGCCGCCGCCGACTGGCAAACCGGAGCGACCGGCTGCCCGCGTCTGGAACAGGCGCTGGCGAGCTTTGACTGCCGCATCAGCCAGATTGTTAGCGTCGGGACTCACGACATTCTGTTTTGCGAAGTGGCGGCGATTGTTCGCCATCCGCAACCGCGCGGACTGATGTGGTTCGATCGCGGCTACCACACGCTAATGCGCCCGGCCTGTTAACCTTAAACCCAGGATCTCATCATGGCTCTCTTCGATTTTCCTCGCTGGCAGTTAACCTCCCCCTCCGCCGCGTCCGGCGTCGTCGCTCCCGATGAACGGCT
Organism: Klebsiella sp. GFKo11; assembly: GCF_056490265.1. NCBI lineage: Bacteria > Pseudomonadati > Pseudomonadota > Gammaproteobacteria > Enterobacterales > Enterobacteriaceae > Klebsiella > Klebsiella sp. GFKo11. The sequence continues at coordinate 3,974,851 of NZ_CM151369.1, forward strand.
GTCTGCCGGGCAAACCGTGGTGATGGGCGTTCAGCACGCGGTGGCGATGTTTGGCGCAACCGTGCTGATGCCAATCCTGATGGGACTGGATCCCAATCTGTCGATCCTGATGTCAGGCGTTGGTACGTTGCTGTTCTTTTTGGTTACCGGCGGGCGCGTGCCGAGCTATCTCGGCTCCAGTGCCGCCTTCGTCGGCGTGGTCATCGCCGTCACCGGTTTCAACGGCCAGGGGCTGAACCCGCACCTAAGCGTCGCGCTGGGCGGCATTATTATCTGCGGTCTGGTTTATACCCTGATTGGCCTGGTAGTGATGAAGATCGGCACCCGCTGGATTGAGCGGATGATGCCGCCGGTCGTTACCGGCGCGGTGGTGATGGCGATTGGCCTGAACCTCGCGCCCATCGCGGTGCGCAGCGTGTCGGCAACGCCGTTCGACGGCTGGATGGCGGTGCTGACCGTTCTGTGCATCGGCCTGGTAGCGGTGTTTACCCGCGGGATGCTGCAGCGGCTGCTGATCCTCGTTGGGCTGATTGTCGCCTGCGCGCTCTACGCGCTGCTGGCGAACGTGCTTGGGCTGGGCAAGCCGCTCGATTTTGGCCTGCTTGAGCAGGCGGCGTGGTTTGGCATGCCGCAGGTTACCACCCCGACGTTTAACAGCCAGGCGATGATGCTGATCGCACCGGTCGCAGTGATTCTGGTAGCGGAAAATCTCGGCCACCTGAAGGCGGTTGCCGGAATGACCGGGCGCAATATGGACCCGTATATGGGGCGCGCGTTCGTCGGCGACGGGCTGGCAACCATGCTTTCAGGCTCGGTTGGCGGCAGCGGCGTCACGACCTACGCAGAGAATATCGGCGTGATGGCGGTAACCAAAGTGTACTCCACGCTGGTGTTCGTCGCGGCGGCAGTGATTGCGATGCTGCTCGGATTTTCGCCGAAATTCGGTGCGCTGATCCACACCATTCCCGGGCCGGTTATCGGCGGCGCATCCATTGTGGTGTTTGGTTTGATTGCCGTCGCGGGCGCGCGGATTTGGGTACAAAACCGGGTGGATTTGAGCCAGAACGGTAATCTGATTATGGTCGCGGTGACGCTGGTACTGGGCGCGGGTGATTTTGCGCTATCGCTGGGCGGCTTTACCCTCGGCGGGATTGGTACGGCGACATTCGGCGCGATTCTGCTCCACGCCCTGCTTAACCGCCGTCAGCATGAAGTCAAACAACCTGACGTCACCCCTGTTTAACCCGTTGGCACGTACCTGTAGCCCGGACAGATGCGCAGCATCGCTTCCGGGAAATTATGCCATCCTGCGCTGTGCTCCCGGGGGCGACGCAGGGCGCCTTGACCGGGGTACAGGTCCACCGCCGTCTGCGATCTGGTAGCCCGGACAGGTGCGCAGCACCGCCTCCGGGAAATTATACCATCCTGCGCTGTGCTCCCGGGGACGGCGCAGGGCGCCTTGCCCGGGCTACAGGTCCATCGCCGTCTGCGATCTGGTAGCCCGGACAGGTGCGCAGCACCGCCTCCGGGAATACTTAAGGCTCGGTACGATCCCTAATCCCGGATAAGGCGTTCACGCCGCCATCCGGGAGCTTCTCTGGCGGCAGGATCTTTTTCCGCTTCCACTTCAGCTCGCTAACCAGCACGCCCGCCAGAATAAACACGCAGCCCACCAGCGCCAGCAGCGGCAAACGCTCTCCGGCAATACGGCCAAACAACCCCGCCCACACCGGTTCTCCGGTGTAAATCAGCGTTGCCCGCGTCGGCGACACGCTGCGCTGTGCCCAGTTCATGGTCACCTGAATAATGGCGCTGAAGATGCCTAATCCCAGCGCAACGCCAATCAGCCCCGACGTCATCGGCGGAATGCTTTCTCCAACCGGGGCCATACCGGCAAACGCCACCAGCGACGCCGTCGCCAGCTGAACTACCGTCACCCGGCGGATATCCACCTTCCCCGCCAAGGCGCTGATCAGAATAATTTCTGCCGCAATCGCCACCGCGCTGGCAAGAGTGATCATCTCGCCGACACCCAGCGCCAGCAGGTTACTCTCCGGGCCGGCCAGCAGGATCAGACCGATAAACGCCAGCACGATACCGACGCAGGACATCATCCCCGGCATCCGTCTGAGGAACAGCCATTGCAATAGCGGCACTAGCGGCACGTACATGGCGGTAATAAACGCCGATTTACTGCTGGAGATCGACTGCAACCCCCAGGTTTGCAGGCCGTAGCCCAGCGCAATCGAGATACCTATCGCCACGCCCGCTTTTAGCTCCAGCCATGTCAGGCCGCGTAATGTACGCAGCGACAGTAAAGCCACCGCCAGCGCGGCGGTACCAAAACGCAGTCCGACGAAGAACAGCGGCCCGCTTAGCGTCACCGCATACTGAACGGCGAGAAACGTACCACCCCAGAACATGGTGATAACAAGCAGGATGGCTTCCTGGCGGGTAAGGGAGAATTTAAACGAAGACATCACACGGCCAATCATAATAAATAGCCCGCTAGTGTGCAGTCTGCCCCCCGCAGAGGCAACCATTCACCCATAAAAAAACCGCCGACAACATGTCGGCGGCGAGGGTGATGGGGTCGGGCCCGGGAGATTAACCCCCATCAGGAAACAATCAGATTAACCGCTAACTCTCACGGTTGCCGTGACTGTTTTTCCCTCCTTTCTTGCCAGCTTCGGAAGCGCGCTGGGGATCGTTTTTAAAGTTCCCCCCGCTATGCTGGCCACCTTTACGACCGGCTTCTGATGCTCTTTCACGGTCTTCGGCAAAGTTGCCGGCACCGCCACGATGGTTTGCCATTATGGACCTCCATACATGCTGCATTAGTGAATCACAAGACCGTAGCCTCCACGATACAGGTGTCGTATCGCGTGCCTTTAAGGTTAGCGAATGAAAACCATGCTCAATGAATATAGTCACATCCTGAAATAGATTTTCCATAAGAACGACCATTGTCATGCCACGCGTTCGCTAAGCGCCTCTTATGGTTGCCGAAAAACGTCGGGTTAAATATGTATCTTTTTGCAACAACCTTTAATCTTTGCAATTTTGTTATAAATCAAACAAATGATTGTTGCATTTGCACTCTTCGCCAGAGGTCTTATCTTTAAAGGTAGCCAGTCAAGTAACTGGTCTATAACGCAACCGAGGAGTGATGCAAATGGCTAAGATTCTGGTGCTTTATTATTCAATGTATGGACACATCGAGACCATGGCGCATGCCGTCGCTGAAGGGGCAAACCGAGTTGACGGTGTCGAAGTGGTCGTGAAGCGCGTGCCGGAAACCATGCAGGCAGAGATTTTTGCCAAAGCAGGCGGGAAAACACAAAACGCCCCCGTTGCCACGCCACAGGAGCTGGCAGAGTATGACGCCATCATCTTTGGTACCCCAACCCGTTTCGGCAACATGTCCGGACAGATGCGCACCTTCCTTGATCAGACTGGCGGCCTGTGGGCATCCGGCGCGCTGTACGGCAAGCTGGCCAGCGTATTCAGTTCGACCGGTACCGGCGGCGGTCAGGAGCAAACCATTACCTCCACCTGGACCACCCTTGCCCATCACGGGATGATTATTGTGCCGATTGGCTACGGTGCCCAGGAGTTGTTTGATGTGTCGCAGGTTCGCGGCGGTACGCCATACGGCGCAACAACCATTGCCGGTGGCGATGGTTCTCGTCAGCCAAGCGAAGAAGAATTGGCGATTGCCCGTTATCAGGGTGAACATGTCGCCGGTCTGGCGGTTAAATTAAACGGTTAGGAGGAAAAGCATGCCGATTCAAGAAGCTAAAGCCCACCGCGTGGGTGAATGGGCAAGTTTACGCAATACTTCTCCCGAAATTGCCGAAGCAATTTTTGAATTAGCCAATTACGATGAGAAGCTTGCGGAGAAAATCTGGGAAGAAGGCAGCGATGAAGTGTTGCCCCGCGCTTTCGCCAAAACGGATAAAGATTCCCTGTTCTGGGGCGAGCAAACCATTGAGCGCAAAAACGTCTGACTATCTGTCGTTGTAGCCCGGACAGGTACGCAGTACCGCCTCCGGGAGTTATTGCATGAGCTTCCCGGAGGCGGCGCGTTGCGCCTGTCCGGGCTACAAAGTCTTGCTCAACCGTCAGCTGCAAAACCCGGATTTCTCCGGGTTTTTTATTACCTTCGTTACTTCGTCGCCTCGGCCATCGCCTTTTTGAAGGTATCCATCGGACAGAAGCCGTTATCATCAACCGGACACCCGTTCAGCGCTAGCGTCACCCGCTGCGGCGGTGATTGCAGGGTCAGCGCGTCGGCATTGCGCAACTGCTCGGTACTTTGATAGACATACTCAATTTTCATCAAATCGCGGTTGCCGCTGTTATCGTGCCAGCGCTGGAACACCAGCTTGCCGCCAATTGGCGTGCGCTCGTACTGGTTATGCAGCTGATAAGGTTTAAAATCCAGCGCCGTCAGCAGCGAGGCGATATTGGAGTCATGGCCTACCAGTAGCGTCACTTTCGCCGCCTTTGTTGCATCACCCACCAGCGCGTTATCAATGTATTTCACCAGCGGTTTAGCCACGTTGCGCGCCACTTCTGGGGAAGTAAACAGGCTATCCTGGTAACCGTTTTTCAGCTTCGACAGCACCTGCCACTGCTTATCGCTTTTGATTTCGCCCCACGCCACCTGATCTTTAGGGAAACCTTCGTAGTATTGCAGCGTAAAGGCGTCAACCAGCGAGTTGCCGACCTTCAGCGGCCCGGATACGCCCGGCTCCTGCTGATATTTGGCGCTAAAGGTATCTTTACCATCGCTCAGCGAGCACTGCTGTTTCTCTTTGCAGGAAGGTGAATTGCGATAATCCGTCATCTCCTCCAGCAGCTTATAGCTCTCGCTCAACTGCATTCCCTGGCGCTCTTTCTCCATCGCTTGCACCGCTTTTTCACTGAAGGCGGCGGAATCATCAGTGATCACCGGGTTGAAGGTTGGGTCCATCGTGCCCATTTTTTCCTGATGATGCACCGTTACGCCGCAGCCGGGAAACGCGCCGGTAATAAAGAACTGCGCGGTGGCGACGGTACGTTGCAGACTATTTGCATACGCATAAACCGCGTTCTCCGGCGGGCACTCGCCGCTGGTTACCAGCCCCTGCTGCGCCAGCCATTCGCGCATATAGTGCCCCATATAAACTTCCAGCACCCCACCCTTGGTGGTCAACTGGCCGCCGGGCACATCCCACTCCGGCCAGGACTTCGGCGTTGACTGCTCCAGTACGCTGCCGTTGTTCGCCAACGGCGCGCGCAGGTTATGACGACTCATGATCAGCACCTGTTGCAGCTGGTACCCTTCCGGTGCGGTCTGTTCCTGCGCCTGGACGCCTGCGGACAGTAGTACAACGCCTGCCACGGCGGCGGCGAGTAGACTTTTTCTCATCCCTTAACCCTCAGTCAGTGATTATCATCGCCTTAATTGTGACAAATTTATGACATTTTTCCGGGCAATGGCTCGCAAACTCGCTAACAAGACGATTTTTCTAGCGTTTTAACTGATGCCCGTTCTGCCGCATCCACTCCGCCAGCGGTTGCAGCGCGCTGCGCATCGACAGCCCCAGGTCGGTTATCTGATATTCAACCCGTGGTGGAATCTCCGCATAGACGTGGCGCGACACCAGCCCGCGCTGCTCAAACAGGCGCAGTTGGCGGGTGAGTTCTTTTTGCGTAATCGGCGATACCGCGCGCAGCAGTTCGCTGAAGCGCACCGGCACGTTAAGCACAATCAACCGATAGAGGATCGGTATCGCCCATTTCCCGGCAATCAGATTGACGAAGTCGGTCATGGGACAAGATTCTTGCGGCAAATTTTTTTGCGTTGCCCGCGCCGCGATTTCCGCCATAGCACACCCCTTTGTTCATTAGTACCCAATTGGTACCTGGTACCCTTTGGATACTAATGTACTTATAGTGATTTTTCCAGTCACGCAAGAGGAGTGAAAAGATGGGACGTTTAGCAGGAAAATTTACCTTGATTACCGGCGGTACCAGCGGCATCGGTCTTGCCACCGCGCAGGAATTTCTCTCTGAAGGAGCCCATGTTGCGGTCACCGGGCGCAACCCCGTCGTACTTGAACAGGCGCGGACGATACTGGGTGAGAAGGCGTGGGTTATTGCCGCCGATGCAGGGGATATCGGCGGGCAACGTCAGCTGGCGGAAACGCTGAACAGCCGATGGTCACAGCTTGATGCGGTGTTTATCAACGCCGGAGACGTAACCCATGGCGAGCTCGGCGAATGGAATGAAGAGCGCTGGGATCGGCTGATGAACATCAATCTGAAAGGCCCCTTTTTCTTGCTACAGGCGCTGCTGCCGCTGCTGGCAAACCCGGCGTCGGTCATTCTGTGCGGTTCGGTAAGCGCCCATATCGGCTTGCCGACCAGCAGCGCTTATGCCGCCAGTAAAGCCGGGCTGCTATCGCTGGCGCGTACGCTGTCCGGCGAGCTGCTGTCGCGGGGGATCCGCGTTAACGGCCTGAGCCCTGGCCCGGTACGAACTCCGGCGCTGAATAAACTGGGGCTCAGCGCCGAGGCGCTCGAAAGCCTACAGGCGGAGATCGAGAATCTGGTTCCGCTGGGCCGGATGGGCACAGCGCAGGAGCTGGCGAAAGCCGCGTTGTTCCTGGCCTCGGATGAATCCAGCTATGTTGTCGGGACAGAACTGTTGGTCGATGGCGGCACGGGGAATCTATAACTTTCGCAGCGGCCGTTACTCCGGTAGCGGCACCGCCGCCAGCGTACAGATGGCTTCATGCTCACCACCGCGATGGTCGATTATCAGTACTTTATCTCCCGCCTTTTTACCTTCGCAGGGTTTTAAAACCTGATCGACAATACGTTCACGAATTGACTGGCGATCGGAATCAGCCAGGCTACTAAAGGAAGCCACCACCAGCGCCAGTCCAATAAGACCAACGATATGCTTATTACCCATTTATTACTCTCACCCATATTTAAGCGGGCCAAGATTAGCAGCCTGCCGGGCTCGCGTCTGTAAATTCGCTTAAAGGTGTGTAACTTAGTTCACTTTTTAACCACCCCAATGCTTTACACTTCACATTTATTCATGTAAATAATAAGTTAATAGCTTCACTGGCAGTCCATTGTTGTCTAACTCACCGGGTCATCTTTAAGAAATATCCCGATGCTATTATCTCGATATTACGGTATTTTTTCTTCATGTTAAACATAACATTAGGTTAATCTATGTCAGGTATCCTGCTCTTTATCGTCGCGGTAGTTTTGCTGGGAGTAGCCCTCTACAGCCTGGTGTCCTATATCAAGGATCGACGCGCTGGACAACTACCAATTCATAAGAAAAAGAAATAATACATCCTCACTATTCTTACCTTCTGCCCCTACTATTTTTACCGGCCCGCCTGATTTCAAACGATAATGACAAAAAAGAAGGCAGGCTTGCTCGCCTGCCTTTGTGTCGGCGTAAAAAATCGTTACGATTCCCAGGCCTGTTCCGCTTTGGCTCCATCAAACTGCGGCGGCGGCTTGCGGAATCGGCGGGTGAGATAAGTCAGATAGAGTAAACCCAGCCCCGCCCACACCAGACCGAGCGTCAGCGATGTCGCCTCCAGATTCACCCACAATACCCCTACCGTCAGCGCACCAACCATCGGCAACAGCAGATAGTGAAAACGATCTTTCCACGTTTTGTTGTAGCCTTTACGCCGCCAGAAGTGGTTGTACACCGACAGATTAACGAAGGTGAATGCCACCAGCGCGCCGAAATTAATCAGCGCCGTGGCGGTGACCAGATCGAAGAACAGCGCCGACAGCGCAACAATCCCGACCATAATGACGTTCAGCGCCGGGGTGCGCCATTTCGGGTGGACGTAGCCAAAAATGCGCTCCGGGAAAACGTTATCGCGGCCCATCACATACAGCAGCCGTGAGACACTGGCGTGCGAAGCCAGTCCTGATGCCAGGGTATTCACAAACGTCGTGCACAGGAAAATCGACTGGAACAGCTTGCCGCCGACGTAGAGAGCGATCTCCGGCAGCGCCGCATCCGGATCTTTAAAACGGCTGATATCGGGGAAAAAAAGCTGCATAAAGAACGATGCAGCGATAAATATCACCCCGCCGTAGACGGCGGTAAGGAAAATCGCCTTCGGGATCACCCGCGCGGCATCCGGCGTTTCTTCGGAAAGGGTGGTCACCGCATCAAAGCCGAGGAACGAAAAGCAGACTATCGTCGCCCCGGTAATAATCGGGATCAGATGCGCGTTCTGGCTAATAAACGGCTGGAGAGACCAGACGGTACCGACCCCTTCCCCTTTATGCAGCCCCTGCACCACCAGCACGATAAAGACCACCATAATCGAGATCTGCACCAGCACGAACAGGGTGTTGAAGTTCGCCACCAGGTTGACGCTTTTCAGGTTCGCCGCGGTGAGGATCGCCACAAACGTCACCACCCACACCCAGGGCGGTACTTCCGGAAACAGCGCGGAGAGATAAATCTTCGCCAGCAAAACGTTGATCATCGGCAGGAACAGATAATCCAGCAGCGACGACCAGCCAACCATAAAACCAACATGCGGGCTGATCGACTTCTGTGCATAGGTGTAAGCCGAGCCCGCCTGCGGAAACTGGCGCACCAGCTTGCCGTAGCTAATGGCGGTAAACAGCACACCCGCCAGCGCCAGCAGATAGGAAGCCGGTACGTGGCCGTTGCTGATGCCGGAAACAATTCCGAAGGTATCAAACACCGTCATCGGGGTCAGGTAGGCCAGACCCATCATCACTACCTGCCACAGCTTGAGCGATTTGCGCAGCCCGGGTTTGCCCTTTTCAGGAGCGTTGTCAAGAGAGGTGTTAATAGCCATTGTCATTTCCCCCGCTGCAAACCTGGGTTTGCGGTCGTAATGACCGGAAAACAAACCAACTTCGCAACGGGGTTAATGGCAAATCAGAAGGTAAAAAGAACCGACCAGCGGCGGTGGCTGCGCACTCCATGCGGCCAGGACGGCCCCCTTCTCCCTGCGGATATTTGAACATCTGCATCATCTCACTTTCCTCGTCACACACTGTGTCGTTAACTGAAGCCCGTTGCCGCCTGCGCTCCTTAACGCGGCATCCGGGAAATGGCTGGGCTCCCAGCACAAACGTCCGACCAGGCTCCGCTCAGGCCGTATGATGCTACTTGTGGTAAACCTAAGGTGCCCCTCGCGGGGCGGCAATCAGGCGTTTTTCAACATCCACTCAATTTCAGTTTCGGTAATCAGACGCTCAAACTGCAGTAGTTCGTCATGTTTACAGGCGTGATAAACATGACAGAAACGTTCGCCAAGCCGCTCGCGCAGATGATCGTTTTGCATAAACTCCCACAGCGCATCGCTCTGGCGAATCGGGAACGGCAGGCCATCTTGCTCCAGACCGTTGCCTTCCACCTCTTCCTGTAGCGGCAGCGTGTTATCCAGACCGTGCAAAATACCGGCAAAAATCGCCGCCATCACCAGATACGGGTTGGCATCCGCTCCGGCCACGCGATACTCCACGCGATGGTTATGGCGATCGCCGCACGGAATACGCAGCGCCACTGTCCGGTTGTTATGCCCCCACGACGCCTGGGTCGGCACGTACATTCCCGGCTGGAAGCGGCGATACGAGTTCACGTTCGGCGCCAGCAGCGCCATCGAGGCCGGCATCAGGTCAATCATCCCGGCGAGCGCACGTTTTAACATCGCGGAATCTTCGCCATCAGCTTCCGCCAGCACGTTCTCGCCTTTGTTGTTCTGCATGCTGATATGGATATGCATCCCGCTACCGGCGTGCTCTTCATAGGGTTTCGCCATAAAAGTGGCGTGCATCTTATGCTTCTCGGCCATCAAACGCACGAGGCGTTTTAGCGCCAGCGCGTCATCGCAGGCGTCCAGCACGTTATCGGTATGATGCAGGTTGATTTCAAACTGACCAGGAGAGGCTTCCGCCACCGCGCCGTCGGCCGGGATCAGCTGAAGCTGGGCGATTTCATCAATATCGTTAAGGACATCGGCAAAGTGGTTGAGGTTATCAACGGAGTAAACCTGGCTCTGGGTATTGCGATCGCCTGTCCCCGGCGCGCACGGCGGCTGCAGGTAGCCTTCGGCATCGCGCTTGCGGTCAAGTAAATAGAACTCCAGCTCTACCGCTACCACGGGGAACAGTCCGCGCTGGCGCAGTTGCTGCCAGAGTCGGTTCAGAACGTTCCGCGGCTCAACGTCAAAGGGAGCGCCATCTTCATCAACCATGGTCAACAGCACCTGACCGATATATTCCGGGTCCGCCGCCGAGGGCGTTAAGGTACCCAGCACCGGCACGCAGGTGCAATCCGGCTCACCCATCTCCTGGCCGAGACCCGCTTCTTCCACTACGTTGCCAAGAATGTCCATCGCGAACACCGAAGCCGGGAAATAGCACCCTTTCTCCAGCTTACTCAGGCTGGAGACTGGAATACGCTTGCCGCGGAAACAGCCGTTCAGGTCGGTCAACAGGACATCGACGTATTGCGTATTCGGGTAACGCTCGAGGTAGCGCCTCACTTCATGAGTGAATGCGCTTACCCGTCTCTCTTCCGACTGCTGAACAAAATTCTCAACTTCTACGATATTGGTTTCCATGATTCACCGCCGTTGTTTTAGTTTCGGACCCTGAAAAAGCACTGTTAAATATAATGTCCACCATTCGAATGTGTATGCAAACAAATTGTTTGTCAAATGTTAAATTAAGTTTGCAAATGGCTATTCCCACTGCTAGATTGAGAAAATATTGAACGAAATGGCCGTTTTACCCGCTAATCCGGTCATAATTTAGTCCACTTTGTGAGGGCGATCATGGAAAATATAATGTACAAGCCAGTTATTGGCGTGGTGATGTGTCGGAACAGGCTTAAGGGTCACCAGACCCAAACTCTGCAAGAGAAGTACCTGAATGCGATTGTTCACGCCGGAGGGTTACCCATTGCCCTGCCGCACGCGTTAGCGGAACCGGACCTGCTTTCTACGTTACTGCCTAAACTGGATGGCATTTATCTGCCTGGCAGCCCGAGCAACGTGCAGCCGCACCTTTATGGTGAAAACGGCGATGAGCCTGACGCCGATCCCGGGCGTGATCTTCTGAGCATGGCGCTGATCAACGCCGCGCTCGAAAGGCGCATCCCCATTTTCGCCATCTGCCGTGGGTTACAGGAACTGGTTGTCGCCACCGGCGGGACTCTGTATCGTCGTCTGTTCGAGCAGCCTGAACTGCTTGAGCACCGCGAAGATCCTGAACTTCCTGTAGAACAGCAATATGCGCCCTCGCATGAAGTCCAGGTTCAGGAAGGAGGTTTACTTTCTCAGTTAATACCGGGCTGCAACACGTTTTGGGTCAACTCGTTACACGGACAGGGAGCAAAAACACTGGGTCCACGGCTGCGCGTGGAGGCCCGTTCTTCGGACGGGCTGGCGGAAGCGGTTAGCGTTTATGACCATCCTTTCGCTCTGGGTGTGCAGTGGCATCCTGAATGGAACAGTAGCGAATACGCCCTGTCGCGGATGTTGTTTGAAGGTTTTATCACCGCCTGTCAGAACCATATCGCTGAAAAACAGCGACTCTGACCACTACCGTTAAGGAAATGCAAATATGAGCGATGACGGACTGGCGCCAGGGAAACGTTTGTCAGAGATCCGCCAGCAATTGGGTCTCTCACAGCGTCGTGCCGCCGAACTGTCTGGGTTAACACATAGTGCCATCAGCACCATAGAACAGGACAAAGTCAGTCCTGCCATCAGCACGCTGCAAAAGCTGCTGAAAGTCTATGGGCTGTCGCTCTCGGAATTCTTTTCTGAACCAGAAAAACCGGCTGAACCTCAGGTGGTTATCAATCAGGACGATCTGATTGAAATCGGCAGTCAGGGGGTGTCGATGAAGCTGGTTCATAATGGAAACCCGAACCGCACGCTGGCGATGATTTTTGAAACGTACCAGCCTGGAACCACAACCGGGGAGAGGATCAAGCATCAGGGCGAGGAGATAGGCACCATACTGGAGGGTGAAGTCGTGTTGACCATTAATGGTCAGGCGTATCACCTGGTGGCTGGGCAAAGCTATGCCATTAACACCGGCATACCGCATAGCTTCAGCAACACCTCGGCAGGCATCTGTCGAATTATCAGTGCCCATACCCCCACCACATTCTGATTTTTTAGCCTGAGATTTTTCAGGCTTTCTTCAGGCCTGCGCCGTCGGAGCTTAATTCCGCCGGCGCGAAGAAAACGCAGATCACCTTGCGCAATGTGGAAAGACTTATTCCGCTGGCCCCTTTTGGGAGAGGTATTCTTTTGTTTTACTGAAATCGCTAACACGTTGTTATATAGTAAAAAATGACAGCAGGACAGTTCCCTCTCCCCTACGGGGAGAGGGTTAGGGTGAGGGGCGAGTGTGCGCAAAAATGCCCTCACCCCGGCCCTCCCCCAGAGGGAGAGGGAGAAAACCATCCCCAGCTTTTTATTTCTGGGGATCTATCAGCCCGCAGACCGAGTAATACGACGATTAAAACGGTATTAACCCCGGGGACGCCCTGCGCCCTGAGGGTCAGAAATAATCAAATTTTATATTTTCCCGATTACGTTATTAAGGAGTCATGATGGATTTTCACAACCTGGCTTACTGGCAAGAAAAAGCAAAAACGCTCGTTATTGAGACGCGCTTATTTATTAACGGTGAATACAGCGCCGCCGCCGATAATAGCGTTTTTGAAACCAATGATCCTGCCGCGCAGCAGACACTCGCCGAAGTGGCTCGCGGCAAAAAAGCCGACGTGGATCGTGCAGTGCAGGCCGCCCGCAGCGTATTCGATAACGGCGACTGGTCGCAGGCGTCCCCTTCTCAACGCAAAACAGTGCTAAATAAATTCGCCGATCTAATGGAAGCTCACCGTGAAGAGCTGGCGCTGCTGGAAACCCTGGATACCGGCAAACCGATTCGCCACAGCCTGCGCGATGATATTCCCGGCGCCGCCCGTGCGATTCGCTGGTACGCCGAAGCCATTGATAAAGTGTACGGTGAAGTCGCGCCTACCGGTATCAACGAACTGGCGATGATCGTTCGCGAACCCATTGGCGTGATTGCGGCGGTAGTACCGTGGAACTTCCCGCTGCTGCTGGCCTGCTGGAAGCTTGGCCCGGCGCTGGCCGCCGGAAACAGCGTGGTTCTCAAACCTTCCGAAAAATCCCCGCTTACCGCTCTGCGTCTGGCGGGCCTGGCGAAAGAGGCCGGGCTGCCGGACGGGGTGCTCAACGTGGTGAGCGGTTTCGGCCATGAAGCTGGTCAGGCGCTGGCGCTGCATCCGGATGTTGAAGTCATCACCTTCACCGGCTCTACCCGCACCGGCAAGCAGTTGCTGAAAGATGCAGGCGACAGCAATATGAAGCGCGTCTGGCTGGAGGCGGGCGGCAAAAGCGCCAATATCGTCTTTGCCGACTGTCCGGACCTGCAAAAAGCGGTCAATACCACCACCGGCGGCATCTTCTATAACCAGGGCCAGGTCTGTATTGCCGGAACCCGCCTGCTACTCGAAGAGAGCATCGCCGATAAGTTTCTCGAGCTGTTAAAAGAGCAGGCAAAAGGCTGGCAACCAGGCAACCCGCTCGACCCGAATACCACCATGGGCATGCTTATCGACAACAGCCACGCCGACAGCGTCCACAGCTTTATTCGCGCCGGGGAAGCACACAGCACGCTGCTGCTGGACGGGCGCAAAAATCCATGGCCCGCAGCAGTCGGCCCGACCATTTTTGTCGACGTCGACCCCGCATCTCCTCTCAGTCAGGAAGAGATCTTCGGCCCGGTGCTGGTGGTGACCCGTTTTAAAACTGAAGAGCAGGCCGTGAAGCTTGCTAACGACAGCCGCTACGGCCTCGGCGCAGCGGTCTGGACCCGCGATCTTTCCCGCGCCCATCGCGTCAGCCGCCGCCTGAAAGCCGGTTCCGTCTTCGTGAATAACTATAACGATGGCGATATGACCGTGCCTTTTGGCGGCTACAAACAGAGCGGCAACGGACGCGATAAGTCCCTGCACGCAATGGAAAAATTCACCGAACTGAAAACTATCTGGATTGCCCTGGAGGCTTAATCATGACCGAACATACCACCAGCTATTACGCCGCCAGCGCCAATCGCTATAAACCGTTTCCAACGCTGGACGAATCGATAAGCTGCGACGTTTGCGTCGTCGGCGGCGGCTATACCGGACTCTCCTCAGCGCTGCATTTAGCCGAAATGGGTTACGACGTGGTGCTGCTGGAAGGCGCGCGCATCGGCTTCGGCGCCAGCGGGCGCAACGGCGGTCAGTTGGTTAACTCCTACAGCCGCGATATCGACGTTATCGAGAAAACCTACGGCCCGGACGCGGCGAAAATGCTCGGCAGCATGATGTTTGAAGGCGGCGATATTATCCGCGAGCGCATCCAGCGCTATCAAATCCAGTGCGACTATCGCCCCGGCGGCCTGTTTGTCGCGCTGAATCATAAACAGCTGGAGACGCTCGAAGAGCAGAAAGAGAACTGGGAGCGCTACGGCAATACACAACTGGAGCTGCTGGATGCCAGCGCCATACGTCGCGAAGTAGACAGCGATCGCTACGCGGGCGCGCTGCTGGACCATAGCGGCGGCCATATCCATCCGCTGAATCTGGCGATCGGCGAAGCGGACGCGATTCGGCTGAACGGCGGGCGGGTTTACGAGCAATCGCCGGTCACCCGTATTCAGCACACCAGCCCGGCGGTGGTGACCACCGAACGCGGTCAGGTTACCGCCCGCTACGTGATTGTCGCCGGTAACGCCTATCTCGGCGATAAAGTCGAACCGGAGCTGGCGAAGCGCAGCATGCCCTGCGGTACCCAGGTCGTCACTACCGCACCGCTGTCTGAGGCTCTGGCACGTTCGTTGATCCCGAAAAACTACTGCGTGGAAGATTGTAACTATCTGCTGGATTACTATCGTCTGACCGCCGATAACCGCCTGCTGTACGGTGGCGGCGTGGTGTACGGGGCACGCGACCCGGACGATGTTGAACGTATGATCATGCCGAAGCTGCTGAAAACCTTCCCGCAGCTGCAAGGGGTGAAAATCGACTACCGCTGGACAGGCAACTTCCTGCTGACCCTCTCGCGGATGCCGCAATTTGGTCGTCTCGATAACAATATCTACTATATGCAGGGCTACAGCGGCCACGGCGTCACCTGTACCCACCTCGCCGGACGACTGATTTCAGAGCTGCTGCGCGGTGACGCCGAACGCTTTGACGCCTTCGCTAAGCTGCCGCACTACCCGTTCCCCGGCGGGCGCAGCCTGCGCATTCCGTTTACCGCTATGGGCGCGGCCTACTACAGCCTGCGCGACAGACTCGGCGTTTAATCCCCTCGGCCGACGGCACCCGCCGTCGGCAATTTCACCTCGACGTACTGCTGCGGGAAGCGCTGCTGGAAGTAGTGACGCAAAAACTCCACGGTGGTGCGAATCTTCGCTGAGGTCGCCAGCCGCGACACATAAACAGCCCAGATATTGGCGGGCTGATAGTACTCCGGCAGCAGGTGCAGCAGATTCCCGCTGGCGATATTTTCACGCACATCCCACCACGAGCGCAGCGCGATCCCCTGTCCGTCCAGGCACCATTGATGAACGATCTCGCCGTGGTTTGACGACAGCGGCCCGGTTACTTTAATCGCGTGTTCGCCCTCTTTGCTGTGCAGTTGCCAAACGCCAAAGGGCCGGTCGCGCTCTTTGATCACCAGGCAAGGTAGCGCGGCGAGATCGCTAAGCTGCTTTGGGCGCGAATGACGAGCCACAAATTCCGGCGAGGCGCAGAGAATACGGTGGTTAGTCGCAAGCTGACGGGCAATCAGATTGGGGGCAATATCGTCGCCGACGCGAATATCCAGATCGACTCCCTCATTGGCTAAATCCACCAGCCGGTCGGCGACGTCAAAACGGATCTCCAGCTGCGGATACCGGCGGGCCAGCTCGGACAGCGCCGGGGCGATAACCTGACGGCCAAAGCCAAAGCTGCTGATAATGCGCAGCGTCCCCTGCGGCACCTGCCGCACATCGGATAGCTCGTCCATCATCTGGTCGACATCCTGCAAAATGCGCTGCCCCCATTCGTAAATGCGTTCGCCCTCCTCGGTAATGGCGACCCGCCGGGTGGTCCGGTGCAGCAGTTGGACATTGAGCGTCTGCTCAAGCAACGACACCCGCTTGCTGACAAAAGCCGGAGAGACGCCCAGTTCTTCAGCAGCGGCGGCAAAACCGGCGCGGCGGGCGACCAGCATAAAGACGCGTAAATCGTTCAGCAGCGGCAGATTATTCATGATTCGTGTTTTATGTTTCACCAGTTGACGTGATTAATTATGAATCAGTCAATTATAGGATAGAGGTGAAGTCAATTTCCCTTACCGCAAACTGAGAACAACGATGAATAAAACCTTACGTATTGCCGCCATCCCCGGCGATGGCATCGGAAAAGAAGTGCTGCCTGAGGGCGTTCGCGTACTGCAGGCCGCCGCTGAACGCTGGGGGCTGGCGTTAAGCTTTGAGCATTTTGAGTGGGCCAGCTGCGATTACTATGTGCAACACGGCAAAATGATGCCCGATGACTGGCACGCACAGTTGCAAGAGTTTGATGCTATCTACTTTGGCGCGGTCGGCTGGCCGGATATCGTGCCGGATCACATTTCGCTTTGGGGTTCGCTGCTGAAGTTCCGCCGCGAATTTGACCAGTACGTCAACCTGCGCCCGGTGCGCCTGTTTCCCGGCGTTCCCTGCCCGCTGGCGGGTAAGCAGCCGGGCGATATCGATTTTTACGTGGTGCGCGAGAATACCGAAGGGGAGTATTCCGCCCTCGGCGGACATGTGAATCCGGGAACCGAGCATGAAGTGGTGATTCAGGAGTCGGTATTTACCCGCCGCGGCGTTGACCGGATCCTGCGCTACGCCTTTGAGCTGGCGCAAAGCCGCCCGCGCAAAACGTTAACTTCAGCGACTAAATCCAACGGCCTTGCCATCAGCATGCCTTTCTGGGATGAACGCGTGGAAGCGATGGCGCAGCACTACCCGGAGGTGAAGTGGGATAAGCAACATATTGATATTCTGTGCGCCCGCTTTGTGCTGCAGCCGGAGCGTTTTGACGTAGTGGTCGGATCCAATCTGTTCGGCGATATCCTCTCCGATCTCGGCCCGGCCTGTACCGGCACCATCGGGATTGCCCCGTCGGCGAATCTCAATCCGGATCGCACCTTCCCGTCGCTATTTGAAGCAGTTCACGGTTCAGCACCAGATATCTACGGCAAAAATATCGCCAACCCTATCGCTACCATCTGGGCCGGGGCGATGATGCTCGATTTCCTCGGCAACGGGGATGAACGCTATCAGGCCGCTCATGACGGCATTCTGGCGGCAATTGAGCAGACCATCGCCAGCGGGCCGAAAACGCCGGATATGAAAGGCACCGCTTCCACCCAGCAGGTGGGTGAAGCGATTTGTCAGGCCATTGCCGGATAAAAGTAGCCCGGACAGGCGCGCCAGCGCCGCCTCCGGGAAAGCGTGCAGGGGTTCCGTTCACCGCTATCCCGCAGAAAATGTCTCACCGTGGTACGTGAACGGGTAAAGGGGGAGAAAACCGTCTCCCCCTTTACAATCCCCACGGTCCCGCAAAGAAATCGGTGCTGCGCACTGCGCTCACCTCCCGGTCCTCAGCCTGCGGTCGGCTCAACTCGACGTCCTGTCTCGATTCGCCTCTGTCCGCCATCCATGGCGGCCAGCCCTTGTCTTCCGACCTCCGGTTCGCCGATTTCAGCGGGCGCCAGGGCATCGCTGTGAGTTTTTCTGTTTCAGAGGAAATTTAGTTGCTGCATGAAAATCTCCCGGAGGCGGCGCGTTGCGCCTGTCCGGGCTACCCAATCCGCCTCCCTCAGGCACCGAGCCCGGAAATCCCGGGTCGCGGCGCAAGCGCCTTACCCGGGCTACAAAACCGCAGACGATGTCGAACCGTAGCCCCGGTAAGCGCAGCGCCACCGGGGAGATTTTCCGGTCCGAACTACAGCTCCAGCTCGCGCTGCAACAGCGTCGCAATCGCCTCGCTGCTCTCAGCCGTCACCAGCGCCTTGCGGAACTCCTCATGCATAATGCGCCGCGCCAGACGCGAGAAAATACGCATATGCTGATCGCCAGCTGAGTGCTTGTTCAGCGTCAGCATAATGACAAACTGCGCCTCATCGTCGCCCCAGACTACCGGCTGCGCCAGACGAGCAACGCTGATGGTTGACTGCTCAATATGCTCCGATTTGCTGTGCGGAATGGCAAAACTAAACCCTAACCCGGTGGAGAACACTGCTTCGCGGGCCCACAGGTCGGCCTCCAGCTTGCGCGGGTAGCGGCAGCGCCCGGCCAGCAGCAGGTTATCGGTCATGCCCTTAATCACTTCTTCTTTGCTACGCCAGTCGCTGTTCAGCGTAATGCACTGGGCGCTAATCAGCGGCGCATCCTGCTGGGTCATGCGGAACTGGGCCAGCAGGTGTTCGACTTCAAGTGAAGTGCGGCACTGCATTGCCTGATTAAGCAGCTGACGGCAGGCGCGGCTATCAAGCTGCGCCAGACGCGCTTTGGTCGCCGGGATCGACGGCGCGCTCATGCTTAGCTCATCCAGCCCCAGCCCTACCAGTAGCGGCAGCACCGAACCTTTAGCTCCCAGCTCGCCACACAGGCCAATCCATTTCCCCTGGCGATGCACCGCCTGAACCGCATAATCCAGCGCGCGTAAGAATGCCGGATTGAGGCTATTGTAGTGACGCGTTACCTTGGCGTTATCGCGATCCACCGCCAGCAGATACTGGGTCAGGTCATTACTGCCGATACTAAAGAAATCAATCTCTTCGCAGCACTGGTCGATGATAAACATCACCGACGGCACTTCGAGCATAATGCCCAGCGGGATTTTCTCATCAAACGGAATATGTTCGCTGCGCAGCGATTGTTTAGCATCCGCCAGTTGCTCTTTGACCCATAGAATCTCTTCCATTGATGAAATCATCGGGATCATGATTTTCAGCGAACCGTGCGCCGAAGCGCGCAGAATTGCCCGCAGCTGGGTGCGGAACAGCGCCTGATACTCTTCGTAAATACGCACCGCGCGATAGCCGAGGAACGGGTTGTTCTCTGCCGGGATATTGAGATAGGCCACCGGCTTGTCGCCGCCAATATCCATGGTACGAATAATAATGCTGCGTCCGTTGGCCGGTTCCAGCGCCTGGCAGAAGATGTTGTAAAGTTCATTTTCCGACGGTGCGCTCGGGCGGTCCATATACAGCATTTCGGTGCGGAACAGCCCTACCGACTGCGCGCCGTTATTAAATGCCGCCATTGCCTCTACCGAGTGGGCAATGTTCGCCGCCACTTCCAGACGAATACCGTCTTCCGTGCGCCCTTCTTTATCCAACCAGGTCTGCTGCTGACGGCGAATTTGCTCCTGCACCCACGCTTCCTGCTGATAGTAGCGCGCTACGGCTTCATCGGGTTTCACCACCACCAAACCGGCGTTGCCGTCAATCTGCACCTGTTGATCAACCCACGGCAGCAGCGCATCCATATCGACGCCCACCAGGGTCGGAATATTAAATGAGCGCGCGAGGATCACCGTGTGTGAGGTCGTGCCGCCGCTACGCAGCAGCAGTCCTTTGAGCAGCGTTTTATCCAGTTCGAGGAACTGGCTGGGGGTTAATTCATCAGCCAGACAGATAGACTCTTCCGTCAGCTTGCCCGGTACCGGGAAGCGCGATTCGCCGTAGATATGCTGTAACAGCTGAAAGCAGACGTCGCGAACGTCCAGCACGCGCTCCTGCAAATAGCTATTGCCGGAGGCGCTGAACTGGGCGCAGAAATGTTCGCTGGTCGCCACCACGGCTTCAGCACAGCTCAGGCCGGTCAGCAGGCCGCCAAGCAGATGCTGGCGCAGCGAGGCATCGGTCGCTAAAGAACGATGTGCTTCAAGGATCGCGCTGGCGGTGCCGTCGTTATCCAGCAGACGGAACTCAATATTTTTAACCAGCAGCATCAACCCTTTATCCAGCGACGCCTGCTCTTGTTCAATATTTCCCGCCGCCGGCAGCGTGCCTAAATCGCGCAGATCCAGCGATTTAAGGTGCGTGAGCCGTCCGCCCGCGCTTCCGGCGCAGACGGGTAAGGCATGAAACAGTGTGGGATTAAGGCGTGAGAGCGATTCCGGAACCGGCTGAACGTCCATTTGATCGACGGTCGGCAACGGCGCATCGCAGTGCGGAAATTCGTCGGTGATAAAGGCCGACAGCGCGTCAAACGCTTGCTGCTCATCCTGACCGCTGATGATCAGCTGACAGCTATCACCCTTAATGGTGTTGGTACCAATAATCGCCAGCGCACTTTTCGCATTCCCGCGCCCTTCGCTGCGGGTATTCAACCATTCGACCGAAGACGAAAAAGTATTACACAGCGTTTCTACCAGGCTTGCCGGACGCGCATGTACGCCGTTGGGCAAATCACATATGAATTCAATTACCAGAGCCATCGTCTTCCTCCTGAAAATACGTTATTGCCTCAAAAGTAAAGAAAGAATCCGCCAGCCACTACGCGACAAAACTGGTAATTACTGGATAATTGTATGCACGGATCTTTTTTATGCTCGACATCACAAATACGCCAGCTAAATAGCTTAAAAACCCAGCAGGACTAAGATTTGAGGTGGATCGCAATTTTCTTCTCGCCTTACAAATATCCAGTAAATGCACTTTTTCTCTACTGTTTTATAAGCCGCCCTTTTTCTAAGGTTGATGCATCAACTCAGTCACGAGCCGCACAGGCTCAGGAGAAAACAATGAACGAACTGGTGCAAATACTAAAAAATACACGCCAGCACCTCATGACCGGGGTTTCACATATGATCCCTTTTGTCGTGTCCGGAGGAATATTGCTGGCCGTCTCCGTCATGTTGTACGGCAAGGGCGCGGTGCCCGATGTTGCCACCGATCCTAATCTGAAAAAACTGTTTGATATCGGCGTGGCCGGTCTGACGTTAATGGTGCCGTTCCTGGCGGCCTATATCGGCTACTCCATTGCCGACCGCGCGGCGCTGGCCCCCTGCGCGATTGGTGCCTGGGTTGGCAACAGCTTCGGTGCCGGTTTCTTCGGTGCGCTGATTGCCGGGATGATCGGCGGCCTGGTGGTCTACTACCTGAAGAAAATCCCGGTGCACAAAGTCCTGCGCTCGGTGATGCCTATCTTTGTTATCCCGATTATCGGCACCTTTATTACTGCCGGGATCATGATGTGGGGCCTCGGTGAACCTATCGGCGCGCTGACCGCCAGCTTAACCGGCTGGCTGCAAGGGATGCGCGAAGGCAGCATCGTCGTGCTGGCGATCATTATGGGCCTGATGCTGGCTTTCGATATGGGCGGGCCAGTAAACAAAGTTGCCTACGCCTTTATGTTGATTTGCGTTTCGCAAGGTGTTTACAGCGTCGTCGCGATTGCCGCCGTTGGCATCGCCGTACCGCCGCTGGGCATGGGGCTGGCAACGCTGATTGGCCGCAAATACTTCTCCGCTGAAGAGCGCGAAACCGGTAAAGCTGCGCTGGTTATGGGATGCGTTGGCGTCACCGAAGGCGCGATTCCTTTCGCCGCCGCCGACCCGCTGCGCGTGATCCCGGCCAACATGATTGGCGCCGCCGCCGGCTGTGTGACCGCCGCGCTGCTCGGCGCGCAGTGCTACGCCGGTTGGGGTGGACTGATCGTTCTGCCGGTCGTTGAAGGTAAATTCGGCTTTATCGCGGGTCTCGCGGTTGGCGCCATCGTTAGCGCAGCCTGCGTCATCCTGTTCAAAGCCCTTGCCAAGAAGAAGACGTCAGACGCCAATGCTGATGACGAGATGGATCTTGATTTCGAAATTAACCGAAAAACTGGAAGGAATATTTTATGACCAAAATTATCGCCGTTACCGCTTGCCCGTCTGGCGTCGCACATACCTATATGGCCGCCGAGTCGCTGGAAAGCGCCGCTAAAGCCAAAGGCTGGCAGGTCAAAGTCGAGACTCAGGGCTCCATCGGCATTGAGAATGAACTGACGGCAGAAGACGTCGCCAGCGCCGACATGGTTATCCTGACCAAAGATATCGGCATCAAGTTCGAAGAGCGTTTTGCCGGGAAAACCATCGTGCGCGTCAACATCAGCGACGCCGTTAAGCGCGCCGAAGCCATTATGAACAAAATCGACAGCCACCTTTCTCAGAATGCCTGAATAAAATGCCGGGGCGCGGTCTGCGCCCCGCAAAAAAATAACACGGAGTTTGTCATGACTAATCGCACTCAACGTTTAAAAGACCGTTTGTTCGCTAACCCGCGCGAGATCTCCCTCGAGCGCGCCCTGCTCTATACCGCCAGCCATAAGCAGACGGAGGGGGAGCCGGTGATGATCCGCCGGGCGAAAGCGACCGAATGGGTCCTCGACCACGTACAGATTTCGATTCGTGATGATGAACTGATCGCCGGTAACCGGACGATTAAACCGCGCGCCGGGATTGTCTCCCCGGAGATGGACCCCTACTGGCTGCTCAAAGAGCTGGATCAATTCCCGACCCGCCCGCAGGACCGCTTCAACATTAGCGAAGAAGACAAACGAATCTATCGTGAAGAGCTGTTCCCGTACTGGGAAAATCGCTCGATGAAGGACTTCATCAACAGCCAGATGACGGATGAAGTGAAAACCGCCGTCAGCACGCAGATTTTTAGCGTTAACCAGACCGATAAGGGCCAGGGGCACATCATTATTGACTACCCTCGCCTGCTGGAAAATGGCCTTTCCGCGCTGGTGGCGGAGCTTAAAGCGGTAAACAAACAACATCCGCAAAACAGCTTCTATCAGGCGGTGCTGATCCTGCTGGAAGCCTCTCAGCGCCATATTCTGCGCTATGCGGCGCTGGCCGATGAAATGGCCGCCAGCTGCGTTGATGAACAGCGGCGTAAAGAGCTGGAAACTATCGCCGAAATTTCCCGCCATAACGCGGTGCATCGCCCGGAGGATTTCTGGCAGGCCAGCCAGCTCTTCTGGTATATGAATATCATTTTGCAATATGAATCCAACGCCAGCTCCATTTCGCTGGGGCGCTTTGACCAGTACATGCTGCCGTATTATCAGGCGTCGCTGAATCGCGGCCAGGACCCGCAGTTCCTCAAAGAGCTGCTGGAATCTCTGTGGGTGAAGTGCAACGATATCGTTCTGCTGCGCTCCACCAGCAGCGCGCGCTACTTCGCGGGCTTCCCGACCGGCTACACGGCCCTGCTCGGCGGCCTGACCGAGACCGGGCGCAGCGCGGTGAATATCCTGTCGTTTTTGTCCCTCGACGCCTATCAGAACGTGCGCCTGCCGCAGCCGAACCTCGGCGTGCGGGTCAATGAATTGATTGACCGCCCTTTCCTGCGCAAAACCGCAGAGACCATTCGCCTCGGCACCGGCATTCCGCAAATCTTTAATGATGAAGTGGTGATCCCGGCGTTTCTCAACCGCGGCGTGTCGCTGGAAGACGCGCGGGATTACTCGGTAGTCGGCTGCGTTGAGCTGTCGATCCCGGGGCGCACCTACGGCCTGCACGATATCGCGATGTTCAACCTGCTGAAGGTGATGGAAATCGTGATGCTGGAGAACGAAAGCAATCCTGACATCACCTGGGACGGACTGATTGACCAGATCCGCGACAAGACACGCTACTACATTCGTCTGATGGTCGAAGGCAGCAATATTTGCGATATTGGCCACCGCGACTGGGCACCGGTTCCCCTGCTCTCTTCATTTATTGAGGATTGCGTGCAGCACGGCAAAGATATTACCGAAGGCGGCGCGCGCTATAACTTCTCCGGAGTCCAGGGCATCGGCATCGCCAACCTCAGCGACTCGCTGCACGCGCTAAAAGGAATGGTGTTTGAGCAAAAACGCCTGAGCTTTGCCGAGCTTATGGCGGTGCTAAAAGCCAACTTCCAGACGCCGGAAGGCGAGAAAATCCGCGCACGGCTGATCAACCGCTTTGAGAAATACGGCAACGATATCGACGAAGTGGATAACATCAGCGCCGACCTGCTGCGCTTCTACTGCAAAGAAGTTGAGCAGTACCAGAACCCGCGCGGCGGCCACTTCACGCCGGGTTCATATACCGTATCTGCCCACGTGCCGCTGGGTTCAGTGGTTGGCGCGACCCCGGACGGGCGTCTGGCCGGGGAACAGCTGGCGGACGGCGGGCTGTCGCCGATGGTCGGCCAGGATTCTCAGGGCCCGACCGCAGTGCTCAAATCGGTGAGCAAACTGGATAACTATCTGCTGTCCAACGGCACACTGCTGAACGTTAAATTCACCCCGGCGACGCTTGCCGGAGACGGTGGACTGAACAAGCTGGCCGATTTTTTACAGGCGTTCACCAAGCTGAAGCTGCAGCATATTCAGTTCAACGTAGTCAACGCCGACACGCTGCGTGAAGCCCAGCAGCGACCGCAGGATTTTGCCGGTCTGGTGGTACGCGTCGCGGGCTACAGCGCCTTCTTTGTCGAGCTGTCGCAGGAGATTCAGGATGACATTATCCGCCGCACCGCGCATCAGCTGTGAGGTGATGGAAACGCGCGCCGATAAGGCGCGCATTTTTAACATCCAGCGCTACTCTTTAAATGACGGTCAGGGGATCCGCACCGTCGTTTTTTTTAAAGGCTGCCCGCATACTTGTCCGTGGTGCGCCAACCCGGAGTCGATCTCGCCGAAAATCCAGACCGTGCGCCGGGAGAGCAAATGCCTGCACTGTTCCCGCTGCCAGCAGGATGTTGTCGAGTGCCCTTCCGGCGCGTGGGAGCAAATTGGTCGCGACGTCACGCTGGATAATCTGCTGAAGGAAGTGCTAAAAGACGAGGTCTTCTTCCGCGCCTCCGGCGGCGGCGTCACCCTGTCGGGAGGCGAAGTGCTGATGCAGGCCGAGTTTGCCACTCGTCTTCTGCGCAGCTTACGCGAGTGGGGGATCAGAACCGCGATTGAAACGGCTGGCGATACCGCGTTCAGCCATTTTTTCCCGCTGGCGAAAGAGTGTGACGAAGTCTTATTTGATCTTAAAATTATGGATGAAGCGCAGGCCCGAGGGCAGCTATTGATGAATATGCCACGGGTGCTGGATAACTTCACCCGCCTGGTGGAAGCCAATATTCACGTCATTCCTCGGGTGCCGTTAATTCCGGGTTTTACGCTTGATGAAGAGAATTTCCGCCAGATCCTGGCGTTTTTGGCCCCGTTTAAGCTGCCCGAAATTCATCTTCTACCGTTCCATCAATACGGCGAACCAAAATATCACTTACTGGGAAAAACATGGTCGATGTCGATGATTAAAGCACCTGAAGAATCTGAGATTCAACCATTCAAGACGCTGGCTGAACAGGCTGGTTTTAGCGTGACCATCGGCGGATAACGCCTGGAGGATGCTATGGATTTCAATATCGTTGCCGTAACGGCCTGCGTAAGCGGTGTCGCTCACACTTATATGGCAGCCGAGCGCCTGGAAAAGGTCGGCCACCATGAGAAATGGAATATCAAAATTGAAACGCAAGGAGCGTTGGGGGTTGAGAACAAAATCACGGCGGACGATATTGCCCATGTCGATGTCGTTCTGCTGGTGACGGATATTGAGATTGACGATGCCAAACGCTTTAGCGGCATCCGCACCATTAAGACCAGCATCAAAACCTTCTTGTTGCAGCCGCAGCAGATTGTCGAGGCGGTGAAATGCATTATGAAAAAGCCAGTGGTCTATATTGAGATCCCTTGAGTGAGGGAAATCCCGGAGGCGGCGCTTAACGCGCCAGTCCGGGCTACCGGTGCTCAGCGATTCTGTAGCCCGGACAGGTGCGCAGCGCCGCCTCCGGGAACAACGTGCTCAACAACTTCAGATTTACTCCACACCCAGCAGCCATTTCTGCGCAGGCGTCAGGCGGCTAGCGGTTTCCGGCGTCAGCCAGCGCTGCTGATCCTGCTGTGCGGTATCTTCGCGGTCAATATACAAACTGTGCAATACGCGCCTTCTGCTGCCGATACGGTTGCGCGTCCCGCCGTGCCAGGCATGGGCGTTGTAAATCATTACGCTACCCGCCGGCGCGGCAAACACCACCTCATCAGGATGCGTCAGCTCTGGATTATCCAACACCTCTTCCGGCAGCTCAGGTCGGTGGTGCGTTCCAGGAATAATGCGCGGTGCGCCGTTTTCCGCACTTAGATCATCAATAGCCCAGATAGCATTAACCAGATGCACTTTCGGGAAATCCGGACGCGGCTTTTTCCAGTCCGCATGCAGCGGCTGATGACCACCGTTAAACAGCGCTTCCCGCGCGTTCAGGCTGGAGACTTTAAAATCCCCCTGAAAAATATACTGACAGGCAGAAAGGACCAGTGGATGGGACCAGACTTTCTCCCAAACCACTCCTTTATTAATCAGATTGGCAATGCGCGTTGCCGTCGCCTCCTGATGGTGCTCAATCGCGAGGTTATCACCCTCTTTCTCGACGATAGCATCGATAAGCGTACGCATTGCCTCCAGCCACTCCGGGTCCGCCACGTTATGCACGACGGTGTAGCCCAGGGTATCCAGTTCCTGTTTCATTTTCGGGGTCAGCGCAACGTTCGCCCCCAGCGCTTCCAGATAAACCGCAGATTGTTGTTCCATATTTATATTCCTTAACTTATCGATAACACAAAACAAACTCTAATCTGTGCCGACCGGGAATACATGAGGCTAAAACTACGAAAAACTGGACAAGCGTACACGGCAGGAAAAAGTGTGATGGCTATCAAAATCCAGTCACGACCAGAGACTCGCCAGGGCGGTCAATACCGGGGTAGTCTGATACAGGACAAATCACTGCTGATAAAATAGATTATAATCAACAGGATAATAGCTCTATTCTAAGGTCCACGGGATGATTGACGATCTGGCAGACATTTTAAATCGCTTAGTAAATCAGAAGGATAATCTGCACGTCAGGTTTCCCGAGCCGGATATCTCCGAGCCTGCGCTGGCGTTTAAAGTGCCTTTTCCGCGGCTGGAAATCGTGCTGGAGGGTGAACTGAAGGAAAATGGCTTGCCGCTGTCGGAGACGATGCTATCCACCTCGCAGGTGCTCTATGTCCAGGCAGGGAAATGGACCCAGCCGGAATGGACCGGACCGGCATCAACGCTAAGTATCCTGTTTGGCCGCCAGAAGCTCGGGTTTTGCGTTCAATACTGGGATGGCAAACAGCTGCGAACGGAAAAGCAGAACGTCGCTCGCCTCGGGCCACGCGTGGGCTCCTACCTGCTGCTGTCGCTCAATGAAATCTGCTTACAGCCTGACCCGGTGACCGCCAGGCTGGTGGTCGCGGCCCTGTTGAGCCACTGCCTTGAGCAACTGGTTGGCCTGGAGATGCGGGTCAGCCGCAGCCGCGATCTGTTTATGGCAGTGCAGGATTATCTGGAAGAACATCTCAGCCAACCCCTGACTCGCGAGTCGGTAGCGAAACGCTTTCATATCACGCCTAACTATCTTTCGCATATTTTCCAGAAATCAGGTTCCGTCGGCTTCAACGAATTCCTCACCAGCGTGCGCCTGGAGAAAGCGAAAAAGCTGCTGCGCGGCTACGATCTGAAAGTAAAAGAGATCGCCCATAACTGCGGATTCGTCGACAGCAACTATTTCTGCCGGGTGTTTAAACGCTATACCGAGCGCTCGCCTTCCGAATATCGCCGTCACTGCCGCAGCGCGCAGCAGGGATAATTCAGGCCGCGCTATGCGGCCCACTCCACGCGCCCGCGACCGCTATTTTTCGCCTTGTAGAGCGCGTCATCGACCTTTTTAATAAACTCATTCTGCGGTTCATCCTGATTGCGCAGGCCGACGCCAATGCTGATCGACAGCGGATTATCGTGATTAATCAGGATTGCGCGGGCATTTTGCAAAATTGACTGCGCCAGTTCATCAACTTCCTGCGCCGACAGGCCATCAACAATAATGGCGAACTCTTCTCCGCCGATCCTCGATGGCAACACCTTATCGCTGGTGAGCTTCGCCAGCTGCTTACCGAGGGCAAACAATACTTCATCGCCCACCAGATGGCCGTAGGTGTCATTGATTTTCTTAAAGAAATCGATATCGACAATCATTAACGCCAGCGAATGCCCCTCTTTCTCACGGATGGTGTCGATAAAGAAGCGGCGGTTTGGCAACTGGGTCAGCTCATCCTTCAGCGATTGAGAACGCGCATCGACGTACAGGAGATTGATACGCTCGATGATTTTGTAGATCCCGATAGCGGTCAGCAGCATCCCGGACAGGCGCAAGAGGTCTTCACAGTAGTAGCCCATCCAGCGCGGCTGGCGGAAGATTTCGTCCATCAGGTCAAACGTTCCCCCGGCAATCCACAGCAGAAGCCCGTAGCGTACCCAGTTAACCGCCACATGGTTCATGCGTACTTTGGTTGAACTCCACAATATAAACAGCAGAAAAAGCAGCGCCAGGAGGTCAATATACATTCCAGGATTAGACAAAATCGCACTCCAGGGCCCCAGCGGCGGCGATACAAATGCACACAGGCCGGATACGGCAACGATCGTCAGCAGTGCGGGAAGAAAATGCGTTCGGGAAATAGCGGAGAGTGGTTGAATATTGATATTTTTTTCGCGTTCAGGCATGGGTAGGTCTCTCAACAACGTGGCTTACCATGTGTTAAGCATACCAGCCAACGGTGTTCGAGCGAACTTTAAAGGCGCATTACCCGTAAATGGGGGATATCAGCGAAAGAGAGAGTGGACTGACCCCGCGGAATTTTTCCAACGTACTACCAGTCCATGGCGACGAAGTCAGTGCCGCGGATGGTATAGGGTTCTCCTGATAGGGATTTAGCTATCGGTGCGGGTTGGGGAGGACTTTTTGGGACTGTGGGAGGTGCTTTCCAGTTTTGGTGGGTTGGGCTTATATGAAATTATTATCGAAGTGATGTTTGCAAAAGATCACCTGAGATTCACCCTATCAAACATTTAATTTGAGATTGTTATTGCATCAGGTCCCTTTCAAAACCAAAGAGGCCATGTAAAAATCGGCAATTCATCACAGTGCCAATGGTTGAGATATTCTTCCTGATTAAGAACCAGGAACATAATCAGGATCCTCGTCATCAGAATCCCAAAAATTAACTGGAGGTGCATACGCTCCATTATGTATTACAGGGCACCATCCAAAATCATTATAAAATAAAGACAGTTCAACAATCTCATATATATCATCACTTTCCTGGTTTAAAGTTATTAGTGCAGGCTTGTAATGAGTATACATCCCCCCAGCTCCTGCCATGGCTCGTTCCTCAAAGAGTTCTCGGTCCCAATCATAGACAATCCCGAGTGTATCTGGAATAACCGTAAAAAACATGACCTCAAACTTATCAGAAACCTGAACTCTACATGGTATATTTTTTTGCTTTGAGAGCATTCCGGTAATTAAGTTATCTGGAAATTTAATTTTCAGCATCATTTTAACCAACCTTAGAGAACAATAATGCCCTCCGTATTTAATATCCACCGACATATCAATGGCAAGGAGCAGAAATATCATAATATTAAATTATTTATATCTACGTCAACAACATTCCAGTCCCTATTTTCCATATGATGTAAAAAATCCTCAGGTAAAGACACACCGTAGTGCTGTATATAATAGGCAAGATCGCCTGGCCAAGCCCATGCACCATCAGTTTGGATGGTAAGCGTTCCTATATATTTTTGTTCTTCAGACAATAAATCTGTAAGAACGGCAGGAGCGACCATCAACAAATACCCATGTTCAAGATAACCTAAAACCTTTGATAGATTGATATATACAAAATTATTTATCGAATTTATTAAAGAATCATCATTCTCGCCACCATGAGGCAATTCTTTGTAAAATCCAACCTTCTTTAATTTTTTCATTTCCCACCTGAACGAAAAGTAAAAACATTCCAGTTTTGCTTATCAATTTCATCATAAGCGCCAAATTCACCTTAATCTAATCAGATAGCAATTATAAACGTGCAATACATGTTCTTTAGGTGATGCCTCTAATTAGTTGAATCTGATGTATAATGCGGGCTTTTGAGGTTCTTTCATGGCCAGCGTTAACATTCATTGTCCTCGTTGTCAGTCTGCACAGGTCTACCGCCATGGTCAGAACCCTAAAGGCCATGACAGATTTCGCTGCCGTGACTGCCACCGCGTTTTTCAGCTCACTTACACTTATGAGGCCCGTAAGCCGGGCATTAAAGAGCTGATCACTGAAATGGCCTTCAATGGCGCCGGGGTTCGCGATACCGCCAGAACACTGAAAATTGGCATTAACACCGTCATCCGGACTTTAAAAAACTCACGCCAAAGCGAATAACGTCTTCGCCCGTTGCTCATGCTGATGTGGCGCTTATCTGCGAACTTGATGAGCAATGGAGTTTCGTTGGCAGTAAAGCCCGGCAACACTGGCTCTGGTACGCGTATAACACCAAAACAGGGGGTGTACTGGCCTACACTTTTGGTCCCCGTACCGATGAAACCTGCCGGGAACTACTGGCACTGCTTACGCCATTCAACATCGGCATGATCACCAGCGACGACTGGGGCAGCTATGGCCGGGAGGTGCCGAAGGATAAGCATCTGACCGGAAAAATATTCACCCAACGGATTGAGCACAATAACCTGACGCTGCGCACCCGCATTAAGCGCTTGGCTCGTAAAACAATCTGCTTCTCGCGTTCAGTAGAGATCCACGAAAAAGTCATCGGGACGTTTATTGAAAAACACATGTTCTACTAATTGGAAGCATCACCGTTCTTTACAACAGAAAACTCTCTACTAAGTCCCTTATAATTTATTATCTGTTGGCCAATTCAAGAACCAATGCTAAATGCAACCTATCCGACCGCCCCTTTAATTCACGGAGATAAGAAAGAACTGACTATTCGAAAACATCACTAATTTCCTCATCTTCCATTGACAATTCAAACCCTACAACGAAAGCGCCATTGACTAATATTCTATATATGTTCCCCCCTTGTTCTGGAGTATCACTTAGCGCGTAGGCAGATCTAACCTCTCCATATTTTTCAGTAAGAAAATTGATTATTTTCTCTCTCCTTCTAATAAACAAAGCCGAGTTCACCAACTCCCTTCCATTTATATCTTCAGTGCGTGAACCTATTAACTTCATTTTATGCTCCCTGATAAGATTTCATTCATATCAGCAAGGACCATCATAATACTTGTAAAAGTATCTATTCCCATTATTCTTCCCATCTCAATTCCTCTGATATAATACTCGCTTTTAGCAGAAAATAGTGTCCCAAAACAAGAGGCTTTACCACGAGTCAACTGAGTAATACTATCTGAAGTTCAGGTTCTCGCTCGAAAACAGGGTTTGATATAAATTACCGGGGTAGAATCTAAGCAAAATATCTGATTCGATAACATAAACTCTTTTACTTTAACATATAGTCAAACCGTTCCTTCCAGTCAAACTGAATATCTCGTTGTTTAATCCTCTCGAAAATAATTATGATTTTATCAAAAGACTCTCTGAGAACGAACCTTGATAATTCAGAGTGTACCCAAATGATTTTTACTGGCCTTTCTACATCTGTACTTAGCCTGTCCCATAACGCATCGAGATTACTACCGTAACAATCACCAAAATTTAACAATGCAGAAATCTCGCGATGAAAATCAGCTTCGGAATCTATTTACCCACCATCTAAAACAAACTCATTCATATTTCATACCGTCGTTTTAATTGTTATTAATTCTTATATCATTTAGAATTTTCATCAGCCTTTCTATAGCTTCCGACGGTTCTTCCTCAGGGCTAATCAATATGTTAAATATTTGATCGTCAAGTTGAATATCATAAATATCAATACCAATATAACCTTTTGACCAAAATTCCACCGCGCCTATTTTCTGATGACCTTTAAACTCGACACGTTCCAGATCTCCAAAATCACCATCAGAAAAGAAACTGTACTCAAACAAATACTCAGAGAGAGTAGGTTCTATTTTATTTTTAAAGTCATTAACATTCATAGTTCTATTATCCTATTTTCATTTCACCTATAAATTAAACCACATAAATATTTACTATACCAGCTCATTCCAATTCCATCATAATTCACCATGGATATCCCAATCCTTTTTGATTTTATATTAAAATAGACATTCACTGAATGTCAATCAATTAACTTTTGAGGAAAAATATATTTTCTCCATTGATATAACCCCATATTAACTCACCCAGCATTGAATATATTTTCGGCTGTAAAGGCATTAATAACATTAGAAACTCGTCAAAGCCATTATTAACAGTAATACACTTTACCTCATTCCCACAAGAGGCTCTTGCCAGGAAAACCCCATTAATACTATCACCACTCAACTGATATTTTATTAATCCTGTATGTATGTCATAATCTATCGATAACAATTCCAGACTACAGCACTCAGATAATAATTCCATTTTACCCCTCCAGATAAGTATGTATATCTTCAAAAACAATACTTTCATATCCCTCCCTGCTCAATGCTGATATTTTTCACATTACATAATCACAACAGCATGCTAAATTTGACATAAAAACCTCTTACCGATTAATACCCTTCCTGTAACAGTGATGGATTTTTCTGTTACTCAACTTCTTTAACATATGAGTCGAATTTATTTGGATCTAATTTACTTTCTATCAAGAGTCGCCCACAGCAAGGGCATATATACGCATCTTTTGCCGACCTATCATATAGTTTAGTCAGTAAATCAGGGTATTTGTTTGTCCTGATATCCTCCCATAGTCCGACGATATCCATTATATTTTTTTGAGGGACGACATCATATAAAAAACCCTCCTCCATTGTGTGTACTGCCATAACATGTCCACATTTACATCTCAACTTTGACATTACTTTCCTCCAATAGAAGACAGGTCAAATCCATGAAGACTTCTGTCGAATTTATACCCTATAAACATTCATTATGAATAATATTCAGATCCATTTGTTAATTATTTAAGTTGATATAAAATAATACTACAATTAGTTAATTCTGATAAACCCTGACCTCTTCAAGAGTGACCCAATTAAAATTCAAAGTTGACAGTCATCTCGATTAGATAACTCTAGCAATTCTTTTAAATATGCCTAAAAATCCCTCCTCTTCGTTTCCTTCATATATTCCAAAACAGATTTAACATTATCAATGGTAATACCTCCATCAACTCTGGATATTTCTATCTTGATAATTTTTTCACCGTTAATAAGATAAGTATAAATATCCTCATACTGTTCTATCATATGATATATAAGGCATGCTGAAGAGGCATACCCAAACCTTTGACGTATAAATGGGAAAACAACCGTTCTCTCCCACCGATCAAATTCATCTGTTTTTTCATATTATTTCACCTGATTTGAAACAAATCCGCCAGCGAACTCTCTAATCAATGCATTATCAAAAGATCGGCGTTATAAATATAGACATCGACCTCACATATCTAACAATCAATACATCATGCTAACTTACTAATAATCCCTGGAACTATACATGCATCTTCAGGATGCCGTTGAATATATTTCTTAGCAGCTAATTTTAAATATTCAAAACATGTTTCCTCGCTAACAATTACTGTTTCGTCTTCAGAAGGAGGGTAGCCCCATGCAAATTCAACCCCCACACTCCTGTCGTCAATGTTATCTATAAAATCACAATAAGCACCGTCAGTATTTAATGCATTTCTTTCGACAAGCAACTTTATCGCTCGAACAAAATTCCCATCACTATACATCCTATCAAAATATCCTTTAACAACCCAGTTTTCTTCAGTAGTATCGTATGGCTGACCAAATAATTCGTTCATCTAAGATCTCCATTTTTATTTAGGAAGAAAATGTCTAACTAAGCCTGTTGCAGAATCCAAGTATACTCTAAAAGTTACTCCCTCTGCACTTTGTTCATACTATGTAATTTTTTAGACATTGCATTTCTGTACCACAAGCTAGCAATGAATCATTTTATTATCGAGTTCGGTGATCGCCTGAGCGATCATCTTTAATACATTTACAGTTACAGCGAACTATCCCGATACAAAGCCATGATCATTTGAATTAATAAAAATCAGATGCGACTCTCCCTTCTTTTTTTAATATATCAAGAAAGCGTTTATACGCTTGCTCATCCAGTTCCAGGAGTTCATCTAATAGATACTCATTAATTAAGGCCCAATGAAAAATACCGTATCCGTTATTTTTAAAATAAACACATTTATCTTTTATTTCAGCATCAATGACTTCAACTTTATTAGCAGAATAAGCTGCTAATCCGCCATAACCTCTAGGAATACCTAAAAAATTTACATCGCCATCGATAAAATAAATTGCATAAATATCGACCACTTCACCATCATTTTCTCTAATCTTCATTTAATTCTATCCTTAATACTATCTATCACCGCCTTAGGGGCCTGTTAGATTCGTTGGGGAGTCGTAATCTTCATATCATAAGCTTTATTCGTAGTTAAGTTGTACTGATAGTGAACGGTAATAGTTGTCCCATCAGAAAGCTTCTGTTCTATTTCCATTTTTTGGAAACCAGCTTCCACAGGAAAACGAGAGTCGTTAAATGCACGCACAACATAGCTTTATTGCTCACTATATAGCGATATCAGATCGCTGTTCACATTATTTCAGCGCAATACAATTATTAATCTATCCCAGGCCCCTTCCACTCAAGTTTTGCTTGCAAATGTTCTGGGACCAGTGAAAAAAGCTTTGAAAAACTTTCTAAGTGATCATTATAAAGCATACTGATTTTTTGGTTGCAATTTTCATAGTAATATCTGGCTTGATAATTAAGAAATTGAATATCATCATCTCCAAACTCATCCTCTGACAAAAAAACATGAAACTTATGAATCAAATCCGTTTCAAATAAAGCAGAGCGATCCTTAATTCTATAAAGTAGCCCTGAAGATGCGACCATCCGCAGATGAATCAACGTCACATGCAATAGATCAAGATAAATATCATTCTTCCTCATTACTGCCACCTTATTTTAAATTAACAACATACTTTTTATAAAACATGGCCACAATTATACTTTGTAGCCATATTTAAAACTATACTATTTTTTCCTCACGGGTATAGGATGTATGTCACCTTTGTAAACCTCAGTAGATGTCCACCGACCATTTTGTATAAGTTTTTCAATGTACACAGGATTTCCTGTTTCATGATAAATTTCCTTAGCAGCAACGAGTTTGTGATTCCCTTCCAGGAAAAAATACTTCCCATTCTTATCAACATAACCTCCTGCTCTATTTTTTAATAGGGTAAAATCAAATTCATTTTTTTTCATTTGTTCTTTAATCAAATCAACTGTTGCGGGTTTCTTTAAACCAATCTGCCCACTTTTTATGTTAGCCAGCGCCCCCTTTTGGGACAGAACGCCAACATCAGTAAGATATTTGCCAATGGCAGGTACAACATACTTGCCAGCTCCCCATCCAACAGCCCACATAGTCGCATCCGCTAAAGCTTCTTTACCCCACAGCTTTAATGCGCAGCCAGTACCAGCAGTCCATCCGCAGGTATCAAATCGATTATATGCATTTTCACCCATTTGATGATATTGACCAGCAATATCAAAACCAATCTGAAGCCCTAGTTCCCTGTAGCCACTTGCACGAGAGATTCCCATCAGCATTTCGTTAACACAATCCCCGTTTCCGGCAACTCTGCAACCCTCAAATCTCTTCTCATTTTGAACTGACATTTGAGTCATTTCCCTGCGAACTCCAACTTCGCAGTTGCTGTTTCCCTTACAGTTAACCAGTTTTTTCGCAAATTTTGCTGGCTCTTCATGCATTAGAAAATTATACCGAAGTACATTCTCGGCGGCATTTGCGCCACTATTTACTCCAGCAACTGAATTTGTTATCGCTGCTCCTGTAATAGCACCAATAACTCTTCCCGCAGACTGAATCTTATTATCTCGAGTGTCTGGCTCAACAAACATATTGCCTAGCGTTATGGCAGCCAGCTCCGCCGCCAGCGCCCCTGCCGCAGCCCCCTTACCATCGCCGCCGGCAATTTCGGCGCTGATGCCCGACAGCACCGCGTGGCTGAGCATTTTACCTTGCGGACCCAGCACCTGACCGTTATCGCCAATCAGTCCTGCCCCTTCGGCATTAATCTGACCAGCGACGTTAGCCAGCAGAGCCGTGGTCAGATTGTCTTTATAGCTACCGCCGTTGATGGCGGTGTTCATGCTGGAGCTGATAACCGACTGCCCGGCAACCCGCTGGGCGATTTTGGTCCAGCCCTCATCTTTGATAAGTACAGGCAAGCGGGCTTTATCTGCCGGAACGTCCAGCGCCATCATCTTGTCGAACCCGGCCAGCGCGCCGCCAATCGCCATCGACGTCGCCAGCGATTTCACCGAACTGCTGCTGCCCATCGTTTTCAGGGTTTTCGACAGGTTACCCTTGTGTTCAACCAGCGCCACCGCCGCCTGAGACATCAGCGATGACATCCCGGCATAGGCTGAGCCATAGACCATCGTCGCGGTCGCGCCTGCCGCACCAGTGGCCGATACCGCGCTTGTCGCCGCCGCTGCGGCCAGTCCGGCACCTGCCGTCACAGCAGCAACGGCAACAGCAATCACCGCCGCCACCACCGGATTCAGGCTCTGGCTCTGGTGGTTCCAGCCGTCGTAAGCGTTCTTAACCGCATTCCACTGCACATCGCTGCGGGTATTCAGCCCCTTCAGCCACGCGGTGCCGGGCAATTCACCCAATGCCGTGACGGCCCCCTGCAGCATCTGGGCGTTTTGGGTACGCACATCGGCGCTGATGCCGCTAGCCGCATCGATAGTCAGCTTACCGCCCGCATGGATTGACGGCAGGACCCATTTATCTTCGCTGTAGCCCCGGTTGCTCTGCTTGATGTAAAAACCTTTCGAGTTAGTTACCGTCTGCTCGAAAGTGGTATTTTTCACCGCCCGGAAGTTGACCTTTCCGCTGGTGCTGGTGAGGCGAGCGTTTTTCCCTGCCGCGATTTTACTCGCCTCATAGGTGCTGTCGTCGCGGCTCAGCAGGTTAATATCACCCCCGGCGGTAAACTCGGTAACCCTTTTTATCGTCTCGTGCTTCGTCTTTTTGATGGTGGTTTTCTTACCCCACCACTTGCGTTTGACGGTTTTCTTCTCGTAGTGGCTCGACTCCTCCATCGCCTGGGCATACAGCCAGCCGCCTTTCGCCGCCACGTCCATCGTGCCTTTTGCAATCAGCCGGGTCGCCTGGAACAGAATGCTGCCGCCGGAAATCACCGTCAGCGCCGCACCTGAGTTCAGCGTGACGCCGGTCTGGGTGACCGCTTCGCTCCAGCTGCTGCCCTTTTCCCGATATTGCGTCCCCTTCACCGCCTCAAAGCGCATATTGCCGCCGGAGGTCAGGAAGATATTGCCGTTGGAGGTCAGACTGCTTCCCGCCGCCTGAATCGTTCCACTGGCCGCCAACGTCAGTTGGTTTGCGCCGCGTATGCTGCTGAATACGTTCAGTTCATCATGGTTATTGTCATTCTTGCTGTCGGTGACGCTGTAGCCTTTGGCTGGCAGCAGGATATGCCTTCCGGCCTGTAGAGTGGTTTTATCTCCGGCGACCACGCTGGCGCCGGGCAGCGAGATATCCGCTGCCGCGCTGATCAGCAGGTTTTTGCCTACCTTCAGCACGCTACGTAGTTCTGGCGTACGACTGGTGGGGAAGTACGGGCTGAAACGTTCGCTGAGGGTACGCATACTGAAATCAGCCTGCGCCCTTGAAGTTATGCTGATGTTCCCGCCAGCCTCCGCACGAATACCTTTTAAGGTCAGGTTTTTACCGCTGCTGAGGGTAATATCGCCCGATGCACGCAGCGGGTCGCCCGGCAGCATGCGGTTAAACAGTTCCTGTTTCCGCTCTGCAGAAAGCTGAACGCCGGGGTGCTGATGGTCCAGCATCGCTTCATTTTTATCGACGGTGATATCACCGCCCACCGTCATAGCGATATTTTTGCTCTGTACCGGCAGGCGGGTGTTTTTGAGCAGAATATTGCCGCCCGCGTTAATGAACAGATCGCCGGTGGCTTCCAGACTCCCCAGCCAGCGGATGCCGTCGGCATGGAAGTAATTAGGCTGCTCACTGGTGTGCAATTTCACATCACCAGAACGGCTGACGAGGGTAATATTTCTTCCCTTTAATTCACTCTGCCAGGAATCAACATTTCTGCCCGACAGAATGGAAATATCTTTGCCCGCAGTCAGCAGTGCCAGAGCCACTTTTGTAAATGAATCGGATAAGAGAGTGATATCACCAGTGGCTTTCATCACATCGGCAGTAATAATGTGTCCCGCACGCAGTAAAATATTATTTGCCGTTATGGTTTCCGCTCGCGACATAACGCCGGAATACATAGCATCAGTGGCATAGGGCACGCTGCTTTCTATACGTTCAGAGAAGTCAGCGACCAGGTTGCCACCTGCTTTCAGACGCGAAACGTGTAATTTGCTCTGCACCCAGTCGGTTGTTTCACTTGAATGGCGGAATTTATGCTCCTGTTGAAAACCATATATTCTAGAAACCCCTTTTTCTTTCTCCGGGGCAAGGGCTCGGGGAACAGGATTACTTCCGAAGAAGAAATACTTTTTCAAAACCCCTTCATAACGGTTCTCATTAATCAGTGAACGTCCGGTCAGTATTGCATCACGAGCAGCGCTAATATCTCCCAGCCGGTTAACCAGACTACTGGAATGGATATAGAGATTTTGCCCCGCGCTGATAACCGGTCTGGCCCCCTGAATTTGCACGGTATAGCGCTTTTTTTCAGTATTCAGCCAGGTCAGGTTTGCAAAATCTACCGCTCCGAACCAACGCACAGGCTCACCGGTATCCATCACCCCAATTACCCCTGCTGGAACCATGACAGCAGTTCCGTGCGGCCCTAAATGTGTCCAGTACCAACCCAGCCGGTTATTCGACACCAGCGCACTTCCCGGCTTCTCCGTCCGCACCACCGTCTCAGCTTTATTAATCACATTCTCAAGCCGGTCCGTCCGTATCACCAAGTCGCCACTATTGGTCTGAATACGCGCCGAACGGTTCTCCACCAGCTTCGCCTTATTCCCCTTCGCGTCCTTCTGGATCCACATATTCTTGTTGCTGTGCAGCGCTGCGCCGTTGGTATTGCGCACCGTGTCAGCGAAAATACGCATATCGCCGTGGGCGGTGGTGGCGCTGCGATTTTCCAGCGTGGTGGCAGCCAGGGTCATATCGCGTTCGGCCCTGACGCTGGCACCCGCCGTAGTGGCAAGGCTACGGGCGCTGACGTTCAGGTCGGTCTGCGCTTTCACGTTGCCGAGGGTGATTTTCCCCGCCGTGGTCAGCGAGATGTCTCGCTGGGTCGAGGTGATGTCATTAAGATTGACTCCAACGCCTGCTTCCGTTGCTACCAGGCGAATTTTATTGGCGTACATCCCGCCCAGCGCTTTGGTGTCTACTGCCAGCTGAGGTTTCGTTCCCTCTCCGGCAATGGGTTTAATGCTGCCGTCCTGAAAATTAACCCTGTTCGCCCCTTGGGTCAGGCTCACCGTGCGACCGCGAATTTTACCGTTCAGCTCCGTCGCCCGGCTGATCACATCAACATATTCCGCCGAACCGCCGTCAAGGCCCTTGCTGCCGATAATCACGCTGCCTTTTTTCACCTCCAGCGCGCTCAGCGCCCCCTGCTTATCCAGCTGCGGTTTACCGGTGGTCAGCGTCACGCCAGGGGTATTGATAAAACTGCACCCGTCGCAGGTGATGCCGTTCGGGTTAGCTATCATCACATTAGCCTTCTTCCCGGCCACCTCCAGCTTGCCGTTCAGCGTCGAGCGGGTGCCGCTCGTCACTTCATTGATAATCAGCTCCGCCGCCTTGCCTTTGAGATTCGGGTTTGCCCCGAGCTCACCGGCCAGCTGCGATTTCGCCGCAGCGGTGGCGTTATTCAGCACCGCGCCGGGCGCATTAATGCTGAAATCGGTGTAGCGGTTATGCGAGATACCCGCAGAATTGGGCGTGGCGATATTGACCACCGGGACGTTGCCCGGCTTCATCACCACTTTGCTGTTGCCGTTCGCCGCCGTGATACCGGCGGCAATGGCGGGGTGCATGGGCTGCACGGCGGTCAGATAAATCAACAGCCAGCCTGCCGCCCGCGCTAACGGGTGGAGTGGTTTTTCCATTGTGATAAACATCCTTATTTGTTGTGCCAGCAGTTAAAGCGTGAGGGTGGCCTGCCAGTAAACCACCGGTTTATCCGGGCTCAGCGAATCGGGCCAGGCGAGCGGGAAGCCAACGGAGAGCGACTGCGTAAACCAGCGCCCGCTCAGTTCCAGTCCCAGAGCAGATCCGACTACGTTGCCGCCGGCAATTTTTCCGTTCTCGCTCATCACATGCCCCGCATCCAGCGCGCCAGTCAGCGACAGCGTCCCCAGTCGCGGTAGGGTCAGCCACTGCCAAGTCAATTCATTACGCCAGTAGCCGCCGCGGTTGCCGGTCAGATACTGCTCCTTAAATCCTCTGACCGAATACTGACCGCCAACGGAGATGCGCTCGCTGGCATAGAGGGTATCGGGGGTGGTCTGGCCGTATGCGGAGGTCAGCCAGTACATTGAAGATGTCACGGGATAAAACCAGCTGCCGTTGAGGCTGAAACGGCGATATTCACTGCGCGGGAGCGACGGATGCGCCGGGTCGTCTTCCGTCGCTCTCGCGATGCCCAGACCATGAGCGAAAGCGGGACCGACCGTCAGCCAGCCACCCGCCAGCAAGCGACTGTAGTTAAGGCCGGTAGTCAGACTAGTGAGCGTTGGACTGCTGACGTTCAGACGCACGCCGCCGAGACGGTTTTCGGTTTTACGGCGGGTGAAATCGACATCCAGCGCCAGCCGCTGTTTGCCGTCGCGCCACAGGGTACGGTTCACCGTCGCACGCTGAGTCTGCACGCTGCCGTCATAACGCCAGCTGGCGGATGACTGCCCTGTCGAAACAGGCTGATAAAAGTCGGACCAGCCGTACTGCGCACTGAAAAGCCAGTAGCCATAAGGCAGGGTGACGCCCGCCTGCAGGCTGCGGCTGCGGCGATCGTGGTGAAACTCGCTGTCGCGGGCGGCGGAGAACGACCACTGGTCAGCCAGCCGCAGCAGGTTGTCTGCTACCAGCCCGGCGTTCATCTGCCCACGACCGGTGCTTTTTTGCCCGCTATTGTCCGCCCCAAGCGCCAGGCTGACGGGAAAGCGGGTGCTGGTCGGGATCAACTGAACCTGCGAGTATCCGGCGGTGCTTCCCGGCAGGATATCGATGGTTAACTGGCGGGAAGCAAGCCGGTTGAGGCGCTCAAGCCCCTGTTCCAGATCGCGCAGATTAAGCACCTGCCCTTCCACACCGGGAAAAGCCATCCGCAGCAATGCTTCTTTTTCGCCGTCGACGCGGACCGATTCCACTCGCCCTTCGGTCACGGCAATGTTCAGCCTTCCTGTGGAGATATCCTGTTCTGGTAGCCAGGCGCTGGAGGTGATGTAGCCTTTTTCGAGATAGGTCTGGGTGATGTCCCGAACGCGCTGGCGAATATCCTGAAACGTCATACAACCACGAGCCGGAACTACAGCGAAGCGCGTTTGCGCCGAACGAGAGAGCACCGTCACGCCGGAAACCTCCACGCGCTGAAGCGCATAACAACGACTGTCTTCGGTCAAAGCTGGCGCATCAGGCAGACGCGGGGGTGGCGAAGTACCCTGTAGCGAGTCACGCTGCTGCTGAGCCTGTTCCAGCAGCGCTTTTTGCTGCTGCTCAATAGTATTGTGGTCAGCCGGGCTTAGCGGTGCAGCCGCCAGAGAAACAGGGAAAACCAGCAGAATAGCGGCGCTGAAAAACGCGCAAGGGAAAGCAGATTGCACAGGCATCGAAACTCCATTTTCGTGACTTGGTGCAAATAGTTATCATTAACATCACTGATTAATCCATAATTTCTCCACAATTGAGGCTGGAAAATGGTCATTTTAGGAATAGTGATCGGTCAAATGGCTGCGAATGTCTTAATTGCAAGGGCCCGGGGGATGTTGATGTTGATCTGCCTTTCCCGGGGGCGGCGCAGAGCGCCTTGCCCGGGCTACAGGTTCGTGCGGTCCGAAGGTTGGGTAGCCCGGGTAAGGTGTCAGCCGCAACCCGGGGGATGTTAATGCTGATCTGCCTTTCCCGGGGGCGGCGCAGAGCGCCTTGCCCGGGCTACAGGTTCGTGCGGTCTGAAGGTTGGGTAGCCCGGGTAAGATGTCAGCCGCAACCCGGGGGATGTTGATTCAGGTCTGCTTTCCCGGGGGCGGCGCAGAGCGCCTTGCCCGGGCTGCAGGTTCGTGCGGTCCGAAGGTTGGGTAGCCCAGGTAAGGTGTCAGCCGCAACCCGGGGGATGTTGATGCTGATCTGCCTTTCCCGGGGGCGGCGCAGAGCGCCTTGCCCGGGCTACAGGTTCGTGCGGTCTGAAGGTTGGGTAGCGAGTAGCCCGGACAGATGCGCAGCATCGCCTCCGGGATCCGTTTACAGCTTCAACACCGCGCGCGAGTAAGCGTCAATCGCCAGCGCCACATCATCGGTGGTGACCGACTCGGCGGGGTGATGGCTGATGCCGCCTTTGCAGCGCACAAATAGCATCGCTGACGGCCAACACTCGGCGATAGCGATGGCATCATGCCCGGCGCCGCTCGGCAGGCTAACTGAACACCCCTGCACCTCCTGCACCGCCTCACTTAATACCCGCTGTAATTCGCTATCGCAGGCGGTGGCGGCAATGCGGTAAAACTCTTCGGCGCTGAATTGCAGATGGCGACGAGCGGCAATTTCCTGCGCACTCGCGAGTAGCCTGCTCAACAGCGCATCGAGCGGCTGGTCGTTCGGCCCGCGAATATCGAGGGTCAGCGTCACTTCGCCGGGGATCACGTTAACCGCGCCGGGAGCGCAGCGCAGCGTCCCTACCGTAGCAACCAGATTCCCACCCAGCTCGCGGGTCAGGGTCTCTACAAGCACCATCCACTCGGCGGCGGCGGCCAGCGCATCTTTGCGATGACTCATCGGCACCGTCCCGGCGTGCCCTGCCTCGCCGGTAAAGCAGCAGTTCAGGCGGCGTGC
Organism: Klebsiella sp. GFKo11; assembly: GCF_056490265.1. Classification (NCBI taxonomy): domain Bacteria; kingdom Pseudomonadati; phylum Pseudomonadota; class Gammaproteobacteria; order Enterobacterales; family Enterobacteriaceae; genus Klebsiella; species Klebsiella sp. GFKo11. The sequence goes on from NZ_CM151369.1 coordinate 4,018,177, forward strand.
GCCGTTGATAGCCTCCACCACGCCCAGCGCCAGTCCTTCCTGCTCCAGGCACGGCCCCTGCTCGATATGCAATTCCAGATAGGCCGCTATCTCCTCCTTACTGCGGGCAGCAAGGTGAATGCGCGACGGATCCAGCCCGGCCAGCACCATCGCCTGCGCTACGCTGATGCCATCGGCATCGGTCTGCGCCAGCCAGCTCTCAGGCCAGGTACCGGTCAGCCCGCGGCTGCCGAGCAGCGTAATGCCAAACCGCGTCCCCTCTTCATCGCAAAAACCGACAATCTCGATAGCCTTTTTCAGCCGACGCCCCTGTCGGTGCAGGCTGTGCACCACCTCAATCGCCGTCAGTACGCCGAGCATGCCATCGTAGCGCCCGGCGTTGCGCACGGTATCAAGATGCGACCCCAGCAGGATAGCCGGTGCGCCTTCCTGTTCCCCTTCGTAGCGCCCGCAAATATTGCCGACGCTGTCCTGCCAGACGGTCATTCCGGCCTGGGTCATCCACAGCGCCGCCTGCTGGTTGGCCCGCAGATGCTGGGGCGACAAATAAACCCGGGTCAATCCCTCCGGCGTTTCACTGATTGCGGCCAGCTCATCGGCGCGGGCCATGACCCGCGCTGCGGCCTGCTGTATCTCCGCCTGCTGGCGTGTTGTTTGACTCATTGCGCGCTCTCGCTGCGATAGTGATCCCACGCCGCCTGCATCGCTGCGCCCTGAGTGGTCGAGAATTTGAGATAGTTGAGCACCGACTCCAGCGCGCTGAGAGTGGTCATCACGCAATCCTTACGCGCGTTGTAGCCCATGGTGCCGATACGCCACACTTTGCCGTGCAGCGGGCCGAACGAGGTTCCGATTTCAATGCCGAAATCTTCCAGCATCAGCTTGCGCGCCTGGTCGCCGTTGATCCCCTGCGGGATCACCACGCCCAGCACGTTGTTCATCTTATGTTTCAGATCGCCGAAGGTCTCCAGCCCCATCGCCTGGATGCCTTTTACCAGCGCGTCACCGTGCAGTTTATGGCGGGCGATACCGTTATCCAGACCTTCCTGCAGGATCAGACGCGCGCATTCGCGGGCAGCAAACAGCGCCGAAGTGGCTTCGGTATGGTGGTTCAGGCGCTCCGGCCCCCAGTAATCCATAACCATACCGAGGTCGAAGTAGTTGGAGTAGATCATCTCTTCGTCACCGTCGCGATGGGCATCGGTACGGATCCCCTCTTCCACGCATTTACGACGGCGAATGGCCTCTTCCATGCGCGCACTGAGCGTCACCGGCGACGTCCCGGACGGGCCGCCGAGGCATTTTTGCATCCCCGCCGACACCGCATCCAGCTGCCAGGCATCGGTTTCCAGCGGGTTACCGCCCAGCGAGGCGGTGGCGTCGGTGTAAAACAGCACATCGTAGCGGCGGCAGATTTCCCCCAGCTCCGCCAGCGGTTGCAGCATAGTGGTGGAGGTATCGCCCTGTACCGTCAGCAGCAGGCGCGGGCGCACGCGTTTGATGGCATCTTCAACCTGATCCGGGGTAAACACTTCGCCCCACGGCACTTCAATGGTGTGTACTTCCGCCCGGCAGCGGCGGGCGATTTCACACAGCAGATGACCAAAGCGGCCAAATACCGGCACCAGTACCTTGTCGCCGGGACGAATAGCCGAAATCAGAATCGCTTCAATCCCCGCCCGCGAGGTACCGTCCACCAGCATCGTCCAGCGGTTTTCGGTGCGAAATACGCCACGGTACAGCGCCATCACCTCATTCATATAGTGGGTCATCGCCGGGTCATACTGGCCGATAAGCTGGCTCGACATGGCGCGTAGCACGCGCGGGTCGGCGTTAATCGGACCAGGCCCCATCAGCAGGCGCGACGGCGGGTTGATTTGCGAAAACTGAGTGATATCCATCTTTAAGTCCTTATTGATTGAGGCCGCGCACGGATGAAATAAACTGCTTCAGCTCGCTGGTCTGCGGGTTGGCAAACAGCGTTTTGCTGTCGCCCTGCTCCCAGACGCGTCCCTGATGCATAAACACTACGCGGTCGCCCACTTCGCGGGCAAAATTCATTTCATGGGTCACGAGAATCAGCGTCATTCCCTCCGCTGCCAGCTGCTCCAGCACTTTGAGCACTTCGCCAACCAGCTCCGGGTCCAGCGCCGAGGTTATCTCGTCACAGAGTAAAACTTTTGGCGACATCGCCAGCGCACGGGCAATCGCCACGCGCTGCTGCTGGCCGCCGGAAAGACTGGACGGGTAGTAATCAAGCCGGTCGCCAAGCCCGACTTTCTCCAGCATCCGCTGGGCCAGTTCGCGGCACTCGGCGGCGCTCTTTTTCAGTACCCGGCGCGGTGCCAGCATAACGTTTTCCAGCGCCGTCATATGCGGGAACAGGTTAAAGTTCTGGAACACCATGCCGATAGAACGGCTGATTTCCCGCGCCTGAGAATCGCGGTCGGTAATGGTCATCCCGCCGAGCTTAATGCTGCCGTCCTGATAGCCTTCAAGACCATTAATGCAACGCAGCAGCGTGCTTTTGCCGGACCCGCTGCGGCCGATAATCGAGATAACTTCGCCCATATCGATATCCAGATCGACACCCTTGAGCACGTGGTTATCGCCGTAATACTTCTGCATCTGATTAATGGTGATGAGAGGCATTGAATTTGTTCTCCAGATAACGGCTGTAGCGGGACAGCGGGTAACACAGAATGAAGTAGCCCAGCGCCACCAGCGCAAAGACTTTAAACGGCTGATACGTCACGTTGGTCAGCATCGTTCCCGCTTTCGTCAGCTCGACGAAGCCGATAATCGACGCCAGCGCCGTGCCCTTAATCACCTGGACGGCAAAACCCACCGTCGGGGCGATAGCGATCCGCAGCGCCTGCGGGGCCACCACCCGACATAGAGTCTGACCAAAGCTCAACCCCAGACAGCGCGAAGCTTCCCACTGCCCTTTTGGTAGAGCGCGAATGCTGCCAAACCAGATATCGAGCAAAAAGGCGCTGGTATAAAACGTTAGCGCCAGCGACGCCGCGGTCCATGCCGAAACGTCAATGCCGAACAGCGCCACGCCGAAAAAAGCCAGAAACAGCTGCATCAGCAGCGGCGTTCCCTGAAACAGCTCGATATAGCCGCGGATCAGACGTTTTACCTGGCGTCCACCGGTCATACGCAGCAGCAATAACGGCAGAGTGACCAGCGCACCGCCGATAAACGCCACCAGCGACAGCAGCACCGTCCAGCGCCCGGCGAGCAGCAGATTGCGGACAATATCCCAATCGGTAAAGGTGGTCATCATGCCTGCACCCCCAGCCATTTACGCCCTGCCGCCATCAGCAACTGGCGCATCGTTATCGACAGCACTAAATAAATGCCCGTCGTCACCAGATACACCTCAAAGCTGAGGAAGGTGCGCGACTGAATCAGGTTGGCGGCGAAGGTCAGCTCTTCATAAGAGACCTGCGACACCACCGATGAACCGAGCATCACGATAATGCACTGGCTAACCAGCGCCGGATAAATACGCTGTAGCGCGGGCGGCAAAATCACCTGAATAAAGGTCTGCGTTCGGGTCAATCCCAGCACGCGCCCTGCCTCCCACTGCCCTTTCGGCGTCACCTGAATTCCGGCGCGCACGATCTCGGTACTATAGGCCCCGAGGTTCACCACCATCGCCAGCAGCGCGGCTTCACCGGCCGTCATCTTTAGCCCCAGATTCGGTAAGCCGAAGACGATAAAAAAAAGCTGGACCACAAACGGCGTGTTGCGAATCAGTTCGACATACCCGCCCCAAATTCGGCTGAACCACGTGGTGCGCCCGCTGCGGATAGCCGCGCCCAAAATGCCTATCGTCAGGCCGCCGATGGTCGCCAGCACCGTCAGCTGAATGGTCACCCACAGCCCCGCCAGCAGCTCCGGCCAGTGCGGCCAGAGCTCAGAAAAATGAAGTTGCTCCGTCATGCCCGGGCCTTACGCGCCAAGGTTGGCAGGCAGCGGCGCTTTCAGCCACTTTTCAGACAAATCGTTCAGCGTGCCGTCTTTGACGCCTTGCTCAATCAGCGCATCCACTTTCGCTTTCAGCGCCGGTTCATTCTTTTTCAGCCCGATAAAGCACGGCGAATCCTTCAGCATAAAGCTCGGCACCGGCGCTTTATCCGCGTTCTGCCGCGAGATAGCCGCCACCACCAGGTTGCCGGTCGCCACATATTGCACCTGGCCGGAAAGATACGCCGACAGCGTGGTGTTGTTATCTTCGTAGCGCTTAATCTGCGCTTCTTTCGGCGCTACGCTGGTCAGCACCATGTCTTCCACCGCGCCGCGGGTCACGCCAACGCTTTTCCCGCTCAGCGCCGCCGGGTCTTTCAGCTCAGCGCCTTTCGGGCCAAACACGCCGAGGAAGAACGGCGCGTAGGCGCGGCTGAAATCAATCACCTTCTCGCGCTCGGCGTTTTTACCGAGGCTGGAAATCACCAGATCCACCTTATCGGTTTGCAGATAAGGTACGCGGTTGGCGCTGGTGACCGGCACCAGTTGCAATTTGAGCTTCATCTCTTTGGCGAGGTAGCGCGCCATATCGATGTCGTAGCCCTGCGGCTGAAGGTCGGTACCCACCGAGCCAAACGGCGGGAAATCCTGCGGCACCGCAATGCGGATAACGCCGCGTTTTTCAATATCCTGGAACTGGTCAGCCTTCGCCGCCGACAGGTTGGTTAACAGACAAGCGGCCCCGGCCAGTGCGATCAACAGTTTCTTCATGATGTTTACCCGTTACGTTAGCATGAAACAAAAGATTCTTTAAAGTCACTTTTGCAACTAATGTGCCAGATAAATCTCAGCGTTAAGCCATTAACCGAAATTCCATTAACCGCAGGGAATAAAAGAGAAAGAGGTGAATTAAGAGGAAACGGAGGTGCGTCTCCTCGTTATTTTAGCGCACCAAAACTATGCAAAGCACCACGCTGGCGCCCCATTATCGTTGTTCCAGTTCGTCCAGTTGCTGGTAAAGGGTCGCTATGTCGTGAATGCGCGGACGCCCTTTATCGAGGATTTCATGCAGGAAAGCGTTCGACAGCAGATTGATCAGGCTATTGACCGAGGCGTAGCTGTCGTAGGCCGATACGCTATCCAGCGGCGCGCAGAGCTGCCAGCGCGCCAGCGGAAACAGGCCATGAGCCTGCGGCTCGCACATCAGCAGAACCGGGATCCCGCTGCTCTGTAGCTGCTGCAACAGCGGGCGAATAATTCGCGGGCGGCGGCGAAACGCCATCACCACCACCAGATCCTCGGCGGTTAAATCCACCAGCTCTTCGCTTAAGCTTTGCCCCGGCTGCGGCAGTATTTGCACTTGCCCACGCGCCTGTAATAGCTGCTGGCGCAGGTGCAGCGCCGCAGGATAAGCATTGCGCATGCCGACAATAACAATACGCCGGGCGGCAACCAGCGCCTGAATCGCCTCGGCGAACTGCTGCACATCCAGCGCGTTGACCCACTGGGTCAGGTTCGCCATCTCCTGTTTATAATGGCGCGCCAGCAGCGTATTGCCCTGCACCGCATCGCGGTTGTCGGTCAGCGGCATGCCGCTCTGGCGCAGCGTGCGCAGCTCATCGCGCATATCTTTATATTTCTCATAGCCCAGACGCTTGAACAGACGGCTGACCGTGGCCTTCGATACGCCGCTAAGCTGTGCCAGCTCTGCGCTGTTGTAACTAATCAGGTCATCAAAATGATCGAAAATAAAATCCGCCACCCGCTGCTCCTGGGGCGATAAAGACGCGTACTGCTCTTTTAGTCGTTCATCAAGCTGTTGCATAAGACCTCTGTAACTTTCGTTTCACCGCATCATAACCGTATCCGCTTTCATAATGCATGCCAGTTCCGCAAAAAATGCGCGGTGTCGGCAGCGGTTGAAACTTTACGTTCAGACATGGAACAGCTTTTGCAACCCTCAGCAAACGATTCTGTTAATTGAGGACACTCCATGCAAAGTCATGTTGCCGCCCACGGGATGGCGGTCGCCCCCCATCATCTGGCCAGCCAAAGCGCGCTGGCGGTTCTGCGCGAAGGGGGAAGCGCGATCGAAGCCATGGTCGCCGCCGCCGCGACGATTGCCGTGGTTTACCCGCATATGAACGGACTCGGTGGCGATGGTTTCTGGCTTATCGTCCCGCCCGAGGGCGACCCCATTGCCATCGACGCCAGCGGCGCGGCGGGTTCGCGGGCAACGCCGCAGGCCTATGCCGGACTGGCGCACATTCCCCATCGTGGCCCGCAGGCAGCGCTGACCGTGGCGGGTACCGTTAGCGGCTGGGATGAAGCGCTGAAGATTTCGCGCGATTTAACCGCAAGTGAGCTGCCGCTGACGCGCCTGCTGGAGGACGCCATCGGCTACGCAGCAAACGGCATCCCGGTCACCGCCTCGCAGGCCAGCGCAACCGCCGGTAAATTCAGCGAGCTGCGCGACCAGCCCGGCTTTGCCGAAACGTATCTGGTCGACGGCCAGCCGCCGAAAGCCGGCAGCCGCTTTTTACAACCAGCACTGGCGAACACCTTGCGTCGTTTAACAGAGGAAGGATTAGACAGCTTCTATCGCGGGCCGCTGGCGGAACATCTGGCTCGCGGCATGGAAAAGTACGGGCTGCCGATGACCCTCAGCGACCTGCAGCAGCATCGCGCCCGCCGTCCGCTGCCGCTCCGGCTCGATCATCAGCACGGCGAACTGTGGAACCTCGCACCGCCGACTCAGGGGCTGGTTTCGCTGGCCATTCTCGGCATTACCGACCGGCTGGCGATGGCCGAGGCTGACGAGGCGATGACCGTCCACCGCATTGTTGAGGCCACCAAGCTGGCCTTCGGTCTGCGCGACGCGCATATCACCGACCCGCGCCACCTGGATGTCGATATTCAAAGCCTGCTGGAACCCACCGCGCTACAGCCGCTGGCGGATAAAATCAACGACCAGCAGGCCGCTCCGTGGGGCGCAGGCAAAGGTCCTGGCGATACGGTGTGGATGGGCGTGATCGATAAAAACGGCCTTGCGGTTTCCTTTATCCAGAGCCTCTACCACGAGTTCGGCAGCGGCGTGGTGCTGCCGGATAGCGGGATCGTCTGGCAGAACCGTGGAGCGTCGTTCAGCCTTGACCCGAGCCACCTGCTGGCGCTGACCCCCGGTAAGCAACCGTTCCATACCCTGAATCCCGCCGCCGCACGGCTAAACGATGGCCGGGTGATGGTTTATGGCTCGATGGGCGGCGACGGCCAGCCGCAAACCCAGGCCGCCATCTTCACCCGCTACGTAATGCAAAATGCGCCACTGCAGGAGAGCATCACCCGGCCGCGCTGGCTGCTGGGGCGCACCTGGGGACAAACCTCTGACTCACTCAAGCTGGAGGGCCGCTTCAGCGCTGAAAGCATCGCCCGACTGCAAGAGCTGGGACACGACGTTGAAGTTCTGGCCGATTTTAGCGAAGCCATGGGCCACGCCGGGGCAATTGTTCGCCACCCCAATGGCCTGTTTGAGGGGGCCAGCGATCCGCGCAGCAACGGCTCCGCCGCCGGATATTAGGAGCTGATGATGAACACACCGCACAACGAATGGGATGCTTATCTCACACAAATGGAACAGCTGCTGGCGCTGGAGCTGGACGAAGAACGCCGCGCAGAGCTCAGGGTGCAGTTCAGCCGCATTGCGGCGATGGCCGGGCCGCTGCTGGCCTTTCCCCTCGACGAGCGCGTCGAAATTGCCGGAGTGTATAAAGCATGAAGCTCAATGAAATGACGATTCACGAAATACAGCGCGCGCTGACCAGCGGTGAACTCAGCGCCAAAGAGATTGCCCGCCATACGCTGGAGAACATCACCCGCGTTAACCCGCAGATCAACGCCTGGACCCACGTCAGCGAAAAGCGAATGCTGGCTGAGGCGGAGAATATCGACACCCTGCGGCGGGAAAAAAAGCCTCTTCCCGCGCTGGCTGGTGTTCCCTATGCGGTGAAAAATCTGTTTGATGTCGCCGGACACACGACCCTTGCCGGAGCGCAGCTGCTGAGCGACCGTCCTGCGGCGACTGCCGATAGCTGGGCGGTACGCCAGCTGCATAGCGCGGGCGCGCTGCTATCCGGCATGCTGAATATGGATGCCTACGCCTACGGTTTTACCACTGAAAATAGCCACTACGGGGCGACGCATAACCCGCACGATCTTTCGCGGATCGCCGGAGGTTCTTCAGGCGGTTCGGCGGCAGCGGTGGCCGCCGGGCTGGTGCATTTTTCGCTGGGGAGCGATACCAACGGCTCTATTCGCGTCCCGGCCTCGCTGTGCGGGATATTTGGCCTGAAGCCGACCTTTGGCCGTTTGTCGCGCTCCGGTAGCCATCCGTTCGTCGCCAGTCTTGACCACATCGGCCCGTTTGCCCGCAGCGTTTGCGACCTTTCAGCGGTTTATGACGCGCTACAGGGCCGCGATCCCGCCGATGGTTTTCAGGCCGACAAGGCCAGCGAGCGCACGGCGAATCTGCTGCCGCGGGGCCTGGAAGGGCTGCGCTGCGCCACCCTCGGTGGCTATTTTTCAACCTGGTGCGATAGTGATGCGCGTACCGCTGTCGCCCGCGTAGCCCAGGCGCTTGGGGCGCATGAAGAGCTGATCTTCCCGGAGGCCGAACTGGCCCGGTCGGCGGCGTTTATTATGAGTGCCTCCGAAGGGGGAAATCAGTACCTGTCCGCCCTGCGCCGCGAACCTGAACATTTTGAGCCAAACTCCCGCGAGCGCCTGCTGGCAGGGTCGATGATTCCAGCCTCCTGGTATCTCCAGGCCCAGCGCTTCCGCCGCCACGCGCAGCAGGCGTTTAAAGCCCTATTCGCCCACGCCGATGTGCTGATCGCCCCGGCGACGCCTTGCAGCGCCACGCTCATCGGCGCGCAGACGATGGAGATCAACGGCCAGCCGCTGCCCATTCGCGCCAGTATGGGGATGCTGACCCAGCCTATCTCTTTCCTGGGTTTACCGGTGGCCACGGTACCACTGCGCACGGCGAGCGGGCAGCCGATTGGTCTGCAATTAATTGCCGCGCCGTTTAACGAACAAGCCTGCCTGCGCGTGGCGCGGGCGCTGGAAGAGATGGGCATGACCGATGCCCGACCTGCGGAGATAGCTGCATGATGACGCAAGAGCATATTAACCGCCCGCTCGTCCTCGCCGAGGTAACGGCGGCGTTTTACCGCTATGAGGAGGCGCTGGTGAGCAATGATATTGCGGTACTGGATGAGCTGTTCTGGCACGATAAGCGCACGGTACGGCTGGGAGCCGGGGAAAATTTATACGGTATCGACGAAATTCGCGCCTTCCGCGCCGCCCGGCCTGCCGCCGGTTTGCAGCGCGAGCTGCGGCACACCACCATCACCACTTTCGGTGAAGATTACGCGGTGTGCAGCACGGAATTCACCCGAGCCGGCAGCGAGCGCATTGGCCGCCAGCAGCAAACCTGGGTGCGTTTCCCCTTTGGCTGGCGCATCGTCGCCGCCCAGGTCAGTTTGATGAGTTAAGTCCTTGTGCATTTCCCGGTGGCGCCACGGCTTCCCGGGCTACGGGTAGATACTGTGAGCATCGGCAACCATTTTTAGTTGCGGGGCTCTCTCCGGTTTCTGGATGACAGACACACCACCGACAGCACCCTCTGGGTGCTGTTTTTCTATTCCCGCAGTCTTTTCGTCCCTACGCTACCGCTATTCCATGTTGTGACGCATCGAACGGCTCCCCTGACTTCAGCACTCCGTACGCCACCTGCGCCAGCTTGCGCATCATCGCCCCTATGATAACTTTCGCGCGTTTGCCATTCCCTTCCAGTCTCTTTCTGAACGCTTTTCCCCACGCCGTGTGATACAGCGCTGATATTGCTGGCATATATAATGCTCTGCGCAACTGAACCGGACCCGCTTTACTCATCCGGCTCGCCCGCATCACGCTACTGCCTGACTCATGCTGCACCGGCGTCAGCCCTGCATACGCGGCGAACTGCCGCGCTGTGGCAAACCTCAGCTTCAGTCCCGTATACGCCAGCAGGACCGCCGCCGTTTTCTCGCCGATACCCGGGATGCTGTTCAGCAGCTTCCGCCGTTGCTTCATATCCGGGTCGTTGTCCGTCAGGTCTTTTATCTGTTTTTCGATACGTTTCAGTTCAGCACTCAGGCACTCCAGGAGCACATCGATGCTCGCTAACTGGACCTCCGGGGCTGTTTCCTGACGGTTTTTCTCCTGCGTCTGCATCTCTGTCAGCGCCTGATGCCGTAACACCAGCGCTTTCAGGGCTCGCTCTGTCGGGTGCGGTGCCTCCCATGCTGACGGACGTTTCTCCCGGCAGAAGTGCGCCAGCATACGGGCATCGACTTTGTCGGTTTTACTGCGCAACCCTTCACTACGGGCGAAGGCGGCACTCAGGGCGGGGTTGATAATGGAGACGGTATAACCGGCATCACTCAGATACGCGGCAGCCTCTTCCATGTAGGTACTGGTGGACTCCATGCAGACATGGGCATGGTTCACATCATGGCTGCGAAGCCAGCGGACAAGCGCTTCATGTCCGGAGGGCGTATTTTCGAATTTTTTACCGCGATGTCGACCATCAGGGCGCAGGATATCAACATCGAGCTTAGCTTTGGCAACATCAATGCCGATGAAGTGCAGTTCATTTTCCATAGTGAAACCAACCTTGCGAATACGGGTTACCGGTGAAAGCCGGTCCATGATACTGTCCGGTTTATCACATGAGAAAGAACGGCGGTCCGGTGCAAAGGATCTACGGAACAGGCGCGAAAGCCTAAGCCCGGACACGGCATCCGGACCGCCATCAGAGAGAACTGGCCGGTTCTTTCTGATGGAGTCATCATACAAGCCCGGACAGGCACAACGTGCCGCCTCCGGGAAAGGGACTACTGCGCAGCCGCATCACCCCATACGCGCTCGCCGTTCACCCACGTCTCGCTGATATTACGCTCATCGCCCAGGGTCATCAGGACGAACAGCTGCTCATAGATATCTTTGCAACGCCCGTTGCGTAAGCGCTGAAGCGGCGTGACCGCCGGATCGATAACCACAAAATCGGCTTCTTTTCCCGGCTGGAAATTACCAATCTTCTCATCAAGACGCAGGGCGCGTGCGCCGCCGAGAGTGGCATGGTAGAACGCTTCGCTGGCGCGCAGGCGATAGCTTTGCAACTGGCTCACTTTATACGCCTCACCGAGGGTGCGCAGCATACTGAAGGTGGTGCCTGCGCCAACATCGCTACCGATACCCATCCGCACCTTTTTCTGCCAGCAGGTCGGTAAACGAAACAGTCCGCTGCCGAGAAACAGGTTTGAGGTCGGGCAAAAGGCCAGCGCCGAACCGGTATCGTGCAGGCACTGCCACTCTACATCCGCCAGATGAATACCGTGAGCGAATACGCTGCGCTCGCCGGTCAACCGATAGTGATGGTAAACATCAAGATAGTGCTCATGTTCCGGCCACAGGCTTTTCACCCAAGCGACTTCGTTGAGGTTTTCGCTCAGGTGGGTATGCAGCCAGGTATCGGGAAACTCTTCCCGCAGCTGCTGCACCGCCGCCAGCAGCTCCGGCGTCGAGGTTGGCGCGAAGCGTGGTGTAATGGCGTAGCCGAGGCGGCCGCGCTGGTGCCAGCGCTGGATCAGCTCGCGAGTTTGTTGGTAGCTTTGCTCTGCGCTTTCGCTCAGATAATCCGGCGCGTGGCGGTCCATCATCACTTTTCCGGCGAGCAGGCGCATATTCAGCCGTAGTGCTTCGCTAAACAGCGCATCGACCGATTGCGGATGCAAAGTGCAAAATACCAGCGCGGTGGTGGTGCCGTGACTCAGCAACTGGTTAACGAAAAATTGTGCGATCTCCGCGGCGTAGTTGGCGTCGGCAAACTGGCTCTCCACCGGAAACGTGTAGGTAGTGAGCCACTCCAGTAGCTGCTCGCCGAATGCGCCAATCATTTCGGTCTGCGGATAATGTACGTGGGCATCGACAAAGCCGGGGAGCAGCAGCTTACCGCGCAGGTCGCGATAGCCCTTCAGCGGATGCAAATATTGTTCGCCCTCCTGCCAGGGCAGCAGCGCCTGAATGCACCCGTCCCGGAGAAACAAAATACCATCCTCCAGATAGCGCGCGTGGCGGGCGATATCGTCAGCGCTATCGGCAACAGCGGCGATATCGAAAAATGCGCCGCGAACTGCGGCATGGTAGTCCATCATCTTGGCTGCCTTGTGGATTAGCGAAAGGATAGGTTAATTGAGCAAGATTGATGCCAGTTTGCGCAGGAGGAGAACCGCCGCGACAGGATGCCGCGGCGGGGGAAGGAGAATCACTCTTTCTGGGCGAGGGGGCTAAAACCGGCAGTGGCGCCGACTCGTTCATCGCGGGCAATCCAGCGATAGGCCGCGCCGCTCAGGAATACGCCGATAAACCAGCTAAAGTTAGCCACTTCGTGCAGGGCTGGAATAAAGCTGATGATCAGACCAATAGCGACGGAGGGCACCAGTGCGGCGATCGCTTTCGGATTAAAGCCGTTGCGGTACCAGTACTGGCCTTTTGGCGTGTCGTCAAACAGGTCGTTGACCGAAACCTGCCCGCGCTTAATGATGTAGAAATCGACGATCAGGATACCGAACAGCGGGCCGATAAACGCCCCCAGGACGTCGAGGGTATAGTGGATAAGCTCCGGTGAGTTAAACAGGTTCCACGGCGTCAGCAGAATTGACCCTACGGCGGCAATCATCCCTCCGGTACGGAAGCTGATTTTCTGCGGCGAGCAGTTCGAGAAATCGAACGCCGGAGAGACAAAGTTAGCCACGATATTAATCCCGATGGTGGCGGTGATCATCGTCAGCAGGCCAATGGCGACCGCCAGATCGTTGCCCACGCGGCTGACGGTTTCAATCGGGTCGGTGATCATGCGGCCAAACAGCGACTGGGTGCCGGAAACAATCACAACGGTCACGATAGAGAACAGCAGGAAGTTGAACGGCAGGCCCCAGCGGTTGCCGCGGCGGATCTCGCCCATGCTTTTACCGTAGCGCGAGAAATCGCCAAAGTTGAGCAGCGGACCGGAGAAGTAGGAGACCACCAGCGCGGTGGCGGTGATCATCTGCCAGGTTTGCTCCCCGGCGCTCAGCGATTTGCTGGCGAGGGTAAAGGAGATCCCGTCAAAACCGGTTTTGTATACAATCCATCCCGCTAACGCCAGCATCACTACGTAGACCGCCGGACCGGCAATATCGATAAAGCGCTTAATGGCGCTCATCCCGTGCCAGAACACCATTGCCTGCAGTAGCCACATGGTGGCGAAGCACAGCCAGCCCAGATGCGACAGGCCAAGGAAGCTGGCTTCGGTGAGCGTCGACAGCGACGGAAAGAATTTCAGCAGCACCAGCATCAGCGCGTTGGCCGCCAGATAGGTTTGAATACCGTACCACGCGAAGGCGATAAGTCCGCGGATCACTGCCGGAATATTGGCCCCGAAGACGCCAAACGCCTGACGACAAATCACCGCGTAGGGGACGCCCGCCATCTGGCTGGGCTTCGCCACCAGATTCGCGCACAGCTGAACGATACAAATTCCCACCAGCAGGCACAGCAGCACCTGCCAGCTTGCCAGGCCAAGAGTAAAGAAGCTCGCGGCAACCACATAACCCCCCATGCTGTGCACATCTGACATCCAGAAAGAAAAGATGTTGTACCAGCTCCAGTTCTGGTCGCGCGTCGGCGCCAGATCCTCATTGCAAAGTCGTGGGCTGTATCCAGCGTGGGGATCAGCGGCCTTAACCTGGTGCGTATTTTGTGTATTTGGCATGAAACCTGCTCCTGTAAATGAAAACCCGTTTAAATGGATTGCAGAGGCTGTTGCAGGATTCAGGCCAAAATAGTTAATTTTGTATGCAATAATTTATTTTTATGTATACGATTTGGCATTAAAAAGTAAAAATCGGAGTGGTTAATGAACAACCAACATCGCCTGCAGGCCGCGCCAGAGCTGCATGACAAAGACGGATCAATCTATCAGGCGCTGATGACCGCTATCGTTGAGCATCAGCTGCCGCCGGGAAGCAAACTGCCGGAAGAGGCCCTGGCGGAGGTGTTTGGCGTGAGCCGCACGGGGATCAGAAAAGTGCTGCAGCGACTCGCCACTGTGCAAATGGTCGCTTTGACGCCCAAACGTGGTGCACAGGTCGCCAGCCCGACGGTAGAAGAAGCGCAGGCGATCTTTCGCACCCGCGCGTTGCTGGAGGTGGCGAATTTGCCGGATGTGCTGGCGCGCTGCCAGCCGCCGCATCTGGCGGCGCTGGAAACCATTACCCGTCAGGAGCAGCTGGCGCACGAAAGCTATAACGGCCCGGCGGCGATCCGCTACTCCGCCGAGTTTCATATCCAGCTACAGGCGATTTCCGGCAATCAAGTGCTCACCGAGATGGTGACCCGCCTGAGCCAGCGCTCTTCATTAGTTATCGCGGCGTGGGGATCGCCGTGGCGTCAGGGCTGCCGCTGTGACGATCATGAACAGCTTATTCAGCTATTACGCGACAAAGCGCTACAGCCCCTGAGCGATGCGCTAACGCACCATTTTGAACATATCGTCGCCAGCCTCTGCTTTGAGCGTTCAGGCGTGACCTTACCTGATTTTGCCCGGCTGTTTGCCGATTATAAGGAGCCGTAATGGCCGCTATTTGTATACAAGTGATAAATCCCAATACCAGCCCCGGGATGACGGAAACCATCGGTGCCGCCGCGCGGGCGGTTGCCGCGCCGGGAACCGAAATTCTGGCGGTCTGCCCGAGCGAGGGCGTGCCGTCAATAGAGGGCCATTTTGATGAAGCCATTGCCGCCGTCGGCGTGCTCGAGCAGATTAAAGCCGGTCGCCAGCAGGGGGTGGATGGTCACGTGATTGCCTGCTTCGGCGACCCAGGTCTGCTGGCAGCGCGCGAGCTAGCGCAAGGGCCGGTGGTGGGGATTGCGGAAGCGGCGATGCATATGGCGACGCTGGTCGCCACCCGTTTCTCCATCGTGACCACGCTACCGCGCACCTTAATTATCGCTCGTCATCTCCTGCATCAGTATGGTTTTCACGACCATTGCGCCGCGCTGCACGCGATTGATTTACCGGTGCTGGCGCTGGAGGACGGCAGCGGTCTGGCGCAGGAGAAGGTGCGCGCGCGCTGTATTCAGGCGCTAAAGGAGGATGGCTGCGGGGCTATCGTGCTGGGCTGCGGCGGGATGGCGACGATCGCTCAGGAGCTGACTCGCGAGCTGCGCGTGCCGGTGATCGATGGCGTCAGCGCGGCGGTCAAAATGGTTGAGTCGCTGGTGGCGTTGGGTCTGTCGACCAGCAAGCACGGCGATCTGGCCTTTCCCGAAGCTAAGGCGTTGAGCGGCAAATTTCAGGCATTAAATCCATTTTAAATTGAAGAGGTGGCAGATGGCATTTTGGGCAGACGATTATCCGCGCGACCTGTGCGGCTACGGCGGGCAGCCGCCGCATGCGCAGTGGCCGAACAACGCGCGGGTTGCCGTGCAGTTTGTTTTGAACTACGAAGAAGGTTCGGAAAACCATGTGCTGCACGGTGACGCCGGTTCCGAACAGTTTCTCTCCGACATCATCGGTGCCGCCAGCTATCCTGACCGCCATATGTCGATGGATTCATTATATGAGTACGGCAGCCGCGCGGGTTTCTGGCGCATCCATAATGAGTTCAGCAAGCGTGGGCTGCCGCTGACCGTGTTCGGCGTCGCCATGGCGCTGGCGCGTCATCCCGAGGTGGTCGAGGCGATTAAAGCGGCGAACTATGACGTGGTTAGCCACGGCTGGCGCTGGATCCATTACCAGAATATGCCCATTGAGCAGGAGCGGGAGCATCTGAATAAAGCGGTGCAGGTATTAACCGATCTGTTTGGCAAACCGCCCACCGGCTGGTACACCGGGCGCGATAGCCCCAATACCCGCCAATTGGTGGTTGAACACGGCGGTTTTGATTATGACAGCGATTATTACGGCGACGATTTGCCGTTCTGGAGCGAAGTGGCGTGCAGCGACGGTACGCGTAAGCCGCATCTGATCGTGCCTTATACCCTCGATGCCAACGATATGCGCTTCGCCACCGCCCAAGGGTTCAATACCGCCGAGCAGTTTTACACCTATCTGAAAGACAGCTTCGATGTGCTGTATGAAGAGGGGGCCAGCGCGCCGAAGATG
This sequence comes from Klebsiella sp. GFKo11, assembly GCF_056490265.1. NCBI lineage: Bacteria > Pseudomonadati > Pseudomonadota > Gammaproteobacteria > Enterobacterales > Enterobacteriaceae > Klebsiella > Klebsiella sp. GFKo11. The sequence continues at coordinate 4,034,402 of NZ_CM151369.1, forward strand.
ATGTCCATCGGCATGCACTGCCGCCTGCTTGGGCGTCCGGGCCGCTTCCGTGCCCTGCAGCGTTTCCTTGATTATGTTCAGCAGCACGACCAGGTTTGGGTCTGTACCCGTCAGCAGATTGCCGACCACTGGCGCGAATTTCATCCGTTTGGTGGGTAACGTTGTTCCCCGGGCCGCGCCGCAAGCGGCTTACCCGGGCTACCGGCCTGCAGACGGCGGTAAACCCGTAGCCCGGGCAAGGCGCATCGCGCCGACCCCGGGGGAAGGCCGCAGAGTGTTGCATGATTTCCCGGAGGCGATGCTGTGCATCAGTCCGGGCTAACGGCCCGTAGACCGCGGTGGACCCGTAGCCCGGGCAAGGCGCATTGCGCCGCCCCCGGGGTAAGGTCGCAGAGCGTTGCATGATTTCCCGGAGGCGATGCTACGCATCTGTCCGGGCTTGTATGATGACTCCATCAGAAAGAACCGGCCAGTTCTCTCTGATGGCGGTCCGGATGCCGTGTCCGGGCTTAGGCTTTCGCGCCTGTTCCGTAGATCCTTTGCACCGGACCGCCGTTCTTTCTCATGTGATAAACCGGACAGTATCATGGACCGGCTTTCACCGGTAACCCGTATTCGCAAGGTTGGTTTCACTATGGAAAATGAACTGCACTTCATCGGCATTGATGTTGCCAAAGCTAAGCTCGATGTTGATATCCTGCGCCCTGATGGTCGACATCGCGGTAAAAAATTCGAAAATACGCCCTCCGGACATGAAGCGCTTGTCCGCTGGCTTCGCAGCCATGATGTGAACCATGCCCATGTCTGCATGGAGTCCACCAGTACCTACATGGAAGAGGCTGCCGCGTATCTGAGTGATGCCGGTTATACCGTCTCCATTATCAACCCCGCCCTGAGTGCCGCCTTCGCCCGTAGTGAAGGGTTGCGCAGTAAAACCGACAAAGTCGATGCCCGTATGCTGGCGCACTTCTGCCGGGAGAAACGTCCGTCAGCATGGGAGGCACCGCACCCGACAGAGCGAGCCCTGAAAGCGCTGGTGTTACGGCATCAGGCGCTGACAGAGATGCAGACGCAGGAGAAAAACCGTCAGGAAACAGCCCCGGAGGTCCAGTTAGCGAGCATCGATGTGCTCCTGGAGTGCCTGAGTGCTGAACTGAAACGTATCGAAAAACAGATAAAAGACCTGACGGACAACGACCCGGATATGAAGCAACGGCGGAAGCTGCTGAACAGCATCCCGGGTATCGGCGAGAAAACGGCGGCGGTCCTGCTGGCGTATACGGGACTGAAGCTGAGGTTTGCCACAGCGCGGCAGTTCGCCGCGTATGCAGGGCTGACGCCGGTGCAGCATGAGTCAGGCAGTAGCGTGATGCGGGCGAGCCGGATGAGTAAAGCGGGTCCGGTTCAGTTGCGCAGAGCATTATATATGCCAGCAATATCAGCGCTGTATCACACGGCGTGGGGAAAAGCGTTCAGAAAGAGACTGGAAGGGAATGGCAAACGCGCGAAAGTTATCATAGGGGCGATGATGCGCAAGCTGGCGCAGGTGGCGTACGGAGTGCTGAAGTCAGGGGAGCCGTTCGATGCGTCACAACATGGAATAGCGGTAGCGTAGGGACGAAAAGACTGCGGGAATAGAAAAACAGCACCCAGAGGGTGCTGTCGGTGGTGTGTCTGTCATCCAGAAACCGGAGAGAGCCCCGCAACTAAAAATGGTTGCCGATGCTCACAGTATCTACCAGACCACAGACTGCGCCGAACTCGTAGCCCGGACAGGCGCGCAGCGCCGCCTCCGGGGGAATTTAGCTGCCGCGATAGGTCGACCAGCCGCCGGGAGCGATTAAAAACGGTAGATGAAAATGGTCGTCCGCCGCCTCGCGGATGGCAAAATCAATCTGCGCGTTCAGATACAGCGTCTCGCGCCCGCTGGCGGCAAACCATTCGCCAATCTCGGCAACCAGCCGGTAACACCCCACCGCCAGCGACCCGGCCCCCAGTTCGCCAATGCGGCCATGACTATCGGTCACGCCGCTGGCAATCCGCGCCCCTTCTCGCTCCAGCACAACCTTAACGCCCTGCGCCGGGCGGCCGGTTGAGATATCCAGAATATGGGTGCTTAACGTGCTCATTCGCCAATAACTCCTTCCAGTCTTAATAAGGTGATTTCGCGCAGCTGCGCTAACGCGTCCTGTACTTCTTCGCTATCGCTATTACGCAAACGACGCGACAGCATCTCTAAGATCTCATCCCCGCTGCGCCCTTTGGCGCGAATCAAAAAGACCCGGCCAAACCGCGCTTCGTAGCGGGCATTGCCCTCTTTCAGCGCCTGGGTCAGCCGGACATCGCGATCGTTAACGTTCCCTTGTTCCTGACGTGAGAGCGCCGCATGCGCCTCTTGCCCTGCGGGCTTCTCGCCGATACGCGGATGGGCACTCAGCGCCTCATTCAATTCCGCTTCCCCCCACTCCTGCATCAGCTGCTGCGCGGTGCTGAGCAGCACGGCAAAATTCGCAAATGGTCGTGCCTGTATCAGCGACGCTGACCAGATTGGAAGCGCTACGCAGGGCTGAAGCACAGCGCGAGCATCGTCTTGACTGAGCTGGTTAAAGCGTTCCAGAGAAATCATAGTGGCTCCTTTAGCCTCACTCACAACCTGAACCTTGCATAAACCACGCCAAACCTCCCCCACATGAAACAATAGATTCCCCATAACTCAATTAGCAATTTTTGATTCATAAAAAGGCACTCGCGGTGGCAAAACGCACTACTTTGGCGCATTTACGCCGCCCTTTGCCGTAAATATCGCCGTTCAACAGGGTGGTACGCAAATTGCTCAAGCCAATAACGACCCAGGCAAAGGAGAAGTAAATGAAAGCATTAGTTATCGGCGGCGGAATTGGCGGCCTGAGCGCGGCGGTGGCGCTGAAAAATGCAGGCATAGACTGCGAAGTGTTTGAAGCAGTTAAAGAAATTAAGCCGGTGGGCGCGGCTATCTCTATCTGGCCCAACGGCGTGAAGTGTATGCAGCATTTGGGCATGGGCGAGATTATCGAGAACTACGGCGGCCCGATGCATTTTCTGGCTTACAAGGATTACCTGCAGGGAGAGAACCTTACCCAGTTCAGCCTTGCTCCGCTGGTGGAGCGCACCGGAGGTCGTCCCTGCCCGGTGTCCCGCACCGAGCTGCAGCGAGAAATGCTCGACTTCTGGGGGCGCGATGCCGTGCAGTTTGGTAAACGGGTCACCCGCTGCGAAGAACACGCCGACGGCGTTCGCGTCTGGTTTACCGACGGGTCGACGGCTGAGGGGGATTTTTTAATTGCCGCCGACGGTAGCCATTCAGCGCTGCGCCCTTACGTCCTCGGCTTTAGCCCGGAGCGGCGCTACGCGGGCTACGTTAACTGGAACGGTCTGGTTGAAATCGATGAGGTGATTGCGCCGGGTAATCAGTGGACGACCTTTGTCGGCGAGGGCAAACGCGTGTCGCTGATGCCGGTCTCTGATGGGCGGTTTTACTTTTTCTTTGATGTTCCGCTTCCGGCAGGGCTTGCTGAGGATCGCAACACGTTGCGCGCGGATCTCAGCCGTTATTTCAGCGGTTGGGCGCCGCAGGTGCAGAAGCTGATTGCTGCTCTCGATCCGCAGACCACCAACCGGATTGAAATCCATGATATTGAGCCGTTTGATAAGCTGATCCGCGGTAAGGTCGCTCTGCTGGGCGACGCCGGGCACAGCACCACCCCGGATATCGGCCAAGGCGGCTGCGCGGCGATGGAAGATGCGGTGGTGCTGGGAGATCTGTTCCGCCAGAGCCACGATATTGCCGGGGTATTGCAGCAGTATGAAGCGCTGCGCCGCGACCGGGTTCGCGATCTGGTGCTGAAAGCGCGTAAACGTTGTGATGTGACCCATGGCAAAGATATGGCGCAGACGCAAGCCTGGTACCAGGAGCTGCAAACCGAGACCGGTGAGCGGATTATCAACGGTCTGTGCGAAACCATTCAGGGCGGCCCGTTGGGGTAAAGATGTTGGTATCAGCTCCCTTCCCGGCTCGCGGCGTAAACGCCTTAGCCGGGCTACAGGGTCGCAGTCGGCAGTGAACCCGTAGCCCGGTCAGCGCAGCACCACCGGGACGAAGCAGCGCCGATGTATCAGGTTTGGCACATTTCCCGGAGGCGGCGCTTGATGCGCCTGTCCGGGCTACTCGTCGGCAGAGGACGGCGTCTGCATCTCCTCCATCACCGCAGTGAGTTTCTGAATCGCCATTTGCGCCGGGCGGGAAAGCTGGCGTGAAGGGGCCGTGCACAGGGCCAGAGTTAGCGGACGTAGCAGCTTGTTGCGCAGCGGGACAAACGCCAGCAGCCCGCTTTTTACCTCATCCAGCACGTCCAGGCGACTGAGGATGGTCACACCGCTGCCTTTGAGCACCAGCGACTTAATCAGCCGGATATCGTTGCAGCTGATGCTGTTCGCCGGGGAAAAATCATAATGTCGATAGAGCATCGCAACCCGCTCATGGACGATCAGCGGCGCGCCGGGAAGAATATGCCGCTCCTCGCTTAACTCACCCAATGAGAGCATCGCAGCATGCGCCTGGGGACGATCCGGGCGCATCACCACGCCCATCTCCAGCTCTGCAAAGGCCAGCACGCTTAGCCCGGCCTGGCCTTCGGGGTCCAGAATCAGGCCGAAATCGAGATCCGCTTGCCGCACCTTCTGACTGACGGTATGGCTGTCCGCCACCTGCAGATTCAGCTCCAGCCACTGCCAGCTGGCGATGATCTCCGCCAGCGCGGCGGCAAAGCACCCTTCCGCCAGCGCCTGCACCATACCAACGCTAACGGTACCGCGCTTCAGCCCCTGCAGCTCATCAAACTTCTGCCGCGTCAGATGAAACTCCTTTTGCCAGCACAGCAGGTCGTTGTACAGCAACTCTCCGGCGGTGGTCATGCGCAGCCCTTCCGGCAGGCGCTCAAAAAGCGGCGTGCCGAAGGCTTCTTCCGCCTGCAAAATTTGCCGGTTAATCGCCGAGGCGGAAATATGCAGTTTTTCCGCCGCCCGCCGCAGGCTGCCGCTGCGGGCTACTTCGGCAAAATAGAGAGCAAAACGCGAAAATGGGCTCATGGGTACCTGTTCTCTTTTTTGCAACAGCTAACTGAATTAATGGCGATGGATGTCAACACCCTAATATGGCAACAATAAACTCACAACAATTAAACAAATGTTTTTGTGAGCAGGAAGAGAAGCCATGAACAGACAACAACCCACCCCACCCGCCCATTGCACCTTTGAGCCTGAAGACTGGCTGCGCCTGGCGAAATGCTGGCACCCGGTCGCCCGCGCCTGCGATATTGGCCCCGCGCCGGTGAAAGCCGTCCTGCTTGATGAGCAGCTGGTTATCTATCGAATTAAGGGCCAGGTGGTGGTCGCTCGCGACGTCTGCCCCCATCGCGGCGTGCCGCTGACGCTCGGTTTTCATGATGAGGAAGGGATCGTCTGCCCCTACCATGGCCTGCGCTTCGGCGAAGATGGCCGCTGCAACCGCATCCCTTCCAGTCCTGACCAGCCGGTACCGGCAAAGCTTAACCTCACCTCTTTTGCGGTGGAGGAGCGCTATGGTCTGATCTGGACCTGCCTGGCCTTTGACCCGGAAAATCCCCTGCCGCTGCCGGTGATGCCGCACTGGCACGACGACGGCTTCCAGCAAATTAACTGCCCGGCATTTGAAGTCAACGGCTTTGCGGGCCGACAGGTTGAGGGCTTTCTGGATGTCGCCCATTTTGCGTGGATCCATACCGATACCTTCGCCGACCCGGATAATCAGGTGGTACCGAACTACAATCCGCAGGAAACGGCGTTTGGTTTTATCGCCGATTACTGGAGTTCGGTCGGCAACTATCCCGCCAGCTCCGAATTTCGCGCGCCGGAAGGCTTCCAGTGGCTGCGCCGTTTCGAGATGCATCTGCCGTTTACCGCCACGCTGACGATTCATTTCCCCGGTGACGCCAGGCTGGTGATTATGAACGCCGCCTCGCCGGTTTCCTCGCGGATAACCCGAATGTTCGCGCCCATCGCACGCAATTTCGACCTGCACGTGCCGGTGGAAGATGTCCACGCGTTTAACCTGCGCGTCTTTGAGGAAGACCGCCTGATGGTGGAGACCCAGCGCCCGGAAAGATTACCGCTGGATTTAACCCTTGAAGCGCATATCCCCGCCGATCGCAGCTCTATCGCCTATCGGCGTGGGCTGAAGAAAATGGGCTTCGGCGACTTTTTCCTCGTCTGAGTGGAGAATCATCATGAGCGATATAATAGAGGTTATCGTTGACGGTCTCTGGCGTCAGGGGAGTCAAAGCCTCGCCGTCAGGCTGGTAGCGCAGAACGGTCAACCGCTCCCCGACTGGCAGCCCGGCGCGCATATTGATGTGCATTTGCCCTGCGGGATTATCCGCCAGTATTCGCTTACCGGCCCTGAAAGTCCCGATAACGGATACCTGATTTGCGTCGCGCTGGAGAAAATGTCCCGCGGCGGCTCGCGCTATATTCATCAGCAATTGCGTCCCGGCCAGGCGCTGCTGATTTCCCACCCGCGAAACCTGTTTCATTTACACGAGGCGGAACGGGTGACGCTGCTGGCCGCCGGGATTGGGATTACGCCGCTGTATGCGATGGCGCTCAGGCTGGACGCAGAGGGCGTACCGTTTACGCTGCATTATTATCTGAAAAACCGCCAACAGGGGGCGTTTGTACGCGAACTGCAGCAGCGGTTCAGCGCAGAAAGCGTGGTGATTCATAGCTCTTGCGAAGAGGATAGCGCCCGGCACAACTTGGCCGCAGCGCTGAAGGATGCGCATAACGGGCATCCGATATATCTCTGCGGGCCAGAGGGTTTTATGGCCACCGCGCGTCGGGTGGCGCGGGAAAAAGGCTGGACCGAAGCGCTGATCCATAGCGAAGCCTTTCAGCCCATCGTAACGCCAGCCGGTGCTCAGGAGGGAGAAACCTTTAACGTGACGCTGGCGTCATCGGGCGAACAGTGGCCGGTACCCCCGGATAAAACTATTGCTCAGGTACTCCAGGAGAACGGCGTCGCCGTCCCGCTCTCCTGTGAAATGGGGATTTGCGGTGCCTGCCTGACGCTGGTCATCGACGGGATTGTCGATCATCGCGACACCGTGCAGTCGGAGGCGGAGAAATCCGCCAGCGCGCAGCAGATTGCCCTGTGCTGCTCGCGCAGTCGGTCGGCAAATCTGTGCATTGATTTATGACTTTGCGGCGTTAACTAACAAAGGCTCGCGCCTTGCCCACGACGTCAATTCGCACCGCCGCCCCCACTCTCCAGCCGTGCTGGCTGACGGTTTTGACGATCAGCGGTTCATGTTGACCGGGAATCGCCAGGGTTAACGTTGACAGGTGGCCGGTAAAATCGACATCGCGAATGGTCAGAGGATTTTCCTCTGCCGGACAGGCAGAAATAATCAGTTGCTCCGGGCGCAGCATCACTCGCCCCTGCCCGATGGCATCAGGATTGTCAGTGGATATTTCGCCGATGACGCAGCTCGCGCGTCCGCCGCGAAGCTCGGCAGGCAGCATCAGCGCATCGCCGAGAAATAGCGCGGTCTCTTCATCAACGGGATGGCTATAGACCTCAAACGGTGTACCGACCTGGGCAAAACGCCCCTGACGCATCACCGCAACCTGGCTGGCAAAGGAGAGCGCTTCGTTCTGGTCGTGGGTCACCAGGATCGATGCGACCCCAGCCTGTTCCAGGAGGTCCGCCGTGGCTTTACGCGTGGTCGCACGCAGCCCGGTATCGAGGGCCGAGAAAGGTTCATCCAGCAGCATCAGCGCGGGCCGCTGGGCCAGCGCGCGCGCCAGAGCGACGCGCTGCTGCTGACCGCCGGAGATTTCATGCGGCCAGTGGTTCGATAGCTGGCTATCCAGCGACACCATATCCATCAGCGCCGCCACCCGCAGGTATTTCTCCTGACGACTGCCGTCCAGACCCCAGGCAATATTGTCTGCAACGTTAAGATGGGGGAACAGCGCGCCTTCCTGCGGAACAAAGCCCACCCCACGCAGGTGGGCCGGGATAAATGTCCCCTGCGTAAACAGCGTTCGCCCCTGCAACACGATGCGCCCGCTGTCCGGCGTTTCGAAGCCCGCGAGGATCCGCAGCAGCGTCGTTTTACCGGAGCCGGAGGGGCCGACAATCGCCGTCCGGCTGCCTGCGGCCACCGTCAGATTCAGGCCATCGAGCACGCGCGTACCGGCAAAAGATTTTGAGATTGAGGAGAGTTCGAGCATTTTACAGGCCTGCGATTTTTTTCGACTGTACATAGAGAATACCGGTCAGCGGCAGCGACAGCAGAATCATCAGCATCGCGTAAGGCGCGGCGGCGACATAATCAATCTCGCTGGTTAAGGCCCAGAAGCCGGTTGAGAGCGTGCGGGTACCGAGCGGAGAGAGCAGCAGCGTGGCGGTCAGTTCATTAGTGATACCGAGGAATACCAGCGCCGCCCCCGCCGCCGCGCCCGGCGCCGCCAGGCGCATCGTCACGCTCCACAGCGCCCGACCGGGGCTGCGGCCTAAACTGCGGGCGACGTTTTCCAGTTCGACCGGGGCCTGAGCGATCCCGGCGCGCAGGTTGATAAGCGCTCTGGGCATAAACATCAGCAGGTATGCCAGGAACAGCGTGACTTCAGTTTGATAGATGGGTCGCGCGTAGTGAATGGTGACCGTCACCAGCGCCAGCGCCGTAACGATGCCGGGCAGAGAGCTGGTCACGTAGTTACACCCCTCCAGCAGGCGAAAAAGACGCTGCGGGTAGCGAACGCCCAGCCAGGCGATGGGGACCGCGCAGGCGGTGGTGAGGAGAGCGCCCACCGCGCCAAGAAATAGCGTTTGCCGCAGAGAGTGCCAAAGGTCGGCGTTCATCCAGCTCGCCATTCCGCCCAGCCATAGCCAGCGGCAGAGCACCATCAGCGGGACCCCCAGCGCCAGAATAACCAGCGTCAGCAGCGCGAGCTGTAGAGGGATCGCCGCCCGCCAGCTCAGCCGCCAGCGTTTTTGTTCGCGCGCGGCTCCTGACCCAATTCTGGCATAGCGCGCTTTGCCCCGCGACGCTCCTTCCAGCAGTAGAATGGCCAGACAGCAGAGCGCCAGCACCCCGGCCAGCATATTCGCCGCCGGGCCGCTGAAGGTCGACTGGAACTGGTCGTAAATAGCGGTCGTAAAGGTATCAAAGCGGACCATCGCAAACAGGCCGTACTCCGCCAGCAGGTGTAGCGCCACCAGCAGCGCACCGCCGCATATCGCCAGCCTGAGCTGCGGCAAAACCACGCGGAAAAAGACGCGCCACGGCGGCGAACCTAATGAGGCGGCAACATCTTCCAGCGTGGGATCCAGACGGCGCAATACCGCGGCAACCGGCATATAGATAAACGGGTAATAGGCCAGCAGCGAAAGGAACACCCCGGCGGAAAGGCCGTGCAATGAGGGCACCGCGCTGACCCAGGCGTAGCTTTGCACGAAGGCCGGGATCGCCAGCGGCGCAACCGCCAACACCGACCAGACTCGCCGCCCGGCCAGCAAGGTCCGCTCCGTGAGCCAGGCCAGAGCCACGCCCAGCGCAATGCAAAGCGGTAGCGTCAGCGCAATAAGCCATAGGGTATTGCTCAGCAGCTCACCGACGCGCGGGCGAAATACCAGCGTTTTGATAGTCTGCCAACCGGTTTCAATGCCTACGGTAACGACAAATCCCAGCGGCAGCAGCGCCATCAGGGAAAACAGAATGGCTAAAGCGATCATCGGAAAGGCAGGACGCCTGCGCTCGGGCAGACGTTGTGCTTTTTTCCCGAGCGCGAAACTCAGAGAAGACATGGCGTATTCACTTTATCTGGCGATTACAGCAGGCCAGCCTGGGTCATCAAATCGACCACTTTTTTGCTGTTCAGTGAAGACAGCTCAACCTTCGGCGCATCCAGGTCTTTCAGCGGCGTCAATTTAGGGTTGGATGCGGCGTTAACGCCCACGGCATATTCAAAGGCGTTGTTGGTACGCAGCTCTTCCTGGCCCTGCTTGCCAGTTATCCACTTGATAAAGGCCTGCGCCTGTTCCTGATGTTTGCTGGAAGCCAGAACGCCACCGCCGGAAATGCTGACAAAAGCGCCCGGGTCCTGGTTTTTAAAGTAGTAGAGACGGGTGTTGTTGCTGTTCTCGCCGGTTTTCGCCTGATCGACAAAGCGGTAGTAATGGTAGATAACGCCGCCATCAATCTGACCGGCATTCACCGCCTTCATCACCGTGCTGTTGCCTTTGTAGGCCACGAAATTGGTTTTCATCGCTTTGAGCCATTCGAGCGTAGCCTGCTCCCCCTTCAGCGCCAACATCGCACTGACGATAGCCTGGAAATCTGCGCCCGATGGCGAAGCGCCCCAGCGGCCTTTCCACTCCGGCTGCGCCAGATCCATCAGCGATTTTGGCAGCTGCGCTTCACTGATTTTTGCCGGGTTATAGACGAATACGGTACTGCGGGCGGCAATGCCAATCCAGCGTCCATGTTCAGGGCGATATTCCGGCGCAACCTGCTTGAGAGTTTCAGGCGCCAGCGCTGCAAACAGCTTCGCGTTATCCACCAGCACCATCGCCGGAGAGTTTTCCGTCAGGAAGACATCCGCCGGGGAGGCAGACCCCTCCTGCACCAGCTGATTCCCCAGCTCGCTATCGCCGCCGTTACGCAGCGTCACTTTAATTCCCGTCTCTTTAGTAAAGCCATCCACCCATGACTTAACCAGATTTTCATGCTGCGCGTTATAGACGACAATTCCCTCGCTGCTGTCAGCAGCCATAACCTGCGGGGCAAGAAATGCAGAAGAAGCAAGCAACGCAGCGGTGCAATAAAACGATAAGCGAAAACGCATAAGCTAATCCTTAGAGCCTATCCCAGTAGGCGCAATTGTTGTAGTCAGTTTGGACACGGACAGCGCGCAACAACCGGAGCGTACACGCAGTACGTGAGGGTTGTGAGCACTGCCCAGGACCAAAATGGCAAATAAAATAGCCTAATGGGGTAGGCTCTTAGTATATGTGGGCAAATTAAACCAACCAGCTGGTGGAAAGGATTAAAACACAGTGAAATGTGAATGATAATGAAAACAATTACCATCTAATAAAAAGAGTGAAATATACTGAATGCGGATACTTGAGGACGGGAAAATTCTTTTAAAAAAGAATGGAAATAATGAACATTAAAATAACCTTAAGACGACTTAACTTTTTACAGCCATTAATTAAAAACATGATCATCATCGCACTGACGTGATACAGAATACACGCTTAATTAGCGAAAACTCCACTGTATGCTGACGACAAAAACGGTCGGGATAATAATCCCGGTTTCAATGCCAAAGTAATCGGTGAAGTTGTACTGAAAACCATGATAAATATAGGGAGAAAAGCCGATCCCGGTGGCATCTTTAAAATCCTTATAAGAACCATGGTCACCGCAGTGCTCAAAAGCATCGAAGAAGAATTCACCCACGTAGCCATAAATACCCTTAAATACCCAACCGTTGCCGAAGGATACCCAGTCGCGGCGCACGCCAAGCGCAATGCAGCGGTCGTCAAAGCTGTTTTTCATCGTCCCGGCCAGCAGGCTGTACTTTGAGTCCTCAGAGAACTTGCGCTCGACGGAGGCAAACTGGTTATCAAAACCTTCAGTGTACTGCCCGTGGTTGTTCGACAAATGATAAATCCATGAGCCGGTATTCACTGAATAGAGATTGATTTCATCCGCCTGCACGAGCGTCGCCGAGGTAAACAAAGCGGCAGTCGCCATTGCGCACTTCATTTTTCTGTACATCCGCATCGTCTCTTGGTTCAGGCATCAGATAATGAGAGTATAGAAACCGCCGCGCAGGTCTGCTGCACAAATGACTGATTTTCTGCAACTTGATATTTCAATAACTTTTATGCATGCAAATTTTATCAAAAAATAATCTTCAACTGTTATTTACTCGGCAACAGGATGGATATATTTAATGCTATTAAATTTATTTTCAAGGCTGAAATCGACAAGCAACAATAAATACCTGGCGTCAGACCAGGTATTTATTGATATATATTTAGCGCTGGCAAATTTTAATCAACAATTCCGCCATCCAGCGATGGCTTCTGTCCTGACCGGCAGTTTCGTGCCATGAGAGATAGCAGGTACGGCTGCTCATTTCTAATGGCAAAGTCAGCAGTTGCAGTTCAAATTGTTCTTCAAATTCCCTGGCTAACCATTCTGGAGCAATGGCGACCATATTAGTTTGTGACACGACGCTCAGTACGCTGACCATCGCATTACCGTGAAAAGCAACGCAGGCCTGCTGCTCTTCCGAGCTATACCAAGGGTGGCTGAACGACGCGTAGCGATCCAGCGCCACGGAGGCATGCTGTTCCTGATAAATTTCCTGTTCGGTCAGCGGTCCTGAAATGCGCGGATGATTTCGGCGGGCCACTAGCACCATTTCATCGTTAAACAACGGGATGCTGGTGAATTCAGGATGGTTAAACTTGTTGTAATCAAGAACAAACTCAACTTCCTGATAGCGCAGCTGGTTCGTGACCTGTTGGCTCAGCGAGGATTTAAACGACAGGCTTACCCTTGGCGCGATCTCACTAATCTTATTAAATATCAGCGGGGTCAGATAGTTATCCAGCGGGCTACAAACGCACAAATTATAAATACGTTCACAGTCCAGCGGGTCAAAAAGGGTATCGGGCAGTTCATTTTGCACCAGCTGCAGCGCGCGGCGCACCGAAATGAAAAGCTGAAATGCACGGTCTGTCGGTTTAATCCCACGGCCGTTGCGGACAAACAGTTCGTCTTTAAACAGTACTTTTAGCCGAGAAACCGCGCTGCTGACCGCAGGCTGAGACATCCCCAGCGTTTGCGCCGCTTTGGTTAAGCTTTGTTCCTGCATGACGGTATCAAAAATAGTCAATAGATTGAGGTCGACTTTTCGTAATACAGGTTGAATAACTTTCTGTTCAGAGGTTGGTTTTGATGTTGTGTTTTCATTCATGTAGGCAACTCCACCAGCACATTAATCAGCGATCCTGCTTCGTAACACGGAGACTTTCCGCCAAAGAAAAAAAATGGGTAGATAAATCATCATCGGCCAAAACAGCCATGTGTTATCTGTTTCCAGCAGTACGCTCAAATGTATGAAACTTATTATTAATATGGAAAAAAGCATAACAATATGAAGCGTATTATGTTTTCTGGAGAAAACGGCATAACGGTGCAGCATTATTTTTCCCTTCGTTCACTCCTTGAACAAAGGATAATACCATATAAAAAGTGGTGAAATTTCTGAAAAGTACGCGACTAAATCCTAATAAGTAAATTCTCAACCACGATTATTCACAGAGTAATCGCATGATTTATACGAATTCAATATGTAGATCGTAGTGGTGAATTTTGCAGAAATTGTTGAAATAGAGATTTTTTGCTGTTTGTCTTATGCAGCCACGGCGGGATAGTCAGAGGCTTAAAACTAAGCATCTATGCAGAATGGATAATGAATGGTGCCGACTACCGGAATCGAACTGGTGACCTACTGATTACAAGTCAGTTGCTCTACCTACTGAGCTAAGTCGGCATTGGGCCGCCATCGAGGCCTCGAACCCCGTTCCCTACAACGTATGTCGTTCGCTCTTCCAGATGAGCTAATGGCGGTTATATGTAATGAGTAAATTCCCGAAAGGGTTAATACTCATTAGCGGCGCGCATCATACCCAGAATCATCAGTCATGTAAATAATATCTAAAGAGAAAAATCTGAAAGCGCTCCGCTATCTGATATAAATTGCTGTAACCATGGCCATTTGGCCCCCAGTCCTTTTTGAGACCCCTGGGTTTTCAGTTATCAGTTGGAGAGTTTATGGAACGCTTATTTGTCTACGGCACCCTACGCCCGGGTCACGTTAATGCCCATATTCTGCAAGATATTGGCGGAGAGTGGCTACCAGGTTACGTAACGGGCACTTTTTTTGAACGTGGCTGGGGAGCGGCGGCAGATTTTCCGGGGATCGTGCTTGATAGCCGTGGGCCGTGGGTCGAGGGCTATCTGTTCCAGTCCGATAACCTTAACGACCACTGGCCAATGCTGGATGAATTCGAAGAGGGTTACGATCGCATTGCCGTTGAAGTCACTATCCATGATGGCCAGCGCGTGACCGCGTGGGTCTATCAGCTACAGCCCCGGGCCGAGAGCCTATCCCAGTAGGCGCAATTGTTGTAGCCAGTTTGGACACGGACAGCGCGGAACAACCGGAGCGTACACGTAGTACGTGAGGATTGTGAGCACTGCCCAGGGCCAAAATGGCAAATAAAATAGCCTAATGGGATAGGCTCTAAGCCATAAAACGTTTTCACCCACATCACGTAAAGCCTGCGGGGCGTTATTTATTTCAGCTTTACGCGTCGCGCCAGCCCATTGCCGGAGCAACATGTTTCAAAATGGATTCAATAACATGTACGTTGTAATCCACACCCAGTTGATTCGGCACGGTCAGCAGTAACGTATCCGCTTCGGCGATCGCTTCATCCTGTTTCAGCTGTTCGATCAGCTTGTCCGGTTCCGCGGCGTAGCTGCGACCGAAAATGGCCCGGGTTTTCTCATCAAGGAAACCGACCTGATCGCTGGTATCACGGCTTGAGCCAAAATATGCCCGATCGCGATCGTCCATAAGTGCAAAAATACTCCGACTAACCGAAACTCGCGGCGTATGCGTATGCCCCGCCTGTGCCCAGGCCTCACGATAAGCGCGGATCTGCTTTGCCTGCTGAATATGAAACGGTTCACCTGTTTCATCGTTTTTCAGCGTCGAGCTTTGCAGGTTCATCCCCAGTTTTGCAGCCCATTCAGCGGTTGCATTTGAGCCCGCCCCCCACCAGATTCGTTCACGTAGCCCTGCGGAGTGAGGCTCAGGGCGCAGCAGGCCCGGCGGATTTGGAAACATGGGCTGCGGATTGGGTTTGGCAAAGCCTTCTCCACGCAGCACATCCAACAGCACTTCGGTGTGGCGGCGCGCCATGTCAGATTCGTTTTCCCCTTCAGCAGGGACGTAACCAAAATAGCGCCAGCCATCAATGACCTGCTCCGGGGAGCCCCGACTGATCCCCAACTGTAAACGTCCGCCGGCGATCAGATCCGCCGCGCCCGCATCCTCGGCCATATAGAGCGGGTTTTCATAGCGCATATCGATAACGCCAGTGCCGATTTCAATACGCTTAGTCTTCGCGCCTATTGCGGCCAGCAGCGGAAAAGGAGAAGCAAGCTGACGGGCAAAGTGATGCACCCTAAAATAGGCGCCGTCTGCGCCCAACTCTTCGGCAGCAACGGCCAGATCGATGGATTGCAGCAGCGCATCAGCAGCCGAACGGGTTGCTGACTGCGGCGACGGCGTCCAGTGACCAAATGACAAAAAACCGATCTTTTTCATGACATGTTCATCCTGGTTTTCAGGGGAGTGACAGGCAGGCCGAGCGTCGTATCAAGTGGAAAAAGCCGGTTTCTGCCGTGTAATTCCTCTACTCTACGCATTACCAGGTTAGAATAAATATCGTTTGTTTAACAGAATGCATCAAATAAATTGATGGTCCCGCTTACTGGCGAGAAAAGTGGCACTCTCTCCCGGCACCAGCCAAAGATGATGCATCGCTTGCTGACTCTAACTCAGGCCCCACGTATCGTCCACGTGGTCGAATCACCTTGCCAGTGTTGATTTGCTCCATCGCATGCGCCAGTAAACCGACGCTTCGGGCGATTGAAAACAGCGCAAATGCCGCATCGCCCAGAAGACGATAACGGGTCACCAGGGCAGCAAGGACAACATCAATATTGGGCAGCAGCCCGGTTAGGGTAATCACCTTTTCAATAAATTTCGCGATCTCCTCCGGCGGCTCGAACGCTTCCAGCAACGCCACTGCGCGCGGATCCCCATCGGGATAAAGATGATGCCCGAACCCCGGGATAGGGATCGCCGAGGTGAGATAACGGTTAACCACTCGATCGGCACTGGAGTGCTCAACCTCATCAAAAAGCGCCTTAACGCGCTGGGTTGCATCACCGTGTAATGGCCCGGTAAACGTCGCCAGCCCGGTAAGTAGACAGGCGGGTAACGATGCGCCGTTGGAAGCCGCGATTCGCGATGAGAACGCGGAACTGGTCAATTCATGATCCGCCAGCAGCACCATTGCCCGGCGAAAGATGTCCGCCACCTCTTGTTCCACTCCCCACCCCATCGCCAGACGCTGGTGAATCAACATTTCGGGATGGTTTACCGCACCAAACGTCGCTGCCAGGTGTCCCACCAGCGTCGCGGCTTCAGCATGAAGAACCTTAAGCGTTCGCGCATGAGTCGAATGGCCCGACGCCGTTGCCGAGGCCAGCGCGATAAACGCATGCGACCGCTCAGGAGGAGTGAGAGGATAATCGCGGGTGGGGACCGAAAATCCGCTGGTGATTTCAGCGTTCCACAGCAAACGCGCCGTGTCCTCCAGCGTTGCGCTCTCAGAGAACGAAATGACGTTTTTTCCGCGATAGTACAAATGACCTTTCGCAAAAGTTGAGATGGCGGTGGGAATACTCGGCTCGGTACCAAACAGGGTGTTAACGGCGAGGGTTTCACGCTTTCTTCCCTGCTGTTTTTTCTGTTTCAGGTTATGGATGTTTTCCGCGCTATACAGACTACGCCGCGTGTTCTCGGGGTCCGGGTGCGATGAGATGAGCCCCCGGCTCACATAGGCATATATGGTTTGCGGACGGACGCCGAGAAACTCCTGAACCTCGTCCAGCGTGAGCCAGAGCGCTAACTTCATCTTTGGTTGCATCAAATACCTATCGCATAAGATTTCGGGTAAGCGGGATGCTGTCGTCCTTATCTACCGTAGCCTGCCAGCATAGCATTTATCTTCTTCAACCACTCATCGCCGTTTTTCGCAATAAACTCATGCTCGATAGCCGGTTTCATCACTTCTCTGAACGCTTTGGCATCAACCTCATTAACCTGCAATCCCGCACGCTTCATCTCTTCAAGGAACATCGCTTCGTTTTCATTAGAAAAATTGCGCGTTGCCACCGCACCAGCCAAAGAAGCGCTGAGCAAAATATCTTGTTCCTGCTTTTCAAGGGAAGTGAATCTGGCGTGGTTCATCACCTGAATCAGAGGGCCATACATGTGGCGCGTTAGCGAGAGGTAGTTCTGCACTTCATACAATTTTCGTGCGTAAATAACCGAAACCGGATGCTCCTGGCTATTGATTGTCCCTTCCTGAATCGCCGCATAGATAGCCCCTGACGGAAGCGGTAGCGTAGCGATACCGACGCCTTGCCATAACGCCTCATGAACCTGATTGCCTGGCATCGTGCGAATCTTCAATCCCTTAAAATCATCGGGATGATTGATAGGCTTAACGTTGTTGGTAAATGAACGGATACCGTTCTCCCAAAAACTCAATCCTTTCAGATCGTTATTATCCAGCACATCGAGCATTTCACGCCCGAGTTCGCTATCCATTATCTGGTAGGCCTGTTCAACGTTTTCAAAGAGATAAGGAATATCAAAAATATTGATCCGCCCGTCGAGTGAAGCGAAATACCCCGCACCGCCGAGAAAGATATCGAGTTCGCCCTGCTGAACCATTTCGATCATTTTCGGGCCGTTACCAAGCTTAGCATCGGGATAAAGCTCAAACGTTATGCTTCCCTGTGATAATTGGCTGGCAATTCGCACCATTTCCTTGATACCCACGCCCTGAGAGCTCGCCATTGAACCCTCAAGACCAATGCTGAACTGGCGCGTTTCGCGGCGTGCTGCGGACAAACTGTCGACAAGTACCATTTCTGTGCTCTCCATGTGCGGTTGCGGGTCTGAGATAAATCAAACACTATACGAAAACTCTACGTTTCCATTTTCAACCAATCAAGATTGATTAATTAAATCAACTGATAGATGGCTCTCAAAATGGCTGAATATATTCGGCATCTAAAATAGGGGGCCATATGACGCTCAGGAGTAAGGCTCTGAATTCTGGCATCCAATTTTTGAATCCCTTTTAATTGTCGGTGTCAACTGACAATGTCAATCTATCGCTACTGCATCACACTCCTTAACTATCGAGCGGGATATTGATGTTGATTTTTTTAATCAAGATTGATCCCGGCAATTCGTTATTTTAACTTCAGCCCAATCAATCGTCACATGCAGTGAAGCCTGACAAATTGATGCCCAAAACAAATGACAAAGACAGCAAGCAACGGATCGACAGAAAAATAAAGGGGTTTTCCCGGGATGAATTTCCCGGTAAGAAAACGCATTGAAGTTTTATTTGAAGAACCGCTGCTCACGAAAAAAGATGGGCATTTGGGTCGGATAGACACCTTACGAAATAATGATTAACCTGTAAAAGAATGGGTTAACAAATATAACGTATACCTACAAATCCATGAAGGACGAAAAATATGAGTAATATTCAACAACAAGAACTTACCGAGGCATCTATAGATGCCGGAGTTGTTCCTAAACAGAAGGCAACACGAATCAGGTATTACATGCTGGCCCTGATACTCTGCGCGACTATCATCAATTTTGTCGACCGTTCGAGTCTGGGTATTCTGGCTCCGTTTATTAGCAAAGATCTCGCACTTGATAAAGTTCAGATGGGGCAAATTTTTGCCGCATTTGGTCTTACCTACGCCTTTGCACTCGTCCCTGGGGGCATTATTGCGGATGTTTTAGGTTCGCGCGTAGCTTATGCATTTTCACTGATTAGCTGGTCGCTGGCGACAATGACGCAGGGAGTCGCCAGCGGTTTCAATATGCTTTTCGGTTCTCGCCTGGCGATTGGCGCGCTTGAAGCACCGGCTTTTCCGTCAAATGCCCGCGCCGTCACCATGTGGTTTCCCACCGGTGAACGGGGTTTTGCCACCAGCGTTTATGTCATGGGGCAATATATCGGCACACCTTTATTCACCGGCCTGCTGTTGTGGATTGCCAACGGCTTTGGCTGGCGTTCCGCCTTTTATTTGACCGGTGGCGCGGGCGTAATACTCGGTATTTTGTGGTATATCTGGTACCGCGATCCGTTAAATCACAAAGCAGTCAACGCCGCTGAACTAAAACACATTCAAGAGGGCGGTGGCCTTGTTGGCAAGAAAAAACGCGACCGTTTTGACTGGAAAAACGCCTTCAGACTGCTGAAGCACCGTCAGATTTTGGCTATTTGCCTGGGTAAGTTTTGTAATAATGCTATTCTGGTTTTCTTTACCACCTGGTTTATGACTTACCTCGTTGAAGAACGCCAGATGACGATGATTAAGGTCGGTATTTTCCAGGCGTTACCCTTCCTCGGGGCAACCGCCGGGATATTACTGGCAGGTTTCTTTTCGGATTTCTTTATTCGTCGCGGCTATTCTATGTCGGTCGCCAGAAAAGCGCCGTTGATTATTGGCACGCTGCTGGGATCATCTATTTTATTAGTAAATTTTGTCACCTCGAACGAAATGATCATTGTTATCTTGACCATTTCTTTCTTTGCCCAGGGTGTCGGCTCATCGTCATGGGCGGCGGTATCTGAAATAGCGCCACGGCAATATATTGGTTTAACCAGCAGCATCACCAGCCTTGCCGCTAATATTGCTGGCGTCACTACGCCGATAATGATTGGCTACATTCTTCATGCAACCGGTCAATTCTTTTGGGCGCTTAATATGATGGGAATTATGTGCTTGATTGGCGCATTCGCCTATTCATTCCTGCTGGGGCCGTTGTCGCGCATCGAAATGGACTAATAAGTCAACGCTGATTCACCCGGTTTGAGCCGCTATCCGCGTTCGTCTGTGGCTCAAATCGGCTTTATAGATAGAGGAGTAAACGTGTCCGAATATACATGGGATCATTTGCAGTTACGCAGTCCTGACCCTGAGCTTACTGCCGCCTGGTTTGAGCGCTGCCTGAACGCTGAGATCATTCGCAAGCCCGGCAAAGTGGATATCCGTTTAGCCGGGATCAATATCTTTATCGCCCCAGTGACCGAAGGCGATAGCGTCGCACCGCCGCCGCTCCCGCCCTATCAGGGCCTCGATCATTTTGGCCTGACGGTCGACAACCTGGATGAAACCGCCGCCGAGTTAAAAAGCAAAGGTGTGGAATTCACCCAGGAACCGATCGCCATTCGCCCCGGCGTTCGCGGTTGTTTTATTCGCGGGCCACAAAATATCTCGATTGAAATCCTTGAGCGACGCTTGAGTTAATCGCCCCCGGCATACGTAAACATAAGAATTTAGTCTGCCATTTATTGGCCGCAACTATGGATATAGCATAATGAAACCCAGCATCCTGCAGTTAAATCCCATCCTTATTCCCGCGATTAGCGAGAAATTAAACGCGCTGTATACCGTGCATCGTTTCTTTGAGCTGGAAGATAAAGAGGCGTTTATCAAAGAATATGGCAACACCATTCGCGGCGTCGTCTCCGGCGGGCATACCGGTATCAGTAATGCATTGATGGAGCAACTGCCTGCGTTGGAAGTGGTTGCCATCAACGGCGTTGGCGTTGATGCAGTCGACCTGAACTATGCACGCAAGCGAAAGATCCACGTAACCGCCACTCTCGGCGCGCTAACGGAAGATGTTGCCGACCTGGCCATTGGTCTGCTGATTGCCACCTGTCGGGGGATCTGCGCGGGCGACCGCGTGGTACGCAGCGGCGAATGGGCGAAAAACCCGCATCCCGGCGCGATCCCCCTCTCCCGCCGTTTCAGCGGTATGCGCGTCGGTATCGTTGGCATGGGACGCGTTGGACGCGCGATTGCCGAACGCGCCGCCGCCTTCGGCTGTCCGATTGCTTATACCGACCTGCATCAGATGACCGATCTCGATTATCCGTTTATTGCCGACCTGTGCGAGCTTGCCGGTCAGAGTGACGCGCTGATCCTCGCCGCTTCCGCGGATAAAGCAGAAGGCATCGTCAATGCCGCCGTACTCGACGCGCTCGGCGAGAATGGCTTCCTCGTCAATATTGCCCGCGGAAAGTTGGTGAATGAACCCGATCTGGTTGATGCGTTGATTACCGGGCGTATTCAGGGGGCGGGACTGGATGTTTTCGTTGACGAGCCGCACGTTCCGGCACCGCTTTTTGAAATGGACAACGTTGTTCTGCAGGCGCACCGCGCGAGCGCCACCATTGAGACCCGAACCGCCATGGGCGAAATGGTGCTGGCGAGCCTGGCTCAGGCGTTGAGTGGCCAGCGTCCTGAATGCAGCCTGACCGCTTAAGACCTGACATTTCAGTCGATGATTTTCAATACATTTTAAGAAGGATGTAGCCATGTTCACTTCAAGTAAAATCGCCCTCGTCACAGGCGCAGGGAGCGGGATTGGCAGAGCGACGGCTATCGCCTTGTCGAATGCCGGTTATTTTGTGGTCCTCGCCGGACGTCGCCTGGAACCCTTACTGGAAACCGTGGCGGCATTTGGCGGCGGCGAGCAATCGATGGTTGTGCCCACCGACGTCACCAGCCCGGAATCCGTGGCGGCCCTGTACGCCCGTATTCATGAAAAATGCGGTCATCTTGACGTGCTGTTCAACAACGCGGGGACTAATTTCCCGGGCATTCCCTTCGAAGAGTTGAGCTACGAGAAGTGGACGGCGGTTGTTGATGTCAATCTGACGGGGATGTTTCTCTGCGCCCAGGGCGCCTTCCGCTTGATGAAAGAACAAAACCCTCAGGGCGGGCGAATCATCAACAACGGCTCGATTTCCGCCCACGCCCCGCGTCCTGATTCAGCGGCCTATACGGCAACAAAGCACGGCGTGACCGGCCTGACGAAAAGCATCTCCCTTGATGGCCGTAAATACGGCATCGCCTGCGGTCAGATTGATATTGGCAATGCGCACACCGAGCTGTCGCAGCGCATGTCAAAAGGTGTCAAACAGGCCAACGGAGAAGTGGCGGTTGAAGCGATGATGGATGTCTCACAGGTTGCCAACAGCGTGGTTTACATGGCTGGCGTCCCGCTCGACACCAACGTGCAGTTTATCACCGTGATGGCCACCACCATGCCGTTCGTTGGTCGTGGCTGATTGGAAGTAACACAATATGGGCTGGGTCTCTCAGCCCATAAAAACGCCCCTCAGTAAGCGCCGACTGACAAAATTGTCAGAAGACCGTCAGCCTGACGACAGGTGGCTTACGCCAGAATAGCGTGAAGTATCTGGCGTTTGCTGATTGAGGGAATAAACATAATGAGAGCAGTAATTAGCGCATTTCTGACGATGATGGTCATCGGGTTGACGGGGTCGGCCGCTTTCGCATCGGAGAATATTGCCGTGCCGTCCCGGACGTTGATTGTCTATTTCTCTCAGCCGGAGGAGATGGCCGCTAACGCAGTGGATGGATTTTCCGGTGCCAGCGTATTGCAAAAGCTGACGCCGGAGACCGGCAGCACTCAGTACGTTGCGCAGCTCATCGAGAAGCAGACTCAGGGCGACCTGTTCCGCATTGAAACTGCAGAACCCTACCCCCGCCAGCACGATGCGCTGCTGCGTGCTGCCGAAAAGGAACAACAATCCAAAGCCAGACCTGCGTTAAAAACACCGCTTCCTGACCTCAATAATTACGACACGATTTACGTCGGTTATCCTATCTGGTGGTACACCATGCCCATGGTGATCTATACCCTCTTCGAGCAAAATGACTTTTCTGGCAAAAATATCGTTCTCTTTACCACTCATGGAGGGAGTCGGTTAGCGGATTCCCTGCGCGAAATAGCCCGCATGCAGCCACAGGCGAAATTAATCACTCGCGCCCTCACTATATCGCGCAGCGATATTGCACGCCCCGACATACCGCAACAAGTCGAACAATGGGTTAAACAAGTCCATCCGCAACCTTAATCAAGATGAAAAGAGTCTATCTGTTTCAGGTCATGCTGGATGCGCTGATGGCTTTGTTACTGCTTGTGCTTATGGGATTTCATCTTCACGGGGAAATATTGCATGAATGGGCAGGGCTTCTCTTTACGCTGACCATTTTTCTGCATTTATATCTCAACAAGCATCGATTGTGGTCGCTGTCGCCGAAGCTCCCTGCAGGGATGATCATCATTAACAGAACCATTAACGTGGCGACGTTGGTGATTATCCTGACGGCGCTTGTTTCCGGGATGATGCTCTCACGTCACCTGCTTCCTGACCTACCGTTTCATCATCCGCAAATATGGGTCAGGAAGGCCCATATGACGGCAGTACACTGGGGCATGCTCATTCTCGCCATACATATCGGCTTGCACTGGAAAATGCTGGCGACGTTTTTCTGTCGCATCATGCATATTACTGAAAGCTCTGGTTTCGCGAATGTCACCATGCCGGTTATTTTTTTCATCGTCGCGCTACACGGAGCCTACTGTTTTCTAAACGGAGACTATCTATCGTATTTGCTGATACAGGTTGATTTTTCTTTTTTCGATTACGATGAGTCTGCCTTCGCTTTTTATGCGGGCTATTTATCCATCATTATCTTATTTTCCCTGACCACTCGATTCCTGCTGTGGCTGTTTATTTTCAGAACAACTCGGGCTGACTCTGAGAAATAGCGATACAGCCGAACGCGTATTACCGTTCGGCTGTAGGCGATTGAACAAGCTCGGGCGCTCGCTCCAGTTAAGTCATTCATGAACCGGCAAAGCGTAACCTTTACGGGCACTCTGCCATGCCAGGTAAGCAAGACCCAGCGCAATAAACGACAGAATAGCGCCCGCCCAGTTCGGTGAGGCCAGACCAAAACCTGCGGCAATGGTCACCCCGCCAGCCCATGCGCCCAGCGCGTTTCCCAGATTAAACATGCCAATATTGACCGATGCGGCCATCGTAGGGGCACCCGCATGACTGGCGCGTTCCATCACCAACTTCTGAATCGGCGAAACCGTCGCGAAGCCGAAAGCCGCCATCAGAAAGACCGAGAAACTCGCGACCCACGGGTTTTCGACACCAACCCAGAAAGCCAGTAATACAAACCCCTGAGCGGCAAGCGTGACGAAAAGCGTACCGAACAGGGAGCGATCGGCAAAGCGCCCGCCAATCCAGTTTCCAACAGCAAGTCCCAGACCAAACAGCACCATCAGCCATGCTACGCCTCCAGCGGAGAAACCGGCCTCCTGAACCATCATCGGGGCAATGTAGGTGATGGAGGTAAAAAAGGCTGCCGGACCGAAAATAGTGATCCCCATGACAAGCAACACTTGCGGATCAACAAAGGCCCGCAACTCGTTGCGTAAGGCAATGGCCTTGCCCTTGGCAATATGCGGAATCAGTACGGCTACGCTTGCCATCGTCAGCAGCCCGATACCGGCTATCACCCAGAAAACAAGCCTCCAGTTGAACGTCTGAGCAAGCCAGGTGCCAGCCGGAACGCCGACCAGATTGGCCAGCGTCAGTCCCGAAAACATGAAGGCAATGGCGCTTGCCTGGCGTCCAGGAGCCACCAGCGATGCGGCAATAATCGAGCCGATACCGAAAAAGGCCCCGTGATTAAAGGAGGTGATAATACGGCCCGTAATCGCCATCTCCATCGTCGGCGCGATCGCCGTAATGATATTGCCGACCGTAAAAATCCCCGCCAGCGCGATCAGCATGGCCTTGCGAGGGACCCTTGCGCCCAGCACCGTTAGTAGCGGTGCGCCAACAAAGACGCCAAGCGCGTAGGAGGTCGCCATCATTCCCGCTTTCGGGATGCTGACGCTAAATTCTGCCGCAATTTGAGGCAAGATCCCGGCGATGACAAATTCAGTCAGACCGATACCAAATGCGCCGACGGAGAGGGCGAAAAGTGCGATAGGCATTGCAACTCCATTATCTATTTTATGGGTTAATAATATTAGGTAGAATTTAGTATATTCATATTTTTATTCAGACCAGGAAGCCTTATGAGCGCATTTGATAAAGAAAAAGATGGCATTCGGCAGACAAGGCATAAACCAGCGGAACTGGATGCCATTGACCGAAAAATATTAGGTGCATTAGCCGTTGACGCAGGTCGCAGTTACGCTGAGTTGAGTGAGATTGTGAATTTATCGGCACCTGCGGTTCACGATCGTGTGAAGCGCCTGAAGCGTGATGGTGTGATCAAAGGCACCGTAGCGATACTGGATGGCTGCATGTTGGGACGCACGCTATTAACGTTTCTGGTAATCGATACCAGCAGCTATAAAGCGACGCGCGCACTTCTTCAGTTCACCAGCCGCAAGGAAGTGGAAGAATTGCATACCGTTGCCGGGGACGGCTGCGTATTTATCAAAGTACGGGCCGCCGATACCGAATCGCTGGAAAATTTTCTGATGGAGATTCAGAGCCTTGAAGGCGTTCGTTCTGTGCGCAGCTATATTGCACTTTCAACGTTTCTTGAGCGCGGGCCTTCGCCTGACTAAGGCGCGCTGGCTCTCTGGCGTGATGTGAAAAATGTCAGCACGACGGCGCTCAGGAGCAACATGCTACTCATTGCAAAAGCGCTCTGCCAACCAAGGTGGTCAAACACCATGCCACCTGCGGTTGAACCAAGAGCAATAGAGAGCTGAATTACCGCGACCATCAGTCCGCCTCCCGCTTCTGCATCATCGGGAAGCGTGCGGGCAATCCATGTCCACCACCCTGTTGGCGCGGCGGTTGCCAACATCCCCCAGAGGCCTAACAGCAGGGCGACAATCCAGATACTGTGTCCGGTCAGAATCAGGGCGATGGCAATAACGGCCATCAACCCAGGAATAGCCATTAGCGTTGGGTAGAATTTCGCATTGAGGAACGTCGAGACAATCAGCGTGCCAATAAAACCCGCCCCCCCGATAACCAGCAGAATCAGGGACAAGCCGGAGGTATCGACCCGCGTCACCGTCTCCAGGAACGGGCGCACGTAGGT
The DNA here is from genome assembly GCF_056490265.1 of Klebsiella sp. GFKo11. Classification (NCBI taxonomy): domain Bacteria; kingdom Pseudomonadati; phylum Pseudomonadota; class Gammaproteobacteria; order Enterobacterales; family Enterobacteriaceae; genus Klebsiella; species Klebsiella sp. GFKo11. The sequence goes on from NZ_CM151369.1 coordinate 4,060,369, forward strand.
AAATAAGGCAAACTGCCCCATAAAGAACAGGCCACAGGCCAGCATGCCAATGGAGACAACAGGACGACTGAACAGGCAGAATACGGATCCACGTGATGCAGTGCTTTTATTGCCGTTCATACCCGGCAGACTAAAGCTCTGCCAGATAAGGGCCACAACAGCTATGGGAACCAGGCACAAAAAAGCGCCTCGCCATCCGATGGTTGCCCCCAAATAGCTCCCCAACGGCGCTGCCACTACCGTCGCCAGCGCATTGCCTCCGTTGAAAATACCTAGTGCACGCGCGACCTGATGCTGCGGCACCAGGCGAATCGCCGTTGCCGCTGACATCGACCAGAATCCACCAATCGCAATGCCAATCAGGGCCCGGCCTGCCATATACACAAGATAACTGGAGGCCAGTGCGATAATAATCCCCGATATTGCCATCAGCACCGTCATCCCCATCAGCAGGTATTTGCGGTTCACATTTCCGGCAAGCGTCGAAATAGTCAGGCTGGTCAGGACCGCCAGCGCGCCGGAGATGGCAATCCCCTGACCTGCCAGCCCCTCCGTCACGCCCAAATCTCGGGCGATAGGGGTGAGCAGGCTAACGGGCATAAATTCCGATGCAATCAAAACAAAGACGCACAGAGTCATGGCAAAAATACCGCCCCAATACGCGTGCTGATTATTCTGCGATGTTGTTTGATTTAATGTCGACATATTCAGCTTTCATGATGATAAGAATTAAAGCCACCCGTGTAGACAGGTGGCCTTTCATTAATTCAATAACGGGGTTTATTTCAGGTTGGTTTTGAAAAACTGTTCAAACTTCGCGAAAGGTATTTTTCCAGCAACGTTATCGTACAGGTCCACATGGTTTGCGCCCGGAACCACCACCAGCTCTTTGTCTTTGCTACCGGCGGCCTTGTAAGCATCTTCAGCAAAATAGCGTGAATGCGCTTTTTCACCGGTCACAATAAGCGTCGGAATGGTGATTTCACTGGCGTAGCTCAGCAGCGGCATATTCATAAACGACAGCGGCATCGTTGCCGTCCACGCCCCGGTCGAGTTAACGGAACGCGCGTGGAAACCGCGCGGCATGCGGTAGTAATCAAAGAACTCTTTCACTATCGGATGAGGATCCGCCGGTAACACCTCAGGCAGGATACGTTCGCCCGCGCTGGCCTTACCGTTGCTGTCGACGTTAACATCATGGCCAGCGTGTGCGAACGTCCCACTTTCCGCATCTTTCCAGCGCTGTTCATTCAGATATTGCAGTACAGCACGGCGATCGGCGGTTGAATAACGGTCTTTGCCATCGCCTACGCCATGACCCATTGCCCGACTCATGTCGTACATCACGCTGGTGGCCACCGCTTTGACGCGGGTGTCCATCGCGGCGTCATTTAACGCCATGCCGCCCCAGCCGCAAATACCGAGCAGCCCGATACGATTGCGATCCACCTCTTTTTGTAATCCTAAGAAATCCACCGCCGCGCTGAAATCTTCAGTGTTGATATCCGGTGAAGCGACGTTACGCGGATAACCGCCGCTTTCCCCCGTATAAGACGGATCAAAAGCCAGCGTAACAAACCCCTGCTCTGCCAGAGTCTGCGCATACAGACCGCTGGATTGCTCCTTCACCGCGCCAAAAGGCCCACTGACGGCAATCGCCGCCAGCTTGCGATCGCCCCGATCTTTTGGAAGATAAAGATCGCCCACTAACGTGATGCCATATCGGTTCTGAAACGAGACCTTACGGTGATCGACTTTATTGCTCTCGGCGAAGGTCTTATCCCATTTTTCGATCATGGAAACGGGGGTATTTGGATTATTTGAATCGGCATAACTCATTGTCGTTACTCCACTTAATGATGCGAATAGCAGCATGGCAGGCATAGCGGTTTTTAGCGTTCGGGCGATAGCATTCATGAAAAATCCCCATGAAAAACAAGAGAGAGATACAGGTTTCTTACGGACAACGCTGCTGCGCTTTGTTTAGATGGGCTCATTATAGTTAGCAGAATTAGTGCTGATTAGAGGGCTATAACTGCTAAGATTAATACCATATTGTTATAAATTATATGCTGTGTATGGCGGGTGATAATCAATGGCGAAAAGAGAGAACTACAACGAGCTTTATCTGTTTATGCAGGTGGTAAGAGAAGGTAGTTTTACCGCTGCGGCGCAACGGCTTGGGCTTGCTCAATCAGGGGTTAGTCGATCTGTTCGTGAGCTTGAAGAAAGATTAGGTGTCCAGCTTCTGGTGCGTACCACGCGCAAGCTGTCGCTGACGCAAGCCGGAGAGCAGCTCTACCAGAAGACGGAGTCGGGGTTTGATGCATTAGACCTTGGGCTTGCCACGCTGGCGCACTATCGTGAAACGCCCTCCGGCACGGTCCGCATCAATGCCAGCCAGCACGCTATTGATAAATGCCTGCTGCCAAAGCTTTCGGTATTTAAACAGCGCTATCCTGATATCAGGCTTGAGCTGATGAATGAGAGCCGGTTCGTCGATATTATCGAGGAAAGATTCGACGCGGGCATCCGTCTGGGACCCGAAGTGGGCCAGGGTATGGTTGCAGTACGCATTACGCCCGATATGGAAATGGCCATTGTAGGTACCCCTGAGCATTTTCGGCGCTACGGCTTTCCGCAAACCCCGGCGGATTTAAAGACGCACCCCTGTATCGCCTATCAGTTTGCCGACGGAAGCCTATACCAATGGGAACTCAACCAGGATGATAAAAAAATCACTCATCGACCTGAAGGGCAATGGGCCTTATCTGACAGCTATATGGAAGCAGAAGCCGCCCGGCTGGGTCTGGGGCTGGCCTATATCCCTGTCGAGCTGGTTGCTGATGATTTGGAGCAAGGTAAGCTTATCAGGGTGTTGCAGCGTTACAGCGTAAGAATGGAGGGGTTGTTTCTTTATTATCCTCATCGCAACGTGTCCCCCGCCCTGCGTATCGTTATTGATACCCTGAAAATCTAACCGTTCGCGGTAGTAAATTGCGCGTTAGTTTGCAATTTCGAATGTCACATCAATGTTGCCAGTACGCCTGAAAAGCCCTACACCAGAGTGAATACGTCCAACCTTCTGAAGATGGCTGATTCGTTCATTGTTTTGTTCATACATGATGACAAAGCTGTGGCGAGGCGCCCAGTAGACGATATCACCCACTTCATATCCGCTGGTTTGCTGTTCATTGGCCGGTAAAGCGTCGGGGAAGCGATAACACATCTCCCGGTTGTATAAATCTTCCATCGGCAGCGTCAGCGGAAATCGGGAAACCAGCGCCCGGGTGGTTGCATTATCATAAAATGTTGCCGTCATTATCTGGTCTCCAGCAGTGATTTTCACTTTAATACCCTCAGCATCAGAAGCTATTGACGAGAATGACACGGCGGTCAGTGAAACCAGAGCAAGCAAAATAGGTTTAAACATAAAATTCTCCATTTTTATATTGTTAGTGATAACGGCACGAAAAGCTGTGCCGTTTAAATAAGATGTTATTTATTTGAATTCAGATTGGTATTAAAGAATGAGACCAGCTTATCCCACGGTATCAACTCAACGCGGTCATACAAATCAATACGGTTAGCCCCTTTGATCTCCACGAGCGCTTTCGGCTCTGCCGCCATCTTATATGCCGTGTCGGTATAGGTTCGGGAAGGCGCAGAGTCACCAACAACAAACAGTATCGGGCGTGGTGATATGGACTCGATGTCAATAAACGGATGGAAGTTCATAAATTTAGCGTAAGTCGCAGGGGTAGACCGGCGATCGTTAGATGCCACTTTTCCGCGCTCCGTCTGATAAAAGTCATTAGACTCTTTACCTTCAATAAAGACCGGATCGTTTTGCCCCGGCCCGTAAACGGGCTGACCGGTTTCAAACGTCTTGTAACGCTGTTCAGCTGCGGTGGCCAGGTCTCTGTTTCTCATTTCCACAGTTCGCTCATGGTTCAAACCAGTGCGGAAATATTCGCCCATATCGTACATGCTGACGGTGGCGAGAGCCTTAATACGCGGATCCACCTTTGTCGCCGCGATGGCAAAACCACCACTACCGCAGATGCCAATCACGCCAATGTTGTCCCGATCCACAAAGGGGCGCGTCCCCAGGAAATCAACGGCGGCGCTGAAGTTTTCAGCATAAACATCAGGCAGCACGGCCCCACGCGGAGAGCCGGCACTTTCTCCCCAGAAGGACTGATCAAAAGACAGAGTGACAAAACCGGCTTCCGCCATTTTCGTGGCATAGAGATTCGCAGCCTGCTGCCTTACTGCGGCAAAAGGATGGCCGATAATCAGGGCATTATATTTCTTCCCTGCGTCCATATTTTGGGGGGTAAACAACGTACCGGTGACTTCCATACCATAAATATTTTTGAATTTAACGGTTTCCGAATTCACTTTATCGCTTTTATAGAAATTGTCTGCTCCATGGGACATATCCGCAGCCGCGGCTACGGTTGTTCCCATCCCCAGAGTCACACCTAATATTGCCAGTGCGGCCAGCGTTTTTAATTTCCCTTTGGCATGTTGTTTCATGGTATCTCCTGAATTAATCAAAGGTGTTAATACAAACGGAGTGGTATATCCGAGGAAGAATAAATCTTCGGACAACTAAGCCTTTTCAGGCCGGTTTTCGTTTAGCTAATGCAGAGCGTTTCATCAGCAGGTATGCAACAACCGCCGTGGAGAGCACAACCAGCGCGCCGGTCAGGAATATGGCATTAACCCCCAGACGCCCGCCAACCCAGCCAAGGGCGGGACTGCCGACAGCCATCGCCACGTCGAGGAATGCCGTGTAGATCCCCATGACCATGCCTCGGTTATGAGGGCTTGAGCCGCTAATGGCTTCAATACCGAGTCCCGGATAGACCAATGAGTAGCCGAAACCTGCAAATGCGGCCCCTACAGAGGCAACTAGCGAAGTACTGGCAAGCCAAATCAGCAACATTCCGGCGGCCTGGACGAGGACAAAAATCAAAGCGATACGTGCCCCGCCAAAACGATCCGGCAGATGTCCAGCAACCGTTCGGGCAATAATCAGCGCAACGCCAAAGGCGGTAAACGCCATCCAGACGGGCTGCCAGTGCATAGCACTGTAATAAAGAGAACTGAAGGCCAGAATAGCGCAGTAGCCCGTGCTGGCCAGCGCGGCGCCCAGACCGGGTAACCACACCGCATGCATGACTGAGCCAAAGGAAGCCTGTGCGGCATGCTGATGAGGTGCCACTGCGGGCATGCGTGCTAGATATATCAGCACCAGTAACGGAAGCAGCAGCGTCAGAAGCACGATCGCCTCAAAGCCAAACGCGTCATAAAGCAGTGAACCCACAGGCCCGCCGAGCGCCATAGCGGCAAACATCGCGGTACCCATCCAGGCGATGACCTTGCCAGCATGCTCTTTGTCCACCAGAGCCAACCCCCACGCCACTGCACCGGTAATGATGAAACTTTCCGCACCACCAAGGATCGCACGCCCGGCAAGCAAGACGGCTACCGACAGTACCGGAATACCGACCAGCCAGAGCGACACCTGGTATATCCCGCCTGAGACGGCAGCAGCGATGAGTCCGACTACCACACCTTTTTTGGCGCCGCGCCTGTCGGAATAGCTCCCGGCCCACACGCGGGAAATAAGCGATGCCGCGAACTGTGCTCCGGCGACCAGGCCCACGATAAACGTTGCGAAACCCAGGTCATTTTTGACATGTAGCGGCAGGACGGGCAGCGCCACGCCGATAATGATAAAGCCGACCAGGACTGCGGCCATTAATGGCATCAGCGTTGCGACGACCGAAGCGCTGGAGGCATTGTGATAATGTTTTACAGACATATAAATCAGCCATTTACCTTTTAATGAACGGAATGTCGCATAGGTGTTTTTTATTTTTCGGGCACGATGTAGCCCTCAGGAAATTCCAGTAAGAATTTCCCGTGTGCAAAAATGCTGTTAATCAGGACTGCTTTTCTTATTTCCAGATGGTATTAACCCCCGGAAAAATCGGGAGCGCCTGTCGGAGGTTAATAAATCTGAACTGTCGGTCGGGAAAATATTTCGTTAACGTCCACGTCATCAGGCTGGCTGATTACCAATGCGACGATCCATTGCCCTGTTTAGACGCAGCGTGACCTTCAGGGTTAATGATATTGCTCGTCAGAGACAAGCTCCTGCCAGTCCACGTTTTTACCCTCCACCCTATACGTCATGGCCAGGTGACTCATGGGGGATGTCGACGTGGCGCCATGCCAGTGGCGGACCATGGCAGGGATCCAGACGACATCGCCCGGAGCGATATCCTGGCGAACCTTACCCTCTTCCTGAACCCACCCTTTGCCTGTTGTGACGATCAGCAGTTGCCCAGCGGGATGGGTATGCCACGCGGTGCGCGCACCCGGGGCGAAATCCACCAGGCCCAGACTGGCTCGCGTCGACTCGTTAGGCGGTAATAACGGGCTGACAACCGCATGGCCTGAAAAGTTATCTGCCTTTCCGACGACAGAAGGGGTCTGACCGTTACGACGGATCTCAATACTTTCAGCGCAAACCTGCGCTGCCCCCAAAACGGACATGGCCGCTGCTGCAATAATTGCTTTCATCTTTAGCCTCGCTGGTTGCTGATAATGATCTGCTTGCTTCAAAAGATACGCATGGTTATTTAGTGAACGAAAGTAGTATATCGAAGGACTTATTAAGTGATTAGAGGCTAAAATGAGATTGAAATTATAAGGAGAGCTTCTTAATGCCCGAACAGAACCTGAATGACCTCGCTGCATTTATGGTGGTTGCCAGAGAGCAAAACTTTACGCGAGCGGCAAAGCGGCTGGGCGTTTCACAGTCCGCGCTAAGCCAGACGGTTCGCGGACTTGAGGCTCAGTTGGGGCTTCGGTTACTCAACCGAACGACGCGTCGGGTCGTGCCGACAGAAGCCGGAGAGCGGTTAATGGCCTCCATCGGGCCACAGCTCGAGGAAATCCAGCGCCAGCTGATGGTGCTGAGCGAATTACGGGATAAACCAGCCGGTACCATACGTCTTACGGCTACGGAATATGCCGCAGAGTCGGTGCTTTGGCCAGCGGTGGCGCGTCTGGTTAAAAACTATCCCGATATTAAAGTTGAAATCCTGACGGATTACGGCCTGACGGATATCGTAAGAGATCGTTTTGATGCCGGCGTACGTCCCGGGGAAACTATTGCCAAAGACATGATTGCGGTTCGTATTGCGCCTGATATGCGGATGGCGGTGGCAGGATCGCCTGAATATTTCAGTAACAGGGCAGTTCCAGTAACTCCGCAGGAACTTACGGATCATAGCTGTATAAATCTGCGTCTTTCAGGGCATGGGGGGCTTTATGCGTGGGAGTTTGAGAAAGATGGACGAGAGCTAAATGTACGGGTTGACGGCCAACTGGTCTTTAACACCGGAAGTATGATACTGAGAGCGGCACTTGAGGGGCGAGGACTGACGTACCTGCCAGAAGCCCAGCTTGAACCTTATGTTGCTTGCGGGAGGCTTGTTCGCGTTCTTGAAGAATGGTGTGAACCCTACTCCGGTTACCATCTTTACTATCCGAGTCACCGTCAGCCGACACCGGCGTTTAGCCTGCTGGTCGATGAATTACGCTACTCAACCCGCAAATAGCTTTAGAAAGATCTCTCGCTGTTATTTAACGATGTGTTTAATCCGAAATTTGAATGTCCGCTCTTATACGCTACCGCCGTGAGCCATCAACAAAAGATGAAAACATCATTGCGGCAGCTACCTGCTCGAACCACCAAAACAGTCATGATGATCATCATCTGTAACATCCGCAGCAGCATTGAGTGAAACACGATGGCTCAAAGCTGGGAACAGCACAACAGAAACCGTATAAAACGAAAAACCCCAAGCTAATTAATAGCTTGGGGTTTAGATTTGGCGGAAGCGTAGAGATTCGAACTCTAGAACCCTTTCGGGTCGCCGGTTTTCAAGACCGGTGCCTTCAACCGCTCGGCCACGCTTCCAATGAGGCGCACTATAAACACCTCCGTTCGGGCTGTAAAGCACGATTTTATTCAACCGCCTTAAAAATAAACAAAATCGTGCTATTCGCCTGAAATTCAGACGGTTTGCGCAGAATTTCAGCGAAAAACACCGTCTCTGGGTTAGTGTTTTTTGATGTACATATCTTTGGTGTAGTAATACCCCAGCTTGTCAGGCATGAACCCACCCACCCACGGCTTCACCAGGTGTGTGCGCACGTAGTGATAAACCGGAACGGCAGGTACATCCTGCCCCAACATATCCTCGGCCTGCTGGTAGAACTTACCTCGGGTCGCCGCATCAGCCGCTTTGGCCGCATTATGCAGCGCCTCATCGTAGGCAGGATTGCTGTATTGGGTGGTGTTTTCACTATCGCCAGTACGGAAGTTATTAAGGAAAGTCGCCGCGTCATCATAATCGGCAATCCACGAATAGCGCACAGCGTCAAAATTATGCGTATGCATGGTATCGAGCATGGTCTTCCACTCCTGGTTTTGCAGCCTGACCTCAACGCCAAGATTCTTTTTCCACATCGAACTGGCAGCAATGGCAATTCTCTGGTGCGATTCTGAAGTGTTGTAGAGCAGATTAAACACCAGTGGATGGGCCTCATTATAGCCCGCCTCATTCAGTAGCTTTTTCGCCTCGGCAATACGTTTATCGCGCGGCCAGCTGGCGTACTCCGGGTTTTGCAGTTTGACTCCACCAACTTCCGGCTGACTGATAAGCCACGCCGGACGCTGTCCCTGCCCCAGCACTTTCTCGGCGATAATATCTTTGTCGAGCGCCATATTCAGCGCGCGACGTACACGGGGATCGTTAAACGGCGGACGGGTGGTATTGAACTCGTAATAGTAGGTTGCCAGCTGCGGCGAAACATTTAGTTGATCGCCCATGGTTTTTTTAAGCTGAGCAAACTGGTTAATCGGCACGGTATACACAATGTCGATCTCACCAGCTTTATAGCGGTTCACATCGGCAGCTTCGGAGCTTATCGGCAAATATGTCACCTTATTGATAACGGTATGCGCATTGTCCCAGTAGCGCGGATTGCGCTCGGCCACGATGCGCTCATTCACTACCCAGGTTGAGAGCTTATAGGGACCGCTGGTCACCATATGCTCCGGCTTAGTCCACTTATCGCCATAACGCGCGATAAGCACTTTATCGAGTGGAACCATCGAAGGGTGTGCCAGCATTGCCAGGAACGCCGCATTCGGCTGATTCAAAGTTACCTCAAGAGTCGTGTCATCAATGGCTTTCACTCCCAGCGTCTCGGGCGTTTTTTGCCCCCGCGCGATCTCCGCAGCGTTAACGATATGAATGTTGCCAGGATAACTCGCATAAGGGGAAGCGGTAAGCGGTGAGACCAGGCGCTGCCAGCTCCAGACAACATCCTGCGCGGTGATTGCCGAACCGTCGGACCAGGTTACGCCTGGACGTAAATGAAATGTCCAGACGGTGTTATCCTTATTTTCCCATTTTTCCGCCAGTCGAGGCTGGATCTCCCCCGCCGGTGAAACGCTGACCAATCCTTCAAAGAGATCGCTGAGGATATTAAACTCAACGTCACTTTCGACTTTATGCGGATCCAGCGATGATGGCTCGCTACCGTTATTTCTGACTAATTCCTGCTTCTCTGCCAATACCGTTCCCGGCGGCACCTGAGCGGCCAGCGCCGGGATTGCCATTGAGAACAGGCCGACCGCCAGTAGCACACGTGTGATGTGATTATATTTTTGTGATTTCATATCCCTTGCCTTTATTACGTTTGGTTTGTACCCTCTCCAGACTTAGTCGCAGAATGGCGATAACACAATATTTTTCAGTTACTTATCAGATTTAGATCTAATTCTTCAAACTGAACATACGAACATGCTATTCACGTGATATTTTACGGAATAATATGCTATATAAAGCTGCTCAGGGCTAAGTAAAGATGGGTAAAAGCACTATGGCTTCAGCTCTGCTTTTTTTATGCTTGGTTATTAATTACATCTGTCATAAGAGAGTGACTCATGGATCGTATAATTACATCGTCGCGTGACCGTTCATCGCTGCTCAGCACGCACAAAGTTCTGCGAAACACCTATTTCCTGCTTAGCCTGACGCTGGCATTCTCCGCCATTACGGCGACGGCCAGCACGGTGCTAATGCTACCTTCTCCGGGTCTGATTTTGACGCTGGTCGGTATGTATGGCCTGATGTTCCTGACCTATAAAACAGCGAATAAACCGGTCGGTATTCTGTCGGCATTCGCCTTTACTGGCTTCCTGGGTTATATCCTGGGGCCAATGCTTAACGCTTACCTGTCTGCGGGCATGGGCGATTTGATTGGTCTGGCGCTGGGCGGTACCGCGCTGGTGTTCTTCTGCTGCTCGGCCTACGTGCTGACCACGCGCAAAGATATGTCCTTCCTTGGCGGGATGCTGATGGCGGGCGTGGTGGTCGTACTTATCGGTATGGTCGCAAACATTTTCCTGCAGTTGCCAGCTCTGCACTTGGCGATCAGCGCGGTGTTTATCCTGATTTCTTCAGGCGCCATCCTGTTTGAGACCAGCAACATCATCCGCGGCGGTGAAACCAACTACATCCGTGCGACCGTTAGCCTGTACGTCTCGCTGTACAACATCTTCGTCAGCCTGCTGAGCATCCTTGGCTTCGCCAGCAGAGATTAACCTTCTCCCCGGCAGTTCCGAGGCCCCGCTTATGCGGGGCCTTATTTTTTGCTACACTGCCGCCAGTTTCAGCGGTATGTGAAAAATTATGTTTATCTTTGAAGACAATGAAATTGAGACCGATAACGACGGTTATCTGAAAGATACCACCCAGTGGAATGAAGCGATGGCGATAGTTATCGCTGAGCAGGAAGGGATCACCCTATCCGCCGAGCATTGGGAAGTGGTGCGCTTTGTGCGCGACTTTTACCTGGAGTTCAATACTTCACCGGCCATTCGTATGCTGGTGAAAGCGATGGCGAATAAGTTCGGCGAAGAGAAAGGCAACAGCCGCTACCTTTACCGTCTGTTCCCGAAAGGCCCGGCTAAGCAGGCGACAAAAATTGCCGGGCTGCCCAAACCGGTCAAATGCATCTAATACAGAATGGCGAACTTTTGCCACTCTCTGGTAGGTTGATGGGGTTCTGTCAGCACTCTGTCGACCCGCGCGCTGCGTGGCCCACCGGCCTTCAGCCAGTCAATTAACTTATCCACCTGCTGAGATTCGCCACAGGCGAGAACCTCTACGCCACCGTCATCAAGATTACGCGCATAACCCGTTAGCCCGAGCCGTAGCGCCTCACGCTGGGTTGAATAGCGAAAGCCGACGCCCTGAACGGAACCGTATACCCACGCCATCGTGCAAACCGTTGCCATGTTCCCTCTCCTTTTCGGCTAATGACTCAATACTGAGGATAGCAAATTCTTTCAACGTACATGCTTGGGCAATACGCCATAATGCTGGCGAAAACGAGCGGTAAAGCGAGATCCGCACAGGTAGCCGCTGTTTAGCGCAATTTCACCAATGGGCCGCGACGTCGACTGTAATTGCCCCAGCGCGTAGGCCATACGCACCTCTTCCACTATCTGGCGGAAGCTCCGTGACTCCTGTTGCAGGCGGCGGCGCAGCGTCGATTCGCCCAGAAACAGCATTTTAGCGACTTTCGCCACACTCCACGTCTCGGCTGGCGACAGCATAATAATTTGCCTGACCTGACCGGTTAAATCCTGCTGCCGCTCGTTGAGTAAGGGTCCGGCGTATCCTGCCTGATACAGCGCCAACAGCAATCCCATTGCCTGATGATGCTGTAGCTGGGCGGAAAGCCCTCCGCGTACCGCCTGCAGGACGTTCTGCCACATAAACGTCAGTTCAGGGGCAAGCGGCGCGCACAGCGATGTCAGACGCCCGGTCTGCGGCTCGTTCATATAGAGAGCCTTAAAATCCGCCAGCAGTTCCGGAGTTAATGAAAGAAGATCGGAGCAAAATAACCCATTTTCCGGCTGATTAATCACTTCAAGCTCAACATCGGCAGGCAAAATGATCAGCTGCTGCGGCGTCGCCAGCATCTGACTGACGCCCTGCACAATCACCTTACTGCCGCGGTTTACCCGACAGAGCGCAGGAGAAAACAGCGTGACGCGATGCAGCTTGCATAATCGCCGGGTGGTGATTTCCGCCGCCGTTAAAGCATTATGCTGAAAATTGATACTCCGCATCAGGCTGCCCTTATTTTTGTTTATCGCCCGGCCATCGCTGTTAATTCCGCGCTGGCGATTACGTGGCTATGCAACATAAAACCGACTAACGCCCCGCTAGCCTGGGCATCAATGGGTAATGTCGGCGTATTGAGCGCCCACACCGTAAAGCGATAGCGATGAGGTTTGTCTCCGGCAGGCGGACACGCGCCGCCAAAACCTGCATAACCAAAGTCATTACGCCCTTGTACCGCCCCAGCAGGCAGTTTAGCGTTATTTTTATCTCCGGCACCAGAGGCTAAACTCGTTACCTGACTGGCGATATTCACTACCGTCCAGTGCCACCAGCCGCTGCCGGTCGGCGCATCCGGGTCGTAAGCGGTCACCGCAAAACTGCGGGTGCCCGCAGGCGCATTTTTCCAGGCGATTTGCGGCGAGATATTTCCGCCTGAGCAGCCAAAGCCGCCAAACCAGTGCGCCTGCGCCAGAGTCGCACCTTCGCGCATATCCGCACTGCTGACGCTAAAGGGGGCGGCAATCGCCACGCCGCTCATCATAGCCATTATCACGACCGCTAATTTTAATTCTGTTTTCATTGTGTTTTCCTCCATGCGTGAGGAAAACACTGTAAGATCCTGGCGTGATTTTTATTGTGCCAAAGCGCCTGTGTTTTGTGCCGAAACGCTCACCTGTCAATACCGGTGGAATGGTGCTTGCATCGGCCACTTGTGCTAACCTACGCGCCATTTTTCGGTGCCGACATCCCTGTTGCTTAAAGGTAGCCCCATGACAGATTCCGTTTTCCCCCGCTTAGTGTTAACCAAAGGACGCGAGAAATCCCTGCTGCGTCGCCATCCATGGATTTTCTCCGGTGCTGTCGCCCGGATGGAAGGTAAAGCCCGTTCCGGTGAAACCATCGATATTGTTGATTCGCAGGGAAAATGGCTGGCCCGCGGGGCGTTCTCTCCTTCTTCACAGATCCGCGCCCGCGTCTGGAGCTTTGATCGCGATGAAGCCATCGATAACGCCTTCTTCGAACGTCGCCTGCAGCAGGCGCAGACCTGGCGCGAGTGGCTGGCGGCCCGCGACGGCCTTGATAGCTATCGTCTGATTGCCGGTGAATCCGACGGCCTGCCGGGCGTGACTATCGACCGTTTTGGCGACTTTTTTGTTCTGCAGCTGCTGAGCGCCGGTGCGGAATACCAGCGCGCACCGATTGTCAGCGCACTGCAAACGCTGTTCCCGAACTGCTCTATCTACGATCGCAGCGACGTCGCGGTGCGCAAAAAAGAGGGTTTGGATCTGGCGCAGGGGCCGGTCGTCGGCGAACTGCCGCCTGCCCTGCTGCCGATTACCGAACATGGTATGCAGCTGTTGGTGGACATTCAGGGCGGTCACAAAACCGGTTATTACCTCGACCAGCGCGACAGCCGTCTGGCGACGCGTCGCTATGTTGCGGATAAACGTGTGCTGAACTGCTTCTCCTATACCGGGGGTTTTGCCATTTCCGCGTTGATGGGTGGCTGCAGTCAGGTGGTCAGCGTTGACACCTCACAGGAAGCGCTGGACGTCGCAAAACAGAACGTTGAGCTGAATAAGCTGGATCTGTCGAAAGCGGAATTTGTCCGTGATGACGTCTTCAAGCTGCTGCGTAAATATCGCGATCAAGGCGAAAAGTTCGATGTTATTGTGATGGACCCGCCGAAGTTCGTTGAAAACAAAAGCCAGCTGATGGGCGCCTGCCGCGGCTATAAAGACATCAACATGCTGGCGATCCAGTTGTTGAACCCCGGCGGCGTGCTGCTGACCTTCTCCTGCTCCGGCCTGATGACCACCGATTTATTTCAGAAAATCATCGCCGATGCCGCCCTGGATGCCGGGCGTGATGTACAATTTATAGAGCAGTTCCGTCAGGCTGCCGATCACCCGGTGATTGCAACCTACCCGGAAGGGCTGTATCTGAAAGGGTTTGCCTGTCGCATCATGTAAGTTGAAAAGTGGAGAATCTGCCCGCATTTATACCCTAAATAATTCGAGTTGCAGGAAGACGGCGACGCAGGGAATCCCCAGGAGCTTACTCAAGTAAGTGACTGGGGTGAGCGAGGAAAGCCAACGCACATGCAGCTTGAAGTATGACAGGTATAGTGGGTAATCACGTTTCCCAGGAGGTGCTTATGATAGCCAGCAAATTCGGTATCGGCCAACAGGTTCGCCACACGCTCCTGGGTTACCTGGGCGTCATTGTGGATGTCGATCCAGAGTACTCGCTCACGGAGCCGGAAGAGGACGAAATCGCCGCTAACGACGAACTGCGCATGGCCCCCTGGTATCACGTGGTTATGGAAGACGATGATGGACAGCCGATTCACACTTACCTTGCGGAAGCGCAGCTAAGCAGCGAACCCAGCGACGAACACCCTGAACAACCCTCAATGGATGAACTGGCCAGAACGATTCGTCAGCAGCTTCAGGCGCCAAGACTGCGGAATTGATTCCCTTTGCCTTATCCCAACAGATAAAAGCCCTGCCTGAACAGTCAGGGCTTTTTACCAATGCCACGCAACTTCAATGATAGGTTATCGTAAACGTCGCCGTGCCATTAGCAATACCGGCCGTCACCCGGGGACCCGTTTGATAATAACGCGCCTTAAGTTTGACGACCTCATTACCACCGTAGAGAGAAGTGTAGTAGTCAGTCTCTCGGCCAAATTCCACCGCGCTTCCACCATCAGGTTGGTACCAAAGTTGAATACCTACTCCCGTTGCCGCCATATCCCCCCGCTGGGAGTCTAATTTCATTACGCCCGGAGCGTGGGAAGCATCTGCGTCAGCCTCTATGCGCACGTTAATTTTGGCCCCTTTCGCGCAGTTAAGTGGAATATTTACAGATTGCCAGGATGTGGTACTACCTGGCCCACTAAATTCAGATTGTAAACGACGACCCAGAGGCACATTAATCATCGACGAAAGTACCGAACAAGTGGGAGTAACAATATCGCCTCCCCCGGCAATATAAAGTTCACTGACGTAACGAGGCCCTACACCATAAACAGTATATGTACCGGTCTGTAATCTACCTGCGGAGACCGCACCTGTCTTAATTAACTCAACCTTCCACCTTGGCCCATACTCCCAAGATAATGTTCTATTTTGACTCCATGTTTCATAAGGGTCATTGGGGACCAACACCACTTTACCGGCTGGATATAACCAATGAATGCGAATACCAACGCCGGAAACATTGGTTGCCGCAATCCCGTTACTGTTGGTCGTCCAACCGTTTATATATTTTACCCCCCTCGAATTTCTACCTGTGCATTTCGCATACTGTTCTTTATTATGATTTTCACTGACTTCTGTTTCATAAAAAACACTGCCAACCGGTAAATTATCCGCAACAACGAATTGGTTTGGGAAATTGAATGCCAGCTTCCGGTTATTCCAGCCGTTGACGGCATCACAACCTGCGTATGTCGCAAACGTCAGCCAAGAAAGAACCAATAGCATCAAACTGCGAACAATTTTCATCAACGACACTCCTCCCTGAGGCGAATAACCGATTGCCCATCCGATTGAGGCAATTTGAACGATACGTTGCATGTTTGCGTTTTGCCCCACAAAACCGTCAGATGTTCTTCGTCCTGAACGCCAGAAAGATAAACCTCGCCATCATTACCCACGATACCGTTCGCTGTCGAAGAAGATGAGACAATAGCGCCAAAGGGGATCGGAGCACCTTTCCAGGTCAGCGATACCAGTACTCGATAACCAATACGTGTACTGTAGCTAGCCACCACCACCGCCCCCTGCGTTGGGATCATCGTTTTAACCGGCAAATCGACATCAACGTTATCCCCGAGATCTTCAACATTCAGCTGCAGGCTGTTTTTCCGATAGGGGCTAACATAAGGAACCACGGCGTTCCCCCAGATATCAGTCATGATGCCTGGAAAGTTTTGCACTTTAATTCCTTCGGCTCCCGGCGTTCTGACAATCGCTATTTGGTCAGCAAGCGGCTGAGAAAACGTCAGTCCATATGGATGCAGCACCACTCCGCCTTTAAGGCCGTAATTAAGTTGTCGCGCATTGCCACTGTTGCTGTAGCCCGCATTCATTTCCGCATACTGGCCTTTATAATCAGCGCTGAGATTCCCACCCGAACGTTCACTTTTCGAATAACTCTGTTGCACGCTATAGCTAAGATTACGCTCGGCTAGCGCGTTACCGCCGATGCCAATTTGTGCTCGTGTATCGCCTCTTTTTACGCTCGTGGTGCTCAAATTCGCCCAGCTATCGGTTAATAACCCTGAAAGTGGGATTTGTATATTGACCGCGAGCTGTTCTTCACTCGCTGAAGCCCCATTTGGCGATCGGCTCTGACTGTAAAGTATGCTGTAACTAACATTATATAGTTGACCGCTCCAGCCACCGCTAAACGTCAGTTCGCGCTCTTTTTTATGCCAGTAATTTTGCTGCCATGCTGACAAAAACAGAGAACCAATAGCCCCCAAGCGCTGAGAAATATCAAGTTGCAGGCGCTGGCGTCGATTACCGTTCTGGTTTTTATCGCTGGTGTTAAACGCATCAGCAAAAGTGTAAAAACCGCTGGTGGAATAACGATAGCCCGCCAGGCTAATGTTCGTCCCGGTTGGCGCTATGCTTTTCGAATATAACAAGCGATACGAGGTGCCTTTTTCTGCCCTAGAGCGCGCGGCGGTCACATCAGCAGAAACCGCGCCAAGCCACCCTAACCCCAAACCAATTCCCAACGCGTAGGCACGGTAGTCCTGGGCATGCTGCACGCCGTTGTACACTGTCATACCGTTCGGTAATCCATACATCGACGTGAATTGCCCGAAAGTCGGTTTATCCTGGCTATCACGATAGTTACCGACGGTGGCCGCGTATTTCAACCGCCCTTCACGCTGCATCCGCGGCACGGAGGAAAAAGGCTGGAGAAACGAATGCTCGCTGCCGTCCGCTTCCCGTACCGTCACCGTCAAATCACCGCCGGCCGATGTCGGATACAGATCGTTGAGCGTAAATGCGCCGGGCGCAACGTAGGTGCGCAGAATCGTGTAACCATTTTGCTTCACCGTGACTTCCGCGTTCGAATGCGCTATCCCACGAATAACCGGAGCAAAGCCGCGCAGGCTGTCCGGTAACATGTTGTCATCTGACGCCAGCTGTACGCCGCGAAAAGACAGGCTGTCAAATACATCCGCCGGTGAGTAGCTATCTCCCAGAACAAATTGGCTCTTCCAGGGCGCAATATCACGCTGCAAATAACGGCTAATAGACTGCCAGCGGCCGCCTGATTTGCCCTCATAATTCCATATGGAGTAGTCACGAAATCGAAAAGCCCCCAAATTAACGCCGCTTTGCAAGTTAGCGTAATAACGATCGCTATCGGTGTTTTTCCCGCCGTGCCCACCGCTCAGATTGTAATTCAACAATGCCGCCGACACACCTTGATCCCAATCGGCACTATCTATTACATCCAGGGTAGGGTTCAACATTGCCGCCTGCGGGATGCTAATATTTAATCTTAATTGGTTAAAGATAAACGCTGTTGAGGCCATCGGAATAAAGCGTTCAAGCGCCACAATGGGCGTATCATCAGCCTGTGCAGAAAAGAAATCTGTTTTAACACCCCACCGATGCAGCATTGCAGAAGTCAATTCTGGATGTAGTTTGCCCTGTTCATCACTCACGAAGTTAATGCTTTGCTCTTCCCCTTGTCGTTCACCGTTAATATAAACACTCACCAGATAAATACCGGGCGGCTGACCGCCCGACTGGGTAAATAGAGAAAGGTCTGCCATCCCCTGCGCCGGGTTATCCAGTTCTAATGCGTGAACATTAAAGACTTCCTGCGCATACAGGGGGAAATGGCTCAGCCACGCCACCGTTATCACCAGGTGATATGACGTTCTGGTCATAAAGATATCCCTAAAGCTGGCGATGAACCGCCTGGCTGATACCACCATAGTCGTTGATTGCCCGCCAGCTCACCTGAGAGGCCGTTACCGCAGGTAATCTGATGCTTCCTTTTGGAGGAACAATGTTGATATTGTTGTATTCTTTACCGTCTACATTCAAAGAATAAAGCGAGACAAAGTAGACGCTGGGATTTGAAATAACCAGCTGACTTCCCTGATGGATTACTTTCAATTCCTGCCAGGATTCTTCGGGTAATCCGCGCAATTCAGCCGGACGATAAAGTAGTTTTATCCGCGACTTAACGACCATCCGGAGAGCATTCTCTGACACCTCACGACTGTCCATCGCCGGAATAGACTTCACGTTCAGCCAGAATAGAGACTCACGATCCTGCGGCAGCGTTCCTCCCACAAAAACCACACGCAGCATGTTTTCTTCGCCAGGAAGAATTCGAAAAAGGGGCGGAGTCACAATAAAAGGTGAGGTCTTCCCGGCAATATCTGACTCTATCCAGCTTTGCACCAAATAAACGCCGGAGGATTTCTCATTACTCACCATTAGCGACACATTTTTTTTCTCCGCAGGATAAATGACCCGCGTGCCGCCAATAATAATCCCCGCCTGGACGCTGGTAGTGAAAGAGACCAGCGCAAGCATTGCCGCACACATTTTCATATTCAGACTCCTCCCTGTCAGTCGAATGCTATTTGTAGATGATAGTGAATTGCGTGGTCGCGTTGGCGCTGCCCACCGTCACGGCTGCGGCGGTCGAAACATAGCGGGCGACAAAATCAAGGGAGTTTGTTCCTGAAGTCAGAGGATAATTGCGGGAAGCGATATGCAGCGGGATCGGCGTACCTGTTTTGTCAGCAATCTCAACGGCAACACCCGAAGCCACGGTCACCCCGCTATCCAGAGTAAGTAAATCAGGATATTTATCATCTCCGATACCATCAAATTTGAATGTCGCTCCGGTAACGGTTTCCGGACATGACTTGATGACCAGGGTAAAGCGGGTTGGTGGACTTTTCTGACCAATAGCGCCATTTAATGAAGCTTTTGTGACTTTACCTAATTCCACAGTCTGGTTTTGCGATGAACTGTCTACAACACAAGTTTGGTCTGCAATGTTACCGGTAAATTGGTGATGCTTCCAATTAGTAGAACATGTGTTTTTCAATAAACGTCCCGATGACTTTTTCGTGGATCTCTACTGAACGCGAGAAGCAGATTGTTTTACGAGCCAAGCGCTTAATGCGGGTGCGCAGCGTCAGGTTATTGCGCTCAATCCGTTGGGTGAATATTTTTCCGGTCAGATGCTTATCCTTCGGCACCTCCCGGCCATAGCTGCCCCAGTCGTCGCTGGTGATCATGCCGATGTTGAATGGCGTAAGCAGTGCCAGTAGTTCCCGGCAGGTTTCATCGGTACGGGGACCAAAAGTGTAGGCCAGTACACCCCCTGTTTTGGTGTTATACGCGTACCAGAGCCAGTGTTGCCGGGCTTTACTGCCAACGAAACTCCATTGCTCATCAAGTTCGCAGATAAGCGCCACATCAGCATGAGCAACGGGCGAAGACGTTATTCGCTTTGGCGTGAGTTTTTTAAAGTCCGGATGACGGTGTTAATGCCAATTTTCAGTGTTCTGGCGGTATCGCGAACCCCGGCGCCATTGAAGGCCATTTCAGTGATCAGCTCTTTAATGCCCGGCTTACGGGCCTCATAAGTGTAAGTGAGCTGAAAAACGCGGTGGCAGTCACGGCAGCGAAATCTGTCATGGCCTTTAGGGTTCTGACCATGGCGGTAGACCTGTGCAGACTGACAACGAGGACAATGAATGTTAACGCTGGCCATGAAAGAACCTCAAAAGCCCGCATTATACATCAGATTCAACTAATTAGAGGCATCACCAACTCGGTCAACCGTTCCTTAACTGCTCAGCATTGCCGTCTTGCGCGGCTTTGGATTTATCTGGCTAATCCTAGTCGTGGGATCTCAATTGCCGGACAGCGATCCATCACCACATTAAGCCCGGCATCACGCGCCAGAACCGCGGCCTGCTCATTTATAACGCCCAACTGCAACCACAGCGTTTTCGCCCCAATAGCCACGGTCTCCTGCGCAACGCCCCACGCCGCTTCCGAATTGCGGAAAACATCGACCATGTCTACTTTTTCCGGCACATCGGCAAGCGTTGCATATCCTTTTTGCCCCAGCAGCGTAGTGCCCGCAACCTTGGGGGAAACTGGGATGACGTGGTACCCCTGCTCCAGAAGATATTTCATCACCCGGTAGCTTGGACGGTCAGGTTTGTCACTCGCGCCCACCAGCGCAATGGTCCGAGTCGAGGTTAGAATTCCTGCGATATCGTTCTCTTTCATTTTCATCCTCCTGCTATTTAGCCCAAGTGTATGCTAATCCGGCTGAACCAGCCATCCACTCTAACCTACAGATACATCAAATTTTTTCACCCTGGCGCTTGCAGCAGCAGCCACTTCCAGTAATCTGTCTGCAGGCCAAAATGTGGAATGAAATAATGGAACTGACAATACGTACATTACCCGCGCGCAAACATATCGCGCTGGTTGCTCACGATCACTGTAAAGATATGCTGATGAAATGGGTTGGGCGCCACCAGCAACTGCTGGCTCAACATACGCTATCAGCAACCGGCACGACCGGTAACCTCGTCGCCCGCGCAACCGGGCTTGAGGTTCAGGCACTTCTGAGTGGTCCAATGGGCGGCGACCAGCAGGTGGGCGCACTGATTTCGGAAGGTAAGATAGATGTGCTAATTTTCTTCTGGGACCCGCTGAATGCGGTGCCGCACGACCCGGATGTTAAAGCCCTATTACGTCTGGCAACGGTATGGAACATCCCGGTCGCTACCAATGCTTCTACCGCTGACTTTATTATTCAGTCTCCACACTTCAGCGATCCTGTTGATATTCTGATCCCGGATTATCAGCGCTATCTCGCCGATCGTCTGAAATAAACCGCGCTGGCGGCCAGGCCGCCAGTTGTTATGGTTTTCTCGCTATTGGTACATCCAGCGCCTCTAACATTTCGACAAACGGTGAAGGTTGTTGTTTGTTAAATAGCAGCCAAACGCGTAAACGAGCACGCGTGATTGCGACGTACAGCAAACGTCGTTCTTCGGCATCAGGAAAATCTTCCGGTTGCGGTAACAATGCCTGCTCCATTATCGATTCACGCGCCGGTGCCGGAAATGCATCATCCCCATCCTGGAGCCCCAAAACAATAACGTAATCCGCCTGTTGCCCTTTGCTGGCATGGATAGTCATAAAATCAAGCTGCAGGTGCGGCCAGCGTGTTGCGGCTTTCTCCAACGCCGTAGGTTTCAAATGATGGTAACGGGCCAGCAGCAAAATTCGCTGTTCGCGTTTGACATAACCGCTCAGTTTATCCAGCAACTCGTCGAGTTTGTCCTCGGCCAATAATGTCACTGCCTTTTTATCCCCTGCGACCAGGCTATTTAACGGTTTGGTTAACTGGTGTGGATTTTGCTGAATAAACTCGTTGGCTACTTCGCCTATCCGGCCATTAAAGCGGTAGGTGGTATCCAGCGCGCAACAGTCACCTTCACCAAAATAGTGATTAAAGGCCGTCGTCAGGGAAAGTTGAGCGCCGCTGAAACGATAGATAGCCTGCCAGTCATCGCCGACGGCAAATAGCGTGGTCTGCGTATTTTGCCGACGCAACGCTGCCAACAATGATGCACGCTGCGGAGAGATATCCTGAAACTCATCAACCAAAATATGTTTCCATGGACTGACAAACCGCCCTTTATCAAGAATATTAATCGCCTGATGAATCAGGCCGGAAAAATCGACGGCATTCTCATCTTTTAACGCCGTTTTCCACGCTTTGAGCAACGGTGCCATCAGCTTGACCCGTTTGCCAAAGAGATCGCGCACCTCTTCCGGCGCCCCCGCAATCATCTCGGCCTGCGATCCTCCGTGCATTCGCATCAAGCTGACCCAACGGTCGAGGCGACTCGCCACCCGACGCTGGAGCTTTTTGTCCTGCCAGAAATCCCCTTCCGGAATCTGCCAGTCCATCTCCTCTTCCAGCCACAACCGCCAACCTTTCGCCTGCGCTTTTTTCTCCTGACACTGCTGCTGCCAGCTCTGCACTAATAGCTTTTGTCGGGTAGCGGTATCGCTTTCCAGCTTACTGATCGTTGGCACTTTTTTACTGCCTTGCTGAATAATATGCAGGGCCAGGGAGTGAAAAGTACGAGCGGATATCTCTTCTGTGCTCAAACGCTCACGGATACGTTCATCCATCTCCTGTGCCGCCTGGCGACCAAATGCCAGCAGCAGGATCTGGTCGGCTGCGGCTTCGCCACGCGTCAGTAACCAGCCCGCACGCGCCACCAAAACGGAGGTCTTACCGCTTCCGGCACCGGCCAGAACTAATAACGATCGCTCACCGTTCACCACCGCACGGGCTTGCGCCGGGTTCAGTGGTGATGATTCCACGCTCGCAAAAAAGCCACGGTACTGTTCCAGCATCGATTCAGTAAATGCCTGATTATGAGCGAGCCTGGCCTTTTCCGTATCACTCAGCCAGCCCAGGCACTGCCGCCACAGTTCACGGCAGTTATCGAAAGCCTCAAGGCGACCAGTCGGCATAGGTAATCCACTTAGCGCACTTCGGATTTTACTCTGAATATCAGTCACCTGCTGGCGAGTTAGCCATTTACCCTCAGCGCTTGAACGCGCCACTTCTGCCAACTGCTGGCGAAGTAGATCGGCAGCAATGTCGCTCATTTCCGCGCTCCACTGCTGCCAGAGAGTATTCAGATGATGATAAAAACGCTGCGTGTCGTTCCATTCGGTGCCATGCAAACGCACAACTTTATCATCTGGCAGGACAAATTCCAGTTCGCCCCATACCAATCCGCGCTTGCAATGAACCGACAATAACTGATTGAAAGGTATAAGATACTCATGGCTGTCGCCGGAAACCTTTACTCCGGCATTGAGGAGTTGCACCCTGTCATAAGGATGCTGCGCCATGCGTTTGCCTAATGTTGTCGCTTTAAGTTCCATATAATGTCGAATTTCAATCAGGTTGGTTGTTTTTAAGTTTAACCGCCAGTGGCCGAGTGCTCCAGCGTAAAAAACGCTACAATGGGCGAGTCTTATTATCCACAGGATTAAACAGAGGGTTTATGCGTACCATTCTGAATATTTTAAACTTTATCCTTGGCGGTTTCGCCACCACGCTCGGCTGGCTGCTGGCAACACTGGTGAGTATCATTTTGATCTTTACACTACCGCTCACGCGTTCCTGCTGGGAGATTACCAAGCTCTCTTTGCTGCCATACGGAAATGAAGCGATTCATGTTGATGAACTTGAACCTCAAGGAAAGAATAGCCTGTTGAACGCGGGCGGTACGCTACTGAATATATTATGGTTTATTTTCTTTGGCTGGTGGTTGTGTCTGATGCATATCTTCTGTGGTATTGCACAATGTGTGACCATCATCGGCATCCCGGTCGGTATCGCCAATTTTAAAATCGCCGCAATTGCTTTGTGGCCAGTGGGCCGTCGAGTCGTTTCTGTTGAGACCGCCCGCGCCGCGCGTGAAGCCAATGCCCGTCGCCGCTTTCAGTAATTGGATGGAACAAAGAAATGCTTAGCCCCCTGCTACGCCGCTATACCTGGAACAGCGCCTGGTTATATAACATCAGGATCTTTATCGCACTCTGCGGCACGACTGCATTTCCATGGTGGATTGGTGAAGTAAAACTGACTATTCCCTTAACACTCGGAGTAGTGGCTGCGGCGTTGACTGACCTTGATGACCGCCTGACAGGACGTCTGCGCAATCTGGCCATCACTCTGGTGTGCTTCTTTATCGCTTCGGCATCGGTGGAGCTTCTCTTTCCCTGGCCCTGGCTGTTTGCGATTGGCCTGACCCTCTCCACTATAGGCTTTATTTTGCTCGGTGGATTAGGACAACGCTATGCAACAATCGCCTTTGGTGCTTTATTAATTGCTATCTATACCATGCTGGGCGTAACGCTTTACAGCCATTGGTACCTCCAGCCGTTGTTTTTGTTAGCCGGTGCGGTCTGGTATAACTTACTTACCCTAGCCGGACATCTTATCTTCCCTATCCGCCCTCTTCAGGACAATCTGGCCCGCAGTTACGAGCAGTTGGCTCACTATCTGGAGCTTAAATCGCGGCTGTTTGATCCGGATATCGAAGATGAAAGCCAGGCGCCGCTGTACGATCTGGCAATAGCCAACGGCCAGCTAGTTACCACGCTGAATCAGACCAAAGTCTCTCTGCTGACTCGTCTACGCGGCGATCGCGGCCAGCGCGGTACCCGCCGCACTTTGCAGTATTACTTCGTGGCTCAGGATATTCACGAACGCGCCAGCTCATCGCATATTCAGTACCAAACGTTGCGCGACCACTTTCGCTATAGCGACGTGATGTTTCGCTTTCAGCGTATGTTGTCTATGCAGGCGCAGGCATGCCAAAAACTCTCACGCGCTATCCTGCTACGCGAACCCTATCAACACGATGCCCACTTTGAACGGGCATTTATGCATCTTGATGCCGCACTCGATCGCGTACGGGCTAGCGGAGCACCTACGGAACAGCTTAAGGCGCTCGGCTTTTTGCTCAATAACCTGCGAGCGATAGATGCCCAGTTGGCGACCATTGAATCCGTACAGACTACCGTACAGACCAATAACAATACTGAAAATCTGCTCGCTGACGATCAACCTAACGGTTTTAGCGATATCTGGCTACGTTTGCGCAATAACATGTCACCGGAGTCAGCTCTATTCCGTCACGCGGTTCGGATGTCGTTAGTCCTGTGCGCGGGCTACGCCTTTATTCAGCTTACCGGGCTGAACCACGGCTACTGGATATTGCTGACCAGCCTGTTTGTTTGCCAGCCAAACTACAACGCCACGCGCCACCGGCTGGCATTAAGAATAATCGGTACGCTGGTTGGGGTTGCGATAGGACTCCCGATCCTGCTCCTGGTACCTTCAGTAGAAGGCCAGCTACTTCTGATTGTTCTGACTGGCGTGCTGTTCTTTGCTTTTCGCAACGTACAATACGCCCACGCAACGATGTTTATTACCCTGCTGGTCCTGTTATGCTTTAACCTGCTGGGTGAAGGCTTTGAAGTCGCCTTACCACGTATATTTGACACGTTGATCGGTTGTGCGATCGCCTGGGCAGCCGTAAGTTTTATTTGGCCCGACTGGAAATTTCGCAATTTACCGCGAGTCCTCGAACAGGCAATCAACGCCAACTGCCGATATCTGGATGCCATTCTTGAGCAATATCATCAGGGACGTGACAACCGCCTGGCTTATCGTATCGCACGGCGTGCGGCGCATAACCGAGACGGTGAACTGGCATCAGTAGTCTCAAATTTGTCCACTGAACCCAGAGCTGACTCAGCGATGCGAGAAACCGCATTCCGCTTACTGTGTCTGAACCATACTTTTACCAGCTATATTTCAGCGTTGGGTGCCCATCGGGAAAAACTGACAACACCGGATATTCTGGCGCTGCTGGACGATGCCGTTTGCTATGTTGATGATGCGCTGCACCATACACCCGCTGATGAACTGCGGGTACAGCAAGCTTTGGCAAGCTTGCAGACCCGGATCCAGCACCTTGATCCTCGAGCTGACAGCAAAGAGCCTTTGGTGCTCCAGCAAATTGGATTACTGCTGGCGCTGCTGCCAGAAATATGTCGGCTACAGCGACAGGTCGAGGTTCAACCTGAGTAAGTCTCTATCTCTCGTTGCTGTTCTACCGCCCACTCTTCGAGATCCTGACGCAGTTGCATCGGGAGTGTGGCGGCATGCACGCCATTGATTGCCCCAGCTAACGAATAAAGCACATTGACCGTTAGCGCTTTATTCAATCTTAATAGCCTCAGCCAGGCTTTTTTCGCTCCAATTTCGCGCAACGTTTTTTCATCAGGAATGCCTGAATTAATCAACTGCAGCTCCATATGGAAACTAATATTTGGCAAATTTTTTAATCTCCCTGAGCTTTTCTGCTTTTGCTTTTCATTACGTGCGGTCTGAAATGAAAAAACTGATAGCTGGAAAAGCATATTGCTGTCACGCCAAAGCGCTTCATCTATATGATAATATTTCAGTGCAGCTGGTCGACCATTCTTTCGAATTATCAAAAGAGGGGTTTTATGTTCAACGCGATACTCCGCACTCTGCTCACAAACCCTAAGATAAATTTCCCCCTCAGCAACCATAGCAAAAACGGTATTATCTATCGCCAGACTATAGCCGCCAAATAAAGGCCGACAACTTATTTTTCCTAATGATGACAAGCACTTCCGGAACTGTTGAATCCGTAGACCTGGAAATTTCTTCATGATTATTCCTTTGTTAATCATGTAAATAAAAAATAGTTTCGTTAACGGATCCGCTAATTAAGAAAATAAGTGACTTCTCTTGATGCGGCAAGATGAATTATGTCTTCATTTTAACCAACTTATGTTTTTGCGAGCCGCTTTCAAAAAAATATCGCTCAATGAAGTCAAAATGCCGAAAGGTAAAGTATTTGATAAATATTAATAACAAAAGAAACCAGAATACTTAGCATCGGTAGTACATCCAAAACGGATAACACTCTTACAGGGGAGAAAAATTCACTCAAGTTAAAATGTTTTCAACCATGAATTCACATCATATGCATACCGACATCAAGTCATACTCGCCAATCTGCCGATCTGAAGGGGAAAAATGAAGTACAGATTTCAGTCAACAGAAGAGAAAATGTGGTTGATCTTTTTACCTGTCGCATATACTGTACATACATACAGTAACCCACAGGCGGGATAGACTATGTTTACTTCAGCTCACGCAAATCGTTCACCACTGACTTCTACTTCAGTACGCCGTCACGCTCATGACGCAGTCGAACACCCAACCAATGGGCTGATCAGTGAAATTGTCTATCGCGAAGATCAACCCATGATGACGCAACTATTATTGCTTCCTCTATTACAGCAACTTGGTCAGCAATCGCGCTGGCAGCTGTGGCTAACGCCTCAGCAGAAACTGAGCCGCGAATGGGTACAGTCCTCCGGTTTACCGTTATCAAAGGTGATGCAGATCAGCCAAATGTCGCCCAACAATACGCTGGAATCCATGATCCGCGCACTGCGTACCGGTAATTATAGTGTTGTGATTGGCTGGTTGTCAGATGAACTCACAGTTGAAGAACATGAACGACTGGTTGTCGCTGCGCAAGAGGGTCATGCAATGGGGTTCATCATGCGTCCAGTGAGTAATACTGGTCAGCCAGGCAGACAACTTTCTGGGCTAAAAATTCACTCAAACGTGTATCATTAAATGAATTTAGGATTAATCCTGGAATTTTTTTTGCCCTGGTGGATGGCTTAATTTTTTAATGCCCGTTTTTGTTAAAATGCCTGTCTGATGCGGTCTCGCGACTTTTTTTGCCATATGAAATTCAACCCTACGTTGTTAAACATTGGGTACACAACCCTTTTTTTTCATATGCCTGACGGAGTTCACACTTGTAAGTTTCTAACTAAGTTGTAGACTTTACATCGCCAGGGGTGATCGGCTTTCGCTGCATGTATCAGCATAGTTAACAACAAGTCACGCCCCGGGTGAAGGATTTAACCGTGAGGTCTTTTGTACCTTCATGGCGAATTTTGGATGATAATGAGGCGCAAAAAATGAAAAAGACAGCTATCGCGATTGCAGTGGCACTGGCTGGCTTCGCTACCGTAGCGCAGGCCGCTCCGAAAGATAACACCTGGTATGCAGGTGCTAAACTGGGCTGGTCCCAGTATCACGACACCGGTTTCTACGGTAACGGTTTCAAAGGCAACAACGGTCCGGTTCGTAACGATCAACTGGGTGCTGGCGCGTTTGGTGGCTACCAGGTTAACCCGTACCTCGGCTTCGAAATGGGTTACGACTGGCTGGGCCGTATGGCTTACAAAGGCAGCGTTGATAACGGTGCTTTCAAAGCTCAGGGCGTTCAGCTGACTGCTAAACTGGGTTATCCGATCACTGACGATCTGGATATCTATACCCGTCTGGGTGGTATGGTTTGGCGTGCAGACGCTAAAGGCAACTACGCTTCTAACGGCGTTTCTCGCAGCGAACACGACACTGGCGTTTCCCCAGTATTCGCGGGCGGCTTAGAGTGGGCTGTTACTCGTGACATCGCAACCCGTCTGGAATACCAGTGGGTTAACAACATCGGCGACGCAGGCACCGTTGGTACCCGTCCTGATAACGGCATGCTGAGCTTAGGTGTTTCCTACCGCTTCGGTCAGGAAGATGTTGCTCCGGTTGTAGCTCCGGCCCCGGCCCCGGCTCCTGAAGTGACTACCAAGCACTTCACCCTGAAGTCTGACGTTCTGTTCAACTTCAACAAATCTACCCTGAAACCGGAAGGCCAGCAGGCTCTGGATCAGCTGTACACCCAGCTGAGCAACATGGATCCGAAAGACGGTTCCGCGGTTGTTCTGGGCTACACTGACCGTATCGGTTCTGATGCCTACAACCAGCAGCTGTCTGAGAAACGTGCTCAGTCCGTTGTTGATTACCTGGTGTCTAAAGGTATCCCGTCTAGCAAAATCTCCGCTCGTGGTATGGGTGAATCCAACCCGGTTACTGGCAACACCTGTGACAACGTGAAAGCTCGTGCAGCTCTGATCGACTGCCTGGGTCCAGATCGTCGCGTAGAGATCGAAGTTAAAGGCTACAAAGACGTAGTAACTCAGCCACAGGCTTAAGTTATCGCGTTAATAAAAAACCCCGCTGATGCGGGGTTTTTTTTGTATTAAATTCATGTTTAAAGCAACAAACCAGCGGAATACCAACACTCACTTTAGTTCTTAATTTAATGGCTACTCTTTACCCAGCAACACTTGCAAGTCATGCTTCAAACTGGACATTTTACTAGCATATTTTTCTTTATGTTCAGCATCCTCAATCAGCTGTACGATCGTTTCCGACAGGGTCATACCCCGCCTTTGCGCCAGACCTGCCAGCCGCTGCCAGACCATGAACTCCAGATCGATAGATTTTTTACGAGTATGCTGATGCTCCGCGTTAAAATGTCGCTTGCGACGTGCGCGTATAGTCTGCTTCATACGGTTCGCTAACTCTGGATTCATATGCTGCTCAATCCAGGTATTCACCAGAACAGGTTCATTTTCGAGCGTGAGTAAGACATCGACCGCAGCTTGTGCAGCGCTGGCTTCAATGTAGCGGGTTATCGGTTCACCTTCCCGGCACTTTTTTACCAGATATGTCCATTTCCAACCGCTTTCAAGATTTTCCAGTTGTTGATATTTCATTGCGATCTCAATGTGACCGTGTAACTCTTTTCAGGATATCAGTTTTTTCTTGATCTGCTGAGAATAAATCATCTTTCGTGATGTGGGTAGATTCGTTATCACTGCGACCAACGCAATCACTCGTGTGCTCAGACGCCGCATAATGTATAATCGCGCGTTTTACATCTGACTAAAAAACAGCGACTTTGACCATTACGAAACTTACCCGAAACGACCTCGCTCCTGATACGGAAAGTTATCAGGCGCTGTTTGCACAAGCCGACTTAGCACAAGCAGAAGCATCTCTTTCTGGCGAACTGCAACCCCGCTTATTCTATGCCCTGGAGCAACTTCTGGTGACTCCAGCCATTTCGCCGTTCATGCTGGTTAAAGCACCAGAAGAGCCAGAGTATCTGCAATGGTTGGCGAACGAAACTCGTACTTTACATCAACCATCTGAACCGCTTTATGGCGTACGTTATCAGATTGATGGTGGAAACATCACCAGCATCCCGGCACAAGCCGCAGAAGATAATTTCGCGAGCATCGCGCCGGTTGAAGCCGCCGACTGGGTAGAAGCAGAGCAACTCTTTGGCTGCGTACGCCAGTTTAATGGTGAAATTAGCCTGCAACCAGGTCTGGTTCATCGTGCCAACGGTGGTGTATTGATCATCTCCCTGCGCGCATTGCTGGCTCAGCCCCTGCTGTGGATGCGGCTAAAAAATATGATTGCCCGCCAGCGTTTTGACTGGCTGTCAATCGATGAGTCCCGCCCTCTTCCGGTTAGCATCCCCTCAATGCCGCTCAACCTGAAAGTCATTCTGGTTGGCGAGCGGGAATCACTAGCAGATTTCCAGGAGATGGAACCCGAGCTTTCTGCCCAGGCTATTTACAGCGAATACGAAGACAATTTACAAATTGTCGATGCCGACATCCTGAAACAATGGTGTCAGTGGGTCTGGCAGAACGCACACCAACTCGAACTCCCTGGGTTAGCTGCCGAAACCTGGCCGCTATTGATTCAGGAAGGTGCACGTTACACTGGCGATCAGGCAACCCTACCGCTGTGTTTGCTATGGATTGCGCGCCAGCTTAAGGAGGCGGCGGCCTTCTGTGAAGGTGAAGAGATTAGCGCCGAAGAGATGCAAACCATGCTGGAACGTCGTGAGTGGCGCGAAGGCTATCTCGCGGAGCGGATTCAGGACGAAATCCTGCAAGAGCAAATCCTCATTGAGACCGAAGGCGAATGCATCGGCCAAATCAACGCGCTATCGGTTATTGAATTCCCAGGCCATCCGCGCGCATTCGGCGAACCGTCTCGCATTAGCTGCGTTGTTCACATTGGCGATGGTGAGTTTATTGACGTCGAACGCAAGGCTGAGTTGGGTGGCAATATCCACGCGAAAGGCATGATGATCATGCAGGCGTTTTTGATGGCTGAACTGGAGCTTGATCAACAACTCCCCTTCACCGCCTCGTTAACCTTTGAGCAATCCTACAGTGAAGTGGATGGCGATAGCGCCTCCATGGCTGAACTGTGCGCATTAATCAGTTCGCTGGCCAATGTTCCCATTAACCAGAGTATTGCTATCACCGGCTCTGTCGATCAGTTTGGTCGTGTACAGCCTGTTGGTGGACTCAATGAGAAAATTGAAGGTTTCTTTGCTATATGCCAGCAGCGTGGTTTAACCGGTAAACAGGGCGTCATTATTCCAGCCGCCAACGTCCGTCATCTGAGTTTGGCAAAGGAGCTACAACAAGCCGTTGCTGAGGAACAGTTCTTTATCTGGGCCATTGATGACGTCACTGAAGCATTACCCCTTCTGACCCAACTATTGTGGGATGGAGAAGGACAAACTTTACGGCAAACCATCCAGGAGCGGATTGCACAGGCGACACAGCAAGAAGGTCGCCATCGCTTTCCGTGGCCGCTGCGCTGGTTAGGCGGTTCAGGTTCTAACTGATCGGACTTGTTCAGCGTACACGTGTTAGCTATCCTGCGTCCCGAACTCAAAATAAGGCTTACTGAAAACATGGTAGATAAACGCGAATCCTATACAAAAGAAGATCTTCTTGCCTCTGGCCGTGGTGAACTGTTTGGCGCTAAAGGCCCACAGTTACCAGCGCCAAATATGCTGATGATGGACCGCGTCATCAAGATGACCGAAACCGGTGGTAACTACGATAAAGGTTATGTTGAGGCAGAACTCGATATTAACCCTGACCTGTGGTTCTTCGGTTGCCACTTCATTGGCGATCCGGTTATGCCTGGCTGCCTGGGCCTGGATGCCATGTGGCAACTGGTTGGCTTCTACCTGGGCTGGTTAGGCGGCGAGGGTAAAGGGCGTGCGTTAGGCGTAGGTGAAGTTAAACTCACCGGCCAGGTACTGCCAACGGCTAAGAAAGTGACCTACCGCATTCATTTCAAACGCGTGATAAACCGTCGTTTGATTATGGGCCTGGCGGATGGTGAAGTACTGGTTGACGATCGTCTGATCTACACCGCAACCGATCTGAAAGTGGGTTTATTCCAGGACACCTCTGCGTTCTGATAAAACAGTGACACTTTAAAAGGCGAAGCCCCCGCACAGCGGAGGCTTCATTTTTAAAGAGACAGTCAGGCAATTTGCACCCTGTCCTCCATGGCTTCTCGCCAGCCTCCTAGCCACCAGGACCTTTGATTCAAGGTCTGATAAGGACACATTTCTTTCGATCTTCCGGTAATACCGGCTTGATATCCACGTTGATGTGCCCGTTCCAGGCGATCTCGTTTTTGTCTCTTCATGCCTCGTTTCCCTCATTCTTTGATCTGGTGGAAAAGAAAACAATGGTCACTAAATACGCAACCACGGTTAACGAATACCGCGAATCAGAGACAGCGTCAATGCGCAAAATTCACGCCATTGTCATATTTGTGAGCTACATGAAAGTTCATTTGTACAAAAAATGTGAACCGGCACAAGTTAACAAGCTGATGAGACAAATAAAAAAGCCGCTGCGATTTTGTTACCCGCAGCGGCTTTTTACTTTCATTAATTTTGCTTATGGCAGGCGATTCAACTCGCTGGCAATTGCAGTCGCTTCCTGAGTCCAGGCCTGAGCAAGGGTTTTAACCATTGCGTCATAACCATCCTGCTGTTGCTTAAGCTCAATGTTAAACGGACGCTTAATCAGCTGCCCCTGATGCTTCAGCAACCACTCACCGCTAACGATCACCCGGCCATCGTAACGACCGTGAAATCCGCTGACGGACACGTTTAGCGTATCCTGCTCGCTCCCTAAAGGTTGAGAGGCCACCACCCAACCCGGCAGCTGGTTGCTAAGATTCGCCACCAGCGTGGTCCGCAGCTGCTGATCGAGCGGGCTCGCCCACAGATTGTTATTGGCGATCACATACTGGACGTCGGTGGTCTGATACACCACGCCATTACCCGCTAAATAATCAGGAATGCTGACTTGTTCAACCCACAGCAAATTTTTGCTTTGGTGAGCGGCGCTTTGTGCGCCACTCTGTACCACCGGAAGCTGGTAGTACGTTTTGCTCTCACCACCACTGCTGCACGCGGTCAGTGCGCATACTGCCGCCGCTATTAGCCATCTTTTCATTATTTCGCTCCCTTCGGCTGCGGATCTTTTTTATCCTTCGCCTCAAATACCAGCGCATTGCTCTTGTCGTTGAGCGTTTTCAGTACCGGTTGCAATTCACGAAGAACCTGATCCAGGCGCTGCATATCCGCCACCATCTTATTGTATGCCGCAGAGCCCGGCTGGAAGCCTTGCATACTACGATTCAGTTCACGCAATGTGCTCTGCATATCGCCCGGCAGCTGCTGCATGGACTGGCTTGAAGTTATCTTATTCAGGCTATCCAGCGTCGTTTGCACGTGCTGCATGGTCTTCTCGCTTTGCGCCAGCGTACTGGTTGCCTGCTCCAGCAGAGGATTAATCGGCAGATTGTTAATCTTATCCAGGGCATCCATCAGACGCTGCTGGATCTGCGCCAGGCCACCGCTCACAGTCGGTATGATCGGATAACCACCAAACTCCTGAATCTTGCCGCGCGCAGGCGCTTTCGGATAGAAGTCGAGATCGATATACAGCGCACCGGTTACCAAATTGCCCGTTTTGAGGGAACCACGCAGCCCACGATTCATCAGATCATCAATATGCTTGTGAATGTCTGGATCGCCGCCTAACTGAGTGATCAAACGTTCTGGTTCAATCCGCACTTCAACCGGGATGCGGTAATCGTCGTTTAGGTTCTGTTTCAGCCCAGGGATAAAGAACGGCACTTTACCTACGGTTCCGAGGCGAATACCGCGAAACTCCACAGGCGCACCAGGCTGCAGGCCGCGGATAGAATCTTTAAAGAACATCACGTAGTCGATATGCTGGGTAAAGACCGAATCCTGAATGCTTCGTTGATCGTCGAAAAGGTGATATTCGGTTTTATTCGCTACCGGCTCTCCTAACGGTAATCCCTCAGGAATATCAAAGCTGACGCCGCCGCCAAACAGAGTTGACAGCGATCCCATTTCAACACGCATACCCGCAGCGGTAAGATCCACCGCAATACCGCTGTCTTTCCAGAAACGCACGTTGTTGGTCACCAGACGATCGTTTGGCGCGCTGATAAACAGCTGGTAGGTGATATTGCGTTTTTGCGCATCAAAGGTGCTGGTTTCGACTGAACCGACGCGATAACCCCGAAAGAGCACCGGATCGCCAGGAGAAAGCTGACCCGCTTTACTGCTTTCCAGTAAAATGCGAATGCCTTTAGCGTCAGGGGAAGCCAAAGGGGGTGAATCCAGCAGCGGATATTGCGCAGGCACAGAGCCTTTAGAGCCAGGCTGCAATTCGATATAAGCACCGGATAATAACGTGCCTAGCCCGCTAATTCCTTCACGCCCGACCTGCGGTTTGACCACCCAAAAAACCGAATCCTTATGTAGCAATTTTTCCATGCCTGAATTCAGCCGGGCTTTAATTTCTACGTGAGTCAGGTCATCAGTCAGCGTTGCGCTTTCTATCACGCCAACATCAACGCTACGGCTTTTAATTCGGGTTTTACCCCCTTCAATACCTTCAGCATTGGTGGTGATTAACGTCACCTCCGGCCCCTGATGGCTATAGTGATAAAATAGAATCCATGCGCCGATAAGCGCCGTGACTATTGGGAAGATCCACACCGGTGACCAGTTCTTCACCTTTTGCACTTTCGCTTCTCCGCTCTTATTTTCCATGCTGCAGTCTTTCCTCATGGCTTGGATCTGGCTCACGGTCCCACAACAAACGAGGGTCAAACGTCATGGCCGAGAACATTGTCATAACAACGACCAGCGCAAACATCACCGCTCCGATCGCCGGATAGATATTCATCAATCCGCCGATGCGCACCAGAGCTGAGAGGACTGCGATGACAAAAACATCGATCATCGACCAGCGGCCGACGAATTCGACAACTTCATAAATCAGGTGCATGCGCTCAGAGTCACGCGATCCTTTGCCGCTGGCATTCCAGCACAGCCAGCCAATAGCGATCATTTTTAACGTTGGCACCATAATGCTGGCGATAAATATCACCATCGCCACCGGATATGATCCCTCGCTCCACAGCAGGATCACCCCCGCCATAATGGTGGAGGGCATTTTATCGCCCAGCAGATCGGTAATCATGATCGGCAGAATATTGGCTGGCATATAGAGGATTATCGACGTCATCAGCAGCGCCAGCGTCCATTGCAGACTGTTTTTACGTCGAGCGGTTCCTTTGGTATGACAGCGCGGGCATACGGCTTCGTCAACGGGTAAAACTGCCGTACAGCATGAGCATGAACGCAGTCCCTGGCGAAGGCCGGAAACACCGACTTTCAATGGCTGTTTAATCAACGGCATTGGCGCAATGTCGTCCCACAGCCAACGGCGGTCCACGCACTGGAATGTGCGTAGCTGCAATACGCAAAACATACACCAGGGAATAAAGCTTAAACCGATACCAATATCACCGTAGGCCATCAGCTTAACAAAGCTGACCAGGACTCCGGCGAGGAAGATTTCCGCCATTCCCCAGGTTTTGAGGTGAAACAGGATCCGTGCCAGAAATGCTTTTAGGCCGGAAGGCATGCGTACACGGTTTACCAGCAGCAGGATGGTGATAAGGCAGAAAGCCGGCACCAGCTGCACAAAGAGTAAAAAGAAGGTGCCAAGGCTGGCGTAATCCTCGGTAAAAAGGACATTAGGGATTTCCAGCAGCTCAATTTCGCTACTGATGCCACCGACCTTCATGTAGATGAAAGGAAACAGGTTTGCCAGCAGCAGCATAAACAATGCGACCAGCGCATAGGCAGTGGGACGCTGCCGAGGCGCGTCCCACGAAGTCGTCAATGTCGTTCCGCAGCGCGGACACGCAGCTTTCTGGCGATGCTCCAGCTGCGGCAAAGCCACCAGCAGATCACATTGTCGGCACAGAATATGCCGCGCAGCATGATGATGATCGCACATGAAAACTCCTCAGCTTATGCGCCGTTTTTTAATCCTTCAAGATATTCCCAGCGTTCGAAGGCAGTTTCCAGCGCCTGCTCCGCTTCGCTCATCTGCGCCAGCACCTGCTGCGTATGATCATGCGACTGACCAAAGAAAGAAGGATCAGCAACCTGCTCCTGCAGAGTCTGCAATTGGGCCTCAAGCTCTTCCAGTTTCTGCGGCAGTTGTTCCAGTTCGCGCTGCAGGTTATAGCTTAGTTTGCTGGCCGCGCGTTTGACACTTTCTGCTTTCGGTTGAGCAACTTCTACCGTTTTTTTGGCAACTGACTGCTTTTGTGCCAGATACTGAGATTGCTGACCTCGGGCATCGTGATAACCGCCAACATATTGGCCAATTCTCCCTTCCCCTTCAAAGATCCAGCACTCTGTTACGGTGTTATCAACAAACTGACGGTCGTGGCTGACCAGCATCACGGTGCCCTGATAGCCGTCGACTAACTCTTCCAACAGTTCCAGGGTTTCGACATCCAGATCGTTTGTCGGTTCATCGAGGATCAACAGGTTACTGGGCTTGAGGAACAGGCGCGCCAGCAGCAGACGGTTACGCTCACCGCCGGACAGTGCACGCACCGGCGTCATGGCGCGTTTCGGATGGAACATAAAGTCTTGCAGGTAGCCCAGAACATGGCGCGGCTTGCCGTTCACCATCACTTCCTGCTTACCTTCAGCAAGGTTGTCCATCACCGTTTTGTCCGGGTCAAGCTCAGCACGGTGCTGATCGAAGTAAGCAACCTCCAGCTTAGTACCCACGTGGATGCGCCCGCTATCTGCCTTCAGCTGGCCGAGCATCAGTTTCAACAGCGTGGTTTTACCACAGCCGTTCGGGCCAATCAGCGCAATCTTATCACCGCGCTGGATCTGGGCGGTAAAATCCTTCACCAGCACTTTGCCATCAACCTGGTAGTTAACGTTCTCCATTTCGAAGACAATTTTGCCCGAACGCGCGGCCTCTTCGACCTGCATCTTCGCACTACCCATCACTTCACGACGCTCACCGCGTTCGCGGCGCATCGCTTTCAATGCACGCACGCGCCCTTCATTACGGGTACGACGGGCTTTAATCCCCTGACGGATCCAGACTTCTTCCTGCGCCAGCTTGCGGTCGAATTCAGCATTCTGTAGGTCTTCAACGCGCAGCGCTTCTTCTTTATCCAGCAGGTATTGATCGTAATTGCCTGGATAGGTCACCAGCTTACCGCGATCGAGATCGACAATCCGCGTCGCCATATTGCGAATAAAGGAACGGTCGTGCGAGATAAAAATAATGGTGCCTTTGAACATCTTCAGGAAACCTTCCAGCCAGTCGATAGTTTCGATATCGAGGTGGTTAGTCGGTTCATCCAGCAGCAGCACACGCGGCCCGCTGACCAGCGCGCGCCCCAGGGCCGCCTTACGCAGCCAGCCACCGGAGAGCGAGGAGAGCTCGGCGTTAGGATCCAGATTGAGCTGCTCAAGCACTTCATTAATACGGCTATCCAACTGCCAGAGCCCTAAATTATCAAGCTGCTCCTGAAAGCGTGCCAGTTCGTTTAAGTTCTTGTCGCTCGGGTCGGTCATCACCAGTTGTGAAGCATCGTGATAGCCTTTGAGGTAGGCCGCCTGTTCGGCAATCCCTTCCGCAACGAAGTCGTAAACGGTTCCGGTAATGTTACGCGGCGGATCCTGCTGCAGACGCGCGACAACCAGATCCAGCTCATAAATAATGCGCCCGTCATCAAGACCCAGTTCACGGTTGAGGATCTTCATCAGAGTCGATTTACCCGCACCGTTACGCCCTACCAGGCACACGCGTTCGTTATCTTCGATATGCAGTTCAGCATTATCCAGCAGCGGCGCATCGCTGAATGAAAGCCAGGCGCCGTGCATACTAATTAATGACATTCTTTATTCCTTTCAGGCTGAGGTGATCAGCCAGCAGTTGTGAATCTGACGGTTGCGGGCAAAATCTTGAGATTGCGTTTTTTGCGTAATCTCCTGCGCCTTCAGGCCCAGTTGCGCTAACCCGTCATGATCCATACGGAAACCGCGTTTGTTGTTCGAGAACATAATCGTGCCGCCTTTACGCAGCAGACGTTTTAGATCGGTCATCAGACGCAGATGGTCGCGCTGTACGTCAAACGCGTCTTCCATGCGCTTAGAGTTAGAGAAGGTCGGCGGATCAATGAAGATCAGATCAAACTGTTCGGTGCTCTCACGTAGCCAGCCCAGCACATCGGCCTGCATCAAACGATGCGCGCGACCGGTTAAGCCGTTGAGGCGCAGGTTGCGCTCCGCCCATTCGAGATAAGTGCGCGACATATCGACCGTCGTGGTAGAGCGCGCGCCGCCGAGGCCTGCATGTACGCTCGCGCTGCCGGTGTAGGCGAAAAGATTGAGGAAGTCCTTGCCTTTGCTCATCTCACCCAGCATGCGACGAGCAATGCGGTGGTCAAGGAACAGGCCAGTATCCAGGTAGTCGGTCAGATTGACCCACAGACGCGCGTTATACTCCTGCACTTCAAGGAAATCACCCTTCTCAGCCATTTTCTGATACTGGTTTTTCCCTTTCTGCCGTTCACGGGTTTTTAGCACCAGCTTATTCGGTGCAATCCCCAGCACGGCAATCGTGGCGGCGATAATATCAAACAGACGCTGACGCGCTTTGTGTGCGTCCACGGTTTTCGGCGGAGCATACTCTTGCACCACCACCCACTCACCGTAGCGGTCAATGGCTACGTTATATTCCGGGAGGTCGGCATCATAAAGACGATAGCACTCGATACCTTCCTGACGCGCCCACTTCTCATATTTTTTCAGGTTCTTACGCAGACGGTTGGCGAAATCTTCCGCCAGCGTCGCGGTTTTTCCGCCCTCGCTTTCGGCGAGATGATAGTTCTTCTGCACACAGTCTAGCGGG
The DNA here is from genome assembly GCF_056490265.1 of Klebsiella sp. GFKo11. NCBI lineage: Bacteria > Pseudomonadati > Pseudomonadota > Gammaproteobacteria > Enterobacterales > Enterobacteriaceae > Klebsiella > Klebsiella sp. GFKo11. Next base: position 4,099,328 of record NZ_CM151369.1, read on the forward strand.
CCGTTTTTGGCTTTGAACTGCTTATCAGCGCGTAATTGCAAACAGCTGAGCAGATCCGGCGAGGCGCTGAACAAAGAGAGGTTCCAACCGCCGAACTGATTTTTCATGATCCGGCCCAGCAGGCTATGCAGAGCAATCAGCGCCGGTTCGCTCTCCAGACGCTCGCCGTATGGCGGGTTACTGATAACCGTACCGTAAGGCCCTTTCGGCAGCGGATTGTCCAGTTTGGCAACGTCTTTAACCTCAAACGTCACCAGTTCGCCAATGCCAGCACGACGGGCGTTGCTGCGCGCACGTTCGATCACCCGTGCATCAATATCAGAACCGTAGAAACGGGATTCATACGCCGCCAGACCCTGACGGGCGCGGGTTTGCGCTTCGGCTTTCACCTCTTTCCAGATAGCATCATCGTGCTGCGCCCAGCCGCCGAAACCCCAATGACCGCGGTGTAAACCCGGCGCACGGTCGGTTGCCAGCATAGCGGCTTCAATCAGCAGCGTGCCGGAGCCGCACATCGGATCAAGCAGCGGTGTCCCCGGAGCCCAACCTGAACGCATCACGATAGCCGCAGCCAGGCTCTCTTTGATCGGCGCCATACCGGTGCCATCGCGGTAGCCGCGCAGATGCAAACCCTCGCCGCTAAGATCTAAAGAAATATGTGCGGTTTCTTTATTCAGCCAGACGTTGATGCGCAGATCGGGGCTTTCACGATCGACATTAGGACGCGGCAGATTCTTACGCGTAAAGCTATCAACAATGGCATCTTTGACCTTCAATGCGCCGTACTGACTATTACGAATTTCTTCGTTAAGCCCGCTAAAGTGCACGGCGAAAGTGGCGTCTGGGGTGAAAATCTCCGTCCATGGAATGGCCTGCACGCCGAGGTAAAGGTCCAGATCGCTATACACGCTGCACTGACCCAGCGGCAGCATGATCCGCGAAGCCAGCCGACTCCACATCAGGCTTTGATACAGCAGGCGCGTATCTCCCTGAAAATGGACCCCGCCCTGGACTACCTGGCAGTCCACCGCGCCAAGCCCTTCCAGTTCAGTTTTTAACAGCTCTTCAAGCCCACGAGCCGTACTGGCAAACAGAGAATTCATATCGTCACTTTTACTAAAAGAAAATTGGTGCGCATTATAGCCAATATGTGCCCTATGTCATAAAGTTAAAGGCTTATTTTTGAACCCAGGGGCAGCGTATGGTAACGCTTTCGCGACTTTTTATTCATCCCGTTAAATCGATGCGGGGAATTGGCGTGAGTCACGCCTACGCAGGCATCAGTGGTCTGGCCTTCGATCGTATATTTATGGTGACGGAAACCGATGGCACCTTCATTACCGCTCGTCAGTTTCCACAAATGGTTAAGTTTATCCCCGCCCCGCTCCACGATGGCCTCCATCTGACGGCCCCGGACGGCAGCAGCGCGATGGTGCTCTTCAGCGATTTTGCCCCGCAGCAAGAACCAACTGAAGTCTGGGGCAACCATTTTACTGCCCTGGTTGCGCCGGAGTCAGTTAACCAGTGGTTAAGCGGCTTCTTTAATCGTAGCGTTCAGCTTCGCTGGCTGGGGCCACAACTCAGCCGTCGGGTGAAACGCCATGATGCCGTTCCCCTCTCCTTCGCCGATGGTTTTCCCTACCTTTTAGCTAATGAAGCCTCCCTGCGCGATTTACAAAATCGCTGCCCAGCCAGCGTAAGCATAGAACAATTTCGCCCGAATATGCTGGTCACTGGCGCGGCGGCCTGGGAGGAAGATACCTGGAAAGTCGTACGTATCGGCGAGGTTGTTTTTGATGTGGCAAAACCGTGCAGTCGCTGCGTGTTTACGACCGTCAGCCCGGAACGCGGACAAAAGCACCCTTCTGGCGAACCCTTAACCACGCTGCAAAGTTTTCGCACTGCGCTGGATAACGGTGATGTCGATTTCGGTCAGAATCTAATCGCCCGTAATAGCGGCGTGATCCGCGTAGGTGATGAATTGGAAGTACTGGCCCGAGGACCGGCAAAAGCCTACGGCGCCGGCGATAGCGACGATACGCTGATGCCCGATGCTCAACAGGACGCAACGGTAGAGATTGAGTGGCAAGGGTTAAGTTTTACCGGCAACAATCAGCAAATTTTGCTGGAGCAGTTGGAGCAACAGGGGATCCGCGTTCCTTATTCCTGCCGGGCTGGCATTTGCGGCAGCTGTCGCATCCGACTGGAAGAAGGAGAAGTTAGTGCGTTGAAGAAAAATGCGATTGGTACAGATGGCACCATTCTGTGCTGCAGTTGCGTGCCAAAAACCGCGCTACGGCTAGCGCCTTAAACTGCCTGGCCCAGGCTGTAGCTGGCTGCACCCGGCGCTGGCTGCAGCCGGTCGTTCATGATTTTAATCACGTCGCCAAGCTGCATAACCCGCCCGGCAAGCGTCAGGCCGGGCTGCGCTAACAGACATAATGCCGCGTTTTCACCAGCTTCAACCACCAACAGATTCACCTGCTGCCCGGTATCGCTAAGCCAGGCGCTGGCAGCATCGCCGCCGCCGGGCTGCCAGCACTCTTCATGGGTAGTGAAATGCCAGCTTTTCGGCATCTGCGGCTTGAGAAAGCGAATGGCGACCAGCGCATTCAATACTAATTCAGCGCGCTGCTCTTTTGATAATTCAAGGTCGCGGCATTTTTCTTCAAATGAAAAATAAAGCGCGGCATCATCGACGCAAAATCCGGACGGAGCAAAGGCGTCGGGGGTCAGCATTCGGCGTGCGAAACGTGAACGAAATAACATGCCATTAGCCAAATCGAGCATCATACGATCGTGCTCTTCATCGTAATACCAACGCCAATTATCGTCAGGTTTAATCCGCATTTCTTCCCCCGTCCTCTATCACTTCCATCTGTAATTAACAGGTAAACTGCTACAGAATATTTCCAAAATTAAGAAAAGACTAAAATGTCTAAATAAGCAACAATGAAGGAATATAAAACAACCAGGGCTATAAATAAAGCCCTGGTAGGATATAAGAAGGGAAAAGATTAGATATGGGTAACAATTTCTTTAATCAGTGGCGGACCTTTAAAAATAAATCCGGAATAAATCTGCACCAATGTAGCGCCCGCAGCAATCTTTTCACGCGCTGCAATCACCGAGTCAATACCACCAACTCCGATAATGGGCAGGCGGCCCTGTAATTCCGCTGACAGCATACGGATAATTTCTGTACTCTTCAGCTGTAAAGGACGACCGCTAAGCCCGCCAGTTTCGTCGCAATTTTTCATGCCCTGAACCAGCGACCGATCCAACGTGGTATTAGTCGCAATCACCCCATCAATATTATGCCGAACCAGACTATCGGCAACCTGGATCAATTCCTCAACAGAAAGATCCGGCGCGATCTTCACCGCCACGGGGACATATTTCTGGTGCTTCTCTTGCAGTTCGCGTTGCTTATTTTTAATACCGGAAAGTAAATCATCCAGCGCATCACCGTATTGCAAAGTACGCAGGCCAGGGGTATTCGGCGAAGAGATATTAATGGCGATATATCCGGCGTAGGCATAGATTTTATCCATACAAATCAGATAATCATCTTTGCCTTGTTCAACTGGGGTATCTTTATTTTTACCAATGTTAATCCCCAGGATCCCGTCAAAATGGGCCTTTTTCACGTTCTCAACCAGGTTATCAACGCCGTGGTTATTAAAGCCCATTCGGTTGATCAAACCTTCGGCATCGACCAGACGGAAGATCCTCGGCTTATCGTTGCCCGGCTGCGGACGCGGCGTCACGGTACCAATTTCAATTGAGCCAAAACCCATTGCGCCGAGCGCATCAATGCACTCGCCATTTTTATCCAGCCCGGCGGCCAGACCCAGCGGATTCTTAAATGTGAGCCCCATGCAGGTTACCGGCTTTGTCGGTACCTTCTGGCGAACCAACATTTCCAGCGGTGTGCCTGAAACACGGCGTAGTTGTTGAAAGGTTACTTCATGAGCGCGCTCAGGATCGAGCTGAAAAAGGGCTTTACGAACGAAGGGGTAGTACATGAACTCTCCTGGATTCCCGGTGTGCAAACCGGGGGCGTATTATGTGCGATCCACCCCGGAAAGGGAATTGACCTGCGACAAAAAATCGCATCTCAGACGCAAACGTTTACTTTTGTCTCCCTCTTTATGCACTTTCTGACAATTCAACGCTGGATAAATCATTTAGGGAAATAAAAGCGCTCTGTCACACTGCAGCTAAATGTTATCAATTATAGATAAATGAAAATATTTAGTTATAAGGAGAGAGTATGCGAGTCATAACACTTGCGGGTAGCCCGCGTTATCCTTCCCGCTCCAGCGCGCTTCTGGAATACGCCAGAGAGACACTCTCCGCTGCGGATATCGAAGTCTGCCACTGGCACCTGCAAAACTTCGCTCCTGAAGATCTCCTCTATGCGCGCTTTGATAACCCCGCTCTGCATGCGCTGAATGAACAACTTGCTGGTGCGGACGGGCTGATTATCGCCACCCCGGTTTATAAAGCCTCTTTTTCCGGCGCGTTGAAGACCCTGCTGGACCTGCTGCCAGAGCGTGCGCTGGAAGGCAAAATCGTTCTGCCGCTGGCCACTGGCGGGACTATCGCGCATATGCTGGCGGTAGATTACGCTCTAAAACCAGTACTTAATGCTCTGAAAGCGCAAGAGATCCTTCATGGCGTCTTTGCTGATGATAGTCAGGTGACAGATTATCAACATAAACCGCAATTTACCCCAAACCTGCAAGGTCGACTCGACCTGGCGTTAGAAACCTTCTGGCAGGCACTGCATCGCCCCAGTAGCCGCGCTCCGGCGCTGAAAAGCTTGCAGCGGGTAGAGCATGTTTAAAGGCTAACGTTGACGCTCACAGGGAAATAAAAGGAACACATCATGGCGACCCTTTCGCAAAAATTCCTGATACGCGTGGCCCCCTGGCTTCTGCCGGTGGGCAGCGTGATTATCTGGCAATTCGCCTCTTCGATGGGCTGGCTATCCACCCGCATTTTGCCGTCGCCGGAAGGAGTACTGAAGGCTTTCTGGACGCTCTCCGCCAGCGGTGAACTTTGGCAACATCTGGCGATAAGCTCATGGCGAGCATTGATTGGTTTCAGCATCGGTGGATCCATTGGCCTGGTTCTGGGGTTAATCAGCGGCCTGTCGCGCTGGGGTGAACGCCTGCTGGATACCTCCATTCAGATGCTGCGTAATGTGCCGCATCTTGCGCTGATCCCGCTGGTTATCTTGTGGTTCGGTATCGATGAGAGCGCCAAAATCTTCCTCGTGGCGCTAGGGACGATGTTCCCGATTTACATCAATACCTGGCACGGGATCCGCAACATCGACAGAGGACTGGTCGAGATGGCCCGTAGCTACGGTTTATCCGGCTTTGCTCTGTTCCGTCATGTGATCCTCCCCGGCGCACTCCCCTCTATTATGGTCGGCATTCGCTTTGCGCTTGGCCTGATGTGGTTAACGCTGATTGTTGCCGAAACTATCTCTGCTAACGCCGGTATCGGCTATCTGGCGATGAACGCCCGCGAGTTTCTGCAAACCGATGTCGTGGTGGTTGCCATTATTCTTTATGCCATTCTCGGCAAACTGGCCGACTTCAGCGCCCAGCTTCTGGAACGCGTCTGGCTGCGCTGGAATCCGGCTTATCACCTTCAGGAGGCTAACGCATGACGACTGCGCGTCTTAATCCGGGGATCCCGCTGCTGCTTAACGGGGTGAGCAAGCGTTATGGTAGCAACACGATCCTGAATGAACTCGATCTTCATATTCCCACCGGGCAATTCGTCGCGGTGGTTGGGCGCAGCGGTGGTGGTAAGAGTACCCTGCTGCGGTTGCTGGCCGGGCTGGAAAAGCCCAATGGCGGTCAGCTGCTGGCAGGCTCAACGCCGCTGGCACAGATTCAGGACGATACCCGCATGATGTTCCAGGATTCTCGCCTGCTGCCGTGGAAATCGGTTATCGACAATGTTGGCCTCGGGCTGAAAGGCCAGTGGCGTGAGGCTGCGCTTAAGGCGCTGGCGAGCGTAGGTCTGGAGGATCGCGCCAGTGAATGGCCTGCGGCGCTTTCCGGAGGGCAGAAACAGCGCGTGGCGCTGGCTCGCGCGTTAATTCATCGTCCCGGATTATTGCTGCTTGATGAGCCGCTAGGCGCACTGGATGCCCTCACCCGCCTTGAGATGCAGGATCTGATCGTCTCGCTGTGGCAGGAGCATGGGTTTACCGTTCTGTTGGTGACCCATGACGTCAGCGAGGCGGTGGCCATGGCCGATCGCGTTTTGCTGATTGAAGAAGGGAAAATTGGCCTGGATCTGCTGGTAGATATTCCACGGCCCAGACGCACAGGCTCAGCGAAGCTGGCGGAACTCGAAGCGGAAGTATTGAATCGGGTGATGCAGCGCGGCAAGAATGAATCCTCGCCGCGCTTAGTGAGTCACGGTTAACAACTGCGACGTTCCCCCGCTCGCGCTGCGCTTCGCGGGGCTACAGGTTTGGACCCGCGCTGGCGTTACGCCAGCGCTTTGCTGATTTTCTCGAACAGATCCCCGGAAAGATTCTCCAGGCCTTTCAACTGCTCCAGAGCCGCGCGCATCAGCGCCTGACGCTTCTCATCATAGCGTTTCAGGCGAATCAACGGCTCAATCAGACGTGAAGCCACCTGCGGATTGCGGCTGTTCAGTTCAGTCAGCATCTCAACCAAGAACTGATAGCCGCTACCGTCTTCAGCGTGGAATGCCGCCGGGTTGCTGCCGGCAAAAGCGCCAATCAGCGAACGGATGCGGTTCGGGTTGCTCAGACTAAATGAACGATGACTCAGCAAGCTACGTACCGTCTCCAGCACGTTATCCGCCGGGCTGGTGGACTGCAGGATAAACCATTTGTCCATCACCAGGCCGTCCTGGTGCCATTTGTCGTCATACTCCTGCATCAACGCATCGCGGCACGGCAGCTGAGCCGCGACTGCCGCCGACAGCGCCGCCAGCGCATCGGTCATGTTGTCGGCATGATGATACTGCGCGGTAACCAGCTTATCCGCCAGCTCCGCATCGCCAAACGCCAGATAACGCAGACAGGTATTACGCAGAGCGCGCTTGCCAATATCGGCATGTTCAACGCGATAGCTGTCGAGCTTGTTAGCGTTGTAAATCACCAGGAACTCGTCTGCCAGCTCTTTCGCCAACGTACGGGTGAGCGCCTCGCGCACCGCCGAGATAGCGATCGGGTCAATAGTCGCGAACAGCTCGGCGATTTCGTTGGCTGAAGGCAGGGTCAAAATCTCTGCCGCCAGCGCCGGATCGATCTTCTCATCCAGCAGAATTGCCCGGAATGCATCGGCAACGTGGACAGGCAACGACAGCGGTTGTCCCTGCTGATGGCGGTTAACGTTGAGCTTGATATAAGTCGCCAACAGGCTCTGTGCCGCATCCCAACGGGAGAAATCGTTACGCGCGTGGCGCATCAGGAAAGTGAGCTGCTGATCGCTCCACTTGTACTCCAGTTTCACTGGCGCAGAGAATTCACAAAGCAGCGCGGGTACCGGCTGGAAGTAAACGTTATCGAAAACAAAGGTCTGCTCCGCCTGGGTCACATTCAGCACGTGATGCACCGGATGACCGCCTTTCTGCAACGGAATCACTTTTCCTTCGTTATCATAAAGTTCAATGTCGAACGGAATGTGCAGCGGCAGCTTCTCTGCCTGTTCAGACGTCGGCGGCGTGCGCTGGCTGATGGTCAGCGTGTACTGTTCCGTTTCCGGGTTGTAATCGTCATGAACGGCGACAATCGGCGTACCGGACTGGCTATACCAGCGGCGGAAGTGGGACAGGTCAACATTGGAAGCATCCTCCATCGCCTGAACAAAATCGTCGCAGGTGGCGGCGCTGCCGTCGTGGCGTTCAAAGTACAGCTGCATCCCTTTCTGGAAATTCTCTTCACCCAGCAGAGTGTGCAGCATACGAATCACTTCCGCACCCTTCTCATACACCGTCAGGGTGTAGAAGTTGTTCATTTCGATAACCCTATCCGGGCGGATCGGATGCGCCATCGGGCTGGCGTCTTCAGCGAACTGCATACCGCGCATGGTGCGCACGTTATTGATGCGGTTAACCGCTCGCGAGCCAAGGTCAGAGCTGAACTCCTGATCGCGGAAAACGGTCAGGCCTTCTTTCAGACTGAGCTGGAACCAGTCGCGGCAGGTCACGCGGTTGCCGGTCCAGTTATGGAAATATTCATGGCCAATAACGCGTTCGATATCCAGATAGTCTTTATCGGTCGCGGTATCGGTACGCGCCAGCACGTATTTGGAGTTAAAGACGTTAAGCCCTTTGTTCTCCATCGCCCCCATGTTAAAGAAGTCGACGGCGACAATCATATAGATGTCGAGGTCATACTCGAGACCAAAGCGCGTTTCGTCCCACTTCATGGAGTTTTGCAGCGAGGTCATCGCCCACGGGGCGCGGTCAAGGTTGCCGCGGTCAACGTACAGTTCCAGCGCCACTTCGCGCCCGGAGCGGGTTTTGAAGGTATCGCGCAGGACATCGAAATCACCAGCCACCAGCGCAAACAGGTAGCACGGTTTCGGGAACGGATCCTGCCACTGAATCCAGTGGCGACCGTTTTCCAGCTCGCCCTGAGCCACGCGGTTACCGTTAGAGAGCAGGAACGGATATTTTGTTTTATCGGCGATGATTTTGGTGGTGAAGCGCGCCAGAACGTCCGGGCGGTCCAGATACCAGGTAATATGGCGGAAACCTTCCGCTTCGCACTGGGTACACAGCGCTTCACCCGACTGATACAGCCCTTCCAGCGCGGTATTGGCCGCCGGGCTAATTTCGTTGACGATGGTCAGGGTGAAATGTTCCGGCAACCCGCAAATTACCAGCTGGTTATTTTCTTCCTTGTAGTCGCTCCACGGTTGGCCATCAACCAGCAGAGAGACCAACGTCAGGTCTTCGCCATCCAGACGCAATGGCACATCAGACGTAGCCGCGTGGCGGGAGACCTTGCTCTCAGCCGTAACAACGGTTTTCGCGGCATCCAGGTCAAAGGTCAAATCAATATCGCTAATCAGATAATCCGGCGCACGGTAGTCGTGGCGGTATTTGGCTTGGGGCTGTTGTGTCATAAAAAAACCTTTAGCGTGTCCTGTAAAGTGTCGACTCAGTCTATTCCTGTTGCGCAAATCTCGCTATGCAGAATCTTCATCTTTTCAATGCCAAACATGAAAATTGCTACATTTTGATAACATGAGAGGCACGAAATGCACTCGACCAGGCGCAAAGCTTGTGGTGTGATGCGTGTTCAATATATTAAACTAGGCCTCGCAAATGACCGTCAGCGTCGTCATCAGCCGTCGCCGCGGGACAGAGTCGGGTATTACAGGTATACTCCGGCTCCTTTTACCGCTTTGGTTTTGATGGAAACGCTCCAGTGAGAGGATGCTACTGCGCACCATGACCCAATTCACTTCTCCTGTACTGCACTCGCTGCTTGATACGGATGCCTACAAGCTGCACATGCAGCAGGCTGTCTTCCACCGCTACAATGATGTACAGGTCGCGGCAGAGTTCCGCTGCCGTGGGGACGATTTGCTCGGCATCTATGCCGATGCGATTCGCGAACAGGTTGAGACGATGCGCGACCTGAAGTTACAGGACGATGAATATCACTGGTTGTCGAGCCTGCCATTCTTTTCGCAAGACTACCTCGACTGGCTGCGCGACTTCCGCTATGACCCGCGCCAGGTTTCCGTCACTAATGATAACGGTAAGCTCAATATTCGCCTCTCAGGCCCATGGCGTGAAGTTATCATGTGGGAAGTTCCGCTGCTGGCGGTGATAAGCGAGCTGGTCCATCATTATCGTTCACCTGAAATTAGCGTTGATTTAGCGCTGGAAACCCTCGAGCAAAAGCTTATCGATTTCAACCATTTCACCGCGGATATTGATATGTCCGGCTTCCGCCTGATGGATTTCGGTACCCGCCGCCGATTTTCGCGCGAAGTGCAGCAGGCCATTGTTAAGCGCTTGCAGCAGGAGACATGGTTTGTCGGCACCAGCAACTACGATCTGGCGCGTCGTCTGGACCTGACGCCGATGGGAACCCAGGCGCATGAATGGTTCCAGGCGCATCAGCAAATCAGCCCAAATCTTGCCAGTAGCCAACGTGCTGCTCTCGCCGCCTGGCTGGAAGAGTATCCTGACCAGTTGGGTATCGCCCTGACCGATTGCATTACAATGGATGCTTTCCTGCGTGATTTCGGCCCGGAATTTGCGACCCGCTATCAGGGACTACGCCATGATTCCGGAGACCCGGTTGAATGGGGTGAGAAAGCAATTGCCCACTACCAAAAACTGGGCATTGACCCGCTAAGTAAAGTGTTGGTGTTTTCCGATAATCTCGACCTGACGAAAGCGGTCGACTTATATCGCCACTTCTCATCGCGGGTGAATCTGAGCTTTGGTATCGGTACCCGTCTGACCTGCGATATTCCGCAGGTTAAGCCGCTGAATATCGTTATCAAGTTAGTGGAGTGCAACGGTAAGCCGGTGGCGAAACTTTCCGACAGTCCGGGGAAAACCATTTGTCACGATAAAGCGTTCGTGCGCGCGCTGCGCAAGGCGTTTGATCTGCCGCCGATAAAAAAAGCCAGTTAAGTTCAAAAAGGAAAATACGTCCGCAACTGCGGACGTACCAGATTGCTGACAAAGTGCGCTTTTCTGGAATTGCCGAGGCGGCGCTTCGCTTGCGCGGGCCTACGGAAAACTCATAACCTGATGACATTATGGTTTTTGTAGGCCGGGTAAGGCGTTAGCTGCCACCCGGCAGAAATGCGAACACCATAGCTAAAGCAGGTTTGTCATCAGTCTCGTATTTGTTATTAATTGCGGTTTATTGCGGCAAACGGGTTCGGATAACTTCGGCAAAATATTCCGCACCGGTTAGTAAAATCTCATCATTAAAATCGTAACAGGCGTTATGCAACGGAATATTTCCTTTAGCATCTGACTCATCGCCATTGCCTAAAAAGACAAAGCACCCGGGTATCGCCTGCAAAAAAGCGCCAAAATCTTCAGAAATCATCATTTGCTGTACATTGCCATCGACATTTTTTTCCCCTACTACTCCTCTGGCTGCATTAACCGCCACGTCCACGCAGGACTGCCAGTTAACCGTCGGCGCAAATTCATGGGTATAAGAAAACTCACATTGCGCACCGTGCATAGCACAAATTGCCTCGCTAATAGTACGCATCCGCTCCTCCAGTAGTTTCTGCACCTGTGGAGAATAGCTACGGGTATCGCCTTTAATTTCAACATGAGTTGGAATTGCGTTACGAATGCCGTCGGTATGCAGTTCGGTACAAGAAACTACTGCCGGAACGTTGGGATCCATATTCCGGGAGACAATGGTTTGTAGCGCAAGAATAATTTCTGCAGCGATAACCAGCGGGTCTTTGCTCATATGCGGACGCGCGGCATGCGAACCCTGCCCTTTAATGCGAATAACAAAATTGTCTTCACTGGCCATGATTCCACCGACGCGTGTCGCAATGGTCCCGGCTTTCATCCCAGGCATATTGTGCAGACCGTAAATTTCCTGAATACCAAATTTTTCCAGAAGCCCATCATCTATCATCGCTCTGGCACCGTAGCCCGGTTCTTCCGCAGGCTGGAAGACAAAACACACTGTGCCGTTAAAGTTTTTCCGTTGCAGCAATAGCTGCGCCGCCCCCAGCGCGATACAGGTATGACCATCGTGACCGCAGCCATGCATTCTTTCAGATCTGAGTGAACGGTAGGATACATCGCCCTGCTCGGTAAGCTGAATGGAATCAATATCGGCCCTGATAGCGATAACACCGTCGCCATCGCCACATTTTAAAATGCCGACCAACCCGGTTTGACCGATATCTCTGTGTACTTCAATACCCATTTGTTCAAGCTTTTCAGCGATAAACGCCGACGTTTTGAACTCTTCAAAAGCGCTTTCCGGATGTGCATGCAAGTGATGACGCCATGCAATAAGCTGCTGTTTTAACTGTTCCTGATTCATTTTTAGCTCCTTTCAAAGGGATCTTTCGGCACGTTTGAGCACCACCTGTAACAGCACATTTGCTCCGGCGATAAGATCATGAGATTCGGTATGTTCTTTAACGTTATGACTGATGCCGCCAACGCATGGCACAAAGATCATCCCAGCCGGGCAGACAGAAGCCATAAACTGCGCGTCGTGCCCTGCTCCGCTCGGCAATCGACGGTGGCTTAGCCCCTGCATCTGCGCCTCTTTTTCAACAGCATCAACGATTTCATCAGCAAAAATAACCGGATTAAATCGCACCAAAGAGCGCGTGGTAATGCTTATGCCCTCTTCTTGCGCCGTTTTTTCAACAAAACTCAGCAGTTGCCTTTCCGCACGCTTTAATTCCTCATTATCGGTATTGCGTAAGTCCACTGACATCACCACGTGATTGGGGATAACATTGATAAGGTTGGGTTTGAAGGTCATATGCCCAACGGTAGACACTTGGTTCCCCGCAAACTTCTGTGCCAGTTCTCGGGCAAACACGGCAATCTTCGCAGCAGCAAGTCCGGCATCATGGCGCATTGCCATCGGCGTAGTTCCTGCGTGGTTGGAAACGCCCGTCAGCGTAAATTCATGCCATGAAATTCCCTGAACGCCGGTGACGACGCCGATATCCGTTCCTTCTTTATCCAGAATCGGCCCTTGTTCAATATGCAGCTCAATATAGCTATCAACCACCATATCGCCCGGCGCAAGGTCGCCCTTATAGCCTATCGCGATCAGGGACTCATCAAGCGTAATACCGTCCAGGTCTTTCGCTGCCAAAGCAGTTTCCAGCGGATATTCGCCGGCGAAGACCACGCTTCCCATCATGTCTGGCTGAAAGCGAACCCCTTCTTCATTGGTAAAAAAAGTGACGGCAAGCGGTCGCAGCGGGCGGATACCCGCCTCCTTCAGCGTCGTGATGACCTCAAGCCCGGCCATTACGCCATAATTGCCATCGTATAATCCTCCGGTTCCCACGGTGTCGATGTGTGAGCCCATCATTACCATCGGCAACTCCTGCTGCCCTGCGTAAATACCGGCGACGTTACCAATTGCATCAATTTTCACGCTTAATCCCAGCGCCTGCATTTTATCGACAACAAAATCTCTTCCTGCTTTATCTTCCGGCGTCGCCGCCAACCGGCATACGCCCCCACCTTCCAGCGCGCCATGCTGGCCCAACTCAAAGAGTGAATCGACAAACCGTTGGCCGTTTATTTCCAGATGCTGACTCATATAAATATCTCTCGGTTAACGTGTAGTTAGCGGGCCATTCCATAAAAAATGGCCGAGACGGTAATCAGGCCGATAACGGTGACAAAGACATTGCTGATTTTGCCTCTGTAGGGAGCGAGTACCGGCAATTTGTGAATGGCGTACATCGGCAGCAGTAGCAGGATTGCCGCACCGGTAGGGCCGCTGATGCTCTCGATAATGCCAAGGATGCTGGGATTTTTATAAGCGGCAAACCAGCAGGTCAGAATCATGAAAACGAAGATTGCAGCATTAACCGTTTTGATTCCCGGCTTCTTATCTCTGCTTGCTGCGGCTTCGATAATCATGTCACGCAGGGATTCATAAGCACCGATATAGTGGCCTAAAAATGATTTGGTAATCGCTACGAAGGCGATTATCGGCGACAGCCAGGCAATAACCGGGGTATCAAAATGGTTGGCGAGATAAGAAAGAATCGACAGGTTTTGCGCTTTTGCTTCAGCCAGTTGCTGTGGCGACAGGCTTAAAACGCAGCTTAGAACAAAAAACAGTACCACACCCACCATCAGCAAAATCCCACGACGCTGGATCTGTCCGCATTTAGCATCGGCGGCGGCAACACCATAAAGTTGTTTCTGGCGAACCACCATGGGTGAAATAATCGGATAGTGGTTAAACGACATGACCAGTACCGGGAAAGTCATCCATAACGTCAGTAGAACACCTTGCCCGGTGGTTGTGGAACTTAGGTCCACACTGTCAAAAATTGCACCGTTCCAGTGCGGAATAAGAAAGAGCGCCATAAAAATCAGCGAAGCGATAAAGGGATATACCAGAGCACTCATCACTCGCATAATCAGCCGCTGGCCGAGGCGAACAATAAACATCAGCCCAAGTATTAACACCAAGGAGACCAGCGCTCGAGGCGGTTCCGACAGACCTAACTGATGGGTTATAAAACTCTGCGCGGTATTGGTTATCGCCACCGCATACATAATCAGAATGGTATAAATGGCGAAAAAATAGATAATGGTAAAAATCTTACCAGCCCGTAAGCCAAAATGCTCACCAATGACATCAGTTATAGTACTTTCGGGTGTAGTGGATGAGTAAATAAAGCGAGCCAGTCCACGGTGTGCTAAATAGGTAATGGGAAAAGCTAGTGCAAATACAATAAGCAGTGGCCAAAAGCCGCCTATCCCAGCATTAATGGGCAAGAAAAGCACCCCGGCACCGATTGCTGTGCCAAATAACCCCAATACCCAAATGGTATCCTCACCATGCCATTTTTTCGGATCTATTAATTCATTACTTATCGGTGTCGTATTATTTTTCATCGATAGTGTTCTCTTATTTATTATGCCTTATGGCATATTTTATTTATTACCAGAACGTTTTTATTAGGGCCTGTAGGGTAGGAAAATGGCCCTTTTATCAACTACGGCTGCTGCTTCAACCGTTACGACCGAACCAGACAATATCCTCATAGATATCCGGAGAGGTATCACCTTCTGTACTAATTAGCAAAACATGAGAGTCCGTATTAAGCTGCAAAGCTTCGATAATCCCCCTATAGTCTTCACGGCTCATTAATTCATAAATAAGTCCAGTACCAATAGCGCCCGACTCCCCTGATATAAAGGGAGCATCAGTTCCCGGTCGAGGAGAAGCCAGAATACGCATCCCGTTAGCCGCTAAGCTATCGTCAGCAGAGATAAAACAGGATGCGTAATCGCGAATCATCGGCCAACTGGTGATATTGGGTTCGCCACAGGCCAGCCCCGCCATCAGCGTTGCCATATCGCCGCCCACGCTATGTGGTTGTCCATCATTAACGACGGAGGAACGGTAAAGACAGTTTGCTTTATGTGGTTCAACGATAATGATTTTGGGCGCTCGGGCTTTCATTTTCTCAAGGAAGTAGCCCATGATGCTGCCAGCAAAAGAACCGACCCCAGCCTGTAAAATAAGATGCGTTGGCAGTGGTGATCCACTTTTCGTGAGTTGCTCCCAGGCCTCAATAGCCAGAGTCATATAACCCTGCATTATCCAGGTAGGGATCTGTTCATATCCCTGCCAGGCGGTATCCTGCAACAATACCCAACCTTTTTCTTGTGCCATTTTATTGGCCAGACGGACGGTATCGTCGTAGTTAAGATCGGTTATCGAACATTCGGCACCATGGTGGCGAATATTCTGCGCACGGATAAGCGATGAGCCTTTTGGCATATACACTACCGCCTGCAGTCCCAGCTGTTCTGCTGCCCATGCAACCCCACGGCCATGATTGCCATCGGTAGCCGTAACAAAAACGATATCTTTTATCCTTGCCTTAATTTCAGGAGAATTCAATGAAGAAAACGATAGTGTATTAATATTCTGGCCTAATTTTTCTGCCAGATACTTTCCAACCGCATAAGAGCCACCCAAACCTTTAAATGCATTAAGACCAAAACGCTGAGATTCATCTTTCACGTGAATTGAGCTAAGCCCTAAACGTTGACTAAGATGCGGTAAACTACGTAAAGGGGTGACACAATAGTCCGGAAATTTCTGATGAAACGCCAGAACCTCATGGCCAACAGATTCATTCAACAAGCTAAGGTTGACGCCCTCGCCATATATTTTTCTTCGTGGATTTAATTGGCACTTAATAACATCCATCATAAATATACCTTCATCTCCATGTTCATAAGCCGCTGGCAACATCTTTATAGCGCAACCCTGCTCTGAGAATAAAAAAGAAAAAGGTTTCGCATAACAAAAAAGACGTCCAGTTACAGACATTACAAAATAATCTGCAATGCAATGTGGATAATAAGAAGCAAAGATAAAATCATTCATTCATCTCTTTCCCTCACTCATCAAGATGGTACACTGCGCAAGGCAATTAAATGACGCAAAATTGCCTCTTAATGCGCAATATTCACCCTTAATAAGGGTTGAGACGCAACAAAATTGCATGAGGTGATGTATCTCACAATAATTGAGGGTAACGCGGTTATGAAACTCGACGCCTGGGATAAAAAAATTCTGCAACATTTGCAGCATAGCAACCGGCTCTCGCAGCGAGAAATTGCCGATCTCGTCAGCCTTTCTCCTTCAGCGGTCAATCGACGTATTGCTGCGCTGGAAGAAGCGGGTGTGGTTAAAACTAACGTCAGCATAGTGGATGCCAGTAAAGTGGGTCGCCCTATCACCATCATGGTGCAGGTGACCATTGAAAATGAACGGCTCGACTTATTAGAGGAGGACAAACAAAGGTTTGTTAACTGCCCACAGGTTCAGCAGGTTTACTATGTCACGGGAGATTTTGATTTTCTGCTGGTAGTTAACGTCCGCGACATGGCGGAATATGAGGTTCTGACTCGTGATCTTTTTTTCGCCTCGGGAAATATTAAGTCGTTCAGAACCATTGTTTCGATGCAAAACGCCAAGCAAGAGATGACGGTGATGATTGAATGACTTCCTCGCCAATCGTAAGAGTGAGAAATTAAAGCGCTCTCGCCATTTATTTACTAAAACTCCCCCTTCTCGTGCGAAATCTGCTTGTCTGATGGAAGATGACAGGTAACATAGATATCCCCCCCACTGAAGGGGGATACAGATTTTTCTATTGGACTATAAAGAGAGACTATTATGAGCGTTGTGCCTGTAGCCGACGTACTCCAGGGCCGCGTTGCCGTTGACAGCGAAGTCACCGTGCGCGGATGGGTGCGTACCCGCCGAGATTCTAAAGCTGGCTTTTCTTTCCTCGCCGTCTATGACGGTTCCTGCTTTGATCCTGTACAGGCCGTCATCAGTAATTCTCTTCCCAATTACAATCAGGAAGTGCTGCGCCTGACCACCGGTTGCTCGGTCATCGTCACCGGTAAAGTCGTGGCCTCTCAGGGCCAGGGCCAGAGCTTCGAAATTCAGGCCAGCAACGTTGAAGTCACCGGCTGGGTTGAAGACCCGGATACCTACCCGATGGCGGCAAAACGCCACAGCATCGAGTACCTGCGTGAAGTCGCTCACCTGCGCCCGCGTACTAACCTGATTGGCGCGGTTGCCCGCGTGCGTCACACGCTGGCACAGGCGCTGCACCGTTTCTTTGACGAGCAGGGATTCTTCTGGGTTTCCACCCCGCTGATTACTGCTTCCGATACCGAAGGCGCTGGCGAGATGTTCCGCGTTTCGACGCTGGACCTGGAAAACCTGCCGCGCAACGATCAGGGCAAAGTTGATTACGACAAAGATTTCTTCGGCAAAGAAGCCTTCCTGACCGTTTCCGGCCAGCTGAACGGCGAAACCTATGCCTGTGCGCTGTCAAAAATCTACACCTTCGGCCCGACTTTCCGTGCGGAAAACTCTAATACCACCCGCCACCTGGCAGAGTTCTGGATGCTGGAGCCGGAAGTCGCCTTTGCTAACCTGAACGATGTTGCAGGTCTGGCGGAAGCGATGCTGAAGTACGTTTTCCAGGCGGTGCTGACCGAGCGCGCTGACGACATGCAGTTCTTTGCCGAGCGTGTGGATAAAGACGCGGTCGATCGTCTGCAGCGTTTCGTTTCCGCTGATTTCGCTCAGGTCGATTACACTGACGCGGTCACCATCCTGGAAAACTGCGGTAAGCAGTTTGAGAACCCGGTGTACTGGGGCGTGGATCTCTCCTCCGAGCACGAACGCTATCTTGCTGAAGAGCACTTTAAAGCGCCGGTGGTTGTCAAAAACTATCCGAAAGAGATCAAGGCGTTCTACATGCGTCTTAACGAAGATGGTAAAACCGTTGCCGCCATGGACGTCCTGGCTCCGGGCATCGGCGAAATCATCGGCGGCTCACAGCGTGAAGAGCGTCTGGACGTGCTTGACGCGCGTATGGCGGAAATGGGTCTTAATAAAGAAGACTACTGGTGGTATCGCGACCTGCGTCGTTACGGCACCGTGCCGCACTCAGGCTTCGGTCTGGGCTTCGAGCGCCTGATCGCTTACGTAACCGGCGTGCAGAACGTGCGTGATGTTATCCCGTTCCCACGTACCCCGCGTAACGCAACATTCTGATTTATCTTCATGACAGCCAAAGGCCAGCGCAAGCTGGCCTTTTTCGTTGATGCACCCCGTATCGATAAACGTAAAATTCTGCAATTTGAAATTTCACATGGTGGGAGTAAAGTGAAAAAGTTCAAATAATTAATGCAGTTATCATATGAGAGCGGGCAATGAAAGAACCAGGCTTACCAGCAGATCAACAATTTTTTGCCGATCTCTTCAGCGGCCTTGTACTTAACCCGCAGCGCCTTGGCCGCGTGTGGTTTGCCACCCAGCCCGTATCGCTGCCAACGGGGAGCTTGTGCATCGAGCTTCCACGCCTTGATATCGTCCTGCGCGGCGAATACGGCAATCAACTGGAGAAACAGCAGCACAGCCTCACCGAAGGCGAAATGTTGTTTATTCCCGCCCGAGCGGCCAACCAGCCCATCAGCGATAAACCCGTGATGCTGCTAAGTCTGGTGTTTGCTCCGGCCTGGCTGGGCTTGTCGTTTTACGATAACCGCACTGCGTCTCTATTGCGCCCGGTGCGCCGTATTGAGCTGCCGCACCCGCAGCGCGGCGAAGGTGAGGCCATGCTTACTGCGCTAACTCACCTCAGCCGCTCCCCTCAGCTCCAGGATATCATTCAACCGCTGGTGCTCAGCCTGTTGCATCTGTGCCGGGGCGTGGTGAATGCGCGTCCTGATACGCATCGCCCGCGTTCGGAATTTATCTATCACAGCATGTGTAACTGGGTGCAGGATAACTATGCCCAGCCGCTAAGCCGCGAAAGCGTGGCGCAGTTTTTCAATATCACGCCAAACCATCTATCTAAGCTTTTTGCTCAGCATGGAACGATGAGTTTTGTGGAATATGTCCGTTGGGTACGAATGTCCAGAGCGCGTATTATTCTACAGAAGTATCATCTGCCGATCAGCGAAGTGGCGCAGCGGTGCGGATATCACGACAGCGACTATTTTAGCCGGCTTTTCCGGCGCCAGTTTGGCCTGACGCCGGGGGATTACTGCGCTCGGTTTCAGTAAAGCCGATGCTTGAGTATCAGAACGTCAACTCCGCTTCCAGCAGCGCCAAAATGCTTTCGGCATTTTCAGCAGCGAACAGCGACTGACGGAAGTTTTTATTCACCAGTTTGCGCGCCAGCTGCGAAAAGACCTTCACATGGTTAATACCTTCGTCAGCACCGAGCGTCAACATAATGACCAGCTCCACCTCTCCCATTTCTGACTGCCAGTCGATGGGCTGAGTGAGGCGAGCAATGCTGATGCTGGAGTGGCGAATCCACTCTGATTTTGTATGCGGTATCGCCACGCCAAACCCGACCGCCGTAGTGACAATCTCCTCACGCTGCCAGACATCCTCTTCCAGCTCAAACGGATGTTCGGTACGCCCGTTAACGCCGAGGTTACCGCACAGGAACTGAATGACCTGCTCTTTGTTGGTGAGCGCTTCGCCGACGAAGATATTTTCCCGCGCCAGTAGTGGACGGACATCGTCTTGCGGCGCGAACTGATTGAGCAATTCCTCGATCTCCTGCGCACTGCGACATTCGCACGCCCGCAACGCCAGCTCCCGGCAGGCCTGGCTATCGAGCTGACGCAGCTGGCTTTTCACTGCCGGAATACGCGGACTGCTCATACTGAGCTCATCCAGCTCCAACCCGAGAAGCAACGGCAAATAGCGGCGTTCACCGCCCAGCTCGCCGCATATACCAACCCATTTTCCATGCTGATGCGCCACGCGGATAATCTGTTGTAGCATACGCAGGAATGAGGGCGTAATCGGATTATACAGCGTTGAGACGCGCGGATTATTACGATCGACGGCGTACAAATATTGCGTCATATCGTTCGAGCCGATGCTGAAGAAATCCACCTCATCGCAGAAGTGATCGATGATGTAGCAAACCGAAGGCACTTCAACCATGATGCCCAGCGGAAGAGCCTCTACGTGGCGTAAGCCTTCTGTTTTCAGCTCTGCTATCGCTTTTTGCAGCTCGCTCTTGACCCATAAAATCTGATCGAGGCTGTGGACCATTGGGATCATCAACTGCGCGTTGCCAAACGTGGCCGCCCGCAGGACAGCGCGAAGTTGGGTACGAAACAATCCGGCGAACTCAGGGTAAATACGCACCGCGCGATAGCCAAGGAACGGGTTATCCTCCTGTGGGATCTTGAGATAGGGTATATTTTTATCACCACCAATATCCATAGTGCGAAAAATCACCGTTTTCTCACCGGCCGCCAGCAATACCTGCTGGTAGGCCTCAAACTGCTCCTGTTCGTCCGGGGCGCTGTCGCGGTCCATAAACAGCATTTCTGTACGAAACAGACCGATACCTTCAGCGCCGTTAACAAATGCGCCTGGGGCCTCCAGCGCAGTGCCAATGTTCGCCGCGATATCAATACGCTGATTATCTCGCGACAGTCCAGGCTGGGCGGCATCTCGCGCCTGGCGCTGCTGACGCTTACCCGCCAGATTTTGGGCGACCGCATAATAACCACTGACGGCGGCATCCGGATTAATAGCCAGCACGCCGCACTGGGCATCAAGCACCGCAGGCTTACCGGCATAACGCCCGATAGCCTCCAGCGGCAATCCGCTCAGCACCGGGATGGCAGAGGCGCGAGCCAGAATCAGAGTATGCGAGGTGCGCCCGGTTTTCTCCAGAATCATCCCGGACAGATGCTGTAAATCAAGGCTCAAAAACTGGCTTGGCGTCAGGTCTTCTGCCACAAGGATCGTCGGCTGATTCAAGACCAGCGCATTGCGCGGACGCCGCTCGGGCCAGGTGATATGCAGTAGCTGTTCGCTGATATCACGGATATCGCTCACCCGTTCGCGCAGGTAGTCGCTGGCAGATGCCGAGAGCTTGTCGCACACCTCCTCCATATTAGCAATAATCGCCGCGCCCAGCCCCTTTTGCTGTTCAACCATCAGGCGGCGAATGTTGCCCGCAAACTCATCATCCTGAATAAGCGACAGATGCGCGCTGAGAATGGTTTTACTCTCACCGTCACGTTCACGCAGCTGTTGATTAAGCTGTTCCGCAAGCGTCGCCAGACTATGTTCCAGCCGGGTGTTATCTTGCGCATTCGCCGGGATCGCCCGAAAGCAGTCCAGGCTATCGCTCTGCCACAAAACAAGCTCACCCGAGCCAACGCCGGTTGCCAGCACCGTACCGTACAGAACGTCCGGGTTTAGACGAGTCAGGGAACGCGGCAGCGGGTGCGCCTCCAGTTCGGCTGCCGTCGGCTGGACGCTGTCACTGTCAATAAAGCGGTGCTGAAGATAATCCTCCAGCGATCTTCTGGCCTGCTCTTCATCGCTGCCGTTAATGCTCAAGCTACAGCTGTCATTAAACAACGTACCGGTACCAATCAGCGCCAGCGAGCTTTTCGCATCCGCCCGCGCGTTGTGGCGATGATTGATAAACGTGATGTCGCTTTGCCACTGCCCGCACTGCTCTTTCAGCTCCCACGCGGGGCGCGCGTGCAGACCGTTTGGCAACGGGCAGAGAAATTGAATCGTTAACATAACCGCTCCTGATTAGCGCGAGGAAATCATCTGAAATCCTGCAAATGAGCCACCGTCTCGCGCGTAAGACGAGTAATAAGGGCCGATAAAAGTTGGTGCGTCCAGTTAATGTCCCGGCAATCGGCAATTGATACGGCACAGTGTCCATGACGAGTGGCCGGCCCTATCACCACCGTCGGGATCCCGGTTCCGCTCAGATGAACCGCCCCGCCATCCGTTCCGCCATTGCTGAACATATCCAGTTGAAGCGGTACGTTGATCTCTGCGGCGACACTCTCTACCCAGGCGGTCAGTTTAGGCGGCGCAATTAACGATTTGTCGGCAAGCACCAGCATCGGTCCTTTGCCAATTTGTCGATGGTTTGCTGCGCCATAATCGAAGTTTTTCGCCCAGCAGGCGGTGTCCAGCACAATGGCGACATCCGGTGCGACCGCACGGGCCGCCGTTTGTCCACCGCGCAACCCAACTTCTTCGCTGGAACTGGCTACCAGCCAGATTTCCGCGGGCAGTTCCGTTGCATGCCATTCGCGCAGCAGGCTGATTAACAGATAGCATCCCAGCCGGTCGTCAAAGGCTTTACCCATCACCCGCTGATGCGGCAGTTCCTGAAGTGCAGAGTCGAAGGTCACCCGATCTCCGGGATAAACCCCCGCCTGAATAACCTCATCATAAGAGCGAGCGCCGATATCGACGCGCAGTGCGCCAACCTCATTCCCGCTACGTTCACCGTCAAGCAACCCGGGGATTTTGCTGCCCTTACGAGTGGTGATTCGCACCGGCTGGAGCTGACGCGCCGCCGTTCGCACGTTGCCCACCGGCAGCACGTCAATCGCCCCTTCAGCCGAGATGCTGCGCACGATAAATCCCACTTCATCCATGTGCGCGCAGATCATCACTTTTGGACCGTCCGATTGATTCAGGCGGATCAGCACCGATCCCAAACCATCGAAACGCACCTCTTTATGTAGGCTCTCCGCTTCCGCCAGTAAAATCTGGCGCACCTCCTGCTCCGAGGAGGCAATTGCATCCGCCTCGCTCAGCGCTTTCAATAGCGATAAATCCATTACGCGACTCCTGTCAGTAACACGGTTTTTGGCATGGCATAGAGCACCTCGGCACCGTCTGGCTTCACCAGCACTACATCTTCAATGCGCACGCCGCCCTGTCCCGGAAGATAAATACCTGGCTCGACGGTCAGCAGCATGCCCACTTCCAGCACCGTGGTATCCGCTGGCGAAAAACGCGGGTCTTCATGCACCTCAATGCCAATGGCGTGTCCGGTATTGTGGCCAAAATAGTCACCATAGCCCGCTGCGGATATAACCTGACGCGCGGCGGCGTCCACCTCGCAACAGCGCACGCCCGGACGAATCGCCGCTACCGCCGCGAGCTGGGCCTCAAGCACAATCTGATAGACAGGCCAAAGCGGGTTCTCTTGCGTCACGCCTGCTCCGGGCAGCAAAAAAGTGCGCGTCATATCAGAGCAATAGCCACGATACTGCGCCCCGAGATCCAGGGTGATAAACTCCCCTGCCTCAACGCGCTTGTCGCTGGCTTTCCCATGCGGTAGCGCACCGCGCCAGCCGCTGGCGACGATGGTATCGAATGAGGCTTTTTCCGCCCCTTGCATCCGCATAAACCACTCCAGCTCGGCGGCTATCTCCCTCTCACGCAGACCTGGCTGAATAAAGCAGCGGATATGTTCCACACTCACATCAGCAATCCGACAGGCTTCTCGAATGCAGGCGATTTCTTCCACCGTTTTAATCCGTCTTAGCGTATCGAGAGGGGCGCTCACCAGCCTGACCGATAATGCCTCCTGCCATGCGCGCGCCGTTTCCCAGCTAACCTGCTCACCTTCAAATCCCACCGATTTCAGTTTTTCGGCATCGATGAGCGGGTTCACGACGGTCGTCATCGTCTGCTCGCCGCCGAGCAAGTGAAGTTGATAACCGCTGACGCGAGCCTCGACGTCAGCGTAGTAGCGGGAATCGACCAGGATATGCGCACTTTGGCGGCTGACAAACACAAACCCAGAACTACTGGAGATCCCCAGATGCGGCTGCTTATTCTGTCGTGACGAAATCAGCACCGCATCCAGTTGCTGCGCCTCTAGCCATTCGCGCAGTGATGCAAGTAAGGTCATAATGGCAATCCCTTAAAATTAGAGGCTTTCGATCAGCAACTTGCCTCTGCGGTACATCATATTGCGTAAGAAGACGACCATCAGCGCCGTAATCACCGCCCCCAACAGGATCCCCGCCATATAAACGCCGAGATTGCTGACCAGCGGCCATGCCCAGATAGCCGATTCCGGGAACCACTGCACCGCCCCCAGCCATACCGCAGTGGTCGAGCCCACAATCGCACCCACCATATACGACGGAATAGCGGTGATCGGGCTTTCCAGCGCGAACGGAATCGCCCCTTCGCTGATCCCCATAAAGGCGAGGAACATTGCCGTTTTACCTTGCGGATAGAGTTGAGCGCTGAACAGGCGTTTGCCAGTTAAGCGACGATCGATAATCGTCGCCAGCCCCAGACCAATTGGCGGAATAACGATAGCGATAGAACGCGCGGTCACCGGCAGCACGTGATCGGTGGTGAAGCTGAACGCCACAAATCCCGCCGCTTTGTTGATTGGGCCGCCGAGGTCGATAGCCGTTGCCGCCGAAATTCCCATCGCGTACATCAACGTGCCCTTCTCTCCCGCCGCCGTCAGCAGGGCGCGAATGCCGCCGTTGATCCAGCCGCCGAACGGCGTAATCACGTAATACATCGCCAGCATGACGAAAACTGCGGAGAGAATGGGCAGTAAAAAGGTGGTTTTGAACGCCAGCAGGAAACCGGGAAGCTGGATTTTTTGGTTCATCCACTTCACCAGATACCCGGCGACAACCGAAATAATCAGCGCACCAATGAAGGTTGATGGCACCGGTGCGCTCGTCACCCATTGCAGGCTTGCAGGGTCAAAATTGAGCAGTTGCGTGGGCTGGGTGGACATCAGGCCGCCGATAAACCCCGCAGGAAACGCCAGCTTGCCGCCGATGGAGTTAGCGACAAAGGCAGCAAACATCGGAATAGCAAAGCCAAACAGCACACCGCCGAAAGATTGCGATAGCCACGCAAACTTGAGTAATGAAAGGTTAAAACCGTCGAATTTACCGCTGTTAAGCGCATCCATAATGCCGATGTCAGCGGGAATTTTCAGCCAGCTATAGGCAATCAATTGGGAAAAGGCGAGGATCACCCCGCCCATAATTAACGTCGGTACCATGCGCGAAATTCCCGACATCACATGCTGCGGTAATTCGCCCCAGAAGCTGTTGCGGGAGGCCTGAGGATTTTTTATAACCGCGGCCGCCCCTGATGCGCCAGGCACAACGGTTGCACTGCGTTTTTTAATGGCCATACGTGTATCCCTGTCGACAATTATTGTTGTTCTGCGGCAAGCATCTCTTCAATTTCTTTTATGATTCCTGCGGCGTTTTTGATCGCATCCTGTAGCGTGATTTCATAGACGTCGCGGGTCTCAAAGCGCTCGTTGTCTTCTGGCGTTACGGCGACAGAATGGATAATTAACGTCGCTTCGGCGATATCCTGCGCTGTCAGGCGGTTTTGAATACCATCCGCCCCCTGGGTTTCAATTTTCACTTCATATCCGGCTTCAATCGCCGCCTCTTCCAGCGCCTGCGCCGCCATAAAGGTATGGGCCAGCCCCATCGGACATGCGCAGACTGCAATCAGTTTTTTACTCATTTCAAGCTCCTCGTGATAGTTAACGAGAGAAATTATGGCTGCGGGTAAGCGATCGTTGTTATCAGAGAAATAATGCTTTTGCTGGACAAATAATCCCGTCATTCGGAATTGTGACGAGGGTCGGATTGGCGATTCTAAGACGAAAAATGCGCCGGCTCGCGGTCTTACCAGACTCACCAGCAGCATAAAATTATGTCCGTGAAACCCTACGTCACTACGGAGCCGCAACCTCTTTTGTCAGGAAACTTAAACATCAACCTTGTTTATTCACATTTATGTTACTCACTATTTCGATACCCGACGGACACAAAAACCGCACCTTATGTTCATAAATTGCCAAACCGGCTGATTATTTTGCTCATTTTTCAACCAATGACCGCACAACTTGCAAAGACAATCATTGAATAAAAAAGAAGCAAAATAGTGACAAAAAATGCATGAATGCTCTCTTATCTAAATTAATCATAATTAATTCATATAGATATATATGAAGAGTGAGTTTTATCGGTAAATCAGAGCGGAATGTTGATTGAGTTCACAAAGTTCCCTTAAATACACATTTAGTTACACACGGTTTCCCTTAGTTACTCATATGCGACATTGGTAGCATTTTCCGGCTAGCGAAACGTTGTTCTGGATGGAAAGATGCCTCCAGACACCAAACTATCATCAATAGTTCCGTAAATTTTTATTGACAGAACTTATTGGCGGCAGTGGCAAGTGTTCATATAAAAATATAAATGAGGGTAATAAATAATGATGAAGCGCAAAATTCTGGCAGCGGTAATTCCTGCCCTGCTGGTAGCCGGTGCAGCTAACGCTGCAGAAATCTATAACAAAAACGGCAACAAACTGGACTTTTACGGAAAAATGGTTGGCGAGCACGTCTGGACCACTAACGGTGACACCAGCAGCGACGACACCACCTACGCCCGTATCGGCCTGAAAGGCGAAACCCAAATCAACGAACAGCTGATCGGTTATGGCCAGTGGGAATACAACATGGATGCGTCCAACGTTGAAGGTTCCCAGACCACCAAAACCCGTCTGGCTTTCGCAGGCTTAAAAGCAGGTGAATACGGTTCATTCGACTACGGTCGTAACTACGGTGCGATCTACGACGTTGAAGCTGCAACCGATATGCTGGTTGAATGGGGTGGCGATGGTTGGAACTACACCGACAACTTTATGACCGGCCGTACCAACGGCGTAGCAACCTACCGTAACTCTGACTTCTTCGGTCTGGTTGATGGTCTGAGCTTCGCGCTGCAGTATCAGGGTAAAAACAAAGACCGCGCTGTGAAGAAACAAAACGGCGACGGCATGAGCACCTCGGCAACCTACGCGTTTGACAACGGTATTGCGCTTTCCGCAGGCTATGCTAACTCCAGCCGCAGCGGCGATCAGAAAGCTGACCGTCAGGGCGAGAAAGCTGAAGCATGGGCAACCTCCGCTAAGTATGATGCGAACAACGTCTACGCCGCAGTCATGTACTCTCAGACCTACAACATGACTCCGGAAAACGAAGGCAACTACTTCGCTAACAAAACTCAGAACTTCGAAGCTGTTGTTCAGTATCAGTTCGACTTCGGTCTGCGTCCGTCCATCGGTTACGTCCAGACTAAAGGTAAAGACCTGCGCTCTCGCGCTGGCTTCTCCGGCGGCGATGCTGACCTGGTTAAATACGTCGAAGTGGGTACCTGGTACTACTTCAACAAGAACATGAACGTTTACGCTGCGTATAAATTCAACCAGCTGGACGACAACGACTACACCAAAGCTGCTGGCGTTGCTACCGACGACCAAGCTGCAGTGGGTATCGTTTACCAGTTCTAATCAGCAGTACACCCCTTCGTGATATGCCTAAAAAGCAGGACTTCGGTCCTGCTTTTCTGCGTTCCTAAGATGAAGATCGTAACTTTTGAAAACCTTCTCGCTTTTAGTCGCAAACGGTTGGCAATTTGTAAATCTCCCGTTACCCTGATAGCGGATTTCCCTTCAGTAATCACAATGGAACCTCGTCATGTTTGAGAAAATTACTGCCGCCCCCGCCGACCCTATTTTGGGCCTGGCCGATCTATTTCGTGCCGATGACCGCCCAACAAAAATTAACCTTGGAATTGGTGTTTATAAAGATGAAACAGGTAAGACACCAGTCCTGACCAGCGTGAAAAAAGCAGAGCAATATCTGCTGGAAAATGAAACCACCAAGAATTATCTGGGCATCGACGGTATTCCAGAATTTGGTCGTTGCACCCAGGAGCTCCTGTTTGGCAAAGGAAGCGCGATTATTAATGATAAACGCGCGCGTACCGCCCAGACTCCGGGCGGTACCGGTGGCCTGCGCGTTGCCGCAGACTTCCTGGCGAAGAATACCGATGCTAAACGCATTTGGGTGAGCAACCCTAGCTGGCCGAACCACAAAAGCGTGTTTAACTCAGCCGGGCTGGAAGTTTGCGAATACGCTTACTACGATGCGGCTAACCACCGGCTTGACTTCGACGGTCTGCTGGCCAGCCTGAACGAAGCGCAGGCTGGCGATGTCGTACTGTTCCACGGCTGCTGCCACAACCCAACCGGTATCGATCCGACGCTGGAACAGTGGCAACAGCTGGCGCAGCTGTCCGTAGAGAAAGGCTGGCTGCCGCTGTTTGACTTCGCCTATCAGGGTTTTGCTCGTGGTCTGGAAGAAGATGCTGAAGGCCTGCGTGCGTTTGCCGCGCTGCATAAAGAGCTGCTGGTTGCGAGCTCCTACTCGAAGAACTTCGGCCTGTACAATGAACGCGTAGGCGCCTGTACGCTGGTTGCTGCTGACCAGGAAACGGTAGACCGTGCTTTCAGCCAGATGAAGTCCGTTATTCGCGCTAACTACTCTAACCCACCGGCTCACGGTGCTTCGATAGTGGCGACGATTCTCAGCAATGACGCGCTGCGCGCTATCTGGGAACAAGAGCTGACCGATATGCGCCAGCGTATTCAGCGCATGCGTCTGCTGTTCGTAAATACCCTGCAAGAGAAAGGCGCGAGCCGCGACTTCTCCTTCATCATTCAGCAGAACGGGATGTTCTCGTTCAGCGGCCTGACCAAAGAGCAGGTTCTGCGTCTGCGTGAAGAGTTCGCGATTTACGCCGTGGCATCCGGGCGTATTAACGTCGCCGGTATGACACCGGACAACATGGCCCCGCTGTGCGAAGCGATTGTTGCCGTGCTCTAACCTTGTCTTAAAAAAACAAAAGGCCGCATCTGCGGCCTTTTTTACATCCTTCAATCCGGCATCATTACCAGACCGGCATTTCATCCTGCAGAAAAGGGTTATGCAGGCGCTCATAGCCCAGAGTCGACATAGGACCGTGACCGGGAATAAACGACACGTCATCGCCCAGCGGCAATAATTTGCGTTTTATCGCCTCGATCAACTGATTGTGATCGCCGCGCGGGAAGTCGCTACGCCCTACTCCGCCTTTGAAAATCACATCACCAGAAATCAGTAGTCTGGAAGCATCGTCAAAGAAGACCACATGCCCGGGGGTGTGGCCAGGGCAATGCAGCACCTGCAGGGAAATATTCCCCACGCTAACCACATCGCCCTCATTCAACCAGTGATCCGGTTGTAGCGGCTGGCACTCATCCAGACCAAACATCCGGCTTTGCGCGGGTAATCCTTCCAGCCAGAACTCATCTTCTTTTTCCGGACCGATAATCGGCACGCCGTAATGTTGTGCCAGTTCCGCCGCGGCGCCTACGTGATCGAGATGACCGTGAGTGAGCAGAATCTGCATCAGGCTAACACCTGCCGCCGTCACTTCCTGTTTGATTCGCTCAGCGTCACCGCCAGGATCGACCAGAGCCGCCAGCCGGGTTTGTTCACACCAGATCAAAGAACAGTTCTGCGCGAACGCGGTAACCGGAATAATACGATAGTTCATGATGCTCCTTTCGTTACCAGTGCCGTACCGGCCCGGTATCAATATGCACAAAGTTGCTACGTGGGTAATATCCTACACCACCTGTGCGCATAGATAACGCCGCTTTGCGAACATTGCTTAACGAAATGCCTTCAATATGAAAATCCATAGCCTGGCCCTTAGTGTGGTAGCTATGCTTCGCCACACCACGGCTTCGTGCCCGAAGTTCATCATTAGTATCGAGGGAACGATAACCAGAGATGAGCTGGACAGGCTTGTTGGTGCCAATTAATCCCTGCAAGCGATAGAGTTGATCGAACAAACCAGGATCGATGGATTTAATTTTATTCGCGCGGTAGTCGCGGAAAAAATGATTAAGTCTTGCTAATTCATCCTGAATATAGCCTCTGCCATCGAAAAACTCCGCCTTGAGTGATTCACCAGTATGCAGGTTGTTCAGCGTCAAAATACGCGGTCGGGGGGTCGAGAGGGTGGCAAATGCCGGCGCAGGCAGAATGGCAGCAGCACCGAGCGCAGCTCCACCTAACGCCAGCAGTTTGCGGCGATTAGCGTCAAATTTGTCCATGATAATCAGGTCTACAGGTAAATGAATCGTAATATACTTTTCCCGCAATCCGCCTGTTAGCCGCCAGCACGCGCTCACCTCCCTGACAGCCAATAAATATCAGCCACAGAGAATTTGCTGCTTACCGCCACACGCATTTGCAGGATTATATGTATATGCACTTCTGGCGCACGAAAGGCACCTTACCGGGCATTATTGCCAACGTCAAGGTAGCCCAACCCCAGTAAACTCGGGCCTTGCAGACAACAAGGCCCGTTTTCACACAAAGATAGGACAACCGAATCCGTTGAACTACTTCATTTATCTGATTAATTGTTCAGCTTTAGACAGGATTTGTGCGCTGGATCGCGCGGTGAGATCGTAATTGTAAATATCTGTTCGATATTGTGTACGTCCATCCGTACCAACAAAGGCGGTCAAATAATAGAGATTAACCGGGATATTCTGGCGAATATTCACGTAGCGGGTATTGCCCTGCTTGAGCGCATCTGAAATTCGCGCATCGTTCCAGCCAGCATCCTGCAGCAGCATATTCGCCAGCTCCGAAGCTTTATTAACGCGCACGCATCCGGAGCTCAAAGCTCGACCGTCTCTCTGGAACAGATTATGGTTCGGCGTATCGTGCAAATAGATAGCATCCGAACTCGGCATATTAAATTTATAACGCCCCAGCGAATTACGCGCACCAGGTGCTTGCTGGAAGCGGAACGGTAAATTCGATGCCGTTATGGTCTCCCAATCAACCTGCCACGGATCAATCGCTTCTTTACTGTTCCAGCCGCGCATAAGCGTATAACCATGCTGCTCAAGATAGCCTGGATTATTGCGCACCTTCGGCAGGATATCTTTACGCGCCAGCGTCGGCGGCACATTCCACGGCGGGTTAACCACCACGTTGTTCAGCGCGCTGCTCATCATCGGCGTTTTGCGATCCGGACGGCCAACGATAACCCGCGATGCCAGCACCTGGCTGCCATCCTGGTAGTAGACCAGCGAAAACGCCGGGATATTGACCATAATTCCGGTCGACAAATTGCCCGGCAGCAAGCGCAAACGCTGAATATTCAGCGCCAACACGCCAGCACGCTGCGCTGGTGAAACATTGAGCCAATCACGAGTTGCCGGGCCAATGACCCCATCAGCCCCTAAACCTTGCCACGCCTGGAAGCGCTCAACACCTTCAACTAATTGCCGATCGTAAACGCCGCGACCGCTGCTTTTGGCCGTTTTCTCAGCGGATGGACTAACAGCTTCATCGCCAGGCAAAGCAATTTTGGCAGAATCATCCAGCATGCCAGTGCGCTGTAAAATTTCACGCAGCGCGCCTGCATCGTTGCTCCACTCCCCAGGACGCAGCGATGCCTTACTGGTGAGCTGCGGCCATGGACGCGAATCGGCAACCTGGGCTAATAACGCCTGGTGCATAGCAGCATACTGCGGATGCTGTGGCGAAAGACCGGCGATAAACTGCGGTAGCGAACCGTTATCCAGCGCCTGCTGCCACAGGTTAATGACTGATAGCGGCGGCGTCGACATCGTGTACGGTTTAGTACCATACAGCCAGCGATTACCCTGCGTCGGAATACCGCTAATAAAATGCAAATAACCCATCATGGCATCGGATAAGACAACGTCACGCGCCAGGCCGTTGACCGCCGGGTCGGTCAGCAGCTCTACCCATTTAGTGAACTGCGGTTGAAAACCGGCGATAGCGACTTCAGCCAGCTGTTGTTGAAACGCCTGCACCGCCTCACGATTATCCCACATCGGTTTCATGTCCCTGGCCGCATACAGCGATACCAGTGGATTCATAAATACCGGCTGATAACCGGACGGCAGAACGGCCTGAATATCGGCACGACTTTTTATCGCCGCATCGGCGGGAAGCGCCTGCTCACCGGCCATTTTGGCGACCGCTGCAGATTGGCCTTCGCTCTGGCCCAGCGCAGAAGAGAGCTCTCCGATAGTTGCAGAGCTGTCTGTTGGTACAACTTCAGGCTCTTCGGCCTGGACATTGAACAGTGGAGCAAATGCAAAAGCCAGGCTCAGGCTGAGCACCGACAATTGACGACCATACCATTTCTTTAGCAACATCCCTTGCCCCCTGTTAACACATTGCCGCCCGCAAAATTGGGGCTCACTTTCAGTATATGAAGACGAAAACGCTTTTGCCTTCCCAAATGTAAAGAAGTTAAAAGATTATACAATCCTAAAATACAGGAACGGATAACAAAAAGGGCGACATCATGCCGCCCTTTGACTGGTCACCGAATAGACCTACGAAGCATCAGCCGTTCCCGGCAGCGTTTCAGGTAGCTGTGGGGCAAAGCCACGCAGCCCAACGACATGCACATGCTCGTGGTTATTCACCACTTTACGCACCAGTTTGTAAGTCGTCCCTTTTTCCGGGCTGATATTTTCAGGTGCCGCGATAATCAACTGCATTTCCAGACGATCGCACAGCTCGAACAGCGTCGCGATAGAACGGGCATCCAGACGCGCCGCTTCATCAAGGAACAGCAGACGACACGGCGAGATATCTTTGCCGCGCAGGCGCAGGGATTCATCTTCCCAGCTTTGCACCACCATCACCAGAATCGACATCCCGGTACCGATAGCCTCACCAGTTGACAACGCCCCGGACTCCGCACGCAGCCAGCCGTCAGAACCACGGTTAACTTCGACTTCCATCTCCAGATAGTTACGGTAATCGAGCAGCTCCTCGCCAATGGTTTGCGGCGTGCGCTGGCCCATATCTATCTGCGGATTCAGGCGCTGATACAGCTTCGCCAACGCTTCCGAGAAGGTCAGACGGTTGCTGTTAAACAGGTCCTGATGCTGCTCGTGCTGCTCAGACAACACGTCCAGCAGCGTCGAGTGGGTCTCCCGTACATTGACGTTCAGACGCACGCTGTTGACCTGACCGAAGGAGACGCTCTGCAGCCCCTGGTTGAGCATACGAATACGGTTCTGCTCGCGCTGGATGGTCTTGCGGATGATATTGGCCACGCTGCGAGAGCTAATAGCCAGCTTCTGCTCGCGGTTGGTCAGCTCTTCCGTCAGACGGCTGAGTTCAATCTCCATCTGCTCAATCGCTTCGACCGGATCGTCGGTACGGATGATGTCCTGGCGAATACGCTCGCGCAGATGCTGATAGACGGCGACGAAGAACTGAATTTTACGTTCCGGGCGCTTCGGATCTTCAGAAACACGCAGTACATCGCGTAGATGCTCGTTATCCGATACCGCCAGACGCAGCGCGCCGAGCGCCTTATCCGACATTGAACGCAGCTCGTCAGCAGAAAGGTAAGCCAGCTCACGGCGATGCAGACGACGTTCTACGCCGTTGTCTTTCACCAGGCGCATCACCGCGCACCAGCCCGCTTTGGCGCTCACCACCTGTTCGCGCATTTCGCAGTAATCGCGCTCCAGCTTACGCAGCTTGCGGGTCAGGTTGTCCATTTCTGCTTCGCAGAAGGTCAACGCTTTCTCGAGCTGATTACGCCGCGAACGATTGTTGCTGAGCTGAGCATGCAGCTCATCACGACGCAGGCGGGCGCGCTCTTCAGCACCCGCATCAGCGCGTACGCCGATATCCTGCAATTCTTTATGCAGATCGTTGAGCAGCTCTTTTTTGGTGTCGTACGAGCTTTTCAGCGATGCCAGTACCTGGTTGTACTGGTTGAGCTGCGCGGCGTGGGTACGTAGCGCTTCACGAGTTCGGGCGCGTTCCGCTTCCGCCTGCTCAAGACGCTGACGCAGCTTCTCGTTCAGATCGCTATTCCCACTCAGCATCTCTGCTGAATCCGAGTAGCTAAAGTGGGCACGGCGCTGCACCACTTCGGTCAGCGCAAACGCCTGTTGACGCGCATCGCGTTGAGTCTGCTGCGAATACGCGTAATCTTCTTTTAACTGTTCAAACTGTTCCGGGTCGCTCTGGAGAACGGAAACTATCGGCTCCAGTTTCGCCAGTTGGTTTCCATGCTGCTGGACGAAACGCGCGGCTTCCTGCGCTTCATCAAGACGCTCCTGGATTTCATCAACACGATCGGCCAGCGAGTCGTCGGCCAGCAGATTCAGGCGCGGTAGCAGACGGTTGAGCGCCGAAACGCCCTCTTTCGCCTGATCATACTGTACCCGGTTTTGCTGGTTATCGCTCTCGTGCGCGCTAA
Organism: Klebsiella sp. GFKo11; assembly: GCF_056490265.1. Taxonomy (NCBI): domain Bacteria; kingdom Pseudomonadati; phylum Pseudomonadota; class Gammaproteobacteria; order Enterobacterales; family Enterobacteriaceae; genus Klebsiella; species Klebsiella sp. GFKo11. The sequence goes on from NZ_CM151369.1 coordinate 4,133,612, forward strand.
GCGCCCGTTCCAGCTCGCCGCGACGGGTGTTGAGTTTACGAATTTCTTCTTCCGGATCGTCCTCAAAAGCGACAGCCAGATGATTGCCGATAAAGCGGCTGAACGCCTGATGCAAACGCTGAGTTTTCTGCACATCAAACGACAGCGTCGCAAAACGTTCTGACAGACCTTCACGCTCAGCGTGCAGCGTTTCAACGCGACTTTCGCGCGCGGCGCGGCCAAACAGCGGCAGCGTCGGAAAGCGTGAATAGCGCCACTGGCGATCGGCAATCTTAACGACAACCGCTTTTTCCAGTTCATCAACGCTGAATACGCTGTCATCAAACGACTGCGGATCCCCCTCGATCAGATAGAGATCTTCCGGACAATCTTCCAGCCCTTCCAGCTGTTCAGCAATGCGCGACAGGTCCGGTACCACAATCGCGTGGCGGGACGGTCCGTATAGCGCGGAGTAATACGGTGCATCGTCGAGGCTAACGTCATCATAGATTTCTGACAGCAGCACGCCGCCGAAACGCTCGGCTAACGCATTCAGGCGCTGATCTTCAGAGCCGCCCGGCTGACTGAGACGCTCAATTTCATCGTCGATAGCGCGCTTGCGGGCACCGACTTCGTCACGCTCGACGATGGCCTCGCGTTCACGCTCCAGCAACTGCTGGAGATATTCAGTGACGTCCTGGCTTGATTCAAACTGCTCACCGCTCTGCTCGCAAAGCTGGTTGAGACTGTTCTGCGCTGCCAGCCAGATTGGCGCGCGGCGCATCAGAGTCTGGGTGCGCGATTGCAGCTGCTCCAGTTCCTGACGCAGGGTCATGCGCCGTTCACTGGCGGAAGAGACGCTGTCAGACAACGAAGCAATACGGGCTTCCAATTCCTGATGCAGCGCTTCCAGCTCGTCGATATCGTAGCGTTTGCCCTGACGTTTGCAGAACTCGGTCAGCTGGCGCTCGGCATCCTGCTGCTCACGCAGGCGCTGTTCAAGTTCAGTCAGGCGACTGCGCAGCCCGTGGGCCTGCTCAGCCTGATGCCGCTGATTGACGCCATCGCGCAGGAGTTCGCGTGCTACGTCCCAGGCCTCGTTACGCGCCAGCGGGCCGTTGATCGATGCCACCAGCTGATACGCCTGCTCGAACTGGCTGTGCGCGGTTTGCGCCACGCTCATTTTCTGGTCCAGCGACAGCATTTTCTCCGTCGCTTCCTGCTCTTTCGCCTGGAAGGTTTCCAGCCACTCGTCGGCGCTCTCCGGGGTTAAGTCCGGCAGATGGCAGAGGGCTTTTGCCCGCTCCAGCGCCTGCAGCGCCTGGTTATACTGAATCGCACGAGTCTGCTGCACATCCAGCGCCTGCTGGTAGTCGGCCAGCTGGTTTTTCAGCTCATCCACTTCCAGCTCAGCGGCTTCGGCGCGGGCTTCGTTCTCTTCCTGCTGGTCAGAAGCTTCCGCCACCACTTCATTTTGTTCTTCGAGGCGAATCTGCAGCTCATCAAGATCCGCTTCATAACGCTCGATTTTTTCCTGCTGGCGCAGAGCGGTTTGCACCAGGTTCAGGTGGTCGCTGGCGGCCTGGTAATCGGCTTCCAGATCGCCTTCCGCTCCGTTATGTTCCTGCAGTTCGCGCGCCATATCGACGTGTTTGTACTGCTCGGCGGCAAGCTGGGCGCGGGAAGTAAACAGATCCCGGCGGTATTCCAGCGCTTTGTCGAGATGAATACGTCGCTCGTTGGCGTGGCGCATATAGTCAGCCGCCACGTAGTTGGTGGCTTCGCTGATCAGATGTTTGAACAGATCGCGGTCGGACTGCGTGACGCGAATCGCTTCCAGCGTCATGCGGTTTTCGCGCAACGCTGCTTCCATATCCTGGAACGCTTTACGTACGCCGCTGTTTTCCGGCAGCAGGTAATCGCGCAGCGAACGGGTAATGGTGCTCGAAATCCCTCCGTACAGAGAGGCTTCGATCAGGCGATAGTATTTGCTACGGTCCGAGGCCGAACGCAGGCGACGAGCCACCACGCCCAGGTCAAACATCAGCGAGTGATATTCGGTGATAGAGTTGAACTGCTTGAACTGCACCCCTTCCATCGCTTCGAGTTTATCTTTCAGCTCGTTGAGCGTAACGACACGCGCCTGGCGTTCGTTAAGGGTTTCAGTTAGCAACTGAGTCGGCTGAATGGAGGTCGGCAGGCCCTGAATCGCAAAAGGTTTGATATCGACTTTACGATCGCGACCAGCGACCTGCTGTAGACGAACCCCAACCACCACGCGCTGGTGACGAGAGTTGATAACGTCCAGCACTGAGTAACAAACCCCGGCGCGCAGCTTACCGTGCAGACCTTTGTCGCGCGAACCGCTGGTGGCCCCGGCTTCCGTGGTGTTACGGAAGTGCAGCAGCGTAAGGTCCGGGATCAGCGCCGTAACGAAAGCCGCCATGGTTGTGGATTTACCGGCACCGTTACCGCCCGAAAGCGTGGTCACCAGTTCATCGAGATCAAAAGTACGGGCAAAAAAACCGTTCCAGTTAACCAGCGTCAGCGAGCGAAATTTACCGCGTTCAATCATTACTCTTCCTCCCCGCTATCCGGCTGATTCTCTTCATTCTCATCATTGAGCTGCAGGCGATTTTCCAGCGCCATGGCTTCGCCGTCGCGGATCATGCGCAGCTGCGCTTCGCGTGGATCGTCTCCAGCACGTACGTCAGCCCCGAAGCGGAAGACCGATTCAGTGATGCGGAATTTGCTGCTGTCATGGCCCATAAACCACACCATGCCAAGACGGCGCAGACGGTTAAGCGAGGCGCGCATTTTTTCCTGCAGTTTCTGACGGTCAAGGTCGGAACCAGTGGAGCGATTATTCACCAGCTTCAGCAGTTTCGCTTCATCCGCCAGAGTCAGCAGCTCATCATAAAGCTCCTGCTGGGTGAAGATACCTTCATTCGCCAGACGTTCCGGGCTCAGGTAGAGGTAGCAAAGAATTTTACCCACCATCATATCCAGCTCGGAGAGCACCGAACGCGGGATAAGCGTGGTGGAACGCGGACGCAGGTAGAAAAATCCCTCCGGCGCGCGAATCAGCTCAACGTTATAGCGAGCATAAAACTCTTCCAGGTAATCCTGAAAATCCATTAAAAAGGCGTGATTATCCAGCTCGTCGAGACCGACGTGACGGCCCGCGCGCAGGGCGCTATCCAGCGCCGGGAATAACGGATTAGCCAACGCTTGCGCCAGTTTAACCGGCATCACTTGTTCAATATTTGTCGATGACATGCGCCTGTACCTTGGCTCCGTAATCATTAATCGGCTGCCATTTGGCTGGCAGTCCGGTGAAATCTGCTTGCGCTACGCCCAAACGTACCGCCTGGTCGACAACGATTCGCGCAACGTCAAAGTGGCGCGCACGCGGATACTGCGCCAGATATTCGCGTACCACCAGACCGAGATCCAGCGGCAGGCCTTTATCTTTATAAATCGCCAGTTGAGATTCGATGAGCGCCGCAAGCTGCTCGCGAATTTCGTTAAACTCTTCGTACTCAAGATCCGCAGGAAGTTCCCCGGTTACTTCTTCATCATGCAGCGCCATCTCTTCATCGCGCATATCAAGCAGGCGATCGGCGCTAGCATGAGTGAGTGCCCACGGTGCATCAAAGTAGGTCTGAACCGACTGACGCAGGCGCTGAGCGAAGACGCGGTTCTTATCCATATCAATCGCGGTACGGATAAACTTGTGCACGTGGCGATCGTAGCCAATCCACAGGTCAATAGCCTGTTGGCCCCAACTGACGATACGGTCCAGCTTGCTTTGCAGATCGAAAACCAGGCGATCGACGAAGTTAAGATCGTCGCGGGCCATGGTCGAATCCTGAATGCGCAGCAGGTTTGCCTGCAGCTTATCGCCGGCTGCATCCAGCGTATCCTGCAGTTCACGCAGAGTACCGGAGGTTTCCGACAGCAACAGTTCACAGCTGGAAATCGCCGCCCGCCAGTCTTTGTTCAACAGCTGAGCAATGTCGTCTTTCACCAACTGCTGCTGTTCGTCCATGATTCGTTGGGTGAGATCGATACTGTCGAAAATTTCCGCTACCGAGTATTTCAGCGGTGCGAACACATTACGGTGCCAGTGGAACTCATCGCCTCCCTCTTCTGCAGAGTCAGCGGCACGCTTTAGCTCACCGGCAACGATCGATAGCTGCATCGACAGACGCAGGGTGGAGAACTCACGCTGGCGAATATAGTAATCGGTAATGCCGATGCCTAAAGGCGTCAGGCGATAAATGGCATTGCCTTCGGTAATTTCGCTGGTAAAGCGGTTCAGCAGACGCTGGCGCACCATATCATTAATGGCATTATTGGCACGCTGGCTGATGGTTTCGCTGGTCTGCTCAAACGCATCACTGACGTGGCGGAACGCGTCCACCAGTTCTCCCTCGGTCATTTCCCCTTCCATCCGCTCACCGTTCAGCGTGGCAATCGCCAGCAGGAAAGAGAGTCTGTCGACCGGCAGCGAAATAGAAAAATCATTTTTCCTGGCCCAGGCAACCAGTTCGGGGACTGTCTGGGAAAATTCACTCATAGTTTATCCTTGCATCTGCGGCTTAAGCGCGGTGACATGAATGTAACGACCCAGGCTGATATACGGCTCCTGGCGACAGTAGCGCGTTTCCAGCTCCAGTAGCGCCGCAAACTTGTCGTGCTGTTGGCGTTTTTCACGCAGATAATCATGAAACACTCGCACTCCGGTCTTACCGGTAATCTGCCAGCCAATTTCTTCCAGCCAGCCATAAACCTGCTGCGGATCGCGCGGGTAATCCGGCGATAGCGTGCGTTTTTTCTTTTTCGGCATACCTAATTGCACATAGTCTAAATTTCCGACAACGATATTGCGCATCAATAGACCGTTAGCATTGTAGAACATGAGCGACAACGCGCCGCCGGGACGTAACATTGACCACAGCGTACGCAGCATCGCCTGCGGCTCGGCTACCCATTCCAGCACCGCATGAAACAGTATCAGATCGACAGGACTTTCCAAATGCTGCTCAATATCCTGAGCTGCGCATTGTACAAAATGCATGTTGTCGATCACACCTTTATCGGTAGCAGCCTGTCGGGCACGAGCCACCATTTCGCCGGAAAGATCGCATAATGTGACATGGTGGCCCATTTCCGCCACTTTGATTGCCGTTTGCCCTTCGCCGCCGCCCGCGTCAAGAACCCGCAGTGGTCCCGGCCCCATCTGGCTGAGCAGCGGTTGCAGATCCTGCCAGAGGATCGCCTGCCGCAGCTGGCCCTTGGTGGTACCGTAGATATTGCGCGAGAGCTTATCAGCAATATCATCGAAATTACGATCCTTCACGGATGACTCCACACGCCAACACAAAGCCGCTATTTTGTCATACCCGCGCGGAGAATGGAGCGATCTGTTATAAGATCCGGGCATATCTTTGGTTATATGGTTAAAAAGGAACCATCCGGCATGCTTTTTACGCTGAAAAAGTTTTTAGGCGGCATGATGCTCCCGCTCCCCCTCCTGTTATTGCTTATCGCCCTGGGGATAGCGTTGCTGTGGTTTAGCCGTTTCCAACGCACCGGCAAGCTCTGCGTGAGCCTCGGCTGGCTACTGTTGTTGCTTCTTAGCCTGCAACCCGTGGCCGACAGTTTGCTCAAACCTATTGAGGATAAATACCCGACGTGGCGCGGCGAAGAGCGTGTGCAGTACGTGGTTGTGCTCGGCGGAGGCTACACGTGGAACCCTGAGTGGGCTCCCAGTTCAAACCTCATCAGCAATAGCTTGCCGCGGTTAGCGGAGGGGATCCGCCTGTGGTATGCAAACCCGGGTGCAAAATTGATCTTTACTGGCGGGAGAGCAAAAACTAACCCGATGAGTTCCGCAGAAACCAGCGCCAGAGTTGCAGAGAGTCTGGGCATACCGCGCAGCGAAATTATCGTGCTGGATAAACCCAAAGATACTGAAGAAGAGGCTGCGGCGGTGAAAGAAGCGATTAGCGATGCCCCATTCCTGCTGGTGACCTCCGCCTCACACCTGCCGCGAGCGATGATTTTCTTTCGTCAGGCCGGACTGAACCCTTTACCCGCCCCCGCCAACCAGTTGGCGATCGAGTCACCACTCAATCCGTGGGAACGCGCAATTCCGTCCCCCGTGTGGCTGATGCATAGCGATCGGGTTGGCTACGAAACGTTAGGCCGCATCTGGCAGCGGTTAAAAGGATCCTCAGGCGAGCCAGGGCAAAATTGATTTTGCCGCAAGGTCGAAACGGGCGCGCTCAAAGCGCCCGGTATTCACCAGGTTTTCCACTTCATCCCACAACAGATACAACCAGCGCCGCCAGAGAAAAGCCTCAGCTACCGGCGCACGACGCAGATAGTGCCACAATAGCTGCTCTCCTTGCCCACCATCGGCCAGACGAAATAACTCAAATTCACGCGGAGCCCACAGCATCATGCCCGGCCCCACCATCGCCAGCAGCTGATCGCTACGCGCATCTTTCAGCATGCTGCGCAGCGTAAAGCTACCGTGCACCAGAACACAGTTATCATTAAAGTCTTTAAACAGATCTGCAAGGCATTCGCGAGTACGGAACAAAATACGTTTGTCCTGCATGGTCAGGCCGGTATCCTGATAGAGATTCAGCGTGCTCCATAACACCTCGATCCGTTGGCGATACCAGTGCGGCCAGAGGTTTTCCTGAGTGCTATCAACCATCCCTACGCAACCACCGCTATCCTGCCGATGCCAGGCCAGTAGCGCTTCAACGATTTGCTCCTGCAATTGTTCCCAGCGTTCCGGGGTACGGGTGGGCGCTTCAACCGAAACGCCACGCAGTCGTTCAATCAGCAGGACATCGGGCCCAGGTTGCTCTTCATGCGTCATCACGCCATAGACAACCGGCATGCGTACGGTTCCACTACGCGCCAGAGTCGAGATTTTCCACGCCAGCTGACGCGCTATACCCGGCGTCGTAAAACTACGCGCCAGCAGCGGCATTGGGTTTCCTTGAGCATCATATAGCGACCACAGCGCCGACGAAGGCTTTTCACTGACGCACTCCACGCGGCTTAGTTTTTCACCAAGCAGATGGCTCAGTTCGGTACGCAACTGTTCCATTTCAGATTACCCCTATGAATACTATCGATTTCATAATGAGCGTCTGCTACGGGGTTGTCATCGGGTAAGATCAAAATTGCCGCAAAAAAGTATGGAAAAATGGCCTGAATATATCCCCTCCAGACGGAGGGGATGAAAAGATTAACGCAACTCCGCGCGAACGCGTTCCAGATCTTCCGGCGTATCAACGCCCGTACCTGGAACCACTTCAGCCACCGCAACATGGATTTTTTCGCCGTACCATAGCACGCGCAGCTGCTCCAGCATTTCAATCTGCTCCAGCGGACTTGGCGCCCAGCTGACGTAGCGACGAATAAAACCGGCGCGATAGCCGTAAATACCGATATGGCGCAGCAGAGAGTCGCCGATAGTTTCGCGGGATTGAGCAAAACGATCGCGATCCCACGGGATGGTGGCGCGGGAGAAGTAGAGCGCGTAGCCCGCAGCGTCCATCACGACCTTCACCGCATTCGGATTGAATGCTTCTTCGGAATCATGGATTGGTACCGCTAAGGTTGCCATACCGCTGGTGCTGGCCGCCAGATTTTCAGCGACCTGACGCACTATCGCTGGCGGAATCATCGGCTCATCGCCCTGAATGTTAACGATGATAGTGTCGTCACTAAAGGCGCATTTCTCGACCACCTCGGCAAGGCGCTCGGTACCGGATTGATGATCTTCACACGTCATACATACTTCACCACCAGCAGCTTCAACCGCGCGGGCAACGTCCGGATGGTCAGTAGCAACGATGATACGGTCGGCTCCGGACTCACGTGCACGCTCCAGCACATGGACAATCATCGGTTTGCCATTGATATCCTGGAGCGGTTTTCCCGGCAGGCGAGTCGAAGCAAAACGCGCGGGAATGATAACCACGAAGTTCATGACTGGCTCTCTTCTACGGCAAGCGGACGGGCTTCAGTTTCTAACAGTACAGGAATGCCGTCTCGCAGCGGGAAAGCCAGGCTATCAAGTTTGCAGATCAGTTCTTGCTTATCCTGGCTGTAATACAGCTTACCGTTACAAACCGGACAGGCGATAATTTCAAGTAAACGATGATCCATGATTCCTCCAGATGGACCGAATAGATTCCGCAGAAGCATACCACACGCAGGCTCAGGCGGCGTCAATTTCCCAACCCTGTCGTTGCCCGGTAAAGAGCTCCGCCGGCAGCTGCCCGCAGGCCACCTGCGTCGCGTCCTGCCAGCGGGCGAAATCATCAATCGCCCGTTTTAATCCCTTCTCCAGACCCGATGTCAGCTTGACGCCATCCTCCAGCCACAGTGAGAAAATTTCCAGTACCTCGGTTTTGCGATGCATTTTACTATCCATCCGCCCCACCAGCTTTCCCTGGTGCAGAAGCGGTAAAACAAAATAGCCGAACTGGCGCTTCGGTGCGGGCGTGTAGCACTCCAGCCGATAGCTAAAGTTAAACAGCTGTTCGGCCCGTTTACGATCCCATACGACCGGATCGAAAGGCGAAAGTACGGCGCTATGGCTGGCAGACAGCCTACCGCCAGGTGCTGACTCCAGTTGCGCTAGCGCATCGCGATGGAGCCACATTTCACCCAGCGCTTCTACATTCACCGGTACCACCAGCCCTTCTTCCTGCCATTTCGCCAGCAAACCAGGTAGCGAGGGTTGGCGCAAGCGATAATAATCCGCCAGCCACTGCGGGCGAAAAATCCCCAGGCTACGGGCGCTGTTGCGCAGCATAATGTCTTCTGCCTGCTCTTGCGAAAGCCCATCCCGCTCATCATTCCAGTGCGGCATTACCCGATGCATCAGGTCATAAACCCGCTGAAAATTGCGCCGTTCGACAACCATAACTTCGCCTGCGGTAAATAAACCTTCAAGGTGACGTTTATGCGGTTTCCACTCCCACCAGCCGCTGGTGCCTTTGCGCGGATGCTCGAAATCTGCCGAGCGGACCGGGCCGTTTTCAGCGATATGATTCAGTAATTCCTGAATGCTCTCGGCATGTTCGTCCATCCACTCTTTATGATACTTCCAGCCCATTTTATCCGGCGTCAGCATACGGTGACGTACCAGCGAAAAGTCACTACGCGGTAAAAAGCAGGCCTCATGGGCCCAGTACTCCATCAGTTCACCCGTGCGTAGCGCCTCATCCAGCCAGCCCTGTTGATAGTGACCGAGGCGGCTAAAAAGCACCAGGTATGGGCTACGGGCGACAACGTTAATGGTGTCGATTTGCAGTAAAGACATCTGCTGGATAGTCTGCAAAATATCTTCGGGTCGCGCGCGACGGCGGGGCTTTTTCAGCAGCCCCTGCGCGGCAAGATGGAGATGGCGGGCTTCTTTAAGCGAGAGGGACAATACCGACATGCAGGTTCTCCATTAAGGGCTCCAGCGCAACGGTATGGCAAAACTAACGTTGCGCCAGCGTAACTAAGTCCGTGAGCAGCCGCTGTGCGCGTTCATCAGCCATTATGGCGTCGACGGGTAAATACCACCAGTTAGCTTGTGCAAACTCCCGGCATTTGACCGCGTCTTTTTCGGTCATCAGCAGGGTTTGCTGTGACGTCGCCAGGGCAGCGACGTCGCTTTGATTCAATGCCTGATGATCGGCTAAGGCCACAGTTTTCACTGGCTGCACGCCACAACTCTCAAGCGTGGCAAAAAAACGCGGCGGGTGACCGATTCCTGCCATCGCCACCACATTGTCGAATGCCGCGACGTTTCGACGTTCGCCAGTCAGCAGATTCACCGCCAGTCCAGGACGGAGCTGCATCGGGATCTCTCCCGGTCGGGCCACACCGCCATTAACGATAATCGCATCCACGCTGTGTAAACGTGAGGCGCGCTCGCGCATCGGTCCGGCGGGCAGCCACCAGCCGTTGCCAAAACGGCGCACGCCGTCTATCACCACGATTTCTTTATCACGCGCCAGCTTGTAGTGCTGTAGACCATCATCAGTGACGATAATCTGCAGATCGTTTGCTGCCAGTAAAGCCTGAACCGCATCGCTACGAGATGGAGAGACGGCGACTGGTGCACCGGTACGCTGGCGAATCAGTACTGGCTCATCGCCTGCTTCAACAGTACCGGTATCAGCATTCAACACGAGCGGATAGCTTGCCGCTTTACCGCCGTAGCCGCGAGAAACAACGCCAACGCGAATGCCGCGCTGCTGGAGCTGCTCCACCAACCAGATCACAACCGGCGTTTTACCATTACCGCCGGCGGTCAGGTTTCCCACCACCACGACCGGGACCGGCGCTCGCCAGGCTTTGCGCCATCCCAGCTTATAGCTAAGCCGTATTAACCCGCTCACCAGGCCATACAGCCAGGAGAGCGGCAGCAACAACCACCATAAAGGCGATTCACCGGACCAGATGCGAGCAATCATGCGCCGAATTGCATCTTATGCAGTTGAGCGTAAACGCCCTTATGCTCCAGCAGATCGGTATGGCTGCCGCGTTCAACGATTTGGCCATCTTCCACCACCACGATCTCGTCAGCTTGCTCAATCGTCGACAGGCGGTGGGCGATAACCAGAGAGGTGCGGTTTTTCTGCAGTTCGTCCAGCGCAGCCTGGATAGCGCGTTCGGATTCAGTATCCAGCGCCGATGTGGCTTCGTCGAGAATCAGAATCGGGCTGTTACGCAGCAGCGCGCGCGCGATAGCAATACGCTGGCGTTGTCCGCCGGAGAGCATCACGCCGTTTTCACCGATAATCGTATCGAGGCCATTATCCATTTTGTTAATAAAGTCCATGGCGTAAGCCATGCGTGCCGCTTCTTCAATCTGCTCACGGCTGTACTCTTCGGTACGCGCATAGGCAATGTTATTTGCCACCGTATCGTTGAAGAGATGGACGTTTTGCGACACCAGCGCGACCTGATCGCGCAGGGAAGTCAGCGTGTACTCGCGCAGGTCATGACCGTCCAGCAATATCTGGCCTTCATCGACATCGTAGAAACGCGTGATAAGGCTGGCGATAGTCGATTTACCTGAGCCTGAACGCCCAACCAGCGCCACGGTTTTCCCTTCGGGTATGTTCAGGTCGATATTGCGCAGCGCAGCAACTTCGCGTCCTGGGTATCTGAAGGTGACGTTTTTAAATTCCAGATTGCCCTTCGCGCGCGCGATCTCCAGCTTGCCTTCGTCTTTCTCCTGCTCGGAATCAAGGATAGCGAAAAGCGTCTGGCACGCCGCCATCCCACGCTGGAACTGGGCATTGACGTTAGTCAGCGACTTTAAAGGACGCATTAAAGCAATCATTGAGGAGAAGACAACGGTGATGGTACCGGCAGTCAGCGTCTCCATTACGCTCGGGAAGCTCGCAGCATAAAGCACAAAAGCCAGCGCCAGAGAGGCTATCAGCTGAATGATCGGATCCGAAATAGAGGACGCAGAGACCATTTTCATCCCTTGCAGACGCATCTTGTTACTGACCTTATCAAAACGCTTGGTTTCCACCTTCTGGCCACCAAACATCAGCACTTCTTTATGCCCTTTCAGCATTTGCTCTGCGCTGGTCGTCACCTGACCCATCGTGTTCTGCATATTCTTACTGATGTTACGAAAACGCTTCGACACCACGCGGATAGCGATCGACACAATCGGCGCGAGCACGATAAGAATCACCGAGAGCTGCCAGCTGTAATAGAACATCATGATAAACAGGCCGATAATCGATGCTCCTTCACGCACGACAGTGATCAGCGCGCTGGAAGAAGAGGATGCGACCTGTTCGGAATCATAGGTAATACGAGATAACAACGTACCGGTGGACTGTTTGTCAAAGAAGGAGACCGGCATTCCCATCATGTGGCTGAATAAACGGCGGCGCATCGTCATAACGACTTTGCCTGAGACCCATGAGATACAATAGCTCGAAACGTAGCTGGTAACACCGCGCAGAATCATCAGCCCGATAACCACCAGCGGCATCCATATCAGCACTGAGCGATCCGTTTTACCAAAACCATCATCCAATAACGGTTTAAGAAGCGATAGCATGAAGGTATCACTAGCCGCGTTAAGCACTAGCGCCACTGCCGCAACGATTAGCCCGGGTTTAAACGGCGCTATAATCGGCCAGAGTCGGCGGAAGGTCTGCCACGTGGAGAGATCTTTATCGTTCTGCATTCAATAAACCAGCTTGTGTTGAAATAGCCGCATATTCTACCCGTTCTACGCCTTCCCGCCAAACCACTGATGATACCAACGAGGTAAAACTTGATCCCGTAAGCCATAGATTTGCCAACTATCTGTGGAAAAAACAACCGTAATTTGCCCCTGGTGCGGGGTATCGAACCATTGATAACCCAAGTTCCGATAACGCTGAATCACTTTACTGGAGGGCATACGCCATGCGTTAAAGCGTGAAGCTGAGGCAAGCGCCGCTTCGCCTCCCACGCTCTGAAGTAAAGCTGTCCCTGACGAGGTATTGCTACCGTGATGCGGAACCTGGATAAGTGTAGACGCAAGATGCTGCCAATAGTGGCTGATCATCGCCATTTCCGCAGGGGTTTCGATATCACCCGTAAGCAGAATACTGTGCTTGCCGTCATCAATTCGCACTACGCAGGAACGATTATTTCCCTGCTTTGTCACTCCCGACAGTGGCCACAGAGCACGAAAAGTTAGCCCTCTCCATTGCCAGGTTTCACCGCGCTGACAGGCTAAATGCCCCGCCCAGCCCAACGGGCTACGAACCCATAGTTGCGGCCATGCTTTCTGTATCGAATTCAATCCGCCGCGATGATCGAGATGTTCATGACTCAGAATGATCCCCTCCGGTTGCAAATGATGCCAACGCAGCCAGGGGATAATAATTTGCTGACCACTGTCACCGTCTGGCCACGCCAGCCCGGTATCATAGAGAAGCGCCGCTCCCTGACGTTCAATAACCATAGCCAGCCCCTGCCCCACATCCAGCATCGTCACTCGCCATTCATTAGCGTCGGTATTACGCCCAAAAGGCCGACTCAATAACACAAGACACCCTAAACAAAGCGCAGGTAGCGTCCGCCAGGCATGAAAGCGCCAGGCTATCAATGCCAGCCAGGGTATTATGCTTACGCCAAGCCAGCGAACATCCAGGCCCAACCAACCGGGTGGCAGCTGGCGTAATGACCAGAATAACGCGGCCAGAATCCGGTCCGTCAGTTGCCACAAGGCCATCTCTACAAATATCGGCCCGCAAAGATGCAACAGCATTGCTACCAGAATCAGCGGGACAACAACGAAGGTAACCAAGGGCACAGCAATCAGATTGGCGATGATGGAAGTCATACTGATGCCATGAAAGAGAGCAATTTGGATGGGGATAAGTAAGAACATCAATCCAATCTGCAAATGACACAGCGCAAGTATCTGACGTAGCAACCAATGCCTTTCACGAAGTGAAATCGGCGCCAACTGGTACCAGAATATCAACGCAGCGACGGCAAACGCTGATAACCACAGGCTTTCGGATAAAACAGCTAACGGGTCAGCGAACAAAATCGCGCCAATGCAGCAACACCATATTTGCCACGGCGACCAGCGTTTACCGGATAACCGGAGCCAGCAGCCGACGGCTAATGCGGCGCAGGTACGCAATGCAGGCGGCTGCATACCAGTCAGCCAGGAGTAGAAGATGGCGCATCCCAGGCCAATAAGCAACGGTGCCCGCCAGCCAAGCCAGCGGCATGGGAGAAAGAACTGCAGCCCTCTCAGTAATAACCAACCAAGCGAAGCCCCCAGCGCAATATGTAAACCCGAAATCGCCATCAGATGCGACGTGCCGGTTTCCTGCATCAAGGTCTTAATCTCACGAGGAACGGCCAGACGCTCTCCCATGCCTAATCCTAGTATCACCGACCGCCATGGTAATGTATCAAGTGTTTGGTTTAGCGATGCCAGATAGCGTGCCCGCAAACTACAGCGTCTGTCCCGGGCTTCGGCGGTAAGAAATCGTCCAGTCAGCGGGCGATGCTGCGACAAGGCATAGCGTTGACTATCAAATCCGCCATCGTTGAGTTGTCCGTGAACCGGGCGAGCGCGAAGCGTCATTGCCCAGACCTGACCCGCGCAGGGTGTTTCAGGTAGATAGTTGCCGTAGAGACTCACTCCAGGAGCGGGAAATAGCCGCCGCCCATCCAGACGAACGATCTTTCCCTGATGGACTGTCTGTCCATCGGTTGCGGTAAGTTCAATTTCAACCTGTCGATTTCTGTCTAGTAATGTTTCGGTTGGCCATAACACCTGTCGGGCACTGAGTATCCCCCAAACCAGGAACAACATTATCAACGCGACATATTGCGCAGTGCCGTGACGGCATTGCGCAATAAGTAATGCAAGGGCAATGAGTCCCCAGACAACAAAGCGTCCGGGCAAAACGGGTAACCAGAGCAGCGGTAAGATACCGACAATCACACAGCCAGCGAGTTGTGGTAAACGCATTGACACCTCCTTGTCGGCAGAAGTGTCGCGCCAAATAGAAGATATGTCTTACACGGCGTAGATGAGTTGCATGGTGCTTTCCAGTGAATTTACTCTGTTACCAGAAAACGACCTGTGTTTTGTGAGGAGAGATGGAGAAAATACAAAAAAAAGCACCCGAAGGTGCTTTTTCAACGTTTAAGTATGTTGTCGCCGCTCAGCGAAACTTACTCTTCGTAAATATTGGCGCGGTCGCGTAATTCTTTACCTGGTTTAAAGTGTGGAACGTACTTACCTTCCAGTTCAACTTTGTCGCCAGTTTTTGGATTACGCCCGGTGCGGGGTGCTCGATAATGCAAAGAGAAGCTGCCGAAACCGCGGATTTCAATGCGCTCACCTTGAGCAAGCGTTGAGGCCATATGCTCCAGCATTTCTTTAACAGCATCTTCTACTGCTTTCGCAGGAATGTGAGATTGCTGGCTGGCAAGTCTTTCTATCAATTCTGACTTGGTCATTATTCCTCCGGTTTCCTTCAAGGCAAAGTTATCTAACAGCTTAAACAAGGGCGGCCGTAGCCGCCCTTTGTGCTTGATTACAGGACGAATCCTACAATCTGTCAAGTAAACTCGTCATAATTCAGGTTGTTGTAACCCGAAAGACTAAGATTACTCGCCTTTAGCTGCTTTGAAAGCTTCAGCCATTGCGTTGTTAGAGAAACCTGCTTCTTCCTGTTTGTTAACAGTAGCGATAGCATCTTTCTCATCAGCTTCGTCTTTAGCACGAACAGACAGGCTGATTGCACGGTTCTTACGATCAACGCCAGTGAATTTAGCTTCAACGTCGTCGCCTACGCTCAGAACCAGAGTTGCATCTTCAACGCGGTCACGTGAAGCTTCAGAAGCGCGCAGGTAACCTTCAACGCCGTCAGCCAGTTCTACGGTTGCGCCTTTAGCGTCAACTGCAGTCACTTTACCGTTTACGATTGCGCCTTTCTTGTTCAGTGCAACCCAGTTGTTGAACGGATCTTCTGCGAGCTGTTTAACGCCCAGAGAGATACGCTCACGTTCTGCGTCAACCTGCAGAACAACTGCTGCGATTTCGTCGCCTTTTTTGTATTCACGTACTGCTTCTTCGCCTGCAACGTTCCAGGAGATGTCAGACAGGTGAACCAGGCCGTCGATGCCGCCGTCCAGGCCGATGAAGATACCGAAGTCAGTGATAGACTTGATTTTACCTTCAACACGGTCGCCCTTGTTGTGGGTTTCCGCGAACTGCTGCCATGGGTTGTTTTTGCACTGCTTCAGGCCCAGGGAGATACGACGACGTTCTTCGTCGATATCCAGAACCATAACTTCCACTACGTCACCAACGTTAACAACTTTGGATGGGTGGATGTTTTTGTTGGTCCAATCCATTTCGGAAACGTGAACCAGGCCTTCAACGCCTTCTTCGATTTCAACGAAGCAGCCGTAGTCGGTCAGGTTGGTCACGCGACCAGTCAGTTTGGTACCTTCCGGATAACGCTTAGCGATAGCTACCCATGGATCTTCGCCCAGCTGTTTCAGGCCCAGAGATACACGAGTACGCTCGCGGTCGAACTTCAGCACTTTAACAGTGATTTCGTCGCCAACGTTTACGATTTCGCTCGGATGCTTAACGCGTTTCCATGCCATATCGGTGATGTGCAGCAGGCCGTCAACGCCACCCAGATCAACGAATGCACCGTAGTCAGTGAGGTTCTTAACGATACCTTTGACTTCCATGCCTTCCTGCAGGTTTTCCAGCAGCTGATCGCGTTCTGCGCTGTTTTCGGACTCGATAACGGCACGACGAGAAACAACAACGTTGTTACGTTTCTGGTCCAGCTTGATGACTTTGAATTCAAGCTCTTTGCCTTCCAGGTGCAGCGTGTCGCGCACCGGACGAACGTCTACCAGGGAGCCTGGCAGGAACGCACGAATACCATTCAGCTCAACAGTGAAGCCACCTTTAACTTTGCCGTTGATAACACCGACTACAGTTTCAGCTTCTTCGTAAGCTTTTTCCAGCGTGATCCAAGCTTCGTGACGTTTAGCTTTTTCACGGGACAGCAGGGTTTCACCGAAGCCGTCTTCTACTGCATCCAGAGCAACGTCAACTTCGTCACCAACCTGGATTTCCAGCTCGCCCTGGGCGTTTTTGAACTGCTCTGCCGGAATGGCAGACTCAGATTTCAGACCGGCGTCAACCAGTACGATATCTTTGTCGATAGCAACAACAACACCACGAACGATGGAACCCGGACGGGTTTCGATTGTTTTTAAGGATTCTTCAAATAGTTGAGCAAAAGATTCTGTCATGTTTAATCTTCAGGTTTCATATTTAACGTCCACCTGGCTCCATGCCGGATGGGGTTGTTTAACATACCCGCTAACACTCCATTGCTGCGGGGGTACTGCTAAAATTCGGAGGCTATTGCGCTTCACCGATGAACAATTAAGCGACTGCCAGTTTTTCGCGCGCATATTGTAGCGCTTTTTCAATCACTTGCTCAATGTTTAGTTCTGTGGAATCAAGAACTAAAGCATCGGCTGCCGGGACAAGCGGCGCCACTGTGCGATTACGATCGCGGTCATCGCGTTCTTTTATCTCGGATAAAAGGCGATCAAAGTTAACACTAAAGCCCTTCTCCTGCAACTGAAGCATGCGGCGCTGAGCACGTTCTTCCGCTGAGGCATCAAGGAAAATTTTCACCGGCGCATCAGGGAACACTACGGTCCCCATATCACGCCCGTCGGCAATCAGGCCGGGGAGATCGCGGAAGGCGCGCTGACGGCGCAGCAACGCTTCTCTTACACGTGGGAAAGCGGCCACTTTTGATGCCGTATTGGCCACTTCCTGAGTGCGAATTTCAGCACTAACATCCTCGCCTTCAAGAATCACTTCCAGGCTACCGTTAGTAGAAACAAAACGCACATCCAGATGCGCGGCCAGTGGAACCAGCGCGTCTTCAGATTCAACATCTACGTGGTGATGCAATGCCGCCAGAGCCAGAACACGATAAATCGCCCCAGAATCCAGCAGATGCCAGCCCAGCGTTTCCGCCATTGCCTTGCACAATGTGCCCTTACCCGCACCGCCAGGCCCATCAATGGTGATTACCGGAACAGCTACCGTCATCTTTTTCTCCTTCAGCAAGGCGCATAAATATATAAACGCCGCGCATTATACGCATCTATACGACGGAAAGTGAGTGTTGCTTGCAAATTACGGACAACAGGAAATGGAATGCAGAAGAATTACGCAATTATAGCGGGCTGATGGAGCATCAGCCCGAATTGGGGCAAAGTTTTACTTTTTATCAGCGGCGATGCGGTCGCGAATATGCTGCGCACGTTCAGCTGAAGGCGGATGTGAATCGAACAAAGATTTACTATGTCCGGCGTCAAGGCTGGCCAGTTTGTCGAAGCTTCCCACCAGACCCTGGGTGCTGATCTTACGTTTCTTCATCAGATCGTAAGAGAAATCATCGGCATCCGATTCCTGAGAACGAGAGAAGGCTGAGTTAATCATTCCCTCGGCGATATCACCCAACTGAGATTTAGACAAACTCGCAGCCGCTCCACCAGTTGCTGAAACAGCATCACGCGCGGCGATAGTTGCATAAGCGGTTTGCATCGCTTTACGCGAGTGACCCAGCGCAACGTGACCCAGTTCATGGCCCAGTACGCCCTCGACTTCATTATCGGTCATCATGTCCATCAGACCGCTATAGACGCGCACGCAGCCGTTAGCCATTGCCCAGGCATTCACGTCTGATGTCACGTAAACTTTGTAGTTCACCGGGGTGCCATCGATATTATTGCCTAACGCTTTGGCAATTTTATTCAGGCGTTTGGTGTACTTGCTTGAAGAGCCCGCCAGTTGATTTTCGCCATCCATTTGCTTACAGGCATCATCGGAAAGTGTTTTGACTTCAGCGTCAGAGAGGGTCGCTGCTTTGTAGGCCGTCATCCCGGAATTGACCAGGGCGTTGGTATCCACACCTTGCATATTTTTACAACCTGCCAACAACGTGGCAGAAACAGCTAAAGCCAGCATTAATTTTGTATTTTTCATATCAATCATCCATTGATTTTTCATATTAATTGCTTATAAATCCTATATTTACAAGCACTCAAGGCTAGCATTTAGTTTATCTGCCGACAAGCACGTAAAAAAAACGCCGACCTCCTGGCCGGCGTTTTTATAGGACTTGCGTCATTCAAGCCAGTGTGCTGATACGCGCCAGTTGCTCAAAGTAATCCGGGAAAGTTTTCGCCGTACACTTCGGATCGAGGATCGTGACTGGGGTATCGGAAAGCGCCACTAACGAAAAACACATCGCCATGCGGTGGTCGTTATAGGTACCGATGTCTGCAAACTGCAGCTTCACAGGTGGCGTAATGCGGATGTAATCCTCACCCTCTTCAACTTCAGCGCCCACTTTACGCAGCTCTGTTGCCATAGCAAACAGGCGGTCGGTCTCTTTGACACGCCAGTTATAAATGTTGCGCAGCGTGGTGGTACCTTTCGCAAACAACGCGGCAGTGGCGATAGTCATCGCAGCATCCGGGATATGATTCATGTCCATATCAATGGCGTTCAGCTCGCCATGAGTACAGGCAATAAAATCGTCCCCCCAGGTAACGGTTGCGCCCATTTTCTCCAGCACATCGGCGAAACGAATATCGCCCTGCACGCTGTTACGACCGATACCGGTCACTTTCACCGTACCGCCCTTAATCGCGCCAGCAGCGAGGAAATAGGATGCCGAAGAGGCGTCCCCCTCAACCAGATAGTCGCCTGGTGATTGATACTGCTGATTGCCGCGTACCACAAAACGCTGATAAGACTGGTTTTCAACCTCAACGCCAAACGTCTTCATCAGGTTGAGCGTGATATCAATGTAAGGTTTAGAAACCAACTCGCCTTTAATAGCAATAACGGTATCCTGCGGAGCCAACGGCGCGGTCATCAACAGCGCAGTGAGGAACTGGCTGGAAACGCTGCCGTCAACTTCAACATGACCACCGTTGAAACCACCGCGCAGACGCAGAGGCGGATAGTTTTCCTGCTCCAGATAATCGATTTGCGCACCGCCCTGACGCAGCGCATCAACCAGGTGGCCAATCGGACGCTCTTTCATTCGCGGCTCACCGGTCAGCACAATATTATTGCTACCCAAGCATAACGCCGCCGCCAGCGGGCGCATTGCGGTCCCGGCGTTACCGAGGAACAGTTCCAGCGCCTGGTCAGACTGTAGTGGGCCCCCGTTACCTGTCACTTCGCAACGAGTACGATCGGAGGACAGGGTGTAATGAACTCCCAGGGCGTTGAGGGCATTCAGCATGTGGCGCACATCGTCGCTGTCCAGCAAATTGGTCAGCACCGTAGTGCCATCGGCTAATGCCGCCAGCAGCAAGGCACGATTGGAGACACTTTTGGACCCGGGCAGGTTAATAGTGCCATCTACACGTGCGATGGGTTGTAACGTCAGGGATTCCATTAAACTCAACTCTCAAACAAACAGAATAAAAACCCCGCAGGCTGGCTGCGGGGATGAAAAACAAGGCAACGATTAACCGTGACGGCGTTCGAAGTCCTGCATAAAGTCAGTCAGCGCCTTCACACCGGCCAACGGCATCGCATTATAAATGGAGGCTCGCATGCCGCCCACGACGCGGTGACCTTTCAACGCATGCAGACCGGCTGCAAAAGACTCTTCAAGGAACAACTTGTCAAGAGCGCTATCCGCCAGTTGGAACGGCACGTTCATGCGAGAGCGGTTCGCCACAGCAACGTCATTGCGATAGAAACCACTGCGATCAATCACGCCATATAATAAGTCGGCTTTTTGCTGGTTAATTTTATCCATCACGGCGACGCCGCCCTGCTCTTTCAGCCACTTAAACACCAGGCCTGACAGATACCAGGCAAATGTCGGCGGCGTGTTGAACATCGAGTCATTCTCAGCCAGGATGGAATAGTCAAGAATCGACGGGCAGGCTACGTTGGCTTTACCCAGCAGATCTTCGCGAACAATAATCAGCGTCAAACCGGCCGGACCGATGTTTTTCTGCGCACCAGCGTAGATCACGCCATAACGGCTAACGTCGATTTCACGAGATAAAATAGTCGAAGATAAATCCGCCGTGACTATCACATCGTCAGCAAAGTTCGGCGCTTCTTCGATGGCAATACCATCAATGGTTTCATTCGGGCAGTAGTGCAGGTACGCAGCGCCAGGCGTCAGTTGCCATTCGCTCATTGGTTTAACCGCGCGCAGGCCGTCAACGGTGATTTTGGCGTCGATTACGTTCGGATTACAGTATTTATGCGCTTCTTTAACCGCGCTGGCGGCCCAGTAACCAGCATCAACGTAGTCGGCAACGGTTTTATCGCCAAGCAGGTTCAGTGGGATGCCCGCAAACTGCCCGCGGCCGCCGCCATGACAGAATAAAACTTTGTAGTTGGAAGGAATATTGAGCAGGGAGCGAAAATCCTGTTCCGCCTCTTCAGCCACCTTAATGAACTCCTTCCCACGGTGGCTGATTTCCATCACCGACGTCCCCAAACCGTTCCAGTCGCACAGCTCCTGCTGCGCCAGTTTGAGTACTTCCGCCGGCAGCATTGCCGGGCCCGAACTGAAGTTATAGACCTGAGCCATTTACCCTCACCACGTTGCTATGTTATTTGCCCGCGAACCGTCGCGGGCATAAGTTATTCCTGTGGCTATCGGTTTTATCATTCAGTGACACGTACCGCAACGGCTAAAACTGAACAGTGGCAAAATGCGGCCTTGCTCACACAAAAGAATCTGCCAGCTTGACGTCATATAACCGACATAATTGCTGTCAAGTGACTCTTTTTGCTCGACTGACCTTCGACCATTCTGCATTTGCACAGCGTGGGCATAATTGCTTATCCCCGGCACGAAGCGTAAGGATTGCACTACAGCGGACGCAGGCGTACTCATCATCCTGCGGAACGGTAGTAAAACGCTCAGTAAAGCGTGAAGGTAGAATAGAGAGTCCGGCTTTAACATCCGGATCCGGGTAGTAATAAAGGCTAATTTGTCCGTTGGTTTCCAGAATAGCCAGCCGTACCTGCCCCAGTTGCTCCACGCCGTTGGTGCGAAGCTCCATAAAAAACTCAAATTCGGTCATGTTTTCCGCCTGGAGCTTTTCCCATGCCAGCTCGCCGTTTTCCACCACCACAATCGGCTTACCTTCGAGTAAATCCTCCAGCTTTTCACTGTGCCCCATCAGCCACATGACTAGCCGGTACAGGAGCGCCAGGGTGATAAAAACGGCCAGCACCGGCAGCATGGGGACATCATCATAGAATGCGACATCACCCGCCGCCGAGCCCAGGGTCAGAATAATCAGTACTTCAAACAACGACATCTGTCGAACGCCGCGCCGCCCGGTGATTTTAAGGAAAATAAATACCAGCACGAAGGTATAGAGGCTACGTAACGCCACCTCGGCAAGAAATTCCACTGGCACCTTATCCAGTGCCATACGATGCCAATCAAAAGTCTTCATGGTTAACGCCTGAACAGTTATCGAGTGACATAAGCATAGCCAGACGATGGAGATAGCACCTGTCATCTAAAACCCGTATGATTGCGCGCTTTACGTACGATAAAAGTGATTGCCATGACTCAAACATTTATTACCGGCAAAGATGCCGCCCTGGAAGATTCCATCGCCCGCTTCCAGAAAAAATTGCTCGACCTCGGATTTGATATTGAAGAGGCCTCATGGCTCAACCCGGTACCGCACGTCTGGTCAGTGCACATCCGCGATAAAGAGTGCGCCTTGTGTTTCACCAACGGTAAGGGCGCAACCAAAAAAGCCGCGCTGGCTTCCGCGTTAGGGGAATACTTCGAGCGTCTCTCCACTAACTACTTCTTCGCCGATTTCTGGCTGGGCGACACCATCGCTAACGGCCTTTTCGTTCACTATCCGAATGAAAAATGGTTCCCGCTAACCGACGATGATGAAGTGCCGGAAGGCTTGCTAGATGCCCGCCTGCGTGCGTTCTACGATCCTGACGATCAGTTAACTGCCAGCATGCTGGTGGATCTGCAATCAGGTAATGACGATCGCGGCGTGTGCGGCCTGCCGTTCACTCGCCAGTCTGACGGCGAGACGATTTATATTCCGATGAATATCATTGGCAACCTGTACGTTTCGAATGGCATGTCTGCGGGCAATACCCGTAACGAAGCCCGCGTTCAAGGCCTGTCAGAAGTATTTGAACGTCATATTAAAAATCGCATTATTGCTGAAAGCATCAGCCTGCCGGAAATTCCGGCGGAGGTGATGGCGCGTTATCCGGGCGTTGTGGAGTCGATTAATAAACTGGAAGCCGAAGGTTTCCCGATTTTCGCTTATGACGGTTCACTGGGCGGCAAATATCCGGTTATCTGCGTTGTGCTGTTTAACCCGGCTAACGGAACTTGTTTTGCGTCTTTCGGCGCGCATCCTGATTTCGGCGTCGCGCTGGAACGTACCGTTACCGAGTTACTGCAAGGCCGCAGCCTGAAAGATCTCGACGTATTTACGCCGCCGACCTTCGATGATGAAGAAGTTGCCGAACACGCCAATCTTGAGACTCACTTTATCGATTCCAGCGGTCTGATCTCCTGGGATATGTTTAAGCAGGATGCCGACTACCCATTCGTGGACTGGAGCTTCTCCGGAACGACGGATGAAGAGTTCGCCACCCTGATGGCTATCTTCAAACAAGAAGATAAAGAAGTTTATATCGCCGATTACGAACACCTGAGCGTCTACGCTTGCCGAATCATCGTTCCGGGCATGTCCGATATCTACCCGGCGGAAGATCTCTGGCTGGCGAACAACAGCATGGGTGCACACCTGCGGGAAACTATTCTTTCCCTGCCGGGAAGCGAGTGGGAAAAAGAAGATTATCTGGCGCTTATCGAACAAATGGACGATGAAGGCCTTGATGATTTCACCCGCGTTCGCGAGCTGCTTGGCCTGGCGACTGGCAAAGAGAATGGTTGGTACACGCTACGCATTGGTGAGTTAAAAGCGATGCTGGCGCTGGCGGGAGGTGATATTGAGCAAGCCTTGATCTGGACCGAATGGACCATGGAGTTCAATGCTTCAATATTTAGCGCTGAACGCGCTAATTACTACCGTTGCCTGCAAACGCTACTGTTGCTCAGCCAGGAAGAAGAGCGCCAGCCGCTGCAATACCTGAACGCCTTTGTGCGTATGTACGGCGTTGAAGCAGTAGAAGCCGCCAGCGCCGCGCTTAGCGGCGAAGCTCCTTTCTACGGTTTGCAGACAGTAGACAGCGATCTGCTGGCTTTCCCGGCTCATCAGTCTTTACTGAAGGCCTATGAAAAGTTGCAGCGCGCAAAAGCAGAATTCTGGGTTAAATAACGCCTCTTTATCTATCAGAATGTCAGCATCACGGGGTCAGTTGTGACCCCGTTTTTTTATGCTTTTCGCAAGCCCTCGATTATTTGTGGCAACAAAGTTAATTAATAGTAAAAAATAACGAATAATCGCTGAGAATATTGTTAGTTTTAATAAAAATACCCCATTTTAATTAACCGCTACAGAGGGCAAAAATGAAAAAAATCAACATAATTTGCAAATTTTAAAATTTATTTTTTACATAAAAAACAATAGATTAATTGCATTTTAAGCCAAAACCATACACTGAAAAGGCCTATAGTTCCGGTAGGATATGATCTACATCAAATTCCCTTCTATAATGCTTTGTTAGTATCTCACCGCCAACTTACATAAAGAGAGAGTTAGTGTGAAAGCTGACAACCCTTTTGATCTTTTACTCCCTGCTGCAATGGCGAAAGTTGCCGAAGAAGCGGGTGTCTATAAAGCGACAAAGCATCCGATAAAGACGTTTTATCTGGCTATTACCGCTGGTGTCTTCATCTCTATCGCTTTTGTTTTCTATATTACGGCAACAACCGGCGCCGCTGGGATGCCTTTCGGTGTTGCCAAACTGATTGGGGGCGTCTGCTTCTCACTAGGTTTGATTCTCTGCGTCATTTGCGGTGCCGACCTGTTTACCTCAACCGTACTTATCGTCGTGGCGAAAGCCAGCGGACGAATTACATGGGGTCAACTGGCAAAAAACTGGCTCAACGTCTATGTTGGTAACCTGATCGGCTGCTTACTGTTTGTGTTATTGATGTGGCTTTCAGGCGAATATATGACCGCCAACGGTCAATGGGGACTTAACGTCCTGCAAACCGCCGACCACAAAATGCACCATACTTTTATTGAAGCCGTGTGCCTGGGTATCCTGGCAAACCTGATGGTCTGCCTTGCGGTATGGATGAGTTACTCCGGCCGTAGCCTGATGGATAAAGCCATGATCATGGTTTTACCGGTGGCAATGTTTGTTGCCAGCGGATTCGAGCACAGTATCGCTAATATGTTTATGATCCCGATGGGCATCATAATCCGCGACTTTGCAAGCCCGGAATTCTGGACCGCGGTCGGTTCAACTCCGGAAAGTTTCTCTCACTTAACCGTCATGAACTTCATCACTGATAACCTGATTCCGGTAACTATCGGGAACATCATCGGCGGTGGTCTGCTGGTTGGGTTGACATACTGGGTCATTTACCTGCGTGGCGACGACCATCACTAAGGGTTGTTTCAGGCAGTAAATAAAAAATCCACTTAAGAAGGTAGGTGTTACATGTCCGAGCTTAATGAAAAGTTAGCTACAGCCTGGGAAGGTTTTGCGAAAGGTGACTGGCAGAAAGAAGTCAACGTCCGCGACTTTATCCAGAAAAACTATACCCCGTACGAAGGTGACGAGTCCTTCCTGGCTGGCGCAACTGACGCGACCACCAAGCTGTGGGACAACGTAATGGAAGGTGTTAAACAGGAAAACCGCACTCACGCGCCTGTTGATTTTGACACTTCCCTTGCATCCACCATCACTTCTCATGACGCTGGCTACATCGAGAAAGCTCTCGAGAAAATCGTTGGTCTGCAGACTGAAGCTCCGTTGAAACGTGCGATTATCCCGTTCGGCGGCATTAAAATGGTTGAAGGTTCTTGCAAAGCGTACGATCGCGAGCTGGACCCAATGCTGAAAAAAATCTTCACCGAATACCGCAAAACCCATAACCAGGGCGTATTCGATGTTTACACCAAAGACATCCTGAACTGCCGTAAATCTGGCGTTCTGACCGGTCTGCCGGATGCCTACGGTCGTGGTCGTATCATCGGTGACTACCGTCGCGTTGCGCTGTACGGTATCGACTTCCTGATGAAAGACAAATACGCGCAGTTCCTGTCTCTGCAATCCGATCTGGAAAATGGCGTAAATCTGGAAGCAACTATTCGTCTGCGTGAAGAAATCTCTGAACAGCACCGTGCACTGGGTCAGATCAAAGAAATGGCAGCAAAATATGGCTGCGATATCTCTGCTCCGGCAAAAACTGCTCAGGAAGCAATCCAGTGGACCTACTTCGGTTACCTGGCTGCCGTTAAATCTCAGAACGGCGCGGCAATGTCCTTCGGTCGTACTTCCAGCTTCCTGGATATCTTCATCGAACGTGACCTGAAAGCAGGTAAAATCACCGAACAAGACGCTCAGGAAATGATTGACCACCTGGTCATGAAACTGCGTATGGTTCGTTTCCTGCGTACTCCTGAATATGATGAACTGTTCTCCGGTGACCCGATTTGGGCAACTGAATCTATCGGTGGTATGGGCGTTGATGGCCGTACGCTGGTAACCAAGAACAGCTTCCGCTTCCTGAACACCCTGTACACTATGGGGCCGTCTCCGGAGCCGAACATCACTATCCTGTGGTCTGAAAAACTGCCGCTGAGCTTCAAAAAATACGCTGCTAAAGTGTCCATCGATACCTCTTCTCTGCAGTATGAGAACGATGACCTGATGCGTCCGGACTTCAACAACGATGACTACGCTATCGCTTGTTGTGTAAGCCCAATGGTTGTTGGTAAGCAAATGCAGTTCTTCGGTGCTCGTGCAAACCTGGCGAAAACCATGCTGTACGCAATCAACGGCGGCGTTGATGAAAAACTGAAAATGCAGGTTGGTCCTAAATCTGAACCGATCAAAGGCGATCTTCTGAACTTTGATGAAGTGATGGATCGTATGGATCACTTTATGGATTGGCTGGCAAAACAGTACGTCACTGCGCTGAACATCATCCATTACATGCATGACAAGTACAGCTACGAAGCTTCTCTGATGGCGCTGCACGACCGTGATGTTATCCGCACCATGGCATGTGGTATCGCTGGCCTGTCCGTTGCTGCTGACTCCCTGTCTGCAATCAAATATGCGAAAGTTAAACCGGTTCGTGATGAAAACGGTCTGGCTGTTGACTTCGAAATCGAAGGCGAATACCCGCAGTTTGGTAACAACGACCCTCGCGTAGATGACATGGCGGTTGACCTGGTTGAACGTTTCATGAAG
Organism: Klebsiella sp. GFKo11; assembly: GCF_056490265.1. NCBI lineage: Bacteria > Pseudomonadati > Pseudomonadota > Gammaproteobacteria > Enterobacterales > Enterobacteriaceae > Klebsiella > Klebsiella sp. GFKo11. The sequence goes on from NZ_CM151369.1 coordinate 4,160,622, forward strand.
AAAATTCAGAAACTGACCATGTACCGTAACGCTATCCCGACTCAGTCAGTTCTGACCATCACCTCTAACGTTGTGTATGGTAAGAAAACCGGTAACACCCCTGACGGTCGTCGCGCCGGCGCTCCGTTCGGACCAGGTGCTAACCCGATGCACGGCCGTGACCAGAAAGGTGCTGTTGCCTCTCTGACCTCCGTTGCTAAACTGCCGTTTGCTTACGCGAAAGATGGTATCTCCTATACCTTCTCTATCGTTCCGAACGCGCTGGGTAAAGACGACGAAGTTCGTAAGACTAACCTGGCAGGCCTGATGGATGGTTACTTCCACCACGAAGCCTCCATCGAAGGCGGTCAGCATCTGAACGTCAACGTCATGAACCGCGAAATGCTGCTCGACGCGATGGAAAACCCGGAAAAATATCCGCAGCTGACCATTCGTGTATCTGGCTACGCAGTACGTTTTAACTCCCTGACTAAAGAACAACAGCAGGACGTTATCACTCGTACCTTCACTCAGACCATGTAATTCCCTGTCTGACTGAAAACGCGTACAATAAAGGCTCCACGCAAGTGGGGCCTTTTTAGCACTCCCCTCTGCCATAGTCTCTTTTGTCTGCTGTCTATACTCAATGGATAACCGCCAAAACAGACTTAACACAGCCGGTTTGAGCTGTGCATCCACAGGCCCCGAACGGGCCGAATCTGGAGATATCACTGCAATGTCAACTATTGGTCGCATTCACTCCTTTGAATCCTGTGGCACCGTCGATGGCCCGGGGATCCGTTTTATCACCTTCTTCCAGGGCTGCCTGATGCGCTGCCTGTATTGTCATAACCGTGATACCTGGGATACCCACGGCGGTAAAGAGATCACCGTTGAAGAGCTAATGAAAGAAGTGGTGACCTATCGCCACTTCATGAACGCTTCCGGAGGCGGAGTGACGGCATCCGGCGGCGAAGCTATTTTGCAGGCTGAATTCGTTCGCGACTGGTTCCGCGCCTGTAGGAAAGAAGGCATTCATACTTGTCTCGACACTAACGGTTTTGTGCGCCGCTACGATCCGGTTATTGATGAACTGTTGGAAGTGACTGACCTGGTGATGCTCGATCTCAAACAGATGAACGACGAAATCCACCAGAACCTGGTTGGTGTTTCTAACCACCGTACGCTGGAGTTTGCACGCTATCTATCCAATAAAAACATTAACGTCTGGATCCGCTACGTTGTGGTTCCGGGCTGGTCGGACGACGACGACTCCGCTCATCGTCTAGGCGAGTTTACCCGCGATATGGGCAATGTCGAAAAAATCGAGCTGCTGCCGTATCACGAGCTGGGCAAGCATAAATGGGTCGCAATGGGCGAAGAGTACAAGCTAGATGGCGTTCATCCGCCGAAGAAAGAGACCATGGAGCGCGTGAAGGGTATTCTTGAGCAGTACGGCCATAAGGTGATGTACTAAACAAAATATCCCCCGGTAAACTTTGCGTTACCTGGGGATTTTGCAAGTGGCTGGCGTCAGGACATAAAATATTCCGACAGCTTATTCGCCACGCTCTCAATCGAGAAAATACGTTTCTGATGCGCTTTGCGGTACTCAGCATAGCGTTCATCCTGCTCTTCCAGCGCGCTCAGGATCCGATCAGCCACCATCATTGCGCCCGCAATTTCTGCAAATCCGGATTCGCCCTCCCCTTGTAAAGCAACGGCTGCCTGAAGGTTCCAGTCAGACAGGCGGGCTAACGGCGTAAACGTCCCACGCGTTAGCGATAATATTTTAACCCCCTGCTGTTTTGCCAGAGACAGGGCCTGCATCATGTCCGCCGATGCCTGCTCGGTATGAATGACAATAATGCCGATTTTTTGATTATCAGCCAGCAGTGGCATCGCCGCCGGATAAGAGCGATCGACAAAACTTGCCGCTTTACCCATGTTGATTAAATTCATTTGCAGGAACAACGCGACCGGCACCGCCGTGCCTACAGCATAAATAGCAATGTTATTCAGCGAATTAAGCCAGTCTGCGGCGGCTTTCAGCTCCTGATTATCAACAATGGCATTACTGTCGCGGATGCTCGCCAGTACCGGAGCGATCTCTTCATTGCCATTGTCTTCCGAGCGTGCAGCACCCTGCTCCATCGCCAGCGCCGTTCTGAAATCCGAAAAGCCTTTAAAGCCGAAAGCCCGACAAAAACGGGTGATACTCCCCTCACTGGTATCAATGGAGTCAGCCAGTTCTGAAATCGTGTGACGCATCACAAAATCAGGATTTTCCGTAATAAAGCGGCCGACTTTCTCCAGTATCGGGCTTAGCCCCGAAGCTCCATTTCTTATGTTTATCAACAAGTTATTGTCTATCTGGCTCATTTTTTGCCTTATTTGCTCAAAATGCAAACACAGTCACATCTTTCGTCCTGTGGTAAAGATAATAATTATTATCTCATACAAACAAATAAAAATAATTATTTTTACAAACAGGAGAACATCTCATGAAAGGTCTCATAGTCTGTCGTACCGGTATGGGTAGCTCGCTAATGCTCAAAATCAAAGCCCAAAAAATTATCGACAAACATGGCTGGGATATCGATCTGGAACACGATGTCCTTTCGGGTCTGAGGACCTGGCGAGACATTGATTTCGTCATCACTATGCGCGATCTCACCGATGAAGTCGAAGCAGCCGGATTCAGAGCTATCGGCATTACCGATCTGATGAATAGTGAAGAAATGGAATCTGCCCTCACTCGCGTCGTTCAAAGCAACTAACCTCTCCCGGAGGCAATATGGATCTCCTCAGATTTATTGTATTCGACATTCTGGGCGTAACCCCACTTTTAGTTGGCTTTATCGCATTAATCGGCTTGTTAATCCAACGTAAGCCGATTGAAAAAGTCCTTTCCGGCACCTTCAAAACTATCGTCGGCTTTTTGGTGTTCGCCGGTGGTGCCGGGCTCGCGGTGACCTCTCTGGGTAATTTTCAGACGTTATTTAGCGATGGATTTGGTTTAAAAGGTGTTATGCCGCTCGCGGAAGCACTAACCGGGCTGGCGCAAACCAAATTCGCAATGTGCGTGTCGCTTATCATGGTGATCGGCTTTGGCTGGAACCTGTTCTTTGCACGCGTCACGCCGTTTAAATACATCTTTCTTACCGGACAACATAACCTTTATCTCTCCGCGCTGCTTACCGTCACGCTGAAAGCGCTCGGCTATAGCGACATGACGACCATTATTGTCGGCTCCGTGTTATTAGGTCTGGCGGCCTGTCTTTATCCGGCGATTGCGCAACCCTGGATGCGAAAGATCACCGGTAACGATGAGATCGCGATGGGGCACTACGTGACCCTGGCTTACGCCGCGTCCGGCTGGATCGGTTCGAAGGTCGGCGATCCTAAACAATCCACCGAAAAGCTGAACCTTCCCGGCTGGTTGGGGATCTTTAAGGATTACATCGTCTCTGTGTCGATCTCGGTGAGTATTTTCTACTACATCGCCGCGCTCGCTGCCGGGAAAGAGGCGGTAACCGCTGCAGCAGGTGGAATGCACTGGCTAGTTTATCCCCTCTTCCAGTCGCTGACCTTCACCGCTTCGCTGTACATCATTATTACCGGCGTGCGTCTGCTGCTGTCAGAGATTGTTCCGGCTTTCCTCGGCATTTCGGAGAAGTTTATTCCTAACGCCAAACCCGCGCTCGACTGCCCAGTGGTCTTCCCGTATGCCCCCACCGCCACGGTTCTGGGATTTATTTCTTCGTTTATTGGCGGGCTGGTGGTGATGGGCTTTCTCGCGATATTGGGGCAAACCGTCATTATTCCCGTGGCCATTCCTTATTTCTTCATCGGCGCCACCGCAGCGGTATTTGGTAATGCCTCTGGCGGCTGGAAAGGTGCGATTGCGGGAAGCTTCGTCACCGGGATCCTCATCGGCATTGGCCCTGCGCTGATTTACCCGATTATGGAGTCTGTGGGTCTGTCAGGCACCAGCTTCCCGGAAACCGACTTCGTTGCCCTGGGCCTGGTTGTGTACTACATCGGTAAAATGCTGCCATAAGAAGGAAAAAACATGAACATTGATGAACTGAAATCTCATGCGCTCGCCGCTCGCCGCGAGATAGTCACTATGATTTACGAGTCCGGAATCGGTCATCCAGGCGGAGCGTTATCGATCATCGACATTCTGACCTGGATCTATTATCAAGAAGTCGATCTGACAGCCTCTCCGCGTTCGCGAGTGGTGATGAGCAAAGGGCATGCCGTCGCTGCGCAGTACGCCATGCTGTACCAAAAAGGAAAAATCGATCGCAGCGAGTTTAGTACGTTCCGCCAGATTAACTCACGTCTGCAGGGGCACCCCAGCATCAAATCACTGCCGGATGTCGATGCAACAACCGGTTTGCTGGGCCAGGGATTATCTATTGCTTTGGGTATGGCAGCGGCAAAAAAACGGCACAACGATCCCCATCGGGTATTCGCCATTATTGGCGATGGCGAAATGCATGAGGGGCAAATCTGGGAAACCTTGCAGCAGGCCGGGCATATGAAGATGGATAACCTGGTTGCCATTATCGATTACAACGGCTTCTCTTCTCACGATCCGGTCAACGAAGTCATTAACCTCGAACCGCTGGCGGATAAAATCCGCAGCTTTGGCTGGCACGTACTTGAACTTCATAACGGCAATGATATGCATCAGGTGGCCGACACCCTGATGTTATCCCGCCATCTGAAAGGCAAGCCAATTGCCATCGTGGCGCACACCACGAAAGGTTCCGGCGTCAGCTACATGGAAAACAACGGCGACTGGCACTCAAAAACCCCGAGTAAAGAACAGTATCAGCAGGCAATGGAGGAGTTACAGTGATGAAAGCACCCCGTGATGAGATCGGTAATGCCCTGATTGCCCTGAAAGAAAAAGGCTACCCCGTGGTTGCTATCGACAGCGACTTAGCCAGCTCAACGCGTACCGACCAGTTTCAGGCAATCTACCCTGAGGCCTTTTTCGAAATGGGCATTGCGGAAGGTTCCGCTATGAGCTTTGCAGTCGGTCAGGCGCTGGAGGGCTTTATGCCCTTCTATGTCAACTTTGCGATGTTCGTAACCGGAACCGCCTGGACTCAGCTGCGGCAGGCCTGCTATGCCAAAGCGAATATCAAGCTCGTCGGCAGCCATCCTGGCATGGATGATGGCCCGGACGGCGCATCGCATCACGCGCTGGAAGATCTGGCGTTAACCCGCGTACTGCCTGGCTTGACTATTCTGACGCCTGCTGATGCCGAAGAAATTGCCGAAGCCTTTGAACAAGCCGCGAAAATTAATGGGCCAGTCTATATCCGCGTCGCGCGAGAGCCGATGCCGGTTCGCGATAAGAGCGCGATCCCGCGGGTGACCGATATCGCCGCCATCGCCGATAGCGGCAACGATTTCGCCATTATCTTCGAAGGAACCGTGCTCGAGCAGGCTACCGACGGCTACGAAAAACTGCTCGCCAGCGGCAAAAAGGGCAAGCTAATCCATGTGGCTACGCTCAAGCCTTTCAATCAGCAGGCATTTTATCAGCTGGTCGAAGACTGCCCGCTCATCGCCACACTGGAAAATCACAGCGTCAACGGCGGTCTCGGTGGGTTGATTGCTGAAACCATGGCGCAGGCGGCTCACCCTGCCCGTCTTGCACGACTGGGGACGCAGGATACGTTTACTGAATCGGGTAATAGCAGGCAACTGAAAGCGAAATATGGTATCTCGGGCGAGGCGCTGTTGAACGCACTTCGTTAACCGTCACGCGAGCCGATCGCATTGCCGATCGGCTCCGTTATTAAAGAGGTCCAATATGGAAAAAGCGTTATTTTCCGCCTGTCAGTATGCCAGTAACGGTCTGGACTGGCGCAATGCCATTCAGCTCGCCTGCCATCCTTTGGAGCAGCAAGGAAAAATCACCTCGGAATATGCTCAGGCAATTATCAGTGCCACAGAACAGCACGGCCCCTGGTACATACTCAGCCCGGAATTTGCGCTACCGCACGCGCGTCCGCAAGAAGGCGTATTAAGCCAGAGCAGTGTACTTTCGTTGCTTTGTTGCGAAGAAGGCGTTGAATTTCCCGGCTATCCCGGTATACGGCTGATAGTGGTGCTGGCGGCAGCGGATAGCGAACAGCATATTCAAACGATCCAGCGGTTAGTGTGCTGGCTGGATGAGGGGGACAGGCTACAACAATTCACTACGGTTCAGGATAGGGCCCAGTTTGCGGCGCTTATCGCTTCTCACCAATAGTCAGGGGATGTATCCCCTGACTATTGCTTGAATCAGGCATGCGCCACCGGCGTCGGATGATGTCCGGCTTTGCGCAGCAGCGTCAGAAGGTAGATAAAGGAGACGCTGGCAATCATGATAAACAGCAGATTGTCTGAGAAATTTTGCATCAGCATGGCGGTAAGCGTCGGACCAAGCAGGCTACCAACGGTGTAGCTCATCAACAGCGCCTGGTTCATCGCCACCAGCTGATGACGTTCCACTTTTTCACAAGCCCAGGCCATAGCGACTGGGTAGAGCGTGAAGCCGGAAGCGCCAAGCACGAACAGCGCAGGCGCCATTGCGGCCTGGCTTAGCATAGCCAGACAGCCCAGAATCACCACAAAAACCTGGACACGCAGAACCATCAGGCGACCATAGCGATCGGCCAGTCGACCAATGGGCCACTGCCCAACAATACCCGCACTTACCATCACCGCCATCCAGAAGCCGATACCCGAATCGCTGACGCCCTTATGGTTCAGCCATAGCGGCATCAGTCCGTACAATGAACCGAGGACTATGCCGGAGATAATGCAGCCGTTAACTCCGTGACGCGCCTGGCGCAGCCTTAACATTGGCCAGATACGTGCGGGTTCATGCTGCTCATCAGCTTGATTTGCCACGCGGGTGAACAGCAGCGGCAGAATGCCCGCCAGGGCCAGCGCAGTCACCCACGGTAGTACGCTCATCAAATCCGTCGGCAGTTTGCTGACCATTAATTGGCCCAGCACTGTGCCGATATAATAAATCATCATATACGCCGCCAGCAGGCGACCACGGCTACGTGAGGTGCCGCTACAGACCAGCGCGCTCTCAACCACCACCCAAATCATCGCGCAGCCCACGCCCGCGATAAAACGCCAGCTAAACCACGTCCAGAAGCCAATGGTGATACCAAGACCCACGCAGCCAACGGCAAAAATCATCGATGCCAGATAATAGCTACGGTTAAAACCCAGACGCTTAATCACCCATCCGGCCAACAGCGTTCCCACCAGGTTGCCAGTGAAATAGGACGATCCCACCATCCCAACCTGCCAGGTAGGCATATTTTCATGGGCGAGCCAAAGCGGGACGAGCGTATTTAAAACCGCTATCGCCAGGGTCAATAAAAGCAGGCCACAGAGCAACATTTGCACTGGCCGGGTGTAGATGGTCATGGGTATAAACCGTGATGGAGTTCAGATTTCGTGCGCATCATGCCACTGCTGTAAACATTGTCAATCTACCTGAAGTCAGGCCTGACGCGGTTTGCGGGCGAACGATAGAAGTTTTTTATCCAGCGGTTCGACAACAGAATGGTTATTTATATTATTCCATTGTTTTTATTAATTTATTAGAAAATAGAGGAAGGAATATCAGTAGAAATATTTCATGAATCGACCGCACTTTTTATCGCGCCAGAGTACTTATTTCTGGCGCGATAAAGGTCATTAACTGGCGATAGCCATCCCAACGGTCATATGCAGACCGTAGAAGACGCCGCGGCCAATCATCTCACCCACCAGAACCAGCACAAATGCCAGCCCCAGCAGCGGTAAAGCAGGCTGATAGCCTTTGAGCTGCGGTGCAATCCAGCATACTAGCGCCATTACTAGCGCAACGACACGCCAGGCCATCAGCGAACCGTAATCCGGCACCAGCGCCGAGGCCTGCTGAATAGAGCTATGAATGGTGGCCAGCTCGCTCCCCTGCATCAGCACAACGGTCACGCTAACCACCAGCGCCAGCAGAGTCACTGCAGGTAGCAGACGCATCGCCCAACCATCAACGCCCGCAACGCGCAACAGCAGATACCCCAGCAGTGGGCCGCCGATAAACAGCGTCAGGAAGAAGCTAAGCGGCGTCCAGACCGTGTACCAGGTAGGCACCGTATCAATGGTGTTATACACGCGAACCATCATCCAGACGAAGATAACCCCCAGCACCATAGTAATGACCAGCCAGAGGCTACGCAGTCCCGATGGTAGCTTATTGACCACCGCTAACAGCCAGCCAATACCACCAACGGCAAAGAACAGCGCCCCGCTGGCGATTTCGTTGCTGAGCGATGAAGCCCCCACGCGGTTCAACGAATTAAAAGCACGCATCGGCGACCCCAGATGCAGGGTCGAGGCAATAAAGCCAACCCCCATCAGCACCCACAAGCCGAACATGCTCCACACCACTCGCTGCTGCTGCTCTTGCGAAAGGTCACCCTTCATTAGCGCAAGGGCCAGCACAATAAAGCCCCCCACAACGCATTGACCAAAGACCGTGAAAATCATCAACGGCCATTCATGCCATCCACTCCCCATTTCACACCTCCTTCGGGTTGGCCAGATAGCCGGTGGTATCACCACACGGACGGCTGTTGGCGTTAGGTTTTATTACAATGCTCGGCTTAGTGAAATGCGCGGCAGGTAGCGGCGCAACGGCAGCCAACTGACCGTGTTTTTTACGCAGTTCTTCAATAGGGCCAAAATCGAGCGCGCGCAGCGGACAAGATTCCACGCAGATCGGTTTTTTGCCTTCAGCTACGCGTTCATGGCAACCATCACACTTGGTCATATGCCCTTTCGCCGCATTGTACTGTGGCGCACCGTACGGACAGGCCATATGGCAATAGCGACAGCCAATACACACATCTTCATCCACCACCACAAAGCCATCGTCACGCTTGTGCATCGCACCGCTTGGACAAACCTTGGTACAGGCCGGATCCTCACAATGGTTACAGGCGATAGAGAGATAGTAGGCAAAAACGTTTTGCTGCCAGACGCCGTTATCTTCCTGCCAGTCGCCACCGGCGTATTCGTAAATGCGGCGGAAGCTCACATCCGGCGTGAGATTTTTGTAGTCTTTACAAGCCAGTTCGCAGGTTTTGCAACCGGTGCAACGGGCGGAATCAATAAAAAATCCATATTGAGTTGTCATCGGTCACTCCTTACAGCTTTTCAACCTGGACAAGGTTGGTATGCGATGGGTTGCCTTTCGCCAGCGGCGACGGGCGTTGGGTGGTCAGCACGTTAATGCTGCCCGCCTGATCCACGCGACCTGCATCCGGGTTGTACCAGGCCCCCTCTCCCAACGCGACAACGCCAGGCATCATTCGCGGTGTCACTTTAGCTTCGATATGCACTTCACCACGGTCGTTGAAAATGCGGATACGTTCGCCATTGGCGATCCCGCGTTTCTTCGCATCGAGTGGGTTAATCCACATCTCCTGACGGCAAGCGGCTTGCAGTACATCAACGTTGCCATAGGTTGAGTGGGTGCGCGCTTTGTAGTGGAAACCGGTAAGTTGTAGCGGATAATTTTTAGTCAAAGGATCGTTATAGTTTTCGAACCCTGGGCTATAGATCGGCAGCGGATCGATAACGTCTTCTTCTTTTAGCTCCCAGGTCGCGGCAATCTCCGCTAGCTGTGCAGAGTAAATCTCTATTTTCCCTGACGGAGTGGTTAACGGGTTAGCCACTGGATCCTCGCGGAAAGCCTTGTAGGCTACGTGATGCCCTTCAGGATCGCGCTGTTTGAACATTCCTTGTTTACGGAATTCATCAAACGGCAATAGCTCAGGAATCGCTTTACGGGATTGCTCATAGAGATGACGTAACCACTCTTCCTGAGTACGCCCTTCCGTAAACTGTTGCTCAACGCCCATGCGTTTTGCCAGTTCCGTCGTCATGTCGTAGATGGTCTTGCACTCAAAGCGAGGTTTGATCGCCTGGTCGGCAAAAATAACGTAAGACATGTTGCCGCAGGAAGCATCCAGGGCAAAATCCATCTGTTCCGAAGCCGTACAATCCGGCAGCAGAATATCGGCATATTTCGCCGACGAGGTCATATGGCAATCGATGACCACGATCATCTCGCACTTTTTGTCATCCTGCAGGATCTCATGGGTGCGGTTAATTTCTGAGTGCTGGTTAACCAGGCAGTTACCGGCATAGTTCCAGACCATTTTGATGGGCACATCGAGCTTATCTTTGCCGCGCACGCCGTCGCGCAGCGCGGTCATTTCGGTCCCGCGTTCAATAGCATCGGTCCACATAAACATGGAAATGCTGGTCTCGATCGGGTTGTTCAGCGTTGGCATGCGCTCAAATGGCAGCGAATATGAACCTTCACGTGCACCGGTATTCCCGCCGTTGATCCCTACGTTGCCCGTCAAAATTGCCAGCATAGAGATTGCGCGGGAAACCAGCTCACCGTTGGCGTGACGCTGCGGGCCCCAGCCCTGAGAAATGTAGGCAGGCTTGGCACCAGCAATCTCACGCGCCAGTTGCACAATACGCGCCTGCGGGATGCCGGTAATCGTCGACGCCCACTCAGGGGTTTTCGCAATACCATCTTTGCCCTGACCGAGAATATAGGCCTTATAGTGGCCATTGGCTGGCGCACCTTCCGGCAACGTTTTCTCGTCATAGCCTACGCAGTACTTATCCAGGAAAGGCTGATCAACGAGATTTTCGCTAATCATCACCCACGCTAGCGCGGAAATCAGTGCGGCATCAGTACCAGGTCGGATGGGGATCCACTCGTCTTCACGTCCGGCGCCGGTATCGGTGTAGCGAGGATCGATAATGATCAGCCGGGCATTAGATTTCTCTCGCGCCTGCTCCAGGTAGTAGGTCACCCCGCCGCCGCTCATTCGGGTTTCACCGGGGTTGTTGCCAAACAGCACCACTAGCTTACTGTTTTCGATATCCGAAGGGCTATTGCCATCAGCCCAGCCGCCGTAGGTGTAATTCAGGCCCGCGGCAATTTGTGCGGTAGAGTAGTCGCCGTAATGATTGAGATAACCGCCGCAGCAATTCATCAGGCGGGCAATCAGGGTTTTCCCCGGTGGCCAGGAACGCGTCAAGGTACCACCCAGTGTTCCGGTACCGTAGTTCAGATAGATCGATTCGTTACCGTAGTCTTTAATCAAGCGCTGCATATTGCTGGCAATAGTATCGAACGCTTCCTCCCAACTGATGCGCTCAAACTTACCTTCACCACGTTTGCCAACGCGCTTCATCGGATATTTCAGGCGATCGGGATTATAGACGCGCCGACGCATCGAGCGACCGCGCAGACAGGCGCGAACCTGGTGCAGACCATCATAGTTATCATCGCCGAGATTATCGGTCTCGACATATTTGATTTCGCCATCAACCACATGCATACGCAGCGGACAGCGGCTACCACAGTTAACCGTACAGGCGCTCCAGGTGACCGTTTCGCTAACAGGAATTTGGGTGTCCGCAGCACAGGCAATGCGCGCGAAGGGTAAGGTAAAAGCGCTACTGGCCATCGCCAGCCCGCCAATCGCCGTGGTTTTCATTAAACCACGCCGGCTCACCTCGGCAGCCAGTAAAGCATCGGGGGTTTTGGTTTTCATAGATACTCGCTTTGGTTGCTCACAATTAACTGAAAACCGCTATATAGATTAATATATAACGAAATTAGCCTTTATTAGTTTTTTATACTGGTTAATCCAAAGGGAGTATCTTCGTATTCACTGAGGCGATTATTGCCCGGTATCAAGAAGGGGGTAAAAAAAAAGCGCCTGAAGGCGCTTTTAGGACGATTATCGAAAATCAGCCGATGAATTCGAGGCCGCGCATATATGGGCGCAGAATTTCCGGGATCTCAATGCGGCCATCAGTCTGCTGATAGTTCTCCATCAGGGCGACCAGCGTGCGTCCGACCGCCAGGCCAGAGCCGTTCAGCGTGTGCACCAGGCGAGTTTTCTTATCAGACTTGCTGCGGCAGCGAGCCTGCATGCGACGCGCCTGGAAATCCCCGACGTTGGAGCAGGAAGAAATTTCGCGGTAGGTGTTCTGCGCCGGAACCCACACTTCCAGATCGTAGGTTTTGCATGCACTAAAGCCCATATCACCAGTGCACAAAGCCACTTTACGATACGGCAGACCCAGCAATTGCAGAACTTTTTCCGCATGCCCGGTCATTTCTTCCAGCGCTACCATTGAATCTTCCGGACGCACGATCTGTACCATTTCAACTTTGTCGAACTGGTGCATACGAATCAGGCCGCGAGTGTCACGACCGTAGGAGCCCGCTTCGGAGCGGAAGCACGGCGTATGCGCGGTCATTTTGATCGGCAGATCGTCTTCGTCGATGATCTCATCACGAACCAGGTTGGTCAGCGGGACTTCCGCCGTCGGGATCAACGCGTAGTTGCTGCTGTCCGCTTCTTCTTCCAGCGGACGAGTGTGGAACAGGTCACCGGCGAACTTCGGCAACTGACCCGTACCGTACAGCGTCTCCTGGTTAACCAGGTACGGAACATAGTTTTCACTATAACCGTGCTGTTCAGTGTGCAGGTCCAGCATAAACTGCGCCAGCGCGCGATGCAGGCGAGCCAGTTGGCCTTTCATCACCACAAAACGGGAACCGGTCAGCTTCACGGCGGCGGCAAAATCCAGGCCTCCGTGCATTTCGCCCAGCGTCACGTGATCGCGAACGTCAAAATCAAACTCACGCGGCGTACCCCAGCGGCTAACTTCAACGTTATCGTTTTCATCGCGACCGGCCGGAACATCGTCGTGCGGGATATTAGGGATAGTCAGCGCGATATCACGGATTTCCGCTAGTAGTGTATCCAGTTCGGCCTTCGCAGCATCGAGCTGTTCACCGAGCTTATTCACTTCCAGGCGTAATGGCTCGATATCTTCCCCACGCGCTTTCGCCTGGCCTATGGATTTCGATCGGGAGTTGCGCTCCGCCTGCAGGTTTTCAGTTTGAACCTGCAGAACTTTACGACGCTCTTCCAGAGCGCGAAGTTTATCTACATCCAGCTTATAGCCCCGGCGTGCCAGTTTTTCTGCGACTGCGTCTGGCTCGGTACGCAGCAGATTGGGATCGAGCATGCTTATCCTGTGCTTATCGAATTAATAAAGAAAAATGGCCGCAGATGCGACCACGGAAATATTGTGACAACCTTACCGCAACGCCCCAATTATCGGTAGCGTTTTATCGGGCTATTTTGATCCTGTTCGGTTAACCAGGCGAGCTTTTCGCCTATTTTGCCTTCCAGGCCCCGGTTTGTCGGCTGATAATAGCGTGTTTGTGCCATTTCCTGCGGGAAATACTGCTCTCCCGCGGCATAAGCATTGGGTTCATCGTGCGCATAGCGATACTCTTGCCCGTAGCCCATTTCTTTCATCAGTTTAGTTGGTGCATTACGCAAATGCACCGGTACATCATAGTCAGGGCGCTCGCGAGCATCAGCCATCGCCGCTTTAAATGCCGTGTAAACCGCGTTGCTTTTTGGCGCGCAGGCAAGATAGACAATCGCCTGCGCAATCGCCCGCTCGCCTTCAGCCGGGCCGACGCGGGTGAAGCAGTCCCAGGCGGAAATGGCGACCTGCATCGCCCGCGGGTCGGCATTGCCGACGTCTTCCGAAGCAATCGCCAGACAGCGCCGAGCCACATACAGCGGATCGCCACCGGCAGTAATAATTCGTGCATACCAGTACAGGGCCGCGTCCGGTGCGCTCCCGCGAACCGATTTGTGTAGTGCGGAGATTAAATCGTAGAAACGGTCGCCTTTATTATCGAACCGCGCGCTGCGTTCTCCGGCAATTTCAGTCAACAACTCAACGTTCAGCACTCGATTACCGGAAGCATCGGTTTCGGCCATATCGGCCATCATTTCCAGAGTATTCAGCGCCCGGCGCGCATCACCGTTTACCAGATCGGCAATGGCCTTGCGCGTCTCGTCCGGCAGAACGATATTTTGCCCGCCGTAGCCGCGCGTCTTGTCACTCATTGCCTGGTGAAGCACCTGCTCAATATCATCGCTGGTTAACGATTTCAGCAAATAAACACGTGCGCGGGATAGCAGTGCAGAGTTGAGTTCAAAGGAAGGGTTTTCCGTTGTCGCGCCGATAAAGGTGATGGTCCCGTCTTCAATATGCGGCAGAAAAGCATCCTGCTGGCTTTTATTGAAACGGTGAACTTCGTCGACAAACAGGATCGTGCGGCGGCCTGCGTTGCGGTTTTGACGCGCCCGCTCGATGGCCTCACGGATCTCTTTCACGCCGGAGGTCACTGCCGAGATGCGTTCTACGTCGGCGCTGGCATAGCGGGCAATGACCTCAGCCAGCGTAGTTTTTCCGGTACCCGGCGGTCCCCACAGGATCATGGAGTGCAGATGACCGGCTTCAATTGCCCTCGGCAACGGCTTACCGGTTGCCAGCAGATGCTGCTGGCCAATGTACTGTGCTAAATTTTCTGGCCGCATACGGGCGGCCAGTGGTTGAAATGCGTTGTCGGAAAAATCGAGCGACAGATTGCCCACATTCGCCTCTACTTACGTTGATCGTCCACCGTAACCCCTTGCGGCGGCGTAAAGGTGAACTTAGATGCGTCGATAGCACCATTTTGTTGCGATTTCAGCTGATAGCTGCTGCGTTGATCGTCCTGTTCCACGGCGCTGAACTGATGAATCGTACCGTCACGGCCGACGTTGATGGTGAACTGCTTCAGGTTACCACTGCCGTTTTTCGGCGTCAGAACAAAATCATCACCATTCTGTTTGATGTTGTAGTTCTGCCAGTCGCTGGACTGGTTACGGGCAATCAGCATAAACGGCGTGTTGCTGGTGGCGTCTTTCAGCCAGGTGGCGGTAGCCTGCTCGACAAATGGGTTGTAGAACCACAGGGTTTTACCATCAGAAACCAGCACGCTTTCATCCGGCTGAGTCATATGCCAGTTGAATAGATTTGGGCGCTTGACCCACAGGTCACCCTGCCCGTCCTGCACGGCATTGCCGCTACCATCGGTCACTTTCTGCGTGAAGCTGGAGTGGAAACTGCTCACTTTATCAAGGCGGCTTTTTAAATCGCTGGCGGCATCCGCCCATACCTGGCTTACGACAAAACCGGACAGTAATGCACAGGTGATTGCGAGTTTTTTCATTGTTATTCCTTAATGTGCGTCACTCCCGACGCGGGAGCCTCTTCTGCTCCTAATGTAGGACCACCAACGGCGGCGTAACAGCAGAACAGGCTGATTTTCACTTATTTACCCAACTTTGCCGTTACTCGAAAGGCGGCGGAGCCAGCACTTCACGGTTACCATTATGACCTTGTTCGCTAACAATGCCCTGAGCTTCCATCTGTTCGATGATACGCGCAGCACGGTTATAGCCGATGCGGAACTGACGCTGCACCCCGGAAATAGAGGCTTTGCGTTTTTCCGTTACAAAGTTGACGGCCTGATCGAATAGCGGATCAAGCTCTTCGCCGCCCTCGTAGCCACCGCCGCTGCCTTCGCTCTCGCTATCGGAGGTAATTCCATCAACATACTGCGGACGTCCACGAGCTTTCCAGTCCTGAACCACAGCATGCACTTCCTCGTCGCGAACAAAGGCACCATGAACACGCACTGGGATCGTCGAGTTTGGTGCCGAATAGAGCATATCACCCATACCCAGCAGTGATTCCGCTCCGCCCTGGTCAAGGATGGTGCGCGAGTCAATTTTACTCGACACGGTAAAGGCAATACGCGTCGGAATGTTCGCTTTGATAAGGCCGGTAATAACGTCAACTGAAGGACGCTGGGTCGCCAGTACCAGATGAATCCCTGCGGCACGCGCCTTCTGCGCCAGACGAGCAATCAGCTCCTCCACTTTCTTGCCAACGGTCATCATCAAGTCAGCAAATTCATCGACCAGAACCACAATATAAGGCTCTTTTTTCAGCACCGGATGGGTGGCATCCATGCTATCGCCGGGTTTCCAGTACGGATCAGGAATTGGCCGTCCCATGCGTGCGGCTTCAGCAATTTTCTCGTTGTAGCCCGCCAGGTTGCGCACGCCCAGAGCAGACATGAGCTTATAACGACGCTCCATCTCATTAACGCTCCAGCGCAGTGCGTTGGCTGCATCTTTCATATCCGTAACGACTTCCGTCAACAGATGCGGGATCCCTTCATAAACCGACAGCTCTAGCATTTTCGGGTCGATCATGATGAATTTCACATCTTCCGGCTGCGCTTTATAGAGCATGCTGAGGATCATGGCGTTGACCCCGACCGATTTACCGGAACCGGTGGTACCGGCGACCAGCAGGTGCGGCATTTTTGCCAAATCAGCGGTAACCGGATCGCCTGCAATGTCTTTACCCAGAACAACGGTCAGCGGCGAAGGATTGTCGCGGAATTTCGCACAATCCAACACTTCGCGCAGGTAAACGGTCTGACGCTTTTTGTTCGGCAGTTCCAGACCCACGTAAGGCTTGCCTGGAATAACTTCCACGACGCGCACAGCGGCGGTAGACAGCGAACGCGCCAAATCTCGCGACAAGTTGGAAATTCGCGCTGCTTTCACCCCAGGAGCCAGATTCAGCTCAAAGCGGGTGATAACCGGGCCTGGCGAGTAGTTCACCACATCGGCTTTGATACGGAAATCAGCCAGACGTGCTTCGACCAGCCGCGCCATTTGCTCCAGCGCGAAAGTATCGACTGGCTCAACTTCAGACGGCGGCGGCGTCAGCAGATCTAAAGACGGCAGTAACGTAGTCGGTTTTTGTAGCGGACGGCTATCGCCATTACGCATCAACAGCGGATGAATCAGACTTTCCTGCGGCTGTGGTACTGGCTGTTGCGCCACATGACTCTGAGGCGCAGGCTGCTGCGGATAACCACCGGGAACCTGCGTCATCTGAGGAGCCATTTGCGGATGCTGTACCGGTTGCTGTTGAACCGGCTGATAAACCTGCTGCTGCACAGGCTGAGGCGGCATCTGTTGCTGAGGCATCTGCGGATGTGCCGCATGATGTACAGGTTGTTGATGCTGGATTGGCTGCTGATACTGATGAGCAGGCTGTTGCACTTCCGGCATCGGCGTGAACATCGGCTCGCTCGGCGTATCATCAACTAACGCTTTCATCGGCGAAAATTCATAATCTGCCGGAGAGAACGGATGAGAACCCGGTGGTTGTTCGCTTGCATAGCGCTGCTGCTGAGTCGCAGCAAACTGACGAGCGAGTTCGGCCTCAGCGACAGAATCTTCATCATCGTCTACTTCATCTGCAACGTCAGCACCGTAGGTTTCGCTATAACGCTGGTTTTGAGAGGCGGCAAACTGACGCGCCAGTTCACCCTGCTCAAGTTCAGCAACTTCTTCATCGGTTAATGGCTCATCATCGTAGTGCTGGTGCTCAGCCTGACGAGCACGTTCCTCAGCCATTCGTTGCGATGGCAGTTTAATGCCATAGGAGGCGAGCTCACGACGCGTTGGCACACGAACACGATTTGGGCGCGGCAATTTCGGACCTATGCCCTCTTTTACCTGCACGCGAGGACCACCAGAGACGGGGCTAAATAACGGCGCAGCGCTGGACGCCGCAGATGCGGCGGAAGCCACCACAGAGCTAGCGGCACCTGCGCCAGTTGCTTGATGGACGCCTGCAGCCAGCGTGCTGACTGCTGCGGCATCAACCGGCGATGGCGTTGGCGGAGCGATCGGTTTTGTCGCTACCGGACTAACAGGCTCTGGAATGGGCTGATACCACGCTGCAAGCTGTTCACGTTCACGCGCGCGCTTCTCTTCAACCTCTTCAAAGTAATACATAGGCGGACGCTGCGGCTTCACTTCCTCTTGCGGGGCCTCAGGCTCCACGACAGGAGCGGGAGCGTACGGCTCAGGCTGATAAGCTGGTTGCTGCATCGGGGCCTGTTCCGGCTGATATGCATGCTGCGGCTGGTAAGCGGGCTCAGGCTGATAAGCTGGCTGCTGCATCGGGGCCTGTTCCGGCTGATATGCATGCTGCGGCTGGTAAGCGGGCTCAGGCTGATAAGCTGGCTGCTGTATTGGGGCCTGTTCCGGCTGATATGCATGCTGCGGCTGGTAAGCGGGCTCAGGCTGATAAGCTGGCTGCTGCATCGGGGCCTGTTCAGGCTGATATGCATGCTGCGGCTGGTAAGCGGGCTCAGGCTGATAAGCTGGCTGCTGCATCGGGGCCTGTTCCGGCTGATACACGTTCTGCGGCTGGTAAGCGGGCTCAGGCTGATAAGCTGGCTGCTGCATTGGGGCCTGTTCCGGCTGATACGCATGCTGTGGCTGGTAAGCAGGTTCGGATTGATACGTTGGCTGGGCCTCATGTCCTGCCACCGGTTCAGCCCACGGTTGCGGCGCGCTGGTTGCCAATGCAGCGGTTGCAACCGGGTCGGCAACGCTGTGGCCATTCAGTAGCGGATCGTATGGGTCAAAATCACCCGGCCGTGCCGCGCTAGCGCCAGAAAATAGTACATCATCAGCATCCGCCGGACGCGCAGCGCTGGATCCAGAGAAAAGTACGTCTTCAGCCGCCACGGGTGCGCCGCTAGCGCTGTACTGAACGTCTTCTTCGGCATCATCCATACGCCTGCCGGAGAACAACGCCGCATCGGTCTTGCGCCCCATCGGGTTGGAAAACTTCTCAGCCAGGCGCTGACGGCGTGCTAAAGCGCTACGTAAAATTCGTGCACGACGCGACTCTTGCGGTTTCGCAGAATCATCGTCTTCATATTCATCTTCATCATCTTCATATTCCCCTTCATCGACCCAGGTATCGTCGCGACGGGTACGGTTGCTGGCGAAAGTTAACACCGAAAGGATCGCGCCGCCTAGCTTTTCAGCGATGCTAACCCAGGACCAGCCGGTAAACAGCGTCAGACCAGCCGCCCAGATGCATAGCAGCGCGATCGTCCCACCGCTGCTGTGGAGCAACGGCTTTAACGTGGTGCTCAGCAGGCTACCAATCACGCCACCAGAGGCGAAATACCAGATATCATCAGCATTAATGGCCGCCAGCCCACACGAGGTGAGGATCAGTGCTAATGCGCCAATCAAGCGTAATGACACGGCGAAGTAGTCGATATATTCGTCGTTTTCCTGATGACGCCATGCAAACCAGCAGCCACCGATGATGATGACCGGGATGGTGTATGCCATTACGCCAAAAATGAAAAATAGCGTATCGGCAAGCCAGGCGCCTGGTATCCCACCTATGTTATGAATAGGTTCATGCCATGCAGTTTGTGACCAGCTCGGATCCGAGGGATTAAAGCTGAGTAAGGCCGCCATCAACCAGATGGCAAAAAGGGAGCAAAGAATGAGTAACGCCTCAAGGAGTCGACGCCCACTACTAAGCTTTGTAAATTTGACTTCTTTGTCTTCAGTGTATTCCTGGCTCAAGAAAGGCTCTCCAGGTATCAGGCTGTTTCCTGCCTGCAGCTAAAACGGACAACAGTGCCGGGTCTCCCCGGCACTGTTGCTGTATGGATTAACAGGAGTGTAATCAAACTACGTCGATTTTGCACCTGTTCCGTGTTAGCGCGTCTTGATTACCAGACGATTACTTTGCTTGACTTCTTCCATTACCACGTAGGTACGGGTGTCATTTACGCCCGGTAGGCGCAGCAAGGTCTCGCCCAGTAACTTACGATACGCTGACATATCCGGTACGCGGGTTTTCAACAGATAGTCGAAATCTCCGGATACCAGATGACACTCTTGAATTTCTTCAAGTTTTTGCACAGCGGAGTTAAATTGCTCAAACACATCCGGCGCGCCACGATTCAGAGTAATCTCAACAAATACCAGAAGTGATGCATCCAGATAATGCGGGTTGAGCAGCGCTGTATAGCCCTGAATAAAACCCTGTCTTTCCAGTCGACGCACACGCTCAAGGCAAGGCGTCGGAGAAAGTCCCACCCGTTTAGAAAGCTCGACGTTGGAAATACGCCCGTCTTTTTGCAATTCATTCAAAATATTACGATCGATGCGGTCGAGATCTTTGCCAGGGCGCTTCTTGCTATCTACCATTATTATTGTCTCTCTGTATTCCTTCCCTACTCCTGTTCTGACCCTGGCCTTCACTGCCAGAGTCCATCCTGTTATTACCCGTACGACATTGGGTAACCCAGGGGTACGTGAGAAGTCCGTTGCCTGAAGGCAGCCACCGACATCACGCATGGCGTCTGTCCACACCATGCGTAGATTTCGCTGACCCGGATAAAAATGGCATTTGCGTGCATGAAAATTCGCCACACGCGAAACACTGCTTTTCTTCTTCCATGAATGTTTTCGCAAAAGCACAGGGGATTGTCAAAGCAAAACATCGATTTTTAGTACAAGATGCCAGATATTCATTATCCTCCCCCGTTGATTCTCATGTTTTCCTCTTATAATTGTCCCGCTGACAGTAGAATTAGTTATATTCTTCGTTCGTTAAATCGCCAATTCATCGGCAGCTTCTATTGCACATATCGTTAACAAAACCGCTGCGCTCTTTTTTTACGACAACAAATTCCCTACAATCCAGCACATGTATGCCAATAAATTACGGGGTTCTCATGGGCACGGCCAAACACAGTAAACTGCTTATTCTTGGTTCTGGACCTGCGGGATATACCGCTGCGGTCTACGCAGCGCGCGCAAATCTTCAGCCGGTACTGATTACCGGGATGGAAAAAGGCGGTCAGCTGACCACCACGACGGAAGTGGAAAACTGGCCTGGCGATCCAAGCGATCTGACCGGACCGCTGCTGATGGAGCGCATGCACGAACACGCAACCAAGTTTGAGACCGAAATTATTTTCGATCATATCAACAGCGTCGATCTGCAAAACCGTCCATTCCGCCTGGTGGGTGACAGCGGCGAATATACCTGCGATGCGCTGATTATCGCTACCGGTGCGTCTGCGCGCTATCTGGGACTGCCATCCGAAGAAGCCTTTAAAGGCCGCGGCGTTTCCGCCTGCGCCACCTGCGACGGCTTCTTCTATCGCAACCAGAAAGTTGCCGTTATCGGCGGCGGCAATACCGCAGTAGAAGAAGCACTGTATCTGTCTAACATCGCTTCCGAAGTCCACCTGATCCACCGCCGTGACGGCTTCCGTGCGGAAAAAATCCTTATCAAGCGCCTGATGGATAAAGTGGCAAGTGGCAATATCGTGCTGCATACCCACCGTACGCTAGAAGAGGTGACGGGCGATCAGATGGGCGTGAGCGGTCTTCGCCTGCGCGATACGCAGAATACTGACAATGTTGAATCGCTGGAAGTCGCGGGGCTGTTCGTCGCTATCGGCCACAGTCCGAACACAGCAATTTTTGCAGGTCAACTGGAGCTGGAAAACGGCTACATCAAAGTTCAGTCCGGTATCCACGGTAATGCAACTCAGACCAGTATTCCGGGCGTCTTCGCTGCCGGTGACGTGATGGATCATATCTATCGTCAGGCCATTACTTCAGCCGGTACAGGCTGTATGGCCGCGCTGGATGCCGAGCGTTATCTGGATGGTTTAGCCGACGCTTGTAAATAATCTTTACAAGTCAGTAACAAAGGTAAAGAAGGCGACGAAAAGTCGCCTTTATTTTTGCCCCGTTGTAACATTGCCGAGCCCAAAAAACTCATAACTACACCTGCTAAGCGCGCAATGAATAAAACCCGTCAACAAGAGTTAACCCGTTGGTTAAAAGATCAAAGTATTATCTCCCGTCGCTGGTTGATGATTTCCCGTGCACTCGGTGTCATTAGCGGTCTGCTGATCGTTGCCCAGGCCTGGTTCCTCGCGCGGATACTCCATCGTATGATCATGGAAAATATCCCCGCCACGGCGCTGTTGCTGCCCTTTACGTTGCTAGCGCTGACCATCGTGCTTCGTGCCTGGGTGGTATGGCTGCGCGAACGAGTCGGCTTTCAAGCTGGGCAACACATCCGCGTTGAGATCCGCCGCCAGGTTCTGGATCGTCTGCAGCAAGCAGGCCCGGCATGGATTCAGGGCAAACCCGCGGGAAGTTGGGCCACGCTGATTCTTGAACAAATTGACGATATGCATGACTACTATGCGCGTTATTTGCCACAGATGACGCTGGCAGCCTGCGTGCCGTTATTAATTGTCATCACCATTTTCCCGATTAACTGGGCTGCGGCGCTCATTCTGCTGGGTACCGCGCCGCTTATTCCGCTGTTTATGGCGCTGGTGGGAATGGGGGCGGCTGATGCCAATCGGCGTAACTTCCTTGCTCTGGCGCGATTAAGCGGCCATTTCCTCGACCGCCTGAGAGGGATGGAAACGCTGCGAATTTTTCATCGCGGCGAAGCAGAAACGGACAATATTCGTGAAGCCTCCCAGGATTTCCGCCAACGGACGATGGAAGTGCTGCGTCTGGCCTTTCTCTCTTCCGGCGTACTGGAGTTTTTCACCTCGCTCTCTATCGCTCTCGTCGCTGTCTACTTTGGTTTCTCCTACCTTGGGGAGCTCAATTTTGGCCATTACGGCGTCGGCGTGACCTTAATGTCCGGCTTTCTGGCGTTAATTTTGGCCCCAGAATTTTTCCAGCCGCTGCGCGATTTAGGCACTTTCTATCACGCAAAAGCACAGGCCATTGGCGCTGCGGATAGCCTGAAAACCTTTATGGAAGCACCGCTGGCACAGGCCGAGCGTGGTGAAAAAGTATTGAGCGACAATGAAATGGTGAGCCTTGAAGCGCGCGATCTGGTGATTAAATCGCCTGAAGGTAAAGTGCTGGCCGGGCCGCTGAACTTTTCATTGCGCGCAGGTGAGCGCGTGGTCCTGGTTGGTCAAAGCGGCTCCGGCAAAAGTTCTCTTCTCAATACCTTGACTGGTTTTCTTCCCTATGAGGGGTCTCTCAAAGTCAATGGCGTTGAGCTACATACCCTGGACGCCGACCGCTGGCGGCGCCTTCTGAGCTGGGTTGGACAAAACCCACAGTTACCCGCTGCAACGCTGCGCGAAAACGTTCTGTTGGCATGGCCCGAAGCCACAGAGGCCCAGCTTCAACTGGCGCTGGATAAGGCCTGGGTCAGCGAATTTGTCTCTCTCCTGCCCCAGGGCATTAATACTACTGTCGGCGATCAGGCCGGTCGTTTGTCTGTTGGGCAAGCCCAGCGTGTCGCAGTTGCGCGCGCGCTGCTGGTTCCTTGCCGTATGCTGCTGCTGGATGAACCCGCCGCCAGCCTTGATGCGCATAGTGAACAACGAGTGATGCAGGCCCTCACCAATGCCTCAACCCAACAAACCACGTTGATGGTGACCCATCAACTGGAAGGCCTGGCAAATTGGGACGCCATCTGGGTTATGCAGGATGGCCAAATTGTCGAGCAGGGCCGTTATTCGCAGTTGGCAACCGCAGGTGGCCCTTTTGCTACCCTGCTCGCTCACCGTCAGGAGGAGATTTAAATGCGCGCATTATTGCCTTACCTGGCGCTCTACAAACGGCACAAATGGCTGCTGATGCTCGGCGTTGTACTGGCGATCGTTACGCTGCTGGCCAGCATTGGTTTGCTGACGCTCTCGGGCTGGTTCCTGTCGGCATCCGCCGTTGTCGGCGTGGCAGGCATCTACAGTTTTAACTATATGCTGCCTGCCGCTGGTGTACGCGGCGCGGCTATTATTCGTACCGCAGGACGCTACTTCGAGCGTCTGGTCAGCCACGACGCCACCTTCCGTGTTCTCCAGCATCTGCGCGTATTTACCTTCAGTAAACTTCTGCCGCTCTCCCCCGCCGGACTGGCTCGTTTTCGTCAGGGCGAACTGCTCAACCGGGTCGTTGCCGACGTCGATACTCTGGACCATCTCTATTTGCGCGTGATATCGCCGCTGGTGGGTGCCCTGGTGGTGATCCTGGTGGTAACTGCGGGTCTGAGCGTACTGGATGTGCCGCTGGCCCTGACCCTCGGCGGCATTATGCTGATCACCCTACTGGTACTGCCACCGCTGTTCTATCGCGCCGGTAAACCCGCAGGTGAAAGTATGACCCAGCTGCGTGGCCAGTATCGACAGCAGCTCACTGCATGGCTTCAAGGCCAGGCTGAACTGATGCTGTTCAATGCCAGCGATCGCTACCGGGAGCAGATGGAGAAAACCGAAGTCCGCTGGCAGGATGCACAGCGTCGCCAGGCAGAACTTACCGCACTCTCCCAGGCGTTAATGCTGCTGATTGGCGGAATTGCGATCATCGCTATGCTATGGCTCGCCTCGGCGGGCGTCGGCGGTAATACTCAGCCTGGCGCGCTAATTGCCTTGTTTGTCTTCTGTGCGCTGGCGGCATTCGAAGCGTTAGCGCCAGTAACCGGTGCATTTCAGCATATGGGACAGGTTATCGCCTCGGCAAAACGCATCACGCAAATTACCGAGCAAGAGCCGGAAGTGACCTTTACGCAAGGTGAAGGTCAGAAGCTGGAGCAGGTCGCGTTAACCTTAAATCAGGTTACCTTCAGCTATCCACAGCAACCCTCCCCTGCGCTGGATAATGTTTCACTGCAGGTCAAGGCCGGGGAACATATCGCCATTCTGGGCCGCACCGGCTGCGGTAAATCGACTCTATTACAGCTACTGACCCGCGCCTGGGATCCGGCTCAGGGTGAAATTTTACTCAACCATCAGCCGCTAACTCAGCTTGATGAGACAACGTTGCGTCAGGCAATGAGCGTCGTGCCGCAGCGCGTGCATCTGTTTAGCGCCACGCTGCGTGACAACCTGCTGCTGGCATCGCCGCAGTCCAGCGATGCACAGCTTTCAGAAACGCTGGAGCGCGTTGGCCTGGGGAAATTACTGGAAGACAGCGGCCTCAATAGCTGGCTGGGTGAAGGCGGACGTCAACTTTCCGGCGGCGAATTGCGTAGGCTGGCTATCGCCAGGGCCCTGTTACATGATGCGCCGCTCATGCTGCTTGACGAACCAACCGAAGGCCTCGACGCGACGACAGAAAGCCAAATCCTTGATTTACTGGCCGAAGTGATGCGTGACAAAACCGTGTTGATGGTTACCCACCGACTGCGCGGATTGGCGCGTTTTAATCAGATAATAGTCATGGACAACGGCAAAATTATTGAGCAAGGTAGTCACGCAGAACTGCTGGCTGAACAGGGGCGTTACTACCAGTTTAAGCAGCGCCTGTAGGCTACTATTGAATCATCGCCTAATGTGTTGAGGTAAAAATGCGGCTGGTTCAGCTCTCTCATCATTCCATCGCCTTCCCTTCGCCGGAAGGCGCACTGCGCGAACCCAATGGCTTATTAGCGCTAGGCGGCGATCTCAGCCCGGCGCGTTTACTTATGGCCTATCAGCGCGGTATTTTTCCCTGGTTTTCGCCCGGCGATCCCATTTTATGGTGGTCGCCAGACCCTCGTGCGGTACTGTGGCCGGAGAAATTTCACCTCAGCCGCAGCATGAAGCGCTTTCACCAGCGCTCACCGTATCGTGTCACTCTGAATCACGCTTTTGGGCAGGTGATTGAAGGCTGCGCCGACTATCGCGATGAGGGGACATGGATAACGCCCGCTATCGTTCAGGCCTATCACCAACTTCATGAGCTAGGCCATGCCCACTCTATTGAAGTATGGCAAGGAGATGAGCTGGTCGGCGGTATGTATGGCGTAGCGCAGGGCGCACTCTTTTGCGGTGAGTCGATGTTTAGCCGTGCGGAAAATGCCTCTAAAACCGCGCTGCTGGTATTTAGCCAGGCGTTTATGCAGGATGGCGGAAAATTAATTGATTGCCAGGTGCTCAATAATCATACGGCCTCGTTGGGCGCGGTAGAAATTCCCCGCCGCGATTATCTGGATTATCTCTCTGTACTGCGAACTTATCGTCTTCCAGAGCGATTTTGGGTGCCTCGGATGCTATTTGCGGGCGAAGTATAAATGTTTTCAGCACATTTTTTGTTGGGATGGTATAATTGCGCGGTAGAGTAGCTTCTGCCTGTTGCCCCGCCGCCGTTTGGGAATAATAAGAGTCAGATAACGCCCATCGTTCTGTCACTCCCCTTTACGTTTGCGCCTGTCATGCGGTTTATCCGCGTGAATTCCGGGCAATACGCCAAAACTACTTCGGCGATTTGACGTAAAACTTTACTTACTTGCTGAACTTCGGCATTATCTTGCCGGTTCAAAACTACGGTAGTGATACCCCAGAGGACTAGATGGCCAAAGAAGACAATATTGAAATGCAGGGCACCGTACTTGACACGTTGCCTAACACAATGTTCCGCGTAGAACTGGAAAACGGTCACGTGGTAACTGCGCATATTTCCGGTAAAATGCGTAAAAACTACATCCGCATTCTGACGGGCGACAAAGTGACTGTTGAGCTGACCCCGTACGACCTGAGCAAAGGCCGCATTGTCTTCCGTAGTCGCTGATCGTTTTCGCCCCTAAGGCGCCAGATGCTGAAGGCCGGGATATTTCCCGGCCTTTTCATTTCTGCTATTCAAGCCTCATTTCCTCACCCTCAGTTTTTGTCAGTTGTAATACCGATTCCGGAATCGCGATATTTGCGCTTTTTCCAGACTGCCTGTACGGCAGTGAACACCGAAAACTGACACCGGCAATGCTGAATGCTTTTCTAAGCTGCCTTTACGGCAGTGAACGCGCTGCTGGGCCGGGTGTCGGTTAACGGCACTTTCTAAGCTGCCTGTACGGCAGTGAACTCAGGATTGTTTCCAAATTCTTTGCGAATTTTTTTCTAAGCTGCCTGTACGGCAGTGAACTCTCGTGAATGGGCGATCCGTTGTACTCACGATTTCTAAGCTGCCTGTACGGCAGTGAACGGCCTCGTAAAACGAGAATCTGGCATTGTTGGTTTCTAAGCTGCCTGTACGGCAGTGAACATATCTTGATACAGCCGCCGCCGCTCTCGGGCTTTCTAAGCTGCCTGTACGGCAGTGAACTACCAGGGGCGCGCATACTACTGGAGCGGCGATTTCTAAGCTGCCTGTACGGCAGTGAACGAAGACGATAGCCAGGTGAAGCGTATGTCCGTTTTCTAAGCTGCCTGTACGGCAGTGAACAGAGCTTCAGCTTGTTTACGGAGGGTTTCTGGTTTCTAAGCTGCCTGTACGGCAGTGAACTGGAGCAATTTAGCAACAACCATTTGATTTAAATAAAAAACACCCACATTTACCCAATAAACCCTTTTCTGACCAGTGCATAGCTGTCATTTAAAATCAACAACATAGCATCACGTTCTAAAAAAGGGTTTTCTGATTACCCAGCGAGGAATTCTGCGTAGCGCCGGTTGATTCCCATCCCTCGCCAACGGCAGCGCTAAAACCAGGGGATAGTCGCGACGTTACTTAGCCCGTAGCTGCTAAATTTTCCTGACACGCGCAGCCCCCTCAGTTCACCGTGACAAACAAACAGCGGGAACATCTGTCCATTAGAGAGACTTTTCATATTCAGCCACGGAAGCGTTGTCGACTGTTCCCGCATGGTAAGCAATCGCGCATCCGCTTCATCCTGCGTCAGCCAGCCTTTTTTCACTGAACGGCGCATTAGCCGTTCGGGGCTGCTTTTTACCTGCACCCGGCTGACGCATCGCCAGCCTTTTATCTCGGGTACCGGCATCACTCTCCCGCTCTGACAATAATCATTTAGCCCCTTGCGCCAGAGCGTTTCTTCAAGCTCAGACAGTGCAGATTCCTCACCATGTAAGCGTAATAATGGCCCTGGTTTTATTGAGAATTCAGGAAAACTTACGCCAATATCACCCCGACCACTGGCCCCTAAAGCACGGTGTAGCTTTGCAAATAGGGCGGCCATAAGCATCTCCTCGCCAAATTCAGGGTCAGGTAAAACGCGGATATCCATGAAATAGTCCACGGCGGCTCCTTATTCGCTTTTCTCACCAAATACGCCACCGCGGATGAGAACCGCCATCACGTAATGCTGTTGTTCAACATCCGGCTTAACGCCCTTTGTCACCCAATTATCCAGCAGGGTGTAAAAATCCATCTTATCCTTCGGCTGACGACAGGCTACACCGCGGCTGGTCACCGAGCCGTACGGCTCCACCGCAATCGCCCCCAGTTCGTCAACTTTAGGGTGCCAGGTATCAATGGTGCGCAATGCATTACCGATTTTTTGCGAGTGGATCCCGGCAATACCCGCAACCTGATACAGCACACGGCTTTTACTGCTGTTGCTATCCAGCACCAGCTCTTGTGATGGGAAGACCTCTTGTCCTGCCCCCAGACGAACCTGAGCGGTGACCGTTAGCATTACCCATTCCTGGCCACGAAGCCCTTTTTCAATTAACGCAGAGAGAGAGGTGACCGCCGCATCGTCCTGCCCGAACTCACGCAGCGAGTAGTCATGACTGTTAAATACCCACGTCTGCTCTTGCGCGCTCACGCTAACCTGAACCTGTTCAGCGCCAATACGGTTGCGCCACAGAAAACGTCCGTTGGCGAGGTTAGCGGCGTAACGACGAGCCAGTTCAGCAAACCCCTGCTCGCTCACGTAGCCCTCAATCACCTGCTGAAGCGCATCCTGGTAAGCCATGTCGTTACATACTGATGGCGTAGATAAATTGCCCAGCACGCGTAGGGTAAAAACCACTTTCAAGGTGTCGGCATCGGCGGGTAACGCTGCCGTGTCTACACGCTGCAGGTTTGCTTTTTGGATCTCAGCATCCAATTTTGTCGGATCGCTGGCGATCGCATTTTTAAGTCGGTTCGAGATGGTTCCGCGAACCGCTTTTTCCTGAACGTCGATCGGTTTCCAGCATTCACTCTGCCAGTTCCCCGCATACATCATTGCATCGGAGGTAGCGAGCTTGCGCTCAAATGCCAGTACGGAAGCCGTTTTTACAGATACAGGGGCCTTTGCCATAGTTATGTCCTTATTCGAAATCGTCGTCTTCATTGAACGTAAAATCATCAGCAACAGGCGTAGCAGAACAGTAGTAGCCTGTGTCCTTCGTGCGATAGCGCCAGAAAAGCGGCTGAATATCGGCTACGCGATGTAGCCCGCGCCATTCACCTACGCCATAAACGGCCTCAGCGAACGCAAAGGGCGTCGTCGTATCGCGAACGTTGCCAACCTCGCCGGGAGCATACAGTTGAGAAATGCGCTGATACCCGCACATCAGCGGTACCAGGTAGCCCGGCATGGGTTTGGGTTGATAGTCCCAGCGCGCACTATCCCCTTCTGCCAGCGGTACGGCTTGATATTTGATTGCGGCAAAATCCAGCCAGGCATCCAGTAAAGTGCTTTCCGGGTGCTGCTGTCGTCGTGCATCATGATGCTCCATCAACCATTCGCTGCGATCGTAGAGCGCAAAACCCGGCATTAGCCGCCAGAGGATCTGACGCAGTTGCTGTTCATTATCAGGTGCATGAAATATCTGCGGATCGCGCATACTGACAATGCTTCCCCCCGCCAGCTTCTGGCTCTGACAGAGCATTTTCAGGTCTGAACACAGTGCAGTTTTGCCATAATCGCCATTGGTTATCTCCCCCTGACACTCAATCAGCAGGGAGACCGTGAGGTGCATTCGCCCCTCTTCGTTAAAAGAGGCCGTTTTTCCCTCTTTGGTCAGCGGGTTGCGGGTTAACGCAAACTGGTAGTCCCGCCCGGAGGTATAAGCCTGGACATGTTGTTCATGACTGATAACCGCACAGCCTGTGAATCGCACGCGATACCCGGCGTTAACCTTACGGGAAAGTGCGTGAACGTAGCCCAGAAAGTGGGTCATCGCCGGGAAACCCCAGGTCAGTCCGGATACCGCATTGGCATTCTCAACACGTACATGGGGCAATAAAACCAGGTAACTCATTTCAGCGCCTCCTGCACAATAGCTTCCATTTCGCGCATCCGCTTGCGAAATAGCGATTGGGTTCGCCATTCCCGACGTTCCACAATACCGACATCCAGACGCGCTTTGTTCAGACGCTGATTCAGCCAGCGCGCAAAATCATCCGCGACATGTAATTGCCAGTCACCTTTTTCACGCTCAAGGCGAAAGGTTTCGTCTATTTCACCGCGCCAAGGATCGAGCCAAAGCTGCTGATGAAGGGGTAAATCAGGGCTGTTGTCGCTCCAGCCCTGCCACTCTTCCTGCTGGAAAGTGGAGGCATGCATAAACAGCAGATCGATAAGTTCGTCGACGTATCTCGCTCGTGCACCGCGAATATGGCGATTATTTTTATCGGCATTCTCTTTCAACAGAAAAACCATTTGCGAAACAATCCCGGATGCAGCGCGGTTAAAGACCCCGCGTAGCGCAAAGAGATTAGCCATATTTTTCGGCGCGCTTTCCAGCGTCCTCCACTTAGGCGGTTGCGACGCCAGCAGCCAGACCCGCCCACCGCGCGAGCTGTTTAGCGCAGAAATATTCTGCGGCTTGGTGCCGCCAAAATGCATTTCGGCAAGATTGGTATAGCGCACATCGGGCTGCTCATGCCATTTGCCAGCCCGGTGAGCCTCACGCACCGCTTTTGCCTCTTCGCCAAATCGCGCTGCGACCATCTTTTCATGCATCGCCTGGGCCAGAGACGTGGCAAACAGCGGGGACAACAGGTGATAACCCTCACCAACGGGAAAATAGATCTGTTTGGCGAGTTTATGCGAAGAGGGTTGAGCCGGAATTAACGCCTGATTAAACCCAGCAACCCACTGCGCCAGTTGAGCTTCGTTTTCGGCAAAAGCCATCAGCGGACGATGTTCACCGCGTTTCAGGCACGCCAGCAGCGAGTCGCCATCCACATTGGTTTGCAGCAGTTTTGCCACATCCAGGGCTGCTGCGTTTCCGACCGCATCGGCGGAGAGCTGAGGTAACGCTGCGGTGCTTAAATAGCCCTCATCGCCCGGCGTTTTGCGGTAAATGCTGCTGCTTTTTGAGTCGCCGTGGGTGAACTTCGCCGCATGGGTGACAAGGCTGATTTGCCCTGCCCGTCTTGCCGCATCCGTTAGCCAGCTGCGCGGCTGATATTTTACTTCAAGGTCTTGGCGCTCCTGCGCAATCGCGCTGGCGTCTTCACCCTGAGCCAGCCGTTTTGCCGCCTCTTTTTCGAAGGCTTCTAATTTGGGTTGCCTTCGAGAGGCGATGTAGTCGGTAATAAAGGTGGTCAGTGCTTCGTTTGTCATAACTGCTCCTGACATCGTTAATGTATATCCCTGTAAACACCCAGCCACGGGTGATAATTCCAGTCGCTGATAGCGTCCTCCTCATGACTCACTGGTACCCGAATCTCGCCAAACATGGCTCCCACGCGGTCAATTTCAACGTCCTGCGCTTCTGCCAGCGCCAGCATCACCTCTCTGTAATCCACGCTCCCCCAGCAGGCTACGCCGTCGGCATATTCCTGGGCCTGAAATACAAATTTATCAGAGGCTTTGACGCTGCCGTCTTCAGCGAAATAAGCAAAGCAGGGCTCACTCTCCTCATCATCCATATAAAGGAAAAATGGGGCGTCCGGCTGCGACTGACGAAACGGCGTTTTGCGCTGCATCCAGCCGCTCCAGGTCACAGGCTCACGCCACCAGCTTGCTGCAATCACCTGCCGACTTTTGCTGCTCAGTAATTCATTCTTTAGCCGTTTATGTTCCAGCCCAGCCAGTTGGTTTTCACCCTTTGCAGGCAAAATTCTCGGCAGCGCGTTAATCGTTTGATAATCCTGCAGCGGCAGCAGTTCGCGCAGATCGTAGCTCATTAGCAGATGGGTTTTATTTTCAAATCCCGGCTTGCAGAAGGCGGGGGACTGATTGCGTAAGGTCCGAATATTGTGGCTCAGGATCGCCAGATTCTCCCTCTCAGGAACCTGGCGACGGTGGCGCTGAACACGACCGGCAAACTGAATGATGGAACGCATCGAGCTGGGCTCAATAATGCCCCAGCTGGCGTCCCAATCGCGCCCGACCTCCATGACGGATGTCCCTAGCACCACGAAAAGATGATGTTTTTCAGGGTGGCTGCGAAGCGCTTTTTCAACAGCCGGGTGCTGCCAGAGCAAATCGGGCTGGTGGCGAGTAAAAGCATCGTCCAGGCACGTTTCGATAGCTGAACGGACCGCCAGCGGATGCCGACTGTGATATACACAATAATGAATACAAACGTCTTGTGGGGAAGGCATCGCAAAAAGCGCTTTTGCTACCGCCACCAGCGGATTGATATTCGCCAGACGCACCAGACCCAGCGATACGGTTTTACCGCTTTTGTGCAGTTCCTTGTGCGCCTGATGAAGGCTCAACATTTGCGTATGGATGGCTTGTGCAACGCTCGCAATAACATCAGCAACCTCAGAAGATTCCTGGCATACAGGTGCAATCCGGCCAAAATGCAGCCTCGGTTTCGCCGCCAGCATCTTTGCACGTTGTCCAATAAACGTTTTATGCGTCTCGCTAAAAGCCCGCCCATCAGCTATCTGCTCAGCACACGCATTTTTCTCATCAAACCAGGCACAGCAGAGATTGACGGGCCTGTCGCTAATCCCGCAGGACGCTTGCCAGATTTTTCGCCCAGCCAGATACGCGGCAAACAGCGCCTGGATCAGGTCCGGCGGCAGCGTAGCCGATAACAGCAGCACGCGGCTTCCCAGCATCCCGGCCCAGTTCACCAGGCGGCAGACCGCATGAAGATCGGCAATATCAAAATCATCTGGCTCGTCCAGCACCAAATCGCTGGTCAGCAACCGCAGCATCCCGGGAAGCTGCTTTCCGCCCCGCACGCCTTCCGTCGCCGGGATCAGGTGATCGAGAGTGGTAACCAGCACGGGCGCACTGACCAGCGCCGATAATTTATCGTCGCCGCTCAGCCATTTTTCCAGAACCCCTGGCTGTGTACTGCCCGCATACTGCACATACTGTCGCTCCTCAGACAAACTTTCCGCCGAGGCGCTACCCCGGTCGGGTTCCGTTCGCTGCTTCTGCTGCCATAATTGCGTTACCGCCGCCGAACCGATCAGCACCGCCAGGTCGTCGTCATCCAGTTTCAGACGACTACGCAAAGCATCTCCGGTCTGTAGCGTCAACGTTCGCAGCCCCAGCGCGACGGTAAAGCGGCAGCCTTCCTGTTCATCCGCTAGCGCATACATAATTCGCGCATTGGCGAACGTTTTTCCGCAGCCGGTAGAGGCCATATTGACGCCAACAAATCCTTCTTCCCGGCTCCGCTCACGCAGCGCGACGGCCACGTCCCACGCTTTATTCTGCCAGTGGAATAGCGGATTTGCCGCCCGTTCCCGGAAGCCTTTGTGCCGCGCAATGGCCGGAAGTGAGGAACGAACGCGCATCAGTTGCCGCCCCAAAAGTAACGCATGATGTGCCACACCACAAAGATGCTCATCCACCCGCTGTTTCAGCGCACCGCTGTTACGATCGCTGTTGGCCCAGATACAATATTTCGGATCCTGCCATCGTGGCTGTGGATCGCTGGCGGAATAAAAGTGATCGGCCAGCATCAGACAAAAACGCGCCATATGCAGCGTGAACAGCCGATCCATCTGCCCCCAGTGCTGCAATGCCACAGCATTTTTAGCGCGTCGGGCAATCTGCCTGGCTTTTTCTCGCCAGGTGAGACTTTGCAACGGCGTTCCCTGCATAAAGGTCCAGACCTTACGAAAGTCGATTTCTGACCATTCGTCGCCGTCATGATTCAGGGCATTCCAGTCAGCGTTAAGCTGGTTCTCCAGCCAGCGGCCGCAATCCTCCGACGACTCGTGGCACTTACTGCGTAAATTTTCGGGCAGACGATGATGGGACAACATCAGCCAGGCAATCACTTTCGCCAGCGGAGGAAGCGTGCGGAAAGGACTGTCGGAAAAGTGCGGATTATCTTTACGCAGCCTGGCGAGTAGTTCAGCGTCATCATCCGGCGAAAGCGTTTCAAGTTTAGCCAGCCATTGCTCATCATCTTGTTCGCCGACAAATGCCTGAAACAGACGAACAGAAACCCATTCATGCCGGTAAGGCTGGAAGCTTTTAGCACTTTTACCCGTCAGGCTTTCCTGAAAACAGCGACCCGATTTACCAAAATCATGAAACAACCCGGCAATAGCGGCCAGCAATGCGATACTTTCGGTGCATTGCCAACGCTGGCCCTCATCAGAAACCCAGCGCGAAGAGGTGGTGCGATGAGTCGGTACTCTCCCCTGCGCATTAAAACGACGGGAATTGCCGACGATCCACATTAGCTCAGACTGCCCGCTCTTTTTTATCCAGTGGCAGGCAACCGCCGTATTGCGTCGCGCGGTTTTGCGTAGCAATTTGCGAAGGGTTGTGAGCCCTTCCATCGTGATAGCAGTTTGCCAGGCGCTGCTTCCCATACGCTCAGCAAACTGATCGATAATACGACAACTCTCTTCTCTGGCCTTCTTCGTGCATTGCGAGATAATCAGTACATTCATTCTGTACTCCCGCTCACTTCGGCCGCGGTTTCCTGAAGCGCGGTAATCATTAAATCAAGCGCGTCTGCCTGCTGAAAATGATTAATGCAGGCCTGCCTGAAAGCCTTATCATCATCACCCTGCATGGCGGAGATAAATGCCTGCGACATCACCAGCGCATCTTTTATTAAATCGGCAATATCAAAGACCAGCCCGCCGCGCCGGGTTTTGCCATGCATAACGGCCAGACCGTGAGGGATACCGGTGACCCACGCGGCGACGGCTGCAAGTCCATAGGCCAGGTAATTCCCCTGATCGAGGAAACGATTCGCCAGATCAATACCACCACCGCGTTTTGCGCGTTTAAAATCGCTATAACCAACGGCCTGACTCACGAGCTTATATAAGGCCTTTGTTAGTTGCGCTTCCTGCAGCATCAACGCAGTATGATCGGTGGCCTCATCCATTCCGATACGCGCACGTTCAGTTAATATTAATAATCTCTCATTATCGATAGAGAACATTTTTTCGCGCTGCATTCGGTTGCCAGACCAGTGTTTTTTAATTTGTGCGAGACGGATATTTTGAAAACATTTCGCCGCCTGTAAGCGCTTTGACTCCGTAAACCAGAATGAGACCCAGCGCTGCAAATACTCCGTTGGTCGATATTCACTTTGTGGCGATAGCCAGGAAACATCAATATCGACTTCATTTGCCGCATATAACGGTGTTCCATCCGTACCGCAAAACCCCACCATGACGCCCGCGCGGGCGAATTCAAGCATTGCCGCCTGGCTTACCGATGTTCCCATCCCTAGCATAATTGCCGTGGTGTTCGCGATCGGGATATTCCAGTAATAAGATTCGCGCCCCTCGCTGGTGACATATTCCACCCTACCCCCATTGACCTGCACCCGACATTTTTCCAGGTAGTAAATATTGGCGCGTTTTGAATGAAGAATCGTTTTTAAATCAGAGGGGGCAATATATTTCGCGGTCATAGTCACGTCCTGTGGCTCAATGTCGATGACTGTTTATAAAAACAGTATATTAGATATAATATTTTGACATTAATCCCAAATTTGAAAATAAATTATTATTTTTAGTTCCCGATTCGGGGATGGAAATTGGGTTTTTATGGCTGCCTGTGCGGCAGTGAACTTCCTCAAACCGGCACATGGTTATTGCAGAAATTTCTAAGCTGCCTGTACGGCAGTGAACCCTGACGTGCTCGTGGGCGGTACGCCGTGCCATTTCTAAGCTGCCTGCACGGCAGTGAACTTTCAGCGCCCGGCCAAACGCCTGAGTGATTATTTCTAAGCTGCCTGCACGGCAGTGAACTGCTTTTTTTACAGACATAGAGCACCGCATCATTTCTAAGCTGCCTGCACGGCAGTGAACAAGAATCCCCGATAGTGTAAAAGCCGATTTTTTTTCTAAGCTGCCTGCACGGCAGTGAACACCGTAGGGGATGAATATACCTTCATGCCTGGTTTCTAAGCTGCCTGCACGGCAGTGAACTGGACAGACCACGCCCTACCATATTGTTATTACTGAAATTAATCAACAAACCCCTCTATAACCCTAATTTTCCCCCATGATCCCCCTCTATTTAAAAATCAAAGAGTTAAAAAAACGCCAATAAAAAGGGTCCAGTGCACAGGCGTAAAAAAACCGGCCCTCGGCCGGTTCAGATTGCTGACAAAGTTCGTTCTTGTGGAATTGCCCGGTGGCGGCTAGTGCCTTACCGGGCCTACGGAAAGTGCATAACTTGATGATATTGGTGGTTTTGTAGGTCGGGTAAGGCGCTAGCCGCCACCCGACAAGAATACGGCACCTTATCTAAATCATCAGTCTCAACCGGCCCTGAGGCCGGTTTCCCGTGTTTAACACAAGAGCATGTTAATGCGCCGCTTCCGGTTTGTGCTTCTGCGCACTCTGGAACTCGTAGGTCAACGCGTTTTTCTCTTTATCCAGCTCAACGGTCACCTGGCCGCCGTCAACCAGTGAGCCAAACAGCAGCTCGTTGGCCAGCGGTTTCTTCAGATTGTCCTGAATCACCCGCGCCATCGGACGTGCGCCCATAGCCCGGTCGTAGCCTTTCTCTGCC
Organism: Klebsiella sp. GFKo11; assembly: GCF_056490265.1. NCBI lineage: Bacteria > Pseudomonadati > Pseudomonadota > Gammaproteobacteria > Enterobacterales > Enterobacteriaceae > Klebsiella > Klebsiella sp. GFKo11. Next base: position 4,197,117 of record NZ_CM151369.1, read on the forward strand.
AGCCAATCACGAGCTTCCTGGCTGACTTCCAAAGACACGCCTTTCTGATCCAGTTGAACCTGCAGCTCGACGATAAACTTATCCACCACCTGATGAATAACCGTCGTAGACAGATGATCGAACCAGATAATGTTGTCGAGACGGTTGCGGAACTCCGGCGTAAATATCTTCTTGATCTCATCCATCGCATCCGGGCTATTGTCCTGATGGATAAGGCCAATGGATTTACGCTCGGTTTCACGCACCCCGGCATTGGTGGTCATCACCAGCACCACGTTGCGGAAATCCGCTTTGCGACCGTTATTATCCGTCAGCGTTCCGTTATCCATCACCTGCAGCAGCAGGTTAAAGACGTCCGGGTGCGCTTTTTCGATTTCATCAAGCAGCAGCACCGCGTGCGGATGTTTGATAACCGCATCGGTCAGCAGCCCGCCCTGATCGAAGCCAACGTAGCCCGGAGGCGCACCGATTAAACGGCTGACGGTATGACGTTCCATATATTCGGACATATCAAAACGCAGCAGTTCAATACCCAGCGACTTCGCCAGTTGCACGGTCACCTCGGTTTTCCCAACCCCGGTCGGCCCGGCGAACAGGAAAGAACCAACAGGTTTATGATCATGACCCAGTCCGGCGCGCGCCATCTTGATGGCTTCGGTTAACGCTTCAATCGCCTTATCCTGGCCAAAGACCAGCATTTTCAGACGATCGCTGAGGTTTTTTAGCGTATCGCGATCGCTGCGGGAAACACTCTTCTCAGGAATACGCGCAATGCGCGCCACCACGGATTCGATATCCGCCACGTTGACCGTTTTTTTACGCTTGCTGACCGGCATTAAGCGCGCACGCGCACCGGCTTCGTCAATCACGTCAATTGCCTTATCCGGCAGATGACGATCGTTAATATATTTCACCGCCAGCTCGACCGCCGCACGCACCGCTTTCGCGGTATAACGCACGTCGTGGTGCGCTTCGTACTTCGGCTTCAGGCCGTTGATAATCTGCACCGTCTCTTCCACGGAAGGTTCGGTTATATCAATTTTCTGGAAACGACGCGCCAGCGCGCGATCTTTTTCAAAGATATTGCTGAACTCCTGGTAGGTCGTCGACCCCATAACCCGAATTTTACCGCTGGAGAGCAGCGGCTTAATCAGGTTAGCGGCATCGACCTGCCCGCCAGAAGCGGCGCCCGCACCGATAATGGTGTGGATTTCATCAATGAACAGAATGCTGCTGGTATCTTGTTCCAGCTGTTTAAGCAGCGCTTTGAAACGTTTTTCAAAATCGCCGCGGTATTTGGTGCCTGCCAGCAGTGAGCCGATATCCAGCGAGTAGATAGTGCAATCAGCCATCACTTCCGGTACGTCACCCTGCACGATACGCCAGGCAAGCCCTTCAGCAATGGCGGTTTTACCGACACCGGATTCCCCCACCAGCAGCGGGTTGTTTTTACGACGACGGCACAGTACCTGAATAGCGCGTTCCAGCTCTTTCTCGCGACCGATCAGCGGGTCGATACCGCCAACGCGGGCAAGCTGATTGAGGTTGGTGGTGAAGTTTTCCATACGATCCTCCCCGCCTGCTTGCTCTTCGCTGCTGCTGGGCTGGCTTCCGCTGTTATCGGAAGACTGGCTCGGCTCGTCTTTACGCGTACCGTGAGAGATGAAGTTCACCACATCAAGTCGGCTGACTTCATGTTTACGCAGCAGGTATGCCGCCTGGGATTCCTGTTCGCTGAAAATCGCAACCAGCACATTGGCGCCGGTGACTTCGCTACGACCAGAAGACTGAACATGGAAAACGGCACGCTGCAACACGCGCTGGAAGCTCAGCGTCGGCTGAGTATCGCGCTCTTCTTCCGTTGCAGGCAGAACGGGTGTGGTCTGTTCGATGAAGGCTTCAAGTTCCTGACGCAGCGCGACCAGGTCCACGGAACACGCTTCAAGCGCTTCGCGGGCCGAAGGGTTGCTAAGCAGCGCCAGCAACAAGTGCTCGACGGTCATGAACTCATGACGGTGCTCGCGCGCTCTGGCGAAAGCCATGTTTAAACTGAGTTCCAGTTCTTGATTGAGCATAGGCACCTCCCCCAATTTTCGTTGCCTGAATTCAGGCTTTTTCTAGCGTACACAACAACGGATGCTCGTTCTCCCTCGCGTATTCGCTCACCATCGCAACTTTGGTTTCCGCGACTTCTGCGGTAAACACGCCGCAAATCGCTTTACCTTGATAGTGAACTGTAAGCATCAGTTGCGTTGCACGTTCAACATCATAAGAAAAGAATTTTTGTAACACGTCAATAACAAACTCCATTGGAGTGTAGTCATCATTGACCAATATCACTTTATACATAGATGGCGGTTTAAGCGCATCTTTAACTTCGTCCTCTACTAGCTGATCGAAGTCTAACCAGTCTCTCTTACTCATCGTCAGTGTTCATCATCGGTTGCTGTTGCCAACAGGCGGCCGCCTGTCGATGACCAGAGGCTATGCACATCACAAATCTACAATAGATCATAGATAACTATCATCTATTACTTCCATCCGCGATGTCTGTCACATTCCCCGGCAATAGCGTTAACTGCTTCAAATTTTGACGCATTTTTCACCGTCCCCCAACGTCAATTGCTTGACGCATTTCCTGATTTCTCTAAATTGTAGTGGCGAGAGTTGGCGAGCAAATGAACAACTCGTCACTCCACTACCGGTTCATTCCATCTTACCTATAAGATTTACGAAGGATGTCGAAGTATGGAAATGGGTACTGTTAAGTGGTTCAACAATGCCAAAGGGTTCGGTTTTATTTGCCCTGAGGGCGGCGGCGAAGACATTTTCGCCCATTACTCCACCATCCAGATGGATGGTTACAGAACGCTAAAAGCCGGACAAGCCGTTCGGTTCGATGTTCACCAGGGGCCAAAAGGTAATCACGCCAGCGTGATTGTCCCTGTAGAAGTAGAAGAAACGGAAACGGCCGCATAACTCTTTTGCTTCATTGTGTACATCCCGCCAGTAAAATGCCAGTCCTTCTGACTGGCATTTTTTTATCACTACTCGCGGGCCAGCGCATCAACAGGATCCAGTCGCGCGGCGTTGCGCGCCGGTAGCCAGCCAAATAAAACCCCGGTCAGCGTTGAACATAAAAATGCGGTTAATAACGCCAGCGGTGAGAAACCAATCTCCCAGCCGGGTAAAAACAGTTGCAACACAAAGGCTATCAGCAATGATAGCGTCACGCCCAGCGCGCCGCCGACCAGGCAAACCAGCACCGCCTCAATCAAAAATTGTTGCAGCACATCGCTGGCTCGCGCCCCGACCGCCATACGGATGCCAATTTCTCTCGTGCGTTCAGTCACCGAGACCAGCATGATGTTCATCACGCCAATCCCGCCGACCACCAGCGCAATCACCGCCACCAGCGTCAGAAACAGCTGTAATGTATGTGTGGTCCGTTCTGCGGTTTTCAAGATGTTGTCCATATTCCAGGTGAATACATCTTTTTTGCCGTGACGGAGCTCCAGTAAACGCAATAGCTGCTGCTCGGCAATCGTGCTGTCATAACCATCCCGCAGGCGCACGGTGATTGAGTTTAGCCAGGACTGTCCCATGACCCGGCCAGCCATTGTGGTATAGGGCAACCAAACGCGCAAAATTTTATTGCTGCCAAACATCGACTGTTTTTCTGCTGCGACGCCAATCACCGTCGCGGGCATATTGCCCACCAGAATGACTTCACCAACCACCTGAGCTTTATGCGGAAACAGCTGTCGACGCGCATTACTATCAAGCACCACCACCTGCGCGCGGCTATTTAACTGCAGCGCATTGAAGGTGTTACCTTCGCTAAAGGTCATGCCGTAGACGTTAAAATACTGCGCTCCCACGCCCTCTGCACTGGCGGCGACGTCAATATTGTTTGCCCGCAGGCGTAGGCTTTTTGATACCGCAGGCGTCGCCGAACTGACCCACGGCTGTTTCTGAATCGCCAGCAGGTCATCGTACTTCAACGCTTGCTGATAACGAGGGTCGTCGTCGCCAAAATCTTTACCGGGATAGACATCGATAGTGTTGGTGCCAATAGCACGAATATCCGCCAGCACCATCTGTTTGGCCGCATCGCCCACCACCACAATTGACACGACTGACGCAATGCCGATGATGATCCCGAGCATCGTCAGCAGGGTGCGCATTTTATTCGCCGCCATCGCCCGCCAGGCCATCACCAGCGCCTCACGAAAGCCGCTGCTGAACTGACGCCATGCCGAAGGCTCAGCCGCTGTGCGCTGGCGCAGCACGCCGCTTTGCGCGAAACTCAGGGCGGGAGGATTACGCACGATTTCGCCATCGTGGATTTCGATAACCCGCTCCGCCTGCGCCGCCACCTGCGGGTCATGGGTGACGATAATCACCGTATGTCCCTGCGCTTTCAGCTGGTGAAGGATCCCCATGACTTCTTCACCTGAACGACTGTCCAGGGCGCCAGTAGGTTCATCCGCCAGGATCACTTCGCCGCCGTTCATTAAGGCACGAGCAATACTCACTCGCTGCTGCTGGCCACCGGAAAGCTGCGAAGGCTGATATTCGGCCCTGTCGCCAAGCCCCAGCCGCACCAGTAGCTCATGAGCCCGGGCAAGGCGCGCTTTACGCTCCGCTCCGGCATAGACTGCCGGAACCTCCACGTTCTGTGCCGCAGTCAGATGTGATAACAGATGATAACGCTGGAAGATAAAACCAAAATGTTCCCGCCGCAGACGCGCCAGCTCATCGCCGTTAAGGCGGGCGACATCCGTCCCCGCCACCTGATAAGTGCCGCTGGTGGGCTTATCCAGACAGCCCAGAATATTCATCAGCGTGGATTTACCAGACCCGGATGCCCCGACGATCGCTACCATCTCTCCGGCGGCAATGCTCAACGTGATGCCTTTTAGCACATCGACGCTGCCTCCCCCGGATGGATAGCTGCGGCGGATATCACGCAGCTCCAGCAGCGCCGTCATTTCGCCGCTCCAGCCGCGCCTTCGCCGATAATCACTTCATCGCCCTCTTCCAGCCCTTTTACCACCGCCACATCGGTGTCATTACGCGCGCCAATGACGATTTCACGCTCTTTGGCTTCACCGTTTCGCAGCAAACGCACGTGGTAGCGGTTATCGCCGATGGCATCCCCTAGCGCACTCAGTGGAATCGTGATCACGTTTTTCACTTCAGAGAGCTGGATATGCACCTGAGCGGTCATCTCCAGGCGCAGAATACCCTGCGGGTTCGGTACTTCAAAACGGGCATAATAGAAAATGGCGTCATTGACCTTTTCCGGGGTCGGAAGAATATCCTTCAGCGTTCCTTCATAGCGAGTGAGCGGGTCGCCCAGCACGGTAAACCAGGCCTTTTGTCCCGGCTTAAGATGAATCACATCCGCTTCGGAAACCTGCGCTTTCACCAGCATGGTGCTGAGGTCTGCGAGAGTCAAAATATTCGGCGCCTGCTGGGCGGCGATGACCGTCTGCCCTTGTAGAGTGGTGATTTGCGTCACTTCCCCGGACATGGGCGCCAGAATTTTGGTGTAGTCGAGGTTAGTTTTCGCTGTATCCAGCGTTGCCTGATTGCGCTGAATTTGCGCTTCAATCGTGCCGATTTGCGCCTCTTTTACCGCTAAATCAGTCGCCGCAGTATCCAGGTCCTGGCGTGAAACCAACTGCCGTTGCGCCAGCTGCTGCTGGCGGCCCAGAGTGACTTCAGAGAGCTTACGTTCAGCCCGCGCCTGATTTAGCTGCGCCCGCAGCTCCATCAGCGTCGCCTCAACTTCTTTAATCTGGTTTTGCGCCTGCTCCGGGTCGATAACCCCCAGCAGTTGATCTTTTTTCACCTTATCGCCAATCTCGACGCGCAGCGTTTGTAGCTGCCCGCTCACCTGCGCGCCAACGTCCACTTTTTGTAACGCATCCAGCTTACCCGTCGCCAGTACGCTCTGCTGCAGGTCGCCTTTACGCACTACCAGCGTTTGATACTGCGGCAACGGCGCATTCAGTATTCGCCATCCCCAGATGGCGAGGGCCAGCACGACTATCGCCAGCAGCCACCAGACTTTCCTGCGCTTTCCATTTAATTTCATAAAAATTCCCGATGTTTTAACCCGCAGATCCAGACGACGATTCTATCGAAACCTGCAAACAACATAACTCTCATTTTTAGCTGTGCTTAATTTTTGTTTAACTGGAGTTGAAGCAAAGATAAGAAGAAGGGAGTGCCGGACGGGTGCCCGGCACCGATAAAACAGGTTAATCTGCCCGCCCGCGCGCCAGCCATAGGACGCGAGAAAACATTTTTTTCAGCAGCGCAGGGATAGCATCAACGCCGCGACGCCCGGCCTCCATTGCCACTTCAATCGCCAGATCTGGTTTTGACGAACGATGAATAGCTTTGGTTATCACCCGCCGCATGTTCATAGGAATATTCATCGGCAACTGCGCCACCCGGTGATAAACGTTATCAAACCCCTGGCGATACATAAAATGTTCCATATCCATCGCCGGTAACGTCGTCAAATGATCGCGCTCAAGAGTCCTGTCGTCGTTCAGCAGCCCACGAACCGTCGCGGCATATTTCTTCCCAGCCTCATCACCATCTACCAATACATGCCACTCAATTCCCATTCGCCGGGCGAATTTGATTAGCGGTTTTAACCCCGACTGGGCAAACTCAATGACCTTGACGCCTTCCGCATCAAAGTGATGACCACACTGGCGGGCCAGCTCGTTGATAACCCAAGTTTCCGTCTCCCCTTCTACCAGCAGCCAGCAGCGGGCAAACAGCGACGAGGAACGATTAAAACGGATATGAAACGCGATGCGCCGACTGTCTTCGGCATTCATTCCGCCAGGGCCAAGCCGCCAGGCGGCTACCCGAGAGGATTCGCGCACCAGACGACAAACGTGCTCGACGGGCGTTAGCGACAGCAGTTCGCCGGAATTAGTGGTAGTTATCCGCTGCAACGGCAGCAAGTTCAGCAAATGCCAGGCGACAGACAGCATGATGGGATGTAAACGGGTTTCAGGGTCCTCAACCAACAGCAGCGGTCGCGCGTCGCGATCGAGCCTTACCGTGCCTTTTGCCTGCAATAGGGTAGAAAACAAACCCAGCAAAATCACCCGATGGCTGCGGCCACCAGGTTTGTCGATCATGCGGTTAATAATATCCAGATAGCGCCAGCTGCGCTGTTCATCATGTGAATGGCGACGCATCAGACGGTTACGCGATTGCGCGCTGCTTTGCTCGGCGAAATAGTGTTCCAGTAACTGCACCATCGCCGAGAGGCCCTGACGTATCTGGCCATCTGTTAAATTTTGCGGATGATGAACCAGTTCACGAGAGAGAAAATCAAGCTGGCGAGCGGTAATCTCAATCTGCGGCGAATGCGGTACGGTGTCGTTATGGATCCGCCGCATAAAACGCGCGTCACGCAGGCGCAGCACCGGCATCAGTCGTACCAGGTGACGGGCCAGCTCATCGATATCGTCCAGATCCAGCGCTTCCCCTTCGCCGTTAATAAAGCTACGCAGGGTCATGACGCTATCGTCATCGGCAAGCTCCCCTTCCAGGCGATAGAAAACCCGCTGGTAGCCATCATCGCAGGGTACCCAGCAGTCGCTTAGAGGGCGATAGCGCCGAACACGGTGGCGACCAGGTTCATTTTCACGGAAAGTCAGAATGATATGCAGGTGACGCTCGCGCCCCTGAACATCTCCGGGCGGAAACCAAAAATCCTCGCGGACAAAATGGTAGAGATCAAACTCCGGCGACAAGAGCAGCGTCAGAGCGTCCAGCAGGCTCGATTTACCCCATGCGTTTTCGCCAATCAGTACGTTGTTTTGCTCAAGCATCAACGATAAGCGATTGATACCGCGAAAACCGACAATTTCGACGCGCTCAAGATGCATATATCCTCCGCTCGGTGGTCACTTTCTCCTTCAGTTATCAGCAGTATAGCGAGGCAAGCGGGAACATGACACTCCCGGAGCGTCTGGGGACTCCATCTCCCCGGCTTAAGAATTCAGAATGTGATTCTGCAGATATCACTTATTTCAGAAAATAATTCATCATTAAAAACCGTTATTTTAATCATTTTTGCTCTACACTTTTAAGAATTCACCATGGCAAAAGGAATACCATCACCTTGTTCTAAATCAAATTACATCAATTTATTTAACTAGTCCCCGGATGGCAATCGTCCCTAGAATAGCGACGCTTTATTTTAATCGTGATTCTTTGTGTCGATAAATAAAGGCCGGCACGATAGTTCGTGCTTGTTTATGTTTTTTATTGAGGTGGTTATGTTTAGAAAATTAGCAGCAGAATGCTTTGGTACATTCTGGCTGGTGTTCGGTGGTTGCGGTAGCGCTGTTTTGGCTGCAGCATTCCCGGAGCTGGGAATTGGTTTTGCCGGTGTCGCACTGGCCTTCGGTTTAACCGTATTAACCATGGCGTATGCCGTCGGTCATATTTCCGGCGGGCACTTTAACCCGGCGGTGACTTTAGGGTTATGGGCCGGTGGTCGTTTTCCGGCCAAAGACGTTATTGGTTATATTATCGCCCAGGTTGTCGGCGGTATTATCGCCGCCGCTATTCTGTATGTTGTCGCCAGCGGTAAAGCCGGCTTTGACGCCGCCGCCAGCGGATTCGCGTCTAACGGTTATGGCGAACATTCTCCAGGCGGTTTCTCTATGCTTTCCGCCATTGTTATTGAGATTGTCCTGACCTGCGGTTTCCTGCTGGTTATTCACGGTGCGACAGATAAAAATGCACCGGCTGGATTTGCCCCTATCGCTATTGGTCTGGCGCTGACCTTAATTCACCTGATCAGTATTCCAGTTACCAATACCTCCGTTAACCCGGCGCGTAGCACCGCGGTAGCTATTTTCCAGGGCGGTTGGGCATTGCAGCAGCTGTGGTTATTCTGGGTCATGCCGATTATTGGCGGCATCCTCGGCGGCGTGCTCTATCGCACCCTGCTGGAAAAACGCAATTAATTTCCCCCCAGGCCCGGCATTGTCGGGCCTTTCTTTCTTTCGACTACTTTACTCAGTCCGGGGATTTGGGTAGTGTCAGTGACGCTATTTTCATTCTGCAAGGACCATGTCGTTCATGTTTTCGGGATTACTCATCATTCTACTGCCGTTGGTCGTAGGCTACCTTATTCCTCTCCATCAGCCGTCCGCCCTTAAACTTATCACACGACTTCTGAGCTGGATTGTCTACGTTATCCTCTTTTTCATGGGGATTAGCCTCGCCTTTCTCGATAATCTGGCCAGCAACCTGCTGGCGATCCTGCATTATGCAGCGGTCAGCGTGGTCATTATTATGCTGTGCAATATTGCAGCCCTGATGTGGCTGGAGCAGAAAATGCCGTGGCAAAATAAGCATCGCCAGGAAAAATTACCCTCGCGTATCGCCATGGCTCTGGAATCCCTTCAACTGTGCGGCGTTGTGCTGGTTGGTTTCCTCGTTGGTCTGAGCGGCCTGTCTTTTTTACAACACGCCACCGAGGCCAGCGAATATACGCTGATCTTCCTTTTATTCCTCATCGGCATTCAGCTACGAAATAATGGAATGACGCTGCGGCAAATTGTGCTTAATCGTCGCGGCATGATTGTCGCGGTAGTGGTGATGGTCAGCTCATTATTGGGCGGCGTCATCAACGCCTTTATTCTCGACCTGCCGCTGAAAACTGGTCTGGCAATGGCTTCCGGATTCGGCTGGTATTCCCTCTCCGGGATCCTGCTGACCGAATCCTACGGGCCGGTAATTGGCAGCGCCGCATTCTTTAACGATCTCGCCCGAGAGCTGCTGGCCATTATGCTTATTCCCGGCCTCGTTCGCCGTAGTCGTTCAACAGCATTAGGTCTGTGCGGCGCGACGTCAATGGACTTTACGTTGCCGGTATTACAGCGTTCCGGCGGCGTGGAAATCGTCCCGGCTGCGATTGTTCACGGCTTTATCCTCAGCCTGCTGGTGCCAATTTTGATGGCATTGTTCTCCGCTTAATACTCCTCTGGCGGTAGGTCTCTACCGCCAATTTTGCGCTAAATCAATATCCCTGTAAGTTGTATCAGAAATACCTTTTCTCTACGCTCGCTCGGGCATAACCTTAAACATGTATATTAAATATAACTTTAAAAAAGGTGTGACCATGTTTTGTGTGCAATGTGAACAAACCATCCGTACCCCGGCAGGGAACGGCTGCTCTTACGCGCAGGGTATGTGCGGGAAAACAGCCGAAACGTCCGATCTGCAGGATCTGCTGATTGCTTCTCTGCAAGGCCTGTCCGCATGGGCGGTTAAAGCTCGTGAATACGGCATCATCGACCATGAAATTGATAACTTTGCGCCGCGTGCCTTCTTCTCCACGCTGACCAACGTTAACTTCGACTCCCCGCGTATCGTTGGTTACGCTCGTGAAGCTATTGCCATGCGCGACGCGCTTAAAGCTCAGTGTCTGAACATTGATGCCAACGCCGTGGTCACCAACCCAATGGCCGACCTGCAGCTGGTCAGCGACGATCTGGGCGACCTGCAGCGTCAGGCGGCAGAATTTACCCCAAATAAAGACAAGGCGGCGATTGGCGAAAACATTCTCGGCCTGCGCCTGCTGTGCCTGTACGGTCTGAAAGGCGCGGCAGCTTACATGGAGCACGCGCACGTTCTCGGGCAGTACGACAACGATATCTACGCCCAGTACCACAAGATTATGGCGTGGCTGGGCACCTGGCCTTCCGATATGAACGCTCTGCTGGAGTGCTCAATGGAAATCGGCCAGATGAACTTCAAAGTGATGAGCATTCTGGACGCGGGTGAAACCACCAAATACGGCCACCCGACACCAACTCAGGTCAACGTCAAAGCGACCGAAGGTAAATGCATCCTGATCTCTGGTCACGACCTGAAAGACTTGTACAACCTGTTGGTACAAACCGAAGGCACCGGCGTTAACGTCTACACCCACGGTGAAATGCTGCCAGCGCACGGTTACCCAGAACTGCGTAAATTCAAACATCTGATCGGTAACTACGGCAGCGGCTGGCAGAACCAGCAGGTAGAATTCGCTCGCTTCCCGGGCCCTATCGTGATGACCTCTAACTGCATCATCGACCCAACCGTTGGCGCGTACGATGACCGTATCTGGACCCGCAGCATCGTCGGCTGGCCGGACGTAAGCCACCTGGAAGGCGATGACTTCGCGCCGGTTATCACCCAGGCGCAGCAGATGGCGGGCTTCCCGTACAGCGAAATTCCGCACCTGATTACCGTCGGTTTCGGCCGTCAAACTCTGCTGGGCGCTGCTGATACGCTGATTGACCTGGTGAGCCGCGAAAAACTGCGTCATATCTTCCTCGTCGGCGGTTGCGACGGCGCGCGCGGTGAACGTAATTACTTCACCGACTTCGCCACCAGCGTACCGGACGACTGCCTGATCCTGACCCTGGCCTGCGGTAAATACCGTTTCAACAAACTGGATTTCGGCGACATCGAAGGCCTGCCGCGTCTGGTGGATGCAGGTCAGTGTAACGATGCTTATTCAGCCATCATCCTTGCGGTCACCCTGGCGGAAAAACTGGGCTGCGGCGTGAATGACCTGCCGCTGTCTCTGGTGCTCTCCTGGTTTGAGCAGAAGGCAATCGTGATTCTGCTGACCCTGCTGTCCCTGGGCGTAAAAAACATCGTCACCGGCCCGACTGCACCTGGCTTCTTCACTCCGGACCTGCTGGCAGTTCTCAACGAGAAATTTGGTCTGCGTTCCGTGACCACCGTTGAAGAAGACATGAAGCAGTTGCTGAGCGCATAAGGAGTATTAGCATGACTTTGCCAACCAATCAGTGCCCATGGCGGATGCAGGTCCATCACGTTCACCAGGAGACGCCGGACGTCTGGACAATTTCGTTACTGTGCCACGATTACTACCCGTATCGTGCCGGACAGTATGCGCTGGTCAGCGTGCGTAACTCGGCGGAAACCCTGCGTGCTTACACCCTCTCTTCAACGCCGGGCGTTAGCGAGTACATTACGCTGACCGTTCGCCGGATTGACGAGGGTGCCGGTTCGCAGTGGCTAACCCGAGACGTGAAGCGCGGCGACTATATCTGGCTGTCTGATGCGATGGGTGAATTCACCTGTGAGGATAAAGCAGAAGACAAGTTCCTGATGCTGGCTGCCGGCTGCGGCGTAACGCCGATTATGTCAATGCGCCGCTGGTTGGCGAAGTACCGCCCACAGGCCGATGTGCAGGTGATCTTCAACGTGCGTTCGCCGCAGGATGTGATTTTTGCCGACGAATGGCGTCAGTATCCGGTCACTCTGGTGGCGGAAAACAACGCAACCCACGGCTTTGTTCCCGGTCGACTAACCACTGAGCTACTGCAAAGCGTGCCGGATTTAACCTCACGTACCGTAATGACCTGCGGCCCGGCACCGTATATGGACCTGGTCGAAAAAGAAGTGAAAGCGCTTGGCGTGACGCGCTTCTTTAAAGAACAGTTCTTTACGCCAGTAGCCGAAGTCGCCACCAGCGGCCTGAAGTTCACCAAGCTTCAGCCAGCGAAAGAGTTCTACGCGCCGGTTGGTACCACGCTGCTGGATGCACTGGAGAGTAATAAGGTTCCGGTGACCGTTGCCTGTCGCGCGGGCGTTTGCGGCTGCTGCAAAACGAAAGTGGTTTCCGGCGAGTATACGGTCAGCAGCACCATGACGCTGACCGATGCGGAAGTTGCCGATGGCTATGTGCTGGCCTGCTCCTGTCACCCGCAGGGCGATTTAGTCCTGGCTTGATTATTCACGTTAACGATAGTGCCCACGCTACCCGGCGAACCGTCGGGTAGCATTTTCCCTTCTAAACGACTAACACCTGTGCGCCCTTTTGAAATTGCCCGGCGGCGCTTCGCTTGCGCGGGCCTACAGGTAATGCATAATATTTTGATATTGCTTGTTTTTGTAGGCCGGATAAGGCGCTAGCCGCCATCCGGCAAAGATGCGAGCACAATGGTTTGTCATTGCATTGGCTAATGCTGCCTGTACGGCAGTGAACAAGAAACCGGAGAAACAAAAATTGCGAAGTTTCTTCTAAGCTGCCTATACGGCAGTGAACGCGCTTTAGCCACGCCACCCGCCGCGATACGCCTTCTAAGCTGCCTATACGGCAGTGAACGGTGATCTTCAGCTTTTAGGGCCAAATTCTACCTTCTAAGCTGCCTATACGGCAGTGAACGACGTCTGTTTCTGCTGCTTCGGGGTAATCCGCTTCTAAGCTGCCTATACGGCAGTGAACTCCAACCAGACTCTTCTACCTTATTGTTTAATAAAACAATAATCAATAAAAACCCCTTTTCACCCTTTTTCTAAACACCCTCAAACAAGAATTAAAAATCAATAACTTATAAAACCGTTCAAAAAGAGGGTCTGAGGGAGCATAAATAAAAACCCTGGCATACGAGACGCAGCCAGGGTGATGGAAAAGACTCGATCGAACCTACCGCCAGGCCGAATTTCCTGCCACGGCGTAACGCCCCGCGCCCAGAAACGCCACCGCCAGCGCGCCGATAAAGAAATAGACCAGACTCTCAATGGCCCAAGCCCCTACCGCGTCCAGCGCGAAGGTTTTGCCCGTCCCGACCATCAGCCAGGCGACGACCATTGTAAACGCCAGCACCAGCGCCGCCGGACGCGTCAGAATTCCCAGAATCAACAGACAAGGTGCAACCACCTCGCCCACTAATACGCCATAAGCGATAAAACCCGGCAATCCTTTTGCCACCAGCATATTGCTGATTCCCCCTACGCCATCAAATAACTTATGCAACCCGTGAAACAGCATTAGCCCGCCGACGGCAAGTCGTAACAAGAGTTTGCCGAAGTCGTCATGGGATAGCATTTTATTAACTGAATTTAACAGCGATTTAACCATTTGAAATGATTCCTGTTTACCACTTTATGTGTACACACATTATCGGAATTTTCGCCTAATGAAACCAGCTGAAATTGAGGGGCAGCAGCGGGCGTAACGGCCAAATTCATCTAAGCTTGTAAGCGTTATCACAAAAAGGAGATGGAGAACCATGAAACAGACCGTGGCGGCATATATTGCTAAAACTCTTGAACAGGCTGGCGTTAAGCGTATTTGGGGCGTTACCGGAGATTCTCTCAATGGTTTAAGCGACAGCCTGAACCGGATGGGAACCATTGACTGGATGCCCACGCGCCATGAAGAAGTTGCCGCCTTCGCCGCCGGAGCGGAAGCGCAGCTGACCGGCGAGCTGGCGGTGTGCGCCGGTTCCTGCGGGCCGGGCAACCTGCACCTGATTAACGGTCTTTTCGACTGCCATCGCAATCACGTACCGGTGCTGGCTATCGCCGCCCATATTCCATCCAGCGAAATCGGCAGCGGTTATTTCCAGGAAACCCACCCACAGGAGTTATTCCGCGAATGCAGCCACTACTGTGAGCTGGTCTCCTCCCCGGAGCAAATCCCGCAGGTGCTGGCTATCGCCATGCGCAAGGCGGTAATTAACCGCGGCGTATCGGTCGTGGTGCTGCCTGGCGACGTGGCGCTAAAAGCCGCGCCGGAAAGCGCCAGTAGCCACTGGTATCACGCGCCGCTGCCAGAAGTGATCCCGCAGGAAGAAGAGCTCAAAAAACTGGCCCAGTTGCTGCGCTACTCAAGCAATATCGCCCTGATGTGCGGCAGCGGCTGCGCCGGCGCGCATAAAGAGCTGGTGGAGTTCGCCGCGAAGCTAAAAGCCCCCATCGTCCACGCCCTGCGCGGGAAAGAGCATGTGGAATACGACAACCCCTACGATGTCGGCATGACCGGGCTGATCGGCTTCTCCTCCGGTTTCCACACCATGATGAACGCCGATACTCTGGTGCTGCTCGGCACCCAGTTCCCCTACCGCGCCTTCTATCCGACGGACGCCAAAATCATTCAGATCGATATCAATCCGGGCAGCATTGGCGCGCATAGCAAAGTCGATATGGCGCTGGTCGGCGATATTAAATCCACCCTCAGGTCGCTACTACCGCATCTGGAAGAGAAAACCGACCGCAAGTTCCTCGATAAGGCGCTGGAACACTATCGCGATGCACGTAAAGGGCTTGATGATCTGGCGAAACCCAGCGAGAAAACCATCCACCCGCAGTACCTGGCGCAACAGATTAGCCACTTTGCCGACGACGACGCCATTTTTACCTGCGATGTCGGTACGCCAACCGTCTGGGCCGCGCGCTATCTGAAGATGAACGGAAAACGCCGCCTGCTGGGATCGTTCAACCATGGATCAATGGCCAACGCCATGCCGCAGGCCATCGGTGCGAAAGCCACGGCTCCGGAACGTCAGGTGGTCGCGATGTGCGGCGACGGCGGCTTTAGTATGCTGATGGGGGATTTTCTCTCGCTGGCGCAGATGAAGCTGCCGGTGAAAATTATCATCTTCAATAACAGCATTCTCGGCTTCGTGGCCATGGAGATGAAAGCCGGAGGCTATCTCACCGACGGTACCGAGCTACACGACACCAACTTTGCCCGCATCGCCGAAGCCTGCGGTATCAAAGGCATTCGCGTAGAAAACGCGGCGGACGTTGACGAAGCGCTGCAAACCGCCTTCAGCACCGACGGCCCGGTGCTGGTGGATGTGGTCGTCGCCAAAGAAGAGCTGGCGATCCCGCCGCAAATCAAGCTGGAGCAGGCCAAAGGTTTCAGCCTGTATATGCTTCGGGCGATTATCAGCGGACGCGGCGACGAAGTACTCGATCTGGCGAAAACCAACTGGCTGCGTTAACTCGAGGTTGCGGGCGTTTATCCACTGACGAAACGAAACGTCAGCGGGTAGCGCTCGCTATTGGCCCATCCTCGCGTAAATTCAAACGGAACGTTATCTTTGCGCCGGGATGCCAGACGCTCAACGCGCATGCAGGGCTGGCCGGAAGGGATATCCAGCTTCTTCGCCATATCCGCCTCCGGTAAGCAGGGGAAATAGCTCTCCTGCGCCGCGATGCTCAGCAAGTAAAATCGTTCGCCCAGCACGTTATACAGCCCCGTGGTTTCCACTTCCTCACGCTGTAAATCTGGAAACAGCGCCAACGGCAGGCAGGTCTCTTCATAGAGCGCAGGAAGACTATTCGTAAAGCGCAGACGCACCATAAATATCACAAAATCACTGGCCGAAAGATGCAGCTTTCGTTGCTGTTCGGCATTCGCCAGCTGCTGCGTAAACGTGAGGATAGAGGTACTGGCTTTCAGGCTATGCTGGGCCATATTCTCCGAAAAGCTCAGCGGCTGATGGCGTCGGGCTTCAATCGGCGGACAGGTGACGCGCGTCCCGACCCCCTGTTTTTTTACCACATACCCTCTTTCCGCCAGCATCTCTACGGCCGCCCGCAGCGTCGCCCGCCCACCGCTATACTGCCCCACCAGCTCACCTTCGCTGGGCAGCATGTCGCCCACTCTAAACTCCCCGCGTTCTATCCGTCCTTTCAGATCCAGAGCTATTTGAACATACAATGGGTTAGCACTTTCCAGTTCGTCCACGTTCCTCTCCCGCCCACACGTCTTAATTATCGAATTTCGTTATGCCAGAGATCCACACTCATCGCATGCTGAATTAACACCCACTTTTTGATGAAAATGTGATCAATCCTATGGACGCCAGTATACCCGATTCTCTATCTTGTTCAAACATTCGGATGTTTGAATGTTTGAACAAATACCGCAATACAGGAGGCACCGTGAATACCTCGATCATTGATACCGAAGAGATCAGTTTCCAGATTATTGCCTGCGCCGGTGATGCGCTTAGCAAAATGCATCAGGCGCTGGCGTGCAGCAAGGCACAGCAGTTTTCTGAAGCCACCCGCTTGATGCAGGAGGCCAACGCAAGCCTGAATGAAGGCCACAATTCGCATACGCGTTTACTGGTCGCCGAAAGCGAAGGTGCCTGCGCAAGCTATTCCACTCTACTCGCCCACGCACAGGATTCGCTCATGAATGCCCTGCTGGCACACACCCTTTTCCAGGAATTTATCGAAATCTATCAGCACCTAAACGGAGCCCGCGATGAATCTTTCAACGTTAACGCATCTTAATATTCTGCTGGTTTGTAACCTGGGCGCGTCTACCGGCGTCATGGTGAGTAAAATGCGCGCGATCGCCGCCGATAGCGAAAAGTTACGCGCCATTAAGATCAATATTGAGGCCCATCCGGCCGGATTACTGGTCGAGAAAATCAGCGAGTTTGACGTCGTGCTGCTGGGGCCGCAAATCAAACACCGCCTGGCGGAACTGGAAGCGATTTGCCGTGAACACCAGCGGCCGATTGGGGTTATCGACGTCCGGGATTACGGCACTGTAAACGGCGGCAATATTCTGAAAACCGCCATTCTGCTGCGCCTGGGTCAGGAGATAAACGCATGAGCCGGGCAAACACCTTTATCACCTGGCTGGAGCACTGGTTAACGCCGATAGCGGCCCGGATAGAACGCCAGCGGCATATCTCCTCCATCAAAAATGGCATGATCGCGCTGATGGCGGTATTAATGGTCGGCTCCATCTCGCTGATGCTGATGGGAATTGGCGGCATGTTCCCTCAGGATAGTGCCGTCCGCCTGTGGTTCAACCATTACAACGACCTGATTAGCCTCCCTTTTCAGTTTACCTTTGGCCTGCTGTCTATTTATTGTGCCGCCTCGGTAGCCTGGCATCACGCCCAGCAAATGCAGGTCCCGATTCTGCCCGCGATCACCGGTTCGATGATGGCGACCCTGATGCTGAACGTGAGCATCGTCGATGGCAAAATGGTGACGGATTACCTCGATTCACGAGGACTATTCGTCGCGCTGATCGCCTCACTCGGCACCGTTGAGCTAATGGCGCTATTTATTCGCAAGCGCATCACCATTCGCATCAACGGCCTGCCCGCAGGTATCGCACAAACATTTGAATCGATTATCCCACTGCTGGTTTCGCTGATCGCCGCCACCGTAGTGCATGGGGTGGTCGCTAATCTGTCCGGAGGGTTGATCCTGCCGCAGGTGCTGATGAGCCTGCTGGCCCCGGCCTTCAACAGCATCGATACCCCGCAGGCCGTCTTTCTGATCTCGTTTCTGGAGATGATTTTCTGGTTTATCGGCCTGAACGGCTACGCCATTATTGTCGGCGTGGTTCTGCCCTTTATGACCCAGTACCTGGCGGAAAATGCGGCTGCATTCGCCGCGGGCGCGCCGATCCCACACGTGTTTGCGCCGAATTTCTGGGATTATTTCCTCGGTTTTTCCGGCTCAGGCATCACTGGCGCATTGGTCATTTTATCGTTGCGCAGCCGTTCGCAGGAGCTACGCGCCGTCGGTAAAGCCGCCGTGGTCCCGGCTATTTTTACTATCTCCGAACCCGTGGTTTTCGGCCTGCCCGTCGCCTGGAACCCGTGGTTCTTTATCCCCTTTGTGCTGGGTACGCCGACGATTGGCGTCATGAGCTGGTACATCTTCCATTGGGGTTGGGTTCGCCCGCCGGTCACCAACGTCGGCGCAACGCCCATTCCGCTGGCGCAGTACCTCTCAACCATGGACTGGCGCGCGGTTATTCTGGGATTTGCTATCCTCGGCATCGCTACCCTCGTCTACTACCCCTTCTTTCGGCTTTACGAACGCAGCCTGCTGCAGAAAACGCAGCAGCAGGATAGCCGTCAGGCAGCCTTCGACAGCCTGGACCTGGATTTTTGATTGAGAAATAAGGACCTGAGAATGCATATTTATCACCAAGACACGGCGGTTCAACTGGCGCAAGCCATCAGCTTACGCATTGCGGCACAGCTACAGGAGCGGCCCGATAGCCTGTTATGTCTGGCGGGGGGAGAAACCACGCTGCCCGTGTTTCGCGCCTGCGTCGCCGCACAGCAGGCTGGCCTGGCGGATTTTAGCCGCTGCCGCTTTGTCAGCCTTGATGAGTGGATCGGCCTTGGCCGCGAGGACGTCGGCAGCTGCCTGCAAACGCTGAGCGATGAGTTATTTCAGCCTCTGGTGTTAAGGAACGAACAGATTGTGTTCTTTGACGGTCAAGCGGCGGATTTGCAAAATGAATGCCGAAGAATCGACGCGGTCATCGCCGCCCATGGTGGCCTGGATCTGGTTGTGCTCGGGGTGGGCATGAATGGTCATATCGGTTTCAACGAACCGGGCGTCAATGGCGAGCAAAACAGCCATATCGAACCGCTGGATGAGGTCACCCGCACCATCGCCCCGAAATATTTCAACCGTCCGCAGCCGGTCACGCAGGGCATCACTCTGGGCATTCAGCAACTGCGCACGGCGCGACAGATTTTGCTGATGATCACCGGTGATCACAAAACTGACATTGCTGAACGGTTTATCAACACGCCGGTTGGCCCACATTTCCCCGCCAGCCTGCTGCGTGATTTACCGCAAACAACCTTCTGGACGGACAGGGTTATTCCTCGCGCCAACATCACTCAGGAGGCGATACGATGAAACAGATAGCGCTGCGCGGCTGGCGCGATGGCAAACCGTTCACCTTCTCCTGTAGCCAACTGGTGCTGGGCTCGGCGAACTGCTTATGTAAGGATCGCCGGGAGGAAGCCTTTGCCCTGCTGGACGCCTTCTTCGCCGCTGGCGGTAACACGTTTGATGTCGCACGCCACTACCGCGCCAGCGAGACGGTATTAGGCGACTGGATTGCACAACGCGGCCTACGCGAGCAGGTGCGGATAGCCACAAAAGGCGGTCACCCCACGCGCGAGGAGCCCGATCGCTCACGCATTTATCCACCCGCTATCGATGAAGACATCTTCACCAGTCTTGAACAACTGCAAACGGACTATATCGACCTGTATGCCCTGCATCGGGACGATCCCGGCGTCGACGTTTCATCGTTAATGTCCTGCCTGCATGAACATGTCCTTAAGGGCAGGATCCGCGCTATTGGCGTGTCAAACTGGTCTCAGGCGAGGATCACCGAGGCGCAGAATTTTATTGCGCGCCACGGACTTACGCCATTGAGCTTTAACAGTCCGCAGTTAAGCCTTGCGCAAAGCCGGGTCCCCCGCTGGCCAGGATGTGTTAGCGCCGACCCGCAGATGCAGCAGTGGCATCAGCAAACGCAGCTCCCGCTGATTGCCTGGTCATCGCAAGCCGGCGGGTTTTTCTCCGGGCTTTACGGGCCGGATCGGCTCCCTGAGGAGCAGGAGATGGTCGACGCTTTTTGCTTTGATGACAACTGGCAACGGTTGAGCCGCGCTCAACAGCTGGCACAGCATAAAAACGTCAACGCCATCAATATCGCCCTCGCCTGGGTACTGGCCCGCCCCTTCCCCTGCGCGGCAATCATCGGCCCTGAAACCCCCGCTGAATTAGCGGATTGCCTGCGCGCGGCGGCGTTAACGCTAACGGCAGAGGAACTTAACTGGCTGGAAACAGGAGACAAAGCATGAACAACGGAAAATTTGCCGTACAGCTCTATACCTTGCGTCACGCGCTCACTGAGGACTTCGCCGGGACATTACGTGAAGTTAAAAAAATGGGCTGGAAAGCGGTGCAAATAGATGGCCTGCGCGGGCACAGCGCGGAGGAAGTCAAAGATGCCTTGCGCGAAACCAATCTGAAGGTCGCGGGAATGCATATCAGCCCGCAGAGAATGGTCAATGACCTGGATGCGGTCGTTTACGAAGGGTTGCTGTTCGGCACAAAGACCATGTTTTGTCATTATCTCGAACCGGAGCGACAAAATGAATCGGGCTACAGGGAGATTAAATCACAGCTGCTGGGCGTCGCCGATAAGCTCGCGAAGCTCGGCTGGCGCGTTGGATACCACAATCACGAGTTTGAGTTTCAGTCGCAGGTGGATGGGCTCGTCGCCCACGACTATCTGATGGCGCCGGAAAATAATCGCTGTCTGTATCCGGAGATTGACACCTACTGGGTCAAATATGCCGGGTTCGATCCGCTTAGCTGTATCGAAAAATATCCATACCGCATCCCCATCCTGCATCTGAAGGATATCTATGCCGACCCGGCACTCGGCTACCCGGAGTCGTTAGCCGAAATTGGCCGTGGAAGTATTGATTTCCTGCCCATCCTGCAATGGGGTGAGCGTTACGGCGTTGAATATTACGCCGTTGAACAGGATATCTGCCCTGGCAACCCGCTCGATAGCCTGGCCATCAGCCTGGAGAATTTACAGCGACTGGCACAAAAATGCGCCTGACCGAGGAGTGATATCGTGAATTATCTACAAGCACATATTCGCATTCGCAACCCTGGCGGCCTGCATGCCCGCCCTGCGGCGCAGTTAGTCAAAACCGTTAAGGCACTGGATTTCCCGGTGGAGATTGCCCATACGCGGCATCCGGAGCGCTTCGTCAATGCGGGCAGTTTAATGAAGCTCCTCGGCCTCGGCGTCAGCCGCGGGGATGAGATAATCCTGCGCCTGCCCGCCGGAAAAGCGGCGGAAATGGTCAATTTGCAGGCGTTGATTAATGCCGGGCTGGGGGAGAATATCGATTAAACAGACTTTTCCTTCTCCAGAGTGGCGTAAGCCTGGAACTTCCGGTACAAATTGAAGACAACTCTCGAGAAGGAATTTATATGATTGATTTACGAAGTGATACCGTCACCCGCCCGGGCCGCACCATGCTGGAAGCGATGATGGCCGCCCCGGTCGGGGACGACGTTTATGGCGATGACCCGACGGTAAATGAACTTCAGCGCTACGCCGCAGAACTGGCGGGCAAAGAAGCGGCTATCTTCCTGCCGACCGGCACCCAGGCCAACCTCGTGGGCTTACTCAGCCACTGCCAGCGCGGCGAAGAGTATATCGTCGGCCAGGGCGCACATAACTATCTCTACGAAGCCGGCGGCGCAGCGGTGCTCGGCAGCATCCAACCGCAACCAATCGACGCCGCTGCAGATGGCTCCCTGCCGCTGGATAAAGTCGCCGCGAAGATTAAGCCGGACGATATCCATTTCGCCCCCACTCGCCTGCTCACCCTTGAAAACACCCATAATGGCAAAGTGCTGCCGCGTGAATATCTTAAAGAAGCATGGGAATTCACCCGTGAACGCGGCCTGGGGCTGCACGTTGACGGTGCGCGTATTTTCAACGCCGTAGTGGATTACGGCTGCGAGCTGCGCGATATCACGCAGTACTGCGATTCATTCACTATCTGCCTGTCAAAAGGCCTCGGTGCGCCGATAGGCTCGCTGCTGGTGGGGAGCCAGGAGTACATTCACCGCGCTATCCGCTGGCGAAAAATGGTCGGCGGCGGGATGCGCCAGGCGGGGATTCTGGCGGCGGCGGGTCTGTATGCCTTGCAGAATAACGTCGAGCGTTTAAAAGAAGATCACGACAACGCCGCATGGATGGCGGAGCAGCTGCGCGCTATCGGCGCTGACGTTATGCGCCATGATACCAACATGCTGTTTATCCGCGTCGGCGAAGAGCATGCCGCGCTGGGTGAATATTTGCGCGAGCACGGCGTGTTGATCAACGCCTCAACGGCCGTGCGTCTGGTGACGCATATTGACGTGAATCGTCAGCAGCTTGCCGAGGTGGTGAACCACTGGCAGGCGTTTCTGAATCGTTAAGGAGTCCGGCGTGTCGCAACGAATTCTGGTGCTTGGCGCCAGCGGTTATATCGGCCAGCATTTGGTTAAAAGGCTCAGCGAGCAAGGTTTTCCGGTGCTGGCGGCGGCACGCCATATCGACAGGCTCAAAAAACAGAACCTCCCCGGCGTCGAGTGTCATCAGCTCGATTTAAACCAACCAGACGCGCTCCCCGCTCTGCTGGCGCAGGCCGATACCGTCTACTACCTGGTTCACGGAATGGGTGAAGGTGGCGACTTTATCCGTCATGAGCGTCAGGTTGCGCTGAACGTGCGCAACGCCCTACGCCAGGTCCCGGTCCGCGAAGTGATTTTCCTGAGTTCGCTTCAGGTTGCGGAACAAGAGCAATCCGACCATCTGCGCGCCCGCCAGGTCACCGCCGACCTGCTACGCGAATCGAGCGTTCCGGTGACTGAAGTCAGGGCGGGCATTATCGTCGGGGCGGGTTCCGCCGCCTTCGAAGTGATGCGCGATATGGTTTACAACCTGCCGGTACTGACGCCGCCGCGCTGGGTGCGCTCGCGCACAACCCCGATTGCGCTGGAAAATTTGCTCTACTATCTGGTGCAGTTGCTTAATCATCCCGCCCACGAGCATCGTGTTTTTGAAGCCGCCGGGCCGGAGGTTTTAAGCTATCAGCAGCAGTTCACCCGTTTTATGGCGGTTAGCGGCAAGCACCGTCTGCTGATCCCCATCCCCTTCCCGACCAGCTGGATTTCGGTGTGGTTTCTCAACGTCATTACTTCGGTGCCGCCCACCATCGCCAAAGCGCTGATCCAGGGTCTGAAGCATGATCTGATCGCCGACGACCACTCTCTGCGGGCGCTCATTCCCCAACCGCTCATCTCCTTCGATGAGGCAGTGCGCCGCACGCTGAAAGAAGAGGAGCAACTGGTGAACTCCAGCGACTGGGGCTACGATGCGCAGGCCTTCGCCCGCTGGCGGCCGGAGTACGGTTACTTCCCGAAACAGGCGGGCTGTACCGTTAACACGCCTGCCAGCCTGGACGCGCTGTGGAAGGTGGTCAACCAAATTGGCGGCAAAGAGGGCTACTTCTTCGGTAACGTCCTGTGGAAAACTCGCGGCGCGATGGATTTACTAGTCGGCCATCGGCTGGCAAAAGGCCGCCCGGAAAAAGAATATCTGCAGACCGGCGACGCGGTGGACAGCTGGAAAGTGATTATCGTCGAGCCGGAAAAGCAGCTCACGCTGTTATTTGGCATGAAAGCCCCCGGCCTTGGTCGCCTGAGTTTTACCCTGCGCGATAAAGGCGATCATCGCGAGCTGGACGTTCGCGCCTGGTGGCATCCGCACGGTATGCCAGGCCTGTTCTATTGGCTGCTGATGATCCCAGCGCATCTGTTTATTTTTCGCGGCATGGCGCGGCGCATCGCCCGGCTGGCGGAGCAAATCACCGACACCCCGGGTTGATGACAAGCCCGTTTTAACTAACGTGCCCGCATTTTTGCCGGGCGGCGGCTAGCGCCTTGCACGGCCTACGGTTCACAACTGTCTGCGGGCCGGTTGCCCTGGCTGGCTACGGGCTTGATGTCATACGCGGATCGCGTAGGCCCGCCCCCGGCAATTCTTTGCTCGCAATCGGCTATACCCTAAATAATTCGAGTTGCAGGAAGGCGGCAAGTGAGCGAATCCCCAGGAGCTTACACTGGTAAGTGACTGGGGTGAACGAACGCGGCCAACACACATGCAACTTGAAGTATGACGGGTATATATGTAGCGAATTCTTTCATGATTCCCATTGCATCGCAGTCAGAATCACGGAAAAATGCGCACGAAATTCTTTTGTGGGACAGTGGATCGATATGAAGGTACTGGTTACCGGTGCGACCAGCGGATTAGGCCGCAACGCGGTGGAATATCTGCGTAACAAGGGCATCAGCGTCAGAGCGACCGGACGTAACGAAGCGATGGGCAAGCTTCTGTGCAAAATGGGCGCCGAGTTCGTTCCCGCAGACTTAACCGAGCTGGTCTCCTCGCAGGCCAAAGTGATGCTCGCCGGTATCGATACCCTGTGGCACTGCTCCAGCTTTACCTCGCCGTGGGGCACCCAGCAGGCCTTCGATTTAGCCAACGTTCGCGCCACCCGTCGCCTCGGTGAATGGGCGGTCGCCTGGGGTGTGCGCAACTTCGTACATATCTCTTCGCCATCGCTCTATT
Organism: Klebsiella sp. GFKo11; assembly: GCF_056490265.1. Classification (NCBI taxonomy): domain Bacteria; kingdom Pseudomonadati; phylum Pseudomonadota; class Gammaproteobacteria; order Enterobacterales; family Enterobacteriaceae; genus Klebsiella; species Klebsiella sp. GFKo11. The sequence goes on from NZ_CM151369.1 coordinate 4,221,940, forward strand.
TTGATTATCACCATCATCGCGATATTCAGGAAGATTTTCGCCCAAACCGGTTCGCCAACGAGTTTGCCCGCAGTAAAGCGGCAAGCGAAGAGGTGATCAATTTGCTGGCCCAGGCTAACCCGAATACCCGTTTTACGATTTTGCGCCCGCAGAGCCTGTTTGGCCCGCATGATAAGGTGTTTATACCGCGCCTGGCGCAGATGATGCAGCACTACGGCAGCGTTCTGTTGCCGCGCGGCGGCAGCGCGCTGGTGGACATGACCTATTATGAAAACGCAGTGCACGCGATGTGGCTCGCCAGCCAACCGCAGTGCGACCGTCTGCCTTCGGCTCGCGCCTACAACATCACCAACGGCGAACCGCAAACCCTGCACAGCATTGTGCAGAAGCTTATTAATGAGCTGGGGATTAAGTGCCGCATCCGTTCGGTCCCTTATCCAATGCTGGATATCATCGCCCGCAGCATGGAGCACTTTGGCAATAAGTCAGCTAAAGAGCCCGCATTCACCCACTACGGCGTCTCTAAGCTGAACTTTGATTTCACTCTCGACATCACCCGCGCCCAGCAGGAGCTAGGCTACCAGCCGGTGGTGACAATGGATGGAGGCATCATCCGTACCGCCGCATGGCTAAAAGACCACGGTAAACTGCACCTCTAACCCCGCCCGTACTTTTCCAGCAGCGCTTCAGCAATCGCCAGCGTTTGGGCATCGGCAACGCCATCCCAGCGCGCGGGGCGGAAGTGCATCTGGAATGCCATAATCACCCGCTTCTGCTGCGCTGGGGTCATTTCCGGCGTCACCTGATAGCCGTAGCGCGACAGCACGTCCAGCAGCTCTGCCGTATCCACTGGTTCGTATGACGGGCGGCCTTGCAGATAAAACGCCACCCGCTGCGCATCCGGCCATGCGCCTATCCCCTGCTCCGCCAGCCTGTGCCACGGGAAAAGCGGCCCCGGATCGTCTTTACGCTGCGGGGCAATGTCTGCATGGGCAACAACGTTCTGCGGCGCAATGTGGTAGCGGGCGATAATATCTTTCGCCAACGGGATCAGGGCGTCAATCTGCGCCGGATTAAACGGCGTGAAGCTTTTTACCCCTGCCGTTTTTTGCCAGCCGCGATTCTCCAGCTCAATACCAATCGAAGTATCGTTAATGCGCGTACTCCCACGCCAGAAACTAATGCCCGCATGCCAGGCCAGATCTTCTTCCGGCACCAGTTGCCAGATCCGCGGCTTGCCGTTATGCCGCGGCGGTTTCTCTGGGATCAGGTAGTGGGAACTCACCTGATTATCCGTTAGCGTCGCCAGCGAAACGTCAAAATCATCGGCGGTGTAGTGAATCACCAGCACCTTGATGCGCGGATAAGCCGCCTGCGCCGGGTGGCGCGTATCCAGCTGATAGCCGTCGCGATCGATAATCCCTTTTTCCGAGGCGCAGCCCGCCAACAGCAGCGCGAGCAGGACGCCAGCCCGGCAAATTCTCATCGCCGGGTCTTCACCGCGGTGCCGCTGACGCTCACCATCAGCATGCTGCTGTCTTTACCGACGGTTTCGTAATCAATATCGATACCGACTATCGCATCCGCACCCAGTGATTTCGCCTGCTCGCTCATCTCTTCGAAAGCGATTTCCCGCGCCTTACGCAACTCTTTCTCATAGGCACCAGAACGACCGCCGACGATATCGCGAATGCTGGCGAAAAAATCGCGGAATACGTTGGCACCGAGAATCGCTTCCCCCGTGACGACGCCGCAGTATTCAATAATGGGCTGACCTTCCAGGGTCGGGGTAGTTGAGAATTGCATGATGAAACTCCTTCTTTAGCGTTCAATGCGTTAGCTCTAAGGGTCAAGCACAATCCCTATCTGATACACTATGCTTGAAAAGATATTCTAACGTAGTGAGCTTATAAGGAAATCATCATGCGCTACAAAGTTCTTGCATTAGTCCTCCCCTGCGCGCTGGCGCTCAGCGCCTGTACCACCGTCACGCCTGCCTACAAAGATAACGGCACCCGCAGCGGCCCTTGCGTCGAAGGCGGTCCGGATGACGTGGCGCAGAAGTTTTATGATTACCAGGTGCAGAATCGCAACAGCGATCTGACGGCGCTGCGTCCGTATCTGAGCGACGATCTGGCAAAATTGCTGAACGACGCGCGTCAGGACCCGTCAAACAATTCCCTGCTGCAGTCTAACCTGTTCTCCAGCAGCACAACGCCTGCCGACAGCGCCGATGTCGCCAGCGCCTCCACGATCCCTAATCGCGATGCACGTAATATTCCGCTGCGCGTTGAGCTGAAACAGGGGACGCAAAGCTGGAAAGACGAAGTACTGATGATTCAGGAAGGCCAGTGCTGGGCCGTTGACGACGTCCGTTACCTCGGCAATAACTCCCACGCGCCAGCAGGTAGCCTGCGTCAGAGTCTCGAAAAACGCTGAGTTGGGCGTTGAACTGACTCTGCCAGATTAATAACCCCGGTAAAATGTCGGTATTCCTTCCAGTAATACCGACATTTACTCCCCTCGCCTTCACGAAGCCATATTTTGTGCTACCTTTAAATGTAAACGTGGTTTACATTTAACTTTTAACGCATAAATATTGCATAACTATTCTGCCAAAGGTACTATTTGCGGCCTCAATTGCTATTTGTATCAGACTGCCCAGATGAGTATTAAACTAAACGGCATTAACTGCTTCTACGGCGCACACCAGGCGCTGTTCGACATCACGCTGGATTGCCCGCAGGGGGAAACGCTGGTGCTGCTCGGCCCTAGTGGTGCCGGTAAAAGCTCGCTGCTTCGCGTACTCAATCTGCTGGAGATGCCGCGTTCCGGTACCCTGCACATTGCCGGGAATCATTTCGACTTTACCAAAGCGCCTTCTGACAAAGCCATTCGTGAGCTGCGCCAGAACGTCGGTATGGTTTTCCAACAGTACAATCTGTGGCCGCATCTGACCGTGCAGCAAAACCTGATTGAAGCCCCCTGCCGTGTACTCGGCTTAAGCAAGGATCAGGCTTTGGCCCGCGCCGAAAAGCTGCTCGAACGTCTGCGCCTGAAACCCTACAGCGATCGCTATCCACTGCATCTTTCCGGCGGCCAGCAGCAGCGTGTCGCCATAGCCCGCGCGCTGATGATGGAACCGCAGATTCTGCTGTTTGATGAACCAACGGCGGCGCTCGATCCAGAAATCACCGCTCAGATCGTCAGCATTATTCGCGAACTGGCTGAAACCGGCATCACGCAGGTTATCGTCACCCACGAGGTGGAAGTGGCGCGTAAAACCGCGAGCCGCGTGGTGTACATGGAAAATGGCTATATCGTCGAACAAGGGGATGCTGACTGCTTTACGCATCCGCAAACCGACGCGTTTAAAAACTATCTTTCACATTGATGTTTTCGGGGAAATGACGATGAAAAAAGTACTGATTGCCGCTCTTCTTGCGGGCATGAGCCTCTCCGCCACCGCAGCCCAGACCATTCGTTTCGCCACCGAGGCTTCCTATCCTCCGTTTGAAGCGATTGATGCTAATAACAAAATCGTCGGATTCGATGTCGATTTGGCCAACGCGCTGTGTAAAGAGATTGATGCCACCTGCACCTTTACCAACCAGGCTTTCGACAGCCTGATCCCAAGCCTCAAGTTCCGCCGTTTCGATGCGGTAATGGCCGGGATGGACATCACCCCTGAGCGTGAAAAACAGGTGTTGTTCACCACGCCATATTACGAGAACTCAGCGCTGTTCGTCGGTCAGCAGGGTAAATTCACCAGTATCGATCAGCTTAAAGGCAAAAAAGTCGGCGTCCAGAACGGCACTACTCACCAGAAATTCATCACCGATAAGCACCCGGAAATCACCACCGTCCCTTACGACAGCTACCAGAACGCGAAGCTGGATCTGCAAAACGGTCGCATTGACGCCGTCTTCGGCGATACCGCTGTCGTCACCGAATGGCTGAAGAGCAATCCGAAGCTGGGAGCAGTGGGCGACAAAGTCACCGACAAAGACTACTTCGGCACCGGTCTCGGCATTGCGCTGCGCCAGGGCAATACCGAGCTGCAGCAGAAATTCAACGCTGCGCTGGAAAAAGTGAAGAGCGATGGGACTTACCAGTCTATCTATAACAAATGGTTCCAGAAGTAACGCTGAATGAACGAATTTTTTCCATTAGCAAGCGCCGCCGGGATGACCGTCGGCCTTGCCGTTTGCGCCCTGATCATCGGTCTGGTGCTGGCGATGCTGTTTGCCGTCCTCGAGTCGGTGAAGCTGCGTCCCGTCGCCTGGCTCGCAACCGGCATTGTCACCCTTTTGCGCGGACTACCAGAAATTCTGGTGGTTCTGTTTATCTATTTTGGCTCCTCGCAGCTGCTGCTCATTCTTTCTGACGGCTTTACGATCAATCTCGGCTTTGCGCAGATCCCTGTGCAGATGGAAATTGAAAACTTCGACGTCAGCCCGTTCCTCTGCGGGGCCATTGCCCTCTCTCTGCTCTACGCCGCTTATGCGTCGCAGACCCTGCGCGGGGCGCTAAAAGCAGTCCCTCAGGGACAGTGGGAATCCGGTCAGGCGCTGGGGTTATCCAAATCCGCCATTTTCTTCCGTCTGGTGATGCCGCAGATGTGGCGGCACGCGCTGCCGGGTCTCGGTAACCAGTGGCTGGTGCTGCTGAAGGATACCGCGCTGGTGAGCCTGATCAGCGTCAACGACCTGATGCTGCAAACCAAAAGTATCGCCACCCGTACTCAGGAGCCGTTTAACTGGTACATCATCGCGGCGGCAATCTATCTGGTCATCACCCTGTTAAGTCAGTACATCCTCAAACGTATTGACCAGCGTGCGACGCGCTTCGAAAGGAGTCCAGGCTGATGCTTGATTATTTACCCGAACTGTTGAAAGGACTGCACACCAGCCTGACGCTGACTGCGGCATCCATCGCGGTGGCGCTGATTTTGTCGCTGATTTTTACCATCGTCCTGACGCTCAAAACGCCGGTGTTGGTATGGATTGTTCGCGGCTACATCACGCTATTTACCGGCACGCCGCTGCTGGTGCAGATCTTCCTGATTTACTACGGCCCGGGCCAGTTCCCGTCGCTGCAGGAATATCCGGCAATCTGGCACCTGATTTCCGAGCCATGGCTCTGCGCGCTGATTGCCCTTTCGCTGAATAGCGCCGCTTATACCACGCAGCTGTTTTATGGTGCTATTCGCGCTATTCCTGACGGTCAGTGGCAATCCTGCGGCGCGCTGGGGATGAGCAAAAAGGATACCCTGGCGATTCTGCTGCCGTACGCTTTTAAGCGCGCCCTCTCCTCTTACTCCAACGAAGTGGTGCTGGTGTTCAAGAGTACCTCTCTGGCCTACACCATCACGCTGATGGAAGTTATGGGCCATAGCCAGCTGCTCTATGGACGCACCTATGACGTGATGGTGTTCGGCGCTGCCGGGATTGTCTATCTCATCGTCAACGGCCTGCTGACGCTGCTGATGCGGGTGGTTGAACATAAAGCATTGGCATTTGAGCGACGCAACTAACCGCTCCAGCGAAATGCATAATTAGCAAACCGAGGACGGACAAGCCCAATGACTTGTCCGTCTTTTTTTATTCATATTAAAATAAATATCCATTTTTATTGCATATAAATTCATTAAATGGCATTGTTAGACCCAGCCGCAAATACGGCACAACATCATAAGATTGACCGACGGGAGTTTGACGATGAAAAAGTTAGTTCTGGCTGCACTGCTTACCTCTTTCGCCTTTGGCGCCGCCGCCGCAGAAAAAATCAGCTTTGGCGTTTCAGCGACTTACCCACCGTTTGAATCGATGGACGCCAACAACCAGATCGCCGGTTTCGACATCGACCTGGCAAACGCGCTATGCAAACAGATGCAGGCCGAGTGTACCTTTACCAACCACGCTTTTGACAGCCTGATCCCGGCGCTCAAATTCAAGAAATATGATGCGGTGATTTCCGGTATGGACATCACACCGGAGCGCAGCAAGCAGGTGGCGTTTACTGACCCGTACTACGCCAACTCCGCGCTGGTTATTTCGAAGAAAGATGCCTTCCACTCTTTCGACGATCTGAAAGGCAAGCGCATTGGCATGGAAAATGGCACTACGCATCAGAAATACCTGCAGGATAAACATCCTGAAGTGAAAACCGTGGCCTATGATAGCTACCAGAATGCATTTATCGACCTGAAAAATGGCCGTATCGATGGCGTGTTTGGTGATACTGCCGTGGTCAACGAGTGGCTGAAAACCAACCCACAGCTGGGCGTAGCGACGCCGAAAGTGACCGACCCGCAATACTTTGGCACCGGCCTCGGCATTGCGGTACGCCCGGACAACAAAGCGCTGCTGGAAAAACTGAATAACGCACTGAAGGCGATTAAAGCCGACGGGACCTACCAGAAAATCAGCAACCAGTGGTTCCCGGAGTAATCCTTCCCGGAGGCGGCGCGGTGCGCCTGTCCGGGCTACCCAGCCCGCAGGCGACTGTGAACCTGTAGCCCGGGCAAGGCGCATCAAGCGCCGCCCCCGGGATGATAATGTGCAACCACACGACCTGGACAGAGCCGGTCAACAAACCAAGAACCTTAAACCGGCAGGGTGAACTGGAAACAGGCCCCTGCCGATACTTCCAGAAGGCGTATATCGCCGCCGTGTAGCTGTAGCATCCTGCGCACAATCATCAACCCTAACCCTCCCCGCAATGCGCTTTGTGCGCCCGGCTCAAGTACCGAAGGCCGTTCAAACAACGTTGCCCGTAGCTCACCAGCCACTCCCGGCCCGCTATCCGCGACCTCAACGATAAACTCCGGCCCTGAACGATGCGCCGTCAGGCGAATCACGCCGCCTTCCGGGGTGTGCCGCAGGGCGTTATCGAGTAGATTAGTCAGCACCCTTTCGATCATCGACAGGTCCGCGACAACCGGCGGCAAACCCTCCGACAGCTCCAGCTGCAAAGCAATTTTTCGCGTGGCGATCGTCAAATCGAACTTTTGCGCCACGTCCTGCACCAGCTCAGCCAGCGCAAACTTCTCCGGCTGCGGCTTAATCCCCCCGTGCTCCAGGCGGGCCAACTCAAACAGCTGCTGAGAAAGATGGCGAACTTTATTCCCCTGACGTAGCGCGATGTTCAGATACTGTTTGTTCTCCTCCACCGTGAGTCGATCGGCCTTAAGGGTCAATGTTTCCAGATAGCCCAGCAACGAGGTCAGCGGCGTGCGCAGGTCGTGAGAGATATTGGCGACGAATTCGCGACGCTGGCGATCGCTATCAGCCAGGCGATCCCACTGCCCGGCAATCTGGCGGGCCAGCTCGATAAAACGGTTGTATAGCACGGCGACTTCATTGCCCGGATTCGCTTCCGGCGTTTGCGCCGCCAGCGCTTTAATCGCGCGAATGCTGTCTTTTTCATCCGTCGCCACCAACGCGGTAAGCTGGCGCACCGGGCGCGTTACCCAATACCAGGCAAGGCCGCCCGCCAGCAGGCCAAGGGCAGCCACCAGCAACAGGGTCCACGATAACAGGCTCCACAAGGTTTTCTGCCAGGCGTTTGCCGCCAGTTCATTAAAGGTTTCACCCTGTAAAATGATATACAGATAGCCGCGCAGCTGGCCGTCCTGCCTTAGCGGCGCGACGCTAAACACTTTTTGCTGGTCGATACTGCGCGGGTCGTCGCCATAAATCGGCCACGTGCCGCCGGAGAGAAAAGTTTGTACCGGGGCCAGACCAATACGCTGGCGCTTGATATGACCCGGCGGCGCAGCGTCGGCCAGCAGCTCGCCGTCGGGTGAAACCAGATACAGCTCGACGCTTGGGTTAAAGGTCATCAGCCGGTCGAAAAGTGGTTTCAGCATCTGGCGGTCAACCTGCCCCTGGGAGTCCAGTAGCGGTTCGCGGGCGGCAATTTGCTGCGCCAGTCCGGCAGAGAGGCGCTGCACCATCGCATTACCATATTGCGCGCTGCTGTAAAGCTGGATCAGGCACACGGCGATGGCGCAGAGCAGCAGCAGCGAGGTAAAAACCAACGCCAGGCGCTGGCTGAGGCTGAGACGGTGGATCATGACAGCGCCTCTTTGCGCTCCACGGCGAACTTATAGCCTTTTCCCCAGACGGTCAGGATGATGTCAGGTTCAGCCGGGTCGCGCTCAATTTTGGTACGCAGGCGGTTGATATGGGTATTGACCGTATGCTCATAGCCGTCATGCTGGTAGCCCCATACCTGGTCAAGCAGCGCCAGGCGGGAAAAGACCTCGCCCGGGTGGCGGGCAAAGTAGTACAGCAGGTCAAACTCTCGCGGCGTGAGATCGATCGCCTCGCCGCGCAGCTTCACTTCGCGGGACAAGGGGTCGATGCTCAGACCATGGCTGACGATGCGCCCGGCATCCATCAACAGATTCTGGCCCATCGCCTCCTGGCGGCGAAACACCGCTTTCACTCTGGCGGTTAGTTCGAGAATTGAAAAGGGTTTAGCAAGGTAATCATCCGCACCCATTTCCAGCCCCTGCACGCGCTGGGTTTCGCTGGCGCGAGCGCTGATAATAATCACCGGCAGGTAACGAGTTTGCAGGCGAATGCGCCGACAGATTTCCAGACCATCAACGTTGGGCAGCATCAGGTCGAGAATCACCGCATCCCAGCTCTCTTTCTCCAGCCGCTGTAGCGCCTGCGCCCCGTCCGCCTCGTGGACAATCTGATACCCCTCATCCTGCAGATTGAGGCGCAGCAGCGCGGCAATATCGTCATCATCTTCAACCAACAGAATTTTTTTTGCCACCGCAGCGCTCCGCTATTCTTACGTTCTGATTAGCCAAGCTTACCCGATCTTCGCCTGCTGAAGAGTTCACATTTTAGTTATACTTCGCGAACCAGCAGGGTCAGTACTTCATAGTGGGCGGTATGGGGAAACATATCGAACAGCTGAACGCGCTCAACTCGGTAGCCGGTCAGGCGGGCGATATCTTTCGCCATCGTCCGGGCGTTACAGCTGGAGTAGATGATAAATCCGGGTGCCATGCGGCTTAAATAGTCACACAACTCGTTGCCGATACCACGACGCGGCGGATTCACCAGCACCAGATCGGGAACTTCCCCTTCGCCAGTGGCGAACTGCGTGGAGTCGAGCGCCTGAAAATGCAGGTTATGCAAGCCAAGCTCCGCTGCCGACTGCTTCGCGCAGGCGATGGCCTCTGGAGCGATTTCAATTCCGGTCAAGCGCATCTGCGGCGTAGCGCAGTGCAGGCCAAAACCGCCGACTCCGCAGAACAGATCCCACATATGGTTGACCGGCAGCCCGCGCACCCAGTCGCGAGCGGTGGCGTACAGCTGGCTGGCAACCACAGGGTTAGTCTGAAAGAAACTTTGCGGACGGATCCACAGCGGCACGCCGTTGAAATTTTCCGCCAGCGCCTGCTGGTCAGTAAGGAAAATTTCCTGCTCCCCTTCCATAATCGCCATATGCACCGGCTGAATGTTGGCGGTAATCACTTTCAACTGCGGCAACTGAGCCTGTAGCTCCGGCAGCGCGGCGCGCAGCTGGTCAAGTTTGGCCTCTGAGCGCAGGACAAAGCGCAGCATCATGCTGCTGTCCTGCTGGCTTTCGGTAAGCAGAATATACTTCAGCTCGCCGCGTTTGCGGGCAACGTTATAGGGCGTGAGTCCGGCGCGGGCGATAAACGGTTTAAGCGCGGCAAACACTGGCGCAAAACTTTCGGGATATAGCGGGCAATCGGTGAGATCTTCCGGGGTACCATCGCGGTGCAGCATGCCAAGGAGCGGACGCTCAACGCTGCCGCTGACCACCATTTTGGCTTTATTGCGAAACCCGGCTTCCGGGCCACAAACCGGTGCGCACCAGTTAGCTACCGGAATCTCCGCCAACAGCCTATGCAGGTCGGCCATTTTATCGGCGAGCTGTTGCGGTACCGGTAGTTCCAGCCACTGACAGGAGCGACAGCGGCCCGCGTCATAAAGTGCGCAGTGCATAAGAAGACCTTCAAAAAAACAGGGGCGGGGATTGTATCACCGTTACTGTAAACGGAAAAAGCGTCGACACGGGGCCGGGACAAACAGCAGCACCAGCACCAGCAAATCCGGCAGTTTTTGCATCATCAGCGAGCGGAAGATTTCGCGCTTCGATTCTCCGGCGATGCTAAATAGCTCGGGATAACCGTAACCCAGCGATGCGGCCCACAGATAGCCGATGACGATAACCTGAGTCAGCAGATACAGCCAGCGCGCCCAGTTACGCCCTTTTACCAGCGAAAACGCACACCAGATTTCAACGAACACCAGCACCAGACTTGAGAGAAAGACCAACGTCAACGGCCATGTCTGCACGCTGCGATGGATAAATTCCGCGATCCCTCTGACGCCAAGCTGATTGAGGATCATCAACAGATCCAGACCACGGATCAAAATAATGGCGAAAGCCGCCACCTGCACCAGCGCAGGAACGTTAAGACGAGCATGAGACGAGTGCGTTTTTGTAAACAATCCCAACGTAAAGTCTTCCATGAAAACGGCGCCACAAATGCGGCGCCGATGTTAACTCTATTGCAGATATTATACCCTAAATAATTCGAGTTGCTTAAAGGCGGCAAGGGAGGGAGTCCCCAGGAGCATAGATAACTATGAGACTGGGGTGAGTGAGCGTAGCCAACACATAAGCAACTTGAAGTATGACGGGTATAGGCGGTTCAGCCCCTTCTTGCACGCTGGATATCGCGCACCCGCTGCTTTTCTGCGCGCGCCATCAAATACCAGGCGATAAAACCGACAATTCCGACCACGCCGAGGATTAAGGTCGCCAGGGCGTTAATCTCCGGGTTCACGCCCATACGTACGCTGGAGAAGACCAGCATCGGCAACGTCGTCGCGCCCGGCCCGGAAACAAAGCTGGCAATTACCAAATCGTCCAGAGACAAGGTAAACGCCAGCAGCCAGCCGGAGACCACTGCCGGCATAATCATCGGCAGCGTAATGACGAAAAAGACCTTCAGCGGCGCAGCCCCCAGATCCATTGCCGCCTCTTCGATAGAGTGGTCCAGCTCGCGCAGACGCGACGAAATCACCACCGCCACATAAGCGGTACAAAAAGTGACGTGCGCCAGCCAGATGGTCAACATTCCGCGATCCGACGGCCAGCCAATAGAGTGCCCCAGCGCCACAAACAGCAGCAGCAGCGACAAACCGGTTATCACATCAGGCATCACCAGCGGCGCGGTAATCATAAAGGCAAAACCGTTTGAACCGCGAAAGCGACCAAAACGCACCATCACCACCGCGGCAATGGTACCGAGGATCACCGCCGCCGTCGCGGCGCAGGCGGCAATGGTCAGGCTCAGTCCCACCGCGCTCATCATCGCATCGTCATGAAACAGCTCGCGATACCAGCGCGTCGACCACCCGGCCCAGACCGTCACCAGCTTCGAGCTGTTGAACGAGTAAATCACCAGCATGAGCATCGGCGCGTACAGGAAGGTAAAGCCAAGCACCAGAATTAAAATTCGCCACGGCGAACGGACTACCGGCAAATCACTCATCCGTGTTCTCCTCCCTGTTTTTGCTGATGCTTGTGGAACCACATGATCGGTACGATCAGCAGCAACAGCATCACAATCGCTACCGCCGAGGCCACCGGCCAGTCACGGTTATTAAAGAATTCCTGCCACAGCACGCGGCCAATCATAATGCTGTCCGGGCCGCCCAACAGTTCCGGAATCACGAACTCCCCTACCGCCGGAATAAACACCAGCATCGACCCGGCGATAATGCCGCCTTTGGTCAGCGGAACAATGACCTGGAAGAAGGTTTTCAGCGGACGTGCCCCCAGATCCAGCGACGCCTCGACCAGTGAGTAATCGATACGCGTCAGAGCGGTATAAATCGGCAGCACCATAAACGGCAGATAGGCGTATACAATGCCGATATAGACCGCAAGGTTGGTATGCAGGATCTCCAGCGGCTGATCGATAACCCCCAGCCACAACAGGAAGTTATTCAGCACACCGTTGCTTTTCAGCAGTCCCATCCAGGCATAGACGCGGATCAAGAACGACGTCCACGATGGCAGGATAACCAGCAGCAGCAGGATGTTGCGCGTCGATGGTTTACTGTGCGCGACCGCCCACGCCAGCGGATAGCCCATCAGCAGGCAGCAAAACGTCGAGATCCCCGCCACCTGAAGCGACTGCAAATACGCTTCGAAATAGAGCGGATCGTCGGTAAGCTGCAGGAAATTACCAAGATTCAGCGTCAGCGTCAGCTGGCCGTCAGCCCATTCCAGCAGATCGGTATAAGGCGGGATCGCTCGCGCCATTTCCGCCAGGCTGATTTTAAACACAATCAGGAACGGCAGCAGAAACAGCAAAATCAGCCACACGTAAGGTAGCGCAATCACCAGTTTGCGCCCGTGAGCCATTTGCAGGCGCGCCAGCCACAGCGCAAAACCGCCCGGCTTTTTCGCGCCTGACGGAGGTTCTAATGTACTCATCGCCCTCTCCTTACACCGTCAGCACGACGCAGCTATCGGCGTCCCAGCACAAACGAACCTCATCGCCCCACGTCGGCGCACCTTTGCGGTAGCGGTGTTCGTTTTGTAACTGGGCGCTGATCATCTGCCCGCTTTTCAGGCGTACATGGTAGATAGACAGGTCGCCGAGATAGGCGATATAGATAACTTCGCCCACCGCAAAGTTGTAGCCATCCGCAGGCGGATCTTCGCAGAGCATGATTTTTTCCGGGCGCAGAGCTACCCACACAGGGACGTTATCCACCACGGAGGCGTCAGGGTCTACTTTCAATGGATGCGTCAGACCCGGCGAATCCAGCACCAGTCCATCTTCCTGACGCTCTTTCACCAGCCCTTCGAAGACGTTGACCGAACCGATAAACTCCGCGCTATAGCGGGTGGTTGGATGCTCGTAAATCTCCTCCGGCTCGCCAATTTGCACAAACTTGCCGCGGTTCATAATGGCGATGCGTCCCGCCATAGTCATCGCTTCTTCCTGATCGTGGGTCACCATCACGCAGGTGACGCCGACGCGCTCGAGAATATCGACCACTTCCAGCTGCATTCTGTCGCGCAGCTTTTTATCCAGCGCCCCCATCGGCTCATCGAGCAGCAGCAGCTTCGGTCTTTTCGCCAGGCTACGGGCCAGCGCCACGCGCTGGCGCTGGCCACCAGAGAGCTGATGCGGTTTGCGCTTCGCGAACTCCTGCATATGCACCAGCGCCAGCATCTCCTGCACCCGACTGGTGATTTCCGCTTTCGGTAATCTGTCCTGCTTGAGGCCAAAGGCGATATTCTGCTCGACCGTCATATGCGGAAACAGCGCGTAGGACTGAAACATCATGTTGATAGGCCGCTGATACGGCGGCACCCGCGCCAGGTCGACGCCATCGAGAACAATCTGCCCAGCTGTTGGCTGTTCAAAACCCGCCAGCATGCGCAGCAGGGTCGATTTACCGCAGCCGGATGCGCCCAGCAGGGCAAAGATTTCGCCTTTGTAAATGGTGAGATTGACATCGTCGACGGCGTGCTGCCCATCAAACGACTTGGTTAAATTACGAATTTCCAGTAGCGGGGTCAGCGCTTTGGGGGCTTTTGCCTGCGGGCGGGGGATTGCGTCATTCACGGGGTGTTCTCCGGCAGAAATCAAAACTGGTGCAAACGCACTGTTATGGTGCGTATCGCCGGGCAGCGCTAACGCTTGCCCGGCCTACGGGTTTTGTAGGCCCGGTAGCATTAACGCCACCGGACAACGGTATTAAAAGTCGTTATTTCCCGCTTTTCACTTTTGTCCATGCGCGAGTACGCACACGGTCGATTTTTGGATCCTGTACTTTCAGGGTGAACAGCTTGGCGAATACGTCAGCTGGTGGATAAATTGCCGGGTTATTACGAATCTCTTCGCTAACCAGCGGCGTAGAGGCTTTGTTACCGTTAGCGTAATAAACGTGATCGCTAATATGCGCAATAACATCCGGACGCATCAGATAATTAAGGAACTGATAAGCCTCATCTTTATTTTTGGCATCCGCAGGCATGGCGAAGACATCAAAGAACGCCAGCGCCCCCTCCTTCGGAATAAAGTAGGAGACATTTACGCCGTTCTTCGCTTCTTTCGCCCGATTAGCCGCCTGCCATACGTCACCCGCCCAGCCGATAGCAACGCAGATATCACCGTTGGCAAGGTCATTGATGTACTGCGAGGAGTGGAAATAGCGGATGTTCGGACGCAGCTTAAGCAGCAGGTCGGTCGCCGGGCCAGTGTAATCATCGGCTTTACTGCTGTTCGGATCTTTGCCGAGATAGTTCAGCACGGTGGCGAAAATCTCTTCAGGAGCATCAAGGAATGAGACGCCGCAGCTTTTCAGTTTCTCCAGGTTTTCCGGCTTCATCACCAGATCCCAGCTGTCCAGCGGTACATCTTTGCCCAGCACGGCTTTGACTTTATCCACGTTGTAGCCAATACCGGTAGTCGCCCACAGGTACGGTATCGCGTATTTATTGTCCGGGTCGTGCTTCGCCACCAGCTTCAGCACTTCAGGATCGAGATTTTTCCAGTTGGGGAGCTTGCTCTTATCCAGCGGCTGGAAAACCCCTGCCGCCAGCTGTCGTTCAAGGAAGCTCGCTGACGGCACCACCAGGTCAAAGCCGGTGCTGCCCGCCATGAGTTTGCCTTCCAGCACTTCGTTGGAATCAAAAACGTCGTACACCACTTTAATGCCGGTCTCTTTTTCAAAATTCGCTACCGTATCCGGCGCAATATAATCAGACCAGTTATAAACATGCAGGGTTTTTTGTTCAGCTGCGAGCGAACCGGCAGAAACGGCCATCAGCGCACCCGTAACCAGACCTGTTAACCATTTTTTACCAAAGGCGGTCATATCTCTTATTCCTTCTCAATGCCCGTTAACAAGCGGGCTGAATATACGCACTTGTTTGCATGCAATAATCATGCATATTTTTTCATTGCCTAAGAAAAGGAGAGAGGACCTCTCCCGGAATGGTTGCCCGCAACTGGAAGCATCGTCAGAATAACTGTAGCCAGAATAAGAGGCTATAGCCCAGGTAAAAAAACGCCTTTTATCAATTTTTTATGCAATAACGGTCTACGTGATAAGCCGAAAGCGGCAGAATGGCGGTGAAAAATTCTTTAAAGAAAGGTTAATGGCAGAATAAAAGCGGGAAATACGCAGCCGCTATGGCAGTGGCTGCGCTATTTTTCGACAGGCTTAGTGAAGAAAATGGTACTGGATATTCTCAGCAACGGGCTCTTCTTCCTCAGGCTTATACAACACCTGATTGGCGCTGGCTTCGAGCATAACCATTGAAATCTGTTCTTCGCTCTGACGGAAAAACCACGCGAACTGATCAAAGGTAATACCGACACCGACGATCAGCGCCTGGCACACCACCAGTTTCGGCAGATTATCATCCTGAATATCGAGAAAAGCCTTCACGGTCAACGAACTGGCGTTAATCGCTGAAAGATCGGCAGAGAGCGGCAGCAGCGCAGAAGGCTTAACTTCCGCCAGTGCGGAAAAGAGTACCACGTTGTCCACCAGGTCGAGTTTGGCATCAAAAATGCCTTCGAAATTCTGCATATGCGGCAGATGTAGCGCCTGGCAGGAATCACACTCAAAAAAGCTGATGCCCAATTCGTCGAGCCATTGACGTAACGTATCAAGACCCGGAACGACCAGTGAATCCATATGACCTGTGACCTCTTGCTGTGAAAAAATGCGACGCCATAGCTTACGCAAAAAAAGCGTCGTGTACCATGACGCTGTCGTGAAAGGAAACTAACCTCCCATTTTCAGACAAAACCCCGGTGTTGCCTGATGCTCAATCCAGTCAATCATTCGTCCGGCAATATCCGCCCCCGTTGTGGTTTCAACGCCCTCCAGGCCTGGAGAAGCATTCACTTCCATCACCAGCGGGCCGCGCGTAGCACGCAAAATATCGACGCCCGCCACATCCAACCCCAGCGTTTGCGTGGCTTTAATCGCCATTTCTCGCTCCTGCTCGCTGATGGTCGCGACCGTCGCCACGCCACCGCGATGCAGATTAGAACGGAAGTCGCCCTCCTTCGCCCGGCGTTCAATCGCCGCCACCACTTCATTGCCCACCACCAGGCAGCGCACATCTCGACCTTTCGCCTCGGCGATATACTCCTGCACCAGAATATGGGCGTTCAGACCGCGAAACGCGTCAATCACGCTCTCCGCCGCCTGGCGGGTTTCGGCCAGCACCACACCGATGCCCTGCGTACCTTCCACCAGTTTTACCACCAGCGGCGCGCCGCCCACCATCGCGATCAGGTCGCTGGTATCATCCGGTGAATGGGCAATCCCGGTGAGCGGCAGGTCAATCCCCTGACGCGCCAGCAGCTGTAGCGAGCGCAGCTTGTCACGGGCGCGCGTAATAGCGACAGACTCATTCAGCGGATAGCTGCCCAGCAGCTCAAACTGACGCAGCGCGGCGGTGCCGTAATAGGTGATCGCTGAACCGATGCGAGGGATCACAGCATCGAAATGCGGTAGCTGGCGGCCTTTATAGTGAATCGATGAGGCCACCGGACTGACGTTCATATAGCAAGAAAGTGGATCGAGGATTTCGACCTGATGACCGCGTTTATGCGCGGCTTCACGCAGGCGTCGACATGAATAAAGCGTTCCATCCCGGGATAATATGGCAATTTTCACCCTGTACCTCTGCGAAAAGACCCGCTTTGGCGGGCCTTTGATAGCTAACAACGACTCAAATTTACGCTGACCTTGCAAAATCGCCTGGCGTCAGGCCGGGGCAGTTTACACGCAATCAGCGCGTAGCCCATCCCTGCTTATGCAGATATTCAAGAATAAACGGGCGACTCTCTTTAACAATAGTACGACGGATATGGTCGCTCCAGGTATCACGACGCGTGTTGCTCCCACGTGACAGATAATACTGCGCCAGCTGCTCGTCATATTCGCTAAGTACCGCATCGTCTAGCGGCTGATAGCTGTTTTCGTGCACCAGCATCTCCGATGGCATGCGCGGTTTTACGTCCGGGTTATCCGCAGGCCAGCCAAGGCACAGGCCAAACAGCGGCAGTACGTGCTGCGGCAGCTTCAGCAGTTCGGTCACTGCATCAATATTGTTGCGCAAGCCGCCGATATAGACACCGCCCAACCCCAGAGACTCTGCCGCCACCAGCGCATTCTGCGCCATAATTGCGGTATCAACGCAACCCAGCAGCAACTGTTCCGCCAGTCCCAGTTGGGCATCGGGGCAAATTTGCAGATTGCGGTTAAAGTCGGCGCAGAACACCCAGAATTCGGCAGCCTGCGCCACGTGCTTCTGACCGCCGCTCATTGTCACCAGCTGTTGACGCAGCTGTGGATCGATAACACGAATGATTGAGGTACATTGTAAAAAACTGGAGCTGGAAGCCCCCTGTGCACCGGCAATAATCGCAGCGCGCTGTTCATCACTGATAGGCGCGTCGGTAAAATGGCGAATAGAACGGTGGCTACGCAGCAGCTCAATGGTCGGCGTCATCTCGTTTTTCTCTGTCAGACAAGGAAGAAGGTGGGGTTTTGGTTTGCGTCAACTGCGGGGCAATCACTTTCGCCACCCGCCACATTAACGCCACGGCGGCCGGGAGCATCAGCAGGATCCCCGCGAAGATCATCAATAGCGCAGCCGTCGGGCTGGAAAACGGCGCGGGTAGACTGACGTACTGATTGAGCGAGAGCCAGGCCAGCGTCAACAACACCATGCCGAGAATCTCAACCACCAGCACGCTTTTTGGCAATGCAGCGGGCGATCGCATAACACTCCTCCGGTCCAAATAATTCGCACAACCCAGCGATAACGGGTCACGCAACAGGGCCAGTATAGCGGTTTCATCGCCAGAGTATTTATCAAACATAGCCCTAAACCATCGAAGCAAAAGGCAGAACCTTCTTTCCCTCGTCGGCATAACGCGTCATGATACGCCCCATTCGCCATCAGGCTGAGATTTAAGGAGAGAAACGATGTTTACCGTAATTTTTGGTCGTCCAGGTTGTCCGTATTGCGTTCGCGCCAAAGAACTGGCTGAAAAGTTGACCAATGAGCGTGATGATTTCAACTATCGCTACATTGATATCCACGCCGAAGGCATCAGCAAAGCCGATCTGGAAAAAACCGTGGGCAAGCCGGTAGAAACCGTACCGCAGATTTTTGTCGATCAGAAACACATCGGCGGCTGCACGGATTTTGAAGCCTGGGCGAAAGAGAATTTGGGACTGTTTGCCTGAGACGGCTCAATCTTCTGATGAGTGCTTGCGTCTGGTATCAAGCCAGGCGCAAATAAACAGAAAGCATAATGCGCCAAGCGCGCACCAGAACACCGCACTAAACAACCACGCCAGCTCCTGCCAGAAAGAACGCTGAGTCACAAAGAAAAGCCGCATTACCACCAGACAAATGGGGGCCGCCAGCATCGCGCCGATAAGGGGACGAATAACCCGCTGTCCAGGTGAGAGGCAGCTTGCCGCAGCGCCGGGGAGTAAAAAAAACAGTAGCCCGAGCTCCGGATTACCGGTAGCCCGAAAGGCACCTTTCATATGTAACAGCAGCGATAAACAAACCACAATAAATAGAAAGAACCCACAGATAATACCGGCCCAAGCACGCTCAGATTTCACTACATCCTCCTGATTTTGCCTCTAACCAACTTCCACTTCGTCCAGTCAGATAAAGATTCTGGCAGTCCATTCCAATTAAAGATCCCGCCAGTGCAAAAACGATTGTTACTAGCCGAAGCCTCCAGGAAGGATTAAACTATCGACTATATTTTGCTGGTTATAACGGGATGCCAGAATAGCGTTCGTGACAGCGCGAGCACTGGAGCAACCTTAGACCAAATAACCATTTCCTTCAACAACTTACTAGTAAATGAGAAGTTGGCTTTCGTGAATATAAACGTCGCAGATTTGTTAAACGGGAATTACATCCTGTTATTGTTCGTTGTTCTTGCATTAGGTCTTTGCCTCGGGAAACTGCGTCTCGGGTCAGTACAACTTGGTAATTCCATTGGCGTTTTAGTCGTTTCGTTATTATTAGGCCAGCAACATTTTAGTATTAACACTGATGCCCTAAATCTCGGCTTTATGCTGTTTATTTTTTGTGTCGGCGTGGAAGCGGGTCCCAACTTTTTTTCTATTTTTTTTCGCGATGGGAAAAATTACCTGATGCTGGCTCTGGTGATGGTCGGTAGCGCAATGCTGATCGCCATGGGTCTGGGTAAGCTGTTCGGCTGGGATATCGGCCTGACGGCCGGGATGCTCGCCGGGGCAATGACCTCAACCCCGGTGCTGGTCGGCGCTGGCGATACGCTACGCCACTTCGGCATGTCCAGCGAGCAGCTCGCCGCCTCACTCGATCACCTGAGTCTTGGCTACGCTCTGACCTACCTGGTTGGCCTGGTGAGCCTGATTGTTGGCGCTCGCTATATGCCCAAACTACAGCACCAGGATTTGCAAACCAGCGCCCAGCAAATCGCCCGTGAACGTGGCCTCGATAACGATTCCCGGCGCAAGGTCTATCTGCCGGTGATCCGCGCCTATCGCGTCGGCCCGGAGCTGGTGGCATGGGCAGACGGCAAAAACCTGCGCGAGCTGGGTATTTATCGCCAGACCGGCTGCTATATCGAGCGAATTCGCCGTAACGGCATTCTCGCCAACCCAGACGGTGACGCGGTGTTGCAAATGGGCGATGATATCGCGCTGGTAGGCTACCCGGATGCCCATGCCCGTCTCGACCCGAGCTTTCGTAACGGCAAAGAGGTCTTCGACCGCGACCTGCTGGACATGCGCATCGTCACCGAAGAGATCGTGGTGAAAAATCACAATGCCGTTGGCCGTCGTCTGGCGCAGCTGAAGCTGACCGATCACGGTTGCTTCTTAAACCGCGTGATCCGCAGCCAAATCGAAATGCCCATTGACGATAACGTGGTGCTTAATAAGGGCGATGTGTTACAGGTCAGCGGCGACGCGCGTCGCGTTAAAACTGTCGCAGACCGTATCGGCTTTATCTCTATTCACAGCCAGGTGACTGACCTGCTCGCCTTCTGCGCCTTCTTCATCGTCGGCCTGATGATCGGCATGATCACCTTCCAGTTCAGTTCGTTCAGCTTCGGCATCGGTAACGCCGCCGGTCTGTTGTTTGCCGGGATCATGCTCGGCTTCCTGCGAGCTAACCATCCGACGTTCGGCTATATCCCCCAGGGGGCGCTGAATATGGTGAAAGAGTTCGGATTGATGGTGTTTATGGCCGGTGTCGGCCTCAGCGCGGGCGCGGGGATTAATAACGGCCTGGGCGCCGTCGGTGGCCAGATGCTGGCAGCGGGTCTCATCGTCAGCCTGGTGCCGGTGGTTATCTGCTTCCTGTTTGGCGCGTACGTCCTGCGCATGAACCGCGCAATGCTATTCGGCGCGATGATGGGAGCCCGCACCTGTGCGCCGGCGATGGAAATTATCAGCGACACCGCGCGCAGCAACATTCCGGCGCTGGGATACGCCGGGACCTATGCTATCGCTAACGTGTTGTTAACCCTGGCAGGTACGCTAATTGTCATCATCTGGCCAGGGCTACAGTAAATTTTTCAGAAAAAAACGCATATTCTCAGAACTTTTTTTGCTGGCATCAGTCATAAGTAGTGCCACTGCTTTTCTTTGATGTCCCCATTTTGTGGAGCCCATCAACCCCGCCACTTAGGTTCAAGGTTGATGGGTTTTTTGTTTTCTGCGCCCCGCTCACTCCCCCGCCAACCTCCCTACCATCAGTCGAATGGCTTCTCTCGATAGCGGCGCTCTGTCGGTCACGAAATGTAGCGTCATACCCTCAATGAAGGCATCCAGCCCGCGGGCCGTTGCCGGTTCAAACCATTGCTCTAGGGTTTGCTGGCTGCGTAACATCCAGTTCTGCATCACTGCTTTTAAATTCGGCTGGCTGCTGCAAAAGGCGTAAAGCTGGTACATCAGTTCCATATTGCGCGCGGTGGTAACCTGGGCGCTAAAAATTAGCTCAGCAATGGCGTCACACGCCTCTTCACGGTTGCTTACGTTCGCGAAGAACTGCTGATACTGTACCGACATCTGGCCGGTAAATACGCTGAATGCTTCTTCGACCAGCGCCTCAATACCGCTGAAATAGTAAGTCAGCGAGCCCAGTGGAACACCGGCACAGCTGGCGATTTTGCGATGCGTGACCGCATGAATTCCATGTATAGCAATCGTGTCCAGCGTCGCCTGCAAAATGCGCTCCCGACGCTGTGGGTCGTTCGGTCGACGAGCCATAAGTTTCCCTCTTTTATTCAAATGGACGCATACTCTCACAGCACGCGCTTAAGATATCCCTCAGGCTGAATCGAGTCATTGAGGTCAATAAAAAAGCGGCCAGCAGCAAGCAACCTATATGTACAAATGTACACAACCTTGCTACTGTTGTCTCCATCTCTTCACTCACGGGCATTTACGGATGACAGCACAAACCTCCCGCAGAGCCCTCCAGCTACGGCTGTGGGCGCTCTTCATGTTCTTTTTTATTCCCGGATTACTCATGGCCTCATGGGCAACCCGCACGCCAGCGATACGCGATTTGCTGACGCTATCCACGGCGGAAATGGGGATTGTATTATTTGGACTATCGATAGGTTCAATGAGCGGCATTCTCTGCTCCGCGTGGCTGGTCAATCGTTTCGGCACCCGTAAAGTCATTCGCGCCACCATGTCCTGCGCGGTGGTAGGGATGCTGGTGCTCAGCGTCGCGCTGTGGTTTACATCAGCCGTTCTATTTGCTCTTGGGCTGGCTATCTTTGGTGCCAGCTTTGGCTCAGCCGAGGTGGCGATTAACGTTGAAGGCGCTGCCGTTGAACGTGAAATGAATAAAACCGTCCTGCCGATGATGCATGGCTTCTACAGCTTCGGCACGCTGATCGGTGCAGGAGTTGGCATGGCGGTCACCGGTTTCGGCCTGCCCGCCGCGCCGCATATTCTGCTGGCGGCGCTGGTGGCTATCCTCCCTATCGCCATCGCCATTCGCGCCATCCCCGACGGTACCGGCAAAAATGCTGCGGAAGCCGCACGCCACGAAGGAAAAGGACTGCCGGTCTGGCGTGATACCCAACTGTTGCTCATTGGGTTAATCGTGCTGGCAATGGCCTTTGCCGAAGGTTCCGCCAACGACTGGTTACCGCTGCTAATGGTGGATGGTCATGGCTTCAGCCCAACCTCCGGCTCTTTGATTTACGCAGGCTTCACGCTCGGAATGACCATCGGTCGCTTTACCGGCGGTTGGTTTATCGACCGCTACAGCCGGGTAACCGTCGTTCGCGCCAGCGCGGTGATGGGCGCGCTGGGCATTGCGCTGATTATTTTTGTCGATAGTCCGTGGGTCGCCGGCATTTCCGTGCTGTTATGGGGCCTCGGCGCTTCGCTGGGCTTCCCGCTGACTATTTCCGCCGCCAGCGATACCGGGCCCGATGCGCCGAAGCGTGTTAGCATCGTGGCGATCACTGGCTACCTCGCCTTCCTCGTCGGCCCGCCGCTGCTGGGCTTCCTTGGCGAACATTTCGGCCTACGCAGCGCGATGATGGTCGTGCTGGCGCTGGTCCTGGTGGCAGCACTGGTCGCCCGCGCGGTGGCGAAACCACAACCTGAACCTGTTTTGGAGAACAGTTAATGAGCATCAAATTGATTGCGGTAGACATGGATGGCACCTTCTTAAGCGATGCCAAAACCTATAACCGCCAGCGCTTCCTTGCCCAATACCAGCGAATGCGTGAACAAGACATCCGCTTCGTCGTGGCCAGCGGCAACCAGTATTACCAGTTGATTTCGTTCTTCCCTGAGGTAGCCAATGAGATTGCTTTTGTCGCCGAAAACGGCGGCTGGGTGGTCAGCGCCGGGGACGACGTGTTTAACTGTCAAATACCAAAGGCGCATTTCAATACCGTCATCGATCATCTGCAAACGCTGACTGATATTGAAATTATCGCCTGCGGTAAACGCAGCGCTTACACCCTCAATCAATATAACGATGAACTGAAGGCGATCGCAGCGAAGTAGTATCATCGCCTTGAACTGGTCGACGACTTCAATCAGATTGATGATGTGATTCTGAAATTCGGCCTCAACGTACCGGATCACTTAATCCCGCAGATGCAGCCGAAACTGCACGCTGCGCTGGGCGACATGGTCACTGCCGTCGCCACCGGCTACGGCAGCATTGACCTGATTATTCCTGGCGTACACAAAGCCAACGGCCTGCGTATTTTGCAAGAGCGCTGGGGCATTGAAAACCATGAAGTCGTCGCGTTCGGCGACGGCGGCAACGATATTGAAATGCTGCAACACGCCGGTTTCGGTTTTGCGATGGCAAACGCCGCCGCCCCGGTGAAAGCCGTTGCTAGATATGATGCGCCGCACAACAACGAGGAAGGCGTGCTGCATATTATTGATAAAGTGCTTAATCGCGAAGCGCCGTTCGCCTGAGGAATGACCCGCTGCGGCGCTTAACGTCGCAGCGGGTGATTTTGAAAGTCACTGAGGATCGTGGGAGCTTCCCACGCTCTTATCCTTCAGGAAGTAGACCGTCATTGCCAGCCACAGCACCCCGCTCAGTAAGTTTAACAAGCTGAAAATCCCGCTACCGCCAGATTCATAAGCATGCTTACTAACTTCAATGCCAACGGTAAAGATCAGCATCTGCAGCATCCCCATCGCCGCAGACACCGTCCCCTTACTCATCTCGCTGGCAAATAGCGTCAGGCGCACCAGCCCGGCGTTGGCCAGACCAATCCCGAACGCGTAAACGCTCAGCCCTGCGGTCATCCACAGATAGGCGTGGGTTGAAGCCACCGTCGCCACCGCGGAGATCAACAGGCCAATCATAATCGGCCAGCCGCCGAGAATAATTAGCGAACGCACCGTTTTGCGTGAAGTCTGGCGCGCCAGCACCAGATTACCGGCAATCAACGCGCCAAAAATCGGTACCTGTAGCAGGCCATATTCATAGCTGGTCGCCTTCTCGCCGCTGATAATAATCACTGGCGATTGGGCAATCCAGGCCAGCAACGGCAGGCTGACAAAACCGGTCGCCAGCGCTCCGGCTACAAAACGCAGGTTTTTCAGCACCTCACGGTAATCGCGCCCCAACTCTTTTACCGACAGTTTCTCGCCCATCCGGGTGGCGGTTTCCGGCATCGCCCGCTGTAGGCCAACGAAAGCAATAGCCGCCAACACGGCGAACAGGACAAACATCATTTCCCACGGCAGAACGTGAACCCAGGCAGCCCCCACCAGCGGCCCGAGAAGCGGCGCAATCAGCGCAACGTTGGCCATCAGGGCAGTAATTTTGATACAGACCGCCTCTTCGAAAGACTCCTGAATCGCTGCATAGCCCACTGCGCCGATAAAACAGAGGCTAATGCCCTGCAAAAAGCGCAGCAGCGTAAACTGCTCAATAGTTTGCGCCAACAGCGTCGCCAGGCAGGTCACGATAAACCACACAACGCCGGTCAGCATCACCGGACGACGGCCGATACGGTCCGACAGCGGCCCCAGCAGCCACTGTAAAAACATACCGCCGGCCAGATAAGCGGTCATCGAGGTCGGAACCCACTCATTGCCAACGCCGAACTCTTCCACCACCGAGAGCATTCCCGGTTGGATCATGTCGTTGCCGATATAAGTGGAAAATTCGTATAGCACCAGGCACAGCGGAAACAGCAAGGCCTGACGTCCGAGGCGCTTGCCCGAAAGCGAATAATTCTGCATGAAATCTCTTATTTAAATAAAACCGCGCAAAGTTTAATGAAAGTCGAGCCGGTGAGATAGCGAATTGTGAGCGACAACGAAAAATAGCGCCACTCAGGTAACAACATCGCCATCAGCAAATGAAAAGCCAACTGTATATATTTCGTTTATGTTTCAATTAGATTACAGGCTATATACTCTCCATTGCAGTCTGTTAACGAGGGCACAAATACGTATAAATTCGTAACAAACTGATAATTAAGACAATACTGCTTTACCTCATCGCCACCCTTTTTTAAGGTAGGCGGCTTATTGCTGACGGATTAAAGAGCCTGGATGTATGCTGGAAAATATCAACTACGCGCTGTTTGCATTGCTCAATGCAACGCCTGACTCCCCGTGGTGGGCGATTGAAGTGGCGACTTTTATTGCCAAAGACCTGATTATTCTTGTGCCATTACTCGTATTAGCCCTATGGCTGTGGGGGCCCAATCAGCGCCAGTTGGTATTTAAGGTCATGATGGCGTTAGCTATTAGCCTCACGCTTTCATGGATATTCGGCCTTCTCTTTCCACACGAACGTCCGTTTGCGGCTGGTGTCGGTTATAACTTCCTGCACCATTCGTCGAATAACTCTTTCCCGAGCAACCACGGCACTATCTGCTTTACCTTTGCGCTGGCCTTTATGTTCTGGCATCGACTGTGGTCTGGCGCATTGCTCCTCGGTATCGCCTGCGCAATCGCCTGGTCCCGGGTTTATCTCGGCGTCCACTGGCCGATGGACATGCTGGGTGGACTGCTGACCGCCATGAGCGCCTGCCTTAGCGCCCAGCTATTGTGGCATAGCGGAGGGCATAGCCTTTACCAGCATCTACAGCGGCTGTACCGCCTGTTTTTTTCGTTGCCAATCCGCAAAGGCTGGGTGCGCGGATAATCTTATTCCTGAGAAACCCATCGCGTAGTCACGGCGCTATTCCACCGCGTGACTAACCCTCTTTCGGCAGGTAAAATCGCCGCTGACGCCCTGTCGATGCAGGGCGCTTTGAGCTTAGAGGGAATATGGAAACTCGTCGTGACGAACGCATCAGCCAGCTTATTCAGGCACTCAAGCGCAGTGATAAACTCCATCTAAAAGAAGCAGCAACCCTGCTTGGTGTGTCAGAAATGACCATTCGTCGCGATCTCAATGGTCATAATGGTCCGGTGGTGCTGCTCGGCGGTTACATTGTGCTGGAGCCGCGTAGCGCCACGCACTATCTGTTAAGCGACCAAAAAACGCGCCTGGTCGATGAGAAGCGACGCGCCGCCCGCCACGCCGCCAAACTGTTAGAACCTCATCAGATGGCCTTTTTCGACTGCGGAACGACCACGCCGTGGATCATCGACGCCATCGACAACGCCCTACCCTTTACTGGCGTGTGCTATTCGCTCAATACCTTTCTTTCCCTTCAGGATAAGCCCCAGTGTCGGGCGATTTTATGCGGCGGCGAATTCCACGCCAGCAACGCGATTTTTAAACCGCTGAGCCTTCAGGATACGCTGAGCCATCTTTGCCCGGATATCGCGTTTTATTCAGCGGCCGGAATTGACTGCGAGCAGGGCGCAACCTGTTTTAATCTGGAAGAGCTTCCGGTCAAACACTGGGCGATGAAAAGCGCTCGCTACCACGTGCTGGTGGTCGATCACAGTAAATTCGGTAAAGTTCGGCCGGCGAGAATGGGCGATTTAGCGCAGTTTGATGTGATTGCCAGCGATGTTTGTCCGGATGACGACCTACAGGCGCTGGCGAAAGAAAAACAGATTTCACTACTCTACTAACCGCGCCCCGCAGGGCGCGGCCTGCATCTTAAGAGAACCAGCTACCGAACCAGCCGTGCAGTTTCATCAGCACGAAATCAACCATCCGGCTAAAGAAGCCACCTTCGTTTACCGCTTCCATCACTATCAGCGGTCGCTGCTCAATGGTCTTATCATTGAGTTTAAAGTCGATAGTACCCACGACCTGGCCTTTGGTCAGCGGCGCGGTCAGCTGCGTTTCGTTCAGGGTGTAGCTGGCCTTCAGGTTTTTCAGCTGTCCTTTCGGCAGCGTAATGGAACCGGCCTCGCCCGCGCCTAACTTCGCTTCGCTGCTATCACCAAACCAGACGCGTTGGGTAATAAAGGTGGCATCCGGTTTAATCGGCGTTACGGTTTCATAGAAGCGGAAGCCCCAGGTCAGCAGTTTTTCTGACTCATTAAAACGGATGCGGTCAGTTTTAGTTCCAAGTACCACGGCAATCAGGCGCATATCATTGCCCTGCGTTGCGGAGGAAACCAGGTTATAACCCGCACCTGCGGTGGTCCCTGTTTTCACGCCGTCGGCATTAAAACTGGTGCTCCACAGCAGCCGGTTGCGGTTTGGCTGACGAATTTTGTTAAAAGTGAACTCTTTTTCTTTATGAATGGCGTACTCTTCCGGCACGTCATGGATCATCGCTTTAGTCAGCAGCGCCATATCACGAGCGGTACTGAACTGCCCCGGCGCATCCAGACCGTGCACGGTCATAAAGGTGGTATTAGTCAGGCCCATCTTCTGCGCATAACCGTTCATCAGGCTGACAAACGCATCCTGACTTCCCGCCACGTAGTCGGCAATCGCGATGCTGGCATCGTTGCCGGACTGAATGATTACGCCCTTATTCAGGTCTTCGACCGAGACCTGCATGCCCGGCTTAAGGAACATCACCGACGAACCGCGCAGCGCCGGGTTACCAGTTGCCCACGCATCACGCCCGATGGTCACCATGTCGGTGGACTTAATCTTACCCGCCTTTAACGCCTGACCGACGACGTAGCTGGTCATGATTTTGGTCAGGCTCGCCGGGTCGAGTTTTTCATCAGCATTGCCTTCGCTGAGCACTTTGCCGCTGGCATAGTCCATCAGGATCCAGGCTCGCGCGTCAATCGACGGCGCATCGGGGAGTTGTTCCGCAGCCTGCACCGCAGGCGCAACGAGAAGTAAAAGCGCGCAGCCTGCCGCGAGGCCGCGAAGGGAAAAAGCATCATGCGTCATAAGAGCCACCCAAGTATCCTTTCCAAACAAAAATATGCCGCAACACTCTTTCGGCGCCGCAGCAGCCGGTGAGTAAAGCGTACAAATGACCTTAAAGAAACAGCGAGTTGGTAAAGTTTTTAAAGTTTACGCAATAACCTCACGCCCTGCCGCAAACAGAGCAATTTTTTTGATCGTGGTTGCCTATATATTAACTTTATTCCAACATGAATGCTCATCACGCTGCAATGGCGGCTAAATAAAAGGCAGGAGCGGATATGATTACGCTATGGGGCAGAAATAACTCGACCAATGTGAAGAAAGTGCGCTGGGTGCTGGAAGAGCTCGATCTCCCGTATCAGCAAATTCTGGCGGGACTGGAGTTCGGCCTGAACCATGACCCGGCGTATCTGGCCATGAACCCCAATGGCCTGGTGCCGCTGTTAAAAGATGAGTCCACCGACATCGTGCTTTGGGAATCGAATACTATTATTCGCTATCTGGCCGCGCAATATGGTCAGAATCGCCTGTGGGTAGAGTCGCCGGCATTGCGTGCCCAGGGTGACAAATGGATGGACTGGTCCAACGGTTCGCTCTCTCCTGCTCATCGGCCCATTCTGATGGGGCTGGTCAGAACACCGCCGGAAAAGCGCGATCCCGCCGCAATTGAAGCGGGCATTGTCGCCTGCGAGGCGCTGTTCGCCATTCTTGATGATGAACTGGCGCAGCATCCGTGGCTCTCGGGAGATGCCTTCGGCCTGGGCGATATTGCCGTCGCGCCGTTCGTATACAACCTGTTGGAAAGCGTAAAAACCTGGCAACCGCGCCCGCACCTGCAGCGCTGGTATCAGCAGATTAACGAGCGTCAGGCCTGGCGCAATGTGGTAATGATCCCTGTCACCTGATTTAGCCTGCCGGACTCACCTTCAGCAGTTCGCCGTTGGACTCGTCGGTTAACACATACAAATAACCGTCGGGTCCAACGCGCACATCACGGATGCGCTTCCCGCGATCGGCCAAAATGCGTTCCTCTTCAGTGGCTTTATCGCCATCCACCTTCAATACAATCAGCGACTGATCCTTCAGCGCACCGATAAACAACCGGTGTTGCCACTGCGGGAAGGTCGCTGCGTCGTAAAAAGCCATCCCGCTCACCGCCGGAGATTTTTCCCAAACAAACAGCGGAGCTTCAGTTCCAGCCACCGCCTTGCCTTTGGCTTCCGGTATCGGCAGACCGCTATAATTGATGCCGTGCGTCGCCAGCGGCCAGCCGTAGTTTTTCCCCTTTTGCGGGATATTAATCTCATCACCACCGCGTGGACCGTGTTCATTCAGCCACAGCGTATCGCTCCACGGATTCATCGCCATCCCCTGCGGATTACGAATACCGTAAGACCAGATTTCCGGCCTGACGCCCGACTTACCGACAAAAGGGTTATCAGTGGGGACTTTGCCATCAGCCGTCAGACGGACCACTTTTCCCTGAAGCTTATCCAGATCCTGAGCTGTCGAACGCTGGTTATTTTCCCCAAGTCCGATAAACAGATACCCGTGGCCGTCAAACACCATCCGTCCGCCGAAATGGTTGCCGATAGAGAGTTTTGGCTGTTGGCGGAATACGACCTGGAAGTTTTCCAGACGCTTGAGATCATCGCTTAATCGCCCATAGCCGACGGTGGTCCCCGCTTTGCCATCATCGCCGCCTTCGGCATAGCTCAGCCAGACGCGTCGCGACTGGGAAAAGTCTGGCGCTAATACAACGTCCAGCAACCCACCCTGACCGTTGGCCCATACCTGCGGAACGCCAGATAACGCCGAAGACAGCCCTTTGTTCGGTTGCCAGAGCTTAAGCTCGCCGCCGCGCAGGGTTATCAGTATGCCTTTATCATCAGGCAGAAAGGCCAGCGCCCACGGGTGTTCAAGCTGATTCTGCAACACCTCTACGCGCTCCTGGGCGGCAAAGGTTGCGGCGGGTAACAACAACGCGGTAAGGGCTATCAGGTTGACGGTCTGGCGCATGGCACTCTCCTTTTGTCAGCAATGGGATAAGGGTAGCCAGCGTGGGGAGGCGGGAAGAGATTTTTACATAACATTAATCAGGGGGAGCAGGCTCCCCCTTATCTCAGGCAGGGTGAATAGGCGCAGAATCATTCAATTTATGAATATTTAGCGTCAATACTGCCAGGCAGCGTTCCAGCTTATCTACGTTAATCGCAATGTAGGATGGGCAATCATGATGCCCGGTCATCAGGCATACCGCCGCAGAGGCGATGGCTTCACCCGCAAGTCGCAGGGCTTCCTTCTCCTCCGGCGCGATGGCGTGCTGCAAGCGCGGAGCGCGTTCACGCATTTCATGACACAGTTCAAACAGGTTATCACGCAGATGGTCATTTTCGCTGACCGACATATAGCCTTTCGCTTTTCGCAACTGCAAATAAGCATCAAGATCAATATTGGCATTAATCAGCTTATTCATAAGGTTACGATATAGTTTGTCAACAGTCATCATAGCTCCTCCTCTGTCGTCCTTTACCATAACTATAATATGGTCATTTTTCGTACAAAACGATGAGAGAGATCAATAAATACCAGTCCATTAACATCATTTACAATGTTACAACGATAGGTAAAATCCTTCCCTGCGTTCAGACAGCCCCCAAAGCAAAAAACAATAAAAATGTTATACGCTCTCATAAAAATACAATTTTCAATCTGGCGATGAACAATCATTTATTGCAGCAATGATCACAAAACAGCGTAATGCTTATTGCCTGAAAAGCCTGCCGGGTGTCATATCATGCCAATAAATGTATTACGTATAACATTCAAAAACAACAGCAAGCAGCTCGATCCTGTTTGCAACCTTTATCTCTATCGCTTGAAGGAACTGAAATGATTACGCCCGGCAAAAGAAACTATATCTTGTTGAGTCTTTTCGATTTCCTCTATCTGTTCGCCTGGTCATCGACCATGGCGTTTTTTGTTATCTGGACCACTCAACACCTCGGGATTAGTGCGACCAAAACCGGCCTGCTCTATTCGGTCAATGCCTTTATCGCCTTGCTGATGCAGCCCTTCTTCGGTTTTATTTCCGACAAGTTTGGCCTGAAAAAGCGGCTGATCTGGATCCTGGTCGCAATGCTGCTGCCGGTTGGCCCGTTCTTTATCTATTTATATGCGCCGCTGCTGGTACACAGCTTCTGGCTAGGGGCACTGCTTGGCGGGGTATACCTGGGGATTATTTTCAACTCCGGCTGCGGGGTGATTGATTCGTATATCGATAAAATCTCGCGCCGCTATCAGTTCGAATATGGTCGCGTGCGGATGTGGGGATCGTTAGGCTGGGCGGCTGCAGCGTGGATCGTCGGCAAATATATCGACAGCAATCCGAACCTTGCTTTCTGGCTGGCCAGCTTCGCCATCGTTATCGCGGCAATCTGTTTTATGCTGACTAAGGTCGAATTGACCGAAGCGGAAATGCAAAAAACCAGCGCGTTGAAAGTTTCGCATGCCCTGGAACTGGCGAAGAACGGTCAGTTCTGGATGCTGTTGGTGTTTACCCTTTTCGTTACGCAAATCTACGACACCTATGACCAGCAGTTCGCTCAATACTTTTCTCTGCAGTTTCCGACGCCGGAAGAAGGCAACCGTTGGTACGGGATTCTGGCTTCCATTCAGGTGTGCGGCGAAACGCTATTTTTATGCCTGATGCCGTGGTTTGTTAACCGCACCGGCGCGAAGTGGGCGTTGATCATTGCCGGGCTGATTATGTCAGTGCGTATCGTCGGCTCTGCTATCCCGCTTGGTCCGGTGTGGATCGGCGCGGTCAAAATGATGCATGCGCTGGAAAAACCGCTGATTCTGGTTTCGGTGTTTAAATTTATCGCCGCCAACTTCGACAACAAGCTGTCATCGACGGTCTACCTGCTGGTGCTGTTTGTCGCCTCTATCGCCACCGCGATTTACTCACCATTGGCGGGATATTTGTACGACACCATTGGCTTTGCGCACACGTATTACATTCTGGGCGGCATCGCCGGGCTGTTTACACTGATCTCGATATTTACCCTTCGCGATAACCGGGAGCCGACCTCCCCCGGAACAGCGCCAGGTACAGGGGTGACGCAAGCGCAGTAATTTTCGCGCCCGGGATATTATCCCGGGCTTTTTCATCATTAAGCATGTCGTTGCTATACTCTTTTCCCCAAAGATCTGTAAAATCCCTGCCCTGACCATTCCAATAATTGAACACTTTTTAAGCTATGAGCAATGTCACCCATCAGCCGAAAATCGGCTTTGTCTCTCTGGGCTGCCCGAAAAATCTCGTGGACTCAGAACGTATCCTGACTGAACTGCGCACCGAAGGTTACGACGTGGTTCCTTCCTACGATAACGCCGATATGGTTATCGTT
Organism: Klebsiella sp. GFKo11; assembly: GCF_056490265.1. NCBI lineage: Bacteria > Pseudomonadati > Pseudomonadota > Gammaproteobacteria > Enterobacterales > Enterobacteriaceae > Klebsiella > Klebsiella sp. GFKo11. The sequence goes on from NZ_CM151369.1 coordinate 4,254,195, forward strand.
AATACCTGCGGCTTTATCGATAGCGCCGTGCAGGAGTCGCTGGAAGCGATTGGCGAAGCGCTGAAAGAAAACGGCAAAGTGATTGTCACCGGTTGCCTGGGCGCGAAAGAAGATCAGATCCGTGAAGTCCATCCGAAGGTGTTGGAAATTACCGGCCCACACAGCTACGAGCAGGTGCTGGAACACGTCCACCACTACGCGCCGAAGCCAAAACATAACCCGTTCCTGAGCCTGGTGCCGGAACAGGGTGTTAAGCTGACGCCGCGTCATTACGCCTACTTAAAAATTTCTGAAGGCTGCAACCATCGCTGCACCTTCTGCATTATCCCGTCAATGCGCGGCGACCTGGTCAGCCGTCCGATTGGTGAAGTGCTGGCGGAAGCCAAACGCCTGGCCGATGCCGGGGTCAAAGAGCTGCTGGTGATTTCTCAGGACACCTCCGCCTACGGCGTTGATGTCAAGCATCGCAGCGGCTTCCATAACGGTATGCCGGTGAAAACCAACATGGTAAGCCTGTGCGAAGAGCTGGCTAAGCTCGGTATCTGGGTGCGCCTGCACTACGTCTACCCGTATCCGCATGTTGATGATGTCATCCCGCTGATGGCGGAAGGCAAAATTCTGCCGTATCTGGATATTCCGCTGCAGCACGCCAGCCCGCGTATTCTCAAAATGATGAAACGCCCTGGCTCCGCTGACCGTCAGCTGGCGCGTATCAAACAGTGGCGCGAAGTCTGCCCTGAGCTGACCCTGCGCTCGACCTTTATCGTCGGCTTCCCGGGCGAAACGGAAGAAGATTTCCAGATGCTGCTCGATTTCCTGAAAGAGGCCCGTCTCGACCGCGTTGGCTGCTTCAAGTACAGCCCAGTGGAAGGTGCGACCGCTAACGAACTGGCGGACCAGGTACCAGAAGAGGTTAAAGAAGAGCGCTGGAACCGCTTTATGCAACTTCAACAGCAGATCTCCGCCGAGCGCCTGCAAGAGAAAGTGGGCCGCGAAATTATGGTCCTGATCGATGAAGTTGATGAAGAAGGCGCGATTGGCCGCAGCATGGCGGATGCCCCGGAAATCGACGGCGCGGTCTACCTGAATGGCGAAAGCAAAGTTAAACCGGGTGACGTTGTGCGGGTGAAAGTTGAGCACGCTGACGAATACGACCTGTGGGGCAGCCGGGTTTAATTCCTTCCTCTGAATGTGTCCCGGATTGCGGCGCTAACGCGCCTTATCCGGGCAACAAAACCACAGAGGATTAACATTCCCGGAGGCGGTGCTGCGCACCTGTCCGGGCTACAAAACCCTCGAACGCCTACCCCTTTATCTTCGGATCCAGCGCATCGCGCAGGCCGTCCCCTAGCAGGTTAAACGCCAGCACCGTCAGAAAAATGGCAATCGCCGGGAACAGCGCCACATGCGGAGCCATCACCATATCCGCTCGCGCCTCGTTCAGCATCGCGCCCCACTCAGGGGTCGGCGGCTGCGCGCCCAGACCGAGGAACGACAGGCTGGCGGCAGAGATAATGGATACCCCGATGCGCATGGTGAAATAGACCACAATCGACGATACCGTGCCGGGCAAGATATGGCTAAACAGGATATTAGCGTCGCTGGCGCCGATACTGCGCGCCGACTCGATAAAGGTCTGCTGCTTAAGTACCAGCGTGTTGCCGCGCACCAGACGTGCAAACGCCGGGATCGAAAAGATCGCCACCGCGATAATCACATTCGACATCCCGCTTCCCATCACTGCCACCACTGCGATCGCCAGCAGAATACCGGGGAACGCAAACAGCACGTCGCAGATGCGCATAATGATGCGATCCCACCAGCCTTCGTAATATCCGGCCAACAGCCCAAGCACGGTGCCAATGACCGCACCGATCAATACCGCGAACACCCCGGCAGCCAGCGAGATCTGCGCCCCCACCAGCACCCGACTAAAGATATCCCGCCCTAATGAATCGACACCGAACCAGTGCATCATTGACGGGCCGTCGTTAAGCCGATCGTAGTCAAAGTAGTTTTCCGCGTCGAACGGCGCAATCCACGGCGCAACGACCGCAACCGCAATCAGCAGCAGAACAAATATCCCCGCTCCCATCGCCACCGGCTGGCGACGAAAACGTCGCCAGAACTCATGCCACGGCGTGCGTATCTGCCCGGGTTTAATCCCTGGCATCGCGTTGATAACCGCTTGTCTTCTCCAGTTGAGCAATCGCACCTTACTTGTACCTGATAGCCGGGTTAATGGCGGCATAGAGTACGTCCACCACTAAATTGATAAGAATAAACTCCAGCGAAAACAGCAGCACTTCCGCCTGAATCACCGGATAGTCGCGCATCTCGACGGAGTCCACCAGCAAACGCCCAAGCCCAGGCCAGTTAAAGACCTTCTCCACCACGATAGACCCACCGAGCAGAAAGCCAAACTGTAACCCCATCATGGTGACTACCGGGATCATCGCATTGCGCAGGCCGTGCTTAAGCACCACCAGCGTCTCGCTAACCCCCTTCGCCCGGGCAGTACGCATGTAGTCTTCATGCAAAACATCGACGAACGAAGCGCGGGTAAAGCGCGCCATCACCGCCGCAACCGCCGCTCCGAGCGTCAACGAAGGCAGAATATAGTGCCGCCAGCTGTCGGCGCCCACCGTCGGCAGCCAGCCCAGCTCAACGGAAAACACCTGCATCAGCAGCATGCCGAGCGCAAACGCCGGGAACGAGATCCCGGTCACCGCCAGCGCCATACCTAAACGATCCGGCCAGCGGTTACGCCAGACTGCCGCCACAATTCCCGCCGCCATACCAAACACCACCGCCCAACTCATGCTAGCGAGCGTTAGCCAGAACGTCGGCATAAACCGGCTGGCGATTTCGCTGCTTACCGGACGGCGCGAAGCCATCGAGGTGCCGAAATCTCCCTGCAAAATATTGGTGATATAGTGCCAGAACTGCACGTACAGCGGCTGATCGAGCCCCAGTTGCTGGCGGACCATTCCAACCACCTGCGCATCGGCTTCCGGCCCGGCAATTAGCCGCGCCGGATCGCCGGGCAGCATATGCACGAACAGAAACACCAACACCGCCACAATCAGCAGCGTAGGGATCAGCCCCAGCAGGCGTTTAATCACATAATTGAGCATGCTTCTCCTTGCGTGAAGTCCCCGCGGCCTGCGCCCGGGGAACCGCAGCTATCTACTTAAGATCCGCCTGTTCAAAGCTAAACCCGGTATCCGGCTGGATATAAAAACCAGTCAGGTTTTTACTGTGCGCTGAGACCAGTTTTTCCACCACCAGCGGCACCCACGGCGACTCTTTCCAGATAGTATCCTGCGCGTCTTTATACAGCCGCGTTTTTTCCTTCACGTCGGTCGTTTTCAACGCCTCGTTGAGGTCTTTATCGACCTGAGGATTGCTGTAGAAAGCCGTGTTGAACAGGGTCGGCGGCCAGTTTTGCGAAGCAAACAGCGGCGACAGCGCCCAGTCGGCTTCACCGGTTGAGGCCGTCCAGCCGGTATAGAACATCCGCACGCCGCTCTCTTTCTGCCCTTTACCTTCCACTTCCGCTGCGCGCTGGCCCGCATCCATCGCCGTCAGCTGCGCCTTGATGCCCACCTGCGCCAGCTGCTGCTGGGTAAATTGCAGCACTTTCTGCGCCGTGCTGTGATTATGCGACGACCATAGCGTGGTGTTGAAACCGTTAGGATATCCCGCTTCTTTCAGCAGCTCACGCGCTTTAGCCGGGTCATACGGCCACGCGGTGTAGCTTTCAGCATAGGCAATAGATGGCGGCACCACGCCGGTCGCCGGGGTGGCATAGCCCGCAAAGGCCACTTTCACCAGCGCCTGACGGTTGATGGCGTAGTTAATCGCCTCGCGCACTTTCGGATTATCAAACGGTTTTTGCGTCACGTTCATGCTGATATAGCGCTGCATAATTGACGGGCTGGCCACCAGTTCCAGCTTGCTGTTTTTCTCCAGCAGCGGCGCCTGCTCGTAAGGGATCGGGAAAGCAAATTGCGCTTCACCGGTCTGCAACATTGCCGCACGGGTATTGTTATCCACCACCGGACGCCAGGTAATGGAATCCAGCTTCGGCAATCCCTGCTGCCAGTAACCGGCGAACTTCGTCACTTTAACAAAATCGGTCTGGTTCCAGGTATCAAGCTGATAAGGCCCGGTACCCACCGGATGAAAACCAATCTCTTTACCGTATTTCTTCAGTGCTGCCGGGGAAATCATCGCCGTCGCCGGGTGGGCCAGGATATTAATAAACGCCGAGAAGGGCTGCGTGAGGGTGATTTTCACCGTTGTCGGATCTACCGCTTCGGTGCTGGCGATATTCTTATACAGGTTATAGCGCTTGAGATGATTTTCCGGGTTACTGGCGCGATCGAGGTTAGCCTTCACCGCTTCGGCATTAAACTCGGTACCGTCCTGGAACTTCACGCCCGGATGCAGCTTAACGGTATACACAAGCCCGTCCGGGGAAACGGTGTAGCTCTCCGCCAGCACATTCTGCAATTTCATCTCTTTATCAAGGCCAAATAGCCCTTGATAGAAGGACTTAGCCACCGCCTGCGACAGCGTGTCGTTAGCATCGTATGGGTCGAGGGTCGTGAAGTTAGAACCGACCGCTACCACTATATCTTTTGCGGCAAAGGCCGGAGTTGTCGCCAGCGCCGAAGCGACGCCCAGCGCCAACAGCCATTTGCCTGAAACGCGTTGAGTCATGTTGTTCTCCTGAAATGCTGCGTTATTGGTGTCGTTGTTATCGTGCCAGTACGTCAGCGGCGGGTTCTCTGGCGACAAAATGTCCCGGGCCTACCTGTTGTAACGGCGTACTGATCCCCTCTTCTCCCCGCTTGTAGATATTGCCCGGCAGCTCGTCAGAGAGCAGCACACGCTGCGGGTGACGATGCGCCGGGTCGGCAACCGGTACGGCAGCCATCAATTTACGGGTATAGGGGTGCTGCGGGTTTTCAAACACGGCGCGCCGCGGTCCAATCTCGACAATCCGCCCGCGATACATCACCGCCACGCGGTGGCTGATACGTTCAACCACCGCCATGTCGTGGGAAATAAACAGAAACGCGATGCCCATTTCGCGCTGTAAATCGAGCATCAGGTTGATAATTTGCGCGCGAATCGACACGTCCAGCGCCGATACCGATTCGTCGGCGATAACCACCTTTGGATTGAGCGCCAGCGCGCGGGCAATACAGATGCGCTGCCGCTGGCCGCCGGAAAACTCGTGTGGATAGCGCCATGCGTGCTCCGGCTCCAGCCCGACGCGCTCCAGCAGCCAGGCCACTCGCTCTCTCGCGGCATCACCTTCCAGCAGCCGATGCACGCGCAGCGGCTCCATAATCGAATACCCCACCGTTTGCCGTGGGTCGAGAGAAGCGTAAGGATCCTGGAAGATAAACTGAATATCACGGCGCAGCGCCTGAAGCTTACTGCCTGCCAGCGTATCAATACGCTGACCGTTAAACGTAATACTCCCACCCTGGGTTTCCACTAGCCGCAGCAGCGCCCGGCCAGTGGTTGATTTACCACAACCGGACTCGCCCACCAGGCTTAAGGTTTCGCCGGGCCATAAATCAAAGCTGACTTTTTCCACCGCATGTACCTCGCGGGTAACGCGGTTGAGAATGCCGCTGCGTAGCGGAAAGCGCGCCACCAGATCGCGGACTTTAAGAATGGGTTCTCCAGCAACAACGGTATTCAGACCCTCTTCCGGCGCGCTTTGGTTGAAGAGTGGGAAGCGACGCGGCAAATCGCTGCCGCGCATCGCACCCAATCGCGGTACCGCCGCCAACAGCGCCTGGGTATAGGGATGTTTTGGCGCACGGAAAATCTCTTCGACGCTGCCTGTTTCCACCGCTTCACCGCGATACATCACCAGCACCCGGTCGGCAATATCGGCGACCACGCCCATATCGTGGGTAATAAAGATAACGCCCATCGCCATCTCTTTTTGCAGGACGGCAATCAGCTGTAAAATCTGCGCCTGAATAGTCACATCCAGCGCGGTCGTGGGTTCGTCGGCAATCAGCACCGCCGGGCGGCACGACAGCGCCATGGCGATCATCACGCGCTGACGCATCCCACCGGAAAGCTGATGCGGATAGCGCGACAGCATCGCTTCAGCTTCCGGGATCCGCACCTGATCGAGCATCTTTTTGGCCTCACGCAGCGCCTCATCATGCTTCAACCCCTGATGCAATCGTATTGATTCAGCGATCTGCTCACCGATGGTGAACACCGGGTTCAGTGAGGTCATCGGCTCCTGAAAAATCATCGCCATATCCGCACCGCGCACGCTGCGCATATCGGCATCAGACTGTTCGCTAAGTTCAATCACCTGTCGGTTGCGGCGACGTAGCAGCAGCTGATCGCTGCGCACTTCGCTGGTCGCCGAATCAAGCAGACGCATCAGCGCTAGCGACGTTACCGATTTACCCGATCCAGACTCACCGACAATCGCCAGCGTCTCGCCGCGCCGTAGTGTGAACGAGAGGTGACGAACGGCAGAAAAAGCCTGCTGCTGCTGAGTAAACGAAACGTTCAGATCGCGTACCAGCAGAACATCATTAGCATCGATTTCCAGACTATGCGGCAACGCCCTTTCCTCTTATTCGCGATAAATTCCAATCGTGGGCGTATCGCCCGCGTAGCACCAGGCACGGTACATACCTTCGCTATTAAATGGCAATACTACGTTGCCTTCTCTGTCGACCGCAATCAGACCGCCGCTGCCGCCCAGCACCGGGAGTTTCTCCATCACCACCCGCTCGCACGCGTCGTGCAAACTGAGATTGCTGTACTCCATCAGCGCCGAAATATCATAGGCTGCCAGGGTGCGCATAAACACCTCGCCGGTACCGGTACAGGAGACGGCAACGCTGGCGTTATTGGCATAGCAGCCAGCTCCCGGCAGCGGGCTATCGCCGACGCGTCCCGGCAGCTTATTGGTCATTCCGCCGGTGGAGGTTGCCGCCGCGAGATTACCCACCAGATCCAGCGCCACCGCGCCGACGGTGCCCATTTTATGTCGCTCATCCAACGGGGCAGCATGGTGATCGAGCACGATATCATCGCCCTCCTGCGCCTGACGTAGCTGCAACAGGCGCTCAGGAGTCGAAAACAGATCATTATCCACCCGTTCCATGCCGTGGGAAGCGGCAAAGTGTTCCGCCCCTTCACCAATCAGCAGGACGTGCGGACTTTGTTCCAGCACCAGACGCGCCGCCAGCACCGGATTGCGTAAATGCTGAACTCCGGCCACCGCTCCCGCCTGTAAACTGTAACCATCCATGACGCAGGCATCGAGTTCATGAGTGGTATCGCGGGTAAATACGGAGCCTATACCGGCGTTAAATAACGGACACTCCTCCAGCAGTCGCACCGCTTCAGTTACCGCATCCAGCGCGCTGGCCCCGGCCGCCAGCATTTTTTGCCCGCTATCGACAATCGCCGACAGCGCCGCCACGTACTCCCGCTCGCGTTCCGGCGTCAACTGCGCGCGGGTAATTGCCCCGGCGCCGCCATGAATTGCTATAACCGCCTTGCCCATTACGCCATTCCTTAACGATAAAGTGTATATACACACCATCATTCGAGATGCATCGAGGCGGCAAGAGAAGAAATCCCCGGGAGCATAGATAACTATGTGACTGGGGTTTCTGAGCACAGCCAACAAAGAGGCAGCTTGAAGGATAACGTGTATAAATATCATTATCTTGCTGACTGTCCTATACCATTTTTGAATATAGAAAGAGCAAGCAGTGATGTAAAGCTTGTCGCCAGGTGGCGATATAGCCTGCTTATCTTTTCTGCCATATACCCGTCATACTTCAAGTTGCATGTGCGTTGGCTTTGTTACTCGGCTCATCCATGAGCCTCGCCCTAACGGGCCGCCGGATACGGCGTTCAAATCTGTTCCAGACAGATTTGTCGATCACCCCAGTCACTTACTGAAGTAAGCTCCCGGGGGTTCCCTACGTCGCCGCCTGCCTGCAACTCGAATTATTTAGGGTATAATAGGCGTTTTCGATGTTTGCCCGCAGGAGAAACCCATGGATTTTACCGCCGGACTGATGCCACTCGACACAGCCCTGACCCAGATGCTCAATCGCATTACGCCGCTGAATGCGACGGAAACCGTACCGCTGTTGCAGGCCTTTTCGCGCGTGACCGCCCATGATCTCGTTTCGCCTCTCGACGTTCCTGGTTTTGATAACTCGGCGATGGACGGTTACGCCGTTCGCCTGGCTGAACTCACCGATGGCGCGGTGCTACCGGTGGCAGGCAAGGCTTTTGCCGGTCAGCCTTTTAACGACGTCTGGCCCGCAGGCACCTGTATCCGCATTATGACCGGCGCGCCGGTACCGGAAGGCTGCGATGCGGTGGTGATGCAGGAGCAAACCGAACAAACCGACGGCGGAGTGCGCTTTATCGCTCCGGTAAAAAGTGGGCAAAATATTCGTCGTCGTGGCGAAGATATTGCCAACGGCGCGGTCGTCTTCCCTGCGGGAACCCGCCTGACCGTCGCCGAACTACCGGTGCTGGCCTCTTTGGGCATTGCTGAGGTTGAAGTCATACGTAAAGTACGGGTCGCCGTTTTCTCTACCGGTGATGAGCTCCAACTGCCGGGCCAGCCGCTCGCTGACGGGCAGATTTACGACACCAACCGCCTGGCGGTACACCTGATGCTGCAAGAGCTGGGCTGTGAGGTCGTTAACCTCGGCATTATTCCCGACGACCCGGCCAAACTGCGCGAAGTCTTTATTCAGGCTGACCAGCAGGCCGATGTGGTGATTAGCTCCGGCGGCGTCTCCGTCGGCGAAGCAGATTACACCAAAGAGATCCTCGAAGAGCTGGGGGAAATCGGCTTCTGGAAGCTGGCTATCAAGCCGGGCAAACCTTTCGCTTTCGGCAAGCTCAACCACAGCTGGTTCTGCGGTCTGCCGGGTAATCCAGTCTCCGCTGCGTTGACCTTTTATCAGCTGGTGCAGCCGCTGCTGGCAAAACTCTCCGGCAACGTCGGACAGACCCAGCCGATGCGCCTGCGCGTACGCGCCGCTTCACGGCTGAAAAAATCGCCGGGGCGCCTCGATTTTCAGCGCGGCGTACTGCAACGCAACCCGGACGGTGAACTGGTCGTTAGCAGCACCGGTCATCAGGGTTCGCACATCTTCAGTTCATTCAGCCTCGGCAACTGTTTTATCGTCCTGGAACGCGAGCGCGATAACGTTGAAGCGGGTGAATGGGTAGAAGTTGAGCCCTTTAACCATCTTTTCGGGGGGCTGTAATGGGCGTGGAGCTGAGCGATGCAGAGATGCTGCGCTACAACCGGCAAATCATCCTGCGCGATTTCGATTTTGACGGCCAGGAGCAGCTAAAAGCCTCCTGTGTGCTGGTGGTTGGCCTTGGCGGATTGGGCTGCGCCGCCGCGCAGTATCTGGCGGCAGCTGGCGTTGGCCAGCTTACCCTGCTTGATTTCGACACCGTGTCGCTCTCTAACCTCCAGCGCCAGACTCTGCACAGCGATGCCACCATCGGCCAGCCGAAGGTCGACTCCGCCCGCGCTACGCTTGCGCGCATTAACCCTAACGTTCAGCTCACGCCGCTAAACGCGCTGCTGGATGAAGAAGCGCTGTGGGCGCAAATCGCCGCCCACGATCTGGTGCTCGACTGTACCGACAACGTCACCATTCGCAACCAGCTCAATGCCGGGTGTTTCCGGCATAAAACCCCGTTGGTCTCCGGCGCGGCGATTCGCATGGAAGGGCAAATCAGCGTCTTTACATATCAGGAAGATGAGCCCTGCTACCGTTGCCTGAGCCGTCTGTTTGGCGAAAACGCCCTTACCTGCGTCGAAGCCGGAGTGATGGCGCCGCTGGTCGGTACCATTGGTTCGCTTCAGGCAATGGAAGCCATCAAGGTTCTGACCCGCTACGGCAGTCCTGCTACGGGTAAAATAGTTATGTACGACGCCATGCGCTGCCAGTTTCGCGAAATGAAACTGATGCGTAATCCACAGTGTGAGGTATGTGGTACACCTTAACCCTTCTCCGGCGGGCCTTGCCGCCGGATTATTTGTGACCGCTCGCAACTTTTTTGCTCCCGCTTTTATCCCCCACTCTGCTTGTTGATTTACATCAATACAACTTTCATTCGAAAGTAATTTAATCTTCATATGCAAAGAAGAGGATAAATCATGATCTTCAACATTCAGCGTTACTCCACCCATGACGGCCCAGGGATCCGCACCGTCGTATTCCTTAAAGGGTGTTCATTGGGCTGCCGCTGGTGTCAGAACCCGGAAAGCCGCGCCCGCACGGCGGATCTGCTGTATGACGCGCGCTTGTGTCTTGACGGCTGTGACCTCTGCCAGCAGGCGGCGCCGGACGTTATTACCCGCAAACTGGATGGCCTGATTATCCATCGTGAAAAGCTCACCGATGCACATATCAGCAAGCTGCGCGACTGCTGTCCGACTACGGCGTTGACGGTCTGCGGCGAAGAGAAAAACGTCGAAGAGATTATGGCGAAGGTATTGCGCGATAAACCGTTCTACGATCGCAGCGGTGGCGGCGTCACTCTCTCCGGCGGCGAGCCGTTTATGAACCCGGAGCTGGCCCGCCAGCTGTTTGAAGCCAGCCACAACGCAGGGATTCATACCGCCGTCGAAACCTGTCTGCACGTACCATGGAAATACGTCGAACCCTCTTTACCCTTTATCGACCTGTTCCTCGCCGACCTTAAGCATGTCAATGAAGCTATTTTCCAGCAGTGGACCGACGGCAGCGCTCGCCGGGTGCTGGATAATCTGCAACGCGTGGCGCAGGCCGGGAAAAAAATCATTATTCGCGTGCCGCTGATTCAGGGCTTTAACGCCAATGAAAGCGATATTACCGCCATAACCGATTTTGCCGCTGACCGCTTAAAGGTCGGCGAGATCCACTTCCTGCCGTATCACACGCTGGGAATGAACAAATACCAATTACTCAGTCAGCCCTATACCGCTCCGGACAAACCGCTTGCTGCCCCCGAGCTGCTCGCCTTCGCGCAGCACTATGCTCAGAGCAAAGGTTTAACGGCGACTCTACGAGGATAACCTTATGACAACGTTGAAACTGGATACCCTAAGCCCGCGCATTCAGGCACATAAAATGGCGCTGGTGCATATCGTCAAGCCGCCGGTCTGTACCGAGCGCGCCCAGCACTACACTGAAGCCTATCAGCAACATCTGGATAAGCCGATCCCAGTACGCCGCGCGCTGGCGCTGGCCCATCACCTGGCAGAACGCACTATCTGGATCAAACATGACGAACTGGTTGTCGGTAACCAGGCAAGCGAAGTCCGCGCCGCGCCAATCTTCCCGGAGTATACGGTTAGCTGGATTGAAAAAGAGATCGATGACCTGGCCGATCGCCCCGGCGCAGGCTTTGCGGTCAGCGAAGAGAACAAACGCGTACTGCACGAAGTGTGTCCGTGGTGGCGTGGCCAGACCGTACAGGATCGTTGCTACGGGATGTTCACCGATGAGCAAAAAGCGCTGCTCGCAACCGGGATTATTAAAGCCGAAGGTAATATGACCTCCGGCGATGCGCACCTGGCTGTCAACTACCCGCTGCTGCTGGAAAAAGGCCTTGACGGAATGCGCGCTAAAGTCGCCGAACGCCGTACTCGCATCAACCTGACGGTACTGGAAGACCTGCACGGCGAGCAGTTCCTGAAAGCCATTGATATCGTGCTGGAAGCAGTGAGCGAGCACAGCAAGCGCTTCGCTGAGCTGGCGCGCAGCATGGCGGCGACAGAGACCCGTGAATCCCGTCGCGACGAGCTGCTGGCGATTGCCGAGAACTGCGACATCATCGCCCATGAACCGCCGAAAACCTTCTGGCAGGCGCTGCAACTGTGCTATTTCATCCAGCTTATTCTGCAGGTCGAATCCAACGGCCACTCGGTCTCTTTTGGCCGCATGGACCAATATCTCTACCCGTACTACCGCCGCGACGTCGAGCTTGAGCAGTCTCTGGACCGCGAGCACGCCATTGAGTTGCTGCACTGCTGCTGGCTGAAGCTGCTGGAAGTTAACAAAATTCGCTCCGGTTCGCACTCTAAAGCCTCCGCCGGTAGCCCGCTGTATCAGAACGTTACCATCGGCGGTCAAAATCTGGTAGACGGCGTAGCGCAAGATGCAGTGAACCCGCTCTCCTATGCGATTCTAGAATCCTGCGGTCGCCTGCGTTCTACGCAGCCAAACCTCAGCGTGCGTTACCACGCGGGCATGAGCAACGACTTCCTCGACGCCTGCGTGCAGGTGATTCGCTGCGGCTTCGGGATGCCGGCGTTCAACAACGACGAAATCGTTATTCCGGAATTTATCAAACTCGGCATTGAGCCGCAGGACGCCTACGATTATGCCGCTATCGGCTGCATCGAAACCGCGGTCGGCGGTAAGTGGGGCTATCGCTGCACCGGGATGAGCTTTATCAACTTTGCCCGCGTGATGCTGGCGACGCTGGAAGGCGGCCGCGATGCCACCAGCGGTGAAGTTTTCCTGCCGCAAACGCACGCGCTGTCGAAAGGTAACTTTGATAACTTCGACCAGGTGCTGGCCGACTGGGATACGCAGATCCGCTACTACACGCGCAAATCTATCGAGATTGAGTATGTGGTCGACACCATGCTGGAAGAGAACGTGCACGATATTCTCTGCTCGGCGCTGGTTGATGACTGTATCGAGCGCGCGAAGAGTATCAAACAGGGCGGCGCTAAATATGACTGGGTTTCCGGTCTGCAGGTCGGTATCGCTAACCTCGGCAACAGCCTGGTAGCGGTGAAGAAACTGGTGTTCGATCAGGGCGTCATTGGACAGCAAGAGCTGGCAAAAGCGCTGGCTGAAGACTTTGAAGGCCTGACCCACGAGCAGTTGCGCCAGCGCTTAATCAACGGCGCGCCGAAATACGGCAACGACGAAGATAGCGTTGATATTCTGCTGGCCCGCGCTTACCAGACCTATATCGATGAGCTGAAGCAGTATCACAACCCGCGCTATGGTCGCGGCCCGATTGGCGGCAACTACTACGCCGGGACCTCCTCCATCTCCGCTAACGTCCCATTTGGTGCGCAGACCATGGCGACGCCGGATGGCCGCAAAGCGCATTCCCCGCTGGCGGAAGGAGCAAGCCCGGCTTCCGGTACCGACCATCTGGGGCCGACTGCGGTTATCAGTTCGGTGGGTAAGCTGCCAACCGGTTCAATTCTGGGCGGCGTGCTGCTGAACCAGAAGCTGAACCCGGCAACGCTGGATAACGAGTCCGATAAGCAGAAACTGATGGTGCTGCTGCGCACGTTCTTCGAGGTGCATAAAGGCTGGCATATTCAGTACAACATCGTGTCGCGCGAGACGCTGCTGGAAGCGAAGAAACATCCTGACCAGTATCGCGATTTAGTGGTCCGCGTGGCCGGGTACTCGGCGTTCTTTACCGCCCTGTCGCCGGATGCGCAGGACGATATTATCGCCCGTACCGAGCATACGCTGTAAGTTAAATCCCCCGGAGGCGGCGCGTTGCGCCTGTCCGGGCTACCCGACGGCACAAGCCCCGTAGCCCGGACAGCCGGTAGCCCGGGTAAGGCGTTTACGCCGCAACCCGGGGATTTTCTCCTGCACATTGGTGAACGCAAACTTTCATTCGAAATAAATTTGTGCTCCACATCACATTGTAATTAGAATGTTGCTGGTCGAAGTTAAGCCAGGAGCATTTGTTATGATTGTTAAAGTTATCGTCACCGATATGGACGGAACTTTTCTCAATGACGCCAAGCAGTATGACCGCTCGCGTTTTCTCGCGCAGTTCGCGCAACTCCAACAGCAGGGTATCGAATTCGTTGTCGCCAGCGGCAACCAGTACTACCAGCTGATCTCATTTTTCCCGGAAATCCGCGAGCAGATCTCCTTCGTTGCCGAAAACGGCGCGCTGGTATATGAACACGGTCAACAGCTGTTTCACGGCGAACTCACCCGCCACGAATCCCAGATAGTGATTGGTGAATTGCTCAAAGACCCGCAGCTCAACTTCGTCGCCTGCGGCCTTGAAAGCGCTTACGTCAGCGACCGGGCCCCCGACGCCTTTGTGACGCTGATGTCAAAGCACTACCATCGCCTGCAGCGCATCAGCAACTACCACGATATTGACGATAAGCTGTTTAAGTTTTCGCTTAACCTGCCGGATAGCGAAATCCCGCTGCTTATCGACAAACTGCACGCCTCGCTGGATGGCATCATGAAGCCGGTCACCAGCGGCTTTGGCTTCGTCGATTTGATTATCCCTGGCCTGCATAAAGCCAACGGCATCAGCCGCCTGCTGAAGCGCTGGAACATCTCCCCGCAGGCCTGCGTGGCCATTGGTGATAGCGCGAACGATACGGAAATGCTGAAACTGGTGAAATACTCCTTCGCGATGGCCAATGCCGCCGAAAGCATCAAAGCGGTGTCCCGTTTCGCCACCGATGACAACAACCATGACGGCGCGCTAAATGTTATTCAGGCCGTCCTCGACCATGCTCCCCCTTTCAACGAATGATCTCTCACCGGGGCATTTCTGCTCCGGTTTTCCGTTTTGTGCACCTCCGCATAATTTTAAACTTGCATTAACTTAATTTTAACTTAAATTAACGTTTGTAAGATTTATTACTTTCGAATGAAAGATGAGAGGTCATCATGGCTGTTACCCATACCTGTGAAACACTACCCGCCGACCATAAAGCGGCAATCCGCCAGATTAAGCAGGAGCTGCGCGCGCAGATCGGTGACGTGCAGGCGGTGTTCGATCGGCTGACGGCGCGCATCACCGCACGCCTGGAGGAAATTGACGCCCTCAAAGCCAACGGCCAGGATGTCTGGCCGGTCATTCCGTTCAGCGATATTGCGCAGGGCCAGGTAACGGATGCCCAGCGCGAAGCTATCAAGCGTCGTGGCTGCGCGGTCATCAAAGGTCATTTCTCTCGCGATCAGGCGCTGGCGTGGGATAACTCAATGCTGGAGTATCTCGACCTCAACCATTTCGACGACGTCTATAAAGGCCCCGGCGACACCTTTTTCGGCTCGCTGGATGCTTCGCGCCCGGAAATTTATCCGATTTACTGGTCACAGGCGCAAATGCAGGCTCGCCAGAGCAACGAAATGGCTGCCGTGCAATCTTTCCTCAACCGCCTGTGGACTTTTAACCGCGACGGTAAACAGTGGTTCGACCCGGATGTCAGCGTGATTTATCCGGACCGCATTCGCCGCCGCCCGCCGGGAACCACGTCGAAAGGCCTTGGCGCACATACCGATTCCGGCGCGCTGGAGCGTTGGCTACTGCCAGCTTATCAGCAAGTCTTTGCTGACGTCTTTAATGGCAATATCGACGCTTACGATCCGTGGGATGCGGCGCATCGTACTGAGGTGGAGGAGTATACCGTCGATAACACCACCAAATGCTCAGTGTTCCGTACCTTCCAGGGCTGGACCGCGCTCTCCGATATGATCCCCGATCAGGGCCTGCTGCACGTGGTGCCAATTCCTGAAGCGATGGCCTATGTGCTGTTGCGCCCTCTGCTCGACGATGTGCCGGATGATGAACTGTGCGGCGTCGCACCGGGCAAGGTGCTGCCTATTTCGGAAAAATGGCATCCGCTGCTGATTAAAGCCTTAAGCCCTATTCCAGCGCTAAATGCAGGCGATTCGGTGTGGTGGCACTGCGACGTAATCCACTCGGTCGCGCCGGTGGACAACCAGCAGGGCTGGGGCAACGTGATGTACATCCCCGCCGCGCCGATGTGTGAGAAAAACCTCGCCTATGCGCATAAGGTCAAAGTGGCGCTGGAGAAAGGCGCTTCGCCGGGAGATTTCCCGCGTGAAGATTATGAAGCCGACTGGAAAGACCGCTTTACCCTGGATGATTTAAATATCCACGGCAAGCGGGCGCTGGGGATGGTTGATTAATCGTCATATAGCCCCTTTGGTTCCACGGCGGTGCGGCGGTTACCAGCACGTATCCGCCGTACCGAATCACGTACCGCCAATGTGCCATGCAGCAATAAAGAACCGTGCGGCGCATCAGGACGAATCAACTTCTGCTGTAGTAAATGTACCGCTTCAACCCCCAATTCATCGCGCGGGACATGTACGGCGGTTAGCGGCACATCCTGAATCGCTGCCAGATTAAAGCCGTCGATACTCATGACGGAAATATCCTGCGGCACGCGTAAACCGCGTTTTTGTAAGGCAGCGATAGTACCTGCCGCCATAAAATCACCGCCAACCAGAAATGCCGTCGGTAGCGGGCTATCGCCGCGTTGATCCAGCCACTCGCCAACTTTTTCTTCGGTATCCCTGGCACTGAAATTGGCCACATCGATCAAATCCATGCTATCAACAAAGCTCAAATTACGCGCGCGCCATGCCTGCTTGATCCCCAGCAAGCGCAGCTCCATGGAATAGCGACGCAGGCACATCACATTCATGATCGCCTGATGTCCCATATCAAACAGATAGCGGGCGGCAAATTGGCCAATCAGTCGATGATCCGGCGCCACGGAAGGTATGCGCATTCCCGCATCGTGACAGTTAATCATCACGCAAGGTTTCGCCAGATCGGCCGCCAGATCGTGAATATGCGGATCGTCAATACCCAGCAAAATAGCGGCCTGGGTCGATACTTCATGCATGCGATGCAAAAACAAATTGGCATCGCTGTCATTCTCTTCCAGAGCGCAATAGCGCAAATGAACCTCGTGCGGCATCAGCGCGGTATTAATGCTCTGAATAACGCGATAGTAGTAAATGTCCGTCCGCTCATCAAAAGCCCGCTGCGGGGCGAATACCACCAGATTATTAAGCAGCATTCTTCCGGCGGCGATACCTTCCATGACTCCCAGTTCGCGAGCGCAGTCCAGTACCTTCTGCCGCGCCTTCACGCTGGTGTTCGCTTTACCTGCCAGCACACGCGATACGGTACTGACCGACAGCCCTGTACGCCCCGCTATTTCGCTCACTTTGAGCTTTTTGTCCATTTTGTGATCGCGCTCTAATTTGATTATGAAAAAATTTTCATATTCAGAATGTGAATATTTTTAAGCGAATTGGCGATGAATTACTGCGATCCCGATCGTTCCATGAAAAAATTTGCAGAATTGCCGCTATTGCCCACCCTCTTTCTCCCTTAGCCTGAATTGGTCCACCAACTTTCAAAATTAGTCAACCAATGATGGTGGAGCAAAAACATTAGCAAACAACGAAATACAAACGTTTAGCGATCACTCAGGAAGTGGGTTGGTCAATTTTCCTACTATATGTCTCGTGGAGAGTTCTATGAGCCAAGGCCTCAATAATGATATGGCGGCGAGTAAATCACGCCGCATAGTGAAGAATCTACGCTGGTGGGTGCTGGTGCTGTTTTTACTGGGCGTTACCGTTAACTACATCACACGCAACTCGTTGGGGATTATCGCCCCGGAATTAAAAACCTCTCTCGGTATTACTACCGAGCAGTACTCGTGGATAGTCGGCGCTTTTCAACTGGCATACACCATTTTCCAGCCGCTATGTGGTTGGCTCATCGACGTGATTGGTCTCAAGCTCGGCTTTATGATCTGTGCCACGCTGTGGGCTATCGCTTGCATTGCCCATGCTGGCGCGGGGAGCTGGCTGCACCTGGCAATTCTGCGTTTTTTCATGGGTGGCGCTGAAGCGGCGGCGACGCCAGCAAACGCCAAAACGCTAGGTGAGTGGTTTCCAAAATCCGAGCGTCCGATCGCGGCAGGTTGGGCTGGCGTCGGCTTCTCCGTCGGCGCAATGTTGGCGCCGCCAATTATCTACTTCGCACACGCTTCATTCGGCTGGCAGGGCGCATTCATGTTCACCGGTGGGCTGGCGCTTTTGTGGGTCGTGCTTTGGTGGGCGTTTTATCATAACCCGGAAAAACACCCGAATCTTAGCCAGGACGAACTGAAGTATATTCAGCAGGATAACGAAGCACCGGCCGTGAAGCTACCGTTCCTCACCGCGCTGAAAACCGTTGGTAAAAACAAACGTTTTTACGGGATTGCGATCCCTGCGTTTATGGCGGAACCGGCCTGGGCAGTCCTCAGTTTCTGGGTACCGCTGTATCTGGCAAAAGAACACGGCATGGATCTGAAACAAATCGCGATGTTCGCCTGGCTGCCATTTCTCGTCGCTGATATCGGTAGCGTCGCCAGTGGTTATCTGACCAGGTTGTATACCCGTTGGTTTGGCTGTACACGAGTTAACTCAGTAGTTGCCAGCTCGGTTACCGGCGCGTTTCTAATGATTTCACTGGGTCTCGTCGCCATTACCCGCGATCCCTATATCACCATCGTACTGATCTCAATCGGCGGCTTCGGCCATCAGATAATCTCCTGCATGCTTAGCGCCCTGGTTGTGGAATCGTTTGATAAAGGCCAGATGGCAACCGTCAACGGGATGCGCGGATCCGCCGCCTGGATCGCCAGCTTCCTGTTCTCTTTATTAATCGGAGTGACTGCCGACAAAATCGGCTTCAATCCGCTATTTATCGCCATGGGTTTCTTTGACCTGATTGGTGCCTTTTTCCTGGTAGCATTTATTGCTGAACGCCGCGCCAAGCGCGCTTGAAAGTGGATATAAATGATGAAAACGCTCAAACACTGGACATTGCAACAACAACTGGCACATCACGTTGAACTGACCGTCGATGGAATGCACACGCTATGCCTGTATGTGCTGGAAGAAAACCTGTTCCGCGTATTGCTAAAACGAAAAGGCGAGCTGGCGCTGGAACGCACCTGGAGTATTGCCCCGGAGCAGGATGTCCCCTGGGAAGGACGCCAGCGCGAGGATCTCAGCGGTTTTACTCTACCTGACTGGGTTCTCACACAGCAGGACGGCATCCTGACCATCGCCACCCAACAGCTACGCGTCACGGTGCACCAGCCGCTGTGGCTGGAGTGGAGTTATCGGGACGATGCCGGTCAATGGCAATCGTTGGTGAATGACCGCCCAACCAGCGCTTATTTGGTTAACGCCCACGGCGACGGCGTGGCGCACTACCAGAGTCGCCGCAAAGACGAACGTTTTTACGGCCTTGGAGATAAAGCAGGCGATCTGCAACGTACCGGTAAGCGTTACGAAATGCGTAACCTCGACGCAATGGGCTACAACGCCGTGAGCACCGACCCTTTGTACAAACATATTCCTTTTACCATCGCTCAACGCAGCGACATCAGCTATGGTCTGTTCTACGACAACCTAAGCAGTAGCTGGCTGGATCTGGGCAACGAAATCGACAACTATCACACCGCTTATCGCCGTTGGCAGGCAGAAGCAGGTGATATCGATTACTACATGTTTACCGGTAAGCGCGTGTTGGATGTGACTAAAGCGTTTGTACGCCTGACCGGTAAAACCTTATTCGGACCAAAATGGAGCCTCGGCTACAGCGGTTCCACCATGCATTACACCGATGCCCCTGACGCACAAAACCAGCTGATGAACTTTATCCGCCTGTGTGATGAGCACGCTATTCCGTGCGATTCGTTCCAGCTCTCATCCGGCTATACCTCAATCAACGGTAAGCGCTACGTATTTAACTGGAACTACGACAAAGTGCCGCAGCCAAAAGTGATGAGTAAGGCGTTCCACGATGCCGGGCTTAAGCTAGCGGCCAATATTAAACCTTGTCTGCTACAGGACCACCCGCGCTATAACGAAGTCGCCGAAAAAGGGTTATTCATTCGCGACTCAGAAAATGATGCCCCGGAACGGTCCAGTTTTTGGGATGACGAAGGTTCTCACCTTGACTTCACCAATCCGCAGACCGTCGCCTGGTGGCAGGAGGGAGTCACCACCCAACTGCTGGAGATGGGAATTGACTCAACGTGGAATGACAATAACGAGTTTGAGGTATGGGATGGAGAGGCGCGCTGTCACGGCTTCGGCCACGAAATTGCCATCAAGCATATCCGCCCGGTTATGCCTTTATTGATGATACGCGCCTCGCTTGAAGCCCAACAGCGTTTCGCGCCGGAAAAACGACCATACCTGATCTCTCGTTCCGGCTGCGCCGGAATGCAGCGTTATGTTCAGACCTGGAGTGGTGATAACCGGACCAACTGGGACACATTGCGCTACAACACTCGTATGGGGCTTGGGATGAGTTTATCTGGCCTCTACAACCTCGGCCACGACGTTGGTGGTTTTTCCGGTGATAAACCTGACGCCGAGCTGTTCGTTCGCTGGGTGCAGAATGGGGTAATGCATCCACGCTTTACTATCCATTCCTGGAATGATGACCAGACGGTAAACGAACCATGGATGTATCCGGCCATCACGCCAGCAATTCGCGGTGCGGTTGAACTGCGGTATCGTCTGCTCCCGTACCTTTATACCCTGTTATGGCAGGCGCATGCCGATGATGAACCGATGCTACGCCCAACGTTTCTCGACCACGAGCACGATCAACAGACCTTTGAAGAGTGCGATGACTTTCTTCTCGGTCGCGATATCCTGGTCGCCAGCGTAGTCGAACAAGGCCAGCGTCAGCGCCGCGTCTGGTTACCAGACAACGAATCCGGCTGGTACGATTTTTATAGTAGCGAATGGTTCTCTGGCGGTCAGTGGATAATGCTTGATGCGCCGCTGGAAAAACTACCGTTGCTGGTGCGGGCTGGGGCTGGCTTGCCGATGAGCGAGCGCATTACCTACGTCGATGCGCATAAAGATGATAGCCGCGAACTGAAGCTGTTCCCGCTGAAAGGCGTGGGTTCAGCCAACGGACTGTTGTTTGAAGATGATGGCGAAAGCTGGGGCTATAAAGAAGGCAATGCGCTGTGGCTGGAGTGGGAGATGGTGTGTGATGGTGCGACTATCAACCTGAAGGTCAACGCTAGTGGGGATTATCGTCCGGCGTGGAAAATGCTGAAAGTGTCATTACCGGCGGGAGAAAAACGCCGACTGCTGGTGAATGGTGAAGAAAGGAACGAGTGGCTGGTGTAGTGCGATCTGGAGCCCCAAGACTGCCCTTCTCCCACCGGGAGAGAGAACAGGAGCAATAGGCTTTTTTCGCGCTACCGTCGGAGGCACAGCAACGCCTCCGGGAAATTCAACCACTCTGCGCTCTGCTCCCGGGGGCGGCGCTTGACGCGCCTTGCCCGGGCTACAAGTTCACCGCCGTCTGTGGGCCGGTAGCCCGGATAAGGCGCGCTAGCGCCGTCATCCGGGGCAAACAACGGGAGAATTATTCGACGCCTTTACTGCGCAGATAATCTTCGTAGTTACCGGTGAAGTCCACCACGCGCTCAGGCGTAATTTCGATCACGCGGGTTGCCAGCGAACTGACGAATTCGCGGTCGTGGGAAACGAAGATCAGGGTGCCCTGATACATCTCCAGCGCCATGTTCAGCGATTCAATCGATTCCATATCCAGGTGGTTGGTCGGTTCATCCATGACCAGGATGTTCGGCTTCTGCATCATCAGCTTACCGAACAGCATACGGCCCTTCTCACCACCGGAAAGTACTTTTGCAGGCTTCTTGATATCGTCCTGGCTGAACAGCAGACGGCCGAGGAAGCTGCGCACCACCTGCTCGTCGTCACCTTCCTGTTTCCACTGGCTCATCCAGTCAAATACCGTCAGGTCATTTTCAAATTCGTATTCATGATCCTGCGCGTAGTAACCAATCTGCGCGTTTTCGGACCATTTAACGGTACCGTTATCCGGCGTCAGCTCACCGACCAGCGTTTTCAGCATGGTAGATTTACCCACGCCGTTGGCGCCAAGAATGGCAATCTTCTCGCCCACTTCCAGCAGCAGATTGAATTTTTTAAACAGCGGGTTGTTATCAAAACCTTTCGCCAGCTCTTCGACTGCCAGCGCATTACGGAACAGTTTCTTGTCCTGCTCAAAGCGAATGAACGGGTTCTGACGGCTGGAGGCTTTCACTTCATCAAGCTTGATTTTATCAATCTGACGGGCGCGAGAAGTCGCCTGGCGTGATTTAGAAGCGTTGGCGCTAAAGCGGCTGACGAAGGATTGCAGATCGGCAATCTGCGCTTTTTTCTTAGCGTTATCAGACAACAGACGCTCGCGAGCCTGAGTAGCGGCAGTCATGTATTCATCATAGTTACCGGCGTACACGCGCAGCTCGCCGTAGTCGAGATCCGCCATGTGGGTACAAACCATGTTGAGGAAGTGACGGTCGTGCGAAATGATGATCATGGTGCTGTCGCGCTCGTTCAGCGTCTGCTCCAGCCAGCGAATAGTGTCGATGTCGAGGTTGTTCGTCGGTTCATCGAGCAGCAGGATGTCCGGATTAGAGAACAGCGCCTGAGCCAGCAGCACACGCAGTTTCCAGCCGGGAGCAACTTCGCTCATCGGACCGTAATGCTGTTCCACCGGAATGCCGACGCCCAGCAGCAGCTCACCGGCGCGCGCTTCGGCAGAATAGCCGTCCATCTCGCCGTACAGCACTTCGAGGTCAGCCACTTTGTAGCCGTCCTCTTCGCTCATCTCCGCCAGAGCGTAGATACGATCGCGCTCCTGCTTCACTTCCCACAGCTCGCCGTGGCCCATGATAACCGTATCCAGCACGCTGAACTCTTCAAACGCGAACTGATCCTGACGCAGTTTACCGATACGTTCGTTTGGATCGAGGGAGACGTTGCCAAGCGTCGGTTCCAGATCGCCGCCGAGGATCTTCATAAAGGTCGATTTACCGCTACCGTTGGCGCCAATCAGGCCGTAACGGTTGCCGCCGCCAAATTTGACGGAAATGTTTTCGAACAGCGGCTTACTGCCGAACTGCATGGTGACGTTGCTGGATACTAGCACGGGGTTATCCTGAAAATAGAGAATGAGAAGTGTGATGAACCAGACATTATGCCAGCAAATGCTTCACTTTTCACGGGTCGTAATAAAATCGTAGCGGACGCTTGTGTTAGGGTCATTGTCATATTGCGCGGTTACACTGCTTGATGCGTAATTTTTCTCCATAAATTCGGAAGGAACCTATGACCACTCTCTCCCGCCATCCGGCTTTCTTATCGCTACAGGGCGGTATCAACTTTCGTGACCTGGGCGGTCAGCGTACCGCCGACGGTCGCCGCGTGCGTTCAGGTAAACTGCTGCGCTCGGGCTCGTTGCATATGATGACCCACGATGACTTAAGTCATCTGGATACTATTCCTCTTAGCCGGGTAATTGACTATCGCGACCCGGCTGAAGTGAATCGTAGCCCCGATAAGCTGAACGAACTGGCGCACTATCTCAACGCTCCCGCCAACCCGCACGTTCGCGACGTCAATGCGAAAGTGACAGAGCTGAATGCCTCGACGCTGAATGCCCTGAACGGCGAGCAGTTTATGATCGAACTTTATCGCCAGCTTCCGTTTAATAACGCCGCCTATCGCCAGCTCACCGGATGGCTGATGGAGCCTTTCGATGGCGCGCTGCTGCAGCACTGCGCGGTGGGTAAAGACCGTACCGGCGTTGGATGCGCCCTGACGCTGCTGGCCCTCGGCTGTGATATCCATACGGTGATGGAAGAGTACCTGCTCACCCACGGCATGCTGACCCAGGTCGAAGATTTTATGCTTGAATCGCTCGGCGATGAGCTGACCACTCGCGGGCGGCAAAATCTGGCCGAAATGATGACGGTGCAGGAGTCATATCTCGCCGCCGCGCTCGGCGCAATTAATGAGCGATATGCCAGCGTTGATAGCTGGCTGGAAAAGGAGTATCAGCTCACGCCGCAGGCGCGAGAAGCGCTTCAATCAAGACTTCTGGAGGGGTAGTCCCCTCCGGCCTGGATGCCACAAATTGCGACAACAACCAACGCCCGCAGGCTACACTCAAAACAGCACGGGGAAAAAAATGTGATTTCGTACACATCTCATTTACCTGTTTGCCGGAATGCACATATAATGCGCTCCCATCGACTCCCTGTTTAATCTGACAAAGGCCTGTGTGGCATTGTTTTCGCCAACGACATAAAGAATATGAAATTATCGACTCTCTTCGCGGCAGCCTTCGCCATCGTGGGCTTTTGCAACACAGCTTCTGCTGTAACCTATCCACTGCCTACCGATGGCAGCCGTCTGATTGGCCAAAACCAGGTCATCACCATCCCGGAAGGCAACAAGCAGCCGCTGGAATACTTTGCCGCCGAATATCAGATGGGCTTATCCAACATGTTGGAAGCCAACCCTGGCGTGGACACCTTCCTGCCAAAGGGCGGTACCGTACTGAATATCCCGCAGCAGCTGATTTTGCCGGACACCGTGCATGAAGGTATCGTTATCAACAGCGCGGAAATGCGCCTGTACTACTATCCGAAAGGCACCAACACTGTGATCGTGCTGCCTATCGGTATCGGTCAGTTGGGTAAAGATACGCCGATCAACTGGGTGACTAAAGTTGAGCGTAAAAAAGCGGGCCCGACCTGGACCCCAACCGCCAAAATGCACGCTGAATATATTGCCGCAGGTGAACCGCTGCCAGCCGTTGTCCCGGCAGGTCCGGATAACCCGATGGGCCTGTACGCGCTGTATATCGGCCGTCTGTACGCCATCCACGGTACTAACGCCAACTTCGGTATCGGTCTGCGCGTGAGCCACGGCTGCGTGCGTCTGCGTAACGAAGATATCAAATTCCTGTTTGACAACGTGCCGGTCGGCACCCGCGTTGAGTTTATCGATGAGCCGGTAAAAGCCACCACCGAGCCTGACGGCAGCCGCTTCATTGAAGTTCACAACCCGCTGTCCACCACAGAAGCACAGTTCCAGGACGGTGAAATCGTGCCGATTAACCTGACCAAGTCAGTGCAGGCCATTACTGGACAGACGGATGTTGATCAGAGCGTGGTTGATCAGGCCATTCAGAACCGTTCCGGTATGCCGGTGCGCCTGAACTAAGCTGATAAGAAAAAACAGAAAGGCGGGCCTGGTGCCCGCCATTTTTTTATCCGTTATTGACCAGAATAATGCCGCCATGATCGTAGCGGTAGTGGCAATGGGCATACTCCAGCGGAGTCCCATCCTCCAGATAGATAACCTGCTCAACCTCTAAGACCGGATCGCTCACCTCGCAGTTGAGATGCTCCTTATCCAGATCTTGCGGTTTTATCGCCCGCACTACGCGATACGACCCCATCATTTTTAGCCCCAGCGCCTCCTGCACGTAGCGAAACACCGAGCTTTCCAGATGACTTTTATTCAGGCCGGGCACCAGCGCAACGGGCATCACGGTCAAATCCAGCGATACGGGTTCGTCGTTGAGCAGGCGCAGACGAACGAAATCATAGACCGGGGCGTCGGCGTCGATCAGCAGCGACGTTTGCTCTTTCTCGCTGGGAAAACGCAGCTCAAAGCGAATCACCCGGCTGGTCACTTCCCCTAAATGTTCCCAGGTTTTCGTCGCGCCAAAATAGTCGCTGCCTGGCAGCTCCCATTGCGAAAGCTGGAGAAAATTCTTGCGCACAAAGGTGCCCTGCCCCTTACGGGTGTAGATAAGTCCTTCGACGATAAGCTGACGCATCGCCTGCTGGATGGTCATCCTGCTGGTGCTGAATTCCGCCGCTAACGCGAACTGGTCGGGTAATGGCGCGCTGGCCGGATACTGCTGGCTGATGATGCGCTTTTTAATTTCCCGCGCGATATTCAGATATTTGGCCGTCATTGCCCGATCCTTTTGCTTTGCTGATGGTGGCTGGCGGGCAGAATACACTATCTGCCCGCCTGACGCGCCGTTACATCTCTTCGCCGTTGCTGTGAATAGCCCGCTTCAGCCAGGCATAGCTTTTCTTCGGCACGCGTTTGAGGTCTTTCAGATCGTGGTTTTCACGATTCACGTAAACAACCCCGTAGCGTTTACGCATATCGCCCTGTGAGCTGAGAATGTCGATCAATCCCCAGCCCAGGTAGCCAATCACCTGCGCGCCATCCTCAAACATCGCTTCTTTCATGGCGTTGATATGATCGCGATGATAGGCAATGCGATAATCGTCAGCCACTTCGTTTTCGCCATCCCAGGATTCAATCACCCCAATACCATTTTCAATCGGGAACACCGGCAGCCGCCAGTCGTTGTAGTAGCGGGTGATGATCATGCGAAAGCCCACAGGGTCAATCTGCCAGTTCCACTCGGTGGCCTGCAGATATTCATTCTTTTTATCACCAAACTGCATGTAGTTGTTCACCGGGGTGCCCGGCGGAATCGCATCGCTGTCGAGGGCTTTACTGGCATAGTAGCTAAAGGCCAGATAGTCGATTTTTACCGTCGCCATCAGCGCCAGATCGTCCGGCAGATAAATATCGTCGAAGCCTTCGCGGGCCACGACATGCATCACTTCCGGGCTGTAGCCCTCCCCGGCGTATGCGCGCAGCAGGTTCTGGTTTAGGAACTCATCAAGCTGCTGGGCGCAGAGCATATCGCGCGGTTTGCAGGTCGCCGGATAAACCAGCGCGTGGGCCAGCATACCGCCCATCAGGCACTGCGGTTTGCTCTGGTGCAGATACTGCGTCAGATGGACGTGGGCCATCATCACATGGTGCTGAATCTGATAGAGCTCGCGCAGGGTTTTCTCTCCGCGCATATAGCCTGAAATCTGAAACGCGTCCGGCATATGGTAGAGATTCTGTTCATTAAAGGTCAGCCACCACTTCACCTTATCGCCAAAGCAGTCGATCATCTTCTGCCCGTAGCGGATAAAAGCCTCCATTACGCGGCGGTCGGTGAAACCGTTGTAGCGCTCCGCCAGCGACAGCGGCATATCGAAGTGATAGAGACAGATCATCGGCTCGATGCCGCGGGCGATCAGCTCATCAATAAACTGGTGATAGAAGTCGATACCCTCTTCGTTGAATTCGCCATCGCCTTGCGGGCATACGCGGCTCCAGGCAATCTGGAAGCGGTAGCAGTTCATCCCCAAATCTTTCATGAGGTCAAAATCTTCCCGGTAGCGGTGGTAGGAGTCGGTGGCGATCTTCCAGTCGGAAGCAAATTCCGCAGGCTGACGGATATCGTAGACCGACATCCCCTTACCACCTTCATTCCACGCCCCTTCGGTTTGCATACTGGAGACCGAGTTACCCCATAGAAAATCTGCCGGTAGTGTTTTATTCATGATTCGCACCTTATGACTAGTCATATTAATTTCATGACTAGTCATATAAACGAATTTACGTTATCAAGCAAATTTGCGGATCGTTTTTGTGAGTGTTGCATATAAAAAAAGCCAGATCGTGGTCTGCACGATCTGGCTTATAGAAAGCGGAGGAAATGGAACGTTACTGCTGCGCGAGCTGACCCCGACGGTATTCACCCTGGCGCTCCAGCATCCAGCCCGGATACTCCCGCGGCAGCGCGCTGACCACATCCAGCTGTTCCAGTTCGACGTCACTGAGGTGAATCGCGGTTGCCGCGAGGTTGTCTGCCAACTGATCCGCACGCTTCGCGCCGATGATCACGCTGCTCACCGCCGGTTGATGCAGCAGCCAGGCCAGCGCGATTTGCGCCACTGAAACGCCTTTAGCCTCGGCGATTCCACGCATCACATCGATGCAGTCAAAAGCTCGCGTCTTGTTCACCGGTGGGAAATCAAATTCCTGACGGCGACCGCCGCTTGCGGACTGTCCATCGCGATCATATTTCCCGCTGAGCAGGCCGCCCGCCAGCGGGCTCCAGACCATCAATCCCAGCCCTTCGCTTTGCATCATCGGCACCAGTTCACGCTCAAGATCGCGCCCGGCGATGGTGTAGTAAGCCTGCAACGAGGCAAAGCGCGCCAGCCCAAGCCGCTCGGAGATCCCCAGCGCTTTAGCGATTTGCCATGCCGCCCAGTTCGACACGCCGATATAGCGGACGTGACCCTGCTGCACCAAATTATCCAGCGCATACAGCGTCTCTTCGATAGGCGTTGCCGGATCGAAACCGTGCAGTTGATAGAGATCGATATGATCGAGCTGAAGGCGTCGCAGGCTCTCTTTTACGCTGCCAATAATGTGATAGCGCGAGCTGCCGCGTGAATTGACGCCCGCGGTGCCGGTTTCACCAAATACTTTGGTGGCCACCACCACGTTTTCCCGCGGCACTTTCAGATTCTTCAGCGCCTGGCCGGTGATCTCTTCCGAACGCCCTTCAGAATAGACGTCAGCGGTGTCGATAAAGTTAATCCCCGCATCCAGCGCGCTGCCCACCAGCTGTTCCGCTTCCGCCTGACGCAATTGACCCACTTTCCCCCACAGGCCACCTTCTCCGCCGAAGGTCATGGTGCCCAGGCACAGCTCAGAAACAAACAGGCCGGTGTGGCCCAGTTTTTGATATCGCATAGAACTCTCCTTAATCAGGATGATTAACTGCCGGGAATAGTTATACCCCGGAGTCGAAGAGTGCGAATGTGGCGTTCCTGTTTGTTTCTTGCCCAATTCTCTGAAAATCAGCGTTGCAGTAACCCGTAGCCCACCAGCGCCGCCCACAGCAGCATGGGTAGAGAATAGAGATGGAAGCGCCACCAGATACGGCGATCGCCCGCCATGCGCAGCGCAATCAGGTTCGCCAGAGAGCCCGGCAGCAGGCCAAAACCGCCCACGTTGACCGCCCAGGCCAGCAGCACCGAAGGCGGAACGTAGTTAAGCAGTAAAATAGTCGCCGGAACGTTGCTGATAAACTGCGACAAGCCAATCGTCGTCAGCCATAACCCTCCGGCAGAAAGCTGTCCGACGCCGTTGAGCGCATGCTGTAGAACCGGGAGCTGGGTCAGCAGGTGAACGTCAATGAACATCGCCATAAAGACCAGCAGCAGCGACCAGTCGACGTTAATAATCACCGCCCGCGCCAGCAGCAGAAAACCCAGCGCAATCAGCACCAGCCCCCACAGCTCTTGCTTCAGCTCTAAGGCGGTCAAAAAGACCAGATAGAACGCCAGGCAGCCCCAGACCAGCTTCGGCCGCCATGAAGGCGATCTGTCGCTACTCTGATAGTTAAGGGGCTTCGCAGGAAAACAGAACCAGCACAGCGCCAGCAGAGTGATCATCATCGCCGCCGCCAGGGGTAGCATTTGACCGATGAAAGCCGGGAAAGAGAGGCCGGAACGCCCCCACAGCAGGATGTTTTGCGGATTGCCGATAGGTGTCAATAAAGACCCGGCGTTGACCGCCAGCGCTTCAAAAATAATTAATCGGCTGGTTGGAATAGCGCACCATTTTTTTAACGTCAGCGTAAGCGGCACGACGATAAACAGCGCGACATCATTGGTTAAGAAAGTGGAAAGTAGCGCGGCGGCCAGCACCATAAAAATGGCTAACTGGCGCTCGGTCACAAAACGGCGCGCCATTTTGCGGCCGAGCACATCAAAGTAGCCGCTAAGTTCGATGCCTTTGGTCAGTAGCATCAGCCCGCTAAGAGTAATAATCGTGTGCCAGTCAATGGCGTGAAGCCAGCTTCTGGGTGCAAACGGGACAAAAAAGCTTAAAACAACGCCAACAATCAGCAGCAGATGTAAAAAGCGGTCGCGGGCCAACGACTGAACAAAGACGAGATTCATTCCCCTTGCGACCCCTGCTTAAGGGTAAACTGTTTAAACATCGCCAGCGTCTCTTCGCTAACATGGTGCTCCATCCCTTCGGCATCGCGACGGGCTATCTCCGGGCTGACCCCAATCACCAGTAAAAAGTTTTCGACGATCTGGTGACGTTCACGGCTCTCGTGCGCCAACTTCTCGCCTTCAGGAGTTAAAAAGATCCCTCGCCACGGGATCTGTTCGATCAGCCCAACGCTCGCCAGACGTTTTAACATCTTCGCAACCGTTGGCTGCGAAACGCCAAGACGTGCGGCCATATCTACCTGACGAGCCTCACCCACTTCGAGGATCAGATCCGAGATAAGCTCGACGTAGTCATCAATTAACTCCCGACGATGCGCCTCGCGCACCTGACGAAACCCTTCAACGTGTTCTTCGACATTCACTAGCTGCGTCACTTTTTTAGTTATTGGCTTACCTGCGCGACGGTTCATTGTGCTTCCTCATTCCTGTGACGCATCAAGCATCATCTAAAAGGACCCCCATTGTAATGGATCGTGCACAGAGAACAAAAATTTAACGTTTTAGCCATAGCTATACAATATAGCCTGTGCTATATCTGTATGTAATACACACATCCTTCAAGGAGCGAAGGACGAAATTACAGGAGGTCACCATGAACGAATTCAAGAGGTGCTTAAACGTGTTTACTCATTCCCCTTTTAAAGTTCGGTTAATGCTTGTCGGTATGCTGTGCGATCTGATCAACGGCAAACCTCAGCAGGATAAACCGAAAAAATAATGCGGCGTCGCGGTACGCCGCTTCATTTTTCTGCCACAATTCCCCGCCAAACTGTCTGGTTCCTCCGTATTTCTGCGACTTTTTTCAAGTTTTGTAAGCATCCTCCCAAAACAATCTGTTATGGATAGTTGACCTTAACATTTGCAAGCCCTATCTTTTGTCAGCCCTGCCACTACTGCGGCTCGCAGAGACCCTCTTCAGGCACTGTCCAGCAGGTTTTACCCCTTGATGCCAGGGGACGCACATGGCTCTTTTTTGATTGTTTATTATGAATGTCACGCTGAAAGAAACGCTGGTCGCCCGCGGAGTGGTACTGAACCCATGGACAGGATTCTACTTTTTACAATCGCTGTTTATTAACCTGGCGCTTGGCTACGATTTTAGCCTGCTCTATACCGTTGCTTTTACCTGCGTACTGCATCTGCTATGGCGGAGCTTTCCGCGTGCGCAAAAAGTGGTGATTGGCGCTTATTCGCTGTTAGCAGCCATGTACTATCCTTTTGGCCAGGCCTACGGCGCGCCAAATTTCAATACGCTGCTGGCGCTGCATGCCACCAATATTGAAGAGTCCACCGAGATCCTGACCATCTTTCCGTGGTACAGCTATCTATTAGGCGTGTTCATCTTTGCGCTCGGCGTGATTGCCGTGCGCCGCAAACCGCAAGCGTCAACGCGCTGGGGTAAAATCGACACCCTCGGCCTGCTATTCTGCATCGGCATTTTCTTCCTGCAACCGGTGCAAAACCTCGCATGGGGCGGCGTCTTTAAGGTTATCGACACCGGCTATCCTGCCGTGCGCTTCGTGAAAGATGTGGTGGTGAATAATAATGAAGTGCTGGATGAACAAGCGCGGATGGCCCAACTGGCGAACATAAAAGATAGCTGGCACGTGCTGGCGGTGAAGCCAAAATATCATCTGTACGTGGTGGTCATCGGAGAAAGCGCACGCCGCGATGCGCTCGGCGCCTTCGGCGGCCATTGGGATAACACGCCGTTTGCCAGTTCGGTAAAAGGCTATCTATTTAACGACTACATCGCCGCCAGCGGTTCAACGCAGAAGTCGCTCGGTTTAACGCTCAACCGCGTCGTCGATGACAAGCCGCAGTTTCAGGATAACTTTGTCACCCTCGCCAACCGCGCCGGTTTTCAGACCTGGTGGTTCTCGAATCAGGGACAGATTGGCGAATACGACACGGCAATTGCCAGTATCGCCAAACGCGCTGATGAAGTGCAGTTCCTCAAAAATGGCGATTTTGAAGCCAATAAAAATACCCAGGATGAGCAGCTCTTGAAACTTACCGCACAGGTGCTTGCCACCCGTCGTACCCAGCCGCAGCTGATTGTCCTGCATCTGATGGGCTCGCACCCGCAGGCCTGCGATCGCACCAAGGGAAAATACACCGTTTTCGTTCAGTCGAAAGAGACCTCCTGCTATCTCTACACCATGACGCAAACCGATACGCTGCTGAGCAATCTTTATAGCCAGCTACAAAACTCCGGCGACACTTTCTCGATGACCTATTTTTCAGATCATGGTCTGGCGTTCAAGGAGCGTGGGAAAGAGGTGCAGTATCTGGCGCACGATGATAAGTATCAGCAGAACTTCCAGGTGCCGTTTATGGTGCTGTCCAGCGACGATAAAGCGCATAAGGTCATTAAAGCGCGGCGCTCGGCCAATGATTTCCTCAGTTTCTTCTCGCAGTGGACCGGGATCAGCGCTCAGGAGATTACCCCGCGCTATCGTTTTATCTCCGAGCAGAAAGCCGGGGCGACGTACATCACCAACTTCCAGCTGAAGAAAGTGGACTACACCCATTTGGGCACCGACGCTTTCACCGTCAATTAAGTCTGGCGACCTGAAATCGCAGGCAAAAAAAATCCGCCCCTCGAGGCGGATTTTTTACATCACCGAAGTGATTAGAAGCGGTAACCTACGCCAGCAATCCAGGTGCCAACGTCAACGTTACGAATGCGAGACTGCTCGTAGGAGAAGTCCAGAGCAACGTTTTCGATCGGGTTGAACTGCAGGCCAGCACCGTAAGAGAAACCGTAGTCGCTCATATCAGATTTGTTCGGGTAGCTGTTGTCCTGGAATTTACCGTAACCAACACCCACTACACCGTAGATGCTTGCCCAGTCATTCAGACGGTAAGCCGGACCAGCGGTGATACCGTAGTACTGGCCTTTCTTGTAAACGCCATCTTCGGTACGATCTTTAGCGGTATAGGTGAAAGAACCGATAACGCCCAGCGGGTTATTGTCTTGCTCGTAGCGGTATTTCAGGTTGAAACCACCTGCTTTGTTCGCTTCGCCCTGCATGTCGCTCTGAGCGTAACCACCGGTAACGGTAGACGTTGCAGCGAAAGCAGTGGTGCCTACGGATGCAGCCAGTACAACGGCCAGTGCTGAAAAACGTGCAATTTTATTCATAACCACCTCAAATGTGTTTCTAATAAGTCCTAAGTCTTAAATATATCAAAAACTTTTGGGAAACTCTTTTCACTTTACACTGTCTAACGTACTTTTTCATGTAACTAAAAGTTTCCACACTTCTATAACAAACTGGAAAACAACCTTTTTTAGCGGATACATACATATTAAGGCTCACAAAGCGCCCGATATGCATCCAGATTATTCCTAATCATCTGGTGAATTTATCTTCGCATCTCATCTCATTGTACTGCTCCCGGGGCGGATTATTTCAACATTAGCTAAACCGCCGCCGGGTAATTCCTTTACACTGGAACCTTTACCGCGTTTGACAAAATTTGACAGGAGAAAGGATGCCCGGCTCGTCCCGCAAAGTACCGGCATGGTTGCCGATACTGGTTATTATCATCGCCATGATTTCCATCCAGAGCGGCGCATCGCTCGCGAAATCGTTGTTCCCATTAGTGGGTGCACCTGGCGTCACCGCCCTACGTCTGGCCCTGGGAACCTTAATCCTGGTGGTGGTCTTCAAGCCCTGGCGCCTGCGTTTCGCCCCGGAGCAGCGTTTACCGCTGCTGTTATACGGTCTGTCGCTTGGCGCCATGAACTACCTGTTTTATTTATCGATTCAACATATCCCGCTGGGAGTTGCGGTCGCGCTGGAGTTTACCGGGCCGCTGGCCGTGGCATTGTTTGGCTCTCGCCGCCCGCTGGACTTTGTGTGGGTGGCTCTGGCGGTGCTCGGACTGTGGTTCCTGCTGCCGCTGGGGCAAGACGTTTCGCAGATAGATCCGATGGGCGCGCTGTTGGCGCTTGGGGCAGGAGCCTGCTGGGCAGTCTACATTCTCACCGGCCAGCGTGCCGGGGAAGAGCACGGCCCGGCAACGGTGGCGATGGGTTCGCTTATCGCCGCAGTGGTTTTCGTGCCAATAGGGATGATTCAGGCCAGCGATACGTTATTTCAGTGGGCCCTACTGTTGCCAGGGCTCGGGATCGCTATTTTGTCGACCGCTCTGCCCTACTCGCTGGAGATGATCGCCCTTACCCGCATGCCCAGCAAAACATTTGGCACGCTGATGAGCATGGAACCGGCCCTTGCCGCGCTTTCCGGGATGGTGTTTCTTGGCGAGATGCTAACCCTCGTGCAAACGCTGGCGCTGGGAGCAATTATCCTCGCCTCGATGGGCTCCACTTTGACGATGCGTCGGGAAAGTAAAATAAAAGAAGTCGACATTAACTGATCGCAGGCTCTGCTTGATGACAACCCATCACGCAGAGCCTTAGTTGTCTGATTTATAAGATATAAAAACCGTCCAACAGACCTGTGCTATCAAACCGATAGAGACTACCGACACTGCAAACATCATATCCGTTGCTATACTTAATCCCGCAAGTTATTGGGACGAGACGCTCCGCATAATTCAAATTTGAAGTATGACGAGTACAAATATCAAGAGGATATGAAACTATGAGTACCGCAAAACTGGTTAAAACTAAAGCAACGAATCTGCTCTATACCCGTAACGACGTCGCAGATAGCGCGAAGAAGGCGACCGTTGAGCTGCTGAATCGCCAGGTGATCCAGTTCATTGACCTGTCGCTGATTACCAAGCAGGCTCACTGGAATATGCGCGGTGCAAACTTCATTGCCGTTCATGAAATGCTGGACGGCTTTCGCACCGCGCTAGTCGACCATCTTGATACCATGGCTGAACGTGCCGTACAGCTTGGCGGCGTGGCGCTGGGGACCACTCAGGTCATCAATAGCAAAAGCCCGCTGAAAAGCTACCCGCTGGATATCCATAGCGTGCAGGACCATCTGAAAGAGCTGGCCGATCGCTACGCCATCGTCGCTAACGACGTGCGTAAAGCCATCGAAGAAGCAAAAGATGAAGATACTGCCGATATCTTTACCGCAGCTTCCCGTGACCTGGATAAATTCCTGTGGTTCATCGAAGCCAATATCGAGTAATGCCAACTGCCGTCAGCCCCGCTGGCGGCTTTTTTTTGTTCCACCACCTCAATCGCCTTAATGCACCACATCAGTGCGCAAAAGTGTTCAAATTACGCACCAAAGTAAATCAATTGTAATAATCACCTCACACAATCGTTACGGCGAGATTGTTTTCCCCTCTGATTTTGCGTTAAAAATGCTCTTGTTATGCGATGTGCTTATGATGCACCAAAACAACGCCCCACAATGGTGCAATTAGCGTTATCCGTTATCAAAAGCGTGCAATGAGATTCATCCTGGTTGTTGTAAAACAACAAGTTGTAAAACTGGCACGATTTTTTCATAAGACTATTCGTTCTCGCAGGGGATCATCCCGTGGATAAAAAAGGAAATGCTATGAAGTCTGTATTTAAAGTTTCACTGGCTGCACTGACCCTGGCTTTTGCGGTTTCTTCTCACGCCGCTGATAAACTGATTGTCGCGACCGATACGGCATTTGTTCCGTTCGAATTCAAGCAGGGCGATAAGTACGTTGGTTTCGACGTCGACTTGTGGGCTGCAGTCGCCAAAGAGCTGAAGCTGGACTATACCCTGAAGCCAATGGACTTCAGCGGCATTATTCCGGCGCTGCAAACCAAAAATATCGACCTCGCGCTGGCGGGAATTACCATCACTGAAGAACGTAAAAAAGCAATCGACTTCTCTGATGGCTATTACAAAAGCGGTCTGCTGGTGATGGTCAACGCCAATAATAATGACATCAAAGATGTTAAAGATTTGAACGGTAAAGTGGTGGCAGTGAAAGGCGGTACCGGCTCCGTTGACTACGCGAAAGCCAATATCAAAACCAAAGATCTGCGTCAGTTCCCGAACATCGACAACGCCTATATGGAACTGGGCACCGGTCGCGCTGATGCGGTACTGCACGATACGCCGAACATTCTTTACTTCATCAAAACTGCGGGCAACGGCAAGTTCAAAGCGGTCGGTGATTCACTGGAAGCGCAAGACTACGGTATCGCCTTCCCGAAAGGCAGCGACGAACTGCGTGAAAAAGTGAACGGCGCGCTGAAAACGCTGCGTGAAAACGGCACTTACAACGAAATTTATAAAAAATGGTTCGGTACTGAACCAAAATAATAATGAGCGTTTTCTCTTCCAGGCCTGCTGATAAGCAGGCCTGAATGGTTTTCTCAGAGGGTCTACCTCTGTTTTCGACACGGTAACAGGAACACATTTATGCAGTTTGACTGGAGTGCCATCTGGCCCGCCATTCCAATTTTGCTGGAAGGCGCCAAAATGACGCTGTGGATTTCTGTCCTCGGCCTGGTCGGCGGCCTGATAATCGGCCTGGTGGCTGGTTTCGCCCGCTGTTTCGGCGGTTGGATAGCCAATCACACCGCGCTGGTTTTTATCGAAATCATTCGCGGCACCCCGATTGTGGTGCAGGTGATGTTTATCTACTTCGCCCTGCCGATGGCGTTTAGCGATTTACGTATCGATCCGTTCTCTGCAGCGGTAGTCACCATTATGATTAACTCCGGTGCCTATATTGCAGAAATCACCCGCGGCGCGGTGTTGTCCATTCACAAAGGCTTTCGCGAAGCGGGTCTGGCGCTCGGCCTTTCACGTCGAGAAACCATCCGCCACGTGATCCTGCCGCTGGCGCTGCGCCGTATGCTGCCGCCGCTGGGCAACCAGTGGATTATCAGCATCAAGGATACTTCGCTGTTTATCGTCATCGGCGTTGCCGAACTAACCCGCCAGGGCCAGGAAATCATTGCCGGTAACTTCCGCGCGCTGGAAATCTGGAGCGCCGTTGCCGTCATTTATCTGATCATCACCCTGGTGCTGAGCTTTGTTCTGCGTCGTCTCGAAAGAAGGATGAAAATCCTGTGATTGAATTTAAAAACGTTTCCAAGCATTTTGGCCCAACTAAAGTGCTGCATGATATCGATCTGAAGATCAACCAGGGCGAAGTGGTGGTCATTATCGGGCCGTCCGGGTCCGGTAAATCAACCCTGCTGCGCTGTATCAACAAACTTGAAGAGATTACCAGCGGCGAACTGATCGTCGATGGCCTGAAGGTCAACGATCCTAAAGTCGACGAGCGACTGATTCGTCAGGAAGCAGGCATGGTGTTCCAGCAGTTTTATCTGTTCCCGCATTTGACGGCGCTGGAAAACGTCATGTTTGGCCCGCTACGCGTTCGCGGTGCCAGTAAAGCGGCGGCGGAAAAACTGGCAAAAGAGCTGCTGGAGAAAGTGGGGCTGGCGGAGCGCGCGCACCACTATCCTTCTGAGCTTTCCGGCGGTCAGCAGCAGCGCGTGGCGATTGCTCGCGCGCTGGCCGTGAAGCCGAAAATGATGCTGTTTGATGAGCCAACATCTGCGCTGGACCCCGAACTGCGCCACGAAGTGCTGAAAGTGATGCAGGATCTGGCCGAAGAAGGCATGACCATGGTCATCGTCACCCACGAAATTGGCTTTGCCGAAAAAGTGGCTTCGCGCCTGATCTTTATCGATAAAGGGCGTATTGCGGAAGATGGCGATCCGCAGGTACTGGTTAAGAACCCGCCAAGCCCGCGCCTGCGCGAGTTTTTGCAGCACGTAGCCTGATGCCCAACGGCTCTCCCCATTCGTGGGAGAGCCGCTTTCCAGAATCATCCCAACCTCCCCCTCCAGATCTCGTCTTCTATACTTATCGGTTTGAGATGCAATGGAGGTGCCTGTGCTGCGGATTCTGTTACTGCTCGCCATGCTGTTTACCACCCCGCTATTCGCCGCAACGCTGCCCGGTGTGCCGGCTGCCACGACTGACCAGCCCGGCAGCAGCGAACCCGATCTTGAGCAGAAGAAAGCCGCCTACGGCGCGCTGGCCGACGTGCTCGAAAACACCGATGCTCGTCAGGAGCTTATCGACCAGTTGCGTAA
The DNA here is from genome assembly GCF_056490265.1 of Klebsiella sp. GFKo11. Taxonomy (NCBI): domain Bacteria; kingdom Pseudomonadati; phylum Pseudomonadota; class Gammaproteobacteria; order Enterobacterales; family Enterobacteriaceae; genus Klebsiella; species Klebsiella sp. GFKo11. Next base: position 4,291,880 of record NZ_CM151369.1, read on the forward strand.
AGCCGCCGCCACGCCGCCGCCCGCCAGCACGCCAAAGCTGACGCCGCCCGAAGTCGAAGATGAGACCACGGTGCTGGAAAACGTTACCCAAATCAGCCGCGAATACGGCGAGCAGCTCTCGTCACGTTTCTCCCAGCTCTGGCGTAACATCACCGGTTCTCCGCATAAACCCTTCAATTCAGAAACGTTCAGTAACGCCGCCTGGCACTTTTTACTACTGGCAGGGCTGGTTTTTGCCTTCTGGTGGCTGGTGCGCCTGGCGGCCTTGCCTCTGTATCGTAAAATGGGCCACTGGGGACGGCATAAAAACCGCGATCGCAGCAACTGGCTCCAGCTCCCCTCAACCATTGCCGGGGCTTTTATCTTTGACCTGCTCCTGCTCGCGCTAACCCTATTCGTCGGCCAGCTTTTAAGCGATCGCCTCAACGGCAATAATTCCACTATCGCTTTTCAGCAAAGCCTGTTTCTCAACGCTTTCGCGCTGATTGAGTTTTTCAAAGCCCTTCTGCGGGTTATTTTCTGTCCACGGATCCCTGAACTACGGCCGTTCAATCTCAGCAATGAGGCAGCGAAATACTGGAATTTGCGCCTGAGCGCCCTGAGTAGCCTGATTGGCTACGGCCTGATCGTCGCGGTTCCCATTATTTCCAATCAGGTCAACGTCCAGGTTGGCGCGCTGGCCAACGTCATGATTATGCTGTGTATTACCCTGTGGGCGCTGTACCTAATTTTTCACAATAAGGCATTGATTACTCAGGGGCTTATTCAGCTTGCCGATCGTTCATTGGCCTTCTTCAGTTTGTTTATCCGCGCCTTTGCCCTGATCTGGCACTGGCTGGCGTGCGCCTACTTTATCGTGCTGTTTTTCTTCTCGCTGTTCGACCCCGGCAATAGCCTGAAATTTATGATGGGCGCGACGTTACGCAGTCTGGCGATTATCGGCGCTGCTGCGCTGGTTTCTGGCATCTTGTCGCGCTGGATTGCCAAAACCATCACCTTATCGCCAGAAACCCAACGCAATTACCCCGAGCTGCAAAAGCGGCTTAACAGCTGGATCTCCGCTTCGCTAAAAGTCGCGCGGATATTAACGGTCTGCGTGGCGATCATGCTGCTGCTCAGCGCCTGGGGGCTGTTCGATTTTTGGAGCTGGATCCATAACGGTAGCGGGCAAAAAGCGGTAGACGTTCTGATTCGCATCGCGCTGATCCTGTTCTTCTCGGCGATTGGCTGGACGCTGCTCGCCAGCCTGATAGAGAACCGCCTGGCGTCGGATATTCACGGTCGCCCGCTGCCGAGCGCCCGCGCCCGGACGCTGCTGACGCTGTTTCGTAACGCCCTGGCGGTGGTGATCAGCACCATTACAGTGATGATCCTGCTTTCGGAAGTGGGGGTGAACATCGCCCCGCTGCTGGCCGGTGCCGGGGCGTTGGGCCTCGCGATTTCGTTCGGTGCGCAAACTCTGGTCAAAGATATTATTACCGGGATTTTTATCCAGTTTGAAAACGGCATGAATACCGGCGATCTGGTCACTATTGGGCCGTTAACCGGTACGGTGGAACGAATGTCGATTCGCTCGGTCGGCGTGCGCCAGGATACCGGTGCCTATCATATTATTCCGTGGTCTTCGATAACCACCTTCGCCAACTTCGTGCGCGGCATCGGTTCAGTGGTCGCCAACTATGATGTCGACCGGCAGGAGAGTCTGGATAAGGCCAATCAGGCATTGAAAGAGGCGGTAGCGGAAGTGATGGCACAGGAAGAGGTTCGCGGGCTGATCATTGGCGAACCGTCTTTCGCCGGACTGGTGGGTTTGAGTAACACCGCCTTCACCCTGCGGGTCACCTTCACCACCCTGCCGTTGAAGCAGTGGACGGTTCGTTTTGCCCTCGATACCCAGGTGAAAAGACATTTCGACCTCGCTGGCGTTCGCGCACCGGTGCAGACTTATCAGGTGCTACCAACACCGGTCGGCTCCTGCGGAGCCGACGTTATAGCAGATTAAAACGGACGGCGGCGTTTGGCTTCGTCCATAAAGGTCCAGGCGATAAAGCGGCTTTGCTTGTTCCCCTGGGCCATCTCTTTTTTCACCACTTTTACCGCGCCGACGTCGGTCAGCGCGCGATACAGCAGCGGCAAATTGTCACCACGGGAAACCAGTGAGGTAAACCACTTCACCTGACGGCCAAACTGCTGGCTCTCCTGAATCATCTGGGTGATAAAGGCTACCTCGCCTCCCTCGCACCACAGCTCCTGCTGCTGGCCGCCAAAGTTGGTTACGCTATCTTCGCCCAGTCCCAGATTGCGACGTTTGCGCTCGCCGCCTTCCCGCGCGCTGGCGGCGGAATCATGGAACGGCGGGTTGCACAGGGTCGCGTCGTAAGTTTCGTTTTTATGAATAATGCCGGTCAAAATCGCTTTGGTATCTTTTTGGCGACGCAGGCGAATCTGGCGAGTCAATCCAGGATTACCGTTGACGATAGCCTGCGCGCTGGCGAAAGCCTCAGCATGCGTTTCACTGCCGGTAAAACGCCAACCGTATTCGTGTACGCCAATTAGTGGATAGATGCAGTTTGCGCCGACGCCAATATCAAGAATGCTGGCCTGCAAGGGAATAGTCCCGGTGTCCAGCGCCAGCAAATCGGCGAGGTGATGAATGTAATCAGCTCTTCCCGGCACCGGCGGGCAGAGAAAGCCCTCAGGAATATCCCAGTGTTTCACCGCGTAAAAATGCGCCAGCAGCGCTTTATTCAGCGCCTTCACCGCCAGCGGGTTGGCAAAGTCGATGGTCTGCTCGCCCACCGGATTGAGGATGATAAAGGCCTGAAGCTCAGGGTGGGCCTGGCACAATGCGGGCAAATCGTAGCGTTGGTGGTGGCGGTTACGCGGGTGTAACCCCGGTTTCTGGGCTTTCATGGCAATCTCCTTTGAACAGCCGCGTAAGATACCCGTTGACGGCGGTGCGGTAAATAAGTGAGTCTGGATATCTACTCTTTCGTCATGGGTGTCGTATGTACTTCTATCAACCTTCGCACGGACACGGTCTGCCGCACGACCCGCTTAATGCCATTATCGGGCCTCGGCCCATCGGCTGGATCGCCTCGCTGGATAGCAGCGGGCAGCGCAATCTCGCACCCTACAGTTTTTTTAACTGCTTTAACTATCGGCCACCAATTATCGGTTTTGCCAGCAGCGGCTGGAAAGATAGCGTGCAGAATATCGTCGAAACTAAAGAGTTCGTCTGGAACCTGGCCACTCGTCCTCTGGCGGTAGCGATGAACGAAACGTCCGCCAGTATACCGCGTAATGAGGATGAATTTTCACGCGCCAGGCTCACGCCCGCTGCCAGCCGTATTGTCAGCGCCCCACGGGTTGCCGAAAGCCCGGTGAACTTCGAATGTCGCCTCTCGCAGTGCATCCAGCTGACCACCGCCGACGGCATGGCGGTTGAAAGCTGGCTGGTGCTGGGCGAAGTGGTGGCGGTGCATATCGACGAGTCGCTGCTGGAGGAAGGGATTTACCAGACCGCTAAAGCCCAGCCGATTTTGCGCGCCGGAGGCCCCAGCGCTTATTACGGCATCGATGAAAGCTTGCGCTTTGATCTTGTTCGTCCGGACGCACGCTAACGCCTTCATCCTGAACTACGCGATCTGCAATATAGGGCCCACATCCAGGTTGGGCTCGTTCTGCTTTTATCCTCGCCCATAGCGCCCCTTCTTTATGTAGAAAAAATGCAGTCAATGTAAATAAATGTATTTATTTTTTTATAAATGAGTGATAAAAATTCGGCCGTTGTTTGATAATGATTATCACAATCATTATCAAAAGCATTGCTTTTGTTAAAAATCACCTGCAGTGGTCGGGGCGAAGCATCGCTTCGTCTGCGGTCGTTATGGCCTAATTAAAACTATAAGTCACTTATTGATATGGAAAAAAATAACAATTTGCCGTTCAGCAGTTTCAACTCACTGACAATCTTCACCGGTTTATGCCTGAGTCTCTCTCCGACCGGTCAAGTGCTTGCAGCGGACAGCACTGAAAAGAATGCTGGCGAAACGCTGGTGGTCGAAGCGCAAACTCCATCGCTGTATGCGCCGACCCACTCCGCCGATCCTAAGTTTTCTCGTCCGATCGCCGATACCACGCGAACGGTCACCGTTGTCTCTGAGCAGGTGATGAAGGATCAGGGCGTCACCAACCTCACCGATGCGCTGAAGAACGTTCCCGGCGTGGGCGCGTTCTTTGCTGGTGAAAATGGCAACTCCACCACTGGCGACGCCATTTACATGCGCGGAGCGGATACCTCCAACAGTATTTACGTCGACGGTATTCGCGATATCGGCAGCGTCAGCCGCGATACCTTCAACACTGAACAGGTTGAGGTCATCAAGGGGCCGTCTGGTTCCGACTACGGTCGCAGCGCGCCGACCGGTTCAATCAATATGATCAGCAAACAGCCGCGTCTGGACTCCGGTATCGATGCTTCCGCAAGCGTAGGTAGCGCCTGGTTCCGTCGCGGCACGCTGGATATCAACGAGACCATTGGCGAAACCAGCGCGGTGCGCCTGAATCTGATGGGTGAAAAAACTCACGATGCAGGCCGCGACAAGGTGAAAAACGAGCGTTACGGCGTGGCGCCATCGGCGGCGTTCGGTCTTGGCACTGAGACCCGCTTGTACCTGAACTATCTGCACGTGACCCAGCACAATACACCAGATGGCGGCATTCCAACTATCGGTCTGCCAGGGTATTCCGCCCCCAACGCCAGCACCTCGGCACTGAATCACTCCGGTAAAGTCGCCACCAGCAACTTCTACGGCACCAATTCCGACTACGATGATTCCACCACCGATACCGTGACGATGCGCTTCGAACACGATCTGAGCGACACCACGACCATTCGGAACACGACCCGCTGGTCTCGCGTGAAACAGGATTATCTGATGACCGCGGTGATGGGTGGGGCGACGAACATCACCCAGCCTAACCCTGACGATGTTGGCACCTGGACCTGGTCACGTCTGGCAAACACCAAAGACACCAGCAACAAGATCCTCACTAACCAGACTAACCTGACCTCGAAGTTCTACACCGGCTCCATCGGCCATGACGTCAGCACCGGTGTGGAATTCACCCGCGAAACGCAGACCAACTACGGGGTTTATCCGCTAACGCCGCCGGCGGTGAACATTTATCACCCGAACAGCGATATCTCCATCGGCGGCCTGGACCGCAGCGGCGCCAACGCCAACGGGCAAACGGATACCTTCGGCGTTTATGCCTTCGACACCCTGCAAATTACTCAGGACTTCGAACTTAACGGCGGAATCCGTCTGGATAATTACCAGACCAAATACGATAGCGCGAGCCTGTGCGGCGGTACCGGACGCGGTGCTATCGCCTGCCCGACGGGCGTAGAGAAAAATACGCCGGTCACCACCGTCGATACCTCCACCAGCGGTAACCTGGTGAACTGGAAAGCCGGTGCGCTGTATCATCTGACCGATAACGGCAATATCTACGTCAACTACGCCGTTTCTCAGCAGCCGCCGGGAGGCAGCAACTTCACCCTCGCGCAAAGTGGTACCGGCAACAGCGCCAACCGTACCGACTTTAAACCGCAGAAAGCAAAAACCAGCGAAGTCGGAACCAAGTGGGAGCTCATGGACAAGCGCCTGCTGCTGACCGCCGCCCTCTTCCGTACTGATATTGAAAACGAAGTCGAACAGAACGACGACGGCACTTATTCACAGTACGGTAAGAAACGCGTGGAAGGCTATGAGATCTCTCTGGCCGGTAATATTACTCCTGACTGGCAGGTTATCGGCGGTTATACCCAACAGCGCGCCAGCATTAGCGAAGGCGCGAATACCGCCCAGGATGGCACCAGCGCGCTACCGTATACGCCAGAGCACGCCTTTACCGTCTGGAGCCAATATCAGGCCACTGAGGCTATCTCCGTTGGCGCTGGCGCACGCTACGTCGGCAGTATGCATCGCGGCAGCGACGGCGCGGTCGGTACGCCGTCCTATACCGAAGGCTACTGGGTAGCAGATGCCAAGGTGGGTTATCGTATTAACCGTAATCTCGACCTGCAGCTGAACGTCTATAACCTGTTTGATACCGACTATGTCGCCTCTATTAATAAGAGCGGCTACCGCTATCACCCGGGGGAACCACGGACCTTCTTGTTAACCGCCAATATGCATTTCTGATCCACGATGGGGCGGCAACGCCCCGTTTCTTCAGGAGACAAAATCATGATGTACCATATCCCCGCTGTCCTTAGCCCACAGGAAGTGGACTATTTCACCGCCCGGCTCCAACAAGCCGATTGGGTTGACGGCCGCGTAACTACTGGCGATCAGGGCGCTCAGGTCAAAAATAACCAGCAGGTAGACACCCGCAGCAGCTTGTATGGCGAACTTCAGGCAACGGTCGTCGCAGCGCTGAATCGCAGTTCGCTGTTTTTTGCCGCCGCGCTGCCAAAAACCCTTTCCAGCCCGCTGTTTAACCGCTATCAGCAGAGTGAAACTTATGGATTTCACGTTGATGGTGCGGTGCGCAGTCAGGCCCAGGGCGGCTGGATGCGTACCGATCTCTCCGCCACCCTCTTTTTATCCGCCCCGGAAAGCTACGAGGGCGGCGAGCTGGTGGTTAACGACACCTACGGCCAGCACTCGGTTAAGCTCCCGGCTGGCGACCTGGTACTCTATCCTTCAAGTAGCCTGCACTGCGTCACTCCCGTTACAGTGGGTACCCGCGTGGCCTCATTCTTATGGGTTCAATCCATGATCCGCGACGATAAGCACCGCGCCATGCTGTTTGATCTGGATGGCAATATTCAGAAGTTAAAAAGCCGCCACGGTGAAAGCGACGAAGTGCTCTCTCTGCTTAATCTGTACCATAACCTGCTGCGCGAATGGTCAGAGATCTAAGCCTTGTCTGGTCATTTTTTATCCCCATATTCTCTATACTGACAGTCAACGAGATAACGAGGTGAACCATGGCATCAGGCTGGGCAAATGACGACGCCGTGCAGGAGCAAATCGACAGCACCATTAATGATGCCATCGCGCGGGCGCGAAATGAGCTTTCATCGGGTGAAAGCAACAAATTTTGTGAAGAGTGCGGAGAGCCGATTCCGGAAGCGCGTCGGCAAGCGGTTGCGGGGGTGAGATACTGCGTAAAGTGCCAACAAGATAAAGATTTACATAACAATACATTTTCAGGATATAATCGCCGTGGTTCTAAAGATAGCCAGCTTCGCTGACCGTCATTTACCGTTCATTACCGCAGATCGCGTTATCTTTTCGCGCACGTTTTTTGGCAAACTGAGTGGCAAAATGTGCCCTTACCGCCCCCTGAACTTCGCTTCAACCCGTTTTCTCTTCGCGGGCTAAAATAATTTATTAATATTCAATAAATTAATAATCGTTCAAAAAATTAGATTGAGATTGTTAATTTCCTTCGATTTTATCTCTCGCTCAAAACCGTGATACTTCTCACATCGACGAAACATCGTCACCTGTACAAGACAACCTGCGAGAGATTAATTATGAAAACTATCAAATATGCTGCCGCCGCCATCGCCCTTTCCGCTCTGTCCTTTGGTGCTTTCGCCGCTCAGCCGGTAACATCGGCCCAGGCAGAAAGCATGAACAAAATCGGTGTGGTTTCCGCTGAAGGCGCAACGACGCTGGATGGTCTGGAAGCTAAACTGGCAGAGAAAGCCGAAGCAGCTGGCGCAACCGGCTACAGCATCACCTCTGCTAACACCGCGAACAAAATTAGCGGTACCGCGGTTATCTATAAATAATCGCCACAAATTCCTGTAGCAAGTAAGACCCTGTAATGCCACTGTTTCAACCCTGTAAGACCCTTTAATACCCTTGCCTTGCCCGTCCATCCCACTGGACGGGCTTTTTTTTAATCAACAAGAATAATTTTCAACGCAAACAGCATTGCAACCGCAATGACGCACAGATTCAGCTCACGCCATCTTCCACAGAAGATCTTCATAATGCAGTAAGCCAGAAAACCAAGCGCAATCCCCTCGGTGATAGAGAACGTGAAAGGCATCATTACCGCCGTAATAAAAGCCGGAACTGACTCGGTAAAATCATCCCAGTCAATACGGGCGAGGCTGGATGTCATCAACACGCCAACGAAAATTAAGGCTCCAGCCGTTGCATATCCCGGCACTATTTCAGCCAGCGGCGAAAAAAACATCACCAGCAAAAACAAAACGCCGACAACCACCGCTGTAAGACCGGTCCTGCCTCCTACCGACACACCAGCCGTACTTTCGATATAAGCGGTCACCGATGAAGTACCAATAAAAGCACCGGCCACTGAGCTCAAACTGTCAACATACAGCGCCTTATGCATATTAGGGAACTTACCATCTTTGCCAATTAAACCCGCTTTATCCGTCACGCCGATTAGCGTCCCTGAAGAATCAAATAGATTAATCAGCATGAATGAGAAAATAATACCGGCCAGATCCAGCGATAAGGCACCTCGTATATCCACTTCGCCGATCACCCCGCTGATACCAGACGGTGTGGAATAAACACCATTAAAATGAACATCGCCAAAAAATAAACCACAACATGATGTGACGACAATTGAAACCAGCACTGCAGCATGGAAATTTCGTGAAGAGAGAACGGCAATAATAAAAAAACCAACAATCCCTAATAACACGCTATGCGAACTCAAGTCGCCAATGGCAACTAACGTATCTTTATTTGCAACAATGACTCCTGAATTTTTCAGCCCCATCATTGCAATAAACAACCCTATTCCACTGGTGATACCTATGCGCAAACTTATTGGGATGTTTGCAATCATCCAGTAACGAATGCGAAAAAGCGTTAATAAAAACAACCCCACAGCGCCCCAGAATATTGCGCCCATCGCGGTCTGCCAGCTCATCCCCATCGCCCCGACAACCACAAAGGCGAAAAAGGCGTTTAGCCCCATTGCGGGTGCCAGCGCAACAGGAAGATTTGCAATAAGTCCCATGGCAATGCTACCAATACCGGCAATCAAACAGGTGGTGACAAAAACGACCTTCGCATCCATATGCGCCGCAGCTAGAATTTGTGGATTAACAAAAACGATATAAACCATCGTTAAAAACGTAGTGAGCCCAGCGATCGCCTCGGTGCGCACACAGGTATTATGCTGCTGTAGTTTAAAAAAACGGGAAAGACTGCTAGTACTCTGATGAGTGTTTTCGCTGTGTTCATTTTTCATGTTTTTCATCCGCTGATGAAGAATAACTTCATGATACATCCACTGACTTTACTCTTTTTAAATCATACCTAACTCATAATTCAGTGATAGCTATCACATCGTAAAAATCTATTTATCGATAAAATAAAAAACCACCACAGATGATAAAATGATAATTAAAGAATCAATTTGATAAATCAAAATGAGAAAATAAAATGATAAATAGAATTAACTTTAAATATCACCAGATTAGTCGTCAAAACAGACAAGAATTACTCGCCGTATCACGTGGAGAGGGTGCTGCAGATTATATTATTGATAATGTCACTGTACTTGATTTAATTAATGGCGGGAGTTTCGCAGGCCCCATAGTGATAAAAAACCAGCATATTGCCGGTATTGGCCCAGAGTATGCCGATGCTCCGGCTCACCAGCGTGTCGATGCCCGCGGAGCAACAGCAGTACCTGGCTTTGTTGATGCCCATTTGCATATTGAATCGAGCATGATGACCCCCGTTGCTTTTGAAACGGCAACTCTGCCGCGCGGCCTGACAACCATCGTTTGCGATCCCCATGAAATCGTCAATGTGATGGGGGAATCCGGCTTCGCCTGGTTTATTCGCTGCGCCGAACTGGCACAACAAAATCAGTATATTCAGGTTAGCTCCTGCGTCCCTGCCCTGAAAGGTTGCGATTTAAACGGTGCCGATTTTACCCTTGAACAAATGCTCCGCTGGCACGACCATCCTCTGGTCACCGGGCTCGCGGAGGTAATGGACTATCCCGGCGTTATCGCCGGAGAGCGCGAAATTGCGGATAAAATAGACGCGTTCCGTACTCTGACGATAGACGGTCATTGCCCGGGACTGAGCGGTAAAGCGCTTAATGCATATGTTGCTGCTGGCGTCGAAAACTGCCATGAAAGCTATTCTCAACAAGAGGGCCGTGAAAAGCTACGGGCTGGAATGGGGTTAATGATCCGCGAAGGGTCCGCTGCGCGAAATCTCGATTCGCTCGCGCCGTTAATCAATGAAATGAACAGCCCACAATGTATGCTTTGTACCGACGATCGTAATCCCTGGGAAATTGCCCATGAAGGCCATATCGACGCGCTTATCCGCCGCCTTATTAACCAACATAATGTGCCGCTGCATGTCGCTTACCGTATTGCCAGCTGGTCAGCCGCACGCCATTTCGGCCTGAAACATCTCGGACTGCTGGCACCGGGAAAACAAGCGGATATCGTCCTGCTTAGCAATCCTCAGCAAGTTGAGGTACAGCAAGTGTTTATTAAGGGAATGCCTGTCGATGAACACGCATTACTGCGCGCCGAGTCTGCAACGTTAGCAAAAACGCATCCCCCCTTAGGCAACACGGTTGCACGCCAGCCGGTATCAGCCACCGACTTTTCCTTCGATTTCACTCCCGGCAGGCGCTATCGCGTGATTGAGGCCATTCCTAACGAGCTGATCACCGGCAATGGAGAGAGCCTGTATACCGGGGAAGGATTTGATCGAGAAGATATCTGCTTTATCAGCGTCCTGGAACGTTATGGCAAGCAAACCCCGCCCGCCTGCGGTCTACTAAGCGGCTTTGGTTTGCGCGAAGGGGCGCTGGCGGCAACCGTCAGCCATGACAGCCATAACATCGTTGTTATTGGACGTAGCGCGCAAGAAATGGCCACAGCGGTAAATCAGGTTATCTCCACCGGCGGCGGATTGTGCGTCGTGCATCATAACCAGGTAGCGGCTCATTTACCGCTACCTGTCGCCGGATTAATGAGCACCGAAACGGCACAAACGCTGGCGCAGCAAATAGGTTCTCTCAAAGCTGCAGGTAAACTCTGCGGCACTCTTCCCGACGAACCTTTTATCCAGATGGCGTTTTTATCACTACCGGTTATCCCAGCGCTCAAGCTAACCAGCCAGGGGCTCTTTGATGGCAGTAAGTTCGATTTCACGTCGCTGGAAATCACTGAGTAAACAGAGCCGCCCACAATGGCGGCGATGATTACCAGTGCTCAGCCACTTTTGCCAGTCCCTGTTCCAGAGTGGCTGCTTCCCCGGCAGCCACCAGGCAGCAGGCCAGCTGGATTCTCAGCGACAGGGGTAGCGGTTCGCTCCCTGTCACACAGAGTTCAATCCAGCGCGCGGTAATCTCCGGGTCTTTTGACTCTGGTAGCGCAACAGCCTGCGCTGTCCCCATATCCTGACGCTCGTTCAGTACACGCGTTCCAGCGGCATCAATCAGGCTAATCTGCGGGCAGCGTTGTGGGTTAGCATAGACTTCGCCTTCAGTACCGTGCATCAGCAATGCCCGTCCGCCGATTTCAGTAAAGAATTTCGCCACTCGGGTGACGTATTCCGGATGAGAGACGCTCGACAGACGCAGCGCCGCATCTTCCGCGAACGGCGTCGCCAGCTTGGCCAGCGTGTGCGCACTGTTGCGCACGCCCATACGCCAGCGTATCGCTAACTGTTTCTCCAGCGCTGGACATAGCACACCTATCGGAATGTAAACCGGCTGATGGCTGTCCAATCGCGCCTGGGCCTGACCCGCGTGTCGCGTGACAGGAATCCCCATCAGTTCGAAAATCGTTTCTGTGAGCACGCGGGTTGGATCATGACTCACGCCGTGCACCACCACCGGGAAACCGAGTTTGTGCAGCAGGATGGCGATCAGCGGGGTCAGGTTTGCCTGTTTGCGCGCGCCGTTATAGCTGGGGATGACAATCGGCATAGGTTTGCCTGGCGGCGGCGTCAGGCGTAACGTCTGCTGCTGCATCGCCTCGTAGAAGCCCTTCATCTCCGCTTCGCCTTCACCCTTGATGCGCAGGGCGATAAGGATGCCGCCCAGCTCGAGCTCGGGTACTTCGCCGCTAAGCATCCGCGAATAGAGCGCGCGGGCCGTTTCGACATCCAGGTCACGGGCGTGGTTCTTCCCCCGCCCAACTTCTTTAATGATCTTGCTGTAGTCCATCGAAGGCTCCTTTGAGCTTCTCACATCGTCGACATTGCACCATTAACGCCGTTTGCGACGCGTCGGTTTTGCTTTAGTTTTTACTATAACCTCAGGGACGGCAGGCTGCTCTATCGGAAATACGGGTAATGCATTCAATAAGCGTTGGCCGTAGTTTTTGGTCAACAGTCGCTTATCGTAAATCACCACTTCCCCCCAGCAGCTATGGCTACGGATCAGGCGACCCACCTGCTGAATCAGGTTGAAGGAAGCACTCGGCAGACTTTGAACTTCGAACGGATAGCGATTGAGGCTTTTGAGCCACTCGCCTTCGGTAATCACCACCGGGCTGTCTATCGGCGGGAAGGCAATTTTGTGGATGTGAACCTGGCTCAGCAGCTCGCCTTTTAAATCGAGCCCTTCGGCAAAGGATTGCAGCCCGACCAGTACGCTTCGTTCCCCACCTTCAACGCGCTTACGGTGCAGTTCCACCAGCCGATAGCGCGGCTTATCACCCTGCACCAGAAGCAGCAAGCGCAAATCGGTCACGTGCTCAAGAAAACGCTGCATCGCTCTTCCGCTGGCAAACAGCACCAGCATGCCAAGATGCTTTTTACTCTCAACCTGCTCGCGAAAGTAAGCCGCCATCTCGGCGATATGCTGTTCTTCGTGGTCAATAAGCGGTTCGTAGTGCATCTGCGGGATGACAATTTTACCCTGTTCGACGTGGTTAAACGGCGAATCCAGCGCCACAAAGCGGTCTCCCGCCTTCTCTTTCAGTCCGCTCATCTCTTGCAGGCGAGAAAAGCTATTCAGCGAACGTAGCGTCGCCGAAGTGACAACAATATGCGGGACGCTGCGCCAGAGCAGCCTTTCCAGCTGATCGCTGACGCGGATCCCCACACAGTGGAACCAGATATGCATCTGACCGTCACGCAGGTCGCGGGTGGCCCATTTGGTCACCGGCGCGCCTGAAGACTGCGCCAACGATGCCAGACGCCACAGTTTGCTCTGACTCTCAAACATCCCCAGCGCGCGGTTCATCTGCAGCAGAACCCGGTGTAGACGCACCACATCATGACTGCCTGTTTTTTCGCCAAGATCGTTGAGGAACAGCTCCGCCAGCCCGCGCAACGTTTCCGTCAGCTTCGCCAGCCGCTGGCAGATCTCCATAACTTCCTGCGGCAGCTCGCCCATCGGAAAGCGGTGTTCCGCTTCCTGACCCGCAGGCATATACAGGTTAAGAATATTATTTAGCGAGGAGATAAGCTCAAACAGCTCCTCGCAGTGCGCGTTCAGGCGCTCAGGATTCGCCAATGGCGGTGTGGTTTTAGGCCGGAACTGTTCCATGCAGGTGGCAACCAGTTTAGTGAACAAATCCAACTGCAGGCGATACCACGGAGCGGTGATTTCAGCGCTCATTTCCAGCGCATCGCGGGCGACATCCGGCAGGTGGTGGCCTTCATCAAGCACCAGCAGTAAATTCTTCGGATCCGGCAGTACCGCCTCGCTCTCCATTGCCGCCATGACCAGCGCATGGTTTGCCACCACCACTTCGGCTTCCTGAATTTCTCGCCGGGCGACGAAAAATGGACATTCGCGATAATAGTGGCAATTGCGATTCAGGCAGCTGGCTTTATCGGTGCTCAGACGGCTCCACAGCGAATCATCTATGTTTTTATCGGTGTGATCGCGCAGGCCATCCCATTTATAACTATCAAGATCCGTTTTAAGCGTCGCGCACAGCTTCTGTTCTGCCTGGTTATTCGGTGTGAGGTCGTCATCAAGGAAGGCGAGCAGATCCTGCTGTGTCGGGTCCGTACTGGCGAGAGCGGCCAGGTTACGCGTACAAACGTAGCGCCCACGACCAAAGGCAGCGGTAAATCGCAGGTCGGGAATAATTTTACGCAGCAGCGGCAGGTCTTTGCTGTAGATCTGGTCCTGCAGCGCTACGTTGGCGGTGCTGACTACGAGCGTTTTTTGCTCTTCACGGGCAATCGCGATGCCGGGGATCAGGTATGACAAGGTTTTGCCGACGCCAGTGGGAGCCTCAATCGCCAGATGTCGTCCCTCTTCCCCGGCAAGCGTCTTCGCGACATCGGCGATCATCTGCCGCTGCGGGGGACGGGGAATAAAGTCCGGAATCTGTTCCTGGAGCGCCTTATACCAGGCGGCGATTTGCGCTTTTAGCGCTGCGGTCAAAGCCATGAGAGAACCTGAATACTGTATAAACAGCCACTATTGTGCCATTTTTGACAGGGCGGAGGTATCCCTTTTTCGGTAAACAGGAAGCCGACTCGCAGAACAGGATAAAAACCAATAACGCTCTTTTCGCCAGTGCAGTGAGTCGTTTACGATGGCTTATCCGTATCCATTTTATGAATAATTAGTAACGACGCTATTTTCAGTCTGCACTTAGCGTTTTTTTCTAATTCATACTGTAAACATCAGATATTGGTCTTCCACATTAGAAGCCCGAATGTGAAAAAATGATAAAGAATTAATCAAACGTTCTAAATACATTCCGAAAAGAGTATAAAAAGAGACAATGAAAATAATCTAACTTTTTGATTAATCTTATATTTAAGATAATCTACATTCATAAGATATTATATCTTAACCACTAATCCGTATACTAACTTTCAGAGTCTACAGGGCCTGTTAATTATTGAGGATGTTTATGGTTGCTTTTTTCATGTTAGTGGTTTCTGTGATACTCCTTGTGGTTGCTGGCTACAATTTTGTCAGCTATTGCAAAAATCGCAAGAATGGTTCACTACCGAAAGTGAAGCACGGTAAAAGATAAATTTTAATCTGATGGTTATTGATGAGTGAATTTTAAAATTGCAGGATCAGAAGCAGTACAAAGGCTGACTGCGGCAGATTAACATGCCGCAGCCAGAACAACATTATTCAGCCGACGCCGGTTTGCGCGGGCGACGACGCCGTGGAGGTTTACCGTCTGCAGTACGTGCTTTCGGCGCTTCACCATCGTTGCGGCGCGGAGCAGACTGCTGGCTACGCCCCTGGTTCTGGCCGCTGCGGCCCTGGCTTTGGCCACCACGACTCTGGCTTTGACCACCGCGGCCACCGCCACGCTGCTGCTGGCGACCGTTCTGAATCGGCTCGGCTTTGATGGAAGGATCCGGTTCATAGCCCGCGATGGCGATACGTGGGATCTCTTTTTTCAGCAAGCGTTCGATATCATGCAACAGCTTATGCTCGTCAACGCAGACCAGCGACAGCGCTTCGCCAGTTGCAGCCGCGCGACCGGTACGGCCGATGCGGTGCACATAATCTTCCGGTACGTTTGGCAGTTCGTAGTTCACTACGTGCGGCAACTCTTCGATATCCAGACCGCGAGCGGCGATGTCGGTTGCCACCAGCACGCGGATGCCACCGGATTTAAAGTCAGCCAATGCGCGAGTTCGCGCGCCCTGGCTTTTGTTACCGTGGATTGCGGCGCTGCGAATACCATCTTTATTAAGCTGCTCTGCCAGATGGTTTGCGCCGTGCTTGGTGCGGGTAAAGACCAGCACCTGCTGCCAGTTACCTTCGCCGATCATCTGCGACAGCAGCTCGCGCTTGCGTTTTTTATCAACAAAATGCACTAACTGGCTCACCTGCTCAGAGGCGGTGTTACGGCGGGCAACTTCAATTTCCAGCGGGTTATGCAGCAGTTTTTCCGCCAACGATTTAATGTCGTCAGAGAAGGTTGCAGAGAACAGCAGGTTCTGGCGTTTCGCAGGCAGTTTCGCCAGCACGCGGCGAATATCGTGAATAAAGCCCATATCCAGCATACGGTCGGCTTCATCCAGTACCAGCACTTCAACCTTATCCAGGCTGACGGCATTCTGATGTTCAAGATCCAGCAGACGTCCCGGCGTGGCCACCAGAATATCGACGCCGCTGCGCAGCTTCATCATCTGCGGGTTAATGCTTACCCCGCCGAAGACGACCAGCGAACGAATATTCAGATACTTGCTGTAATCCCGTACGTTCTCGCCAATCTGTGCTGCCAGCTCGCGCGTTGGAGTCAGGATCAAAGCGCGCACCGGGCGACGACCTTTAGCATGCGGTTCTTGTTGGATCAGATGCTGAAGCAGCGGCAACGTAAAGCCTGCCGTTTTACCGGTGCCGGTCTGGGCGCTGGCCATCAGATCGCGACCCTGTAATACCGCAGGAATAGCCTTCTGCTGGATAGGGGTTGGCTCAACATAGCCCTGTTCAGCGACCGCGCGCAGGATTTCAGGATTCAGGCCAAGGGAATCAAAAGACATAACAACTCCGAACCGCCCCGGCCCGTCACAGGCGTAGTCTTCAGGGAGATTATTGCGAAAGAGATGGCAAAAACCACAATGCCATGAAGTGGCGCAGTCTAGCAGATTTTGTGACGAACCGCATAAAATATCCCCCAGCGTTTTATCTGCAAAATAATGCTCGCTTGCGCTGCGATGAATTAAGTATTCACCATTCTGGACAGTTTCGCGAATTGGTCATACTCTTAATCAATCGATTGATTAACTTTATTAGCGCGATGACAACGACCCCCATTACCAGCAAAGGCGAGCAGGCTAAAAGCCAGCTTATCGCTGCCGCTATCGCCCAGTTCGGCGAATACGGCCAGCACGCCACAACCCGCGATATCGCCGCCCAGGCCGGACAGAATATCGCCGCTATCACCTACTATTTCGGTTCGAAGGACGATTTGTACCTCGCCTGCGCCCAGTGGATTGCCGACTTTATCGGCAATAATTTTCGCCCCCATGCGCAGGCGGCAGAGGAACTGCTGGCCCAGCCCGCTGCGGATAAAGCCGCAATGCGTACTCTGATTCTACGCGCCTGCCAGAATATGATTTTACTGCTGACCCAGGAAGACACGGTCAATTTGAGCAAATTCATCTCCCGCGAGCAGTTGTCGCCGACGCCCGCCTATCAGCTCATCCACGACCAGGTCATTGCTCCGCTACACTGCCACCTAACCCGTTTAATCGCCGCTTATACCGGCCTTAACGCAGACAGCACGCAAATGATCCTTCACACCCACGCGCTGCTGGGGGAAGTTCTCGCGTTTCGTCTTGTTCGGGAAACGGTGCTGCGTCGCGCCGGTTGGGCTGAGTTTGATCAAGAAAAAACCGAGCAAATCATTCAGGTCATCACCTGCCACGTTGATTTCGTTCTGCAAGGATTATCGCAAAGGAGTCTGGAGTCATGAAAAAACCGCTCATCGTCGTTCTACTGCTTCTCCTGATGGCTGCTGTGATCGGCGGCGGCTGGTGGTGGTATCAAAGCAGCCAGCAAAAAGCGCTCACCCTGTATGGCAACGTGGATATTCGTACCGTTAACCTGAGCTTCCGGGTGGGAGGACGGCTGGCGTCGCTAAGCGTCGATGAGGGCGATGCGATTAAAACCGGGCAAACGCTGGGCGAGCTGGATCGCGCCCCTTATGAAAATGCCCTCCAGCAGGCGCAGGCCAACGTTTCTACGGCCCAGGCGCAGTACGACCTAATGATGGCGGGCTATCGCTCGGAAGAAATTGCCCAGGCTGCCGCCGCGGTTAACCAGGCCCAGGCGGCTTACGCCTATGCGCAGAACTTCTATCAACGCCAGCTGGGGCTGCGTAAAAGCAGCGCTATCTCCGCGAATGACCTTGAAAACGCGCGCTCCTCACGCGACCAGGCACAGGCCACGCTGAAATCAGCACAGGATAAACTGCGCCAGTACCGCGCCGGTAACCGTCCGCAGGAGATAGCCCAGGCCAAAGCCAGCCTCGAACAGGCTCAGGCCGCGCTGGCGCAGGCGAAACTCGACCTGCACGATACCACGCTAACCGCGCCGTCCGACGGCACCCTGATGACCCGCGCCGTGGAGCCAGGCAGTATGCTCAGCGCAGGCGGCACGGTGATGACGCTATCATTAACCCATCCGGTTTGGGTACGCGCCTACGTCGATGAAAAAAATCTCGGCCAGGCCCAACCGGGGCGCGAAGTCTTGCTCTATACCGATAGCCGTCCGAATCAACCTTACCGTGGCAAAATCGGTTTTGTCTCCCCGACAGCCGAATTTACGCCGAAAACTGTTGAAACCCCGGACCTGCGCACCGACCTGGTTTATCGCCTGCGGATTGTGGTCACCGATGCCGACGGCGCGCTGCGTCAGGGGATGCCGGTGACCGTCGCTTTCAGCAACGGAAACAGCCAATGAGCGAAGACGTTATCACGCTGCGCGGTCTCACCCGGCGTTTCGCCGGCATGGACCGCCCGGCCGTCGCGCCGCTGGACTGCACCATTCACTCCGGCTATGTGACCGGGCTGGTTGGCCCCGATGGCGCGGGGAAAACCACCCTGATGCGTATGCTCGCCGGTTTGCTCAAAGCCGACAGCGGCAGCGCACAGGTCATTGGTTTTGACCCCATTGCCGACGATAGCGCCCTGCACGCGGTGCTCGGTTATATGCCGCAGAAATTTGGCCTGTATGAAGATCTGACGGTGATGGAAAACCTGACCCTCTACGCCGACCTGCGCAGCGTCACCGGCGAAGCACGGGAGAAAACCTTCGCCCGGCTGCTGGAGTTTACCTCTTTGGGCCCCTTTACTGGCCGTCTGGCGGGCAAGCTCTCCGGCGGTATGAAGCAGAAACTCGGCCTCGCCTGCACCCTCGTCGGTGAACCGAAAGTGCTGCTACTGGACGAACCCGGCGTCGGCGTTGACCCCATCTCACGCCGCGAACTGTGGCAAATGGTCCACGAGCTGGCGGGCGATGGGATGCTGATCCTCTGGAGTACCTCCTATCTCGACGAAGCCGAACAGTGCCGCGACGTGCTGCTGATGAACGAAGGCCAGCTGTTGTATCAGGGCGCGCCCAAAGAGCTGACGCAGACCATGGCTGGACGCAGCTTTTTGATCTCCAGCACCGAGGAAAATAACCGCCGCCTGCTACAGCGGGCGCTGAAGCTGCCACAGGTGAGCGATGGCGTGATTCAGGGCAAATCGGTGCGCCTAATCCTCAAAAAAGAGGTCAATATCCGCGAAGTGCAAAACGCAGCCGACATGCCGCCGCTGGAGGTAGCTGAAACCGCGCCGCGTTTTGAAGATGCGTTCATCGACCTGCTGGGCGGCGCGGGTACGGCTGAATCGCCGCTGGGGAAAATTATCCACACCGTGGAAGGCTCCCATGACGACACGGTGATTGAAGCGCAAACCCTGACCAAAAAATTTGGTGATTTTGCCGCCACCGACCACGTCGATTTTCAGGTCAAGCGTGGAGAAATCTTCGGACTCCTCGGCCCTAACGGCGCGGGCAAGTCCACCACCTTTAAGATGATGTGCGGCCTGCTGGTCCCCACCTCCGGCAAAGCACTGGTGCTGGGGATGGACCTCAAAGTCAGCTCTGGCAAGGCACGCCAGCATCTGGGCTATATGGCACAGAAATTTTCGCTGTATGGCAACCTCACCGTTGAGCAGAACCTGCGCTTTTTCTCCGGCGTTTATGGCCTGCGCGGCAAAGCGCAGAACGAAAAAATCGCCAGCATGAGCGAGGCGTTTGGCCTGAAAAGTATCGCCCGGCAGGCCGCCGACGACCTGCCGCTCGGCTATAAGCAGCGCCTGGCGCTGGCCTGTTCGCTGATGCATGAGCCGGATATTCTGTTTCTGGACGAGCCAACTTCGGGCGTCGATCCCCTTACCCGCCGCGAGTTCTGGCTGCATATCAACAGCATGGTGGATAAGGGAGTGACGGTAATGGTCACCACCCACTTTATGGATGAGGCGGAGTATTGCGACCGTATTGGTCTGGTCTATCGCGGCAAACTTATCGCCAGCGGCACGCCGGACGATCTCAAAGCCATGGCGGCGGATGATGAACAGCCTGACCCGACGATGGAACAGGCATTTATTACCCTCATCCATGACTGGGATAAGGAGAACGCCAGTGAGCGCTAAAATCCTGGCATGGCGGCGCGTGCGCGCCCTGTGCGTCAAGGAGACGCGGCAGATCGTCCGCGACCCCAGCAGTTGGCTGATTGCGGTGGTGATCCCGCTGCTGCTGCTGTTTATCTTTGGCTACGGTATTAACCTCGACTCCAGCAAACTGCGGGTCGGCGTATTGCTGGAACAGCAGAGCGAAGAGGCGCTGGATTTCGTCCATACCATGACCGGTTCGCCCTATATCGACGCCACCATCAGCGACAACCGCCAGCAACTGATTCAAATGATGCAGGCCGGGCGGATCCGCGCGCTGGTGGTGGTGCCGGTGGATTTTGACCAGAAGATGGCCCGTCCCGGCGACAATGCGCCAATCCAGCTTATCACCGACGGCAGCGAACCGAATACCGCCAACTTCGCCCAGGGCTATATCGAAGGCATCTGGCAAATCTGGCAACAGCAGCGGGCGGAAGATCGGGGTGAAACCTTCGAGCCGTTGATTGATGTGCAGATGCGCTATTGGTTTAACCCGGCCGCCATTAGCCAACATTTTATTATCCCCGGCGCGATTACCATCATCATGACGGTGGTCGGCGCTATCCTGACCTCGCTGGTGGTGGCCCGCGAGTGGGAGCGCGGCACCATGGAGGCGCTGCTGTCGACCGAGATTACCCGCGCCGAGCTACTGCTGTGCAAGCTGATCCCCTACTATTTCCTCGGCATGCTGGCGATGCTGCTGTGCATGCTGGTGGCGGTGTTTATTCTCGGCGTGCCGTTTCGCGGTTCGCTGGTGATTCTGTTTTTTATCACCAGCCTGTTTTTGCTGAGCACGCTGGGAATGGGGCTGCTGATTTCCACCATTACCCGCAACCAGTTTAACGCCGCCCAGGTGGCGCTGAACGCCGCATTTCTGCCGTCGATTATGCTATCCGGGTTTATTTTCCAGATAGACAGTATGCCAGCGGTGATCCGCGCGGTGACCTACGTGATCCCGGCGCGCTATTTTGTCAGCACTCTGCAAAGCCTGTTTTTGGCGGGCAATATTCCCGTAGTGCTGCTGGTGAACACGATGTTTTTAATCGCCTCAGCGGTAATATTTATCGGCCTGACGTGGATAAAAACCAAGCGGCGTCTGGATTAACTTTCCTGCACGCTTTCCCCGGGGGCGGCGCAAGCGCCTTGCCCGGGCTTCCAGGGCCGCAGGGGTTTGAATTTGTAGCCCGGACAGGTGCGCCAGCACCGCCTCCGGGGATCACAAAGAGAGAATAGTTATGTTTCATCGCTTATGGACACTAATCCGCAAAGAGCTGCAATCGCTGTTGCGCGAACCGCAGACGCGGGCGATTTTAATTATGCCGGTGCTGATTCAGGTACTGCTGTTTCCGTTCGCCGCCACGCTGGAGGTGACTAACGCCACCATCGCTATCTACAACGAAGATAGCGGCAAGCATGCGGTGGAGCTAACCCAGCGCTTCGCCCGCGCCAAAGCCTTCACCCATGTCCTGCTGCTGAAAAGCCCGCAGGAGATTAGACCCACCATCGATGAACAAAAAGCGCTGCTGGTCGTGCGCTTCCCGGCAGATTTCTCACGTAATCTCGACACTAACCAAACCGCCCCGCTCCAGCTTTTGCTCGACGGACGTAACTCCAACAGCGCGCAGATTGCCGCCAATTACCTCCAGCAGATCGTTAAAAACTATCAGCAGGATCTGCTGGAAGGTAAAGTGAAGCCGAACAACAGCGAGCTGGTAGTGCGCAACTGGTATAACCCGAACCTCGACTATAAATGGTTCGTGGTTCCGTCGCTGATCGCCATGATCACCACCATCGGCGTGATGATCGTCACCTCGCTATCCGTAGCCCGCGAGCGTGAGCAGGGCACTCTCGACCAGCTACTGGTTTCACCACTGGCGACCTGGCAGATTTTTATTGGCAAAGCGGTTCCTGCACTGATTGTCGCCACTCTTCAGGCGAGCATCGTGCTGGGGATCGGCATCTGGGCCTATCAAATCCCCTTCGCCGGATCGCTACTGCTGTTTTACTTTACGATGATTGTTTACGGGCTATCGCTGGTAGGATTCGGGCTGCTGATTTCATCGCTGTGCTCCACGCAGCAGCAGGCATTTATTGGCGTGTTCGTCTTTATGATGCCGGCGATCCTGCTGTCCGGATACGTTTCGCCAGTGGAGAATATGCCAGTATGGCTACAGAATTTAACGTGGGTAAACCCCATTCGTCACTTTACTGATATCACTAAGCAAATCTATCTGAAGGATGCGAGTCTGGAAATTGTGTGGGGAAGTTTGTGGCCGCTATTGGTCATAGCGGCCACTACCGGCTCAGCGGCGTATGCGATGTTCCGCAGAAAGATCGCGTAATTTTTTATCTTTCGCCAGCAACGAAACCACTGCCGGGCCTGCCAGTATCACCAGCCCGGCGAGGGCCAGCAGCAGGTTATTGTGCAGCACGCGCGACAACAGCCATAGCGCGATAACCGCCGCACCGAAGTACCAGGTGGTGGTGAGCTCTTCAAGAAAATCACCTACATCACGCCAGCGCTCTTCGTGATGACGCTGCAAAAATAGCATCGACAGTAACGTGACGCCGTACAGCACGCACAAACCTAGTCCGACGCGAACCAGCGCGCCGCTCATCCAACCCATCACCAGTACTGCCACGACCAGTAGATGCAACATAATCTGCCAGCAACTAAGACCCGTTGCGACGCGTACACGTTGTTGCCACTTCATGGCTTCTCTCCTGAAGGATTTTTCTCTGCTACTCAGAGTACCGCACTTTACGGAAAATTCCGTATCACCGCATCTTTTTGTGACCTCTACTACACTATTTCATTCAGGAAAGTGACATTGACTGGAGAAATATGGACGAACAAACGCCGCGATTTTCGTTGAACGTGCTAACAATTAACACCCATAAAGGCTTTAATGCGTTTAATCGCCGCTTTATTTTGCCTGAATTGCGCGAAGCGGTACGCAGCGTCAATGCCGATATCGTTTGCTTGCAGGAGGTGATGGGGGCGCATGAAATTCATCCGCTGAATATTAAGAACTGGCCGGAGACCCCACACTATGAATTCCTTGCCGACACAATATGGAACGATTTCGCCTACGGGCGTAACGCGGTCTATCCACAAGGGCATCATGGCAATGCGGTGCTCTCGCGTTTTCCCATCGCGCATTACCAGAATCTTGATGTATCCGTCGGCGATAGTGAAAAACGCGGTCTGCTCTACTGCCGCATCGTACCGCCAGAAAGCGGGATAACCCTTCATCTGATTTGCGTGCATCTGGGACTGCGCGCGAATCAGCGCCAGGCTCAGATGACCATGCTGGCGGATTGGGTGAACAGTTTGCCTGCGGGCGACCCGGTGGTGGTCGCAGGTGATTTTAACGACTGGCGACAGCAGGCTAATCGGCAGCTAAAAGCCCAGGCCGGGCTGGAGGAGATCTTCACCCGCGCCAGAGGGCGTCCGGCGCGTACTTTCCCGGTCAACTTCCCGCTGCTGCGCCTCGATCGCATCTACGTCAAAAATGCGCACGCCAGCCAGCCGAAGACGCTAGCCCTGAAACAGTGGCGTCATTTGTCCGATCATGCACCGCTTAGCGTGGAGATACATCTGTGAAATGCAGCTGGCAGGAAGGAAACCGCATTCAGCTATTAGAAAACGGCGACAATTATTATCCGGCGGTCTTTTCCGCGATTGGCCGCGCACAGCAGCGGGTCATTCTCGAATCTTTTATCTGGTTTGAGGATGACGTCGGCAGGCAGCTCCATGCCGTGTTGCTTAAGGCCGCCCAGCGCGGGGTGCGCGTTGAAGTGCTGCTGGACGGTTACGGCTCGCCCGATTTAAGCGATGATTTTGTCGGCGAGCTAACCTCGGCGGGGGTCATTTTCCGCTACTACGATCCGCGCCCGCGCCTGCTCGGTATGCGCACCAACCTGTTTCGCCGGATGCACCGAAAAATCGTCGTTATCGACGACGTTGTCGCCTTTGTCGGCGGAATTAACTACTCTGCAGAACATATGACCGACTACGGCCCGGAGGCCAAACAGGATTACGCCGTTCAGGTTGAGGGCCCGGTGGTGCTCGATATCCTGCAATTTGAACTTGAAAACCTGCCCACCAGCGAAGCCACGCGCCGCTGGTGGCATCGTCGTCGGCATAAGCCTGAAATCAACCGTAATCCCGGCGAAGCCCAGGCGCTATTTATCTGGCGAGATAACCAGGAGCACCGCGACGATATCGAACGTCACTATCTGAAGATGCTGACCAGCGCGCGCCGGGAAGTGATTATCGCCAACGCCTACTTCTTTCCAGGCTATCGGCTGCTGCACGCCATGCGCAACGCCGCCCGCCGCGGCGTTAGCGTTAAATTAATCGTGCAGGGTGAGCCGGATATCCCGATAGTCAAATTTGGCGCGCGCCTGCTCTATCACTATCTGGTGAAGGGCGGCGTGCAGATTTTCGAATATCGCCGCCGCCCGCTACACGGCAAAGTGGCGCTGGCGGACGACCACTGGGCCACCGTCGGCTCCAGCAACCTCGACCCGCTGAGCCTGTCGCTGAATCTGGAAGCCAACCTGATTATCCACGACCGCGAATTTAACCAGACGCTGCGCGACAATCTCAACGGCCTGATTGCCAACGACTGTCGTCAGGTTGATAAAAGCATTTTGTCGAAGCGGACCTGGTGGCGGCTTGGCGTTAGCGTGCTGGCGTTCCACTTCCTGCGCCACTTTCCGGCCTGGGTGGGCTGGCTACCGGCCCACACTCCGCTCCTGTCGCGCGTTCAGCCGCCGGTACAGCCAGAAATAGAAACCCAGGATCGCGTAGAGACGGAAAACCAGGAGGTGAAGCCCTGATGGCGAAATCGCACCCTCGCTGGCGGATGGCGAAAAAAATCCTCACGGTGCTGTTTTTTATCGCCGTTGCGGTGCTTCTCGTGGTTTATGCGCAAAAAATTAACTGGCAGGAAGTGTGGAAAGTTATTCGCGATTACAACCGCACGGCCTTGCTCAGCGCGATAGGGCTGGTTATCGCCAGCTACCTGATTTATGGCTGTTATGACCTGCTCGGGCGCGTGTATTGCGGCCATAAGCTGGCAAAGCGCCAGGTGATGCTGGTGTCATTTATTTGCTACGCCTTTAACCTGACGCTGAGCACCTGGGTGGGCGGTATCGGCATGCGCTACCGGCTCTACTCGCGTCTGGGCCTGAGCGGGGGAACCATTACCCGCATCTTTTCGCTGAGCATCACCACCAACTGGCTGGGCTATATTCTGCTCGGCGGCATCATCTTTAGCGCCGGAATGGTACAAGTCCCCGAACGCTGGTATATCAGCCAACAATCGCTGCAAATTCTGGGCATCGTTTTGCTGCTAATTTCCGCGTTTTATCTGTGGGCCTGCGCTTTTGCTAAAAAGCGTCATCTGACGATAAAAGGCCAGCGCCTGGTGCTGCCTTCCTGGCGATTCGCGCTGTTGCAGATGGCAGTTTCCACCCTGAACTGGATGGCGATGGGGGCAATAATCTGGCTGCTGTTAGGCCAACAGGTTGACTACTTCCTCGTGCTCGGGGTGCTGTTGGTAAGTAGTATTGCCGGGGTTATCGTGCATATCCCCGCCGGGATTGGCGTACTCGAAGCGGTATTTATCGCCATGCTCTCGGGGGAAGATATCTCGCGCGGGGCGATTATTGCCGCCCTGCTCGCTTATCGTGCGCTGTACTATTTTATGCCGCTGCTGCTGGCAACGGTGGCTTATCTACTGTTGGAGAGTCGGGCGAAAAAGCTGCGGCAAAAGAATGAGCGCAAGCTGGCGGGAGAGTAGTGGAAATTCCCCGGTCGCGCTGACCGGGGCTACAGTTTCATGCGGTTTGTTCACGGGTCCGCCGCTCTCTGCAATCCGGGAAGGGTTTAGCGGCGGTTGCCGAAAATACGCAGCAGCATCAGGAACAGGTTGATAAAGTCCAGATACAGCGTCAGAGCGCCAAGAATCGAGTATTTACGCAGCATTGACGCATCGCGAACATCAATCTGCTCGCCAATGTTTTTCAGCTTCTGGGTGTCATAAGCCGTTAAGCCGACGAAGATAACCACCCCGATATAGGTCACTGCCCACATCAGCGCTTCGCTCTTCAGCCAGAAGTTGACCAGTGATGCCAGTAAAATACCAATCAGCCCCATAAACAGCATATTGCCGAAGCCGCTGAGATCGCGTTTGGTGGTATAACCGTAGAGGCTCATCGCGCCAAACATACCGCCTGCGACCACAAAAGTGCTGGCGATTGACGAGTAGGTATAGACGATGAAAATGCTGGATAGCGTTAATCCAGTTAGCGCCGAATAGAGCATAAACAGCGTCGTCGCCATCCCGGCGCTGAGCCGTTGCACCATGCCAGAGAGCACGAAGACCAGCCCCAGCTGTGCGATAATCAGCCCGTAAAAGGTGATTTTGCTGGAAAACACAAACATCATGACCGCTGGGGTATTAGCGGCAAACCACGCGATAAACGCCGTGAGCAGCAGCCCGACCGTCATCCAGCCATAAACCTGCGCCATATAAGTTTGCAGGCCGCTGCGGCCCTGCACGATTGAATCGGAACGAGGGTATCTGTCCATGACTATCTCCTGATTAACGAAATTTATCCTCTAAGCGTACCACACTACCAGCGTTCTGCCGCCTGTCTGTCGCTATCCCGCGCATCGACCCAGCGCTCCCCTTCCGGCGTTGCTTCACGCTTCCAGAACGGGGCTCGAGTTTTCAGATAATCCATAATGAATTCCCCGGCCGCAAACGCACTGCTGCGATGGGCACTGGTGACGCCGACAAAGACAATTTCTTCGCCGGGCCACATCTCCCCGATGCGGTGAATCACCGTTACCCGCCCCAGCGGCCAGCGCTCGCGCGCCAGTTCGACAATTTCCGCCAACGACTTTTCGGTCATACCGGGATAGTGCTCAAGAGTCAGCGCTTTCACGCTATCGCCCAGGTTATGGTTGCGTACTTTGCCGGTGAAAGTCACCACCGCGCCGTCTTCATCGCGTTCAGCAAGCCAGGGATATTCGTCGCCAACCTTAAAACGCTCATGGCTGACCACAATACGGGTTTGCGTCATCTTAACCTCCGGTAACCGGCGGGAAGAATGCCACTTCATCACCAGCTACCAGCGGATGATCAAACGAGGTCAGCGTCTGATTCACCGCCGCCAGCAGCTTGCCCTCTTCCAGCGCCAGCGCCCAGCGGTCGCCACGCGCAACCAACTGTTGGCGAACGGCTTCAACCGTGGAAAGCCCGTTCGACTCGAGAGTCAGGGAATCGGTGCCGAGCAGTTCGCGCACCTGAGCAAAAAATAGAACGTTAATCATGGGCATCTTCCACTCTGAAATCGCCGGACTTGCCGCCGCTCTTCGCCAGCAGGCGCACCGGACCAATCACCATATCTTTCTGCACCGCTTTGCACATATCGTAAATCGTCAGCGCGGCGACGGAAGCGGCAGTCAACGCTTCCATTTCCACGCCGGTTTTACCGGTCAAACGGCACAAAGATTCGATGCGCACCCGGTTATGTTCCGGCTGCGCCTGTATATTGACTTCAACTTTGCTCAACATCAGCGGGTGGCACAGCGGGATCAGCTCCCAGGTACGTTTGGCCGCCTGGATCCCGGCGATTCGCGCGGTGGCGAAAACGTCGCCTTTGTGATGGCTGCCGTCGATAATCATGGCCAGCGTCGTCGCCTGCATTTCAACGTAGGCCTCGGCGCGCGCTTCGCGAACCGTCTCCGCTTTCGCCGAGACATCAACCATGTGCGCTTCGCCCGCGGCGTTAATATGGGTCAGTTGCGACATAAATTACTTCTTAAGATGAGAGATAAAGTTGCACGGACGGGTGCGGGCATCGAGCTGCGGCGTAATAATATTGTCCCACGCGGTATGGCAAGCTTTGGTTGAGCCGGGCATCGCGAAAATCAGCGTGCGGTTCGCCACCCCGGCAACGGCACGGGATTGCAGGGTCGAAGTACCAATCTCTTCAAAAGAGAGCATGCGGAATACTTCGCCGAAGCCTTCAACTTCGCGGTCAAACAGCGGCAGCAGCGCTTCCGGTGCCTGATCGCCCTCGGTAAAACCGGTGCCGCCGGTGATCAACACCACCTGCACGTCATCGCTGGCGATCCATGCCGAGACCTGGGCGCGAATAGCATAACGGTTCTCTTTAACTATCGCCTTATCGACGACGGTGTGCCCCGCTTCCTGCGCCGCGTCACGCAGCCAGTGACCGGAGGTATCGTCCTCTTCGCCACGTCGATTTGAAACGGTAAGAATTGCAATACGGGTCGGGATAAACTCAGCGCTGGCCTGACTCATCTGTTCGCTCCTTAAAATGAATTATCCGCCGATATACGAGAGGTTCTGCGTAATACCGGTGTTGCCCTGATGCAGGAAATGGGTTTGTTTTTTATGCGTTAACGCTTCAGAAATCCGCGCTTCCAGCTCGGCCTGCTGCGCTTCTTCAGCGAGCAGATCGCGCAGATCAACGCCACCTTCGCCAAACAGGCACAGGTGCAGTTTGCCAACGGAAGAGACGCGCAGGCGGTTGCAGGTGGCGCAGAAATCTTTCTCATACGGCATGATCAGGCCGATTTCACCGGCATAATCCGGATGGCAAAAGACCTGCGCTGGGCCGTCGCTACGCTGGCGGATCTGATGGATCCAGCCGCGGCGCAGCAGCTCGTCGCGCAGCACCATGCCTGAGATATGATGGCGGCGGAACAGGTCGCTACCCTCGCCGGTTTCCATCAGCTCAATAAAACGCAGTTGAATGCGGCGCGGCTGGATCCACGCCAGAAAGGTGTCGAGCTGGTGATGGTTAACGTCGCGCATCAGCACGGTGTTGACTTTAACTTTCTCAAAGCCAGCAGCAAAAGCGGCATCGATGCCGTCCATTACCTGGCGAAATTTATCCTGGCCGGTAATGGCGTGAAACTGGCGGGCATCGAGGCTATCCACGCTGACGTTAATCGCCGTCAACCCAGCATCGCGCCAGTTTTCAACATCGCGCGCCAGCCGATAGCCGTTGGTGGTCACCGCAATCTGACGAATAGAGGGATTTTCCCGCACGGCGGCAATAATGTCGGTAAAATCACGACGTAGCGAAGGTTCACCACCGGTCAGGCGCACCTTTTCCGTGCCGAGTGCTGAAAATGCACGCGTGACGCGACGAACTTCATCGACGCTGAGAAAGCCTTTATTGGTGACGGCGCCGGGCTTGTAGCCATCGGGCAGACAGTAGGTGCAACGAAAGTTACACACGTCGGTAATAGACAGGCGCAGATAGTAAAACTTCCGCGCAAATGCATCGGTAAGCTGTGAAGCCATAGACACCTTTCCAAATACGGGAGACGCGGTCATTTCTTTCCGCGCCCTGGCGACAACCGGAGCTGTCACGGCCAAAGCACCATATCTTGCGACACAGGCACAGAGGCTAGAGTGTTAGTGGGTTACACCAAATAGTAGCGCGTTAAGTGTGGTTTCGCCATACCCACATTTCGTTATGTAATGATGTATATAGCGGATATATATAGCTTTTTTTACGCTAAGTTAGTGAGAACACAGCGTAATCCCTCGTTCTGCTATTCGCCCTCCACCCGATACAAAACCGTCAGGTATTTTATAGTTACCCAGCAAAAAGTGATATTCTCGCCGCAGAAGCAAGGAAAGAGACTTATTCAATGAAAATAATAAGTTAACAGTTAACAATCGGTCTACAAAGGACGCAACATTACGATGAGCCGATCTCTTCACGTTATCCTGGCCATGCTCACGCTTTGTAGCAGCTCCATTTTCGCCGCCGAGCCGTGTACCGGCAAACTTGAGCATGCCGAGACCGGACATGACAACAGCAAGCTTATTTTGTCCTCAGCGAAACTGATTGAGGGCACGGAAAGAAAAGCCATTCTGGACGCCCTTCGTCCACAGGCTGCAAGCCAGGCCGGACAGGCGGTACGTATAAAAGTCGATCGCTTAAATATCAGCAACGAATGGGCCATTCTGGTCGGGGAAATCGTCGCACCTGAGGGGCAAAAGCTCGACTGGTCGCTGGCGAAAGATTGCGAAGCCGAGCTTGATAAAATGCTGTGGGTCATCCTGAATAAAACCGCCGGGCAGTGGCGCGTAAAAGAGATGACGATTTGTGCGTCAGAACCGCCCTGGTGGTATTTCAACGATGCTGACCTCACTCTACCCTGCGAGGTTTATGACGGACTGGAATCTCCTGAGGAGGGCCAGCCTTTTGACGATCTGGCGGCACGTTGCAGAGCACTCAAAACCAATACCTCCGTGACAGAAAATCGCAATAAAATCAGCCCCTTACGCTAAGCTTAATGATGACAAGGCCTTCCGGGCCTTGTCATCCCGCGTCATTATCGTCGATATACAACACTACCTGCTTTTCAAAGTCGCCATCGCCGTATTCAAGGTAGTGGTGTAGTGTTAACAGCCCCCGGCGTTTCACTAGCCGCCATTTGCAGTAATGTCCTTCCCATTCATCAACAGGCGCACCGAACAGCAGAGTCAGGCGCGCCTTTAAATCCTGATAATGCTTTTTGATGTTATCGGCGTAGTCAGACTCCAGAAACTCATACTCTCCCCACTCATCTTCTGTGTAATAGACGTCGGCAAGCGTGATAATTGCACCAAACTTTATGTCATCCTTTTCGACTCTGTCAGCGTCAAAGTCATACTCCTCGCCTGCGAACTGCGCCCCGCTGCCGCTAATTTTATTCACCAGCACAAAAGGACGGGGCCTGGCCGCAATCAGCGCGTTAACCGCATCACCAAGCGTTGCGCCAGGGTAAATTTCTGCCGGTGAAATACTAAAGAAGAGATAAGGCATCCAGACTTTCTGATCATCGAAGATGCGGATAACCTGCTGTTGAGCATTTTTCAGAACAGCGGTTTGCCGAGCCCGATCAAACGAAAGCGTCGCTACCGTCTTCCCTTCGGGGTCCACATACTCAAGCTCATGGCGGGAGATAATAAACACCGTCGTATTGCTGCTGGCAAAACCAACAATAGCGTTTTGCGTATCGACGACCGGTTCCATCCACCGTCGCTGATGAATAAATTTACCCTGCGCCGTCAGAATGCCCCATTGCCCTTCGACTGTTCTCACGATAGCTGCGCCCACCGGGTAAAAATCGGTACCGTAGCTCAATAACGTCGAAGTCAGTGATTTACCATTCCCGAGATGGCTATAGCTGACGTAGAGACCACCTTTACCGCCGATCCGGACGATGCCGTGAGCGATTTTCGGTACCTCTGTCGTTTCAATTTCCAGCACCCGTTCGCCGTGAGCATTGTAAAATGTGCACAGCTCTTCGCCGCGCCAGCGCTGGGCACAACAAAAACCGCCAGTATCATAGTGAGAAATAAGATCGTAAACAGGCTCGACAACCCAGCCCCCGCGTTTATCAATCAGCCCGTACTGGCCTGATTCATCTGAAAAAGGGGCGATACCCTGGTCTGAAAAACTCTCGCCATTTCCTTCGCGAATCGAAAAGGTAAACTCACCGCAGGTGTTAATGTAGCCCGTGAAAATACGGTTTCCCGCCAGACGATGAAAGCAGGCCATGCCGCTGAGGCTGAATTCATCAAACCACTCCCTTTCAAGAGCCTCTGCGTGGGGTAACTGAATCTCCGACCGTTCGCCGTTGACGTTCAACAGCAGGAATTGACCTTGTTGAGTCTTGCCGATGGACAAGCCACCCACCGTCGGGGTCAGGGTGTGGTAAGTGCAAGGAATGACCTGCTCACCCGCACGGTTGACGATCCCCCATCTACCGCCGTCGCAAACCCGCGCCACTCCATCGCGATTAAACGCGCGAACATCATCGAAGCGTGGCGCAATAATCCACTCCCCGGTGACAGAGATAAGCCCCGACTTGCCATTTCCCTGCTTAATTGACAGCCAGGGCACACCACCGTCCGCAGGCGCGCCCTGATAATCGCAATGTGAGTACAGAAACGATTTCTCTTCTCCATGACGATTCAGGTAAACCCTAATTTTTGGCTGGCCATACCGAACGGGGATATCCAGCTCAGACAGTGTTTCCATAATTAACTCAGGTCGATTCAGTTGAAAATACAGAAGAGTTTCTGTCGCCAGGCGGCAGAGAATTAACTCACGCCGGGAAAGCGGGCTGAATTACCGGCTAATATTATCACTGTGTGACACCCCCACTTTTAGCAAATAGCCATGTCCAGAGCGTGCTACACAATAGATGTCATAGGCCGGGCATCGTTTTTTAACAAGAGATCGGTTACTGTGAGCCCGATTAATTGATAGAAGGGATTTTTATGCGCAATCGTACTTTCGCCGATCTTGATCGCGTTGTGGCTCTGGGCGGCGGACATGGGCTGGGCCGGGTAATGTCATCACTCTCCTCCCTTGGCTCACGCCTGACCGGAATTGTCACCACCACCGATAACGGCGGTTCCACAGGGCGAATTCGCCGCGCGGAAGGTGGCATCGCCTGGGGAGACATGCGCAACTGTATTAATCAGCTTATTGCCGAACCCAGCGTGGCGTCGGCGATGTTTGAATATCGTTTTAGCGGTAACGGTGAACTGTCCGGGCATAACCTCGGAAATCTAATGTTAAAGGCGCTCGATCATCTGAGCGTGCGGCCTCTTGAAGCGATCAATTTGATCAGAAATCTGCTCAAAGTCGACGCGCTGCTGATTCCCATGTCGGAACAACCGGTCGACCTGATGGCGATTGACCACGAAGGGCATGAAGTATACGGCGAAGTGAATATTGACCAGCTCGCCTGCGTGCCGCGCGAACTGATGCTCTCCCCACCGGTTCCCACCACTCGCGAAGCGATAGAGGCTATTGCCGAAGCCGATTTAATTCTTATCGGACCAGGTAGCTTCTATACCAGCCTGATGCCCATTATCTTGCTCGATGAGATGGCGCAGGCGCTGCGCCGCACGCCCGCACCGATGGTGTTTATCGACAACCTCGGTAAAGAACATAGCCCTGCCGCCAGCCTGGCGCTGGCGGACCGGGTGGCCATTATGGAGCAACATATCGGCAAGCGGGTGATTGACGCGTTAGTGATCGGCCCGAAAGCGGACACCACAGGTATTGAACATCGGGTGGTTATCCAGACGCCGCTGGACGCCAGCGATGTCCCTTATCGCCACGATCGGCAGCTATTACGCAGCGCGCTGGAAAAAGCGATCCAGGAGTTAGGCTAATTCTCAAGGCAGCGTTATTCTGGCCACCAATCCAGCCAGGCTTAAAATCTTAAGGTTGTCTTAAAAAAACATCGGCAACATAGCGACCATCTCTTTACGTGGACGTCGCTATGTCACTATTTTCTTTACGTCGGCCGGTGGTTAGCCGTACAACCTATCTGATTCTGTTTGCCTGCTATATTGGGCTGGTACTGAATCTCGCCTTCTATCGTCAGGTATTTACCCTGCTGCCGGTCAACGGCCTGCACAACTGGCTGGTGTTCCTCAGCATGCCGATAGTGGCAATTAGCGTGATGAACATCATTACCACCATCGCCTCGTTCCTGAAGCTTGACCGTCTGGTTATTAGCCTGTTTATCTTGCTGAGCGCCTCGGCTCAATATTTTATCTGGACCTTCGGCGTGGTGATAGATCGGGGAATGATCACCAATATTTTCGATACCACCCCCGCCGAAAGTTTCGCCCTGCTCTCCAGCAAAATGGTTCTGATCCTCGGCCTTTCCGGGGTTCTGGCGGTAGCTGTCGCCTGGTGGGTTAAAATTCGTAAACCGCAAACGTTATGGCGCGGCGTCGCCGTGCGCCTGCTCAGCATCGTGGTTTCAGCACTGTTGATTATTCTGGTCGCCGCGCTGTTTTATAAAGATTACGCATCGGTGTTTCGCAATAACAAAGAGCTGGTGAAATCTTTGAGTCCGTCGAACAGTATTGTGGCGATGAATTCCTGGCATGCACATAACAGAATGGCCAATCTGCCGCTGGTAAAAATTGGCGAAGACGCCGTGCAGAAGCCGGAAATGCGCAACGGAGCGAAGAAAAACCTGACCATTGTCGTGTTAGGCGAAACCTCAAGAGCGGCGAATTTTTCGCTCAACGGCTATTCCCGCGAAACCAACCCGCGTCTGAAGCAAGATAACGTGGTCTATTTCCCGAATACCACTTCCTGCGGCACCGCCACGGCAGTTTCCGTGCCGTGCATGTTCTCTAATATGCCGCGTGCCCACTATGATGAAGAGTTGGCGCAGCATCAGGAGGGAGTGCTGGATATCCTGCAACGCGCAGGAGTTAAGGTACTGTGGAGCGACAACGATGGCGGCTGCAAAGGAGCCTGCGACCGGGTTCCGAACCAGAACGTGACCAGGCTCAATCTGAGCGATCAGTGCATTGATGGCGAGTGCTACGATGAAGTGTTGTTCCATAATCTGGAGAGCTACATCGACGGTTTGCAACAGGACGGGATTATCGTTTTGCATACTATCGGCAGCCACGGTCCGACCTATTACAATCGCTATCCGCCGCAGTTCAAACAGTTCACACCGACCTGCGACACCAATGAGATACAGGGTTGCACTCAGCAGCAGCTCACCAACACCTACGACAATACGATTTTGTATGTCGATTATGTGGTCGATAAAGCGATAAAATTACTGCAGTCGAAGCAGGATAAATTTACCACCAGCCTGGTGTACCTCTCGGACCACGGCGAATCGCTGGGGGAAGATGGGGTTTATTTACACGGTCTGCCGTGGTCCATTGCGCCTGATACGCAAAAGCATGTACCGATGCTGCTATGGCTGTCGCCGGATTATCAACAGCGCTATGGCGTATCCGGACAGTGTTTGCAGCAAAAAGCGAAAACACAACCGTATTCGCAGGATAATCTCTTCTCCACCCTACTCGGCCTGCTCGGGGTCCAGACCCATGAGTATCAGGCAACAGATGATATTTTAACGCCATGCAGAGAGGCAGGCCGATGAAAATTTTAGTCATTGAAGACGATGCGCTCCTGTTACAAGGATTAATTCTGGCGATGCAAAGCGAGGGCTACGTGTGCGACGGCGTGTCGACAGCCCACGAAGCGGCACTCTCTCTGGCCAGCAACCATTACAGCCTTATCGTTCTCGATTTGGGGCTACCGGATGAGGACGGCCTGCATTTCCTGGCGCGCATGCGTCGGGAGAAGTTTAGTCAGCCAGTGCTGATCCTCACCGCCCGCGATACCGTTGATGACCGCATCAGCGGCCTGGATACCGGCGCGGATGACTATCTGGTAAAACCTTTCGCTCTTGAAGAGTTGAACGCGCGCATTCGTGCCCTGCTGCGTCGCCACAACAATCAGGGGGATAATGAGCTGACCGTGGGTAATTTGCGCCTGAACGTCACCCGCCGTCTGGTCTGGCTCGGCGAGCAGTCTCTTGATTTAACGCCGAAAGAGTACGCCCTGCTCTCACGCCTGATGATGAAAGCGGGCAGCCCGGTACACCGCGAAATTCTCTACAACGATATTTATAGCTGGGATAACGAGCCGGCCACCAACACCCTGGAGGTGCATATTCACAATCTGCGCGATAAGGTGGGTAAAGCGCGGATCCGCACCGTCCGGGGTTTCGGCTATATGTTGGTCAACAATACTGAAGTGGAATAACGATATGTCGCTGTTCGTTAATGCAAACTGGACCATGCGCCATCGACTGCTGCTGACTATCGGCGCTATTCTGGCGGTTTGTCAGTTGGTTAGCGTGTTCTGGCTGTGGCATGAAAGCCAGGAACAGATCCAGCTACTGGTGGCCAGCGCCATTGAGGGGCACAACAACCAAAAGCATGTTGAGCATGAAGTCCGGGAAGCGGTCGCCAGCCTATTGATCCCAAGCCTGTTGATTATCGGCCTGGCGCTGTATATCAGCCTGCTGGCGGTCAAACAAATCACCAAGCCGCTGTCACGACTACAAGAAGAGCTGGAGAGTCGTACCCCAGACAATCTCCAGCCGATTACGCTGAAAGAGTCGGTGCCGGAAGTTACCGCAGTGACGAGCGCAATCAATCAGCTGGTTTCTCGCCTGAATCTGACGCTGGATCGCGAGCGCCTGTTTACCGCCGACGTCGCCCACGAACTGCGCACGCCGCTTGCCGGGCTGCGTCTGCATCTGGAGCTGCTGGCCAAAGTCCATAGCGTCAGCGTAGACCCGCTAATTCAGCGGCTCGATCAAATGACCAACAGCATCAATCAATTGCTTCAGCTGGCGCGCGTCGGCCAGTCATTTTCCGCCGGGAGCTATCAGCAGGTGGCGCTGAAAGAGGATGTTGTCGAACCGCTACAAGATGAGTTACAGGCGATGCTGGCGCAGCGGCAACAAAAGCTGGTGCTTGACGAAGGAAGTGGTGAGGCGATTGTGTCAGGCGACGCTACGCTGGTGCGGGTGATTTTACGTAACCTGGTGGAAAACGCGCATCGTTACAGCCCTGCCGGGTCGACGATTCGCGTGTCGATAAAGCCTGGCCTGACGTCAATTCTGGCGGTGGAAGATGAAGGTCCGGGAATTGATGAAGCAAAAAGCGGTGAATTGAGCAAAGCGTTTGTACGCATGGACAGCCGCTACGGTGGTATTGGTCTGGGGCTCAGTATCGTAACCCGCATCGCCCAGTTACACGATGCCCAGTTCTTTTTACATAACCGTCAACCCGGCCCAGGAGTTCGCGCCTGGGTGCTCTTCCCTAAAACGTCCCGTCAGAACGTCAGCACCCACTGATGGAAGAAGGCAACGACAATAACAAAGGCGCAGGTAACTGCCAGGTATTCGCGGAAGATTAATTTTTGCATGGCGCTATCCTCAGTAGATTGAGGATAGTTTCGCCGAACAATATTAAGCCAACATTAAGGGCCACGGAAAAACGGGATTGAACCCGTGACTGAAAATCCCGGGCCGCAGATGGCTATAAACCTGTAGCACGGGCAAGGCGCGTCGAGCGCCGCCCCTAGGATGAAGCCACCCGCAGGCATCTGATCCAGCATATTTCCCGGAGGCGATGCTGCGCATCTGTCCAGGCTACCGGACCTCAGACGGCGGTGAACCCGTAGCCCGGGCAAGGCGCGTCGAGCGCCGCCCCCGGGATGAAGCCACCCGCAGGCATCTGATCCAGCATATTTCCCGGAGGCGATGCTGCGCATCTTTCCGGGCTACCGGACCTCAGACGGCGGTGAACCCGTAGCCCGGGCAAGGCGCGTCGAGCGCCGCCCCCGGGATGAAGCCACCCGCAGGCATCTGATCCAGCATATTTCCCGGAGGCGATGCTGCGCATCTGTCCGGGCTACCGGGCCTCAGACGGCGGTGAACCCGTAGCCCGGGCAAGGCGCGTCGAGCGCCGCCCCCGGGATGAAGCCACGCGCAGGCATCTGATCCAGCACATTTCCCGGAGGCGATGCTGCGCATCTGTCCGGGCTACCGGCCCGCAGACAACTGTGAACCCGTAGTGAACCCGTAGCCTGGGCAAGGCGCGTCGAGCGCCGCCCCCGGGATGAAGCACGCGCAGACATCTGATCCGGCACATTTCCAAGAGGCGATGCTGCGCATCTGTCCGGGCTACCGGCCCGCAGACGGCTGTGAACCCGTAGCCCGGGCAAGGCGCGTCGAGCGCCGCCCCGGGATGAAGCCACGCGCAGGTATCTGATCCGGCACATTCCCCGGAGGCGATACTGCGCATCTGTCCGGGCTACCGGGCCTCAGACGGCGGTGAACCCGTAGCCCGGGCAAGGCGCGTCGAGCGCCGCCCCCGGGATGAAGCCACGCGCAGGCATCTGATCCAGCACATTTCCCGGAGGCGATGCTGCGCATCTGTCCGGGCTACCGGACCTCAGACGGCGGTGAACCCGTAGCCCGGGCAAGGCGCGTCGAGCGCCGCCCCCGGGAGGAAGAATTTCGCAAACGGCTACGACGCAGCGATAAACAGATCGCGCAGCTGATGAAGCTGGTCGCGAATTTGCGCCGCCTCTTCGAACTCCAGGTTTTGCGCATGCTGCATCATCTGCCCTTCCAGCTCGCGAATTTTCTGCTGTAGCGCTTTCGGCGTCAGGGTCAGTTCCACCGCATCAGCTTCAACCGGCGAGCGGAACTTGCCGCGTCCCTTGGTTTTGGTTTTCGCAATATTCTGACCCAGCGCCAGAATATCAACCACTTTCTTATTGAGTCCCGTAGGCGTAATACCGTGCTCTTCATTGTAACGTTGCTGCTTCTCACGACGACGCTCGGTTTCATCAATCGCTCTGGCCATCGACGCAGTTATCCTGTCGCCGTAAAGAATCGCTTTACCGTTGATGTTACGCGCCGCGCGGCCAATAGTCTGAATCAGCGAGCGCTCCGAGCGCAGGAAGCCCTCTTTGTCGGCATCCAGAATAGCCACCAGCGACACTTCCGGCATGTCTAAGCCTTCACGCAACAGGTTGATCCCGACCAGCACGTCAAACTCGCCCAGACGCAGGTCGCGGATAATTTCCATACGTTCCACAGTGTCGATATCTGAGTGCAGGTAGCGCACCCGCTCACCGTGCTCTTCCAGATACTCAGTTAAATCTTCCGCCATCCGCTTGGTCAGGGTGGTGACCAGCACGCGCTCGTTAATCGCGGTGCGAATACGAATTTCCGAGAGCAGGTCGTCCACCTGGGTTCCCACCGGACGCACTTCAATCACCGGGTCAAGCAGCCCCGTCGGACGGACTACCTGGTCCACCACTTCGTCGCCGGATTTATCCAGCTCATAGGCCCCAGGCGTTGCCGAAACATAAATGGTCTGCGGCGCGAGGGCTTCAAACTCTTCAAACTTCATCGGACGGTTGTCCAGCGCCGACGGCAAACGGAAGCCGTACTCCACCAGCGTCTCTTTACGCGCCCGGTCACCACGATACATGCCGCCAATTTGCGGAATAGTGACGTGGGATTCATCAATAACCAGCAGGCCATCAGCAGGCAGGTAGTCGAATAGCGTCGGTGGCGGCTCGCCCGGCCCGCGCCCCGAGAGATAGCGCGAGTAGTTTTCAATCCCTGAGCAATAGCCCAGCTCGTTCATCATTTCGAGATCGAACTGGGTACGCTGACTCAGGCGCTGCTCTTCCAGCAGCTTGTTGTTCTCCAGCAGCACCTTGCGCCGGTCAGCCAGCTCAACTTTAATCTCTTCCATCGCCTGGACGATACGTTCACGCGGGGTGACGTAGTGCGTTTTGGGATAGACGGTATAGCGTGGGATCGTCGATTCCACGTGGCCGGTCAGCGGGTCGAACAGCGACAGGCGCTCAACTTCCTCATCGAATAGCTCGATACGCAGCGCGATATCGTCAGACTCCGCCGGGAAGATATCGATAACTTCGCCGCGAACGCGGAAGGTACCGCGCTGGAAGGCCTGATCGTTGCGGGTATATTGCAGTTCGGCCAGACGACGCAGAATGGCGCGCTGGTCGATTATCATGCCGACCGTGAGGTGCAGCATCATCTTCAGGTACAGGTCCGGATCGCCCAGACCGTAGATAGCGGAAACCGATGCCACCACCACCACATCGCGACGCTCAAGCAGCGCTTTGGTCGCCGACAGGCGCATCTGTTCAATATGTTCGTTGACCGACGCGTCCTTCTCAATGAAGGTATCCGAGCTCGGCACATAGGCTTCGGGCTGATAATAATCGTAGTAAGAGACGAAATACTCCACCGCGTTCTCCGGGAAGAACTCTTTCATCTCGCCGTAAAGCTGCGCCGCCAGCGTTTTGTTAGGTGCCAGCACCATCGTCGGGCGTTGTAGATCGGCAATAACGTTGGCGATGGTAAACGTTTTACCCGAACCGGTTACGCCGAGCAGCGTTTGATGCGCCAGGCCATCTTCCAGCCCCTCTTCCAGGCGACGAATGGCTTCCGGCTGGTCGCCAGAGGGACGGAAAGCAGAATGCAGCTTGAACGGTTTACTCATCAATCAGGACCTGAAGAAGGGTTGAACGGCAGGTGTTTAATTCTACCCTTCAGTTCAACTTTTGCCAATAAATAATACTGGATATAAAAACAGTATCATACTATCGTATATCTCCAGATTTGTCTTTTTTACCGCCATCGCGGACGAAAAAAAGCCGCCTTGCGGGATAATCCACCAATCAGTAGGGTTATCCCCAGAAACTTTTGGCATTTAACATTTGTCAAGCAAGGGGATGAATCTTTTGTGGCAGTCGGTGACACTTTTTTTACAGCCATTGATTTTATTTAATTAATTGATATTTAACAAAATTTAAGAAAAGATGGGTTTCGCGTCAATTTGCCCGCAGGCCGCGTAATCTCTAGCTTACCGCAAGTTCTCTAACTCTAATGCACAAGGTTATCCACAGGAATAGTGGATAACTGTCTGCAGCCCATGACCTGTGCCACCCGGCCGAAATCACTGAATGGGGCAAAACACCTGCTAAAAAAATTTATTGAATTTTTTTTGCGATTTATCGGCAAAGAATAGCTGGATTTTCTATTATTTTTTGCACCACATTTCAGCGCTCTGGCACCGGGAAAGTGCAAGGTCTGCCGTAACCCTCTTCCTTTTCACCATGCCGCCCCTGTATTTGTCAGCAAATACCGAGAGTTCTTTTTCCTGGCAAGGGATTTGCAGAATCTTCTTGTCGCCCGCTATCCCAGGAAAGGAGAAAACGTCTATGTTGAGTCTACGTGCCGTGAACCACTATTACGGAAGCCAGCACACGCTGTGGAATGTTGACCTTGAGCTCAGGCCGGGGAAATGTACTTGCGTAATGGGGCGTGAGGGGATGGGGAAAACCACCCTCGTTAACTGTATTACCGGGCACCTCCCGGTGGCCAGCGGAAGTATGACCTGGCAGGACGCGGGGGCTGCGCCCTATGACCTGATGCCGCTCTCCGCGCAATCGCGTAGCGCTATCGGTATCGGCTACGTCCCGCAGGACAAACGCATCTTTTCGCAACTGAGCGTGGAGGAGAATCTGCATATTGCCCTCGCGGCAGGCGGCGAATCCGCGTCAGCGGTGGCCGGGGAGATTTACGATCTGTTTCCGGAACTCTATACGCTGCGGCAAAGCAAAGGCATTACGCTAACGGCTGATGATCAGTACCAGTTGGCGCTGGCCCGGGCGCTGATAACCCGCCCGCGCCTGCTGATCCTTGATGAACCCTCGCGCGCTGGCGGGCAACGTTTTCTGCACAAATTAGGCGACCTGCTGGTTCGTCTGAACCGCGATATCGGCCTGACGGTGCTGATCGCCGAGCAGCACCTGCCGTTTATTCGCCGGGTCGCGGACAGTTTCTGCCTGCTGCACTGCGGTCGCAGCGTCGCCCAGGGGGATGTTATCCAGCTGGATGCGCCGCTGCTGGCGCAGTGGATGACGCCCGATCCAGCACGCTGAGATCGAGATAGTGGCCGAGATCCTCGCGCTGTGCCACATCCGCCAGCCACGGGATCTCACCAAGAAACGGCGCGGGCAGTACACGTTTTAGCGTCGCCAGATACTCAAGGTGGCGCTTGCCCGGCGGCTGGATATCGTTAGCTATCCATCCCGCCAACGGCAGCCCGGCCTGAATCACCGCCTGAGCGGTGAGCATCGCATGGTTAATGCACCCCAGCTTAACGCCCACCACTAAAATCACCGGTAACTGCTCTTGCTCTACCCAGTCGGCAAAGGTCAGCGTTTCTGAAAGCGGCGTAAACCAGCCCCCAGCCCCTTCGACTAACACCCAATTCGCCAGCCCTTCCAGCTCGCGTAAACCGGCCGAAAGCGCTGCGGCGTCAATTGGCCTGCCCTCATCGGCGCTGACAATATGCGGCGACGTCGGCTCAGCAAAGGTGAATGGATTGACCTGCTCGTAGCGTAGCGCTACCTGACTATTGCGCTGTAGAGCCAGCGCATCGTCGTTGCGCAGCCCTTGCGCCGTGTTTTCGCTGCCGGAAGCGACCGGTTTATAACCCGCGCTATTGAATCCTGCGCGATTGGCCGCCTGTAGCAGAGCGCAGCTGGTGACGGTTTTACCGACTTCGGTGTCGGTTCCGGTCACAAAGAAGCGTTTAATCACGTTCGATGACTCCTGTAAAAAGATGGTACGTCAGCGGGCATAACCCCTGCTGCTGCGGCCAGGCCAGTTGAAGCTGGCGCAGTTTGCCACGACTGAGCGGTGTGGCGCTGCGGCCCTGATGCAAATGGGTCGCGCCAATGCCTTTAAGCGAACGCATCGCGCTGAGCGCATCGGCAAACGGCAGAGTGATGGCATGGACATGACCGGTAGCGCGGCGACCAACCAGCGTCTGGCGTACCGCCTGCTCGCTGAGAAAACGGTTAGCATGCGGCTGTTCATCAATAGCTCGCCACGCCTGATTCAGCTCCGGCAGCGAACCTGCCAGCAAAGTGCTAAACGCCACCCGACCGCCGGGTCGCACGACCCGATACAGCTCATTAATGGCAGTGGCAAGATTGTCGCACCACTGAACCGCAAGGTTGCTCCACGCCAGGTCGACGCAGCTCTCCACCAGCGGTAGCGCTTCGATATCCCCTTCGACGTAGCGATCCGCGCTGTCTCCGCGCCGGGCTTGCGCCAGCATCTCAACGGAGAGATCCAGCGCCGTCACCCGGCACCCGGCCTCGCGCCAGAAGCGGCTTATGCTGCCGGGGCCACAGCCCGCATCCAGTACCTCGGGGAAGGTTTTTATATCGAGCTGCTCCAGCAGCCGGGAGGCGCTCAGACGTTGCAATTCATCATGCTGAGAGTAATGGCCCGCCGCGCGACCAAACGCCGCTGCTACCGCGCGTTTATTCACCGCCATCATGCAGCACCTCCAGCAGGCGGGCGATATCGGCG
Organism: Klebsiella sp. GFKo11; assembly: GCF_056490265.1. NCBI lineage: Bacteria > Pseudomonadati > Pseudomonadota > Gammaproteobacteria > Enterobacterales > Enterobacteriaceae > Klebsiella > Klebsiella sp. GFKo11. The sequence goes on from NZ_CM151369.1 coordinate 4,334,891, forward strand.
GATTCATGGGCCGCCGTCAGCGTCAGGCGCAAGCGCGCGCTACCAACAGGGACTGTCGGCGGACGGATGGCCGTCACCCAGCAGCCCTGTTCACGTAGGCGCGCCGCCAGCCGCAGCGCACGGGCATTGTCGCCGACGATCAACGGCTGGATTGCGCTGATGGATTGCGTGAGTTCACCAGGATAGTCGGCCATTTGGCGGCGAAAATCGGTAATATGACGGGCCAGCTTCTCCCGCCGCTGCTGACCGTCGTCGCTACGAATCACGCCCAGCGCAGCGCTGAGGGCCACCGCCTGCGCCGGAGGCATGGCGGTGCTGTAAATCAGATGACGGGCAAACTGCAACAGATAATCCGCCAGCGCCTCGCTGCACAGTACCGCCGCGCCGCTCACGCCAAAAGCTTTGCCGAAGGTAACAATCAGCAGATCCGGATGTACCTGCTGGCTATCGCAACTGCCTCGCCCCTCTTCGCCGACCACGCCGATGCCGTGCGCGTCGTCCACCAGCAGGAGCGCCTCAGCCGCCCGCGTCGCCCGCTGGATATCCGTCAGCGGAGCGCTATCACCATCCATACTGAAAATCCCTTCGGTCACCACCAGCTGTTGACCGGATAGCGGTTTCGCCAGCAGCTCTTCAAGATACCGGGCGTCATTGTGCTGAAAGCGCCGCAGCTGTGCCGGACTGAGATTAGCGGCTTCAAGAAGCGAAGCATGGCTGAGGCGATCGGCAACAATCCGATCTTCTTTGCCCGCCAGCGCGGCAATCACCGCCTGATTGGCGGCAAAGCCTGAAATAAACAACAGCGCGCGCGGGTAGCCCAGCCAGTCGGCAAGCTGCTCTTCCAGTGCGCAATGCGCCTCGCTATAGCCGCTGACGTGACCGGAGCCGCCGCTGCCGACGCCATAGCGCTCCGCGCCTTCCTGCCAGGCTTTGACGATCTCCGGATGCTGGCTGAGGCCAAGATAATCGTTACTGGAAAAATTGAGCCAGCGCTGGCCTTCGCGGGTGAGCCAACGACCGGCTCCCTGCGTCACCGGCTGACGGCACCGCAGAGCGTCCGCCGCCTGCCGCTCTTCCAGCGCCTGCTCAATACGCTGCTGCCAGCTCATAGCGCCGCCGCGTTGTAGTATTCCTCGGTATCAGGATTCATCAACACCTGCTCCAGGCGCTGCTGCTGGGCGTTATCGCCTTCCAGCACCGCGGTTTGCTGCGGGTTAATCCCCAGTTTGCGGAACAGCTGCAGATCTTTGTCCTCTTCCGGATTGGGCGTAGTCAGCAGCTTGCAGCCGTAGAAAATCGAGTTGGCCCCGGCCATAAAGCACATCGCCTGGGTTTGTTCGTTCATCTGCTCGCGCCCGGCGGAGAGGCGCACGTGCGAGGTCGGCATCATGATACGTGCGATGGCGATAGTGCGAATAAAATCAAAAGCATCAACGTCGTCGTTATCCGCCATTGGCGTGCCTTTGACCTTCACCAGCATGTTGATCGGCACGCTTTCCGGCGGGGTCGGCAGGTTAGCTAATTGCAGCAGCAATCCGGCGCGATCTTTGACCGTTTCGCCTAAGCCGACGATACCGCCAGAGCATACTTTGATTCCGGCACCACGCACTTTGTCGAGGGTATCGAGGCGCTCCTGGTAGGTGCGGGTAGTGATGACATTGCCGTAAAACTCCGGCGAGGTATCGAGGTTATGGTTGTAGTAATCCAGACCGGCACCGGCCAGGCGCTGCGCCTGGCTGTCGTTAAGGGTACCGAGCGTCATACAGGCTTCCAGCCCCATCTCCTTCACCCCTTTCACCATCTGCTCGAGGTACGGCATATCGCGATCGTTAGGGTTCTTCCACGCCGCCCCCATGCAGAAGCGGGTTGAACCGGCATTTTTCGCCTGCCGCGCCGACTCCAGCACCTGCTCGACCTCCATCAGGCGTTCTGATTCGAGACCGGTTTTGTAGCGCGCGCTTTGCGGGCAGTATTTGCAATCTTCCGGGCAGGCACCGGTTTTAATCGACAGCAGCGTGCTGACCTGAACCTGACGCGGGTCGAAGTGCTGACGGTGGGTCTGCTGTGCTTCAAACAGTAAATCCAGGAAGGGTTTATTAAACAACTCAGTAACTTGTGACATTGTCCAGCGGGTGTGGTGAGCCATTAGCCTCTCCAAAAAAGTCGTACACCTCCTATTTCACACAGCCTCTTTGTTGGCTGCACTCGCTCACCCCAGTCACATAGTGAACTATGCTCCTGGGGATTTTCTCGCTTGCCGCCTCGACGCTGCGCGAAATATTTTGTGTACGTTTCATTGTAAGTTCAGTGTAGACTTGTAAACCTAAATGTTTTCAAAATGGTTTACAAGTCGATTATGACAATGGACGATCTCGCTTTCGATCGGCGCCACATCTGGCACCCTTACACTTCAATGACTTCCCCACTGCCGGTCTATCCGGTGGTGGCCGCCCACGGCTGCGAGTTGACCCTTGCCGGTGGCGAGCAGTTAGTTGACGGCATGTCGTCCTGGTGGGCGGCGATTCATGGCTACAATCACCCGCGGCTGAACGCGGCGATGAAAGCGCAGATTGACCAGATGTCGCACGTGATGTTTGGCGGGATCACTCACCCTTCCGCCGTCGCGCTGTGCCGCCAGCTCGTGGCGATGACCCCGGAATCTCTTGAATGCGTGTTCCTCGCTGATTCCGGTTCCGTTGCCGTTGAAGTGGCGATGAAAATGGCGCTCCAGTACTGGCAGGCAAAAGGTGAGTCGCGTCAGCGCTTTCTCACCTTCCGCAACGGCTATCACGGCGACACCTTCGGCGCGATGTCGGTCTGCGATCCGGATAATTCGATGCACAGTCTGTGGCAGGGTTATCTGCCGGATAACCTGTTCGCCCCGGCGCCGCAAAGCCGCTTCGATGGTGAATGGGATGAGCTGGATATGGTGCCGTTCGCTCGTCTGATGGCCGCCCATCGCCATGAAATCGCAGCGGTTATTGTGGAACCGATTGTCCAGGGCGCAGGCGGAATGCGGATGTACCATCCCGAGTGGCTCAAGCGGATCCGCAAAATGTGCGACCGCGAGGGCATACTGCTGATTGCCGATGAGATTGCCACCGGGTTTGGCCGCACTGGCAAGCTGTTCGCCTGCGAGCACGCAGGCATCGCGGCAGATATTCTGTGCCTCGGCAAAGCGCTAACCGGCGGCACCATGACCCTCTCCGCCACGCTGACCACCCGCCAGGTAGCGGAAACCATCAGCAACGGTGAAGCGGGCTGCTTTATGCACGGCCCGACTTTTATGGGCAACCCGCTGGCCTGCGCGGTAGCGGCGGAGAGCCTGCATCTGCTGGCAAGCGGTGAGTGGCAACAGCAGGTGGCGGCGATTGAAACACAGTTGAAAGCCGAGCTGGCCCCGGCAAGAGAATCCGCGCTGGTTGCCGATGTCCGCGTGCTTGGGGCGATTGGCGTGGTCGAGACCCGCAGGCCGGTGAATATGGCAGCGCTCCAGCGCTTTTTCGTCGACCAGGGCGTGTGGATCCGCCCATTCGGACGCCTGATCTATCTGATGCCGCCGTATATCATTACCCCAGAACAGCTGACCCGTCTGACCCACGCGGTTAACGCCGCAGTACAGGAAGAAACATTTTTTAGCGAATAAGAGACGGTAATGATTCGCCTCACACGCTACACTTCTTTGCTAATCAGTAGATTAACCTGAGGAGAGACGATGAAATTGATCAGTCATGATTTGCAGGATGGCGCAAAGCTGCCCAATCGTCATGTATTCAACGGCATGGGCTACGATGGCGATAATATTTCGCCGCATCTGGCGTGGGATGATGTCCCGGCGGGAACCAAGAGCTTTGTGGTGACCTGTTACGATCCTGATGCGCCAACCGGATCCGGCTGGTGGCACTGGATTGTGGCCAACCTTCCTGCCGATACCCGAGTGTTACCGCAGGGAGCCGGTTCCGGTCTGGCGGACCTGCCTGAAGAGGCCATTCAGACCCGTACCGATTTTGGTCAGGCGGGATACGGCGGCGCGGCGCCACCGAAGGGCGAGACCCACCGCTATATCTTCACCGTCCACGCGCTGGATGTTGATAAGATTGATGTTGACGCGGGTGCCAGCGGTGCGATGGTCGGCTTTAACGTCCATTTTCACAGCCTCGCCAACGCATCAATTACCGCGATGTATAGCTAACGATCCCGGAGGCCCAGGCTACGGGTCCGCGCGATTTGCGGGTTTTGTAGCCCGGACAGGTGCACAGCACCGCCTCCGGGAAGATTGACTACTCCGTCACCGCCAGCACGGCGTTTTTTCTGACCCGCGCGAACCACACCACCGTCAGCAGGCCGAGCCATACCAGACCGGCGATCAGCGCAATCCGCGTCTCCTCCACCATCCCCAGCACTGCGATCACCAGCCCCATAAACAGCAGGGTCAGCAGCGGCGCAACCGGCCAGAACGGTACCGGGAAAGCGATGTTACGACGCTCTTCTTCAGACAAACTACGACGCATTGCAAAGTGTGCCAGCAGGATCATCAGCCAGACCCACACCGTGGCGAAGGCCGCCAGCGAGGCGATCAGCACAAATATCTGCTCCGGCATCAGATAGTTCAGCACCACCGCTGCCAGCAGCGCCACCCCCATCACCACCACCGTCATCCACGGCACGCCGTTGCTGGCGATGCGCTGGAAGCTCTTCGGTGCCAGCCCCTCTTTCGCCATGCCGTACATCATGCGCCCCGCGCCGAAAATATCGCTGTTAATCGCCGAAATACTGGCGCTGATCACAATGATATTAAGGATGGTGGCTGCCGCCGGGATGCCCAGGCCATCAAAAATCAGCACGAACGGACTGCCCCGCTCGCCGAAGCTATTCCACGGGAAAATCGCCATCAGAATCGCCAGGGTGCAAACATAGAACAGCACGATACGCAGCGGGATAGTATTAATCGCCTGCGGGATCACCTTCTGAGGGTTCTTCGCTTCCGCCGCGGTCACGCCGATAATTTCCACGCCGCCGAAGGCGAACATCACTATGCCGAGCGAGGCGATAATGCCCTCCCAGCCATTAGGCGCAAAGCCGCCGTGGCTCCATAAATTTTCCAGCCCGGTTGCCGGGAAAGCGTTACCGAAACCGAAGAAAATAATGCTGCCGCCCGCCACAATCATGGCAATAATCGCCACAACTTTAATCAGCGACAGCCAGAACTCCATCTCGCCGAAAACGCGTACGCTGCACAGGTTCATGGCGCCGATAAAAAAGATAATGCTCAGCACCCAGATCCAGCGCGGAACATCGGGGTACCACAGCCCCATATAGATGCCGAAGGCGGTGACGTCCGCCAGGGCGACAATCACCATTTCGAAGGTGTAGGTCCAGCCGGTAATAAACCCGGCCAGCGGGCCAAGATACTGGCGCGCGTAGCTGCCGAAGGAGCCGGAAACGGGGTTACGCACCGCCATCTCCCCGAGCGCGCGCATAACGATAAACACCGCCGCGCCGCCGATCAAATAGGCCAGCAGTACCGCCGGGCCGGCGGCCTTAATCGCCGATGCTGAACCATAAAACAGCCCGGTACCGATAGCGGAACCAAGCGCGATGAAGCGAATGTGACGGGCGTTCAGCCCGCGCAGCAGGTGTGGCTTGTTCTGTTGTTGCATATGCAAGTGTCCTGATAGTTTTTATACGACGACAAATATGCGTGTAGGGTGACCGGGAGGAGAGATCCTCCCGGCGCAGGTACAGAGAACAGCGATGGTTTAGTGTTGGTCTGAGAGCACGCCAGGCAGCAGCCGCGTCAGGTGACGCTCCGCCAGAAGCGCAATAGCGTTTTCAATATCCGGGGCAAAGAAGCGATCTTCGGTGTAGTGCGTGACTCGCTCGCGCAGCAGGTGGCGCGCCTCTTCCAGCAGCGGACTGCTGGCCAGGCCTTCGCGCATATCCAGCCCCTGCACGGAAGCCAGCCACTCAACGGCCAGCACGCCGCGCGTGTTTTCCGCCATCGCCCACAGGCGACGACCGGCAGCCGGAGCCATCGAGACGTGGTCCTCCTGGTTAGCTGAAGTCGGCAGGCTGTCCACGCTGTGCGGATGCGACAGTGCTTTGTTTTCGCTGGCCAGCGCCGCGGCGGTAACCTGGGCAATCATAAAGCCGGAGTTGACGCCGCCGTTTTTGACCAGGAACGGCGGCAGCTGCGACATATGGCTGTCCATCATCAGGGCGATACGGCGCTCCGAAAGCGATCCGATTTCGGCAATCGCCAGCGCGATATTGTCCGCCGCCATCGCCACCGGTTCGGCGTGGAAGTTACCGCCGGAAATCACGTCGTTTTCGCTGGCAAACACCAGCGGGTTATCGGAGACCGCGTTGGCTTCAACCAGCAGCACTTCCGCCGCCTGGCGAAGCTGGGTCAGGCAGGCACCCATCACCTGCGGCTGGCAGCGCAGAGAGTACGGGTCCTGAACCTTGGTGCAGTTATGGTGCGACTGCGAAATGGCGCTATCGTCAGTCAACAGATGGCGATAGAGCGCCGCCGCGTCAATCTGCCCGCGCTGACCGCGCGCTTCATGAATGCGCGGGTCAAACGGACGACGCGATCCCAGCGCCGCTTCGGTGGTTAACGCGCCGCAGACTACAGCGGATGCAAACAAATCTTCGGCTTCAAACAGGCCGCGCAGGGCAAACGCCGTTGATGCCTGAGTGCCGTTGAGCAGCGCCAGTCCCTCTTTTGCCGCTAGGGTAATCGGCTCAAGGCCCGCGATGCGCAGCGCCTCCGTTGCCGGTAGCCATTCGCCGCCGCGCACCCGCGCTTTTCCTTCGCCCAGCAGCGTTAAAGACATATGCGCCAGCGGCGCGAGGTCGCCAGATGCGCCGACCGAGCCTTTCGCCGGGATCCACGGCGTCACGCCCTCATTCACCAGACCTATCAGCGCCTGAATCACGCTCAGGCGGATCCCGGAAAAGCCGCGCGACAGGCTGTTAATTTTCAGCACCATAACCAGACGCGCCAGGTCATCATCCAGCGGTTCGCCAATCCCCGCCGCATGCGACAACACCAGCGAACGCTGAAGATTTTCGAGATCTTCGGTGGAGATGCGGGTTTGCGCCAGCAGGCCAAAACCGGTGTTAATGCCATACGCGGTGCGGCCTTCCGCCAGAATCGCGTTGACGCAGGCGACGCTATCGTCAATGGCTGCAAAGGCGCTCTCGTCGAGGCTGATGTTGAGCGGCTGGCTATAGACATCGCGCAGCTGCGACAGGCTGAGTTGACCCGGAATCAGTGTTAAAGCGTTCATTTAGCATGCCCCTGCGTTGCTGCCACCATCGGAAGATTCAAACCTTGTTCTGCTGCGCATTCAATAGCAATGTCGTAGCCCGCATCGGCATGGCGCATCACGCCAGTCGCCGGATCGTTGTGCAGGACGCGGGCAATGCGCGCCGCCGCTTCGTCGGTACCATCACAGACGATAACCATGCCGGAGTGCTGCGAGAAGCCCATCCCTACCCCGCCGCCGTGGTGCAGCGACACCCAGGTCGCACCGCTCGCAGTATTCAACAACGCGTTGAGCAGCGGCCAGTCGGAAACCGCATCGGAGCCATCGCGCATCGACTCCGTCTCGCGGTTCGGGCTGGCGACGGAACCGGAATCAAGATGGTCGCGGCCAATGACGATTGGCGCAGAGACTTCACCACTGCGCACCATTTCGTTAAACGCGAGGCCCAGCTTCTGCCGCCACTCCAGCCCCACCCAGCAGATACGCGCCGGTAAGCCCTGGAAGCTGATGCGCTCGCGGGCCATATCCAGCCAGTGATGCAGATGCTTATCGTCTTTCACGATCTCTTTGACTTTAGCATCGGTTTTATAGATATCCTGCGGGTCACCGGACAGGGCGACCCAGCGGAACGGACCGATGCCCCGGCAGAACAGCGGGCGAATATAGGCGGGAACGAAGCCTGGGAAGTCAAAGGCGTTACCAACGCCCATCTCCTGGGCCATCTGGCGAATGTTGTTGCCGTAGTCAAACGTCGGCACGCCCATTTCGTGGAAGGCCAGCATCGCCTGCACGTGGTCGGCCATTGAACGCTTCGCCGCCAGGATGGTGCCCTGCGGGTCTGATTCGGCTTTCACCTGATACTCTTCCCAGCTCCAGCCTTTCGGCAGATAGCCGTGCAGCGGGTCGTGGGCGCTGGTCTGGTCGGTCACCATATCCGGGCGCACGCCGCGTTTGACCATTTCCGGTACGATGTCTGCCGCATTACCGCACAGGGCGATAGAGATCGCCCGGCCTTCAGCGGTGTATTTTTTGATGCGCGCCAGGGCGTCATCCAGCGAAGTCGCCTGTTCATCAACGTAGCGGGTACGCAGGCGGAAATCGATACGGCTCTGTTGGCATTCAATATTCAGCGAGCAGGCACCCGCTAAGGTTGCGGCCAGCGGCTGCGCGCCGCCCATGCCGCCCAGGCCCGCTGTTAATACCCAACGCCCCTTCAGGCTGCCCTGATAGTGCTGGCGACCGGCCTCAACGAAGGTTTCATAGGTACCCTGCACAATGCCCTGGCTACCGATATAGATCCAACTGCCGGCGGTCATCTGGCCGTACATTGCCAGACCTTTGGCATCGAGTTCATTAAAGTGTTCCCAGGTCGCCCAGTGCGGAACCAGGTTGGAGTTAGCGATCAGTACGCGCGGCGAATTTTCGTGGGTTTTGAATACGCCCACCGGCTTGCCGGACTGCACCAACAGGGTCTCATCGCTCTCCAGATCTTTCAGCGCCTTCACGATGGCGTCGTAGCATTCCCAGTTGCGCGCCGCGCGTCCAATACCACCGTACACCACCAGCTCATGCGGGTTTTCGGCGACATCCGGGTCGAGGTTGTTCATGAGCATACGCAGCGGAGCTTCGGTCAGCCAGCTCTTCGCATTTAACGTTGTGCCACGCGGTGCACGTACGTCCTGCTGGCGGTATTTGCTTTGCGACATCGGGGGTTTCTCCTGACAATTAACGTTGTGTACGTAGATACATATACTTGTCTATACAAGCATACGCAAGCCAGGATTTAACACAAATGATACATTTTTGTTATATTGCGTCAGCAATCACATTTTGCCAACGCGCGTAAAGATCAGGAACCAAAGTGGCCCTGCAGGCGATAGCGGCTACCGGGAAAAAGCAGGCGCGCATGGGAGACGATATGGGTGGTGGACCAGGTACGGCGGCGAATCAGCAGGCACGGATCGTGGGCATGGATATGCAGCAGCACGCACTCCTCCGCGGTGGCCTGCACTGCTTCAACGATGTGCTCCCCCTCGGTTAAGGGGGCAATCAGCGACAAATAGTCGTGAGGCGTAGTGGTGGTATAGTCCTGGCGCAGATAGTCCGGTACTACGGCGGCGTTAACGCAGCGGTCTTCAATCTGTACCGGAACATCATTTTCAAAATGCACCATCTGCGAATGAAAAATCCGCGTACCGACCGCCACGTTCAGCGCCGTGGCCTGAATTAGGTCGGCCTGAGTCTCCTCCAGCAGCAATACCTGACAGCGGTGCTGATGGTGGCGGGAGGCAATTTCGTCGGCGATGCTGCGTACTTCAAACAGCGCCGACTGCCCTTTAGGCTCCGCCACGAAGGTACCAACGCCCTGAAGTCGCACCAGCAGGCCCTCGTCGGTCAGCTCGCGCAGCGCCCGGTTGATGGTCATGCGGCTGAAGCCAAACTGCGCCACCAGCTCCGCCTCCGAAGGAATACGATCGTGCACACGCCAGACGCCGCTGTGGATCTTTTCGCTGATCGCCTGTTTCACCTTTTCATAGAATGGCGCGGGTGCGGAACGAGGTTGCGGTGAGAACATAGCCGGGCTTTCCTTGTGCTAATGGGCGGCGAAACGTCCAGAATATACCGAATCGCTAATGCCACCAATGGGCGATTTGCCATGCCAGACGCGCTGCCGCGCGGGCTCCTTGACTATCGATATCATATTGCGGATTAAATTCTACTAAATCCACCGCCTGGAGCTTACCGCTGCGGCACAGCGGCTCAACAATGCGCAGCAGCGTTGCCAGCGGGATACCGAGCGCAGCAGGCGCGGAGACCGCCGGCATTTCACGCGCGGGCATCACATCCAGATCAATAGTCAGATAAAGGCGATCGTAACAAGCGATATTACGCGTGATTTCCGGGATAACTCGCGCCTCAAAAGATGCGAGAACATCGAGATCCTCAATAATCATCACCTCGCGGCGGGCGGCCTCATCCCACAGCGCCTGGGTATTGGCGGCGCGGCTTACGCCGATACAGGTGTAATGGAAGCCTCGCTGCTGCGCTTCACAGGCCAGCGCCAACTGGCGGAACGGCGTACCGGAGCTGGCCTGGTCGGCAAAACGCAAATCAAGGTGCGCATCGAGGTTAATGATGCCGACTTTCTCGTCAGGAAACGCATCCAGCACCCCGGCACCGTGGCCGAAAGCCGTCTCGTGCCCGCCGCCTAATACCAGCGTGCGTTTGCCTGCGCGTTGACAGGCAGTAACCGCTTCGCGCAGCGCCTGCTGAGCCTCTTCCAGTCCCTCACCCACTGCGCTGATGGTTCCCATATCAACGCAGCGGTCATGCCCCTGGTGACTGGCCATGTTCGCCAGCGCCCGGCGCAGGGTTTCAGGTCCCTTTTCGGCCCCGGTGCGCCCTTTATTGCGCCGGACCCCTTCATCGCAGGCGAATCCCAGCAGGGCAATATCACCCACCAGCGCTTCAGGTGCAAAACGTTCAGCCCGCGCGATGGTTTGAAACAAGCGTAGTGCGTTAGCCGCTTCCGCGCTGTCATCGCGCCCCTGCCACAGTGCTGCGGGCGTAGATTGCCAAAGCTTCATGCGATTTCTCCTCGAACGACGCGCTGCCACAGCGGGCTGCGCCCCGGTTCATAAACCATTTCCACCGGATGTTCGGCATCCCAGATAGCAAAATCGGCAACAAAGCCTGCGGCCAGCTGCCCGTGGCTCGCCTGACGGCCCAGCGCCTGCGCCGCATGTCGGGTAACCCCTGCCCACGCCTCCTCCGGCGTTAAGCCAAATTTCACACAGGCCATATTCATCGCCAGATGCAGGCTGGCAAAGGGGCTGGTGCCAGGGTTGTAGTCCGTCGCTACCGCCATTGGCACGTGATATTCACGCAGCAGCTCAACCGGCGGTTTACGGGTTTCGTTAAGAAAATAGAACGCGCCGGGCAGGAGCACCGCCACGGTGCCGCTGCGGCTCATTGCCGCGACTCCCTCTGGCGTCAAATATTCAATATGGTCGGCGGAAAGGCCTTTATAGCGGCTCACCAACTCAGCGCCGCCCAGCGAAGAGAGCTGCTCAACGTGCCCTTTAACCGGAATCCCCAATGCCTGGGCCGTACTGTAAACCCGCTCGGTTTGCGCCGGACTAAAACCGACGTTTTCACAAAAGGCATCGACGCTTTCGAACAACCCCTCTTCCCACAGCGTGGGCAGAATCGCTTCGCAAACCAGATTAATGTAGCCATCCGGGTCGCCTTTATATTCCGGCGGCGTGGCGTGAGCGGCGAGCAGCGTTGGCGAAATCTCGACGGCATGGTTTGCGGCGAGCTGTTGCACGACACGCAGCATCTTGCGTTCGTTTTCAAGGTCTAACCCGTAGCCGGATTTAATCTCCAGAGTGGTGACGCCTTCACGCAGCAGCCGCTCCAGACGCCGTCGGGCCAGTTCCAACAGTTCCGCTTCGCTGCTTTCCCGGGTAGCGCGCACCGTTGAGTTAATACCGCCGCCGTTGGCGCTAATAGTCTGGTAGGAAACACCATTGAGGCGCTGCTCCCACTCCTGCGCCCTACTACCGCCGAATATCAAGTGAGTATGGCAATCAATTAACCCCGGCGTCAGAAGTCTGCCACCGAGATCGATACTTCGCCCTGCGGGCGCCTCGTTATCGGCAACAACGGCCTCAATGCGACCATTGCGCACCAGCAGCGCATGATGCTCCAGCAGGCCATAAGGTTGTGAGTGGTCAGGATTCAGGGTAGCGAGACGGGCGTTTCGCCAGATTACACGTTCGGAGGTGGCTTCAGTCATAGCGGTCAACTTGTCATGGGTTGTATAGACATTTATTTTGATCCTGCGTGAAATGTCAACAAAAGCAAGGATGAATGTTATTTATTTGTGACCAAACGCGACCCATTCCCGGTTCCTGCTATACAAAAGCAGCAACTTTTTTGCGCTATGTCTTCCCGTTTCGCTTAACTTGGTATAAAACAGCAGGCTTTAAAGGACTTATACCCGTCATACTTCAATTCAGGGTATATCTATTTGATTGATTCTTGCCCGGAGCAACATGAACACATTTTCCGTTTCCCGCATGGCGCTGGCGCTGGCCTTTGGCGTGACGTTGTCCGCCTGTAGCTCGACGCCTGCCGATCAACAGCCCTCAACGCAGACTGCGCCGGGCACGGCTTCTCGTCCTGTTTTAACCGCTGATGAGGCGAAAAACTTCTCAACGGCGAGTTATTTCCAGTCTCTGGATCCTAACGCCCAGGCCTGGCACCCGTCTGCCATTAGCCTGCCGGCGCAGCCTGATTTTGTCGTCGGGCCTGCGGGAACCCAGGGCGTGACCCACACCACTATTCAGGCCGCGGTTGACGCAGCGATTACCCGTCACTCCAACCGTCGCCAGTTTATTGCCATCATGCCGGGTGAATATACCGGCACCGTGTATGTTCCGGCGGCCCCGGGCGCGCTGACTCTGTACGGCACCGGCGAGAAGCCGCTCGACGTCAAAATCGTCCATCCGATTGATTCAGAAATCGATTCGACCACCTGGCGTCACCTGGTCAATCCGGGCGGCAAATATATGCCGGGCAAACCAGCGTGGTATATGTTCGACAACTGCCAGAGCAAACGTACCGCGACTATTGGCGTAATGTGCTCGGCGGTATTCTGGTCGCAGAATAACGGCCTGCAGTTGCAGAACCTGACGATCGCCAACGATCTCGGCGACAGCGTTGACGCGGGCACCCACCAGGCCGTCGCTCTGCGCACCGATGGCGATCAGGTGCAGATTAACAACGTCAATATCCTTGGTCGTCAGAATACCTTCTTTGTGACCAATAGCGGCGTACAGAACCGTCTGCAGGATAACCGCCAGACCCGTACTCTGGTCAGCAACAGCTATATTGAAGGCGATGTCGATATTGTTTCCGGCCGTGGGGCAGTGGTGTTTGATAATACCGATTTCCGCGTTGTGAACTCGCGTACCCAGAAAGAAGCCTACGTTTTCGCGCCAGCAACCCTGAAGAGCGTGACCTACGGGTTCCTGGCGATCAACAGTCGCTTCACTGCTTACGGCGATGGCGTAGCACAGTTGGGTCGCTCTCTGGATGTTGACGGCAATACCAACGGCCAGGTCGTTATCCGCGATAGCGTCATTAATGAAAGCTTTAATATGGCCAGACCGTGGGCCGATGCCGTGGGTTCAAACCGTCCGTTTAGCGGTAATACCGGCACTGCCGATGACAAAGGCAACCCGCAGCGCAATCTGAACGATGCTAACTTCAACCGCATGTGGGAATACAATAACCGCGGCGTGGGAAGTTTTGTTGTCGCTGAGCCGAAGCAGTAACGGTTATAAACTTGAAGGGGGAGCCATTCCCCCTTTTCTCTCCGCTCCCTTCAGGCTCTATCCCCTTTTCCCTTCCACCACCATCGTCAGGATAGTTCATCCTGGTTGCTAAATCTCCACGCTGTACAAGTTTTTAATCATAAAAATGACAATAAAAACAATCACCTATAATTTAAAAACAAAAAACATAATCTATAAGTACAAAATAACCTGCAAAAACTGTACAAGTACAAAATCATGACTATAGTTAAAACGTAAGTTTTAATTTCTCTGCATTACAGCATCCTTATGACTTAAAAATTGCACACCATTTCTCTTGATATGGTGAAAAACTGAATAACAAAGATGATTGTTATCAATCGGCTTTGTTGGTTGATTAATTATTGAATGCAGCCTGAGATATATCATGCAGATTAAAAACACTATTCCCGCAGAGTTTATTCCTAACTCTGCTTTGCTAAAAAACATCGAGCATATGGTGCAGATTAAGAACGAAACGGTGAGTAATGAGCGTTTAATCATTGAGGTTCAGCACCGCCTGAATATAGAGAAAAATGAAATTCTCGCTGATTTGTATATGCAAATACTACATATGTTATACGGAAAAAATCATCACTAAGCGCGACTTTTAGCAGGCAAACATACAGCAACTAACGACCCAGGCTCGGAGGACAAATGAATAACGACAAACCAGATTTCTTTTATAATCATTACGATCTTTGGATTAACAATAACCTTCTCCGTCAGGGTTTACAGCTTATTCTTGATTCACTATCACCGGGCTGTTTTCATGGCAAATACGTTTTCTTCACCAGCGACAACTATTATTCTGTGTTAAATCATAAGTATGACCAACGGAGGGTTCGCTTTGTTCTGCTTACGGATGGTAATGACTTAAACTTCTTAAGTGAAATTCCAATGTTCAGAATCTCCGCGCGCTCCACGCCAGCTGAGATAAAATCGTTTATTCTCCGACCAACATTGTATGGTAAAAAACCGGATGGCGAATCCGAGGGTATTATTCTTACCAGCCGTGAGAAAGCGGTTATCCGCTTAATGAATGATGGTGAAGCGATGGTTAATATCGGAAAGTCACTGAACTTGCATATCAAAACGATTTATCAAATCCGCCTGACGTTGATTAAAAAATTAGGCTGCTCTGGGCGCACAGATTTTTTTAACATTAGCCGTAGCGAAACGTTCAAAGCCTGGTCACAGCTCAATTCTTGATATTTTATCGTTAGGCCGAGTTAAAATATCTAAAAAAGCAAAAGCGGCGGAATATAAAAACAAAACGCATGTTCCGCTGCTGGCTTCAATTCCCCTATTAATCCCCATGAAACTCGATGGTAAACCCCTGACTTTGCCAGTGGCTGAGTAATTCCGCCTGCAAAGGAGATAATGCACGGCCGGTCCAGACAAAAATGTGCTGTCCAGGGAACAGTTCCGGGCGAGGAGAATCAAGCGGTTCAGCCAGAACGTTAACATGCCAGGCACGCTGCGACAGCCGCCACGCTTCTAACCAGAGCCGGGTACGATCTTCATTACCCCAGCCAACCAACAACGTCTCTTTACCGACTTTTTTACGCGATTCGGCAAGGAATGACGCCACGCTATCGATCAAAATTCCATCCAGCATGCTGCTAATGGCCAGCGACGTGTTTTGATCAAGATTTAATTTCTGCCGCACGGGCACAAAAAGCTGGTCTATAAGACTATCCACGGGATATTCGTGGCTAAGAGACATAATTCTGGCGCGTAATTTCGAGGGTTGTACAACTCGCAGAAGAGTCATCATCTCGTCCTGGAGTAAAGCTGAACCATCGTGCGCCGCAGGTTGATGACCTTCCAGTAACGCCTTGACCTTACCGACAGAGACTCCACGTTCAATCCAGCGCTTGATCTCCTCAATACGCTGAACGTCTTCATCGTCAAACTGACGGTGTCCCCCCTCGCTTCTCTGCGGTTTCAGCAAGCCGTATCTTCGCTGCCATGCACGCAAAGTAACGGGGTTAATTCCGCAACGTTCGGCAACTTCACCGATACTGTAATAAGCCATTAGCGCCCTCTTAACATGCCATACTTTCCTGGCTAAATTAACGAATTTAGCCAGACTGTACAATTAACTTTTCTTGTACAGTTAAAATATAACAGGTTGGACGACAATATGTAGGTCAAAAAGGAAGTATGAATGATTTATCTGGCGTTTTCAGACTATGGGTACCAGCAAATTTTAAAGAATTTCCCAGGATGATTTTTTTTCGGGCCATGCGACCGCAGGAATTCCGCCCAAACACGGACTGGCAAACAAATTACCCTGAAAATGCGCGATTCCCGCCGACTCGAGCCACATCCACTCTTCTGGTCGCTCGATTCCTACCGCCGAGACGGCAATTTCCAGCGAGTTACAGCATTTAATAATGGCCTGCACTATAGCCTGCCTTGGCCCGTGCTTATGGATATCTTTGACCAGTTGACGATTGATCTTTATGCGATCCGGCTGAAACTGAGCCAGTAACAAAAGCCCGGCATACCCGGCACCAAAGTGATCGATAGCGACGCGAATACCCGCGGACTTGAGCTTACGAATAGAATCAGTGAATTCATCAATACGTGAGATAGCTTCACTCTCGGTGAACTCAACAATAATCTGCTCTGAAATCAAACCATTCGCCTTGATTTCATCTAAAAGAAACTCAACAGCGCCGGGAACATTCACCAAAGTCATTGGTAAGAGATTAATAGACAACGTGCATCCACGCAGACGCAAACGTCCCGCCATGGCAAACGCCACCCGCTTACTGTGGAGGTCCGCCTTATAAATATCCTCTCGCGAGAGTCCATCAAAATAAACCTCTGGCGATCCACCGCAGGCGGTGCGCAGCAACGCCTCAACGGAAACAACTTCTTTAGCAAACGGGTCGATCACTGGCTGAAAAGCAAAACTGCACTCGGCCTGTGCGAACGGGACTTCAGGATAAAAAGCTGTGCTATCCGTTACAAAGCCCCAGCTTTCCGGCGCGGGAATTTCGTAATAATTATCCTTTTCCGTCGCTTCCACGAAGGTACGAAAAAAGTGGAGAGCCCGGTCATCGTAAGTTAGCTGATATTTAGTGGTCCCTTTATCCAACACCATTTGCAGAACGTCATCGCGGTCATACTCTCGTAAATCAAAGAGCTCCATACCAATGTTGCCAAATCTACGCGTCGGACCATGATCGCTAAGCAGTTCAACAAGATTATGGTGGCGCGAGTCCCCACAGATATGACGATAAATTTCCAGAACCTTCTCTTCAGGTCCTTCTAATAGCTGAAAAAAATGAGTGCCGTTAAAAAGTAAAATCCCGGACACGTCCATCTGGCTATTTTTTACATTTGCTTCAGCAACCATGCTTTCGAGCGATTTAACTGACACGTTGTCGCAGATATGACTGCGATAAATGATGGTAGTGAGCATGAAATTCCCGACAGGAGAGAGAAAAGATATTGAGATATTACAGTAGCAGATCCGATGTCCTGCGTCCTGTAAAAAAGACAAATATATTAACAAATATTTCACATTAAACCGTTCTTTTGATTGACCTTCTTCTCCAGCCAACACCTGTACAGAATGCACATCCCCCAGATAGTATGCGCTCTGTGAGGGTAAAATTAAAAATATATATAAATCAATTAGCTATATCAAAAAATCAAAAAACTAACATTTTTATTTCATTTTTTGTGTACAAGTTACCGATCATTGTATAACTTTAATAGCAACTTAACTGATGATTGAACTGACAGGAGCACATATGCAGCAGAATAGTTATATTCCTGACACAGCTAGCGCTATTGCCCATTATTTCAATAAAGCCTCTTTGCCTTCACAGCAGGAAACGCTGGGACAAATCGTGATGGATATCCTTTATGAAGGCCGAAATCTGAATCGTAAATCTCTGTGTACCAAGTTACTGAGTCGCCTTGAAGTTGCTTCTCAACCTGAAGAAGAGAACCACTATCAAACATTAATCGGCTTGCTCTTTGAGCGACAAGATTAAGCGTGCCAGCAGTAATCTGGTGAATTAAGTCGACACTGAAGAGTCTGGTTTCACGGATGATGCCAATACTTAATCAGCGCATCGACTTCAAACCAAATCTCCAGTTATGGAGACGACGGTAATCAGAGATACAGTTATGAATAGTGGTGAGATTGAACACTTAACAGATGTACTGATTGGAGAGGCTGTCCTCTCTCTACTCAAAAAAAAGGGGCCGATCAATACTCTGGCTCTGGTAAATAAACTCCAGTCGATGCAGGTCGGTGAAACGGATAAAAAACGGCGAGATACAATTGGGCATATTATTGATGAAATCAATAATATGGTAGCTCTTCGAGGTAAGAAAAAGTCTCTGGGTACTTCAGGTGCGAAAAATTATTGGGATGACCCAAATGCTTTATTGGGTTCATCTTCGCAATCTGGTACAGGTAAAATGCACTGACCATTAATGGTCGATTCTTTAATTAACAAAGTTGAGAATATGATGAGACAGACTATGCATCAGCAATCAGATATCTACGCAGGCCTGAACGATACCGCACTCTCTGAATATTTCCGCAATGCAGGCGACAGGCTGATCGATGAATCTGCAGTGATGTCCCTGGCCATTAGTAGTATCCTTGCCACTGAAGGGCATCTCAGTAATAAGGCTATTATATTCTGGTTAATTAATGCCCTTGAGACGACCAGCGATGTGGTGACCGCAGATGTTATCCGTAAGACGCTGGAAATCGTCGTAAGTTATACCATGGATGATATCTAAGATAGCAACAGGAATTAATGAAACAAGGAAGTCCGCTATTGTTAATAGGTGGAATAACGGTTAAACAGGACCTGAGGATAGAAATAAAACCCGCCTGTAGTATAATTCCGCCTAAAATTCGGCTCCTGTTGCCAGGAATAAAATCCACAACAGGAGACGGATATTAAATAAATATATGCAATATTTAATCAGCCTTTTTATAAGGCTGAATATAAAAACACATCACCACGCGCTAAAGCACCGCAGCCAGACGCCTGACGCCATCGACCAGGACCTCCGGCGGATGGTTGGCAAAACCGAATAAAATCCCCTCTCTCGCCATCGCCCGCTGACAGTATCGCTCAAAGGTCTGTACACCTAAGCCTATCCGACGAGCCTTGTCTTCCAACTCTTTGGCTTTTATACCATTCAGCAGCCAGCAGACTAAATGAACGCCCGAGTCCGTCGGATGAACCGCCATACGTCCAGGAAAATAGTGCTCAATCGCCGCCTCCGGCGCACTTTTGCGCTCAAAACAGGCTTTGCGGATACGACGAACATGGCTGGCGTAGTGCCCCTCACTGAGAAAACGCGCCAGAACCGCCTGTTCCAGATAGCCGCTACTAAGATCGGTGTAATACTTGGTGATGGCAAACTGTTCGCGTAAATGCTCAGGCACCACCAAAAAACCAAGGCGAAATTCCGGGTACATCATCTTAGAGAATGTCCCGGAATAGATAACCCGCTGATGTTTATCTAGCCCCTGCAAAGCCTGTAATGAACGGGCGGCGTAGCGAAACTCACTGTTGTAGTCATCTTCGAAAATCCAGGCCCGATGGGCTTCTGCCCATTCCAGTAAGGCAAGCCTTCTCGGCAGGCTGAGAGTTCCGCTGAGCGGAAACTGATGCGAGGGCGCGGTATAGACCAGTTTCGCCCCTGGGTAGTGCAATATTCCATCCTGAATATCCATGCCATCGCTATCAACACGAACAGGCCGGACGGAGACACCTCTGGCGGCGAATGCACCGCGAGCGCCGTTGTATCCAGGGTCATCCAGCCAAACCTCATCACCAGGTACCAGCAATGCCTGAGTGGTGATCGTCAGCGCCTGTTGAATACCATTGACGATAATAATTTGATCTTCATGACAATTTACCCCACGAGTCGCCTGAATATAGTGACTGATGGCTCGTCGCAACGGTAGATATCCGTAAGGCGTGGTGTGCATTCCCAGTTCACGATGCGACTGTCGCCAGACGCGCCCCAGCAATCGTCCCCATAAAGCGTGAGGAAAGAGATCGGTACAGCCGATACCCACCGCAAAAACCCGGTTCATCCCCCCACTCTCCTGGCTTTCGGACCATGAGGGTATCAATGCCGAGATATCGGGGTTGAGCTGCCCGATAGCAGATGCCGCCGCTTCAGGCGCCGCTGGTGAATAATGCTCGCTTATGAAGTTATCCGGGATATGTTGGCAGACAAATGTGCCCGCGCCCTTGCGCGTCACCAGATACCCCTCATCCATCAGGCGATCGAAACCCGAGATAACCGAGTTCCTGGAGATCGCCATCATCTCAGCCAGCGCACGGCTTGAGGGGACTTTTGAACCCGCCGTCAAACGACCGTCAAGGATAGCGTTACGCAGGGCGTGATAAACCTGATCTTTGATGATCCCGCGTTGTAATAACAGGTCCTGAAAGAGAGGTGCAACTGGTTTTGCCATAGCTATGAGGGATATCTTGAAGGTAAAAGTGGATCCTACAAATATATAGAAAGTGTCACTTTTTAGGAACCATAAGAACTTCTAACATGGCGCTCAGTGAGGACAAAACACCCATTTTTAAAAAATAAGGACCACTATGAATTTATCTCAAATCACCATCGAACCCGCGACCGAGAGCGACTTTGCCCAGTGGTTGCCGCTGTGGAAAAGCTACCAGGTATTTTACCGCGTCGATATCCCGGAAGCCGTGACGCAATTAACCTGGAGCCGTTTTTTAAATCCCATTGAACCGATGTTTTGCGCCGTAGCAAAGCATGAAGGAGCGATAGTTGGGCTGGTGCATTACCTGTTCCATCGCACTACCTGGGCCGAAAGCGACTACTGCTATCTGGAAGACCTGTTCGTTAACCCAGAGGTTCGGGGCAAGCATATCGGCAAACAGTTGATTGAATATGTTCAGCAGCAGGCGCGCAAACGCCACGCTGCCAGCCTGTACTGGCACACCCATGAAACCAACCTTCGCGGCCAGCGTCTGTATAACTGGGTGGCGGATAAAAGCGGCATGATTGAATATCGGATGCGGGTAAAATAGCCGTTGCATCTGGCATAAAAAACCTCGCCTGGGCGAGGTTTTCAGTCATAACCCACAGCCTTAGTATGCGTTAACCACTACCCACATAGGACCCTGGCCGACGGCATAGCGCCCTTTTTCTTGCAACAGGCCCTGCTCACCTTCGATTTCATACACCGCGACATGATGCGATTTCTGACCAGCAGCAATCAGGTATTTACCGCTGTGATCGAGGTTAAAGCCACGCGGTTGTGCTTCGGTTGGCTGATAGCCTTCAATGGACAACACGCTGCCGTCTTCGGAGACGCTGAAGATGGTGATAATGCTGGCGGTACGATCGCAGGCGTAGAGGTGACGACCATCCGGGGTGAGATGGATATCCGCCGCCCAGCGAACACCGGTGAAATCAGAAGGCATCATGTCCAGCGTCTGCACGCACTCGATTTTGCCGTACGGATCTTTCAGCTCCCAGACGTCAACAGAGCTATTAAGCTCATTGACGCAGTAACCGTACTGCTGGTTCGGATGGAACACCATATGACGCGGACCCGCGCCTTCAACGGTGGTCACTTCAGCCGGTTCCTGCGCAACGAGGAAACCATCATCACTCAGGGTAAACAGGCAGATACGATCCTGCTTCAGCGCCGGAACCCATAAGGTGCGGTTATCCGGGGAGATATTTGCCGAGTGGCACCCTTCCAGACCTTCAATAACGCTCACCGTTTCACCCGGCAGGCCATCGGTCAGCGGCGTGACGCTTACGCAGCCCGAATTATAAGAGGCGCTAAAGACAAAGCGTCCCTGATGATCGGTAGAAATATGCGTCGGGCTACCCGGCAGCGCGGCTTCGCCGGCAAAGGTCAGAGCGCCATTATCGGGGGCAATGCGGTAAGCCAGTACGCGAAACTCCGGACGCACGCCGACGTAGAGATACTCTTTGTTCGGGCTCACCACCATCGGCTGCACCTGACCTGGGGCGTCAACAACCTGCACCAGCGTCAGTTTCCCCTCAACGTCCAGATTCCAGACGTGGATCTGCTGGCTTTCCGGACTGGCGGTATAAACGGTTTGTTTCATGAATACTCCTTTCCTCACTGCTCGTGGAAATTTCATTTTTCAGACTAACGACGCGCTGAAAAACACAATACGCATACACTACATGATTCAGGTTGCCTCGCAGCAGCCAGAAGGATCAAGTGTATCGACTCTTTTAGCGGTAGATGCTGAAAAGTTTGCCCGAATGGCACAGCGGTGTACCATCATAGCCTGCTCACTTTTCACCATTAACCGGAAACAACACATGACCTCACGCGTGATTGCCCTGGATTTAGACGGCACCCTACTGACCGGAAAAAAAACAATCCTTCCCGCCTCGCTCGACGCACTGGCTCGCGCCAGAGACGCGGGATACCAGGTGATCGTCGTCACCGGCCGACATCACGTCGCTATCCATCCTTTTTATCAGGCACTGGCTCTGGATACACCTGCAATTTGTTGTAATGGCACTTATTTGTATGATTATCATGCAAAAAAGGTTCTGGAATCCGATCCGATGCCAGTCGACAAAGCCCTGAGCCTGACGGATATGCTGAACGAGCATGATATCCACGGCCTGATGTACGTTGATGACGCCATGCTTTACGAACAGCCGACCGGACACGTCGTGCGCACCGCCAACTGGGCGCAATCTCTGCCGGTCGAACAGCGTCCGGTATTCACTCAGGTCAACTCGCTGGCGCAGGCAGCCCGCGAAGTTAAGGCCGTATGGAAATTCGCGCTGACCGATGAAGATACCGCTAAGCTACAGCGCTTTGCCCAGCATGTTGGTCAGACGCTGGGTCTGGAATGTGAATGGTCATGGCACGATCAGGTTGATATCGCCCGCGAAGGCAACAGCAAAGGCAAACGCCTTGCGCAGTGGGTGGCGGCACAGGGCTTGTCGATGCAGGACGTGATCGCTTTTGGCGATAACTACAACGATCTGAGCATGCTGGAAGCCGCCGGTACTGGCGTGGCGATGGGCAACGCGGTCGATGACGTCAAAGCGCGCGCCAACGTGGTGATTGGTGAAAACGAAACCACCAGCATCGCCGACTACATCAACCGCCATCTGCTGTAATCAGGCGGCGATCGACACGCTTTTAATTTGCGCGTACAGCTGCTGGCCTGGGGTTATGCCCAGGTCATCACGGGCCCAGGGGCTGATACGCGCCCACAGCGTACGACCGCTAATCTCAAGCCTGACCTCAACCTGACCGTTACTTTCGATGCACTGCATCACCTGTGCGGGCAAAATATTACGGATGCTGGTTTGCTGCCCTGGCTGCAGGACCAGTGACACATCCGAAGCCTGAATGCGAATCCGCGCCGCTTCACCCTGCGGCCTGTCGAGCTGATTGACCCATATCTGCTGGTCGCCGAGCGCCAGAGCGGTCATCGCATACTGTGGATGCTGAGCGGCAATGGTCACATTGAGAATGGTGCTTTGCTGATCCTGCGGTAGCCAAGGGTGCATTATGCTGCTGCTCCACACCGCTTCCAGGTCACCAAAAGCTTTCACTTTCCCTTCTTCCAGCACCAGCACTTTATCCGCCAGATGCTGAATCTCATCCAATGAATGGCTGACGTAGAGCATCGGGATGTTAATCTCTCGCGCCAGACGTTGCAGATAGGGCAGCAGCTCGCGTTTACGTGGAATATCCAGCGACGCCAGCGGTTCATCCAGCAGCAACAGTTCGGGGGCGGTGAGTAATGCCCGACCAATCGCCACTCGTTGTTTTTCCCCACCGGAGAGCCCTCCCGGCAGGCGATCGAGCAGCGGCGCAATACCGAGCAGATCCACCAGCTTATCAAACTGGTCGGCCATACTCTTCGCCATGCCGTACTTCAGATTGCCGCGCACCTTGTAGTGCGGAAACAGGCGCGCATCCTGAAAGACATAGCCAATGCGCCGTTTTTCCGGCGCCAGACAGATACGCTTTTCGACATCATTAAGCACTCTGCCGTTAAGCACAATACGCCCCTGCTGCGGGCGCGTCAGGCCGCTGATGGCGTTAATCAGCGAAGTTTTCCCGGCGCCGGATACGCCGAAAACCGCCGTAATGCCGCTGGCGGGGAGCGTCTCGCAGATCTGCAAACAGTGGGTGCCCAGCGTCTGGGTGAAATCGAGCTCAAGCATGATTATTTCCCCATCCGTTTGCGGCTAAGCCGGGCCAGCCATTCAGAAATCAGCAGCGATATCAGCGCCAGCACAATCGAAATCAAACACAGCCGTGCTGCCGCACCTTCGCCGCCGGGGGTCTGAATCAGAGTATACATAGCCGAGGGAATGGTGCGAGTTTCACCAGGAATATTAGAAACAAAGGTAATGGTCGCGCCAAATTCGCCCAGCGAACGGGCGAAGGCCAGCACGGTACCAACAATAATTCCCGGAAGCGTTAAAGGTAGGGTAATGGTGAAAAACACCCGCCAGCGGCCCGCGCCAAGCGTGCGTGCCGCCTGCTCCAGCTTAATATCGACCCCTTCCAGCGCCAGGCGAATAGCCCGCACCATCAGTGGAAAAGACATCACCGCCGCCGCCAGCACCGCGCCGCGCCAGCTAAAGGCAAAGCTCAGACCAAACCAGTCATAAAGCCAGCTGCCGATAAAACCACGCCGTCCCATGGCAATCAATAACAGATAGCCCACCACCACCGGCGGCAATACCAGCGGCAGGTGGAGGATGCTATCGAGTAGCGCTTTGCCGGGGAAATCCCGTCGAACCAGCAGCCAGGAAAAAAAGATCCCAAAAGGTAAGCTGAACACCACCGCCAGGGATGAAACTTTCAGGCTCAGCAGTACCGCCTGCCATTCGGGATCGCTTAAGAACATTAGTGGGTAGTAAATCCGTAACGTTTAAAGATGGCCGAAGCTTCCGGTCCTTTCAGATAGTCATAAAATGCGCTAACCGTCGCATTTTTATGTCCATCAACGATAGCCAGCGGATATTCCACTTTCTTGTGGGAATCTTCCGGGAAGGTACCGACAACTTTTACACCCTTACTGGCAACGGCATCAGAACCGTAGACGATACCCAGTGGGGCTTCACTACGCTCGACCAGCGCCAGCGCACCGCGAACATCTTCCGCCGGAGCCAGCTTCGGTGACAGGGTTTCCCAGGCACCCAGTTTTTGCAGCGCTTCTTTGGCATAGATGCCCGCAGGCACATGCTCCGGATCGCCAACCGCCAGACGCCCCCCTTTCAGCAGGCTGGTCCAGTCGGTTTTATCATTGATGGTGATATCGCCCTGAGCGCTGGCTTTTGGCGCAACGACCACCAGGCTATTGCCCAGCAGAGTGGCGCGTGTCGCCGTATCAATGCTCTTTTTCTCAACCGCGTAGTCCATCCATTTTTGGTCAGCAGAGATAAACAGATCTGCAGGCGCACCCGCTTCAATCTGTCGTGCCAAAGTCGATGAAGAAGCAAACGAAGAAACAACATCAACGTTCTTCTCTTTCTTATACTCTTTAGCGATATCCTGCATTGCGTTAGTCAGCGATGCCGCTGCAAACACGGTAATTTTACCGTCTTCCGCCAGCGCGTGACCTGCAACACAGAGCGTTAACGTTGCTCCGGCAAAAAAGCGTAACCATTGACCTGCCATCTGAAACTCCTGTGAGTGCGTTATGTAGGAGATAATATAGCGATAAGGTTGGGGTTTTCCCAGAGCAAATTAGGGGTAATTAGAGGCGGATCAATTGAGGGGACAAATAAAAACGCCCGGTAGAACCGGGCGCGGGAATCAGTGGTTTTGCGGCCTGTTGTCTTTATGGCCTGCTCCGGAGAAGAGGTTAAACACTTCGCCCAGACCGTAGATCAGCCCGAGGATGATAGCCATCACCACGGGGACCATCACAACGGCAAACACCAGACTTTTCAATAGCTCTAACATGGTTGGCTCCAGAAAATACGAATGTTTAATTGTAACCGTTTCGGCCGGAAAAACACGCCCGATTTGTGCGATGCCTGGCAGACATTCGCCGCAGATGCATCTTGCAAGATAACCGCTATCGGTCACAATACCCTTTTTCAACAGGATATGATTATGCAGGCCGAAATTCTTCTTACCCTAAAATTACAGCAGCGCCTGTTCGCCGATCCCCGCCGTATCGCCCTGCTGAAGCAGATTGACCAGACCGGCTCCATTAGTCAGGGGGCAAAAAACGCCGGCATCAGCTATAAAAGCGCCTGGGATGCCATTAATGAAATGAATCAGCTGAGCGAGCAAACCCTGGTCGATCGCGCTACCGGCGGCAAAGGCGGTGGCGGCGCGGTCCTCACCCGCTACGGGCAGCGGCTGATTCAGCTTTACGACCTGTTAGCGCAGATTCAGCAGAAAGCGTTTGATGTCCTGAGTGATGATGACGCTCTCCCCCTCGACAGCCTGCTGGCGGCGATTTCTCGCTTTTCTCTCCAGACCAGCGCGCGCAACCAGTGGTTTGGCACCATTACCGGGCGCGACCACCAGCAAGTGCAGCAGCATGTTGACGTGCTACTGGCCGACGGACAAACCCGCTTTAAAGTCGCCATTACCGCGCAAAGCGCCGAGCGTCTGGGCCTTGATGAGGGTCAGGAAGTGCTGGTGCTGCTGAAAGCACCATGGGTCGGTATCACTCAGGATCGCACGCTGGCCCAGCAGGCCGATAACCAACTGGCCGGGCGCATCAGTCATATTGAGCGCGGGCCGGAGCAGAGCGAAGTACTGATGGCGCTCCCGGATGGTCAGAGCCTTTGCGCCACCCTGCCGGTGGAGGAGACACGCGATCTGACGGAAGGGGCGGAAGCGATAGCCTATTTCAATGCCGATCGCATCATTCTCGCCACGTTGTGCTAACGGCATTGACATTCCGGCCGTGAAGACGTATCCCTGAAGCAAATTGCTGCAAAAAGTGGGATACACAATGTCATCATTGCAAATTTCGCAAGGCATGTTTCGCCTGAGCGACACAAAAACGTTAAATATTGAGCACCTCAGCGTGCAGGCTGGCGAAAGCTGGGCCTTCGTCGGCAGCAACGGCAGCGGGAAATCTGCCCTCGCCCGGGCGCTGTCCGGCGAGCTAACGCTGCTTAGCGGCCAGCGCGAGAGCACGTTTTCGCGCATCACCCGCCTCTCTTTTGAACAGTTGCAAAAGCTGGTCAGCGATGAGTGGCAGCGCAACAACACCGATTTGCTTAGCCCCGGTGAAGAAGACACCGGACGCACCACCGCGGAAATCATCCAGGATGAGTTTAAAGATTCATCCCGCTGTGCCCGCCTTGCCGAACAGTTTGGTATCACCAGCCTACTCCAGCGCCGCTTTAAATACCTCTCCACTGGTGAAACGCGCAAAACGCTGCTGTGTCAGGCGCTAATGGGCAACCCGGATCTGCTCATTCTTGATGAGCCGTTCGACGGACTCGACGTAGCATCGCGCCAGCAGTTAGCCGAGCTACTGGCGACGCTAAACGGTGAAGGTATCACTCTGGTATTGGTACTTAATCGTTTTGATGAGATCCCGGCGTTCGTGCAGTTTGCCGGTGTGCTGGCGGATTGCGTGCTGAGCGAAACTGGCGAAAAGCAGGCCTTGCTGCAACAAGCGCTGATTGCCCAGTTGGCGCATAGCGAAAAACTTGACGGCATGACCCTGCCGGAACCGGATGCTCCGGCGGCACGTCACGCGCTGGAGGATAACGCACCGCGCATTGTACTTAACGACGGCATGGTCTCTTATAACGATCGGCCGATCATTAACCACCTGAGCTGGACGGTAAACCCCGGAGAACACTGGCAGATAGTTGGCCCCAACGGTGCCGGTAAATCCACGCTGCTCAGCCTGGTGACCGGCGATCATCCGCAGGGGTACAGCAACGACCTGACGCTGTTTGGCCGCCGTCGCGGCAGCGGGGAAACCATCTGGGATATTAAGAAGCATATTGGTTACGTCAGCAGCAGCCTGCACCTTGAATACCGCGTCAGTACCAACGTGCGTAACGTGATTCTCTCAGGCTATTTCGACTCGATTGGTATCTATCAGGCCGTTTCTGACAAGCAGCACAAGCTGGTGCAAAACTGGCTGGATATCCTCGGGATCGACAAGCGCACTGCCGATGCGCCGTTTCATAGTCTCTCCTGGGGACAGCAGCGGCTGGCGCTGATCGTCCGCGCGCTGGTCAAACACCCTACCCTGCTGATCCTTGATGAACCGCTACAGGGGCTAGACCCGCTCAACCGCCAGCTGGTGCGCCGTTTTATCGATGTGCTGATTAGCGAAGGGGCAACTCAACTGCTGTTTGTTTCTCACCATGCCGAGGATGCCCCGGACTGTATTACCCACCGTCTGGCGTTTGTCAGCAGTGGAGACGGTTACACTTACGAAGTGGGACCGCTGACAAATTGACCTGATTCAGGGGTCTGCGGATCCCTGTTTTTTTTCGGAAAAAGATCAATACGCCACATCATTCCCCTGTTTTAAAACAATAAAATCTTCAGTGTGCGCATTGATAATTTTAGTGTAAACGATTCCACCAATTTGGCCTGTGTCACACTTTTCCCATCTTTGGTATGCTATCTTCTTCTCACACGATAAGCCTATTGGAGCGAATCATGAAAGTACTGGTTACAGGTGGTAGCGGTTACATTGGAAGTCATACCTGCGTTCAACTGCTACTGCAGGGGCATGAGGTGATTATTCTCGACAATCTCTGCAACAGTAAGCGCAGCGTATTGCCAATCATTGAACGTCTCGGCGGGAAAAATGCCACCTTTGTCGAAGGCGATATTCGTAATGAAGCGCTGATGACGGAGATTCTTCACGATCACGCGATTGAAGCCGTGATCCATTTCGCCGGTTTGAAAGCCGTCGGAGAGTCCGTCGCTAAGCCGCTGGAATATTACGACAATAACGTAACCGGCACACTGAAATTAGTTTCCGCCATGCGTGCTGCTGGCGTGAAAAACTTTATTTTCAGCTCTTCCGCTACCGTTTACGGCGATCAGCCGAAGATCCCTTATGTTGAAAGCTTCCCGACCGGCACTCCGCAAAGCCCGTACGGCAAAAGTAAGCTGATGGTTGAGCAGATCTTGACGGACCTGCAAAAAGCACAACCTGATTGGAGCATCGCCCTGCTGCGCTACTTCAACCCGGTTGGCGCGCATCCGTCGGGCGACATGGGTGAAGACCCGCAGGGCATCCCGAACAATCTGATGCCGTATATCGCGCAGGTTGCTGTAGGTCGTCGCGAATCGCTGGCGGTCTTTGGCAACGATTACCCGACCGAAGACGGCACCGGCGTACGTGACTACATTCACGTGATGGACCTTGCCGACGGCCACGTCGCGGCAATGGAAAAACTGGCTGATAAAGCGGGTGTGCATATCTACAACCTTGGCGCAGGCGTCGGCAGCAGCGTACTTGACGTGGTCAATGCCTTCAGCAAAGCCTGCGGTAAACCGATTAACTACCACTTCGCGCCACGCCGCGACGGCGACCTCCCGGCCTACTGGGCGGACGCTGAAAAGGCCGATCGCGATCTGAACTGGCGCGTGACGCGCAACCTTGACGAAATGGCGCAGGACACCTGGCACTGGCAGTCCCGTCATCCGCAGGGTTATCCAGACTAAGGAACCTTCATGAGCGTATTTAACCCCGTCGACCATCCACATCGTCGTTATAACCCGTTAACCGGGCAGTGGATTCTGGTTTCTCCGCATCGCGCCAAGCGCCCCTGGCAGGGGGCGCAGGAAACGCCGGCAAAGCAAACGTTGCCCGCGCACGATCCGGACTGCTTCCTGTGCCCGGGTAATACCCGCGTCACCGGTGACACCAACCCGAACTACACCGGTACGTTTGTTTTTACCAATGACTTTGCGGCTTTGATGACCGATACCCCTGATGCCCCGAAAAGCGACGACCCGCTGATGCGCTGTCAGAGCGCCCGCGGCACCAGCCGGGTCATCTGCTTTTCGCCAGACCACAGCAAAACGCTGCCGGAACTGAGCGTTGAAGCGCTGGAAGGCGTGGTTAAAACGTGGCAGGAACAGACTGCGGACCTCGGAAAAACCTATCCATGGGTCCAGGTCTTTGAAAACAAAGGTGCGGCGATGGGCTGTTCCAACCCGCACCCGCATGGCCAGGTGTGGGCAAACAGCTTCCTGCCGAATGAAGCGGAACGCGAAGATCGTCTGCAAAAAGCGTACTTCACCGAGCACGGCGTGCCGATGCTGGTGGATTACGTACAGCGTGAATTAGCCGACGGTAGCCGTACTATCGTCGAGACCGAACACTGGCTCGCCGTGGTCCCCTACTGGGCTGCGTGGCCTTTCGAGACGCTGCTGCTGCCAAAAGCGCACATCCAGCGTCTGACCGATTTAACCGACGACCAGCGCAGCGATCTTGCGCTGGCGTTGAAAAAGCTGACCAGCCGTTACGACAACCTGTTCCAGTGCTCATTCCCCTACTCTATGGGCTGGCACGGCGCGCCGTTTAACGATGAAGAGAATAATCACTGGCAGCTGCATGCACATTTTTATCCGCCGCTGCTGCGCTCCGCCACAGTGCGCAAATTTATGGTCGGCTATGAAATGCTGGCTGAAACCCAGCGTGATCTGACGGCCGAGCAGGCTGCTGAACGTCTGCGCGCTGTGAGCGACGTCCATTTTCGCGAATCCGGAGTATAACCATGAGTCTGAAAGAGAAAACCCAAGCCCTGTTTGCTGAAAAGTTTGGCTATCCAGCCAGCCACATTATCCAGGCCCCTGGCCGCGTTAACCTGATCGGCGAACATACCGACTATAACGATGGATTCGTGCTGCCTTGCGCAATTGATTACCAGACGGTCATCAGTTGCTCGCCGCGCGACGATCGTACCGTGCGGGTGATTGCCGCCGATTACGACAATCAGACCGATGAATTCTCTCTGGATTCGCAGATTACCCGCCACGATACCCAGCAGTGGTCGAACTATGTTCGCGGCGTGGTGAAGCATCTCCAGCAGCGGAATAACAACTTCGGCGGCGCGGACCTGGTTATCAGCGGCAACGTACCGCAGGGCGCAGGATTAAGCTCCTCGGCTTCACTGGAAGTTGCCGTCGGCACCGTGTTCCAGCAGCTTTATCACCTGGCGCTCGACGGCGCGCAGATTGCGCTGAACGGTCAGGAAGCGGAAAACCAGTTTGTTGGCTGCAACTGCGGCATCATGGACCAGCTCATCTCCGCACTGGGTAAAAAAGACCACGCTCTTCTGATCGACTGCCGCTCCTTAGGGACTAAAGCAGTCTCGATGCCGAAAGGCGTCGCGGTGGTGATTATCAACAGTAACTTTAAACGTACCCTGGTCGGCAGCGAATACAACACGCGCCGCGAACAGTGCGAAACCGGCGCTCGCTTCTTCCAGCAGCCCACTCTGCGCGATGTGACCCTTGAAGAGTTCAGCGCCGTTGCCCACGAGCTTGATCCGGTCGTCGCCAAACGCGTTCGCCACGTCCTGACCGAAAACGCCCGTACCGTAGAAGCCGCAGTAGCGCTGGAAAAAGGCGATCTGCAGCGGATGGGCGAACTGATGGCGGAATCTCACGCCTCAATGCGCGATGATTTTGAAATCACCGTTCCGCAGATCGATACCCTGGTGGACATCGTCAAGGCGACCATCGGCGACAAAGGCGGCGTACGTATGACCGGCGGCGGTTTCGGCGGCTGTATTGTGGCGCTGATCCCGGAAGATCTGGTCGATACCGTGCAGCAGGCCGTTGCCAAAGAGTACGAAGCAAAAACCGGTATCAAAGAAACGTTCTACGTGTGCAAACCGTCTCAAGGAGCTGGACAATGCTAAACCAAACAACGGAGCTGGCGCCAGACGGCCAGCCGTGGAATCTCCTCACCCTGCGTAACGACGCGGGGATGACGGTCACCGTCATGGATTGGGGCGCCACGCTGCTCTCCGCACAGGTGACTCTTGCTGACGGCAGCGTGCGCGAAGCGCTGCTCGGCTGCGCGACCCCTGGCGACTATACTCGCCAGGCCGCCTATCTCGGTGCCTCTGTAGGCCGTTATGCCAACCGCATCGCCAATAGCCGCTTTTCGCTGGATGGTCGTATCGTCAATCTGACCCCGTCCAATGAAGCGGGCCATCAGCTGCACGGCGGGCCAGATGGCTTTGATAAGCGCCGCTGGCAGATTGTCAGTGCTGATGATCACCACGCGCTGTTTTCGCTCTCGTCTAACGATGGCGATCAGGGATTCCCCGGTAATCTGACGGCAACGGCGCACTATCGCCTGACCGACGATAATCGGATCTCCATCGAATATCGCGCCACCGTTGACCAGCCCTGCCCGGTGAATCTGACCAACCACGTCTATTTCAACCTCGATGGCGTGCAGAGCGACGTGCGCAACCACAGGCTGCAGATTTTCGCTGATGTTTATTTGCCGGTAGAGAGCGATGGCATTCCGGGGGGCGATCTGCAAAACGTTACTCTGACCAGCTTCGATTTCCGCACGCCGAAGGTGCTGGCAGATGATTTCCTGCGCGACGAAGACCAGCAAAAAGTGAAAGGCTACGACCACGCGTTCCTGCTTCAGGCGCTGGGCGATGCCAACAGCCCGGCGGCTCACGTCTGGTCGCAGGATGAAAAACTGCAGATGACGGTCTATACCTCCGCTCCGGCCCTGCAATTCTACTCCGGCAACTATCTGGGCGGCACGCCGTCACGTACGGCGCAACCGTACGATGACTGGCAAGGTCTGGCGCTGGAGAGCGAGTTCCTGCCGGATTCGCCGAACCATCCGGAATGGCCGCAGCCGGATTGCGTTCTACGCCCCGGCGAAGAGTACGTCAGCCTGACGGAATATCAGTTTATTGCGAAATAATCCTAAGCCCTCCTGATGGAGGGCTTTTTTTATCCTTTCGCTGAAAAATACGCCACTTACAGACAAAAACATAACCTCAATTTTACAAGCATCTTACACTGAGCCACTATTTTCGCTATGGTTAGGGATAAGCATTGCCGTGAGGTAAATCACAGCAATATAATGAGAATAGTTATCAATCAATAAATATATACACTACAGCATTCGGGTCGCATCAAGGCGGCAAATGAACGAATCTCTGGGAGCATAGTTAACTATGTGACCAGGGTGAGTGAAAGCAGCCAACAATGAGGCGGCGCGAAGGATGACGTGTATTGAGGAGTAAGAGAATGGCTGTAACTAAGCTGGTACTCGTTCGTCACGGCGAAAGCCAATGGAACAACGAAAACCGTTTCACCGGTTGGTATGACGTTGACCTGTCTGAAAAAGGCGTTGGTGAAGCAAAAGCAGCCGGTAAGCTGCTGAAAGAAGAAGGCTTCAGCTTCGATTTTGCTTATACCTCTGTGCTGAAACGTGCCATCCACACCCTGTGGAACGTACTGGATGAGCTGGATCAGGCCTGGCTGCCGGTTGAGAAATCCTGGAAACTGAACGAGCGTCATTACGGTGCGCTGCAGGGTCTGAACAAAGCAGAAACCGCTGAAAAATACGGTGACGAGCAGGTTAAGCAGTGGCGTCGTGGCTTTGCGGTAACGCCGCCGGAGCTGACCAAAGACGATGAGCGCTATCCGGGCCACGATCCGCGTTACGCAAAACTGACCGATGCAGAACTGCCAACTACCGAAAGCCTGGCGCTGACTATCGACCGCGTTGTGCCTTACTGGAACGAAACCATTCTGCCGCGTCTGAAAAGCGGTGAGCGCGTAATTATCGCCGCTCATGGTAACTCCCTGCGTGCACTGGTGAAGTACCTCGACAACATGGGCGAAGCCGAGATCCTCGAACTGAACATCCCGACTGGCGTACCGCTGGTGTATGAGTTTGACGAAAACTTCAAACCTATCAAACATTACTATCTGGGTAACGCCGACGAAATCGCCGCGAAAGCCGCTGCCGTTGCGAACCAGGGTAAAGCGAAGTAATTAATTTACCGGATAGCTCAAGCTATCCGGTAGCTTCTATACCCTGATAACCCCGTCCAGAATCACTTGTGACCTTCCCTGAGAACAGCGCTCAACTCGACTTTGCACATTGAACACTTCCGCCAAATTTTCAGTTGTAATCACCGCCTCCGGCGCACCGCTTGCCACCAGCTCCCCTTCTTTAAGCATCAGAACATGTTCGCCATGCTGCAAAGCGATGTTGATATCATGCACCACAACCAGCGTGACCATATTTCGTGCGCGGGTCTCCCTCGCGATTAAATCCATCACGTGAAATTGATAATTCAGATCGAGTGCGCTAAGAGGCTCATCCAGTAATAACAGCTGCGGGTGGCGGATGAGCGATTGCGCAAGCCCTACCAGCTGCCGCTGGCCGCCGGAAAGTTGGTCAAGAAAGCGCAACGATAAATGAGCAATACCAAGCTGATCCAGCAATGTCAGAGCCTGTGCTTCTCTGTGGCGAGGCTCCCGATCACCCGATGCGCGCTGAGCAACAACAATTGATTCCAGTACCTGTAGGTGGACGCCCTGCGGCAGCGACTGCGGTAAAAACACCACTTTCTTTGCGCGTTCGGCAAAAGATAGCGACAGCAGGTTTTCTCCTGCCAATAGCACTTCGCCATACGCTTTGTTCAGCCCGGCCAATGAACGTAGCAAAGTCGATTTCCCGCAGCCATTTGGCCCCAAAAGAACGGTAATTTTTCCGCAAGGGAGTTCTGAAATATTCAGATTGCGGATCACCGGTCTTTTAAGGTACCCGGCGTTGATTCCCCGAAGGCTCAAGCCGCTCATGACATACTCCCGCGATGGCGCACAATAATGCTCAGGAAAAACGGTACGCCAACTAACGAGGTAACGATCCCGACGGGAATAATAATGCCAGGGAAAATATTCTTAGACGCAATAGAAGCCAGTGAAAGCACCAGCCCACCGGTCAACACGCTACCGGGTAGAAAAAAGCGATGGTCTTCACCAAATAGCATGCGCGCAATATGCGGCGCTACAAGCCCGATAAAACCGATAGGACCGACAAACGCAACCGATAGCGCCGACAGTAAGCTAATACGCAGCAACGAAGATAAACGCAGGCGGCGTACATCAATGCCAAAGCTCATAGCCCGATCTTCCCCGAGACGCAGCGCCGTAAGCTGCCAGGCGCTACGCATTGACCACATCATGACCATAACAAACGCCAGCGCCAGGGTGAGCAATTTTTCCCATGATGCTCGCGCCAGGCTGCCCATCGTCCAGAACACCAGTCCCTGCAAGGTGTCTTCATCGGCAATAAACTGCATCATCGACACCAGGGCATTGAAGGTAAAAACCAGTGCAATACCAAACAGCACCACCCCGGAGGTGGCGACGCGGGTCCAGCGGGTAATCCCATCCAGCAGCAGTGCGGACAATAAGGCAAAAACAAACGCATTCGCCGGAATAGCCCACGATGACGGCACTCCAGGAATGCTAATCCCCAATATAATGGCTAACGCTGCGCCGAATGCCGCCGCGGATGACACCCCAAGAGTGAATGGGCTGGCCAGCGGGTTATTCAGGATAGTTTGCATTTCAGCACCCGCCAGACCAAGCGCCATACCCACTAACAGCGCCATCAGCGCATAAGGCAAACGGATCTGCCAGACAATAATCCGCGTCCCAGGACTGACGCTCGCCGGATGCAAAAGGCTTTGCCAGAGTTCAGTAAGAGACAAGCCTGCCGGACCAAATGTAAAGTCCAGCAGCAGCGACACGATAATTGCCAGCGCTATCCCTAGCGCCAACAGTAGCCGTTTGCGTACGATCAGGCGATAGCGACGGCTAATCGACTCTAACGACCTCTCATCAGTAGGTTGCGACATAACAATCCTTCGAGGTCGGCCTATTTCGGCGGGTTGAGCACATCGTTAATCTGCGCATCATTGAGCGTTATGCCAAAGAATTGCTGATAAAAAAGACGCGTTTCCAGATCCATATCCACATCGGTAAAGCGCTGGGGGTAGAGCATTTTAGCCAACCAGAGGAACTGCATGGCCTCCTCGCTGGTCTCTCTACTCCACCAAAACATCCCTTTCGGATTCACGTAAACACGATGGTTGAGTACAGCATCAACCTGTGACCACTGAGGAGAGGTCATAATCGTATCAGCATCGCGCTTATTCATCGCCACGATAACTGCTGGATTCGCCGCAACAATTCGCTCAAGCGGCACTTCCCCGGCACGATTCGGTTTATTCGTAAACCAGTTTTCAGCAATGTTCCTTGCGCCAGCAAGCTCCATCCAGTCCTGGTTAAGCGATGGTTTTCCGGTTGTGGTCAGCGGGTTTCCCATACTGTGATACACCGCAACGCGCTCATTTGGCGGCACATCTTTCAGGCGCTCTTTCACCAGCGCTACATTCTGCTCAAAATAGTGCTGGTAGTGTTTCGCTTTTTCCTGAGCATCAGGCCCCAGCACATCTGCCGTTTTTTGAATCCTTGAGGTCAGAGCCGGCATTGAGTTAGCCTCAAAAGCCAAAACCCGCACGCCTGCCTGCTCAAGCAGCGCTTGCTTCGGCACGGTCATCGATTGCGGCACAAACAGCAGTTGGGTACCTAATGAAATAATCTGCTCAGGATCAAGTTCATGGCCACTATTCACGCTTACAGCAGCAACATCATCAATGCGCGGCAAACTCTGACGAAACAACGGGATCTTTTTGGCGACCATCGACGTACCGACGATGTTATCGCCATAGCCCAGCATGGTAATGATGGTATTCTGCGCAGGCCACGGTGAAGCGATGCGAACGTCGCTGTGCGGTTGCGCAGCAAACACACCTCCCGCAACCAGCCAGACCAGAACCGCGAAAACATGATTAAACATCATCACTTACCCCTTAAAAATCAAAGGTTACAGTGGCGCGCACCTCTCGCCCGCTGCCAATAAAGGCGCTCGGCGAGCCATTGTCACCATCGGTACCTGACGGGAAAATTGATGCCCAATAATGCTTGTCGAACACGTTGTTCACGGCCACACGGAAGGTCGTCGGCAGGTTGTTGATTTTGGTAGTGTAACGAGTACCTAGATCCCAAGTGGTATAGCTGCTGGCCCACGCGGTGTTGGTATCGTTAGCCGCGCGCTTCCCGGTATAATGAACGTTCGCGCTATAAACCCACTGCGGCATCGACGGTAAACTGTATTCCGCCAGCAGGTTTGCCTGCACTTTAGGTACCCCAACAACCTGCTTATCGCTGGTGGAATCGCTGACGGTATCTTTCAGCTTCGGATTAAGGAACGTTACGCCGCTATAGATGTTCAGCCCTTGCCAGACGTTGCCGGATGCGGTGAGTTCCAGCCCGTTGTTAACCTGGTTCCCCTGATCTTTATACACATTGTCATTAGGATCTACGTATGCAAAAGGGCGCTCAAGGCGGAACAGCGCTGCACCAAGGTTCATCCCCGCTATATCGGCTTTTAGCCCCATCTCATACTGTTTACTACGATATGGGTCGAGGGTTTGTCCGGCATTTTTAATATCACTGTTCGTCGGCGCCGTTCCCCCCTGTTCCAGGGATTCTGCATAGCTCACATAGGCCATCACATTCGGCGTAATTTTATACATTACCGCCGCATTCGGGCTCAGGCCGTTTTCATCAATTTGAGCCGTTTTATCACCGCTTTTATCGTAATTTTTTGACTGGATCCAGCTCTGACTGAGGTAGAACATGGCGGACCACTTCGGCGTCAGCGTCACGGTATCCCCAATCGTAATGCTCTGCTGAGTATTAACACTGGATTTATAGCGCGAGCCGTTAGTGTTGATTTTGCCATCACCCTGTTCGTACATTTCCGACGGATGATACATATTGGTCGTTCCCCAGTTATACGTCGCTCCGGTCCCTTTTGCGCCATAGATCGACCAGACGTAACCGGTAGTCGAGAGCGCAATATCATGACCGATAGAGCCCGTATCCACATGCCCGCTTAACGTCGCGGTATTGCTCAACACCCGGAAACGTCCCGCCGCCGTGGAGTCTTTCATTGAACGGCTGATATCGCCCTGATTATTGATTATTTTGCTGGAAACGCTACGCATTGCGCGGTCCGCCTGCTGCCAGCCCACCCCTGCAGTCAATGACCAGTCATCATTGAAATAATGAATCAGTCGCGTGCTCACGGTGTCGGTCGTCAGGTCATTACCGGCGGTACTGAGTGCGAGATTCTTATTTTTCCCATCGGGTGCGGAAGGCAGTTTGATCCCAGGGCCATAGCTAAAGCTGCCTGGATACCCCTTTTGAATAAACTCATAGTGGCTGGCATCCAGCTGCAGCTGAGTTCCCGGCTGAATATTCCAGTCCAGAGCAACGGAAAGCAGTTTGCGACGCAGCGTACTGTCATCCAGGTTACCCTCACCTTCCTGGTTCAACGCATTGACGCGATAGCCAAAGCGGTTTTCATCATCGAAATGTCCGCCTAGATCAGCCTGACCGGTGAAGGCGCTACGACTTTGATAACCCAGGGTAACTTTGCGCAGCGTCTCTTGTGTAGGACGTTTAGCGACAAAATTAAACTGTCCTGCCGGGCTTGCCGGGCCATAAAGCGCCCCGGTTAAGCTATTAAGAACGTCCAGTCGCTCAAGCATTTCGACCGGAAATGCCGTTGTGGAGACAATATTTAAGCCATCAAGTCGGCTATTCGCGACAACACTACCCTGCATGCCCCGGCTTTGCGGTCTGCCGACATCCATTCCACCGCGCGCCTGCATCTGCGTGCTGGGAGAATACTTCAGCAATTCGCTCACGCTGTGCGCCTGCTGGTTTTCAATCATCTCTTTGGTGACGGTCGTTGTGGAATACGGCGTCTCAACCCAGCTTCTGTTTCCCAGCGGTCCGATATCGATATCATTAGTTTTGAATCCGGAGCCAGATGCAGCATGCGTCGAATCATCTGAAGGTTTGCTAGTCACAACCATGACCTCTTCCGGGGAGGTTGCAGCGAAGGTGCTTTGTGGTGCCAGAGTAAGGAGCAAAGGGAAGAAAGATGCCACTTGGATGGATTTATTCATGATTAATATCTGTCGTTATGTAAAATTTTATACTACGATCGACAAATATGTAAAAATTTGATTTCAATCATCTCAAAAGTTTTAAACGCGGAATTAACCCTTTGTGATTAAAGAAAATTAAATACAAAAAAACCGGCTTCATTAGCCGGTTTTTATAACCTGGAAAACGCTTCAGCTAGCCACGACGCGCTTTTACCGCATCCGCCAG
Organism: Klebsiella sp. GFKo11; assembly: GCF_056490265.1. Lineage (NCBI taxonomy): Bacteria > Pseudomonadati > Pseudomonadota > Gammaproteobacteria > Enterobacterales > Enterobacteriaceae > Klebsiella > Klebsiella sp. GFKo11. The sequence continues at coordinate 4,373,818 of NZ_CM151369.1, forward strand.
TTGACGCAGGATAACATCGGTATCTTCCCAGCCGATGCAGGCATCGGTAATACTTTTGCCGTAGGTCAGCGGCTCGCCGCTTTCGAGGTTCTGATTACCTTCCACCAGGTGGCTTTCAATCATCACGCCCATAATCGACTGTTCGCCGCCGGCAACCTGCTGACAGACATCCACGCCGACATCCATCTGCTTTTTAAACTGCTTGCTGGAGTTGGCATGGCTGAAATCGATCATGATCTGAGCAGGAAGCCCTGCTTTCGCCAGCCCAACCTTCACTTCAGCGACGTGCTGTGCGCTATAGTTCGGCTCTTTACCGCCGCGCAGGATGATATGGCAATCGCTGTTACCGCTGGTGTTCACAATAGCCGAATGACCCCACTTGGTCACCGACAGGAAGCAGTGCGGCGCGCCGGCAGCATTAATCGCGTCAATCGCGACTTTAATCGTCCCGTCGGTGCCGTTTTTAAAGCCCACCGGGCAAGAGAGGCCGGAAGAGAGCTCACGATGCACCTGTGACTCGGTGGTACGCGCGCCAATCGCTCCCCAGCTCATCAGATCGGCAAGATATTGCGGGGTGATCATATCGAGGAATTCCCCGGCAGCAGGCAGCCCGCTGTCGTTGATATCCAGCAGCAGCTTACGTGCAATACGCAAACCATCATTGATGCGGAAGCTGTTATCCATATGCGGATCGTTAATCAGCCCTTTCCAGCCCACGGTGGTACGCGGTTTTTCAAAATAAACGCGCATCACAATTTCTAGCTCACCCTTCAGCTCTTCACGAAGCTTAAGCAGACGTTCAGCATACTCTTTCGCCGCCGCCGGATCGTGAATGGAACACGGACCAATCACCACCAGCAGGCGATCGTCATTACCTTTCAGGATCTGATGGATCGCTTTGCGAGCATGCGCAACGGTATTAGCCGCATTTTCGGTAGCAGGGAATTTCTCCAGGAGCGCAACGGGAGGTAATAATTCGTTGATCTCTTTAATGCGTAAGTCATCGTTCTGATAATTCATCTTATTTCCAGCGTTGCCATACTTATCTAGTTAAATGCAATCCCTCCAATCTATCTCTTCAGTCAAAAAGTGTAAACGTGATTTTACAGCACCGACAGAATACTCCTGGAATTAGGCTAAATTCGACCATAAAGTAGCGGAATGATGACCATAAACTACAATTTTTAACTGTTAGAACTTAATTTTCTTTAGCATTCAGCATTATATATTAATGCCGTTCGCTGATACCGAGCCTTTAACCATCGCGAGCTAAGCCTCTGATAAATGCACTGTTGGAAGCGTTATCCGACAAATCGACCATAACAGGAGCATCTAATGAAAACGAACAAACTCACCAGCCTTCTCCTCGCAGCAACCCTGAGCCTGGCCAGCGGCGCGGTTCTTGCCGCCGATACTGGCGCGCAATCTAATAACGGACAGGCCAACTCGGCAGCCGATGCCGGACAGGTCGCACCTGACGCACGCGAGAACGTCGCGCCTAACAATGTGGACAACGGCAACATTAATACTGGTTCCGGCAATACCGGCGGCACAATGCTCCACCCCGATGGCTCAAACATGAACCATGACGGCATGTCGAGCGATGAAGTGCATAAAAACTCGATGTGTAAAGATGGTCGTTGTCCGGATACCGATAAAAAAGTCGGCCAGGATGATGCCAGTGAAACTGACGGCACCACCCAGTAATCGTCGTGTGATGTTGATAATTGAGGAGAGCTCAGGCTCTCCTTTTGCATTTTGTTAAACTAAGAGCGCGATGTTGTCTTAAAGTAATAGGGAAAATAATAACGTAGGGATGGCGCCATGGGGCACTCACACTCGCATACTCCTGCTCAACAACCTGAAGATAATAATGCTCGCCGCCTGCTGCTGGCGTTCTGTATAACCGCCGGATTCATGCTGGTTGAAGTCGCTGGAGGACTGCTCTCAAGCTCATTGGCACTGCTGGCCGATGCCGGGCATATGCTTACCGACGCGGCAGCTTTGCTATTCGCTTTTTTAGCCGTTCACTTTGCCCGCCGTCCGCCGAATACGCGCCACACCTTTGGCTGGCTGCGGCTGACCACGCTGGCGGCATTTCTCAACGCAATCGCCCTGGTGGTGATTACCATCCTAATCGTCTGGGAGGCCATCCAGCGCTTTCATCATCCTCAACCGGTTGCCGGTAAAACGATGATGATCATCGCCGTTGCCGGGTTGTTGGCCAATATCCTGGCATTCTGGATCCTGCATCGCGGCGGTGAGGAACGTAACCTCAACGTGCGGGCCGCCGCTCTGCACGTACTGGGGGATTTACTCGGTTCCGTCGGAGCGATAATCGCCGCAATAGTGATTCTTACCACCGGCTGGACGCCAATCGACCCGATTCTCTCCGTGCTGGTTTCGTGTTTGGTTTTGCGTAGCGCCTGGCGTTTGCTTCAGGAGAGTATCAATGAACTTCTGGAAGGTGCGCCGCGTTCGCTTGATGTCGATGCACTCAAGCGCGACTTACGCCGCTCAATACCGGAAGTGCGCGACGTTCATCATGTTCATGCCTGGCTGGTGGGTGAGAAAACGGTGATGACGCTGCATGTTCAGGTAGTGCCGCCGCACGATCACGATGGCCTGCTGGAGCGCATTCTGCATTTCTTACAGCACAAATATGCGATTGAACACGTTACGGTGCAGATGGAGTATCAGCCCTGTAGCGGCCCGGAGTGCCGTCTGAACATGTCGCACGCCGGGCATGAGCATCATCACCATCACTAACGAGAAAACGCGTGAGAACCGCGCTCACGCGCGCTGTTAATCCACATCCGGCTGCCGTTGAGTGCGATAAAGGTCAGAAGCAGATATTCGAGCGACATCGCATATACGCCCTGGAGCGCGAAAATAACTACGCTAATGACGTTGATAATCACCCACAGCAGCCAGTTCTCAACATATTTACGCGTCATCAGAATCATCGCCGCAATCGACAACACCATCATGCACGAGTCCCAGAATGGGAACGCGTCGGGCTGCAGCTCCGGCATCGCCACCTGCAACCCCAGCGTTTGCATGAGCACAACGGCAATGCGCGTCAGGAAGGCAAAGACCGGGTTGATAAACACAGTCATTAAGCCAATAGCGACCACACAGGCCACCAGCCAACCCAGCGCTTTAGGCAGCGGTAGCCAGCGTATTTGCAGCTCCGCCTGATTATCGCTGGTTTGCCGTGACCAGGCATACCAGCCGTAAACGTTGGCGGCGAAGAAAAATATCTGCAACAACAGGCTGGCATAGAGCTGAATCTGGAAGAAAATAATGGCAAACAGAGTGACGTTGATCAGCCCAAACGCATAGTTACTGATCTTCTCCAGGCTTGCCAACCAGATGCATAGCAGGCCTGCAACGGTGCCAACTGCTTCAATCCACGATAAATCATATCCCCCGGCGCCAATGGGTATGTGCACTAATATATTCTGCGTACTAAAAAAATCCATCTTATCCCCAGAGCGTGCTGTGACGCGGTAATGAGTTATCCCCGAAGTGTAGCCGCAAAATCGAGCATTCTGTTCAGCGGAACTAACGCGCCGGTACGCAGTTTCTCATCAACATGAATTTCATGTTCGACTCCTCCCCGCTCCAGCCCTTCAGCAATCGCTTTCAGGCCATTCATCGCCATCCACGGGCAGTGTGCACAACTGCGACAGGTTGCCCCTTCGCCCGCCGTCGGCGCTTCCAGCAGCTCTTTTTCCGGTACCTCCTGCTGCATTTTGTAGAAAATACCTCGGTCGGTCGCCACAATCAGCTGCTTGTGTGGCAGCGTTTTAGCCGCGTTGATTAACTGACTTGTAGAACCCACGGCGTCGGCCATATCGACAATCGATTGCGGTGATTCCGGATGGACAAGTACAGCGGCATTTGGGTAAAGCGCCTTCATTCTTGCCAGCGCTTGAGTTTTGAATTCATCATGAACAATACAGGCACCTTGCCAGCACAGGACATCGGCACCGGTCTGTTTTTGTACGTAGCTGCCTAAATGGCGATCCGGCGCCCAGATGATTTTTTCACCCATGCTATCCAGATGCTCAATGAGTTCCACGGCGATACTGGAGGTGACAACCCAATCAGCGCGCGCTTTCACCGCCGCTGAAGTATTGGCATAAACCACCACGGTGCGATCCGGGTGGGCGTCGCAGAACGCGTTAAATTCCTCAATCGGGCAGCCCAGATCAAGCGAACATTCCGCATGCAACGTGGGCATCAGGATGGTTTTTTCCGGGCTGAGGATTTTTGCCGTTTCACCCATAAAGCGCACGCCAGCAACCAATAGCGTTGAGGCGGAATGGCGAGCGCCGAAGCGCGCCATCTCCAGGGAGTCGGAGATACAGCCGCCGGTTTCTTCGGCCAGTTGCTGAATTTCCGGGTCGGTGTAGTAGTGGGCAACCATCACCGCATCGCGCTCGCGAAGCAGACGTTTTATTTTTTCACGATAAAAATGCTTCTCATCGCGGTTTAACGGCATTGGCTTCGGAGGAAAAGGATAAATCGCCGATTCCGGGTTAAACATTACGCTCATCTTGCAGTCTCGTTTTACTGGCTTAACTCAAAGACCGTTAATATGCCCATCAATGGTCTTCAAACGGTTATGGTGTTTTATATGCTAAACAAGATAGCCGATTGTACAGAAAATGTCGTGAGGAATTTGTTCACCAGACAGCATTTCCCGGAGGCGATGCTGCGCATCTGTCCGGGCTACTGGCCTGTGCCAATTGTAGCCACGGTAAGCACAGCGCGACGGTGGAATGGCGCAGCATTAAGGTATTGTGGATGGTTATAATTTTTGAGGAATGGCAGATAGCAAAAAAGCGCCTTTAGGGCGCTTTTTTACATTGGTGGGTCGTGCAGGATTCGAACCTGCGACCAATTGATTAAAAGTCAACTGCTCTACCAACTGAGCTAACGACCCCTTGCGGGATTTTACTGCTTGAAGTATTCAGGATGGTGGGTCGTGCAGGATTCGAACCTGCGACCAATTGATTAAAAGTCAACTGCTCTACCAACTGAGCTAACGACCCGCTCGGGTACTTCCTGAATCTTTCTTCACTCGTCACCAATCGAAATTGGTGGGTCGTGCAGGATTCGAACCTGCGACCAATTGATTAAAAGTCAACTGCTCTACCAACTGAGCTAACGACCCGAGTGGTGGGTGATGACGGGATCGAACCGCCGACCCCCTCCTTGTAAGGGAGGTGCTCTCCCAGCTGAGCTAATCACCCGATACTGCGCTGGATACATCTTTTAGTGGTGGGTCGTGCAGGATTCGAACCTGCGACCAATTGATTAAAAGTCAACTGCTCTACCAACTGAGCTAACGACCCACTATTTTTGTCGCTTTGGGCTTATTCGATATCCCTTGGCAACGGCGGCATATATTACTGATTTCAGAATTCAGCGCAACAAAAATTTAGATAAAGATCACTTAACTGCTTAGGATTCATGCGACAAGACCAGAAATAACGCAATTCCTGGTCATGCCATAATCATCCGAGAGCGTTAAGGCGTTTTTGCGCTTGTTTTGCCCCATCGGTGCCAGGAAATTTACTGACCACCTGCTGGTAAACTGCCTTCGCTTTTGCCGTGTCACCTTTGTCCTGCATGATCACGCCGACTTTAAACATCGCATCGGGTGCCTTCGGGGATTTTGGGTAGTTTTTCACCACAGAAGCGAAATAATACGCTGCATCGTCTTTTTTACCCTTGTTGTAATTCAACTGACCGAGCCAGTAGTTGGCATTCGGCTGATAAGTTGAATCAGGGTACTTCTTGACGAAGTTCTGAAATGCCGCAAGGGCATCGTCCTGGCGAGAAGAATCCTTAACCAGGGCGATAGCCGCATTATAATCCGTGTTCGCATCGCCCGTCTGCGCCGGAGCGCCTGACGAAGCCGCTGGCGCAGTCGTGGTGGCCGCAGCCCCCTGATCGCCCGCAGATGTCTGCGTCTGTGCTCCTGTTGCACCTGATCCGCTGCTCAGACCATCGATCTGCAGCAAAATCTGCTTCTGGCGCTCAACAACCTGATTTAGCTGATACTGACTTTCCTGAATTTGACCACGCAGGGAATCAATATCGGACTGATTATCAGAGAGTTGTTGCTGGAGTTGGGTTAAAAGCTGGCTGTGAGCATTAGAAATACGCTCGAGTTGAGTGACGCGGTCTTCGACCGAGCCTGAGCCGACACTACTGATTGGCGCCTGAGCAAAAGCGGCCCAGGGGGCCGCTATGCCAACCAGTAACGACAGACTCAACAGATGATGTCTGAAGTTACTGCTCATGCAATTCTCTTAGTAAACCAGTACGGCGCGACGGTTTTTGGCGTAAGCCGCTTCGTCGTGGCCCAGTACTGCAGGTTTTTCTTTACCGTAAGAAACGATGGAGATCTGGTCAGCAGAAACACCTTTGCCCTGCAGATACATCTTAACGGCGTTAGCACGACGCTCACCCAGAGCGATGTTATATTCCGGAGTACCACGCTCATCCGCATGACCTTCTACAGTCACTTTATAGGATGGGTTGCTACGCAGGAAGTTAGCGTGCGCGTCCAGCATTGCAGCGAAGTCAGAACGGATATCGTATTTGTCCAGATCGAAGTAAACGATATTGTTCTGCTGCAGCTGTTGCATCTGCAGACGAGCCTGCTCTTCGGAAGACATGTTGCCGCCGTTCGCGTTACCGTCCATACCAGTGCCGGCACCCAGCATGCCTTCACCGCTCTGGTCGTTGCTTGCGTTCTTGTTAGAAGAACACGCCGCGATTGCCATAACCGGCAGAGCGATCATCAGCCCTTTCAGCACTTTGTTCAGTTGCATTTCTTTGATTCCTTTAATAATCAATTATTTATTATCACAGATACGGCGACCAGGCAGGTGATTTTACCTGTCCATCAGTTGCCGGAAGACGCGCTTTGAAACGCCCATCTGTAGAAACCAAATTCAGTACGGATCCCATCCCCTGAGAAGAGCTGTAGATTACCATAGTGCCGTTTGGTGCCAGACTTGGCGTTTCATCTAAAAACGTTGATGACAGAACCTGCACACCACCCGCTTCCAGATCTTGCTTAGCAATGTGCTGCTGACCACCGGCCGAGCTAACCATTACCATAGTTTTACCATCTGCGCTCACGTCTGCGTCCTGGTTTTGTGAACCTTCCCAGGTAATACGCTGCGGCGTGCCGCCATTAATATTGACTTTATACACCTGCGGACGACCGGCCTGGTCAGAAGTGAAGGCCAGGTTTTGACTATCCGGGAACCAGGTTGGTTCGGTGTTGTTGCTGCGACCGTTGGTGACCTGACGCATCTGACCAGAACCCAGATCCATCACGTACAGGTTCAGGCTACCGGTTTTCGACAGGGCGAAGGCCAGTTTGCTGCCATCCGGAGAGAACGACGGCGCGCCGTTGTGCTGCGGGAACGAAGCAATCTGACGCACAGAGCCGTTAGCCAGAGTCTGAACGACCAGCGCAGAGCGACCGCTTTCAAAGGTCACATAAGCCAGTTTCGCGCCGTCCGGAGACCAGGCCGGAGACATCAGCGGCTGGGTTGAACGGTGGACGAGGAACTGGTTGTAGCCATCGTAGTCAGATACGCGCAGCTCATACGGGAACTGACCGCCGTTGGTCTGCACAACGTAAGCGATGCGGGTACGGAAGGCGCCCTTAATACCGGTCAGCTTCTCAAATACCGCATCACTAGCAGCGTGTGCGGCATAGCGCAGATACTGTTTAGTGACTTTAAATGAGTTCTGAGCAAGCACGGTACCCGGCGCACCGCCGGTATCCACCAGCTGGTAAGCGACGTTATAAGAACCGTCCGGGTTTTGCGTAACCTGGCCAACGACCACGGCGTCAACACCGAGCGCAGACCATGCCGCAGGCTGCACTTCCTGAGCGCTACCCGGCTGCTGAGGCAAACGCGAACGATCGAGCGGATTAAACTTACCGCTGTTACGCAGGTCAGCCGCTACGATACCACCGATATCTTCCGGCGCAGCACCCTGCCCCGCCCACTGGAACGGCACAACGCCAATTGGCCGTGCCGAGTCGACCCCTTGGGTGATCTCGATACGTACTTCTGCGTGCAGCACTGCCGCCCACAGTATTAAAAAACCAAATGCTACTCGTAATGCCTGCTTCATCATATCTCCCTTATCCAGGCGGAAAGCCCACGATAATTTAGCAGAATGTTAACAAACTCAAATACACAAAACTACCAAAACCCTGGGACTACCGAAGTTTGTTTTTCCCCGCCTGAACGGGGAAGATCGCTACAGTTTAAAGTCCAGTGTGGCATTTTTTATTTTTTCATAAACAGCCTGACTAGGCGGTTTAGGAATAGTCGCAGTTTTAGCCGCCGTCAATGCAGCCTGGCAAAGCGCAGGATCGCCCCCCTCAGACGTTATGCCTTTTAAAGTACCATCAGGAGCAAGGTTGATATGCAAAACACACCGCTTGCCCTGATAAAGGCTCGCATCGTACAGACGGCGCTGGATAGCTATCTGAATTTGCTTAGCATAAGCGCTTATTTCTGCGCCGCTATCACCACCGTTTGCCCCAGAGGTCCCTGTGTCTTTTGAAGGCTGACTATTACCTTTCGCTCCACCACCCGCTTTCGGCGCATTCTTACCTGAGCTCAGGTCTCCGAGCAGGTCGTCAACACCACTTGCCTCTTTAGCTGCAGCAGCTTTCTTCGCGGCTGCGGCCTTAGCGGCAGCAGCTTTAGCAGCTTTATCCGCTGCAGCCTTTTCTGCAGCGGCAGCTTTGGCTGCTGCTGCTTTCTCGGCAGCGGCTTTTTCCGCCGCGGCGGCTTTATCGGCTGCCGCTTTATCAGCAGCAGCTTTCTGGGCGGCAGCTTTTTCCGCGGCTTTATCTGCAGCGGCTTTTTCAGCAGCTGCCTGTTTAGCCGCTTCCTGTTGAGCTTTCTTCTCTGCCTGCTGCTGCGCTTTCTTTGCCGCATCAGCTTCGGCTTTCTTCTGTGCGTCCGCGGCCGCTTTCGCGGCTTCCGCTTCTGCCTGTTTCTTCGCATCAGCCGCTGCTTTTGCCGCAGCAGCTTCGGCGACTTTAGCCTGAGCGTCGGCCTTCGCTTTGGCGTCAGCAGCGGCTTTAGCAGCCGTTTCCTGCGCCTCTTTCGCCTGGGCGTCCGCTTTGGCCTTCGCCGCTGCAGCAGCTTCTGCTGCAGCCTGTTCGGCCTGTTTCTGTTGTTCTTTCGCTTCTTTAGCCGCTTCCTGCGCCTGCAGTCGATCTTGTTCCAGTTGTTTCAGCCTTTCCTGCTCGGCGGCCTGTTTTTCACGTAGCTCTTCCGCCTGCTGCTGAGCCTGCTTTTCCCGCTGCTCGGCGGCGCGACGGGCGCTGGCCTGCTGTTGCTGTTGGCGGTTGTAATTATTCACAACCGCTCCCGGATCGACCATTACTGCATCAATAGAAGAACCGCCGCCACCGCCGGCTGAAGCATCCAGATGCTCATCAAACGAACTCCAGATCAGCAGCGCTATCAATACGATGTGCAGCGCGACTGAAACTATGATCGCTCGTTTAAGCTTGTCGTTTTGTTCGGTTGCCTTTGACACTATCGGTTCCCAAAAACTGTTCGCCTGTGCCCGCTATATCTGCATGGCTACGATCTGCTTTCAGCTCATAGCCAACATTCTGGCGGGCGCACATATCCCGAGCGATTAGATCGGCTTGGTCATCAAGCCAACCGATTTAACCCCTGCGCTATGCAACAGGTTAAGCGCTTTAATAATTTCATCGTAAGGCACCTCTTTGGCGCCACCGATCAGGAATACCGTTTTCTCATTCGCCTCAAGTCGGCGTCTGGCTTCGGCAATAACCTGTTCCGGCGGCAGCTGCGACAGCGTTTCCGGGCCCACTTTCACGCTGTACTGCCCTACTCCGGAAACTTCAACAATCACCGGTGGATCGTCGTTGCTTTTCACCGCTTGCGATTCCGTTGCGTCCGGCAGGTCGACCTCTACGCTTTGCGTAATGATCGGCGCTGTCGCCATAAAGATCAGCAACAGCACCAACAGGACATCCAGCAGCGGAACGATGTTGATCTCGGACTTCAGTTCGCGACGTCCGCGTCCACGTGCTCTGGCCATGGCTTACCCCTTATTGCTTTCGCTGCTGGTAAACGCCTGACGGTGCAGAATGGCGGTGAACTCTTCCATAAAGTTGTCGTAGTTCAGTTCAAGTTTGTTCACTCGCTGGTTCAGACGGTTATAGGCCATAACCGCAGGAATAGCGGCAAACAGGCCGATTGCCGTAGCGATCAGCGCTTCGGCGATACCCGGCGCCACCATTTGCAGCGTGGCTTGTTTTACCGCGCCCAGCGCGATAAAGGCATGCATGATCCCCCATACGGTACCAAACAGACCAATATACGGGCTGATGGAACCCACCGTCCCGAGGAATGGAATATGCGTTTCCAGCGTTTCCAGTTCGCGGTTCATGGAAATGCGCATGGCTCGCGATGCCCCCTCAACGACCGCCTCTGGCGCATGGCTATTGGCACGATGTAACCGGGCAAATTCTTTGAAACCACTGTAGAAGATTTGTTCCGAACCGCTCAGATTATCGCGACGGCCCTGGCTCTCCTGATACAGGCGAGAAAGCTCAATACCGGACCAGAATTTATCTTCAAACGCCTCAGCTTCACGCGATGCCGAATTGAGTATACGCGTTCTCTGAATAATAATGGCCCAGGAAGCGATAGAAAAACCAATCAAAATCAACATGATAAGTTTAACCAGAAGGCTCGCCTTCAGGAACAAATCAAGGATATTCATGTCAGTCACTGCTTAAACTCCGCGACAATAGACTTGGGAAGCGCACGAGGCTTCATTAAGAGTGGATCAACGCACACGATAAGAACCTCAGCTTCATTTAAAACGACGTTCTCGGCGTTGACGATTCGCTGCGTGAAAACCAAAGAGGTGCCTCGCATCGAGGTTATTTCCGTCTGGATTTCGAGCATGTCGTCGAGTCTGGCGGGCGCAAAATACTCCAGAGTCATTTTGCGAACCACGAAGGCAACTCGTTCAGCCAGCAAAACCTGCTGACTGAAGTGATGGTGGCGCAGCATCTCTGTGCGTGCTCTTTCATAAAAAGCGACGTAGCTGGCGTGGTAAACCACACCACCGGCGTCGGTGTCTTCGTAATAGACCCGAACCGGCCATCGAAACAGCGTTGTATTCACTTTACATCCCGGTAATGCAACAAAAGATTAGTGCTTTCAAACTTCGCTACTATACGCGCGGGAATCGTGGTTTGGAATGGGGGAAAGTAAACGACGAGTAAATTTTTATGGGCTTATGCAAGCCCATATGATTAACAGAGATTTCTTATTCAAAAGAAGAAAAAGAACAGGCCCAAAACGAGCACAATATCAGCGATGAGTGGACAAAAAATTCCCTGCCAGTGAATAGCACGCGGACGAAAACCCACGCCGTGGATAACGCCGGTACAAACCGCCCACATCAGCAGGAAACCATGCCAGATTTCCAGCTCGCTGGTTTTCGCCGCAAAGCGCGACGGATCCCAGAAGATACAGCCAGCTAACGCCAGCGCCATCAATAAGGAAAGCGCCCTTAACGGGCGCTTGTCCATTATCGCATACAGAGTAGCGATAATACTCATCAGTGTTCTTCTTTACCTGCTTTGGTAGCTTCCACGTGCTCTAGCGCCAACGCGGTAATCACTCCAAAGGCACAAGCAAGAAGCGTTCCTAAAATCCATGCGAAATACCACATATATATAGCTCCTTACCTTAGTACAGCGAGTGGGTGTTCTTTTCAATGTCTTCGCGAGTGATGCGTCCGAACATTTTCCAGTAACACCAGGTGGTGTAAGCCAGAATAATCGGTACAAACACAATCGCCACGTAAGTCATCAGGTTCAGCGTCATCTGGCTGGAAGTCGCATCCCACATGGTCAGGCTAACGTTCATCATAGTGCTTGATGGCATGACGAACGGGAACATCGCAATACCAGCGGTCAGGATGATGCAAGCCAGCGTCAGGGAAGAGAACAGGAACGCCCAGGCGCCTTTATCTGCTTTCGTCGAGATGACGGTCAGCAGCGGCAGCACCACGCCCAGGACAGGAATCGCCCACAGCGCTGGCATATTGTTAAAGTTCACCATCCAGGCACCAGCTTCACGCGCCACTTCTTTGGTCAGCGGGTTAGATGGGGCAGTATGATCCATGACGGACTTCACCACATAGCCATCGATACCGTAGTAAACCCAAACACCCGCCAGCGCGAAGCAAACCAACGTCACCAGCGCCGCAATCGTAGAAACGGAGCGAGTGCGCAGGTGCAGTTCACCGACGGTACGCATTTGCAGATAGGTTGCGCCCTGGGTCAGGATCATCGCCACGCTAACAATACCGGCCAGCAGACCAAACGGGTTCAGCAGTTGGAAGAAGTTACCGGTGTAGTACAGGCGCATATATTCGTCCATATGGAACGGAACGCCCTGCAGCAGGTTACCGAAAGCCACGCCAATCACCAGCGGCGGCACGAAGCTACCGATGAAAATTCCCCAGTCCCACATGTTACGCCAGCGGGTGTCTTCAATCTTCGAACGGTAGTCGAAACCAACCGGACGGAAAAATAAAGACGCCAGCACCAGCACCATTGCCACGTAGAAACCGGAGAACGCAGCGGCATAAACCGCCGGCCAGGCAGCAAACAGTGCGCCACCCGCGGTGATCAGCCATACCTGGTTTCCGTCCCAGTGCGGGGCAATGGAGTTAATCATAATTCGACGCTCGGTGTCGTTACGACCGAGGAAACGGGTGAGCATGCCCACCCCCATGTCGAAGCCATCGGCGACAGCAAAACCAATCAGCAGTACACCAATCAGCAGCCACCAGATAAAACGCAATACTTCATAATCGATCATTTGACGACTCCTGTCTTAGCGTGCCGGCTGAGTAGTCGCGGAAGACTGCTCAAAGTGGTAACGACCGGTTTTCAGGCTGCTTGGGCCACGGCGCGCGAATTTGAACATCAGGTACAGCTCCGCCACCAGGAACAGGGTATACAGACCACAAATCAGCAGCATCGAGAAGATCAGATCGCCCGCGGTCAGCGACGAGTTAGCGACGGCCGTTGGTAGCACCTCACCTATCGCCCACGGCTGACGGCCATATTCCGCCACGAACCAACCGGATTCGATAGCAATCCACGGCAGAGGAATGGAATACAGCGCGATGCGCAGCAGCCATTTTTTCTCGCCTATCTGGTTACGGATAACCGTCCAGAAGGAAACCGCAATGATCGCCAGCATCAGGATGCCGCATGCCACCATGATACGGAAGGCAAAATAGAGCGGCGCAACAGCAGGAATGGAGTCTTTGGTCGCCTTAGCAATCTGCTCTTCCGTCGCGTCAGCGACGTTTTCGGTATAGCGTTTCAGCAGCAGACCATAACCAAGATCTTTCTTAACATCGTTAAACCGATCGCGAACGGTTTGGTCGGTTGAGCCAGCGCGCAGCTGTTCCAGCAGCGAGTAGGCTTTCATCCCGTTACGGATACGCTCTTCGTGCTGAATCATCAGGTCTTTCAGGCCGGTAACCTGTTTATCCACGGAGCGAGTGGCAATGATGCCCAACGCGTAAGGGATTTGAATCGCGAAGTGGTTTTCCTGCGCATCCTGATCGGGAATACCAAACAGGGTAAAGGAAGCCGGAGCCGGCTGCGTTTCCCATTCGGCTTCGATAGCCGCGAGTTTGGTTTTCTGCACGTCGCCCATTTCGTAACCGGATTCATCACCGAGAACGATAACGGAAAGGATAGCCGCCATACCGAAGCTGGCAGCGATAGCGAAGGAACGCTTAGCAAAAGCGAAGTCACGGCCGCGCAGCATATAGTAGGAGCTGATGCCGAGGACGAACATCGCGCCGCAAACGTAGCCAGAAGCAACGGTGTGGACAAACTTAACCTGAGCGACAGGGTTCAGGACCAGCTCAGAGAAGCTGACCATTTCCATACGCATGGTTTCAAAGTTGAAGTCCGACGCAATCGGGTTCTGCATCCAGCCGTTAGCAACGAGGATCCACAGTGCTGACAGGTTAGAACCCAGCGCCACCAGCCAGGTCACCGCCATGTGCTGAACTTTGCCCAGACGATCCCAACCAAAGAAGAACAGACCTACAAAGGTAGATTCGAGGAAGAAGGCCATCAGACCTTCAATGGCCAGCGGCGCACCGAAGATATCGCCCACATAGTGAGAGTAGTAAGACCAGTTAGTCCCGAACTGGAACTCCATGGTCAGACCGGTTGCCACACCCAAAGCGAAGTTGATACCAAACAACTTGCCCCAGAATTTGGTCATATCTTTATAAATCTGTTTGCCGGAAAGGACGTAGACCGTTTCCATAATGGCCAGCAGGAACGCCATACCGAGCGTCAGTGGCACAAAAAGGAAGTGGTACATCGCGGTCAAGGCAAACTGTAAGCGCGACAGTTCGACTATATCTAACATCATGACTCCTTGCTCATCGCATGAAGACTCCGAGAGTGAACCCCGTTAGAAAGGGTCACACGCATGCCCCAATACACAAATTTATTTGCGTCTTATCGCCACCGCCGTTTCGCCAGGAATCAGGAAACGGTAGTCGTGAAAAGTTACAAACATGTTAACAAAACACCCAAATTGATCCCGTGATTATATTACGCCGCAAAACCCTTACAATAAATAGGTTTTTATTGAGATAAATTTGCAGTTTTCGACGGCGATCAATTTATAGCGAAAATACCTGTTTTCGGTCAATTTGATCCGCGACAATTTAACTCCATTTCATATTCTTTTCCAAGTTTTAAACATTGATTTAAATCAATTTTCATTTTAAATGTTAATTATGTTTATCTTGTTCACCTCTAGTAAATCCAAGGTTAACGATATGTTTTACAACAGTATCATCGGTTACTGAAAATGATAGTCGATTTATTTAATCCCGGAGCGGAATTTAATGAGCGGAAGAATAGCAGTCAAAACTGAGCCATAAACTGATAATGACGTGTAGCTCACAGATTTTTTTTATCAAGTCAGCACCCTATATTTTTTACTTATTTTATTTATCATTGATTTTACCTTTAATTAACACACCTGCGTAACTATCTCATTCTCAAGTAAATGCACTGCATAACAGCCCCCTCCTCTGCAGTCAGAACGACTTCCCCAGCCTCGCTATCGACAAAGCGCCCTTTTCCCCCTGACGATGTTCATCGGGTCGATTTACGCCCTCTTCGTACTCGCCAACAAAAATGAAATATAAAAATCACATATCGCCATTTTTTATCTTTAATCTAACAATTTGATTTTTGTATATATAAACGACTGTCTAAATTCCGTTATGCGGCTCACAAAACAATTTAAAGAATTGTATCCCTTACTTATTAAAAAAAAGACCAATTAACTAAAAACAAAATAAGACCTTGCTCACAAACATCACAACGCATTTATTAGACCCACGCTAAGCAACAATACCTTGGTGTAAAAATAAAAATATAACTATATGATATTTAATGACTTTAAAAACAAAAATCAAAAACGAGAGTTTTTCGAAAGATATTCTGAAAATAGATCAATTGCTTCCCCCCTACTAACCACAGACACTCCAGCCCTATTAACAGGCAGCCGGAATCAACGCTGCTAAATATTAAAAGTCGTTTTTATTTTAGACCATCAGCCCTACAGAGGATTACCCATGAAGAAATCAACACTTGTTATTGGCGTCATTGGTGCTGACTGCCATGCAGTAGGTAATAAAGTTCTGGACCGCGTTTTTACTGGCCATGATTTTCGCGTAATCAATCTGGGGGTGATGGTAAGCCAGGATGAATATATTGATGCCGCCATCGAAACCGGTGCTGACGCCATTGTCGTGTCATCCATTTACGGTCACGGCGATATCGACTGCCTGGGACTGCGCGAACGCTGCATCGAACGCGGTATTGGCGACATTCTCCTCTTCGTCGGCGGTAATCTGGTCGTCGGCAAACACGATTTTGCCGATATTGAAGCCAAATTCAAAGAGATGGGCTTTAACCGCGTCTTCGCTCCAAGCCACGATCTTGAAGATGTCTGCCAGCTCATGGCCAATGACATAAATCAGCGCCACGGCGTCGAGCAGCGCTGCCTGGAAGAGGCTATCTGATGCAGACCGTCTCTGTCGATATCGGCTCGACGTGGACCAAAGCAGCCCTCTTCGCGAAGGAGGGAGATGCATTAACGCTGGTTAACCACGTTCTGACCCCGACCACTACGCATCATCTGGCAGACGGTTTTTTTGCCAGCCTGAATCAGGTGCTAAACGTTGCCGATGCTCGTCCCCTGCTCAATAGCGGTGAAGTGACGCTAAAGTATTCCTCGTCGGCAAAAGGCGGTCTTGCCGTCGCTGCCATGGGGCTGGTGCCATCCATCACCCTGGAATCTGCAAAGGTGACCGCCCACTCGGCGGGGGCGAAAATCGCCCAGTACTACTCGTATAAACTCAACCGCCACGATATCGAGTCGCTGGAGGCCTCGCCGCCGGATATCCTGCTATTTACCGGCGGGACGGACGGCGGCGAAGAGAGCTACGGCCTGGCCAATGCCCATGCGCTGGCAGAGTCAACGCTCGACTGCGCCATTATCTACGCCGGGAATCGTGATATTCAGGACGACGTGCAGGCTATCCTGGGGCATAAAGATCTGACCACGGTGGACAACATTCTGCCCGACCTCGATCACCCAAATCCTTACGCTGCCCGCAAAGCAATTTGCGATGTGTTCTTGTCGCGTATCGTCAAAGGTAAAGGGCTGGACGTGATCGTCGGTGAAACCGGTGAAGAGCCGATGCCGACCCCGTGGACCGTTTATGAGCTGGTCAAAGCCATCAGCGACTACGACAGCGCATGGAAAGAGTTCATGCTGATCGACATGGGCGGCGCCACCACCGATGTCTATTCCGCCAGCGCGAACACCCTCTCACCCGATACCGTCCTGCACGGGGTTCCTGAACCGTTTGTTAAACGCACGGTAGAGGGCGATCTCGGAATGCGCGTCTCAGCGGTGGTGGTTGGCGAAAGCACTCATGAGCTGGTGAAGGTGGTCTTTGCTCAACAGCCGGAACGTCAGGAGGCCTTTTACGGCTATCTGCGCCATCTGGTCGCCCATCCCGATTATCTGCCGCAAGGCGCCGAAGAGACATTCTTCGACTCCCTGCTCGCCGGACTGTGCGTCGGCTACGCCAGCGAACGCCACGCGGGCACCAAAAAACAGGTTTGCACCTGCGTGGGCAACGTCGATTTACAGATGGGCCGCGACCTGACCACCGTACGCAAAGTCGTCGGTTCCGGCGGATGGCTCTCCCGCGCCAGCCAGTTCGACATCCATAGCTGGCTGAAATACCGCGAACTGGACGACGACGGCAGACGCATTCTCTTACCCACTCAGTTTGAATATTACCGCGATGCTAAAGGCCTGCTTCCTCTACTGGCAAACGTTGCCAGGCTCTACCCAGAACTTGCCGCCCGCACCAGCATTCAGTGTTTAACCCTATAAAATTTAAGGCAACGACGAATGGAACTCCGCAATAAAAAGCTAACCCATGATGAATTCATGACCGAGCGGCATCAGGTATTGCAGACCTGGCAGACCGGGAAAGATGTTGAGAAATTCGAAGATGGCGTGAAGTATCAGCAGACCATTCCTGAGAAAAAACGTTTTTCTCACGCCCTGCTGAAGGCCGATCAGGAAGGGAAAACCCTGAGCCAGCCGCGCGCGGGCGTGGCGTTAATGGATGAGCACATCGAACTGCTTAAAACGCTGCAGGTAGAGTGCGACCTGCTGCCCAGCACCATTGATGCCTATACCCGTCTGAACCGTTATGAAGAGGCGGCGATTGGGATTCAAAAATCCATCGAAGCGGGAACGTCCAAACTGAACGGCCTGCCGGTGGTCAACCACGGCGTCGCTGAATGCCGTAGAATGACCGAGTCGCTGGAAAAACCGGTTCAGGTGCGCCACGGCACGCCTGATGCGCGTCTGTTAGCTGAAATCTCAATGGCCAGCGGATTTACCAGCTACGAAGGCGGCGGTATCTCCTACAACATTCCTTACGCCAAGCGCGTCACCCTGGAAAAATCAATTCGTGACTGGCAGTACTGCGACCGCCTGATGGGCCTGTATGAAGAACACGGCATCCGCATTAACCGCGAGCCGTTTGGCCCACTGACCGGCACGCTGATCCCACCGTTTATGTCCCACTCGGTGGCGATTATCGAAGGTCTGCTGGCGCTGGAACAGGGCGTAAAATCCATCACCGTCGGCTACGGCCAGGTTGGTAGCCTGACGCAGGATATCGCGGCGATTCAATCCCTGCGCGAACTGTCGCACGAATACTTCGGCAATTACGGCTTCGACGATTATGAGCTGAGTACCGTCTTCCACCAGTGGATGGGCGGCTTCCCGGAAGATGAATCGAAAGCGTTCGCCATTATCTCCTGGGGCGCGGCGGTGGCCGGTATGTCCGGCGCGACCAAAGTGATTACCAAGAGCCCGCACGAAGCCTTCGGCATTCCGACCGCCGCAGCAAACGCCCAGGGTCTGAGAGCCTCGCGCCAGATGCTCAACATGGTCAGCGACCAGAAATTCCCGCCATGCGCTGCCGTTGAACAGGAAGTAGACCTGATCAAGAGCGAAGTTCGCGCCGTACTGAAGAGAGTTTTCGAACTGGGCAACGGCGATATCGCTCGCGGCACGGTACTGGCTTTCGAAGCCGGCGTGCTGGATGTGCCTTTCGCTCCGGCCTCCTGTAACGCGGGCAAAATCCTGCCGGTTCGCGATAACTCAGGCGCCATTCGCGTGCTTGAAGCCGGCGCGGTTCCGCTGCCAAAAGACATTCTCGCCCTGCATCATGATTACGTCGCCGAGCGTGCGAATTTCGAAGGACGCAAGCCTTCATTCCAGATGGTTGTTGATGACATCAACGCTGTATCCCACAGTAAATTAATAGGAAGACCATAATGAAAATTAAACAGGCCCTTTTTACCGCTGGCTACTCTTCATTCTATTTTGACGACCAGCAGGCGATTAAAAATGGCGCGGGTCATGATGGATTCATGTATACCGGCGCGCCGGTTACCCCAGGCTTTACGTCGGTGCGCCAGGCGGGCGAGTGCGTCTCGGTACAGCTGATTCTGGAAAATGGCGCGGTGGCAGTCGGTGATTGCGCCGCCGTACAGTACTCCGGCGCGGGCGGCCGCGATCCGCTGTTCCTGGCGGAAAACTTTATCCCGTTCCTCAATGATCATATCAAACCGCTGCTCGAAGGCCGCGATGTCGATGCGTTCCTGCCGAACGCCCGCTTCTTCGACAAGCTGCGTATCGACGGCAATCTGCTGCATACCGCCGTCCGCTACGGCCTGTCTCAGGCGCTGCTCGACGCCACCGCGCTGGCAAGCGGTCGCCTGAAGGCGGAAGTGGTTTGCGACGAGTGGCAGTTGCCGTGCATCCCGGAAGCGATTCCTTTATTTGGTCAGAGCGGCGATGACCGCTACATCGCCGTCGACAAGATGATCCTCAAAGGCGTGGACGTGCTGCCGCACGCGCTGATCAACAACGTCGAAGAGAAGCTGGGCTTTAAAGGCGAAAAGCTGCGTGAGTATGTGCGCTGGTTGTCCGACCGAATCCTCAGCCTGCGTACCAGCCCACGCTATCACCCGACGCTGCATATTGATGTCTACGGCACCATCGGTCTGATCTTCGATATGGACCCGGTGCGCTGCGCCGACTATATCGCCAGCCTGGAGAAAGAAGCGCAAGGTCTGCCGCTCTATATAGAAGGTCCGGTAGATGCCGGTAACAAGCCGGACCAGATCCGTATGCTGACCGCCATCACCAAAGAGCTGACTCGTCTGGGTTCCGGCGTGAAGATTGTCGCCGACGAATGGTGCAATACCTATCAGGACATCGTTGACTTCACCGATGCCGGTAGCTGCCACATGGTGCAGATAAAAACCCCGGATCTTGGCGGTATTCACAACATCGTGGACGCGGTGCTGTACTGCAACAAACACGCGATGGAAGCCTATCAAGGCGGTACCTGCAACGAAACCGAGATCAGCGCCCGCACCTGCGTGCACATCGCGCTGGCCGCACGTCCTATGCGCATGCTGATCAAACCAGGCATGGGCTTCGATGAAGGTCTCAACATCGTGTTTAACGAAATGAACCGCACCATCGCGCTGTTGCAGACTAAGGATTAAGAGATGGCTCGTACATTTAAGATCTTATCGCCTACGGCTATTCTGGGTTATGGCTTCCCGGAAGAGAGTTTTCGTAAAGCCATGGAAGAGTCGCCAGATCTTATTGCCGTTGACGCAGGTTCATCCGATCCCGGCCCCCACTACCTGGGGGCAGGTAAACCCTTTACCGACAGGGCCGGAGTGAAACGCGATCTGCGCTATATGATCGTCGCTGGCGTGAAAAACAACATTCCAGTCGTCATTGGCACCGCCGGCGGTTCTGGCGCTGCTCCGCATCTGGAGTGGTGTCGTCAGATAATCCATGAGATTGCGCAGGAAGAAAAACTGTCTTTCTCGATGGCGCTAATCCCATCTGATGTTGATAAAGAAGTTGTTCATCAGGCGCTGGATAACGGCAAAATTACCGCGTTGGATTTTGTTCCGGAACTGACTCACGAGGCTATCGAAGAGAGCACCTACATCGTCGCACAGATGGGGATCGAACCTTTCCAGCGGGCGCTGAAAGCCGGTGCGCAGGTGGTATTGGGTGGACGCGCTTACGATCCGGCCTGCTTTGCCGCCCTGCCAATTATGCAGGGTTTCGATGAAGGGCTGGCGCTGCACTGCGGCAAGATCCTTGAATGTGCGGCCATTGCCGCCACGCCGGGTTCCGGTTCCGACTGCGCCATGGGGATTATCGACGACCACGGCTTTACGCTGAAAGCGTTCAATCCAAAGCGTAAGTTCACCGAAACCTCCGCGGCGGCGCATACCCTGTATGAGAAGTCCGATCCGTACTTCCTGCCGGGCCCTGGCGGCGTGCTGAACCTGAAAGGGTGTACCTTCAAAGCCGTCAACGAGGGCGAAGTCTACGTCAGCGGTTCACGTCACGAAGAAACACCATACGCACTGAAGCTGGAAGGTGCTCGTCAGGTCGGCTTCCGCTGCCTGACCATTGCCGGAACGCGCGACCCGATCATGATTGCCGGGATCGATAACATTCTCGAAGAGGTACAAGCCAGCGTGGCGCGCAACCTCTCGCTGACTGACGACAGTATCCGCATGACGTTCCACCTGTACGGTAAGAACGGCGTGATGGGCAACCATGAGCCGATGAAAACCGCCGGACACGAGCTAGGGATTTTGCTGGATGTGGTCGCGCCAACTCAGGATATCGCCAATAGCGTCTGTTCGCTGGTGCGCTCTACCCTGCTGCACTACGGCTATGAAAATCGCATTGCAACTGCGGGCAACCTCGCCTTCCCGTTCTCGCCGTCTGATATTCAAAGCGGGCCGGTGTATGAGTTCTCTATCTATCACCTGATTGAAGCCAGCGACGCGCTGCGTTTTGATTTCCACATTGAACAGGTGACGCCAGAAGGAGTTCACGCATGAAACAATCCATATGCTCGCTGGCGCAGGTCATTCGTTCCAAAAACGCCGGACCGTACGAACTGGTTTTAGATATTTTATTTAAAACCCAGGAAGATTATCAGCGGGTAAAACGTTCGGAACAATTAACGCCGCAGCTTATTGCTGGATTATATAACGTAAAGCCTGATTTTATTCATCGCATTGTGTGGTTTGATCCGGCTAATGCGGTAAAAATCGTCATGCCTCGCGATATTATTTCCGGCAACGTCGGTGACAATGATGTATATGGCGCGCAGCAGCACGCCCCATTATTAAGTATTGAGTTCGATCTGTAGAAAAAACACAATAACAGCCATTGGAGCACCGAATTCAGCTGTATCACCGTGCTTCGAATTATCCATGCGGTTGGTCACAACAGGCGTGCGCCTGAGCTGCTGTGCTGGCTCAGGCGCACGTCACCCTACACCAAATCCAACCTTTATCCGATGGAGTCACAATGAAGAAAATTAGTTTAACCAAAATGATCATATTAGGCCTGATACTCGGCATGATTGCCGGGGTGGCTATTAATAATATGGCCTCGGCTGATACAGCAAAGTCGTACGCGCAGGATATTTCCATTTTTACCACCATATTTTTACGCATGGTAAAAATGATCATCGCCCCGTTGGTTATTTCTACCCTGGTCGTCGGCATTGCCAAAATGGGCGATGCGAAAACGCTCGGGCGTATATTCTCTAAAACCTTTTTCCTGTTTATTTGTGCTTCCCTACTGTCGATTGCGCTGGGTCTGGTGATCGTCAATATGTTCCAGCCGGGAGCGGGCATCAACTTCGTGGCCCACGACGCCGGAGCCGTCGCGGCCGTGCAGTCAGAACCATTCACGCTGAAAGTGTTTATCTCTCATGCGGTGCCCACCAGCATCGTTGATGCGATGGCGCGTAACGAAATCCTGCAAATTGTCGTGTTCTCAATCTTCCTTGGCTGCAGCCTGGCGGCAATCGGCGAAAAAGCCGAGCCGATCGTGAAGGTACTCGACTCGCTGGTCCACGTCATGTTGAAGCTGACTGGCTACGTCATGCTGTTTGCACCACTCACCGTTTTCGCCGCTATCTCCGGGCTGATTGCCGAACGTGGCCTGGGCGTGATGGTCAGCGCCGGGATCTTTATGGGTGAGTTCTACCTGACGCTGGGTATGCTGTGGGCGATCCTGATTGGCCTGTCGACGATGATTGTCGGTCCGTGCATTGGCCGTCTGACCAAAGCGATCCTCGAACCCGCGCTGTTGGCCTTCACCACATCCAGCTCAGAAGCAGCCTTCCCTGGCACGCTGGATAAGCTGGAAAAATTTGGCGTCTCTTCCAAAATTGCCAGCTTCGTTCTGCCGATTGGCTACTCCTTTAACCTCGTCGGCTCGATGGCCTACTGCTCGTTTGCCACGGTGTTTATCGCCCAGGCCTGTAATGTCCATCTCGGGATGGGCGAGCAGATCACCATGCTGCTGATCCTGATGCTGACCTCGAAGGGAATGGCGGGCGTGCCGCGCGCCTCAATGGTGGTTATCGCCGCCACCCTGAACCAGTTCAACATTCCGGAAGCCGGTCTGATCCTGTTGATGGGCGTCGATCCGTTCCTCGATATGGGCCGTTCTGCCACCAACGTTATGAGTAACGCCATGGGTGCAGCCATTGTTGGTCGTTGGGAAGGCGAACACTTCGGTGAAGGCTGTCGTGGCAAAGCGCCAGCCAAAACGCCGGAGCATGAACGTCCTGCAACCGAACCTTCAGAAGTTGCTCTGTCCTGATCCAACAGGCCGACTTAGCGTCGGCCTTTTTTCAACATTTCAACAAGGTTGCACCATGAATGTAAAATTTCTCAGCACGTGCATCTTAACTGCCAGCTTACTGTTTAGCGCCACGACACTGGCGCAGAACGCGCCGGATTACGCCAGTATTATCGAACAGGCGCACCAGAAATATAAAAGTAACCACGACGGTAAAGTCGCCGACTACATCCCTGCCCTCGCGACCTACAGTCCTGACAATTTCGCCATCACCCTTGCCACGGTCGACGGCAAAATTTATCAGGTCGGCGACGTGAAAAAAGCGTTTCCGATGGAGTCCCTGAGCAAAGTCTTCACGCTGGCACTGGCGATGGAGCAGCGCGGGCCGCAGGAAGTTTTAGATAAACTCGGTGCCAATGCCACCGGCCTGCCCTTCAACTCCGGCTTAGCGGTGGAATTAACCAAAGGGGCCCCTGAGAATCCGTTAGTCAATGCAGGGGCCATGAGCACCGTCAGCCTGGTTGAAGCAAAAGACAAAACCGATCGCTGGAATAAAATCCTCAACAATCTCAACGCCTGGGCCGATGCCTCACTCACCGTTAACGAGCCGGTATTCAAATCCGAAATGGAAACTAATCAGCATAACCAGGCGCTGGCGATGCTGATGAACTCTTATAACAGCTTCTATGGCGATACCCAGGAAGCCGTCGAAATTTATACCCGCCAGTGCTCGGTGGATATCACCGTTGAGCAGCTCGCCAAAATGGGGGCCGTACTCGCCAACAAAGGCCAATCCCCCTTCAACGGCAAGCAGTTGCTAAATGAAAACTATGTCCCGCAGGTGCTGGCAGAAATGGCCATCGCTGGACTGTATGACGGCAGCGGCAAATGGCTGTACACCGTGGGCATCCCGGCGAAATCCGGCGTTGGCGGCGGAATGGTTGCCGTGGTGCCAGGACAATACGCCATTGCGGTCTACTCTCCCCCGCTGGATGAAGCCGGTAACAGCGTTCGCGCCCAGCAGACCATCGAATATGTCGCCCATGCGACCCAGGCCAATCTCTTTTTAGCAAAATAGTGAGACGTAAAATGTCTAAACCCTTTGTCTGGCAGGAACTCTTTGTTCAAAGCAAAGATAATACAGAGTATGAATTACTGAGCAGTCAATACGTTACGGTGACGGAGTTAGATGGGGAAGAAGTCATCAAAGTCGCGCCAGAGGCGTTAACTCTGTTATCTCAGCAGGCGTTTTATGAGGCTTCATTTTTCCTGCGCAGCGGGCATTTAAAACAGATTGCCAGCATTTTGCGCGACCCGCAGGCCAGCAGTAACGATAAGTACGTCGCTCTCCAGCTGCTGCGCAATGCCGAAGTCTCAGCCAAAGGCGTGCTGCCAAACTGCCAGGACACCGGCACCGCAACCATTGTGGCGAGTAAAGGCCAGAACGTCTGGACCGGTTGCAACGATGCCGAAGCCTTAAGCAAGGGCATCTACACCACGTTTCAGGAAAACAATCTTCGCTACTCGCAAAACGCGCCGCTGGATATGTACACCGAAGTGAATACCCATACCAACCTGCCCGCGCAGATCGACATCAGCGCTACGCCAGGCAGCGAATATCGCTTTCTGTTCGTCAATAAAGGCGGTGGCTCGGCCAACAAAGCGGCGCTATTTCAGGAAACCAAATCGATTCTACAGCCGGAGAAACTCACCGCTTTCCTGACCGAAAAAATGAAATCGCTGGGCACCGCCGCCTGTCCGCCGTATCACATCGCTTTTGTTGTGGGCGGCCTCTCCGCCGACCAGGCGCTGAAGGTGGCAAAGCTGGCCTCAACGAAATACTACGATAACCTGCCCACCGAAGGGAACGAACTGGGCCAGGCGTTTCGTGATACCGCAATGGAAACCACGTTGCTCAACGCCAGCCGCGAATTCGGCATCGGTGCGCAGTTTGGCGGTAAATACTTCGCCCACGATATTCGCGTCATTCGCCTGCCGCGCCACGGCGGCTCCTGTCCGATCGCCATGGCCCTCTCCTGCTCCGCCGACCGTAATATCAAAGCGAAAATCAACAAGCACGGCATCTGGCTGGAGAAACTGGAACATAACCCGGGTAAATTTATTCCCGAATCCTGCCGAGTGGAAAACAGCGGTCAAACCATACAGCTCAACCTGAACCGACCGCTGCATGAGATCCTGCGCGACATGTCCACCCTGCCGGTCGGTACTCGATTGTCGCTGAGCGGGCCAATTGTCGTCGCCCGCGATATCGCCCATGCCAAGATCAAAGAACGTCTGGATAACGGCGAGCCGATGCCGGAATACATGAAAAACCATATCGTCTATTACGCAGGCCCGGCGAAAACCCCGGACAATCAGGCCTGCGGTTCAATGGGGCCCACTACCGGCGGACGTATGGACGGTTATGTCGATGCTTTCCAGGCGGCGGGCGGCAGCCTGATCATGCTCTCCAAAGGTAACCGCAGCCAGCAGGTGACCGACGCCTGCCAAAAACATCGGGGATTTAACCTCGGCAGCATTGGCGGTGCGGCGGCCCTGCTGACGCAGCAGTATATCAAGAGCCTGCATTGCCTTGAGTATCCCGAACTGGGGATGGAAGCGGTGTGGATGATGGAAGTCGAAAACCTGCCCGCCTTTGTGCTGGTGGATGACAAAGGGAATAACTTCTTCAGCCAGTTTGAGCAGCAGCATCGCTGCGCAACCTGTCCGGCCGGACATTAAGGAGCGAATATGCAAGCGCGAGGAAATACCGACCGCCACCGCCTGCGCCAGCAGAAGCTGAAAGAGCAGGTCGGTACCCGAGTGGCGGCGGCGACGGAGAAAAAAGGCGTTCTGATCGTCTTCACCGGAAACGGCAAAGGCAAATCCACCGCCGCCTTTGGTACCGCGACGCGCGCCGTCGGGCACGGCAAAATCGTCGGCGTCGCGCAGTTTATTAAAGGCCAGTGGGATAACGGTGAATACAACACGCTGCATCCGCTGGGCGTGGAATTTCACATTATGGGCACCGGCTTTACCTGGGAAACGCAAAACCGGGAGGCCGATATTCAGGCGGCAACGGCGGTATGGCAGGAGAGTAAGCGCATGCTGGCCGACCCGCACTACGATCTGTTGGTCCTGGATGAGCTCACCTATATGCTGGCGTATCACTATCTGGATACAGAGGAGGTGATTGCCGCAATCGTGGATCGTCCGCCACAGCAGAGCGTGATTATCACCGGACGCGGCTGTCACGCCCGATTGCTGGGTCTTGCCGATACGGTGAGTGAACTTCGCCCGGTGAAGCACGCGTTTGATAGCGGTATTCAGGCACAAGTGGGCATCGACTGGTAGTTTTATCCGATTCGCTTTCTCCCGGCTCGCGCTGCGCTTAGCCGGGCTACGGGCCCACTGCCGTCTGCGGGCCGGTAGCCCGGACAGGCGCGTCAAGCGCCGCCTCCGGGAAATATGCCAAACCTGATACGTCTGCGCTGCTTCGTCCCGGTGGCGCTGCGCTGACCGGGCTACAGGTTCACCGCCGTCTGTGAGCAGGTAGCCTGAACCGGTGCCATCAAGTAGCCGACACCAGCGATTTATGCAATAACCAGTCGCGGAATACCTGTAAATGCCGGGATTCCGCTTTATCTTCCTGCCACGTCATAATAAAACGATTTCCGGTGCGAATCGGCACATCGCAAGGAATTACCATCTCGCCGCTATCGAGATCGTGCTGAATAGCAAAACGCGGTAGCAGCGCCACCCCCAGATTCGAACGCACCGCCGCAATCAGCATCGATAGCAGGTCAAAACGCGGGCCGATATTAATCTGCGCGCTGGTGATATTCGACAACGCGAACCACTCCTGCCAGCCGTGAATGCGTGTGCTTTGATGCAGCAGCGGAAATTCACCCAGCAATTCCTCGACCGCCAGCTTTTGACCAGGGTCTGATAGCAGCCCGCAGCCGCATACCGGCAGGATCTCCTCTTCGAATAAGTACTCAACCTCCGTCCACGGCGAGCAAAAATCCTCGCGCATGATGGCGGCATCGTACTCACGGCTGAGAAAATCGCCAATATTAGCCAGCGAATGAATATTGACGATAATACCCGGGTTTAATTTATTAAACTCACGCAGATTAGGGATTAACCAGTGGGTGCTAAAGGTGGGGTTCACTGCCAGTTCAAGAACCTGCACCGTCGGCTGCCAGGTCATAATTGAATTGGTATCACGCTCCAGCTTGTTAAGCGTTTCCTTAACGATGGTCAAATAATGCTTGCCCGCCGCATTTAAAAAAATCCTTTTTTTCGCATGATTAAATAATGACGTATGGAGGAAATCCTCCAGCGCCGTGACTTGTCTGAACACGGCGCTTTGCGTTAAAGCTAACTCTTCCGCTGCTCGGGTATAGCTTTCATGGCGAGCCACAACTTCAAAGGTCACCAGCAATTCAGTTTTGGGGATTTTTCCTCTCATAACGTCTTCCATTTACGGCGTGCAAAAATTGTTTAAAGAATAAAAAAAGCGCGCAAGGACATCAGGTTATCCCCGAGTGTTATATTTTATTATCCCGTCAGATGTCATTGATCTATTCCATGATTAATGCATATTAGCAGTGATCAAATAATAACCAATAATACCCAGGCATCTCAATAAACACAATTTAAACAAGGTGTCTGACCCGCAAATAGCGTCAATAAGTTGTCAATATTTTTTCACGTTAACTTGTTTATTATCGAAGTCAGCCAGAGGGGGTAAAAAATTAATTTTCAGCTACCAGCTATAAATTAAAATTTTCAGCGACCGGGGACACATTATGGATGCTTCAGGAAAAATCTGTCTTACCTTTATCCTGCCCCGGTATGGGTTATGACGATGCCGAGAGAGACTGCTGGCGGAATGATTGCGGCGTAGTGCGATGTGCCATGCGGAACACTCGACAAAAGTAGCTGGTTTGTGCGTACTGAAGTTTTCGGGCGACGCCATCTATCGAATACGCAGGATCGCCAAGCAGTTCCCCGGCTCGCTGCATTCTCTTCTGGCTCACCCAGACTTTGAAATTCACCCCCTGCTGCTTTTTAAAAAAGCGACTAAAGTAATTGGCGCTCAGGCAAACATGAGCCGCTACCGATTCGAGAGACAACTCATCATATAAATGCTCATCAATATAACGTAGGGCAGAGGCCATTTTTATTTCATGCGGTGCACGTTGCGCATAATAGAAATCACTATTTCGGCGAGATTGCTTATTCGCGATCGCTTTTATCCCCTCAACCGGCGTGACGTTATTCACAATAAAATGAAGTAATCTTTCTGCCGCCAATCGATGACTATTGTCGATGGCCTTACTGTGGTCACAAATAATATATCCCCACACTTTTTCAAAACACATGAGGGGCAGTGAAAAGAAATTTAACCCTGCATAGCGGTCAGGCAATCGCTCCCCGCGGGTATCAATCACCACGGCGACCAGACCGGTTGCACGAGAAAAAGTCGTTGCCAACGAAGAGAAAAACCGGTGTTCATCATCCCTGTCTCTTTGCTGCACATTATTCTCCAGTAGCCTGATAGTCAGCCGCTAATATGCAGAATTTAGCGCATCAAAAGAATGACGTTAGACGCAAAAAATAATCTCATTTGCGCAGATGAATATGATCAAAATGCATGACCAACCCAGCACCATGCAAACACCCACTAATGGTTCAATGAACGCCCCCGGTACAATAATTCTCAAACTTTAACTAATCTTCACAGATTGTTGTGAGCATGATTTTGCCACCACACAAACAATAATGTTTATATTTCAAATAATTAGATATTTTTAATACATTCACATGATGTTCTTGTTTGTGAGAATCATCATGTGAATGTGAAAGAGACTACTGAATAATATGCTCAATCAGTAAACAATCTGAACGGAGTGGAGTCATGGCCGTCACAACAGGGGTTATCGCCGACGATTTTACCGGCGCAACGGATATCGCAAGTTTTATGGCAGAACAGGGCTGGCGAGTCGCGCTCCTGCCCGGGATGCCCGACCTTACGCAGCAGTGGAACGAAGAAGTTGATGCCATTGTTATCTCGCTGAAAAGCCGCTCTCTGCCCGCAGAGCAGGCCGTCACACAATCGCTGGCTTGCGCCCGGTGGCTAAAACAAAACGCAGGCGTCAGGCAAGTCTATTTCAAATACTGCTCAACGTTTGACTCCACACCACACGGCAATATTGGCCCGGTGAGCGATGCCCTGATGGAAGCAATGCAGCTCCCGCTTATCGTTCATTGCCCCGCTCTGCCGCAAAACGGACGCACGGTGGTGCACGGTCATCTGTTTGTCAACGGTGCACTGTTGAACGAGTCCGGCATGGAAAAGCATCCGCTTAATCCGATGACCGATGCCAATTTGTCACGCCTGCTGTCCGCGCAAACGCCAAACGCCGTTGGCAATATTGATCTCAATACCATTCGCAGCGGTGTGCAAGCAGTCACTCACGCGCTGACCAGCCTTAAAGCTGAAGGAAAACGCCACGTGATTGTCGATACGCTGGACGAAGCCGATCTCCACACGCTAGCCCAGGCGCTACACGACTCTCCCTTATTAGCCGGAGGTTCCGGGCTCGGCGGCGCGCTGGCCGCCAACGCTGGTGATCAGCAGACATCGCCACCACAGGACTTTCCGCGCCCCGTCAAAGCGGTGGTCTTTTCCGGGAGCTGTTCGGCGATGAGCAACCGTCAGGTCAATCGCTATAAAACGGCAGCGGCCTCTCGTTTGCTCGACGTAGCACGTTGCCTGTCGGACGCCGAACGCTATACCGATGAGCTATCGCAGTGGGCCATGTCGCATATCAGCGACCCACATGCGCCGCTGATTTACGCCACCCAGCCACCTGATGCGCTAAAACGCATTCAGCAAGAGTATGGCGAGCAGCCCGCCAGCCAGGCGATTGAACATACGTTTGCCCGGCTGAGCGTGAAGCTCCAGGCCGCAGGCGTGAACACCTTTATTGTTGCTGGTGGCGAGACATCCGGCACCGTCGTGGAAGCGCTACAGGTAACGCGACTGTCCGTCGGCAGGGCCATCGCCCCGGGGGTTCCATGGGTCTTCTCCGCCGAACTGGCGCTGGCGTTGAAGTCAGGCAATTTTGGCGACGAAGAGTTCTTTTTTACCGCCCAGGAGTACACATCATGAGCCAGGTGAGTGAGCAACAACTTCGCGAGCAGCTCGTCCATTATGGTCGCTCTCTATTTATGCGCGGCTACAGCAGCGGCGGCTCCGGCAACCTGAGCGTTAAGCTCGCGGATGGCGGTTATCTGGTCACCCCAACCAACTCCTGTCTGGGAGAACTTGACGCCGCAACGCTGAGCAAACTGGATGCCAACGGCGTTCATCTCAGCGGCGACAAACCGTCGAAAGAGGTGCCGATGCATTTGGCATGGTATCGCCACCGTCCCACCTGCGGAGCAGTGGTTCATCTGCATTCGCCGTGGCTGACCGCACTCTCTTGTCTGCCATGTGAAACACCGGAGAACTGCCTGCCGCCATTAACGCCATACTACGTGATGCGCGTCGGGCAATTACCGCTGCTGCCCTACTTCAAACCTGGACATGAAGGCATTGCCAGCGCGCTTAGCGAAATCGCCGCTGACCACACGGCGGCGCTGCTGGCCAACCACGGCCCGGTCGTCAGCGGTCGCTCGCTGCGCGAAGCGGTATTTAACGCCGAGGAGCTGGAAGACAGCGCCCGCATCTGGTTGACCTTAAAACCGCTCGGTTACGTACCGCTTTCAGAAGAAGCGGTAGCCGAACTCGAACAATCCCGGCGAGCGTGAGGTGAGATGATGATCCCCGAACAACGACGTGACTTTATCTATCGCTACGTTCATGAAAAAAACGTCGCCTCATTTAATGAGCTGGCGGACTTGATGAGCGTGTCGCATATGACCGTGCGCCGCGATATTCAATTGCTGGAAGAAGAAGGCAAAGTTATCTCGATTAACGGCGGCGTGAAGCTCAATAACCTGCTGAAGTCCGAGCTGCCGTGGCGGGAAAAGGCGGAACTGCATCATGAGGTAAAACGCAAAATGGGTCAGCTTGCCGCCATGCTGATTGAACCGGGGCAAACGCTGTATCTGGATGCCGGAACCTCGCTGTTTGAAGTAGCGAAAGCGGTGGCCGCCAGCCACTGTTTTAACCTGACCGTGGTGACGAACGACTTCTCCATCAGCCACTACCTGATGGACATGCCGCATATCACCCTCTATCACACCGGCGGTCTGGTGGATCAGCGCAACCGCTCAAGCCTTGGCAAAAGTGCGGCCAGCTTTTTACGCACCATTAATATCGACGTGGCGTTTCTCAGCTCATCGTCGTGGGATACCGAGCGCGGCATGTCGACCCCCAGCGAAGGCAAAGCCTCGGTCAAAGAGGCGGTGCTCACCGTTTCCCGACGCCGGGTACTGGTCTGCGACAGCAGTAAATTTGGCAAGTACGGGATGTTCCATATCTGCGGTCTGGATCAGCTAACCGATATTATTTCTGACAATCAGCTGCCGGATGACGCGCAACAAGCCATCGCCAATCAGGGGGTAAAACTGCACCTGGTCGATAGCCGGGAGGGGAAACATCATGCTGAAATTAGCGGCTAACCTTGACTGGTTGTTTGCTGAATTGCCGATAGCAGCACGCTTTCAGGCGGCAAAAGACGCGGGTTTTCGCGGCGTGGAGGGGCTGTTTCTCTGGCAGCATCCGCTGGAGACGTTACTGGTAGCTCAAGGGCAAACCAGCCTGCCGGTAGTGCTAATGAACGCCCCGGCAGGCCACTGGCAGCAGGGTGAACGGGGGCTGGCGGCGTTACCGGGCCGCGATGAGGAGTTTCGCCGTAGCCTGAATATGGCCCGGGAATACGCCACAGCGTTAGGCTGCCGCCGGGTTCACGTGATGTCGGGCCTGCGCTGTGATGATCTTACCCTCAACGCTCAGCGCACTCTTCTGATCGACAGATTGCGCAGCGCCTGTGATGTAATGGCGGAAGCGGGAATTGACGTACTGATTGAGCCATTAAATCCGCAGGATATGCCGGGCTATATGATTGATAACTTCCCGCTGGCCGAATCCATTATTCGCGAGGTCGGCCGGAAAAACATCGGCTTGCAGTTTGATATTTACCACTGCCAGAAAATTCACGGCGATGTGGTAAAAAATATTGAATGTTATTTCCCATTGATAAAACACTTTCAGATTGCCTCAGTTCCTTATCGTCATGAACCAGGAACGGGAGAATTAAATGAAAAGTGGATTTTCGATTTTATTGCACAACTGAATTATCAGGACTGGATCGGCTGTGAATATCAGCCGTCAACGTCAGGACCTGAATCATTACGCTGGATAACGCCTTACCTATAATTTTAATATTTCTATCTCTGTACCGGAGGAATACATGTCGGATACCGTTATTATCTCACTGGCGCCCGTGGCTGCGGATTGCCCCAGAGTGATACCCGAAGAACTGGCGCAGGAAATACTCGCCAGCGTAGAACACGGCGCGGCCATTGTTCATTTACACGTTCGCGATCAACAGGGACGCCTGACCCCGGACACCCGCGATTTTCAGGCGACCATCGACTACGTGATGCACCACTCAAACCTGATTATTCAGGCCTCAACCGGCGGTGTTTCAGCGATGTCCATCGCTGAACGCTGCGCCCCGCTGACCTGCCCCGGCGTGGAAATGGCCTCGCTGAACGTCGGCTCTGTCAATCTCGGCGATGTGGTCTATTTTAATCCCGGTCCGGATGTCGAATATTGCTCCCGGCAAATTACCGCACGCAATATTATTCCGGAATTTGAAATTTTCGAAATTGGCATGATTAATAACATCCTCGCCCTGCAAGATAAGATTAAATTTAAACAGCCGATGTTATTTAATATCGTCCTGGGACATCGCGGCAGCACCCCAGCCACCGTTGATGCCTTAATTGCTCTGCGCAGTATGATCCCGCGCGATGCGTTATGGGGAATTACCCATTTCGGCAGAAAGAACTTCGATATTATTGCCGCTGCGGTTGGCATGGGTGCCAGCGAAGTGCGTATCGGTTTTGAAGACAGTTATTATTTAAGCGCTGATGAACGCGCTGAACATAATTACCAGCAGGTCGCCAAACTTGCCACGTTGATTCGTAGCATGGATAAAAAAGTCGCCACGCCAGAAATCGCGCGGAAAATGTTAGCCATTCCGCCCCGGCAGCAATAACGAGGAAGGACATTTCATTATGACTATGACGAGCGTTATACATAAAGCCGGGCTCGGCGTCAGCATCGCCGGTATCGCGCTGGCGGCGATTGGCGCGCTGATGCAATCTCCCGCTCTCTGGCAGCCCGGACTGGTGATGTTCACCGCCGGGTTTGCGGCAGGCGCGGGTTACTGGCCCGGACTACGCAGCTATCAATTTACGTTGTGGATCATCGCCGGTTTTGTCGCCGCGATGACCTGGTCTACAGATCTGATCGTCTGGGGCGGTTTCAATATCACCCATAAATGGATCGTGTTTTTGGTTATCCAGGCCACCATGTTCAGCATGGGCACCAAGTTGACGATCCAGGATTTTATCGACGTCGCCAAAATGCCGTGGGCGGTATTTATCGGTACCTTCTGCCACTTCGTGATCATGCCGCTACTTGGCCTGAGCATTACCCTGATCTTTGATTTTCCGCCTGAAGTGGCGGTGGGTATTCTGCTGATCGGCGCCTGTCCGAGCGGCCTCTCTTCGACGGTAATGGTGTACATCGCTAACGCCAACCTGGCGCTGGCCGTTTCCATCGCCGCAGTTTCGACGCTGGCGGCAACGGTGATGACGCCGCTATGGGTGAATTTGCTGGCCGGTTCCATGATCGATATTCAGCTCACCGCGATGGTGATGGACGTGGTGAAAATCGTGCTCATCCCTATCGGCGCGGCGATTTTACATGACTACCTGAAAACATACGCTGGCGTGCGCGGCCGTCGAACCGTGCAGATTCTGGCCGGGATTGGCGCTCTGTGGCTGCTGTATATGAGCGCCGGTGGCTGGGACGCACAATTCGGTTCCGCCAGCGCAGAAGCGCAAATGTACGCGGTGGTGCTGAATTTTGTCGCAGGCGGTCTCGTCTGGGCGCTGTTCTACAACTGGCTGTACGGTCGCGTCGAGAGCATTAAGAAGATTATGCCGACCATCTCAATGATCGGGATTATTTTCTTCACTACGACTGCCGCTGCCGCAGGGCGCGACAACCTGGTGCAGGTCGGCTTCCTGCTTTGCTTCGCCATGCTGATGCACAACCTCGGCGGCTTCCTGATTGGCTACCTGATGAGCCGCTGGATCTTCCGCATGGATGTACAGTCCGCCCGCACCGTGGCCTTTGAAGTCGGCCTGCAAAACGGCGGCATGGCCTCAGGGCTTGCCGCTGCCATGGGCAAACTGGCGACCGTCGGCCTTGCCTCGGCGGTAATGACCCCGCTTGGCAACGTCAGCGGCTCGCTGCTCGCCAACTACTGGCGCAAAAAAGATGCCCGCCAGGCACAGGCGGCGGCCGCTCAACAGACACATCAGCCCGTTTCTGAACATCTTTCAAAAGGATAATTCATGATGACTACTCTGACCTTACAGCAAGCAATACGTGCCGTGGAGAGTGCGCTCACCCTCGCCGAAAATCGTTACGCAAATCGCCCGCTAAGCGTGGCGGTGTGCGATGCCAGCGGGGAGCTACTGAGCTTTGCCCGCATGGATACAGCCAAACTGTTAACCATTGAGCTGACCCAGCGCAAAGCGCGCACCAGCAGCCGCTTAGGCTGCACCACCCAGGCGTTTTTGCAGCGCCTGCAAAAAGAACAGTTAGATATTGGTTATTTTGCCGACCCGCGTTTTACCGCCCTGCCCGGCGGAGTTCCAATTCTGCATGACGGTAAATGCCTGGGCGCCGTCGCAGTCGGCGGTCTGTCAGCACAGGAAGATCATGATGCGGCAATGGCCGTCGCGGAAAATTTGCTTAAGGAGATTGCCCAATGAAAAAAGTTGCCATGCTACACACCAGCGCCGCCACGCTTGCCATGATGCAGCAGCTGATTGCCGACATCATGCCGGCAGTCGAGGTGATGCACCTGGTCGAAGAGTCCATGATTAAACAGGTGATGAAGGCCGGCGGCGTATCGCCAAATATTGCCGCCCGCATCGCCGACTATGTGCATATCGCCGAAAAAGCAGATTGCGACATCTTTATTACCGCCTGCTCCTCAATTGGCACCGCGGTCGAACAGTGCCAGTTTATGACCCCGCTCCAGCTTGCGCGTATTGATTGCGCGATGGTGGAAGAGGCCATCAGTAAAGGCGAGCGTATTGCCGTGCTGGCAACCGTCGCCACCACGCTGAAGCCGACGCTGGATTACGTGCAGCGCAAAGTTCAGGAAAGCGGTCAGCAGCGCACTATCACGCCGATATTAATGGAAGAAGCCTTCCATGCGCTGTTAGCGGGAGATATGGACACCCACGATCGTATCGTCAGCGAAGGATTAAAGAGCGCGTTTACCCAGGCGGATGTGGTGATGCTGGCGCAGGCCTCGATGGCGCGGGTATTACAGCAGCTCCCCACCCCGCCGGTGCCGGTGATGACCTCGCCGGAAAGCGGCATTCGCTGGCTGAAGGCGCTGGCGTCATCCTGATAATGGCTCGGTAAGCGCCAGAGCCACTGCGCTGGCGCTTATCCATCGTACAAATTAGACCAGTTTCAGACTAAACGTCCGCGACTGTCCTGGTTGAAACGCGCCGTTGATCCCCTGAGTATCATCCTGCCCGGCGCGCGGTACTTCATCCATACCGGTTTCACGGCAACGGGTTATGCCATGACTAAACGACACCGCCGCATCGCAGCAGACGCTATCAGAGGGATTGAACAGACGCAGGATGATTTCATCCCTGTCCTCGGCTTTTTTCAGCACGCTCAGTTGGCACCCAACCGGCGACATACTCAACAGGCTATAGCTGTCGGGAGTCGTAAACGCCGCCTTATTCAGCTTCATTGCATCCCACGGGATTTTGTTATAGCACTGGATCGGCGTCAGCCAGGCCCGCGCCTGCTGAGCCAGTCCGACGTTCAGAGGCGTCCCGCTATAGCTAAACAGGCTGAAGCGCCCGTGCAACACGCCGCGCACCTGGGAGTCAGGCACCGGCATTTTGATGCCTGATGGCCTGCCGGGGCGCAATAACAGATCCTCTTTACCGAGTAAACCAACCCCGCGCAGCAACGTCAGGGCAAACGCTTTTTTCTCCTCGCCCACCACCTCGAACTCGCGCAATCCTTCACTAAACACCGCAAGGCCGTTACGCCCATCTTGCAACGCGGCGTAGTTAAGTAGATTCCAGACGGGTACCGGCGCTTCTTTCCATCCCTCTTCCTGCCAGTTGGCCATCGCCTCGTCATGAACGGGGCGCATTATTGTGCCAAACTGGGTATCCGCCAGCACTTCGGTGGCGTTAAACGGCGTCGGGATCAATACCCGAATGCGGTGATCGTCAGCCTGATTATCCAGACGGACATCCACATCAATCCGCCGACTGTTATGGCTTAAGGTGATTTCAATTTCGATGCTAACTTCGCCGTTGCGCTGACGCGCCGCACGGGCGGCCAGATTCTCCGGCACTGCCATCCGGTAGCGAATTATCGCCCGGCTTTGCCACCCCTCACGGATAACTTCATGTTCAAACGCGACGCCCGCAGAAGTGAGCCGCCAATCCTCCC
Source organism: Klebsiella sp. GFKo11 (assembly GCF_056490265.1). Classification (NCBI taxonomy): domain Bacteria; kingdom Pseudomonadati; phylum Pseudomonadota; class Gammaproteobacteria; order Enterobacterales; family Enterobacteriaceae; genus Klebsiella; species Klebsiella sp. GFKo11. The sequence continues at coordinate 4,411,018 of NZ_CM151369.1, forward strand.
GTGAGGGGGAGTAGTCGTATTCATCGCCGTCGTCGGCGCTTTCTTCGATTTCCAGAACCCGCTGATAAATAATCCCTGAATCCTTATCCCGCAGTTGTAGCGTTCCATCGTTATTGAGATCGATCTGCCAGAACGCATTTTCCAACAGCGCTTGCGTTGCCGCAGCGGGTATCGCCTGACGGCCCGCAACGTGCGGCTCGATATACAGCGTACGGTAGCCCATTGAAGGCAGAATCTGGTTCAGCTGAATATCGAATTCCATAAACGGTTCGTAGTTGCCGTAATGGACGATTTGCCGATCAATAAGGCCCGGATCCAACTCGCGCGCGTCGCGAATAAAGTAAGGAATTTCGTTCCCCTTACCATCTAACAGGCGGAACTGGCTGGCGCGAAGGCGGATGGTGGTGTTGATCACCTCTTCACGCGGCCACGGCATCAGGTTGAACATCACCAGTTTGTCTTCTTCACTGTGCGCCATGTTGTCGGTGATCTTGCGCAGGTAGAAACGAATCAGGTTATCGGCCATATCTTCAGCCAGTACGAAGCGAGAAACGATTTCGCGATGCACTTTATCGCTACAGCAGCAGCCGATGCTGTCATGGGCGTGGTTTTTTAAGATCTCTTTCCACATTTTTTCCAGCAGACCGTGGTGATATTCAAAACCTAACGTCCAGGCCAGCGTCGCCAGCGGTTCCAGCAGGTTGACTATCTTATTCTCAATGCGGGCATGGGCAATTTTGATGTCCATTCGCGTGGAGCCAATCGTTCGATGCACGCGCATATATTTGCCGTCGATAAACTCGCCACGCAGCGTAGCCAGCTCTTCGCGGTGCGCTTCGATGCTGGCGAACACCTCTTCGAAACGGCTCATGACAAATTTCCGCTGCGGGTAGATTTCACGCAGTTTATCCATCACCGCAAAAATATTTTGCTGCAACGGCATCTGGTCGTGCCCGTTGGGCAGCAGAATCTCTTTGGTGATCGAGGCGTTTTCCAACACCTCGAAGTAGCTATCGAGCCGCTTACGCAGCCCGACTTCATCCTCTGGTAAGTACTTACCAATCGCATAGCCCAGCGGTAGCACCTGTGTCGTGACCTCGCTGCCGTCGGCGCTTTGCCATAGGAACTCGGTTTTGTCAGTGCCATGGCGCTCAGAGCAGCCGCGCCAGAACATAGTACGAGTGATACCAAAACCGTTGTAAATATGCGGCATCTGCGCGGACATCCCAAATGAATCAGGTAGATAACCAATCTTCATCGGCTCACCGAAAGCCATGCAGTCACGGATACCGTACATCAGGTTACGAACAATCGACTCACCGGAAACAATGCTGGTATCCGTCTGCGTATACCACGGCCCGATAATCAGCTTCCCGGCCTCCACAAGCGCTTTCACCCGCTCACGGTTTTCCGGCTTAACGGCAAAATAATCCTCCAGCACTGCCGTTTGCCCATCCAGTACGTAATATTTGTACTCAGCATCCTGCTCAAGGCGAGCGAGGATCTCTTCCATATTGTTGACCAGCAAAATGCGCGACTCTTCGGTGGTGAAATACCACTCTCGGTCCCAGTGCATATGCGGCGTAATGTGAACGCGAGATACTGCTTTCATCTTCGTTTCCTGTTGAGTAAGTGCTTATGGCATCACGCTATCGGTGACGTATTTCCCCTGTTTTACCGCCTGGCGACGCCAGAGCAGCAAAATCGCCGTGGAGATGACCGTCCCAAGCAGCGCAGCGCCAAACCAACCCGCGGCGGCCATCACCGCGCTCATGTCTGCGGGCAGGAGTAAAAAGAGAGAGAAAATGCCTGCGCCTGGGGTGGAAAGCCCAATCCCCATAGCCCCAACGATTGCCCCGGTCGCCATCGAACCCAGCACGAAGGAGCCAATCACGCGCACCGGATCTTCAATCGCCATCGGAATCGCCCCTTCGGTAATCCCCGCCAGACCGAGCAACCAGGTGGATTTACCGGTCTCGATCTCAAACTGTTTAAACAGATGCGGAGCCAGCATGGTTGAAGCTGTGACGGTGAAGGCGGAAACCATTTTCACCGAAGCGAAAATGGCGTAAGGGCCGAAGACGCCGTTGGCCATCGCTCCCAGGCAGAAGGCATACGCCGCTTTATTGACCGGCCCACCGAGGTCAAATGAACACATAAAACCCAGGATCATACCGAGCAGCAGCGCGTTGGTGCCCGATAGCCCATTCAGCCAAGCCGTCAGCGAGGTGTTGATCCAGGCGACGGGCTCACCAATCACAAACAGCATCAGGCTGCCTGCGCCCAGCGTGCCGATAACCGGATAGAGGTAGTAAGTCAGAAAGCCGTTAAAGCGGTTGCTCAGGCGAATATGTTTTTTCACCCAGCGCATCAGATAGCCGGCAATCAGGCCCCCCGCTACGGCACCTAAAAATCCTGCGCCAATCATATTGGCCGCCAGCCCGGCGGCAAAGCCGGGGGCCAGTGCCGGTTTGTCCGCCAGGGAATACGCCGTATAGGCCGCCAGCACCGGCACCATCAGCGTCCCCAGCAGGCCGCCGCCGAGTTTGCGATACATCCATAGCCACGAATTTTCCTGATCGAACAGGTGCTGCAAACCAAAAATCTGCGCCAGTAGCACCGCCACGGCCAGCACTGTCCCCCCGGCGACAATCAGCGGCACGGCAAAAGAGATACCGCTCAGCAGCGCCTGTTTTAGCTCGGTTTTAACGCTCTTTTTCACCTCCGCCTGCGGCTGAGATTTTCTCTCACCCTGCATCGGTTCCAGCGCCAGCGCCCGGTCGATAAGCGCTTTCGCGTGACGCAAAGGCTCGGCGACAGGCACGGAAATTGACGGAATTCCGCTAAAGCGCTCGCTCTCTTTGATCGCCACTTCTGCCGCAAAAATACACGCCCGCGCATCGTTTAACTGCTGGGCGGTTATGCGTCCTTCAATCCCGTTAGCCCCCTGCTTTTCCACGATCACGTTGACGCCCATCTGACGTCCGGCCTTTTCCAGATACTCCGCCGCCATATAGGTATGCGCGATCCCCGCAGGACACGCGGTAACGCAGACAATGGTGGGCGCGTTCGCGTTTGCCACACTGCCTTCCTTCGCGGGTTCAGAATCCAGCGCCGCCAGCAGTTCCTCTGCGCTGTTGGCCGCCATCACGCGACCACGCAAATCGTCATCCGCAAGGCGGGTGGTCAGTTCTGTCAGAATCTGGATATGGGTGGAACCTGCTTCTGCGGGCGGGATTGCCAGCAGGAAGATAAGCTCAACCGGTTCAGGGCCATCGACCCCTTCCCATGCCAGCGGTTCGCTCAGCGTCGCCACCGCAAACGCCGCCTCTTTTACCGCTGCCGACTTGCCATGCGGCACCGCCAGCCCCTCGCCAAGCGCGGTGGGTCCCAGCGATTCGCGCTGAAAAACTTCGTCCAGATACGCTTGTGCATCGGTAATTTTTCCCAGTTCAGCCAGGCGCTGCGCCAGTTGGCGAATGGCGTCATCGCGATCGGTAAATCGTGCATGTAAACAGACCGCACGAGGGTGGGACAGAGTCGTCAGGTTCATCATGATCCTCACAGGATTGTCGTTATTATGTACCACGATTGTGCCAGACAAGATAATACATTTAAGTGATCAATTTCACTAAATAACGATAATTTGTATTTAAATTGTATTATTTACTATTGTGCAGATGTCGGCATAATTCCCCTAAAGGTATTAACCGATTGATACAAAAGTGAAATGAAATGAACAAAAAACCGATGTATCGCCAGATTGCCGATGAACTGCGCCAGCAGGTTACGCGCGGCGAGTTAAAGCCGGGGGATGCCCTGCCGACTGAATCCGCGCTGCAGGCGGCCTTTAACGTCAGCCGCGTGACCGTCAGGCAAGCGCTGAAGCTGCTCACCGAGCAAGGGATCATTGAAAGTATTCAGGGCAGCGGCTCATATGTTAAAGAGGAGCGGGTCAACTATGACATTTACCAGCTCACCAGCTTTTATGAAAAGCTCGCCGACCGTCAGGTTGAAACCCACAGTGAAGTCAAAGTCTTCGAGGTTATTCCCGCCGGGGAAACGCTGGCCGAACTGCTACAGCTAACAGCTGTGGATAAGGTCTGGCACGTAAAGCGGGTACGCTTTATTAAACAAAAAGCCGTTACCCTCGAAGAGACATGGATGCCCCTCGCGCTCTTTCCCGATCTGACATGGGAAGTGATGGAAAACTCTAAATATCACTATATTGAGCAAACCAAAAAGATGATTATCGATCGCAGCGAACAGGAGCTGATCCCGGTCATCCCGGATGAGGATACGGTAATGATGCTAGGTATTACACAGGGAAAACCGGTATTGGAGAAAGTTTCTCGCGGGTTTCTGCTGGATGGTCGCGTCTTCGAATACAGCCGCAATACCTTCAAAAGTGATGACTACAAATTTACGCTGGTGGCAAAACGCCGCCGTTAAAAAAGGCCATCATCAGATGGCCAACCATGTCGAAACTGGACCAGCCCTTGACCATGCAGATAGTCAGGGCTGTTTTTTTACTTATTACTTAATGACTGATTTCAGCGCTTCGCCGATATCGGCCAGGCTGCGAACGGTTTTCACGCCTGCGGCTTCAAGAGCTGCGAACTTCTCATCCGCCGTCCCTTTACCACCCGCGATGATCGCGCCCGCGTGACCCATACGTTTGCCTTTCGGCGCGGTCACACCTGCGATATAGCCAACAACCGGTTTAGTCACGTGATCTTTGATATAGGCAGCCGCTTCTTCTTCCGCGCTGCCGCCGATCTCACCGATCATCACGATCGCTTCAGTCTGCGGATCTTCCTGGAACAGCTTCAGGATATCGATAAAGTTAGAGCCCGGGATCGGGTCGCCGCCGATGCCCACGCAGGTGGACTGGCCGAAACCGTAGTCAGTAGTCTGCTTAACCGCTTCGTAAGTCAGGGTACCAGAGCGGGAAACGATGCCCACTTTGCCCGGCTTGTGAATGTGGCCCGGCATGATGCCGATTTTGCATTCGCCTGGGGTGATAACACCCGGGCAGTTCGGGCCAATCATGCGCACGCCCGCTTCATCAAGTTTCACCTTCACGGTCAGCATATCCAGCGTCGGGATACCTTCGGTGATGGTGATGATCAGTTTGATGCCTGCATCGATCGCTTCCAGAATGGAGTCTTTGCAGAACGGAGCCGGAACGTAGATAACCGATGCAGTCGCGCCGGTCGCGTCTACCGCTTCACGCACGGTGTTAAACACCGGCAGGCCCAGGTGAGAAGTGCCGCCTTTGCCTGGCGTCACGCCGCCAACCATTTGGGTACCGTAAGCAATCGCTTGTTCAGAGTGGAAAGTCCCCTGGCTACCGGTGAAGCCCTGGCAGATAACCTTGGTATCTTTATTAATTAAAACGGACATTATTTCCCCTCCACTGCGGCAACAACCTGCTGAGCTGCATCCGTCAGACTTTTCGCTGCAATAATATTCAGGCCGCTGTCAGCCAGTTTTTTCGCGCCCAGTTCGGCGTTGTTACCTTCCAGACGAACAACCACCGGGACGTTAACGCCCACTTCGGCAACCGCGCCGATGATACCGTCAGCAATCAGGTCACAACGAACGATACCGCCGAAGATGTTAACCAGAACCGCTTTCACGTTGTCATCAGAGAGGATGATTTTGAACGCTTCGGTCACGCGCTCTTTGGTCGCACCACCGCCAACGTCGAGGAAGTTAGCTGGTTCGCCGCCGTGCAGCTTAACGATGTCCATGGTACCCATCGCCAGGCCTGCGCCGTTAACCATACAGCCGATGTTGCCGTCCAGCGCGACGTAGTTCAGTTCCCACTGTGCTGCCTGCGCTTCGCGCGGGTCTTCCTGAGACTGGTCGCGCATTTCGCGCAGATCAGGCTGGCGGAACAGCGCGTTGCCGTCAGCGCCCAGTTTGCCGTCGAGGCAGATCAGGTCGCCCTGCTTAGTGATAACCAGCGGGTTGATTTCGATCAGCGCCAGGTCACGCTCAAGGAAAATGGTCGCCAGGCCCATAAAGATTTTGGTGAACTGCTGAACCTGCTTACCTTCCAGACCCAGTTTGAACGCCAGCTCACGACCCTGGTAAGGCATCGGGCCCGCCAGCGGATCGATAGCAATTTTGTGGATCAGGTGCGGGGTCTCTTCCGCCACTTTTTCGATTTCCACGCCGCCTTCGGTAGAGGCCATAAAGACCACGCGACGGGAGCTACGGTCAACCACAGCGCCAAGGTACAGTTCTTTAGCGATATCGGTCGCCGCTTCAACCAGGATCTGGTTAACCGGCTGGCCGTTGGCATCTGTCTGGTAGGTCACCAGGCGTTTGCCCAGCCAATGTTCAGCAAAGGCGCGAATGTCTTCTTTGCTGTTAACCACTTTCACACCGCCCGCTTTGCCGCGGCCACCAGCGTGAACCTGACATTTCACTACCCACGGACCCGCGCCGATTTTTGAAGCGGCTTCTTCTGCTTCACGCGGAGTAGTACAGGCATAACCCACCGGCGCCGGTAAGCCATAGCGGGCAAAGAGTTGTTTTGCCTGATATTCATGTAAGTTCATGTGTTCAGTCCATCCTTCAGGTAATCGTTATCATGTAGCCGACAAAACTGCAGGCTGATGATGTTTTTATTGGCCCGGGCCTGGGCACCGGGCCATTGGGACTACTACACGTCCAGCAGCAGACGAGTCGGGTCTTCCAGCAGATCTTTAATCGCCACCAGGAAGCCTACCGATTCACGTCCGTCGATCAGACGGTGGTCGTAGGAGAGCGCCAGGTACATCATCGGCAGAATTTCTACCTTACCATTGACCGCCATCGGACGGTCTTTAATGGCATGCATACCCAAAATAGCGCTCTGCGGTGGGTTGATGATTGGCGTGGACATCAGAGAACCGAATACGCCGCCGTTGGTAATAGTGAAATTACCGCCGATCAGGTCATCTACGGTCAGCTTGCCGTCGCGGCCTTTCAGTGCCAACTCTTTAATATTCTTCTCGATGTCCGCCATGCCCAGCAGGTCGACATCGCGCAGGACCGGGGTCACCAGGCCGCGCGGCGTGGAGACCGCCATGCTGACATCGAAATAGTTGTGGTAAACCACGTCATCGCCATCAATGGAAGCGTTCACTTCCGGATAGCGTTTCAGCGCTTCAACGACCGCCTTCACGTAGAAGGACATGAAGCCAAGGCGGATACCGTGACGTTTTTCAAACGCGTCGCCGTACTGCTTACGCAGATCCATAATCGGCTTCATGTTGACTTCGTTGAAGGTCGTCAGCATGGCGGTAGAGTTCTTCGCTTCCAGCAGACGCTCAGCAACGCGTTTGCGCAGACGGGTCATCGGCACACGTTTTTCAGAGCGATGGCCCAGTTGTGCTGCCGGAGCCGCTGCGGTGGTGGCTGCTGCCGGGGCTTTCGCTTCCGCTTTAGCCGGAGCGCTTGCCAGATGTTTCTCAACATCTTCACGGGTCAGGCGGCCGCCAACGCCGGTGCCTTTAATGGCCGCCGCGTCGAGGTTGTGTTCAGCCAGCAGGCGACGAATCGCCGGGCTCAGCGCGTCGTTGCTTTGTTCTTCTAGAGACGCTTGCTGACGCTGAGCCGGGGTAGACTCTTTGGCGTCGGCTTTCTCGCCGGACTCTTTGCCCGCGCTGTTGCCTTCACGCAGGCGACCGAGGATCTGACGAGACAGCACGGTGGCGCCTTCATCTTCCAGCACTGCTTCCAGAATGCCGTCCGCTGATGCCGGTACTTCCAGTACCACTTTGTCAGTTTCGATTTCTACCAGCACTTCATCACGCTGGACGCTATCGCCCGGTTTTTTATGCCAGGTCGCAACCGTCGCGTCAGCTACGGACTCAGGCAGATCGGGAACCAGAATATCTACGCTACTCATTATGTATCCTTTAATTAATCGACGTTCAGCGCGTCATTGACCAGATCTTGTTGCTGTTTCTGGTGAACGGACAAGTATCCTACCGCCGGAGAGGCGGAGGCCGGGCGGCCTGCATAACGCAGAGAAGCCCCAAACGGAATCACTTCGCGGAAGTGATGCTGGCTGCAGTACCACGCGCCCTGGTTGAGCGGTTCTTCCTGGCACCAGACAAATTCATGCACGTGCGCATAAGGTTTCAGCGCTTCCTGTACCGCCTGATGCGGGAACGGATAGAGCTGCTCTACGCGAACGATAGCAACATCTTTTTGGTCGTTCTTGCGGCGCTGTTCCAGCAGGTCGTAGTAAACCTTACCAGAGCACAGCACAACGCGCTTCACCGCTTTCGGGTCGAGGTCGTCGATTTCTCCGATAGCCGGTTGGAAGGTGCCGTTCGCCAGTTCGTCCATGCTCGACACCGCCAGTGGGTGACGCAGCAGAGATTTCGGTGACATTACGATCAGCGGACGGCGCATACCGCGCAGCGCCTGACGACGCAGCATATGGTAAACCTGCGCCGGAGTTGAAGGCACGCAGACTTGCATATTTTGCTCAGCGCAAAGCTGCAGATAACGTTCCAGACGCGCGGAGGAGTGCTCCGGACCCTGGCCTTCGTAGCCGTGCGGCAGCAGCATCACCAGGCCGCACATACGACCCCACTTCTGCTCACCGGAGCTAATGAACTGGTCGATAACTACCTGCGCGCCGTTGGCGAAGTCACCAAACTGCGCTTCCCAGATGGTCAGGGTGCGCGGCTCAGCGGTGGCATAACCGTATTCAAACGCCAGAACGGCTTCTTCAGACAGGACGGAGTCCCAAACCTTGAAGTGACCCTGACCGTTGTGAACGTGCTGCAGCGGCGTATAAGTCGAACCATTTTTCTGGTTATGGATCACTGCATGGCGGTGGAAGAAGGTGCCGCGCCCGGAGTCTTCACCCGACAAGCGCACGGAAATTCCTTCATCAACCATGGTGGCGTAGGCAAGGTTTTCCGCGCCGCCCCAGTCGAACAGCTTCTCGCCGGCGGCCATTGACTGGCGATCGCCGTAAATCTTCGCCACGCGGGACTGCATTTCAATGCCTTCCGGCACGGTGCTGATGCGCTTAGCCAGCTCCTGCAGACGCTTAGGCTCAACTTTGTCCGGGTAGCTCTCATCCCACTCGTGGTTGAGGTACGGGGACCAGGTAAAGGAGTGCATGTTCATCGGACGCCACTCCTGCACCACGCATTCGCCAGCATCCAGCGCGTCGCGGTAGAGGTTAACCTGCTCGGTAGCGTCTTCCAGCGTCGCGACTTTATCGGCTTCCAGCTTGTCAGCATAGATTTTGCGCGGGGTCGGATGCTTTTTGATTTTCTGATACATCAACGGCTGAGTTGCACTCGGCTCATCGGCTTCGTTATGGCCATGACGGCGATAGCAGAACAGGTCGATAAAGACATCGCGCTTGAAGGTGTTGCGGAAATCCAGCGCCAGTCGGGTAACGAAAGCGACAGCTTCCGGGTCATCCGCATTAACGTGGAAAATCGGCGATTGCACCATTTTACCGATATCGGTGCAGTACGGGGTAGAACGCGCATCCAGTGGGTTGGAAGTGGTGAAGCCCACCTGGTTGTTAATAACGATGCGAACGGTACCGCCCACTTCATAGCCGCGCGCTTTGGACATGTTCAGGGTTTCCTGAACCACGCCCTGCCCGGTGACTGCGGCGTCACCGTGAATGGTAATCGGCAGAACTTTGTTGCTGCTCGGCTCGTCCAGACGGTCGAGGCGAGCACGTACGGAACCAATAACTACCGGGCTGACGATTTCCAGGTGCGATGGGTTAAACGCCAGCGCCAGGTGCACCAGACCGCCTTCGGTTTCCATATCGGAAGAGAAGCCCATGTGGTACTTCACGTCGCCGGTGCCGAGGTGTTCTTTATGTTTGCCAGCGAACTCGTCGAACAGGTCCTGTGGTTTTTTACCCAGCACGTTGACCAGTACGTTCAGACGACCACGGTGCGCCATACCCAGCACCACTTCGCGGGTGCCGCTCTTACCCGCGTGGCGGATAATCTCTTTGAGCATTGGGATTAACGCATCGCCGCCTTCCAGCGAGAAACGTTTTGCGCCGGGGAATTTAGCCCCGAGGTAGCGCTCCAGGCCTTCCGCTGCGGTCAGCTCGCTCAGGAAGCGTTTTTTCTCTTCTGCGCTAAAGCTCGCTTTGCCAGCTACCGACTCGATGCGCTGCTGGATCCAGCGTTTTTCTTCGGTAGAGGTAATGTGCATGTATTCCGCGCCGATGGAGCCGCAGTAGGTTTGCTTGAGGGCAGAAACCAGATCGCCCAGCTTCATCGTATCTTTACCGATGGCAAAAGAACCTACGTTATAGATTTCCTGGAAATCGGCCTCGGTCAGATCGTGGTAAGCCGGATCAAGATCCGCCACTCTCTCTTGCTGCCACAGCCCCAGCGGATCGAGATTCGCATGCTGGTGACCACGGAAGCGGTATGCGTTGATGAGCTGCAGGACTTTAACCTGCTTCACATTGGTGTCAGGGTCGGAAATCGAAGAAGTGTAACGTGAGGCATCCTTCGCCAGGCGGCGGAAATAATCACGCGTTTTGGAATGAAATTGATCCGGTTTGACTCCGGTGCCAGGTAACTGCTGGAACATAGAACGCCAGTTGGCGTCAACAGAGTCAGGATCGGTTAAGAAGTCTTCATAGAGCTGTTCTATCCAGCTCTGGTTAGAACCAGAGAGGTAAGAAGAGTCCAGCCAGGCTTTCATTGCGCCGTTCTGCATCGTGATCCCTTAAGCATTTATATGCTTATTTCGCCGTAGAAACTACCACGCACAGAAGTTGTACGTGCCGGGGTTCACTTTTTGCGGAGGAGTTGTGGTTTCTTCCGCTAAGGAACCTTTAAAAACTGCCATTAATCTTCGGCGTTCAGGCTGCGGTTGCGTTAGCTGCCTTCACTTACCCCGGTCACATAGTTCACTATGCTCCCGGGGATACGTTCAGTTGCCGCCTTACCTCGCTCTGAACGCCTTGATTACTGGTACATATTTGGCGGTTTTTAAAGATTTCCTGCTATCTGTCCCCTCTCCCATTGGGAGAGGGTTAGGGTGAGGGGAACAGCGCTCCCCTCTGACTACTTATGCACTGCGCTGCAATAGCATCGACTTGATGTGGCCGATGGCGCGCGTCGGGTTCAGACCCTTAGGACAAACACTGACGCAGTTCATAATGCTGTGACAGCGGAATACGCTGAAAGCATCGCTCAACCCTTCAAGACGGCTGTCGGTTTCGGTATCGCGGCTGTCAATCAAGAAGCGATACGCCGCCAGCAGACCGGCCGGGCCGACAAACTTATCAGGGTTCCACCAGAACGACGGGCAAGACGTCGAACAACATGCGCAGAGAATACACTCGTACAAACCATCAAGTTTCTCACGCTGCTCTGGCATCTGCAGATGCTCGCGAGCCGGAGGATTTTGCCCATTATTCAACAAGTAAGGCTTAATCTTCTCATATTGTGCATAGAATTGCCCCATGTCTACAACCAAATCGCGAATAACTGGCAACCCTGGTAGCGGACGGATAACAATTTTCTTACCTGGCTTATTCAGCGCGGAGATCGGCGTGATACAGGCCAGACCATTTTTGCCGTTCATGTTCAGGCCGTCGGAGCCACAAACCCCTTCACGGCAGGAACGACGGAACGACAACGACGGATCTTTTTCTTTCAGCTGCATCAGCGCATCGAGCAGCATCATGTCGCGACCTTCTTCCGCTTCCAGGGTGTAATCCTGCATATGCGGAGCATCGTCTACGTCCGGGTTATAACGATAAACTGAAAACTCGAGTTTCATATTCCTGTCTCCGCATTAATAAGTACGAATCTTCGGCGGGAATGCCGGACGCAGTTTCGGTTCCATATTGACTTGACGTCGCGTCATGGATTCCGATTCTGGCAGATACAGGGAATGACACAGCCAGTTCGCATCATCACGATCCGGATAGTCGAAGCGGCTATGCGCGCCACGGCTTTCAGTACGGAAGTTTGCAGATACCGCAGTTGCGTAAGCGGTTTCCATCAGGTTATCCAGCTCCAGGCACTCAACGCGCTGGGTGTTGAACTCGCTGGAAGTGTCATCCAGACGGGCATTTTTCAGACGCTCGCGGATAGCTTTCAGTTGCTCAAGACCTTTCGCCATCGCATCACCTTCGCGGAATACCGAGAAGTTGTGCTGCATACATTCTTGCAGCGCTTTGCGGATTTCGACCGGGTCTTCACCGTTACGGTTGCCGTTCCAGCGGTTCAGGCGCTCCAGAGAAGCATCAATCTCTTCTTCTGTTGCATCGCGAAGTTCGCCCTGCTCAGCAATAGATTCTTGCAGATGCAGACCGACCGCGCGGCCAAATACCACCAGGTCAAGCAGCGAGTTGCCGCCCAGACGGTTAGCGCCGTGGACCGATACGCAGGCGATTTCACCCACTGCGAACAGCCCCGGAATCACCACGTCTTCACCCTGCTCGTTCACGGTCAGCGCCTGGCCGCTTACGCGGGTCGGAATACCGCCCATCATGTAGTGGCAGGTTGGAATAACCGGAATCGGCTCTTTCACTGGGTCAACGTGGGCGAAGGTACGGGAGAGCTCAAGGATACCCGGCAGACGGGATTCGAGAACTTCTTTACCCAGATGGTCGAGCTTCAGTTTCGCGTGCGGGCCCCACGGACCGTCGCAGCCGCGGCCTTCGCGGATTTCGATCATGATGGAACGCGCCACCACGTCACGACCCGCCAGGTCTTTCGCATTCGGGGCATAGCGCTCCATAAAGCGCTCGCCGTGTTTATTCAGCAGGTATCCGCCTTCACCACGGCAGCCTTCGGTGACCAGAACCCCTGCCCCGGCGATACCGGTTGGGTGGAACTGCCACATCTCCATATCCTGTACCGGCACACCGGCGCGGATTGCCATACCAACGCCGTCACCGGTATTGATATGCGCGTTGGTGGTGGACTGGTAAATACGGCCTGCGCCGCCGGTCGCCAGCACGGTTGCGCGGGCTTTGAAGTAGACCACTTCACCGGTTTCGATACACAGGGCGGTACAACCGACCACGGCGCCATCGGCGTTTTTCACCAGATCCAGCGCATACCACTCAGAGAAAATAGTGGTGTGGTTTTTCAGGTTCTGCTGATACAGCGTGTGCAGTAAGGCGTGACCAGTACGGTCAGCCGCCGCGGCGGTACGTGCCGCCTGCTCGCCGCCGAAGTTTTTCGACTGGCCGCCAAACGGACGTTGATAGATGGTGCCATCGTCGAGACGAGAGAACGGCAGGCCCATATGATCCAGTTCAAGAATCGCTTCCGGACCGGTTTTGCACATATATTCAATGGCGTCCTGGTCACCAATATAGTCCGACCCTTTTACGGTGTCGTACATGTGCCATTCCCAGTTATCTTCATGGGTATTACCGAGCGCCACGGTGATGCCACCCTGTGCGGAAACGGTATGGGAACGGGTCGGGAAAACTTTGGAGAGCAGCGCACAGGTCTGGCCGCTCTGGGAAATTTGCAGCGCCGCGCGCATACCTGCGCCACCGGCACCAATCACAACTGCATCAAATTCTCTGACAGGCAATTTCATTACACACCCCACACCACAACAAATCCATAAAGGACGTAAGCCACCAGCGCAACCACGATAAGCAGTTGCAGAACCAAACGTACAGCCAGTGGTTTAACGTAGTCCGTTAACACCTGCCACATACCGATCCAGGCGTGGATCAGAATGGAGACGAGAGCCAGCAGGGTGAAGACTTTAGTGAACGCGGAGGAGAAAAAGCCCGTCCAGACTTCCCATGAAATTTCACCAGTGGTGGCAAAGAAGCCGACCATATAGATGATGTATAGGGTGAGGACGATGGCGGTAGCACGGACCAGAATAAAGTCATGTACGCCGTTGCGTCCTAGTGCTGAGGCGTTGCTTACCATACGAGTACTCCTGCGAGAAGTGAAAGCACGACAGTAATAACAAAAGAAATCTTGGCGGAGCGTGTCCCTACTTCGAGGGTTTCTTCAAGATAGCCAAAATCCATCAGCAGGTGGCGAATACCCACCACTGCGTGATAAGCCAGCGCGGTTAAAATGCCCCACATGATGAACTTCACAAAGAAGCTATCCATGATGGATGCCGCCGTGAGGAAACCTTCGGGAGAGGAAAGGCTGGTGCCCAACAACCAAAGCAGAATCCCGACCGCCACAAAAGTGATCACTCCGGATACGCGATGGAGAATGGACGCTATCGCCGTGATTGGGAACCGGATCGTTTGTAGATCCAGATTGACAGGTCTTTGTTTTTTCACATTTCTTACCATGAATAACGCCCACATGCTGTTCTTATTGTTTCCTTCCTCCGGTCTGCTTGCGGGTCAGACAGCGTCCTTATCTATAACCTGAAGTCATATTAAAACCCCTTTTCAAGAGTTCAAATCTGACAAAATAACGCTGGGTGGCTCGGGATTGCAGGGTGTTCCGGAGACCTGGCGGCAGTATAGGCCGTTCACAAAATCATTACAATTAACCTACATATAGTTTGTCGGGTTTTCTCCCGAACAGTGATCAATGTCACGATAACAACATATTTTTAAAATTTAATCATCTGATTTGACAAATATTAAACATTATTGTTACAACCATTACCAGATAAATGCGATGATAGGCAAAAGTTATGGGGTCACTCTTTTACCTGCGAATAAGTTATGTAACAGTGAGAGAGTATTGACCGATGTAATCAGGACAGTTATTAGTGGTATATAGTTTATAAAATTCGGGCTGCTAAAACGCTGATTTGCTGTTGTTTCAACGTAGACTGAAGACTTACCATCAAGCGCCCTTGCTCTGTACCCTGCCCTTTTCGCGACGCAGAGCGATGTGCAACATAACAAACTGGTAACGTCATCCGCTACGGGCCGAATGCAAATCCACCACCCGGCAGCCTTAAGCAATAAAGGCGCTAAGGAGACCATAAATGTCTGATGCTAAAGCAAAAATCACCCTGGGTGGTGATACTGCTATTGAACTGGATGTGCTAAAAGGCACTCTCGGTCAGGATGTTATTGATATTCGTAGTCTTGGTTCAAAAGGCGTATTTACTTTTGACCCTGGTTTCACCTCAACCGCATCATGTGAATCTAAAATCACCTTTATCGACGGTGATGAAGGTATCCTGCTGCACCGCGGTTTCCCGATCGATCAGTTAGCGACCGATTCCAACTACCTGGAAGTGTGCTACATCCTGCTGAACGGCGAAAAACCGACCCAGGCTCAGTACGACGAATTCAAAACTATCGTTACCCGCCACACCATGATTCACGAGCAGATCACCCGTCTGTTCCACGCATTCCGTCGCGACTCTCACCCGATGGCCGTGATGTGCGGTATCACCGGTGCGTTGGCTGCGTTTTATCACGATTCGCTGGATGTGAATAACCCACGCCACCGCGATATCGCCGCATTCCGCCTGCTTTCCAAAATGCCGACTATGGCGGCGATGTGTTACAAGTATTCAATCGGCCAGCCTTTCGTTTATCCGCGCAATGACCTCTCCTACGCGGGTAACTTCCTGAATATGATGTTCTCCACGCCGTGTGAAAAGTATGAAGTGAACCCGATACTGGAACGCGCCATGGACCGTATCCTGATCCTGCATGCCGATCACGAACAGAACGCCTCAACATCCACCGTGCGTACCGCAGGCTCTTCTGGCGCGAACCCATTCGCCTGTATCGCTGCGGGTATTGCTTCCCTGTGGGGACCGGCACACGGCGGCGCCAACGAAGCAGCGCTGAAAATGCTGGAAGAGATCAGCTCGGTTAAACACATTCCGGAATTTGTGCGTCGTGCGAAAGACAAAAATGACTCTTTCCGCCTGATGGGCTTTGGTCACCGTGTTTATAAAAACTATGACCCGCGCGCCACCGTGATGCGTGAAACCTGCCATGAAGTGCTGAAAGAGCTGGGTACCAAAGACGATCTGCTGGAAGTGGCAATGGAGCTTGAGCACATTGCGCTCAACGACCCGTACTTCATCGAGAAGAAACTTTACCCGAACGTCGATTTCTACTCCGGTATCATTCTGAAAGCGATGGGCATCCCATCTTCCATGTTTACCGTTATCTTCGCGATGGCGCGTACCGTGGGCTGGATTGCACACTGGAACGAAATGCACACCGATGGCATGAAAATCGCCCGTCCACGTCAGCTGTACACCGGCTACGAAAAACGCGATTTCAAAAACGATATCAAATACTAAGCCTGATATTTCGAAGATAAAAAACGCGCCTGATGGCGCGTTTTTTTATGGCTGACAAATTTTACCTGGCTGGAATTGCCCGGTGCCGGCTAGCGCCTTACCGGGCCTACGAAAACAGGCATATAGCTAATTCTGACACCCCGGGCACCAGTAAAACGGTCGCGACGACAGCATGGTTCTCTCGATAATCCCGCCGCAGCGCTCGCAGGCCTCCCCTTCACGATGGAAAACCTTAAAACGAAACAGCGCGCCGTGATGTTTATTTTCATCCACCAGACCGCGCGTGTTGTAAGACAAACGCGGGATATCGAGCAGCGCGTGGGCCAGCGCATCAAGCTGTTTGTCATCCAGCTCAGAGGCTTTATGACGCCCGGTTAATCCCACCTGCCAAAGGATCTCAACGCGCAGATAATTCCCCAATCCCGCAAGAAACGCTTGATCCAGCAGCAGCCCGGAGAATTGACGGTTGCGAAATTTCGTCGATAGAAGCCGCTCTTTGACCTGTTCAACAGTGAGGGTCATATCGAGCACATCCGGCCCCACCCGCAGCAAAAACGGATGCTGAGCGAGCTGTTCCGGGGTCAGCATCTCAATATCGGAGGCGCTATAGAGCAAAATGGCCTTGTGCGCCGTCTGTAGCCTGACGCGCAGAATGCGGGTCGTCTCTGGCTGAGACTCAGCCTCGACCACCCGCCAGACGCCGTACAGCTGATTATGGCTATAAAGCGTCAGCCCACCGGAGAAATGAGTCAACAGCGCCTTACCGCGAGTTTCAATGCGCGTTACCTGCTGACCGACCAGTTGAGATTGATAAGATTGTAATTGCGGAAAGGCGAACCACGCTCGCGTGAGGGGTTCGCCTTTGATCGCCGCCTCCAGGCTATCCGCCGCGCGGCGGATTTCCGGGCCTTCCGGCATAATCATGTCCTTCTGTTTAGTGCGTGGCGCCGCCACCGATTTTCACGTCATCGCCCTGTTGCAGGGCGACAGCGATAGCCGTTTCCAGCGCTACACGCACCGTTTCTACCGCCATACTCGCTTCACCAGGATGGGCCGCAGCCTGCTCCGGCAGATAGGGAATATGGATAAAGCCGCCCTTTGCGCCTGCCTTTGCACGCAGTCCATGCAGCAGACCGTACATCACATGGTTGCAGACAAAGGTTCCCGCCGTTTGCGACACCGATGCAGGGATCCCACGACCACGCAGCGCGGAGACGATCGCTTTGATCGGCAACGAGCTGAAGTAGGCCGCCGGACCATCGGCAACAATCGGCACGTCGATCGGCTGCAAACCTTTATTGTCCGGGATCCGCGCATCATCGACGTTAATCGCCACCCGTTCGACGGTAATATCGACGCGCCCTCCCGCCTGACCAACGGCAAGGGTCAAGACGGGATCCAGCTCATCCAGCGCGGCATTTAATACCGTGAGAGCTTCGCCAAAAACGCACGGCAGCTGCCGTGCCACCACAGGCTGTCCGGCAATGATAACGCCATCCAGTTGCTTTACCACTTCCCACGAAGGGTTAACCGCCTCGCCGCCAAACGGCTCGAAACCGGTAATCAATACGCCAGCCATGATCCCTCCTTACAGGAACATCAGGAAATAGAGCAAAAAGACGTTAACGGTAAGCAGTAGTACGCCAGTCGGTATCTGCGCCTTAATGACCGCATTTTTATCCGGCAGATCCAGTAACGCTGCCGGAACGATATTAAAGTTGGCCGCCATTGGCGTCATCAGGGTGCCGCAATAGCCGGAGAACATACCAATCGCCGCCATCACCGCCGGGTTACCGCCATGCTGAAGCACCAGAATGGGAATGCCGACCCCTGCGGTAATAATGGGGAACGCGGCAAAAGCGTTACCCATGATCATCGTCAGCAGCGCCATGCCAATGGTATAGACGGCAACGGCGATAAACCGGCTGTCTACCGCCAGATAGTTCTGCGTCAGCCAGGAGATGCTATTGCCAACGCCCGCAGCGGTAAACAGCAGCCCGAGAACCGCGAGGATCTGCGGTAAAATAAACGCCCAGCCGACCGAATCCAGCAGACGACGCGCTTCCTGTAACGGTTGCGCTGCCGTTTCATGGGTCATTCGAATAGCCATCGCCAGACCGATCAACGTTCCGAGCGTCATTGAGAAGAGAGTAATCAGCGTAGAGTGGTTACCCGCGCCAAATACCATCACTTGTAACGACGGCAAATTGTTAAACAATAAAACACCGACGACCGTCACCACCGGAATCGCCAGTGCCGGATAGAACAGCCGGTTACCGAGGCGGGTCGCGCTCTCAGTACGCTCTTCAGGCGAACGTTGATGATATTTTCCCAGCTTCACGCCGCCAAAACCGGCAATCAGCGCCAGCACCACGACCACGCAGCCAACGGCAATATTAACGGTGCGTTTATCGCCGAACAGTTGGTATGTCCAGTCACCAAACAGGAATACAACACCGTACAGACCCCAGAACAAACCGGTAGTCAGACGGCGCGGATTCGCTTTATCCCGCCATGACATCACCGCCACAATCAGCAAAATGACGCCCGCAAGCCAGTAGAGATAGTTTTGTTGGAAATTCATGCCGCACCGCCTTCAGTCCGGCCAGCATTGATCTTCTTCAATTCACGCTGTATCTGATGATCCAGCCGCCACAGGCGCGCGGAGTGAATCAAGAAGGCGCAGACCGCCGTCGGGATCCCCCACAGGGCGATATGCAGCGGTTCGGTCTGAATACCGCCCGACTCCAGCATGAAGTTATGCATAAAGATAATCGCACCGAAGGCGACGAAAATATCCTCACCGAAAAATAAGCCGACGTTATCGGTCGCGGCCGACATGGCGCGTAAACGATAGCGAATTGCGCCGGGCAGCGGCCCGTGGACTTTCTCCGCAGCCCCCTCCGCCATCGGCGCCAGCAGCGGGCGCACCATTTGGGGATGACCACCCAGGCTGGTCAACCCGAGCGCGGCGGTCACTTCACGGATAAACAAGTAGACGATCAGCAGACGACCAGACGTAGCGCTTTGGATCTTCGCGATCCACGCCTGCGCACGTTCTTTCAGGCCGTGCCGCTCCAACAGGCCAATAACCGCCAGCGGCAACAGCAGGATAAGCGGTAGGTTGCGGGTATTAAGGAACCCTTCACCCAGCTTTTCAAGAATGGTGGCAACCGGCATATGGGCCGCCAGACCGGTGACGATGCCGGAGATAATCACCACCAGCACCGGGTTAAAACGCAAAACGAATCCGACCACGATCGCGGCAATACCGATCAACGGCCAGAGGGATACTGACTCTCCCATAGTAACATCCTGTATGTTGTGAATTGTTGTTTGTTGTTAACTAACTGATAATATTGTTTTTATTCTTCTATTTCAGCGCTGACCTGTATATTGCGCCCGGCAAACGCCGCACGCAAGCGGCGCGCAAAAACTAATGCATGTTCCCCATCTCCATGTAAACAGACGGTTTCTGCCATCACATGCGCCCACTCTCCGGTAACGCTGCGTACCCGATTGTGTTGGACCATTTCCAGGGTCTGCGCCAGCGCCTGCTCTTCGCTATCGATAAGCGCTCCCGGCTGCGTGCGCGGTACCAGGTTGCCATCAGCCTGATAGCCGCGATCGGCAAAAACTTCCTGCCGCGTGGTCAGGCGATAGTGCTGCCCGGCGCGGATCAGTTCACTGCCCGCCAGCCCCACCAGCACCAGCGCCGAATCGAGATCGCGGACAGCTCTGGCGATAGCGTCCGCCAGCTGCGGATCTTTTGCCGCCTGGTTGTAGAGCATACCGTGAGGTTTGACGTGCTGGAGCGTGCCACCTTCCGCACGAACCATCGCCGCCAGCGCACCAACCTGATACAGCGTCTGTGCATAAACCGTCTCCGGCGGCAACTGCATGGCCGTACGGCCAAAATTCTCCCGGTCAGGAAAGCTGGGATGCGCTCCCACGGCAACGCCGTACTTTAGCGCTTCCCGGACACACTTATGCATTATCACGGCATCCCCTGCGTGGAAGCCGCAGGCAATATTGGCGGACGAGACCAGTTGTAATAACGCGCTGTCGTTACCACAGCCTTCGCCGAGGTCGGCATTCAAATCAATTTTCATCGTTTAGTCTCCACGCCAGTTGCTCCAGATAACGCTGCTGATCGGCGCGGGCTTTCAGCGCCTCTTCCAGCGTACAGGGGACAAAGTGAATAGGTTGGCCGAGCGGTATTTGCGCCAGCTGATACATATCGGCTTCGATAATGCTGGCAATGCGCGGATAGCCGCCGGTAGTCTGCGCATCGTTCATCAGCACGATAGGCTGGCCGTTATGCGGAACCTGCACCACGCCGGGCAGCAGGCCGTGGGAAAACATCTCCCGATTGGTGGTACGCACCAAAGGCTGCCCTTGCAGGCGATAGCCCATCCGGTTGCTCTGCGGGCTAAGCTGCCACGGCGAGCGCCAGAAAGCTTGCTGCGACACGCTATCAAACTCATGGTACTCCGGACCCGGCAAAGCACGGATCCAGTTACCCACAGGCAACTGTTTTACACCACGCGGTGTGCTGAACTGCTTCGTCGATTTCCCCAGTTTTAGCTGGTCACCGTCCTGCAATCGTCGCCCCTCAAGGCCGCCAATTCCCACTTTCAAATCGGTACTGCGCGAGCCGAGGACTTTCGGTACCGCAATCCCTCCCGCCACCGCCAGATAGCTGCGAATGCCGATCCGCGGCGTTTTGAGCACCAATCGTTGACCCGCTTTTGCTGCCACGCGCCAGCCCAGCCAGACCGGTTGACCATCCAGCGTCGCTTCACAGGCGGCACCGGTCAATGCAAACCAGGCATCGCGGGCAAACTGAATATCCACCTGGCCCAGGGTGATTTCCAGCGCTGCGGCGTTGGCCCCATTACCGACCAGCAGATTGGCGATAACCAGCGCCGGTTTATCCATCGCGCCGCAGCGGCTGATACCCAGCTGGCGTAACCCTTCACGCCCGCCGTCCTGTACCGAGGTATACATCCCGGCACGGATAATCTTCAACATACGCCCTCCTTTTGCGGCACGAAACGCACCCGGTCACCGGAACGCAGCAGCACCGGTTCCTTGCGCTTCGGATCAAACAGCGCCAGCGGCGTATGGCCCAGAAGCTGCCAGCCGCCCGGCGTAGCCAGCGGGTAGATCCCGGTTTGCGCCCCGCCAATACCGACAGAACCGGCGGGTACCAGCAGACGCGGCTCCGCCCGGCGCGGCATCGCCAGCTGCTCCGGCAGGCCGCCAAAGTACGGGAACCCAGGCTGGAAGCCGAGGAACCACACCACGTACTCCACCGACGAGTGCAGTTCAACCACCTGCTTTTCGCTCAGGCCGCTGTGGCGAGCCACCTCTCCCAGATCCGGCCCCCCTTCGCCGCCGTAAACCACCGGAACCGAAATCTCCCGCGATTGCGGCTCAAGCGTGTCGCACTCCTCCCACCAGAGCTGCAAACGCTCAATCGCATCCCACGCCGTTCGCTGGGGGTTACGCAATATCACGGTAATGTTGTTCATGCCCGGAACGGCTTCCACCACCTCGGTATGACCAATCAGCCGCTGGGCTAAACGCCAGATCCGTTTCTGACTCTCCAGTGTCACCGGAGGTTCAAGCTCCAGTACGACTGCCGTTTCACCTAACAAATAACAACGCGCTCGCTGCACTTTTGCCTCCGTTCATCAAGCCGGGTTCGGAATATCAATAAACGTGACATCCAGTTCGGTGTTTTCCGTCAACCATTCGCTTAACGCGCGAATACCGCCGCGCTCGGTGGCATGATGGCCGGCGGCATAGAAATGCAGCCCCTGTTCGCGCGCCGAGTGGATGGTTTGCTCCGAAACTTCACCGGTAATAAACGCATCAACGCCAAAACGGGCCGCGCTATCGATAAAGCTCTGGCCGCCGCCGGTGCACCACGCCACGCGGGTCACTTTGTCCGGCCCGGTATCACCGCTCCACAGCGGTTTACGCCCCAGCCGTGCTTCAATCCACGAAGCCAGCTCCAGCCCGGATACCGCCATCGACAGTTCGCCCCACGGCACCAGCGGTTCGATTTCGCCCATCACATTAATGCCAAGTAATGAAGCCAACTGAGCGTTATTACCCAACTCCGGATGAGCGTCGAGCGGAAGGTGCCAGCCATAGAGGTTGATATCGTTAGCCAACAGCGTTTTAAGACGGTTGCGCTTCATGCCGCGAATAATGGGCGATTCGCCTTTCCAGAAATAACCATGATGAACAATCACCGCATCTGCCTCCAGGCGCACGGCTTCATCAAGCAGCGCCTGGCTGGCGGTCACGCCGGTCACGATTTTTTGCACCGTCTCGCGCCCTTCCACCTGTAACCCATTGGGTGCGTAATCGCTGATGGCCGCGCTATTCAGTTTTTCATTAATCAGTTGTTCCAGTTCGCTATTTTTCATTATCGCTCCATCAGGTCTTCGTGTAATGCAAAGGAATAACATAGCGTTATCCGCCCGCTCCGTCGATAGTTCTGCCGCTTCGGGGTCTGTTTTGACTTTTAGCAAAATCCCGCGATTTGTCTACTCCCCTCTTCGCGCATTCGTGTATATTTATGCACTATTACAGCATATTAAATAACCAGAAAGCCTATAAGGCCATGAATATCACTAGCTAATGGCTATTCATGCAGAAAGATCGACTTTCCTTTTTATGGCAGGACAGAACGTTAAATGAACACATCATCTTCACAGCCGCGGGCGATTTATTACGTCGTCGCGCTGCAAATCTGGGAATATTTCAGTTTTTACGGTATGCGCGCACTGCTGATTTTGTATCTCACCAATCAGCTTAAGTATGACGATAACCATGCGTACGAACTGTTCAGCGCCTACTGTTCTCTGGTTTACGTTACCCCTATTCTCGGCGGCTTTCTGGCCGATAAGCTGCTCGGCAACCGCATGGCGGTGATGATTGGCGCCCTGTTGATGGCTGTCGGTCATCTGGTGCTCGGGGCCAGCGAAGTCGCTCCCACCTTCCTTTATCTGTCGCTGGCGATTATCGTCTGCGGCTACGGGCTGTTTAAATCCAACGTCAGCTGTCTGCTCGGCGAACTGTATGAACCCACCGATCCGCGTCGCGATGGCGGCTTCTCGCTGATGTATGCCGCGGGTAACGTGGGGTCGATCATTGCGCCAATCGCCTGTGGCTACGTGCAGGAAGAGTACAGTTGGGCAATGGGCTTCGCCCTGGCGGCGGTCGGGATGATCGCCGGGCTGGTCATTTTCCTTTGCGGTAATCATCACTTCCGTCACACCCGGGGCGTGAATCGCGAAGCGCTGCGGGCGCGGAATTTCGTGTTGCCAAACTGGGCCTGGCTGCTGGTACTGCTGGTCACGGCGCCGTTGTTGATTACCGTGCTGTTCTGGCAGGAGTGGTCGGTGTATGCGCTAATTGTGGCGACGATTATTGGCCTGACGGTTCTGGCGCGTATCTACCTGCGCGCAGAGACTGCCAAACAGCGTAAAGAGCTGCGCCTGATTATGGTGCTGACCTGCTTCAGCCTGCTGTTTTGGGCATTTGCGCAGCAGGGCGGCAGCTCAATTAGCCTGTATATCGACCGCTTTGTGAACCGCCATGTTATGAGTTACGAGATACCGACGGCGATGTTCCAGTCGGTCAACGCCTTTGCGGTCATGCTCTGCGGGGTCGTGCTGGCGTGGCTGGTGAAAGAAAATATCAACGGCAACCGTACCGTGCGTATCTGGGGCAAGTTCGCGCTGGGCCTCGGTCTGATGAGCGCCGGTTTTTGTATCCTGACGCTGAGCGCGCGCTGGTCGGCGGCTTACGGGCAATCCTCAATGCCGCTGATGGTGCTGGGGTTGGCGGTAATGGGTTTCGCCGAGCTGTTTATCGACCCGGTGGCGATGTCGCAAATTACCCGTATTGAGATCCCCGGCGTGACCGGCGTACTGACCGGCATCTATATGCTGCTCTCCGGGGCCATCGCCAACTATCTGGCGGGGGTGATTGCCGACCAAACCTCGCAGGGTTCGTTCGATGCCGCCGGGGCCGTCAACTACTCCATTAACGCCTACATCGAGGTGTTCAGCCAGATAACCTGGGGCTCGCTGGCCTGCGTCGGCCTGGTGCTGGTTATCTGGCTGTACCACTCCGTGAAGGTCAGGGCTCGTCGCCTGGCGCTGGAGTCTTAATTTCTCTGGCGGCCTCCCAGGCCGCCAGCGTCTCCAGCCGCGCCTGTTTGTGATTGACAATCGGGCGCGGGTAATCCAGCATCACGCCATTTTTCTCCGCCCACAGCCACGGTTGATGCACCGCTTTCTCCGGTACATTGGCCAGCTCCGGCAACCAGTGACGAATAAACTGCCCGGATTTATCAAACCGCTCTCCCTGGGTCGTCGGGTTAAAAATGCGGAAATAGGGCGCAGCATCGGTACCGGTTGACGCCGCCCACTGCCAGCCGCCATTGTTCGCCGCCAGGTCGCCATCAATCAGCTGTTCGATAAAGTAGCGCTCCCCCAACCGCCAGTCGATTCGCAGGTCTTTCACCAGGAAGCTGGCGACAATCATCCGCAAGCGGTTATGCATCCACCCAGTAGAATTAAGCTGACGCATGGCGGCATCAACGATCGGGAAACCGGTTTGCCCGCGCTGCCAGGCCTGCAGCGCGGATTTATCATCCAACCACGCCACGTTATCGGTCCAGGCGATAAAAGGTCGTCCTTTACACAAATTCGGGTAGTAAACCATCAGATGGCGATAAAACTCGCGCCAGATAAGTTCGTTGAGCCAAACCGCCCCCGCTTCCCCCTCCAGCGCTCGCGGCTGCTCCACCAGCAGGCGATGCAGGCACTGACGCGGTGAAAGCACGCCGACCGCCAGGCACGGCGACAGTCGGCTGGTCCCCTCGATGGCCGGAAGGTCGCGCTGCTCATCATAATCGGCGGCCTTCTGCTGGCAAAAACGGCGTAGCTGATTGATAGCGGCTTTTTCATCCGCAGCAAACAGGTCGCTATCAAACGGTGTCTGCGAATAGTCTAACTTCACTTCAGTCGTTGAATCTATTGCCCCACCGACGCGGGCTTTCGGCGCAGCAACGCACTCCGGCAGCGCCTCCTTTAAGCGGCGAATAAAGGCATTTTTAAACGGCGTAAAAACCTTATACATTTCGCGATTGCCGGTCAGCACGCTGCCGGGCGGTAACAGCACACTGTCATCAAAGCCCTGACATATCACGCCTTGTAAGTTTTTCTCGACTAACGCATCGCGCTGGCGTTCATTAATTTCATACTGGTAATTGTAGAAAAGATGGCTGACCTGCTGCTGCTTACAGACTTCAGATAGCAGCGTCACGCTGGCGGCGAAGTCCTCCGCATGTTCAATGAGCAGCGGGATCCCCCGCTCGGCCAGCGCCATTTGTAAGCTATCAAGATGGCTGACAATAAATGCCGCCTGACGCGACGCCATGCCGTGCTGACGCCATTGTCCCGGCGTGGCGATAAACAACGCCACCACGCGAGCATGAGGATCGCGACAGGCAGCAGCAAGCGCCAGGTTATCGTGAACGCGCAAGTCCGCGCGAAACCAGACCAGATGGGTGGCCATAAAACTCCTGCAATCAGTGATTTTTTATTCGTCCAGCGCTTGCGGCCAGCCGGTGAAGTAGCGCTGGCCGGAGAGATAAGCGTCCGGGAACACGGTCAGATAGTGTTTGAGCTGATTCACCGGCGCAAGCAGCGGCTCTTTTCCCAGCCGATAGTCATCAATCAGCGTCGTCAGTTCCTGCTTCTGTTGGGCGTTAAGATGTTCGCGGAAATAACCCTGAACGTGCATCAGGACATTGGTGTGATTTTGCCGGGTAGACGGATGGGCCAGCAACTTCTCCAGACGCTCACGATAGGCGTCAAAGAAGGCGTCCAGCGAAGGCCAGTCGGCCATGGCTGCCACAAAAGGGCCAATCTGGCGGTATTCCGGCTGTGAATGCGCCAGCAGTATCAGCTTGTAGCGGCTATGAAAATCCACCAATTTGCCCCGGGTCAACCCATCGCGGCGCAGATTATCCAGTTCACGTAAGGTGTAAATGCGGGTTTTGTTATCGTCTTCCAGCCAGGTGTCGCTCATCACTTCTCCTTGTATCATCAGAAGTAATAAGTGTAAGCCACAACAGGCAAAAAAAACCGCCGGGGGAAACCGGCGGCTTACAGCGTTCAGACGATATGTGGATATCAGTAAAAATCTGCGGAGGCTTTTTCCGCCTGCGCCATCCATACCGGCTGGTCGCTGGTTTTTGACCACACGCGGTGCAGCCAGCTGTAAAAACGGGCACGATCTTTCCAGAACAACATCACCGGAAGCGCCGCCACGCCAGCCACAACGGCGAAAGTGCGACGCGCGAAGATTACGTGAGCAGGATAAGTTTTGTACAACGCCATAATTTCTCTCCCCTTTGTCAGGCCGGCAATCAACGCCGGTAAAGTATCAATGTGTCTCTGGTTAAAATAGTACCGCTTTGGCTGTAATTTTACTACTCATCCGACCACTAAAAAGCACTTATTTAGCCTTTATTTACATTCATCCGGTAACTTAGTTACATAAAAGTTAAAATAATACTAACCATTAGTTAAATTAAGGGATTGGTGATTTTTATATTTTTTTTACACCCTTGCAGCTAATTTTTGCGAAATCTTTGCGCCCGACTTCCTATCCTCCTCGTAAATCAAAAAGACACCCGGAGGTGGATTGTGACTGCAGGCGTAATCGCTGGCGTAGCGCTGGTGTTCCTGTTGCTGGTTTATCTGGTTTATGCCCTGATACATGCGGAGGCATTCTGATGGCCGCTCAAGGATTTTTACTCATCGCGAGCTTTATTCTGCTGCTGATGCTCTTGGCTCGTCCGCTGGGAACAGCGCTGGCGACCATGATCAACGATGTCCCGTTACCGGGACTTGCCGGTATCGAACGCGGATTATGGCGGGCTGCAGGCATTCGTTCGCAGGAGATGAACTGGTATCAATACTTACTCGCCATCCTGCTGTTTAACGCGCTGGGTCTGGTGGCGCTGTTTGCGTTGCTTATGTTCCAGGGCTCCCTGCCGCTTAATCCGCAGCATCTGCCCGGCTTGTCCTGGGATCTGGCGCTGAATACGGCGGTGAGCTTTGTCAGCAACACCAACTGGCAGGCCTACGGCGGGGAAGCCACCATGAGCTACCTCAGCCAAATGGCGGGGCTGGCAGTACAAAACTTCCTCTCCGCTGCCACCGGCATCGCGGTAGTCTTTGCCCTTACCCGCGCTTACGCCCGGCAAAAAGTCAGCACGCTTGGCAATGCCTGGGTCGATCTAACTCGTATCACCCTCTGGCTGCTGCTGCCCATTTCACTGCTGATTGCGCTGTTCTTTATTCAGCAGGGTGTGCCGCAGAGCTTCGCGCCGTACCAGGGTTTTACCTCGCTTGAAGGGGTACGCCAGATGCTGCCGATGGGGCCGGTCGCCTCGCAGGAAGCGATTAAAATGCTCGGTACCAACGGCGGTGGCTTCTTTAACGCCAACTCGGCGCACCCGTTTGAAAACCCGACCGCGCTGACCAACATGGTGCAGATGCTGGCGATCTTTTTGATCCCGGCGGCGCTGTGTTTTGCCTTCGGTGAGGTAGTGGGCGACCGCCGTCAGGGACGGGCAATTCTGTGGGCAATGACGCTTATCTTTATCGTCTGCGTGGCGGTCGTCATGTGGGCCGAAACTCGCGGCAACCCGCACCTGTTAAGCCTTGGTGCTGACAGCAGTCTAAATATGGAAGGCAAAGAGAGCCGCTTCGGTATTCTCGCCAGTAGCCTGTTCGCCGTGGTCACTACCGCCGCCTCCTGCGGGGCGGTCAACGCGATGCATGACTCCTTTACCGCACTGGGCGGGATGGTGCCAATGTGGTTAATGCAGATTGGCGAAGTGGTGTTCGGCGGCGTTGGCTCGGGACTATACGGCATGCTGCTGTTCGTCATGCTGGCGGTATTTATCGCCGGGCTGATGATTGGCCGCACGCCAGAGTACCTCGGTAAGAAAATCGATGTCCGCGAAATGAAGATGATTGCGCTGGCCATTCTGGTTACGCCAACGCTGGTGCTGCTCGGCACAGCGCTGGCGATGATGACCGAGGCCGGGCTCGCGGGGATGTTTAACCCCGGTCCGCACGGTTTCAGCGAAGTGCTGTACGCAGTCACCTCAGCGGCGAATAACAACGGCAGCGCCTTCGGTGGCTTAAGCGCAGCAACGCCGTTCTGGAATCTGCTGCTGGCATTCTGCATGCTGGTCGGTCGCTTCGCGGTCATTATCCCAGTGATGGCGATTGCCGGTTCGCTGGTGAACAAGAAAATTCAGCCCACCGGTACCGGTACGCTCGCCACGCATGACGTGCTGTTTATCGGCCTGCTGATCGGCACCGTACTGCTGGTTGGCGCACTGACCTTTATTCCCGCGCTGGCACTCGGCCCGCTGGCGGAACACTTTTCCTTACTTTAAGCGATTGCGGAGCAACCTGTTATGAGTCGCAAACCATT
Source organism: Klebsiella sp. GFKo11 (assembly GCF_056490265.1). NCBI lineage: Bacteria > Pseudomonadati > Pseudomonadota > Gammaproteobacteria > Enterobacterales > Enterobacteriaceae > Klebsiella > Klebsiella sp. GFKo11. The sequence continues at coordinate 4,439,815 of NZ_CM151369.1, forward strand.
AGCCCTGCTGGAGCCGACGCTGGTGCGCCAGGCGCTGCTGGACGCAGTGAAAAAACTTAGCCCGTCAGTACAGTGGCGTAACCCGGTGATGTTTATCGTCTGGATTGGCAGCTTGTTAACCACCCTACTCGCCATCGCCATGGCCAGCGGGCAGATCGCGGGTAGCGCCGGGTTTACCGCCACCGTCAGTATCTGGCTGTGGTTCACCGTACTGTTTGCCAACTTCGCCGAAGCGATGGCTGAAGGCCGCAGTAAAGCGCAGGCCAATAGCCTTAAAGGGGTACAAAAGACCTCGTTTGCCCGCAAGCTACGCGCCCCACAGCACGATGCGCAAATTGATCACGTTCCCGCCGAAGAGCTGCGCAAAGGCGACGTGGTGCTGGTCGAGGCGGGGGATATTATTCCCTGCGATGGCGAAGTTCTCGAAGGCGGCGCGTCGGTAGATGAAAGCGCCATAACCGGCGAATCAGCGCCGGTTATCCGTGAATCTGGCGGCGACTTCGCCTCGGTGACCGGCGGGACGCGTATTCTTTCCGACTGGCTGGTGATCCGCTGTAGCGTTAACCCCGGCGAAACCTTCCTTGACCGGATGATCGCTATGGTTGAGGGGGCCCAGCGTCGCAAAACGCCAAACGAAATCGCGCTGACGATCCTGTTGATCGCCCTGACGATTGTGTTCCTGTTAGCCACCGCCACGATCTGGCCGTTCTCAGCATGGAGCGGTAATGCGGTCAGCGTCACGGTACTGGTGGCGCTGCTGGTGTGCCTGATCCCAACCACCATCGGCGGCCTGCTGTCAGCCATCGGCGTCGCCGGGATGAGCCGGATGCTCGGCGCTAACGTGATCGCCACCAGCGGGCGCGCGGTCGAAGCGGCGGGCGATGTCGACGTGCTGCTGCTGGACAAAACCGGCACCATCACCCTTGGTAACCGCCAGGCCTCGGCGTTCCTGCCCGCCCAGGGCGTGGAGGAAAAAACCCTTGCCGATGCCGCCCAGCTCTCTTCGCTGGCAGATGAAACCCCGGAAGGCCGCAGTATCGTGGTACTGGCGAAGCAGCGCTTTAATCTGCGCGAGCGCGATCTGCAATCACTGCACGCCACCTTCGTGCCGTTTACCGCCCAGACCCGGATGAGCGGTATCAACATCGACCAACGCATGATCCGCAAAGGTTCGGTGGATGCCATTCGTCGCCACGTGGAAGCCAACGGCGGTCACTTCCCGGCCGATGTCGAAAAACAGGTTGAAGAGGTCGCACGCCTCGGCGCAACGCCGCTGGTGGTTGCCGAAGGCGAGCGGGTGCTGGGAATTATTTCACTCAAAGATATCGTCAAAGGCGGCATTAAAGAACGTTTTGCTCAACTGCGCAAAATGGGGATTAAAACGGTGATGATCACTGGCGATAACCGCCTGACCGCCGCCGCCATTGCCGCAGAGGCCGGAGTGGACGACTTCCTTGCCGAAGCCACGCCGGAAGCCAAGCTGGCGCTGATCCGCCAGTATCAATCCGAAGGACGACTGGTGGCGATGACCGGTGACGGTACCAACGATGCCCCGGCGCTGGCGCAGGCCGACGTGGCGGTGGCGATGAACTCCGGCACCCAGGCGGCAAAAGAGGCTGGCAACATGGTTGACCTCGACTCCAACCCGACCAAATTGATTGAAGTGGTGCATATCGGCAAACAGATGCTGATGACCCGTGGCTCTTTAACCACCTTCAGTATCGCCAACGACGTGGCGAAATATTTCGCCATTATTCCGGCCGCGTTTGCCGCCGTCTATCCACCGCTGGCGATGCTTAACGTGATGCATCTGCACTCGCCCTCCTCGGCGATTTTAAGCGCGGTGATTTTTAACGCGCTGATTATCGTCTTTCTGATCCCGCTGGCGCTGAAAGGCGTGAGCTATAAGCCGCTGTCGGCCTCGGCGATGCTGCGCCGTAATCTGTGGGTCTACGGTCTCGGCGGGCTGCTGGTGCCGTTTATTGGTATCAAAGCCATCGACCTGTTACTGACCCTGACCGGGATGCTGTAAGGAGATAATCATGTCAATAATTCGTCCGGCCCTTGTGCTTTTTATTCTGTTAACGCTCATCACCGGCGGCGCCTATCCGCTATTAACCACCGCGCTGGGACAGTGGTGGTTTCCGCAGCAGGCCAACGGCTCGCTAGTGCGCATTGAAGGCGAAGTGCGTGGTTCCCGCTTGATCGGGCAGAACTTTACCGCTGCGGGCTATTTCCAGGGCCGCCCTTCCGCCACGGCGGAGGTAGCGGATAACCCGTTGGCTTCCGGCGGCAGCAACCTTGCCGCTAGCAATCCGGCGCTGGATAAAGCCATCAGCGAACGGGTGCAGGCCCTGCGCGACGCCAACCCGGATGCGAATCCGACGGTGCCGGTTGAACTGGTGACCGCTTCAGCGAGCGGGCTGGATTACAGCCTGACCCCGGCCGCCGCGCTGTGGCAGGTACCTCGCGTCGCCAAAGCACGACAGCTCAGCGTTGAACAAGTCAGCCAGTTGGTTAATGAGGCAACGCAAAAACCGTTGCTCAGTTTTCTCGGCCAACCTGTGGTAAATATACTGCAGCTGAATATGTCGCTGGATGCCCTGAAGGATAAGTGAAATGAGTGACGAGCCGCTGCGTCCGGACCCTGACCGCCTGTTACAACACACCGCCTCTGCGCATCGCGGAAAACTGAAGGTGTTTTTTGGCGCCTGCGCGGGGGTGGGTAAAACCTGGGCGATGCTGGCGGAAGCGCAGCGGCTGCGCGCCCAGGGGCTGGATATTCTGATTGGCGTGGCGGAAACCCACGGGCGTAAAGAGACGGCGGCAATGCTTGAGGGGCTGAGCACCCTCCCCCTGCGCCGCCTTTCCCATCGCGGGCGCTACGTTAAAGAGTTTGACCTTGATGGCGCGCTGGCCCGCCGTCCGGCGCTGATCCTGGTGGATGAACTGGCGCACAGCAACGCGCCCGGCTCGCGCCATCCCAAACGCTGGCAGGACGTTGAAGAGCTGCTCGAAGCCGGCATTGACGTTTTTACTACCGTCAACGTCCAGCATCTGGAAAGCCTTAACGACGTGGTCAGCGGCATCACCGGCGTACAGGTCCGCGAAACCGTCCCCGACCCGTTTTTTGACGCCGCCGACGATGTGGTGCTGGTTGACCTTCCCCCCGACGATCTGCGCCAGCGGCTTAATGAAGGAAAAGTCTATATCGGCGGTCAGGCCGAGCGGGCAATTGAGAACTTCTTTCGCAAGGGCAACCTGATTGCCCTGCGCGAGCTGGCGTTGCGCCGCACCGCCGATCGGGTTGATGAGCAGATGCGCGCCTGGCGCGACCGTCAGGGACAGGAAAAGGTCTGGCACACCCGCGACGCCATTTTGCTGTGCATTGGCCATAATACCGGCAGCGAAAAGCTGGTTCGCGCCGCCGCCCGACTGGCGGCTCGCCTGGGCAGCGTCTGGCATGCAGTTTACGTTGAACCCCCCTCTCTGCACCGACTCCCGGAAGCCAAACGGCGGGCGATTCTTGCGGCGCTTCGGCTGGCGCAGGAGCTGGGCGCAGAAACCGCCACGCTCTCCGATCCTTCGGAAGAGAAGGCCGTTCTGCACTACGCCCGCGAGCATAACCTCGGCAAAATAGTGATTGGCCGCCAGCAAAAAAGACGCTGGTGGGATCGCAGCGGTTTCGCCGATCGTCTGGCCCGGCACGCGCCGGATCTCGATCTGGTCGTCATCGCGTTGGATGAAAAAACCGCCCCTCTGCCCGCTCGCGCCAGCGATGGCCGCACGGCAATGGAAAAATGGCGTTTGCAGGTTCAGGGCTGCGTGGTCGCCATCGCGCTGTGCGCGGTCATTACCGTCGTCGCGATGCAGTGGCTAATGGCCTTCGAAGCCGCCAACCTGGTGATGCTGTATCTGCTCGGGGTGGTGATTATCGCCCTCGTGTATGGCCGTTGGCCGTCGGTACTGGCGACGGTGATTAACGTGGTCAGCTTTGACCTGTTCTTTGTTGCGCCGCGCGGTACGCTGGTGGTTTCCGATGTGCAGTATCTGCTGACTTTTGGCGTGATGCTGACCGTCGGACTGCTTATCGGCAACCTAACCGCTGGCGTGCGCTATCAGGCGCGTGTGGCACGCTATCGCGAACGACGCACCCGTCATCTTTACGAAATGTCAAAAGCGCTGGCGGTGGGCCGCAGCCATGAGGATATCGCCACCACCAGCGAGCGATTTATTGCCTCGACGTTTCAGGCGCGCAGCCAGCTGCTGCTGCCCGATGATGCCGGAAGACTCTCGCCGCTAACCCAGCAAACCGCAGCCATCACCTGGGATGACGCCATTGCCCGCTGGAGCTTCGATAAAGGCCAGCCCGCCGGAGCCGGTACCGACACCCTGCCCGGCGTGCCCTATCAGATTCTGCCGCTAAAAAGCGCCGCCCGCACCTGGGGGTTACTGGTGGTAGAACCGGATAATTTGCGCCAGCTCATGATCCCCGAACAACAGCGTCTGCTGGAAACCTTCACCCTACTGGTCGCCAGCGCGCTGGAGCGGCTGACGTTAACCGCCAGCGAAGAGCAGGCCCGGATGAACAGCGAACGCGAAAGCCTGCGCAACTCGCTGCTGGCAGCGCTGTCACATGATTTGCGCACCCCGCTGACGGTGCTGTTTGGTCAGGCGGAGATCCTGACGCTCGATCTCGCCAGCGAGGGTTCGAAACATGCCCCGCAGGCCAATGAGATTCGCCAGCATGTGCTGAACACCACCCGGCTGGTCAATAATCTACTCGATATGGCGCGGATCCAGTCCGGCGGCTTTAATTTGCATAAAGAGTGGTTAACCCTGGAAGAGGTGGTCGGCAGCGCTTTGCGTATGCTGGAGCCGGGACTCGGCGGGCGGCATATTCAGCTTGTGCTGCCGGACCCGCTGCTGCTGGTGCACGTCGACGGGCCGCTATTTGAACGGGTGCTAATTAATCTGCTGGAAAATGCGGTGAAATACGCCGGGCCGCAAGCACAAATCGTCATTGCGGCGCATACCGACCCGCATAATTTGTTTCTGGAGGTGTGGGATAACGGGCCCGGTATCCCAGCGGGGCAGGAACAGGCTATCTTTGATAAGTTCGCTCGCGGCAATAAGGAGTCGGCAATTCCCGGCGTGGGGCTGGGGCTGGCGATTTGTGAGGCCATTGTCGAAGTCCACGGCGGGACGATCAGCGGCGCGACGCGTCAGGAAGGCGGTGCCTGTTTCCGTGTTACACTGCCGCGAGAAGCGCCCCCTGAACTGGAAGAGTTAGCCGAGGAAATGTGATTAACGTTTTGATCATCGAAGACGAAAACGCTATCCGCCGCTTTCTGCGCACCGCGCTGGAAGCCGACGGCATGCGGGTATTTGAGGCAGAAACGCTGCAACGCGGGCTGATTGAGGCCGCCACCCGCAAGCCGGATTTAGTCATTCTCGATCTTGGTCTGCCCGATGGTGACGGCAACGCGTTTATTCGCGAGGTTCGCCAGTGGAGCCAAATGCCGATTATCGTGCTGTCGGCACGCACCGAGGAGCAGGATAAAATCGCCGCTCTCGACGCCGGTGCCGATGACTATCTAAGTAAACCTTTTGGTATTGGCGAGCTGCAGGCGCGTTTACGCGTGGCGCTGCGCCGCCATGCTGGCGCTCAGGCCGACGAGCCGCTGGTGCGCTTTGCCAATATCGAAGTTGATATTCCCGCCCGCCGCATCGTACGTGGCGACGAAGAGATCCATCTGACGCCAATTGAGTTTCGCCTGCTGGCAGTATTGTTAAATAATCCCGGTAAGGTGCTGACCCAGCGGCAGTTGCTCAATCAGGTTTGGGGACCGAATGCGGTGGAGCACAGCCACTATCTGCGGATTTATATGGGACACCTGCGGCAAAAGCTGGAGGTTGACCCGGCGCGACCGCAGCATTTGCTGACCGAAACGGGGATCGGCTACCGGTTTATGCCGTAGTCGTTGCCCCAGGTTGCGATCGCGTGTCGATTGTTTCCCGGCGGCGCTGCGCTTGGCCGGGCTACGGGTTCACCGCCGTCTGGCGATCAGGTTGCCCGGACAGGCGCATCACGCCGCCTCCGGGGGTTCAACCCGGCGGCGCTGCACTTGGCCGGGCTACGGATTCAACGCCGTCTGCCGATCAGGTAGCCCGGACAGGCGCATCGCGTCGCCTCCGGGAGATTCCCACGATTATTGCCCGTAATAGGCTCCTGCCCCATGCTTACGTAAATAGTGCTTATCCAGCAGCGTCGTAGATACCGGCTGCTCCTCGCTCACCAACTGCCGGGTCCACATATTCATGTAGGCAATCTCTTCCAGCACCACCGCATTATGCACTGCATTCGCCGGATCTTTTCCCCACGCAAAAGGGCCGTGACCATGCACCAGCGCGGCAGGCACGCTGAGCGGTTCGATATCCTGCTTCCTGAACGTTTCAATCATCACATAACCGGTATTGGTTTCATAATCGCCGCGAATTTCATCATCGCTCAAGGGACGGGTACAGGGTATCGGCCCATAAAAATAGTCCGCATGCGTCGTCCCCATCGCCAGCAGCGGCCTGCCCGACTGCGCCCAAATCGTCGCGTGGCGCGAATGGGTATGCACGATCCCGCCCACGCCGCTAAACGCTTTATACAGTTCAAGATGCGTCGGGGTATCGGATGAGGGTTTATAGCGCCCTTCCACCACTCGCCCGGTCGCCAGTTCAACCACCACCATATCGTCAGCCGACATCACATCATATTCCACGCCGGAAGGCTTAATCACCACCAGCCCCGCGTCGCGATCGATGCCGCTGACGTTGCCCCAGGTAAAGGTGACAAGATTAAATTTCGGCAGCGCCAGATTGGCGTCAAGAACCGTCTGCTTGAGTTTATCCAGCATACTTCACTCCTGAATTCACATTAACTTCATACTGCGGGGCAAGAAAACCCTGCTGGTATTTATCCGTTAACCACGCTTTGGCCTCGGCAATTCTCTCGCTATCCAGCCCGTCATTTTTGGCCCACATCTCAATCAACCATGCGCCGCGATAGTTCAGCGCGGCAAGCGAGCGGAAGGTCTCGATGAAATCCACGCAGCCGGTGCCGAACGGCACATCGCGGAACTGCCCCAGCGAGGCGTGTGAAACGGGCTGGGTGTCTTTCAAATGGATGGCGCTGATTTTATGAATACCCTTACTCAACTCTTCAGGAACATCGTTTTGCCACGCGCTTAGGTTGCCAACGTCCGGATAGACGCAGAACCACGGGCTACATACCTTGCGCTCCAGATCCAGCCAGCGGGAGATATTGCTCATAAAGGCGGTGTCCATGATCTCCATCGACAACATGATTTGCGCCTTCGCCGCTTCAGCCACCGCCCAGTTAATCCCTTCAATAAAATATTCGCGAGTTTGCGCGGAGGAGGATTCGTAGTAAACGTCATAGCCTGCCAGTTGGATATTGCGGATCCCAACGTGGCTGGCAAAGTCCAGCGCATCAAGCATCAGTTCGCGCGCCTTTAGCCGGGTGTCACGGTTGACGCTGCCAAAAGGATGGCTGCGATGCGCGGAGAGGCACATGCTCGGCACATCGATGCCGCTGTTGATTTTGTCGGCAACGAACGCCAGCCTCTGGCCCCGATTCCAGCGCAGTCGGGCCTGGCGTTCCGGACTCTCATCGACAGAGATTTCGAGGAAATCAAACTCCAGATTTGCTGCCAGTTCGAAGCGTTTTGACCAGTCCAGCGCAGCGGGCAGCGCTTTTTCGTAAATACCAAGTCTGGGTTTCATCGCGCAGCTCCCGTCGCATTGGCCAGGCTCTGTGCGACCTGCAAGTAGCGGTCATAGCCTTCGCGCAGCTGCTGATGTCGTTTGGCATCCGGCTGGTAACAAACGACTTCCGGCTGCGTCGCCTGGATAGCTTCGCTGAAGTTGGCATAGGCACCGGTTCCGGCAGCCGCGCACAGTGCAGCCGCGCGACATCCGGCCTGTTCAATATCCACCACTTCCAGAGGGAGGTTGGAGGCATCGGCGTACATCTGCGTCCAGCCTTTCGACTGGCTCGGGCCGCCGGTGAAGCGGATTTTTTGAATATCCTGATTGAGTTCAATAATGCGGTCCTGGTGCACCAGGTGGGAAAAGACGATCCCGCGATAGATGGCCGCAATAATGTCTTTTTTGGTGTGATGACCCGCCAGGCCGACCAGCGCACCGGGGAGATCCATCGCCAGATTGGAACCAAACAGATACGGTAAAAAGACCAGATCGCTGTCGGTCTCTTCTGCGATCCAGCTTTCGAAATGCTCATAGCAGCGGTCATCGTCAGGAAAGAACTGTTTCACAAACCAGGAGAGATTACTTGCCGAGGTAGGGCTGCCTTCATGAACAAAATATTTCCCCGGAATGCAGTATTTCCCCCAGATATAGGGAAAGTCGCTGGCAATAATATTATCCGTCACAGAGGTGGCAATACTCCACGTTCCTGCCACCGCGCTGAGGGTATCGGCCCGATCAATCCCCGAAGAAACGGCGGAGGCAACCACATCGAAAAAGCCGCCAAAAACTGGCGTGCCTGGACACAACCCGCAGTCCAGTGATGCCTGCAGGGTAATGTGACCCACGCAATCCGTTGAGTTCACCACCGGCGCGGTTTTATCCACCACTTCCTCAATACCAAAAAGCGCCATCATGTCGCTGTCGTAGCGGGAGGTAAACTGGTTATAAAAATTACTGCCGGAAATATTGGTGATTTCTGCCGTCGCTTCGCCGGTCAGGCGGAAACGGATGTAGTCGTGGACCATCAAAACGGCATCAATTCTGTCGTAATTGGCCGGCTCATACTCTTTTAGCCAAGCCAGCAGCGACACCGGATGTCCGGTCCACAGCTGCTGCAATCCTTTTGGATAGGCCAGTTTGTCGATACCTTCGCGGTACCATTTTTTGACAAACTCAAGCGCCCGGGTATCAGATGAAATAATCCCATTGCGTACCGGCTCGCCTTTTTTATCAATCGCGTAAAGCCCCTTACCGTGCGAGGAAAAACCGATCCCGCCAATACTTAACGGTGGCACCTGGCTTTCATACATCACTTTTTTAATCACGTTACATACGGTATCCCAAAGCTCATGCATATTTCGCTCGGTAAAACCCGGTTGATCGGATAACACCTGCGCATATTGCGACGCGACGTGGATCTCTTGCCCTAGTTCATTATAGATACCGGCTTTGGTCACCGTCCCGCCGATATCGACTCCGATAAAATTCATATCCCTTCACCCCACAATGAAAATGATTTAGCGTCTGGCAGAGCTAATAAAAGTGGCACCCCAAATAATGAGCCCTTTCACTACATACTGGACATAAGGCGAGATCCCCAGAAGATTTAAGCCATTATTCAGTACCCCGAGCATCATCGCGCCAATTAACGTACCAATAATCATTCCTCGCCCACCGGCAATAGACGCGCCGCCGAGCACAACTGCGGCAATAGCATCCAGTTCAAAACCAACGCCGGCATTAGGCTGACCGCTCATGACGCGCGAGGTAAAAATAAGCCCGGCGAAACTGGCGGTAAAACCACTAATAACGTAGACCAGCGACTTATAATATTTAACCCGCAGACCGCTCAGGCGTGCCGCCTCTTCATTACCCCCCAGGGAGTAGACATAGCGACCGAACGGCATATGGTTCAGGACGATATAAAAGATGATATATAAAACCACCATCAGAATAATCGGCACCTGAATACCGAACAGATATTCACGGCCCCAAAAGGCAAATGAATCAGGTAATCCAGAGATGGGATAGCCACCGGTATAAATCAGCGCCAGGCCCTTGGCAATAATCATCGCCCCGAGAGTGACGATAATGGGCGGCATCTTGCCATAAGCGGTTAAAAAGCCGTTAATCGCGCCAAAAGCCACGCCGGAACACAAGCCGATAAGGATGGCTAACCATGGGTCTAAGCCATAATACTTCATTAACCCCGCCATCAGCGTACCGGCCAGCGCCATCACCGCGCCGACTGAGAGGTCGATACCACCGGTCAGAATTGCAAACGTCATTCCGATGGCGATAATGGCATTAATTGAAACCTGGCGGGCGACGGTCGAGAGGTTATCTACTGTTAAAAAGTAATCATTAAAAATTGCCATACAGGAAAACAGTAATACCAGACCGACAAACGGCAGGAACGCGGGCATCTTTAATAATCCATGGAGGATTTTTTTATTTTTATCAGGAGATGCAACTGGCGCTAATGATGCATTTTCATTACTCATTTAAGACTCCCTAAATAATATTACCGGCGGCATGCAGCATAATGACCGTGGAATTGATATTTTCATTTTCAAGTTCGGCAACGATATCGCCATCGCGGAAAACCATGACGCGGTCGCTAACGCCAATCACTTCCGGTAACTCCGATGAAATCATAATTATCGAAATACCTTGCTCGGTAAGATTGCGCATAATTTGATAGATTTCAGATTTAGCCCCTACATCAATACCGCGAGTTGGCTCATCAAAAATCAAAATATTGACATCATGATTTAACCAGCGGGAAATAACGACTTTCTGCTGATTACCACCGCTTAATGTTCCGACCGCGGTAAAGGCATCCGGCGTTTTTACCCCAACGTGACGAATTAAATGCTCAGCCGTTTTACGCTCTTCGCCATCGCGAATAAGCGAATAGTGGCAACTATGCTTGTTGAGCCAGATATTATCTTTTACTGAAAAACCTAGCACCAGCCCCTGAGTTTTACGGCTTTCAGGCAATAGGCCAATGCCCAGCCGCAGAGCCTGATCGGTGGACTTTATCGAGACCTCTTTCCCCGCCAGACGGACATGTTTTTTAAAGCATTTGTCCGCGCCGGTCAGCGCCAGAATCGCTTCTGAACGCCCTGACCCCACCAGCCCTGCGAGGCCTAAGATTTCGCCTTTGCGCAGCGTTAATCGGTTCACTTTGCTGCTTTCGGTAAGCTGAATTTCCGCATCCAGCAGAAGATCATGATTCTCCAGCGTCCGTCGCTCCGGATAGATATTCTCCACCTCGCGGCCAACCATCATCTGGATCATCTCCGCGAGATCGATATCATCAACCTTCGCTGAACCGATGTATTTCCCATCACGCAAGATGCTCAGGCTGTCGCAAATCTCGTAGATTTCCTCAAGATGGTGAGAGATGAAGAACATGCCCACGCCTTTCGCTTTTAAATCGCGCATCACGCGAAAAAGGTGTTCGGCTTCGCTTGGGGTTAAGGTGGCAGTCGGTTCATCGAGGATCAGAATACGGGCATCCAGCGAGAGCGCTTTGGCAATTTCCACGAACTGCTGCTCAGCCACGCTGAGATGGCAAATTTGCTCATCGGGATCCAGCGTCACGCCGAGCTCTTTAAAGATCCTGAGTGCCTCGCGGCGCATGGTTTTACGGTCTAATAAACCAAATGGATTCACTTTTTCGCGATTGAGAAAAATATTCTCATAGGCATTAAGATAGGGAATAAGAGAAAATTCCTGAAAAATAATCCCAACACCGCACTGAATGGCATCGCGATAATTATGAAAATGCTGCTGCTTGCCATCAATAAAAATGTTGCCGGTATCCGGTTGATATATCCCACAGAGGATTTTCATCAACGTGGATTTACCCGCACCATTTTCACCAAGTAAAGCATGCACCTCCCCTCGCCCAAGGGTAATATTGACATTATCGAGCGCCTTGACTCCGGGGAAGCTTTTACTGACATTTTTGACTTCCAGTAAGCTGGGCATGAACATCGCTCCATGACGGCACGATAATATATCGTGCCATACTTTAATAAGAATCCACGACGGCCCACGAACTCAATCGCGAGCCGTTATGGAGTAATAACGCTCTTACCAATGGAAATCTTTGGCGTTTGTTTTATCAATAAGCTTCACATCAACAGGGATCTCTTTCGGAATATTCGCGCCCCAGTGTTTAGCCAGAGCAATACCTAAACCAATACGTAACTGGTCGCGCGGGAACTGCGCGGCGGTCGCAATAAATGGCGTAGTGCCTTTGGCAATTTCAGCTACCGCTTCCGGCGAACCGTCAACGCTAACTAATTTCACATCACGACCGGAAGACTGAATAGCCGCCAGCGCACCAAGAGAGCCAACGTCATTAACGCTGAAAATACCGTTGAGCGTTGGATTGGATTGCAACATATTTTCCGTCACGCTCATGGAGGTATCGCGTTCTTGCTTGCCGTTCAGTTTGGTAATGACTTTAATATTAGGATGCTTCTTCATCGCATCTTCAAAACCACGAACGCGTTCCAGAATAGGCACCACGGGAATACCATCGAGAATCGCTACATTGCCTTTATCACCCAGTGCTTTGGCTAAATGCTCACCGGCAATAAAGCCCGCGTCATAGTTTTTGGAACCGACAAATGAGTCAATAGGCCCGTTTGCCTGAGCATCAATCGCTACCACCACCACACCTGCTTTTTTCGCCGCCAGAACCGCCGTTTCCGCGCCTACACTGTCAGCCGGGTTGATCAGCAGAATATCAATTTTCTTCTGCAGCATATCCTCAACGTCGCTAATCTGCTTGGAGACATCATGCGCAGCATCCGCAGTATATACAGTGGCATTAATATCTTTTGCCGACTGTTCAAGCGACTCTTTCATGGTGACAAAATATTCGTTATTCAATTCCTGGAACGACATGCCGATAGTTAGCGGCTTAGCATTAACGCAGGCGACCATACTCATCGCCAGAAGTCCTGAGAGTAATGCTTTCGTATTCAATTTTACAGGCATTCAATATCTCCTTTTTGAGTTATGCGCTAAAGGATCAAGATTATCCTTTAGCGTTTTCATGGTACGAATGTTGCCTGATAGCCTGAGCAATAAATTAATGACCGGTAGACTTCACCTGGCCACCGATATTTACCCCAGTTATCACCATGATACAAATCCAGTATTTATTTAGCCGCCATCCATTTCAAAGCGGATGATAATTAAAATAAATGGCGTCATTTAAGAATTACGTTTTTATGGCTTAATAACGACCTTGATAGAATCGAGCGATTTTGCCATTTCAAATGCCGCTTTCCACTCATCGATGGAATAGAAATGAGTGACGACGCCTTTTGCAGTCAGCAGGCCGCGCTCAAAGAGATCGATGGCGATTTCATAGCTGTACGGGCCAAGATGCGCACCGCGAATATCCAGCTCTTTGCGGTCGCCAATGATCGACCAGTCGGCGGTGGTTTCTTTACCAAACACGCTGAACTCGACAAAACGACCTAGCTTACGAATCATCTCCAGTCCCTGGGTAACACCAATCGGCGCGCCGGTAGCTTCAATGTAGACGTCGCAACCGTAGCCTTCAGTCATGGCTTTAACAATGGCAATGGCGTCTTCTTTGCCCGCATTGATAACCACATCCGCCCCAAACTCTTTCGCCAGCGCCAGACGGTCTTCCATGGTGTCGATCACTACCAGCTTTTTCGGCGTCTTAAGATGCGCGACCTGCACCATGCACAGACCCAGCGGGCCGGCACCAGCGATAACAACAACATCATCCAGATCGATATCCCCACGGCGTACCGTATGGATAGCACAGGCCATCGGTTCGATAAGCGCTGCATCTTCTTCGCTTAATGACTCGGGAATTTTGTGAATAATCGCTCTTTCGGAGAAGCGCATATATTCAGCCATACCGCCATCGGCAACATCCTTTTGAAAACCATAAATATCATGGGTTTCACACATCCAGTATTTCCCGGTTTTACAGAAACGACATTCATGACAAGGTACTATCTGCTCCGCCAGAATACGATCGCCAATTTTTAATTTATATTTTTCTGCCGAGCCGGGGCCTAATTCAGCAACCCGGCCATAGAATTCATGTCCTGGCACCACTGGCGTTTTCACCCACGGGTTTTCACCCCAAAACATCGGTGCGCCGTCCTGGGCTTTGCAATCACCAGCACATATTCCACAGCCATCAACTTTAATAACCACTTCTTTTTCTTGTGCTACCGGGCGCGTAATCTTTTCGAAGCGATAATCCTGGGGACCATGGCACACAACAGCTTTCATATCTTCAGGTAATTGTTCCATCGTAAACCTCATTTTCGGATAAGTAATGAAGATGGATAGTATTGCTGACGCAATTATCCTCCACCTGGCACAAGAGTCGTGAGATGATGATGCAAATGTATTATTACGTAGAGAGTTTAACTGGTCTCTACGATTTCAAGGCATTCCTGACGATAGATATCCTTTGGTAGCTTATTAGTAATAAGAATATCAATATCTGCGAGGTCGCAGATTTTATATAATGAATAGCGCTCAAACTTACTGCTATCGACCATCAGAATTTTTTGGTCGGCCACTTTCAGCATTTCTTGTTTCAGACGCACGTTGACTTCATTGCTATCTTTGATTTCCAGGCCAGAATCAAGGCCCTGACAAGAAAAGAACAGTTTATTGACCTTAAAGTTATTAATAATAAATTCAGCTACCGGCCCATGAAAATCGCCGTGTCTTTCAGAATACTCACCACCCACGCTGACAATTCTTATTTTCTTTCGGCAGGCTAATGTCTGAATAATGTTTAATGAATTGGTAATTACCGTCAGTTCGATATCGGGCAACTGCCGTGCTAAAAACCAGCATGAACTACTATTATCCATAATAATGCATTCATGCTCATGAATGTACTGTAATGCGCTTTTGGCAATGCGCATTTTTCGCTCTGGTTGCTCTTTTGTTCGCTTAATAAATGCTTCAGCTTTATCGACAAAATTCCCATTATTTGTGGGATTATCCACATCTAAAAAAGATGCGTTATTTTCTGAAATCATCGCGCCGCCAAAGCTACGGACTAATTTTTTATTTTTGGCGAGCACCGTTAAATCTCGACGAATAGTTTCCGGAGACACGCCAAATATTCGCGACAATTCATTGACTCTAGCGCAACCATTTTCAACGACAAATTCCAGAATTAATGAGTGACGTTTAACTTGTAACATATAAGTTCTCAAGAAAGCATCCAGGATTTAATGACATAAATGTAACAAAATCATCCATATCATTAAGTGATTCAAATCATACAAAATCAAAACAAGCGTTCAGCTTTTTTTAATTTGAAGTTAGTCATACATTTAAAGTAAGTTGCATTTTTTAAGGTGGGATTTTGTGACAAAGGTGGCAAAATATAACTTCATTGATGCCCCGGCACTCAACGTCAATCTATAGAATGGGCAAACCCGGTCAAAAAAATAATACCCGTTTGTGCCCGATTCAGTCACCGCAGGATGCACATCATCTGTATTGTCGTAATAACAGGTCAAATAACCTCGTGGTCAAACCTTACGGCAGCGCCATAGTGTCACCACTTTCGCCGCTTCCGAGAGCAGTAAGAGCCCGATAAAGAACGCTATCCCCTTGAACCCCATTTCACGCAGCATCCATAACACTAGCGAAAGCGACGGCAGCATAAAGACCAGCCGCAATGGCGTTTGCGCCCACGTCAGCCACAGGGCATAACGGCTCTGACGCAAGAAAAGAACCATCGACACGGGAATGCTGGTTATCAACAAGAAATTAAGCGGAAACAGCCACGCGGCGGCGGAGCCGTAGGTATGCAGAAGTTGGAGATATGCGAGGATATCGTCGTAGAACGGTACGCGCCGGTGATAGAGATTCCAGCCGACAAACTCAATGAGATAAAAAAGATCCATCCCAGCCCAAAACCAAAAGACTTTTTTGCGTTCCAGTTTCATCGCACTCCTTGCGAAAAAAACAGGCCCTAAAAGGGCCTGATTATCATGGCTAATAATTACGCGTTTTTCAGCACTTCACTGACAATCTCCACCGCTTCTTTCTCAATCTGCTGACGGTGCTCAGCGCCGAGGAAGCTTTCACAGTAGATTTTGTAAGCGTCTTCAGTACCTGACGGACGCGCGGCAAACCAGCCGTTCTCGGTCATCACCTTCAGGCCGCCAATTGCCGCACCGTTGCCCGGAGCCGCAGTCAGGCGCGCGGTGATCGGGTCGCCTGCCAGCGTGCTGGCGCTTACCATTTCCGGAGAGAGCTTAGACAGCGCTGCTTTCTGGGCTGAAGTTGCAGAAGCCTGCAGACGGTTGTAGCTTGGCGCACCGAAGCGCGCTGCCAGTTCATCATAGTGCTGCTGCGGGTTTTTCCCGGTTACGGCGGTGATTTCCGCCGCCAGCAGGCACATGATGATGCCGTCTTTGTCGGTAGACCACGGCGTGCCGTCGAAGCGCAGGAACGAAGCCCCCGCGCTCTCTTCGCCGCCGAAGCCGAAGCTACCGTCAAACAGACCATCAACGAACCATTTAAAACCAACCGGTACTTCCACCAGCTTGCGGCCCAAATCATTCACTACGCGATCGATCATTGCCGAGGAGACCAGAGTCTTACCGACAGCAACATCTTTGCCCCACTGCGGACGATGCTGGAACAGGTAGTTAATCGCCACTGCCAGGTAGTGGTTCGGGTTCATTAACCCGGCAGGCGTCACGATACCGTGACGGTCGTAATCCGGGTCGTTAGCGAAGGCCAGGTCGAACTTGTCGCGCAGCGCCAGCAGGCCAGCCATGGCGCACTCGGAGGAGCAGTCCATACGGATCGCACCGTCTTTATCGAGGTGCATAAAGCGGAAAGTCTGATCGACATTATCGTTAACGATAGTCAGGTTCAGCTTGTAGTACTCAGCAATGCGTTTCCAGTACTCAATACCGGAGCCACCAAGCGGATCAACACCCAGCGTCAGGCCCGCTTTCTGGATAGCCGCCATATCGACGATATCCGCCAGCCCTTCGATAAACGGCTGCACCAAATCCTGCTCTTTCACATGACCTGAGGCCAGCGCCGCATCAAGAGAAATACGCTTCACGCCCTGCAGGCCAGCAGCCAGCAGTTCGTTAGCGCGATTTTCAACAACTTTAGTCACGTTGGTATCAGCCGGGCCACCGTTCGGCGGATTGTACTTAATGCCACCGTCTTCCGGCGGGTTATGGGACGGAGTGATGACGATGCCGTCAGCCTGTGGGCCGCCTTTCTTGTTGTGCACCAGAATCGCATTAGAAATCGCCGGCGTCGGGGTGAAACCGTTATTTTCCTGAACGATGACATCAACACCGTTCGCCGCCAGCACTTCCAGTACGGAAATGAAAGCAGGTTCGGATAGCGCGTGGGTGTCCTTCCCGACGTAGCATGGGCCGGTGATCCCGTTCTTTGCGCGGTCTTCAGCAATTGCCTGGGCAATCGCCAGAATATGCTGCTCGTTGAAGTTGTGGCGCGCCGCGCTGCCGCGGTGGCCAGAGGTGCCAAACTTCACAGCATGTTCCGCATTGCCCACTTCTGGCTTCAGCACATAGTACTGGGCGGTCAGTTGGGCGACGTTAATCAAATCACTCTGTTGCGCAGGTTGACCTGCGCGCTTATCGATTGCCATTGCCTGATCCTTCTGGTGCAAAAGTTAAATGACTAGATCGTACCGCAAACCTTTTCGATCAATTCAGCAGGGAACTGCATTGACTGCATGATATGTTCAATCATGCTGCATTTGCGGCCGGTATTGGTATTTGTAATAACCCACCACGGCGTGCCCGGAACCTGCTTAGGTTTTGTCTGATTACCATTTTTCTGTAGCGTCCGCTCATCTTCAGCGAAATAGACGCGAGTGCGCCCATGCAGAGACTCGGTCGCCTCCGCAAAGCCTTTGCTGTCTAAGGAGTAGAGGGTAGTCAGAACCAGCATGAAACGGTTTACCGCGCGTTTTTGTTCGGCGTACTCATCAGATAGCAGCAGCTCGCGCATGGCGCGAACTTTATCCTTCAGAGGATTGGCGGGTTTCACTTCAACGACAGGCGTTGGCGCCGGAGCCGGAACGACTTTCGCTACCGGTGCGGCAGGCTGGGAAACGGCGGAAAACTTCAACATGCGCCGTAAAATGTCGGATGCACTCTCGCCAATATGCTTGGTGTGGCTGGCAATATAGCTATAGAGTTCATCATCAACTTCAATTGTTTTCATCTTAATCCAGTACGATATCTTTTCTGAATACAAGTTGTCGGGATTATAAGGACAAATCCCAACCGCGGATAGCGTCAAACCAGGATGGCGGTAAAACTCGGAAATCTTCCGGGTCTTGCAGCCGGATGGCAGAATGTCCAACATAATACCCTAACCCGACGGAGCGAAAAAAAGAACTTTGCCATGAAATTAAATAGCCGAGCGCAATCTGCACAGAATCCGCACAATAATCCCCCTATCGTCCTGGTCCATGGTCTTTTTGGCAGTCTGGATAACCTTGGGATCCTCGCCCGCGATCTGGTCGCTGACTACGATATTTTACAGGTCGATATGCGAAATCACGGTCTTTCCCCGCGCGCACCAGAGATGACCTATGCCGCGATGGCTCAGGATTTGATTGATACTCTCAATGAATACCAAATAGAAAAAGCGACCTTTATTGGTCACTCAATGGGCGGCAAGGCGGTCATGGCGCTGAGCGCGCTGGCCCCGGAGCGCATTGCGGGCCTGGTTGCGATTGATATTGCCCCTGTGGATTATCACGTTCGTCGCCATGATGAAATCTTCGCCGCCATCAATGCCGTGACCGACGCCCACGCGGCCACTCGCCAGCATGCAGCGACGGTTATGCGCGAACACCTTCATGAAGAAAGCGTCATTCAGTTCCTGCTGAAATCCTTTGTGGACGGTCAGTGGCGGTTTAACGTGCCGGTATTGTGGGAGCAATATGACAATATCGTCGGCTGGCAAACCATCCCCGCCTGGCCGCATCCGGCGCAGTTTATCCCCGGCGGTAACTCACCCTACGTAACCGATGCCTACCGTGAGGCTCTGCTGGCTCAATTCCCCCAGGCGCGGGCCCATGTGATTGCCGGAGCCGGACATTGGGTACATGCAGAAAAACCAGAGGCCGTTTTACGGGCAATACGCCGTTATTTGACCTCCATAGCCGCGTAACTGGCTAAAATCTGCCCGACCGCGCGGCAGAATGCCCGCGGTCGTTGGCGCAGCCCCTCGCCTGATGTATTATGGCGGGCTATCTGCGTCGGCTATGCCCGACAGCTTGTTTCCCCCGAAGTCACTCTGAATCATGGCAAAAGAACAAACGGACCGTACGACATTAGATTTGTTCGCAACCGAGCGTCGGCCGGGTAGACCGAAAACCAATCCGCTTTCACGCGACGAACAGCTGCGTATCAACAAACGCAATCAGCTCAAGCGCGATAAAGTTCGCGGTTTGAAGCGCGTTGAGCTGAAGCTCAATGCCGATGCGGTTGATGCGCTCAATGAGCTGGCCGAAGCCCGCAACATGAACCGCAGCGATCTGATTGAAGAGATGCTGATGAACCAACTGGCGGCCCTGCGCAGCCAGGATAAAGCCTAAAACCCTCAAAAAATAAGCTTTCATGTAGCAGAGTGTGCAGTCGGGCGTGATTGCTGTTTCCGCGCCCTTCTTAGTTCTGCTATCATTGCCCCTATCTGTGGGCATTTAAGTCCCTACCACATCATTAAGTTTCAAGAGGTTATTTTACTCATGGCAATCATCGGCATCTTTTTTGGCAGCGACACCGGCAACACCGAAAATATTGCAAAAATGATTCAAAAGCAGCTTGGTAAAGATGTTGCTGATGTTCGCGACATTGCCAAGAGCAGCAAAGAAGATCTGCAAGCTCACGATATTCTGCTGCTCGGCATTCCAACCTGGTACTACGGTGAAGCACAGTGTGACTGGGATGATTTCTTCCCGACGCTGGAAGAAGTCGATTTCGACGGCAAACTGGTCGCGCTGTTTGGCTGCGGTGATCAGGAAGACTACGCTGAATACTTCTGTGATGCGCTGGGTACCATTCGCGACATCATCGAACCGCGCGGCGCCACTATCGTTGGTCACTGGCCGACTGCTGGATATCATTTCGAAGCATCTAAAGGTCTGGCAGATGATGACCACTTCGTGGGTCTGGCCATCGACGAAGACCGTCAGCCAGAACTGACTAACGAACGCGTGGAAAAATGGGTAAAACAGATTTCTGAAGAGCTGCACCTCGAAGAAATCAAGAATGCCTGAGTCTAAACGGCGTTATCGTCAGATTTCGCCGAATTAATAGATAAAAGCAATCAAAGTTATAGCTACAAGTTTTTAACTTTTAATCACATATCTGTACAATGTCCTCTGATTTAACGAGGTCACGTGAAGCACTTTGTAGCCAGTGCCTCGTTTTTGACAGCATACAAGGCCCGATGCTTGCAGTTTTCATTTCACCATGGCAGTTCTATAATGAGACGCATTACATCGGGTGATTCTCTGTATTACTTCCGCTGATGGAAGTAGATCGTTTAGCAACAGGACAGATTCCGCATGACTGACAACAATACCGCATTAAAGAAGGCTGGCCTGAAAGTAACACTTCCACGATTAAAAATCCTGGAAGTCCTGCAGGAACCGGATAACCATCATGTCAGTGCGGAAGACTTATATAAACGCCTGATTGATATGGGTGAAGAGATTGGCCTGGCCACCGTCTACCGCGTACTGAACCAGTTCGACGACGCCGGCATCGTCACTCGTCATAATTTCGAAGGTGGTAAATCCGTTTTCGAACTGACGCAGCAGCATCATCATGATCACCTGATTTGCCTCGATTGCGGCAAAGTGATCGAATTTAGCGATGACTCAATTGAAGCTCGTCAGCGTGAGATTGCCTCCCGACACGGTATTCGCCTCACCAACCACAGCCTGTACCTGTACGGTCACTGTGCAGAAGGCGATTGCCGCGAAGATGAACATGCCCACGACGCGGTGGAAAAGTAATTCCCCGTTGCGTAAGCAGCAAAAAGCCAACCTGATGGTTGGCTTTTTTTATGGCTACGAAAAGTAAAAATCAGGGTTTCGTGTTGTTGCTACGAATCTCTTTCCAAATCTGGTCACAGCGCGACTGTACAGCCTGATCGTTACCGGTTTTACGCGCCTGGATACATTGCTGGTAATCCAGTACTCGCACGCTTTCCTGGGTGGCGAACTGCTGATGCTGCTTCTCTTGCTTCAGAACGTCTAATACGCTCTGGCAGGCTTCGACTTTATCTGGGTTACCTTCAGCAGTATTAATACAGGCGCTGTAGGCATCTTTTAACTTTGAATCCTCTTTCGGCGCTGGCGACTGCGTGCAGGCAACCAGACCTGCCGCCATAATAGCGACAAGCAATAGCTTCTTCATAATCGACCTCGGGAAATTGCGGCAGGCTCATGCCCGCCGCACTGGCATCAGAAAATGGTGAATGGAGCAATAACCATGAACTTCACGTCGCGCTCATCCTGGAAGATGTTGCCGTAGCCGCCGCTCCAGCTTGGGATATCGGAGTGGTTGTCGTATTGAGTAAAGTGCAGTTTAAACAGCGTACCCTTCGCACGTCCTTCCTGTACGGTGTACATCGCATCCAGGCTGTAGGCTGACTCTTCCAGACGTTTGTCAGGGTTGTAGTAAGCATCAGGAGAAGACATTTTTCCTGGTTTTGCATCCCATGCATAAACGTAGGACGCGCCGAAGGCCCAACCCGGCATATTCCAGTTCTTCATGTCATACATCGCCCCGAAGAACACCGCTTTTTCACCGTTGGCGTTGAAGTCAGAGCGGTTATCCCACCAGACATCGAGACGACCGTTAGATGAGGCGTAAGTCGGCGTCATACGTTGCAGGAAGTAGCCCTGCTGACCATCGGCTTTAACCCAGGTTCCTTCCAGGCGCAGGTCGAGAACATCGGCAACTTTATAGCCAAAGGTCAATGCCTGCAGCCAGGCGGTACCATCATAAATATCGTTCGCCCCGCCGTTACTGACTTTATCGCGAGTACCGTAGAACTGGTAGCTGGTGTTTAGCGGCGTGCCTGCGATATCAAATTTGTAGCTGGCCTTAGCGAAATACTGGTCGATGTAACCCTGTGCCTGGCCAAATGCGGCTTCCAGCACGAGGTCATTTTTAAAATCATACTTGGCGCCGAGAGAGTGGAGATAATCAACCTTGGTTTTCTTATCGTTCTGGTAGAACTCGTCCATTTCAATGTGCCACGGTGCTTTATATTCGTTTGTCCACATATAGGAGAAACTCAGCGCGCCCGTATCACCATAATCAAAGTTGGCACCGGCTTCAGCACCCTGGTAAGTACCCGGCATAAAGCTCCAGTGCGGAGCCAGCAATGTTTGACCGGTAGGCTGGATATAGCCTGCACGTGCCCATGCCGGGCCAAATTTAAATTTGGCGGCTGCTTTGTACAGACTGATCCCGCTCTTATCACCGGAATAGTCTTCATCGTAAGTTTTATTGCGCGAGGAGAAAGCGATTTCGTTCGGGTGGCCGCTGTCACTGCTTTCGCCCATTTCGATGGCGGTAAAGGCGGCAACATCAATACCGAACATGTCGGCAGCATAGCCAGACTGGAAATCCAGGTTGGCGTTCCAGGTGGAGTGAGAAAGGTTAGTTTTGTATTTGTCACCGTCGGTCACATCTTTACGGTCACGCTCACGCTGCCAATAATAGATGCCGCCGGTTAACGTTGAATCATCAATGAACCCTTCTGCTTTCGCATCCGGTACCATTGCAAAACCTGACAGTGCTGTCACACCGGCGATAGCCAGCGCCAGCGTACTACGTTTGCCACTAAACGTACGCATATGCATATCCTCTTTGACTTTTTAAAAACGCAGTTACCAAGGGCAACTAGCGAAAAAAAATAAAATAAAATAAAACTGCTAAAAAAGTGGAGCGGTAAAATCCGCATAACCACTGGGTATAGACTATTTTTCGTGACGCGAATTATCAATCTCTTTCGGTGACAAAAGATGAAGATTATGAC
Source organism: Klebsiella sp. GFKo11 (assembly GCF_056490265.1). Taxonomy (NCBI): domain Bacteria; kingdom Pseudomonadati; phylum Pseudomonadota; class Gammaproteobacteria; order Enterobacterales; family Enterobacteriaceae; genus Klebsiella; species Klebsiella sp. GFKo11. The sequence goes on from NZ_CM151369.1 coordinate 4,462,714, forward strand.
AAAGCGCACATAATCTATGTCTTTTTGTTTCAGTCGTAGAAGTCATGCATTTGACGTGGAAGTGCTTGCTATATCAGAAAAAACAGGCGTAATGAAAGCGATTACATGTTTTTATAGTGGATGACCAAAGGGATAAACAGTCGTAATTTTTACAATCTGTAAACAAGATTAATTCGCATCGCGAAAATATGACAATTTAATCCCCTGATTCTGAAATAAAAAAAAACGCCGCTGTTTGCGGCGTTCTCATTGATGGCGGATAACTACGCGCCGACTTTCGCCCAGGTGTCGCGCAGACCAACAGTACGGTTAAATACCAAATTGGTTGCGGTTGCATAGCGGCTGTCGAGGCAGAAGTAACCTTCACGCTCGAACTGGTATGCTTTTTCAGGCTGCGCCTGCGCCAGGCTTGGTTCAGCAAAACCCTGCTTGATAATCAGCGATTCCGGGTTCATGACCGACAGGAAATCATCAGCAGCACCGGGATTTGGCACGCTGAACAGACGATCGTACAGACGAATCTCTACCGGCAGCGCATGTGCTGCGCTCACCCAGTGAATCACGCCCTTAACCTTGCGACCATCGGCCGGATCTTTGCTCAGGGTGTCAGCATCGTAGGTACAGAAGATAGTAGTGATATTACCTTCCACGTCCTTCTCTACGCGCTCGGCTTTGATAACGTAAGCATTACGCAGACGGACTTCTTTGCCCAGCACCAGACGCTTGTACTGCTTGTTCGCCTCTTCACGGAAATCCGCGCGATCGATCCAAATTTCGGCGCTGAATGGCACTTCACGGCTACCCATATCCGGTTTGCTCGGATGATTCGGCATCGTTACCTTTTCGCTGCCGCCCTGCGGATAGTTTTCGATAACCAATTTAACCGGGTCGATAACGGCCATCGCGCGCGGAGCGTTTTCGTTCAAATCCTCACGAATGCAGGATTCCAGCGAAGCGATTTCAATGGTGTTGTCTTGTTTGGTCACGCCGATGCGTTTGCAGAACTCACGGATGGATTCAGCGGTATAACCGCGACGACGCAGACCGGAGATCGTCGGCATACGCGGGTCATCCCAACCTTCAACGTGCTTCTCGGTCACCAGCTGATTCAGCTTGCGCTTGGACATCACGGTGTATTCGAGGTTAAGACGCGAGAATTCATACTGACGCGGATGCACGGGGATGCTGATGTTATCCAGCACCCAATCGTACAGACGGCGGTTATCCTGGAACTCAAGGGTGCACAGGGAATGAGTAATCCCTTCCAGCGCATCACTGATGCAGTGGGTAAAGTCGTACATCGGATAGATGCACCACTTGCTTCCGGTCTGATGGTGATCGGCAAACTTAATGCGGTACAGCACCGGATCGCGCATGACGATAAACGGAGAAGCCATATCAATTTTTGCACGCAGGCAGGCTTTACCTTCTTCAAAACCGCCGGTACGCATTTTTTCAAACAGCGCCAGGTTCTCTTCTACGCTGCGATCGCGATACGGGCTGTTTTTACCCGGCGCTTTCAGCGTGCCGCGATATTCGCGAATCTCTTCCGCCGACAGTTCATCAACATAGGCAAGGCCTTTGTTGATCAGCTCAACCGCATACTGATGCAGCTGATCGAAATAGTCAGACGAGTAGCAAACGTCCCCGGACCAGTGGAAACCTAACCACTGCACGTCGTTTTTAATCGACTCAACGTACTCGATATCTTCCTTCACCGGGTTGGTGTCATCGAAACGCAGGTTGCATTGACCCTGGTAATCCTGGGCGATACCAAAGTTCAGACAAATAGACTTCGCATGGCCAATGTGCAGATAACCATTCGGTTCCGGTGGAAAACGGGTATGAACAGTGGTGTGCTTACCAGTAGCCAGATCTTCATCGATTATCTGACGAATAAAGTTAGTCGGGCGGGCTTCTGCCTCACTCATCGCGGGTTCCTCAAAGCGTAAACAACGTATAACGGCGTATGATCTTATAAGCCGAAGAGGCTGACAACCTTTAGTTACGCAAAAAAGGTATCAAACGGAAATATTGAGGTTATTTGCACTAAAAAAAAGCGGCGCAGATTTCGCTGCGCCGCTTGAGGCATAAACTCTACTCAGGAGCCTTACTTGCCTTTAATTTCGTACAGCGGTGTCTGACCTGCTACAACCTTACCAGTTGCCTGAATAACCAGCGCGCTGTAGTCGTCGCTGTTGCTGCACACCACCGGGCTAATCATGGAGCGCGCATTAGCGTTCAGGAACTCAAGATCCAGTTCCAGAATCGGCTGACCCGCTTTCACTTCCGCGCCCTCTTCCACCAGGCGTTTAAAGCCCTGGCCGTTAAGCGCAACGGTATCAATACCCATATGGACAACGATTTCCGCGCCATTTTCAGTTTCCAGGCAGAATGCATGGTTGGTGTTAAAGATCTTCACCACCGTGCCAGCAGCCGGAGCAACAACAATCTTGTCCGTCGGTTTCACCGCCACACCGTCGCCGACGGCTTTGCTGGCAAACGCTTCGTCCGGAACCTGCTCAAGAGCCACAATGTCACCGGTAATTGGCGAAACCAGCGTTTCCACGGTCTTCGCATTCGCCACGGCCTGTGGTTTAGCAACTGATGCAACAGGTGCGCTATGAGCAGAAGAGGCAGATGTCGCAGCAACCGGGCCACGCGCAACCACTTTCTTCATTTCATCACCAACGGATTCAGCTTTCGCACCCACGATAACCTGAATGGTCTGTTTGTTCAGTTTAACCACACCCGAAGCGCCCAGGCGCTTACAGGCCGCATCGTTAACCAGTGCAGAGTCTGCAACGGTCAGACGCAGACGAGTAATACACGCATCAATCGCTTTCAGGTTATCCGTACCGCCAACCGCTGCGATGTAGTTGGTTGCCAGTTGAGTCAAACCTTCTTCGGTATTGCTGTTTGCTTCCTCAGTCACCACGTCATCGGTTTTATCTTCACGACCCGGCGTTTTCAGGTTGAACATACGGATAACCGCACTGAACAGCAGGAAGTAAATGACGAAGAACACCACGCCCATAACAATCAGCATCCAGACGTTTTTACTGGCTGCTGGCAGGCTGTACATCAGAACATAGTCGATAGCACCTGCGGAGAAGGAGAAGCCCGCATGGATGCCCAGCGCTGTCGCAACGAACAGGCTGATACCGGTCAGGATGGCGTGCAGGAGATACAGCAACGGCGCCAGGAACATGAACAGGAATTCCAGCGGCTCGGTAACACCGGTCAGGAATGCGGTAATTGCGACAGACAGCAGCATACCGCCGACCATTGGACGACGTTCTTTAGGGGCCGCGAAGTACATCGCCAGCGCAGCACCCGGCAGGCCGAACATCATGATCGGGAAGAAGCCGGACATGAACATCCCCGCCGTGCCGTCACCCGCGTAGAAGCGGTTGATGTCACCGTGGAATACCGCACCTGCGGCGTTAGTGAATTCACCAATCTGGAACCAGGCAATGGTATTCAGAACCTGATGCAGACCGGTTGGGATCAGCAGACGGTTGATGAAACCGAAGATACCAGAACCCAGCGCGCCAGCGCCGACGATCCATTCTCCGCCTGCATGAATGGCGTTCTGCACCGGAGGCCATACATAACCGAAGATAGCCGCCAGCACCAGACAGAAGAAGCCAGTAGCGATTGGTACAAAGCGTTTGCCACCAAAGAAGCTCAGGAAGTCAGGCAATTTGATGCCCGACCAGCGGTTGTAAGTCGCACCCGCCACCAGACCAGTAATAATACCCGCCAGGACACCCATGTTAATAGCAGGGTTAATGGTGACCATCGCTTTGGTCAGGACGAAGTAACCTACTGCACCGGCCAGCGCTGCTGCACCCGCGCTGTCTTTAGACCAGCTGGAGGCAACACCGATAGCAAAAATCAGCGCCAGGTTATCAAAGATTGACCCGCCCGCCTGTGCAATGAACGGTATGTTAAGCAGATCGGGCTGACCGAATCGCAGCAGCAGCGCGGCGACTGGCAGCACTGCAATAGGGAGTTGTAACGCCCTACCGAGTCGCTGAAAAAAACCTAAAATATTCATCTTATTCCCCCTATGAGACCCCGATAAGGCTCATTCAAAGCCACTTTATTATTGTGTAACTTGGTTAAATTTTTAACTTACCTGCAAAGTGTCTGAAAAATTAATTCGTCTCGCAAATTAAATGGGCATTTTTTGTGACAATAGTCACCAAATATCGTATTAACCCCCGCCTTTTACTGGCTAACAACGAAAACTTATTTTATTATTCAAAAAATCAACACGGATTGACCCCAGCCGACGCAGTTACTGCAATACTCTTAATAGTATGCTGGCGCCAATCCGCCAGGTTCTAATTTAACTATAGAGGTGAACAATGAGACTGATCCCCCTGGTAACAGCTGAGCAAGTCGGTAAATGGGCTGCCCGCCACATCGTTAATCGCATCAATGCGTTCAATCCTACGGCGGATCGTCCGTTTGTACTGGGTCTGCCAACCGGCGGCACCCCGCTGACGGCTTACAAAGCGCTGGTTGAGATGCACAAAGCAGGCCAGGTCAGCTTTAAGCATGTCGTCACTTTTAACATGGATGAGTATGTTGGTCTGCCGAAAGAGCATCCGGAAAGCTATCATAGCTTTATGCACCGCAACTTCTTTGATCACGTTGATATTCTGGCAGAAAACATTAACTTGCTGAATGGTAATGCGCCTGATATCGATGCTGAATGCCGTCGTTATGAAGAAAAAATTCGTTCTTACGGCAAAATCAACCTGTTCATGGGCGGCGTAGGCAACGATGGGCACATCGCGTTTAATGAACCGGCCTCTTCGCTGGCTTCCCGTACCCGCATTAAAACCCTGACTCATGATACCCGTATAGCAAACTCCCGTTTCTTTGACGGTGACGTAGACCAGGTGCCTAAATACGCGCTAACCGTTGGCGTAGGTACTCTGCTCGATGCAGAAGAAGTGATGATTCTGGTGTTGGGGGGTCAGAAAGCGCTGGCGCTGCAGGCAGCGGTTGAAGGCAACGTTAACCATATGTGGACCATTACCTGTCTGCAACTACACCCGAAAGCGGTTGTGGTCTGCGACGAGCCGTCTACGATGGAACTGAAAGTTAAGACCTTGAAATATTTCAACGAATTAGAAGCTGAAAACATCAAAGGTCTGTAATGTAGTCTCGTCCCGCGGCCGCCCCCGCGGGACAACCATTTTTGACAACCGGGGGTCGTAATGTATGCATTAACCCAAGGCCGGATTTATACCGGTCATGAAATTCTGGATGACCATGCGATCGTTATCGCCAATGGCCTTATCGAACGTATCTGTCCGCTGACTGATTTACCCACCGGGATTGAACAACGCTCGGTTGATGGCGCCATTCTTGCTCCCGGTTTTATCGACGTACAGCTGAACGGCTGCGGCGGCGTGCAGTTTAACGACACACCCGATGCCGTCACCGTTGAAACGCTGGAAATTATGCAGGAGGCTAACCAGCGCTCCGGCTGCACCAGCTACTTACCCACGCTCATTACCGCCAGCGATGACCTGATGAAACAGGGCGTACGCGTAATGCGCGAATATCTGCAAAAGCATCCGAACCAGGCTCTGGGCCTGCATCTCGAAGGTCCGTGGCTGAACATTGTTAAGAAAGGCACGCATAACCCGGACTACGTACGTAAACCGGATGCCGCGCTGGTCGACTTTCTGTGCGAAAACGCGGATGTGATTACCAAACTCACGCTCGCCCCAGAGCGCGTTGAGCCAGAAGTGATCCGCAAGCTGGTCGCTGCAGGTATTATCGTTTCCGCGGGCCATTCCAACGCCACGCTGAAAGAAGCGAAAATCGGCTTCCGTTCTGGCATTACTTTCGCCACCCATCTGTTTAACGCGATGCCTTATATTACTGGCCGCGAGCCGGGTCTGGCGGGCGCGATTTTCGACGAACCGGATATTTACTGCGGCATTATCGTGGATGGTCTACATGTCGATTACGCCAACGTCCGTCTCGCTAAGCGCCTGAAAGGCGACAAACTGTGCCTCGTGACCGACGCGACAGCACCGGCCGGTGCCAATATTGAACAGTTCATTTTTGCTGGTAAAACAATATACTACCGGAATGGATTGTGCGTGGATGAAAACGGCACCCTTAGCGGTTCTTCGCTGACCATGATTGAAGGGGTACGTAACCTCGTCGAACATTGCGGCATAGCGCTGGACGAAGTGTTGCGTATGGCAACTCTCTATCCTGCTCGCGCGATTGGCGTGGACAAACAATTAGGCAGCATTGCTCCGGGGATGGTCGCTAACCTGACCGCATTCACCCGCGATTATAAAATCACCAAGACCATCGTTAATGGTAACGAGGTCGTCACTGAGTAAGTAAAAGTATGACAGCAGGCGGACAAGCTCAAATTGGTAACGTCGATCTCGTAAAACAGCTGAACAGCGCGGCCGTCTATCGGTTGATTGATCAGCACGGCCCAATCTCGCGTATTCAGATTGCGGAACAAAGCCAGCTTGCCCCTGCCAGCGTAACCAAAATTACGCGTCAACTGATTGAACGCGGCCTGATCAAAGAAGTCGATCAGCAGGCCTCCACCGGGGGCCGTCGCGCGATCTCGATTATTGCCGAAACCCGCAATTTCCACGCAATTGGCGTGCGCCTTGGCCGCTATGACGCCACCCTGACGCTGTATGATTTAAGCAGCAAAACCCTCGAAGAAGAGCATTACCCACTTCCGGAAAGAACCCAGGAAACCCTGGAGCATGCGCTGCTGAACATCATCGCCTCCTTTATGGAAAGCTGCCAGCGTAAAATCCGTGAGCTGATTGCTATCTCGGTCATCCTACCGGGCCTGGTTGACCCTGAAAGTGGCGTTATTCGCTATATGCCCCATATTCAGGTTGAAAACTGGGGGTTAGTTGAGGCGCTAGAAGCACGTTTTAAACTAACCTGCTTCGTTGGTCACGATATCCGCAGTCTCGCGCTGGCAGAGCACTATTTTGGTGCGAGTCATGATTGCGAGGACTCCATTTTAGTGCGAGTACACCGCGGGACCGGTGCGGGAATTATTTCCAATGGTCGTACCTTTATCGGCCGCAATGGCAACGTTGGTGAAATCGGACATATCCAGGTCGATCCGCTGGGCGAGCGCTGCCACTGCGGTAACTTTGGCTGTCTGGAAACCATTGCTGCCAATGCCGCCATCGAGCATCGCGTTCGTCATTTACTGGAACAGGGCTATCAGAGCAAAATTTCAATAGATGACTGCACCATCAAAACTATCTGTAAAGCGGCGAATAAAGGTGATGCGCTGGCCTGTGAGGTTATCGAACATGTCGGTCGCCATCTGGGTAAAACCATCGCCATTGCGATTAACCTGTTTAATCCGCAAAAAGTGGTCATTGCCGGTGAGATCGTCGAAGCGGAAAAAGTCCTGCTGCCAGCGATTGAAAGCTGCATCAATAATCAGGCGCTAAAGGCATTTCGTAAAAATCTGCCGGTGGTGCGATCCACTCTCGATCATCGCTCAGCGATCGGCGCTTTTGCTCTGGTCAAGCGCGCGATGCTCAATGGGATCCTGCTCCAGCATTTGCTGGAAAGTTAAAGCCGCTTTATAGTTTCGCCTTTCTCCAACGATGTCGGACTGTCCATGACCATTCAAAACGTAATTTGTGATATTGACGGCGTGCTGATGCACGACAATGTGGCTGTGCCGGGCGCCGCTGAATTTATCAAGCGCATTCTCGAAAAAGAGATGCCGCTGGTGATGCTGACCAACTACCCTTCACAAACCGGTCAGGATCTGGCGAACCGCTTTGCGACTGCGGGAATTGATGTGCCGGATACCGCTTTTTATACCTCAGCCATGGCCACGGCGGATTTTCTGCGTCGCCAGGAAGGCAAGAAAGCCTACGTGGTGGGTGAAGGCGCGCTGATCCATGAACTGTATAAAGCCGGCTTTACCATCACCGACGTTAACCCTGACTTCGTTATCGTCGGCGAAACCCGCTCCTTTAACTGGGAGATGATGCACAAGGCCGCCTTTTTTGTCGCCAACGGAGCTCGTTTTATCGCCACCAACCCGGATACTCACGGTCGCGGCTATTATCCAGCCTGCGGTGCGCTGTGCGCCGGCATCGAGAAAATCTCAGGCCGTCAGCCGTTCTATGTCGGCAAACCCAGCCCGTGGATTATCCGTTCAGCGCTAAACAAAATGCAGGCGCACTCTGAGCAAACAGTCATCGTCGGCGATAACTTGCGCACGGATATTCTGGCAGGCTTTCAGGCGGGCCTGGAAACCATTCTGGTGCTTTCTGGGATCGCCACGCTCGACGATATCGACAGCATGCCATTCCGACCATCATGGATTTACCCCTCCGTCGCAGAAATTGATATTTTCTGATCAAAACCACGTCCCCGGGCGTGGTTCTTCATTTCTAAGCGACAAAAAAACACCTTCCTCTAATAAAAATGCATTATTACTAAACATTCATCAATAAAATCGCTCAAAACATAATCTTTTTTCATTATTCAGCAACAGTAGTTGCATTATTTCTTTTCTCGACCGTAAACCCCTTGCGCGCTCCGCTCCTTTGCGGCATTTTCTTAAGCATGCACTAAGGCTTCGCAATAAGACGCAGCCTGCACAACATCAAACAAGACAGGGTAACGGAGAAGGCTATGTGTTCAATTTTTGGCGTACTGGATATTAAAACTGACGCGGTCGAACTGCGTAAAAAGGCACTGGAACTTTCCCGCCTGATGCGCCACCGCGGTCCAGACTGGTCCGGTGTTTACGCATGCGATAAAGCCATTCTGGCGCATGAGCGTCTGTCTATCGTTGACGTTAACGCTGGTGCGCAGCCGCTATACAACGCCCAAAAAACTCACGCCCTGGCCGTCAATGGTGAAATCTACAACCACCAGGCGCTGCGCGCAGAATACGGCGATCGCTATGAATTCCAGACCGGTTCAGACTGTGAAGTCATCCTGGCGCTGTATCAGGAAAAAGGGCCGGACTTCCTGGACGACCTGCAGGGGATGTTTGCATTCGCTCTGTATGACAGCGAACAAGACACATATCTGATTGGCCGCGACCATATCGGGATCATCCCGCTGTATATGGGTCATGACGAGCACGGTAACTTCTACGTCGCTTCAGAAATGAAAGCACTGGTTCCGGTCTGCCGCACCATTAAAGAGTTCCCGGCGGGCAGTTACCTGTGGAGCAAAGATGGCGAAATCCGCCAGTATTATCAGCGTGACTGGTTCGACTATGACGCGGTCAAAGACAATGTTACTGATAAAAATGAACTGCGTCAGGCGCTGGAAGAATCGGTAAAAAGCCACCTGATGTCAGATGTTCCTTACGGTGTACTGCTGTCCGGCGGCCTTGATTCATCGGTTATTTCCGCTATCACAAAAAAATATGCCGCTCGCCGCGTTGAAGATCAGGAAAAATCAGAAGCCTGGTGGCCGCAGCTTCACTCCTTCGCCGTGGGCCTGGAAGGCGCACCTGACCTGAAAGCTGCGCAGGAAGTCGCTAACCATCTGGGTACCGTGCACCACGAGATTCACTTTACCGTACAGGAAGGTTTAGACGCGATTCGTGATGTTATTTATCACATCGAAACCTACGATGTGACCACCATTCGCGCTTCAACGCCAATGTATCTGATGTCACGTAAAATCAAAGCGATGGGCATCAAGATGGTACTGTCCGGCGAAGGTTCTGATGAAGTGTTTGGCGGTTACCTCTATTTCCATAAAGCACCAAACGCCAAAGAATTGCATGAAGAGACCGTGCGTAAGCTGCAGGCGCTGCATATGTTTGACTGCGCCCGCGCCAACAAAGCGATGTCAGCCTGGGGCGTTGAAGCACGCGTACCGTTCCTGGATAAGAAGTTCCTCGACGTGGCAATGCGCATTAACCCGCAGGATAAAATGTGCGGTAACGGCAAAATGGAAAAACATGTTCTGCGTGAATGTTTTGAATCCTACCTGCCGGCAAGCGTCGCCTGGCGCCAGAAAGAGCAGTTTTCTGACGGTGTAGGTTACAGCTGGATCGATACGCTCAAAGAAGTCGCGGCAGAACAGATTTCCGATCAGCAGCTGGAAACGGCCAGCTTCCGTTTCCCATACAACACGCCATCGTCAAAAGAAGCGTATCTGTATCGTGAGATCTTTGAAGAATTATTCCCGGTACCCAGCGCTGCGGAATGTGTACCCGGTGGCCCGTCCGTTGCCTGTTCTTCAGCGAAAGCCATTGAGTGGGATGAGTCGTTCAAAACCATGAACGATCCATCAGGACGCGCAGTCGGCGTGCACCAGTCGGCTTACTAAATAACCATCAATATCTAAAACGGATCCTACGGGGTCCGTTTTTTTATGCCTTATGCAAATCATTAAAAACGATAAATAACCAATAATTGCCGATTATTACATCACGCTGTTCGCAACCTAACCAAACAGTCGTTTTCAGCCCATTTTCGATGAAAAAGGGGTTGACGCTTTAAGGCTCAATACGCATAATGCGCCCCGCAACGCCGATAAGGTAGCGCGAAAAAAAGATGGCTACGTAGCTCAGCTGGTTAGAGCACATCACTCATAATGATGGGGTCACAGGTTCAAATCCCGTCGTAGCCACCATATTTTGCGGGAGTGGCGAAATTGGTAGACGCACCAGATTTAGGTTCTGGCGCCGCAAGGTGTGCGAGTTCAAGTCTCGCCTCCCGCACCATTTACTCTTTCGCGTTGCAAGTAAAAGTTTTTTGTTGGGGTATCGCCAAGCGGTAAGGCACCGGTTTTTGATACCGGCATTCCCTGGTTCGAATCCAGGTACCCCAGCCATATTTCTTCGATGTTTGCGGTTCACCGCGACGGTATTGGGGTATCGCCAAGCGGTAAGGCACCGGTTTTTGATACCGGCATTCCCTGGTTCGAATCCAGGTACCCCAGCCATCGAAGAATATGATAAGATTTTGGCTACGTAGCTCAGCTGGTTAGAGCACATCACTCATAATGATGGGGTCACAGGTTCGAATCCCGTCGTAGCCACCATACAAGGACTTATTGATTTAGTTCGATAAATCCAAAAAAATTGTTGGGGTATCGCCAAGCGGTAAGGCTCTGGTTTCTGATACCAGCATTCCGAGGTTCGAATCCTCGTACCCCAGCCAATTTTAAAAGTCGCTCACATTGTGGGCGCACCCGTTGGGGTATCGCCAAGCGGTAAGGCTCTGGTTTCTGATACCAGCATTCCGAGGTTCGAATCCTCGTACCCCAGCCACTTAATAGTAAAAAGCTCGCTTCGGCGGGCTTTTTGCTTTATGAAATCCGAAAAATCTAATCTGAAGTTTACATCTACGTTAGCTCTGGATACATTGCAGAGAAAATGCGTAAAAGGATTTGCGATGAACTATCAGGTTTTCCCGATTTTTACCCGAATAACAACGCTGCTCTTTTTTCTGTTCAGCTTCATGTCTTGCTTCTTCGGGATTTCTGCCTTATTAACATATTGTGTTCTGGTTGGTTTATTCTTTCCTATTAGCATATCAATGCGTCTTCATCGCCTCAACGAAACTGGTATCGCGCTTACGCTTACTGAAAATACCCAATGGATAACCTATATTCATGGCTTCCCGGCTCAGGAACAACGCGCTGTACTTAAAAATCCATGCTTCTGGTCAACAGAGAGAATCCAACAATTTTTTATCCGCTGCTTTGTGGGAAAGATGGTTTTACAGGGGAGCTGTATCGCCATACTTGCTTATGAGTTTCAGTCTTTCAAAGGAAGCGAGGTTTCCGTAATACTTGCATTGCTGGCGTTACTGTATCTGCTCTATATGTCAGCCAAAAGCGCACATATGCTCTATTTAGTAGCGACTAATCAATGGCAGTGTGAATCCCTGACAACCTCCAGAGGAAGTATCTGGTATCAGGGATTCTTGCCAACAAAAGAAGGTAGAGACACGCTGTTTGCAAGGTTATGTTAAACGCAGATTACAATCCCAACGCGTACTTCAGTGCCTGTCGCTTCAGGACACCAGCTCGCCCGGCAGCCATCAGACCGATATTTCGCAGCATACGGATTGGTGCCAGATCGTTGCTGAACCCGGCATAAAACAGATCCATCCCCGTTTGCATAATCAGGTTATCTGCTCTGCGCCGGGCCTGGTAGCGCTTGAGTACAGGCAGACTGGCCCACTCTTCACCATGCTCGCGCGCACGAGAAAGAATATCCAGCAACGCATCAACATCACGATAGCCTAAATTCACCCCCTGCCCCCCCAGCGGATGAATGGTGTGCGCGGCGTCGCCCACCAACGCCAATCCCGGCTTAACGTATTGCAGCGCGTGGCGACGGGTCAGCGGGAATGCACCCGCGCTTAGCGGTGTGACCTCACCCAGACGAGACGGGAAATGGCGGGCAATTTCTTGCCGCAGCTGAGCCATATTCATTCCCTGCAGTTGGCGGATCCGCGCGGGCGTGTCGTACCACACGAGTGAAGCCCAATGGTCGAACAGCGGTAAAAATGCGCGCGGTCCCGTTGGAGTGAACTGCTGCCAGGTACTATCACCGGGATCGTCCACGCACTGCACGCTTATCAACATACAGGATTGCTGATACTGCCACGCCTGGACGCCGATTCCCGCCAGTTGCCGTACCTGCGAGTTCGCGCCGTCCGCGCCAATAACCAGTCGTGCGTCGTACTGATTATCATCAGTCAACGTTAGTGAAGCATGCGTTTCTTCGTGGCGCATTTCCTTCAATGACGCTCCCACATGAAGAGAGACTTGCGCATGGGCTTCCAGCGCCTGCCATAAAGCAAGCTGGAGGACGTTATTTTCCACCATGTAGCCCAGCTCAGGCAGCTCTAGTTCTGCCGCATTAAAGGCAACATGGGCACTTTCCCACTCCCAAGTCTCTAGTTGACGATAAGCATGGGCGCGCATCGCCCGAACTGAATCCCAGACACCCAGACTTTTCAGTAATCCTACGGATGAAGCGCTGATTGCCGAAATACGCACATCTGGAACCGAGGTCGCATCAAAAGTTGGCGGCGCATTTTTTTCAATCACCGTCACCGTAAAGCCGCGCTGTGCCAGCCCCAATGCCAGGGCGCCGCCAACCATTCCGCCGCCGACGATAACGACATCTGTTGCATGAATTGTCATGGCTATTATCCTTAAACTCGAATCCCTTGAGTTTACCGGATTTTTATTCACCTTGCGGTGATTACGGTCGTACTGGTCAGGGCGCGGTCAAAGCATTACAATACGCGCCCTGCAATCCTGGCTTTATATCCGTCACCCTTCACATTGCAGAGCAACATCCGGTGAAGACGCTGACTTTGGGTATACCTAATTAAGCATGAGCAAGTCGATGACAAAAAAACTCCATATTAAAACCTGGGGCTGTCAGATGAACGAATACGATTCATCAAAGATGGCCGATCTGCTGGATGCCACGCACGGGTTTCAACTCACCGAAGTGGCAGAAGAAGCGGATGTGCTGCTGCTCAATACCTGCTCAATCCGTGAGAAGGCCCAGGAAAAAGTTTTCCATCAGCTCGGTCGCTGGAAACTGCTGAAAGAGAAAAACCCCAACCTGATCATTGGCGTTGGCGGCTGTGTGGCTTCTCAGGAAGGCGATCATATTCGCCAGCGCGCTCACTATGTCGATATTATTTTCGGGCCGCAGACCCTGCACCGCCTGCCGGAAATGATCAACTCCGTACGCGGTAATCGCAGCCCGGTTGTCGATATCAGCTTCCCGGAAATCGAAAAATTCGATCGCCTGCCGGAACCCCGTGCCGACGGGCCAAGCGCATTTGTTTCGATCATGGAAGGCTGCAACAAATATTGCACCTATTGCGTGGTGCCTTACACCCGCGGTGAAGAAGTCAGCCGCCCGAGCGACGATATTCTGTTTGAAATCGCACAGCTCGCGGCTCAGGGCGTGCGTGAAGTTAACCTGCTCGGGCAGAACGTGAACGCCTGGCGCGGTGAAAACTACGATGGCACCCCTGGCAGTTTTGCCGATCTTCTGCGCCTGGTTGCGGCGATCGACGGTATTGACCGGATTCGTTTTACCACCAGTCATCCGATCGAATTCACCGATGACATTATTGAGGTTTATCGCGATACACCAGAGCTGGTGAGCTTCCTGCATCTGCCGGTGCAGAGCGGTTCTGACCGCGTACTGAATCTTATGGGGCGTACCCATACGGCTCTGGAATACAAAGCGATTATCCGCAAACTGCGCGCGGCACGTCCTGATATTCAGATTAGCTCCGACTTCATCGTCGGCTTCCCTGGTGAAACCACCCAGGATTTCGAGCAGACCATGAAGCTGATTGCGGATGTGAATTTCGACATGAGCTACAGCTTTATCTTCTCCGCGCGCCCGGGCACCCCGGCAGCCGATATGGTCGATGACGTACCGGAAGAAGATAAGAAACAGCGCCTGTATATTCTGCAGGAGCGAATCAACCAGCAGGCAACGGCATGGAGCCGTCGTATGCTCGGCACCGTGCAGCGTATTCTGGTGGAGGGCACTTCACGTAAAAGCGTTATGGAGCTTTCCGGCCGTACCGAGAATAACCGCGTGGTCAACTTCGAAGGTTCACCTGAGATGATTGGCAAGTTTGTCGATGTCGAAATCACCGACGTCTGGACAAACTCTCTGCGCGGTAAAGTGGTACGTACCGAAGACGAAATGGGCCTGCGCATCGCAGAAACGCCGGAATCGGTGATTGCTCGTACCCGTAAAGAAAACGATCTTGGCGTCGGTATCTACCAGCCATAATCCGTTCAGGCCTGCCGACTCCGGCAGGCCTTGTATTTCCTCTCCTGAACCCAATATCTACAGCGATGCTTGCGCCATATTCCGATGACGTGAATAATTTCCTGACAGGCCGGTGAACGTTTACCTTCCGGCTACCTATGCATAAGAGGAACAGTTTGAACACAGACACTCGCGAAATCACCCTTGAGCCCGCTGATAATGCCCGTCTGCTGAGCCTTTGCGGCCCGTTTGATGACAACATTAAACAGCTGGAACGCCGTCTCGGCATCGAGATTAATCGTCGTGACAATCACTTTAAAATAACCGGTCGCCCGATTTGCGTCACCGCTGCGGCGGATATCCTGCGCAGCCTGTATGTCGATACTGCACCGATGCGCGGCGAACTTCAGGATATTGAACCAGAACAAATTCACCTGGCGATCAAAGAAGCCCGCGTGCTGGAGCAAAGCGCCGAAAGCGTGCCGGACTTCGGCAAGGCCATCAATATCAAAACTAAGCGTGGCGTGATCAAACCGCGCACGCCGAATCAGGCGCAGTATATTGCCAATATTCTTGACCACGATATTACCTTCGGCGTTGGTCCTGCCGGGACCGGGAAAACCTACCTTGCAGTTGCTGCTGCGGTCGACGCGCTGGAGCGTCAGGATGTTCGCCGTATTCTGCTGACCCGTCCGGCCGTTGAAGCCGGGGAAAAGCTGGGCTTCCTGCCTGGCGATTTGAGTCAGAAAGTCGACCCGTACCTGCGCCCGCTGTACGACGCGCTGTTCGAGATGCTCGGTTTTGAGAAAGTCGAGAAGCTGATTGAGCGCAACGTGATTGAAGTCGCGCCGCTGGCCTATATGCGCGGTCGTACGCTGAACGATGCCTTTATCATCCTTGATGAGAGCCAGAACACTACCATCGAACAGATGAAGATGTTCCTGACCCGTATTGGTTTTAATTCCAAAGCGGTTATTACCGGCGACGTGACGCAGATTGACCTGCCGCGCAGCACCAAATCCGGCCTGCGCCACGCGATTGAAGTGCTGGCCGAAGTCGATGAGATTAGCTTCAACTTCTTCCATAGCGAGGACGTGGTGCGCCATCCGGTTGTCGCCCGCATCGTTAATGCCTATGAAGCGTGGGAAGAAGCGGACCAAAAACGTAAAGCAGAACAGGCCGCCGAGCGTAAACGCGAAGCCCAGGAGCAGGAACACAAATGAGTCAGGTTATTCTCGATTTACAGCTGGCTTGCGCAGATAACAGCGGTATGCCGGATGAGGCGCAGTTTCAACGCTGGGTTGATACCGTCATCCCGCAGTTCCAGGAAGAGTCGGAAGTCACGATCCGTCTGGTCGATGAAGCGGAAAGCCATGAGCTGAATATGACCTATCGCGGGAAGGACAAGCCGACTAACGTGCTGTCTTTCCCGTTCGAAGCCCCACCTGGCATCGAATTACCACTGCTTGGCGATCTGGTCATCTGCCGTCAGGTCGTCGAGCAGGAAGCAAAAGAGCAAAACAAACCGCTGGAAGCGCACTGGGCGCATATGGTTGTCCACGGTAGTTTGCATCTTTTGGGCTACGACCATATCGTTGACGAAGAAGCGGAAGAGATGGAATCCCTCGAAACAGAGATAATGCTTGCTCTGGGCTATGAGGATCCGTACATTGCCGAGAAGGAATAACCTGCCGCCGGCTTTGCCGGCGACTGGCCGCTATGCCGGACGCTGAGTATACGCGTGACGAGCGACTATTTAACCAACATGAGAACCCATACGACGCCATGAGCGACGACAATTCACACAGTAGCGACACAGTAAACAGCAAAAAGGGATTTTTCTCCCTGTTACTCAGCCAGCTCTTTCACGGTGAACCCAAAAATCGTGACGAACTACTGGCGCTGATCCGTGATTCCGGGCAAAACGATCTTATCGACGAAGACACGCGCGATATGCTCGAAGGGGTAATGGATATCGCCGACCAACGCGTCCGCGACATCATGATCCCTCGCTCGCAGATGATTACCCTGAAACGCAACCAGACGCTGGACGAGTGCCTCGATGTGATCATCGAATCAGCCCACTCGCGTTTCCCGGTGATCAGCGAAGATAAAGATCACATTGAAGGGATTTTGATGGCCAAAGATCTGCTGCCGTTTATGCGCAGCGACTCGGAAGCCTTCAGCATGGAAAAAGTGTTGCGCCCGGCGGTTGTCGTGCCTGAAAGCAAGCGGGTTGACCGTATGCTGAAAGAGTTCCGCTCCCAGCGTTATCATATGGCTATCGTTATCGATGAGTTTGGTGGCGTCTCGGGTCTGGTGACCATTGAAGACATCCTTGAACTGATCGTCGGCGAGATCGAAGACGAATACGATGAAGAAGAAGATATCGATTTTCGTCAACTGAGCCGCCACACGTGGACGGTACGCGCGCTCGCCTCAATCGAAGATTTCAACGAAGCCTACGGAACCCACTTCAGCGACGAAGAGGTCGACACCATCGGCGGACTGGTGATGCAGGCATTTGGTCATCTGCCAGCCCGCGGCGAGTCTATCGACATTGATGGTTACCAATTCAAGGTCGCAATGGCTGACAGCAGACGTATTATTCAGGTACATGTAAAACTTCCTGATGACGCGCCTCAGCCGAAGCTGGAAGACTAATCCAACGGGACGATTAACCTAAATGGTATTTGCCTCTCTTATTGAACGCCAGCGCGTACGCCTGCTGCTGGCGTTGTTATTCGGAGCCAGCGGAACGCTGGCTTTTTCACCTTATGATGTCTGGCCAGCGGCGATTATTTCGCTAATCGGTTTGCAAGGTTTAACCCTTAATCGTCGACCGGTGCAAAGCGCCGCTATTGGTTATTTCTGGGGGCTAGGCCTGTTTGGTTCCGGGATTAACTGGGTCTACGTCAGCATCGCGCAGTTCGGCGGGATGCCGGGGCCGGTCAACGTTTTCCTGGTTGTTCTGCTGGCGGCTTATCTGTCCCTTTATACCGGGTTATTCGCCGGTATTCTTTCGCGCCTGTGGCCGAAAACCAGTTGGATACGCGTGGCTGTCGCTGCACCGGTAGTGTGGCAAATTACCGAATTCCTGCGCGGTTGGGTATTAACCGGTTTCCCATGGCTACAATTTGGCTACAGCCAGATTGACGGGCCCCTGAAAGGCCTAGCCCCTGTTATGGGCGTTGAGGCGATAAACTTCCTGCTGATGGTTGTCAGCGGCCTGCTGGTGCTGGCGCTTATGCAGCGTAGCTGGAAACCGCTGATCGCCGCCGTAGTGCTGTTCGCCCTACCCTTCCCGCTGCGTTACATTCAGTGGTACCAGTTGCTACCGGAGCGAGCCACCCAGGTCTCGCTGGTACAAGGGGATATTCCTCAGGAGATAAAGTGGAATGAGGGCCACCTGGCCAGAACGCTGGAAACTTATCTGGATCTCACCCAGCCGCAAATGGGCAAATCTCAGCTCATCATCTGGCCGGAGTCGGCAATTCCGGATCTGGAAATTAACCAGCAGCGGTTCCTCAGCACGTTGGACGATCTACTACGGTCGAAAAACAGCTCACTGATCACCGGCATCGTCGATGCGCGTTTGAACGCGCAAAATCGCTACGATACCTACAACACGATTATTACCCTGGGCAAAGACAATCCTTACAGCTACGACTCAAAGAATCGCTACAACAAGAACCACCTGGTACCGTTTGGCGAGTTTGTACCGCTGGAATCGATCCTGCGTCCGCTGGCTCCGTTCTTCGATCTACCGATGTCCTCTTTCAGCCGTGGTCCTTACGTGCAGCCACAGCTTGTCGCGCATAATATGCGTCTGACGGCGGCCATTTGCTATGAAATTATTCTTGGCGAACAGGTGCGCGATAACTTCCGCCCGGATACTGACTTCCTGCTGACCATCTCTAACGATGCGTGGTTCGGGAAATCTATCGGTCCGTGGCAGCACTTCCAGATGGCGCGGATGCGTGCGCTAGAGCTGGCCCGTCCGCTGCTGCGCAGCACAAATAATGGCATTACTGCCGTCATCGGCCCACGCGGTGAAATTCAGGAGATGATCCCGCAGTTTACTCGTGCCGTATTGACCACCAAAGTGACCCCGACGTCTGGTCTGACACCGTACGCCCGTACGGGGAACTGGCCGCTGTGGGCACTGACCGTCCTGTTTGGTTTTGGTGCACTACTGATGAGCCTGCGAGCTCGCAAGCAGTAAGCAAAATGGGGGGAAACGAACGCTCTTCCCCCATGTCCCATTAGTCAACATCAGGAAGACAGGCTACGTCACCATACTGCGGGTGACGAACCAGCACCCTCGGAGCAAGCGACTTATCGCGATCCAGCACCGTCAGCGCTTTTGCCCCCAACACGTATATCTGCTTGCCATCGGCTGAAAACCGAACTTGCCTTGCGCGGCTGGCAGGGTAACCCCCCACAACCTGGCTCGCATCCACGCTGAGCAGAACGATATATCCTTCCAACCCATAGGTCGATAGCGCGATATATCGACCATCCGGGCTTATCGCTTCAGCAGAATAGATACTTCGGCTGCACCATTGAGCCAGTAGCTTCGGCTGCTGTGATGTCTGGCCAATCCGTGAAATTCCCAGGCTGTCGGCAAAAATAACCTCACCCGTTTCCGGGCGAAAACCGACAACGCTCGTCATCCCCTGGGTATCCCCCGCCGGATAATCCACCTTCTGGTGGGTACTGGTATCAATGCGCACGATATCGCTTCTCCCCATATCGGGGACCAAAAGCGTTTTTTCATCCGACGAGAGCGCAATTGGCCTTATGTTAGAGCCGCCACTCTTACCTGCTCCGTCATATGTTCCCAGTGGAATATCGCCGATCGGCTGATATGACGTAAGGTCAATAGCTGAAATAGTGTTGCTGGTCCGGTTCATTATCCAGGCACGCTTACCGTCGCGAGAAATCACCATCGCGTCCGGGCTACGCCCCGTCGCCACCCGAATCACCGACAATGAATCCGGTTCAAACCCTGTCGCATAGAGCCGCGTTTCATCCGGACTAAGCTTCAGCGCCCTGACCCCCCGATCGCCACAATCACTACAGCGCCCTTTGTAATTTGCGGCCCTTACCGTACCAGTAAACGTCCTCAAAACCTTGTGCTGTTCCAGGCTGTAAACCGTGATGGTGTTGTTATCCTCAACCGCCGCGTACAGCGTCTTTCCATCCTTACTCAGCGCGATGTCGTTAATGTCAGGTATCTCAGCCAGTGTCCTGCCGCGGGCCTCCTCATTGCTTACCGGCTCTGGCAGCCTGATCATATGCTTTTCACGTTCATCAGCCAGCACCTTTCTTCTCAGCTGCCGCTCTTTCTCAACGGACAGGGGATAAAACTCATCACGCAGGCTCGCCCTGACCTCCAGGTCCGATTCATCAATCTGCCGGTGCGCAAGCCACGTCCCGCCCAGCAACAGCGCGCAGCAGCCGCAAAAGAGTAATGCATCCAGAAGCAGCTTTTTTCGCGATCCCATCTGAATCAGGACTATCGCAAAACCGATGGCTGCTCCGGCGCACAGTCCGCCGACGTGGCTGGCATTATCAACCTCCTGCTGAGTACCATACCAAAGCGTTAGCACGACCATGCCCAGCACGGAATACAATCTTCGCCGATCGTTTTCACTGCGCGTGCCTGGCTCCGCAAAAACCAGCGCGACTATTGATGCACCGGCCAGCCCCATAATGGCGCCGGACGCACCGATGCTGATAATCACCTGCGGTGCCAAAGACAAAAAATGGATGACAGTTTCACCACCAGTCCCCCGGTCGCTCAGTGCATAGCAGGCGCTCACGAGAGAACCGAAAGAGCCGGATAGCAAATACACAACCAACAGACGCCACCTGCCCAGCAATCTTTCAGCAACAGCGCCAATAACCGCCAGAGCAAGCATATTCAAGAACAGATGAGAAAAAGAGCCATGGAGAAAAAGGCTGGCAACCAGTCGCCAGGATTCGCCGGTTAACGTTAGCGCCGCAACGTTTGCTCCTAAGTGAATCAGCGTCGCGTGATTAATATCACCATCCACAGATGATCGAGAAAAATAGCCAAACCAAACCACGTTCAGGGCAATAAGGAGAAATGTTACATAAGGGATCTTAACGACGACGAAAGAAGGCGAGTTGAAATGTTGTGCAGCCATAGCGATTTTCTTCCCTGAAAATATGAACGCTAATAAGACCGCTATTTTAACTTAGAAATCAACTTATGCCGATGTGAACAGGGTGATCTCTCACTCAATTCAGCTTACTTCACCAGGTTCTGGCACGTGAATTGCAAAATAAATCTTAGAGATGAATTGCATTCGTCTACTGGCCACACGCTTGCACCGACACGGAGCAAGAGCAGCACTTAAACAGTGCAGCAAAGGATTTATGCCTCTTATTGGTGCGGTATGCTTCGCAAAAATCAACAATATAAGAGCAAAATCTTTACATTAAGCCAAACTAAATGCTAACAAGCATATACAAATACTGCACACAAAGATGGCAGCAATAAAAAGCACACACATTCACAATGGGCATCAATAGCGTCAATGACGCTGAGGATAAGGAGTCGGATATGCAATTACGTAAACTCGCCGCAGCAATGCTGGCCATAGGTCTGACCGCCAGCGCGGCGCATGCAGAAGATGCTGCACCTGCCACCGGGCAGAGCACTCTGGATAAAATTGCCAAAAACGGCGTGATCGTCGTTGGCCACCGTGAATCCTCCGTTCCGTTTTCTTACTATGACAACAAGCAGCAAGTCGTCGGCTATTCTCAGGACTACTCCAACGCCATTGTTGATGCTATCAAGAAGAAGCTGAACAAACCTGACCTGCAGGTAAAACTGATTCCGGTCACCTCGCAAAACCGTATCCCGCTGCTGCAAAACGGTACTTTTGATTTTGAATGCGGCTCCACGACTAACAACCTCGAACGGCAAAAACAAGCGGCCTTCTCCGACACGATCTTTGTTGTCGGTACGCGCCTGCTGGTGAAAAAAGGCGGTGCGATTAAAGACTTCGCGGACCTGAAGGATAAAGCCGTTGTTGTGACGTCGGGAACGACCTCAGAAATTCTGCTGCATAAGTTGAACGATGAGAAAAAAATGAATATGCGCATCATCAGTGCGAAAGACCATGGCGACTCTTTCCGCACCCTGGAAAGCGGTCGTGCAGTGGCCTTTATGATGGATGACGCGCTGCTGGCTGGTGAGCGAGCAAAAGCGAAGAAACCGGATAACTGGGAGATTGTAGGCACCGCTCAGTCTCAGGAAGCCTACGGCTGTATGCTGCGTAAAGACGATCCGCAGTTCAAAACGCTGGTAGACGAAACCGTCGCCCAGGCCCAGACCTCTGGCGAAGCGGCAAAATGGTTCGACAAATGGTTCAAAAACCCAATTCCGCCGAAGAACCTGAATATGAATTTCGAACTCTCTGAAGAGATGAAAGCGCTATTCAAATCACCAAACGACAAAGCTCTTAACTAATTAAAAAAACAAGGGGCGGGAAATCCTGCCCTCCCGATTGTTACTACAGCACGGACAGACTATACGGTGGCTGGTCGTTCCCCAGCCGCCGTGAATACCGCAACAAGCTGAGCAACAATCTTCGAGGGTAGCGCTGCTACCCTTTTTTTTCCAGGAGTCATTTATGTCAATAGACTGGAACTGGGGCATATTCCTGCAACAGGCCCCGTTCGGCAACACCACCTATTTAGGCTGGCTTTGGAGCGGTTTTCAGGTCACCGTCGCACTGTCGGTAACGGCCTGGATTATCGCCTTCTTCGTCGGTTCACTATTCGGTATTTTACGCACCGTTCCCAATCGCCTGTTATCAAGTATCGGTACCTGTTACGTTGAACTCTTCCGTAACGTCCCGCTTATTGTGCAATTCTTCACCTGGTATCTGGTGGTACCTGAACTGCTGCCGGAAGACCTTGGCATGTGGTTTAAGTCCGAGCTGGATCCGAATATTCAGTTCTTTGTCTCTTCCATGTTGTGTCTAGGATTATTCACTGCCGCTCGCGTCTGTGAACAGGTCCGCTCCGGCATTCAGTCGCTGCCGCGTGGACAGAAAAACGCCGGGCTGGCAATGGGGCTGACGCTGCCGCAAACCTACCGCTATGTTTTGCTGCCTAACGCCTACCGCGTTATCGTGCCACCAATGACTTCTGAAATGATGAACCTGGTGAAAAACTCGGCTATCGCCTCCACCATCGGGCTCGCCGATATGGCCGCACAAGCGGGTAAACTGCTGGATTACTCGGCTCACGCCTGGGAATCGTTTACCGCGATCACTCTCGCCTACGTGTTCATCAACGCAATTATTATGCTGGTAATGTATGTGGTTGAACGTAAAGTTCGCCTGCCGGGCAATTTGGGAGGCAAATGATGTACGATTTTGACTGGAGTTCCATTATTCCCTCCATGCCATACCTATTGGCTGGCCTGGTTATCACGCTAAAAATCACCGTTATCGCAATTGTTATCGGGATTGTCTGGGGAACAATTCTGGCCGTTATGCGCCTGTCGAGCTTCCTCCCGCTGGCATGGTTTGCTAAAACCTATGTTAACGTTTTTCGCTCTATCCCGCTGGTGATGGTCCTGCTGTGGTTTTATCTGATTGTTCCGGGCTTCCTGCAAAACGTGCTGGGATTGTCGCCGAAAACCGACATTCGCCTGATATCCGCGATGATTGCATTCTCCATGTTTGAAGCGGCGTACTACTCGGAAATTATACGCGCCGGTATTCAGAGTATCTCACGCGGCCAGTCCAGCGCCGCGCTGGCGCTGGGGATGACCCACTGGCAATCCATGAAGCTGATTATTTTGCCGCAAGCGTTTCGCGCCATGGTGCCACTGCTGCTCACCCAAGGTATTGTTCTATTTCAGGATACCTCACTGGTCTACGTCCTGAGTCTGGCAGACTTCTTCCGCACCGCCTCCACTATCGGCGAGCGCGACGGAACCCAGGTTGAAATGGTCCTGTTCGCAGGGGCCGTATATTTTATTATTAGTCTCAGCGCATCGCTGTTGGTCAGCTGGTTGAAGAAAAGGACTGTGTAATGATTACCCTGAAAAACGTTTCAAAATGGTATGGTCACTTTCAGGTACTGACCGATTGCTCCACGGAAGTGAAAAAAGGCGAAGTTGTGGTCGTTTGCGGGCCATCGGGTTCGGGCAAATCAACGCTGATTAAAACCGTTAACGGTCTGGAACCCATTCAACAAGGTGAAATCATCGTTGACGGCACCACGGTTAATGATAAAAAAACCAATCTGGCCAAACTTCGCTCCCGCGTTGGGATGGTGTTCCAGCACTTTGAACTGTTCCCACATCTGTCAATTATCGAAAATCTGACGCTGGCTCAGGTCAAGGTGCTTAATCGCGATAAAGCCGCTTCCCGCGCCAAAGGGTTAAAATTACTGGAGCGTGTAGGTCTCTCAGCTCATGCAGATAAATTTCCAGCCCAGCTTTCCGGCGGTCAACAACAGCGTGTGGCGATTGCCCGGGCGCTATGTATGGACCCTATTGCGATGCTGTTTGACGAACCCACCTCTGCGCTTGACCCGGAGATGATTAACGAAGTACTGGACGTCATGGTTGAACTGGCTAATGAAGGAATGACTATGATGGTGGTGACCCATGAAATGGGCTTTGCCCGCAAAGTGGCCAACCGGGTGATCTTTATGGATGAAGGGAAAATTGTCGAAGATGCTGATAAAGAAGCCTTCTTCGCTAATCCTCAATCCGAACGAGCTAAAGATTTCCTCGCAAAAATTCTGCACTAAATTTCAGGCGTGTACGTAAAGTACACGCCGCCCCCCTCAGTCATATTCAATATGATTGAATATTAAAGTCAAAATAATCACATGTTATATATCAAATCTCATCTGTAATAATTCACAAGATGAAATAATCAATTCAAATAAAATTCAGGTTTTGTATCGTAGCCTGAATAATCTCGTATAGCTAACATAGCGCAACTTTTTACAACGACGCCGAGTATGTCGTTAAGTGATTTATTTTGGCGTTTTATAAAAAATAAAATTTTTTAAAGAGTGAGTACCTGATTCGCCTTACTGACAAAATAGCCCCAAGTCGGAGACAGGCAAGCTGGGGTATACTTATCAAATGAAACAAATGGACATTGCTTCATGAAAAAAAACCAAAAAAAACTGCTCAACGCTATTTTGATTTATCTATTTCTTTCAGCATCCACCTTCGCGAATGTATCCACCAGCCATACCAACCAGACTGAGCAGGATAAAGCACGCCAAAGCGCATTAAAACCTGAGCAACAGGAATATCAGTCATCACGATCTGGATCCTATAAACATAAATTAGTCTTTCCATCGGAGACAACGTGCCAATATATCAATAAGGTCGACATCATTTCCGATGATGAAAAATTAACCCAGCGTCTGTTAGGCGGTATTGCTATTCAGGCGGAACACCAATGCCTGGGCATTGCAGGTATACGCATACTCACTGCAACCTTACAAAACGAATTAATTACTCAGGGTTATATCACTTCGCTTATTGATGTTCCTTCACAATCTCTGAATAGCGGTATCCTAAAAATTACGCTCACCTATGGTCACATTGGTGACATCACCTGGTCTGCGGACAATAAAGCAACAACCAGCCTATGGAACTCTATGCCTTCTGCCAGCGGAGACATACTGAAGCTGACCGATCTAGAACAAGGAATGGCTAACCTGCAGCGTACCCCAGGTTCATCAGCTCGAATGAAAATTGTTCCCGGACAAAAAAACGCTGAGAGTGATATTCAACTCACACGTGATTTGACAAAGAAATGGCAAATCGGCGCCTGGCTGGATGACGCCGGAAGTCGCGCCAGTGGACGTTATCAGGGCGGTGGTGCACTTTATCTTTATGATTTAACCACCCTGAATGACATTTTGTACTTCTCAGCCGGCGGTGACGTTGAATTCAATCAACATGATGATGGTAACCAGAATAGCAGCCTTTATTACTCCATCCCCTTTGGCTACTGGTCATTAAGCCTCTACGGCTCACAGAGTGAGTATCTTCAACAATTTAAGGGTAACTACTCGGTTACTGAATATAAAAGTAAAAACCGTTATGCCAGTGCAACGCTGTCGCGCCTGCTTTCACATACTCGGCAACAGAAAACAACGCTGGATGCCCGCATAGCAAAGAGCACATCGCACTACTATTTTGGCGGTAGTGAACTCAGCGTAATGCGCAAGCAAAATCCGGTTTGGGAGTTAACCTTACGCCAGCAGCGTTACTTTGATAAAAAGATCGTCGAGGCCAGCCTGGGCGTACAGCGTAGTTTGCCCTGGCTAAGCTCCACGCCCACTCCGGAGGAGAAAGCCGGGCTCTATAGCAAACTTTCACGCGTGGTCCATTTGGATATCCAGGCCTATATGAAATTTGCCCTGACAGGCGATCGATTCAGCTACGCTCCGCATATCAATGCTCAATTTAGTCCTGACATATTATCTACCGATAATAAATTCAATATTGGTAACCGTTGGACTGTACGTGGTTTCGATGGCGAAAATACCCTTTCTGGTAACCAGGGCTGGTACTGGAGTAACGATTTTATTTGGGACATCCCCCACCCCGGCCAGCAGTTTTATTTAGGCCTGGATATTGGCCGTATTACCGGCGAGGAACAATACAAAAAAGGGAAAGTCATATCAGGTGCAGTAAGCGGGCTCCGTGGAGAATTATTTTCGACTCAGTATGATTTTTTCATTAGCACGCCACTCATCAAACCCGATAGCTTTCATACCGACCCGTTTAATCTCGGCTTTTCATTAAAATGGAGATATTAGTACTGTCATTTATTCAAACCCACTAATTGTTAATTTTCTCATCCAATAATATTTAAAGGTATTAATTTAATGTTTAAATTCAAACTTTCTTACGTCATGCTGGCGGCAGCGCTTAGCTCAAGCTTTGTTTACGCCGACCCAACTACCTATACCCACTCTTCTGGCACTAAAGTCATTGATATTGAAAAACCCAATGCGGCTGGTGTATCACATAACATGTATCGTGATTTTAATGTTGACAGCAAGGGCCTGATTCTCAACAACAGCGCTAACGATCTTAAACACGATTCGCTGGGTAATATAGCAAAGAACAATAATCTGACTGATGGTAGCGCCTCCGTTATTCTTAATGAAGTTATCTCAAACAAATCCAGCGCGTTGAACGGTTTTATTGAGGTTGCCGGGCAGAAAGCTGATGTCATCATCGCTAACCCAAACGGTATCAGCTGTTCAGGCTGTAGCTTTATCAACACCAATAAAGCGGTACTCACCACCGGCAAGGTTAATCTGTCCGACAGTGGAGAAATCAGCAGTTATACCGTCACCGGAGGTATGTTGACCATTGGGCAAAACGGAATGGATGCCACGAATAGTTATGCCGCTCTGCTCGCAGACGTGATAGCGATTAACGGTACAGTTAACGCGGCCAACGCTACTGTGGGCGCTGGAAATTTTACATTTGATAATAGTACTGGCGCAATGACCTCTGCCGGGAAATCCGCCACGGTGATGCAAACATTGTTCCCTGAATACAGCGTCGACATCAGCAATCTCGGCGGTATTAAGGCGAACAGCATTAGCATGGTCGGCAATAATCTGGGCTTCGGCGTACGTAATAAAGGTACTATTGTTGCGAATACCACTCTTGCCATGACCAGCAATGGTTCACTGACCAATGAAGGTTCCATTGCCAGCAATGGTATGGTCACTCAGATAGTTTCTGCCGGCAATCTTAAAAATACTGGAAATATCTCTACCACTAATACCACCCTGCTCAACAGCTTGAGTTCACTTACAAATAGTGGGACTGTCTCCAGCACTCGTCAGTTGTTAGTCAATGCATCTGGAAATATCGAAAACACAGGTACCCTAAAAGCCAGCACCGCATTGAGCATAGCGACTAACGGTAGCCTGACAACAACATATGGCTCTAACCTGCGTTCTGATAACCAATTAGTAGTGGTTGCTCTCGGCAATATCGATAATGGAGGTTCCACCAGAGGTAATAACACAATAGTAACTTTTGGAGGAGACACACTTAAAGTAACCGGGAATATTTACGGCTATGATACATTGACAGTTCAGGCTAATAAGAGCGGCAGCATGACCTCAGGTGAAATTACCAATTCAGGTACTATGTCAGGAAAAAATGTAACTGTACAGACAAATGGTACTCTGGCAATAGATTCAGGTCACCTACTTGCCTCAGAGTCGTTAACTACCCATAGTTACTGGTTAAATAACGCCAAAGGTAATATTCGCGGTGATGATGCAACGATAAACTTAAATAACACGGTAACCAGTAACACCGGTCATATCATTGGCAAAAAAATAAATATAACAACAAAACTAGATCTACTTAATGAAGGTCTCATTCAGTCTTTAGGTGATTTAGATATTAATACTCAGGGTCGCGGTAATATCATCAACCGTAGCGTTTTCAAAGCGGCTGGAACCATGACCCTGGATGCCACAAAAGTCATAAACGGCGGCTACGGTTGCGGTTGGTTCAATCTAAAAACATGCGGTACAGGGTCGCTAAGTGCCAACAAGCTAATTCTGAACTCTACTCATAATTATGCCAGCAATATGGGCGGAAATCAGTACTTCAAAGTAACCGAAGTTAACACCAGATAATACAATTCATTAACTATATCTGCTGGCGTTTATCACGCCAGCATCTTTACACCTTCAACTATCTGTGCAGAAAATGACTATCTCTGTGGGATATCCCGCTCTGAACCTCTTAATTTGACTAAGATCACGATAAACAAACACAGCTCCCTTATCCTGCAACTTCTTTTCTTCTACTTTGATGAATGCAATGGATAATGCAAACCTTGCTATTGGTATCGATCTCGGTACCACCAATAGTTTAATCGCCGTCTGGCAAAATGGTGCCGCACAACTCATCCCAAATAAATTTGGTCAATACTTAACACCATCAGTAATTAGTCTTGATGATAACAATCAGATTCTGGTAGGAAAACCGGCAGTTTCACGCAAAACGTCCCACCCGGATAAAACAGCAGCATTATTTAAGCGGGCAATGGGTAGTAATACGAACTGGCAACTTGGTAATGAGTCCTTTTCCGCACCAGAATTATCTTCGTTGGTATTGCGTTCATTAAAAGAGGACGCAGAAGAGTATCTGCAGCAACCTATCCATGATGTCGTCATCTCTGTCCCCGCTTACTTTAGTGATGAACAGCGCAAACATACGCGCCTGGCGGCGGAACTGGCGGGCCTGAACGCGGTTAGATTGATAAACGAACCGACCGCCGCAGCTATAGCCTACGGGCTACATACTCGCCAGAATACGCGCTCACTCATCTTCGATCTCGGAGGCGGCACCTTTGACGTCACCGTGCTGGAATACGCTTTTCCTGTGATTGAGGTTCGCGCTTCTGCGGGTGATAACTATCTTGGTGGAGAAGACTTTACTCGATTATTGCTGGAGGATGCACTCAAACGCTGGCAATTAGATCCACTGAAAATTAGCCGTAATGCCCTCTCAGCCCTCTATAGCCAACTCGAAAGCGCAAAATGTAATGGATTGTTCCCGCTCAGCTGTACGTGGCAGCATCAGGAATGTTTACTGGAAATCAGCTGGCACGAAGATGAACTGGAAACGCTATGGCTGCCGCTGCTTAACCGCCTTCGCGCCCCAATAGAACAAGCGCTTAGAGATTCGTTACTGGCCCCCGAACAGATAGACAGCCTGGTGCTGGTTGGCGGCGCATCCCAGCATGCTCTGGTACAGCGCATTGCCGTACGCCTGTTCGGAAAAATGCCGTATAAAAATTACGATCCCAGTACCATCGTAGCTCTGGGAGCCGCGACGCAAGCCGCTTGCCGCCTGCGTCATGAAGATATTGAAGAAGTAATCCTCACCGACGTCTGCCCCTATACCCTGGGCGTCGAGGTTTGCTCAAACGGCACTGACGGCGTGTTCTCGCCAATTATTGAGCGAAACACCACCGTACCGGTATCAAAGGTCGAAACCTATTACACCCAACATCCGGAACAGAAATACATTGAAGTCAGCATCTACCAGGGCGAAAGCCATAAGGTGAAAAATAATATTCTGGTTGATGAATTATCTATCGAGCTGACTAAAACAGGCTCCATTCAGTCGCTGGATATCCGCTTTAGTTATGATATCAATGGCCTTCTGGAGGTGGATGTTATCTTCCCTGATTCCGGCCAGCGGATCTCGAAGGTGATTAACCGCAGCCCGCTCCAACTCAGCCAACAGCAAATTGACGCCAGTCGAGTGCGCCTGGAAGCGTTAAAAATCTGCCCCAGAGACCTGCTGATTAATCGAACATTTAAAGCACAGTTGGAAGAAAAATGGTCTCGGGCATTAAGTGATGAACGCCAGTGGATTGGGCACATCATTACCGAGTTTGAGAATGCACTGCGGGAAAACGACGCGCAGGCCGCCGAGAATATTCGCCGAAAAACCTGCGCGGAGTTGGGTATCGCGCTAGACCTCGATGCCCCCTGAATTAAGGCATCTTATCTATATTATGCTGGAGCACGCGCTCCAGCAGATTTATACATCAACCAAAAAGGTGCAAAATCCGACTTAACGCCCCAGCGACCAGAAAAATGTAGAAAATCACTTTAACAACGCTGAATACGCTGAACGGTTTTGTATTGCTGTTGGCACTATCCGATTGATCGACACCATCTGCGGTCGACGT
Source organism: Klebsiella sp. GFKo11 (assembly GCF_056490265.1). Classification (NCBI taxonomy): domain Bacteria; kingdom Pseudomonadati; phylum Pseudomonadota; class Gammaproteobacteria; order Enterobacterales; family Enterobacteriaceae; genus Klebsiella; species Klebsiella sp. GFKo11. Next base: position 4,493,293 of record NZ_CM151369.1, read on the forward strand.
TTCTGTCCCTGGTGGCATCAGGGCACCAATAATCAGCGCCTCAAAGGGACAAAGATCGTCCGCCATCTGCCTCTCAACCAAAGGAAGGTAGTGCTTTGTTGCTGGTAATTTCTGACGAACCAATAGCTCAGCGAGATGATACAGAGGCCAGCGCGGATGCGAACGGTATTGTTTATCAATCTCCGGGAATTTACTTTGCAAAACACGCGTCACAAAACAACGGCTCAATGGCGATAATATCCCGCTATGCAGGGCTTCAGCCCACAGTAAACGCGTGCGGGCGCTGGTGCCGTGGAAGTAAGCCAACTCTTCACCCTCGCTGCCCCGCTGCTCATGCCTTTCAACTGCCAGGACCACCAGCGGATAGTCGTCAGGGCGATTCTGGCGGCACCAGTGCAGCAGCAGATTATCCATCTGCGTAGACGGCTCCTGTTTCCACAGAGCGCAAAGCTCAGGCAGCAGGCTGTCACCTTCACCACAATAAACACGCTGAGTATATTCATAATATTGTGGGCTGCTATTATCCGGTTCATCCTCTCTCCACGCTTTCGCAACGGGAATCAGCTCCGGGATCCCCCATTGCAGCGAGCTGTACCAACGCAGAAAACGTCGCTGGAACTGAAGATCATCCGGTACAATCGTTACGCCATGCTGATTGATAAACTGGGAAAAAAACGCGGGATGGTTGAAAAAAGATCCTTCCAGAGCAGCATAAAATGCGATGGTCTGATTTTGCACTTCTGCGGGTAAATGCAACAACAGCGAGTAATCGAACATATCGCCATGTTGAACGTCCCGTAGAAAATCTTCCAGTGCTTCTCTATCCACCGCTTCGCCACCGTCAAGTCGCTCCCAGCTCAGCCTTTCCGCCAACAGCCTCAGACACATATACGAAACCGGATACGCTTCCTGAGCAATGGCGTACAGAGGCCAGCGCAGCCTCTCTACCAGCTTAATAGGGAGCGTGTTAATTTGCTGAATAAAACGCTGCCAGGCTGCTGGTTGAAATCGCCGTTCATCGCAGGCCAGCAAATCGCGAAACACTTCCTGGATTTCATTAATCTGCTGCGTATTCGCATCCACCACCACCACTGGCGCAGCGGGTTTTTTAGCTTCCTGCAAAGCGCTTTCATAAGCCTGACGAAGCGCTTTAAACCCCTGAGGATCGCTTTCCGGGTGGAACGACGGTAGCAATGCCAGGTAGGCCTGACGAATAGCATCTGCATCGTGGGTATACTCAATACCAAGAACTTCCCAACATGTTTTCATAGGTCGCTAACATCCTTGAGCGTTTCCGGGCATTCGGGATAATCCATTAATGGCCGCCACGGCAACGTGGCGTAAAAACTATCCTCTTGCGACACCAGGTCCCGAAACATGCGTTCACCCGCTTTGTCATATTCTTTATGCGCTAAAAATATTCTTAGTTCCTCCAGATCATCTCCTTCTGGCGATTGCCAGTACAGCCGTCCCAGCGAGTAGGCGGCGTAATACTGCACCCAGCCGCTATAAAAATGCAGCACCCGAAGATGCACCCGCGATTGCAGCCATAGGCTCTCCTCTTGCGTTAACCATTTATTGAGTACACCCACTCGGCACAGAAACCCCATACGAACATAATCCCAGGCGCGTATCCCCCCTTCGCCACAGCACATCGCCGTTTCGGCAACAAACTGCGCGAAAGCGCGCCCTTTGTCACCCAGCCCATCACAGATAAGTGCCTGCCACTCCTGCGGCGAAAAGCGAAACCAATTGCAATAAAAACCAGCCAACTGTGTCGCATGGCCATCATCCGTCATGCGATAAACGGTTTGAATTAATTCATCGCGATTTTCAATACCCCAGGAAGAGGCGAGATCGAAAAACTTCATTCCTTCATACATTTTTGGTGACGTGTGTGATGGGGAACAATCGTGGTTCAGAATTTCCATTGGAGTAGAAAGTGCAAATAATAAATATTGATCGTCTTTATTCATAAAGCAGTATCCATTGCTATCGATTTTATATTTCAATCGATAATGATATTTTGATCGTGTTATTCAGCCGTAATATACGGTGAGTATAAATCCAATGGAGATAAAAAGAACGAGCGGCATTTTCTTAAAAACAAAGGCCAATATATTGATGGGATTTATATTGGCCTTCTAATTTATTCTAAATTCTACTCAACAACGCCCGATGCATATTTATCACGCCGGGCCTCATTATTTATGGTTCGAATGGCCGACGCTGAAACTGATCGTGCCCGCATTTTGGGCAGCGTGGCAGTACATCTGGGGTATAGACCGGCAGATGATAATGACACTTCTCACACACCAAATTTCCCAGTCCCACCACTTCACCACTGTGGTAAACGCCGTGATGGCTGAGATCCTGAAACACCTCACGCCACTCAAGCTGAGTTTTATCCGTAATATCCGCTAACTCCTGCCACAGGCTTTCTTTAATCACGCGCATAAAGACGCTATCGGTGAGTTCATCCTGACTCTCTTCATAGCTGAGCGCGAACTCCTCCAGATCACGTCTGACAGCACGGATAACGTTCTCGATTTCGCTCTGCGTTAACTCGCCGGACTGGCTGATTTTAATCCTGGCCTGCTCCACCAGCGCATCAATATCGCGTTCTCCATTGCGTAACCGCTCGCTAAGCGTCGACACCAGCTCTCGGTAGAATTGAGCAACCTTGTTCATCATTTCGCCTCCGGTGTGGTTAACTTCTTATAATAATAGACGTTATTTTCCCGGTGCTTTGCCAGTTAGCCCACATAGTCGTGAAATTTTCTCCGCCGCTTTCATCCATGGAAAGTGTGCGAAAGGCTGTTTTGACGTTGGCGTTTGGGCTATGCTATGCCGATCTGAAATAACACATCCATTGGCTACGCTTTGTAGCTGTATTGAACACAGGACCACTGGCTGCCATGCAAGAGCAATACCGCCCGGAAGAGATAGAATCGAAAGTCCAGCTTCACTGGGACGATAATCGTACATTTGAAGTAACTGAAGACGAGAGCAAAGAGAAGTATTACTGCCTGTCGATGCTTCCTTATCCTTCTGGTCGACTACACATGGGCCACGTGCGCAACTACACCATCGGCGACGTGATTGCTCGTTACCAGCGTATGCTGGGCAAAAACGTACTTCAGCCTATCGGCTGGGATGCATTCGGTCTGCCTGCTGAAGGTGCAGCGGTAAAAAATAACACCGCTCCGGCCCCGTGGACCTACGACAACATCGCCTACATGAAAAACCAGCTGAAAAAGCTGGGATTCGGCTATGACTGGAGTCGTGAAGTTGCGACCTGTACCCCGGAATATTACCGCTGGGAACAGAAGTTCTTCACCGAACTGTATAAAAAAGGTCTGGTCTATAAAAAGACCTCAGCCGTTAACTGGTGTCCGAACGATCAAACCGTTCTCGCCAACGAACAGGTTATCGATGGCTGCTGCTGGCGCTGCGATACCAAAGTTGAGCGTAAAGAGATCCCGCAGTGGTTTATCAAAATCACCGCCTACGCGGACGAGCTGCTGAACGATCTGGATAACCTAGATCACTGGCCGGATACCGTGAAGACCATGCAGCGCAACTGGATTGGTCGCTCTGAAGGCGTCGAAATCTCCTTCGACGTGAACGAGTATGCTGACAAGCTGACGGTCTATACCACCCGTCCTGACACCTTTATGGGTTGCACCTACCTGGCCGTTGCAGCGGGTCACCCGCTGGCGCAGCAGGCTGCTGCCAACAACCCAGCGCTGGCTGCCTTTATTGACGAATGCCGCAATACCAAAGTTGCCGAAGCGGATATGGCGACCATGGAGAAAAAAGGCATTGATACCGGCTTTAAGGCAATTCACCCGCTGACCGGCGAAGCCATCCCGGTATGGGCGGCAAACTTTGTGCTGATGGAATACGGTACTGGCGCAGTGATGGCCGTTCCGGGCCACGATCAGCGCGACTACGAGTTCGCCAGCAAATATGGTCTGAACATTAAGCCGGTTATTCTGGCTGCTGACGGGTCTGAACCCGATCTGTCCGCTCAGGCGATGACTGACAAAGGCGCGCTGTTTAACTCTGGTGAGTTCAGCGGTCTTGATCACGCAGCGGGCTTCAACGCTATCGCTGACAAACTGGCTTCTCTCGGCGTTGGCAAACGTAAGATCAACTACCGCCTGCGTGACTGGGGTGTATCCCGTCAGCGCTACTGGGGCGCGCCGATCCCAATGGTCACCCTGGAAGATGGCACAGTAATGCCAACGCCGGAAGATCAGCTGCCGGTTATCCTGCCGGAAGATGTGGTGATGGATGGGATCACCAGCCCAATCAAGGCCGACCCTGAGTGGGCGAAAACCACCGTCAACGGTCAGCCTGCGCTGCGTGAAACCGATACTTTCGACACCTTTATGGAGTCTTCCTGGTACTATGCGCGCTATACCTGCCCGCAGTATGACGAGGGAATGCTGGACCCGAAAGCGGCAAACTACTGGCTGCCGGTTGATATTTATATTGGCGGTATCGAACACGCCATCATGCACCTGCTCTACTTCCGCTTCTTCCACAAGCTGATGCGCGATGCGGGCATGGTTAACTCCGACGAACCGGCTAAACAACTGCTGTGTCAGGGTATGGTGCTGGCGGATGCCTTCTATTACGTCGGCGAAAACGGCGAGCGCAACTGGGTTTCCCCGAAAGACGCGACCGTGGAACGTGACGAGAAAGGCCGTATCGTTAAAGCCTTCGACCCGCAAGGCCGCGAGCTGGTGTATACCGGCATGAGCAAGATGTCTAAGTCAAAAAACAACGGCATCGACCCGCAGGAAATGGTTGAGCGTTACGGCGCGGACACCGTGCGTCTGTTTATGATGTTCGCCTCTCCGGCAGACATGACCCTCGAGTGGCAGGAGTCTGGCGTAGAAGGTGCTAACCGCTTCCTGAAGCGCGTCTGGAAACTGGTTTACGAACACACCACCCAGGGTGCTGTTGCCGCGCTGGATGTTGCCAGCCTGAGCGAAGATCAGAAAGCGCTGCGCCGCGACGTGCATAAAACGATTGCCAAAGTAACCGATGATATCGGCCGTCGTCAGACCTTCAACACCGCCATTGCGGCGATTATGGAGCTGATGAACAAGCTGGCGAAAGCGCCGCAGGAAAGCGAACAGGATCGCGCGCTGATGCGTGAGGCTCTGCTGGCGGTCGTGCGTATGCTCAACCCGTTCACCCCTCATGCCAGCTTTACTCTGTGGCAGGAGCTGGGCGGCGAAGGCGACATTGACAACACGCCGTGGCCGGTCGCTGATGAAGGCGCGATGGTTGAAAACACCACCCTGGTCGTCGTCCAGGTAAATGGTAAAGTTCGTGGTAAAATTACCGTTGCGGTGGATGCAACCGAAGAGCAGGTTCGTGAACGTGCTGGTCAGGAACATCTGGTCGCGAAATATCTTGACGGTGTGACCGTGCGTAAAGTCATTTACGTTCCGGGTAAACTGCTCAATCTGGTCGTTGGCTAAGCGCGGGAGGAAGCGTGCGATATCTGGCAACATTGGTGTTATCTCTGGCGGTGTTAATCACCGCCGGTTGCGGCTGGCATCTACGTAGTACTACGCAGGTTCCAACCGCAATGAAAACCATGATCCTCCAGTCGGGCGATCCGAATGGTCCATTAAGTCGTGCGGTCCGTAATCAGCTGCGTCTGAACGGTATCGAACTGGTCGATGCCAGCACTTTGCGCAAAGATATTCCTTCTTTGCGTCTGGAATCATCGTCGATTCAGAAAGATACAGCATCTATTTTCCAGGATGGCCGTACGGCAGAATATCAAATGGTGATGACGGTGAATGCCAGCGTGCTGATCCCGGGCCATGATATCTATCCGATCACGACCAAAGTCTATCGCTCGTTCTTCGATAACCCGCAGGCGGCGTTAGCGAAAGATGCTGAGCAGGACATGATCATCCAGGAGATGTACGATAAAGCCGCGGAACAACTGATCCGTAAGCTGCCAAGCGTTCATGTCGCGGATGTCGAAGCCACAAAAGAGGATGAGAAGCCGGTCGCCACGACCCCAGCATCTTCAACCTCCGGCAACCGCGTCTCCACTACGCTGGGTAACTGATGATTCGGTTGTACCCGGAACAGCTCCGCGCGCAGCTCACTGAAGGGCTGCGCGCGGCCTATCTGCTGCTTGGCAACGACCCACTGCTGTTGCAGGAAAGTCAGGACGCGATACGCGAAGCCGCTGCTGCCCAGGGCTTTATCGAACACCACTCCGCCACTATTGATGCCAGCACCGACTGGTCTGCCCTGTTCTCTCTGAGCCAGGCGATGAGCCTGTTTGCCAGTCGTCAAACGCTGCTGCTGATACTGCCGGAAAACGGCCCTAATGCCGCCATCAATGAACAGCTGGCGACGCTTGTCGACATGCTTCACGACGACTTATTGCTGATTGTTCGCGGCAATAAGCTAACAAAAGCTCAGGAAAACGCCGCGTGGGTGACAACCCTTGCCAATCGTGCGGTACAAGTGAGCTGCCAGACGCCGGAATATGCCCAGCTACCGCGCTGGCTCGCCGCACGCGCAAAACAAAATAATCTGCAGCTTGATGACGCAGCCAGCCAACTGTTGTGCTACTGCTATGAAGGCAATCTGCTGGCACTGGCGCAGGCCCTCGAACGTCTGTCATTACTGTGGCCTGACGGCAAACTGACGCTACCGCGCGTTGAACAGGCGGTGAATGATGCCGCTCATTTCACCCCTTATCACTGGGTTGATGCGTTACTGGCAGGCAAAAGTAAGCGCGTCCTGCACGTGCTGCAACAACTGCGTCTGGAAGGCAGCGAACCGGCAATTCTACTGCGAACACTCCAGCGTGAGCTGCTGCTGCTGGTGAACCTGAAACGACAATCTGCTCATACTCCGCTGCGTTCGTTATTCGATAAGCATCGGGTGTGGCAGAATCGCCGGCAGTTGGTCAGCGATGCTCTCGCTCGCCTCAGTGCCGACCAGTTACGTCAGGCCGTCACGTTATTGACCCGTGCAGAACTCACCTTCAAGCAGGATTACGGACACTCCGTCTGGCCCGAGCTGGAAAGTCTCTCTTTGTTGCTCTGCCATAAAGCACTGGCAGACGTTTTTATTGATGGTTGATATGACTCAGTTGCAGGCTATGTACGGCGGCACCTTCGATCCGGTGCACTATGGTCACCTTAAACCGGTGGAAATTCTGGCTAACCAAATCGGTCTGAATAAAGTCATTATTGTACCCAACAATGTGCCGCCGCACCGCCCGCAGCCTGAGGCCACCAGCGACCAGCGTAGGCACATGCTGGAGCTTGCCATCGCCGATAAGCCTTTGTTTATCCTTGACGATCGTGAACTTAAACGTGATACACCGTCATATTCGGCGCAAACATTGCGGGAGTGGCGCCAGGAGCAAGGGCCGAAACAACCGCTGGCCTTTGTTATTGGCCAGGATTCGCTTCTCACCTTTACCACCTGGCACGACTATGAAAGCATTCTTGATAACGTTCATTTGATCGTTTGCCGGCGTCCGGGCTATCCGCTGGCAATGGATTGCGAACAAGATCAGCTGTGGCTGGACAAACATCTGACCCACGATGTTGAGCGCCTGCACAGCAGCCCAGCAGGCGTTATCTATCTGGCCGAGACGCCATGGTTTGATATCTCGGCAACAATAATCCGCCAGCGTCTTGAGACGGGTGAATCCTGCGCCGATATGCTGCCAGCAGCAGTACTGGACTATATCCGCCAGCAAAAGCTTTATTGTTGACCCGGCGCTGGCGATGCCGCTGATAAACAGAGTATCGTTGTGCTTCGTCTCTTTCCTCATTAGCGAGGTTAATCATGAAATTATGGTTAGTTCGTCACGGTGAAACCGAGGCCAACGTCGCGGGCCTGTACAGCGGGCATGCTCCAACTTCATTAACCGAACGTGGCGTCAGGCAAGCGCACGCCCTGGGAAAGCGCCTTCATGCTGTCCCCTTCCAGCGCGTATTTTGTAGTGAACTCGAACGAACGCAACGCACGGCCAGCCTGCTGCTTGGCGAACGAGAAATTCCCCAACACTGTTTTCCCGAACTCAATGAAATGTTCTTTGGCGACTGGGAAATGCGCCACCATAGGGAGTTACAGCATGAGGATGCGGAAAACTACGCCGCCTGGTGCGCCGACTGGCAGCACGCCGCCCCCACCAACGGTGAAGGCTTTCAAGCGTTTGCCCAGCGGGTTTCCGGCTTTACCGCCACCCTCCCTCAGTATCAACAGCTTGAGCATCTATTAATCGTCGGTCATCAGGGCGTCCTTAGCCTGTTGATTGCCCAATTGCTCAACATGCCGGCTGCCTCAATGTGGCACTTCCCCATCGAGCATGGCGCATGGAGCATGGTCGATATCCAACCAGATTTCGCCACGCTTCGGGTGCTAAATAGCCAGGCCGTTTGGCTAGCGGAAGAAGAATTGCGTGCAGACCATTGACAGGCCAAAGCAGACTGTTATTCTCCGCAGCCAGGCTGCACCCGCCATTTGAAGTTTGCAGAAATTGTTTTACAAAAATGGCGATGCAATCATCGGCGATGGATGGGATGATAGCCGCCTTCACCGCCTGTCTATCGACATTTATCCCGACTTTGTCACCAGTTCGGGTATACTGTCAGGCTGTTTATTATTATCACACTTCACACTCACCCAGGGGGAACTCTTGCAGGGTAAAGCACTCCAGGATTTTGTTATCGACAAAATTGATGACCTGAAAGGTCAGGACATCGTAGCCATTGACGTTCATGGCAAATCCAGCATTACAGATTGCATGGTTATCTGCACAGGCACCTCCACGCGCCATGTTATGTCCATCGCCGATCACGTTGTGCAAGAATCTCGCGCCGCCGGTATGCTGCCGCTGGGCGTTGAAGGTGAAGCTGCTGCCGATTGGATTGTTGTGGATCTTGGCGACGTTATGGTTCACGTCATGCAGGAAGAGAGCCGTCGTTTGTACGAGCTGGAAAAACTCTGGAGTTAATGCGTGAAGCTGCACCTGGTGGCCGTTGGCACCAAAATGCCGGACTGGGTTCAGACCGGCTTTAGCGAGTATCTGCGCCGTTTTCCAAAAGATATGCCGTTCGAACTGGTGGAGATCCCCGCCGGTAAACGCGGTAAAAATGCTGACATCAAGCGCATCCTTGAAAAAGAAGGGGAAATGATGTTAGCGGCCGCAGGAAAAAACCGCATCGTGACCCTGGATATCCCGGGGAAACCGTGGGATACGCCACAGTTGGCGCGCGAACTGGAGCGCTGGAAACAGGATGGCCGCGACGTCAGCCTGCTCATCGGCGGCCCGGAAGGCCTTTCTCCAGCTTGTAAAGCGGCAGCGGAACAAAGTTGGTCGCTCTCAACGCTCACATTACCTCACCCGCTGGTTCGCGTACTGGTGGCCGAGAGTCTTTATCGGGCGTGGAGCATTACCACCAACCACCCTTACCACCGTGAGTAATGATGACCAGGGTAGACTAAGCAGCGAATGAAATTACAGAATTCTTTCCGCGACTATACGGCTGAATCCTCGCTGTTTGTGCGCCGGGCGCTGGTCGCTTTTTTGGGGATTTTGCTGCTTACCGGCGTACTGATCGCCAACCTTTATAACGTGCAAATTGTGCGTTACACAGACTATCAAACACGCTCGAACGAAAACCGCATCAAGCTGGTCCCTATTCCGCCGAGTCGCGGCATTATCTACGATCGCAACGGTACGCCGCTGGCGCTTAACCGCACAATTTACCAGCTGGAAATGATGCCGGAGAAGGTCGATAACGTACAGCAGACGCTGGATGCGCTGCGTGACGTCATCGACCTGACCGATGACGATGTGGCGAACTTTAAAAAAGAGCGCTCGCGCTCGCATCGCTTTACCTCTATTCCGGTGAAAGTGAACCTTACCGAAGTCCAGGTGGCTCGTTTCGCGGTTAACCAGTACCGCTTCCCCGGCGTGGAAGTCAAAGGCTATAAACGCCGTTACTATCCCTATAATTCCGCCCTTACCCACGTTATCGGCTACGTCTCTAAAATTAACGATAAAGACGTCGATCGCCTGGATAAAGAGGGGAAGCTGGCTAACTATGCCTCGACGCATGACATCGGTAAACTCGGTATTGAGCGCTACTATGAAGATGTGCTGCACGGGGAAACCGGCTATGAAGAGGTCGAGGTTAACAACCGTGGTCGCGTGATTCGTCAGCTTAAGGAAGTCCCACCGCAGGCCGGGCGCGATATCTATTTAACGCTCGACCTGAAACTACAGCAGTATATTGAAACGCTGCTCGCGGGAAGCCGCGCGGCCGTCGTTGTAACCGACCCACGAACCGGCGCGATCCTCGCATTGGTATCGACTCCAAGCTACGATCCGAATCTGTTCGTTGACGGCATCTCCAGTAAAGATTATTCAGGGCTGCTCAACGATCCGAATACGCCGCTGGTCAACCGCGCGACTCAAGGGGTATATCCTCCTGCCTCGACGGTTAAACCCTACGTCGCAGTCTCAGCGCTCAGCGCGGGCGTAATCACCCGTAATACCAGCCTGTTTGACCCCGGCTGGTGGCAACTGCCAGGTTCAGATAAGCGCTATCGCGACTGGAAGAAGTGGGGCCACGGGCATCTGAACGTCACTAAAGCGCTGGAAGAGTCTGCCGATACCTATTTCTATCAGGTTGCTTACGATATGGGTATCGATCGCCTGTCCGAATGGATGAGCAAATTCGGGTACGGCCACTATACTGGCGTTGATCTCTCGGAAGAACGCTCCGGCAATATGCCTACCCGTGAGTGGAAGCTCAAACGCTTCAAGAAGCCGTGGTATCAGGGCGATACTATTCCGGTCGGCATCGGTCAGGGCTACTGGACCGCAACGCCTATTCAGATGAACAAAGCGCTGATGATCCTGATTAACGACGGTGTCGTCAAAGTGCCGCACCTGCTGCAAAGCACGGTTGAAGATGGCAAACCAGTACCATGGGTACAGCCGCACGAACCGCCGGTCGGCGATATTCACTCTGGTTTTTGGGAAATCGCCAAAGACGGAATGTATGGCGTAGCCAACCGTGGAAACGGTACTGCACATAAATATTTCGCCAGCGCGCCGTATAAAATTGCGGCGAAATCGGGCACCGCCCAGGTCTTTGGCCTGAAAGCCAATGAAACCTATAACGCGCACCGAATCGCAGAACGCCTGCGTGACCACAAACTCATGACGGCATTTGCCCCTTATAACAACCCCCAGGTTGCCGTTGCAATCATTCTCGAGAACGGCGGCGCAGGGCCTGCAGTCGGTACCATTATGCGCCAGATTCTCGATCATATAATGCTGGGCGATAACAACACCAATCTGCCGAGTGAAAATCCGGCGGTCACGGCTGGGGAGGATCAATAATGACGGATAATCCAAACAAAAAATCGCTATGGGATAAAATCCATCTCGATCCCACCATGCTGCTTATCCTGCTGGCGCTACTGACCTATAGCGCGCTGGTTATCTGGAGCGCTAGCGGTCAGGACATGGGCATGATGGAGCGCAAAATCGGCCAGATCGCCATGGGCGTCGTTATCATGATCGTCATGGCGCAGATCCCGCCGCGTGTGTATGAGGGCTGGGCTCCCTACCTCTACATCGTCTGTATTATCCTGCTGGTGGCGGTGGATGCCTTTGGCGCAATTTCCAAAGGGGCGCAGCGCTGGCTGGATCTCGGTATCGTCCGTTTTCAGCCCTCGGAAATCGCGAAGATTGCCGTACCGCTGATGGTGGCGCGCTTTATCAACCGCGATGTTTGTCCACCATCGCTAAAAAATACCGCTATTGCGCTGGTGCTGATTTTCTTACCCACGCTGCTGGTTGCCGCGCAGCCTGACCTCGGAACTTCGATTCTGGTAGCGTTATCCGGCCTGTTTGTCCTGTTCTTGTCTGGGCTGAGCTGGCGTCTGATCGGCATTGCGGTGGTGCTGGTCGCCGCCTTTATCCCCATCTTGTGGTTCTTCCTGATGCATGATTATCAGCGCCAGCGCGTGATGATGCTGCTCGACCCGGAAACCGATCCGCTCGGCGCGGGCTACCACATTATTCAATCAAAAATCGCTATCGGCTCCGGTGGACTACGCGGAAAAGGTTGGCTGCACGGCACCCAGTCCCAGCTGGAATTCTTACCGGAGCGCCATACCGACTTTATCTTTGCCGTTCTGGCAGAGGAGCTGGGGCTGATTGGCGTACTGATCCTGCTGGCGCTGTATATTTTGCTTATCATGCGTGGGCTATGGATCGCCTCCCAGGCGCAAACGACCTTTGGTCGGGTTATGGCTGGGGGTTTAATGTTGATTTTATTCGTTTATGTCTTCGTAAATATTGGTATGGTAAGTGGTATTTTACCAGTGGTGGGGGTACCTTTGCCGCTGGTCAGCTACGGGGGCTCTGCCCTAATCGTATTGATGGCCGGGTTTGGTATCGTCATGTCGATCCATACTCATAGAAAAATGTTGTCGAAAAGCGTTTAAGGGGTTCGCGATGCGTAAGCAATGGCTGGGGATCTGCATAGCAGCAGGGCTGCTGGCGGCATGTCAGAGTGATGACGTTCAACAGAAAACGGTCAGCACTCCACAGCCGGCCGTTTGTAATGGACCAACTGTGGAAATCAGCGGTGCGGATCCACAGTATGAAACGCCTAACGCAACGGCGAATCAAGACTACGAACGCGATGGCAAAAGTTATAAAATCGTCCAGGATCCCTCTAACTTTACCCAGGCTGGTTTTGCCGCGATTTACGATGCAGAGCCGAACAGCAACCTGACCGCCTCAGGGGAAGCCTTCGACCCGACGCAGCTCACCGCCGCGCATCCGACGTTGCCGATCCCAAGCTACGCGCGGATAACAAACCTCGCCAACGGGCGAATGATCGTGGTACGAATCAACGATCGCGGACCTTACGGCAACGATCGCGTCATCTCGCTTTCACGTGCCTCAGCCGATCGTCTGAATACCTCGAACAATACCAAAGTGCGTATCGATCCGATCGTTGTCGCCCCAGATGGCTCACTTTCCGGCCCCGGTATGGCCTGTACGACCGTTGCTAAACAGACCTACGCCCTGCCCGCACGTCCGAATCTTGATGGTGATAACGGTGCAGCCATCGGTCAACCCGCGCAAACTGATGTTCATGCCATCAGCAACTCAACTTTAAAGCCAGAAGATAGCACCGGCGCACCGGTAAACAGCGGCGGGTTCCTTGGCGCGCCAACGCCGCTGAACAGTGGGGTGCTGGAAAGCAGTGAGCCAGTTGTGCAAACCGCGCCGGTTACAGCTCCAGGTTCGGTCCAGGGCGGCGTAGCGCCTGCCGTAGCGGCGACTGCTGCGGTAACACCAGCGGCTGCCACCACCAGCGGCGACTTCGTCGTACAGGTAGGTGCCGTCAGCGATCAGGCCCGTGCGCAGCAGTATCAGCAGCGCCTGAGCCAGCAATTCTCCGTACCCGGCCGCGTGATGCAAAACGGCGCGGTATGGCGTATTCAATTGGGTCCATTCAGCAGCAAAGGGCAAGCCAGCACGGTTCAACAACGCCTACAAAGCGAAGCTCAGCTGCAATCATTTATTACTCGCGCCAACTAAACGCGTCGGGCTGTTGTCCTCCGCTCACCACGCATGACAAAGTCATTAACAAAGTCATGCGCAATGTCGGATGCTGGCCCGCAGTGCATTTGCTATAGTAAGGCACTTTTTTTAACTCCATCACGGATGCCGTTGTTCAGACCATGAAGACCTCTTTCACCGCTCGTTTACTTGTTACGGCGCTCTCCGTGGCAGCGCTATCCTCAGCTGCCCGCGCCGATGACCTGAATATCAAAACTATGATCCCTGGCGCCCCGCAGATTGATGCCGAATCCTGGGTTCTTATCGATTACAACTCAGGCAAGGTATTGGCTGAAAATAACGCCGATTCCCGTCGCGACCCGGCGAGTCTGACCAAGATGATGACCAGCTATGTTATTGGTCAGGCGATGAAAGCGGGCAAGTTTAAAGAATCCGATCTGGTCACCGTTGGTAACGATGCGTGGGCGACCGGTAACCCAGTCTTTAAAGGCTCCTCACTGATGTTCCTTAAGCCTGGTATGCAGGTACCGGTTTCCCAGCTGATCCGCGGTATTAACCTGCAGTCAGGTAATGACGCCTGTGTGGCGATGGCCGACTATGTCGCTGGTAGCCAGGATGCCTTCGTCGGCCTGATGAATAACTACGTTAACGCTCTGGGTCTGAAGAACACCCATTTCCAGACCGTTCATGGCCTGGATGCCGATGGTCAGTTCAGCTCGGCGCGTGATATGGCGCTGATTGGCCAGGCGCTGATCCGCGATGTGCCGAACGAATACACCATCTACAAAGAAAAAGAGTTCACCTTTAACGGGATTCGCCAGCTCAACCGTAACGGCCTGCTATGGGATAAAAGTCTGAGCGTCGACGGCATTAAAACGGGCCATACGGACAAAGCGGGCTATAATCTCGTGGCTTCGGCAACCGAAGGCCAGATGCGCCTGATCTCTGCCGTGATGGGTGGACGTACCTATAAAGGCCGTGAGTCCGAGAGCAAAAAACTGCTGACCTGGGGCTTCCGCTTCTTTGAAACCGTTAACCCGATTAAAGCCGGGAAAGAGTTCGCCTCTGAACCCGCCTGGTTTGGTGATAACGATCGCGCCTCCCTCGGTGTGGACAAAGACGTTTATCTGACTATCCCTCGTGGTCGTATGAAAGACCTGAAAGCCAGCTATGTCCTGAACAATGCCGAACTGCACGCGCCGCTACAGAAAAACCAGGTTGTTGGCACCATTAATTTCCAGTTGGACGGTAAAACTATCGATCAGCGCCCGCTGGTCGTACTGCAGGAAATTCCGGAAGGCAATTTCTTCGGCAAAATCATTGATTACATTAAGTTAATGTTCCATCACTGGTTTGGTTAAAAATCGAACACTTGAAAGTGTGATTTGCGTCCCCATATACTAGGTATCCTGATAACTCCCACACGTCGTGGGAGTTATTATTTTTTGTTGTAACACCGGAGCTGACATGAAAACCAAACTTAACGAACTGCTTGAATTCCCTACCCCTTTTACTTACAAAGTAATGGGACAGGCGTTGCCGGAGCTGGTTGACCAGGTGGTTGAAGTGGTACAGCGCCATGCACCAGGTGATTACTCTCCGACGGTAAAACCCAGCAGCAAAGGCAACTACCACTCGGTCTCCATCACGATTAACGCCACACATATCGAGCAGGTAGAAACCCTGTACGAAGAGTTGGGTAATATTGAAATCGTGCGAATGGTGCTGTAAACCGATTGCTTGACCCGGCCTTTGTGCCGGGTAATCCTCTCTTTCTCGCTGTGATATACTCCCCACTCAAGTTATTCTCTCTCTGCGGAGACGTTGTTTTGCAGCACAATAAAATCCTCATCCGCCAACTCGGCCTGCAACCTTACGAACCTATCTCGCAGGCAATGCATGAGTTCACCGACACTCGCGACGACTCCACCCTGGATGAAATCTGGTTGGTCGAGCATCATCCAGTGTTCACTCAGGGCCAGGCCGGAAAAGCCGAACATGTTCTTGTTCCTGGCGATATCCCAGTGATTCAGAGTGACCGTGGCGGGCAGGTTACCTATCATGGTCCTGGGCAGCAGGTGATGTACGTCCTGCTGAACCTTAAACGTCGTAAGCTGGGTGTACGTGAGCTGGTCACCCTTTTAGAGCAAACCGTCGTGAATACGCTAGCAGAATCTGGCATTGAGTCGCACCCCCGCGCCGATGCTCCCGGCGTCTATGTCGGCGAGCAAAAAATCTGCTCTCTGGGCCTGCGTATCCGCAAAGGTTGCTCATTCCACGGTCTGGCGCTGAATATCGCCATGGATCTGTCACCATTCCTGCGAATTAACCCATGTGGTTACGCTGGTATGGAAATGACTCAAATGCGTCAGTGGCAGCCGAATGCTCGTCCAGAAACCGTTGCTCCGCAATTGGCCGCGAATCTGTTGGCACTGCTCAATAATCCACCGTACGAATACATTTCAGTCCGGTAATTATTACGTCCCGTGGTCGCGGGACGTCACATTTCCCTCTCACAACAAATTAAGTCTTTATATTTGCTGTGTATTATCACGTATCAGAATGAGTCTGGTCGTTATAATGATGCTATTCACCATTATCGGAAATATAGAGTGGAAGAAAATAACGCTCCAGCAGAACCAACTGACCCACAAGATGATCGCCACGGGCGGCAGATGTTTCGCATTTTGCGTAACATAGACCTGAACTTACTGACTATTTTTGAAGCCGTTTATGTGCATAAAGGCATCGTTAATGCGGCAAAGGTGCTCAACATCACCCCCTCAGCGATCAGTCAATCAATCAACAAACTGCGAGCACTCTTCCCCGATCCGCTGTTTATTCGCAAAGGCCAGGGCGTAACGCCTACCGCCTATGCAACGCATCTTCATCAGCATATTAGTCAGGGAATGGAGGCTTTTCTCAACGCGCTGGATTTAACCGGTGATACGCACCAAGAGCGAGTGATAACCATCGCGACCTCTCCGGCTATCGGAGCGTTGATAATGCCGGTAATTACCAAAAAACTGAGAGCCGTCTTTCCTCAGGTATTGCTGCATAATATCGCCATCAACGACGCCGTCAGCCAGTTGAATCAGCGTCAGGTCGATCTGTTGATCGACAGCTTCGCGCACGCCGGGCTGTCGATTACGCATCATGTGTTATTTCAGGATAGTGTGCACATATACTGCCGGGCAGGCCATCCAGCGTTAAAAATGCCGGCAACTCCAGAAAACCTTCGTCAATATGAATTCGCGCTGCTGCAACCTGAGCACCATCGCTATGCAACAATTCTGCGTCGCCTGCATGAGCACCTGGGCGAGCGTCGCTGCGGCTTCAGTAGCTACAATTTGTTAACTCAGGCCGCACTGGTCAGTGAAAGCGAGATGCTGGGGCTGATTACTTCCGGAATGTTCTCCCTGGTAGAGCGCATATGGCCGTTAAAAATGCTTGATTTCCCACCTTTACAGGCGGAAAAAATTGATATTTCGCTACATTACAATAAGCTCAGCGCGCAAGAACCCTTATTGAAAGAGATTGTAGAGACCATTCGCCAGGCCTTTTAGGTGATAAAGCACGTGTGGGAAAAACATAAAACAACAACTATTTTACAATTTGCCGTGTTACCAGGCTGCTTTCTGCCCCGCATCAATGGTATACTGCCTGCGCTTAATTCAAAAATAGTTGATAAATACAACATTTTCTTGAATTGATTCGCTTTCCTTCGTGACTTGCAACTGGAACACGCACGCTATGAGTAAACCCATTGTGATGGAACGCGGTGTTAAATACCGCGACGCCGATAAAATGGCCCTTATCCCGGTGAAAAACGTGGCAACTGAGCGTGAAGCTCTGCTCAGAAAACCGGAATGGATGAAAATCAAACTTCCGGCTGACTCGTCCCGTATCCAGGGGATCAAGGCAGCGATGCGTAAGAACGGCCTGCACTCCGTGTGCGAAGAAGCCTCTTGCCCGAACCTCGCGGAATGTTTTAACCACGGAACGGCGACTTTTATGATTCTGGGTGCCATCTGTACCCGTCGTTGTCCGTTCTGCGACGTGGCGCACGGGCGCCCGGTCACTCCTGACGCCAACGAACCGCAAAAGCTGGCGCAAACTATTGCCGATATGGCCCTGCGTTACGTTGTGGTGACCTCCGTTGACCGTGACGATCTGCGCGATGGCGGCGCTCAGCATTTTGCCGACTGCATCAGCGCTATTCGCGAGAAAAATCCGACCATCAAAATTGAAACCCTGGTTCCGGACTTCCGCGGTCGTATGGATCGTGCTTTGGAAATCCTCCAGGCGACACCGCCGGATGTGTTTAACCATAACCTGGAAAACGTGCCGCGCCTGTATCGCCAGGTTCGTCCGGGAGCCGATTACAACTGGTCTCTGAAGCTGCTGGAGCGTTTTAAAGAAGCACATCCGGAGATCCCGACTAAATCGGGTTTGATGGTTGGTCTAGGTGAAACGAACGCCGAAATCGTTGAAGTGATGCGCGATCTACGTCGTCACGGCGTCACGATGCTAACTTTAGGTCAATATTTGCAGCCAAGCCGTCATCACCTGCCGGTACAGCGTTATGTTAGCCCTGATGAGTTCGAAGAGATGAAAGGTGAAGCCATGGCAATGGGCTTTACCCACGCCGCCTGCGGGCCGTTCGTTCGCTCGTCCTATCATGCTGACCTGCAAGCCAAAGGTATGGAAGTGAAGTAATCCGTACCTCGACTGCTGCGTGAAACCTGGTAGCGCAGCAGTTTACTTTTCTGTTCTGCTATTCCCGAAATTCCCCATTGAAATGAATTAACCCAGCGCGGTAACAGTTGGTTGCATCTTTTTAGGCCAAATAACGTATATATAACAAAAAGAGGCCGCAACGACTAACGCTGCGGCCTCTTTGCCGTCCAGGTTCACACCTGTCGGCAGCGTGCTCCCCTCCACCGGGAAGCACGAAGTGAATTACTCTTTATGAGAGAGTTTCTGTGCCGGGATCTCTTCCTCTGCACTGGTTTTCTTCGCACTATCATCGTCATCGTTCATGGCCTTTTTAAAGCCTTTGATGGCCGAGCCCAGGTCTCCACCCAGCGTGCGTAATTTTTTGGTACCAAACACTAAAATAATCAGCGCTGCGACTACCAGCAGTTTGGTAATACTAATCTCACCCATAGCTAACCTTCTTCTCTAATACAAGCTGCGAATACGCCATCATACACGCATACAATTAACGGCTATTTGACGCGCGGACACAATAGCAATCTGTAACAAGGTGAATCAAGCCTTGTTTAAAAAAACGTCATAATAATTGCGGTGGCGCAAAGCGACGATTCTGCAACACCGGCAAGCGTTCCCGTACCAGCTGAAGATAATCAGCTGAAAGCTCAGCAAAAATCAACTGCGGCTGTTCTCCTGCCCCAGCGATCGTCATTCCAAGAGGATCAACAATACGACTCTGTCCAATATTGCGGGTTCCGCACTCACCTGCCGCGATAATATAACAGGTAGTATCCAGCGCCCGCGCCGCCAGCAACGTCGACCAATGATGTTCCTTAAGCGGCCCTTTCACCCACGCAGTGGGTAATACTAAGAGTTGCGCCCCGCTGAGCGCTAGCGACAGCGCCAGTTCAGGAAAACGCAAATCGTAGCAGGTCATCAGCCCGACGCGCATCCCATCAACCTCAATAAGCGGCGGAATTTGCTGTCCGGCATCGACCAACCGGGATTCCTGAATATTGAAAGCATCATACAGGTGTAGCTTCTGATATTGCGCAATAATCTTACCCTGACGTAAAGCCACCAGCGTGTTAGTTGCCCGCCCCTCGCCTGAAGGCACGTGCAAAGTCAGCACCGTCGTCAGCACGCTGTTTTTACTTTCCGCCAGCAGTAACTGTAAAAAGCCGCCATCCAGGAGTTGGGCTGATTTAACCGATAAATCCGCATCGTTGTCATCTCGAGCAAGAAGCGCTTCTGGTAATACCAATAACGAAGCCCCCCTCCCGACAGCCTGACGCATCAGCACGACGCAAGTCTGCGCATTGGTCGTCCAGTCTGGCGTTACGGCAAATTGTCCGGCAGCAACAAGCATCTTTTCTCTCCCATCAGGTAATTCATAGCCAGCAAGGTATTTCGCGCGCTACACTCGAAGTTTAGTATCAATCAATAAACAGGGAACGACCGTGTTGCAACTCCTTTTGGCTGTATTTCTTGGCGGCGGCACTGGCAGCGTTTTACGCTGGTGGCTGGGTATGAAGCTTAATCCCATGCACCACGCTCTCCCCATTGGTACTCTTACTGCTAACCTGCTAGGGGCATTTATTATCGGAGCCGGTCTGGCCTGGTTTAATCGACTGACGGGTATCGATCCGATGTGGAAACTGCTTATCACCACCGGCTTTTGCGGCGGACTGACAACCTTCTCCACATTTTCCGCCGAAGTGGTGTTTCTTCTGCAGCAGGGGCGCTTTAGCTGGGCATTGCTGAATATCGTCGTCAACTTATTAGGCTCGTTTGCCATGACGGCAGCGGCATTCTGGCTATTTTCTCAGGCAGCAAGCCGCTAACTACAGGCAAAAAAAAACCCGCTAAGAGCGGGTTTTTATATTCTACTGACGCGTTGCTTAGATAGGCATTACGTTTGCAGCAGAAGGGCCTTTGGCACCGTTAGTGATTTCGAACTCTACACGCTGACCTTCAGCCAGAGTTTTGAAACCGTTGGACTGGATTGCAGAGAAATGTACGAATACATCTTTGCTGCCATCTTCCGGAGTAATGAAACCGAATCCTTTGGACTCATTAAACCACTTAACGTTACCTTTAATCTTAGACATCAAAATTACCTTTATATGAAAAAATCGACACTAATACTGTGTCGGGCATCAGTACACCAATTGTGGTACCTTTTGTCCAGCGCAACTTTGCTAAAAAGTGATAAAAGTCTCTATCTTTTTGTAGACATATAACTTTAATCATTGTTTTTTCAGAACATAGTCCGCTTATCACTTTTGTTGCAATGCAATGCCGTGCTGGTTAAAACTGGATGCGCGCCCACGCAAAGTAAACGTTACCGTTGTTATAGGTACCTGGAATATAGGTCATTTGGAATGTTGCAGGACCGTAACCAATGGAGGCCAGAGGCAGCACAACTGGAATAGGGATATAGTTCCAGTTATCACGCGCCGTTACGCCAAGGGTATAGCCTAAGCCAAGATGGAAGTTATCGTCAGCCAACGGACGCCAGGTTTTTTCCCAACCGTAGCCGCCAATGGGCTCCCATTTGTTATAGGAGTCTTTGAAGGCCATGAGGTAAATACCATTCCAGTTCCCTTTATCATCCCAACGCGAAATGCCGAAGCCCGCCCCCCAGGGACGTTCGTTATACTTATCCGTTTTTTCTTTATCGTAGGCGAAACGAGCATGCCAGGTCACCGCCGGTATGAAAAGATCGTAGTGCTCAGGCTCATTCCAGGTCTGCGCAATGTTATCACTTAGCGTGTTGTAACCATCGCGCAGCGTTGAGCTAAACGATGCGTTAGCAGTAGCGGATGAGAGCAGCAGTCCCAGGCATCCAAGAAAAAACCGGTGATGCTTCCAATTAGTAGAACATGTGTTTTTCAATAAACGTCCCGATGACTTTTTCGTGGATCTCTACTGAACGCGAGAAGCAGATTGTTTTACGAGCCAAGCGCTTAATGCGGGTGCGCAGCGTCAGGTTATTGCGCTCAATCCGTTGGGTGAATATTTTTCCGGTCAGATGCTTATCCTTCGGCACCTCCCGGCCATAGCTGCCCCAGTCGTCGCTGGTGATCATGCCGATGTTGAATGGCGTAAGCAGTGCCAGTAGTTCCCGGCAGGTTTCATCGGTACGGGGACCAAAAGTGTAGGCCAGTACACCCCCTGTTTTGGTGTTATACGCGTACCAGAGCCAGTGTTGCCGGGCTTTACTGCCAACGAAACTCCATTGCTCATCAAGTTCGCAGATAAGCGCCACATCAGCATGAGCAACGGGCGAAGACGTTATTCGCTTTGGCGTGAGTTTTTTAAAGTCCGGATGACGGTGTTAATGCCAATTTTCAGTGTTCTGGCGGTATCGCGAACCCCGGCGCCATTGAAGGCCATTTCAGTGATCAGCTCTTTAATGCCCGGCTTACGGGCCTCATAAGTGTAAGTGAGCTGAAAAACGCGGTGGCAGTCACGGCAGCGAAATCTGTCATGGCCTTTAGGGTTCTGACCATGGCGGTAGACCTGTGCAGACTGACAACGAGGACAATGAATGTTAACGCTGGCCATGAAAGAACCTCAAAAGCCCGCATTATACATCAGATTCAACTAATTAGAGGCATCACCAACTCGGTCAACCGTTCCTTAACTGCTCAGCATTAACACTTCTCTATTACCAGTATCATTTTTAAGGCGGGTTAAGATAGCAAAGATAAACTTAATAATACCTTAACGGAATTAGGCAAACTCTTGATTTGTCCGGTACAAAAATCTGAAAATCATCACGACTGGCCTTTTGGCCACGTCCCCATTGTACGGCAATTAAGGTATTCTCACCGATTTATTGATTTGCATCAGCGAGTTCAGCCCGTTTTTTAGGCACATTCGCTCACTTAATTTTTTCTTCGCTTTATTTATCAGCAGATTCTTTGGGTTAATGGTTTAGGGGTAAAAGATGCTTACGCTAGTAGAGATCCTCATTGGGATTGTGGTCATTGTGGGCGTCGCCCGCTATATCATTAAAGGCTATTCAGCCACCGGCGTGTTGTTCGTCGGCGGTTTAGTATTACTCATCGCCAGCGCACTAATGGGGCATAAGATTCTACCTGGTGATGCAAAGAGCACTGGTTACTCCGCCACAGATATTATCGAATACGTCAAGATTCTGCTCATGAGCCGCGGCGGCGACCTCGGCATGATGATAATGATGCTCTGTGGTTTCGCGACCTACATGACGCATATTGGCGCCAACGACATGGTAGTGAAACTGGCCTCAAAGCCGCTGCGCTATATTAACTCTCCATACCTGTTAATGATCGCCGCCTATTTCGTGGCCTGCCTGATGTCACTGGCAGTCTCTTCAGCGACCGGTCTCGGCGTGCTGTTGATGGCAACCCTGTTCCCGGTGATGGTCAACGTCGGCATTAGTCGCGGCGCGGCGGCCGCTATTTGCGCCTCTCCGGCTGCGATTATTCTCTCCCCCACTTCTGGCGACGTGGTGCTGGCCGCCAAAGCCGCCGAAATGCCGTTGATAGACTTTGCCTTTAAAACCACCCTGCCTATTTCCATTGTGGCCATCATCAGCATGGCTATCGCCCACTTTTTCTGGCAGCGCTATCTCGATAAAAAAGAAAATGCCTCGCACGAAATGCTGGATGTGAACGAGATAACCACCACAGCCCCTGCTTTTTACGCCATCCTGCCGTTTACACCTATCATTGGCGTACTGATTTTCGACGGTAAATGGGGTCCGGAACTGCACATCATCACGATCCTCGTTCTCTGCATGCTATTGGCTGCAGTACTGGAGTTCTTTCGCGGCTTTAATACCAAAAACGTGTTTAATGGTCTGGAAGCCGCTTACCGAGGTATGGCGGATGCTTTTGCTGGCGTAGTCATGCTGCTGGTTGCCGCAGGCGTCTTTGCCCAAGGGCTGAGCACCATTGGTTTTATCAATGGCCTGATTTCTATCGCCACCTCATTTGGTTCAGCCAGCATTATCCTGATGCTGGTATTGGTGATACTGACAATGCTGGCGGCGATGACCACCGGTTCCGGCAACGCACCATTCTATGCCTTCGTTGAGATGATCCCGAAGCTGGCACACTCTTCCGGTATCAATCCCGCTTATCTTTCCATCCCGATGCTGCAGGCGTCTAACCTTGGACGAACTATTTCACCCGTCTCCGGCGTGGTGGTCGCGGTTGCCGGGATGGCAAAAATATCACCTTTTGAAGTGGTTAAACGCACCTCAGTCCCCGTTCTGGTTGGGCTGTTGGTCGTTATAGTCGCTACCGAAATTTTGGTCCCGGGCAGTGCTATTCACTAGCCGTGAAACCACGCGAAAAGGCGCCTGTTGGCGCCTTTTTTATGCTTTAATAACTCAATGTTATTAATGACCGTCAGTCATCAGGAATAAAAATGTTCAGGAAGGATTTCGTCGCCATTGCTCTGTTGCTTATTTCTACTCAGGCCAGTGCAGACCCGCTAATAGCAACGCAATACGGCGATTTCGACCGCTACGTGCTGGCCCTCTCCTGGCAAACGGGATTCTGCCAAAGCATGCATGACAAAAACCGTAGCGAGCCGGATGAGTGTCGTTTACAGCAAGAAAGCGCAAATAAAGCCGATTTCCTGACCGTACACGGTTTATGGCCCAGTTTGCCAAAATCCATCGCCGCACGCGGCGTAGACGAACGTCGCTGGATGCGTTATGGCTGCGCGACACGTCCACTCCCTAACATGCCAGAAGCCAAAGCCGGAAGAAAATGCCAGGCAGCGGAAACCGGTCTGTCGCTAGAGATGGCGAATAAGCTCAACGGCGTGATGCCAGGTTCCGGTGGCAATTCGTGCCTTGAACGCTATGAATATGCCAAACACGGCATTTGCTTCGGTTTTGATCCTGATAACTACTTCGGCGCTATGGTTCGTCTGAACGGTGAAGTCAAACAGAGTGCTCTGGGGGGATTCCTCGCACAACACTATGGGCAAACCGTGAGCCGTGAGCCGTGAGGGTTTCGATGCCGTAGTCGCGCAAGCCTTTGGAAAACAGAACGTTAAAGCGTTTAAATTAACTTGCAGCGGCAACCCTGCCTATCTGACCGAGATGCAAATCTCGATCAAAGCCACAGCCATAAATGCCCCACTTTCCGCAGATTCATTTTTGCCTCAGCCCCATCCAGGTAATTGTGGCAAGCAATTTGTATTAGATAAAGTGGGTAGCTAAAGGAAGCAGACTCTGATGCCGTTATCATAAATTTCATACGGCTCAGCTATTGATCATTGATGAATGTGCGTTTAATCACTTCAAACCGTCGACAAGTCTCAGTATGATGAGAGGACATTAACCCTTGCCATTTTCGGCGAGGGTTTTCTTTTACGGATAGGTTCCTGGATAACATGGAGTATGCGATGACCAGACCCGCAATCATCATTAATGAACTCGATGCAGAACGCATCGACCGACTGCTGGAACAACCGGCTTTCGCCAACTCTCCGGTGGCGGATGCATTGAACGACGAACTGGACCGGGCACAGATGCTCGCCCCGGAAGCCATGCCGCATGATGTCGTCAGCATGAATAGCCAGGTCAGATTTCGCGATTTAACAACGGGTGAAGAACGCGTACGTACGCTGGTTTTCCCCTCTCAGGTCACGGATAGCGCTACGCAGCTATCGGTCATGGCCCCGGTCGGCGCAGCCCTACTGGGCCTGAAAGTTGGCGGTACCATTCACTGGGAATTACCCGGCGGCACCTCAACGCATCTTGAAGCACTGGAACTGCTGTATCAACCGGAAGCCGCAGGCGATTATCACCGTTAATCTCCCTACTGCCTGAGGCGTTTCGCGCTTTATTCAGAGGATGTATTCGCATCCTCTTTCTGCATATTTCACTGCCCTTGCTGCTTTTGACAAATTTTTACGCCCTCCTCTACCCGATCTGACAGTTTTGCGACCTGAATGGCACAATATTCTCCTATAATATGTTGATATAGAAACCAACGAACAAGGAGGAAGCATATGTACAAGACGATCATTATGCCTGTTGATGTTTTTGAGATGGAGCTGAGCGATAAAGCCGTCCGTCATGCGGAGTTTTTAGCCCAGCAGGACGGGGTTATCCATCTCCTTCACGTACTTCCCGGTTCATCAAGCTTCACAATGAGTCGCTTCACAGCAGACCTGCGTCGCTTTGAAGAACATTTACAGCATGAAGCAGAAACCCGTCTACAAACGATGGCCGGGCATTTCAGCATTGACCCATCGCGAATCAAGACGCATGTCCGTTTCGGCACCGTGCGTGATATGGTCAATGAACTAGCAAATGAAATTAAAGCCGATGTGGTGGTCATTGGTTCACGCAACCCTTCAATCAGCACGCATCTGCTGGGTTCCAATGCCTCAAGTGTGATTCGCCACGCCCATATCCCGGTAATGGTTGTTCGGTAAGCTGAACGTGATTGAGATAAAAAAGAGGCTACCCCAGGGTAGCCTCTTTACTTTGCAGGTTTGGTCTTACTTTATTATGAATTATGCAATCGTAGTGCGAATCAGGTAATCGAATGCGCTCAGGGACGCTTTCGCACCTTCGCCCGTGGCGATAATAATCTGTTTGTACGGTACGGTGGTGCAGTCACCGGCAGCAAAGACGCCCTTCACGTTGGTTTCACATTTCGCATCAATGATGATTTCACCCATGCGGTTACGTTCAACTGCGCCTTCCAGCCAGTTGGTATTCGGCAGCAGACCGATTTGCACGAAAATCCCGGACAGCGCCACGTGATGCTCATCGCCGCTAACACGGTCACGATACTGCAAACCGGTTACCTTACTACCGTCACCCACCACTTCCGTGGTTTGCGCATTCAGAATAATATCGACATTCTTCAGGCTGCGAACTTTATCCTGTAATACCTGATCCGCCTTCATTTCCGGCGCAAACTCAAGCAGAGTCACATGTTCAACTACTCCGGCGAGATCAATCGCCGCTTCAACGCCTGAGTTACCGCCGCCGATAACCGCAACGCGTTTACCTTTAAACAGCGGGCCATCGCAGTGTGGGCAATAGGTTACGCCTTTAGTACGATACTGATCTTCGCCTGGCACGTTCATGTTACGCCATTTCGCACCGGTCGCAATAATAACGCTACGCGCTTTCAGCACCGCGCCAGAGGCGGTCTCAATCTGATGCAGACCCCCTTCAACGGTAGCCGGAATCAGTTTAGATGCGCTCTGAGAGTCAATAACATCGACATCATATTCATTGACGTGCGCTTTCAAAGCGCCAGCCAGTTTCTGGCCTTCGGTTTTCGGCACAGAGATATAGTTTTCGATATCTACGGTATCCAGCACCTGGCCGCCAAAACGTTCCCCCATCAGGCCAGTACGAATACCTTTACGTGCGGAGTACACCGCCGCCGCCGCACCTGAAGGGCCGGAGCCAACAATCAGCACATCATAAGCTTCACGTTTATTCAGCTCTTCTGCCGCGCGTTTTTCCGCGCCGGTATCGACTTTAGCAACGATTTCGCTCAACGTCATACGACCCTGGCCAAATTCCTGACCGTTCATAAATACTGCCGGAACGCCCATCACGTTGCGATCGGTGATTTCGTTCTGGAACGTGCCGCCATCAATTGCCGTATGCTTGATGCGCGGGTTCAGTACCGCCATCAGGTTCAGCGCCTGAACAACATCCGGGCAATTATGGCAGGTCAGTGAATAATAGGTTTCAAACTCAAAATCACCGTCGATATCGCGTATCTGCTCCAGCAAAGTCTGCGCTTCTTTTGAAGGATGACCGCCCATCCACAGCAATGCTAAAACTAAAGAGGTGAATTCATGTCCCAGCGGAGAACCAGCAAAGCGCGGCCCCTGCTGTGAACCCGGATTCGTAATCAGGAAAGAAGGCTTGCGCACCGGCAAGCTATTTTCTTCTTTAAAGGTGACTTTGTCTGACAATTCAGCAATTTCAGCCAGCAGTTCCCTGATTTCTGCCGATTTAGCGCCGTCATCCAGCGTGGCAATCAGCTCAACAGGTTTAGTCAGTTTCTCAAGATAAGCCTTGAGCTGGGTTTTCATGTTGGTGTCGAGCATTTTTAATCTCCTGGGCTTAAAACATCATCATGCAAACGGCCTGGTCCAGGCTGCCTGAATGCGCTTGCATCATAGTGTTGGAATAAAACGGGCGCGGCGCACCCGCTTGAGGATTAATTCGCCAGTATTTCGCGTGACAGGAAGGCAGCAAGCTTATGAATCCCCGGGAGCTTACATAAGTAAGTGACCGGGGTGATTAAGCGAAGCCAACACACCTGTAGCGCGAAAGACGCTGCGAATTTTAGATCTTACCGACCAGATCTAAAGAAGGAGCTAAAGTCGCTTCACCTTCTTTCCACTTAGCCGGGCAAACTTCACCTGGGTGAGAAGCTACGTACTGAGCAGCTTTGATTTTACGCAGCAGGTCAGACGCATCACGGCCGATACCTTCAGCGGTAACTTCGATTGCCTGGATAATACCCTGCGGGTCGACAACGAAGGTTGCACGATCTGCCAGACCTTCATCTTCACGCATATTCTCGAAGTTACGGGTCAGGGCGCCAGTCGGGTCACCGATCATCGCGTATTTGATTTTCGCGATGGTATCAGAGCTACCATGCCATGCTTTGTGGGTAAAATGAGTGTCAGTAGAAACGGAGTACACATCGACACCCAGCTTCTGCAGCTCTTCGTAATGGTCCGCAACGTCGCCTAATTCAGTCGGGCATACGAAGGTGAAGTCAGCCGGGTAGAAGAAGAAGACGCTCCAGCGGCCTTCGGTATCTTTCTCGGTAACTTCGATGAATTCACCGTTTTTGAACGCCTGGTTTTTAAAAGGTTTGATTTTGGTATTAATTAAGGACATCTATACTTCCTCCGTGTTTTCGTTGAGGTCTAAGTTAACGAATTTTTCCTGACTCGACCAATGCGTTTGCATTATCAAATCAATAAGCGTTATCTAACAACCGGAACAAGACAACTTTGTGAACCTATCAATGCGATCGCAGCCTTACGCCGATTTTCGCATCATATGTTGCTGAAAAGTAAAAAGGCCGCCCAATCAGGCGGCCCCGTTACCTGAAATACCCGTAGGTAGATTCAGCGCCAGGCTGACTGGCTATGTGTTGCGCTCTACACCTTAATGTAACAGCATAGGGATTACATCACCCGCTGGCTTAAAGGGCAATCTACCCAGCTCCAGGTCCTACCTATGGCTGCAATAGGTTTTACCACTATACTTACTCTCCCCATTGATTTAACAAGGAATGATCATGTTAAAACGTCTGTTTTTCCTCAGTCTTTTACCCTTATGCAGCTATGCCGAGGATCTTCCCGCCCCCGTAAAAGCAATTGAAAAACAGGGTATTACCATCATTAAGTCCTTCGAAGCGCCTGGCGGAGTAAAAGGTTGGTTAGGAAAATATCAGGATATGGGCGTCGCCATCTACCTGACGCCTGATGGCAAGCACGCCATTTCAGGCTATATGTATGATGAGAAGGGTACCAACCTCAGCGAACAGTTATTTCAGAAAGAGCTGTATACGCCTGCAGGCCAGGAGATGTGGAAAAAGCTGGAGGGAGCCAGCTGGCTTCTTGACGGCAAAAAAGAGGCTCCCATTGTCCTGTACGTCTTTGCTGACCCGTTCTGTCCCTACTGCAAACAATTCTGGCAACAGGCTCGTCCGTGGGTAGACGCAGGAAAAGTTCAGTTGCGCACCCTCTTAGTCGGTGTCATCAAACCTGAAAGCCCAGCCGCGGCGGCAGCGATTCTTGCCAGCAAAGATCCGGCGAAGACCTGGCATGACTATGAGCAATCCGGCGGTAAAATGCGGCTGGATGTGCCAACGTCCATTCAGCCAGAACAAATGAAGGTACTTAATTTCAACCAGCAATTAATGGATGAACTCGGTGCTAACGTGACTCCGGCCATTTACTATATGAATAAAGAAAATACACTTCAGCAAGCGATCGGACTTCCAGATAAAGAAAAACTACAGATTATGATGGGTGCAAACTAAGCGTTCTTAAACTAACGCATTCTGCCTGGTTTGCCAGTACACAAAAGGATCTGGCGGAATGCGCTTCTGTGGTATATATTTAGATAAACTTAATGCAATACTTAGTTTTAAATAATAAAAAAATGAATAATCACACAGTGAATATCATGCAAGCACATAATACTCCCTTTTTTACTCTCGCCAACTTAACAGGACGTTGATAATGGCTAATCTTTACGATCTCAAAAAATTTGACCTTAACCTATTGGTTATTTTCGAATGCATTTACCAGAATTTAAGTATCAGTAAAGCAGCGGAAACGCTCTTTATTACTCCTTCAGCGGTCAGTCAGTCGCTACAGCGCCTGCGAAATCAACTTAATGACCCGCTGTTTGTCCGCTCTGGTAAAGGGATAACGCCCACGACAGTAGGCGTTAACCTGCATCATCATCTGGAAAAAAATCTTAACCAGCTCGAACAAACCATCAATATCACCAATCGTTCGGAGTTAAGAAAACGCCTTGTTGTTTATGCGCCGCAACTTTTTATTACCCCAAAAACAACAAATTTAATTCATATGTTATTAGATGATTCAAATCTTCATGTTGAACATCACGATCTTCTGGCATCGGGGGAATCCGTCGAGAGCTTGTTATCCTACCGTAAAGCCGATCTGATATTTAGTACCTCGTCGCTATCATCCAGGGCCACGGTGTGCAAACCTGTTCAGGAACTTGAGATTTCGCTTGTTTGCAGCGAGAACCACCCTCGATTAGCGTCGCTAACGACAACTAAAGCCATACTTCAGGAGAGCTTCACGTATTATCTTTCTAATGACCTGGGGGCTAAATCCTTTCAGAGTCAGGCAGCTGGTCTTCTGGCTGATAGAAAAATCTCTTTCAGTAGCGACTCCTATATCGCGATTCTTAATGTTATTCAGCAAACTAATTTAATTGGTTTTGTACCCACCTGCATTCTGGAACATATAAACTTTAATAATAAATTTAAAATTGTAGATGCTCCCTTCAAAATCCCTACAATCATGATTTACATGCTCTACAATCGCGTTAACCTTGATGATCCTAACTTCATGAAATTCATCAATGATTGTGAGAAAAATAATATTTTCGCATGAATAATGATAATATATCACCAGCATGAATAATAACTAATATCTTGATTAAGAAAGAAATATAATGTAACTACACAGTATCTTTGATATCAAAGGAATAATGGCTGTGTCTTTTATAAAACTTCCATTACCAGAATCCGTTCTGCAAGCCAGTCAGCAGCGAATAGAGTGGGTAATGGAAAACTTCTCTCGCATTTGCGTCTCCTTTTCCGGCGGAAAAGACTCCACAACCATGCTGCACCTCACCGCGCAGCATGCTCGTCAAACAGGTAAAAAGATTTGCGTTCTATTTATTGACTGGGAAGCGCAATTTTCCTGTACCATTGCCCACTGCGAAAAGATGCGCGAAGAATATCGCGACGTCATTGAACAATTTTATTGGGTGGCATTACCTTTAACGACCCAAAACTCCCTCACCCAATTTAATCCAGAATGGCAATGCTGGGAACCCGGCGCTGACTGGGTACGCCAGCCTCCAGCAGATGCAATTACCGACCCGGATTATTTCCCGTTTTATCAGGTGGGGATGAGTTTTGAAACGTTCGTCCGCGAATTTGCCGACTGGTTCTCGCAAAACCGGCCGGCCGCGGTCATGGTCGGCATTCGTGCCGATGAATCGCTTAATCGGTTTATCACCATTTCCTCGCAGCGAAAACTGCGCTTTGCTGATGACAAACCCTGGACCACCTCAGCACCCGGTGGTCACGCGTGGTATATCTACCCTATCTACGACTGGAAAACCGCCGATATCTGGACCTGGTTTGGCAAAAGCGGTCTGACCTACAACCCACTCTATAACCTGATGTACCAGGCAGGCGTCCCGTTACGCTATATGCGGATCTGCGAGCCCTTCGGCCCGGAACAGCGTCAGGGGCTTTGGCTTTATCATGTATTAGAACCCGAGCGCTGGGCCGCGATGTGTCAACGCGTCAGCGGCGTGCACTGCGGCGGCGTCTACGCCGGGCACGATAATAAGTTCTACGGGCATCGCAAGATGGATAAACCCGAGCATCATACCTGGAAAAGTTACGCCCTGTTTTTGCTCGACAGCATGCCGGAGAAAACAGCGGAGCATTATCGCAATAAAATTGCCGTCTATCTCCATTGGTATCAAAAACAAGGGATGATGGATATTCCCGACACCCAGGCGGCAGATATCGGCTCCAAAGACATTCCTTCATGGCGGCGCATCTGCAAGGTGCTATTGAACAATGATTACTGGTGCCGCCAGCTCTCTTTTAGCCCAACCAAATCTAATCAATATAAACGCTACCGTGAGCGTATGAATCAAAAGCGTCAGCAATGGGGGATATTATGCAACGACAATTAATTCAAGAACTTGAATGCTATCTTCAGTCATTGAGGGGAGAGGAGGAAAAGATTACAGCACTTAACGCCTTTCGCCAGATTTTACATGAATATAGTCCATTCAAATCACAACCCGTCGATTGCGTATTATGGGTCAAGCAGGAGACCGTTACGCCTAATGATTACAACCCAAACAACCTTGCTCCGCCGGAAAAAAGGCTGCTATTCACTTCCCTGGAAACAGATGGTTTTACTCAGCCCATCGTGGTGCTGAAACAGGGACAGGAACACTACTCGATTGTCGATGGTTTTCATCGCCACGAGCTAGCCAACGGCAAAGCAGCGCTGAAAAAACGACTGAAAGGCTATCTCCCCGTCACCTGCCTGGAAAGCAGTACCGCCAAGCGCGATACCCTGATGGCCGCCACCATTCGCCACAACCGGGCGCGCGGTCGTCATCAGATTCATGCAATGTCGGAGATTGTCCAGGAGCTGGCGCATCTCGGCTGGTCAGACGATAAAATCGGCAAAGAATTAGGAATGGACTCAGATGAAGTATTACGCCTGAAGCAAATCAACGGTCTGGTGGAGATGTTCGGCGACCGTCAATTCTCTCAGGCATGGACCGTTAAATAGCTACAAACGACACAGGCGTTCTGCCGCAGCCAGCAGCGTTGCTGGCTGTTTCGCGAAGCACAGGCGAATCAGCTTATGCGGGAACGGGTCAGCGCAGAATACCGACAGCGGGATCGCCGCCACGCCAATTTCTGTGGTTAGCCAGCGGCAAAAACTCACATCATCCAGATCCGAGATTGCGCTGTAGTCCGCCAGCAGGAAATAAGTCCCTTCACAGGGCAAAATTTCAAGACGGCTAGTACGCAGCGCATCAATAAACAGATCCCGACGCTCGCGGTAAAACTCCGGTAGCTGACGATAGTGCTCCGGTTCGCTGCGCAGCATATCGGCAATCGCCAGCTGAGCAGGCGTATTGACGGCAAACGTCAGATACTGATGCACTTTACGCAGTTCGGCGCTAATGACGGCAGGCGCCACGCAGTAACCCACCTTCCAGCCGGTCATGTGAAAAGTTTTGCCGAATGAAGAAACCGCCACCGCCCGTTCGCGCAGCTGCGGATGCGCCAGCACGCTGGCATGCCCTTCGGCGGCAAAGCAGATATGTTCATAAACTTCATCGCTAATCACATAGATTTCACGATCGGCAATCGCCTGCCACAGAGCGGCAAAATCTTCGCGCTGCCATACCGTCGCCGACGGGTTGTGCGGGGTATTGAGGATCACCAGCCGGGTTTTGTCGCTAAGCGTTTCGGCAAACTGCTGCCAGTCAACGCGAAAATGAGGCGGCTGGAGAGCAATACGCTTGAGCACGCCGCCCGACAGCTCAATCGCCGGGGCATAGCTGTCGTAGCTCGGGTCAAAGCAGATAACTTCGTCACCGGTGCGTACCAGCGCGGTAATCGCCGCATACAGCGCTTCCGTCGCCCCTGCGGTCACGGTCACGTCGCTGTTAGCATCGGGACGGTAACCGTACAACTCTTCGGTTTTGTCGACTATCGCTTCGCGTAGCGCCGCCACGCCGGTCATCGGGGCATACTGGTTAGCTCCCTGCGCAACATGATACGCCAGCCGCTCCTGCAAAAAGCGCGGGCCATCAAAATCCGGAAAGCCCTGCGACAGGTTAATCGCCTGATGCTGCTGAGCCAGGGCGCTCATTTGGGTAAAAATAGTGGTGCCTAATGAAGGGAGTTTACTCTCAGGAATCAGTGGCTTATTGCTCATTCTTTTTGTACCGTCTGTGATGCTGTTGTTGAAGCCACTATAACACGATGCTAATATTTGGCAATCAAGACGCTTAGACGTCTAAATGATAATGTTATTTCGCTTATGATTTAAATGCAGCTATCAACACAACGCCACCGTCAGCACGACCCACCGCTCACTCTGGAGAACTCATGATCCGCGCTATCGTGACCGATATTGAAGGCACCACCAGCGACATTCGCTTCGTCCATAACGTCCTGTTTCCCTACGCCCGCGAACGCCTGGCCGGCTTCGTCACCGCTCAGCAGTTTGTCGAGCCGGTAAAGACCATCCTCGATAACCTGCGCGAAGAGATAGCCGAGCCTGGAGCCAGCACCGCGCTGCTTATCGACACACTATTTGCCTTTATGGATGAAGACCGCAAATCTACCGCCCTGAAGGCGCTACAGGGAATTATCTGGCGCGATGGCTATGTGAACGGCGACTTCACCGGCCACCTTTATCCGGACGTTCTCCCGGCGCTGGAAAAATGGAAGTCTCAATGTATTGATCTCTATGTATATTCCTCAGGCTCCGTTGCCGCGCAGAAATTGTTATTTGGCTACAGCGATGAAGGTGATATTACTCATTTGTTCAACGGCTATTTCGATACCCTGGTAGGCGCTAAGCGTGAAGTGCAGTCCTACCGCAATATTGCTGAACAACTGGGGCACCCTCCTGCCGCGATCCTGTTCCTGTCCGATATCCATCAGGAGCTGGATGCCGCAGAAGAAGCCGGTTTCCGTACCGTACAACTGGTGCGCGGCGACCGCGACCCGGCCAGCCATCATCCGCAAGTTCAGCGTTTTGACGATATTCATCCGGAGCAGATCCCAGCATGAGCGCATTAACCATTTTTTCCGTGAAAGACCCGCAAAACCCGCTCTGGCACAGCACCAACGCCGAAGAGATCCAGCAACAGCTCAACGCCAAAGGCGTACGTTTCGAGCGCTGGCAGGCCGACCGCGATTTAGGCGCGGCACCGACTTCAGAAACGGTCATTGCTGCCTATCAGCATGCAATTGATAAGCTGGTTGCAGAGAAAGGCTACCAGAGCTGGGACGTGATCAGCCTGCGCGCGGATAACCCGCAGAAAGATGCGCTGCGGGAAAAATTCCTCAATGAACATACTCATGGAGAAGACGAAGTGCGCTTCTTCGTCGAAGGCGCCGGTCTGTTTTGCCTGCATATTGGCGACGAGGTGTTTCAGGTCCTGTGCGAAAAGAACGATTTGATTTCCGTCCCTGCGCACACGCCGCACTGGTTTGACATGGGGTCAGAGCCGAACTTCACCGCGATCCGCATTTTCGATAACCCGGAAGGCTGGATTGCCCAGTTTACCGGCGACGATATCGCCAGCGCCTACCCGCGCCTGGCATAACGCCAGAATTTAGTTTCCCGGAGGCGCCTGGCGCGCCTTGTCCGGGCTACCCACCCCGTAGGCCGGGCAAGGCGCCAGCCGCCGCCCGGCAATTCCCGGCACCTAAGCCCGAAGAAACCTCGGTGGATCGAAAGCGGTCACCGGTGGCAGTACATCACGCCACGGTTCAATTTCCACCCAGCAACTTTGGGCGCTACAGCCCTGCCCCAGCCGCGAGCTTCCGCGATCTTCAGTTAACACGTTAGGATTACCGTGTTTATCCAGCGAACCCTTTTCATTTGGGTCCAGCGGATCGTACCAGGCTCCGGTCGACATCTGCACTACGCCTGGCAAAATCTGTTCGCTAAGATGTACCCCGGCCAGAATCGCCCCACGGGCGTTATAAACCTTCACCACGCTGCCTTCGCTAATGTCCCTCGCCTGCGCATCCAGCGGGTGCATCCACAACGGCTCACGCCCCTGAATTTTTGTCGCCCGGCTTACGCTACCGTGATCGTACTGACTATGTAACCGGGTACGCGGCTGGCTGGAGAGCAGATGCAGCGGCCAGCGCGCTGCTTCTTGCCGTTGCCAGGCCGCCTCCTGCTCATCCCACCATGGGTGACCGGGGCATTCACGATAGCCAAATCCGGCGATAGTTTCGGAAAATAGCTCAATCTTGCCGGACGGCGTAGAGAGCGGATAGCGCTGCGGGTCGGCGCGAAAATCGGCCAGAAATACCTGCGGTTTTTCAGGCGTGCTGTATTCCAGTACCCCTTGTTGCCAGAACGCCTCGAACGACGGCAGCTCAACTCCCTCTTCCCGGGCGCGTGGTCGCGACTCTTCATAGATTTGCCGTAGCCACTGCCCGGCATCACGTCCTTCGCTAAAGCGCTCGCCGCAGCTCAGCCTTTCGGCAAGGTCGCAGAAGATGGTGTAATCGTCGCGCGCTTCGCCTACCGGCGGGATCTGCGCGCTCATGGCAATCATAAAGCCGTCGTGGCCGCCGCTGCCGATATCTTCCCGCTCAAGCGAGGTGGTGACCGGCAGAACGATATCGGAGAATTTGGCCTGCGCGGTCCAGTACTGTTCATGTACCACGACGGTTTCCGGCCGCCGCCAGGCTTCACACAGACGGTTAATATCCTGGTGATGATGAAACGCGTTGCCGCCCGCCCAGTAAACCAGGCGAATATCGGGATAGCGCAAATGCTGACCGTCAAACTCATAGGCTTCGCCCGGATGCAGCAGCATATCGGAGAGCCGCGCCACCGGGATCACGCTGTTCACCGCGTTTTTGCCAGCCGGAAGACGTGGGCCGGAAAACGCTTTACGCGCCGCTCCCGCCAGATTGGTACAGGCATAACCAAATCCCAGTCCGCCGCCCGGCGTACCAATTTGCCCCAGCAGCGCGGTGAGCGCTACCGTTGCCCAGTAAGCCTGCTCGCCCTGGCGCGCCCGCTGAATCGACCAGGAAATATTCACCATCGTGCGCTTGTTGGCCATCTCACGCGCCAGCGCAACAATCTGCGGAGCGTCAATGCCGGTTATCGCCGCCGCCCACTCCGGCGTTTTCGCGACGCCGTCACTCTCCCCCATCAGGTAGGCGCGATAAGCGGCAAATCCCACCGTATGGCTGGCGACAAAGCCGCTGTCGTACAGGGATTCGTTAATCAGAACGTAACAGAGCGCCAGCAACAGAGCGGTATCGGTCCCCGGACGAACGGCAAGCCACTCGGCGCTCTCCACGGCGCTCAGGTCATTACGCACCGGGCTGATATTGACGAAGCGCGTTCCCTGCTCCTGCATCTTCTCCAGCCAGTATTTCAGCATATGGTCGTTGGCGCCGCCGCCGTTGACCTGCGAATTACGCAGCGGCAGGCCGCCAATCGCCACAAACAGCTGGCACTCCCGCGCCAGCTCGGAGAAATGGGTGTGCTGACGGTGCAGTGGGCTTAGCGGCCCGAGGATATGCGGCAGAATGCGTTCACCCGCCGCGCTGCTGTAGGTGTTGGTGCTGGCGGTATAGCCGCCGAATGACTTGAGGAAACGGTGCAACTGGCTTTGGGCATGGTGAAAACGCCCGGCGCTGGCCCAGCCGTAGGAACCGCCGAAAATGGCTTCATTGCCGCAGCGCGCTTTGACCGACTTCAGCTCGCGGGCCAGCAGGTCGAGCGCCACCTCCCAACTCACTTCTACAAACGGCTCTTTGCCACGACCCTCTCGCGAAGCCGGGCCATTTTGCAGGTAACCCGCGCGTACCGCCGGGCGACGAATTCGCGTCTTGCTGGTGACCGCATCGGGGAGCGACTGACCGATACTGGAGGGATTTTTATCCCAGGGCACCGGCGTCACCGCATCAATCTTGCCGTCGCGAGCCTGTACTTGCCAGGTTCCCCAGTGCATCACGGTCAGATTATGTTGTTTTCTCATATTGCCTGTTTTCTTCTCACCCGATAAAGGTCGCCATA
The DNA here is from genome assembly GCF_056490265.1 of Klebsiella sp. GFKo11. Classification (NCBI taxonomy): domain Bacteria; kingdom Pseudomonadati; phylum Pseudomonadota; class Gammaproteobacteria; order Enterobacterales; family Enterobacteriaceae; genus Klebsiella; species Klebsiella sp. GFKo11. The sequence continues at coordinate 4,530,758 of NZ_CM151369.1, forward strand.
ATAAAGCGCACGAATCTTGGGAATAAAATACGTATCACCATACAATCTGCTATAGAGAAAGGATTCTCCACGCAGAATAGGTCTACGTTATTCCAGGATGCGATATATTACAGCGACAGAATAATTATAATTACGTAGCAATCTTTATTTGAATAAATAAGACTTGCAAGCAAATTAAATCCACAAAATAAAAATGGATAAAATCGCATCATGAAATATTTTCAGGTTGCAGATGACAAATTTACGTTTTCCTCAGGCAAATCTGCGATATAACATTGTTGATATAACTTAGACATATTTTGTATTTGAGGTTGCATGGCTGTTATTGTCATGCTACTGCTCCGCAGCCACCTCCATCACAGGACCATAATAAGAATGTCGCAGAAAATGAAATTATTGCCCATCGCGCTGGGCCTGCTCTCGCTCGCCTCCGTTAACGCCCTGGCGGCCGATGCCTTATCGCTTCAGGGGAAAACTATCGGCGTCGCCGTTGTCGGCACGCAGCACTTCTGGGATCGTGAAGCCTATAAAGGTGCGACCGAAGAGGTAGAGAAACTGGGCGGTAAAGTGATCGGCGTCGACGGTGGCCGTGACAACCAGGTTCATGCCAATAACCACGATATTTTGCTGTCGCGCAAAGTTGATGCGGTAATTAGCATTCTGGGCGATAGCGCCGTTGAGCCTAAATTCAAAGCGCTGCGCGATGCGGGCATTCCGGTATTTACCGTTGACCACGTTTCAAAATACTCCGTCAATAACACCACTTCCGATAACTACACATTAGGCTCGACCATTGGTCGTTATATGGCCGATGAGCTAGGCGGCAAAGGCAACGTTGCAGTATTTAACGCCTTCTCCAGCTCCCTGCGTATTTGCGGCATTCGTTATGACCAGTGGAAATATGTCCTTAAGGATTACCCGGATATTCATATTATTCAACCAGAGCTGGCGGAACAGTTTGCCAACTCTCCGGAAGATGCACGTAAGAAAACCCTCGAACTGCTGAGCCAATATCCAAAAGGTAAGCTCGACGCCATCCATGTTGCCTGCTGGGATCAGCCCGCTATCGGTATTGTCCAGGCGCTGGAAGAGACCGGTCGCGACAAAGACGTTAAAGTCACCGCCATCGATGCGGGCCCGGAAACGCTGGAAATCATGGCCGAGCCGGGCAGCCCGTTCGTTGCCAACGTCGCGCAGCAGCCGCACCTGATCGGCCAGACCTCTGCCGACAACGTCGCCCGCTACTTCGACAAGCAGAAACTGCCGGTACAAACCTTTATCCCGGTGGTCCCGGTGAAAGGCCAGCAGGAAGCGAAAGCGGTCTACAAACAGCTGGGATATGGCGAACTGCAGTGATCACTCAATCTATCGGCGGGGCCAATCCCGCCGCTGGTCTGGCGATGAACCAGATCAGCAAAAGCTTTGCCAACGTGACTGCATTAAATGCGGTCACGCTGCTTCTGAACCCTGGCGAAATTTACGGCCTGATCGGCGAGAACGGCGCGGGAAAATCGACGCTAATTAAAATTCTTGCGGGCGTCTATCAGGCCGATAGCGGCAACGCCACGCTCGACGGCGCACCCCTGCCGCTCGGTAATCCGGCGGCTATTGAAGCGCTGGGCATTCGCGTCATTCACCAGGAGCTCAACCTGATCCCGCACTTTACCGTCACGGAATCGGTGTTCCTCGGCCAGGAGTACCGCACCCGCTGGGGCGCGCTGGACCGACGGCGGATGAATGCCGCGACCGAGGCGTTTTTCCGCGACAGCTGGCAACTGGAAATCAATCCGCGCCGCCTGATCCGCGATCTCAGCCTTGCCGAGCGCAAGCTGGTACAAATCGCCCGAGCGCTGATTGACGGCGCGGCAAAGTTGGTAGTGTTCGACGAACCCACCGCGCCGCTGGAAGCACAGGAAGCCAGCCTGGTCTCCTCAGCCATCTTGCGCCTTCGCGAGCAAGGGATCGCGATTCTTTATATTTCCCACTATCTCAACGAAATCGCCGCCCTTTGCGATCGCGGTACGGTGCTGCGTAACGGCGAGGTTGTCGGCTACCCCGACCGTGAACTCCTGCAAAATACCGATGCGCTAATCAAAATGATGGTCGGGCGCGATATCGAACAGCTCTATACCCCGCGTCAGAGCAGCGCTCTGGCAGTCGATACCGCCGTACCGGTGCTGTCGGTTCGCCACCTTAGCGACGGCCAGCAATTAAACGATATTAGCTTTGATATTCAGCCTGGCGAGATCGTCGGCGTGGCGGGTCTGCTTGGCGCAGGGCGCGACGTGCTGGTCGATCTTCTCTACGGCCTGCGCCGCGCCCGTAGCGGCACGATTAACATCGACGGCGAGCCGAAACGACTGCGCACGCCCTATCAGGCCACCCGCGCCGGGCTGGCGCTGGTCCCGCGCGACCGTCGCCATCAGGGGCTGATTCTCCCCTTCTCTACTGCCGACAATATTAACCTTGCCTCGCTGCCGGATACCGCCACCTTCGGCTGGGAACACCGAGGGCGGGCACTGGAAAAAGCGCACAGCTGGATTGAACAGCTCTCCATCCGCCCCGGTCGCCCGGAGCTGCCGGTGCGCTTCATGAGCGGCGGCAACCAGCAAAAGGCGATTCTCGCCCGCTGGCTGGGCACAGACGCGCGGCTATTTATTCTTGATGAACCCACGCTCGGGGTCGATATCGGCGCGCGCAGCGATATTTATCAGCGCACGCGCGAACTGGCGGATCGCGGTCGCGGCGTGCTGGTTTCTTCCAGCGACGCGCCGGAACTGCTGGGCCTTTGCGACCGCATCCTGGTGATGTGGCGCGGCGAGCTGGTGGCCAATCTTCCGACCCAGGGGCTGACGCTGGACGCCCTGCTGGTGACGATCAACGGTGGACAGGAACAACAGGTATGAGTGCAGGTATCCAGCGCCGCCCCCTTGCGGGCATAACGACGCTAATCGAAAAATTCCCCCTGATTCTCTTTTTCGCGCTGCTGGTCTGGCTCAGCCTCCAGTCGCCGTTTTTTTTAAGCTGGCAAAATATCAGCATGATGCTGGTGCAGAGCGTGCCGCTGGCGATCCTCTGCTTCGGTCTGGTGTGCGTGATTGCCGTCGGCGGCGATGACGTGGTTTCCGGCGGCATCGACCTCTCGCTGCCCGCCATCGCGGTGCTCGGCGTAGCGCTGCTGAGCCTCGGCATGACGGAGTGGAATACCCCTTACCTGCTGCTGTTTTTACTGCTGATTGCCGTCTGTCTGGCCTGCGGTGCGGTCAACGCCACCCTGGTGCTGGCGGCGGGCCTGCCGCCGCTGCTGGCAACCCTGTCAACCTCCGTCGCCTTCACCGGGCTGACTGACCTGCTGACCGGGCAGCGGCGCATCGCGGTAAACGACCCGCTGATGGTGGCCTTTCGCGATAACAACCTGTTCGGCATCCCGTGGCCGCTTATCTACCTGCTGGCGGTCTTCGCGCTGTTTCAGTTTCTGCTCCATCACTCCCGCTTTGGCCAGCATTTACAGGCGGTAGGCGGCAACCGCGATATGGCGCAGATGAGCGGACTCAATGTGCGCCGTTTGACCATCATCGTCTGGCTACTGGCGGGGATCGCCGCCGGTCTGGCGATTTTACCGCTGCTCAGCCAGGGCTCCGGCAGCTCCAGCGGCACGGCAACGCCGTTGTTGTTGGAAACCGTCCTCGCCACCTTTATCGGCGCGGCGTTCTCGCGGCGTCGCGTGGTCACCATCTGGGGCGCGCTGCTCGGCGCGGTGCTGGTCAACGCGCTCTCTAACGGGCTCGGCCTGCTGGGGGTAAACATTTTCTGGATGGGCGCGATTAAAGGCGGCCTGATCCTCGTAGTGCTGGCGGCTTCGGCGGTCAGACATAAAGGAGGCAACTGATGAGCCAGTTGACGCTCAAAACCCCATCAACGGGGCAAACCGCAGCGAATCCGCTGGCGTGGCTGTCGCGGGCAGGATTCGGCGTGATTACTCTGCTGGCGATTGCCCTGTTCGGCTGGGCAAACCCGGTTTTTTTGACCTTCGATAACTGGGCGAACCTGCTGCAGGGCAGCGCGATCCTGCTGATTGTGGCGATGGCGATGACCCTTATCGTCAGCGCCGGGGCGATTGATCTCTCCGTCGGCGTGGCGCTTGATTTTGGCGCGGCTTTTGCGCTGGTGGCGCTGAAAACCTGGCACCTGCCGTGGCAGGCTGCGGTCGGCTGCGCGCTGCTCGGCGGCGTAATTATCGGCCTGCTGAACGCCTTCCTGATCCTTATCTGCCAGATTCGCCCGTTCCTCGCCACCCTCGGCACCTGGTTTATCGCCAGCAGCGCCGAGCGCATCTATACCGACGGCGGCGGCTCTATCTCTTATCGCCGAATGGCACCGGAGTATCACGATCTGGCGGTCGGTAATATCGCCGGTATTCCAACGCCAGTGGTGATTGTTCTGGTGCTGTGGCTGGCGGCCTGGCTGATTACCGAACGTACACTGTTCGGCAAATACGTTCGCGCTATCGGTCAGAACGGCGAAGCGGCGCGTATCGCCGGAATTCGCGACCGCCGTACCATGCTGTGGGTGCTGGTGGCGGCCTCCGCCCTGTGCGCCGTCGGCGGCGTTATTCTTTCCGCCAACTTGCGCCAGTTTACGCCGCTGGCCGGTCAGGCCTATCTGATGGACGCTATCGCCGCGGTATTTATCGGCACCGCCTTTAATCGGCTGGGCCGGGTCAGCATCGCCGGAACCCTCGGCGGTGTGCTGTTCCTCGCGATTATTGATAACGGCCTGAACCTAATGGGGCTTAACTACCTGGTGAAAGATGCGCTGGTTGGCGTAATTCTGGTCGTCGCGCTGGCCCTCTCCTTCTGGCAGGCGCGCCTGCGTCAAACCCATCGTTAAGTGGAGCTCTCATGGCAACCTTTGACGCCGCCTTTGTCGGCCTGACTATTCTTGATATCGCCGGTCGCCCGGTTATCGACATCCCGCCGCGCGGCGGGGTGGCCTTTATTGAACAGATTCGCCTTAATCCCGCAGGAACCGCCGCCGGGGCCAACATTAACGCAGCCAAGCTGGGGATTCGTACCGCAGCGGTGGCCTGTCTGGGCGAAGATGAAAAAGCTGATTTTATCCTCGCCAGCTATGCGCGGCTGGGCATCGACTGCTCGCAGGTCCAGCGCACGGCTCAGAAGGAAACGTCAGCGACCATCCTGCCGATTCGTCCTAACGGCGAGCGCCCGGCGCTGCACTGCCGGGGAGCTTCCGATGAGCTTTTCATCAGTGAAGAACAGTTCGCCGCGATTCTTGACTGCCGCTTCCTGCACCACGGCGGCACCGGCCTGCTGGCGGAGATGGACCAGGGGCAAAGCGCCCTTTTGCTGCAAGCGGCAAAGGCTCGCGGCGTCACCACCAGCTTTGATTTAATCGCGCCCAATGAGCACACCCTCGATCTGCTGCGCCCGCTGCTGCCGTCGGTGGACTACTTTATGCCTTCTCTTGAGGAGGCCGCGTATCTCTCTGGACAGGCGCGGCCGGAAGCGATCGCCCGCTTCTTCTTCGAACTTGGCGTCGGGACCTGCATTCTGAAAGAGGGTGAAAACGGCTCCTGGCTGCTGACCCGCGACGGCGCAGTCGAGCATATCGCGCCGTACCGGGTCGATGCTGTCGACACCACCGGCTGCGGCGACAGCTACTGCGGCGGCTTTATTGCCGCGCTGGCCCGTGGGTTAAGCGTCAAAGAGGCATGTGAGGTGGCTTCCGCCGTCGCCGCGCTGGTGGCGACCGGGATGGGCTCAGATGCAGGTGTGGTCGACTGGCAGCATACTCAGGCATTTATGGCGGCTAACCGCGCCGAGTGGTAAGCACTTCGCCGCCGCATTTCGCGGCGGCTAAAAAGGCTTAACGCCACTGATAGAGCAGCGGCTCCCCGGCAACATAGCGCTGGAGGTCGGCAGCAATCATCGCCGTATGTTTAGCGATGCTTTCTCTCGTCGCCCCGGCGATATGCGGGGTGATAATCACGTTACCAAACTCGGTGACAAACGGATGGTCGCGCCACAGCGGCTCGCGATGATAAACATCCAACGCCGCGCCGCCCAGCGGGCCGTGGCGCAGCGCGTTAATTAACGCTTCTTCATCCACCACCGCGGCGCGAGAGGTGTTAATCAGCAGCGCCCCCGGCTTCATGCTATTCAACAACTGCGCGTTCACCAGGCCATCGCTGTGCGGGCCGCTGCTCAGATGCAGGCTGACAATATCCGCCTCACGGAACAGACCCTCAAGCGTCGTTTTCTGTAGCCCCGGCTCGTTGATATCCTCGGCGGCGACAAACGGGTCCACCACCAGCACCGCCATGCCAAAGGCGCGGGCGATACGCGCCACGCGGCGGCCAATATTGCCATAGCCGATCAGCCCCAGGGTTTTATTGCGCAGCTCGCTGCCTTTAAACACTTCATAAGGACTTTCCGGGCTGACGTCCCACACCACATCGCGGCGCAGCCCGCTCTGGGTGGTCTGGGCGGCGTTCTCGGCGTTGGTGAATTCACCGCGTTTCAGCGCCGCGTGCGATTGCGGAATATGTCGCGCCAGGCTCAGCATCAGCCCCAGCGTCAGCTCGGCGGCGGCGTCCGCGTTGCGGCCCGGCGTATAGAGTACGCGGATATCGCGTGCCTGCGCGGCTTTGGTATCAATATTCACCGGGTTGGCGCGGGTGCAGGCGATAACCTGCAGACGCGGGCAGGCGGCAATCACCTCTTCCGTCACATCATCGTAGCTGGTCACCAGTACATCTGCGTCGTGAGCCAGCTCAATCAGTTGGCCAGCGCTCAGCTTCGGTTTACCCAGCGCCCAACCTTCCACCTGCAGTTCACCCAGTTGCTGAAATGCACTGAGGTCGCCGGCGTGTTCGGCGGTAAAAACAATTTTCATATGCGTTGTTCCTGAGAAATACGTTGAAGCGCCTCGTGGCGGGCCTGCCAGACCGGGAGCATCTGCTCGCGCAGCAGGCGATAAACCGGATACAGAGCGGCATAACGGCTATGCGCTTGCGGATTAGGTTGATAACGAGTCTGCTCAAGCGCGGGGTAGCGGGTCAGCGCATCGACGCTGCGCACCGCCAGAATCGCCGCTCCGCGCGCGCTAAGCTCGTTAAAAGTACTGGAAACCACCGTTCTGCCGGTGCAGTCGGCAATAATTTGCAGCCAGGTCGCTGACGCCGCCCCGCCGCCGGTCAGGTACAGCTCACCGCCCTGCGGATAACCCTTAAGCGAGTCGACGATGGCGTAAGCCAGCCCTTCAAACACCGCCCGCTGTAGCTGCGCGCGAGTGGTGTGTTGGCTAATGCCAAAATACCCGGCCCGCGCTTCGGGACTAAAGAACGGCGCGCGTTCGCCGTTGAGATAGGGCTGCCAGAAGACGCCGCCGCTGCCCGGCTCAACGCTGGCGATGCTCTGTTCCAGCTGCTGTAAATCGGGATTCAGCGAAATCTGCTGCTGGAGCCAGTCGATATTTGGCGTTCCGGCCTGCATCGGAAAAAGGTTAATAAAGCTGCCTGCCTCGGTGTGGGTGACATAGCGCGTCCCCTCGTTGACCGTTTGACGACCATGGCAGACGATGCCGGTGCAGCAGGTGGTGCCGAGAATGGTATAGATGTCGCCGTCGTTCACCGCGCCGCAGCCCAGCGCCGCGCTGCACACATCGAGCGCGCCAGCCGCCACCGGAGTCGCAACGGGAAGCCCGGTCAGCGCCGCGACCTCTTCGCGCAGCGTACCTGCCTGCGCATCCGATGCCAGCAGCGGCGGGAACAGATGGGCTAAATCCGCCAGCCCCATCTCATTGAGCACGACCCCGGATAATGTTCCGCTCTGCTGGTTAAGCAAAGAGGTACTGGCATCGGTGAGATCCAGCGCCGCAACGCCGGTGAGGCGAAAGCGGATCCAGTCCTTAGCGAAAAATAGATAGCGGGCCGCCGCCAGCCGCTCGGGCTGATGATGTTTGAGCCAGCATAACTGCATGCTGGTGTTGCAGGGTTGCAGATGGGTGCCGGTATCGTCAAAGAAACGGCGGTCAAAACCGGGGCGGTTGAGCAGTTCGCTCATCAGCTCGCGGCTGCGGGTATCGCTCCACAGGATACCCGGCCCAACCGGTTCGCCCTCGGCGTCGCTAAGCCAAACGCCTTCGCCCTGTCCGGCAAGGCCTATTGCGCGTAAACGCCCTTTTTGCAGCGCCGGATGATGAGCAATCTCGCGCAGAATCACCACCACCGACTGCCACAGCTGGGCCATATCCTGTTCGGCATAACCGTTAGCCGACAGGCGCGGGCCGGTATTCTGCGCCGCGCTGGCGCATGCCTGAAAATGTTCATCAAACAGCACCGCTTTGACCCGCGAGGTGCCGATATCGATTCCTAGATAAAAATCCATGCCTGACCCGTTAGTGGAGAGAAATTTAGTCGCGCTCGTAGCGGCGACGCATCAGCTCGCACTCGAACAGAAACTCCAGTCCTTCCAGCTGACGACGGGCCTCGTTAATGTCTTTGCCCCAGCAGGTCAGGCCGTGGCCGCGCAGCAGGAAGCCATAGCGCAGCGGGTTGGTCTGCGCATAGTCTTCAATGCGCGCCGCCAGGGCGTCGATATCCTGGTCGTTATCGAAAATCGCCACCGGCACGGTATCAAGGTGGCTATGCTGACCGGTCAGGGTTTTCTGCATCTCATAACCCTGCAGCGCCAGGGTGTCGCTTTTTTCAATGCGCGACAGCACGGTGGCGTTGACGGTATGCACGTGCAGCACAAAGTTGGCCTCCGGGAACAGGCGATACACCAGGGTATGCAGGCCGGTTTCGGCGGAAGGTTTACGCCCGGAAGGCGCTTTATTGCTGGCGATCTCAACCTGGAGAAAATCTTCCGTCGTCAGGCTGCCTTTATCGCGTCCCGACTCGCTGAGCCAGCACCAGGTCTCGTCCTGACGCACCGACATATTGCCGCCGGTGGCCGGAGCCCAGCCTTTCGCGCCGATCCAATGACAGGTGGTGACCAGTTGCGCGAGTCTTTCTTGCCACATAGCAGTTCCTTAGTTTAGCGATGTTATATTTAGCCGTCTAAATGGCTATTCACCCGATACTAACACCGCCCGCTCAAGTGAACAATATTTCAGAAAAGACTTACATTAATAATGGTTATAATGGAATTGCATATGAAATTACTTTTTTAACAATAAAGAAATTGAATGTATTCATGATGCCAACATTACCAACTGCACGCTCCCCAAAAAATAGGCGATCGTTCCGCCAGGAAACGACGCAAAATTGGCATCATTTGTCGATTCAGCCCTCCCTGTAGGTCGGGTAAGGCGCCAGCCGCCACCCGACAGGAATGCGCGCAATAGCTCAACCCCACTGCTCCACGGCGGTGCAAAACATGTCACAGTGCACACATTTATGGCAAACATCGGCTAAATAACGCCATTTTATGTGCATAGTGCCCATATATCAGTGTTATCCCTGCCCCGATTTTGTTGGCATATCTCTTGCTACCCCTCTGGCATCGCCATTCGGATAGCCACTTAGAGGTTCCACAATGTCAAACAGCAATGATTTTCCGCTCGTCGAAGCGCCTGCCTCAGGGCGCAAAGGCGTATTTTCGATCTCCATGGTCCTGTTCAGTTTTACCTTTTTTACCGGCACGATGTTCGCGGGCGGCAAGCTTGGCGTCTCTTTTTCTATTGTGAACCTGCTATGGATTGCGGTTATCGGTAACTTTCTGCTGGCGCTATACGCCGCGTCGCTCGGTTGGATTGCTGCGCGCAGCGGGCTGAATACCGTGCTGATGGGGCGCTTTTGCTTCGGGGAAATCGGCAGCAAGCTCGCCGATTTTATTCTCGGTTTCGCCGAGCTGGGCTGGTACGCCTGGGGTACCGCGACGGTCGCCATCTCGCTGGTCAAAATCCTCGCCCTGCCCGAGGCGATGACCATTCCGCTGATGATCCTGTTTGGGATCCTGTTCTGCGTGACCGCGCTGGTGGGCTATAAGGGGCTGGATGCGCTATCGCGCGTGTCGGTGCCGCTGATGTTTATTCTGCTGGTCGTTTCTATGTATCTAGCCGCCCATCACGCCGGCGGCTGGCAGGCGATGACCAAAATCGAACCGGGCGAAACCATGACCTGGTCGGCGGCGATCACCATGGTGTTCGGCACCTTCGCCAGCGGCGCAACCCAGGCGACGAACTGGACTAGACTGGCCAACTCCAGCCGCACCGCTATCGTCGCCAGTATGAGTAGCTTCCTCGTCGGCAACGGGTTGATGATTGTTGCCGGGGCGTGGTGCGCTATCGTCTACCAGCAGGCCGACATTGTAGAAGTGCTGATTTTGCAGGGGCTGTCCGTCGCCGCGGTGGTGATGCTGTGCCTCAACCTGCTGACGATTCAGGGGCCGACTATCTATAACGTCTCGGCTGCCGCCTGCCATCTGCTGCGCAGCGAACGCCGCCGTACCCTGACCGTGGTCGCCGCTGGCGTCGGCATTCTGCTGGCCATTGGCGGGATGTACGAAATGCTGATCCCGTTCCTGGTGCTGCTCGGTAGTATCATCCCGCCCATCGGCGGCGTTATCCTCGCCGACTATTGGTTCTATCGCGGCGGGCGCTATCCGCTGCTGCAAACCGCCCGTTTACCGCGCTTTAACTGGTTGGGGCTCAGTGCCTACGCCGTCGGCGCGGTGGTGGCTTACCTGTCGCCGTGGATCGCGCCGCTGGTGGGGATTTCCGTCTCCGCGCTGGTCTACATCGCTCTGACCCGCCTGAGCAAACGCCAGCCCGCCGCTGACTCAGTTGCGGAACAGTAACCATGAGTCTGACGGTCAATGAAATCCTCGCGCTGGACGGGCTCTCCGCCATGCGCCTGCGCGCGGGTAAACAGGGCCTCCAGCTGGCGGTTCGCTGGTACTACGTGGCGGAAAATGAAAATATCGCCGAGTGGATCATGGGCGGGGAACTGGTGTTTATCACCGGGATCAACCATCCCCGCGATGAAAACAACCTGATTCATTTGCTGATGGAGGGCAAGCAGCGCGGGATCGCCGGAATGGTGATCCTGACCGGCGACGCTTATATCCACACGATCCCGCCGCGACTGATCGCGCTGGCCGACGAGCTGGGCATTCCGCTGATTGAGCAGCCCTATCTGCTGAAGATGGTGATTGTGACCGAGCGCATCGGCACCGCGCTGGTACGCAGCGAGAATGCCCTGCAATCACAGCGCGACATTCTACTGCAGCTGCTAACCGGCGATTATCCCGACCTGCAAATCCTGCACCAGCGCGCGCTCCACCAGCAGCTGGATTTTACCCGCCCGCTGCGGGTAGCGGCGCTGCGCCTTGAGGGGATAGCGCGCCTGTTTCGCCAGTTTCCGCCCGAGCAAGCCGAAGCCTGGCTCCAGCAGGCCCGCCGCACCGTGCGCCAGCGCTTGCAGCAGCAGCTCAATCAGCAGGGCAACCCTTTTCCGCTGGTCGAGCGCAGCAATATGTTTCTCTTTCTGATCCCGGACGAGGAAGGCGAGTTTTATCAACAGAAAAAGTGGTTGGAGCAGTGGTTGCTGGCGCTGGCGGAAAGCGATGATAAGTTATCGCTGCTGTGTGGCCTTTCCGCACCGGTGCAGCAGCTGCAGGGCTATCCACGCGCGCTGTCGCAGGCGCGTCAGGCGCTGGATCTTAGCGATACTTTGCGCCCGGCCCAACGCATCAGCGACTACCAGCAACTGGGCTTTATCAAACTGCTTTCCGCCGTCGGCGACCCCACCCTGCTAACCGACTTTATGCATGACATCCTCGGCTGCCTGATCGAACCCGATCGCAAAAGCCCGTGGCTGTTAATGGAGACGCTGGAAACGCTGCTCCAGGAGAGCGGCAACGTGGTCAGGGCCGCCGAGCGGTTGGGGATTCACCGCAACACGCTGCATCAGCGCATCCAACGAATCGAAAAGCTGACTGGCTATCCGGTCAGCCATCCGCAGTTTCATCTCAACGCCTCGGTCGCCCTGGCTATCTGGCGTATGTCGCAAAACCATTTACGGGAACAACCATGAAAATTATCAACGCGCGCCTGCGCCATAAAGAAGCGCTCTATACCCTCGATCTCCAGGACGGTTTGATTAAAAGCATCACCGCGCAGGCCGCAGCGCAGGCGGTTGACGCCAACGATATCGACGCGCAGCAAAAGCTGGTGATCCCGCCGTTCGTCGAACCGCATATCCACCTCGACGCCACCCTGACGGCGGGCGAACCGGAGTGGAATATGAGCGGCACGCTGTTTGAGGGCATCGCCCGCTGGAGCCAGCGTAAAGAGAGCGTCACGGTTGAAGATACGCGCCAACGCGCGCTGAAAACGATCGGTATGCTGCGCGATAACGGCGTACAGCACGTACGTACTCATATTGATGTCACCGACCCCTCCCTGACCGCGCTGGAAGCCATGCTGAGGGTGAAAAAAGAGGCGGCCCATCTTATCGACCTGCAAATCGTCGCCTTCCCGCAGGAGGGCATCGAATCCTTCCCCGGCGGGCGCGAGCTGATGACCCGCGCTATCGAGATGGGAGCTGACGTGGTAGGCGGCATTCCGCACTACGAAAATACCCGCGACAAGGGCGTTAGCTCAGTGATGTTTTTGATGGATCTGGCCCAGCGCCACGGCTGCCTGGTGGACGTGCACTGCGATGAAATCGATGACCCGCAGTCGCGCTTCCTGGAAGTGCTGGCGGAAGAAGCCCGGGTTCGCGGCATGGGCGCGCAGGTGACAGCTAGTCATACCTGCGCGATGGGCTCTTACGATAACGCCTACTGTTCGAAGCTGTTCCGCCTGCTAAAAGCCTCGGGGATCAGCTTTATCTCCTGCCCGACCGAAAGCATTCACCTGCAGGGGCGCTTCGACACCTGGCCGAAACGGCGTGGCGTGACGCGGGTGGCGGAGCTGGACCGCGCCGGGATCAACGTCTGCTTTGCTCAGGACTCCATTCAGGATCCGTGGTATCCGCTGGGCAACGGCAATATCATGCGCATCCTCGACGCCGGGCTGCACATCTGCCATATGCTGGGGTATGAAGATTTGCAGCGCTGCCTCGATCTCATTACCGATAACAGCGCCCGGGCGCTGTGCCTGGGCGATAACTACGGTATTGTCGAAGGACGTCCGGCGAACCTGCTGATCCTTGATGCAGAAAACGACTATGAAGCCGTGCGCCGCCAGGCCAAAGTGCTGACCTCCATTCGCCATGGCAACATCATTTTGCAGCGCCAGCCGGAACAGATTTGCTATCCAAACTGATGTGTTAAACACCCGGCGGGTTAATCTGCCGGGCTAAAAATCACTGATGCGCTCCGGCCCTGCGCCGCTCACCTTCATGATGGCGGAAAAATGCTGCTGGATAAGCTGCGCCTTGAGCGGCTTAAACTGCGGGTCGTGCCAGTGGTCATGAAATTCATGCGGGTCGTTATCTAAATCAAACAGCTCCCCCTCTTCAGCATCGTGATAAACAATCAGTTTATAGCGGCCATCAAAATACATACTGCCGCGCGAACCGATGCTGCCGGGAAAGCCAAGCGCGTCAAAATATTCGCTCAGCACATAGGGCTTATGCTGATGCAGCGCGCTGTCGCCGTTGAGCAAAGCGTACAGTGACAGTCCCTGGTTCTGCGCGGGCACCGGTAGCCCCGCGCTCTCCAGCAGCGTCGCTGGAATGTCTACCAGTTCGACTAAGGCATCCGAGCGCCTCTGCGGCGCGAAACGCTGCGGCCACGAAACGATCAGTGGCACGTGCACCAGCCCTTCATAAAAGCGGCAGCCTTTGTAGAGTAGGCCGTGATCGCCCAGCATCTCTCCGTGATCGCTCATAAAGATAACCAGCGTATTCTGCCGCTGCCCGCTCTCATCAAGCAGCGAGGTCAGGCTGCCGACCAAATCGTCTATCTGAGCTATCATGGCGAAATAGGCCGCGCGAATGGCCTTCGCATCCCAGGATTCCGGCGGCGTGTCATGGCTGCCTTGCAGGCTTTCACCCTCTACCGCCACATTCGGATTGACAGCCTTTTTGGTCTGCTGGTCGACCCGCGTAAAGCGCGCCTGATGGGCCAGATCGCTTTCGGCAAACAGCGGTGGGCGAATGGCATCCGCATCAATACGCTGCAAATACGCCTGCGATGGGTCAAACGGCGGATGCGGATCGTAGAGGTTAATGCTGAGGAACCACGGCGACTGCCGATGGCGGGAGATAAATTCTCGCGCCCGCTCTGTCGCCCAGGTGGTCTGGTGAAATTCCGCCTCAACTCCCGGATAAATCGCGCCCTGCGCGTGGGCGTATAGCGCCTGCGGGTCGACGCCTTTCTCTTCCAACCACGTCTGATAATCGTGGCCCTCCGGCCAGTCCGGGTGCGGATGCTGACTCCAGTAAAACTCATCGTAACCATCGTCGGGGCGCTGCTCTACGCCGTGCTGGCTGGCGGAAAGATGCAACTTACCAATCAGCCCGGTGCGATATCCCGCCTGCTGAAATGAACGAGGCAACAGATGCAGGTGCTCGGGAAAGCGGCGGTTGCCGTTGCGCTGTATTTGATGCGCAATCGGATACATTCCGGTCAGAAAAGATGCCCGGCTGGGGGTACAGATTGGACTTTGCACATAGGCGCGTTCAAACAGCACTCCGGCAGCGGCAAGGTTATCAATGTGCGGCGTCTGTGCGCCGGGCGTCCCGAGGCAGGAAAGCGTATCCCAACGCTGCTGGTCGGTACATATCCATAAAATATTCGGCTGATTCATGGGTTATCGCTTACTGTTTATGGCCCGCATGTCTGCGGGCTGTCGCTCCGTGGGTTAAACCTCGGAAGAAACATCCTGGGGCGCTAACCCCAGCCGCTCAAAGGCTTCCGGCGGCGCATCATTTTTCGCCATCAGATCACCCATTAACTCGCTAAGCTGCTGCTCAACCACCGGGTCGTACAGCGGGGCGAGCTGCCCCGGGTCCTCAGCCAGGTCGTACAGGCGGGTCTCTTTTTCCAGGAGCGACCCCGGGCCGTAGTTGTTATACATCGGCGAGGTATCGATAACCGGCACTTTCAGCAGTGGAACGCCTTTGGTGAAGGGGAAAGGTGCAGCCAGCGTGGTATCCGCCAGCTCTTCGGTGCTAAAACGCGAGGTGATATGCGTTGGCATCAACGTGTACTGGTAAATCTCCTGCTCGCTGAGGTTTTCCGGGTAGCGGTGGTAGGTATAGCGGCCATCGGTCACGTTGACCGCACCGCCGAAGTAGCCAAAGAGAATGCCCTCCCGCAGCGCCCGATCTTGCGCCACGACCGGCAGCAGCGAGTGTCCTTGCATCTCCGCCGGCCTTTTCGCGCCGTGAATATCAAGGAAGGTGGCGGCAAGGTCCGGCGTCTGGGTCAGAGCCTGCCTGCGCTGCCCGGCAAAGTGCGCGTACTCAGGATGGTGAATAAACAGCGGAATATGCGCCACCTCCTCGTACATATTCATGCGGTTTTTCGCCCAAAAGTCATGCTCGCCCAGCAGGAAACCGTGGTCGGTGGAGAGCACCAGTGCGGTATCTTTCCACAGGTCGTGTTGATCAAAATAATCCAGCACATCGCCAAGCAGCGAATCGCACAGCGCAATTAGCCGATAGTAATTGGCGCGAAGTTCCTCGCCCTCTTCCGGTAATTCATCGACGCGACCATAGCGCGGCCAGTCAAGAACCGGCCCGGTCCAGTCGGTGTTAATCACATTATAAAAACGCTCCGGGGCGGTAAATGGCTCATGCGGATCGAAGGTTTCAATTTGTAGGAACCAGTTGTCGGCATGGCGGTTGGTATCCAGAAACTCCAGGCCACGGGCAAAGCATTGCACCGAGGGGAAGTTTTTCTCTTCGCGGATATACTCCCGGTTGATGATATTGCGCGCTTTTAAATCCCGCCGTCCGTTTGAAAACTGCGAGGGATGGTATTTTTCCCGCAGGCGCTCCCAGTGCGGCTGCACCATCGCCTTCCACGGGTCGCCCTCCTGGCCGCGAATAAACTCAAACGAGTCATAACGGTTATGATAGGTCGCCCCGCCATCTTCGAAATAGTGGTTATGATCGGTGATCAGATGGCTGTAGACCCCCTGCTGATACAACAGCTCAGGGAAAGAGTTATCAAAGGGCTCTAGCGGCCCCCAACTACGGTGCAAAAAACTCAGGCGACCGGTCTGCATATCGCGTCTGGCGGGCATACAAGGCATGCTGCCGACATAGTGGCGATCGAACGCCACTGAGTGCCTCGCCAGACGATCAAAGTTCGGTGTTGGCACATGCTGGCCGCCGTAAGGCGACAGAGCCAGACGGTTTAGTGAATCAAACAGCAGGAAGACGGTACGCATTATTGCTCCTTAGTCAGGGGAATTCTTTCGCCGCTTTCGGCATCAAACAGGTGAATGTGGCGAACATCCGGCAGCAGACGGATGCTATCGCCCGGCTGGAGTTCAAGCCGCTGGCGGAAGGTACAAGTCAGGGTTTCGCCGCCCAGACGGGCGTTGATCAGGGTTTCCACACCGGTGGGCTCGGTAACGTCAACCTCAGCGGGCAGACCATCAGCAGAATTGAGGACAAAGTGCTCCGGTCGGATGGCGTAAATCAGCGCCCTTCCGGCAAGATGCGCCAAGTTATCCGCCAGCGGCAGAAGCAGACCGGAATCGCTGACAAAACCTTCGCCATCGTCAGAAATGCGACCGGCTACGCGGTTGATCTCCGGCGAACCAATAAATGAGGCGACAAACAGGTTACGCGGCTGGTCGTACAGCTCCAACGGGGTCGCCACTTGTTCAATACGCCCCTGATTCATAATGGCGATCCGATCGGCGAGGGTCATCGCTTCTATCTGATCGTGGGTCACGTAGATCATCGTGGCGTCCAGCTGTTGGTGGAGTTTTTTGATCTCAAGGCGCATATCCACCCGCAGCTTGGCATCGAGGTTCGACAGCGGCTCATCGAACAAAAAGACCTCGGGGTTGCGCACCATCGCCCGACCAATCGCCACCCGCTGGCGCTGACCGCCGGAGAGCTCGCGCGGGTGACGCGCCAGCAGCGGCGTAAGCTGTAGCGCTTCGGCAGTAGCGTTGACCCGCCCGGTAATTTCCTGTTTTTTCACCCCTTTGATCTTCAGCGAAAAGCCCATGTTCTCCGCCACGCTCATATGCGGATAAAGCGCATAGCTCTGGAAAACCATGGCAATATCGCGCTCGCTGGCAGGTATCTCATTGATATCGCTCCCCTGGAGCAAAATTCGCCCATTCTCAACTTCCTCCAGCCCGGCGATCATCCGTAATAGTGTGGATTTTCCGCAGCCGGAGGGCCCGACGAGGACAATAAACTCCCGCTTTTCAATATGCAGATCGATATTCTGCAAGACCGTGACGTTGCCGTATTTCTTATTGACGCTCTCGATTGCAACCGCGCTCATTGGATTTTCCTTTTTAATGTCATGCCTTCACCGCGCCGGACAGTAATCCTTTGACGATAAAGCGCTGGCCCACCACGAGCAGCAGCAGTACCGGAATCGAAACCAGCAGGGATGAAGAGGCCATTTCCGCATAGCGAATCTGTTCATTTTGCGAAAAAGCAGTGATGTATACGGGCAGAGTTCGCGCCTGCTCCGAACTGAGAATTAACGCTATCGGAAAGTCATTCCACACAAACAGCAGCACCAGAATCGTCGTTGCGGTCATACCGGATCTAATCAGCGGTACGAAAACGTAGCGAAAGCGTTGCCAATGGCTACAGCCGTCAACGCTGGCGGCATCCAGCAGCTCTTTGGGGATCTCGCGGGCAAACGTCACGCCCAGCCAGAGCGCCATGGGTAGCCAGGCGGCCACGCTGGCGATAATGATGGCAATCCGCGTGTCGTAGAGGCCCAACTGGCGAAAAAGATTGAACCAGGAACCCACAAAGGTCACCACCGGCAACAGGTTGAACAGCAGGCACCAGCCAAGCAGAACCGCCCCTAACGCGGGAGGCAGCTTACGTACGGTGGTCAGCGCGTAGGCGGAAAACAGCGTCACGGCGACGATAATCGCGGTCGTGGTCAGCGTAATCACCACGCTGTTGACGAAATAAGCGCTAAACATCGAGCCGGGGTCGAATAACAGCTCACGCAAAGTATTCAGCGTCGGCGTAAACACAAAACGGGCGAGCAGAATATCGATTTGCTTTTTAAATGCGGTGCTCAATAACCAGATAAAAGGAAACAGCACCAGCACGGCGTACAACGTGATTGCGGCGCCACGACCAGCCGTAAACAGCCGGGCGCGCCCGCGTAGCGATAGCAGCATCAGCTTATCCTCCGCTTACGTAGGCTCATCAATACCACCAGCAGCAGAGCAATAATGAAGAAGGTAAACAGGGACATCACTGCCCCCAGCCCCTCACGGTCCTCAATAAAAAAGGCGCGATAAATGGAGTAGCTGACCATCTCGGTGGCAGTACCTGGCCCCCCTTTGGTGAGCAGATAGATTTCATCAAAGACCTTGAACGAGAAGATGATGCGCAGCATCAGGGTTATCAATAACGCTGGCCACATCATGGGTAAAATGACGAAACGTAGGCGCTGCCAGCGGCTGCAACCATCCAGTTGGGCAGCCTCCAGCACCTCGCGAGGCAGCGCCTTCAGGCCCGCAAGCAGCAGCAGGAAGGAAAACGGCGTCCAGTGCCAGACATCAACCACAATCACCGATAGAAACGCCAGCGATGGTGTTCCCAACCAGTCAGGCGGTACGATATCCAGTTGACTCAGCACCACGTTAAGCACCCCAGAGTCGTTGTTGAGGATCAGCCGCCACATCGCACCGATTACGATGGGAGAAATCACAATCGGCAGCAGCAGGATGGTAGTCAGTAAACGCGGCTCTTTCTTCATATCGTTAACCGCCAGCGCCAGCGCAAAACCGATAACAACTTGCAGCGTCACGGCAATAACGGAAAACGCCAGCGTATTGACCAGCCCCGGCCAGTAGTAGGGATTGGCGAGAAAAGCGCGAATATTATCCAGTCCGACAAACCGGGTGACGGCGCGTCCATCCTGCCAGCTCACCTCCTGGGTGATCAGGCTGAAAAGATGGATCACTGGGGTAACCATCAACGCGGCAATAATGACAATCAGCGGCGTCAATGCTAGCCACGGCCACCAGTCACGACGTTGATACCGCGAAGGGGCTATGGACCGGGGCACGGAGAGCGGTTGTCCAGACATGGCGATTATCCTTTGCTCGCGGCATCATCAGGCAGATCCGGCGGAAGCTGCGTTTGATAACCCGCCGCCGACAGCAGTTGATACACCTGATGTGCGGCGGTATTCAGCGCCTTCTCCGCCGACTGTTCACCACTTAGCGCTTTGTAAAGCTGGAGCCCCAGCAGCGCGTTGATCTGGGCGGACTCCTTAACCGGGCTAATAATCTGCGCCTCGGCGGTCGCTTCCGTCAGCGCAGGTAAGAAGTTGAGCGGGTCTTTTGCAACGCCCACCAGGTCAGAACGTACCGGCACACCGCCAGATTCATACAGATAAACCTGACTGGACTGTTCTTCATACCATTTGAAGAAATCCAGCGCCGCCTGCTTGTTTGCCGCCGGAATATTCTGTGGGATACCGCCAACCCAGTGTCCTGCGGCATAAACACCCTTAGCTCCAGCGGGATGAGGAATAACCGTAACGCCATACTTGTCCGTAACGATGGAGCTATCCGGATTGCTCAGCGGGCCCCGGGCCGCCGCCACAATATTCGCCTGCGCGGCCTTCCCGGTGGCGAAAAGCTGAATTAACTCCCCCTGGGTTAATGCGCCAGGATTGCTGTAACCCGCTTTGGCAATGGCGATATAGTATTTAAGCCCACGCAACGTTTCCGGGCTATTGAGGATAATATTAAAATCACCTTCACGCGGATCCTTAAATATCCCACCACCGGCAGAGAGCAGAAAGGGTGAAATATCAAAAACGATATCCTGCGGACCACCACGAATCAAAAAACCATTCTGGCGCGGCGGCTGATGCAGTTTTTTGGTGTTTTCGGTTAATTCTCCCCACGTTTTCGGCGGGGTCAGCCCGGCCTTCTGGTAAATATCTTTGCGATAATAAAACAGCTGCGGATTCGCGGTAACCGGGAAGGTATAGAGATCGCCGGATTGTTTATTGAAAACCTTGCGCGCATTGTCCCAGTAAAGCGCATCGCCAAATGTCAGTACCTGCTCAGGCAGGCGATAATCGGCCTCAATGCTTTTAATCGGCGTAAGAAAACCGCCACCGTAGAACTCTCCTAACCAGTTGATATCTATCATAGTGATATCATAGACACCCTCCTTCGCCCGCACCGAACTGCGAATTTTATCGAGTAATCCGCCGTAGGGTACCGCATCAATGCTGACGTTATTTCCGGTGTCATGATTATATTTTTCGACTGTTTTTTTAAAGCCATCGAGCCATGGCGACTGGTTGATAACGATTTTAACATTGGCCGCATAGGCCGTAGATAAAGAAGGCAACGCCAGCATAGTTAATATCGCCGCGCCGGAAATATGCAAAAAATGGTTTCTTGCCACAGGTTTGACTCCGCAAGTTATAAATCGAACAATATTTATATTCAGCCCTGGTAATACAGATGAAATTAGCTTGCGGAAATAATTGCTGTCTATAACGCAGATAGCATAACTTATGCGTCACATGAATATGCTATAAAAAGAGAGTTTAGTTTTTGTTTTATAAAGAATTTTTATTTTAGCCACACATATATCTATATTATTACAATGCTTAGTGAAATAAATGATTAGGAATAATATATATCAAAAGCTGACAGGGAAAGAGCGCCAACCCTCTGCTCGCCCGGGGATTTATGTGGTACCTTCTTACTACTTTTCTATGCCGACGATGGGCTCCAGAGTCGGCATTGGCTCCCTGAGAACAACCCGTATCCTGACACTATGAGCGAAAAAAAATGGATTAAGGCTGAGGACGTTGCCCGACTCGCAGGCGTCTCTCGTTCGGCGGTTTCCCGCACCTTTACGCCCGGCGCGTCGGTGGCGGATAAAACCCGGCAGAAAGTTCTCGCCGCTGCGGAAACGCTCGGCTATCAGGTCAATATCATCGCCCGCACGATGATTACCGGCAGCAGCAATTTTATCGGCATCGTCACCGCCGGATTTGATAATCCGTTTCGCAGCAAGCTATTGTCGCCGCTGGTTCACCAGCTGGCGCTCAACGGCTTTATGCCGCTGCTGATGAACGCCGACGATCCGCAGCAGCTTGCTCCGTCGCTTAAACAGCTGCTGAGCTACCACGTCGCAGGGGTCATTATCACCTCCGGGGCACCGCCGCTGTCGCTGGCGGAAGAGTATCTGGAGCGAAAAATCCCGGTGACGCTTATCAACCGTCACGCCGACTTAACCGGCTGCGACCGCGTTTGCAGCGATAACGCCCAGGGAGCGAAACTGGTCGCCGATTTATTTACCCAGCGTCAGTGGCAACAGGCCGGTTTTATTGGCGAAAGTCTGGATAACTTCAGCACCCGGCAGCGCTACGAAGCGTTTGACGCCCATACTCAAGGTATGGACGTTGCCGCGCATTTCTGCGAAAGCGGCGGTTATCAGGCAGGCTTTGCCGCCGCCAGGCAGCTGCTCACCGAACATCCCCAGCTCCAGGCACTATTTTGCGCCACTGACATGCTGGCGCTCGGCGCGCTGGATGGCCTGCGGGCAGAGAACTCTTCCGCTCCCCTACCAGCAATTGTTGGCTTCGATGATATCCCCCAGGCCGACTGGCAACCCTACCAGCTCACCACCGTGCAGCAGAATACCGCCCTGCTCGCCCATCACGCGGTGGATCTACTGGTCACGAGGATCGCCAAGTTCAGCCTGCCCTCGCGACACCGCGAAGTACCGGTGAAATTAATCATTCGTCAAAGCGCAAAATGAAAATTTCATTTTATGCAGACGCGATCACAGAATAATCTTTAAGATCCCTCCACACTCATTTCGCCCTTCGGGGCTATTTTTTACACGCAAAATGCACACGTGTGCAAAAATGGAGAATAAGCATGAAACCCCTGGAATCAGATGCTCTGCAAGCCCGCTATCACCTGGCCTGCGAGCTGGCTAAGGCCGGTGCGGAATTAGCTTTCGAATACTATCAACAGCGTGACCGGCTGGCGGTGGATCACAAAGGCGATGACCTACAGGATGTGGTCAGCATCGCCGATAAGCGGGTCGAAGAGTTTGTTAAGCAACGCATTATCGGCGCGTTCCCACAGGATGGTTTTCTTGGCGAGGAGAGCGGAACGCAGATGCCCGACGCCCGCGTGCTGTGGGTGGTCGATCCTATCGACGGCACCAGCTGCTTTCTTAACGGCCTGCATACCTGGTGTCTTTCGCTGGCTATTGTCGCCGACGGCGAACCGGTTATCGGCGTGGTGTATGACCCCAACCATCGCGAGCTGTTCCACGCTCTGAAAGGCCAGGGCGCGTGGCTCAATGACGCGCCTATCACGCCGCATCCGGCAACCACGGTCAAAGAGGGAGTCATGGGCGTCGGCACCTCACACCGCGTGACGCCTGCTCTCTTCCTGCCTTTCCTCGATGCACTGCTCAGCGACGGCGGCATGTTTATCCGCAACGGATCCGGGGCATTAATGAGCGCGTGGGCGGCGGCGGGACGCTTAATCGGCTACTACGAACCGCATATGAATCCGTGGGATGGCCTGCCGGGGCTGGTGCTGATGCGCGAAGCAGGCGGCCTCACCAACGACTACCTGGCAGCGGATGGCATTCGCAATGGCAACCCGCTGCTGCTGGCCAGTAAAACGCTCTACCCACAATTAAAAAACATGCTTTGCCACCCATTACCTTAACCCGTATGGGGTCAGGCTTTATCTGATTATGTACTCTACACAACGAAAATGAACCCTCAAGGATGAACCACACTAATCAGTCAGGCCTCCGACCTTCGGAGATAACACAATGTCTGGAATTATCGCATTTTTTCGCGCTTCGCCGCCCAAAACGGGCGGAGAGTTCAACGAGCAGCGCTTTCGCAGCGTGCGCTGGCAAACCTTTATTGCCATGACCCTGGCGTACGTCACGTTCTATGTTTGCCGACTGTCGTTTACCGTCGCCAAGAGCGCGCTGGTTGAGCTTGGCATAACTCCGACCGAGCTTGGCATGATCGGCTCAACGCTGTTTTTTAGCTACGCCATCGGCAAATTGGTGAACGGTTTTATCGCCGATCATGCCAACGTGGTGCGCTATATGAGCCTCGGGCTGCTGCTGAGCGCCGGGATGAACCTGATGATGGGAATGACCACCAATGCCATGCTGCTGGCCATCTTCTGGGGGATCAACGGCTGGGCGCAGTCGATGGGTGTCGGCCCGTGCGCGGTGTCGCTGGCGCGCTGGTACGGCTGTAAAGAGAGGGGCACCTTTTACGCCATCTGGTCAACGGCGCATAACATCGGCGAAGCGATGACCTATATGGTGATCGCGGCGGTGATTGCCGGGTTTGGCTGGCAGATGGGCTATCTCTCAACCGCCGCGCTCGGCGCTGCCGGGGTGGTGCTGCTCCTGCTGTTTATGCGCGACTCCCCGCAAAGCAGCGGCTTTCCGTCAATCAACGTGATTCGCGATGAACCGCTGGAGGAGACCGAAGCGCGCGGCTCGGTGTTTAAAAACCAGCTGCTGGCGCTGCGCAATCCGGCCTTGTGGACGCTGGCGCTGGCCTCGGCGTTTATGTATATCGACCGCTATGCGGTGAACTCGTGGGGGATCTTCTTCCTTGAGCAGGATAAAGGCTATTCCACCCTGGAGGCGTCAGGCATTGTCGGGGTCAACGCCATTGCCGGGATTGCCGGAACCATTATCGCCGGGATGCTCTCCGATCGCTTCTTCCCGCGTAACCGCAGCGTGATGGCCGGGTTTATCAGCCTGCTCAACACCGCAGGCTTCGCGCTAATGCTCTGGTCGCCGCACGGCTACTACAGCGATATTCTGGCGATGATTATTTTCGGCGCGACCATCGGCGCATTGACCTGCTTCCTCGGCGGATTAATTGCCGTCGATATCTCATCGCGCAAAGCCGCAGGCGCAGCGCTCGGCACCATCGGCATCGCCAGCTACGCGGGGGCCGGCCTCGGCGAGTTTCTGACCGGGATAATCATCGACAAAACGGCAATTATCGAAAACGGTAAAACGCTGTACGACTTCAGTACGCTGTCGCTGTTTTGGGTGGGCACCGGCCTGATGTCCGCGCTATTCTGTTTTACCACCGCCGCGATTGTCGCCAGGCGACACGCGATAGAACGTCAGACTTCATTCTCTTCATAACCCTTTAACCCATAAGGAAGATCTTATGATGCCTGTACGACATCAGGTTTTGCTACGCCTGCTGCTTGCCTGCGCCCTGCCGCTGCTGGCGGCCCCGGGCCACGCTGCTGCGCAATATCAACTGGAAAAAGTGGTTGAACTCAGCCGCCATGGTATTCGCCCGCCAACCCCAGGCAACCGGGAGGCCATCGAGGCGGCAACCCAGCGCCCGTGGACTCAGTGGACCACTCACGACGGCGAATTGACCGGCCATGGCTATGCCGCGGTGGTGAATAAAGGGCGCGAAGAAGGCGCACACTATCGCCAGCTCGGCCTGCTGACGGCGGGCTGCCCGGCGAGCGGAGAGATTTACGTTCGCGCCAGCCCCTTGCAGCGCACGCGAGCCACCGCACAAGCGCTGGTTGATGGCGCATTTCCCGGCTGCGGCGTAGAGATTCATCACGTCAGCACCGACGCCGACCCGCTGTTTCAGACCGATAAGTTTGCCGCCACGCAAACCGACCCCGCTCGCCAGCTGGCGGAGGTGAAAGCGAAAGCCGGAGATCTGGCAAAACGTCGGCAGGCGCTGGCTCCGGCGATTCAGCTACTGAAAAACGCGGTCTGCGTTCCCGATAAGCCCTGCCCGGTGTTCGAGCTGCCGTGGCAAATTGAGCAGAGTAAAAGCGGTAAAACGTCGATTAGCGGGCTGAGCGTGATGGCTAATATGGTCGAGACGCTGCGCCTGGGCTGGAGCGAAAACCTACCGCTCAGCCAGTTGGCGTGGGGCAACATCACCCGTGCCAGCCAGATAACCGCCCTGCTGCCGCTGCTCACGGAAAACTACGACCTGAGCAACGACGTTTTTTATACCGCGCAAAAACGCGGGTCGATTCTGCTCAACGCCATGCTTGAAGGGGTAAAAGAAGACGCAACACCGAACGTGCGCTGGCTGCTGCTGCTGGCCCACGACACCAATATCGCCATGGTGCGCACGCTGATGGATTTTAGCTGGCAGCTACCGGGATACAGCCGCGGCAATATCCCGCCGGGCAGCAGCCTGGTGCTGGAACGCTGGCGCGATACCCACAGCGGTCAACGCTACCTGCGCGTCTACTTCCAGGCGCAAAGTCTGGACGATTTACGCCGTCTGCAAACGCCGGATAGCCAGCACCCGATGCTGCGCCAGGAGTGGCGTCAGGCGGGTTGCCAGACGACTGATGTCGGGACGCTGTGCCCTTACCAGGCGGCGCTGACGGCGCTGGGCCAGCATATCGACCGGCAGTCCGCTCCGCCGATAGAGATGGTGCTGCCATGATTTAATTATCGTGCCCGCACGCTTGTCAGTTGGCGGCTGGCACGCGATTCATATATCAAACCGGGCATCACTCCCGCAGGCCCGGTAAGGCGCCAGCCGCCACCGGGCAATATTGATATGCGAAGCCGCGAAGGCCGCTTCGCGTTTTGATTCAGGCCTTTTCTGGCTTGAACGCCCCGGCTGCAACCCGCGCCGGGGTCACCACGCCAGTATCCAGCACCCAGCCGCTAATCAGCGCGGCGGGCGTCACGTCAAACGCTGGGTTGTAGACTGCCGCGTCTTTCGGCGCCCACTGCACCGCGCCAAAACTTCCAGCGACGCCGGTCACTTCCGCCGCCGCCCGCTGCTCAATCGGGATCGCTGCGCCGTTCGGACAATGACGGTCAAGGGTGGTCTGCGGCGCAGCCACATAAAACGGGATCTGGTGATACTTCGCCAGCACCGCCAGCGAATAGGTGCCGATTTTATTCGCCACGTCGCCGTTAGCCGCAATACGGTCAGCGCCGACCCAAACCGCATCGACCTGCCCCTGCGCCATCAGGCTGGCGGCCATCGAATCGGTAATCAACCGATACGGCACGCCCAGCTCACCCAGCTCCCAGGCGGTGAGGCGTCCGCCCTGTAACAGAGGACGCGTTTCATCCACCCATACGTTCGCCACTTTCCCCTGCTCGTGCGCCAGCGCAATCACCCCCAGCGCGGTACCCACCCCTGCCGTCGCCAGACCGCCGGTATTGCAGTGGGTTAGCAGGCGGCTGCCCGGCGTGACCAGCGCGCTGCCCGCTTCGGCAATATGGGCGCAAAGCTGCTTATCTTCAGCGATCAGGCGCAGCGCTTCCGCTTCCAGCGCCTGGGGATAATTCTCTTCCGCCAGCGCCAGCTTCATGCGATCGAGATTGTTCATCAGGTTCACCGCCGTCGGACGCGCCGCGCGCAGCGTCTCCAGCGCCTGAGTCAGCTCATCACGGGTCAGACCGCGCTTCCCCAACAGCGCCAGCAGCAGGCTGGCGGAAAGGCCAATCAACGGCGCGCCGCGCACCCGTAGGGCGTGAATGTGGTCCACCAGCAGCGCCACGTTATCCGCCGCCAGCCAGCGTTTTTCCTGCGGTAGAGCCTGCTGGTCAAGAATAAAGAGCTGATTTTCGCTTACCCGCAGGCTGGTGGTCTGTAGTGTCTGCATTTAGTTAAATCCCTGTTGCGTTGTTGTATCACATTGTGTCAGGATGGAATCCAGAAGTATAGACGTCTGAACGGCTTAATCAGAATTTTGAGGATCAAGGCAATGTCGCAATACCATACTTTCACCGCCACCGATGCGGTGGCTTACGCACAACAATTTGGCGGTCTCGATAACCCGTCAGAACTGGTGTCCGCACAGGAAGTGGGCGACGGCAACCTCAATCTGGTATTTAAAATTTTTGATAACCAGGGCGTCAGCCGGGTTATCGTTAAGCAGGCCTTACCCTACGTGCGCTGCGTCGGGGAGTCCTGGCCGCTAACGCTCGACCGCGCCCGCCTTGAGGCGCAAACCCTGGTCGCTCACTATCAGCACTGCCCGCAGCACACGGTACAAATTCTGCATTTTGATCCCGAGCTGGCGGTGATGGTGATGGAAGATCTCTCCGATCATCGCATCTGGCGCGGCGAGCTGATTAACAATGTTTACTACCCGCAGGCCGCCAGCCAGCTGGGGGAATACCTGGCCCAGGCGCTGTTTCACACCAGCGACTTTTATCTGCATCCGCATGAGAAAAAGGCCCAGGTGGCACAATTTATTAACCCAGAGATGTGCGAAATCACCGAGGACCTGTTCTTTAACGATCCGTATCAGGTTCACGAGCGCAATAACTACCCCGCGGCGCTGGAAGCCGATGTCGCCGCCCTGCGCGACGATGCACAGCTAAAGCTGGCGGTTGCCGCGCTGAAGCACCGCTTTTTCTCCCATGCTGAAGCGCTGCTGCACGGCGATATCCATAGTGGCTCGATATTCGTCGCCGAAGGCAGCTTTAAAGCTATCGACGCCGAGTTCGGTTATTTCGGGCCGATTGGTTTTGATATCGGCACCGCCATCGGCAACCTGCTGCTCAACTACTGCGGCCTGCCAGGGCATTTAGGTATTCGCGATGCCGCCGCCGCACGCGAGCAGCGCCTGAACGATATTCAGCAGTTCTGGAATACCTTCGCCGAGCGTTTCCAGGCGCTGGCGGCGGAGAAAACCCGCGATGCAGCGCTGGCTTACCCCGGCTATGCCTCCACGTTCCTGAAGAAAGCGTGGGCTGATGCTATTGGCTTCTGCGGTACCGAGCTGATTCGCCGCAGCGTCGGGCTGTCGCACGTGGCGGATATCGACACTATTCAGGACGAAGCCATGCGCCATGAATGCCTGCGCCACGCTATCACGCTGGGTAAAGCGCTGATTGTGCTTGCCGATCGCATCGACAGCGTCGATGAGCTGATTGCGCGAATTCGCCAGTACGGTTAATGAGTATCAAGCGCCGCCTCCAGGTATTTCCCCACTTCCCCCGGAGGCGATGCTGCGCATCTGTCCGGGCTACAAAACCCGCAAACCGCACAGACCCGTAGCCCGGACAGGCGCAACGCGCCGCCTCCGGGAAATATTCCTACCCCAGATACTCAATCACCGACAGCCCGCCGTTGTAATCGGTGCTGTA
Organism: Klebsiella sp. GFKo11; assembly: GCF_056490265.1. Lineage (NCBI taxonomy): Bacteria > Pseudomonadati > Pseudomonadota > Gammaproteobacteria > Enterobacterales > Enterobacteriaceae > Klebsiella > Klebsiella sp. GFKo11. The sequence goes on from NZ_CM151369.1 coordinate 4,559,070, forward strand.
GATAATGCCCTGCGCATCAACAAACACATCGCAAGACTGAATCACCCGCGGGCGGCCCGGGCGGGTATCCATCATTTTTGCCGGAGCGGCAGGCACCAGCGCCCCGGTTTCCACCGGTCGATAAGGGTTAGATATATCGTAAGCGCGAACGCCCGCATTCTGGTACGTGGCAAAAATCAGCGTTGAGCTGACAAAGCTGCCGGGACGGTTTTCATGCAGGTTATGCGGGCCGAAATGCGCCCCTTTCGCCACATAGTCGGTCTCATCCGGCTGCGGGAAAGTCGAGATGCTCACCGGGTTTGTCGGGTCGCGAATATCAAACAGCCAGATCAGCTTCTCGCCATCCTGCTGGTTATCCAGCACCGCTTCATCAAGCACCACCAGCAGATCCCGGTCCGGTAGAGGTAGAGCGGTGTGGGTACCGCCGCCAAACGGCGGGCTCCAGTTGCGATGGCTAATCAGCTTCGGCTGCGCGCGGTCTTTGACATCCAGCAGCGTCAGGCCGCCGTCGCGCCAGCTGCCGTAGGCGGTGTCCCCGGCGATAATCGCGTGATGCAGGGCATAGCGCTTACCTTCGGGCCAGTGCGGAGTTTCCCCCGCCGCCTGATTCATCCCCGGCAGCCACCAGCGCCCGGCGACTTCAGGTTTACGCGGATCGGCCAGATCGATGGTCAGGAAAATATAATCGCTAAAACCGTCGATCAGCGCGGAAACGTAGGCCCAGCGTCCACCGACGTACCAGATCCGATGAATACCGATCCCGTTGAGCGACAGGAAGCTGATTTCGCGCGGTTTATCCGGCGTCGAAATATCAAAAACCCGCAGTCCGGCGCTCCAGCCCTTATCCTGCACGTCGCTGACCGTCTCGCCCACCGAGCGGGTGTAGTAAACCTTTTCGTCGGCAAAGCGGGTATCGGCAAACAGATCCCGGGCGTTGATTACCAGCAGCAGATCGTCATGGGCCTGCAAATGGACGTTCCAGGTACCGGGCGGCGCGGCAATGTAATTGACCGTTCGCGGATTTTTCGGATCGCGCACGTCGACCACCGAAAAGCCTTGCGACACCATATGGCCGATGTAAGCAAAGCCGCGGTGCACCATCAACTGGACGCCATCCGGGCGTCCCCCCTGTTCGCTATGCCCAATCAGCCGCATATTGCGGCTGTATTCGGGGGTGGGTAATGCCGTCACGTTAGCTCCTGTTGCCGGGTGGCGCTGGTTTTCCCCCTCTCCCCGTGTGAGGGGGCCGGGGTGAGGGCACCAGACAGCCACCGGACGCTATTATTTGTTTTTCGCTTCCAGAGTGGCGAACCACGGGGTGATAAAGTCTTCGGTCTGGCCCCAGCCCGGAATAATTTTACCCAGCGAGGCGACGTTCACCGCTCCCGGCTGCGCCGCCAGCAGCGCCTGTGGGATCGCCGCGGCTTTAAAGTCGTAGGTTGCCGGAGTCGCTTCACCGGCAATCTTATTGGCGATCAGACGCACGTTGGTGGCGCCGATAAGCTTCGGATCCACCGCCACGCTCACCTTCCACGGGCTACCGGATTCGCGCATCAGTTGCAGATCCTGGTTAGAAATATCGATGCTGTAGAGCTTGATCTCAGTGCGGCCATTCTCTTTCAGCGCTTTATAAGCGCCCTGGCTGAAGGCATCCCAGGTGCCCCAGATAGCATCAATTTTGCCTTTTGGGTATTTGGCTAAGATCGCGCCGACTTTGTTGGCGGTATCGCCCTGCACGTCAGAAGAGACGGCGCCAATCGACTCCAACTCCTTGATGCCGGGATTTTGCTTAAGCAGCGTCTGGTAAGCGGCCTGACGGCGCTCCATCGGCGGGAAGCCTGCGACCCACAGCTTGACGATATTGGCTTTGCCGTTGAAGTCTTTCACCAGTTGGCCAAAGGAGAGTTCGGTCAGCGAGGCGTCATCCTGCTGGGTGACGGTCACGCCCGGAATTTCGCCGTTGACTGCGGTATCGAAGACCGAGACTTTAATCCCCGCGTCCACGGCTTTTTTTACCAGCGCGGTGGCGTAAGGGTCGCGTCCCTGGGAAAGAATAATGCCGTCATATTTCTGACTAATCGCCTGGTTAACGAAGTCCTGAAACTTAGCGTCATCACCGTTGCTGAGGAAGGTGCTGATTTTAAAACCGAGCTTTTTACCTTCCTGAATCGCCCCGGAGACAAACTGGGTGGTGTTATCGTCAGAGCCCAAATTACGGATCACCGCGATGCGAATCGGGCCGCTATGTTCGGCAATCGCCGCCGGAACCGGCGTCGGGGTTTCAGCAAAGGCCGCCGCAGAGTTGAATAACCCCAGTGCGATGAGTGAAAGCGTTATCTTTTTCATAGTGTTTACCCTGTAAAATTTTAAGTGCGGCGCTGAAAATAAGTCAGTGCCAGTGCGCCAGCCAGTACCAGCCCTTTAATAATGTCCATGGCGTAATACGGCACCGAGAGCATCACCAGGCCGTTGGAGAGCACGCCCAGAATCACCGCCCCCACCAGCGTACCGAGTGCGTTTGGTTTACCGGAACCGGCCAGCGAAAAGCCGATCCACGCCGCCGCGACCGCATCCATCAGATAGCCGCTACCGGCATTCACCTGCGATGAACCGATGCGCGAAGCCAGAAGAATGCCACCCAGCCCTGCCAGCAGAGAAGCAATGACGTAGGCCGCCACTTTGTAGCGAGTGATCCGCAGGCCGGACAGGCGCGCCGCTTCCGGGTTGCCGCCGATGGCGTACATCCGCCGTCCGTGAGTGGTAAAAGAGAGCGCCAGCTGGGCGATAACGGTCACCACCAGCATAATGATCACGATAGTCGGCACCTGCCCCAGTAAACCAAACGCTGCCGGAATCGCACCTTCCGCCATATCGCCGCTCGGCAGCACCATGTTTTCGGTGATTGATCCGCCGTAGCTGTAGGTCATCGCCACCCCCTGAATCACAAACAGGCTGGCAAGCGTCGCCAGCATGTCGGGAATACGCAGGATCACGATCAGAAAAGCGTTAAATAGCCCGACTAAAGTACAGAGCGCCAAGGTGATAAGAATCGCCTCGGTAGTGCCAAAGCCGTGCCAGACGAACAGCGAAATCACCAGCGCGTTGGCCAGCGAGGCGGTTGATCCCACCGACAAATCAAAGCCGCCGATAGTCAGCGATATCGACACGCCGATGGCGATCACCGTCACGATGGCGATGGATCGCAGGATGTTGATGATGTTAAACGGGTCGAGGAAGTTGTCCGAGGCGAGGCCAAAAACGGCGATCAGCAGAACAACGGTCAGCAACATGCCCCATTTGTAGAGAAAATCAAAAAATCGCTGACGGCCCGATACCGTCGCGTTAACTGTCAGGGCCTTACTCACGCTGCTGCTCCTCCGGTGGAGTAATAAAGAATGTTCTCTTCCCGGGCCTCTGCGCCCGGAATTTCCGCCACGATGCGTCCGTCCCACAGCACACAGATGCGATCGCACAGGCCGACCAGCTCAGAGAATTCGCCTGAGGCGTAAATCACCCCTTTGCCTTCCCGCGCCAGGCCATCAATCAGATGGAATAGATCCGTTTTGGCTTTCACATCGACGCCTTTGGTCGGCTCATCGAAAATCAGCACGTTGGCGTTGCCACGCAGCCATTTACCAATCGCTACCTTTTGCTGATTGCCGCCGGAGAGGCGGCGCAGGGTCTGCGCCGGCCCGGAAGTGCGAATACCGACGCGAGCAATCACCTCTTCCGCCCAGCGCCAGGCCTGACGATGACCAAACAGGCTCCAGCGGGAAAAACTGTTATCGGCGCTGACTGCCAGATTCATCGCCACCGGCTCCTCGATAAAAATCCCCTCTTTGCGCCGCTCTTCCGGCACCAGCGCCAGACCGCGTGCCACCGAATCCGCCGGATCGCGCGGTCGCCAGGGCTGGTTGTTCAGTTCTCCATGCGTCAGGCGGCTTTTGCTGGCACCAAACAGCGCCTTGCACAGTTCCGTTTTCCCGGCCCCGGCCAGCCCGGCAATACCGAGAATTTCCCCCTTGCGCAGGCGCAGGGAGATATCCTGCAGCAACCCTTCGTCGTGCAGCCCTTCAACCTGCAGCAGCACCTCATCGCTGTGCGGCGGACGCTTCGGCGGAAAGATATCGCTCAGCTCATGGCCGAGCATCTTCTCGACGATCTGCTCGCCGCTCAGTTCAGCCATCGGCCCGCTCTCAATCAGGCGACCGTCGCGCAGCACCGTCAGGGTGTCGCAAATCGCCTTCAGCTCATGAATGCGATGCGAGATAAACACCACACCAATCCCCTGCTGCTGCAGGCGGCGAACCACCGCAAACAGGCGTTCGCTTTCGTTCTGGTCCAGCGGCGCGGTGGGTTCGTCGAGGATAAGAAAACGGCAATGGTGCGACAGGGCGCGGGCCAGCAAGATTTGCTGTTTTTCCGCCAGCGTGCAGCTATCGATTGAACGCCGCACGTCGAGGGTGACGTCCAGCTGGGTCAGCGCTTCGCGCGCCAGTTGACGCAGTCGTCCCCAGCGAAAGGCGATCCCGGGTTCCGCCAGCCTGTCGAGCATAATGTTTTCGGCGATGCTCAGGCCCGGAACCAGCGCAACATCTACCTCCTGCTGCACCAGATGAATACCCAGCTGTTTGGCATCGCGCGGCGAGCGAATACTCACCGGCTGATTGTTGATCACCACTTCGCCTTCGTAATGCGCGTGCGTACCGCACAGCACCGCCATTAGCGTCGATTTTCCCGCGCCGTTAGCCCCGGTGAGCGCATGCACCGAACCACCCTTCAGGGTGAATGCCACGTTGCTCAGCGCCCGGAAGCCAGAAAAGGCCAGGCTAATGTTTTGCATCTCAAGGCGATTGCCGGTCATCCCCTGTACCCTGTCGATTAATCTTCTGATTTAATGAATTTTTCATAGCCGCCCTTGACTGACAAATGCATAAAAGGCATAAGATAAAGCGAAATAATATTAGCCATCCGGATGTCCAGACATAACATCAGGTTAGCGAAACACAACAAGGACAGCATTTATGAGTCACAGCGATATCCGCGTGGTCCCCGGCCCCGCCAACTACTACTCCCATCCCGGCAGCCTGGCCCGACTGTATGATTTTTATAGCGAAGAGCAGCTTTCACGGGCGGTATGGGTTTACGGCGAGCGGGCTATCGCTGGCGCGCAGGATTTCCTGCCGGAAGCGTTTAACGCTCCTGGAGCCAAAAGAATCTTATTTAAAGGTCATTGCAGCGAAAGCGACGTCAGCGAACTGGCCCGCGAGTCTGGTGACGATCGGTCAGTGGTGATTGGCGTCGGCGGCGGTGCGTTACTGGATACCGCTAAAGCGCTGGCCCGCCGCCTCGGCCTGCCGGTAGTGGCGATCCCCACCATCGCCGCCACCTGCGCAGCGTGGACGCCGCTGTCGGTGTGGTACAACGACGCCGGTCAGGCGCTGCAGTTTGAAATCTTCGACGACGCCAACTTCCTCGTGCTGGTGGAGCCGCAGATTATCCTCAACGCACCGGCGGAATATCTGCTGGCGGGTATCGGCGATACGCTGGCGAAGTGGTATGAAGCGGTGGTGCTGGCCCCGCAGCCGGAGACGCTGCCGCTCACCGTGCGCCTCGGCATCAACGGCGCGCTGGCGATCCGCGATGTGCTGCTGGAAAGCAGCGAAACCGCGCTGGCTGACCAGCAGCGCGGCGAGCTGACTCAGGCTTTCCGCGATGTGGTAGACGCGGTTATCGCCGGCGGCGGTATGGTCGGCGGATTAGGCGAGCGCTACACTCGCGTCGCCGCCGCCCATGCGGTGCACAATGGCCTGACGGTGCTGCCGCAGACCGAGAAATATCTGCATGGAACCAAAGTCGCCTACGGCATTCTGGTACAGAGCGCCCTGCTCGGTCAGGACGATGTGCTGGCGCAGCTGGTGCAGGCGTATCAGCGCTTTAACCTGCCGACCACCCTGGCAGCGCTGGAGGTCGATATCAACAATCGCCAGGAGCTGGATAAAGTCATCGCTCATACCCTGCGCCCGGTGGAGTCCATCCATTTCCTGCCGGTTGAGCTGAATGCCGAAACCCTGCGCGCGGCGTTCGAAAAAGTCGAACGCTTCGCCGGTTAATTCCCCCCCGTTTTATTCGCCTCTGCCGCCCGGCGGAGGCGCTTTCGAGTCGCCTCGCAAAGCTAATGTTTCTGTCTTTATTCCGCATAAAATCTGCACTATCGTCTCCTATAAGATAATTTAAATTTACTTATAATCTTATTATTTACTTATGATGAGCTTTGACATAAAGTGGAGGTCAGGATGATCGTTTTTTGGTCGAAAAGCGCAGAAAAACAGCTCGCCGCAATAGATTCCCGCTATCAGGAGAGAATCAAAGAAAAGCTACGCACCATGGATGATAAAAATGCACCGGCTCCGGACATTAAAAAAATCAAGCAGTCGGCGCCCGAAGATCATTATCGATTGCGTGTAGGCGATTATCGAATCATCTTCACACAGTTTGAGGGGATATCTGAAAGCTGCTATGTCGTCGCGATAAAGCGCAGAACCTCAACAACCTATCTTCACGAGGAGGCAACGCCTTATGGCTGTGCAACTAATTAAGGATGACGAGGGCAACCCACAATATGTGGTGATCCCCTATAACGAATACTTCCAGATGCGTCTGAAAATGGCGGAATACGATGATGAAAAAGAGGAAGAGTGGGAAGACGTCCCCTACGAATCTGATGAATTCGACGATGTCCCATTACCTGACAGCGTCTGCGACATCATGCATCGTGAGAAAGTCAGCCTGCAGGCTGCCTGGCGTATCCTGCGCGGCCTGTCGCAGCAGGAGGTGGCCGATAAGCTTGGCGTGAGTCAGTCTGCGGTTTCCCAGCTAGAAGCTATCGACTCCCGCCCGCAAAAGCGCACCCGCGAAAAGCTGGCGGCAATATACGGCTGCACGCAGGAGCAAATCAGCCTGTATCTGCCGAAAGAGGGTTAACAGCACTTCGCCCCGCCTTTGCCGCCGTAGCGCGCATCCTGGCGTTCACGGAAAAACTCTTCGTAGGTCATCGGCGTCTGCTCGGGGTGAGTGGCGCGAATGTGCTCGACGTAATTGTCGTAATCCGGGACGCCAATCATCATTTTCGCCGCCTGACCTAAATATTTTCCTGCTTTCGAAAGGGTATCGAACATATTTACCTCTAACCACTGCCCCTTTCCCATTAAGGAAAGGGGCTAACTCTATTAATGCGCGCGCTTGGCCTGAGTCACCAGGCTTTCAGCGTTAGCAGGCATCGCTTCGTACGGTGTCTCTTTCGCCGTCGGTTTGTCTTCTTTCAGCGCCGCCATGGCGGTTTTAATTGAGAACAGCGCCAGCACCACCACAACCACCATAAAGAAAATGGTCAAACCGGCGTCCAGACGGTTATTAAACACCAGCTGCGCTAGCTGCGATTCGGTGTACTGCGGCGGGATGTTGCCGCTGTCGATCATCGCCTGGAACTTGTTGGCAATCGCCAGGAAACCGACTTTGGTATCGGTGCTGAACGACTTCTGCCAGCCCGCCGTCAGGGTACAAATCAGCAGCCAGGACGTTGGCAGCAGCGCCACCCACGCGTAGCGCTGGCGTTTCATCTTAAACAGTACCACCGCGCAGAGCATCAGCGCCATCCCTGCCAGCATCTGGTTGGCGATACCAAACAGCGGCCACAGGGTGTTGATGCCGCCGAGCGGGTCGACCACGCCCTGATGCAAGAAGTAACCCCATGCCAGTACGCATAGCCCTGTCGCCAGAAGGTTAGCCGGAAGCGAACTGGTTTTCTTCAGCCCCGGGCTTATCACTCCCAGCAGATCCTGAAGCATAAAGCGCGCTGCACGCGTCCCGGCGTCCACCGCCGTGAGGATAAACAGTGCCTCAAACAAAATCGCAAAGTGATACCAGAAGGAGACGTCCATCAGCCCGCCCAGCGAGCCGTGCAGGATGTAGGCCATCCCCACCGCTAGCGTCGGCGCGCCGCCCGCACGGGAGATAATCGACTGCTCACCCACTTCTTTAGCTATCTGGCTGAGGGTATCAGGCGTAATGGTAAAGCCCCAACTGCTCACCACCTGCGCCGCCGATGCCACCACATCGGTGACGCCCGCCGGAGCCAGCACTGCCATCGGGCTGTTCATGGCGAAGTAGACGCCCGGGTCGATAATACAGGCCGCCACCAGCGCCATAATCGCCACGAAGGACTCCATCAGCATACCGCCGTAGCCGATAAAGCAGGCCTGACCTTCGTTAGCCAGCATTTTCGGCGTGGTGCCGGAGGCGATCAGGGCATGGAAGCCGGAGACCGCACCGCAGGCGATAGTGATAAACAGGAACGGGAACATACTGCCGCTCCAGACCGGACCGGTGCCATCAATAAACTTGGTCAGCGCGGGCATCGTCAGGGTTGGGCGCATAATCAGGATACCGATCGCCAGACCGACGATGGTGCCGATTTTCAGGAAAGTGGAGAGGTAGTCGCGCGGTGCCAGCAGCAGCCACACCGGCAGGACGGCGGCGATAAAGCCATAGCCCACCAGAATCCAGGTCAGCTGTACGCCGGTATAATCAAACCACGGTGCCCAGGTTGGGCTTTCCGCCACCCAGCCGCCGGAGATAATGGCGAATACCAGCATCACCAGGCCAATCACCGACACTTCGCCGATGCGACCCGGGCGCAGATAGCGAATATAGATACCCATAAATATCGCCAGCGGGATGGTGAAGGCCACGGTGTAAGTCCCCCACGGGCTGTGGGTCAACGCTTTCACCACGATCATCGCCAGTACCGCGAGGATAATCACCATGATCATAAAACAGGCCACCAGCGCCAGTACCCCAGCGGTTGGCCCCATCTCCTCCTTGACCAGCTCGCCAAGCGAACGCCCGTCGCGTCGGGTAGAGACGAACAGCACCATAAAGTCCTGCACCGCCCCGGCCAGCACTACGCCCGCGAGGATCCAGATCATCCCCGGCAGGTAGCCCATTTGCGCTGCCAGCACCGGCCCGACCAGCGGGCCTGCTCCGGCAATCGCCGCAAAATGGTGACCGAACAGCACTTTTTTGTCGGTCGGGACATAGTCGAGACCGTCGTTGTGACGCACCGCAGGCGTCATCCGCGTCGGGTCAACTCCCAGCACGTTTTTTGCGATATACAGGCCATAGAAACGATAGGCGATCAGATACACGCAGACTGCCGCGACGACAATCCATAGCGCGTTGATCTGTTCACCCCGGTTTAACGCGATATAACCAAGGGCAAAGGCTCCGATAACGGAGAGCAGTGTCCAGATAAGGTATTTCCCTGAATTATTCATCATTGTGTTCCACAGGTAGGGTAATCAGGATGTTACAATTTGTTTCTAGAACACAATATGGATTTTAACAACTTAGAAACGATGCAGATGTCGCCTGACGGCAATGATTTATCTCACATTGCTAGCGAGATCACTTCTGGCAGGAAAATGAATGAAAATGGAGATGGATATTCTGTAGCTGCACCACGATGTGTTTCCCGGAGGCGGCGCGTTGCGCCTGTCCGGGCTACCCCACCCGACAGCCACCAAACCGCACGGTCCCGTAGCCCGGACAGATGCGCAGCATCGCCTCCGGGACAATATTCCGCACAGCTGCCACGGTAGCCCGTAGCCCGGCTAAGGCGTTCACACCGCAAGCCGGGAACAGGCGTCTCCTCAGCCGAGGACCGCCGTCCCCAGACGGCAGGTACAACAGCGCCGGCCCCGCTCGTCAAATACGGCAATCTCCCAGCTCTGGCCCTGGCGTCCGAGGTGCAGCGGACGGCACTCGCCGCGCACTTTGCCGCTGGAAACCGCCCGGTGATGGGTGGCGTTGAGCTCGGTCCCCACCACGCACTGGCCCTCTTCGGTCATCAACCACCCGGCCATGGAGCCGAGGGTTTCCGCCAGCGCCGCCGATGCGCCTCCGTGTAACAAGCCAAAAGGCTGATGAGTACGGCCGTCGACCGGCATTTCGGCCTCCAGCATACCCTCCTCAATCCGGGTATAGACGATACCCAGATGCGCCACCATCGTATTCGCGCTGGTCGCATTGAGCTCATCCAGCGTCAGCTGACGTTTCCAGGCCATTCATGCCCCCAGCGTTGAGCCACCGTCCACCACGATATCCTGCAGCGTGATGTGGCTGGCGTGACCAGAAGCAAGGAACAGAATCGTGTTGGCAATTTCATGCGGACGGGCGATTTTCCCTAGCGGAATGCCCAGCTTAAACTGCTCGCCGAAACCGCGAATACGCTGCTGTTCAGCGTCGTCGCTGACCCACATCGCGCGCTGCATATCGGTATCGGTCGATCCAGGAGAAACCAGATTACAGCGCACGCCGCTGCCCGCCAGCTCAAGGCCGACGGTCAGCGCCAGGCTCTTCAGCGCCGCTTTCGAAGCGCCGTAAGCGCTCATGCCAATGCGCGGGGTATGTGCGGCGTCGGAGGCCACGGTGACGATAGCCCCACCCTTCTGGCGGCGAAACTGCGCCATCGTCTGCTGGAACAGATTAAACGCCCCGCCGACGTTGACGGCGAAGGTCTGCTGCCAGTCTTCCAGACTTAGCGTATCGGTCGCCCCCATGCGCAAAATCCCGGCGGCATTGACCAGCACATCCAGTCGCTCGATATTATCCAGCAGACGACCGCAGACCTGCGCCACCTGCTGCGCATCGGCAACGTTCAGCGTCTCGGTAGCGAAAGGATAATTGTCGCCTTCAAACGCCAGGTCAAAACCGGTCACGGTCGCGCCAGCCTCAACAAACGCCAGCGCGGTCGCATAGCCGATGCCTTTGCCCGCGCCGGTTACCCACACGGTCTGGCCGTGAAAATCTAATCCAGCCATTATTTCACCTCGCGGGAAAGCAGCGCCCACCAGGCATCAATGGTCGGATTTTTCGCCAGCACCACGAAGTCGATATCGCCATGAACCTTACGCCAGCGGGCGGCCAGCGCCATCATGCGCACCGAATCCAGACCGTAGTCGATCAGGTTTTCATCATCCATTGGCTCGTCGGATTCATCCAGCAGCGGCAGCACCAGCGCGCGCAGCGCGGCTTTCGACGCCGGTAGCGGCAGCAGCTCTTCGGTCATCACCACCCGACCGGAGCGACCCGCGACGTATTTCAGCGCCATCAGGTGCTCTTCACGGCTGAAATCAGCCAGCGCATCGGCAACGAAGAACGGCTTAATATCGCGCATAAACGCGTCGGTCGCCGTCGTCATACAGCCGATATGGGCGTAAACACCGGTGATGATCAGCTGGTCACGACCGGCTTCTTTCAGCATCTCTTCCAGCGGTGAACGATGGAATGCGCTGTAGCGCCACTTCACCAGCACGGTGTCGTTGTCGTCCGGCGCAAGTGCAGCGATCACCTGCTGCTGTTCCGGCGAGCGGGTCAGGCCCGGCCCCCACATATCGTTCAGCAGCGCGCGGTCTTCATCGCTCTGCTCTTTTGGCTGAGCGGTGTAAAACACCGGAATGTTATTCTGTTTGCAGAAATCGCGCAGGGCAGCGATGTTGGCCACCACTTTCTCCATCATTGCGCTGTTTTCGCCCCAAAAATTGAGGAAATATTCCTGCATATCGTGGATTAACAGCGCGGCACGGGACGGCTCAAATGCCCAGTTCACTTTGTTCGCCGGGATATCGCTGGCTTCCGGCAGCGCGTAAGCCTGTAATTTAGGGATTGCCATTCTGTCTTCTCCTTCAGCCCAGCTTGCGTTCAGCCAGCCACTGACGTAATTGTTTTTTATCGACTTTGCCCACCGGCGTCAGCGGCAGCGCGTCAACGCACTCCACGCGGTCCGGAAGTTTAAATTCTGCGACCCCTTGTTCACGCAGGAAGCGGCGAACCGCCACCGCGCGCAGAGGTTCTTTGACCACCAGATATGCACAGCTTTTTTCGCCCAGCAGGCTGTCTTCCATGCTGACCAGCGCAACGTGGATCACCGCAGGATGGCGCAGCAGCAGGTTTTCGATCTCTTCCGCCGCGATCTTTTCACCGCCGCGGTTGATCTGATCTTTTTCCCGACCCTGCACGGTGATGTAACCATCCTCGTCGATCGAAATCAGATCGCCCGAGCAGTAGAAACCGTCGGCATCAAACGCTTCGCCGTTGTGCTGCGGGCTTTTGTAGTAGCCACGGAAGGTATAGGGTCCACGGGTCATCAGGCGCCCCACTTCACCGCGCGGTAGCGGATTACCATCGGCATCGGCCACCCACACTTCATCATCCGGGCACATCGGGCAGCCCTGGGTGTTGATAATGCGCTCCGGGCTGTCGTTGAGGCGGGTGTAGTTCACCAGCCCTTCAGCCATGCCGAAGACCTGCTGAAGCTGGCAACCAATTTCCGCCGGAATACGGGCGGCGAGCGTCGCGGACAGGCGCGCTCCGCCAACCTGTAAAAGCTGCAGCGATTGCAGCTGGGCATTGCTGCCGGAGTCATGGATCTCCTGTAGCCACAAGCTCACCGCAGGCGGCACCAGCGAGGTCAGGTTGATTTGGTGTTTTTCAATCAGCGGGAAACACAGCGTGGCGCTCGGGTCATGCGCCAGCACCACCACGCCACCAGCAAGGAATACACCTAATGAACCCGGAGAACTCATCGCATAGTTGTGGGCGGCGGGAAGCGCGTTCAGATAGCGCGTTTCGGCGCTCACACCGCACAGTTCATTACTGCGGCGAATGCTGTAGTCATAATCGTTATGGGTGCGCGGTATCAGCTTCGGCGTACCGGTACTGCCGCCGGAAAGCTGGAAAAACGCCACTTCATCGGCAGGCGTCGGATTCGCCACGAAATTATCGGCCGGTTGTTCAATGGCCGCCGTCAGGCTCTGCTCGCCGCTGTCGTTCAGCAGCAGCGCCACGCGTACCGACGGATGCTGCTCAACAAACGCGTTAAGAAAAGCATCACCAGCAAACAGCGCGTGTTCGCGGTCGGCAATCAGCAGCGCGGGTTCAATCTGGGTGGCATAGGCATTCAGCTCGCTACGTTGATGGCTGAACAACGCGTTAACCGGCGCAACGCCAATACGCAGTAGCGCAAACAGAGTGATATAAAATTCCGCAACGTTACCCAGTTGCACCAGCGCCGTTTCGCCGCGCTTCAGGCCCTGACGTTGTAGCGAGAAGCCAAGGTTATCCACCAGACGGTTGAATTCGCGATAGCTGTACTGCTTGTCGCCTTCGATAATCGCGATGGCGTCGTTTTCCGCATGGCGAGTAATCAGATTGGTGAGCGGCAGATCCTGCCAGTAACCTTTTTGCCGATAGCGGGCCGCAAAATCTTCCGGCCAGCGATTAAATTCAATCATCATAATCCCTTATTGCAAGCCGAATACGTTCAGCATGGTAGTCAATTTGACGCCGGTTTCGCGCCACTCGCCCAGCGGCGAAGAGGCCGGGACGATGCCTGCGCCAGCAAACAGGCGCAACGTGTGCTGATGCAGACGGGCGCAGCGAATCGTCACCACCCACTCGCCGTTACCTTCGTCATCGCACCAGCCGACAATGCCGCCAAACAGCTGGCGGTCAAACGGCTCCAGTTCGTTAATCAGGCGTTTCGCCACCTGATGCGGGAAACCGCTCAGCGCTGGCGTCGGGTGCAGCAGGCAGGCGAGCGACATGGCGTTTTCTTTTGCCAGCGCGGTCCCCTGAATCTGCGTCGCCAGATGCCACAGGGTTGGCGTAGTGGTCAGTTGCGGGAAGTCCGGCAGAGAGAGTTCGCTGCTGCGCGGCGTTAATACGGCTTTCATCGCCTGAGTCACCAGGTCGTGCTCATGACGGTCTTTTGCCGACGCCAGCAGCTTATGCCCCGCTTCGCGATCCAGCACATCGTCCGGCTGACGGCGGGCCGAACCGGCCAACGGCACCGAGCTAAAATGCGCCCCTTCTTTACGCAGCAGCAGTTCCGGGCTGGCGCCCAGCAGCACGCCGCCGTCTGATAACGGCACGTGAAAGTTAAAGCTGGCCGGGTTCTGGGCGATCAGGCGCTCAAGCAGCGCCCCGCTATCAACCCGTTCGCGAGTGGTGATATCAATCAGGCGCGACAAGACAACTTTGTCCACTTCCGGCGTCGCGGTCAGGGCCGCTGCGCGCTCAACCATCGCCATAAAGGTGTCCTGCTCGGGAATTTCCCGACGCTGCACCACGTCCATTGGCGTCTGGCTTGATGCATAACGCGCGGACTGCTGTTTTTCGGTGCGAGAAAAGTCTTCCCAGCGCTCAGGGATGAACAGCTCGGACGGCTCGTTGGTATCAAACGGGATAGCGCCAACCATCACTGGCTTTGCAATCCCCGCAGCACGCGCCTCTTTAAACGCAGCCGCCATCTTGCTCTGGAAATCACCGGCCAGATTGTCGCCATCGGCGGCGGGATGCGAAAAGCGGCTAAAGCAGCCAGACGTTCTGAAACTGCGGTACGGCGACATAAAGAAGAAGCTTTCCGGCGACAGGGTCATTTTTTTCTCCCGAACATCCTCAGCCAAAGACGTTTCCATATCATCCTCCAAAAAACGATAAAGATATTACGAATAATTATCATTTATATTTTGGTTGGCTAACCTAAAAGGTATTGCTCTACATGTCAACCGTACAGATAGCATGTTGTGCTACTTAGACTTGCATCCACGCGGCGCAAAGCTGAAAATGAGAAGCATTTATCACAACTTAATCAGGATGCGAATACGTGAATTTCTCCACTTTTTGCCGCCGTACTCTCTTCGCCAGCGGTCTGGCGATTTTAGGAATTAGCTCAGCGCTGGCGGCAGACTGGCCGCGCCAGATTACCGACAGCCGCGGAACACATACGCTGGAAAGCCAGCCGCTGCGCATTGTCTCCACCAGCGTAACGCTAACCGGCTCGCTACTGGCAATTGACGCGCCAGTCGTAGCCAGCGGGGCCACCACGCCCAATAACCGCGTCGCCGATAGTCAGGGTTTTCTGCGTCAGTGGAGCGATGTGGCGAAAGAACGCAAATTGTCGCGACTTTATATTGGCGAGCCGAGCGCCGAAGCCGTTGCAGCCCAGATGCCGGACCTGATACTGATTAGCGCCACCGGCGGTGATTCGGCAATGACGCTCTACGATCAGCTTTCCACCATCGCCCCGACGCTCATCATTAACTACGATGATAAAAGCTGGCAGGCGCTGCTGACGCAATTGGGGAATATCACCGGTCATGAAAAACAGGCCGCCGGGAGAATTGCTGAATTTGATAAGAAGCTGGCGGCGCTAAAAGAGAAAATGCAGCTGCCGCCGCAGCCAGTCACCGCGCTGGTCTACACCGCAGCGGCCCACAGCGCCAATATCTGGACCAAAGAATCCGCTCAGGGACAGATGCTCGAACAGCTGGGCTTTACCCTCGCCGACCTGCCCGCCGGGCTACATGCCAGCCAGAGCCAGGGGAAACGCCATGATATTGTGCAGTTGGGTGGGGAGAATTTAGCCGCCGGGCTTAACGGCAAGAGCCTGTTCCTGTTCGCCGGTGACCAAAAAGACGCCGATGCGATTTACGCCAACCCGCTGCTGTCGCATCTTCCTGCGGTCGAAGGAAAACGCGTTTATCCGCTGGGGACCGAAACCTTCCGCCTTGATTACTACAGCGCCCTGCTGGTGCTGCAACGGTTATCAACGCTCTTTGGTTAGCATCATCGTCCCGGCGCATGCCGCCGGGACATCATCAGGCATCATTTGCATCATCATCTCTTTGTTATAAAAACACTTTCTTATTTATATCCAGCCCAAACACCTCATCGCCATCACTTTTTCCTCAGCCGAAATATCATCGTTTTTTGTGTTGTTTTGTGATTAGCCCTGGGCAGCCCGTTAGCCGATTATCTGCTCCACACCACTCACGGTGAACATTCACAGCAAAAGGAAATTAACGTGGCAACCAGCAAATTGATTAAAGGCGATACCCTTACTGAAACCAGCAACGCAGCTGATGGTTTTAACCCGGCAACCGAAGTGAGCAACTATAGCTATACTTCTGCTCGCGTCACAAAACCGGTTTATAACCAATACAAGTCCTCTACCACTAAACCAAAAGTCTTCGGTTACTACACCGACTGGTCTCAGTACGATGGCCGTCTGCAGGGTGGAGATTCAAAAGATAACCGCGGTCGCGGCTACGATCTGACCAACGTTTCCCCGACAGCCTATGACAAAATCATTGTCGGTTTTGTCGGCGTGACCGGATTCCATAAAGTGGACGGTCTATGGCGTGACGTGGTTGCCGAAGGCGCAGAGTCGTGCGGTAAAGTGCAATATGAGCCGACCTTCCTCGACCCGTGGGGCGATTTCCAGTCCTACGTTAACGTCGGCCACGATGTCAGCGGTTGGGACGTCGATCCGAAAACCGTCACTCAGTCGAACACCAAAGGCCTGCTCGGCGGCCTGCGTGACCTGCAAACCAAAGCGAAAGCTCAGGGCCACGATCTGGCGCTGTCCATGAGCATCGGCGGCTGGACCATGAGTAACGGTTTCCACGAAACCGCTGCTTCTGATTCATCCCGTAAAGTCTTCGCCAAAGGCGTGGTGAAACTGTTCAAACAGTTCCCGATGTTCAGCGAAGTGGATATCGACTGGGAATACCCGAACCATGAAGGCGCGGGTAACCCGTGCGGTCCGGAAGATGGTGAAAACTATGCCCTGCTGATTGGCGAGCTGCGTAAGCAACTGGATTCCGCAGGCCTGAGCAACGTAAAAATCTCCATCGCCAGCTCCGCTGTGGTTAAAACATTCGACTACTCTAACGTCAAAGCGCTGCTGAATGCCGGTCTGTACGGCATCAACCTGATGACCTATGACTTCTTCGGCACCCCGTGGGCTGAGACCGTTGCGCACCACACTAACCTGAAAGCGCTGGAAGAAGGCGGCTGGGCAGTGAACACCATCGTTGATCACCTGTTGTCCGAAGGCTTCCCGGCTGACCGTATCAACGTTGGTTATGCAGGCTACACCCGTAACGGCCGCAACGCCGAACTGGAATCCCTGTCTCCGCTGAAAGGCACCTATGATGCAGGCACCGGTACCACCGTGGGTACTTTCGAATCCGGCACGACCGAATGGTATGACGTGATTTATAACTACCTGGATCTGGAAAACCAGAAAGGCCGTAACGGTTTTAACGTTTACACCGACAAGGTTGCCGACGCTGACTATCTGTACAATCCAGAAACCAAACTGTTTATGTCTCTGGACACCCCGCGTTCCGTAAAAGCCAAAGGCGAATACGCAGCGAGCCTGGGTCTGGGCGCTATGTTCACCTGGACTATCGATCAGGACAACGGCGTGCTGGTTAACGCCGCGCGTGAAGGTCTGGGCTACGAGATCTCTTCTAAAGTCGTTGATATGGCGCCGTTCTACTTCGAAGGTATCAACGTTGAACCGACTGATGAAGAAGAGCAAGAAGAGCAGGAACAGGATCAAGATGAAGAGCAGATCGAACCGTCAGTAAACCATGCGCCAAAAGCGGCTATTGAGCTGATGGTAGTTGGCGGCTCCCGCGTTCGTCTTTCCGGCGAAAAATCGTCTGATGAAGATCAAGACGACCTGACCTACAGCTGGGGCGTGCCTGCGGCTATCGACCTGGCGGACAAAACCACTGCGACTATCGAGTTCAATGTTCCGGAAGTGACCGTGGATACCGAGTTCACCTTCACCCTGTTCGTTCGCGATACCTGGGGCGAGCCGTCAACACAGCAGCGCTTTGTGCTCTCTGTGGTTGCCGCCTCCCAGACGGACAAAGACGAAGACGAGTCCGAAGAAGAGTTCGATGATGAGCCCGCGGACGATCAGAGCGATGCTGATGACGAATCTCAGCAGGAAGATGATGTTGTTCCAGCGGATGAGACTGCACCTTACCCAACCTGGAGCTCAAGCACTGTTTATGGCGGAAACTGGGGTACTTTCGAAATCGTAAGCTGGAAAGGTCATAACTACCAGGTGAAATGGTGGTCTCAGGGCAACCAGCCGGACCTGAACTGCGGCCAGTTCGCCGTCTGGACCGACCTTGGCGCGTACTAAGCGTTAACCCTCACTGACGAGTGATAACAAGCCCCGGAGCCATCCGGGGCTTTTTATTATTGCTATTCTCGCCTCTCGGTTATTTTTCCCGATGGCGCTGCGCTGACCGGACTACGGATTCACCACCGTCTGCCGCTCAGGTAGCCCGGACAGGTGCAACGCACCGCCTCCGGGAAATGTGCCGGACCTCATGCATCAGCGCGGCTTCGTCCCGGTGGCGCTGCGCTGACCGGGCTACGGGTTCGCCGCCGCCTGCAGGTTTGGTAGCCCGGACAGGCGCAACGCGCCGCCTCCGGGAAAGCCCAGCGTATTTAACTTTCGCTGACCATCTCCGGTCGCTGAAAGCGGCGCAGCTCACGCAACAATCCAACCAGGATCACCCCAACAATCACCAGCGCCCAACCGCTGGCGTTCGCCGAAGCCACCGGCGTCAGAATCGCGCCCAGACCGCCGAGCAGCGCCGCGCCGATCGCATCGCCGGTCACGTTCTGCGCCGTCCACAAGCCATTGATACGACCAAGCATGTTTTCCGGGGTTTGGCTCTGAATCAACGTATATTGCAGCAGCGAGCTTATCGCACTCAGCCAGCCAAACACCGCCAGGCACAGCGCGCCAAGTTCCCACATCGGCATCAGACTGAATAACGCAATCGCCACAAACGAGCCAACGGTGGTTGCCAACATCAGAACGCCGGGCTTCGCCGTCTGCGCCAGCTGCCCGCTGGTCAACGCCCCCAGCGCCGCCCCCAGAGGGATCGCGGCGTACAGCAGGCCAATCTGCGATGTCGACATCTGCCAGCTTCCGGCCAGCGCCGGATAGAGCACGCGAACCGCGCTCGCCATCGTCAGCAGACCGCCGAGCAGCGCGATGCCGCCGATAAGCGGGCTGTTAAAGAGGAATTTCACTCCCGCCAGCAGCGATTTCAGCGGATGTTCACGCGGCTGCGGAGGCGGCGCTAACTGCGGTAAACGCAGCAGCGTCAGAGTGGTAATAAAGGTCCCGGCCGCCGCCAGACCGTAGTTCCAGGCTACCCCGCCGGTGGCCAGCAGCAGGCCACCGATCATCGGCGAAATCACCGAACCCAGACGCACCGTCAACATGGTGATCGCCCCCGCCTGCATCAGGTTTTCCCGCCCGACCAGCGCCGGAGTCGCCGCCAGCAGCGCAGTCACGCCAATGGAGGCAAACAGGCCGTCCCAGATCCCCAGCAGATAGATAGCAATTAGCGACGGCTCCGGCAGCATGGCGTTCAGGCACAGGCCGACGAAGCCGATCCCGCAGGTACCGCGCGCCAGCAGAATCAAGCGCTTGCGCTCATAACGGTCGGCCAGCACGCCGCCCACCATCAGGCCAATAAACATCGAAGCGCCGGTTAAGGTGACCGACAGCCCAACCTGCCAGGTCGAGTGGGTCATCATCTGGATTTGTACCGGGATCGCCACGCCCAGCAGGCCAAGCGACAGAATTGAGATAAAGCGGGCGATAAAGACGGCGCGAAAGGCCGGATGAGTTTTCAGCAGGCTGAGATTCAGCAGCCGGGATTGTCGGTTCATGACAGCGCCTTGTTATTATTTTCCATACCATTTTTATGGGTGCACATGCTAACATAACCGAATAGAATCGATAACGATAATTACTATCATTATCATGTCAGGGATGTAAGCCATGTCGTCTTCCATGACCACGGCGCGCGCCTTTGCCGTGCCGGGTCTTTTGATCGTTTTAACCATCGCCGTTGCGCTCAGCCTGTTGATTGGCGCGAAGCCCCTGCCGTTTAGCGTCGTCGTCGATGCTTTTACCGGTACCTGCCAAAGTGCCGATTGCACTATCGTTCTTGATGCCCGACTGCCGCGAACCCTCGCTGGACTGCTGGCGGGCGCCGCGCTGGGCCTCGCCGGGGCGCTGATGCAAACCCTGACCCGCAACCCGCTGGCCGACCCGGGGATCCTCGGCGTCAACTCCGGCGCCAGCTTTGCTATCGTGCTCGGCGCGGCGCTGTTTGGTATCTCTTCGCCACAGGAACAACTGCTGATGGCCTTTTGCGGCGCGTTCGGCGCATCGTTATTGGTGGCCTTTACCGGCAGCCAGGGCGGCGGTCAGCTTAGCCCAGTGCGCCTGACCCTCGCGGGCGTGGCTCTGGCGGCGGTGCTCGAAGGCCTTTCCAGCGGTATCGCCCTGCTTAACCCCGACGTCTACGATCAGCTGCGCTTCTGGCAAGCGGGTTCACTGGACGTGCGCACGCTGCAAACCCTGAAAATCGTCCTGATCCCGGTGTTGATTGCCGGTCTCGTTTCGCTGCTGCTCAGCCGGGCGCTCAATAGCCTCAGTCTCGGCAACGATACGGCGACCGCGCTCGGCAGCCGGGTCGCGCGTACTCAACTGATTGGGCTGCTGGCGATTACCGTCCTGTGCGGTAGCGCCACGGCAGTCGTTGGGCCAATTGCCTTTATCGGCCTGATGATGCCGCATATGGCCCGCTGGCTGGTGGGAGCCGATCATCGCTGGTCGCTGCCGGTCACCCTGCTGGCCACCCCTGCCCTGCTCTTGTTTGCCGATGTGCTTGGCCGCCTGCTGGTTCCCGGCGAGCTTCGTGTATCGGTGGTCAGCGCCTTTATCGGCGCGCCGGTTCTGATCTGGCTGGTGCGCCGCCAGCCGCGCGGAGGTGGAATGTGATTGCCCCTTCTCGCCGCCTGATTTTTAGCTGCCTGCTGCTGGTGATCGCCAGCGTGCTGGTCTCCCTGTGGGGGCTCGGCACCGGCCTGGTACCGTTAAGCGTTGAGCAAGTTATCTCCGCGCTGATTGGCGATGCGCCGCGCAACGTCACCATGGTGGTGACCGAATGGCGTCTGCCGCGCGTGCTGATGGCGCTGCTGATCGGTGCCGCGCTCGGCGTCAGCGGGGCGATTTTCCAGTCGCTAACCCGCAACCCGCTGGGCAGCCCGGACGTCATGGGCTTTAACACCGGTGCCTGGAGCGGCGTGCTGGTGGCGATGGTTATGTTCGGCCAGAACCTGGCAGCCATCGCCATGGCGGCAATGGCTGGCGGCATCCTCACCGCGCTGGTGGTCTGGCTGCTGGCCTGGCGCAACGGCATTGAGACCTTTCGCCTGATTATTATCGGCATCGGCATCCGCGCCATGCTGGTGGCGTTCAACACCTGGCTACTGCTGCGCGCCTCGCTGGAAACCGCGCTCTCAGCCGGGTTATGGTATGCCGGTTCCCTTAACGGCCTGACCTGGGGCAAAACCTGGCCCTCCGCGCCGCTGATTCTGCTGATGCTGGTTTTTGCCGCGCTGCTGGCGCGACGCATGCGGCTGCTGGAGATGGGCGACGATACCGCCTGCGCGCTGGGCGTGCGGGTTGAGCGTTCGCGCCTGCTGATGATGCTGGTCGGGGTGGTGCTTACCGCCGCCGCCACCGCGCTTGCCGGGCCAATTTCATTTATCGCCCTGGTGGCACCGCATATCGCGCGCCGCCTTAGCGGTACCGCTCGCTGGGGCCTGACTCAATCCGCGCTGTGCGGCGCGCTGGTGCTGGCACTCTCTGACTACTGCGCGCAGCGCCTGTTTATGCCTTATCAGTTACCGGTGGGCGTGGTGACCGTCAGCCTCGGCGGTATCTACCTCATTGCGTTGTTAATTCAGGAGTCCCGCAAAAAATGACTGCTGTAACTTCCCGTTTGCGCGGCGACCAGTTGACCCTGGCGTACGGCAAAAAGACCATCGCCGAATCGCTGAACGTGACCATTCCCGATGGACATTTTACCGCCATTATTGGCCCTAATGGTTGCGGTAAATCGACGCTGCTGCGTACCCTTAGCCGCCTGATGACCCCCACCAGCGGCCATGTCTGGCTCGACGGCGAGCAGATCCAGCATTATGCCAGTAAAGAGGTCGCCAAACGGATCGGCCTGCTGGCGCAAAACGCCACCACGCCGGGTGATATCACGGTTCAGGAGCTGGTGGCGCGTGGGCGTTATCCGCACCAGCCGCTGTTTACCCGCTGGCGTAAAGAGGATGAAGAGGCGGTCAGCAAGGCGATGAAAGCCACCGGGATCACCGACCTGGCGCTGCAAAGTGTCGATACGCTCTCAGGCGGCCAGCGTCAGCGGGCGTGGATTGCCATGGTGCTGGCTCAGGAGACGGCAATAATGCTGCTCGACGAGCCGACCACCTGGCTCGACATCAGCCATCAGATCGATCTGCTGGAGCTGCTGAGCGAGCTGAATCGGGAGAAGGGATATACGCTGGCGGCGGTGCTGCATGACCTGAACCAGGCCTGCCGCTATGCCACTCATTTGATTGCCCTGCGCGATGGCAAAATCGTCGCGGAAGGCGCGCCGAAAGAGATTGTTAACGCGGAGCTGATCGAGAAGATTTACGGCCTGCGCTGTACGATCATTGAAGATCCGGTGGCGCATACGCCGCTGGTGGTGCCGCTGGGACGCCGGTAGTTCCTTTCCCCTCACCCCGCCCCTCTCCCACAGGGAGAGGGAGAAAACCAGCGCTCATTTTTGACATTGGTCCCCAACGACAATTCGAAGGTGGAAAGCACTGCCCGCGCCCTGCCGATCTGTCCCCTCTCCCACAGGGAGAGGGCGAAAACCCGCGCTCATTTTTGACATTGGCCCCCAACCACAATTCGCAGGTGGAAAGCCACCGCCCGCGCCCTGCCGATCGGTCCCCTCTCCCTGTGGGAGAGGGTTAGGGTGAGGGCTACCCGGCGTTCAATTACCCCAGAATCTCCCTGACTACCGGGCCGATCGCCTCAAAGGCCTGTGGAGAGATAATATCTACATGGGCGCAATCCTGGCTAAAGACCTCCAGCTCACCAACCCATGGCCCCCAGACCACCTGCGGATCCATTCCGGCCTGACGGGTTCTCTCCGCCACGAATAGCGTCGCTTTACCGTCAAACTTCGCGCTGTGCGCGGTAGTCAGCAAGCGTACTGCATCAGCATAGTTGCCTTCAATAACGCTGAATAGCTCGCCGGAAGCCTGCCCCTGCTGAGCGGCAAGAAACGCTTCGCGTTCCCGTTCGATCTCCGCCAGCACCTCAGGATCCAGACCGTTAGCCTCTTTCTCCGCCCAGTTCTGTGTTTCTGGCGGCCAGGTGTCCAGCAGCCCGAGGAACGCCACCGCTTCGCCGCGCTGGCGTAAACGGGCGGCAATGCCCTGCGCCAGCGTGCCGCCGAGCGAATAACCGAACAGGTAATAAGGGCCGTGCGGTTGCTGCTCAAGCAAGGTTTGCAGATGATGCTCGCAGACCGCATCCAGATCCGCCGCCGTCGCCATTGGTCCCTGCGGTCGCGGCGACTGAATGCCGGTGATAGACCAGCGCGGGCTTAAATAACGCGCCAGCACGCTGAACTGCCAGGCAAAACCGGAAGCAGGATGGAAGCAGAACAGCGTCGGGCCGTCGCTCGCGCGCAGCGGCAGGAGCGTGTCGAAGCCCAGGCGCTGCGCCTGCTCATCGCTGAGATCCGAAGCCAGCAGCGCGCTCAGCTTGCCGACGGTCGAGGCGACCATCACCTGCCCCGGCGTCACCTGACGTTCCAGCTCGCGGCTCAGCAGCGCCGCCAGGCGCATTGCCAGCAGCGAATGACCACCTAAAGCGAAGAAATCAGCTTCAATATCGTTTACTTCGCAACCCAGCAGCTGGCTGAACGCCGTTGCCACGGTGCTTTCAATGCCCGGCTCCGGCGGACGACCGCTGCGCTCGCGGCTTAGCGTCGGCAGCGGCAGCGCTTTGCGATCCAGCTTGCCGTTGGCGCTCAGCGGCAGCTCCGGTAATTGAATCAGCACTACCGGCACCATATGCGGTGGCAGCTGTTCCCCCAGCCGCGCTTTGAGCGCTGCGGTATCCAGCGGCAGACCAGATTCAGAAACCAGATAGCCCACCAGCTGACGAGCATCACCGCCAGTGGCTGCCGCCTGGTTGAAGACGCAGGCATGAGTCACCGCCTGCGCGACGTCCGGCAACTCCGACATCACGCGATCGATTTCGCCCAGCTCAATACGCTGACCGCGAATTTTCAGCTGATCGTCGCTGCGCCCGAGATACTCCACCGCGCCGAAATCCTGCCAACGGGCAACGTCGCCAGTGCGATACATGCGCTCGCCCGGTGCGTAAGGATCGGCAATAAAGCGGCTGGCGGTTAAATCAGGACGCCCCAGGTAGCCCTGCGCCAGCTGAATGCCGGTCAGGTAGAGATCTCCCGCCACGCCCGGCGGTACCGGGCGCATCGACGCATCCAGAATACGCAAACCGGTATTCCATACCGGCCAGCCAATCGGCACGCTGGTGCCGGTGACCGCCGCCAGTTCAGGCCCGCAGGCCGGATACCAGCTGACGTCCACTGCCGCTTCCGTCGGGCCGTACAGGTTATGCAATGGCGCGCCGGTCAGCGATTCCCACTCGCGGCACAGCGCCGTCGGCAGCGCTTCACCGCTGCAGAATACCCGCCGCAGGGTTTGACAGGAGGCGACATTTTCCGCATCCAACGAAGCAACAAACGCCGCCAGCATCGACGGCACAAAGTGGGTCGTGGTCACGCCGTAGCGGGCGAAGAACTGCTGCATCGCCAGCGGGTCGCGATGGGCCTCAGGCTCGGCCATCACCAGCTGCGCACCGGCAATAAACGGCCACCAGAACTCCCATACCGAGACATCAAAGCTACACGGCGTTTTCTGCGCCACCACGTCATCAGCACAGAGCGGATAGTGGTTCTGCATCCACAGCAGGCGGTTGACAATGGCGGTTTGCCCGACCATCACCCCTTTCGGTCGCCCGGTAGAGCCGGAGGTAAAGATGATATAAGCGGTATGGTCAGGCTGAGATATGGCCAGCGGTGCAGCGTCACTCGCTTCCAGCGGCTGCTGATAACAGAGACTTCCCAGGTTGGGGATATCGCTAAAGCGCGCCAACTGATCCTCAGAAGTAATCAGTAGCGATGGACGCGCATCTTCCAGCATCATCCGCAGACGATCGTCAGGATAACCGGTATCCAGAGGCAACCATGCGGCCCCGGCTTCGACAATGCCGTGCAGCGCCAGGGTCAGGAACACCGAACGCGGCAGCGCCACCGCCACGCTATCGCCCGGTTTAACCCCGCGTGCGCGCAGCAATTGCGCCAACGCCACCACCTGCTGGCGCATCTCGCGATAGCTAAATTGCCACCTGGCATCCGCCAGCGCCGGGGCATCCGGGGTTTTCGCCGCCTGCTCTGCCACCAGCGCGCTCAGCGTGGTGGAAGGCAGAGCAATGCCGGTATTGTTGACCTGCTCCAGTTGCGTTATTTCCGCCGCCGATAGCATATTCGCGTCGCCGCAGCGCAGGCCCGGATGGTCAGCAAACTGCGTCAGCAGCGCGGAGAGCCGGGCGATATGCCCGCGCAGCGTCTGTTCATCGTAACGCTGTTTATTGGCCAAAATCTCCAGTGACAGACCGCCCGCTTCGTCCGGGAACAGCGCCAACTCAAGGTCATTGACCGGGCCGGTCGCCAGAGTGTGGGTTATCGCCCGCACGCCGTCGATATCCAGCTGATAATCGAAAACTTTTATATTGAGCACCGGGCCAAATAGCGGCTCATCACCCGCCGCCTTGCCGCTGTCGCGAACGATCTGCTCGGCGTCATAGCGCTGGTGGCGGCGCATTTTTTTCAACTGCCCGGCAAGGCGCGTTGCCAGTTCCGGCAGCGTTTCCTGCGCGTCAATATTGACCGCCAGCGGCAGGACGTTCAGTACCGGTCCGGTTGCGGTTAGCGCCGCAGACCCCATGCGGCGCATAAAGATAAAGCCCGCCGCGTAATCCATTCGGCTGCACAGTCGCCCCAACCACAGGGTGGTCAGCGCCAGCGCCAGATCCGCACGCTGACACTGCGGAGCACTCGCTGCCAGACGGCTAAAGACGCCAGCATCGACCTCCAGCTTCATGCGCCAGATATCGGTGCAGCTCGCCCTTCCCGCCAGCGGCGCGGCAGACAGCGAAGCCGGAGACGGTAGCGCTTTACGCTGCTCCTGCCAGAACTGTTTGTCACGCTGCCAGGCGTCGCTACCGTAGTAGCGTTGATACTCTTCCACGACTTCCGCAAAGGGAGTAAACGGCGAAACAGGCGTTTCTTCACCCCGCTGCCAGGCACGATAAATTGCAGCGATCTGGCGAGTAATCGCTGGGAAACTGAAGCCATCGACCAGTAAATGGTGATAACGCTGATACCAGTACCAGCGATTATCTCCTACCCGTAACAGCTGATGGCAGACCAGCGGATTGCCGCCGTCTACGCGCAGATTCTGCCCGAGGTCGGCATGCATCAGCGCCAGCGCGGCGGCGTGCGGGTCGCTCGCGGCGCGCAGATCCTGATAATCCGGTTCGGCAAACACATGAGTTTCATCGACCCACTGCCAGGCTTCGCCGTTATCTTCACAAAAACGCATGCTGAGGGTATCGGCCTGCGACAGTCCGGTAACAATCGCCCGTCCGAGCAGAACCGGGTCGATCTCACCGCGCAGTTCTACATGGTGGGCGACGCTCCAGGCACCGGGCAGCGTTGAGAGACGCTCTGCCATCCAGATCCCCGGCTGCGCCGCAACCAGCGGTAAACGAGTGGTCATCATCAGCTCCTTAGGACGCGTGGTGCGCGGGGGTGAGGGTGGACCAGTTCGCCGCCAGCCAGGCGTTGCACGCTTCTAGCGACTGCGGCTGGCACTCCACCGCCCAGCCTTCCGGCAGCGAGCAGTGGTGTGGCCACAAGCTAAACTGCTGTAATTCATTGCGCAGAATGTAAAACTGCCCTTGCGGATTATCGAAGGGGTTACTGAATTGCATTTCAAATTCCTCGTAAAGCGCGCTTTGCTACTCTTCGCGGCATAAAGGCTGCCACAGCTGGATTAACCCCGCCGTCAGCCCGCCGCGCCAGCAAAGCGCATCATGCCCGCCGTCAACCTGACGCCAGAAAATCGTCTGCTGTTCCAGATGCGCGAGAAGCGCCTGGTTTGCACGAAAAATAATCGGCTCGCGAATACCGGCTTCCAGCCAGATTCGCAGCCCTTGCGGGTGTAACTCGCCGCGGCTTAGGCGGTCAATCAGCAGTCCCGTCTGCACCCCACCGCGATGCGGCCACCAGTAGGAACCGGACTGGCTAAGCACGCAGCCAAAGCGCTGCGGCCAGTAGAGCGCAGCGAACATTGAAGCCAGGCCACCAAAGCTCTGGCCTGCCACCACGGTTCGGTCAGCGCGATCGCTGAAAGGGGCCATCTGACGAACTAACGGCAGCAGCTCTTCCTGAACCGCCAGCCAGAACGCTTCATTGCAGGGAAGCTCTTCGCCGCGATGCTGGTTATCAATCACGTCAATCAGCAGATAAACCGCCTGCGGGAGCCGCTTTTCGCGGGTTAACCCCGCCAGCGGCGACCATATCGGCATGCTTTCGGCCCAGAACTGGCCATCAAGCAGAATCGCCAGAGGGCGCTCTTGCGGATTCGCATCACCGGTAGCGTAGACCCAGATCCGTCGCATATTGCCCAGGCGCTGGCTCTGCCACTCAATGCAGACCGGCGGCTGATAAGGTTCATCGCGCAGCGCCCAGCCCGGTTGTTCCGGGGCTTCAGGCAGCTCCAGCGCAGACACCGCATGACCGCGGCCGCCCTTCCAGCTTTGTGGATTGAGTGGGTCGGAGATCGCGCGCGGCAGCAGTTTACGCCAGCCTTCACGCAGCAGCGTGCGGTCCGGGCTATCGCCGTTAAAAAGCTCAGGGGAAAAATCGTTATCGCGCTCGGAGGGAACAAAACAGTAGCTCCCGCGCCAGGTGGGTGAGAGCGTGGTTTGCCAGAACCAGGCATCGGTACCGGGAACGCGTTGCAGCGTCTGCGGCAGCGAATTTTTATGATGATCGGTGACGCCGGTGATGTAAATCCATACCCGCTGGATCGTCGAGGAGGCCTCGCTGCCCGCAGGGTCTCGCCACCAGAACGTCACCCGATACGCGTCGTCAACGGCCTCAATCTGCGGGCCGGAGAGGCTTTGCCACCAGTCGTCACTTCCTGTCTTTTGCATTCCTTTTTTAACCTTATGTTTATCGTGACATTTATCAACAAACGTATCAATAAACGTAATATTTATTGATAATATTATTGATAACTATTTTCATTTGCAATAGCGTATTAGCGCGCTGTGGGAAGCGCGTCTTTCAAAATTAAACATGTCAGAGATGGCTTATTGAGTCAGCGACGGAGTGCGTATGCCCTCTACTGGCAACATTGATACCGCCTCCCCTCCCGACGGGAAAGGGCTTTTGGGGAAGGTGGCGACGAAAAGCAGGATTTACAATGAATAACAGGATCAAATCCCTGGCCTTGCTGGTCAATCTGGGAATCTATGGGGCTGCTTTTCCGCTGAGCGCGGCGGAAACCTCCTCTGATAGCAAAGCCGCAACCGCTGACGAAACCATGGTCGTTACCGCTGCCGAACAGAACCTTCAGGCTCCGGGCGTCTCAACCATCACCGCCGATGAAATCCGTAAACGTCCGCCTGCGCGCGACGTATCTGAAATTATCCGCACCATGCCGGGCGTTAACCTGACCGGCAACTCCACCAGCGGCCAGCGCGGCAACAATCGCCAGATTGATATTCGCGGCATGGGCCCGGAAAACACCCTGATCCTGATTGATGGTAAGCCCGTCACCAGCCGCAACTCCGTGCGTCTGGGCTGGCGTGGCGAGCGTGATACTCGCGGCGATACTTCCTGGGTACCACCGGAGCTGATTGAACGCATTGACGTCATTCGCGGCCCGGCTGCTGCACGCTACGGTAACGGCGCGGCGGGCGGCGTGGTCAATATCATCACCAAAAAAAGCGACGGTGAATGGCACGGTTCATGGAACACCTACATGAACGCTCCAGAGCACAAAGACGAAGGCTCCACTAAACGCACTAACTTTAGCCTCACCGGCCCACTGGGCGGCGATTTCAGCTTCCGCCTGTTAGGTAATCTCGATAAAACCCAGGCCGATGCATGGGATATCAACGA
This sequence comes from Klebsiella sp. GFKo11, assembly GCF_056490265.1. NCBI lineage: Bacteria > Pseudomonadati > Pseudomonadota > Gammaproteobacteria > Enterobacterales > Enterobacteriaceae > Klebsiella > Klebsiella sp. GFKo11. Next base: position 4,588,163 of record NZ_CM151369.1, read on the forward strand.
CGGGCATCAGTCCGAGCGTACCGGTGCATATGCCAATACCATGCCTGCCGGGCGTGAAGGTGTAAAAAACAAGAATATTAACGGCGTCGTGCGCTGGGACTTCGCGCCGATGCAGTCGCTGGAGTTTGAATCCGGCTACAGCCGTCAGGGCAACCTCTACGCTGGCGACACGCAGAACACCAACACCAACGATCTGGTGAAAAAGAACTACGGCAAAGAGACTAACCGCCTCTATCGCCAGACCTACTCTATGACCTGGAACGGCGGCTGGGATAACGGCGTGACCACCAGCAACTGGGCGCAGTACGAACGTACCCGCAACTCTCGTAAAGGCGAAGGTTTAGCGGGTGGTACAGAAGGTATCTTCAACAGCGATCAGTTCAGCGATATCGATCTGGCCGACGTGATGCTGCACAGCGAAGTCAACATCCCTCTCGATCTGGTATTTAACCAGAACCTGACGCTGGGTACCGAGTGGAACCAGCAGCGCATGAAGGATTTAGCGTCAAATACCCAGACCTTTATGGGCGGTGACATTGATGGCTATGACAGCACCGGCCGTAGCCCGTACTCGAAAGCCGAGATCTTTTCCCTGTTTGCCGAAGACAACATGGAGTTGACCGAAACTACGATGCTGACTCCGGCGCTGCGTTTCGATCACCACACTATCGTGGGCAACAACTGGAGCCCATCGCTGAACCTGTCTCAAGGTCTGGGCGATGATTTTACCCTGAAAATGGGTATCGCCCGCGCCTATAAAGCGCCGAGCCTGTACCAGACCAACCCGAACTATATTCTTTATAGTAAAGGCCAGGGCTGCTACGCCAGCGGCACCGGTACTGGTTGTTACATGATGGGTAACGATGACCTGAAAGCCGAAACCAGCATCAACAAAGAGATTGGCCTTGAATTTAAACATGACGGCTGGCTGGCGGGTGTGACATGGTTCCGTAACGACTACCGCGATAAAATCGAAGCAGGCTACGCGCCAATTGCGAATACCTCGAAAGGTGCGGTGAAAACCGATATCTATCAATGGGAAAACGTGCCTAAAGCGGTGGTTGAAGGTCTTGAAGGGACCCTGAACGTGCCGGTTAGCGAGACGGTGAACTGGACTAACAACATCACCTATATGCTGCAAAGTAAAAACAAGGAAACCGGCGATCGTCTGTCGATTATTCCGGAATACACCCTGAACTCCACCCTGAGCTGGCAGATTCAGCAGGATATTTCCGTGCAGTCGACCTTCACCTGGTACGGCAAGCAGCAGCCGAAGAAATATAACTACAAAGGTCAGCCGGCGGTGGGTTCCGAAACGGATGAAGTCAGCCCATACAGCATCGTTGGTCTGAGCGCCACCTGGGACGTAACCAAATACGTCAGCCTGACCGGCGGCGTGGATAACGTCTTCGATAAGCGCCACTGGCGTGCGGGTAACTCCCAGACAACGGGTAGCCTCACCGATGTCTCTTATATGGCTGGCGCAGGTGCCAACACTTATAACGAATCGGGCCGGACCTGGTACCTGGGTGTCAATACCCACTTCTGATGGTTCTCTTATACCCTAAATAATTCGAGTTGCAGGAAGGTGGCAAGGAAGCGAATCCCCAGGAGCTTACATGAGTAAGTGACTGGGGTGAGCGCGCGATGCCAACGCACATGCAACTTGAAGTATGACGGGTATAAATCTCCTCCGCCCTCTTCTCATAGAGGGCGGACGGAAGAATCTGCTAACATTCCACGATGCAAATCCAACACTCAATCATTCAGCTTGCGGGTCATTCACTTCAGCGGGTGGATTTCGACCCGGCGACCTTTCAGCCTGAAGATCTGTTCTGGCTCCCGCATCACGCCCTGCTAGCCGACTGTGCCCGCAAGCGGCAGAGCGAACATCTTGCCGGGCGTATTGCGGCGGTTTATGCGCTACAGGAAGTGGGAGAGAAAAGCGTTCCTGCCATTGGCGACCAGCGCCAGCCCCTATGGCCCACCCCGTGGTACGGCAGCATCAGCCACAGCAAACAGACCGCGCTGGCGGTAGTTTCTGCCCAGCCGGTCGGCATTGATATCGAAAGGATCATGACGCCTTCGCTGGCGGCAGATCTGGAAAGCAGTATCGTCAACGCAGCGGAAAAAAGAGTTCTGGATGACAGTGGTTTACCGCCTGAGCTGGCGCTGACGCTGGCGTTTTCGGCGAAAGAGAGCGCGTTTAAGGCCTGCCATGTGGACGTACAAGCCGGAAGAGGTTTTACCGATTTTGAGTTGGTGTATATAAAGGAAGGAATTTTGCTTCTTCGGTTATCCGCTAAAGAGTTTAGGCTGCAATGGATCAAGGCCGGAGAATTTGTTATTACGCTTTGCACGTCGTAAAAGGTGCCGTTTTAGACACCGTGCTCGTATTTCTGCCGGGCGGCGGCTGACGCCTTGCCCGGCCTACAAACACCACGACATCAGCATGTTGCGCTTTCTTTGTAGGCCCGGTAAGGCGCTAGCCGCCACCGGGCAATTCCAGAGACATACACTTTTCTACAAGCTGAAATCAACGCATCTTCTGCGTCAGTTCAGCAATAGAGGCCGCATCAAAACCGTGATGTTTACGCAGCCAGCCGCGATCTGCCGCAGCCGCATACTCACCATCCGGGATCCCCAGGCGCTTGAGCTTAATGCCGACGCCCGCTTCCGCCAGCACTTCCGCCACCAGGCTACCCAGTCCGCCGTTGACGTTATGCTCTTCCACCGTAATCACCGCTTTGCATGGCTTCAGCGCTGCCAGCAGCGCGGCGGTATCGCAAGGGCGGATTGAAGGCACGCTCACCACTTTAGCCTGAACCCCTGCATCGGCCAGAATCTGCGCCGCATCAACGATTTCATGCACCGTAGAGCCAGTTGCTACCAGCGCGATATCTTCGCCTTCGCGCAGCGTCACTACCGCACCGGGCACAAACTGATAATTTTCGTCGTGCAGCTCCGGCAACGCCTTGCCATCGAGGCGAATATAAACCGGCCCCTGATAGCGAATGGCGTAATCGATAATCTGCCGACATTCACGCGGTGAAGAAGGGGCAAAAATCTGGATATTACCGAAGCCGCGCATCACCGCCAGATCGTCAATCGCGTGGTGGGTACTCGCCAACGGGCCGTAGCTGGCCCCGGCGTTGAGGCCAAATAGCTTAACGTTGGTGTTGTTGTAGCAAACATCGACTTTAATTTGCTCGTTAGCGCGGGAAATCAGGAACGGCGCGGCGTTACAGGTCACCGCAACTTTTCCGCCCAGCGCCAGGCCAGCTGCTGTGCCGACCATACTCTGCTCGGCGATGCCCACGTTAACCAGGCGGCCAGGGAATTGTTTAATAAACGGGGCGATTTTTGCCGTCGAGGTTGAGTCAGCTACCACCGGCACCAGATCAACACCGCTTTCAACTGCATCAATAAACGCTTCAACCATCACGCTCGCCAGGTGTTCTGCATTACTCATCTTTCAATTCCTCCAGTGCCAGTGCAATTTCTTCGCCTTTCGGTACCCGGTGGTGCCATTCCGGACGCCCCTGGATAAAGGAAATACCGGCACCTTTCGTGGTGTTGGCGATAATAACGTTCGGTTTACCTTCCTGCTTCAGCCCTTCCAGTGTCGCCACCACCGACGCCATGTCGTTGCCCTGGCACTCGGTTACCGTCATGCCGAAGGCTTTCCATTTGTCAGCCAGCGGGTCGGTATTCATGATTTCACGGGTCGGCCCTGCCAGCTGGAGGTTGTTCTTGTCATTAATGATGACGAGGTTATCAAGCCCATAGTGCGCCGCGGCCAGAGCCGCTTCCCAGTTGCTGCCTTCAGCCAGCTCGCCATCGCCGGTAATTAAAAAGATGCGGCGGGAGCTGTTGCTTTTCTTCGCAGCCAGCGCCAGCCCCACCGCAACAGGCAAACCGTGGCCCAGCGCGCCGGTGTTGAGTTCGATGCCCGGTGTTTTTTGACGTACAGGGTGGCCAGGAAGATGAGAGTTGGCATGCTGATAGGTATCCAGCCAGTCAACGGGGAAGAAACCCGCTTCGGCCAATACGCAGTAGTAGCAACCCACCGCGTGGCCTTTCGACTGGATGTAGATATCACGCTGATCGTCAGCAATACGGTCCGGCGCAACGTTCATAATACGGAAGTAGAGCGCGGTAATCAGTTCAACCTGAGACAGGTCGGCTCCGGTGTGCCCACCCGCAGGGCTGTTGGCATTCAATCTGACGATATGGCGACGAACGGCGCGGGCTTTACGCTCAAGTGCCTGGACATCATAGCTATAGGGATTCATTTAATACCTCTGAATTTATTTTCAACTTGGAATATTTATTCCGTCAGGGACTAAAAAAACCAGACATCCCCAGGCAACGCATCGCAAGGCTTACGCCGCTGCATCATACTCAGGAACATTCTGCCTCCTTACCACCAGGCCTGACTGCGCCTGGGTACTTTTCAGTTGACCTGAAATCATCATGAATATATATTCAATAATGATTCTTTATTCAATTATGCAGCCACTGTTCTGTTTTTGTCCATAGCTGTTTTTGAGGATTGGCGAAAGTTAGATATCCATCACACTTAACTGTCTTTTCTTTTCGCGTATGATGATGAGCTCTAAGATAATGGCTGCACGTAAATGATTTTCGGGGAAATATATGGCTAAGCAGGATGAACAACGGCTATTAGTTAAGATTGCCACTCTTTACTATCTTGAAGGACGAAAGCAGTCCGATATCGCTCAACTTCTCTCGCTTTCTCAGTCATTTATCTCCCGAGCGATTACCCGTTGCCAAAAGGAAGGCGTGGTCAAAATTAGCGTTGTTCAGCCATCCAATATTTTCCTCAATCTTGAAAAAGGTCTCGAGGATCGCTACGGAATTAAACAAGCCATCGTGGTGGATACCGAAGAGGACGCGAACGATCACACCATCAAGCGCGCCATTGGTTCCGCCGCCGCCCACTATCTGGAAACGCGATTACGCCCAAAAGACCTGATTGGCGTCTCCTCCTGGAGTTCGACCATTCGTGCGATGGTCGATGAAGTTCACGCGCAAAATCTGAAGGCCAACGGCGTGATTCAACTGCTGGGTGGCGTAGGGCCGAACGGTAATGTCCAGGCAACGATCCTCACCCAAACCCTGGCGCATCATCTTAACTGTGATGCCTGGCTGCTTCCTTCCCAAAGCATTGAAGGCTCAACGGAGGAGAAAAATCGTCTCGTTGCCAGCAAAGATGTCGCCGATGTCATTGCCCGCTTTGACGAAGTCGATATTGCCATCGTTGGCATTGGCATCCTCGAGCCTTCGCAACTGCTTAAAACGTCCGGGAACTACTACCACGAAGATATGCTTCAGGTGCTGGCGGCACGCGGCGCGGTCGGAGACATTTGCCTGCACTACTACGACAAAAACGGCAAAGCGGTGTTACGCGATGATGAAGATCCTGTTATCGGCATGGCGCTGGAAAAAGTGAAGAAGTGCCCCAACGTGGTGGCCCTTGCCGGCGGCAGTGATAAGGTTGCGGCTATCAAAGGTGCGCTATCAGGCGGTTATATCGATGTGTTAATTACTGACTACCCCACCGCGCGCCTGCTTATCGCGGGTTAACCTCCTCATTCCAACACTTTCCCACAACCTTTACGCTTTCCAGGAAGCGTAAAGGTAATGCAAATAAATATTTATATTTCAACACGATAAATGCATTAAGCTGCTCTCTTTTTCACTCATTGTCAGATGCTCCACCGAACGGATAAGTGTGATTGCCAGCACAATTGATAACTTTTCCTGTAGCCCGATGGGAAGTTTCTGGCTAAGGTATCAAATAAATAATCACTATCGAATATATATTCAGTGATTAAAAAAGTGAAAACGAATTGTCACATCATGGCCTGCTAAGAAGCAATGCGATAAAGAGGAATGCCGACTCTTCCCCCTCCGCGCCAGGACGAAGTGTGACTCAGGAGACTACCTAATGCAGGCAACACGTAAAGAGTTCATCATTGCACTGGACGAAGGCACCACCAACGCCAAAGCCGTCGTGCTCGATAGCCGCGGTGACGTGGTAGTGAAATTCTCGCAACCGCTGGCGATTCAAACGCCGCGCGATGGTTGGGTCGAGCAATCGGGAGAAGTTCTGGTCGAAGCCTCACTCGACGTTATCGCTAAAGCGGTTGAACACGTCGGTGCAGAGAACGTCGCCGCATTGGCCATCAGCAACCAGCGCGAGACCGCCATAGGTTGGTATCGCCAGAGCGGTAAACCCATTAACGCCGCCATCACCTGGCAGTGTACCCGTAGCGCCGCGTTTTGCGATGAACTACGCCGCGACAACAAAGAGCAGCAAATCAAAACCACCACTGGCCTGCCGATTGCGCCTTTGTTCTCGGCCTCAAAAATGCGCTGGCTGCTGGAATCCATTCCTGAGGGCCGCATGTTGGCTGAACGCGGAGAAATCTGCCTCGGCACCATCGACAGCTGGCTGCTGTGGAATTTAACCCAGGGCGAAGCGTTCCATTGCGATCACTCCAATGCTGCACGCACCCAATTGCTGAATCTGCAAACCGGGCAGTGGGACGACGAGATGCTGGCGCTGTTCCAGATCCCTCGCGCTGCGCTGCCGAAAATTAAACCTTCCAGCGGATTATTTGGCTACACCCGCGGGCTGAACAATATCCCTGACGGTATCCCAGTGATGGCGATGGTGGGTGATTCCCACGCCGCGCTGTTTGGTCACGCGCTTGGCGAACTGGGCTGCGTTAAAGCCACCTACGGCACGGGGTCATCAGTGATGGCGCCGGTAAAATCCGCACAGTGCGATATCGACGCACTGGCCACCACCATCGCCTGGCACGACGGCGACAGCATCACCTACGGACTAGAAGGTAATATTCCCCACACCGGCGATGCCGTGGCGTGGATGGCCGACAGCACCGGCTTAAGCGAGCTTTCAGATGCCGAGTTGGCTCATGAGCTCAACACCCTACCCGCCTCCGTGGACTCTACGCTGGGCGTCTATTTTGTACCAGCCCTTACCGGACTTGGCGCACCATGGTGGGATGACAGCGCCCGCGGCGTGATTTGCGGTCTGAGCCGTGGCGTTAAACGCGCGCACCTGATTCGCGCCGCGCTGGAGTCCATTACCTATCAAATCGCCGATGTTGTTGTCGCCATGCGTCAGCAGGATGACTTCCACCTGGCGGCATTAATGGTCGACGGCGGCCCAACGAAAAATGATTGGTTAATGCAGTATCAGGCCGACCTGCTGGGATGCCCGGTGATGCGCAGCGATGTTGCCGAACTCTCGGCGATTGGCGCAGCCCTTCTGGCCCGCAAAGCCCTGAACCCAGGCTCGGTGACCGACCTGAAAGCCTTCTTAACCGAACATAGCGAATTTATCCCCGATATGGCCCGCCACCAGCGCCTGCAGAAAAGATGGCAGGAGTGGCGCCATGCGGTGAACAGAACATTATGGAAACCGGCAACGTCCGCCTGACGCCCACCAGGGAATCTCGTGTGTGACGAACCTTAATCATCAACAGAAGGAGACCCCCGGCCCATAAACTTGATTTTCAGGCCTTACGTTGTTTCACCGTACCCGACAATAACAACCAAGAGAGAAAATTGTCATGAAATTACGTTTAACGCTTTTAACAGCCGCTACCCTGACCGCTTTTTCTTTTGCCGCCCAGGCAGCAGAAAAAGGCACCATCATGATCATGGTAAACTCGCTGGATAATCCGTATTACGCTTCTGAAGCCAAAGGCGCCAGTGAGAAAGCAAAAGAGCTGGGATACCAGACCACCATTCTTTCGCATGGCGAAGATGTAAAAAAACAGAATGAACTGATCGATACCGCCATCGGTAAAAAAGTTCAGGGCATTATTCTGGATAATGCTGACTCTACCGCCAGCGTCGCGGCGATTGAAAAAGCGAAAAAAGCCGGTATTCCAGTGGTATTAATCAACCGCGAAATCCCTGTCGATGACGTCGCCCTTGAGCAGATTACCCATAATAACTTCCAGGCCGGTTCTGAAGTCGCCAACGTATTTGTTGAGAAGATGGCAGAGAAAGGAAAATATGCCGAACTGACCTGTAACCTTGCGGATAATAACTGCGTTACCCGCTCTAAATCTTTCCACCAGGTTATCGACCAATACCCGGATATGGTCAGCGTGGCGAAGCAAGATGCCAAAGGGACGTTGATCGATGGCAAACGCATTATGGACAGTATTCTGCAAGCGCACCCTGACGTGAAGGGCGTAATTTGCGGCAACGGTCCTGTCGCTCTTGGCGCAATTGCCGCGCTGAAAGCCGCCAATCGCACCGATGTCGTAGTTGTTGGTATCGATGGTAGCAACGACGAACGCGATGCGGTGAAAGCCGGAACCCTGCAGGCGACGGTGATGCTCCAGGCCCAGGCTATCGCCGCTCAGGGCGTGACCGATCTGGATAACTACCTGCAAAAAGGTGAAAAACCAGCGAAGCAGCGCGTGATGTTCCGCGGGATTCTGATCACTCAAGACAATGCAGACAAAGTTCAGGACTTCAATATCAAGTCCTGAGTTCGGGTTGTTGCGCCCCTACGGGGGCGCATAGGAGAGTATTATGTTTAAAAAAACCTGGCTGGCGCTGGCCGTTCTTACGCTTGGAGGCTGCCGTATTGTCTCTCAGCAAGAGCTGGCCGATCTTAAATCCCCGCCCAATCCGCACATGACGAGTATTGACAAAACATGGCAGGACCAGATCGTTCCACAGGTCGTTGCCAGGGCTCGTCCCGTTGCCGAGTTGATGACCGCCCTGCGCGCGGCGAAAGATTTCGACAGCGCCTGCAAAACGTTAGGCTATCGCGCTCAGGATGAGAATCCATGCGTTTTTTACGTCAAAGTTGAAGGTAATATCAGCAAAATTGATTCTGCTTCCCGTAGCGGAAAAATGACCATTCAGGATCTCAGCGGCAGCAACGTGGTGGTGCAAATTGGCCCAACGCTGCGCGGGACGTTATTACGCGACGGCTATCAAGGTGCCAGCTATCAGGACTTTAACGACCAGGTACTGTTTGGCGAATATGGTCGGGCGATTAACGAACATGCGGTCAATATGATTCAAGCGGCACAGGTGAAAACCGGCGAAACGACACAGGTATATGGCGTGTTTTCAGCCTGGGATATTCCGCAGACCATTCCTGATATTACGCCAGCGAAAATTGTTCGTGCGGGAGGACAATAACATGCAGCGGCAAGAACTCGTCAATTCCCAACCAGTCGAATCTGAAGTTATTATCGAAACCCGCGGATTGTCTCGCGTTTATCCAGGCGTTATTGCCTTAGATAACGTGGACTATCGGGTCTATCGAAATAAAGTAAACGTTCTGATCGGTGAAAATGGTGCAGGTAAATCCACCATGATGAAAATGCTTGCTGGCGTTGAAACTCCCTCCTCCGGTCAAATTATTCTTGATGGTACTCCGGTTACCCTTAGCTCGACTCACCAGGCCGAAAAGCAGGGAATCAGCATCATTTTTCAGGAATTAAATTTATTCCCGAATATGAACGTCATGGATAATATTTTCATGGCTAACGAGTTCTTCCAGAAAGGGAAGATCAACGAAAAATATCAATATGAGTTAGCCAAAAAATTACTGGAAAGGCTGGAGCTCAATGTCGATCCCTATACCCAACTTGGTGAATTAGGCATCGGTCACCAGCAGTTGGTTGAAATTGCACGCGCGCTTTCAAAGGACACACGCGTATTAATCATGGACGAACCTACTTCTGCACTCAGTCAGTCGGAAGTCAAAATCCTGTTTAACGTCATTGAGCAGCTTAAGCGTCGCGGCGTCACCATTATTTATATTTCCCATCGACTGGAAGAGCTGATGGAAATTGGTGACCACATCACTATTTTCCGCGACGGACGCTTTATCAGCGAGCGCGAGGTCAGTGATGCCAGTATCCCGTGGATCATCGAACAGATGGTCGGCGATAAGAAAAAACATTTCGACTATCAGCCCGCACCGAAGGGCGAGGCGGTACTTGCCGTTGAAGGTCTGACGGCGTTACACCACAGCGGCGGTTATAAGCTCAACGATGTGACCTTCACATTAAGTAAAGGGGAAGTGATTGGTATATACGGCCTGCTGGGCGCCGGGCGCACGGAGCTGTTTAAAGGCCTGGTCGGGCTGATGCCTTGCCAGAACGGCAGCGTCCATCTTAACGGTGAAAATATTGGCAAAACTCAGTTTCAGACGCGGCTTAAAAAAGGGCTGGCGTTAGTTCCTGAGGACCGGCAGGGCGAAGGCGTGGTGCAGATGATGTCGATTCAATCGAATATGACCTTATCTGATTTCAGCCTGAAAGGTTTTCGCCAGGCATGGAAGTGGCTGAACCCGCAAAAAGAGATTGTCAGCGTCAAAGAGATGATTCGCGAACTGGCTATTAAGGTCAGCGATCCTGAACTGCCAATCACCTCTTTAAGCGGCGGCAACCAACAAAAAGTGGTGCTGGGCAAAGCGTTAATGACGCAACCACAGGTTGTTTTTCTCGATGAGCCAACGCGCGGCATCGATGTGGGTGCCAAAACTGACGTTTATCACCTGATTGGCAAAATGGCCCACCAGGGTCTGGCAGTGATGTTCTCTTCATCGGAACTGGATGAAGTCATGGCGCTGGCGGATCGCATCCTGGTGATGGCCGATGGCCGTATTACCGCCGATTTACCGCGTCATGCGGTTACCCGCGAAAAATTAATCGCGGCTTCAACACCTCAAGATTAATCAGGCTGGAATCCATCATGAACCAGAAATATATGATTTATATGTACCTGCTGAAGGCCAGAACGTTTATCGCTCTGCTGCTGGTTATCGCGTTCTTCAGCGTGATGGTACCGAATTTCCTGACCACATCTAACCTGCTGATAATGACTCAGCACGTGGCCATCACCGGCCTGCTGGCCATCGGCATGACGCTGGTTATCCTGACCGGAGGGATCGACCTTTCCGTCGGTGCCGTCGCCGGGATCTGCGGAATGGTTGCGGGGGCATTATTGACCAACGGTCTGCCCTTATGGAACGGCAGCGTCATCTTCTTCAATGTGCCTGAAGTGATTCTGTGCGTGGCCATTTTCGGCATCCTCGTCGGCTTTATTAACGGCGCGGTGATCACCCGCTTCGGCGTCGCGCCCTTCATCTGTACGCTGGGCATGATGTATGTCGCCAGGGGTTCCGCCCTGCTGTTCAACAACGGCAGCACCTATCCTAACCTCAACGGGATAGAAGCGCTGGGCAACACCGGTTTCTCCACCCTGGGGTCCGGGACGTTAATGGGGATTTATCTGCCTATCTGGCTGATGATCGGCTTCCTGCTGCTTGGCTTCTGGCTGACCACCAAAACCCCGCTGGGCCGCTATATCTACGCTATCGGCGGTAACGAATCCGCCGCTCGCCTGGCCGGTGTCCCGATCGTTAAAGCAAAAATCTTCGTCTACGCCTTCTCTGGCCTGTGCGCTGCGTTCGTTGGCCTGATTGTCGCTTCGCAGCTGCAAACCGCGCACCCAATGACCGGCAATATGTTCGAAATGGATGCCATTGGCGCCACCGTACTCGGCGGAACCGCGCTGGCGGGCGGCCGTGGTCGGGTGACTGGTTCAATTATAGGTGCTTTCGTTATCGTCTTCCTTGCCGACGGCATGGTGATGATGGGAGTCAGCGATTTCTGGCAAATGGTCATTAAGGGCGTGGTTATCGTCACCGCCGTCGTCGTCGACCAGTTCCAGCAGAAACTACAGAACAAGGTCATCCTGATGCGCCGCCATGAAGAGAAACTGGCGACGGCAGGAGCCACCAGCTAATAACGTCTTCATTACCCCGCCGGACGCACTTGCGTCCGGCCTATACAAGGGAAGAAAAAATGCAAAGAAATTTCAAAAACAAAACGGTTGTTATCACTGGTGCATGCCGTGGAATTGGTGCCGGTATTGCTGAGCGCTTTGCTCGGGACGGCGCGAATCTGGTGATGGTCTCTAACGCCGATCGCGTTCACGAAACGGCGGAAACCTTACGCCAACGCTATCAGGCCGATATCCTGTCGTTACAGGTCGATGTAACCGATGAAGCGCAGGTGCAATCGCTGTATGAGCAGGCGGCAGCGCGCTTCGGCACGATTGATGTCTCTATCCAGAACGCTGGCGTGATCACCATCGATTACTACGATCGTATGCCGAAAGCCGACTTTGAAAAAGTGCTGGCCGTTAACACCACCGGCGTCTGGCTGTGCTGTCGCGAAGCCGCCAAGTACATGGTGAAACAAAACCACGGCAGCCTGATTAACACCTCTTCCGGCCAAGGCCGTCAGGGCTTTATCTACACTCCGCATTACGCGGCCAGCAAAATGGGCGTTATCGGCATCACCCAGAGCCTGGCCCACGAGCTGGCACAGTGGAATATCACCGTCAACGCCTTCTGTCCGGGCATTATTGAAAGCGAGATGTGGGATTACAACGACCGCGTATGGGGCGAAGTCCTCAGCACCGAGCAGAAACGCTACGGCAAGGGTGAGCTGATGGCGGAGTGGGTCGAAGGCATTCCGATGAAGCGCGCGGGCAAACCAGAAGATGTTGCCGGACTGGTGGCATTCCTGGCGTCTGACGATGCACGTTATCTCACCGGTCAGACCATCAATATCGATGGCGGCCTGATTATGTCGTAATGACACAAATCATGTCCCGGAGGCGGTGCTGCGCACCTGTCCGGGCTACCCGACGGCACAAGCCCCGTAGCCCGGACAGGCGCAACGCGCCGCCTCCGGGAACGCCAACACCGGGCATGCTAAAGAATATTTTTAAGAGAGTAATAACTATGATCGCAAAAGATTTTGCCCAACAGTTGTTTAATCTGCAGGACCGCGTAGCCTTCGTGACCGGCGCGGGCAGCGGCATCGGTCAGATGATTGCTTACGGCCTCGCCAGCGCAGGCGCTCGGGTGGTCTGCTTTGATCTCCGCGAAGACGGCGGACTTGCCGAAACTGTTAAAAATATTGAAGCGATTGGTGGGCAGGCCTGCTTCTACACTGGAGATGTACGCCAACTCAGCGATCTACGCGCGGGCGTTGCGCTAGCCAAAAGCCGCTTCGGTCGCCTTGACGTCGCCGTTAACGCTGCCGGTATCGCCAACGCCAACCCGGCGCTGGAAATGGAAACCGAGCAGTGGCAGCGGGTTATCGATATTAACCTCACCGGCGTGTGGAACTCTTGTAAAGCGGAAGCTGAAGTGATGCAGGAATTCGGCGGCGGCTCGATTATTAATATCGCCTCCATGTCCGGCATTATTGTTAACCGTGGCCTTGAGCAGGCGCATTATAATTGCTCCAAAGCCGGTGTTATTCACTTATCGAAAAGCCTCGCCATGGAATGGGTCGACAAAGGGATCCGCGTTAACTCTATCAGCCCGGGCTATACCGCTACGCCAATGAACACTCGCCCAGAGATGGTCCATCAAACTCGCGAATTTGAAAGCCAAACGCCAATTCAGCGCATGGCGAAAGTTGAAGAGATGGCCGGGCCAGCGCTGTTCCTCGCAAGCGATGCCGCATCGTTTTGTACCGGTGTTGACCTGGTGGTCGATGGTGGTTTTGTCTGCTGGTAAAACCAACTTTGCGTACAAAAATGCGGGGCACCCTTCCCCGCATTCTCCCGCCTTAATAACGACCTCAGCAAACAGGCAACAGTTATGTATAGCCACTACCACGGCCTTATTTTTGATATGGACGGAACGCTTTTTGACACCGAACCTTTGCACCGCCAGGCCTGGTTAAGCGTATTCGCCGCTGAAGATATCGTGATTACTGAAGAAGAACTCATCCCGTTTAATGGCTCAGCCCCCTGGCAGGTCGCCAGTCAGGTTGTCGCCTTAAAAGGATTAACTACCGATCCGTTCTTACTGGCCGATCGCAAAAAGCAGGCCATTGAAAAATTGCTACAGACAGCGGAAATCCAGGCTTTACCCGCGATGGATATTTTACTGGCGTGGCAGGGTATTAAGCCCCTCGCACTGGGCACCGGCAGCGAGCGCAGTACCGTGGACATTCTGCTTAACCGCTTTAATTTAACCCAGCATTTTGCCGCTATCGTCTCCGCAGACCGGGTTAAAAACCACAAACCGGCCGCCGACACGTTTTTATTGTGCGCCAGCGAAATCCAAGTACAGCCAGAGTACTGCCTCGTTTTTGAAGATTCCCGTTTTGGGATTGAAGCGGCGAAAAATGCGGGTATGGACGTAATTGACGTTAATACTCTGAGCTAAAAATTATGCGGGGTGGCGGCACTGTTGCTATAAACCGGTCGATTTTCTCTCGCCGTCCATCCTGCTCCCCATCAGCAGAAAAAAGGTGCCTTAGGTTCCTTACCCAGCCTGCGGATAGGCGGGGATTGCTCCCCGCATACCGGCTACTTCTTCGTTTCGTAAGCGAGAACGGCCTTAAACTCCATACTACGTTCTTTGATACTCAGCTCGCACAGCGAGTCGCGTACCATTAACGTGAATCCCAGCGCTGTCAGACATAACACTATGACAGCCACCAGAGCGTACTTTGTCAGCATCTCGTTGCCTCCATGCGAAGAAGAGGCTACTATCCAACTGCTAGGTTTGGATTGTAGGCCTCAGGTTGATGGGAACATCTCCTGGGGCTTCGTCTTTCTGAATCCTCACCTAATAAGCCTGAACTCAGAAAGCCTCAGGCACTCGCAGTCATCATACCCTTCCCTGCTCACATTACTGTATATTTAACCAGCTAAAATCATTTTTCAGAAAACGTTTAGACTGACTGGATTTCAGGGAAGATCTCGTCTTTACGAGAGAAGTGGAAAACTCAAAAAAAGCGATTTACGTTAGCGAAAATCTTCCAGTCGCTTCAATTGCCGACCTTCACCATCAAAATTCTCCACCGCCAGCCACGCCCGTATAACCGCATCACACGCAGGCCATTCGCTGTCGATAATCGACAGAATATCGCTATCGCGGGTTCTCTCTTTACGCACCATTCTCTGGCGAAGACGCCCTTCCCAGGTGAACCCCAGTCGGTCAGCGGCGCGGCGAGAGGCGATATTCATCGAGTCGCACTTCCACTCCAGCCGACGATAGCCATGGGCAAAGCCATTTTTCAGCAACAGCCAGATCGCCTCGGTACCGAGCGGCGTGTTTTTCATCGGCCTCGACCAGGTCACGTGGCCAATCTCTACCGTTCCCATCGCCCGCTCAATCGCCATATAGCTCACCAGCCCCACGGCCCGTTCCGAATGCAGATCGATGACCGCGTACGGCACCAGCCCGTCATCCATGACCTTACCGGTAATCCAGCTTGCCGTTGACTCCACGCTCTGCGGGCGCGTGCTGGCAAGCCAGGTCCAGTCGCTATCGTCACCAAGGGCATAGGCAGTGAACAGATCCGCTGCGTGTCGGCTGGCATCCAGCGGTTCCAGTCGACAAAAGCGGCCATTTAACGCCGCCCGGCGCAGAGTATCCGCCCCATGCCATCCAGGGACGCGATCGTTGACCTGCTGACCAAACTCATTGATTTCCGGCACGCTTCTACCCTCAACTATTGTTAGTGTTTTGTTATATCAAGAAGCCAGAATTACCGAAATAGAGCCAGCATAATTATCCTTAATAACCCATTGGCATTGGTTATACTTTTTAAGAATAACCTTATCCGCATTTTGACTTTACGCCTTGGATTAAGCGGCCTAACGTAGCGAAACATCAATAATCACAATAACTCTTTTCAGGGATCGCTCATGACTAAAAAACTGCTGCCGCTGCTGATACTGACCGCATTATCCGCCGCCGTTCACGCCGCCACGCCGCCTGGTACTCTGGTGGTTGCTCAGGGCCTTGATGATATTGTCAGCCTTGACCCGGCGGAAGCCAACGAGCTTTCCAGCATCCAGACGGTACCGAGCCTCTATCAGCGCCTGGTGCAACCGGACCGCGATAACCCTGAAAAAATCACGCCAATTCTGGCCGAAAGCTGGCAGGCAGATCCGGTGGCAAAAACGCTGACCATCAAGCTCAAGCCCGACGCCAAATTCGCCTCCGGCAACCCGCTGCGCCCGGAAGATGTTATTTTCTCGTATACCCGCGCGGTGACTCTGAATAAGTCCCCGGCGTTTATTCTCAACGTTCTCGGCTGGCAGCCGGATAACATCGCCAGTCAGTTGAAAAAAGTGGATGACCACACGCTGGAGCTCCACTGGACCGCCGACGTTAGCCCAGCGGTGGCGCTGAATATTCTCTCCACGCCAATTGCTTCTATCGTCGATGAGAAGCTGATCGCGCCGAACGCCAAAGATAATGACTTCGGTAACGGCTGGCTGAAAATGCACTCTGCGGGCAGCGGCGCGTATAAGATGCGGGTCTATCAGCCACACCAGGCCATCGTGCTGGAGGCCAACGACAGCACGCCAACCGGTGCGCCAAAGTTAAAAAGCATCATTATTAAAAACGTGCCCGACCCAGCTTCCCGCCGCCTGCTCATCCAGCAGGGTGATGCCGATGTAGCGCGCGACCTCGGGGCCGATCAGATTGCAACCCTGCAAGGCAAAGCGGGCGTTAACGTTCTCAGCATCCCTTCCGCCGAGCAAAACTATCTGGCCTTTAATACCGCCAACAGCGCCAACCCGCTGCTGAAAAACCCGGCCTTCTGGGAAGCAGCACGCTGGCTGGTGGATTACGATGGCATCACTAAAGACCTGCTGAAGGGCCAGTACTTCGTCCATCAAAGCTTCCTGCCGGTCGGCCTGCCGGGCGCGCTGGACAATAACCCGTTTAAATTCGATCCGGCAAAAGCCAAAGCGATCCTCGCCAAAGCGGGCATCAAAGATGCGCATTTCACCCTTGATGTGGAGAACAAGCCGCCGTTTATCACCATCGCCCAGTCTATGCAGGCAAGCTTTGCCCAGGGCGGCGTGAAGGTGGATCTGCTGCCGGCCGCCGGTAGCCAGGTGTATGCCCGCGTGCGCGCTAAACAGCACCAGGCGGCGATTCGTCTGTGGATCCCGGACTATTTCGACGCCCACTCTAACGCCAGCGCCTTTGCCTACAACGATGGAAAATCCAGCACCGTTGCCGGGCTTAACGGCTGGCAGATCCCGGAGCTGAATAAAGCGACCCTGGCGGCAGTGGCCGAGCCGGATTCCGCTAAACGCCTGGATTTGTATAAAAAAATGCAGGAAGAGCTGCAGCGCAGTTCGCCTTACGTGTTTATCGATCAGGGTAAAACCCAGATTGTGGTCCGCGATAACGTCAAAGGCTATCAGCAGGGCCTTAACGCCGATATGGTCTGGTATGACCGGGTAACCAAGTAACGCCTGGGGCAGGAGCGATCGGGTAGCCTGGACAGGCGCAACGCGCCGCCTCCGGGAACGCAGGCCCCGATGCCGTATGTTTTCCCGGTAGCGCTGCGCTGACCGGGCTACAACAACAGATCGCACCAGCTGATAACACTGTACTTTTTATCGACGGAATAACCATGTCTGCTGTTTTACCCACCAGAGCAGAGCGGCGCGCAAAACGCCCTCTGCTCGCGCTATTTCAGGGGCTGCTGACGCTGGCGCTGACCCTGCTCGGCCTGTTATTGGTCACCTTCACGCTCTCGGCGCTGTCGCCGGTTGACCGGGTGCTGCAAATCGTTGGCGACCACGCTAGCCAGTCCACCTACGACCAGGTACGCCACCAGCTCGGCCTCGACCAGCCGCTGCCGGTGCAGTTCTGGCACTATCTGGTGAATCTCGCCCACGGCGATCTCGGTATTGCCAGCTCTACCGGGCAGCCGGTGCTCCACGATCTGCTCGCCGCCTTCCCGGCAACGCTGGAACTGGCGACGCTGGCGCTAATTATCGGCGCGCTATTCGGCGTTATCGCAGGCGTCCTGTGCGCCCGTTTCGTCGGCTCGCCGTGGGATCTGGCGGTGCGCACTTTTACGCTGCTCGGCAACTCGGTGCCGATCTTCTGGCTCGGCCTACTGATGCTGGCATTGTTCTACGCCAAATTGCAGTGGACGCCAGGACCTGGGCGGCTGGACGATATTTATCAGTATACCGTTGAACCACGCACCGGCTTTGCGCTGATTGACACCTGGCTTTCAGGCGATAAAGAAGCGTTTAAAAATGCCGCCGGACACCTGCTCCTGCCAGTACTGCTGCTGGCCTATTACTCACTAGCAAGCATCACCCGCCTGACCCGCTCCGCCTGCCTGAGCGAAATGAACAAAGAGTACATCCTGCTCGCGCGCGCCAAAGGGGCCAGCGAGATGACCATCCTGCTGCGCCACGTGCTACCGAATATTCGCGGCACGCTATTAACGGTGATCGCCCTGGCATATACCTCAATGCTGGAAGGCGCGGTGCTGACCGAAACCGTTTTCTCCTGGCCGGGAATTGGCCGCTACCTGACCACCGCACTATTCGCTGGCGATACAACGGCGATTATGGGCGGCACGCTGCTTATCGGCGCGAGCTTTGTGTTGATTAATAACCTCACCGACCTGCTGGTGCGGTTGACCGACCCGAGGGTGCGCTGATGCCGACTTATCTGTTTTTACGCCGCCTGCGCCGCTCCCCCGCCGCCTTTTGCGGCCTGACGATTGTTATTTTGCTGCTGATGGTCGCCCTGTTCGCGCCGTGGCTGGCCCCGCTTGACCCGAACTGGCAGGACGCCGCCGCACGTCTGCAAGGGCCGAGCGCACAGCACTGGCTCGGCACCGACAGCTACGGGCGCGATCTGCTTTCGCGGCTGATTTTCGGCGCACGCCCGGCACTTGGGCTGGTGGCGCTGGTCACCGTGATTACCTTGCCCGTTGGGTTGCTGGTGGGGATCCTCTCCGGCTATTACGGCGGTTGGATCGAACGCATACTGATGCGATTTACTGACGTGGTGATGTCGATGCCGCGGCTGATTCTGGCCTTCGCTTTCGTCGCCATGCTCGGTCCGGGGCTGGTCAACGGCGCGCTGGCGCTGGCGCTCACCACCTGGCCCGCCTACGCTCGCCAGGCGCGCAGCGAAATTCAGCGCCTGCGCCACAGTGATTATCTGGCGGCGGCGGAAATGATGGGCATTCGCGGCTGGCGGCTGCTGATCGGCCATATTCTGCCGCTGTGTCTACCATCAGCTATTGTCAGGCTGGCGCTGGATTTGGCCGGTATTATCCTCGCCGCCGCCGGTCTGGGCTTCCTCGGTCTCGGGGCGCGTCCGCCAATGGCAGAATGGGGCGCAATGATTGCCGACGGGATGCAGGTTATTTTCGACCAATGGTGGATAGCCGCCGCGCCTGGCGCCGTTATTCTTATCGCCAGCCTGGCATTTAACCTGCTGGGCGACGGCCTGCGCGACGTTCTGGAGCCGCAACATGACTGATACCCGACTGACCGTTCAGGGACTCGCCATCGACTACCCCGCCGCCCGGGTAGTGAACAATTTAAGCTTTACCCTCGGCAACGAGCGGCTGGCGCTGGTCGGCGAATCCGGCTCTGGCAAATCGATGACCGCCCGCGCCCTGATGGGGCTGGTGCGCAAACCCGGTACCGTCAGCGCCGATACGCTCAACGTGCTCGGGCGCAACGTGTTGACGCTTAACGATCGCGGCTGGCGCGACCTGCGCGGCAACGATATCGCCATGGTGCTCCAGGATCCGCGCTACGCGCTCAATCCGGTGAAAAATATTCAGGCACAGCTGGAGGAGGCATTAACGCTGCATCAGCGCCTCAACCGCCGGGCGCGACTGGAGGCGGTCAAGGCTGCCGTTGCCGCCGTGGGGCTGGATTTACCGGTGCTTAGCCGCTATCCGGGAGAACTCTCCGGCGGGATGGGCCAGCGGGTGATGATCGCCATTGCCTTGCTCAACAATCCGCAGGTGCTGATCGCCGATGAGCCCACATCGGCCCTCGACGCCCGGCTGCGTAATCAGATCCTCGAACTGCTGGTGGAACAGTGCGAACAGCGACAGATGGCGATGCTGTTGATTAGCCACGACCTGCCATTGGTAGCGGAACACTGCCAGCGGGTACTGGTGATGTACCAGGGCGAGAAGGTCGATGAGATGGCGGCGCGGGATCTGCCGACGGCAACCCATCCCTATACCCGAACCCTGTGGACCTGCCGCCCGGATGCGCAAACCTACGGCCAGATGCTGCCCACCCTCGACAGAACCCTGGACTTTACGGAGGCGGCGCATGGCGGTCGTTAATCTCAAGGATTTGCAGGTTATTTTTGCTGAAAAAACGGCGGTGTCAGCGGCCAGCTTTGCCGTGGATACCGGAGAGACCTTCAGCCTGATCGGCGCATCCGGCTGCGGAAAATCAACCATTTTGCGGGTGTTAGCAGGGCTACAGCGCGACTGGAGCGGCAGCGTCGAACTGTTTGGCAAAGCCATTACGCCAGGCGTACGTTTTCAGGGCGAGCTGCGGCGCAACGTGCAGATGGTATTTCAGGACCCGTACGCTTCGCTGCATCCGAACCATACTTTGTGGCGCACGCTGGCGGAGCCGCTGAAGATTCACAGCATCGGCGAGATTGAGCAGCGGGTAACCACGGCGCTGGAACAGGTCGGCCTGCCCGCCGACGCCGCGCGCCGTTATCCGCACCAGCTTTCCGGCGGCCAGCGCCAGCGCGTAGCAATTGCCCGCGCTCTGCTGCTGCGCCCAAAGATCCTGCTGCTGGATGAGCCAACATCGGCGCTGGATATGTCAGTTCAGGCGGAGATTCTTAATTTACTCAATAGGTTAAAACAGGAGCATGGCATGACCTATCTGCTGGTCAGCCACGATGCCGATGTGATTGCCCATATGTCAGACCGGGCGGCGTTTATGGCGGAGGGCGTGATTCAGCGCTTCTTCGACCGCGAAGCGCTGGTGAACGGTGAACACCGGATGGGGTGAGGTTCTCCCCCTCTCCCTGTAGGCTGAAGTCTCACTGGAACGGCGATTTTCCCCCTCTCCCTGTGGGAGAGGGCCGGGGTGAGGGCATCAGAGCGCACATTTTCCCCTCACCCTAACCCTCTCCCCAAAGGGGAGAGGGAACTGTCCCTCGGCGAATTTGGTAGCCCGGACAGGTGCGCAGCACCGCCTCCGGGAAACACACCGCACAAATCCCCTACTTCGCCAGACTCGCGAAACGAGTGAATACTGCATCAAAAATCGCCAGGCCTTTTGCTACCTGCTCAGCGCTGATGGTGCACGGCGGCACCACGTGAATACGGTTCTCCACCACAAACGCCAGCAGACCGGCTTCGGTTAACGCGCCCTTAATCGCCGCCATATCCGCAGCGGTTAGCGGCGTTTTCTGCTCGCGGCTGCTGACCAGTTCCAGCGCCTGGAACAGACCACGACCGCGAACGTTGCCGATAATCGCGTGTTTCTCCGCCAGCGCTTCCAGCCCCGGGCGCAGCACCTCGTTGCCCATCATTGCCGCATTCTCCACAACCTTCTCTTCTTTCATCGCATCAATGGTGGCGACAATCGCCGCCATCGCCAGCGGATGCCCGGAATAGGTCAGCCCTCCGGCAAAGAAATGGTCGTCAAAATAGCGGGCAATCGGTTCGCTAATCAGTACACCGCCCGCCGGAACGTAACCGGCGTTAACCCCTTTGGCAAAGGTCACCAGATCCGGCACGATGCCATCCTGCTCGAAGGCAAACCAGCTGCCGGTACGCCCAAAACCGGCCATCACTTCATCAAGAATCAGTATGATGCCAAACTCGTCGGCCAGCGCCCGCACGCCCTGCATATAGCCATCCGGCGGCACCAGAATTCCGGCGGTACCCGGAATGGACTCCAGCAGAATTGCGGCAATCGCGTTCGGGCCTTCGCACTCGATCATCCGCCGCAGATGCGCCAGCGCGCGCTGGCACTCCTCCTCTTCCGTCGTGGCGTTGAACTCGCTGCGGTAGAGATAGGGGTTGAAGAAGTGAACGTGGCCGCGCGAATACTCGTTCGGCACGCGACGCCAGTCGCCGGTAGCGGCAATCGCGCTGCCGGTATTACCATGATAGGAACGATAGGCAGAGAGCACTTTATCGCGCCCGGTATAGAGTCGAGCCATGCGGATAGCGTTCTCGTTAGCATCCGCTCCGGCGTTGGTGAAGAACACTTTACTAAAGCCTTCCGGCGCCAGCTCGACGATACGCTTCGCCGCTTCGCCACGGGCGAGGTTGGCGGTGGCAGGCGCGATGGTTACCAGCTCTTCCAGCTGCGCTTTCATTGCCGCCAGCACCCGAGGATGCTGATAGCCAATATTGACGTTGACCAGCTGGCTGCTGAAATCAAGGTACGTATTGCCTTCGTAATCCCACAGCTCGCAGCCTTTGGCCCCGGCGATCACCAGCGGATGTAAATTGCCCTGCATCGACCATGAATGAAATACGTAGGCGCGATCCAGCTGCCGAACTTCATCATTGCTTACCGCTACATCGTTCTGTATTGCCAGCTTCATACCCTGCCCTCTCTCATGTCGTTGTTGTTGACATCATCATTGGCTGCGCCTGAGAAAAACGGATAGAGCCAGTACGGCGAAAATGATGTGACACCGTGTCACATCGCCGCGCGCCGACTGGCCCTGTGCCCACGCGCGCGGCGTTTTTATAGTGGGAGCGACAACCTGCACAGGAGAATGAAATGGCAACGAGCAAAGTGGTGTTTATTACCGGGGCGACCTCGGGTTTTGGGGAAGCGGCGGCGCAGGTTTTCGCCGATGCGGGCTGGTCGCTGGTGCTGAGCGGACGCCGTGTTGAGCGGCTGAAGACGTTAGCAGATAAGCTCAGCGCTAAGGTACCGGTGCATATTATCGAACTCGACGTGCGCGATAGCGATGCGGTCGCCGCGGCTGTGGCAGCGCTGCCCGCTGAATTCGCCGATATCACCGCGCTGATTAACAACGCCGGGCTGGCGCTGTCGCCACTGCCGGCGCAGAAAGTGGAGCTGGAAGACTGGAAAACGATGATCGACACCAACGTCACCGGTCTGGTCAACGTGACCCATGTCCTGCTGCCGACGCTGATTAACCACGGCGCGGGCGCGAGCATTATTAATATCGGCTCAATCGCCGGGCAGTGGCCCTATCCGGGCAGCCACGTCTACGGCGCCAGCAAGGCTTTCGTGAAACAGTTCAGCTACAACCTGCGCTGCGACCTGCTCGGCACCGGCGTGCGCGTGACCGACCTCGCGCCGGGGATTGCCGAAACGGAATTTACCCTGGTGCGCACTAAAGGTGACCAGGCAGCGTCGGATAATCTTTATCGCGGCACCACGCCGCTGAGCGCGCTGGATATTGCCGAGCAGATGTTTTATATCGCTACGCTGCCGGACCATATGAATATTAACCGGGTGGAGGTGATGCCGGTACGTCAGGCCTGGCAGCCGTTCGCAATCGACCGGGATTGAGCGTAAACCTGCCCAATAACGCAACACCCTCACCCCAGCCCTTATGTCTTGACCTTCTCCGTTCCGGCGGAGAAGATCCCCGACTGATCATCGGGAGGTTACCGGTGAGCATCACCCAGCCCTGGAGCCCCTGAGCCCGCGGGAGAGATTATGCCCCGGTAACCTGTTTCCCTGTCGCCTCAAGACCGAACGGTATCCTGTGCCCTGAGCACCCACATATAAGGATGGTCCGGCGATAATATTCATAAGGTTACGGAGTACCATGATGAATCTTGTCCCTGTCGGCGTTGATATCGCCAAACTCAAATTCGACGTTGCTGTCCAGCTGCCAAACCAGAAGTACAAAACCAAAAAATTCGCCAATACCCCAGCCGGATGCCGCGAATTTCTGAACTGGCTGGCGCGTTTTGGTCACTGTCACGTCTGCATGGAGGCAACAGGTTGCTACAGCACTGAACTGGCCACCCTGCTGGCCGATAATGGCTGCTGCGTCAGCCTTGAAAACCCGGCACGTATCCATGCGTTCGCAAACACTGAACTGACCCGCAATAAAACGGACAAAAGCGACGCGGCGCTGATAGCGCGCTACTGCGCTCTGTATCAGCCGGCCCCCTGGCATCCTGCGCCGCTGAGCGAACGACAACTGACGGCTCTGGTACGCCACCTGCGTAACCTGGAAGAGATGCGTCAGATGGAGGTGAACCGCCTTGAGGCGGCAGATGAAGTCATCGTTCCTTCCCTGAATGAACACGTTACGATGCTGGATGAGCTGATTGAAGAAACCCTCAATAAAATCAACCGGCATATCGATGATAACCCGGACCTGAAGTGGGACCGGGAGCTACTGAAAAGTATCCCCGGAATAGGAGACATGCTGAGTGTGAGCCTGCTGGCGTTCGCAGGAAATCTGCGACGGTTCAGCAACAGCAAGGCACTGGTAGCGTATGCTGGTTTAAATCCTCGTCGTTGTGAGTCGGGGATGTGGAAAGGGAAAAGCAGGCTGTCGAAAGTGGGCCATGCAGAGCTGCGTAGCGCACTGTATATGCCAGCGGTAGTGGCAGGAAGATGCAATAAGGTGGTGAAAAACCTGATGGAAAGGCTTGCAGCCCGGGGTAAGACAGGGAAAGAGCGAGTGTGTGCAGGAATGAGGAAATTACTGCAGCTGGCTTATGGTGTGGTGAAATCCGGGCATGAATTTAACGCTGAAATACCACTTGCCGGATAACCGGCAAGACGGTATCTCTCCCTGAAAGCTGTCTCTTATACACAAATCCTCCGACAACATTGCCGGAGGATTTTTTGAATCTTTTCCCTGTTTATTGATCTCTGTTTAATACTCCCCCGACTTCTGGTGTTCTGCTATGGTGCTTTCTGATTGTTATTCATGGGCTAACGACATTTTTGGATCCGCTGAATTAGGGGATTTACGCCGTACCCGGCGGCTTGTCACTCTGGCCTCTTCACTGGCTCAACATACCGGACTTTCTATTGTGCAATCCTCCCGTTCTCCTGCCGAAGTTGAAGGTGCCTACCGCCTGATGCGTAACCCCGCAGTTTCACCTGATGACATCGCCGATGCTGGTTTCACCGCGACGGCCAGAGCCGCTGCTGAATACTCGCTTCTGCTCGCACTGGAAGACACCACCGCCCTGAGTTTTGGCCACAGCTCTGTCACTGACGAGCTGGGTAATATTGGCACCAGTCAGCGCACTTATGG
Source organism: Klebsiella sp. GFKo11 (assembly GCF_056490265.1). Lineage (NCBI taxonomy): Bacteria > Pseudomonadati > Pseudomonadota > Gammaproteobacteria > Enterobacterales > Enterobacteriaceae > Klebsiella > Klebsiella sp. GFKo11. The sequence goes on from NZ_CM151369.1 coordinate 4,613,301, forward strand.
GCTGCTGGCCCACTCTGTCCTGCTCTGTGCACCAGACAGTGCCCGTATGGTGGGTCTCATTGACCAGCAACGCTGGTGCCGTGCGCCAGCCAGCTATGGCAAAAAACATCAGCGCAGTCAGCGTCCTTATGAAGAGAAAGAGAGCTATAAATGGCAACGGGCTTCTGAGCATATGGCGCAACGGTTGGGTGAAACCCAGTCACGGGTTATCTCGGTCTGCGACCGGGAGGCGGATATCTGGCATTACCTTAGCTATAAACTCAGCCACGGGCAGCGGTTCGTTGTGCGGGCGGCACAGAATCGTCTGCTGGCAGAGGCACCCGGCAAACTGTTCAGCCTGCCGGAGTCTCTGACAGAAGCCGGGAGCCACAGACTGAATGTGGTGCAGAAGGGAGGCCGGGCGGCCAGGCAGGCACAGATGAAGGTCAGCTACAGTGAAATACAACTGAAATCAGAGAAAGGGACGCTGTCATTAACCTATATCTGCTGCCGCGAAGACGAGCCGGAAGGGGCCTGCTGGCATCTTCTGACGTCAGAAAAAGTGGAGAACTCAGCGGAGGCGAGAACGGTGGTGAGCCACTACGAACGGCGCTGGCTGATAGAGGAATACCATAAGGCCTGGAAAAGCGGCGGCGCACAGGTGGAAGCGTTGCGGATGCAGACGCGGGACAATCTGGAACGAATGGTGACAATCCTGGCCTTCGTGGCGGTGAGGGTGCTGGCGTTACGGCAGGGAGGTGTAAGTGAGGAAACGCAGAATGAAAGCTGTGAGTCGGTACTGAGTCCGGTGGAATGGAAGTTGTTGTGGGTGAAGCAGGAAGGAAAAGCGCTGCCGGAAAGGCCGCCGACGCTGAAATGGGCCTGTCTGTCTCTGGCAAAACTGGGCCGATGGTATGACAGTAAACGAACAGGAAGACCCGGCTGGATAGTGATATGGGATGGCTGGTTCAGGCTCCAGGAAATGGTTGAGGGTTACAGACTGGCCCTGTCTCTTGAGCAGAAGATCTGATCAAGAGACAGCCCTGAAAGGGAGAGGGCGCAAAGACGGCCCGAGTCGACATGGGGCATGTAGCCCGGACAGGCGCGTCAAGCGCCGCCTCCGGGAAGATTTTCATGCAGCAACTGAATCCCCCTGAAACAGAAAAACTCACAGCGATGCCTTGGTGCCCGCTGAAATCGGCGAACCGGAGGTCCGAAGACAAGGGCTGGCCGCCAGGGATGGCGGACAGAGGCGAATCGAGACATGGACAAAATTGCCCGGAGCAATTTTGAACAGCGCTTGCGCTGGCCCCGGAGGGGCGAGTCCCAGGGATGGGACGAGTAGTGTCGAGTTGAGCCGACCGCTGGCTGAGGTCCGGGAGGTGAGCGTAGTGCGCAGCACCGATTTCCTGGCGGGACCGCGGGGATTGTAAAGGGGGAGACGGTTTTCTCCCCCTTTACCCGTTCACGTACCGCGGTGAGACATTTTCTGCGAAATAGTGGTGAACGGAACCCTTCTACACCGTCCCGGAGGCGGCGCTTAATGCGCCTGTCCGGGCTACCGCCCCGCGACCCGGGGTTCACTGTTATCGGCTGCTCTGCAAAAACTGCCTGACGCGCTCGGAATCCGGGTTGGTGAAAAACTTCTCCGGCGGCGCTTTCTCAATCAACAACCCCTTCTCAAGAAACACCACTTCATCCGATACCTGACGCGCAAAGTCCATCTCGTGGGTCACCACCACCATGGTGTAACCCTCGGCCGCCAGCGCCTTCATCACGCCCAGCACCTCGTTGACCAGTTCGGGATCGAGGGCTGACGTCGGCTCGTCGAACAAAATCACCTCCGGCGACATCGCCAGCGAGCGGGCAATCGCTACCCGCTGCTTCTGTCCGCCTGAGAGCGTAATGGGGTAAACGTCGGCTTTATGCGCCATCCCCACTTTCTCCAGTTGCTGCATGGCGATAGCTTTCGCTTCATCACGCTTCATCCCCTTCACGTGCAGCAGCGCTTCGCTGACGTTCTGCTGCACGGTCAGGTGCGGCCACAGGTTAAAGCTCTGAAACACCATCCCGACCCGCTCGCGGATTTTCGACAGCTGGCGATGGGACATGGCCCGGCCATTATCTTCATCAATACCCAGCCGCTGGCCGCTGATGCGCACCTCGCCGCGATCCGGCTGCTCCAGCCAGTTCATGCAGCGCAGCAGCGTCGATTTACCGGAACCTGACGAACCGAGGATGCTCACTACGGTCCCCTTCTCTACCGTCAGGTTGATATCACGTAGAACTTCAATGTTATCAAACTGTTTAGAGACGTTTTTGACGCTTACAGCAGTCGTATTATGCATGGCTCATTCCTCTTCTGGCTCCCCAGGCGCTCAGACGTTTAATCAGCAGTTCCAGCAGAATGCTGACAGCCCAGTAGAGCCCAATCGCGACGATAAAGGCGTTAAACGGGATAAAATAAGTGGCCTGCACGCTGTTGGCCGCAGCGGTTATCTCCTGGACGGTGATAATGCTGAGAAAAGCGGTGTCTTTCAGGCAAATTATCAGTTGGTTACCCATCAACGGTAATGCGGAAGACAGGATATTGGGCAGAATAATGCGGCGGAATATTTTGTAGCGTGAAAAGCCCTGCGCCACCGCGGCTTCTATATAGCCACCGGAAAATACCCGGCGCTGACTGCGCAATATTTCAAAGAAATAAGCGCCGTGATAGATAATTAAGGCGATTAATCCGGCGGTCCACGCCTCCATACTGATACCGACTTCCGGTAGACCGTAATAGAGCAAATAGGCCAGTATCAAAAACGGAATGGCCCGCATTAAACTAACAAAGCCAATAATAAGCCGGTTAAGCGTTTTCTTTTGATATTCGGTTAAATAGCACAGCACAATACCGATAATTAAACCGGCAATGGCTGCGGTAATAAATAGCTCAAGGGTGGCGAGTAAACCGGCAATAAAGCTGTCGCGCACCGACCAGATAACGGCCCACTGATTCATAGCACCTCCTGTATTTATCGCGCCAGACGTTTCGCTTTACGCTCCGCCATCCCCTGCAGCTTCAGCAGCAGACCAATAATCACCACGTACAGCAGGCCCGCCGCCAGAATCGGCGAGAGAGGCTCATAGGTGACCGAAGAAATTCGATTGGTGACGCGGGTGAGATCAACTACGCCAATCACCGCAATCGCCGGGCTGCCTTTAATCAGGAACGACATCTCGTTGACCAGCGCGGGCAGGCTCTCAATCCACATCTGCGGCAGCATGATATAGCGGAAGTAAGCCCAGCGACGCATCCCCACCGACTCCGCCGCTTCCCGCTGCTCGCGGGGGAAAGTACGAAAAGCGTTGCGCCAGATTTCGGCGTTGAAGGCCGAGGTATTGAGCGTCAGCGCCACAATCGCCGCGACGTTTTTATCGAGGTTAATCCCGACCGTCGGCAGAGAAAGAAACAGGAACAGCACCAGCGTCACCAGCGGCGTAGCGCGGGCCAGGCTGATATAGACCACCAGCAGCTGATCGATAACCGGTACGCGTAGCATTCGCACCAGCGCAATCAGCAGGCCAATCACCACGCCAAAGGCGATGGCGATGGCCGAAATCCAGAGGGTCGTCCATGCGCCTTCAATCAGTAACTGCCAGGAAATTGCATCCATGAAGCCCTCCTTCACCTTAACAGGCGGCGGTGACCCGCCGCAGAACATATTACAGACCGGCTAATTTATGGAACTGTTCCGGGCTGGTAATCGCTTCGGTCGGCAGGTCGTCATAGGTTTCGCCAAACCACTTTTTCTGCAGCTCAGCGAGCTTGCCGGTTTCCTTCATGTGGTTCATAAATTTGGTCATATAGGCCAGCAGCTGCGGCGAGTTTTTCGGGATCGGCCATGCCATATAGCCCGGACCAGAAACCGCCAGACCTTTGGCGAATACCTTTGGCTTGGCCTTCGCCAGGTCGTTGACCGAAATAACCACGTTAATCACGTAATCGAGGCGTTTGTTGGCGAGGTCAGCGTAGGCTTCAGGGTAGGAAGGATATTCCACCACCGGCCCCAGCTTGCCGCCGGTTTTCTCCAGCATCGCTTTCAGTTCCGGCAGACGCGCCAGCAGCGCGCTGCCCGCCTGAACGCCCACTTTTTTGCCGCTCAGACTCGCAATCGTATCCAGTGAATTATCGCCAGCGCGTTTGACAAAATAGTGCTGTGCTGACGCCCACGGCGGCGTGAAATCAAAAACTTTCAGGCGGTCGTCGGTAATCACCGCGCCGGTTAACGCCATATCGTACTGGCCGGTGGAGACCGCCGCTAATAGTCCGGTCCACGGCAGAATGCTCTGATCGACATTGAATTTCGCGTATTTACGTAATTCATCGAGCATATCTTTGTTAAAGCCATCCGCCTGGCCGTTATTCATAAAGTTAAACGGCGCGTAATCATCTTCGGTCGCGACCTTCAGCGTGCCGGATTTTTCTATTTCAGGAAGATCGGCGGCAACTGCGTGATAAGAAAAGGCCATCGCCATAACGGCCCCCAGACACATTGAACCTAATGATTTTTTCATCAATCCACCCCTAATTAATTCGCCAGACGTGTTCATTCCAGAACATGAAAAGGTTTTGCAAAATATGTGCCGACGGAAGTTCCGGTCCGCGACTGATGAATGCGTTTTTACTGTAGGGAGCGTTTTTAATTTCCGGATAGAGCCAGATTCACCGCGTGGATGTGTCAGTCATTTTCAGGATGGTATGGAATTTGCTCCAGTTCATGCACAGAGCGTTCGCGTAAGGAGCTAAGCATGATCCGACACCTGTTACACGTTGATTTCGACCCGCGCCGCGGTTTGCAGGAGCAGGTGCGCGAGACGCTGATTAACGCCATTCTGGGCGGCATTTTTTCCGCCGACATGCCGCTCCCCTCCTGCCGCCAGCTGGCCAGCCAGCTGCGGGTGTCGCGTAACACCACGGCGCTGGTTTTTGAGGGGCTGGTGAACGAGGGGTATCTGGTAAGCCGCCCGCGCAGCGGGTACTACCTGCACCCGGATTATCAGCACGCTTCCCCTTCCGCGGTGCCGGAAGCTGCACCGCATGACGAGAGTTTTGCACCACGCTGGGGCACGCGGCTGCAAATTACCCCCAGCCAGCAGGAGTCGATTCTGAAACCGGCGGGCTGGATGAACTACCGCTACCCGTTTATCTACGGTCAGCCGGATACCCGCCAGTTTCCGCTGGCGACCTGGCGTTCAGCGGCTAACTGGCTGCACGGCGGGGTGCGCGATCCGGCGTGGGTGGTGGACCATATCGACCAGGACGTGCCGATGCTGATTGAGCAAATCCGCACCCGGGTACTACCCAAGCGCGGCATCGTCGCCGCGCCGGATGAGATCCTGATTACCCTCGGTTCGCAAAACGCGCTCTATCTCCTGACCCGCCTGCTGATGTCGTCGAAGACGCGAGTCGGCGTGGAGAACCCCTGTTTTCGCGAGGCCATCAACACCTTCCTGCTTGCCGATACGGATATCGTGCCGCACCCGGTGGATGAACAAGGGATCGTCCTCAACGATACGCCCTGCGATTACTACTATGTGACCCCCGGCCACCAGGTACCGACCGGCGTGGCGATGAGCAAGGAGCGACGCAGTCAGCTGCTGGAGCATGCTGCTCACCATGACGCAGTCATTATTGAGGACGATTACGACTCGGAGAGTAACTTTATGCTTAACCCGCTTCCGGCGCTGAAGGCCAGCGATCGCAGCGGACGGGTGGTCTACGTCAGCAGCCTGTCAAAGGCGCTGTCACCAGGTCTGCGGCTGGGTTTTATGGTCGCCGACCCGGACCTGATTGATGAAGCGCGGGCGCTGCGCCGCCTGATATATCGCCATCCACCGACCAACATTCAGTATCAGATGGCCCACTTCCTTGCCCAGGGGCACTACGAAACCCATCTGCGCCGCTACCATTACGACTCGGCCCAGCGCTGGGACAGGCTCAACAACGCGCTGCAACATCACCTGCCGGAGTGCCGGATTATTCCCGGCAGCGAGCACGCCAATGCGTTCTGGCTATCCACGCCGGAGCAAATCAATACCCAGCAGCTCACCTGGCGCGCCGCTCATGCGGGGGTGTTGATTGAACCCGGCGCGCGGCATTTTCTCAGCAACGCGCCGCCGGGTAACTTCTTCCGCATGGGGTTCCATGCCATTAACCCCGACGCTATTGAGCAAGGGGTTGAAGTGCTGCGCGGTCAGCTGGCGCAGATGGGTTAGCGGTATTGCTCAAACTCCACGGCGTCGCGAACTTTAAGCAGCGCCGCACGCAGGTTATCGAGAGGAACGGATCCGAGGGCGATACGCAGCGCCTGCGGGACGTGGGTGGAAACACAAAATGGCTCGGCAGTCGAAACGGAAATATTACGCTCCATCAACGTTTTCACCAGCCGGTCGGCCCGGCTCTCCTCACCCAGAGGCAGCCAAAGAAAGTACGAATCCGGATGGCTTACTAAGGGAAGCGCACCGAGAACCTCACGGGCAACCCGCTGCCGCTGCCGCGCATCCTGTCGCTTCTGCGTTTCAAAGCGTGCAACCGTGCCGTCTTCAATCCAGGCGCAGACCAGCGAACTCATCAGCGAAGGGGTATTCCACGTCGTGGCGCGGATAGCGCGCTCAATCTCAGGCCGATAGCGAGACGGGCAGATAACTACCCCCACGCGCAGACCTGTAGCCACGTTTTTTGAAAAACCGGTGACATAGACCGTTCTTTCCGGCGCATAGCTGGCCACCGGCGGAGGTGAATTACGCACCAGCCAGGCGTAGGCCGTATCTTCAATAACCAGCAGATCGTGCTGGCGCGCGAGATCAGCCAGCGCCTGCCGTTGGCGGTGATTCAGTACCCAGCCGAGCGGATTATGCAGCGTCGGCATGGTATAAACCGCCCGCACGCGCCGCTGTTGGCATAGCTGATGAAGCGCATGGAGATCCGGTCCCTCGGCGCTACAGGGAATCGCCACCAGCTCCAGATGATAAAGCGCCGCCAGGGCTTTAAAACCTGAGTAGGTTAGCGCATCTACCGCCACCACATCGCCCGGTCGCAGAAGCCCCATCACGGTTACCGCCAGCCCGTGCTGAGCGCCGTTGACGATCAGCACATTTTCCGCGTCAGGAGCAAAGCGGTTGCCGGTCAAATGACGAGCGATAATTTCACGCTCTGCGACCCGTCCAGCATGGGGTTGATAGCGCAGATGAGAGTCAATATCTCCCGCCATCGCTAGCTGTTTAAGCGCTTCGCGCAGCGCATCCCCCTGCCCCGGCAGCGAAGGATAGTTGAAGTTCAGATCTACGACATCGGCAGCTATCACCTGCTGATCGACGCCGTGCCCCGGTGGGAGCGAGATGTCGCGTACAAAGGTTCCGCGCCCGGTTTCGCCGCTCACCAGACCTATTGCTTCCAGTTCGTGATACACGCGCGTGGCCGTGGCCAGCGAGATATGTTCATCTGCCGCAAGGGAGCGATGCGTGGGAAGACGGGTTCCGGCGGGCATCTTCCCGCTATGAATCGCCTGCGCGTAGCGATCAACAATGGCTTTGTATCGGACTTTCATCGGTGAATGTATCTATGACAATAATTTGATTGTATTAGATTAGGCACACTACCATCGCCTCAGACATTGCTCAAGTCAGTACAGCACATCCAATATAGCGAGGTTAGCGTGGTAGATTCAGCGGTTCACAAAACAGATCCGGGGTCATGGTCGGGATGGCTCAACGGTTTACTGGGGGTCATTATTTTTAGCGGCTCGCTGCCCGCGACGCGTCTGGCGGTGCTTGATATAGACCCGTTCTTGCTGACTTATCTGCGCGCCTCTATCGCCGGGATGCTGGCCATCGTCCTGGTGGTAAGTTTTCGCCAGAGACGCCCGCGCCTGTCGCAGCTTTTCCCGCTGGTGATTGTTTCATTGGGCGTGGTAATTGGCTTTCCGCTACTGACGGCACTGGCGTTACAGCACGTTACCTCGGCTCATTCCATCGTTTTTCTTGGCCTGCTGCCGCTAACGACGGCCATTTTTGGCGTGCTGCGCGGCGGGGAACGTCCACGTCGCGCGTTCTGGGCCTTTTCTATTATTGGTAGCCTGTTGGTGGTGGGGTTCGCGCTGAGGCAAAATGCGGCAGCTTCGCTCAGCGGCGATCTGCTGATGCTGGCGGCGGTTATCGCCTGCGGCCTGGGCTATGCCGAGGGCGCAAAGCTGACCCGGGAATTAGGCGGCTGGCAGGTGATTAGCTGGGCGTTGATTATTGCGCTGCCTTTTATGCTGATCGCCTCGTTGATGACGCAGCCCGAGTCCTGGCGCGCGATATCAATTTCAGCCTGGGCCGCGCTCGGCTATGTGTCGCTATTTAGCATGCTGATTGGTTTTATCTTCTGGTACAAAGGGCTGGCTATTGGCGGTATCGCCGCCGTCGGTCAGCTTCAGCTACTACAACCATTCTTCGGGCTGGCTCTGTCGGCGGCGCTTTTGCACGAAACAGTGAGCCCAGTGATGTTGGCGGTGACGTTGGGGGTGGTCCTGTGCGTTGTCGGCTCGCGTAAATTTAGCCGCTAAAGAAGTTCCCGGAGGAGAGGGCCTTGTAGCCCGGACAGGCGCCCAAGCGCCGCCTCCGGGGAAAATCACCGGTAGCCACAAATATCTTTCTGAAACAACAGAACTCACAGCGATGCCCTGGTGCCCGCTGAAATCGGCGAACCGGAGGTCCGAAGACAAGGGCTGGCCGCCAGGGATGGCGGACAGAGGCGAATCGAGACAGTGATGTCGAGTTGAGCCGACCGCAGGCTGAGGTCCGGGAGGTGAGCGCAGTGCGCAGCACCGATTTCTTTGCGGGACCGCGGGGATTGTAAAGGGGGAGACGGTTTTCTCCCCCTTTACCCGTTCACGTATCGCGGTGAGATATTTTCTGCGAAATAGTGGTGAACGGAACCCAGTGACACCGTCCCGGAGGCGGCGCTTGACGCGCCTGTCCGGGCTACAAAACTGCAGACGATGCCAATCCCCCCCTCTACACCGCTCGCGCGTACTGCAACATCACCTGCAACAGCACGTTGGCTCCGGCCTCGACGTGTTCCGGCGAAGCATACTCAATTTCGTTATGGCTGATGCCGTCCTTGCAGGGGATAAAAATCATCCCGGTCGGCGCCAGATAGCTCATATACACCGCGTCATGCCCGGCACCGGATACAATCTCCCGCGCCGGATAACCGAGGCGCTGTGCAGCTCCGGCAATCGCCGCCTGGCAATCCGGGTGGAACGGTGCCGCCGGATAGTGGCTCACCTCTTTCAGGGCCACCTTCAGGCCGCTCTCCTGCTCGACGCTGCCGATAAACTCGCGCAGTTGGCGGTCCATCTCATCCACCAGCTCATCGCTAAGATTGCGCATATCAATCGAAAAGGTCACCTCACCCGGCACCACGTTGCGGCTATTCGGATAGACCTGCACCATTCCCACCGTGCCGCGCCCCTCTTCGCTGCGCCCGGCAATCGCCACCACCTCCTGCATAATGCGGGTCGCGACCTGTAACGCATCCTGGCGCAGGCGCATCGGCGTCGGCCCGGCGTGGGACTCCTGACCAGTTACCACGCAGTCGTACCAGCGAATACCCAACACGCCCTGCACGATACCAATGATTTTCTCTTCATCTTCCAGAATCGGCCCCTGCTCGATATGCGCTTCGAAGTAAGCGCCAATCGGGTGGTCGCCCGGCGTCTGGCTGCCGATATAGCCGATACGCGCCAGCTCCTCACCCACGGTCTTGCCTTCCGCATCCTTCGCCGCGTAAATGGTCTCCAGCGGAAATACCCCGGCAAACACCCCGGAACCCATCATCACCGGTACAAAACGCGAACCCTCTTCATTGGTCCAGAACACCACTTCAATCGGCGCGTCGGTTTCAATCTCCAGATCGTTCAGGGTACGCACCACCTCCAGCGCCGCCAGCACGCCGTAGTTACCGTCAAATTTGCCGCCGGTCGGCTGGGTATCAATATGGCTACCGGAAACAATCGGCGGCAGCGCCGGATTACGCCCTTCCCGACGCATAAAGACGTTGCCGATTTTATCAACGGTGACGCTCATCCCGGCCGCCTGCGCCCAGCTAATGACCAGATCGCGCCCCTGCCGGTCGAGATCGGTGAGCGTCAGACGACAGCAACCGCCCTTCGGCGTCGCGCCGATTTCCGCCAGCGTCATTAGCGAATCCCACAGGCGCTCGCCATTAACACGGCAATCGGTGGTCTCTGTCATCGGGGTAAAAAGGACATCACTGCTCATTTCGGTCTCCTTGCATAAACGCGGCGGCCAGCTCAACCAGCAGACGATCGCTGCCGCGTGGCCCTAAAAATGAAATTCCCAGCGGTAAACCGCCCACCTGAGTAACCGGCAGAGTCACCTGCGGACGCTGAGTCATTACGGAAATTAACAGCAGGTCGTGGGACAGGCGGCGAACCGCTTCTATCTCTTCAGCCTGCGCCGTCAGCAGCGGCGCGCCGTCGGGAACCGTTGGCATCACCAGCACCGCATCGCCGAGCTGCGCGTCCCACCAGGCGCTAAACCGTTCGCGCAACTGACAGGCGGTTTCAAACTGCTCGCGAGTCACCGCTTTGCCCCAAAAGAAGCGTTCGCGCACATCCGGTCCCAATTGCAAGCCGTAGCGCTCAATAGTTTCACCCTGCGCCTGCCACGCTTCGTAGCCCTGAATCTGGCGGAAGGCGAGATAGATATCGTCCACCTCCGGCAGCGATTCGTTCAAGGGTGAAACCGTGCCAAAAAAGTGCCCCAGCCGCTGGCGAACCGGTAGCAGGGCCTGCTGGCTGCGCGGCGGTAGACGGGAAAATAGCCCATCATGGCTGGCCAGCCGAACGCGGGTAATATCCACTCTCTCATCACTAAACAGGCAGGCGGCAACGGTAGAAAAGACTTCCGGCGAGCGGGCAAAGAAACCGCAGGTATCCATGGTGGCACACAGCGGCTGACAGCCGTCGAGGGAGATTCTCCCGTGGGTCGGACGCAGACCGTACAATCCGCAATAGCTGGCGGGAGTGCGTACCGAGCCGCCGGTATCGGATCCGAGGGCAAAATCACAGGCATCGTTCGATACCGCCGACGCCGAGCCGGACGAAGAGCCGCCGGGAATATGATTGGGCGCGGCCCCGTTGCGCGGGGTGCCATAATGCACGTTGTGTCCGCTCATCGAATACGCCAGCTCGCTGGTATGGGTTTTGCCGATAAAGCGCGCGCCGTTATCCAGCAGCGTTTGCACCACCGGGGCGGTGCGTTTTTTAATTCCGGACAGCGCCAGCAGGTGCGGGTTGCCGCCGCCGGTCGGGTAGCCCGCCACGTCGAACAAATCTTTGACCGCAAAGGTCAGCCCGCTCAGCGGCCCGCTTAAGGCATGCGCCACCGGGTGCGCCGGATAGGGCATAAAGGCGCGAAGGTCATCCTGCATGTTGGTCTCCTCTGTGATTCAGGCGTAAAGCGCCTGGTTTTCAACGGACGCATTCAGCTCGCGCCAGCGATGGCAGCTCACCACATGACGCGACCCTACCTGTTCTGTCGTTGGTTGGCTCTCGGAGCAGGCCGGTCGCGCGTGCGGGCAGCGCTCGGCAAAGGCACAGCCTGGCGGCAGGCGCGAGAGATCGGGCGGCGAACCGGGGATGCAGTGCAGCGCGTCGCCCTTTTTCAGCCCCTCTTTCGGGCGGCTGCCTAACAACACCTGGGTATAGGGATGACGGGGGCGGTATAAAATATCCTCAATCGACGCCTCTTCAACGATGCGCCCGGCGTACATCACCGCCACCCGGTCGGCAATCTCCACTGCCGCGCCGATATCGTGAGTCACGAAGATAATCGACAGGTCTCGCTGCTTTTGCTGCTCGCGCAGCAGGATCAGGATCTGGATTTGCACAGTGGCATCCAGCGCGGTGGTCGGCTCATCCGCCAGCAGCAGCTGCGGATTGCAGGAGAGCGCAAGAGCAATCATCGCCCGCTGGCGCATCCCGCCGGACATCTCGTGCGGATAGGCGTCCAGCCGCCGCTCGGGGCTGGGAATGCGCACCTGGCGCAGCGCTTCCAGCGCCCGCTCCCGCGCAGCCTGACGCGACAGCCCTTCGTGGCGGCGCAGCCCCTCAACAATCTGTTGTCCCACGGTATAGACCGGGTCGAACGCCAGCAGCGGCTCCTGAAAAATCATCGCGCAGCGCGCGCCGCGATAGCGCCGTAGCTGCCCGGCGCTCATGGTCAGCACCTCTTCCTCCCCGACTTTCAGGGTGCCGGAAAGCACGCTGCTTTTCGGCGGATGCAGGCGCATCAGGGCGCGTAGTGTGACGCTTTTCCCGGAACCGGATTCACCGATCAGCGCCATCACTTCGCCCTTTTGCACATCAAAGGAGACGCCGTTAACCGCGTTGACCGTCTGGCCGTCGCGGCGAAACTCCACCCGCAGGTCGCGGATATGGACATAAGCATCATGCGACATGGCTCACCTCCTGGATGGCGATATTCTGATGCCAGGGCGACGCGGGCTGCGCCATCAGGCAGGCGCTTTGATGTCCTTCACCGACGCTTTCAAGCTTTGGCTTCACCTGCGAGCACACCGCTCTGGCATGTGGACAGCGGGTATGAAACCGGCAGCCGGAAGGGGGTGAAATCGGGCTGGGCGGATCGCCGCTCAGCGGGGAGGTTAAGGTGCGATGTTGCGGATCCATCGACGGCATCGAGCTTAATAACGCGCGGGTATAAGGGTGCGCCGAGGCGGTAAACAGCTGCTCCGCCGGGCCAATCTCCACCACCTCGCCGAGATACATCACCAGGATGCGATCCGACAGCCAGCGCACCACGTGCAGATCGTGACTGATAAACACATAGGTCAGCGCCAGCGTTCGCTTAAGCTCCTGCAACAATTGCAGCACCTGGGCTTCAACGGATTTATCCAGCGCCGAGACCGCTTCATCGAGAATGACCAGCCGGGGCTTCATCGCCAGCGCGCGGGCGATGTTGACGCGCTGGCGCTGGCCGCCGGAGAGCGCGTGCGGGTAGCGATGGGCAAAGCGTCCAGGCTCGAGGCCGACGTGCGCCAGCAGATAGCGTGCATATTCGCTGGCCTCTTTGGCGCTAACGCCGTGTACCCGCTGGCCGAACGCGATGCTCTCTTCCATGGTCATGCGCGGATTCAGCGACGCGTAGCTATCCTGAAAGACCATCTGCACCTGACGGCGATACTCTTTCATCGGCAGGCGCGATGAGCCGACCTCCAGGCCATCAAAAATCAGCTCGCCGCTATCCTGCTTAAGCAGTTGCATCAACAGTCGGGCGGTGGTTGATTTACCGCAGCCCGACTCCCCTACTACGCCAAGGGTTTCGCCTTTGACCACCGTAAAGCTAACGTCATCCACCGCCTGCACCACTTCGCGCTTTTTGCCGCCACCGGCAGGAAAGTGTTTCAGCAGATTGTTGACCTTCAGCAGCGGCTGAGCCGGTCCGCCGAGGTCGATATTGATAAAGGGTTGCATCGCTTACTCCTTAATCGCCATTGCCGCACGCAGGCGGTCCGCGAGGATATTGAACGAAATGGAGGTGATAAAAATCATCAGGCCGGGCAAGGCCGCCACCCACGGCTGGGTATAGATTGCCGTGCGCAGGGTGTTGAGCATCAGCCCCCACTCAGGCTCAGGCGGGCGAACGCCAAGCCCCAGAAAAGAGAGGCCGGAAGCGAGGATCATGCACACCGAAATCAGCCCGGTAGAGAAGACGAAAATCGGCCCTAAAACGTTGCCCAGCACCTGCACGCGAATAATCGTGAACGCGCTGGCCCCGGTAGCCCGGGCGGCGTCGATATAATCCATATGCCGCACCTGCGCAGTGACGCTTTCGGCGATACGCGCCACCTGGGGGACAAACACCAGGGTCAGCGACAGCAGCGCATTACCGATGCCTGCGCCCAACGCGCCGGAGAGCGCTATCGCCAGCAGAACCGAGGGAAACGCATAAAACACGTCGACGGTGCGCATAATAAGGGTGTTGGTTTTACCGCCCGCGTATCCGGCGATAATGCCGATCGCGCCGCCGATAAAAAAGGCGAACACCACCGGGACTATGCCCATAAACAGCGACAGGCGAGTGCCAAGAATCAGCCTGGAGAGCATATCGCGCCCCAGCTCATCGGAGCCCAGCACAAAGCCGTCGGTGCCTATCGGTTTAAGGCGTAAAAACATGGAGGTCTGATACGGGTCTTTGACGATCAGCCACGGACCAAACAGCGCCAGCGCCAGCAGAATCAGAATGATCGCCCCGACAAACACCCCGCCGGGGTCGCGCAGCAGTCGGCTAAACACGCCGCGCCAGTAGCCTTGTCGGGCGACCGTCGTTGCAGAAACGGGAATGCCTTTGGTTGTCACGGTATCCACCATCGTCAGCTCCTCTTAATTCGCGGGTCGAGAGTGGTTTGCAGAATATCCACCAGCAGATTGAGCAGCACAAAGAACAGCGCCAGCACCCAGATGGTGCCCTGCAATAGCGGCAGATCGCGCTGGAAAATGGCGGTGTTCAGCAGCATTCCGGTGCCGGGCCAGGAGAAGACGGTTTCCACCAGAATCGAGCCGCCCATCAGATAGCCGACCTGCAGGCCCATTACCGCCAGCGCGGTCGGAGCGGCGTTTTTCACCACGTGCAGGAAGATTCGCGACTCGTTGAGCCCCCGGGCGCGCAGGCCGACGATAAACTCCTGGCTAAGAATGTCCGCCACCTGCGAACGGACAGTGCGGGCGATAATCCCGGTTGGGATCACCGACAGCGTAAAAGCAGGCAGCAGCATAAACTGCAGATGTTCCCAGTCCCACTGCCAGCCCACCTCGCCAATCGGCCCGCCGCCGGTGGCCGGCAGCAGCGCGAGTTTGACGCTAAAAATGATGACCAGCAGCATCCCCAGCCAGTAGTGCGGCACGCTAACGCCAAACACCGACAGCACCGAAGCCAGGCGGTCGATAATGCTGTTACGAAAGTAACCGGCGACAAAACCAAACAGGCTACCCAGCACAAAGCCAATCACCGTCGCCAGCAGCGCCAGACGCAGAGAGTAAGTCACCGCCGTCATCACTTCGCCAATCACAGGGCGCCCGGTGGCGACCGACATGCCCAAATCGCCGTGCAGCGCCCGCCATAGCCAGTGGACAAATTGTAGCGGCAGAGGTTTATCAAAACCGTAGGCCTGCATTAAGGTCTGACGCAGCGCTTCCGAGGCGTCCGGCGGCATCACCGACACCAGCGGGTCGCCCGGTGCTATTTGCACCAGCATAAAACAGATTACCGCCACCCCAAGCATGGTGGGGACGGCCAGCAGGATGCGATATAGCAGCGTATTGATCATCTCTTGCTCCCGTGACGATTACTCTTTTTTGCTCACCAGACTGAGGTCGATAAACCAGCTTTGCGGCTGTACTACCCCGGTAACGGCAGGTGATATCGCCCGTGGCCCGACGTCGTGGGCAACGAACAGGAACGGCACCTGATCGACCAGCGCGGCGTGCAGCTCACCGGCGGCTTTATCCATTTCAGCCGGAGTAAAGGCGTGCTTCACCGCCGTGGCCAGCTTTTCGGTTTCCGGCGTCGAGAAGTAGCCCCAGTTCGTCGCGACCGGCGGGAAGGCTTTGGCGGTAGAGAAGCGGATCATGCCGAAATAGGGGTCGTTCACCGCGGCGCTGACGTTGATCGCGTCGATCCCCTTCGCGGACGGATCTTTCGCTCCGAGACGCCAGTTGGTAAACAGGGTGTTCCATTCGTTAACTTTGATATCGACGTTAAAGAAGCAGCTTTTCAGGCTCTGCTGGATGTACTCGTTCATCGGCAGCGGCTGCATCTGCCCGGAACCGGATGCCGAGGTGGCGACGGTCACGTGCAGCGGCTTACCGGCGCTATATCCGGCTTCGGTCATCAGCTTACGGGCGGTGTCCGGGTCATACTTAATCTGGAAAGTGGGCTTACCGTGCCACGGGCTGTCGGCCTCATAGACGCCGGTCGCCTCGGTCATATAGCCGCCGAGATAGCTTTTCAGCTCGGCGCGGTTAAGGCACAGGTTGGCGGCTTTGCGCACGCGAATATCTTTCCACGGCGAGCCCTCCTCGAAGGAGAACTGCCACGGCCACAGGTGCGGCTGGGTATTAGCGTAGATTTTAAAACCCTGGGCCTTGATTTGATCGACCGCGTCCGGGGCCGGGGCCTCAATCCAGTCCACCTGCTTTGAAAGCAGCGCCGCGGTGCGGGCGTTGGCTTCAGGCAGCGGGATCAGCACCACTTTATCCACCCGTGGAATGCGATCTTTGTTCCAGTAGTCGGGGTTTTTATCGAGGATCAGCTGCTGGCGGGGAACCAGTTTTTCCATTTTAAACGGGCCGCTGCCCACCGCATGGGCGGCGAATTCGGTCCACGCCTGCTTACTGCGCGCGGCGGTATCGCCGCTGCTTGCCGGTACCGCGTCATACAGTTTCTGCCACGCCGTCGGGGAAACGATAAACAGGTTAGTGATGTTGTACGGCAGCAGCGCATCCGGCTCGGAGGTGGTCAACACCACGGTGTGGTCGTCAATCTTCTGCGCACCGGTCAGGGTCGGCATGCGCGAAAGCGTGTTGCCAATCTGGCCCGGAGCGTACTGCGGCGCGGCTTTATTCAGTACTTTATCCACGTTCCAGACGATAGCATCGGCGTTGACCTCCGAGCCATCATGAAACTTCACTCCCGGGCGCAGGGTGAAAATCCAGCGACTTTGATCTTGCGGGTCAACGTGCCACTCGGTCGCCAGCCCAGGAACCAGGCCGCTGGGCTTTTCCCCTTGCGACAGATCCCACTCAACAAGAGCGTCGTAAAGCGGGATACCGGTAAAACGGTTTCCCTCAAAACCCTGATCGGGCTGGCCGAGGGTTAAAGGGATATCGGCGGCGGTCATCGCTATGCGCAACGTTGAGGCATGAGCCGGCAAAGCGGCAAACAGCACCAATGCCCCGCTAACAGCAACGGCGAGATGGCATTTACGTGAGAGTAATTTTTTCTTCAGCATCACATTGTCCCTGTTAAATAAAAGTCGCTATTTAACAGGCAAGATGCATACCAGTTCTGAACCTGCGGTAAATAAGTGTGAAATGGCTTATAAAATAAGAATGGCTTATATTATCCCAATGATTTTAATTGAAAAAATAAAACAACCTTATCTATTTGCACCACCAGCGGGAATTGTGTTGCAGGATTGCACCAGCCTTAATATTCCCGGGAGATAATAATCACGCCGCGTCATTTTTTATAAATTAAATTCATGATATCCGGTAAATCATCAGTTTGGATCGTTCTCTTCTATACTCTTCTTATAGCGATAATCCGGGAGTCGCCATGCCTTTACCCGATTTTCACCGTTCAGAGCCTTTTACCCTCGGCATCGAGCTGGAACTCCAGGTCGTCAATCCGCCGGGCTACGATCTAAGT
Source organism: Klebsiella sp. GFKo11 (assembly GCF_056490265.1). Classification (NCBI taxonomy): domain Bacteria; kingdom Pseudomonadati; phylum Pseudomonadota; class Gammaproteobacteria; order Enterobacterales; family Enterobacteriaceae; genus Klebsiella; species Klebsiella sp. GFKo11. The sequence goes on from NZ_CM151369.1 coordinate 4,630,785, forward strand.
CAGGACTCTTCCGCGCTTATTGATGAGGTGCAAAACACGCTGAAAGCGGGCGAAGCCAAGCATGACATTACCGAAAGCATGCTGGAAATCGCGACCGGTATCTGCCGCGATATCCACCAGGCCACGGCGCAACTGGGCGCCATTCAACAGGCGGTGCTGCGCGCCGCCGCCCGCCATCATGTGCAAATCTGCGGCGGCGGAACCCACCCGTTTCAAACCTGGCTGCGCCAGCAAATCAGCGCTAACCCGCGCTACCTGAAAACCGTCGAGCACTTTGGCTATCTGGCGCAGCAGTCAACGGTGTTCGGTCAGCACGTTCACGTGGGATGTCAGAACGGCGATGACGCGATTTATCTTCTGCACGGCCTGTCGCGCTTTGTGCCGCATTTTATTGCTTTGAACGCAGCATCTCCCTGGCTCGACGGGGCGGATAGCGGCTTTGCATGCTCGCGACTCAATCTCTTTTCTGCCTACCCGGACAACGGCCCGATGCCGTGGGTCGACAGCTGGCAGGCCTTTATCGGGCTATTTCGTCGCCTCAGCTATACCAGCATGATCGACAGCATGAAGGATTTGCACTGGGATATTCGCCCGAGTCCGGGTTTTGGTACCGTCGAGGTGCGGGTGATGGATACGCCGCTGACGATAGCCCAGGCGGTGAATATTGCCGGATTTATCCAGATAATCGCCTGCTGGCTGCTGACGGAGCGTCCGTTTAAGCATCAGCCTGAGGATTATTTGCTCTACCCCTTCAACCGCTATCAAGCCTGTCGTTATGGGCTGGATGGCATCAATACCGATGTTCACACGGGTAAACAGCAGACGTTTCGCGAAGAGATTTTACAGCTGGCGGATAAACTGACGCCCTTTGCCCATAAGCTTCAGGCCGACAGCGCACTGGATGCAGCCATCCGCCAGGCGAAGCAGGATCGCAGTGAATCTCAGCGGATGCGCGAGTTTGTCGCCAACGGCGGATCGCTAATCGGCCTGGTACAGAAGCATTGCGAGATCTGGACGGCGTAGCGGCGATAAAACGGTATACTGCACGCCATCGTTGTTGCCTGGAATTCTATCGCCGTGCGCTTTTCATCTCTCCTGCCGCTGCTGTTTTTATCTCTACCCGCGTTCGCCAGCGGGACATGTTCACTCACCGACCCATCGCTGACTCTGCAAAGCTATACCGTTAATCCACAACGCGAGCGCATTGTCATGTACTGGCAAAAAGCGGACGGCGAAGCCTGGGGATCGCTGCTGGCGGATATCAACCAGAACGGACGGGTACAGATGGCGATGAACGGCGGAATTTATGATAAAGCGTATGCGCCGCTGGGGCTGTATATCGAGAAAGGCAGGCAGTTGACCCCGCTTAACCGCGCCTCTGGCGGCGGCAATTTTTTTATTCGTCCCGGCGGAGTGTTTTACCTGAAAGGGCAAAATGCGGGCATTGTCAGCCTCGAGAAATTCAAGCCCTCGCCAGCCATCCAGTACGCTGTGCAGTCCGGGCCGATGCTGATTGAAAACGGCAAGATCAACTGGCGACTGAAGCCCTCTGCCAGCTCGCGAAAGCTACGTAACGGCGTGGGAATCACCCGTGAGGGCAAAGTGGTGTTCATGCTTAGCGCGCGCGAAACCAATTTCTATGATTTCGCCTGCTATGCGCAGTCAAAGCTCAACGTGCGCCAGATGCTGTATCTCGACGGCACCATTTCGAAGATGTACCAGAAAGGCGGCAGCGTGCCGTGGCAGTACCACCCGTTCGTGACCATGATTGCTGTGGAGAGCAGGTAGTCCCCGGTTGGCGGCATGCCTGAACAGGCGCTAGCCGCCACCCGGCAAAATACGCATGCAATACCGAACTTAGATTTTGTAGAATAGTGTGCCTGTCGCAATTGGGGACTGAACGAAGCCAAAGTACTCATAGAACGCTTTAGCCTGCTCATCAATGGCATGAACCATAACGGCCTTAATTCCCACCTGATCCGCCAGGTTAGCAACGCGCATCACTGCATCATTAAGCAGCCATTTTCCGAAACGATGGCCCTGAGTACATACGTCGACAGCAAGACGCCCCAATAACACGACCGGTATCGGGTCAGGCATATTCTGACGCAAACTACGGCCTAAATCAGCATGGCTCACGGAACCGGTTGCAATCGAATAATACCCCACTACGCGCAGGGTTCCTTCAAGACAGATAACAAAAGTGCGGGAAGCATTGAGGAGCTGATTTTTCATCGCCCGGCGGCGTAGCCATTCGTTTAAAACATCATTCCCACAATCGAATGACTGAAGGATATGCCTTTCCGTCAGCAAAGCCGGAGCAGTCACGTTTATTTCCATTCAGGCTTCACATCCATTAAACGCTGGCGGCCCTCAACATTTTGCACAGGCGCTTCAAGCTGTTCGATGAAGGCCTGATAACGGGCATCATCCAGAACAAATACACGCTGATCCAGAATGATGTTCTGAGCCTCATGTACAGCCTTCTCAATAATAAAATCCGTTCGATTTTTATTCACCAGACTTGCTGCATAATCAATCACCGCCCGCTCTTCATCAGTGGCGCGGATATTGATCTGCTTATCACGAGTTGGCTTGCGGACGGTGTTTTGCATGATTTTTCCTCACTGGTAACAAATTGATATACGTAATCGTAGCTCGAAAGGTAACAAATTGCTATACACTTTCATGGGTTTTATAGCCCGGACAGGCGCGTCAAGCGCCGCCTCCGGGACGGTGTAGAAGGGTTCCGTTCACCACTATTTCGCAGAAAATGTCTCACCGCGGTACGTGAACGGGTAAAGGGGGAGAAAACCGTCTCCCCCTTTACAATCCCCGCAGTCCCGCAAAGAAATCGGTGCTGCGCACTACGCTCACCTCCCGGACCTCAGCCAGCGGTCGGCTCAACTCGACGTCCTGTCTCGATTCGCCTCTGTCCGCCATCCCTGGCGGCCTGCCCTTGTCTTCGGACCTCCGGTTCGCCGATTTCAGCGGGCACCAGGGCATCGCTGCATATATCGCAGTTTCAGAGATATTCCCGCAGCTGTATGAAGATATCCCGGAGGCGGCGCTGGCGCGCCTGTCCGGGCTACCAAATCCGCCCTCAGTCCCCGGAAATCCCGGGTCGCGGCGTAAACGCCTTACCCGGGCTACCAAAACCGCACCGTGTCCGAAGCACCTACATCCGCCGATACCCCCACTCGCGCAGGCGCTGGAACAGCACGTACAGCGATGGAATAAACAGAATGCCAATCACCGTCGCCACCAGCATGCCGCTAAACACCGTGGTACCGATAATCCGTCGACTCTGCGCTCCGGCGCCGGTGGCGAGCATCATCGGCATAATCCCAATGATGAAGGAAACCGCCGTCATCATCACCGCCCGGAAGCGGCGGGTAGCCCCTTCGCGGGCGGCATCGACTATCGACATCCCTTCTTCCCGCTTTGCCCTGGCAAATTCGACAATCAAAATCGCATTCTTCGCCGCCAGCGCAATCAGCAACACCAGGCCAATCTGCACGTAAACATCGTTGGCGTAACCGGCCCACCATAACCACAGCAGCGACCCGCCGATGGCAAACAGCACTGACAGCATCACGCTCGCCGGAAGCGTCCAGCTCTCATACTGGGCGACAAGAAACAGCCACGCCATAGCCACCGCCGCCAGCACAATCCACACCGCCTGGTTGCCGGTCTGCTGCTCCTGCCACGAAATTCCTCTCCAGGCGTAGTCATACCCTTGCGGCAGGTTCGATTGTAAAATCTGCTCCATCACCGCCATCGCCGTACGGCTGCTGACGCCTTCTGCCGCCGAGCCGCTCACCGATACCGATGGAGACTGGTTATATTGCTGAATAAACGGCGCGCCCACCGTCGGCGTAATGGTCACCAGGTTGCTCAGACGAACCCGCTCGCCGTTGTCACTACGCACGTACAGCTCGCTAATCTGCTCCGCCCGTTCACGCCACTGCATCTCGTTTTGCATTACCACATGGTAAACGCGATTGTTGATGCTGAAATCCCCGGCGCGGGTGCCGCCAAACGCGGTTTGCAGGCTGCTGAAAATCCTTGCCACCGGCACGTTCAGCCGCGCCGCCTGGTCGCGATCAACGTTGAGCGTGAGCTGCGGGACGTTGCTGCTCCAGGTGGTAAATACCCGGCTCAACTGCGAATGCTGGTTCGCCGCCCTCAGAACCTGATGCGTCACCTGCTCCAGTTCCGCTGGCGATTGTCCGGCCTGGGCCAGAATGCGTAAATTAAACCCGGAGGCGTTGCCCAGCCCCGGCAGCGTCGGCGGCGCAAAAGTCATAATCGTCGCTTCCGGCAGCCCCATCAGCTGGCCCTGTAGTTTCTCCATTACCGAATCCAGCGGCGGTCGCTGATGCCAGTCTTTCAGCATTACCGAGATAAACCCGCCGTTTGAGGCGCTGGTGCCGTTGAGAATATTGAAGCCGGACACCTGAATCACATCCTCAACCGCCGGATTTGCCAGCAGCAGCTCGCGGGCCTGGGCCATCACCGCTTCGGTACGCTCCAGCGAAGCGGCTTCAGGAAGCTGCACGCTGGCAAAGAAGTAGCCCTGATCTTCCTGTGGCAGAAAGCCCTTCGGCATAGTGGTGAAGCTAAAGACCACCAGCCCGGCAGCCGTCGCCGTCGCGGCCAGCGCCAGCCAAGGACGACGATTCATACCTCCCACCAGACGCCCGTAGCCATCGCGCACCTTATCCAGGCCGCGGTTAAAGCCGCGCCAGATAGCGGCAGGCCTTTCCGGACGCGGGCGCAGCAGCAGCGCGCACAGCGCTGGGGTCAGCGTCAGCGCCACCACGCTCGATAGCGTCACCGCCGTCGATAGCGTCACCGCAAACTGGCGATACAGCTCGCCGACGATCCCCGGCAGCATCGCCACCGGAACAAATACCGCCAGCAGTACTAAGGTCGTCGCGATCACTGGACCAGCGATTTGCCGCAACGCCTCGGCGGTAGCGGCCCCGCGATCCAGTCCCTCCGCCATTTTCGTCTCTACGCTCTCCACCACCACGATGGCGTCATCCACCACCATGGTCAGGGCGAGAATAATCGCGAACAGGCTCAGCGTATTGGCGCTGTAGCCCAGCGAATAGAGCACGGCAAAGGTGCCGATAAGCGACACCGGGATTGCCAGAGCCACTATCAGGGTTGCCCGCCAGCTTTGCAGGAATAGAGACACCACCACCACCACCGCCAGCAGGGTCAACGCCAGCGACACGCCGATCTCTTTGATCGTCGCCGCCACAAAGCGGGTGGTATCAAACTTCACCTCCCAGGTCAGATCTGCCGGAAAACGCGCGTGCAGCCGGGTCAGCTCGGCGCGCACCGCGCTGGCAACCTGTAGAGAATTGGCGGTTGGCGTCGGGTAGATGCCAAGATAGGCGGAGTCTTTACCGTTGAGCTGTGCGCCGGAGCTATAGCTGCGCGCACCCAGCTCAATGGTTGCCACGTCCGACAGGCGCACCAGCTGGCCGCGTTCACCGCTGCGCACCACAATCTGCCCGAAGCTGGCGGCGTCGCTCAGCCGACCGATACCGTTGATGGTCAGGGTCTGCTGCTGGCCGTTAAATACCGGCGGCGTCCCCACCTGTCCCGCCGCGCCCTGCACGTTCTGTTCGCGTAGCGCCTGGGCAATATCATCGGTGGTGATATTGAGCGCATTCATGCGGTCAGGTCGCAGCCAGATGCGCATGCTGTAGTCGCGCGCGCCGAACATCTGCACTTCGCCAACGCCCGGCAAGCGCGCCAGCGCTTCGCGCACCTGGGTGCTGGCGTAGTTGCTGACAAACAGCGGCGATAGCGTACCGAGCGGCGAATAAAGGCTCACGCCCATCAGCAGGTTGGTTGCCCGTTTGCGCACCTGCACGCCGTTCTGCTGCACTTCAGCAGGAAGCTGCGCCACGGCCTGGGAAACGCGATTCTGCACATCAATCGCCGCTAAATCGGCATCGGTACCGGCAGCAAAGGTCAGGCTCAGGCTGTAGGTGCCTTCATCGGAGCTGGTAGATTCCATATACAGCATATGGTCAACGCCGTTGAGCTGGGTCTCCAGCGGTGCGGCGATGGCTTGTGCCACGTCCGCCGCGCTGGCCCCCGGCCAGCTGGCGCTAACGTTGATGACCGGCGGCGTAATCTGCGGATATTGCTCGACCGGAATCAGCTTTAGCGATACCGCGCCGATAAAAGTCATCAGCAGCGCAATCACCATCGCAAAACGCGGGCGACGGATAAAAAACGTCAACATCCCTTCCCCCCTCTTTATTTCAGCAACTGAACGGCTACGCCATCACGCAGGCGCTGCACACCTTCCGTCACCACGCGCTCGCCCGCATTAATACCGTCTAACACCGCGAACTCCTGCCCCTGCTGGCCGCCTGAGGTAAAACGTCGCAAGGTGACGGTGTTATCCGCCATCAGCACCCAGCTGTAAAAGCCCTGCGCATCCTGCTGTACCGCAGACGCCGGGATCATCGGGCTTTGCGCAAGCTGCTGCGGACGGAAGAAAACCGCCACGTTAGCGCCGGGCAGCAGACGGTGCTGCGGGTTTGCAAATTCAGCACGCAGCGCCACGCTGGCGGTGCGGCTATCAATGCGGTTATCGACGGAAGTCAGTACGCCGTTTTGCCGCTGCCCATCAACATCGACCTGCGCTATCCACGCCTGCTTCAGCGCGGCAATATCCGCATGCTGGCCCGCTTTGTCGAAAAAGGCGGTTTCATCGAGTGAGAAGGCGACGCGAATCGGATCAAGCTGGACCACGTCTACCAGTACGCCACTGGAAGGATTGACCAGGCTACCAACATGAAACGCGCTATGGCCGACGCGTCCGGTGATCGGCGAAGTTATACGGGTATAGCCGAGCGTAATTTGCTGGGCGGCAATGCGCGCCTGCGCCTGCTCCACGGCGGCGGCGACATCACGCTGCATCTGCGCGGTATCCACGTCGTTGCGGCTGATCGAGTGGTTATTTTTTAGCTGCTGATAGCGGCTTAACAGCTGCTGGGCCTGGCGGAGCGAAGCCTGCGCACTTCTCAGCTCGGCCTGCGCCAGCGCCAGCGCGGCTTTGGGCTGAGCGTCATCAAGGGTAAACAGCAGATCGCCTTTATTGACGTACTGCCCATCCTGAAAATGGCGCTGCACGATCGCCCCTTCAGTACGGGCGCGAATATCAACAGAGTGGATGGCCTCAACGCGACCAGAAATTTGCCGCTCGTTGGCATGCGGCGCTTGCTCAACGGTGGCAACGCGCACCGGAATCGCCGGAGCGGCGGCGGTCGTCAGAGCGTAGCCTGACAGGCCGCAAGCCAGCAAGGCGGAGCGGATGATCTTTTTCATGGGGGGAATTCCTTACGACGATGCGGCGTCCCTCCTCCCGCAGGAGAAGGGACGCCGGACGAATCAGACAGACTACGCGGTTTTGCGGAAACGGCGGGTCAGGCGTTTCTCAACTTCGACCACCAGGAACATCGCGATACCGATGACCAGTGTGATGAACCAGTAGCGCAGCGGCAGCCCTTCGGTACCAAACATCGTCTGCATCACCGGTACGTAGATGATGACCAGCTGCATCAGCAGCAGCACGCCGCTCACCAGCCAGATGCCTTTGTTACGCAGCAGCCCCATATTCAGCGAGAAGCTGTTGCTGCTGCGGCAGTTAATCATGTACACCCACTGCGCGGTCACCAGCATCTGCAGCAGCACGGTGCGGATAAACTCCGGGCTGTGGCCGCGCGGCGCCAGCCAGGCCTCAAGAATAAAGGCGGCGACGGCAATCATCGTGCCGACGAAAGCGACGCGCCAGACGGCAAAGGCATCCATCACATGCTGACCGGTTTTACGCGGCGGGCGGTTCATCGCGTTGCGCTCGGCGGCTTCAAAGGCGAGGCCGAAGGAGAGCGTGGCGGAGGTCGCCATGTTCATCCACAAAATCAGCACCGGCGTCAGCGGAATAATGTTCCCCGCCAGCAGGGCGATGATAATCAGCAGCCCCTGCGCCAGGTTGGTCGGCATAATGAACAGAATGGTTTTCTTCAGGTTGTCGTAGACCCGACGCCCCTCTTTTACCGAACTGGCGATGGTGGCAAAATTGTCATCGCTCAGAACCATGTCAGCGGCCTCTTTGGTCACTTCGGTTCCTTTGATACCCATGGCGATGCCGACGTCGGCCTGACGCAGCGCCGGAGCATCGTTGACGCCATCGCCGGTCATGCCAACCACTTCACCGTTATCCTGCAGCGCTTTCACCAGGCGTAGCTTATGCTCCGGGCTGGTGCGGGCAAAAATATCGTACTCAACGGCGGCTTTCGCCAGCTCGGCGTCGTCCATATGCTCCAGCTGGTAGCCGGTCATCGCCTGGCGGCTGTTAGTGATCCCCAGCATCTGGCCGATGCTCATCGCCGTCTGCGGGTGGTCGCCGGTAATCATCTTCACGCGGATCCCCGCGTTCTGGCAGGCGTGGATAGCGTCAATCGCTTCCGGGCGCGGCGGGTCCATCATCCCGGCAATGCCGAGGAAGACCAGACCTTCGCGAAGATCGTCGTGGGTCAGCGTGGTGCTGCCAACGTTAGCCGGTTTGTAGGCGGCGGCAACCATGCGCAGGCCCTGACGGGCAAAGCGCGCCATTTCCTCTTCCCAGTACTGCGGCTCGAACGGCACTGCGCCCTGCTTGCTCATCTGCTGGCGGCACATGGCGAAAATCACGTCCGGCGCGCCGGTAATCAGCACCTGCTCGACGTCGCCCATTTTCTGATGGGTCGCCATGTACTTGTACTGTGAGTCGAACGGAATTTTCGCGACCAGGCGGGCATCGACTGGCTCCAGCTGTGCTTTCGCCGCCAGCACCTTCAGCGCCCCTTCGGTCGGCCCGCCGGTAATACCCCACAGGCCACGCTCATCCTGAATCATCTGGCTGTCGTTACACAGGTCGATGGTGCGCAGGTAAGTTTCCAGCACGCTGCCCGGTTTAATCTGTACCGGCTCATCGCTGCCTTCCAGGCAGATGTTGCCCTGCGGCTCGTAGCTGTCGCCTTCAACGCGGTAGCAGCAATCGGCAGTGATGATCGCTTTGACGATCATCTCGTTCATCGTCAGGGTGCCGGTTTTATCCGAGCACACCACGGTCATTGCGCCCAGGGTTTCCACCGTTGGCAGCTTGCGGATAATCGCCCGCTGACGCGCCATCGCCTGCACGCCCAGAGAGAGAATAATTGAGATAATCGCCGGTAAACCTTCCGGCACGGCGGCAACCGCCAGGCTAATCAGGGAGAGCAGTAGCTCGCCAAGGGGAATGTCGCGCAGCGCCAGGCTGAAGACAAACAGCGCGGCCATCATCGCCAAGATAATGACGAAAATCGCCTTGCCGAGCTTGTCCATCTGCACCAGCAGCGGCGTGCGGTGCTTCTCAATGCCCGCCATCATCTGGTTGATGTGGCCAAGTTCGGTCTCCTGTCCGGTTGCGGTCACTACGCCAACGCCGCCACCAGCGCTGATGGTGGTGCCGGAGAACAGCATATTCGTGCGATCGCCCAGCGGCAGTTCACCTTCCAGCGCGTCGGTGGTTTTATCCACTACCGTCGACTCACCGGTCAGAATCGCTTCTTCCACCCGCAGATTGTGAGTTTCAATCAGGCGCATATCGGCAGGCACACGGTCTCCCGCGCGCAGAATGACGATATCGCCCGGAACCAGGTCGCGGGTCGGGATGGTTTCATGCTTACCGTTGCGCTGCACGCGGGCGTCGCTGGAGAGCATATTGCGGATGCCCTGTAGCGATTTTTCAGCATTGCTCTCCTGGATATGGCCGATCAGGGCATTGATCACCGTGACGCCAAGGATAACCAGGGTATCAACCCAGTGGCCCATTACCGCCGTAAGCGCGGCGGCAGCCAGCAGGACAAAAATCAGTACGTCGTTAAAGTGGGCGAGAAAGCGCAGCCAGGCGGGCTTGCCTTTCTTCTCTGGTAACGCATTCGGGCCGAAGGTCTGCAGACGCTCGGCGGCTTCAGCAGAGTTCAGTCCGTTAATATGGCTGTTTTTTTGCGCCAGCACCGCATCAACGGTCTGCTGATATGCCCGGCGTGGCGCGGTATCCCCTGAGGGGGTGGTATTATTAGTTTTGATCATTTTGGTCAAAATATATCTCCCTTAAAATTCCGTGAGGCGGAAAGCCTGGAATCATTCCGGGCCAATGAGAAAATTAAAAAACAGGCGGGAGATAATTTGAGCTTGCGCAATATTTAGTCTCTCGCAAATACAAAATTTGTGGTAAGTTAATTCTATAAAACAATAATTGCAAAATATTAATAAACCAAAACTAAACGAGGTCTACTATGTTTGGAATCTACCGCGGACGCCGTCTGGTGCTGTACATCTTGCTGGCCATTATTATCGCTACTCTGGTGGGATATAGCACCTATACTTTTGTAAAAGCGCTGGCTTAATAATGACGTTAATTTACAGTCCGGTGTAATTAACTTAATCACAAATATGCCCAAATTAATTAACATGGGGATTAAAGAGGATTAATAGATATAATACTTAAGACGTAATTTAATTCCCTGCGAAACTATATTGCATTGATTCACCTTTTACCGGACAATATGTTTTTAACTGATGATTAACAAATAATGAAACATCCGCTAGAAACGCTCCTCAGCGCCGCCGGCATTCTTCTGCTGGCGTTGATATCCTGCCTGCTGCTGCCAGCGCCGTCTCTTGGCCTGACGCTGGCGCAAAAACTGGTTGAGACGTTCCACCTGATGGATCTCAACCAGCTTTATACGCTGATCTTTTGCCTTTGGTTCTTAGCGCTGGGCGCTATTGAGTATGTGGTGTTGCGTTGGGTCTGGCGTCGCTGGTTTTCCCTTGAGCGCTAAGCCAGTAAAGTCACGCATACCGTTGACCAGCGCCTCGCACCAGGCGGCGTAATCGTGACCGCTGGAGGAGGGGTGGAAGCTCACCGCATAGCCCTTCTCTCTCAGTACCTGCTCAAATTCGAGGGTATTGGCATAAATGCCGCCGTCCGGCCCGCTGGTTTCGAATTTACCCGCCTGTAGCCAGAAACGCACCGGATAGCGCGGCGATTGCTGGTACTGCCGCGTTAGCCAACTGGCCTCTTCTCCTTTCGGTGCCCACCAGTACGACCCGGACAAGCTCAGCACGTTGCCAAACTGCCGCGGATAGCGCAGCGCCACCCAGGATGCGGCCAGCCCGCCGTAGCTGGAACCTGCGACCACGGTTTTTTGCCGGGTCAGGTTGAGCCCCTGCCGGTTCAGCCACGGCAGCAGTTCATGAGCCATAAAATCAGCAAAATGCGGATTTGGCGGCAGCTCTTTTGCCCGTCGCGGATGATCAAGGCTATCGATAAACACTACGTTAATCGGCGGCAGTACATGGCTGGCGATCAGGGAATCCAGTACGTTGGCAAAGTGATATTCGTCCTGATAAGTCTTTCCATCGAACAGCATTAAGGTCCAGCGTGCGGGCTGCGGCAGACGCGGGCGGTAAAGCATCACTTCACGTGTATTTTGCAGGAAGTCGCTACGTAGCTGATGACGGGTTAAGGTTCCGTAGCGCAGCGGTTGCGTCATACGCTGCGCCGAGCAAAAACGTGCAGGATTAAGCGCCAGCAAAGAGTAGCGACTCCAGCGATCCTGGGCGGTGTTGACGCTGTTGGGGTTGAGCGGATCTGCCTGGGCGCTGACCAGGATCGCCCGCCGCTGATCCCGCGCGCTGCCCGCAATCTGCGGCACATCCGGGGCGAGCTTATACTGCATTAGGGTATCGGCGGGCACCACGTAGCTGCGAAACCAAACATCGGAGTCGCCTAGGCGAAACAGCGGATCGTGATCTCCCGCCGGAGAACCCAGAATAAACACGTTCTGGCTCGCCCCGCGCCAAAGGAAAGTCACTCGCTTATGGCTGACGTCCACCGGTTCCACCATGGGAGTCCCTTCCAGTTCACGCTCCTGCCAGAAATTCGCCGTTGAACCTCCCGCCGCCAGCTCGCGCTTGAGCTGCTGCAGGCGCGGGCTGACCGGATCCAGTGCCTGGTTTTTTGCCAGCGCGGTGGTTTCTCGCATCTGCCATTGAAAACGCCAGCGCGCGCCCTCTTCACCGTGCAGCACCAGTGAGGAGGCGCGGTTTACCGGCAGAGAAAATAGCAAAGTTTGTTCTCCATCTGCCGGGCCGCCTGCCAATAGCGTGCGCAGGCGACGATTGTTCTCATCCAGCAGTCGGGCATCGGTGACGCCGGAAAGAGTCGCCGCAACATAGTTCTCGCCCAGCTTTGGCAGGTCAAAACAGACCTCGCCGCTGGCATCAAACTTCCCCTGCAGTTCACCTTGTAACGAAGGTGATTCACAGTTCATCGCCGCTGCCGGTAAGGCACTCATGCCAATTAGCAGGCCGCTCCACGCCGTCTTCATTGCCCGATATTTCCTTGTAAAAATTTGTTAATAACGCTAATGCAAATAATAACTATTTGCAATAACATTGACGCCGTTAATGACAGCCGCTGGGCAATTCATCTCGAAGATGGCGGTTTTTTGATGGCGATTTAACCAAGGAAAAATCATAAAAATGTTTAAATATAATAAGATAACAGCACTCTGGGCCGCGAGCTTCGCGGTATCCACCTTCGGCGGGCAGGCGCTGGCGGCGGAGGAAACGATCGTTGTCACCGCAGGCAGCGGCGAAGATCCAACAGCGCCGCTAAAGGGAATTGTCGCGACAAAGACGCTGTCGGCAACGAAGACTGCCGCAGAGATCGTCAAGACGCCGCAGTCGGTGTCGGTGGTCACTCGCGATCAAATGCAGGCGCTGGATGTCACCTCGGTTTCCCAGGCGCTGCGCTATAGCGCGGGCGTCTTTACCGAATATCGCGGTGCCTCGAACCGCAACGACGAAGTTTTCGTGCGCGGCTTTAGCTACGTGCCCAAATTCCTCGATGGCCTGAGCTACGGGGCCACCGCCTCCTCGCAGACCGGGACTTTCGACCCGTGGCTATTGGAGCGCGTTGAGCTGGTGCGAGGCCCGGCCTCGGTGCTGTTTGGCCAGGTTAACCCCGGCGGGCTTATCAGCATGACCAGCAAACGCCCCACCAGCCAGCCGATTCATGAAGTGCAGTTCCGTACCGGCAATAACAACCTTGCCGAAGGGGCTTTCGACTTTGGCGGCCCGCTGAGCGATGACGGCCACCTGCTCTATCGCCTGAACGGGATCGCCCGCACCCAGAATAATCAGATAGATGACTACAAAGAGACGCGGATGGCCATTGCCCCGGCACTGACCTGGTATCCTAACGACGCCACCCGCTTTACCCTGTTAACCAGCTATCAGAAAGACCCGGATGCCGGTTACCGTAACTTCCTGCCGCGCTACGGCACCGTGGAAAGCGTCGATAGCAGCTATATTCCGCGCGATTTTAACGTCAGCGACCCTAACTACAATCAGTCGTGGCGCGAACAAACGATGATTGGTTATGAATTCGAGCACCAGTTAAACGATACCTTCACCCTGCGGCAGAACGCCCGTTATGCCACCATCAAACAGAAATATCGTTATCTGGTGTACACCACCAGCGCCGCCAACAGCTCGGTGCTCTCGCGCCGCGCCCAACATGAAGAGCGCCAGACCGATGAGTTTGGTATCGATAACCAGCTTGAGGCGCAGTTTGCCAGCGGCCAGGTGGCACATACGGTGATTGGTGGTCTGGATTACAAAACCAGTAAAGATAAACAGTACCTCGGCCGCGCCGGTGGTTCACAGTACGATATCGACTGGCGCAGTCCCTCTTACGGCGTTAGCGTTGATGAAAGCACCTTCAGCACCGCCAGCGATGAGCAACAAAATCTCGACCAGGCGGGAATTTACCTCCAGGATCAGCTGAGCTGGCAGAATTGGGAGCTGCTGGTTTCGGGGCGCTACGACTGGGCAGAAGTGCGCACCACTGATTTTACCGATGCCAGCAGCACTCAGCAAAACGACAACAAGTTTACCTGGCGTACCGGGTTGCTGTACGCCTTTGATTTCGGCCTCTCGCCCTATATCAGCTACAGCACTTCGTTCGAACCTAATCTACAAACCAACCGCGCGCCGGGCGTCGGGCCGTTCGATCCAAGCGAAGGCAAGCAGGTAGAAGTGGGCCTGAAATATCAGCCGAACCCAAACGCGTTAATGACCCTCGCGCTGTATGACCTGACGCAGAGCAACGTCGCCACCTACAACAGCGCGGCCGGATGGTTTGAAAATAGCGGTAAGGTTCGTTCGAAAGGGGTGGAAGCCGAAGCGCACGCGACGGTCTTTGAAAACCTCAACCTGATTGCTTCATATACCTACACCGATGCGGAAACCGTCAATACCACCGTGGTAGATACCGAAGGAAAAACCCCAGCACGTATTCCGACCCATATGGCCTCGGCGTTCACCAGCTATACCCTGCCAGACGGCGCGCTAAAAAGCCTGACGGCGGGCGTTGGCGTACGCTATATCGGCACCAGCTATGGCGATGCGAAAAACACCTTTAAGGTTCCGGCGGTGGATTTGTATGACGCGATGGTGAGCTATGAGTTAGGCGAACTGAGTTCGAGCCTGAAAGGGGCGAAAGTACAGTTCAACGTCAACAATATTGCGGATACCAAATACGTGGCCTCATGCGCCAGCGACAGCGCTTGTTTCTACGGTATTGGCCGGACGGTCACGGCAACGATAAACTACGCCTGGTAAGAAAAAAATGTCCGCCGGTCTCCCCCAGCGGACATTTTTCAACTTTTCAGTCTTTCAGTGCGCGCGGCTGTGATTCTCTTTGCGATAAGCACCCGGCGGCTGGTTAAACGTACGGGTGAAAATGCGGGTAAACGTTTGCTGCGAGTCAAAGCCGTATTTCAGGCAGATATCGTAGACCCGCTGATCGGTATCACGCAGGTCGCGCGCCGCCAGCAGCAGCTTACGCTCGCGAATATAGCGCCCCAGACTCTCCCCTTTATACTGCAAAAACAGCCGTTGCAGATGCCATTTCGAGTACCCCGAATGACGCGCAATATCGTCAATGCGTAGCGGTTGATGCAAATTATCATCAATCCACTCGACGATTGTATCAATGACCTGAGCGGAAATAGTCATAAGTCCTCTCTCCTCTTGAACCACTCTCATCGTGACCGCCACCAGGCGTTAAATGATTGCGTTTTATCCGCGACCCAAACCGGCTCACCCAACATTGGCGTCAGCAGTCGCCACGGTCGCCCTGTGCTGGCCTCCGCCAGCCTTTTATACGGATCGTCCCATGTATGTTTTGCCAGCACGAAGCGCCCGGCGTGGCCCGGTAGCACCGCTCGGGCGTGTAAATCGTCAGCAGCCTGCGCCGTCTCTTCCGGCATCATGTGAATATATTTCCAGTCCTGGTCATACTGACCGTTTTCCATGATTGCCAGATCCACTTCACCAAACTGTTCCCCAATGGCTTTAAAGTGCGGGCCGTAGCCGCTATCGCCGCTGTAGTAAATTTTCTGCTGAGGGGTGACGAACATAAAGCTGGCCCACAGCGTCTGATTACGCTTGAGGCCGCGGCCGGAAAAGTGGCGCGCGGGCAGCGCGTGTACTGTCAACTCATCGCTAATCTGCACCGATTGATTCCAGTCCACTTCGTTAATAATGGCGCTATCGACGCCCCAGTAGCGCAGGTGTGAGCCGACGCCCAGCGGCGTTACCACGCGCTTGATTTTCGGCATCAGCGCTTTGATGGTGGCGTAGTCGAGATGGTCATAGTGATCGTGCGAGATAATCAGCAGATCGATATCCGGCATCTCTTGCGCATGCCACGGATAGTCGCCGGGGAAGGCCTTATTAAGAAACGAAAACGGCGCGGCATAGTTGCTGAACACCGGATCAATCAGAATGCGTTTGCCCGCCAGCTGTAGGTACCAGGAGGAGTGTCCCAGCCAGACCATAGTGTCCTGCCCTAACGGCAGGCTGGCGAGATCGGTTTTCACCAGCGGTAGCGGCTGGGCCGGTCTGGCATTTTCCCGTTTGGTGACTAAAAAATCCCACCATGCAGCCAGCATATTTTTTTGCCCGGTAAACCCGGGCGTGGGCAGTTGATTGTGAAACTGGCCGTCATGATAGTGCGGCGACTGTTCGACCAGGCTGAGCTGTTCGCCCTGCGGTGCCTGACCAAATCCGGCATTTAACACAAACGGCAAAGTTGTTGCTGACGCTAATAACATGATGGCGACCACGCTTAAGATGACACGGTTCATATCCTGACCTGGCGAAATCCTCCTTCCTGGAGGTTTTTGTTATAAGACTTGATTATGAGTGAGTAAGCACTCATTATTAGGAAGAAGCTGAAAGTCGTCAAGACGATTTTCAAATTTTGACAGTCGGCGTTGCAGTGCCCATGCCAGGCATGCTTAGATCAGGTTTTTATAACGTGTGAGGTAAAGTGTAGTGGCTCGTCCTAAGAGTGAAGATAAAAAGCAAGCGTTACTGGAGGCCGCAACCGCCGCCTTTGCCCAATCGGGAATCGCCGCCTCAACCTCCGCCATCGCCCGCAGCGCCGGGGTTGCTGAGGGGACGCTGTTTCGCTATTTTGCCACCAAGGACGATCTGCTCAACGAGCTTTACCTCTCTATCAAATCGGGGTTAGTTCAGGTGATGGTGTCTAGTCTTGTCCCAAACGAAACCCGCCCGAAAGAGAATGCGCGTAATATCTGGAACAGCTATATCGACTGGGGCATGCGCAAGCCGATGGAGCATAAAGCCATCCGCCGCATGGCTCTCAGCGAAAGAATTACCGATGAAACGCGTACTCGGGTCAAAGAAATGTTCCCCGAGTTAAACGAAATATGCCAACTTTCGGTAAAACCCATTTTTCTTAGCGATGCGTATCGTACGTTTGGTGATGCGCTATTTTTGTCACTGGCAGAAACCACTATCGAGTACGCCAGCAACGATCCGCAGCGTGCCAGGGAACTCATTGCATTAGGCTTTGAGGCAATGTGGCAGGCGCTGCATGAGGAAACTATCTGATGGACCACCGCTCGCTGCATGACCACGCGCATCGTATCGCGCTGGAGCTGCCCTTCACCGAACACTGCTGGCCGTTTGGCCCGGAATACGATGTGTTTAAAGTCGGCGGGCGAATTTTTATGCTGAGCATGACGATACGCGGCCGTGCGCTGATCAACCTGAAGTGCGATCCGCAAAAATCGCTGCTGCATCAAGAGATTTACCGCAGCATCGAGCCCGGTTACCACATGAACAAAAAGCACTGGATCACCGTAGTTCCCGGCGAGGATATCAGCGAGGGCCTGCTGGCGGATCTGATTGATGATTCGTGGAACCTGGTAGTCGATAAGCTCAGCAAAAAAGAGCAGCAGCGCCTGCGCCCAGCGTGATTTTCAGCGCAGCGCGATAAGTGTTATCGCATTTTTGCCCCTTATCATTTCCCCAACATCGCTGTACTCTTCCTGCACGAAACGCACCCGCAAGGGGTTGTAAACAGTGAGGAAGAGTATGGATATCGTATCGGTTGCCTTAAAGCGCTACTCCACCAAGGCATTTGACGCTACTAAAAAGCTGACTGCTGAACAGGCGGAAAACCTGAAAACGCTGTTGCAGTACAGCCCGTCAAGCACCAACTCCCAGCCGTGGCACTTTATCGTCGCCAGCAGCGATGAAGGTAAAGCCCGCGTCGCTAAAGCGGCGAGCGGCACCTACGTCTTTAACGAACGTAAAATTCTCGACGCGTCCCACGTGGTCGTTTTCTGCGCGAAAACCGCAATGGATGATGCCTGGCTTGAGCGCGTGGTGAACCAGGAAGAGGCCGATGGCCGCTTTGCTAATGCCGACGCCAAAGCCGCGAACCACAAAGGTCGCACCTTCTTTGCCGATCTGCACCGCAAAGACCTGCACGATGACGACCAGTGGATGGCGAAGCAGGTTTACCTGAACGTCGGCAATTTCCTGCTTGGCGTTGCGGCAATGGGTCTGGATGCGGTGCCGATTGAAGGCGTTGATTTCGCGATTCTTGATGACGAGTTCGACCTGAAGGCCCAGGGCTACACCAGCCTGGTGGTAGTGCCTGTCGGCCATCACAGCGTTGAAGATTTCAACGCCGCCCTGCCGAAATCCCGCCTGCCGCAGGCGACGACGATCACCGAGATTTAATTCTCTGGTTTTCTTTTACGCCAGGATAATCCCCGGATTGCGACTGTCGTCTTATCCGGGCTACAAAACACCTACTGTACTAACCCGTAGCCCGGGCAAGGCGCGTCAAGCGCCGCCCCCGGGTTTTGCAGCCGGGATACCCCCACCTTAACTACCGCTCCCCAGCGTGCCAGATACGCTCCGCATAGCGGCCAATCACCGCCAGCGAAACGGCAAGGATCAGGAAGAACACCACCTTGTGCATCCCGTCCCAGAAAAACTCGAAGAAGCGGGTATAGAGGTTGATGGCCAGGAACGTCAGGCCGAAACCGCGCAGCATGCCATCATCGGTTTTCAGGCTGATATAAATACAGATCCCTGCCGCTACGGCGAACAGCAATCCCCACGGCAGCAGCTGTCTTTGCACCATCCTGGACCAGCTATCGATATCGTAATTGCCGAAAATAGACAGGATCCACAGGGCGATAAACAGATACGTCAGACCCATCGCTTTGCTGACGGTAAACAGCTGGCGCTCGCGTAAATATTTCTGCGCGCCATAACAGAGTGCGAGCAGCGCGCCGCCGAACAGTACAAAGCGAATCGGATAGCTCATGCCCAGCCAGTAGGCTCCCCACCCCGACGCATAGCCCGTTTCTGCACCAAACCAGTTACCCAAAGACAGCAGAAAAAATAGCCACACCAGTCCAGAGCGGGCAAAGAAGCCAATCGCGCCGTAAATCACGCATCCGGCCAGGAACAGCGGCGCGATATGGCCGCTGCCGGTATCCAGGCGCTCACCCAGTTGCCATAGCGCCACGGCGGTAAAGACCACACCAAGAAACAGAATCGCTTCTGTACTGTAGTGCCACTGGGTTTCCCGCCGCTGGCGACGAAATCCCCAACCGTAGCAGGCCGCCGAGAGCAGCGTGGGCAGTATTATCCGCGTCAGCGCCGAGCTGCTGAACAGGCTAAGTAGATACTCAATCAGGTCGCTGTCGGCAAACAGGCTGCCCAGCGCCACCAGCACGCAGGCCAGCGCAGTCCAGAAAGCGTAGCGGCTCAGACGCTGCCAGTCGAAGGGGGAAACGTGCAGCGTTTGTGCTAATCGCTGGCTATCCTCCGGTGTTAACTCACCGCTGTTCTGCCAGGCGTCCAGCGTGCGCTGAATGATGCGTTGCTCTTTACGGGTAATATTCATAGGCATTCCTTGAGACTGGTGACAAACCTGTTTTAGCTATTGTGCTCGTATCTCTGCCGGGTGGCGGCTTGCGCCTTACCCGACCTACGAAAAACCGCAATATCAACCTGTTATGCAATTCTCTGCAGGCCCGCGCAAGCGCAGCGCCGCCGGGCAGTACCCGAAAATTGCACTTTGTCAGCAATCTGTTTCCTTGTGGTTAATGTTTATCCAGCCACGCCAGCGCCTGCTCGCCCGCATCATCCATCGGTAAATAGACCAGCAGGCGTGAGCCATTGCGCGGGGCCGAGTACCAGTACATCTGCTGCAAGCTAAAGCGTCCAAGCTGCGGATGGTTAAAGTTTTTCACCTGATTCTCCACTCCGCGCACTTCATAGCGCTGATACCACAGCGCCTCAAACTCCGCCGAAGCGGCGAAAAAGCGCGCCAGTTTATTCTCCCACAGCGGGTCGCCACGGTGCTCCGCCATCGCCGCGCGAAAGTAAGAGACAAACGTCGCCAGCACATCACGATTTTCGATCCGGCTGCGCCAGGTTTCATTGGTCAGATACAGATAAATGCAGTTGCGATCCTCTTCCGGGATCGTGGCGAAGTCGATACCCATCAGCCGACAAAAGCTGTCGTTCCACGCCACAATATCGAAGCTCGGCTTCTGAATACTGGCGGGCTGCGGCATCAGGCTATCGAGCATCCGCCTGGTCCCGGGGCTGATACCTTCACATACCGTGATCTGAGTGGCCTCCGGCGGAGTCAGCCCGGCCAGAACAAACAGATGCCGGGTCTCCAGCGGGCTGCACTGGAGCGCATTCGCCACCCCCACCAGCACCGCCTCAGACGGATTCACTTCCCGCCCCTGCTCCAGCCAGGTGTACCAGGTGACGCCAACGTCCGCCAGCATCGCCACCTCTTCGCGACGCAAGCCCGGCGTGCGTCGCCGCCCGACGCGCGGCAGCCCCAGACGCTGCGGGTCGAGGCTTTCGCGCCGGGCGCGCAGAAACGCACCGAGCTGTTTACGACCGTCATCTGGCGCCGTGACCGCCGATTCTCGTTGCGGCATCGTCGTCATAAATCCTCCAGCATGGTAGTACCAATACCAGTATAAGCAGGAACTGGTACCCGTTTAAATTATCGATGATGCTACGGCTATCCGCTGAATGACGCAATGGAGAGATCCGATGAATTCGTCTGCTGTTTCACCCGGCCGCGCCGGTTTATTCCTGCTGTTGACCGGCCAAATGCTGCCGTTGATCGACACCTCGATCACCAACGTCGCGCTGGATTCGATCACCCAATCGTTGAACGCCAGCGCCACCCAACTGGAGCTGATTGTCGCGCTGTACGGCGTCGCCTTTGCCGTCTGTCTGGCGATGGGCAGCAAACTTGGCGATAACTATGGCCGCCGCCGTCTGTTTATGTGGGGCGTAGCGATTTTTGGTGTCGCCTCCCTGCTGTGCGGGATGGCAAATTCCATTCATACCCTGCTGGCGGCACGCACCTTACAGGGTGCCGGTGCGGCGCTGATCGTGCCGCAGATCCTCGCCACTTTGCATATCACCCTCAAAGGCACCGCCCACGCTCGGGCCATCAGCCTGTACGGCGGCATTGGCGGTATCGCGTTTATCGTAGGTCAGATGGGCGGTGGTTGGCTGGTATCGGCGGACATCGCCGGTTTAGGCTGGCGAAATGCGTTCTTTATCAACGTGCCGATCTGCCTGCTGGTGCTGGCTTTTAGCCCGCGCTACGTCCCCGAGACCCGGCGCGAAGCGCATTCGCGTATCGACTGGCAGGGCACTTTCAGCCTTGCGCTGATCCTCTGCTGCCTGTTGTTCCCAATGGCGCTGGGGCCGGAACTGCACTGGCCGTGGGCGCTCCAGCTAATGTTAGTCGCCGTGCTGCCGCTGCTGCTGTGGATGCGAGCCAGCGCGCTGGGCAAACAGCAGCGCGGCGAACAACCGTTATTGCCGCCCCGCCTGCTGAAGCTCACCAGCATTCGCTTTGGTATGGCCATTGCCCTGCTCTTTTTCAGCGCCTGGTCCGGGTTTATGTTCTGTATGGCGCTGACCATGCAGGCAGGTTTGGGTATGGCGCCGTGGCAGTCCGGCAACAGCTTTATCGCCCTCGGCGTGGCCTATTTCATCTCTGCGCTGTACGCGCCGAAGTTGATTGCCCGTTACAGCATGGGGCGCATCCTGCTGATTGGCCTGTCGGTGCAGATTGTCGGCCTGCTGCTGCTGAGCGCCACGTTTTATCACCTTGGAACGCAAACCTCTACTCTGGCTCTGGTGCCGTCCACGGCGCTTATCGGCTATGGCCAGGCGTTGATCGTCAATAGCTTTTACCGCATCGGAATGCGCGATATCAGCGCCTGCGACGCCGGGGCCGGGAGCGCGATTCTCAGCACCCTGCAACAGGCAACGCTGGGCCTTGGCCCGGCGATCCTCGGTTCGCTATTCTTAACCCTTGCCCATCGCGGCGGCGGGGACTATCCATTAGCGTTAATCGATTTTCTGGCGGTTGAGGTGGTGATGATGCTGATATTAGGCGCCATCGCGCTATGCCTGCGCCATCATCTGAACGTGCATCCGGCGGTAGCGGCTTCATAATTCACATCTGCGTAACCTGCGATTTGCATAATAGTCATCCAGCGGTCATCATAACCGCTGGATGTAAAGGAGACGTTATGCAGGAATTAATATCGCAAATCGCCGCGTTAGGCATCGAAAT
This sequence comes from Klebsiella sp. GFKo11, assembly GCF_056490265.1. Classification (NCBI taxonomy): domain Bacteria; kingdom Pseudomonadati; phylum Pseudomonadota; class Gammaproteobacteria; order Enterobacterales; family Enterobacteriaceae; genus Klebsiella; species Klebsiella sp. GFKo11. The sequence continues at coordinate 4,652,881 of NZ_CM151369.1, forward strand.
AACCCCCACCAGCTCACTCATTATTATCTTCGGCATTATTCTTCTGACGGCAGTTGTCGTTCACCTTATTCTGCACAAAGTGGTGCTGCGTACTTTCGAAAAACGGGCGCAGGCCAGTAGCCATTTGTGGCTGCAAATCATCACGCAGAACAAACTGTTTCACCGCCTGGCCTTTACCCTGCAAGGGATTATCGTCAACGTACAGGCGGTTTTATGGCTGCAAAAAGGCAGCGAGGCTGCGGAAATACTCACCACCTGCGCGCAGCTGTGGGTGATGATATACGCGATGCTGTCCTTCTTCTCACTGCTGGATGTAGTGTTCAATTTATCGCAGAAATTCGCCACCGCCTCTCAGCTTCCGCTTAAGGGGATATTCCAGGGAATAAAGCTGGTTTGCGCGATTATTGTCGGCATTCTGGTTATTTCATTATTGATAGGCCAATCCCCGGCGATTCTGATTAGCGGCCTCGGCGCGATGGCTGCGGTATTAATGCTGGTATTCAAAGACCCGATTCTTGGCCTGGTGGCCGGTATTCAGCTCTCCGCCAACGATATGCTCAAGCTCGGCGACTGGCTGGAAATGCCGAAATACGGCGCTGACGGGGCGGTAATCGACATCGGCCTGACCACGGTGAAGGTGCGCAATTGGGATAACACTATCACCACCATTCCAACTTGGTCGCTGGTGTCCGACTCGTTTAAAAACTGGAGCGGCATGTCCGCTTCCGGCGGTCGACGCATAAAGCGCAGCCTGAATATCGATACCACCAGCATTCATTTTCTCGATGAACAAGAGCAGCAGCGCCTGATTCAGGCCAAACTGTTGAAGCCGTATATGGATTCACGTCACCAGGAAATTAGCGCCTGGAACCAGCAAAATGCGACCGACCAATCGGTGCTGAACCAGCGCAAAATGACCAATATCGGCACCTTCCGCGCTTATTTGCAGGAGTATTTACGCAACCATCCGCGCATCCGTAAGGATATGACCCTGATGGTGCGCCAGCTGGCCCCGGACGCCAGCGGCCTGCCGATTGAGATTTACTGCTTCACCAACACCGTGGTGTGGGCGGAATATGAGAGTATCCAGGCGGATATTTTCGATCACGTGTTTGCAGTCGTTGACGAGTTCGGCCTGCGGATTCACCAGTCCCCCACCGGCAACGATATTCGTTCGCTGGCGGGCGCGGTATCTCAGTAAGGTTCTCAAGCACTGGCTCGGGATATCACGCGCCAGTGCATCATCACCCGCTCAACGGCGGCGTCAGGATTATCGATTCTCTTCATTAATAGCGTCACCGCCGTGCGGCCTATTTCGCGCGATGGCTGTTCTACGGTTGTCAGCTGTGGTGATACGACTTCCGCCAGCTCGGTGCCATCAAACCCAATCAGCGCAATATCTTCCGGCACCCGCAGTCCGGCCTGAGCGATAGCTCGCAGCGCGCCCGCCGCCAATGAGTCAGAAACGGCAAATACCGCATCGGGCTTTTCGTCCAACGCCAACAGCTGTTCCATCGCCTTTTTACCGGCAGCGGCGCTAAGATCGCTGGCGTAGGTCACCTGCTGATAATTCAGTTCGCGAACGTGCAGCACGCTTTTATAGCCGCGCTCGCGCAGGCGCGCGTAACGATAGCTGAGATCGTGGTTGATGAGGGCAATTCGTCGACGCCCGCTGTCGACAAGCCGGGAAACCGCCCCCTGCGCCGCATCAACATCGTTAATACCGACGCAGGAGATGCTGCCGGTATCAGCATATTCCGCGCACTGGACCCACGGCGCATCGCCAATCATGGTGGTGAGTTCCGGCAGGCTGGAGAGCGCGTTCATGGTAATAATGCCGTCAACCATTTTTCCGGAAAGCAGTTGCAGGCCAGAGGTAGAACGCGCCAGGTCTGACCCGGAGTTACACAGCAGGATCCGGTAGCCGTTCTTTTCAGCCTCTTCTTCAATCCCCTTGACCACTTCAGCGCAAAAGGGATTCGCAATGTTAGAGACCATCACCAGAATCATGTAGCTACGAGCCGTTCGCAGCTGACGGGCCAGCAGATTAGGCTGATAGTTACTCTCTTTAATGGCCTGAAGTACGCGCTCGCGATTCTTCTCTTTGACGGTATCGCTGTTATTCAGCACTCGCGATACCGTCGCCACCGAGACGCCCGCCAGGCGAGCGATTTTCTGAATTGACATAGAGACTGCATTTCCTGCAATGGACGTTATATTTCGCAGGCTATCATAATTCTCTGGTTCCTGTGGTCAATTACCCTTTCACCGCCGCCGGAAACGTCTCCACAAGCCATTCAACAAATACGCGCAGCCGGGACGTAACGTGTCGATTCTGCGCATAAACAATGTGAAATGGATAAGAGGCCGGACGCCATTTGCTAAGTATTTCCACCAGTGTTCCGTTCGCCAGCTCATTTCTCAACGAGTAGGAGAAGGTCTGCACAATACCCAGCCCAGCCTCCGCTGCCGCAATATGGGCATTGCTCTCATTTATACCAAGGTGATATTCCGTTTTGATCTCCTGAGTGATGTCGTTGTCCTCAAAGCGAAATGGAAAGGCTCTTCCGCTGGCGGGAGACAAATAGCTGACAAGCCGGTGTCCGTTCTTCAATTCATCAGGATAAGCGGGAATACCGTAGAGCTTGAGGTAGCCCGGCGTGGCGCAGGTAATTATCGTCGCTTCACCGATTTTTCGGGCAATAAGCGTCGAGTCATCCAGCGGCCCTCCTCTTATCGCACAGTCAATGTTGCCGCTGATAAGGTCCATGGGGCTGTCAGCTACCGCCAGATCAATGCGAATATCCGGATAGGTCGCCATAAAGCCAGCCAGCAGAGGGATCAGAACATCGCGGGCGGTTGATCCTCCTACCGAGACGCGCAGATGGCCCTTTGGCTTGTTGCGAGAAGCTCTAAATGAGGCGTCAATCTCGTCCAGATCCTTAAGAATACGTACCGCTTTTTCATAGTACTCGCGCCCTTCCGGCGTGACGGTAATGCGTCGGGTTGTACGTTGCAGCAAGCAAACGCCAAGATGAGATTCAAGCTGTTGAATCGCTTTACTGAGGGTGGCATTGGGCATATTCAACGAGTCTGCGGCCCGGGTAAAGCTGTTTGCTTCGACAACGCGCGTAAAGACTTTGAGGGCTGAAAACCGATCCATTATTCGCTTTTTCCTGATAGCAGTCGGCGATTATTCATAGGTGTGAAGAGTGTTTTTCACATTACTACGTTTTTTGCACCCGTAGCTGACGGTACAGTGACAACCGTACTTAGCCGCCAGGTTATCACTGTAAGTCGATGACTCAATTGGCATATTCATACTTTAGTTAAGGAAGTGCATCATGAGTAAAAAACTTTCGGCAAAAATCGCGTTAGTCACCGGCGGCAGCTCGGGTATCGGCCTTGCGTCTGCACAGGAGCTGGCAAATCAAGGTGCGACGGTGTACATCACCGGCCGCCGCCAGGAGGAGCTTGACGCTGCGGTAGCGTTAATCGGTCCCGCAGCCAGAGGGATCCGTGCCGATGCCTCTATTTTAAGCGATCTGGATGGCGTGTTTTCGACCATTGCCAGCGAATCTGGCCGACTGGACGTGCTTTTTGCCAATGCGGGCGGCGGCGACATGATGCCGCTGGGCGCCATAACAGAAGAGCACTTCGATCGTATTTTCGGCACCAACGTGCGCGGCGTGTTGTTTACCGTTCAGAAGGCCTTGCCGCTATTGACGCAGGGTGCTTCCGTCATCCTTACCGGCTCTACGGCGGCGGTCAAAGGAACTGCGAATTTCAGCGTGTACAGCGCCAGCAAGGCCGCCGTGCGTAATCTGGCCCGTTCATGGGCGCTGGACCTGAAGGATCGCGGTATCCGCGTTAATGTGGTCAGTCCGGGGCCAGTGCGTACACCGGGCCTGGGAGGGCTTGTCGCGCAAGAGCAGCGCCAGGGACTCTTTGATATGCTGGCCGCCGACGTACCGCTGGGGCGCATTGGCGAGCCGGAGGAAGTAGGGAAAACTGTCGCGTTCCTGGCTTCTGACGACGCGAGCTTTATTAACGCATCTGAAATCTACGTTGATGGCGGGCTGGCGCAGATCTAAAAAATACGATACCTGAAGACCCCTGGATAAATGGGTCTTCAGGTGCTACCGTGCTGTTTTTCCTGTACTCAAATTATCCAGAGTGCATATTCTAAATAATTAGGGATGATGTCATCAATGAAACTAAAAATAGCGATTATTGCATTCAGCTGTTCTCTGGCCGCTCTCTCCGGCTGCACCTCCTCAAAATCTTCGCCGGAGCGCCATGCTTACTATTTTGTCTCACACCGCACCGATTTTGTCGGCGGTAATTTCGCGACTAACCGTCAGGAAAATTACCGTTTAAATCTGCCAAACTTTACCGAGATATATGCTCAGGGCCAGAAAGATAAAGCGTCAGGCATGAGCGAAAACGATGCCCGCCGCACCGCTGATTCCATCAAGCAGCAGGCAGCGCAAGGCACAAAGACGCAACACTCTTTCAACGGCAACGCTAACGATAAGTGGGACAACGCAATGGAGGATAAAGACGCCGTGCTGTTCGGCAACGAGCTGTCCGGAGCGTATCTCGATGGCTATCTTGGCGTGAAGTAATTCAGCCGGTGCGCGAAATGCGCACCGCAGTCTCTCTCATGACCTTACCACCTTCACCCAGCGCTGCTGCTGATGGCTTTTCACTATCGCATCAACGATGTACATCACGTCCGCGCCCTCATAAAACGACGCAAAGCGCCGCGACCGCTCTTCCGGCATTTTTCCGGCACGAACCGCCTGATAAAAGCTCAGCATCATATTTTTAAACGCATCGGGCCAGCCTTCGATATGCCCGCCGGGAAAATGAGCGCTGGCGGCGACCTCACCCAGCATCAGGCTTGGGTCGTCGCTCAGCAGTTGGTTTGGCCGATGGCGATGCCCCATCCATAGACGCTGTGGCACTTCCTGATCCCAGGCCAGAGAGCATTGACTGCCGTTGATCTCTACCGTCAGACCATTTTTTCTCCCGGCGCTCACCTGCGAGACGGTGAAGCAGCCTTTGCTGCCATCATCAAAACGGAACAGTACCGACCCCATATCTTCAGTATCGACGGGACGTTCTTCATAACGCACATCGTCACTATACTGGCTAAAAGTGGCATCCCCTGCGACGGGCGCTTTGCGCGTCGGCCAGACGATAGACAGATCAGCCATCACCTCTACGATGCGTCGGCCGGTCATAAACTGCACCGTATCGCACCAGTGGGAGCCGATATCCGCCACTGCCCGCGATGCGCCGCCCTGCGCCGAATCGACCCGCCAGTTATAGTCAGTTTCCAGCAGCATCCAGTCCTGGAGATAGCTGCCGTGTACGCCAAACAGCCTCCCGACATCGCCATTGCGCATCATCGCCGCCGCCTGCTGCACCATGGCAAACTGGCGATAGACAAAGCTGACCCCGTGGACCACCCCGGCATTTTCCGCCAGCGCCACCAGCTCACGCGCCTCTTCCGGCGTCATGCATAGCGGCTTTTCAGAAAAGACGTGCAGCCCGGCGGCCAAAATCTGCCGGTTAATCTGTGCGTGCAGGTGGTTCGGCGTGCAGTTATGCACCACCTGTAGACCCGGATGCGCCAGCATTGCCTCCACGCTATCGTAGGCGTTAGCTACGTTAAGCTGTCGCGCTTTTTGCTGGGCCAGCTCCAGGCTGCCGTCGCACAGCGCGACCACCTCAATATCGCCCACTCTGCGTAGCGCTTCCAGATGTGCCGGGCCAATAAACCCGGAGCCAATAATGCCAACCTGAATCATCCTCAATCCTCCCCGCCCGCAGCAAAATCATCAAACGCCCGCCCGGAAACCGGGATGATATGACGACGGATAAACTCGCTGCCTTCGCGCGCGCCAACCTCTGCGTCCTTCAGGCAGCATTCCCACTCCAGCACCGCCCAGCCGTCAAAATCGTATTCGGTAAGCTTGCTGAAAATCGTTTTGAAATCGATCTGCCCGTCGCCCAGCGAACGAAAACGCCCTGCCCGCTGCTGCCAGTTTTGATAGCCGCCGTAGACCCCACTGCGCCCACTGCGGCGGAATTCCGCGTCTTTGACGTGAAACGCTTTTATTCGTGAGTGATAGATATCGATGTACGCCAGATAGTCTATCTGCTGGAGGTGCAGGTGGCTGGGGTCGTAGAGCATATTGCAGCGCGGGTGGTTATCAAGGCGTTGCAGGAAACGCTCAAAAGTCACGCCATCATGCAGGTCTTCGCCGGGATGAATTTCGTAGCATAAATCCACGCCCTGCTCGTCGAATACATCAAGCAGAGGCCGCCAGCGCCGGGCCAGTTCGTCAAAAGCTTCATCCAGCAGCGGCTGGTTATGCGGCGGCCACGGATAAAAATAAGGCCACGCCAGCGCTCCGGAAAAGGTGGCGTGCGCTTTTAGCCCCAAACGCGCGGAAGCCACCGCTGCCTGACGTACTTTCTCCACCGCCCACTGCTGGCGCGCCTGCGGGTTACCGCGCAGCGCGGCGGGAGCAAAAGCGTCAAAGGCCTCGTCATAAGCCGGATGCACGGCCACCAGTTGCCCTTCGAGGTGTGTTGAAAGCTCGCTGATCGCCAGGCCATATTCTGCCAGTATGCCGCTCACTTCATCGCAGTAGGTTTGGCTTGCCGCCGCCTGCTCGACATCGAAAATTGCCGGATGGTTGCAGGGGATTTGCAACGCCTGATATCCCAAACCAGCGGCCCACTGCGCTATCCCCTCCAGAGTATTAAACGGTGCCTGCGCGCCGATAAACTGCGCCAGAAAAATGCCCGGTCCCTTGATCGTTTTCATACCACCTCCTAAAAAATTAATGCTGCTCTTTATCTTTGTACTGGAAAGAGAAAAGGAAAATCAGTGCGATAACCGCCGCGGCCACCGCCGGGATCCACCAGAACGTGACCCACGCCTGCGGTACCGTTTGTCCCGCGACCAGTTGGTTATATAGCGCGCCGGAAATCTGCGAGCCCAGTAGCATCCCGATGCCGTAGGTGAACATCACGATCATGCTCTGTGCCTGACCTTTGACCTTCTCGCCCGCCACGCGGTCGGTATAGATAAAGCCAACCACGAAGAAAAAGTCGTAGCACACGCCGTGCAGCAGGATGCCAAGATAGAGCAGGAAGCGCCCCTCTTCGCTGACGCCCAGCGCAAAGAAGGCGTAGCGTACGAACCACGCAGCCATGCCGATCAGCAGCATATATTTGACGCCCAGGCGGCGGAACAGCAGCGGGATCACCAGCATAAAGAAGATTTCTGACATCTGACCGAAGGACATGGCGGTGCTGACGTCCGCGACCCCGGCATCCGCCAGATAAGAGGCGGTATAGGCGTAGTAGGTGCCCAGCGGAATAGAGATCAGCGTCGCGCACAAGGAGAAAATCAGGAAGTGGCGCGTTTTCAGCAGCGCGAAAGCGTCAGCGCACAACAGGTCACGAAACTGCACCGGGGTCCCTTTCGCCGGGGCCGGCGTGTGCGGCAGCGTCAGACTATAAACCGCCAGTACCACTGAACACAGCGCCGCGAGGGTGAAAATCCCGGTGGTATCGGAAATACCGGTCACGCCGATGCAGATGCCGGCGATAATCCAGCCGATAGTACCGAAAACGCGGACCACCGGAAAAGTCTTGTCGACGTTCGCCAGGCTGTGGAACGCAATATTGTTAGTCAGCGCCAGCGTCGGCATATAGCACAGGGTGTAGCCGAACAGCAGGCCAATCAGCAGCGCGCCGTTTTGCGCCACCAGCGCCTGCGGCACAAACCACAGAATCACCGCCCCGGCCAGATGCATGACCGCCATCACCTTCTGCGAAGCAAAAAAGCGATCGACCAGCATTCCCAGCACAAACGGTGAGAGAATCGACGCAATCGGCCCGGCGGAGAAAGCATCGCCAATCAGCAATGACATCTCGTAACGAGTCATCACCAGGCCCAGCGTAACCGACCAACTCCCCCAAATAAAGAACTGCATAAACATCATTAACGACAGCCGCGGCACCAGAAAACGGTGCGTTACGCGGGCACTTTCACGACCTTCGGTTGTTGTTGTCATGTTGACCGCCTTTAAAAAGTAATCGATTACAAAATAGATTCAAATGAAAAGTAATCGATTACAAAAAGAAGATCGCGGGAAAAATGCGCTAAGCGCGAAGAAGATCACAATAAAATATGATTATGCCCCGCCGGACGGCGGGGCTGTCACGCACTACGCCGGGCGGCGCAGGGTTTTAAAGGCCACAAACAGGAACAGGATCCACACCGGCAGCAGAATCGCCGACAGACGCATACCGTCGATCGTGCACATCAGCACCAGGATCAGGCCCAGGAAGGCGATGCAAAAATAGTTACTGCCAGGCGACAGCAGCGCTTTAAACTTCGACTCACGCCCCTTGCGCCGCTGGGCAGCACGGAATTTCAGGTGCGCCAGGCAGATCATAATCCAGTTCAGCAGCAGCGTCGCCACCACCAGCGCCATCAACAAGCCGAGCGCGCTCTGCGGCAGGAGGTAGTTAAGCAGCACCACCAGCGAGGTGATAATCCCGGAAAGCATCAGGGAGTTGACCGGTACGCCGCGCTTGCTGACGCGAGCGAGAAACTTCGGCGCGTTGCCCTGCACCGACAGGCCGAACAGCATCCGGCTGTTGGAGTAAACGCCGCTGTTATAGACCGACAGCGAAGCCACCAGAATCACGAAGTTCAGCGCTGAAGCCGCCACATTACTGTCGAGATTATGGAAAATCATCACGAACGGACTACTGTCAGATTTGATTTCCACCCACGGATAAAGAGCTAGCAGAACCACCAGCGAACCGATATAAAACAGCAAAATACGGTACACCACCTGGTTAACCGCTTTCGGAATGCTCTTCTCAGGATTGTGCGCTTCGGCGGCGGTAATGCCGATAAGCTCCAGCCCGCCGAAGGAGAACATGATCACCGCCAGCGACATAATCAGGCCATGCCAGCCGGTGGCAAAGAAGCCGCCGTATTTCCACAGATTATCGATTCCCGCTTTGCTGCCGCCGTGGCCGCCAAACAGCATCCACAGGCCAAAGCCAATCATGCCGATAATCGCCAGCACTTTAATCAGCGCGAACCAGAACTCCGCTTCGCCGTACAGGCGAACGTTAACGAGGTTAACCGCGTTGATAATAATGAAGAAGACGGCGGCCCAAATCCACGTCGGCACGTCCGGTAGCCAGTACTGCATGTAGATCCCGGCAGCGGTCAGCTCTGCCATCCCCACCAGCACGAACATCACCCAGTAGTTCCAGCCGGAAAGAAAGCCTGCGAACGGGCCCCAGTATTTATAGGCAAAGTGGGCAAAGGAGCCAGAAACCGGCTCTTCGACGACCATTTCGCCAAGCTGGCGCATAATCAGAAAAGCAACGATCCCGGCGACGGCGTAGCCGAGCAGTACGGCCGGTCCCGCCATTTGAATCGCTGGTCCAATGCCGAGAAACAGGCCGGTACCGATGGCGCCGCCAAGGGCGATAAGTTGGATATGTCGGTTCTGTAAACCGCGGTGAAGCGTCGGACCGCTTTCCTCTACGGCATCCGACGACGTTGACGCGTCTTTCACGTCGATCCCCTGTGTGTTTATATGAAGGGGCACCTTGTAACACTTATCCCCGTCATACTTCAAGCCGCAGATGCCCTGGCTTTATACGTTCATTGATTTATCACAAGGGGCGAGCTGCCCTGCCCGCCCCAGCGTTTTGCTTAGAACTCGTAGCCGACCGAAACCTTGAACGTCCGCGGCTCACCGCGGAACAAATAGGTTCCACTGTCATCAGCACCGGACCAGTAGTTCTCATCCGTCACGTTATCCACCCCCGCCCGTACCGTCATCTGGTTCTGATTCTCGTTAAGCGCCAGACGATAGCGCACGCCGAGATCCAGGGTGGTGTAGCTATCAATCTTCTTGGTATTCGCCTGATCGGCATACTGCGAACCGGAGTGATTGAGGCGCGCGGTGGCAGTCAGGCCGTCGATAGGCTTAATGTCATACTCTGCGCCAAGCACCGCGTAGAACCCCGGCACACCAATAGCTTCCTTACCATCGTTGATGCCATATTTGGTTTTCGACAGCTCGGCATCCAGCCAGGTGGCGCTGGCGTTAAGACGCAGACCGTACAGCGGTTCGCCGAAGACATTGAACTCAACGCCGCGGTTACGCTGCTCGCCGTTAAGGCCATAATAACCTTGGCTATCAAGGACCGCTGACGGCATTTTAATTTCAAACAGCGCCAGCGAGCCGCCAATACGGCCGAAATCCGCCTTCACCCCCACTTCGTTTTGTTTGGAGTGAATAATCCCGACAGTTGCACCATAGTTTTTGGCCGAATTTGGCGCCCGGCCTCCGGGTTGCAGAGCCTCAGTAGGTTAGCATATAAAGAAATCACGTCCCACGGTTTGTAGACCAGCCCGTAAGTGGGCATCCAGCGGCTGTCATCAAATTTGTCGTCGGTTTGTAATCCGGTGGTTTTGTTGTAGTTACGCACCACCACTTTTTGATGGCGCGCGCCAGCGGTAAACAGCAGCGTATCGTCCAGAACGCCCAGGGTATCGCTCAGCAGCCAGCCCTGCGAACGGGTACGCCCGCTGGTGAGCGGATCGTAATAATTACCATCGGATGAAGAAGTGGCTGGAGGCGCAACCTGCTGAGTATCATAGATATTCACCAGCGGGTTAACCTTAGACATTCTCCACGCCGTTTTATCGTTTTGGGTTTTCGCCGAATAGCCGACGTTCACTTTGTGCGAGACAAAACCGGTAGCGAACTCGCCGCGAATGCCGGCCATGCCGCTGGCGGTATCAATATAGCGGTTGGTATCCAGACGACCCGCCGTGGCGTTGCCTTCTCGATCAATAAGCTTCGAAGCGCTATACAGGCCAATTTCATGGGCGTGCTGAGCGCCCAGCGACGCATAGGCAGTCCATTTATCGACAATGTCGTACTCCATTCTCAGCATACCGAACTCATTTTCGATATCGCTGTAAGCCCATTTTTGCGTGTAGTTATGGGTATTGCCCGGCAGACGCGGAATAAAATCAACGGCTGAAATATTGATCCCCATCGGGCCGCCGTGGAACGTTTTCTTCTGATAGCCAAAATCAAAAGAGCTGCGCAAGCGCTCGCCGCGATAGTCGAGGCCAATAGCGGCCAGAGTGGTTCTGCGCTTGTCATTCTCGACCGCCGCCTCGCCTTCACGATGTACCAGGTTCACCCGCGCGCCGAACTGGTTATCGTCACCAAAGCGACGGCCTAAATCCAGCGAACCGCCGACCTGAGAATCAGAGGTATAGTCCACGCCAACGTTGGCGGTCGGGGTATCTTCCGCACGCTTCGGCTCCAGGTTAATCATCCCGCCGACGCCGGAGCTGGCGGCACCATTGAGCAGGGCGTTCGCGCCTTTAAAAATCTCAACCCGTTCAAGCATGGCGGTATCCATCACCTGACGCGGCACCACGCCGGACAGGCCGCTCAGGGTCATATCATCGCCGTCGAATTTGAGGCCGCGAATGCGGTAGGTCTCGGCATAGTTACCGTAGCCCTGCACCGGCTGAACCCCGGCATCGTTGCTCACCACGTCGGTAATGGTTTTCGCCTGCTGATCCTGAATCAGCTTCGAGGTATAGCCGATGATGCTAAACGGAACGTCCATCGCGTTTTGCTCGCCGAGCATCCCGAGACGACCACCGTTCGCTACCTGCCCATCCAGATAGGCAGGAACGACCAGATCGCCGCCAGATTTAAAATCATTGTCGGAAGCCGCCCGGACGACCATGGTTTCTTCGGTTTTTTTACGTTCGGCGTCGCTTTCCGCCGCCGTTGCCGAGTGAGTGATAGCGCCAATAGTTAACGCCAGCAGCGTTTTCCGTAGCGGGAAAGCCGGATAGTGAGATATACGCATAATGAGTCCCATAGGTGAGGAAAGTAAAACAAAGGGCCCGTTACCGGGCCCGAATTTCTTATTTCGCGGTCAGGTCAATGCGGACAACGCTGTCCGGCCCTTTCGTCGAATGATCTTTATTAAACGGCTGCTTAACGGTGACAAACAGCGTCTGGCCGTCAGCGGAAATAAGCAGGCTGTTAGGGTTAGCCGGAATATCCCACGACTTTTTCAGCGCGTAGCTGGTGCCATCGAGGCTGATAACCTTGCCGGATTCGCGCTGGGAGATATAAATCTCGTTGCGCTTAGGATTGAACTGCACCGCCAGCGAGTCGCCCACGTCCAGTTGCTTAATCACCTTGCCGCTGTGAATATCGAGTACCAGGGTGGTTTTAGCTTTGGAGTTATCAGTGACGAACAGACGACCGGTGGCGCTATCTTCAGCAATGTTCAGCAGCAGCGCCGGTTTATCGCCCAGCGGCTTCCAGCGGTGTTCGATACGGTTATTGCGCGGGTTAATCACCAGGATTTCACCGCCGCCGTTTGCCGCGTACAGCCGTTCGGTTTGTGCGGAATAGTGCAGGCCGGTCATCCATTTACCGGTATTTTTAATCCGCGTTTTCAGCTTCAGGGTGTCGGCATCGACCACCCAGATTTGCGCCGGATCGGCGACTGCGCCAACGTAAAGGGTGTTATTGAGCAGCAGGATTTGACGCGCACCGTACGGGAAACCTTCTTTATTGCGTTCGCTAAACAGCAGGCGTTTTTGGACTTTGCCGTTGGCCGTGTCGATAGCGCTAATGCCGCCATCCAGCGAGTTGGTGACAAACAGCGTACTGCCGTCAGGGCTGAGCTGTACGGCAAAGTTTTTCAGATCGGTGTGGGTCATGCCGATAGTTTTCAGGGTTGCCGGATCCAGCTTATAGACCGCGCCGCCCTGCACTCTTTAAAGCCTTCAGCGCTGGCAACGTACAGTGCATCGCCTTTCGGGCTGAGCGCCATTTCATACAAGCCTTTCGCCAGCTCGCGTTTCAGCGGTTGTACGGCAGTTTCCGCTTTTTGTTCGGCAACAGGTTGAGAAGCAGGAGAGGTGTGAGTGGCGGCGCAGCCGCTTAAGACCGCAGAGATAGCCAGCGCCAACGCCGGGAGAGTGTATTTCATAAGATCAATCCTGAACAAAATCAATGATCCGATGGTGACTCCGCCGCCGATATTCTCTTTTTCGGTCTTGCGTTAGCGAGCCCCACCCTACGCCTTCGAAGTTTCCCTGTGAGCACGCCACTAATGCAGGTTATTCCCTGACAAGCCCGCAAACAAAAAGAAGAATGAGAACTATACGCATTATCCTATCGTAATCAAGCCTGTCTTTTTCCGAATGGAAAAACGTTTCATTTTTCGGTGAAAGGTATTCAGAGCAGTGGTATTGGCTGAGGGTGAGGAAAAATGGAATACAAAACGCTGATGGAAAAGCGCCGGAACTCGACAGGTTCCGGCGTCGAAAACTATGCGCTGGCGGTATCCAGACGCGCCAGCTGTTCAGCGTGGAGGTTCAACGCAGCGGCACGGGCAAAGCTCTCCACCTGAGCGATACTGGTGGCGCTGGCAATCGGGGCCGTTACGCCTTCACGACTCATTAGCCAGGCCAGCGCGACTTCGGCAGGTTTCGCATTCTGTTGTTCCGCCACCTCAACCAGAGTATCGACGATACGCAGCCCGCGCGGATTGAGGTATTTTCCGATGCCGCCGCCGCGCTGGCTTTGCGCCAGATCGGACTGCTGACGGTATTTACCGGTCAGGAAGCCGGATGCCAGGCTGTAGTAGGTCACCACACCGATATCGCGGCTGATGCACAGGTCGCAGAGCGCGCCTTCAAAGGCCGAACGATGATAAAGATTGTATTCCGGTTGCAGCACCTGCCAGGCCGGTAGACCGCTTTTGCGCGAGACTTCCAGGGCGCTCGAAAGCTGCTGTGCATCGAGGTTAGAGGCCCCCATCGCGCGGATTTTTCCCGCCAGCTGTAAGGCATGGAACGCGTCGAGGGTTTCGGCAACCGGGGTTTCCGGGTCCGGCCAGTGGGAAAAGTAGAGGTCGATATAATCGGTGTTCAGGCGGCGCAGCGAATCTTCCACCGCCTGCTGGATCCAGGCTTTTTTCAGTCCTTTATGGCCGGGAAGGCCTAAATCGGAACCAACTTTAGTGAAAATTTTCACCTTATCGCGCATGCCTGGCCGCGCCTGCAGCCAGCGACCGATAATGGCTTCGGACTCGCCGCCCTGGTTACCGTCCGCCCAGCGGGAGTAAACATCCGCCGTATCAATAGCATCAAAGCCGTGGTCTACAAACGCATCAAGAATGGCAAAACTGGTTTTTTCATCGATGGTCCAGCCAAAAACGTTGCCGCCAAACACCAGCGGGGCGATGGAAAATCCGGTTTTGCCCAAGGGACGTGTCATCATGCCGTTCACTCCTTATTTACCCGTCATACTTCACGCAACGCGAATTATATAGGGTAACGCTTATATTCTGTGTCCTTTCAGGAAATACCAAAGGTCAGAAATGATAGTAAGAAAAGGAAGCTTGAAGCGGGCTTTCCGTGCCCGCTGAATGCATAACAACATTATGTCCCGGAATAGACATCAAAGCTAAAATATTTCCCTGCTAGCTTTTTATAGGTGCCGTCGGCGAGAATTTTGGCAATCGCGCCGTTAATTTCCTGACGCAGGGCTTCATCGTCTTTACGCAGACCAATCGCCGCCCCGGCGCCAAACAGCTTGTCGTCCTGCAAATGCCCGCCAACGAAGGCGAAATCTTTTCCCTGCGGCTGCTGCAGGAAGCTGTAGTCGGCCATCATCCCGGAAAGCACCGCGCCATCAATACGCCCGGACTCCAGATCCTGTACCACGCGATCCGCCCCCTGATAGGCGACGATATTGATTCCCGCCGTGCGCCAGTGCTGATTGACGTACGTTTCCTGCGCCGAGCCCTGCTCTACGCCAATGGTTTTGCCCTTCAACTGCTCGACGGTATTCCCGGCCAGCGTGTTTTTACGCGCCACGAGGAACACCGGGCCGTTATACAGCTTATCGCTAAAGCCAATCTGCTCTTTACGCTTCTCGGTCATATACATTCCGGAAAGGATCGCGTCGAACTTGCGCGCCTTCAGCGCCGGAATAATGCCGTCGAAGTTGCTTTCCACCCACACGCACTTCGCCTGGAGCTGCTCGCAAATCGCGTTCCCGAGGTCAATATCAAAACCCGCCAGCTTACCCTGTGGGTCTTTCCATTCAAACGGCGCGAAAGTCGGGTCAACGCCAAAGCGAATTTCCTTATTTTCTGCGGCCAGGGCTGAAGTTGAGGCCATCAGCGCGACCCACAGCAGAAGAGATTTTTTCATTATTTACGGACTCCAGAGATCAACGGCAGTGTGTTTCAACTAACCGGGCGAACAGCGTCGCGCCGGTGGAAATAATGTCATCATTAAAGTCGTAGCCGGGGTTATGCACCATGCAGCTGCCCTTCCCGCCTTTTTCGCCATTGCCCAGCAGGAAGTAGCAGCCGGGACGCTCCCGCAGCATAAAGGCGAAATCTTCGCTGGCGTTCATTGGAGGTATCGATTCCAGAACACCCTCTTCGCCAAACACCTCCAGTGCCAGCGCTTTAGCGAACTCAGTTTCCTCAACGCTGTTGGTCAGCACCGGATAGGAGTCAAAAACATCGACTTCGCTGCTGGCGCCGTAGCTTTTGGCGGTATACTCGGTGAGCTCCTTGATACGTTTGATTAGCAGATCGCGGATTTCCGGTTTCATCGCCCGCACGCTCAGTTCCATCACCACGTTTTCGGGAATTACGTTAGAAGCGATACCGGCCTGGAAAGTCCCCACGCTGACCACTGCGGTTTCGCCCGGCGGTACGTTACGCGCAACAATACTTTGTAGATTCATCACCAGCGCCGCGCCGGTCACGATCGGATCGACGGTGCGCTCAGGGTGTGCGCCATGCCCGCCATAGCCGGTAATGGTGATTTTGACCGTATCCGCCGAGGCCATAAAATTGCCGGCATAGAAGCCGAGTTTCCCCACCGGCAGGCCCGGCATATTGTGCAGACCGAAGATGCGCTCGCAGGGGAAGCGCTCAAACAGGCCGTCTTTAATCATTAAATCCGCGCCGCCAATCGCTTCTTCCGCAGGCTGGAATATCAGGTGTACCGTGCCGTTAAACTGACAGGCCGGAGAGGCGATATATTTCGCCGCCGCCAGCAGAATCGTGGTGTGACCGTCGTGGCCGCAGGCGTGCATTTTTCCGGCAACGGTGCTGGCCCAGGGAAGATCGGTCGCTTCGAAAATCGGCAGTGCGTCCATATCGGCGCGCAGGCCAATGGTGCGCGGAGAGTCGCCCTTGCGCAACGTCCCCACAAGGCCGGTTTTTGCCAGCTCACGAGTTACCGTATAGCCCCACTCGGTCAGTTTCCCGGCCACCAGCTCACTGGTATTAAACTCTTCGAGGCTTAATTCCGGATTGGCATGTAAATAATGACGGATCGCAATCATCTCATCTTCAGTGGCTTTAATTTCAGGAATAACAAAATCGGTCATGCCGGTCTCCGGGATATAAAAATAGATGCTCAGTTTTAATAACTTAACTTGGTAGAGGTTTAATGCAAGCAGCATTTCTTATTACAGAGGCAGGTGGCATCTCATTTATTCATATTGATTTACCTACGAAATTTCTTTCTTTATACCTCAGAGCAAAACAGAGTTATTTCTAATCATCTGGTTATTATTGCTTTATAAGATCAATAATAATAAACCAAATGGAACAATGCAGATAAAGAATCGATAAAATACCTAAATTCCAATATTTTATTCTTTCATAAGATCATCTCCTGTCTGGAAAAAATCGTTATCACGGTCACACAATATTGCTTTTCTTTTTACTTTGTTTCCATTGTTAACTATGTTGGGTTCACTTGCTTAGTCACCAACGTATATCGAGGTTTGAAGATGAAACAACCCCATAATAGAGTTGCCCAGGGAGTCTGGCTGGCGATGGCCGGGCTGCTGGCGTTATCGGCCCCGCTGGCAGTAAACGCCGCGACCGCCATCAGTGAAATGGCCGGTAAGGTTCTGCCGTATCAGGAAAAACCGCGCGTCTTCGTGCTGACCGATATCGGCAACGAGCCTGACGATCAGATGTCGTTAACCCGTTTTTTGCTCTATGCCAACGAAATGAGTGTCGAAGGGCTGGTGGCGACAACCTCCACCTGACAGCGGGAGAAAGTGCATACCGATATGATCGATCTGGTACTCGGTCATTACGGCGAAGTGCAGCCTAACCTGCTTAAGCACGCCACCGGGTTCCCAACGGAAGACCAGCTTAAAGCCGTCGTCGCGCCGGGGCTTGCCAGCTACGGCATGGCAGCGACCGGTGAAGGGAAAAATACCGCCGGTTCCGACCTGCTGGTCAAGGCCATTGAAAAAAGCACCGACGCTAACCACCCACTGTTTATCAACCTGTGGGGCGGCGCGAATACTCTGGCGCAAGCGCTGAAAGACCTGGCGCAAAAACATCCTGCCAGCACCGTTCAGACGCTGACGCGCAACCTGGTGGTCTACTCGATTTCCGATCAGGACGACGCTGGTTTTTGGGTGCGCGAGCACTATCCGGATATCACTTATATCGTCGATCCCTCCAGCCAGAACGGCGAAGATTATGCTCGCGCCACCTGGACCGGCATCAGTGGCGATCAGTACTATCGCAACGCACCGGGGGCAGATTTCACCACCGTGTCCCAACACTGGCTGGATGAAAATATCCGCAACATCGGACCGATGGGCAAAGGCTACCTGCAATACCTGTTTATTATGGAAGGCGATACCCCGGCGTTTCTCGGCCTGATCCGCAACGGCCTGAATAGTGAGCAGAATCCGGGTTGGGGCGGCTGGGGCGGGCGCTATATCGTGCGCCAGCCGCAGCATGAAACGCGCGCCATCTGGAGCAGCGGCGGCGATTTCTATCCCGGCAACCCCAACGCCGCCGATACGGTTACCGGCATCGACGGCAAGCGCTATACCTCAAATCAGGCCACCATCTGGCGCTGGCGTGAGGCATTCCAGCACGATTTTGCCGCCCGCATGGCGTGGGGAGTGAAAGATTACGCCTCCGCTAACCATAATCCACAAGTGGTGGTAAACGGTCAGCAGGGACAGCAAGTGGTGTATCTGGATGCTAAAGCGGGCGACGTGCTCACATTAAGCGCCGCAGGGAGTAAAGATCCCGATGGCAATCAGCTCAGCTATAGCTGGTACCGCTACCCGGAGGCCGGTTCCGCCAGCTCTCAGCCGGTGGCGGTAAACGATGTGCAAGGACGTCGCGGCGAGGATAATTTGCAGGCCCCCGCAATCCTCGAACTGAGCGATAACGGTAAACCAACGGTTGAAGTTAAAGCGCTGCGAAAAGGCACGGAACATATCATTCTGGCGGTGACCGATAACGGCAAACCGTCTCTCACCTCTTATCGACGGATTATTGTTTCGGTCAAATAATCCATCCGGGGCGGCACGCATTGCCGCCCGATGAACGGAATGCAGCGCAATGGTATGATGAACGCTAAAGCAACCCTGCGGGCAGAGGC
Source organism: Klebsiella sp. GFKo11 (assembly GCF_056490265.1). Lineage (NCBI taxonomy): Bacteria > Pseudomonadati > Pseudomonadota > Gammaproteobacteria > Enterobacterales > Enterobacteriaceae > Klebsiella > Klebsiella sp. GFKo11. The sequence continues at coordinate 4,671,458 of NZ_CM151369.1, forward strand.
GAGACGGCGTGGATTACAAACAGCAGATCCTCAATATATTGCATAGCGAAGCGGAATCCCGGGCGGAGATGACCAAACGCCTTGGCGTCACCAAAGCCTATATCACCAAGCTGACGGCACGCCTGCTCGATGAACAATTGATTGAGGAGCGGGAAGTCAAAGATCCGACTTTTGGTCGCCCGCAGCAGCTGTTAGCAGTGAAAAGCGCGAAAGCCTGGAGCGCCAATATCATGCTGCGTAAAGGCAGTTTTCAGGGCACGCTCAATGATTACAATACCCAGTTGCCGCCGTTAGCGGATCTGCATTTTTCCCTACCGGAGACAATGACCCCGGACCAGTTGGTAGCCTTTGTCGCCGATGGTATCGCACGACTATGCGAGCAAGCCAAACTGCCGCGAAGCTCGCTCAGCGTAGCCAGCATCGCGCTACAGGGCGGGATCGAGCATTTCACCGGAGTTGTGCGCTATTGTCCGCTATTTCAGGAACATAATGTCAATCTCCCCGCCCTGCTTGAGCAGAAGCTAAACCTGCCAACCCGCATCTACAATATTGCCCACTGCACTAACTATCTGCTGGCGAAAAGCTCGCCCGGGCAGTCATACGTCGCGTTTATGCCCGGATTTGGCAGCCTCGGCTACGGTTATTGCACCCACGGCGAGCCGGGACTGGGCGAAAACGGCTTCTATCCGGAAATTGTGCATCTCCCCTGGCCCGGAGGGCTGGAACCGGCATTTAACGTCGAGGCGAATAATATATCCGCAGGCATCCTTACCACCGCGCAGGCGCTCTATTTTGCGATTTGCTGTACCGCACCGATTCATAATATTAAGCGAGTTATCGCGACCGGTGAGTTATTCGAAGATTACGGTGAGGATATTTTGCCGCTCGCACAGAAAATGCTTGATGAAAATACCAATTCACATATTCGTGAAATACATATCCGCCATTATAAAACCGGACACAATTATGGCTGGAAGGGATTAGTACAGCTCAGTTCGGACAGTATCACCGGGCTGCTGGTGTAATGTGATTTTCCCCGGTGGCGCGCGACTGTCCCTCAGACAATGCGGAACCTGTAGCCCGGATAAGGCGTTTACGCCGCGATCCGGGGTTTACAGGCTTGAACTTGCGAGGTGCGCGGGTTTTGTAGCCCGGACAGGTGCGCAGCACCGCCTCCGGGGATAAGATCAACGTTAGTGGTTCAGCGCGCCGTTAATCAGGATCGACGTAATAATCCCGGTCGCAGCGGCAATCAGCACATAGTTACCGTCAATATACGACCAGTGTTGCCCACGCGGTGGTGACGGTAACCCCCGATCGTGCCAGTCGTTTACCCGATAGTCATTGCCGCGAAACCGTTCCGGAGCCGGCTGGCCTTTACGGAAATCATGGCCACTCCACGCGAAGTGATCCTGCTCGTGGCGCTCCTGATGGCGATTATCGGACGAATGATTACCACCGCGATCCGGGCCACGATCGCCACCGTTCCCCTGATGATTATTACCTTGCGGCCCATTGCCCGGCGCCTGCTGTCGGTTACCGTCCGGACCGCCGCGGCCGGAATCGTTCTGCCAGACCTGCTGCTGACCGCGATTGTTACCGCCAGGGCCATCAGCCCATGAAACGGATGTAAAAGCACAAGATAAAATAATCGCCAGTGAAAGAATCTTTTTCATAGTACACCTCCTGATATATTTCCTTTTTACCGGGAAAATGTGGAGGAATAGTGAGTAATAATATAACCAGGATTATTCCTGGCTTATTGGGTACATGAGCTTATAAATAGCATTCAGCCACACAAATAAAGCGCGCTAAATAACAAAAAGGCCGCTTTCGCGGCCCTTTTTTAAAGAATTGTCAGTGATTATTCAGTGACTTTATTTTTTAACTCTTCAGCACCTTGCTTGGTTTTATCCCAACCTTCTTTGCTGACCTCTTTGGTCTTATTCCAGCCTTTTTCGCTGCCTTCTTTGGTCGCGTTCCAGCCTTTCTCGGTGCCTTCTTTGGTTTTATTCCAGGTTTTCTGCGCGCCTTCGCTGACTTCGCTACCTACGCTGTCGCTTTTCCCTTCCGCCGCGTGTTTGGCTTTGAGCTGCTGCTCTTCGCCCTGGTGCTGAGCCTCATGCAGTTTTTCCTTCGCGGTGTTCGCCCCTTCGTGGGCTGCCGCGACGGTATCATCAGTTGCGTGTGTTGTTGCAGCAAAAACAGGAGCTGCTACCAGAATCGCAGATAACGCAATCATTGCTTTTTTCATAATGTCCTCTCTCTAACGAACTTAATGTTACGAGTCGCATTTAGCATGGCACAAGATTTTGCCGTTTGGCTTTAGGGATTGTTCTTAAAACTAATTTCAGAATTTTCAATCGACTTTTCACCTGATGGAAAAGAGTATTTTCTCTGTATCAGTAAATTCTAACCAGACTTTCCCGGAGGCGGCACTCGACGCGCCTGTCCGGTCTACTGTCCTTCAGACGATTGAAAACCCGTTGCACGATCAATCTGGACGCCTATTTTTCACCAACAGATTCTCGTTTTTACGCCCTGGCTCGCACTTTTCTGTATGTGACGTTCCCCTCATTCTGTTGCTATGTTTTAATAAGCTAAACCGGTTTAATTAAGTTTAGCTATGGAGAATTTTCAGCATGAATGCAAAAGTTTGGGTTCTGGGCGACGCGGTAGTCGACCTGCTGCCGGAAAGCGAGGGCCGCCTGCTGCAGTGTCCCGGCGGCGCGCCGGCTAACGTGGCGGTGGGTATCGCTCGCCTAGGCGGCAACAGCGGCTTTGTTGGGCGCGTCGGCGACGATCCGTTTGGCCGCTTTATGCGCCATACCCTGCAACAGGAGCAGGTCGACATTAGCCATATGCGCCTCGATGGCCAGCACCGCACCTCCACCGTAGTCGTCGACCTTGACGACGAGGGCGAGCGAACCTTTACCTTTATGGTGCGCCCCAGCGCGGATCTGTTCCTGGCAGAAGAAGACCTACCGGCGTTTGCCGCTAACCAGTGGCTGCACGTCTGCTCTATTGCCCTTAGCGCTGAACCCAGCCGCAGCACCACCTTCGCGGCGATGGAGAAGATCAAACTTGCCGGCGGCCGGGTGAGCTTTGACCCCAATATCCGCCCGGACCTCTGGCAGGATCAGGACCTGCTGCACGCCTGCCTCGATCGCGCCCTGCGGCTGGCAAACGTGGTGAAACTCTCCGAAGAAGAGCTGGTATTTATCAGTGGTAGTGATGATTTAGCACTGGGAATCGCCAACGTCGTCGAGCGATATCAACCTGAGCTTCTGCTTGTGACTCAGGGCAAAGCGGGCGTACTCGCCGCATTCCAGCAACAGTTCATCCACTTCAACGCCAAACCTGTCGTGAGCGTAGATACCACCGGCGCGGGCGATGCTTTTGTTGCCGGACTGCTTGCTAGCCTTGCCGCCAATGGAATGCCGACGGATATTGGCGAGCTGGAACCCACGCTCACCCTGGCACAAACCTGTGGCGCGCTGGCGACAACGGCGAAAGGCGCGATGACCGCGTTGCCTTATCAGCACGATCTTAATCGCCAGTTTTGATCCTTTAGGCCGCCCAGCGCGGCCCACTTTGTTGCATCCATCACAATTATTAAACCGGTTTAGCAAATTCCATTTCAAAATGTTAAAGGTCGTGTTTAACATAGCACCTAAACCGGTTTAGCAAACATACATCATTTTCAATTTTCTCTTTGGGATGCAACCAGCATGTATAGAAAAAGCACACTCGCGGTTCTTATCGCTTTGCTAACCGGCGCCGCCTCAGCCCATGCGCAAACGGATCTCAGCAGTATTGAAGCCCGTTTAATCGCGATGGAAAAACGCCTGCAGGATGCGGAAAACAGAGCGCAAACGGCAGAAAACCGCGCCGAGTCGGCGGAGAAAAAAGTCCAGCAACTCACGACACAGCAGCAAAAAACCCAGGACAGCACCCAGGAAGTGGCTCAGCGTACCGCCAAACTGGAGAAGAAAGCCGATGAGAAAAGCGGCTTTGAGTTCCACGGCTACGCCCGCTCCGGCCTGTTGATGAACGACGCGGCATCCAGCAGCAAAAGCGGCCCCTACCTGACGCCAGCCGGGGAAACCGGTGGTGCCATCGGTCGCTTAGGCAACGAAGCCGACACCTACGTCGAGCTGAATCTCGAACATAAACAGACGCTGGATAACGGCGCGACCACCCGCTTTAAAGCGATGCTGGCCGATGGACAAAAAACCTATAACGACTGGTCGGCCGACTCCAGCGACCTGAATATTCGTCAGGCGTTCGCTGAACTTGGCAGCTTACCGAGCTTCGAAGGGCCATTTAAAGGCTCCACGCTATGGGCAGGTAAACGCTTTGACCGCGACAACTTTGATATCCACTGGCTCGATTCCGACGTGGTGTTCCTCGCGGGCACCGGCGGCGGTATCTACGACGTGAAGTGGAACAACAGCATTCGCAGCAACTTCTCCCTTTACGGGCGTAACTTCGGCGATCTGGAAGACATTGATAACAATGTGCAGAACTACATTCTGAGCATGAACCACTTTATCGGCCCGGTGCAGGTGATGGTCAGCGGCCTGCGGGCGAAAGATAACGACGACCGTAAAGATGCCAACGGTGATGCCATTCAGACCGACGCTGCCAATAACGGCGTACATGCGCTGGTTGGCCTGCATAACGACAGTTTCTACGGCCTGCGTGAAGGCAGCAGCAAAACTGCCCTGCTCTATGGTCACGGCCTGGGCGCGGAAGTTAAAGGCATCGGTTCCGACGGCGCGCTGCTCTCGGACGCCAATACCTGGCGTTTCGCCACCTACGGCACCACGCCGCTTAGCGAACGCTGGCACATCGCCCCGGCGGTGTTGGCGCAAAGCAGCAAAGACCGCTATGTCAAAGGCGATAGCTACGAGTGGGTCACCTTCAACATGCGCCTGATCCAGGAGATCACCCAGAACTTCGCCCTCGCTTACGAAGGCAGCTACCAATACATGGATCTGCATCCCGAAGGCTACAAAGATCGCAACGCGGTGAACGGTAGTTTCTATAAACTCACCTTCGCCCCGACGTTTAAAGTCGGCGACATCGGCGATTTCTTCAACCGTCCCGAGTTGCGCCTGTTCGCAACCTGGATGGACTGGAGCAAAAAACTGGATAACTACGCCAGCGACGACGCCTTTGGCAGCAGCGGTTTCAACGCAGGCGGCGAGTGGAATTTTGGTATTCAGATGGAAACCTGGTTCTGACGGTTAGTACCTGACGACAGATATCTCCGGGGCGACAAGCCCCGGACACAATAACGACGCAGAGACTGCGCCCCCGTAAACACGGGGCGACAATACGAAAATTATTACGCATTCAGAGGGTATTATGGATTTTGAACAGATTTCCCGCTCGCTGCTTCCGCTTCTGGGAGGCAAGGAAAATATCGCCAGCGCCGCGCACTGCGCCACGCGTCTGCGCCTGGTGCTGGTCGATGATTCGCTGGCCGATCAGCAGTCCATCGGCAAAATTGAAGGGGTTAAAGGCTGTTTCCGTAACGCCGGGCAGATGCAGATTATTTTCGGCACTGGCGTGGTGAATAAAGTCTACGCAGCCTTTATTCAGGCGGCAGGGATTGGTGAATCCAGCAAATCGGAAGCCGCCGACATCGCAGCGAAAAAGCTTAATCCTTTCCAGCGCATCGCTCGCCTGTTATCAAACATCTTCGTGCCGATTATCCCGGCTATCGTCGCCTCCGGCCTGTTGATGGGCCTGCTGGGGATGGTCAAAACCTACGGTTGGGTCGACCCGAGCAACGCCATCTACATCATTCTGGATATGTGCAGCTCGGCGGCATTTATTATTCTGCCGATCCTGATTGGCTTCACCGCCGCCCGTGAGTTTGGCGGTAACCCTTATCTCGGCGCGACGCTCGGCGGCATACTGACCCACCCGGCTCTCACCAACGCCTGGGGCGTGGCTGCCGGTTTCCACAGCATGAACTTCTTCGGCCTTGAGATTGCGATGATCGGCTACCAGGGCACGGTGTTCCCGGTGCTGCTGGCGGTGTGGTTTATGAGCATCGTTGAGAAGCAGCTGCGTCGCGTAATCCCCGACGCGCTGGATCTGATCCTCACGCCGTTCCTGACGGTGATTATTTCCGGCTTTATCGCTCTGCTGATTATCGGCCCGGCCGGTCGCGCCCTCGGCGACGGAATTTCGTTTATCCTTAGCACCCTGATTACTCACGCCGGTTGGCTGGCCGGACTGCTGTTTGGCGGCCTCTACTCGGTTATCGTCATTACCGGGATTCACCACAGCTTCCACGCCATCGAAGCCGGGCTGCTGGGCAATCCGTCCATCGGCGTCAACTTCCTGCTGCCGATTTGGGCGATGGCCAACGTCGCTCAGGGCGGTGCTTGTCTGGCGGTATGGTTTAAAACCAAAGACGCCAAAATTAAAGCCATTACCCTACCGTCGGCGTTTTCCGCCATGCTGGGCATCACTGAAGCGGCGATTTTTGGTATTAACCTACGCTTTGTGAAACCGTTTATCGCGGCGCTTATCGGTGGCGCAGCGGGCGGCGCGTGGGTGGTATCCATGCATGTCTACATGACTGCGGTAGGTCTGACGGCTATCCCCGGCATGGCTATCGTGCAGGCCAGCTCGCTGCTGAACTATATTATCGGGATGGTTATCGCCTTTGGCGTTGCCTTCGTCGTCTCCCTGGTACTGAAATACAACACGGACGCTGAATAATGTCACTTCCATCACGCCTGCCTGCGATTTTGCAGGCCGTTATGCAGGGCCAGCCCCGCGCGCTGGCCGATAACCACTATCCCCGCTGGCACCATGCGCCGGTAACCGGGCTAATGAACGACCCCAACGGCTTTGTTGAGTTTACCGGGCGCTATCATCTGTTTTATCAGTGGAATCCGCTCGCCTGCGATCATAAGTTCAAATGCTGGGCGCACTGGAGTTCTGCCGATCTGCTGCACTGGCAACATGAACCGATCGCCCTGATGCCGGACGAAGAATACGACCGCAACGGCTGCTACTCCGGCAGCGCGGTGGATAACCACGGAACCCTCACCCTGTGCTACACCGGCAACGTCAAATTCGATGATGGTAGCCGAACCGCCTGGCAGTGCCTGGCGACGGAAAACGCCGACGGCACTTTCACTAAGCTCGGCCCGGTATTACCGCTGCCGGAGGGCTATACCGGCCACGTGCGCGACCCAAAAGTCTGGCAGCATGAAGGCCGCTGGTACATGGTGCTGGGCGCACAAGATCGGCAAAAGCGCGGCAAGGTACTGCTGTTTAGCTCCGCAAATCTTCATGAGTGGACGAGCGAGGGCGAGATCGCCGGTTACGACATCAATGACCTGCACGACGCGGGCTATATGTGGGAGTGCCCGGACCTGTTCCCGCTCGGCGACCAGCATATTCTAATTTGCTGCCCGCAGGGCATCCCCCGCGAGGAAACGCGCTTTCTTAACACCTACCCGGCAGTGTGGATGGCGGGTGATTTCGACTACGGCCGCGCCGCTTTCAAACACGGCGAACTTCACGAGCTGGACGCCGGATTCGAGTTTTACGCCCCGCAAACCATGCAGACCAGCGATGGCCGCCGCCTGCTGGTCGGCTGGATGGGCGTGCCGGACGGCGAAGAGATGCGCCAGCCGACGCTGGCTAACGGCTGGATCCATCAGATGACCTGCCTGCGCGAACTGGAATTTGTCGACGGCAAGCTCTATCAGCGCCCGCTGCGTGAACTCACCGCCCTGCGCGGCGAAGCGCACGGCTGGCAGGACAGCCCTCTGCCGCTGACGCCGATGGAAATCAGCCTCGAAACCGCAAGCGATGACGCGTTAAGCGTCGATTTCGGCGGCACATTGACGCTTGAGCGCGATACCCACGGGATCCGTCTGGCGCGACGCAGTCTTGCCAGCGATGAAACGCACTATCGCTACTGGTGCGGCGAGGTGCGCTCGCTACGAATTTTTATCGACCAGTCGAGCGTGGAAATTTTCATCAATGACGGCGAAGGGATGATGAGCAGTCGCTACTTCCCGACTTATCCGGCGCTGCTGACTTTCACGGGCAGCAAGCCGGGCGCATTCTGTTACTGGTCGCTGCGCACATGCATGATAGAATAAGCGTTTTGCTTTCAGGCTCATGGCGTCGTGATGAAAACCAAACGCGTTACCATTAAAGATATCGCCGAACTGGCGGGCGTTTCCAAAGCGACCGCCAGCCTGGTGCTGAACGGGCGTGGCAAAGAGCTGCGCGTGGCGCAAGAAACGCGCGAGCGCGTGCAGGCGATTGCCCGCGAGCAGCACTATCAGCCGAGCATTCATGCCCGCTCGCTGCGCGATAACCGTAGCCACACCATCGGACTGGTGGTGCCGGAAATCACCAACTATGGTTTTGCGGTCTTTTCCCATGAGCTTGAGATGTTGTGCCGCGAGGCGGGCGTCCAGTTGCTTATTTCTTGTACCGACGAAAACCCCGGTCAGGAGAGCATGGTGGTGAACAATATGATTGCCCGTCAGGTCGACGGGCTGATCGTTGCATCCTGCATGCATAATGATGCCGATTATCTGAAGCTCAGCGAACAGCTGCCGGTGGTGCTTTTTGACCGCTGTCCTAATGAAAGCGGCCTGCCGCTGGTGATGACCGATTCAATTATCCCGACGGCAGAGCTGATTTCTCGTATCGCGCCGTCGCATAGCGATGAGTTCTGGTTTTTAGGCGGTCAGCCTCGCCTGTCGCCATCACGCGACCGTCTGGCGGGATTCACTCAGGGCCTGGCCCAGGCGGGTATCGAACTGCGTCCGGAATGGGTGATCAACGGCAACTATCATCCCAGCTCCGGCTATGAGATGTTCGCCGCCCTCTGCGCCCGTCTCGGTCGGCCACCAAAGGCGCTGTTTACTGCAGCCTGCGGGCTACTGGAAGGGGTACTGCGCTACATGAGCCAGCACCATTTGCTGGATTCAGACATCCATCTGGCGAGCTTCGACGATCACTATCTCTACGATTCGCTGTCGCTGCGTATTGATACCGTGCAGCAGGACAACCGCCAGCTGGCCTGGCACTGCTACGACCTGATAAGCCAGTTGATTGACGGCAACACGCCCGAGCCGCTACAGCGCTACCTGCCCGCAACGCTGCAGTTTCGTCATCGTTGAAATAACGCGGCATCGGATACCCGTTTTAGACACCGTGCCCGGATTTTTGCCGGGTGGCGGCTAGCGCCTTACCCGGCCTACAAAACCCATCATATCATCAGGCTATGAGTTCTCCGTAAGCCCGCGTAAGCGAAGCGCTGCCGGGTGGCGGCTGACGCCTTACCCGCCCTGGGAAACCCATCATATCATCAGGCTATGAGTTCTCCGTAGGCCCGCGCAAGCGAAGCGCCGCCGGGCAATTCAGGAAAAGCGCACTTTGTCAGCTATCTGCGACGACTTTCGTCGTCTCATTTATGGAACATACCCAGTATTTACGCCCTATTAATAGAACACACTCACGCATCCAGCCCGCTGATTCGCACCAGGTGCACGGTGAGCCATAGCAGCTCGTTGCCGCCGAGGGTGATATCGAGCTGGGCCTTAACGTAATCGCGGATCAGCAGCGCGCAGCGGTAGGCTTCCGGATACTCCTTAATCACCTGCACCAGCAGAAAACTGTCCCGCGCGCCGTCCAGCTCCCCCTCTTGCAGACGCTGGAGGAAGAACTGCATATGGACCAGAAAGCGCGAGTAGTTAATCGATTCGGTGTCTATCTGCTGCTTAAAATGGTACTGCACAAGATTAAAAATATCCTTCAGCATTTTCACCGACTGCATGGTCTGCGCCACGTCGTCGCCCTCGCTCTGGCCGTTCACCAGATGAAACGCGATATTCCCGGCTTCCTCTTCCGGTAGTTCAATCCCGTACTGCTGGCGAATTATCGTCACCGCTTCGCTGGCGACGCGGAACTGCTGCGGATAAAAACGCCTGACTTCCGGCAGCAGGCGGTTTTGAATGGCGATCCCTTTGCGACTGCGTTCAATAGCAAACGTCAGGTGGTCGGCGAGGGTAAAGAAAATCTGCTCGCGAACCTTACTGGCAAGCTGCATATTGGCGCGGGAAATAATCATCGCCGCCATTTCGATGACCTCATCCGGAATGGTGGAGAGCGCTTCAAGATAACCGCTGCGCACGCCGAGCGTCTGGGTCACAAACAGCTTCTCTATCATCTGCGGGGCAATCTCATCCCCCGGTCGGCTGTTGAAGCCAATGCCTTTCCCCATGACGATAACCTCCCGGTTATCGTCATCCATGGAGAGCACCAGACTATTATTGAGCACCTTCTGAACAATCATCACTGAGACTCGTCGTGGTTACCGTTTTGCGTAATGACATCCTTATACCACCAGAAGCTGCGTTTGCGGATCCTTTGCAGACTCTTCAGGTCGTCCTCGCCGCGATCAACGTAGATAAAACCGTAGCGCTTGGCATAGCCCTGATGCGTGCTGACCACGTCAATCGCCGCCCACGGGCAGTAGCCCATCAGCTCGACGCCATCGGCAATCGCCAGGCGCATTTGTTCAATATGCGCCTGTAAGAACGCGATACGATAATCATCATTCACCGTCCCGTCATGCTCCAGCTTATCCGGCGCGCCCATGCCGTTTTCGCTGATCAGAATCGGCAGGCCGTAGCGCTCGCACACTTTACGCAGCGTCAGGCGTAGCCCCACCGGGTCGACCACCCAGCCGTAAGGCGTTTTGCCCACCCACGGATTTTCCGCTGGCCGATAAACCCCCTCTTCGCCCAGCATAATTTGCTGATCGCCCGCGCGCGGGGCAACGTCCGCGCCGTCGCCCCGACTGGCGGCAATCGTCGCGGTGGAGTAGTAGTTAATGGCGATAAAATCCGGCCGCCCCTGCTGCAAAATCAACGCATCTTCTGGCTGCATTTCCGGCGCTAGGCCGCGATCCTGTAAATACGCCCACGCCAGGGCGTTGTAGCGGCCATGCACCGCCACATCCAAAAAGCTCCAGCAGCGCAGCGTTTCCCAGTTATGCGCGGCGATGGCATCTTCCGGCTTGCAGCTTTCGGCATACATCGAAGTGGTATTAATCGCCGGGCCGATGCGCAGCCCGGGAAACTCGCGGTGGCACAGGGCGAAGATCTGCGCCTGGGCCAGCATCATATGGTGATTCTGCTGATACAGCGCTTTCTTGTCCGGCAGCTCACGATCCGCAGGCACGCCAATCGCGCCGGGGTGCAGGATCATGGTGTTCTGCTCGTTAATCGTCAGCCACAGCGGGACTTTATCGGCAAACTCGCTGAACAGCAGCCGGGCATAGCGCACAAACGCCTCCCCGGTTTTGCGGTTTAGCCAGCCGCCTTTTAGCTCCAGCGCCCAGGGCAGGTCGAAGTGGTACAGAGTGACAATCGGCGTAATGCCGTGGCGCGTCAGGGCGTCAATCAGGCGATGATAAAAGGCCAGCCCGGCTGAATTCACCGCGCCGTCGCCGTCCGGGATGACCCGCGACCAGGCCACCGAAAAGCGATAGGCCTTCAGCCCCATTTGCGCCATCAGCGCGACGTCCTCTTCTACGCGATGATAGTGGTCGCTGGCGATACGAAAGTCCGCCGTTCCCGGCGGGTGGCTGAGCATATCGACCACCGACGGTCCTTTACCGTCTTCATTCCACGCGCCCTCGACCTGATAGGCTGAGGTGGACGCCCCCCACAAAAAACCGTCCGGGAACTGCGCTTTGTTTTGATAAATCATGCCTGCGCCTCCTTAGTGGATTGCACCATCAGCTGTTCGCCGTAATCGACCTGCGCGGCGGCGGTCAGGCGCAGTGAATGCTGCTCGTCACCGTTGACCACAATCACCGGAGTAATCAGGTCATACCCGGCCTGTTCGATAGCGGGAATATCAAAGCGGATCAGCTCTTGCCCGGCTTCCACCTTATCGCCCACTTTCAGCACGGAGCTAAAGTGCTGGCCGTTAAGATTAACCGTGTCGATACCAATATGGATAAGCAGCTCAAGCCCACTTTCGCTTTGCAGACCCACCGCGTGACACGATGGCAGGAACATCATCACCGTGCCGCTAAACGGCGCGCGCAGTACCCCTTCCTGTGGACGAATCGCCAGGCCCTCACCCAGCAAACCGCCGGAAAAAACATCATCATTCACTTCACTCAATGCCACCACCTGACCGCGCAGCGGGCTGAGCACTTCAATCTCACCCTCCATTTTCGGGCTAACGACAGGCTGCGGCGCCTCGCTGACCTCTTCTTGATCCTCAGGCGTATCTTTAAAGGCGATAAACCAGGTCAGGGTAAAGGTCACCACGATAGAAATCGCGCAGGTCACCAGCGCATGGACGATGTTCATCGGGTTTTCGCCGATAAACGCCGGCAGCGCCGCGAGGCCTGGCGAGACAAACGCGTAGCGCACCAGCCCGCTCACCCCGGCATAAACCCCGGCGCAGCCGCCGCCGATCATCGCGGCAATCAGCACGCGGCGAAACTTAAGCAGCACCCCGTACAGCGCCGGTTCGGTGATCCCCAGCAGCGCGGTAAAGCCCGATGACGAAGCCAACTGGCGCAGGTTGCTATTTTTGGTTTTCAGCGCCACGCACAGCGTCGCCGCGCCCATCGCCACGTTTGACGCCAGCATCCCCGGTCCGTTAATCATCTCGTAACCGCTTTTACTCAGCTGTCCGGTGGCGATTGGCGTCATCGCCCAGGCGGTGCCGGTAATAATCAGGAAGGGTTGCAGGGTTCCCATCAGCATCGGGATCAACCAGCTGGCGTGGCGGTCGATTGCGCCCGCGCCTGTGGCGACCAGATCGTTAAGCAAAATGCCCGCCGGGCCGACAACCACCAGCGCCAGCGGCGCGGTGATCAACAGAATCAGCATCGGCTTAACGAAGAATTTGATAATCGAGGGTGAGACCTTTTCGGCAAAGCGCTCTACCCACGACATCAGCCACACCGTCAGAATAATCGGCAGCACCGATCCGGCGTAATCGGAAAGCAGAACGTTGATGCCGGCAAAATCGACCGCTTTACCGGCAGCCATCATCTGGCCGATGCCCGGGTGCAGCAGCACGCCCGCAAGGGTCATCGCCAGAATGGGGTTACATTCGAACTTCAGAGACGCCCCGTAGGCCAGCAGCACCGGCAGGAAGAAGAACGCAGCATCGGCAATAATGTTGAGCAACTGATACGTCGAACTGGTTTCGCTAATCACGCCGGTTAGCTTGAGAATGGCCAGCAGCGCCTTGATCATCCCCGCGCCGGTAATCGCCGGGATCACCGGGGTGAAGGTGGTCGAAATAACGCTGATAATGCGTGCGAAAATGCCGGTCGGTTTGGCGTTTTTGTCGCCGCTTGCCGGACTTTTCTTCTCCGGTAGCGCCTTATTAAGCAGGCGATAAACCTGCTGCACCTCATTGCCAATCACAATCTGGAACTGGCCGCCCTTCTCCACCACGCTTATCACGCCGGGGATAGTGCCAATCTGCGCATCGTTAACCTTTGCGCGGTCGTTGAACTCCATACGCAAGCGGGTCGCGCAATGGGTGAGCATTCGGATATTCTCCGCACCGCCCACCGCGTGGAGGATTTTGTCTGCTGTTTCGTTATAGTTCATAGTGTTCCCTGGTGTTGAGGCAAAAAAAAAGACCAAAACGGAGACGCTCCCCTTAACGGGAGAGCATTCCTATTTTGGTCTTGCCTGCTTTCGCAGTAGCACGCCATCATAAAAATGGGTTATTTCGGCGGATTATCTAAGCGGCTTTGCTGTATTTCAATCACCAGCGGGTAAAAATGTGATCTTGATTGAGTAAATTCTTAAGTAAATATCAACCGAGAGCCTGCTGACGCAGCCAGCTCTGCAATAGCTTAGCGTTAGGCGTCATATCGCTATCCTGACGTACGCAGAGGTAGTAATCCCGGCCATCATCTATCGCCGAATCGAAGATTTTCACCAGCTCGCCGCTCTTCAGATAGGGGGCGATCAGCGGCTCGCGCATCAGAGCGCAGCCCAGTCCGGCCTGTACGCCCGCAAGAGTCAGCAGGCCATCCTCAAATAATGGCCCCGTCGAGCGCGGTGGACGCTTTACCCCCTGCTGCACAAACCACTGGTTCCAGGTCGCGCGCTCCTCGTCGTGCAGCAGCGGCATCTGCAATAGCTGCTCCGGGGTATCAATATGCCCATGCAGGCGCAAAAAGGCCTGGCTGCATACCGGCACCATTCTGCCGGAAATCAGCTTTTCGCTCTGATAACCCACCCAGTGGCCGTTGCCAAAGCGGATCGACATATCGGAGGCGTCGCTAAGGTAGTTACGGTGGTTGGCGTAAACCACGTTGATTTCAGTGTTCGGATTGGCATGCACGAACGACGGCAGACGGGGAATAAACCAGCCCATGCCAAACAGCGGGATCAGGCTGATCGTCACCTGCTGGGTTTGCACCTGATCGACCAGATGCTCAGTGGCCTGGCGCAGCACGTTAAACGCCGCGCGGATCGAGCGATAATACTCCCGCCCCTGCTGGCTGAGGGTCAGCCGCCGCCCCTGGCGTTCGGTGAGCGGGATCTGCAAATAACCTTCCAGTACCTTCAGCTGATGGCTTACCGCCGAGGGTGAAATCGCCAGCTCCTGCGCCGCCAGGGTCACGCTGCCCAGCCGCGCAATCGCCTCAAAAGCGCGCACCGCCCGCAGCGGCGGATCGTTGACTAAAGTGCTCTCCGACCAGCTAACCGGCCCTTCTGATTGTTCTGTTTTTTTCATATGTTGATTTTCTTAGCGCATTACCAGATCCAGCACATTCTTTAATTATATTAAAAATCATAAAGATAGTTAACCACACTTTTATAATAAGAAAGAATATATGCGTATTTTACAATTTAATTCATTTGTTGGATGGTAGCTGTTATTTGAGCATCTTGTCGGAAGAATCAGTTGGACACACTCATACAACAAATTATCAACGGGGTCATGCTCGGCAGCATATACGCCCTGATTGCGCTGGGCTACACCATGGTGTACGGCATCCTGCGCATTATTAACTTTGCCCACGGCGATATTCTGATGGTCGGCGCGCTGACCACGCTCTCCGGGATGAACGCGCTTAATACCCACTTTCCCGGCCTGCCGCCGCTGGCGCAGCTGGGGCTGGCGCTGCTGCTGGCCATGGCGGTGTGCGCCCTGCTGGCGATGGCGGTCGAGCGTTTTGCCTACCGTCGCCTACGCAACGCGCCGCGCCTGGCGCCGTTGATCTCCGGGATCGGCGTTTCAGTTCTGCTGCAAACCGTGGCGATGATCGTCTGGTCGCGCAATCCGCTGATGTTTCCGCAGATCCTGCCGATGGACCCGATCGCCGTGACCCACGGCAGCGAAGCGCATCCTCCGGCTCTCGTGACCGTCACCGGCATGGTCACCGTCGCGCTGGCCCTGGTGGTGATGCTCGGCCTGTGGCTGCTGGTGGAGTTCACCCGCTTAGGACGCGGCATGCGTGCGGTGGCGGAAAACCCACGTATCGCCACGCTGATGGGCGTCAACCCTAACGCCATTATCGCCCTCACTTTCGCCATTGGCGGCGTATTCGCCGCGCTGGCTGGCGTGATGATGGCCAGCAACTACGGCAATGCCAGCTTCTCAATGGGATTTCTGCCCGGCATTAAAGCCTTTACCGCCGCGGTGCTCGGCGGCATCGGTAATATTCGCGGCGCGATGATCGGCGGCCTGCTGCTGGGGCTTATCGAATCACTCGGCGCGGGCTATCTCGGCGACCTGACCAACGGCGTCTTCGGCAGCAACTATCAGGATATCTTCGCCTTTATGGTGCTGATTCTGGTGCTGGTTTTCCGCCCTGCCGGTTTACTCGGCGAACGCGTCGCGCATCGGGCCTAGGAGATAACAATGACAACAGCACAACTCGACACGCCCATCGTCTCCCGCCGCTACTGGTCCGGGATGACCCTGTTCGTCTGCGCGCTGCTGGTAGCACCGATGGTCGCCAGCCAGCTTGGCGGCAACTACTGGGTACGGGTTATCGACTTCGCCCTGCTCTATATCATGCTGGCGCTGGGGCTGAATATCGTGGTCGGCTACACCGGCCTGCTGGATATGGGGTTTATCGCCTTCTACGCCGTCGGCGCGTATCTGGCGGCGCTGCTGGCCTCGCCGCACCTGCTGGATGTGTTCCCGATTTTAAATAGCTGGTTCCCGGACGGCCTGCACACCTCGTGGCTGGTAATTATTCCGCTTGCCGCGCTGGTGGCGGCGGGCTGCGGTATCGTGCTGGGCGCGCCGACGCTGAAGCTGCGCGGCGACTACCTGGCGATTGTCACTCTTGGCTTCGGCGAAATTATCCGCATCCTGATGCGCAACCTCGACCGTCCGGTCAACATCACTAACGGCGCAAAAGGCATCTCCGGTGTCGACACCCTGAGCCTGTTCGGCCTCAAGTTTAGCGGCGTCTATCACTGGTTCGGTTTTAAAGTCCCGGCGCTGTGGTTGTGGTACTACCTGCTAATGCTGGTCATCGTGGCGATTATTTTTGTCTGCCTGCGTCTACAGCATTCGCGCATCGGTCGCGCCTGGCACGCCATCCGCGAGGATGAAGACGTCGCCCGGGCGATGGGGATCAATCTGCGTAACTACAAGCTGCTGGCTTTCGCTATCGGTGCTTCTTTTGGCGGCGTGGCGGGCGCGCTGTTCGGCGCATTTCAGGGCTTCGTTTCGCCGGAATCCTTCACGCTTCAGGAGTCGATTGCGGTGCTGGCGATGGTGGTACTTGGCGGGATGGGGCATATCCCCGGGGTGATCCTCGGCGCGGTGCTGCTGACCGCGCTGCCGGAGCTGCTGCGTAGCCAGGCCGCGCCGGTACAGCAGGCGCTGTTTGGCGAAGTGCTGATTGACCCGGAAATATTGCGCCAGCTGTTTTACGGCCTGGCGCTGGTTGGGGTGATGCTACTGCGTCCTCAGGGCATCTGGCCCGCACGTCATAAAGGAGCAAAAGCATGAGCCTGCTAAGCGTGCGCTATATGACGAAACGCTTCGGCGGCCTGACGGCAGTCGACAACGTGTCGCTCACCATCAACGAGGGTGAAATCTACGGCCTGATCGGCCCCAACGGCGCGGGAAAAACCACCTGTTTTAACCTGATTACCGGGCTTTACCCGGCGGACAGCGGCGAATTCGCTATCGGCGGGGAAGCCTATTTCCCGAAGAATATTGAGAAAGTCACCGCCGCAGGCATCGCCCGCACCTTCCAGAACGTGCGGTTGTTTAACGAAATGTCGGTGCTGGAAAACGTGATGGTGGGCCGCCACGTGCGCACCCGCAACGGTCTATGGGCCACGCTCTCCCGCCATAAACGCGCTCGCGCCGAAGAGGCGCAGACCCGCGAGCTGGCGTGGCACTGGCTGGACTATACCGGCATCGCGCAGTTCGCCCACTATCGCGCCTGCGACCTCGCCTACGGCCACCAGCGGCGTCTGGAGATTGCCCGCGCGCTGGCTACCGACCCGCGTCTGTTGGCGCTGGATGAACCGGCTGCCGGGATGAACGCCGCTGAGAAAATGGCCCTTGGCGAACTACTGCTGCGCATTCGCGATGACGGCAAAACGCTGCTGATGATTGAGCACGACGTCAAGCTGGTGATGGGGATCTGCGATCGCCTGATGGTGCTGGATTATGGCAAAACGTTAACCAGCGGCACGCCGGAAACCGTACGCCGCGATCCGGCGGTGATCGCCGCCTGGCTGGGAGGCAATGTCCATGTCTGATTTATTAACCGTCAACCAATTGGGCGTCCATTACGGCGGCATCCAGGCGGTGCGCGACGTCTCTTTCAGCGTGAAAGAGGGTGAACAGACCACGCTGATTGGCGCCAACGGGGCGGGCAAAAGCTCAACCGTCCGCGCCATTACCGGGCTGGAACCCTTTAGCGGCGACATTCTGTTTAACGGCAAGCCGATACGCAAACGCCGGGCCGAATCCCTGCTGCGTGAAGGGCTGGTGATGGTGCCGGAAGGCCGCGGCATCTTCGCGCGCATGACGGTGCTGGAAAACCTGCAAATGGGCGCGTGGCTGCGTCGCGACGCGGCGGCGGTCAAACAGGAGATGCACGCCATTTTCGAAAACTTTCCGCGTCTTGGCGAACGTCAGCATCAGCTGGCGGGGCTGCTCTCCGGCGGCGAACAGCAGCTGCTGGCGCTTAACCGCGCCCTGCTCAGCCAGCCGCGTCTGCTGATCCTCGACGAACCCTCGATGGGTCTGGCGCCGCTAATGGTCGAAAACATTTTTCGCGTCATCGCCACCCTGCGTCAGCGCGGCGTCGCGCTGCTGCTGATTGAGCAGAACGCACGCCTGGCTCTTGAGGCCACCGACAGCGCATGGGTGATGGACAGCGGCAGCATCGTCGAGCGCGGTCCGTCGCAGACGCTGCTGGCCGATGACCGTATTGCACAGATTTATTTGGGCGAAATGCCCGTTTAACACACCAACCAGCATCAGGGAAAAACAATGAAAACAGTAAAAATCAGTGCGCTCAGCGCCGCTATTCTGCTCAGTGGTTTTGCCTCATCCGCCGCGTGGTCTGCGGCCAGCGAAACCGTCATTATCGGCCTGGCAGGCCCGCTGACCGGCCCTTCCGCACGTATCGGCAAGGACCTGGAAAACGGCGCGCAGCTGGCGATTGACGATATCAACAAGCAGCACCCGACCATCGGCGGCAAGGTGGTAACCTTCAAGCTGCAATCGGAAGACGATCAGTCGGACCCACGCACCGCCGTTGCCGTCGCCCAGCGTCTGGTCGATAGCGGCGTCGCGGGCGTGGTCGGTCACTGGAATACCGGCACCAGCATTCCTGCCGCGCGGGTTTACCACGATGCGGGCATTGCCCAGGTTGCGCCGGTCGCCACCGGGCACGCCTATACCAAACAGGGCTTCGACACCAGCTTTCGCGTGATGGGCCACGATGATGACGGCGGCCAGTTTGCCGGTCAGTACGCAGTGCAAACCCTGAAGGCCAAACGCATTGCGGTTATCGATGACCGTACCGCCTTCGGTCAGGGGCTGGCGGATGAGTTTATTAAGTCGCTGGAAGCGCAGGGAATCAAAATCGTTGACCGCCAGTACGTCGATGACAAAACCGTCGATTTCAGCGCGGTGCTGACCGCGATCCGCAGCAAAAACGCCGACCTGATTTTCTTCGGCGGCGTCGATAGCCAGGCCGCTCCGCTGGCTCGCCGCATTAAACAGCTGGGCATGAACTCCCCCCTGATGGGCGCGGGCGGCTTCGTTAGCCAGACATTCCTCCAGTTGGCGCAGAAAGAGGGCGACGGCGTGGTGGCGCTGGAGCCGGGACTGCCGGTCGAACAGATGCCGGGCGGTAAGGCCTTTGAGCAGGCTTACCAGTCGCGCTATCACACCCATATCGAGCTGCATGCGCCGTTCGCCTATGACGCCACCCGCGTGCTGGTTGCAGCGATGGAAAAAGCCGACTCCGTCGACCCGGCCGACTATCTGCCCGCACTGCGCGCCATTAGCTATTCCGGGGTCACCGGACAAATCGCCTTTGATAAAGAGGGCAACCTGAAATCGCCAACCTTTACCGTCTACAAAGTCGTCGACGGAAAATGGCAGCCGCAAACCGTACTCGGCGGCGCACAAACGAAGTAACGCAGTGAGGCAATGTGATGAGTGATAATAATGAGCTGGGCATTCTCGCCCGCCGCAAAATTGAAGCAGAAATAATCAAGCCGATTTACGACATCCTGGTGCGCGAGATAGGTAAAGCTCGCGCCCAGGCCGTTATCGGCGAAGCGATTGAAAACGCCGCCATTGAGGCGGGAAAAGCATTTGCCAGCCAGGAGCCGAACGGCGCGGATATCCAGAGCTTTGTCGCCCTGCAGTATCTGTGGGAGAAAGATAACGCCCTGGAGGTCAAGGTGCTGGACGCCGACGACCAGCAGTATAACTACAACGTCAACCGCTGCCGCTACGCCGAGATGTACCACGAAATGGGACTGGGCGAAATTGGCCACCTGCTCTCCTGCGCCCGCGACGACAAGTTTATCGTCGGCTACGCCCCGGACGTGGAGCTGACCCGCACCACCACCATTATGCAGGGTGGAAAGTGCTGCGACTTCCGCTATCGCGTGAAAAAGGACCAGCCATGATAACCGTCAACGGCGAACGTCTGTGGTCGACGCTCAACGAGATGGCCCTTATCGGCGCGACGCCGGCGGGCGGCGTAACCCGGCTGACGCTGAGCGACGAGGACCGCCAGGCGCGCGACCTGCTGCGCCAGTGGGCGCAGGAAGCCGGTTTTTCCTGCGAAGTCGATAGCATGGGCAATATGTTTATCCGCCGCGCCGGTAAAAATTCGCAGCTTGCTCCGGTGCTGACCGGTTCGCACGTCGACTCTCAGCCGCTCGGCGGCCGCTATGACGGGATTTACGGCGTGCTGGCCGGACTGGAGGCGTTGCGCACGCTAAACGATCTCGGCGTTGAGACCGAACGCGATATCGTGCTGGTGAACTGGACCAATGAAGAAGGGGCACGCTTTGCCCCGGCAATGCTGGCATCCGGCGTCTGGGCCGGACAGTTTAGCGAAGCCTATGCGCTCGCCCGTGAAGATCGCGACGGCATCAGCGTCGGCGAGGCGCTGGAGGCTATCGGCTATCGCGGCGAACGCCCGACTGCCGCCTTCCCGCTGCACGCCTGCTACGAAGTGCATATCGAACAGGGGCCGATTCTGGAAGAAGAAG
Organism: Klebsiella sp. GFKo11; assembly: GCF_056490265.1. Lineage (NCBI taxonomy): Bacteria > Pseudomonadati > Pseudomonadota > Gammaproteobacteria > Enterobacterales > Enterobacteriaceae > Klebsiella > Klebsiella sp. GFKo11. The sequence goes on from NZ_CM151369.1 coordinate 4,692,241, forward strand.
GCGTTGATATCAGCCTCGTCCACGCGGCAATGGGTCAGCGCTGGTTCAACGTCACGCTGGAGGGTTTTTCCGCCCACGCCGGAACCACGCCGATGGGCAGCCGCCGCGATGCGTTGACTGCTTTCGCCGAGCTGGCGCTGGCGGTTGAGCAAATCGGCATCGCGCACAACCCCGACGGCCGGGCGACGATTGGCATGGCGCAGGTGATCCCGGGATCACGTAACGTGGTGCCGGGCCGCGTGATGTGCAGCGTCGAGTTTCGTCATCCGCAAACCGCAGCGCTGGAAGCCATGGAGCAAGCTCTGCATGGCGCAGCTGGCGTGCTGGCAGAGCGCGGCGTGGCGGCAAACGTCGAGCGTATTTTCGATTACGCGCCGATTGCCTTTGACGCCGGGTGCCTGGCGCGCAGCCAGCGAGCGGCAGAGGCATTGGGCTACAGCGCCAGGACCATGGTTTCTGGTGCCGGTCACGATACCTGCTATATCAGTAAGGTCGCGCCCGCCAGCATGATTTTCATCCCCTGCGAGAAAGGGATTAGCCATAACGAGGCGGAGAATATTCTGCCCGCGTGGGCGGAGAAAGGGGCCAACGTGCTGCTCAACAGTTTGCGCCTTGCTGCCGATGAGCAGGAGCCGGGTAGCGCGTAAACGAGCAACCAGCCCGCAGCAATTCACGCTGCGGGCTATCTTTGAGTTAATGCTTCTTGCGGTTACGCCGCATATCGATGGTCACCGCCGCGACGATAATGATGCCTTTGATAATATCCTGCACGTAGGCGTCGACGCCGACAAAGGTAAACCCGCTTTTAATCAGGCCGAGGATCATCGCGCCGATTAAGGTCCCGGTAATGCGCCCCACCCCGCCCATCAGGCTGCTGCCGCCAATGACCGCTGCGGCAATCGCATCCAGCTCATAGGACATTCCCATGCTCGACTGCCCGCTGCTGACGCGCGCCGCCAGCACCACACCCGCGAGGCCGGAGAGCGCCCCGGCGATGGTATAGACGATCACCAGGTACTTATTCACGTTAATACCGGAGACCTTTGCCGACGTCATATTGCCGCCGATGGCGTACACGTATTTGCCATAGCGGGTATGTTTCAGGGCAATGTGAAATACCGCGGCGACGACGAAGAAAATAATCACCGGCATCGCCCCCTGGCCGATAGCGGTAAAGCTGTCGGATAAGAAGCTAATCGGGTTGCCCTGGGTGTAATACTGCGCGAGGCCGCGCGCCGACACCATCATCCCCAGCGTGGCGATAAACGGCGGAATACCGGTGCGGGTGACGAGAAACCCGTTGGTTAATCCGCACAGCAGGCCGACGCCAATCCCGGCACCAATCGGAATAACCGCAGGCATATTGACCAGCGACGGGAACATCGGCGTCAGGCTGTCGGAGGTTTGCGCGAGGCTTGCCGCCACCACGGCGGCAAGGGCAATGACCGAACCTGAAGAGAGGTCAATCCCGGTGGTAATAATGACCTGGGTCACCCCCACCGCGATAATGCCGATAATCGCCACTTGCAGAACAATTAATATCAGGCGGTTGGTATTCATTAAAAAGGACTGGTCGCGCACGTACCAACCGGCAATTTCAAAAGTCAGGGCAATCACCAGCATGACGATAAATATTCCGGTATCTTTCGGCAGCCGGTGGCGTAATTGCCCAAAGAAGGAGGGCTTATCATTGACCGGGGTCGCCGTTATTTTCATATTGCTCATTCTCTGTGCCTCAATGGGATGCCAACGACAAAATGGTTTCCTGGTCGGCGTCTTCTTTATCAAGGATGCCGGTAATACGCCCTTCATGCATCACCATCACCCGGTCGCTCATGCCGAGAATTTCAGGTAATTCAGAAGAGACCATAATCACCGCCACGCCACGGTTCGCCAGTTCGCTAATCAGATGATAAATTTCCGCTTTCGCCCCCACGTCGATTCCGCGCGTTGGCTCATCGAGAATCAGTATTTTCGGCTGGGCTAAAAGCCAGCGGGCAATCAGCACTTTTTGCTGATTACCGCCGCTGAGGTTATTAATAATCTGATCCATCGTTGGAGTTTTAATATTCAGGCGGCGGATCTGCTCCATGCAGTCTTCGGCCATTTTGAGATGCTGAACAAAGCCGGTTTTACCGATATATTCCGGCATTTTGACGATGCTCATATTCTCCAGTACCGATAACACCAGAAACAGACCGGACTTTTTGCGGTCTTCGGTGAGCAGCGCCATACCTTTTTCGATGGCCGTTGACGGCGAATCGATATTAACTGGCATACCGTCTATCAGCACTTCGCCACTATCGGCTTGTTCCATGCCAAACAGGCTCTCCATCACTTCGCTACGCCCGGCCCCCACCAGCCCGGCCACGCCAAGGATTTCACCACGGCGCACGCTAAAGTTGATATCGTGAAAAACCCCTTTACGCGTCAAATTGCGCACCGTCAGGACATCTTCGCCAATGGTGTTATTAAACTTGGGAAAGAGCTGGGTAAGCTCCCGGCCAACCATCTGAGTAATTAGCGACTGGCGGGTAAACTCGGTGGTATTTTGACTGCCAACCCAGGTACCATCGCGAAATACGCTGATTTCATCGGTAATCGCGAATATCTCGTCCATCTTATGGCTGATGTAAATAATGGCTTTTCCCTGCTGGCGCAAATCGCGAATAATCGTAAACAGGTGCGCCACTTCGCTCTCAGTTAATGCCGAGGTTGGCTCATCCATAATCACAATATCCGCATTCCAGGAAACCGCTTTGGCAATTTCCACCATCTGCTGGGCGGCGATACTTAACTCCCCCACCAGCCGGTCAGCGGATAAACGGATATTCAGTTTATTCAGCAGTTCCTGAGTCTGGCGGGTAAGCTGGCGATGATCGACAAAGCCATATTTCATCGGCTCACGGCCCAGCCAGATATTTTCCGCCACCGTCATATGCGGCACCAGATTAAGCTCCTGGTGGATCATCGAGATCCCGGAGCGCAGCGCGTCCATCGTATCCTGAAACTGGACCGGCTCTCCTTTGACGCGGATCGCGCCTTTATCGGGGCGGTAGATCCCGATAAGGCATTTCATTAACGTCGATTTCCCGGCGCCGTTTTCGCCCATTAGCGCGTGCACCGTCCCCGGGCGCACGCGTAATGAGACATTGTCGAGCGCCTTCACGCCAGGGAAGAATTTGCTGATACCTTCGGCTTCAAGTGCAAAAGCGTTCATACGTCCACCTCCAAACCACTGAGCAATTATTTCTGGTTGCGGTTCACAAACTCAGCCATGTTGTCTTTGGTGATCAGTTGGTAAGGAACGTCGATGATCTTTTCCACTTTCTCGCCGTTCGCCAGCTTCACCGCGGCGTCGACTGCACCTTCGCCCTGCCCTTTAGCATCCTGGAAAATGGTGGCGATCATCTTGCCGTTTTTGAGCATTTGCAGCGCATCGGGCGTGCCGTCCACCCCAGCGATAAGAATGTGGTTCGGGTTTTTACCCAGCGCCTGCAGCGCACCGATGGCCATTTCATCGTTGTTGGACGCGATGGCCTGAATATCATCGCCGCTGGTCATCCAGTTGCTGACCACGTCAACGGCGTCGTTACGCATAAATTTGGCGGTCTGTTTTTGCACAATTTTGATATCCGGGTACTTGGCTACCACCTCTTCGACGCCTTTGGTGCGGTCGCGAGTCGATTCATTCGCTAGGTCGCCGAGCAGAATGGCGACGTTGCCTTTACCGTTCATCGCCTTGGCTAACGCTTCCATCTGTAAGCGCCCCGCCAACACGGAATCAGAGCCGACATAGGCCATTTTGTCGGTCAGCTGCGCCTGCGGGCGGCGGTTCACAAAGACCAGCGGAATCCCCGCTTTGGTGGCCTGGTCCATAATCGGCTTCACCGCGTTGGTGTCGACCGGGTTGACGATAATCACATCGACACCCTGGCCAATAAAATTTTGCACCTGCTGTAGCTGCTGCGAGACGTCACCTTTGGCGTCCTCTACCTGCGATTTAACGCCATCTTTTTGCATCTCTTTTTGCATAGCGGTGCGCAGAATCGTCAGGAAGTTGTCATCAAATAGCGCTATGGAAACACCGACCGAAATATCTTTCGCCATCACGACCGCTGGCAGCATGCAGGCTATCAAAGAGGCAACAACCGTTTTCTTGATATTCATAGTTGATCCTTTATTTACAGGTACATCGGTTAGGTAAGATAAAATGAAAAATTAGTTTCATTAATTGTGCATTAAGCGCCTGCTTTTTCAGCTTTTCGAAAAAACGGACCGCGCGCTGGCGCATTTTTCACTGTTGATCGGAATCACAAAATTCAGTTGTTTTAGAATGTGTTTTTAAAACATCAGTCCATTTATTACGGAAGAAACATTCCAGACTATTTATTTCATTAACAACGTATATGAAACTTTTATAAGTAAATAACTGAAATGAAAATTTTAAAACCGCGCGTTAACAGAACTTTGACACACATCTAACATTGATGCATAAATGCGCAAAAAATGAGAGGCAGGCGACGATTTGGGGCGCTGTGAGACAAGCCTTGCGGGGAGTTCAAAAAGAAGAATAAGAGCGCTCAGTCGACGTTTTCAGCGCTATAGAGGATAAATTCGACCCTACCATCGCTAAAAACATCCGGTTGATAGCCGGTCTCAAGATGGCGCAGAGCCAGCTCCACCGCCAGCTGGGCGTGCTGGCGAGGGTTTTGATCGAGCGTCAAGGCCATTCCACCCTGCGCCAACTGCTCACGGGTGGTGCTGTATCGTTCATGGGTAATCCAGCAGCATTCGCCATAGCGACGATGGCGGGCCAGAGCCTGCGCCACCTGCGTATTGCCAAGGCCGGTATTGTAGATGCCGACGACATCGCGATTGCGGTTCAGGGCTTTCTCCAGCAGGCGGTCGATTTGCTGTCGGTTATCCTCCCCCGCCAGTACCTCGCCCAGTTGTAGATGAGGAAAACGCTGGCTGATCACATCGCGAAAGCCCTGAATACGCGAGCGATGGGCGCTGAAGTCCTGGCGACCGCTAAGCATCAGCACTTCGCCGGAACGATGGGCCATCAGTCCCATCATCATGCCTGCGGTGCGCCCCGCCTGCTGCTGATTAATCCCCACGTGACAGAGCCTCTGCGCTTGCGGAAGGTCGGTGACCAGCGTAATCACCGGCACGTTTACCTCCCGGCACTGACGCAGCGCCTCGTAGACCCGCGGATGTTCGTTGCCAAAAACAATGATCGCATGGCGCTTTTTACTGCTGCGGATAATGCTTTTCGCCAGTTTTTCTGGCTCTGATTCCGCCACCAGCGTGCGGTGCAGCGTAAGACGACGATAGCCAAGACTATCCGCCACGTCGGCGAAATCCTGCGTCAGGCGGGAGAAAAAAAGCGAATCATTAGCGCTGAGGATCACTTCGATTTGCCACGGTAGGCGACGCTCTTGTGGCAAAATCCGCTTCAGCCCGGCTTCACGAGCCGCCTGCAACACTCTGCGGGTGGTTTCCGGCGATACGCCACCGCGTTCGTTCAGCACCCGGTCAACGGTCGCCACGCCAACGCCAATCTGCTTAGCCAGTTCCTCCAGCGAAATGCTTTTCATCGCTCCCCTCACCATGATGGAAATCCATCAAAACGCCCGTGTCGGTCAGTGTAGCAAACGGATTACTTTGGCAGCGGTAAATCCCTTTTGCTGGAGAAGAAAAATGACCTGCATTCGTTTTGCACTGTTAGGCAGCGGTTTTATCGGCCAGGTTCACGCCGCCAGCCTTGCTCGCCATGAACATACCGTTCTGGCTATGGTGGCTGATGCCGATCCCGAGCGGGCGAAAGCGCTGGCCTTCCGTTACGGCGCGCGAGCGGTCACCGTCGCTGACGCCATCAATAGCGATGCGATTGATGCGGTGCTGATCGCCAGCTCAACCCCATCACACGCGGAGCTGCTGGAGACCGCGGCGCGCGCCGGGAAAGCCGTCTACTGCGAAAAACCCATCGATCTTTCACTGGCTCGCGCACGTGAGGTTGTCAATAAAGTGCTGCCGCTCAAAGTGCCGGTAACCGTGGGGTTTAACCGCCGCTTCGACGCCAGCCACCAGCAGCTGCGCCGCCAGGTTGAGGCCGGAGCTATCGGCAAAATCGAGCTGGTACAGATGGTGTGCCGGGCATCGGTTATGCCGCCGCTGGAGTATCTGCGCAGCTCCGGTGGCCAGATGCGCGACCAGGCGATTCACTTTTTTGACCTGCTGCGTTTTCTTACCGGCGATGAAGTGACGACCGTCGCCGCCATGGGGGGCGCGCTGGCGATGCCGGAGATCGCCGGATTCGATGATGTCGACACCTCCATTCTGCTGCTGAGAATGCGCGGCGGCGGGCTGGCACAGCTGGACAATACCCGGCGTACCGGCCACGGCTACGATGAACGCGTTAGCCTGCTCGGAGCGGATGGCGTGGTAGAGTCCGGCAGTCAGACATCACGCGGCGTGACGCTGTGGCAAGGAGATCGCTGCATTCAGCCCGGTCTGTATCCGGACTGGTTCAGCCGTGTCCAGGGTTCGTATTATCAGCATCTGGATGCTTTTGTCCGGTCGCTGCGTGGAGAAAACGTACCGGATCTGCCGGGGCTGCTGGACGGTTTGCAGGCGCAGGCTATCGCTGAAGCCGCCGTTATTTCATTGCAACATGGGCAATTTGTTAACGTTGAACAACTGGCGTAAACAAAGCCCCGTATGCTCGCAAGCGTATGGGGCCGTCCCGCGCTATCGCCGCTCTTCGTTAAACACGACGCCAATCTGCCGACGCACTTCGTCCATCACGCGGAGATTGTTCAGCACCTGGCCTAGAGGACGAATCGGCGAATTCGTTAATCCCTGCCCGACGCACCAGGCAAAATGCTCGGCCTGATAAAACAGCTGGTCATAGCGATTACGCGGCTCTTCCCAGCGCAGCATATTGCCGCCCTGGCTGGCGGCGAGGGTAAAATTCCCCGGCGCGTAAAACTGTCCATCAAGGGTCAGGGTCGCATCGCGCCCGGCCACCACCGCGCCGCCCGGCGTATTGCTGAATAAAGTCGTGTTCAGCAATCCTTGTAAGCCGTTCTCCCAGTTGAAAAGCATTGAAATTTGACCATTAACACCGCCCTGAGCGGGACGGCCACGGGCAACAATATCCTGCGGCACGCCGCCAATCATCACGCTAAATGAGGTCAGATAGCTGCCAAGATCCATCATCGGGCCGCCGGCGAGGTCGGCATTAAAAATGCGATGATCCGGCGTAAAGAACTCCCCGTGATCGGCGAGCAGCGTGTGCAGTTCGCCCAATACGCCGTCATCCAGCAGTTGGCGAATCACGTCATATTTCGGCGCGTAGTCGCACCACATCGCCTCCATCGCCAACTTGCCCCGCTTTGCCGCTTCGGCTTGTAGCGCGGCCCCTTCCCGCCGGTTCAGCGCAAAGGGTTTCTCAATCAGCACATGTTTACCCGCTTTTAGCACCCGCAGCCCATCGGGGAAATGATGGTTGTGCGGTGTGGCGATATAAACCGCATCAATATCCGGACGCGCCAGCATCTCATCCACCTGAGCGTAAGCCTGAGGGATCGCCCACTGTGCAGCAAAACTGTCGGCCTTTTGTTGCGTGCGCGAGGCCACGGCGACAACCTGCTGACGGCTGTGCTCTTTTAATGATTTAACAAAGCGTTCAGCAATCCAGCCAGGACCAATAATCCCCCAGCGCAGAACAGGGACAGATTGCGCGGCGTGATGGCGCGGTTTCGGTAACTGAGACGGGAACATAGCGGCTCCTTGTTTTTATGGGGTATACGCAGAGGACACTATAAGCAGGCGCTGGTGATGCTTCCAATTAGTAGAACATGTGTTTTTCAATAAACGTCCCGATGACTTTTTCGTGGATCTCTACTGAACGCGAGAAGCAGATTGTTTTACGAGCCAAGCGCTTAATGCGGGTGCGCAGCGTCAGGTTATTGCGCTCAATCCGTTGGGTGAATATTTTTCCGGTCAGATGCTTATCCTTCGGCACCTCCCGGCCATAGCTGCCCCAGTCGTCGCTGGTGATCATGCCGATGTTGAATGGCGTAAGCAGTGCCAGTAGTTCCCGGCAGGTTTCATCGGTACGGGGACCAAAAGTGTAGGCCAGTACACCCCCTGTTTTGGTGTTATACGCGTACCAGAGCCAGTGTTGCCGGGCTTTACTGCCAACGAAACTCCATTGCTCATCAAGTTCGCAGATAAGCGCCACATCAGCATGAGCAACGGGCGAAGACGTTATTCGCTTTGGCGTGAGTTTTTTAAAGTCCGGATGACGGTGTTAATGCCAATTTTCAGTGTTCTGGCGGTATCGCGAACCCCGGCGCCATTGAAGGCCATTTCAGTGATCAGCTCTTTAATGCCCGGCTTACGGGCCTCATAAGTGTAAGTGAGCTGAAAAACGCGGTGGCAGTCACGGCAGCGAAATCTGTCATGGCCTTTAGGGTTCTGACCATGGCGGTAGACCTGTGCAGACTGACAACGAGGACAATGAATGTTAACGCTGGCCATGAAAGAACCTCAAAAGCCCGCATTATACATCAGATTCAACTAATTAGAGGCATCACCCAGGCGCTAAGGGTGAGGAATAACGAATTAATGATGGAATTCCATCATCGAATTACCACTTGTCAAAATACAAGATGTCGCGGATAGTCCGGGCAGCTAATCACTATCAAGGAGCCAGAGATGATTAAATGTTCGTGGCGTAAAACCGCCCTGATTGCCGCCGCCTTGCCTTTATTGCTCTGTAGCAGTTCATTATGGGCCAATGCCGATGCTATTCAGCAGAAGCTGACTGATTTAGAAAAAAGCTCCGGCGGCAGGTTGGGCGTAGCGCTGATTAATACTACAGATAATTCTCAAATCTTATATCGCGGAGATGAACGTTTTGCCATGTGCAGCACCGGTAAAGTGATGGCCGCTGCCGCAGTGTTAAAGCAAAGCGAAGTCGATAATCAAGTATTGAATAAAAGGCTGGAGATTAAGAAATCAGATTTGGTGGTCTGGAGTCCGGTGACCGAAAAACATCTGCAGAGCGGAATGACGCTGGCGGAATTAAGCGCCGCAACCCTGCAATATAGCGACAACACCGCGATGAATAAGATGATTGGTTATCTTGGCGGACCAGACAAAGTGACCGCATTCGCCCGCAGCATTGGCGATGTCACTTTTCGTCTTGATCGTACGGAGCCTGCGCTAAACACCGCGATCCCGGGTGATGAACGCGATACCACCACGCCACTGGCGATGGCCGAAAGCCTGCACAAGCTGACGCTGGGTAATGCGCTGGGTGAACAGCAGCGCGCACAGTTAGTGACATGGTTGAAAGGCAACACCACCGGCGGGCAGAGCATTCGTGCGGGCCTGCCTGCAAGCTGGGTCGTGGGAGATAAAACCGGAGCCGGTGATTACGGCACGACCAATGATATCGCCGTTATCTGGCCGGAAAATCATGCCCCGCTGGTGTTAGTCACTTATTTCACCCAACCACAGCAGGATGCGAAAAGCCGCAAAGAGGTATTAGCCGCAGCGGCAAAAATTGTGACCGAAGGGCTGTAGCCCGGACAGGCGCGTCATGCGCCGCCTCCGGGGATAACACCCTCACCCCAGCCCTTATGTCTTGACCTTCTCCGTTCCGGCGGAGAAGATCCCCGACTGATCATCGGGAGGTTACCGGTGAGCATCACCCAGCCCTGGAGCCCCTGAGCCCGCGGGAGAGATTATGCCCCGGTAACCTGTTTCCCTGTCGCCTCAAGACCGAACGGTATCCTGTGCCCTGAGCACCCACATATAAGGATGGTCCGGCGATAATATTCATAAGGTTACGGAGTACCATGATGAATCTTGTCCCTGTCGGCGTTGATATCGCCAAACTCAAATTCGACGTTGCTGTCCAGCTGCCAAACCAGAAGTACAAAACCAAAAAATTCGCCAATACCCCAGCCGGATGCCGCGAATTTCTGAACTGGCTGGCGCGTTTTGGTCACTGTCACGTCTGCATGGAGGCAACAGGTTGCTACAGCACTGAACTGGCCACCCTGCTGGCCGATAATGGCTGCTGCGTCAGCCTTGAAAACCCGGCACGTATCCATGCGTTCGCAAACACTGAACTGACCCGCAATAAAACGGACAAAAGCGACGCGGCGCTGATAGCGCGCTACTGCGCTCTGTATCAGCCGGCCCCCTGGCATCCTGCGCCGCTGAGCGAACGACAACTGACGGCTCTGGTACGCCACCTGCGTAACCTGGAAGAGATGCGTCAGATGGAGGTGAACCGCCTTGAGGCGGCAGATGAAGTCATCGTTCCTTCCCTGAATGAACACGTTACGATGCTGGATGAGCTGATTGAAGAAACCCTCAATAAAATCAACCGGCATATCGATGATAACCCGGACCTGAAGCGGGACCGGGAGCTACTGAAAAGTATCCCCGGAATAGGAGACATGCTGAGTGTGAGCCTGCTGGCGTTCGCAGGAAATCTGCGACGGTTCAGCAACAGCAAGGCACTGGTGGCGTATGCTGGTTTGAATCCTCGTCGTTGTGAGTCAGGGATGTGGAAAGGGAAAAGCAGGCTGTCGAAAGTGGGCCATGCAGAGCTGCGTAGCGCACTGTATATGCCAGCGGTAGTGGCAGGAAGATGCAATAAGGTGGTGAAAAACCTGATGGAAAGGCTTGCAGCCCGGGGTAAGACAGGGAAAGAGCGAGTGTGTGCAGGAATGAGGAAATTACTGCAGCTGGCTTATGGTGTGGTGAAATCCGGGCATGAATTTAACGCTGAAATACCACTTGCCGGATAACCGGCAAGACGGTATCTCTCCCTCAAAAGGGAGAGGGAGCAGGCCGTACCCGCGATTTATTTCGGTGTCTGACTTCCCTGGTGGCGCTGCGGCTTCCCGGCTACGGGTTCACCACCATCTGCGGTCAGGTAGCCCGGACAGGCGCGTCACGCGCCGCCTCCGGGGATAACACCCTCACCCCAGCCCTGCGAGTTGAAATATTAATTCGTGATTTTAAACGTCAGTGCATAGGTGCTGGTTTTACCTTCATCACGCGCCCCCCCCATCTGATAAACCCGCACGGTATATTTACCACCAGCAGTAAGACGTTGCTCAAAAACATCGCCGCTCATTGATCCGTTATAAATCACCTCGTTAGCCGGTGTGATCACGTTAAAATAAGGATGCGGCCATTGGCTCTTCATGCTGATATGCATCATCTGACCCGCTTTTGCCATCAGCGTAAAATCATGACTATCATCACCGGTCACGGTACTTTTTATTATTGTGCCGTTGCTGCCTTTATCAAAACGAACGGCATTACTGTTTATTTTATCACTCGCTATTAATGATACTGACGTTAATAAACAACTAACACAGATCATGCCACCAACAATTAACTTTAAATTTTTCATTTAATTAACACCTTATGTTTTTTATGCGCGCTGTTATAGCACATAAGGTGTCAGGAGTAAGCTGCTTCGAAATATTGTCCACCGTTTTTACGGTTTAAAATCCAGCGCGGCATTTTTTAAATTTTGATATGTCCGTTCATTCGGAAAGGGTGGAAACTTCGTACGTAATACAGCATCGTACATCACCGCACAAAACTCTGAACGCTCGCCTTCTACCTTCAAACCTGTCAGCTCTGCTCGACGGTTTAAAGACATACGCAAAGTACAGACGTCACCGCGATATTTTTCCCAATCAGGGATGTGCTCCCTAATAGCCTGTTGCAAGGCAAAAAAATAACCACTTAGATTTTCGCTATTTGCATCATCAGGCGGAAGAGTCAGGGTATCCGACTGCGCAGCGCGCTGATTCATCTCCTGAATAAGCTGCGTTTGAGAGGGAGTCTTTGTCTGCGTCCCCTGACAGCCGGAAAGCAGCCATACGCCAGCCACCAGAGCGAGTAGATATGTTACTTTTTTCATGATGTATCCTTACACAAAAAAGGCCGCTTCAAATCATCGGCGACGAAACACTATTCTCGCGTCTCCTGACGATGGAGTAAATCCTGATAAATCGTCGTTAATATTCCTCCTGGACGAAACCCTTTTTTGATCCATTGCGTCACCTGGCCGGTCGCGGCGTGCTGGGTCGCCAGCAACATTCCCGAGTCCTGTCGCGGGTTGTGGATCTGGCGGGTCACCAGCAATTTCTTCTCCATCGCTTCATGCGCCATATAATCCGGCAGAAATCCGATCCCTTCACCGAGGATCTGGCACTGGCATTTGGTATTAAAGTCCGGCACCAGGATCGCCTCCTGACCGTGCAGCAGCCAGCCCACCTTTTTATTAATGGTGCTGGCGGTATCCTCAACCATGATGTTGGGGTACAGGCGCAGCTGGCTTTCGGAAATCGGCTCCGGCATAAACGCCAACGGATGATCCGGAGCAATAGCAAACACCCAGCGGATCGCACCGATCTCGGTGTAATCAATACCGCCGCCGTCGAGCAGGGTATCCGGCGCGCCGATAGCGATATTCGCCTGATTATTAATCATCGAGTCCCAGACGCCGTTATAGACCTCGGTGGTCACGGTTATCTGGCAGGTAGGAAACTGCTTTTTCAACACCTGCAGCAGCCGTGCCGTGTGGCGCGGCGTATAGAGCAACTGATTAATACAGATGCGCACCCGCGCTTCAATTCCCTGAGAGATGGTATCGATACTGCGCTTGATAGCGTGAAAATCATTCAGCAGGTCAGTGGCTTTGCGAAAAAGATAAAAGCCGGATTCGGTCAACTCAATGCTGCGGGTATTGCGGGTAAAAAGCACCACGTCCAGCCCCGCCTCCATCCGCTTGATGGTATAGCTGATGGCTGAGGTGGTCAGCCCCAGCTCATCCGCGGCTTTACTAAAGCTGCCAAAACGTGCCGCCGTGGTAAACGCCAGCAGGTTCTCTTCAGTAAAAATGGAATTCATGTGGTGCTCCTGCTTTTATTTACCCATATATACCCTAAATAATTCGAGTTGCAGGAAGGCGGCAAGGAAGAGAGTCCCCAGGAGCTTACTGAAGTAAGTGACTGGGGTGAGCTGACGCAGCCAACACACATGCAACTTGAAGTATGACGGGTATAGCTGAAGAATGTATTGGCAGTACTGATGCAGGGCAACCATTTTTGAATATCTTTTAAAAACTCTCGGCTTATTACACGTTCTCCTTCGACGTCGCCTCGCTGAGTTTTCGCCCGCTATACTCGGAAATAAAGCCCACGCAGTTACCCGCCAGGAACCCCAACAACGTCACCGTCCAGTTCAGTCCGGTGGCGAAAAATAGCGTCATGCCTAAGAAACCGCCGGGAATAAAAGAAGTCAGGGCAAACCGTCCCTGCCAGACGATAACCGCCGAAAACGGCACTGTGGTAATTACGCTGGCCCAGAAGCCCGAAATTCCCGTGACTGAAGCAATCGCCCCCGCGGCCAGCGCGGCGAGATACGCCCAGATGGCCCCGGAATAGTTAACGAAGAGGCTTTTTACCCAGCCTTCTTTACCGCCGCCCGCCGCGTAAAAACTGCAAAAGGCGACAAAGCCAATGGTACCGAGTAATTCCCAACCGTGTTGCAGCCCAACGTGCGAGGAAATCAGCTGCCAGACGCCAGCGCAGATGCCAACCGTAATCCCCGTAGCGGTAAGTCCGTTCATATCTCTCTCCTCTTAGAACCTATCTCATTAGGGCTATTTTGCTTGCCACTTTGAACCTGGGCAGTGCTCAGAATCCTCACGTACTACGTGTACGCTCCGGTTCTTCCGCGCTGTCCGTGTTCAAACTGCCTGCGCCAATAACGCCTACTGGGATAGGCTCTTAGTAAAATAGCCTGATGAAGTATTTCAGCGAGGAAACTATATCGAAACAAAACCCGATTGAGTTAAGGGACAAAGAGGGAAAGAAACAAACGTTGCACCAACGCACAGTCTGCATCGATTATTAAATAATATTCAACAATCAACCTGATTATGGCGAATAAATTTTAAGCGGGTTCTTTTCTCATAATTTCGTTGCTATTCTCAGACCATCAATAAACAGCCACAAAAATCAGGGGAATGATAATGAGCACACCAAATCTGCTGAATGAATATCTACTGGCTGCTGAACTGGGTAATTTACATCAATTAAAAACCAGTCTAACACAAGGTGTCGATATTAATGCCAGCAATCGCCAGGGACAAACGGCCATTACGCTGGCAAGTCTTAATCAACATTATGACTGCGTCTCTGTGTTAATTTCCGCTGGAGTCGATATTAATCAGCAGGACAGGACCTGCCTCAATCCTTTTTTACTCAGTTGCCTGAATAACGATATTAAATTGCTGCAATTAATACTCCCCGCAAAGCCGGATCTGAACTGTTTAACCCGATTTGGCGGCGTGGGCCTGACGCCTGCCTGCGAAAAAGGCCATATTGAGATCGTTAAAATACTGCTGGCCGAGACCGATATTAACGTCAACCACACCAACTTTGTTGGCTGGACGCCGCTGCTGGAAGCGATCGTTCTCAATGACGGCGGTCCGACGCAGCAGGCCATCGTTAAGCTGCTGCTGGAGCACGACGCCAGCCCGCATATGACCGATAAATATGGCAAAACCCCGCTGGAACTGGCTCAGGAGAAAGGGTTTGAAGAGATTGCCCAGTTGCTAATTTCTGCGGGAGCATAAACAGGAGCAGCGCTATCGACACCTTCACACCACGATGTGTGCAAGCGCTAACTGCGGATGAGGGTTTTCTCTGTGCGCGCGGTAGCGGACGGATTGAACAGGTCTTTTCCCGGGCGGTCAATATCTGGCTCCCGACAGAGCAGCAGCTCCTGACGCTGCTTGGCGAAGGCTACGATAACGCCCCCAACAGCTGTAGGTTAGCGCTCACACACTTAAACACCCTGTTCCGGCCAGGTGAAACGGTCGAATTTAGTGATTCGGGCATCAGCGTTGGCAAGAATATCTGGATAAATAACGGTACCTGCCTTCGCTGGCAGACGCCGAAAATGACGCTGAATACCGAGCGATTTGGGGCTATTCCCTGGTCACGCTGGCAAGAGTTTATTCACCTGCAACTCCATGAGGATGAAACGTTATTTCTCTATCGCGGCGACAATCCTTTTTATCGGGAGCTCGCCAGGGAATTGCAAGAGCGACGGAAAAGATTACTTAACGCCATTACGCAAAAACAAAACATCACTCAGGCGGTTAGCCAGATGATTGGGTTAGGAATTGGCCTGACGCCGTCAGCGGATGATTACCTGGTAGGGCTAAGCATTATTTTATTTATTACCGGCCACCCGGCAGAAAAATACCGGGAAGCATTTTTAACCGCACTGCAACGTGCCAAAAATAATACTACGCAGCTGAGTGCAATAACGTTAGAAGCTGCTTTACAGCAGCGTTATCGTGAAAGTATTGCCATCTTGATTAACCAGATAATTAATCAGGTGGAACATTTTTCTATTCAGACCATTGCCGAGATTAAAAATATTGGCTCAAGTTCCGGCTGCGACATGCTGTATGGCATAGCGGACGCCTGCGCGCTGAGCCAAACCTACGGAGGGAATTATGTCAGTCAAAATAGTTATTAAAAAGAACACGTATTTTGATTCCGTGTCGCTGATGTCGATATCGACACGCGCCAACCAACTCGACGGCGTCGAGCAGGCGTTTGTGGCGATGGCGACCGAGATGAACAAAGGCGTGCTGAAGAATCTAGGGCTGCTGACGACAGAGCTTGATGAGGCGAAAAACGGCGACCTGATGATCGTTATCAACGGCAAAGACGGTGCCGATAACGAGCAGACGCTGGCGGCTATTGAAGAATTATTCACTAAAAAGGCCGACAGCGGCTCGCACGAAGCGCGCTACGCCACCCTTGCCAGCGCCAAAAAGCATATACCCGAGAGCAACCTGGCGGTGATTTCGGTCAACGGTCTGTTCGCCGCCCGCGAAGCGCGTCAGGCGCTGCAAAATGACCTCAACGTGATGCTGTTCTCCGACAACGTGTCGATTGAAGATGAGCTGGCGCTTAAGCAGTTGGCGCATGAAAAAGGGTTACTGATGATGGGCCCGGACTGCGGCACCGCCATCATCAACGGCGCGGCGCTGTGCTTTGGCAACGCAGTACGGCGCGGTAATATCGGCATTATTGGCGCATCCGGCACCGGCAGCCAGGAACTGAGCGTGCGCATTCACGACTTCGGCGGCGGCATCTCACAGCTGATCGGCACCGGCGGACGCGACCTGAGTGAAAAAATTGGCGGGCTGATGATGCTCGACGCCATCGCCATGCTGGAAAACGATCCGCAAACTGAAATCATCGCGCTGGTCTCTAAACCGCCCGCCCCTGCGGTGGCACGTAAAGTACTGGAACGCGCACGGAGCTGCCGTAAACCGGTGGTCGCCTGCTTCCTCGGTCGCGCTGAGCCTTCGGCGGATGAACAAGGGCTACAGTTTGCGCGCGGGACCAAAGAAGCGGCGCTGAAAGCGGTTCTGCTGAGCGGCGTAAAAAAAGAATCTTTAGACCTGCACCCGCTGAACGAAAAGCTGATTGCCAAGGTTCGTGCGCAGCTCACGCCACAGCAAAAATATATTCGCGGCCTGTTCTGCGGCGGCACCCTGTGCGATGAAACCATGTTTGCGGTGATGGAAAAACACGGTGGCGTCTACAGCAACATTCAGCCCGACCCAGCCTTCCGCCTGACAGACATTAACCGCAGCGTCAAACACACCTTCCTCGATTTCGGTGATGACGACTTCACCAACGGCAAGCCGCATCCGATGATCGACCCAACCAACCGCATCAGCCGTCTGCTCCAGGAAGCACGCGATCCTGAAGTCGGCGTCATCGTGATGGACTTCGTGCTCGGTTTTGGCTCGCACGAGGATCCGGTTGGCGTGATGCTAGATGCAATCAAAGAGGCGAAAGCGATCGCCGCCGCCGAAGGGCGAGAGCTTGCGATCCTCGGCTACGTGCTGGGGACCGATCTTGATACGCCATCGCTGGAAAAACAGCGCCAGATGTTAAGCGACGCGGGCGTCATTCTGGCCAGCAGCAGCACCAATACCGGATTGCTGGCGCGTGAATTTATCTGCAAAGGGGAGAACGCCTGATGAGCCAGTTATTTAACCTACCGTTGAACGTGATTAACGTCGGTATCGCCATGTTTAGCGACGATCTGAAAAAGCAGCATGTTAATGTCACCCAGCTCGACTGGACGCCGCCGGGCCAGGGCAATATGCAGATTGTTAACGCACTGGATAGCATCGCCGACTCGCCGCTGGCGGAGAAAATCGCCGCCGCCAACCAGCAGGCGCTGGAACGTATTATTCAGTCCCACCCGGTGCTGATTGGCTTTGATCAGGCGATTAACGTCGTTCCTGGCATGACGCCGAAAACGATTCTCCACGCCGGTCCGCCGGTGAAGTGGGAAAACATGTGCGGCGCAATGAAAGGCGCGGTCACCGGGGCGCTGGTGTTTGAAGGGCTGGCGAAGGATATCGACGAAGCGGCGGTACTGGCGGCTTCCGGCGAAATCACCTTCTCGCCGTGCCACGAGCATGATTGCGTGGGATCGATGGCGGGTGTGACTTCCGCTTCGATGTTTATGCATATCGTCGAGAACAAAACATACGGCAACATCGCTTATACCAACATGAGCGAGCAGATGGCGAAGATCCTGCGCATGGGGGCCAACGACCAGAGCGTGATCGACCGTCTGAACTGGATGCGTGATGTACAGGGCCCGATGCTGCGCGATGCGATGAAAATCATCGGCGAAATCGACCTGCGCTTAATGCTGGCGCAGGCGCTGCATATGGGCGACGAGTGCCACAACCGCAACAACGCGGGCACCACGCTGCTGATCCAGGCGCTAACGCCAGGGATTATCCAGGCCGGTTATTCCGTTGAGCAGCAGCGCGAAGTGTTCGAGTTTGTCGCCAGCAGCGACTACTTCTCCGGCCCGACGTGGATGGCGATGTGTAAAGCGGCGATGGACGCAGCGCACGGCATCGAATACAGCACTGTGGTTACCACCATGGCGCGCAACGGTGTCGAGTTCGGCCTGCGGGTCAGTGGCCTGCCTGGACAGTGGTTTACCGGTCCGGCACAGCAGGTGATTGGCCCAATGTTTGCCGGATATAAGCCGGAAGACTCGGGCCTTGATATTGGCGATAGCGCGATTACCGAAACCTACGGCATCGGCGGTTTTGCGATGGCGACGGCCCCGGCAATTGTGGCGCTGGTGGGCGGTACGGTGGAAGAGGCTATCGATTTCTCCCGCCAGATGCGCGAAATCACGCTGGGCGAGAACCCGAACGTCACCATCCCGCTGCTCGGTTTTATGGGCGTACCGACGGCTATCGACATCACCCGCGTCGGCAGCAGCGGCATTCTGCCAGTGATCAACACCGCTATTGCGCATAAAGATGCGGGCATCGGCATGATTGGCGCCGGGATCGTGCACCCGCCGTTCGCCTGCTTCGAGAAGGCGATTTTAAGCTGGTGCGAACGTTACAACGGATAACGGATGGTCCCCTCTCCCTTTAAAAGGGAGAGGGAGCAAACCCAACAACAATAATCACATCACCTTCTGCACTGGATACCTACACCATGAAAGAACTTGTGGTCGTTGCCATTGGTGGCAACAGCATAATAAAAGACAACGCCAGCCAGTCGATTGAACATCAGGCGCAGGCGGTGAAAGCGGTCGCCAATACGGTGCTGGAGATGCTGGCGTCCGATTACAACGTGGTGCTCACCCATGGCAACGGACCGCAGGTAGGGTTAGATTTACGCCGCGCCGAAATCGCCCATGAGCGCGAGGGTCTGCCGCTCACTCCGCTGGCCAACTGCGTCGCCGATACTCAGGGCGGGATCGGCTATCTTATTCAACAAGCGCTGAACAACCGTCTCGCCGAACGCGGCGAACAAAAAGCGGTGACGGTGGTGACGCAAGTGGAGGTGGATAAAAACGATCCTGGTTTTGCCCATCCGACCAAACCCATCGGCGCGTTCTTTAATGAAAACCAGCGTGATGAGCTTCTGCAGGCCCATCCAGACTGGCGATTTGTCGAAGACTCAGGACGCGGTTACCGTCGGGTCGTGGCTTCTCCTGAGCCGCAACGTATCGTCGAGGCCGCAGCTATCAAAACCCTGACTCAGCAAGGTTTTATCGTGATTGGCGCAGGCGGCGGCGGTATTCCGGTGGTGCGCGGTGAGCAGGGGGATTATCAGAGCGTCGATGCGGTGATCGACAAAGATCTCTCCACCGCCCTGCTGGCCCGCGAGATCCGCGCCGATATTCTGGTTATCACCACCGGCGTTGAAAAAGTCTGTATCCATTTTGGTCAACCCAATCAGCAGGCGCTGGGCACAACCACCGTCAGCGAAATGACCCGCTATATGCAGGAAGGTCATTTCCCGGCGGGCAGTATGCTGCCAAAAATCGTCGCCAGCCTCGCGTTCCTGCAACACGGCGGCAAACGGGTCATCATTACCACGCCGGAACGCCTGGCCGCCGCGCTGCGCGGGGAAACCGGAACCCATATCGTGCATGACTAAAATAAAAAGGAAGAGAGATGAATAGAGACAATAGCCGCCGGGAGTTTCTCAGCCAGAGCGGTAAGATGGTCACCGCCGCCGCCCTGTTCGGTGGGGCGGTTCCGGCCGCCTATGCCGCGAACAGCCAGACTCCGGCGAGCACCTGCGAAAATAAAAGCATCAATCGCATCGCCAACAACCACTACTATCTCGACAACGTCCTGCTGGAAAGCGGCTTTGAGTATGAGAACGGGGTTGCAGTGCACACCCGCACCGAACGGCAAACGCTGGAGATTCGCGACGGCAAAATAGCGGCGCTGCTAAGCAATAAAAGCCATCCCGATGCCGCCCTTCCCCACTATGACGCAGGTGGCAAGCTGATGCTGCCGGCGATGCGCGATATGCATATTCACCTGGATAAAACCTTTTACGGTGGCCCGTGGCGATCGCTGAACCGCCCGGCGGGCACCACGATTCAGGATATGATCAAGCTGGAGCAGAAGCTGCTGCCCGAGCTACAGCCTTACACACAAGCCCATGCCGAAAAGTTGATCGACCTGATCCAGTCTAAAGGCTCCACCATCGCCCGCAGCCACTGTAATATTGAGCCGGTATCCGGGCTGAAAAATCTCGAAAATCTTCAGGCGGTGCTGGCGCGACGTCAGGCGGGTTTTGCATGTGAGATCGTCGCCTTTCCACAGCACGGGCTGCTGCTGTCAAAATCAGAACCGCTGGTGCGTGAAGCCATGCAGGCCGGTGCGCACTATGTTGGTGGGCTGGATCCGACCAGCGTCGACGGCGCGATGGAGAAATCGCTCGATACCATGTTCCAGATTGCGCTCGATTACGATAAAGGCGTCGATATTCACCTGCACGAGACCAGCCCGGCGGGCATAGAGGCGGTGAATTATATGGTGGAAACCGTCGAGAAAACACCGCAGTTGAAAGGCAAGCTAACCATCAGCCACGCCTTCGCACTGGCGATGATGAACGAGCAGCAGGTAGATGAAATCGCCACGCGTATGGCGGCGCAGCAAATCACCATTGCCTCCACCGTGCCCATCGGCACGCTGCATATGCCGCTCAAACAGCTGCGTGATAAAGGCGTCTTTGTGATGACCGGTACTGATAGCGTTATCGATCACTGGTCGCCCTATGGCCTCGGCGACATGCTGGAAAAAGCTAACCTTTACGCCCAGCTCTATATTCGCCCCAATGAGCAGACGCTGTCGCGTTCGCTGGCCATCGCCACCGGCAACGTGCTGCCGCTCAACGATAAGGGCGAGCGCGTCTGGCCCAGGGCGCAAGATGAAGCCAGCTTCGTGCTGGTTGACGCTTCCTGTTCCGCCGAGGCGGTGGCGCGAATTTCGCCGCGTACCGCGACTTTCCATAAAGGCAATATGGTGTGGGGTAACGTGGGGTAAAAAGTAGAATCGCCCGGTGGCGGCTAACGCCTTACCGGGCCTACAGATGGTTTCAGGTTTGCCAGGCCGGGCAAGGCGTCAGCCGCCGCCCGGCAAATGAACGAATCGCGGTTATTTCTGCGGACGCATGGCCGGGAACAGGATCACATCGCGGATGGTGTGGCTGTTGGTAAACAGCATCACCATACGGTCGATACCAATCCCCAGACCCGCCGTCGGCGGCAGGCCATATTCCAGCGCGGTGACGTAGTCTTCGTCGTAGAACATCGCTTCGTCATCCCCCGCCGCTTTGGCGTTAACCTGATCGAGGAAACGCTGCGCCTGGTCTTCGGCATCGTTCAGCTCGCTAAAACCGTTGCCGATTTCACGCCCGCCGATAAAGAACTCAAAGCGGTCGGTGATTTCCGGGTTCACATCGTTGCGGCGCGCCAGCGGCGAAACTTCTGCCGGATACTCGGTGATAAAGGTCGGCTGGATCAGGTGCGCTTCCGCCACTTCGTCGAAGATCTCGGTGACAATACGCCCCAGCCCCCAGCTTTTCTCCACGTGAACACCGATGGATTCCGCCAGCGCTTTCGCCGCGTCGAAGTTATCCAAATCCGCCATCTCGGTTTCAGGACGGTGTTTCTTAATCGCTTCGCGCATGGTCAGTTTTTCAAACGGCTTGCCGAAGTCGAACACCTGGTCGCCGTACGGCACTTCGGTTTTACCCAGTACGGTTTGCGCCAGAGTACGGAACAGCGATTCGGTCAGTTCGATCAGATCTTTGTAATCTGCATACGCCATATAGAGTTCCATCATGGTGAACTCTGGATTGTGGCGCACGGAAATGCCTTCGTTACGGAAGTTACGGTTGATCTCGAAAACCCGTTCGAAGCCGCCGACTACCAGCCGTTTCAGGTATAGCTCCGGCGCGATGCGCAGGTACATGTCCAGATCGAGGGCATTATGATGGGTGATGAACGGACGTGCCGAAGCACCGCCGGGGATCACCTGCATCATCGGGGTTTCCACTTCCATAAAGCCGCGCGCGACCATAAATTGACGCATAGTCGCGAGGATCTGCGAACGCACCTTAAAAGTGTGGCGCGACTCTTCGTTGGAGATCAGATCGAGATAACGCTGACGATAGCGTGCTTCCTGATCCTGTAAGCCGTGGAATTTGTCCGGCAGCGGGCGCAGCGCTTTGGTCAGCAGGCGCAGCTCGGTGCAGTGGATAGAGAGTTCGCCGGTCTGGGTTTTGAACAGCTTACCGCGGGCGGCGATGATGTCTCCGAGGTCCCATTTCTTAAACTGCTCGTTATAAACGCCTTCCGGCAGGTCGTCGCGGGCAACGTACAGCTGAATGCGCCCGCCGACATCCTGTAAGGTGACGAAGGAGGCTTTACCCATGATACGGCGGGTCATCATGCGGCCAGCAACGGCGACTTCGACGTTCAGAGAGGTGAGTGCGTCGTTATCCTTACCATCGAATTCAGCATGGAGCTGGTCAGAGGTATGGTCGCGGCGAAAATCGTTCGGGAACGCCACGCCCTGCTCGCGCAGCGCGGCCAGTTTTTCACGACGGGTTTTCAGTTCATTATTAAGGTCAATTGCCTCATCGGCACCTTGTGCTTGTTGTTCAGACATGTTGGTTCCTCATAACCCTGCTTGCAAACTTGCTTCGATAAATTGAACCAGGTCACTATCCAGCGCGGCCTGTCTCGGGTGGCAGCACCGGAGAACAATCTTAACGAACCTGGTTTCACTTCCGGCTGAATTCACTCAGCCATCGTTTCACTAACGATTTTTTGTCTTCGGCTTCCGCACTCGCCAGAATATCCTCCTCCTGATTATTGAACGGTGCAAGGAGCGGTTTTCGCTCCGCTATTGGGTATGGACCCCGGAGGCGGTGCTGCGCGCCTGTCCGGGCTACAAAACCCTCGGGCCATTCTTGTAGCCCGGACAGGCGCTACGCGCCGCCTCCGGGAACTTCACCGGCAGCCGCGCGACGCCTGCCCACGCTAAAGGCGGCGACGAAGGCGATAATGACAATCACCGCCACGCAGCCCAGCGTCCACTCGCCCATTTGCGCAAAGAAATGCTGATACGCGACAATCGCCGTATCGCTGATTTGCGACTCTGTGGTCTGCTGCGCCACCACGCCCGCCAGCCAGTTGGCCACCGCGCCGGTCGCCAGCATATAAATCCCGGTCAGCACGCCGGTCACGCCGGGCATATTGAGACGGGTGATTTGCGCCATCGCCACCGGGTCAATAAACAGCTCAGCAAAGCCCATCAGCGCCAGGCCAGCCACCATCATGCCCATCGATGCCTGCCCTTGCGCCGCACCATGGCGCGCGTTAAGCGCTAGCAGCATAAAACCGCAGCCCATCAGCACCAGACCGAAGGCGAACTTCAGCCATACGCGCAGTGCAGAACGGGTGCTGCCTTCGGGACGCATCAGCCACGCCAGCACGACGCCCGCCGCCATCACCGCGACGGCGTTGACCGACTGGAACAGCGCGGTCGGCACTTCGATATTCAGCAAGCGACGATTAACAAAGTGGTCGATAAACAGGCTTATCGAGCTACCGCCCTGCTGCGCCAACACCCAGAACAGCGTGCCGGTCAACATCAACAGAACGATTTGCCACAGCGCGCGGCGGTGTTCGGGGGATTTGATCATAATGCGCGCCACCATCTGGGCGGCGAAAACGCAGACAATCGCCAGCAGATAGCCGGACCAGTTATTCTCCAGCAGCAGAGTGAAAAACACCGGCGCGACGCAGAGCATCACCACCAGCCAGCCCCAGGTCGGCAGCACAAACTTCACCGTCCGCAGCGCCTGTTTATCAACGCCGCGCGTATTGCGGAAGTAGCGGCTACCGCTTAAGAAAATCATCAGACCGGCAAACATACCGATCCCCGCCAGCGCAAAGCCGACATGCCAACCGTACCACTGCGCCGCCAGCCCGCAGGCGATGGGCGCAGCGATGGAGCCGACGTTACCGGCGGCGTACAGCAGCGAGAAACCGCCGTCGCGGCGATGGTCATCAACAGCGTAAAGTTCGCCCAGCAGGCAGCTAATATTGGATTTGAACAGACCGTAGCCGCAGATAATGATCGCCAGCGCGAGATACAGGCTCCAGATAGAATCGGATTCGATGCCCAGCACCACATGGCCGAGGGTCATCAGCAGCGCGCCGGCAATCACCGCCGTGCGGTTGCCGAGCAGGCGGTCGGCAAGCCAGCCGCCGAGAATGGGGGTAACGTAAACCAGGGAGGCGTAAGCGCTGAACAGGCTGATGGCGTGGCTGTCATCAAAACCAAGTTGATGGGTGAGATAGAGGATGAGTAAGGCACGCATGCCGTAAAAGCTGAAATATTCCCAGATTTGGATCGCTACGATGTAGTAAATCGCGCGCGGCTGTGAGGGTGTTTTCATGGGTTCTCCTTGCAGCGTGAAAAAAGGGAAGTGGCAAGCCACTTCCCTGTTGTGCATCGATTATTTATTGTTTTCGTCTTTCAGCACTTTAACGGTGTAACGACCATCAGCCTGGCGATAGGCACCGTGGATATCGGTTTCGAAGCCCGGATAGTGAGCGCCGATTTCGCACAGCATCTGCAGGAACTCCAGCACCGGACGGCTCTCTTCGGTGATCATCTCACCCGGCATCACCAGCGGAACTCCCGGAGGATACGGCAGGATCATATTGGCGTTAACGCGACCGACCATCTCTTCGAGATAAACCTCTTCAGTCTGACCGTGCAGCTCTTTTTGGAACGCAGCGTATGGCGTGATCATCATCGCTGGCAGCACTTCGAATGCGCGGAACATCAGGTCCGGCAGGTTGTGATGCTCAACCAGTTTGTGAATGTTCTGCGCCAGTTCCTGGACACGCATGTTTTCATAGAACTCAGGATCTTCACGGTACAGCGACGGCAGCATGTTTTTCACCCGCAGGTTCAGGTCGAACGCGCGTTTGAAGTCGGTCAGCGCGCGCAGCAGGCTGAGCGCTTTGGTTTTGTCGATACCGATGCTGAACAGGAACAGCAGGTTGTACGGACCGGTTTTTTCGACCACGATACCGTGTTCGTCGAGGTATTTCGCCACGATGCTAGCCGGAATACCGAACTCATCCATGGTGCCGTCTTTCTTCATCCCCGGGGTCAGCAGCGTGACTTTGATCGGGTCGAGGTACATGTGTTCGTTGTCGATGTTTTTGAAACCGTGCCATGCGCTGTCGGAGCGCAGCGGCCAGCATTCAGCACCATCGATATGTTCCGGCTGCCAGACGTCGAAGAACCACCCTTCAGACTCGCCTTTCAGACGTTTAATCTCTTTACGGAACTTGATAGAACGCTCGATAGAACCGTCGATCAGGCGCTTACCGGCGTTGCCTTTCATCATTGCCGCTGCAGTTTCGGTAGAAGCCACCACGCCGTAGTGCGGAGAGGTGGTGGTATGCATCATGTAGGCTTCGTTAAAGGTTTCTTCGTTAACGTCGCCTTTAATGTGGATCATCGAAGCCTGGGAGAACGCCGCCAGCAGTTTGTGCGTGGACTGGGTTTCGTAAATCACTTTTCCTTCAACGCGACCGCCGCTCATCCCGCATTTACCGGCGTAAATCGGTGAGAAGTTGGTGTAAGGCACCCATGCTGAGTCAAAGTGGATGGATTTCACATCCAGGGTTTTCTTGATGAAG
The DNA here is from genome assembly GCF_056490265.1 of Klebsiella sp. GFKo11. Taxonomy (NCBI): domain Bacteria; kingdom Pseudomonadati; phylum Pseudomonadota; class Gammaproteobacteria; order Enterobacterales; family Enterobacteriaceae; genus Klebsiella; species Klebsiella sp. GFKo11. The sequence continues at coordinate 4,717,921 of NZ_CM151369.1, forward strand.
TCGGTGTTGTACAGCAAACCATCATAGGTGGAGTTGGTGATTACCGCATGCACCGGCCAGGTGGCGTTCGGGGTCTCTTTCACGCGTTTGGCGATAGTCGCATGCTGGAATTCGCTCTGCGGGATACCGCCGAGGATGCCGTAAGCGTTACGCGTCGGACGGAAGTAGATTGGCGTAATGTCGCTCATCATCATCAGATGGGTCAGCGATTTGTGGCAGTTACGGTCAATCAGTACGGTGCTACCTGCCGGCGCGGAGTACATCCCGACGATTTTGTTCGCGGTTGAGGTCCCGTTGGTCACCATATAGCTACGTTCAGCATTGAAGACGCGAGCGATGTACTCTTCCGCTTCTTTGTGCGGGCCGCTGTGATCGAGCAGAGAACCCAGTTCAGAAACCGAAATCGAGACATCGGATTTCATGGTGTTGGAGCCAAAGAAATCATAGAAGATGCTGCCGACCGGGCTTTTCTGGAACGCGGTACCGCCCATGTGGCCTGGAGTACAGAAAGTGTATTTGCCTTCACGCACATATTTGAACAGCGCTTTGGTCAGCGGCGGCAGAATGGTGTCGATATATTCGTCAGTGTTCTGTTTGATTTTGTCGGCGATATCATTCGCCGCGCCCAGCGCATACTCGAAGAAGCGAACCTGCATACGCAGATCGTTGAGGCTTACGTCCAGAGTGGAGTAAGTGTTAGCGAAGGCGTACAACGGCATGTATTCGTTCAGTTTGCTGATTTCTTCGCACAGTTCGAGATTGTATTTATCCCAGTCGAAGATAACGCCGCACAGACGCGCATTGTTTTCGATAAGTTTTAATAAGTCGTCACGGTCGTTCGGGTAGACAATACGGAAGTCCAGACGTTCGAGGGCGCGATGCAGTTCACGGATGGGCTCTTCTTTGAAGTAAACACCCATGTGATTCATGATTGCGATAACGTTCATAGTCAAATCTCCAGATAAAGAAAGCCCCTCCCGCCACGTCGTGACAGGTGATGGAAGGAGCCTCAGGAATAGGGTTACTGATTAATGTGCGTTGGCGGTGTTGTTATCAGCGGAATCGTTGTTGCTCTGGCGCTGGTGCATTTTGCGACCGTAGAACATCAGGATAATCAGGCTGACGATAAAGGTACCGGCCAGTTCGAAGGAGCTTGCACCCATCAGGGCGATGAAGCAGAACCCGCAGCCAAGGACTGAACAAATCAGGCTGACGAGGTTACGAATGTTGATGCCTTCGAAGCGAATCAGGTCAACGCAGGAGTAGAAGTAAGGCAGCATGGTCAGCAGAACCGCGATACCGGTCAGCTCACCGAACAGGTCGGACGCTTTACCACCGCTGGAGTTCATCAGGGTGATGAGCACCATCAGAACGGTCATTTTCACTGCGGCCAGCAGCAGGCCTTTTTTCGGGTTACCGTTTTTATCCAGTTCACCGTAGATTTTCGGGAAGTTGCCATCGTTAGCCGCACGTACACCGGCCTGGCCGACCAGCATCATCCAGGAACCGAGAGAAGTCAGACACGCAAAGGCGGTGAAAGCGGAAACCAGCGGAGCAGCCCAGCCACCGAGGATAGTCGAAGCACTCACGGCAAACGGCGCACCGGAAGCGGCCATTTCAGAGGCAGGGTACATACCGGCGATAACCTGAGTGGCGGCGATATAAACGATACCTGCCAGCGCGGTTCCCAGCATGGTGGCCAGCGGAACGGTACGTTTCGGGTTTTTCACCATCCCGGTGCTCACGGCAGCGGATTCAACACCCACGAAGGCCCACAGGCAGAGCAGGATACTTTTGATAACCGCGTGGCTATCTGTCGTAGTAGAGGTATTCCAGTTCGCCTGATAGGTGGCAACGTCAAACCAGTGCCAACCAATAACCGCCGTCATAACTACCGGAATAAGTACCAGTACCAAACCAATTGTCGTCAGGCGGCTCACCCAGGTCCCACCGAGCATATTCACAAAGGTAAATATCCACACAATGGCAATACAGGCGATACCGGCGGGAATTGGGTTATTCAGTACCGGGAAGAATGTAGAGAGATAAGATACGGCGGTAATACCGATTGCCAGATTACCGATCCAGTTTGCGTGATAATAAAGGACGCCGGTTTGAAAGCCGAATGCCGGAGATATTTCACCCGCATAGGCAATTGGACCGCCCTGCTGCGGGTTTTTGGTCGCCAGTCGGGCATATACATAAGCCAGAGACATTGCGCCAATAATAGATATCACCCAACCCCAGATGGCGATAGAACCGATACTCGCCAGGTTCGCAGGTAATAGTGCAATACCGCTCCCCATCATATTACCGGCGACGACGCCGGTACAGGCAAATAGCCCGATCTTCTTGGCAGAACTCATGTTTGCTTTTCTCCTAAGTTTATTTGGGAGGTACAGATCATGATGATGAACCTTTTATTGACCCGACCAACTGCCAACAAGATTACGGATTAGTACGAGATAAGTCCTAAAGATAAAGTGAAATAACGACAAACATCAGACAAATGACATTTTGACCTTTTTCGCGCAACATATCAGGATGACAAGTTGATATCAAAAAAAGATAAACATTGAATATTTACAGTAAGTTAGGTAGACATTCTCGTGTTGAAATTGTGTTGCAAGCCGGCTGAAAATTGCTATAGATATATAACAACAGAGATGCTCATGAGAAACATAAAATTAACCTCACCATACTTAAAACCACGAGTATGGTGAGGGTTTACTTATTCTGAAGAGAGGAAGTTATCGAGATAGGGAACAACGCGGGTCACTGAGGTCTGAAATACCGCATTTTCAATCCAGTAAAACGTATTCTCACCTGGACGCAAATTGAACGCAGTGAGATAAGCATCAGCCGCTTCCCGGTTCTGGCCTTTCATTTCGTAGACCTTACCGAGCAGCACATAGTTCATCCACGACATTTCCAGGTCAATGCCGGTATTAATGGCATTGTAGGCTTCATCCACCTTGCCTTTGCCCAGCATATCGACGGTTTTAATTTGATAGAATACTGCCATATCTTTAATCCCGGGCATATTACCCACTCGGGTTATTTCGCTATAAAGATCGGCCAGTTGTTTTTCATCCAGCGGCTGCTGCGAATGGCGTAATACATCTACCAGTGCTTTTTCCGCATAAGCATAAGTAAAGTCCGGAGACTGTTTATTAACGTCCTCCAGCAGAATGCTGGCCTTACCGAGGGAATCAACATCGCCGTACATTAATAGCTGATGGGCCTGATAGAAATGCGTGAGCGCCATACTTTGCGAGGGTTGATATTGCTTGAGCATCTCCTGCATTCGCGCTGGCCACGGTTGTTTCAGCGCCTCCGACAGGCTGCTCAGCAGGTCGTTTTGAATCGACAGCTGGTTGTCGTTAGTGACGAAGTAGCGCTTATCCATCATCGTTGAGCCGTCGGCGTTATCCACCACTTTGACAGACATAAAGCACTGCTGAGCGCGATAGTGGCGCTGGTTGACAAACTCAATGGTCAGCGTTTTTCCGGAACTGCTCGGCTCATTAATGTTGTAGTTGGTTTTATCGTGCACCATAAAGGTGGAGAAGGTGTTTAGCGAGGTGGTGATCAAGCTCCCTAAGCCAATGGCGTAGGAGTGTTGTGATGCCCAGTTGTTGCAGGTATTACCATTGATCAGATGAATATCAACATCGCGCGGGTTAAGCAGCAACCGCGTTTTAGTCACCGGGGGACGCGACTCAAGGGTCGATAGCGCCACCAACGCCACGCAGCTGCCGAGGGCCAGCAGGAAGAGCCCCCAGACGATAAAGGTGCTAATCCGCTTACGTTTTTCAGGTTTTGCGGGCGGCGCAATCTCCGGCGTAACCGTATCCGGTTGTGGAGAGTGCGTCGGCGTTTCCGATATCGCCATCGCGGTTTCAGCAGGGAGCTCCGGCGTCAGCTCCTCCCCCTCTTCCGCACACCAGATAACCGGCACCGTCAGCTTATAACCACGTTTCGGTACGGTAGCAATGTATTCAAGGCTGCTATCGTCGCCATCTTTTAGCGATTTACGTAACTCGGAAATGCTTTGCGTCACGACGTGACTGGTAACAACGTTACGGGTCCAGACGTTGTCGATAAGCTCATCCCTGCTGAGCACTTCACCAGGGTGACGGGCAAAGAAAACCAGAAGATCGATTAAGCGCGGTTCGAGAGTAAGCTGACGCCCTTTGCGGCTAATTTGGTTAACAGAAGGAGTAACCAGCCATTCTCCAACGCGAACAACAGGTTGTTGCATAAAAAAAAGCCCCAGGACGAAAAGGGAAAGGCGCGATGATAACACATTTGTCTTATCTATTTATGCCGGAACGTTTAAGCCGAGCCGCAGTGGCAATAAACCTAAAGCAAACTGTCGACATAGAGTAAATGTAGCAGACCTGGTTTTCTGTTTGCCTTTCGCGCAGATATCGTCTGCACATAATCAATAACAAAATGCCAACCAGCCATTATCGAAAAAATAGTTGAAGTAGATCACATAAACAAAACCGAAGCCGTTTTTTTTTGCGTATTTTTATGCACGGTGCTGCATAAACATGGGTGATTTTTCTTTTCTTCTGCCCAGGCCGCCGTTAAAAGTGTTTCATCCGATGACGGGGTTTTATCCCTAATGCTTAGGCGGGATAATAACATCGCCCCTGTACCGCACACTTAATAAGGTTTTTGTATGTGCAAATATTTATATTTATTTCAGAACGACTTCACTTTGATTCATGCAATAAACCCTGCATAACATCTATTTTGATTATTCGTGCGCCGTTTTTTTATTGATTAAAATCAATAAACCCTGGAACTATTAGAATCAGAATGCACGCAAATCTTCTTTGAGCCGATAAATATGGAAAACAATAGCCGAGCATGGCCACATATTAGACGCATCACGCATATCATGATGGTATGCCAACGTAGCTGCTTTGATTTTCATATCTTCAATTCTAAATAACCCTTCTTTTATGGTGTGAACTGGACATCTGCTCCGTCGCACGCTGCTTTCTTTATTCTTACTATACAAACAGTTATCAGAATAGAAAATGCACCTCGCTGCACCCTTTGCGTGATGTTTTTTCAGCGTAGCCAGGATCTTTCAATATCCTGAGCCATTCTGCTGTGCTTATTTTTGTATCGAAAAAATAAAGTAGCCCAATAAAAAATGATTCCGTTATTCCCTTTTCCGGCGACCAATAAGCCGGAGGCACCTTTTTATCTAAAATACTGATTGAGATTGTTTATGAACCCGTTTAATAACAAAATCGCCGTTAGCCCCGCTATGACATCCTGCTTTGCCAGCCGCAGAGAAACCTGCGATGTTCGCAGTACGGATTTTACCGACGTCTCCGCCGTGGTTCTCTCGGTTGCCGATGCCACCAACGGCATTCTGAAAACCATCGAAGGCACGGGTTTTGGCCTGCCGGTGTTCGTCGCCGTGTGCTGTGAAGATACGTTACCGGCAGATATCCTGCCCCGCGTGACCGGCGTTTTTGAACTTTGTGACGACAATGCGGAATATTACGGTAAACAGCTGGATGCCGCCGCCGATCGTTATGAAAGCGAAATGCTGCCGCCGTTTTTTAGCCGCATGGTCGATTATGTCGGTAAAGGCTACGCCGCATTTGACTGCCCGGGGCACCAGGGCGGGCAGTTCTATCGCCGCCACCCTGCTGGTCGCCAGTTTTTCGACTGGTTTGGCGAAACGCTTTTCCGCTCCGATTTATGTAACGCCGACGTCGCTCTGGGCGATCTGCTGATTCACGAAGGTGCCGCCTGCGCAGCTCAGCAGCATGCGGCAAAAGTCTTTAACGCCGACAAAACCTACTTCGTCCTTAACGGGACTTCTTCCTCAAACAAAGTGGTCCTGAATGCACTGCTGGCGCAGGGTGATCTGGTGCTGTTTGACCGTAATAACCACAAGTCAAACCACCACGGTGCGCTGCTGCAGGCAGGCGCGACGCCGGTTTATCTGGAAACGGCCCGTAACCCGTTTGGCTTTATCGGCGGTATCGATTCCCACTGCTTTGAAGAAAAATATCTGCGTAAATTAGTCGAAGAAGTGGCTCCTGAGCGTAAAAACACTCAGCGTCCGTTCCGCCTGGCGATTATTCAGCTGGGGACTTATGACGGCACGATTTACAACGCTCGCCAGGTGGTCGATAAAATCGGTCATCTGTGCGACTACATCCTGTTTGACTCGGCGTGGGTGGGTTACGAACAGTTTATTCCGATGATGAAAGAGTGCTCCCCGCTGCTGCTGGAGCTGAACGAAAACGATCCGGGCATTCTGGTCACTCAGTCGGTGCACAAACAGCAGGCCGGTTTCTCTCAGACGTCGCAGATTCACAAAAAAGACAGTCATATCAAAGGCCAGCCTCGCTACGTTAGCCATAAACGTATGAATAACGCCTTTATGATGCACGCCTCCACCAGCCCGTTCTATCCGCTGTTCGCCGCGCTGGACGTCAACGCCAAAATGCACTCCGGCGAGAGCGGTAAGCGCCTGTGGCTGGATTGCGTGAAGTTTGGTATCGAAGCCCGCAAGCTGATTCTGGAACTGTGCCAGCACATCCGTCCGTTTGTGCCGCCGATGGTTGAGGGTAAAAAATGGCAGGATTATGATACTGAAGTCATGACCAATGACGTCCGCTTCTTTAACTTTATCCCGGGCCAGCGCTGGCATGCCTTTGACGGTTACGCCGAAGATCAATATTTCGTCGATCCTTGCAAGCTGATGCTGACGACGCCGGGTATTAATGCAGAAACCGGGGAATATGAATCCTTCGGCGTTCCGGCAACCATTCTGGCGAACTTCCTGCGTGAAAACGGCATTGTTCCGGAAAAATGCGACCTGAACTCGATTCTGTTCCTGCTTACTCCAGCAGAAGACATGGCTAAAATGCGTCATCTGGTGGCGCAGATTGCCCGCTTTGAGCGTTTGCTGGAAGAAGATGCACCGCTGTCTGAGGTTTTACCCGCGCTGTATGCGAACTATGAAGAGCGCTATCGCGGCTATACTTTACGCCAGTTATGCCAGGAAATGCATGACCTCTACGTCAGCTACGATGTGAAACAGCTGCAAAAAGAGATGTTCCGTAAAGATTATTTCCCACGCGTGGCGATGAACCCGCAGCAGGCCAATATGGAATTTGTTCGCGGCAACGTTGAGCTGGTCGCGCTAAAAGATATTGAAGGCCAAATTGCGGCTGAAGGCGCACTTCCTTACCCGCCGGGCGTATTGTGCGTAGTGCCTGGCGAAATTTGGGGCGGCGCGGTTCAACGTTATTTCCTCGCGCTGGAAGAGGGTATTAATCTGCTGCCTGGCTTCGCCCCTGAATTACAGGGCGTTTATATTCAGGAAGATGCCGACGGCCGCAAACGCGCTTATGGGCATGTTATCAAGCGTTAATATCCAATAAACATCAATAATTAATCTATTGCCGTCGTGATATTTCAGTCCGTCGGCAATAGCTGCCCGTACAACATATTTAGAATATATACCCTAAATAATTCGAGTTGCTTAAAGGCGGCAAGGGAGTGAGTCCCCAGGAGCATAGATAACTATGTGACTGGGGGGGAATGAGCGTAGCCAACACATAAGCAACTTGAAGTATGACGGGTATATCACTGTACCGATAATGAGGTTATAGGATTATGAGTACGTCAAAAAATAAAATGGGCGTGGTTCAGCTCACTATTCTGACCGCCGTCAATATGATGGGGTCAGGGATTATTATGCTGCCAACGAAACTGGCGGAAGTCGGCACGATTTCTATCGTGTCATGGTTGGTGACGGCCGTCGGTTCAATGGCGCTGGCTTATGCCTTCGCCAAATGCGGCATGTTCAGCCGTAAAGCGGGAGGCATGGGCGGATACGCGGAATACTCCTTCGGTAAATCCGGTAACTTTATGGCCAACTACACCTACGGCGTCTCGCTGCTGATCGCCAACGTCGCGATTGCAATTTCCGCCGTCGGCTACGGTACCGAGCTGATGGGAGTGAACCTCTCACCCTTTGCGATTTGCCTGGCGACGATCGCCGTGCTGTGGATTTGCACCGTGGCTAACTTTGGCGGCGCGAAGATCACCGGTCAGATCAGCGGCGTCACCGTATGGGGCGTGATTATCCCGGTTGTCGGCCTGTCCGTTATCGGCTGGTACTGGTTTAGCCCGGAAATGTATGTTGCTTCCTGGAACCCACATCATATCCCGACCTTCGGCGCGGTTGGTTCTTCTATCGCCATGACGTTGTGGGCGTTCCTTGGCCTGGAATCCGCCTGTGCGAATACCGATGTCGTGGAAAACCCTGAGCGTAACGTTCCTATCGCGGTTCTCGGCGGCACCCTCGGCGCAGCCGTTATCTATATTGTTTCCACCAACGTGATTGCCGGTATCGTGCCGAACCTGGACCTGGCGAACTCCAGCGCGCCGTTTGGCCTGGCGTTTGCTCATATGTTCAATCCGACCGTGGGTAAAGTCATCATGGCATTGATGGTGATGTCCTGCTGCGGCTCTCTGCTGGGCTGGCAGTTCACCATTGCCCAGGTATTTAAGTCCTCTTCTGATGCGGGTTATTTCCCGAAAGTGTTCTCCAAAGTGACCCGAACCGAAGCGCCGGTGAAAGGCATGCTGGTTATCGTGGTGATTCAGACCGTGCTGTCGCTGATGACCATTAGCCCGTCGTTAAATAAGCAGTTTAACGTGCTGGTAGACCTGGCCGTGGTGACCAATATTATCCCGTATATTCTTTCCATGGCCGCGCTGGTGATTATTCAGAAAGTCGCGAAAGTCGAGCCTGGCAAAGCGCGCATTGCGAATATTATTGCCTTTATCGGCGCACTTTACAGTTTTTACGCCCTGTACTCTTCCGGTGATGAAGCGATGATGTACGGCGCGATCGTCACCTTTATTGGCTGGACCCTGTACGGCTTTATTTCGCCGAAATTTGAAATGAACAACGCAGCTTAATTCACTTTCGCCGGGGGATGCCCCGGCCCACGCATTTTTTAGGATTAAGATATGGCTCTATGGCAGGCAACGTTTATTTTTGAAAAACGCGAATACGATGATGAGTTCTATGCGCTGGATAAGCAAATTGAGCAGGCGACGCTGCAATCAACAGGCTATCTGGGAATGGAGAGTTTTCGCAGCGCCGATGGTAAACGCCTGATCAATAACTATTACTGGTCAGAGAGAGAAGGAATGGACGCGAGCATTAACGACACTCACCATTTGCAGGCCAAACAGAAAAGCGCCCAGTGGATCGCCGGGTATCAGGTAATTATCGCGCAAATTGAATCAACTCATAACCACCAGCTTGAGCACCCGCTGCAATCCTTTTCCCATCGTTAACTGGCGGTTGGCGATTCATCGGCAAATTTGTGACCGGGGCAAGGGTTAGGCATGACAACCATCGCCCATTCCCCGGAATATGCTACTTTTAGGACGCCTGACAGAGATCGGGCCGCCGAACAGAGGGCCGGAACATTAGCGCCTCACCCGTAGCGTAAAAGGAATGCCGATGATGACCTACAAATTAGTTACGCAGATTGTGCACAATGACGTCTTAAGAAATAGCTTTATTGACCTGGCGATAAAAACGTTCGATCTCTCCTTTAAAGAGTGGTATCGCAAGGGATACTGGAGCGACGCCTATATTCCTTATGCTTTGGTGAGCAACAATAAAGTGATTGCCAACGCCTCCGCCAACATTATTGACCTGGTCTGGCAAGGTGAACCCCGGCGCTATATTCAAATCGGTACCGTGATGACCGATGTCGATCACCGCAATAAGGGGTTGGCCGGGCAGTTGGTTAATCAGATTCTGCGCGACTGGCAGGATAAAGCTGAGGCATTTTTCCTGTTCGCCAACCCGACAACCGTGGATTTTTATCCAAAATTTGGCTTCGAGCGCACCGACGAACACCAATATATTATGCCGGTGATGCCCGCTGCAGGCGATTTTCGCAAGCTGGATATGGACCAACCGGAAGACGTGGCGCTATTGCAGCAGTACTATCAAAAATCGAATCCGTTTTCACAACTGCGGATAGAGGATAACTTCGGTTTATTGATGTTCTACTGCTCCGCCTTTATGAAGCACTTTGTCTATTACTCAGAGAAAAATCAGGCCATCGCCATTGCGATGCAAAACGGCCCGGCGCTGATCTGCTTTGATATTTTCTGCGATGGCGGACGCTCTCTTTCGACCATTATTAATCAGCTTGCCGACAAAAATACCTACCAAGCGATTCTCGGCTTTACGCCGAAAGAGAACCGGGTTGGCGAATACGAAACAATTGAGGGAGAAGATATTTTGTTTATCTACGGACAAAAAGAAAATATCTTCAAAGAGAATAAACTGATGTTCCCGCTGTTATCCCACGCCTGAATCTGAGCAGCAGCCGTATCCCGATGGCTGCTGCACTTCACTTCTCAGCCTCTGCAGCCTGCTGTTTTCTTCCGACCAGCTACAAAATATAGCGACTGGTATATGATAATGAAAATCGTTATCATCAGAAACAAATAATTACATCTGGCATTAGATTTTAATTAAAACGCTTTAAAAAGAGCCAGAACACGCTAATAACGGTACACCGTCCGTTAGCCGTGAGCACTGTCATCAATTTACCTTATGGATAAAGGAGAGATGACACATGGGCACGCATACCGCCGCTCAACAATACGCTTTAACCGACCAGCCGGAACTGGCTGAGTCAGAATACTTTTCAGGGATCCCCGCCCTTCTCGTCGGCCTGTGCTGCCTGCTTCCGCTCAGCGCAATTGCAGCAGAAGCCGAAGAGCAGGAGAAGAAACGCGCAGATAGCAGCTATCAGGATCAGGAGTTAATGATCGTCACTGGCGAGAAAACCGCCCGCTCGTTGCTCGATACCGGCTCAAGCGTTGAAGTGTTCGATAGTCGACGCATCGACAGCATGCCGGGAGCCGAAACGGTTTCTGACCTGATGCGCATGACCGCTAACACCGTCGATATCGGCATCGGTAACGATCTGCCCACCGTGCGCGGGGTGGATGGTTCCGGGCCCAGCACCGGGGCCGGAGCGTTTCTTAGCGGTACCCGCCCGCGCCTGGGGCTTTCTCTCGATGGCCGTTCCCTGACCTATAACGAGCAGGCTTACGGCCCGCAATCGCTGTGGGATATGGAGCGTGTGGAGATTTTCCGTGGGCCACAAAGCTATATTCAGGGACGCAATGCCATCGCGGGGGCTATCGTGATGACCTCGAAAGACCCGGATTTTGGTTGGGAGAGCGCATTCAAAGGCGGTGCGGGTAATCAGCATTCTTCTCAGCTTGCGGCGATGGTCAACGCCCCGCTGATTGAAGAACAGCTGGCCTTGCGCGCCAGCGTCGATCGCCAGCGGCGGCGCAGCGATATCGATTTACCGGCTTACGATCCGGTTGGCGACCCGAGCGAGGTACAAACCACTAACGCCCGTGCCAAGCTGCTGTTTAACCCGGCGGGCCTGCGCAATCTCACTACCAAGCTCACCTTCAATCACTCTGATAGCGGAGCGCCGCAAAACGAAAGTCTTAACCCAATGCCGCACCCAACCAACCCCCGCCACGACTGGCGACGGGCGGTGTTTAAAAGCAACGTCAATAGCGGTATCTGGGATCTTGCCTGGGAAGGCGATGACGGCCTGCGGCTGGAAAACCGCTTTATTTACACCGGATTCCACATTAACCGCTACGTCGCCGACGGCCTGCCAAAAGCCAAAATTGACGGCAGCGAACTCCATGTCGAACCCGTCGTGCACTTCGGCAATAGCGACAGCCGCCTACGGGGATTTGCCGGATTACGCTATTTCGACGCCTCGCAGGATGAGTCGGTCTATATCTTTGGCGGTTCCACCTTTACCGATGACACCCGCACCAGTTCCGCCTACGGCGAGCTAACCTGGGCGGTCACGCCGCAAGTGGATATTACTACCTCCACCCGCTTTGAGCGCGAACACCGCAAACGTCTCGGCGGCAGCCAAAGCGTGCGCATTGATTTTGACGAAACCTATAACGTCTTTTTACCGAAACTGGACGTCGCCTGGAAACCGGAGGCCAATCAGACCTGGGGGGCACGCGTCGCGCGCGGCTATAACGCCGGGGGCGCGGGGATCACGCTGAGCGCACCGATCACCAGCTACACCTATGACTCGGAATACGTCTGGAACTATGAGCTTTATACCCGCCACGCCCTGAACGATGGCAACGTAGTCTTAACTGGCAACCTTTTCTACAACGACTACAAGGACATGCAGCTCCCCTATTATCTTGCCGCCAACTCTACGGTAATCCGTAATGCCGATAAGGTTGAAACCTGGGGTGCAGAGATGGGAGCCACCTGGACACCGCGTTGGGATCTGGAGCTTTCCGGCAATATCGGTTTACTGAAAACCAAAATTGCCGAATTCCCCGGCAGCGGCGTTGAAGGTCACGAGCTGGCCCGCGCTCCTGCGTATACCGCCAACGTCGGCGCCGCCTGGCAGGTTGCCAGCGGCTGGGAGCTGAGCGGCAACGTCGCCTTCTCCGACTCCTACTACTCCGCCTACGACAACGACTCACGCGGTCGCATTGGCTCCTACTGGTCAGCAAACGCCCAGCTGGCTTACACCTTTATGTACGGTCGGGCGACGTTGTTCGCGCAAAACCTGTTTGATTCCGATCGCAAGGTGATGGTCAGCGGCAACGATGTCTATACCGCCATTCAGCAGCGCTCACGCCTGATTGGTGCCGCCGTGGAATTACGCTTTTAACGAACACCTAAATTGGAGATAACAGGATGTCTGGGATCCACTTTCGTTTATTTACCGCCTTGCTGATGGCAACGGCGACATTCGCTCAGGCGCAGGAGACGCTTATCAAGCCGGAGGATATTCATCGCGCCGCCGTCGCGCCAGCGGTGGTTGAGCTGGCCTGGAGCGCAAAACAACATGCGCTTTTTGTCAGCTCTCCGGACTGGAAAGATGAGAAAAAATCGACCGTCTTGCGCCTTGACCCGCAAACCCTGGCAAAGCAGGCTACCATCCCGATGGATGTCAAAGGCTTTGGGGTCGCGTTGGATGACGAGCATAACCGCCTGTATCTGACTGAAGGCTTCAACGGCAGCGTAGGGATAGTCGATACCGCCGCCAACCGCAGCCTCGGGTCGATAAAATTACAAGATGAGGTCAATATCGAATCCGCCTGGCGTAAAGCGGGCATGAGCGGCGAGCGCCTCGATTTTATGCTCGCCGAGCTTAAACGTTTCAAAATCAGCGAAGGCCATCTGTATAAAGTCCGCGAGGCGCGATTCGATGCACAAACCGGACGCCTGTTCCTGCCGGGCCTCGGCTACGGCGTGGATAGCGTACTGTTCGTCGTCGATACCCGCAGCGGCAAGCTGGAGAAAACGCTTCCCGGCTTCGGTTTCTATGCTGTCGGTATCGCGCTGGATGAAAAAGGACGCCGTGTGTTCGTCTCGAACATGCAGGGTCAGTTGATGACCGTCAATGCCGATACTCTGGAGATCGCTGGCAAGCGCGAGATCCAGGCCGATCAGCTACTGAACCTGGTATATGACCGGAAAAACGATCGGATTCTCGGCGTTGACCAGGGGATCGATCGCGATAAATACCGTAACTATCACCTGAAAGAGGCGTATACCCGCCGCAGCAGCGGGCATCGCCTGTTCGCCCTGAACGCGCAGGACGGCAAACTACTGACCAGCGTCGAGACCCAGGAAGTGCCGATTTCCCTGCTGCTTGATGAAGAGAAAGAACGGGTTTATGTGACCAATCGCGGCGGCGTGCGGGTGGAAAAAGGCGCGGGCTCGCTTTCCGTCTTTGATAGTAAAACGCTGGCTCATCTGCAAACCCTTCCGCTGCTTCCACACCCAAACAGCCTGGCGCTGGATAGCAAAGCGCGCGCGCTGTTTGTCACCGTGAAAAACGACGGTGCGGCAGCAAAAGCCAATACCGAAGAAAGCGTAGTACGAATTCCGCTGCGTTGATGTTTGATTGTGGCCCGGCTTTCTGTCGGGCCTTCATTGCGCCACCAGCCACTGTTCAAACGCCTGTAGCGCCGCTTCATTGATCCCGTTTGCCAGCGGCTTCACCAGACAGAAGCGCTTCCTCAGACTGCTGGCTATCGGCCACGGAGCAACCAGTAACCCGTTTTCCAGCTCTTTTTCGATATAAGCATGCGGCACCAGCGCAACGCCCTGTCCGGCCAGCGCGGCGGCAATCGCCATTTCATGCAGATCGTAACGTACACCCTGCGCCGGATTATCCAGCGCGATGGCGCACTCTTCAGCGTAGCGAGGCCAGGCGTCGGGGTTCTGCCGTCGATGAATGCGCGGTAGTTCATTCAGCAGGCTGGCGATATCCCCTCTCATCAGTAACGCGGGATGGCATACCGGAACCAGCCGTTCCTCAAACAGAAATTGCATACGCATTCCGGCCCACGCCGGGTGTTCAAAGTGAACCGCCGCATCGAAACCGCTGCCGGTGATGATAAACGGATCGGTTCTGACCGCGATATTCAATGTGATATCAGGATTTTTTTGCTGAAAGTCCCCTAAACGAGGGATCAGCCAGCGGCTGGCAAATGTCGGCGGCGCGGCAATCTCCAGGCTTCGGCTGCCGTTCGTTGCGCCCATCAGATACTGGGTATCTCGTTCAAGCCGCTCCAGAGTTTCGCGCACATGGTGCGCATAGCGCGCACCGTTCGGGTTCAGCCGCACCCGGCTTCCCGTCCGTTCAAAAAGCTGGCAGTTCAACAGAGACTCCAGCCGGGCAATTTGTCGACTGATAGCCCCTTCGGTGAGCGACAGCTCGAGCGCCGCGCGGGCAAAATTGCCATGCCGGGACGCAGCCTCAAAGGCCTGAAGAGAAGCGCTACTGGGGAGTTTCTTTCGCATTCTGGCAATCTCGGTTTTTCGGTTTTAGTGACTAAATATCATTGAGCAGTGAAAGAATATCGCTTCCGACCGCTAAATACAGAACGTAGCATGATCAAACGTCACTCTATTGATTTCTTTATCCTGCAAAAGGTATGTATGCACAATCCCTCATTTATTTCCCGTCAGATTGGTGATTTTCTGGTTACCGCCCTTAGTGATGGCAGCATGGCCGCCAGCCTGGCGCTGCTGTCCGGTATAGATAGCCATGACGCCGGGGAAATCCAGCGCTCTGCGGGCATAACTGACCCCGGTAATATTGACATTAATGGTTATCTTATCCGTGGGAGAGGACGAACCATTTTGGTGGATGCCGGTACAGGAGGACTGAATAATGCGGGCGGCGTATTGCTGGAAAGCCTGCAGGCCGCAGGCGTCGCGACGAAAGATATTGATACCGTGCTGTTGACCCACGCGCACCCGGATCATATCGGCGGCCTGCTGGATGCGAGCGGGGCGCCAGTCTATCCCAACGCCCGGCTGCATCTTCACCCTCTGGAAGCCGAATACTGGCAGGATGACTACATGCTAAAACGGGCCAATGAACGGGGGCAGCGTAACTTCGCCCTCGCCCGCCGCACGCTTGACGCCTGGGCGCACAACCTCAGTTTTCTGGATAATCGTGAAGTGGTCGAGGGTATTCGTCCGCTCTGGCTACCCGGCCATACCCCCGGGCACAGCGGATTTCGCATCGATTCGGCTCATCAAAGCCTGCTGATTTGGGGGGATATCGTCCATTTTCCACATATTCAGGCCGCACAACCCGCAGTCGCTATTGCTTTTGATTGCGATCCTTCACAAGCGCAAATGACGCGAGAGAAGATCTTTGCTCAGGCCGCAAGAGAAAACCTGCTGATTGCCGGTATGCATCTGGGGCCCGCTGGGTTTGCCCGCATCGTGCCGTCTTTGAGGGGATATCGTATCGAATACTCGGCCCCCCAATAATGGGGGATTTTTTACCTTTCCCCACTCACTTTTTCTTACTGACGAAATATTTTTTCGGCTGGCGAAAGATTGACCTTACTCGCGTTTATTTTCCAGTGAAAATATAAAATACAATTTCATTTTTAATGAAGTTTGGTTTTGTTTTTCCATAAAATATGACATTAAGGAAAATCCATGCGCAATAGCTTCAAACCTTCACGCTATATGCTGGCACTCACCCTCGCTCTGGCCGGGGTGGCAAGCGGCTGTAATGACAACAGCGGCGCGAATGATAACCACCAGGATGCGCCCGCTTCCGCGCAGCAGAATGTGATGGTTCCGATACTTTCTGCCGATGAAAACAGCCTGGTACTGGTCTGGGAAAAACCGGAGTCGGAGACGGAGCAGGTCGTGGACTACGTTATCTATCGTGACGGCGAGCGGCTGGGTAGCGCAAGAGACAATCAGAACCACTATTCCCCGGCAAAGCCCTATATTGATAACTTTTACCAGCGCGTTGCCAGCGACGGCTGGCAGCAGCCAATCGACCTGCGTACTTATACCGTCGGCGGCCTGAAGCCGGATACGGAATATGAATTTACGGTACGCGCGGTCTATGCCGAGGGTAAAGAATCCCCGGATAGCGCCGTAATTAAAGCGCGAACCAGCAAAACGCCGCACATCATAGAGGCCAAAACGTTCGGTGCAAAGGACGATGGCACGACGCTAAACACCCAGGCGTTGCAGCAGGCGATTGATAGCTGCACCGTCGCGCAATATCCGCAGGGCTGCAAAGTGGTGATTTCCGGCGGCGAATTCAAAACCGGTGCCCTCTTCCTGCATAGCGACATGACGCTGGAGATTGCCGCAGGAACCACGCTCCTCGGTTCGGAAGATCCGGCTCAATATCCGCTGGAAAAAGGCTATTACCTTTATCCCTACAGCGATCATCCGCAGCCTCGTCGACCGCCATCATTAATTAACGTGCTGGAAAGCAACGATAAAGGCGAATCCCCTGCCGGAACGTTTCGCAATATTCGCATTGTCGGTAAAGGCACTATTGACGGCAACGGCTGGACCCGGGGCGTAAAAAACGGCGGCGAGGCGACGATTACCGATGAACTGGGTAACGAGTTGCCGCAGTACCGCGCGAGCAATGCTAAAAAAGTCAGCACAGATGGCATTCTGGCAAAAAATCAGACCGAGGAAGCCATCGGCGAAGGCGTTGAAAGCAATAGCGCCTATAAAAATCGCCGTTCCAGCCTGATGACCCTGCGCGGCGTGCAAAATCTCTACCTTGCCGGACTCACCATTCGTAACCCCGCCTTCCACGGCGTGATGGCGCTTGAGTCGGAAAACATTACCCTTAACGGGCTGATCCATCAGACTTTTGATGGCAATAATGCCGACGGCGTGGAGTTCGGCAATAGTCAAAACGCTTTAGTCTTCAATAACTTTTTCGACACCGGAGATGATTGCGTCAACTTTGCCGCCGGGTTTGGTAAAGGGGCGGAAACCTTCCATCAAAAACCACAAAGCGGGGCCTGGATCTTTAATAACTATTTCCGCAAAGGCCACGGTGCCGTGGTGACCGGCAGCCATACCGGAGCATGGATCGAGAAAGTTCGCGCCGAGGATAACGTCATGTATATGACCGATGTCGGCCTGCGCATGAAGAGTCGCCCCTACTATGGCGGCGGCGTGCGCGATGTACTGTTCCGCAATAACGCGATGCAGGATATCGCTAAAGAACCGTTTGTTTTTACGATTAAATACAGCGCGGATGTGAATGATACGACGCCAGCCGATGAGCCCGCTCAGTTCCGCGATGTTCAGGTACAGAACGTCACCGTTGACGGTACTTCGGCGAAAAATAGCATTCTGGTGGATGGGATGACCATCGCCGAAATGGCGGAGTCATTTGGGCTAACTTACTCTCGCGATGCTTATCACCAGAATTTGCGTTTTTCCAACGTCAAATTCCGCAATACCAAAGCCACCAGTATCTCTTTCCTCCACGACAGTCAGTTTGATGAAGTGACGTTCGCCAACACGCCGCAGGCCTGGGAATTCTTCGCGGTAAATGACGTCACGCTCGCCGATAGCCTCCATCAGCAGACTATCACCAGCGGGGAGAATGACAAAGTGACTCTGGAAGGGGCAACGAAGTAATATCGTTCCCGGCGGCGCGAGTCGTCGGGGATTTTCAGTAATTCAAAACACAACGAATATCCGCCGCTCATCTATCCATAGTAAAGACACAGGTCATAGCCGGTGCATTAAGTGTTCCCCAGACTATATAGTCCCTACTTTTGGTAAAGATAAATATGGGCGATTTTCCTGATAGCCCCATTATATCGTAGATTGGCATAACAAGGTTACCCTGGGCGGCGGTAATCATTGCTTCACCTCCATGTACTCCTTCATGAAGCGCTCAATGGGCTGTACGCACGGGAACTGATAGCCCTCGCGATAGAACGTCACGCGGTTATGCGCTACAGCGGTCACGCTCACCATCTGGCCGTGAGCGTCGCGGTAGGAGTGATTTGGTAACGGTGTGCTGGTGGGCTTAACCATTAATGAACCTCCAGCAGATCCGGCTGATACTTGCGCCAAAGCTCGATTTCTTCAGCAGCAAGGCGGGCCTTCTCACCTTTGCACGACTGCAGGTCTTTACCGCGCTTACTGGCTTTCTTCGTGTAAATCTCTTTGCGGCGGGTATGGTCATTCAGGAATGCGAACGGCACGCCGTACGAGCCGGTTTTACGGATGGACGGGATAACCTCGCGGAATACCCAATTGCTGAAGCGGTGGGCGAACGTACCGGGCGTGGAGGCTTTACGGCTACGGGCAATCAGCTTATAGAAGCCGGATTCTGCGGCCATATTCCAGCTACGCGCCCCGCCGCGCTTACCCGAATGACCCTCAGTTAAAGTTAGGGTCATTACCTCGTCACAATCCAGAGAGGAAACGGCACTGGTTGGATTGCTGATTTCCAGCGCCTGGCAGACGTCTGAGACAACAAACCACGGTTCACCGTAAACACTCACAATGCGCACGGTATGCCCCTCAAATTTAATAACTGAAATATCGCTCTCTTCGGCTTGGAATATCTCTTTCTGGCTGGCTACAGGCTGAGGGGCAGGCATTGCGACTACCTCGGCTTTGGTAACTGAATGCTTAGTCATGAACCACCCCCAGACGCTTTGCCAGCCACCGCTGAGACAGGCGGATTAGCTCTGCTTTACGCTGGTCGTACTCCATCCCCATATCGATCAGCGTGATGTTGGTGCTCTCCAGGTAGCTGAGGTGCTCCAGTTGGCCGGCGCTCATGCTATCGCGCGGTTCGCCGTCGATACCGTTCACCTGCGCCCACTGCTTAGCGGTCATGCCACCCAGCACAATGCGGGCGATCATGTTGCTTTCGTTGCTGTAGTGGCGGGCTTGCGTCTCTTTCCCCTGTTCCGCCCGGGCAGCATCCAGAGCGGCGCACATCGGCTTAAAGAGGTTGGCAGCACCAATGCGGGCTTTGAGATGGCGGCGGTACTTCGCGGCGATTTCCGGCGCACTCAGCTGTAACGCTTCCTCGCACTGAATGAAATAGCGGCGGACGGCGCGGCCCTGCTCGTTACGCTCAACCATTGCCACTTCTTTAGCCATATCCAGCGAAAGAAGGTAATCATGCTCAATCTGCTGGCGAAATTTTGCGCTCGCCCGTTTTGGTGAGCTCAAATTTTCAACACGGATGTAGTCAGTCCCGGCTACAAATCCGTACTGGTCGATGCGGCCTTTAATCCAGTTGGTAAAGTCGCGGCCCACACCCAGCGCTTTATGCAAAGCTCTGGCGCTCGCAATATTGGTTTCACGCCCGCCAATCTGCCCGGAAATAACAGGGACAATAGCGGCAAAGTCGTTACCGTTAATTACCCCCGGGTTAACGTTGGGTTGAAGGGCGGCCTCAGAATTGAATCTGCTTTTTTCGATTTTCATTTTCTCGGCTCCGTTATGCGGCGGTGAAGTTGTCCGGGTAGAGGTTCAGAATGTCGGTAATATCCTGTTTAGTAAGCCCGTGGTGTTGGTTGACTGCGGCCATGCGGTTAACGAACTGAATCACCTTCAGCACGTCACCACGGCACGCAAACCGGTAGCGCATGTGCGCCCCGATACCATCAGGATTTTTCTCTTCAAGGCGTTCCAGGCAGATATCAAGCTCGCGCTCAAGTTCACTCGCATAGTTGCGGCCAGATGAGAGGCGGCAATTGCGCAGGATATCGTTTTCTGTCCACCCACCGGCCCCACAGCGCAGCATGTAGGTGCGGGCACGGTGTTTCTTCGGAATGCGCTTTGAGGCTTGAACGGTGTAGGCTGGTGGCGTAACATCAGATCCGCGAGTATCTGTGTTAGCCGCCTGCTGTACGGGGCGGTTTTCTTTTTTCATTAGGCCACCTCACCACGCGATTCAGCAATGCGCTGATTAATCCATTCGTCAATTTCGCTTTCAATGAATGCGATTGAGCGCGAGCCAATTTTAATTGCGGCAGGAAAACGCTGTTCACTCATAAGACGATACAACCACGCCTTACTGTAGCCAGTACGTTTCTGAACCTCAGAGAATCGGATTAATGATTGGGACATATTTACCTCGTAACGTCTATTGCGGTTTACGTGGCATATGATTACACGAATAAATGCTATTTCTTCATACCATTAGGCCTAATGGCTAGTGAGGAATGAATAACCCTAAGGGTAAGGGTTATTAAAGACTAACTAACAGTTAGCTTACCCTAAGGGTAGCTATATTAAACCCTTAGGGTAAGACTTTTCGACTAGATACAACCCTAAGGGCTGGGGTGATTAGCCACGCTTGATTGGGCATGCAACCATTTCTATTGCTTTTGCTTGGGCATTGGAAAACCCTTTACCTTCAAGGCCTTGAATAATTGCCACCTGATTCCCTCTGGTAGCTCTGTCATTATCAGGATCGTACATGTTCCATTCAGTGTTTCTTATCTGTATCGCCAGAAGGAGGGGATCATCTTTTCTGTATTCGCCTAAAAGAGTAGGCCTTTCACTCTTTAACTTTTTGATTTTCTCTTTTAAGAGAGAAATCTCGCTTCTGAGGACGCTTATATCCTCTTCCGAAAATGTTTCTGGCTTCCTATTTTCTCCTGATGTAACAATCTCCTCGATTGGAATATCAAGATTAACCCCTAATTTGTCAGCAATAGCCTTTAAGTCAGAACGACGGAAACCATATTTATCAAATTGAGTTGCTGACCAGTGTTCTTCTTTACTTTGCCCCCATCCACTCATTATCCGCTCTCCTATTATTTATATTTATCAAAAAGGAATATCGTCATCAAAATCCATAGGTGCTTCCGATGGAACAATCCTAGTCACGGTGGACGAAGTAAGCGCTGGAGGTAAAACCTCAGGCATCTCATCAAACTCATGAATTACATTCAAAAGGGAATGTAATGATGTATCAGATTCCATGTGGTTATCATCAACCCAAGTAGTTTCTATTGAACCAGCAACACCCTTTTTAACCCACTCAGGCAGTCCTCCATTGGAGTCCTCAATATAAAGGAAATCGGCAATGTCCTTAAGGCTAACATGAGGCTGATAGAGATGAATTCTTGTTATGAACTCTCGAAGACTGATAAATTCTTTTTTCCGAGCCTTTAGCAACTCAGCAATGTCCAGCATTCCGCCACCTCGCGCCCCCTGATTTTGGCGGCTATGCCAGCCCGCAGAGGTGTACGGGTTTTCGGGGATCAGCCTAGACATAGCCTATTCTTTGTTCGTCTACCTAAGTCTACTATTGTCTGCAGATACTGTCTATCCATCCAGTCACGCGCGTTTTCCGAACGAGCCATGCACCACATTTTCACCATTCTCAAGAGCCGCCATATAGTCGGCATACCACTGGAGCATTTCCCGGCGGCCATCCAGATACTGAGCGTGGTTATATGTCCCGCGGATGGAGTTCTTATCGACGTGGGCCAACTGCGTTTCAATCCAGGCTGTGTTATAGCCCTGTTCGTGGAGTATGGTACTCATGGTGTGCCTGAAGCCGTGCCCGGTCGCTTTACCGTCATAGCCAATACGCTTAATCACCTGGTTAATGCTGGCCTCACTCATTGGCTTGCCGGCATCATTTCGACCCGGGAAAACATACTTCCCTCGCCCGGTAAGCTGGTGGATCTCCTCCAGCAACTCGCGAACCTGAATCGAAAGAGGTACGAGGTGTGGGCGCCGCATCTTCATTCGCTCTGCGGGGATGTTCCAGACTCCTTTGTCAAAGTCGATATCAACCCATTCAGAAGCACGGAGCTCAATTGTCCTGAGCCCGGTAAGCATTAACAGTCGGGTGGCGTTGCGGGTAATTGTGCTACCGCTGTATTCACTTAGCGCACGGAGAAAATCCGGGATCTGGTCGGCTAAAAGATGTGGGTAGTGCTGTTGCTTGGGCGGCTTAAGCGCGCCAGCCAGATCTGATACAGGGTTGTGCTCGGCTCTACCGGTAATAATGGCATAGGTAAATATCTGCCGGCAGGCCTGACGGGTTTTCTTGAGTTTATCCAGAACGCCGCGTTGTTCCATCTTTCGCAGGACGTTAAGCATTTCGACCTGGCTGATATCAGTAATCGCCTTTTGCCCGATGAAGGGGAATATATCCTTCTTCAGGTACATCAGGAGATGCTCAGCATAGCCTTCAGACCACGATGTGCTTTTATGGGAATGCCATTCCATAGCCAGGCGCTCAAAGCTGTTTGCCACAGCCTGCTCTTTCGCTTGTTTCTCTTCCTGCTTCTCCTGCCCCGGATCACCACCAGCAGCGAGAACCTTTTTTGCATCCGCGCGTTTCTGTCTGGCCTCCGCCAGAGTGATATCAGGATATACCCCCAACGCCAGAAGCTTCTCTTTACCAGCGATGCGGTACTTAAGGCGCCAGTACCGCGAGCCATTGGGGTTCACCAACAGGTAAAGACCGCCGCCATCAGACAGCTTATAGGGTTTGTCCTTGGGCCTGGATGTGTCGACCTGGCGGGCTGTGAGCTTCATTTTGGGGGTATCTCATTTCATTGAACAGGAATCTACCCCCAAATGTACCCCCACATGAATGTGGATTTCAATAGACCATAGTAGACGTTGAGATAATGAGATATTGGCGAATGCCACGCGTATGCTGGATTTAGTAGACTTCAGGAGACGTTGATAGAAGTGAAAATGGTACGCCCTACAGGGCTCGAACCTGTGACCTACGGCTTAGAAGGCCGTTGCTCTATCCAACTGAGCTAAGGGCGCACTGAGAAGTGAGAACTTCATGATGTGCAATCGCCGGGAATTATACGGTGCACGCCTGATGAGTCAATGTATTTTGCCGTGAAACTGCGCTTGTCTGCATAACCTGTCTGGTTATGCAGCTAAAGCAGTACAAAGTTTATCCAGGTGCATGTTTCTGCACGCTAACTTCAGTACTGACTCAACTCCGGTCAGGCCAAAAGAAAGATAAAATCTCAAACGAAGACTGACAGCGGGGCTGGCTTCTGACAAAATATCGCCATCCCCCTTTCGTAAAGATACAGATGGAATCCTCTCTCTGATGGCAGCAAAAATTATTGACGGTAAAACGATTGCGCAGCAGGTACGCTCTGAGGTTGCGGAAAAAGTAAAGGCTCGCGTTGAGGCAGGAAAACGCGCGCCAGGGTTAGCCGTCGTGCTGGTCGGCAGCAACCCGGCCTCACAGATTTATGTCGGCAGCAAGCGCAAAGCGTGTGAAGAGGTAGGCTTCGTCTCCCGCTCGTACGATCTCCCGGAAACCACCAGCGAAGCGGAGCTGCTGGAGCTTATCGACACGCTGAATGCCGATAACGCCATCGACGGTATTCTGGTCCAGCTACCGCTCCCTGCCGGCATTGATAATGTCAAAGTCCTGGAACGCATTTCGCCGGATAAAGACGTCGACGGTTTCCATCCGTACAACGTCGGTCGCCTGTGCCAGCGCGCACCGCGCCTGCGTCCATGTACCCCGCGCGGCATCGTGACCCTGCTTGAACGTTACAACATCGATACCTACGGCCTGAACGCAGTCGTGATCGGCGCATCCAACATTGTCGGGCGCCCGATGAGCATGGAGCTGCTGTTAGCAGGTTGCACCACGACCGTGACCCATCGTTTTACCAAAAACCTGCGTCATCACGTCGAAAATGCCGACCTGCTGATCGTCGCGGTCGGTAAACCGGGCTTTATTCCGGGTGAATGGATTAAAGAAGGCGCGATTGTGGTCGATGTTGGCATTAACCGCCTGGAAAGCGGCAAAGTGGTTGGCGACGTGGTCTATGAAGATGCCGCCGCGCGCGCGTCTTACATCACGCCGGTTCCTGGCGGCGTCGGCCCGATGACCGTAGCCACCCTCATTCAGAACACGCTACAGGCGTGCGAAGAGTATCACGATATTAAGGAGGCCTAAGATGGCGAACTTCTCTCTGGGCAAACACCCGCACGTTGAACTCTGCGATCTGCTGAAGCTGGAAGGCTGGAGCGAAAGCGGCGCACAGGCGAAAATCGCCATTGCCGACGGTCTGGTCAAAGTCGACGGCGCGGTCGAAACCCGCAAGCGCTGCAAAATCGTCGCCGGTCAAACGGTGAGCTTTGAAGGTCAAAGCATTACCGTTACCGAGTAAAAAGCAAAGGCGCCACAACCGGCGCCTTCATTTTATCCCCGCCCAACGAACGGCATCTCGTTGGCCATGATCGTCAGCTCCAGTACGTTAGTGGTTGGCGGCAGCGCCGCAATCATCTGAATCGCCGCCGCAACATCGGCCACATCCATCATCGCCTCTGGCGCAATCGTGCCGTTAGCCTGATAAACGCCTTTGCGCATCCGCGCCGAAAGCTGCGTCTCGGCATTGCCAACGTTAATCTGCCCGCAGGCGATATTATATTGTCGACAGTCGAGCGCGATGGATTTTGTCAGCCCGGTAATCGCGTGCTTCGAGGCGGTATACGGCGCGCTATACAAGCGCGGGGTGGTTGCAGAAATAGAAGCGTTGTTAATAATCCGCCCGCCCATCGGCTGCTGCTGTTTCATTATCTTGATAGCTTCTTTGGCACAGAGGAAGCTGGCGTGCACGTTGAGATTAAACACCCTCTGCCACTCATCAAACGAGATCTCTTCAATCGATTTTGCCGGGGTGTTATTACCCGCATTGTTAAACAGCAGATCCAGACGACCATACTGCTCGCGGACGCGCTGAAAAAGAGCCTCAACCTGCTGCGGGTCAGTGACGTCTGCGGCAATCGGAATAAATCGTTCAGCGTCCAGCCCCTCTGCGCACTCAGTGAGCTGCTGCTCGTTACGTGCCACCACGATGACCGCGTAGCCCATCTGATACAGGGCCTGCGCCGCCGCATAGCCAATGCCTTTACTGCCCCCAGTAACCAACGCCACCTTCTGCATACGTCTTCTCCCTTATGATATTTAGCTTCACGCTAGCGCGTTAGCGAACGAACAGGAATGGTAGCAATGCAAAAAATCAGCGCGCCGATCCATTCATTTGCCCAAAATCAGAATCTGGAGGGAATGTCTTTACCGGGTACAGAGGCGATAATGGCAATTATTTGCTCAGGATAACGGGATATGCCAACGATCATTACCCACGCCGCCGTGCCTGTATGCTTTGGAGCCGGGCTGGGGCTGCGGATTATCCCGCCACGTCTGTTGCTGGCTGGCGTCGTACTTGCCATGTTGCCGGATGCCGATGTGCTGTCATTCAAATTCGGCATCGCCTACGGCAACGTCTTCGGCCATCGCGGCTTCACCCATTCACTGCTGTTTGCGTTTGTTGTTCCGCTGCTTTGCGTATTATTTGCGGGGCGATGGTTTCGCGTCGGTCTGGTGCGTAGCTGGCTGTTTTTGACGGTTTCGTTGCTGTCGCATAGCCTGCTGGATTCAATTACCACAGGTGGGAAAGGCGTAGGCTGGCTGTGGCCGTGGCTGGATGAGCGTTTCTTTGCACCCTGGCAGGTGATTAAAGTCGCCCCTTTTGCCTTAGCGCAATACACCACGCCATCCGGCCATCAGGTTATTATTTCAGAACTACAGTGGGTCTGGCTGCCGGGAGCCGTTCTGACGCTGTGTTTGTGGGCATACAGAAGCCGGAAAAAAACTGTAAAGAATTGAATTCAGAGAATTTGTGCTTACCGGGGTTTATATAAATGATAAGGCCGCAGTAAAGCGGCCTTAATTTCAAATAAGAGATTACTTACGACGCCAGGTGGTGCCCTGCGGGCCATCTTCCAGAACGATGCCCATCTCGTTGAGACGGTCACGCGCGGCATCCGCCGCCGCCCAGTCTTTCGCTTTACGCGCATCCAGGCGCTGCTGGATAAGCGATTCGATTTCCGCCACTTCTCCATCGTCAGACTGCGCACCGCTTTGCAGGAAGGCATCCGGTTCCTGCTCCAGCAGGCCCAGCACCGAGGCGAGCTTACGCATATGCGCTGCCATGGCGTTGGCTGCAGCGGCATCTTCGGCCTTCAGACGGTTTACTTCACGCGCCATATCGAACAGTGCAGAGTAGGCTTCCGGGGTGTTGAAATCGTCGTCCATCGCTTCGATAAAGCGCGCTTCGAACGCCTCGCCACCATCAGGCTGCGCAGTTTTGTCAGTTCCGCGTAGCGCGGTGTACAGGCGCTCCAGCGCAGAACGCGCCTGCTTGAGGTTCTCTTCGCTATAGTTCAGTTGGCTACGATAGTGGCCAGACATCAGGAAGTAGCGAATGGTCTCCGCATCGTAGTACTTGAGCACGTCGCGCACGGTAAAGAAGTTGCCCAGCGATTTTGACATCTTCTCGCGGTCAACCATCACCATCCCGGAGTGCATCCAGTAATTAACGTACTCGCCGTCGTGGGCACAGGTGGACTGGGCGATTTCGTTTTCATGGTGCGGGAACATCAGATCCGAACCGCCACCGTGAATATCAAAATGGTTGCCCAGCTGCTTGCAGTTCATCGCTGAACACTCGATGTGCCAGCCCGGACGGCCCGCGCCCCACGGCGACGGCCAGCTCGGCTCGCCCTCTTTCGACATCTTCCACAGCACAAAGTCCATCGGGTTATGCTTGACGTCAACCACATCAACGCGCGCGCCAGCCTGCAGCTGGTCGAGATCCTGGCGCGACAGCTGACCGTAGTTCGGGTCGGTCGGGACGTCGAACATCACGTCGCCGTTGTCTGCGACATAAGCATGACCTTTAGCGATCAGCTGCTCGGTAATCTCAATGATTTCCGGGATATGGTGCGTTGCACGCGGCTCGAGATCCGGGCGCAGAATATTCAGCGCATCGAAGTCTTTGTGCATCTCGGCAATCATGCGATCCACCAGCGCGACAAAGCTTTCGCCGTTTTCATTAGCACGCTTAATGATTTTGTCGTCGATATCGGTAATGTTGCGCACGTATTTCAGCTGATAGCCGAGAAAACGCAGATAGCGGGCAACCACGTCAAAGGAGACAAAAGTACGGCCATGGCCGATGTGACAGAGGTCGTAAACGGTAATACCACACACGTACATGCCAACTTCCCCGGCATGGATAGGTTTAAATTCTTCTTTTTGGCGCGTCAGTGTATTAAAAATTTTTAACATCGAAGATTCCGTGTAGACGTGTGTGGTTATAAGTCGCGTATTCTAACCTTAATTCAACCCCGAAGCAGCACACATTGCAAGGTGATCCAACCCCGCGGTTATGCTATAACAGCCCCCTATATCTCGCCCGACTCCGGGTGCAGGCACCACAATCATCGGAACAGGATGCACAAATGGTAACTTTCCACACCAATCATGGCGATATCGTAATCAAAACATTTGACGACAAAGCGCCGGAAACAGTTAAAAACTTCCTGGACTACTGCCGTGAAGGTTTCTACGACAACACCATTTTCCACCGTGTTATCAACGGCTTTATGATTCAGGGCGGCGGTTTTGAGCCGGGTATGAATCAGAAAACCACCAAATCCCCGATTCAGAACGAAGCGAACAACGGTCTGAAAAACACCCGCGGTACCCTGGCGATGGCTCGTACTCAGGCGCCTCACTCCGCTACCGCACAGTTCTTTATCAACGTCGCCGATAACGACTTCCTGAACTTCTCCGGCGAAAGCCTGCAGGGTTGGGGCTACTGCGTATTCGCAGAAGTCGTTGAGGGTCTGGACGTGGTCGACAAAATCAAATCGGTCTCCACTGGCCGCAGCGGCATGCACCAGGATGTGCCGAAAGAAGATGTTGTGATCAAAAGCGTCACCGTCAGCGAGTAATTCGTGGCGACACTTTTTATTGCGGATTTGCATCTGCAAACGGAAGAACCGGCGATTACCGCCGGTTTTCTGCGCTTTTTACAGGGTGAAGCCCGCAAGGCGGACGCTCTGTATATTCTTGGCGATCTGTTTGAAGCCTGGATTGGTGATGACGATCCAAACCCGCTGCATCAGCAAATCTCCGCCGCAATCAAAGCATTAGTCGACTCCGGCGTCCCCTGCTACTTTATCCACGGCAACCGCGATTTTCTCGTCGGTCAGCGTTTTGCCCGCGAAAGCGCCATGACTCTGCTGCCGGAAGAGAAGGTTCTCAACCTCTACGGGCGCAACGTGCTGATTATGCACGGCGATACCCTTTGCACCGACGACGCGGGCTATCTGGCGTTTCGCGCGAAAGTCCACAATCCCTGGATCCAGCGCCTGTTTCTGGCCTTACCGCTGTTTATCCGCCGCCGCATTGCCGCTAAAATGCGCGCCGACAGCAAAGCCGCCAACAGCAGTAAATCGATGGAAATTATGGATGTGAACCCACAAGCGGTGGTTGACGCGATGGAGAAACATCACGTCCAGTGGCTGATTCACGGGCATACACACCGTCCTGCCGTCCATCAGTTAGACGCCAACGACAAAGCCGCTTATCGCGTGGTTCTTGGCGCGTGGCATAGCGAAGGTTCAATGGTCAAAGTGACGCCAGAAGACGTTGAGCTGATTCATTTCCCCTTCTAACCCCAGCAAGCACTATTCCGAAAAACACTCCCCAGGCAACAGAATTGTTGTATTAACATTTAACCGCCAGGTTAATTTTCAGCCAAACCACTTTCAAGGAATGAAAATGCAAAAATGGAGTCAGCCCCTGATTTGGGGAATGATCATCGCGATCCTCAATCCGTTAGGTGTAAGCTATATTGCCTTAATCGGCGTCGCTATCGGCAACACACTGGCATTTGTCTGGTGTGCAATGCTGGTGTGGGCGATCTATTTCTATGCTATTTATTTGCTCTGTACCCGGCCCCACGATGGGCGGCTGGTACGAATCTATTTACTGATAATGGGTACCATAATGCTCCCCTGGGGGTTAGTGCTGCTTATCACTTGTATCATGAATGAGATAAAGGCCAATAAACAACGTACTTCATCGTCGACAACCGAGACAAAAGACGGCTAACCACGCGCACGCAACCGTTTTCCTCGCCGGGAGTTCATGCTATTCTCTGTGGCCTCTAAAGCAGTGTGAAACACACCCACAGGAGTTTTAAGACGCATGTCTTCCCGCAATAATTCGGCGCGTATCGCCATCGTGATGGGGTCCAAAAGCGACTGGGCTACCATGCAATTTACCGCAGAAATCCTTGATGCCCTGAACGTTCCGTACCATGTCGACGTGGTCTCCGCACATCGCACTCCCGATAAACTGTTTAGCTTCGCCGAAAGCGCAGAAGAGAACGGTTTTCAGGTGATTATTGCCGGTGCGGGCGGCGCGGCGCATTTGCCGGGCATGATTGCGGCGAAAACCCTGGTGCCGGTTTTAGGCGTGCCGGTTCAGAGCGCGGCATTAAGCGGCGTTGACAGCCTCTACTCCATTGTTCAGATGCCGCGCGGCATTCCGGTTGGCACGCTGGCGATCGGTAAAGCCGGAGCCGCCAACGCTGCCCTGCTGGCCGCACAGATCCTCGCCCAGCATGATGCAGAACTGCACCAACGCCTCAGCGCCTGGCGTCAGGCGCAGACCGATGAAGTGCTGGAGAATCCGGACCCGCGGGGTGCGGCATGAAGCAGGTTTGCGTTCTCGGTAACGGTCAACTAGGCCGAATGCTGCGTCAGGCCGGTGAGCCGCTGGGTATCGCGGTCTGGCCGGTCGGTCTTGATGCCGACCCGGAAGCGGTGCCGTTTCAGCAAAGCGTGATTACCGCTGAAATCGAACGCTGGCCGGAAACCGCTCTGACCCGCGAGCTGGCGCGTCATTCCGCCTTCGTCAACCGAGACGTCTTCCCGATTATCGCCGATCGTCTGACGCAAAAGCAGCTGTTCGATAAGTTGGGGCTCGCCACCGCGCCGTGGCAGCTTCTGGCGGATAAAAGCGAGTGGCCAGCGGTATTTGCTCGCCTTGGCGAGTTGGCTATCGTTAAGCGCCGGGTGGGTGGCTACGATGGTCGCGGCCAGTGGCGTTTGCGGGAGAACGAAACCGCTCAGTTGCCGGATGATAACTACGGCGAGTGTATCGTCGAGCAGGGGATTAACTTCTCCGGCGAAGTGTCGCTGGTTGGCGCTCGCGCCCACGACGGCAGCACGGTCTTCTACCCGTTGACCCGAAACCTGCATCAGGACGGTATTTTGCGCACCAGCGTCGCCTTCCCGCAGGCGAACGCGAAGCAGCAGGAGCAAGCAGAGTCGATGCTGTCGGCGGTTATGCATGAGCTAGGCTATGTCGGCGTGATGGCGATGGAGTGCTTTATCACTCCGGAAGGGTTGCTGATTAACGAGCTGGCGCCGCGCGTGCATAACAGCGGTCACTGGACGCAGAACGGAGCGTCGATTAGTCAGTTCGAACTGCATTTGCGGGCGATTACCGGCCTGCCGCTACCGCCGCCGGTGGTGAATAGCCCGTCGGTGATGATCAACCTGATCGGTACCGATCTGAATTATGCCTGGCTGAAGCTGCCGCTGGTGCATCTGCACTGGTACGACAAAGAAGTGCGTCCGGGCCGTAAGGTCGGGCACCTGAACCTGACCGACAGCGATACCGACCGCCTGAGCGCGACGCTGGAAGCGTTAAAGCCGTTGCTGCCGCCGGAGTATATCAGCGGTATCGTTTGGGCACAGGCGCAGCTCGCATAATCTTGCCCGTCATCCCGGCTTGCGGCGCGCTGCGCCTTAGCCGGGCTATAAAACCCTCTATGCGCACGGATTCTTCGGGTATTTTCCCGGAGGCGATGCTACGCATCTGTCCGGGCTACCAGCCCGCAGACAACTGTGAACCCGTAGCCCGGGCAAGGCGCGTTAGCGCCGCCCCCGGGGAAAGCGCGCACAATAGCCACGCATCAGGGCTTGATGCAGGTTCCCGCCAGCCCGGCCAGGGTGTCATCGATGCGCGATAGCGCGCCTATCCACGCTCGCTTGCCACGGCGGCGGACGTAGCCGCTTACCGCCGCGATTTTCGGCCCCATCGCGCCATCGTCGCGGGCAAACGGGGCCAGCTCTTCCGGCGTTGCTTCGCGGATCGGTCGCTGCATCGGCGTACCCCAGTGCTCATACACCGCGTCGGCGTCGGTGAGGATCACCAGGCCATCAGCATTAATCTGCTCTGCCAGCAGCGCGGCGGCGAGGTCTTTATCAATCACCGCCTCCGCGCCCTGCCCGCTCTCCAGCACCGGAATTCCCCCGCCGCCACAGCAAATCACCGCGTGACCTTCGCCCAGCAGGCGCTCAATCGACTCGCTCTCCTCAATCCTCACCGGTGTCGGCGAAGGAACCACCCGGCGCAGGTACTTGCCATCGCGCTTCATCGTCCAGCCGTACTCGGCTTCAAGCTGTTTCTGCAACTCCGGGTCATAAACCGGGCCAATAAATTTTTCCGGGGACGAAAAAGCCGGATCGTTCGAGGCTACCGCAATGCGCGTCATCACCGTCGACACCGGCGGCATCAGTGATTCCTGCGCCAGACGCTGCGCCAGCATATAGCCAATCATCCCCTGGCTCTCCGCCACCAGCACATCCAGCGGATAAGGCTCAACATCGCCATAGGCCAGGTTTTGCAGCGACAGCAAGCCCACCTGCGGCCCGTTGCCGTGAACAATCGCCAGCCGGTAATTTTGCGCCAGACGCGCCAGCGCCGGAACCGCGCTATCAATATTGCGATACTGATTTTCCACCGTCAGCGCTTCCCCGCGCTGCAATAAAGCGTTGCCGCCGAGGGCAACCACCAGCGTTTTCATGATTTTTCCTTAGATAATGTGTTGCGCCAACCAGAATCCCAGCAGGGTATCCGCGCCGGAGGTATGGCCCATCGCCAGCAGAGCCTCGACGGCGGGTTCAATGCGGCGTCGGCGTTGAAGAGCATGCGCGAAATGCATCAGCGGCGAGGCAAAACGCCCCTCGCTGGCGTAGCGTAAATAGTTGACGCTCACCTGGGTCGTCGTCGCATGCAGATCGCCGGAAGCACGAAAAAACGTGCGTCCGCCATGGCGCGACATCTGCCCCGCGCACCACGACGCCAGCATCATGCCAATCAGCATGTCGTCCAGGCTCGGCGTCAGGCCCGGCCCCTTTCCCAACCACAATCGCCAGTCGACGGCGCTCCCGGTCAGGGCGGAGGCAAAACAGTGGCGCAGCTGACGCAGCTCAGGGTGCTGCGGCAGACGGGTCGCCTGCGACAGCGGCCCGAACAGCCCGGTCTCTTCCGGGCGATCCACCAGCGCTTTCGGCAAGTGAGCGCCATCGGGATGAGAGCGAGGCCGCAGGGAGCAGCGCCGGCGCGGCGGCGACAGCAAAAGGCTATCGACCTGAATGCCGTTATCCCGCGCAAGCGGCAACGCCCCCGCCCGCAGCGCCGTGTGTAAGCGGATAAAATCGCGATGGCGTAATACCCATCCGCCAGGGCTCACCCCCTGCCCCTGATGATGAAGCGTCAGCAGAGCGCCGCCTTCAACATAGAGATTGATAGTGCGTTGCCAGAGGCCGCCGGTTCGCCAGGGCTGGCGATGGTCCGGCGCATCGACGCTGCCTATCAGCGGACGAATAGTCTCCATCGCGCCTCCTCAGCTCACGCCCAGCTCGTCCGCCAGCGCTTCCA
Organism: Klebsiella sp. GFKo11; assembly: GCF_056490265.1. Lineage (NCBI taxonomy): Bacteria > Pseudomonadati > Pseudomonadota > Gammaproteobacteria > Enterobacterales > Enterobacteriaceae > Klebsiella > Klebsiella sp. GFKo11. The sequence goes on from NZ_CM151369.1 coordinate 4,750,917, forward strand.
GCGCCAGTTCGAAACAGGCCAGCGGCGCTCTGACGGTCCCGGCGCCAATCTGGCCGATCCCCGCCTCTTTGTGGGCGATGCCGGTGTTGATCAGCGGAGTAATGCCGGTTTCTACCACCCGACGAATATCGAGACCCAGACAGGCTCCCTGGAAATCCCAGCCCGGAATTTGCAGCTGCATATTGCGCTCCAGGAAGATTTCCGCCATCTCCTCGGAAACGGATTTCGCCGCTTCCATGCCGCCCGCGCCGACAAAACGCGTCACGCCTGGGGCCGCGATCATTGCCGCACCACCGATACCGAAGGTTTCGGTAATCGCGCTATCGCCCATATCCGGGTTGGCCTGCTCCTGAGAAAAGCCGGTGAAAAACAGCCCCTGCGGCGTATTGACCGGCGCGGTAAACCAGCGGTCACCCAGCCCGCTGACGCGGATACCGAACATATCGCCGTTGCGGGTCATCGCGGTAACGATACTGCCCGCACGAATTTGTGCCCCGCTATCCATCGCCGCTTTGCAGTAGGCCATCGCCAGGTTAAGGAAGAACTGATCGGTAATGGCAAGGAAGTCCATCACTTCAGCAATCTGCTGTTTGTCATGGTTGAGGCGCGCCAGATGCGGCGCCAGCGTGCGCATCAGCAGCGCGGAGGTAGCGATATTACGCTGGTGGAACTCATCGCCCATGGTGATGCCCTGCGCCATCATCGCGGTCAGGTCGATACCGCGATCCATCTGTTTCAGCGCCGCGCTCAGAACCGGCATCAGCACATCGCGCATCCAGCGCAGGCGCTGCTGAACATCTTCGCCGTAAGCGCCGAAACGCATCACCTTGCCAATCCCTTCATTCAGGTTGCAATACGCGCGGTTGCCCTCGGCGATGTTCTCCACCACCAGCATCGGCATATTTGGCGAAGTAATGCCGCCCATCGGCCCCACGGCGTTAACGTGGTGGCAGGGAATAAAGGTAATCTCGCCGCTTTCCAGCATCGCATGGGCCGTTTTTTCATCCTGCGCCCAGCCTTCAAACAGACATGCGCCAATACAGGCCCCTTTCATCGGGCCGGTCATCTCCTGCCAGCGCATCGGCGGCCCGGCATGAAGCAAGGTTTTATTCTGATTCAACGCCCCGATTAAAGAACCCGCTGGCTTCACATCCAGCCAGTGCGGACGTGCATTACGAATTCGTTCTATTACTGCGTCATTGGCCTGCGCCACTGATGTAAACATAGAGACCTCTTATTGCAAACGTTCTAATAAACGAGCCAGTTTCTTATTCCCCCCGGCGATCGGTGCCCACTGATAGTGGACAACCGGCGTTCCGGCGGACTGTAAATCGAGCGCGAAGCTGCGCAGGCCAGCGTTGATCACCGCCACGCCGTCCAGCAGGGTGGCGCGCGGGGCCAGTTCGGCCATCCGTTGCGGACTAATCAGCGCGCTGGCGAGCAGGGTGGCTTCGGGAAGGCTATCGACCACCACAATCCCCGCATCTTCAAGAGCGGCTATCTGGCGGGAACGGCACTGCGGGTCGGTTTCGGTGCCGGTCACCGTGGCGATGATATGCAGCGGATGGCGCTCATCTCTGACGGCCCACGCCCGCTGGCAGGCTGCCACCAGCGATTCGGCAGGATCGGCGGTCGCGCCGTAGCCAATCACCACGTCCAGCAGCAGTACGCCCACCTGCGTTTGCTCACCCAGTTCAGCAATCAACTGATTACGCAGTGAAGGGTCGATCATCGGATGCGGGCGGCCAACGGTGTAAAAATCATCGCCGAGGTCGACGATCTGGTGGCCCTGCGCATTGAGCATCATGCCCTGCGGATGATGTTCGTCAGGCGTGATACCCAGCCGTTCAGCGAGCAGCCCGGCGGATTCCGCGGCCAACGTGCCGCCGGTGTATAAACCGCGAATCTGTTTTCCCGCCACGGCGGTCAGGGTTTCCTGATGACGTACCACCCGCGCCAGCAGGCAGGCCAGGCGTCCGGCCTCATCCAGCGTGCGGGCAAACCAGACGTTCTCATCGCGGGTAGCTTTCGGCGCATAGCCAAGAAACAGCGCCACCACCGGCTTGGCGCTGCGCTTCATGGCGCTAATCATCTTCTGACGCACCGCCTCGGCGGGTGGCTTCGAGACAAAGGCCAGCACCTGGCTTTGCCCGTCCTGGGTCAGCATTTCCAGCGCCGTCTGTGCGCTGATGCCGCCCACTTCGGCGCTGAGGTCTCGTCCGCCGAGACCAATCGCATGGCTGATCCCTTCCCCGCCGAGAACAATTTGCGAGACCAGTTCCTGAATGCCGGTACCGGACGCGCCAATCACGCCGATATTGCCGTCCGGCGTGACGTTGGCGAAAGCCAGCGGGGTTCCGGCGATCATGGCGGTGCCGCAGTCCGGCCCCATCACCAGCAACCCTTTATCACGAGCACGTTTTTTGAGGGCGATTTCGTCCTCCAGCGTGACGTTGTCGGAGAAAATCATCACGTTTTTCTCACTGCTGAGCGCCTGGTGGGCTAACTCCGCAGCATACTCTCCGGCGACGGAAATCAAGGTCATATTGGCCTGCGGCAGCTTTTGCGTGGCACTTTGCCAGCGACGAACCACGCTGAGGCTTTGGCTTTGCCCACTCCCCTGCGCCAGCGCGGTTAACGCTTCATCCAGACGGGCGACAATCATTTCCGTTACCGCCGTATCGGCGCAATCGGTGCGGATCGCCACGCAAATATCATTCGGCGTGGCCGTGGCAAAATCGTCGTGCCAGAAACCGGTGGTTTCCAGCAGCGATTTATTGGCCGGTGTTCCCATCATGACCGAAACATCGTCGACATTTTCTGACTCACTCAGTTTTCTTGAAATAATCATTAAACTGACTGAATCCTGAAAACAGCCCTTTTTAATAAAGGCATGGATCATAATAACTCCCCAATAATTGCACCCATTGCAATTGAATGAGCATGGTTAATCTGCAATCAGGCTAGCGATATAAAATTATTGGTGGCGTGACCAATATCACATGGAAATTATTACACAACGCTTTCAAATAAACCCCTGGACATTAGTGCGTAATTTTCAATGAATAGATTAACCGGGTCCCTTCTGATAAACCGACGGTGATTATCAAATAAAATCTAACTAACTATTTTTACCCGTACAGATCACAATTTAAGTTTATTTTCCCCGTATTTTAGTCGTCAGTCAGGCTCTACACCGTCGTTAAAAGGAAGACAGATGAAAGTCAGTCGGGAAACACTTCATCAGCTTATTGCCAATAAGCTGAACACAGCAGGGCTTACTCATCATCACGCGGATATTATTGCCGACGTGCTGGTTTATGCCGATGCCAGGGGAATTCATTCGCACGGCGCGGTTCGCGTTGAATATTATGCGGAGCGTATTTCAAAAGGCGGAACCAATCGTAACCCCACCTTCACCTTTGAAAAGAGCGGCCCCTGCAGCGGGATTTTGCATGCCGATAACGCCGCCGGTCAGGTCGCCGCCAAAATGGGTATGGAACAGGCGATAGAAATCGCCCGGGAAAACGGCGTGGCCGTGGTTGGCATTCGGCGCATGGGGCATAGCGGCGCGATCTCTTACTTCGCACAGCAGGCGGCCCGCGCCGGGTTTATTGGGCTTTCGCTGTGTCAGTCAGACCCGATGGTGGTCCCTTTTGGCGGTGCAGAAATCTATTACGGCACCAATCCGCTAGCCTTTGCCGCACCCGGCGAGGGCGACGATATTATCACCTTCGATATGGCCACTACCGTGCAAGCCTGGGGGAAAATTCTCGACGCCCGCTCGCGTCATGAAACCATCCCCGATAGCTGGGCGGTGGATAAAAACGGCGCGCCGACCAGCGACCCGTTTGCCGTTCACGCCCTGCTGCCGGCTGCGGGACCGAAAGGCTACGGCCTGATGATGATGATCGATGTGCTCTCCGGCATTTTGCTCAACCTTCCCTTTGGCCGTCAGGTCAGCTCAATGTATGACAACCTGAGCCAGGGACGCGAACTCGGCCAGCTGCATATCGTTATCAACCCGGAATTTTTCTCCTCCAGCGCGTTATTCCGCCAGCATATCAGCGACACCATGCGCGAATTAAACGCCATTACACCAGCCCCCGGATTTAACCAGGTTTATTACCCGGGGCAGAACCTGGATATCAACGAGAAAAACAGCGCCGTCGACGGTATCGAGATCGTTGATGAGATTTATGACTATCTGGTTTCGGACGCTTTATATAACCGCTCTTATGAAACCAATTCCCCTTTTGCTCAATAAATTAAGTTACAGGAGTTGCGTATGGCTAATTATTTTCGACAGGCAATTGAAGAGACGTTGCCGTGGCTTTCCTCTTTCGGCGCTGACCCAACCGGGGGCATAACCCGCCTGCTCTATTCACCGGAATGGCTGCAAGCACAGCAGGCGTTCAAACAAAAGATGAGCGAAAGTGGGCTGGAGACGCGCTTTGATGAGGTCGGCAACTTGTATGGCCGCCTGCCCGGTACGCGCTTTCCCGACGAAGTTATCCTTAGCGGCTCGCATATTGATAGCGTGGTCAACGGCGGTAATCTTGACGGCCAGTTCGGCGCGCTGGCGGCGTGGCTGGCGGTACGCTGGCTGAAGGAGACCTACGGCGCGCCGCTGCGTACCGTCGAAGTGCTGGCGTTAGCGGAAGAAGAAGGCAGCCGCTTCCCTTATGTGTTCTGGGGCAGCAAAAATATCGTCGGCATCGCCAACCCAGCGGACGTTCGCGATATCAAAGATACCAAAGGCGTGGCTTTTGTTGATGCCATGAAGCAATGCGGTTTCACGCTACCCGCCGCGCCGCTGGCTCCGCGCCGCGATATTAAGGCCTTCGTTGAACTGCATATCGAACAGGGCCGCGTACTGGAAACCAACAAGCAGTCCATCGGCGTGGTCAACGCCATCGTCGGACAGCGCCGTTATACCATCACACTTAACGGCGAATCCAACCATGCGGGCACCACCCCAATGGGCTACCGCCGCGATACCGTCCACGCCTTCAGCCGCATCTGCTGTGAATCTATCGCCAAGGCGAAAGCCCACGGCGACCCGCTGGTTCTGACCTTCGGTAAGGTTGACCCGCAGCCGAACACCGTCAACGTGGTACCGGGTAAAACGGTCTTTACCATGGACTGCCGCCATACCGATGCGTTTGAATTAACGGCATTTACCGAAGTGATCGAAGCTGATATGCGGCGGATCTGTCAGGAAATGGAGATTGGCATCGAGATCGATCTGTGGATGGATGAAGCCCCGGTACCGATGGACAAAGCGCTGGTCACCCAGCTCACTGCGTTGTGCGAAAAAGAGAAGGTTAATTTCCGCGTGATGCACAGCGGCGCGGGACACGACGCGCAAATTTTCGCCCCCTGCTTCCCGACCTGCATGATCTTTATGCCGAGCATAAAGGGTATTAGCCATAACCCGGCGGAAAGCACGCATATCGACGATCTGGCGGAAGGCGTGAATACCCTCGCATTAATGTTGCATCAACTGGCCTGGACTGAATGAGGAAAAAATAATGGGATATTTAAATAATGTAGTGGGTTATCGCGACGATTTACTGGCCAGCCGTTCCATCGTGCGCCACGGTAATTACGCGCTGCTAACGCCGGATGGCCTGGTCAAAAATATTATTCCGGGATTTGATAATTGTGATGTGACGATTCTGTCGACGCCGAAATTAGGCGCAACCTTTGTTGATTATCTGGTCACGCTGCATGACAACGGCGGTAATCAGAGCGGCTTTGGCGGCGAAGGAATTGAAACCTTCCTGTATGTGATTCAGGGTGAAATCACCGCCCAGGCGCAAGGCAAAACTCTCCCGCTGACCGAGGGCGGCTATTTGTATTGCCCACCGGGCGAGAAAGTGACGTTCGTTAATAAATATGCAGGCGACAGCCAGCTATTCCTTTACAAGCGCCGCTATATTCCGGTTGAAAATCATGCGCCTTATCTGGTCACCGGTAACGTCAGCCAGCTTGAGCGGATTCATTATGAAGGGATGGAAGACGTTATTCTGATCGATTTCCTGCCGAAAGAGCTGGGCTTCGATATGAATATGCACATTCTCTCTTTCGAACCGGGTGCCAGCCACGGTTATATCGAAACCCACGTGCAGGAGCACGGTGCTTATATTCTTTCCGGCCAGGGCGTTTATAACCTCGACAACAACTGGGTACCGGTGAAAAAAGGCGATTATATCTTTATGGGCGCTTATTCACTGCAGGCGGGATATGGCGTCGGGCGCGAGGCGTTTAGCTATATCTACTCGAAAGATTGCCATCGCGACGTTGAGATCTGATGTATACCCTAAATAATTCGAGTTGCAGGAAGGCGGCAAGTGAGCGAATCCCCAGGAGCTTACTCAGGTAAGTGACTGGGGTGAACGAACGCAGCCAACGCACATGCAACTTGAAGTATGACGGGTATATTGCCCGGCGGCGCTTCGCTTGCGCGGGCCTACGGGTAAATCTCGCAGCTTTCGTAGGCCGGGTAAGGCGTCAGCCGCCACCCGGCGAAAGGCAGGAGCAATAGCAAAGATGCATCTGTAGAGTTCACTTTTTTGTTTAGCTATGTTGGATTTTGCCACGGTGAAAACCGTGGCATTTTTTATTCAGAAGGGGATGTTCTGGCCGAGTTTGATTACGCAGGCAATATTGCGCGCGCTGGCGTAAAGGTTTTGTTCACCGCGATCCAGCACTTCATCCAGCGGCGCGAGCGCGGGCAAAATACTGAATACCGCATCAATGCCGTGCTGGTGAACCGCTTCGACGCCATCGCCCAACACGCCCGCAATGCCGATAACCGGGATACCGTGCTTTTTGGCAATCCGCGCCACGCCAATCGGTGCTTTACCGCCAACGGTCTGCGAATCAATCCGCCCCTCACCGGTAATCACCAGATCCGCATCGCGCAGCGCCTCCTCCAGATGAACGGCTTCAATGACGATATCGATGCCCGGCTTCAACGCCGCGTTGAGGAACACGCAGGCCGCCACTCCCATCCCCCCAGCCGCACCGCCGCCGACAATCGTCGTCACATCCTGACCGGTTGCCGCCAGCAGCACCTGAGCATAGTTTTCTAATCCGCGCTCAAGAGCTTCGACCATTTGTGCGCAGGCTCCCTTCTGCGGCCCAAACACCGCCGCCGCACCGCGTGCGCCAAGCAGCGGGTTATCAACATCGCAAGCGACATCGATCCGGCATTTGCTAAGGCGCGGGTCAAGATCGCGCAAATCTATCTGCACCAGCCGCTCTAATGCGCCACCGCCGAGTCCGACGCTCTCACCGATGTTATCAAGGAAGCGTGCACCCAGCGCCTGAGCCATCCCCATTCCGCCGTCAACCGTGGCGCTGCCGCCAATACCGAGGATAATATGGCGAACCCCGGCGTCCAGCGCGTGGCGAATCAACTCCCCGGTGCCGTAACTGGTGGCCCGCATAGGGTTACGCTCCCCGACCGGGACCAGCATCAGCCCGCTGGCTGCCGCCATTTCAATAAATGCGGTTTGACCGTCACCGCTCAGGCCATAGAAGGCTCCAACAAAATCCCCCATCGGCCCCATCACCGGCAGCATCACCATTTTGCCCTCGGTGGCCTCAACCATCGCCTCAACCGTTCCCTCGCCGCCGTCGGCAATCGGCAGGCAGACGTACTCCGCCTGCGGAAAAATAGAGACAAAACCCGCTTTAATCGCCTGGGCGCAGCGGCTGGCGCTGACGCTTTCTTTGAAAGAGTCCGGTGCAATAATAATTTTCATGGTTCATCCTTTATTGATGTCATCATTTAATACGATCCCAGGGAATGAGATTTTCCATAACCACCGCCAGCAGCACGCCAATTAATAAGCCGTTACCCAATAGAGGGCGGATAGTCAGAGGCAGCGTCTGGAGATAGACCGGCGGAAGACCCATTAAAAAAATGCCGACAAATAGCGGCAGAGCCAGCCGGTAGATATTTCGTGCAGTGAAGGTAATTTGCTTGCTGAAAGATAAACTGGAATATAACAACGGCAGATAAGAGACCAGCATCACCGCGCTGCTAATTGGCAGCGGCAGGGTGGTAAAAAAATGGGTCAGCGGCGTAAATAACCCAACCAGCAGACAGCACAGGCAGCCGATAATAAACGGCTGGCGCGAGGTTTCTCCGGTTTGGGTTAATAAACCAATTGATGAGACAAACGGAGAAAACGGCACCACGCTGAGCGGCACCGTAATGAGCGTCATCACTCCGGAAATAATAAAGCTACGTCGATAGCGGGTATTGCTGGCTCCCTGTTCAGGGTAAAAAACGTCGGTGCCACGAATGGCCCCGTAGGTGTTGGTGATATTCACCAGCCCCGCCAACAATGCCGTCAGAATAATACCGGGACGTAATTCGCCGCCGTAGCCCAGAGGAAACCATTGCCAATGAATCGGGCCGGATGCCGCCGTGGCGGGCGGAGTACGGAACAGCAGATACCAGCCTGCCCATCCCACCAGCGTCCCCACCAGCAAGGCGTAGCGGGCAATGCCGTCCGGGAGGAAAATAATCATCCCCAGCACCAGGGTCATCACCGCCAGCGCGAGGCCGAATGGTGCCAGCTGAATCGCCACGTTGGCCTGCGTCGAGCTAAAAGGCAGCCCGAGCATGCCTTTGAAAAAGATAGTCGTTAGCTGTGCGCCAAGCAGCAGCATAAAAAAGACCATTACCGTCGGGCTGAAGAGTTTAGCCAGGCGATGGCCGATGCCGCTGACGCCAATGATGATAGTTAACACAGCTGAAAGAAATATGCCGACCGCGAGGCTGGTCGCAATGCTGTCGAACGCGGTGCCGCGCGCGGCTTCGCCGACGGTAACGGTGAGGATGGTGCTCCACCAGAGTCCCGTCGGGCCCTCCATAATGGCGCGCCGGTGACCTGATATCGCCTGCGCCAGGCAGGCCAGACCGGTGGTGATAAAACCATATTGGGTGAGCGTAATCAGCGCGCTGGCCGGAAGCTGAAAAGCGGATTGTAATGTCGGCGGTACCACAACGGTGTTGCAGAAAATAAAGAAGAACCATTGAAATCCCGCCAGGGTGTTTCGTTTAGTTAGCGGAAATACCACCATGATGAAATCCTGAAAAAGCGCCTGCCGTAAACAGGCGCTAAATATAGAATGGGGCGAGGAACGGTCCCCTCTCCCCTTTTGGGGAGAGGGTTAGGATGAGGGGAAATATGCCCACAAATGCCCTCACCCCGGCCCTCTCCCAAAGGGAGAGGGAGAAAACCATCCCCAGCTGTTTATTCGCCCATTACTGCTGATGCTTGAGGATAAATTTCCCTTTCGGCGCGTGCGGGAAGCCCTGCTCGATGTCATAAATTACATCGCCGCGCAGGATGGTTTTGGTGATACGCGCGCCAATCTTACGCCCCACGTACGGGCTGACTTTATGGCGATACTCAAGGTCTTCCGCCTGCAGAACGTAGCTGCTGTTCGGCTGAATAAACACCAGGTCGGCATCTTTGCCCGGAGCAATACGACCTTTATGCTTAAGGCCGAAAATATCGGCAGCGTTAGTCGCCATCAGGCGAGCAAACTGCGGCAGAGGCATGCCGCGCTTCTGCACCGCTTCGTCGAACATCACGTCCATGCAGCTTTGCAGACCGGCAATACCGCCCCAGGCCTGCATGATGTTGCCAGCCTTCATTTCCGGCGGGCACGGAGAGTGGTCGGAGACCAGGCAGTCGATTTCGCCGTTGAACAGCTTCTCCCACAAGCCTTTCTGGTTTTCCGCATCGCGAATCGGCGGAGAGCACTTCGCCAGGGTGCCAATCTCTTCGAACTGATCGGTATCCAGTACAAAGTAGTGTGGGCAGGATTCACAGGTGACGTCCTGGCCTTCCTGACGGGCGCGCGTCACTTCGGCAACCCCTTCCGGGCTACTAACGTGGCACACGTGCAGGCGGCAACCGGCGACTTTCGCCAGGTACAGAATGCGGCGAATAGCTTCTACTTCAGTAAATACCGGACGCGACGCGACGTAATCATGGGCAGTCACGCGGCCTTCCCTTTTCGCCTCTTCGCCCAATTCATCGCAGATCAGCGCGTTTTCGCAGTGCACCAGCACGGTTTGCTTCATCTCGGCCAGCTTTTGCACGCCTTTGAAGAACTGCCAGTCGTTAACATCGCGGAAGTCATTGTCTATTCCACGGTCGCCGCAGGTGGCGACGAAGCATTTGAAGCCGACCACACCCACTTCATCCAGCTCGTGCAGACGATCCAGATTGTAGGAAACCAGGCCGCCAAGCTGCGCGGCGTCAATGGTCAGCTTGCCCTTCGCGGCGTCAAATTTCAGCTCGATAGTTTCACGATCGACGGTAGCTGGCAGCTGGTTCAACGGCATTTCAATCATCGTGGTGATGCCGCCTTTTGCCGCCGCGCGAGTGCCGGTCTCGTAACCTTCCCAATGGGTACGGCCCGGTTCAGAAATATGCGTATGCGCATCGACCATCCCCGGCGAAACGATCAGGCCCGAAGCATCCATCACCTGCTTTGCTTCGCCAAGGTTTTCACCGATAGCGGCGATTTTGCCGTCGGTAACCGCGATATCCACCACCCGAGATTCGTTTTCCAGAATAACGGTGCCGTTTTTAATGATTAAATCAAAAGACATATAAAACTCCTTGTATGTGTACAGACGAGTTACCCGCCATACTTCTGCTTGCATCCACGCAGGTTGCAATGCGAATGGCTTTGGGTATTAATTCTTCATCCATGAAATAAATCTTCCTGGTAATAATAAAATCAGTTAGCCACACCCGGGCGCGAAACATTATTCGGCAGCGTCCGTTTTTTCAGTAATGAGTACGCCGCAAAGGCGACAATAACGCCAACAAACCATGACACTCGTGAGAATGGCTCCAGTAGCGGAATAAACTTCCCACCCAGCGACAAAATAACCGCCACAATCGTGACAATAAATGCAGTAACGTTAAAGCCATTATCAAAATATTTATAATCACCGGGCGCGGTATACAGCTCATCAAGATTAATTTGCCCGCGCATCACGACAAAATAGTGCGCCATCATCACCCCAATAACCGGGCCAAGCATGCCGCCGATAATATCAAGGAAGAGATAAATGCTGTCCTGGTTTTCCATTAATTTCCATGGGCAGATCAGCAGACTAATAATACTGGCGATGAGCACGCCGTTTTTATACGTCAGTTTACTTGGGGCAATCGCTGCGATTTGATAACCCGCCGGAATAATATTACCGGTGGCGTTGGTCGAAATCGTGGTCATTAATATCACCAGTACCGCAAAGAATGAGGCAAACAGGCTGTCCCATTTCTGCACAATATCCAACACGTTCCAGGTATCCATGCCGTAATGGATACTGGCTCCGGCGATAATGCACACCCCGGCGACTGCAAACAGAATATAAGCCACCACTAAGCCAAGCGTTTGGCCAAGAGCCTGATCGCGAAACGAGCGCGCGTTCTGGGTAAAGTCCGACGCGCTCACCGCTGGAGCCGCCCATACGGCGACGACCGCGTTAATCACCACCAGGAACAAGAAGCCAGTATGTTCCGCTTTTGCCACCCCGGTCGGCAGGTAGTCGAGGATCGGACCGATCCCTACCAACGAGATAGCCCAGATTGCCATGCCGCCGAAGACAATATAGATACAGGGATTCAGTATCGCGGTGAATTTATTGAGAACTTTTCCGCCACCAAAACCAATACCAACGTTAATCAACCAGAAAACCAGAAAGGCGATCAGCCCCGGTAGCGACAGCCCCAGCAGCTTGAAATCACCGCCGAGCGTCAGAAACGACGGCCACAGTTTTCCTAATAAGATCAGAAAGGCCAGCGATCCTGCGTAGCATTGCAAGCCAAACCACATAATCGCCGCAATGCCGCCTCTGAGCAGTCCGGGTAATAATGCCCCGCGCACGCCATAAGAGGCTCTTAATATCATGGCAAACGGTACGCCATATTTACTCCCGGCGGCACCATTAAACACCATCACCAGCGCAATAATAAATGCACTTAATATTATCGCCATCATAATACTAAACGTCGACAGACCAAGAATAAAAAACCCACCAACCATCACATAATTAGGTACGTTGTGTACGGAGCCCATCCATAAAGTAAAGTAGTTAAATGTTTTCCAGTTACGCTGCGATTCTACTTTTGGTAATAGATCGTCGCTGTAACCTCTGGCTTTATATAGATCTTGAGTTTGTTCCATAATTCCCTCTTAATACGCATCGGATTACGTTTGTAAATAGGTTTAGCTATGTGGAACAAAAAACTTATTATTATGATTATTATTTTTATTATACTGGGATTGTCTTAGGCTGTATTTTGTTCTTACGCAAAGTAATCAGCGCAAACACTAACGTTCCGGTGATAACTAACCCGGCAGACATCACAAAACTAATTTCTTTTGATCCAGTCAGGTCGGAAATAAAACCGGTGAGCGTCGGTGCAACCACTGCTGAACTCATACCAAAGAAATTAAATAAGCTGAAGGCGCGACCTAATGTTTTCGCTGACGCCTGTTCGGAGACAAATGAGATCAGAATCGGGTCAACGGCCATTTTGCCCAGCAGGCCGTAGAGCACCAGGCTAATCATCAGCATGGTGGTATTCGGCGACAGAACGGTAAACATCAGCATTGCTGCAGCGACGATCTCCAGCCCGAGGATCACTTTGACTTTACTGTCGCGGAATTTATCCGAGAGATGACTAAAGAACAGCGCGCCCGGAACCCCGACCACCGCCACCAGCGCTGAAGCAAGACCAATGGCGCCGCCGTCAAACCCGCGTTCGGTTTGCAGATAAGAAGGCAGCCAGGTGACGATCAGATAGTAGCCGTAGCAGGTGCAAAAATAGAGAAAGTAGACGCTGCATAGCAGCGGGGAAAACAGCGGTGCTGATTTATCCTCAACGGGAGCTGACGCCACGGCGCTATTTTTATTGACCTCTGCGGCTGGCTCTTTCAGCTTGCGACGAATCACCAGGGTAAAGACGCAGAGCATTACCACCAGAATCGCGGCGACGATAAACAACACGTTTTGCCAGGCCATATGCATACTTTTGACCAGGATGCTCGAACCAATCAGGCCAATCCCCATCCCAATGGCGGAGCCGCTGTTGATGATGGCGTTAGCCAGCGCCCGGCGCTCCTGCGGTACGTTAGCTGACGACAGCGAATAGGCAGAGCTAAAGAAGGAAGCGCAGCCCGCACCGGCCAGCAACGAACCAATATAAATTAGCGTCAGATTTCCTGCATTAGCGATGCTCAGCGTGCCGATAATGAACAGTGAGAAACCACACATCAGCATAATTTTCTGGCCCAGCTTATCAACCAGAATTCCACAGGGAATTTGCATTCCGCAGTAGGCCAGAAAATAGAAGCTGGCAATTGCGCCAATTTCAGCATTGCTGACGTTGCCCAGCGAGGCCTGAATTTCAGGGTAAATAGGCGTTAATACGGTTCGGTAAATCCATATCGCCACCCAACCCAGACTCATTACCACGACTATTTTCTTCCAATAGTCGATACCCGTTTTATTGTTAGTATCCATAAACTCACCACAGAGGTTTAGAAATGCTGCCTGAACCGGCAGCATTTTCTTATTAAGATATTTTATGATTTGCCATTAATTCCAGGGCCTTAACTAAAGACGAGTGATCTAATTCACTACCACTGTTTGCGGCACAGGTGTTAAATAGCTCCTGACAGGTTGCGGTATTTGGTAAATTAATCGCCAGCGCTTTCGCACTTTGCAGTGCAAGGTTAAGGTCCTTCTGGTGCAGCGAAATTTTAAAGCCCGGATTAAATGTCCGGTTCAGCATTCTTTCGCCATGCACTTCCAGAATGCGCGAAGACGCGAAGCCGCCCATCAGCGCCTGACGTACGCGAGCGGGATCGGCACCGGCTTTCGAAGCAAAAACCAGCGCTTCAGAGACCGCTTCGATATTCAGCGCCACGATAATCTGATTGGCGACTTTACAGGTTTGCCCGTCACCATTGCCGCCAACGAGGGTGATATTTTTCCCCAAAATATCGAACAGCGGCTTCACGCGATTAAACACGCTTTCTTCACCGCCAACCATAATCGAGAGCGTGCCTTCGCGCGCGCCGATTTCGCCGCCGGAAACTGGCGCATCCAGATAATCCGCGCCTAAATCCCGAATCTGCTGCGCAAAGCGTTTGGTTTCAATCGGCGAGATAGAGCTCATATCAACAAGCGTTTTTCCCTTCAACGCCGCTTTGGCGCAGCCGTGTTCGCCAAACAGCACTTCGGCAACCTGCGGGGTATCCGGGACCATAATAAAAATAATCTCAGATTGCTCCGCGACCTGCTCTGCGGTGGCCAGATGCTGTGCGCCCTGCAAAAGCAGCTCGTCGGCAACCGGGCCAATGGTGGTGACATGCAGAGCGTGGCCTGCTTTAGCGAGGCGAATCGCCATCGGGGTGCCCATAATACCCAGACCAATAAATCCCAGTTTCATAAGTGTCCTCTTAGAATTTCTGTTTCGATTTATTTGGGCAATAGTTATCCCTTCCTGGAAATGGAATAATAAATACTGCCCAAAGATAAATTAAGAATTAACGGTAGTGATTAAACCATGTCAGTCCCGCTTCAGTGGTGCTCAACGGTTTATATTCACAGCCAACCCAGCCGTCATAATTAGATTTATCGATAAATTTAAAAAGATAATCATAATTAATTTCACCGGTTCCCGGCTCGCCGCGGTTTGGGTTATCGGCAATCTGTAAATGGCCAATACGATTGGCATAAGTTTGCATCGTATGGGTTAATTCCCCTTCCATGCGCTGCATATGGTAAATATCGTACTGGATTTTCAGATTATCGCTGCCCACTTCATCAATCAGCGCCAGCGCCTGATGAGTCGTATTCAAATAAAAACCCGGCATATCGAAATAATTAATCGGCTCAATCAGCAGAAGGATGCCTTCCTGGGCCAGCGCAGCGGCGGCAAAGCGTAAATTCGCCACCAGCGTCGCGCGAATGTGCTCTTCGCGATAGCCCATCGGCGTTTTACCGACCAGACAGTTGATTTTGCGATTGCCCAGCGCTTTGGCGTAGCGGATAGCGGCATCAACGCCTTCGCGAAATTCCGCTTCGCGGCCGGGAATACAGGCAATGCCGCGCTCCCCTGCCGCCCAGTCGCCAGCGGGTAGGTTATGTAAGGTATGCTCCAGCTGGTTGTCGCTCAGCTTTTGCTTTAATACCTCGGGCGCATAGTCATACGGGAACATAAATTCAACGGCGCGAAAACCGCAGGCTGCCGCTTTCTCAAAGCGGTCCAAAAAATCATATTCCAGAAATAACATTGATAGGTTGGCAGAAAAGCGCAACATAGGTTCACCTCATTTATTCATATTTCATAAAGCAGGTTTCGGTCGGCGCATCGATGGCGCTATCGGCAACGTCTTCGAATTCCATGACGTTATCCAGCTCGCTGCCCATCGAGATATTGGTGACGCGCTCAAGGATCACTTCCACGACTACCGGGACGCGATACTCTTTCATCCACGCTTTCGCCTGTTCAAATGCTGGCGCAATGTCTTCAGGTTTGATGACGCGGATCGCTTTACAACCGAGGCCTTCAGCGACCTTCACGTGGTCAACGCCATAACCGTTGACTTCGCTGGAGTTAATATTTTCAAACGCCAGTTGGACGCAGTAATCCATGTCAAACGCGCGCTGCGACTGACGAATTAAGCCCAGGTAGGCGTTGTTCACCAGCACGTGAACGTAAGGGATATTGAACTGCGCACCTACCGCCAGCTCCTCAATCATGAACTGGAAGTCGAAGTCGCCGGAGATCGCCACTACGTTGCGTTCAGGATCGGCGGCACACACGCCCAATGCGGCAGGAAGCGTCCAGCCCAGCGGCCCCGCCTGACCACAGTTGATCCAGTGGCGGTCTTTAAATACGTGCAGAATCTGCGCGGCAGCGATTTGCGACAAACCGATAGTGGTGACGTAACACACGTCGCGGCCAAAGGACTTGTTCATCTCTTCGTAGACGCGCTGCGGTTTAACCGGCACGTTATCGAAGTGCGTTTTACGCAGCAGCGTGCGTTTGCGTTGCTGGCACTCATCTACCCAGCTCTCACGGCGCGGCAGGCGGCCCTCTTTTTGCATCTGCTGCGCGATTTCCACCAGTTGGGTTAACGCGGCTTTCGCATCGGAGACAATGCCTAAATCCGGGCACAATACGCGGCCAATCTGCGTGGGTTCGATATCAATGTGGATGATTTTGCGCCCTGCGGTGTACTTCTCTACCGAACCGGTATGGCGGTTAGCAAAGCGGTTACCGATACCGAACACCAGGTCGGAGGCCAGCAGCGTGGCGTTACCGTAGCGATGGGCGGTCTGTAAACCAACCATTCCCGCCATCAGCTCGTGGTCGTCCGGGATACAGCCCCAGCCCATCAGCGTCGGGATCACCGGCACATGAGTGATTTCCGCAAATTGCTGCAACAGCGCCGCGGCGTCGGCGTTAATCACCCCGCCACCGGCGACAATCACCGGGCGCTCCGCCATCAGTAACATCGCCAGCGCACGTTCAATTTGTGGACGCGTGGCAACAGGTTTATAAGCCGGGAGCGGCGAATACAGCTCAGGATCGAACTCGATTTCCGCCACCTGGACATCATAAGGCAGGTCGATCAGCACCGGACCCGGTCTGCCGGAACGCATCAGGTGGAAAGCCTGCTGCAGCACGCCCGGCACCAGCGCCGCTTCGCGCACGGTCACCGCCATCTTGGTGACCGGCTTGGCGATAGACTCAATATCCACCGCCTGGAAATCCTCTTTATGCAGACGAGCGCGCGGTGCCTGACCGGTAATGCACAGAATGGGAATGGAATCGGCGGAGGCAGAGTAAAGGGCAGTAATCATATCCGTACCCGCCGGGCCGGATGTTCCCAGGCATACGCCGATGTTACCGGCAGTGGCGCGCGTATAGCCTTCCGCCATATGCGACGCACCCTCTACGTGGCGAGCCAGGATATGACGAATACCGCCGTGCTTGCGCATCGCTGAGTAGAAAGGGTTAATGGCCGCGCCAGGCACGCCAAATGCGGTGTTAACCCCTTCTTTTTCAAGTATATACATTGCCGCGTCGACGGCTCTCATTATTGCCATTTTCACTACCTCACTATGTTGGAAAAATTTTCCAAATTTGAATACAGCCAAAAAAGTCCCGCTCCTGCGAGCGGGTCGAATCTGCTATCAATCCGCCTGAGTTTTAAGACCCAACGCCGTACTGATATTCCTTGCGGTCTCCCTCACCAGCTCTCCCTGGCTGACAAAGCGGTCCGCAGTGAGTCTGGAAGCGGGCCCGGAAATCGAAATGGCCGCCACTACGCTCCCCACATCATCGTAAACCGCTGAAGCAATACAGTTTAATCCTGTCACGTGCTCCTCCTGGTCGATGCAGTAGCCGCTGACTTTTGCCTCATCCAGATTGCGCTGTAGCGCGGGTAAATCGACAATGGTCGTCGGCGTAAATTGCTGCAACCCGGTCTTCACGATGACATCTATCAGCTCTTCTGCTGACAGCGGATACAGCAGCGCTTTCCCCGCCCCCGACGCGTGCAGCGGCAATCGGCTTCCCAGCGGAGCGCACATCCTGACCATCGATTTGCACTCCTGCTGACCAATCAACACCGCTTCGTTACCGTTGCGAATGGCCACGTTGACCGTCTCACCCGACATCAGCATCAATCGGCGCATAAACGGCCCGCCTACTGATAAAACATCCCGGTTGTGGATATACGCCGAGCCGATGTTAAATGCGCCAAGACCGATGTGCCACCAGCCTAACTGACTGTCCTGATACACAAAATCTGCGCCTTCCAGCACCTTCAGCAGGCGAAAGGTGGTCGATAACGGTAAGTCCAGATTCAGGGAAATATCGCTAACCGACGAACTGCCGCCGCTCTTTTCAAGGTATTGCAGTATCGCGATCCCTCTCTCCAGCGCCTGTGCGCCTTTTTGCGCGGTCGGCTCCTGCTGGCCCGGCCTTCCGCGCCTTCTAACTTCTGTCATACCTCGATTATCTCCGGCTCAAAACCTGAGCATAAATAGTGTGTAAGCGCCCACATGTTATGCAAGATAATCGGTAGCGTCACGTGCAACCTCACGCAAAGCTCAACTCCACGGTCGGGATCTCCACGACATCACAGTTATCTTTTCCACCGCGATCGACAGTTAAAAAATCAGTTTCGGTTTGCCAGGCAAACAGTGGGTGATGCCAGACATTGCGGTGATAATTGACGCCCTGACAGCCGTTAGAGATAAAGGCCCGCAGGGTGTTCATATCCGGCTCATCGCCCCCCGCCGCGACCACCACGACAAAGGCTTCACCATTCATCGGCATAAACGCCTGGGTGCCTAACGGATGGCGTTCCAGTTCGGTAACCACAATCGGCAATACCGCTGGCTGGGCGCGATTAATGCTGATCAGCGTCCGATCCTGCTGGAGCGTCTCGACCTTCGCCAGATCGTGAAAGCGCTGCACTTTGCCATCATTAATATGGAAAAAATCTTGTCCTTGCGTTTCGATAACATCTCCATAGAGGCGGAATGCTTCGCGCGTCAGCGGCAATACTTCAAGCTTCATTGCATTTTCCTTAGTCATTAAAAACTGTTCTACCGTCTTACACATCGCGGGTAATGTCAGTAGCGGTCAATCCAGAGTCATCTAAAAGTGACATCAACTATAAGTTGGAATAATTTTCCAAAACCTGATTTAAGCCACATTATTGAAAAGGATATTATGAAAAAATACTTAAAAATCAGGGGTGAATTATTAAATAACGAGGAAATTGGCGATGCTAGATCCCGAAACACTGCGCACATTTGTGAGCGTCGCGGAGACCGGCAGCTTCTCCAGAGCAGCGGAAAAACTGTACAAAACCACCGCCACCATCAGCTATCGCATTAAGCTGCTGGAAGATAACACCGGCGTGGCGCTCTTTAGTCGTACCACCCGCAGCGTCCTGCTAACCCCGGCGGGAATGCACCTGCTGGCGCAGGCCAGAGAGTGGCTGGGCTGGATTGACAGCATGCCCGGAGAACTGCAGCAGATTAACGACGGCGTTGAGCGCCAGGTCAATATTGTCATCAACAACCTGATGTACGACCCCAGCGCAATTGCGCGGCTGCTCTCCTGGCTCACTCAACGCTACCCCTTTACGCAATTTCATTTTTCACGCCAAATTTATATGGGCGTCTGGGATACGCTTCTTCACGATGATTTCTCGCTGGCGATTGGCGTGACCGGCACCGAACCCTTATCGGAAAACATTGCGGTTAATCCGCTGGGCGAGGTGACCTGGCTGTTCGTGATGTCGCCGCATCACCCACTCAGCCAGCAAACCGATCCTCTATCTGAGGCGCAACTGCGTCGCTATCCGGCGGTGAATATAGAGGACAGCGCCCGCCGGTTGACCAAGCGCGTCGCCTGGCGTCTGCCGGGGCAAAAAGAGATTATCGTTCCGGATATTGAAACCAAAGTCGCGGCGCATATCGCAGGCGTCGGTATTGGTTTTTTACCCGAGCCGCTGTGCCAGCCCCTTATCGCCCGCGGCGAGCTGATTGCCCGACAAATTCCGGCCATGCGCCCGCCCTCGCCTCTCAGTCTCGCCTGGCGTAAAGATCATCCCGGTAAAGCGGTGCAGGATATCGCTTCGCTGTTCAGCCATTCGGCCCCGGAAATTCAGGGATTCCTGACGCTATTCAGCGATACACCGTGAAAAATCAATCCAGCATTCCGCTCACCGCGTACAATAGACGGATTATCGCGTCGAGCGACGCGTCAGGATTGATTAACGGTTTGGATGATGGAATTAGTACCACAGAATATTCGACAGATTCTTGCCAGCGATACGCCGCTGATTGACGTACGCGCCCCCATTGAGTTCAGGCAAAGCGCCATGCCTGCGGCGGTCAATCTACCGCTGATGAACGATGACGAACGCGCCGCCGTCGGCACCTGCTACAAGCGCCAGGGCGCGGAAGCCGCGCTCGCACTGGGCCACCAACTGGTGAACGGCGAGGTTCGCGCCAGCCGCCTTGCCACCTGGAAAGAGGCCTGCGCACGCCATCCCGATGGCTACCTGTGCTGTGCCCGCGGCGGCCAGCGTTCGCATATCGTGCAGCAGTGGCTGAAAGAAGCGGGCGTTGATTACCCGCTGATCGTCGGCGGTTATAAAGCACTGCGCCAGGCGGCTATTCAGCTCACCGAAGAGCTGGTGCAGCGCCCTATCGTGCTGATCGGCGGCTGTACCGGTAACGGAAAAACCCAGTTGGTCTGCGCCCAACCTGACGGTATCGATCTCGAGGGCCTCGCTCATCATCGCGGCTCTTCGTTTGGCCGGACTTTGCAGGAGCAACATCAGCAGGCGACCTTTGAAAATCACCTGGCGGTGGCGATGCTTAAAAAGTCCGCGCAGCAGACGCGCTGGGTGCTGGAAGATGAAGGGCATATGATCGGTGCGAATCATCTGCCGGAGTGTATGCGTCTGCGTATGGCGCAGTCGCCGCTGGCGGTGGTGGAGGACCCGTTTGAGATCCGTCTTGAGCGGCTGCGCGAGGAGTATTTCACGCGGATGCATCGTGAGTTTATTGATGCATATGGCGAGGAGCCAGGGTGGCAAGAGTACAGCGAATATTTGCATCATGGTCTGTTCGCCATTCGCCGCCGCCTGGGGTTACAGCGTTTTGCCCAGCTCACCGCTCTGCTTAATGAGGCGCTGGCTGAGCAGCAGCGTACCGGCAGCACCGAAGCGCATTTCAGCTGGCTGGTTCCCTTGCTGAACGAGTATTACGATCCAATGTACCGCTATCAGCTCGGGAAAAAGGCGGAGAAGATTATCTTTCGCGGCAGCTGGCAGGAAGTCGCCGCCTGGTTAAAAAGTGCAGAAGAATGATCTCCTATCTCTTTTGAGGAGAGGGTGATGGTGAGGGGGGAAAGTCTCCCAATGCCCTCACCCCAGCCCTTATGTCTTGACCTTCTCCGTTCCGGCGGAGAAGATCCCCGACTGATCATCGGGAGGTTACCGGTGAGCATCACCCAGCCCTGGAGCCCCTGAGCCCGCGGGAGAGATTATGCCCCGGTAACCTGTTTCCCTGTCGCCTCAAGACCGAACGGTATCCTGTGCCCTGAGCACCCACATATAAGGATGGTCCGGCGATAATATTCATAAGGTTACGGAGTACCATGATGAATCTTGTCCCTGTCGGCGTTGATATCGCCAAACTCAAATTCGACGTTGCTGTCCAGCTGCCAAACCAGAAGTACAAAACCAAAAAATTCGCCAATACCCCAGCCGGATGCCGCGAATTTCTGAACTGGCTGGCGCGTTTTGGTCACTGTCACGTCTGCATGGAGGCAACAGGTTGCTACAGCACTGAACTGGCCACCCTGCTGGCCGATAATGGCTGCTGCGTCAGCCTTGAAAACCCGGCACGTATCCATGCGTTCGCAAACACTGAACTGACCCGCAATAAAACGGACAAAAGCGACGCGGCGCTGATAGCGCGCTACTGCGCTCTGTATCAGCCGGCCCCCTGGCATCCTGCGCCGCTGAGCGAACGACAACTGACGGCTCTGGTACGCCACCTGCGTAACCTGGAAGAGATGCGTCAGATGGAGGTGAACCGCCTTGAGGCGGCAGATGAAGTCATCGTTCCTTCCCTGAATGAACACGTTACGATGCTGGATGAGCTGATTGAAGAAACCCTCAATAAAATCAACCGGCATATCGATGATAACCCGGACCTGAAGTGGGACCGGGAGCTACTGAAAAGTATCCCCGGAATAGGAGACATGCTGAGTGTGAGCCTGCTGGCGTTCGCAGGAAATCTGCGACGGTTCAGCAACAGCAAGGCACTGGTGGCGTATGCTGGTTTGAATCCTCGTCGTTGTGAGTCGGGGATGTGGAAAGGGAAAAGCAGGCTGTCGAAAGTGGGCCATGCAGAGCTGCGTAGCGCACTGTATATGCCAGCGGTAGTGGCAGGAAGATGCAATAAGGTGGTGAAAAACCTGATGGAAAGGCTTGCAGCCCGGGGTAAGACAGGGAAAGAGCGAGTGTGTGCAGGAATGAGGAAATTACTGCAGCTGGCTTATGGTGTGGTGAAATCCGGGCATGAATTTAACGCTGAAATACCACTTGCCGGATAACCGGCAAGACGGTATCTCTCCCACAGGGAGAGGGAGAAAACCAGCTCGCCGCCTGGTTAAAAAGTGCAGAGGAGTGATCCCCTCTCTCTTTTGAGGAGAGGGTGATGGTGAGGGGGGAAAGTCTCCCAATGCCCTCTCCCACAGGAAGAGGGAGAAAACCAGCTCGCCTCCTGGCTAAAAAGTGCAGAGGAGTGATCCCCTCTCCCTTTTGGGGCTGTCTCTTATACACAAATCCTCCGACAACATTGCCGGAGGATTTTTTGAATCTTTTCCCTGTTTATTGATCTCTGTTTAATACTCCCCCGACTTCTGGTGTTCTGCTATGGTGCTTTCTGATTGTTATTCATGGGCTAACGACATTTTTGGATCCGCTGAATTAGGGGATTTACGCCGTACCCGGCGGCTTGTCACTCTGGCCTCTTCACTGGCTCAACATACCGGACTTTCTATTGTGCAATCCTCCCGTTCTCCTGCCGAAGTTGAAGGTGCCTACCGCCTGATGCGTAACCCCGCAGTTTCACCTGATGACATCGCCGATGCTGGTTTCACCGCGACGGCCAGAGCCGCTGCTGAATACTCGCTTCTGCTCGCACTGGAAGACACCACCGCCCTGAGTTTTGGCCACAGCTCTGTCACTGACGAGCTGGGTAATATTGGCACCAGTCAGCGCACTTATGGGCTGCTGGCCCACTCTGTCCTGCTCTGTGCACCAGACAGTGCCCGTATGGTGGGTCTCATTGACCAGCAACGCTGGTGCCGTGCGCCAGCCAGCTATGGCAAAAAACATCAGCGCAGTCAGCGTCCTTATGAAGAGAAAGAGAGCTATAAATGGCAACGGGCTTCTGAGCATATGGCGCAACGGTTGGGTGAAACCCAGTCACGGGTTATCTCGGTCTGCGACCGGGAGGCGGATATCTGGCATTACCTTAGCTATAAACTCAGCCACGGGCAGCGGTTCGTTGTGCGGGCGGCACAGAATCGTCTGCTGGCAGAGGCACCCGGCAAACTGTTCAGCCTGCCGGAGTCTCTGACAGAAGCCGGGAGCCACAGACTGAATGTGGTGCAGAAGGGAGGCCGGGCGGCCAGGCAGGCACAGATGAAGGTCAGCTACAGTGAAATACAACTGAAATCAGAGAAAGGGACGCTGTCATTAACCTATATCTGCTGCCGCGAAGACGAGCCGGAAGGGGCCTGCTGGCATCTTCTGACGTCAGAAAAAGTGGAGAACTCAGCGGAGGCGAGAACGGTGGTGAGCCACTACGAACGGCGCTGGCTGATAGAGGAATACCATAAGGCCTGGAAAAGCGGCGGCGCACAGGTGGAAGCGTTGCGGATGCAGACGCGGGACAATCTGGAACGAATGGTGACAATCCTGGCCTTCGTGGCGGTGAGGGTGCTGGCGTTACGGCAGGGAGGTGTAAGTGAGGAAACGCAGAATGAAAGCTGTGAGTCGGTACTGAGTCCGGTGGAATGGAAGTTGTTGTGGGTGAAGCAGGAAGGAAAAGCGCTGCCGGAAAGGCCGCCGACGCTGAAATGGGCCTGTCTGTCTCTGGCAAAACTGGGCCGATGGTATGACAGTAAACGAACAGGAAGACCCGGCTGGATAGTGATATGGGATGGCTGGTTCAGGCTCCAGGAAATGGTTGAGGGTTACAGACTGGCCCTGTCTCTTGAGCAGAAGATCTGATCAAGAGACAGCTTTTGGGGAGAGGGAGAAAACCGACGCATCGCGCCACCGGGGAGCTGCCACAACTTAGAAGTCGTAACGCAGACGCACCAGGTTCATATCGCCCAGGTTGTCGGTGCTGGACGTGAAGACGTGTTCGTAATCAACGCGGAAGCCGTAATCCAGCTGGAAGCTCACGCCGACGCCGTTATCAATGCGCTGGTAGTTGCGGCCATTCACGTACTGCAGGCGGTCGCCCATAAAGTACGGCTGAATAGATTTCAGCGCATACTGACCAATCGGGAATTTATAACCGGCAAAGTACTCAATCCCCCAGGCATCGCCCGCAAAGTAGTTGTGTACATCGGTTTTCTTGGTGGTCAGGAAGTTTTGATACCAACCGCCGCCGAAGGAGAAGGTCCAGTTATCCGGCGTCCAGCTCAGCGCGGTACCGACGATATTCTGGTCGTAAGATTTGCTGTCCGAATTTGACGGGTTACGCATATCGGCGCGGGTATAGTTCCACGCTGTGCCCCAGGTCAGGTCCTTCATGATGTGGTAATCCGCACCGATGGAGCCGCCGCCTTTACGCTTATAGCGCAGACCGTTGCCCGGCAGATATTCGCTGTCTTCAAACAGATAAGAAGCATAGAGATCGACGTCACCGACGGTTTTCTTATATTTCAGCATATTGCGTGAACGGTAAGATCCATCGTAATCGCCGTTGATCCCGTTGCCCGGAGCCTGACCGACCATGTCGTAATCCCAGATATCGGTTTTCACGCCCACCACATCGTAATAAACGCTGTTCTGCTGACCGTAAGTTAACGTCCCCCAGGTATCGCTTTTCAGGCCGGTGTAGAGCATACGGCGGCTGGTGTCGTTTGCGCCTTCGGCATAGTGGTTATCCCAGTCGAAGAGCGCCGGAATATTGACACCCAGCTCGTAGTAGCTGATCCAGCTAATATCATCAAACAGATAGTAGTCAGCCGCGAAGCGGAAACGGGTGCCGCCGTCGAAACCGTTACGTTTATAAGAGCCTTTATCGCCATCGCCGGACATCATATTGAACTGCGGACGAATACTCCCGCCGACGGTGAAGTTCAGTCGACTTAACGGATCGCCCGCTTGAGGGTCTTGTTTTAATAGCGTAATTTCAGCCTGGGATGCAAAGGAGGTTAACGCCAGGGCTGCGCCGATCGATATCGCCAGCGCTTTGATTTTATGTGCCATACTTTTTCCTTGATTAATAAGCAACCTTATATTTGCCAGTTGAATATTAACTGCGATTTAGCATGCCGTGTTGTTGGTTTTTTAATGTTTCGTGCGGTTAAAAATCAGTGACTTAGCATTTCGTGCCGTTAAAAAATAAGTGGTGATAATTTCACCCTTGTGTCACTAAAATGAAGCATTACCGCTGTACACCATCCAAGGAGGAACTATGTCGAAAAAACTACTGCAGCTGCACTTTGCCTTTAACGGGCCCTTCGGTAGCGAGATGTCCCGTCAGCTTGTGGAGCTGGCCGAGTCAATTAATCAGGAACCGGGGTTTATCTGGAAGGTTTGGACTGAAAGCGAACAGAATCATGAAGCAGGCGGAATTTATCTTTTCCAGGATGAAGAGACCGCGCTTGCTTACCTCAATAAGCACACCGCGCGCCTGAAGTCTCTGGGGGTGGATGAGGTTATCTGCAAAATCTTCGACGTTAATGAGCCGCTGACTGCGATAAACCACGGTCATCTGTAATTTCGATAATTTAGCAATTGTGCTCGTATTCTTGCCGGGCGGCGGCAAACCGCCTGACCCGGCCTACAGTTTCCTCAATATCATCAGGTTACGTTTTTTCGTAGACCCGGTCGGGCACTAACCCTATCCCTGGCTAAACTGGCGAAACAGCGCCTTACCTTTTAACAGACGCAGCCCCAGCCAGCCGCCGCACAACGACAGCAGTATCGCTCCGCAGAGCGGCAGCATTACCCACAGCCGCCAGTCCGGAGACCATGGAAAATCAAAGATTTTGGTTTGCAACAGCGCCAGCGCCACCTCTGCGCCAATCGCCGCCACCACGCCGGAAACCACGCCCAGCAGGGCAAATTCAGCCCACAGCGTGGTGCGCAGCAGAGACTTCCCTGCCCCCAGCGTGCGCCAGACCACCAGCTCCTGATAGCGCTGACGCATCCCCACCTGCACCTGAGCCAGCAGCAGCAAAACGCCGCAGGCCGTCACCAGAATCACCATCACCTCCAGCGCGCGGCTTACCTGAGTCAGCACCTGACCAATCTGCTGCAAAATCGCCCCAATATCCAGCAGGCTGACGGTCGGGAACTCGCGGTTGAGCTGCGTCAGCATCCCGTTGCCGTTATCCCAGCGGAAGCTGGTCAGCCAGCTTTGTGGCTGTCCATCGAGCGCCCCCTGCGGGAAGATAAAGAAGAAGTTCGGCCGCAGACTCTCCCAGTCGACTTTGCGCACACTGGTCACTTTGGCGCTAAAATCCTGAGTATCGCCGGTAAAGGTCACGCTATCGCCGAGCTTAATACTCAGCCGCTGCGCCAGCCCCTCTTCAATCGAGACCTCGCCCGCTTTCGGCGGCCAGCTTCCAGCTACCAGCGGATTATGATCCGGTCTCTCGCTGCTCCAGGTGAGGTTCAGCTCGCGATTCAATGCTTCATCTTTATTACCTGCAGCTTCCTGACCGTTAATTTTCGTCAGGCGGGCACGCACAATCGGGTAGAACTCGGTCGCGCGAGTCTGATGCTCGGCGAGGAACGTTTTCACCGGCACCACCTGCTCCGGCGCAATGTTGATTAAGAAGTAATTAGGGCTTTCCGGCGGCAGCTGTTGCTGCCAGCGGTCAAGCAGATCGCCGCGCAGCACCAGCAGCAAGGCCAGCAACATAAACGACAACGAGAAGGCCGCCAGCTGGCTTAGCGTCGACCACGGCTGACGCAGCAGGCGGTTGACCGCCAGACGCAGCGGCAGCGCTTTCAGCGTCACGCGCTTCAGTAACCACAGGACGCCCCACCCCGCCAGGCCACACAGCAGCGCCAGCACCACCGCCCCCGCCAGTACCGCCCACAGCAGTGGACTGCCGCCCATCAGCAACGCCAGCAGCCCGACAACAATTACGCAGACCAGCGGGATATAGAACTTCAGCGGCCAGACGTTAGCCACCACATCCTGACGCAGCACCCGCAACGGCAGCGTCGCCAGCAGCAGCCGATAAGGACGCAGCCCGACCAGCAGGGAAATCACCACCATCGCGCCAATCGCCCACAGCCACGGCCAGGCGCTTGCTGCCGGAAGCGCCGCCGGGAGCACCGGCTTAAGCATCACCAGCAGGATATTTTCCAGTCCGACGCCCATCGCCCCACCGGCAATCACCGCCAGCGCCAGCAGCATCAGCCATTGCCCGACAATCAGCTTGCGCAGCTGTGTCCGCCCGGCACCGAGGGTTTTGAGGATCGCCACCAGATCGTAACGGCTGCGGCAGTAATGGCTCATCGCCACCGCCACCGCGGCAACCGCCAACAGCAGCGTTAACAGCGCCGAGAGCAGCAAAAACTGCTGCGAGCGCTCCAGCGATTTACCTAATGCGCTATCATCCTGCTCGAGGCCGATCCAGCGATGTTCCGGCCCCAGCTTTGGCAGCAGCCACTTTTCATAGTCCGCCAGTTGCTGCGGAGTTCCGGCATATTTATAGCGCCACGAGACGCGACTACCGGGCTGCACCGCGCCGGTTTTCGCCACATCAGCGGTATTCATCATCAGCCGTGGCGCCATCTGGAAGGGGTTAAACCCGGCATCAGGCTCCTGAATGACCTCCCCGGCAATGCGCAGCGTGGCGTCCCCCACGTCAATGGTTTCGCCGGTTTTCAGATTCAACAGCGCCATCAATCGCGGTGCCAGCAGCACGCTTCCGGCCTGCGGCTTCAGACCCGGCGGCTGGGTTTGCAGCTGACCATATAGCGGATAGGTGTCGTCAACCGCTTTCACCTCCGCCAGCTGCGGCGTATCGCCGGAAAAGGTCATAGTGGCGAAGTTCAGCTGCTCGCCAACGGTTAAACCGAGCCGACGCGCTTCGTCAATCCATGCGGCTGGGACCTCGCGCGAGCTACGCAGCGTGCGGTCTCCGGCCATAAATTCGCGGCTCTGTTGGCTAAGTCCTTTCTCCATGCGGTCGCTTATCGAACCCAGCGCCAGCACGCAGGCCACCGCCAGGCTCAGCGCCAGCCAGACAATCAGCAGCGACGGCGAGCGCCATTCTCGCCAGAACCAGCGGGCAATCATGCTTCCTCCTGCAACAGACCATCCACCAGGCGCAGCCGCCGGTCGCAGCGCGCCGCCAGCAGCGGGTCATGGGTGACTAAAATCAGCGTGGTACCGTGCTCGCGATTCAGTGAAAACAGCAGGTCGGCGATTTTATCTCCGGTGTGTCGGTCAAGATTGCCGGTGGGTTCATCGGCGAACAGCAGTTCCGGACGACCGTTGAACGCACGGGCCAGCGCGACACGCTGCTGTTCGCCGCCGGAAAGCTGTACCGGTAGATGATGCAGACGTTTTCCCAGCCCCAGCTGTTCCAGCAACGCGCGGGCGCTACCGCGGCTCTGGCTGTCGCTTTCACCGCGCAGCAACGCTGGAAGCTCGACGTTTTCGAGGGCGTTGAGGGTGGGTATCAGCATAAAAGATTGAAAAACAAAGCCGACGTGCTTAGCGCGCAGCTTCGCTCGCGCCTCTTCGTCCATCTGATGTAGCGGTTGTCCGAGCAGCGAGACTTCACCGCTGCTGCCGTCGTCCAGCCCGGCGAGGATCGCCAGCAGCGTCGATTTACCGGAACCCGACTCGCCAATCAGGGCAATGGTCTGCCCCTGTTTGACAACCAGCTCAACTCCGGTAAGGATGGAAAGCTGATGCTCACCCTGACCGACGGATTTCTTAAGATGATGAACTTCAAGTATGTTTTCCGCTGGCATTTGCCTTTCCTGTTTCTGGTCCTGTTTACCTGCCGCGCGATGGCGGCCGACACGCTGTTGGTTCTCGGCGACAGTCTGAGCGCCGGTTATCGAATGGCGGGCAATACCGCCTGGCCTGCGCTGCTTAACGATAAGTGGCAGACCAAAACGCCAGTGGTTAACGCCAGCATCAGCGGCGATACCTCGCAGCAGGGGCTGGCAAGGCTTCCGACGTTGCTCAAACAGCATCAGCCGCGCTGGGTGCTGGTTGAGCTGGGCGGCAACGACGGTCTGCGCGGTTTCCCGCCGCAGCAGACAGAGCAGACCCTGCGTACCATTATTCAGGATATCAAAGCGGCGAACGCCGAGCCGTTACTGATGCAAATTCGCCTGCCCGCTAACTATGGTCGCCGTTATAATGAAGCCTTTAGCGCAATCTATCCGGCACTGGCCAAAGAGTTTGATATTCCTCTGCTGCCCTTTTTTATGGAAGAGGTTTATCTGAAACCGCAGTGGATGCAGGACGATGGAATTCACCCTAATCGCGATGCCCAGCCGTTTATCGCCGACTGGATGGCCACGCGTTTGGCTCCCTTAGTTAATCATGACTCCTGACAGCCGGGAGTCGTTTGCAGGTAAAGTTATGCAAAAATCGGTTTTAGTTACAGGATGTTCCAGCGGAATTGGCCTTGAAAGCGCGCTGGATTTAAAGCGCCAGGGCTTTAACGTGCTGGCCGCCTGCCGCAAAACGGACGATGTCGCGCGGATGCAGGAGCTGGGACTGACCGGTGTTTTGCTGGATCTTGACGATCCGCAGAGCGTGGAGCGCGCCGCCGCAGAGGTTATCGCCCTGACAGACAATCGCCTGTATGGCTTGTTTAATAACGCAGGCTACGGCGTCTACGGCCCGCTACCAACCATCAGCCGTCAGCAGATGGAGCAGCAGTTTTCCGCCAACTTTTTCGGCGCGCATCAGTTAACGATGCTGCTGCTTCCGGCGATGGAGCCGCACGGCGAAGGGCGTATCGTGATGACATCATCGGTAATGGGGATTATCTCCAGCCCGGGTCGCGGCGCCTACGCCGCCAGTAAATATGCGCTGGAAGCCTGGTCAGACGCCCTGCGCATGGAGTTACGTCATAGCGGGATTAAGGTCAGCCTGATTGAGCCGGGGCCCATCCACACCCGCTTTACCACTAACGTTAACCAGACTCAGGCCGACAAGCCCGTGGAAAATCCCGGTATTGCCGCCCGCTTTACCCTTGGGCCGGAAGCGGTAGTGGAAAAGGTACGCCATGCATTTGTCAGCGATAAACCGAAACTGCGCTACCCGGTGACCCTGGTGACGCACGCGGTGGCTCTGCTTAAACGCCTGCTGCCGACCCGCGCGATGGACAAAATTATCCAGGGTTGAGTTGAAGCGCCTGCCGCTGCCCCCATATATCCAGATAAGTATCGACTAAAGAGATTCGCTCATGTCCGCACAAAATATTATCAATATTACCGAAGCCAACCTACACCAGACGCTGCAGCAATCCGCGACTACGCCGGTGCTGTTCTATTTCTGGTCCGCACGCAGCCAGCATTGCGAACAACTGACGCCGGTGCTGGAAAGCCTGGCCGCGCAGTACAACGGTCTGTTTACTCTCGCGAAGGTTGACTGCGATGCCGAGCAAACGCTGGCTTCACAGTTTGGCCTGCGCGCGATTCCTACGGTATACCTGTTCCAGAACGGTCAGCCGGTCGACGGATTCGAAGGCCCGCAGCCGGAAGAAGCGGTTCGTGCGCTGCTGGATAAATTCCTGCCCCGCGAAGAGGAGCTGAAGGCGCAGCAGGCCATGGCGCTGATGCAGGAAGAGAACTACGCCGAGGCGCTGCCGCTACTGAAAGATGCCTGGCAGTTGTCGAATCAGGAGAGCCAAATTGGCCTGCTGCTGGCGGAAACGCTGATCGCGCTGCACCGTTCCGATGAAGCGGAAGCCGTGTTAAAAACCGTGCCGTTGCAGGATCAGGATACCCGTTATCAGGGACTGGTGGCGCAGATTGAGCTGCTGAAAAAAGCCGCCGATACGCCGGAAATTCAGCAGTTACAACAGCAGGTTGAACAAAACCCGGAAGACGCGGCGCTGGCTTCCCAGTTAGCATTGCAGTTACATCAGGTTGGACGCAACGAAGAAGCCCTGGCGCTGTTGTTCAGCCATCTGCAAAAAGATTTGGACGCAGGAAACGGTGAGGTTCGTAAGATGCTTCAGGAGATCCTCGCCGCGCTCGGCACCGGAGACGCGCTGGCAGCGAAGTACCGCCGTCAGCTCTATTCACTGCTTTATTAATAGTCAAGACCCCGGTGGCGCTGACCGGGCTACGGGTTCACCGCCGTCTGCGAGCCGGTAGCCCGGACAGATGCGCAGCATCGCCTCCGGGAAATGTGCCGGGTCTGATACCCAGACGTGGCATCTTCCCGGTGGCGCTGTGCTGACCGGCTACGAGTTCACCGCCGTCTGCAGGCCGGTAGCCCGGGTAAGGCGTTTACGCCGCAACCCGGGGAAAACTTACGAGCGCTTTTTCAACTGCGTCACCACCAGCTGATGGCGAGCGTTGAAGAACTTGAGGTAGGTCAGATACCCGGCGATAATCGTTGACAGGCTGGCGGTCGATAGCAGCATAAACGTCACCATAATCTGATACTTAATCGCTTTTACCGGGTCAATTCCGGCAAAAATCAAGCCTGACATCATCCCCGGCAAACTCACTAACCCAACCGTTTTCGCCGAGTCCACCGTCGGGATCAGCGCGGCGCGAATGCTATCGCGAATCAACCTTGCGGAAGCCATCTTCGGCGTCGCCCCCAGGCTCAATTTCTCCTGAATCTGCTGCTGTTCGCTGCTAAAACGCTGGCCCATATTGTTGTAACACAGCCCCACCGCCACCATCGCGTTTCCGGCGACCATCCCGGCAATCGGAATCACCTGCATCGGCACAAAAGCAATCGACCCGGAAAAGACCAGTACCGCCAGGGTTAACCCGGCCCCGGTCGTTATCGCAATAAAAGAAGACAAAAAAGCTTTATCGATATATTTGCTGCGTTTTTTCGCATTCCACGCTGCGTTAAAACAGATAAACAGCACCATCAGCAACGTCAGTACGGCATGATTAACGTTAAAGATATATTTCAGCACGTAGCCGACGATAATCAGTTGCACAATCGCCCGACAAATACTCCAGATAATATCTTTTTCCAGCGCCAACTTTTCCCGATAGCTGACCACAATCGCCACCAGCACCAGAACCATGGATAACGCCAGCGACTCATTGGTAATATTATGCCCGTTCATTTTTCACCTCCTGAACTTTCCCTGCGGCAGGCTGAAGCGTAATCACTTCATCCGCATGAGCAATTTCATTTTGATCGTGAGTCACCCACAGCACGGCAATATTTTTTTCCGTCACATAACGATGAATAATGTCATTCACATTGCTTTTATTGCTCTCGTCCAGCGCGCTGGTAATTTCATCAAGCAACAACACCTGCGGTAAAAATTGCAGATTACGAATCAACGACACGCGCTGTTTTTCGCCGCCGGAAAGTTCATTGATTGATTTTTCCAGCGTGTTTTCCGCCAGCCCAAAGCGCAGCAGATCGGCCACCAGTGCTTTCTGATCCGGCTGTTTATTGCGGATTTGCCACGGAAAGACCAGATTGTCATACACCGAATCACCAAATAGCGCGGGAGTCTGTGCGCAGTATGAAACCTGCTGGCGGTAGGTTTCCGGCGATAAGGTATTAATATCCTTACCCTCAAAAAAAATCCGCCCTGAGGTTGGACTGAGCAGCGAGGCGATAATTTTTAATAGCGTGCTTTTCCCACAACCGGAAGGTCCGGTAATCAGTTTAAATTCCCCGGCCCTGAGCTGAAGATTAACCTCGTTGAGAATCACCACATCGTCAGCCTGAAACCCCACACCTTCAAGGTGCAAAATAGCGTTACTTTCCGTCATTATTTTTCCTATTTTTTCCACAACAACGCTAGTTTACTCCAGTTTTCTTTCACCTGGATGCGCAGAAAGATATACTCTGATTAAACATGCGCCACGCTCTCGGCGCGCCAACAGGCAACAAGACAGGAGGTTTTTGATGCTGGTTTTTATCCCCATTCTTATTTTCGTCGCACTGGTTATCGTTATTGCCGGTGTAAAAATCGTCCCTCAGGGATTTCAGTGGACCGTCGAACGCTTTGGTCGCTATACGAAAACGCTTCAGCCAGGCTTAAACCTTGTTGTGCCGTTTATGGATCGCGTCGGGCGCAAAATTAACATGATGGAGCAGGTCCTCGACATCCCTTCGCAGGAGGTCATTTCGCGCGATAACGCCAACGTTACCATCGATGCGGTGTGCTTTATTCAGGTTATCGACGCGCCGAAAGCCGCTTATGAGGTTAGTAATCTGGAGCTGGCCATCATCAACCTGGCGATGACCAATATTCGTACCGTACTGGGCTCTATGGAGCTCGATGAAATGCTCTCCCAACGCGACAGCATCAATACCCGCCTGCTGCATATCGTCGACGAAGCGACGAACCCGTGGGGGATTAAAATTACCCGCGTTGAGATCCGCGACGTGCGCCCACCGGCTGAACTGATCTCCTCAATGAACGCCCAGATGAAGGCCGAACGAACCAAACGAGCCTATATCCTTGAGGCCGAAGGGGTGCGTCAGGCTGAGATCCTGAAAGCGGAAGGTGAAAAGCAATCACAGATCCTTAAAGCCGAAGGTGAGCGCCAGTCGGCGTTTTTACAAGCTGAGGCCCGCGAACGTTCTGCCGAAGCGGAAGCCCGCGCCACGCAGATGGTTTCTACGGCGATTGCCGAAGGCGATATTCAGGCGATCAACTACTTTGTCGCGCAGAAATATACCGACGCGCTACAGCAGATTGGTGCCGCCAACAACAGTAAAGTGGTGCTGATGCCGCTGGATGCCACCAGCCTGATGGGCTCTATCGCCGGGATTAGCGAGCTGATTAAAGAAGGCGCTGGCGACCGGAAAAAATCATGATTGAGATGATTATGGCCCATCCGCATATTTTCTGGCTCAGCCTCGGCGGGCTGCTGCTGGCGGCGGAAATGCTTGGCGGCAACGGTTATCTGCTGTGGAGCGGCATCGCCGGGGTCATTACCGGCTTGTTAATCTGGATGCTACCGTTTAGCTGGGAGTGGCAAGGAACACTGTTCGCCGTGCTGACCCTACTGGCAGCCTGGCTGTGGTCACGTTGGTTGCGTAACAGCGTCAAGCGCCAGAAACCCGCAGACGCCCAGCTCAATCAGCGAGGACTGCAGCTGATTGGCCGTCGCTTCACGCTGGAAACCCCGCTGGTCAACGGCCACGGGCACGTGCGCGTTGGCGATAGCTCATGGCCGGTGATTGCCGATGACGACCTCGCGGCGGGAAGCAAGGTTGAAGTGATCGCCATCGAAGGCATAACCCTACATATAAGAGTCGTATCACGATAATCACGCCACAGGACACCCGTCATGGTCAGGAAGACAACGTTTACCCTTTCGCTCTGCGCCCTGCTCGCGGCAGCCGCCCAGGCATATGCTTCTTCTGATATCGAAGATTGCTCGTGGAGCGACGAGCTATGCCTGTTAAAAGGCGACCCAATCCTCACCCCTGAAAACGATTCTCGCGACAATCTGTTGCGCCTGCTGAGCGAAGCGAAATCTTTCGCCCTGCCCGTTCAGGCCATTCCCGCTGATGTCAGCCGTACCCGTGATGTTTACTTCGCCTGGCATCCTGAGTGGGATAGCGCGCCGCCGCCTCCCGCGCCGCCTGCGCAAAGCGAAGACGAAACCTTTACCCGACAAATGGCGGCGCTGAATATCGATCCCGCACAGGTCATGGTAGCCGGTTCGGCTGAACGGCTGGGAACATCCGGCTATGAACTGGAAAACCGCTTTGTCAGCAACACCCTTGACGCCGTCAGCCAGTTCAACGACGCCCTGCTGGCCGCACCCTCTGTGACCCCGCAGCAGCGTCATGACCTGGCGCTGGCGCGGCTGAAACTGTTTTATGGCGCCAATATCACCGCAGTCGTTGATATCCTCAATAGCTTCCCGGCAGATACGGACGCCGATTTATTCGCTTATTACCTTTCCGGCATCGCCCACTTCTATGACGGCAATTACACCGCCGCGACCCAAGATTTCACCCTGTTGCTGGAAAGTAAGCAACCCTGGCTGACCGAGACCGCGCAATATATGCTGATGCGCACGGCGCTCAACAAAAGTAGCCAGAACAGCGTCGGGCAGTACGGCGATTTTGATATCGCGCGGATCAATCGTGATGATGCCGCGCAAGCGCAAAAAGAAGCACAAGTCTATTTGCAACGCTGGCCCGCAGGGCTTTATGCCGACTCCGCGCGCAACATGTTGCGCCGCATT
Source organism: Klebsiella sp. GFKo11 (assembly GCF_056490265.1). Lineage (NCBI taxonomy): Bacteria > Pseudomonadati > Pseudomonadota > Gammaproteobacteria > Enterobacterales > Enterobacteriaceae > Klebsiella > Klebsiella sp. GFKo11. The sequence goes on from NZ_CM151369.1 coordinate 4,786,191, forward strand.
AACTGGTATCTGCAGGCGTGGCCGCAGCTGGCCGGACTCTATGAGCAGGCCTTCCGGCAAGCTGCCGACGCCGGGGAACTGCGTAGACTGGTGAGTGAATATGATAATGTCTTTGGCATGCCGTTCTACGCGCAGCCCGTTCTGGCAGCATTTCCGGACGCGCCGCAGGTCAGCTATGTCGAACTTCTCCGCGCCCTGCGCCTGAATGCTGACAATAAGCCGACCTTAACCCAGGCACAGCTTGACGCCAGCAAAGCCGTGTTTGAGAAGAGCGGAAATCTGCCGCTATGGCGCGACCTACAGCTGCAGTTGTGGAGCGCGACGGGCAACGATGCCGCCATCCTGCAGGCTGTCACGCCAGCGAAAACGCTGCCGGCGAATGATATTCTCGCCTTCAGCGAACAGGTCCTCTACGGCGAAGCGCTAATGGGACAAAAACAGTGGCCCGCGGCGCGCGATTTTTGGCAGCAACTACTACAACTTAGCCAAAACCCCGAGCAACAGCAGTATACCCAGGCAAAACTGGCGGCAACACTGGTTTACAGCGGTAACGCGGCAGCTATTTTTGCCGCCGATAGCCAGGTGACCAATCTACGCTTTCGCTCCCGAGTGCTTAAAACCCAGGCCTCGCCAGAACTGCTACGCCAACAGGCAGCCAAAGGTCCCAACAATGAAGAACGTACTATCGCTCTGCATACGCTGCTAGTGCGGGATCTCACGGAAAGTCGTTTCAGCGACTGGCTGAACGACAAAAAGCTCGCTACCGCAATTACCCAGCCAGTAATCGGCGAGGCCTTTAACGACGTCAACCTTAGCAACTTCGACTGGAATGGCGAGGCGACCGAAGCCGGCTATGCCTGCCGCAGCCTGGATGACACCGTCGCAGTGCTCAGTAAAAACGCCGACGATGCCCATGCGCTTAACTGCCTGGGCGAGTTCTTTCGCACCACCCAGACGCATGTTGATCTATGGAAAGACCAATCCGGCAACGATATGCTCGAGACCGCCATCGACCGCGAGCAGCCTCTGGGACAGTACGATCGCCAAAGCTATTACCAGCAGATTATCACCTCGCCGAAAGCGGAGCCGGAAGATAAAAGCTATGCGCTCTATCGGGCGATTCTCTGTTACGCCCCCTCCGGTAGCAACGAATGCGGCGGCGAAGATGTCGAAAAACTGCAGCGTAAGGGCTGGTTCACGCAGTTGAAAACGCAGTACCCGGGAAGCCCGTGGGCACAAAAACTCAAATATTACTGGTAATCGCGCTGCTGTCCGGGCCAGCGCAGGCGGCGGAGCGCGTTGATGCGCGCCAGCATTCTGCCTTCTGGCTGTGGTCCGGGGTGAAAGCCAGCAACGATCTGCAGAACGCGCAGACAGTGTATCTGCATCAGGGCGAGGTGCTGACGCGCGCTGGTGAGGTAATATTCCAGCGCCTCGGCTTGCCAGTCAGCCGCCTGACGTTTCCCGCAATCTGGCTTACCGTCCGATTTACCACACTTGATGTGCCGCAGACGATTGTGCCACGGATCGTACGCCTGATGCAGCGTTGGCGGGCGGCTGGCAATCAGGTGGTTGGTCTGCAGGTTGATTTTGACGCAGCCACATATCAGCTCGCCGACTACGCCCAGTTTTTGCAACAGCTACGCCAGCAGCTGCCGCCTGAGTTCGCACTGGGGGTAACAGGCCTGCTGGACTGGGCCAAAACCGGTGATATTGCCACACTGAACGCACTTGCGGTTGATGAACTGGTAGTGCAAAGCTATCAAGGACGCCACACGGTGGCGAATTATCAGGACTATCTCCCCGCGCTCAGCCGACTGCGTATTCCATTCAAGCTCGGGCTGGTACAAAACGGCAGTCGCGATCGGCAGGCGGAAATGCAGTTGAATGACTCCCTCTATTACCGCGGCACAGTGGTGTTTATGCTCAACCCAGCGCGGCGCTAAGCCTGCGCCTTGCGATGACAGCAGCCTGAGAGATTATCGATTATCGGGCAATCCGCGCTGTCATCGCCGGGGCAGGACTCCGCCAGCGTCAGCAGTTGCGCACGCATACTTTGCAGCTCGTTGATATGGCGCTCAATCTCCGCCACCTTCTCCAGCGTCCGGCGTTTCACGTCGGCGCTGTGCCGGGAGGGATCGTTGAACAGAAATACCAGCTCGCGGCACTCTTCGAGATTAAACCCCACCTGGCGGGCCTGCCGTAGCAACGTCAGCTCATTCAGATGCTGCTGGCTGTAGCTACGGTAGCCGTTTTCGCTACGCAGCGGCGGCGTCACCAGCCCCTTCTCTTCGTAAAAACGAATCGCTTTACTGGTTAAGCCGGTTTTTTTCGCCACATCGCTAATATTCATGTTTCCTCCTGACGGAACAGCCAACGGTGTTACTCCGTCATTCTAGCGCCAATCATCATAAAAACTATAGCGCAGTCTGCTGGCATATCAGGGAGAAGGAAACCGGCAATACGCGAACATCATTATTGTAATCATTAATATAGCGATAAATCATGGCACCATCGGCCGGAAAAAACGTACTGGCATCCATATAATTCCCAATATGCGGGCACATAATGCTCCAGGGATTTTGACCATTATACGCGGGGCTATTATCGACAATCGTTTTCGCCACAAATGCCGCTGGGTTTAGCGTAATATTTGCACTCTGAGAGTAGTAATGAATTTCATAGACCAGTGAATGACCATCAATGAAAATATCCCCTAAGCTCAGGCCTTTATTTTTATAGGAAGAGCCAGCTTTTTGCCTGACCTCACCTTCATTACTCAGCAGCGAGCGCATAAAATTATTACTGGCTGTTTCCTGGCTAATAACCGGTGCTGGCGTATTTACCACGCTTTCAACTGCCGTTTTACTGACTTCACGGCCAATCACTCTAACTACCCCAATGACAATAAGCAGCACCACCAGGCCAAGGGTGAATTTAAAAATTCGCACGATCAGTCTTTTTCCGGCGTTCACCACCGGCGCGCCTTTCTGTTTAACAAAATCTTTGCCTTTACCAAATATCTCTTCCGCTGCGGTATAGGCTTCACTGGCTTTCGCCTGGTAAGAGTAATCAGGATCCTGCTTGCGTCGTTGGTGCATCCACTCCTCTTTACGCTTTTGCAGTTGATACTCTTCTTCCCATTCGGCTTCCATCTTCTGCCAGAAATCACGATAGGCGCGCTCTTCCTGCTGGCGTTCACGCTGGCGATCGTATTGTGTGAATGCGCTGTTTTCCCGATTCTCCTGCTGAGCAATCCACGCATCGTGCTGGGCGCGCAGTACCGGATCGGCAAGGGTACGCCAGGCTTCGTTTAATAGCTGGATGATTTTGGTTTTTTCATCTTTTAGTTCAGGCGGATGGCGATCCGGATGGTGAATAAAAATAAGGCGTTTATACGCTTTCTTAATCTCCTCCACCGACGCGGTGCGAGAAACTTTAAGATTATCGTAATGAGTTTGCACTTCTCTTCTCCCGGGATACTGCGTGAAACACCTTCCCTTTTCCTCAATCAGGGTCGGCATCCGGCTCGCCCTGTAAATAAGCTCTTTCTGCAAACAAAAAACACTGAGGCCGTACATTCATATTTGAGTGTTATGGGGTTGGCCTGGGGATAATTATCAGCGAGCAAGCCTGCCATTTTACGCTGGTCGCTCTTTTATCCGCTATTCCTTATTTAACGTGGGGGGCAGGCGATAAAAATCACCAGGATTAACGCTTGACCTTCCAGTTGCTGGAAGGTTTAAGCTTAAGCACAGTTGTTAAACCAAGGAGTCAAAACCATGTCTCATACTATTGACCTGGCGCTTGATGGCCTCTCCTGCGGCCACTGCGTTAAACGCGTGAAAGAAAGTCTGGAACAGCGTCCTGATGTAGAACAGGCGGACGTTACCGTTACCGAAGCCCACGTAACGGGCAGCGCCAGCGCTGAATCGCTGATTGAAACCATCAAACAGGCCGGATACGGCGCGGAGCTCAGCCACCCAAAGGCTAAACCGCTGGCAGAATCATCAATCCCGTCGGAAGCGCTGACAGCGGCCACCTCTGAGCTTCCGGCAGCCCGTGACGAGGATGACAGCCAACAACTGTTAATCAACGGCATGAGCTGCGCCAGCTGCGTCTCCCGGGTACAAAACGCGCTTGCCGCGGTACCAGGCGTGTCGCAGGCGCGGGTCAACCTTGCGGAACGCACTGCGCTGGTGATGGGCAGCGCGTCCGCAGCAGAATTAGTCCAGGCGGTGGAGAAAGCAGGCTACGGCGCGGAGGCTATCGAAGATGATCTCGAACGTCGCGAGCGCCAGCAGGAGACCGCCGTCGCCACCATGAAACGCTTCCGCTGGCAGGCCATTGTCGCCCTGCTGGTCGGTATCCCGGTGATGGGCTGGGGGATGATCGGCGACAACATGATGGTCAGCGATGACAACCGTTCGCTGTGGCTGGTTATCGGCCTTATCACCCTGGCGGTGATGGTCTTTGCTGGCGGTCATTTCTACCGCAGCGCATGGAAAAGCCTGAAGAACGGTACTGCCACCATGGATACCCTGGTGGCGCTGGGTACCGGGGTCGCCTGGCTCTACTCGATGAGCGTCAACCTGTGGCCACAGTGGTTCCCGATGGAAGCCCGCCACCTCTATTATGAAGCCAGCGCAATGATTATCGGCCTGATTAACCTCGGCCATATGCTGGAAGCGCGTGCGCGTCAGCGTTCTTCTAAAGCGCTGGAAAAATTGCTCGATTTAACCCCGCCGTCAGCGCGGGTCGTCACCGACGAAGGCGAAAAAGATCTGCCGCTGGCGGAAGTTCAGGCAGGAATGACCCTGCGCCTGACCACCGGCGATCGCGTCCCGGTCGACGGCGTGATTAGCCAGGGCGAAGCGTGGTTTGATGAAGCCATGTTGACCGGTGAACCAATACCGCAGCAAAAAGGCAACGCTGACGCCATTCACGCCGGGACCGTGGTGCAGGACGGCAGCGTGCTGTTTACCGCCAGCGCCGTCGGCAGCCAGACCACTCTGGCGCGAATCATCCGTATGGTGCGCCAGGCGCAAAGCAGCAAACCGGAAATTGGCCAACTGGCAGACAAAATCTCCGCCGTGTTCGTCCCAGCGGTGGTAGCGATTGCGCTATTCAGCGCCGCGATCTGGTACTTTTTCGGCCCGGCGCCGCAAATCGTTTATACCCTGGTGATCGCCACTACGGTACTGATCATCGCCTGTCCGTGTGCGCTGGGGCTGGCGACGCCGATGTCGATTATCTCCGGCGTAGGTCGCGCAGCGGAATACGGCGTGCTGGTTCGTGATGCCGATGCCCTACAGCGAGCCAGCACCCTGGATACGCTGGTCTTTGATAAAACTGGCACCTTGACCGAAGGTAAGCCGCAGGTGGTGGCGATAAAAACCTTTGCCGCGATTGATGAAACAAGCGCTCTGCGCCTGGCCGCCGCGCTGGAGCAAGGTTCCAGCCATCCGCTGGCGCGGGCGATTCTCGATAAAGCTGCTGGCAACTCGCTGCCGGTGGTTAATAATTTCCGTACCCTGCGCGGGTTGGGCGTCAGCGGTGAAGCCGAAGGTTATAGCCTGCTGCTCGGCAATCAGGCGTTACTCAATGAGAACAATGTGCTGACCGCCGAAATAGAAAGCGAAATGACCGCCCAGGCTTCGCAAGGGGCAACGCCGGTGCTGCTGGCAGTCGATGGTCAGGCGGCGGCACTGTTCGCCATTCGCGATCCGCTACGTGAGGATAGCGTGGCGGCACTCGCCAGATTACATCGTCAGGGCTATCGGCTGGTGATGTTGACCGGGGATAACCCGACCACCGCCAACGCCATTGCCAAAGAAGCGGGCATTGATGAGGTGATTGCCGGGGTGCTACCGGATGGTAAAGCCGATGCCATTAAGCGTCTGCAAAGCCAAGGGCATCAGGTGGCGATGGTTGGCGACGGTATCAACGATGCACCTGCGTTGGCGCAGGCCGACGTCGGTATCGCCATGGGCGGCGGCAGCGATGTGGCCATTGAAACGGCGGCTATCACCCTGATGCGCCATAGCCTGAACGGCGTCGCCGATGCGCTGGAAATATCAAAAGCGACGCTGCGTAATATGAAGCAGAACCTGCTGGGGGCGTTTGTTTATAACTCGCTGGGTATTCCGATTGCCGCCGGGATCCTCTGGCCGCTGACCGGAACCCTGCTCAATCCGGTAGTCGCCGGAGCGGCAATGGCGCTCTCCTCAATTACGGTCGTGAGTAATGCTAACCGGTTGCTGCGCTTTAAGCCGAAGTCATAAGGCAGATTCCGTTCACCATCATCCCGCGGAGGATGATCCCCTCGCCCCTTTGGGGAGAGGGTTAGGGTGAGGGGAAAATGTGCACGCTGATGCCCTCACCCCGACCCTCTCCCACCGCTGTCTCTTATACACAAATCCTCCGACAACATTGCCGGAGGATTTTTTGAATCTTTTCCCTGTTTATTGATCTCTGTTTAATACTCCCCCGACTTCTGGTGTTCTGCTATGGTGCTTTCTGATTGTTATTCATGGGCTAACGACATTTTTGGATCCGCTGAATTAGGGGATTTACGCCGTACCCGGCGGCTTGTCACTCTGGCCTCTTCACTGGCTCAACATACCGGACTTTCTATTGTGCAATCCTCCCGTTCTCCTGCCGAAGTTGAAGGTGCCTACCGCCTGATGCGTAACCCCGCAGTTTCACCTGATGACATCGCCGATGCTGGTTTCACCGCGACGGCCAGAGCCGCTGCTGAATACTCGCTTCTGCTCGCACTGGAAGACACCACCGCCCTGAGTTTTGGCCACAGCTCTGTCACTGACGAGCTGGGTAATATTGGCACCAGTCAGCGCACTTATGGGCTGCTGGCCCACTCTGTCCTGCTCTGTGCACCAGACAGTGCCCGTATGGTGGGTCTCATTGACCAGCAACGCTGGTGCCGTGCGCCAGCCAGCTATGGCAAAAAACATCAGCGCAGTCAGCGTCCTTATGAAGAGAAAGAGAGCTATAAATGGCAACGGGCTTCTGAGCATATGGCGCAACGGTTGGGTGAAACCCAGTCACGGGTTATCTCGGTCTGCGACCGGGAGGCGGATATCTGGCATTACCTTAGCTATAAACTCAGCCACGGGCAGCGGTTCGTTGTGCGGGCGGCACAGAATCGTCTGCTGGCAGAGGCACCCGGCAAACTGTTCAGCCTGCCGGAGTCTCTGACAGAAGCCGGGAGCCACAGACTGAATGTGGTGCAGAAGGGAGGCCGGGCGGCCAGGCAGGCACAGATGAAGGTCAGCTACAGTGAAATACAACTGAAATCAGAGAAAGGGACGCTGTCATTAACCTATATCTGCTGCCGCGAAGACGAGCCGGAAGGGGCCTGCTGGCATCTTCTGACGTCAGAAAAAGTGGAGAACTCAGCGGAGGCGAGAACGGTGGTGAGCCACTACGAACGGCGCTGGCTGATAGAGGAATACCATAAGGCCTGGAAAAGCGGCGGCGCACAGGTGGAAGCGTTGCGGATGCAGACGCGGGACAATCTGGAACGAATGGTGACAATCCTGGCCTTCGTGGCGGTGAGGGTGCTGGCGTTACGGCAGGGAGGTGTAAGTGAGGAAACGCAGAATGAAAGCTGTGAGTCGGTACTGAGTCCGGTGGAATGGAAGTTGTTGTGGGTGAAGCAGGAAGGAAAAGCGCTGCCGGAAAGGCCGCCGACGCTGAAATGGGCCTGTCTGTCTCTGGCAAAACTGGGCCGATGGTATGACAGTAAACGAACAGGAAGACCCGGCTGGATAGTGATATGGGATGGCTGGTTCAGGCTCCAGGAAATGGTTGAGGGTTACAGACTGGCCCTGTCTCTTGAGCAGAAGATCTGATCAAGAGACAGCTCCCACCGGGAGAGGGAGAAAACCGCCCCGATTTTCTATTCGTGCTCGCGACCTGGATGCGGGGTCGGATAATCAAAGTCAACGTTGATCGGCTCCGCGTAGCGGCTGTTCCATAGCTGACTGTAAAGCGCGTCCACACGCTCGGCCATCGGCACGCTGTTCAGCACCAGCTCAAGGTTGCGTGAGTTATCAAAGTAGCCCCCGCTCCAGTTGCTGGTTCCCACCCACGCCGTCGAACCGTCGATAGTCATCAGCTTACTGTGCACCACCCTCGCAAACGGGATAAATCCCCGACTGGCGGGAGGAATAGTCACTACCTTTAACTGAACGTTAGGCACCAGCGACAGGCTCTTTAACCAGAACACCTCCGGTTTTTTCAGATTCCAGCTGGCAACCATCAGCTCAACCTGCACGCCGCGAGCCGCCGCGCTGCGTAGAGCGTTATCAATGGGGGCATAAAAGGGACGTTTCCCCTTCTCACCCCATGAGAGCGGCGCGTAGTCCATCACCTGCACCCGGATCCGCGACTTCGCATTGGCCAGCAGACGCGGCAGTTCAATCTGCGAATCGATCACCCCGCTCGGGTTGTAATCGCGCGGGCTGGCAACCAGATAATTGCCCTGCGGGGCTGATTCCGGAGCCTGCCATGCCAGCTTCGGCACCAGTTTATTTTCTGCAAGCAGGGCCTGCGCCTGCCAGTCCTGATCGAAAATAGCCTGAATCTGCCGTACCGCTTGCGCATCGCTGATGCGCAGACCGGTTTCCTGAATCTGCTCCAGCGCACGCCAGTCAAAATTCTGGCTGCCGACAAAGGCTTCTTTACCATCCACCAACAGATACTTGGCGTGGACAATACCCCCAGTCAGCCGATGGAACGGAATAATTCGCAGCTCCAGATTCGGGATCGTTTTCAGCGCCGCCAGCGTTTCCGGCGTCGACAGGCCAATGCCCTTCTCCTCCATCAGAAAACGAATTTTCACCCCGCGTTCACCGGCTGCCCGCAGATGATTCAGCACGCCGTCCAGCAGAGAGCCTTTTTCATTTGCCACGTAAAACTGCGCCACATCGATATGGTTGTGCGCCGCATCAAACATCTGCTGCCAGACTTCGGCAGCATTGCGCAAATCACTATCCTGTAGCGTGGTTTCCTGCGGTGCGTTATACACCAGCTCATAACCCGGTATCGAAAACGCCGCCTGGGCGGGCAGACTTAGCAGTATCCAGGCACCCGCGACCAGGCTCAACAGGTGGCCTCCCGGCCACCTGCATCGACGATAATCAGGCATAGCGCTGCGCCTCACGACCTTCCCAGCGGTTGCTGCCCTGCTCCGGACGACTAGCCGGACTTCCGGCGCGGATCAGCAGCACCTTCAGCAGTTCGTTAATGCGTTCCATGCGGCTTTGCAGGTAGTTATTACCCACCAGGCACAGCAGAGCTATCGCAATCCCCAGGCCGGTGGCGTACAGCGCAGTGCCCATCCCGGCGGAAACCATGCTGGCATCAGAGACGCCCGAGGCGGAGAGCGCCTTAAAGGTATCCATAATCCCCAGAATCGTACCCAGCAGGCCAAGCAGCGGCGCGGCGGTGACGACGGTTTCGAGCATCCATAGCCCGCGCGACATCTGCGGTTTACTCAGCAAGTACTGAGCATCAATCAGATCGCTCATCGCTTCCCGGTCTTCCGCCGTCTGCTTTTTCTCCAGCACCGGCAGAATAAGGGTCAGCGGAAGACTGCTACGACTGGTCAGCGATTCCGGCAGGTCAGCCACGCGGCGGACCTCCGGCGTCAGCGCCTTCTCAAAGCGCTGCGCCTGACGCTGGGCCCATGAAAAATAGAGCCCGCGTTCCACCAGAATCACCACGGCGATCGCCAGCGCGGCATACATAACGTAGAAAATAATGTCGTGAATCAGGTTGGCATCCATCAAAGTGCCCTCCGGTTAATTAAAAGGTGGCTTCCAGCGAAACGCTAAAGGTGCGCTCTTCGCCGACGTTGTAATACGGGGTGCTGGCCCTCACGCCGTCGTAAGGTACCGCGTTAAAGGTCGTCGAGCGTACGGAGGTCAGGTACTGTTTATCGAACAGGTTATCGATGCCAAAACGCAGGGTGGCATTTTTGACAATCTTTTTATCCACCGGCAAATGAACGCCTGCGGAGACATCAAACACCGTGCGCCCGCCGATTTTTTCATCGTTGGTCAAATCGCCATAGAACGAGCTGACGTATTTGCCGCCAAAGCTGCCGTAATAGAGGCCATCGTCATAACCCAGCGACGCGTTGAGCATGTTTTTCGGTACGTTCGGAACCGTTTTGCCCGCCGTTGGCAGCGGATGACCGCCGTTGCTGACAATGTCATCCTTTTGTTCGGAATGGGTATAGGTGTAAGAGGTGTAGTAGTTGAAGTTGTACGGTAGCTTACCGCTCCACTCCAGCTCCACGCCTTTGCTTTCGACGCTGCCGATATTCATCATTTCGTAGTCGCCGTCCGCATTGGTGGTCGAAATCTGACGGTCGGTATAGCGCATGTAGAAAAGCGTAGCGCTCAGCAGCATATCTTCACGCTGGAAACGCCAGCCCAGCTCGTGGTTCCAGCTCAGCTCCGGCTTGGTGTTAATTGAATCGCCGACGTTGTAGAGCACGTAGTTTGGCGGCGTACGCATGTTGCGCGTCAGGTTATAGAACAGCTGGTTTTCCATATCCGGCTTATAGCTGATGCTAAAGTTCGGCAGGAATTCATGGTAGGTCGCATTACGTTTTTCCGGGGCGTTATACAGGCTGCCTTTGTTATCGCCTTTACGTTCGACGTACTGGTACGCCAGCCCGCTCACCAGCGTCCAGTCCGGCGTCACAAACCAGGTATCCTGAAGCCATACTTTTTGCGCCGGAGTGACGGTGTACTGGTTACGGCCTTGCACCGTGTTGCCGTTGGCGTCTTTCACCTGATCGGAACCGCCCGGTTTACCGGAGACGTTCGCCGGGTTGCCGTCATCCTGAATGCTGATAAACGGCTGGGTCTGCGACTGGCGCGCTCGCTCATACCAGTAGCCGATATCCAGGCTGTGCTCGTCGTTAATGTCCCACTTAAGCTTAGTGGTGACACCCGGTCGCCAGGTCTGGGTCCACGAAGGTCGGTAGTAAGTATTGGAACTTAAATTGCTCAGGTCGTACTGCCCGGCTTTATCAGAAGTATTCGACAGTACCGAGGCCGTTTGCCCGGTAAAACTGCCGCCGTTACCCCAGTAGTAATAGGGCTGAACGGTCAACGCAAGATTGTCGCGCAGCTGCAATCTTTGTGAGAAAGAGAGAGTAAAGGTTTCAAACGGGTTACGGTTGAGCTTGTAATATTTGCTCAGCTGACCTTTGTTGTTATAGACCGGCGAGGTCGAGTAGTCCTGACGCGGGTCTTCGTCAAACTGCGCTTTGCTTAGGGTGTTGTAGTTGCTGTTATCCTGCCGGTTGTACTTCATGATCAGGTTACTGCTGTTGCCGTTCCCGTCCTCATAAAGCGAGTTCATCTCGAACTTATCGGAATAGTTACGTCCTTCTCCGCGCCATTTTTTGGCTTCAGTGTGCGAGTAAGAGAGCCAGTTGCTGAAACCGTTGTACTCACCGGTCTCCAGGCGGGCGAAAGTTTTGCTGAGATTATTGCTGCCCAGCGTTTGCTTGACGAAGCCGCCGAACTCTTTGGACGGGCGCTTTGTGACGAGGCCAATGTTACCGCCGCTGGATCCGATATGCGGGCCGTCTGCTTCAGAAGACCCCTGAGTAACAAAGATCTGCTCAAGGTTTTCCGCATCGCCCAACAGGTTCGGATAGACCGCGTAGTTACCCGAGTCGTTAATCGGGATGCCGTCCATCGACAGACCGATTTGATCCGAGTTCATCCCACGCATGGTGTAGTCGATGCCGCTCAGGCCGCTGGCGTCATTACTGTTAACGTTCATACCCGGCGTATATTTCAGCATGTCGATGGCATTGCTGGCACCCGGCGCTTTATCCATCGCTTCTTTGGTCAAAGTGGAGCGCGCTTTGCTGCTGTCCTCCTGCACCATCAGACCGCCGCCGAGCGACTGCCCTTTGACGTTAATCTCCCCCACATCGCTACTTTCCGCCGCCAGCGAGGAACCCGATAACAATGCCGACACCACAGCTAACGCAATCCCAGAATAACGAAAGTTCTTCATTTCTTTTCCTATAAAAAACAAATGATTAATTAGGCTTTATGGCGCCTGATAATTAAACGTCGCGGTAAATCTTTTGCTTCTTTGTCCAGCAAAAGCCTCTTCAGGAAAGGGCTTCAACTGACTGATACTTTGTAAGGAGCTCAGCGCCGCACGATTGAGCAGCATGCTCGGCGCTTTGTTGGCAATACCTGAAGCCAGCACTCTGCCGCTGCGGTCGACCTCCAGCCACACCTCGACGTTGCCCTGCGGGCGCTCCAGCGAAGCCTGACGGCCGCTCGGGTAGCGTTTGCGCTGCTCCAGCTCGCGGCGCAGCACCTGCAGATAGCCGCTTTCCACCGCTTGTGCGTTCGCTTTCGGCGTCGGAGGAGAGGGCGGCGCGGCGGGTTTACTCACCACCGGACTGCGCACGACGGCAGGCTGCGGAGCCACGCGCTCCTGCGGCTTCACTGCTTTCTCCTGAACCGGTTTTGGCTTCGGCTTAGGTTTGGGTTTAACAACCGGTTTGGCCTGGATAATCGGTTCCGGGGCAGGAACGACGGGCTCGGCAATCGGCTCCGGTTCCGGCTCAGGTTGGGGTTCCGGCGGCGGCTCTGGCTGCGGTTCCGGGACAGGTTCAGGCTGCGGTGGCTCGGGTTCGGCCAGCGACAGTTCCATCACCGTATCGTCATAATGCGGTTTCACCTGCAGCACGGCCTGCTGGCTGACGAACAGCAAGCATCCGGCGATGACTATCGCGGGTAACCAGCTAACAACGTGACGTGAGCGATAAAGCAGATACATATCACTGCATCCGTGTGGCGATGGAAATGGAGAAGAAACCGCCCTGACGCAAGGTATCCATCACTGCGACCAGGCGTTCCACCGCGACCTCTTTATCGCTGTTGACGATAATGGTGGTGGTTTGGTTTTCCTGCTGCTGTTGCTTCAGGGTATTGACCAGCGCATCAAGAACCAGCGGCTGGCCATCCAGCTGCAGCTGATCACCGGCGCCGAGGGTGATAATGGCTTTTTTCTGCGGCTTAAGCTGTTGGGCGCTGCTGGCCGACGGCAGCTGGGTTTTCAAGCCCAGAGCCGGGATCACATTCAGGCTAATCAGGACAAAGAAGACCAGTAAAAACATCATCACATCGATCATCGGGATCAGTTCGATATGGGCTTTATTCTTTTTAGGCTCACTCCAGTTACGCATGACACTCCCCCCAAAAATTGAAGGGGCCAATATAGAAGCGCTTTGTTTATCTTTCGTTACAGATTTTTTATTTTATTATCACAATTGAGCCTTTTTTGAGAAAAAAGCACCATTCGCGACTTGCGCAACTAAACATATATATTTGATTTTAATTAATAATTACCATAATAACGTCATTGCAAGAATTATAAAAAACCAGAGCATCAAATTTTTTTGTTATTTTTATGACATTGAAAAACGTATCTTCCGTCGCGTTCCCTTAGCCCTATTGCGCCTCTGCCCCCCACGCGCTAGCATGAGTTCTTCACACTACGGAGCACGTATGGGCCTGTTAAACCGAATAAAAATGCTGTGGCAAGCCGCTGTCGGCTCGTCTTATTCCTGGCCCGCGCTGGATGTCACTCTTCCCGGCGAACGCTATTTGCACCTGGTCGGCAGTATTCATATGGGCACCCGCGATATGTCGCCGCCTCCAGTACGACTGCTGAAACTGATTCGCCAGGCCGATGCGCTGATTGTTGAAGCGGATATTACCGGCAGCGAAACGCC